>NZ_FUYS01000027.1 GCF_900168055.1 Parapedobacter luteus
TGGATATTGCGGCGCAAGCTGACCCCCAGCGACGGTCCACTAATTTGATAAGCCAGGTGCCCGTACGCATCGTATGAGCATGCCATAACGGCGGATGCTGACCCCCTATATTTTTCCGACAGATTGTGTTGCGGAGCATGTTGACCCCCTACGGGTTTCCGTAACGGAGCAAACTGACCCCTTGGTGGAGGCGTGTAACGGAGCATGCTGACCCCGCGTCTTTGGAAAAGCCGGTAGGTTTTAGGTTGATTTGACGGTATGTTTTACCATCAATCAGTGAATAACCCATGGCCGGAAAAGCAAGACCCATGAGTCAGATCAAACAGTTATTGAGGCTGCACAGGCAGGGGATGCCGGTCAAGCGCATCGCCCGCACGCTTGGTATCAGCCGCAACACGGTGAAAAGTTACCTACGGAAGGTTTCCGAAGGCACCCAGCGCATGGAAGACCTCCTTGCGCTGGATAACCCGGTACTGGAAGCCCATTTCCATGCGGGCAACCCGGCCTATAAGGACCCGCGCTATGCACACCTAGTTTCCAAGCTGCCCTACTACGAAAAGGAACTTAAGCGTACGGGCGTCACCCGCGAGTTGCTGTGGGAGGAATACATCGCCGGATGTCCCGACGGTTACAGTTACACGCAGTTCTGCTTCCACCTTCGCCAGCGGATGGCTTCGATCAACCCCACGATGGTGCTGGAACACCGTGCGGGGGAGAAGCTCTTCATCGACTTTGCCGGCAAAACGCTCAGCTACATCGACCGGGATACCGGGGAGGAGATATCCTGCCCCGTGCTGGTTGCCTGCCTGCCCTTTTCGGATTACGCCTTCGCCATGGCCGTACCCAGCCAGGGTACCGAAGACTTCCTGCATGGGCTGGAATGCTGCCTTCGGCACCTGGGCGGCGTGCCGCAGGCGCTGGTGCCCGACAACCTGAAAGCGGCCGTGGAGCGTGCCGACCGCTACGAGCCCACCATCAACCGCACCATGGAGGAGTTCGCCAACCACTACGGCACGGTGGTGGTCCCCGCGCGTGCACGTAAACCGCAGGACAAGGCCTCCGTGGAGAACCAGGTGAAGAATGTCTACACCCGGGTATTCGCCAAACTGCGCAACCGGCGTTTCTTCGACCTGGCCTCGCTGAATACGGCCATCGCCGAGCGTATGGCCGCACACAACCAGACGCGCATGCAGAAGAAGCCGTATTGCCGGCTGGAGCGGTTCCGGAATGCCGAAAAGCCACGGCTGTCCCCGCTGCCCCCCGAAGGGTTCCAGGTGGTACGTTACGCTAAACGTAAAGTGGGACAGAACAACTACGTATTGGTGGAAGGGCACAGCTACAGCGTACCGTTCCATTACATCGGCCAGCATGTGCAGGTGGCCTACACGCGCTCCATGGTGCGCATCTATGCCGAAGGTAAGCAGGTCGCTGCCCACACCCGGAAGTTCGGTGGCGGTTACACCGCCGTGAAGGAACACCTTAGCTCACAGCACCGGTATTATCTGGGGCGCAGCCCGGATTATTTCATCGAAAGGGCCGAAAAGCTGTGCCCCCAGCTGCATAAACTCATCAAGCTGATCTTCGGGCAACCGGGATATCCCGAAAACCAGTACCGCACCTGCGAGGGGCTGCTCAGGCTGTACCGCCAATCGGATCCGCACGACTTCGCACGTGCCTGCACGGTGGCCATGGAATACGGCATGCTATCCTACAAAAAGGTGGAGGGCATCATCAAAAGCGGGGCGCAGCATGCCCAACCCCCAGCGCAGGACAAACCGCTCCCCGGACACGGGAACATACGCGGACGCGACTACTACGTGCAGGCAAGGATGGACATATGAATACCGCTACACAATCATTTATCACAGCAATATGGATATATTATCACAACTAAGGGAGCTGCGCCTGCAAGGCATGGCGGGCTCATGGCAGGTACTCACCGAGACCCGCAAACACCACGAACTGGGATTACAGGAAGGCCTTGAACTGCTCCTGCAGGCTGAAACCGAGAACAGGGACGACAAACGCTTCGCCAGGCTGTGCGCAAACGCGCACTTCCGCTACCGGGCAAGCGTGGAGGAGCTGTCGCTGGATGCGGCCCGTGGGATCGACCGCGCGGCGGTCATGGAACTGGCCACCGGGGCTTACATACGCAAGGGCGAAGCCGTATTGGTGACCGGTGCAACCGGATGCGGAAAGAGTTTCCTGGTATCCGCGCTGGGCCACCAGGCCTGCGCACAGGGCCACCGCGTGCTTTACTTCAACCTGCAGAAACTGCTGCTGCGCATCAAGATGACAAGGGTTGACGGCTCGGTGTTCAAGTTCATGGATAAACTCTCCAAAACCGATTTGCTCATCCTGGATGACTTCGGGCTGGTCCATCTGGACCAGCAGCAACGGCTGGACTTGATGGAGATCATGGAGGACCGACACGCCAAAGCTTCAACCATCATCGCATCACAGCTGCCCGTGGCAAACTGGTACGACGTGTTCGGTGACGACACCATTGCCGACGCTGTGCTGGACCGTGTGGTTCACTCATCGCACAGGATTGAATTGAAAGGTGAAAGTATGAGAAAAAAGAAGTAAAATTGTCAGGTCATTGGGAAACACTCAACCCAGGACCTATCGGAGGGGGTCAGTATGCCCGTTACGGGGGTCAGCATCGACGTTATATCCA
>NZ_FUYS01000026.1 GCF_900168055.1 Parapedobacter luteus
AGTCTCTACGCTCTTTCATATCAATAATATTTAGCCCGTAAAACTACAGCGGATCAATTAATCAATAAAGATGTACTTGGTCGGGCGGATACATTGATGTTTCTTATCGGCGGTTTATTTCTACCCGGAAGTCTGGCGAGGAAGAATAAAGATGCGTTCGTCAGGGACAGGACGCTTCGGCTTTTTCTCCCGTTCATAACCATCGGAACGCTTCTGATGCTCATCGCCTACTATCCGTCCTATTACTTGGCCACGGGAGATACTAATTTGATCAGGCATATTGCTGATTTTTTCACCCATCAAGGTTGGCCAGCCGGTCCGACATGGTTCATCTGGATGCTGTTTGTCTTTAACATCGTTTTTTTGATTGGCTATCCGTGGCTTAAACGGTGTCCGGTGCTATCCAGCGGAACTTTCGGAAAATTGGCCAAAAAGCCTTCCCTAATGTTTTTCCTGCTATTATGCATATCCTGGCTATTATATGTCCCCATAGCGCATTCCGTCGGTGCGGGTACTTGGCGGGGTATCGGCCCGTTTGACTTCCAGTACAGCAGGCCTTTGCTATATCTTGGTTATTTCCTAATCGGGGTTGCATTAGGTCTTGGTGATTTCGAAAAGACCGTATTCGCACAGAATTCGGACATAGTAACAAGGTGGTGGCTTTGGTCTATCGCGTGCTTGGTTTCATTTGTTGCATTGACGCTTGTTTCACCTTACTTGAGCTCGTTGGTACGCGATGGAAACCTCAGGGAATTCCCGGCCTGGATGATTTACTTCACGCTGTACCTGTGCTCCTGCACTTCCAGCATATTGGCATTTTTGACAGTGTTCCGGCGTTTTGCGACAAATGGCAACAAGATGATGTCCTTCTTATCAAAACATGCATTCCTGATCTATCTGACCCATTATGCCTTCGTCAACTGGATCCAATTCCTATTATTGGAGGTTGAGTTAAACGTTTTTGTCAAATTCCTTTTTGTGGCAGTGTGCTCAGTATGTATCAGTGCCGGAGCAAGCCATTTATTGAAAAAGAATCCATTTATCGAAAAGTACTGGTGAGAGGGCTTTCCGCAACGGAAACAAATGGCAGCATTAAAAACACTATTTCCTATATACGATGTTAGGCAAAGTTTTACTCATTTCATCCAATACTTGTTCGTTCGATTTATCTTTTGCGGAATAATAAATTTTCTTGCCGTCAGCCTTTGTGAATAAAATGAATGGTTTGTTATCTGAATTTAAAATCAGTTTCACTATTTCTCCATTTCTTGTTTTGAAATACCCTTTATTTATTGTCCCAAGAGCGAAGCCGTTTGTCTTTGAAGTGATTTCAGGCAATTGACTGACTAGTTCAATGCTTTTGATTTCAGCTTTAGTTAGCGTCTCGCCATAACTCCCTTGAAATGATACGCTCTCTGAATCAAAGGTTATTCTGTTTTCTTTATATCCGTATCCTAAAAGTCCAACAACAAAAAGTAGCGTGCCTATAAGTATAACAACTCCCGTTTTATTCCATTTTCCACCAAGTCCTTTTGAATATTTTGAATTTGTATAAAAATAGATATATGCTATAATTGGATAAACCGTTAAAAATATTCCGCCTGCATTCTCACTGACAAAATATGTTAAAACAGTACCCAGTACCAAAAAGGATATTCCTAAAAATACATGAAAGTTTCGAAAATATGGAATATACGATTTGATATCTACTTTCTTTCTGTCTTCTTTATTCATTGTGTTGTAACCTGAAAGAAGATATTTCGCGTTTTTTTCTGTTACAATAAACCCAATTGCAACAAAAAGTACACTCATTCCAATAAATACGTATATCATATTTGAAATTTTGCCTAACCCCCAAATATACGCAATAACTTTTCCTTAAGTAATAACACAAGCACCTATAGCGCGTGATAGAAGACATGTCCAGCTAAATACAGGCTTCCACTCATTTATTTCTGCCAGCTATATCGCTATACTGTAATGATGGTAAAAGCCCGAACTTATGATGCTTTGTGTCGAGAACCAAAATATAGTTTAAAAAAAGTTTGTTTCCGGTCATACCTCCTATCCCCATTTTTGACATTTGTTCAATTTGAGCATTACTTACGCCCTCAAAAAATGTGGATGCACCAATTGGAATCGAAATATTGGCAATCTCTATGCTACTATTTGACGCAAGGGTATTGGCAATCAAAAAATTACCCCATGAATTTACCTTGTATTGGATGGGCTTTTCATTAGGTATGGCGAGCTGTTTACTGGTTTCTCTATCAGTAAGCAGCTCAAACATACTTGAACCGGTATCAAAATAAAGAACAGTTTCTTTACCATTAACTTTTGCTGGTAACAATATGTGCCTATTCGAGTATATAAAATCGGATAATGATATGTTCTCCATAAGTCTTTCCGGAATTGATTGTGAAACCGTAAGCTTTTTGTTCACATAGTCAATTATAGCAACTTTGCCGTCAATCAGGTCGGTTCCGATAGTTCCGATTATTTCAATACGATTCTCATCTTTCCAATCAATAGCCGAATCATCGAATTGCTTAACTTCAATTTCCTTCACTACAATTGGCGTTTGGTCTGCTTTAAATGAAAAATTTTCCAGCTTTCCACCAATCTCGTTCGATGGAATTGAACTGGGATATTTCAGTTGAATAGCATTCAATTTATTTTTATAGATCAGGGAGTAAGGAGCACCTGTATCAAATTGCATATAGAATGTGCGTGGGCAGCCTTGTATAATTACAGGAATAAGGATAGCGACATTTGCTTCCCATTTTGAGTGAATGGAGTCTCCTTGCCAGCAAAATCTCAGTGTGCAGGTTTCTGATGGTAATATCAGTATAGATTGTGCTATGAGTATATTATTGGAAAAGATAGCACAATGCACTATATAATACTCCCCAAAAATTGGACAGCTGCTTAAATGTTTAACTTAGCAGTTGAAAAATGAAAAAAGAACGGAGAAAATTCAGTGCAGGCTTTAA
>NZ_FUYS01000024.1 GCF_900168055.1 Parapedobacter luteus
TATTTAGCCCGTAAAACTACAGCGGATCAATTAATCAATAAAGATGTACTTGGTCGGGCGGATACATTTGGCGGCCAGCTCATGCACCGTCTGCTGCTCCTTGATCGCTTCGATGGCTACTTTAGCCTTAAAGCCTGCACTGAATTTTCTCCGTTCTTTTTTCATTTTTCAACTGCTAAGTTAAACATTTAAGCAGCTGTCCAATTTTTGGGGAGTATTATACAAAATTCAAGGGGATTGTAATGTTGTGTCTTATCTGATGGAGAGCTTGCCATACAGCCTCACCAGTTCTCCAATCCTGGCCCAATATTTTCACAAAACCGGAGGAAACATAAACGATACATAGATGTATTTGTAAAATTTTCCTGTATGGTCCAGGGTTCGTTCCTTTCTTTCTAAAGATTTTTTTATCTAATGAAAATTGGGCGTTGGTTGGAAAGATGAAACAATAAAACAGAGCGATCGAAGTAAACAGATCTACACCATAGCTATATAACTGAGATCCATTAAATATTGCTATGTGTAAAAGAATAAGGAATAGGGATGATATTCTAGTAAATAGACCACATATTAAGCATATAGATAAAGTTATGTAACAAGCACTAATAATATTATATGACGTTTCTTCCGAAACAGTAGTCCATTTAATAATGAAATCGGATAACAAAGGGATATTAAGACCTGTAGAGGAACTAAAGCTTATCATAATATCGTAGCTTATTATTCCACCTTTTGCATAAAGTAGATAAAAATCATTCATGAAAAACATGAAGTGAACAAGGATAAAGGAGCCAAGTGTGATACGAAAAATCCCTAAAAAACAATAATCTTCTTCCCTTTCCTTGTAAATAAAGTTGTACCATGCCCTAAAATATTTATCCAATCTATTTTTCACAATTCAACCTTTACAATACCTACCATAGTTGGTTCCACTCCTTTTCTAAAATTTTCAACATTTGGATACACATAGTAAGAAAAACTAACATGATTAATATTGACTCCCTTGACCGTACTTGATTGGATTGTCTTTTTACCTATTAGTTCAATAGCATGTTCATAGCATTGGGATCTTTCGGTAGAATCCTTAATATTCCTATAGGCCGAGTGCATATTGTTGAGTGCTACAGCATATCTTTGAACACCTTCGTATGTCCGTAAGTTTTGAGGATAATATATTCTTGACACTTCATTGTTCTCTTTGTCAAATTGTATACATTCTAATATTGTACTTCTTGCAATCTTTGGAGCAAAGAAATGGTAGCCTGCCGATGTACCGCTAAATAATGCATAGTTATTTAACCATTTGTATTTTGTGAATTTATAAATTGGGTTAATAACTGCTGGATCTAAGTTTTTTCCGTTAGTAATATTATTGACTATAAAAAAATGTCTCAGTGCAGGTATTGTATCTCGAATCACAATCAATAGAACAAATCCAAAATGAAATAAAATAAAATATAGCAATCCAATTCGTCTGAGTTTTTTAATAATAGTATTTGCCGTCATAGGAATAATTTAAAATTTTCTTATATTTTGTCAAATCAGTTAATTATTTCCGCTACTATCGTTAACCTTTGATTCTTTACTATCGAATTGGAGATAACATTAATTACTTTGTTCTGTCTTCCAAGTTCAGA
Organism: Parapedobacter luteus; assembly: GCF_900168055.1. GTDB lineage: Bacteria > Bacteroidota > Bacteroidia > Sphingobacteriales > Sphingobacteriaceae > Parapedobacter > Parapedobacter luteus. Next base: position 1,638 of record NZ_FUYS01000024.1, read on the forward strand.
GCTTTTGAAGACAGCGACAATAGAATCTGTTGCATTGTGTGGGATAGGTCTTTGGGGGTGAGAAGAAATTGTACAGCCACAAGTTGGTATAGAATTGTGAATTATTAATGGCTGCTTTCCCGTATTTCTGAAATAGAAAACGTGTTTTACTTCTTCATTGATCTTTATCTTCCCAAAATTATGTACAGGGTTTTCAATCACCATCTTAGGGCCATCTTCGTCGTCTTCATCTATTATTAGATCGTCAATATTGTACGTGTTTGATTTATCAGCTGTCATGCAAGATTGTAGCGTGAAGCACGAATATACAATTACCAGTAAAACTTTCTTATAGATGGGTAAATGTTCTAACATATAGTCGCAAATTACATTTAACTGTCAGCACTTTTCAGTGTTGTTTATGTTAAATAAGACTTCTAACTATTTTACTATTAAATAAATTTAATAAAATTTATAACAACTTTTTTCATCCCAAATAAAAAAGGGATGAAAAAAGTTGCCCAATCTTGTTAGATTAATCAATACGCTTGTTCTACTTCTCTTTTGCCCTCTACTTTTCTTGAGCCCTCATTATAAGTCACAGTACAGTCAGACCCAGCTTCACCACAGTTAACTGTTTCGGCCGCCTCAGGCGATTGGTTAGCTTTTGCATCCTGAATTGCGAATGGGCTCGTGTTTGTAACTCTGGAAGCGTTTCTCAGCTTGATTTCAGTTTCATCATTAGCAAGGGTGGAGGTAAAGTTACTGAAACCCCAAACTGTGACAAAAACTGATGCGGCAAGTAAGCTTAATTTTACAGCTTTTCTCCGGTTTGATAATTTTTTCATGTTGTTAAAATTTAATTTGTTAGAAATAATAGATACTTAAAGCTACGTGCTTGGATTGAATAAAAAAAATAAATTCGGCCAAATACGGTATGACCATGACGAAATACAGATAAACCTCGATATTGTATTTTCATAGTTTCTAACGGCCCTTCAACGATGTATTGCCATTGAAGAACACTCCGGTTTTCCCCGTTTTTCGGCAGACATATAGTGCTTGGACAATAAATGGTAGATGACCATTTCGTGTTCCCGTTGGCTGGTTGGAAAAAGGCGGTTGATGTGCATGTGCGAGAGCGAGGGTAAAAGGTTAAAACATTTCCCTACGTCTCCTTTCATGTGGTTAAGGGCTTCGCTTACTTGCGATATAGATTCAAATCGTTTTGCAAGGGCACCATGCACCATAAAGGCGTCCTCATGCTCTAACCCGAGGAACTTTTCAATCCAATGGCGGCTTTCCCTGTACTTGATGTCCAGTTTGTATTTCAGCTTATTATAACTGCTGAACTCATCCAAAAAGGCATCTCTTAAAGATGTAGCGAGGGCTATTTTCTTTGTGATGTCCAGCCCAAAGGCCGTGAACAGGTGATCCACGCCGAGCATGCCGGTAAGCCATCGTAAATGTTTTCCATCCCTTTTTTTGAACAAAGGCAACAATGACAGGATACTTTCGCTATCCATATGAAAAATGGACTCGCAAACCTCCATACTTTCCATTCCATACCTTTCCAGTTCACGTTCGTAGGTATCATAGGCAATTCGATGGACTGTTCCGTTTTCCACCAACAGTGCCAAATGCTGATTGAGGCATTCTATCAACTGTTGAAACGGCAATCTTCCATCGGTTTCCTTTAGCAGAAAACGCAAGCGGATGTGTGGATCAGGATCGTTGTATCGGATGAAGAACCATTTTTCCATTATTGTGGTATTTTTAAGGGCATTGATAAGCGATGATATCTGGTCACGGAGTACCCGTTCGCTTTCCATGACACCACAATATACCTTAATGTATGCCCATTCGCTTCCTGGCTGGAAAGTCCTTTTTATTTTACTTTCGGAAATTGGGTTTGACTTAGCTTCTTTAATCGGCCTGTCCACTTTGAATGGGATGATGATCTCGTTATTGTATTGCTCTCCATGTTCTCCTTTTACCGGACTATCATAGGTTTCAAAAAGGTATTCCTGCAAAACGATATCGTTCTTCCTCAATTGCTTTAGGAGGACTTCCGCGCCTATCGGACTGCGGAGGTCAATAACCAATTCGTTGTCTCCTTCGGTCAATGCCACCACATCGGGAAGCCTGTATTTCTCTTTCAATAAATTGATATTGTATTTATTATCGGCTCCATTGAACTCGCTCATGACGGTTTTGGCAACCCGCCATTTGGCACGGGCCAGAATGATATGTTTGTAGGATATGCGTGGAGTAAAGGGGTGACTGGCCGATGCTCCCCAATCCCAGGAGAGGTCCAACATGCCGGACTGGCATTGGAGGTCACATAGGAAACGGTAGACTACCATGCCATAATGAAAGTTGTGCGCACTGCTCAATCGGGGTATGACCTGTTTGTCCAGCCTTTTGGAGCGGAGGATAACTTTACCATGCCTGACAGATACATAGAGATCGTCGAGGAATATAGTGTATGCTTCCCCGACCTTGCCCTGTCCGATGATAGGTATTTCATATTTGAAAAGGCTTGGCCGGGCAAGGATATTCCCGGCCCTGCTTTCAGGGAGAAATACCACTTCCGCGAAAATCGCTCCGTGCATTTGCCTTTCTTCCCAATCAACACACTCCCTTAACCGATCTTCCAATTCCGTATCAAGGTGACAGAACCTTGTCATCAGAGGGATCGCAGACGACCCGCCCACAGCCAGTACATTGAATAGGTATTCTCCATTATCAATGCCGTGACCATAGGTGAGCAGATTGCCAAGAGCATAAAATCCCAAAGGAATGTCGATTTCTTCATTGCCATTTTTCGAACGAAAAGATTGAATATCAATGTGATCCAGTTTAATGGATGTAATACCCATTGAATCCGTGAACCAGTAGCGATCAATAATTGATTGGACCAAAGTATCCTTGTCACTTTTGTCAGCTTCGGACCGTGGCGTACCCAACCCTTGTAATAAAGGGTTGTGCTCCGGTGTACCGATGGACGTCGAACCATAGCCAATACCCCTTTCGTGATCTATCACTTCCAATAAAGGTACTTCCATATCGCCGTATCTTTCTCGGAATTTCATGCAAAATGATTTGAGTTCAGGTGAGGTTTTCGCACGATTGAAAACAGACAATTCTTCCAATTCCCTTGCAAGTTCATGCACGATCCCCTGATGAATCTGGTTAGATGAAGTACCTATCCGCAAATCGACTTGGAAAAAACTCTTGGCAGCACCACGTTCCAAGTCACCTAAATCCTTATTTGCCGAGAATGCGTATGCTTTGAATGTTGGGTCATTGGTTTTCTGTAAGAAATTGTCCAATCTGTTCAATATACTGATCGGGATTGTTTTTTGGTCTAAGCTTTTTAGACGGGATAAAGTCCCGTTAGAATTGATCCCTGTTACAGCGGTTTCCAGTTCGGACATCAGTAATTTAACCTCAATTAACTCATAAAGGTATTTAGAGGCCCTGTATTGTTCGACACCAAATTGGCGCAGGTGCTCCACTAAATCCCAAAAACTTATTCCCTTTTTTGCAAGGCGTAATACCTGTGTCAGAAGTGGGTTTTTGCTCACCCATGCCCAATTGTAAGAGCGCCTGCTATTCCTTTCCGTAAATTCGATGTAATGGTAGCGATCAGATGCCTCATATAGGTATCCGCCCTATGAACTACATATTTGATTCCTGCAGTTTTCTTTTATAATTCTGCGGATACAAGTCTTTCAGGTTCTTGTGGTTTATGGTCATGATGTTTTCCAGCGTGTATTTCAGCCACTGGAAGGGATTCACTTCGTGTTTTTTGCAGATGGCGAAGAAGGAATAAATCATGGCGGCCCGCTGGGCGGCTTGATGGCTTCCTGCGAAGAGGTAGTTCTTTCGACCTAAACAGCATGGGCGAAGCGCATTTTCGCATAGATTATTATCTATTTGCAGGTTGCCATCGTACAAGTAAGCCGACAGCCCATCCCATCTGACGTAAGCATAAGCCATCGCTTTGCCGATCTGGCTTTTAGGTAACATATTCTTTATCTCTTCAAAGATCCACTTCCCCAGCCCGTTGATCACCGGCAGCGATTTTTCCAGGCGCAGTGTTTTTGTCTGTTCCGGTGTAAGCTTCCCTTGTTTAGCCTGTCTTTCTACCGCATATAATTGCTGGATCATGAGCAGGGCTTTTTCTGCCCTGGACCGGTCATTATCCAAGGCGCGCTCGAACTCTCTTCTTGCATGTGCCCAGCAGGCCAG
>NZ_FUYS01000023.1 GCF_900168055.1 Parapedobacter luteus
GATCCCAATTCACATCCTCGGTATTCATCGAAGCACTTAAAAAGCATGAGGTGAAAATATCCATGGACGGTAAGGGCCGGGCTTTGGACAATATCTACATCGAACGGTTCTGGGGTTCGCTCAAAAGGGAGAAAATCTATCTGAATCCACCAAACGGTGGGGTCGATCTATATCGGCAGGTAAAGGATTATGTATGCTTCTACAATACCGAGAGAAGGCATAAATCGATCGGCCGGATAACACCCGACGAAAGGTTCTATCAGATAATCAAAAATGTGTCGTGATTATATCTTAAATTAGTGCAAAAGTTGTCCAGCAAATAGGGAGTATCATATTGATTTTCTTTCAGCATTTCCAATTATTCTATTATTACTAGCTTGGTTCGTAGTTTTAATTGAACTGTCATATCCTTTTTTGTTGTTCACAAAGAAAATACGATCATTTGGTATGACTGCTGTGATCTGTCTGCATTTTGGAATTGCTATATCTCTCGGACTTTACTTTTTTTCTATCTTGATGATTCTATTGACTCTTTGTGCTTTTCTAGATTTGAGCAAAAAAACTCTACCGATAACTAAAGGGATAGCTGTTTGAGAAGTTAATTTTAAATCGTTTTTTTTCAAACTACATCAATTCAATGTGGTCAGCTATTATACATATATTATTGCTTACACTACCTATTTCTGTCAGTCATGCTCAGACAAGCGATGTGTTTGGAAAAGTTAGTGACATCTCTGACGAGTCTCCAATGCATCAGGCCTCAGTGGTTTTATTGAATGCAAAAGATTCTATTATCTATGCCGATGCGAGAACCCAAAATGGGATCTTTTCTTTTAAGGATGTTGATTATGGATCTTATAAACTCTTGGTGACTTATCCTGATTACACCGATTTTGTGATGCCTGTAATAGTAGATCGATCAGGACCTATAGATCTTGGAAATATAAAAATGTGGAGTGATATGGTATTATTGGATGAGGTTTTAGTTACGGGCAAAAAAAAACCAATACGAATAATTGGTGACACTATCGAGTATAATCCATCTTTATATAATCTTGCTCCCCATGCTACTGCCCAGGATCTGTTGAAACAATTGGATGGGATAAACGTGGACAAAGATGGGAACATTACCGCCATGGGCAAAAAAGTAACACGCGTATATGTTGATGGAGAAGAATTTTTTGGCCATGATCCGGTCTTAGTCACTACAAATATACGGGCTGACATGATCGAAAAGGTTCAGGTATATGACAGAAAAAGTGATAATGCTGCTTTCACTGGTATAGACGATGGAAAAGATGAGAAAGCGGTCAATATGAAGTTGAAAGATGATAGTAAAATCGGGTTGTTTGGCAAGGTTGGGATCGGAATAGGAAATGAAGATTTCTACAATGCCAATGGTTTCTTCAACCATTTTAATAATGATAGAAAGTTCTCCGTTTATGGCTTATCAAATAATGTGGGTTCTGTGGGATTAAGCAGTAGAGACAGACAGCAGTATGCAGACGGCAGCTTTGAATCCACGTATAACAATTATGATCTTGACCCGTGGAATGGTGAGTACTCGGGAAAAGGCATCCCAACTTCATCAGGACTTGGAAGCCAGTTTAGCAACAAATATTACGACGGCAAGTTCAGCCTCAATATAAATTATAACTTTAATGATATCGTGATAGACGGTATTGATCATAATATAGTGCAAGATAATTTACCAACTTCCTTTTTCATAACAGACGTAAATAGAACTTTTCACAACCACATGCAAAAACATAATTTCAGTGGAACTTTCAAGGTTGATATAGATCAGTCATCAAGTATTTCCATTAAAACGAATGTTGGGCGTATAAAAAAAACAACCGATAATCACTATATCAGCTCTACACTCGATTCAAATAGTAGACTTTTAAATTCAAATACAAGATCATTCTCGACTGGTTCAAACAAACGGATTGGAATGATTAATCTATTGTATCTTAAAAAATTCCGAAAAGAACGGCGGACAATTTCCATTGCTGTGGACATTTTTGATACGAAATCAAATTCCGATGGTGGATTAGAATCAAACACTTTTACCTATCGAAATGAAAATAACATATACTTGAACCAAGAGATGAATAATTCGGATGGCACATCCTTTAAGACCATTCGTTCAACTTATACAGAGCCCTTAACAAAATATTCTACGATAGAAGCAAGTATCGAAGGAACTGTTAAAACTTCCCTACTTTTTCGGAACAATGAAATTGTACGAGCAGATGTCGATTTTTCGTATGTGGACAGTTTGTCATTAAGTGATTATAAACTAAACCAAGTATTTGGCAAAGGAGGAATTAAATACCATTTTAATAAAGCAAAGTTTACAATACAATTAGGCTCTGAATTTATCTATGTAAATTTTGATCAGAGAAGTTTAGATAAAGACTATTTAATAAAAAGGAATTTTGATTTTTTTCAACCATCCGCAGATTTTACCTATAGGATCAACCCGCTCACCAGTATTTCACTAAAGTATTTTGGTTTTTCAAACATGCCGGACATCCTGTTGTTACAACCATTTGTGAATAATGTAGATCCGTTAAACATTGTAATTGGCAATGAGGAATTAAATCCTTCATTTTCTAATAGATTAACTTTAGGATACAACAGTTATAATGACCAAAAAAATATATTAATGTATGCGAATGGGAGCCTAACTATTACTAATATACCTATAGGATCCACAATCGTTACTGACGCTAACGGCGTAAGCACCTATTCATATGTAAATGTCGAAGGAGGAAAAAATATATCGTATAATTCTTCATTTGGTGTTCATTTCCCTTCTCCAATACCAAAGGTAGGAATGTCTATCAATGGAAGCTTTTTGGGAAATCGAATTGACAATTTCGTCAATTCGAAATTGTCGCAAAGTGATTTTAACAGTTACAGTCTAAGTGTAGGATTCGGAGGTTCAAAAGAGAACACCTATAATGGTGGACTAAGTGTCGGTGTTATGTATAACACTAACTATAACAATCTTCAGCCTGATTACGGTAATAAATATTGGGGATATTCTTTCAGTCCAAATTCAGACTTTTATTTGCCTTATGGAATTACTCTGAATACCGGGCTAAACTACTTGTTCCAAGGAAAAACAAAAGTTTTCACGGAAGATTTTCGTCAAGCAATTTGGAACTCATCATTGGAGAAAAAATTCTTAAAAGATAAGAGTCTCTCCATTAAACTAAGTGTTAATGACATCTTGGACCAAAATAGAGGATTCCAAAGAAGTATGAACAATAGCCAAATTATCCAAAATACTTACAGCACAATTGGTAGGTATTTCATGGTATCTTGTCTATGGAATTTTCGAAAGTTTTAGTTCGTATTAATATAAAAACATGATAATCAGCAAGTTTTTCATCATAGGCATTAGTATACTATCCACGATTTCTTTTTTTTTAAGAGGACAATCAAACAGATTAATTGAAAGTGGCAGGATCGAGTTTGAAAGAAGCGAAAACGTATATTCCATATTAGATAAATTATACGACAACCCGCAAGATGTCCAAATGACACGATATGTGGAAAACTACAAAAGCAATGGCCCAAGATTCAAAACATCTTCCTTTATTCTCTTATTCGATGCCCAGACCACATTATACAGCCCAAAGGACAGTAATGAACCAGTGAGTACGGTTCTGTCCCAATACAGCTCCTATAATATTGTACATACAGATTTTAAAGATCGCGAAGTGACTTCTCAGAAAAATGTATTGGGAGTAGAGTATATACTTAAAAATAAGATAAGGGAGATTAAGTGGAGATTGACGGGCGAAACTAGAGAAATTGCTGGGTTTAAATGTAGGAGAGCGAACGGGTTGCTCGCAGATTCCATATATGTCGTAGCTTTTTACACAGATAAGATTATTACAAAAGGAGGGCCTGAATCATTTACAGGTTTACCAGGCATGATTTTAGGTCTTGCGCTTCCGGATGAACACATTACATGGTTTGCCAAAAGTTATTCGAGTGACATGGTAAACAGAGACTTGCAAAACATAGAATTAAAAGGCAGGAACATCAATTGGGAGGAGCTTGACGATATTATAAGAAACAGCACCACAGTAAGAGTACATCCAAACTTACTTGGTTTTCTACGAAAGCGGGTTGTTTTTTAAGAATTTTATCAATCTATATATTGGTAAGATTTGCGATGAAGCCGTTATGGCTGTAATACGTTAGTGATAAAAAAATGAACAACAATATTATGACTAAAATATATGTCCTCGCATTATTACTTTTGATATTAAGTAGGTCTTGCATAAACACTACCACTGCTTTAGAAGAAAGTCCTTTACAAGATTTCGAAGCAGTACCAGAAATAAAACTAAATAGTATAAAAATTACCTTGGAGCACGATTCAGTTTTATATGACCCTAGAACTATAAATGTCTTTGACTCAATCGCTGTTTTTTATGACATAAGCGGAGTTGCAGGCTTTTCAATGGTCAATTTACTAAATGGAAAATTAATTACTCGTTTCGCTCATATAGGAGATGACGAAAATTATGATATCAACACCTTATCATTGAGCCCAATCAAAGGTTCTACCAAAGAGTTTTCAATCTATGAAGGTGCTCCGCCATATAGGGTTTTTAAGTACAATATTGACAGTCTGATCAACAGCAAGACCTATAGTCCCGAGTTAGTTTGCCAACTACCCAAAGAAGTGGTTTTCGAAACTCCTCTTGTAGAATCAGATTCAGTAATTTTAGGAAATATCACTTTTACTAAATTGGACAATAAGTTTTTTGGAATTTATAACCTAAGACAAAAGACTGTTACGACAGGTATTGATGTTCCTAAATTTTCTAGTCGACGATATAAACAGTACTATCAAGATGAAAATATATCTTGGGTAAAGGCCGTGTTGGGTTCCAATATAGGCATTAGACCTAATGGAAGAGAAATTGCGTCCTTCTCTAAAAGGGGAGGTCTATTTCAAATAATTTCCATAGAGAACCACAAGCCTAAAGTCTTAACAGAAAAACTATACTATATGCCCGAGTTCGTAATTAACGAAATTTCGGAAAATATAACGAAATCCATGTATACTAAAAATAACAAATACGGATACAATAATATAACTGTCACAGAAGACCGTATATACGCTTTGTATAATGGTAAGTTAACAAATACGCCAGGAGTTGAGTCACTATCTTCTAATCTTGTTTTAGTTTATGATTGGGCAGGAAAGCCAATAAATAAAATTCTTTTAGACGATGAATATTATCAAATTGCAATAGATCCCCAGCAACTGTCGACTTCCCCGAATTAAGACTGCGTAATTTTACAAAATTCTCTTCAAATTAACCTAAACCTAAATACCCTAACACGCCTGTCTATCGCCTTCAAAAGCGGATAAAGCGTATCCGCCCGACCAACTGCATATTTTCTGATTAATTGATCGTCTTTAGCTTTACGCCCAAAATAATATATTTATGAAAGAGCGTAGAGATTACATGTTTACCCTTGTTGGCCAGTGGCGTGAGAGTGGTTTGACCCGGCAGGAGTTCTGCCTGCAGCATGGCATCACCCTGGGCAAGTTCAGTTATTGGATCAGCCGCTGGAAGGAGGATCAATCCGCCGGGGATAGCGGTTTTATTCCGATGGGTTCACCCACCAGGGCGGCAGGCCATCCTGTCTTGTCGGTTATCTATCCCAACGGTGTGCGGCTGGAAGTGCCTTCGGCGGACCTTGGACTATTGTCCAGGCTGATTGCCCTTGCCTGATGTTCAGCCTGGGGTCCTCGCACCGTTATTACCTATACAGCGGGCATTGCGACATGCGGAAAAGTTTTGACGGTCTATGCGGGCTGGTGGCCTCGGGTTTGGGCCGTGGGGCCACCGGCGGTGATGTGTTCGTGTTCCTGAACCGGCGCCGAACGCACATGAAGCTTTTGCACTGGGAGCATGGCGGGTTCGTGCTGTATGTATCCGCCCGACCAAGTACATCTTTATTGATTAA
>NZ_FUYS01000028.1 GCF_900168055.1 Parapedobacter luteus
GCGCGATGAAGTGTGCGGGCAAGCCATGGTCTTTTTCACTGCTTACATATGTTCCCGAGGACGGAGGTGAACCGATGGCCGGTTTCACAGGCACGGTACTGATCAACGACTGGTTTGAGGGGACAACCGGTTATGTGCACTTGTATGATGGAATGCCTTTACAGAAAAATGTACGGGAAAGCATCCGCAAACAGATGGGTTGGGAAACGTTTTGTTATGACAAGACGGTATACGGTTGCGTAAACGGGATATGCAAATTGTACCATGTGTCTGGCAGTACCTGCATAACGGTCTATATAGAGGATAACGATAATGGCCAAGGCCCCGTCCCCGAAGAATACGATCCGCCTGGGGGTGGGCCTCCTGTAAACAGTCCGCCACCACCGCCACCACCTACTGAAAGTTGGGACATCAACAATGAGATTGATGATCCATGCTTAGGACAGACCATAAATAAAGCTTTGGATCGATCAGAGCCAGTAATGGGTTTAATCACCGACATTATCCGTGAGTTGGACGGTGACAAAAGTGTTGAAATCAATGTAGTGGACGGCATCACACCAAGCGGTAAGCCGGGGCAAGTGGTGGCGCCAACGACCACATGGGCTGGAAATGTCCCAATCAAATTTAGCGCAACCCTTATTCTTCATGAAGGATATATGCCGGATGTGTCGCAGGAGGGCGCAATAGCTATATTTATACACGAGGTATTGCATGCATATTTCTCGAAAGCCGAACATATCAATAATACGGAAATTGATCATCACCAAACTATGGCTACAAAATATGTAGCCCCTATGGCAAGTTATTTACAGGGTTTATTTGGTATATCCCAGTTCGATGCGTTTTCATTGGCTTGGAGCGGATTGACCTATACGGGTGCTTATGCCAGTGTGACTTCTTTCGATATTGGCGGAACAACTTATTCGAAAAGCGATATCGTACAGGCATCTGCAAAATACATGGGCAGAGGAGCAGATGGAAACCTGTTGAAGGGAAAAGAATTATGCGATGATTAAAAAATGATGCGATGATGAAAACTATCGTAAAAGTTGTGCTTATCGCTTTTTGCAGCGGATTCACTGTTAGCGCTGTAGCGCAAGAGAAAAAAT
>NZ_FUYS01000008.1 GCF_900168055.1 Parapedobacter luteus
CAAAGCCATGGCTTACGCCTATGCCAGATGGGACGGGCTGTCGGCTTACCTGTATGACGGGAACCTGCAGATAGATAATAACCTATGCGAAAATGCGCTTCGTGGGGTTGCCCTTGGCCGGAAAAATTACCTGTTCGCCGGAAGCCACGAAGCGGCGCAGCGGGCAGCCATGATCTATTCCTTCTTCGCCATCTGCAGGAAACATGAGGTCAACCCCTTCCAATGGCTCAAATACACGCTGGAAAACATCATGTCCATCAACCACAAAAACCTCAAAGACTTATACCCGCAGAACTATAAAAAGATAGTTCAAAAATCAAACATGTAGTTCATAGGGCGGATACACATCAATGACATAAAGAAGATATCGTTGAAGTTTATGAAAATGTCCAGGCCTACATTGCTACGCATGTCTACAACAGGGCTTGTGGACGCTATATACCGTTCCTTATGAAACTTGCCGAATGTAGCGTAAGCGATCGCAGAGTGGTGCGCAATGACCAGTATCGTGAGCGTTGACCGCAGGTAATCAATCCAATAACTCCTTTTGATTACAGAGTTTTTGGTAATGCCAATAAGTTTAGGTTCCATCTAAGCGACTGTTTAGTGTCTATCCAATTTTATAACATAAGACGAACGACAACGATGAATGGTTGCGTCAGATAAAATTACGGAAATATCTTACAATAGCTCCAATACAAATATATCGCTTCAGGGAATTCAACTACCCATTCAAGCGATGTTCTACGGTTCGTTACCTGTCACTCGCAATACCTACAGTTGATTTACAATTTTCTGTCGAGCCAGTGTATAATATTGAACAGAAATTGGGTATTCTGTGTCGCTCCGGGATGATTCATGCCCCTTTTCTCACTTTTTATGCCCTGCAGCTGTGCGGAAAAAGGCGCTCCATCCCCGAATATTACAATTCTACCCTTGCCAAAGGTCAGGTATGCGCCGTTTACCAATCCTCTCCCTGAGACATAGGGAATAGTATCCGGCAGCGGCTTTTTTATTTGAGAAACATCGTTAGGAAGATAAATATGGTAATCGTCGCCCAGTATGGAAATAACATGGGCATGGGACGGAACAATAAATCCCGTCCCGCCCCAGCACATGATGCTATCGATCGCTTTGCCGGGAGGACTGGTAATCTCATTTGCCATAAGTGTCTTCTTTTCTTTTGAAAATACTTCCGGCCGACCATCCTTACGAATAGCGAAGCCATTCATGATGTTTATTCCAAACCTTCCAGCTAATTCATTGACAGCGGCGCCGCAGGGCATATGATCCGTTACAAGAAATAAGCTTCCACCACCAGCTACCCAATTGCAGAGTTCATTTATTTCGTCCGGGGAAAAAGCTGATCTCGCTGGCAGATTCCAGTTTTCCATATCATACATCGCATTCACGGATACATAGATCTTCGCTCCTTTTAAAAGATCCAAGCTTACTTTGTCTTTGCTGCTTGCCACTTTATAGCCATCGCGTACGAGCAGTTTACCGAATGTGGAATAGGCTCCCTTTAATGTCGAGGCATTATGATGTGCTTCATCAAATAGGATCAAGGGGCCGCTTCCGGCCGTATATGTAGGGGTAGAAACCGGATAGTCAAAGTTTTCGTCTGCCACTTGCTGTGCATTCCCTTCGGATGCCCAAAAGACTATCATAAGCCATATGAAGAAAATTCGATTAACCATTTTTTTTGTCATATTACCTATTTTGCTTTTAGCCATACATCATTTTCAAAACAGGTGACCTGCGTTGCTTCTTTGCCATTCAATAAAAACGTAAGCGGGAACGTACCGTCCTCATTCAGGAAAAAAGTTTCCGATCTGGGCGTAAAGGCGATCTCCTTATTGTCCCATAGCTGTTTTATTGTCAATCCGTTCGCGGAGGGTCGGATATCGATCTTAAGGCTATTGTCATCCGTTAAGCTATACGTTCCTTCGAGCCTTTTGAGTTGCGCCACGGATAGTTGTTTGATTACTTTGGGGTCAAATCCAACTTTTGTTGTCATGATTCTTCCCATTATTTTAGCATGAGTAAACCGACCTGAACTATCTATTAGGAATTCGATTTTGTAGCCTTCCTCTTTTGATTCAAAAGTCGTTTCCTCGATCTGGGTGAGCTGATATGCTTTGTTATCCCATAGTTGCTTGGCAAAAAGTGTATTGTCTTTTAGCTTAAATTGAACAAAAGCCACGTTATTGGGAAATTGGTAATATCCGGAGAGCTTTTCCAGAGCTGCCGTTTTTGCTTGCTGGACATCTCCTTGTGCAAAACAGTTTGCCGCAAGAAATGCGCTTGCGAATAAAATGCTGCCGATGACCACACGGATGCTCGGGGCGATTGCAGAATTGAATGAGTTCATTGTTTTCATCTAATTATTTTTTTATGATGCAATGATAACTCGCCAGCGATTAGCAACAGTTCGGATGGATGCAAATGAACAGCATTGAGGTCAGCCAGCCACTGAATTTACTTTAATGTATTCTTTCGGAGTGAGGTTGGTTGCTTTTTTAAAGGTGGTATAAAATGTCGTTTTGGAGTTGAAGCCGGCTCGGATAGCAACACCGAGCATGTCTAAATGCTTGGTGTCCTTTGATAATAGGAGTGATTTTGCTTCCTCAGTCCGCAGTTCATTGATAAACTGATAGAAGTTTTTGCCAAGTCCGTTATTGAGGACGTAGGATAGTTCATGTGTGCTGATGCCGATTTTACCGGAAAGTCCCGAAAGTGTCAAGCTGGGGTCGAGGTATAATTTTTCGTCGACTGTTTTTCGCATGACGATGGATTTTAGTTCCTCCACTTGTTCTGCGGTGAGCCGTTCGTTCAGTGCTTTTTTAGGGCTCACACCTTCTTTTTTTGCCGACGGATCGATTTCTACTGCATAAATTGATTTTTGGGTAAGCGTTGAATAGGCCAATAGGATTATCCCCAGGAAATATAAGATAGGGGAAATGTAAGTTACGTGAACGCTGGATATGCCCAAAATGCGAATAAGAATGAAAAGTAACACGGAAATCAATAGATATTTTAGCCACTCCAGATCAATTTTTTCGGTAAATGAAGCCACCATCTTTAAGTTCTTTTGGTGACGCCGGAGCAACCAGAAACAAACGATCCAATAATAAACCATCTGGCCAAAGAAAAAGTACTGGACGATAAACCGCATCCAAGGAGGTAATACCGGCAAATGGTTTTGCCCATTGAAGAGATTTGGCATTAAATAGACCAGCGAAAATAGAAGAAAAAGCAGAAAAGGCACGAAATGTAGGTGCCAGTGTTTATCGGCTGTAGAAGGCGTTACAAAATGAGTTATCGCTAAGTAAAGACACGGCAGCATAGCCCATGTAGGCAATTCAAGTAAATGTAGAAGAAATCCGCCTCCAATGCTAAATTCCTCAAAGAAAATTCGGGTAAATGTACAGGCTAAAAGGCAATAGAATGCCCCAAGCCATTGGTCGGCCCTGCCATTTACCCGATTGACACCGAGGAAAGATAGCGACCCAAGCAGCCATGATGCTCCTCCGGAAAAAGCATAGAAAGCAGCTAATATATTTACGTCAGCCATCCGATAATTACGCTGTTCCCAAATGTACTGTATTTGCTCGAAACTCCTAATCTTACATATGCTGATGTTATATGTTTGGGCATTGCCGTTATTTTCGGTTAAAGTACACACGTCCCCTTCTACTTGGGTTCGCTGTTATCCAAGCGGACTAAAAAAACGCAGTGATTTAATGAAAGACTTGTGACATTCAGCTTGGAGGGACCCGTTGCAGAACAAACTTATCGCCACTTGTTTTCATGGCAGCGGAATGGTGGTATTTTGAACAAAGTAAAATTGATATGCTGAGCAAAATCGCCTTGATAGAGTTCGTCTACTTTTGTCAAAACAAAACAAATAGAAATGGCACAAAACAATTATCAAGGAGCATTGCAAAAACCATTGGATTTGGTTTTCAGTGCGTTATCGACTTCGGCTGAGGTGATTAAAGGGATTGACCTCACGGGAAAAATCGCTATTGTGACGGGTGGCAATACCGGTATTGGGTTAGAAACGGTCAGAACGCTTGCAGGTTCGGGTGCTACCGTTATAGTTCCCGCCAGGGATGTCGAAAAGGCAGCCAGAAACCTGCAATCAATTGCCAATGTAGAGATAGCGGCAATGGATTTGATTGACCCGGCTTCCATTGATAGGTTTACAGAACAGTTTCTGGCATCCGGTAGACCGCTCCATCTGCTGATAAACAATGCCGGAATCATGTGGGTCCCCCTGCGAAGAGATAGCCGCGGCCTGGAATCACAGCTGGTGGTTAATTATTTGTCACAGTTTCAGCTTACCGCAAGATTATGGCCGGCTCTTAAAAAAGCGAATGGCGCCAGAGTGGTTAATGTATCTTCTCAGGGGCATCAGTTTGCCGCATTCAATTTTGAAGATCCTAATTTTTTAGACCGCGAATATGAAACATTACAGGGATATGGGCAATCAAAAACAGCGGTCAACCTCTTTTCGCTCGAACTGGACAATCGAGCCAAGGCATTTCATGTAAGGGCCTATTCATTGAACCCCGGTTCCATTGGCGGGACGGAGTTGGGCAGGGAAGCGCCTTTGGAACTATTCCAGCAGATGGGATTTTGCGATGCACAAGGCAATATTTTGCCGGAAGTGGCAGCATCGCTAAAAACAATCCCCCAAGGCGCGGCAACAACAATCTGGTGCGCGACAAGCCCTTTGCTCAGCGACATGGGCGGGGTGTATTGCGAAGATGTAAACATAGCGGACCTGGCGCATGGCGATACTTTTTCGAACGGTGTAAAATCGTATTCACTTGATGAATCCAATGCAAAACGGCTATGGGCACTAAGTGAGGAAATGACAGGTATAACATTCAATGTAGAATAACCTTAAAAACGATAGACATGAATAATTGCCTTTCAGTCCGTTGCACCGTTTTGGCACACCTCAAGAAGTGGCAAAACGGGTTGCATACCTAGCGGGGGAGGAGGCTGCCTTTATAACAGGCTCCGAATTTTTGATTGATGGGGGACAAAGCGCATAGCTTGTTCCCCTTTTTGTGCAGTTATAACATGATGACCGCATGGTCTTTCTGGGACAAGTAAGGCTATGCTTCGGCGAGCATGGACTTATCGGCACCGCTATAATGCGAAGCGGACGCAAAGGGAAAAAAGCTGTAGCATATTTTGCCAATATCATTGAACAATTCACAGATTTGGCCGCGTTGGTTGATGCCATCGGCATAGCCACCAATGTCGCCATTCACCTTCTCATTGTCGAGATAGCTGTCTGTTATCAACGCATAGGTATCCATGCCCAGGTTGTTTTTCAATAGTCGGTGAGCCTCCACCACCGTATTTCCATATAGCTTATAGAATCCTTTCAGTGTGAATGCTTCGATCACACCATAATGGATAACGACTTTTAGCGAAAGCTCCTTTACCTGGGGATACCGTATAGCTAATCGGTTGACCTCTGTATTAAATGCGTTCAACATGACTTCGTATTGTTTCAATACCTTTTTTATGGGGAACGTATTGCCGTAGCGGTAAAACAAAATGGCATCTCCTTCTATTTCGGAGATGTGGAATGATAAGTAGTTCGATTGTATAACGGCATTGAGCAGGCGAGCGATAATTTCAGCTCCCACTTTGCTGTCGGTTCGTTTCACAAATCTTGAATAACCGCTAATGTCCGGAATGAATACAATGCCTTTTTTATTTCTTTTCATGATCTTCATTTTTTATAAGCACATGATTTTTGTCTGCAAGCAGCAAAATTCTGGTTTTGCATACAACCCGACGTATCCCAAACGGGGATCTTTGTATCCGAATCCCCGAATTGGCGCAAGGATACCGCCGGCTAGCTATTGAGACAAAAATAGGGCGACATGCTTATCGCCGCTTTGCTTAACGGGCCGTTTTATTTTGTTTAGCGGTCCTTTGTGATGAATACTAAACATACCTTCTCACATGACTTTCCGGCAAGTCGTTTACGTGTTTCATTCTTCCTCGATTATATTCGTGGTATAGCCGGCGAATGTCCTCCTTGCTGTTCCCAATAAAGGGACCGTGGCTGACGATGGGAGCATGCTGCGGTTCACCGGCATATAGGATAAAGCGGGCGCCTTGTTTTCCTGCCTTAAAGATAATCTCGCTGGTTCCTGTCCGCCTGGTTTTTTCAAGCCATGCCGACTGATCTTTTTCGACCTGTTCTGTTCCTATCGAAACCGTCCCCTCAATCACATAAATAAATCCGTTGTACGACGCCGGAATCTGTTGGGAACGTTCAGTGCCCGTTCCTAATTTGAAATCGACGATCGTCACCGGTGTTTGATTTATTACGGGCGATGTAAGGCCATTGCTGCTTCCGCTATAGACTCTTACCTCGCTGTTGTCCGTCATGTGGGTAGGTACGCGCTCAGGCTTGATTTCTTGGAAAAATGGTTCTGTCCAACGTTTCTCGGGAGGCAGTATTAACCAAAGCTGTAGTATCCGTAGTTTTGTCTCGGTGGTGATTTCTTCCGTATGAACGATGCCGCTGCCGGCCGTCATTAACTCAAAGGCGCCTGTCTGCCAACTGGCTTCGGAACCTTCCAGCACCAAAGTCGCTGTTTCAAATCCGGCATGGGGATGGGGGCCGCCGACCGGATGACCACCGGGTAAGTCAAGTCGATCATCCATTAATAAGAAAAACGGGTCCGTCTGTTCAAAGTTACTGCCATCAACCACGGCCGCTGCGAGATGGCCGCTGCCCAAAAAGCCTTGAGCTGAATGATGTGTTTGTATGCGTGCAATTTTCCGTTGTATCATAAAGTTTGTGTTTTATTCTGCAAATTTATGTACATTTGCTATATTTTTTATAGTACTATACTTTTGTAAAGCGCTATACGTTGGTAAAGCAAGTTGGAAACACATAAAAACATCAAGATGGACAAACTGGAACATAGTGAATGCACGGCGATGATCCTTCCTGTAAAGGACGCCTTGGAAGTCCTGGGCGGAAAATGGAAATTGCAGGTCATTATTGCATTGTCGTTTGGCCCGAAACGATTCAGGGAAATCGCGCGGGAAGTAACCGGAATAACGGATAAGATGCTCTCTAAAGAATTGAAGAATCTGGAACTTAATCAGTTGGTGAAAAGAACCGTTTACGATGCGTTTCCACCTGTGGTTGAATATGATCTGACCACGCATGGCCAATCGCTCCATAAATTAATTGGTGAGCTTAAAGAGTGGGGGGATCTGCACAGGAAAGTCGTCCTCGGTAGGTAACGCAGTAAAGCCACCAGCATGTCTAAACCTGCCGGCGCGGCTTAGTTAGTCGTGTACGGCCTTCTGATAGATTGCTCGTTCATATAGCAGGTAGTGCATACCCGGCCCGTATATAGTGAGAAATTTACCCCTATTTGATTCGGTTTTCCGTACTTGTACACACCATTGGTACACCCGATTTTTGTGCAAAAGATCGAAAAATGGAACAAAACTTTAATTCTGGCAGTGAGTTGTCGGGTGCAGTCGCGTTAGTAACGGGCGGTACAAAGGGTGTAGGGAAAGCCATCGCCGAACGGCTTTTGCAGGCTGGGGCGACCGTGGTCATCATCGCAAGAAACAAGCCCGAAGCGGTGCATCCCGGTTTACATTTTATCGCGGCGGACTTGAGCAAACCAGCGGGGACACAACATGTGGTGGAAACGGTGTTGGCTGGCTACGGCAGGTTGGATATTCTCGTGAATAATCTTGGCAGCTCCGAAACGCCGGGCGGAGGTTTTGCTGTGTTGACAGACGATGACTGGATGTCCACGATGCAAGCTAATCTGTTCGCACCCGTCCGGTTGGATAGGGCGTTTTTGCCCCAGATGATCGAACGACGGAGTGGTGTTATCATCCATATCGCGTCTATCCAGGGGAAATTGCCATTGTATGATTCTACGTTGCCGTATGCAGCCGCCAAGGCGGGATTAATCAACTACAGCAAAGGCTTGTCCAAGGAAGTATCGCCTAAAGGTGTGCGTGTGCTGACGGTGTCGCCCGGCTGGGTCTACACAACGTCTTCGGAACGCTTGACGGAACGGATTGCCAGCAGCTCCAACATCACCTTGGCGCAAGCTACCCAGAGCGTGATGGACGCCTTGGGAGGCATACCCTACGGCAGGCCCGCCAAACCGGAGGAGGTTGCCGAATTGGTAGGGTTTCTGGTTTCACCGAGAGCCGGCTACCTCACGGGTACGGAATATGTGATAGATGGTGGAACGATACCCACGATTTAACAATCCTAAAACACAAGCAATGGACTTACCGAAAATTATTACAGCGTTAATAAATGCACAACGCGACCACGATAGTGCCGCTTATGCCGACTGTTTCTCCCAAACGGCTGTCGTGTTTGACGAGGGACGCATCTACCGCGGAAGAACCGAAATTCATGACTGGATTGCCAATGCCAATGAAAAATACCAGACCGTCATGCAGCCGGTCAGCTTTGAAGGAACGGAAGCGACAGGTGTACTCACTGCTGCCGTTTCGGGAACATTTCCGGGTAGCCCGGCTGTTTTAAAATTTTATGTTGGAATCGCAGATGACTTGATCCAGTCACTTAAGGTGACAGGGTGATGCAATGTGTGTTTAATTTGCGTATATCAACGTCAACTTCAGTGATTCGGCCGGGGTGTTTATGGTGCCGGGCTTCTTTTGTAACGTAAATCAGACGGTTTCAAATGTAAAAAAATGTTAAAAAACAGGGTGGTCTTCAATAAAATTGCTTTATTTGCGTTTATGTGTGTGTAAAGCGATGGCAACTTGGGGTATAGTTGCCACTAAACTTAAATAAATACCGAATCGACGTTGGAGATTCTAACTACCTGTAATAAAAAATGATTTTAAAAAAGAATGTACTTGCACTTGTTGTGCTTGTTGTGGTTGCATTGGGTGCCAGTTTCATTTTCCTTTCCTCTTTTGATACGACGTCTGAACCTGTATCGCCAACCACTGAAACCGAACCGATCAGTGCCCCCCGGCTTTTATTTGGATTAGCTATGGATGGCTATGACATTGAAACGAAGTCCGTAGGGCGGAACGAATTTCTTTCTGATATCCTTCAACGCTATCAGATAGATCTCCAAAGCATCGCAATCTTGGCCGATAAGTCGAAACCGGTTTTCGATGTAAGGAAAATAGCGATTGGGCATGACTATACCGTATTCAAAGATACGACCGGAAAGGCGGCTTATTTCGTTTATCAGCCCAATGCAATAGATTATGTGGTCTACGACTTACGGGATAGCATAGCGGTGTATAAAGAACAAAAGGCCGTGGATACGAAGATTGAAACGGTAGCCGGTGTTATCCAAAACTCGCTGTACCAAACGTTGGAAAGCAACGGTGCAAGTCCGGATTTAGCGGTTCAACTGGCAGAGATATACGGCTGGGCAGTTAATTTTTACCGGATTAATAAGGGAGATTGGTTTAAGCTCGTCTACGAACGCAAGTATATCGACGGCGAGCCAATCGGTCCGGGACGGATACAATCGGCGGTATTTGGCCACAATGGAAAGGAGTATCAAGCCTATTATTTTGAGCCAAATGATGGCCAGCCTGGCGCGTATTATGATGAAAATGGCAAAAGCCTTCGTAGGACCTTCCTTAAAGCGCCTTTGAAATATAGCCGGATTTCATCCCGTTTTACGATGCGCCGGTTTCATCCCGTGCAACGTAGATGGAAAGCTCATTTAGGGACGGATTTTGCGGCACCACATGGTACTCCCATCGTGGCCACTGCTGCAGGTGTGGTCACCGAATCAACGTTCAGTGGGGGAAATGGCAATTATGTCAAAATCAAACACGATAATGTTTACGCAACCCAATACCTGCACATGAGCAAACGGGCGGTAAAAAAGGGACAGCGGGTGGCGCAAGGCCAGGTAATCGGCTATGTGGGAAGCACCGGATTGGCAACCGGACCGCATGTCTGCTATCGCTTCTGGAAAAACGGCCGGCAGGTAGATGCCCTCGCGCAAGTATTCCCTCCATCCGAGCCCATTAATGAAAGATATCGTGTCGCATTCAACAATGTGCTCAATATGCAGCAGAATACCTTGGCCTCGGTAGGATTTGAAAAGCAAAGTAATCTGGAAGCTTACAGTACCCTCGCATTTACCATCGAGCGCTTATTTGAACCGACCGAAGATAATAGCCGTATCCTGGATGGATTCTCCGCTCAAATCCTTTGATGAAAATCGGGCTTACTCTTAGTCCAAATGACATAATAAAACCCCGGTGATTCACATCAGCGGGGTTTTCTACTAACTAAACTAAACAACTATAAAAACAAACCATATATAGACCTTGATTAACATTCTTCTTACGCCTTCAAAGATATAAATTATTTAGAAAGATTATAAATAAATTCAAGGGCATTATGTAATGCGTTGGTTATTAGTGTTATATTTTTGAAATAATAGCTTTGTGGAATTTGTGGCGACTGTGGGCGGCTGTGCTGCGGGCGGGTTAATGAAGCACGGTGAGGTAGGCTAACAATAGTTTATTGAAAGCTGACGTAAGCGAAGTTGGAGAAATACTGCAGGGAAGTATTATCCAACTTCGCTGTTTATGGTTATTGCATGACGGCGTAGTCTGTTACGACCTGCCGCCAGTCTTCACGTTCCGGGATGCGCGGTTTGCGCTTGCCGAAAAATTGGACGACGATGTTACCATCGGTATCAAATGCCTCAAGGCTGGTGACAATTCCGTCTTCTGTCGGTTTTCTGACCAGCCATACGCTTTCGATGCCATCTTCGCGTAGATGCATGTTGAACTCCGGATCCAGTACATTAAACCAGGGACCGGTCTGCAGTAATTTTTTTACTTTTCCGGTATGGATTTGGATACAGCCACGGCTGCCAATGAATACCATAATGTCCAAGTCGCGCTCGGATACCCCTTCGAGTATGCGTTTCAGCGACGCTGTCGTAATTTGCGTGGCATGATTTTCGGGTGCTAAGCGCATGGCCTGACGCCGAGTTACACCGAAATCACGCAAAAGGCCAAAGAAATGGTGGGTGTCCTTCAAATCCAGCCAAGCCTGCCGGAAGCCAGCGATATCGACTTCGCTATCGGGACGCTCCACTGCCGATTTGTCGATGGCGGTGGTTTGCAGTGTTGCATTCTGGATGGGGGCCTTGTATTTGGCTACCAAAGCTTCATAAGCCTGCGTATCACTTTGTTCAGTGAGATAGATTTTATGCACGGCTTCGCCGTCCTTATCAAAGAACTGAAGGCTTCGGCGATCACCCTCCTGCACCGCGAAGCCGAAATGCCAGGCATTCATGAACAACCGGAGGTCGATATCCGGATTGACCACAAGGCCGACATGTCCGTTAAACGTGGCTTTGGTATAAGCGCCCTTGCGTTCGTGCACGGCATGGTCATTGCGTGTAAGTGCCATGACGTTTCCCAGCGTGCTGACTTCTTTTAGGATTGCTTCAAAGTCCGGTTTTAGCGCGATGTTGTGGTCGCCGGTAGCGACTAAGTCGGCTTCCGAAACGCCTAATTGTTTAGCGGCATCACGGATGCGTACTTTAGGGTTTTCCGCTTTGAACGATTGATATTGCTCTTTGAGTGAAATGATTGTGTTTTCCATGCTCATTGTATTTATACGTGTTCGGATACCATCACAGCGGGGATAACTAACGGGCAATTGAACGCATCGTCATGCAGCAACCGCACCTGAATGTTGAAGGCTTGATGGATGTTTTCTTGGGTAATCACGTCCCGCGGGTGACCAAAAGCGATTCGTTTCCCCTTTTTTAAAATCAATATGTTGTCTGCGTACCGTGCTGCAAAATTAATGTCATGCAAAATGCTTACCACACAGTATCCCCGGTTGGCCAGGCTTCGGGCCAGAACTAAAATTTGCTGCTGGTAAAGCAGATCGAGTCCATTGGTAGGCTCATCGAGAAAAAGTATACCTTCGGGCTGATCATAAATTTGAGCAATGACGCGGGCCAGTTGCACCCGCTGTTGCTCACCGCCTGACAGGGTATTATAATCGCGGTTTGCGAACTCACTGATGCCGGTTTCATCCATGACGGCTTTTACGATACGGAGATCATCATCCTGCGGCTGGTTGTCGAAATGTGGGTACCGGCCCATCATAACGAGTTCATGTACTTTAAAGGACAAGGATAATGTATTACTTTGGGCCAGTACGGAACGGAATTTCGCTAAATTCGCTAATTTATACTCTCCAATTGGCTGCTTGCGGATAAGGATTTCGCCTGCTGAGGCCTGTATCTCTTTGCACAGCAATTTTAATAACGTGCTCTTGCCAGCGCCGTTGGCCCCGATGATAGCCAAGAGTTCCCCGGGCCGGACATGAAAGCTTATCCCGTCAACCAATTTTGCGGATCCCGCCGAGTAGTGAATGTCTTTGACTTCAATCATTTGCCAAAAATCAAGTTAAAATTAATAATTCCAGCCATATGTCAACAATCGTACGTTGAAAATGTGCAATTTATTACTTGCCGATACCTCGCCTTCGCCGTTCTGCCAAAATGATGTAGATAAATACCGGCGAACCAATGATTGCGGTAAGTATACCGATGGGTAGTTCCGCCGGGGCGAAAATAGTGCGTGCGATAACATCGGCTAAGACCAGTACCGCGGCGCCCAGCAACGCAGCGCCTGGCACAACCAAACGGTGGTCCGCCGAAAATGCCATTCGCAGGATATGCGGGATAACCAAGCCGATAAATCCGATCATGCCGGACACGGCTACGGAGGCACCTACACCCAAAGTCGCCAAGACGATGATGAATTTTTTGAGCAGGCTTACATGGATGCCCATATGTCCAGCTTGTGATTCGCCAAGAGCCAGGGCATTCAGGGCCTTACTGAAAAAAGGGAGCGCCGCGAGCGACACGGATACGAAAGGGAGGATGCCCGTCACCGTTTTCCAGCTGGCGCCGCCCAGGCTTCCTAATGTCCAGAAAGTGATGTTGCGCAACTGTTCATCCGTAGACATGTAGGTGAGCAAGCCGGTAAACGAACCGGCCAATGCATTGATTGCGATGCCTGCCAATAGTAACGTCGTGATATCAGCCTTTCCGTTGCCTACCGCCAAACGGTACACAGCAAAAGTCGTTATACATGCCCCCATGAAGGCGGCGATGGCCAACGCATGGTAGCCGAATGCCGATGTCAGAAAGCTGAAGAAGCGGTGTTCCAGTACAATTATCATCACCGCAAAAAGCGATGCGCCTGAGGAGATACCGATAAGTCCCGGCTCTGCCAACGGATTGCGGAAAAGTCCTTGTAAAGCGGAACCAGCAATGGCCAGTGTGCTTCCGACCAACACGCCCAAAACAACGCGCGGCAGGCGGATATTGAGCAAGACGGCCTCCTGTTGACTGGTGAAATCAATGTGGCTGCTGAATCCCGCTCGATAGGCAATGATGGACCACAATTCCGGGGCGCTTATTTTTACGGCGCCAACACATACGGAAAGCACGCACGCCGCAATCAACAGCACAAAAAGGAAAGTGAGTAGGAGGCTATAATTCTTCACGGCTCCCTCAATTCAATGTATTTTCTCCGCTAATGCTAAAATAGCCTTGCCCAACCGGGGGCCAAAACCAGTGAGAAATTGCCCGTCCATTTCCACTACGTTGCGGTTTTTGCCTGCGTTGGTTTGGCTGATTCCTTGCACTTGCAACAATCCGTCGATGCCGCCAAGGCTGGAGAGGCCGCTGTCGAACAAGAGGATAACGTCGGGGTCGGCGGCTACCAACGCTTCGGCGGTCAACGGTTTGAAATCCCTGAATCCCTGAACGGCATTTTCGCCACCGGCAAGCTTAATCATTTCATCCAGTTGCGTACCTTGGCCTGACACCATCATCGTTCCCGTACCACGGGCATAGATAAATAATACTTTGGGTTTACTTGGTGATTGGGCAACGATGGAATCGGCCTTCGCCAAGTCGCTGTCCAACACGGCAAGGAGCGAATCGCCTCTTGCCGCCTGCCCCATGCTGTCGGCCACAGCCCGGATGAGTTGTTTAGCCCCTTCTATTGAATATTCATGATCAAAAAGCAGGAGCCTGGTGCCCGTGGCCTGGATCTGTTCAGCCACCTCCGGTTTTACCATGTCGGTGACACCCAGTACCAGATCGGCACCTAAGGCAAGGACGCCCTCCGCAGCGATATCACGGTTATGCCCAATCTTGGGCTTTTGCTGCAAGCTGGCGGGATAGGTGCTGGCTACATCCACGCCAACGATATGGTCTTCAAAACCCAGGGCTACGAGGGTCTCCGACAACGTGCCATTGGTGGACACGATCTTCGTTGAATCGGTGATGACGCCTCCATTCGGCGTGGATACGTTACAGGAGCCAAAAGCAAGCACCAACAGAAAAGCGAGACCGATAAAAGGAATGTTCTTATTCATATTGTAAATATACGGATTGTGTCCGACTACTCTTTTTATGTGCCAAAAGCAGCCGGATTCCCGGCTGCATGTTAATTAAGATTAAGGCGAATCACCCTTGTTTTACCAGTTGGTATTCCAGCTCCGGATAACCACGTACACCGCCGTCACTTCCCGCACCCATGGCGTTGAAACGCAATTTGTATACATTGCCGGCAGCATCTTTAATGACATAGTACCGATCGACTCGCCTGCCAAGCGGCGAAGGGTCTGTCGGTGACTGAGAAGTGACACGCCAGCTGGAACCAATGGTGTTGCGGGCGCTGCTGAACGAAACACTGCTGATATGGGTTTCTGCAAATTCCTCATAACTTGGTTGGCCTGTGGGAGTGCCTTCCGAATCCTCAAAGATGACCTCCGCGGCGGTCACACCCCCCAGATAATTAATGAAGATAAGGTCAGAAAAACCATAAGGATAAGCAGTAGCTCCCGCTCCGCCGAAATAAATGCTCCAAGTCCACTGGAAGTCCCAGTCCGCTTTCGGCGGTTCTACCGTCACGGGGCCGGTTTCAAAGGAGATATATTTAAAGTTAAAATCACTGTCCTTCTGTACGGTCAACGTTTCAAAGGTAGAAGCATTGAGTTTGGCGTATTGCAAGGTGTAGTCATTACCGGACCGCAGCACGCGCACTTTATATACGTTGTCTTCTGAGATGACTGCACCAAAACTACCTCCGGCAGGGTTTATTACATATACCTTATTGTCAGCGTCGGTGGCGGATATTTCCGAAATTACGGTATGGTTGAGGTCGCCCGTCACGTCATCGATATTGCCGAAGGCGCCGGGCTGCCCCAATGCGATGGCCAGGTCACCCAAATTGATGTCGCTTGCTGATACCGCATTGATGTCTGTTTCATCGACCGCAATAGCTGAAGCGCCGCTGGTGTTGTTAAGGATCACCCGGAATTGGCTGCCACCGTAAAATCCAAGATTCCAGCTGGCCCGCTTTGCCGAATCCTGCCTAGCGGCACTTAAATCCACGAATACCGTGTTTTGGGCGCCACTGCCTCCGACGCCGCCATTTAAAGTCATTTCGGTCCCTTCGGACGGTGGGATGATCGGATCCGGATTATTATCACGCGAACAAGACGTAGCTACCGTAGCTATTCCCAGTGCTAGATAAAGGTATTTGAACGTGTTGATTGTTGTTTTCATATCGTTTTAATTTATTGGATATAGAATGAATATGATATGGATTAATTTTTCGACCATTGCATGTGGAGTCCCAGAAAGAATGACCGCCCATAGCCAACCGGAAGCGCGCTGGCAGCCGAACTGTGTGCACCATCACCTACAAGCGACGTGCTTTCGATACGGGTCACGTCAAATAGGTTCCGCACGCCGCCGACAAGTGTGACATAGCGGGTAATGTTTTTATTGAGACTGACATCCGCGTTATGGTAGGAGGCAACAGCTGCCCGACGAGGCATTACCGTTCCGTCGGTTTGTACAACGGCTTCGTAACTCGGGCGCTTTCCGTTGAATTTGTAGAACAGGCTGATGCCGGCGCCCCATTTGGGGATGTAATACATGATGTTGCTGTTTACTTCGGGCGACCAGGCCATGGGTGGTACGTTGGCCTCCGTTTCGGACAAGCGGTTATACCGGCCGATGTAAGAGAAGCCTATATTGGCTTCCATGTTTTTCCAAAAGATCGCATTTTCCAGCGTGCCTCCTGCCGTACGGTATTTTTCAATGTTGATGTATGTGTTCGCCGAAGGATTTTCGGGATCGACTCCAACCGCGATCTGATCATTGAAATCATTGTAAAATCCTCCCAAGGTACTCGTGATACGCCATGCGCCCCACTTGTTCCCATACCAGCTCACGTACGTGTTGAAGCTATTGGAATATTCGGCTTTTAGGTTTTCATTGCCGGTAATCGAATGGTTAGCGTCGAAGAAGGTAAAATACAGTTCGCGTAATGCAGGTGCCCGGAAGCCCCTGGCGTACGCCGCTCGGATATCGAAAGACTCACTTAACCGAAATTTGGTGTTAAGTGAAGGGATTGCGGGAGGTGCATCGTACACCGAATTTTTGACGAAGCGCAGGCCAGGCCGGATGTTCATCCATCCGGTCGGTTTTATTTCAGACGAGATGAACAGTGCATAGTCATTGATACGCGGATTCCCAGATATCCGCTGCCCGCTGCCGTCATTGCTGTTTATTTCGATTCCTGGCTGGAAAAACACCTTATCCGAAAGCTTATATTGCAATGTGCTTCTGAACACCGCTGAGGTGAACCCGGCAATATCTTGCTCGCCAGCGCCGGTGGTCAGTTCCGATGTCCCGGTGCGGAAATCATGGCGGATGGTTCTTGTGCGCCGCTCATAGTCTTGATAGGACGCTGATCCAGTAAAGCTGAATCGTTCATTGATATTCCACTGTGCCTGCAATACATGGGTGTAACGGCTGGAAAGATAGTTTTTATCTACAGCTCGACCCGTGTTTTGGTTCAGAGGGCCGGGTGTATAGATATCTTCATCGAGATAATCCAGGCGATACCACATATCTAATGCTTCGTTACGATACCCCAAGGTTCCGGAGGCGAGCCATTGGCTCTTCGGGTTCCAGTCAAGTGCACGCCCGCTACTGTTGCCTTTCCAGCCACCGAAATTGTTGCGGCTTCCCGAAGCCTGGGCAAGCCACCCTTTATGTTGCCAGTTGACCGTGAGGTTGCCGTTATGCATACCTTCGTTTGAGAAAGCTTTGTATTCACTTCCTGCACTTTCTTCCTGCACGCGCGCCGAAATCAACAGGTTATCCGTGGCCAGTCCTTTTTTCGTGATAATGTTGATGACGCCAGCCAAGGCATCGGTGCCATAGATCACGGACATGGGTCCCTCCACGACCTCGATGCGATCGATGTTATTGACGTCAATCTGGCTGAGGCTTTGCTTGGTGGCACCCCGGTCAATCAGCGGAATGCCGTCTACCAACACCTTGACGTTTTGGCCTGACATGCCCATTAATTGGATGTCTGATTCGCCCAATGTGAGGTCGTTGGAAAACCGCATGCCCAATTGGGTGTTTAAGATGTTTTCTACAGAAGTGGCAGCGCGCAATCGAATTTGGTTGTTGTTGATGGTGCGTACTCGGTATACGGAGTTTTTAATGGATTGGGGCTCATATTGGCCGGTTACGACCACTTCATCAAGTGTATTTACCCTCAGCGAATCGTTGCTCCATAAGGGGGGGGTTGCTTGCGCACACAGTAGGTATGGTGCAGAAACACAGAACATGCACAGGATTAATCTCTCCATTATTTAGAATACATTTAAATAACAAGGCAAACATATGTGTTATTAAGACTAATTACAAATAATATTGAATTAATCTTTGTGTTTTTATGGGCAACCTTGAATTTTAACGTCAAGCGACATTTTTTTACCTTTGGCACTTAGAACTACTTATCATGGGGAAATTGTACCGGTTGGAAATATGTGCTAACTCTGTGGCTTCTGCGTTAGCAGCACAGGAGGGCGGCGCGGATCGAATAGAGTTTTGTCAAAACCTTGAAATGGGGGGCACTACGCCGTCATCGGGGCAGATTTGGTTGACACGGGCTGCATTGAAGATAGGGTTGCATGTGCTTATCCGGCCCAGGGCGGGAGATTTCCTGTATTCGGATTTGGAGTTTCAGGAAATGAAAGCGGATATTATGTTTTGTAAGGAGGCCAAGTGCGATGGCGTGGTGATTGGACTGCTGGATGTTGAAGGCCGCGTGGATATAGCGCGTACCTCAGAACTGGTCGAATTGGCTCAACCGATGCAAGTGACTTTCCATCGGGCATTTGATGTCAGTCGTGATCCACTTGAGGCCTTGGAAGCCATCATCGCTTGTGGTTGCCGCAGATTGCTCACCTCCGGCATGGAAAACACCGCTTTGGCAGGGGCGGGTTTAATCGAAAAACTTGTGACCCAAGCGGCGGGACGGATTGAAATTATGCCCGGCTCTGGCATCAACGAAACCAATATCGCGCAAATCGCTGGATTGACAGGTGCACAGGCATTCCATTCCTCGGCGAAAGTAGCGATGGTAAGCGGAATGCGGTATACAAATGAAGCGGTGGAGGGGATGGGAGGAACTGTTTGGCTATCCTCAAAAGAAAAAATCCGCCAAATGGCGGATATATTGGAAAGCCTGTAGGGGCAGGCTTGTTATTTCTTTATTTCAGCTTCCAGCTTGGCCAATACCTCATTGTTCTTAACAATTTGGCTATTAGCCGGCATCT
Organism: Parapedobacter luteus; assembly: GCF_900168055.1. Classification (GTDB taxonomy): domain Bacteria; phylum Bacteroidota; class Bacteroidia; order Sphingobacteriales; family Sphingobacteriaceae; genus Parapedobacter; species Parapedobacter luteus. The sequence goes on from NZ_FUYS01000008.1 coordinate 18,743, forward strand.
TTGAACGGCTGCCGATTTCTAAGTTGCGGCCAAGCTTCAAAAATTGAACCTCGTTCTTCGCTACCACTTTATTCCTTCTATCTTTTCTTTTTAAGCGTGTAACTCCCATTTTCTTTATTTTTTTAACCAGTGTAAAACGAGGTCGGAAGCGGATTCGAACCGCTGTAAAAGGTTTTGCAGACCTCTGCCTAGCCACTCGGCCACCCGACCCTTTTTCTAAAGGACTGCAAAACTAAGATAAATTATTGACAATTGGAAGGATTGTGCACATAATTAATCAGCGTTGTCCGCTATTGCCCATTTGGCGCGTAAGTGTATAATAATCCATACACTTGGGCAGTATGCAATTTTTTTTATTAAATAGTTGTGAATAAGTGTTTTAGTGGATTGGTGGGCAAGCTGGCGCATATCTTGCAACCTCGTCGTTAGTTCGAACAAAAATAATTCATGCAAACTAAGAAAGAAAGGAGAACAACGATGAAAAAGTTAGTATTAGCAATAATGGCGGTGAGTATTTCGGCGGGTGTATTTGCCCAAGGCCAGCCCCTGGGATTTGGTATCAAAGCGGGAGTTAATTTCCCCAAATACCATTGGTCGGGAAATACCAATACATACGAAACGAAAGCAGCGACCAATTTTCATGTCACGGCATTTCTTGATGCCCCGATAGCGACCAACTGGTTCTACATCCAGCCAGGCGTATCGTTGCAGGGGAAAGGTGCCAAATTTGTCGATACCGAGAATTTAGAAGCAACACAAAACACAATGTGGATTGAAGTGCCGGTCAACTTTGTCGCTAAGTTTCCTGTACAAACCGCGGGAAGCTTTTTTCTCGGTGCTGGTCCATATGTAGCGTTTGGTATCTCTGGTAAAAATAAATATGATAATGGTTGGACAACCACCACGCAGGATTTTGAATTTGATAGAGACGGTACCATTAAGGGAACGGACTTTGGTTTTAACTTTATCGGCGGTTTCCAGTTGTCTAATGGGCTGATGATCCATGGCGGCTATGGCCTGGGGATTACCGATCTGCGCGGCTCTAACAATAATTTCTTCACCGGAGACGAGAAGTTGACCAATCGCGTATGGACAGTAGGTTTGGGATTTGCGTTATAAAGGTTGATTAATGAGTAAAGCGCTACCTTAAAGCAAAACGGCCTGCCAATTGGCAGGCCGTTTTGCTTTAAACATGAAATCATTACACTTTGATTTCCACTTCTACACCGCTGGGAAGTTCGAGTTTCATCAATGCATCCACTGTTTTTGAATTGGAGCTGTAAATATCCAACAACCGTTTGTAAGCGCAGAGTTGAAACTGCTCACGAGCCTTTTTGTTCACGTGCGGTGAACGCAAGACGGTGTATACTTTCTTCTCAGTAGGTAAGGGGATAGGACCGCTTACCACAGCGCCCGTAGGTTTTACAGTTCTAACGATTTTCTCGGCAGATTTGTCCACCAAGTTGTAATCGTACGATTTCAATTTGATTCTGATTCGTTGGCTCATGTTATTTAGTTAAAAGTTAAGGCTACCTGTTAGAGCTATTTACAACAGGCAGCCGAGTGTATTAAACGTTTACTTTGCCTTTTGCTTTGGCTATTACTTCGTCCTGGACATTTCGTGGCGCTTCCGCGTAGTGATCGAATTCCATGGTTGAAGTTGCCCGTCCGGAGGTAATGGTACGCAACTGGGTTACATATCCAAACATCTCCGAAAGCGGTACCATCGCTTTGATTACCTGCGAACCGGCACGTGTGTCTATTCCTTGCAACTGGCCGCGTCTACGGTTGAGGTCACCCATTACGTCACCCATATTTTCTTCTGGGGTGAGTACTTCAATTTTCATGATGGGCTCCATCAGTACCGGCTTACATTTAGGCAATGCTTCCCGGAAGGCTGTGCGTGCAGCGATTTCAAACGACAGTGAGTCGGAGTCAACCGGGTGGAAGGAACCGTCAATCAGCCGTACTTTCATGCTTGACAAGGGGTATCCTGCCAATACACCATTTGACATCGATGCCTCAAAGCCCTTTTGTACCGAAGGAATGTATTCTTTCGGAATAGCACCACCGACAATTTCATTAACGAATTGCAATGGCGATTTGGAAATATCCCAATCTTCATCTACCGGAGATATGACGATCTGAATGTCGGCAAATTTACCACGGCCACCGGTTTGCTTCTTGTACACTTCACGGTGCTGTGTCGTGCCTGTGATGGATTCTTTGTAAGCAACCTGCGGCGCACCTTGGTTGACTTCCACCTTAAATTCACGTTTTAAGCGGTCAATTAAGATGTCCAAATGGAGCTCGCCCATACCGGAAATGACGGTCTGGCCGGTTTCCTCATCGGTTTGTACGCGAAATGTCGGATCTTCCTCCGCCAATTTACCCAATGCGATACCCAATTTATCTACGTCGGCCTGCGTTTTGGGTTCGATAGCCAAACCAATTACCGGCTCAGGGAATACCATCGACTCCAACACAATCGGGTGCTTTTCGTCGCATAAGGTATCACCGGTTTTGATGTCTTTAAAGCCTACCACGGCACCAATGTCACCTGCGCTGATATTCGGGATCGGGTTTTGCTTGTTGGCATGCATCTGGAAGATGCGTGAAATCCGCTCTTTGTTGTCTGAGCGCGTATTGTATACATACGAACCAGCCTCCAAATTGCCTGAATAAACCCGGATAAAGCACAAGCGGCCAACAAACGGGTCCGTGGCAATTTTGAAAGCCAAGGCAGCGAAAGGCTCGGCAGAGTCTGGCTTACGCGCAATCTGTTGCTCGGTACGGGGGTCGGTTCCCTTTACAGCCTCTTGATCCAGCGGTGAGGGCAGCAGCTCCATGACCAAGTCCAGCATGGTCTGAACACCCTTGTTTTTGAAGGAAGAACCGCAGACCATGGGCACAATTGAATTGTCGAGTACTGCCTTGCGCAGCGCGTCTAACACTTCCCGTTCGGTAATGGAGTCCGGGTCGTCGAAAAACTTCTCCATCAACGATTCATCGTAGCTGGCTACGGACTCCAACAGTTTTTCGCGCCAATGCGCCACGTCATCCGCCATGTCGTCCGGAATAGGCACTTCCGTAAACGTCATTCCTTTGTCGTGCTCGTTCCAAATAATGCCGCGGTTGTTGATGAGGTCTACTACGCCTTTGAAGTTGTCCTCTGCACCGATAGGCAATTGCAGGGGCACAGCCTCAGCGCCAAGCATTTCTTTCACCTGTTTTACTACATTGAGGAAGTCTGCTCCGGAGCGGTCCATCTTATTGACGAAGCCGATACGGGATACCTTGTAGTTGTCCGCCAGCCGCCAGTTGGTTTCCGATTGCGGTTCCACACCATCGACTGCCGAAAACAGAAATACCAATCCGTCCAGTACGCGGAGCGAACGGTTCACTTCCACGGTAAAGTCTACGTGGCCCGGGGTGTCAATAATGTTTACCTGATACTTATCGCCGCGGTAGTTCCAGAATACGGTTGTAGCCGCAGAGGTAATGGTAATACCACGTTCGGCCTCCTGAACCATCCAGTCCATGGTGGATGCCCCTTCATGCACCTCACCAATTTTGTGATTTACACCGGCGTAATAGAGTATACGCTCCGTGGTAGTGGTTTTACCGGCATCGATGTGCGCAGCAATGCCAATATTTCTTGTGTATTTTAAGTCTCTTGCCATGTTGTTATACTATTGTTTCACTTGTTCACTAAAAAAATCACACCGATTTTGCTGGATGTTTATATTCCTTCAAACCGGTGTAATTTCATAGGCTATCTGCCAAATTAGAACCTGAAGTGTGAGAACGCCTTGTTAGCTTCCGCCATCCGGTGAGTATCTTCCTTTTTCTTCACGGCCGCACCTTCACCTTTTGATGCCGAGATAATTTCAGCTGCCAATTTTTCGTACATGGTTTTTTCACCCCGTTTGCGGGCAAAACTGATTAACCACTTCATCCCTAACGAAATTTTGCGCTCAGGACGCACTTCCGTAGGGACTTGAAAGTTGGCACCACCTACACGACGTGATTTCACTTCTACCGCAGGCATTACATTGTTTAATGCTTTTTTCCAAGTATCCAAGCCGTTTTCATTGGTACGCTTTTCTACCAATTCCATGGATTTGTAGAATATACTGTAGGCAAGTGATTTCTTGCCGTCAATCATCATGTTATTTACAAAACGGGTTACCTGAACATCATTAAACTTCGGATCAGGCAGAATGATTCTTTTCTTTGGTTTTGACTTTCTCATCTTATTGTCCTCCGTTTAATTATTTTTTCTTGCCTTTTGCTGGAGCCGCTGCTGCCTGTCCTGGCTTAGGCCGCTTTGTTCCGTATTTAGAGCGGCGTTGGTTGCGCCCTGCAACACCGGAAGTATCCAATGCACCACGGATAATGTGGTAACGTACACCCGGAAGGTCCTTTACCCGACCACCACGGATTAATACAATGGAGTGTTCTTGCAAGTTGTGACCCTCGCCGGGGATGTACGCGTTCACCTCTTTTCCATTGGTAAGACGCACACGGGCCACCTTCCGCATTGCTGAGTTGGGTTTTTTAGGGGTAGTGGTATACACACGGGTGCATACGCCTCTTCGCTGTGGACAGCTGTCCAACGCTGGGGACTTACTCTTGTCTTCCAGAGCTACTCTACCTTTTCTAACTAATTGTTGAATAGTAGGCATTTACAGTTTTTTAATTTATGCTTTTGTCCTAAACTTATTTTAAGGACGGCAAAGGTAGTAAGTTTATTTTTGATTATCAAGGTGTTTGGCGAAAAAATAATGTGTGGGATGCGCTATACACGTTAAATTTCTTCAAGAGTCACGTTGATGATAGAATAGTACAGCGTGGTCCGGCCTTCGAAGCCGGAATCCGTGCCGACAATGATCCACAGAACGCCTTGATGGTCGGTCGTGGCGGTAAACTCCCCGGAACGATCGATCAATGTGTAGACGTAATCATCCGTCCCATTCGCAATATCGCCAATGACAATCATGTCGTTGCCATCTGTGCAGCATTGATGAATCTTGTCTATATTCATCCGGTAAAAATTATCGTTATCGGGGGCCGATCGGGGTTCCTTTATCGTAAGCCCAATACCGAGGCCTACCGATTCACCGGGAGCGCCCCCGGCACCTACGCCGCCACTGCGGGCGTTGGAGGCAAGCTGCAGCGAAAATCGACCACGGTACGATGTGTTCGGTTTGAGGCCTTGAACGCGTTTGGTCAGGTACATAAAAAGGTCGTCGCTGCGATTGATTCCCGATGTTCGATAGCCGGATTTGCTTTCATCCAAAGGAGGGGGCAGCGGGGCAATGCCTTCTTCGAGTTCATAGATTTCGGCATTTGTGCCGCTGTATTCGGAAAAGCCGCCTTGCCAACCGTCTTTGCCATCGGAAAAGTCCGTATGGATCGAGATGGTTTGATCCGTGTCTTCATCTTTTTCACAGGCTGCCAAAAATAACAATGTGGCTGTCGCACTGAAAAACAACCGTCGCATAATCGTCCTCCTCGTTATCGGTTAAACAATCCGCTCCAGTTAGGTAAACGGCCAGGGCAGGGGATTGTTTGCAGGGAGCGTGATTTCAGCGGGATTGGCTGCGTCCCGCTGCCCCGCACTCATTTCCGCAGCCATCCCTTTTCTTTTGTTGTTTTCCGCCTTTGCTGAAGCGGGATTGGCTGCGTCCCGCTGCCCCGCACTCATTCCGCAGCCATCCCTTGATAGGGGGGAGTAAAGCAACAGCAAGCCATTCGCTGCGCTCATTTCTTTTGTTGTTTTCCGCCTTTGCTGAAGCGGGATTGGCTGCGTCCCGCTGCCCCGCACTCATTCCGCAGCCATCCCTTGATAGGGGGGAGTAAAGCAACAGCAAGCCATTCGCTGCGCTCATTTCTTTTGTTGTTTTCCGCCTTTGCTGAAGCGGGGCTTCGCAAAACCTGTAAAACAACAAAACCCGACTGACGTCGGGCTTGCTGTTGCTTTGTGGAGTCGGAGGGATTCGAACCCTCGTCCAGACATGGTACAATATACGCTTTCTACATGCTTAGCTTCCGTTTCATTGTCGGGAAAGGGAAGGCCGGACGCTCGCCTATACCGTTTTCCTTAGTTGCTGTTTCTCGCCGGCCCGTCGCAACGCCAAGCCGGCCAGTTCCGTGATTCGATGCCCCGGATGCTACGCTACGGAACCAAGCGTGAGCGGGACAAAAGCTGATCTAATTCTAAATTAGGCAGCTAAGGCGTAGTTATTTTCGCCATTTATAAGTCTGAAAGTTGAGATTAAAGCGCCATACTTCCAACGCGCTGCATGCTTACATAACCGTCTCCATCCTGTCAATTCCGGTCGACCCCGATTATGAATAGCCCGCAAAGATACAAAAAATTTAATCCATATCAAAATGGACAGTTGCCCGTCTCCCTGTCAACGCAGCCGCACAGACACAGCATGCTTGTGTGCTTCCAGGCCTTCTAATTCGGCCAGCACCTCTACGGTGGGGCCAATGTTTCGCAGTCCTTCTTCGGTAATGTGCTGGAAGGTGATTTTTTTGACGAATGCATCCACCGATACCCCGGAGTACGAGCGGGCATAGCCGCTTGTGGGTAAGGTATGGTTGGTACCTGAGGCATAGTCGCCGGCGCTCTCCGGAGTAAGGTGTCCTACAAAGACAGAACCTGCATTGCTTACCTTCCGCAGTAGTTGTTCCCAGTCATCCGTCTCGATGATGAGATGCTCCGGAGCATACCGGTTGCTGAACGTGATGGCTTCATCAAGATTAGCGCACAGCAGGGCATAAGAATTTGCAATGGCTTTTGTGGCCACTTCTGCGCGGGGGAGTTGGGCGAGCTGGGCACGCAGGGCTATTTGTACTTCGTCGATAAGGTGCTGATCCGTACTCACCAATATCGCTTGGCTGTCGGCGCCGTGTTCGGCTTGCGCCAATAAATCCGCAGCTACATACGCTGGATTGGCAGAACCATCTGCAATGACCAGTACTTCGGAGGGGCCTGCTGGCATGTCGATGCTTACGTTTGTTAGCGACTGTACTAAGCTCTTCGCCTTTGTGACGTATTGGTTGCCCGGGCCAAAAATTTTATCCACCTTGGGCACAGTCGGCGTGCCGTAAGCCATAGCCGCAATTGCTTGGGCGCCACCGACCAAGTATACGCGGTCAATTTTGAGCAATTGCAGGCAATAGGCAACATACCCATTGATTTTGCCGTCAGCCTGCGGGGGCGAGCACACTACAATTTCTTTGCAGCCAGCAATGCGGGCGGGCACACCAAGCATCAAGAGTGTACTCGGCAATACCGCAGAGCCACCGGGGATGTACAGTCCTACTTTTTCAATTGGGCGGGGCTCGCGCCAGCATTTTACGCCGGGCATGGTTTCTATAGCCCGTTCTTTGCGGAGTTGAGTCTCATGGAAGCGGTAAATGTTGGCAAAGGCTATTTCCAGCGCACGTTGCTGCTCGCGGTTGATAGATGATGCCAAGGCAGCGATTTCATCTGCTGTGAGGTATAGCCGATCCAACTGCACCTTGTCAAATTTTTCCGCATACCGCTTGAGTGCCGAGTCTCCGTTTACTTTCACATCTTCGATGATTTCCGCCGCCACATGGTGTATCGCTTGGGAAGGATCGGCATTGCGCGAGACGAGTTGCCGGTAGTCCGGCTCGCCGAGCGAACCATAGTCGTATGTCTTCAATATGGCCATTGCTACATGATGATTTTCTCTACGGGCATGACGACAATGCCTTGCGCGCCCGCTGCTTTCAATTTATTGATTTTATCCCAGAAGTCCTGCTCCGAAATGACCGTATGTACTGCTACCCAATTTTCTTCGGCCAACGGTACAATGGTAGGGCTTTTGACGCCCGGAAGCAGGTTGATGATTTCATCAAGGTTGCTTCGATTCACATTGAGCACCACATATTTGGTTTCCGCGGCTCGAAGTACGGATTGTATGCGTTGCATGAGTTCGCGTACCACGGGGTTGCTATCGATGCCGTTTTTACTGATTAGGATGGCTTCCGATGCCATCACATCGGCAAAGGGCTTCAGGCCGTTGCTGCGCAACGTGCCGCCAGTGGAAACAATATCAAAAATGGCATCACTTAGTTCCAACGCCGGGGAAATTTCCACTGAGCCTGAGATCATGCGTATCTCGGCCGATACGCCGTGTTCATCAAGGAACTTCTTGAGGATGGTGGGGTAGGAGGTGGCAATGGCCTTGCCATCTAAGTCGGCCAGTGTCTTGGTCTCGCTGTGATTGGGAATGGCTATTTTAAGCGTACATTTCCCAAATCCAAGTCGCTGGAGGTACCGCACATCGGCTTCGGTTTCGGCAATTACATTTTCACCGACAATCCCAAGGTCGGCAATGCCATCCTGCACGTATTCAGGGATATCGTCATCCCGCAGGAAAAGAATTTCCAGCGGAAAGTTGGCGACGGTAGTGATCAGGGAACTTTTATAGTTTTCAAAATTCAGTCCGCAGTTTTTTAACAACTGTACGGATTTTTCATTCAGCCGGCCTGATTTCTGGATGGCTATTTTCAGATTTTTCATTCGAATAGTATTTTTAAGCGGCAATGAAGCTTGCATAATGATTTTTCACCATTAATACTCATCTTTTGTGGTATTTTATGCAGGTTCATTTTAAATAAACGTTTCTGGTGGCGACGAAATCCATCTGTTACCGTAGGTGTGCATAAGCTATCCTCGTTTCACATCTTATGCTTCTTCAACGGCGTTCTGGAATTCGTTTCGCTAAGTTCATGTCCTTTTTTTGAGCGGCAGCTCAGGTTTCAATGGATTTTAAATGATTAATTTTACTAAGATTCAAAAACATCAGGGTTACAAATTGCTTCACGTAGAAACATACAAATTATACATCGCCGCAAAGGCGATGATGGAAATGTATGCAATGAATAAGGGCAATCTGTATGTTTTCCATTAATAATCCATAAAGTTGGTCGGCAAATATAGGAGGTAAATACGGCGTTTGCAAATTTTTGTCCAGCGCGATAAAGTTTTGCTGCACCGTCAATTTGTTGATAACGAACGTTTTGTTTGTTTTGGGGTGAATTTATGATGAGATAAATTGTTTTAAATGCTCAAAAAATGTACTTTGGCTAAAAAAAAGTATATGATTAAAAGCTCAGCGTCGCGTCGAGTACCAATGGCTTTTAAGATGTACCTAAATGAATAAGGCGTTTATTTTATGGCGAAGGATTTGACTAAACAACAAGACAGCGATACCTTAAGTACGACCCAGGTATTAGAAGAAGGAGTACACCACGTGAACAACCCGGTGCTTGACTTGCCGGAGATCGTCAAGAATTATTTGGGACCGGTTACTGGATATCACCAGGAAAACAACAACTATTATTTCACTGACGGGGGGGCGAGCGTCGAGGTTAAGGTGGTCAGTGATGAAATCATCCGGGTGCGACTGGCTCCTAAAGGACAGTTTTTGGAAGATTTTTCCTACGCCGTGCCGCAGTCTGATCAGCATGTGGCGGTATATAATTTTGAGGAAGACCAACAGGCGTATCGCGTTAAGACCAACACCGTGACCTGTGTCATCCGTAAAGCTGATTTTCTGATAGCTTTCGAAGATCGCGAAGGCAAGGAATACAACAAGGATTATTCGCCGATGCATTGGGAGGAAAACCCGGATTTTGGCGGTTATTATGTGTATTGTACCAAAGCAGCCCAAGCCAATGAGGCTTTTTACGGCCTGGGGGACAAACCCACGAACCTGAATATCCGTGGAAAGCGGTTCGTCAACTGGAATTCGGATACCTATTCGTTCCAATTTAACCAAGATCCACTCTACCGTAGTATCCCATTTTACATCGGCCTGCATGAAGGGGATGCTTATGGTATTTTTTTCGACAACACCTTCAAAACGTATTTTGACTTCGCTGCAGAGGCCCATGACCAAACGAGCTTTTGGTCTGAAGGCGGTGAACTTCAATATTACTATATCCACGGCCCGCACATGATGGACGTGGTCAAGCGCTATCACAGCATTACGGGTACTCATTATCTGCCGCCACTGTGGGCGTTGGGGTACCATCAGTGCCGTTGGAGCTATTACCCCGAAAGCAAGGTGAGAGACCTCGCACGGAATTTTCGTGAGCGTAATATTCCATGTGATGCCATTTATCTGGATATCGATTACATGGACGGCTACCGTTGCTTTACATGGAACAAACGTTATTTCCCAGACCCGAAAAAAATGATCAAAGACCTGGCAGATGATGGCTTCCATACGGTGGTCATCATCGATCCGGGAATAAAGGTAGATGAAAACTATTGGGTATTTAAGGAAGGAAAGAAAAACCGTTATTTCTGCCGTAGAGGCGACGACTATTTTATGGAAGGGTACGTATGGCCGGGTCGATGCCAGTTTCCGGATTTTACCAATCAGGAAGTCCGTGAGTGGTGGGGTGGATTGTTCAAGGGCTTAGTAGAGGCGGGGGTGGCCGGCGTATGGAACGATATGAATGAGCCGGCGGTGTTCGGCAGGGGGACATTCCCCAATGATGTCCGTCATAACTTTGACGGCTACCGGGGGTCGCATCGCAAAGCGCATAATGTATATGGTATGCAGATGGTGCGCGCTACCTACGAAGGCTTGAAAACGCTGTTTCAGAAAAAACGCCCTTTTACCATCACCCGTGCTGCCTATGCAGGTACCCAGCGGTACGCGTCGGTCTGGACCGGCGATAATGTAGCTACCTGGGAGCACCTGCGCCTCGGAGCCTTGCAGCTTCAACGGCTTTCCGTTTCGGGCATGCCCTTCTGCGGAACGGACATTGGCGGGTTCAGTGGCGAGCCCGACGCGGAGTTGTTTACGCGGTGGATTCAGTTTGGTGTGTTTTCGCCCTTTATGAGGGCACACTCGGCAGGCGATACTGCCGAACGTGAGCCTTGGAGCTTTGGGCCCGAGCATGAAGCGCTCAACCGCAAATTTATCGAGTTGCGATACAAACTGCTTCCCTACATCTATTCGGTATTTTGGGAACACAGTAAATACGGTTTTCCAATCCTCCGCCCATTGACCATGGTGGAACAACGGCTTGAGAGCAATATTCCGCGCGAGGAGGAGTTCTGCTTCGGCGACAAGCTGCTGGTATCGCCCGTTTTGTCTCCGGGGCAACAACACAAGACGGTTTACCTGCCTGCAGGCGACTGGTATTATTACTGGAACGACAGCCGGTTCGAAGGGGGCAAAGAGCATGAAGTAAAGACCCCTATGGATGAAATGCCAATCTTCGTAAAGGCAGGTACCGTACTGCCTGAATACCCGGTGATGCAGCATGTCTACGAAAAAAAAATAGAATCACTCAAGCTGCTGGTTTATCATGCGGTGCAGGAAACCAATTCGTATATGTACGAAGATCATGGAGACACCTTTGCGTATGAGCAGCAGATTTACCTGGAGAAAAGGTTTGTGGTAAAGGGGACCTCCAACAGCTTAAAAATCAAGCAATTTGTTGATGGCTTATATTCTGAACGATATGATACCTATGATTTGCACCTGGTGTCACTACCGTTTAACGTAAAACGTATCGTTGTAGACGATAAACCTGCAGTAGCAAAACAAGACAGTCAAGGCCGGTACGTTGTGACGGTACCGAAGGATTTCAAAAACATTATCGTTACTTGACGGTAGATCGTTTAATATCATCATTGATAATTAGCAAGCCCATTCGTTATGCAGCGTACGGTAGAAGTCCATTCATTGTTCACCGATTTTGATGTAAGCCTGTTTCAGGCAGGCAAGCATTACAAACTTTATGAAAAGTTCGGTTCGCATACTTTGATGCGCGACGGCCAGGCTGGCACCTATTTTGCCGTGTGGGCACCCAATGCGGAGTCGGTCGCTGTTGTCGGCAATTTCAACGGGTGGAATCCTTACTCACATGCCTTGTATGTGCGTTGGGATGGGTCAGGCATCTGGGAAGGCTTTATCCCGGGCATCGGTGTCGGTGAATTGTATAAATACCGCATGCAATCTTATCAAGGTGAAATACTGGAAAAAGGGGATCCTTTCGCCCTGCAATGGGAGCAATCGCCAGGGACAGCATCGCTGGTATCCACTACCTGGTATGAGTGGAAAGATGAAGATTGGATGCGTGTAAGACATGAGCACAATGGGCTTAATAAACCTATTGCTGTTTACGAGATGCATTTGGGCTCTTGGATACGCAGCCCTGATAATCCAACGCAGTTGCTCGACTATCGGGGGGTAGCTGATAAGCTGGTCCCTTATATCAAGGAAACCGGTTTTACGCATGTTGAACTGATGCCCGTCATGGAGCATCCCTATTATCCGTCATGGGGTTATCAGATCACGGGCTATTTTGCAGCTTCCTCGCGCTATGGTTCGCCGCAGGATTTGATGTATCTGATCGAACAACTGCATCGGAATGGAATCGGCGTGATATTGGACTGGGTGCCGTCTCATTTCCCGGGGGATGTGCATGGTTTGCATCGTTTTGACGGTACGCATTTGTATGAACATCAGGATCCCCGCCAGGGATACCACCCTGATTGGGGGTCTTATATCTTCAACTACGGGCGCAATGAGGTGCGCTCATTTCTTATAAGCAACGCGATCTTTTGGCTGGAAAGGTACCATGCCGATGGTCTGCGTGTGGATGCGGTGGCGTCGATGCTTTACCTCGATTATTCCCGGAAGGAAGGCGAGTGGATACCCAACGAATACGGTGGCCGAGAAAATCTGCAGGCGATTGGTTTTCTTAAGGAGTTGAATGAGGCGGTCTATGCGGCCTTCCCCGATGTGCAGACCATCGCAGAGGAGTCTACTTCCTGGCCAGGCGTCAGCCGTCCGGTATACAGTGGCGGGCTGGGATTCGGTATGAAATGGATGATGGGTTGGATGCATGACACATTGCAATATTTCAGCCGAGACCCGTTATTCAGGCACCACCACCACGGGCAGCTCACGTTCAGTTTGTTGTATTCCTTCCACGAGAATTTCATGCTGCCGCTTTCGCATGATGAAGTCGTGCATGGCAAAGGGTCGATGGTGTACAAAATGCCTGGCGATGACTGGCAGCGGTTCGCCAACCTAAGGACGTTGTACCTCTATATGTATACTCATCCGGGTACCAAACTGCTGTTTATGGGGTGTGAATTTGGACAGACGGCAGAATGGAATTTCAACCAATCATTAGATTGGCATCTTATGCAATACGAACCGCATAAAGGTGTATTTGAGTTGTTAAAATCGCTGAACCATCTGTATCGACAAGAACCTGCGCTTTACGAACATAGCTTCAGTGCCGAAGGCTTTGAATGGATAGAAGGGGGCGATGCATACCATGGCGTGTTGGCTTACTTGAGGAAAGGGGTTGATCGGGAAAACGATTTGCTGATTATCATAAATTTAACACCAGTTGTACGTTATTTTTACCGATGTGGTTTACCTTCACAAGGTGAATGGACGGTGGTGCTTAATTCAGATGACAGGCACTATTACGGTAGCGGTATTGAACAGCCGCCCGTGCAGGCGGAGCCTGTCCACTGGATGAATCAAAACTGGTCAGCTCAATTGACATTGCCACCGTTGGCTGGCCTTGTGCTCAAACGGCGCCCTGAGAAGCCAAACGACGAGAAAAATGTGCAGCGGCTTAAAAGAAGACCACGCGATACGTCCACGGTGCCGACTGTAAAGGCGGATAAATCGCCCAAAGGGAGACGGACAAAAAAGGACTCGGGTAACGAAGCATAGTATGACAGACAACAAAAAGAACGCTCAGCCCGCAAAACATGTGATCCATTTAAGTGCCGAGTGTTACCCAGTGGCAAAGGTCGGTGGCTTGGGCGATGTAGTCGGTGCGTTGCCAAAATACCTGCAGGCGGCGGGGCTGGACACGTGGGTGGTCATACCTTGGTATAATAAGCCTTTCGTCAGCCAGCATAATTTTGATGTGGTGTACCGGGGCGTTTTTTATCAAGGCTCCAGGCGTCTGGAAGTACAAGTAGAAAAGGAACGGGACGATGTGCTGGGCTTTAAGCTGTACCTGATTAAAATTCCTGAATTATTGGATAGGGACGAACCCTACGGATACGCGGATGAAAGCGAGCAGTTCATTGCTTTCCAGCATGGCTTTTTGCACTGGATTACGGAGACGGGCATCGTGCCCGATGTAATACACTGCCATGATCACCATACCGGGCTCATTCCTTTTTTGATGTACCACGGCGATAAGTTTACGGCCCTGCGGAAGGTGCCGACGGTCGCGACTGTACATAACGGGCAATATCAAGGATGGATGAATTGGAACCAGGCCATTCTTTTACCTGCATTTGATACTTGGAAATGGGGGCTACTGGACTGGGATCGCGTTATCAATCCACTGGCGGCATTGATTAAGTGCTGTACGCTATACACGACCGTATCCGAAGGATACCTTTACGAACTCATGGAGCAAGCCAATGGTCTGGAACGATTATTCGCAATGGAACGAGCCAAGAGCGTTGGTATCGTCAACGGAATCGACACAGCGGTATGGAGTCCTGAGCAGGACGCCTTCTTGCATGAGCCGTATCAAATCACAGACGTGCAGCCTGGAAAATACAAAAATAAAGCAGCGCTGTGCGATGCATACGGGTTGGATGCTCGCAAACCGCTGTTGGCATATATCGGTCGGTTTGCCGGCGAAAAGGGCGCTGATCTTTTGCCTGAAATCATTGAAAACATATTGGGCGATGAAGGTGTTGAGCTAAATATCATGATATTGGGATCAGGAGACTCACGGGTACAATCCGCCATGGCTTATTTGGCAGAAAAGTACCAAGGGAAATTGGGGGTACATGTCGGTTACCAGGAAGAGCTATCACACCGCATTTATGCAGCGGCAGACTTCCTGATTATGCCTTCACGGGTGGAGCCATGCGGGCTGAATCAGCTTTATTCCATGCGGTACGGTACCATTCCCATCGTGCGGAAGACAGGCGGGCTTAAGGATACCGTTCAAGATATTGATGAGCCGGGCGGATACGGCATCACCTTTGCTGATGCGACCCCAGCTGATGCGACGGCAGCTATCTACCGGGCTTTGGAGCTGTATAACAATAAAAAAAGGATGCAACAATTGCAGAAACAACTCATGAAACTCGACTTTTCTTGGGATAAATCAGCAGCTAAGTATATCGAAATTTACCAACAAGTAACCGCATAAGTTATGATTAAGCACAATGTGATTTCCGTCGTACTGGGAGGGGGTAAGGGCAGTCGCCTTTACCCATTGACACATCAACGTTCCAAGCCTGCTGTGCCGATAGCGGGCAAATACCGGTTGGTGGATATTCCCATTTCCAATTGCCTCAATTCTGGTTACAACCGGATTTTTGTATTGACGCAATACAATTCGGCATCGTTGAATTCGCACATCAAAAATACCTATAATTTCAGCGTGTTCAGCAAGGGGTTCGTGGAGATCCTTGCGGCCGAGCAGACCAACGAGGGTGAGCGTTGGTATCAGGGTACTGCCGATGCGGTGCGGCATTTACAACGTTACCTGCAGCATCATGATTACGAACATTTACTCATCCTGTCGGGTGACCAATTATACCAGATTGATTTTCAGGAGATGATAGAGGCCCATATCGAAACCGGCGCGGAAATTTCGGTGGCCACCATTCCGGTCAATGCGAAGGATGCAACGTCATTCGGTATCCTGAAATCCGACGAAGCAGGAAACATCACGTCATTTATCGAAAAGCCGAACAGTTCGCTCCTTCCACCGTGGGAATCTGAGGTGAATGATGAGATGAAGGCGGTAGGCAGGGTTTATTTGGCATCGATGGGTATCTATGTATTTAATAAAAGTATTTTGACGCAGATTTTGGAGGAAAGCGAAGGGGTGGATTTTGGCAAAGAGCTCCTGCCGGAGGCCATAGGGCGTTACAAGATACACAGCTACCAATATCCCGGGTATTGGACGGATATCGGTAACATAGACTCGTTTTTCGAAGCCAATATCGGACTCACAGACGATATTCCCCAGTTCAATTTATTCGATAGAAACACCATCTTTTCCCGCGCCCGGATGTTGCCGCCTTCCAAAGTGTCGGGCACTACGCTCGACAATGTAGTCATCGCAGACGGTTGCATCGTGGCTGCCGAACGCATTGAGCGCTCTGTGATTGGGATCCGATCAAGGATAGGGGTGGGCTCTGTCATCAAAACTACGTATATGATGGGCAGTGATTTCTACCAAACGTTGCATGAGATCGAAGATGCACGGGCCAACGGTTTTCCCTTGGTCGGCGTCGGTGAAAACTGTTACATCGAGAACGCCATATTGGATAAGAGCTGCTGCATCGGAGACAACGTACGCATCACGGGCGGGGCGCATCTGGCTGATGGCGATTTCGATACCCATGCGATAAGAGACGGTATTGTCGTTGTGAAAAAGCGTGCCATTTTGCCTGCTGGCACCGTCATCGGCTGATTAGGGGCGCCTGTCATATCGCTGTACAGTAAGACGTTTTGGGGGACAACCCGAAAAAGATTATAATTGGGACGGACTTTAAACATCATGCTGCTAACTTTGCAGTTATGAATCACGATACAATTGTGGCTTTGGCTACGGCTACCGGAAACGGCGCTATAGCGGTCATCCGGCTTTCGGGCGCTGGGGCGATAGCGATAGTGAATAAAATTTTTAAAGGTAAGGACTTAGCCCAACAACCGTCCCATACCATTCATTTTGGGACGATACGCGATAACGGCGACATCCTGGATGAGGTGCTGGTATCTGTTTTTATTGCACCGCATTCCTATACCGGAGAACATGTCATAGAGATCTCCGCGCACAACTCCCGATATATTGTCGAGCGAATGATTCAACTGCTGATCCAGCACGGTGCGCGCGCGGCGCAGCCTGGCGAGTTTACCTTGCGGGCATTCCTCAATGGCCGGCTGGACCTTTCGCAGGCAGAGGCCGTAGCCGATCTTATTGCCTCTACATCAGCGGCGTCCCACCAGGTAGCTATACAGCAGATGCGGGGCGGTTTTTCTACCATATTGAAGCAGCTCCGCGAACAGCTCATTCAGTTCGCTTCACTGGTGGAACTCGAACTGGATTTTTCCGAAGAAGACGTGGAGTTTGCCAACAGGGAACAGCTTAGGGTGCTCATCGCTGAGATCAACGATGTTATCCAGAAGCTCATTGCTTCGTTTGAACGGGGCAACGTGCTCAAAAATGGTGTGCCCGTGGTCATTGCAGGCAGGCCCAATGTCGGAAAGTCTACGTTGCTCAATACGCTGCTAAATGAAGAGCGGGCCATTGTCTCGGATATAGCAGGCACCACGCGCGACACCATCGAAGACGAAATCAATATCAGTGGTGTCATGTTCCGGTTCATTGATACAGCGGGTATCCGAGATACGCACGATATCATTGAAGCAAAGGGTGTCGAACGTACCCGAGCGAAAATGCGGCAGGCTCGGCTCATCATTTACTTGGCAGATCCGCAGCAAGATGACGTTGACGAAATAAAAAGCCAGATTGCCGAAGTGGCCCAGCTTGACGTGCCCTTCGTGGTGGTGGTCAACAAGGTGGATTTGCTGAAACAAGACAAGCTTGAGGCGCTTCGTGCCATCGAACCGTTGTTTATCTCCGCCAAAAACAATGTCGGCGTAGAGGATCTGAAATACGAGTTATTGCGCAAAGTAAATCTGCATAACCTTGATGCGGAAGACGTGTTGGTGACCAACATCCGCCATGTGGACGCCCTGCGAAAGACGGAAGGTGCTCTGCAGCGTGTGCTGGCAGGTATCGATAGCACGGTGACATCCGATTTTCTCGCTATGGATATCCGGCAGGCATTGCATCACTTGGGCGAGATCACCGGAAGCGTATCTACCGATGATTTGTTGGATAATATTTTCTCGAAGTTTTGCATCGGGAAGTGAGGCTACTTGGGAAGTGTATAATCGGCTCATTTTTTATTTATATTTGAGCCGATTACGGAATACAACAACGGTTTGTCTTTGCATCGGAATAACGCTACCTTTTTGGCGCATTGGCTTTTAACCGTGATACTTTCTGCGAGATTTGCTGCCGGGTATCTCCAAAGGATTGAAAATCTTCATCTGACGGTGGTTCGAGCAGATCGCGCGCTCCCGATGCGGCCATTTCGGGCGTCACATGGAAGGCATCCAAAATGATAGCGGGATAGAAGGCTTTGTCGGTCGTTTGTGAGCGTTGTCCCAGCCAGTTCAACGTGAAATAACGCAAATTCAACACGACAAACACGATATACCCTTCGGGCAGCAGTTTGCTGCATTGCCAATCGATTTCGGTATAGTCATGGTCGGTTTTTGCAACATCAAATCCTGCACAGTCTATGATGTACGCATTGCCTTCCCTAAAATCGAGCGCCGTAACGAAAATACCGAAACCGCAATTGGGCCGCAAGAAATTCGGCGGATATACGATATCGTCCGCTGGAATGAAAGGCCCTAGCTTGAATCGGATGGTGCCGTTGGGCGCCACATTAAAGGACGGCGGTACAGCGACAAGTTTTTCAAATAGTGCGTTCTCGTTAAATGAAAACCCCTTCAATTGGTTGAGGTCAGCATCGTGGAGATCCCGTTCGCCAATCTCCGATTCGGCCGTACGGATGCAGGCCGCTACCTTCGCCGTGAGCCGCCGTACCATATTGCCGTCATATTCCTCATATACGTTATCGAAAATGCTGCGTATGAATTTAGCTTGCCTCGCAGCCAGGCCAAATTCGAGTGCACTCAGTTTTGTGGAAAGCGTCTGTTTCACTCGTTTGGGCGCAATTTGCATGATTTGCTTTTCTTTATATCCCCGGTAGACGATGTTGTCGATTTTGCCCCGGATTTTCCCGTTTTTATCCCGTAATGCCATGATAATGGTTTTGACGTGTTTTTAATTATGTTATCTTCGTATGTCAACTACCGTAAGACCTGTGGTTACCTTTCTTTTCTGCCGCGTAAAGCTCCAAGCAAGGCCATGTTCGATATACCTTCGCCATGTCTAAATTGCGTAACCATAAACAATCCATAATGACTCCATAAATAATGCCCAAATAATGGATTCATCATGGACTCTTTATGGACTTATTATGGACTCATCCCGAAGGAATCTCCCGGAAATCGCGAAGCTCGTGTATTTATGTATCGAACAATCATTAGGGTACGTTCAGGGCATCGGCAGACGCTACCCAAAATTAAACAATCGATACCGATTATCCAAATCTGTTTCAGCACAAATAGGTCATCACGGCTCTTGTGTTGATGGCTTCGCTATTGTGCATCGGCTTCTTCTTTCACCGTCTTCCGCCGTATTGCAAATAACCGCCGGAAATACTCTTGAAAGGTATAAAATTCCTGCCGATAGACCAACCCCAAGGCGCTGACATAATTTTCATTCATTGTCAGTGGCAGGAAGTTGCGGCTGTTCAACCGGTTTGAACCGCGTAGCACCAGTCGCCCATCCTTGCGGATGAGGTACAGCAATTCGGCATCGGTGACAACGCGATCGCTGAATACATTGAGGTCATTAAGATTCCGCCTGTCGGTGACTCCGCCGGTAAAAATCAATCGGTCGTTAAAAAACCTGAATGACGCACTGGCGTCGTTGAGTGACCGGATATTGAGATCGACAAAATTTAAGTTGAGCGACTGGGCAATGAGATTGTTGAGCTGATTGAAAGCAAGCTCCGTGCCGGCACTCAGCAGCGTGTTATTCAGTTCCCTGCTGAAGTCGGTAGCCGAACCCGGGGCAAAGCTGCGGCGCACGATAAGGCTAAGCGCCTGTTGGTTGATGTTGTTAATGTCGCTAAGGTAACTCTGAAGCTCGTCTTTCACATACGGATCATTTGGGAAGTTGAGCGCAAACGTGATATCCGGACGCATGAGGTTGCCGTTAAGGTTCATAACGGCTTGGGCCAATACGCGTTGTTCCACAGTTTCCCTGCCCGCGGCATTGTACAACGGGGCAAGGCTGGTACGATGTCCATAGACGGCCGAAAGGCTGATCGTAGCATCAGCGGGCTGCCCTGTCCAACGGATCGTCCCCCCCTGATTGATGTCAAAGATCTTATTGATGAAGTCCTGTGCGACAAAGGTGAATTTGCCCGTATTTATCGAATAATCACCGAACATTTCGAAGTCGCCGAGACTGGAAATGCGTAGCGACAACAGCCCTTCTCCCCGCCCGGAAAGCTCGCCCAGGTCGGTATATAAACTGGCTTCCGCCTCTGGTGTGATCTGTAAATCCATGTTCATGCTCAACCCCTTGAACAGGCGTGATTGGGGACGCTGTGTGCCCGATGTATCATGGCTGACAAACCGGATAAAATCATTGTCGCTCACCGTACCCACTGCATTGAGCGGAATATGCAGGCTTGTCTTATCGTTTGTGCGGGCCTGCACATTAATGGTTATCGCGTTTGTCGGGCCATTGAATGTAAACCTTCCGGTGCCGTACGCGGTTCCATAATATAGTGAATTGTCCCTGAATGTGGTATTAAGCAGCAGGAAATTGGTAGCATCAACGGCGACGTCGATATCCGGTACCTGTGGATTGCTCATGTCCACTTTTCCGTTGGCGATGGCTTTATTATTTCCCGGGTCGGTGATCTCCAAATCGTTAAACATGATGGTACTGTTTGACAACGACACTTCGTCGTTGATACGATAAGGTGTTTTTAGGTAGTTGACCGTAAATCCGGCATGATGTAAGTAGCAGGTGCCATTTATTTGCGGTGCCAGCACCGAGCCGGAGATGCGGAGATTCGCAGAGACCGTGCCGCTGATATCCGAAACAAGGTTGCTGAGAAACGGTTGGAAAACGACCAGTTCGCTTTGGTTGAGCGTGGCCTTTACGTTCAATTTGTCTGTTGCAGCGGCGGCATTGTAGGTGCCGGTGGCGCTAAGGGTGTTCACTTGGCCATTGACCACTTCCAGTCTTACATTCACCAATTCGGTGGTCCGGTCAAAATCGGCCTGCAATAATACATCGCCCAGCGCAGTGCGGTTGAAGTGCACGCTCCTGGCTTCCATGTCGGCTAAAGCGTAGGGGTTTTTCAAGACGGACGAGACATCCATGCGGCCATTCAGTATCCCCTCAAGCTCGATGCCCGAGGGCAAGGTCAGGGAGTTCAGCGTTTTCAGGTCGAAGTTTTCGAAGGTCAGTAATGCGTTGTCACTTGGCGCGGATGAAATCGTTCCATCAAGTTGGACAACCTGATTGTCGTTTGAAATTTCGAGGCCATGTACGGTAACCTTGCCTTCATTGAGGTAAAACAAAGCCTTCTCATCGAGCCGCCATGGTTCCTTATTCAACACCAGTGCCGAAGGAAGCAACTGCATCCGCAAGGGTACGTTTCTTTCAAAATTTACCAACCCGTTTAAATCCAATTGGTTATGGGCTGTCACATCCGCAAGTTTCAAATTGAACAACAGGCTGTCATTTGCAATGACGTTCGCCAGATTTACGTTGTCTACATAGAGGCTGTCGGTGAGGCTCAGGCGATCGGCGGTAACCAGTAGCCGCAACATCCCTTCGCGCGTGGATTCGTCGATAATCAATCGTTTCAGGCTTATGTTGCCATACGACAATTGGGGGATCAGGAGGTTGACGTAAGTCGATGTGTCTGTCGTGGAAAAACGAGCCGTCATCGATACTTCGTCAGACAAGGTAAGCTTCGGCACGAACAAAGCGGCGACGGGCGCGACGTCTTTAAGGGTCACATTGAAATCAAATGCCTGTTTTCCGGTGGCTCCTACATCCCATCCCAAGGCTGGGACATAACGCATGGCATTGGCTTTGAAGTCGTCGGCCAGTGTATTTAAATCGACTGTTCCGGTTAAGGCCGCATCGGCGATGGTCGAACGCAGCTGAAACGTCCGTCCTGCTCCTAATCCTGCTGCGGTAAGTACCAGCGAGTCTACGGTATGTGTATCATCGCCCACCTGAAAGCTAACGTTATGCATAGCAACCGCGCCTTGGAGGGTATTTAACGTGTTGCCCGTCAACTGAGTCGTCAAGTCAGCCTCTTTAACCGTAACGGGATCATTTTCATACCAGTGGATGTTGCGCAGATGCGCGTATCTTACATGGGCATTAAATCCGTATTCAGGCTGTTGGGGGGAAAAGCTGATGTCGCTATCGACGGTCAACTGTAGGTTCGGGTCGTTTATCGCTGCATTACCGATAAACCGCATTTTTGCGAGCGCGCCCTTTGCGTCGATGTGGGAATAGCGATACCCCTTGAAGTCCAAGTGGCTGATATAGCCCGCCGCCCGGCTATCCATCTCGTCGATGACCAAGCCCGTGCCGGCTATCGTAACATCGAACCCCGTATGGCCAAGTTGCATCCCCGGAAACAATACCCCCACATTGAAATTTTCAGACGATAGCTTTCCCTGATAGCGCCCTCCATCACGGATGTCAAGGTTTATATCGGCAGTGATTGATCCTAGCGCGGTTTCAACCGTGCCGTCGGCAACGAAATCGTAGTAAAAGCCCTTGAGCGTACCCTGGTAAACGATGGTTTCCATCGGGTCGAACAGCGCTGGCAAAACCAATTCAGGCATACCACTGAGTTGAGGCACCAACGATTCGATTTCTTGGCTGCTGGTGACCAGTCGGCGGATTTGCATGGCAAACACCGTCTGGCTGATATCCGGTAATCCGGCAACGGTAACATCGCCCTGTAATTGGGTATTGCTGCCGAGTTGCATGGCCACACGCCTGGCCACGAAGGAGGCGACTTGACCCTTAAACGTGCCCGAGAGTGCAACGTCAAAACGGGTGGTCGCAACGTTTGGCGCAAAAAATGCGATATCCTCAGAATGGAGCTGCGAGCGATCGAGATTCAATTCCACCGTAACATCGTGGACAAAATTGTTGAACGCCGAAAAATCATCATACTCGAGCCGGAGGTAATCCCGCAGCCGGCTCCGGTTGGTTTCGACATACAGCTCCTGCAGCTCAATACTACTCGTGTCTACCACCGCCTTTGCATTCATTTCGCGAAGGACAAACCCGCTTTTCTCGCGAAACGAAAGGTTTTTGATGGTTGATTTAAACAGATGATTGGTAAAATCGATTTCAGAAAAATTGCCCTTAAGCGCTGTCAGTTGAATATCTTTGAAATTGATGCCGCTTACAGCCGAACGGTCTTCCAGGTCCGTATACTCCAATGTGATATTGGATAGGTCCACGGAACGGATTTCCAACGATATATGCCGCTTTGAAGATTGCGACGGCGCGGTGGGGCGGAAGTAATCCAGAATAAACGAGAGGTTGCTGCCGTTTGCAGACCGTTTGAGATACAGGCCGCCATCAGCGAGTTTTGCATGTTTGACGACCACCCGGCCCTCACGCAGTGTCCATAAATCTACCGCTGCGGTCAGCTGACGCGAATACAACAGCGTGTCGCCGGTGGTGTCTGCTACAAATAGCCCATTAAGCACCAGCGAGGAAAACGGCCGGAAATATAAGCCTTCCAACGACACGGTGGTGTGCAGCTCCCGGGAAAGGTAGGCAGCGGCTTTTTTTGCGAAATAGGTCTGGACAGCCGGGTACCGAAGCGAATAGGTCAGCCCGGCAAGCAGTAGCAACAGCCCGGCCAGCGTCCATAACGTTATTTTTAATACTTTTTTTATATTTTTGTTTCGTTTAAACGTATCCAATATCGTGTCCCATGCCCGTCATCCTCGGTATCGAATCATCATGTGATGAAACATCAGCAGCCATTAGTATAGACGGAAAAATCCGATCGAATATTATTGCGAACCAGACCGTCCACGAAAAATTTGGCGGCGTAGTGCCGGAGTTGGCTTCACGCGCACACCAGCAAAACATCATTCCAGCCGTCGAGCAGGCCATTCGCGAGGCAAAAGTACATAAAAATGATATAGATGCGGTGGCTTTCACGCGGGGTCCGGGCTTATTGGGCTCGCTGCTGGTCGGAACTTCGTTCGCCAAAGCGTTCGCCCTTGCACGCCATATTCCCCTGATTGAAGTGAATCATATGCAGGCGCATATTCTCGCTCATTTTATAGAGGAGCCGGTGCCTGAATTCCCTTTTCTGTGTTTGACGGTCTCTGGTGGCCATACGCAATTGGTGTTGGTTAAGGACTACTTTAAGATGGAGCTGCTGGGGCAGACACTGGATGATGCAGCAGGTGAGGCATTTGATAAAACCGCCAAAATCCTTGGCCTTCCTTATCCTGGCGGTCCATTGATTGACCGCTATGCCCAGCAGGGCAATGCAAAGGCATTTGCATTTCCCGAGCCACAGATTCCGGGGCTTAATTTCAGCTTCAGCGGCTTGAAGACAGCCATCCTTTACTTCGTCCAGCAAAAGGAACAGGAGGATCCTGGGTTTTTGCAGAGCCGGCTCCACGATATCTGTGCCTCGGTACAGGAACGTATTGTCTCCATTTTGCTAAACAAACTCAGGCGGGCGGCAGAGGAGGCCGGCGTGCGGGATGTCGCCATCGCCGGTGGAGTTTCCGCCAATTCGGGCCTCCGCAACAGCTTGATAACGCTGGGCGAACACTTGGGATGGCGGGTGTTTATCCCGCGCTTTGAGTATTGTACGGATAATGCAGCCATGATAGCGATTGCGGGGCATCATAAATATCGCGCCGGTGATTTTGTGGGGCAAGATGTGGCACCGCTGGCGAGATACAGTGTATAGCATCCGGCTGAAAGCCAATAAAAAACATATAGAAAAAATGAACTGGAAACCCAATGTCGACCGTTACGAAAACATGCCGTTCAACCGTTGCGGCAAAAGCGGGCTGAAACTTCCTGCTATTTCTCTTGGTCTGTGGAACAATTTTGGTGACGATGTGCCGCATCAAACCAAACAAGCAATATGCCGGCAAGCGTTGGACTTGGGCATTACTCATTTTGATCTGGCCAACAACTACGGCCCCCCGCCGGGAAGCGCCGAGCTGGCGTTTGGCCGTATACTGAAAGCGGATTTCGCCGGGCTTCGCGATCAGTTGGTCATTTCTTCGAAGGCCGGCTATGACATGTGGCCCGGCCCTTATGGCGAATGGGGGAGCCGTAAGTATTTAATTGCCAGCTGCGACCAAAGCCTGAAGCGAATGGGATTGGATTATGTGGATATCTTCTATTCTCACCGGTTTGACCCCGAGACGCCGCTTGAAGAAACCATGATGGCGCTGGATCACATTGTGCGTTCAGGCAGGGCACTCTATGTAGGCATTTCGTCGTATAATACGAAGCGTACCCGGGAGGCGGCGGCTATCCTCAGCGAGTTGGGTACGCCCTGTCTCATCCACCAACCCAGCTATTCCATGCTCAATCGTTGGATAGAAACGGACGGGTTATTGGATACGCTGGGGGAGCTGGGCATGGGCTCCATCGTCTTTTCCCCATTGGCACAGGGTTTACTTACCGATAGGTATCTGAATGGCGTGCCGGCAGACAGCCGAGCCAATACCAGGGGCTTTTTTCGGCGTGAGTTTCTCAGCGATCAGAACCTCGCTAACGTGCGGGCACTTCATGCCATCGCACAGCGGCGAGGGCAAACACTTGCGCAAATGGCCATTGCTTGGGTGTTGCGGGATAGCCGTGTGACATCGGCATTGATCGGCGCCAGCAGGCCCGAGCAAGTGGTTGATTGTGTGGGTGCGCTCAGCAAACTGGATTTCTCAGCGGATGAATTGGCCGAGATAGACAACCACGCCAAAGATGGCGCTATCAATATCTGGGCTAAATCGGCCGAATTGGAATAGCCCGGCTATCGCAATGGCTCACTATGCGCAGCGTACTCCAGTTCCTGGATGAATTCTTTTCCCCATCGTTCGATATCATAATAAGAAATGATTTCGTACAGCCTTCGCATGCGCAACACCCGCTCGCTCTTTTCCATGTGGATGGCATGCAGTAAGCTGTCCTTGAGGTTTTTAGCATCATAGGGGTTGGTCAGTACAGCGTAAGGGAGCTCGACAGACGCGCCGGCAAACTCCGACAGAACCAATACACCGTCGGCGTCTTCCTTCTGGCCTTGAACGGCTACGTATTCCTTGGCTACGAGGTTGAGCCCATCACGCAGCGGGGTGATCCATGCGATATCAGCAATGGCATAGTAGGTGACCACCTCTTCAAATGGTACAGAACGGTAAAAATACCGAATGGGCGTCCATTCGAGGTTGGAGTACCTGCCGTTGATTTGGCCGACAGCACGGTCGAGCTCTTGCCGTATTTTATCGTATACTTTCATGCCCTGTGAAGGGGGCGTACAGATATTTATCAATTCGATTTTCCCGTGCAGTTCGGGATGTTCGTGCAATAGCTCGCCAAAGGCTTGTATTTTTTCAAGTGGACCCTTTACATAATCTAATCGCTCCACAGAAAGCACAATTTGTTTTCCGCTGGTGCGTTTTTCCAGGGTAGCAATGCGTTGTTTCGTTTTTTTGAGTGCATAGATGCGTTTGATATTGTCGACATTGATGCCCACTGGCTGAGCTCCCAATCGAATTAGGCGGTTGCCAACCTCGACTTTTTTGGTCATTTGGTCGATACCCAACGCGCAACTGTACGTAAGAAATTGCTTTGCCGCATTGACCCGTTCGATCACCTTTACAGGAGCATGGCTGCGCAAGACATCCACAAAATTCTCAACGTATCGAGGAATGTGAAAACTAACAAAATCGCACTGCAATAGGCTGCCGATGATTTCGCGTCGCCAGGGAATGATGTTGAAAACGTCTGCTGGCGGAAAAGCGGTGTGATGGAAGAATCCTATCTTTACGTCAGGGCGCAGCTGCCGCAGGAAGCCGGGCACCATCCAAAGATTATACTCATGTATCCAGACCAGCGCATCCTGGTCGGCTTCTTCGGCGATGCGGTCAGCGAATAACTTGTTGATTTTGACGTAATGCGCCCAATGGCTGTGGTTGAAGGTGGCCTTGTCTACAAACGAAAAGATCGTCGGCCAGAATGCTTCTTTTGAAAAAATGCGGTAAAAAAGGTCGATGTCCTTCTTGGAAAGCGGTATAGCCGATGCAATGAGATTGGGATACCGATCTTCATTGATGTATTCATTCCTGGCGAGGCCCGTTTCATGCTTTTCAACGACATCCTCGCCGATCCACACCCCGGATCGTCCTTTTTCGAAAAAGCCCAGCAGCGAGGGGATGATGCCATTCGGGCTTTTAGGCGGTACACGTCTTTCGACGCCGTCAACTACCTCTTTGTCAAACGGTAAACGATGATACACCATCAGCAATTGTGTTTCTCCCGATTGCTTGATTTTCTTTTTGGCCCCGGCCGTCAGGTAGAACTTCCTGAAGTCGGTGTAATGCTGGATAGCTTCGATGATGCCGCCTGCCCCCGGTGCCTCCGCAGCATACACCGTCGGATTGCCGGAGGTGGCCTCATACAAGGCTTCCTCGGCTTGGCCGACCACTACGCCTTTATATCCGGTTTGATACAGCGATAGGTCGTTCAGCGTATCGCCGGCGACCAATACCGCGTTATCGGCGATGCCGATGTGTTCGACCAATTGCCGAAGCGTACTGCCCTTACTTGTACCATTAGGCAGGATGTCAAGGTACTTGCCCGCCGAAAGCAATACATAGCAGTTCATGGCACTGGCGATGGCGTTGACAGCGTCTAAATCGGTGCTGTCATCATAATAAAATGAGCAGCGCCGTTGCTGCGGTACCTCCTGGAACCGCAATCCTTCGATGTTGCTAAAGGCCTGCTTAATGGTGAAAATACCGGGCCACTTGTCCTCTATCCCCGCTTGGATAGGTTCAACGGGTTCCAGTGTATGGCCATCTACGACGGTCGCACCAACGTCGCTGATGACGTAGGATGGACGTGGGATAATGGGATCATTGAGCAGTGGAAGAACGGTCTCCACGCCTCTTCCGGTGACGAAGACCAATTTGATGTTTTCATTTTGGCGGATAAGGCGATACAATTGAAGCCTATCAACACGTTTGCCGCCCAAAAAAGTACCATCGAGATCTGTAGCTAATAGCATCATATTGACTTGATTTTGGACCATTGCATGATGAAAGCGATAATGCCGCAATGGTGATGAAAGGTGGGCAAAGATAAGAATTTCTCAGGCCAATGGCAAATTTAATCGGCCTTGTCCTTAGCCTTCCACTGTTGGGCGAATGACTTTGGGGCGACGAAAGGCAGGTTTCTGCGCTTTCCCCAAGCCTTTTTGAAAAAACGGCTGAGCAGTATGTTTTTTAGTTTTCCACCTAATAAGTCGACTACCCAGCGCTTCGTCATGGCAAAAGTAAACCCTTTCCATGTTGCCTTCTCAGACTTGGAAACGATGTTGCTTGCTACTGCATCGCGCCGGTTGAGTAACAGCATCTGATGGATGTCTATTTTTACGGGGCACACTTCGGTGCACTTGCCGCACAGGCTTGAAGCATAGCTTAGGTGCTTGAATGCTTCCATTCCCCGAAGGTGGGGGGTAATGATGGAGCCAATAGGGCCGCTATAGGTGGTATTGTACGTATGACCGCCTACATTTTTATAGATAGGGCATCCGTTAAGGCATGCCCCGCAACGAATGCAGTACAAGCCTTGGCGCTGTTCCTTTTGTGCGAGCAGATCCGTACGGCCGTTGTCAAGTAGAACAACGTACATTTCCTCGGGCCCGTCGGTCTCGCCTTCTTGTCTTGGCCCGCCGATGATGCTGTTGTAGACCGTAAGCCGCTGTCCGGTGCCATGAGTAGCCAGCAGCGGCCAAAAGAGATCAAGGTCGGCCAAGGATGGAATGACTTTCTCTATGCCCACGATGGCGATATGTATTTTTGGAAATGTGGTGGTCAGCCGGGCATTGCCTTCATTTTCGGTAAGTGCGATGCTACCGGTATCCGCAATGAGGAAGTTGGCACCAGTAATACCCACGTCCGCTGCTGTGTACTGCTCACGCAGGAGCTTACGTGCCTGCAGGGTGAGGTCCTGTGCCGTAGCATCCGGCGGGGTGCCGAAATGCTGGTGGAAGAGCGCCGCGATATCCTGCAAGCTCAGGTGCATGGCCGGCGTCACAATATGGTATGGCTTTTGGTTTAACAGCTGCACGATGTATTCGCCCAGATCGGATTCCACCGTTTTTACACCTTTTCCTTCGAAAAAGTGATTCAACTCGATTTCTTCGGTGGTCATCGATTTGGATTTAACGACAGTCTTGGCGCCCGAGCGTTCCATGATTTTCCAGATTTCCTGGCGAGCTTCCTCGGCGTCGTTGGCCCA
The DNA here is from genome assembly GCF_900168055.1 of Parapedobacter luteus. Lineage (GTDB taxonomy): Bacteria > Bacteroidota > Bacteroidia > Sphingobacteriales > Sphingobacteriaceae > Parapedobacter > Parapedobacter luteus. Next base: position 48,044 of record NZ_FUYS01000008.1, read on the forward strand.
GATAACTTTGCCCCCTTTGCGCAGAAAGTTCGATTCGAACTCGGGCAATAGCTTGTCCAGGTTTTCCATCACTTTCCACTTGATGATATGGGCTTTCCGCCTGGCGTTTTCAAGGTGCTGAAACTGTAGCAGACCGCTTTGTACAGCTACGTCATATTTATCAATGTTGTAATTGATAATCTGCCGATGGCGCATGTCAAAGGCCTTTGCGGCACTGTCTTTCAGAAAAGTGGTTTCTTGTGCAGACGACATACGTATCGGTTTTTCTTATTATGATAACGTTAAAAGACGGAAAGTGTTGTGCCGGAGCTTAATGCCGGCACCGTCCGGGTCACTTGACCGAAATTGCCAGCTCGGCCAGCTGCCCGTCCGATATCGGCGCGGGTGAATCAATCATCACATCCCTCCCCGAGTTGTTTTTCGGGAAAGCGATCACATCGCGTATGCTATCGAGCCCCGCAAATATGGCCACAAGCCTGTCGAAGCCAAACGCAATGCCGCCATGGGGTGGTGCGCCGTAAGTGAATGCATCTAACAGGAAGCCGAACTGCTGCTGTGCCTCCTCCGGCGAAAATCCAAGATGTTTGAACATCAGCGATTGCAGTTCGCGGTCATGGATCCGGATGGAGCCGCCGCCGATTTCCGTGCCATTGATGACGAGATCATAGGCATTTGCCCGTACATCGCCCGGCTGGCTGTCCAACAACGGAATGTCTTCGGGTTTTGGCGATGTGAATGGGTGATGCATGGCATGATAGCGCCCACTTTCTTCATCCCATTCCAATAGCGGGAAGTCCACCACCCACAGCGGCGCATACGTGTTTTTGTCGCGCAGCCCCAATTGGGCAGCCAGCTCGAGCCGCAGCTCGTTTAACTGCTTGCGTACTTTATCGGCCTGGCCGGCCATCACCAACAGGAGATCGCCTGGCTTTGCATCAAATGCCTGCGCCCATTTTTGAAGTTCCTCGGGGCTATAGAATTTATCGACTGAGGACTTGAGCGAACCATCTTCGTTGACGCGGACATAGACAAGCCCTGTTGCGCCGATTTGAGGCCGTTTAATAAAATCCGTCAATGCATCCAGTTGCTTACGCGTATAGGATGCGCATCCTGCCGCATTGATGCCCACAACCAGCTCTGCACTGTCAAAGACGGGGAATCCGGCCCCTTTGACGATATCATTGAGCTCCACGAAGGACATCCCGAACCGAAGGTCAGGTTTGTCGGATCCATACAGTCGCATAGCCTCATCGTAGGTCATGCGCGGGATTGCGCCAAGGTCGATGCCTTTGACCGCCTTAAACAGGTGCTTCACCAGTCCTTCAAAGAGGTTAAGGATGTCTTCCTGTTCTACGAAAGCCATCTCACAGTCTATTTGTGTAAATTCGGGCTGCCTGTCCGCCCGAAGATCTTCGTCTCGGAAGCATTTGACAAGCTGGAAATAGCGGTCAAATCCCGACACCATCAACAATTGCTTGAACGTCTGGGGAGATTGCGGTAAGGCATAGAACTCACCAGGGTTCATACGGCTCGGGACCACAAAATCGCGGGCCCCCTCTGGGGTGGATTTAATCAATACCGGCGTCTCCACCTCCAGGAAATGCTGGGCGTCAAGATATTTGCGGGTTTCCTGGGCAAGCCTGTGTCGCAACACCAGGTTTTGGCGGACAGGATTGCGGCGGAGGTCGAGGTAGCGGTATTTCATTCGCAAATCGTCGCCGCCGTCGGTATCATCTTCAATGGTAAAGGGGGGAAGTTTTGCTGCGTTAAGCACCTCCAGCGACACAACTTTGATTTCAATTTCTCCGGTAGCCAATTTAGGGTTTTTGCTTTCCCGCTCAATGACGCGCCCGGTGACTTTGATGACATATTCCCGGCCAAGCTCCCGCGCTTTACTGCGCAGCGCCCCGTCATCGGCGGTGTCAAAGACCAGCTGTGTTACACCGTACCTGTCGCGCACGTCGATGAATGTCATTCCTCCCAAATCACGGGATTTTTGGACCCATCCGCTCAATACAACCGTTTTTCCTAAATCAGCGATGGTCAGTTCGCCGCATGTATGTGTTCTATGCATTTTACCATTTGTCTTAAGCGGCAAAAATAGCGGTTTTTTAAAAAGAACACGCAGCGTTTAGCTTAGGAATTTTTCAGCACTGCGCCGATTAGCATAAACATCCGGCGTAAGCTCTGCCCAATGGGACGTTTTCCCCGTTGTTTAGCAGGATATTGGACGCGCTACGCGCACGGATGGCATCTCTGTTGACTAAGTATGATTTGTGTATCCGCACAAACTTCTTGTTGTTCAAGATCGTTTCGGAAACTTCTTTGAGGCACTTGCGGAGTACGATTTTTCGATTGGTTGTGATAAACGTCGTATAGTTCCCCTCGGCGTGCGCGTAGATCATTTCGTCTATGTGGATTTTAGTCTTGTGTTTCCCGTCGGGAAGAAAAATGTTGGCGCTTTCGTCATGCGCCTCGATGTTGTTGAACGCAATTTCAATGGCTGCGTATACATCATTCCGGTTGAACGGTTTGACAATGTACCCCGCCGGCCTGGTGGATTTGGCAGCCTCGATCGTACTGCGATCGGCATGCGAAGTAAGGAAAATAAATGGTATATGGAATGTGCTGTTGATTTTGTGGGCAAGATCGATTCCCGTTTTTTCGCCGGAGAGAATAATGTCAACCAGGATAAGATCCGGCTGGCTGCTTTTAATGGCTGCTATCGCATCTTCGTAGGTTGTAGAGACGCCGCATACTTGGTAGCCTAATTCTTCCAGCATGTACTCCAGATCCATGGTGATGATAAGTTGATCTTCTACGATAAGTATTTTTTTTCTTTTCATGGGGTTAATCCGGTTATCCTACGTTATTATTCAGTTTCGATGCTTATCTAAATGTTGCAACTAAAGTATGCAGGTTGTACGTAATTTGCTGTAGGAATATGGCTACATTGTTGTAAGTCGCTTGTAATTAAGTGGTTTAATGGTGGGTGTGTCGGTTATTCGCAAACGCCGTCCTTCAGTATCCATACTTTAGAAACGCTGCTGCTCAGGAGGCCTGGTGCCTCGCCATGCTCCTGTACCTCATACGTCAGTACGATACTGCCTTCCTTTGGATTGCCCTTTGCGGTAAGGGCCATGGGTTGGTCCTTGTCTAAATGGATCATGGTGCTAAACGGAAGCTCCGGGTTCTGTGCGGTCATCAAGCCGGAGCTCGTCCGGTAGGTAATGGATGATACCGTGGCCCCCTCTTGGGCAAAAACTCGGTACGTGACTGAACTTGGCTTGGAAAGCCGTATGACGTCGATGTCACAGTCGCACTGCCAAGGGAACAACTCCATGTTTTTATCGCAAGACAAAAACGGGAATAGAATGAAGGCCATCAGTTTTATAATCGCTAAGCGCATAGTCGTAGACAGGTATTTAACAGCGCAAAGATGCCGATAAAACACCCGTAATATCGACAAACCTCGCGGCTATTTTTTGTTTTGTAGGCGATCCACTACAACCTCTACTGCCTTCGTCATGCGGGTAAAATTGGTTGGTGGGCAGCCGGAACTCGCTGAAACTAAATGTGGAAAACTTTTTTGTGGGGAAAAGTGGGAGAAAGTGGAGCAAATGCCTACTTTTACATCAGATTATGGGTGAAGTGTATTTATGGGGCATTTGATTGGCGAATTTGATTGCAAGCTGGATGCAAAGGGAAGGATGGTTCTTCCCGCCGCGCTCAAGAGACAAATAGTTGATGTCGAGCGTGATGGGCTTGTTGTCAGTCGTGGTTTCGAGAAAAACCTCGTGCTTTACCCAAGGAGTGAGTGGGATAAGATTACGCGTAAGCTGGCCAAGTTAAATCAATATGTGGCAAGGAACAGGAAGTTTATTCGCGATTTTACCCGGGGTGCCACTGAATTAACGCTCGATTCGGCAGGGCGCTTGCTGCTGCCCAAATCCTTGCTTGAATACGGAGGTATTGAGACGGATGTCAAACTCCTGTGTCAGTTTAGTAAGATTGAGGTATGGTCTAAAGAAGCGTATGATAAGTTGTGGGAGGATGGTGAGGATGATGACTTCGCCGAACTGGCAGAAGCAGTAATGGGGGATGATAACTTGGCTGACGATGACGATGAATGACGCATACCACGTGCCGGTGATGTTGCGCGAATGCATGGATGCATTGGCGATTAAGCCTGAAGGGATTTATGTGGATGTGACTTTTGGGGGCGGGGGACATTCCAGGGAGTTGTTAAAACACCTGAAGGAAAAGGGGCGGTTGTTTGCTTTTGATCAGGACCCCGATGCGTTGCGAAACGTCATAGATGATGAGCGGTTTGTGCTTATCCATCAGAATTTTAGATTTTTAAAAAACAACCTGCGGCTTCATGGCGTGAAGGAGGTAGACGGTATCTTGGCCGATTTAGGCGTGTCCTCGCATCAGTTTGACGATGCAGCGCGAGGCTTCTCGACGCGGTTTGACGCGGAGCTGGACATGCGTATGGACCAGACAGGCGAATTGGACGCCAAGCAGGTGCTCAATGCCTATCCGGAAGCCGAACTGCATCGTATTTTTGGCATGTATGGCGAATTGCAGAACGCACGGACGCTCGCGAAGGTCATCGCTACGGCGCGTATTACGCAGCCAATCCGTACAGTTGGCGAATTGAAGACGGTTGTAAAAGTTGTGGTGCCCCGCGGCAAGGAGCATAAATACTATGCTCAGTTGTTCCAGGCATTGCGTATTGAGGTCAATAAGGAATTGGATGCGTTACAGGAGTTCCTTCAACAGAGCGTATCCGTCTTAAAACCGGGTGGGCGGCTGGCGGTCATGTCATACCACTCGCTGGAAGACCGGTTGGTGAAGAACTTTATGGCGAAGGGGAAATTCAGGGGTGAGGTCGATAAGGATTTTTTTGGCAATGAGATTAAACCGTTCAAGGTTATCAGCCGCAAAGCGTTTACCGCAAGTGAAGAAGAGGTAAGCCGCAATAATCGGGCACGAAGTGCAAAATTAAGGGTGGCGGAAAAAGTTAATGAGTTCCGGACTTTAGACAGCTGATTTCAGATGAATTGACTATGGTAAGAAATGCGTACAAACAGCAGCCGTTGAGTGATGAACAGCAGGCCGAATTACAGGAAACTGTGGAGGAAAAGGCGGACGCCACGCGTACCTTTTTTCAGTCGCTCTTTGCTTCCGATCGGTTTTCATCTTCGGCGTTTGTCGGTTATATCCCTTTTATCGCATTCGTTGGGCTACTGGCGATCATTTACATCGCCAACCGGCATTATGCGGAACGCACCGTTCGGGAAATTGATCGCTTGGGCCGTGAAGTGAAAGAAATGAACTGGGATTACAAATCGCTTTCGGCGGATCTGATGAAGCTGACGACCCAAACGGAAATTGCCAAACGGGCCGATAGCATTGGCTTGAAAGAGCGGACGGAACCGCCAAAAAAAATAGTCGTTGTAAAATCAAAAAAATAGAAAAAGTATTTAATATAATATACGTGGCATGAACATCAGGACCGACATACTGCTTAGGGTATATTTGTCTTTTGGGCTGATTGTCCTTATTGCGATAGCGGTGTTGGCCAAGCTTTTTCATCTGCAATATGTAGAAGGGGCTGAGTGGCGGGAGATGGCCGATAGCCTTTCCACGCGTTATGTGGATGTTGAAGCCGTGCGGGGCAATATTTTCTCAAACGATGGCAGCTTATTGGCTACGTCTATACCGGAATATGATTTGCGGATGGATTTGCTGGCTCCGGGTATTGAATCAGATGAGGTGTTTTACTCCAAAGTGGATTCATTGGCTGCTAAGCTTTCCGCATTTTTTAACGATAAATCTTCAGCCCAATATTCACGTTTGCTCAAGGAGGCACGCAAGCGCAAAAATCGGTATTACTTGCTCAAACGCAATGTCGGTCATCAAGCGTTAAAACAAATCATGGAGTTTCCGATTTTTAACCTCGGCAAATATAAAGGGGGGTTGATAGCCGAGCGTAAGAACAAGCGGATACTTCCATTTACGAATCTGGCCGCGCGGACGATCGGATATAAGATACCTGCGGAAAATGTGCACGTGGGTCTGGAGGGCGCCTATGGCGAATATATTGACGGTAAGAGCGGCAAGCGTTTGGTTCAACGCATTGCCGGTGGTGTATGGATGCCGGTAAATCGCGAAATTGAAGTCGCACCGGTGGATGGTGCAGACATCATATCGACCATTGACGTCAACATGCAGGACATGGCCCAGCGGGCATTGGAAAAACAGCTCATCGCCAGTAATGCGGACAATGGTTGTGTGATACTGATGGAGGTGGCGACAGGCGAAATTCGGGCCGTAGCCAATTTTACGAAAGATGCAGACGGCGTCTACCGCGAAAAATTCAATTATGCCATTGCACAAAGTGCCGAGCCGGGCTCGACGTTCAAGCTGGCTTCATACCTCGTGGCATTGGAGGATGGAAAGATAGACACGAACACGGTCATAGAAACCGGCAACGGTACGTATCAGGTACACCGCCATACCATCAGGGATACCCATGCATACGGTACGGTGACGGTGAAGAAAGCTTTCGAGGTTTCTTCCAACGTAGCCATCACGAAAATTATCAATACACATTACCGGGAAAATCCGGCAGCATTTACCAAGCGCCTGCACGCGTTGCACCTCAACGAGCCACTTGGTTTGCAAATTCCCGGAGAGGGCAATCCGTTGATCAAAACACCCAGCAGTAAGAGCTGGAGCGGGCTGTCATTGCCACAGATGGCGTACGGATATGAGTTGAAGATGACACCGCTGCAGATGCTTACGTTGTATAATGCCGTTGCCAACAATGGCAAGATGGTGGCTCCGCTGTTTGTGAAGGAAATCCGGCACCTGGGCAATACGGTTGAACGGTTTGAAACGCGGGTCATTGAAGAACGGATAGCGTCCGAGCAAACAATTGGCAAACTGCGCGCCATGCTGGAAGGTGTCATGGTTGAAGGCACGGGCAAGCGGTTGCGCAATCCGCAATTTGCCACTGCCGGAAAAACCGGTACTGCACAGATGGCCGATGGCGCTGCCGGATATGCCAATCGCCGGTACCAGTCGTCGTTTGCAGGTTACTTCCCGGCAGACAACCCGAAATATTCCATGATTGTTGTCATTCGGAATCCGCGCAATGGATATTATGGGGCCTCCATAGCCGGGCCGGTATTCCGTGAACTGGCAGATATGGTTTATGCAAATGATCTCAACCTGCATCAGGATTTCGAACGGATGCGGTTCGTGGGAAATACCGAACCTCCTCCCTCGCTTAAGGGATCAAAAGCCGCTACATTGCGCGTCTTCAATGCACTGGGAGTCAAGACCACCTATGCGTCTGCGGAGCCAATGCAGCATATCGATACGGTGAAAGGTATTTCGTTTTCGGATGAAGAGATTAAGGAGGGAATCGTGCCGGATGTCACAGGTATGGGGCTTATCGATGCCCTCTATGCCCTTGAAAACTCGGGCTATCGAACCAAGGTAAAAGGTAAGGGAAAAGTAATCGCGCAATCGTTGCCCGCGGGGCAAAAAGTAAAGATGGGCGCATCGGTATTGATTGAGCTGAAATGATTGAGCTGAAAGACATACTTCATGGAATTCCGGTGCGTCAGGTCATCGGTAATTTAAACGTGGCCGTTTCTGACCTGAATTTTGATTCACGCAAGGTGATGCCCAATGGTATGTTTGTGGCGGTCGCAGGGCTGCATACGGATGGACATCAGTATATTGATGCGGCCATAAACCAAGGGGCGACCGTAGTGCTCTGCGAACAATTGCCCGAAATAACAAAGGACGATATTACCTATGTGCAGGTCGATGATAGCGCTTTTGCACTGGGCGTTTCGGCATCCAATTATTTTGGAAATCCTTCCAGGAAATTGCGCCTTGTGGGGGTAACCGGTACCAATGGGAAAACCACGATAGTCACCTTACTTTATAAACTGTTCCGTAAACTGGGATACGAGGTGGGGTTGCTTTCCACTGTACATAATCTTGTAGGCGACCGCGTGGTAGCTGCAACGCATACCACGCCGGATCCGTTGGCCTTGAACAAACTTTTGCATGAGATGGTCGACGCCGGATGCGACTATTGCTTTATGGAAGTAAGCTCGCATGCAATTGTACAGCAGCGGATAGCCGGGTTAAATTTTGCCGGAGGAATCTTTTCCAACATTACGCACGATCACCTGGATTTCCACAAGACATTTGACGAGTATATTAAGGCCAAAAAGACGTTTTTTGACGGCCTTGATCGGTTTGCTTTTGCGCTTTCCAATGCTGACGACAAACATGGCGCGGTGATGCTCCAAAATACGTTTGCGCATAAAAAGACGTACGGGCTTAAACACATGGCCGATTTCAAGGCTAAGGTAATCGAAAGCCACTTTGACGGCATGCTGCTTTATCTCGATGGTCAGGAGGTATGGGTGAAGTTGGTCGGTAATTTCAATGCCTACAACATCTTGGCCGTATATGGAGCGGCCATACTGCTGGAACAGGAGACGATGAAAATACTTACCGCACTTAGTAACATTACCGGGGCGGAAGGCCGGTTTGATACCACCATTTCCAAAAACGGGGTTATTGGTATTGTGGACTACGCGCACACGCCGGATGCGGTACAGAACGTGCTGGAGACCATCGGGGATTTGCGCAAGAACAAGGTACATATCATCACCGTGCTCGGGTGCGGTGGCGACAGGGACAAAGCAAAGCGGCCGGTGATGGCAGCTGTCGCGGTGAAGTACAGTGATAAAGTGGTTATCACATCGGACAATCCGCGCACGGAGGACCCTATGCAGATCATCCAGGATATGGAAAGCGGTATCCCCCAAGACAAAAAACGCAACGTTTTTTCCATTGCTGACCGCCGCGAAGCGATACGCGCGGCGTGCCATCTGGCCCAACCCGGCGATATCGTATTGGTCGCGGGCAAGGGGCACGAAAAATATCAGGAAATTAAGGGGCAACGCTATGACTTTGATGATAAGGCGGTTTTAGTCGGTGCGTTTAACGAACAATAACACGCGATATGTTATATTATTTATTTACTTGGATAGAAGAACATACACACATTCCCGGATCGGGATTATTCCAGTATATCTCGTTCCGTACGGCTATGGCGGTTATTGTGTCGTTGGTGGTCACTACCGGTTACGGCAGTCGGCTGATTCGCATTTTGCGAGCCAGGCAGGTCGGGGAGACTATCCGGGATCTCGGGTTGGAAGGCGAAAAGCAAAAGCAGGGTACACCCACGATGGGCGGGTTGATTATCATCGCCGGCATTATGTTGCCCACCTTATTGTTTGCCAAATTGGAAAACATCTATGTTATTCTGATGCTGGTCACGACAGTATGGATGGGGACAATTGGTTTCGTGGACGATTACATCAAGGTATTCCGGAAAAATAAAGAAGGCTTGGCCGGACGGTTCAAAATCGTCGGTCAGGTTGGATTGGGTGCAATTATAGCCTGCACCATGCATTTCCACCCCGATATTGTCGTTCGTGAAAAAGTCGCAAATCCAACACCCAACAGCGAGGTGCAGGTACAGGTGCAGGAAGACACAGGTCGAAAATTTTATACGAGGGGCGTCAAATCGACGAAAACAAATATCCCTTTTTACAAAAATAACGAATTTGACTACGCCAAAGTGCTTAGTATATTCAACCTCAATGGCCCTACAGTTACCTTTATCGTTTTTTTAGTATTTGTTGTTTTTATTGTAACCGCCGTATCCAACGGCGCCAATATCACCGATGGTATCGATGGGCTCGCTACGGGCACGTCGGCTACCATTGGTGGTACACTGGCCATTTTGGCATATGTGTCGGGCAACGTGATTTTTTCAGATTACCTGAATATCATGTATATACCCAATTCGGGTGAGCTGGTGATTTTTGCCGGAGCTTTTGTAGGTGCATGCACGGGATTCCTGTGGTATAACTCATACCCTGCGCAAGTATTCATGGGCGATACGGGCAGTTTGACAATCGGGGGGATTATTGCGGCATTCGCCGTACTTATCCGGAAGGAATTGTTGATTCCTATTCTCTGTGGTGTATTCCTTATCGAGCTTGTCTCGGTCATCCTGCAGGTTTCTTACTTTAAGTATACCAAACGGAAATACGGGGAAGGACGGCGGATTTTCAAGATGTCGCCTTTGCACCACCACTATCAGAAAAAAGGATACCACGAAGCGAAAATCGTTACGCGGTTTTGGATTGTGGGCGTTATCTTGGCGATTTTAACGATTGTGACATTGAAAGTAAGGTAAAAACAGAAACAAGTCAATGGCAATTATACCTGCATATCATTATCCGCAACAGGGCAAACTCGTGGTACTCGGTGCCGGGGAAAGCGGTGTTGGAACGGCTGTATTGGCCCAAAAGAAGGGCTTTGATGTGTGGGTGTCTGATGTCGGGCGCATTGCCGACCAATATAAAAAACAATTGGAGGAGGCGCAGCTGGCTTATGAGGAAGGCCAGCACAGCGAAGCGCAAATACTGGCGGCGGACTTGGTCATTAAAAGCCCAGGTATACCCAACACCGCGCCGATCGTACAGCAGCTTAAGGACAGGGGGATACCCGTGATAGCGGAGATAGAATTCGCCGCTCAATATACGGATGCCAAGCTGATATGCATTACCGGTTCGAATGGCAAATCGACGACCACGATGCTTACCTGGCATATCCTCCGGCAAGGTGGGCTCAACGTCGGCTTGGCGGGCAATATCGGGCGTAGTTTTGCTTTGCAGGTCGCCAACGAGCAATATGATTATTACGTCTTGGAGTTGAGTAGCTTTATGCTGGACGATATGGAACACTTCCGGGCGGATATCGCCGTGCTGCTGAACATCACACCGGATCACCTGGATCGGTATGATCACAAGCTGGAAAACTACGTGGATTCCAAGTTCCGTATTATCCGCAACCAACGGCCCGAAGACCACTTTATCTACTGCCTGGATGATCCGATTACCAAAGCCGGACTGGAACGCCACCAACCCGCGGCAATGACGTTGCCGTTCAGCCTTACCGAAAAGGTCGTGCCAGGGGCTTACTTGGATGAGAAAAACGAATTAGTGATTAACGTACCACAACAAGAACTATTTACAATGGATATTAATGAACTTTCCCTTCAGGGTAAACACAACATTTACAACAACATGGCTTCCGGTTTGGTAGCCAAAGTACAGGAACTCCGCAACGCTTCGATGAAGGAGAGCATGGGGTCGTTCAAAAATATCCCACACCGCCTGGAGTTCGTGGCCTGTATCGCGGGTGTCAACTACATTAATGATTCCAAGGCGACCAACGTCAATGCCGTGTGGTATGCGCTGGAAAGCCTGGCTCCACAGATCGTGTTGATTATGGGTGGCGTGGATAAGGGCAACGATTATGAAATGCTGCGGGATTTGGTGCGGACCAAGGTTCGGGCAATTGTGTGTATTGGGAAAGACAACTCACGGATATACGATTCGCTGGAAGATGATGCACGGATTATCGTAAATAGCTCCAGCATGCGCGATGCGGTGGAAATCGCTTCGCATCTGGCACAAAAGGGCGATACCGTACTGCTCTCGCCCGCTTGTGCAAGCTTTGACTGGTTCAAGAATTTTGAAGACCGTGGCAATCAGTTTAAAGAAGCCGTGATGGATTTGTGATCAGTAACCGGTGATCGGTGAAACGATACCAAATTAATAGGGTTAAGAAATGGAACAAGCATTTTCAAAATTAAAGGGTGACCGATGGCTATGGATTATCATTATCGTATTGTCCGTATGGTCGTTGCTTGCGGTGTACAGTTCGGTGGGTACGTTGGCCTATAAAGAAGGCAAGGGTACGGAAGTATACCTTATCAAGCATACACTGCTTATTTTCGGCGGCTTTGCGTTGATGTACATTTCGCATTTGCTGGACTACCGGTGGTACGCTGGGATCTCAAAGATTTTGATGGCGATTACCATCCCGTTGTTGTTGTATACCTTGATCTTTGGGAATACCATCAATGAGGCCAATCGATGGGTGACGATTCCGGTTATCAATCAGACGTTTCAGACCTCCGATTTGGCGAAACTGGCATTGATTACTTTCCTTGCGCGGACGCTGACGCGCAAGCAAGAAAATATCAAGGACGTGAAGAAAGCGTTTTTGCCCATTATGGGGGCCGTTTGCTTAATCTTCGCGCTTATAGCGCCTGCGAACCTCTCAACGGCGCTGTTGCTGTTTGGCGTAAGTGTATTGTTATTGATCATCGGCCGAATCAGTATCAAGCAGATTTTTTACGTGTGTTCGGGAGTTTTTGTGCTGCTCATTTTGATTGTGGCCCTCGGGCCGCGCCGGCAGACCTATATGTCGCGTGTCGAAACCTATCTAAGTGGCGAAGCTGCTGATGACGATAAGTCTTTCCAGTCCGATCATGCCAAGATTGCCATCGCTTCGGGTGGATTGTTTGGAAAAGGGCCGGGCAACAGCACGCAGCGCAATGTACTGCCGCACCCTTATTCGGATTTCATTTTTGCCATTATCGTCGAGGAATACGGTACTATTGGCGGCGTTGTGCTGGTTTGTTTGTATGTGGCGCTCATGTTTCGATGTATCCGTATTGTGACCCTCAGTCCCAAGGCGTTCGGAGCGCTGCTTGCAGCGGGCCTGGGCTTCAGCCTTACTTTGCAGGCACTTGGAAACATGGCGGTTGCGGTAGGTCTCGGTCCCGTGACCGGTATCCCGTTGCCGCTTGTAAGTATGGGCGGAACGTCTATCTTGTTTACTAGTGTAGCTTTCGGTATTATATTAAGTGTGAGTCGGAATATTGATGAGATGAAGGGAAAAGTAGTCGCAGAACGAAATAAAAAGGTCATTGTTGGCGAGATTCCAGTCATGGAATAACGCACGGCCAACATCATTAATCAAACAGCATTATGGCGGGTATCAAGACAAAACGGATCATCATCAGCGGAGGCGGCACGGGAGGGCATATCTTTCCGGCTATAGCGATTGCTAATGCGCTGAAACGTTTGGCGCCCGACACCGAACTGCTGTTTGTAGGAGCCGAGGGCAAGATGGAGATGGACAAGGTGCCGGCTGCAGGATATGAGATCATCGGCTTGGATATTCAGGGAATCAATAGGAAGTCGTTCTGGAAAAACCTAATCTTGCCGTTTAAGTTGTACAAAAGCATCCGTAAAGCCCGGCAGATTCTCCATGATTTCAAACCCGACGTCGCCGTGGGGGTAGGCGGATATGCATCTGGTCCGTTGCTGCATACGGCTGTGCAAATGGGTATCCCTTGCCTGATTCAAGAGCAGAATTCATACGCTGGTATTACTAATAAGCGCCTGGGTGCGAAAGTGGATAAGATATGCGTCGCATTTGAAGGCATGGATAGGTTTTTTCCGAAGTCAAAGATCCTGCTGACCGGAAATCCCATTCGGCGCGAGTCAGTGGATATCCGGAATAAACGGTTTGAAGCGGCGGAATTGCTGAGTCTCTCGCCGCATAAAAAAACCATCTTATTGACGGGCGGAAGCTTGGGGGCGCGTACATTAAATACGTGCATGCGCGACGGATTGGATAGGTTGGCAGCCGCAGATGTACAGCTTATTTGGCAATGCGGCGGCTATTACTATGATGAACTTCGCGAAGCGCTCGGCAATGGCCATGAAGGCGTGAAGCTGACGGCTTTTCTCCACCGGATGGATCTTGCTTATGCGGCGGCAGATGTCATTATCGCCAGAGCTGGAGCCGGTACCATTGCCGAATTGTGCGCAGTAGGTAAGCCCGCTATTCTGGTACCGTCGCCTAATGTTGCTGAAGATCATCAGACAAAGAACGCAATGGCCTTGGTCGACAAGGATGCCGCTTTAATGGTGAGCGATATGGAGGCTCCCCAAAAGTTGGTGGATACCGCATTGGCGTTGCTCGACGATGAGAAGCGCATCAAGGTGTTGCGAGCAAATATCGGTAAACTGGCCATATGGGACGCAGATGAAATTATAGCCAGGGAAGTGTTGAAACTGGCAGGGGAATGAAGCATGACATGAGCAGCGAACGAATCAAGTGGTCGCTAAACAATACTAAAATAACATGAACATAGATAACATCAAGCAGGTATATCTTATCGGGGTTGGCGGTATCGGCATGAGCGCCCTGGCGCGTTATTTCCGTCATTTGGGATGCTTGGTGGCAGGTTATGATAAAACGGAAACGGCATTGACTGTGCAATTGGGTGCTGAAGGTATCCCGGTGATTTATTTGGATGATTTCGATTTGGTCGCTGATGCGTTTAAGACCGCAGGCGAACATACACTTATCATTTATACACCGGCGGTGCCTGGTGGATTGGATATTCTTAACCAGTTTCAGCGGCTTGGCCATACGTTGTATAAACGTTCGCAGGTACTCGGGTTTATCAGCCGGAGCAGGTTTACTATTGCCGTGGCCGGAACGCACGGCAAGACCACTACATCCACACTTGTTGCCCACCTGCTTAAGGATAGCGGCTATGATTGTTCGGCATTCCTGGGGGGGATCAGCACCAATTACAACAGCAACGTACTTTTTTCGGAAAATGATGTGGTCGTCGTAGAAGCAGATGAGTATGACAGGTCTTTCTTGACATTACATCCCGATGTGGCGGTAGTGACTTCGGCTGATGCGGACCACCTTGACATTTACGGGGATAAGGCACACCTTGAGGAGTCCTTCAATTTATTCCTGCACCAATTGCAGGCAGGCGGTACTGCCATCGTGAAAGCAGGGTTGCCGTTTGAAGCAACGATCCGCTATGCGGCAGACGGTCCTGCCGATGTTTATGCCGAAAATATCCATATCGTAGACGGTGCGTTCTTCTTTGATTATGTCTGGAGTGGAGGAAGGATGGGCGGCCTGCACCTTGGCGTGCCCGGAAAACACAACATTGAAAATGCCGTGGCTGCCATTACCATCGCCCGGCAACTGGGCATTGCGGCAGCTGATATCCGGCGTGCGTTGTCTTCATTCGCCGGTGTGAAACGCCGTTTTGAATACATTGTAAAAGCGGACCATAGCGTATACATCGACGACTATGCCCATCATCCCGAAGAGCTGCGGGCGTTTCTGTCTGCCGTGAAACAGCTTTATCCCACCAAGAAACTTACGGCGGTCTTTCAGCCGCACTTGTATACCCGTACCCGCGATTTTGCCGATGAATTTGCTGCGGTATTGGCCATGGCTGATACGTTGTTGCTGATGGATATTTATCCTGCGCGGGAACTTCCCATAGATGGGGTGGATGCACCGATGTTGCTCGGCAAGGTGGTGTCGGAAGATAAGCGTATTGTCAGTGCAGACGACGTAAAGGATTATGTACGTGCGCATCGTCCCGAGCTGTTGGTGACCATGGGCGCGGGCGATATTGATTTGTTGGTGAAACCGTTGAAGTCGATTTTGGAACATGCTTAAACAGTTGTCAAACCGGATTTTTTGGCAGCGGCTGCTGTATAGTGTGGTAGCGCTCATAGCACTGACGGGGCTCGTCACGCTCATGGGTTTTATCAACAAAAAGAGCAGTGAGCAAGCTTGCACGGATGTGCATGTCGTGGTGCTGGGCGATGAGTCGTTTGTCGAACAGAAAGACATCGTCGCCATGCTTGTGGAGAAGTATGGCGAGCTTCAGGGCCGTACGTTGGAAGCGCTCCCGACCCATGAAATGGAAAAGGATTTGCGTCAGATCCCCTTTGTGTTTTCGGCCATGGTAACCATTGATATGGACGGGCTGCTTACCGTACGGATCGTGCAACGGGAAGCGGTGGTACGTGTAATCAATAATAAGGGGCTTGACTTTTATATCGACAGTCAGGGGCATAAAATGCCCGTGTCGCTGAAATATGTGCCGCGTGTGCCTGTCGTAAACGGGTACATCACTGAGCCGTACAACGGCACGCTTGACACCATCGAGAGCCAACTGGTAAAAGACATTTTCAAAACCGCGCAGTTTATCCGTGCAGATAGCGTATGGAGCAGCCAAGTCGTGCAGTTGTATGTCAACGAATATCAGGATATCGAATTGGTGCCACGAGTGGGGAGCCAGCAGATTATATTGGGCAACGCCGATTCGCTCGATCGCAAGTTCGAAAAACTCATGCTGTTTTATAAAAAGATTGTGCCGAAGACAGGCATCGAGGCCTATAAGTCGGTGAACCTGAAATTTGCCGGTCAGATTGTTTGCGAACGAGACGAGCGGTTCAAACCCGAAGATTTAATGGTCACGCAGGATTCTACATATCATCATACAACAAATAGCATCAATACACAATAGTTATGAAGACAAAAATAACAACAGAAAGAGACTCGCCTATCGTCGTGGGGCTTGATATCGGAACTACGAAAATATGTGTTACCGTGGGGAGACGGAGTGGTGCCAAAAAAATAGAGATTCTTGGGGTAGGTAAAGCCGAATCATCGGGAGTAAGCAGGGGCGTAGTGGCTAACATCCAGAAGACGGTGAATAGCATCATGCAGGCGGTCGAAGAAGCCAGTGCGCAATCCAACGTGGATATCAAGGTTGTCAATGTCGGAATAGCTGGCCAGCACATCAAAAGCATCCAGCACCGGGGTATCCTGACACGAAAAGACGACAATGAAATCAGCCGACTGGATATCGAACGGCTCATCGAAGACATGTATAAACTTGTGCTTCCTCCGGGCGAGGAAATTATCCATGTCCTTCCGCAGGAATTCACGATTGATAACGAACCGGGCATCAAAGACCCTATCGGGATGGCGGGACGGCGGATGGAAGCCAACTTCCATATCATTTCAGGTCATGTAAGCGCCGTCAAAAACATCAAAAAGTGCATCGATAATGCGTCATTGGAAGTGCAGGATCTCATCCTTGAGCCTTTGGCATCCTCAGAAGCGGTGCTTGACGAAGCCGACAAAGACGCGGGGGTGGTGCTTGTCGATATCGGCGGCGGAACCACCGACGTAGCCATCTTCCACGAAGGGATTATCCGACATACGGCAGTTATCCCGCTGGGAGGCAATATTGTCACGGAAGATATCAAACAAGGCTGCTCAGTACTGCGCAACCAAGCTGAATTGCTGAAAATCCGTTTCGGTTCAGCCCTTGCCGATGAAAACAAGGAAAACGAAGTCATCTGTGTGCCCGGGCTGCGAGGGCGTGAGCCCAAGGAAATCTCGGTTAAGAATCTTGCTTACATCATCCAGGCGAGGATGGAAGAGATTATCGAACATGTATATTATGAGATCAAATCCTCAGGTTATGAAAATAAACTAATCGGCGGTATTGTAATTACTGGCGGCGGGGCCCAATTGAAGCATTTGGTACAGTTGGTTGAATACATCACCGGTATCGATTGCCGGGTGGGATTCCCCAACGAACACTTAGCCAAAAACGAAGTGCTTCCAAAGAACATCTACGATGAATTGAAAAGCCCGTTATATGCCACCGGTATCGGCTTGCTGATCAAGGGCATCCAAGCGGAAGAGGAACAGGCCGAAATGAACGAAAAAACAAGCGCTCCGCTATCAGTAAAAGACATTACCGAGAAGGGTTACAAAGAAAAAGGTTTCTTCAAATGGTTCAAAGACATCATCAAAGATGGCAATGAAATTGACGATGAAACCTACTTGGGCAAGAAATAGTTTTCAACAACAGCTGTTTTTTCCACATTGTTAACAGTTGTGGAAAACTATTGTGTAAAAAGTGCTATTATTACACTACGATTAGCGGGTCGAAATGGTTTTTGTATCACGCTCAGTTGGAGCAAAATACGATTGAGATATGTCTTTTAAGTTTGAAATGTTAAAGGAACAATCGGCAATTATCAAGGTAATTGGCGTAGGTGGTGGTGGTGGTAATGCTGTCAACCACATGTATAAGCAAGGTATCAGTGGCGTGGATTTCATCGTGTGCAACACGGATGCGCAGGCACTCGAATTAAGCCCGATTCCTAATAAAGTACAGTTGGGTGCAAGCCTTACCGAAGGCATGGGGGCAGGTGCAGACCCGACGGTAGGTGAAAATTCGGCCATTGAGAGCATTGAAGATATCAAACGCATGTTGGGCTCGAATACCAAGATGCTGTTTATCACTGCCGGGATGGGAGGCGGCACGGGAACCGGTGCAAGCCCGGTGCTGGCTAAGGCTGCAAAGGAGTTGGGCATTCTTACCGTGGCCATTGTGACCACGCCGTTTGCTTTTGAAGGCAAAAGACGGCGGATGCAGGCCGAAGAAGGGTTGGGCGAATTAAAGAAATACGTAGACTCGTATTTGGTGATTTCGAATGATCGCCTTCGCGATATCTTTGGCAACCTGACCATGACGGCGGCTTTTGCCAAGGCTGACGATATCCTCACCACCGCGGCCAAGGGTATAGCCGAGATCATTACGATACCCGGTTATGTCAATGTGGATTTCAAGGACGTACGCACCGTAATGAATGACAGCGGTGTTGCGATCATGGGCAATGCGGTGGCAGAAGGCGAACAACGCGCACTACGCGCGGTAGAGGGGGCGCTTGCTTCGCCGTTGCTCAAAGATAATGAGATTGAGGGTGCACGTTATATATTGCTTAATATCACATCGGGCAAACAAGAGGTGACGATGGATGAAGTGACCATTATCACCGATTACATCCAGGAAAAGGCTGGTTTATCCGCTGACTTGATTTGGGGCAATTGTATTAATGAATCACTGGAAAATGAATTGTCCGTAACCATTATTGCCACCGGATTTCAGACTTCCGAGGAGCGCAAGAAAGAGAAAGAAAATGAGCGGATTGAAATACCGCTGACTCCTGAAGAGCCGAAGGCTCCTTATGTCAAGCCAATTAATCAGTTTGTGCAAAAAGATAAAGGAGTCGCGGATCCGGCGCCTGTAGCCGCCAAGCCCGCTGTGACCGAAGAGCCCACGATACGGCCGGTGACGCAGCAGGTAGACTTGTTCAGCGCGCCTTCGCCTTCTTCTTCGAAACCTCAATTGCGGAACAGCACACCGGATAAAGACGGCATCATTCGTCATACGCTGACTCCCCAGAATGAGCAGGCCAATGAAGACGAACAGGCAGCGGATGGATTTGAAGTGAAAGTGACCCCTTCGCCGTTCCACTTCGAACTGCCGACCAGGAACGACGAAATCCGTGAGCCGGACCCCGAGCCGGAGGCGTATAAAGAAAAACTGGATAATGTGGCGAGATCCCCGGAACAAGGTTATCAAGCCAACGACCATAGGACACCGGAAGAGGTAGAGAAAGAACTGTTGACGGTCAAAGATCGGATTTTCCGGCTGAAACAACTGAGTTTGAAATTGAAGTCGGCCAATGGCCTGCAAGAACTGGAATCCGAGCCCGCATATCGGCGCAAACAACTGGCATTGGATGATGTACCGCACTCATCCGAATCGCAGGTGTCGCGGTTTACGCTATCTACCGAGGAGGGCATCACTGAAATCAGACCAAACAATTCATTTCTGCACGATAATGTAGATTAACGCATTTTCGTCTGCCTATCTAATACGTACAACTGTTTGGTGAGGATTTAGCAGAATCAAGCCAAACAGTTTTTTTGTATAGATGCGATGTAACCCTGCACAGACAAAACACGCTGCCAGACGCGGCAAATAACCAGAGCAAGTTGGCAGCTTTTGATTTAAAGTTTATCTTTGCAACAATTTTTGTACAATTTATTAATAGACAGGTATTGGACTTATTTGATAAAATTGCGAAAAATTTCGGGCCAATTGGCCAGCACTATGAGTGGTCACACGGCTATTTTTCATTTCCTAAACTTGAAGGCGATATCGCGCCCCGTATGCTATTTAATGGGAAGGAGCATCTCGTTTGGAGTCTCAATAATTATTTAGGGTTAGCCAATCATCCCGAAGTCCGGGAAGTGGATGCGAAAGCCGCCGCTGACTTTGGCATGGCCTATCCCATGGGAGCCCGGATGATGTCCGGAAATAGCTCGTATCATGAAGAACTGGAACAGGATCTCGCCACCTTTGTCGGCAAAGAAGATGCTTTTTTGCTCAATTATGGGTATCAAGGAATGGTTTCCATCATCGACGCACTATTAGACCGTAATGATGTGGTGGTCTATGATGCGGAATCCCATGCTTGTATTGTAGACGGTGTGCGCTTGCATATGGGCAAGCGATTCGTCTATCGGCATAACGATATCGAAAGCTGTGAAAAACAGTTGATACGGGCGACCAAATTGGCGCGCGCCAATGGCGGTTCAGTGTTGTTAATCACCGAAGGTGTGTTCGGCATGTCCGGCATCCAAGGGCAATTGAAAGAAATCGCTGCCTTAAAAAAGCTGTACGGTTTCAGGATGCTCGTTGATGATGCTCACGGCTTCGGTACCATGGGGCCGACGGGCGCAGGTACGCATGAAGAGCAGGACTGCATTGACGATATTGATATCTATTTCGGGACCTTCGCTAAATCCATGGCCGGTATCGGCGCATTTGTGGCCTCAACGAAGGAAGTGGTCACCTACCTGCGCTATAATATGCGCTCCCAGACGTTTGCCAAATCGCTGCCTATGCCCATGGTTATCGGGTTGAAAAAACGCTTTGAGCTATTGAAAAATAGTCCCGAACTCAGGGAAAGGCTGTGGAATGTGGCCCGCACGTTGCAGAATGGATTACGTGAGCGAGGGTTTGACATCGGGACGACCAATACCATGGTCACACCCGTGTTCCTTAAGGGTGATCTCAACGAAGCTACGGCGCTTACCCGGGATCTGCGCGAAACGCATGGCATATTTTGCTCCATTGTTGTATACCCTGTTATCCCCAAAGGGTTAATCGAGTTGCGGCTTATCCCTACCGCGATGCATACGCTGGAGGATGTCAACTATACGTTGGAAGCGTTCACCGCAGTTAGCGAAAAATTACAGACCGGCTATTACAAACAGACGGTTTCCTTGCCATCGGAATAGGCGTAGCATCGAAAATAGCGACCAGTGGGCTATAACACGCTAAAAAAGCCGGCTCGGGCTCTTTATTTTGTTGATAGGCGATTCGGTTGTAATTTGCTGTATATCAGTAGTTTGTGTTTTGTTTGCGCGGAACATATAGCTGTTGTTTCGTGAGATGTGGAAAAAAAAGTGCATTTACAGCCTGTTTTGCATGTTTTATTGTTTTTTTTTCCAAAAAAAGATTCTACTTTTAACGCACTGTAGATTATTAACTTAATTAAATTCAAACTTAAAGGAGTATTTATTATGGCAAGTATTCAGAAATTTAATGAGCTTAAGAGCTTAATCGACGGGCTGGAAGGGGATGCTGACAAATTCTTCAATAAAGGCAACAACGCGGCCGGGACTCGCGTGAGAAAAGGCTTGCAAGAAGTTAAAAACCTGGCTCAAGAAATTCGCTTGGAGATCCAGGATGCGAAAAACGCAAAGTAAGCGTACTTTTTTGATATGCATTAGTGCTTTCAATTCAAGCCCTGAGATGTCAGGGCTTTTTTATTTTGGTATTTTCCGATCGCTACTTTTTTTGTATTATCGCTGCAAACAATATGATGATGGCTCGTAAATTAAATAATCCGATTTGGGTCATGAGTTCAGCCTTCGACCAATTGTCGTTGGCGGAGCTTATTGAAACCGCTCCGCAGTTGGGCGTCCAGGGAATTGACTTGTGTGTTTTCCGGCGTGACGGTACACGGCAGGACCATGTAGCGACTCATTTGGATTATGATCTTTTTACCTTGGATACAGCCAAGCGGTTAATCGACGATTTCAACGCGGCCGGACTAAGGCTCTCGCTGGGCGCTTTCGAAAACATGATCGGCGGAAACCCGGTGGAACGGATTAAAAACCAAAATCACTTGCTTAAGTTGATTCGGATTGCACATCTGCTCGGAGGCGACGAAAACGATATAAAGGTGGGTACATTTGTCGGATATAACCATGAGCTCGGTGTCGCTGAATATGGTTTTCAAAAGAACCTTGATGAATATAAGCGGGTGTTTGAGCCCATTGTTAAGTACGCCGAAGATATGGGGGTGACCATCTTGTACGAAAATTGCCCCATGGAAGGGTGGCGGCCGGCGTCTTTTACAACGACTTTCAATAATTTGCCCGGTGTGCTGGCGGCTCGAAAGTTGATGTACGCCCTGATTCCGAGCAAAGCGCACGGCGAAATATATGACCCTTCACATGACATTTGGCAGCATACAGACCCCGTGGACGTTATTGCACAGAGTGACATCTCCAGGATTCACCGTATCCATGTAAAGACCACGCGTAACCTAAAAACCAAGGCCCGGATCGATTGGGGTGGCATGTATCCCATGCAGGCTGTGGAGCAGGCACTGGCAGATAAAGCGGGGGTGGCGGTTCCTTCAAACGATTGGGATCGGCACCATTATGAAGCCATGCTGCCCGGTTTTGGGGGATCCGATAGCATGGACTGGCGGGCATTTGTGGAGTTGCTTGCCGAAAAAGGTTTTGACGGGCCATACGAAATCGAAAACGAAGCACGGAATTCCAAAGACACCGGCAATTTGCAGGCTATCATACAGGGATATCAGGCGACCGTCAGGTTTCTGTCGCCAATGCTCTGGGCGTTGGATGAATCAGTTGGTTATGCTTATCGTAACGCCAAGCCTTTAGTAGCCAGCAGGACGCACGATGTGCCGGTAAAGACAATCGACCAGCTGCAATAATATCCGGTAGCTGGGCGCCCCGGGTGGCTAAACACCAGAATGCAACCGGAATTTCTCGATCAGTTCGGCGATGTTGTCGACCTGTAATTTCTCGAAAATCCGGGTTTTGTAGGTGCTTACCGTTGACGTACTCAGGCTGAGCGCCTTCGATACTTCCATGATGCCCAGCCCCTGTACTAAGTACTTGGCTACATCCACTTCCCTGTTGGAAAGTTTATTCAGCGGATTGTCTGCCTTCAAGACAGATTTTCCCATGGTCAATGTGTTGTAATATAATTCTCTCACTTCCGGGCTCATGTACTTGCCACGTTGGATGACCGCAAGCAAGGCTTCCTTTAAATCGGCTTTCGATGTGTTTTTGTTGAGGTAGCCAGCCGCGCCCGCCTGCAGGTAACGCAGCGCGTAGAGCGTTTCATCGTATGATGAAAAGACCAGGATTTTGATATTTGGCTGTACAGTCAACACTTTTTCGACCATCTTTATGTTGTTCCCTCCTGGCATATTGATGTCCAAGAGTAGGAGTTCGAATTGTTTTTCCGATAATAACTTGATCATTTCGTCAAAGTCTTCCGCTTGCGTGACTTTTGCTAAGGGCAAGGTTTCTTTTACCACTATCGACGTGCCCAGCCTAACGATACCGTGATCATCTGCTATTAATATCTCTGTCATGTGAATTTAAAGTTTGTCATAGAGGCGCCACACGGATGACGCTTGGTCATTTCATAAGCAAGGATGTCTTCGTTGCGAACAATCGCAAATATAAAGTTAAAATGTTAATATACATCAATCTCTGAGGTTAAATTTAATGCGTAAGCAGCAAAAATATATGCTGGATGGTTAATTTTAGGGCAATGCTATCGCCTTGGCTATTTATGAATGAAAAAAAAATTTGATTACTTGCCAAAAATATCCATTTTAGGGTTCAGAAAAAACAAAAACAAATTAACCTTTTAATTTATGGGAATGTTGAAAGAATTCAAAGAGTTTGCCATGCGGGGAAGCGTGGTAGACCTTGCAGTCGGTGTAATCATCGGTGGTGCTTTCGGTAAAATTGTCACATCCTTGGTGAATGACATTATCATGCCCCCGATCGGATTCTTAACCGGAGGAATAGATTTTTCCGAAATGAAATACGTTATCCAGCCGGCGGACGAAGCCAACGGGGTGGCGGAAACGGCCATCAATTTTGGTAACTTCATCAATATTGTCATTGAATTTATCATCATCGCATTTTGTATTTTCATGGTTATCAAGGGTATCAATTCGCTGAAACGCGAAAAGGAAGAAGCGCCTGCTGCACCACCCGCACCCACTAAGGAAGAATTGTTGTTGACCGAGATCAGGGATTTGCTGAAGGCAAAGCAATAATGATGAACAACCACGATAGGTGTGCGTTTCTGCACACTTATCGCTTATCGCCGTAATCCTCGCTTTTCACTGCGGGTCAAAACGTCTTAGCTACCGCCGGATCGGTAAGAATGACAAAATCGCCCAAATGGCTAAAAGAAGACCAGTCCGGCTGGTCGATGCTTTCATGGGGGAAGCAGGAGATGTTTAAAACCGCAAGCTTTGGCGCATATTTCGTTAAGTGGGCGACTGTTCCTAACCGCTCGTCGCTGTGAAAGCGGCCATTAAGGTGCAGGATTTTCTTTACGGACTTCTTTTTTGCCATTTTGCTGATCCGGTAAGCCATGGTCGCATCCCAGAGGTTTTGGCTTTGATATATTTTTGAGTTCCCCATCCCTTCATGTCCGCCCAAGAGGCCGGCAAATTTCTGGTAATAGGCGCCGGTTAGCGTATCTACTGGAAGAGGGGCAAGCAAAGCCCGGGCGGCTTTATCCAGCGCTGACAAGCTCTCCAGTCCCTCGCGGGTCACCCTGTTGGTGTAACGGCTGGGTGCATTTGCCGCCAGGACAGGCAGGTGGTGGTCCTTTGCATACTCCACCATGGGGCGGTAATCATCGTAATTGTTCCATAGTACGGCATCTTTACGCAGGTTGCGTTCGGTGATGAGTCCCGAGAGGTACTCATCCAATACCAATTGATCATCGCTCACAAACATTTCCATGGAAAGTGCGACGCCGGCGTATCGTTCGTTCAGCGCAACCAGCAGTTCATACTGCAACACATGGGCAATCGAATCATTGTGCTCTTCACCGAAGAATACCACGTCGGCGCGTTGGATTGCCGACGCCAAATCCTGCAATCCGATTTCCCGTTTTTCCTGTGTGTCGTATATCCGGTAGCGGATGCTGTCCGGCTGCATGGCTGCGGCAGCTAACGGGAACAGACCCAATAAGCAGCAAAGTATCCTTTTTGTCATGATGCGAATATACGGGTTTTTACAGATCGGTAAGCGGAAAAAAATGTGGGATAAATTTGATATTTATCCTATTAACCCGTACATTTGCGCTCTCGTTTTGGGATATAAACAAAAATAGATATTAAGCGTCATGAAGAGAACATTTCAGCCGTCGCTACGGAAAAGAAGGAATAAGCATGGATTCAGAGAGCGCATGAGCAGCGCTAACGGTCGCCGTGTGTTAGCCGCAAGGCGTGCAAAAGGAAGGAAACGCCTGACCGTATCGGACGAAGGCCGCCATAAAGCCTAATCACGATATTGCCGGTGACCGCTTGCGTCCGGAGCCTTCAGCCGGTTTCGCGTAAGCCATCGAGCATGAAAACATATCAATTTCCAAAAGAAGAACGGTTGTGTAGCAAAAGGTTGATTGATAGCCTTTTCCACAATGGTTCTTCTTTTTTTATTTATCCTTACCGTGTGGTGTTTATACGGGTGACGGGGCTGGCCCCCAAGGTCCAGGTGGTGTTGTCCGTTTCAAAACGCCGTTTTTCCCGTGCTGTGCATCGAAACCTGTTGAAACGCCGGATGCGGGAGGCTTATCGCCTGCAGAAGGGGCAGTTGCTGTATCCATCGCTCGAAAAGCAACCCTACGGGTTGGCTGTAGCCATCCAGTATGTGGGTAAAACGTTGCTGGACTATCCGATGATGCATGTGCGGATGGCTGATGCGTTGGCGAAACTTCGGGATGCGCATCTCTCGGAAGGGAATATACCGGATAGTCATGAGCGTGGTTAGTTTCATTTGGGAAAAGATGATCAAGGCAGCACTCGGAAGCGTTTTTTTGGTGCTGATTAAAGCCTATCAGCTATTGTTGTCGCCCATGCTGGGTGCTTCATGCCGTTATAGCCCTACTTGCTCGCAGTATGCCGTAGAAGCGATACGGAGGTACGGGCCGTTTAAAGGTGGATGGCTTGCCATCAAACGGATAGCCCGTTGCCATCCTTGGGGAGGGCATGGCCACGACCCCGTTCCTTAATCCCGGACCACCGCCTACCCATGACCGATTAACAAAAAATCACTAACTTCGCCGCCATATGCCAACGCATTTTATTCTGCAAATCGAAACGGCTACACAGGTATGCTCGGTGGCCCTGTCAAGAGATGGGACCACGATAGCGTTCCGCGATATCGACGAACCCAACGTGCATGCGTCGCAGCTGACGTTGCTGGTAGAAGCGTTGTTACGCGAGGCCGGTCTGACGTTCGCAGATTTATCGGCAATTGCCGTCAGTAAAGGGCCGGGGTCCTATACCGGTTTACGCATCGGTGTTTCCGCTGCGAAAGGGCTGTGTTATGCAACGGATCTCCCATTGATCGGCGTGGACACCTTGGCGGGCATGGCTGCCGGCTTTGCAGCCAAGCATGCGGAAGAGATTGAGCCAAAGGCGTGGCTGTGCCCGATGGTCGACGCACGCCGCATGGAGGTGTATACAGGGATGTACGACCACCGGCTTAAACCGCTGAAATCCGCCGCCGCCATCATTATCGATACCCATTCGTTCAGCGAATTGCCCGTCGGCCAGCGGGTCCTTCTCTTTGGGAATGGTGCGGACAAGTTTCAGGAGCTGTTTGCAGCCAACGAACGGGTGGCTGTGATTCCGCATTTCAGGAATTCGGCACGTTACTTAAGTGGCTGCGCATACCAGGCATTGCTGGACAAGCAGTTTGAAGACGTTGCTTATTTCGAGCCCTACTACCTTAAGGACTTTGTGGCGACTACGCCGAAACAACGGTGAGCGGCCTAAGTGCCCAAGGCGATCCGGTGGGCCACTGGGCGCGGCGGCGAGCTAAAAAGAAATGCCGGTATGGTATCGAAAACAAAAACTTCACAACCAGCCCTTCCGTTTGAACCAAAAATAGATGCCGGCGGAAATGCCCACCATAAGCGCTATGGTAACCGGATAACCGTAATGCCATCCGAGCTCAGGCATAAATTTGAAATTCATTCCATAGACACCCACGATGAAGGTAAGCGGCATGAAGAAGACTGAAAAAATAGTCAATACGCGCATTATCTCGTTGGTGCGTTTTGACGATATCGAAAAATAAACGGATAATAGCTGGCCTGTATTTTCGGAGAGGTTGTCGAAAATAGTCTGTGTACGGATGTAAAGATCACGAAGGTCACGGGTATACGCATTGCTTTGCTCCACTGAATCGATACTGTCAACGATTTCATAGGAAAGCAGCATCAACCTTCTGATAACATCGATCTGGCGTTTTACGTAATACAGATTCCGGAGTATCAGCGATTCCGGTTGTTTCAGAAACACTTGTTCCTCGTAATAATCCAAAGATTCGGACAGCTGCCATGCCGGTCGCTCAAAGGTCAGAATCGATTCCCTGATCAATGCCTGGAGTAGATGCTGCGTCGTGGTGCACTTGCCTGTATTGATACGATTAGTTTTGACGGTGTCAATTAAATTGTATTCGGCACGGTGCACGGTGACGAGGTAATCGCCTGTGAAAAATATGGCAATCTTATTGGTCAGCTCCTGGATGGTGTCTGCCTCATCACCCTGGTCAGGCGAAAAAACCCTGAAGATGATAAACGTATAATGGTCGAATAGTTCGTATTTGGGCAAATGGTCCGGTTGCATGCAGTCTTTAATGGACGCCTCGTGCAGCGCATATTGGTCGGCTACCTGCCTGATGTCCGCATCGCTCGGTGCCGATAAATCAACCCAGTCGAAGCCATTCGTGCTTTTGGATGCCAGTAGCTGTATCATGAGCCTTTATCATTTAAATGCGATGACCGAATGTCTAAAAAAAACTTTGGTTTTATGTTATTTTTTCTGACAAAAATCCTTTTTTTGTTGTTGCAACAACAAGAGAATTGCGATAACGAACAAGTACATGCCAGTAACAGTAATCAGAAAGGAAAAGATATTTGAGCCAGATTCCAGCCGTGTCATTGCCAGGTTTTTCTTTGCCGGCGAAGAGCGGGCCAAACGGTTGATTATGGCGTTGATGGCGCTCAGTGATGAACAGCAGCGTGACGTGCTTAGTCAGGTATTGCGCAAATATTCGAAGCGCCATCGCAGCCTTAAAAAGATATTTGCAAACCATTTCGCACGGTTGATTCCCGTGATGGAGTTGATGGAAATTGATCATACGAAATTGCCTGATCACCTGAAGCAGCTTATCGGGGCGTATTTCACCATGGAGTATTCCATCGAGGCCGCCGCGTTTTTCAATCCGTCTATCATTGAACATCCGGACCAGACATCACTTGGGCGGGGCCAGAAGCGTATCATTATCAGTTTCAGGGCTACGGGAGAGGGGCATATTTCATCGATTGCGTTCAGGCAAGGTGTACTCGATAGCAACATGGATATCGATGTGGAGCCTCCGGGGAAAATGCTGGAGGTACCCGAGCAGGTAAAAAACCATACCTATCATAAAAAATCATTCCTCCGTAAGCTGCGTGAAATGTGGGGTGACAGCGGTTACCGTAATGACGAGGCGTACGAAATTATTAGCGATCAACTGCAAGACACGTTTACCTATGAGGAGTTAAAGCATGCATTGAAGGAAGTGCAGGTAAAGCTGGAGCCCCGTCAGGATAACCTGGCCTTCCTGC
This sequence comes from Parapedobacter luteus, assembly GCF_900168055.1. Lineage (GTDB taxonomy): Bacteria > Bacteroidota > Bacteroidia > Sphingobacteriales > Sphingobacteriaceae > Parapedobacter > Parapedobacter luteus. Next base: position 76,704 of record NZ_FUYS01000008.1, read on the forward strand.
AGGAGGTGCGGTGGTTGGCATCATCCCATTATGAGATGACATTTTCTACCGATACTTCGGTGTGCGAGCGGGTTATCTTCCCCATTGCTGATACCGAGAAAAACGGCATCGAAGACGCCAGGTTTGTCCGTTTCATCGGCGAAAAGGGAGCTGTTACTTATTATGCTACCTACACCGCTTATGATGGGATATCCATCCTTCCCAAGCTGCTGGAAACCAAGGATTTCCGTCACTTTAAGGTAATGCCCCTGCATGGATATATTGCCCAGAATAAAGGTATGGCGTTGTTTCCGCGCAAGGTTAATGGGAAATATGCCATGTTATGCCGTATTGATGGGGTGAATAATTATATCGCGTACTCCGATACGGTCAATGTATGGCGCGAAGCCAAGCTGATCCAGACGCCACATGAACCCTGGGAATTGGTGCAAATGGGTAACTGTGGCTCTCCGCTGGAAACGAAGGCCGGCTGGCTTGTGCTTACGCACGGTGTCGGGCCCATGCGCGAATACGTGTTAGGTGCTTTGCTGCTCGATTTGGAGCATCCGGAGCACGAAATCGGACGTCTGAAAGAACCATTGCTTGTGCCTAATCGGAAAGAGCGTGAGGGGTATGTGCCTAACGTTGTGTATTCATGCGGTGCCTATATCCACGAAGGAAAGCTGATTGTCCCATATGCCATGTCGGACTATGCGTCCACTTATGCGGTGGTAGATGTGGATGAATTGTTGGAAAAGCTACTTGACAATGGCAGCGAATCAGCTGGCTAAGATGTGTCGGTAAACGTCAAGGTAGCTATCCACCATCTTTTCCCTGGAAAACATGGATCGTGCCCAGTGGCAGCAATCCATGCGGGATAATTGTCCGACCCTTGCAACCGCCGATACGGCTTCATCCACGCCGGATACCAGGAATCCGGTTTTGCCGTCAACCACCAGTTCCGGCATGGAGCCCCTATTGATGGCGATTACCGGTGTGCCGCAGAGCATGGCTTCGGCGACGCTCAGGCCGAATGGCTCATCGAAACCAATCAGGTGCAGCAGCACCGCGGCGTTGCCCAATAAGCGGTTCCGTTCATCCGGACCGACATTGCCCACATATTGAATCTGGTGGCCATCTATATGAGGCGATACGCTGGCGTCAAAATAATGCTCATCTTGTACCAAGCCGGCCATGATAAGCCGGCGTCCCGTCCGTTGTGCCACCTCGATAGCGAGGTGGGCTCCTTTTTCTGGATGTATTCGTCCAAAATACAACAGGTAATCGTCCGGCTGCTCGACCGCATCAAACAACGACGTATCAATACCGTTGTAAACCGTGGCCAGGTAGTCGAGCGCCGGTGACCGGTCGGCATTGCTGATGGAAATATAGGTGCTTGTCCGGTTATATCGCTTGTATACCGGGACAATCCTGGGTGAGGAAAAGCCATGGATGGTGGTGACCACAGGGGTGCGGATTAACCTTGAATAGGTCAGTGGAAGAAAATCAAAATGGTTGTGGATGATGTCAAATTCATTTGCCGCTTCCATGACCTGGGCAATATGCAGGCATTCCTCCACTTTGGGATCGAGCGCTGGATCCTCGGCATACCCCCGAGGTGCAGTATAACGAAGTTTGCCCGCAGTGATGGAGTCTGCTGTGGCAAACAAGGTTACATCCAAGCCTTTTTGTACCAGCCCTTCCGCAAGTGTAGAGGCAACCTGCTCCCAGGGGCCATATTTACGAGGCGGCGTCCGCCAAGCTATGGGAGCTAATATGGCTATCTTCATTGGTCTCCTGTGAAAGTATACGATTCGTGGGCTTCTCAAATGTCTGCTGTACAGCCAGGTAAGAAATCAAATACGCGAGGGTGCTTTCCGCTCCCTGATTGCGATTGACACCGTCCTTTTCCAGGCCGTCGCAACAACCGCCGGTCTCGAAGTCGTAAAGACTGATGCGTAAATCGTTTTCGCCCAAAAACCACATGAAGGCCGTATATACAGACCGTAGGTAATGCGGATCGCCGGTGTTGTTGTACGCTTGGAGAAACAACAGTACAGTGGCCATGGCATCGACGGGTTGCTGGTCAAACCGTGAGCATGTCCCATCCTGTTTGAACCATGCTTCGTTGCCTACCAGGCTTAGGTATCCCTTATGCATGGTGTGTGTTTCTAAGAAGGCCATGCTTTCAAAGCCGACTTGCCGAAAGGTATCATCATTGAGCAATTCGCCGGCCCGCATCATCGATAGCGGCAGCAACGCGTTGTCATAAGCCAACAGCGACTCGTACCAATGCCAATTATCCCGCCGGTGGATGGTATATTCCCGATGGAGGCGGAGTGCAAGCCGATGGGTGAGCTCCATCATGCCGTCATCTGTCGGATGGCTTTTCAGGTAATGGTATAGTCCGAGGATGGTATTGGCAATGCTGCGGATAGACTGCAGGCGCTCGAATTGCGGGACGGCCTTGAAAAACACCTTGCGGGCTACCTGGAAATAGGCATCTTTGGGTGCGTGGGCCATAGCGTAGCCGATGGCCCAGATAGCCCGGCCGAAGGCATCTTCCGAGCCCACTTTATCGAGGAAATTACGGTTGAATCCCATGAAATTGCGGAAGGTCCCATCGTCGTTTTGCGCATAATGGATATAGGCAAGGTATGTCGGGATATAACGCAGGGCTGTTTCATCCTTGGCACGCCGATAAGCCATGAGCGCCATCAGCAGCGCTCGCGCATTGTCGTCCAGGCAATACCCTTCATGGTAGTTGGGGATGCCGTATGTCGCGTGCTGGAAAATGCCGGTACTGTCCGTGAGCCGTACGACATGGTCCAGGCGCAATGGCGGGAGGATACTTCGGTCGAATGCGGGATCCTTTCTAATCGGATGGATTAAAGCGTGCTGGATGACCTGCCGGAAAAGATCGCTGTAAAGCTCACCGATCTTCGGCCACGTAATCAGTTCGCCAAATTCGAGCGCTCGGGATCGCATGGCCGCCAACTTTTCCGGATGGCTGAATAGATCGATCAGTACCGCAGCAAGCTGTTGGCTATCGTTGAAATCAAACAGTGCTCCCCTGCCATCGGCAAGGAGTTCGGCAGCATGCCAGTAGGGGGTCGAGACGACGGCGGAACCCACGCCAAGCGCGTAAGACAACGTTCCACTGGTGATCTGCGCCTCATTGAGATAGGGCGTAATGTAGATATCCGAAGCAGTGAGGTATTTGAAGAGTTCGTGTTGCGATGCGTATTGGTTCAGGAAAACCACATGTTCTTCCAGTTGGAGCTTTTTGACCAGCCGATGGAGGAACAGGCGGTATTCTTCGCCAGCATGCTTGATGACGTTGGGGTGGGTTTTCCCAAGCACGATATAGCGGACATCGGGATGCTGATGCACTACGGCCGGCAAGGCTGTGATCGCCGTTTCGATACCTTTATTGCGGCCGATGAACCCAAAGGTCAAAAGTACTTTCCGGTCGGTTAGCTTCAGTTCCTGCCTTACTGCCCGCCGGTCGTATTGGATATCCGGAACGCCGTGGGGTATCACCACAATTTTACTGGCGGGAATCTCGTAAATGGTTTGAAGGAGCTCAACCGCTTTATCAGCCATGACCACTACGCGTTGCGCTATCTTCGTAATTTCCTTAAGGATATACAATTCGTTGTACGAGGGTTTTTTGAGTACGGTATGGAAGGTGGCGACAACCGGAATTTCCAGGCTATGCAGCAAGGCAAGAATATATACGCCGTTTTGTCCGCCAAAGATCCCGTACTCGTGTTGGATTAGGCAGAGGTCTGCACCGCTTTGATTGATAACATCCGCCGCTTTCAAATAGGTATCGTGATCGTCTTGGCGGATAATATGCTTCACCTCGGCAGGGTAATTGTATTCACCCCCCGGGTCATTAATGGCTACCACGAAGTTTTGAGCGGTGTTTCCGGTGTCGGAAGATAAGGAGTCAAACAGATTTTTTGAAAAAGAACCAATACCGCATTGCCGCGGCGTGTAGGTGCCAATTAATGCAATCTTCATCGTGTTTTCGTAATGGTAAAATTTATTCCTAACAATAAACGTTCGTGTTCTTTTAAACTTAAAAAACGGTAATTAGTTTCGATTTTCACCAGAACTGACAAAAATTCAGTTGACTGCAGCGCTATTTCCTTACTCATCCATGCATTACAGCTTAATTAGCATGAGCTAATAGGATGCCAAACTTTGAATAAAAAAAGAGGCTGCCGAAAAGGCAGCCTCAGGATAATGTCTCATGGCGCATCTCGCCGCATTTGCTTGCTATTTTTTCTCTTTCGCATAGTCTGCATTCAGCGCGGAAAGCACCTCATTGGTGATTTCTAAGCTTTCATCGGCATAGAGCACACCCGGATTGGCCGCAGAGTAGGTTAATACCAACTTGTAACCGTTCTCCTTTGCATGTTTTTTCAGGTAATCCGTGATCCGCGAATACAATTTCTCGTTTTCAGCGGCCTCCTCCTGTGCGAATGAAGCGCTTGCATTCTGGTTATGGCGGGCCAGTTCGTCCTGTTTGCGGGCCAGACGCTCCTCGGTGCTTTGCCGATCAGCGGCGCTCATGGTTGCTGCCTTTTGTTGATAATCCGCGACTTCGCGCTGAAAAGCATTGCTGCGGGATTGCAGGTCGGCCTGTGCTTTCTTTGCCTTGTCCTCCAGTTTGGTCCTCACATCCTTGAAGTATTCGAATTTTTCGAGCAAGGTATCTATGTTTACATAGACAATCTTTTCGGCGTTGTTGGCTTGGAGTGAGTCTCCCCCTGGGGCAGCTGTCGATGGCTTTGTTCCTTGGTTATTGCAGGACACTACAGTGGCGGCCAGCAATGCACATATTCCGGCTTTTGCAATAAATGCGAACGCGTTTTTCATACTTCTCTTGTTCATTTTCTTAATTAAAGGGCAAACCTAAGATAAAAATCCCATATTTCCCGCACTAAATTGCGATTTGCAGGCGCCATTTTGACGCGCGGCGCCGTCCGGTCATCCGCCATCCGGCGGCTCTTAGGCGACGCAACATGGCGAAACGGTGGCGGTAAGGGGGTATTTACGCAGGCTCGTGCTTGGTACTGCAAATCATAGCGAAGCAGTAATTGCTCACCTCGCCGGTCGCTACTATTAACGAATAACGGGACGTACAGCAGTGCGCGAATACTATTTCATTTCTTGCACATTTTTCGTATCTTTGGGCACCGAATTTAACAACAATAATGAACGAAGAAAATAAGAAGCAATCAACTTATTCAGCAGATAACATACAGGTATTAGAAGGATTGGAGGCCGTGCGTAAACGGCCTTCCATGTATATCGGTGACACGGGCGTCAAAGGATTGCACCATTTGGTATATGAAGTGGTAGACAACTCGATCGATGAGGCCGTTGCCGGTTATTGCGATGATATCCATGTAATTATCCACAAAGACAATTCCATTACGGTTGAGGATAACGGTAGAGGGATTCCCACCGGGATTAATAAGAAAGAAAACAAATCGGCCCTTGAATTGGTCATGACGGTGCTTCATGCCGGGGGTAAGTTTGATAAGGATACCTACAAGGTTTCCGGCGGTCTCCATGGCGTGGGGGTGTCCTGCGTAAACGCCTTATCCACGGTGCTGATAGCTGAGGTACACCGTGAGGGAAAGGTATTCATGCAAGAATACCACAAGGGGAAGCCGCAGTACGACGTGAAGGAAGTGGGCGAGAGCGAGCGAACCGGTACAAAGGTGACGTTTCATCCCGATCCGGAAATATTCACGACCACAACCGTATACAATTATGACACGCTGGCAAGCCGCCTGCGTGAACTGGCATTCCTGAATAAAGGTGTGCGGCTGACGCTGGTTGATGAACGTGAGGAGCAAGAGGATGGTTCGTTGCTGAGCGATGTGTTCTATTCGGAGGGCGGATTGAAGGAGTTTGTCAAGTACCTTGATGGCACCCGCCAGCCGCTCATTCCGGATCCCATCTATGTCGAAGGCATCAAACAGGGGATTCCTGTGGAGCTGGCTTTGCAATACAACGATACGTACTCCGAAAATGTGCATTCGTATGTCAACAACATCAATACCATCGAAGGCGGTACACATGTGGCGGGGTTCCGCAGGGGGCTTACCCGTACGTTGAAAGCCTACGCGGACAAATCCGGCCTGCTTAAAAACATGAAGGTAGAAATCACGGGAGACGACTTCCGTGAGGGGCTCACGGCGGTAATTTCGGTGAAGGTGGCCGAGCCGCAGTTTGAGGGACAGACCAAGACTAAGTTGGGCAACAATGAGGTCATGGGTGCCGTAGACATGGCCGTCGGTGAAATTCTCAGCAATTATCTCGAGGAAAACCCCAAGGAAGCCAAGGCTATCGTTCAGAAAGTAATTATTGCGGCGCAAGCCCGTGCTGCGGCACGCAAGGCCCGCGATATGGTGCAACGCAAGAACGTGATGGGAGGCAGCGGCCTACCCGGCAAATTGGCGGACTGCTCGAACAATGATCCGTCGAAGTGTGAAATATACCTCGTGGAAGGGGACTCTGCGGGCGGAACCGCCAAACAGGGCCGCGACCGGGAGTTTCAGGCTATATTGCCGCTCCGAGGTAAAATCCTCAACGTAGAGAAAGCGATGGAGCATAAGATCTACGAAAACGAGGAGATTAAGAACATGTTTACTGCTTTGGGTGTAAGTATCGGCACGGAAGACGATGCCAAAGCGCTGAATCTGGATAAGTTGCGATATCACCGGGTAATCATCATGACCGATGCCGACGTGGACGGTTCGCACATTACCACGTTGATCCTTACCTTCTATTTCCGTTATATGAAGGAGCTGATTGAAAACGGTTATGTGTATATCGCCACGCCACCGCTGTACCTGGTCAAAAAGGGTAAGGAGCAGGAATATGCTTGGAATGATGACCAACGGGATGCGGCAATCCAACGACTGAAAGGTGCCGGCAAGGAAGATAGTGTCCATGTGCAGCGGTACAAAGGTCTCGGCGAGATGAACGCGGAGCAACTTTGGGAAACTACAATGAATCCCCAGACCAGGACGCTGCGGCAGGTGACCATAGAGAATGCAGCGGAATGCGATCGGATTTTCTCTATGCTAATGGGTGATGAAGTAGCGCCGAGACGTGAGTTTATCGAGCGCAATGCCAAGTATGCGAAGATAGATACATAAGTGGTCAGTGATGGGGGGCAGTGGCCTGTCTTATGACGGCTACCGATCACCCATCACGGTTCACTCATCACCGTTCGCTGTTCACCCGCCACCGAATACCGCCAGTCAGATCCCTACAGCGGCCTTTCTGTGCAGGTACTTCCTTTTATACTCCAGTGGGGTCATATCCGTGACCTTCTTGAAATGCCGGTAAAAATTGGACACATTGTTAAACCCGCACTCGAAGCAAACGACTTCCGTAGGTAGGATGTCTTCTACCAATAGCCGGCATGCATGGCTAATGCGTATTTCAATCAGGAAGTCGTAGTAGGTTTTTTTGGTCATCAGCTTGAAGTATCGGCAAAACGAGGTGACGCTTAGGTTGGCTATCGAGGCGATCTCATCCAGGGAAATTTCCTTTTTATAATTGCTTAACGTATAGGTGCATACCTTGTTGATGCGCGCGGCGTCCATTTCATTGGAGTTGTAAAACGCATGTGCAGAAGCAATCGATACATACTCATCGGTTTCTGCCATCGTTTTGAGGATAGACAGGAGTATAATCAGCCGTTCCATGTTGGTTGCCGACGTTGCGCTGTGCATTAGGTCGATCAATTTGGTGCGGCTTCTGCCCGTAAATTTCATTCCTTTGCGGGCCTTTTCAAACAGCTTGGGAATCAAGTAGGTTTCCGGTAGGTTAAGGAAGTCACGGCCAAGGCAGTCGGGAAGAAAATGAATCACAATAGCTTCCACCTTCCGATCCGGATGGTTTTGGTAATATTCCTCGTTGCACTGCCACATATGCGGTAGGTTGCCGCCCAGTAACAGCACTTCACCTTCCGAAAAGTTGCCGATATTATCACCGATAAAGCGTACGCCTTTGCCCCGGATAACGTGATGCAGCTCCAATTCGGGGTGGTAATGCCATAGCGATCCGAAATTCGCCAAGACGTCGTGCCGCGCACTGAATGATGACTGAATTTGGGTCGGTACTTTGTGGAAAAGTGGTTTCATGGCTTAAAATCGTTGTTTTTTTTCTTCTTTCGGCGTTGAAAAAAAAGGTCTATAACCTGTGTACTTCACGGCTGAGGATCTGTCACCCCAGCACGAGTCCTAAAATATAGAATAAAAATCCGATTTCCAAGGAAATGGCAAGATTGTACAATAAGAAGGCAATAAATTCCAATCTATCCGGGTTTGGGTTGCCCCCGGGGAAGCCAACATCCTATAGGCAGTGGGAAAAATAGTAGAACGATTTATATCGTCAAGGCGCTATCTTTGCTTCCACAGACTAAATATCAAATAATAAACCTTGATGAAAAATCTACCCCTTATTGATATTGCCGTAATCATTGCTTACTTGGCCGCCATGGTGCTGGTGGGCGTATGGTTTTCAAGGAAAAACAAGAGTGCCGATCAGTTCACGAAAGCCTCGGGCCTGATTCCCGGATGGGCGATCGGGCTTTCAATCTATGCGACATTCTTAAGCAGCAATACATTCTTAGGGGTGCCGGGCAAGGCGTTCGGCAGCAATTGGAATGCCTTTGTGTTCAGTGTTTCCATGCCGTTGGCAGCCTGGGTGGCGGTCAAGTATTTTGTGCCTTTTTACCGGGCAACGGGCGAAGTCTCCGCGTATACCAATTTGGAAAAGCGATTTGGCCCCTGGGCGCGCAGTTATGCGGTCGTCTGTTTTTTGCTGACCCAACTTGCCCGAATGGGGTCGATTTTCTTCGGGATAGCGCTCAGTCTGCAAGCGCTTACCGGCTATTCCATGGAGACGATTATGCTGATAACCGGTATATGCATCATTATCTATACCGTGATGGGGGGCATTGAGGCCGTCATCTGGACAGAAGTGGTGCAGGGGATTATCAAGACACTTGGGGCGGCCCTGATTGTTTTCCTGGTGGTCAGCAATATGCCGGGAGGTATTTCGAAAATTGTTGAAATCGGTCAGGCTGACCATAAATTTGGCCTGGGGACATTTTCGCTTGATTTTACTTCCTCGTCGTTTTGGGTGATTCTGTTATATGGGTTTTTCATCAACCTCAACAACTTCGGGATGGACCAAAACTATGTGCAGCGTTATCACACCGCCTCTTCGGCCAAAGAAGCTGGTAAGTCGGTTTGGCTCTGTGTGTGGATCTATGTGCCAGCTTCGTTGCTGTTTTTTATCATCGGCACCTGCCTGTATGCTTATTACCAGACCAATCCGACGTTGATCGAACCCGTCAAGATACAGACAGCAGCTGAACACCTGGGAAGCTCGGCCACGTCGGTGGAAATCGCCGCACTTGCAGCGACCCTGAAACCCGAAGACTACGGTGATAAGGTCATGCCGCATTTCATGGTTACCGAAATTCCCGTAGGCCTTGTCGGGCTGATTGTGTCGGCCATCCTATCCGCCGCAATGAGCACCATCAGCTCGGGGATGAACGCATCAGCTACGGTGTTTTCCGAAGATATTTACAAGCGGTATATCAACCCAAAGCTGGAAGGTAAGGGCCAATTGCGTCTGTTGTACCTGGCGACCGCAATCTTCGGTTTAGCGGGTATGCTGACCGGCGTGGCCATGATCGGCATTAAAAGCGTGCTCGATGTGTGGTGGCAGCTTTCCGGTATCTTTGCCGGCGGCATGCTGGGGCTGTTCCTATTGGGGATCATGAGTAAAATGGCTCGCAATAGCGATGCTATCGTCGCTGTGATCACCGGTGTACTTGCCATACTTTGGATGACTTTTTCATACCTGATACCCGAGCAATACGGTTACTTGAAATATCCGTTACATGCCAATATGATTATTGTGGTCGGAACCCTGGTGATTTCGTTAGTGGGAATCGGGTTGGCAAATGTCCGCCGACAGAAGCAATCATTTCGCTAACATCCTACAATACACCGCCAATTTGCTACAGAACAGCGGCTACTGTACTGCCTACCTTTGAATGTGTCATTTATAAGGTAGATAAGTACCCTGATAGCGATGAGCAATAAAAATAAAGGATATATTCCCGTCATGTTGACTCCGTTTGAAGAGAACGGAGCGGTAGATTATAAAGGGCTGACCAAATTAACGGAAAGCTATCTGCGTGCCGGCGCTGCCGGCCTATTTGCCAATTGCCTTTCGAGCGAAATGTTTGAGTTGAACGAAGTGGAACGTTTGGCGGTGACGCAGCATGTGATCAACGTGGCAGGCGGGGCTGTACCCGTGGTGGCTACCACCACGTTCGGGGGGACCGTTTTTCAGCAGGCCGACTTCACGAAGCGGATGTACGACGTGGGTATCGATGCGGCTATCGTGATCACCAATATGCTGGCCGGAGCGGCCGAAGCAGACGAAGTGTTTGAAGAAAACGTTTTCAAGTTGTTGGATGCCACCAATGGAATACCACTTGGATTCTACGAGTGTCCCGATCCGTTTAAACGTGTGCTTTCAGCGGCGCAACTCAAGCAGTTTGTCGACACAGGCCGGGTAATTTATCACAAAGATACCAGCCTGGATATTGAACAGGTGCGTGCCAAACTTGAAGTCACCCGTGATGTGGCCGCTTTCGGCTTATATGATGCTTACATGGTACATGCTGTCGAATCGCTGAAAGCCGGTGCTGCGGGGTTATCCTGTATCCAGGGCAATTACTTTCCGGAGCTGATCGTATGGTTATGTGAAAATTATGACAACACAGCACTGGCTGACGAAGTTGCCCGAGTGCAGCAGTTTTTTATTGATCACATGGATGTCATGCACGCCGTATATCCGGTGGCGGCCAAGTACTTTTTGCAGAAACGTGGTATGCCGATCGCGACATTTACCAGAAGGGATGTGGGGGTCTTTGATGAACAGGTGAAGCAGCGTGTGGAGGTACTTTATGATGCGTATCAACAACTGTTTCAACATATCGAAGTGAGCGGCGTTGACGGATTGCCAGATGGTGGAAAATGAAGCCCATGTGGAAACAGATACGAAGCGTGCATTCGTACCGTTAAGCATTTAAAGCCTTTACGAAGTAAAATGAATAATAATTTACAGATGAAACAAGTGTGCTATATAAAGCTGGTGGGAATAATCTTTTTATCGCTTGCTTGCGGAGGGAACGCCAAGCATCGGGGTCAACTTAACGGTGATTCCGATACGCTTGCCGAGCAGTTGCCTGAACGGGCAACCATCGGCGAAGGCGCCTATTTAAAAGGTGAGCTCCTTTATCCGCTGGATAACAGGCCTACGCCGGAGTGCCATGCGTCAACAATCGTTGAAACACCTGATGGGCTGGTCGCCGCGTTTTTTGCCGGTACCGAAGAGGGACATCCGGATGTGGGCATTCGTGTATCGCGATTGGTAGACGGTACATGGACATGGCCTGAGGAAGTGGTCAACGGTGTACAGAACGACACATTGCGTTATCCGTGCTGGAATCCGGTGCTGTTCCAACCAACGGGTGGGGATTTGATGTTGTTTTATAAAGTCGGGCCCAGCCCGCAAACCTGGTGGGGGATGGTCATCACGTCGAATGACAATGGTGTTACCTGGTCACAGGCTCATAAATTGGGTGAGGACGCCGCCGTTGGCCACTTGCTTGGCCCTATCAAGAACAAACCGGTTGAGTTGGCAAACGGGACCATTATCAGTCCGACAAGTATTGAATATCCTCGTGACGGCGACGATCAAGACTGGCGCGTATATTTTGAGATCAGCAGCGATAAAGGGCAAAGCTGGGAAGTGGTGGGGCCCATCAATGATGGCATCGAATTCGATGCAATCCAGCCCAGTATATTAACCTATCCAGACGGCAAATTGCAAGTGATTTGCCGGAGCCGCGAGCATGTGTTGGTCGAAAGCTGGTCCGAAGATCAGGGGAGGACCTGGAGTAAGGTGACGGCGACCGGATTGCCTAACCCCAACTCGGGGACGGACGCGGTAACGTTACAGGATGGCCGTCAATTGCTGGTATATAATCATTCGACCCGCCAAGGGGCAGAACCTAAAGGAAGGAATATATTAAATGTCGCATTGTCCGATGACGGAAAAGATTGGACGCCGGTGATGACATTGGAAAACGAACCTATCCAAGATGGCTACGCCTATCCAGCTGTTATCCAGTCGGCTGACGGACTGGTTCATATCACATACACGTACAACAGAAGAACGATAAAGTATGTGGTATTGGATCCAAAACAGTTGTAGCAGGGCCCAGCGGTACAGCGGCAGGAACGGAGAAAACGTTCAGATGTTGAGAAATTCCCGATGTTTCCAGCTGTTGGAGTTTGGGCTGGAACGCTCACTTCGTTCACGCTCCTAGGCCCAAACGCCAACAGCTGGAAACAAACCGGCATTTGTTGCACACCCAGCTGTAGCTGCATATCGTCCGAAATACCTACTTTTGTTGCGTGATCCAATGCGATGAAAGACTACAAAGCATATTTTATTATCCCAGCGCCCCCCGAACAGGTTTATTTGGCCCTTACCACGGCGGAGACCATCCGGCTTTGGACGGGCGATGAGGTCGTGATGGTTGCCCAACCCGGCACGGAGTTTTCGCTGTGGGACGGCGCAATAGTGGGGAAGAATCTGTCGTTTGAACCCGGCAGAAAAATCGAACAACAGTGGTATTTCGGTGAGCAGGAAGAGCCCTCCATTGTGACCATCAAGCTCCATGAACATAAGCACGGGACTTCAATGGAGGTAAGGCAAAGCAATATTCCCGATGAGGAGTACGATAACATCGTGGATGGTTGGCGTACTGAATATGCCGCTTCGCTTATCGACTTTTACGCGGATTGACCAGCGGGGAGATGTTTTTTTTTCCATAAGGATAATATCATACAATCCCTCGCTAACTTATTATATTAAGGCTCTTCCTGCCGTGTCTACATTTGGGGAGTAAAACGATGTAACAACGATGAAGCCCTCCCTGAAAAATAGTTTTCTATTACCTTTGCTTTTTGTGGTCTTGCTTTGTTGTCGTGGCGTTGGCATTTATGCGCAGGGCCAGCAAACCGTTGCATATCCTCCTTCACCAATCCCTGATAGAATCGTGCTGAACGTGACGGAAGATCTTTCCACCTCCATGGCGGTGACGTGGCGTACGAGCCGGGACGTCTCGGCTGGTGCTGCCCAGATAGCTATTGCGGATGCAAACCCTGCCTTTGCTGGCTCGGCAAAGACCGTCACGGCAGCGACACACTCCCTGCATGTTGAAGAGGTAGGGGCCAACTATCATGCTGTTGTATTCAACGGCCTCCGTCCCAATACCACTTATGCATACCGTGTAGGGAACGGTGAGTATTGGAGCGAATGGCTCCACTTTACGACAGCCGGAAATCGAGGAGAGAAACTGACGTTTCTGTATTTCGGTGATGTACAGGCTAATATCCGTCCATTGTGGTCGCGGGTGATTCGGCACGCCTACCGAGTGGCACCCGAAACGCGGTTGGCGTTATATGGGGGCGACTTGGTCAACCGGGCAAATCGCGATGTGGAGTGGGGAGAATGGTTTGCCGCCGGTGGGTTTATCCACGGCGAAGTGCCGGCTATGCCTACCCCGGGCAACCACGATCATGCCGATACGGAGCAAGGGGATGATCGCATCAGTGTATTCTGGCGGCCGCAATTTACTTTGCCTGAGAATGGGCCAAGCGGGTTGGAGGAAAGCTGTTATTTCATCGATGTGCAGGGGGTGAGGTTCATATCCATCAACACCGAACGCTATGACGTCTCCAATGACGACCGGAAGAACCAGCGGGAGTGGTTGGAACGGTTACTGGCCGATAACCCCAACCGGTGGACCTGTGTCGTCATGCACCACCCCATTTACTCGACCAAACGCAATCGCGACAACGCCGAACTGCGGAAGGACCTGAAACCATTGTTTGACCGATATGGCGTGGATTTGGTTTTACAGGGACATGACCACACCTACGCCCGCGGTATGACAAGCATTCCCATGGATGACGGGAAGTCGTCCGGCACGATGTACGTCGTATCGGTAAGCGGCCCGAAAATGGCTGATGTATTGCAAGCCGATTGGATGGAGCGTAGCGCCGACCACACCCAATTGTTCCATGTGATCGACATCGAAAACGATGTGCTGCGTTTTAGGGCGTTGACAGCAACAGGCGAACGTTATGACGAATTTGAACTACATAAGACGCCGGGCGGTATAAACCGGCTGGTCAATCAAATCCCGATCCATGCCGGATCGCAATAAATATATTCCTTAATCAATGATGAAAAGCCTATCCATATTCTTGTTTTGCCTGTTTGCAGGCTGGAGTTCGTCGGTGGCGCAAGTAGTGCCGTCCACAACAATCACGGTAGCCGACTCCACACTGGTATTTCCCTTGCAGTCTCAGCACGTGCATGGAAGCAGCGTCGTGCAATTGCCAGACGGCGATTTGTTGCTGGCGTGGTTCGAGGGGAGCGGGGAACGGACGGCGGACGACGTACGTATCATGGGCGCGCGCCTGAAGAAGGGCAAGCGTCAATGGAGCAAACCTTTCGAACTGGCCGATACCCCTTACCTGCCGGATTGCAACCCGGTACTTTTCATGGCAGGGAATAAACTTTTCCTGGTATGGATTGCTGTGCAGGCCAATAAATGGGAGCATTCCATACTTCGGATACGGTCGACGTCGACGTATACCGGCGAGGGGGCTCCCACATGGCAGTGGCAGGATAATATCCTCTTGAAGCCTGATGAAACGTTTGCCGCGGAAGTGGCCGGGAAACTTCGTATGTTACCGCCGTTACAGTCCGGTTGGTCAGAGTATGCACCGCAGTACGATAAGTTAATCATTGCGGCTAGCCAAGATATTACCAAGCGGAGCACCGGGTGGATGACGCGGATAAAGCCACTGGTGTTTACTGATGGACGGATTCTGTTGCCGTTGTACTCGGACGGATTTAACCTGTCGATGCTGGCCATTTCCGATGATGGTGGTGCCTCCTGGCAACCCAGCCGGCCGATCGTGGGCAGGGGTCCGATACAACCTGCGTTGGCCCGACGCAAAGATGGCAGCATCGTTGCCTACATGCGGGACAGCGGCGATGCGCCGACACGGGTGCAGCTTAGTGAGTCTCGAGACGGTGGCAAAAGCTGGAGTGTCGCCCGCAAGACGGAGATACCCAACGGCGCAAGTGTGGATGTCGTTGTGCTGGACGACGGCAGGTGGGCCATGCTGGGCAATGACGTAGATGACGGACGCTACCGGCTGAGCCTTTACCTATCGGCCGATGAGGGGAAAACCTGGCCAATACGCTTCGCGGTTGAAGATGATGTTTCCAAATCCGGCAGGTATAGTTATCCCTCCCTGATCCAAGGGATGGACGGGCGGCTCCATATGACGTATTCATTCCACCTTGATAACGACCGGAAGGCAATTAAGTATGTGGTGGTAACGCCTTGAGCATTGCCGCAAGCATGAACCGAGAACCAAAAAAACACTAAACACGATAACCATGATGAAATTCAACGTAACGATCCTTTGCTCTTTGGCGCTATTGATAAGCGCCTGTAGCAAGCCCTCGTCAACCCATACTGCATCGTCGTCCTATGCTGATACGGCGTTTCTGCAGGATTACAGCGTGAAGTACCACGTCGATGAAAAAGATGCCGCATTGTGGCGGGTATATGCCAATAAAGAAGGGAAGATACAAGTGCTGGCTTCCACCGGTCTGAAACAGCTTCATGACGGCCGGTTTTTATACCCCGGGAGGGTCGTGGCCGACCATACGTATCGTTTTATGGCGGCAAAAAATATTGTGGATATGGCGCTGTGCCAGGGGCAATTTGTCTATTTGGGTGGGCATACCATCTTCAGCAACGCCTGGTCCGGGAGACTCCACGTCGAACACCAACTGGATAATCCAACAGCGTTTGCAGCTAACGATAGTTTGGAGTTTTTGGTGACCAATGGGCATGTGCTCCATTTTATACGACGGCACGCTGTGGCGTGGAGAGGACAGGTCCCCGAGGGCGGTGTGTTGCAGGTACTTGGCCATCCGGAAGATCAGTCGCTTTTCTTCCTGTTGGCCCCTGAAGCGCTGTACCGGTTTTCCGCAGCGACCAACCAATTGGAGAAAATCCACGAGGGGACCGATTTTACTGCCTTTGACATCGATGTGCGGAAAAACCAACTGGTCATAGGAACCGCCGATGGCTATTTACGCTATGGCTTGGCAGAAGGTAAGCAGGTGGGCGAGAGACAAAGGGCGCTTCCGTGGACTGAAATCACCGCTGTGCAAGTCATTGACGGCAACAGCTGGTTTGGTACACCTAAGGGTGCATTTTCCGTAAAGGAGAACGGCAATATCACTTATTATGCCAGCAAGCGTTGGTTGCCCGATGATCAGGTGGTAGCCATTGCTCCAGGTGGCGACGGCACCGTCTTGGTATTGACCCGAAATGGACTGGGGCACATCTGCTTCAAAAAGATGACCCTGCATGAAAAGGCTATGTACTACGAACAGCAGGTGAGGGACAGGCATATCCGAAATGGTTTTAATGCTACGCTCACGGGCATGACTGACGGTGATTTCAGTACAGGATACCTGGGCGATTCGGACAATGATGGTCTATGGACTTCGCTATACCTGGCTGCGCAGGCATTCCGCTATGCCACGACGGGCGAGCAACAGGCCTTGGAACACTGCATGGAATCGCTGGATGCCATGGCCCGCTTATACGATATCACTCCCGTTCCGGGCTTCCCTGCCCGTTCCTTCGAACGGCGCGGCAAAGGCGATACGCGCCATATGCTGTCTGATCCCGAGCGTTGGCAGCTGGCGGAACATCCCGATTGGTATTGGAAGGCAACGACAAGCAGCGATGAAGCGATTGGGCATATCTTTGCCTTCGGTGTTATTGCTGAACTGGTCGATCACAAAGAAACGCGGGATAAGGCTATCCGGCTGATTGATACATTAATGGGCCACATCGTGAAAAATGATTACTACTTGGTCGATTATGATGGGCAGCCGACCACGTGGGGCAAGTGGAATCCGGAGTATGTGAATGGATTTCCCACGACTGTGGGCGACCGTAAACTGAACTCATCCAATATCATCGGTATGTTGCAGACCGCCTACCATTTCACGGGAAAGTCGGTATACAAGGAAAAAGCCTTTGACCTGATGGACAACCATGGTTACCTTGAAAACCTGATGCGACCGATGAGCGAGATAGGGAAAGCCCCGGAAGGCGCAGATGATTGGAGTAAGCTGCTTTCGGGTTCGTGGAACCACTCGGATGACGAAATGTATTTTGCGGGTTATTGGGGCCTGTACAGGTATGCGTTTAATGATACCTTGAAAGTGAAATACAAGGAGGCTATCCTCGATCATTGGGAAGCCGAACGCCCCGAAAAAGAAGGGGCTTGGAACATCTTTACGGCCATTACGGAGATCGATACCTTTGACCTGGACGAAGCGGTGTGGTATCTGAAGGAATATCCACTTGATTTGGTACAGTGGACGGTTACAAACAGCCACCGCAAGGACATTACCCTGTTGCCTCCCAACTTCCGCAACCAGACCATTGAAACGGTACTACCACCCGATGAGTTGAAAATCTCGCGGCACAACGCTAACCGTTTCATCCTGGATGGCGGTAACAACGGCGCTGCCGAAAACAGTGCTGGAGACATCTGGCTGTTTCCGTATTGGATGGGGCGATACCTTGGCGTGATTCAACCGCCCGCTGATGAACAGACACCATACACCAAGTAGGAATATTGATGATTTTTTCATGCAGCCTTTATATCAAATTAATATGCATTTACGTGTTGTAAATCAGTAGTTTGTGCTCGTTTAAATGGTAAGATATACAATTTAAATGCTAATATCCTACAAGTATCGTGGTACACTTTAAGTTAAATTTGAAGCGTTGTTCAAGCAATTGCCTTATCTTGAAAGGGGCCAAGAAAGACGAACGATAGCCGATTCTCGTAAAGAATTTTGTATAAATGGGTGATGAAAATGCAGTAAGTGCATGTAAACTCGTAATGTCGATTTATGGCTGAAAATAAAAACACCGAAACGCCGGGGCAGGGGAAATCAACAAGACGCTTGGTTTCGCTGGATGCTTTCCGAGGCTTTACCGTGGCGGGGATGATTGTGGTAAATAGCCCGGCAAGCTGGGAGCATGTGTACCCGCCTTTGCTGCATGCTTCCTGGCACGGTATTACACCTACGGATTATGTCTTTCCCTTTTTTATTTTTATTGTGGGTATCTCCATTGCCTTGTCGTACGGGAAGCTCAAAGCAGCGGGTGTCGCTACCGGCAAGGTACTTGGGAAAACGTTCCGGCGTGCCTTTCTCATTTTCGTCATTGGTATATTCCTGAGCTTGTTCCCTGATTTCAATTTTTCGGAAATACGTATACCTGGGGTATTACAGCGTATTGCCATTGTGTTTTTGGTGTGCGCGGTGTTGTTTTGGTATACCAACTGGAAGCAGCAGGCCGTCGTCGGTGCCGCGGCGTTGCTGCTTTACTGGATAGCGATGGTATGTATTCCTGTTCCCGGTGTGGGTACGGGTTTGCTGGAACCCGGTAAAAATCTTGCCGCTTGGGTAGACAGCGCGCTGGTACCGGGCAAAATGTGGCAGGGTACGTGGGATCCGGAAGGCGTATTGAGTACGGTACCGGCTATTGCATCGGGAATTTCCGGGATGCTTGCCGGCAGGCTTATTGCGGCCACGGCCATGTCACAGGAGCGAAAGGTGATCTGGCTCTATATTGCCGGGTTATGTGCCTTTGCCCTTGGTTCAATATGGGGATGGGGGTTTCCAATCAACAAAAACCTTTGGACAAGTTCATATGTGCTGTACACATCCGGGTTGGCATCGATGGTGCTGGCGTCTTTGTTTTTTGTCATTGAGGTGCAGGGACACGCGGCATGGGCTAAGGTTGGTGTGGTCTTCGGGAGTAACGCCATCGTGGCTTACGTGATAGGCAGCATATTGCCGGATTTGCTGATGCCATTGAATAGCTGGTATGTCGGCAGCGTGGTGGAAGGGGCGAATTGGCCTCAAATGGCATCACTGCTATGGGCTTTGGGGATATGTGCGTTGTGCTACATACTCGTTTATCTGCTCTATCGGAGGAAAATCTTCATTAAAATTTAAAAAGGATCTGGAGGCAATGACGACACCTTTGGTCAATAACATCACGGTAAGAAAACAACAACCATAATCGAAAAAATATGCTACTTCCTAAAATGAGATGACAATGAAACAACGTTTTACATTCAAGATGAAATGGGCAAATATGCTGTGCATTTTGCTTTCGGCCTGCATGTTGCAAGGCATTGCCAATGCCCAGCAGCAAAGCAGGGCTGTGTCGGGTGTTGTAAGGACCAGCACCGACGGCGCCCTCGTCGAGGGGGTTAGCGTAGCGGTCAAAGGTGCGGATACCCGGGCTGCTACCGACGCCAGCGGCAGATACACGATCAACGTTTCGGGAGACAATCCGGTGCTGGTGTTTACGTCGGTTGGCTACCAACAGCAAGAAGTTGCCGTAAACAACCGGCAGGTGGTGGACGTTTCGCTCGTGCCATTGGAAGAGATGCTCGGCGAGGTCGTAGTGACGGCGCTCGGTATCGAGCGGGAGAAGAAATCCTTGGGGTACAGTGTGGGCGTAGTGCAAGGCGAGGACATGGTCAAGGTTGCCCAGGAGAATATTTTCGGGGGACTATCTGCCAAGCTTCCTGGTGTCACGTTGAACGAAACGAGTGGGCCCGGCTCGTCGGTCAGCATGATTATCCGGGGAGCCAACTCCCTGACGACGGACAACCAACCACTGTTTGTCATTGACGGTGTGCCCGTGTCCAGCGGACTGAATAACCAACGGCAGATGGGCGACCGCAACATCGTGGACTACGGAAATGCGATCTCCGACATCAATCCGGATGATATTGAAAGCATCTCGGTATTAAAGGGGCCAAGTGCAGCGGCATTGTACGGTTCGCGTGCCGGTAACGGTGTTGTGTTGATTACCACAAAATCCGGAAGGAAGGGTGAACGTACTACGGTAAATTTTTCAACGAGCAACGTGTTTGAGCAGCCAGTTAAATTCCTGGACTTCCATTATATGTACGCTTCGGGGAATAGGGGCAATTTGCTTGACGAGGGTTCGGCCTACTGGACCGGACTCCCATTGGATCGCGGCATCACCGCTGTGCAATGGAATAGTCCTCTGGATGAAAACGGTGTGCCAATCCCTACTGAGCTCCGTTCGTATAAGGACAATATGAAGAACTTTCTGCGTACCGGGATAACATCGACAAACAACCTGTCGGTCAGTGGCGGCGGAGAGCGCAGTTCATACCGCCTTTCGTTCAATAACATGAGCCACGGCGGTATGATACCCAATTCCAACCTGCAACGCAATTCGTTGTCGGCTGTGCTGGCCTATGAGCTGAATAGCAAATTAAAATTGAGCACGAACATCAACCTTGCGCGATCCAATTCGGATAACAGGCCAACCACAGCCAACCGTACCGCCAATCCATTAGATGCGGTGATGGCTTATCCGCATGTCAACATTCTCGAACTCAGAGACTATTGGCAGCAAGGCCAGGAGGACATCCAACAGCGGTCGGTACACAACAATACGGACAATCCTTATTTCCTTGCGTATGAACTTAATAATGGTTTTGTGCGGGATCGCGTTTATGGAAATATCAAGCTGGATTGGAACATTTCTCCCGAATTTTCGGCATTCGGACGGGTAGCGTTGGACAAATCGAATGAAAACCGAGAGACTAAAGTGCCCAAAAGTTATTCCCGGGCCGCACAGGGAGGGTACTACCTTCAGGATATCGCCAGTGCGGAATTGAATACCGACTTCCTGGTAACGTATCGCAAAGCACTTGCGGATGTGGATCTAAGTTTTTCGGGCGGGGGCAATTACATGCGCCAGACCTATCGCGACGCGTATATGGGCGGTGCTGCATTGACCATCCCCGGGCTGTACCGGATAAGTAACGTGCCGGCCAATCAGCTCCAGTACTCCAACGGTACCTCGGACAGGGCAATTTACAGCCTGTATGCCATGGGATCCATTGGCTATCGTGGGATGCTGTATTTGGATTTGACGGCGCGCAATGACTGGGCCAGCTCGCTGCCCGAAGATGGCCTGTCTTTCTTTTATCCATCTGCTTCCTTGAGCTGGCTGGCTAATGAGACTTTCAATTTGCCGAAAACCGTTTCATTGCTCAAATTCCGGGCCGGCTGGGCACAGGTAGGCAATGCACCTGGTGCTTACCAAATACATCAAATGCTGGGTACAGGCTTATATGGCAACCTGATTACATCTTCGGTGCCTGCTGATTTGCGCAATCCAACCCTAAAGCCGGAAATAGCGACATCTGCCGAGTTTGGCGTGGATTTGAACCTTTATAATAATCGGCTGCGCTTTGAGGGAACCTATTATAACGTAGGCAATAAGAACCAGCAGCTGCCCATTCCACTGCCTGAATCGTCGGGCTTTTCCAGTACGTTTGTCAATGCCGGACTCATCGTAAGCAAAGGGTGGGAACTGAGCCTTGGCGGCACACCCATTCAGAACAGCTCGTGGACATGGGACGTTAATGCTAATTTTTACCGTAACCGTACTATCGTGGAGGAGCTTACCGAAGGCTTCCCCATCCTGACCATGTGGTCAGATAACGGCGGCGGTTCCTTTGCCCGGGAAGGTGAACGGCTGGGTAACCTGTATAGCAGGGGCTATGCATATGTCGATGACCCCAGCTCGCCTTATTACCGATGGCCGATTCTTACTGAACGGGGTGAGTATATTCCGGTCAACGATCCGGATTCGCGGATGCTCGTCGGAAACTACAATCCTGATTTTCAGGTGGGGCTGCAGACCACCCTGCAATACAAGCGGTTCTCGCTCGGCCTTAGTTTCGACTGGCGCCATGGCGGACAGTTTATGTCATTTACGTACCGGTATGGCGGCTCCGACTGGAAGTCTGCCAGACAAATGCGCGAGCTGATACCGGGTGGCTTGTATGACGAGGCTGATTTGGCGGCCATGCTAAGGTCGGATCCCGAGCGGTATATCATACCAAGAAACGGACATTTCCCGCGGGTAGGCGGGTATGAGCAATCGACAGGTGGTTATCTTAATGACAATTTCGGCAGTCCTAACCAGGCTTATGACGGTGCGTTCATCCCCGGTGTGATTGCCAATGGCGACGGTACATACCGAGAGCACCTTGGTGGCCCAGGTACGGTTATCTATCCGGTGTCTAACTTGTTCCCCTGGAGCTACAATCAAGCCGTTACCTTTGATGCATCATTCATTAAATTGCGGGAAGTAACCCTTGGATACGACATTCCCAAACTTTGGGGCTTGCGCAATGCGCGGGTTTCCGTGTTTTCGAGAAACATCGTCTTATGGACCGCGGCCAAGATTGGCATCGATCCCGAACGGGCGTTCCAAGCGCAATCCGGTGTGCAGGGAAACACCTCAACGATGTATCGCCAAGGCATAGAGCTGCAGAATATCATGCCCATGACCATGCCGGTAGGGTTTAAACTGGATG
Source organism: Parapedobacter luteus (assembly GCF_900168055.1). Taxonomy (GTDB): domain Bacteria; phylum Bacteroidota; class Bacteroidia; order Sphingobacteriales; family Sphingobacteriaceae; genus Parapedobacter; species Parapedobacter luteus. The sequence goes on from NZ_FUYS01000008.1 coordinate 99,389, forward strand.
TCACGTTTTAATTTGGATAACGTAAAAACAAGACTAAAAAAAACACCATGAACAAGGGTAGTAAACTATATAAGATCATCGTGAGTATGCTGCTCATGCTGAGCTTCTCGTGTAAAGACCGGTTGGTCGAACTTAATGAAAATCCAAACGCGGTTGCCCCGAATTCGGCAAACCCGAATTTGATGCTTGCCCCCGTATTGTCTCAAGCGGCCAAGGGCTATTTACGACTTGGATTTGGAACGGTCGGCGGGGTGATGCAGCATATGCAGGAAGATGGCTGGTTCGCCGGCTATAACCATTACCAGTGGGCACCGGAAAACTGGGGGGGATGGTACGGGCCGCTGCGGACAAACGAATTGATCCTCCGACGTGCCGAAGAGCTGGGCTGGCCGTTCCACGCTGGAATTGGATTGACCATGCGGGCGTTCCTGTTTGGAGTGATTACCGACTTATGGGGGGATGCCCCTTACACGGAGGCCTTAAAGGCGGGGAGCGCAGACGCCATTACCCATCCGAAATACGATAGCCAGGAAGTTATTTACCTGGGGATCATCGAAGATCTCAAAGCAGCAGCCAATATTTTTGCACAAAGGAATACGAACGGTATCATCGCCGAATATGATCTCTTCTACGGGGGAGATGCTGAAAAATGGCACCGTTTCGCCAATTCGCTCTTGCTGCGGTATTACATGCGCATTTCCGAGAAGCTCCCCGAGGTGGCGCGACAAGGAATAGAAAGCGTTTATCAAACAGGCATCTATATCCAAGATGCGGCGGATGACGCTACTCATGATTTCCTGGGCACCGACCGCGACAACTCCTGGCCTACGGCGGGAGGATTTACGTCGGACGATACCGATTTCCGGCGGCGCAAGCCATGCAGCACATTGCTTGATATCATGTTGGCCAACAACGATCCGAGGGTGCCAGTTTGGTTCCAGCCCGTGTATTGCCGTTGGGTAGCCGATCCTTCGCTCACTGTGCCCGTGGATCCGTATATCAGGAGAAACGGCGTACTGACCAATATCGTGTCACTGACGGATGTCCAGTATAGGCAGGAAATTGCCAATGGCAATACCTTCACACGCCACTTTAACCCCAACACGTTTACGACAGCTGTGTTGGATACACGGGAATATGTGGGTATACCCCCGGGGCTCAATGCTCCTGATACCTATAATTACAACCCCACTCCGGGGCAAACCGTCGAAAATCAACATGTGTCGCAGCTGGCGCCAATCTTTAGGGAACGTACGGGCGGCGTACTCACCATGCGGTTGATGTCGGCCGCTGAGACTGCCTTCATCTTGGCCGAAGCGGCATTAAAAGGTTGGTCTGTGGGTGACGCGGAGACGCATTACAACAACGGTGTGCTGGAGTCGCTGAAAGCTTGGGAAGCTGATAACACGTATGATGCATTCATTGCACAACCCGGTGTTGCCTATGATGGCACGCTTGCGCGCATCATGGAACAAAAGTGGATTGCAAGTTTCGCGGCGGCCACCGAATCGTGGTTTGATTACAGGCGGACAGGATTGCCAAATTTGACGCCGGGCCAGGCTGCACAGGAACGCTACATGCCGTTGCGTTTTATCTACGGTGAAAATGAGCTGAATAACAACACCGCGAATCTTCAGGAAGCTTTAGGCCGGCTGGAGCCCCTATCACAGGATAGGGGGGCGAACAGCCAATGGTCAAAGCCGTGGATAGTGCAAGGCACGGGGAAACCCTGGTAACCGATTGCTTGGTGAAGATAGGAATATTGCTTATCACATTGTCGCGCGTCAATAAAATATGCATATTCGCGGGAACGATTATTAAGCTTATCCTGTAATGATGAATAGACTATCCTTCATTCGAACGGTTGCATTGGTTTGTAGCCTTTTGTCCCATTCACTGGGCGTTTTTGCGCAGTCGCGTTCCAATCAACTTATCCAAGTGGTTGTTTCTCCGGAAAGGCCTGATTGGACTTATGCGGTAGGCGAAGAGGTAAACTTTTTTGTGACGGTGCTCAGGCATCAAGCCCTGATGGAGCATGCTGAAGTGACCTACTCCATCGGTTTGGAAAAGATGACGCCGTTGCAATCGGGAAAGGCCACATTGAAGACCGGTACGGCGGCAGTCGGTAAAGCGCTTAAGCTGGATGAACCGGGCTTCCTGCGCTGCGAGGCACGCATTACCGTGGACGGTGTGGAATACCGTGGCATTGCCACGGCAGCAGTGGCCCCGGAAAGTATTCAGCCTACACAGCAACTGCCGGACGACTTCTGGGATTTCTGGAACGGTGCAAAGGCCGAAGCGGCCAAAGTACCTTTGGACGCCAAGCTGACGCTGCTTCCTGAGCGCAGTACTGCGAAAGCCGATGTATACCATGTGAATATCCAGAATTTCGAGACCGGCGCACGTCTTTATGGCATACTGGCCAAGCCCAAGGCTGCAGGAAAGTATCCCGCGGTATTGCAGGTGCCGGGAGCGGGTATCCGACCTTATGCTGGCATCGTGGATTTGGCTGAAAAAGGCGTTATCACCTTGCAAATCGGCATACATGGCATACCCGTGATTTATGAGGCAGGATTGTATGACGACCTGCGCGCGGCATCATTGAAAAATTATCAGTTTTTCAATATGGATGATCGCGACCAGTATTATTACAAACGGGTTTACTTGGGCTGTATAAGGGCTATCGATTATCTGTATTCATTGCCTGAATTCGACGGAAATACGCTGGCTGTATGGGGCGGCAGTCAAGGCGGCGCCTTATCCATCGTCACGGCGGCGCTGGACAACCGGGTGGATTACCTGGTATCATTGTATCCGGCCCTGTGCGACTTGACCGGCTATCTTCACGGGCGGGCAGGGGGCTGGCCGCATATGTTCAACGAAGCAAATGCCAAATTTATGGCAAAAGATGAGAAGATAGCCGTGTCCGCGTATTACGATGTGGTCAACTTTGCCCGTGCGGTCAATGTGCCCGGATTTTATACGTGGGGCTATAATGACGAGACCTGCCCTCCGACCTCCTATTATGCGGCTTACAACCAAATCGATGCACCTAAAGAACTTTTCCTTGTGCAAGAAACGGGGCATTGGACATTCCCTGAACAGCAAACGAAAATTCAGGAGTGGTTGTTGGCAAAGCTGCAACCATAGTTGTCCTCGGTCGAAAGCCAACGGTCTATAAGCAACAAAGCCCACGTGAATCTCACGTGGGCTTTGGATTAATAGCCGACGCCTGTACGCCTGGGTTGGCGGATGGTTGGCCATTGCTGCGGCTGCCCATCCCTGCCGGGGGGAAGCACGCGTTTTTCCCGATTGACCAATTCCGGTTCTTCACTAGCTTTGTAAGCAAGCGTCGCAATAAGGATGACGTTGGATTTCAGATCGTCAAAAATCAGCTTGTCATACGTGTCCAGATTGGTGTGCCACGTGATGGTACTATACCCCCAGGATAATGAACTCATCATGAAGGCTGGTATTCCTGCAGCAACAAAGGAAGCATGGTCGGAGCCGCCACCTCCCGGAGATCCTGGATAATCGGTTTGAATATCCCGGGTGATGTCGCGGGGGGCAGCTGCCATCCACCGGCCCATGAAATCATAGGCATGTAAGAATCCTGACCCGTTCAGATTGGCCACGCGGCCGGTACCGTTGTCCTGATTAAATACTGCTTGCGTCTTTTCCACGATATCCGGATGGTCAAGCACAAATGCCCTTGAGCCGTTCAGCCCTTGCTCTTCGCTCCCCCAATGCCCGATCAGGATGGTCCGTTTGGGATTGGGGTACACTTTTTTCAAGATGCGGGCTACTTCCATCATCGTTATCGTCCCTGTCCCATTGTCGGTAGCACCCGATCCGCCTTCCCAGGAATCAAAGTGTGCGGAGAGGATGACGTATTCATCGGGTTTCTCGGTACCTTTGATTTCGGCAATGGTATTGAACGTCGGTACGGTTCCCAGATCCTTGGAGTCCGTTTCCACCTTGATGCGCGGCTTATGACCATTTTCGGCAAGCCGGTATAAAATACCATAATCCTCCAGGGAGATGTCCAATGAAGGCACTTTGGTGGTGCGCGATCCGAAAATTTTGTTGGAACCAAACTCACGCGACCAATAGCTGGAAAGGATTCCTGCGGCTCCGGCATCTTCCAGTATGCGTGGAAGTGAGTTGGCTGAAACGCCCGTTGCCTGAATCTTCTGGTTCCAGGCTGCTGTCAACGAATCGCGTTCTTTCTTCATCTTTTCAATGGACTCGGGACGCCCGAATTGTTCCCAGTTGTGGTCGGGCCGTCCGGTAGGCTGCGGCATGGATATCAATACGTATTTACCCTTTACATTGGGTAGCCAGGCCTTGAAGGCCACGGAATCCCGTACATCGGGCAATGTAATGACTTCTCCTTCTACCGCCTTGCCACCGGTAGTGGGACTCCATGCCAATTGGGTGCCTGCCAGTGTCTTTACACGTGGGTAGACCATATCGATGTGCGAAATGCCGCGGTCCCATCCCCGCCATTCGCCAAATTCTTCATAACGGGCTTCAATGCCCCACCCCTTGTATTTGTCAACCGCCCAATCGTGCGCATTTTTCATCTGCGGAGTGCCTACCAATCGCGGTCCTACCACGTCCAGCAGTTCGTGAGCAAGCTGTTCCAGTTGTGAATTGTTATTGGCTTCGGCTACGATCTGCTCCACGATCGGTTCGAGCTTTTGCTCCTGCATCATCCATTGCGGTTGTGCAAATGCAGTGGTCAAACTGGAGAGCCCCAACAGCAGGGACAGCGCTACCGGCTTAGCTGAGGGAAGGGGTTTTCGTAAAAAGTTCACATGTACCATGTCATTTTGTTTTGGGTTAATAAGCACTTTTGCGTTTAAAAAACGGACGATTCTAACGAAAATAGTTTGAAAAAACGATTGTATGGCAGAAATTTTACGAAGATTGTTGAATCTTTGCGTTGTTTTGCGATATGCTAAAGCCAATATGCTATATACTTGTACCAATATTGTACAAGAAGCATTGTGACGGGTGGATTACTTTTACGTTGTTTTCAAAACCTCAAGCAAACAGTTATGAGCCCACTACCGGCGGTCATAGCCTACGGACTAGGGACATTGGCGCTGGGCTGTAGCCTGATGGCTTGCCGTATAGAAGAAAAGCCGATGAACGTAAACGAAATACAGCTTACCAATGCCCCGCAGGGGCATACCATCCACAATACGCAAGTATTTTCTAAGGACGGCCAATGGATTGTTTTTGATACGCGAAATGATGATACCCAAATAGGCCGTACGGGTCGCATAGCGATGGTCAACGTGCACACTGGAGAAACGCGTACGCTGTATCAAACGCCAAACCAGTCGCCCGATGGTCCGGGGGTGGGAGCCGCGACATGGTCACCCGTGGCCGATCGGGTGCTATTCATCCATGGAATCCGGAATGCGGATGCTTCCCGGCCATACAGCATGACACGCCGTACGGGAGTCGCCATCGATATAGATCGGCCCGGACAACCGGTGTTTATGGATGCCCGGAACATTATACCGCCATTTACGAAAGGGGCATTACGCGGGGGCACACATGCGCATACGTGGAGCGGTGATGGACAGTGGATTAGCTTTACATACAATGACCATGTGATGGAGCAATTGGCTCAAACGGATTCAGCCGTAAGCGATCTGCGCATGGTAGGTGTGATGGTGCCCGGGAGGGTGGCCGTACCGGACGATGGATCTTTGGAAAACAACAGCGGGGAATATTTTGCTGTGGTCGTGACAGCGGTGACGGAATGCCCTACACGGGGAACTGATGAAATAGAACGGGCTTTTGACGAATGCTGGATTGGTACACATGGCTACCTCAAGCCGGATGGCAAGCGGCAGCGCCGCGCTATCGCTTTCCAGGGCAAGGTGCGCAACGCCGAAGGCCGGGCGGTCACGGAGGTTTTTGTGGCGGATTTGCCGGATGATCTGACGGAGGAGGCCGATGGGCAGCCGCTGGCGGGTACCGCCACTACGCGCCCCTGTGTACCCGTTGGTGTAATCCAGCGGCGGATCACCTTTTCTGTAGCGGGCATAGAAGGCCCCCGGCATTGGCTCCGGACGACACCAGATGGCGAAATGATTCTCTACTTGGCAAACGATCACCGAGGCATCGTGCAATTGTTCGGCGTGTCGCCCAATGGTGGCGAGCCGCGGCAACTTACGGCCAATCCCTTTCCGGTACAGGGGCCATTTAACAGCGACCCAGATGGACGATGGGTAGCCTATACGGCGGACAATAGCCTATTCATCACCGAACTGGCTACCGGCGATACGCATCGCCTCACAGCGCGGTTTGAAGATGCGGATAAGCCCGTTGGTGCACCGAACTGGTCGCCCGATGGGAGCACCATTGCATACAACCGGTATGTAGGCGAAGGGGATGGGCGGTTTTTGCAGATCTTTCTACTCACCTTTCAGGAGCCATCGGTTTATTAAGCATCAGCATGCGCACCCACCCGGTTTGTTTTCATCAATTATACATGTTCTCGTAGTCCTCCATGGTTGTCCCTTTGCCAAAGTACCTAATATTGTAGGTAAAGCTAAGCATAACGTACCGCTGCAATACATTGGACTGCGAATCCTGGATATACGTCTCCGTGATATCACGCCGGATGTTGTTGTTCTGCCCGAAAAGGTCATATACATTCAGGCTGACTTCGGCTCGTTCGTTTCTGAGCAGTTTCTTCCCGATGGACATGTTGGCCAGAAAAATGCTGTTGTCATAGCCTTCTGACAATCCCGTATTAAGCTGGTGGTTGACGTCCAGCCGGTAGATCAGGTTCTGCCAGAGGATCCAATTAAAATTGATGCGGGTCGTCTGATTGAAAAAATTGTTGTCGAGCGTAGGACGCAGGGAATTCTGGACGGTATTGTACGACGATCGGGTCCAAATGTTGAAATCAATCCGGTCGCTGATGTTGCTGCTTAACGAAATGCCTCCATTATAGCGGGTCGTGTTTACAGCATTTATTTGATCATTGATCATCCCCGGTCTGTGGGTGTAGGAGATACCGCCATGCAGATTGAAATTGGTTGGTAAAAAACGTATAGGCAAACCGTAGTGGAAAATTGATCGCAAATCCCAGTAACCATCCAGGTTGACCGGACGAGTGAGTTGGGAGCCCCGTTCGAGCACAATACCTTCTGCCAGCTCAATAGGTGCTTCTGCGATAGTCGTATTGGTGACCACATTGTTGGAGGTGACGGTAGACCGTACCATGGCAAAGAAACTCCGCTCGGTCTTCGGATTGTAACTCCGGTAACGGAGGTTGAACCGGTTGCTATACGATTGGTCCAGGTTTGGATTTCCGGTACGGAGGTGCAGGGGGTTCGAATTGTCGATAACCGCTTGCAAGTCCCCGACGCTTGGGGCGTTGGTGCGTGCGTCGTAATCAAATTCCAGGTTTTTAGCGTCTGTGATTTTATAGTCTAACCTTACCGAAGGCATTACGGCCCGGAACGTGCGCTGTAATGCGAATGGCACCGGGAATGCTTGGTCGTTTTTGAGCTGGGCATGCTGAAACTCCGCTTCGACCTGAATGCGGAGTCTGTCCAAGGAATATTGATAGCCTAACTCGGCTTCCTGGGTCAGGTATTTACTGTCGAAGGTATTACTGAGTACGGTGTCCAGGCGCACGCGGTTTCCCCAATCGTCTGTATCGTACGTCAGTTGGTCCGAGTCGTCTTTGCGTGTACCGATTTGATACTCCAGTTCGACCATGCCATGCTTGCCAAGCGGTTCTGTATAGGCCGCATTGGCTTGCCAGTCAAATCCTTTGCGCGTGCGCACAATTTGCTGGCTGATGTTCTCGACGCGCTCAGCGGGGTCAAAAAATACATTTTCTGCCTGTCTGTCGGCGTCATCATCATTTTTGTGATTGCCTGTCACCAGTCCCAATCGCATGCTCCGCCCGCGCTTTGCGAATCGGCGGGTGTACAACAGCCGGCTATTGAAGTCAATATCCGAGTTGTCGGCCAGGCGGCGGTTTTCAGTTTGGTTTATCGGACCCGGGTCTGCTAAGGTATTTCCGGTGAAAAAGCTGTTTTCCTTGTCATTTTGGGCAGAGAAGTTTGGCCGGAAAAGGATGCGGTTATTGCTGTCGATTTGGTATTCGAACCGCATATTGAACCGGTGGGCTGCGTTCCGGCGAGTATTCGTGCTCGATTCGGTATAACGTTGCCCATCACTGTCCGGAAGCACGTATTCGCGGAAAAGCGAAGATTCGCCGAAGTTTTTGCGATGATTGAATAAGTAGCTGGCGTTGATTGCTATCTTTTCGCCCCAGTTGTCGGTGTAGTTCAACCCGATGCGGTTGGTGTTGATGATGCCATTCTGTGGGCGTACCTCGCCCTGGCTGTTTGCGTCTGCCGAAAAGTCTACCGCGTTGATGTTATTGGTCAGCCCAGTAATGGTGAGCCGCTGGCCCTCATTGAAGGCGTTTACGCTGGCTCCTGCCATATACCTTTCGCTGTCGCCGTACCCGGCGGACGATTTGCCAAAGAGCCCTTTGCGGCTATTGGGCTTGGTGACAATATTGATGGTTTTCAGGCGTTCGCCGTCATCAAACCCGCTGGCCTCGGCCTCGTCGCTTAGTTTGTCAAACACCTGGATGCTCTGGATAATCTCGGCGGGTAGGTTCTGTAACGCCGCTTTGACGTCGGTCCCGAAAAACGGCTTACCATCCACCAGGATCTGCGCGATATTTTCACCCTGTGCCTGAAGGTTGCCATCTTCACTGGCCATGCCCGGCATTTTCTCGATGAGGTTCTGCGCGGAGGCATCTTTCATCGTCTGGAATGCAGCGGCGTTGAATTCGGTCGTGTCACCGCGCTGCTTGCCTACCGGAGGCCGTCTGGTGATGGTTATTTCGTCAAGGAACCGCGATCCTTCACGGAGGTATAAGGTGCCGATATTGATATCATCGTTGATTTCCAGTGGCTGTTCTGTGTTTTCATAACCGAGGTATTGTACGCGGAGGACGTATTCTCCGTCTTCCACCTCTTCCAGCTCAAACGTACCGTCCGAATGGGTCACCGTCTGCCGGATAACGAGTGAGTCCGGCGCGTGAAGTAAGGATATCGTTGCATTAGGGAACGGAATGCTGTCACTGGCAGAGCGTACTTGCCCTTTGAGGGTGTGCTGCTGGGCCATGGCTGACTGCAGATATAAGCATGGCAGCACGGCATAAAGTAAATATTTCATTAATGAATGTATTGTTTTAGTATCTGGGCGCAACCGCACAAATATCAGACCGTCGTCGGCTGAATCGGCCGTCAAGCCCGCCTTGTCACGCGTTCGTTATGTAAAATAACTGTTAACTTACCGTATATATGAAAACGGCATATATGAAAACGGCGCAACTGTCATCCGATGGTTAGTTTTGCGCTATTAGGTTAGAACGGTCTGTGCTTCACCGGTGAGAAAACAAAAATTACTCGTACCTTTGTAAACTATGGAACGGACAGCAGTACTGGAGCAATTTGACGTCATGCGTGTAAGAAAGGACTTTCCCATACTCACCCGTACGGTGAATGGAAAGCCTTTGGTATACCTTGATAATGGCGCTACCACGCAAAAACCCCAGCAGGTGATCGATGCGATTGTAAACTATTATACGCAAATGAACAGCAACGTACACCGGGGTGTACACCACTTAAGCCAGCTGGCCACGGATGCGTTTGAAGTGACACGGCATAAACTGCAACCTTTTATCCATGCCGCCCATGAGCACGAAATCATCCTCACCAAAGGGACAACCGAAAGCATCAACTTAGTGGCGAATTGCTATGGTAAAGCGTTTGTCCATGCCGGGGATGAAATCATCATCTCTGCCATGGAACATCATTCGAATATCGTTCCTTGGCAGATCATGTGTGAGGAGCGTGGTGCGTTGCTCAAGGTAGTGCCCATCAATGATGCGGGAGAATTGGATATGGATGCGTACCGTTCAATGCTGAGCGATCGGACCCGGCTGGTAGCGATGACTTATGTGTCCAATGCGTTGGGGACCATCAATCCGGTTAATGAAATCATTGCGTTGGCCCATGCTGCGGGGGCGCCGGTACTGCTCGACGCTGCCCAGGCTGTACAGCACTTAACCATCGATGTCCAAGCGTTAGATGTGGATTTTTTGGCCTTTTCCGGACATAAAATGTATGGACCTACCGGCGTCGGTGTGCTCTATGGAAAGGAAAAATGGCTGAACGCCATGCCGCCTTATCAAAGTGGCGGTGAAATGATCAAAGAGGTGACGTTTGCCAAGACCACTTATAACGAGTTGCCATTCAAGTTTGAAGCAGGGACGCCGAATATTGAAGCGGGCATCTGCTTAGCACATGCGATTGATTACCTCATGGATATAGGCCTGGATAACATTGCACGGTATGAACATGAACTGTTGGACTATGCGACCCAGCGTTTGCTGCGTATCCCCGGACTGCGCATTATCGGCACCGCTAAGGAAAAATCGAGTGTCGTATCGTTTCTGCTGGAGGGGGCGCACCCGTATGATGTGGGAGTTATCCTCGATAAGCTGGGTATCGCTGTCAGGACAGGGCATCACTGCACGCAGCCGCTAATGGATCGCTACGGTATCCCCGGTACGGTGAGGGCGTCCATAGCCCTATACAACACGCGGGAAGACATCGATGCGTTGGTCGCTGGCGTCGAAAGAGCGGCTTCAATGCTTATTTAGATCGGGATGCCGGGGGCCGAAGACGGAAGCCTGAGCGATGGGGCATTCGAATCACGGACTACCGGCAATTGAACACAAAAAAAATGACCATAAACGAAATACAGGACGAACTTATTGATGACTTTGCGTTCTTTGATGATTGGATGGCCAAATACGAGTACATCATCCAGCTTGGTAAGGAGCTGCCGCTGATTGACCAACAATATAAGAAAGACGAGTACCTCATCAAAGGCTGCCAATCGAAAGTGTGGTTACATGCGGACCACCAGGACGGAAAGGTCTTATTCACAGCGGATAGCGATGCCATCATCACCAAGGGGCTGGTCGCCTTGATGGTCAAAGTATTATCTGGTCACACCGCGGAAGAAATAGCGGGTAGCGACCTTTATTTCATTGACCAGATCGGATTGAAGGAGCATTTGTCGCCCACCCGTGCGAACGGCTTATTGGCAATGGTGAAGCAAATGAAGATGTATGCTGTAGCGCTGCATCGGGCCTCGCTGTCGTAGCACTGGACGCTAGCGCACTACCCTCCTGTGTACTTGCACTCACTCCGCAGTGCTTAAACCACAAATCGGTCATCGTCGTGCATATATTCTACCGTGATGGCATCGCCCACACGGATCATACCCGTGCCTTGGTGAATGAGGTTTTGTCCGAATAGGGTTTTGTTGTTTTTACTGCGGTAGGTAGCGAGTGTTTTCAGCGGTTCTTTGCCTCTTTCTCCAAACTGCTGGTCGATGGTGGTAATCACACACCGGGCACATAACTTTACACCATGGAAGCGGATAGGGCCGATCCGGAAACCGCCCATCCGATCTTCTTCATACGGTTGCCCTCCGGTAAAGACGATGTTCGGCCGGAAGCGATTTATCGGCAGGGGTGTTTCCAGCCGGCTATTGAGGTCGTCCAATGACGCCTGCCCGATCATCAGGAAGGGGTAAGCATCTGCAAAGGACGCGATATGGCCGGGGGGTGCATAACGCGGATCGACGGCTCGGCGCGTGCTTTCTGGCATGTAAACCAGCCTGCACTCGATGCCAAGAACATGGCTAAACCATCGGTGATACATTGGGGGCGCCAACATGGCGGTACAGGTGTCGTCCCATATGGCTACGGTTTCCGCTTGTTCATACACTTGTGTGAAGGGAATATGTAGGGGGCGGACGCCCTGATGGGTAACATGCAGCCCGTCGTCGGTCAAGTGGACCTGTATCAATGCCATCCGTGGCTGTTGGCGTTGGCTGAGAAAACGATGATGCGCATCAATCAGCATCCAGCGGCGGTCGTACAGAAGACCACGCTCCGCTACCATTGCTTCTTGCAGCGAGATACCCCCTAATGATTTAATGGGATAAACATATAGTTCACTGACGCGGAGCATGGCGCATCCTTAATCGAACCACTTTAATACCTCATCTTTTGTAGGCATTGGCATCTCAAGTTTCATTTTCTTGCGCAGACCGCCCAAATCGTTGAATACTTTATTCGGGTTGGCTGCTTTCAACGCTTCTATCGTGTTAAGTCCCATTTTCTGCAATACCGGTATCCACTCCTCAGGTACTCCCTGCGCCTTATAGTCGGCCACGCCGGCTTGTTTCACAACTTTCTCGGGGCGCATTTGCGGAAAAAACAAGACGTCTTGGATACTCTGCTGATTGGTCATCAACATGGCCAATCGGTCGATGCCGATGCCGATGCCTGCCGTCGGGGGCATGCCATATTCCAGCGCCCGAAGGAAATCATGGTCGATAAACATGGCCTCGTCGTCACCCCGTTCCATCAATTTGAGCTGTTCTTCAAAGCGAATCCGCTGGTCAATGGGATCGTTGAGTTCGCTATAGGCATTGGCCAGTTCTTTACCATTGATCATCAGTTCGAAACGCTCGACCAAACCCGGTTTTGAGCGGTGTTTTTTGGTGAGCGGGCTCATCTCAACCGGATAGTCGATGATGAAGGTCGGTTGGATGTAATGATGCTCGCATTTCTCGCCAAAAATTTCATCGATCAGTTTTCCTTTGCCCATACTTTCGTCGGTGGGAATGCCAAGTTGCTTGCAGACATCACGCAAGCCTGCTTCGTCCAAGCCGTCTACCTCGAATCCGGTATGTTCCTTGATAGCGTCGTAGATACTTATCCGCGGATAGGGGGCGGCAAAACTAATTTCGTTATCGCCAACCGTCAGTTTTGTTGTTCCATTGGTCTCAATGGCAACGTGCTCGAATAGCTTTTCGGTGATGTCCATCATCCACCGATAGTCTTTATAAGCGGTATAAAACTCCAGTACGGTAAATTCCGGATTATGTGTGCGGTCCATTCCTTCATTGCGGAAGTTGCGGCTGAACTCATATACCCAATCGTAGCCGCCGACAATAAGCCGTTTGAGGTAAAGTTCATTGGCGATACGGAGGTACAGCGGAATGTCCAACGCATTGTGATGTGTGATGAAGGGGCGTGCAGCCGCACCACCGGGTATGCTCTGCAGGACGGGGGTATCTACTTCCAGTGCACCTCGCTCATTAAGGAAATCCCGGATGGCACTTTTTACCTTGGATACCTTGACGAACGTTTCGCGCACGTGCGGATTGACCACCAGGTCGACATAGCGCTGGCGATAGCGAAATTCAGGGTCTGTGACAGCATCGAACGTCTTGCCGTCGGCAGACTTGACCACAGGCAACGGCTTCAATGATTTCGATAACAGCGTAAGCTGTTGTACATGTATTGAAATTTCACCCGTGTTGGTCGTAAACACAAAACCCCTGATACCGAGGAAGTCGCCGATATCAAGCAATTTCTTAAACACCGTGTTGTAAAGCGTCTTATCTTCCTCCGGGCACAGATCGTCGCGTTTCACATACGCTTGTATCCGCCCGGTGGCATCCTGCAATTCGATAAATGAAGCGTTGCCCATCACACGGCGGCTCATCATGCGGCCGGCAATGCTGATATTTTTATAATTTAACTTGTCGCGTTCGTAGTTTTCCAAAATATCTTCGGCTGTTGCATTGACGTCAAAAGCCTCGGCAGGGTAGGGATTTATGCCTAATGCCGTCAATTTCGCTAACGCATCCCTGCGTTGAAGTTCCTGTTCAGATAGTGTGGTACTCATTCAATGAAAATTGAGCGGCAAACTTACCTAAATTACGGCTGATATGCAATGTGTGTTTGGAAGTTCGGTCGTCGGCTATTAGGTGTAGCATTTCTGTGCTGAGATTCGTTGTGTTACAAAACAAAGGTGATAAGCTTATGGAGCACGGTTCAGGGCTGGCTACGTACTGCCGATAGGTTGAATGTATAGATTCGTTGGCGCTCGTTTTTGATTTGAATATGAAAGCCGGTTTGTCTAAGTTTGCATGTCAAATAAACGAGCTGATTAATAGTAGCATAGCCGCAGCGTGAGTTTTAACATCCGATACTTGAAGGGGAAGCGTGTGTTGTCATTGGAGAACGCAGTGCGGGGGTGTGTCCAAAACGGTGATGAGCGAAGCAAGGAATGGATATACAAGAGCTGTTATGGTTATGTCCGAGCCATTACGATGCGTTATGTTAAGAACGAATTTGACGCGGAAGAGCTGACGAACGAAAGTTTTATCCGGGCATTCAATAAAATAGCGACGTTCAGTAGCGTAGAGTCGGGCGAGCGATTTGAACGTTCATTCCGCGCCTGGTTGGCCCGTATAGCTGTAAACATCTCCATTGACTTTTTACGCGCCCAAAAGCAGTTGCTGGCATTAGATGACGTTGGCGAAGGGGAAATTGAGCAGCAACAGGTGGAGGTGTCGGGAAATTTGCATGTAGAGGATATCATGAAATTATTGTTGCAATTGCCGGAGATTCAGCGTACGATTTTTAACCTGTATGAGGTAGAAGGCTATTCGCATGAGGAGGTTTCCGTTATGCTGGATATTCCTGAAAGTACATCCCGCACTTACCTTACCCGGGCGAAGAAAAAGCTGAGGCAACTTTACTTGGCATCAATAAATATCACAGCAGGATTTTAACGGTATGCTGAAATGAACGAACGTAAAGAAAATAAGGAACTGATTCAACGGATGGCAGAGGCCCTGCGCAACCATGTTGAGCCGTACCGGGAAGGGGCGTGGGAGCGTTTTTCAGCCATGGATGGCGGGCGGAGGCCGCGGGCGCTGCGATGGCCTTACTGGGGTGCTGCGGCGGTATTGCTGTTGGCCGTGGGGCTGTTTTGGTTCAGTCGCCAACCAGGCGATGTGCCGGATATCGTCCAGTACAGCGTTGAATCGCCAGTGTCAGCCCCTTCGGCATCGGATACGCAACGGGCGGTCGAATCGCCCGTAGGCGAATCGGGACAATCGGTGCAGCTCGCGCAACAAGCGCCGGATGGTACGCGCGGGCAGCATGGCCAACGTACACCCGCCGCTGAGCAGCCTTTATTGTCGATGGTTGTAAGTCAAACCAATGCGGCAACGGACAGTGCTGGCGGGCAACATTTCGTGGTTACGGTGGGGGCAGACGACAGCAGTGCGACGACTGAAAATGCGCCTCGTTTGGCGGCTACGGCCGAAGGCAATGCGTCCAAGCAAGAACAATCCGTTGGCCGGTTTCTTGAGCAGGGCGTCTCCCGCCATGCGGCAACGGACCATGCTGCACCGGCGATGGCCGCTGCCAAAACACGTCATGATGCCAGAAAGTGGAATCTGGGATTAGTGGTATCGCCGTCGATGACCAGTGAAAAGGTAAATATGGGAGGCGGTATTGCCGTAGCATACCGGCTGTCGGATAAGTTTTCCATCGGCTCCGGTGTATCGATCGGCCAACTTGGTGTCGGCGAGAACCCGGATTACCAGCCAGGTTCGTCGTACGATCGATCGCCGCCAGTGTATGCGTCTCCATCGCCCGTTGGAGGATACTCAGGTTTTACGACCAACGCCGAACAGTATAAACAGGATATTTCGGTGACCAGTAGTGTCGTAACACTGGACATTCCCATAGACTTGCGGTACGAAGTGGCGCGCGGATTCTATACCTCGGTGGGCGTATCGTATGTGGCAGTTTTAAATGAGCAGCGTACCAATCATTTTGTCGGCCAGCTCAATGAACGTACTTTTGGAGAAACGAATTCCGCGCATAGGGATCTGACGGCTTCCACTGAACTCGTATCGATGTCCGAACGGTCAACTGATCGGCCCCTTGAAGGAAAGGGATATGCGGGGTTTATGAATTTTTCCATTGGCCGTAAAATGCCGATCTCCCGTAAAATTTCACTCGCTGTGGAACCTTACTTCAAGCTTCCCATCGGCCGGCTTTCGAAGGAGGAAATGGATTTCACCAATGGTGGTATCCGCATCGTTACCGGGTTTTGATCTGACGTCTCCCCGGAGTAATAATTATTTAATAGCCAACGTTTTGATTAGTTGGTAAAATCTACTACATTTGATGCGTTCGTTTTGCTTGGCAGCTATTTGAACTGGCGAAATGAATATTCACATCTACCTTTTTGTGTTTTTGACCGCCGAAAGGCATGCTTCTTGTGGGCTAGCCGTGTTTTGGGTATAAGGTTGGTGCCTTTATATACGATGGAGGCAATGGTTTTACAAACGTCTAATGATGGAACAAAGTCTCGTACGCTTTTACTTGATACCCGCTTTAATGGTTATCCATGGTTTCTTTGGCCATGCCTTTGGAGGCATTGTATTTCAGTCCGAAAAAGACTCTGCCATCATCAACGACTGGTATCACGACGCTTTTCGTTCGTTGAACAGCAACCTCAGAAAATCAGATGATCTCATCAACAAGGCGTGGAAAATGTCTATCGATATCGCCTATGATCAGGGGATTGCCGATGGTTATTATTATACGGGCTGCGTGTATGAACAAAAAGGAGCGTTGAATGTAGCCCGGCGATATTTCGAAAAGGCGGTGACGTTGTATTCGCAGGGAGGCTTTTTGGATAACCTTCCAGATTGTTATAAGCGGTTGGGCAAAATTTATATAACGGAGGGCCGGTACTATACCGCTTTACAACATTTCACGAGTGGGCTGCGTGTTGCCGAGGAGCAAAACAATGACGTTGGCCAGATTGAGCTGGGCATTCAGCTTGCTGACTATCACAATACCATTTCAAAAGATTACAAAGAGGCAGCCGCCATACTGCAAGCTGCTGCCCGCCAAGCGAAAATGGCCAACTACCCCCAGGCCTTGGGCACTATATATTTGCAATATGGCATGAATTATGCCAGTCAGTGCGATTATGAGCAAGCGTTGCATTACACCCAGCTGGCAAAAAAGGAGTTCGGTAGCGTATCAAACACGGAGAACTTATTGAAGGCATTGCTTGTCGAAGGAGACATTCACGGCAAGCTGCATGACGAGAAACGGTTGACGGCGACCCTTGAAGCAGCTGAGCCGCTGCTTAAGCCGGTTGACGACCAGCAATTGCAGATCGCTTACGAACTACTGCATGCCACGAGGTTGTTTCTGCTTGGGTCGTACAACGCGGCGCTGGACGTCTGTAAGCCACTGTATGCCCAGTTGGACGGCGATGTGCAACAGCGCGCGTGGCGCGAGGTCCGTTCATTGTATTTTAAGGTGTTGTATGCGCTGGGTGATGTGCGGCAAGCCGATAGCTTATTCAATGATTATGAATACATCAAGGACAGCGTTTATACTGCACAATATGTCGGCCAGGGCATGGAGATGCGCGAAAATTACAAGCTGGAGGAATTTGAGCGCCAGATCCGGGAGCAGCAATTGGAGCTATCCAACACCAACTACCAACGCTATGGCTTTATCATCGGCATTCTCGTATTATTGACGGTATTGGTGATTCTTTACTTCCTCTTTCGGGAAAAAGACAAACTTGCCCACCGTGTTGCCATAAAAAACGCTGAAATTTCTGTTCAGAACGAAATATTGAAACAAGCCAACAGGCAAAACGAACTGTTATTGCGTGAGATACATCACCGTGTAAAAAATAACCTTCAAATCATTAATAGCCTGCTTAATCTCCAATCCAGGAAAACAACGAACGAGGAGGTCCTTGCCATGATGCAGGAAAGCAGCAGCAGAATAAATTCCATCGCGCTCATTCACAATAAACTGTATCAACAGCAAAGCCTCAACCGGTTAAACATCCAAGACTATATCGAGCAATTGGGGGCCCACTTGCTAAGCATTTATAATGTCGGCAAAAAGCGGGTACGCTTTGAAGTAGAAGCCAATAACGTTTCACTTGATATTGACACGGCGATTCCGATAGGGTTGATATTGACTGAACTGATGACCAATTCGTTGAAGTATGCCTTTGTTGATCGCGACGAAGGAGAAATCTCCGTTCACGTGAAGCATGAAGGGGAGAAAGATTACGAATTGATTTTTAAGGACAACGGCGTAGGGATTCCCGAGACGAAACTTGCGCAACCCAATGAGACACTGGGATTCCGCTTGATTCACTCCCTGACCAGGCAGTTAGCCGGAATTATCCAATATACCTTTGGCGAGTTTTCGATGTATAATATCCGCTTCAAGGGTTAGGCCTATTCATCCAATAATTATATTTATCATTGCTATTTTACATTACGTTAATCTTTGGTTGCTATTTTTGAAACATTTTAACAACCAATCGTCAAAGTTGCTTATTCAATGAAACGCAGAGATTTTTTTAGAAACGCGGCTTTTACAGCCGCTGGAGCCGCTGTATTGTCCCCCTTTGAGTCCATTGCGGGTGGACGCCATTCCGCAGTTGCCCATTCCGCAGACAAACGGGCCAAGAATATTATTTTTATGGTCAGCGATGGGATGAGCATAGGCACGCTAAGTATGGCCAACATGCTCAGTGAGCGGCGGGATGGCAAGTTGAGCACCTGGATGTCGTTGTACCATGCCGGTACGGTGCAGCGTGGACTCATGGACACCGCATCGGCCAACAGCTTGGTTACCGATTCATCTGCGGCAAGCTCAGCATGGGGTGGGGGCGTCCGTGTAAACAACGGCGTACTCAATGTTGCGCCAGATGGCAGCAAGCCAACCCCCATCCTGCAGAAATTTAAGGCTGCAGGCAAAGCCGTCGGATGCGTCACTACAGTGCCGATTACACATGCGACGCCAGCCGGGTTTTGTGTCAACAACGATAGCCGGTCTGCTCAGGCGGAAATAGCGCTGACATACCATGACTTACGATTTGATGTCATGATGGGCGGAGGTACGGAGTTTTTCAGTGCCGATAAACGGGATGACAAGGTGGATGTCTTTGGCAAATTTGCCACCAGCGGTTTTCAGGTTGCCAAGACAAGGGATGAGCTATTGGCGATTGATGCGGGTGGTAAGGATGCACCGATTTTGGGGGTTTTCCACCAGGATGGACTGCCCTATGCGTTGGACAGGGAACACGACGAGACGCTGAAAAAAGAGACCCCGTCGCTGGCTGAAATGGTTGGGACAGCGATTCGCCACTTGAAAAAGAATCGGAATGGTTTTGTGTTGCAGGTAGAAGGTGGAAAGGTAGATTGGGCAGCGCATGCCAATGACGTCGGTGCATTGTTGTACGACCAATTGGCATTTGAAGAGGCTTTAGCCACAGCCATTGCTTTTGCCGAGGCCGACGGAGACACGCTGGTCATTGTGACCACTGATCACGGCAATGCTAACCCCGGATTGTTCGGGGGGACAAAAAACTTCGAGCGAATCATTGATTTCAAGCATACCAACGACTGGGTATTGCAGGGCATAGACCGTGATTTCACGGCAAGGCAAGTGATTGAGCGAATCGAACATGCACAGGGAATTGTCATTAAAGCCGACGAAGCCATTCGGCTGCTTTCCCATTATGTAACCGACCGGAATGAGGATGGGTTGTACAATCCTTATAAGTTGCCGTTTGCCGAATTTGCCGAGATCCAGCAGCGTTATACGGCGGTAAGTTGGGCCAGTACCGGCCACTCGGGCGACCACGTTGAGATTGCGGCGTACGGCGCGGGGCAAGGGTTGTTAAAACCATTTGTGCGCAATACCGACATGCATTATCTGATGTTGGAAGTCACTGGGGTATCAAAAGGCTAAGTACAAGATGTGGTACCGTTGCCGGGCATTTTTGCCTGGCAACGGCCGCTATATTATCTCGTCAATCCTTATCCAGTCCATCCCTGCGGCGATGGCCCCCTGTACACCCGGGTTGCCATCTTCAAAGACCAGGCAGTCCTGCGGAGCGACCTGAAGCTGCGCTGCCGCCTTGAGAAAGGGGTCGGCATAGGGTTTGCCTCTATCGGTGTCATCAGCGCAAACGAGTGTTTCGATAGTATCGATAAGTCCGATCACCGTGAGTGTGCGCGTTACCGTTTTCCGGCTTCCGCCGGAAACCACGCCGATGCGAACTTTGCCGACATGGTTTTGCAGGTGATGCACCACGAAATCGATCGGCAAGGTGTCTGCTATATAGCGTTCCAGGAAGATGGTCGACTTTGCGGTAGCGAATTCATGGGGTGGCACATGGGTATGATACCGTTTATTGATTTCCTCGGCGATCAGTACCGTTGGCCATCCGGCGAGTTCGTCGATGATTGCCGTGTCGAGCGTTATCCCGTATTGCGCCGCGGCTTCACGGTATGCCGCCTTGTGTGCATGCATGTTGTCGGCGAGGGTGCCGTCACAATCGTATAGGAATGCTTTATAATCTCTTTTGCGACTGAGCTGAGTCAGCGTCGCCAGTTTTTTCTGTATTAAAGCATCGTCCGTCATTTGCTGGATTTCCTCCTTCTTTTTTCTTTGGTTATAAGTGCAAGCTCGCGCCCGGTTTGCCCCGCCACTGATGTGTTTTCCTGCGCCCGCCGGAATAGGTAAGGCATTACGGCCTTCACTGGGCCGTAAGGCATGTATTTGGCCACGTTATACCCTACTTCGGCGAGGTTGAAGCTTAAGTTGTCGCTCATTCCCAGCAATTGTGCAAAATGAATGTGCGGATGATTGTGAGCCAACTGCCGCCTGTCCATTTCCTGCGCCAACAGTCTGCTACTGTCCTCATTGTGCGTGCCGGCCATGAAACCAACCCGATCGATGTGATCGAGGCAGAACAGCAAAGCGAGGTTATAGTCCCGATCGGTGGACGCTTTGTCTGGCTGGATAGGCGATAGGTAACCTTGCTCAGCGGCCCTTTCCCGCTCAATTTCCATGTAAGCGCCCCGCACCAGCTTAGCGCCGAGGAAAAAGCCATCAGTTTCTGCCAGGTAGCAATCAGCTTGAAGAGACGCCAGCTTGTCATGCCGATAAAGCTGATAAGTATTGTACACGACCGGCGCGTTCCGGTTGTAGCGTTGCATCATTTCGCGTGCAAGGTCGTCAATAGCGTCCTGTATCCACGAATGCTCTGCGTCAATGAGCACCTTTACACCCTCGTCGAAACAAGCCTGGCAAATACGTTCGATACGTTGCTTTACCCGTTCGTATTCGGCCGTCTCCTCCGGGGTGAGCGGTTGTTTGGCATCTACCTTTTCAAACAGCTCAAAACGGCCGAGCCCCGTGGGCTTAAACACCGAGAAGGCTATATTAGGGTTGGTTTTAGCATAAGCGACCGTACGCAGGATTTCATCACAGGTCTCGTCAAAAACCTGTTCGGTGTCTTCGCCTTCCACAGAGTAGTCGAGGATAGTGCCTACACGCTGGCTGGCCAGGCGTTCGATGGCCGGGATACACCCCGTAATGGTTTCCCCACCACAAAAATGGTTGAAAATGGTACTGCGGATAAGGCCGGTCACGGGCAACCCCGCGCGCAGCGCAAAGTTGGTGATGGGCGGGCCAACGTTGGTTAGGAAATTGCTGGCGATGATCTTAAATAGCCAATAAGCCTTGTTTAGATCGGCATTGCTTTTACTTTTGAAAGCGATTTCCGTATTTTCAAACGAAAGAGCGCTTTGCTGCTGAGTTTGCTGAGACATTAATTGATACAAGTGTGCGGCGAAATTAGCGATAATTGGTATTTTTCACAAGTTTTTTTGAGCTGGCGGCTTTCGACGTTCAGTCATGGGCCGATGGTATATCGGGGACCTTTCGGTGTGTTGCCAAGTTGCTCTTTTACGGGTTGTTACAACGGTATTGAAACAGTTCATTAGATTGCTTATGCACATTCCGAAGCCATTTTGGTAACTAGCCGGGACGCAGGCAACGCGCAGCATGGCCCAGCTTGCGACCGGCTGGCTAAAATACAAGCTGAAATGCACCCCGGTATATTTGCAAATAAACGCAATTTTGTCTTAGTTTGCATGATGGTTACCTTTAAGATCACCGGCGAATATATCCAGCTTATCCAATTGTTGAAAGTACTCAATTGGGTTGAACATGGTGGAGAAGCTCAGGCCGTGGTCATGACAGGTATGGTCAAATACAATGGAAAGACGGACTTTCGCAAACGGCTGAAAGTACGGCCTGGCGATACGGTGGAATTTAGGGGTAAACAAGTATGCATAGTTTGACGACATGAAGAAACCGTTGATAGTCATACTGCTCGCGCTGTTAGGCGCATGCGACGGAACTAAAAAGGACGCCAATAGGCCTTATGTCCTTGCGGTGACCGTGGAGGCTTACGAGAAAAAGAAGTCAGCTGCCTTAATTGAGAAAAAGGAGACCGATACGGTGGAAGCGGCAAATGCATTGGCTGCTTATGGCAAAGGGATCCAGAAATACGCGGCTGTACTTATGCACATCCAACAATTCCCTGATTCAATAAAAGGTACGAAAGGATTAGCAATATTCGATGAGCAGGGCAATGATGTCGTTCCTACGATTCCGCAGCACCAGCGCGATAGCGTCATCATGAACTTTATCCAGTTTGCGAGACGCTCCACGATACCCTATTACGATCGGGTGAAAGATTTTGAACTTAAGCTGATGTCAGCAAGATAGCACACACCGATGAGTCAATATATAACAAGCATAGGCTACAACGTTTTTTTTGATAATACCCTTGCTGCCTTACAGCAGTTTGTCCAGGGCAGTACGTATTCGAAGGTGCTCATACTCGTAGATCGGCATACCAGCGAGCATTGCCTTCCGTTGCTGCAAGCGGCGATGCCAGGCTTTGATGGTTATGATATCATCGAAATTGATCCGGGCGAGGAGAACAAGAATATTGATTTCTGCATAGGCATTTGGAAGATGATGCTTGACTTCGGTGCTGACCGCCAGAGTTTGCTCATCAACTTGGGGGGCGGAGTCGTGACTGACATGGGCGGGTTCGCAGCATCCACCTTCAAGCGAGGAATAGACTTTGTGCAAGTGCCGACGACGCTTTTGTCGCAGGTGGACGCGTCCGTGGGGGGTAAGACAGGCATTGACATGGACAATGTAAAGAACATCATTGGCACGTTTGCCCAGCCCAAAGCGGTATTTATCGCGGACCGGTTTTTAGCGACCCTGGACAAGCGGCAGCTTGTATCGGGCTTTGCGGAAGTTATCAAACATGGCTTGATTGCCGATAAGGCATTTTACGAGACGGTGAAGGGTATGGATGCTGCCGATCTATCCTTGGAGCACATCCGGCACTCGGTGGCTATTAAAAATGAGGTGGTCACGCAGGATCCTACTGAAAAAGGACTGCGCAAAATTTTGAACTTCGGCCACACAATAGGGCATGCCATCGAAGGGTATTCATTAGCCCATGATGCCAACCCGCTGCTTCATGGCGAAGCAATCGCCGTAGGTATGATTTGCGAGGGGTATCTGGCACATCGTGCCAATGGGCTGGCTAAAGACGCTTTGGACGACCTGATTTATACATTCCGTACTCATTTTCCGGACTACACCTATCATGCTGGAATATACGACTCATTGATAGCGCTGATGAAAAATGACAAGAAAAATAGTGGCGATCGAATCGGGTTTGCCCTGATTAGTGATATCGGGCGTTGCAGCATTGACCAGTTTGTCGGTGAGGAGCTGATTCGGGAAAGTCTTGATTTTTATCGGGAGTTGGTTGGTTAGCCGAGCGCCATGGGGAGTCAGCGGTCGGCTTGCTTGTCCGTCTAAATAATTTATAGGTAACCAGTTAAACTAAATTTGACATGATTCAACGTTCTAAAAAAATGCTACGGTTGTCAGTTTTAATGCTGTTGACCATGGCCAATGTGATGTGTAGTGATGCGCAGCCTCGCGTATTGGTGTTTTCAAAGACAACGGGATTTCGGCATGATAATATAGAAAAAGGCGCAGAAACGATCAAACAACTGGGAGCAACGCACGGCTTTACCGTAGATCATACCGAAGATGCATCGTTATTTACCGATGAGAACCTGAAGCAATACAGGGCCGTTGTTTTCCTGAGCACCACGGGTACGATACTGGATGACCAGCAGAAAGCGGCATTCATGCGCTACATCCAGGCGGGAAATGGTTTTGTGGGTATCCACGCTGCCAGCGATACGGAGTATGAATGGCCTTGGTACGGGAAACTTGTCGGGGGGTATTTTTTAAGCCACCCGCAGGTGCAGCACGCTGATATCCATGTTGTGGATAAATCCCATCCCGCCACCAAGCACCTGCCCGACGTGTGGAATCGAAAGGATGAGTGGTATGATTTCAAAGACCTCAACGATGAGGTGACGCTTTTAATGCGGCTTGATGAAACCTCATACCAAGGGGGCAAAATGGGTGACTATCATCCCATGTCTTGGTATCATGAATACGACGGTGGGCGAGCCTTTTACACCGCGCTGGGCCACACCAAGGAGTCTTTTGACGAGCCGGCGTTCCAACAGCACATCGTTGGTGCGATACACTACGCGATGGGTAATTGATGGACTGAACGCGCCAAGGATGCTTATCCAGCCCGGAGATGTCTATCCCGTTCGGAGAAAGGCGATAATCTGCTGGGCCGTGCGTTCGGAAGCCCCCGGTCCTCCCATTTCCTTGTGGAGGGCGGCATAATCTTCCAGTACTTGTGCCCGATGTTTTTTGTTGTTCAATAGGCGGTTAAGCTCTTCGGAAATGTTTTCTACGGTACACTCCTTTTGGATGAGCTCGCGGACAGCTGGTTTGTCCAAAATGAGGTTGACCAAGCTGATGTGTTTAACTTGGATAAGCCACCGGCCGATGGCGACAGATAAGGGGTGGGCTTTGTATACGACCACTTGGGGTACGTCAAACAATGCCGTTTCCAAGGTAGCCGTACCACTGGCCACGACAGCTACTTCGGCATGTTTGAGTAAGTCATATGTTGCATCAAAAACTATGGGAAGGTTGGCTTCCCCCATATGCTGCCGGTAATATTCGGGGGTGAAATTGGGTGCTCCGGCTACCACGCAGTGATGAGCGGGAAAGCGGAAAGATAATTGGCTCATAATGGGAAGCAGCTTGCTGATCTCCATGTGCCGGCTACCTGGAAGCAGTGCGATAATGGGTCTGCCTGTAAGGCCATGTGCATCGCGGAAGCGTTCGTTATAGGAGTAATCGGCAATGGCATCCAACAACGGATTGCCAACATAATCGACATCCATGTGCCACTTTCGATAGAAATCAACTTCAAAGGGGAGGATACAAAATAGCTTATCCACCACGCGTTTGATTTTCAATACCCTCCGTTGGTTCCAAGCCCAGACTTTGGGCGAAATATAATAGCATACCTTGATCCCGTTTTTTTTGGCGAAAGACGCGATTTTAAGGTTAAAGCCGGGAAAGTCGATCAAGATAAGGCAGTTTGGCTGATAAGCCAAGAGGTCTGCTTTCACACGACGTAGGTTGGCGGAGATGGCGCGGATATTAGCCAACACTTCCACAAATCCCATAAAAGCCATTTCAGAGGTGTGAATAACGGCTTTTTCGCCGGAGGCTCCTTGCATGCGGTCACCGCCGACCACGCGGAATTGTGCTTCCGTATCCTGTTTTTTTAGTGCCAGAATTAGGTTAGCGCCATGTAGATCGCCCGATGTTTCGCCTGCAATGATATAGTATTTCATGACGTAAAAATAAGGTTTTCCAATAACGTTTAACGCCGGATTCTGATACCCGTCTTAAATCCCTAGTTCGATCTGAAAAGTTGCCGCCCAGTTATTCCCATCATGGCTTGTCCGATAAGTGCCGTCTTCGACGTTATAGCTTGCATTGAATTGCAGCTTTAGGCGGTGTGCACGGAAATATTTAGTCAGGCCCAATTCGATAACCTCGGTCTGCGCCTCGTAGGCGCGGATATCCCGATGGGGTTTGATCCACGTGTAGCGGCCGGCAATTTCGTAGCCCAGTTTTCTGTCTAGGAGATAAGACAGCTGCTGGTTTACGCCCTGTCCCTTAAAGGCATAGGTAACTTCCCCGTCCTCGTCGGTAGTAAATGGATTGTCGACGCCTCGTTTCATGTATTCGACCTGGTAGGCCCATCCGCGGTATTTGAAGATGGCGTCATAAAACGTAGTTTTGAGCGTCAGGGGCGTCATGACATATGTGCCCGTCTGGCCTCCGGTACGCGTTGTCCGGTCGTTATAGCTGTACCCGCCGCCGAAGGAAAGTTTGGGCGTTTCCTCGTATTCAAGGTCGCCTTCATAATAATCGCCCTCATTCGTGAATTCGCCCAGTGGGAGGAACTCCGCCCGGCCGGTGTACGCAAGGCCGTTGTCCGTGGTGGTGGACACGCGGCCTTCCCCGGTGCTAATGGCTCCTTTAAGATGAATGGGGATTGCTCCGATTTTAGGCGAGTAATACGCTTTGATGCCGAAATCGCGGTCGATGTTGAACGTTGCGTTGACGAGCGACCGTTCGGCAAATTGCAGTTCTCCGGAGGAGTTTACCCGCTGGCGGTTTCCCGGAAGCTTGTTTTGCCCAAAAGCGACATAAAAGTTATCCGTGAAGCTGTAGAAAACAACCGCATCCCGCACAATATTTACCACATCTGTGTCGTCGTAATCTTGATCGCCGCGTGTAAATCCAAGCTGAATGCTGTAAGACAGCCTGGGATTATAGATGTAGCCATCCATGCGCAGCCTAAGCCGTCTGATGCGGGCTTCAAAGTCTTCGGCTCCTAAATCATCCCCCCCGATGGTCGTATATTTCAACCGGTTTTGCATCCTGAACCTGAAGTTGATGTAGAAGGTCGAGTCATCGCCGGTATATTGAATGCCTTTGAAGTCTTCGATGGTCGGGCGTTCGTCACGCTGGCGCTGGGCAAAGGATGAGCTGCAAAATCCGATACTCAACGCGAGGATGAAAAGAGTAAGGAGCCGATAGTTCATGTAATGTGTGGGTTAAATTTCGGTTACGAATATCTAACGGTAACGTTATCGCATTGTTTGTTTAATGTTAAGTGATTATTAACTTTCCTCTACATTACACAACGTCCGGCTCCTGCTGGCTGAGGCAATGCCAACTGCCAAGGCCCCAAATAATATCTGTACTGTCGATGCCTACTACACGGCGTTCAGGGAAGCATGCTGAGAGGATATCCAAGGCTTTTTGATCGTTGGAATCATCCCGATAAGTGGGCACTATCACTGCGGCATTGGCAATATAAAAGTTGGCATAAGAGGCCGGTAGCCGCTGGCCATCGTAAATAACGGGTTTCGGCATGGGCAATTCGATGATTTTGAGCGGCTTGCCATCCGGTAGGCGCATTTTTTTGAGCAACTGAAGGTTGTCCTGCAAGATGGAGTAGTTTTCATCTGATCGATTTTCCTCGATCACGGTTACGACGGTGTCGGCATTGACAAAACGGGTAATGTCGTCAATGTGGCCATCGGTATCATCGCCCACGATACCGTCGCCGAGCCAAAGTACCTGTGATGCGCCATAATAGGCATATAGATAGGCCTCAATTTGCTGCTGATTCAACTGTGGGTTACGGTTTTTATTCAGTAAACAAGCCATACTGGTCAAGATGGTCCCTGCGCCGTTAAAATCCACCGACCCGCCTTCCATGACAATACCGGGATGGTAGACCGGAATGCCGAGCGCCTCGCCTACAAGCGTCGGAATAACATCGTCCTGCTCATACGGCGGATATTTATTCCCCCATGCATTGTACCCCCAGTCCACGATGACCTTTGGGACGGCAGCTTCCGGGTTAATTAGGAATGCAGGCCCGTGGTCGCGGCACCAAGCGTCATCCGTCGGATGGTGATAAAAAGTGACGGCAGAGAGATCCACGTTCGCATTGATCAGGTGTTCGCTTGCGAATGCCTCCATGGCCGCATCTTTAACATTGATGCATACGTGTTCACCAGCGGATATTTCCCTGATGAATTGCGAATAAGGCGCAAAAACAGCGTCCAGTTTGCCGGGCCAGCTTGCTTCTTTATGGGGCCAGCTCAACCAAGTGGCCCGGTGCGGGTGCCATTCCGCGGGGAATTGATAGCCGGATGCTTTTGGCGTTTGGGAGTCTGGAGTTGGAAGTCCCGACCCTGAAGCGGTGTATTGCGATTTAGTTGTCATTGATCAACGTGTTTTTACTTCCTTCCATGGTTCTTTTTGGCAGCTCCCCACTGCTATTCATCAATAAACCGTTTAGTAATGGGCTGGTAACTATCTATCCGCCTGTCGCGCAGGAAAGGCCAATGTTTACGGAAATAATCGGACTGCGTCAGGTCGACCTCAGTAACTTCAGTTTCCTCGGCATCATGCGAGGCGAGGTAAAGCAATCGGCCCTGTGCGTTGGTAATAAAACTACCTCCCCAGAATTTCATTGCGCCATCCTGTTCAAACCCTACGCGGTTGACGCTGACCACCGGCAATCCATTGGCCACCGAGTGGCTCCGTTGGATGGTTTGCCAGGCATTATATTGATCTTGGTTGGTCTCCTCGTCTTGGTCGGCGGCCCAGCCGATGGCGGTAGGAAAGAAGAGGATTTCGGCGCCCATCAAAGCTGTGATGCGCGCGGCCTCGGGGTACCACTGGTCCCAGCAGATCAATACGCCGATGGTTGCATATTTTGTCTTGAAGACCTTATAGCCCAAATCGCCAGGTGTGAAATAAAATTTTTCATAGTACCCCGGATCGTCAGGGATATGCATTTTCCGGTATTTTCCCAAATACGCACCGTCGGCATCGATTACCGCCGTGGTGTTGTGATATAAGCCTTCTGTGCGTTTTTCGAACAAGGAAGCAATTATGACCACACCTAATTCCGCAGCGACGGCTTGCAAAGCTTCGGTTGACGGCCCTGGAATGGGCTCGGCCAGTTCGAAGTTGTCGTAATCTTCCACATCGCAGAAGTAAAGCGATGTAAACAGCTCCTGCAAACAGATAATTTGCGCGCCCTTAGACGCGGCTACACGGATTTGATCCACCGCTTTGGCAAGATTGGCGGCCTTATCTGCCACACAGCTCATCTGCACGGTCCCTATCTTTACTTTAGTCATGATGATGTCGTAATTATTGAACTGCAAAAATACGAAAACTATGCCAATAACCCCTGTTGCCGAGGCGGATAAAAACACTTATAAACTGACGAATAGGTTTTACGAAAATTTCGTAAATTAGCGCTGTGAGAACACCTATAATGGTATTGCTGGCAGCGGCCATCGGTTGGCTTGCGCCCGTCTATGCACAACAGCGGCTTGTGGGTAAGGTGGTGCGCGCTGAAAATGACGAACCGATCGCAGGTGCAAGCGTATTTATCAACAATACGACGTATGGCACCAGTTCGGCAAACAATGGAGACTTTGAATTGCCGGCGATTGCAACGGGCACGTACGAGATAATCGTTTCGGCAGTGGGCTATCATACCTATGCGATGCCAATCGATCTTTCCGGACGGCAGCCGGCATTCCTGCATATCAAGCTGGAAGCGAAGCAGACGATGCTAGAGGAAGTGGAAGTAGTAGCTTTTGAAGCGAATGGGTGGAAGCAATGGGGGCGGCTCTTCCTTGAAGTGTTTATTGGCACTTCACCCAATGCCGATAAGACGCTGCTCCTGAATCCGGAGGTGTTGCGTTTTCGGCACTACCGGGATGAAGGGTATCTCGAAGCGATAGCCACGGCGCCGCTGGTTATTAAAAACCGTTCGTTGGGATACACCGTCGAATATGTGCTTGAAAATTTCCGCGTAGATTTTCGCAACCGTATTAACCAATATGCAGGGTATCCCCATTTTATAGAAATGGCCGGAGGGGCGCGTAGCCGGCGGGTTTACGCGAAGCGGCGGAAGGCAACTTATCAGACATCTTTGATGCATTTTATGCGTAGCTTATACCAAGGTTCCCTAAGTGAGGATGGATTCGAGGTGCGTCGTATGCAGCGCAAACCGAATGAAGAAAAGCGGAGAGTAAGAACGTTGCAGCGGACCATTTATAAATCGGTCTGGGATACGACACGCCGGATGCATATCTCGGTATTGGCTGACCCCGTGGTGTATACCGAAGACTCGCTGGCCTATTTCCGTGAAATCATGGCGCAGGATGACGAATTGGTTACTGTTTTTCCGCAGTTGTTAACCGTAGACAGCTTACTTGTGGACAGTTTGGACGGCCGGAAAAAAATGGTCTTTGAAGATTACCTGCATGTGCAGAACACGCGGCTTAAGGAAGAGCCCGGCTATCTGCGCCATTTCAATGAAGTGCGTAAGCCGGGCCCTCAAACATCTATGCTGCTGCTCTATGACAACCCTTACATTTGGATTGAGCGCAATGGCAGCTATTTTCCGCCGCAGAGCCTTTATACCGGATGGTATTGGGCTTGGTGCGATAAAATAGCCGATCTGCTGCCGCTCGATTACAATCCACCCACAGTTGATTAGTAAACTATCAATATCGCAATTGATACGCTGCCACCTCATTTTTTAGAAAGGTGGGAACGATGACGAGGTCTTTCCCCCGCACGAAGCCGATGTCAGCCGTGTTGGATTTTTCAGCTTGTGTGTCCAGAATCACGGAGGTTTCGCTTCCACGGATGAAAAAGATCTCTCCATGCCACCTGCTGGCGACAAACGTGCTATCGTTAAGAATGATCAACCCATCTCCACCCGTTACTTCCGTATTAATTACTTCCTGGGTATAGTTGCCATCATCGCTGAATTTTTTCAACCCTTCGCCATCGAGGGCATACAAGTGGCCGTCGTGGTATTCTAGTCCATTTACATTTTTATTCGTGGTTGAGATGGTCGTATAGCTCCCGTCGGCCGTCATGCTATAAATTTTGCCTGTACGGCTATCTGAAAAATAAAGCCGCTCGCCATCGGTGGCGAGGTCGTTCAGGAAAACAGCACTGTCTACCGCAACGGTCTTTTCAATGGTTGCCGAGGACACGTCGATGATTTTTACCGCATCAATGTCTGTGACGTAGAGTTTGCCATCAAGCAACGCCATGCCTTTGGGGGCGTGCAAGTCGCCTTCCACCCATTTAATGTCGCGGATGGTACCGTCGGTATTGAGCACGGAAATAAACCCATCATTGTCTTTCTCTCCGGCATTGGTGTTGCCGTTTGAAACGTAGATAATATCAGCAGACGGGTCGTACAAGGCGGATTCCGAGCCCGTAAACACGGTGTCGGTTTTCCAAGAAAGTGTCAGTTCCGGGGCAGCTGGCGCTTCCGTTGAGTCGCTGTTTTGGACGCCGGTGCATCCCAGTAAAGCCGATGTCGCGGCGGCAAGAAGAATTGAATGTTTCATTATATTTAGGAATTTAATTAATAATGCCTATCTATCCCTCATGGGCACCTGCCTATCGCCCGCCACCGGGGCACTCGCAGCTGTTCACGCCTAAAGCTGTTTCCGAAGCCGGGCTACCGGTATTCCCATCGCTTCCCGGTATTTGGCCACCGTCCGGCGGGCGATGGTGTATCCTTTCTCTTTCAGAATCTCCGTTAATTTTTCGTCGGCCAGCGGCTTGCGTTTATTCTCATTGGAGATGCATTCTTCCAGAATTTTCTTGACTTCTTTATTGGATACCTCTTCTCCCGTATCCGTCTGTATGGCTTCCGAAAAGAACGATTTCAGCAGGAAGGTGCCGAATTCGGTTTGTACATACTTGGAATTGGCCACCCGCGAAACGGTCGAAATATCCATGTCAATACGGTCGGCGATATCCTTGAGGATCATGGGTTTCAACTTCCGCTCATCAGCCGTAAGGAAATACTCGTACTGATAATTCATAATGGCATTCATGGTTTTGAGCAGTGTTTGCTGTCGCTGCTTGATGGCATCGATAAACCATTTTGCTGAATCGAGCTTTTGTTTGACAAACTGCACGGCCTCCTTCATCTTTTTATCCTTTTGTGCCGCTTTGTCATAATGGTCAAACATTTCCTGGTAGGAGCGGCTCACGCGGAGTTCGGGTGCATTGCGCGCATTGAGGGTCAAATGGAGTACACCGTCGTTGTTGGTGATATGGAAATCCGGGATAATGTGCAGTTGCTTACCGGCGACGGCACCTGAATCACCAGGCTTGGGGTTAAGTTTGAGAATTTCATTGACGATTTCCTTCAATTCCTCTGAGCTGATGTTGAGCGCACGCTCCAACTTGTCGTAGTGTTTTTTGGTAAATTCGTCCAAGTAATTCTCTACGATAGCCATTGCTTTTTTGATTACCGGATTTTCCTGATCCTTCTTGCGCAGTTGTATGAGGAGACACTCCTGGAGGTTGCGGGCGCCGATACCTGCTGGGTCAAATTCCTGGATGACCTTTAGCATTTCTTCCACCTCTTGCTCTTCGGCGATTACGTTTTGCGAAAACGCCAGATCATCAATGAGTGATGAGATAGGGCGTCGGAGGTATCCATCATCGTCTAAGCTGCCGATGATTTGCTGTCCGATAAGGAAATCCTTATCGGATAAGGCCAGCAAATCGAGCTGTTGCTGCAGATTTTCAAAGAATGAATTTTGTATAGCAATGGGGATTTCCTTGCGGTCTTCTTCATCATCGCCGTTGTGTTGACCAGAACCGTAGTCGTAATCGTTGATATCGTCCGTTTGCAAATAGTCGTCTACATTGAATTCGTCAAGTTCTGCAGACTGATCGTCATCACCAAAGCTATCCTCGTCGGGATCTTTGTCCGGATATTCCTCTACCGGATCATTCATATTAGCCAGGCTGATGTCTTCCAAAGCCGGGTTTTCTTCCAGTTCTTCCTTGATACGAGCATCCAACGACACCGTCGGCACCTGCAGCAGTTTGATAAACTGGATTTGCTGAGGGGATAATTTTTGTAATAGCTTTTGTTGTAAGGTCTGTTTCAGCATAACTAATTCACTTCACAAACATACGCAAAAATATGGGTTATTAAATAAAAGGAGTTACTTCATCAACCGTCGGATCTTGAAATGATCGTTCAGCATTTTTATACCGTCGTTGAAGCGCATGAGCGCTACACCTTCCTTTTTCGAGTTTGCTTTACTGATTTTATAAAGTAGTTGCCAGTGTCTGCAGACTTCTTTCCAGGCAAAAAATACCGAGTGTTTCGGATCGTAAATATGCGCCGGTTCGCTTGCAGCCCCATTCAGCTCGATGATCGAAAAGTTTTTCCCTTGGTTCAGCTCGTCCCATCCTTTAAATTTAACGTCCATGCGTCCATAATGAAATTTCGGTATGCGTTGGCAGATGTCATCGATGACATTCAAAAGCTTGTCATTGATTTTATCGCTTACGTCTCGGAACAGGGCACCCCGGCAGTGGCTGCCGTAAGGGAGCGTATATTTCGCGCCGCGCTGCAATACGGTATCGAGTTTCTTCCCGTAGGTCGCTTTAAGTCTCGGTAATTGAATGATGTAGCGGTTTTTTACGGTTAGCAGGGCCTCAATGCTGGATGTGCCGTCGCCGGTTACAGTTAGGTATTCTTTGCCTACGATACCCGAGATGCGTCCGCGTTTTTCGCCCGGGACCCGGTAATAAAAGATGCCGATCTCGTGGTCATAGTCGATAAATTCCTGGATAAGGAAATTGACCTTGCTCGCTGCCGCATAGTGGTGTAAGTCAGTAGAAGATTCCAGTATTTTTACCTGTACGCCCCGATCACCTATATTGGGTTTTGCTATTAGCGGAAAATGGAGCCCATTGTCGTTTAGAGACTGCTCCAACGTATGGACGTCTGTGCCTGCTGCGATTAAAAGGGTCTTCGGATAACAATGAGCCGGTAAGAGCCGATAGATTTCGTCTTTGGGGGCGAGTGTAAATCCGGAGTACGGGATACGAGGGTTTGCGGCACTGAAGAAGAACGGTGTACGGGCCCTTATGCTGATCCATATCCAATACCATCCGATAGGAAGGTAGAATACAGGGGCTGGCCAATACTCCCAATTCGCGAGCTTGATAAAAAAGTTCCGAATGGGCCATGTCCAGCTATCGCGTATCGTCGTGGTTGCCTTTAGATGCATCAATGATTAGTTGAACCTTATCAGTAATCGACAACAATCAATACTACGTTTTGTTGGGCCGATTAAAGCAAGCTGCGGGACGGTGTCGAATACGGCGGGGCTGGCATAATCCGCATTTGGGAAAAGCCATGAAACAGGAAGGGCGCTTACCTAATAAGCGCCCTTCCTGTTTCATATGTTGTCTTTTACAACTGTTTTACCAATTTGTCAGCCAAAATGGATTTGGGCACTGCCCCAATCTGTTTATCCACAATTTGGCCATTTTTGAAGAACAGCAGGGCCGGGATGTTACGGATACCATATTTCACCGAAATGTCGGGATTATGGTCTACATTCACCTTGCCGACCACGGCTTTACCGTCATATTCCTTTGCCAGTTCTTCCACGATGGGGCCAACCATTCGGCAGGGTCCGCACCATTCTGCCCAAAAGTCAACCAATACGGGTTTGTCTGATTGCAGTACCACTTCATCGAAGTTGCTGTCTGTGATTTCTAATGCCATGATGTTAGTTAGTTATGCCTGAGCATCGGCCTTCGGCTTTCAGCTGCCGGCTTATTTATACGTTAATTTTTACTTGTTTTGGCCGTAAGCGCTAAGCCTACTGCCTATCGCTTCACGCCTACTGCTTTCCATGCAAAGATAACTATCAAATTCATTGCCAGTGCATAAACCCCGACAATCTGACATTAATTTAACTTGTAATTGACACCGTTCATTTCGGTGAGGGCCTCAATGAAGTCGTTGCTTGGACTGATTTTCAGTCCTTTAGAGGGCATTTCAATGCTTATTTCCGATTCAAAGTCGCGCACGGCAAATTTCAGTTGGCAGGTCTTGTTTTCGTGCTGTTCCATATTGGTATGCACCAGGTGCTGGATGCGGCTGACGAAATTGTCATTCAGCTCATGCAACGGTACTTGGATGGTGATGCATTTGGCCAACTTATCACGCAGATCCGACAGCAATTGCATCCCCTTGACCTCAAACCCCCAATTCCCCGGTTGGCGGAAGCGTTCTTGGATGATGCCGCGTATTTGGATGAAGTATCCCTCATGAAGGTAACCTTTCATTTTGACATAGTCTTCACCGAACAGCGCAATCTCATAGGAATCGGCATAATCTTCAAGTACCATCACGCCGAAGGGTTTGCCATTCTTGGTAATGCGGTGGCTGGCCGCGGTAATCATGCCGCCGATGGTCAGTTCCCTGTTTTTGATTTTGTTAAATTCTGCACGGGTTTCTTCATCTACTTCCGTTGCTTTCATCCGATCGATCAGTGTAAGCAATCGTACGGGGTGCTGGCAAAAATGGCTGATTTCAAAGCGGTAATTGTCAAGCGGATGGCTGGTCAGGTAAATACCGATGACATCTTTTTCATATTTCAGCTTTTCGATAAGTCCCCATTCTGTGCAGAAGGGGAGAGTCGGCTCGGGAATCTCGATGTTGCTGCTGCCGCCAAAGAGGCTTACTTGCGCAGAGTTCTCGGTTTCCTTGTACTTCGCTCCATATTTCAGTGCTTTTTCCAGTGCCGTGCCGCCGCCGTCGCCGTCCGAATGAAAATATTGGGCACGGTGTGTACCTGCAAAGCAGTCAAAACCACCGGCATAGGCGAGGCTTTCAAAGGCTTTCTTGTTGGCTGCCCGCAGGTCAATGCGTCGTGCCAGGTCAAAAATGGATCTATAAGGGGTGTCTTTGCGGCTTTGCACAATGGTATCCACGGCACCTGCACCCACCCCTTTTACCGCACCCATACCAAAGCGGATAGCTCCTCTATCGTTTACGGTGAATTTGTAATAAGATTCGTTTACGTCCGGGCCTAACACCTGAAGGCCCATACGCTTGCATTCCTCCATGAAGAATGTCACCTGCTTGATGTCGTTCATGTTGTTGGAAAGCACCGCCGCCATATACTCCGCCGGATAATGTGCCTTCAAGTAAGCCGTCTGGTAGGCAACCCAGGCATAACAGGTTGAGTGCGATTTGTTGAAGGCATAGCTGGCGAAGGCTTCCCAGTCTTTCCAGATTTTCTCCAATACCTTGGCGTTATGTCCGTTGGCCGCTGCCTGGTCAACGAATTTGGGCTTCATCTTGTCGAGTACGTCACGTTGCTTTTTACCCATGGCTTTCCGGAGCACGTCAGCCTCGCCCTTGGTGAAGCCCGCCAGCTTCTGGGAGAGCAGCATCACCTGTTCCTGATAGACTGTGATGCCATAGGTTTCCTTCAGGTATTCTTCGCAGGCATCGAGATCATATGTAATAGGCTCGTGGCCATGCTTACGTCGGATAAAGCTGGGGATGTACTCCATGGGGCCCGGGCGGTATAGGGCATTCATGGCAATGAGATCGCCAAAGACTGTAGGTTTGAGTTCCTTCATGTACTTCTGCATGCCGGGCGACTCGTACTGGAAGATGCCGATAGTTTCGCCGCGCTGGAAGAGTTCGTATGTCTTGATATCGTCTATCGGAAATTCATCCGGATTAAGCTCAATGCCGTGGCGGTGTTTTACGATGGCGACGGTATCCTTGATGAGCGTGAGCGTTTTGAGCCCCAGGAAGTCCATTTTGAGCAGCCCTGCACTTTCGACGACCGAGTTGTCAAACTGGGTCACATACAGATCGGAGTCTTTCGCTGTGGCCACCGGTACGAAGTTGGTGATATCATCGGGCGTAATGATGACACCGCACGCATGGATACCGGTATTGCGAAGTGAGCCTTCAAGTACCTGCGCCTGTTTGATGGTCTCCGCTTCCAAACCTGTGCCCTGCGCCATGGATACCAGCTGCTGCACATTTTCGAGCTCTTCCGAACGTAGGGCACTTTTGAGCGCTTGCGCATCCATGTTGAATATCTTGTTCAGTTTCAGGTTGGGAATGAGTTTGGCGATTTTATCCGCTTCGAACAAAGGAAGGTCCAAAACCCGCGCCGTATCGCGGATGGACGATTTGGCCGCCATGGTGCCGTAGGTGATAATCTGGGCTACCTGGTTGGCCCCATATTTATTAATGACATATTCCATGACACGACCTCGGCCTTCATCATCGAAGTCGATATCAATATCGGGCATGGATATCCGATCAGGGTTGAGGAACCGTTCGAAAAGCAGGTCGTACGCTATGGGATCAATATTGGTGATGCCAAGGCAATACGCTACGGCTGATCCCGCTGCGGAGCCCCGGCCAGGGCCTACCGATACGCCCATATTGCGGGCGGCGGCAATAAAATCCTGTACGATGAGGAAATAACCCGGATATCCGGTACGTTCGATGGTGGCCAGTTCAAAATCCAGCCGTTCGCGTATTGCGGGCGTGATTTCGGGGTAGCGGCGTTCGGCGCCTTTATAAGTGAGATGCCGCAGATACTTGTTTTCGCCCCGCTTGCCGCCGTCCTGTTTGTCTTCCTCCACCTGAAATTCTTCGGGAATTTCAAATTTGGGCAGGAGCACATCCCGGTAGAGCGAATAAGGTTCGATCTTGTCGACTATTTCCTGGATGTTGAGGATGGCGTCCGGTAAGTCGGCAAAGACTTTTTTCATTTCTTCACCTGATTTGAAATAATACTCATCGTTGGGCAAGCCAAAGCGGAATCCACGTCCGCGTCCTTTGGGCGTAGCCAATTTCTCGCCATCCTTCACGCAGAGCAGAATGTCATGCGCATGAGCGTCAGCTTTATTGATATAATAGGTGTTGTTGGTCGCGACGACTTTCACGTCATGTTTATTAGCCAATGCAATCAGGCTTTGGTTGACGCGGTCTTCGTCTTCCTGCCCGTGCCGCATCAATTCGATGTAAAAGTCGTCGCCGAAGGTGCCTTTCCACCACAATAGTGCTTCTTCAGCTTGGTTTTCGCCCATATTGAGAAGCTTATTGGGGATTTCGCCATAAAGATTTCCAGAGAGGACGATGACGTCTTCCTTATACTGCTCGATGATGGAGCGATCAATACGGGGTACGTAATAGAATCCTTTGGTGTACGCAATGGACGACATCTTAGCCAGGTTGTGGTAGCCGTTTTTGTTTTTGGCCAGGAAAACTACCTGGTAGCCATTGTCTTTGCGCGATTTGTCGGTATGGTCATCGCAGATGTAAAATTCACAGCCTACGATGGGTTTAATGACGACCTCTGTGGGAGTTTCGCCCTTTTCGATTGCGGCCTTGTTTTTGGCTTCGGCCCCTTTATTGTGATTCAGTACATTGCTTACAAAGTGAAACGCGCCCATCATGTTGCCATGGTCGGTAATGGCCACCGCGGGCATCCGGTGGGTGGCTGCTGCTTTCACGAGGTCACCTACGGATATTGTTGATTGCAGGACGGAGAACTGCGTGTGGTTGTGCAGGTGTACAAAGTCCACTTTCGCCATGTCGCGCCGGTTGGCTTCGAGATCCTGCGTAGGTATGGATGCCTGTTGCTGGCGTTGCAGGCGCTTGCGGATTTCATCTGACGCTGCTTTGAGGTTGACATGCGTCAATCCAATGGGTTGAATCGGTTGGGGGTTGCATTCGCGAAAAGTGACGAAATATCCCGTGTCTACCTGCAGTTCCGCAGCGGTGAAAACTTCACGCTTGATGAGTTCGAGGAAGCAGCGCGTGGTCGCCTCGACGTCGGCGGTAGCGTTGTGCGCCTCTGCGAAGGGGATGCCGAAAAGGTATTGGTGAAGCTCGGTGAGGTTGGGCAGTTTGTATTTGCCGCCTCGCCCACCAGGAAGCTGGAGCAACTCAGCCGTTATCTCCGTACAGGTGTCAAGCACCGGCAGCTGCGCCAAAGGCGTTTCCACCCCGTACCGATAGTACTCACACCCCATGATGTTGATGTCAAACCCGATGTTCTGTCCTACGATAAATTTTGCTTTAGCCAGTGCAGCATTGAATTTTCCAAGCACGTCCATCATGGGGACGCCCTGCTCGTCGGCCAGCTCTGT
The DNA here is from genome assembly GCF_900168055.1 of Parapedobacter luteus. Taxonomy (GTDB): domain Bacteria; phylum Bacteroidota; class Bacteroidia; order Sphingobacteriales; family Sphingobacteriaceae; genus Parapedobacter; species Parapedobacter luteus. Next base: position 138,279 of record NZ_FUYS01000008.1, read on the forward strand.
CGAAATGCCGTGTATGCGCTCCGCATCAAAGGGAATATTGAAGCCATCAGGCTTAATCAAGTAGTCCTGATGTTCAATAAGCACTCCTTTGTCATCGTGCAATTGCCATGCGATTTGTATACAGCGAGGCCAGTTGTCTGTATCAGTAATCGGTGCATCCCAGCGTTTTGGGAGGCCAGTAGTTTCGGTGTCAAAAATCAGATACATCGCTTGCCAAAAAAATAAGGTGGAGAAAATGCCCAAACAAACTTACGGAATTAAAAGAGGAAAGCGAACAGAAAAACGGCCCAGTGCTTCACTGCCCGACCAAGACGCTGGAATTAATTGATTTATTTTTTCCACATGTTACTTTACTTAGCTTGATAGCCTGCGGGGGCGCTTGCCTGCATGATTTAACCGGTCTGTGCCCAATGGTGGTCCATGAGTTAGTGGTTTAGCTAAGGTATTTCGCTTTATGGTGCTGAATTATTCAATAAATAACTTGTAATATCGATAAAATTATTGTGTATTTTGAATTTTTATCAAGAAAAATATGAAATGCTTGTAATTTTGTTATATAAATTACTATTTTAGTAGCGAAATTATTATCGATAATCAAAATGTATTCGAAAAAATCTACAATTCCTTTTGTTTTGCTGGTTATAATAGCGGTTTTGGCGCTATTTTTTCCCGGGTTGCCTGTTGACGGCGAGCATGAGTACGACAACGCAGACATTGCCTGGATGTTGACTTCGACAGCTTTGGTGTTGATTATGACGCCGGGGTTAGCATTTTTCTATGGCGGCATGGTCAAGAAAAAGAATGTCATCTCTACGATGTTGCAGAGCTTTATCTGTATGGCTGTTGTGGCTGTTATATGGGTAGTGTTTGGTTTCAGCTTGGTATTCGGCGAATCTATAGGCGGCATTGTCGGCAATCCCGCGACCTATTTTATGTTCAGCGGTGTCATTGGCGGCGAGAACTGGCCTGGCGCGCCAACCATACCGTTTGCCTTGTTTGCCATGTATCAGCTTAAGTTTGCCATCATTACGCCGGCATTGATTACCGGGGCATTTGCAGAACGCATCCGTTTCACGTCTTACGTGTTGTTTCTTTGCTTGTTTTTTATCTTTATTTATGCACCGTTAGCCCATGCCACCTGGCATCCTGATGGATTATTGGCGGGTATGGGGGTGCTTGACTTCGCTGGCGGGACGGTGGTCCACATGTCAGCCGGCGTTACGGCATTGGCATCTGCGCTTTATCTTAAGCGGGGATATGGAAACGGCGGGCATGATCCGGCTCGGATTTCGTATGTGATTCTGGGTACCGGTTTTCTATGGTTTGGTTGGTTCGGTTTCAATGCAGGATCGGCGTTCGGTGCAGGCGAGCTGGCCGCGACGGCCCTGGCAACAACCAGCACGGCATCCGGCGCAGCCGCGTTGGCCTGGATATTTTTTGATGCCGCCCGCGGGAAGAAGCCCACGGCGATGGGTGTCTGCATCGGCGTAGTGGTCGGTTTGGTGGCTATTACCCCCGCCGCTGGTTTCGTTACCGTGCCGCATTCCCTGATTATCGGGATAGTCGCGGCTATTATCAGTAGGCTTGTGGTGGAATGGCGTACGCGTTCGCGCGTTGACGACACCTTGGATGTTTTTCCAAGCCATGGGGTAGGCGGGATGGTCGGCATGATTTTGACCGGCGTGTTCGCTACCCATACCATCAATGAGGCGGTGAGCACGGATGGATTGTTCTTCGGCGAAACGGGTTTGTTCACTGCGCATGTCATCGGATTGATAGGTGCTGTGCTGTTTACCTTAGTCATGGCCTTTGTCATTCTTAAACTTACCGATGTGATTACAAAATTGCGGGTTTCACCCGAAGAAGAAGAGGTGGGGTTGGATATCAGCCAGCACGGTGAAAAATTATAGTTTGATTTTTTGTTGTTCAAAAACCGCCTAACCAATACAGGTAGGCGGTTTTATTATCTCGATGCAGCGCCAGCCTGGCGTCATGGATTGGCGAACGCCACTGCGGGTTTTCAAATGTCACCACAGCTTAAAAAAAACAAGTTGTAACATAATGATTTAAAAATTGTGTATCTTTGCGCACTCAACACACGACATGAGTGACGCTATTAAACATGAGTGCGGTATCGCACTGATTCGCCTGTTAAAACCCCTCTCTTATTATCAGGAAAAATATGGTACGGCTTTATACGGCATAAACAAGCTGTATTTATTAATGGAAAAACAGCACAACCGTGGACAGGACGGCGCCGGTATTGCCACCATCAAGCTTGACGTAAAGCCCGGCAACCGTTACATCAGCCGTTACCGTTCCATGGCACCAAACGCTGTTGCAGATATTTTTGAGTATGTGCAGAAGAAGTTTGCTACCGTGCAACGAGCTTATCCAGATAGGTTTGCCAATGCCCAGTGGCTCAAAGATAATGTGAGTTTCACAGGAGAGGTTCTGATGGGGCATCTCCGATACGGTACACACGGCAAAAACAGCATTGAAAATTGCCACCCTTTCCTGCGCCAAAATAACTGGATGACCCGTAACTTGGTCATCGCGGGAAATTTCAACATGACCAATGTGGATGAACTGCTCGAACAACTGTATGAGTTGGGCCAGCATCCCAAGGAAAAAGCGGATACGGTGACCGTGCTGGAAAAAATCGGCCATTTCCTTGATTCCGAAAATCAGGAACAATTCGACAAATTTAAGCGGCAAGGGTACAGCAACGTTGAAATCAGTGGATTAATCGCTGAGCACTTGGACGTTGCCCGGATACTGCGCAAATCGGCCAAGAACTGGGACGGCGGTTATACCATCGGCGGGATAGTCGGTCATGGCGATGCATTTGTGATGCGTGATCCGGTAGGTATCCGGCCTGCATACTATTACGTGAATGACGAAGTAGTCGTCGTAGCATCCGAACGGCCCGCTATTCAAACCGCCTTCAACGTAAAGTTTGAAGAGATTACGGAAATAAAACCCGGTTATGCGTTGATTGTCAAGAAAGACGGTACGATTACCGAGGAAATGTTCCGGGAACCCGCGGAAAAGAAATCCTGCTCGTTTGAACGTATTTATTTTTCACGGGGAAGCGATGCCGCCATCTATCAGGAGCGCAAGTACTTAGGAAGGCTCCTTTGTCCGCAAATTCTGGATGCCATCAACTATGATATCAAGAATACCGTTTTTTCTTATATTCCCAACACCGCGGAGGTCGCCTTTTATGGGCTTGAGGAAGGTATCAATGCTTACGTACGGAAGCTTCAAAAAGATACACTGCTCAATCGAGCCGACAAAATTTCGGACCATGAATTGAACGAAATGCTGAGCATCGCTCCAAGGTTTGAAAAACTGAATATTAAAGACGCCAAACTCCGCACATTTATTACCCAGGATGCCGATCGGCAGGATATGGTGCAGCACGTGTATGACACGACCTACGGCATTGTTAAAGATCATCAAGATACCATTGTAGCGGTAGATGATTCCATTGTGAGGGGAACTACGTTGAAGCAGAGTATCTTAACGATCCTGGATCGCCTTAACCCCAAGAAAATTATCATCGTTTCCTCGGCGCCGCAGATTCGCTATCCCGATTGTTATGGCATTGACATGTCCCGCTTGGGTGAATTTGTGGCTTTTGAAGCAGCAGTTTCGCTGTTATATAAAAGAGGGATGGGGAATGTGGTGGAGGAGGTGTATCGCAAGTGCCTCGCTTCGCTGGAGTTACCTAAGGAAGAAGTGGAGAACTATGTGAAGGCCATATATGCGCCGTTTACCGACGAAGAAATTTCCAAGGAAATAGCCGGAATCATCCGAGGTACCCACATAAATGCCGAAGTGGAGGTAATTTATCAGAAGCTGGAGAACTTGCATATCGCTTGTCCAGACCACAAGGGCGACTGGTATTTTTCTGGCGACTATCCTACACCGGGTGGAAACCGCGTGGTCAACAGGGCATACATGAATTGGGTAGAAGGGAAAAACGTTCGGGCGTATTTCAGCGCGTAATATTATATATACACACTTACCGATTCTTTGCAATTTTTTCACGCTTTTTAGGAGCCGTTTAAAGCGTATTAAGCTATGATAGACCTTTAGATATAAACGAAAGGGCACGGGGGCGCCCCTTCTTAGCGATAGGATGAAACAAGCACCAACGGAAAAATCTGGAAACCGTAGGAGAAGTTGGGGACAGTAAAGAAGGGCAAGCTCTTAAACGCTTGTCCTTCTTTGTTAGTTGTCTAATTGTCTTCCATTAAATTGTTGTATAACAATTCAGTTTGTGAAATTGGCCAGATATAGCTCTGCGCATTAGCTGAGACGGATGAGACGGTTCCCTTTGCGGGCAAATCCAGCCCCAATCGCATGAGGTCCGGACTTCTAAGTCCTTCACCTAAGAGCTCGATATTTCGCTCGTGGAGAAAGGCGTCAAACAACGCCTGAGGGGTAGCGAAGTTGGCAACTGTAAACGTTGTTGTCGCATCCGAGCGCTGCCTCACGTAGTTTAACAAGGCTACGGCTCGCGGATCGACGGAATTACTGCTGCGTGCGATGGCTTCGCCCAAGCTTAGTAGCACTTCGGCATAGCGGATAATGGGTACGTAATCGACATAAGGAGACGGCGTAGGGTATTTGGCCATCAGACTGCGGGGTGTACCGGCTAGCGTTGCCGTGTCTACCAAAGCCCTTCTTCTGTCGGTTAGTCGCCAATTGGGATCCGCGATAATGCCATTTTCGTTGAGGTAATATTCCCGTACGGAATAGAAATACGAGCCAAGTGCTGTTTGACCGCCCACGACATCGGTGCCAGCGTTCATTGGCGACGAAAGAATAGACTCTGTGGTCGTATAGTTGCTAAACACGTTCACAATGTCGTCCTGAAGAGCATGGTTGACACCAGATGTGGCCGTGAAAGGTGCCGAAGTGCTTACAATTTTATTCGCTTCGGAAATCACATTGTCGTATTCCCGCATACTCAGATAAACCCTTGTTTTGAAAGCAATGGCGGTGTTTCTGTGTCCACGGGTGGTGTTGTCATAGGCGCTTGAATAATTTGTAGGCAACGCAGCCTCAGCGTCATTCAAGTCTGCCAGTATTTGTTGGTATACTTCCCCCACCGAACTTCTGGCCAGGTCATAGTCGCCGGCGTATAAGTTGCCTGTCAGCCTGAGAGGCAATCCCGGCATGCTGCCATTGCCGTCCCAATACGGTCTGGCATAGAGCTGCAACAAACTATAATAGGAAATTGCTCGTACTAATTTTGCTTCGGCTACATAATACGCGGCTTGTTCGGCACCGACGACTTCATTTCCACCGTTAGCCATGCCATCAATAAAAAGGTTACACCGGTTGATTGTCTGATAAGCCGAACTCCATAATCCTGTCACTTCCTGCGCGTTGTTTGACGTGGTGTGGTTCCACACCAAGTAAGCGGTCACGGCGTTGGTGGTTAGGTTGATGTAATTATCAGCCCGGACTTCATTGTATACAATGTATCGACCGCCATAAAAATTTCCGGCTTTTAAAGCTGAGTATAATCCCAAAACCTGAGCATGGATGCGGTCGGGCGTTGTAAAAGCAAAATCCGCTTCAACTTGATCAACGGAAACAGGATTGAGCCAATCTTCCTTTCGGCATGAGGTGACGGCCAATATACCCGTTGTAACGATAAGCAATATCTTATTTTTTTTCATCAGAATATTTGTTTTTTTTAAGTGTCAATAAAGCTTGCCTGCCTGCCGGATGTAGGCGGATGCCATTATCTTTTTCTTTGTTGAATAGTGGCTTGTGCATGCTCCATTAAATGGTGTTAATGCTAAAAAGTGAGATTCAATCCGACGGTAAACGTTCTGCCATTGCCGACCGAGTTGCGTTCGACGCCTTGCGAAGAATTGCTGCCGCCATTTGAAGAAGCTTCAGGATCTGTGCCCGGATATCCCGTGAAAATGAACGCATTTTGGGCGCTTACATATATTCTAGTCCGTGAAATATTGATTTTCTGCAATACGGCAAGGGGCAAAGCATAGCCGAATGTGACATCTCTCAATTTTAAGAAGTCGCCTTTATACACGTGAATATCCAGTGGTGTAGCCGAGCCGTTGGACACGTTGTCGCCGGCTACGACCCGTGGCACGTCGGTGTCCTGACCGGGTGCCGTCCACCGCCGCAACATATCGGTAGAGTTGTTCCAGAACCGCTGATCCATAATGGAGGCGCCAGTACCAAAATAGACATAATAACCTAACTGGTAAGTGAAGTTGAGCGCCAAATCGAAAGATTTGTACCGGAAACTATTGATGAAACCACCAAAGAACTTGGGTTGCGGGTTGGCGTAAGCTATTTGGTCAACCGAACCGATGCCCGGTGCAACCGAACCATCTGCATATTGCCAGCGCTGTGCTACCGGTAATGAGTGATCGTAGTAGACCTGTTCGCCTTCTGCATTAATGAAAATCCGTCGTCCCGTAGCCGGATCAACACCTGCTGTCCGGGCGACATATATCATGCCCAAGGGGCTGCCGACGCGTGAAATGCTGACAGTTTCCAAGCTGGATGTCGATGATGTGAATTGTGTGATCCCGGGTGCTAAGGAGGTAATTTCATTCTCGTTATACGTGATGTTGAATGATGGCGACCAAGAAAAATCAGGTTTGTTGACTGCTTGGGCATTCACGGTGAGTTCAACGCCTCGGTTGTACATGGATCCAATGTTCAACTGTGGGTTGCTGGGTAGCCCGGCAGATGGGGCTTGCGGAACGTTGTAGATCAGTCCGTCGATATCGTTTTTGTAGTACGCCATTTCAAACGTGAAACGATCCCGCAAGATGCCAAAATTGATGCCTAGGTCGAGTTTTTTACTGGTTTCCCAACCGATATCCTCATTGCCGGAGCTATTGGGATAGAGGGTTGGTTGGCCGCCAAATAAACCACCTTCATAAAACGTCCTGGATGCCAAATCCCCAATTCCGTTTTGATTTCCGACAGTACCGTAGCTGCCTCTAAGCTTGAAGCTGCTAAATACACGATCAAGGCCCGCGTTCTCCCAAAAATTTTCCTGCGCAATTTCGTAGGAAGCACCAACGCTGTAGAATACGCCTGCTTTGTTGTTGGGGCCGAAGGCTGAATATTCATCTTGCCGGATGCTGCCGCTGACAAAATATTTCTTTTTAAAGTCATACGCCAAACTTCCAAAAAAAGATACAAGGTAGTTTTCGCCGTATGATCCGGTAGTTGAGAAATTCTGATAGGAGGCTGAAAAGTCATCGAACTCTGGGTCAGAAAGCCCGGTTCTACCTGCCCCGAACCGTCTATCCGTCGACCGTTGTTGCTCTGTACCGATCAAGGCCGTAACGGTATGTGCATTGTTGAATGTATAGTTCGCATTCAGCGTGTTCGTCCATACCCAACGCATGCGGGCGGTGTAGTTGTTTGTGGCGCTTCCGCCGCCTGCAAATCCGTCGCCGTGTATCGGATTGTTGAAGATGTCATTTGTGGAATACAAATAGTCTATCCCATACAAACTTTTGAACGTCAGCCAGCTGAAGGGCTGAGCTTGGAAATATCCATTCGCTTGTATGCCATTTAAGTAGTTAAATGAGCGGTTCCTCTCGATCAATACCACCGGGTTGTAAAATCCTATCTGGCTAACCAAGTTGTCCATCACCCCCAAATTATTTCCTGTAAGATTATATTCACCATCATTGGTGAACGGAGCGACGTTAGGAGCGTTGATCATGGCGATACGGCCCAAACCGGCTGTACCAAAAGCCTGGCCCGAGAGCGATCCCGAGCTAATCGTTGCCAGGTTATCCTGTTTCGTGTATTGCAGCTTTCCGCCGACCGAGAATATTTTGCTGATTTTATGGTCTACATTGAAAAGTGCCCCGAGCCGCTTGTAATCATTGGTTAGGATAATGCCTTGTTGATCGGTTACGTTGGCTGAAAAGTAATAGCTAGTGCTTTCCGATCCGCCGCGGATGCTTAATGAATGGCTGTGCGAGAGCCCGTCCCGGTAAGCGTAGTCGTACCAGTTGGTGTTAATGGGTTGTCCATCGGGGCCTATGGTTAATCGGTATTGTAAATTGTCGGAGAACGTGCCCGCATTGACAAGTCCCTCGTTTTTGATTTCGGTATACTGAAAAGCGTCCAGCAATTTAGGTAGCCGTTGTACCTGGTTTACCCCAAACCAGCCGTCGTAGCTGACTATGGCTTTTCCGGCAGCGCCTTTTTTGGTGGTGATTACTACCACGCCGTTGGCTGCCCTACTGCCGTATATTGCGGTAGCAGCAGCGTCCTTAAGGATATCCATCGTTTCAATGTCATTGGGGTTCAGGCTTGCCAAGGCGTTACCTCCAGCGTTTGAACCACTTACGTCTCCCGTAAATGTCGGTACTCCGTCGATTACGATGAGGGGATATGAGCTTAACGAAATGGAGTTGGTGCCCCGGATTCTAAAAACCGGCGGATTATTCAATACACCATTTGGAATGGATATCTGTACCCCTGCCGCTTTTCCTGCCAAGGCTTGATCAAAACTTTGGACGGGTCTGTTTGTTAGTAAATCAGTTTTGATGCTGGATACCGAGCCAATCAGGTCACGGCGGGTGGTCGTTCCGTAGCCCGTGACGATTACTTCATCTAGTGTAGAGGCGTCGACTTCAAGGGAGACGTTTATAAGCGCACTTTGACCTAATCCGATACGTGTCGACTGGAATCCGACCAACCTGAATTCAAGTTGCTGTGCCCCTTCAGAAGCGGTAATCGTGTAGTTGCCTGCTGCGTCAGTTTGTGTACCCGCAGATGTACCGACCACTATTACGCTGACCCCGGTTAGCGGCGATCCGTCCTCGGCGGATGTTACCTTTCCGCTGATTTTTCGGGTTTGTGCATGTGCCGACCCTGCCAGCACCACACACAGCAGCAATAAGCTTAGTAATTTTTCTTTCATTGAATGTGTTTGATTAAGTGAAAAATATGTAATTTGTTGTTATTTGTGTGTTTTTTTTGATTTTTTGCATTAAAAAATCGATGTCACCTCCTTTTTGCTGTGTATTATCTTATTGATCGATATTTTTTTATGATTTTTGTTGGTTGTTTTTGGTGATTTAGGTTAATGAGTGCATGTGTTGGTTGATAATGTGTTATTTTTTTTGAATAAATTATTATTTTGGTGAATTATGTGATTTTTTTTGTGTATTTGTGTTAGGTTTGTTGTGTTTTTTAAATTTTTTATCAAAAAAAATGATAAATTTTTATTTAACAAAACAAAATATGAATTTTTTTTGTTTTTATTTCTTGGTTGGAATTAAAAAAAAGAAGATTTAGGTGGTGTGGGTTTGTTTTTGGGGAGGTTGGGTTGGTTTTGAGTCGGCTATTCTTCCATTTTTAGTAATTTCCTTGCTTTTTTCTCGTCAACGGCCATCTGGTCAATCAGTTCCTGCATCGTTTCGAACCATTGATCATGCCGGACGAAGTGGAGAAATTTTACGCGCAATGTCTTCCCGTATATATCTTCTTTGAAGTCAAACAGGTGTATTTCGATGCTTCGGCTGACACCATCTATGGCTGGCCGCGTGCCGATGTAACCCATCCCTTTAAGTACCCGTTCGGGTACGGTGGGAACATACGGGCCGGTTTTAATTGCTATAGGTTCGATGATGGCCGCTTCCACGGCGTAGATACCGTAAGCCGGAATAAGCTTGTGATTTTCATGCACCTGCAAGTTGGCCGTGGGATAACCGATGTTCCGCCCCAGTTGATTGCCCCGGATAACCTGCCCCGTCAATTGAAAAGGGTACCCCAGATAGCGGTTTGCCGCATCGATATCGCCTTTGATCAGCGCTTCGCGTATTTTGGTTGACGATACTGCCACATCGTTGATGTCCTGCTCGGGGATTTCTTCCACCGTATAGCCATATATTTCGGCGTGGTCAAGCAGATCGTTGAGCGACCCACTGCGGTCTTTGCCGAAATGGTGGTCGTAGCCGATGACGATCTTTTTGGTGCCGATTCTGTCAACCAGTACTTCGCGGATATATTCCTCGGGAGACTGGTTGGAAAAGTCACGCGTGAAAGGGGTGATGATCAGGTGATCGATGCCTGCCTCGGCCAGTAGCTGTACTTTTTCCTCGATGTCGCTGATAAGCCTCAGACTGTCATCTTCGGGATGGAGAATTAAGCGTGGGTGCGGGAAGAAGGTCAATAGCACCGTTTCGCCGCCGTTTTCTTTCGCGCATTCCTTGAGCGTGCTTAGTATTTTTTGATGGCCCACATGTACGCCGTCAAATGTGCCGATGGTGACCACCGCGTTGTTCAGCGGACTGAAGTCCTCAAGATTTTTGTATATCTTCATCTGATACTGCAAGCGTAAATCCCTTTATATGGTTTACCAAATCCGTCATCTGCCAAGCATGCGCTACGTTGAAATCGCCGCTTCTCGTCCGTCGTAGGCGACTGAGGTGTGCCCCATTATTCATTGCTTTGCCGAAATCGTGCGCTAATGACCTGATATACGTGCCCTTGCTGCATACCACCCTGAAGTCAACGTCTGGCAGTTGAATAGCTGTGATTTCAAACTCGTAGATGTGGACGTTGCGTGGCTTCACTTCGACGGCCTCCCCGCGGCGTGCTTTTTCATACACTCGCTCTCCATCCATTTTTATTGCTGAATGAGCCGGCGGGATCTGCTCGATTTCTCCGACGAAGGAGGCGGCTGTCCCGTTAATCTGTTCGTACGTGATACCCGACAGGTCGAACCGTTGGTCTATTGCACGCTCCAAATCGTAGGATGGCGTGGTGGCGCCCAACGTTATTGTACCGGTGTACTCTTTTTTTTGAGACTGAAACTCGTCAATGCGTTTCGTGAATTTGCCCGTGCAGACAACAAGCAGACCGGTAGCCAGCGGATCGAGGGTGCCCGCATGCCCGACTTTTACCTTCAAGGGTTTCATGGCATTGCGGATTTTCCGCACAACGTCAAAGCTAGTCCACCGAAGGGGCTTGTCGATTAGCAGCACTTCGCCTTCCGCAAAGTTAAATGCCGGGCGTGACGGGCAGGGGGATTCCATTAGATAATCTGCAAACTGTGACCACTGATTAACAAGGCAATGATGATGCCACCCACGATGATTCGGTACCAGCCAAATGCTTTGAAGCCGTACTTGGAGACGACGCCGATGAACGATTTGATGGCCACGATGGCCACAATGAAGCCGATAACATTTCCGACTATCAATTGATTGATTTCAGCGCCACTCAGCCCATTTCCGTCTTCGAAGTGATCTTTCAACTTAAGTAAGGTTGCGCCAAACATCATCGGGATGGCCAAAAAGAACGAAAATTCGGCCGCAGCCTTGCGGCTAAGGTGCTGGGTCATGCCGCCGACGATTGTACTTGCCGACCGCGATGTGCCTGGGATAAGCGCCAGGCATTGAAAAAGACCGATTTTCAACGCTTGGCCGTAGCTGATTTCATCAGAATCATCAATACGTGGCTTGTTGAACCATTTGTCTACAAACAATAAAATGACACCGCCGATGACCAAAGAAATGCCGACAATCAGCGGGCTTTCAAGCAGTCCGTCGATGGCGTCGCTGAATAAAAAACCCAATACCGCCGCTGGCACTGCAGCCACCGCGAGCTTGTAGTAGAAGGTGAGCGATCGAAAAAAACGCTTATAATACAATACCAACACCGATAAAATCGTGCCCAGTTGGATGGCGATAGTGAAGAGTTTGACAAAAGCGGTAGGCGATATACCCATCAATGCTGTGACAATGATCATATGCCCGGTCGACGATACCGGCAAAAATTCGGTGAGGCCCTCTACGATGGCCAGCACGACTACTTCAAACCATGTCATTGGCTGTTTCCGGTGTTTTTAGGCTTTATTAAAATAGCTACTACGCCCAAAGCGAAGCCGATGACGACGATCAGCGGGGCTAGGGTGATTTTCGTAAAACTATAGATATCCGATGTGCCCATCATCAAAATAAAGCCCAGTATAACTACTGCGATGCTTAGTAAGAAAAACTGATAATTCCGTTTGCCAAATACAAAGGATGCCTTTTGGGGCTGTTGTGATTTCTTATATGACATATGCTGTGATTATCTATACAATTCGTTTGACTTGAGCCGCAGGTATTTACTGACAGCAAAATAGGTGCTCAGCCCTGAAATAAGGATGCCGAGCAGTGCCACGACGACGAATATAACGACAAATTCAAACCAATTGCGCAAAAATACCAATTCGGGGATTTCCCGCTGTCCGAGGTGCAGGGTGAGCAGAAGCAGCAAGATGGCTATGAGCGCACCGAGCAGGCCATGTAGGATACCATAGCCCAGAAACGGCCGTCGGATGAATCCCCTGGTAGCCCCCACCATCTGCATGCTTTTAATTAGAAACCGCTGCGAGTAAATCGCCAGCCGGATGGTATTATTGATAAGTGCAACGGCAACGATTAATAACACCGCGGTGAATGCCAAGATGACGATGCTTATCGTCCGGATATTTTTGTTGACCATGTCAATCAGCGACTCTTGGTAGACCACTTCTTTCACCATGTCGTTGGCCGAAACTTTTTTAATAAAGGTTTCGATACTGTCCGTGTTTGCGTACTCCGCCTTGAGGTAGACGTCAATAGAAGACAGCAGGGGATTATGTCCAAGAAATTCGACAAAGTCTTCGCCCAATTCCTGGGAAAGGTTCTTGGCCGCCAGTTCCTTACTGATGTATTGTGACCGGAGGACATACCGGTCTGATTCCAATTCTTTTTGGAAAGCCAGGACATTTCCCTCCCCAGCGCCCTCGTTCATGATGATGTTGAGGACGATATTCTCCTTCACATAGTTGGACAAGTTTTTCGCATGGACGAGGAGAAGGCCCAAAAGACCAGTCATCAGCAAGACCAAAGCGATGCTGATGACCGTGGATATGTATACGGACTTGGTCTTTTTCGAGGATGTACTTACTTCATATACTTCCATATGCCGTGCTGTTTTCGTTGCGAAAGTAACGAATTGTGCTGATATAAATACAATTGGGTCGGCATAAAATGAATTTATGCCGATTCTCCGCTTGTCGTTGCCATCAGCGATCCTTTATGTAGCAACGTGTGGGCGGCGGCATTTATTGCCAGCCGCCACCCAACGCTTTATACAACGAGAGCTTAGTAATAGCTTTTTCCCGCCGGGTATGTATCAGGTTGATTTCGGCATCGAGCACGTTCCGCTGGGCCGTGATGATGTCCAAGTAGGTCGCCCGTCCGGCCTTGAAGAGCTCATTGGCCGCGTCTACGGCTTTAACCAGGGCGTCGACTTCCTCCATATTGTGTATACGGCGCTGATTGATGTAATCTTGGGCCTTCAGGCTTGTCTGCACCTCCCGCCAAGCGTTTAGCACTACCTTTTCGTAATCCTGGAAGGCTATGCCATAAGATGCCTTAGCCGCTTCGTAGGCAGACCGGATGGCCCGCTGGTTGAATATCGGCGCGGTGAAGCCACCCAGCAAGCCGTAGGCGACTGACGTTGGCGCCATAAGCAATCTATCCATGGCGAACGCTTGGAAGCCGACATAGGGCGACAATACCAAAGACGGCAGAAAAGCTGCCTTTGAAGCTTTGGTATCGGCCTCCGACGCCAATAATTCCAACTGGGCCTGCCGCACATCAGGGCGGAGTGCAATCAATTGCGAAGGAACGCCCGGAGCCAGAGAATCCGTAAACGCGGTGGTCATCCAATGCGTGGTATCCCTGGCTATCTCGCCGTGGAAGCGGCCGAGCAGAAAATTCAGGTGATTTTCGGCAGCGGTGATTTGCTGAAGCACTTCCTGCTCTCTACCCTTGGAGTTTTGAACCACCGCGGTAAACTGCTGAATACCCAGCTCGTCGGCCCTGCCTGCATCTTTTTGTACCTTGATGATAGCCAATGCATCTTCTTGCAGACTGATATTTTTTCGCAAGATCGCCAACTCATTGTCCAGTGCCAGCAAGTCATAGTAAGCCAACGCCACTTCCTCAATCAGTGCTGTCTGTACCAACTTTCTGCCTTCATAGGTAGCAAGAAACCGCTGGTAGGCCGCCCGTTTTTGGTTTTTCAGCTTTCCCCAAAGGTCGATTTCCCAGGATGTACGCAGCCCGATGAAATAATCAGGCAACGGGTCGGGCAGTTTTTCATCCTCATCGAGGTTTTCCGAAAAGTTGGTGTCATAGTTGCCGATACCATCCATGGTGTAAAAGCCATATTTCCGAAGGCCAGCCTCCGCCAGCGCATCGACGGAGGGGAAGAGGCTGGCCTTTCGGAGCCTTAAGTTTGCGCGGGCAATTTCCACTTGGTGGAGAGCCTTTTCCATGTCGGGATTGTTGGCCAGCGCAGTGTCGATAAGGCGGACCAGCTGGTCATCGTTGAAGAACTTGCGCCAACCGACGTGGGCAGTATTGACCGTATCCGTGTCGCCTTGATAGGTGGTGGGTACAGCGCGATGCTGGTACTCCGCAAGTGGTTTGCTGGCTGAACATCCCGACAGCAGTATCAGCGCACCGATGGCCACTACGCCGGCCGCTCCTATTTTAGTTTTCTTTTTTTTGGAGGATGCAAACAGTACATACAGACCGGGTATCACGATGACCCCAATGAGCGTGCCCACCACCATACCGCCAACAGCCGTGGTACCGATGGAACGGTTGCCCAGTGCACCAGCGCCGGAAGCCATGGCCAACGGGATGAGGCCGGCGACGAACGCAAAGGATGTCATTAATATCGGCCGTAAGCGGGCCACCGAGCCTTCGATCGCTGCCTGTAACTGCGTAGCGCCCTGCTTGTAGCGCAGGATGGCGTATTCCACAATGAGGATGGCATTTTTGCCCAACAATCCGATGAGCATAACAAGTGCTACCTGTGCGTAGATGTTGTTTTCCAAGCCCAGCAGCTTCAGGAAGAGAAACGCTCCGAATACGCCGGCCGGTAAGGATAGGATAACGGGCAATGGCAGCAGGAAGCTCTCATATTGGGCAGCCAGGATAAGATAAACAAACAGCAGGCACAAGGCAAACACGTAGATAGCTTGGTTGCCAGATAGAATTTGCTCGCGTGTCATGCCCGACCATTCAATGCCATAACCTTGAGGCAGCGTAGCCGCAGCTACACGTTCCACGGCTTCGATTACCTGCCCGCTGCTGTATCCCGGTGCGGCATCACCGCTGATCAGTGCAGAAGTGAACATGTTGTACCGCGTTACCTGTTCGGGCCCATATATTCGTTCCATGGTCACAAAAGCCGAATAGGGGACCATTTCGCCGCTATCATTTTTTACATACAACTTAAGCACATCCTCAGGTTTTTCGCGATAGCCCGGCCCGGCTTGGACCATCACCTTATACATCTGGCCAAACCGGATGAAATTCGTCGCATAAAAGCTGCCCATCAAGGTTTGCAGCGTGAGCATGGCATTCTCAACGCTGATGCCCTTTTTGGCAGCGATATCATAATCTACCTGAATGAGGTACTGCGGAAAGCGCGGATCAAAGGTCGAAAAGGTATTACCCACTTCCGGCGTTTCGTCGAGGGCTGTCATAAATTCAGCCAGCACATCGGCCGTGCGGTTGAGGTCGTCGGCACCCGTACGATCCAGTAAGCGGAGCTCAAAGCCGCTGGAATTGCCGAAGCCGGGCACCGTAGGCGGTGGAAAGTACTCGATACTGGCATCCATGAGGTGGCCGGTATGCGCTTCCAGCCAGGCCATGACGTCGCTAACCGACGCTTTGCGGTCTTCCCACGCCTTCAGGTTGATCATGCCCATGCCATACGAAGCACCAGACACTTCCGTTACGATACTATACCCCGCAAGGGTAGAAACCGTCTCCACGGCCTCGTGCTTACGCGCAATCGAATCGACCTGGTTGAGCACGGCGATAGTCCTATCGACGGTCGCACCCGGTGGTGTTGTGACATTGACATAAATCATTCCTTGATCTTCGGTGGGGATGAATCCGGATGGCAGGATGCTGTTGACGCCCCAGGTCGCGACAAAGAATGCGGCCAACAACCCCAATGTCAGGGTACGCCTACCGGCAATTTTGCCAATGAGGCCCGCATACCGCGTGGAAACCCGGTTGTACCAGTTGTTGAACCGCCTGAAAAATGCGGCCAGCCATCCTTTCGGCGCGGGTTTATCATGCGGCGACTTCAGAATAAGCGCGCAGAGTGCCGGTGTCAATGTCAGGGCATTGATGCCGGATATGACGATGGAGGCAGCCAGTGTCAGCGAAAACTGCCTGTAAAAGATGCCCACGGGGCCCGAAAGGAATGCGACTGGCACGAATACCGCCGACATGACAAGCGTAATGGCGACCACGGCGCCGCCAATCTCTTTCATTGCTGCCAAGGTGGCCTCCATGGGCGGTAGATGTTCTTCCTCCATTTTGACATGCACCGCCTCCACCACCACGATAGCATTGTCTACCACAATGCCGATGGCCAATACCAGCGCAAAGAGTGTTAGCAGGTTGATGGAAAAGCCAAGCAACTGCATGAAAAAAAGGGCGCCAATGAGGCAAACGGGAACCGCTAAAGCGGGTATCAACGTAGAGCGAAAATCCTGCAGGAAGATGAACACCACGAGAAAGACCAACAGGAAAGCTTCGACAAGCGTGCGGATAACCTCGCTGATGGAGGCATCGAGGAAACGCGAAACATCGTAGCTGACCGTGTACTTCATGCCCGGAGGGAATGAACTCGCTTGGAGTTCGGCCATGCGTTGTTTAACGTTCTCTATGACCTCTTGCGCATTCGATCCGGGCAGCTGTTTCATCATGATGGATGCTGAAGGGCGGCCATCCGTCCTGGACTCCATTTCATAGTCCAATGAGCCAAACTCCACATCAGCGATATCCCGGATGCGCAGGATTGAACCGTCCGCATTGGCACGGATGGGGACATCCCGGTATTGGTCAGGCTCAGAGAATTTGCCTGGGTAGCGCAACACGTACTGCTGCATATTTACCCGCTGGTCGGAGCCGATGCCCGTTTGCCCGGGTGCCGCCTCCACGTTTTGTGCACGCAGGGCGGCGATGACCTCTTCGCTGGAGATATCGTATGCCGCCATCCGATCGGGCTTGAGCCAAACCCGCATGGCATAATCGCGTGCACCCATGATCTGAGCAAACCCCACACCCTCGATGCGTTTGAGTTCTTTCAAAATGTTGATGTCGGTAAAGTTGTAGATGAAACGCTCATCTGCCGTTGGGTCGTCACTGAACACATTGAGGTACATCAACATACTGTTCACCTCTTTTTCTGTCGTTACACCAGCTTTAATGACTTCTTCAGGTAGTTCGTCGAGCACGGTGGTCACCCGGTTTTGTACGTTTACAGCCGCAATATCCGGGTCGGTACCCACCTTGAAAAAAACTTGAATAAGCGTAGTGCCATTATTGGTCGACACCGAGGTCATGTAGGTCATTCCGGCAACGCCATTGATGGCCCGCTCAAGTGGTATGGCTACCGCGTCTGTACATACTTCGGCATTCGCCCCCGTGTAGTTAGCCGTAACCACCACCGACGGTGGGACAATATCAGGAAATTGGGTCACCGGCAAAGTGAATAACGCAAGGATCCCTAATAAAGTGATAAGCAATGAAATAACCAGCGACAAAACTGGCCTTTTTATAAATGTTTCAAGCATCTTACTGATTTTTTGGAGATATATTAGCTTAGTGACAGTTTATTGCGTTCCGCTTGCAGCGAGTGTATGGTCCGCCAAGGATGTCATCTTCGGCGAAATCGTCATGCCGTCTCTCAGGTTTTGCACGCCTTCAAAAACAATGGTGTCACTAGTACTTAATCCGTCTTCAACGAGGTAGTAATGTCCAACTCGCGGCCCCGCCCGGAAAGGTGTCATGACGAGGGTGCCGCTATCCTTCACTTTATACACATACGTGCGATCCTGGATTTCGAAAACCGATTTCTGGTGAACCACCAGATTCTCGCCGCGTTGCATGGGCACACTCACCTTGCCGGATGCCGCATGTTTAATCAATCCAGCCGGATTGGGAAAAAGCGCTCTTAGGGATATGGTACCCGTGCTTTCTTCAAATTCGTTTTCGGCAAATTCAGCGGTACCAGCATGGGGGTAAATGGTTCCATTGGCCAAAGTCAATGTCACTGGCATGCTAAAATCAACGGTGCGCGCACTGTCGTTAGCTACGATGCTGAGGTATTCCTGTTCGGAAATATCGAAATAAGCATATACTTGACGCAAGTCTGAGATGGAGGTCAGCAGTGCGCCTTCATCCAGCAAACTCCCTTCTTTCAGTGGAATGCGGTCAATCCGACCAGTGAAGGGTGCGCGGACGGTTGTATAAGACAGCTGTGCTTTGGCGTGCTGCAAGAGCGATTTGGCCTCTTTAATCTTCGATTCGGCCGCAGCTAACCGAGCTTCAGCCACCTCCAAATCGGTTTCCGAAACGATGTTTTTAGCGACGAGCAGCTTGGTACGGTCGACTTCGAGTGCTGTGGTTTTTCCGTCAGCGATTGCGTTTTCCAGGACAGCCTCACAGCGGGCAACCTCGGAAGCGTATTCCGTATCATTCAGCTTAAACAAAGGCTGCCCCTGAGACACCTCGCTGCCTTCATCTACATAGATTTTCTCAAGAAACCCTTTCAGTCTGCTGCGGATTTCCACATTTTTAAATGCTTGGATATTGGCCACATAATCCTGATATATGGTGGTATCCAGGCTTTCCACTTTGACAACAGGCGTCGCCGGCGCCGATTGTTGGTTTCCCTGTTGTCCGCCGTCAACAGCACATCCGGTAAGAAAGCCCGCCAACAGACTTAAAGCGATTGGCGCCTGAACTCGTATTGATTTAGTATCCATGTTTTTAATTTATTTCATCTAGTTGTTTTCCTTTACTTGCCCGATGAGCGCTCGATGTAAATAATGATTGCCGTGTGTCAGTACGATTTACATCTCGGTTTCATCAACATTGTTCTGTTTCGACGTTGAGCTTGCATGAGCCGTTAACCATTCATTCGACAGTTATTCGTTTCCAGTACAAGCAGCCCAATCGCAAGCCGGGCAAAGCTTACCATGACCCCGACCCATCAGTGGCCAGTAGTTATCTCTCCCGAAAATAATAAGGTTAACTTACGCGTTGTCAGCGTTATAATGGAGGCTGGGATAGTGTTAAAACGGCTTTAGTCGAAAAAGAAATCTGTAATACCCTATTAGGTGTGATATTTTGGTGTTCAAACCTAAACGGAGCCGTTGATCGAAGATGTCAACAATGGGTGGCGGATTAAGCTCAGCGTTTCCCCTTGGGACGGGGACAGAAATCCATTTTGAAGAAGCGGGCCGGTAATCGTCGTATTGGAAATCATTATCCTGCTCGCTTTCTTCTCCGGCGCACGGGATATCCAACACATCTTCGAGGATAACCTCAACCAATGGTGTACCGTCGATTACTTGGTAAGAATTATCACCATGTATGTGCCCATCTTGATAGAAGATTGTGTTGATGTAAGCAACTATGACAAGAAAATAGACCAATCTCGCTAGCATAATCGTGCGCTAAAGTAAGCAATTTGCAATCATCATGATTGATTATCACTTTTTTGTTACTTGTGTGCTGGATTTGTTAATGATTTCGTAATATTAGCTGCGTATCACTTCGCGTACCGGAAATAAACCGTAAAGTCCGGCAGCCATTTCTACCGTAAGCTAAAAAAATCGTATTTTCGCCGTCCTTATACGACACCTTGTTACTATGGACTACCATCACCGTACGATTGAGCAGAAGTGGCAACGATTCTGGGCAGATAACCACACCTTCCGTGTGACGAATACATCGGATAAACCCAAATATTATGTACTGGATATGTTCCCTTATCCGTCCGGTGCAGGATTGCATGTGGGGCATCCGCTGGGTTATATTGCGTCGGATATTTTCAGCCGATACAAACGACTGAAAGGATTCAATGTACTCCATCCGATGGGGTACGATTCGTTCGGCCTGCCGGCGGAGCAATACGCCATCCAAACCGGACAGCACCCGGCCGTCACCACTGAGGCTAACATCAAACGTTACCGGGAGCAACTCGATAATATCGGATTCTCCTTTGATTGGGACAGGGAGGTACGGACAAGCGATCCCGCTTTCTATAAATGGACGCAATGGATATTCATGCAGCTTTTTAATGCGTGGTATAACAAAGCCAACGATAAGGCCGAACCCATTGCAACGCTTGTTGCACATTTCGAGTTGCATGGAAGCCGAGGTATACAAGCCGCGTCGGATGATGACGTCCTGTCGTTTACCGCTGCCGAATGGGCCGCGTTTAGCGAGGAGGAGCAACAACGCGAATTACTGAAATACCGGCTGGCCTACCTACGGGAGAGTACCGTCAACTGGTGCGCAGCCTTGGGTACGGTGCTGGCCAACGATGAGGTAATCAACGGCGTTTCCGAACGGGGTGGATACCCGGTGGAGCAGAAGAAAATGATGCAATGGAGCATGCGCATCACCGCCTACGCCGAGCGTCTACTTCGGGGGTTGGAGACCATCGACTGGCCGGAACCCTTGGTGGAGATGCAGCGTAACTGGATAGGTAAAAGTGTTGGTGCAAGCGTACGGTTCGGCGTGCCTGTCCTCGGCGACGGCCGTTATATCGAAGTGTTTACCACGCGAGTCGACACCATTTATGGGGTGAACGCATTGGTGCTCGCTCCTGAGCACGAATTGGTGGAGGCGCTCACCACCGGATCGCAGCAGGCAGAAGTGGAAGCCTACATCGCTCAAACCAAGAAAAAATCCGAGCTCGACCGCATGGCGGATGTAAAAGCCGTATCGGGTGCCTTCACCGGTAGCCATGCCATCCATCCGCTGACGGGTAAAGAAGTTCCGATATGGATAGCGGATTATGTATTAGCCGGTTACGGAACCGGAGCTGTGATGGCTGTGCCATCGGGTGATCAGCGCGACTACCTGTTCGCTACCCATTTCGGGTTGCCCATCATCCCCATTTCGGATGCCCAGCAATTGGATGGACAGGCGGACCCCACCAAAGAAGGACGGTACATCAACTCCGATATTATCAACGGCATGACCTACCGGGAAGCCGTGGATACGCTGATTGAAAAGCTGGAATCGCTGGGGGCGGGAAAGGCTACCATCAACTACCGGATGCGCGATGCCATTTTCGGCCGCCAGCGCTACTGGGGGGAACCTGTGCCAGTATACTTCAAAGGCGGACTGCCCCAGCTTATCGACGACGATGAGTTGCCGCTATTGCTGCCGGACGTGGATAAATACCTGCCCACGGAAACGGGAGAACCCCCGCTGGGCCGTGCCAAAGACTGGAAGTATCGCGGCACGTTTGAATATGAACTCAGCACCATGCCCGGCTGGGCAGGGTCAAGCTGGTATTGGTACCGTTATATGGATGCGCAGAACGAGGCGGTATTTGCTTCTAAAGAAGCTATCGACTACTGGCGCGATGTAGACCTCTATATCGGCGGTTCGGAGCACGCTACAGGCCACTTGCTGTACAGCCGCTTTTGGAACAAGTTTCTGAAAGATATGGGGTATGTACCCGAAGAGGAACCTTTCAAGAAACTCATCAACCAGGGCATGATCCAAGGGCGCAGCAATTTTGTATATCGCGTACTGGATGGGGAGGGCAAGGGAACCAATACCTTTGTTTCCTACGGATTGAAGGACCAATATCGCACGGTGGCGCTGCATGTTGATGTAAACATCGTAACCAACGACGTGCTCAATCTTGATAAATTCCGCCAGTTCCGGCCTGATTTTGCCGATGCCGAATTTATCCTCGAAAACGGCAAATACATCTGTGGCCATGAGGTGGAGAAGATGTCCAAGTCTAAATACAACGTGGTCAATCCCGATGACATCATCGAACAGTACGGCGCTGACACCCTGCGCATGTACGAGATGTTTCTCGGTCCGCTGGAGCAGAGCAAGCCCTGGAATACCAATGGCATTGAAGGGGTTTATAAGTTCCTCCGTAAATTCTGGAAATTATTTCACGACGCTTCGGGCAACTTTGCCGTAAGCGATGAGGCGCCCACCCGGGCCGAGCTGAAGGCTTTGCATAAAATCATCAGGAAGGTGGAAGAAGACATCGAACGGTTTTCGTTCAATACATCGGTATCTTCTTTTATGATTTGCGTCAATGAGCTGACCGACCTGAAATGCAACAAACGGGCCATCCTCCAGGAACTATGCGTGGTGTTGCATCCTTACGCTCCACACATCACCGAAGAGCTGTGGACGCTGCTGGGGCATGAACCCGGTACCCTGTCCTACGCAACGTATCCGGCATTCAACCCCGAATACCTGGTGGAAAGCGAATTTTCATATCCCATTTCTGTCAATGGAAAAACACGGATGAACCTTACGTTGCCGCTTGACATGGAACAGCCGGATGTGGAGAAAGCCGTGCTGGCCAATGAAGATGTGCAACGCTACCTCGAAGGCAAGGCGGTGCGCAAGGTGATTTATGTGAAGGGCCGGATAGTGAATATCGTGGCGGGATAGCCATCAGGCATTATGGAAAAATACAGGTATTTCCAGTTGGTGTGCCATAGCTTTGACCCTATCGCCGGAAAACAGCTTATCGAAGAAACCTTTCCGTTCGCGGGATACTATCAGCAAGTCCATACCGTCGGACTGCGCTAAGCGGAACACGTGTTCAGGGAAATCTTCCTTGACGTCCATGCGGTCAGAGAACGGGGCTGTATTATCCAGCACGCGGCTGATTGCCGTCCGGTCCTGGATGTGTTTGGCCCAATCCGCGAGGTCTTTTTCGTCTTTATTGGCGCCTTTCTCAAACAAATGGATCAATGTCACCTGCTGTGGGGCTTCTCCTATGGTGATAAAAGCTTCGAGGGCCTCGATCTCCGAGGGTTGGAAGTTGGTCAGCAGCCCAACGTTACGCTGCTGGAAGGCTGGCGGGGTTTCGGGTACCGCCAATACCGGTATGGGTGAATTTTTGATGATTTCAAACGTATTGCTGCCTAAGACGGCATGCTTAAGGCCGGATGCGCCCTTGGTACCCATCACAATCAGGTTGTTCTTGGCTTCACGTGCGGTTCGGTAAACCACATCACTCATTACCCCTTGCTTGCAGTCCGTGGTAATCACTGCCCCGGAAAACTCCTCCTCTAAATCGGCAGCTGCAGCGGTCATGTTGCTTTCAGCTTCATTGGCTGCTAACTCCTGCGCCTCGCGGTTTAGCTCTTCACCCCCGAAGGCCGTGGAAAACGGTGTATATAGGTGTAGTAGGTGGATTGACCAACCAAAATGCCGTGCCATCTGAGCAGCATAACGCGCGGCTGCTGCTGCATTGTCTGAAAAATCAGTGGGAACCAAAACGGTCTTGCTCATATTACATACTATTTTCTATCCTATCTAATTCGCGACTTATCTTATAACATCCCTGCATGCGACTTTGTTGGGATAAGCTATTATTTATCGGATGGTGCCCCTAATTGGATAGTCCGTTTGTTTTCAAATTGGGGGAAAACCCTGATAAATCACTTGCGCAGCTACACTATGTTTGCATCAGTTAACCCAAGAGCATTGCGTTATGGATAGCTATCAAGTAATAAGAAAGCAGAGAAAAGGCCCATTACTGAGGATGGCCATCCTGGCCGTGGCTTTCGTTTCCCTGCCCCTTATCCACCTCCACGCCCAGATTTGGAAAGGCATGGGTAAGAAAATAGAGAAAACGGTGGAGCAGCAGGCCAGCAAACGTATTGAACGGAAGATCGACAAAGCTATCGACAAAGGGTTCGACGAAGCGGAGAAGAGCGTTCGGTTTCATATTTGGCTACCATATCCTGTATCGCCCGTTCATTCGCCTCGGTGATATTCTCGCGGTATTGCTCTCTGCTGCCTGTAACCAGCAAACCGGTTCCAGCAGCCTTATCGGTACTGCAACTGCCGATGATTCCATCACAATGGCAGGTTCATAAACAAATGGATCTTAAAGACAGTAAGGCTGCGTTTCAAAGATACATAAGTTTTTCCAATGGTCAACCCATCGCTTTTAATTCTGTTTGCACCTCGTCAAACTGTTCCTGTATCGTTTTATCGGGTTTGCCGCTGATTTTGGAAACGATGACAATAGCCAGGAATGAAAGGATGAAGCCCGGAATCATGGAATACCATGCTTTCAGGGGGTGGTCGATGTAGGTCCATAGCAGCACGGTAAGTCCGCCGACAGCCATGCCGGCTATGGCGCCGTTGCGGGTAGTGCCTCGCCACAGCAGGGAAAGGAGAATCAATGGCCCAAATGCAGACCCGAACCCTGCCCAGGCGTGTCCCACCAAATCCAGGATGGTGTCTTTAGGACTTAATGACAATATTATCGCAACGATGGCGACCACCAAAACCGATAGGCGGCTGACGAGGAGCAACTCCTTTTCGGAAGCTTGCTTCCGGAAGAGCGCCTTATAAAAATCTTCGGTCATCGAACTTGAAGTCACAAGAAGCTGTGAGGATATCGTACTCATCACTGCAGCCAATATTGCTGAGAGGAGGGAGCCGCCAATCAACGGGTGGAACAACACACGCGAGAAGTAAATGAAAATCGTTTCCGGATCAGCAATCGATAGCTGCAATTGTTCCATGTATGCAATGCCGATGAGTCCGATAAGCATCGCGCCACCTACGGTAAAAATCATCCACGAAATGCCGATATGTCTTGCCGCCCGCAATTGTTTCACCTGGTCGATGGCCATGAAACGCACCAGGATATGCGGCTGGCCGAAATAGCCCAACCCCCAGGCCAATAACGAAATAATACCCACGGTGGTCGTGCCCTTGAATAGACTTAAATAGCTGGGGTCTTTTAATCGAATGGTTTCAAACGCTACCCCGATGCCCCCTACCTCAATGATCAGTACGATAGGAATGATGACCAGCGCCAGCACCATGATTGTGCCTTGTACGAAGTCGGTCAGGCTAACTGCCAGAAAGCCGCCCAGAAACGTATAAAGGACAACAACAGCGCTTGTAATGAACAACCCCGTATGATAATCCATGTGAAAAGCCGATTCAAATAGGCGGCCACCGGATACCATACCGGCTGACGTATACAACGTGAAAAATACCAGAATGATAATGGCCGAAATCAACCGCAGTACGCTCGCTGAATCATGAAACCGGTTTTCAAAGTAATCCGGGATCGTAATCGAATTGCCTGCCTTTTCTGTGTATATCCGCAGGGCAGGCGCAACCAGTAGGTAGTTCAGGAACGCACCGATGGTGAGCCCGATGGCGATCCAGCCACTGGATATCCCGGTAGCGAACATGGCTCCCGGTAATCCCATCAATAGCCATCCGCTCATGTCGGAAGCACCTGCGGACAGCGCCGTGACGGCCGGACCGAGCCGGCGGCCGCCCAGTAAAAATTCGTTGACATTGCTGGTGGATTTGCGGTAGGAATAGATGCCAATACCTATCATGAGCAACATGTAGGTACTTATTGCAATCAGTTGGTTGATGTCCATACGTTGTTTGTTGTTGTTTGCATAACTTGGTTTCCGCAAAAGTATCAAAATTTCTTACCTTAGCCACAGTTATTCGCTTTTAGGTATTTATTAACTGGAAAAACCAAAATATCATCCCTATGCATAAAAAAATATACCTTGCCATCGGCGCCTTCCTCGTGTTGGGCTATTCATTGTCGGCGCAGACCAAGCGGCTGGATTTGGAACAATCCCTGGGCCTGAAACCTTCGCTCACCAAATCCATCAATCCGGTAATCGGTTGGGCGGACGCCGAACATTATATCGAATCTGATGGGCAAACCCGGCAACAATACCGGGTGCATATCAAATCCGGCGCACGAAGCCCATATACACCGCCACCCAGCAGCGATGTAGAGGTATATGTCGCGCATAATGATATTTTTATTCGCGAAGGGGCTAATGCCGCGCGGCAACTCACGCATTCGCCGGAAGATGAAGAAAAAAATCCGACGTTATCGCCGGACAATCAGTATGTGGCCTTTACCCGCAACAACGACTTGTATGCGGTACGTGTTTCAGATAGCCGGGAAATCCGCTATACCAACGACGGCACGGATGTGATTTATAACGGATGGGCATCGTGGGTATATTTTGAAGAGATTTTGGGCCGGGCTTCACGTTATAAAGCATTTTGGTGGGCGCCAGATAGCAGGACGTTGGCTTTTATGCGGTTTGATGATACGCAGGTGCCGATGTTTCCGATTTATGCTGCCGAGGGACAGCATGGATACCTTGAGCAGACCCGTTACCCGAAAGCAGGCGACCCCAATCCGGAAGTGCGGGTCGGCTTTGTTCCTGTTGACGGGGGGCGCGTCGTGTGGGCAGACTTCAACGAAAAGGACGATCAGTACTTCGGTGAACCCTATTGGAGCTTCGACAGCAGCAACTTGATGGTGCAGTGGATGAACCGCGACCAGACTAACCTGAAATTCTATCAGGTTGAACCCCTGACGGGAGCCAAACAGGAAATTTACGACGAACATCAGGACGCTTGGATAGACCTTAGTCATAGTGAGCGTATCACCTACCTGAAAGACAACAAGCATTACATCCTCAAAAGTGATAAAACCGGATGGGCACATTATTACCTTTATACCTTGGATGGCACGCTGGTCAATCCCATTACCGAGGGCAAATGGCAAGTGTCTGCTTTGGAGCTTGTCGATGAGAAAAATAAGGTGATTTATTTCACGGCACGGAAGGAACACTCGGCCAGGGTTGATCTTTACCGTGTAGACTACAACGGTAAAAACCTACAGCGGCTCACGTTCGGCGATTACACCCACAACGTAACCGTATCGCCCGACGGCAGGCATTTCATCACCACGTATTCCAATGTGGGCACGCCGCCTAAGGTCGCTTTGCTGGATAACAAAGGCAAGCTCATCAAGCAACTTGCAGACAGTAAAGCCGAAGATTTTGACACCTATCACTATGCTAAAACCGAATTGATCACTATTCCCACGCCGGATGGCTATGAGCTGCCGGCGACGATCACCTGGCCCACGGACTTTGATGAGACTAAGCCGCATCCCGTTATCTTCAGTATTTACGGCGGGCCGGATGCCGGCACGGTGCGTGACACTTGGAAGGGTACGGCCAATCAGCATTGGGCAAATGAAGGGATTATCCAGATCAGCGTAGACCATCGCGCATCCGGCCATTTTGGAAAGGAAGGTGTGGCATTGATGCACCGTAATCTCGGTCATTGGGAAATGGAAGATTACGTTGCCGCCGCCAAATGGCTCAAGAGCAAACCTTGGGTAGCTAAAGATAAATTGCTCATTACCGGCCACAGCTACGGTGGTTACATGACCTGCTTGGCATTGACCAAAGGTGCCGATTATTTCGACTTCGGTATTGCAGGGGCCCCCGTGACGAGCTGGGAACTGTACGATACCCATTATACAGAGCGGTATATGGATACCCCGCAGGATAATCCGGAAGGGTACAAAAATGGCTCGGTACTCACCTATGTAGATAACTACAAAGGTGTGCTCCGAATCCTGCATGGCGATATCGACGACAACGTGCATATGCAGAATACCATGCAATTGGTAGACGCACTGACCAACCGCGACACACCGTTTGAATTGATGATTTATCCCGGTAGCCGGCACGGCTTTGCCCGTGAAAAGTCGGGATATGACCGTAAAGAGCGGTACCGGTTTTATTATCAGTACCTGTTGGAAAAACCGATGCCGGCAGGGTTGAAGTAGGAATCGGGTTCGAATATAGCCTACACAAAATTACCTGTCATTGAGTATTTCAGGCAATGCATGGCTATTGTAACTTTGTTCTATTCGCATCATGTTATCATAGCCGTCAATGAACAAGGGTCTGTCGATTCCGCTATTAGTTTTACTGTATTTTACTGGCTTCACGGTAGCGGTACATGCGGATGATATCAGGCCGGTCATGGTTGATTCGTCTGCCATCTATAGCCTCAATGGCCACATCGGTTATTACGAAGATACGACCTTGGAGGCCACCCCTGAAGACGTACTGGCGATTAAGCGTACAGGAGGGCTTATTCCCATCAATGGCGATGAATATGTCAGCCTGGGCTATACCGATTCGTATTACTGGCTGGTTATCGATCTGAAAAATACACTGGCGGACTACGTGGATTTATTTCTGTCGATTCCCAGTTCGAGCATAAACCTGCTGGAATTATATCAATGGAATGCGGGAAACCGTACGCTCACCTTCGTAAGCCGAACCGGCGATCGGCTGCCCTTCGCCGAGCGGCCGTGGCCCGTCTGGGAATTTCTTTTTCCGATTAGGCTCAATGGCGGCGAAGCCTCCACACTGTTATTCAAGGTCGACAAACGTGGCCAGAATTTCATTATCAAAACACAATTGGGGAGGAGGGAAGCTATTTTACAGCAAGATATTCCGATATATTCCGCCTTCAGTTTTTATGCAGGTATATTCGCATTTGCGCTGCTCTTAAATGTACTCATGTACCTGTCGGTCGGAGACCGCATCCATCTGTATTATTCGCTATATATATGTTGCTCAGTGACCTTGGTGCTTGACGAAGTGGGGTTGACCAAGGAGTGGCTGTTTCAGGACCTTGGCCGGCTTCATGATTATGTAAAAGCCATCAGTGGAACGTTGAGCTGTGCCCTGTTGATCCAGGTGATGCAACTGTTTACCAACCAGACCGCAGCAAACAGCAAACTGTATCATTTCACCAATGGCTATAAATACCTGCTTTGGGTGCTGGGAACGATGCCTTTTTTGGCGCTGCTCTTTCCCATCGACATTCGGGTAGAAAAAGCGATTTTTTATTCGGCCACGATACAGGGTATTGTTTCCATGTTGGTGATCATGGTCTGTGTCATCGATCGGATAAGAAGCGGCTTTGTACTCGGTTATTATTATTTGCTGGCGCTTTTGCCGCTGACAATCGGTGGGATTAACTACGTCTTGCAGGTAATGGGTATCGTAGGAGCACAATTGCTTAAACCCAACGGTGTTGTTGTAGGGTTCGCCGCCGAAGTGGTCATTCTTTCCTTTGCGTTTACCCTGCGTTATAACTTTCTGAAGCGGGAAAAGGCGCAATTGAAAAAAGAAAATGACCGGATCAGGCAACAAGCGGTACAACAAGTTTTTCAAGCGCAGGAGGATGAGCGCGATAGGCTGGCGAAAGATCTCCATGACGATTTGGGCGGCACGCTGTCGGTTATCCGGCTAAAGGTGACCGACTTTCAACAGAAGTTAAATGGGATGCAATTGATAGAACGTGAGGCTTACGACGAGACCGTTCAGCTCATTGCCCGGGCGTGCGATGACCTGCGTGAGATATCGCATAGCCTCAAACCCAAGTTCTTTCTGGAGAATGGGCTTATCGGGACCATCAAGGAGCGCCTTTCCATTCTCAATCGCGTCAGCGCCGTTGGTTTTGAGTTTGTTTATCAATATACGCATCGTCAGGACTACGAAACCGAGCTGTCCATTTATCGCATAGTCAACGAGCTGATCAATAACATCATCAAGCATTCGTGTGCGACACAGGCGACCGTGCAGCTGGTGGAAACGGCGGATATGCTAATTATTACGGTAGAAGACAACGGTATCGGGTTCGATGACCTTTCGACGTCAGCGGGCATTGGTCTCAAAAACGTGTATTCGCGCACGCAGTACCTTGGAGGCCGTTGTCTTATCGATACAAATAAAAACGGGACAACCATTACGATAGAAATACCTTTGCAGGATGATGGAAACCAAAGCACTTGACCAGCAAAAGATCAATCTTTTGCTGGTAGATGATCACCAACTCTTTATTGATGGACTACGTTCCATCCTTGGCAACCACCCACGTTTTTCCGTGTGGCGTACCGCCCGTGATGGGCGGGAAGCACTTCAACTGCTGCAATATCACAAACCTGATGTGGTCGTCATGGACCTGAACATGCCGAGGATCGACGGGCAACAAGCAGCGGCTAAAGCCCTGTCGATGTACCCGCAGCTAAAGATCCTTGTTGTCTCCATGTATTACACGGCTTCCTTGCAAGCTTCCTTGCGAAACATGGGAATCGGGGGCTTTATACCAAAAGATTCGGATGCCACCGTGCTCATACGTGCCATTGAAGCAATATACGAGGGCGGGCGTTATTTTGTAGAACAGCCGGACAATGCCGCCACAGACGATGAGAACAATCAGAAAAGTGTCCGGCAAAAATACAACCTTACCAAGCGGGAGGCGGAAATCATCCGGTTGGTCCGGCAAAATAAGACAACACAGGAAATAGCTGAACAGCTTTTTGTCAGTCCATTTACCATTGAAACGCACCGGAGAAATATCTGCGCCAAACTGGACATTAAAGGGAATAACGGTTTGTTTCTTTTCGCACAGCAACATGTGGATATCTGACGTGCTTTCCCCGTCGCCGGCTGACGGTCGAATTTTCCGTCTGCCGGCACAAACCGGGTGGGAGAGCCGTGGCGAGCCGTAAAAAAAGATGTGTTCTTTTCTTGTAGAAGTGGTTCTTATCACTATATTTGCAGTCCGAAAAACGGGGGTTTAGCTCAGCTGGCTAGAGCGCTTGCATGGCATGCAAGAGGTCACCGGTTCGAATCCGGTATCCTCCACTTAATTATCAGGCACTTATGAATACTCGTAGGTGCTTTTTTAGTGCCCTGTCGGTACCCCTCCAAAGGCAGTTGCTACAACGTTTTTTCAGCATAACATTCCCTTGTCAAGGCGAAGCGTTTGCAAAAGTTGGATTAAACGCAAATAACAAAACTTTTCGTGTGTAGCTTAATCACTACACCCAATACCGTTGTTGGCATGTCCTTTGGATATTAGTTTACTATGAAAAGAAACGAATATACATTGCCAACATTGATCGCATTGCTATTAACTGCGATACTCGTATTTGGATCGTTTGCGGGATAATCGGCTATCTGAAAGTCGACAAGGAGCTTTTCTTCAAGTCTGGTCATGCCCTATTGGTAGGAAACGGATGCACATCGGAATCACATCTGGCACGTAGGCAGGTTTACTTAACATAGGCTAAACATTGATGTCGTATATTTGGTAGGCATAAATAAACTATTAGTGATGAAAGCAGCCCTGCGTTTCCGATATGGACCGCCCAAGAAATTGGTCGTAAAAGAAACAGACCGTCCGGAGCCAAAAAGAGATGAACTATTGATCCGGGTATACGCAACAACCGTCAACCGGACAGATTGCGCAGTGCTCACGGGAAAGCCGTTTGTCATGCGTCTTTTTACCGGGCTCTTTCGCCCCCGTTTTCCTATTCCGGGAACTGATTTCGCTGGCGAGGTGGAAGCGGTCGGTGACGGCGTTAAGGACTTTAAGAAAGGAGACCGGGTATGGGGATTCGATGATAACGGGCTGTCTTCCCAAGCGGAATACATGACCATATCCGAAAAAAAAGCCGTATTGCTTATCCCAAACGGAATTTCATATCGACAGGCGGCCGCCAGCGCGGAAGCTGCCCATTATGCGTATCATTTTATAAAGAAGGTGTCGCTGAAGCCCGGGCAACAGGTACTCCTGAACGGAGCAACGGGAGGTATCGGCTCCGCTACCCTCCAGTTCCTTCGCTATTACGGCATTGATGTCACCGCCGTTTGTGCTACAGACCACATTCCGTTGGTGAAGTCTTTAGGAGCGGTTCGGGTCATTGACTACCTCAAAGAGGATTTTACGGAAGATACGGCACGTTATGACTTGATATTTGATGCGGTCGGCAAAAGTACTTTCTTTAAATGTAAGAAACTACTGAAGGAAAACGGCGTATATCTTTCATCTGAGCTGGGGCCTTATTCGCAGAATATTTTACTGGCTTTGCTTA
Organism: Parapedobacter luteus; assembly: GCF_900168055.1. Taxonomy (GTDB): domain Bacteria; phylum Bacteroidota; class Bacteroidia; order Sphingobacteriales; family Sphingobacteriaceae; genus Parapedobacter; species Parapedobacter luteus. The sequence goes on from NZ_FUYS01000008.1 coordinate 170,169, forward strand.
CGCCCATCGCAGGCGGCAAGAAAGTCAAGTTTCCCGTTCCCCTCGATATCAAAGCAAGCTTGAAATTCATCGCACGGCTGACAGAAGAAGGGAAATTCAACCCGGTAATAGACCGCAGTTATCCAATTGACCACATACAGGAGGCGTATACCTATGTAGCAAGCGGACAAAAAATAGGTAACGTCCTTCTTATTCTTTCAGGCGATCAAAAGTAACTGGTTTAGCGGTGACAAAACACGTTTGGCCAATGCCGACGGCGGATGAAAAAAAGTGACAGACTTTCTGTCGCCGGACATGAAAATCAACTGAAAATTGATAAGTTTGCAGCGATGTACAGAAACGCCATCAGTTTTCTTTTTCTTGCGTTGATCTTATATAACGCTACTTCAGCGGTGTGGATCAACGGGGCGTTTCTGCTGAACCGCGATTATGTGGTCGAGAACCTGTGCGAACAGCGGCTTTCCCTGGATAATGAGTGCCAAGGACAATGCGTGTTGATGAAAAAGTTGAAGGAGAGCCAGGAAAGAGACAGCGAGCATTCGACCACTAAAATGCAGGAGCTGCAGCTGGTGTTTACCCAAAATACCTGGTTATTCAGCCTGAGCGCGGCCGTTGGCGTTCGGACTCGGATGCCCATACCCGCTGACCAGGGGCAGCGTACCGATAGCTTTACCCTTGCTATCTTCCGCCCTCCCATTTCCTAATGACACCGGCGACGCGCCTTCAGGCGCCTTTCCCGCCGGACAAAACGCTTTTATTGCTTAGTTAATATCGGTATTGGACTGAACGTGCCAATGCCCGATCATGTATTTACAAATTATCGAATTATTGCATTAACGTGAAAACCAAAGAACTTGTCATTGGATTATTGAGTTATTTATGTTGCGTTCCCATGTTGTTCGGACAGGTAAAGGGCCGGGTCACCGATGCCGCGACCGGAACCCCGGTCGGTAATGCAACGGTATCGGTTGCCGATTCGGTCCGTGTATTATCCGACGGAACGGGTTATTTCGGTTTTGAGTCTTCTCAGGAAATGGGAGAGTTAACCGTTACCTGCATCGGCTACGAGCCCATCACCGTTCCATATTCCGCCGGTCAATTCCTGCAGGTGAAGGTCCGGCCGTCGGGCACCATATTGAGCGAGGTGATGGTGACCGGATACCAGACAGGCCGGAAGCTGATCGAGAATGCCGGAGGCATTTCCGTACTGAATGCCGAAGATATCGCCCGCCAATCGCAGGTAGATATCCTGCCTGCATTAAACACGATACCGGGCTTGAAAATGGAGGCCTATAATTTCGGCGACTATCGGATGTCCATCCGGGGTAGCCTGCTTCGTTCGCCGTGGAGCGTGCGGAACGTAAAGATGTACTGGAACGATATCCCCATGACCACGGCAGCCGGCGGCAACCCGATTACGCTGGTGGATGCAGCCTCACTCGGCAGTGTCGAAGTGTTGAAAGGTCCCGCTGCCAGTATGTATGGCGCCGGCACGGGCGGTGTGCTGATTTTCCGGAGTAAACGGGCTGCCGTGGGGCAACGCAGTGTGGGCACGGCGTTCACCGCCGGTTCGTACGGGCTCTACCGCGCGACGGCCTCTGCAAACATCTCGACGGATAATGGCAGCCTCGTGGCCAACTACATCAACCAGCATAGCGATGGCTACCGGCCGCAACAGGCGTTCGACCAACGGGCAATCAACGTGATGGGACATTTCACGCCGAACAGCAAACAGACCCTGGCTTTCTTTATGCTCCACAATAGGACCGGAAGCCAGATCGCCGGGGGGCTGACACGCGAACAGGTAGCCGAAAATCCGCGGCAGGCGGCATCGGAGTTCAACATCCTGCACAATACTTCGATGAACAGCACAAACACGAATGTCGGCGTGTCGCACAAGTATACATGGAGCTCCAGTTTTGAAAATGTAACGTCCGTGTTTACCAACTACCAGTTTGTTGACCATCCGTTCGGAAGCGGACCTTCCTACAACGGGTACCTGCGTGAAAACACGTTCGGCTACGGGGCACGTACGCAGTTCAATTACCGGGCTCAACTGGGACGGACGATCTCAGGCCGGTTTGCCTTCGGTGCCGAGGCACAGCGATCGTTCATCAGCCCGAAGTATTACGAAAACCTCGAAGGTGGGGCGCCCGGCGAGCTATACAATGACAATGAAGTCGTCGCCCTCGGGCACATGTATTTCGCACAGGCCGAACTTGACATTGCCGAGCGATTGCTGATTACGCTTGGTGCGGGCCTGAATGCCCTTTCCTATGACGTGACCGACCTGTTCAAAACAGGGGATGCCAATGCCAGCGGCAAGCGTACATTCGATCCGGTATTTTCCCCGAGATTAGCAGCGGTATACCGTATCGGGGAACACGTTGGTGCCCACGCCAGTATCAGTTATGGGTTTGCCCAGCCCGACAATTCCGAGATTTTCAATCCCGGCGGCGTCATCAACGACATCCGCCCGGAGAAAGGCATCAACTATGAGGCCGGGATCAGGGGCACCCTTGCCAGAGGCCGGTTTGGGTTCGATATCACCGCATACAGCCTGCAGCTGACCGACGAGATCGTTTCCAGGCGCGACGAAAGCTGGCAGACCTTCTACAGCAATGCCGGGAAAACCTCGCACCGCGGCGTTGAGGCAGCCTTTTACTATGATTGGCTGCTCGGCCTCAATCCGGTTATTTCCCGGATCCGTCCGTGGGCAAATTTCACCTATAATGATTTCCGGTTCGTTGAATACCTGTCCAACAGCATTGACGTGGCGGGCAATGACATTCCCGGGATATCGCCCGTGGTATTTGCCGGGGGCGTGGACGTGCGTGGCACGGCCGGTCTGTATGTCAATCTGGTTGCCTACCGCTATGGACGAATTTTCCTGAATGATACAAACGAGGACACCATGGCCGCGTATTGGCTTTTGAACGGCAAAGTAGGCTATGCGTTCCGGATATCCCGCCGGTGGCTGTTGGACGCGCATGCCGGGATCGAGAATGCAGGAAATGCCGTGTACACTTCGCTTCCCAACCTGAATGCCACGGGACCGCATCCGGCTTATTTCAATGTTTCGCCGGGAAGGACGTTCCACGGAGGTTTATCCATCAACTACAGTTTTTAATCGCATATTATGAAAACACGTGCCATATATCTCATCCCTGCTGCCCTTATCCTGTTCCACACATGCACGAGCCAACAGAAGAAAGAATCGCTGGCCACGGTGCTATCCCAACAGGAAGGGTGGGCCAAGACCGTATACCTTACCCAGGATTTTTCCGGGCTGCCTGTATTGGCGTGGACGGAGGCTGATGGCGCCGGGAGTACTTCGACGCTCTATTTTTCCGGATGGGATACAGTGAACAGGAGATTCAGCGAGCGCATCCGTGTACCTGCCAATCCGGCCCTTGTAGCCCATGCCGAAGGAATGCCCAAGATCGTGTTTTCCACGGACGGCGCCATCTACGCGGTTTATGCGGTACGGATTGAAAGCCGGCACAATCCTTATGCGGCACGGATTGAATACCTTGTTTCCCGCGATGGAGGCGATAGCTGGACCGATTCCGGTACCGTTCACCGCGACAGCACACAGGAGGCCGGCCATGATTTCTTCGATGCCATTGCATTGCAGGATGGCCGCATCGGTGTAAGCTGGCTGGACAAGTCCTACGAAAAAGGCGGAAGACCTGTCCACTTTGCCGTTACGGACCATTCAGGCCGTTTCACACACGAGACGGTGGTGGATGATTTTGCCTGCGAATGTTGCCGCACAGCGCTGTACGAGCGTGATGGGGTCATTGCGTTGTTGTACCGGGATATTAAGCAGACTGCATCCGGTACGGTCAGGGATATCCATTACAGCATCTCGGAAGACAGTGGCCGATCGTTCCGTGAAGGAAGTGTATACAGCAAGGATGAATGGCGGGTGGACGGCTGTCCGCACAACGGCCCGGATGTGGTTACCCAAAAGGACTCGTTGTTCGCCACATGGTTTACGGCTGGCCGCAACAAAGGGCTTTTTTACGGCGAGCTCGATTATGCTACCGGAATGATCAAGCGGCAACTACTGGACTCGGAAGGACAGTTCGCACAATTGGCCCTGCTGGCGGATGGTAGGCGGATCGCCGTATACAATGCCCATCGCGCTGCGGATGGGGATGCGAGGCAGCCCGTTTTTGCGCGAACGTTTCCTGACGGAGAAACCCTATCCGTCTCCGGTGCCGATGACACCACCGATTCCCCGGTTGTCATCGGATTGCCGGATGGCTCGGCAATCGCCGCGTGGATATCTCGGGACGGCGCTCCCGCCCGGGTAAAATATAAGTACATGGACTTCCCGGCAGATTGAAGGTTTATTCCGAAAGCCGGGAAGACAGCATCCAAGGATCATGCTGATGAAAATGTGCTGAACGAAGATTGCCTTCCTTTTGAACTTCGTAGTCCGATATCAACCGATCATAAAGGTCTTTCTGCATTTTCGCTTGCCGCGGTCGAAAAGCTGCATATCCAAAAAGTGCTTAATTATACACAGGGCAACAAAGCTGAGGCTGCCCGGCTGTTGGAAATCGGGATAGCGACTTTGTACAGGAAAATTGAGGAATACAAGATAAAATAAATTAATAGAAAGAACAAGTCTCGCTGAGGCCTGTTAGATGGACAGGGACGTGATAGGGCATACACCAAACGTTCTGGCGGTTTGAGAAATGGCTTACCGGATACGAATTACTGCAATTTTGAACTTCGCTAATAGCTTTTGAAGCGTTATCTTCAGGAGATGCAAAAATTTCCACCTTTTTGGGTTTGCCTCCTTGTAGTGGAGTATGTTTCCATCATTGCCCTGCCGCCACGCCCCTGCTTCATGATGGATGCTGTAAACACACGTCATCGGATGATATTGGGGAGAATCGAAATAATAGGAAGGGTACACCCGTATCCCTTCCCTCAATAGCTGTTCCTCATCGCGGAAGCCATCATCGTCATAGCCATAATTGAGGGCAACGGTGGCCATCACTTCCGGAATGATGGTCATATCATATTGAAACTCGATAGGGAATTTCGTGCTCCTGGTACGGATAAAGTGCCGTTCGGTATAAAACTCCAAACAGTCCTTAAGGAAAGGATGGCCTTTTTCGGCGCCAAAGCAATGGGCCGTCAACCAATGGAACTTCCTTCCGTGCCCTTTGGCGCCGGCTTCATTTGCGATAAACATGCGATTGTCCAATACCGGGTCAAAAGGCTTAAACACCTCGATGTCCGTATCAAACCAAATCCCCCCATGATGATAAACCGCATAAAGGCGTAAAAAATCGGACGCAAAAGCCCATTTTCGCACACTTACCGCTTCATTCGCAAACGTGTTGTTGATTTCGGCCAGCATTTTGCCGTCCCACAGCACATATTCATATTCGGGCATGAGTTTTTTCCATGTTGCCATAATGGTTTGAATACTGGGCGGGATTGGATCGTTGCTAAACCATGAGTAGTGTATTGTTTTTGGAATCATGGTAGATTTATTTAGTATCTGGATAATGTTATTCGTAGTCTATCATCATTTTATCGTCAGTTCTTATGAATGGCCCACGGCAGAACCGCTACCTAACCCCATGCGTTAAATCCGGTATTTCCCTGCTTTAATGGACAAATGTTGCGGCAGCCCGCGCCCAGTATTTATCGTCAAGCAGTTCTGATTCATCTGGATATAAAGGAGAACCAAATTGGTTTGGGAATTGTTTTTCACGATTTAGTACCCAGTATTTGGGCGTCGTTGACCGGACGCACGTATCGGTGGGGAAGAACATATAGCTATTTTTAATTAACAAAACTTTATCCCACCTTTGTATACGTTTTTCACAATGAGATGATTCAATTCCTAAAGGACAGCACATTTGCTGTAAACGACGTTATCAACCGATCGTGGGACCTGCTTAAGCAGCATTATTTTTCGATTGCCGGCCTGTGTTTCCTGCTGTTTTTGACGTCCAACACGTCCGGTATCCTGGCGTTTTATTTTAGCGAAGTAAGCACATCCCTCAGCGTGTTTATGGCGTTCCTTTTTGTTATCCTTTATTTCGGTACGCAGCTTACGCTTTTTAAATACATTGTTACGCTGATTGATAGAAAGGAGAAAATCAATCTTGCCGATACCATACCGAGCACGAGGGAGCTGATCTATTTTTTTACCGGCATGTTTACCATCACGCTGCTCGCGTTGCTGCTGTATCTTTTGGTTTCCGTGGTAGCATTTCCGCTGGTTTATGCACGGATCCCGGTGTCATCGATGGTCAATACCGCCCGTGTGATTGCAGCCATTGTGATCTTTGTCTTCCTGCTGCGCGTAGCCTTTTATCCGTTTTTCATCATTGAACGGCATGCGGGACCATTCCGGTCGCTGCGCCTCAGTTTGGCACTCACCAAAGGAAATGTGACTAAACTATTGCTCATCTTAGCTTTTTTTGCCATTTTGCACCTCTTATATTTGTATTTCAATTATGCGGGGTATCCCATGGTGTCCACGGCATTGAGCTTGGTGAATTCATTTCTGGTCGGGCCGCTGTCAAGCGTAGTGATTGCGATGGCTTATCGCAATATGATGGCCGACTACCAGGGAGGGGATGACCCAAAGGTGATAAAGAATATTATTTAAGTCGGGAGCCGGGAGTCCGAAATTGTCAGTCTTAAGTTGTAAGAACATTTTGAGCAAAAAACGAATAGCGTTATTGGGTGCCACAGGGAGTATCGGAACGCAGGCGTTGGAAGTGGTACAGGCCTATCCCGAACGATTTGATATACAGGTGCTCACCGCTGCTACCAATGCCGAGTTGCTGGTTCAGCAGGCGCGGACGTTCCGCCCACGGGTGGTGGTCATAGCTGATGAAAGCAAGTACCTTGGTGTGAAAAATGCCCTGCGGGATATTCCGGTCACCGTCTTGGCCGGAGAGGCAGCGTTGGAGGAAGTGGTCCGGGATGGTGCAATAGATCTGGTGATCAGTGCTTTAGTGGGTTCGGCAGGGCTGCGGCCTACCGTAGCCGCCATCAGGGCTGGCAAGGACATCGCGCTGGCCAACAAGGAAACGCTGGTGGTGGCAGGCCAGTTGGTCATGGAGCTCGTGCAAAAACATGGTGTAAACCTCTTGCCGGTAGATTCCGAGCATTCGGCTATCTTTCAGTGCATGGTGGGGGAAGCAGGCGCCACGGTCGACAAAATATACCTCACGGCATCGGGCGGGCCCTTCAGGGGCAAGAACCGCGAATACCTTACTTCGGTGAGTTGTGAGCAGGCGCTTCGCCATCCCAATTGGGTAATGGGCGCTAAAATCACCATAGACTCGGCGACATTGATGAATAAAGGGCTGGAAGTCATTGAGGCAAAATGGCTGTTTGGCTTACAGGCACGACAAATTGACGTGGTGGTGCACCCGCAGTCCATTGTCCACTCGTTGGTGCAATTTGCTGATGGGAGCATCAAAGCGCAGCTCGGTTTGCCGGATATGAAACTGCCTATTCAATATGCGCTTACGTATCCCGATAGGGTGGAAAACAACTTCAAACGCTTTAATTTTGTGGATTTCCCTGAATTGACCTTCGAGCGGCCGGATACCGTCGCTTTCCGCAATTTGGCATTGGCCTATCAGGCCATGGAAGCCGGAGGCAACATGCCCTGCATATTGAACGCTGCCAATGAAGTGGTGGTGGCAGCATTTTTGAAAGGCAATGTGGGATTTTTGCAGATGAGCGATATCATTGAAGAAACGATGCAGCGGGCCGTGCACATGGCTGCAGCTACGTTGGATGACTATATGGAGACCGACCGGAAAAGCCGGGAAATCGCCGTGGAGCTCGTAACAAAAGCTAAAAATTTATATCATATAGCAAAGTAAATTAAATGGGTGTATTGGTAATGATTGGGCAGGTATTGTTAGGCTTGTCCATATTGGTTGTGTTGCACGAATTTGGCCACTTTCTGGCCGCCCGTGCGTTTGGTATTAAGGTCGAGAAATTTTATTTGTTCTTTGATGCATGGGGCATCAAGTTATTCAAATTCACGTATAAAGATGTGGAGTACGGCATTGGTTGGCTCCCGTTGGGCGGGTACGTCAAGATTGCTGGTATGATAGACGAATCCATGGATACGGAGCAACTAAAAGCTGATCCGCAGCCTTGGGAGTTCCGTTCCAAGCCGGCTTGGCAGCGCCTTATCGTGATGTTGGGCGGTATTATCGTCAACATTATCCTTGGGATGTTTATCTTCTGGATGCTGACCTTTAAATATGGTGAAACGTATATCGACAATACGAAGTTGGCCAATGGCGTGACACCGGGTATCATCGGCAAGAAGATTGGACTGCAACCTGGCGACCGGATTACGGAGATTGACGGACAGCCCGTGCTTCGGTTTGACGAGCTGCTGGGTTCAAAGGTATTGATGGGCAACACGTCGCTGACCGTGGAGCGGGGCGATAAGACACTGACCATCGCCGTACCGGGCGATATCCTGAATGACGTGGCGGATTATGACCGCAATGAATTTGTGGGGCTTCGCTCGCGTACCATGGCCGTGGATTCGGTGATTGCAGGCAGTGCAGCAGAAAAGGCGGGTGTACGTTCTGGTGACAGTATTTTGGCCGTCAATGGCCAGCCTACGCCGTTTTGGGATCAGGTGCGCGAGGCTGTAAGCAGCCATGCCGGCGGCGCTGTATCGCTGGCGGTGCTCCGCGGCGCTGATACCGCGCTCATTGAGGCCACGGTACCCCAAGATGGTGCCTTAGGGTTTTTCATCCGTCCGGATACCGATTTCCCCTCCGTGACTACGCATTACGGGTTTTTCGAATCGTTGCCCGTGGGCGCATCGAAAGCCTGGGCGATGTTTGTCGATAATGCCAAGGGGATAGGCAAAATCGCGAAGGGGGAGCTGCGTGCTGATAAAGCCATTTCAGGCCCTGTCGCCATTGCGACGATGTTTGGCTCAGAGGTCAATTGGCTTAAGTTTTGGACGCTGGTGGGGCTGCTCTCGATGGCATTGGCGCTGATGAACTTGTTGCCTATCCCGGCGTTGGACGGCGGACATGTACTGTTCCTGCTGATCGAAATGATCCAAGGCAAACCGCTAAGTGATAAGTTTCTCGAAAAGGCTCAGATTGCCGGCTTTTTCATTCTCTTGGCATTGATGGTGTTTGTCTTCGGCAACGACATTATGAAGATTGTGAATAAATGATAAACGGCAGCAGGCAATAAGCAGTAGGCTGTATGCGTTAGGCTTATTGCCTATCGGTTAAAAGCAATAAATAATCAATAATTATGGAAAGACGTCATTTCATCAAACGAGCCGGGGCGGCGGTTGCCCTGGCCGGCGTGGGCGGCGGCGTATTGGCTGCATGCAGTCCGCCGGCTTCCAATCAGGAGAACAGTCAAACCAGTGAAACCCAAGAAACCTCACCAAGCATGCAAAACAACGAAGTAATCGCACACTATGTGCTTTTCTGGCTCAACGATGGCCTATCTGAACAGGAAGTCAATGACTTTACCGGATTCTTCGAAGAGTTGAAGACGATCCCCGGCATCAAATCCCTGCACTATGGACGTGCAGCTGCTACCCATCAACGCGACGTGGTAGACAACAGCTTCACCTATAACTTATTGGTGTATTTCGATTCAATGGATGAAATTAACGTCTATGAGACACATCCGATCCACCTGGCGGCCATCGAGAAGTACTCCAAGTTCTGGAATAAAGTGGTTGTACACGACTCCGTGCTGAAGCAAGCGGTTGTTTGAGGCATGGACGGGAAAAGCCGGAAAGATATTTACCCGGGTCTGGAGGTTGCTATCATCCTTAAGAAGGACCAACGTACGGGGAAGCTTACCGAGGGGGTGGTCAAGGACATCCTTACCTCGGCGGCTTTCCATTCCCGCGGCATCAAAGTGCGGCTTGAAGATGGGCAGGTCGGCCGCGTAGCGGAGATATTAGGGTAATGGCCTAACGCAACTGATGCGATAATCCCCGCTTTTGCATCAGTTGCGTACGTTTCTTACGAGGGTCACAAAACCTTTGAACGTCTGCCATTGGCCGGAATGAAGCCGGAGCTCCAAGACATAGTAATACGTTCCCTCATGCAGGTTGCCCCCGTCCCAGTTGTTTTGATAGCTGGTGGATTTATACACCTCATTGCCCCAGCGGTTGAAGACAACGAGACGGTGTGCGCTGAAATGCGCCAATCCCTGGATTTCAAGGTAATCGTTTAGACCGTCTCCATTCGGCGTAAAGGTGTTTGGAACCTGCAAGGGAATGATGGCCACCGAAACGGACGTTTCATTGTCAGCGGGGTTGTGTTCAATGTGGCCGTGCGAAATACCAGACCACATCGTTGCCTCGCCCTCGCTTTCTGCGCGTACCTGGATGCTTAGGCTGGCAGACCCGCCGCCCGGGATATCGCCGGGGTGCCAGCGCAGTTCGCGTGTCGCGGGATTGTACGTGGCCGGTCCGGTAGGCGTTATTTCGGTGGCGGTTATCGCCCCCGGCCGGTTGGTCGCCGGGTTGGCCGGATTCGGTGTTACTTGGACAACAGATACGTTATCGGGCAAAATCGATCGAACTTCCACATTCACGGCAAGATTTTCGCTGTTGTTTACCACGAACAACTGATAGTTGAATAAGCTCCCTATAACCACGGTTTGCTGATCCGCTGTGCCTTGGATAGCCATGTCTACCGCGATTGGTGCGGTCTCAGGGTCTACAATGACCTCTACGGGAGCAGAAGGTTCCGAATGGCAGTGTATTCCCAACGCCATGACCGTATAAGTGCCTGCTTCGGTTACCGTAAGCCGTTGGTTGTGGTAGCCATCGATCGGATCACCATTTTTAAACCACAGGTACGAAAGCACGTTGGCCGCATCTGCCCGCAGTGTGATTGCACTGCCTTGAACGATACGCACAGATTGGGCCTGTGCCCAGCCGTAAATGCTGGACGCGCAGCCGAGCAACATGAGAATCAATGCGCGCTTATTCATCTCCATGCAGGATTGACCACCATGCTAATGGACCACAACGGAAGCCTACGGGCGTGTCCGCATGCGGGTTATTCATCTCCGCCTGTCGGGCCTTCCGGGGTCTGGCCCGCAGCGCCTTCGATAGTAATGGTTGGTGCGCCGGGTTGTGCAGTAACCGCCACCGTCGCGTCAAAGTCTGCCGAGCAATACCGCAGTCCGGCTACCAGGTATCCCGCCCGCAGCCGGTACGTGGTCGTCGTGCCAGGCGCGATGTCCGCACTTGGTTCATACGTCGCGTTCGTGGCACCAGGTATCGGTGTTTCAGTGCCTGTGCCACCATCGGCTACGGTATACCATTGATAGCTGAATGTATCGTATGGGTCGGCAGACGTCACTGTGCCCGTGAATGCCTGGCTGCCGACGTCTTCGATACAGTAATCGGTGGCGGTAAACGATACGCTCAGCGGAGCGAACACATAAACCGCAATTTCTTGCATTTCCGATTCGCAGACCTCAGGATTGGTGGTGTCGCCAATGGTAGATACATAGTAATAGCCGGTTTGGAGATCGGCTGCCGGGATGGTGGTACCGTCAGTCAACGCCAAGGTCGTCGTTGGTGTTTCGGTTGATGTGGCACTGTAGCGTACCATCCATTGCTGGCCGGCGCCGGGCGTAGGCAGGGTCATCGGCATGCCGCTGCAGAATAACGTCACGCCGGGCATGGTCGGCGTTACCTGTGCCACCGCGGCCCTATTGAGCAGAAACACGAGCGTTGCGGTTGCGATCACGGAGCATTTAATCATTGTTGTTTTCATCATGTATTGATTTTAGTTAGTTTTCTAATCATTTAATATTGAGCGTCCGGATTTAAACTGATGTTAGGAGCGGCCGGTCTGGGTACCACGGTCACAGCGAGCTGTACGCGAGCCGACGGATACAAGTCGCTTTCGCGGGCTTCCAGCCAATAGTTGCCGGTTCCGATGTTTGACGAAAGGGTGAGGAGGTTGGTTGTTGTCGTAGCACCTGGCACTTCACCGCTGCCGGTTTGGCTTGTATAAAGCCGGTAGGTGTACCCTGGCTGGAAATTTGAAATGGCCAGCGTAGCGGAATCGCCGGTACATATCCGGAGTTCGGAAACGGAAGGCCGGGGTGGGGTGATATAAAATGCAAAATAATAGAAGGCCTGCAGCAATCCTCCCAAAGTGGTGTTTATTTCCAATCGTACTCCATCGAATGCCATATTGTTCGGCGGAATAATCGCCGTGCCAACCTGGCTGCCGCCAAAGAGATTCAGGAGGTTGAGCAGCTGGGCTCCGCTGTAAGACGGCTGCACGACCGAATTCCGGCCTCCGTTCGTCCGTTGCACGGCAAAGCCGCCCAGCAGGTTGAGCAACGATGCGGTGCTGCCGAATTTTATAATAATCGGCGTAGCGGGCGTGGGCTTCGGCCGCGCTACGTATTGGAGATTCTGATTGGCGGTAATCGCTCCCAGCGCTCCCAAGGTCACCGAAAGTGTGGAGAAATTTGAGGTGTCACTATCAACCGCACGCGCAGGGTTACTGACCTGCGAAAGTGTAACAATTAGCGATTGTGTCGGGCTTGATTGCTGTGCATCAGCATATACCCGTTGCCCGTATCCCGCTTTCACTGCGCCGAACAGCAGGATGAATGCGATGCAAGATGGCAGGCGGGGAGATGTGAATGTACATGTTTTAAGGCGGAACATACGGTTATCTTGGTGAAACCCCGGCATGAAGCCTACGCGTTTTCATGAACCGTGGCTGTTATCACCGCCAAAAATACCCCTTCGTGGACATTTCGTTTTGTTCACGTCGTTCATGTTTGGCTGCGTAATGGCGAGCCCCGTTAATACGGGGATGGAAACGGGTGGGATTGCAATTAAAAAATTTTAAACTTAACGCCTAAATGCTTATCTTTGCGGCCGTGAACTTTGGCGTACAATGCTGCAGGATGGAATCCCCCAAGCCCGGAAGTTTTTCCGACATGCTTTGTTTTTTTAACTGTTTCCGGCCCGTTGAGGGCTTTTTTTATGATTGTACGTTTTTACGGATGATAGAAACAATACCAACACTTTTAATAAAAACGAATGACTAATTACAGCAAGTTGCCAGCGATATTGCTGCTTGAAGACGGAACTGTTTACCATGGCAAGGCTGCCGGAAAGATAGGCACCACCGCAGGCGAGATTTGTTTTAACACGGGTACCACGGGGTATCAGGAAATTTTTACGGATCCCTCGTATTATGGCCAGATTATGGTCACTACGAATGCGCATATCGGCAATTATGGCATTGCGAGCAACGAGTCGGAGTCTGGCAAGATTCAGATTGCGGGGCTGGTTTGCAAAAACTACAGCGTGAATTACAGCCGCAAGCTGGCTGACTCATCCATCCAGACCTACTTTGAAGACGGCAACCTGGTAGGCATTTCGGATATCGATACCCGTTCGCTGGTGCGTCATATCCGCAATAAGGGCGCAATGAATGCCATCATTTCTTCGGAAACGCTGGATGTGGAAGCACTGAAGAAGCAACTGGCCGGCGTGCCTTCGATGGCCGGCCTGGAGCTGTCATCCAAGGTGACCACCGAGACGCCTTATTATTACGGCCATGAAGATGCCCCATTGCGCGTGGCGGTGCTGGATTTGGGAATCAAGAAAAATATCCTGCGCAATTTTGATGCGCGTAAGGTATATGCTAAAGTGTTTCCGGCCAGGACATCCTTTGCCGAAATGGAGGCTTGGGGCGCCGACGGCTACTTTATCTCCAACGGACCGGGAGATCCTGCGGCCATGGATTATGCCATACAGACGGTCAGAGACATTCTGGAGGCCGATAAACCGCTTTTCGGGATATGCCTCGGCCATCAGCTATTGGCGCTGGCTAATGGCATCCGTACACGGAAAATGTTCAACGGCCACCGGGGAATTAACCATCCCGTGAAAAACATTATTGCCGATAGGTGCGAGATTACCAGCCAGAATCACGGATTCGGCGTGGTAGCCGAAGATATTAAGCAATCGGATAACGTTGAAATCACCCATGTAAACCTCAATGATAAATCCATTGAAGGGATACGGGTGAAAGGCAAGAAGGCATTTTCGGTGCAGTACCACCCCGAGTCGTCGCCCGGTCCGCATGACTCGCGTTACCTGTTTGATGAGTTTGTCCAGCTGATGGAAAGTGGCAAACTTGTATTGGCGCAAGAATAATTGGCCGGAGCAACGATATTGAAAATGGGACATGGATTTTCAATTAAAATCAATAAATTTGGCCGATACTATCGAGTAGTGTAAACGTTACACTAACTATGGGGACTATATTAAGCAAACGTTAACCTTAAATAGAAAAAATACATGAGTTTGATCATCGATGTACATGCGCGGCAGATACTGGATTCGCGCGGCAATCCGACCATAGAGGTCGACGTGACTACTGAAAACGGTTTTGTAGGCCGTGCGGCCGTTCCTTCGGGCGCTTCCACGGGCGTGCACGAGGCAGTGGAACTGCGGGATGGCGATAAATCCAAGTACCTGGGCAAAGGGGTGCTGAAGGCCGTTGAAAATGTGAACACCAAAATTGCCAAGGCATTGCAAGGTATCGATGTATTCGAGCAGAATGCGATAGATAAGGTGATGATTGAACTGGACGGTACCGAAAACAAGGGCAACCTGGGAGCCAACGCTATCTTGGGCGTGTCGCTTGCCGTTGCCAAGGCCGCTGCGCAGGAAAGCCGCCAGCCGGTGTACCGGTATATCGGTGGTGTCAATGCCAATACGCTGCCCATCCCGATGATGAACATCATCAACGGCGGCTCGCATTCGGATGCGCCCATCGCCTTCCAGGAATTCATGATCATGCCCGTAGGCGCACCTTCGTTTTCAGAAGCGTTGCGTTGGGGTGCCGAGGTGTTCCACAACCTCAAGAAAATCCTGCACGACCGCGGGCTGTCTACAGCCGTAGGTGATGAGGGTGGCTTTGCTCCCGCATTCGACGGCACGGAAGATGCTGTTGAAACCATCTTGAAAGCGATCGAAAAGGCGGGATACAAACCGGGCGACGATATTTACCTGGCATTGGATTGTGCTGCTTCCGAGTTTTACAAAGACGGTAAATACGACTATACGAAATTTGAAGGCGACAAGGGCGCTGTGCGCAGCAGCGAAGAGCAGGCAGCTTACCTTGCTGAGCTTACCGCCAAATATCCGATTATATCCATTGAGGACGGCATGGCCGAAGACGATTGGGCCGGTTGGAAGGCGCTGACCGACAAGATCGGCGCAACGGTGCAGCTGGTGGGCGACGACCTGTTCGTGACCAATACCAAGCGCTTGCAGCAAGGCATCGACACCGATACGGCAAACTCCATCCTGGTAAAGGTAAACCAGATCGGCTCCCTTACCGAGACCATCAACGCCGTGTCGCTGGCACAGACCAACGGCTACACCTCGGTGATGAGCCACCGGAGCGGCGAAACGGAGGATTACACCATTGCGGATCTGGCTGTGGCGTTGAACTGCGGGCAGATTAAAACCGGCTCGGCTTCCCGTTCCGACCGGATCGCCAAATACAACCAGTTGCTCCGCATTGAAGAGGAACTGGGCGGCAATGCGCGGTTCCTGGGCAAAAGCTTCAAGTTTGCAAAGTAGCATAGACAGTTAACTCGATAAAGGGAGCAAAGTAGCTCCCTTTTTTTTGCATTTTTAGTTTTTTTTACGTTACTTTTGTGCATATGGAACGACTATTGTCCATTATCCGTAATAAATACCTCCTTGCAGCCGCGGCATTCATGGTATGGATGCTCTTCTTTGACCGGCATGATGTGACCACCCAATACGATTATTACAGCCAATTGAAAGGATTGAAGGCCGAGAAAGCGTTTTACACCGCTGAAATCGAGCGGGTGGCCAAAACGATTCACGACCTGAATACCGACCCTCAGGCGCTTCAACGTATCGCTCGCGAGAAATACAAGATGAAAAAAGAAAACGAGGATGTTTTCGTTATCGTCGAAGAGGAAGAATAATTGATATTGGAGCCGGAACTTAAGCATAGCTATAGGCGATAAACTTCAAGCCTATTGCCTACAGCCTGATGCCATTAGAATTTATAGGTGATCCCGGCCCCCAATACTTGGCGCACTTGCAGGGTAGGGCGTTCGGAGCCCGGTACAATCACACCGTCTACTTGGCGCGGAATGAGTGTGTTGTCGTCGTAAATCAATTGCACACCGCCGTTGACCGTTATGTAGTCGTTTACTTTCATGAACAAGTTGAACGTATAATCGACGTCGACGTTTTGCGGGTCCTCGAGGTAGTTCGAATACAGTTTGAGGATGTTTTCCACACTGATGTTTTCCATGATTTGGGCTTTGTAGTACGCGTCAAATGAAGCACCGAACTCAAAGCGCGATGTAGCGCCGGGGTCAACTCCGAATGCGCCCCTGTTGGACAGCTCATCGTTGGTGACAAAGATGAAACGGGCCGCAGCAGGAGACAGGTTGAAACGGAAGTTGTCCGATTCCTTATAGGCGAAACCGGGCCCGAAGCTCAGGTAAGCCGGAGCAAAGGCCGTCGAAATCAATGAGCTGTTATTGTCACCGTCGTATTGGAAGCCATCGGTAAACTGCGTGTTGAAATTCATGTAGAACGTATACAACCAGCGCTCCGCTGCTTGGTATCCCAATAAGCTGTTCAATACAATGCGGTCATCGTTTTTGCGCCAACCGATGGACTTTTGTTTGGTAAGGCCATATGCCGCAATCACTTTGTTATCCCAACTCCAGCGGTCTTTCTTGTAGTTGAAATCGTAGTTGAAAATCAAATTTGCGGCAAATGAATTAATGCCGCCGGCAGCCCAATTGGAAAATGAACTCTGGTTGATTAGCAGCGTGTTTTCTCCGTTAATCCGCCAAGTCGTGTCTGACGAGGTATCTTGTGCCCGGGCACTCAGGAGTGCCAATAAACCAACACAAACGATAGATAGCGGTTTCTTCATAATAATTAATTTTGTGATACAATCGATTAAAATGCGTTTTTTAAAACAAATTGGATGCCAAATCTGTTTAATATCTTCTTATTGCTTAGATAGGCCAATAACGGTGCGGTTGGCCCCAAGTGCTGCAATTGCGCCCTACTACTTGTATGTAACGTGAATTTAACTAAGTTTGCACGATGCGGATAACCTTACTGTGTATTGGCAAGACGGACGACGCGCATTTTGCCGCCGCCATTGAAAAGTTCAGGCTCCGGTTGAAGCATTACATCACGTTCAACATGGTGGTTATCCCCGATGTCAAACATACCAAACACCTGAGCGTGGATGAGCAAAAGGCCAGGGAAGCTGCTTTGCTGTTGAAACAGTTTGCTCCAGGCGATCAGGTGGTCTTGCTGGACGAGCGGGGTAAGGAATACCGTTCCGTGGAGTTCGCGGATTACCTCAACAAATTGTTGATAACGAGTGTGCAGCACGTCGTATTTGTCGTCGGTGGGCCTTACGGTTTTGATGACGCGGTATACCGGCGGGCCAACGGGAGGATTTCCTTATCCAGGATGACGTTTTCGCACCAGATGGTGCGCCTTTTTTTTGTGGAGCAGCTTTACCGGGCATTCAGCATACTAAGGGGGGAACCGTATCACCATGAATAACCGGAAAGCGAAACGAATTGTGGAATAGCGCTGCTTTTTGCATCCAAACAATAAAAAGGAGTAATTGTTAGTTTCAATTATGATGAATCAGTATAAACGGAAATACCAGTACAAGGGGGCGGACACGTCGAAAGAAAGCCGGATGTTTTGGATTATGGTAGTTATTGGCATCATGCTCATGGCTGCGATTATCTTTTTATTCTAAGCCGTATCTTCAAAACGGGTCCCAACCGATGTTTGAAATTGCGGCTGTTTTGCGGCTTCCGATAGTCGCTGCGGTGATACAGTGTATGGCAACCGCCCTGTAGTGCGGCTTCCGGCCGCTCCTCTGCCGGCATGATACAAACGGTATGCAATTTGTTCAATGGTTATTCACTATTGCATGGCAATACTATTTGCATTATCTTTACCTCCCAGAACTTAACGTATTATTCGTCTACCGAAGTTCAATTATTTTATGGGTTTATTTCTGTTTCCGCGGCGATTGATTATTCGTCAAGGTTGTGGTGCCGTATTATGTTTTTTATACCTGCCGTTTCGGCGGCGGGGTAAGCAATGGGGTTGGGTGATATCACGTGGTTTGCAGGCGATTTATGCGCTATTAAAAACTAGCTAATGAATGTACTAATTATCGAGGATGAACAATTAGCGGTGTATATGCTATCGCAACAATTGCAGAGGTTGAGGCCTGATGTGCGGATAATCGGTGTCAAAGACAGCGTGAAATCCTCTGTAAAGTGGCTTGCTGAACATGCAACTGAGCCGGATCTGATTATTATGGATATCGGATTGACCGATGGCGATAGTTTCGAAATCTTTGACCGGATAGCTGTAGAATGTCCGGTGTTTTTTTTAACGTCCCACGAAGAATATGCCCTTAAGGCGTTTGCACTGAAGAATAGCTTGGGTTACCTGCTTAAGCCTGTCAAAAAGGAAGATTTGGCATCAGCGCTGGAGAAATTTGATCACATGAAAACCTTTTTTAACTATCGGCAGCGGATAACGGTTTAGCCACGTTCATTATCCCCCTTATGCCCGGTTAGCTGACTGCCGGGCATAAGGGGGATGCGGCAAAGCGCGTCAAATGCCGTCAGCGGCGGCATCATCGTCTACTGGCTGAGCTTTCTCATTAAATAAAGGGAGTTCCTTGATAATATGGTACCAGTTGATGATTTTCTTGATGTCCGAAGCATATACGCGTTCTTCATCATGGGCAGGAGCCACTTCCCTGAAGAATTGGCGCAAAGTCTTTCCATCCGATTTTGCATGGGGCACTTCACCGTGTGTTTTCATTCTTTCGAGAATGTCTGTCAGCTTCAATTCGTCTTCGCTGCCAAACACGGTGATATCTTCAAGCGTGGCCAATTTGGTCGTCGCCGGGTTGACCACCGATTTTATCTTTTGGTCGTCAAGGCTTTCCAACACAAAGCCACCTTTATTTTGGCCAATCAATTTAAACAATCCGGGTTTACCCGTGACGGCAACAAGTGCTTTTAGATTCATCCTGTAAGTTATTTTTCGATAATATCGATTCCCAAAATTTTGTCGCCTTGCCGGATGTCATCTATTACATCCACATTTTCAACCACTTTGCCGAAGCATGTATGATGCCCGTCGAGGTGAGCTGTGTTGGTGCGGCTGTGGCAAATAAAAAATTGGGAACCACCCGTATCGCGGCCCCGGTGGGCCATGGATAACACCCCCCTGTCGTGATATTGGTTGCCGCCGTTGAGTTCGCATTTGATCGAATATCCCGGCCCGCCTGCGCCGGTACCGGTCGGATCGCCCCCTTGGATGACAAAGTCGGGTATAACACGGTGGAAGGTCACCCCGTCATAATAGCCGGACTCCGCCAATTTTAAAAAGTTGGCTACCGTGCCTGGCGCATCGGCATCGTAAAACTGCACCGTGAGATCGCCTTTTTCTGTCTTAATAATAGCTTTGCTCATTTCTGTCGTTAAAAATTGGACGACAAAGATAGCGTTTTCAGTCGGGAGTCGGAAGGCTGAAAATATTTAGCTAAAAAAAATAGTAAATTTGTTGGTGTTCAAAACGGGTTTTTATATCTTTGATCGCTGTTAAAATCACCTTAACGTTTCACAACTATGGACAAGTTATCAAGGGTTACAATTAAAAGGTGGGCCGAAGCGGACAGGCCGCGTGAAAAGCTATTGGAACAGGGGCGCCGAGCGCTTACGGATGCGGAGCTGTTGGCCATCCTTATCGGTAGTGGTTCGCGGACAGAATCAGCCGTGGATCTGTGCAGGCGTATCCTGCATGAGCGGGGCAATGATCTGAATAACCTCTCCAGGCTTTCGGTATCCGAATTATGCCGTTACAAAGGAATAGGCGAGGCAAAAGCCATCAGCATTGTCGCTGCCCTTGAACTGGGCAGAAGGCGCAAGGGGCGTAAGGAAGAAGAACGTCCGATGCTCAATAACAGTAGACGGGTGTACGAATACCTGGAGCATGTGTATAAAGACCTTCCCTACGAAGAGTTCTGGGTGTTGTTTTTAGGGGGCGGTTGCAAACTGATCGCCAAACAGCTTATCGGCAAGGGAGGTAATGATTTTACCCCGGTAGACATCAAGCAGGTGTTGCGCCTGGCGTTGGAATATCGGGCCACCAGCCTTGTCCTTACGCATAATCACCCCTCAGGTTCCTTGAAACCCAGTACGATGGATACGCAATTGACCAACAAACTAACAGAAGCAGCCAAATACTTTGATTATTCCATAAACGATCATGTGATTTTCACCAATTCGGGGTACTACAGTTTCCGGGATAATGGGCTGCTTTAGGCTACAGCTGGTGATGGCCGGCCGTTAGCCGGGACTGTGGGCGGCGACGGCCGTGTTCGGTAACCGTGTTTGAGAAACAAGAAAAAAAATCTAAGTTTGCACAAATTCCAAACTTAGGATGAAAATATCATACAACTGGCTCAAAGATTTCATACAGACAGATAAAACGCCGGCCGAACTTTCCGCCATCCTTACCGATATTGGCCTTGAGGTGGAAGCATTGGAAGTGGTACAGCCCATACCGGGCGGACTTGAAGGGCTTGTCATCGGGGAAGTCAAAACCTGCGAACAGCACCCGAATGCTGATCGGTTGAGGGTGACGACCGTAGATATTAAAGGGGAGGTGCCCCTGCACATCGTATGCGGTGCGCCAAACGTGGCGGTGGGTCAGCGGGTTGTCGTGGCCACGGTCGGTACAACCGTTTATCCCACGGCTGGCGAACCGTTTAAAATCAATAAATCCAAAATCCGGGGTGAAATTTCCGAAGGGATGATCTGCGCGGAAGACGAAATCGGCCTGGGATCGTCTCATGAAGGCATCATGGTGCTTCCAAACGATGCCCCGATAGGGGTGCCCGCCAGCGTATATTTTGCGGTGCAGGACGACTACGTCTTTGAAATCGGCCTTACCCCAAACCGGGCTGACGCTGCATCGCACCTGGGGGTTGCCCGCGATATCGCTGCCTTTTTACGCGAAGGATATCACCTTCCGGATGTGTCGGCATTTGCCGAAGACCACAGTGCCGAGGCGCTGCCGGTCGTCGTGGAAGATAGCAGTGTTTGCCCGCGCTACAGCACTGTCAGCATCAGCGGGGTACAAGTAGGCGAATCGCCGCAATGGCTCAAGGATCGTCTGCAAGCCATCGGCGTGCGCCCGATTAATAACGTCGTCGATGCAACCAATTATGTGTTGCATGAGCTGGGGCAGCCGCTGCATGCGTTCGATGCCGGTAAGCTGTCGGGAAACAAAGTGATTGTACGCCGTGCGAAAGCCGGCGAATCGTTCGTCACCCTCGATGGGATAACGCGTACGTTGCATGCCGAAGACCTGATGATATGTGATGCCGATAAGCCGTTGTGTATTGCAGGCGTGTTCGGCGGTATCCACTCAGGCGTGACTGAAAGCACGACGCAGGTTTTTTTGGAAAGCGCCTATTTCGATGCAGTGTCTGTACGGAAGACATCCAAAAGGCATGGGCTCAAAACCGATGCTTCCTTCCGGTTTGAACGCGGAACGGATCCCGATATTACCGTTTTTGCGCTAAAAAGGGCGGCGCTACTTATTACGGAAATAGCGGGAGGGCGGATTTCCACGCCGATATCGGATATATACCCAACGCCCATACCGCCGTTTGCCGTTGACGTGAGGTACGCCCAAGTACAGCGACTTATTGGAAAAGCCATTCCGGAAACAACGATTAAGGCCATTATTGAGGCCTTGGGGATAACCGTGCGGAATGAGGCCGCCGGGGTGCTGACGGTAGAGGTACCGCCTTACAAAGTGGATGTGACCCGCGAGGTCGATATCATTGAAGAGGTGCTCCGTATCTACGGATACAACAATATCGAGATTAAGCGGCAAATCAAGGCTTCGCTCAATACCTCACTTAAACCGGATAAAGAGGTCGTGCAGAACCAGATCGCTGATTTGCTTATTGGCAATGGGTACCGTGAGATACTGGCCAACTCGTTGACAAAGATGGATTACGTGGATGATCCGGCTACGGCCGTCCGCCTGTTGAACCCGTTGAGTACCGACTTGGATTGCATGAGACAGAACCTGCTGTTTTCGGCATTGGAAGCCATCGCTTATAATGAAAAACGCAAACTCAGCGATTTAAAGCTTTTTGAGTTTGGTCATTCGTATCATACCGCCGGCGATGGTTACGCGGAGACACCGCGCTTGGCATTGGCCATCACCGGTAAACTGTTGCCCGAACAATGGAACCAGGTGGCCAAACCGGTGTCCTTTTATCACATAAAAGCAAGCGTCGACGGTATTTTAAAACGGCTAAATATCAGTGGCCTGCAAGTCGTTGATGCGCCCGGTGCCCATTACCAGTATGGACTGGCCTACGAAAGGGGGGGCAAGGTTATTGTTTCATTCGGCGCCGTAAGCCAAACTGATTTGCGAAAAGCCGACGTTGGGGGCGAAGTGTTTTATGCCGAGTTTGATTGGGGACAGGTACTTAAAGCCATCCGGAAAAACAAAATTACCTACCGGGAGGTGTCCAAATTCCCTGCAGTGCGGCGGGATCTTTCGCTATTGGTAGATGAAGATGTCACCTTTGGCGTCCTGAAGAATATTGCCGAGAAAACCGAGCGCAAATTGCTGAAGAGCATGAACGTGTTTGACGTATACAAAGGCGATAAATTGCCGGCAGGGAAAAAATCGTATGCGCTTCATTTTATCTTGCAGGATGAAGAAAAAACGCTTAATGACAAACAAATTGATGCAATAGTTAAAAAATTAATTTATAACTTTGAGAAAGAAACTGGAGCAGAAGTCAGAAAGTAACAGACCGTAATTCGTAAGTCCGTAATTCGTAAGTTGTAGTTTTTAAACATCCGTAGTAAGAGTTAACTATATGTCATCAGTAGCGGCACAGCTGGAGAATGTCGTCGAGAAGACGCGTAAATTATTGGATTTATGCGTATCTTTGCAAGCAGAGAATGACATGCTGAAGCTGGAGTTGCAGGCATTGAAGGTTGCGTTGGATACCAGCGGTAATAAAAACAAACAACTGGAAGAGCAGCTAAAGGCACTGGCAGTGGCCCGATCGTTGGAAGAAGTGGAGGTGGATAAAGCGGGAATAAATGAAAAAATACTTGACACAAAACAAAAAATTAACGATTTTGTGCGGGAAATAGATAAGTGTATCGAATTACTCAGGTGATTGGTTGGTAAGTGGCGTATAGTGAATTAGCTCAAGCATGGGAGAAATTTCCATAAAAATAAACATTGCGGATCGGATTTACCCCTTGCGGGTGGATATGGAAGAAGAAGAGGTTATCCGGCGGGCAGCAAAACTGATTAACGACAGGATTAAAGAATTTCAGGAGAATTATGCTGTAAGAGACAAACAGGACCTATTATCGATGTGCGTGCTTCATTATGCGACAGGTATGCTTAAAGCCGAAGGGAAATCAAACGCAAGTGAAGTAGGGATCGTAAGGGCTGTTGATGAGCTGGATAGCATGCTGACGACGTTCTTTAACCGATAACGTTCTTATACTGATTCAGAGCTTAAAAAAACAACGAATTTACCGCAGTTAAATTCGGGTTTCACTATTTTAAACTTAACGCTTCAATATCACAAAGCGTAAACAAGATGTAGACCATTTTGCAGATGCCATCTGGTCATGATCAATACGCTAAAACCTGTGTAAAGAAGTTTATAATACATGAGACCTGATTAATTTAATTGCGGTTTTTTTTATGCATATCCGCTCAGGCGCGATGGATGGTCAGCGGTGCGGTCGGTGACCGGAAGGGGTGGCCAACAGGATAAATTGGGATAATGAGTACTTAAAAATGAAGCCGATATATAACGAATATTGACACGTAGGACCATCATGATTTACATGGAGCGCCCATCGGCCAATAAAAGAATAATAATTAGATGAAATCAATAAAAACGAATAGCTAATGGATAGTATATACATCATTGTAGGTTTTGTTGCGGGAGTAGTGGTAGGGCGGTTTGCCCTGCGTTTCTTGTTTAAAAAGCAGGAGGTAGCGGCACAGAGCAAAGCAAAGAAAATCTTAAAGGAAGCTGAGCAGGCAGGTGAGCACCTCAAAAAACAACGGCTACTGGAAGCCAAAGAGAAGTTTCTGCAACTTAAAGCAGAACATGAGAAAGAAACCAACCAGCGGAACAACACACTTAACCAACGTGAAAACAACATCAGACAAAAAGAACAGTCGCTGAACCAAAAGCTGGAAAACCTGAACCGGGAAAAACAGGAGCTGGAAAATACACGTAAAAACCTGGAACGGCTTACCGAACTCAACGAGAAAAAGCAGGAAGAGGTAGAGCAGCTGAAAGCGCAACATATCAAGCATCTGGAGACCATTGCCGGGCTTTCCGCTGAGGAGGCGAAAAACCAATTGGTTGAAAACCTGAAAGAAGAGGCCCGTTCGAAGGCGGTCATCCAGATCAAAGATATCGTGGATGAAGCTAAGTTGACAGCCACCAAAGAAGCGAAAAAGGTGGTCATCCAAACGATACAGCGTACAGCCACGGAGAGTGCCATTGAAAATACGGTATCCATCTTCAACATCGAAAACGACGAAATCAAGGGACGCATCATCGGCCGTGAAGGCCGGAATATTCGCGCGTTGGAAGCGGCTACGGGCGTGGAAATCATCGTGGATGATACGCCCGAGGCTATTATCCTGTCGGGCTTCGACCCGGTGCGCAGGGAAATCGCCCGCTTGGCGCTCCACCGGCTTGTGACGGATGGTCGCATACACCCCGCACGCATCGAGGAGGTTGTTGCGAAAACCAAGAACCAGATTGAAGACGAGATTGTCGAAATCGGCGAGCGCACGGTGATTGACCTGGGTATACATGGGCTCCATCCGGAGTTGATTCGTATGGTGGGGCGTATGCGTTACCGCTCTTCGTACGGGCAAAACCTTTTACAGCACTCACGTGAGGTCGCTAATTTCAGCGCGACCATGGCTGCTGAATTGGGGCTCAACGTCAAACACGCCAAACGTGCCGGGTTGTTGCACGACATTGGTAAAGTGCCGGATGACAATCCCGAATTGCCTCACGCTATATTGGGGATGCAGCTGGCCGAGAAATACAAAGAGCACCCCGACGTATGCAATGCCATCGGTGCTCACCACGACGAGATAGAAATGACATCGCTGATCTCGCCAATTGTGCAAGCCTGCGACGCCATCTCCGGCGCACGGCCGGGCGCACGCCGGGAAGTGGTGGAAAACTACATCAAAAGGCTTAAAGAGCTGGAAGAACTGGCGCTTTCTTACCCGGGTGTGGAAAAGACCTTTGCGATCCAGGCAGGGCGTGAGTTGCGTGTAGTGGTGCAAAGCGAGCGCGTATCGGATGCGCAGGCTGAGCTGCTGGCGGCCGATATTTCTACCCGTATTCAGACGGAGATGACCTATCCGGGGCAAATTAAGGTAACCGTAATCCGCGAAACACGGTCGGTGTCGTATGCGAAATAGTTCGAAGTCGCGCGTCAAAAGCCGCGGGTCAGCAGCTGGAACCCCGAGACATGGGGGCAAGGGTTCGAAACCGGAGCAGCCCAGGCGGCAGGTGGATACATATTTCGAGGTGTTGGACAAAGCCTACCAACACCCTACCAACCGGATCATCCAATGGGTGGCTATTCCCCTGTTTTCGTTCGCCGTACTGGGCATGGTGTGGATGGTACCTTTTCCCGAAATCGCATTTTTAAAGAAGCATGGCTACGACATGTTCCTCAATTGGGGATCCTTCTTCATTGCAGCGATGATTTACTACTACCTGCGCTTAGCCCCGACGCTGTCTTATGCAGCGTTGCTTACCGTCGGTGTATTCAGCTTTTTTATTGTGCAGCTTGAATACGTTGAGCAGGCTGGAGGTCCCGCCGTTTGGTTGGTCTGTGCCGTTTTACTGCTGATTGCATTAGCCGCTTTATCCGTTGGCAAAAGTATGGAACGGACGCAGGCGCCGTTCCATACGTTCTGGCGGTTACTCGTACTTGGCCCCATATGGCTCTGGCATTTTGTATTCAGGAAGTTAAACATTCCCTATTAGCGGCAGGCGGATTTACCCCATTCTCCGCTGTTGGCAGCGGCTTAAACCGGCCGTGTAGTCAAAGATTGGCGATTGAAGCCCCAGGTTAGGATCTAGATGCGGCAGCTCATCTTTGGGGTTTTCGTCCAAAATGAGCATCCAGCAATAAGACTCCAGCAACCTAAAGCCACGGACCTCGCAAATGGAAGCGGTTTGCCGTCCTAACTTGTGATAATCCTCTTCACGCCTAAGCTTTTTCCATTGGATGAGAAAGATGTTGTAAATGACAAGGTATGCAAAGTTATTCGGGTAGTTGGTCGACAATCGGGAAGCATAAGCGCTGGCGGTCTCTACCTCGCCGCATTCCGTCAGAAACAACGCATAGATCAGCTTCGTGAAGTTCAATTCGGCCGCGTTGCGGGGCGCTTCCTCGTTAAGGCGCCTGCTAAGCACGTCAATATAGCCATGGGCAAATTTGATCTTGCGCGATACCTTGGCCAACGTATAGACCAAAAGGTCAAACAGCTGGTTTGAAATCAATCCGTCGCTCTTCGACAGGCGGCGGTAAAGCATTTCCAATTCATGGATGGTTTCTTTGTCGACATGCTCTCCCTTGAAATATTGATATAAGTAGGAGAGGACCACAAACGGATTGATGACAAAGCTGGCGAAGGCCTCCGGCGGTTTCACCGCGAGTTGCTCGAACTGCATCATGAACGCGTCTTCCTCCCATTTAAGTATCGCAATGAAGGCAAGCTTGCTACGAAGGATGATTTCGTGGGTTTCAGATAAATTGAAATCCAGGAGCTTGGAAACATTGGGTTCGTATTCGGGCTGGAAACAGGTGAAGCTCAGTGCATACTCGACAAACGCACTGTTGCAAAGCTCCAGGTTTATCTGATCCCGGATGAGCTGGTTAGGAGCGAACGACAGCTTATGTATGCCATCGCAGATAAACGCTATGATTTCAAAACGGTCATCATTGAGAAACTGAATGTTTTCAATCTGGTTAACCAGGTCAAGGTCTCCGGATTCGATATAAAACAGCAATAGCCATTTCAGCTGATCCACCTTCACTTTATTGGAGGAAGCGGACCGATCCAACGCATCAAGCAGTTGCCCGGTGTCATTGTAGCTATGGAACCATTGGAGTGCCATGAAATACGTGGCGATACGTTCTGATTGGAACCGGATAGTCACCTGCTGCCTGACTTCGTGCTTGCTGTTAATCTCCTGCAATACCCCAATCGAAAGCAGGTCCTGGTAAGCGGCCTGATGTTGTTTGATGACGGCATAGACTTGCCGTTTATTGACGTGAAGTATGCTGTCGTGCGCGTCGACTAAGGCGGCCAGCTCGTCCAGCAGGCTTTGCTTTCCGAGGGAATTGACACCATTGAACACCTTCTTTTTTAGATATCGCGCAACAACAAGGTATTCGTCGAAAACTGTCGCTTCGCGCGGGTCTGCGTTTTCCCCGTTTAGTTCATAGTAATATTGAAAAAATAGCGGCACATGAAAGAGGTTCTTATGTCGTAAATTCAGTGGGCGCAGCGGCTTGTCCCGCCCGTTGATGTTGCGGATAAGCTGATGCAATTCCGCATTGGAAAAGGCCCCCATATCAGCCGATTCGCCGGCCGGCGTGCCGCTCAATATGGAAAACCACTGCAGATTGGCAATGGTATCCTGAAAGAGGTTTCTGTACTTAAAAAGCGTAGACGTACGCATGACCAAAATAACACGGAACCAAGTGAATCGCGCAAAATGCTGAGCCATGTCGGAGAGTTGGTCGATGGTGTTCGAAAACTGTTTGTCTGTTACCAGGTCAGAATGTAATTCGTCGATAATAAGATAGAAATTGCCGGGAGCGCCGTCTTGGTAGTTTTCCATAAAACTCTCAAGCAGATCGGTGGTGTCGAAGCCCAGGAGATTAGCCAGCCATTTGTTGCAATGAAATCCAAAGATGGTGCTATGCAGCAGGGACAGGCTGCTGACAAACAGGTAGCTATCGTGTTCTTGGGAGTCCGGCTTTTGGGTGATTTTTCTTTCCAGCCAGCGGGATATGGATACGGTTTTCCCGTATCCGGCGGGCCCGCTGAAAATGCCCGCAGTCGCTTCACTTTGCTGAAAGCGCTGCATGAACATGTCCACGTGTTCCCGATCAATGGTTTGGCGGTAGGGGATTCCGCATTTGTGTTTATTGCTTTCAATGTTAAATAAACTGATTTTGGTCGCGTTGCGGGAAACTTCATCCCACGTCTTGCACGGCGAAAGCCGCAATTGACATTGCTCCATATTGGTGTAAAAGTCGTCCCAACCGCTGAAGCCGCAATATTCGGCCAATGCGTTAAGGGTATAGGCCGAGGGCCGGTGTATGGACGAAGCGAAACCAAATATACGCTTTATGGTGGTTTCGCTGACGCTCTTGTTCGTTACTGCTTTGATATCCAATGCCAGTCGGTAACAATCGCCGGGGAGTAGCTGGGTAATCTGGGACTTGTTCAATACAAGCGTTTTCAGTTGATCAAAATAAGCCCGTAAATATGCTTTCATGTAAAGGTAGATGGTAGATGGTTAAAAATAATAGCCTGATCAGTCACTGACGGTCAATCCTTTTGTTGGTATATAGGTTTCTTTAAAGTTAAGTGGCTAGTTGCAGCGATTTGGTGTATAAAAATCTATTTACATAGTAACTTGATTAATTAGTTAATGGTGAAAAGCTGTAGTATGCTTAGCATTCGGCAAACATAAAGTTTCTTAGTTGTTATAATCTGCCAAAATGTAGTAAATTTTGCTCTTTAACGTATTTAAACAAACTGACCATTGCCCAATCCGAGCCATTAACAAATACATCACTATTTCAGGTATCACGTAGACGATTCTGGAAAACGACGCCCTGTAATCTTGCAGATCGAGGCCTTGGTTTCCTGTTAAGCAAACTTAGCCATAAGGATAACGCCTGCATAGCGCATACCCTAATATGAACAAAATGAACGGCGGAGTATAATATGAATGCAGTGAACAGGGGTTTGGCGAGTTGGCCAAATTATCTTTGAGCGTGTTGAACGACAGTCGTGGACGGATGGGAATATTTCCTGCGCGTGGCCTGTTGGAAACACCTATGAAAAAACATCTACCAACTATGCAATGCAAGAACCATACCATATTAAGGTATTTCGAATACCGTAACCGGCAGTAAGCCAAGTGTGTTCGAATACAGCATGCCGGCGAAAATAGATTATTGCCTCGCCAGCGGTGTGATGTCCGAATAAAGCTGCGTGGCAGCAGTGCTTAATTATCAAAATTTGAAAAACATTATATGATTATAAACCCATAGCCAATGGAAGCATCATCTACTTATCTGAAACTTTCTTTTACACGTTTTTTATTCAGTTGCATCGCGTTCGCTGCCGTACTGTGTTCCGCTCTTGGGGAGGCCAAGGGGCAGACGAAAACATTGGCTGATGATGTGACGTACACCAGCCCGGATAGAGTCGTCTCGGCAATCGGGTGCGGTGCGCTAGGTCTAACGCCGTGTTATGCGCCTACTGTCGAAAATCAGGGCCATGCGCTGGTTGATGACGACAACTATGCCAGGCTGCTGGCCAGCCCCGGGCTGGCCGCAGGCTTAGGTGCATATACGGGGGTAATCGAGCTGAAGTTTGAAAACACCCTGCCGGCTGATTCATGGTCTTATGTGCGAATAGCAGGTGATAACAGTCTTTTTAATGCGTTATTGGGGGGAAATTTAGGTGAATTATTGGGGCAGGTGCTGGGCGCGGTATTATTGGGCAATCAGGAGATTGTCATCGATGCCAGAAACGGCAGTACATCGGTTTTGTCGCGAAGCAGCGCGTCGGGCTTCAGTACCGATAGGGTCAAACTGGTGGTCGACAAGGTGGGCAATTATTATATCGCGATACGTCCAGGTGCTGCTTATGACAGGATACGGATAACCAATCAGACTGGGTCGTTATTGGGGCTTGGGGCCCAACGTACGTTGGATGTCTATAACGCGTTTTATTATGACGATGCGACGGATTGCCTGCAAGCGCAATTTACCTCGTTTGATGGTGAAGGGTTGAACTTGAATATTTTGCAGAGCGGTGCGGGGGCCACGAATATCGGCAACGCAATAGATGACGACGAGGATTCGTATTCCCAAATCAGTACGGGAAGTGTCAGCCTTGGATTGGGCAACTCAATTTACCAGACGATATACTACGACGAGCTTTCCGCCCCTGGGGATTATTTGAGAATAAAGCTTGGCGTCGCCAACGGATCCGCAGTAAATGCTCGGCTGCTTGGGAATATCGAAATTAAGGCTTTCGCAGGTAGTCAGGAGGTCTATGCCAAGCGATTGAGCGGAGGCTTGGTCAACGGTGTGGATGTCCTTGGGTTGCTGCAAAGTGGGCAGCCAGCCACAATATATATTGGCCCCGGCGTGGCCTTTGACCGGGTGACTATTGGCTATAATGCGATTGTCGACGTTAATTTATTAGGAAGTGCGCCCATCCATCTTTATGATGTGAAGCGCTATGGAGCTACTTGTCCGGAACCGGGTGCGCCGGCGCCCGTGGATGATGGGCATATGTTCCTTGATGCGAATAAAGATTGTGCGGACAATATACATTCATTTGAAAATGCCAATTTCCCCTACAATGCGGTGGATGGACACAATGGCACCTACACAACGCTGGAAGCTGGCTCAGGGCTGGTACTCGGCATCGGAAGCTATACCGGACACATCGAGCTGGGATTTGATGGGGTGAAGAGTGGCGGAACCACAACGTATGTCCGCATTGATTTCGATAACGAGATCTTGTCAGGGTTATTGGACGGCAGTATCGGCGATTTACTAAGTGGAGTCACGGGTGCCCTTTTCGGCCAGCATTACTTCACCGTTGAAGTAAAAAATGGGGATAATCCTGCGTTCTTGACTGCTTCCTCGAATAACGGTTTCTTGAATCAGCCGGTTAAAGTAGTTCAGGATAAATATGGCCATTATTATGTTGCGGTGACTCCTGATCAGCCCTACGATCGCATCCGGATTACGGAACATTATCCCGGAGCGGTCGGCCTGGCAGGCATTGCCAACATGAATGTTTATCATGCCTGTGTGTCAACCGGCTCAGCGCACTGTGAACAAGCCTTCGCCACCTATTCCGAATCAGGCGGAATCAGTCTTGACTTGCTTGGGTTAGGTAGCGCCGGCGTTAGAAACGCGCACTTGGCGATTGACGATGACAACGTCGCTGTCGAGGACGATGAAACCTTTTCCGAAATTGGCATCGGTGCGGCCGGTGTGGGCGCGCGTATTTTCCAGTTCGTGGATTTCCATACACTTTCGTCTCCTGCAGATTATTTTAAAATTAAGCTTGGCGTCGAAAATGGAAGCACGCTAAATGTTCAGTTGTTAAATAACATCGAAATACGGGCATACAACGGTGACGATCTCGTGTACTCCCAACGATTGCAAGATGGTTTGGTTGCCGGATTGGATATCTTAGGACTGTTGACCACGGACAATGTCGTGACGATTCCGATTGGCCCCGGCGTAGCTTTCGATCGCGTTGCCGTGGGTATCACCGCATTAGTTGAATTAAATGTATTGAATTCACCCGTTCGGGTGTACAGCATCAAGCGTTTTGGTGCAGATTGCCCCGACCCCAGGCCGCTACCCAACGATCCGCAGACGGAATCACCGTTTAACGGTCCGGATTGCGGTGTTGAGTTAGGCGCGTTTGAGCATGTCAACTTTGCATACAATGCCATTGATGGCCATATCGATACGTATGCGACGCTATCGGCGGGTTCAGGCATCGCCTTGGGCATCGGCGGGTCGTACAGCGGGTACATCGAGCTTGGCTATGACCAGCCGGTGCCGGCGTTGGAAACGTCGTACGTCCGCATTGATATGCCGGATGAAGAGTTGCTCGATGCGCTTGTAGGCGGTAGCCTTGGTTCTATTCTGGCTGATTTGGGTGGTATCGTATTGTTCGGCAATCATTACTTTGACATCTCGGTACGGGATGCCGCCGGCAACGAGATTTATGAAGTGTCCAGCGCAGGAGGCTTCAATAGCAACAATGCCCGCATCGTACGGGATGAGCATGGCCGTTATTACATTGCCTTTACCGCCGATGTGCCATATCAATCAGTGAGGATTACGTTAAACAATACCGCGGTAGCAGGATTGGGTGAGGTGACGACCATGAATGTCTATAGCATGTGCCGTGAAACCGTATTCGATCCTTGCGAGCAAGCAACGTTTACCTCTTTCGACGGAACCGGCCTTTCGCTTAATTTGTTTGAAGGAGCAAATCCGGCCGGCGTAGTCAATCCGCATTACGTAATAGATGAGAATAACTCCAATTATTCGGAGCTTTCATTGGGCACTGCCGCGGTCGGCGCGGCTATCTACCAGGATGTTTACTTCAAAACGCCTGTAATAACCGCCGCTACGGACGTGGTAAGGTTGCGCGTGCAAGTCCCGCAGACATTGCTGAATGTTGATCTCTTGGGTGCTTACCGGGTATACCTGTATCATGGGAATGATGAAGTGTATTCCGCTACGTTCCAGAATGCATTGATCAACGGGTTGGATTTACTCGGCTTGCTTAATTCTGGCGGCCGGGTCAACGTCGAATTTGAACCGGGTGCAGGCATCACATACGATCGTGTCCGTTTTGAGGTAGGTTCCGTGCTCGGCTTAAGTATCGGGAATCCGGTTCGGTTGTACAACATCTACCGGATATCGGACGCATGCCCGGATCCGGAATTCGAACAGCCGCCGTTTAGTGTCTGCGCTGATGTCATTGTTGGCGAAGGCGAAAATGTGGACGATATCCAAAACCTCACGGATGGCAACCACAATAGCTATGCAACGATTCGGTCGGATGCGGGTTTGGTTGCTGGTATTGGCGCGTACTCCGGACATGTCGAACTGGGTTTCAGTGCGGTGGTTCCCGCCGGTACGTCGTCGTATATCCGTATTGGATATGAAGATGAGGTATTGCAGGCGCTGCTCGCCGGTTCGCTGGGCAACGCAGTCAATAGCCTGCTGAACGGTATCGCCTTGGGCGACCACTACTTCAATGTGATTGTAAACGATGAAAATGGCAATGAAGTTGTATCAGGCAGTAGCCGGGATCTGTTTGACGATGCAAACGGCCAAATCCGCTTGGTGCAGGATACAAAAGGTCGGTATTATCTTGAGATTAGGCCAACAGTAGCGTATCAATCGGTAAGGCTTGAAGATCATACAACCGCGTTGTTAGGCGTCTTGTCGTCCGAAGGGCATCTGGATGTTTATGGCATGTGCCATACCCCAACGACCTTCGAATGCCCGGCAGCATTTTCAACGTCTTACGAGGGTAGCGGACTGGGTCTCGACGTGCTCAACCTTGGTGGTGCCGGCGTGCAAAATGCATTCTGGGCGATCGACCAAAACACTTCGAGTGCCTCTACATTGAGTCTCGGCACATTGAATGTGCTTGGGTCCATACAGCAGAATATCCAGTTCGACCGGGTACTTACTGCAGGCGATCAGATCCGCATTAAGATGAAGGTCGGTACTGGTACGCTGAATGCGGCGCTATTAAGTACCTTGGAGGTAGTTGGCTACCTTGACGGTGTAGAAGTATCCACCAGGGACTTCGAACAAGCATTCGTGGAAACCAATATCGTAGACCTGTTGAATGATAGCGATCCAGTGGAGGTGACCGTCGAGCTTGATACCGATGTCGATGAAATTGCCATCCGCTTAAGCGATCTCGCTGGCGTAGGTGTCGCTCCGAACGTAAGTATCTATCACGTGATCCCTTTCTGCGAGTCGTATGCGCAAAGTTACCTGGAAGTAACCAAGAATAACGCCTGGGCCGATGGCAACGATTATAATGAGGTTACGGCAACGATCATTGATGCGGGTGCGGCGACTCCGGTGACGAACAAGGAAGTTATATTCACCATCACGCATGTCGATAATACGAGGACCACTGAAACCATCACAACGGATACCGAGGGGAAAGCCAGGTTGCAGCTTACCAGCACGCTTGCAGGTGTTGCGAGTGTGACGGCCACTGTTGAGGGCATGATCATCGCAGATGGTAGTCCAGCCGAGGTTACCTTTATCATACCCAACAACCTCAGTATCACGAAGGTGGCTGACGAAGCCACGGGCGTGACAGCCGGCGAAAGTACCACCTTTACGGTCACCATCACCAACGATGGTCCTGCGCCGGTCGTAGTAGGCAAGGAAATTCCGCTCAACGAGCGACCGAGCGAAGGGTTAACGATTACAACCTATGAGGTTACGAGTGGCAACGCCACCGTCTCAGGAAGCGGCAACAGCGCCATCGTAACGGTAACAACGCAAGTTCCGCAGGACGGCACCATTACCTTGCGTGTCACGGCTGATGTTGCTCCAAATGCGCCGGCAGTAGTGGCTAATGGTATCGATGTTTGGGGGCCTGACCGGGATCCGGATACGGATACGCCGGATGACAGCGACGATACGGATCCGATCCCCGTGAATCGCGATTACGGCTTGGATGGAAACATTACCAAAATTGCTGCCGACGGCACGGATGCGGTGGCTGTAGCTGGCGGAGCATTTGAATATACCGTGACGGTGACCAACGGTGGCCCGTCGACCATCAATGCGGGCACGGTACTGTACCTGCAGGACGTGGCATCGGCCGGCCAGACGGTCACGGGCATCACGTCAAACAACGGCACGGCGAATACGGTAGGCGCCAGCGGCGAGTTCACGCTGACGGTAGCCGATGCGGTGGCACCGGGCGGCACCATTGTGCTGACGGTTGCGGTTGACGTGGCTGCGGACATCACGGCCGACGTGGTGAACAACACGATTAATATCTGGAGTGAAGACCCTGCGGGCGATTACAGCACGCCTGAGGGTACGGATACGACGCCGGACTATCCGGTAGACCGCGATTACGGGTT
>NZ_FUYS01000006.1 GCF_900168055.1 Parapedobacter luteus
ATAAATAACCGATAAGACACAATGGCCTGCCCTCTTGGGTGAACCCATCGGAATAAAGCCATTATCCCCGCCGGATTGATCCTCTTTCCAGCGACTGATCCAATAACCGAACTTACCCACGGTGATGCCATGCTGAAGGCAGAACTCCTGCCGGGTCAAACCACTCTCACGCCACTGACGGACAAGGGTAAACATGTAGTCTCTACGCTCTTTCATATCAATAATATTTAGCCCGTAAAACTACAGCGGATCAATTAATCAATAAAGATGTACTTGGTCGGGCGGATACGTTATTTAAACTTGGGAGATAACTTTTCTCTAAATACCATCAATTTTTCACTTAACATTCAATCACATGAAAGAAAAACTACTATGTTTTTTTATGCTGGGCATTGCGCTGATAGGATCAGTCCATGCGCAAGACAGGAGAATTAGCGGTAGCGTCACCGCTTCTGACGACGGCGCTCCGATAGCCGGGGTGTCGGTGCTCGCTGTTGGAACAAGCGTCGCCACTCAAACTGATGCCTCGGGGACGTACACCATCAATGTCCCATCAACTGTTAAAACCCTGGAATTCCGATTTCTCGGATACATTTCCCGGACCGTGGAGGTGGGGTCAAGCAATGTACTTAATGTGGTAATGACTGTTGATGCGACCGCATTAAGCGAGGTCGTGGTGACTGGTTATGGCACACAAGAAAGACGGGATCTGACCGGCTCAATAGGCACGGTAAAGGGTGAAGCCTTTCAGAATGTCGCGCTACCCAGTTTTGACAAATTCCTTCAAGGACAGGTGTCTGGCGTACAAGCCTCCACACCGAGTGGCATCCTTGGCCAGGCAGCCCGCGTGCGTATACGGGGCACAAACTCCATCTCGAACAGCGCCGAACCTTTATATGTAGTCGATGGCTTGCCTTACGTATCCGGCAACTGGGGTTCGGGGAACGCTGCTTATAATCCGCTCGGAGATATCAACCCCAATGACATTGAGAGCGTAGAAGTACTCAAAGACGGCTCGGCTACCGCCATCTACGGATCCAGAGCTGCTAATGGGGTCATATTGATAACCACCAAAAAGGGCAAATCAGGCGCAGCCCAACTAACGTACGATGGCTGGATTGCCTCTACGCAACCGGCTAAGCGGTTCGACTTACTCAATGCTGACGAGTTTATCGCTGTAAACAACCAAAAAGCCGCAAACACTGGGGTAACCTCATCCATGGCCAACCCTACACTTAACCCTGAAACCAATGAGCCATACAACACCGACTGGCAAGACATCGTCTTTAGGACCGGCTTTCAGCAAAACCATGCGTTGTCATTCAGCGGAGCTACGCCAACGACAAGCTACTACTTCTCATTAGGTTATTCGGATTTGCAAGGGATCACAGTCAACAACGACCAAACTCGTTATCAGCTAAGGACAAACCTGGAGCATAAAACGCTAAATAACTACCTCACTTTGGGTGTTACCGGATCATTATCCCACACCACAAACACCGGATTAAACACCGGAGCAGGTGCCTTATCCGGCAACGTAAACAGCGCAGTATTACTTCCACCGAATGTTCCGGCCGTGTGGCCCGACGGCACATACAACCTTAATCCATCGGGGACCGCATTAGGCAGTGGCGCAAACCTATTCAACACTGTAGACAATCGGACCAACCTCCAATATGTTTTAGACCACAACTGGTTTGATACGAAAAGCCTGAACTTTACCGGATCTACGTTTGCAGATGTCAAAATTACCGACGGGCTGAACCTCAGAACGCAGATTAGCCTCATCAACCTAAACACCGAGCGTTTCCAATACCAAAATCCTGACCACGGCGACGGTAGAGGCAGCAATGGTGTAGTCTACAACTACTACTCCCGCTTTTTCCGCTACAACTGGCTAAATACGCTCACTTACAATAAGCAGGTCGGTATCCACAAAATCGGATTCGTCGGCGGCTATGAAGCACAGAAAAGCTTTGACAACAACTTCTTTGGCCAAGGCATTGACCTCGCGCATACCTTTTTCGGCGAAAAGAACATTATCTCCGGCACGTTCGGAACACAAAATTCTGGCGGCGGCTACGAGGAAAGATCGCTCACGTCACTCTTTGGGCGGCTGAATTATTCGGTATTGGACCGGTACCTACTTACAGCAACCCTGAGACATGACAAAATTTCGTCCCTACCATGGGGCAACCAAGGAGCCACGCTACCCGGTATATCGTTGGGTTGGCGGCTTTCAGAGGAAGGATTCTTTAAAAATGCTGATGGATTAAGCTTCATCGATGACTTAAAAATACGGGGAGGTTATGCCGAAGTCGGCAACGTTGAAATCGGCGCGTTTCCTTATGCAGGCGTCTATGCCCCTCGTTTATACGGCGACATCAGCGGATTTTTCTTTTCGCAGGTCGGCAACCCCGATCTAACATTCGAAACAAGTAAAAAAACCAACGTAGGCTTGGATCTGTCCCTGTTCGCCAGCCGGGTAACACTGACAGCCGATTGGTTCCAAAATGATGTTGACAACTTGATTTTGGCCGTCCCCGTCCCGCCTTCGCAAGGCATACCCGGCAATGAGATAAACACAAATGTCGGCAGGCTAAATAACAAAGGATGGGAATTCACCCTAAACACAACGAATATCCACAAGACTAATTTCTCGTGGACTTCTAACCTGAATTTAACCTTCGTCAAAAACGAAATTACGCAGCTGGCCGGCGCACCCCTGGTAAATACATACCACAGAACTGAAGTCGGACGCTCTATCGCTGAATTTTTCGGCTACGAATATTATGGGGTGAATCCGGCAAACGGCTACCCTGTTTTCGTCCAATATTTAGATGGAGTTCGGACGTTGGCCCAAATCCACCCTCAAGATGGATCATGGTCGATATTCCATCCAAACGACCCATCGAACACCTCTCAAACAACGCGCGCCTTAAATGCAGTTGAAGACAAAATCTTTTTAGGCCAGTCAAACCCAACTTGGTATGGTGGATTCAACAATACCCTCAACTACAAAAACTTTGACTCTAGCTTATTCCTGACATTTGCTGGTGGGCACAAGGTCTACAACCTCACCCGTCAATCGACCCTCACCACCCAATCTTACGCAAACAACAGCCGGGAAATGCTCAATGCATGGACACCTGAAAATCCAAACACAGATGTTCCGATCCTGTGGGCCGGACAGACCAACCGCCTTAATCAAGCCGGCCATTTGAACAGCCGCTTCCTTGAAGATGGAAAGTATTTGCGTTTCCAAAACATCTCCTTGGGGTACCGATTGCCCCAAGCGCTGCTAAGTCGGATCAACGTGAACAACGCCCGGATCTATGCCTCGGTACAGAACGCCTTTGTCATCACGGGATATTCAGGTATCGACCCGGAAATTGCAAACAGCGTCACAACAAACAGAGCGCCCAGCCTGGACGACAACGTAAACCCAGTCCCCAGAACATTCACGTTTGGCATCAACTTGAGTTTATAATCAAAAATCTGACACGAAATGAAAAGGATAAACAAGACATTAATACTATTGAGCGGATTGGTCTTTGCCACATCTTCCTGCAAGGATAGTTTTACGGAATTAGGCCCCTATAATCGACTATCCGAAGCAGCAATATTTGACACACCTGAAAACGTCGAATTGGCAGCAAACGGAGTATACAGCCAAGCAGCCATCGGTACTTACGCCGGTGGAGCCGGACGGGGATATCCATTTGGAGCGGCATCTATCCAGCAGGCTGAGGTTCGAGGTGAAGATGTGGTGAATCTGGAGCAGTTTTACCAAATCACCTATGAGGCTACCTACTCAACGACCTCGGCAAACAACACCAACCATTGGGATCAGCTCTACAACCTTATTAACCAGGCGAACCTATTCATAGAAGGTGTGCGCGGAGCGGAATCCGCAGGAATCATCACCCCGGAAGCGGCTAATGTTTATGAAGGCGAGGCTCGGTTCTTAAGAGCTTTATCACATCACGAACTGCTGTTGCACTTCAGCCTACCTTATGCCGAGGGGGCGAATGCCGGTGCCTATGGTGTGCCCTACCGTGATTTTGGCATTAATTCCACGGAGACAGTTGAACGGGCGAGCACGGTAGACCGCGGCACGGTTGCCGGCACCTATGAAAAGATCCTTGCCGACCTTGATTATGCAGAAAGTGTGCTACCCGCAAACAGCCCCATCAACAGAGCAGGAAAGGGTGCCGCAATCGGCTTAAAAACAAGAATCAAACTGCATCTTGGCGATTGGGCAGGTGTAATTGCCGAAGGAACTAAATTGGGCACCGATGCCACCGGCGGTACGTTTACCAGCCCGATAGGTAGCTACTCGCTGACAGCAAGTCCTGACGGACCATTCACTAATTACTCAAACAACACCGAATCCATATTCTCAATTGCTAACGGACAAAATTCAAACCCAGGCACCAATGGCTCACTCGCCCGCATGCTGGGTCCCGCAGGACCTGGTGGCCGCGGATTGGTATCAACCAGTCCTAACCTATATAATGCATCGTTTTGGGTAGCAGGTGATTTACGCCGTGAGCTGCTCCAGGTACAAGACGAGACAGGGACGTACCGTCATTTCTTTACCAAGAAATACACAGACTACACCACCCAATCCGATTGGGCTCCAATCCTTCGATATGCAGAGGTATTACTGAATGTCTCGGAAGCGTATGCCAGAACGGGCAATACGGGGCAGGCACTGTTGCTGCTCAATGCTGTCCGTGATCGCTCCGTGCCAGCCGATGCGCGTTTTACATCAGCTCCTACTGACTTAATCCAGGCGATTCTAAACGAAAGACGTATTGAATTTGCCGCAGAAGGACGCCGCTGGCCAGACATCCACCGATTGGTGCTGGACCCTGATTACAGCACCGGAGGTATTCCAGCGAAGATTAAATCGGGCGCTTGGGGCGGTGTATTTCAAAACGACGGATCGGATTACGGGGTCGGAAAACCCGCTATCGCCGCAGAGATTCCAGCCATTCCATATAGCGACTACCGCTTCCTATGGCCGATCAATAACACGGAAGTCACAACAAATCCAATTCTGGCTAATCAGCAAAACCCTAATTATTAACACCCGTTAAATAACTTCTTATGCGGGGATCATTTCGAAACCCGTTAGACCGGAGAGGCTTTAGTTATAAGGCCTCTCTTTTTGTTTTTAATAATCGCTTTACTTCTGCTGCAAGCATTGTCGCCACAAATAAATATTTCACATAAAATCTATAAACTTAATAGTTTTTATTTTTACTTTTGCTCCGCCGAGTTCTTTTTGTTTGTGCTTATCAAGAAAGACCGAGGGAAAGGCCCTGTGACGTCTTAGCAACCTGAAGCTACATTAAGGTGCTAAATCCTGCCTTGGGCGCTGCCAAAGGTGTAGATAAGTGAAATGCTTGCTATGTACGCGATGCCAAGCATCCAATTATCTCAGCTACTTGAAGACACTTACTTGATTATCAAAACGAGGATGAGCCACGACGGGACCGGCAATGATGAAAACGTAGTTATCACAAAACTAACATAGCGACAGACATGATTAAAAAACAAACATTTATCGTACTCATACTACTTCCCTTCGCCCTATTTGGTCAAAACACGACGGATATCCCGTTAAGTTATTTAGACCGTTCGTTCCAAACTTACGACCAAATCCAAAAAGCTATCTGGTCAACCCCTGAATTGGGCTTTCTGGAAAAGGAAAGTTCAGGAATTCTCCAAAATCATCTTGAAGAACAGGGTTTTGCCGTAGAGGCCGGATTAGCGGGAATGCCCACGTCATTCATCGCCACTTATGGCAGTGGCAGTCCTGTCATCGGCATCTTAGCCGAGTTTGATGCATTGCCGGGGATATCCCAGGATACCGTACCTTACCGCAAGCCGATAACTGAAGGCGGAAACGGCCATGCCTGTGGACACAACGTATTTGGCACCGCCTCGGTAGCGGGGGCCGTCGCCATCAAGGAATGGCTGGCAAGCACCGGCCACCAGGGTACCATAAAAGTATTTGGCACCCCAGCAGAAGAAGGCGGCGGCGGGAAAGTTTATCTGGTGCGGGATGGTTTCTTCAAGGGAATCGATGTCGTATTGGATTGGCACCCTGCCACGAGAAATGCCGTGAACGTAGCTACGGGTACGGCTATCCAAATGGTTGATTATACCTTCCACGGCAAGGCGGCACACGCGGCAGCCAGTCCCGATAAAGGGCGCTCCGCGTTAGATGGCGTGGAAGCCCTTAACTACATGGTCAACCTGCTCCGCGAGCATATTCCGTCAGAGTCACGTATCCATTATGTCATTACTAACGGAGGCGAGGCACCCAACGTAGTACCCGAAGTCGCTAAGGTATCCTATTACATCCGCCATCCTAAGCGGGAGGTACTGCAAGACCTCGTCAGTTGGGTAAACGAAGCTGCCGAAGGGGCTGCCAAAGGCACCCAAACCACGGTAAGCAGCGAAATTATTGCAGGATTCTACGAGAAACTGCCTAATCGACGACTAGCGGCGATCGTGCAAAAAAATCTTGAAACAGTGGGCGGCATTCACTATGACAGCCGGGAGCGGGCTTTCGCCGAAGCTATCGTGAAAGATTTGGGCCTTAACAGCGCTGCGTTGGATGACGTTGCGAAAGTCCAGCCGCTGGAGGAAGAAAAACCGTCACAGGGAGGTGGTTCGTCAGACGTCGGTGACGTAAGCTGGAACGTACCAACCGTATCATTTGGAACCGCTACCTTCGTACCTGGAAGTGCTGGCCACAGCTGGCAGAATGTGGCGTCCGGCGGAACC
This sequence comes from Parapedobacter luteus, assembly GCF_900168055.1. GTDB lineage: Bacteria > Bacteroidota > Bacteroidia > Sphingobacteriales > Sphingobacteriaceae > Parapedobacter > Parapedobacter luteus. The sequence continues at coordinate 6,805 of NZ_FUYS01000006.1, forward strand.
ACCATCGGCACCAAGTCGCTCATCAATACCGCAAAGGTCTTTGCCCTCACAGCTATAGACCTTTATACCAAGCCAACGTTGATCAATGAAGTAAAAGAAGAGTTCGAATCCCGCAGGGGTGCCAACTTCCGCTATGAGTCATTACTTGGCGACCGCGCCCCAGCACTGGATTATCGTTTAAAAAACAACTAACGAAATATGAAAACAAGAATAACATTAAGCATACTCTCAACACTTTTGCTCAGTGCTGTATATGCCCAGCAAGCCAAACCGCTACAGCTTAAGGGTACCGTAAAGGACATGCAAACCGGCACGATATACCTACAGCGGTTTGATAATAAGATTTTCCACACGATTGATTCGGCGGCACTTCAAAACGGCACGTTCAGCTTCAATACGAACGTGCTGCTTCCCGAACTGTACGGGCTTACGCTTGACAAGGATAAAACTCCGTTTTACATCTTCCTGGAAGAGGGGCCGATATCGGTGTCGTTTGACGCCAATGAATCCTATCGCAATACCGTGGTATCCGGCTCAAAATCGCATGACCGCTTCGTGGATTACAGCAACCGCCAGCGGAATATACAAATTGCCGATTTCATCAAGGAAGACCCTGCCTCGATCACCTCCGCGTATGTTCTATACCGTTACTTTGCCTACAGGCTGAGCCCTTCAGAAATCAGGGATTATGTAAGCCAACTCGCTCCGTCACTACAGCATACCCAGTACGCAACCGTATTACTCGGGCTCGCCAATACGCTGGAAACCGTATTACCGGGTAATAAAGCCCCTGACTTTACTTCTAACGCACCGGACGGAAGCACCATTCGCTTTTCTGACCACCTCGGTAAAGGGTACGTACTGCTGGATTTCTGGGCTGCATGGTGCGGCCCCTGCCGCAGGGAGAACCCCAATGTCGTGGCCGCCTACCAACGGTACAAGGATAAGGGCTTCACTGTCTTCGGCGTCTCACTCGACAAGACAAAAGAGGCCTGGCTAAAAGCAATCGATGCCGATAAGCTTACCTGGCCGCATGTGTCCGACCTGACATTTTGGGAAAGTGAAGCTGCGGCTATTTATGGAGTACGGGCCATCCCGGCGAATTTTCTGATTGGACCAGATGGGACTATCGTCGCGCGGAATCTCCGGGGGGAAGAACTGCAGAAAAAATTACAGGAATTGCTAGGCGAATAAGCTAAAAAACGCAAAAAGGCAGCCGCAAGGAGGGACGATTATCCCTCCCTTGCGTGAGCTTTGCCCAATAAATGCGCTGACCATATTTTAATAAAAATTACAAATAAATATGAAACCATTGATTTTTATCCTATCGTGCCTGATCGGGTTAATCGTCAATCCCACGGCTGGGCTGGCCAGGCAGGAGACGGTTCAGGGACAAGTGCGCGATGCCAACACGAATGAGCCACTGGCTGGTGTCAATATCGTAGTAAAGGGTACGGAAACCACTACGACTACCAACAGTGACGGCCGATATACCATTCATGTTGCCGCCAACACCACGTTGGTTTTTAGTTACATCGGCTATGAATCACGTGAACTACCAGCCACGACGGGCACATTGGACGTGTCGCTCAACCCGGTCAACAGTGCGCTCAGTGAAGTAGTGGTCGTCGCCTATGGCACCGCTACCAAGGCCACCTATACAGGTTCAGCATCTGTGGTCAGCGCCACGGAGATCAACAAGCAGCAGGTTTCAAGCGTGAGCCGGACGTTGCAGGGGCTTGTACCAGGCTTGCAATCTGTAGCCTCGGCCGGACAACCGGGCAGCGACGCCGAAATACGCTTACGCGGCATCGGCTCTGTCAATGCGTCCAGTGCCCCGCTCTACGTGGTGGACGGCGCACCCTACGCCGGCGATATCAACGCAATCAATCCTGCCGACATCCAATCCATATCGGTATTGAAAGACGCCGCGGCAAGCGCACTTTATGGGTCCAGGGGAGCCAACGGCGTCATCATCATCACCACTAAACAAGGAAATTTCGACGCCAACCCGACCGTGACACTCAACGCCAATTCGGGTATATCCAACAGGGCTGTAGAAGACTACAGTAAATTGAGCACACAGCATTATTTCGAATTGCAATGGGAGGCCTTGCGCAACAATCAGTTGGATCAAGGGAAAACCCCGGAAGAAGCGGCGCAATACGCCAGCAATGAACTCGTCAATACACTGAAGATAAACCCATTCGGACCAAGCTACCCCAATCCAGTGGGAAGTAATGGCCGCCTTTTGGCTGGAGCTACCCCATTATGGAATGATGATTGGGCCGAATCCCTGGCGCGCAACGGCATGCGCAACCAAATCGATCTCGGCATCAGCGGCGGCGGCAATTCATCCCGCTATTTTGTGTCTGGAGGATACCTCAGGGATCAAGGCTTCATTATCGGTTCACAATTTACCAGACTCAGTGCCCGGGTAAACTACAACACCAAGGTTAATCGCTGGTTTGAAACGGGCGTCAACATATCCGCGTCTACGACTAACCAAGATGCACCACCGCAGTCCGACAGCAACACGGGGAATTACGCCAACATCGGTCGGCTAATAGCTAACATCTATCCGCTATACGAACGCAATCCGGATGGCTCTTACAAACTTGACCATAACGGCAATCGCATCTACGATTTTGGCAATTACCGTCCCAGCACGGCATCGGCAGGAACCAATTTACTTGGACAGGCTTATCTTAACAAGCACAATAATAAGCGGGATCTCATCACCTTCCGCGGCCACGTCCAGCTTAACCTCGTCCCTGGTTTACATTTTAAAAGCAGCATCAACGCCGACTACACCAACGCTCTGAACCATTCGTATACCAATCCGGACTTCGGCAGCGGAGTAGCAAACCGGGGTTCCGTCACCAAAAGCGCCTCTCGGGCGTTGGGTTATACATTCAACAACCTGTTGGATTACACATTTGACTTCGCCGAAAGGCATCATGTCAATATACTGGCCGGGCAGGAGATTTATGTTTACAACGTGTCGTCGCTATCCGGTGGGCGCAGTAACTTTGGCTTTTCTGGCAAGCAAGAACCCGCCGCGGCTTCGCTCATCACGGCATTCACCGGTTTGTCCGACAACTACAAGCTTGCCAGTTTCCTCGGCAAACTGGAATATAATTATGACCAGCGGTACTTCTTTTCGGCCAGCTTCAGGCGAGACGGTTCTTCCCGCTTCAGCCCTGAGTCGCGCTGGGGCGATTTCTGGTCCTTGGGCGCTTCGTGGAACGCCAAGTCCGAAGCTTTTCTCGCTGACGTGTCGTGGCTCGACAACCTGACCATACGGACAAGCTATGGCGCACAAGGAAACGACAACTTGGGGGGATACTATGCTTACCAAGACCTTTATTCGATATACAACAGCCTTGGCCAGGCGGGGCTAATTACTGCCCGTTTGCCCACGCCGGGCTTAAAGTGGGAAACTAACCTCAATTTCAATGCTGCGCTGGACTTTGCAATACTCAACAACCGTTTGAGCGGGACCTTCGAAGTCTACAAACGCAGCTCTAAAGACTTGTTATTCAGCAGGCCGCTGGCGCCGTCACTTGGGTTCGGTGAAATCGACGACAATATCGGCTCGCTACAAAACACAGGCTTTGAAGGACAGCTGCAGGGTGTTCTTGTCAATGCCAGCGGATTCCGCTGGAACTTGGGTGTGAACTTTGCTCATTTCACCAACAAGATCACCGAATTGCCACAAAACGAAATCATTTCAGGTAACGTTGGCCAGTTAGGAAGCACAAAAAAACTGGTCGTGGGCAGCTCGGTATATGACTTTTATATCCGCGAATGGGCGGGTGTGGATCCGGAAAACGGCAAGCCGCTTTGGTATAAAGGCGATGCGTCAAGCGGCCGTTCGACCACCAGTGTCTTTGCAGACGCCGACCAATATTTTCAGGGCAGTTCGCTGCCTGATTTCTACGGCGGCGTGACAAGCACATTTACGTATAAACGTTTTGAATTATCGGCTTTATTGGCCTATTCACTCGGCGGCAAGATACTTGACCTGGATCGCGTCATGCTATCCCACAACGGCGAAAACTTTGGCCGTACCTGGAGCAGCGACATGCTCAACCGCTGGACCCCTGACAACCCCAACACCGATATACCGCGCCTCACCACGGTAACCACGGGCTGGAATGGCATATCATCGCGTTTTCTTTACGATGCCAGCTATGCGCGGTTGCGCAACGTCAACCTGGCCTACACATTCCCTTCTTCGTGGACCAGCCGTATTGGTTTGCAGCACTTACGTGTATATGGACGGGGTGAAAACCTACTAACCTTTTTCGGACCGGATGGCCTCGATCCCGAACAAGCCGTGGATGGGGTAACTTTTTACCGTTATCCGGCGCAAAAAACATTCACTTTTGGTATGGATATTTCATTTTAACAAGACGATGAAACGATTGAACATAACTTTTATAGTATGCGTTTGGCTAGTCTTTTTGACTACCTCATGCAGTGACAGCTTTTTCGACACGGCTCCTGCCAATAACCTCACAGGCAATGAAGCCTTCTCTTCGACCCAAAACATCGATGCGCTGGTAAATGGCACCATCCGGTATTTGATGGAAAATGCCACCTCCCAAGACAATCCGGGATTCGCAGCAATCATGCTGACTAACGAGGTGATGGGCGAAGACGCGATCGCCAGGGACGGAGTATACGGATTCCGAGACTCCTACCCGTTCCGCGACCCTTATGACAACACCACAAGACGGGCGCTGTTCTTCTGGACATTACTTTATAAAGTCATCGACAATGCCAACAACATTCTCGCCAACACGGATCGCGCCGATGGTACGGACGACGAAAAAAAGTGGCTAAAAGGACAAGCCTATGCACTGCGGGCATTTGCCTACCTCAACCTCGTGCAACAATACCAATTTACGTACGCCAAAGACAAAGACGCGCCAGCTGTACCTATCTATACCGAGCCAACAAGCCCAGCTTCTGAAGGGAAAAGCCGGGCTACCGTAGAAGCCGTATACAATCAAGTATTTGCTGACTTAGCAAACGCCGAACAACTGCTCGAGACGTATCAACGCACGGTCAAAAACCGGCCCAACTTACACGTGGTGAAAGGACTGATGGCTCGCGCTTATCTGGCCACCGAGCAATGGGAGCTGGCAGCGCAGAAAGCACGCGAGGCACGCGAAGGCTTCCCCATTATGAGTGCTCAGCAGTACCTCGAAGGTTTCAACGATGCCAGTAACGTTGAATGGATATGGGGGCACCCCCAACAAGCCGACCAGAATCTCGGAGGCGCTTCGTTTTTCGCTTACATTGACGTCACTCCGCCCACAGGCTACCGGAGCATCATGCCCGACCCCTATTTTTGGCAATTATTCGACGACCAAGACATCCGCAAATCGCTGTTTGAATTTGAAGGTGACCCCTCACATCCGATTTACAGGTGGCTTAAGTATAAAAAGTTCATCAACAAGCCCGACCGAGCCGGCCATATTCCTTTAATGCGTGCATCTGAGCAAGCGCTTATAGAGGCTGAAAGCGAAGCCCGCCTCGGCCATCTGTCAGCCGCCCTCCTCGCACTGAACGAACTCCGCCTGAAACGGAACCTGCCCGAGCTCGAAGAAACCGCCTTCAATGCGGCGCAACTCATCGAAGAAATCCTGCTCGAACGCCGCCGCGAATTGTGGGGTGAAGGATTCCGACTCACCGACATCTTGCGATTGCAACGCGCCGTCGACCGCAGCGAGTCAACACTTACTTATCCGGCCAACGGTCAGCATCTGTTAATAAAAGGCCATTACATCCGGGTATTCCCGGACAACAGCCCATTAGTGGCAAACAGTCCCTATTACCTTTTTTCCATTCCCGTGAATGAATGGAACAACAATCCTAACTTATGATGAAGAAAGCGGGAAGGGTTGGGATCCCTTCCCGCTTCCAACCATTTACCGAATGGGCATGAAAACTACCTACGATAGGTAGTATTTATAGGTTTATCAGAAGCAGGTGATCACGTACTTTTGACAGCGTGGATTGGGTGCAGGAACAGCGACCATCCATCAAGGAAACACTTAAGTAATTAAATAAATATAAGATGATACGACCTGTTTTTCTTTTGTCCGAATTTGGGCATGGATATCCCTGGAACGGGGCTTTCCAAGCTTCCGCCGCCACCCAACCGCCAACTCCCTCCTTTGCTACTTACATGCCCGGCATGTACACGTGCAGTTGTCAATAAGCACTGCTGTTTCTCCCCTATCTTCATCCGGCTTCTTCAAAGGTCCGTTTGGCAGCTGATGCCAGCGTGAATTACCATTGCCGCATACCGGCTTATTTTCTATGTTAAAAACAGAGACAACGATGTTCCTTAAATATAACACAAAACATTTTCCATCCTCGCCTTTTTTAAGGCGAAAATCATGGCTTGCTATAAGCGTAACAGTCGCCTTATCCCTGAGTCATACATCTCCATGGGCTTGGGCACAACAAACCACACCTTTAGTTAATTCCGCGTTGAACGGAACGATCATTGACGCATCGACGAAGGAGCCCCTCGCTGGCGCTTCCGTGCAAATTGCCGGTGTCACACATCGCACAACGGCAGACGACAAAGGGGCATTTAGGCTCATAACCGGCCAGCCCTTTCCTTATACATTGATTGTCAGCTATATCGGATACAAGTCAGATACCGTCATCGTGCAGCGAAGCCCCATACAGATAGCGCTTGAGCCGGACGCCACATTGCTGGAGGACGTCGTGGTAACGGGCTACAGTACACAGCAACGGAAATATATCGTTGGTGCCATCGCCAGTGTCAGGGCCGAGGCACTGAACGAGATCCCTGCAGCTGGCATCAACCAGCTCCTACAGGGCAAGGTCAGCGGTGTGCAAGTCGGTGCAAACTCCGGTGTGCCGGGAGGCGGAGTGACCTTCCGCATCCGGGGAAACAATTCCATAAATGCATCTGTGGATCCGCTTTATGTCGTAGACGGTGTCTTTATCAGCAATAATGACCCGATTACAACCGGCATGGGCAATCAACAGCAGTCCAACCCTCTGGCCGATTTAAACCCTTCGGACATCGAAGATGTACAAATCCTTAAGGACGCCAACGCCACCGCCATCTATGGATCATTGGGTGCCAACGGCGTAGTCATCATCACCACGAAACGGGGTAAGCAGAATACAAAGGGCAGCATCAGCTTCAATACCTACCAAGGGTGGTCCGAAGCGGCAAAACGATTTCGAGTAACCGATGGCGCTACCACGGCGCAGCTTTTCAACGAATCAGCCCTAAACACAGCCATCGACGACGGACGGGACCCCGCTACGGCTACATTGCCGTTCTCCGACGCCGCCAATTTCGCCACTTACAACCGTATCGACGACCTATTTCGTACAGCGCGCACGCAAAACTATGAGCTGTCAGCACAGGGAGGAAACGCAAACAGCAATTATTACATCAGCTTCGGTTACCTTGATCAGGAATCCATTGTCAAACCTTCCGGCTTCAACCGTTATACCGGCCGGATTAATTACGACAACGCGGTCACCAGCAAGCTTAAAGTAGGCACCAGCATCAATCTTTCGCGTACATACCGGAATGTGAGCAGTAGCGACAACAACCCCCGTGGTGTCATCAATTCGGCAATTTTCCCGCGCTCGTTTTTGCCCGTTTACAATGGTGACGGAACATTTGCGCGCCATGGCAGTTTTGACAATCATATCGCCCTGATAGAAAATCTCGACAATAATGCCGTGGGTTGGCGCACGATTGGCAATGGCTATGCTGAATACACCATCCTGCCAGAACTCCGGTTACGCAGTAGCTGGAGTTTAGACAATAACAGCGTTTATGAAAACAACTATGCCAACACCCTAATCATTGCCGGACTGAGTGTCGGCGGATCCGCATCATCAGTAGAAACAAAAAACTTGGTATTACTCAACGAACAAGTGCTCACCTACATCAAGACCTTTGGCAATAACGGCACGCACCATATCAATGCTTTGGTGGGCAACACCTTGCAGAACGTGCTGGATCAAAGCACATCTGCCAGCGGCCAAGGCTTCGCTACCAATAATTTGAAAGACATTTCGGTTGCAGCCACGCGCTCCGGTTCTTCTTCCCGTGCCCAATCCAAGCTTGTTTCGTTTTTTGGGAAAGCAACGTATACGTATCTCGGCAGATACACGGTGGACGCCAGTTTACGTGGTGACGCCTCATCCAAATTCGGCGCAAACAGCCGTTGGGGTTATTTTCCGTCGGCAGGACTAACCTGGCGCGCAGGGCAGGAACCGTTCGTCCAAAATCTCAATGTCTTCAGCGACTTGATATTTAGAGCGAGCATTGGCCTATCCGGCAATCAAAATGGTATAGGAGCATATGCCGCGCAAGGACTTTGGTCTTCAGGAGCAAATTACCTTGAACAACCGGGTACTTCTCCTTCCCAATTGGCTAATCCAAACCTAACATGGGAAACCACTCGTCAAATCAACGTAGGCCTTGATCTAAGTTTTTTCCGTAACCGGCTCCATATCACTGCCGATTACTACAACAAATATACCTATGACTTATTGCTGAATGTCCCCGTCCCTTACCGCTCGGGTTTTACCTCGTATTTGCAAAACTACGGTGCAGTACGCAATAAGGGCATTGAATTAGCCCTCAATTCTGTAAATGTGGCTAATCGCAATTTCCGGTGGAGTGCGGATTTCAACATCAGTTTCAACCGGAATAAAATTGAAAAGCTGGCGTCAGATATCACGCAGGGCGCATCTGGGAGAAACACCTCCATCCTAAGGGCCGGGTATCCTGTCAATTCATTCTACCTGTACCGCCAATTATATGTCGACCCGCAAACCGGCAATGCCGTTTACCAAGACCTGAACAACGATGGCATCATCACCTCGGCAGACCGCCATATTGTCGGCAATGCGCTGCCCAACTACACCGGTGGGCTGACGAACAACCTCTCCTACAAGGGGTTCGATTTTAGCTTCTTCTTTTACTTTCAGCAGGGAAACAAAATTTTAAATATGCACGATTTCTTTCTGGTGCATGGAGGCACCCAAGCCAACATCGGATTCATTCCCAGACAATTGGAACGTTGGCAGCAATCAGGAGATATCACGGACATACCGCGGCTTACCACCTACCGTGGCGATCCCACTGAAAATAATTCGGCCACCAACAACTACGGCGGCAATGTAGCCAGTCTCAGCAGCCGTTATCTCGAAGACGGCTCATTCATCAGGCTCCGCACGGTTTCCCTTGGGTATACCTTACCGCCTACCGTTAGTAACAAAATCGGGTTAAGCCGCTTGCGCGCCTACCTGCAAGCCACGAATTTGCTTACCTTCACCAATTATGGGGGACTAGACCCTGAGGTGAGTTCGCAAAGTGCAAGTCAGAATACAGCAGGTTACGACTGGGCAACCGTGCCGCAACCCAGGACAATCCAATTAGGTTTTAATTTAACTTTGTAAAATACTGTATGAATCTAACTAACCGCAAATCGATGCTCTCCGGTCTCGTTGCCTTAGTCTTCGGATTTGGTGCCTGCGAGAAACACCTCACTGAACTGCCGGCTAATGCCCTTGCCTCGTCCGTAGCCATCGTGGATGCAAGTACGGCGAGGGCAGCAATCACAGGTGCTTACCATGAAATACAAAACTATTACGCCTCTTCCTATCCCACGTTGGGTACGATGCCTGCAGATTTGATTATTTTCAATGGTACCTTAAGCCAATACTTGCAATTGGATCAAAATGCTATCCCGGCAGATAATGTAACCACCGTTTCGGCTTATCAGACCATTTACAGTGCCATCAATACTGCAAATCACATTATCGCCAAAATAGCCACTGTCAATGACCCGCTGCTACCCGAAGCCGAAAAGAGTAAAATTTTGGGTGAGGCTTATTTCATCCGGGCGCTGGGTTATTTCGACTTGGGACGCGGATGGGGTGGCATACAACTTCAATTGCAGCCAACGGAAAGTCTCGACGCATTGAAAGGCATCCGAAGGAGTACGCTCGATCAGACATACGACCAAGTGTTGGCCGACCTAATAGAGGCCGAACAACTGTTGCCCGAAGACAACAGTACACGAAACCGAGCGCAAAAAAGCGTTGCCCGTGCATTGCGGGCTCGGCTTCACCTTTATCGCCGCCAATGGGCAGACGCCGAAAGTTATGCTACGCAAGTCATTGACAACACCAAATACCAGCTGGTGAAACCATTCAACCAGTTTTTTGCCGAACCTTTTTTAAGCACGGAATCGGTGTTCGAGCTCTCGTTTTCCGTCAACGACCGAAACAGCTATTGGAATCTTTGGTACCCCAGTTCCTTTGGCGGGCAATACACACTAAAGCCATCTGACCGGGCTGTTGAATGGTTAAATAATCCAGCAATTGGTGGCGCCCGCCACGCACTTATCGCCGGTAGCGGTACGGGGGTCTACGGCGTATTGTACAACACGACCTCTTCAAGCGTCGATCCGGCTTACGTCATCCGGATTGCCGAGTTATACCTCATCCGCGCAGAAGCACGCGCCCACCTCAATAATTTGGAAGGTGCTTTGGCCGATCTGAACACCATACGGGCACGCGCGGACGCGGATGACCTAACCTCTGATGACCAGGCGGAAATCCTGCTGGCTATTGAACAAGAACGTGCCGTCGAGTTTGCGTTTGAAGCCCACCGCTGGTTCGATCTGGTCCGCACCGAGCGTGCCGGTGATGTGCTGGGTTTGGCCAATCGCAATTTTTGGCTTTTTCCTATTCCACTTTCGGATATTCTCTCCGATCCTGATGTCGAACAAAATCCAGGTTATTAATATTCACCATTTCAAACCGCTAGAAATCACAATGAAGCAGCTAAAAACCATTTTGGTACAATTACTCATCTTTGGCCTCGTTATCGATGGCGCCGTAGCCCAAGACAGCTACTATTTTCCAACCGCACAGTTCGACCCGTCCATCCCCTCGCCTGAGGCGTTCCTTGGCTATCCTATCGGCTCGCACTACACACGCCACGACCGAATAATCGCCTATTTCCAAGAACTCGACCGGCTTTCAGACAAAATCAGTGTCGAAATCATTGGCCAATCTTACGAGGGACGTCCGTTGGCAGTTGCAACAATTACGTCTGCCGCCAACCACGGACGTTTGGAAGAAATCCGGCAGGAACATATCAGACAGGTTGATCCACAAGCGCCGCAACTCGATGCCGGCACGTCCCCGGTGGTGGTGCTGCTAGACTATAGCGTACATGGCGCAGAGACCTCCAGTGGAGAGGCTTCCTTGCTTACCGCCTACTACCTTGCCGCCAGCCAAAGCGAAGAAACCCAAAAATGGTTGAGTGAAGCAGTGATATTCATTGACATCGCCCAAAATCCGGATGGTCGCGACCGCACCGCCAATTGGCACAATGCTTATAAGTCAACCCCACCTGTGGCCGATCCGCTCGATAAGGAACACTTAGAGCAATTTCCCGGCGGCCGGACAAACCACTATTTTACAGACTTAAACCGAGACTGGTTGAGCATAACCCAGGTAGAAACCAAACCGAAAATCGATTTTTTCCATCAATGGTACCCGAATGTACACATCGATTTCCATGAGATGGGCGGTGGCAGCACCTATTATTTTGAGCCTACTCCCAAAAGCTCCGAGAGTCCGCTGATTCCAAAATCTTCGTATGAATTCAATGCAGTACTAGCGAAATATCACGTTGAAGCATTAGATGGCATTGGCTCCCTTTACTTCACCAAAGAGGTCTTCGATAATTTTTCACCCATTTATGGCTCCACTTACCCAGATTTTCATGGGGCCGTTGGTGCAACGTTTGAACAAGGCAGTTCGAGAGGCTTGTTACAGGAAACCCCAAACGGACTGCTGGAATTTCGATTTACCGTCCGGAATCAATTGCTTACCGGGCTGGCCACCATCAAAGGAGCTGTCGCTGAAAAAGCCGGATTATTCAAACTGCAAAAGGATTTTTTTCGAACGGCATTGGACGAAGCCCGCGCGCACAAAACTAAATCATATGTATTCGGAGACGAACATGACAAGTCACTTACGCAAAAATTGGTCGATCTGCTTTTACGTCATCGGATAGCAGTATTCGAGCTTGGAGGCGACCAAACCATCGACGGCAAACCATTTAAGCAGGGCTCGGCCTACGTGGTGCCCGCAATGCAGCCACAATTCCGGTTGGTACATTCGATCTTTGAAGAAACTCCGCCAATACAGGACAGTGTTTTTTATGGCAGTACTTCTTATTCCATTATCCACGCTTATGGGCTGAAATATGCCAAATCTGCGAGCGAAGTCAAGGCCGGGAATCGCGTAAGTGGCGTTAAAACTATATCGGGATCAATCGTCGGCAACAAGCCTAGCTATGCCTACTTAATGGGTTGGACGGAATATAACGCCCCGAGGGCGCTATATGCACTGCTCGAAAAAGGGGTATTCGTGAAAGCGGCATTTAAGCCATTTACGTCCCAAACGGCAGACGGACCTGTAAACTTCGGATACGGCTCGCTGGTTATTCCCGTAGCCGGACAATCCATCGGTGGCGATTCACTGCACCGAGCCATCACAACAGTTGCCAACGATACCGGCTTGAAATTCTACAGCGTTTCCACCGGGTTTAATGTAGAAGGCATCGACTTGGGAAGCAATAATATTCAGGCGCTCAATAAACCCACGGTCGCACTGGTGCTTGGCCAAGGCATCAATTCGGCCCAAGCCGGACAGGTGTGGTACCTACTCAACGAGCATCTCAAATTACCGGTCGTCAAAATTGACCCAATCAATATCCCTCGAGCAAACCTCACCAGGTATACAACTTTGATTCTGACAGGGGGGTCGTATAACGACCTGTGGGATAATGGTACAACCGAGCGCATCAAATCCTGGGTCAACAGTGGCGGTACGCTCATCGCATTTCAATCCGCAGCAGAATGGGCCATCGCCAACGGTATCACACGTGAAAAAGTATACCGGGATACTACGCGCAAGCGGGAACCAAAGCCCCGGCGGCTTGATTATGTGACGCGTGCAGAAGCGACGGCGCCAGACCGCATAAGTGGCAATATCTTCTCGGCCGATATCGACGTGACCCACCCCGTGGCATTCGGACTTCAAAACCGCAAGTTGTTTGTCAATATCGACGGCGGCACCATACTGCTGCCCAGTGCGGATCAGTTCTCGACCGTGGCACAGTTTGACAGTGAACCTTGGGTCAATGGTTATATTTCCAAACATAACCTGGATCGATTTCGGGATAAAGCCTATATATTGGCCTCTTCCGCCGGTCAAGGAAACGTAATCTTATTTTCAGATGATCCCACATACCGGAAATACTGGCATGGTACAGACCGTTTGGTAATCAACAGTATCTTTTTCGGGGGCCACATCACAGGCGGGGGGCGCGGGCGATAACCCAAAACGCGGGCGCATCTTCAAAAATGCGCCCGCATTTGCATTGAGCACCGAATGACAAAAATCCACAAAAAGATCGCGACGAACCAAATCGTCAGCACTTAATTACGCCTAAAATGCGTACCGCAACGTAATGCCGTATGTCCGGGGGTCCCCAAGCACGCCGGCATAATGACCGGCATTGCCGGCTCCAGGCAACAGTTGCTCGAAATAATCCGTATCGAGCAGATTACGAGACCAGAGAAATAACGTGACGCCATCCAGGGCCCTAAAACCAATACGCGCGTTCAATAAGGTATAAGCACGCACAATCAGGTAGGTTGATGGCGACGGATTGGAAGAAAAAGACGACCGATGAAAACCATCGACACCCAAAAAGAACTGACCGTCATGCCCCAAAAAAGAACCGGCTGCCGTAGCGGCTTCCCCTCCCAACGATACTGCCCATTTCGAAATACCGGGGAGTTTACCGCCAGAAATATCCTTGAACGTGGGTCCGCCTGTTTCTTCCAGCGGCGGTGGGGCATTGGTAAACGAGACATATTTGCCATCCGTATAGGCAAGCGACCCATACAAAGAAACGTAGTTATTGAACCGAATGCTCCCATCAAACTCAACGCCTCTTACTCGTATCTTTTCCGCGTTTGCCAAATACCCTCTATTTACTGAAAGGTCAGCGGTCTGTACTTGGGCCTGATAATCACGAACGTCCGTTTGGTAGACAACTACGTTCAGTACGGTACCCGCTGTCGGTTGGGCTTTCATTCCAACCTCATAATGGTTGACACGTTCCGGTTTAATGACGGCCAGTTCCAACATCGGTTGACCATTGGCATTCGGCAAGCCTCCCAGATTAAGGCCTACGGGTTTAAACCCATTAGCAAACGTAGCAAAGGCGTTGATAGTAGCTGTAGCCTTAAATGCTACTGTAAGTTGCCCCGAGATATTGGTATCCTCAACGTCTGCCTCAAAAGCTTGGTTGCTATATACTGCCCGTTTAATAGCAAGCAAATCGGGATCGTCGGTCTGCAAACCGCCATAAGTTTCCCGCCTGAAATTCACGGATTTGTCGTCGTAGTTCAGCCTGATACCCGGAAGGATACGCAACCGCGACGTCACGGCATAGTCCACTTGAGCGAAAACAGCACCACTAAAGGTTTCCAAGCTGGGATAGGTTTTGATGCCATAGCCGTCCAATAAGCCGGGGGTCTTCCAAAGCGGGCTTTCGGTATTCTGCGAAAACCGCCATTGATCCCTGCCTGCCTCCTCGGTATGCGCAGGATCAGCCCTTAAGGCCTGACCGAAAGCATACAGGCCAACAACAGCACTCAATCGATTCGAAAATTCGCCTGCCCACCGGACTTCCTGCGACCATTGATCGTGCCGTGAGGGCGCTTGAGATAAGGCGAGGCCCTGTAGGCCAGTAAAATCGCGGTCATTAGAAGGATCCCAATTCCAAAAGCGCCATGCCGTCGTGGTGGTGAGCGTACCCGGCCCAACCGTCACATCCACATTCGCCGAAATGCCGCCCAAATCCTGTCCAGACCGCCATGGTGTGTCATGATCGATAACCCGATCAAACGGATTTCGACTTGGCAATTCATAATCCAAATCGGCAAGAATCTGCTCGAACTGCTGGTAGGCAGCCCGCAACGTGGGCGCTACGCCGGCAAACACCTGCGCATAGCCGTCAGGCCGTTGGCGGCTTATATCCCCGGCAAATAAAACGTGTAGGTTTTCAGAAGGAGCGTATAACAACTGGCCACGCAAGCCAAGGTTATTCAAGTCATTTACCGGCTTTTGTGTAGCTACATTGTAAAGCAAGCCATCCCTTTGGGTACCACTGAATGAAACGCGTGCGGCAAGATTTTTACTCAATGGTCCGCTAACGGATGCTTTTGCCTGGATAAAGCCGTAATTTCCGTAGCTCAGCTCAACGTTAGCCTCAGGCGTGAACGTTGGCCTGCGCGTAGTTACATTGAAAGCCCCCGCCACGGTATTCTTGCCGAATAATGTACCCTGCGGGCCGCGCAATACCTCAATCTGCTCAACATCAATAAAGTCGAGCGTTGTAGCCGCTGTCCGCGCATAATACACACCATCCACGTAAAAGCCCACGCCCGGATCGATCCCATCGTTGGTGAGACCAAATGTGGTACCCAACCCCCGGATACTCAATCCCGTGTTACGGGGGTTAGACGAATACAGCTGAACGGATGGTACCAGCTCTTTCAGCCTATTGACGTTGAATGCTCCGGCATCGTCCGCCAGCGTTCCACTAATAACCGACACCGGTATCGGAACCTCCTGCAACAGCTCCCTGCGCCGCCGGGAAGTTACCACAACCTCCGACAACACGTTGTCCGCGGTAAGGGTAATCCGCAACGGTCCTTCCGGCCATTCATGGATACGGATTTCCCTTGACTGGTAGCCAACCGAATTAATTTGTAACGAAAATGGAGGAGCTACCTGCACCGTAAGGTGAAATTGGCCCTTCTCATCTGCTACGGTATAGGCATTCGTACCCTTCACCACTAATGTGGCATGTACAACGGGTTCGTCTGCGGTGTTTTTAACGGTGCCGACCAAGATCTGTTGGCCACACGCGACATTTATCCAAAAAAGAATAATTACACTTGGTACGATCAGCTTATTCATGCTTACATTTATACCAACAAATCTATACTGAATCGATAGACTTTAATAGGTATAAATCATGCCTAACCCAAGTACATTTAATGCTTATTGCATACAACCGAAGCCTTTCTTTAACTGACCACCGGTTTGCGTTCGGCGGACGAAGTGCCCCAGAGCATCAACCAAGTAAGCGCGCCGTTGTAGATGATCAATTCGAAACCAACAGCGTAGCTGGTGTGGGGCACAATAACGTACGTGTTGACCAAATAACAGATGAGTGGCGACAGCACACACAAGTAAGGCACCAACCGATCGGTCACCTGCCGCGTGGTAAAAATCCCGAATGCAAACAACCCCAGCAGCGGACCATAAGTGTACGTCGCCGCCGTGAAAATGGCGTTCACGACCGAGTCGTCATTGATGACCCTGAACACCATGATGACCAGCAACATGATTACAGAAAAGGCAAAATGTACGCGATTCCGCGTTTTTACTAAATCAGCATCATTTGGATTAGCCCGTTTGTTGAAATTAAGAAAATCGACGCAAAATGAAGTCGTCAGCGCCGTCAATGCCGAGTCGGTCGTGGCAAACGTAGCGGCCGTAAGCCCCATCATAAAAATAATACCCGGTACCATGGCCAGGTGATGCAGAGCGATTTCGGGGTACAAGTAGTCCGGTGTAGGCAGGCCGGCCACATCGATGCTGTTTTTGGCGGCGAAGTTAAACAGCAAAGCGCCCACAGCCAAAAAAAACAAATTGATAATCACAAATATCCCCGTAAAGGTAAGCATGTTCTTTTGTGCTTCCCCGATGGTCTTCATACTCAGGTTTTTTTGCATAAGGTCTTGATCCAAACCCGTCATTGCCACGGTTACAAATATTCCGCCAAGAAAATGCTTCCAGAAATGGATGCGGTTCCCCAGAAAATCTTCCCAAAAAAACACCGTTGAATAACTGCTTGTTTTCACCGTCTCGATGGTCTCCATCAGCCCCAACCCCAGACTATCGGCCATAAAATAGATGGAAAGGATGACCGCCAACACCAGAAAAAACGTTTGCAACATGTCCGTAATGATGATGGTCTTCAATCCACCCTTATTGGTATACAGCCAGATGAGCAGTAAACACAGCGCAATAGTGACGGCAAAAGGAACATTCCAGGCATCGAAGATAAACCATTGGAGGATAATGGCCACCAGATAAAGCCGGAACGCCGAGCCTATCGTGCGCGATATCAAGAATATCATGGCACCTGTTTTATAACTCCGCTGCCCCAGGCGTTCCTCCAGATAGGTATAAATGGAGGTAAGATTCATCCGGTAATACAGAGGCAGCAGCACATAGGCAATGATGACAAACCCCACTGCATTACCCAATATGAATTGGAAATAACCAAAGTCGCTACTTCCCACTGCTCCCGGCACGGATATGAATGTGACCCCTGAAAGTGCCGTACCTATCATACCAAAGGCTACCATGTACCATTTGACATTGCGGTTAGCAACGAAAAAGGTGGCATTGTCTGCTGATTTCCGCGAAGTAAAATAGGCGATACCAAGCAAGAGGCCAAAGTAGGCCACCAAAAAAAACAGAAGAACAGTCGGCGTCATACGTTTAGGGTTAATGATCCGCTATGCGGGAATGTTCGATAGCTTTGCGAACACTACCATGCTTTTCAAGCAAATCAGAGGCAGTTTGCGCATCAATCCCTGTTTCCTCCATAATGATACGGATACCCCGGCTAAACAGCTTATTGTTGGTTAGCTGCATGTCGACCATTTTATTTCCCTTTACCCGGCCCAACCGGATCATCACCGCAGTACTAATCATATTGAGTACCAGCTTCTGCGCAGTACCGGCTTTCATACGAGTAGAGCCGGTGACAAATTCCGGCCCAACAATCACTTCTATGGGATATTGGGCTTCTGCGGCGATGACCGTACGGTCGTTACATACGATACACCCTGTCACCAAGCCCGCGTTGTTGGCTGCCATCAGTGCTCCTTTTACATAAGGAGTCCCGCCGGAAGCGGCGATTCCCACCACCACATCCTTACTATTGATGCCATATTCCTGTAGGTCCAGCCACGCTTGTTCTTCGTCGTCTTCGGCAAACTCCACAGCCTTGCGGATAGCGGTATCTCCTCCGGCAATGATGCCGATAATCCAATCATACGGTACACCGAAGGTAGGCGGGCACTCCGAGGCATCCAGAATCCCCAAACGGCCACTCGTACCTGCACCAACATAAAACAACCGTCCTCCCGCTTTCATTGAAGCTACGGTAGCTTCAATGAGACGCGTTATCTGTGGAATAGCCTTTTGTACAGCAATGGCAACTGTCTGATCCTCCTTGTTAATGTTCATCAATAGCTCATCAACAGACATTTTGTCCAAATCCTGGTAATTCGATTCTTTCTCGGTAGTGTTCGTCATCTGCATATCTAAGTAAAAACAATTTTACGAAATTTTCTTTTTATAGCTCAATTAAAGTACGGATTGGAACATTTTGTCACTATCAATTTCCAGTTATCAATACATTAAGTACGGTGTGCGCATTTGCTTAAAATGTGTTACCTCAGCTTCCCAAGATTGATAGATATCTGCCGGTGTTTTTCCCGCTTTAATCATACTAATCAAGCGATCTGTTCCCGTTAAGCGATATAGTACCTGTTCATTCCAGACTAGTTTATCCGGATGTAGCCGATTAATCGCCCAAACCAATGCTATGCCAATTCGATATCCTGCACTGACATTGCGATCCCTGATACGGAGATACACGCCGTTGCAATGCGTTTCATTAAACTCAGGTGGCCTACTTAAAAATGGCATTTGTGTTGGCTCAAATGTGACGGACTCGAAGTCCACTCCGTCGAAGCCCAAGCTGTCCATCAATCGGACAACTTGGAAATTGTCCAGCCAAGGCGCGCCAATGTACTCAAAAGGCCTAGCTGTCCCCCGGCCTTCCGAAACATTAAACCCTTCAAACAGGCACGTGCCCTCGTACGCCATCACGGCATCGAGCGTCAGCAGATTAGGCGATGGCTTCCGCCAGGGCAAGCCCGTATCGTCAAACCACATTGACCGCCGCCATCCTTTCATCGGCACTACATGAAGTTTGGGCGCATCTTCCACTCGAAGCAGCCTTTCCCCGATATAGAGCTTGGCCAGTTCGCCCATGGTCATGCCATGCCGAATGGGAATCTTTCCATATGCCCCGAATGTGTAGCGGTATTTATCGTCGGTCACAAAACCATCCATATCGATGCCATTCAATGGATTTGGCCGATCCAACACGATGACTTCCAACCCCTGTTCGGCAGCGGCTTCCATCACGAAACCCAAAATATTGACGTGTTCATAAAATCGAAGGCCTACCTCCTGAATATCGAATACGATGACCTCGGCCTCGCCCAACATAGCAGCAGTGGGCTTGTGAATATCTCCGTACAGGGAGTATTTTGTCACGCCTGTGGGGGTATCAATCGTTTTCTGCGGATCGCGTGGTATAGCATAATCATTGGAACGTATATCGAATTCCATTCCAAACAACACCTCCAACTGCACATCGGGATGTGCGTATAGTGCATCCGCCAAATGAGTTCCGTCTGCCAATCTACCGCTATGATTGGAAACCAACGCAACGCGTTTCCCACTAATAAGATGTATATACTCCCCAAATAAGCGATCTGCGCCACAAAGCACAGCCGGTTCGGCTGCGCCGGACACGGCGTCAACGGCATCAGCTACCAAAGGCATCCAAGAAAGCCATATACTAACTAGCATTGCAAACATCACAGGGCAATTAATTAGGCAATTAATTAGTTGTACAGGAGATACTTTTTCCGAAGTTCTTTATACGCAGAGAGGCCCGGCTCCCAACTCTGTTGGATATCTTCCACCGATACACCGTCCCTAATCTGTTGGGCGAGCTTGTCATTCCCGGCCAATCGTTTGAAGGAATCCCTGAAAAACAAATCTTTATCAGGATACGCTTCATACAATTCCTTCAGCCACGACAGGTTAATGCGGCCGGTTTCCTTAAACACATCCGTATCATACGATCGCAAATCCAGCCCGTAGCAGGCTTTATCCAGGTGTTTGGGGTTTTCGCTCATGCCGGGGATAGATTCCGGAGTGAATGAAAAATCATACTTTCCTTTAAGCCTAGGACTTCCCACCATGGAAAACGCATGCATCGTGCCCCGCCCTTCGCTGATATCGGTCCCCTCAAACAAGCAAGTGGACGGGTAGAGTAGGATCGCTTGCTGGGTATTCAAGTTGGGAGATGGCGGAATGGGCAGCGTGTAGGGCTTCCCGTGATAGTAATTCAGCATAGGGATCACGTTGATCTTACATGTTATCCCATTGGCCAGCCATCCCTGATCGTTGATCATGGCGGCATACTCGCCAAACGTGAGCCCATGCACAATCGGAATCGGATGCATACCGATGAACGACTCGTAGCCCTTTTCCAAAATAGGTCCATCTACATAGCCGTCGTTCGGATTCGGCCTGTCGAGGATGAGCAACTCGATATCGTTTTCGGCACAGGCCTCCATGATATAATGGAGGGTTGACAGGTAAGTATAAAACCGCACGCCCACATCCTGCATATCGAATATCATGACATCGATACCCGCTAAATCCGCTTTCGTCGGTTTATATTTCTTGCCATACAGGGACACCAGCGGCACCCCGGTCTTCTCATCAACCTCATCATTAATCTTGGCTCCTGCGCTGGCATCGCCCCGGAAGCCATGCTCCGGCCCGAAGCCCCGCACAATCTGCACACCCAGGGCGAGCAGGCTATCCATGCTCAATTTGCCCCCGATGGTAGACGTGTGGTTAATGGTCAGCCCTACCCGCTTACCCTGAAGGTAAGGGACATAGGCTTCGGTCTGTGCCGCACCGGTGATGATGCTGTCTTCAACAGCAAGCACGGATTCGCTACCAGTTTCAGCCTGTTGTTTACTCGTTGAAGAAGAACATGACTGGGCGATAAAAAACAAGGCCATCACCCATAATAAAACCTGAATTTTCATAATCTGAACATTTATGTTGTTTATTTCACTACGATTTAGTTCCTGCTTATTCATAGAGCAGATATTTTTTCCGCATACCTCTATACCGGTTAAGCGCTGGTTCCCAGCTTTCCCGGATCTGCGCTTCGGTATACCCGGCTTTCAACTGCTTTCGGAGCGACTGTGTTCCTGCCTGTTGATCAAAATGCAAAACAGCGTCCTCGCCCAATTCCGCTTCGCGGTTGAAAAAATTTGCTTTATCCGGATAGGCCTCGTACAGTTCGAGCAGCCACCGCAAGTTCAGCCGTTTAGTCGCCCGGAAAGCTTCCAAATCCAGCCCCCTTAAGTCCAACCCATAGCACGTGTCTCCCGCGTGCATGGGATGTTCACTCATTCCATGGATTGCCTGCGGCACAAATGAAAATGCATATTTTCCGCGCAATGCAGGGCTTCCCAGCAATTGGAATGGCGTATACGTACCCCTCCCGTCGCTGATGGCGGTCCCACCAAACCAGCATAGCGATGGGTAAAGATAGATCGAGCGCTGCGTATTTAAGTTGGGCGAAGGCGGCACGGGAAGCTCATAGTCCATCCCGTGGCGGTAGTTTAGCATGGAAATAACCGTAAGTGGGCATTGTAGCCCGCCATGGAGCCAGCCTTGGCCGTTGATCATCCGAGCGTACTCGCCCATGGTCATGCCATGTACCACGGGAATAGGATGCATGCCGATAAACGATTGGCATGCGGGCTCCAGTACCGGGCCATCGATATAGCCATCATTCGGATTTGGACGATCCAGCACAATTATCGCGATATGATTTTCAGCACACGCTTCCATCACGTAATGCAAGGTGGAAATGTACGTATAAAACCGCACACCGACGTCTTGCATGTCAAACACCATCACGTCAATACCTTCCAAATCCTGCTTGGTCGGTTTGTAATATGCTCCAAACAAAGACGTCACAGGCACGCCAGTCCGCTCGTCAGTCCCATGTGCAACAAACCGATTAGCACTTGTTTGACCCGAGACACCATGTTCCGGCCCAAATGCACGCACCACATGCACCCCGCTGCTGAGCAGCGTATCGATCAGTCGCGTGCCATCAACAAGCGAACTTTGGTTAATGGCAAGCCCGACGCCCTTTCCTTCAAGTAGCGGCAAGTATACATCCATACGGTTTGCTCCAGGTACCAGCGGCATGTCAGCATGGCGCGCCACGCCGCACACACAGCATACCATCAAGGTCAAAACCAACGATACACGCAATACCCTCATAATGACGGAATAAATTCGATAAAACATATTCCCCTTGGCGGCAATGTAAAACGTACCTTGCTCGTCCCGTCTCGGTAGTCACCCAACTTCGTCATGCCCGTTTCGTCGTACACATAGATTTCACCAGCGCTTTCCAGGCCATAATCTGCCGTATTCATCATAAAATCAACCGGAAGATGTTGTCTGCTGATACTGGCTATGGCAACGGCCAATGAGCCATCACGCGATTTCCATGCCGAAGTGTATGCCGTCGGATAGGATTTTTCAAAGCGGGTGACCTTTTCGTTATGACCGGCATAGATGGAGAGTTTCGAAATCGATATCGTTTCTTCCGGAATCGCGATCATTGGCGGCCGCTTGAATTCGCCATGTACGAAATATTTCAATCCCGCCTGCCGCACTTTGCCCAAACGCAGGATATAACCGATCTCCGTTTCCCTTGCCGAATCCAACGATGGCTGATAGTTGGCAATCATGGGTTGCATACCCCACGCAAACGACCGTGCCTGCTCCATTAAAAACTGCCTATTGAATACCGGGTCTAAGGGCGTTTCGGCATCAGCAGGAGCAAATTCCCGGGGCCATAGTTCATCATAGGGAGGAGTCATCAACGACGAGTAATTACCAAAAGTGATAGCATATTCGTGATACACCGCCTGAAACAGGGGAACCGTCTGCCAGCTGTGTATGCCGGCATACCGCTCCTTGCTCACTTGCAGTGCCAAGAACACATCCAGGAATGGCAGCCAATTCTCACCGACGCCTTCCCCCGCCAATACCTGGTTGCCTCCTTGAGGGAAGGATGCGCGTATCAATTGATCTTTCCGTGCGAAATGCTGAACCCAATAGTTGCCACCACCTATAGGGTGGCCATGAGCAGGGTCATAACACATACGGCTCTGGCAAGCCTGATCCATGTATACCCCGTCTACACCATACTGGTTCACTGCGGTATCCACCAACGAAGCATATTTGTTTTTCCAAAAGTCCGTAGCCTCACACATATTTGTCAACGCCTTTTTTGTGAAGATGTTGTATACATGGCTCAACGCATGACCATGGATATCCTTGCCAGCATACCGCTCAGCGTGCTCGTCTTTCCAACTTTGGGTAGATGGGCCCCATTTCAAGGCATTCATGTATACCAAGGCATGTACTCCCTGCTGTTGAGCATCGCGCAATTCCCTTATAAATTGCTGCTTGCCGTCCCTAGGCGGAAAATACTCGGGGAAAGAATCGTCATAAGAGCCACCGTGCCACCAATGCCATAGTACGTTCACCGGAAGCCCCAGCCGATGGCTTAATGCTACTGCAGGGGGTAGCACATGCGCTCCCCGGCCTCTGTTCCAAACCCAGTAACCCGTGTTTTCCACCCATGCAGGGACCCCACGGTTTTTCAGCCGGCTGTTGAGACACCATGGCTGCCGCTCCGCCCAGCGTTTATAAAGCTGTGCGGCCGTTAACCAATCCCCCTTGAACGCCCCAATGATAAACCTATAATCCGGCCGATAGGTTTCCTGCTGATCGTCAAAGGGAGGAAAATGATCGACGCTGTAAGATAACTGCTCGGTACTATCCATGGAAAGCGAAAACTCCTTGTTATATGCCGCGGTATCATCACAAGCCAGGTAAAGCCCTGCACGATGCGGATTATATAGCGCCAAGAACTGCATGGACATATGGCCCGGATAAGACCACGCAAACCGCTTCTGTGCCCCCCCGGATGCGGATAGTTCCTTGCGAGGCGACTGCAGCAGCGACCCCATCCAATCAGGTGCCACCAGCTCCTCATCTCCCAAGTCAGCGAGCCCGGCAACCCGAGGGAATGTGACTTTGCTGATACGCTTTCCCTGAATGCCGTCAATCGCAATGCGCCAAGTAGACATTGCGGAGTCCGGAAGCAACCCCACGTAGGCCGTCACTGTAAAACCTTTCGGCAATTCGGGGAAATCACTCCATTTCAGCTCAAGCTGATTTTCAGTGTGATGGTACACAAATCGGGTAGCCGACCGGATATTGACTCGGCTTGGCTGATTTCCCCCAGCTATTGTTATTTCCCATGGCGAGCTTCCCTGCGAAGCGGTTTCCGCTAAAAACGACACTCGTTCGGGAAGAAATACCATTTCCTTCAGCTCACCCGTAGTACGGTCAAAAGCCACCTGGAAGTGGTCATTTTTTAAGGAGACCAAATTGTCAGGTTCGCCGGTCTGCGAATAAGCAGCGTTGAATGCGCCAAACGGCAGAAAACAGGTCATCGCCAATAAGCAGATGAACTGCCAAGCAACATATCTTTTAGGTATCATTGTCATGGTTGTTTGATGGTTCAATTCTAAAAATCCTGGTCGTGTTCGGCGGCATGTGCATCGCAAACGTATCAGCCTCGGCCAACACCTGCCCATCTTCCGGATCGATTACTTTCGCGCGGAAGGGCAACCGTAACGTCTTCTTGCCGCCGTGGAGCGAGTGAATGCATAGCCAACCTCTTCCGGCGTAGACGACATCATCGCCGCCATCTACATAGCAATGCACACCAGCCCGGCGTAGCAAGTCGTTGAGTGCCGCAGCTTCCCATTGCAATTTTTCCGTGGTTATCAATGGCGTATCCCCGGGCTGGAAGACCTCCGAGCGATGGCCGTCTGTCCAAATCACCCAAGCGCCCCGTCCGGTGGCAGCATTAATGAATTTCCGTTCCGCGGCAGTAAGGGTGAGAACCCCCATCAACCACACCACACGGTAATCGCCGTCAGCCAGCAAGTCCAAATCGTCGCGCAAATACAAATCATACGGTGCCCCCATTCTGCCCAGTGGATAGCGGTTGCGCAGCACCGATCCGGTTAGTTTGCCGAAAGAAGCATCCATAAAGCCAAGCTGCTCGTCTACGACGACCGCAACCTCTGCCTTCATCTGTGGCACTGCTTTGTCTGGATACCGGTTGAAAAATCGTTGCCCGCTTTCGATGACATGCATGAGGCGGGGGTCACTGAACCAGCCTCCCCACATATCAAACCACCACCCTCCATAACCGTAAGCCAACATACGGCCCAGATTTTTCCAAAGCAAGGACACCGAAACGTCCATGGACTGCGGCCCTACCCATACGCCATCCGTATATGCATTTCCCGGCGGGGCCACTTCGGGTGCACGGTCGCGCAACATTGTTGTGATAGCGGTTCGCGTATCATTTTCCGCCAACCAAAGCTTGCCATGCAGCTGCACCGATTTGATGGCCGCAAAAGGGGGCCAGTCTTCGCCACTTACGCGGTTGTAATCATTCGGGCTGGACAGGTAATCCAATTCCGGGCATCGCAACAATTTTGATAGCGCCCCGTGCCCCCGGCGCAGATCACTCACGAAATAGTGATACCCGTAGAAGGCGCCGGTAAGCAATCTATTCTTGCTGGTTTCTTTGACGATGCGGCAAAAATAGGCGACATGATCGGCCATCGTTTCGCCATGGAAAGCAAAGGTGTCGAATATCCTTCCTGAAGTGTCCGCATGGCGCCACTGCTCCGACTTGGTCCGCCCGCTGATATCCGCGAGCATTGCCGTCTCAAAAGTCACCCTAGGCTCGTTCCAAGCCTGCCGCAGACTGTCCACATTATACCGGTAGCGTTCGCGCAGCCATGTTCTAAACCCCTGTAACCGCGCCGGATTATCGTCATAAAACTCATCCTTAAAGTGATACATCCACTCTTCGGTAAACCCGCCAGCGACATGGATACCCACCAGGTGATCGGCATATTCAGATTCCAGCAACCATCGAACAAAGGTGCTCAGTACCTTTCCGGCTTCTTCTTGCCAAAACGGACTGTAAAAACTATTTCGGTAGGTAGTTCCATCCGGCAGCAAGCAAGCACTTTCCGGGTATTTTTGCTCCCACCATACCGGCGGGTCCAAATGAATGCGGATAATGGCCAGTGCCTGCGTATCCGCAGCTATGATTTCCTCAAAGTCATGGATAACACTTGCATAATCGAAGGTCTCTTCGCCGATCCAAATCGGCTTGCGGAAGGGCTTAATCCCGCTACTTGAATTAATCCCTCGGTCACCTAAGTAAGCAGGGATATTATATAAATGCACCCCTGCTTGCGCCGCTTCCCGGTAATAAGCCGGTTCGCCCAGGTAGGACATATACGCATAAGGGGGGTATGGGCTATCATCCACAAAAAGTGTAGGCACCCCCTGATGCATGCGTACGGATGCAACATGCTGCGCGACTCCCACCAGCACATTGCATAGGAGAACTACGCCCCATCCTATCGTTAATCCATACCGCATAACCATCAATACCCCGGATTTTGATCCGCCTGGTTGATTTCCGGATTGGTGTCAATCTCCTGCTGAGGAATCGGCCAGTTGATATGCGCATCGGCCACGGTGATACCGGTGTATTTCAGGATAGACGCGTTAATCTTATTTGTACGCTTCAAGTCTAGCCACCTTTTCCCTTCCAGAAAAAGTTCATATGCCCGTTCCTGCAAAACCGAATCCTGAAATGATGAGGCGGTCCACCCACTTGACGGGTAATCAACCGGCGACGGCGTATCGATTGGGTACCCGTATCCACGCCGTTTGATTCTATTCAGGAGTTCGATGGCCGTAGCAGATGGCCCACCTTCAGCCATTGCCGAAGCTTCGGCCTGTATCAACAAGACATCGGCATACCGAAGGAACGGATAGTCATTCGCGTGGCCTGAACTGGTCGGGGCGTTAGGATCCCTGAATTTACTGAACTGCACGGGTGCTAGCCCGGGCAATTGCACGTCCTGCCCCGTAGTCGGGTCGGTATAATGGGTAAATACACCCCACTGTTTACGCCAGTCATTATCATTCCATTCATTGAGGAATTTATTATCAAGCGAGGAGGTCATCACATAGTTTCCAAACGGAGAATAGGGGGTTCCCTGGTAGAGCAGGTTATGAGGCCATTGCGTCCCGTTCAAGTGATTATATTTTAGGTAGAAAATCTCCTCAGAAGTGCCGTTCGCCCCCGCGCCGAAGATCCGATCCCAATCGTTGAGCTGGGCCACAGTAACCAAGCCAAATTTGTTTGCGCTGATCACTTCTTCCGCCTTTTGTTGGGCCAACGCCCATTCGCCGCGGGTCAGGTACACATCCGCCAGGAAAGCCTTACTTGCCCACTTTGTCGGCCGCCCAAATTGCGCGGGTACATCAGGCAGCACCGATTCGCCAACTTCCAAATCGACGATAATCGAGGCGTACACCTCGTCCACAGGCGTTCGGGCAGTGTGCCCCTGTGTGGTCGATAAAATCAACGGTACGGCACCCCAATGTCTTACCAAGTGATAATAGCTGAATGCCCGCATAAAACGTGCTTCAGCAAGTAACCTTTCTTTGGCCGTTTCGTTGACATCCGTCATTTCGGAAATCCGTTCAATGGCTGTATTAGCATAGAGGATACTTTGGTAAAGGTATTGCCAGACTAGCCCGACCCGCTGCGCATTGGTCGCATCAAGCCCCTGGTAGGCTCCCACAGCAGCCGTGGATCCCCTTCCAATGGAAAACTCAGCCATGATTTCCACTTGAAGCAAGTATTGGCCGCCAAAAACCGATACCACGCGTATTGGTTGATAAATTGCATCGACTGCGGCTTGCGCGTCTTCGAGCGTCTTGTAAAAGTTCTCCTCTGTGATTCGGTCTTCCGGAATCTCTTCCAGAAAGTCGCTGCAAGCGACTGCCGATAAAGCCATTAGAGCTATAAAAACAAACTTTTTCATCCTTTTTATTGTTCTTGCGTTGACAATTTTCTTAAAATCCACTGCACGGCAGACTAAAACCTTAGCCTCACACCGAGTAAAAATGTACGAGCGTCCGGATAACCGTATTGATCAATTCCTCGGGAAATCCCGCCGCCAACAGTATTAACCTCGGGTGTATAAAACGAATAATCCGTGATGGTGAACAAATTTTGTGCAGACAAATACACCTGAGAGTTTTCCAGATTAAGCGCTTTAAGACGCAAATTCTTAAACGTGTACGCCAGTTGCACGTTCCGCATCCGGATATACGACCCGTCCTCTACATATCGGTCGGATGCCCGGTAAACGGTAGTCGAACTAATTTTTGGATACTTTGCGTTCGGATTGGGATTATCTGCGGTCCAATAATTGCCCATAACATCCTGTATTTGGTTGATTCCAAAGCTAAACCCATCAGCTATATTCGTAAAACCATAGTTGAAGATGTCGTTGCCTTGTACACAGTTGAGCAAAAATGAGAGTGTCAAATTCTTATAGGTGAGCGATGAATTGATACCCAATATATAGTCAGGGTTGGGGTCACCGATAATGGTACGATCCGACGCGTTGATGACACCGTTCCCATCTAGGTCAACAAAATTGATTGCCCCGTCGGCGGTTAGTCCGTTTTCCACATACCCGTAAAACACGCCTACAGGGTGCCCTTCCCGCACTAAGCTGACCGGCAAGCCGACAGGAAGGCCCAAGGTGGCGCCAAAGATATCAGCACCGTCAGCCAATTCAAGCACCTTATTGCGGTTCATCGAAAGGTTTACACCCACGTTCCATTTAAACCGATCATTATCTACGATTGCACCATTTATCGAAGCATCTATCCCTTTGTTTTCCACGCTGCCCACATTCCTTGGTACAGACACGTATCCGCTGGACAAAGGAAGCGGAGAAGACGTCAGCAAATCCCGGGTTTTCTTATGGTAGTAATCAAACACCAGCGATAGCCGATTGTTCCAAAAACCTAGGTCTATGCCCACATCGAACTGTCCGGTGGTTTCCCATTTCAACTCAGGGTTCGGCTGGATACCTCCCGGCCCGTAGCCCACTGTTAAATTATCATCGAATACCACGGGAAGCCCTAGAAGCACTGCCTGCGATTGATACGGATCGATGGATGTACTACCGGTCTTTCCCCAGCTGGCCCGCAGCTTGAAATCGTTGATAGTCGTAGATAGATCCCCCCAAAACTCCTCACCGCTAATCCGCCAGGCTCCAGCCACCGAAGGGAAATACCCCCATCTGTTCTCCCGGCCGAACCGCGAAGAGCCGTCCGCACGGATGCTAGCAGTCAACAAGTACTTGTCCTGGTAAGAATAATTAACCCGCCCCAGCCAAGAAAGGATAGAATATTCCGTTCGATACGATTGCGGGATCTTCGGGTCGTTACCAGACTGCAAATTCAGGTTGGTCAGCAAATCCAACGCAAAACCAGTAGCTCCGGCTGTCACTCCCTGGGTGATTGTGCGTTGGCTGGTCAGCCCCCCTAAAGCTTTTATTTCATGCCCGTTTCCAAACCGTTTTGTGTACGTCATGGTGTTTTCATTGACCACATTCATTACTTCACCATAGCTGAGCGTAGCATCGCCATTGGCCGATACCTGAAACATCCTTGGCGAATAAAAATCGGCCCTATTGTTTTGGTACTCCACACCCACGGAGGTACGCAGCACCAAGTCATCGGTCAGGTTACCGGTCAGCGCTCCATTGGCAAGCAAGCTTTTCCGTGTGGTCAAATCCGTGCGCTCGAGCGCCGTCATTACCGGGTTCTCCGCAATATCTGGACTGAAAGCATACGCCCGGATGTTGCGGTAGCTGCCGTCTTCGTTATAAATTCCGATGGTGGGGGGTGCGATTAGTGCTCCGCTTAGCACGCCGCTGCCCCGTTCGGTGTTGTCACTCTTGAGGATATTGCTTTTCGAACGGTTTACTATCGTATTCAACGATATATTCCATCCTTTAAACAGTTCATGGTCTATGGTATTGCGAAGTTGCATCTGTTCATAAAACGAGTTGAGAATAACGCCCTGCTGATCAAGGTAGTTGCCTGAGATACTGAATTTCGTCCGTTCACTGCCGCCAGCTATCAGCACCGAGTGATTTTGCATGGGGCTCGTATCGAAGATGGCATCCTGCCAATCCGTCCCTTCACCAAACGAAGCGATTTCTTCGTCCGTAAAAAAGGGCGCCACACCATCATTGGCCGCTCGCTCGTTGGCAAGGATAGCAAAATCACGCGCGCCAAGCATATCCATGGTCTTGTAAACGCTCTGCCAACCGTAATAACCGTTGTATTCGATCTTCGTACCCGTTGCCGTCCCCTTTTTTGTGGTCACCATCACCACGCCATTTGCACCGCGCGATCCATAAATTGCAGTCGCTGACGCATCCTTCAGCACTTCCATGGAGACGATATCATTTGGATTGATAATTTCCAGCGAACCTGATATCGGAAACCCGTCCACCACATAAAGCGGTTCGTTGCCCCCCAGGATTGAGTTCCCACCACGCACGCGGACACTCAGTGCGCTACCTGGCTGCCCCGAATTCTGCAATACTTCCACCCCCGGTGTAATGCCGGACAAAGCCTGCAAGGGACTTCTTACCGCTTGGGCACTTATCTGTTCGCCCCGAATCGTGGCAACAGACCCTGTAATCTCCGCACGGCGCTGCGTTCCATAACCTACAACGACGACCTCTTCAAGAGGATTGTCACTGGTCAGCTGTACATCGATTATCGTAGATTCAGCTACAGGTATTTCTTGCGTAGCATAGCCCACGTAACTAAATACAAGCGTCTGCCCGTCCAAGGCGGCTATCTGGTAGCGCCCCGCATCGTCCGTAGAAGAACCGCTCCCCGTTTGCTTCACCTTGACGGACACACCGACCAGGGGCATCCCATTCTCAAAGGCAGTTACCGTGCCTGAAATGGTTTGCTCCTGCGCTTTGGAAGGCAGGAGGAAGGACATCAATAGTCCTAGCAATAAATAAATTTGTTTTTTCATATCAACTCATTTAGATCATTCGTACTCATACCCAAAAAAACGTGTCCTGTTCCAGCAACTTAAGCTGGCTGTAAATCCCGACCCGATCGTTCATTTCGGCATAAGTAATTGGCTCCACAAGTATAGAAAATATCATTTACATTTATGCATGTTTATGCATGTTTTTTCATTTTGTTACAAAAACACACCCTATTTAAATCCAAAACACCCTCTTTTGAATGCAAAAACAGCTGTACCACTACACAAAATACGCAAGAAAACGCACAAACAATCGTACCTTTCCCAACGTTCATTGACACGCGTTCGCCCTGCCGGTAGTTTTGAACAATTCCGATGTTTCCCGCAAAATTTCTGGTCTAGGTGTGCGCGGTGTGAGGCACCCCGAGGCACCCGCTCTGCAACACGTCGCTCCCGATGGTTCAGCGCAGCAGCACGAAGGCACGCCTGCTGGGGTTCGGTGACCGCACCGCACAGTGTTACCCCCGTGGTACTTCTTTCCTACCCCTTGCTTACCCATACTTTACTTTTTACCCGGATTTTATTCGGTGCTTGTTCGGATCATGTTCGGAGTTTGCTCAGTTGTTAACCGAATAAACTAAAAAGAAAAGGCAACTTATATTCATATTGATATACTGTTTTAGGTAAATTTGGAGTAAGGTTGACTTAAGTCATCGGTATGGAGAATGTGCCTGAAGTTAGGCTGCCACGGGACATCGCATCGAAGACTTCAGGATGGCGGAAAGCGCTGCTTTAACGACGCCCGAGGGCGAGCTAATCCGCTGCTGTTTTTTTGCGGTTGCCCTGCTTCGCAGGCTTCCATCCTTGACCCATCCATTTTTTTTCGTACTTTAGACGCTTGATTTTTATAAACGCTAATGAACACCACAGCAGTAACTTCCTTACAAGATTCAGTATATGAGAAATTCCAAGCGCTCTTTAACGACACGCCACTCATCGTCCGGTCGCCGGGCCGCGTAAATCTCATCGGCGAGCACACCGACTACAACAATGGGTTGGTGCTCCCCGCCGCTATAGATAAAAACATCATCGTCGCTGTCGGAAAACGGAATGATGGCGCCATACGGCTGCATGCCTTGGATCAGGACCAATCATATTCCTCAACGCTGGCCACCATTGAACGCTCGCCGCTGCTTTGGCCAGATTATATTTTGGGCGTCGTGCAGCAGTTGCAACAACGCGAGTATCCGTTGCACGGGTTTAACCTCGTATTTGGCGGCGATATTCCTCAGGGGGCTGGCCTTTCGTCTTCTGCGGCCTTGGAGTGTGCCACCGCTTTTGCGCTCAATGAACTGTTTGCATTAGGCATCCAACGGCTGGATATTGCGCTTATCGGGCAAGCTGCCGAAAATGAATTTGTCGGCGTCAAATGCGGATTGATGGATCAATTTGCAAGTGTATTCGGACAAGAACAACGATTAATCAAATTGGATTGTGCTGACTTCTCCTACGAGTACATTCCGTTTAATAATCCTGATCTGCGGATCGTATTGTTTGACACGCAGGTCAAACACTCCCTGGCTTCATCGGCATACAACGAACGCCGGGAACAATGCGAATATGGACTGTCACTTATCCAACAGCACCACCCCGAAGTGAAAAGCCTGCGTGACGCTACCCTCGCGCAGCTTGACCAATATGTAAAGCCTGTGGACCGGGTGGTGTACAACCGGTGTTATTACGTAGTAACGGAAATACAGCGACTACAAGATGGCTGCGAGGACCTGAAGCAGAACGACTTTGAGTCATTTGGCCGGCGTATGTTCGAGACCCACGACGGGCTCCAGCACCTGTATGAAGTGAGCTGTGACGAACTGGATATTCTGGTAGACCTTGTGCGGGACAATCCAGCGGTATTGGGCGCCCGGATGATGGGCGGCGGATTCGGCGGCTGCACCATCAACTTGGTGAGCGCAGACCGGGTTGAGGAGGTGATCGCTGCTGTTACCAATGCTTATACGGCAAAGACCGGATACGCAGCACACGTTTATGTCGCCAATATATCAGCAGGTACCAGCGTAATAACCGGATAAGCGTTTCAACATAACAGATCAAACCATGACTCATTATACACTGCCCAAAGCACGTAACTTCGAACATCAGATCTCGGGCAAAAACACGCACCTTATCACGCTGGAAAACAGCCGTGGGATGGCCGTAGCACTTTCTGATTACGGTGCCCGTATCGTGAGCTTGCTTGTACCCGATAAACACGGCAATCCCACCGATGTCGTATTGGGTTTTGACAGCATTAAGGGCTACCTTGCAGCAGACGAACAATACCACGGCGTGACGGTGGGCCGATTTGCAAACCGCATTGCCAACGGGCGCTTTACCATCGACGGTGAAACGTTCTATATCGAACCGAACAATGGCGCAAACGCCCTCCACGGCGGCGCCAACGGATTTCACAGCCGAATATGGGACAGGCGCATCGTCTACAAAGAAAAGGCCGATTTCTATTACGTAGCCGCCGATGGCGAAGAGGGGTTCCCGGGCAAACTTTCCGTCATGGTCAAATACCGATTGACGGACAACAATGAACTCATCATCAGCTATCGGGCGCAGACCGATAAGCCTACCGTCATCAACCTAACCAACCACGCCTATTTTAACCTCAACGGAGAAGGAAACGGCGACATACACAATCACATTTTGCAAATACAAGCGGCCAATTACCTTCCGGTAGATGAACATCAAATCCCTACCGGTGTACCGGCACCCGTGGAAAACACACCCTTTGATTTCCGGACGCCTAAGCTCATCGGGCAAGACATCATGCAGCCCGACGATCAATTAATCAAAGGCAACGGAGGGTACGATCATAATTATATCTTGGATACGGAAGCACTGGCTAAAAAGCGCCCGGTAGCTACGGTGCGGTCGCCGGTCACGGGCATCAACCTTGAAGTACTGACGACCGAACCGGGGCTCCAGTTTTATACCGGCAATTTTCTCACAGGCAAAGACAAAGGAAAACGAGGAAACCCCTATGAAAAACATGGGGCATTCTGCTTGGAAACCCAACATTTTCCGGATTCACCCAACCAGTTGGATTTCCCAACCACATTACTTTTACCCGGACACGTATTTGAATCTCAAACGATATATCGATTTTCAGTAGTCAAGTAGCTTTACACGATGATATTAATCGTAGACGACAAAATTGAAAACATTAAAGCACTAAAGAAGATTCTGACAGCGCAGGGCTTCGAAGTGGATACAGCATCGTCAGGGGAAGAAGCCTTGAAAAAAGTACTAAAAAATGATTATCAGCTCGTAATACTCGATGTGCAGATGCCAGGCATGGACGGTTTCGAAGTTGCTGAAGCCATCTCGGGTATTAGTAAAACCAGCGAACTGCCAATCATCTTTCTCTCTGCGGTAAATGTCAGTAAAGCTTTCATCACCAAGGGATACACCTCCGGTGGCCATGACTACCTGGTGAAACCGATCGACCCGGACATCCTCGTACTTAAAATAAAAATGTTTATCAAGCTCCAAGAACAAGCGAAGGAGCTGGCCCGTACGCAGCAGGAATTACGCAACGAAATAGCGCACCGCATCCGGGCGGAAGAGAAGAAAGACGAGTTTATCGGAATGGCAAGCCATGAGGTGAAAACCCCGCTGACCTCCGTGAAAGCGTATATCCAACTTGCCGGCGTGGCCATCCATGACAACAAAATCGCCAGAGCGCTACAGTTTATCAATAAAGCCAATAACCAGGTGGATAAGCTAAACCACATGATGACCGAGCTGCTTGATATTGCCAAGATGGAATCGGGAAGGTTAGATTTCAACCTCTCCGAATTTAACCTCAACCAATTGTTGGATGATGTGCTCGATATTTTCCAACAAAGCAACCCCGAGCGTGAGGTGATTCGAAGCGGAAACGCAGACATCGTGGTCCGGGGAGATGCACTGCGGCTGGAGCAGGTTATTCTTAATTATCTGTCCAATGCCGCGAAATACTCGCCCGAAACGGAAAAAATACACCTTGATGCCTGCGAGACCCCAGACAACGAAATCCGAATCAGTGTGAAAGACCATGGGATTGGCATAGACAAGAAAGAACAAGTCAATCTCTTCACGAAATTTTACCGAACCAAACAGTCAAGCGCCGAATACCGCGGCTTGGGAATGGGCCTCTATCTCTGTGCGGAGATCGTCAAATTCCATGGCGGAAAATACGGTGTAGAAAGCCAGTTGGAGAAGGGTTCCACCTTTTATTTCACCTTGCCTGCATCTGCAAGGATAACCGTTAATACACCACCACCCCAAACTTCCTAGTTATGTATAGTAAAGCAAACGCTAATCTAAAAACTGGTTTTGGCTTATCGATTTTGTTACTGATAATCAGTTCCGTAATCTCTTACATCTGTATTGACAGGTTGCTGCATAGTTCGGAAGAAGTACGCCGGACCCACGAGGTGACCCGGATAATCAGCCAAACGATATCCAGTATACGGGAAGCCGAATCGGCACAACGTGGATATTTGCTTACCGGGAATCTGCTCTTTATGGATCCCTATTCCACGGCCTGTCGACAGGCCCATGAATACATCGACCAGGTGCTGCAGCTCACCCGCGACAATCCTGCCCAACAGGAGACCGGACGGCAACTGAAAGAAACACTCAGTTTGCGCATTGCCCGCATGAACGCAATGATAGAAACCAAGCAGAAGACCGGTGCAATCAACACGGAAGACATGGAGGCGGGCCGGACCTTTATGATAAACATTCATACACTGGCCGATCAAATGATCAGTGAAGAAAACCGCCTGCTTGATACCCGTACCACCGTACAAAACCGATTTGCCACATATACACCCGGCGTGATTGTGCTGGCGGCACTACTGGCCATTCTGGTCGCCGTGGTTTTTTACATACGAATCGTGCGCGATATGGCTGTGCGCAGGGCCATGGCGCTGCAGCTGGAACAAAAAGAATGGGAGATGCAACAACGTATCGATTTGATACAAGGCATTGCGGCTCAAATTTCAGCAGGAGATTACACCATCCGGATAAACGACGAGGAAAAAGATGCCCTTGGCAGCTTAGCAGGCTCGCTCAACCGAATGGCCGAATCCCTTGCCCTATCTTTTGAACGGCTTGAAAATAATGAATGGTTACAAAGCGGCGTGGCGGAGCTAAACGAAAAGATGGTCGGCGAAAAACAGGTGGATACCATCTGCACCGATATCATCAATTTCCTGGCTGAATACACGGACAGCAAGGCCGGAGCCCTTTATCTTATCAATGGTGATACGCTCTTCCTTGAAAGTGGGTATGCGCTCCAACCGGACAAGGTCACCAGCATCGCACCGGGTGAGGGTATTGCTGGGCAGTGCATGCTTAGCCAAAAGGCGATGGTACTGGACGGAATCAATGCGGAGGCGGTGGTCATTTCGCACGCTACGGGAGCAATTAAGCCGGGCGGTGTGATTGCCTTTCCGATATTCCATGAACGGAAGGTCATCGGCGTAATCGAGCTGGCTGCGCTGGATCCATTTACCCCCAACGAGCTGGCATTTTTCAATGCAGCCGCCCAGAACATCGGCACGGCTATCTATGGCGCACAAAGCCGCAAAAAGCTCCAGGAGCTCTTGGAAGAAACCCAAACGCAGGCAGAGGAACTGCAAGCGCAGCACAGCGAATTGGAGAACTTGAATACAGAGTTGGAGGCCCATGCGCAAAGGTTGCAAGCGTCGGAAGAAGAGTTGCGGGTGCAGCAGGAAGAATTGCAACAAAACAACCTCGATCTGGAAGAGCGTAACCGCATCATTCGTGAGCGAAATGCGGAAATCATGAAAAAAGCCAAGGAGCTCGAACTCAGCACGCAATACAAGACCGAGTTCATGGCCAATATGTCGCACGAATTACGTACACCGCTCAACTCCATTTTGCTGCTCTCTCGCTACCTCGCTGAAAACAGCGAGCAGAACCTGACCGACGACCAAAAGGAATCAGCTTCGGTCATTTACAACTCTGGAAACGGCCTTTTGCAACTGATTGACGAACTACTTGATCTTTCCAAGATCGAGGCGGGCAAGATGGATGTAGAATACACCACCGTACACGTCGCTGAGGTGCTTGATAACATGGAAAGCACTTTCATTCCGGTAGCCAACGACAAAAAGCTCGAATTGCAGGTCATTAACGCAATGCCGCAAGCGTTCACCTTGGAGATTGACAAGATGAAACTGGAGCAGATATTGAAGAATTTGCTTTCCAACGCATTGAAATTTACCTCCGAAGGCCATGTCAAATTAACCGTAAACACCAAGGCTAAAGACGAAGACTGGCTGGAGTTTACCGTGGAAGACACCGGGGTGGGCATTCCCAGCGAAAAGCTTTGGCAGGTGTTTGAAGCTTTCACGCAGGCAGATGGCTCAACAAAGCGCAAGTATGGCGGCACAGGACTCGGGCTTTCCATCAGCCGCCAACTGGCTCGGCTACTCGGGGGTGATATTGACGTGAGCAGCGAGCTCGGAAAAGGAAGCATCTTCACACTGACAGTTCCTGTTGCCAAGCCAATAGCGCAAGAAACAGGTGCGCCCAACCCCGCCGTTGATAGCTACGAAGCTGCACAACCCGCAGACCCGGCTCCTTTGCGACATATCGAATCGGTCATTCCCCAGCCGATACCGGATGACCGGAGCCGTATAACACCCGTGGATAAGGTCATCCTAATCGTCGAAGACGATACCGCATTTGCCAAAGAGCTACTCCGCTTTACCCGCAGCCAACATTACCGGGGAATTGTTGCCGTACGAGGAGACGAAGTCATGGAACTGGTCCTTCGGTATAAACCCCTGGCAATTCTACTCGACATCAAACTGCCCGTGAAAGATGGCTGGCAGGTGATGGAAGAATTGAAATCAAATACCGAAACCCGCCATATACCAGTACACATCATGTCTTCGCTGGAAGCAAAGAAAGAAAGCCGCCAACATGGAGCGGTCGAATTTTTCAGCAAACCCATGGCCCTTGAACATATGCAGGAAATGTTCAGGAAGCTGGAAAAGGCACTGGCAAAGGGTTCGAAAAAAGTACTCATCGTTGAAGAAAACACCAAACATGCCGAAGCATTAGCCTACTTCCTTGAGTCATTTAAGATCTCGTCTAGTGTGAGACACTCGATAAACGACAGCGTCGACAGCCTTTTAAAGAATGAGGCAGACTGCGTCATTCTGGATATGGGCGTACCGGACAAAAATGCCTACGACTTGTTAGAAACCGTGCGGCAAAACCCTGGGCTGGAAGACGTACCCATCATTGTGTTTACCGGCAAAAGCCTATCTCCCGCGGAAGAATTCCGCATTAAGCAATATGCCGATTCCATCGTCGTCAAAACGGCCTATTCCTATCAACGGATTATCGACGAAGTCGCTATCTTTTTACATTTGGTAGAATCGCAGAAAGAAAACCTGGCGAAAACCGGCAAACTGCAACTCCAAATGAAAGATGTCTTGCATAAGAAAACCGTACTGATAGCCGATGACGATGTGCGCAACATTTTTTCATTGACCAAAACGCTCGAAAATTTAGGAATGCATGTGGTAACGGCCACCGATGGGGTAGAAGCATTGGAACAATTGGAAAACCATCCCGAGACAGACATTGTGCTGATGGATATGATGATGCCGCACATGGATGGTTATGAAAGCACCACGAAAATACGGCAACACCCGCAATTCAAGGATTTGCCCGTAATCGCGGTAACGGCCAAAGCGATGCTCGGCGACCGCGAAAAGTGCATTACGGCGGGAGCATCGGACTACATCTCGAAACCGGTAGATATCGACCAGCTGACTTCCTTACTGAGGGTATGGTTGTATGACAGAACCACATAGCGATTGCCATGGAAAAGAAAATTCTTATTATTGATGACGACGCCCGGAATATTTTTGCGCTGGCACTCACGCTGAAAACAAAAGGCTATCCCTGCTTGTCGGCTACCAGCGCAGCGGAAGGCTTGGAATTATTAAAACATCATCCCCAGATAAATTTGGTGCTTTTAGATATGATGATGCCCGACATGGATGGCAATCAAACGCTCACAGCCATCAAGGGCGATAGCCGGTATGCCCATTTAGCCGTGATTGCCGTCACCGCACAAGCGATGCGCGGCGATAGGGAGAAATGCTTGGAGGCCGGAGCCGATGGCTACATCGCCAAACCAATCGATGTGGACAAACTATTGCAACTGCTCAAAGAGCACGGTCTGAATGCACGCGAGCACGGTTGATTCAGTCCACCAATTTACGTAGAGCTTCGTTTACCCGCTCGAATCCGAATGCTGTGACCACCGCGTCAAAGGCCTGTTGGATTTCAGCATTGCAAAGGTTACCAATACTGCCTTCGTGTGTGTGATTGACGGCTTTTTGCGGTTTAAACGTACCCGCCTCAATGGCTAATCCAATGTTGCGGTAAGCTTCACGAAACGGAATGCCTTTCCGCACTTCATCGTTTACCACTTCCACGCTGAATAAGTAATCGTACTTGGGGTCTGCCAGTATATCGTCTTTGATTTGGATATGGTCCAGCATAAACGCCGTAATCTCCAAACACTCATTTAGGGATTTAAAGGCAGGAAAAAGATTTTCTTTGAGCAATTGCAAATCGCGGTGGTAGCCGGACGGCAAGTTTGTCGTCATCAAGGCTATTTCGTTGGGCAACGCTTGTATCTTATTACACCGGCCCCTTACCAATTCGAACACATCTGGATTTTTCTTATGAGGCATGATGCTGGAACCTGTAGTCAGGTGGTCCGGGAAGCCTATAAAACCAAAATTTTGGTTGATGTACAGACAGATATCCATAGCCAGTTTGGCCAGGGTGGCCGCTACCGAACTCATCGCTTGTGCCAGTATACGCTCGGTCTTTCCGCGCCCCATCTGCGCATACACCACATTGTAATTGAGGGTTTCAAATCCAAGCAATTCCGTGGTCAGCCTCCGGTTAAGCGGAAACGACGATCCATAGCCAGCGGCAGAGCCGAGGGGGTTTTTATTGCATACTTTCCAAGCGGCCAGCATCACCTCCATATCGTCTACCAGGCTCTCGGCATAGGCACCAAACCAAAGCCCGAATGAAGACGGCATGGCTATCTGCAGGTGGGTATAACCCGGCAGCAACACCGATTGGTATTTGTCGCTCAACGAAACAAGCCGGTTAAACAGGTCCCCCGTATTTTTGACCATGCGTTCGATTTCGGTACGGAAAAAAAGCTTCAGATCCACCAAAACCTGATCGTTGCGGGAGCGGCCACTGTGGATTTTTTTCCCTGCATCGCCGATGCGCTGTGTGAGCAGCAGCTCCACCTGCGAATGCACATCTTCCACATGTTCGCCAATGGAAAAGTCACCGGCTATGACCTCACGGTACAGCGCCTTGAGTCCATCTTGCACCGCAGCCAAGTCCCGGCTATCCAGCAACCCAATGGTATGCAGCATGCGGGTATGTGCCAATGATCCCAAGACATCCGCAGCCGCCAATTGCAAATCGAGTTCGCGGTCATTGCCCACCGTGAATGCCTCTACGAAACGATCTACGTCGGTATTTTTTTGCCAAATCTTCATTTCAAGGGCAAACTTATGCAAAATGCTTGGCATTCAATAAGCGGCCGTAAATAAACGATATCAAAAATTTGCATTTCTTGCAAAAGAACTGGCAAAAAGCGATATTTTAGCCTACACATTACAAGTAACACCAAATTCACCGTAGCACAATGAAGAAAACACTGCTTTCCCTTTTCCTTTTCGTGGCCGCATTTTCTACTATCGGAATACGTGCCCAAGAAAAACCCCCATTGACGTGGCAGGATATCGCCGCCTGGCAGTACATACGCCCTTACAACACGGCCCTATCGCCCGATGGCCAGTGGCTGGCATGGGTAGATGGACCTACGGAAGGCGATCTAAAACTCGTCTTGCGCCATACCCAGGATACCTTGCGGTATGATTTTGCCATAGGGGGCACCGCAACTACGGCCGTATTTAGCCGCGATGGAAAATATGCCGCATTTCGCGAGTCGCCTAAACGCGCCGAAGCCAAGGCAGCGGAAAAAGCACGGAAACCCCTCTACAGCAAACTGCACGTTATTTCGTTGCCGGATACCCAAAAGGTGGTCTTTGAAAAAATCAAAGACTTCGGTTTTTCCGGCGAGCAGCCGGCCTGGATAGCCGTTAGCTTTGCCGCACCGGACGGAGCACCAAAAGGCGATGATGCCCCTAAAGGCACAGACCTACTGTTATATCATCTAGCGACCGAGAAGAGCTTCAACCTGGGCAATGTATCAGCCTATGCGTTTAATAAAACGGGCAACTACCTCGCGTACACCGTGGATGCCAACGGGCAAAACGGCAACGGCATCTTCTTACGCGATATGGCTACCGGGATTACCACAGCTCTTGACAATGACAAGGCCTCCTACAGCCGTATCCGTTGGAACGATGAAGGCACTGCCTTCGCGTTGCTCAAAGCCAAGAAAGACGAAGCTTATAAGACTCCTGTATATAGTGTCATTGGCATCAGCCGCATCAACGGCGATCATACCGCAAAGGTCATTTACTCGGGTATCGATGATGAACACTTCCCCAAAGGGAAAGGCATCAGTGAGCATGGCGATGTGTTTTGGTCTGACGATCTGAGCACGCTTTTCTTCGGCATCGCCAAGCTGGAGAAGAAAGCCGGCAAAGCGGACGGGCCTGGCAACGCGGATTCGGTAGCCAGCAAAGACAGCATCAAGGCCGACTCCGCAGTAATCGCCAAGGCAGACACTTCCCAAGCGGGCAAAACGGCGACAGCGGCCAAACCTAAAGACAAAGCGGATGTTGAAAAACCAGACGTGATCATTTGGAATTGGCAGGATAAACGCCTGCAATCAGCCCAGCAGGTACAGCAGCAACGCGACAAAAATTTCAGCTTTGCCGCCGCATATCGTCTGGCAGACAACCGCTTCATCCAGTTGGCAGACAGCACCATGCGAAACGTCACCATAGGCCCCAAGCAGCTGTATGCGCTGGGCTACGATTATTCGCCTTACGAATGGAGCAACAGCTTGGATGGACAAAGTTACGTCGACCTCTACCTGATTGACACTAAAAACGGCGAAAAAACCCTGTTGCTCGAAAAATACTACCAGTCTGCCGCACGAGGGATTCCCTTTGCACCGAACGGTAAGCTGATTAGCTATTATCAAGACGGCGCATTCTATTCGATTGATCTCACCACCCGGCAGACCTACCCACTCACCGCGCAAGTCGACGCGTCGTTTGTGAATGAAAAGGATGACCATAACGTCACCAAACCGGCCACGCCTCATTTCGGATGGTCGGAAGATTCGAAGTTTGTTTTTATTCGCGACAATTATGACCTTTGGCGTATCACCGCCGACGGCAAACACGCCCTATCATTGTCTGACAATTGGAAACAGACCAAGACGCAGGTAGCGGGTGCCTATCGCATTTATCCGAATGACAAAGCGATCGACTTAAAAAAACCGCAGTACTTCGCTGTGTTCAACGATGCCACGAAACAAAGCGGCATCGCACTGCTGGGGGCAGGCAAAACAAGCTTGCAGCTTTTGTTTATGGATGACCACGGCTACAGCGGCCTACAAAAAGCCGAAGATAAACCGGTATTTACGTTTACAAAAGAAAACAGCGTCAAATCACCAGAATGGCTGGTGAGCTCCGCTCCCGACCTCGCCAACGCCACCCAACTGACCGAAAACACCCCTGACCAAAAACACTACGCCTGGTCATCCGGTGTAAGGCTGATTAATTACGTAAGTGATCATGGAGACACCCTCCAGGCTGCTTTATACTTGCCCGCAGGCTATGAGGAAGGCAAGCGTTACCCCACCATCACCTATATCTACGAGCGGCTCACCCAGGGCCTCAACAGCTATGCCATGCCCGCCTACCCTGGCGGCGGCTTCAATCGGACAGTGTATACCAGCAATGGTTATGCGGTACTGATGCCCGACATCAAATATAAGCTCAATGACCCGGGTATGTCAGCCGTAGCTTGCGTAATTCCTGCAGTCAAGGCAGCCATCGCTACAGGCATTGTCGATAGTGATAACGTAGCCATACACGGGCACTCATGGGGCGGTTATCAAACCTCATTCCTGATCACGCAGACCAACATCTTTAAAGCAGCGGCAGCCGGCGCACCGCTCACCAACATGATTAGCATGTACAGCCTCATTTATTGGAACAGCGGCAGCACCAACCAGCCCATATTCGAAGCCAGCCAAGGCAGGCTCACTCCTGGTTACTGGGACAACTGGGAGGCATTCACCCGCAATTCGCCTATTTTTCACATCAAACAAGTGCAAACCCCGTTACTGCTGCTCCATAACGATAAAGATGGCGCGGTAGATTACACGCAGGGCATCGAATATTACAATGGTTTACGCAGGCTTAATAAGCCCGTGGTGATGATTACGTATAAAGGCGAAAATCACGGTATCGCGAAAGATCCCAATAAAAAAGACTATGCCGTACGGATGCTTGAATTTTTTGACCATCACCTCAAAGGCAAGCCGGCGCCTGATTGGTGGGAGCGCGGCATCGATTTGCTTGATATGGAAAAACACCTTGACGAGCGGGCGTTCCGTTGATGGATTAGGAGATATTTCATCCAATACAAAAAAGCGCAGCATAAAACTGCGCTTTTTTGCAATGCCCTGCTAAAAGGATAAAGCAAATTATTGTGAGTGTTTACTCACTTATTTTTAAAAAAAACCTTTGCGGTAATAATTTATATTCATACGTTTGTAGCCATAACAGGGGAAAATGGTATTGATTCAGTTGCTTTTGGGAAAATCAAAAAGGTAAGTGAATCGTGAATTACTCGATATTGTAAACATAAATTGATGATAGACTTCCACGTCTTAAAACTGGGACAA
Organism: Parapedobacter luteus; assembly: GCF_900168055.1. GTDB lineage: Bacteria > Bacteroidota > Bacteroidia > Sphingobacteriales > Sphingobacteriaceae > Parapedobacter > Parapedobacter luteus. Next base: position 50,913 of record NZ_FUYS01000006.1, read on the forward strand.
AAATTTGCTAACCAATTATAAACCTATTTGTTTATTTTTTATTTGACAAAAGCGGTGTAAAGGCTGGGAACTTTTACGCCGCTTTTAGTCTTTACGTGTAGCCAACCGCTTTCTTACCTTACTTAAAAATTCAGGCGTCATCCCCAAGTAAGATGCGATATAATGTTGTGGTACACGCAGCACGATTTTGGGGTATTGCCGGACAAACTCCAGATACCGCTCTTCTGCCGTTTGGGCAATCGTGCGAATCAGCCGATGCTCCAGAGCAGATAGATGGCGTTGCACCATGAGCCGAAAAACCCGCTCAAATTTGGGCACCTTTGCCAATAATTCTTCTTTGCGCGATGGATTAAGCGTCAGTAGCTCGCTATCCTCCATGGCTTCGATATACAGGAGGCTGGGTTTATGTTCATGGAAGCTCCCGATGTCACTTACCCACCAATCCTCAACAGCAAACTGCAAAATCACTTCGCTGCCATTTTCGTCGATATAATAAGTACGGATGCACCCTTTTACGATGTACGCCTCAAAATCACAAACTTCGCCCTGCCGTAGCAGCAACTGCTTTCGCTTCACTGATTTGGCTTTTAATAACCTGTTGAATACCGCAAGGTCGTCCGGCGAAAAGTTTGCGCAGCGGCTTACATAATCGTTAATGACAGCAAACATCGTTAAGTTTATTGTTTGTTGAATCAAACATAACAATTATTTGTATTAAATACACAAGGCCATTTCTTGTCATAGGTTAATGTGCAGGGGATATGACCTTTCTATTTTTGCATCAACAAAGAAAGGATAATATCATGGACAACAGCATTTTGGGCATCCACCACATCACCGCCATCGCGGGGGACGCCAAACGTAACTACGATTTTTATACCCGTATATTAGGCTTACGGATGGTCAAGAAAACCGTCAATTTCGATGACCCCGAGACGTATCACTTCTATTTCGGTGATGAAGTGGGTACGCCGGGTACCATCCTCACTTTTTTCCCGTGGGGTAACCGCGTGCGCCAAGGTCGCCGCGGCACCCAGCAAGTCACCGAAATCGGTTATGCAGTACCCCAAGGAAGCCTTGAGTTTTGGCGGCAACGGCTTGACGCCAACAACATTATTTATAATAACGTCGCTGAAAAATTCGGCGAACAGTACCTTTCGTTCATCGACCCCGATGGCCTGAAGCTGGAACTCACCGTTCCCCAAAAAACGGATACCCGTACACCTTGGGAAACTGACGAAGTAAAAGCCGACCACGCCACGCGCGGATTCCACCACATCACCATCACCACCACCAAGATGGACGCCACTGCACGTATCTTGACTGAGATATTCGGTTATCGTCTCCTCCAACAGGAGGTAAACCGCTACCGTTTTATTACCGATACGGTAGCGCATGCGGCGTTGGTGGACATCGTCGAGGCTCCCGGCGAAGCCGTGGGGCTCGTTGCAGGCGGTTCCGTCCATCACGTCGCTTTCCGGGTCAAGGATGAAGCTGCATTGATGCACTTCAGGGAAAAGATCATCGCCCAAGGACTCAACATCACGGAGAAAATCGACCGCAATTACTTTTATTCGCTCTACTTCCGTGAACCGGGCGGCGTATTGTTTGAGATTGCCACGGACAATCCGGGTTTCGCCACGGATGAAACCGTAGCGGAGCTTGGCAGCGGACTCAAATTGCCGTCGCAATATGAAGGGTACCGCAAGCGGATTGAGCAAGTTTTACCGCAATTAGATTAATCTGCTATGTACACGCACGAAAAACAAATCATACAAACTGGCAAATTGGCTGCACACGCCAAAAAAGCCGTAGTGCTGCTCCACGGACGGGGCAGCACTGCACAAGGCATTCTCTCCCTGCAGCGCCACCTACACGTCGAAGACGCGCTGTTGTTAGCTCCCCAGGCTACCAACAACTCGTGGTATCCTTATAGCTTTCTGGCACCGGTAGCCAACAACCAACCTGCTTTGGACTCGGGGCTTGCCCTCTTGGATGAAGTGGTTGCGGAAGCTGCCGGGCACGGCATCACTCCCGATCAGCTTTATTTCGTCGGCTTTTCACAGGGAGCTTGCCTTACATTAGAATACGTGGCACGCCGTGCCAAGCGGTATGGCGGCGTGATAGCGTTTACCGGCGGGCTTATTGGCGAAACACTGAATATGGCCATTTATCAGGGCAATTTCGACGGCACCCCCATCCTGATCACCGCCGGGGACAACGACCCGCATGTACCACTGTACCGAATTGGAGAAAGTGTCGTTGTCCTCCGTGAAATGGGGGCCGATGTCAAAATGGAAATTTATCCCCAGAAGCCGCATAGTATCAGCGCTGATGAAACATTGCTGGCGAATGAATTTGTTTTGACCTGACATTTCAACGTTATATTTATGGAACTACAACAAATGCCCATCGTAAAAGATGAAACACAACGTCAATACCAGCTAACGATAGACGGCCAAGTGGCTTTCATCGATTATAAACAACATGGCAAACGGGTATACCTTGTCCACACGGAGGTGCCCGCAACCTTGGAAGGCCGTGGCGTAGCCGCCTCGCTGGTAAGCAAGGTATTTACCCACATCGAGCAAAACGGCGAACTATTGATACCGTTGTGCCCTTATGTGCAGGCATACCTGAAGCGGCACCCCGAATGGAATCATTTAATGGAAAAACAGCCCAACGATGGAAACGTTTGACGTCACTCGCTTATATACGGATGAAAAGGGTGATAGCCGCTTCGAAACCATAAGGTATCCCCTTACCGACGCGGGTCCCATTGGCTACCTTTCTGAGCGGTATCCGGTCCGGGAAATTATCTTCCGCAAGGTTCCTGCCGGTTACGATTATACATTTCATAACGCGCCACAGCGACAATTCATCGTGATGCTGGATATCGGCGTGGAAATCGAAACTTCTACGGGCGAAAAGCGGCAATTCCAACCCGGCGAAATCATCTTGGTTGAAGACACCACCGGAAAAGGGCACCGTACCCGTAACCTCGCACCACAGGTCCGGTCTTCGTTATTTATCACTGTAGCGTGAAACGTTTTTCCTGCACATCACGGGCATTTGTGCCCACAAACACGGCAAATTCCCCCGGTTCGGCAACATATTCCAGTTCGGCGTTGTAAAACTTGAGATCTTCTTCCGTCAAGTCAAAGGTGACCTGTTGCGACTGCCCCGGTGCCAAGTGCAGCTTACGGAACCCCTTAAGCTCTTTGACCGGACGCGTCACCGACCCAGCCAAATCGCGGATGTACAGCTGCACGACTTCCTCACCGGCATAATCACCCGTATTGGCCACATCCACGCTGACCTGGAGCTTACCGTCCCGCTGGAGCTCGGTCGTACTGAGCGTCAACTCACCGTAGGCAAACGTCGTATAGCTCAGTCCATATCCAAAAGGATAAAGCGGATCGTTGCTCACGTCGAGGTAATTGGAGCGAAATTTTTGAAACCACTGCCCATCTGCCAATGGCCGTCCCGTGTTTTTATGGCTGTAGTACAAAGGCACTTGTCCCACGTGCTGCGGAAACGTGGCCGGCAATTTTCCCGATGGGTTTACATCCCCAAAGAGCACATCAGCCACGGCCTTTCCGGTTTCCGTACCCCCGAACCACACATTCAGGATGGCGGGCACATGCTCATTTTCCCAGGTAAGCGTAAGTGGCCGTCCTGTGAACAGCACCAGCACCACCGGCTTGCCGGTCTCCAGCAACTTGGCCAATAACCGTTGCTGTACAGCAGGAATGCTGATATCGGTACGGCTGGAGCTCTCGCCGCTCATCTCCGAACTTTCTCCCAAGGCCGCAATGATCACATCCGCCTGTCCGGCGACTGCCAAAGCCTCGGCGATCACCTCCTGCTCAGGCCGTTCATCGCGGGGTATGGTACGCCCGAACATCGTGGCCCGCTCTTGATACGCTGCATCCTCCAGCAGGTTCGACCCGTGGTGATGGACAATCTTCACCTGGTTACCCAACGCATCACGCATTCCCTCCAGCAGGGAAGGCGTGTTTTCCAGATCAGCGCTCACACTCCACGTGCCCGGCATGTTGGCGCCGGTATTCGTCAGTGGCCCGATCAGTGCTACCGTCCCCTGCTTTTTAAGAGGCAGTACATGCCCCTCATTTTTCAGCAACACGAACGACTTTCCTGCAGCCGTTCGCGCCTTGGCCAAATGTTCGGCGTTCAGAATCACTTCCTTTGCCCGGTTATCATCGATATAACGGAACGGATCTTCAAACAGCCCGAGTTTATACTTCGCCTCCAATACGAGCCGGCAGGCACGATCGATATCGGCCGCGCTTACTTTACCTTCGTCCAACGATTTTTTCAGTGTAGTCAGAAATCCCTCGCCCACCATATCCATTTCCACCCCGGCCTTCAGCGATAGGGCAGACACTTCCTGTAAGTCGCCTAACCCGTGGTCAATAAGTTCGTTGACTGCCGTATAATCCGTCACGACAAACCCAGTGAACCCCCATTGATTGCGCAACACATCCGTCATCAACCATTTATTGGCTGTAGCGGGCACCCCGTTGATGTCATTGAAAGCGGTCATCACACTACCAGCCCCTGCATCGATAGCCGCTTTGTATGGAGGCAAGTATTCGTTATACATGCGGTGCAGGCTCATATCCGTCGTATTATAGTCGCGCCCTGCCTCAGCAGCCCCATATAGCGCAAAATGCTTAACACACGCCATCAACGTGTTATGAGCGGCGAGGTCGTCACCCTGATAGCCCCGTACCATCGCCTCAGCAATGCGCGACCCAAGGTAGGTGTCTTCGCCGCTACCTTCGGATATCCGCCCCCAGCGTGCGTCACGCGAGATATCTACCATGGGTGAGAATGTCCAGTTCAACCCGTCAGCTGAAGCCTCCATGGCAGCAATGCGTGCAGTCTCCTGGATAAGTTCCATATCCCAGGAAGCCGCAAGGCCCAGCGGAATCGGAAACATCGTTTTATAACCATGAATAACATCCATTCCGAAAATGATGGGAATTTTCAGTCTTGAGTGATTGACCGCCAGTTCCTGTGCAGCACGGATACGCTGCGGGGTGCTCATGCTGAAGATCCCGCCGATCTTTCCTTCTTTGATTTTGGATTCCACGTCGGTACTGACCACTGATCCGGTCACCGCCTCTCCCGCAGTGACCAAATTGAGCTGTCCGATTTTCTCTTCGATGGTCATCCGGCTCATCAGTTCGCTGACAAAGCGATCCATATCGTTATGAGCTTGTTGGGCGCACACTGGTTTCATAGCCAGCGACAGGCATATCAGGCCTATACAAAAACGAAACTGTTGACTATATAATATTTTCATGGTTGCCATGTATTAACAAATTTTATATTATTCGCTACTCTACCGCTTTTACGGCTGTTTGTCCAGAAATTCCGTTTTCATTAAATGCTTCCACGGTGAAATAATACGGCTGATCCACCGTCAGCCCTTTGATCTCCAAGGCATGCTGCCCGTACAGCATCCAAGCACTATACAGCTTATCGGGCGCGATACCCCATCTGACCGTGTAGCCCTGCACGTTTTCCTGCGCATCCCAGGTCAGCTGTGCATCCCGCCGGTCGGTGTCACGCACCACCTCGAGGTTTTTGACGGTGACCGGCTTCTTGCCGCTACCGACGCCGAATATCCGCAGCCCGGAAATGGAAAGGTAAGGCGTAGGCACATGGATGTTGCGATACCGGATATACCGCAGGTGCGCCGGGTTCTCCAGCTCTACGTAGTCATTCGGTACATCGCGGAAGCTGTTTTGCCGGTCTACCAGCAGTCGCCAGTCCTGCCCATTTTCCGATCCTTCAATCGCATAACGGTGAAAAAGCCCTTCGGGCTTCCCGTAAAGGTCCGATTGATAGTCGTTGAAGTTGACCTGTATGGCATGCACCTCCGCCACGCGCTGGAGATCGATCTGGAGCCATTGCGTATCGCCGTTGTCTTCGGCCACCCAAAATGTTTTCACCTGTTCGTCGGTGACGTGCTCCGGCCCATAGCTCCCCAGCTGGGAAGATGCCGTTACCGGCTTTTGGTACGACAGCAGCATCCAGCCGGTAAATGTTCCCATCTTGCCCGGAATATGCGGCGCATAATGCGGATAGTCTCCGTAGGCGGTGTTGGCGTGCATCAACCCATCCGCGTCGAAATAAGTGGGAAACATCCCGATACGCCGTTCCCAGCCGATATTGACATCCACAGCCATCGTACTGAAATGCCAGTAATGTCCAGCCGGACCTTCCACCGTACTTCCATGGCCGGCCCCGTTGATAAAGCCGCCCGGTTTATACGAAAAAGGATTGTTGGGCGCATACCTATATGGGCCGAGCGGCGCGTCGGCGATGTATACCCCATCGCCGTACACGTCAAACTGGGTGCCTGGCGCTGCGTATTGCAAATAATACTTACCGCCCCTTTTCAACATGGACGCTCCTTCTATATAACCCCGGAGCACCGTATCGCTGTGATTGTGTCCGAAACGTTCCCACCCATGCCGCTCTCCATCCAGGTTGAACAATTCATATACCTCCTTTGACATCGGAATGAAGCGGTTGGTTCGATCGAGCTTCTTAGCCCGGATCGGAAACTTATTGGATGAACCCCAGAACATGTACGCCTGACCGTCATCATCTATAAACAAGTCAGGGTCCTGCAACTGCGTCAATACGGAAGGTACAGCCTTCCAGTCGCCCCGCTTGGGGTTATCGGTATACAAGATGGCCATCGCGCCGGCGGGGTTACCCGTCACGTACAAAACCGAGTCTTTATAATTATGCGCGGTGGGGGCGTTAGACCCCTCAAAATACCATTTCTCCGGGCGGACAAACGTCCAGTTGTGCAGGTCGGGCGAGTACCAGTAGCCCATGGAGCGGGTTACAAACATATAGTAATCACCACGGAATTCCACCACGGTGGGATCTGCGCCCGAGCGGTATGACAGACTGTCAAACCGCGTGGCGTATGCATAGTCCAGATTCAGCGGATTGCAGTACGTCCGCTGCAGCAACGCTTGTGCCAATACGCCGTGAGCGATGCCAGACAAGGCCGCCGCACAGGCCATTATGATGATTGCCCGTTTCATCAGTAAGTCCCCCTATACAGGTGATCGATGCGCTTCTGATAAATTTTTTTCAGCGGAATCTGCATCCCGCCGGTTGATTCCAGCCAGTCCCAAAGCTCTTTCTTCAACTGACCGGCAATCTCCTGCGACTGGGGATCGCGGATCAGGTTGTTCATTTCATACGGATCATTATCCAGGTCATACAGCTCATTGGCATCCCATAGCCCGTGGTTAAAAATGTATTTGTATCGGTCGGTGCGTACGGCAAAGATAGTGGGCGTTTGCGGGAATGCCCATTCCCAATAATATTCGTAATACACCTTATCGCGCCACCCTTCGATAGACTTACCCTGCAGTAACGGCAGGAAAGAGTAGCCCTGCATCTGCTCCGGTTTTTCCATACCGATCAAGTCGAGGACGGTAGGACCGATATCGACATTCATCACCATCTGGCTGATTTTCGTTTGCGGCTTGACCAATTTCGGCGACCAGGCCAGCAGCGGTACCCGCATAGATGCCTCGTACGCGTTCCGCTTGTCTATCAGGCCATGTTCACCGAAAAGGAACCCATTGTCACCCATGTAAACCACCAGTGTATTTTCGGCGAGGCCCCGCTCCTCAAGCCAGGCGATAACAGCGCCGATGCTCTCATCAACGCTGCGGAGCGTCTCGCAGTACTGGCGATAGAAATCCTCAAATACGATCGCTCCATCGTACATATAATCCACGCCATGCCAGCTGTATCGTTGTTTGCGCACCCATTCCGGTATATCTTCCCGGTTCACCGGGCCATCGTAAGGCGTTTCGGTACCCACCCGCATGCTACTGTCTGTCGCGGTCAGGTACATGGAAGGCGGGGTCACAACCGGCATGTCTTTATAAGTCCCCCGGTGCCTTTCGGCAGGCTCGAACTCAGCATGCACGCCCTTGTGAGATAGGTACAGGAAAAACGGCTGCTCGCTGTCTAAGCTGTTAAGCCAGTCGATGGCATATTCGGTCAGCAGATCGGTCGTGTAGCTTCCTTCGGGCTGCTTCACTTCCTCCCCGTTGATATTGAACGTCGGCGAATAGTACACCCCCTGCCCCCTGAAGCTCACCCACTGGTCGAACCCGGGCTGTTTACCCGCACCTTCATTACCCATATGCCACTTGCCGAAAAACCCAGTTTTATACCCCTTTTGCTGCATATACTGCGGAAAGAAGGTGAGCCCTTCGGGCATGGGCGCATTGTTATCTACAATGGTATGCGTATGCGCATATTGACCGGTAAGAATAGACGCCCGGCTGGGCGAACAGAGGGAAGTAGAAACAAAAGCATTCTCCAGGTGCGCCCCTTCCCGCGCCATGCGGTCCATATGGGGTGTTTCCAGATGGGGTACCTTGTCCATGAATCCCATGAAGTCATACCGGTGGTCATCGCTCAAGATGAACACCACATTATACGGTTTGCCGGGCTGGGCATATCCTAAAACCACCGCCCCCCAAATACCCAAAAACAAAAAAATCCTTTTCATCAGTCGTTTGTTCTATTCAACCCGTTTTACTTCACTCCTCGCGGACACCCCGTTTTCATTGATCGCCTCGATGGCAAAGTAGTAAGGCTTTTGGCTGTCCATCGCCTTGTAATAATACTCGTTGGCACCATGCACCATGATGCAGTTGTACAGCTTATCCGGTGCCAGGCCGGTATAGATGTTGTACGCATACGCGTCGTCTACGGGGCTCCACTTGATCCACGCACTACGCTTATCTTTTTCCGTGCGCATGACGATAAAATCCTCCACCGAATCAGGCTTGCGGCCCTGCCCCCTCCCAAACACGCGAAGGCCGCTGATGGCAAATTTTCCGGTAGGCATGTGTATGTTTTCCAGCCGGATATACCGCGCTTGTACCGGAGCCTCAAGTTCCACGTAATCATGCGGGACATCGGTATCATTTTGGCTCTTATCTACCAGTATCTTCCAGCGTTTGCCGTCCTCCGAGTAAGATAGGATGTATTGGTGATATATGCCCTGCATTTTACCTAAATAGGCACTATCTGCATCCTGATCGGCATAATTAATCTGGACGGCGTGTACGGTACTGACGGCTCCAAGATCACTTTGTATCCATTCGCCCTTATCGCCGCTGGCGGCGCTCCAATAGGTCTTCATGCTCTCATCCACGGCATGGTTTGCCGGATACGCCGCGCCAAGGGTGGAAGACACTTGCACCGGCTTGTTGTAATTGAGCAGCATCCAGCCCGTAAACCTGCTCCGCAGATGATCAGTAGGTCCGTCGGGCAGATAATGCGGATAATCCCCAAATGCGGTGTTACAATACATCACACCGTCAGCATCGAACCCCGCGGGCCACATGCCCAGCCTCCGTTCGAAATTATTTTTTACGCCTAAGACAACGGTTGCCACATGCCAATAGTTGCCATCGTTATCCTGGAATGTCGCCCCATGTCCCGCGCCCCGCGAAAAGCCACCAGGTTTATAGCTCAGTGGGTCAGACTGTGTTGCAAACGGACCCAGGGGGCTGTCACCAACAGCCACCCCATCGGCATACCCGCTGAACTCAGTGCCCGGGGCTGCATATTGCAGGTAATACTTACCGTTGTGCTTGGTCATGTGGGCCCCCTCGATAAACGGGTCGAGAAAGGTATTATCCATGTATTCGCCGAAGCGCTGCCAACCGTAGCGCCAGTCTTCCAGCAGATATAGCTCCTTACGGGTGCCTATCGGTTCCATGGTCTGCCGGTTCAATTCGATGCCGTAAAGTGGATAACGGTTGCTGCTACCATTATACATGTAGAAGCGGCCATCATCATCTGTAAAAAAATCCGGGTCCCAGCCGCCTATGGCGAACGAGTCGACCAGCGGCTGCCACTCGTTGGCCTTGGGGTTGGTACTCATCCAGATGGTAAACTTGTCCGTATAGGTAGAGCCGAATACAAGCATGGTATCGCCCACGATTCCCACAGCCGGTGCACAGAGCTCATCATACACATCCCCGTTCCACGGACGCAAAAATTTCTTGGACACAAAGTTCCATTTCGACAAGTCGCTGCTCCACCAATAGCCCCACTGATTGGTGCTAAAGAGATAGTAGTCGCCCTTGTAGTTCACAATGACGGGATCAGCCGTGGCGCGATGCCGCCCCCATTCCGAAAAATTAGGAATCGGTGTATAACCATAGTCGATATTTATCGGATTGCAGTACGTGCGCGGTACCTGGGCGCGGATGGTTCCGCTGCATAGCAACCAAGCTCCAATAACCAACCAACCATATTTCCAATGATGTTTCATGCTTTTTATGCTGTATGCGTTATGCCTATAGCTTACGGTGTTCTGACCACTCATCACTGCTCACCGACCATTCACCACCGATCACGGATCACCAACTACCCATTAAATCTCCGGGCTTTCGAATCCCAGCTTTTTCAATCCTTCTTTAATTTCTGGTGCCCCCATAAACAGTTTCCAGAGCAACCCACTGCGGTAGTTTTCAATCATCACAGGTATCGGCCCCTGGTCGATTGCGAGGTAACGTTGGGGGAACCAATCGGCTGTTTCGCTGTACGCATCATAAAATCCGTATTTGCCCCACACCTTATCCCCCAAGTGCTCATACAAGTAGCGTATTACCTCCATACTGTATTCGGGCGTGTACGGAAAAGAAGACAGCGCCGCCGTAGGCGCAATGACACCCAAGTCTTCGTCGGGATTGTGAGCTGCGTACCCCTTTATGGAATAGCTTGCCGTGAGCCCCCAGGCATTGGGCCCATACCCTTTGAAACCCTTCGGGTTTTCGATACAATACTCACGATGGATAAGCGCATGACTCGTGTTGAGCTGCCAATAGTCGGCGTACCGGTCTTTCAATCCCTTGGGATTGAGGCCGAGGTACGAATAGTGCGACCAAAACAGCGGCCCTACTCCCGTGCTGTCCCTGACGTTGTGGCGCAACTCAATCGGGTGGCCATAACGTTCGGCATTTGACTTAATAGCGCCTCCACGGGCCCACCCTTCATGGTACACTTCAGCAGGGACGCCGTGGGTCGGCGAAGAGGCGGCCAATATATAGGTAATGAGGCATTCATCATAGCCCCTTATGGGATGGTTGGCGGCCCAGCCCGCCGTGGGGCTCCAGTGCCAGTACAGCACGTTTTGTCCGCCTTGGCGATACCAGTCCCATTCAATAGCTTTCCAGAGGGCATCGGCGCGTGCAGCCAATTGCTTTTCGTATTCATCGCCCTGCTGGAAATATTCCCTCACGCAGATCAGCGCCTGCGCCATGAAAGCGGTTTCTACCAAATCACCGCCATTGTCATTTTTGCTGAAAGGCTTTGCCTTACCCGTTGGGCCTTCAAGCCAATGTGGCCAAGCGCCATGGAAGCGGTCGGCTTTTTCGAGGTAACCAATGACCCGCTCAAATCGCTCGACACCTTCCTGCCGCGTGATGAATTCGCGCTCGATACCCACCAATAGTGCCATCAGGCCAAAGCCACTGCCACCGATGGTAACGACATCCTCGTCATTCTGCGGATATTCACCATCGATATGGATACGCTCTCGCGCCATACCCGACACCGGCTCGGCACCTTCCCAAAAGTATTGGAAAGTTTGGCGTTGCACCAGGGTAAGCAGGGAATCGTCGGATAGTGAAGTCGGTTGCCCTTCATTATTTGTAGGTGTTGTATGACAGGCGAGAAACAGCCCAAACAACGCAATTGATAACAAAACTCTCATTCGGATTAAGAAAATTAAATAAAAAGGACAGATGGATGTTACCAACACCGTCCTTGTCAAGGATTACCGGTAGTCCGGATTCTGCTCAAGTACTCCACCGGAACGGTCGATTTCGACCTGCGGAATTGGGATGAACCGATGCCGCGGTTGATAGCTCGTCTTACCCGCCGCGTGGAACGTCTCCACGTCTATACCCCATCTGACCAGATCATAGAAGCGTTCGTTTTCCATACCCAGTTCTACCTGTCGCTCATGCCGAATGGCTTGGCGAAGCTCCTCTTGATCGCGTGTAGTCACCGGCGGCAATATATCAACATTCGCTCCCCTGGCACGGGCCCGCACCTGTTCGAGGTATTCCAAAGCCAAATCCGTATTCCCCATTTCGTTTGCGGCCTCCGCAGCCATGAGCACCACATCAGCATACCGTATCACCCGAAAATTAAACCATTGCCCTTGGCGACTGCCGGTGGATCTCCGGATCGATGGATTTGTATACACCTTTTTGTTCCAGTAATCTCGTTCAAGTCCGCCGGGAATACGTTCGCCGTACGGCGCGTTCACACTGTCGGAATAAAGTACCGTGACATCCTTCCGCGGGTCGCCCTCTTCGAATGCGCTCAATAAGATTTCATTGGGCACATTCCAACCCCACCCCAGATCGAACTCGCCTGCTCCCCGAACACCCTGCCTGCTAGCCAATGTGATGCCTAGGCCCGTATTATTTTGCGTATAATGGGCCTGAATTTCAAAAACAGACTCCCTGCTGTTTTCGCTTTCCTCCCGGAATATCATATCGTAAGGGACACTTAAGTCGTATTCGCCAGATGAGATAACCGCTTCAGCCGCAGCTAATGCAGCGCCCCAACTCCCCCTCGCTAAATGCGTTTTTGCCTGCAAAGCCAACGCCGCGCCGCGTGTAATCCGTCCGCTGAACCGTTCTTCCCACCGATTGGGCAGTACGGCAACGGCAGCGTTCAGGTCTTCATCAATCAACGCGTAAATCTCCGCAATGCTCGATTTGGGTACGATGGCTTGATCTTGTGTATAGATCCTGAAATCTATCTTCGGCACTTCACCAAATGTGCGGACCAAATTGAAATAGGCAAACGCCCGGACAAACCTTGCCTCACCGACATTGACAGCAGTCAATTCCGTTGGGTTTTCCAGACTATCTGCATCATTGATCAGGTTGTTGGTCAGCGCAATCAAGCTGTAATGATTGGTCCAATAATTATTGATCAACCAGTAATCCAGCGGATAGCCAAAGTCATCAAATATCGGCCCTGCTCCTGCCTCGTCGCCGACACCTCCGCCGATATTGGCATCATCTGCCCGGATATTGTGGATAGCCACATACGGAAGGCCACTTGTACCTTCACTCCGCAATCCAGCGTAAATACCAAACACCTGTCCTTCCAACGAACCGGCAGGCATATCATCCTCGGTCCATCTACCAAGGGGCTCTCCACCAAGCCAATCTTCTCCACATGCGGTTACCAGGATTGTAGACAATATCCCCAGTGCCAGGTAAGTCAATCTTTTTCTTTTATATTGCGTTTTCATGTTCAATAGCTCTGTAGGTTAGAAATTCAGGTTAATACCAAATGTATAGATGGCGGGCACAGGATAGGTGCCATTATCCACGCCAAATTGGATGGCAGACCCTCCAATTTCCGGCGTATATCCGGTATTTTTAGCAAACGTGAAAGGATTTTGCGCATTGACAAACATCCGGACGTTCTTTAACCGCAACCGTGTTGCCACTTCTTGGGCCAAGTTATAGCCAAGCTGTATATTCCGGATACGTACGAAACTACCATCTTCAATAAAATACGAAGATATCTCTCGGTTGTTGGCACGCGATGTATTCAGTATCGGCTCCCAATTGGATGTACCCACACCATGCCAACGGTTCAGACGATCTGCTTGGAAGTTAAACTGCGCAAACTGATTACGGTTCCAATCACGAAAAATTTCATTCCCCTGTACACCCATCACCTCCACGCCGAGATCAAACTGCCGGAAGGTAACGCTTATATTGGCTCCATAGATGAAATCGGGTGTAGGATTACCAATCATTGTCCTATCGCTGGCATCAATCCGGTTATCGCCATTGATGTCCTTATAACGGATATCACCCGGCAAAAAAACGTTGTTGCCTGATCCCATAGCATTTGTGGGACCTGCGGCAACCTCAGCTTCATTTTGAAAAATGCCATCGTGGACATAGCCATAGAAGTACCCGATCGGGTAGCCTACCGTGGTACGTGAAGCGTTTCGCAAGATCTGATAGCCCTCATTCACCAAGAACGTCACTTCATTAGATAGGGTGGTTAGATTGGCCCCAACCGAGAATGACCAATCGTCATTAAGTTGTTGGTTCCACGAAGCTGCTAATTCGATGCCATGGTTTTTGATGGTTCCCTGGTTTGAAAGTCCAGGTTTCGTGCCCAAAATACCTGGCACCTCCACCATGATATGCCTCGTCAGTTTATTGTAGTAGTTGGCTTCCATCGTAAGCCGACTTGCAAAACCGGTAAACTCAAAACCGGCTTCCCAAGCTGTGACAGTTTCCCATTGCAAGTTTGGATCAGGGATATATTGCGGCTCATAACCGGGGAAAATATTGTTTCCAAATACAGCGGAGCTGTTTGCAACCAACAAGGGAAACATCGGATATCGATAATCATCACCGGTATTTTGATTTCCCAGCACCCCCCAAGAACCTTTAATTTTCAGGTTATCAATAAACGACGCCTCCGACAGGAAGTTTTCCTCACTTATCACCCACGCCGCGCCGACAGATCCAAAGTTTTGCCATGGATTACTTTCGATAAAGGCTGAGCTTCCGTCTCTCCTAAATGATGCATTGAGCAGATATTTACCTTGGTAATTGTATAGCACCCGACCTAGGTAAGAAATTGTCCTCCGTTCCCATGCGGTGCCGTTACTTTCCTGTGTATCCGTAGATCCGATGCCAACAAACCATTTATCCGGATCATTGGGTATCGGATCACCCGATCCCTGGCCGCGCCTTGCGGTTAGTCCTTCAAAACGGGTGCTATACGTTGTATATCCAACCAACGCAGTGAGGGAATGTTCACCAAACGTATTTTTGTAAGTCAACAACCAGTCTGTTTGCAATTTAGTCATGTTGTTTTGTCCTTGGTTCACATCGGTGAGCAATCCTACACGATCGGTTTTATCATCCCCCGTCAAATCAGGATTGTAATAATTCCTCAGCGGCGTATATGACCTATCCTTGTTAAAACCAAAGTCCCCGAGGAAGGAAGCCCGGAACGTAAAGTGCTGCAAAAAATCAACCTCACCGAATACACTTCCCACGCCGCGATATTCATGGCGGATAAAGTTACCACGCCGCAGCTCTACATTCGTCAACGGATTACTTATCTGTGCCCGCTGAAAAAGCGGCAAGGTGTGATACAGACCATATTCTTCATTAAATACCGGGGCGATAGGCGCTGCGCGCAATGCGCTACCTACCGCGCTTTCCATAATATCCTGTGGTGGAGGCAGGTCAGCGTGGTAGGCATTTAAGTTTACGCCCACCCGGAAGTTATCGGTTATGCTTAATTGATCGTTGATGGTAACGGTAATTTTATCCAGTTGCTCATGCTTGATTATTCCCTGGTCAAGGGTATATCCCAGCCCCATATAGAATTTGTTTTTTTCCGAGGCTCCGCTTACGCTGATGTTGTTGTAGTTAAGCATCCCCGTTTGAAAAATCTCATTCTGCCAATCCGTATTGGCTGTCCAGCCATTATAGTTAAACGGTGTAGACCCCTGGTTAGCCAGTTGCTCATCATAAAGCATCCGGAAGCCCGCAGCATCCGTCATCGCCATCCGGTCTACGACACTTTTGAAGCCTACCGTTGAGTTAAAATTAAAGTTAAGCTGACCGGCCTTGGCCTGTTTGGTTGTGATGGCAATGACACCGTTCGCACCCCGTACACCAAAGATGGCCAACGAAGAAGGATCCTTCAGGATTTCCATAGACTCGATATCTGCCGGATTCAAAAAGTCAATGTTGTCATTTAGGATACCATCTACCACATACAAGGGCCTCACGTTATTGATGGAGTTCGTACCCCGGATTCGTACGTCCGGCTCCTGCCCTGGCCTACCAGAGTTAGTCACTTGCACGCCCGATACGCGTCCTTGCAATGAAGCCACCGGATTTGCTGCCGGCCTATCTGCAATGTCAGCTCCGCTCACTCGAGCAATCGATCCGGTCAAATCCCGTTTTTGGGCAGTACCGTAACCGATGACCACCACCTCTTCCAGTTCGGTGCCCTGGTCCTCCAGTACAACATCCACCGATGTGCGGCCAGCTATAGCCACTTCCTGCGTAGCAAAACCGAGGGATCGGAAAATCAACGTATCCGTTCCTGCTGCCTCAATGGAGTAATTGCCGGTTCCATCTGTTTGGGTGGCTGCCGATGTCCCTTTTACCATAACGGTGACACCAGGTATCCCCCCCGACGTCAATGCGTCCGTCACTTTCCCGCTTATTCTGTTCTGCTGCCCGTACACCCAGGCAGGCAACATATACAGCAACAATAAGCAGCATGTAAATAAATTCCTCATGTCGTTACTCAATTAAATTGGTTACTTAATCTTTCTTTAATATAGTGTGTTTCATGACCCGACTTTACGAGTTCAATTGGTTTTAAAAAATACAGCCCGCGAGCAGTATTGTTTTGCAAAAGTCTGATGTATGGCCAAACCCAACAAAAAAACAACTTACACATCCCTACATCACTCCTAAAATAATTTCTCATTAAGGAAATAAAATCGAAACAAAAAATTAACAATCAATACGTTACAACATAAGCCAACCTGCTCAACCACTGTTAATGTGTGTACAATTTACACTATAGGAGATGAGAGGTAATGATGTAGTAGGTGAGGTGCGATTCCGACGCATTTAGAGCTCCAGAAGAAACTCCGTAAGGTTTTTGTTATGGGGAATATTGAGTTTCTTCCGCAGCCTGTACCGTCTGATTTCCACGCCGCGTGTCGTGATATTGAGTAAGGATGCTATTTCCTTACTGCTCATATTCATCCGCAAATAGGCACACAACTTTAAGTCATTAGGTACCAATTCGGGGTAATCAGCTTTAAGTTTTTTGAAAAAATTTTCATGCGCTTCGTTGAAACTCTCTTCGAAGACATTCCAATCCCGTTCGTCGCTACGTGCATCTTCAATGATTTTATTGATTTTGCGAAGCTGATCATTGGATAATTTTCGCCCGTCGCTATCCCGGAGCTGGAGCAGCTCATCATGCACGTTATTGAGGAGTTCGTTTTTGTATACGATACTCATTGCTGTATTAGCCAATTCGCGGTTTTTGCTGGCCAGCTCCCGCTCCAATTGCTCATTTTTGAGCTTCATGAGCCGTTGTTCATTTTGCTCGGCCTCTTTTGCCAGTGCTTCCCGTTGCTTTCTATCCATATTGGCTTGTATCAGCTCCCGGTGCTTTTGGATTTTCTGGCGATACCATCCCCTTCCCGCGAGGAGGATAAGCACGAACGACAGTGCGTATACCATCAGGGCTATCCAAGATAGGTACCATGGCGGCAGGATGGTAAATCTGAATTCGGTAATACCGGATTGCATACCGTCGGGAGCCATAGCCCGTACCTTGAAGACGTAATCTCCGTGCCGCAAGTTGGTAAAGTCCTTTTGGGCGGCTTCATCCCATTCAGACCATGTACGGGAGTAGCCTTCCAGGTAAAACTGATAGCGCAGGGGAATCGCGCTATACCAGGGGAGCGCGTAGCTTATTCGAATATTGTTGTGCCGATAGGGGATTTCGGGAGCCGCATCGGCGGTATACTGTGCACTGGAGAGGCTATCGGTAATGTTACTCACGGTACGGATAAGCGGAAGCGGCAGGTGGGGTTTAGCCGCCACCGAGTCGACTGTTTGGTAAATTGCAAAACCATCGTCCAGACTGATCAGGTACACCTTATTTTTGACTCGGTTGATGCTTTCATAGAAATTCATCATCCGGCCATTGAGGGTTGCAAACTGCATGGAGTCTACTTGAATCGATCCTTTTTCCCCGAAATGGACCCATGAAATACGCCCGCGATTGACAAACCAGTACCGATTAGCGCCCGCATGAATGATTTTATTTGAAGCGGCGAAAGATCCCAGTTGCCCATTTAACTGGTCATAAGCATAAAATCTGTCGGTAATGTCATCATATCGATAGAAGCCGCTATCGGTAGCAAATACCGGACGCCCCGCTAACATAAACACATTGATAAAGGCGCTCTTCGGCAGTCCACTTGCCGAATCATACACCTGGGTATGCTGCACGCGTGCAAACGCGTTGTCCAATGTGAGCAGTCGCAGCCCTTGGTAGCCGCTTGCCCATACCCGGTTGTCCGATACCGGCTCGATAAATTGTGAGGGGTCATTATATCCGCTGATGCGGTGCGAAAATTGCCAGCCGCTCGCGGTTCTGTCAAACACCGCCAAGCCGGTATATGTACCCTGCAATAGCCGATCCGGCTGGTTCGGTAGTCGCCTAAGCGCCCAGCCTCCCGTCACAGATGACAGGGGTACCAGTTTATTGCCAAGCACATTGTACGTACCATCGTTGTGGCCACATAGCAGCTGGCCATCCACTACCGAGAGGTCCCACACCTGGCCCTGCGACCCTGCTACCAATGTAAACGTAAAAGGCTCGTAGCTTTTGCCAGCAGGCCACCGGCTGTAAAACAGCCCTTGGTTGGTACCCAGATAGATGTTACCCCCAAATATCCGGGCCGCATACACGGTGCCTATACTGCCACTGTTGTCTGCATAGTAATAAATTGGCGCGTTGATTTCGATCCGGTCGATGCCATTGTCGAGGCCAACCCAAATATTCTGCTGGCGGTCCGCATGAATCCCCAACACCGTGTTGTTCTGCAAACCATTTCCCTTATGAACATGCTGTACGATATGCCCCTGTTCGTCCATAATCACCACGCCTTGGAGTATGGTGCCAAATGCATAATAGTGCTGCAACACCCGCATACCATTATTCAGCTGGGCTGCCTGCAGCAAACCATCGGCGGCATTATGCCATTTGCGGATGGCGGATGTACTATCCATCAAAAACAAGCCCGATTTAGCGGTACCGATAAGCACCTCATCACGCCCGAAGGGCAGCATTGTCAGGATATTTGCCCCATTTAATAGGTCCTTATCCTTTAGGGCGACCAGTTCACCGTCCTTTAGCTCATGAAGGCCCGAAGGTATAAGCTCAATGAACATACGTCCCCGCACATGATGCAAAAAGAGGAATGGTTCGCCACGCCCTTTGATGGCCTGTAGGGCATTATCCTCATAAATATACAAGGTAGAAAACGACTGAAAAAGCACACGGTCGCCATCAATGATAATTTTCCATACCTCATCCCGCACCTGTTCATCACCTCCCAATAACCGACTTATGGACGTATAGCGCATCTGTCCATAGCCCGAATCCTCCCAATACCCAAACTCGGCCAATCCTCCGGTATATATCCGCCCGGCGCTGTCTACCGCCACGCTCCGTACCGTGCTCTTGTTCGGCAGGTGGTGCAACGCCCAGTATTGGCCATCGAAAACCAGCAATCCGTCAGCATTGGCAACATACATGATACCATTTTTCCCCGTAGCGACAGCCCAGTTTTGATTCCCCGCTTTGTAGTCCGATTTGGCATATTGCTGCACCAACGGCGAACCGATGCGCTGGATTTCCTGCGCAGGTGCCAGACCAACAGAAAGGAAGACAATGAGGGTGGCTAACGCTTTCAATATGCGAGCTCGGCGATGCATATGGCAAACATAAGGATTTCGGACGTGAACAAAAAACCACCGCCGATTCACATCAGCGGTGGCGAACCACAAATTTATATGCCCAAACACACTAAGGCATATTTATACGGCTTTTTTCCTCACTCTGACCATCATTACGGCGGGCGCCGTTTTTCATGTTGCCAAAGCTGTAGGTGAAGGTAAGCCGCGCAACCCTTGTCTCGTTCTTTTGATTGATAACCGTATTCAAGTTTGCATACTGCGTACGCACGTCCTGTACGCGGGTATCAAAGATGTCGCTTACGGAAAATTTCAAATTTGCTTTTTTATTGTAGAAAGACTTATTCAGCCCGGCATCGATAGACCATTGCGAACCGATACGGTAAATGCTATAAACCAAGGACGATTGGTAGTTGACCGATGTCTCGGCAGTCAAGGTCGGGAGAATGGTAAACGTATGGTTGCTTCTCAGCTGCCAGGCAAACTGTCCTTGGCTAAGGTATTCTCCACCCAGCGGACCATCAAAACCCATATAAAAGGCATTCAAATTGGTGTTGGTATTCCAGAATTTGGTCACCTTTACCGGCACATTCAAATTGCCATACCATATTTCCTGCTTAGCCAAATTATCGCGTGTCACCCATGTACGCTTAGTTACATCATCCTGTCCCATCGACTCGGCAATAACGTCATTCGTGCGGTTATATCCGGCGCTCAAATGGTACTTCTGCATGAGTGTATACGAAAAGTCGAAGGCATGGGTATATTCGGGCCTTAGGTAGGGGTTACCCTGTTCGGATGTATACTGGTCAAGAAAATACTCGAACGGATTGAGGTTGCCATAATTTGGCCGATTGATCCGTTTGCTGTACGAGAGGCCGGTCTGATGATTATCCGAAATGTTATAGTTGAGGAATACGCTTGGAAAAAAATCAAGATAATCCCGCTTGATGCGATTGGCCATGGTGATGGAGTTGCCATCAGACACCGTGTATTCGCTCCTCAACCCAGCCTGGATGCCCAGCTTGCCTAAGGTGGTGCTGTAATTTAAGTAAGCCGCGGCGACCTGTTCCTCGTACAAGAAATGGTTAGTGCGTCCCACGTCATTCTGCCATACACCGCCAACCTGGTTTTCAAACCGCATATCGTTGTCTGACGATACGTTGCTGTATTTCATTCCGGTTTCTATCTTGTTTTTATTTCCCTTTCCAAAGGGGTGGGTATAATCTACCTTAGCTACGCGAATATTGATAATCGTAGGCATATTGCTCCGCGACAGCAAAGGCTGCCCCTTGATATCGCCCGACGGCAAGTAAAATGTATTGTTGTAGTCGGCATCATTCCGGTTTGAAAAGCGCGATACATCGACGTCAGCTACCAATTTCCGTCCATTGCTATCAATGGTAAACTGGTTATTTGCGTTGATTGCAAAGCTACGGTAGCTACCGTCAAACAACGAAGAAGTAAACAACGTTGAATCCGGCGACAAGATGGTACGGCCTATCAACGTATTACTCGAATTATTATTGTCGTTCCCACTGGCGTAGCCACTTAGCAGTACGCCCACCACATTGCGGTCGGAGGTGTTATAGTCTACCCCTGCCCGGTAGGAGTGGTTTCTGTTCCTCCGGTTGAACTCGGTATATTGCTGGAAATCGGTGTTGACATCCTGCTGCACGATAGAACGGAAAATGCCTATCTCATTACCACCTTCGTTGTCCATGTAACTATAGGTACCAAACACGTTTAGCCGGTCCACTTTGTGATTAAGGTTCAACGACGTGTTTGCCTTATGGCCAAACCCGTATCCTGTGCCCGCGGTAAATGTACCATTCGTGCCTGCCATCCGGTTTTTCTTCAGCACGATATTGATCATGCCCGCCGTGCCCGAAGCGTCATATTTGGACGAGGGATTCGTAATCAGCTCAATGGATTTGATGGTATTGCCATCCGTATTGCGCAGAAAGTTGGCCAACTGCTCGGCAGACAGGTAGGTCTGCTTGCCATCGATCATGACGATCACACCCTGTTTTCCCATCAGGCTGATGTTGTCATCCTTGTCTACAGTCACGCCTGGTGACCGCTCCAAAATATCCATTGCCGTATTGCCGGCGGCCAGCGTGGAATTTTCCACGTTGACGACCATCATGTCGGGTTTCCGTTCTACCAGTGGCCGCTGCGGTGCTGTCACCGCCACTTCATCCAATACCGTATTGGTATTTTTCAGGACCAAGGGAGCAAAATTCTTTGCAGCTGTCGCCGACGCGATTTCTACGACTTCGCTCAAGGCGTCTTCATATCCCACCAATACGGCCCTAACCAAATATGTACCCTGCTGCACCCCGGTAAACATGAAGTTTCCGGTTTCATCGGGGAAAGCCGTTTTTACCACTGACGAGTCCCTTGCCGCCAATAAATTAACGGTGGCTAAATCCAGCGGTGCGTTCTTTTCATCGAGCACCCGGCCCGCGATAGAAGCCTGTTGGGTGTACGCTGCAGTCGCCAGAATTGTCGTAAGAAGAAAGGCTATAAGTGTGTGTTTAAAATGCTTCATGTTGCTTAGTAACTGTACAGAACCCCCCTTATCAAAAAGCTCACAACTTTTTAATTAATTGAAAAACTGTATTTTATATGATTTTTATTCTAGAACTGTATGGTGCTGTTTGTTATCTGTATTGTATCTGTATTTTTATTTTGTTCATATGACGCAATAAGTGGTCAAAAAGTTGCATGGTACGTTTTTATTTTTTTGCTACGCAGATACAAAGCACTTGATTTCGTTCACTATCACCAATTATTTTTGACGAAATGCCTATTTGGGGTGACGAACAGTCGTTTTTTCATCAGTTCGATGCCGAAGTGTCTGCGATACTGTCGACCTGCATGGTATCGACAGCCCCAGGGGCCTCTTCAATGGCCGACGGTGCGATCGCACATTTCAGGCCCGATTCAGCCATTATCCACTCTGTTTTATCGGGTGCATTTCCATCTGCATATCCATAAAGCCCTTCACATTGGTTAAACGGCAAATCCGATACGTGACGGCGCAGCTCCCTGTCAATAATAAGCCTTGTGCCTACCGGGATGTTCAGTTTGAGGTAAAGCCGTTGATCACGCATCAGCTCTTCATTTGCAATATTGAAATGACTGTCGAATATCAAGCTATCGCCCTGTTGCTGGAAGTGATAATCAATTTTACCGGCACGTTCGGCAGCCAATTCATAGGTAGCACCGCGTGCTACATATTCGTAGGTGACCGAAGGAGTCTGCGTGGAGTCGACTTTGACAATGCGCATGTGCATACGGCTTTGCCATTCCAGGAAGTTGCGGTTGCGGATGGTGGCACGGTGCCGGATGCGCGATGCCCTATCCAATGAATCATTTTGGAGCCGGATGACGGTGAGGTCGTTCTTGGACAGGTAATAAACCGGCTGCCTTTCCAGCGGCTGTTCTTCCACTACCGTGCTCTCCTCGCGGAAGTCATTGACGGTCCGCGTAGCATATACGATAGTGAATCCTGCCGCTATCAGCCATGCGGCGAGCAGTATGAATCCAGTATACTGGCCCATCACCGGTCGATTGAATAAGATACGGATAATTAATGCCACAAGCGCTATGAATGGAATCACTGCTACCACCAACGCGCTAATCAGCACGGGAGTACGGGAGCCCGGTTCAATGACGTTCAGCGGAAACATGGCCATATCCGTGTCCGCTCCGAGAAAGCCGAAGGAAGCCACGATACTGATGACCAGTACTACCAGGCCGCCGCATAAGCCTACGATAAACAATACGCCGATGACCTTAGCCAATACGACAAATGCCTTTACAAGAAAATTGCCGGCCGAGTCCAGACCCCTTCTAAGCCCTGCCTCGGCCCCGGTAAAATTTGATCGGAGGCCCTCCATTTCCTCCTGAAAACTGCGTTTGAAATTCTGCAAATTGGGCGCTTCGCCCCGCATAGCCATCCGATCTGCACGCGTACGGGCAAGCGGCATGACTATCCATAGGATGATATACAGCAGGAGACCAGTACCCCCAAAGACGAACAACAGCACGAGGATAAGCCGTATCCAACGGGCCTCGATACCGAAGTAATGCCCAAGGCCGCTACACACCCCGCCGAACACCTTATCGTCAGGGTCGCGCATCAGCTTCCGTTGCCCGCTCATATGGGGTATCTCGTATGATGCTTCGGTGTAGGCCTCTTGCTGGTCGCCGGTCTCGAAGTCACTCACGCGTCCCATTTGGGCGATAACATCGTTGACATCCTCCATAGTGATGACTTCCTTCTTACCCTGGAAAATCCGCTCATTAAACATTTCGGCGATCCTGTTTTCGATATCGCCGACAATTTCGTGGCTGTCAGCCGTGTGTCCGAAGTGCTTTTTTACATCGATCATATACGAGCGAAGCACTTCATAGGCATCTTCCTCGATGTGGAACACGATGCCGTTTATATTGATGATGATGGTCCTGTTCATTTTCTTGTGGTTTTTATCGTTTACTGTCTGATGTCTGTTACCTGTTTATTTGATGATGTTTCCTTCCTACTTTCCTTCACCCTGCCGACCTTCCATGGATGTCTGCACGGCAAAGACCAGCTCTTCCCAAGTGCTGTCTAATTTTCCAAGCACCTCTAGCCCCGCTGGCGTAATTTGGTAATATTTACGGGGTGGGCCCGATGTCGATTCTTTCCAACTGTAGCTCAGTAAGCCGTTATTTTTAAGCCGCGTCAGCAAAGGATATAAAGTACCCTCTACCACCAGCAGTCTTGCTTTTTTGAGCTCGCCGATGATGTCTGAGGCATATATCTCGCCTCGCGAGATAATGGAAAGGATACAGTATTCCAGTATCCCTTTCCTCATTTGGGTCTGCGTGTTATCTACTATCATAATACAAAGATATATGTTTTGGTTTGTACTATGCAATACATAGTAGTATATAAAAAATCAAAACCCTGATTATCAGCAACAAAATTTTGCAAATCCTCAGCAATCATAAAAAAACGCCCCGAAAAACATTCGGGGCGGTTACATGTCCGGATAAGTTATTCTCGTTCGTTTAGCCTTTATTCTTTGCTGCTATCAATATCCAGGATTCTGTTGCAGATTTGGATTGACCGCTATCTGTTGGCTTGGGATGGGGTATACCAAACGATGTGGTTCCGAAGCAGTCGTCCGTACCTGCCCCGGTTCCAAGAACTTACCAAAGCGGATCAAATCCTGCCTCCGCCAGCCCTCCCAATAAAGCTCCCGGCCGCGCTCATCAATTAAATCATCCAGCGAAAGCGTGGCAAAAGGTGCTGCACCACGATTGGTCCGTATCGTATTCACCAAGGCAAGTGCATCGGCGGGGGTACCTGTACCACCGCGAAGTATCGCTTCTGCTTGCATCAACAGCACGTCGGCATACCGGAAGACCACCCAGTCGTTATTACGCTGTCCCGAAAGCACACTGTAGTCAAATGCATACTTCATGACGCGGATGCCTGCGGTTTCCAGGGTAGCTCCAGATGTGCGGATGGTTACTTCCCGTGTAAACGATAGCGGTTGGCTGGAAGGATTCCTGGCGTTCAACGGGCGGCCGGTACTCATGTTGTATTGTTGGCCGATGAAAAAACCTACATTCCGCCGCCGATCCGGGTTACTCATTGTGTCTGCCGGATATTCGTAGTAAATCCCCAGCCGCTCATCACCTTCATCATATAAATCATAAAAATCCGAAAGGGTACACCAACCGTTCCAGCCACCGGGTACCATGTTGTAGTGGGCCACCGTATTCCACGTCCGATCGACGGCCCCACCCCGTACTCCGTTTTCGTTGTACAATGTAAAGATGTTTTCTGTGGATACGGCATGGTTATTTGGCGCAAAATTATCGAAGTACCTGCCAGGAGCAGAGACGGTATAGCTGTTGCTGGCCGTAATCTGATTAGCCAATTCGATCACCTGATTCATATCGGCCGCCTCGAAAGTTGGGTTTTCCCTGTTCAGGAATACACCCTTATTCAGGTATAACTTCATTAACAACGTCCTCGCCGCATTCTGGTTGGCTACATACGCTGCACTTGAGCTGGGGAGGTCTCCCATGATCGCATTCAGTTCGCTGGCAATAAAATCGATGGCCTCCTGCGTTTGCAATGTCGTAGGATTTGTCCGAAAATCATCCAAATCTTCCCGGTAAGGCACCACACCCCAGAGGTTCAGCACATCAAACATGCTCAGTGCCCGGATAAACCGCGCCTCGGCGGCTTGCTGTGCCGTCGGGTTGTTGCGTAATACGTTGGAGGCCTGAAACTGTGCTGTTAACAAGTTAACGAATGTATTGTTCATGTACGCGTTATCGGCGTTCCATGTATGGAGGTGGATAGCCCGATGCATCCCATTGTCATCCCAGTCGCCGCCACGAGTAGGCGCGATGGCCGCATCGGTAGATATTTCCTCCAACACCCAACGTTGCTCCTGTTGGTAAGGCGTATTCAAGGCCAGATAGGCTCCGATCAATAAATCCGAGGTATTCACGTCTGTCCCACCTTGTTCCAACTCACTTCGAAGCTGTTCGTCCAAGTCGGTACAGGAAAGTGACAGTCCCGCAATGACCAATAAAATGGTACGATATAATTTAATTGTGTTCATGATTCCAAGTTTTGCTACAATGAGAAATTAACACCTAAAAGAAACGTTCTGGCAGGCGGGTAAGGGAGATACTCAATACCCAACGAAGGCACTCCATTGGTTGTACCGTCGGTATTCACTTCAGGATCGAATCCGTTGTAACCGGTGAGTACAAACAAGTTCTGCCCCGTGAGCGATACATTCAGATTTCTGATGGTGTTGCCGATGTTGCCCACGTTATAGCTCAACGTCATATTCGACATTTTCAGAAAATCTCCTTTTTCCAGATACCGGCTGGAAGGTGCCGCCGAATTGGAGGTCGATTCTCCCGCCTGCATATCAAAGAAACGGCGGCCAATATTCCGGTTAGACAGGTTATTCACGCCCAACACCGTGGCCATGGTATTGTTGAACAGGTAGTGGCCAAACGCACCATGCATGTTGACATTGAGACTAAACCGTTTATAGCTAACGTCGGTGGAGATTCCCAGTAAATACTTAGGATTGGGACTTCCCAAATAAAACTTGTTTAGTGCAGGATCCACATCCGTGCCCACCGTCCCATCGAGGCCTCTATATATGCTGGTTCCGGTTGCGGGATCAATGCCTTCAAACTGCGCTAGATACCACACGTTGAGCGGCTGCCCACTCACCATCCGTTGTCCCAGTACACCGGAAAATCCCTGTCCCCGAAGGGCTGCGGTTTCATAATAACCAAGTAGGCCGTCCACCCGGTTCTCCAGATAAGTCGCGTTCACGCCCAGATTCCAATTCCAGTTCTCGCGTTGGACAACATTGCCCATTAGTGCCAATTCCACACCCTCATTAATGATCTCTCCATCCAAGTTGACCCATATCCGGCCGCTGGGAGCTGGTTGGGCGAGGGTTTGTTCAAACAGGGCATCCGTGGTTGCCTTGCGGAAATAGTCGATTGAGCCGGAAAGCCTGTTTTGGAACAATCCAAAATCAATGCCGGCATTGATGGTAGCCGAACTCTCCCATCGTAAATCCGGGTTACCGTAATTGGCTTGTGCAATACTCTGAGCACTGAACACATAACGATCCCGCGAAGCGCCCGATGGAAACTCCTGATTACCCGTCTGACCCCATCCCAAACGTAGCTTCAAGTTGCTGAAAAGTCTATTCCCCTCCATGAATGCTTCGTTGGAGATGTTCCATGCGAACGCGAGGGAAGGAAAGTTGGCGTATCTATTGTTCTCGCCAAATTTCGTAGAGCCGTCTCGCCGAATCGTCCCGGTAAACAAGTAACGATCCTGGTAGTTGAAAGTTGCCCTTGCGAAGTACGATTGAAGTTCATTGGTCGGACTCCTGAAGGAGTTGGCATTTCTATTATTGGCAATGGAATACTGTAAATAGTCAAAATAGTCGAGCCCTTCCAAATCAGAGAAGCCACTGCCGCTCACTGAATTCCACCGGGTATCAAAACTCAAATATTCATAGCCCACCACGGCATTAAGGCTCAAGTCGTTTGTAATTTCCTTATCAAACGACAGCGTATGCGTGAGCTGGTGATTGGTTTCGGTGTCGTTTCCGATAAAAGCAGAGCCGTTGTTCACATCGGTTGGATTGATCATTCCGGCAATAAACCGCCCCGTGCGTCGCCCAGCTTGGTGGGTGAGGCTGTACATGAGTTTATACTCTAATTCATCGGTAATCTTGAAGGACGGAGCGATGCTGGCCAAAATAGTATTTACCTTGGTAATATCTTTATATGCGGTCAACGTTGTGAGCGGATTTCTCAAATCGGGCGACTGAAACGCCAACTCGCCGTTGCTATCCCGCAAGGGCAATGTCGGGTTCCATTGGAGCGCTTGGGAGATCACGTTGCCTGTAAAGCCCACATCCACATCCAAGGGTGCATTATTTTCATCCGTCTGCGCCGCCAAAATATTAAAATCCAGCCGTAACTTCTTACTCTCCAAAAACCGGAAGTTTCCACTCACGTTGGCAGTGTACTTTCTCAATCTATCGGTCTCTATGATTCCATTTTGATCCAAGTAGCCGAGCGAAATCCGATACCGGCCATCCTCATTACCGCCCGAGATGTCCATCGAATAATTCTGCGTAACTGCGGATCGGATGATAGCATCGAATGCATTTTCATTGCCGCCGAAATCTGAGGTATTATCTGGCGTATAGAATTGTAAAGCCTGCCTGAACTCGTCAGCATTCAGCACCTCCGGCTTTCTCAGTACGTTGGATATACCGGTCGACGCGAGCACGTTCAGCGTAGGTGAACCGGCTTGGCCACGCTTGGTGGTAATGAGTACCACGCCGTTTGCACCACGCGAGCCGTATATCGCTGTAGCAGACGCATCTTTCAAAATATCCATGCTTGCGATATCATTGGGGTTAAGGTAATTAAGTGGATTGCCTCCGTCAGAGCTATATCCCCCCTGTCCCCCTGGACGCGCAGAGGTACCAGATAAGGGAATCCCATCCACCACAAACAATGGGTTGTTCCCTGCACGGATGGACGAGTTCCCCCGAATCCGCACGGTGGTGGAGCCACCAGGCTTACCAGTATTGTTGATGACCATCACACCTGCCGTCCGGCCTTGCATTAACTGGTCGGGGGCAACGATCACCCCCTTGTTAAAATCCTTGGGCTGCAACGACGCGACCGAACCGGTGACATCCTGCTTTCTGGCGGTGCCGTAGCCAATGACTACCACTTCATCCAGGCTTTCGCCACTGGATACCAGGTTGAAATCAACCAGTTGCTCCGCGCTTGACACCGTCACACTGCGCTCCATGCTTTGGTAGCCAATAAATGACACAGACAGGGTGTATGTCCCGTAAGGGACGTTCGTAAACGAATAGAGTCCTTCGGCGTTGGTACCCGCCTGCCTGTCCAGCTCTTTGATCACCACAGAGGCTCCCGCTAGCGGCTGTTGGCTTTCGTCTACTACTTTTCCTTGGATGCCTCCTGCTTGGGCATACCCAAGAATTGGACACAACAACGCCAGCCACAGCAGGGCAATGCCGACGCTTGATTGTCGATTAGTTAATGGAAATGTGCTCATAATTTATTGCGTGTTTTGTTTAATTAATTGGCTAAGCATAGCGGTTCATTATAACCGGACAGGGCTATTAAACGCGCACCGCGTTATATAGCTGACACAATAACAAATGATAAGAATTATTGTTTTCGGGTTAGGTGATTTTTTTGTAGCCGGTTAACCCTGCTTCCTAAGCAAGTACTTCCGGTAGCGATGCAGCACGAAGAGGGCAAGCCCCACGGCTACCGCACCGGTGGTAAGCGGATGTCCCTGCGGCAGCACGAGCAGGCAAATGATACAGAACACGACGACAAAAAGATATACGTAGCTAAAATAAGGGTGGGTGATGATTTGTTGTAATTTCTTCATGGCTCGTACAATACAACTAGTTTACCGGAGTTATCCGAATGCCTACATCGGCGACCTCGCGAAGCGGATTTTCACGCATGTTCTGCTCGATGACAAACACATAATTGCCCGTATCCGGAAATCGTACAGCTTCCTTGATTAGCTGTTGGTGGGCGTACAAGCTTCCGCCGCCACGACCCAGCCAACGGCCGTCCGGTTCGGCAAGGCGCAATTCAAAGCGTTCGGTTGTATCGCTTCCATCGGGGTGATGTTGGTGCAGGAGCACGAAAATATTGGAATACTTATAATCCGGCGTATGCCGGAGATTGAGATAGATGTTATAGTGCTTGCCGGCATCCGTAATATGCGCCGTCAGGCGGGGCTGATCATCGTAATGCCATGCGCGATCAGTAATGGGCACGTTTTGGTCCAACACCGCCGTATCCGTGCAGGAAGCGGCAAATATCATCATGCCCAATAATCCGTACCGTGCAGTCAAAAGGTAGCGCATCTGTCGTTAGCTGGCTTGTCCATTGGGTTGCTGCCCCCCTGCTTTTCCTTTCCGGTTACCCCGAAAGCGTCTTTTCGGTTTAGCAGGCTTTCCGTCTTGCGTTTGATTTTCAGGCGTTTTAGGCGTAGCTGCCTGCTTCTTCGCCGGTTCCTTCCGGCTTTCGGGTTTGTTCCGGCTTTCAGGCTTATCCTGTTTTGGCTGTTCCTGCCCCGGCTTCGGTTTCTTCCCTTCTGGCTTACGTTTATTCTTTGCCTGCTTACGCTTTTTCTTGTTCCGCTCATCCAGTCGCGTCAGGCTATCCTGCCCCACTACATTTTCGTAGTCATAATTGACCACCTTCTCCGCCACGGCCTCGATGACAACGGCTCCGATATCTTCCGGTTTTATTCCCTCTTTGTTCAGGTGGTGGATTTCCTTTACCCTATCGGTTGTTAGTGGAATCCAGTTTTCTTCGCCGGGGTAGCTAAACCACATCAGTTTCTTGAAAATATCGGTCTTCTGGAGGAAAGCCACACCTTTCTGGGTCTCTATCCGTTCGATGTTGTTGGGAATATCCTTCAACGCGTCCATGTAGCTGTCCAGCTCGTAGTTGAGGCAGCATTTCAGTTTCCCGCATTGCCCCGCGAGTTTCAGCGTGTTGAGCGACAGGTTTTGATAGCGGGCGGCCGACGTGGATACCGTCTTGAAGTCGGTAAGCCACGTAGAGCAGCAGAGTTCCCTACCGCAGGATCCGATACCTCCCAGCCTGCTGGCCTCCTGGCGCATACCGATTTGGCGCATCTCAATCCGGATACGGAATGCCTCGGCCATGCGCTTGATCAGCTCACGGAAGTCCACCCTGCCGTCCGCGGTATAATAAAAAGTAGCTTTTGACTTATCGCCCTGGTAATCGACATCGCTGATTTTCATGGACAGTCCCAGGTCGAGCGCCAGCTTACGCGCCCGGTGCATGGTTTCCCATTCGAGGTCCTTGGCAGCCTGCCATTTCTTGATGTCGGCGTCGGTCACTTTCCGGTACACCTTTTTCGTCACGCTGGCTGGGTCTACGTTGTTTTTCTTCAATTGCAGCCTGACCAACTCTCCCGTCATGGACACATGGCCAATGTCATATCCCCCGGTATTGGGCTCTACGGCCACCATTTCGCCCATCTCGAGGTAAAGGTTTTCGTGGTTAACGTAAAAGTCTTTCCGAGACCCCTTAAACCGCACCTCCACGATATTGAAGGGTTTATAATTTGTTGGCATGTCCATGTCGGCCAGCCAATCGTATACATCCAATTTATTGCATCCGCTCGTCATGCAGGCGCCGTTGTTTTGACATCCTGCCGGTGTACTTCCACACCCTCCGCCGGATGAGCAACTGCTACATCCCATAGTTATCGCTATATGTTGAGTCCGCCAGCTGGCGGAACGTTTGATATTTATATATTAAAACCAGTTGCAAAGATAAATCTAAAAATAATATTTTCGGATTCGCGTTGCGTTCGACATGATAGTACGCCTCCTCAAACAGGCTGATAGCCCGTTCGATCTGCGTCAGCTGGTAATGCTTGCTAAACTTCTGTGCAAAATCCCATTCGGCACCGGGCAGGT
This sequence comes from Parapedobacter luteus, assembly GCF_900168055.1. GTDB lineage: Bacteria > Bacteroidota > Bacteroidia > Sphingobacteriales > Sphingobacteriaceae > Parapedobacter > Parapedobacter luteus. Next base: position 82,636 of record NZ_FUYS01000006.1, read on the forward strand.
GGACCAATCGAGTCATCCCTTCCTTCAGCAACACCACCTGCCGCATCATATTGATGGCGTAAAGTAAGAAACTTTTTTGGTTTTCACGTCCCATTTTCGATAATTCTTCATCACAGGTTTTGATCAGCGCAGCCCCGGCGTCTGTCACACAGTAGCGTAGCCAGCGGATCATCAAATCAAAATGCCCGTTTGTATCGTCGCCCAGCAGGTTGAGCGCCTGTTGCACACTGCCATTGCTGATGAATGCGATTTCGTCGGCCTGCTGCTTGTTTAACTGCCGGCTATTCATCAGGTAGCTGCTGATCTCCGCATCGGCAAGGCGGTTTATCTTCACCAATTGCGTTCGGGAGATGATGGTGTTCAATATTTTTTCCTGCTGTTCGGCCACCAGTAGGAACAGTGTCTTTGCCGGCGGCTCCTCGATGAGTTTCAGCAAGGCATTGCCCTGCGTATCGAGGTATTCGGGCAGCCACATGATGAGCACCTTATATTCGGCCTCATAAGCTTTCAAGCTTAGTTTTTTGATGATATGATGGGCCTCGGCAATATTGATATTGGCCTGTTTATTTTCGGCATCAAGCTGACTGCGCCAATGGTCAAGGCCAAGGTATGGATTATTCAAAAAGGCCTTCCGCCACGCGTCCGCGTACGTTGCTGCCGTATCTTCCTTGTGTTTGGCAAAGAAGGGATAAGAAAAATGCAGGTCGGGATGGATAAGCTTATTGTACTTGCGGCAAGAGGCACATTCGCCGCAGCTGTCATCAGGCTGTTTGTTGTCACAATTGAGGTACTGCGCATAAGCCACGGCCAAGGCTAAGCTTCCACTGCCCTCCGGCCCAAGAAAAAGCTGTGCATGGCTGACGCGGTTTTCTTTTACGGTGTTGATGAGGCTTCGTTTGATGACTGCCTGTCCGATAATCTCGTTGAATAGCATTCGGTATCTACGCTTTCCTCCTATCAGTTTCCAATTCCATTCATCGCTGTCAAGATAATCGGGGGGCCATCGGTCACCACAATAGTATGCTCGTGCTGAGCTACAAAACCACCTTTATCTCCCACCAAGGTCCATCCGTCGTCTGCCGTTACAGCGTGTGTAGAGCGGCTTGATATAAACGTTTCGATGGCCACGGTGGTGTTTTTCCTAAACCGGTTTCGATTAAACCGATCATAGTAGTTGGCTATCTCATGGGGTTCTTCATGTAACCCCCCGCCAACGCCGTGGCCTGTCAAATTTTTTATGACGGTATACCCCGACTTTTTCGCTTCGGTTTCAATCAACCGGCCAATATCAGCGATGCGCACCCCACCCCGGATATGGGCGATCGCCTTTTGCAAAATACGTTTTGAAGTATCTACCAACCGTTGATGCCCATGGCTATCCTGCCCCAAGACGAATGACCCGCCGTTGTCGGCCCAAAAGCCGTTGAGCATTGCCGAAACGTCTATATTTACCAGATCACCCTCTTGCATGATACGATGCTGGCCAGGTACCCCATGCGCTATTTCGCCGTTCAGGCTAATGCAGGTGCAACCCGGGAACCCGTAAGTCAAGGTCGGTGCCGGTTTTGCCCCCTGCGCTTCCAGGAGCCGCCGACCAAAATCGTCCAGCGCCTTGGTCGTCATACCGGGCTTTGCATAATCGCGCATCTCCCGTAGTGTTGTGGCGACCACCTCACTGACGTTTTTCATCCCAATCCATTCCGATTCACTCGTGATTGACATCGTTTTTATCCTTTTTGGTATTCAATAAATGAGCCCAACGGGGCCAAATTTTTCAAAGGTACTAAAAAGCAATGACTACACCACATGGATTTCGCCGACCAAATACCGCCTTGCCTGCCCGCTTATCTCCACCCTATCTCCTAAGTATCTGCATTGGAGCCATCCTCCACGGGCCGAAAGCTGCTTGGCTACCAACGTGTCTTTACGAAGCTTGTCTGCCCAATATGGGATTAAGGTCGTATGTGCAGAACCCGTCACCGGGTCTTCATCAACGCCCGATTGCGGGCCAAAAAAACGGGAGACAAAGTCGACCTCATTGCCTGCGGCCGTAATGATGACACCCCGGGCTGCCAACTGTGCGATCCGGCCCAAGTCCGGCTTAACCGACCGAACTTGGGCTTCGTTTTCGAATACCAGCATGTAATCGGTTTTTCCCCGGTAGGCGGCAAGGGGCACGATGTCAAAGCCTGCCGTCAATTCAGCGGTCAGCGCAGCTGGCTCCAGCACGTCGGTCGGAAAGTTAAGGGTAAGGTACTCGCCCTCACGCTTCACCGGGAGCGTTCCGCTGCGTGACGAGTGAAAACGAATGGTATCTCCGCCATAGCCTTCGTAGTTGAACAAGACGAAGGCTGACGCCAACGTCGCATGGCCGCAAAGGTCAACCTCCACGGTTGGGGTAAACCACCGGATTTCGTAGTCACCTCCCCGGCGTACATAGAAAGCCGTCTCTGCTAGATTATTTTCCATAGCAATTTGCTGCATGAGCGTATCGTCCAGCCAGGCATCCAATGGACATACCGCAGCGGGGTTGCCGGAAAATACGCGGTCGGTAAAGGCATCGATTTGATAAATTTTTAGGGTCATATGCTAAGCTAATGGAACAAACTTAGGTAAATTCGGTTTTATCTCCAATACACTCACCCTTCCGGATAATTATCATCCGGCTCATGCAAGCCACATCGCCATTCAGCAAACAGCTACCGGATGCAGCTTGATGATACCGTAATGTTAGCCGATTATAACCGTTTATAAACGGATATATCCGTTTATCATCCGACTAATTGCCTTTCGGTTGCCCATTTTTGCTCCGTCGATGGCATTGGAAGTCCATCGTTCGTTAATCGCTTGTTTCACTAATTTGTATTACTATCATGAACACGTTAAAAAACAGTGTACGCCTCACGGGATTTTTAGGTAGCAATCCCGAAGTCAAAACCTTCAGCAACAACAGAAGCTTGGCCCGCGTCTCCATTGCGACCAACGAGCGGCATCGCAACGGCCAGGGCGAGTGGGTCTCGGACACGCAGTGGCACAACCTCGTTTTTTGGGGTAGGCAAGCAGTCTTCGCCGAGAAGAGCCTCACCAAGGGTTCTGAGATTGCCATCGAGGGCAAACTCGTCAACCGCCAGTACGTAGATAAGGAGGGGATCACGCGTTATGTCACTGAAGTCAATGTAAATGAAGTGCTGTTGCTCAGCCGCAAGCCCGAGTGAGGTCGTAGCGACAAGCCTGCCTGCGGTAAGCAGCTCTGCTTACTGCAGAGTGAACTCGCGCCAACGCGCCCGATGCCTGCACGCTTGCAGGCATTGAGGCACATTGGCCCGCGGCACGTGGTTCATCTTTCTTTTTGATTGGCAATTCGGGTAGGTTTCATTAGCTTTGCCCCGAAACAAATCGCTTGCATCCATGATTAAAAACACCGCCCTCACCGACGTACACGTAGCCCTGGGAGCCAAGATGGTCCCTTTCGCCGGTTTCAATATGCCTGTCCAGTATTCGGGCATCAATGACGAACATGAGACCGTCCGCAACGGCGTGGGCGTGTTTGACGTCAGTCACATGGGCGAATTCATCCTCAAAGGCGACCGTGCAATGGATCTGGTGCAAAAGATCAGTTCCAACGATGCATCCAAACTTTATGACGGAAAAGTACAATATGCTTATATTCCCAATGAGACCGGCGGCATCGTGGACGATTTTCTCGTTTACCGCATCGACGAGAAGACCTACTTCCTGGTCGTCAACGCCTCCAATATTCAAAAGGACTGGGACTGGATCGCTAAATACAATACGTATGGCGTGACAATGAAAAACATCTCGGATGAAACTTCTTTATTTGCCATACAGGGGCCAAAAGCCGCGGAGGCACTGGCCAGCCTTACGGATATTGATCTGGCCACCATGGAGTATTACACGTTCAAGAAAGGCACGTTTGCCGGCGTCGACAATGTCCTAGTGTCCGCTACGGGCTACACAGGGGCCGGCGGCTTCGAAGTCTATGTGGCTAATGAACACGCTAAGGCCGTATGGGACGCCATTTTTGAGGCCGGTGCCGACTACGGCATCAAACCCATCGGGTTGGGGGCACGTGATACCCTACGGCTGGAGATGGGCTTTTGCCTTTACGGCAACGATATTGACGACACGACGTCGCCCTTGGAGGCCGGGTTGGGCTGGGTGACCAAGTTTACCAAGGATTTTGTCAATGCCGAGGGGCTAAAAAAGCAAAAAGAAGCTGGCCTAAAACATAAACTGATTGGGTTTGAGCTGATGGACCGCGGCATAGCCCGCCATGGCTACGGCATCGTGGATGCCAACGGCAACCCCATCGGGCGGGTCACGTCAGGTACGCAGTCGCCCACGCTTAAAAAGTCCATCGGCTTGGGGTACGTTGCCATTGACCATGCCAAGGAAGGCAGCGACGTTTACATTGAGATACGAAACAACCGGGTGAAAGCCGTGGTTGTAAAACCTCCGTTTGTCAAATAACGCATGGCCCCTAAAAGCATCCGTGTTTGCCTGAGCCCGGCGTTATTGCCCTTTTATCCGCTTGATGACACCATTGCTGTCGTTATCGACATTTTCAGGGCAACCTCGTCGATATGCTACGGGCTGGCGAACGGTGCAAAAGCAATCATCCCCGTTGCCGAAGTTGAGGCATGCTTGGCCTATCGGGGAAATGGCCACCTGCTAGCAGCTGAGCGTGACGGCGAAGTGGTAACAGGCTTTGATTTCGGCAATTCACCCTTTTCCTACACTGCGGACAAGGTAGGCGGAAAGACAGTCGTACTGACCACCACAAACGGTACCCGTGCCATTCAGTGGAGCGCCGGCGCTACAGCTGTCGTTGCCGGATCATTCCTGAACATCAGCGCCTTGTCACGCTGGTTACAAAGCCAAAACCACCATGTACTCATGGTCTGCGCTGGATGGAAAAATCAGTTCAGCCTGGAGGATACGGTCTTTGCAGGCGCATTAGCCAACAGCCTTAACACCGGCGGCATTGAGCTGGACGATGCAGCACATGCCGCGGAAAGCCTGTACTTGGAGGCCAAGGACAATCTGAAGGCCTACCTGAGTAAAGCCTCGCACAGCAAACGCATGCAGCGGCTTAATATTGACGCAGACATCTCCTTCTGTTTGCAGCAGGATACCGTATCGGTAATTCCTATCATGAATGGGCACGAACTTGTCCGCCTAGCGGAAACTACCTAAGCGGCATACAGCCAATCACCTCTTGTTGGTCATTTGGCGTACCTGTTTTAGTAGCCGGTATTTCAAATAGACCAGCACACACACGATCACGACAGAGATGGCCAGCACCGGATACTGCTTGCTGTTATAAGCGGCCACGGCACTGAATATCATCAAGATCAGCCCAATATTCAGCAAGGTGTTATATAAAAAATGCCTTTTCATGGCGCTCCCGTAGCCGATTAATACACTTGCATATCGGGATCAAATGCGTCACGCCACGCCAGTATCCCACCCTGCAAGTTGTATAAGTTGTCAAATCCTTCCCTTTCGAGCAATAGGATAGCTTGCGCGCTCCGTTTGCCGCTACGGCAGTGAACCACCACCGGTTTATCACGGGCTATCTTATCTTTCTCGAGCACGACCTCCGCCAAGGGGATATTTTTGCCATTAAGGTTTGATGTTTCATATTCAAACTCCTCGCGCACATCTATCAACTGGAAGTCCTCATTCTTGTCTATTTTCTCCTTGAGCTCTTCGACCGTAATTTCTTTCATGTCTTATCAATATAAGGTTATCCTACAAAGCTAACAAGATAATCAGGAAAATGCATACATTTGGCTATTCAAAATCGTCATTATGCGTAGGATAGTCACCCCTTTTGTCGTAGTTGCATGGCTTTTAGCCGGATGCGCCGTGCGCCAGCCGTTGGATCAGGTCGTAGATACGAAAGAAGTGGCCCGGATATTAAACACATTGGCAGCAGACGAGATGGAGGGCCGAGGTTCCTTTACGCCCGGCATTGAACGGGCCGCCCAGTTCATCGCCACGGAATTCAGAAAAATCGGGCTAGCGCCCTATGTCGGTGATGACTATCGCCAGACATTCCTGGTGACGCGGATCAGTCCGGCCACGTGGGAGGTCACCTTTGACGGCACAGAAATTCCACAGGAGCATATCATCATATCGAGCAACAGCCCGGGCATGAACTGGAATACCGAACCGGGGGTATCGCTTGTGCAGATCAAGGCGGGTGAGGACTTCGCCCAACGCTTCCGCGACGTATCTACGGGGGGCAAAGACGCCATCGTCGTGGTTGATCCCAGTTTTAGCCAATTGTTCGAGCGGTATAGGGGCATTTTAATGCGCGGCCGAATCAACCAGCAAGCGGCCGCTTCACCGACCCCTTCGGTCGTGTACGTACTGGCCGATCAGATCCCCCAGTCATTCCGTGTGAGTTTTACCAATACGATTGAAGAGCTGCCCCTATTTAACCTTGTGGGTGTGTTACCCGGCAAATCCAAGCCTGATGAGTATGTCATCTTTTCGGCCCATTATGATCATATCGGTATCATCCAGCCGGTGGGGCAAGACTCCATTGCCAACGGCGCGGATGACGATGCCTCCGGTGTATCGGCCGTCATCAGTTTGGCAAGCTATTACAAGAAACGCAATGACAATGCGCGCACGCTGCTGTTTGTAGCATTTACCGCCGAGGAGCTCGGTTTGGTGGGATCAAAGTACTTTTCGCAGCAGATCAATGCCGATAAGGTCGTGGCCATGATCAATATTGAGATGATTGGCAAAGATGCGCCTTTCGGACCCAACTCGCTATACGTGACAGGATACAGCCAGTCCAATTTGGCTGAACTCATGCAACAAAATGTCAAAGGAACGGATTTTACTTTCCATCCGGACCCATATCCTACCCAAAATCTTTTCTATCGCAGTGACAACGCGTCGTTGGCGGCATTAGGTGTACCTGCACATACCTTTTCAACGGTTCAGATTGATCAGGACCAATACTACCATACGGTAAACGATGAGGTGGAAACCCTAAATGTTGAAAATATCGCTTCTTCCATCAAGGCCATCGCCTTAGGGGCGAAGAGCATTGTCACGGGAGAAGCCACACCAAATAGGGTTCCCAAACTCGAACATTAATGGATTAGCTCACCATTCGATGGTGGCTACCAAATCATCCCATCGCAGGAAGGTTTGGTAATACCCGTATACCATTTCGGGATTAGGTCTTTGTGGTTCCTTTCCTGATTACGGTTTTGCTGCAGCCTGTCCGTTTTCCTCTCGCTTTTTTTTCTTTCGTTGTTCTTCGCTTGCTCCGCTGCCTCGAACGGATGTGCAACTTTTTCGTTTTCAATCATGGTAGTCATTCCTCTTTACCGGGCTAACAATGTTGCTTAACATTTTGTTTATAAAAATTCAATCTGTTTATCAGTTTTTTAAAACAATACGGTGCTTTAAAACAAAATAAAAACGCGGCTGTTGGTTTTAGTAATAAAAAATGTTAACAAAACGAGTATCGATATGGGAACTGATAGGCATGAAAACGACATCCGGCGGAAGGGCAGACCAGCAGGCCGGGGCAAAGGCGGCACCAACCTCAGGGATGCATTCGCGGTGACCAATCCCGAAGGCGAGCAGCAGGTGACGGACCGCTATTTGGAAGATGAGGAAACACCGGCGCAGAATGTCCGTGTCAAAAATCCCAACCGCAATCCGGACAAAGGCACACAAGATTAGCTATAACTAATATCACATTTCTTGAACCATGAGCACATCCAAGCAAACTCACGACCACGACGAGATAAAAAATTGGGCCGCCGAGCGCGGCGGAGTTCCGGCAAAAGTAAAAGATACAGGCGGCAATTCAGACGACGAGGGCATCCTTCGTATTCATTTTCCTGAAAACAGCGAAAACCAGGATACCCTGAAAGAAATCCAATGGGAGGATTTTTTCCAGGAATTTGATGAGGAAAACCTGGATTTCCTGTACCAGGAGACGAAAGCCGACGGCGAGGTCAGCACGTTCCATAAGTTTGTCAAACGGCAATAAGCGGGCTGTCGCGCTCACTTTACCGCGATAGACCATTCATTGGCCCGATGGCAGCTGGCGCAGGTAAGCGGCTGTTCCTTTTTGGCCACGACTTTTCCGCAGTGCCCACATGCTACCTGTTCGGAGTCCGTCTCCATGGTGGCCAGGAAATCTTTGTCCCAGCTGGGAATCACGGGCAACCCCGCAGTTGGCTCCGGATTGGGCTTCAGGCTGAAGGTGCCATTAGCTTCCAGAAATAGGCGACTTACCATCCCCAGATGCGTGATTTGCGAAGCCCGCAGTTGGGCAAAAAGCCTTCCTCTGGATAATCGGCTTTTCTTCATCCCCTCCAGGTTGAGTACACCATCGGTAATAAGCAATTCCACATTGCCCTGACTTATCCGTTCGAACCGCTGGTCGGTGGCCGCACGCGCGGCTATGACGCTCTGAAAAAGCATGACCACGAAAGCGATCACAAAAATTGGCAAGATGCCGCGACTGGGATCCTGCAGCGGCACACCGATAGCCGCTGCAAGCGACACCATCGCCGCCATTTCATTCCTGCCAATTTGCGAAGCCATTCGTTTTCCCATCAGGCGCATGGAACCCATTAGCACCAGGTAAATGATGGCTATTCGGAAGATCACCTCCACGTAAAAGATGCCCGGCACTTCCCCAAACAGTATCCGGGGCAGGTCTGACAGTTGAATATCTTGTTTTTCCATAGCGTGGTTTTTATCGAATCGCTGTTATCCATCGTATGCTTCCGCAGTTGGTGCAGCACGTCCCTTCTTCCGGCTTATGGTCGCCAAACAACGTCCCACACGTATCACACACATAACATTGCCCTTCTTCCACAGGCCGCGTATACACCTCTTCATCCATTTCGTACATCGTTGGCATCCCGGGCTGCGGCTTGTCAAACGTAAAGATGGAAAACAAGCCTGCCGCTTCCAGGTATACGCGCTTTACTTCCCCCAAGTTAAAGATCTGCTTGTTTCGCAGTGCCGCAAACAACTGCTGGCGCGAAATTTTGTTTGCTTTCATGGCCTCCATCTGTAAGACACCGTCTTTTACCAGCAAGCTTTCGCGGCCTTCTGCGAGCTGCTCCGCCCGCTTGCTATACAGCTGCCAGTAGTTGATGCCTTGGTGAAACAGCAGCGCACAAGATAGCACGAGCAACCCCAGCAGTACACCGCGGTCTGCCAGTTGCATGGGTACGGACACAATTGCCCCGAGTGTAATCATCACGGCCATTTCCGTAACAGACAGCTGACCGGTCATCCGTTTGCCCATCAAACGCAAGGCCAGCAGTAACGCACAGTACACAACAATGGTTCTCAGCAATACTTCCACCAGGAAGATAGCAGGAGCATCGCCAAGGAGGATACGCTCCCAATCGTTGATTTTAATGTCTTCCTTATCCATGCACCTTACCTGTAGTAGCCTCAGCTGTCCAACTTCAGGTTCCAACGGCATGCCAGATTTCCGCCCACTTGGTCTTCGCGCGCCGTACAACCGAAACTTCGCCAGAATCCTTACGAAAGGGAGCCGATCGTCGTCAAGTGCTGCTACTGCGCCGTCCGCGAAAGGAAAGGAAGTACAGTTGTCTTGACAAACACACCACAAAAATGGACAGTGGCTCGGACGACAAGCAGGTCATCCGGCATTCCTGCAACACCAGGGGCCACCTATTCCGATTAGGCATGAAAAATGATAAACACACCAACAGCAAACCGAGACATCATGCAACAACTGCCAATCATTACAACAGGAGCCCATCTTCGGCCCGACGGGACGTGCTTTTTCCGTGTGTGGGCACCATTAAAGCGAACCATGACCCTCCATATCGTTTCCCCGGTGGAAAAACGCATCGCCATGATCAAGAGCGCCGATGGTTATTACGAGGCAACCGTCGATGACTGTTCGCCCGCCACCCGCTATTACTACCAGCCCGACGGGGAAGGTGACTTTCCAGATCCGGCCTCCCACTTCCAGCCGGAAGGTGTTCATGGCCCTTCCGCGGTGGTCGATCACGGTGCCTTCCGGTGGTCGGATCAGGCATGGGAAAATCCAGCGCTCAGCGAGTTGGTTTTGTATGAGCTTCACGTGGGCACGTTTACCGAAGCCGGGACGTTTGATGCCATCATCCCCCGCCTGGAAGATCTCGTCGCCACCGGCATCAATGCGATTGAAATCATGCCCGTAGCCCAGTTTCCCGGCACACGCAACTGGGGATACGACGGGGTGTTTCCTTACGCTGTGCAGGCATCCTACGGTGGCCCCGATGGGCTGAAGCGACTGGTGGATGCCTGCCATCGCCATGACATCGCCGTCATTCTCGACGTCGTGTACAACCACTTGGGTCCGGAGGGCAATTATTTCAATGCGTTTGGACCGTATTTTACCGATGCTTACCAAACACCTTGGGGGTCAGCCTTGAATTTTGATGGCCCCTGGTCAGATGGTGTACGCGATTATTTCGCGGCCAACGCACTCCATTGGTTTCATCATTTTCACATCGACGGTCTGCGGTTGGACGCCATTCACGCCATCATTGATACGGGGGCCATACATGTGCTGCAATACATCAATGAAGTGGTCGAGTGCTATACGCAGCACGCGCAAAAACCGGTGCATATGATCGCCGAGAGCGACCTCAACGCCCCCCGGGTCATCCAAAACGCCAAAACCAACGGTTATGGGTTCGACGCCCAATGGCTCGACGACTTCCACCACGCTTTGTTCGTCTTGCTCTATCCGGAGGGCAAGGAACGGTATGAAGATTTTGGCACCGTGCACCAGCTGGCCAAAGCTTATACTGAAGGTTTTGTGCACAGCGGCGAGTACGTCAAGGCTCGGCAACGGAAATACGGCGCTTCATCAGCAGGCATCCCCGGGTTCAAGTTCATCTCCTTTATCCAAAACCACGATCAAGTGGGCAACCACAAAAACGGTGAGCGCCTATCGGTGTTGCTTACAGACGCCCAATTGCGTGTTGCCGCGGCGGCCACGCTCTTATCGCCCTACGTCCCCATGCTATTTATGGGCGAAGAGTACGGTGAAGACAACCCTTTTCTCTACTTTACCAGCCATAGCGACCCCGAGCTGGTAAAGCTGGTCCGAGAGGGCCGAAAGCGTGAGTTCGCACACTTTCTTGGCGACGAAGAACCGCCCGATCCGCAGGCAGAGGATACCTTCCGGGCATGCATACTCGATTGGTCTAAGCGCACATGGGGCAACTACCGGCTGCTGTTGACGTGGTATAAGCGGCTCATCCATCTTCGTCGCACGCACAAGGCCCTGCAAAACTTCAACAAAGCCGGCACTCGAGTTGACGTCCTCAGCGAGCGCGCCTGGAGTATGATCAGGCAGGACGAAGCCGGGCAATCAACGCTGGTGGCACTGTTTAATCTCGGGGATCAACCGCTCCCCTATACGCTTCCACCAAACACAACGTGGATATGTTTGTTAGACTCCACGGTGGCAGACCTGCAACACGGCGCTGCCGCAAGCCCGGATGCGCTTGCCCTACCACCGGTAAGTGTACTGGTATTTGCTTCAACAACATAAAACGATAACGCGATGAAAACACTAATTTTAGCAACGATCTGTTTGGCCTTACTTTCATGCACGCACACACCGCCACGCGGGGACGACCCCGTGCGCCGGGACAGTGTCGGCGATTCCATTCACCCCCTGGATACCAGCGTAAACCGTCTGGATCCGGATTCGGTCACCGATACGCCTGAGGTAAGGTTCTAGCAAACACAGCGCTCATGACTTCATTGACAACCCATTCGCCTTGGTGGAAAACCGGTGTCATTTATCAAATCTATCCGCGCTCGTTCTACGATGCGAATGGAGATGGCATTGGTGATTTGCAAGGGATTATGCATCGGTTGGATTACATCCAATGGTTAGGTGTACGCGCCATTTGGATATCTCCGTTTTATCCTTCACCCATGGCCGATTTTGGATACGATATCGCCAACTATACGGATATCGATCCGCTGTTTGGCACAATGGACGATTTCGAGCAGCTTCTGCAGGGAGCACACCAACGCGGCCTGAAGGTTATTTTGGATTTTGTGCCCAACCACACTTCAGACCTCCATCCCTGGTTTGTCGAATCAAAGAGCTCAAAAGCGTCCGCCAAACGCGATTGGTATATCTGGCAAGACGGCAAGCCCGACGGCGGTGAGCCCAACAACTGGAAAAGCGTATTCGGCGGCAGCGCTTGGGAGTGGGATGCCCATACGCGGCAATACTACTACCACGGGTTTCTCAAAGAACAGCCGGATCTCAATTGGCGTAATGAAGCTGTGCAGGAAGCCATGTATGATGTCATGCGTTTTTGGCTGGATAAAGGTGTCGACGGTTTCCGTGTCGATGTGATGTGGCACCTTATCAAAGACGCCCAGTTGCGCGACAACCCGGTGAATCCGGATTATACCGAAAGCCAGCCCACTTACGATCAACTGCTGCCCGTTTACTCGACCGACCAACCTGAGGTGCACGCGATTGTTGCCCGTATGCGGGAAGTGACTGACGCGTATGACGAGCGTGTCCTCATCGGCGAGGTGTATCTGCCCATACAGCAGCTCATGACGTACTATGGTGCGCAAAATGACGGGGCACATATGCCGTTCAATTTCCTGCTGGTGCGGTTGCCCTGGCAAGCTCAGGAGATTGCCGCAGCGATAGACCAATACGAAGGCGCGCTGCCCGCTAATGGATGGCCCAACTGGGTTTTGGGCAATCATGACAATCCACGCATCGTCAGCCGCGTGGGCGAATCCCAAGCACGGGTAGCGGCCATGCTGCTGCTCACCCTGCGAGGCACACCCACCTTATATTACGGCGATGAAATAGGCATGCGTGATGTAGCCATTCCGGCCGAAGAAATGCAAGACCCGCAAGGACTTAATATGCCCGAGAAAGATTTAAGCCGCGACCCCTGCCGCACGCCTATGCAATGGTCTGGCGAGGCACATGCCGGGTTTTCCACGGCCAAGCCGTGGCTTCGGGTAGACAAGCGCTATCGCCGTGTCAATGTGGAGCGGCAACGTGACGACCCTTTCTCCATGCTTTCCTTGCACCGCAAGCTCATCGAATTGCGAAATTCGGAACCGGCATTGAACCAGGGAAGTTACACGCCGCTGTTTTCCAACGATCAGGTAATAGTTTACCGGCGTGATTCACCGGATGGCGACAGCTTTCTGGTGGTCTTGAACCTGACGTCGCGCCCTTGCCGATACCGGCAAAGCCAGCAACCCTACCTCCACGGACAGGTGGTCGTCGCAACATCGCCGGAGATGGAAGACACGATAATTAGCGAAAACATTTACCTCAATGGAGATGAAGGCATTGTCGTACGGCTGGAGCACCGCGACGACGCCACCACTTAACTTGTAAATCATGGACGAACGCTATCACGCCGTATTGGAAAAACTTTGGCACTGTGCACTGAGTAGTGAAAAATGTGCGGCCGCTTGCTTGGCTTCCGAGCGCGTCGGTGCGTTGGCTACTTGCATTCGCTTAAGCCAGGATTGTGCCGACACGTGTATGCTATTGGTGCGCTCGATAAAGCGGAAATCGGTACTCGTACCGTCTTTACTTGCCGTTTGCGACTTTGTTTGCAAGCTTTGCGCCGAGGAATGTGACAAGCAGGAAGAAGACTATTGCCAGCAATGTGCCGCGGCATGTTTGCTATGCAGCGAGGCATGCCGCCAATTCATCAATGACCACTAAAACACACCCATCATGCGATTCATTAGTAGACCCGTACACGCCGTACTTGATTACCTTTCTGGCATCGCCATGCTGGCCAGCCCCTGGCTCTTTGGTTTTGCCGCCATACCAGCCGCCCGAAATATCATGATGGCTTTGGGCTTTATGGTGATTGTCATGTCGTTATTCACCAACTACGAAGGTGGAGTTTCCAAAAAAATAGCCATGTCTACCCACCTATGGGGCGACCTCTTTACGGGTATCTTTTTGGTTGCTTCGCCTTGGTTATTTTACTTTTATGAAGACACCTACATGCCGCATGTAGCGTTCGGTCTGTTGTCTATCGTTGCCAGCCTCCTGACTGTTAATTCATCGCAGATGAAACGGCACATCCCCGTTGATTTCGTTTATAGGCGCTCTTAACGGCTAGCGCCAGCCCTGGCCCTGCGCAATGCACCGCACCAGCGTAGTCAGGCTATAAATCAGCAAGCATTGATTCAGTACAGGATTCCGGCTATTTAACTTGCCGATACACGTGAACGGCTCTGCCAACGATTTGCACCGTATCGCCAGCTTGATAAGTATCTCCGTCAGCGTCATCCGCTTCCAAAGCTGTATCAATCACCTTTTCCCATGCGCGGCCGTATTTCTTGTCTTTGGGCAACACAAAATCCAGCGGTTCATGGTAGGCATTGAAAATCAAGTAAAAGCTATCATCGATGATGCGCTCTCCTTTCTCACCAAGGGAGTGGATACCGTGGCCACTAAGGAATATCGCCAGCGAGCGGGCGAAGTCATGGTCCCAGTTTTCGTCTGGCATTTCCCGGCCGTCCGGCAGAAACCAGGCAATATCTTCCACGCCGATGCCCTTGATAGGCCGTCCGGTAAACCACTTCCGGCGGCAGAACACCGGATGCTTACGGCGGAGGGCGATGACTTTGCGGGTGAATTGCAGTAGTCTCTCATCCAGCTTGTCCCAATGGAACCATGAAATTTCGTTGTCTTGGCAATACGCATTATTATTCCCCTGTTGCGTCCGGCTCACCTCGTCGCCTGCCAACAGCATAGGCACGCCTTGCGATAGCAGGAGTGTCGTCAGGAAATTGCGCTTCTGCCGCGCACGCAGCGCGTTGACCTCCACATCATCGGTCGGACCCTCAGCACCGCAGTTCCACGAGCGGTTGTGGCTCTCGCCATCGCGATTGTCTTCGCCGTTCGCTTCATTATGCTTATCGTTGTAAGACACCAGGTCATTCAGTGTAAATCCGTCATGGGCGGTCACGAAATTGATGCTGGCTGTCGGCCGCCGGTAATCATCCTGATACAGGTCCGAGCTCCCCGTAAAGCGCTCCGCAAATTCAGATAGCGTACTTTCTGCGCCACGCCAGTAATCACGTACGCAATCGCGGTATTTGCCATTCCATTCGGCCCATCCGGGCGGAAAATTACCCACTTGGTAACCCCCTTCGCCGAGGTCCCAAGGCTCAGCAATGAGCTTCACCTGCGAAATCACCGGGTCTTGGTGGATGATATCAAAAAAAGCACTCAAACGGTCCACTTCATGAAGCTCGCGTGCCAGCGTGGCCGCCAAATCAAAGCGGAAGCCGTCAACGTGCATTTCCGTGATCCAATACCGCAGGCTGTCCATAATCAGCCGTAAGACATTGGGCAGATTGACATTCAACGTGTTGCCGGTTCCGGTGTAATCCATGTAATACCGGCAATCGTCTGTTAACCGATAGTAGGCGGCGTTGTCAACGCCTTTGAAGCATAGCGTAGGCCCCAAGTGGTTGCCTTCCGCGGTGTGGTTGTATACCACATCTAAGATCACTTCGATGTTCGCGGCATGCAGTGCCTTGACCATATTTTTAAATTCTTGCACCTGCTCGCCCATGGTCCCGGAAGCCGCATAGCGCGCTTCAGGAGCAAAGAAACCGATAGAATTATACCCCCAGTAATTGGACAGGCCGTCCGCCTGCCGATCGTTGACAAACTGGTGCACCGGCATCAACTCAATGGCCGTAATGCCCAGTTCTTTGAGGTAGCGTACCGTTGCCGGATGACCCAGCCCGGCGTAGGTACCACGTAGTGCTTCGGGAACTTCCGGATTGAGCTTGGTCAATCCTTTTACATGGGCCTCATAGATGATGGTTTTATGGAAAGGAATATTGAGCTGCGTATCGCCCTCCCAATCGAATGCCGGATCAATGACTACAGATTTGGGCACATAGGGTGCACTATCCACCTTGCTGAAGCTCAAATCACTATCAGGGTGGCCCACTTCATATCCCAGGTGCGCCTCATGCATATTGACCACACCGGATACCGCTTTGGCGTACGGATCGAGCAGCAGCTTGTGCGGATTATACCGATGCCCAGCATGCGGGTCAAAAGGTCCGTGCACGCGGTAGCCATACCGTTGGCCCGGCGGCAGGCCGGGAATGTAACCATGCCACACCTGATGGGTGCGTTCCGTGAGGGTGATACGTTCCTCACGGGCATCCACCGCATCGCCATCGAACAGGCAGAGCTGTACTTTTGTAGCATTTTCGGCAAAAAGGGAGAAGTTCACTCCTTCGCCATCCCATGTGGCTCCTAATGGATAAGGTTTCCCCGGATAGATTGAGCGTTCCATAACCAGACAACTATAAAGTGATAGTTTTTGTTTCAAATATTATCGGCCGTAGAGCTGCACCCACTCGCACAGCTGCCGCTGCAAACGGGAGGTCAGCTGTTTGGCCTCCAGCCGCCACTGCCAATTAGCCTGCGGCGCAGCGGGCACGTTCATCCGGGCCTCGCCACCCAATCTCAGCAAGTCCTGCATCGGGATGAGGGCCAGTTGTGCCGGGGAAGCGTAAGCCATGCGGCACAGCACATCGCACGCCTGTTGCGGATTCAGGCGCCCCGTGCCGGCGTAAGCGCTCAACTGTGCCTTGCCTTCGGCCGGCAACTCATCACGATACCATCCCGCAGCTGTGTTGTTGTCATGCGTGCCGGTAAACACCACATCGTTGGCAGCGTGGAGGTGAGGCGCATGGAGGTTTGTCCCCACATCATCGCCGAAGGCGAACTGCAGCACCTTCATGCCCGGGAGGCCCAGTCCGTCGCGCAGTTGGTAGATACCGTCATGGATATCGCCCAAATCTTCCGCGATGAAAAACAGCTCGCCTATTGCCTCCTTTACCGCATCGAAGAGCGCTGCTCCCGGTCCGACCCGCCATTTGCCCTGCTTGGCGCTATTGGCCCCTTTGGGAATTTCCCAATAGTCATGAAATGCCCTGAAGTGGTCGAGCCTCAGCAAATCATACAACTCCATATTTTTGCGTATGCGCGCTATCCACCATCCATAGCCTTGCGCGGTATGGTTTTCCCAGCGGTAAACCGGCATACCCCAGGCTTGCCCGTCGGCGTTGAAATAATCCGGCGGTACACCCGCCGTGCCCACCATGCGACCACGGCTGTCCAGACTGAACAGTTCGGGATGTGCCCATACATCCGCCGCATCGTGGTTGATATAGAACGGCAGATCCCCTATCAGCCTGATACCGGCTTGGTGGCAATGCGCCTTCAAGCGCTGCCATTGCCTATAAAACTGATATTGTAGCCACTTCACCTGCTGGCGTGCAAGTGCATGCTTACTTCGGAATGTGGCTATCGCCTGTTGTTCCCGGTTGCGGTACGCCCGTGGCCAGGCATACCAGGGTTTGCCTTGGTGAAGCTCGCGGAGCATCACGTAGTCCGCATAGTCGTCCAGCCAGTCGGCCTCACGTGCACAAAAGTCGCCGAAACCCGGCTCCTCCTTGCCATTCCATTGCTGCATATAGTTGCGGAACGCCTTGCCCAAGAAAACATGCTTCAACGCTTCGGCATTCGCATAATCCACACGGGCAGATACGGAACGGCGGTTGACCGCCAATTCACTTTCGGTAATCCAGCCTTGCCTCCCGAATTCATCAAGGCTCAGCAGCAGCGTATTGCCGGCCATCGCCGATCGGGTACTATAGGGCGAATACCCCACGCCCTCGTCCGTCGGGTTATGAGGAAGCATCAGCCAATAGCGTTGCCGCGCCCCACGCAGGAAATCGGCAAACCGATGAGCCTCGGGGCCCAGATCGCCAGCCCCATAGGGCCCTGGAAGCGAAAACAGCGGCAGCAGCACGCCGGCACCACGCTTGCTTTCGCGCGGTATATCCGAAGCTGTCCACACCCCCACCGGCAACCGCCGGAAGGCATCAGCAAGCCGCAAAGCACCTTCTACCTCATAAGTCTCACCCGTGATGGCATGCCGCCATTTTTGCGGAGCACCTTCGGGTAGTTGTATCCGTGTATTGCCCCAATCGATTTGTTTTGCGCTATAGGTGCCGGAAACCATTGTCTCCCGCAAATGAAGTGGGACGGCCACCAGCAACCATTCATTGCCCTGCCGCCGTACAAACGAAAGTACATGGTCGCGTCGTCTGCCAGCCGCTGTCACTGGTTCATAGCTGCCTGTCCCGAAGAGTGTCTTATGCGACAGCCGCAGCTGTGCCAGACGCTCGGTGACGGCATATTTCAACAGTCCGCTGTAGCGATCTGCCCACCATTCATCCACCATGGCTGTTCCCTGCCGTTCCGCTCGCAACTTCTGCTGCCATTTGCGCCGCATATCAAAATCCACGGCGCGGCGATTGTCCGGATCCACAAACGACAGATCCCATCCCTCACAGCCCTGATAGATGTCAGGTATCCCTGGGCACGTAAACTTAAGCACTATCTGCACAAGCGAATTGACGATAGCTACATCTGCCCATTGCGCATGCAGCGCACGAAACTCCTGGTAGAAAGGCGTGCCCGGCCGCAATATGCGCCGGATAAAACGGACGGTTGCCGACTCATACGTTTGATTGGGGTTCGTCCAGTCGGTATATCGTTTTGCCTCACGCAGTGCTTTGGTTAGGTAAGCCTCCAATCGCTCGCGGTACCCTTTGATCGGCTGGCCCGGCATCGGGAATGTTCCCCACAGCGTTTGATAGCAAAAATATTCATCGTTTACATCCGGCATCCCCTCGGTTTTATAGGGTGCGTTCAAACGCATCCACGCCTTTACCGTCGCCGTCCAGACGCGCGGGAATGCCGTGATGGTTTGCAATCGTGCCCTTACATCTTCGCCACGCTTGGTATCGTGCGTTGCCGTCGCGTTCAATGCATCCGGGTACTGCATGGCGCGCTCTTGCATAAACCGGTGGAAGTCGGCCACAGCAACGCTGTACATCGCAGGCGTACCGCCTACCTCATTTGCGCCGATATAACGGTGGTACCTGTACATGAGCGTATCTTCGAGCCCCTTGGCCATAAGTGCACCGGTAAGCTGCATGCACCGCTGGTAAAATGTGGTCATATCCTTAACCCGCCGTTTGGTACCGGATAAAAAAGCCGGGACCAGCTGGCTTTCCAAAAAACTCAGCGCCTCCCGCAATTGCGGTTCGCTTGCGGCGGCTTGCTGCAACGTATGCCGTACCGCGTCCGCTTCCGGCTCACTCAGCGGAAACGTGCGCCCATACCAACGGTACACTGGGCAGTGAACCACAAATGACGCCAAAGCTACCTTAAGCGCAGGCTCATCCACGTTTCCTGGCAGCTCACTGCCGTTCAGTATCCCATCGCGGAAAAAATGAAACAAGTTGTCCAGCTCACCCGCCATCGCGTCATGCAACTGTTTGCGCTTTACCTCGTGCAGCAGCTGCGATGGGGGTGTCTGCCCTACCAGCTTATCATAAAAACGTGACATCCGGCGTTCGCTGCTGCCATCGGCCAGCAAGCCGTTGACCATAGCCAGGAATTCATAGCCCGTGGCGCCCTGTATGGGCCAGTGGCTGGGGAGCGCCTCATCCTGCTGAAGAATTTTTTCGACCACCAGGTAAATATCTTCACCCACCAGTTGCCGCAGCCGGAGCAGGTAGCCCGTCGGGTCAGCCAGACCATCCACATGATCAATACGCAGCCCGGTAAATACGCCATCCTTTACCAGCTTGGCCAACAGCCTGTGCGTGGCTTGAAACACGCGGTGATCCTGCACATTCACCGCAATGAGGCCATTCACCGTAAAAAACCGTCGGTAATTAATCCGATGCTCCGTTTCCTGCCAGTGGCATGGCTCATAATACTGGCAGGCGATCACTTTACGGATAAGCGACTCCTGCCATTCAGGGGGCAGATTGCCGTCCTGCCCAAGGTGCGGGCGGATAAGTGCCTGTCCGGCTGCATTAATGGGCCATTGCTGTCCGTTGTGGTCAAAGACCAGCTTGTTGCCTATGGCTTGCACCTTCAGGCGGCCCGCAGCAATCACGTCATCCAGCGGCGCATCAAGAAATGGCAGCATCAGGCGGCCCGAAAAATAGTCCGGAAACGCTATCGGCGTATCGAAAAAGCGGCTAAACCGCGAGTCGGATCCATTTTCCAGTACATCCCAAAGCCAAGCATTGCCGGGATGAAAGGCCATATGGTTGGGCACAATATCCTGTATCCAGCCGATACCTGCAGCCGCAAGTTGCTTAGCCACATTCTTCAATTGTTCGAGTGTACCGATTTCCGGATTGATTTGCAGGGGATTTGTCTGGTCATACCCGTGCGTGCTGTCCGGCACAGCCTCGAAAACCGGTGATGCATACACCGCACCGATGCCCAGGTGCTGGAGGTAAGGAATCAACCGCTCCAAATCCGAAAGCGTGAAGTCCTTATTTAGTTGAATCCGATAAGTCGTAGCAGGTACATTCTCCATAAGTAATGGGTTAACCCACCAATCCGATGATTGTTCGGAATAGTTTTTTAAAAAAAGTACGATTTTTTGTATCCGATAATCAAACAAAATGACCCACCCCGTGTTGGCCAAAGAAAGGGAGTACCATGAAGACGCTTGACAGGCACCAACTTGAACTGATGGGATTCAATCCACCTGAAGGCCCTTGTTTCGCCAACGGCCGTTTACTTCGCTTTTTTATCCTGCGCAGCAAACCCTGGCTTGGTGTGGAAGAATATTTACCGGCGGCAGGCGATGCCAAGGAAGAGGGTGACAGCGAAGTGTATGCTGTCAATTACGGTACCCACCGCGTAGAACCTATTCACACACTGGAAGACCTACAGCATTTTCTTTATCAACAATATTAATCAAACTCGGTGCGCCAGCGATATGTTCTGTTGCCTGCTGTGGCATAATCACTGCGCGCATACAACCATCTGTCCGCCCATTGAACAGTTCGTAGGCCTTTGGTCCATCACGGAGTGGGGTGGGGTGGGTAAGCATAAAAGCGGGATCTATTCTTCCTTCGCGGATAAGTTCAAACAACAGGGGCACATAACGTTGGCCATGCATCTGGCCACCACGCATGGTCAACCCCTTATTCAAGAAGAGTCCCAGAGGTATCTTATCCGCAAAGCCGGCATACACCCCTACTACGGACACGGTGCCTCCTTTTCGGCAAGCCGCAATCGCCTGTCGCAGCACGGCAGGCCTATCGGTCTCCAATTTTAAAAACTGCTTGGTCCGGTCATAGTAATGTTCTATGCCCGTACTGTTGGCCTCCATACCCACAGCGTCAATGCAACAATCCGGCCCTCTGCCGCCAGTAGATTCCTTGAGCACATCCAGTACATCGGCATCCCGGTAGTTGATCACTTCTGCTTTGCTATGGGTAGCTGCTGCTGCCAGCCGGTAGTCAACGCTGTCAATGGCGATGACGCGCTCCGCCCCGAGGTGATAGGCCGCCTGGATGGCCATCTGCCCAACACCCCCGGCGCCCCATACCGCTACGACATCGCCTGGCTTAATGTCCGCCATCTCTGCGGCCATGTAGCCGGTGGGTACACCATCAGACACAAATACGGCCTTCTCGTCTGGTATGTCATCCGGTATTTTAAATGCGCCGTGGTCTGCAAAGGGCACCCGGATGTACTCGGCATGGCTGCCAGCATAGCCGCCAAAAAGGTGCGAATAGCCAAAAATGCCTGCGGTCGGATACTGGAATACTTTCTTTTGCAGGATGCCATTGGGGTTGGAATTGTCACAAAGCGACCACAGTTCATCCTTGCAGTATTCGCACTCCCCGCAGCCGATGATAGACACCACCACTACGCGGTCGCCCACTGCCAACTGGCGCACCTCGGGTCCCACCTCGACAATCTCTCCGATAAACTCGTGCCCCAGAATATCCCCCGCTTGCATTGAAGGAACGAACCCGTTGATTAAGTGCAGGTCAGAGCCGCATACGGAACTCATTGTCACTTTCACGATAGCGTCCCGCTCATTCAGTATTTTAGGGTCGTCGACCTTT
The DNA here is from genome assembly GCF_900168055.1 of Parapedobacter luteus. GTDB lineage: Bacteria > Bacteroidota > Bacteroidia > Sphingobacteriales > Sphingobacteriaceae > Parapedobacter > Parapedobacter luteus. Next base: position 104,704 of record NZ_FUYS01000006.1, read on the forward strand.
TCAACTTTTAGGTCCTTGACCCCATTCCAACACAGTGCTTTCATAACAGCTTATATCAGTTTCAGTTTTCCGGTTCGCTTTCCGGCAGGCTGTCCATCAGTGGTAGGTATTTCGCCAGCCTCCATTACGCGTTTAAAGTTGTAAATTTCATTTTCGATCACGCCTTTGAAAAGCGGGTTCAGCAATTTTGCCGCCGCGGTGCCTAGTCCGCCAGCAGGCGGGTGGTAACTAAAAATCACCCGCATCTCCGTGCCTCGTCTGGGGGCATCATAAAATTGTACTTTTCCGGCGTTTTTGACAGGCGATCCGTTGATGGATTGCCAGCCGATCAATTCATTAGGCTCATCTTTGACAATTTCGGCATCCCACTCGATTTTGCCGCCCATGCCCGGCATCTCGGCAATCCAGTGGGAACGCCGTTCGTCTATCTCCGCCACCTCGTGCAGGTGGGGCATAAATGAAGGAAGGTTGGCCAGCGCCCGCCAATAGCGGTACACTTCTTCCCTGGGCTTATTCACGGTCATGACTGCTTTGACGTTGATGGCAGGGTTGTGGATGTCCTTTTTGCCCAGCCACCGACTGATTGGGCAATAGCCCAGCCCACCACGAACAAACAGGTACCCGCTGGCCAGGAGTGCTGGTACCGATTGGTAGCGTAGATTTTTAAGGCCGTTATACCCCAAGTAGGCACCGAGCGCAATGGAAACGATGCGCTCGGTTGTGCCTACATTTTTCACGATTTTCCTACTCATGATTTTACGGATTGATCTGCGCATTCAACGCACGCGCGTCCTCCAGATGTGCCCGCAATGTCGGCAGCTTGCCTGCGGCCCATTCCCTCAACTCTTCATCCAGCACCCCTTCCGGACCGGAGGCACGCTCAAACAACGAGACGGCCTCTTCATGGGAGATCACCATCTTCCGTGCAAACTCCTGGTCGAATGCCGCGCCTTCGAGTACCATCAAGTCTTCCAGCATTTCGCGCTCTTTTTCTAATAAGTCGTTCGGCATATTCCAGCCTTTAGCGGTTGCCAACGCCGCGAGCTCTGTACCTGCCATGCCGTGGTCCATCACCATATGGTTGCCATATTCAATGACGCGGTCATCAGCTCCCTGTTCACCAGCCAGTTCTCCCGCCTCTATCTCGAAGCGATTGCTACTTGCCGCAAGCGTCACAAACTCCTGATTTTGCATGCGGTCTACCCTATCATCGTCGTCATCATCACAGGCTCCCGCTAATAGGACACATGGCATCACTAGCCACAACAAGTTGATCTTCTTCATTTGTTTTTTCTCCTTCTTCTTCATGTGTTTTATCTTTAATGATATTTCCGTTTACTGCCGTTTACGTTGCCAAGTCCGTTCCAAAGCTGTTTTCCGGCACAATGCCAGCCATTAGCTACACCATAGCTGGTTGTCGGGGCGAGTGCCACGGTTGTGATGTAAACGGATATGGAACGCACTTCTTCAAAAGCAAACAAGCGGTCGCTGATTTAGGACACTAACATGCGTCGCAGCCGCCTGGGCTTCCTGCGTTAATTTGGCGTGAATTTTTCGTTACCCACTGCATATAAAAATAAGTGTTGTACTAAACAAAAAGATTATGAGATTCATTGGCCGAAGATTTCATGCCGTATTGGATTATATGGCAGGATTACTACTGATTGCAGCCCCTTGGCTGTTTGGGTTTACGTCCATCGCGGCAGCAACTTGGGTGGCCGTCATCATCGGGGTGGCGATTATCGGGATGTCGCTATTCACCGACTATGAGGGAGGCGTGGTGAAGGAAATTCCAATGTCAACCCACTTGGCGATAGACGTTTTTGCCGGATTAGTGCTTGCTGCTTCGCCCTGGCTATTCGGGTTTGCCGACCAGTTTTACGGGCCTCACCTCATCTTGGGAATTTTGGAAGCTGGTGCTGGATTGTTTACGGTATCGGCGTCACAGCATGCCCAGCCCCGGAGGCCAGGTCGCCAGGGTAGCGCACTGCGGGGAACTACTCATTGATGCCACATGTGCAGGACGTACAGCACATGTCTTAAACTCGGGCATCTGGCGAATGTATGACGCCTCTGCGGTCGGCACCTTACATCTACCGGATGCCCTTTTACTTAATCAGGTTAAATTAACGATAAACCATGAATTTGGGCAATGACATACTAAAAATTTTGGACAAGCAATATGCTCCCAACACCTTGGTTGAAACCAGCTACAAAAACCTGGACCTCGCTTTCAAGACCGACGCTACCGGGGCGCCCATTCTTTTATTCCTCGGGAAAAAAGACGAGCAAGGGCAGATTAAAGGCGAGCGATACGTCAGGCGGCTAAAGAAGTCGGAAGACGGTAAGCTGTTGAAAGACCACTGGGATCTTAAAGGAAAAGCAACGTAACATTAAAACGAGTAAACCATGAAAACACACCAATCGGGAAAACTCCTGCCACTTATTCTGTGCGTGCTGATCAGTGCCTGCAGCACATCCACACGCATTACCGGATCGTGGAAAGATCCGGCCGTAGACGTCAGTACCGGCGAAAGCAAAAGCGTACTAATCACTGCGCTAAGCCGCAATATCGAAGTACGCACCAAATTGGAAAACGCATTGGCGGCCAAGGCCGCCGAACTGAACATCAAAGCGGTAAAGAGTTCGGACATCTTTACGCCTGACTTTTTCCACCAAATTCCGGCGCGTGACGAATTATTTGCCAAAATACAGGAAACCGGCGTGGACGCCATCCTTACGGTGTCACTCATCGATACCGAAGCTAACACCCGGTATGTGCGCGGCACTGCCCGCTATGCCCCCTTTCCGATGTACAATTGGTATGGCGGCTTCTACTCATACTTCAATTACTGGCATCCTATCATGTATGATCCGGGCTACTACGTGACGGACAAAACCTATTTTCTGGAGACCAACCTCTACAATGCAGCAACCGATCGGCTGGTTTGGTCGGCGCAGTCCGAGACAGTCAACCCGGCAAGCATCGATGCCTTTGCCAAGGAATATCCGGAGGTTTTATTGGAGCGGATGATAAAAGACGGTTTATTAATGGCACAACCGGCAGATTGACAATTGACCAAACAAAAAAAGATTCCCGCCCCGGCTTAATGCAGCCCGGGCGAGAATTTTCAGTTAAAGGATTTTATCGAGTTGCTGCTCCTTCTGTGCATAGCCCTCTTTTATCGGCGGCGCCAACACCGGTTCGTCTCCCATGGCCCGGATATGTTCAAACGTAAACTGTCCCTTGCCGTCTATGGATGCGCCAGTACTCCACCGTGCATTCGGATTTTCGGGCCGTTCGATATTTGTCGATACAAATGCATAATTGACACTTTGGTTTTCAAGATCCTGCGGGAAACTGTTGGGGATGGGATGCACACCTTCCACACCACCGAGATCTTCCAAGACAGCGAGCCACTGATTTTGATGCATGTTATCCCGTGCTATCAAGAAGGCAAGCATATCTTTCATGCCCGGGTCGGTGGTCGATTGCCACAAGCGGGTAGCCAACGTACGGCCAGTTGCTTCGGCCATCACATTCGCGTACATATCTGCCGCCAGGTTGCCACTGGCCACCACCCATGAACCATTGAACGGCACGCCATTAGCGTCAGTAGCCATTGCCGCCAATCCGGCGGAGAGGTAATGGCGCGGGTCCATACCGCCCATAATCTGCTCTACCACGGGATTTTCAGACACCACCTGGTCGATGACATTCCCTTTTGCGCCCTCCAGGTTGAGCGCCACAGCGGTGCACAGCATTTCGATATGCGATATTTCCTCGGTGCCGGTTTCGAGCAACATATCGCGGTATTTAGCAGGCCCCCGGTTGCCCCACGCTTGAAACAGGTATTGTAGACATACCCGTATCTCCCCTTCGATACCGCCGATAGCCTGTTGCAGCAGGCGTGCAAATTGCGGGTCCGGTTTGTCCACCCGCACTTGATACTGCAGTCTTTTTTCGTGATAAAACATAATGATTCATTTAATTGGTAAACTGATAGGGTTAATACTCCAACATAGCGTTGACAACCACTATTCCATAACCCCCCGATAACCCCGGTAACCTGTGACAACTGACAAAAAGCCCATCATCCGGGCATAATCGATCAGAAACCTGTTAGCAATGCTTCCGGCGGGTGTACTGAAAACAGCATATCCTGTTCAGAATACAAGATAAGGTGGCAAAGTCGCGCTACACTTCCCAGATCTTATCAATCGGCCGGCAGCGGCGCCGACACCCATTCTTTCGCCGTCTGAAAATCATCCAACGGATAACACCGTATCTCGCCATGTACCAGCGGGCTCAATGCTTCGTATGCCATCCGCAGCCAGCGCTGGTCCGATACAATGGCCATGCGGTTCCACTTGCTGAAATGCTTGAAGCTGATTTTGAGGTAGTCAACGAACGCCGTCAAACTGTAATTTTCCATCCCTGTTTCCAAAAAAACGATGAAATTAATCTTCCCGTAGCGTGCGGCCACCTCGTCTACCCGCGCCATTACCACCGCTTCGTATTCATCTTTTGTCACGGTCCCGGCTGCCCGGTAAGCCACCACGTGGTCGGGGAAATTGGTCATCAAGGTTACCATAGTCTTATCTTTTTGCTATCAGAATGACAATTCCATACCACTTCGGCGCACCCCTCTGCCCAAGAATGGCATAGCGATGGCAACGAATGGAAAAAACAATGTTATGAGCTACCGGGAATCACCACGCTTCATTGCCGCCGGTATTGTGGCGACCAGCACGATGACCCTATTCAGCCACCTGGCCTCACGAGCGGCGCGCGACAATTTCAACGAACCTCTGTTACTGGATCACCTGCTGCGTGGCACGTTGCTACCCCGCAAAAGCGGCATCGCGCGACCTGCCGGTTGGGCGACCCATTATGCGATAGGTTGTGCTTTGGCTGCGGTGTTTTATCATAGCTGGAAATATATGCGCGCCAAGCCCACACTGTCCCATGCCCTGTTATATGGTTGGTGTGGTGGCCTTACGGCCGTCATGTGGTGGCATACCGCCTTCCGGTTGCATCCAGCCCCACCGCGAAACGGACGCACTGCCTTTTACCTCCATCTGCTTGCCGCCCATCTGGTTTTCAGCATATCTGTAGCGCGCGTATGCTCAGCGCCTATGCCATTATTCACCAAGCATAAATCGCTATGAAACAAAGCACCTTTTATTGGTATGCCCTTGCCGTCCTATTGCTTACCGGTTGCGGTACCGCCAAGCTTGGCCCTTCCGGCCAGAAAAAAATCCACGGAAAGACGTTTGTCATTATTGGTGCCTCCAGCGGCTTCGGCCGTGGCGTGGCCGAACAACTGGGGGCCTACAAGGCTAATGTGGTACTTGCCGCTCGGCGGGGATCGGTACTTGAAGAAATAGCTGCCGGCATACGCCAAGCCGGCGGCACGGCCTTGGTGGTGCCGATGGATATCAGTGACCCGCAAGCCGTGGAACACCTGGCCGAAGCCGCGGTAACCCGGTATGGTACCGTAGATGTATGGATAAACATGGCCGGAGTAGGCGCCATTGGGCGGTTTTGGGAAATTCCGCTTGCTGATCAGGCCCGTCTGGTAGATGTCAACCTTACCGGATTCATCTATGGTAGCTATGCCGCCATCACCCTATTCCGTAAGCAAGGATATGGTACACTGATCAATATGGGATCGGTAGAAAGCAACAGCCCCATTGCCTACCATGCGTCTTATGCTGCCACAAAAGCAGGCATATTGAATTTGGGGCAGGCCATCAACCAGGAGCTCAGGCTGAGCGGCCATAAGCAGATAAAGGTCGTAACGATAAAGCCTTGGGCCGTAGACACTCCTTTTTGGCGGCACGCTGCCAATTACAGCGGCGGTACCCCCCGGATGGCCGCCATGGATCCGCCCGAAAAAGTGATCAATGCGGTTATCCGCCGTGCTATTCGGCCGCGTAAACAAGCTGCCGTGGGCGGCAAGGCAAAGGTGGCGGTTATTTTCCACCGGCTGTTGCCCCATTTTACCGAACGGATATCAGCAAATATTGCGCATAAGTACCAAGTCGAAAATGCGCCCCCAGCCCCTCCCACTTCCGGCAGTGTACATGAACCCATGGAAGCAGGAACCGGCGTCGATGACGGTGTGCGCCAGCGGATGAAGAAAGAAAAGGAGGCGCGCCGCAAGTCACAGCCATAGTTCCTGCGGCAGCGCCTTGTGTTTTTTAAATCTGCTGTTGGTGCGGCCTGATTTGCATTTCCACCACGTCGCACCGTTTTGGAGTAGACAAGCAGTAATAAATAGCCACAGCGATGTCTTCGGCTTTCAGCATCTCCAGCTTTTCTATCTGCTCTTCCTGCCCCTCGCGGGGTTGCATGTCCGTACCCACCGCCCCAGGCTCGATGAGGGTCACCTTAATGCCCAGGTCGTTCACCTCTTTCCGTAGGGACTCAGAAAATCCCTGAATGCCCGACTTAGTCGCCACATACACAGAGCTGTCCTTCTCGCGCACATCGGCACTCATCGACCCGATATTGACAATATGGCCCTCGCCACGGGCGCGCATACGATCGATTGCCTGGCGGCTGCATGCGAGGTAGCCCAACAGGTTAGTGTTGAGAATATACGCCCAGTCGTCATAACTCCCTTCTAAAATGCTGTTGAAGGCGAGCCCTGCGTTATTGATGAGCACATCCAGCTGGCCGAATTCCTCATCCACGCGGCTGAAAAGCCTTTCGATATCCTGCGGGTTTACCAAATCGCCCACCTCACCGGCCAGGCCTCCCCGCGATTGAGTCGGTTGCCGAAAATCGCTGAGTGCATCCTCCAGCTCTTGCTCATGCCGGCCTACTATCATTACCTGGTTTTCACGTGCCAGCAGGTGGGCAGTAGCCCGCCCGATACCCGTAGTCCCTCCGGTGATCAAAATGCGCTTGCCTTTTACCGGTTGGATCAGTTTGTCCTCATAGATTGCTTTGACTGCTTCCATAATAACTTCGTTTTTTTCGTTAACAATTACTGCCTGAATTCGTTACTGCCCCATTTTGCCGGCAAATATTACCAGCTGATCACCACATGTTGTTTGCCATGCACCTCGTAGCAAACGGTATCACCCCCAACGGTTTGAGGTTTGATGCCCCCCTGTTGCGCCGCCGAGACTGTGATATCCAGTGATTCGCCCGTGCCTGACCGAAGGATATACAACTTGCACGACAGCCGCTCATCGCCCAGCACCTTGAAGCGCAGCTCCCGGTTTTCTGCGGCCCTTTCTGCGATAGGGTAGTCGACGAAGAGCAGGTATGCCCCACCTGCAATTTTCATGTAGTGCCTCGGGATGACGGCAAACGGAAAAGCCGCGCCATATACCTCCTGCCCCACACTGCCGGACTTGTCCCACCCTGGATTGATATCCTCCAGTGGCACCCACAAATTGGGGTCTATCTCCCCCGTTTTGACATCATTGGCCAGCATCTCCCGCGGCAATACCGTAGGGTAATAATGTACCATCCGGTGCAACGCGTAGCGGATGAATTCGGCAAGGAGCAGTGCATACGAACGCGACAAGGGCGTATCGTCCGCCTGCGATAAATACTCATGCACGGCGGCAAACACCTCCACCTCTTCGTAGACTGCCATGTAAGGCGCATCATTCAGTGGGAAGACAGCGAAAAACAGCGGGAAATGATTCCCATATCCGTACCGGCAGTCCCACAGCGCCAGGTTTTTAAAGACATTAGCCATGAGGAGATAACCCAAATCGAGGTACACTTCATCCTTGGTGGCCTTCCATAGGCGGAGCATCGCCCCAGCGGCAAACGCCGTATTATTAGCTTGGTAGAAAAGGTCGAAACCCACCGACACGAGCGATTTGGCTGCTTTCTTAGCCTCCCTCAGGTACTTGTCATCGCCGGTGAGATCCCACGCTTGCAGCATCACATGTGCATAGATCCCACCGACGTCCTTTTCGCCACCGGCTCCCGGCTTTGTCTCGGCCTTGACCACCTCCAATGTATCCATCTTATAAAACACCGGCCATTTATAGTCAAAGTGGTGAGCCACCTGGATAGCGTAATCTAGTGACTTCAAAAATAGGTCTTTTGCTACTTCGTCGCCGTGAAGCGCCATGCGCGAAAGGTTGAGTAGTGGGTGGTGCAGGTACCAGGAGTCCATGACCAGCACCTGCTTCTGCTCTTCGCTGCCGTCCAACTGGTGGTCCGCAGCGGGCAGCCAGCGCCTGACGGTGCCGACGTTTGCATCGTAAAACTCGGGAAGCCCCGCTTCGATCTCGGCGATCAACGGCACGTCTTCGCCCATCCACTCCTCATACTCTTTCAGCGGCAGCAGCACCGCCAGCTGCACCATGATTTCGGGCGGCGTTTTATAGTCGCACACATAAGCATTGAGGTAACTATGGCCCTGGTGATGCGACCAGCAGCCCTTATGGGTAGCCAGCTCCTGCAACGCCTTGGCTGCAATGCCCACGTAATCATGATATGCCGTTGGCGGTTTGGGCAGTTGCACATAAAGGCCGGCGAGCAAATCTGTAAACTGCTTTGCCTTGTCAAATTGATCAGTGGGCACCCGGTCGGCGAAGGCGACAAACGCATCGCCGATGGTGTATTCTTTACCACCGCACAGCGGCTTGTCGGTTGTCGCCGGCGGCGCAAAGCCGAACTCGGGCCATTTGCCATCTACCGTACCGGCCACGGAAGTACCGGTATCCGCGCAATAGTTGTTTAGTGCGGTCAGGTTTTGCAGGTACAGCGCCGATCCCTCCGCTGGCTCCGTGATACTGAAATATACCATGCCACTGCGAAGGCCCAGCTGTTCCACGTGGATATTGGCTTCTACACCACCTATGCCGCCGTCAGGATTGAGTATCAATACATCTTTCGGCCAAAACGGGATACGGAAATCGTCCCGCGGGGTGAAGTGCGTGACATAGCGCAGCATCGGCACCTGCTGGATGGTATCCATCCAGATGACCACCCGGTAGCGGCCAATCGCAGACCGGAGTGTATAGCTTAGCTCAGCGCCTGCTGACCGGCTGTGGGCGATCGTCAAATCTGCCGCCGGCGTATACGCTGCCCGGAAAACCAGCTTAGTACCCTTCGCCTGGTGTACGCATACCGCCAGCGCATCGTCGGTTCGGATCACCTGCACTGTCCTGTTTGAAAGTTGTTTTTCTGTGACGACTGAGGCAGCTTGGCTCAAAAGCTGCTGGGTGAGATGCAAGCTCCAAGGTGATACATTATCTTTCTGTTTCTTCATGTAAGTTCAACGCATTTAACCGAAGTGTTAAGCGTTTATTACATAAATCACTCCAACTGCTACTGGGCGACATGCGCGTTATCGTTGTCCGAATGTTACGCTAAGATTGTCCGCTGCTTTGCGCAAGCATGTTTAAAAAACCGAATCAGCCGTCCTAATTTTTAAACGGCTGGCTTTCCGCATGGTGCTTTCAGACTATTCAGGTGTATAACGTGGTTTGTATCCATCCCGTAAGCCACGAGCCCAATTATCCGGCAACGGCTTCATCCCGTTCGGTCAGGCGCGGGGTGACCGGATCATTGGCCTTGCCATTGTCATAGAGCGGCAATGCGAGGAAAAAGACAGAACCTTTGCCCAGTTCACTTTCGGCCCAAATCTCACCGTTCAGCCGGAGTGTAAGCTCACGGCATAGAAACAAGCCCAGGCCTATTCCTTTTTCGCTCTCCGTGCCATAGGTTGACTGGATATGACCGTTGAAAATCCGCTTTACATCCTCATCAGTCATGCCCACCCCGTCATCGCGCACCGAAATCATACATTGTCCGGTTGCGGCATCAGCCACGACAGACAGCGTTATCGTGCCGTTTTGGGGTGTAAATTTCAAAGCGTTGCTTATCAGGTTTCGGATGATTACTTCCAGCATTTCAGCATCTGAAATCACTTTAATGCCCTTTTCGATACTCAGTTGGATGGCTATTCCTTTCTTTTCGGCCATGTAACGCTGCACGGCCAATATACGCTCGATGACGCTGCAGGGTTCCACCCAGGTAAGCAGGGGGTGAATACCCTTGATCTGCCCGGATACCCAAGCCAGTACATTATTCAACAGGTCGGACGTATTGTGTGCAGCCATCAGCAAATCCTCCTTAAGCTTTTTGGTTACGTCGGGAGGGAGTTCCTCTTTGGTCAGAATTTCAAGTGTACCGATGATGGCATTCATCGGATTCCGCAGGTCATGGCCGAGGATGGATATCAGCTCTACCTTTTCGCGGTTGGCAGCCGTCAACAATTCATTCTGCAGCCGGATGCGTTCATTCTGTTGCTCAATATGCTTGGCATGTTCTTCGGCCGCTGCCCGTTCGCACTCATACCTTTTGCGGAAGTAGCTTGCTGCCACAAAGGTGCAGATGACGATGATGGGAATCGAGGTCATGAGATCGGCAAAGCGGGCACCCCTGGAGTCGTAACCATTATAGATGACCGATGGGTTGACGTATTCCATCGCCAGCAAGCTAACGGGCAACAGGAAGTGCAATATCGTCCATACCCACTGCAGCCGGCTGCTGGTAAACGCAATGAGCAGCTGATAGGTGAGCAAAAAAAAGTAAAGCGCCGGTCCGGCACTCCCATCGTTGTAGAAGTAAGTAAAGATGACCAGCAGGTAGCTGTAGCCGGCATACACATGCAATCCCGTACGGTGCAGACCGCGATAGCGCGATAAGCCGAACATCGTAATCAGCATAATTTCGGTAACGATCAAGACAATCGCAAGCACCGGCAGCCCCAAATAAAAGTTTAAGGGGATTAAAATCCCCACCAGTGCAATCATAAATAGCGACACCACATTAAAACTGCGGTTTTCATTGGGCAGCATCCCTGGCTTTCCCACCAGCTCCTGCCAGCCCCCCCTAAGCAAGGCCAAAAATGAACGGCTATATTTGCTTTTCAACGATAAATTATCAACTTGTACGCCTAATACTACAAAAGTGCTGAAAACAATTTAATTTCCTCGTATAGAAGGTCAAAATTCCGTCAATTTAGCTCCGTGTCGGCGAGCTATCGACTATTTACCGGTTCTCCCGGTTAACGTACTTCCCAATCTATGGGATGCTTCACCTCAATGCAATGAGCAGCCAAACATTTACCCTTGCGTGCTGTTGAATAAAAGGAGGATATTGGCGATGACAAGCAACAACAAACAACACGTACCGGATGATCCGGAGAAAAAGGGGAAGAGCACCTTGGAGAACGAACATGCAGCCCACATGGCTTTCGATAGACCACAACAATATATGGATGCAGATGACGAAGAAAGCCGCGAGACCGAGGACGATGCCGATAACGCCGATGGCGACGGCGGAGCCCCGACTGACACAGATACACAATCCAGTGACTAAGGTCGCGACTTTGTACACGTTTAAACGCACATTCAGGCGGCATTTCAGCGAAACACCGCGTGCGGAGCCGTATAGAGACTACCGCTTTTTGGATTCCGGCGATAAAAGCCGATATTCGTCTGCATGAAGACGACAGACCATTTCCTTCTCCTACTTTGCATACTTTTTCCGCCGATGCTGCCGGCTAAGGCAGCGCCCGATCCCGATAGGGGTGTCCAATTTTTTGAGGGTACGTGGTCGGAAGCGCTGAACGCCGCTGAGGCCTCGGGCAAACTGATATTCGTAGATGTTTATACGGATTGGTGCCCCCCCTGTAAGCGCATGAATAAGGAAGTACTACCCTTACCCGAGGTGGGCGAGTCATACAACACGTCCTTTATCAATTACAAGCTCGATGCCGAGAAGGGTGACGGCATAGCCCTGGCCAAACAATATGAGGTGGCGGCCTATCCCACGTACCTATACCTTGATGCCCAAGGCAACCTGTTACATCGTGCGGTAGGCTACTTCGGTGCACAGGCATTCATTGCCCATGCTGAACGCGCCCTGGCATCGGCAAGCGACGCGCAAAACCTGCGCAGGCTCGAATCGGCATTCAACAACGGCCAGCGCGATCCCGCGTTTCTGCGCAGCTACATCGTCAAGATGAACGAACTCGGCATAAGCAATAGCCAAGCGATAAACACCTACTTCGAGGCGCTTCCCCTGAGCACGCTCACCCAGCCGGACGAACTGGCCTTCTTGGGTGAGCATATCAACAGTATGCACAACCTCGCGCTGGTTTTCCTGCTTGACCACTATCACCTGCTCGATGCGGAGCAGCAGCGCAAACTGGCTCCGCGCCTGTTTGGAGTACTTACCGATGGTGCTGCCGAAGCGCTTGCCGCCTATCGACCGTTTGACGTGAAGCAGGCACTTGCTTTTTCTGAGCAATTGCTCCCTCATCTCGGCGAGCGGCAGCAGCAGCGGTTTCTACGCCTAAGCCTGATGCATCACGTATCGGTGCGGGATACCGCAGGCGTAAAGCGCTGGGGCAAGGCCTTGGTAGATAGCATCATGACCATTCCCCCAGATTCCGTCAAGGCAGAAGACAACCGGCGGTACCAGGCAGTCACGGAGTCTTTTTTGAGCGAGGCGCAGGACAGCACATCCATCAAAGGGTTTGAGGCCGATAAACCGTTCCTGGTAAACACCTATACACGCGAGCTTGTCTCCTTCTTGTATGAAGCTGCCAACGCATACGACACCGCGCTGGCTGACGACGATCCAGCTTTGCGGGAGGCCTGGGCGTGGATGATGCGCTGCGATGAGCTGATGCCGAATGAACGATTTGCAGCCGCCGCCAATCGCATCCGCGCACGGATACACGCCAAGTAGGCCCCCTTTATTCCCCAAAATGTCATATCGTCCCCCATGGCATGCCCTGTTGCTGCGATGGTTGCAGCCCCCTCTGTATACGCCTTTCTACCGCTATATAACGCTTTACCTTCGCTAAAGAGCCGTTTTTGGGTACTTTTAGCGAAGGATATGCGAAGGATATGCGGACAGGGGCGGAGGGAAGGATAAGGGAAGGGCGGCTTGCCGGCGCTTCGGGCGAGTGACGGACTGCTCGTTTTCGGCTGAATCCGATGGACATGAAAGAAAAGCCCCGAAACGGGGAGAATCGGGGCTTTCTAACTAACCAATTATAAACCTAAATTATGAAAAGACAATTTTTAAAAACTACTATATAGACGTATAACTTCCCCAATGGATTAAGGAAAAATGTTAAAACTTTGTTAAAAAAGTTCCTGCATAGCTGTTTGCTCCTAAACGCACCGTTTTGAAAAACATATTTCATTAATATCTTTGTTTTAAATAGGATACATATGACACAGGCGACCTTGCATATTGATAGTAGTTTTGGATGAACGCAAAAAGCATATATTATTCAATGTTTTTTTTCTTCCTTGCCTGCGCCGGATCCGCGGATTTACGTTTTGTAAATATAGCAGAAGGCAAGAGATTAACGCATGGTAAACCGTTGGACTTGACCATAGCGGGTCTGCCAACGGGAGTCGATTCAATTCAATATTATATAGACAACGGGATTCTCGACATAAAAAATGGCACGGAAGGCTTGGTTGTCAATTCAGCCGAAATAAAGATGGGGCAACATACCGCTTCTGCCCTTGTATTCCTTAATACGGGCAAAAGGCTGCGGGTTTCTTCCGCATTTACGCTGCTCCCCCCGGTTCCAAAACAGTTTCGATACGAAGTAATCAACCGCTATTCTCACGATTCGAGCGCGTATACGCAGGGTTTACAATATCAGCATGGGGCACTCTATGAAACGACGGGGATTAAGGGTGCTTCAACGCTGCGGACTGTCAACGTAAAATCCGGGGAAGTTATCCGGTCAAAAGAAATAGGCGACAACTATTTCGGCGAGGGAATGACCTTAGTCGGTGATAGTATCTATGTCTTGACCTATCGCGAGAACACCTGCTTTGTCTTTGACAGGCATTCGTTCAGACTGATTAAGACCTTCAACTATGATCAACCGCGCGAGGGTTGGGGAATAACGTACGATGGCACGAAGCTGATAAAATCGGATGGTTCAAATGTGTTGTATTTCATTGATCCAAAAACCTTCCGTGTATTACATACCGTCCCTGTATTTGACGATAAGGGTCCTGTGCCTCAGCTGAACGAGCTGGAATATATCGAAGGAAAAGTATACGCAAATGTTTACCAAGAAGACTATATCGTCGTGATCAATCCGCTAAATGGAGTGGTTGAATCAAGGATAAATCTGATCGGAATATACGACCATAAAGCGCAAGACAATGAGCTGAATGGCATCGCATACAATGATGCAGACAGCACACTGTATGTAACCGGAAAAATGTGGCCTTATTTGTTCGAGATCAAACCGCAGGCGCTGTAAGCGATAGAACACCCGGGGCTGCGCCAACCTCTCCCGGTGATGTGTATCTTCGTAAATCCGATATCAGAAAATATTTCTATTGCCCTGATGGCAGCGTTATGGCCTTGCATAGCCGGAGCTTGCGATAATTTGATAATCGGCAATACCATTAAGTACAATAGATGTTGCGTACATTACAAGCCGGCTGCAAGTCGAACGCATATACCCGCAGGCGTCAGGCGAAAATAAGGAGATAAAACGATGACAAAAAACAAATTGCAGGTTGATTATCCATTTTTCCTACATGTCATCCGCGAAGCGGTATCCCATCTACCCGAAGCAAATGAAAGGCTGTGCCATGGAACGCCCGGGTTTTATGCGGGCAAGAAAATCTTTGCCCGTGTACAGGAAGACCTGGCATCGCTGGCGGTCTACACGAAAAGAAAGGATGACTTGCTTGCATCGAATCCCGTAGTATACTTTACTACGCCGCATTTCGATGGGTATGATTATGTGCTGGTACGGCTGGCCCGCGTCGACTTCAATGAATTGGCGAAGTTACTGCTGGAAGGTTGGCGAGAACGAGCTCCTAAACGGGCGATAAGGGAATATGAGTCGCTGTATGGATGATACCGGAGTGCATTAAACATCAATAAAATGTAGTCGATCATTCGCAATTTCATTGGCGTACGCTATTCGTAGCTGGTTAATTTTCTGCTTAAAGTATGCATATACTTCTACGGAACTTTTTTCTGCTTTTTCGCTATCCCCAAAATCATCCTTCAGGTACTTGGAAAGCGAAAACAAGGTTCTGGGGTATTCGTAAATCAGTAAACTATCATTGTCGATATTGGCACGAAGCCAAAAAGGTTCGCTTTGGGACGCTTCCCTGACATAAACGATCTCCGCTTTTCGCTCCACCGCATTGGCGTAGCTGCACAATGAAGAAAAATTTTTCGGGATTCCGATTTCAACGTTGATTTTGTCGGTAGTGAATGTCTTTAACGAATTGTCTGGAAAAGAAAAATCAACAGGAACCTTGGATTTTACTAATTTTCCCAGCCTGCCGGAGAAATGGTTAAAATAACCGACCGCCAGAATTTCGGCCAGCGATTTTTTAAATGTTTTTACATTTTCCCTGTAAAATAGAATGGCCAAGGCCAAAGAGACCACCAAACCGACCCCGAGAGAAACCCACAGATTTTTAAACAGTGCATTGTCAGCACCGTTTAGGTATTCGAGATAGGTACCAACAGTCGGGATGACCGAATAAAACATGTCTTTAACCGGCAGGAATTTTAAACCAAATTTCATTTCGAATGATTGTTACCTCATTGCCAATGCAAGCAAAGGTATCCCAGCTTTTCGCACTGTAAAACCGAAATGATTTTGTGCCAGACTTGATTTATTTCATGAGGAAACGAAATGATTATCTGCGTCGGGCGAACCGATGACTGCCTTCATACAGGGTTTGAAAAAACGAGCTCATTTCCAGGCCGGCAACGTTCTGACGTTACATTTTTTGTTTATAATCCGCCGGATTTCCTTATTTTAGGCCGACTCCATTCTCAAGGAGACGGCCTACATTATGAGTAAAAAATCAATTTTCATTACAGACGGGGTGAATTATACCACACCCTTCATGGCAATAAGCGCACTGTTTCTCACCTGGGGCATCGCACACGGCTTGCTGGATACGCTCGACAAGAACTTCCAAGAATTGTTGCACTTAAAAAAATGGCAGTCAAGCTTTATACAAGTCTCACTCTACGGGGCCTATTTTTGCATGGCCATACCGGCCGGTTTATACACCCAAAAATATGGCTACAAAAAGGGAATTATATTCGGGTTGAGCCTTTTTGGAATCGGCGCATTACTCGCTGCGGGCACCGCACCGCTACAATCGTTTGTTCTTTTTCTCTTTTGCCTCTTGGTGATCGGCGCAGGCTTGGCAACGCTGGAAACAGGGGCCAACCCCTATACCACCAAGCTGGGCCCTCCGGAATCCGCTGAAAGGCGAATCAATATTGCCCAGTCTTTCAATGGCTTTGCTTGGGTAATCGGCCCGCTGATCGCCTTATCCATTTATGGCAATCGCAGCCATGTGGAAGGCGAAAAAATGATCTCCATTATCCTTCCCTTCGCTATCATCGGATTGTCCGTTCTGGCGATTGCCTTTGTTTTCTCCCGGTTAAAGCTGCCTAAAATCGATGAGGAAGATTTAATGCACGCTCATGGCGCTGCCCCCACGCCAGGTAGTGACATGGAAATTTCGGACCCTTCGCATCCCGCTTATATTTCAAAGAAACCGTTATGGAAAAACAGGCATTTTAAACTGGGCGTTGCCGCCCAAGCTTGCTATGTGGCGGCACAAACCGGTGTTTTTAGCTTCCTGATCAACTTCGTTACGGACCACGATATGCATCCCAGGTTTGATGTGCGATATGGCCCGTATTTCTTGTCCCTCGGTTTTTTCCTATTTATGATGGGCCGGTTTTCGGGCAGTGCACTGATGAGGTACTTTAAGCCTTCCCGCCTATTGGCTTGCTATGCACTAATGGTATGTGCGCTGCTGCCCCTCGTATCGTTGAAATTAGGATGGACTTCCCTCATTGCGCTTTATGGCGTTTTCTTTTTCATGTCCATTATGTTTCCAACCATATTTGCATTGGCCATCAGGAGCTTAGGAACTCATACCAAGCAAGGGGCGTCTTTTTTGGTGATGTCAGTTGGGGGCGGAGCGGTGTTTCCACCATTAATGGGCTACGTTTCAGACCTATACGACATGTCTGCTGGCTTTTTTGTTCCTATCCCGCTATTTGCATTCGTTGCCTATTATGCCATTGAGGGATATAAAATTAAGCCTTAGCAGCCGCGTACGCCTGATCAAATCTGCGTGTACCCGGCTTCCTATGTCTCAAATACCCCGCAAACTCGTCGCTTTTACCCTGCTAATCAAGCATATAAAACCCCTATTTTTGTCATTAAACGAGGCTCGCCTAATACATGGCAGCGTAACAAGCGTACAGGATGAAACCGAAAAGAATCTGGGCAAATCTGGCTGTCACTGACTTGACACGGACAGCAAAATTCTACACAGCATTGGGATTTAAACGAAATGGAACACATGGCTCCGGCGAACTGGTTAGCTTTTCCTTTGGCGAGGCTGGCTTCGTCATCAACTTTTTTCTGAATGATGTGCTGAAAGCCAATTTGGAAATTGAATTGGCTGATCCCCATCGGGCAGCCGAGGTAGTGTTTACACTATCCGCAAACGGCAGCGAGACAGTCGACAAATGGGCGTTGGAGGTGGAAAAAGCAGGCGGCCGACTCATTTCCAGACCGTCAGCGTTTGGCGAAGGATATTATGGGTTTCTCTTCGCCGACCCTGACGGCCATCGCTTCAATGTCTTTCACATGGATGGCCTTTGATTGCCTCCTACTAATCTGTTGTATCTTCGCCTGTTTTATTCTTTTTTGAAGCATCATGGTTGTAATACGCCCAAGCGAGTTCTACAAGTTCAGCATCTAAAACAGAGCCATCTGCCATTTCGGCAAGATACATGCCGCCAAGGTCATCGTAAACGATGGATTCGGTGACTTGCTGCATACCTACCGGAATGGTCTCAACAGGTAAAAATTTCACCGTTTTTCCAGTCCTGTTGTGGGTGACGTATATCGTAGACGCGCCGTCGCTTTGCTTAATTTCAAATGGTTCCATTGCCTTGTTGAGCTTTACCTTTTGAGTCAACAAATAACAGCGCCGGATGTTCGTACCTATTTTGACAACGGAACATCCATTAATGAGCTGGTTCCTCCCTATCATGCGCAACCCAAATAAGCTGCGATGTGTCATAGCCGATTTGTTCGGCTTTTTGAAGGTAACTCTCCCGGATACTATCGGGAACCGCTGTCGTTCTCGATAAAATCCAAAGATATTTCAGGCTTTCGCCTGCTACCAAGGCATACTGATAATCTTTGTCCAACGCGATCACGTTGTAGCCCGAATAGAATGGACCGAAAAAAGACACCTTTAGTGCACCGATACGTTGGTCATCCCTGAATTTTGCCTTGCCGGTTGCCGACTCCCATTTACCTTTGACGTAATTATAGCCGCTATTGCGTACCCTGATCGTGCCGCTTTCATTGAGGCTGTACGTAGCGGTTACATTGTTAAGATCGCGCTCCTGCTTGTGATCCAGGCGTGCTATTTCATACCAGTTGCCCAAATAGCGGTCCATCTCAAAATGTTGTACAGGCTCTGCATTTGGGGGAATGCTCGCGCACGAGTAAAGCAGGACGACTGCCACAAGGACGACGATGTTGTTTTTCTTGCTCATATGGTTTTTAGTCAACCGGCGTGTGCCGTAAATGTTTTTAAAAACACCCCACGATCTACGTCGTAATCTTCTTGCCTTTTAAACGGCTAAACCGTTTACCTGTCGCTTCCGCTTTTTGCAAACAGGGACCCACACTTCGCTGTATGCATAATCATTTTTATGCGCATCCATTTTGGCGAAAGAAAAAGTAGGAGCATCAACCACTTCGTAGTCGGACGACGGCAACCACTCGGAATACGTTCTGGCCATGGTTTGCTGCAACGCTGCCGGAAATGGCCCTTCGTTTGGAAATACCGCCCAGGCGCAGGCCGCTACAGGCACCTTGTCCAAAAGCTCACTTACCTCGTTTTTGGTGGTCAAAACACCTATCAAATGCGTCAAATTGCCCTCTTCTTTCTTAAACCCGGCGTCGGCATCATAAGAGACATTTACTATTTCGTATGGCCCTATATCCTGAAGGGCATGCATTTCTCGCCTTTGAGCTTCGGTGATGCTCTTGGCCAATTCCACAATTTCGCTATTAATGCCTTCGAATTGCATGGGTACCCGTTTACTGACACCGACGAAATTGAACGCCGGCTTTTCCTCAAGTCTGAATTCCATGGTATTTCCTCCTTTTACAGTAATGATAAATGATAGCTTGGGCACCGATTTGTTCGGTCCCTTTTTGGTTATTTCTGAGGGTAAAAAGCCGCTCCATTTCTTGAACGCACGAGTGAATCCGTCTAGTGACTGATAGCCATATTTGAAAGCGACATCCGTTACCCTATCACCACTCAGTAAGTCTTTATTGGCTTCTGACAGTTTCCGTCCTTTGATATACTCACTCAGCGTCAATCCAGAAAGATAAAAAAATATCTTCCTAAAATGATAGTCCGAAACACCTGCGTAGTCGGCGATGGCTTCAAGGGACAGATCATCGGTGAGATGATCTTCAATATAATCCATTACCCCGTTTAATTCGTTTAACATTTTATTTCCTTTTATGCAGCAAGAATACCATGGCCAACGAAATATCGCTCGACTTTTGTATGCCCAAAAATATCGGATTCCCTTGTTCCAAGTCTTGCCTTGTCATGAAGGCTGCATGCTTATTCGTTCCCAATCAGCGCAGGCTTAGCCACCGGTGCCGAATTGCGCAGACGCTAAAGCTAAAACCGGCACACACGAGAGAGCTTCCCGTTGGACGATTTGAGAATGCACTATCCCTATTCGGCTAAGTGACTTTTCTGTTCAGGTGCCAGGTCATTACGATTTTCACGGCCAGTACCACGCCCATAAAAGCCGGCAGCACCGCATAGCCCGTGTGGGACGCCAATTTGCCGAATAGCAGCGGCATGACCGTTATGCCGATATAGGCGCTGGCCATCTGCAAACCCATGATTGCCTGCGAATGCTGTTCGCCGAAGTTGCGCGGCGTTTCATGCAGGAGGCTTGGAAAGATGGGCGCACATCCCAAGCCGACCAACAGGAACCCGGGCAAGAACAATGTCTTAACCGGCAGTAACAGCACTAGCAGGCCCGCGGCAATTAACCCCTCGCCGATATAGACGAGCTGCTTGTTGCCCACTCGTTCGGACACGAATCCCGAGATGAAGCGGCCAGCGGTGATCCCAACGAAATAGACAGATACCAGCCTTGCCGCATCTTCCGGCTCGACGTCCCTGGCGAATACCAGGAAGCTGGCGCCCCACAGGCCAAAGGTAGCTTCAACGGTGCAATAGCAGAAAAAGATAATGAGTGCCTGTTTCACACCCCTGATTTTGAGCAATTCGTAGAATGAACGGCGCCTTCCTCTATTTGGCCCGTCGCCCTCCGTGGCGTTTGGTATCCAAAGCGGCAATGACGCCAGCAGCACCAGAAACAAGGCAATCTGGATCCAGCCGACGGTACGGTACCCACTTGCCCACCCCGCACCAGCCGACAATTGGGCCGCCATAATCATCGGCCCGGTGGCCGCGCCTACTCCCCAGAAGCTATGCAGCCAGTTCATGTGCCGTGCCCGGTAGTGCAATGCCACATAATTGTTGAGCGCCGCATCCACGCAGCCGGCACCGAGGCCGAGCGGAACCGCCAACAAGCATAGGTAAACGAAGTGTTGCGACACGGAAAAACCCAGCAGTGCCAATGCGGTGATCAGTACACTTGAGGTGGTAATAGCCGCAACGCCGTACCGGCTGATCAGCCTGGCACTCAATAGGCTCGAGACTACCGTTCCGCCTGCTATGATCATCGAGATGATACCAGCAAAATGAACCGGCACTCGCAAATCGACATACATTGTTGGCCAGGCAGGTCCGAGCAACGAATCGGGTAGACCAAGACTAATAAAGGCGAGGTAGATTACCAGGAGCAGCAGGCCGCTTTTTAAGTTCATCGGCTCGATTCAAAGGTCATCACATAAACGTTGGTCTCCTTGCGTGAAAATCCCACACTCGGATACAGCTTGTTCGCTTCGATACGGGTAGGATTGGAAGTGAGCGACAGCAGGTCGACCTCCTGCGCCTTCGCAAAGGCGATAGCGTGTTCGGTAAGCCGCCGACCCAATCCTTGCCCGCGGTACGCCTCGTCTACGACCACATCCTCTACCCAGGCTTTGCGCCCAGTGGGCGCACGGTAGATGCAGACGGTAATCATCCCGGCGAAATTGCCGCCGTCTGCGACTGCTACAAACAGGTGGCTGTTTTCCGAAGCTATCAACGCTTCCAGATCCGCCTCGTCGAAAACGCGTTCGCGCCCGGTCAGCTGGCGCAGGAACCGCGCCATGGCCTCGCGCAAACCGGGGGTGTTTGAGGTAACTTCCTTGATGTGCATGTTATGTCTTCCTTGTACAATCCCATAGTGGGACGACCAAAGCTATAAAAAAAACACTTTTAATCTGACGATAAATTCGGGAGGCAACGGCTATATTTTCTTTGAATGGTTTCATTTAACAAGAATTGCGGCATACGCCACCATACATTATCTTTGCAGGGCATGAACTTGCTGCTATGTCCCGTTATGCCGGAACCACGGCCTGACAGAAAGCCGATACGCGCACGCGGCGAAGGGCACCAGTCCGGCATATGGGCTACCGATGTCCGCTTACCTAAGCGGCATCGGGCCATGAAAGTCAACGTTGCATAAAAACGAACAACATGCGAAATGTAATTTTAGGATTGGCCGTAACATTGGATGGTTATATAGAAGGCCCCAACGGAGAATACGACTGGTGTTTTACCGACCAGGACTATGGCTTGAAAGAATTTTTCTCGCGCATTGATGCGGTCTTCATCGGGCGGAAGAGCTATGAGGTGGCGCAGGCCTACGCTGAGGGAAATGACGGTCAACTGGTACCCGGCATGCCACCTGCGAGCGAATATGTTTTTTCTCGAACGCTGGAAAAAGTAAAAGAAGGGGCGGTTTTGATATCAGATAATGCGATGAATGAAGCACGTAAGATCAAAGCGGGGCCCGGCAAAGATATCTGGTTGTACGGTGGCGCATCACTAACAGGTGCCTTGATGAAGGAAGGGTTAGTGGACGAACTGTGGATGTCCGTACACCCCATACTGCTGGGCAGCGGAAAACCGCTTTTTCGCCCACAGGATAGCCGCACCCGGCTTACACTCCTTGATAGTAAAACGTACGATACCGGATTGGTATCGCTCCGGTATCGGGTTGATAAAAAACAATGAGTTACTTTCTTTTCGGCTTTGATACCTGTGCTTCTTCATTAAACGCAAGACACAGCGCTATCCAGTAATTGAAATCGTCTGGATCGGCGAAGCCTTCGGGGTTGACATAGCAATAGCCTGCTAAATTTTTTCCCTTCATGACCATCGGCTGGCATCCCTTGCGTAGAATAACGGCGTCGGTCTGATCGGGGCTAAATCGGCACATCAAAGAATCGTCCGTAACGTTGATGCACATCTTGCCGTTAACCAGAAAAGCCAGCCCACCGAACATCTTCTTTTCGTGTACCGTAATGCCGGAGACACCACCAAGGTAGGCCCTTACTCGTTGTGCCAACTCAATGTCGTATGCCATAGATATAGATAATGCAATAACGTGAAGTCGTAACTCGCTTTAGGCATTGATAAGACATCGCCGTCGGCGGATTCAAAGATAGTCAGCTTCCGCGACTCCACCCAACGCTGCAGCTAAATATGCAGTACCCACCTCACGTCAAAGGCATCAACTACCTCAATAAGCTTTGTGTCGTCATCCTTTTCGAAAGCACGATCTTTTTTATCGACCGCCAACTTTTCAATAAGCGCTTTTCTTTCAAGAGTATTTTGACAATGCAGGAAAATAGACATGTAGTTCCCAAGCGTCCTTCCCTCATCATACACGAGATCTGAACCGTGTATGATGATGCTGTCAGAAACAAGAGACCCGCTGATGACTGGCACCTCGGCATAGCCTTCCAACGTTTCTCTAAATGTTTCGAATTGCAAGGTGCCGCCGAAGCAGGTCTGGTAAAATGTGAGTGCTCTCCTACAATTGCCGGGAAAAGTAATGAAGATTGCACTCACTAATTTGCCATTATTACGATCAATCATGTTCGTTGAATTAGGCATCAGGAATTTCCGGCTCTACAAGCTTGATTAATTTCTCCAGCGATTCCTGCCAGCCCAAATAACACATCTCCGCCGGTATGGCTGAAGGAATTCCCTCTTGTAGCACGTTGAGTTCAGTGCCGCACGAAACCTTTTTTAGCCGTATGGTTGTTGTCATTTCCCCCGGCAAATTGGGGTCGTCAAACGTATCGGTATATTTAATAAACTCATTAGGTTTTATTTCAAGATACGTTCCGCCAAAAGAGTGCCCATTCCCGGTACTGAAATTAATAAACGTCATACGGAACTTCCCACCTTCCGTGAAATCCATTTGCTGCACAGTGCACACAAAGCCGTATGGCGGCAGCCACGTAGCATGGGCGATGGGATCTGCAAATGCGCGAAAGACCTTTTCAGGACTTGCCTGGATTACCCGATGTAATGAAACTGAATTACTTTCCATGATCAAAAAATTTAATTTGTTACTAATTATTTCTTGTACGCTCCGCTGATTGCTCATTTTCCTGTTTGCGGAACGTGATGATTTTTTTTATCAGCGCGTTAGGTAGCGGTTTTCCTGTTGGAATCATCAATTGTTTGATAATTGGTCTTAGCCATAGGTCTGGATTTTACGGTTATAGCGATATGAAATGGCAAGAATGCCAAGCACTGCAAGTGGCATCAACATATACCCTATGTTTTGATCTACGGCCGCATGGCTGATGAATGCAAAGACTAGATTGAATGTAAGTCCCGCATATGCCCATTCCTTGAGCCTGGCCGGGACTTGCGGAACGGAAATCGCTAACACGCCGAGGACCTTACAGATAATCAGTGCATAGGCAAAGTAGTCGGGGTAGCCCAAGGGCCTTGTACCTATGGTCGCCTGCTCCGGTGAAAAAAGCAGGGCGCTAAGCGGCATGACACCTTCCCAAAGGATGATGATGATCGTGGCCACCCAAAAGATTGTTTTATTCTTTTTCATGTTGTTATCTATTAAGACAATGCCTTATGAATTAGTTGACTCGACATAGTTTACAAAGTTGTCTAGGATCGCTTGCCAGCCTTGTTTCTGAAACTCCGGGTCATTTTCTGTCTCGGCATCAAACGTGGTTGCCACATGGGTTTTACCATTTTGTGACGTGAACAGCGTAGTAGCCTTTCGCCCGTCAGGCATAGTGTAAGCAATTTCTTTGTGCAATTCTACCGTTTCGTAAACGCCTTCAAAATCAAAACCGAAGCTGCCGTCCTTGGCTTCCATCCGGTGCTTGAACTTCCCTCCTACACGCAGGTCGTTTTCGCTGCTTGGGCTATGCCAACTTGGGTCTGGAGCGTTCCATTGCATAATGTCGCTTGGTGTATTCCAAACCTTCCAAACTTTTTCTACGGGAGCATTTGCTGTTGCCTCTACCGTAATTCTTGTTGCTTGTGTCATCACGAGTATTTTATTTGTTAAATTTTACAATTCAAAATTACGATAGGGTATACGATTGTAGCTGTTGTGAAAATGACAACTTTAGGGGTGAATTATGACAAACTATTTCCTATCTTGCGGCTTATTAGATTGTTGATATGCAGATTTCTGTCTTTGTACCTGAATATGGGGTGATTGAGGCCGTCACACCGCCGTTCAGAACGTTTCATACCGCCAATGAGTTTTTGGCCACATTCGGCAAAAGACCTATTTTTAAGGTTGAATATGTAGGCTTAAAGGAATACGTGCCCGCCAACAATGGCGAATACACCATCAAAACCGATAGGTTGCTCAAGGACGTAATGGAAACGGACCTACTAATCATTCCGCCTACATTTGGCGACACAGCCAAAGGAATTCAGGCTAACGCAGAGGCAATCCCTTATTTTAAGAAGTTGCATGAAAAAGGCGCAAGTCTTGCCAGTTTGTGCATCGGCGCTTTCCTTTTGGCTGAAACGGGTCTCCTCAACGGAAAAAAGTGTTCCACGCACTGGGCTTATATTAATGAGTTTAAAGAGCGATATCCCGAAGTGGAAGTGGAAGATGGCGCTATCATCACAGAACATGGCAATATTTACAGCTCTGGCGGAGCAAGCAGCTTGTGGAATTTGATATTATACTTAGTTGAAAAATTTGCCGACAGAGAGACGGCCGTGATGATATCCAAATATTTTGCGTTAGATATTGGAAGGGATAGCCAATCGCAGTTTGCTATATTCAAGGGGCAACGGAATCACGGTGATGTTGGCATCCAAAAAGTACAGGACTACATTGAAAAAAATTATCATCACAAATTAACAATAGAAACGCTGGCAAATTTGATTAATACAGGCCGCAGGACCTTTGAGAGAAGGTTTAAAGAGGCCACCAACAATACACCCATAGAATATATACAGCGCGTAAGGATAGAGGCTGCCAAAAGTTTCTTTGAGGCATCAAGGAAGAACGTAACGGAAATCATGTTTGATGTGGGGTATACCGATACAAAAGCGTTCCGAGACACCTTTAAAAAGGTTACCGGGCTTACGCCGATAGAATATAGGAATAAGTTTGCCCGAGTGGCTAACGAGGTGTGAGGAGCAAATAGTCTCGCTGCTTAACGTTTTTTACAAGTAATCCGATATGGTTAAACGATTGCACCTGTCCAGTGGAGCTTATGCACTTTCTTTCTTGCTTCTTTTATCCTTTGTGGTGTCATGCACAAAAGAAAAAATCCATACGGATCCGACGGACGAACCGAAAACGCCCCCCTCAGACCTGGCAGAAAGATTTCTGTACGGTTCTAACATGGGAGCCTATCAAGGTTGGTCCGACGAACAGTTGGCTGAATTGCTAATGGGCAATACGGCAAAGGGTATTGCTGGTGTGGGGGTGAATAGCCTACGTCCTGCGATGTACGACCACTTTGTGCAACAATGGGGCTATGACATCCGGCTAAACGCGTTTGAAACTTACCAACAACTGGGCGGTACAGACCATACAGTCTTCCTCAACGGCCCAACTGATGCCCATAGGGAACAGGCAAGCTACTGCAATGGCGTCCGATCGCAAACCTTCGCCAACCTGTATGAGCCGATATGGTCTTCGGCCGGAAAGGTGAATGACAATAACTACTATGCCAGCTATGTTTACAACGTAGTGAAGACTTATGGTCCTTATGTAAAGTACTGGGAGGTCTGGAATGAGCCTGACTACACCAACAACTGGGAAGCCACCCAAACCTGGGCGCAAACAGATCCCAACCCGTGCGATCTCCCGAACTTTGCGGCGCCTATCCAATCCTATGTGCGGATGCTCAGGATTACCTATGAAATCGTCAAACATTTGGATGGCGATGGCCTGGTGTGCGTGGGCGGCTTAGGTTATCCGAGTTTTCTGGAGGCCATATTACGCAATACTGATAACCCAAACGGAGGAAGCGTCAGCGCCGATTACCCAAAAAAGGGTGGTGAGTGGTTCGATTGCCTAAGTTACCACGTGTATCCAATGTATTACTTGGGAAGCAATCACAATTCTGACGCAGCGGCTACGGCACTCGTCAACCATAAAAACGCGTTTCAGGCTGTGCTTGATAACTATTCGTATGACGGAACAACCAACCCTAAGAAAGCCTTCATCATTACGGAAAGCAATATACCGCGTAAATCCATCGACGGCTATATTGGAGGCGATGTTGTGCAACGGAATTTTTTAATAAAGGCAGCGGTCCAGGCGCAAAAGGCGGGTATCAGCGCGCTTTACATTTATGGCCCTGCTGAAAGCAGGCCATTAGCCCAAGCCAACGACCCCTATCAGGCAATGGGCTTTTATCAAAACATAACATCTGGCCCTTATCATGCTACCATCACATCCGGCGGTATCGCTTGGCGCACCGTAAGCGGTCTATTAAGAACCCGGCAATATGATCCCGCTGCAACGGCCATGCTGCAATTGCCCGGCCATATTGACGGCGCGGCGTTTTATGGTGCTGATGATGAAAGTTATGTTTATGTATTGTGGGCAAAAACCAGTGAAGCATCAGAAACAGCATCGGCCCAATACAGCTTTCCGGCGTCATTAAAGATGACGACAGCTACGCAGTTCGATTGGGACAACCAGCAAACCCGTGTGACCAGTACGCTCGCATTGACTGGATCGCCTGTATTTATCAAACCTTAGCGGTGACGGTCAAACCCGGCCCTGAATTCCAAGGGACTTTGGCGGGTTTTTTGCCTGAATAGCTTACTGAAGGATTGCGGGTGTTCAAAGCCTAATTCGTAAGCAATCTCACTCACCGCTAATGGTGTAGTGGAGAGCTTTTCTTTTGCCTTATCGATCAACTTGGTGTGGATGAGCTGCTGTGCGCTTTGTCCGATGAGCGAGCGCAGCACATCGCTCAAGTAGCCTGGTGAAACGTGTAATTGTGCCGAAAGATAGTGTACAGTGGGAATACCCCGGCGCAGCGATTGCCGACTGTTGAAATATTCGTCCAACAGCGCTTCCATCTTTTGCAGCAAATCGTTGTTTACCGCTTTACGGGTAATGAATTGGCGCTTGTAAAACCGGTTTGCATAGCTGAGCAACAGCTCAACCTGTGCAATAACGACATCTTGGCTGAATTCGTCAATCCGGCTATGAAGTTCTTTCTCAATAATCCGGTAAACGGAAAGAATGACTTCCTTCTCATTATCGGACAGGTGCAGGGCTTCATTGACTGAATAGGAAAAGTAGCCGTACTGTTTTATCTTTTTTGCCAGTGGATACCCAAGCAAAAAATCGGGATGGATGAGCATGACGTATGATGAAGCCACGTCGGTGTATTCGGTTGCCCCTACCAATTGGTTCGGCGCCATAAACATCATGCTTCCTTCTTTGAAATCATAATAGTCCTGCCCGTATTCCAGCCTTCCGCTGCTTTCGGTAATGAAGGTTATTTTATAAAAATCCAGCACATCGTAAATCGGAGCCTTATCAGGATTGAACGGACTGTCTTTGTCAAAACGCGTTAAGCTCACCAATGGGTTCTGGGGCTTGGGCAGGCCAAATGCCTGGTGTACATCAGCGATGGAAGTAAATCTGATCAGTTTGTTTTGTCTTTTCATCCACTAAATTTAAAAAATAAAGTAAAAACCTATGATGATTTATCTTATCACCATAGGTTTTGAACGTGAGGGTATCACCACGGAAAGACCACGCTTTCGGGCCCTGTAAACGTCCCTGTAGGGCCGTCTTCCTCAAGCACTACGCGTATCGGCTCACGTGAGCCTTCTTCGACGGTATCGGTTCCCTGAAAATTGTTGAGTGCCGTAGCGGTAAAACCGGGACTGACGGCGTTTACCTTGATAGGGGTGCCTTCCAGTTCGATGGCAAAAGCAACGGTAATGGCGTTGAGCGCGGTCTTGGATGAACCGTAAACCAGATCAAAACTTGTTCGCCAGGGGTTGGACGGGTCCATGTTCATGGTAAGCGAACCGAGCCCGCTCGATACGTTTACGATGCGCGCAGCAGGCGCATTGCGGAGCAACGGCAAGAAAGCCTGCGTCATGGCAACAACACCAAAGACGTTCGTTTCCCAGACCGTGCGCATTTCGGTTAGTGAAGCGGCGCTTGGGCGGTTTGCAGCCATTATTTCCTCAAGCGTACGGCCCCGGCTTCCGGCGTGCGAAATGGCTGCATTATTTACCAAAAGGTTAAGCATACCAAAATCGCGCTGTACTTGTGCCGCGGCCGCAGCGATAGAATGTTGCTCGGTGACATCCAGCTGTATTGCGCGAGCCTTGCCGCCGATTTCGCCTACGGCTGCCTCGCCATTTTGCGCATTGCGTGAACCTACATACACGGTGTAGCCGTTGTCGGCAAGGGCTTTGGCAATTTGAAAACCTACGCCCTGATTGGCGCCCGTTACAAGGGCTATTTTTTCATTTGCTTGCATAACTGTAATTGATTTATAGGACAAAGGTCCGAATATGCATATCAGGCTACGTAGCTGAATTGAGGGATTTTGAAGCCTAATCGAGGGAAGCGAAGAGACTGACATAGGGTTGGCCGGTATGACGTGGCCCAATCGGGCGGCAATTCCCTGACCGGCGTAGCGGGTGTCGAGATCAATGCCGGACGAATCGCCTTCGGAGGCAATTAGCAATCGCCCCTGTCGCAGAACCTTGCTGATAGCAGCGTAAAAGCGGGCGATCGGTGGCTGGCGCATGTCTCATTCAGTTTTTGATAGGTCCTCCGTCAAATCATTGTCAAAGCCCACCTAGCGCAGGCTTATTTGTTTCTGACTACCGACGTCCAAAAGCTAGCGGACGACCTTTTGGGAAAACAAAAAACAGCCTAACTAACTTGCATGTCAGCAATCGCCGCCGCCCACTTCGGATTTGGAAATCCGGAACAAAGTACATAATTTTAAAGCAACCAGATAGACTTGGCTCGTGCAAGTAGGATTCTTCTTTAGGCTATGCCATTGTAGGACTATTTATCATCCTGCCACGATAAAAAAATGACTGATCCTTTTTCGGCTCTCCCTCAAATCTCAAAAAAATGGAAAATCTGTCTAAAAATGAACCCCGCAGGGAACAGACGCCCTTCAGGAGTATTGCGTTGGCCTTTTCCGGGGGTGGCTTTCGCGCTGCTTCGTTTGCGTTAGGCACCTTGAGCTACTTGAACGAGCTGACATTGGAAGCAGGCACACCTTTATTGAAAAATGTCTCCTTCATATCGTCTGCGTCGGGAGGTACGATCACCAACGCCATGTATGCACAGCATAATGCGGCAAATCAACCATTTGGCACTTTTTACGGAAAGCTTTTCACCATCCTCAATGGCACCGTTCTACTGGATTATGTGTTTAAGATACTGAATGATGACAGCCAATGGGAATCTAGGCCGGACAAAAAGCGCAACATGATCAACGCCTTTGCCCTGGCTTATGATTATTACTTGTTTGAAGGTGCGCTTTTGGGAGAACTGTACAGTGGTAACTCCGCGTCTCACCTGGAAGAGGTATGTTTCAACGCGACGGAATTTTACAGGGGCTTGTTATTCCGGCAAAATATCAAGATGAAATTTGACAAAGGTTTCAGGGAAGACAGAAAATTCCGGTATGGGAATTTTGCCATCAACCTGGGTTGGAGCATTGCCCGGAAACTCAAGCTGTCCGACCTTCTGGCGGCTTCATCCTGCTTTCCCGCAGGGTTCGAGCCAATAATGTTCCCCAATGATTTCACGTATAACAACGCTATAACCGCCGACCAAAACAATAAATCGCTGACCGGGGAAGAATTGTTGAGTGACCTTTACGTCCGACTAAAGGAAATGAACCGAGGCGAATTGGTGAGACTGTATGGCGAAGAGGCTGTCGAAAGGGTGATGGCGCAATTGCCGCAGCACCCGACTCCAGAAGAAATTAACGATGCCTTCAAGTCAGTAGATATCGACCACGCTTTCCTGTTTGGAATGATGGACGGCGGAATTACGGACAACCAGGCGTTGGAGAGTATTTTGGATGCGCAGGAGCGACGGCTTGCGGCAGATGGAACCAGTTTTGCTCCGTTTGACCTGATGCTTATCGGTGATGTCGGCAGTGACCTTATGGATCCTTATGTGCCTCCCAAAGACGAATCTGCTTATACCGGGGTCAAAGGGATCACACTCAACACCTTGCTTGTCGTCCTAACGTTCCTAAGTGCCATCGGGCTGGCCGCTGTCTTTGCCGGATTCACCGCGAATGCCCACGGGTTTGGCGCGAAACTGTCCATATTGAGCGGCTCAGCCACGTTGCTGTTGAGCGGCCTGCTGTTGTGCATACTAGTAGTGATTCGGTCATACATCAAAGGTAATATCCATAAACTGGGAGGTTTGGATCTGGATAAGAACTTTTCTCCTGAAATTGTCAGCAATCTGTTTAAGCACTTCGGCGCTACCCCTGTAGGTGTT
This sequence comes from Parapedobacter luteus, assembly GCF_900168055.1. Classification (GTDB taxonomy): domain Bacteria; phylum Bacteroidota; class Bacteroidia; order Sphingobacteriales; family Sphingobacteriaceae; genus Parapedobacter; species Parapedobacter luteus. The sequence goes on from NZ_FUYS01000006.1 coordinate 135,752, forward strand.
ATTTACCGGATGCTGAAAGAGCGGTTTAGCTCCGTATTGCTGCTCAACAACGACGTCTTTTTAAAACGCATCCGTTTTCTCTTGTACAACGCTGCCTACAATAGTAAACGGTACACGTATCGGCTCAAGACCAACCACCTGTATGACCTTTCCTTTTCAAATGATTCGGCTAGGGATTCGATACCGGGGACGACCCCCAGTAGGGAAATGCAGGTTGTGGCCCAGGCAGGCTTTGAAATGGGAACGACACTTTGGTTTGACACCAAAAGCCAAGAAAATGACAGCAACGCAGCACTCATTGCTTGTGGTCAATTTACGACCTGTTACAACCTACTGAAATATATTTACAGGCTTAGGAACTCCCCAATCAAGGGCAAACCTTCCTACTACAGCACATTGCCCGAAAAATACCGGAAATTGATAGACCACCTGGATGCAAGCCTAAAGCAGGACTTCAACAAATTTAACACCGACCCATTTTGGATGTATAATCAGTATGGGACTTCTCTGGGCCTTCCGGGATTCAAAATTGTGAAAATTGCCAACTTTAAGTTTCCGAAAGAATTCGAAGGGCTTAGGTGAGCTTCTTAGCTGCTCATTGAAATTTGGCTTAGCGCAGTACAGTACCTGAACGACCCTTGTCCTAATCGGCGATACCGTATGGTAAGGTCTGCAGGTAGGTCACTCGCCGATGGCATCCGGTTCCGTGCAAATAGTCTCCACGATATCTCGGACAGGGACACCAGCCACAGTAGCTGGAAAATCAACTGATATTTACAGCAAAGAAAAGCCCCGAAACGGGGAGGATCGGGGCTTTCTAACTAACCAATTATAAACCTAATTATGAAAAGACATTTTTTATTTACTATTTATATAGACGTACAATTACCCTACCTTATTACGGCATGAATGTCATCATTTTGTTAAAAAGCCATAATGCTTCAGCGGTCTGGCAAGGCGCGGACGAGGGTGAAGGATAATGCATTTGGCAACCTTTATTTTGATTTGTAAAATTTGAATGCTACATTCATCGATTATTTAAGATATCATGAAGTTGCTGCTGCTGGTGATTATACTGTTGTTGATCGGGGGATACTTATGCGCATACCTGCTGGCCAAAAACAGAAAGCGCCCTTTTCTATCGGGAAACGCTCGCAACCGTATAAAACGCTTTGGCGTCACCTGCTTTTTTTTGGGCGCAGTGCTTGGCCTGTTTATGCTATACATCAGGATCAGATATTAAGCCCTTTTATGGTTGTGCAAAAGCATCCAAATCCAGTGGCTCCTTACGCCCACCGCTGGCCGATTTATAAATCGCTTTGAGGATGATGAGATCCCTCAAACCCATTTCGCCGCTTACCCTGCTGGTTTTATTGTTCTTTATGCATATCGCAAAATCATCCATTTGGAGGGCCTGCTGATTAACTTCGGGAAATATCATTTCCCCGGTTGAAGCCCTGCCTTTCAGCCCGCTGTACTCATACGCTGGGCTAAGTTCGAACCAGCCATCATCCGCTTCGGCCCTCAAAAAGTTGCCGTCCCTGGCGTAGCTACTTTCGCAAATGGCTACCGTGCCGTCGACAAACTCCATTTCCCATTGTATTCCTTCTTCTACATCCTTGAATTTTTCAGGATCTGTCTTCGGCAAAAATGAGGCGTTGACGGCAACAGGTAGTTGACCCGCGATGTATTGAGCGGCCTGAACGCAGTAAATACCGTTGTTCATCAACGGCCCGCCACCGGCCAAGCTGCCCTTAACCCGCCATTGGTCTTTTTCGCCGATAGCCATGCTGTCATCGGAGATGATGCGTCTTACCTTCCCTAAAGTCCGGCCGCGCCCAAGTCGCATCAGCTCTTGATGAAAAAGATCAAAATGAAGCCGGTAGCCAACAGATAACCGGACGCCCGCTTCATTGCAGGCTTCAATCATGCGTTTACCGTCTTCGACCGTTGTAGCCAGCGGTTTTTCGCATATGACATGTTTCCCAGCACGTGCGGCGCGGATGGTGTACTCGGCATGCATCGAATTAGGGAGGACGATATAGACGATATCGATATCAGTATTATCTTTGATACGATCAAAATCTGCGTAGCTGTACAAGTTTTCGGACTTCAACTGATATTCGTCTTGCCACTTTTTTCGTTTTTCCTCGCTGCCGCTCACCACAGCCGTCAGAGAACAATATGCGGTTGCTTTCAGTGCCGGGCCGAGCTGCCCATTACTGTACTCACCCAGCCCTACGAGTGCTACGCCGAGTTTTTCACGAGGTATGGAATGATGTATTGACATGGCCGTCTGTTTTACTTACCGATAGGTGATACATAAGTGACTACCACACTTTTTTATTGGATGCCTGCAACATGTCTGTGGCATAAAGGGCCACCTCATCACCGTCGTCCGCACGCTCCATCCGCTTTTTCATCGCACTTTCCCAACTTGCCAATGCTCCTTTGATGGTATCACCGTATCCGACCACGCCCGTCTGCATATCGGGGCCGAGTATGCAGTTGTAGCCCTCATCCGCCTGAAAAACCACTGGCTGAAGCTCCTTGACGAGCAGGGAAATGTTCTTGTCTTCATAGTTAAGCTGAATAACACGGTCTTCTGCAACTTTCATCTGTTTCATACAATGTAGCATTGTGCTGTTATGGAAAAACACCTTACCACTGGTTTTGTTGTATTTCTTTTTGCCAAACAAACTGATTCGTTAAAGGTTACCACACAAAAGGAGCTATTATGAAACAAGCGGATATGAGTGAAGCTGTTGCCTTAGATGGTCAGATGACTGATGACCACGGCAGTTGCGAACAGTTAACAACCGGTGTCTGGCGGCTAAAGATTTTATTTGTGAATGTGTATTTGGTTGCTGCAGACAACGGCCGATGGGTACTGATAGATGCCGGACTCAAAGGTGCTGGCCAAAAAATTGCCGACACGGCAGCACAATTGTTTGGCGAGGACAACCCTCCAGCGGCAATTATCCTTACCCACGGCCATTTTGACCATGTAGGCGCATTGCATTACCTGCTTGGCATATGGGACGTACCGATATACGCTCATGCGATGGAAATACCTTACCTGACCGGGCAGGCCGAGTACCCACCGCCAGATCCCTTCGCGGGCGGGGGAATGATGAGCTGGATATCGTTCCTATACCCGAATAAGCCCGCCAATTTGGGCGACCGCGTAACCCCTCTGGACAAAGACGGCAGCCTGCCCTTTCTCCATAAATGGCGCTACCTGCTTACACCCGGTCATGCGCCTGGGCACATATCGTTATTTCGTGACACCGACAAGGTCCTCATCGCGGGAGACGCATTCGTCACCACGCGTCAGGAATCTGCCTTCTCTATCCTTTTCCAAAAAAGACACCTGTCCGGTCCGCCGAAATATTTTACATACGACTGGGAAACGGCGGCGGAATCCGTAAAAATGTTACAGGAACTCAACCCATCTGTAGCCGCAAGCGGACATGGAAAACCAATGCGGGGCCGTGAACTCACCGAGGGACTCTTAAATTTAGTCAAAAATTTCGACCGGATAGCAGTACCCCAAAACGGCAGATACACAAGAAAGCCTGCACGTGTAAACAGACGGGGGGTGGTGGAACTTCCAAGCGCCCGCCCAATGCTGAACAAAACGTTGGTGACTTCAATAGTGGCAATTGCAGTCGTAGGTGGGCTTGCTTGGCTGCAAATGAAGAAAATGAAATAGCCACCTTAACTCACTCATCGAACTTTTGGCTATTGACACAATGAGGGGAGGCCGATGACATGAGATTTGAAATACCCGACTTTAGTTTGTTGACGGAGTTGATACCAGGAGTAACGTCATTGAAGGGGAGGGTAGTGATACTTCACTTTCCGACGCATACGGTTCTGGAGCTGTTACACGCCGAGGATCCACTATCAAAAACCGTTAGCCCTTGCTATGAATGGGAACGGATAAACAAATACGGTGAAATTGATAAATTCACCTTTATTGTGCATCGTTACGTAACCGATGATCTTACTGCCGTGTTTGAGCAAGCGAAAGAATGGTATCGAAACATAATCGACTGGCTCGATACAAGTGACGACGCGTTTGATCGTTTTTTGCGGGAATGGGAAAACCACTCAGACGACTTGCCAAACTAAGCTGGCATCATCGCGCGGCTCTCCCGTGCCCGAATGTGGCACAGGCAATCACGTTTACTTGCCTCGCCTTTTTGCCAATACCGCAGCGGCGATCCCCGCAGCCAATAGCGTACCTAACGCCACACGGGCGAGAACCCCCTTGCGATTGTATTTCCAAGCTGCGTTCCAGCCGCGTTCAGCGAGGATATTAGGAATGTGACCACGCCTGAGGTCATCCAAAAAACCTTCCGCCACGTTGATCCGATCGGCCAACAATAACGGTAGCCAATGAGCGAACCGAGACTCACTGTATTTAAACGCCTTTCGGCGTAGCACACCGCTTAATCCTCGGGGCGGAAGCGGGGTACCAAAAACAGCCGACACATACGGTCTTTCGTTGGAATGTAGCACCTCCACATTTTCCAATTGCTGCGGCGGCCTTTGCCAATCGAGCCGACGGTGATCGTCGCCGGTGTAATGCTTCATCGGATACGTAGGCTCGTTCTCCGGATCTGCATCAATACCCCAACCTTTGATATGGGAATATTTTTGTGACATGTCGTTTTCCATAATATGATTTTTTAGTTACTCGCCGAGGACGGTATCAATACCGTCTTGATACAATTATCGAGTTTTGATGAGAAAATGTGGTAAGCGTCAGCGACTTCTTCGAGCGGCATGCGGTGAGTGATCAGCCCTTTCGGATCAATGTATCCGTCTTGCACATGCTTGATCAACCGAGGAAGCAAACGCTTGACCGATGCCTGATTGGCACGGATAGTAATCCCCTTATTTACCACATTTCCGATAGGGATGAGGTTGCCCGTAGGCCCATACACGCCGACGATAGACAAAATGCCTCCTTTTTTGACCGAATTTATTGCCCAGTGAAGCGCGATAGCCGCGCCTGCCTGAAGCATCAGTTTCTTTCCGGTAATGGTATGTAATGCACTTCCAGCAGCATCGGCTCCCACGGCGTCAATGCATACGTCCGCTCCTAGCCATCCTGTCTCCCGTTTCAGGAACAACACCGGATCTTCCAAAGAGCGGAAATTATAGGCTTCACATTGCGCGTATTGGCGAGCAAACTCCAACCGATACTCCAGATGGTCGATGATAATGACACGGCCAGCGCCAAAAAGCCATGCACATTTAGCGGCCATAATGCCTATAGGGCCGGCCCCGAAAACCACCACCGTATCTCCAGGTTTGATGCCGCCCATTTCGGCCGCCTGGTAGCCCGTGGGCACTACATCCGTCAAGAGCACGGCATCGTCGGGATCCATATCGGCTGGTATGATGGTAGGCCCCACATCGGCATAAGGCACCCGCACATATTCTGCCTGTCCGCCGTCATAGCCCCCTGCGGTGTGTGAATAACCAAATATCCCGCCAACTGCTGTGGCTTCCGGGTTGGACTCGTGGCAATTGCCATACAATCCCTGCTTACAGAAAGCACAGGCACCACAGGCAATGTTGAAAGGCACCAGCACATGATCGCCTTTTTTCAGCTTCTCAACGGAAGGACCTACTTCTTCGACAATACCGATAAACTCATGTCCAAAGGTGGTGCCTACCCGCGTATCCGGAACCATTCCGTGATATAAGTGCAAATCCGAGCCGCAGATGCAGGAACGCGTCACACGTACAATGGCATCATTGGGATGGAGGATTTCGGGGTAGGGTTTGTGATCCACCCGTACACGGCGTGGACCTCGGTAATTCATTGCTAACATAACAATCGTTTTAAAAACATCCTACTTTCATGGTCGAGCTGATTGTTCATACTTGTCCGATAGCTGCTCAGCCATTCCATAGAGATGACAGCGAAAGTCCGCAATTGTTGGCTTTCATTGAAAAAACAACGTGAGCCATGCCAATGGCGGCCAAATGCTACGCCTGCTGGGCATGGCGGACAGGCGTTTTGCAAAAGGCGTTTGTGCAAATAGGATGAAGGCGACGATGAGCTCGGCGAGATCACCCCAATAATACATCATCTGGGCGGCCGAACGAATCGCTTCACCAGTGAAAGGGACGTTCCGTGGATAAAAGTGTGCATACATGTATTTGGCAAGAAAAGCATGAGCAGCGATACTAAAAAACAACACCCATGCACGCACCTGGAAGCTGGGGCGTGCCGGCACCGGATCTGGCCCAATGATGGCCCAAGTAAACAAATAACCTGCAGCTAAAAAATGAAAATGGATAACATGATGCAGGTAGGGGTTGGTCAGACTCTCGGCGTACAGCGGCGACAAATATAGCACATACATGCCGCCAATATTGAACACCATCGCGGCCACGGGATGACACGCCACCCGAAAGGCCTTGTGTTTCAGCAATGCCATGAGCCTTCTGGCAGGTGCCGCAGGCAGCGTTTTCAGGGCTAAGGTAAAAGGCGCCCCGACCACCAAAAAGATAGGAGCAAACATACCGATTAACAGATGCTGCACCATATGGCTATAAATGTCGTGATGGGCCCTTTCCATGAGCGGCGGGCTACCACCCGCCATCAATGTACTGATGCCCAAGACAAAGCTGAGCGCACGCCATGCCGGCCACTTACCGCCTCGCCTCCTCACATACCAATAGCTTCCTGCATAGATTGCAGCGATGGCCGAAAGCACCGCAAGGAGCACCATATGGCCAACCGTAATTTCATGAACTGGGTGGTGATGCATAGCTATCGTCTAAGTCCGCCTTATCAAATAAATGCCGGTAAAAAGCAGTATTAAAGCCGCAACATTCCACGCGATGTCATAGGGCAAAATAGGGTCTACATACCGGATTTGATGCAGGCGTAAAATTTTATGATTGACGATACCATCAAACAGTTGAAAGCCACCTGCGCCGAGGAAAAATCCGGCCACGGCCCTTCGTTTTATGAGTAGCTGGCTATGCTTCAGCTTCAATAACATGATGAATCCAGCGGCTATGGCAATGATTTCCGTCGCGTGGAGCAAGCCGTCTGCCATCAATCCGACATCGGTAGTAGACCCGTCGTAGAAGTGATGCCAAGCCAGCAGCTGATGGAAGACAATCTCATCTACCGCAGCCATCATGCCGATACCCACCAACACGCCTCCCCATGTTGAACGCATGCGGGCAAAACGATAGCCTGTCATTGTGTTGTCTATCATTGCGGCCTCCAAATAATTGGAGCAACACATAAGGTCGCTCCTTTGTTTGGCCGTTTTTTCTTCCAAATATGCCTTGGCGCAATCTGCCTGCTCAAACCAGTAACTGGTTTTCCTGTTATACTACCGAAAAACGTTGTTAACCCGGCTTGTTCACCAGCCTTCGTGATGAGGGTTGGAAGCAAACTAAACTGAAATATATGCAACAAATTAATTGGCTTAAACACGCAATCGTTTACTCGCTTGATATCCGGAGTTTTAAGGACAGCAATCTGGACGGTCTCGGAGATATCAACGGTTTACTTTCTAAATTCGACTATTTGATCGGGCTTGGTATCAATTGTGTCTGGATAGCCCCCTTTTATTGCACGAACCAACAAGACGACGGGTATGATGTCATTGACTATTATGCGATAGATCCTAGGTTGGGTACCATGGAAGACTTCGGAATGCTGGTCGCGGAGGCCAAAGCGAAAGATGTAAAGATCATCCTCGATCTTGTTGTAAACCACACCAGCAATGCTCATCCTTGGTTTAAGATGGCTATAGAGCAACCCGATTCCCTGTACCACGATTATTATATCTGGAAAAAACAAAAACCACCAAACGACAAAGACGACCTCGTATTTAAAACCGTTGAAGACAGCAATTGGGAGTATGAGCCCTCAGTGTCTGCCTACTTTTACCACACTTTTTACAGCCATCAACCGGATCTGAATGTGGCTAATCCACGGGTACAGGCCGAAATCATTCGTATCATCGATTTTTGGATGAGTAAAGGAATAGACGGATTCCGTATAGATGCCGTACCGCATATCCTTCGCAATAAAGGCGATAGCTATTTCGTGGGCGACCCCTATAAATTGCTGGAGGACTGGCGATCAGCTACACTACGGCATAATGCACAGGCCATACTCGTTGGTGAGGCCGACGTGGAGCCGGAGGAATACTCCAATTTCCTGAATGGGCGGAAATTGACCGGGCTATTCAATTTTTACCTCAACAACTATACATTTCTCGCGTTGGCCACTCAAAAAGCTGTCCCATTGCACCGGGCGATCCAGCGTCTACCACTTGTGGAGGGCAGACGTTACCTCAATTTTCTGCGAAACCACGATGAGCTGGACCTCGAACGTCTCGCTAACGACCAACGCCAACAGGTTTTCAAGCAATTCGCTCCCAAGCGATCGATGATCATCTACGATAGAGGAATCCGGAGAAGGCTGGCTCCGATGGTAGATAACAATGGCAGCCGCATAAAACTGGCCATGAGCTTACTTTTCACACTGCCAGGCATACCCGTAATACGGTACGGCGAAGAAATTGGTATGGGAGACGACCTCAACCTACCCGAACGAAGAAGTGTCCGTACCGCCATGCAATGGGCTAATCAGCCTAATGGCGGCTTTTCAGACGCTGCGCCTAACTATCCGCTAATACGAAAGGGTGAGTTTGCTTATGATAGGGTCAACGTAGCGGACCAACTGACAGATGCTACTTCGTTGCTAAACGTCGTGAAAACCATGATATGTATTCGTCAGGACAAAGCGGATTTATTCGGTTCTGGAAGTTTTACGCTTTTACGCTCAAGCAACGATGCGGTGTTGGCTTTCGGCTATAGGCTGGCCGATAAATTGTTAGTCGCCGTCCATAATTTTTCCGGACAGCCACAGGACGCAACAGTCATGTTGCCGACCAAGCCAAGCCATCTTATTGCCGTCTTGATAAATAAGGAAAACACAGTGGTAGCCGATAAGCACTTCGCTATTGGCCTGCCTGGTTATGGATATAGCTGGCTTATGATGGGTGTATGATTTAAAACTTTTTTAAAATAATTAAAACAATTTTAGGTGGTTTTTTGTCTGCTTCTCTGCCAAACAGACGATCAGTGAGGTAGTTAAAATTGAGTGAGTGCTCGATTCGGCAGCAATAGCCGACAAGAGCATGGGTTAATGAGTGCTTAGTTTATGAAAATAGCTGAAAATCATAGATAATGTAAAACACACATACGTAATGTAAAACACACGACACCATCATCAAAGCAGATTATGAATAAGATTGAATTTAGCACCAAGGTAGTACAGGAAGTAGGCTCGTTAAACAACTACGCACGTTATTTTACCCGAGACCCTGAAAATGCGAGTGATTTAGTCCAAGACACGATGTTAAAGGCATTTTCTTATTATAACAAGTTTAAGGAAGGCACCAATTTACAAGCTTGGCTTTATACAATACTAAAAAATACCTTCATCAATTATTACAGAAGGAAGGTAAAGACCAACGCTATCATTATGAAAACGGAAACCATTTCCTCATCCGATCTCTATAAGAGCTCGTTGCGCAATAACGCGGAGGGGAAATTCATTATGAAAGACATTGAATATGCCTTGTCAAAGCTTTCTGAAGAATATTATTATCCTTTCACTATGTATTATGAAGGATATAAATACCACGAAATCGCTGAACAATTCCAAATCCCAATTGGGACGGTAAAAACCCGCATACATGTGGCCAGGCAGCAGCTCAAGAAAAAGCTCAAGCCATACGCCAAAGGCAAGTAAGTAAGTTAAGCTGCATACATCACACAATATAAAAATAAAGCCGATACCCGCACGTATCGGCTTTATTTATTTAATTGGTAGTTACGCTGCATTTACTTCAATCGATACCAACCATAACCATAGCCGTCAAGTTTCAATTGATCATCTTCGACCGGTACCGGTTGACCAGAAAAAAGATCGGTCAATTGGTTGTCTGCCAATAGCCGATGCTCGAGTCTGAATGCTTGCGGCTTGTCCGAGAAGTTATGGATGGTCAGCAGTGACTTGTCACCGTAGTCGTACCGGACCGCAAAAATATATTTCGAATTGGCCGGGATGATTTCAAAGTCGGCGAGCCCGATTTCCGGACAGGCCTTGCGTGTGCGAATAAGTCGTTTAATATGGTTGAGCAGTGATGTCGAATCTGTAAGCTGCTGCATTACATTAACTTGCTGGTATCCATAAAGTCCATGGCTGATAACATTTCGAAACGGCGTATCTGCCGATGTGAATCCGCCATGAGGCGCTCCGCTCCATTGCATCGGTGTCCGCACAGCCAATCGCTCTTTCAATGATAGGTCATCACCCATACCAATCTCCTCGCCGTAGCGGATAACGGGCGTTCCCGGCAGGGCATATAACAAGCTGTATGCCATGCGCAACTGCTTAGGATCGCCAAGCATAGGAGCCAGCCGTCTACGTATGCCCCGGCCATAAAGCTGCATGGACGTATCAGGGCCAAATTTGGCGTATACCTCTTCCCGCCGCCGTTCCCCCAGCCTATCGAGGTCAATCTCATCATGATTCCGCAGAAAATGTGCCCACTGTGCCGTCGATGGCTTTTCCTTGGTATCTTCGATGGCTTTGATAAACAAGCGGAGCTCCTGCGTAGCAAGTGCATAAAATAAAAACTGATTGACGTAAAAGTTAAACATCATCTGCATGCCATTGTTATCTTCGCCAAAATAGTCCTTATTCTCCTGGGGCGAAAGGTTAGCTTCGCCCAACATCAGCGCATCATGTTTTGCATCCCGCATGATATTGCGCATGGTGGGCACCAACTGCATCATCCGTTGAGGAGTTTCACTGCCTGTCTCAGGAACATCGATAATAAAGGGTACCGCATCCAGCCGATAGCCGTCCATGCCCTGTTCCAGCCAAAAGCGCAGAATCTTGAAAGCTTCCTGTTGTACTTCCGGGTTGGTGTAGTTCAAATCGGGCTGAAAGGGATAAAACCGATGGAAATAATATAAACCGGCGATGGAGTCGTAAGACCAGGTAGTACGCTGGACACCTGGAAATACCATCCCTTTGTCCGCGTCGTCCGGCAGGTCCGCTGACCACACATACCATCTACGGTACCGCGAATCGGGACTCCGGCGCGCCTCCTCGTACCATGGATGCTCGATGGATGTATGATTGAGTACAACATCGGAAATCACTTTCATACCCCTTTTCTTAGCCTCAGCCATAAATAGGTCAAAATCGTCCATCGTGCCGAACTTCGGATTAATCGTGTAATAGTCTTTCACGTCATAACCATCATCATTCCCCGGCGACGGATTAAATGGAGCCAGCCAAATTACATCGACACCCAGGCTGTCCAGATACCCCAGCTTTTGGATGAGTCCCTGAAAATCGCCTATTCCATCGCCATCACTGTCTTTGAATGTGCCTACTTCAAGGTTGTAGATGATGCTGTTTTTATACCAAAGGCCATCATCCGGTGCAGTTGACTCTTGCGCCAAGGCCATAGATAGTCCGGACGCTGCGAGTCCGACGAATAAGCTCCACCAAATGTGGGTCGGTTGCGCTTTTTTATGCTCCATAGTTTTGCGGTGTATCGATTGTTCGTTGACTAGAAGGTGTTCGCTTATAATCCGGCAAGCTTTGAGCTTATCGTGAATAACATTTTTCTGGCATTTTCATCATAAGCCTGATCATGGGCCCGCGCTTGCCGTTTGCCGTCGAAAAACGCCCCGCTAATATCAGCAACCTCTGGTGAAGTGGCCACAAATAACACAGCATCGACGCCTTCTGAAATGCTGCTTCTGGGGCGACTGTTGCTCTCGCGAACCAAGGTGGTATCCATGAGTGATGCCGGATGTACGCTATTGATCCGAATACCCGCATCGCGGAGCCTATGTGACAAGGTCATGGCAAGCATTACCAAGGCCAATTTACTTTGGCCATAGGCACGCCGCCCGGTATACGCGGCATCCAGCATGAGATCTTCAAAGTCGAGCGGTTCCTGCAACCCTGAAGCTACCATGACGACCCGGGAACCTTCGGTTTGCTGCAGCAGGGGTAAAAGCAGATCGGTAAGCAAGAATGGTGCAAGGTAGTTAACCGCAAAACGAAGTTCATAGCCATCTTGACTCATTTGCCGACGACCGCCACCACCAGCTGGACCAATTCCTGCATTGTTTATCACCACGTCCAGTTGCTGATGTGCCGACAAAAGCTTAGCCGCCAATGCACGAACCTCCCCCAGATTTGCCATATCAGCATTGTAGTATATAATGTTTTTGTTGCCTGTTTCCTGAACCAGTGCATCAACCGTAGATCTCCCCTTATCCGGATTGCGCCCGTGCAAAATGAGCGCCGTCCCCTTCCAAGCTAGCGCTTTAGCAAGCGCTTTACCCAGTCCATCTGTGGCACCGGTTATCATAACTACCTGTTCGGATAATGCTCTCATAAGTATCGTTTCTAAACGTCTTCAAGGGCTCTCTTGCCACTATAAGAGCCTAACAAAAGCGGGGTATGAAGGTTTGAAGGAACCGATCAATCGCCACCGGAATCCAACTCAATTCAATTGATATATTTTTAAAACCGACACCACCTCCTGTTGTTATGCGATCAAGGGTAAGCGATAACTAAAAATTTGAAATAATATGGAAACACAAGTTGAAAAAGGAGCGCCGTCGGGACTGGAATTATTCTATCAGACATTGCTGCAGGAGATTTATTGGTGCGAACTGCACCTACGTGATGTCCTGGAAAGTATGGAGGAGCGCGCGAGCACGGATGAACTGAAAACGGCCTTCAGAAACCACCGTGAGGAAACAAACAATCAGGTGAGCCGGTTGGAAAAAATTTTTTACAAGAAAGGTGTGGGAGCACAGCCCGTATTCTGCGTGGGGATGCAGGGCCTGTTTGATGAGGGTTGGCAAGTGATTGATGAAACAGAGGAAGGGTCGGCACATCGTGACGCGGCGCTTATCGTAGCTGCACAAAAGGTTGAGCATTATGAAATTGCAACCTACGGCAGCTTGAGCACATTGGCGAAAACACTGGGCTATCAGGAGGCTGCCGACTTGCTGGAACAGACCCTTGCCGAGGAAAAGAAAGCAGACGCCACGCTGACGACATTGGCCGAGAGAGACATCAATACCGAAGCCAGTATTGAGCCGGCGTCTGAGGAGCAGCTACCACCTACCGACACGTCCAGCATCACTACGGAATCCGACCCTGCGGTGGATGCCATGAAAGCAGGAATAGACGGCATGGACGCCGGCGCGAGCTCCAAACCCACCCATGAAGGTGCAGAAGCCAGTGCTCCCGGTTCGGCCGATGCGTTATTGGTAAACGACGATGGAACGCCTAAAGCGAAAAAGAGAAGTACCCGCAAGGCTAAAGCATAGGCACAAGAGCATGGCATCGAAATACAATACGGAAGGAAGCCAGAGCTTCCTTTCGTATATTGCAACAATTATCTATTCAGGTAACGGGATAATAGAAATCTGACCGTCTCGTTCCAAAACGGCGTATTTGATTTGCTCCATCCGTTCTAACCCGTGTGCAAGCCGCGCTGCCTCCATAATGTCCTCGGTATCCACCCTTGCCTGGCTCATTCTGCCTTTCAAGGGTTTCCCGTGGTCTACTAAAATCAGCGGTGTTCCTTCCAACAGCCTGTCGAGCTTCTTATACCGCCCCTTTAGCTTCACAAATACCATGTCAATCCCCATTAGTACCGTAATCAGCACCAATGCATTAGTCACGGAAAAATCATTCCCCAATAGTGCCTGTTGAGTGGCTTCGCCGACAATTAACAACAGCACAAAGTCAAACGTTGTCGTCTCGGCCAAACTGCGCTTGCCGAGTATACGAAACAACGCCAGAAGGAACAAGTATACGGCAACCCCGCGAAGAAAAAGTTCCATACTAAGGGTAGATAAAATGTGTTATTTCGAATGCTTGATCGTTGACCCGCCAGGTATCGGCCACAGATCCTGCCTTTTGCGGATTTAAATAAAAATAGATGGCTGTTTCACCTGCGCCCGCCACCGTAAACGTATAGCTAACATTTCCATTGACGATACGTGATTCATAACTTTCGGGAATAATCTTCTCGATTTTGAACGCATCAAGGTAACGCATCGGTATAAGAATTTCAATCTCATCCCTCCTACTTAATTGCCACGTGATGGTCGTCTCTTTTTCATAGCGTAAGAACCGATCGTATCGAAGTGCTGTACCCCCATTTGCCAGCTGTCGCTTACTCAGTAGCCCGTTGCCGAAGAGTCCTAACGCGGTGAGTACGACCACAATCAAAATCAGTATACCACAAACCCGCTGCACATTCCAGCCTTTTTGCTGGTGGCTTAGCTTCTCGTCTAACTCAAGCGTGTGTTCAATCTTTTCGACTTGGTGAATTTTCTGCATAGTTATGACCAATCATAAGGCATACCGACGCCTGCGATGCTCAATACAAGAATCCGTCCGTTAATACCGATTACACACGAATACGCATTTTAGATCCCCTACACGTTATTTGTGGGGTCAACCAAAGGGGCACTGTACTAATTTTCAGCCTTGATGTTCACTAAACTGGATTTCATGCAACCCGCACGGCTCCCCCGTTTATCCCCCTTTGGTTGGTGTAAAGTTTGCAGCACGTAGGTAAACATTAACGGAGGTACTTATGATTGCAAGAAAATTTGCCCTGATAACGGGAGGGACCAGTGGCATTGGGTTGGAGCTAGCCAAGCTGTTCGCAGCAGACGGCTATAATTTGGTTATTGTAGCACGGGATCAGCAAGAGCTCGATGGTGTCAGCAGTGAGCTCTCACAACTGCACCCCATAGAGGTGATTACCATTCAAAAGGATCTGTTCAACCCTGAAGCACCGCATGAGGTGATTGATGCCCTGAAGGCAAAGCAGATTACCCTGAATGTCCTTGTCAATAATGCTGGTCAAGGAGTATACGGCGAGTTTATCACCAACGATTTGGATAGGGAGTTAGCTATCGTACAGCTGAATATCAATGCATGCATTGTGCTCACGAAGTATGTATTGAAAGATATGGTCGCCCGCAATTCCGGAAAAATACTCAATGTGTCTTCCATTGCCGGAAAAATACCGGGGCCTTATCAGGCTGTATATCACGGCACAAAGGCATTCGTTCATTTTTTCAGCGAGGCTATCCGCAACGAAATCCGGGATACCAATGTTACCGTTACTTCATTGCTGCCCGGCGCTACCGACACAGATTTCTTCAACAAGGCGGATATGGAGGCCTCAAAGATGGTGCAAGAAGGCGATTTGGCAGACCCCGCAGATGTAGCCAGGGATGGTTACAAAGCGCTGATGGACGGAAAAGACATGATCATATCTGGCTTCAAAAATAAGATGCAGGTAGCGATGAGCAATGTGATGTCAGACAGCAAAGCAACGGATACCCTGCGAAAACAACAGGAGCCCGTGAATAAGTCATGATAGCGTGGGCGGCATCGCATCGAATTAAGATTTGGCTTTCCGGTATCGATATTTTAATACCATCATCACCACATTGAGCGACAGTGCCAAGATATTGGTCGCAATAATCGGCACGTCGCTTTTTTCTGTCCCATAATATATCCATAAGCCATTGCCCGTGCTGAGTACAATAAACATAAGTACCGACACATCCTTTGCTTTTTTGCGCCTAAGTGTTGTGATGATCTGTGGAATGATAGATGAAGACGTACAAATACCCGCCACGATGCCAATGATTTCGATGAATCCCATATGCAAGCACAACATCGTGGCGACCGGATGGTTTATCCATAAACTAAACATTTCATTTATTCAATTGTTCAACTCCATAGATCTGATAAATCGATAGGTTTTCTATGATGGATACGTGGTACAGCAACATGGTCTTGTATTCACTCGACCCCGAGACTTTTTATGACACAAACGGTGATGGCATCGGCGACCTGAAGGGGATAAAAGAGAAACTCAATTATCTTGCCGGCTTAGGTATTACCTGTATATGGATTCAGCCTTTCTATCCTTCGCCCAATAGGGATAATGGCTACGATGTGACCGATTATTACGGCATCGATCCGAAGCTGGGCGACCATGGGATATTTTCTGAACTTATTGACCATGCCCGTGATTTGGGCATCCGGGTAATCGTTGACTTGGTCGTCAACCATACCTCCATCGCACACCCGTGGTTTAAAGCGGCACGAAAAGACAAACACTCCGAATACCGGGACTACTATGTTTGGTCGGACGAACCGTGGGATTTCGGCGAAGAGCACCTCAAACTCACTGGCGAAGAGAACACCATTTGGACATATGACGAGGAAGCCGGACAATATTACCTTCATCGATTTTACAAGGAGCAACCGGATTTAAACATTGGCAACCCAGCGGTTCGCCAGGAAATCCTTCAGATAATTGGGTTTTGGCTCAAAATGGGTGTGTCCGGATTTCGTATAGATGCGGCAACATTACTCATCGAACCCTATGGTTTGAAAGATGGTGAAAAATTGGACCTGGAATCGTTTATTGCAGAAATGCGTGACTATGCTTCGCTGCGAAAAGGTGATGTGATCTTACTTGGCGAGGCCAATGTGCCTCCTTCAGCGATGAAAACCTACATGGATAAGGGGCAAAAGATGCACATGCTCTTTAATTTTTACATGAACATGAAGCTCTTCCTTAGCTTAGCCCGAAAATCGGCAAGGCCACTCTATGCTGCCTTAAGCGAGCAAACATCCATACCTTATGGAAATCAGCTGCTCAACTTCCTAAGAAACCATGACGAACTTGCCCTTGACCAGTTGAGTGAAGACGAACAGCACGAAATATTCCAGGCCTTTGCGCCCCAAAAGCGGATGCAGCTGTACGGCCATGGCATACGCCGACGCCTGGCTCCCATGTTTGGGAACGACCAATGCCGAATGGAACTGGCGTTCAGCCTCATTTTTACCTTACCGGGCGTCCCCATGATCCGATATGGCGATGAAATCGGCATGGGTGACAACCTCCGGCTTAAAGGCCGGAACAGCGTACGCACCCCCATGCAGTGGTCTACAGGCAAGCACGGCGGATTCTCGCCGGCTGACCACGTAAATCGAAACGTCATCCAAGAAACACCTTACGACCCCAAACATGTAAATGTTATCGGCGCTTATAGAGACCCCGATTCGTTACTCAACTTCATGAAACGGCTTATTGCCCTCCGGAAACAGTGCGCCCTTATTGGTACTGCGCCAGTTCAAGCCATCAAGGTCCGGCATGAAGGGCTTTTCGCTCATCGGTATGAAGACAAGACAGGCCTGCAATTACTGCTCTTCCATAACCTTACGGATATGGAAATTAGCGTCTCCGCCGATGAGGCCGATGTGCTGGCTGACGACTGGGTGGAAATCTTCCGGGATGGAAAAACTCGGGTTGCCCACCGTGAAATCACCCTTGCGGCATATGGATATCTATGGATGAAAAAGTTTCCCCAATAAAATAAGTTTTATGGCTCAAATTGCATATCACGCGTCGCATGAACAGTTTAGTCCATCCGAGCTGTTAAGCTACGCACAAATGGCCGAAGAGGCCGGGTTCACAGCGATTCATTCGTCCGATCACTTCCAACCGTGGAGCGAACGGCAAGGTGAAAGTGGCCATGTATTTTCTTGGTTGGGCGCCGCCATGCAAGCTTGTAAGCTTCCCTTTGGATTGATTTGCGCGCCAGGTCCCCGTCACCACCCAGCAGTGACAGCGCAAGCAATCGCTACGTTAACCGACTTATCTCCTGAACGATTATGGGTCGCGCTCGGCAGTGGCGAGGCGATCAACGAACGAATTACCGGGCAGCCGTGGCCTTCCAAAGCCATCCGTAATGAGCGGTTGCTGGAAAGTTTTCACATCATCCGTCGACTGTTGGATGGTGAAACAGTCACCTGTCATGGCCGCGTCTGCACAGATGAAGCGCGTCTTTACACCCGCCCACCGAAGCGTCCGCTTTTGCTGGGTGCCGCCATTACAGAAGAGACGGCCCATTGGATGGGAAGCTGGGCAGAGGGGCTACTGACCATCAACCACCCACTGGAAAAACTCGAACGGGTGATCAAACAATTCCGCGTAGGCGGGGGGGATGGTAAGCCCGTGTTTGTCAAAGTACAAATCTCCTATTCGCGGAGCGAATCGGCTGCATATGCGGGCGCTTTCGACCAATGGCGCACTAACATTTTTGATAGTTCGGTGCTGGCCGATTTGTGGAAACCCGAGCAATTCGAAGCGCTGGCTAAATTTGTAGAGCCGAAAGACTTGGAACAGGCTGTTAATATTTCAAGCGACCCTCGCCAACACGAAGTTTGGTTGAAATCTTACCTGGCGCTGGGTGTGGACTGCCTTATCCTGCATAATGTAAACCGCGAACAGGCGGCATTTATTGAGGACTTTGGACGCGCGGTCCTCCCTAAACTTTGAATTTGGCAAGAGAAAGCCGATTAAACTATTAATTTTGCTGCTAACAATAAAAAAAATTACGAACTATTGTATTCTAATACGCGCATGTATTAAATTTGCTAACGAGGTAAATTACCCATGAAAAGGCAGGGAACATTGAGTATGGCGAAAAAAATCCTGTATGCGGAAGACGATGGCGACATGTTGGATATCGTTTCGGAATTTATGCAATTCGAAGATTATGAGGTTGTGACGGACAATGGAAAAACAATCAAGAAAAAACTGAAACAGCACCAAATCGGCCTGATACTTTTAGATGAGAATTTAAACTGGGGGTGGGGTAGCGATCTGTGCAGGGAACTGCGGGCCGACAAAGAAACCGCCGGTATTCCTATTGTGCTGATTTCCGCCTTGCGGGATATTGACAAAATAGCTGAACAATGCGGCGCAACGACATATATCCGCAAGCCGTTCGATATTTATGACGTAATCGATGTGGTAAACCTCCATTATTTACCCCAGTAGATTACATCGCAATCAGGCTCCTTGTCCGAGATGAATCATTAACCCGCCGTCGACAACGTAGGTTGATCCGGTCACGTAACCGCTATCGGCTGAAGCGAGAAATACGGCAACATGAGCGACATCTTCCGGTTTGCCGGCTCGCTTCATGGGAATGTGCTGTTCCTTTTCCTTTCTCACCGCATCACTCTCTACGGCCTCTTGGTTCATCTCCGTCAATATCATGCCCGGAGCGATGTTGTTGACCCGGACATGCTTGTCGGCAAGCTCTAAGGCGAGGCTCCGGCTGAAATTTTTGATACCGGCCTTTGATGCGTTGTAGTCTGCATTACCTGCCGTGTTGACATCCTCGTGAATAGACGACACAAAAATAATATGTCCTTCGGAAGCGTTGTCCTTTCGCCGTTGAAGGTAAGCCCTACTACAAAAAAAGGGCCCGTAAAGGTTGGTCTTCATGCAGGTATCAAACGTATCTGTATCCATTTGGGCAACGGGTATATTCCTCCCATTTACTCCGGCATTATTGACTAGGATATCGATTTTTTGGTATTCCTCAATAATAGCATCGAATACCTTCGCGACCTGCTCTTCATCGGTCACATCCAATCGAAGACAGATGGCTTCGCCACCGGCGGCAACAATATCTGCTGCGGTACGTTTTCCTCCCTCCTCGTCCGATCGGTAGGTGACCACTACTTTTGCACCTTCCTTGCCGTAAGCGATTGCAATAGCCCGCCCTATTCCCGAGTCGGACCCGGTGATCAATGCTACTTTGTTTTTCAGTCTTTCCATCTCGTATTTTTCAATATGGCCTATGTCAAATTTAACAGGAAATACGCGGATTTGTTTCATAACAAACAACCAAACAATCACCGGAACGCCGGGTTATTACGTCAGACGACTCGCTATGCCATCAAGCGTTATTAGACATATCGACTACAGTGAAACCAGCAATATCCTGAAAATCACCTTTCAAACGGGAGCTGTTTATACCTATTATGAAGTACCCGAAATGGTCTATATCGGACTGCGTAAAGCCCGATCAAAAGGCAAGTATTTCAATGCCCATATCGCGGGACAATACGCATTTGACAAGATTTCATCGTAACGATAACGATTACCTACTTAGCCTCAAAAATCCCGCTTCTACCCGCTACTTCCTCTGGCGACCGGATATCGATTTGATGATCAACGCTCGGCATCAACGCTTCAATGAATGCATTTCTAAGGACTTGCCATATCGCCTCCCAAACGAGTATATTGGTTTCCCCAAAGCTCCCTTCAATGGGTATCCGCGTAGCGACTTGCTCAGCTTTCGGGTTTTCTAACAACTGGCCCACCACACCGATAACGGCCTCTTTCGCCCGTTGGAAAAAATTATCATCGCGATCCTCAAGCCCCACGACCTCCAGATCGGTGATGATAGGCTTTACGTATCCTTTGTACTTGCCATTATTTGCTGCAAATTCGCTGTAAAGCCCAAATGTACCTTTACTGACATCAAATTTCCCATAGGCAATGAAAAAGTCATTTAAGTCGGGCAAATTTGCCCCTTCTATCTCAGCCGTCAGATCAAAGGTAGCCTGATCTGCCAACGCATCCATCTTTAAATCAAGATTCAGTGAGCCACCATACGCTTGCGCACTTGCACGAATGGTGGAGGGCAATTTTTCATCTTCACGAGATGTGTTTTTCAGGTTTTCGGCTATAATATGTGCGTTTTCAAGCGCGATATCCACAAGCGGCGACGTGGTACTGTCGGTATAACGGATGCGGCCATTCCGTACCTCAAAACGGTTGACCCGCAACGGCATAAAATCCTTGAGCAATTTCCGAAAATCCGTTGTGTCCTTGGCTACAGCATCAACCTCAGCCTTGTCCTTGGTGAAGATAAGCTCCGGCGCCGCAAATGCCAATTCACCGACAAGCGCACCCTTCAATAATGACCGCCAATCAACCGATAAGTCAATCCTGTTGACCACGAAAAATTTTATTTGCTCGCCGGACGTTGAATCGACTTTGTTGAGGTACAACCGATCCAGTTGATAAGCTCCCCGGTATAGCGCGATATCGATGTCTGAAACATGCCCGTAGTACCCGTTTAAATTGGCCAAGGTACGGTTGGCGTACCGCAATACGATGGTAGGCAAAAGCAGCCTAATGATGACAAGCAAGAGGATAATACCCGCAACGATGCTATATTGCTTTTTCCATTTCCGGTTCTTCATTCTTACAAGGTCTTTGTGTTATCAGAACTGCAAAAACCTTTCCCTTGCCCTGTTTTTGAGACTATCTGAGGAATAAGAGCGCCTCCTGAACGTTGGCTGTAGCAAATCGTAGACTTTCCGTTCATTAAAATGAAATTTGCCCCTGTCGCCAAATAAGGAAACAATCGACGGCGTTGATTGTAAACTATTCAACTGGAACCCTTCACATTACATGCTATGTATAATCGACAACTTAAAATCGGAATTTCGGGATCCTATGGAGGGATGAACTTAGGCGATGAAGCAATCTTGCAAGTGATGCTTAATCAAATCAAGGCCACATTGGACGCTGAGGTCACCGTTTTCTCCCGCTATGTAGATGACACCCGCAATCGGCATGACGCCGATAATGTGGTAGCCGTACGGAATCTTTCGATTAACGAAATAAAACCTCACATCGCCGATTTGGATCTTTTTATTCTGGGGGGAGGTGGTATTTTGTATGATCAGGATATCTTATTGTACCTACGCGAAGTCAAAATAGCCATTGAGCAAACCGTTCCGGTAATGCTATATGCCATTGGTGTCGGGCCGCTTGAGAAACGTTCGCTACACCCCGAAATCAGCGATATCCTAAATCATGTAAATTTGATTACGGTACGCGACATCGACTCAAAACACTTATTGGAAAGCATCGGGATAACAAAAGAGATCCATGTTACTGCCGATCCAGCTTTTCTGCTCGAGCCCGAACCGATCGGCGATGACGTATTGGTTAAAGAACAGCTCAACACGCAGCGCAGGTTGATTGCCGTTTCAGTCAGGGAGCCTGGTGGTGCAGCTCCGGATTTGGACGAAAATCAGTATCACTCCTTGCTGGCCAACGCTGCGGATTACATGGTTGACCGCTTTGGAGCAAACATCCTTTTCATTCCCACGGAGCGCGACCATCGGGACTTACAACATTCACACGCTGTCATTTCATTGATGCTCCGCCCGCAGCATGCGCATGTACTTAAAGGCGAATATTCAGCAGGCCAGCTGCTGTCGATTATGAAACACTGCGACTTCGCCGTGGGCATGCGCCTACACTTCCTCATTTTTGCTGCTTTGCAGCATGTTCCTTTTATCGCATTACCATATGCCGCCAAAGTAAAAGGCTTGCTGAACGAATTAGCCATTGATATGCCGCCACTACATCTGGTAAACGCAGGCAGGCTTATTGCGTATATCGACCAGTTTTGGGATAACCAGGAAGGGATTCGCGAGCAGATACGTGAAAAATTACCGGCCATTCGAACCAAATCAAAACTGACTCACCAACTCATGCTGGACGTTTTGGAAAGCCATGCCTCATTCCGATGTTAGGTAAGCGGAACAATGGCGAGATCTTTTCGCGGCGGGCCGGTAAGTACCCGTCCATTGGTGTCATAACGCCCGCCGTGGCAGGGGCAATCCCAGCTTTTCTCCGCATCATTCCACGTGACGATACATCCGGCGTGTGTACATACCGGGCTTAATGCGATGACCGCTCCGGCGGCTGATTTATATACAGCGATTTGTTTGCTGTCATAGTTAACCACCGCACCGGTATCCGGAGCCAGCTCCACTAAAGCCTCCAGCCGCTCAGTCGCCACCCTATCGGCCACAAACCGGTATGCTACATCCGCATTTTCTTTTACAAAGTTGGCAAATCCAGCAATTGGCTTAATGCGTTGCGGCGAAAAAAGCTTTTCATAAGGGCTTTCCCGTCCCAAAATAAGATCCGCCAACAACAGCCCTGAAAAGCTCCCCATTAGGATGCCGTTTCCGCTGAATCCGGTGGCCACATAAGTATTTTCGTCGCCGCCGGGGAGTTTCCCTATGTATGGCAAACCATCCGCGGGTTCAAAATACTGTGCCGACCACCGGTAGTCTATGGATGAGACATGAAAATGTTTGCGCGTATAAACTTCCAAATCTTGGAAGGCCGCATGCGGGTCTCCATGTCCCGTCTTATGGTCTGCTCCGCCCACAATCAAATAGGGCTTGCCATTGATATGGTGACTTCGGAAATAATGATAAGGCTGCTGCATATCGTAAGCCAGCTCACTGGGATAATTACTGGACGACAGCTGGACACCCAGCACATAGCTGCGGTACGGTGCACACCGTAGGTGCAAGATATTCAACCCCGGAGGAATGTGAGTGGCGTACACCAACTGCTGGGCACGGACAACACCTGCACTGGTCTGCACGTGATGAATACCGTCCTTGTGCACGGTGTCTTCAACGCGGGTCTTTTCCAGTATCACACCGCCCTGTTTTACGAAGGCGTCCGCAAGTGCGTACAGATAACTGAGCGGATGGATCTGCGCTTGTTCTGTGTATTTTATCGCTTGCATGAACGGCAACGGCAGCGGTATGGTTGCGACGCGCTCGACCGCTACCCCCGCCCGCTGCGACGCCTCGTAAATTTTGTCGAGTTGAGCAACCTCTTCTTCTGTTTGGGCAAAAAGAATCCCGTCTTTGTATTCAAAATCACATGCGATTTGATACGTCGAGACATTGCGTGCAATAAGATCGCGGCCCGCGCGAGCGGCGCTGCCTACCAATTCGGCACCTTCCGCACCGAAGTCGCTTTCGATGGTGGAGTATGGCGTATCGAGCATGGTATTGATATGTGATGTCGTCCCTCCGGTGGTGCCGAACCCCAGATGATGGGCTTCAGCGACTACACATGCGATGCCCGCCTCTTGCAATAGCAACGCCGTGGTCAATCCCGTAATGCCCCCTCCGGCGATAAGCACATCCCACACCTTGGTTTCGACACGGTCTTCCCGTCCTCCCCGTTGTGCCTGTATTACAGCAGATGTTTGCCAAGGGCTGGACAATATCCCGTCTCTCGCCAAAAAACTTGTGGTAGATGCGTCAGCTGAATTGGTTTTCATAATGTGTCGTTTTCAATGATAACATGGGAGACTTCGGATTGTTTATGGTTTATCATGGAACAACCACACATCACAATAAAAGGCAAATACCACCAAACTTTTTGCTTTTTGCTTGTTTATTCTTATATTGTGAACATTGAATCAGATTGGCATCCTAATTATGCCGTATACCTCCTGCACCGGATTAGGCATCAGTGTTTTTTCATGAATTGTCCGTCTATCCGCGACAAGCAGGCGCGTAAACTTAATTTTTGAGGTAAAGTGAGCAAAACAATCATTGTATCCAACCGGTTGCCCATCAAAATCATTGAGGAAGGTGATCATTATACACTGCAACCCAGTGAGGGAGGATTGGCAACAGGCCTCGCCTCCATACATGCGGAGGGCGAAAACAGTTGGATAGGATGGCCCGGCGTATCGATAGTCGATGCAGACCAACGGGCCTATTTTACATCCGCATTGAAAAAAAAGCGACTGGTTCCCCTCTTTCTGGATGAGGAAGAAATCAAAGGATTCTACGAAGGATTTTCCAACGAGGTCTTGTGGCCTATTTTCCATTACCTTCCATCCTACGCCAATTATGACCTCAGCAATTGGGAAATGTATGTGCGGGTCAACGAGAAATTCAGGGATCTTATCCTTGAACATGCCGATCCGGATGACACGATTTGGGTGCACGATTATCAACTATTATTGCTTCCCGGATTGCTAAGGAAAGTTCTACCCGAAGCATCCATCGGTTTTTTCCAGCACATCCCTTTTCCTTCGCAAGAGCTCTTCCGCCTTATTCCTTGGCGAAGGGAACTACTGGAAGGCATGCTGGGTGCCGATTTGCTCGGCTTCCATACGTTTGACGACGTCCGCCATTTTATCAGTTCGGCTACCCGCCTTACTTCAACGAACAACAACTCAAACCGATTGGAGGTGGATGATCGGACCGTTTTTGTAGAGCCTTTTCCCATGGGTATCGACAGTAAACGGTTTTCTGCCCTGTCGTCCGAGGAACCGGTGTTGAATCGGATTGCCGAGCTGAAAGCCAATTTTGCCGATCAGAAAATCATTCTTTCTATTGACCGTTTGGATTATAGTAAAGGTATTACACAACGACTTGAAGCATTTGATTTGTTTTTGGAGGAGAACCCCGATTTCCATAAACGGGTGACGCTGTATATGGTCGTTGTGCCATCCCGTGATACCGTTCCGCGGTACCGCGAACTCAAGGATCAGATCGATCGCTTGGTGGGCCACATCAATGCAAAATATGGTGCGTATGATTGGTATCCAGTAGCCTATTTTTACCACGGGTACCCGGTCGAAGAAATTTCGGCGTTGTATAATGTAGCAGATATCTGCCTGGTCACCCCCATGCGCGACGGCATGAACCTGGTCAGCAAAGAATATGTCGCCAGCAGAAATGACGAAACCGGTGTACTCATTCTCAGCGAAATTGCAGGAGCCGCTAAAGAGCTCATTGATGCCCTTATCGTCAACCCGAACGACATCCACGATATCCGCGATGCGCTGTTGAATGCTCTGAATATGCCAACAGCCGAGATGAAAAAGCGCATGAAAGCCATGCGTGAGCTTGTATTTAAATTCAATGTACAACACTGGGCAACATTATTCATGAACAAACTACAAGAAACAAAAAACGTACAATCCACTACCAAAGCGCGCCTGGTCGGCGCAAATATCGAACAACAAATCATTGACCAATACCGACGCGCCAGTAGCAGGCTACTCCTACTGGACTATGACGGTACGCTGGTGGGATTCCAAGATGATATTGATAAAGCTTCGCCAGATGAAGAGCTTTACCAACTGCTCGATGCGCTGGAAGCTGACATGCATAATCATTTGGTTATCATCAGCGGGCGCAAACATAGTACGCTCGAAAAGTGGTTTCAGGGGAGACCCTATAGCTTGGTGGCCGAACATGGGGTTTGGACAAAAGAGCCCGATGCCGATTGGCGATTGAAAAGTGGGCTCTCCAATACTTGGAAGGAAGAGGTAAGTACACTCATGGAATCGTATGCAGACCGAACGCCAGGTGCTTTCGTGGAAGAAAAAAGTTTTTCGCTGGCTTGGCATTACCGCAAAGTACAGCGCGATTTGGGTACATTGCGGGCGCACGAGCTCATTGACAACCTACGCGATTATTCGGCTGCCTATGGCTTACAGCTGCTGGATGGCGACAAGGTGGTGGAAATACGGAGTGCGGAAGTAAACAAAGGCCGGGCAACCTTGGATATCCTTCATGAAAATCGGTACGACTTCATCTTGTCGATAGGTGATGATCGGACAGACGAGGACACCTTTCAGGCACTGCCAACGGAAGCATGCACCATAAAGGTTGGTACCGAAGTGTCTGCGGCGAAGTTCTATTTGAAACGGCAACGCGATGTACGCGTTTTGCTGACCAAGCTTGTAGCATCGAACAAACCACCTGTCACCCAATAAATATGGGTTGGTCAAGCTTCATCGAAATGCGGTAAGCAGCATTCATCAGGCCAACATGGCTATACGCTTGAGGAAAGTTGCCCCATTGGCTTCCATCAGACTCGTCGACGTCCTCACTGAATAGCATGAGGTGATTGGCGTAGCTCAACAATCGTTCGAAGGTAGCCACGGCTTCATCCACGCGCCCAACGCAGGCCAATGCCTCCACATACCAAAAGGCACAAATCAAGAAAGTTGATCTCGGTTTACCGAAATCATCCGAATGGAGGTATCGATAGAAAAGACCCTCCGGGGTCTTTAGTTCACGTTCCAGCGCAGCAAGGTGGTTTTTGGCCCTTTCTGATGCTGGATCCAGATAATGCATCATAATCAGTTGCAATGTGCTGGCATCAAGATGAGGGCTTCCGGCCGCATTGGTATACACTTGTCGCTCTGCATCATAACAGGCTTCAATATGTTGGGCAGCCCGTTGCATCAGCGCTTCGGCTTTGCTGACCATCTGCTGGTCACCAATCGTCCTTCCAATCTTGCAAGCAGCTGCACATCCAGCCCATTGAAAGAGGTTCGAGTAGCAATGGTGATTGGCAAAATTGCGGAATTCCCAGATTCCGGCATCCTTCTCATCAATGGTCTTCTCAATCTTCTGCAGAATGTAATCTACCCAGCGCCCGGCGTCCGAACGTTCGTTAAACACAAAGCGGTAATCGGTATACAAGGGCAATAGGGCAATCATCGCCTGTCCGTAAACATCGTTTTGGATGTGTTCGTACGCTTGGTTTCCTATCCGCACGGGCTTATTCCCTTGGTAGCCCGCCAAATCGTCCAAAATTTGCTCCGTCAATTCAAACTGACCATTTATGCCATAAAGTGGCTGAAGCCTGCCGGTATCCGAATGGGTGATATTGGTGATGTAATTGGCATAGTGCTCCATTTCTTCGAATTGTCCGATATGGTTCAACGCCGTGATGACATAATAGCTGTCGCGCAGCCAGCAATACCGGTAGTCCCAGTTTCGGCCGCTCCCCGGATATTCGGGCAAACTTGTGGTACTCGCCGCAATGATGGCTCCGGTATCTTCGTACTGATGGATTTTCAGCGCCAATGCAGAGCGGATTACCGCCGATTGGTAAAAAGAGGATATCGTGGCGTGCTTAATCCAGGTGCGCCAATAACCTATGGTCTCCCGAAGAAAGTGTTCGACCGTACGTTCAAGGGGCGCTTCGAGCGGCTCGCCATAGGTAAGAACAAGGTACTTGGTTTCACTCAACACAAAAGACTCGTCGCCGAAAAAATGACTCACCGGAACATTTGTCGTCAAACGCATTTGCTCGACGCCATTATTGAAGCCCACATGGTTGCTTCCCCGGTATTTATCAAACGAACGCTGTCCGTACGCACTCACCGGATCACACACTACACGGATGCGAGGCCGGCTTTCCAAAGGCTCGATTTTCCGGATAAGCATCAATGGCTTGAAATAGCGCTCATATTGCCTGAATCGGGGAGCGAAATCCGTAATCCGGTAACTGCCGTCGGTCGTTGTAATCTCTGTACGCAGCACATTCGTGTTTTCGATATAATATTGCTTACTGCTAAACTCGTTGACCGGCTGTATGGAAAACCGACCGCCTTTGGCGGTATCCAACAAGCTGCCGAAAATAAATGAACTATCGAAAGATGGCCAACATAACCAGGAAATATTCGTGTCTCCTTGAATGTGCGCCAAATAAGCACAGTTGCCAATGATTCCGCTGTTATAGACGTGCCGTTTATCCATGTACCGATTAGTTTAGTTAGGTGTAAGAAAAAGCGTTTTAAATATGTAGTGTTCCCCAAAAATAATAAAACCGGAGCGAATACCAAGAAAGGACGGGAATAAAGTTGGGATGGTAGACTCACTTAATCGGTGCTCCCGCTGGTTCTTCCGGTATGGCTTCCACTTCCATGAGATGAAAAGGAACGGATTTACCTAAGCGGGCTAAAATAGGCAATGATACGTTCCATACTTTGGTACCATCCGGAGTTTGGCCCTCATATTTGCCCATATGCGCGTGCCCATGGAACACCGCTTCCACCTTGGTCCGCTGCAGCGGCTCCAGCAACCTGGAAGATCCCAAAAATGGATAGATCTCCAACGGTTCTCCTTCTACGGTTTCTGGAATAGGCGCATAATGCATGATGGCTATTTTGGGGATTTCCCCTCGGTGCTGCCCTAGCCGCGACAATGCACGCTCCAGCTTGAGCCCTTCATCAACCGCTTCCTGGACAAAGGATTTCATCATATCCTCTCCGAATCGGGATAACATCCTTGGTCCAAACCCACCTCCGAATCCTTTAATACCTGCAAACCCGATGCCTGCAATGACCGTCGATTCACCATCCAGCACCTGCATATTAGCTTGCTGAAGTACTTCTTTGATAATTTTATGACGCCCTTTCTCATAATCGTGATTACCCAATACGCCAACCAAAGGAATTGAACTTCCCTTCAGCTCTTCGACAAATAACGCAGCCTCATCTTCGTCGCCCGTATCGGTGATATCGCCGGCTATGACAAGAATGTCTGCCTCTTTATTGATAACCGAAAAATAGTCCTTCCATTTCCCACGGTCTGTTTCGCGGACATGAAGATCACCTATCGCAGCTATCCGTATTGTTCTTTTTGCTGTTTCCATAAGCTTGATTACACTGTCATTATCGTATATGCTTTGTAATTCCACAACTTAATATCTATCTCATACTGCGTCTGGTCAATCAAGGGACCCCGGCACACTTTTTCCTGAGAAGGAGGCAAATCATATTGCTCTTTTGCCCGGCTAATCAGATCATGAAACAGCCAATCCGGTATAATATTCCGGTAATCGGAGGGGTATACAAATTGAAAAATTAATAGTTGAGCCAACAACAAGTGCCAATGAGTGTCCAGCCTTTTCCACAGCCGTGGCCAGTCCAGCCGATGTCCGGCTTTTAACAGCAGGTGATTGACGTCCGCACTGTCATTACGCTCCCGGTTTTGAACATATATTTTACACCAGATCAGCTCTTCGGGCGGAATAAACTTGACCGGCATACCATAGAAGTCGCCCTCCTCTGCATAGGTAAACCAGGTGTCATCTACTTTACAGATATTGTTTACCGTATCGAAAATGATGTCAATAAAATAATCGTCTTTAAACACCTTCGCAAGCCACCTCGAATCAGTCAGCTCCGTGCGGTATCCATTATCTGCGAAACACTTCAGTATTTTCGGATATTCCTGCGGAAGGCAAAAAATATCCAAATCCTTGGTTGCCCGGTGCACATCGGTATAGTGGACAACCGCATGGCCGCCCCCGATCATAAAATCACATTGATTATTCTTCAACAAGGTCAACGCATCACAATAAAAGGCTGTCACTTTTTCGTTAATCATTCGCTTATAACCTATAGCTCCCCTGATCGGATAAGCTTCTCTGTTGAGAGACAATCTTCAGGACGCCATTGTTTGGAATTACTCCAAAAAAGCAGCATAAACGAGGATAGCCGGATTAACGTTACAGTTTTTTTTGCATGATATAATCGTCCAGCACATAGCCGTGATAGGGAATTTTTACAGCTTCGACAACGGCAAAACCTTGCCGTTCATAAAACGCTTTTGCTGGATTGTACCGATACACATTTAATTCCAGGCAATTGGCGCCAGCGGCCAATGCGTGTCGGGCGACATGATGTATCAGTCGTTGCCCTATTCCGTGCCCTTGCACAGCGGGGAGGATATACAGTTTTTCAATGCGCATGATGTCCGTAGCCGAAGGCTTTAGCCGGAACCCTACAAAACCTACGGCTGTACGCTCCATTATGGCTAACGAGAAACGCTGGCCGGCGTCCATTTGTTGCTGCAATCCATCTGCTGAATAAATATTCTCCAACATTAGGCTGATTTGCCCCGGGGATAAAAGGCCGCCATAGGCGGGCCACCAAATTTCATGAGCCAGCCGATGAATGGTCGGTATGTCGGCCGTTGCTGCAGCTTGGATGGTGACATCATTCATGACTTATAAACATTCGCCTACCAATCCATACTGTTCAGCAAAATGGATGGCATAAAAACCGTCCTTCGCCGTAATGTAGTGGTTTTCACCTTGGCGTATCAATCCAAGCGTATGAGTTACTGCCGTGTACACATAGACCGGTTCGCCCTGAGGTTTCCATTTACGAAACCCCGACTTGACGGCAAATATGCGTTTGCCATCACCCAATACCGTTACATGAATATCGATATGCCTGAATAATGATACGTCAACGTCGGCATCATTGGAGATAATGTTAGCCGCCTTACAGCCCCTCCCAACCAAATATGTCAATGCTGTATCTAAAAAGGTACCATCAATGGGTAAAATGAGAACATGATCCTGAGGCAAGTCCAGTTGCTTGTCAGTGATGAGGACATCAACCTTGATGCCCTTATCAATGACGGACTGAGCATTTTCATGATGGGTGACTACAATCGGATTCCATTCCAGCAACTGGTTGAGCTGGGGTCTTGTCACTCCCTCGGTATCGACGATGATCAGCGCTGGTTCTTGGTCTTCCTTGACAATGTGATGCGAAGACATGGCTAAAGCACAAAAGTTAATTACCTAACTGGCGTAATGCTATATAAGCCATCAGGCCCGTGCTTATCGCCAACGCCTTCTCATCAATATCAAATGTGGGCGTGTGTACGGCAGCGGTTATCCCTTTGGCTTCATTGCCCGTACCCAGACGGTAAAAACAAGCATCAGCAACCTGTGAATAATACGCAAAATCTTCGCCCGCAAGCCAGAGATCAAGATCGACCACATGCTCTTCGCCAAGGAATTCCACAGCATATTCCCGTACCCTGGCGGTCAGTTGCTCTTCATTGACAAGGAATGGATAGCCTACACGAACTTCAAAATCGCAGGTACCGCCCATGCTTTCGGCAATGCCGGAAGCAATTTTCTTCATTTGTGCATGCGCCTCTTTACGCCACTTTTCGTCAAACGTACGAAACGTACCTTCCATGTAGACTTCATTCGGTATCACATTGGTAGCGCCATTTGCAACGACTTTGCCTATCGATAATACGGTGGGCATTTTCGGATCGGCAATGCGGCTTACTACCTGCTGCAATGCAGTGATAATATGCGCAGCAATTACTACCGGATCAATATTTTGCTGCGGCTGGGCTCCATGCCCTCCCTTGCCTCTTACAGTCACATACAGTTCATCAGTAGATGCCATGTACTTACCTGCGCGGAATCCAACTTTACCAGCAGGAATCAAAGGCATTACGTGCTGTCCGATCACAGCCTGCGGAGCAGGGTTCTGCAAGACGCCTTCCTTAATCATCAGGCTTGCGCCTCCCGGCAGCCGCTCTTCACCCGGCTGGAAAATCAGTTTGACCGTGCCGCCAAAGTCAGCTTTCAATGATTGAAGGATATGGGCTGTTCCCAAGAGTGAAGCCGTGTGTGCATCATGCCCGCACGCGTGCATCACGCCTTCATGTTTTGATCCATATATTCTGCCGGCCACCTCGGTAATGGGGAGCGCGTCCATGTCAGCGCGCAAAGCCACCACGTTGCCCGACGGCCGGTCACCGACTATCTCGGCCACCAATCCGGTATTGGCCATGGACCGATAAGGGATCGCCAAACGTTCCAATTCTGCCCTTACAAATGCCGATGTCTGGTATTCTTCAAACGATAATTCGGGGTGCTGGTGGAGGTGTCTGCGCTGGGCTACGGTTTGCTCAAAAATTTGGGCGGCAAGAGTGCCAATCTTATTTTTCATTCGAGTAATTTGTTTTTACACGGCAATGAAGCTTGCATAAATTACTCATATCCTTTTGCTTATGGCAATTTATGCAGGTTTCATCTTTCGCGTTGCCCTTTATTGATAAATATAAATCTCCTCGGTAAAGATAAATACATTGTTGAATTGCTTACGTAATCCTTGCATAAGCTCCTGGGCTTCTGCACGGCTCCTGAAATCTCCCACCTTTACCCGGTAATTGGGTTCTTCGTAAGTAACATACGTATCAATGTCTTTGTACAGCCTCCTGAAACGCGCCTGTTCGGCATACGCCTCGGTGCGGTTAGACCCCGAATAGATCTGAACGCGAAACCCCATGGCTGTTGTACGCGTGGCGTTTTTCTTGTCCACCGGGGGTCTATTGGCCGTTGCAGCGGTGATATTGGTACCTTTTCGATTACGCTGCATCAGGCTGATCAACGGATCCGCCACAATCTCCACATCGCCGTTTTGCTGTGCACGGCCCACCATGCAGCAGGCGACGACCAATAGTCCGGCAAATACAAAACTTCTTACCATTATCCTACCCATTTTTATATTGCTTATGCCCCGTGGCAATTTTTATATTTTTTACCACTACCACATGGACAAGGATCATTTCTTCCAACTTTTTGCTCATTACGAACCGGCTGGGTACGTTGCACCTCACGGGTATCCTCAACGGGGGCACCACCGCCCGACGCGACCAACTCGGGCTTCGAGGTCCTCACCTTAGCCTCCTGCCGGGGTAATGGGCGTGCTTCGCGGACATCCTGTGGTTGCTGATTAGGAATTTCGCCTTTGAATAAGAACCCGATAATATCTTTATTCATATTGACCAACATCTGCTTAAACAGGTTGAAGGCCTCCATCTTATAAATGATAATGGGATCCTTTTGCTCGTACACGGCATTTTGTACGGACTGCTTCAACTCATCCATATCCCTGAGATGCTCTTTCCAAGCTTCGTCTATTAACGCAAGGACCACACCTTTCTCAAAGGACTTGAACACTTCTTTTCCACCAGATTCTACCGCTTTTTTCAGGTTGGTTGCCACCTGTATACCTCTTAGTCCGTCCGAAAAAGGGACGACGATATTCTCTATTTGCCCACCCCTGGCAGCGAACACATCCGTTAATACCGGCAGGGTTTGCTTTGCTATCTTATCGCCTTTCTCGCGATAGTAGCCGATGACCTGGGCAAACAGTTTATCGGTAAGCGCAGCGATATTGCTGTGAGCAAACTCGTCTGCATCAATTTCCGGATCCAACGAAAAAATCCGGATTACTTCCAACTGAAAGTCTTCGTAAGTACCCGACTCCTTATAGGTTGCCACGACATCCTCTACCACATCGAAAATCGTGTTGTTCAAGTCGACATCCAAACGTTCGCCAAACAGCGCATTTTTACGCTTCGCATAAATGACTGTTCGTTGGGAGTTCATGACGTCATCATATTCCAACAGTCGTTTACGGATTCCAAAGTTATTCTCTTCTACTTTTTTCTGCGCTCGCTCAATGGATTTGGTAAGCATGCTATGCTGCATCACCTCACCTTCTTGCACACCCATGCGAACCATGATATTCGAAATACGCTCAGATGCAAACAACCGCATCAACGGATCTTCGAGTGACACGAAAAACTGGGAAGAGCCGGGATCGCCTTGCCGTCCTGCCCGTCCACGCAACTGTCGGTCTACGCGGCGAGACTCGTGACGCTCCGTGCCGATGATTGCCAAACCGCCAGCCTCTTTCACGCCCGGCCCAAGCTTGATATCGGTACCCCGGCCTGCCATGTTCGTTGCGATTGTTACCATGCCCGCCTGCCCTGCCTCAGCGACGATATCGGCTTCGCGTTGGTGCAATTTGGCATTCAGCACATTGTGCTTAATACCCCGGAGCTTGAGCATGCGGCTCAGCAACTCGGAAATTTCTACTGAAGTAGTACCCACCAATACGGGACGGCCCTCTTGGGTAAGCCGTTGAATTTCCTCCGCCACGGCATTATATTTTTCACGCGCCGTGCGATAAATGAGATCATGCCTATCTTCACGTTGCGTTTGCACATTCGTCGGAATTTCCACCACGTCCAGCTTATAGATCTGCCAAAGCTCACCGGCCTCGGTAATTGCCGTACCGGTCATCCCGGCTAGTTTGTGATACATCCGGAAATAATTTTGTAACGTAATGGTCGCGTAGGTTTGTGTCGCATCTTCTACCTTTACGTTTTCCTTGGCCTCGATCGCCTGATGCAAGCCATCCGAATAACGGCGCCCCTCCATAATCCGGCCTGTCTGCTCATCGACAATTTTCACTTTGCCTTCGTCAATGATGTATTCATCATCCCGCTCAAAGAGGGTATAAGCCTTCAGCAATTGATTGACAGAATGGATACGTTCGGACTTAACCGAAAAATCGCGCATCAGCTCTTCTTTTTTGGCTAATTTTTCTTCAGGGCTTAATCCGGACTTTTCTATCTCAGCGACCTCAGTCCCTACATCCGGCATGATGAAGAAATTGGGATCTTCACCCGAAGACGTGATAAGCTCGATCCCTTTCTCGGTCAGCTCCACCTGATTGTTCTTTTCGTCAATAATGAAGTAAAGTTCGGCATCCACTTTGGGCATGTTCTTGCTTTGCTCCTGCAAGTAATAATTTTCTGTCTTCTGAAGTACTTGCCGGTTGCTGCCCTCGCTAAGGAATTTAATCAGCGCCTTGTTTTTCGGCAAACCACGGTGGGCACGTAAAAGCGCAAGCCCTCCCCCTTCTACACTTGTATCACCAGCGGCAATGGCCTTTTTTGCTTCATTCAACACCCCGTTTATAAACGCCTTCTGGGTATTGACCAAGCGTTCTATACGCGGTTTCAACTCATAAAACTCATGCTGATCGCCCCGAGGAATCGGGCCGGAAATAATCAACGGTGTACGCGCGTCGTCTATCAACACCGAATCCACTTCGTCTACCATGGCAAAGTGCAATTTCCGTTGCACCAACGCCTCGGGAGACTGCGCCATGTTATCGCGCAGATAATCAAACCCGAATTCATTATTGGTACCAAACACGATATCTGCTGCGTACGCATTGCGCCGGGCTAGCGAATTGGGTTGATGCTTATCAATGCAGTCTACCCGCAGTCCATGAAATTCAAACAGCGGGCCGTTCCACTCGGAGTCACGGCGTGCGAGGTAATCGTTTACCGTCACGATATGCACCCCTTGACCAGATAACGCGTTTAAGTAGGCCGGAAGTGTGCCGACCAGTGTTTTACCCTCTCCCGTGGCCATCTCCGCAATCTTGCCCTCGTGAAGTACGATACCGCCGATAAGCTGCACATCGTAGTGTACCATGTTCCAGGTCACCTCATTGCCGGCAGCAGTCCACTTATTTTTCCAGATAGCTTTATCCCCAACAACCTCGACGTGCGGTTTCGACGCGGCTATTTCACGGTCAAAATCTGACGCGGTCACTTCTAACGTTGTGTATTCTGTAAACCGACGTGCTGTTTCCTTGACCACGGCAAAAGCCTCCGGAAGAATCTGCATCAAAACTTCCTCCAACTTTTGATCGCGATCTTTGCCTAATTTGTCTACCTTGTCATAAATCGCTGTCTTCTGGGACATGTCTACCCCCTCCTGCTCAGCATCTGCCTTTAGTCCTGCGATTTCCTTGTCAATATCAGCAAGGTAATCACTTATCCGTTGCTTAAAGGCTGCGGTTTTTGCCCGGAGCTCGTCATGAGTCAAGCTTTCAAGTTTTGGATATTCCTCCTTGATCTTGGTCAACAGCGGCTGAATATGTTTAATATCGCGATCTGACTTACTGCCAAATATTTTACTTAAGAATGTTAACATTTGCTAATTGTTTACTGTATGATATACCAATGGTCAATAATAGCACCAAAATGCAATACCGCCATTATGGCATATTGGGCAAAGTTAGTTATTAGATTTGAAATTTGGGATAGGAGATTTGAGATAGCCTGTACGGGGTGCTCCGCATTTAGAGCAAAAACAAGCCTTTGGTAGGCCGAGGTACCACACCAAGCTCCCAGGCCTTATCAAACAAGGTCTGTATAGCGAGCCGGCCTTCCGTACCGAGCGTCAGTGAAAAACGATTGACGTATAATTCGATATGTTTATACATGACATCCTCACTCATTTCCTGCGCGTGCGAACGGATGAAATCGATGCCGGACGTTGGGTTGGCAAAGGCGTATTCCACGCTCCTTCGGATAGTTCGTTCAATACGGCGCTTTACTTCATCAGGCAATTGCCGTTTGACGACAATTCCGCCCAATGGTATAGGAGCTTGCGTCATTTTCTCCCAATAATCACCCAAATCGATCACCTTGTGCAAGCCTTTATCCTGATAGGTAAAACGGTTTTCATGAATAATGAGTCCCAGATCAATACTTCCCTCAACCAAAGCCCGTTCAATATCAGAAAACACCATCTCCCGTTTATTTTTCAATCCGGGAAAAGCTAGCCCCAACAGAAAGTTAGCGGTGGTATACCGCCCGGGTATCCCCACTATAAGGCCGTCAGCAGGTGATGGGCCGATAGACGAGGCATGTTGGCCTACGGCAACGGCAGACAACTGCTCCGCCAGCTCGGAACGCCGGCAAATAAGCAGCGGCCCTACGCCAAACCCCAATGCACTTCCCGCGTCAAGCAATACGTAATGCGTTACTGCGTAGGCGTACGCATGGTAGCTCAGCTTAGTAACTGCCAATTCTCCCTGAAACGCTTTCTGGTTCAACGTTTCGACATCTTCATAAAACACCTCAAACTCCAGCCCTTCCGTATCGATTTTATGATGGATAAGTGCATCAAAGATAAACGTATCATTGGGGCAAGGAGAAAAACCAAGAGATAGTTTCATGTTATCGACAGCTTTTCGACAATAATTAACAACAATGCTGCTGCAAAGGTAACCAAAATCACGCCGCGAGCGCTTCGTTCCAGCTCATTCCGATAAAAAAAACGCACAAGTAACAGGTTAATTAACGCTGCAATGACATATAATGCCGTTGGCCTATCGCCGATGGTTATACGCTGTGAATCAAACCACAGGGTCAATACATATGCAATTGCCGGGGCCAAAAACCCGATTGCACAACCAAACAAAAACGAATTCCTTTGTAGTTTCGATATATTCATCAGCCGCTAACGTCAAAATTCCAGGAGTTGAGCTCAGGTATGGCATAGTGGGCAGTCATATCGAATTGCACCGGCACAATCGAAGCATACCCCTGCTGTAAAGCCCAAACGTCAGTATCTTCGCCACGATCGCGAAGCTGGAATACTCCTGTAAGCCAATAATAGCTCCGGTTGCTCGGGTCTGTCCGTTCCTCGAATTCCTCTGCCCACTTTGCATCGGCCTGCCTACAAATTTTAATCCCCCTGATATTTCCTTTGGGAAAATTAACGTTCAATAAGGTGCCTTTCGGCAACTTGTTGGCCAAAACCTGCTCAGTCACCGCCCGTACGTAGGGCCTGCACCTTGTAAAGTCCGCGTCGTATTCCAAGTCGTCATACGAAAACCCGATGGAGGGGATATCCTCAATAGCACCCTCTACCGCTGCCGACATGGTGCCTGAATAGAGCACATTGATGGAATTATTGAGCCCGTGATTAATGCCGGACACACATATATCGGGCTTTCTGCCCTTAAACACCTTATTCACCGCCAGCTTGACACAATCTACGGGGGTGCCAGAACATTTATACATCACGACCTCGGGATAAATATATATGCGGTCTATGCGCAGTGGCTTGCCGATCGTAATGGCATGTCCGGTACCGGATTGCGGGCCTTCCGGCGCCACCACCGTCACGTCGCCGATTTTTCGCATTTCCTCAATCAATACCTTGATACCGGGTGCTGTAATCCCGTCGTCATTAACGACGAGTATAGCAGGTCTTTTCTTTGTCATGGGACGAAGTTAAAAAGAAAAGCGTTACGGACAATATCCGTAACGCTCCTCCCTCAAAGTTGGCAATGATTTACAAACTATTGAGCCAATTGACTACTTCATCCCGCGCCTTACCGGTCTTTTTTTGGAGACGGCCAATCAATTCGTCCTCCTGGCCTTCTTCATATAACAAGTCGTCATCCGTTAAGTCCGCGTACTGCTGTTTAGCCTTCCCTTTCAATTCATTCCAATTTCCTTTTAACTTCAAGTTGCTCATAGTCGTATCATTTTAATTATTACTCTACCTAATAAACAACAGCGCACACCAAAAGTTTTAAGAACAAGTTGGATAACAAAAAAAAGCGGCTACCTATACGGCAGCCGCTTTTTTTATCAAGTTCTTAAAAGACTTGCTTATTTTTTGATTTCAACACGACGGTTAAGCACGCGGCCTTCTTCAGTTGCGTTAGAAGCAATCGGAGCTGATTCACCGAAAGCTTGAACGTTGATTTTAGCGGCGTCTACGCCAGAGTTAACCAAGTATTGTTTTACCGAGTTGGCACGGTCTCTTGACAAGTTCAAGTTGTAAGCTTCAGAACCTTCAGCAGAAGCGTGGCCGTCCAACGTTACTGTTGCACCGCTTTCACGCAATTCAGAAGACAACCGATCAAGGATAGCGTAAGACTCTGTCTTCAACACGGAGCTGTCGAATTCAAACTGGATGTTTGGATACGTACCCGTTACCTCTTTTACTTCGGGCTCTGGGAATTTAATCGGGCAACCAGCGCCATCTACCTGCGTACCTGCAGGTGTGCCTGGGCATTTGTCAAACTTGTCAGATACACCGTCACCATCTTCGTCGCGGCTCAACTCGTCAACAAGGCCTTCCAAGGTAGAAACCCGTTGTTTCAACGCTTCAAGCTCGTTACGCAACGAAGGATCTTTCAACTCGTCATACAGTGTAGATACAGGGTTGTGCCAAGTCAAATCCGGTTTTGAAGAAGAACCCAAAGAGAATTCCAAACCAGCATAAGTGTACGAGAATTTGTCGTTCGTAGCACGGCCATTTACCGGTCCGTACAAGGTCTTGTCGTCAACAAAGTTCATGGTATAGCCCAAATTTAAGGCTACCCGATCAGACAATTTAAATTTCATGCCCACGCCAACAGGGATGTTGGTCGCTCTCTTGAAATCTTTGTCACCTGTCAACTCTGCTCCGCCATCACGTTCTTGACCCCAGTTACCTTTGTTATCCCAAGCGCCTGTAGAACCGTCTGCATCGGTATAACCTACTGGGTTGTAGGCCAACATACCGAGACCAACGCTGGCATAGAAGTTAACCGCATTTTCTCTTCTCAAGAAATCGATAGTTGCAAATTGGAATACACCGTTAATGCTGGCAGAATATTGTACCGAAGTCTCAGCAGACTCATACCCAGCTGGATCTACTCCTGGCCAAGATGGGTTGTAGTAAGTCTTGGCACCACCTTCATTATGCGCAAAAATACGGCCACGGTTTACAGCACCTTCCAATCCAAACCAGCTCGAAAACTGCTTACGGAGGGTAATGCCATAGTATTCACGTAGCTTATATTCAAAAAAGCCTAACTCTTTTCCAAAAGAATTAGAACCACCGATAATTACTGATGGGGTTGTAAAACCACCATTAACACCAATTGTCCACGTTCTGTATTGGGATCTTCCTCCAAATACAGTCGGCTCTTGTGCCTGTGCTGTCTCAGCAAACCCTAAGGCCGCAACGAGCGAGCAAGCAACCGCCGTTTTGATTGTAGAATAATTCATACTCTGTTTTTTTAAGGTTAAAAATTTTTAATTGTCTAATTTTTCGCAAAAATAACCAATAGTTTGATTCACGCAATATTTGCAAATACTATTCCAGTTTTTCCCATTTTTGTGATTTTATAAAAAAAACGGCCTAATAAAGCGTCCAAACGTATTAATAAAAGAACTTATTTAGCTATTACACAGCTATTTAAATAGGCTACTTGGCTTTGTTGAAACCGAATCCATCCCTCCAGCTGCATCGTTTCTTGCGTGAAAAGCTTCGGAATGCCCTTCAACTTCACTTACCGTTTACCCTCCAGCATGTCCTCAATAATGGTCAGTCAGCAAAAAACGATGTAAATCTATCAATAAATCGCATTGTTTCCTAAAAAAAACAAAGTTTATTCTGAAACACCTTTGTCGGTCAATGCTAAAACAGATAATGGATGATAGCATAGGTGATCCCCGCTAAAATAGCCGACACGGGAATCGTCAGTATCCATGCCCACAACAGGCTTATGGTGACGCCCCACCTGACGGCTGAGACCCGTTTGACGACGCCCACGCCAATGATGGATCCCGTAATCGTATGCGTCGTAGATACCGGAATACCGAAATGCTCGGTGATGCCCAGCGTTACCGCTGCGGCGGTCTCCGCGCCCACCCCTTCCAACGCGTTTACCTTGGTAATTTTGGTACCCATGGTCTTGACAATTTTCCAGCCACCGCTCATGGTACCTAAAGCAATCGCCGAATAGCAGGTAAGCGGTATCCATTCGGGCATGGGATCGCCCGATTGCAGATACCCGCCGGCCACCATGGCCACGAAAATAATGCCCATGACCTTCTGCGCATCATTGCCGCCATGTGCAAAGCTCAATGCTGCGGAAGATACCAGCTGAAGTTTTCTAAACCACCATTCGGCAACAGACGGCTTGGCGCGTTTCGAAATATTGATGATCAGCAGCGTGATGACCACGGCGATAAACATCCCTATCAGCGGAGCAAGTGCAATGAATGAGATAATCTGTAAAGTCGGCCCCAAATTAATGGCGCCTACAGCGCTGTCGCCAAGAATAAAGGCGTGCGCCATTCCTGCACCCGCAAAACCACCGATCAGTGTATGGGAAGAACTGGAGGGCACACCATAATACCAGGTAAATAAATTCCATCCGATTGCAGCCACCAGCCCCGCGAAAATAACTTCCAACGTAATGTACTCTTCCAGCACCGTTTTGGCTATCGTATTGGCGACTTTGTGATCCGTAAAATAAAAATAGGCCGCAAAATTGAAGGCCGCGGCCCAAAGCACGGCCTGGAAAGGGGAGAGCACCTTGGTAGAAACAATTGTTGCAATGGAATTGGCCGCATCATGAAAACCATTGATATAATCAAATGCAATGGCGAGGATGACGACAATAACCAATAGGGTGGTGACCATATACGCTTCGAATTACTAAGGTTAGGCGTTCTTTACTAGAATGCTTTCCAATACGTTGGCTACATCCTCGCATTTATCTGTAGCAGTTTCCATCGCCGACAATACCTCTTTATATTTAATGAGCGCAATAGCGTCCCTTTCAAATTCAAACAGTTCGCCTACGGCTTTATCAAAAATATAGTCTGCTTTATTTTCAATACTATTGATACGCACACAGGAATCTGTGATATTCCGGATATTTTTCAGATTGCGCAACTCATGTATTGCTTTGGCGACATCTTCTGTTGCTTCCAAAATCAAATCGGC
The DNA here is from genome assembly GCF_900168055.1 of Parapedobacter luteus. GTDB lineage: Bacteria > Bacteroidota > Bacteroidia > Sphingobacteriales > Sphingobacteriaceae > Parapedobacter > Parapedobacter luteus. Next base: position 177,586 of record NZ_FUYS01000006.1, read on the forward strand.
CATTTCAATGATGGGCTCCGTGATTTTTTCAACTTTATATAATTCGATCCGGTTGGACGCGCCATGGATAAAATCCGCCACATCATCCAACGAACTGGTCAATGTATGGATATCTTCACGATCAAACGGGGTAATGAAGTTCTTCCCCAATTCCAAGTGTATTTGGTGGGAAATATCGTCGCCGCGGTGCTCCAGATCTTCAATTTTCCGGGTAAGTTCTTTCCGTTTACTGGCATCTGAGAGATTAACCAATTCTTTAAGCAACTTCGCCATATCGATAAGGTTGCTGCTAGCCTGTTCGAATAAAGGAAAGAACTTCTTGTCTTTGGGGACAAAATATTGGAATATGCTATTGAGCGACATAAAACAAAATATTTCTGCAAAAATATAATGTTAATGTTAAGTTAATGTTAATTAACAAGCGATTCTACATTAACCCCCGGCTACACTACATTGCGGTCTTTACTTTTTCTAACGTAAAGGCAAAGGTGGTTCCTAAACCTTCCGTACTACGCACATTGATGGTTTGTTGGTGTGCCTCGATGATATGCTTCACAATGGAAAGGCCTAATCCCGACCCCCCGATTTTACGCGACCGACTTTTGTCTGTCCGATAAAACCGTTCAAAAACCCGCGGCAAATTCTTTTCCTCGATACCAATTCCGTCATCGGTCACCTCCACCAGCACCGTTTCAAAAAGCTCATAAATCCGGACATTGGTCTGCCCTTTGGCTTTCCCATACTTGAATGAATTATCAATGAGGTTGACAAGTACCTGCCTTATTTTCTCCCTGTCGGCCTTTACCATCATAGGATGCTGATACTTTTCCTTGAATACGAGGGATATATCGTGGGCAACAGCCTTATCCTCCATCGATTCCAATACTTCTTTTACTAACGTTGTCAAATCAAACCGTTCATAATTAATCGGTATCTGGCCACTTTCGAGCTTCGAAATCTCATCCAAATCCTTAATCAGGAACGTCAGTCTATCAAGATTCTGCGATGCCTTCATCAAAAACTGCGTCCCCAGTTCGGGGTCTTCCAGCATCATGCCGTCTTGCAACGCATCGATGTAACCCTGGATAGCAAAAAGAGGAGTTTTGAACTCGTGCGAAATATTAGCCAGAAACTCACGCCTGAACCGCTCCTGCTCTTTCAGGGTATCGATTTCCTTCTTCTTTTCTTTTGCCCAATCCCTCACCTGCTGCTCCACATCATTGATGGGATCGTCACTCAGCTTCTCGCCGAGTGCCTCTTTCAGGTCCTTCCCCAATTTGAGGTTATGAATGAGCTTATATATCAGTTTTATTTTATTATAAATATACCGTTGAAAAAGGTAGTAAAATGCCAAAAAGCTAAGGGCGAAGGAGATGACGAGTGTGATAAAAAAATGCTGCCAGCTGTGCTGAAAATAAAAATTCACACAGGCAATGGACAACCCCACCGCAAATGCGTTAATAAAGACAAGTAGGATAAATCTCATGACAACAATACATCACTATGCAAAACGCCCTAACACGGTGAGCCCGCCGGAGACTTTATCTCCGATTTTCACATCTACCTGGGTACCCAACGGCAAAAAGACGTCTACCCTTGAACCAAATTTAATAAACCCAAATTCCTCTCCTTGCTTTACCTCGGCACCTTCCTGTACATACCATACGATACGCCGCGCCATCGCGCCGGCTATTTGACGGAAGAGCACTTCTCGTCCCGAGCTTGTACGTACGGCAATACTGGTCCGCTCATTAAGCGTCGATGATTTTGGATGCCAAGCCACCAGGTACTTTCCGGGGTGATAACGGAAGAAACTCACTATGCCACTGACCGGATTACGGTTGACGTGCACATTGACGGGCGACATAAAAATAGACACCTGTAGGCGCCTGTCGCAGAAATATTCGGATTCTTCCGTTTCCTCAATGACGACTACTTTTCCGTCTGCGGGACACAGGATCAGGTTTTCATCAGTTTTGATACGCCTTTTAGGGCTTCTAAAAAATTGCAAGATCGTGATCAGCAATAGGAAAGACAGGACGTACACCGCCCAAACGACAACTGTATTATCTGCGATAAAATAATGAACCAAAGCATTGGCCACAAAAATGACCAAGACAACGATTGCGATGCTGGTATATCCTTCCTTATGAATGGTCATGCGTCAAGTTTAATAGGCAAACTTAGATAAACTTGCGCTCATGTGCAAGTAATTCCACCATTCCCCAATCATATCCCTTTTTCACGTTCAATCGTGATGTTATAAAATCGCAGTTTACGTTCAGCCGTGTCCGGAAACACATCCATCGTGACGGTAAGGTTATCGTCGATATAATCACCATCGGCGTAGGAAGGAAACCAATATCCGACCCAATTAAGCCCCATCAGCAACAAATCGGCATATCGCTTTTGCGGAAAGGTCGTTTTTGCTTCGATTTTTCCCGGCTCGCCATTTCTGCGTACAAAAATTGTATATTCGACCGTCAATGGGTCGGGCAATTCGTCCAATTCGCCATCAAACCATTCTCCCAAGTGCTCAATTAAGTAATTCGTAAAACCGCTATACTCGTCAATGGTACAACGCTTTCCAATCATCGCTTCCGCACGCGGAAAAAAGGATACCGGCAATACGCCATATTTGGGAGCATTGAAAAATTCATCGTCTTCATAAGCCTCGTATCCCCTCACAAACCTGCCCTTTTGATAGACTTCGTGGCCAGCCGGCTCCTTATTTGCATCGGCAAACAAGTAGGTTATCGCCCAGACACCATCAGGGCGCCCGTCCACGACTTTTCCCCGGCGGAGGTACCGTACATATCCGTAGGGATTGTAGCCATCTGCCTCTACGGCGAAATCATATCGTCCATTTCCATCGATAACACGTTGCCGGCCGCGTTGATCCCAAAAATTACGGATGAACATGTTATTTTCCTGGTATTCCACCTCCAATAACGGCTTACCGTCCGGGTAATAGTATTTCCACATGCCCTGCGGCGTATCTTGCACATAAGAAACCTCCCATTTCAACTGCCCGTTGGGATGATAGGCCTTGAACGGCCCATCCTTCTTGCCATTACGGTAATTTCCACGTAAGATAGCCCTCCCCCAATTATTGAAATCGGCAAACTCGCCTACGAACACCTGCTTTTCAAAATCATAGGCAGCAACACGTTCTATCGCCTTGAATTGACAGTCTTTATCCGCCAGAAAATAATATTCATCGTAGAAAAAACGGGTCTTGCCACCGGGGGCCTTTTCATAGTATACGGGTTGCGCCGATACCGTATCCAAGCCCTCGGCCAGTGCCGACGGCGAAGCCAATCCCATCAGACTTATCAGCAACAACCCCATCATTTTTCGTCGACTATTTAATAATACATTTATCAATGTGCTTCAAGCCAGTTACTTCCCACGCCCAATTCTACCACGATGGGCACGGACATGGTCAATGCATTTTTCATATGCTCTTCTACTAGCTCCTTGAACACGGGGACTTCGCTTTTTGGCACGTCAAACACCAACTCGTCGTGCACCTGCATGGTCATCTTCCCTTGCAGCCCCTGCCGTTTGATGGCCTGGTGAATGCCAATCATCGCCACCTTAATCATATCCGCTGCCGAACCTTGAATCGGCGCATTAATGGCATTTCGCTCAGCAAACCCTCGCACGGTTTGGTTGGCCGAGTTGATGTCCCGCAGGTAACGCCGCCGCCTGAGCAGCGTTTCGACATAGCCGTTTTCCTTGGCAAAGTTGATCGTATCATTCATGTATTTTTTTATACCCGGATACTGGGCAAAATACTGCTCGATGATTTGGGCGGCTTCCGAACGTGGTATGCCCAGGTTTTGTGAAAGCCCGAATGCAGATTGACCATAGATAATACCAAAATTAACCGCTTTGGCATTCCGGCGCTGCTCAGCGGTTACCTCCTCCAACGGCACACCATACACCTTTGCCGCCGTGGCACGATGCACATCCAGCCCCTTGGCAAATGCATCAAGCATGCCTTCGTCGCCGCTCATGTGGGCTACCAAACGCAGTTCGATTTGGGAATAGTCAGCAGACAGAATCACATGGTTTTCATCCCTTGGAATAAACGCTTTCCGCACTTCGCGGCCACGTTCTGTCCGAATGGGAATATTCTGCAAGTTGGGGTTGGTCGAGCTGAGTCTGCCCGTAGCTGCCACCGCCTGGTTGTAAGACGTATGCACGCGACCCGTTATCGGGTTGATCAGCATAGGCAAAGCATCCACATAAGTCGACTTGAGCTTCTGCAATTGCCTAAATTCCAGAATATCCTTTACGATATCACTTTTAGGAGCGAGTGCCAGCAGCACATCCTCTCCGGTTTTATACTGTCCTGTTTTTGTCTTTTTGGCTTTTGGATCAAGTTGAAGCTTTTCAAAGAGCACCTCACCCAACTGCTTAGGCGATGCAATGTTAAACCGTACCCCCGCCTTTTGATAAATAGTCTTTTCAATCTCGGCGATATCCGTTGCCAGGGAGGTCGACAGCTGGCGAAGTACCGGCATGTCAATATTGACGCCACATTGCTCCATCTCGGCAAGCACGTAGATTAACGGAAACTCGACTTCCTTGGCCAGTTTCATGGCTTCCGCCTCCTCCAAAAGCGGCTCGAATACAGCCTTCAGCTGCAAGGTGATATCCGCATCTTCCGCTGCATACTCTTTGATGGTTTCCATATCAACGTCCTGCATATTGCCTTGATTTTTACCCTTTGGCCCGATTAAGTCAGTAATCGGAATAGGGGTATAGCCGAGGTAATTTTCGGCCAGCACATCCATACCATGGCGGGTATCCGGATCAAGGAGGTAATGGGCAAGCATGGTATCGAAAAGCACACCCCGAACGGTTATGCCATAGCGCGCCAATAGCAGGATGTCGAACTTAATATTCTGCCCAATTTTGTCGATGGCTTCATGCTCGAATACCGGTTTAAAAAATTCCAGGATACGCATACAGCCATCCCGATCCGCGGGTGTGGGCACATACCACGCTTTGCCAGGTTCGACAGCAAACGAAAAGCCTACCAAATCAGCCGTATTGGCGTCGGTGCCCGTAGTCTCCGTGTCGAAGCAAAAGAACCGCTGTTGCGATAGCAAAGAAGCCAGTTCCTGTTGCAACGTCGCTGTATCCGCAAGTATGTATTCGTGGGGCGTATTGTGTACGCTCCGCCCTGCAGGTGGCGGCACATACTCCGCTGTAGCAACGGATAAGTCGCCACTGCCCTCCGCGGCATTGCCAAACAAATCCATCTGGGTACCTGCGGTAGATTTTACATCCAATACATTAAACGCTTCGCCAAAAACACGCTTGCCCAGGGTACGAAACTCCAGCTCGGCAAACAATGGTTCCAGCGCTTCTCTGTTCGGCTCGCGAATTTCAAGACTGGATTCATCCAGTTCAATGGGGACGTCCAATTGAATGGTCGCCAGCTTTTTTGAGATCAATCCTTGTTCAGCAAACGTCTCCAAGTTTTCTCGTTGCTTTCCCTTGAGCTGGTCGGTGTTTGCCAACAGGTTTTCCATCGAACCAAACCGCTTAATAAGATCTTTCGCTGTCTTTTCACCGATTCCCGGTATACCGGGGATATTGTCTACCGAATCCCCCCAAAGCCCCAGAATATCGATTACTTGCTTGACGTCAGTTACCCCCCATTTTTCGAGGATCTCGTTCACTCCTAATACCTCCGCCCCATTCCCCAACCGTGCAGGCTTATAAATAAAAATGTTATCAGATACCAGTTGGCCAAAGTCCTTATCCGGCGTCATGCAATAGACCGTATAGCCTCTTCCTTCGGCTTGTTTTGCAAGTGTACCGATAATATCGTCGGCCTCATAGCCGTCAAGCGTGATGATGGGCATATTAAAGCCTTCCACCAACCTAAAAACAAAAGGGATTGCCGCTGCTAAATCTTCCGGGATTGCTTGCCTATTTGCTTTATACAACTCAAATTCAGCATGCCTGTTCGTGGGCGCCATGGTGTCAAAGACGACGGCGATATGCGTCGGCTGCTGCGTGCGCAACAGTTCCAGTAAGGTATTGGCAAATCCAAATATAGCCGAAGTATTAAATCCTGTAGACGTAATCCTTGGGGTCTTACTCAATGCAAAATACGCCCTGTAGATCAAGGCCATTCCGTCTAAAAGAAACAGTTTTTTCATCTGATTTATTTGTTCGCATTGGTGATGAAGCGTACCGTAAGCCACCGCAACCTACCATGATGGTTAGCGTCAATTCACCCACTTCACACAAAAGCGCATCGGTGTGGTTACAAAGATAGCGATATTGTGGTTTTTTTTCCGACTTTTGTGCCAATGACGGTATGCACCTTAGGACTTAACTTCACACTGGGATGAAAGGCCTCGTTACCAAATCAACCGGGAGTTGGTATGAGGTCCTTGCTGATGACGGCAACTTGTACCGGTGCCGCATCAAAGGAAAATTCAGAACCAAGGACATCAAGACCACGAATCCCATCGCCGTAGGCGATTGGGTGGATATCGCGCCCGAGGCCGAGCCGTATACAGCCATCATCGTTCGCCTACATGACCGACGCAATTACATTATCCGGAAATCAGTAAACTTATCAAAACAGGCACAGATTATCGCTGCCAACCTGGACCAAGCTTTTTTAGTAGTCACGTTAGCTTCGCCCTTCACTTCATTGGGGTTTATCGACCGTTTCCTTGTTACCGCCGAAGCTTATGATATCCCGGCGGGACTGATATTCAACAAACTCGATCTGTTCAGCGAGGAAGGAATGCATGTTCTAAACGAATATCAGTCGATATATAGACACATCGGTTATCCATGCTACGAGGTCTCCGCGCGCAACGGGACCAACATTAACATAATCAAACAGCTGTTCCAAGACAAAACAACATTAGTTTCCGGCCATTCCGGTGTAGGAAAATCAACGCTCATCAATGCGATCTATCCCCAAGCGGCGCTGCGCACGGCCGATATATCAGACTGGTCAGACAAAGGCCGGCATACCACCACTTTCGCAGAAATGATTATGCTTCCATTTGGAGGCCGACTTATCGACACCCCCGGCATCCGCGAGCTTGGCATCATCGATATTGAACAACAGGAGTTGAGCCACTTTTTCCCCGAGATGCGGGAACGAATGAACGGCTGCCGCTTCAACAATTGCCGCCACATCAACGAACCCGGGTGTGCGGTGTTGCTGGCGCTCGAAGCGGGCGACATTGCGCCAAGCCGTTATGATAGTTATTTGAGCATCTATCATGGCAACGACACGCGCGCATAGGACCGTCCGAGATGTCGAAACACTTTGCATGGAAAACCTTGCATCTTTCCCCGAAAAAACAGAAGTTTGACCAATAAGTCATCACCATGTACCACCTGATTGAAGAAACCACAGCGTTCATCAAGCATCGCATTGGCGATTTTACGCCGGAATTTGGTATCATCCTCGGCACCGGGCTCGGAAAACTGGCGGACGAAGTCACCATTGCCTATCAATTGATGTATGCCAACATCCCCAATTTCCCGATTTCTACCGTGGAGTTTCACACCGGCAAGCTCATCTTTGGCGTGCTCAACGGACGCCGTGTCGTCGCCATGCAAGGACGCCTCCATTATTATGAGGGCTACAATATGCAGCAGATAACATTTCCCGTGCGGGTCTTGAAAGCGCTCGGCATTCAAAAGCTGTTTGTGTCTAATGCTGCCGGCTCCCTTAACCCGAATATCCGGAAGGGCGATTTAGCCATTATCGATGACCACATTAGTTTATTGCCCGATAACCCGCTAAGAGGTGCCAACGACCATAGACTTGGCCCCCGTTTTCCAGACATGAGCCGACCCTATGATGTCACGATGATTCAGGAAGGCTTAGAAATAGCTAAGCAGCATGGCATTACAGCTCACCGAGCGGTTTACGTTTCCACTCCGGGACCTAATTTAGAAACACGCGCCGAATACCGCTATATGCGCGCCATCGGCGGTGATGTCGTAGGGATGAGCACGGTACCCGAAGTCATCGTAGCCAACCACATGGCATTGCCCGTCTTTGCGGTCTCTGTCGTCACCGACGAAGGCTTCCACGAAGATCTTCAACCGGTGTCATTGGCCGAAATTGTAAAAGTAGCTTCTACAGCAGAACCCAAGATGACATTAATATTGAAAGAATTGGTAGCTTTGCAGCAATGAAGGCTCTTCTGCGTATTTTGCTGCTCACGATATGCTCCGTATCTTTCCTGCCGGTGGTGCACGCTCAAGAGGAAGAGTTCAGTAGCGCATTGGACTCAGCAAGAGCTGCAGAGGACAGCAAAGCAGATACTGTCATCTATAGCGCAAGGTATATCCGCTATACAACCTTGGCCATGATGAAACAGGGCACATTTACCTATCAGATAGATACCCTGCATAAAAACTTCCAGTATTACAATCCGCAGAACCAACCGAGAAATCCCAGTATCCACTTGGGCAGTTACGGATTGGCCACCCGCGACCTGCTTTTTGTACCCAACAAAACTATCGGATTTCAACCGGGATATCATAGCTTGGACCGATTTCTATACCAGCCTGATTCGATTAAGTATTACCGCGCACGAGCCCCTTTCTCAGAACTCTATAATGTGGGCTTCTTCTTTGACGACCAGATTCTCCGGGCAAAAGTCACCCAGAACATTACCCCACGGCTAAATATCGGAGGAGAATTTCACGCGGCAAGGGCAGACGGCTACTATATTAATCAACGATATAATGACATCAAATCTGCACTGTTTGCTTGGTATGAGTCTTCAGACCACCGGTATAACCTATTGACCAACGTGGTATTCAACCGGCTTACCTCTACAGAAAATGGCTCCGTGCTCAACGACACGTTATTCAGGGACAGCGATCGGGGCCCCAGCGATTCAGAATCCACCCGGTTGCGGGGTACGGGTGACGAACGCCCACGGCACACATGGCGCGACAACAGCTTTTTTCTTCGGCAAAGTCTCTTTTTAGGGCGGTTGGATACGATAAATGCAGGAAAGCCGGAACAACAAATCCTGCCTACCAACCGGATGTCGCACAGCTTAAACGTGCGTTTCCGGAATTTCCAGTTTTATAAAAACGAGGAAGATGTGAACAATGCGTTTCCTTTCGGGGACAACGTCTTAACGCAGGATACCACCAAAGTCACCACGATTACCAATGACTTTGGTTACAGCTTTTACCTTAGAGGCAAATCCTTGGCATTTATCAAAAACGAAGTGAAACTTGATTTGGGGTACCAACACGATATGCATTGGTACCAAGACAGGGGCTACAGCACTTTTCTGCAAAACAGCATGTTGAAGGCAGGGGTGGGGTACCGGTTCAGCGACCGGGTGAGCATCACGGGCGACCTAAACCAGATTGTACAGGGAGCAAATTTTGGTGATTACCTTTATGAAGCCAAGGCTGACATCCTGCTGAGCAATGCTATCGGGCGGGTTGTATTGGGCGCTTATATCCAAAATAAATCTCCCGAATGGACGTTCCAACGAGTCAACTACACCTACCATCAATGGGAACATGATTTCGAAAAAATAAAAACCACCAACTTTTCATTTGCCTATGAAAACCCATCACTTGGGTTTTCTGGAAAAGCTGAATATTTTTTAATCGCCAACCACCTTTATTTTAGAGAAATAGACAATCCGCCACCCATGGACGCACGATTACTTCGCGTGATTGAGCCTGCCCAGCTTGGCAACAACATCAACTTATTGAAAGTCACCGTCGGCCAGAATTTTCGACTCGGTAAATTCCATTTGGATAATTATGTGGTGTATCAGCAATCGGATTACAATGCGGTTTTAGCCATTCCCGAATTGTACACTTGGCATAGTCTTTATTACAATGGGTTGCTCTACAAAATTGTCGATTTTAACTTAGGTTTTGACGTCCGTTTCAACACTCCCTTTCGCACGCCGTCTTACGCCATCAATATCGGGCAATTTTATAACGACAATGCGGGCATCGAATTTTCCACCTACCCCATCATGGATGTTTGGGCGACCGCTACACTCAAACGAGCAAATTTATTTCTCAGCTATAATTTCATCAACCAGTTTGTGTGGCCGGCTGGTTATTACACCGTACGGAGATATCCGATGAATAACGCGAACCTACGGGTAGGTATCTCCTGGAAGTTCTATGACTAATGCTGTCCGGGGCTGTCTACCTGTCGCAGCCTATTCGGCGCTGAAGTCGTCATGACGGCAGCTCGTCCTATATACCGCTACGTCAATTATCGCCCACGCTTTGGGATGTCCCGGATTGCCCGCAAAATGTCAGGTTTCCCCCCTCAACATGTACACACCATTTCATACATTTGAACGATCAATGTAGTAATATAACGAATCAAGGATATGACACACCAAAACAACCATACGCACACCTTGATCTTAGCTCCGGGAGAAGGGCGTCTTTACCCATGCGGGACAATGACTGCCGTTTTTAAAGCCGATGAAAACGAGACGGACGAAAAATACAGCGTCTCGGAATGGTGGTTAGCCCCCAATTCCGACGGACCTGGCGCTCATCTGCATGAGGCCAATGACGAAGTATTTTATGTATTGGAAGGCACCGTCACATTTCTTGTTGGCGAGAAATGGGCCGACGCAGAAAAAGGAACATTCCTAAGGATACCCGCCAATACCGTTCATGACTTTAAAAACCGAACCGGTCAAAAAACGGGCGTGCTCAATTTTTTCATTCCAGGGGGTTTTGAGCGAAATATGCCTGCCATTGTCCAATGGTTTAAAGACAATAGATAACAGAACGACCATACCGGCTCTGGCCCTTTGCAATTGGATGCCCGTATTTGCTGCTGGCGGATACGGCCTCGACGAAAACATCCGGAATAAGACACTCCGGATGTTTTTTGAACGTATGAGGAAAAGCGATGGCGGACACCCGCACCCGCTATCAGCGAACGCCGGAGAGGAGCGAAATCGGCAAAACTCCATCCCCGCTGGGAAATTCCAGCCCCAGAAGATAAGCAACGAGCGCAGATACGTCCCGAATATCCATTTCGTCCAGGAACACCCCTTCCCGGATCCCGGCTCCATACGCAACCAAGCCGGATTTCATTTGCGGATTGGAGGGCAAATGCCCATGGGAGCCCTTGCGCGGTGCAGGTTCGTAAAAAGGCCCGTCGGATTTTTCCGAAAACACCACCCCGGGCTGGCCGGACAGTGCCAGTATCGCCTCCACGGAGCTTTCCAGCCGGTCCAACGCTGTCCTTTCCACAATTTCAAACTGCGCCCGTATCGCATCCGGCAACCTCCGCAGGACGCTCCTGATGGAATCAGCCGTTGCCGGATCACTGTCTTTCACCATCAGGAAGGTGCTCCCGCTGGCATTATGAAACCGCGCTTTCCATTCTCCGCGCGGCCCATCGTAGAGCCCATGTTGACGCAGCCATACATTCGGGTTTAATTGGGTGTGAACATCCATAAAGCCATGGTCTCCCATGACAATGACCGCAGTGCTATCAGCGATCCCCGCTGCAGCTATGCCATCCAATATGGTTTGGATAGCGTGATCAGCACCCGCAATCGATTTGCGGACGTGGAGGCCGTCCAGTCCTTCGGCATGCTGTGCCTTGTCCAGTAAGGGCAAGTTCAAGGTAAGCAATGCGGGCCGATAAGTACGCAATAGGTATGCCGCCATGCGTCCGATATTCTGATCGCGCATGAGGTAGCTACCCTGTACACTAAAGGCGACGGAATCAAGCGTCCCTGTTGCATGGCGCTGCAATTCCTCAAACAACCCCTCAGGCGTCGCTTTCTGGGAAGTAATAGCGCGGCTATCATACGAGCTGGGTGACCATACCGGAGGTATGTTGTAATCGATTTCAGCGTCGACCGTCACTGGCCACAGTAGCGAAGCCGTTCTTAGCCCAGCCTGCTTTGCCGCTTGCCATAGGGTGGTTGACCGGATAGCTTGGTTTTCCCAGTACCACCGTCCCCTTGGTCCCTCTGGTTCAAAACGGGCGTTATAAAAAACACCGTGTTTCGCCGGGGACACACCGGTGACAATGGAAGTGTGGGATGGGTACGTGATAGCGGGAAAAACAGGGTTCACTCCGCCGACCGCCGCGCCACGTTCCTTCAGCGCCTGCAATGTAGGCGCCGGCCAAGAGTCATGTAAATAAAACGTCGGCCTAAGCCCATCTACCACAATCAGCACCACGTGTTTCGCAGGCTGCGCATTCCCTACTGTGCCCAGGATCGTCAGGACAAAAATTAAAATGAATAATCGCATGATGATAATGTTTAGTTTCAGTTCCATCCCTCGTTCTGTTCCAGATTTGGGTTGCGTACCAGCTCGTTATACGGGATCGGGTAAACGAACTTGTAGTTTTCCCATACTCTTCTGATATTATTCAGCCATAGCAACCGTCCACGATCCCCTTCGGTGAGCCTGGATTGCGTCCCATCAATCACGTAATATTGGATGCCGGGTTGGGTCTCCCGTGGCACTTCATTGACGAAGGCGACGTCCGGTCGTCCATCACCACTGATATCCACCGGGATATCCAGCGCCGGCACATACATCCCTTCGTAGGGCATTTCCAGCAGTTTGCCACGATTCCAGCGAATCAGATCAGGATAGCGAAAACCTTCGAGGGCCAGCTCGATGGCGCGCTCCCTACGGATTTCCAATAGGACAGCGTCATTCAATCCAGGAAAATAGTTGGTTTGCAAATACGGGTCGATAGTTTGCGGATAGGATACATTCGTTATTCCTGCACGGCGGCGCAATGCGGCTACCGTCATCTCCCAATCATTGGTATTAAACACGCCGCGCTCAGCTCGTGCTTCCGCATAATTCAACAGTACCTCGGCATAACGGATGATAGGAATAGCATTGATATTCTCCGCCCTACCGTCTGCCGATCGGGCCTCCACCGTGAATTTAAGCGGTTGATATCCCGTATAGGTATAGGTAAAGTCAGGTGGCGCCGGCGTCCCTTCGCGGGTATAGCTCGGCATCCTGATTGTCTGGGCAAGCCGCCGATCGCGCCCGGCGAGTTCTTGCGTCAGCAATTGTGTGCCATAGTCCTCCTCGTCGGTAAACCGTGTGCCGTCGAGCTTCAGGTAGGTATTGATAAAAGTCTTGGTGAAGCTGACCCTACTGCCATAGCTTGCACTGGTATAAGCCCAGTTAGCATCGTGAAAGATGCGTAGGCTGCGATCACCCACCCATGACAGGATCACCTCATCGGACACGGGCCGGTCGCTGACAAACAGTTGCCGATAGCTAGCCTGTTCGCCGGCATTCGTATACAGGATGTACGCGCCACCATCCATCACGGCCTGTGCGGCATTCACCGCCTCGTCCAGCCAATGATCGGCGTCTGAGAGCTCAAGATCCGTCCGGTATTTACGCAACGTTCCTTCAAATAGACATACCCTTGACTTAAAAGCCTGCGCCACCCAAGACGTCACCTGCGTAGCCGAAGGGTCTTTTTGGTTACTGATGTGCTGCACCGCGAAATTGAGGTCAGCCAGCACACTATCCATGACCAGTTGGCGCGGGTCGCGCGGCTTATAAAGATCCGGATCGTCTGTATTTAGGGTATGGCCATACCAAGGTACATCACCGAAACGTTTTACCTTGTCAAAATAAAACCATGCCCGAAAAAAGCGGGCAATGCCTCGGTAATGGTTCTTCACCGCATCGCTGACCTCAGCCCTACCCACGTGTTCTAAGAAGAAGTTAATGTTTCTCAGATTTCCCCAGTTCCATCCCGAAGACTGGTTTGCATTGAATGCCCCATCGAGCAGGAACGGATTGACATTGCGCCCAGCGAGGTAGTCGCTCATCACATCTTCTCGAATTATCTCCTCCGCACTGGGAAGTACCAAGTAAAACGAATTGGTATACAATCTCAGGTCCTGTTCGGTGCGGAATGCGTCTTCCGGATTCAGTTTATCGATTGGTTGCAGGTCGAACAGCTTACTGCAAGACGCCAGCAACCCCATAGTGAGTATAATAAGTAACTTTTTCATCGTTTGTCTTTTATATCAGTGCCAGTATTTACATGCGCTCATAAGCCTACGCTGATACCCACGGTGTAAGTCTTCAGCATCGGATAGGAAAGGCCGTTGCCACTGGTACGGTTCACCTCCGGATCAGATCCGTCAATTACTTCAGGATCCATTGTTTTCACATGCCGGTGCAAGGGTGTCCAGGTCCAAAGATTCTGCCCTGTGACAAACATTGTTAGCGCACTCATTCCTAACCTGTTGGTTAAGCGTTCGGAGAATTTATATCCCAGCGAAACGTTTTTGAGCCGTATATAGGCAGCGTTTTGCATGTACTTGGACTGTACCATCGCGAGTGAACCGCTGGCATTCTGCGCGAGGTAACCGCGGAAGCGCGGAAAATACGCATTCGGATTTTCTTCGCTCCACCGGTTGTCCAGCACATCCTGGGGCATCCAGTTGTACGGGCGGTTATATTGCCCCCAGAAAAGCGACCCTTCTCTACCTGGCCACCAATCTTGCCGGCCGATCCCCTGGAAAAAAAAGGTCAGGAATACACCCCTATGGTCCAGGGATCCGTTTATGCCGAATGCATAGCGTGGCTCGGTGTTTCCAACAATCGTCTGGTCACCCGGATCAGCCAATGTATTGGCGCCGCGGTCGATCCGGCCGTCACCGTTCAGGTCCTTGAATTTAATATCTCCCGGAAGCGGCTTGTTGGTGTTGGAATACCTGATGAACGAGTAATCGATGGGATAAGCCGCAATTTCCGCTTCACTACCGAAGTAGCCGTCGTTGACGAAACCCCAGGTATCTCCCACTCGCATGCCTTCATAGTAGGTATTCAGAAGACCCTGAGGGTTATTAAACCGGGTGATAACCGAATAGTGATCAGCAAGCACCGCCCCCAGTGAATAGCTGAATGCGCGTTCCCCTGTTCCACGGCTATCCTTCCAATTAATGGTCAGTTCCCATCCTCTGGTCCGCAGGTCAGCATAATTTCCCCGGGGGACGTCCGTCCCAAAAACGCCTGGAAGTGGTGTACCCACGGTAAACATATCTGCTGTGTTGCGCGTATACCAATCGAACACAAAGTTCAAACGCCTCCTGAACAGCGAGAGATCGGTCCCGAAATTAACTGTCGTTGCCGACTCCCAGGTTAGGCCATTGGGGATCACGTTTGGGGCACTGGTATAATCGGGCGCAACCCCATTCAGTATACGTGGCAGCCGCTGCACGTCCATAGTGGCCAGGTACTGATAAGGCGGCACATTCCCGTTGCCAAGCGTACCCCACGATGCACGCAGCTTCCAGTCGGACACCCAACGTTCGGGGATACTCCAGAAGCGTTCGCGGGCTACGTTCCAAGCCGCTGAAAAGGACGGGAAAAAGCCGAACTGCTGCCGTTCCGGAAACTTGGATGACCCATCATACCGTGCGTTCATTTCAACCAGATAGCGGCTATCGTAAGCATATTGCAAGCGCATAAAGCCTCCCATGGTACGCCAATCGTACCCACCGCCCTCGATGAGGTAATTCTGTCCATTCAGCAGGGAAAAATCCGGTATTGCACTGTTTATGATACCATCCCGTTGATAAAAACGGGTGCGGAGTGATGTGCTTTCATAGTTGAGCCCGATTACCCCGCCAATCCCATGTTTGCCCATGGCCCTGTCATAATTCAGGTACAGGTTTACAGCCGTGTACCGGTTTCGGTCGTTCCGTTCGTTGAGCTTGCTTTCGCCCTGCGTCGCTTCGACGTCTGGCCGACGACGGAAAGGTACCGGTGTAAATACGCGGCCATCGGTATCGAAAGTATATGCGAATGTGTAATCTCCGTTCAAGTCAAGTCCGGTGTCGCCGACCCTGGCCTTGAACCGGCTCGTGTTTCTGATTGACAACGTCGAGGATTCCGAGGCGTTGTTGTCGTAAAGAAAGCCCCCCACAGAGCCGGCTGCGTACTCTGAGAGCGACCCGTCGGGATTCTTCAGTACGACCATCGGAAATGTTGCATCGGTGATCGTCCGCCAAACGGGTGAATTCCAAGCGTTATTGACAATCGGGTAACGGTAATCCCGCTGATTGAATTCGGTATTATTATCGATCCGCAGCCAGTCAGTGGCGTTGCCCCCCAGCTTCGCACGCAAATTATAAATATTGAAATTATCTGGGTTGTAGCGGAATACCCCTTGCTGGTAATGGTACCTTCCAGAAAGGTAGTAATCAATTTTATCTTGGCTGCCCGTCACAGCCAGCGTATGCTCTGTTGACGGATTATAATCCGCATAAAGCTCACGCAACCAGTCGGTGTTGCCATAGTAGACGTAGTTTCCTGTGACCGGGTCAACATCGACCTTCGGCAAAGACGGATCCATGTCCCTTCTTCTCAATTCATCGAGGTAATCGAGCGAAAAGGGGAATAGGTTGTTCACCCGTTGCGGGTACGCCTGATAGTCGTTCCATGCAACGAATGCCTCATTGAAGCTCTCGGCCCATTGGTACCCGTTGGTCACCATGCGCGGTTTCACAGTGCGGTCGTTAAGCGAGAAGTTGCTGTTTAATGTGATTGAAGTTTTACCCGGTTTAGCCGACTTGGTGGTGATAAGCACCACTCCAAAGCTACCCCTAGCCCCATAGATGGCAGCAGACGCAGCATCTTTCAGCACGGTGACGCTCTGAATATCATTTGGATTGAGCAGGGCAGGATCCCCTACGACGCCATCGATTAGTACCAAGGCACTTCCCCCCGCACCTATCGACGTTGTACCCCGTACATTAAACTCAGCACCCCGGGTTGGCTTCCCGTCCGTCATCCGGATATTCAGATTCGGCAGCACGCCCTGAAGACCTCGCGTTGCACTCGTCAACGGACGGTTTTCAAACACTTCTCCGCCAAGCTGGTCCACAGCACCCGTCAGATTAATCTTTCGCTGCGTACCATAACCGACCACGACGACTTCCTCAATCTCATCCAGCCGTTCGCGAAGCGTAAACAACACTTCCGTAACTTGACCCCGCACGACCGAAACGTCTGAAATGCGCTGGCCTTCATAGGCAATATAGCTCACTTCAATACGATAAGTACCCGGCTGCAGGCCAAACGAAAAATTCCCTTCAGCGTCCGAGGTATACCGACCACCAGTTTCCACCACATGGATACTGGCCCCCGCCAGCGGGGTTCCCCCCGCATCCACTACGCGGCCGGCGACCCTTCCCTGTTGCTGCGGGGGTCGGTACGTAACAACGATATGCGTCCCTGTCAGCTCATGCACCGTGTGTGTCTGCCGTTCAATCTCGTCAAGCACGCTTGCCAGGTTGCTCTTTATCGACAGGCTGATTTCCTGATCTTCCGGAACCGCAT
Source organism: Parapedobacter luteus (assembly GCF_900168055.1). Taxonomy (GTDB): domain Bacteria; phylum Bacteroidota; class Bacteroidia; order Sphingobacteriales; family Sphingobacteriaceae; genus Parapedobacter; species Parapedobacter luteus. The sequence goes on from NZ_FUYS01000006.1 coordinate 194,971, forward strand.
CCCTGCTATAAACGAAACGGAAATGGCTTTGCCGTTCGATTTCACGGTACACCGCTTTAAGGCTTGTGTTTTTGACTTTAAGGGCCACTTTCGTGTCATGGAGCCCTTGTGCGTCCACGTGCTTGGCACTGCAGAGCGATAGGCCGAAGGCCAGTACCAAAAGCATCAATGAACTGTATCTCATGGCATTAAAAATGATTTTTGAATAGCACAGTAAATTCCTGTTCATTATCTTTGAATGATTTTAATAAGTTTCATACTTCTTGAAATCCATGGTTGCCAATGAGTTGTCCAGACCGCTTGGCAACACGTCCATAAGCTTCCGGCCTCCTGCCGGAAGTTTTTTGATTCCTGTCTCCTGTTACATACGCCGCTCCTTTTTAATGTTTACATTTATCTGATAGCCGGTTATCCGCCGCATCCCGGACCACTCAGAAAGACTGTACCGCCTTCAATCCGGAATTTAAAGCCGCTTCCCTTTTGCAGCAGTCCCAGCAGGCTGTTGATAGGCATCCGGTTGAACTTGCCCGCAAACCGACAGCGTTCAAGTGCCTTGTCTTCAAAAACAATCGACATTCCATACCAACGTTCCAGGCGTTTTGCTACCTGAGCAAACGATTCATCTTCCTGAATCACGAACACCTCATCTTTCCAGTCCAGCATGCCCGTTTCTTCATTGAAATCACTAATTTCAGCTTCGAGGGTCTCCCGGTCGAAGTGCAGTTGTTTGCCTGCCCCCAATTTTCCGTAATGCAGCAATGAATCGCCTGACGCCGTCACTTCGACAAGCCCACTGCGGACGGCCACGCAGACGGCCGTTTCGTCGTCAAACGCCAGCACATTGAAAGCCGTACCTAACACTTGGATATGCAGTGTTTGCGTACGAACGACAAACGGCTTTTCAGGATTTTGTTGTACATCAAAAAAAGCTTCGCCGTCCAGCACCACATCTCGCATGCTTCGATTGTAATCACTGCTATACCTCAACGCGCTTCCAGCATTCAGGTACACCACACTGCCGTCCGGCATATGCACGGTTTTTTTCTGTCCGTGCGCAGCCGCTATGCAATATTCCGTTGCGTGGCGGGTGGTATCGAAGACAGTTTGCATTCGGTGCAGCGCCCAAACCGCAACGATTCCCATGAGACAGGCCGCTGCCATCCAGGGAAGCCAACGTCTGCGGTGACGGTCTTTCCGCACATACCCCATCACAGCAGCGATCCGTCTTTCACTGCTTTTCTGGACATTCCGCGCGCCGTCCCGCACAGCGTCCCGCCAATATGTCCGAAGAAACTCATCCAATAACGCCTCGTTCTCGGGGTCTTCGACAAAGTGTAAAAACACTTCCCTTTCGGCCGGAGCCAGCTCACCGCTGACATACTTCTTGAACAGTACCCGATATTTTTCCTTATCCATCAGTACTATGACGCAGCCGGTGGCTGCGCGGGACTACGAGGTATTATTAAGAATGTGTTAAGTTTAGGATCGTCAGAATAAACCGCTTCCGACAATCAGGAGGTAGGCGTGTTCGGTCATCCATCGCCGCAGCAAGGCATATGCTTTTTGCAGTTGGTTTTTCACCGTATAGGGCGAGATGTTAAGCCGGGCACCGATTTCTTCAATGGATAACCCATGTTTCAGGTTAAGCAGAAAAATTTCACGTCGTTTAGGTGGCAATTGGAGAATAAACTCATCCATCAGTGCCTTGGTATCGTAGCGATAAATATCGTCCTCCGGTCTCGCAGCGATTTCCTGTTCGGCCATATAGCACTGTTCACGTGCCTGGCGGGCCGTTTCCTCCCGGATCATGGAGATCGAGCGATTCCGGCTTGCAGTATAAAACCAGCCGGCGGCCGACTTTATCTGAGATGCTTGACCTCTGTTTTCCCAGATTTTTATAAATACATCCTGCGTGATTTCCTCAGCAATTTGAGAGTTTTTGACCAATTTTAGGGCAAAATCGTACACCAAGCCGTCGTAGCGGCGCATCAGTTGTTCAAGCGCCTCCACGTTGCCCAAAGCAATTTGCTCCAGCAGGTGACTGTCTGAATAACGATCCGGAACTTTTAGTGTCATTCACGGTGTGTTGGTGATCCGGATGCAAAGCTAACACCTCACTGTTACTTTTATGTTACCTTTCTGTGGAGGTGGCCAAAACGATATCATTCTCGACGGCACGTATTGACAGATCTAAAAAATAAAGCCTATGCCCGTTTCCACGATCTGTTTTCTGGGACTTGGGTCATCCTGAAACCTATTCATCCGGCGCTGATAATTAGCTTTGATAACGATATTTTCTCTGGTATTGAAATTGGCACCGAATGTCCAGATGTCCATGTTGCTTTCCACCCGCGGAAGATGCAGCAATTCCACACGTACTCCGGCGTGGGTGTTCAGCCGCTCATATCGCGAAAACAAACTAAGTTTCATCTCGTGTGGATCATGGACAAACGAAGATCCACCCTTTATTTTCCTGTTTTGCCGGATGTATGGCAGGACATCGCATCCAACCTCAAACAGGTAACCAAACACACGTATGCTCTATCACGATTTCGTGGTGGATTTCTTGCGACTTATAATGCAGGAACTCGACCTGACACTCCGAGTTCCAAATCAACTTGTCGGTAATGCGGTAGCCGAAAAAGGTCGCTCCCGGTACCCAATCGGCCATCGTGCGCCATCGAGGTCAGTCAGGAGAGCCTCTAATAAAAAAGCCGCTTTTCTACGAGAAAAACGGCTTTTTGCAAATTTTGTGGGAGCTACTGGATTCGAACCAGTGACCCTCTGCTTGTAAGGCAGATGCTCTGAACCAGCTGAGCTAAGCTCCCTTCCTTTTGGGTCTGCAAATATAGTGCTGTTATGCGACATTCAAAATTATTTTTTCATTTTTTTGCGGGCCGCCATAGATATCGTAGTTTTACATTTTAATTGGATGTCATATTTAACTAAACAATATGAAGCACTCGCGTATACTAGTCGTGGATGACGATCCCGATGTACTGACCGCCGTACGCCTATTACTCAAACAGCAAGCTGGAAAAGTCATAACAGAGCGCAACCCCGAGCAAATTCCTTCACTTCTGGCCAAGGAAACACCGGATCTTGTACTGCTGGACATGAATTTCAAAAGCACCATCAACACGGGCAATGAGGGCTTATATTGGCTAAACCGTATCAAAACCATCAAACCAAACCTGCCCGTCGTGATGATAACGGCGTATGGAGCCATCGATCTGGCGGTCACATCGCTCAAACAGGGTGCAGCAGACTTTGTCGTCAAACCGTGGCAAAACGAACAGTTGATAGGCGTGATCACCGGGCTATTGTCGAAAAGCGATCGCAAGAAAGCCGTAGAGCCTAATAAAGCGGTGATGGATGCCGAGTTTATCGGTGAATCCGAAATCATGCAAGACTTGCTTTACAAGATCAGCAAAATTGCACCTACCGACGCCAATATACTGGTGCTTGGCGAAAACGGCACGGGAAAAGACCTTATCGCAACGGCCATCCATAAACAATCCCGAAGAGCGGACAAACCCTTTGTCAAAGTAGACGTAGGAGCACTCACGGAAAGCCTTTTTGAGAGCGAACTTTTTGGGCACAAAAAAGGGGCGTTCACAGACGCCCGGGAGGATAGGGTCGGTCGGTTTGAGGCCGCAAACGGCGGAACGCTTTTTCTGGATGAGATTGGCAACATCTCCCTTCAACAGCAAGCCAAACTGCTCAGCGTACTACAAAACAGGCAAGTCATCCCGTTGGGAAGCAATACACCCATTCCCGTGGATATCAGGTTGATTTGTGCCACGAACGTGCCCCTGACCGACTTGGCCAACGAAAACCGCTTTCGAAAAGACCTCATCTACCGCATTAATACGGTAGACATACAGGTGCCTCCATTACGTGATCGAGGCGAAGACATCCTCCGGATCGCACGTCATTTCCTTCAGAAGTATGCCCAAAAATACATGAAATCTATTGCCGACTTGGATAAAAAGGCAGAGCAGAAGTTATTGAAATACCATTACCCCGGCAATGTCAGAGAACTTCAGTACAGCATTGAACGCGCAGTCATCATGGCTGATACTGAAATTTTAGGCGCTGAAGATCTCATCTTCTCGGCCATCGAACAAGCGCCACAGAACAACCAAACCCAGCGGCAGGCACCGGAAGAACACAACTTAGTCGAGCTGGAACGTATTACCATCGCAAACGTCGTGGAGAAACACGGCGGGAACATCAGCAAGGCAGCCAAGGAGTTGGGCATTACCCGTACTGCACTCTATCGGCGGCTAAGCAAATACGATATCTGAGGATGCGACGATTCAGGCGATTGATTTTTTTCCGGGCGATATTGCTATTGGTGGCCTTGACGAGCTTAGCGTATTTATTGTTCAAAGCGCAATATTTGTACGCATTCCTATTAGGCCCGTTTTGCATCTGGATGCTCACACTTAATTTCCGCTCGCAGTTGCTGGCCTATCGCGAGCTGGAGGAGTTTGCCGAAGCAGCCCGATACCGCGATTTTACCCGCCACTTTCCGCTCAACTATGCCAAGGCAGAGTTGCTGCCCTTGCGAAGTGCGTTCAATGAAATCAATGCCGTCTTCAAAAAAATCAGCGGCGAACGCGAAACACAATATCAGTACCTGCATCAAATCCTGGAAATTGTCGATACAGCAATCCTCTCGTATAACACCGAGACCCACGAAGTCGTATGGATGAATGAAGCCTTTAAAAAACTTTTTCATATCCCGTATTTACATCGGTTTGAAGGACTTCAGCGCAAAAACGAAGATTTGTATCAAAAAACCATGCAATTGGTCCCCGGTGAACAAACGCTGCTCAGTGTCAATTCTGCCAAGGGGAATATCAAGCTGCTGCTTACCTCCAGCTACTTTCAAACGCCCGAAGGCAAATTCCAGCTTGTTGTCTACCAAAATGTCAACGAAGCCATTGATGAAACGGAGGCCAAAGCCTGGCAAAAGCTGTTGAGCGTACTTACACACGAAATCATGAACTCCATTGCGCCCATATCATCCCTTGCGGATACGCTAAAAAGTCGACTGGATAACATGCCCAATAACGAGGAATTGGAAGACATTCGACTAGGCACCGAAACGATAAAACGCCGGAGCGAAGGATTGCTCAAATTTGCAGGCACTTACCGTTCATTAAACAAAATAGAACGGCCGAACATCAGCAGGGTATATGCATCCGACCTGTTTGAAAATCTCTATCAGCTCATGGAACCTTCGCTTATCCAAAAAAATATCGAGCTGGATATTATTTTGAAAGACACGCAGCTACAGCTTGATCTGGATATAAACCTCATTGAGCAGGTGCTGATCAACCTCTTATTGAACGCGATGGAGGCCGTCAAAGAATCGCCGGCCCCCTATATTTCGCTTTCGGCATCGGCGAACGACGGCCGACCGCAGATCAAGGTAAGCGACAACGGAAAAGGCATTCCCGCAGAGTTGCTGGAGAGTATTTTTATTCCATTTTTTACTACACGTAAAACGGGAAGCGGAGTAGGACTTACGCTCAGCAAACAAATTATGCTCCTGCATGGCGGTAACATTCTGGTGCAAAGTGAAGAAGGGAAAGGCAGTGTATTTACCCTCCAGTTTTAACCAACCATGAAGATACTCATTGTATGCCTGGGAAACATTTGCCGTTCGCCATTGGCGCACGGCATCTTGCAGCATTTGGCTGATGAACGAGGTCTGGACTGGAAAATTGACTCCGCAGGCATTGGTGGATGGCATGTCGGCAATCCGCCTGATCACCGCGCCATCGCCGTAGCTAAACGCCATGGCATTGATATCAGCAAGCAACGGGCAAAACAATTACACCACCGCCATCTGGAGGAATTTGATCACATTCTGGCCATGGATCGCGATAATCTGCGACACTTATTGGCTTACGCAAAAACCAGCGAACAGCGGGCACGCATCCAGTTATTTTTAGGCGGCCAGGAAGTACCCGACCCTTATTATGACGGCCGCTTGTTCGACGTCGTGTATCAGCTGGTTGAAAAGCGGTGCCGGGAGCTATTGGCGATTTGGGGGAAATAAAAAAAAGCGCCACCGAAGCGACGCTTTTCCAGATACTAAAACAAACAGTTCATACTATGCTAAGTAATTTACCGTTATCGTTCAACTTACCTCAAGCGCGGTAATGTTATATGGTTAAAGTCTTTAGCTAAACACCGTGTACTATGCTCTTTTATATAACAATATGATGCCAATTGCTACCGAATCCGCGCCGCGGCAAGCAATCCGACAAGACAACCACCTAACAGCGTGAGTATCAACCAGGTTCATTAGTCAAAAAACCACAACTTGCTTACGAAAAATTCACCGGCGATGAATACAAGCTCATCATTGACCCACACCTTGTAGAAAGAATTCCCCAAAATGTTGCTTTCCTTTCCCTCCGGGACGCAACAGACGGCCACGCTATCAGGGAATAGCAAACCGGTCTTCAAGCGACAATGGGCAATCGATGAAATTGTTAAGACAATTTTAGCTAAATTTGCATGGTGAACGCATCATTGATTAATAAGAGATGGTCTGAGCTGCAAGCCGATACGGCTAAGCAGTTCGACATGGAAAAGCCCGACATCAAGGTAATGCTGTTTCTCATCGGGGTGCAGGAGCTTGGTAAAGGCCCCATGAAATTTAGCAAAAGACAGAAGGAAGAATTAATGCACATCGCTACATGCCGTCTTTTTAGCGCTATGGGGTTTTATGAACTGGAAGGACTCGATCAAGAAGGCTGGCCACACTGGCGCCTTATCAAACCGATACCCAACTATACCCTTTTGGAGCAAGAGCTCATCATCAAATCATTGATCATCGATTATTTCGACGAAGCTATTCAGCAGTGAATAGCCCCTATACGTTTAAAAACGCTCATGAAGAAAACGCTGATACTCGTAGCACTCATTGCATCTATTCTTACATCGCACGCTGCCCCTCCCGCCAAGTACGTCCGGATCATCACACCAAAAGGCGAATGCCTGCTGAAGTTGTATGACGAAACGCCTTTACATCGTGACAATTTCACGAAGTTGGTCCGTGAGGGTTATTTCAAGGACTTATTGTTTCATCGCGTTATCCAGCATTTCATGATTCAGGGTGGCGATCCAAATTCCCGCTATGCGGCTGAAAAGCAGCGGCTGGGTGAAGGCGGACCGGAATACACCATTCCCGCCGAATTCAACGATAGCCTTTTTCATAAAAAGGGTGCCATTGGAGCTGCCCGCGACAATAATCCTGCAAAAGCCTCCAGTGGGTCGCAATTTTACCTGGTGCAAGGGCGTACCTTTACCGATAGCGGCCTGGATAGCCTGGAGCAATTGCGCCTCGGCGGGCGCAAAATCCCGCCGTACCAGCGGGAGGTATACAAGACACTCGGTGGTACGCCCCACCTCGACCAAAGTTATACCGTCTTTGGTGAATTGGTTTCGGGGATAGCTGTCGTCGATAGCATCGCCGCGGTACAGACCGATCGCTATGACCGCCCACTGCAGGATCAACGAATGGATATGGTGATGCTTACCCGGCGGGAGGCCATCAACTTCGAACGTGAGCAAGCCGGCCTGCCTCCGCATAATGGCATCTTCACCAAATTCTTTGATTTGTTCAAGCCGAAATACTAGTTGCCTTCTGCTTTCTTGCCAAATACCCGCCTGAAAAAGCCACCTGTTTTTTCTGCGGCTTGCTTAGCTTCTTCCGCGGCATTTAGCAGTCGTCGCTCGCGCTCGGGGCTGATTCCAGCACACTCCTTGATGCCCTGAGCCAAACTTTGCCAAAGCATTTTGAAAAAAGAATAAGTGGGCGGACGTGTATAATTAATCCGACCCCGATGATATTGGCCATTGGCATCGGGGTTACTATCATTGATGATAAAACTATTTGCCAGAAAGGATACGACGCGTTTCGACGACCGGCCTCCGTCATCCCCCTCGGTCAGTAAGTGGAGCCGCATGTTGTCATAGTCAAACCGCAGCGAACCCCGTGCCCGGCGATCATCAGCCTGCACGTCAAAGCGTAGGCCCTTTATGTTTGCACTACCTATCTCTGCGTTCAATAATGGTGTAATCATACGATTAAGCGGAGTGCCGTTCATGGGTCCAAGCTGTCCTTTATAGGTGTATTTGCCGTCTTTATCGAGCATATCAAACGCAAACAACACATCCAGTTTGCCGGTATTCATCAGATATGTGGTCAGCTGTGCCTCCATCACCTGATTCCGCAGCAACGCCGATGTATCGTTCGTCACGTTCCTAAAAACGCCACTTGCGTCGTCAAACGTTATTTTCCCCTCCTTCCCGTACTTTTTGCCCACCTCGGCGTAGCTGATGTTCAAATGATTGAGCAACACCGAATCAATTTTAATCGTCTGCTTCATGTTGAGCAACAATTGATGGGGCGACTTGCCCATCTTATTGGTCGCATGCCGGGGATAACGAAGATCATTGGATATCGCCACCGTACCGCTGTCGATATGCAGACTACCTGCATACAGCTTTCGGCTATCGACAAATCGCTGCAAATCGATGTCTTCAAGATGAATCGCCGGAAAGGCGATGATAGCCATATCTTTTGCCTGCTGGCTTCGCTTGTAGAATTCGCTCTTATTCATCCGCGGAGCGTACTTCAACCCCGTGACAAGCAGTCGCTTGTACAATGTAGCCAGCTGCACCCGGTCAAAGCTCACATAATAAAAGCTATCGGGCGTCTCATACCGGAAACCAGGCATGTCCACATCGATGGCCCGTGTCAAGTAAAACCGCGATGTATCAAACTGGGAAACCGAATCAATAAGCACATCACGCACATGGATGTTGAGATTGTTCAGCGCCGTTTCGTTTACAGCGGAGTCGGTGTTTTTGGTAAACTTAAACTGAATATCGTTAAGATAGATATTCCCTACGCTCACCTCGTTGAGCAGATGAGCGATCCGTTGGTAGAGTGTCCGTGGGTCGCGCTTTGTCGCTACCGTATCGTTGTAGACATGGTAGGTATTCACCACTTGAATAGCCGGCGTATCGATGATGATGTCATCGATGTTCAACCTGCGATCAGCGAGGATGCGGCGTGGATGGAATCGCCGGATCTGCAGATTGGCTATGCTAATGTTGTAAACATTGTCTGGTGCCTGTTGGTTAATCTCCATCTTTGCATACCTGGCGGTATCCACCGTCAGCCGCAGGTTTTCAATCGTAGCGTTTCCCGTAACCAAATTGAAACCCAACTCGTCATAAGCGATCAGGTAAAGGCTGTCCGTGGCGTTCATCACAGCTTCTTTGAGTCGAGCGTCCAATATCGGCCGCCAATGCCTGCTTAGGTACCAAGCACTCACCGATATCACCAATAGGAGGCTAACAGTAATCCCGATGACCCATTTCCAGATTGGTTTCATGAAACATAGCGTTACATTGACGGAGAAACAACAATTGGCCCTGAATGTTTCGTAAAGATAAGGATTTTCGGTGTAAAGTAAAAAACCACAAAACCGGATCTTGACTTACCGAAAAAAGCAGTAACTTAGGCCTGATGTTCGCTGCTTACCCGCACGACGTTGTTGGATGACTGGAACGCTCGCTCCGTCCATGCCCTTTGGGTACAATCCAACGGCGAAACATCGTGAATGGCGAAACATCTGAAGTTTGTTGTGCATCCGCGGACAGTACAAACAAAACAATAAAACAGCAGAACATATGCGTGGCTACCATTTCTCACAATATACACCCAATACGTTGCCAAAAGGCGGTTTTGATGAGTTGCTGAAACTTTTTATGCAACTGCTCCAATACACCGCGGGTGACGCTATGGAAGCATTGGCCTGGCTCAATGAGCTGGACAAGCAATACAACCTCACCACGGATGACTATGGCATAGGCGATTTCATCCAGGATCTTAAAGACAGAGGCTACCTTAGCGACGATCCAAGCTCAGGCCAATTCCGGATTACGGCTAAAAGCGAGCAGACTATCCGCCAATCGGCGCTGGAAGAGATTTTCGGCAAACTGCGCAAAAGCGGACGTGGCAACCACAACAGCAACCTCTCCGGATTGGGCGACGAAAAAAATGCCGACCGCCGGGAGTACCAGTATGGCGACAGCCTGGATCAGATTGATATGACCACGTCCATCCACAATGCACAGGTAAACCATGGTATTGGCAACTTCATGCTCACCGAACGCGACCTTGAAGTCGAAGAACGGGACTATAAAACACTGACGTCTACCGTACTGATGATAGATATTTCCCATAGTATGATCTTGTACGGGGAAGATCGCATTACGCCAGCCAAAAAAGTTGCGATGGCGTTGGCCGAGCTGATTCATACCCGCTACCCCAAAGACACACTGGATATCGTCGTATTTGGCAATGATGCCTGGCCCATTACGATCAAAGACTTACCCTACCTGCAAGTAGGCCCATATCACACCAACACGTTAGCCGGGCTTGAGCTGGCCACGGATTTATTGCGCAGGCGCAAAACCCATAACAAGCAGATTTTCATGATTACGGACGGTAAACCGACGTGCCTGAAGGAAAATGGCCGTTATTATAAAAACAGCGTAGGCCTGGATCGCAAAGTTGTCAACAAAACGTTAAATATGGCCGCTCAGTGCAAACGGCTCAACATCCCCATCACCACGTTTATGATTGCCCGCGACCCCTATTTACAGCAATTCGTCCGACAATTTACCGAAACCAACGGCGGAAGAGCATTTTACAGCTCTCTCCAGGGGTTGGGTGAGTATATTTTCGAAGACTACATCCGCAACCGGAGAAAAACGGTGCGGTAGGGGATGGCGGCACTTCGCTTCTGTATCCATGTTTAGTGTTCAACAGCCCGAATCGGTAGCATCGGAAATAGTAATCAGTAGCGGGGGCCAGTGATCGATACAATAAAAAACAACGATTTTAAAAATAGTATGACTCATATTCACACATTAGGCGAACTCAAAAAATCAGGATACCAATACCGTACCGTAAAAGACGAACTAAGAGCTAATCTCATCAGGCAGCTACAAGAAAAAAAAGCTGGGTTTAAAGGCATTGTCGGTTATGACGAGACCGTCATCCCCGAACTACAGACCGCCGTCCTATCCCGGCATAATATCCTACTGCTGGGATTGCGGGGGCAGGCAAAAACACGTATTGCCCGCCTGATGGTGCACTTGTTAGACGAATACGTGCCTTATGTGGCAGGGAGCGAGCTTTTCGACGATCCGTTGCACCCTATCTCATGGTATGCACGGAACGAAATCCAGGTAAAAGGCGACGACACGCCCATCGCCTGGCTACACCGTTCAGAGCGGTATACGGAAAAGCTGGCTACCCCGGATGTCACCGTAGCCGATCTCGTGGGGGATGTCGATCCGATTAAAGCGGCAACACTGAAATTGACTTATAATGACGAGCGTGTCATCCACTTCGGGCTGATTCCGAGAGCCCACCGCGGTATTTTTGTCATCAACGAACTGCCCGATCTGCAAGCCCGGATACAGGTCGCTTTGTTTAATATGCTACAGGAAAAAGATATCCAGATACGTGGATTCAAATTGCGCTTACCACTTGATATCCAATTTGTGTTCACCGCCAATCCGGAAGACTACACCAACCGCGGCTCCATCGTTACCCCGCTGAAAGATCGCATCGAAAGCCAGATACTGACACATTATCCAAACAGCATCGATATTTCCCGCAAAATCACCTTTCAGGAAGCGCGCGTCACTCCCGAGCAACAGGCAGCCATTGAAGTAGACGGCCTGTTGAAGGACTTGATTGAACAAGTAGCCTTTGAAGCTCGAAAAAGTGAATTTATTGACCAAAAATCCGGCGTGTCCGCACGCCTGACGATAGCTGCATTTGAAAATCTAATCAGTGCCGCAGAACGGCGGATGCTGATAGCAGGCCAACAGAAGACTGCCGCCCGCCTGTCGGATTTCGCTGGCATCGTACCAGCCATTACCGGGAAAATCGAGCTCGTCTACGAAGGCGAGCTGGAGGGACCTGTCCACGTTGCACACCGGCTGATCGGCTCTGCGATAAAAACCTTGTTTACACAGTATTTTCCGCACCCGGAGAAGACCAAAAAGTCGAAAATCGAAAATCCATACACCCCCATTATTGACTGGTTCACGGATGGCCACCGACTGGAATTGACAGATGAACTCTCAGACAGCCAGTATAAAAAAGCTGTGATGCAGGTACCTGGCTTACACGCCTTAGTTAAAAAGCTTCATCCGAAGCTTGCCGAAAGCCAGCAATTGCTGCTCATGGAATTTGTGCTTCATGGATTAGCCGAACATTCACAGCTCAACAAAAGCTACCTCGACGGCGGTATCGCCTTTGCCGATATGCTGGGGAGTCTATTTGACAACGACTTCAATGATGATGAATTTGAAGAACAGTGAGGCATCACGTAGCCGATCTCCAATCGGATTCGGTGCGCTTCGCTGCCGTCTCCTAGGTTTCGTATGCAACTACTTGTCAGGTAGTGTTAGGACACGGGGCTTGCCCAGGCACCCTTGGATGCGCAACGCAACTGGCAGACTCGCTCCGCTCATCCCCCTAGGTTGCTTTTGCGCATCCAAGGGTGCCTGATTCCGACTCCACTGGTCACCACACAAAAACGGCCCTACGCATCGGGTTGTCCAGCTTCGCGCTTTTCCGTTTGCCATAGGCCGTCACGTGCAAGATGTTGCTTTGCTTGGGAAATTGGTCAAATAAGATGCGGTTGTCTATGGTGATGCGCTGCACCCCGGCTACATTGCTGGCCTCAAGATAGCACCACGCCACGTCGTCCTCAATTTCGTAACCAAGGAAGCTTAAGGTTTTTGATGTTCCGTTTACACCAAGCTTAAGCTGCTTTCCAAAGTAATCCGCCAACAAGCTGTCTGTCCTGCGGCGATCGGCCGGATGTATGAGGTCAATTTTTGTCTTATACTCCGCACGGATCGCTTCTTCCAGGTCGTCATAGAAAATGCGGCAGCTTACTTCCATCGTTTTTGCCTTTTCGTTGAAGTCAATCGACGTAATGCTAACATAAAACGGATGGAAAACCAACAAAAAAAAGCCGATAATTATAGTCAACATGAAATTTAAGCCTCCATCAACGGAACGTCACGATATTTTTTCCGTTATCGATTGTGTTTTCGCCGCAATAAACGTAATATTGTCGCGAATATAACAACAAAACTTCAATATGCAGGATTTCGGGGTTTATTTCGAGTTGGGTCTACAGCACATCTTAGACCTTTCGGGATACGACCATATCCTTTTTGTCATTGCGCTTTGTTGTACCTATTTCATGAAAGACTGGCGAAAGGTCGTTGTACTGGTCACCGCATTTACCGTTGGCCACTCACTTACGTTGGCACTGAGCGTATTCAACCTTATCCGGGTAAATACCGAATTGATTGAATTCCTCATCCCGGTCACCATTGTCATCACCGCCTTCAGCAATGTGGTCAAAAAACGCAGGCGGGCATCAAGCACCGACTGGCTTACCTACGGCTATGCGTTGTTTTTCGGACTCATCCACGGATTGGGATTTTCCAATTACCTGCGGTCGCTGCTGGGCAAGGAAAGTAGTATCACGTGGCCTTTATTCGCTTTTAATGTGGGGTTGGAAATAGGGCAGCTGGCCATCGTTTTCGTGGTCTTGGTCGTCTCATTCATTGCCACGAGCATTTTTTCCGTATCGAGGCGAGACTGGACGTTTTTTCTGTCTGCCGCTATTTTCGGCATCGCTTTGGTGATGGCATTGGAACGGGTGTAAAAACCGACAGCTTAACACTTAACATAAAACATGAAAACATGAAACGAAGATACTATCAGTTGTTCATGCTTCTCGGGTTTGGAACGCTCTCCTCCCCCGTCCTGGCGCAATATCAAAACAATCCCGGTTCGAACCATGGGAACAAGTTTGAGCAGCTCGGCACATTATTGAGCGACCCGAACGTATACCGTACAGCTTCAGGCGCCCCTGGTCACCAATATTGGCAGCAGAAAGCTGATTACGTCATCGACGTAGAGGTCGATGACGAAAATCAGCGGGTCATCGGCGCTGAAACCATCACGTATACCAACAATTCGCCCGACCCCTTGACTTACCTGTGGATCCAGTTGGATGAAAACGAACACAAGGCCGATGCCGAAAGCAAGAAGTTCGACGAAAGCTCACTCGGTGATCAGGTGACCACCCGCCAGCTGCAGCAGCTTATAGCCCACGATAAAGATTTGGGTGTCAACATCCTGAAAGTGGCTGATGCGGCTGGCAAAGCGCTTCCATATACCATCAATTATACCATGATGCGCGTGGAGCTGCCAACCCCCCTGAAACCCGGCGCCAAGTTTGTGTTGCAAATCGATTGGCAATACAACATCAGCGATCGGATGACGGAAGGAGGGCGCGGCGGCTACGAATACTTTGCCGAAGACGGCAACTATCTTTATACCATTGCGCAATGGTACCCGCGTATGGCCGTATATTCCGACTTCCAAGGGTGGCAAAACAAGCAATTTACAGGTCGGGGCGAATTTGCATTGGCATTCGGGGACTTCAAGGTGAACATTACCGTACCGGCCGACCACATTGTTGGTGCCACGGGCGAATGCCGCAATTATGCCAACGTGCTCACCGCTGCGCAATACGATCGCTGGCGGCAGGCACAGCAGGCGGACGAGCCGGTGGAAGTCGTCACGCTCGATGAGGCCCGGCAAGCTATGCGAGGTAAGGCCAAGGGCAAGAAAACTTGGATCTATGAAGCCGAAAATGTACGTGACTTTGCCTTTGTGACATCCCGCCGCCTCGTGTGGGACGCCATGCGCGTCAAGGACGGCATTGCGGGGAACGCACCCATGGCCATGTCATATTACGGCCCCGAGGCCTATCCCCTCTATCGCCCATATTCCACAAAAGTTGTCGCCCACACCCTGAAGGTATATTCCAAGCACACCATTGCCTACCCCTATCCGGTAGCCATCTCCGTGGAAGCCGCCAACGGCATGGAATATCCCATGATTTGCTTCAACTACGGCCGTGCTGATAAAGACGGCACGTATTCAGAAGCCACTAAATACGGGATGATTGGCGTTATCATCCATGAGGTCGGCCATAACTTCTTTCCCATGATTGTCAACTCCGATGAACGGCAGTGGACATGGATGGACGAAGGCCTCAACACCTTCTGCCAGTTCCTCGCGGAGCAGGAATGGGATAAGGATTTCCCCTCACGCCGCGGTCCCGCACATAAGATCGTCGATTACATGAAGCTTCCGAAAGACCAGCTGGAGCCCATCATGACCAACTCGGAAAATATCGTGCAGTTTGGGCCAAATGCTTATGCCAAACCCGCCACGGCGCTCAATATCCTGCGTGAAACCGTGATGGGCCGTGAGCTTTTTGACTATGCGTTCAAGGAGTATTCCCGACGTTGGGCGTTTAAGCACCCCACCCCTGCTGACTTTTTCCGCACCATGGAAGACGCTTCGGCTGTCGATCTCGATTGGTTTTGGCGTGGATGGTTTTTCAGTACCGATCCCGTGGATATCTCCCTGGACGATGTACAGTACTTCCGGCCCGTGGGAAACCTGCAGGAAGCGCAAGCCGAGGCCAAGGCAGCCCACGAAAATGACCTAAATACCATTTCCCGCCGGCGCAACATCGAAGCCGGCGTCAATTTTGCCGTGGAGGCCGACACCTCCTTGCAGGATTTTTATAACAAATGGGATCGCTTCGCAATCACAGCGGAAGACAAGCAAGCCTTCGAGCAATACTACCAGTCGTTATCGGCAGAAGAAAAAGCGCTGTATGATGGCGAGTACCATTTCTACCAGCTTAAAATGAGCAATAAGGGCGGGCTGGTCATGCCCATTATCATTCAGTGGACCTTTGTGGATGGCACCACGGAAACCGAGCGGATTCCGGCCTATATCTGGCGGAAAAACGAACATGAAGTCACCAAGGTCTTTGCGAAAACCAAGGAGGTGAAGACCATCCTTATCGATCCCCTGCGGGAGACGGCAGATATTGACGAAGCCAACAATTCGTGGCCCCGCCAACATACGCCCACACGTTTTGAATTGTTTAAGCAGGGAACCGGGCCGGCGCGTGGCGCATCCGTCGGACCAAATCCCATGCAACGGGCAAGGCAATAAGAGAAGGCGACCCAACATTTATCGCAAAAAGCACAAGAACATGATCGTACAAGAACGGCAATTAAGGGATTTTACATACCGCATCTTCCAATCCATCGGATGCCCTGATGCCGATGCTGCGTTAGCGGCGGATGTACTCCTTTCGGCCGACCTGCGTGGCATTGATTCACATGGTGTGGCGCGACTCAGCGGTTATGTACGCTTATGGGAAAACAACCGGCTCAACCCAACGCCCCATATCCGCATTGTCCATGAGACACCGACTACCGCCACGGTCGACGGCGATGGTGGCTTAGGACTGGTGGTGGCCCCCTATGCGATGAACCTTGCCATCGAGAAAGCCCGGCAATATGGTTCCGGTTGGGTAGCCATCCGCCATTCCAATCATTTCGGTATCGCCGCTTATCACGCCCTGAAAGCCGTGGAGCAGGAAATGATCGGATATGCCATGACCAACGCCAGCCCACTGGTGGCTCCCACGTTTTCGTCCGAACGGCTGCTGGGCACCAATCCAATGTGCTATGCCTTTCCAGCCGGCGCCTATCCGCCCGTGGTGGTCGACATGGCCACCTCAGCTGCCGCCAACGGCAAGCTGGAAATCGCGCAGCGGATGAACGTTCCCATTCCCGAAGGCTGGGCATTGACGCCCGACGGCAAGGCTACCACCGACCCCAATGCGGTGACGGCCGGCGGCGCACTGTTGCCTTTGGGCAGCGAATATGGCCGAGGCAGCCACAAAGGGTTTGGATTATCCGCCACCGTGGACATCCTTTCCGGTGTATTGTCCGGCGCCAACTACGGCCCATGGGTACCGCCGTTTGTGGCGTACTTACAACCCGTAGCCGACCAGCCCGGCAAAGGCATTGGTCACTTCGTCGGTGCCATGCGTGTAGATGGATTCCGACCTGTCGCCGATTTCAAAGCCCATATGGATCAATGGATTAGCCGGTTTAAAAATGCCCAACGGATAAACGAGGAACAAGGTGTTATCATCCCGGGCGAACCGGAGTATCGCGCCACACAACACCGCAAAGAACACGGCATTCCATTGGTTGATGCCGTTTGGGAAAACCTGCAGGCATTAGCGGTCAAACTTGGTGTGGAAGGGATTGCAGACGAAACGTAAGAGACGGCAGCGGAAGTGGCGGCACCTTGGATATGCAACGCAACTGGAAGACTCGCTCCGCTCATCTCCCTAGGTCGCTTGTGCACATCCAAGGTGCCTTAGGAGGGAGAGGAAAGGCATAGCTGAGGGACTGGCATGTTGGATACGCAACGCAACTGGAAGACTCGCTCCGCTCATCTCCCTAGGTCGCTTGTGCACATCCAAGGTGCCTTAGGAGGGAGAGGAAAGGCATAACTGAGGGACTGGCATGTTGGATATGCGACGCAACTGGAAGACTCGCTCCGCTCATCCCCTAGGTCGCTTGTGCGCATTCAAGGTTCGAGTCCAATGCATTGCTTCGTCCCCTCACGGATGCTATGCCAGATCATCTTAAAGAACGAATATGTTGGATCGCGCACCAAATATACGCTGCCCTGATGGTATATCCCGTTGGCATCCGGGTTGCTATCATTCACCAAAAACCGGTTTGCAAAAAACGATACCACCGGCCTCGCCGATGTCTCGCCGTTACCGGCTTCCCTAAGCAAGCTTACCTTCAAATTCCGATAATCCAACTGCAGCGTGCCGCTCGTCTGGCGATCGTTAGCCTCCATCTCAAAGGCCATCGCCTGGATATCCGCCTGTTCAACCTCCACATTCATCTGCGGCGTGAGCATCCGGTTGAAGGACCTACCATCCATGCGTCCAACCTTGGCCTGATACGTATGCGCACCAAGGGTATCCAGCAGGTCAAAGCGAAACCTCACTTCCAGATCCCCAGCCCCCATGACGCGGGAGGTCGCATCAAGCTGCAGGAACCTGTTACGGGCCAGCATTACAGAATCGTTGGTCATATTGCGAATTAGGCCGTTAACATCGTCGAACGTCACGGTGCCCGCTTTGGCCGTCTGGTCGCTTACCTCCGTAAAACTGATATCCATTGCATTGATTAGCACCGAATCAATCGCGAGCCGCTGCTTCATCCCCAGCAACTGCTGGTGCGGCGACTCACCGATTTTATACGCAGGTGGGTTGGGCTTTGTTTTGTCTTTATAGACGGCGATGCTGCCACTGTCAATGCGAAGTACCGACGCTGCCAACGTTTGGCTGTTGACCCACCTTGCCAGGTTCACATCGTTTAATGCGACATGAGCAACCGCTATGCCTGCAATGTCCTTAGCCCGTTGCACCCGGCGGTAAAACTCGGCTTTGCTCACCGTAAGTCCATAACGCAGATCGCGGAGCGCCAATTCCCGCGTATCCGTTTGGAAACGCAGCGGCCCTACATGCAGCCGATAAAGGCTGTCCGGCCGGAGAAAATCGAGTGAATCTATCTCCAATCGGATTGCCCTCGCGAAATACAGGCGTGCCGTATCAAGCAACGAGGCCGGGTCTATCCTTATATCGCGTATCGCCAGGGTGATATCCCGTATCCGGACGTCCATCGCACTGCTGTCGTCCGTCATTTCAAATTGGCCGGCATTCAGTACCATGCGATTTACCCGAGTACCTGCCAACGTCTTAGCGAGGCGTTCGGCAAATGTATCCACAGTCGGGTCGGCGGCCGCCGTATCCTTGTCGGGCCAATGATGGCGGACAAGCTGTAACGATGGCGCGTCGATAACCACCGTGTTGACATGCACCTTCTTGCTGATAAGCAGCCGCATCAGTCCGACTCCTTTAACTTGGAGACGGCTTATCCGGACGAGATACGACGCGCCGGATGCCGGACGCTGCCGGCCATCACCCTTATAAGTTGCCGTATCGGGGATGAGGGAAACGTTTACGGCCGCCGCATTGCCCCCCAGCAACGACACCTCCAAGCGATCGTAGTTCAATTGATAACGGCCGTCTGTCTCGCGGGCGATCAGGTCCTTTAACTTCACCTCCATCCGCGGCTTCCACCGATGGTTTACATACCAATTACTTCCAATGATGAATACGATCAGGCCAGCGGCGATGCCAAGGCCCCATTTCCAAAAGGGCTTCATTACGATAAGAAACGCAACGGACGCCTAAATGTTTGCCGTCAAACACCCAGTGCAAGGCGCTTTTCCTTATCGATAATATCCGCTATACTGGTATCGTTTAGGATTTGTAACATGGCGTTGCGTACGTCAATAAAGGTATCGCGGATACCGCATACCTCTTCCGATTTGCACTCGTCGCAACTCCGGTAAAAATTGAGGCTTACACAGGGCAGCAGTGCAATCGGGCCGTCAATAAGCCGCATCACCTGCGACAACCGGATATCTTCGGGCGCTTTATTCAGGTTGTAGCCGCCACCGGCCCCTTTTTTACTATACAGGATTCCTGCATTACGCATTTCTAACAAAATCTGTTCGAGGAATTTCTTCGGAATACGTTCTTCTTCCGCAATGCGTAAAATCTGCATCGGTTCCTTACCGTAATTCCTGCCCAAAACAATCAGGGCTTTGATGGCGTATTTGGCTTTTTTGGATAACATTGACGAATAGCTTTACCGTACGTAATAAGCAATACAGCTACAAAGGTACAATATTTGGAATACATCCGGGCCGCAAATCTCAGCAACGGCGCACGACAAATTCCGTTTATTCCAGTTGGCGGATTTTTGGCTGGAACGCTCACTTCGTTTACGCTCCTAGGCCAAAAATCCGGCAACTGGAAATACCGTGACTTGCTCAACATCCGAAGTATGCCGTGCACCCTACGGACAGCAATACCCTTCGCAAACATTAATCCCCCCTGGTTGTTGCATAAACAGGACTTACCTATCATGTTACTATGGAGCAAACGCTACGCCGACATACCTGGACCAGTTGGTCCGGAAGCATCCAGTTTACGCCTGAGCGACTGCTGACGCCTGTCGATGAAACAGCCCTGCAACAAATCGTCAAAGAGACCTACCATCAGGGCAAGACCCTTCGCGTGGTGGGTGCCAGCCATTCATGTTCCGATATCTACACCACCAAGGAGACACTTATCAACATGGATAAGTTCACTGGCCTGCTTGGCGCCGATCCCGGCGCACAGACAGCCGTGCTTCTACCCAATACTACGATCGAGGCGGTGGGTGAGGCCATCGCGCCTTATGCGCTCGCCATGGAAAACATGGGCCACATCGACAAACAGACATTGGCCGGTGCCATCAGTACCGGCACGCATGGCGCCGGCAAATACTTGGCTAACCTGTCTTCACAGCTGCACGGGGTCCGTCTTATCAGCGGCACGGGCGCTATACATGACTTTGATGCAGACCAGCACCCCGAAATGATGCAGGCGCTGCGCGTATCCCTGGGCTCGATTGGCCTGTTTACCGCTGTCAAGCTCAAGCTACTCCCGCAATACCGCCTCGTCCGCAAACAGTACCGCGCCTCACTGGATGACTGTTTAGCCCAGCTGGACGAACTCATGGAACTTCACCGCAATTTCTGCTTTTACTGGTATCCCCGGCGGGATGATGTAACGATCCGCACATGGAACGAAGAAGATCGCCAAGTGCCCGACCTTCCCTTCGGCCAGCTGTACAAAGAAATGCGCGGCTATGCCAAAGATGTGCTGCCTTCCGAGCAGACGTTAAAATTCAATGAACTCGAATATTCCGTAGACCTGCGTGATGCCGTCCCCTGCTTCCTCGAAATCCGCCAACGAATCAAAGAAAAACACCGCAAAGACGTGGGCTGGCGTGTGCTCTTCCGGCCGGTCAAAGGAGACAGCAACTGGCTCAGTAATGGGTATGGAAAATCCACGGTGGCCGCCATCACGCTGCACCAGAATGCCAGCCTGCCCTATCAGGCCTATTTCGACGACGTTGAACCCATATTCCATGCTTACGGCGGAAGGCCGCACTGGGGCAAGAAACATAGCATGCGCGCCGCCGATCTGGAACAGCTGTATCCCCGTTGGGCTGATTTCCAACGCATCCGCACGCAGTTCGACCCGCAGGGTATTTTCCTGAATGAACACTTAAAAACGATTTTTACGCATGACGAACAGCAATAGCCATGAACCCATCGCCGGGTATATGCGGTGGGTTATTCCCGGCGGCTACATCCCTTTGGAGAGCCATGGCCCCGAACCGGCATGTACCAGCCGCGATGAGTTAATCATCCTCAATACCCACGCCGAGGAAGCGCAGGTGAGCCTCCACGTCTATTACGCCGACCGTGACCCGGTGGGCCCATATCATATCAGCGTACCCGCCCAGCGCATCCAGTGCTTCCGCTGCAATGACCTCATCGATCCAGAAGCCATCCCCTTGGAGACCCTTTACGCGCTCGTCGTTTCGGCGGATCGGCCCATCACGGTACAATTCAAACAGCACGATTTCGGCACACACCATCAGGCAAACCATACCCTTACGGCCTATCCCGTCAGCTGACCATACCACATGGATGCGCTCTCCCACACATTGTCCGTACTATCGGCCATGATCACCCCAGTGGTGCTGATTATGGCCAGCAGTTCACTGATACTCTCCACGTCGCAGCGCCTCAGCCGATCCATCGAACGATCACGCAAAGTAAGCAGTATCATCAGTGATATCATTCGCGAAAACAGCAGCACTCCCCGGCTTGCGGATGTCCCCGTACTCATCCAACAACTGGAGCTGTCCAGCCGCCGTGCCCGCCTGCTCCAGCGCGCCATGACAAGCCTGTACATCACCCTTTTCTTCTTCGTCGCCTCATGCATCAGCATAGCGTTGGTCTACTTCCTGTCTGACGGCTATTCCTGGTTTCCGATAGCCCTTGACCTCATCGGCGTCGGTTTCCTCTGTTACGCCAGCGTCCTGCTCGTCGATGAATCCCGCATTGCCCTTTCGGCCGTCGATGCCGAGATGCAGCACACGCTGCAACAATTCAAACAATACCGTCAGCAGCAGACCCACGCTGCCAGACGCTGGCTATGGCGAAAACGAAATCGTTGATCAGATTAAGTAGTTCGTGATGTTTCCGGCTAGCAGATTTAGGCTGGAACGCTCACTGCGTTCACGCTCCTAGGCCAAAATCTGCTAGCCGGAAACAAAGATATCGTATGACGGCATTTGGAGTTTACAAAAAAGTGAGTACCTTTGTTGCTCAATTAGTCTATCGTTTTAGATGCTCGACTCACTCATCACCTCGAAGACCCGCTTGCGCCTATTGGTGAAGTTTTTCATCAACGCTGCCAATCGGGGACACATGCGAGGTTTAGCCGAAGAATTCAACGAATCCACCAACGCCATCCGCAAAGAACTCAACAACTTATCAGAAGCCGGTTACCTGGAAAAGGAAGCCGATCAAAACCGTGTTTCCTACCGCGCCAATATAAAGCATCCCTTGTTCGGTTCGTTGCAGGATATTGTACATAAGTACCTTGGGTTAGACCGGATTGTCGAGACCGTCCTCAGCCGCATGGGTGATGTCGAGCAGGTTGTACTCACCGGCGATTATGCCGAAGGGCGCGACAGCGGTTCCATTGAGGTGACCATCGTGGGGCAGGCACTCAATGCCGACTATCTCGAACAACTGGCCCCGAAGGTGGAAGGGGTGATCGCACGCAAGGTACGCTTTACGTTAAGTCAAGTAAAAACAGCGGGGGGGCTGGTGTTGTATGAGCGGTAAAATCAAGTCCATAACACAAAACCTTGGCTTATTTTTTTGTGGGTTAACATCCGACGTAACGATAAATTTGGATACTAACGCTGTGAGGACCACAGAGAATACGTACCTTTGCTCAATTTTAGCATTATATAAACACAAGAAAGCGAATAGATTGATGAAAAGAAGTATCCTGTTATTGATAGGCTTTTTGTGGTTGATTACGACACAGGCGCAGACGCAGTCACAAACGAAATCACAGAACCAATCGCAAAGCCAGTCACAGCAGCAGCAACCTCCTGTGCAATTGTCGGATATTTCCAAGGTCCGGGTGGATCAGCTGTCCGACGAGCAGATCACAAAGATCATGACCGACGCCGAAAAGCGTGGCTTGACGGATGATCAACTGCTACAAGCCCTCGCTCAGCGAGGGATGCCAGCAGCCGAGCAACAAAAGTTGCGTAGCAGGATGGCCGCGCTTCGGCAGAAAGGCTCCCCTGTCGGAAAGCGTGCTGCCGCTATGCCCACACCGATGGATCAGCAAGGACGCCAGGTAGTCGACACGACAACTGCCTTTGTCGACAGCTTGATGATTGTTGAGGAGGAGGCCGATACCAGCCGTATATTCGGCGCCAAGCTGTTCCGCAATACCAATATCCAATTCCAGCCCAATCTCAATATCCCGACACCGAAAAATTATGTGATCGGCACAGGCGATGAACTCCTGATCGATGTAACCGGCGATAACGAGGAAAGTTACAGATTGACGGTATCCCCTGAAGGAACTATCAATATTGATTATGTCGGGATTATATCCGTTGGCGGATTGACCATCGAAGACGCAACCAGCAAGTTGAAACAGCAACTGCAATCGATATATTCGCGATTACGAACAGGGGGGACACGCCTGTCACTCACGCTGGGCAATATCCGCAGCATCAAGGTGACGCTCACGGGCTACGTCACCCGCCCGGGCACATACACCCTGCCGTCGCTGGCCAACGTATTCCATGCGTTGTACGCATCCGGCGGCCCATCCGACAAAGGAACTTATCGCGGCATCCAGCTCATCCGTAACAACCGGGTGATAGAAACCATCGACACGTATGATTTTCTGACCAAGGGCATCCAGCCCGGCAATGTGCGGTTGGAAGATGGCGATGTCATCCATATACCCGTGTTTAACCGCCATGTCACCGTCGATGGGCTCGTAAACAACCCCGGCATCTTCGAGCCGGTAGAAAGCGAAACATTGGAAGACGTGCTGCGCTTTGCAGGCGACTTCTCCCCCGAGGCTTACCGGGCCAAGGTCAAGGTACTTCAGGTTACCGACCGTCAGCGCAGCGTAGCCGATATCTATGCCGAAGACTTTAGTAGTTATACTCCGAGAAACGGTGACCATTACATCGTGGAGGAGGTTCTCGACCGGTATGCGAACCGCGTCGCTATCGAAGGCGCGGTATTCCGCCCCGGATTGTATGCCCTTACAGACGGGCTTACCCTTCGGGAGTTGATCCGTCGAGCCGATGGCCTCAAGGAGGATGCGTTCATGTCGCGGGCTTATATCAACCGCCTGAATCCCGACAATACCCAGCAGCTCATCACGGTAGACTTAGCCCAGCTCATGGCCGGCTCTACGCAACAAGACCACGTGCTGCAGCGTGAAGACAAGGTCATCATTTCATCGATTTTTGATCTCCGCGAAGAATACACCGTGTCCATCAGTGGGCAGGTGCGCAAACCTGGCGAATTCGAATATGTAGAGCAGATGACCCTCGGTAACCTCATCCAGATGAGCGGCGGGCTGGCAGAAGCCGCCAATATCGAGTATATCGACGTTGCCCGCCGTATCCGCCGGAATACCAACGAGCGGGATTCAACGATTTCTGAACTGGTACGGGTTAGTTTTGATAGCCGCGAGGAAGCCGTGCAATCCGACTTCGTGCTGCAGCCGTTTGACATGGTCAGTGTGCATACCAGCACCGGTTATCAAGTGCAGCGGCTCGTACGTATCGAAGGGGAGGTCATGTATCCGGGCGAGTATGTGCTGCTGAAGAAAGACGAGAAGGTCTCTGACCTCATCCGGCGTGCCGGCGGTGTCACCGAATTTGCCTATTTACAAGGCGCTTCACTGCAGCGGAAGGCATCAGACGCAATGGTCTCCCAGAGCCACGGCGCGTTGACGAGCCAAGATCAACAGAAGCTAGACGAGTTGGAGCAGGAACAACGTGAGCTGCAAAGCTTAGCGTTGGAAAACATCGCCGAAGCGGGCACTAACACCGAACTATTTTTCAGCAATTACGTGGGCATCCATTTGGATAAAATATTAGCGGGCAATCGCAAATACGACATCCCATTGGAAGACGAGGATGTCATCGTGGTGCCGCGGCAGTTACGCACTGTCACGGTCCGCGGTCAGGTGCTCAACCCCAACCGAGTCGTGTATCAAAAGGGCAAGCCGCTGCGTTATTACATCAACCAAGCCGGTGGCTTTACGTCCAAGGCCCACAAGCGCAAAACGTTTGTACAGCATGCCAACGGTGCTGTTGAAGGAAGCAGAGGTGGTTATCCTGAGGTGCTGCCAGGTAGTGAAATCATTGTACCCACGAGACCTGATCGGGAACGAATTCCTGCACAGGCTTGGGTGAGCATGGCTAGTGTGATTACCTCAATGGCCGCGGTGATTGTTAGTTTATTGAGGTAATGGGGCATGTAAATGCAGAACAGCCAGGAGTCAATGCTTCCACTCCCTCAGCAATAAACGCCAAAATTGCTGTTATTGGGTTAGGCTACGTTGGTTTACCCCTCGCCATTGAATTTGGAAAAAAATATGACGTCCTTGGTTTTGATATTGATATAGAGCGGGTTTCAGAGTTGAAATCGGGAAAAGACCGTACTCAAGAAACTGACTTCAACGACCTGGCCGTTGCCTTAAATTTAAAAGAAAAAGATGGTATCGGACTAACTTTCTCCACGAATATCGAAGACCTGCATCCGTATGACACATATATTGTCACCGTTCCTACTCCGATAGATCACTTCAAAGCGCCAGACCTAACCCCCCTAATAAAAGCATCCGAGATGTTGGGAAAAGTGATCGGAAAAGGTAACATCGTCATCTATGAGTCGACGGTTTACCCGGGGTGTACCGAAGAGGATTGTGTACCCGTATTAGAGCAAGTATCGGGTTTGAAATTTAATGAAGATTTTTTTGTCGGGTATTCCCCCGAGCGCGTCAATCCGGGAGACAAAGTCAATACGCTGACCAAGATCAGAAAGGTCACCAGCGGCTCTACCCTCGAAACCGCCCGTTGGGTTGACGACCTGTACCGGTCCATTATTAAAGCCGGCACACACCGGGCGCCCAGCATTAAGGTCGCCGAAGCCTCCAAGGCTATTGAAAACGCGCAACGGGATGTTAATATTTCTTTTGTCAACGAATTGGCCTTGATCTTTGACCGGATGGGTATCGATACCTACGACGTGCTAGCTGCAGCCGGTACTAAGTGGAACTTTCTCCCCTACAAGCCGGGCCTGGTGGGTGGGCATTGTATCAGCGTGGATCCCTATTACCTGGCACACCGGGCAGAACGCCTGGGCTACACACCCAACGTCATCCTTTCCGGCCGTCGTGTTAACGAACAGATGGGCGCCTTCGTGGCCAGTAAAGTCGTGAAGTTGATGCTGCAAAAGAATATTTCGGTCAAAGGTGCCCGCGCGTTGATTATGGGCATTACGTTCAAGGAAAACTGCCCCGACATCCGCAATACCGGCGTGGTAAACATCTACAACGAGCTCGTTCAATTTGGCCTATCGGTAGACCTCTATGACCCTTGGGCCGATGCCAAAGCGGTCAAGCACGAATACGGATTGGACATGGTCCATAAAATGGAAGATACCGCCGTTTATGATGCCGTCGTCGTCGCTGTGGCACATCGCGAATTTTTGACGTTTGATTACCAAAAAATCAAGCGGCACAATGGGGTAATTTTTGACACGAAGGCATGTTTGGACAGAAGGCTCGTGGACGGGAGGTTGTAAGTTTAAAAATTGTAGTTCACAGATATGAAAGTAACCGAAACCAAGTTAGCAGGATGCTTTATCATAGCACCCAGCAAGTTTGAAGATAGCCGAGGTTATTTCTTTGAAAGTTTCAATGAAGCGAAGTTTCAAGAGGCCATTGGCGCGAATACGCACTTTGTACAGGATAACCAGTCCTTTTCCAGGCGGGGTGTGCTGCGTGGATTACACGCCCAAGCCGGCGAACATGCCCAGGCAAAGCTGGTACGGGTACTTCAAGGGGAGGTACTTGATGTAGCCGTAGATGTCCGGCCAGGTTCAGAAACATTCGGGCAACACGTAGCGATACAGCTTTCAGACCGGAATATGCTACAACTATACATTCCACGAGGCTTTTTACATGGCTTTGTCGTGCTTTCAAAAACCGCCGAGTTCTTTTACAAATGTGACAACTATTACCATAAAGCATCTGAAGCCGGTATTCGGTTTGATGATCCCGCCTTAAGGATTGATTGGTTATTGCCGAGTGCCGACATCATTATTTCGGAAAAGGACAACGAACTCCCCTTATTCAGCGAAGTTTATACCGATAAGGCATGAAGCTATTAGTTACCGGCACTGGAGGCCAGTTAGGTTCCGAATTAAAGGATTTAAGCGCGTCATACAGTGGATATGATTTTATTTTCGTAGGAAGGAAGGAATTTCCATTGGAGGACATTGGCGGCATAGCCGGACGATTGGATGCATTAAAGCCAGACACCATCATTAACGCAGCTGCCTATACCGCAGTCGATCTGGCCGAAACAGCGGCCGATTCCGCCGATCGCATCAATCACCTGGGCGTTGGTCAAATCGCTGATTGGTGCCGGGGCAACCGGGCGAAACTCGTGCATCTATCGACCGACTACGTGTTTGACGGCAATAATGACCAGCCGATAGTTGAAGAATCCGCCAAAAATCCCATCAACACATATGGGCAAACCAAGCATTTGGGCGAAGAAGCCATTATCGCGTCCGGCGCGGATGCCATCATCATCCGCACGGCTTGGGTATATTCATCCTATGGCAAGAATTTTGTGAAGACGATGTTGCGACTAATGAGCGAAAGAGACGAAATTGCTGTCGTGAATGATCAGATTGGCAGCCCTACCTATGCCCATGACTTAGCCAAAGCGATCTTGGACATCGTCCATTCCGACAAGTGGGCAAATGGGGTTTACAACTATTCGAACGAAGGCCGGATTTCGTGGTACGACTTTGCTGTCGCTATCCGGGATATCCGAGGCTTAGCGTGCAAGGTAAACGGCATTCCAACCGAGGCGTACCCCACTCCCGCCAAACGGCCGCAATATTCCCTGCTGGACAAGCGGAAAATCAAAGCAACGTTCGGTGTGGCCGTACCGGATTGGCGCGCAAGTTTGACCGCATGCTTAGGCAAGCTGAAACCAACAAGTAGACAAAATTTGCAACCTTACACATAAATGAGTACTTTTGTTGCTCAATTTGCGAACAGATAAAACCACGGCAAATGAAGACAGCGTTTATTACAGGAGTTACTGGTCAGGATGGCGCCTATTTAAGCGAATTCCTCTTAAAAAAAGGATACACGGTCCATGGCCTCAAACGGCGGACATCGCTATTCAACACCGATCGGATTGACCACCTGTATGAAGATCCCCATGTCGCCCATCCTAAATTTGTGCTGCATTACGGTGACATGACGGATAGTACGAATCTTATCCGGCTCATCCAGGAGATTCAGCCCGACGAGATCTACAACCTCGCCGCGATGAGCCACGTCAAGGTCAGCTTTGACACGCCAGAATACACCGCCAATGCCGATGGCATCGGTACCCTGCGCTTGCTGGAAGCTATCCGGTTTTTGAGGTTAGAAAAGAAAACCCGTATCTACCAAGCCTCCACATCGGAGCTCTACGGCTTGGTGCAAGCCGTGCCACAGTCCGAAACTACACCGTTTTATCCCCGGAGCCCTTATGCCGTAGCAAAACTTTACGCCTATTGGATTACCGTCAACTACCGGGAAGCGTATAACATTTTTGCCAGCAACGGCATTCTTTTCAATCACGAATCGCCCATCCGTGGCGAAACGTTCGTCACACGGAAAATTACCCGTGCAGCGGCTCGTATTGCCCTTGGCTTACAAGACAAGCTTTATCTTGGCAACCTCGATGCCCAGCGTGATTGGGGCCATGCCAAGGATTACGTGCGCATGATGTGGATGATTTTACAGGCGGAGCAAGCCGAAGATTGGGTCATCGCCACCGGCAAGACCACCCGTGTACGCGATTTTGTGCGGATGGCATTTGGTCAGGTCGGCATTGAACTGGAATTCCAGGGAGCGGGCGTAGATGAAAAGGGCTACGTTAAATCCTGCAGCCATCCCGATTATCAGCTGGAAACAGGCAAAGAAGTTGTCGCAGTAGACCCGCGCTATTTCCGCCCGACGGAAGTCGATCTCTTAATCGGCGACCCCACCAAGGCAAAGACCAAGCTCGGCTGGGAGCCGGAGTATACCCTTGACGATTTGGTGAAGGATATGATGGAAGGCGATATTAAACTCATGGAAAAAGAGCAATACTTAAAAGAAGGTGGCTATCAGACCCTGAATTATTTTGAGTAATGGACAAATCCTCCAAAATATACGTGGCGGGGCACCGCGGGCTGGTGGGCAGCGCTATCCTGAAAAACCTTCAGGACAAGGGTTATACTAACTTAGTGACCCGCACGCATGCCGAACTGGATTTGACCGATCCGGTAGCCGTGGCTGTTTTCTTTGCTGCAGAAAGACCTGAATATGTCTTTTTAGCTGCGGCTAAAGTGGGCGGCATCGTGGCCAACAACACTTACCGTGCCGATTTCATCTACGAAAACTTGATGATCCAAAATAATGTGATTCACCAGAGTTACAAGCACGGCGTCAAGAAATTGCTGTTTTTGGGCAGTACGTGCATCTATCCCAAAGAAGCCCCGCAGCCCATGCCGGAGGATTCCTTGCTGACAGGGCCGTTGGAATACACCAATGAACCCTATGCCATTGCCAAGATTGCCGGTATTAAGCTCTGCGAGAGTTATAATATTCAATACGGCACCAATTTCATTTCGGTGATGCCCACGAACCTTTACGGTCCAAATGACAATTTCGACCTGGAGAAATCGCACGTGTTGCCGGCACTCATCCGTAAAATACACTTGGGCAAGGCATTGGAGCATGACGATTGGGAAGCCATTCGGAAGGACTTGAACAAACGCCCCATTGAAGGCTTTGATGGCGCCGCTCCTGGCGATGCTATCCGGAGCATCCTCGCCAAGTATGGCGTGTCCCGGATGATTGACGGAGCCGTCCAAATCGAAATTTGGGGCAGCGGGCGGCCCATGCGCGAGTTTCTGTGGAGCGAAGACATGGCCGATGCCTGTGTGTATATTATGGAACATCGGGATTTCAATGACTGCGTTCCCCAAGGAGCTAAAGAAATCCGCAATACGCATCTGAATATCGGTACGGGAGAAGACATCAGCATTGTGAATCTGGCCAGTCTCATCAAAGACGTCATCGGATTTCGGGGCACCTTCTACTTTAATACCGAAAAGCCCGATGGGACGATGAAAAAACTTACCGACCCCACTAAGCTCCAACAACTCGGCTGGAAACATCGGGTCGATTTAACGGCAGGCGTACGACAGCTATTTCAATGGTATAGCAACGATTGATTTTAATGGAAGCAACACACATAGAAGAGAAAGAGCAACAGTGGACGGAAGTCATCCGGCCAAAAACCTCCTTATTTGATTTGCGGCTCAGGGAAGTATGGCAATACCGTGACCTCCTTTGGATGTTTGTCACGCGTGATTTCATTGCGACCTACAAGCAGACCATTCTGGGTCCTACTTGGTTTTTTATCCAACCGGTACTCACGGCTGTCACGTATTCCATCATTTTCGGTGGCATTGCAGGGATAGCCACCGATGGCTTGCCACGGATGCTGTTTTACATCTCCGGCATCACCGTATGGACGTATTTCGCGGATAGCCTCACGAAGACCTCCAATGTATTCATTACCAATGCCAAGATTTTCGGTAAGGTATATTTTCCAAGATTGATTATGCCCTTGTCGATCATTACCTCCGGACTTATTAAGCTCGGCATTCAAATGTTGCTGTTCTTGGCGGTATGGGGCTACTACTTGGCCAATGGCGAACCCATTGCCCTGCAATGGCAGGTAGTTTTACTACCCTTGTTAATCGGCATCTCCGCATTGCTGGCATTGGGATTAGGGATGATTATCAGCTCACTGACCACCAAATACCGGGATTTGGCACAACTGCTCACCTTCAGCATCCAGCTGTGGATGTACGCCACGCCGGTCATCTATCCTTCCAGCCGGATTAAAGGTACTTCGTTTGCTTGGGTCAACGAATACAATCCAGTAGCTCCTATTGTGGAAGCCTTTCGTTACATGTTCACAGGCGTTGGCACCTATTCCTGGCAAGGGTTGGTCTATTCAGCGTCGGTGGCGCTTATTATTTTAGCAATCGGCACCTTGATCTTCAACAAGGTCGAAAAAAGTTTTATGGATACGGTTTAGAAAGAGATGAGCAACGTCGTTATCAAAGCAGAAAATTTATCCAAGCAATACCGCTTGGGCGAAGTCGGCACAGGCACTATCCAGCATGACCTCAAACGGTGGTGGTACAAAGTACGAGGCAAAGAGGACCCGTTTTTGAAGATTGGCGAAACTAATGACCGGACCCAAAAAGGAGCAAGCGAATTTGTATGGGCATTGAAGGACATCAACTTCGAAATCGAGCAGGGCGATGTTGTCGGTATTATCGGCCGGAATGGCGCCGGCAAGAGCACCCTGTTGAAGATTCTTTCTAAAACCACGTTACCCACCACGGGCTGCATAAAAGCGAAAGGAAGAATAGCCAGTTTGCTGGAAGTAGGTACCGGCTTCCATCCGGAATTGACAGGGCGGGACAATATCTTCCTCAACGGCGCTATTTTGGGCATGACCAAAAAAGAAATCAAAAGAAAATTTGACGAGATTGTGGACTTTTCCGGAGTCGAGCGTTATATCGATACGCCGGTGAAACGTTACTCATCAGGCATGTACGTCCGGTTAGCATTTGGCGTAGCCGCCCATCTGGAATCTGAAATCCTAATCGTGGATGAAGTTTTGGCCGTGGGGGATGCAGAGTTTCAGAAGAAAGCAATCGGGAAGATGCAGGATGTATCCACGGATGAGGGGAGAACAGTACTTTTCGTTAGCCATAACATGGCGGCAGTAAAGCAACTTTGCAATGTTGGAATGTTGTTAGAAAATGGCACGATTAAAACTTCCGGCAAAATTAATACCGTGTTGGATGCCTATGTGCAAAGAGACGAAACTATAAATCCGGTATATATAAATAATAATTTTGAAAATGAAATAATTGCAGTTTATGCAATTAAAGTTCTTGATAAAAACTTTCAGCTGGTTAATCAACATTTCCACAACGAATGTTTTTATGTTAACGTGAGCTATAAATTTAAACAGCCGACGCAGAAAATATACTTTTCCATCCATATTCACGACTCCGAGCTACAGACGATTATTTTTTCACGAGATTTTGAGAAGGACGAATCCTTCTTGGGACTTCGAGAAGAAGGCGAATACGAACTAAATATAAGAATACCAGCAATACTGGCCCCAGGGAAATATAACATCAGCCTCCATATCTCACATGCCGAGCCACCGAGAATAATGCAAGGATTTGACCACATCTGTAACTTCGAAATAGTACCTGCGGTTACTAATCAAAAAACAGCTAGCTTTATTATGAGAGGTAAAGTGATAGCTGATCTTAGCTGGGAAGTGACCCGCAAACCCATAACATTAACGTAAATTGTGACTTGTTCAATCATCATACGATCTTATAATGAAGAGCGCCACATCGGTCGCTTGATGGATGGCATCCAAAGGCAGCAACTCCCTGTTGGAGTCTCTTTAGAGGTGATTGTCGTTGATTCGGGCTCAAATGATTCTACCGTCGCCATCGCCAAAAGCATGGGCGCAAAAATAATAAAGATAAAAAAAGAAAATTTTTCGTTTGGAAGGGCTTTGAATATTGGCTGTAACCAAGCAAAGGGAGACATTTTACTATTTGCTTCAGCGCACGTATATCCTGTTTTTAATGATTGGATTGAAAAAATGATTGCTCCATTTTCTTCTCAACGCGTTGCTTTGGTTTATGGAAGACAAATAGGAAACGAACAAACACACTTTTCGGAACAACAGGTTTTTGAAAAATGGTTTCCATCAAAAAGTAACTATGTGCAGTCTACCCCCTTTTGTAACAATGCAAACTGTGCTATTAGGAAAAAGTTATGGGAGTCGCAACATTACAATGAATCACTGACAGGTTTGGAAGACCTAGATTGGGCACAGAAAATAATGAATAAAG
This sequence comes from Parapedobacter luteus, assembly GCF_900168055.1. GTDB lineage: Bacteria > Bacteroidota > Bacteroidia > Sphingobacteriales > Sphingobacteriaceae > Parapedobacter > Parapedobacter luteus. Next base: position 228,308 of record NZ_FUYS01000006.1, read on the forward strand.
GTCATCAAATCGTGTATGAAGCAGACGCTGTGATCGTCCATGTACACGAAGAAACACCCAAAAAAATAAAAAATAGGTATCAACGTGAGGCTATCGCTTTAAAACAGATTTTACCGCGAGTGCATTTTGATTTTTTCGATTTTCTATGGCTATTTACTTCCAATACTGCTTCTGATTGGTTCCATGCGCTACAGAAGGGAATATTGTGGAAAGAATGGAAGAACATAATATCATTCAGATTTATGCAATTTTACGGCACTTACTTAGGACATAAGCAAAAGGGTATCATCACCCAAGAGCTTAAGAATAGGTTCTATTACCCCAACGGAATTAGTAAAGCTAAACACCCTGAAAACGAGAGCCGCCGATACGAAACGGGTAAAAAGATAGAATATGATTAATCTGACACAAAATATAGCAACAACAAAGAATTAAAACTAATTTAAAGCATTATAAAAACCAATTATTATGACAATTGCCGCTTTAGTGCCCATGCGCCATTCAAGCGAAAGAGTGCCTGGCAAAAATTACCGCAATTTTGCCGGTAAACCTCTTTTCTTTCACATCGTAGAGACCCTCTTGGCGGTCAAAACTATTAGTAGCGTTGTCGTGGACACCGACAGCCCGACCGTCATGGAGTTGACCCAAAAACATTTCCCATCAGTAATCATTTTGGAAAGACCAGCACATCTGCAAGATGGCTCTGTTCCCATGAATGATGTACTGCTAAACGCCATTGACCAGGTATCTGCTGATTTCTATTTACAGACGCATAGTACGAATCCTATCCTTAGCTCATTAACAATAGAAAGTTGCATCAAGAAGTTTTCGGAAATTTACCCTATGTATGACTCGCTTTTTACCGTTACCAGAAGAAATGTGCGTTTTTGGGATACATTGGCGCGACCTATAAATCACAATCAAAATATTCTTCTAAGAACACAAGATCTACCTTCTGTTTTTGAAGAAAACTCATGCCTTTATTTATTTAGCAAAGAAATTCTGAAAAGAAAACATAACCGGATAGGCGATAGACCATTTTTGTTTGAAATCCCGGAGATAGAGGCCCAGGACATAGACGTAGAGTTAAACTTTAAAATGGCAGAGTTTTTATACAAAGAAATCAACGGACTAAACAACTAATCTCATGAAAGTACTAATCACGTGTCCACCTATGTTGCGAAGAATAGAAGAATTTAGGCATCTATTCTCAGCGAAAAACATAGAGCTTGTAACCCCAAATGTGGTACAGGTGTTGACAGAACAAGAATTAATAGAACTGGTACCAACAGTCGATGCCTGGATCATAGGTGATGATCCAGCTACTGCAAGCGTATTCAAAGCAGGTAAAGCAGGCAAGCTTAAGGCAGCTGTTAAATGGGGGGTCGGAATCGATAACGTAGATTTTGCTGCTTGTAAAGACCTGAATATTCCTATAGCAAACACTCCTCAAATGTTTGGAAGAGAGGTTGCTGACCTTGCCATTGCTTATTTGTTAGGATTAGCGAGAGAAACCTATTTTATCGACCGAGAAGTAAGAAAAGGGAATTGGGTAAAACCCTCCGGAATGTCTGTATCCGGCAAAACTGTTGCCGTAATAGGTTTAGGCGACATTGGTAGAGCGACTATCAGACGATTGCAAGGTTTCGATGTTAAGATCAATGCATATGATCCGTTTACCTTTTTCTCTCCCGAAGAAGTGGGGGCGAATGAAATTCTATCTTTCCCTGAAAAGCTGGAAGAAGCAGATTTTGTAATATTGACTTGCGCATTAACACCGAGTAGCTGTTATATGATAAATAAGGATAGCATTGCCTTAATGAAAGATCATGTGCGACTAATCAATGTTGCAAGAGGGCCGTTAATTAACGAACAGGATTTGATAGCTGCATTAAAATCGGGGAAAGTATATTCTGCCGCATTGGATGTGTTTGAACAAGAGCCGCTTACACCTACGAATGAATTGCGCAGCTTCGAACAGTGTATTTTCGGGACTCATAATGGCTCAAACACTGTCGAAGGGGTGAGGAGGGCGAGTTACAAGGCAATAGAACTATTGTTTGACTTCTTAAAAATCTCTTAATGAAAAAGAAAGTTTTGATAACCGGTGTACTTGGTGGAATTGGAAGTGGCCTGGCAAAAACTTTTAAAGAAGCAGACTATTTTGTAATTGGCCTTGACATAAAAACAACGCCTTCCGATTACTGCGATTTATTCATAAGTTTTGACTTGCATCGGTTTTGTTCAGATGCAAACTACAGAGATAAAATGTGCAATAAGTTTGATAACGAGATTCAAACGTTAGATGTCCTGATTAATAACGCTGCTATGCAAATACTTAGTAGCGTAGAAGAAATACGATTAGATGACTGGAATCACACTTTAAATGTAAACCTTACTGGCCCTCTGTTACTAAGTCAGTTCTTCTTGAAACAACTAGAGCAAGTACACGGGTGTATTATAAACATTGCGAGTATACATCAGCAGTTGACCAAGAAGCGGTTTGTTGCGTATGCCACTTCAAAAAGTGCCTTGGTGGGCTTGACAAAATCTATGTCGGTTGATTTACAGGGCAAAGTCAGAGTAAATGCCATAAGCCCAGCAGCAATAGACACACCGATGTTGCACGAAGGATTTAACAACGACAGCACGATGGTACAAAAGTTAAACGATTTGCACCCTCTACGGAGAATAGGAAAACCAGCAGAAGTATCAAAGTTAGCATTGCTATTAGCTGAGGACGGGCTTGGATTTATCAACGGCGCTAATATACAGATTGACGGAGGAATAAGTAACGTTTTAAAAGATTTAGATTAAAATGACAAAGCCACCAATCAGTGACAAAATTAAAAGAGGGTTTACAGGATTAACCTTACTTGGCAAGATGTATAGGTTTATCGCAGGCGACTGGCGCAGGTTAAACTGGTTAAAAGAACATAGGCAGAATGGCGTACCCTTCGAATGGTCCAAAAATAATGACTATTTAGATTGGTTTTATAAATACCGCCCTCACCTCGCCAAATTCAAAGATATCCATAAAGGCCAAGATTGTTTTATTATAGGAAATGGCCCTTCCCTCAATCAAACAGATTTGAATTTACTAAACGGGTATCATGTGTTTGGATTAAACAAAATCCATTTAATATTTGAGAAATATCCACGATTGAAATTATCCTATCATGTTACTGTGAATCCTCTGGTTATTGAGCAGATTCAGAGAGAAGTGGAAGAGGGAGTCTTCGATTGCCCTACCTTTTTATCTTATCAAGGATCGAAAGGGGTTAATTTTTCCAGCAAAAATGTCTATAAACTTCTTACTTGCGGTAAATGGTCGTTTTATAAAAACGTGATGGAGCCTATCAACGAGGGCTATACAGTAACTTACGTCGCTATGCAACTTGCTTATTACATGGGCTACAAAAATGTTTTTTTAGTAGGAGTGGATCACAATTTCTCTCAAGTTGGGAAGCCAAATGAATTGCAGGATTTTAAAGGTGACGATCACAACCATTTTCATCCCGATTACTTCAAAGGACAGCTATGGCATTTGGCTGATTTGGAAGGAAACGAGGCATCATATGCATTGGCAAAACACCAATTTCATGAAGATGGCAGGGAAATATTCAATGCTACTGTTGGGGGAAAACTAAATATCTTTAAAAGGATTACATTTGAAGAGGCTTTACAACGTGCGAAAAAAATGCCCGAATAATCCTTATTGGTCAAAACGAGTTAAACAATAAAAGACAAGTAATTTATTAAAACTAACGTGCCCAAGCTCTCCGTCATAACCATAAATTTCAATAATTTGTTTGGTCTAAAAAAAACCATTGAAAGCGTTATTAATCAAACCTTCAGAGAGTTTGAGTACGTTATCATTGATGGCGGGTCTACGGATGGCAGCAGGGAATTGATCGAGGCGAACCGCGACAAAATAACCTATTGGGTCAGCGAGCCGGACGGGGGCATTTACAATGCCATGAACAAAGGAACCCAAAAAGCGACCGGCGATTTTATTATTTACATGAATTCGGGGGATTATTTCTATGATGACAACGTCCTAAGCAATATCATACCCTTTTTAAACGCCGAAAATGACATCGTTTACGGTGACTTGGTGATCGTAGAACCAAACCGATCGTGGGTAAAGAAATACAATGAAAAGCTTAATTTCCCCTATTTTATAAGGGACACGCTCCCCCATCAGGGAAGTTTTATCCGGACAAGTCTTTTGCATAAACAGCAAGGCCCATATGATGAGCGTTTGTCGATTTGCGCGGATTGGAAATTCTTCATTGATGCTGTCTGCAAACTGCAGGTCAAAACCCACTATGTCGATTATCCAATCTCGTACTATGATTACTCCGGATTAAGTTCAAAAATAGAAAACAGGGAAAAACTCTTGCATGAGAAGAGGCAATTACTAAAGGAGGAGTATGCTGCTTATTATGAACCTTTTCTGAACATGGCAGAGGAGAATAAAGAGATGCGCCGTTTATTAAAATCAAGGATTGTCAAAGCTTACCTAAAAATACGAGGGCTTATTGAATGACAGATATATCCATCATAACGCCATGTTATAATTCCGGTGATTTTCTGCAAGACGCCGTTGACAGTGTTATGCAATACCAAGGTATTCACCGTTATGAGCTCATTATCGTTGATGATGGTTCCACCGATGAGAGTACTCTACAGATTCTTAGACACCTTGCTACCCAGCAAAGCATAACAGTAATCCATCAGGACAACAAGGGGCCAGCAGGAGCTAGAAATACGGGGTGCCGAGCTGCCAAAGGGGAATATTTGCTTTTCTTAGACAGTGATAACAAAATAGAACCTAGATATATTGACGCAGGGATCGACATCTTAAGAAACAAAGCTGAAATTGGCGTTGTGTATTCCGACGCTCATTTCTTTGGAGACGGTAGCAGAAAAAGTTTCAAAACACGGCCTTTTGACATAGACCGCTTGCTATTAGGCAACTATATAGATATGTGTGCTGTAGTTAGAAAGGCTGCCTGGGAGAGTGTAAATGGATTTGACGAATCACGTAACATCGTCGCACACGAAGACTGGGATTTCTGGCTCAATTTGTATGAAAAGGACTGGGGATTCCAGTATATTGACCGCAGGTTATTTTATTACCGAATCAGGGAAGCATCGCTCATCAGCTCTGTCAGGAATTCCGACACGATTGTGGACAAGCTCAACCATATACGACACAAGCACTCGGCCTTATTTGTTCAACGGCACAAAACACTATATGAAAAGATGCGCAAAGAACAACAGGAGTACCGTATAGGACGTTTGATATTAAAACCATACAGGGCATTAAGAAAATGGACAAAAAAATAGAGGATCGGTATTAATCGGTATTAACTTGAATAAAATGGCAGAAAAACCATTAGTGTCAGTTTGCATTCCCGTCTATAATGGAGCCAAGTTTGTCCAGGAAGCCCTTGACTCCCTAACCAGCCAAACCTACAGAAACCTTGAAGTTATAATCAGTGACGATTGCTCTGAAGACAACACCATCCAAATCTGTGAAAAGTTTCAGGAGAAGACCGGGTTCCCTACTTTCATTTACAGGCACAAACCAGAAGGAATTGGCGCCAATTGGAATCATTGCATTGAAAAGGCCAATGGTAGCTACATAAAATTTCTTTTTCAGGACGATATACTGGAGCCTGCATGTATAGAAAAAATGTTGGCCACATTTTCTGTTTATCCGGAGGTAGGATTAGTTGCTTGCAAACGTATTTTTATCATTGATAGTCTTTATGAGGGTACCCCAAAAATAAAAAAGTGGCTTGACGACTACGGGAACTTGCAGAAGTCGTTACCGACACAACCCCATAACGGAATTTATTTACTTGACAGATCGGTATTCAAGTACCGTACCTTTTTCGACAAACCCTTCAATAAAATCGGTGAACCCACAGCGGTAATGTTTCGCCGCGAATTGTTTGATGAGCTAGGGCCTTTCAACACAGCCCTGAAACAAATGTTGGACTACGAATATTGGTACCGAATTTTGAAAGAACACCCTATCGCTGTGCTTGATGAAGCGTTAATCAAATTCAGGCTGCATGAAGACCAAACAACTGCCCGGAATAAAACAAATAAGATAAGTGAGCGAATGTCCTATATTCGATTCATTGAAAAGGAGTTGTTCTTCTATCTAAGCTTCGGGCATCAGCTTGAACTTATCAGAAACAAGACCATTCGACTGATTAGGAAAATCGGGAAAATTACACTAAATGGGATAACCTTTGGAAAAAAATCAATTTAGTATTTCAGCCGTTATTGTAACCTATAACGGTATGAGGCGAAACTGGATAGAAAAATGTTTGGGATCACTACAGGGTTCGTCTGTGCTAGTCGACATCATTGTCATTGACAACGGATCAACCGATGGTAGTGTTGAATTTATTAAACAGCATTATTCGTCCCTAGATCTTGTAATAGCTTCTGAAAACCTGGGATTCGGCAAAGCCAATAACCTTGGCATTCGCAAAGCCCTTGAAAAAGGAGCTGACTTTGTATTTTTGCTTAACCAGGATGCCTGGGTAGATGTAAATACAATAGAGGAACTGGTAAAACAGCAACAACTACACCCCGAATACGGCATCCTAAGCCCTATTCATTGCAATGGTAACGGCGATGCCCTCGATTACCGCTTCTCGGAATACATTTCTCCACAAAAAGGATGTAAACTGCTTTCCGACCTCCTGGTCGTCGATAGGCAAACGTCTGGCATCTACGACGTCGGTTTCGTCAATGCCGCAGCTTGGCTTATTAGCAAGGAATGCCTGCGAAAGGCAGGAGGGTTTAGTCCAATGTTTTATCATTATGGCGAAGATGTGAATTATTGTCACCGTGTGCAATACCATGAGTTTAAAATAGGAATACACCCTCGTGTAAAAATATATCATGATCGGCTTGAAACAACTTCCAGTAAATTTTTCTCTCCCGACGAAACTAAAAAGCGAGTGCTTTTTGTAAAAATGCTCAACCCAAATAGTCCGCTTTCCTACCGCAAAGCTAGCAAAGCCATAAGACGTGAGTTATTTAAATGTTTGATTAATTTGGACTTTAAAGCCGCTTGGAGATTCCTTATGGTTAAAAATGAAATTTTAGCAATGAAAAATACTATTGAGAATCATTTGAACGAAGTTATATCCGGCAAGTCATTTTTATACATAAATGATTGACCAACCCATATAAACATGATCAAAGTATCTATAATTATCCCTGTTTACAACGATGAGAAATATCTTATATCGACGTTGGCAGCGATATCGCCTCAAATCAATGACAAGAAACACATTGAAATCATTATTGTGGATAATGGCTCAAGTGACACATTTCAATGGCTAGAGCAATCGGAACAGATTAAATTGCTTAGGGAAAAAACGAATTTAAATAGTCCTTATTCTTGCCGGAATCGCGGGATCGAGATTGCCAAAGGAGATATTATCGTTCTTTTAGATGCTACCTGCTGTCCTCAAAATGATTGGTTGGAGAAGGGTTTAAATTATCTTGATACCACAAAAGCTGATATAGTAGGTGGTAATGTCTTGTTTGATTTTGCAGGGAAAGTAACAGGCGCTAAATTATATGATGCGATGACGAATATCAAGATGGAAGAATCGATTAAAAAGGGGGTAGCGAAAACAGCAAACTTGTTTATAAAAAAATCTGTTTTCGATAAGATTGGTTTGTTTCCAGAGGGTATTCGTTCAGGGGCTGATGTGCGTTGGACATATAAGGCAACTTCAAATGGATTAAAACTGGTGTTTTGTCATGATGCTATCGTATACAAACCAGCAAGAGGTTTTAAGGAGTTACTCAAGAAGCAGTGGCGTGTGGGATTGCATCAGCCGTTGATTTGGCATGAACTGGGTAAACGGAAATCAAAGATAGGTATGGTTGCGCGGCTATTAACACCGGTAAATCCGGTCGTTATAAAAAAAAATATGGATAAAAGATTTGGTGATGAAGCACGCGGTTTGTTTATTCCACTTTTATTTTCAGCACAATTGAGCAAGAGTATTATGGGGTTGGCAAATTTAATTGGATCCTTTTCTAAGAAATAAATATGACGAGACAAACGCTAAAAGAAACTATTTATACCAGTGCTCAAAGAGCGTTGGTGCAAATTAGGAAAGACGGCTCCTTGCCACCAGGCCATAATGGACCTTATTTTGACAACGAGACTCCAGTGAGAAATACTGGACATTGGCTGATGGTCTTTTTGAAAGCGTATGAGCATTCAGGAGAGTCTAGGTTTAAAGAAGCGGCAGCGCAATGCCTCAATTTTCTTTTATCAGAAAAATCAAGACCTCACAACGCGACATTCTGGCATAGGATGAACCCTAAAAAGGATTTCACGAATGGCTTAATTGGACAGGCTTGGACAATAGAGGCACTAGTGTATGCATACACTGTTTTTAAAGATGAACGAATCCTTGAAGTAGCAAAAGAGGTATTTAATCTGCACCCATACGATAACGAACTTAAAGGATGGAAAACGGTCAATATAGACGGCGCGGTCAGCCGTTTTGACTACACATTCAATCACCAACTTTGGTTCTGCGCAGCTGGTGCGCTGCTTTTAAAAGAAGGCTCTGATAAAGCAAGCGAGTCGGTGATGGATTTTATTAAAAACATTCCTAACGCCGTAAAACTTTACAACAGTGGGGTAATTAGACATATTCCCCCCTTTTTTCTTAAAAAGGGGCTAATTATGAAATTACGCGCGTTTGTTTCAGAAATGAGGCGAAATATCAAAGAATATTCATATATATATCAAAAGTCTATCGGCTATCATGGTTTCAATCTGTATGCGATTGCTCTTATTGACAATACACTAAAAGATTCAAATTTATTGCGAACCAATTCTATAAAAAAAGCCATTAGAGCTACAGAAAAAAATACCTTTCGGAAGCTAACACTGTCAAGTAAGTACGCTTATCCATACAACCCTATTGGTTTCGAACTAGCTTATACTTACTATGTGTTAGGTGATATCGAAAAAACTGATTACTGGCTAACTCAGCAATATCAACAAACATTTGACACTAATTCAGGCATGTTTGATGGAGGGAAGACTTTTGATAAATTAACTGCAGCAGCTAGAATCTACGAAGCCATAAGATTAGTTTAATGTGATTCGGGAAAAAATAACGTTATTTGATGACGAAATAAGCTTATTAATAGAATGGAAACTGGTCTTGATCAAGAAATAAGATTGTTTGTAAGTGAAAGCCGCGATAACGAAGCGATAAAGATTAAGTCGCTCCTATCAGTGTTTTATAGTGGTAGATGGCTAGTACTTGCTATAGTATTTGTATTTTTTGTTTTTGGTGTTTTATGGGGCATCAGTACTCCAAAAGAGTTTACAACGACTTCTAAAGTTTTAACCGAAGAAAACGATGGCTTATCAAACAATATGGGTCTGGGAAATTTGAGTGCACTAGTGGGAATAAACAGCCGAAATGTTGCTACGATTGAAACGCTCACCCCTGACTTATATCCTGCTATAGTCACGAATAGTGATTTTTTACTCGAATTAGCGCGAGAAAAGTACTATTTCAGAGAGTTGGACACAAATATCTCATTGGTTACTTTTTTTTCAGACTTTGAAAAAGAGAACTGGATAAAATATGGGGTAAAGCAAATATTTAACTTGCCTTCAAAACTACTCAACAAAACACCGGATATACAATTAGATACCGTAAATACAAATCAATTATCAACTACTGTATTAGATGGCGATTCAACCAATAAAAACTCTCAAATTCTTTCTATTGCAGCGCCCGAAATTATGGCTTTATCGAAACTGCAAAAAAGAATAACTGTATCTAAAGTAAACAAGATTATAGAGTTATCCACTGAAATGCCTGATGCAGATGTAAGCGCCATTTTAAATAAGAAAATTATCGATTATCTCATAAACTATGTCACTAAATATAAAACCGACAAAGAGCGCCAAAATAATATTTTCATTCAAAACCAGCTAAAGGAGGCCGAAGATCAGTTTAATAAGAATCAAAATGCTTTGGCTTCATACTTAGATGCCAACATCGGAATCATAAGAGAAAAAGATAAGTCTGTGGTTCAGAAATTGCAGACTGAATTAAGGCTATCAACAGAGGTATATACCAATTTATCACAGCAGTTGGAACTTTCTAAACTGAAGTTAGAACAATCGAAACCGATACTTACAATATTTGAAAATCCCAAACGGCCTATCGCACCAAGTTCTACCTCTACCTTTGGGGCAGTATTGGCATTTATTGTTTTAGGTTTTTTTTTATCAATTACGTTGATTTGCGGAAAAATTTTTTGGGAGTTTTTTAAACAAGCTAAATGAATGGCTAATCTTCCTTTTGTAAGTGTTATTATCCCTGTATTCAACAATGCAGTGGGCCTTTTTAAAACACTAAGTAGGATAAATCAACAACATTATCCAAAAGACAGGTATGAAGTAATTGTTGTCGATAATGGATCTATAGATGCTCCTGAGAAAATAGCGAAAGCGTTTGGCGCGACATTCCTTAGAGAAATCCACCATCTGAATAGTCCGTATTCTGCTCGAAACAGGGGGTTAGAAATCGCTAAAGGGTCAATCTTAATACTGTTGGACACGACTTGTCAACCAATAGAACAATGGATGGTTAATGGTATTAAAGATTTACGAGCCAAAGGCGTAGACCTCATTGCTGGTAATGTCGCTTTCGCGGTTGACCATAACAGTTCGATAGGCGAGATTTACGATTCCGTATCGAATATTAAAATGAGAGAATTGGTTGAAAACCGTGGAATGGCGGCGGGCTGTAACCTTTTTGTAAAACGCGAGGTGTTTGAATGTATTGGTCACTTCGAGGAAGGCTTAAGATCCGGAGGAGATTTGAGATGGACTAAAAAAGCAACGGAAAATGGTTTTAAATTATCTTATTCCAATGAAGCTAAGGTGCTAATGACACCAAAAAAATTCAAGGCCTTGCTTTTAAAAGCAATTAGAGTTTCCAAAGGTCATCCACGACTTTGGTTAGAAGAAAAAGTATTTTTGGCAAACTTTATTAAACGAGTCTTACTTTTTTGGTTGCCACCCAATCCGTTGTATCTAAAAAAAAATATTGCGAATAGCAGTTTTCCCGAGGCAAAACGATATTTTGTTTTACTATACCTCATCAGATATCTATTTCGACTAATAAGTATTATTGGCTTTATTCAAGGGGGACTCTTATTTATTCAATCTGAAAAAAAATGACTAAATATATAATTCATATACCTCGTTCATTTGTCAGACTTGAGATTTCTACATATAATTACGCCCTTATTGCCTTTCTTTTCTTTTTTATTAGGCCATATCCTCAGGCCTATATTGGCGCAATGGCTATGCGAATTATTGATATGGTAGTATTATGTCTACCCTTAGCTTTTTTTTTGATTAGTAAACAACAAGTAAAGTCTGACAGTAGAATATCATTTATCTTTTCCATATTCTTCCTAATTTTTACTTTTGGGCTATTGTCTCTTTCAATTGGTTACTTTTTGAATCTCACCTCGTTAAGTTTCCGAGATCCCCTTGATGTAGTTCGATATTTGCAAATTCCGGTTTTCTTATTCTTCGGATACCACATAAGTATGAATGACCGTTTCGACGTAAGGCATCCATATTACATTATGGCAATCGTTATAATTGCGATTACAGGCTTAGCGCTACTGCAAAAGTTTCTTCCTTCACAAATTAGCTTCCTTACAAAACTGTATTCTCCCGAACATCAAAGCGAGAAATTATTTACGACTCAACGTGTCACATCAATTTTTGGCAATCCGAATACAACGTCTTTAATGACATGCTTAATCCTTTCATTTTTTCTATCGGCAATGATCACAAAAGGGGTAATTGGTAAGGCAACCACTTATTTTTTTGTTGCGATGGGATTTATGACAATTCTATTATCCGGTTCACGAACAGGCTTTCTCGCATTTGCGCTTTTAATGGCTATATATCTGTTTACGAGAACAAAGCAGAAAATTATTGTAATATTGGCAACAATAGGAGCTCTTCTTATCATCTATTTGCTAAGAAATGAGATTTTGGAAATAATAAAATATTTTAATCACTATCTATACTTAGGCTTAAAAATCATCCTCAATATGGATATCGAGACCCTTGTTTCTGAAGGAAACACATTCTCCAAGCGTTTTGGGACTTGGGCCAGGGCGTTAAGTATTTTTGAATTGTCGCCAGTTTTTGGTGTGGGGCCTTTACGAGGTGTTGTGACTTCCTCTACCGATAATTTTTACCTTTATATTTTATTGAGAAACGGCTTGGTAGGTTTAGTCTTATACTTCGCTTTTATCATTTATAGTGTGCGTGTAGCCCTAAAAATCAAAAATGCTACTAGCGTAAGATCACCTGTAACTTTGCTAGCAAATGCCTATATCTTTCAGACAGCGGTAATCCTGTTCATGAATTTTTTAATTGAGGCACAGATTCAAAATGTTGTCATCTATTTGCATTTAACGACCCTAGGAGTTCTCATCGGTATGAGCAAACAAACCAAATTCAAAATTCTGAATGAATCAAAAAAAACTTAAAGTTGTGCATTTAACTAGCGTGCACGCGCGCTATGATAATCGGATCTTATTCAAACAGTGCGTTTCATTGTCCAATCATGGTTTTGAGACAACTCTAATTGTTGCAGATGGCCATGGTAATGAGATTTTTAAGGATAATTTAAACATTCTTGATGTAGGCAGCAAAAAGGGACACCTACATAGAATGTCTGTCGTATGTTACAAGATTTATCGGCTGGCTTTAAAGTTAGAAGCCCAAATCTATCAAATACACGATCCGGAGTTGATACTTGTTGCTTATTTTCTTTTCAAGAAAGGTAAAAAAATTATATACGATATACATGAAGATTACCGGACATCCATCCTGCAAAAAAAATATATTTGGAAACCGGCAAGGAGACTGATTGCTAGAATTTATGACCGTATAGAGTCTTTCGCCATAAAGCGATTCACAATTTTACTTGCCGAAAAGTATTACAAAGAGTTTTCATCAAAAGGCGTGACAATACTTAACTATCCTATAATCTCCAACAATGATAAAGACTGTAATGCTCCTGTTTCAGAAACAAGCGAGCATCAGTCTAATAATTCGAAAAATGAGCAAATAAAATTACTTTATACAGGGAATGTTACTGAAGCTCGCGGGGCTTTTAATCATAGTAAACTAGTTGATCTTTCAGACGACATTTATGTTACCTTTGTGGGGTTCTGCTCAGGCGAACTGGCAAGCCGCATGTTAGATAGTATCATTCGAGTAAGTGCCATTAAAATTATTGGGAAAGATTCTTATGTCCCACAAACTGAAATTCAACAAATTTACCTTCAAAACTGGACTGCTGGGTTAGCACTATTTCCGAAAACCGCTCATTACGAAAGAAAAGAACTGACAAAATTTTTTGAGTATATGCTTAACGGCATTCCAATAATTTGTTCTGACTTTCCTTTGTGGAAAGAATTTGTAGAAAAAAATGAATGTGGATTTGCCGTGTCACCAAATAATTCCGCAGAGGTCTATAAAGTGATTCAGCGTCTCTTCGATGATCCTCTGTTGCGAAAAAAGCTTGGTCACAATGGCAAACTTATGGTCACCAAGTACTATAATTGGGGAACACAAGAGAAGAAGCTTTTAGCCGTATATAATTCCCTTACAGAAGTTTAGCTTTCCCCCTGCCATCTACTTAAGTAATTAAAAAGATTGCTTTTCCTTTGTTCCGGAATAGTGATATTTTCAACAGCTTCTACGCCCAACCGATCTTCTAATTGTTTAAGATACAGTGACCGAGGGCCGCTTTTTGTATCAATACCCCCAAATATCGCATCCAATACCTTTCCAATACCAGATGAACCAATTGAATGGCGAGTTGTGATATTCCAATTCATCGCAGTAGGTGGCACCTCAGCTACAACGCCATTTGGCTTTTGGGAAACACAATTCCATAGCATAACTTGCGCGCCGGTCCAACCATGGCCAGTACCATTCTGCTTAGCGTTAATTACTTTTATCGTATTGGAATATACATTGTCAAATAGTATACCTGTAGCCCAGCGCTGATGAGGTCCAGTATCTACACTAGCGTTAGTTGAATAACAGTCAAGGAACACATTCGGTCCGGTTACCCTACCTCCCGTCACAAAATCGTGGCGACCCGATCGAGTATAGCAGCGTTGTATGAGGTTAAATGAGCCCGAAACAATATTGAATGAATATCTTCTGCCTCCAGAATTCTGTGATACCGGATCTAGCATAGCACAGTCCTCGACAGTATTGAAAACTGCATTTTTTAATATTGTAACGCAAGATTGTCCGAAATACTGTGCTGTTACTCCTCTAACCCAACAGTGCTCGGAATTGGCAATTTTAACCGCTTCCCATCCGTGGTTCTCATCATTAGGACTTGTATATCTCGAAACCATTCTAACGTACTCTACGCCACTTTGCTTAGTGACCCTGTTGATACGAGCTTTCGCGACACTCGCCCCCCCGTAAGATTTATATATTGGATCCACTAATGGTATGTTAACTTCCAATTGGTTTCCCTTGATAGCTGTTACAATTCGCTCATGATCGATACGATAGCTTTCTGGTTTCCAACCATATTTACTCATTCCGATCGCTTTAATCCAAGCATCATTAGGTTCTTTTCGGATGAAAATCGTATCTCCAACAGCGAAGTCACTAATACGCTCTACAGCGAAGCTAACACTGCCAGTTGGAACAAAATCATCAGTTATTCGCTGTCGAGTCTGATCTATTTGTTCAACTATGGATGCGTCCGTACCTATACCAATCAAAATCTGCTTATTCTTACCTGTAGCCACTAAAACCGTACCATCTTTACCTTGCCCCTCCCCTGCCAAAACCACTCCCGAAGCGGCAATAGTCAACTTACCCTTGATTTCATATTCGCCCTTTTTTAGTAATATTTTACCTCTAAATCCATTTTCATCTAACGGTAAATTACTAATTTGAATAATCGCGTCTTGTAATCTTTTAGTTTGGTCTCCTTTCTCAGGCTCCAAAATAATTTTAGTACTTACAGTAGGAATTGATACCCCCCCTCCCTTATAACCAGCATGCGAAAAGTCTGGTATCACATTGACGCTATTTGCATCTCCACTATTTGCATAATTTACCAATGACAGTTGTCCTTTTTGATTTAGTTTAAGAACTTTCGAAGCTGTACTTTGGCCTTGCACACATGAAGAAACTACCGTGAAGATTACGGTAAAGAAAAATGCACTATTGAAATTACTTTTTAACATACTTTAAACTTAATACTGTAATCTATTAATTGGAAACTACCACAATATTTTAATTAAATTTGCTCCAAATAATTGCTATATATTGATCGTTTTCATAAAATAATGCGAAATTATCCAAACGTACACAATCCTTGTGTAACAATAATCACACCACTTTACAATGGCGGACAATTTGTGAGCGAATCAATAGCTAGCATTGTTAATCAAACCTATTCTAATTGGGAACTCATTGTCATAGATGACTGTTCCACAGACGACGGCACCAGAATCGTAGAGGAATACCAAAAAGGGGATAACCGAATCAAATTAATCCGAAATGAGTGTAATCTCGGACCGGCGAAAACACGCAATCTTGGTATCGAAGCTGCTGCTGGGCGATACATCGCTTTCTTAGATAGCGATGACATCTGGTTGCCTAATAAGCTCGAAGTTCAGCTCCGATTTATGGAGGATAACAATACACCGTTTACATTTGCGTATTACGAACAAATTGACGAACAGGGGAAACTTATAAAGAAAATGGATTATTTCCCCAAGAAAGTCACCTACCGGTCAACCATGATGTCTAATAAAATTGGTTGCCTGACAGCAATGTATGATACGCAGTATTTCGGTAAAGTTTATATGGTTGATATAAGGAACCGACAAGACTATACACTTTGGTTGCAACTGTTAAAGAAAGTAGACTATGCATATTGTGTCCCGGAAATACTAGCGAGATACAGGGTAAGGAAAGGTTCCATATCCAGCAATAAATGGAAACTTGTAAAATACCATTGGCATATTTATCGGCATATAGAACAGCAATCATTTTTCACATCTTTGTATTACATCACAAACTACATCACACTACGGCTGCTGAGAAAATAAACCAACCAAATGATTATATTAGTCACCGGCTTCACCGGCTTTGTCAGACAAAATCTGATTCCTTACCTGAAGGGACAAGGCATGGATTGCCTACCAATTTCGCTTAGGGACGACCAATGGCAACAAAAATTGATAGCTAATTACACGGCCATCATCCACCTTGCCGGCAAAGCCCACGATACCAAAAACATCAGTAGTCCGGAAGAATATTTCCAGGTCAATACCGAATTAACCAAACAACTGTTTGATCGATTTTTAGAAAGTGATGCGCGGGATTTTATTTATTTCAGCAGCGTGAAAGCAGTAGCTGATTCAGTAGTAGGAATTCTCGATGAAGAGGCCGAACCCAATCCCCAAACCCCTTACGGCAAATCCAAGTGGATGGCCGAGCAATACCTCAACAGCCAGCCATTGCCTGACGGGAAACGCTTGTTTATCCTGCGCCCCTGTATGATTCACGGGCCGGGCAATAAAGGTAACCTTAATTTATTATACCAAGTTGTGAGTAAGGGCTTACCCTACCCATTGGCAGCATTCGATAACCGCCGTTCGTTCCTTTCTGTCGAAAACCTCCAATTTGTCATCAAATGGATTCTTAAGAATCCGGATGTCCTTGGGGGGACGTATCATTTAGCGGATGACGATGCGCTATCGACAAACGAACTCATCCGCCTAATCGGTGAAGCCCGAGGAAAAAAAGCAAGATTATGGAAGATATCACCAGGGCTAATCAAGGGGATAGCGCGTCTGGGTGATAAAACGAAACTGCCGTTAAATAGTGAACGCTTAAAAAAATTAACAGAAAGCTATGTGGTGAGCAATGAAAAAATCAAAGCGGCTTTGAAGATTAACAGATTGCCTGTTTTGGCAAAGGATGGGTTAATGAAAACCCTACGAAGTTTTTAAAACACCTCCCAGTATATACCGCCTTATCCCAACATACGCCAATGTAAGCAAAGCCAAAAGACACAACGCCACTTTGAGCTGCGTGATAGATGGATAATCCGTCGCTATCATAATCAACACTCCCACCCCAACCTGCAATAAACCATAACACGTCGCTATCACCAACCGGTTCCCTCTGCCCTCATTCGCCAAATATTGATACAGATGCGTCCGGTGCGCCTTAAAGATATTCTCCCGATTGAATAATCGGTGAATGATCGTAAGCACACTATCCACCCCATACACCGCAAAAAACATGATGTAAATAAGATTCCCCGTTGCTAAAATCAGGCTTAGCGTCGCAAAAATCAAGATAAAACTCATGCAGACACTTCCGACATCGCCGGCAAAACACTTCGCGCGCTTCCGGAAGTTGAAAAACGCAAATACCCCATTGGCAACAGCCGTGCAATACAATAAGCGATCGTCGATAAAGCCCACATCCCGGTTGACCAGCCAGAGCAGCAATAAAACGGCAAAGCTGTAGCTTGACGTAATGCCATTGATTCCATCCATAAAGTTATAGGCGTTGATGGTACCGATAACCAACACCAACGCCAGTAAAATCAGATACCAGGAATAGTCGAAAAGCCGCACATCGGTAAACAGCAATAATACGGCAATCAAATGGATACTGATTCGCAGCCGGTTTGATAGTGTAAGCACATCGTCAAGGAAGCTGATAAGCGTAATCAGTGTGAGGCCTGCGAAAAAGAGCGGATGAGCCCCTCCGCTCCAGACAAACCACGCCAATGCCCCTAAATAAAACACCACCCCGCCACCACGAATCGTCACTAGCGTATGGCTACTACGCTCGTTGGGCTTATCAATGATGTTGTAGCGATCAGCAATTCGAAAATACAACAATATGGACACAAACAACGAGGCGGCTATACACGCGTAAATCATGCGGGCAAAGATAATTCTTTGCCCATACATTCACTAATCTACGCGCCGTTTTAGCAAGCAGTAAAGGCAAGCCAAAGTTTCTACGCTAACCGCTTTCAAGTTTTTGTGGTTTATGGCCAATATGAAGATGCGGTACTCCCTGTAAATCGGCCATAGGCCAACTCCGCTACAACAAAAGCCTTCCCTTACCTCCGCACTACCCATTTTATACCCTTTTACTACCTTCAGGGTAAGGAATGGGTAAGGAAAAGGTATGGAAAGGGTAAGGAAACGGTATAGAAAGGGTATGGAAAGGGTATAGAAAGGGTATGGAAAGGGTATGGAAAGGGTAAGGCAGGGGTAAGGAAGAGGTAAGCCAGGGGTAAGGAAGAGGTAAGCCAGGGGTAAGCAAATGGTAAAGCTCTACTAAGCATTCGGTAAAGCGTTGGCGGCACGGGCGGACACAGTAAGGTTAATCGAATGGTGCGCTTGCCGCTTTTATAGCGTAAAAAAAACCGTCCGCAATCGATTGATTAGTCGCAAAAATCCTATTTTTGCCGTCATACCAAACAACAAAGACATCATATATGTGCGGAATTGTAGGCTATACGGGCCAGAAACAGGCGTATCCCATCTTAATCGACGGACTGAAAAAATTGGAATACCGGGGCTATGACAGCGCTGGCGTGGCATTGCATAGCGGGGATGACGTCCTCGTGTATAAGAAGCAGGGCAAGGTAGCGGCACTGGAAACGTTTGCTGCCGCGCAACCGCTCACAGCGACAACAGGCATCGGCCATACGCGATGGGCCACGCATGGTGAACCTTCCGACCGCAATGCACATCCGCATTATTCCTCATCCAAGCATATCGCCCTCATCCATAATGGCATTATCGAAAACTATGGGCAGCTGAAAAATGAGCTGCTTAATAAAGGGTATACCTTCAACAGTGATACGGACTCAGAGGTACTACTCAACTTTATCGAAGATATCAAGATCAACAACGTGTGTTCGCTGGAAGAAGCGGTACGCATCGCGCTCAAACGTGTCACCGGCGCATATGTCATCCTGCTGATCGACAAAGATCTTCCTGACACCATTATCGCTGCGCGGAAGGGCAGCCCTTTAGTCATTGGCGTGGGGAAAAACGAGCACTTCCTCGGCTCGGACGCCTCGCCCATGCTTGCCTATACCAAGGAGGTGGTGTACATCAACGACTACGAACTGGCTATCGTAAGGCCCGATGAGCTTATCCTAAAAAACCTGGGCAACGAACGCATCACGCCTTTCGTGCAAAAGCTGGACATGGAGCTGGCGGCTATTGAAAAGGGCAACTTCGACCATTTCATGCTTAAGGAAATACACGAACAGCCTCAGACCATCCAAGATTCGCTGCGGGGCAGGCTGAACGCCGAACAGGGGACCATCACATTGAGCGGCCTGGAAAAAATACAGGACAAGCTGCGCGAGGCCAACCGCATTGTCATCGTGGCCTGCGGCACAAGCTGGCACGCGGGGCTTATCGGCGAATATTTGATCGAGGAGCTTTGCCGGCTCAATGTGGAAGTCGAATACGCGTCGGAATACCGCTATCGCAATCCAATCGTGTCACCAAAAGATGTCATCCTTGCCATTTCCCAGAGCGGCGAAACAGCGGATACATTGGTAGCGCTGGAAAACGCCAAGAAACAGGGGGCAACAATTTTCGGTATCGTCAATGTGGTGGGCTCATCCATCGCCCGGCTGGCCGATGCGGGGGCGTATACCCACGCGGGACCGGAAATCGGCGTGGCCAGCACGAAGGCGTTCACTGCACAGCTTGCTGTACTGCAGCTCATCGCACTGAAACTTGCCGAGATACGGGGTACGATATCAAATGAATTGTTCCAGACGCTGCTCCGCGAACTGGATGACGTACCCGCCAAGGTGGAGTGGGTATTGAAAAACCAAGTGGAAAACATCAAAGCCATCGCGCGCGGCTATAAGGATGCGGCAAACTTCCTTTACCTGGGCCGTGGATATAACTTCCCAATCGCCCTGGAGGGTGCGTTGAAACTGAAGGAAATCACGTATATCCATGCTGAGGGGTATCCGGCGGCGGAGATGAAACATGGACCCATCGCCCTGGTGGACGAAAGCCTACCCGTGGTGTTTGTAGCAACCAAGGATGTGTACCACGAGAAAATCGTGAGCAACATTCAGGAAATCAACGCCCGCAAGGGCAAGGTGGTGGCCGTGGTATCCGAGGGAGACGATGCGATAAATGACATGGCCGAAGCGGTGATGGTTGTACCTGCTTGTCACGAAATTGTGGCGCCGCTGGTGGCCGTCATCCCGTTGCAATTGTTGGCCTATTACATTGGCGTGGAACGGGGCTTGGATGTAGACAAACCACGCAACCTGGCCAAATCGGTCACTGTAGAATAACCAAACGCATGATCATTCACAAAAAACCTCTTCATACGCTGGGTTATGATTTTATCCCCGGCGAATACCTGCCGCAGGGCGCGGATGAGTATTACCTCCGCAACCGGCAGCAACTGTCGGCATACAGCTACCGGCCTCTTTCCGAAACTGAAATTGACCGTCTTATGCGTAACGGCAACTATTCGCCCAACTGGGCTGATGTGTGGGTGACGGACAGTTTCCTGCCCGAGCAGATTGAGCACAGCAAATTCTATGGACGGGTGCGCATCGGCGATATGGAGGCTATCTATTTGGAGTACCGCGACCTGAAGCTGCCCGCGGGCATTTACAACAGCACAATCGTAAGCTGCGACATCGGGGGGCGGACTGCTGTACATAACGTGCGCTACCTCGCACACTTCGTTATTGGCGATGAGGTAGTGCTCTTCAACATCAATGAGATGGAGACGAGCAGCAATGCCAAATTCGGCAACGGCATCCTCCGGGATGGCGACGCCGAAAGTAGCCTCATCGAGTTGGAGCTGTGCAACGAAAACGGTGGCCGCGGGGTACTGCCTTTCGATGGCATGCAGGCTTCGGATGTGTACCTCTGGACACGCCACCGGCATGACCGCCAGTTGCAGGATCGGTTTAGTGCCATGACCTTCCAGCGGTTTGATACCTTCCGCGGTTATTACAGCGTGGTGGGCCACCGGACGGTCATCAAAAACTCCCACACCATCAAGGATGTGAAGATAGGCACGGACGCCTACATCAAGGGCGTAAATAAATTGAAGAACGTAACGGTCAATTCCATAACCGGAGCCTATACGCAAATCGGAGAAGGGTGCGAACTGGTCAATGGTATCATCGGACATGGCTGCCGCATCTTCTATGGTGTGAAGGCCGTGCGCTTTATACTGTCGTCGTTTTCGCAACTCAAATATGGTGCCCGCCTCATCAATTCTTTCTTGGGTGACAACAGCACCATATCGTGCTGTGAGGTGCTCAACTCGCTCATCTTCCCGGCGCATGAGCAGCACCACAATAATTCGTTTCTCTGCGCGGCGCTGGTGATGGGGCAAAGCAACATGGCCGCGGGCGCTACCGTGGGCTCCAACCACAACTCCCGGGGCGCGGATGGTGAAATCATCGCCGCCAGGGGCTTCTGGCCCGGCCTGTGCGTGAGCCTCAAGCACAACTCGCGCTTCGCCTCGTACACGCTCATCGTCAAAGGCGATTTTCTCCACGAGCTGGACGTCCGCCTGCCGTTCGCGATGGTGAGCCACGACGTGGCCAACGACCGCCTCGTCATCCTGCCGGCTTATTGGTTCTTGTACAACATGTATGCGTTGATGCGCAACAATACGAAATTCCTCAACCGCGATAGGCGCACACTTAAAAACCAACATTTTGAATATGATGTGCTGGCGCCCGACACCATAAATGAGGCATTCGCGGCCCTCCGCGAAATCGAAACGGCGGTTGGAAAGGCGTTCTACCCAGATGTTCAAAATACCGATTGGGCAACGCTGGGCCGGAAAATCATCGATGACGCTACCATCAATCTGGCAGACCACGAAATTTTGCTGGAAGGCGTGGAAAACTCCAAACGCAAGGTGGTGCTCATTAAAGTGCGCGAAGGCTATGTTGCCTACCGCCGGATGGTTGAATATTATGCGGCAACCCAGCTCAAGCACTATTTCGATGGCCACACATTTGAACAATTCAAAGCGGAATACCTTGACCCCACCGTACAATTCGGGCGGATGCCGTTCGAAAACATGGGGGGCCAGCTCGTGCGTAAGCCCGACATGGACGCGCTGCTCGACGATATCCGGACGGGAAAAATCGCGGATTGGGATAAGGTACACCAGCGCTATCACCTATTGAGCAACGAATACCCCACGCATAAACTTGAGCACGCCATCGCTTCATTGCTGGAGCTTAACGGCATGGAAAAAGCGGAGCTAACCCGTGATTTTATTCGGCAGCTAATCGATGAAAGTGTAAAGACTAAGGAATGGATTTGCAGAGAGATTTATAAAACACGTGCGAAAGATTATAGTAACCCTTTCCGCCAGATGGTCTACGAAAACCTCGATGAAATGAAAGCCGTGGTAGGCAGCCTGGAAAACAATGCCTTTATCTTGCAGCAACAGGAAGAATATGAACGTTATCGCGCTTCTGCTGCAGGTATTCAAGTATAGAAGGAACTGCTATACTGCCCCAGACTATTGCAGGTTATTTGGATAACGTTTTCACAATTAAGCGTGATTCAGACGGCAAAAGTACTTTTCTCCGGCTAAAAAAGCATCCTAACCTCTTATATTATAAGCTAAAACAACTACAACGTTTTCGTAAATTTAATTGCGTAAACGATTGCATTAATGACTCGCTTATTTGTATAATTGCGTTCGACAATTATAGATTTAAATAAAACTTCTTTTCATATAGAGCGGCACCCCCGTCAAGTACGGTGCATCCGCAGTGCGTGGTATTTGACAAATAACCAATTATAGTTTTTTTAACCAATTTTATGAATTATGGTAAACATAAGACAATTCCTGAGACTATTGTTATTATGCTTTCCCGTTGTTGTGTTCGTCTACTCGGCTCGAGCACAGGGTAACGTCACGGGGAAGGTGGTCGACGCTGAGGGTATACCCATCGAAGGGGCTACGGTGCTGGTCAAAGGGACGACCGTGTCGGCTGGAACAGATGCCGAGGGCCAATTTTCCATCGCCGCACAACCGGATGACTGGTTAGTCATCTCATCGGTCGGCTACAAGATTCAGGAGGTTCAGGCAATTGCCGGAACTCCAATAACGATCACCTTGGAGTCCGATGAGCAAATCCTCGACCAAGTGGTCGTGGTGGGATACGGTACGCAACGAAAAGCCAACGTAACGGGTTCTATCGCAACGCTGACGGTAGACGAAAAAATGACGAGCCGTTCGCTTTCCAATGTCTCCTCCGGACTTGCTGGTATGCTTCCAGGGCTCGCTGCCAACCAGTCACGGGGAATGGCAGGCAATAACAACGCCAACTTGATGATCCGCGGATTAGGGACAGTAAACAACAGCAGCCCGTTGATCGTCGTGGATGGAATGCCCGATGTAGACATCAACCGACTGAACATGAACGACATCGAGAGCATATCCGTATTGAAGGATGCCACGTCTTCTTCTGTCTATGGTTCGCGGGCAGCAAATGGTGTCATTCTCATCACAACCAAATCCGGAAGAGGTAAGGAAGCCAGCATCACGTTTAACAGTACAGTTGCGATGCAACGGCCTACAAAGTCATTTTCATTTATGGCCGACTACCCGCGTGCGCTGACGTTGCACCAGCTATCCCAGCGTGTCAATACCCTCGATGCAAACCTGTTGTTCAAGAATGGCACCATCGACCAGTGGATGGCCTTGGGAATGATAGACCCGCTACGCTATCCGAATACAGACTGGTGGGATATCATTCTCCGCGACGGTGCCATTCAAAACTACAACCTTTCTGCCACCGGGGGCAATGATCGATCAAGCTTCTTCTTCTCCGGCGGAATGATGGATGAGAAAGGCCTGCAAATTAACAATGACTATACCCGCTACAATGCCCGCCTAAACTACGATTATAAAATTCGGGACAACATCAACATCGGCGCCCGGATACAGGGCAACTGGAGTAAGTATACATACGCACTCGAGGAAGGCTTCACAGACGACAATGCATCAAACACCGCGGGTTTTGACCTGCAATATGCCATTGCAGGGATTACGCCTTATGACCCCGTTTCGGGCTACTATGGTGGCGTGATGGCTTATAACGAAGACCCGCAAGCCTACAATCCCTACACGGTATACCAAAACATGTTAAATAGAAACAACCGGCAGGAGACCAACGCCAACGTATTTCTTGAATGGGAATTCTTCGAAGGCTTGAAGGCCAAGGTGGATGGCTCGCTTAATTATTACAATCAATTTTCATGGAGTGCCAATATGCCAAACACGGCCTACAACTTCCAGGGAAACCGGTTCGGCAGCCGTGTGTATGTAGGCAATAACGCGGGGGTCAGCAATGCAACGGCCACGGGCTACAAAACGTTGTTAAATGCACAGTTAAATTACAACAAAACCATCGCCCAAAACCATCGGATCGGCGCTTTGTTCGTATTCAGCGAAGAATTTTGGTATGACCGGGTACAATCGGGATCGCGAAACGACCGGCTCCACCCTTCGCTTCATGAAATCGATGCAGCATTGACGGATATCCAAACGGCTGGAGGTAATTCCAACAACGAAGGGCTACGCTCCTTCATCGGCCGCCTAAACTATCAAGCATTTGATAGGTACCTTTTTGAGTTTAACTTCCGATACGATGGTTCGTCCAAATTTTTGGAGGGAAGCCGATTCGGTTTCTTCCCTTCAGCAGCCATCGGCTGGCGATTTACCGAAGAAGGGTTCCTTTCCGCGCTGAAGAATGGGGTACTCAATTCGGGAAAACTTCGGGCATCATATGGCGGTCTGGGAAATAACAGCGGCGTGGGCCGCTACGAACAACAACCTACGTTAGCATCCAGCCCCTATATCATCGGCAACCAGATATCGCGCGGCTTCGTCAACCGGAAAATGGTCAACCCGCTGTTGTCTTGGGAAAAGACCACTGTACTCAACTTGGGATTGGATCTGGGATGGTTAAATAACCGGTTGACATCCGAGCTTGACTACTACGATCGCTTGACCACCGGGATGAACCGGCCATCGGAAATGTCCATCCACTTAACCGGTGCCTATGACGCCCCGAGACAAAACATCGGCGACCTGCGTAATCGGGGAGTGGAAGCAAACATCACCTGGGCAGAGACGCGTGGTGACTTCAACTACTCAATCAACCTCAACGGCTCGTACAACACGACGGTGCTGGAGAAGTGGAATGAGTTTCTGGGACGCGGCACCACCTTCATCGGCATGCCCTACCATTTTGTCTACACCTTTGAGGACATCGGCATTGCCCAGACTTGGCAAGATATTTATTCAAACACGCCACAGGGTGCTTCTCCCGGCGATATACTCCGCCGCGACGTCAACGGTGATGGCCGCATTGATGCAAATGACCGCGTCGCTTATCCGCATTCGCAACTGGACATGCCGACGACCAACTTTGCGATGAATTCTGCAGTCGCCTGGAGAGGCATTGATTTAGCTATCCTGCTCCAGGGAGCAGCAGGGCGTAAGAATTATTGGATTAACAATTACAACAACGTCAACTTCGGTAACAGCCGCTATGCGTCCACCTGGGACCACTGGTACCTCCCCTGGTCCGTGGAAAATCGTAATGGCGAGTGGCCACGCCTAGCGGGCAATGCCAACCGGGAGGAAACAACGTTTTGGCTGGATGACATGAGTTATCTTCGACTTAAAAATATTCAAGTGGGCTACTCGTTGCCTAACAACTTACTATCGCGGCTCCGGATACGGAATTTCCGCGTGTACCTCTCCGCCGAAAACCTGCTAACGTTTACGTCGTATCGTGGAGTCGATCCGGAGAGCACCGCTACGCGCAATGATATGTATCCGCTGACCAAGTCGTACACCGTTGGCTTGAACTTGAGTTTGTAACCTTTTTGATAACACATTATGAAAAGAAACTATAGGTCTTTATTGTTGATAGCGT
Organism: Parapedobacter luteus; assembly: GCF_900168055.1. Classification (GTDB taxonomy): domain Bacteria; phylum Bacteroidota; class Bacteroidia; order Sphingobacteriales; family Sphingobacteriaceae; genus Parapedobacter; species Parapedobacter luteus. The sequence continues at coordinate 254,446 of NZ_FUYS01000006.1, forward strand.
TGGCACCCGTGGTGTTATTGACCAGCTGTGTGAAGGACTTGCTGGACCGCCAGCCCACGACCGAATTGGGCGAAAGCGCTTTTTGGCAAAATCTCGACGACGCAGAATATGCATTAATGGGATTGTACTCGTCTGTCAGACCCTTGTTTGACCGGGATTATTACCTCGATGGGCATGGCGAATATGTACGTGCCCGTGGTACCAGCGCCACAAGTGGCAACCTTCGCCTTGGCGACGCCTACCACGGCGCAAACTATAATCCCACAGGATACGCCGGCAGCTTTGACAAGATGTATCGCTACCTCTATGGAGGGGTCAACCGGGCGAATTACGTCATTGAAAATGCCGAAAAAATGGCTGCAAGCAATCCTAATCTTGCGGCCGACCTTGACGCCATCATCGGGGAAGCTAAGCTCTTGCGCGGCATGGTATATTTCCGACTCATCTCCATGTGGGGCGACGTACCGTATATCGGTAGAATCGTCAACGGAAATGCCGAGGTGGCGAATATTGAACGAATGCCCATAGCGCAGGTAAAAGACTCCATTCTGGCCGATTTTACCGACGCCTTTGAACGACTGCCCGATTCGCCACCCGCAATGGGAAGGGCCGCAAAACCGGCAGCGTTGGCATTCCGTGGAAAACTAAACCTGTACTGGGCCTGTTGGAACAAAAACGGCTGGCCAGAGCTGGACACGTTTACACCACACGCATCCGAAGCTACTGAGGCATTCACCGCTGCGGCCGAGGATTTCCGGAGCGTTATCCAAGACTATGGCCTGATGCTGTTCCGCGGTGGCGAGCCTGGCGACATCGATACCCTTGGGCGGGCGGAAATCCTCCCCAATTATTATTACTTGTTTACTCCCGTAGCGAATGGCGATCCCGAGATCATCATGGGCTTTACCCACGGCGGTATCGGCACCAACCAAGGTGAAGAGCTCATGCGCGACGTGGCTGGTCGCTCGCACGAGGGTTCTCAATGCTGGGTATCGCCACGGTATGAAATCGCCGACCGTTACCAATCCATCATCACTGGTGATTTCGTGGATCCGCTAATCCCCATGAATCCCTCAAACCCCGATGCCCGCACAACTCCCGGATCGGCCGTGAACCCTCAGAGCTACGAAAATCGCGACTACCGAATGAAGGCATCCATCATGTGGGACTATGAGATGAGCGTGGGAATGGTCAACAGGCAATCTACAGGTTGGGTTCCCTTCATCTACCAAACGTGGGCCCAGCCGATTACCATAGGCGGCGAAACCTACATTTCGTACAATACCGATGGAACAAATTCGGGCTATGTGTTTCGGAAATTCCTACGGAATGAGGCGGGCCTTGGCCGAAGCGAGGGAGACTATCACTTCCCCGTGATGCGCCTTGCTGATGTATACCTGATGTATGCCGAAGCAACCAACGAGTTGTCCGGACCGACAGCTGATGCTATCGACTTGGTGAACAAGATTCGCCACCGCGGCAATTTGCCGCCCTTAAATGGCGAAAAAACGGCTTCTAAAGAAGCGTTCTTTGATGCAATCGAGCAGGAACGTATCGTCGAATTATTGGGCGAAGGACATCGCGGCTTCGACTTGCGCCGTTGGCGGGCAATCGAACGGGTCTGGGGAGAGCCCTACGGGCCGGGCGTATGGCGCAGGGATACCCATGGCGCCAATCAACAACGTTACTACCAGAATACACCTGAACGGGAGTACGAACGGAACTATATTTTCCGCATTCCCGAAAGCGAACGCGACCGCAATCCGAACTTGACGCAGAACACGCCTTGGCTATAACAATTGAACTGTAGACAGAAACACATCAGTAGATTTGGAACATATGAAGACCCTATTAATAGAACGATTAAGAAAATATGCCAGTACCTTGTGCCTGGCGGTATTGTCGATAGCCGTCACAGTAAGCTGCTCGGACTATCCCATCGATGAAGACGGACTGCTCATTACGTCCCGGGCAGATTGCTACGTGAGCAACTTCGAGTTACTTGGCACGGACTACCAAACCGTGCGGACTCGGAATCCCGTTATTGACACCGTGGCGTGTACCATCGAGGTGGAGGTCTTTTTCGGAACAGACCTCAAGAATCTTTATCCACAATTTTCATTGGTCACCGACGCAAAATTGGAACCGAAAATCACCGGCTTCGTCGATTTCTCTGACCTGAACAATCCCAAAAGTTGGACCGTTGTTTCGGGCAACCGCAAAGTACGGAAAACCTATACGGTACACGTATCTGTTCAACAACCGTAGTGAACTTAAACTTTGAAACATGAACGCACTATTCAATAAGTTGACCCTTTTCATTGCTATCGCTACCCTGCTCACAGGCTGCGAAGATGAACCTTATCAGGTACCCGAAGCACCGGGAGGCTTACAGAACGACGTGATTAAACGATCTATCGGACCGAATATGGTAGGGGAATTCATCGAATTTGCCTATGCCATGGCCAATAAGGATGTACAACTGGCTGAAGCAACGGTCGAAGCATCCATACCAGGCGCGGAAGGAACATGGCTGGAACATCGCTCCTATCACACGGACGGCGGAGGCAACGACATTGGTATCCCAATAGGGTCGCCCGCTGTGACCACGGGCAATCAGACAACAGTCTCATTTTCCACAGACACGAACGCCGCTACATTAAGGTATTACTACCGAGTGCCCGAAGCCGCCCGTGGACAGACTGTCTCGTTTACCTTCCGGGCGACCGATAGATCCGGCCGCACAGTCTCCTATGACGCCGGACCGTATCACGTATCCCGCATGGATATGGCACTTGACCTTGTGGTAAGCGACACCGAAAGCTACATCTCTATCGAGGACATGGCCATTTATTCTGCTGAAGAAGCGGCCGCGGTTCCAGACAAAATTGACCTGGTTTATCTTTACAGAACCATACCCAATATTGCCTTTGGACACGCCATTGTTTCGCCTGCTTCGGATGAGACGTACCGCCCTGACGTAGCCTTGCCAGCTGGAGTAAATCGTAGTACTAAGGTACAAAAGGCATGGAATATTCGTGATCGTCAATTGGCACGTCTGCAATTCGGTGTCTTTGTTGACGATGTCGATTTTCAAACGCTTGATCTATCCAACGCACCAAATTATGCCGTAAACCTCCGAGAAGAAGCTGGCTTGTGGGTAGAAACACAGGACGGACGGTACCGAGCTTATATTTTTTTGAATAAATTGGACAACAGTGTGGGCAATGCCACCATTAGCATCAAACGTTATGTGTTATAAATTGGTTCGCAACTTCCGCGGTATTGGGTGCCTCTTGCTGATATTGGTCTTTGCGACTGCCGGAAAAGGCCAGCCGGAAAAGGACTTCCTGACCATCCGTGAACGGTTAGTGGCCACGCTATTAGCCGCCCCAGTAACTTCCGTACAGGTGGAAGGCATCATCACCGAAATGACTGACGACGGCATATGGCCGTCCATCAACTATCGCGATACAAGCAAGACTGGCTTTGAACACCGCATCCACCTCGAAAACCTCTTGACAATGGCAAAAGCCTACCATCAGGGAGGCGGGAAATACAACCACGATGCTCGCGTGCTGGAAGCCTTTAAGAAAGCCTTTGGCCACTGGCTGCGAAAAGATTACCGCTGTGAAAACTGGTGGTGGAACGAGATTGGCACGCCCAGCGCAATGGCAAACATCCTTTTGCTCATGCGCAATGAACTGGATACCGATGAGCTTTCCGGCGGGCTAGCCATCGTTGGGCGGTCGAACTTTAACGGTTTCGGTGCCCGCCCGGGCGGCGACTTCGTCAAGATGGCGGCCATCAAGGCCATAGGCGAGTTGGTAGCGCAGGATACAGCAGAATTCGCGCTGGCCATCAAGACGATGGCCGATCAAATCTATATTACCGAAGAGCGCGGTATAAAGCCGGATATGAGCTTCCACCATCGGGTAGACTGGGTACCATCTACCTTGTCTTACGGCCGCCAATATGCCAGCACGTTCGTCTATTGGGGCCACGTGCTTCGAGGCACACGCTTTGCCTTTGAGCCTCGTGCACTCGCACTGATAACGGACTTTTACCTTGACGGAATTCGTAAGGCTATGCCATTCGGCCGCTTTACCGACCCAGGCATCAAGAATCGCGACGTCTCCCGAAGGTCTTCACCTGGGGAATGGCGAGACGATGGAATCGCCTCATCGCTGGCTCAGATTGGAGACTACCGGAAAGCTGAATTGGTACAGCCCGACCTTCGTAGCAATAGGTATTTCTGGTATTCCCACTATCATTCCCACCAGCGACCAGCCTATTTTGCTTCGGTACGGATGTACTCCGACCGTGCCAACAACATGGAGTGGCCCCATAATGAAGAGGGGTTGAAAAACCACTTCTACGCAGACGGAAGCCAGTTCATCAGTCGTACCGGTCGCGAATACATCAATATTTATCCTTCGTGGGACTGGCGGAAGATCCCTGGTACGACGGTGGTTCAGGTTGATTCATTCCCCCGTTGGGAGGAATTGGTCAAAAAGGGAACGACTTCATTCGTCGGCGGTGTATCCGATGGGGAATATGGCGCTACTGCTTTCGACTTCCACAGTCCGTTTTCAGGGGTCAGCGCTCGTAAATCGTGGTTTTTCTTCGATGACGAAATCGTCTGCCTAGGCGCGGGCATTACAGCGGACGCGCCTCAACCCGTGGTAACTACATTGAACCAATCGCTGTCATACGGCCCAACGTGGGTCAATGGCAGCCGTAAAACAGAAGAACTGGAGCTCGAGCTACAAGGCCCCCTTTGGGTCAATCACGATAGTATCGGATATATCCTCTTAGATACCGGGGAAGTGTGGTTGCGGCAGGGTAAATCTACCGGCACGTGGCGAAGCATCAGCCACCAAGATGCGGCGACCGATGAGCCTGTCACTCAACAGATCTTCACATTGACCGTAGATCATGGTGCTCGCCCGCGAGACGCTGCATATGCATACGTGGTACTGCCGGCGGTCGGCGAACATGAAACCGCCACCTATGCCCAGCAACGACCAGTGGAGGTGGTGAGCAATACGACAGCCGTACAGGCGGTATCCCACACGGGGCTTGGTGTTCATCACGCGGTGTTTTACGAACCCGGAGCGATTGACTTTCCAGGTGGGCTGCGGCTTGCTTCGGCGGAACCTGCATTGTTTACGTTAAAAGTGTCAGCCGCAGGAATCGAACGGATCTCGGTGGCAGATCCTACCCGCAAACTGGAGAAGCTATCCTTCCGCCTACAATTGCCGGACGGGAGGGATACCGCCTTAACAGTGGCGTTGCCCCGGAATCAATTCGCCGGAAAATCGCTACGAATAGGTCCATTGAAAGCGGGCTACACGCCTTTCCTGTTACGAGAAGACGTACTGGCGGCGCATCAGCAGCGTATCACCGAAGGCGATGCACTGTTGACGGCCGACTTGGATACCGTGTTGCGTCTAGCTGACCTCGCCTTAGCGCGCAAACCCTATTCGGTGACCGAAAAGTCCAAAGTGCCGCCCAGCGGCGACAAGCATGATTACATGAGTGTCGGCCCATACTGGTGGCCGGACACGACTAAGCCTGACGGGTTGCCCTATATCCGTAAGGATGGACAAACCAACCCAGAACGGTTCGCTATCAAGGACGCGCAATATGTCAAGGAATTGTGTGCTGATGTTCAACTGCTTGCCGCGAGTTATTATTTCACGCAACATGAAAAATATGCTCAGCATGCAGCCAAACTACTGGAAACATGGTTTCTCGATGAGCAGACAAAGATGAACCCGAACCTGAACTTCGGCCAGTCAATACCGGGTGTCACCGATGGAAGAGGCATCGGGTTGATTGACACGTGGCACTTTGCTAAATTACTGGATGCCACGCAATTGTTGACGGTCTCCCCGCATTGGGGATTTGAAAAACACGCCCAGTTACAGACATGGGTAAAGGAATTTCTGCATTGGATGCTCGAAAGTGAGATTGGTAAAGATGAAGCCGATGAGCACAACAACCATGGCACGTATTACGATGTGCAGATCGCCAGCTATGCACTATTTGTCGGTGATACGGCGTTAGCCAAACAGACGCTTGAGCGAGCGACAAAGGCTCGCTTGGAAAGCCAGCTGGAAGCTGATGGAAGGCAACCACATGAGCTGGCGCGCACCCGTTCCTGGAGTTATTCGTTGATGAACCTCACCGGCTTCTTTATGCTGGCCCGGCTAGGTGAAAACGTAGGTGTCGACTTATGGGATTACCGAACACAGCAAGGAAAGACCATTGGCAAGGCGTTCGACTACCTGCTTCCATACGGGTTGCGCCGCCAGGAATGGCCTTACCCACAATTAGGGGGAATGGATTTTAACGGCTTTGACAAATTGATGGCAACAGAAGGGCTTCGCTACATGGATAGACAGACTGATCAGCGCATTGGGGACGGCGTACCCAGCTTCAATCGGCTAACTGGAAGCTTCCTTTAGATATAAAATGAATAACGACATGAAAAACCGAACGACAACAAGAAAAGTGTGGGGACTGGGAGTAGCCCTCATGATAATGGGAACCGTAAATGCTCAGCAAACTGGCAAATTGACATTAACAAAAACATTTATAGACAAAAATCTGCGCGAGGCTATAGCGCAATATCACACGCTGATAAAGCGGGTACCGGGTGACGTACTGCCCCGCACGTACATAAAGGCCAACGACTCCTTGGTCACCGCAAAGAGCAATACGTGGATAGCTGGATTTTACCCGGGTACGCTACTGTACCTTTATGAATATAGCAAAGCGGATGGTTTACTCGCGGAGGCTGAAAAACGACTCCGCCTTTTGGAGAAAGAAAAGGACAACAAAGGCACCCACGACCTTGGCTTTATGCTGTATTGCAGCTTCGGTAATGCACTGCGGCTTACAGGTAACACACACTACCGGGATGTCCTGCTTACCGGCGCGGAATCGCTGGCTTCACGCTTCAACGCCACGGTGGGCTGCATACGCTCATGGGATCACAATGGCGACAAATGGAAATTTCCGGTTATTATCGACAACATGATGAACCTGGAATTCCTCAATTGGGCGTCGCGCGTATCAGGAAACCCCAAATACGCCGAGATTTCAACAATTCATGCCAATACGACACTAAAGCACCATTTCCGCGCGGATAACAGCTCATATCATGTCATTGACTACGACCCTGAAACCGGTGTTGTACGCAACAAGCATACACACCAAGGAGCGGATCATGAGTCCGCATGGGCACGCGGACAGGCCTGGGGACTATATGGCTACACGATGATGTATCGCGACACACAAAACGAGAATTATCTGGACCAAGCGCGGAAAATTGCTGCGTTCATTCTCGATAACCCATCGCTTCCGGAAGATGGCATCCCGTATTGGGATTACAGCGTATCAGGCGCCGACGTACCTCGGGATGCCTCTGCCGCAGCCATTACCGCATCGGCGCTGCTTGAGCTGTCTGAATTGACCACGGGTACCGAAAGCCTGCGTTACCTCCGGAATGCCGAACGTATCTTAACCAGCCTCTCCTCGCCGGCCTACAAAGCGTCCATTGGCTCGAACGGGGGCTTTATCCTCGAACACTCCACGGGGCATTTCCCGGCAAATAGTGAAATCGATGTGCCGTTGTCCTATGCGGATTATTATTACGTTGAAGCGCTCATGCGATATCAACATCTGTTGAACCAGTAAATCGATACAGTATGGATACAAAGGCAAAATTGTTTTTCCTTATCGGCCTATTGCTGTCGTTGGGATTCGCAGCACCAACGCAGGCATTGGCCACCGGACCGGCGGCCGACAGTGTGCCTAAACTGCAAAACCCCATTACGGTAGCGTATCTGAATAAACAACTGCGGAAGTCAAAGCCGCGCTTGGTGCTCAACAGCGATATCGAAAAGCACCTGAAGCAAAAACTGAAAACGGACTCCGTAATACGGAATATCTATGCAGCCATCCAACGGGATGCAATGGCTATCCGCCAGGAACCGCTGCTGGAACGCCGGCAAATTGGCCGCAGGCTGCTCGCAGTATCGCGGGAGATGCTCCGCCGGATGAATATGCTGGGCATCGTCTACCGGATTGAAAAAGATCCCGCTGTATTGCAGCGCATAAACGACGAGGTGCTAGCCGTCTGCCGGTTTTCGGACTGGAATCCTTCGCACTACCTGGATGTCGGCGAAATGGCCCTGGCAGTCGCCCTCGCGTTGGACTGGACGGCGGGCGCTCTCCCCAAGGCCACCATCGGGGAAGCAGAGAATGCCCTTATCGAAAAAGGTATATTGCCCAGCTGGCCGGCAGATGGCAGCCAGCCTTGGTGGGCCTATGGCAACAATAACTGGAACCAAGTGTGCAATGGCGGCATGATTGCCGCATCCATTACCATTGCTGAGCGCGACCCGGCACTGGCGGCAAAAACCCTTCACCGGGCGCTCGATGGGCTGCCAAACGCGTTACATGCGTACATGCCCCATGGTGTTTATCCCGAAGGCTCCACCTATTGGGATTATGGCACGGGCTTTTCCGTCATCGCAATTGCCATGCTGGAAAGCGCTTTTGGTACGGACTTCGGCTATGGCAACTATCCGGGATTTCTTCAAAGCGCCACCTTCCGCGTACTCACCAATGCGCCCTCGGGCATGTATTACAATTTCGCGGATTGTGGCGACAGCCGCAGCCCCAATGGTGACATGGTCTTGGCTTGGTTTGCCCAGCGGACAGGCAATGCTGCTTATTTCGAGAAGGAACGCTTCCTGATACCTGCAGCGCAAATGGGACGTTTGTCGCGATTGGATGGAGCCGGCCTGGTATGGGCGGCGCAATTTGAGGAAAAAGCGGAAGCACAAGTCCCGACAGCCTGGAAGGGAGACGGCCCTAACCCGGTGGTATTCTTCACCGGTGAGAAAAATGATGCCCGGGGCTATTACTTCGGCGGTAAAGGGGGCTACGGCAAGGTCAACCACGGCAACATGGATGGGGGTTCGTTCATATTCGAATTGGATGGAGTACGTTGGGCGATAGACCCCGGCAACCAGGGCTATGAGGAACTCGAAAAAACAGGTTTTGACCTTTGGGGAAGTTGTCAGGACTGTGCACGTTGGACACTGCTCACCAAAAATAATTTTGGACATAGCACCCTGAGTGTCAATGGCCAGTTACATCGTGTAGACGGAATGGCTACCATCACCGACTTCAAGGATGGCCCCATGCCCGAGGCCACTGTAGATCTCACCGCAGCGTTCGGTGATTTACTGACCTCGGCTCACCGGCGTTTCATCAAAGATAGTCCGGCCTCACTGACCATTGAGGATAAAATCGTACCTTCCGAAAAAACAACAGAGATAACCTGGCAACTCATGACGACTGCAGATATCATCCTCCAACCGGACGGAATGCTGCTCCGGCAGGCGGGTAAGGAGTTGCGTATCCAAAACCTTTCTCACCCACATCTCCGATTTTCCGTCGTCTCACTGGATCCCGCTCCGCTCGAGCTTGACCGTCATATTCCAGGGCTGAAGCGCATCGAGCTGCGTATCCCAGGCTGGACAATAGCCACAGACTCAGAGACGATTAAAATTCGACTCTTCGGAGCCGAACAGTAATGTCATGACACCTTGGCTATACAACAAAGGGTTGCCCCGCAAAGAGCAACCCTTTATGTGTTGAAAGCAATCCTTTCTGTAGCCTCGACAGGAATCGAACCTGTATCAAAAGTTTAGGAAACTTCTATTCTATCCATTGAACTACGAGGCCTAAACGCTCGGCAAAAATACAATTTTCAGCGAATAATTGAAAATGATTTCCGCCCTCCCGATGAGGCACGGAAAAGTGACGGATGTCATTTTGCCGTGCAATTTCGCCGATAGTATGTAATGGAAATTTCAAAATTGAGCTGACATAAACTTTTTATATAGGCCATTGATAAAAACGATACCGCTTCACGCAGATAAAGCGTACTTTTGCATCGTCAAAAAATAAACAAATTAACTATGAGTCTTACAGGAAAAAAATTCCCCAGTATTACAGTTGACGCGATTGATTACCTCGGCGATAACTTGTCCATCAATGTTTTCGAAGAGGCAACTAAAAAAGGAAAGAAAGTATTGTTGTTCTGGTATCCAAAGGACTTTACGTTTGTGTGCCCTACTGAATTGCATGCATTTCAGGAAGCGTTGCCCGAATTTGAAAAACGCAACACCATCGTTATTGGCGCATCATGCGATACCAACGAGGTACACTTTGCTTGGTTAAACACTGCAAAGGACAATGGCGGTATCGAGGGCGTAACGTACCCCATCCTTGCTGATACCAACCGTAACCTTTCTCGCGTATTGGGCATCTTGGAAGGTGAAGAAAAGGAAAGTGACGAATTTGGATACATTTTCGAAGGTTCGAATGTAACATTCCGCGCCACTTACCTCATCGACGAAGATGGCAAAGTCTTCCATGAAAGTGTAAACGACATGCCCTTGGGACGTAACGTGAAGGAATACCTCCGCCTGATCGATGCTTATGCACACGTTCAGAAATTCGGCGAGGTATGCCCCGCCAACTGGGAAGAAGGCAAAGAAGCCATGCACGCCACCCGCGACGGTGTAGCCAGCTACCTTGCCAGTCAAGTTTCATTGAGCTAACACAGGCTCATTATGGCAAATGCCCGAAAACGTCATCCGGCTTTTCGGGCATCCTTATCCCTTCCAGTAAGGATCTACACAAAAAAACAAGATGAGTATGTTACAGGAATTAGAAAACGATAACCTCGCCGATATCGTAAAAAATAACGACGTGGTATTAGTGCAATATTCAGCCACCTGGTGCGGCAATTGCAAAATTATGAAACCGAAGTTTAAAAAATTGGCCTCGGAAAACGAGCAAATCCCTTTTGTCATCGCCGACGCGGAACGTTTTCCGCAATCCAGGCAGCTGGCCAATGTCAGCAACCTGCCTACCTTTGCGGCATTTAAGGGTGGCCAGTTGGTAAATCAGGTACAGACCAATAAATTTGACCCATTAATTGAATTGCTGAATGAAGTTACCCATAATTAAACACCTGGTCGAATTCATTGAGCAAAACGACCAGGATTACGTGCTCGAAGCCATTGAGACGCTCGAATCGCTGACTGACGTGCCCTCGCTGAAAGACGAGGAACTTGATGTCATCGGTGAGTTGATTTCAAACATGTACGGTGCGATTGAAGTGGATAAGCTCGTAAAGGGTGGAATGGAACGTAAGGAAGCGCTAAATACCTTCATGAAACGCGTGCTGGGCGCTATTGATAAGGCGTAAGTCCGCCCGTTGGCTTTCCACAAAACGATGTTCATAACGAGTCTTTTGTGGAAAACTTGTTGCAGAAAGCTGGTCTTATGTCAGGTATATCTCGTATCTTTACCGTTGTTAAAGGTTAACTTCTTAAAGCCGTTTCTATCTGTTGGCAGGAATAATCCACACGCTTATGCATAAGCATTGAATGCTGCGGTTTTAAGATTTAAATGATTTTTTAATTGTTAATTTGCAGGAGCCGTCCCGATGTTGTCGGGACGGCTTTTGTTTGTTCATCCCAAAGCCCTATCTTTAGTGCCATGAACGTAAGAATCATTGTCAATCTCCTAATTTTTCTGACCACGACCTTACCATCCGTTGGCCAAACCATGCAGCCGCAGCATGCCGGCGAAATCAAGCAGGCCATCAACAAGCTAAATACCCTCGGATCGGTGCTTTACTTTGCTGCGCATCCTGATGATGAAAATACCCGGCTGATTGCTTGGCTGGCCAAAGAGAAGCGTTACCGGACGGGCTACCTTTCGCTCACCCGGGGCGATGGCGGACAAAACCTTATCGGTACTGAACAGGCCGAGGAACTCGGGCTTATCCGCACCAATGAATTGCTTGCTGCGCGGCGCGTAGACGGCGGCGAACAGTTCTTTTCGAAAGCGATCGACTTCGGGTTTTCGAAAACATGGGATGAAACGTTCCGCATTTGGGGGCGGGACCAAATCCTGGCTGACGCTGTTTGGGTCATCCGCAAATTCCGGCCTGACGTTATTATCACACGCTTCCCGCCGGACGAACGGGCCGGCCATGGGCACCATCAGGCGTCTGCCTTACTGGCAATCGAGGCTTTCAGTGCGGCTGCGGATCCAAAGCGCTTTCCGGAACAGCTCGCCGAGGTGTCGGTATGGCAAGCCAAACGATTGCTTTGGAATACGTCAAGTTTTTTCCAGGGATCGCCTCCGTCTTCAAGCCATTTCCTGACCAATATCGGCGAATATAACCCGTATATTGGCCAGTCCTATGGGGAGATTGCAGCAGAAAGCCGCTCAAACCATAAGAGCCAGGGTTTCGGATCGGCCCGCCAGCGAGGCAATAGCGTGGAACGTTTTGAAGTGTTGCGGGGCGACGCGCCGGAAAAAGACTTGTTCGACGGGATTGAAACAACATGGAAGCGGGTTCCAGGTAGTGACAACATCCCGCCGCTGATTGCAACGATCAACCAGGGATTTGATATGGAACACCCTGAAAAATCCATCAATGACCTCTTGGCCCTGCTCAAGGAGGTGGAAAAGCTAACCGATGGGTATTGGAAAACACAAAAGGCAGCTGAAATCAAAGACCTCATTCTCGCTTGCGGCGGCATATGGTTCGAAAGCTATGCCCCTGCAGCCATGTTTGCGGTGGATGAGCAAATTCCTGTCCGCACAGCTTTCATTGTACGTCGGCCCGGCATAGACGTGACGGTAGGCGACACCACGCTTCCGTTTAACGAATTGCATGAGGAGTCTTCCGTTTTTGACGCCTCCGCCATCACGCAGCCTTACTGGCTGCGCCAGCCGCATGGGCTGGGCCGCTTTGTGGTGGACCGCCAAGAGGACGTAGGGCGCCCCGGAAACAGTGACAATCCCACGACAACTGTCGCGCTGCGGATTAACGGGCAGGAACTGACGTTCGAGCGCCCAATCGTTTACAAATACACGCATCCCGTGCGTGGCGAGGTATATGAGCCACTTGCTATTGCACCGAAGATTACGGCCAACCTCGGCCAAAAAGCGCTGGTATTCAATGGATCAGAACCCAAAACGCTTGAAGTGGTATTTACCGCGCACACCCAAGAAGAGGTGTCCGCAACCGCAGCACTACACCTCCCCGGGGGTTGGCGTGCCGAACCGGAACGATTTCCTTTGGCGTTTTCGGCCAAGGCTGAAGAAACTGTCGCTAAATTCACCATCTATCCCGCGCCGCAAACGTCGCTCACGGATTCCCTACGTGTTGTCCTGCAATACGGGGATACCACGGCACAGGCTAACGCCATTCGGACCATCGCATACGAACACATTCCCCGCATTACGTGGTTCCCCCCCGCGGCTGCGCGCCTCAGCAAAGTGGAGACCGGCGTGTCGGCTACCCGCATTGGTTACTTGCCCGGAGCTGGCGATCTGATTCCGCAAGCGCTGCGTGAAATCGGGCTGCAGGTAGACGTGCTCACCGAACAGGACGTTCTTTCGGGAAAGCTTGGCCAGTATGATGCCGTCATCACCGGCGTACGGCTCTACAACGTCAATGAACGTATCCGGCACTTGCAACCCCGTCTATTGGAATACGTAAAAAACGGAGGCACCTTGGTGGTACAGTACAACGTGAGCAACGGGCTGCAACCCGTGGAATTGGGACCTTACCCGTTGCAGCTTTCCCGCAACCGGGTAACAGATGAGACAGCGCCCGTAACCATCCTAAGCCCTGATAGCCGGATATTGAACTACCCGAACAAGATTACGGCCGCCGATTTTGACGGGTGGATACAGGAGCGCGGATTGTATTTTGCCGGCGTTGCAGACAAACATTATGAGCAGCCGCTTCGGATGGCCGACCCTGGTGAAACGCCCAGCGATGGTTCGCTGCTCGTAGCGCCTTACGGCAAAGGTAACTTTGTTTATACATCCCTGGCTTTTTTCAGGCAATTGCCTGCCGGCGTGCCGGGCGCATATAGATTATTTGTAAATTTGCTTGCAAAACCCAATTGATCAAACAGCTATATTAATTGAACATGGAAAAACATATTGAAGAGCCCACGAAGGACACAAAGGTTAACAACTACTTCTACCTGCTTGGCGCACTGTTTGGCGGCTTGACTGGCGGCTTCATACAGGAAAGCGTTCTTGCCGCCCTTATTGGTGCGGTAATAGGGCTAGCATTTGCCGGCTTCTTCGTTGGCAACCTGCTCAAAGGCCGCGAGCATGACCGATAAGGGACTGCCTCCCTTTGTGCGCAACTGGAAGCGGTTTTACTGGATCGTAGCCGCTTGGTTGCTGGTATTAATCCTACTGTTTTACTTGTTCACCGTTTATTTCGAATGAGTACGACGGACTGGGCGGTATTGTTTTGCACGCTGTTACTGATTGTCGTTTACGGCGTATACAAAAGCAGGGGTATCCGGAATATCGATGGGTATTTGCTGGGCAACAAATCTTTGCCCTGGTACCACGTAGCACTATCCGTGATGGCCACGCAGGCCAGCGCCATCACCTTTCTTTCCGCACCCGGACTGGCGTATTCGTCGGGCATGAGTTTCGTGCAATTTTACTTTGGCTTACCGTTAGCCATGATCGTGCTCAGCATCTCCTTCGTGCCTATTTTTCACCGCCTGCGGGTCTTTACGGCCTATGAGTTTCTGGAAAAACGATTCGATGTCCGCACACGTGCATTCACAGCGCTGCTGTTTTTGATACAACGAGGGCTCTCCACGGGCATCACCATCTATGCACCCGCGATTATTTTATCCAGCATCCTCCAAATCAACGTGGTCTATACCACCTTGTTTATCGGCACCTTGGTCGTACTCTATACGGTATATGGCGGCACGAAGGCGGTATCATATACCCAGATGCTGCAAATGACCATCATTTTCGGCGGGCTGCTGACGGCCGGCGTATTGGTTGTATACATGCTGCCAGGCGATATCGGCTTGGGAAAAGCGTTGCATATTGCAGGCAAATCGGGCAAGGCGAATGCCATTGATCTGACATTCGACTGGAACAACCAATACACCTTATGGAGCGGCCTTATCGGTGGCTTTTTCCTGCAACTTTCTTACTTCGGCACCGACCAAAGCCAAGTAGGGCGGTACCTCACGGGCTCCTCCATCCGCGATAGCCGCATCGGCTTACTGATGAACGGCTTGCTCAAGGTGCCCATGCAGTTTGCCATACTGCTCATTGGGATATTGGTGTTTGCTTACTATCAATATAACAGCCCCCCCATCTTTTTCAATAAGTATGAGCTCAATAAAATCGAAAACAGCGGATACGCTGCCCAGGTAGACGAACTGAAGGCCGAGCACGAATTGATCTTCCGCGAAAAGCAGCAGCAGATACACCGGCTTACCGAAGCGCTTGACCAGGGTGATGAAGCGGTCATCGCCGATGTACGTGAACAGCTACGCCATGCCGACGCACAGGCGAAGGAGGTGCGGCAGGATTTGATAGCGTTGATGCAGGAAAACGACAGCTTGGCCGACACGAATGACAACAACTACATCTTCCTGTCTTTCGTCACCGAAAATTTCCCCAAAGGGCTCATCGGCTTGTTGGTAGCCATCGTTTTTATGGCGTCCATGGGCGCTACAGCCAGTGCCATCAACTCCTTAGCGTCCACAACGGTCATCGACATTTATAAGCGCTTTGTCAGTAAGACAGCCAGCGAGCGCGGATACCTTTCCGCATCGCGGGCGTTTACCCTGGCTTGGGGTATATTCTGCGTCATCATCGCCCTATATGCGAGCAAATTGGGTAACCTGCTGGAGGCGGTGAACATCCTGGGTTCGCTGTTCTATGGCACCATACTCGGCATCTTCGTCGTGGCTTTCTATGTCAAGCGAGCGGGTGGCAGAGCTGTGTTATGGGCAGCCATCCTCACCGAAGCTATCGTCATTGCCCTGTGGTGGTCCGATGCCATGGCCTTCCTCTGGCTTAATTTGGTAGGTTGCGCCGGCGTCGTGCTGTTCGCGCTGCTTTTTCAGAGTTTCCGGTACAGACTGTACAATACACGGAGGTCGTAGTCCGTCAACTTGGGACTGACATCGGTTTGGACGTAATGTAGCTTGAATGCGCCGATGGCGGCATCCAGATTGGATGTGTCGTAGCCGATGATGCGTAGGGCATCCACGGGATTGAAATGTTCCGGTGGCTCCACCAGCTCGTTATCCGGCCAAAGGCCAAATCCGCGTTCAGCCAACCGTTTCCAGGGAAAGAAAGCACTGGGGTCGACCTTCCGGGCAGGCGCAATGTCGGAATGCCCGATAAAATTAGCGGTAGGGATGTTGTACTTCCGTTTGAGCGTATCCAACACATTCAGCAAGCTGTATAGTTGAGCCTCGGGAAATGGCTCATTTCCGTTATTATCCAATTCGATACCCAATGATACCGAATTGAGATCCGTCACGCTGCCCCACTTGCCGGCCCCTGCATGCCACCCGCGCACATAATCGTTGAGCAGCTGGTACACCTCACCGTCACGGCCAATCACATAGTGGGCGCTCACTTCCGAGTGGGGCACCGTAAAAGTGCGCAGCGTCTGCGCCAGGCTGTCTTGCGCGGTATGGTGGATAATAACGTAGTTGGGTTTACGCAGGTTGAAATGAATGGCACCAACCCAATGGGCGTCACGCTTTGCCTGCTGATCTTCTAAGACCGTGGTGTTGCCAGCGGTGTCATACGAGACCACCAGGCGGGTTGTGGCGTAAGGCAATGGCTGCCGCAGCTGCTCGGTAAGCGCCTTCAATTGCTGTTTATGCAGTTTGTTGGTTTTCGCATAGCGATCAGTGCTGCACGCCGAAAGAACAAGCCCTGCAAACACAATATAAATGACGGTACGTACGGGAGGAATGCTTGCTTTTGCCATACACACGAAGAGCCTGTTTAAATTTATATAGTGAAATTTTTATAGGCTAATTTACTTTGGGATTTTATAAAGCAGGCCCAGTGCCAGGGTCTGGCTCGTCTGAATGTCGGTATGCTGGCGACTATCGTACACCAAGATACCGGTAAGCGACACATTGATCAGCCTGGTGACCGAAGCGATGAGCGTCGCATCCAGGCGGTGGGCCGGATCGTTTAGCTCTTCATAGTTGGCAAACATGTTGTAACGGCTCTTAAGATTAAGGTTTTGCCCGATGTTGCGATCCAGGTTGGCCGTGAGCTGGAACGCCAGGTCATTGCGGAAGCGTCTGCCGGGCTCGACCCCATACCGCGACCCGTCGCCCGCCGTTGGCACCACGTTGTCGTCCCACACAAACGTCTGCCGAGCCGTGCCTGTGCCGATACGCAGGGAAAAAGTGTTGTCCGGCTTATACTCGATACCAAGTGATTCGGTCAGGTAGCCTGGAGCCATGAAATTGGAACGCACACCCGTGATGCTATCTTGGCCACTGGAACTTACACCATAATGGTAGCCAATATCAAACTGGCTTTCAAACGTGAGCGACGTAAACAGCGACCAGTGTTTGGCTATCCTCAATGAAAGCTTATTGTCCCAAAAAATCCGGTCGTTGTTTTTCCGGGGCAGCTGATCCCTGTTTTTCATCTTTCCGTATTGCAGGTTCAGCTCGGTGACAAAGTTGGTGTTGTTGCGCGTATAATCGGACTTATGATTGATCAGAGCCCCTACCGAGATGGAGTTGACACCTCCCGACTGCCAGTTTTCGCTGAACGATGCCTGGTTGGCGTTGATACCAAAGGACGACCAGTGCCGCCAGTAGATCACCTGCAAATCCAAGGCGGATACAGGCAACGTAACCGGACGTATATCCAATTCCGGCCGTTCGACTTTGAGGCTGTTGGAATCCGGCTTGCGCCGCAACTCGTCTAAATCATAGATTTGGGCGTTTCCTATCGAAACGCCCAAAAGCAGGAGTGTAAGCAAAAAGTAAAACTGTTGTCTCATAGCTGCCGCTAAATTAGCAAATATCGTGCTGCTTTTCATTAAGCGACCTATTTCTCCTTCGATTTCGCGCTTAGCAAATTAGTTTTGCGCCGTTGCTCCACTTAGGGCTCCCGCGCACCCGTGTGTGCTTTCCCTTCTTCCTCTAAGGCATCCTTGGATGCGCATAAGCAACCTAGGGGGACGAGCGGAGCAAGTCTCCCAGTTGCGCCGCGTATCCAAAGATGCCACCTCCCTATTTCTCCGTTTCAGGAAGCGGGGGTAATCGCCGGGCCGCAGGGTTTTGCCGGTACTGAACCAGCGACGAGCGGATATAAAACGCGAGGTTATAATCATTGGCGCTGAGCACAAAATAGTAAGAAGGCCGGTACTGGCGCATGAAATCAGCCAAGGTCTCGCCTTTAAGGCCGGTAATGCTACTTACCAATTCAGGGGTAAACCGGTAGTCAATGACCGTTTCCCGGTAATCTTGCTCGATAATCTCCTGAAGCCTGCGTGAGTTTTTACCCTCCCGGCTGATGAGCTTGTATAATGCATCGATGCTCAATCCTGCTCCCGTGGGGCCCACCGAAAAAATCGACCCCGCATCTCCCCGGCTATAGGCCGTGCTATACTCCCGCTTATTCTCCTCCAGCCGCTCCTCGGGACTACGCCGCGCAATGACCGATACTTCATCAAGCCATATTGTGGAACGCTCCATATTAAACAGCACGATCTTTTTATCTTTTACCATCAACGTATCGGGATGATAGCCCTTGGCCGCAGCGATCAGAATGTCGCCGGGTGAGGCCTGGATGGAAAATTCACCACGCGTGTTGTTGTACCCTCCTTCGTCGTTGGCGGTATTGTAAACGTATACCTGAGATATGCGCTGTTTCGTATGCTTATCAAATACAATACCCTCTACGGCGTTTTGCGCCATCGTGAAGCCGGGACTCCATACGCCCAAGAATAATCCGGATAGAAAACGAACCAAACATTTCACTGTCGTAAAACTACAGTTAAGTTTGCAGTTGGCGAAAAATTTAACACCATTTTGCAGATGGTGATAGCTTATTGTGACACTAAGATAAGCTGGCCGACAAACAGCGATTCGGTTTTCAGCCCATTTAGATCCATCAGATCTGTCGTGGACATGCCATATTTACGGGCAATAGCAGCCAGCGTATCGCCTTGCTTGACCTCATGGATATCGATACGTACCGGCGCCTTGGCCTGCGCGACTTGGAGCTCTTCTGGTTTATTTTCGACGATTTCAGTCTGGACTACTTTTTCACGTTCGATTTTGGCGGTGCGGCTTTCGGGCCGGTCGTACTGATGCAGTTCGTAACGTTCGATGAGGTCGATCAGCAGATCAGCATATCGCGGGTTCGTCGCGTAACCAGCGGATTTAAGGCCTTTCGCCCATCCCTTGTAATCGTCCTTATCGAGTTCAAAGAGCGCCGCGTAGCGTTTCCGCAGCAAAAACTGCGAATGGTCTTTGAACGACTCTTCCGCGTGTTCGTATACCCTGAAGCAATCGTTATGCCGATCATCGTCCTTGTAGGTTTTCCCCCCTATCCATTCCGGAGTGCACTTGATGCCGAAGTGATTATTTGCTTCGCGGGCCAGTGTACTGTTGCCGTTTCCGGATTCGAGTAAAGCTTGCGCCAGCTTAATGCTTGCCGGAATACCATACCGCTCCATTTCAGCAATGGCGATATCTTTATATCGCTCAATGTATTCGTAACCGGATGTGCTGGTGTAGGAAGCGGCCGGCTGTGCAGGTTTGGTAGGAGCGTTGCGTGCCGGCTGAGCTGGCCGCGCCGGTACCGGCCGGCTGCTCACGCGCGGGTTCTGAAGCACTTCATGCTTGGATAGGCACGAAGTAAAGAAGACGGCAGCGAGAATGGCGTATAGGTATCCTTTCATTTAGAGGAGCAATTGTTGTCCGATGCGCAACCGCGAGTCGGTCAGCCCATTGTTGCGCTGAATGGTCTGTACCGTTGTGCCATACTTCCGGGCGATGTCATATAAGGTGTCTCCTCGTTTTACCGTGTACCACGCTGCTTCCTCCGGCATTTCAGCTGCAGCAAGTACCATTCCTTCTGGTTTTTTATCCAACTCATGCAGGTTGTATTTCCGGATGATGTTGATGACCTTGGATGACCAAGAGGTACTGTGCGCATACCCGGAACGGGCTATGCCCTGCACCCACTTTTGGTATTCATGAGGCTCATACAAGTCGAACAGCTCCACGGTACGCTTGCGGCGCTTCAGAAAATCGATAAAATCCTGATAGGATTCTTCTACCGACGAATACCCCTTGTAGGCCGAACGGATTTCCTTACTGTCGTTCGGCCCCTTAATACCGAAGTGGTTGTTGAGGTGGCGGGCGACGCGACTGGTACCGTGTGCGCTCTCATGCATCGCTATAGCTAAGATGATGCTCGCCGGGCATCCGTGTTCTTCCATATGCTGGATGGCTGCATCTTTGTATTGTTCGATATAAGCTTGGGGTGATTCTTGGGCTATCGTGTGTATAGCTGACGTTGCGGTCAACCACATGGCAAGGCATAAGGCAATGGTCGTCTTGTTTATTCCTTTCATATCGTATGGTTTTAGCTTCCCTTTACCGCTTACGCAACAGAAACAACCCGTCGCGAATGGGAAGAATCAGTTTATCTACACGTTCATCGGCTGCAAGCCGTTCGTTCAGTGAAACAAATTGCTGGGTTTGGGGATCGCCGGCATCCATCACCACTTTCCCCTTCCAAAGTACGTTGTCAATCAAAATCAAGCCGCCCTTACGGCTTTTTTCGAGTGCAAGCTCATAATACAGGTGATTGTTTTTCTTATCGGCATCGATAAAAACGAAATCAAAAAGGCCTGACAACTCGGGGATAACGGCGGCGGCATCGCCAATGTGGTAATGAATAGCATCGTGCCATTGGGATTGCTCAAAATACCCACGGACACGGGCTTCCAGCTCTGCGTTATGGTCGATGGTGTGGATTTCGCCCCCCGGCGCAAGGCCTTCCGCAAGACACAACGTCGCATAGCCGGTGAACGTGCCCACCTCCAGCACATAACGGGGTGCGACCAGCTTACTCAGCAGCGCGAGGAACCTCCCTTGATAATGGCCCGACAGCATGTGAGGCCTCGTTTCCTTGAGGTAGGTCTCCCGGTTGATGCGCTGCAATAAAGCAGGCTCAGCATCACACGTCCGCTCCAGATAGCTCGTCAATATGTCATCGAACATATCCATCGTAACCGCAAAGTAAGCAAACTTAACACAATTTAACAACGATAACGATGTAACGTTTCGTAAGTTTGGACGTCAGAATCATAACCGATCACCTATATGGATTGCCGTATCATGCTGAAAATCATCGCCGTCACCACCATCTTCACCTATTGCTTTATTTTACCCGCCCATACCCAAACGTATCCATTGAGCGGGCAGGTCAGGGATGAACACGGCCAGCCGGTACCCTTTGCCAGCATTTATAAAGCGAACACCACCACCGGTACATCGGCTAACAGCGAAGGAGTGTTCAAGCTTCAGCTGCCGTCCGGTGAGCACACATTGCTCATTCGGGCCGTTGGTTACCGGCAGGCCGCCCAACAGGTGACGGTACCCCGCGACACACACCTCACTGTTGCCTTGCACACCGAGGCTTACCTGCTGGACGAGGTGGTCATCGGCCATGGAGAAGATCCGGCTTATGCCATTATCCGGCAGGCTATCCGCAACCGCAAGAAGCACTTGAATGAGGCCTCACCTTACACTGCCAAGGTGTATATCAAAGGCGTGCAGCGCCTATTGCAGGCGCCGAAGAAATTCTTGGGGTTTGATGTCGATCAGGTGGCGCGGGAGATGGGGCTTGACTCCAACCGGACCGGCATTGTATACCTCTCAGAATCCGAATCCCGCATCACCGTGCAGCCGCCGGATAAATTCCATGAGGAGATGATCAGCTCCAAATTTTCGGGCAACAACCAAGCGTTCAGCTTCAACCGGGCAGCCGACTTAAAGCTGAACTTTTACGAAAATCATCAGCCCATTATTGAAGGGCTGAGCGCACGGCCATTTGTATCGCCCATCGCTGACAACGCACTGAATTACTACCGCTATCGCCTGTCAGGGACCACGGAAGAAAACGGACTTACGATCAACAAAATACAGGTCATCCCCCGTCGCAAGGCGGAACCGCTCTATGCGGGCGACATTTACATCATAGATGGCTCTTGGCGCATCTATGGGGTCAACCTCCAGCTCACGAAGGAATCGAGCGTCAATATCCTCGATACACTCAGCATCAGGCAGGAATTTATCCCGCTCGAAAACCAGCAATGGCAACCCTCAAGTATCCGCTTCGATTTCGTGGGTGGGTTGCTGGGCTTTCGCGTAGGCGGCTACTTCGCCGCGGTAT
The DNA here is from genome assembly GCF_900168055.1 of Parapedobacter luteus. Classification (GTDB taxonomy): domain Bacteria; phylum Bacteroidota; class Bacteroidia; order Sphingobacteriales; family Sphingobacteriaceae; genus Parapedobacter; species Parapedobacter luteus. Next base: position 276,805 of record NZ_FUYS01000006.1, read on the forward strand.
ACAGCGATTACAACCTGCAGCCCACCATCAAAAAGCGCCTTTTCAACGAAGCGTTGCGCATTACGGAGGGTGTCAATAAGCGGGACGCTGACTATTGGGCAGCACACCGCCCCTTACTGCTTACGGAGGAGGAAGAGTTGGATTATGTCCGCAAAGACAGCATACAACGGCGGCGTGAATCAAAGGAATACCTCGACTCGGTGGATAGACGGGCCAACCGGTTTAAACCTATGGGCTTTCTCGCGGGGGGGTATACTTACCGTAATCGTGCAGAACGCTGGCGCCTTTCGTTCGATGGCCTTGCCACGTCGCTGCTCTTCAACAGTGTGGAAGGGTTGGCACTCCATTATGGTGCTCAATATGTCAAGCAGGTAGACACCGTCCGCAACCGCAGCTTCACCCTATACGGCAATGTCCGCTACGGCTTTGCCAACCAGCGCTTCAACGGCTATCTGGGCACGTCGTTTCCGTGGGGGAAAAGCACCTTTGGGCTCTATGGGGGCAGCACCGTGCAGGACCTGAACAACCGCGGCTCGCTGCCGCCACTATTTAACACCATCAGCACCACCTTCTTCGGCCGCAACTACATGAAAGTGTATGAGCGCGCCTTCGGCGGGGCCTCTTGGCAATATACGCTGCCTGCGAATGTGAAGTTGTCCGCTTCGGCGATATGGGAAAACCGCGTTTGGTTGCCCAACAGCACCGACTACACCTTCTGGGAGCGCAATAAACAGTACCTAACCTCAAACAATCCGTTTGTCCCCGCTGAAGACATACCACTATTTGACGAAAACCAGGCGTTTAAGGTCTCGTTGGGTGTCAGCTACGACTTTGGCACGCGGTACGAAACCTATCCGAACAGGCGGGTATACTTGCCATCCAAATGGCCCACGCTATCGCTAAATTACACCAAGGCCATACCAGGGGTTTTCGGGGCCGACGCAGCTTATGACTTGCTGATAGCCCGGTTGTACAAAACACAAATTGCTATGGGGTTGTACGGCCAGCTGTCCGTCGACCTTATCGCCGGCACGTTTTTGAGCAGCAAACAACTGTACTACACGGATTACCGCCATTTCAACGGTACGCGTACGCTCATCAGCGACCAGCAACTGAGTACGTTCCTGCTGCTGGATTATTACCAGCATAGCACAACGGAAAATTTCGCGGAGGCACATGGTGAGTACAATCTGTCTACGTTGTTGACCAGCAAGGTGCCCCTGCTCCGCAAACTCAAGCTACAGGAAATCATCGGGCTGCATTACCTTAACACCAAAGAGGTGTCCCATTATGGCGAAGCGCAC
>NZ_FUYS01000011.1 GCF_900168055.1 Parapedobacter luteus
CATCCTCGGTATTCATCGAAGCACTTAAAAAGCATGAGGTGAAAATATCCATGGACGGTAAGGGCCGGGCTTTGGACAATATCTACATCGAACGGTTCTGGGGTTCGCTCAAAAGGGAGAAAATCTATCTGAATCCACCAAACGGTGGGGTCGATCTATATCGGCAGGTAAAGGATTATGTATGCTTCTACAATACCGAGAGAAGGCATAAATCGATCGGCCGGATAACACCCGACGAAAGGTTCTATCAGATAATCAAAAATGTGTCGTGATTATATCTTAAATTAGTGCAAAAGTTGTCCAGCAAATAGGGAGTATCATACTATTGCTAATAATGTTTTTTTAAAAAGCCTCATTTTGGTTTGCATTATTTGTTTAATGCAAAGCTATGACCTTAAATGAAGTCAACAATCGGTAATTTACCCGACATTAACCTGACATTAGCTAATAACCAGTGCTTTAGACGCTAAAAACAGGGGAATAAGTTGTGTTATTTATCCTTATCAAGCTGTGCATAATGATGAAGGCATTTAAAATATACATTGTAAAAAAAGGCCATAAATAATGTAACAGATATGATGCTTCAAAATAGACGGCATTAATAAAGTTATAAGCTAACGTAAGTAGCAATAAAAAAGAATGTACGATCGCCCAATAAATCTGCCGTCTTATAACTACACGCGCAAGATTAATTGTCAGCGTATTGCTACTACCTGAATGTTTCAACAAATAAATGGGAATTATAAAATGTACAAGCGGGATTGCAAGATAACTAAAACATGACAAGCAAAGGATTTTGAGAATGTGCCTTTCGTTATCGGGGTTAAAGTTATTTTGAACGACTGCTGAAACGTTTGGGGAACTATCATTTTGAGTCTCGTTATTAGCTAAGTCCTCGAAATTTGTACCTAAAGCCTTTGCCAAAGTCTTAATGGTAAACGCTCTCGGAATGCTCTCACCACGTTCTATACGCTGGATGGTACGAACTGTAACATTTGCTAAATCGGCCAATTGTTCCTGGGTAAGCCCCTTTCTTTTTCTTGCTATAGCTACTTTTTCTGATAACTCCATTTCACAAATTATTGTCGTCACGACGACTAGTATTGCAGCACAAATATACTAATCTTCTACAGGACGCTGCTTAGGCACATTTGGCCGTGCTTACCGCATACTTTCGCTGGATAAGGCTCGTCGACTCTGGACGAAGTACTCGGACTATAACGGATTATCCGGCAAGGCCGTGATCAGTTGGTACCATAAGGACACCACCTCTTCGCGATCCAGCGGCATGGACTCACCCACCAACGCATAGCCCTCCGCATAAGGGATCAGTAAGCTGACGATAGCATCTGCCTGGGGGAATAACTCGGCAATCATATCCACCATCCAGGCGGCATACCGCCGGTAGTACGTACGCAACGCAGCACCCAATGCGGCATCGCGGATCGCCAACGCCCACAACTCCCGGAAGACGGCATTGTAAAACTCATCCAGCTCACACACGATCAGCAACGTCAGCAGCCTTTTCAGGAAAACATGCGACGACGCAGGATCTCCGTTCAGCGCTTCGGCGCGCTCAGCTAATATCTGCTCCTCGCAGGTCCGGAAAAAATGGTCTGCCGTTGCCTGGAGCAAGGCCGTTTTGCCCGGGTAATAATATTGCAGGTTACTCAACGTGATACCGCACCTACCGGCCACTTTGCGCAAGGTCAGCCCTTCGCTCCCTTCCTCTTTCAACAGCTGTACTGTCGCCTCAATAATTCCGTTCGTACGGTCGCTTCGCTTTGTCATCGCGTTATTTATCAGCGGATTTAATTTTTTCCTTGCCAATGTAGGTCAAATGACCTATTTTTGTTTTTAGGTCAAATGACCTACAGTTATTTGTTTATCTTTAACACGTACCAAAGATGCGAAAAATATTGATCATCAACGGGCATCCCGACCCTGAAAGCTTCAACCGCGCCATCGCCAGCACGTATATTGAAGCCGCGTCCCGCCAGGGCGCTGCCGTGGAATACCTGGCCTTAGGCGAGCTTGACTTCGATCCGAACCTCCGCTACGGCTACCGGAAGCGCAGCCACCTGGAACCCGACTTGTTGCAGGCCATTGAAAAAATCCAGTGGTCGGATCATATGGTCTGGATACACCCCTTATGGTGGTGGAGCTATCCGGCCGTGATGAAGGGCTTTATTGACCGGGTCTTCCTTCCGGGGATAACGTATTCGGTAAACGAACGTAACGAATTGTCGGGGCTTTTACACGGGCGCTCCGCCCGGATTATCTGCACCTCAGACATGACCGAAACGGCCTACCAACTGGACTACGACAATACGGGCTTCACGCAGCTAAAAAAGGGCACCTTGGAACTGTGCGGTATAGCGCCGGTATCTACCACATTCATAGGGCCCATCGTCGAAGCTGACGAAAGTCAGCGAAGCGCTTGGTTGGCCCAGGTAGCGGCTATTGCGGCAGCGGAAGCCTGCCCCAGCACTTCCCCACTGGTATGCCATGAATAAGCGGATTGTTTGCTCAGATATATGTTTGCCAATGATTAGTACAAATATTGCCATTTTAATGGAGCTATACAGATGAAAACAATTATTTTTTAGGAATCGTGTAATAGTAAAGATTCCATGCATCGGAATTAGCTTCACAATATCTAACAGGCCATCATTGTGTAAATCCCCAATTTCCACATGATAAGTATCGTCGTTTAAATCCTCTCGAAGATTTTGTATTTCGAAAGTGCGATGTACATTTCCGATGAAAACACGATTTACAGATTCAACATTCCCTTCAACGATATTCATAATACCATCTTCGTTTAAATCACCCACTGCAATTGAACTTGTTGCTGTCGAATCCCCAAATTCATCAAAATTACCGTATTTCAAGCTTTTATCGCCATAATAGATTCGGTTTGCAGCGCCTAAGTAGCCTACTATCACATCCAAAAAACCAAGAGCGGTGGTGTTTCCCATCCTTTGGTATTTATGAAGTCATTAGATTTTACTTAATCTATGCGTACAGCAAGCATAATAAGCTTTTGCTATATTTGCATCAATTAAATAGAATATGAATATCAAGAATTGTCTTCCGCCCCCAATAGTTTAATATTTCTTGGAAATTTCAAAGAAGTATAATATCGATGTTACATCGAGCAGGATTTTTATGCTTCAAATTCTCAATTAAATATTAACGACAATTCTTAATGAAAAAAACATATTTATTATTGCACACCGCCGTGCTATTTCTCGGCTTTTCTCCTGTTTTCGGAAAACTAATATCGCTTAATGAGGGATTGCTTACTTGGTACAGGGTATTTTTCTCCGCGGTCATCCTGTTTTTTGCACTAAAGTTGTTTAGGGTAAACAAAAATATTGGGCGTAAAGAAAAATTCAACATCGCTAAAATCGGAATACTCCTCACATTATCATGGGTATTCTTTTTTGCAGGCATCAAATACTCCAATATTTCGATTGGTGTAGTTTGTTATTGTATGGCAAGCTTCTTTACGGCTATTTTAGAGCCTTTAGTCAACAAAACACCATTCAGATTGTCAGAATTTTTATTAAGCGCCTTAACCATTGTTGGCATAGGTCTAATTTTCCATTTTGACACTTCCTATCAACTGGGTATTTCTTTAGGTGTTATTTCCCCCTTTTTTTATACACTCTATTCAGTTTATAACAAGCGATTGGTGGAACATTATGACAGTAAACTCATCAATTATTACCAAATGATTGGCGGTACGGTGGGTTTGGGCGTTTCATTGCCTGTTTACCTGTATTTCTTTCCCTCTGAAAACCTTATTCCCGATTTTAGGGATAGTTCTTATTTGTTAATGCTTGCACTTTTCTGCACTGTATTAGTATATGTTTTCCTTACAGAAGCATTTAAAAAGATTTCTGCATTTACGGCAAATCTGAGTATGAACCTTGAACCTGTTTACGCTATCATTGTTGCATTTCTATTTTTCGGAGAGAGCAAAGAAGTAAATTTCTCGTTTTATATAGGATTGGTCTTTGTAATATCCTCCGTTGTATTGCAAACTTTCATTATCAACAAGGAATAAAAAATTAAAAAAAGGGCTGTCTAAAAAGTCTCATTAAAGAAAATGGGGCTGTCTAAAAAGGCGGCCCCTTTTGTATTATATAAATTCCTATTGTTTTGCTGTTTCAGTCTTTAAGGCTTTTCTTTTGTCCGCTCTGCCTGCTCCCTGGATTGCCTTACGTCCCAATATCCAATGATACTTGCGGATAGAGCAACCTCACCATCCGGATTTTGGTTTTACTTGAACAGATTAAGGAAGAAAAAACGAAAAACCCCTCTAATCATATGATTAAAGGGGTTTTGACCGCCGTTGTGGGCTTCTCGGTCGGGGTGGCAGGATTCGAACCTACGACCTCCTGCTCCCAAAGCAGGCGCGATACCGGGCTACGCTACACCCCGTTCCCGTAAGGGTTTGCAAAGGTAAAAATTAAATCCAAATTCCAAAAATAACTTCATATTTCTTTTTTTAAAAACGGTTTTTATATTCAGAAAATAATCACTAATATTGCAGCTCGATTTTTACGGGATAATAATCGTCATTAATTACTCAAAATCATGGATTTAGTAAAATTTGTAGAAGAGCAGGCGGTAACACATAACGAAGTTCCCGCATTTAAGGCTGGGGATACTGTTAGCGTTCACTATAAAATTCGGGAAGGCAACAAAGAGCGTATTCAGGTTTACCAAGGTGTTGTCATCCAACGCAATAGCATCGGCGCCAATCAGACGTTTACGGTACGTAAGATTTCCAACGGCGTAGGTGTTGAGCGTATTTTCCCCATAAACTCGCCAAACATTGAAAAAATTGAGGTAAACAGCTACGGAAAAGTACGCCGCTCGAAGCTATACTACCTGCGTGGTCTTACTGGTAAAGCCGCTCGTATTAAATCCAAGAGGGTTTAACACACGTGAACATGCTAGATATTATAGGAAGCTGCCAATCGGCAGCTTCTTTTTTTTATAAAAAACTGTACCGGAAGGAATAGCTTGCAGCATTGTGGTTGGACTTATTATAGTAACCCAGGATTTCTACCTTGGCGTATTTGCCGGATGATGTCTTGACTATCAAAATACGCCCCTGAATAGGGTTGATGCTGTGGTCACTCATGTCGTACTCGTACCAGCCGTTGCCGCTTCCCGTCGGTATTGCTTTTTCGCTCTCCGTATCTGCCTTAAAGCCGGATTCGGGAGCTGTCGTCACCGTTTCAAACGACGTATCTTTCAACAGCAAGGCCGTTGCACCTCCCTTGCCGCTACTGCCGCCGTTGACCAGGATGGTCGTACGGTTGAATGCGATATCCCAATCTTGGGACCCTTCAGCGACTTCCTTCCCGGTCGCAAAACTAAAATAAGCGGTTTTGGCCGATGCATCGATGTTGCTTACTGTTTTTACTTCCTGGGCATGAAGTGCCTTGATGACAGTCAGTGCCAACACAACGACTGACAACGTTTTATAATACCGTGTTTTCATTCAGCAAATATAAAACAATTGACCGCTTATTTATAATCAATCTAAGAAACAAACACATACCAAAACAGTGCGGCAAGCATTCTTGTTGGAAACGCAGACGAACGTGTATTGGACGTGCTGGAGTCCGGTTGAAAGCTTGCCGCTTCGTTGCTATGCACTGAAGATGGATTACCTATCTTCAATTAATCCGTACTTGTATTCGTAGCGTTCAAAGAGTTGCTTGTGCAGATCATCCAGATTGATGTCACGCCCTTGTATAAACGCGCGCTCGATATCGTTACCGAGCATATCCAACGCATCGCCGCTGGACACGATGATATTAGCATCCTTGCCTACCTCAAGGGTGCCTGTGCGATCATCGATTCCAAGTATCTTCGCGGTATTGCTTGTGATCGTGGCCAATGCCTGTTCTTTGTTCATTCCGTAAGCTGCCGCTGTACCGGCCATGAATGGCAAGTTGCGCTGCTGCCAAAAACCGTCAATACTATATGCAACGAGTATGCCGGCATCGCTCAACAACTTTGCTTGTTTATAAGGAAGGTATACATCGGCATCGCTTGCATAAGGCAGCGAGTGCGACTGTCTGACGATGACTGGTATTTGATTATCGCTGAGCAACTCGGTCACCAGATGAGCCTCGGTCCCCCCGACCAACACCGGCTTGATGCCAAGACGCTTCAGGCTTGAAATTGCCGCTATGATATCCGTCGCCCTGTTTGCATGCACATATACTTGGCGATCGCCAGCAAATACCGCCCTGAAAGCTTCAAAACGTGCATTGCTGACCTTATCTCCACCCAACTCGGCATACGCTTTCGCCTCACTGAGGTAACCCTCCAATTGGGCGATTTCCGCCTGCACCTGCTCTTTTTGCGCCTCGGGATTGGAAGGCCCGCCACCGAAACGCCCGAAACGAACGGTAGGCCAATTGATGTGGATTCCTTCATCAATTTTGTAAGCGGCGTCTTCCCAATTCCACGCATCCAATTGGACAACAGACGATTGCCCGGATACAACACCGTCCTGCGGAGTAATCTGCGCGAGCAATATACCATTGGAACGCAAGGTATTGATGACCTTGGAGTCTGTATTATAAGCAATCAACGAACGCACATGCGCATTGTTCTCCCCTACTTCAGCGAAATCCACTGTAGCTCGTACCGATGAAACCTCCACAAGCCCCAGGTTGGTATTCGGCGCAATAAATCCGGGATAAACGTGCTTGCCCGCAGCGTCTATGGTCAACGCTTCGGCTGGGACGGTCGTTGCGCCGCCAACGTAAGTGATCTTTCCTTGGTCGAAAAGCAATGTACCCTGCGTGATGACCTCGCCGTTACCGACATGAATTGTAGCGCCCGTGATGGCCACAGGGCGTTCCTGCGCTTTCGCGGGATAGATGGTTGGTTGGGCGCTGGCCAAGCCACTGGCTAGTATGAATGCTGCCACGCCTGCTATATATGTGATAATTGATTTCATTTTCTCTAAAAGTTGAAAGCCGTTAATCCATGTATTCCTCATATTCACCGATTTCACCAATAGTATCGCAGTGGTACTCCATATTGGGTTGAGCGACGGCACGTTGCGTGGCGCCTCCATTGCCTTTGGCCTGCAAAGATTTGCGGATAAGCCGTGCCTTCTCCGCTGCCAATTCCTGCTGTTTAGCAAGATCTTCCTCGATATCCCAATATTTCACGCCGTCTACAAAGGTCTTTTCCGCTTTGGCATAAATGGAGAGTGGCCTATCGCTCCATATCACAACATCGGCATCCTTACCCGGTGCTAGGCTCCCCACCCTATCTTCAACATGGAGGATTTCGGCAACGTTGAGTGTTACCATTTTTAGCGCGTCCTCTTCCGTAGCTCCACCATATTTTACGGCTTTCCCCGCCTCTTGATTCAGCCGGCGCGCCATCTCGGCATCGTCCGAGTTGATGGCCGTCAGCACGTTTCGCTTATGCATGAGGTATGCATTGTAGGGGATCGCCTCCTGCACTTCCATTTTGTAAGCCCACCAGTCGGCGAAGGAGGCACCTGCAATCTGGCGGCTAGCCATCTCGTCTGCCAGCTTGTAGCCCTCCAGGATATGGGTAAAGGTATTCACGCGGAAGCCCATACTGTCTCCCACATGCATCAACATGTTTATTTCGGACTGCACATAAGAGTGGCAAGTGATGAAGCGCTTTTTGTCAAGTATTTCGACGAGTGCGTCGAGCGTAAGGTCCCGTCGCAAGGTGGGGTCATTAGCCGCCATCCGTGTTTTGTACTCCTTAGCCCGTGTAAATGCATCGTAGAATACCTGCTCCACCCCCATACGGGTTTGTGGAAAGCGACTACCTGTAATTCCCCAGTTACTTTGTTTTACGTTTTCTCCCAGGGCAAATTTGATAAACCCGTCGTTGTTGCCAAATTTTAACCCTTCCGGATTTTGACCCCAGCGCAGCTTGATAAGCTGGGACTGGCCGCCGATGGAATTAGCAGACCCATGCAACAGGTGCGAGGCCGTGACCCCGCCCGCCAGCTGCCGGTAGATATTGACATCTTCCGAATTGACAACGTCGCCTATCCGTACTTCCGCGGTGACTGAATGCGAACCTTCATTGACGCCCCGGCTAATGGCAATGTGGGAGTGCTCATCGATGATCCCCGGCGTGACATGCTTGCCTGTTCCGTCGATTACCGTGGCTCCGGCGGCCGACAGTCCTTTGCCTACCGCTTTGATTTTTCCACCCGCCAACAGCACGTCCGCGTTTTCCAGGACCCCATCGGCTTCATTAGTCCATACCGTTGCATTTTTAATTAACACGGTTTCTGAAGCAGGTACGGTTTTATTGCCGTAGGCTACAAACGGGTAGATTATATCGCCTTCGGCGACGACTTTATTCGCGGCAGGCCGCGCCTTATTTGATGTCTCAGCTGTATATGCCGCGGTATACGTAGCCGCCCATGATGAAGATGTGCCGTCTGGCTGCACGACCTCTCCCTTCAGTATCAGCGGGTCGCCTTCGGCGATGTAACCACTGACGCGTGTGCTTCCTTGCTGCCCCTTGGGATTGAAGCTGAATGACACCAAATCGCCGGTTCGGGAGGCAACCATCTTGGTGGCCGTTGTATCCGACCCGATTTTCAGATGCGCCTCCAGTTTGCCATCATTGTCTTTGACAAACAATTTGGCGTTGCCCACATTGGGGAATTGCGTGGCATATTCTCCCGTCAAGGCTTTGTCATAACTTTTTGTGGCTACAAATTTTTTGCCTTGCACCCAATTTTCATAAATCACCGTACCGTCTTTGAATAAGGAATCGCTGGTAATAATGAAATTGGCCAGTTTGCCTTTTTCCAGCGTTCCCAACTTGCTCGAAAGCCCTAACATTTCCGCCGGCACTTCGGTGAGCGCCCGTAGTGCATAATCCTGAGAAAGGCCGTTAGCGATGGCGACACGTAGATTGCTCCAGAAATCGCGGAGGTTATCCAGTCCGACGGGGGATATCGCAAAACGGATACCCGCTTTTTCGAGCATAGCCGGATTCGCTGGAGCCATCTCCCAATGTTTCAACTGTGCCAACGTCACGTTGCGCGCATCTGCCGGGTCTTCTACGTCGTATGCCTTGGGGAAGTTAAGCGGGACTATCAAACTGGCGTTCGTCGCTTTGATATCCGCAATCCGCTGATATTCATTGCCTCCGGTCTTAATGATATAGCTTTTTCCGAATTCTTTCGCAATCCTATCCGCCCGGAGGATATCCAGCATATCATCCACCTCAAAAAATTGAGGCAGCGATTGCAATTTGTTGAACGCTTCCAACGAGATATTATATTCATCGTGTTGCTTGGCGTACCATTGACTGTCATAATAGGTTTGACGAAGCAATGCGATGGTCCCCATTAACGATGATGGGTAACTGGTCCGTGCCGTCCCTTTGTTAAATGAATAGTGTGCTCCCGCTTCCGGAAGGATGATGACCTCGTTTTCACGGGCATCGGCCAAGGTTGCAACGACGGAGCTCCCACGGGCAATACCATCTCGCACAACGGATTGCACCGCGCCGAATCCTATCTTCTTTAATTCTTCGCTTTGCCGCTGGTTGACGGTAAAGGTCTCCTTAGCTGCCACTTCCGGGCGTATGGCTTCGTTCCAACCGTAAGGGCCATTTTTAGTCGACTCGAAAATCTGAGCCTGCCGTCCTCCGAATCCCTGTTGGCCGCCACTCCGGCTCTCCCTGGATTGACCATATTCGCTGAAGGCATCGATAAATGACGGATAAATAAATTTGCCCTTCAAATCGACAACAACATAACCTTTGGGGACGGCTTGGCCCTTTCCCAATGCGGCTATGCGTTGCCCGTCTACCAGTAACGTGCCGTTTTGGATAATCTCTCCCGCTTTCACTACGATGTTTGCATTGGTCAATGCAAATAATTGCGGGCGTTCATCATGCGATCCGTTTACCGGAAAGGTCCCTTGAGCCAGTATAAGCCCCGAAACCAGCATAAAACAAAAGAAAAGTATCGGTTTCTTCATCATAACACTTGTTTTTTTAAGACAATAAAACAATCATGAGCATTATTTTAGCCATTTCGCAGGCCACTCGCGACAGCTTTACATTAAAAAGGAATGATTTTCACCAAAATTAGACGGTTACCTCGGTTTTTTAACAAAAAACTACCATCGTAATAGGAAAGTTACCAGTTAAGACAACATTGTTGCTATAACAAAGACCACGCCCTGTTTATCCCCGCTGAGGAAAATCTTTTTTATCATTTACACAAAAAAACGTATCTTTGCATCCCGTACACAAACGTGATGTTCGAAGCTTTTTTGGCGTAGACAACGTATAAAATACACCCAGAATTTGTCATGACTAAATACATTTTTGTTACGGGCGGCGTTACTTCGTCGTTAGGAAAAGGTATTATTTCGGCGTCCTTAGCCAAGCTGCTTCAAGCACGTGGTTATAAAGTGACCATCCAGAAATTCGACCCTTACATCAACATCGATCCAGGCACACTTAATCCTTATGAACACGGCGAATGCTATGTGACCGAAGACGGCGCAGAAACCGACCTGGATCTTGGCCATTATGAGCGTTTTCTTAATACGCCCACTTCACAGGCCAATAACGTGACCACGGGCCGTATTTATCAATACGTCATTGACAAGGAGCGCGAGGGAGCCTACCTTGGCAAAACTGTACAGGTCGTACCGCATATCACGGACGAGATAAAACGGCGGATGTGCCTCTTGGGTAAGGACGGTCAGTACGATATCATTATTACCGAACTTGGCGGAACTGTCGGCGATATCGAGTCACTTCCTTTTATTGAAGCCGTGCGACAGCTCCGATGGGAACTGGGTACGAATAACTCCCTGGTTATCCACCTGACGCTTGTACCCTTTTTGGCTGCGGCCGGCGAACTCAAAACGAAGCCTACGCAACACTCGGTGAAAACCCTATTGGAATATGGCATTCAGCCTGACGTGCTGGTTTGCCGTACCGAGCACCACCTCAACGCCGAGATCCGCAAAAAGCTCGCGCTGTTTTGCAACGTCAATGCCAATGCTGTTATCGAATCCATTGATGCGCCTTCGATCTATGATGTTCCTTTGTTGATGCTGAAAGAACAATTGGACAAAACTGTGCTGGCAAAACTTAAGCTCTCGACCAAAAGCGACCCCGATTTGGAAAGTTGGAAAGCGTTTCTGGGTAAACTGAAAAATCCGACAGCGGAAGTGACGATTGCGCTCGTAGGCAAATATGTGGAACTGCCCGATGCATACAAGTCCATTAACGAAGCTTTTATCCACGCCGGTGCTGCCAATGAATGCAAGGTCAAGGTTAAGCTCATTGCCGCGGAAAGTATTAATGCGGCTAACGTTGACGAAAAGTTGAAACGGGTATGCGGTGTGTTGGTTGCACCCGGTTTCGGCGAACGCGGGTTGGATGGAAAGTTGATTGCCATCCAATATGTACGGGAGCACAATATACCGTTCTTTGGCATCTGCCTCGGTATGCAATGTGCCGTCGTTGAATTTGGCCGAAACGTATTGAAAATCAAGGATGCCAATAGCTATGAAATGGATCCCAAAACCAAACACCCGGTTATCCACCTCATGGAAGCACAAAAGAAAGTGAAAAACATGGGTGGCACCATGCGGCTGGGCGCTTATGAATGTGAAGTCAAAAAAGGCACGAAGGCAGCTGCCATCTATGGGAAGAGCAGAATTTCGGAAAGGCATCGGCACCGGTATGAATTTAACAACGACTACCTTGCGCAATATGAAGCCGCAGGCATGATTGCTTCGGGCATCAACCCCGCGAACAACCTGGTTGAAATTGTAGAACTCAAGGGACACCCCTTTTTCGTCGCCGGGCAATTCCACCCCGAATTAAAGTCAACAGTTGCAAATCCTCACCCACTTTTTGTTAGCTTTGTAGCCGCTTCCCTGGCGCATAGCAAAGCAGCGAAGCAGAAATAGTGTATATTAAGAAATGGATAGAAATTCAATCACAGGACTCGTTTTAATCTTCATTATTATCGCGGGTTCCTTTTATTTACTACAGCCCTCGGAAGAAGAACTGAAACGGGAGCGCCAACTGCAGGATTCCCTTGCCCGGGCGCGGGCAGGCATTGAGCAAGTCGATCGTGACACCACGGTACAGCAAACCACCGCCCTTGATTCAGCCCTGCTCAGCGGACCCTTCGGCAATGCCATCCAGGGCGAGGATCGGGTTGTCACCCTCGAAAATGACTATATCCGCGCGGCAATCAGTACCAAGGGCGGACGCGTAAAATCGGTTGAGCTGAAGAATGAAACAACCTATGACGGACGGCCGCTCATGCTCTTCGAAGGCGATCAAAACAAATTTGGCCTCTTTTTCTCCGCTGCGGGGAAAAACATCATAACCAACGACCTCTATTTTACAACAGAAGGCGGTGATATCCAGGTGACAGGGCAGGACTCTGCGTCCGTGACCTTCAGGCTGTCCTATGCCCCAGAAAAGTACATTGACTACATTTACTCCATCAAAGGCGATGACCACAACCTCGGTTTTACCGTCGTCACGAAAGGGTTACAGGATGTGGTAGCACCTACGGAAAGTCAGCTGGTACTCAACTGGGAAGCCGTGCTTTCCCAAAAGGAGAAAGATATGAGCAGCGAACGTCAGCGTTCTACCTTATATTATTCCCTTGCCGATGGGGAAGTCGACCATCTCAATACAGCGAAGGATGACGAGGAACAACTCGACGAACGGGTGGAATGGGTATCCTTCAAGCAACATTTTTTCTCCAACGTACTGGTTGCTGAGAACGGATTCAACGGCGGCAAGGTGAATGTATATACCAGCGCAGACCGTGATATTGTAAAGTTGTTTTCCGCGAACCTCCGCCTTGATTTCAGCCGTCAGGATATCAACACCTATCCGATGCATTTCTTCTTCGGGCCGAACCAATACAAGGTGCTGAAAGCGCATGGATACGGACTGGAAAAACAAATAGACATGGGCTGGGGGCCGATGAAATGGATCAACCGGTTCATCACCATCCCTGTATTTTCCTTTTTGGACAGTTTCAACTGGAGCTATGGTCTGGTTATACTCATTTTGACAGTCATGTTGAAGCTGGTCCTGTCGCCCCTCACTTACCGTTCGTATGTATCGATGGCCAAGATGCGGGTACTTAAGCCGGAGATGGACCAGATCAAGGAAAAAGTAGGACAGGATAATCCAACCCTATTGCAACAGGAGTATCTTAAACTGTACAAACAGGCCGGTGTCAACCCATTAGGCGGTTGCATCCCGTTGCTGCTCCAGATGCCGTTTACGATCGCATTCTTTTTCTTTTTCCCCAATCTGTTTGAGTTGCGGGGCGAGAGCCTCCTTTGGGTGAAAGACCTTTCAACTTATGATTCACCCATTACCTTTCCTCCTTTGCCACTCATCGGCATGGATCACATCAGCTTAATGTGTATTTTGATGACCGTCGCCACGCTGCTTTCGACGTGGTACAACAATTCCATTTCCGGAGCCACCGGTCAAATGAAATACATCGGTTATTTCATGCCGCTCATCTTCTTGTTTGTGCTGAATAGCTTTCCTGCCGGTCTTAACTACTATTACCTGCTTTCTACCGTATTCACCTTCGGGCAGCAGTTGGTTATCCGGCAGCTAATCAATGACGATAAAATACTCGCCATCATCGAGGCCAACAAGAAGAAACCCGAAGCACAGAAGAAATCGAAATTCCAGCAACGCATGGAAGAATACATGCGCCAGCAGCAAGCGCAAGGCAAAAAAGGCAAGAAGTAATTCACAGGTACTATTGCAGA
Organism: Parapedobacter luteus; assembly: GCF_900168055.1. Taxonomy (GTDB): domain Bacteria; phylum Bacteroidota; class Bacteroidia; order Sphingobacteriales; family Sphingobacteriaceae; genus Parapedobacter; species Parapedobacter luteus. Next base: position 13,851 of record NZ_FUYS01000011.1, read on the forward strand.
ACACTGAAGCCGGGCGTTATCCCGGCTTCAGTGCGTTAACGCCCTACACGAAGGCGCTAAATCCGGTAATCGACCGACCAACGATGAGCGAATTGATCTCCTTCGTGCCTTCGTACGAATAAATGGCTTCAGCATCGGCCAGAAAGCGCGCCACATCGTATTCCAGCAGGATACCGTTTCCGCCCATCACCTCCCGTGCACGACTCACGATATCGCGCGTACGGAGTGTACAGAATACCTTTGCCAACGACGCATGTTCATCACGCAGCATTCCGGCATCCTGCAATTCAGAAAGGCGGTACACCAAAGTTTGCATGGCTGTGAGGTTGGAGAGCATCTCCACGAGGTGATTTTGAATAAGCTGGAAAGAGGCAATCGGTTTGCCAAATTGTTTGCGTTTACGTGTATAGTCAAGGGCATTTTCATAGGCACCGCGCGCACACCCTACTGCCATCCAAGCCACACCCGCCCGGGTCAGCTGCAATACCTTGGCTGTATCTTTAAACGAATTGGCGTGTTGCAGGCGGTCGCTTTCAGGCACCAAACAATCCGTCAACGTAATTAACCCATTCTGGACAATACGCAGTGCCATTTTCCCTTTGATTTTCGCCACCTCAAATCCCGGGGCGCCTTTCCGCACCAGGAAGCCCTTCACCTCGCCGTCATCGACATCTTTCGCCCAGATAACGGTCACGTCCGCAAACGGTGCGTTGCCAATCCACTTTTTCTGTCCGTTGAGTACCCATCCATTGTCCGTCTTGCGTGCGGTCACCGTAAGCCCCCCGGCAGCGCCTGATCCAACTTCCGGTTCGGTAAGGCCGAAAGCGCCAATCAATTTCATCTGTTGCATAGCAGGCAACCACTCTTCCTTTTGCTCATCCGATCCACACAGGTAGATCGACCCCATGGCCAAGCCGCTTTGCACGCCGAAGAATGTAGCTACAGACGCATCTATGCGTGCGATTTCCATGGCGATGATACCTTCCATCAACGATGACCGGCCGGCACACCCATACCCTTCATAGGTCAGGCCACAGATATTCAGTTCGGCTAATTTCGGGATAATCTCAAAGGGGAATTCATCGCGCAACCAATATTGGTTGACCAGCGGGCGTATTTCGCGCTCCATAAAATCGCGCACCTTGAGTTGCAATGCCCGATCCGCCTCGCTCAACCGAAGATGCAACTCGTAAAAGTCGCCGTTGATAGGTGGCAATTCCTTTTTAGCCTTTCCGCCCTCCAGCATTTTCATCAGGCCTTTAAGTTGTTTATCGTCCAGCTTTGAAAAAGACGCCATCGCCTTGGGTAGGTCTATTTTCTGCGACAGCTTATCCAACGCTTCCAAGTCGATACTTTTGAGCAGCTGGTAAGCCTTTTTGATTTTTGACAACATGGTTCTCTATTTTGGTTTCACAAACAATCCAGACAAATAAAAAGACGGTCCCGAACTACGTCTGTATTATCCCGACGTTAAAACGTTTTTCGATGGGTGCGTGGTTAGCCGCTTCTATCCCCATAGCAATTACCTTCCGGGTATCCAGCGGGTCAATGACCCCATCTACCCAAAGCCTTGCCGCCGCATAATAGGGCGTCGTCTGTTCGTCATAACGCTCGGTAATTGTTTTCAGCAGCGCTTCTTCCGTTGAGCCGTCGATTTCAGCGCCCTTGGCTTTCATGGACGCCGTTTGGATTTGAAGTAACGTTTTGGCGGCCTGCGCCCCTCCCATTACCGCAATTTTGGCTGAAGGCCAAGCAACGATGAGCCGCGGATCATAGGCCTTGCCGCACATAGCGTAGTTGCCAGCGCCATAGGAATTGCCCAAAATGATGGTGATTTTAGGCACCACGGAGTTGGCTACGGCGTTGACCAGCTTAGCACCATCTTTGATGATGCCCCCGTGTTCGGCACGGCTGCCCACCATGAAACCGGTCACGTCTTGCAGAAAAACCAGGGGTATTTTTTTCTGGTTGCAGTTCATAATGAAGCGCGCCGCCTTGTCTGCCGCGTCCGAATAGATCACCCCGCCAAACTGCATCTCGCCTTTTTTGGTTTTTACTACTTTTCGCTGGTTGGCCACGAATCCGACAGCCCAGCCCTCCACCCGACCGAGACCGCAAACGATGCTTTGGCCGTACAGCGCCTTATATTCTTCAAACGCGGAGTCATCTACCAGCCGGCGGATAATCTCCCTGGTATCGTATGGTTTCTCGCGCGATGACGGTAGAATACCATAAATTTCATGCTCATCCAACTTGGGAGGCGCGGCTTTTATCCGATCGAAGCCGGCATCGCTCGGTTTGCCTAACATGCCCATGATATTACGGATCGAGTCCAGGCAAGCCTTGTCGTCAGGCTGTTTATAATCCGTCACTCCGGAGATTTCGCAGTGTGTCGTCGCTCCGCCCAGCATCTCATTGTCCACGGATTCGCCGATGGCCGATTTGACCAGGTACGACCCAGCCAAAAACACAGAGCCCGTACCTTCTACAATCATGGCCTCATCGCTCATGATGGGCAGATAGGCACCGCCCGCCACACAAGCCCCCATGATGGCCGCTATCTGCACGATCCCCTCACTGCTCATCCGGGCGTTGTTGCGAAAGATCCGGCCAAAGTGCTCCTTGTCTGGGAATATCTCATCCTGCAAAGGCAAAAACACACCTGCCGAGTCAACCAGGTAGATGATGGGCAACCGGTTTTCCATAGCGATTTCCTGTGCGCGCAAGTTTTTCTTGGCCGTCATCGGAAACCATGCGCCAGCCTTTACCGTGGCGTCATTAGCCACTACCACGCATTGCCGATCCGCAACATAACCTATACCGGCTACTACACCAGCCGACGGACAGCCGCCATGCTCGGCATACATGCCGTCAGCCGCCAACGCACCGATTTCAAGCCACGGCTTATTATCGTCCAACAGATACGCTATCCGCTCACGAGCCAACAGTTTGCCTTTGGCCTTCTGCTTCTCGGCAGCGTTGCCACCCCCTCCCGCATATACCTTCTTCAACCGACTCCTCAACTCAGCAACCGCCAGTTTATTTAGATCCTCATTCTGGTTAAATTCAAGGTTTATCATGGGTTACAAGATACGGTATTCTTTTATTTTCTGCAAAAAGTTCCCCCTTCGGTCGTCACCTGACAGCTGTTGCTGCCGTCTATCAGGCGCTGTCATCTCCGGCTTCCGGATTGCCGAAAGCAAATTCCTGCGACCTTTTGTTTTTTTTTGGGTTACCTTTTCGGAGCCGATGTATTAAGGGATAAATAAACAAATTTGTTTTAACCAAAAAAGGAAATTAGCAATGAAAAAGGTATTTAAGTTCGGTTTTTTAGGTTTGGCTCTTTCTGTAGCTATTGCCGCTTGTAATTCAGGCACTTCTGAAAGCGACTCAACCACTGATTCTTTGACCAATGAAATTGAGTCAGAAGTTGATGCCACTACAGATTCTATCGACTCTATCGGCGGCGCTGCCATTGATTCTCTTGACTCTCTGTCAACTGACTCTTTGTAAGATTTGATGTCAGACTGATTAAAAAAAATCTAAAAAAGAAGGGGACGGCTTTCAGCTGTCCCTTTTTTTGTCCATTTACTCGTCATCGTCTACCATTAATTTATATCCGATGCCCCGGATATTGACGATTTCGATATTGCGGTCTTTTTTTAAATATTTGCGGAGTTTGGTGATGAAGACATCCATGCTCCGCGCATTGAAGAAACTGTCCTCCCCCCATAGGTAGTCCAATGCCATCTTCCTGTCAAGCACTTGGTTTTTGTTTTCGACCAACATTTTGAGCAACGCCGATTCGCGGAACGAAAGCTTGACAACCTCGCCATCTGCAGCTAGTTCCTGCAACGTGCTGTTGAACATGTAACTGCCAATAGCAAATTGCTCACGTGTGGTGTACTGCGGTTGCTTAACGGGCCTGTTTAGCAGCGCTTTCATCCGTACGATAAGCTCTTCCATGCTGAAAGGCTTCTTAAGGTAATCATTCCCGCCCATTTCAAAGCCCTTCACCACGTCTTCGGTCAGCGACTTTGCGGTAAGGAAGATGATGGGCACATGCTCATTTATTTTGCGGATTTCTTCGGTGAGCGTAAATCCATCCTTGGCCGGCATCATCACGTCGAAGACACAGATAGCTGGGTCGAACGTCCGGAATGCCGAATAAGCTTTCAGTCCATCCTGTACCCAGATCACGTCAAAATCCCGCGATTCCAGGCTTTCCTTTACGATTTTTCCCAAGAAGGGTTCATCCTCTGCCAATAAGACCTTGAGTTCCGACGTCCTTTGTCATGTTTCGGGTTTTAGTTATTGATTTGGCGCCACGGGAAACGTAATGGTGAATGTACTCCCGGCTCCGACGGTACTTTTCACCTGGATATTGCCCTGGTGCTTCTGAACAATAGCCGCCACATACCCCAATCCCAAGCCAAACCCTTTGGCATTGTGGACATTGCCGGTAGGCACACGAAAGAAATTTTCAAATATGCGCTCGCGATATGCCGAGGGAATGCCAATGCCGTTGTCGCTCACGGCCAGCTGTACCAGGCCATTGCTGGTCAGCCCATAGGCGATTTCTATTTCGGGTATACCGGCTGTATATTTGAGGCTATTGTCTATCAGATTATAGACCACATTGGCCAAGTGAGCACGATCAGCCAAGGCCTCCACGTTGCTGTTGCTTTCCATTCTGACAGACAGCCTGGCGGCCTTTTTTTCCCACTGCGGCCGCATGTTTTCCACTACATCATGCACCAGCTTTCCGATATCGGTTTTTTGCAAGGACAAGTTGAGATCGAGCCGTTCGAATGCAGCCATCTTTAATACCTTTTCCACCATCGCCGAAATACGCTTCAGCTCATGATCGCAGATATCAAGATATTCCTTTGCCTGGTCCGGCTTGTTCATCACATCGAAATTCTTCATGGCCTCCACCGCCAATGACACCGTAGCAATCGGTGTCTTAAACTCGTGTGTCATGTTGTTGATAAAATCGTTTTTGATAGCTGACAACCGTTTCTGCTGGAAAATAGTGCGAAGCATCGCCAGAAAAGCCCATGACGTAATCCCGATAATAATCAACGATGCCAATAGCGCCCAAAGCATATCGCGCAAGATGTAAACGACATCATTGCCGGTAGCTAACGTCAGCCGGTAGGGCTTGCGTATCCCCACCCTGATGGCTCCATGAATCACATCGGCCTGCCGCCCAAAGCGCGTGCTGTCCGAGATATACGTATCGCCCCGCCCGCTGAAATTACTCAATTTGAAGGCAAAGGGCGAACCGATACCGGCAGCCCGCAACAAGGAATCGACTTCACGAGCCAACGCGCCGCTCAACGCCGAAAATTCGTCGGCGGTATAATCATGCGCCGTATTGATGGTAAACAATTGTTTTGAGGTGTTTGCCCGCACCCGTATCTGCGAATCCCGGATAATGGAGTCTCCGACCCGCGCCCTGAACGCCACGACACTGTCCAAACTGATGTTGTGCGGGGTATCGACCGTATCCTCTAAATAAGCGAGCACAACCTTTGATTCGGCGATGAATTTACGGTCTGTTAGCCGTTCGCCGTCCGGCATTTCCGGTTGCATGTGTGGCCCCGAAAGCAAAAAGTCCACTGTTCTGGCCAACCGGCCCGTGTCGCTTCTGCCCACACTGTCTAAAAAGCCCATCTCCCCCATGTCTGCCAACGCATGGCTACGTTCCATCCGCTTCATGATCTCGCGTACATCCCGTTCGAACTGCTGCGTGGACAGCTGATACGAATTATATAACCAATACCCCTGGAAAAGGAGTATCCCCGCCAAAGAACAGCTGACGATAATAACGATAAAACGTATCCTTTTGGACATCATCCTGCAAAGCTATGAAACCTGATAGCTTTTGAACGTGTTTGCCGAACAAATATAACACCGCTTAACACTCGTTAACAGTATTTAACACACGCGGGCGATGTTAACACTGCTTAACACTAAAAATAAAAATCCGCCGGCGGTACTCCCCTACTTTTGCATGCAAAACACGGTTTAAAAATTGAAGATTATGACCATAAAAAACATCTCATTTGCAACCATCTTGGCGGGTGTTTCCACCTTCGGCCACCTATTTGCCGTCCGCGCCCAAGAAAGCGACGTGGCCTTGGCTCACGTCAAGTATGAGCTTGTCCACATCGACGACACCAACTTCCGAGACAATCCACGGCGGGAAGATATGATGCTCTATATTGGCCGACGATCAGCTATGTACAACAGCTTCACCCTCGCATCCACCCTGGAAAAAATGAAAAAGGAAATGGAAAGCCGCCAGCGAGCTGACGCCGCCAAGGCAGGTGCGGCAAACGGCCCCAGCCAATCCCGTTTTTTTGTCAGCTCACCCAATGTATCGAATGAGACGCTTTACCTTTTCCCTCAGGAAAACAACGCTTTTCTTACCAACCGGCTTGGCGCCAGTACTTACATTATCCCCCAGGAATACCCGCAGATCGACTGGCAAATCGGCGATGACGTCAAAGAAATCGGTGGCTATACCTGCCAACAGGCCATCGGCACATTCGGTGGGCGCGAATACACCGTATGGTTCGCTCCGGAACTACCCTTCCCCTATGGTCCTTGGAAGCTAAATGGCCTGCCCGGGCTCATCCTTGAGGCAGAAGACAGCAGGAAAGAAGTCATTTTCCGATACGCCGGTTTTGATAAGCAAGGAAGCGGCGGCATCGAAATCGCATTGCCCAGCGATGCGGCAACGACGACAGCCAAAGAATTCGCGAAAGCCAAGGCAGCCTTTGACAAAAATCCTATGGCAAATGCCCTGCGCAATATCGAGGCGCCCGCAGGTGCCAACGTAGAACGCAAGATCGTACTGAAAGATCAGCATGGGCGCGAGCTGTCGCCAGAAGAATTTAACGCGATGCGTGAAATGGCCATGAAAGCGGGAAAAATGAAGCACCCCAATAATCCGCTCGAATTACACGGTGATCGCTGATCGGTGGCGTAAACAGTCACTGGATGGCCTGTGATTCATGGCCGTAAAGATATGCTATAAAACGTCGATGTATGAAAGCGACCTTGTTAATTATCATCCTACTACCCTTATGGTCTTTCCTTGCGTCCGCGCAAAACCGCGCGATTCGGGGCACATTGAAAACGGCAGGGGGTGAGCCTGTTGCTTACGCCAGCGTAACCATCAAAAATGATCAACAGCGCATACTGGCTTTTAAGACCAGCGACAGCCACGGCGCCTTTACGCTGGTATGGCGAGATACGGTCGATATTGCCGGGCTCCGCGTTGAAATCAACCACCTCGGCTACAAAAAAGTGTCGGTGCCGCTTGTGGCAGACCAACATCACTACGACATCTTGATGACAGAGGAAGCCATCGATCTGGCAGAGGTGGAAGTCAAGAGCAGGCCAAAAATCAATTTGCGCGGCGATACACTGAGCTATGACGTCGCTTCTTTCACCAAGCCCGAAGACCGTACCATTGAGGATGTATTGAAGCGCATGCCGGGCGTAGAGGTCGAAGAAAACGGCCAGATTAAGTATAATGGCAAAGCCATATCCAATTTCTATGTGGATGGCGACGATTTGCTGGACGACAAGTATGCTATCGGCACGAAGACCATCCCTCACGCTATGGTCAAAGACGTCGAAGTGATGCAAAACCATCAGCCCCTGAACGTATTACAGGGCAAGGCACTCAGCGAAAACGTAGCCCTCAATCTCAAAATCAGGGACGAAGCCAAATTGAAGCTCACGGGGCAGGCCAAGCCGGGCGGTGGCCTTCCGAGCCAGTATGACGGGGAGTTAAACACCATCCTGTTCAACAAAAAATATAAAATGCTGAATGTAGGCAAGGCCAACAACGTGGGCACTGACCTCGCCACGGATTTCACCGCATTCAATCAGGCAGGCAGGCGCGCCAACGCGGGCAATTCGCGCCCCGGCGAACTGCTTTCCTCCGGCACGGTGGGCAACCCGGCATTGCCTACGAACCGTTACTATTTCAACAATTCAGGTTCGCTGAATGCAAACAACCTGATGAATCTCCGAAGTGGGCTGCAACTCAAAGCCAATGTGGGACTATTGCTCGACAACAACAACATGGACTACCAAAGCACCCATGATCTTTATCTCGCCGATGACACCATCCGGTACAGCGAAGTCCAACAAATCGACCGGAGCCCATTTCTTGTCGACATTTCGCTCAATGCACAAGCCAACAAGGCGACCTATTACCTCAACAATGCACTCAAAATCGGCTACTCGGGTGAAACGGGCCATGCGGCCCTGGCCAGCAATGCAATGGCGATGAACCAACGAATCAGCCACCGCATACGTGATTTTTCCAATACCTTGGACTATATACCTGCCCTGCGCAACGGGAATATCCTAAGCGTCAATTGGTACCTGAACCATTTCAACCGCCCGCAAGCACTGAACATTGAGCCAGGCATCCACGCGGATGTCCTCAACCAGGGCCACCCGTTCGATGCCGTATCCCAACATACAGAGACGCCAACATGGTTCAATACGCTGGCTGTGGGTTACCGCATGCCAAACGGACGGATTATGCAAAGTTACCGGTTGAGCACACTTAGCGAATGGCAGCAACTCCTTTCGCTGCTCCGTCTGACACAGCACACCGGCGAACAGTCTGCCTACGTCGGGAGTACCGACAACAACCTACATTGGCAACGGCACAATGCCCAGCTCAACACCACGTACGAACTCAGGGAAAGCCGATGGGAGGCCCTGCTTTCCCTGCCACTTATCTGGCAGCGCATTGCGTATAAAGACGCTGGCTTCGGCCTTGATGAGACCAACGAACGGTTGCTGTTCAATCCATTCTTCCGCGCGAAATACATGACCACCCCGGAAGACTACCTATCGGCAAGCTATACATACAGCAACCAAATGGGCAATATCAACGGCGTATACCGGGGCGCTGTCCTTACCAACTTTCGTAGTTTGCAGGCCAATGATGCGGCGTTGCAGGAACAATATGCGCATAACGTCGGCTTGAACTACAACTTTCAGCGCAACATCAGCATGTTGTTTATGAATGCTGGCATTAGCTATACGCATGCCAAAGCAAACACCATTGCGTCCAACGTACAGACCGACAACATCTCGAGCACCGTCCTGCTACCTTACGAAAACGACGTGAGCACATTCACAGCGAACGCCGGCATCAGCAAGTATATCTTTGCTCTCGGTGCTACGGCAGGTTTAAAGAGCGCATGGAGCACGACACGCTTCAACCAGTTCCTCAACGATGAACTGCTCCCGTATAACAATGTGTCATTCAGCCTCACCCCGCTTTTCGAGGCACGGCTGTGGAACCGCATTAGTCTCCGCTATGAAGGCACAGGTACCTGGACGACCAGCAAGCTGGTAACGGGCGAAACGACCCTCCGCATGCCCGATAGGCAAATCAGCCGGTATGACCAATCAGTGAATCTATTGTATTCACCTTTCCCCAATACGTTTTTGCGCCTGAGTGGCCGTCATCAATATACCAGCCAAGCGCAGGCGGAAGACATCAGCTATTTCTTCATGGATGCCAATATCCGGTACAAGTTGGATCCATGGAATACGGATATCGAATTGAATCTGACAAATCTCGCCAATATCACGGCGTATGAGACCTACAGTTTATCTGCCAACCAATTTGGTTATAGCCGGTACAACCTACGCGGGCGCATGGCCGTGCTTAAACTCGCGTTCAATTTATGAGCGGGTCTATCCATCGGGACGACGCACCTACATCCGGTTGGCAACGCGGTGAAGATTGATTAAGATAGGCATTGCATATCAAAGCTAATTTGTTTAAGTTTGTGTATCAGGTTCATTCATTTCATCCGCATACCATGGAACATGGACAAACTCCCCAGAAACGAAAAAATCCCCTTCGGAAATTTATGATTATTGCTGGAATCGCTCTGCTCGTTATTGGTGCAGCACTGATTTGGTGGAATTACTATTATGTATTCGGCGAAGGCGTAAAATCCGGCCAACTCAACTATGTTGTCAAAAAGGGCAACATCTTTAAGACTTACGAAGGCAAACTTATTCAGGTTGGGCTACGTTCGGCCACTGCTGGCGCCATCCAATCCAACGAATTTGAGTTTTCCGTTGAGGACGACAGCATCGCCAACGTGCTGATGGTGAATAGCGGCAAGACATTTGACCTGCACTACAAAGAGTATAAAAAAGCCATTCCTTGGCGCGGGTTCAGCCCGTTCATTGTAGATAGCATCATCGATATGCGGCCTTAGTGGCGACCGTTATTTCCGGATTTACTTCCAGCAGTGCGGAGACGAATGCCTCGTTGCTGTCTGGGGAAAAATAGATTTCGTCATACCGCTTGTATTTCACAACTACCCCTCTCCGCGCCAGGGCGGGTCTGAGTCCGGACCACATGGTTTCTCCTATGACGACTTCGCGTATTGCTGTGACGCGGATTTTCCCGCGGATCGGACCTGAGCGGAAATAGACAAAGGCTTCGTCTATCGAATAGCGGGTATCAAACCACAGCCAAAACATAAGACCTATTACAAATCCCAATATAATGAGCCCTAAAACCTCTACTCCGTTGCCCGGCTGCCTGATACGGTTTAGTTCAGCAGCCAATACAAAGAGCATCGTCAATACGGTGCCCCACATAACCACTGTAAACAGCGCATCTTTCCGGCTTTTGAAAACTTTCCGTGCCATGCCCAAAAATAAACAATGTTTTGCAATCAATTGGTGTAGTGATTAAGACGCATATTCCGTTGTACAAATCAATTAACAAAATAAACGGCGGCGCAATGAAACAGCGGTTATCTATTTGGGTCAACCTACTTTTCGTAGGTTCAGCCCTTTTTCTTGCCGGTTGCCAGAAGAACGAATCGGACGGTATCGTCATGATTTCCGCAATGTAAGCGGCGAAACGCTGAACAATCTATCTGTCAATGGACAGCCTTTAGGCACTCTTTCGAATGGCAAGTCTTCGGGTGTCAGGCGGTTTGACGCATTCGGCACGGATTCCGGATTGCCGGACTGTCAGATCGAAGCAACAGTGGACGACCAGCTATTGGAGGGAGTTTCCACGTTTTTCTGGTGCGCCACGGAGAAATCTGCGTTGAAACCGGGGCGATATACCATTGAAATTACGCTATCTCCCTGGACCTCATATAACGAAGCCGGAGAACTAGTGACAAGCGACTATTTGTATTTACAGTTTAAATAGGTTAATTCCCAAAATCTCACAGCGGGATTTAGACTTGCGCAGTTGGCCTTCCACGACAGCTACCTTTGCCGCCTGAAGCAGTACCTGTTCATTTTCCATTACTTCTGAAAGATGTGCTGCCTGCTGAAACACCTTTCAAATTGGGAGCTGTAACACCAGAAAGAAATATCGAATCCGCTCTCATATTGTATATACCTTTCAAATTGGGATCTGCAACACCGTATGAGGTTTGACGAATATGAGAAGAAAATTGTATATACCTTTCAAATTGGGATCTGCAACACCTAGCCAAGCTTGAAGCAAGGGTTGACCAGCATTGTATATACCTTTCAAATTGGGATCTGCAACACCCAGTAAATACGTTCTTTATGTTGGATTGAAGTTGTATATACCTTTCAAATTGGGATCTGCAACACCTGACATTGCTTTCTTATCTAAGTTCAACAAGTTGTATATACCTTTCAAATTGTGGTCTGTAACACCAATCACACCCCTAGCACAACACATAATTGAGTTGTATATACCTTTCAAATTGGTTTCCACCACTACAGCAAGTTAGCGAATAAGCAAATTCGCAATAGAATAAAGTATTCAGTGAGTGTTAACCTGACCTCACCTTGCGGCTGTACAAGCAGCCTCAAAGATTTTAAAGAGCTTACAGGGCGTTTGTTATGTACGAAAGCTTAATCAATACCTAATCCCATAGTGGCTCTTGGCGATTGTCAAACAAATACAGGAGTATAATTTTTGAATCGGTGACTTCGTAGACCAGAGACGTTTGTTTGGAAATGACACACCTTCTATATCTCGGGTTCACAGGTACAGCATGAAACAGATAAGGGTGCGTCTGAATTTTGCCAACCATATCGTCCAATTTTTTCAGAAAACGATTGACATACCGGTCGCCCAATCACGCCCGATTATCGAAACTGTAGCTGATAAGGTTTCTTTGTAGGTTTCGGTATATTCGATTTTCTTAAACACGAATCGGTACTAACGACCCAATATTTCACGATGGGATTTAAACTTGTGCAGTCGCCCTTCAGCAATATCCGCTTCTGCCCGCCGCAACAGCACCTGTTCTTTTTCACTGATTTCCTTCACAGGCTCTTGCGCATCGTAGGCAATATCCATAGCCTCCAAAATAGCCTTTATGGCCGCCCATTTCTTTTTACTATCAATATGCAAAGTCACCTGTGTCATATGAGTCACGTTTAAAACAAAGATACCGATGAATTATCTTTTTTTAAAACACCTTTCAAATTGGGGCCACTAACAACCAAATAAACTCCTGATAATGAGTATTTCACGTTGTATATACCTTTCAAATTATGATGATCTGTAATACCTTTTTTCAAAAACCGACCCGTTGGCCAACGGTTGTATATACCTTTCAAATTGTGGTCTCTAACACCTGTCTATTTCAATTAGTTACATGCTCATGAGTTGTATATACCTTTCAAATTGTGGTCAGTAACACCTATTTCAGGCGGATCCTGTGCAATCAAATAGTTGTATAAACTTTCAAATTTGGATCTGTAACACCTTCCTCGCCCGCAAGGAAAAGCAACAAGCAGTTGTATATACCTTCAAATTGGGGTCTGTAACGCTGCACAGAATTGGACATTTCTATATCGACTGTTGTATATACTTTCAATTGGCGTCAGTAACACCATACCGCTTGATAAATTCTGTTGTATATACCTTTCAAATTGTGGTCATTAACACCGGTGTTTTTGAAAGCACTTTATTCGGGAGCGTTGTATATACCTTTCAAATTGTGGCCTGTAACACCAATTGATGGTACCGCAAAATGTGATACCTAGTTATATATACCCTTCAAATTGTGGTCTGTAACACCGCGCGCTGTGTTTGACGGAGATATCCCAGAGTTGTATATACCTTTCAAATTTGGGTCTGTAAGACCTCAAACGAAATTGGCGACAGAAATACGTTGGTTGTAAATACCTTACAAATTGGTTTCCACCACTACGGCAAGTTAGCGAATAAGCAAATTCGCAATAGAATAAAGTATTCAGTGAATGTCAACCTGACCTCACCCTGCGGCTGTACAAGCAGCCGTCGCATTATCACACTTATTTCCACACCTCCAATTCGCTATAATTTGCAATTTTGCCAAAATCGCGATCCGAGTGGACAAGCGGAGTCGAAAACCAAATTGCATAATAAGCAATTAAGCAGTCGTTACTTTTACGAATAGTAACCCCTCGCTTTCGTAACGAGCGATATAAATCGGCCGCCCCAACGGCAGCTTCATAAGCTGGCAATTCTAATAATCGGAAATACGACAGTGTTTCTCTAACGTCAATATAGGTACTGTCTGTACGGATCCCTTGGAGAATTTCTTGTAGGATGGTTGGAGTAAGCAGCACCTCGTCATCAGCTAAAACATATTCTTCCAATAACCTCGCTTCGTGTGTTTCCTTTTTGTTGAGAAAATCAATCCAAACAGAGGTATCAAAAATTAACGGCTCATTCATAGACTGCGCATCTGCTCCAAATTGCCCTCCCACGTTCCCTTACCGCGGATAGACAATAGTTTCTTCCGCTTCAACGAGGCAACGTATTGTTTAAGCGCTTCGTGCACGACGTCCTTTTTTGTTTTCAGATTACTGATTTGTAGCGCTTGCTTAACCAGTTGGTCATCTAATTCAATGTTGGTACGCATAATCACTCATTTTATTATGTGTAAAGATACGAAATTTTATACACATCCAAAAATGAAGATCTCAATGGAACTCAATTAATGGACACATCTTAAATTGGGTCCTGTAAACCCCATTATGCTTTTTGGCAAGGCAACCACTAGTTATATATACCTTTCAAATTGGGGTCTGTAACACCTAGACGTTTTATCTGAAAGATTGGCTGATGGTTGTAAATACCTTTCAAATTGGGGTCTGTAACACCGGGCCTACACGGAGACCCAGTTCTTGCACCGTTGTATATACCTTTCAAATTATGATCTGTAACACCCGTACATAAAGCGATATGACATTATGTGCAGTTGTAAATACCTTTCAAATTGTGGTCTCTAACACCACCTATTGATATTGCAAACATCGCTTAATACCTGTTGTAAATGCCTTTCAAATTGTGGTCAGTAACACCTTCAGAAATTCAGGGATGAGAATCGCAATAGTTGTATATACCTTTCAAATTGGGATCTGCAACACCTCGTATGGGACGACAATCCTCTCCGAATCCATTGTATATACCTTTCAAATTGGGATCTGCAACACCATAGAGCTGCTTATGGTAAAGAAATCCTGCATTGTATATACCTTTCAAATTGGGATCTGCAACACCCAGTAAATACGTTCTTTATGTTGGATTGAAGTTGTATATACCTTTCAAATTGGGATCTGCAACACCTGACATTGCTTTCTTATCTAAGTTCAACAAGTTGTATATACCTTCAAATTTGGGTCTGTAACACCTTGTTTCAAAAACCGACCGCTGGGCCAAAGATTATATATACCTTTCAAATTGTGGCCTGTAACACCTCCATTGCTAGGTTCTATCAAGAAAATGCAGTTGTATATACCTTTCAAATTGGGGGCTGTAACACCTTTGGGTGTGCTACTAAAGCAAGCCCTAGTTGTATATACCTTTCAAATAGGGGTCTGTAACACCGGAGGTTTACGGCATCCGCAACCTTAATGGGTTGTATATACCTTTAAATCGGGGCTGCAACATCACATTATACTTCCGACGCCAGAGCTATTTATTAGTTACAAATACCCGCCAAGCGCCATCATGGGCTTTCTGTTGAAAAGGCAAAAGTAAAATAAGGTATTCAGTGAGTGTCAACCTGACCTCACCCTGCGGCTGTACAAGCAGCCTCTAACATTTCAAAGAACTTTGTATCTGCCTACTCCTCAATCACATTTATCCCCGCCTTCTTGGCCTTATAGGCAATCTTTTCCTTCAGCCCGTAATAGCTCCAGTTGCGGAGCAAGAACTCCTCGTCCTTCGCCACCTCCTCTTTTTGCTGTTGGTTCACCAGAAGCAATGTGCCTGCCTCAGACTTCACGCACAGGTCAATCAGCCTTCGGCTGTACAGGTGCAGCCGGTTGTCGACATACCGCTTTTCTTTAGCATCCCAATCTTCCAGACTTTTCAGCTTGCGCCGGCGGCCTCTGCCCGGGCGGTTGTACGTGGAGCCCCGCTGCAGGCGGTGCCGCGCGGCCTGAATGGCCAGCCTACGGTGCAGGAATTCCTCCTTGTTACCAATTTGGAACTGGGCCTTCCCTACCTTCACCACGATGGGGTGTTCGATGGAGAGCGACGCTTCGGCGATTACCGTATCTTTCAACCGGTGCTCGTCGCGCTCCATCTCAAAGGCCGCGAGCAGGTACAGCTTGCCGTTATCGATTTTCAGCGAGCTGGCGCAAAGCTTGAGCGTACCGGCTACATGGCGCTGGATGAGCACTCGTTTGTCCGTCTTGTCCTTGCCCAAATAGGTCTTGAACGGAATTTTGAACAATGTGAACCGGAACTCCCGCTGCTTCTCGTCGGCCACGAACTTCAGCAGTTTGCCCGAAAAGGGCAGCGGGATGCTGCGCTTATAGTTGCGCAGCGACTTCTCCCCTTTCCAATACGCGCTGCGTTCGGTGCTGTAAACGCTGTAGAGCGAATTGTTCAGGTTGGAAAAGATGTCCGAGGGCATCTTGCCCAGCAGCTTGGCGGACAGCACGCGGTAGGTGGTGCTCATCCGCGAGGTGTTCAAAATGCCCCCGGCATCCTTGGCACGGTCGGCCAGCTTCACTTTCACCTCATCGGTAAAGTAAATCAGGTCTTTCACCCGATCCTGTACATACAGGTGGGTGAAAATCAGGTTGGCGGCCTGAAAAGCCATAAACTGCCATTCGTACAGCTGTTTGTAGTGCGCATCTTTCTGCTCCTTGTCTTCGCAGTCTACGTATATCTGTATTTTCCGTGTCAGGATGATGGTCTTCTTTTCCATGGTCAGGCCGATTGTCTCCCCTTCTTAATGGCGGCGTGTGCCTGTACAAACAATGATTTCACCTTGGCGTCGTCCAGTTGCAGCGCCTCGGCGATTTCCTCGAAGGAATATTGCAGGTCATACCGCATGGCCAGTACCTGCGCCTGCTCATCGCTGAGCATGCCTTCGGCGACGAGCGGCTTGGTGCGGGCGGCGCTGTCCAGTTTGGTCGTGTCCGACAGTGCGGCTTTCAGGTTGGCGATGCACTGCTCCACGCGCTGGGCCACTTCGTAGTCCGAGATGCCGCCCAAATGGTAGGCGATGCGCTCGTTGTTGAATCCGTACCGCAGGCACAGCCGGATAAACAACTGCTGCTGTGCGGTCAGGTTGGGCAACAGCCCATTGATTTGCTCCAGTTGCCGCTGTTTTTCTGCTTCCAGCTGTTCGAGGTAGACCACATCTGCCTCCTCTTCTCCCTCTATTTCATAACCCAGCATGAACTCCTGGAAATCTTCGATGCCATCCAGCCGCAGCATACTCCGGTGGAAGCGGTTGGCGGTTTTGCGGTAATACGCCATGCCGGCTTCGCGAAGCTGGCTGCCGAGGAATTCGTGCAGGTGCGGTACGTCGCGGATGATATCGCGCATGAGCCACAGCCGGAGAAACGCTTCCTGTGCGATAACATGGGCTATGACGTCGTCTTTGACGAACCGCTCGGCCCGCCAGGCATAGTAGTTATAATAGGCCCGGTAGAAATAATTCAGCCCGGCTTCATCGCCAGCTTTGAGCGCGTCGAAAAATCGTTCGGCGTTTTTCTTGGTACGGTAGGTCGATGCGTGCATGGCGCGTAAAAATTTCGTCAATCGTTGATGTTTAGTTCAGACTTCAGTTTCTTAATCACCTCGACACCTTTATAGTGTCCATTCACGGTGTTTGTCAGCACTTCCCTGCTGACGCCGATTTTCTCGGCAATCTCTTTGATGGTGCGCCGGGATTTCACGATCTCGAGCTTCAGCGGCAAATTCTCGGGATACCTCGCTTTCTTCATTTTTTATTACTTTTGTGAATACACAAGCAAAGTTTGTGAATATTTTTCATATTTACAACTAATTTGTGATTTATTTTCACAATGAACTATTTTTCTAAAAATATAAAGTTCCTTCGGGAGGAGCGGAAATGGGGCCAAGCTGAATTGGCCAGGCAGTTGAATGTGACCCGCGATAATGTGGCTTCCTATGAACGGGGGTCTATCCCGAAGTTGGAAGTGCTGGTCAAAATCGTGAATTTGTTTCACATCGACCTAAAGGACTTAGTTGAAAAAGATCTGGAATCGACCCCCCCTTCGGGGTATACCATTGCAACTGATTCGGACGGTGCCTATCAGCCTGTCGACCAAAATGACGATCTTACCCTGGAATCTCTCCAGAAGCTGGTGAAAATACAAGAAAAGTATATTAAAGCGTTGGAAGACAAAATCGAGGCGAGCTCCAAGAAGACTCTTTAAAGTTTGTTGCACAAACCGTCTTTTTATCGGCGATATGCTGGCTACTTTCTGCAGCCATACCAGCCATCGCGCGATTCCGCGCCGAAGTGTACCGCAGCTGTGATCATTCCATTTCCCTTGGTATCGCCACCCTTCCGAAAATCGGCTCCGGTTCGTCGTGGGAGAGCGCAAGCAGCAGAAGTGGCGTGAGCAGCTCTTCCGGCGGAGGAAGCTGGGGTGGCAGAAGGCGGTAAATCCCGTTTAGAAGGCACGGTATGCCGTATCATCGCCCTCTTGTAGCCGGACGGCCTGCACCGATCCAGTTCCTACGAATAAAAACATCATGCCGACGATTCGGACCGGTTCAGGCCCTAAAGGCAATACATAAGCCTCCGAGCCATTGACCTCATAGACAAGCTTGCCGTCAACACTGCGGCACCCGACGGTCACCCAGTCTGAAAGGTCCACGCCGAATGCCGATAAGTCCTCATGTTTTCCGGAGACGGAACGGCCGCCTCCCATCAGCGCCAATTCGGATACACATCCTTTGCTTGAAAGCAGCAGCGATATAGGCATGCCGTCGGTGATGAGCATGACCTGCGAAAATTGGCATGCGTTATTGCCCGCTGCATAGTCGTTGCGCACACGGGCGCTGAACGAAAAGTCCGCAATAGACACAGGCTCGAAATTCCCTACGTTGTAGTATTTCACCATGGGCGGATCAGGCGTCAGGCTGACTTGGTTAGCCTCGATGGCAACGGTGGTTGCGCCCATGTGATCAGGATGGAGATAATCCGCCGGCTTCAGGTATATCGGTCTGGGTGCCCGGTTTATCATACCGAGCCACCCATTTGATGGGATGAGCAGTGGATGCTCCTTCACCACCTGCTGGCCCACCAACAGCTTGGCTATATAAAACCCAGGCTCATAATACACGGAGGTATGCTTATGCCCGTCTTTTGCTACTTGCTCCTGCCGCATGGGATCCCAGCTCTGCTGGATAAAAACGGAATCAATCTGGGCCCGGGAAGCGTCGTACGTGAAGATAACCGAATTGGGGATACCACGGGTCACCGGCTCGCTGCTGAACCGATAATCATCAGGTGAAGCCGTCGCTACCGTTCCTACCTCATTATCACCACCCCCATCTTCCTTGCCGCCCCGGTAATAGGTGGCAAACCCAATGGAGACCAAAGCCACGATGACTAATCCCCAGCGCAAAAGCCGCTTCTTCCTGCCAAGCTTAGCCGGTGGTTCCATCGGGGCTGCCTGCTGCTGCGCTACCACAAACGAACGCCAGTTTTCGTAGCCTAGGAAGGCTGCCAGCGTATCCAGCGTCGATGTTGCCGGCTTGCCGTCGTGTTTAACTCGGCCCCATACCCGCTTCAGCGTGCTGGCACTTAGCATAACCTTCGTAGCCTCATAAATGCGATCGCTCAATTGCTGGAAGTCGGTACCCGTCCAATCGCTACTGTCGCCCCATCCCAGTTTTTTCTCGATGGCTCGCAGACAGGCTTCCAAATATACATCCTGTTTTTCCACGGTGTTACCTAAACGCGAAAGACCTTGAACGAAATTGAACGGTTTTGAACCGGCTATGATTCGTTGTTGGCTTTCGCGATGTTAATCTTTGTGATGACAAATACAAAGTTATTAAAGTAACCCAATAAACAACCGTATGATGAGCACAAACAATTTGACAACGCTGATCTGCTGCCTTTCGCTTCTTGGATCAGCTACAGCACAACAACGCAAGCCAAGTTTTCCAGACAGCAATGGGATGGCCATCCCCCTGGATGCCGCACATTGGCAGAATGATTCCGGCAAGGTGGTATTTGAACAAATCGGCGGCGTACCCATCATGCGGCTATTGCCGATGGCGGGATTCACATGGCTAAAAGATTTCGATTTCACCACGGGCACCATCGAATTCGACTGGCAACCAACCGACACCACGTTTTCGCATTTCAATTTCCGGTATCAAAGCAGCATGGAAAGCGAGTGCGTGTACCTGCGTACCGCCCGGGCAGGCGACTCCTTGGCCATGGATGCGGTGCAGTATGCGCCGTTTATCAAAGGCGTCAACCTATGGGATATGCTCCTTCATTTCCAGGCAACGGCCACATTCAGTAAAAGGGAATGGAACCGCATCAAATTGATCATTTCCGAAAAGCAGTTGCTGATCTTTATCAATGATCTCTCGACGCCCCGCCTCTGGGTGCCCGAGCTGGAGGGGGATGTAACGAGCGGCACGTTGGCCTTTTCCGGTGAGGGATTGGTGGCCAACCTGGCCGTGAAACCGGGCGACACGGAGGGGCTACCCCATCAGGCTGGCTTAGATCCCACAGCCAATGACCCCCGCTACCTCCGGCAATGGCTAGTCAGCGATCCTATGGACTTTCCATTCGGTCGTGAACCGGCAGACCTTGATCTCCCTAAGCCGGACGCCCGCTGGACTGACCATCGTGCCGAGCGCCGCGGACTGCTCAACATTACCCGCCTACATGGCTCTAAGATGCCTGAACGACAGCTAATCTGGATTAAGGCGCGCATCCGGTCGGCCATCGATCAGCAAAAGTGGATGGACTTCGGTTTCAGCGATGAGGTATGGCTCTTCGTCAACGGCTCATATACTTATGCCGACAAGAACTACTACGGCACGCCCATCATGAAGCCTCCTTTCGGCCGTTGCTCCATTGAAAATACAGCCGTCTATATGCCATTGAAAAAGGGCGACAATGAAATCCTCATCGGCCTGGCAAACAATTTCTACGGCTGGGGCGTAGTGGCGCGACTCCGGGACCTCCATGGAATTGAAGCGCTGGAATAGCCTCTCCTGCCAAACGGCAGCCCAGCGGTGCGGCAGAAGGCGGGAAGACGACAAGTTTACCGACCCCTGCCGCCCAATACTTCGTCTACCATGCCGAATTCCCTGGCTTCATCTGCGGTCATCCAGTAATCGCGATCAGCCAACTTATCCACTACTTCGTAGTCCTGCCCGCTGTGATTGGCAATGATTCGATAAAGCTCCTGCTGTATTTTCAAGGTCTGCCGGATGCTGATGTCCATATCCGCTGCCGTTCCCTGCATACCACCAGACGTCTGGTGGATCATCACGCGTGCATGAGGCAAGGCGGCGCGTTTGCCGGCGGCTCCGGCGCTGAGCAGCACTGCGCTCATGGATAACGCGATGCCCGTACAGATTGTGGCTACGTCGGGGCCGATGTATTGCATGGTATCATAGATACCCAGTCCGGCGTAGACTGATCCGCCTGGCGAATTGATGTATAATTGGATATCTTTTTTCGCGTCGGCTGATTGTAAAAAGAGCAGTTGGGCTTGAATGATATTAGCTACGCGATCATCTACAGGCTCACCGAGGAAGATAATGCGGTCGACCATGAGGCGCGAAAACACATCCATTTGAGCGACGTTAAGCTGGCGTTCTTCGGTAATGTACGGCGTCAGGGCTACAGGCATGACGTAGGCTGATGCCCGTGAAAGATAGTGATCGACATACATGCCATTGATGCCGTGATGCTGCACGGCATACCGGCGAAATTCATTGTGATTGATAGTCATAGTATACGTTGTTAACGATTAAACATAGGCGTCCCTTCACGCCCATTGAAGAGCATGCCAGCACTATTAAGCCAAAAAATCAACGGTTATCGCTGTTGGAAGATGCGTAGTACCTTATCACGGAACGCGCGATGACGTGGCGCAGTAAACAGTGTCCGGTGCATGGCCTCCAATTCATGCCGCAATCGTTGCCGGCCGTAGGCTCGGATGATATGGTAAGTCTTCCGTTGCCAGTGGACATCCTCACGTAGCGCCGGATATAAAAGGAGGCTGGCCTCAAAAAGTAGCCGCTGCTCGTCGGAGGCATGTCCAAGCAGACAATCTTCCGCCATCTGCAAATTATCCAGCAAAGTCTTCATAATGTAACGATTTTTCTTTGACCACTTGTTTTACTTTTTGTAGGCATTTAAATTTCTGAACGGTTGCAGAGCGCGTGCTTGAAAAACCGAAACGATGTGCCAGCTCCTCCATATCCAACTTTTCGTAATAAAAGGCAGTAAGCATGTCCATACACCTGCGACCTGCGGCCTGCAACAACCGAAGAATACGTTTGCTTGACACGGTTTCATCGGCCGAAACGCCATCCGCCCAATCCGTGTTTACGTCATCGTCACCAAATCCGGCCATCAGTTGATCCAACGACGCGTATCGCTGATTTTCTTGATATCGCTTAGTCCAGAGATGCCGCACTATCCCGAAGATATAAGCCTCCTCCCCTTGCCGCAAAGTGAGTTGTCCATCGCGCATTTTCTCGTAATAAACCAACAAGGCTTCGTGGAACACATCTTTCGCTTCTTCTAATGTTCCATCCCGCTTGGCTACATAACGAGCCACTAATGGAAAAACGCGCTTATAAAGTGCCGTCGTCATAAAGTCCTTTTACTACTATGTGCTTTTTTCATGCAAAATATCACCCAAACTTACCATTTATCCGCCACTTTTTTTGCCCCTGGCAAGCTATCAAAACAATAACAGGATTGCGCTTGTTAGCACGTATATAGTGAGCAAGTATATACCGGATGCTGCGGGGACGATTGCCACTTTTTACCGAGATAGTTAATGTCGTTATTAGGTAGACGGACCAGCTTCATTGCCATCTAAAAGCAGAAAACAATTTATTCAAATGAAAATAGCGTACATCTCCACTTGTCAGCCTC
The DNA here is from genome assembly GCF_900168055.1 of Parapedobacter luteus. Lineage (GTDB taxonomy): Bacteria > Bacteroidota > Bacteroidia > Sphingobacteriales > Sphingobacteriaceae > Parapedobacter > Parapedobacter luteus. Next base: position 36,281 of record NZ_FUYS01000011.1, read on the forward strand.
GGGAATGCGGTCTGGCCACATTCAATGAAAATTTACTGCAAGCGGTAAATCATTATCTGCCGTTTAACGCATCGGGCAGCTTTATGGTCGCCCTCAACGACTCAGATGATAAATATCAATACGACTACGACAATCGGGTAAAATTTGTCATCGCTCAGGAACACCTGGCGGACTATCAGGCCGCGGCGTCGTTCATTAATCGAAGTGGCGCTGATATGTGCTGCATCCAACATGAATTCGGGATATTCGGCGGGCGTAGCGGTGCTCACCTACTTACGTTGACCAGCGCTTTGCAAATGCCTTATACCGTTATCTTACATACCGTCCTTGAGCGCCCGGATCCGGTTCAGCTTTTCATAACCAGGAAACTCGCCGACGGAGCGGCCAAAGTCATTGTCATGAGTAAAAAAGCCGTCCAGCTGCTGCGCGAGGCTTACCGGATACCACTGGGAAAGATCAGTTCCATCCCCCACGGTGTACCCGATTTCGAGAAGCCGGACATTCAAACCATAAAACAGCAGCTGGAGCTCCCCATCGGGAAGATACTGCTCACCTTCGGCTTGATCGGCCCCAGTAAAGGATTGGAAACCGTAATCAGAGCGCTTCCTACTATCCGCGAACAACATCCCGATGCAAAATATGTGATCCTCGGTAAAACCCACCCGGGCGTGCTGAAGCGCTCGGGCGAAGACTACCGCGATAGTTTAAAATTGCTGGCTGCCCAGCTCGGTGTGGAGAAGCATCTGTTGTTTATTTCTAAATTTGTGGATGAGCAAGACCTACACGCCTACCTGTCGGCATGTGATATCTATTTGACCCCTTATCCAAACGAGGCTCAAATCACCAGCGGGACGCTTTCGTATGCCGTGGGAGCTGGTGCCGCTGTGGTTTCTACACCATATTGGCATGCCCAGGAGCTCCTAAAGAGCAACCGCGGCAAACTCTTCAATTTCAATGACCACAGCCAGTTGTCAGCGATTGTCAATAACCTGCTCAGTAACCCCGCAGAATTGAACAAACTAAAACAGAACGCCTTCCGGCACGGACTGTCTTTGCGCTGGCCCAAGATAGGCAAGCAATATACCCAATTATTTAAAGCAAATGCCGAAACGACATCGCCTACTTTACTTACCGAAAATACGCTCATGAAGGTAACGTCGCTCACGCGCCCGCTGTCTTGGAAAACGTACTGATGGCCAAAAAAAGAGCCGCCCCGATATGTATCGAGGCGGCCGCCCCAATGGGGTTAGGGGCTATCAACCTAAACCTATGCATTCCATAGCAATTCCGATGCCAAAAACACAGACAATTGGCTATAGGTATTTTTTTTGTGTTATCTATCGAAATATGCCGTTCTTTGTCAATCGTACCGCAATAACCAAAGGTACGCATGGCCAATGAATACATTTGCAGAACAAGTCATCCACTTCAATCGAAACCTAACGTTTGCGGATCACTTACCCGACGATGTGCAGTTACTGAATCCTTTTCGGGAAAACGAGGAAATTATGTCGGTGACGGCGGCATTTTACAGCAAGTTCTACAACGACGCCCACGAACGAACATTGATTCTTGGTATTAATCCCGGCAGGCTCGGCGGCGGGGCCACAGGGATACCCTTCACCGATTCCAAACGGCTTACGCAGGTATGTGACATTCCCGTCTCGTCCATCAGTACACACGAGCCGTCCTCTGTATTTATCTATGAAGTTATCCGCCAGTACGGTGGTGCGGCGGCCTTCTACAGCCGTTATTTCATCAACTCGGTATGTCCCCTCGGATTTATCCGGTTAAATAACAGAGGCAATTGGATCAATTGCAATTACTACGACGACGAACGCCTGTTTACGACCATGAAGCCTTTTATCATTTCCAGCCTTAAAAAACAGATTGACTTTGGCATCGACACCACAAAATGTTTCATTCTGGGTAAAAAGAACGCGAAGTATTTCGAAATTATCAATGCGGAAGAAAAGTTATTTGATTCGTTTGTTGCCCTTGATCATCCGCGCTTTATTGAACAATATCGTTCAAAGCATCGCCAGGATTACATTAGCCACTATCTTCAATGCTTGGCATAGCAAAAGCGAAGCCCGTAAACGTGCGTGTTTACGGGCTCAGGCAAGTATTGATAATGCGGTTTGCCGTTTAGGGCATTATACGTTGCGTCGTGGTCGTGTCTGTTGTATCCACGGCATCACGCAATGCTCTGGCTTCTTCCTGATGATGCTTCAATGTAGGCAGCGTTTTAGACGCAAATGCTTTTAGATCGGCATTTTGTGCATCCGACGAAGCGTCCTCAAACATGGATACCACCTTGTCATGATCCTTCACCATCAGGTCGATATATTCACGGTCGAACTCAGCGCCGGACTTCTCGCGTAGCTTGCGTTGCTTTTCTACATGTTCTTCGCTGATCACCGGCGGCAGGGTAATATTGTGCTTACTGGCGATGGTCATTAACTCGTCGTTGGCCTTTTGGTGGTCGTTCACCATTTTTTGCGCAAAATCCTTGATGCGCTGGTCCGTAGCCTTCTCCAAAGCCAGCTTGCCAAGTTCCACTTCGGCTAATCCGGCATCGGCTGCCTTTACGGCAAAGTCAGCATCGCTATTGTTGGTCATTGCGGTAGTGTCATTCACATCCTGAGCCTGATCCACACTGTCACTTGCCGTGCGCTGATTAGCATTGTTGCATGCCAACATTGCCATACTTGATATCAATACGATCATTAAACATTTTAACGTTCTCATAAGCTTTCAATTTTGATAAGTTTGTTGGATTCTATTCTATTTGATTCTATTCTATAGTTAATTGATATGCAATGGTTCTAAGGCCGCTTCACGATACCGGCTACCAGGCTCTTCCATTGCGGGTACGAAAGCCCCAGCTTGGCTCCCAGACCCACCATGGTGTTTCTTGTATTGTCGACAACCGAGTCTGTATCGGTATTGACTACTTCGTTCCTGCCGTGGTACCTGGCTATCACCCGATGGCCTTGCCGCTCAACGACAATGGTCGAACTGGCTACGTCTTTAAAAAAATGAGCGGTATCGTCGTTCAACTTCAACGGGTTATTGGTGGGCCGAAGGGTTATCGAACACCGTTCTCCCATCGGTCCATTTTCTTCCGTAATGTCTTCAACCTCCACCCAATCGTAGCCGTCGCCTGCAGACGGGCCCGGACCGGGAATATCGATGCGGATCCTGTCGCCTTCCTCGGGGCGTGATTTGACAGCTTCGCCGCCATATCGGTCTGTAAGCACGAATGACGAGACGGGCACTTCAGCAATTTGGTACCAATTGTTCACGTCAAACAGCCGACTTTTCGCCAGCAAAAAGAAATTGCTGGCACTTTGGTCGTCAGGAAGGTCGATATGCGCATCCAGATCGACCTGCTTTCCGGTATATTGAGGAGGCACCGAGGGGTCCCCCATGGTTTTACGTTGTTCTGTCATCATATCTACTTTTGGTGGTTATTAGCCGCTGGTCTCCGTTGGGTCATCTGACTGGATTTGCTTATCCCCCAGTGGATCACGCTCATCCACAGGGGGCACGTCCTCCGGCTCCATCGGACTATTCGGATCATCCCAAATCGGTTCATCATCGTCGCGCCGCGGATCCTCAAATGGAGGGACTTCCACGTCCGAGTCTTCGTCTTCGTCCTCGGGGCCGTCAATGGTGTTATCCATATTTTCTAAAATTGGATTATCATCGCCTCCCGCATCGTCACGTACAGGATACCCTTCTTCATCCAAGTCGACCCGTTCGTCTTCTGGTGTTTCGGCCAGCGCCTCATCCGTTTCGTCAAGCCGCGCATAGCTGTCCGCCGCCACCTCTGCGTCCAACTCTTCGAGTTCTCCTTTCAGCTCGCTTCGTTTGTCGCGGTATTCATCGGGCGTGTACGGGTTTTCTTCATCATAAGTTGAGTTATCATCTTCACCATCCGGAGCGGCGGTGTCATACGGGTCGGGATGCTGGTATTCGGCATCTTCGGTCTCGACGTCCAGTTCGAAGCTATTTTCTTCTTCATTAAACCGCAGGTCTTCGCCTGTTGGTTCTCTTGTTTCGTCTGTATCCGCTACATCGAGCGGAATTACAGGCGGGTTTTTCCGATTATCTGGTATCATCACTTCTTTTTTCATGATTTAAATCACATACTGCGCCAGTATCGCATTGTGCCAGCTTTCGCGCCAATGCGTGGGATTCCTCATACAATCCTTCCGCAGGAAATGGGGTCTTTTGGACGATCCTGTTCGTTTTTGTGGTTTAGTTGTTTGCAAAAAAGCACACCTCAGCGAAGCGTCTTCATGGCTTGGAGTAATTTTTCTTGAACGGCCAGCCGCGTATCCGGGTAGTTTTGTTCATCGACCCACACTGAAACAGAAATCTTGTACCCGTCCGGTTCCAGCATACTGATGCCTATCAGGTAATTGGTATTGACTAATAAATCGCCTGCTGTACGCAATGCACCAATCAACACCTGCTTAGCATGCTCGAAATCGATTTCATACGTCACTTTCAGCTCCATGTCGAGCCGGCGCTTGCCAGCTTGGCTCATATTAATAATAACTTCGTTGGAGAGTTTGCTGTTGGGCACGATGACGGTGCGATAATCGCGCGTCAGCATGACGGTGTAAAACAACTGGATAGATGTCACTTCTCCTTCCTGCCCTTGAGTAAAGATCAAATCGCCGACACGGAAAGGCTTGAGCATGAGAATGAGTACACCGCTGGCAAAGTTTTGCAAGGTGCCCGATAGCGCAAGCCCGGCCGCAACGCCGAAGGAACCCACCAAAGCCGCAAACAGCGTCATCTGCAAGCCCATCACTTGAATGACCAAGAGAATCAGTAACACCCGTAAGGCCATGACAATCAAACTGGAAAGGAAAACTTCCAGCGTCGGATCCCAATCTTTCTGTGTAATCTTCCTTTTTACCCAACCCGAGAGCAGTCTAATCAACCACATGCCCGCAACGAGCACGAGAATGCCAAGTACAACACGCGGCGCCTGATGGATAAACCATTCGACAAACCGTGCATAAAGTCTTTCGATATCCATAAGCTTTTTGTATGTGCCTGACCTATGCAAAAAGCCTACCCACTCCGTATATCCATCCCCTACATTCGCATATAAGCGCACTGTACTAAATACTGCATAAGAGTGTCGACATTTCAAAAAACGATGTTTTGTAATGCCGAATAGCCGGCGCCCCCATCACCAAACTACCGGAGCGCCACGCATGCCTGACTAGGCGATTTTGAGGACAAAACAGCCTTTTAAGCTGGCATGCCGCTGTCGTACAAATCATGGCACCGTCTGTGCATTCGTATATACGCAATAAACAGAGTTGACAACATAATACTAAACAGAACAATTATGGCACTGCAAGAAAATCCGCAACACCAAGAAGGACAAACCACGAAGGCAATCGAAGAACAAACCGCCAAATTACCCTCTAAACTGTTTCTCTGTGCAGCATTGGCAGCTATGGGCGTATCACTGGCGTTGAAGTGTGCAGGGCACAAACACACAGCGTTATTTGTCGGGCAATGGGCAGCACCTTTTCTATTACTGGGCACGTATAATAAAATCGTGAAAACACAGGGCCACGACCAGCAAGATAGTTAAGATGAGTCGATGGCTAAATCTGCGCAATAGGGGTGTATTGGGCAATGCCTTCCTTTTTCAAGGAGCTTATTTCATCATCACCGGGATATGGCCATTGCTCAACATGGAGAGTTTTTTGGTAGCTACAGGCCCAAAGCAAGACACATGGCTTGTGGAAATGGTGGGGCTATTGGCAGCCTCCATTGGCCTCACCTTTATTGTAGCAAGCCTGAGAAAACAGCGTCTGCCCATGCTGCTCGGCTACAGTGCCGCATTGAGTTTCCTGGTGATGGACATCCTGTATGTCGCACGCGGGGATATCAGCCGCGTCTACCTATTGGATGCGGCCATACAGGCTATCTTTATCGCTGCGATAACTTTTTTTGGAGCCCGGAAGCCTGAACAAAACAAATAACCAGCTTTCAATATGTATACATTAGGAATCAACGCAGTCTTTCACGACACAGCGGCCTGCATTGTCAAAGACGGGCAATTGCTTGCAGCCGTGGAAGACGAGCGCTTCACACGCATCAAACATGGGAAACGACCTATACCGTTTTCCACCTATGAATTGCCATTTCATGCCATCGATTACTGCTTACAGGTGGCCGGAATCCATCTGAAGGATGTTGACCAAGTGGTATATTCGTTTGACCCCTATCTGCTCATCGATGAAAATCAGGCTGCCAGCCCAAACATCGCCATCCCGTTTCACTTAAAAGACTGGGAACCGGCTGATCCACAACCCTGGGAGGGCCTCTTCCTTTCGTCTATTATCAATGCATCAGCACAACTTGTAGATGGCTATCCTCACCATCTTCAGCGACGATTCAGGGAAGCCAGCCAAGCAGACTGGGACTGGCACTTCGTTGAACATCATCTTTCCCATGCAGCAAGCGCATACCTGCCGTCGCCTTTTGAAGATGCAGCGGTGATGGTATTGGATGGCCGCGGTGAAATCGCAACCACCTCCTATCACGTAGGGCAGCAGCAAAGTTTAACCCGGATTGGCCAGGTAAACTTACCGCACTCGCTGGGCCTACTGTACGAAGAAGTGACCAGTTACCTCGGGTTCCTCCATTCCTCAGACGAGTACAAAGTAATGGCGTTGGCATCCTACGGCAAGCCTACTTATGCAAAAGACTTCCGGGACATGATTTACTTGAGCGAAAATGGCCAATACCGCATCCAACAGACGCAGCTTGAAGCGCGCTTCGGGCCTGCCCGGCTACGACATGCTGCCCTCACCAATCATCATTTCGATATTGCCCGTTCGCTTCAATACGTGCTGGAAGAAACGGTACTGGAATTGGCATTGTGGCTGCATAGCGAAACCAAACAACGCTACTTGACCATGGCTGGCGGTGTGGCGCTCAATTGCGTGCTCAATGCCCGTATCCGTGACGATGGCCCGTTCGAAAAGGTGTGGGTACAGCCTGCGGCAGGAGATTCGGGAACGGCCTTGGGCGCCGCACTTTGGGCAGATGCCAAGCTACGCGGCGAGCGCCAAAAAGCATTTATAATGAGCCACGCCTACTGGGGGCCGGCTTATGAGGATGATGTAATCGCCGATTTCTTGGAGAAAGCAAAAGTTCCGTACACGCGAATGGAGCGCGTTGCCGAGGAGACTGCCCAGCTATTGGCGGCTAATCGCATCGTTGGATGGTTTCAGGGCGCGATGGAATATGGACCAAGGGCGTTGGGCAGCCGCTCAATCCTGGCTTCACCGGTGCTCCCGGAAATGCAAGCCTGGCTCAATGAAGTGAAGGACCGTGAAGATTTCCGTCCGGTGGCGCCGGTCGTGACCGAAGAAGACGCTCCGTTGTGGTTTATGAATGCACAGCAATCGCCCTTCATGCTTTTCGTCAATCAAGTACCCCCCGCTAGGGCAGCCTTGATACCGGCGGTAAAACATGTAGATGGCACAGCTCGCATACAGACTGTAAATCGTGAACAAAACCCGCTGTATTATGATTTGCTGAGGGCTTTCGAGCAGATCACGGGGATTCCGGTGCTGATCAACACTTCGTTTAATACCGTAGGTCGGCCTATCGTCTGCAGCCCGCGGGATGCCTTGGAGTGCTTCTGGACCTCGCCGTTTGACGTATTGATTATGGGATCGTTCTTAATTTCAAAACAATATGGAAACAAAGATATCAGTGGTCATTCCCACATACAAACGGCCTCGGCTTTTGGTTAGGTGCTTGGAGGCATTAGCACTTCAAACGTTGGATAAGACAATGTTTGAAGTGGTCATAGTAAGTGACGGCCCAGACCGGGCTACCGGAGAAGCCATTGCCCGATGGTATGCCACGCAGCCGGCCGTAAATCTCCGTTATCTATCGACGCCGGCAAAAAAAGGGCCTGCCGCGGCACGTAATGCCGGCTGGATGGCGGCAAAGCACACACTTATCGCCTTTACAGATGATGATTGCGTACCCGCACCAGGCTGGCTCCAGGCGTTCCGGTGCCACTACCATGGCGAGCCTCATGTGGCCATGACAGGCCGTGTACAAGTGCCACTATCGCCACGGCCGACGGACTTCGAATGGAATACGGCCCAATTGCAGACAGCAGAGTTCATCACGGCCAACTGTTGCTGTTCCAAAGCTGCATTGCTTAGCGTTGATGGCTTTGACGAAGCGTTCGGCATGGCATGGCGCGAGGATAGCGAACTGCAATTTAAATTGATTACGCAGGGCATTCCCATTGTACGCATCGACGAAGCCTGCGTGTGGCATCCGGTGCGCCCCGCTCCTTGGGGTGTGAGCCTCCGGGAGCAAAAAAAAGGGCTATACAATGCATTGCTTTATAAAAAGCATCCCCGCCTCTTCCGTGAAAAAATACAGCGGCGTCCGCTTTGGCATTATTATATCACGGTATCGCTGTTTGTGGCCATGTGCGCTGCATTGGTATTCGATTGGAGGCCGTGGTTCCAGCTGGCCTTGATCGGTTGGCTGCTCTGCGTGGTCCTTTTTACCTGGAAACGGTTGCGCACGACCCGCAAATCGATAAGCCATATTGCCGAAATGGCGGTGACGTCCATGCTGATTCCGTTCGCGTCCGTCTACTGGCAATGGTATGGAGCGATCAAATACCGGGTATTGTTACTTTAACCGAGAGCTGACTATGCAATTCGAAGAAATCGCTAAAATAGCTGTCTTTAGAGCCTTACAATTGGGTGATCTGCTATGTGCAATACCGGCTGTACGCGCCATGAGACGCCATTTCCCTCAAGCGACGATTACGCTGGTAGGACTTCCCTGGGCCAAGCAACTGGTTGAGCGGTTTCCGATGTATTTTGACGCAATGGAACCTTTTCCGGGCTACCCGGGGCTTCCCGAACAGCCTTATAGCGTACAGGACATGCCCCACTTTCTTGCCCGCATGCAGACCGAACGGTTTGACTTGGCACTGCAGATGCAGGGCGACGGTACGTTGGTCAATCCACTTATTGAGCTTTTCGGCGCTACGTATACCGCTGGATTTTATACGGAGGCAAGCTATCGTCCGCCCGGTGGACTATTTATCCCCTATCCTTCGCATGTGCACGAGGTATGCCGGCATCTACTATTAATGCAGCACCTTGGCATTCCGCACCAAGGGCTGGATTTGGAGTTTCCGCTTACGGACGAAGATTATGCGGACTTTGATGCACTTGGCCTGCCAATCCAACCGGGCGAATACGTATGCATCCATCCTGGAAGCAGGGCTGCCTGGAGGCAGTGGCCGCCCATGGCTTTTGCCTATATGGCCGATAGGTGCGCCGAACTTGGCTACGGTGTTGTCATTACCGGCACGACAGAAGAAATGCCTATTGTCAGTCAGGTTGTCCGATACATGCGCCACATACCGGTTGTGGCGGCGGGAAAAACATCTTTGGGTGCCGCGGCTGTACTTATCAAGCAGGCCAAAGCCATTCTGGCTAATTGTACAGGGACATCCCATTTGGCATCGGCATTGGGAACGCCAGGCGTCATCATCAGCATGGATGGCGAACCAAACCGGTGGCGGCCATTAAATAAATCTTCATTGGCTACCATCGACTGGATTCAAACCCCCGATTTGAAGTTGGTAGAAAAAGCACTAACAAGCAAGCTGGCCCTCCCCTTGTCTATTGAGCACCATATCGATAGCGTTTGAGATCGCTTCAGTGGCCGGTAGATCTATCTTTTCTTGATACAGCGAACGATCCACATGGCGGATCACTTCGTTCCGGCTCTGAAGGCTCTTGTCCGTAATACTGTAAGGAAAAAGCATATGCGGACAACGCCACGGCGTATGCTGGGGATTAGTAAGTGCATACAAAACCACCAACGGCCTCCCGAAAGCTGCCGCCAAATGAATGGTCGCGGTATTGACGGATACGACCAGCGTTGCCTGCCGAATGACGGCCGCAAATTCGGCAATATCCAATAGCCCTCCCGCAGAAAACGTACCCGGCCCCGACGCCCGGCTCAGGCAGTCGGTCAATGCGCGCTCATCGGAATTGCCGGTAAACACAATTTGTTTTGCAGGATGAGCAGCAAGTACACGTTTCGTCAGCTCCATCCACCGATCGACGGGAAACGCCCGTTTAGGCTCGCTGACCCCGGCATGGAAAATAACAAACGGTTGCCGCGTGTCCATGCCGATGCGAGCCAGCTTTGCCATCGCTCGAATATGAGCTTCGGCAGGTACCGCGATGGTGATCCGGTCATCATTGGTGTATGCCCCGATTTGTTCTACCAAATCCAAGTCACGTACAACCTGATGCCTGATATGGGAGTAAGGTTCGTCATCCGGAACCCAGCGTGTAAGCAAATCGTAAGGATTTTCGCGACAATACGCCAGGCGGCGCGGGATACCAGCCGCCCAGGCCAGCATAGCGGTGGGCAACGGATTTTGACTATATACGGTAAAAATCACGCAACCGTCAAAAGCAGCATTTTTGAGCCGAGAAACCATTTTGCTCAAATATGCCGGCTGGATTGACGATGTGTGTTTTACCCATGGGAAGTTGGCCACCAGCGTTTCATCTACCTCGGGTAGCAATGCGGAGGCGGCTGCGCCTGCCTCAGACGTAAGCAACGTAATTTTGCATCCAAAACTACGTTTTATCGCGCGTATCGCCGGACTGCTCATCAGTACATCGCCAATATTGTCTGGGCGAATGATCAATAGGTTGGTACAACTATTCCAATTATCCATAATGACTATACAATGGCGCTGTTTACATGCGTGTGTTCATAAATCCGCCGTATCAACTGGGTGGTCGATCGGTTGGCCGTCAACGGAATCAACTGCACACGGCCACCCAGCGACGCTACCAATTTGGCTTCGGGCAACTCGGCCATCCGGTAGTCGCCCCCCTTGACGAAGATATCTGGCGCCAACACCTTAATGAGTGCCGAAGGTGTGTCATCTTGTCGATGGCCGAAGACCACCAGATGATCAATACATCCGAGCCCAGCCAAGACGGACAGCCTATCGGCAAGGCCGTTGATGGGCCTCTCTGGACCCTTTAGCCGCCGGATGCTCTCGTCATCATTGACTCCAACGACAAGTACGTCACCAAGCTTTTTCGCTTCCTTCAAGTAATTGACATGTCCACTATGCAGGATATCGAAACACCCGTTTGTAAATACAATACGGCGTCCCATGCTTTTATAATAGGCACGGATTTCTTCCAGGTGCCTCATTGATGTAACCAGCTTCTGTTCGTTGTCCAACTTGGCTAAGAGCTCCAAACGCGTGCATAGCGACGTTGCATCCTTTTCAATTGCCACCGTGGCTGCGGCAGTTGCCATGGTCGCCGTGCGCCTGGCATCGGCACCCGAAAGTAAGGCCAGGGTACAAGTACTGATAAACGTATCCCCCGCTCCGCATACATGTGGGGCAGCCACCGGGATTGCTCCGGCATGAAAAATCAATTTGCCCTTTTCAAACCATAAGGAGCCGTCTTTATCCAACGTCACTACCGACCACTGCGCGCCTGTTTTCTGATAGAGGGCGTCGCCACATTGCTCAAGCAAAGCCCTCCTGTCTTTGGTGCCAGCCTCGTGTCCAAGCAGGTGAACCGCTTCTTCATAATTAGGTTTCACCAAGGTCGGAGCCAACTCCTTGAAAAGCAAAAGCCGTTTTGAATCTACCGCGATAAATTTTGCCTGTTTGCGCTTCAATTGGATGAGGCTGTCTATTACGGCGTGGGTTACCACACCTTTGTTATAGTCGGCAACGATTACACCGTCACAGGCCTCAACATGCTGTTGTAGATATTGAATCAGCCGTTGAGCCGATTCCGCTGAAATCGTCGTATCGTCGCCCCGATCAAGCCGTACCAGTGGATGGCCATCGGCCAATATCCGGGTTTTGACCAACGTCGCGCGCCCTGTTTCCCGAATGAGAAAATCAGGCGAAAACCCGGCTTCAACAGCTAAATCACATGCCCGACCGGCCTCCATATCGTCGCCGATGACCGAACAAAAGACCACCTCAGCGCCAAGTGCGCGAAGGTTGGCGGCGACATTTGCGGCACCACCCAGTACCCATCTATCCGAATGGATATCAACTACCGGCACCGGAGCTTCGGGAGATAACCGCGTACTGCCCCCTTCGATGTATTCATCAATGATAAAATCACCTATTACTACGATCTTCTTTTGCTCAAACTGTGCGGTAAATTGCCAATTATACTTTTCCATGTGAGGTGCTTTTTATAATTAAGTTTGCGGCTTGCGTAAAACTATCAGCGATGTATGAAGGCCGCTGGTGTTCGTTCAACACATTCTTCCGCTCGCGCCTAAGCCCATCGATCAATACGGTTTTACAGCCTGCCCGGTTACCTGCTTCCACGTCATCGAGGATATCCCCTACCATCCAAGAGTCGCTGAGGCTGATGCCGTAGGTTGCCGCCGCCTGCAATAACATGCCGGGCATGGGCTTGCGGCAGCGGCATATACGCGTGTATGACTTGACGGTGCCTTCCGGATGATGTGGGCAATAATAAAAGCCTGACAATACCACGCCGCTGCTGCTGAGTAACTGCTGCAGTTTTTTCTCCACCCCCAGGAGTGCCTCCTCCCTGAAATAGCCCTTTGCTACGCCTGCCTGGTTGGTTACTACGAAAAACGAATAACCCAAAGTGCCGAGTTGCCGTAGGCCATCAGCCACACCCGCCAACAGTTCGATTTTAGCAGGGTCTGCGTTATAGGGGACGTCCCGGATCAGTGTGCCGTCCTTATCCAAAAATATCGCTTTTTTGCTTGGCATGATGATGTTTAAGTTTCCCATTTTGCTGGTGAGGCAGATCAATAGCCTGCACCAAAGATGAAGAGTGCCCGGTTGCCGCTTGCGAGGCGGCGTAATCGACCAACCGGTGCTCCACGATCGTGCAAAGCAGGTGAATGATATGGAGATGCAATTCCTGGATGCGTTGTGTGTTGCCGGAAGGCACGATGACATTGATATCTCCTTTTGCCGCGGCACGGCCGCCGTCATTGCCCAATAACGTCATGCATACCAGTCCCAATTGCCTGGCTTTATCCATAGCCTCCAGGATATTGGGGGAGTTGCCGCTGGTGCTTAGGCACAACAGGATATCACCTGGGCGACCATATGCTTCTACCTGCCGAGCAAAGACATCGTTGAAACCGATGTCATTGGACCAGGCCGTCAGCATGGCCATATCTGCCATCAAGGAAATAACCGGCAGCCCCACTCGGTTCGGCAGTTCAAACCGTCCAAGTAACTCGGCGGAAAAATGGAGACTCTCCGCTGCGCTGCCACCATTGCCGCAGACGAGCACCTTGCCTCCCTTGGCAAATGTCTTTGCCAGCACCCTTCCCGCCCGCAACACGTGATCGGTAAGACCATCGGCAGACAATCGGAAGAGGTCTGCTGCTTCTTGAAACGCCTGGGCAATGGTCTGCCTTTCATCATCCGCGGTTTCGAGCCGTTGGCTGGTCAGCTTGCGGTATACGTCGTCCATCTGCTGTGCTACCTTTTTCCACGTAAAGTATTCGTTTACGCGTTTTATCGCATTGTGTCGCATGTATATCCTTAAATCGTCATTCTTAAGCACCAACTCCAGTTTTCGGGCGAGTGCTCCCGGGTCTTTTGGCCGCACCAAAAATCCGGTTTTGCCATTGGCCACGCTATATTGGATTCCGCCTACCTTTGCACCAATCACGGGCGTGCCACACGCCATAGCTTCCAGGGGTGTGATGCCAAACGGTTCATACCAAGGGGTAGATACAAACACATCGGCCGCAGAATAAAAATACTTAAGCTGCTCTCTACTCTTCCGTCCTTCAAATATGATGGCGTCGGCTATCCCCAGCGAAGTAGCCATATCCATCAACCGCCGGTATTCGATGTCGGCATGAAGGTGCGGTTTTTCGTATTCGCCCCCCACAATGACCAACTGCGCATCTGTCGCTTCTTTGCGCAACTGCGCTAATGCCTGAATAACCGTATCAATGCCCTTACGTGGCACCATTCTACCCAGTTGCAGAATGATTTTGCGCGTGGGATGCAAGTCCAGTAGCATTCTTGCGTACGCCTTGTCGATGGGATGAAATTCGTGCGGACTGAAACCGCAGGGAATCATCGTTATTTTTTGAGGGTCGGCTTGGTATAATTGAATCAAATCCGACTCATCCTGTGGGCACTCAGCGATGATACCATCTGCGGCCTGCATGATCTGGGTTTCTATTTCACAACGCTCTTCGGGAAATCTGTCGGTTTCCCGTTGATGCATCAACCTTACTTTACCCAGGGCATGGAAGGTGACCACAAAGGGAATAGCATGACGCTCTTTGAGTTTCATGGCTACATAACCCGACATCCAGAAATTGGCATGCACCAGCGCATATTGCTTTGGCTGCCGCGCTATAAAGGCTTCCATGGATTGCGTAAACCTATCCATATATTGAAACAGTTCCTCTTTCGGCAAGGACTTAGCCGGGCCGGCTTCGATATGTATGATACGGACATCAGACAACCATTGCACCTCCATGGGCAACTTGGGATCGTCCCTGCGGGTAAAAACATCGATGGAATATCCAAGCGTAGCTAATTGCCGTGCCAGTTCGCCCACGTAAATATTCTGCCCTCCGCTATCGACACCGCCGATCGCCGCCAGCGGCGATGCGTGTTCACTAATTAATGCAATAGTCTTGTTCATGATTGTATGTGCTAGTAGCTATATGATGTTTTTGCCGTTGCTTGCCCCGCTATGGCCCGAAGAAACAGCGCCTCCCACTCGTGTACAAACCGTTGGATACTGAATTTCTCCAGCGCGTAGCGGCGGGCATTGGCACCCATGGTTTTTGCAACCTCCTTATTTTCCAGCAGAAACGTCATCCGATCGATCAACTGCGCTGGATTTAGATCAAGGAAGCCATTGTAACCATCCCGGATATGCCGCACCATCTCGGTGGTGGCCAGTCCGACAATGGGCATTCCGTATGTCATGGCCTCGCAGACTGCTAAACCCATGCTGGTATAGCGGATGGGGTTGAAAAAAAAACGGTACCGACCGGCAAAAGCAGGCAATTGGGGGTGCAATATTTCAGACAGTCCGTATGGCTCGGTGCCCATCCCGACCAGGTCGAGTGGCACGTACTTGCGCATTTCAAGGAAAAGATCAAATCCGAGCATACGCCCACGATCAGGCAGGTTGTTGATGACCACAAGACCGCGGTTAAGTTCGCCGCTGTACGTATACCCTTGATCAACAACCCCGTGCTCGATGACCTGTGCATCCGGCTGACCATTATCCCACATCAACTTATTGAAATGAGTCACATGAACCAGCATGACATCACTTCCGTAGGTGATATGTTTGGTGTCGGTGGGGTGCCCCCATGGCGGATCGTGCTGAAGGAAGATTTTCGGCAATGCCCGTTGGCGTGCAGATAGTACCTCATACTGGTCATTCTGGTAATTATTTGCCGTTTGAAACAGGATAAGATCGAAATCAAGCGATTGCAAGTCTTCTACATTTACTTCATGCACATTCGGACCAAATGGAAAGGTGGTGCCCTGTCCGTAATAACCCGGTGTGCGATCGCTGTTTACTGGAATGTAGAGGTCGTAGTTGCCCTGTGACAGGTAGTACAAGTAGCTTCCGTGTATATGCCATGTAAAAATGCGTAGTCGTCTATTGTTGCCGTTCATGCTGTCGCTGTTAATCGTATAGAAACACTTGTATGCAGAAACACTTGTATGTGACACCCGTCCAACACCGTACGGTATTGCATACATGATAAAAGCGAATCATATCCAATAGTATAACCGGTTCAAGCTATATACCACGGCACCTGAGCACACCTAATTTTTCTGGCGAGCGCCGAACCACACCACTATAAATCACTTATAACGTGCACCTTACAACCAGCAACAATATACCTTTGTCCCGGATGGCCCCATTGGGGATTATAAAATCATTTTGCTGAATAGTTTAGTCTGCCATTCTTCGATGTACTAAAAAGCAAACTTTTTGTCGGCTAACGGAAAGTATGTTAAAAAAACTAAAACCTTTCTAACGGTTGAAACGTATACCTCTACGATTAACATCGTGTTTATAAGTTTAAAGAACGAAGGTAAGATTATGGAAAATTCAGCAAAAATCATTTGGGCCTCGCCTCAAACACTCGCCCGTGACGGCATTATCGCACTTTTGGATCAAGAGCCCGATTTTACTTTTGCGGAAATTGTTTCCAAGCGGGAGGATATTATACCAGCGCTTTCAGCCAGGCCGGCAACAAACCTGTTGGTTGTTGACCACGTTTTTCTTGAAGAAGATCAGCGGTATTTAGCTACATTAAAAAAGATAGCTTCGCACATCAAAGTACTTGTGTTATCAGGAATTGAATATGACGAAGATATCCTGAGTTTGATGAAATCCGGGGCGGACGGCTACATTGTAAATGAAGCGAACAAGGATGAATTGGTCTTTGCCATCAAACACATCCTGGCAGGCAATACATACATTTGCACAGCCCTGTACCTCAAGGTACTGGAATCGATGGCGGCGACAGATTTCGGGAGGAAAGGACAAACCGTGGAGTTTTCTCCCCGGGAGGAGCAAATCCTCAAACTAATCTTAGAAGGGTATTCAAACCAAGAAATTGCCTACCAGTTATTTACCAATAAACGCACCATCCTGAAATACCGCGAAAGCCTACTTCAAAAAACAGGAGCTCCCGACATTGGCACGGTCATCCGCATCGCGCTTCAGCAGGGCGTGCTGAACTAATAAGGCTGTCTGAGGCAAATAAATGCAGTTGATCATGGAAAAATTGGACGACATCTTCGAAGTCAGCCTGGCAGGCGAACAGTTTGAAGGCAGGCAGTTGACGATAAGAGCCGAGCAAACCACCGATGGCGTGCCGGTCTACCACTGTTATGATGAAGGGGCTTCCATTGCGCAATTACGGCAGGAGACATCGGGCGAATGGACACAGCTTTGGGGTGATTTGCAACCGGATGCCGTACAACAACTTGGCGAAGCCATAGCCAGTTATAACCACCAAGAATAAATTCCAGTTGAATTGGCTATGGGCACGATTCATATCGGCACCTCCGGTTGGCATTATAAACATTGGAAGGCCGTCTTTTATCCGGAAGGTTTGAAAGACGCTGACCAGCTCGCTTTTTATACCCAGTCGTTCGATACGGTAGAGGTAAATAATTCATTTTATAGGCTACCTATCGAACGAACATTCCGCCAATGGAAAGAAACCGTTCCTGATGGATTCCTTTTTGCTGTCAAAGCAAACCGTTACATTACGCACCTTAAAAAATTTCACGAAGTGAAAGCGTATACCGCTGGTTTTGTTGAGCGTGCATTAAATTTAGGCGAGAAGCTGGGGCCTATCCTGTTTCAATTGCCCCCTTTCCTGAAAGAAAATACTCGCTTGCTAACAAATTTCGTGGCGGAACTGCCCAAAGGGCCACGCTATACCTTTGAATTCAGGAATCCGAGCTGGTACCAGCAGCAGGTCTATGAAGTCTTGAAGGAGCACAATTGTGCTTTCTGTATCTATGAACTTGCCGGGCATTTATCCCCGCTCGAAATAACAGCTGATTTTGCATATGTCAGACTGCACGGGCCGGAGGGCAAATATCAGGGAACTTATACTGATGACAAACTCGCTTCATGGGCGGCCCAATGCAGGACATGGCTTGAAGCCGGTGTCGATGTCTTTTTTTACTTCGATAATGACCAGCACGCGTATGCACCAGCCAACGCAAAAACACTCCGAGAAATGACGGCTTGATTTAGTTGAAAAACTTCCACTGTAAATAAGCGCATAGCCCTTCCAATTCCGGAAAAATGCTAAAGGCGTCGACCCCCAAACTGTGCAAGTCATCCACGATGGCTTCTACGGCTGATTTGGGCACCTTGATCTTAGTCATTTTGGCCCGGTAATCTGCAATTTCTTCAAACCGATACCGATGTTTTAGCGCTTCGGTTGAATGTACGGAAAATACGCCCGATTGATTATTGATGCGTTGCTTGATAATACGCGGTCTGAACAATTTACTTTCCTTGATGTCAAACGGATGCTGGTCTTGCTCGTTCGGCAGAAAATCTTCGGCTTCAGCCGTGAAGACCCAGACGATGGCATGTGATCCGGCCGTCTGATCAGAAAGTGCCGAGCTTGCAGCAAACCACAGCGCTGCTAAGGCGTTGTTGGTCCAATCGAGAAACCGCGTAGGAAGGCCATAATGTTGTCCTAACGTCAGATAATCCCAATCATTTCTTACCTGAAACGGCTCTATCAGCAATGGGTTGGCACGTTTAAACTCATCGAGCATAGCCTGCTCCATCGCTAACAGGCTTCCCTCGCGCGGCTTCAACCTTAAAATCTTTGGAATAAGCGGCGTGTCGGTCGCTTGCCCCCGGTATAAAAAATCACGCTGCGTACCGGCCTCCAGGTGTTTCTGTTTTAAAGCCTTGATGCATAACATGTAGTCTGCCAACGTGGTTATCTCTTTTTCCATCTGGCGCTGTTGAATCGTTGTATCCTGCTTTTCCTAAAATACTGCCAAACAATTTGTGTCGGCCTTTCCGGAGAGGGTGCTCGTGTACGCTGCTTCGGACGGATTAAAATAGGGAATGAAAGTCAGCAGAAACAGACATCCATACCAAGAAAAAGGACACTTGCCGTTGGTGCTGCAGGACGGCTAAAGCACTGAACGGAAAAAAAACGGCCATCGATGGCATCAATGACCCCAGCAGCAACGATGCCCTCGATATCGGCATAAAAAATGAACTGCATTAGTCGAACCAAATGAATTAAACATCATGGCAAACAAAGCAAAAAACAATTCGAACATGCCCAACGCGCATCTGCACGAATTATTTGTAGACGAACTGAGAGATGTATTAAGTGCCGAGAAGCTTTTGCTTAAAGGGTTAAAGACCATGTCCGGAAAAGCAAATAGCGAAGGCTTGAAAACTGCGTTCGAAGAGCACTACGCCCAGACGGAACAGCATATTGAACGGCTAAAAAAAGTTTTCGCTTCAATAAACCTTTCACCAAGAGCAAAAAAATGCAAGGCTATGGAAAGCCTATTGGAAGAAGCTGAAGAAATTATCGAAAACTTCGAGGACGCCCAAGTGCTGGATGCTGCACTGATTGCGGCTGCCCAGAAAGCAGAGCATTATGAAATTGCCAGTTATGGATGCTTGGTCACTTATGCCAATCTAATGGACCACCAAGAGGCTGCCGATCTGCTTAACCAAACGTTGGAAGAAGAGAAAGACACCGATGCAAAGCTCACGGAAATTGCCATGGAAGAAGCAAATGTGACGCAGTGATGCGCCGATAGCAAAAAAACACATGTTCCCTGCCCCCTTTGCGTCATCCCCATGGCTAACACACAAGAAACACCATATTCGCAAAGCGGGGCTCTTTTCTTTTTCTTAGCCTAACCGCAGCTTCACTTCTCCAAGAAAGGTCTTGATATCAAATGGTTTACTGATGAATCCATTGGCCTTTTCGGCTCGGTGATCGTGCCGGTAATCATCATATGCAGACATCAGTAAAATAGGTATCTGGCTGGTTGCCTCATCGGTTTTCCATGCTTCGCAAATATCCAAGCCATTACCATCTGGCAGCATGACGTCAATGATCAGCAAATCCGGCGACTGCTGCCCTGCATGCTGTTTAAACGATGCGATGTTGCTAAACACGGCAACATCGTATCCTTGTTCCGTCAATAAGAATACGATAAGCTCGCCAATATCGATATCGTCCTCTAAGACATGGACTGCTTTTTTCATGCCTCGCAAGTTAGAAAAATTGGCTATTAATTACAAGTTAATCGAATTTATTGACCTCTGGGTATGGAAAAATAAAAGGTTGATCCTTTCCCCAATTCGCTGTTTACGCCGATATGGCCGCCGTGGCGCTCAATAATTTCTTTACTTAAATATAACCCAAGTCCAAGGCCAGTCATCTTGGAGGTGCCCTCTACTTGGTAAAAACGGGTAAACACCTTTTCCTGTTGATCCCGGCTCATCCCCATCCCTTCATCCTTGACCTGTACACTCACTTCATGTACAGACGATTCGAGCGTCACATAGACGTTGTTTGCATCAGGAGAGTATTTTATGGCATTGGTGATGAGGTTGATGATCACCTGTTCCATGCGCTGCCGATCAGCGACTACCGTATAGTCTCCACGGACATTATTGACAAAGATTGTATGTGTTTGGCTGCTGAAATGGAAGGTTTCGACTACATCAAGAACCATCTCGCTCATATCGAAACGCTCAAAATGAAAACTTAATTTGCCCGCCTCGATTTTAGAGATATCCAGTAGTTCGGCGATAAGCGCATTTATACGTTCCAGTTGCTTCAGCGCTTTCGTGAGAAAGCGACGTCCAACTTGGTCGATTTCGGACCTTTCAAGAATTTGGAGGTACCCTTTAATCGTCGTCAGTGGCGTTTTGAGTTCATGGCTTGCCAATGCGATAAACTCATTCTTTTTAAGATTCAGTGCATTTACTTCTTCCAACAAACGGGCGTTGTCCAGTGTCACGGCAACCAACAAAGCGATGCTCCGCATCATGTCTTCGTCTGCGGTCTTAAACACGTCGGATTGTGCATAACCGAAAAACATGGCCCCAATCAGTAGTTTGTCGCCAGATCGGATAGGGATGGCTAAGCAATGCCGTATACGGGGAGCCTTGGCCCCTTCTTTTGTGTCAAAAAGAGACAGCACATGTGCCGCCTCACACACATCATCAAACTTTACAACATCTTCGCCTGCAAATATGGCGTGAATAATCCCTTCGTCTAAGTGGAGGTTGTAATATTCGTTGTTATTTCCATGTGCAGCCACGGCTACTGACAAGCTTGTATGCCCCTGGTCGTCCGAAATCCGGTAAAAGCAAAGCCCCACATCTGCGGAAGCGAGGTGTGTCGTCGAGTCGATCACCGTCTGGATGATGGAATGCGTGTCGAGCTTTTCGGAAATCACCTTGCCGATAGCGTGAAGCGTTTCCAGTTTTTGCGCGTGGAACTGAATGGTCTGTTCCCGTTGGATTTTATCAGAAATATCTCTTGCTATTTTTGATGCTCCGATAATTTGACCTTGCTTGTTACGCATCGGGGATATGGTGAGCGAGATGGGGATTTCTTTGCCCGATTTGGTCACCCGGATGGTTTGGTAATGGTCTACCTTCCGCCCCTCGCGGATCTCCCGTATAATGGTTTCTTCTTCGCTACGGAGATAGGTTGGGATAAGCGTGTAAATCGATTTACCGATAATCTCATGCTCACTGTAGCCAAAAATACGTTCCGCTCCTGCATTCCAGCTGAGGATTGTGCCATCAAGTTTTTTGCTGATAATGGCATCGTCAGATGACTGTACAATTTCGGAGAGGGCGGCCTGCCTTTCCTCATATTGCTTGTAATGCGTAATATCCACTAAGGTGGTACATACACCGATACACGCCCCCGCCGCAGTATGGATAGGCTTCGGGAAAACCAGCACAATCCGTTGTGTGCCGTCTGAACGCTGGATGACTATCTCTTCACCGGATACTCCCTCCTGCCCAATCACTGCCCGGGCCATGGGAGATTTTTCTAAGGGCATCGGGCGTCCGTCAACAGATGAGATCGCAAACGCCCCCGACCATTTCTCTTTACCAATCTCAGGTTCGCGCCCCCAAAGCGCTATCGCCGCATCGTTAACCACTGTTACAAATCCTTCGACATTACAGATATAACTTGCTATTGGGGAGGCAAAAAACAAATCCCTGAACACAACATTATCAACTTCGCTATACACTTTTTTCATCCAGACAGGTAGTTTACACAATGAATAGTCCGCCAGTATTTTGGACTTACCTTGCGTTATCAACAAAAATACAATTGTTTTGACACATCTCAATATTTTAGCCGATTAATTATGCATCAAATCAGGATGGCCACCGGTGTCGGTGGCTTTGAGTTTCTGGAAAGCGATAGGAAAAGGTCTCGATTAGTTGTTGCTAAGCAAACTGATGGCCTTTATACAACTGTTTATACTGGCGGTAAAATGTCGATAACTCCGCTTTTTGGCTGACAATTAGTTTTCTCGCCGTGGGGAATAGCCCCTCTTGTCGTTCTGCGTATTGGTAAGCTTTGAGCAATGCTCGCTCGCCTGTATTGAAAAATTCATAAATGGACAACGAATTGCCGTTCTTGGCGAACGTGGCTTTGACAACATTCCAAGCCCTGAGGATCGTCCCCGACGGTTTACCTTTTGCCGGAAGGTCATGTGCCAGCGCCACGAATTCCAGCTCCAGATCTTCCTGCAAACGTTGCCCCTGCGCGATAATCTGCTCAAAAACCCTATTCAACTCATCGTCCGCCCTGTCTGCTGGCCCTTCGAGTACCGCTTGGTAACTCCAAATGCGCTGCCCATTCACTTCTATCAGATCATTGAGCACTTCCAGTGTTTTTGTTAGCTGATCCATATCGCAGCGGCATACGTTTTATATTCAGGAAACAGCGGCCAGCGGCTGTTCCACAGGTTGTCCTTGAAGCCTTCCAAAATGTGCGATCCAATCGCGCGCGGCGATGACCTCTCGTTTTTGCCTATTGATGACTAACCTTAAAGCAGGTTGCAACCCGTCTGTGCCTTCAACGCTATGGTACGCTATGAGCAATGCATTCTCTCCAGACTTACACTTATCTAATGAATAACTCGGCATTTTGCTGGAAAAAACCGCTTTCACCACTGACCATGCCAGACCGAATCTACCGCCGACCACAAGCTGCGTCTCAGGTAATCCCCAATTGGCACCGATGTCGAGCAACTCCTGCCGCATGTTGATACTTTGCTTAATAAAGGCCTCAAAAAGAGTCGTCAAATGTTGTTCGTCTGGTGTAAGTCTATTAAGCAGGGCTTCATAACCATTGATTCGTTCGCTATGGAATGCCACCAAATCCCGGAGGCATTCCACTGTTGTTTTTAGGTTTTCCATGTACGTGTTGATTATTTATTTTATGCAATATCACTCGACCTTCTCCCGGTCTCTCAATTGCTTGATTTGATCATGCGACGCCAGCAACTGCGTTTTCTGGCTGGAGATTAGCGCCTTTGCTGCAGTGGATATTCCTTCTTCCTCTTCTGCCTGCCGATAAGCCTTTTGCGCTGCATCCTCGCCGTACTCACAGCTTTCCAACACGGCCAACCGGTCATCTACGGCAAACACCTGTTTGACATCCATCCATGCACGGTAAATTTTGCCGGATGCGGTAGTTTGGTCATCCACCCGATTTTCCCACGCACTGATATGCTGCTGCAGCTCGGTTTTGAGCCGTTCGCTTTGCTCGATGAGACTGCTAAACAACGCCTTAAGATCCACATCGGCAACTGGCAATTCTGCGATAGCCTTTTCGTAGCCGGCTATCCGATCATTGTTTATTTTAATTAGATCATTAAGTACTTCTGCCGTTTTTTTCAAATCTTCCATTTTTTACGCTCCTTTCTTTTCTTAAGCCAAACTTTTATGGCCGCTATAGGCCTTTTCTATGGGGTTGACAATTGATGACCAAAATTTGTTTGAAAAATTTCGGATAATCGTTAACTTAGTGAGTTGTACCGTGCGTAGGGCCGCAGGGCGTTACCGATAGCTGATATGATATCCGGATGGATTTCATCGTCGACCACTTGCCAGGCCCCCTCCTTTTCAAGGATGACAAACGAGTCTTTATCCGGCGTGATGATTCGCCACCCTTGCTCGCCATTATAATCCTCGGGTTGGGCGAGCAAACTAAGCTGCTCGCCGGTGATGGGTTCTTTAACCTTAATTCGCCTCATAATCGTATCCCCCTGTATAGCTAAGCTTCCAACAATTCTGCAATTTCAGGTGTTAATTGCCCTTTGACGTGTTCGTATTCTCCTGGCGATACATAGTCCTTTATAACACGGAATACCGCGGCAGCGCCGTCCTTCGGATTGCTACCGAAATCACGACCTGGTGTAGGGCTATTTGCGGTGATTTCCTGTAAGAAATCATCCATCGTCGATGAATCACGTCGTTCCTTGCTGATATTCCAGCCATTGACGTATATGGCTTTCAGCACCATAGGCAGCTCAGATATCAAATGCATTGATTCTTCTACCGTTATCCGGTCACGTAATGCTTGAAATACCGCCTGTACCACGCGGAAAGCATGCTGCCGGTCATCCGGGGTTCCTAACTGTTCGGCTACTTTTTTTAAGAAAAGATTTCCCTCGTGGGCATACTGTTCAAAATGATTTTCCATGACTACATTCCTCCTTTATACGGACTGATAATACGATAACCATTCCAACCGGACTAAGAAAAACAGACTTACCAATCAGCGAAGCCACAAGTAGGGCAAAGGGGATGCTCAATACGCTTTTGTGTACATGATGTTGTTTTTTGTATACAATTCAGCTGGTATTAACTTCGTGGATAGGTTTCCTGTTTCATATAGAAGGTTCCCAAAAAGAAAATAAGGCGTAATATTTTAAATGAAAACCAGCGGATTAGCCGACTTAGCAACGTCGTCTTAGCCGCAAAATCACTAGGATTGACCCGTGTGCAATGGTTTTGCATAATGTACTCCAGCTCCCCGATTGTCTGCCGCACGAACGATTTTCCCTGTACATCCAAATTCAATTCTACACTTACACGGGCACTCAGATCATTCACATTAAACGACCCAATAGTCAACCATTCGTCATCGCAGGTAGCAAGTTTGCCATGCAGCATATTGCCCGTATATTCGTATATTTCTACACCGTGTTGCAAGAGCCATTCGTACATGGAACGCTCAGCGTCTTTTACCAAGGGGACATCCATGCGGCTGCAAACAATTAATTGTATCGTCACGCCACGCTTTACAGCCATAGTGATATCCCGCCTGACCGTAGCTCCCGGCAAAAAATAACTGGACAGCAGAATTACCTTCTTTTTGGCTTTGCGGAAGATCGCTTTATAGGTGCGGGTGATATCGTATTTGCGGCGCACCCAGTCGTTGCGGCGTATACGGACAGCACCTACGTGCTCGGAACCAAAAGCTATCTCGGTATCGGCAGGTCTGCAACGCTCTGGTACGCTTTTCATGCGCTGCAAGTTTTTCCACATCGCCCAGCACAATTCACACAACCTCACTGCGACCTCTCCCTGCACGCACAGGGCGAAGTCCAGCCAAGCCGGTTTCCCCGGCTTATCATTGTACCGGTCGCCAATGTTGGTCCCCGTAACCACCGCATAACGAGCGTCCACAACGAGCACTTTCTGGTGCATCCTGCGGCCAATATAAAAACGCTTACTTCTGAACAGCGGCTCAAAAACACGGAAATGTATCCCATTTTCAACAAACTGGGAAATAAAGGTCTTTTTCAGCGCCTGTGATCCGTAGCCATCAACCAATAGATAGACCGCCACTCCCCGCTTTGCCGCGGCAATTAAGGCGTCAGCGACCAACTGCCCCGTTTCATCCGCCTCATAAATGTACACCTGCAAGTGAATGCTTTCCTGTGCGTGTTCGATGAGTTGGACCAACAAGGAAAAAAAGGTTTTACCACCGGTAAGCAGCCTCACTTGATGATTGGGAAGATAGTCTTGGTAGTTGCGCGTCGTGTTGTCTGGCATTTTAGGGTTATCTGCGTTCATGCTACCTAACAAATGGGGCGGACGGTTGTTTTCGCACCAAATTTGGTTTGGACTTTGTAAAACATGTTATAAAAAACTTCACGGCCATGGCTAAAGATCACGGAAAACAAATCAAGGACGACGAAAAGTATGAAGCCTTGAAAGAAAAGGGAATGAGTAAAGAAAAAGCCGCCCGCATTGCCAACACACCAGATGCCAGCAAAAAGGGCGGTAAAGCTGGAAAACTAGACGAGCGGACAAAGGGCGAATTGATACAGGAGGCAAAAAAAATCGGTATCACGGGCTATTCTAAGCTCAACAAGAAAGACCTTATCGACCGGATAAGAAATCACTAAAACCGATTGATGGACGCCGCACCAGTTTCCGAAGGCATTTTACTTTTGGGGACAACCCATACTTCCCCGCCGAAGCGCAAGACGAGTTCGGCCAGATCGTCCAACACGTCATCAACCGGATGATCCGTCTCATCCGTATGATAAAGCACATTATTGCGATCGACAATGCGTCCCCTGATGACGCGATCCTCTTCGAGCAACACGGCTGCGACCTTGCCATCAAACGCATCCTTTACGATTTCATCGAGCTGATCGGCCCCTAACCGCTTGGTGGTTGCCTGCCTGTATGCACCAATGATATCCTCCAGGCGTTTGTCGTAGTGAGGCGCAAACACTTGCCAAGCGGCTTCCCGAAGCTCCTTTTCAGATAATGCAGCTGCATTCGTCTTTATCCCTTCTTCCAATAACTGTTTATTTCGGCTTATTCGTCTGAAAATGTGCTGATGCTC
This sequence comes from Parapedobacter luteus, assembly GCF_900168055.1. Lineage (GTDB taxonomy): Bacteria > Bacteroidota > Bacteroidia > Sphingobacteriales > Sphingobacteriaceae > Parapedobacter > Parapedobacter luteus. The sequence goes on from NZ_FUYS01000011.1 coordinate 62,813, forward strand.
GGGAAGTGACGCCAATATAAGTGGAAGTCGCGTAGGAATTGAATATTTAGCCATAACTGCCCGGTCAACCGCCCGAAAAAACTGCTCAATATCGTTATCCAAATCTGTTTTTTTTAGCCCATGGTTTTGCGCCGTATCCCACTTTTTTCCGGTAGCCGTACGATAAGCAGCCAGCGTGGCGTGCAGATCACGCAATTCGTGATCCAGTGCATCAATCATGGATTCGGGTATACTTTCCTCCGATAAATCGATCTCATCCAGTTGATATCGGTCTCCTTCGAATAGCTGCGCTGTATTGGTGGTAAGTACCAGCACATGATAGCGATCATTGCTTTGCAAGTATTTCAACAACGGCTTTGTATGGGCGCTATCTGCCACGACAGCCAATGGTTGGACTTTTTTCCGCAATCGATACACATCAAACGACTCACGCGTAGCAAATACGGCCAACCCTTCTCTCGTATGTTGCCAAAACTGGTAATCTCCGGCCAATGCTTCAAACTCGGAAAATATGTTTTGGATAGCCTTATCCCGTACGTATTCTGCCCTGACCGGCTCAAATTGTTGTACCAGTTTCTTAAACACATCAGGGTCCTGCGCATTGTCAGGATGTGTGCGATGGGTAGGCATATACAGGGAAAAAACAGGGGGTTCATGATGCCCCAGCAGTGTATCGAGTTGCTTTTCAGTTAGTGTTGCCATAATTCTTTCTTTAAGCGTTCAACAAACAATAGGCAGTCGATGATGACTACTCTCATACGGTAAACAGCCATCTACGCCAATTGTTGGACGCCTTGCGACAAAACATTTTATCCATAGGGATGTATATTTCATGGAACTTTGACAGTTATCGGCTGACATAAAAAATGAACGTTATAGACATCATATTAGTTCTCGTGGTGCTATTTGCCCTGTGGAATGGCATTTCAAGAGGTTTTTTGATTGGGATAGCCAGCTTAGTTTCGTGGGTCGGAAGCCTTGTGCTGACGTTTTGGCTATATCCTTATTTGGCCCGTTTTGTTGAAGTGTACATCATGGATAATGTCTGGACGGTACCGTTGTCTTTCTTAACGACGTTGCTGTTTACAGGCACTATTCTGTCGTTACTGGTGAACCATATTGTACAGCGGATTCCTCAAGCTGCACACACAAATTTGCTGAATAGGTGGTTGGGCATTATTCCGGGCTTTATAACAGGCAAACTCTATGCAGCGGTTATTGCGACGTTGTTGTTGTTATTCCCGTTATCCGCGGCGCTCACCGCCCACACACGTGAGAGTGTGTGGGCGCAACGGTTGACCGCAGGTTTGGAACAGGTTGAGCAACCATTTGCGCCGGCGTTCCAAAAGGCGGTAAACCGCTCAGTGAACAAAATGACGATAGCTCCTGAATCTACCGAGCGTGTACGTTTGCCGTTTACCGTCGCCAACCCAACGCCACGGCCTGACTTGGAAAGCCAGATGCTTCAACTCATAAACGAAGCGCGGAAAAAGGTGGATCTATCACCCTTACAGCATGATGAAGAACTTACGCCCGTAGCTCGTGAACATGCAGCAGATATGTTTGCAAACGGCTATTTTTCGCATATCTCACCGGATGGCAGCACCCCTTTTGATCGTATCCGCCGGGCAAAGATCACGTTTCTTGCCGCTGGCGAAAACCTGGCGCTCGCGCAAACCTTGCCGTTGGCCCATGAAGGACTTATGAACTCGCCAGGGCACCGCGAGAATATCCTCCGCCCCGCGTTTGGCCGCGTTGGCATAGGCGTGCTTGACGGCGGCGTATACGGTTTGATGGTGACGCAAAACTTCCGCAATTAACGGATTCAATGACATGGATTGGGAACGTATCTTTCTCCACGAAGTCGACGGCCATTTTGCCTTGGAAGTTGTATTTCGTACGGCGTTCATGTTTATCGTTGTTATGGCCGTGCTGCGGCTATCGGGAAAACGGGGCGTACGGCAATTGTCGGTTTTTGAATTGGCAATCATCCTGAGCTTGGGATCAGCAGCCGGCGACCCGATGTTTTATGACGATGTGGCTATCGTGCCCACTGTGCTGGTGTGCGCCACAGCAATTGGCTTGTACCGCCTGATTACTTGGTTGATGACCAAAAATGAGCGATTTGAGCGGCTTCTGGAGGGACAGCCGGTGTATATTGTAGAGGATAGTATCCTGATCATTAAGGACGAGGCTAAGGACAGCCTTTCGAAGGATGAATTTTTTGCTGAATTGCGAGACAAGGGTGTTGAGCACCTTGGGCAGGTCCGAGCAGCTATTTTGGAAACCAACGGAAGCATGAGTGTATTTTTTTATCCGGAGGACGAAGTGAAATACGGGTTACCGATCCTGCCGCATGCCTATCGCAAGCATTCGGATCTTATCAAACAAGCCGGCTTGTACGCCTGCATATATTGCGGCACGTTACAGCAATTGCCGCCAGGCCGCCATCGCTGCAGTCGTTGCAATCGTCATGACTGGGTGTTGGCCATTAATACAAGACGGGTAAGCTAACCTTATTTCGGTTAATTCAGCGTCACGCGAAGCCCGTCATGTGCATAGGGATAGTCGATTTGCTCACGGTTTCGGAACATTTCTGTACCGAAGTGAGTAAGCAAAATTCGCTTATGGGTCAATTGATCGGCATAGGCCAGCAGGGTCTTATAATTCATGTGCCCTTTTGCTTCCGAATGGTAGTCATTGCATTCGCAGATGAATAAATCGGCATCTCTTGCCAATTCGATTAACACCGGGGTCCAAGCGGTATCACCCGAAAAACTAATGATCTTCCCCCCAATTTCTATCCGCACGCCATGCGGCAGCGTATCGGGCGTATGCATCACCGGAAAAGCCGTTACTTCAAGATGGTCTGCCTCCATAACACCGTCCGTTATATAGGTTTTGAATAGGAGGTTTAGCTTGCCTAATACGTTGCTGCCTGGATAGAGCTGGTCAAGGAGTTTTGTAATCCGCTCCTTCCCCGTCGGCGGACTGATAATGGTTAATGGTTTTTCGCGGCGCCGAATGGCTTCCTCCAGCAACAAAAACGGCACACCGCCATAATGGTCGCCATGAAAGTGAGAAATCATGATGGTATCTATATCGTCTATGTTGATGCGCTGCTGTTTTATTCCGTAATACGCAGTAGCCCCGCAGTCAAGCAACAAGCGCGAATGCGAAGTATGAATATAAAAGCACGTTTGCAGCTGTCCGCCGCTTCCAAAGGCATCACCACATCCAATGATATCTACTGTTATGTCTCCCATGTTGTTATTGTTTTTTAAAAGATACAAACCAAAATCCGAATTGTTATATAAACAAACAAATGAATCAACATGCGTGTAACTAAAGGTATGAACAGTTATCGCCGTCACATCCGATTCGCTGTCATCCTGCTTGCTGCTTTTACGGCAGCATGCAGCGACCAATTAACGGGAACACTTTTTAGGAGCCCATCGCCGCATGAGCGCTACCTTAACCAGCTACGGGACGCCGGGCTTGAGCATAGTACGATGTACCAGCAATGGCTACATGCATCAAGACATAGCCTTGCCAGTCCGACGACCGTGACTGTCCCCCATCAAGAATCTGCCTATATTGCGCGCGAAAAACCCACAGCTATTGGTTACCTATTCAACGCGCGACAAGGCGAACGGCTACATATCGATATAACAATAAGTAGCACAGACAGCGTACAATTATTTATCGACCTTTTTGAAGCTGCATTGGACACAACCGGCGAACCGCGGCACCTTACCTCAGCAGACACCGGGGCTACAGTGCTTACCTGGGATACGAAGCGGGATGGGCAGTATATACTGCGTGTACAGCCAGAGCTCCTGACCGAGCTGTCTTTCAAGCTCCGGCTTACCGCGGAGGCCTCGCTCGGGAACCCGGTGGCACCAAACGCCAAGCAACACATAGGCAGCGTTTTCGGTGATGTCCGGGATGGAGGAAGACGGAGCCATGAGGGTATTGATATTTTTGCTGCGCGCCATACACCCGTTATCGCAGCCGTTGACGGCGTGGTAGGTCGTGTAGGTGATAACCGGTTGGGGGGAAAAGTAATCTGGCTCCGGCCAAAAGACCGTCAGTTTAATTTATATTATGCCCACCTTGATAGTCAATTGGTAACTCCCGGCCAATTCGTAACTATGGGTGACACGCTCGGGCTGATGGGAAATACCGGAAATGCGCGGACTACCCCACCGCACCTTCACTTCGGCATCTATGGGATAGGTGGGGCCGTCGATCCACTGCCTTTTTTGCGCCCAGGGAAATCGACACCACCAAAGATTATCGCCGATACCACCCGCGTCGGCGACACATTACGCAGCAGTACGTCACTGCTTCCCGGCATTTCGCGGCATATGCCCATGCTTGTGGAAGCGTCTTATCGCAACGGATACCGTGTAGTCCTTCCGGATTATAGCAAGCATTTTGTACTCGAGAAACACGCCACACCGCTCACCCCCTTACGTCGCATGCGGCTTGCCAGGCAACGTACCCTGTACGCCCAACCAGACACTACATCGGCACAAATCACCCACCTGAACGTAGGCAGCCAAGCCCATGTTTTGGCAGAGTACGATGATTTCTTGCTCATAGAAAGTCCGATACGAGGCTGGATACAGCAATGAAAGGTAATGCCAAAAAAATAAAACTAACTCGCTGCTCCATTGTATAGAGAATAACAAACACTTAACACTTATACCATGTTTTTTGCTATCCTATTTGGTGCAGTTTTTTTCATCGGCATACTGATCTATGTTATCTATCGGGCGAGACGGAGGAGGTAACGGTTCGTTTTTTTCTCAATTTCAAAATGGCCCTCAATTGATTGTTCCAGGTGATGAGGTTGCCGATGATAATTGCATCTTTCATATTGCTTTTCAGGCGCTTCCGCATAATCCGCTTAACAATATCTTTTCCCACTTCACCCGTTTCTTTTACACGGCCCAGCAGTTCTAACGCACATAAGGCGAGGAAAGCACCTATCAAAAACAGAAAATTCCATTGGTGGAGGGACACCAGCTTAAACGTTTTATCAAAATCAGGGCTATTCCATTCAAAGGTGATTTCCAAGGTTCTTTCGGCAAAGTAATCCGCCAACACACCACCTAATAATGGACCAAGCGCAGAAAAAACAGCCGTCACGATGTTCTTGACCGAGAGGTATACGATCGCATCTTCCTTTGGAGCGAGCTTAAGCCCGATATTGGTGAGCGAAAGATTGATCCCCGCGGTGGATATGCCGCTGAACATATGGATAAGCACAAGCAATCCGAGGTTGATATACATGATAGAATAGATGCCAACAAATGACCAAGCGATAATACAAAGAATATATACGGGTGCGCTTATCGCAATGATGCTTTTGTTGCTGTACCTATCGGAAAATATGCCCCACATCCGCAACGTCATTATGCTGGATAGTTGGCTGATGATGGTTAGTACAATGATATAAGACAGCGGTAATCCCATCCCTTGCAACATAAACACCGTAAAAAAAGGTGTTGCAATATTCAGTGCAAAAACCCAAGCAGAATTAAACACCAGCAACCGACGGAAATTTTCGTTTTTCAACGGCATTTTCAAAAGCGTAAACAACCGGGCTTTTGACAGATAAGATTGCGGCTCGGGTGCTCTGGACAAAAAATAAGCCCCTACCAGGCCAACGGCGCCTGCAATAACGAAAAACACGGCAAACGTAGTAAGCTCGTACGCCGGATACCGGCTTCGTATAAAATCAAGAAGCAAAGCAAGAATAATACTCAGCGCCACATTGAGCGTCTGCGTATACCGACTTCTTCGGGAAAAATATTCGCCCAGCATTTTCTCTGGAATCATGTCTTTCATCCACGAATTCCAACTCAAGCCGGATACTGAGCTGAAGAAAAAGTGAAAGAAAAGAAAGAAAATAAGCATATTGATCGATCCGCCCTGCCAACGGAGGACCATCAACCCAATAATCGCGAGTGGAATCCTTGCCAAAGCGATGCAAACGACAGATATTGCCCGCCGGTTCTGGTATTTCCTCACCAACATGATGGAGAGTAACTGGAAGACATTTGTAATCATGGGCAGGGCTGCTAACAGTCCGATTTGAACATTATTGGCGCCAAGTAACAACGCCATAGCGACCAAGAAAGCTCCACCCGTGAGCGACGTTACCACTTCAGAAGCAAGCCCATCCCAAATAACCATCCTCAGCCCACGCTTCACATCTCCTTCCGTTAGTTCTTGCTGGGGTTTTAAAGCCATATATTTTCAATGATATGGGTGTGTTATTGGTGTTTGCATATTTCGCACAACAAACCGGATGGCCAACTGTTGGCACAATAATGAAAAACCGAAAAAAACTCTGGATAGCTTTTGCGTTTATCATCTTAGCTGGGATGCTTGGCAGGTTTGCCTGGATCTATGTCCACGAAACGGCGGGAGTGGTACTCATCATCCTCAGCACGGCATGTTTGGCGGTAGCCCTAACGGTGTTTGCCCGTTATTTCAGCGAATATTAGCAGTTCGCAGGCGAGCACCCAGAGCCATTTTCGACTTCGCTGTAAACTAAACGACGATATTGTCTGTTATCCGACATAGCTGGCGGAACCTTGACATAAATAAAAATATTCCATCACCGGGCTTGCGAACGCATCGATTGATGAGAAAATGGCGATAACATCGAACTATTAAAAAGATAACAGATGAAATCAAAAGGCTTTATCAAAGATTGGCTCACCATCCTTAAGAACACGTTCACCATCTTTATGGACGTAAAAGGACTCAAATTTAGTGCCTCCCTGGCCTATTACACGATATTTTCGCTCGCACCGCTGCTGGTTTTAACCATATCATTGGCTGCATTATTTTTCGGACAAGAGGCGGCTGAAGGAAAAATTTTTGAAGAAATCAATGGACTTGTAGGCAACAGTGCCGCAGCACAGATACAGGAGATACTTAAAAATGTCCAACTCAAAGAAGACAATACATTGGCTCTTGTGATAGGGATCGGAACCTTATTGCTGGGAGCGACCACTGTGTTTGGGGATATGCAGCATTCCATCAACAAGATTTGGGAAATCAAGCCGAAACCGAAACGGGGTTGGGTCAAGCTAATTACCGACCGGTTGCTCTCTTCTTCACTCGTGCTGTCATTAGGCTTTCTGCTTATCGTATCGTTGATTGTCAATGGGGTATTGATGGTATTCATGGACCATGTAAGAAGGCTGTTTTCAGACCTTGCCGTCTACTTGTCCATCGCCATAGAAACCATTACCAACTTCATTGTCATCAGCACCTTATTCGGCGTCATTTTCAAGTTCTTGCCCGATGTACGCATCCAGTGGAAAGATGTAAAAGCCGGTGCTTTTTTCACGGCCGTGTTATTCATGGTCGGTCGTTTTCTCATCAGCTTCTACATCCAGACAACCGGTCCGGAATCTACCTATGGCGCCGCTGCATCTGTCATTGTGCTCCTCCTGTGGGTGTATTATACAGCAGCCATTCTCTATATCGGGGCGTCATTCACCAGAGCATATACTGAATACCATGGATCACATATTGCTCCTGCGGAATTTGCGGTACATGTGGAAGAACGGGAAACAGAAAGCGAAGTTGACCATATTCCCCCTGCAGATGCCGTAAGGAAAAAGACGGAATCCGAATAACGCGACGAATGATTCACCGCAGGGTTGAACCAAATATTTAATTGTAAAAATTATATTACAATACAAAAACATATCCTTGGTATTATTAAATACAGTAATTTTATAGAAGCACATGCAAGAAGCGTTTAATTAGTTAAAATAATTAAAACAAAAAAGCAGCTGTTTTGTTGGCACTTGGCAAACAGATATTCAATTAAACAAACACATTAATCTAATACAGTTTCCGTTAATTTAGCAAGAGACAAAAACTGAAACGGTCAATTCAGTGGTTTCTTCATCGACGATGGCCTTAAAAAGAGCATCAAGCGCATTGTTGACACTTGTTATAAGGGGGAATGACGTAAACGATTAATTCTATAGTTATGAATAAGATTGAGTTTAACGCGAAGGTTGTTCAAGAAGCCAGCTCTTTAAGCAACTATGCATTTTACTTCACACGCGACGAAGAAAATGCCAATGACCTGGTACAGGACACGCTGTTAAAAGCGTTTTCTTACTACAATAAATTCAAAGAGGGCACGAACCTGCAAGCATGGCTTTATACCATACTCAAAAACACATTCATCAATTACTATCGAAGAAAAGTTAAAACCAACGCGATCATCCTTAAAACCGATACCATCTCGTCGTCAGACCTGTATAAAAGCTCGCTGCGCAACACCGCTGAGGGAAAGTTTGTAATGGAAGACATCGAGCAAGCCTTGTCCAAACTATCAGCCGAATTTTATTATCCGTTTTCGATGTATTATGAAGGCTATAAGTATCACGAAATTGCCGATCATTTCCAAATCCCTATTGGAACTGTCAAAACACGGATTCACGTTGCCAGGCAGCAACTAAAGAAGAAACTTAGACCTTACGGTACGGAAAATTAGGGATGTTAGAACCAAAGAGCGCGCGGATCGCCAATATCATTATCATTTTATCGTTATCCGTTGCAAGTTTATATTTCGCGGCCCCATTCCTTATTCCGGTGATACTGGCGGCACTACTTGCTATGTTACTTAATCGGGTCAGCGAAATGTTGGAAAAAAAGGGCCTTAATCGGGCACTGGCGGCGCTTGTACCCGTCGCATTGGTACTTGGGGTGGTCGTATTACTCGTGTTTGTCCTTTCCTGGCAAGTCAACCGCATGACTGATGATTTCGACAACATGAAGGAAACGGTGACCACAAAAATAGACGCGCTCCGATCGTGGGTAAGCGAAACGTTAGGCATTCCCAAGGCCGAACAGGCAAAGATGCTCAACGGGGGGGAGCGTCAAGCAACACAGCAAACAAGCACGGTAGTCTTCAGCGTTATCAATACCTTGACCAGTATTGCGGTGGATGGTGTGCTGATTATCGTATATACCTATCTGCTTATCTTTTACCGCGCTCATCTGAAAAAATTCATCCTGCGTATTGTGCCGGACGACAAGCGGCAGGACGCTGACCGCATTGTGCATAAATCGGTGGCCGTTGCAGGCCAATACCTGATCGGCCTGTTCAAAATGGTGGTCGTCCTCTGGATTATGTATGGTATTGGCTTCAGTATCGCCGGGTTAGAAGGCGCCATATTGTTCGCCATTATCTGTGGCATGTTGGAGATTGTTCCCTTCTTCGGAAATTTTGTTGGCAACCTGATCGCTATTTTAGCGGCATTGGCACAAGGCGGCGATGCCCGTATGGTACTCGGTATCGTGCTGGTGTACCTGACTGTGCAGTTTTTGCAAACCTATATTCTTGAACCGCTCGTGGTTGGCCAACAGGTAAACATCAACCCGTTGTTTACGATTATGGGATTGGTAGCGGGCGAACTCCTATGGGGTATCGCCGGCATGGCCCTGGCCATACCATTGATAGGCATCATCAAAATTATCTGCGATAATATCCCCCAACTACAAGCCTATGGGGCGCTTATCGGTCCGGCAGGAACACGGAAAAACAGAACGTCTTTCCTCGATTCGTTGAAAGGCATGCTACGCAGGAAATAGCCCTGCCCGCTCATTTGGTGGCTTTACGCAAAAACGCTAAAAGTTGCCTTTCGGTCTCCGTAGCCAGCGGTTGGCCATTGCCATTTAAGCTACGACGCAAATAAGGCAGTAGCGATCCATCGCTGTAAGCGCTCACCAACCTATCAGGCACATAATATTGCTTGCAGACCGTCCTCGTATTTCCCAGGCGTTTGGATACCGCATCCAAGACGGTAAGGACGTTGGCCTGGCATTCGCGCTCATTGCCGTAATCAAGGCAGCCGGCAAATAGGCGAAATGCCCAAAGTCCGGCATACCAGGTCCGGTAATCTTTGGAGGTAAAATTCAGATTGGCATGGCGCTGAATATAGGCATTGATATCCGCTGCATTAAGCCGGCGTCTTTTTCCTTCGTCATCCATGTATTGGAATAAATATGCGCCCGGCAATCGTACCAACTCCCGCAAGTGCGACGCTAAGCGGGCATTGCGCACCGTAATGTGCTGCCGTACGCCCTTTTTTCCACGAAATCGAAAGATTATTTCACTGGCCAGGATAGTTGCATGCTTCTTCTTCAACGTAGTCAACCCATGGCTGCCGTATTTGCGGAAATATTGTTCATTACCTATCCGTATTAGGGTTTCTTCAGTCACTTTCAATGCTATTGCAGTGACCCGCTCTTTTTGGAGCGGCGTAGATTTTAAATCGCTACGTATTTGCTTCCTTAATTGCGGCAGCGCATTACCGAATTCTACCATCCGCAACAACTTCGCCTGCTGCCGTTCCCTTGTCCAGTCGGGATGGTAGAGATACTGTTTTCGGCCTTTTTCGTCGAGTCCCGTGGCTTGCAGATGGCCATTTTTACTGGGGCTAATCCACACGTTTTTCCAGGCGGGTGGGATGACCAATGCACGAAAACGATCCAATTTCCGGGGATCCGTCACCCGGTTGCCTTCATGGTCTGTAAAATAATACCCCCGCCCTCGTTTCACACGTGTGTAGCCACGCACCAAGTCCGGAAGGTACCGAAGTTTCGAACGTTTTCGTTTTGGCTCCAATTTGGCGGTTTTACTCCTGTCGCTCCCGTTTGTCCTTGCTCATCTCACTCTGTACCCAACTGAAAAACAACGCCATTTTCATGTTCTCAAACATTCTGACGCCTGACATCTCGTTGGAATGTTCGTCGTTGGCTATGCCTTCGTGCGCTGGTAGGGGACTTTGATACGGAGTGGATGTAGACGCTGCCACTCGGCTCAATTTACTCCTTTTCATAGACAATAATTGCTTGTAAGGACTCGGAGCCTGTAGCATCATAAGGGATGGGCGTTCTGCCGCTACCATAGCCTTATATTGTGAATGGCAGGCCCCATTCGTATATTCGCATTAAAATGGCCTATACCCCGCCGCTTGGCAGGGAACTTGCTTCATCTTTTGGATAATACTCATTTACGGCATCTATAACGTCATAGATTTCAAATGGTTTCCGGATGTAAGCATTCGCTCCACAGTGTTGGGCAATATCATCAATGTCGCGCACGGCCGAAATCATGATAATCGGGATCGTTGCAGTCTCTTCATTCAACCGCAGCTCTCTACATAGATTGCTCCCCCAGCACCAACTCAATCCTTCATCCATTAGTATAAGCCCGATATCATTATCCTTCAATATTTTGTACATTGATTTTCCACTGTCCGTAATCACTTCATATTCCTCGAACTGCATAATCTCGGCAACAATGTCTGCCATATCCAGATCGTCCTCGACGTACAAAATTTTCTTTCTCATCAAATTTACAATTGTTAGTGTTGATTGCTGTCAAAAATTAAAACCCTTTATCGCTGATTGAAATGTACATCATCCGCTGACGGATGTATGTAAAAGGTGTACAAACAACCCGTTTAAATGTTTTCTTCCCGACGATATTATTGTTTTAATTTTGATCGTTTTGTTTGGTTTGTTCACCACCCGCTACCTTGTCCTTATGTAATCGGTTCCCGCCGCCCGGCTTCACATCGCCCTGGCTCGCCCCTTCCCCTTCAGGCACGGTATTGATCTGTTCAACTTGAGGGTCTATTCCCGCTTCATAGTTTTTTTCCTGCTTTTTATCCTTCAAATCCTTCCTTGCTCGGATCAGATCGTCGCCCTTTTTGTCACGCAGGCGGCTACTATCTGCCGAGACCTGCGCACTTTCTTTCTTTATAGCCATATTGCATTGAGTTTTGTTGTTCGTTATATCGTGTGTTTCGTTATGTTGTGTATACTTACTTACAATCGCGCACCCCGAATGTTTAAGAAAAACCAAACCAACGTTGGATCGGATTGTTAGGCAGATAGAAATAACATTGGTAAAACAACAATATTCTTGTTATGGCATCGAATAAAACCATGAGCCATGAAGCTCAGCAATCGCATGAAGATCCGGCTAACAAATACCCAAAACCACCGTTTCCCAAAAAGCCTCAAGAAGTGCCGGGTACGGAGAGCGCCATGGACCCACAGGCCGACCATGGCGAACAATCATACCGCGGAAAAGGCAGGCTAATCGGTAAAGCAGCGATTATCACCGGCGGAGATTCTGGTATCGGAAAAGCGGTAGCCATTGCCTTCGCGCGGGAAGGCGCCGATGTGCTGATTAGTTACTTGGATGATGTCGAAGACCGGGATGCCGAAGATACCATTAAATATATCGAAGAGGCGGGAAGGAAAGGCGTCCAGGTGAAAGGCGACATTAGCTCAGAAAAGCACTGCCAAAAAATTATTGAAACAGCCGTAAAGGAATTTGGCAAAATTGATATCCTGGTCAATAACGCGGCGTACCAAATGTCAAGGGATACCTTACAAGATATTCCGGCATGGGAATGGGAGAAAACATTTGCCGTCAACATCCATAGCATGTTCTACCTGTGTAAGGCCGCCGAACCGCATATGCCACCGGGTTCGAGCATTATCAATACCACGTCAGTCAACGCTTATGAGCCAAATCCGACCTTGTTGCCCTACGCTGCGACAAAAGCCGCCATCCAGAACTTCACGGCCAACTTGAGCCAAATTTTACTCGAACAGGGGAAAGGCATCCGCGTAAATGCTGTGGCGCCCGGTCCCATATGGACGCCGCTTATTCCTTCTACCATCCCAGATCATGAACATTTCGGCGAAAACACACCATTTGAACGGCCCGGGCAGCCCGTTGAGGTCGCCCCGGCGTATGTTTTTTTAGCTTCTGAAGAGGCTAACTATATCTCTGGCGCGACACTTCCGGTTACTGGCGGACGTATTACCATATAATTTTCTTGTTTTACTTTAACACTATATTATTCATGAAAACGTTGAGATTATTAATAGCATGTGGACTAATAGCAAGCATGGCTTCATGCGGAAATTCGGGGCAAAATCAGGACACCGACGGATCAGACTCGCTGTTTATAGATTCAACGGCAAACGATTCAGCGACCTGGGGAGACACCACCCCGACTACTGACTCGCTGGCAAGCCCTTCTTTCCCCTGATGGGGCGATGGGTAAGGTGAACAGGAAAATACCTACCTTTGCAGAAAACTAATTTCTGTATGGCGTTATCACCACTGACGGCCGTGTCTCCTGTAGACGGCCGTTACCATCATGTAACTCACGAGTTGTCTGCTTTTTTCTCCGAATATGCGCTGATTAAATACCGCGTGTTTGTAGAGGTCGAATACTTTATTAGTTTATGCGGTTCGGGGGTGCCCCAGTTGGCGCATTTTGATGGCAGCCTCAACGATAAGCTGAGGGATATCTATCGGCATTTTTCATTGGAAGACGCCCAATGGATTAAGGAAAAAGAGAAAGAAACCAATCACGACGTGAAAGCGGTAGAGTATTTCCTGAAGGACCGGTTTGAGTCACTGGGATTGGTAGACTCATTGGAATTTATCCATTTCGGGCTTACTTCGCAAGACATCAATAATACGGCTATCCCTTATTCGTGGAAAGAAGCATTGACCAACGTTTATATACCTCAGGTTAACGCGGTTAATAACACACTCCGGCAACTGGCCACAACATGGGCCAGAATCCCCATGCTCGCCCGTACCCATGGCCAACCGGCTTCCCCCACCCGCTTGGGGAAGGAGATCAATGTATTTGTCGAACGGCTTACCAACCAGTTGCAGCTTCTCGTGTCCATACCGCACGCCGCGAAATTCGGAGGTGCCACGGGCAATTTCAATGCGCACCAAGTGGCCTATCCTGACTTAGATTGGGTGGCATTCGGCAATGCCTTCGTGAACGATACGTTAGGATTGCACCGCTCACAAACCACTACGCAAATTGAGCATTACGACCATTTTGCGGCGCAATGCGACGCGTTAAAACGCATCAACAACATCTTAGTCGACTTATGCAGGGATATCTGGGCGTACATCTCGATGGATTATTTCAAGCAAAAAATCACGAAAGGTCAAGTTGGTTCGTCAGCAATGCCCCACAAGGTCAATCCCATTGATTTTGAAAATGCGGAAGGTAATTTGGGCATTGCCAATGCGCTTTTTGAACACCTCGCTGCGAAGCTGCCGATATCGCGCATGCAACGCGATCTTACCGATTCGACCGTGCTCCGTAATATCGGAATGCCCATGGCACATACACTTATCGCCTTCAAGTCCACTATAAAAGGGTTGAATAAGCTCATCCTGAATGAGGCGGCACTCAAAGCCGATTTGGAGCAAAACTGGGCTGTGGTGGCGGAAGCGATTCAAACGATTCTGCGCCGCGAAGGGTATCCAAAACCCTACGAGGCCCTCAAGGAATTGACCCGTACCAACGATACGATCACCCAGACTACCATCGCGGCGTTTGTGGATACGCTTAACGTAAGTGATACGGTAAAAGCCGAACTGAAGGCCATAACACCGTGGGACTACACGGGCGTGTAATCTGACGATATGTTGACCCGGATTTTGCTGGAATATTAATACCTTTGTAAAAATGACGAAGAAATGGCTACGATAAACGTTTATACCGAATATACACCGAACCCCGCGACCATGAAGTTTTTGGTCAATAAATTATTGGTCAATGGCAGCTTGGACTTCCCGGATCGGGAAAAGGCACAAGCATCTCCGTTCGCACGGGAGCTGTTTAAGTTCAATTTCGTGAACGGTGTGTTTTTCGCCAGCAATTTCGTGACCATTACCAAAACCGAGGATGCCGAGTGGGAAGACATCGAAGCGATTTTAAAGGACTTCGTAAAAGGGGCCGTGGAATCCGAACTCAAGGTGCAAGAGGTGGTAAAAGATGAAGAGGTAAACTTTGAAGGCACGGAAACCGAGATTAAAATACAGCAAATCCTGCACGATTATGTGCGTCCGGCGGTCGAACAGGATGGCGGAGCCATCAATTACCGGTCATTCGAAGAAGGGACGGTATTCGTTGAGTTGCGTGGGTCGTGCAGCGGCTGTCCCTCTTCCACGATTACGCTCAAAGCGGGCATTGAAGGACTACTCAAACGGATGGTCCCGGAAGTACAGGAAGTGGTAGCCGAAGCAATGTAAGCTGACTTATGTCTTTCAACGTATTCTTTGCCTCGATCCTCGGAGTCTTTTTTGCTGCGGCGTGTAGCAGCGCACCCGACCAAAAGGACAATCGCCGTAAAGAAGCCGATCGGCGAGATACCACTGCCGACACGGCAGAAAAAAGGACCATTTTATTTTATGGAAATAGCCTTACTGCCGGCTATGGGCTTGAAAGTCAGGATCTGGCGTTTCCAGGCCTTATTCAGCAACGGATAGACTCCTTAGATCTACCTTATCGTGTCATCAACGCCGGGCTAAGCGGCGAAACTACAGCCGCTGGAAATGAGCGCATCGACTGGTTGCTCAACGAGCATATCGACATTTTTGTCTTAGAATTGGGCGCAAACGACGGCCTTCGGGGAATACCTACCGAAGAAACCAGAAAAAATCTGCAAAATATCATCGATAAGGTGACCGCAAAATATCCCGAATGCAAACTGGTACTCGCGGGTATGATGGTACCGCCGAGTATGGGTGGTGACTACGGCAAGGCATTCACAGCCCTTTTTCCGGCATTGGCTAAAGCCAATAACATGGCTTATGTACCGTTTTTATTAGAAGGGGTAGCGGGAGAAGCGGGGCTTAATCAACGTGACGGCATCCACCCCACCGAAGAAGGACACCGCATACTTGCCGAAAATGTATGGAAAGTATTGCAGCCATTACTTTAAACTTTCCATTTTCCCGCGTCTAATTTATCGGTAAAATCCTTAACTTTAGCACCGAATCAGTAATAACCCATTATAATGAGCGAAGACATAAACAAATTAGAACGTATCGCATCCCAGGTCAGGCGAGACATCGTGCGGATGGTTCACGCCTGTCAATCCGGACACCCTGGCGGATCCCTGGGTTGTGCCGATTTTTTTGTAGCACTGTATTTCAGCGCGATGGAACGTAAAGCCGGATTTGATATTGACGGTATCGGGGAGGATATTTTCTTCCTTTCCAATGGACATATCTCGCCCGTATTTTATAGCACTCTTGCCCGTGCTGGCTATTTTGATGTCAGTGAGTTGGCCACATTCCGCAAGATTAATTCCCGCCTCCAAGGCCACCCGACTACCCATGAAGGGCTGCCCGGTGTACGTGTCGCCTCGGGATCGCTTGGACAGGGCCTTTCCGTAGCCATCGGAGCGGCACGCGCAAAAAAGCTGAATGGTGATGACCATTTGGTATATGCCCTGATGGGCGACGGCGAGCAGCAGGAAGGCCAGATCTGGGAGGCCGCAATGTATGCACCATACAACAAAATAGACAATCTCATAGCGACTATCGACTATAATGGGCAACAGATCGATGGCGCCACCGAAAATGTATTATCTCTCGGCAACCTTAAAGCTAAGTGGGAGGCATTCGGCTGGGATGTCTTAGCGATGAACGGCAATGCTATGCAAGAGGTTGTAGCCGGTCTTGCCGAGGCAAAGTCGCGCACCGGAAAAGGTAAACCGATTCTAATACTGATGAAGACAGAGATGGGCTATGGCGTGGATTTCATGATGGGATCCCACAAATGGCACGGGGTAGCCCCCAATGACGAGCAACTGGCCGCTGCGCTTTCCCAATTGGAAGAAACGTTAGGCGACTATTAATAATACGACATCACCTATCAGGCGTCAGATAGGAAGCTGATAGCTGACAGCTCAAATCTCAACAATAATGAAAAAATATACATACACCGATAAAAAAGACACACGCTCCGGATTCGGGGCTGGATTGTTAGAAGTAGGGCGAAAAAACGACAACGTGGTGGCACTGTGTGCTGATCTGGTTGGTTCCCTGAAGATGAACGACTTTATCAAGGAGTTTCCCGATCGCTTTTTTCAGGTAGGCATCGCTGAGGCCAACATGATGGGGATAGCTGCGGGACTGACCATTGGCGGAAAAATCCCTTATACAGGCACATTTGCTAACTTTTCCACGGGACGTGTTTACGACCAAATCCGGCAATCCATTGCTTATTCGGGAAAAAACGTAAAGATATGCGCGTCGCATGCGGGGCTTACCTTGGGCGAAGACGGTGCGACTCATCAAATTCTGGAAGATATCGGTTTAATGAAGATGTTGCCGGGAATGACTGTCATCAACCCGTGTGATTATAATCAAACCAAAGCCGCTACCATTGCTATCGCTGACCATGATGGACCGGTATACCTACGTTTCGGCCGGCCCGTAGTCCCAATTTTTACCGATGCCGACCAAAAATTTGAAATTGGCAAGGCGTGGATGGTCAATGAAGGCAGTGATGTCAGTATCTTTGCGACGGGCCATTTGGTATGGGAAGCCATCCAAGCAGGCGAGCAATTGGCCGAATTGGGCATCAATGCCGAAATCATCAACATACACACCATTAAACCACTGGATGAGGAAGCCATCTTGAAATCGGTGACCAAAACGGGTTGTGTTGTCACTGCGGAAGAGCATAACCGGCTCGGAGGCCTCGGCGACAGTGTCGCACAGGTTTTGGTCAAAAACCGTCCAACACCACAGGAATATGTAGCGGTGGATGACAGTTTCGGAGAGAGCGGCACACCAGCGCAGCTTATGGACAAATATGGATTAAACGCTGCTAATATCGTGGCAGCTGCCCAACGGGTGATCAAACGGAAGTAAAAGCAAGCAGCGAGGCAAGGCCAGTGGATGATGGAAGACGCCCAGATATTGGAGAAATTTGCAGATAAGCGTACACGGGACGATGCATTTGCATTATTGCTAAAAAAATATCAACAGAAAATCTATTGGCATGTACGGCGTTTGGTCATTGATCACGACGACGCGGATGATCTGGTACAGGACATATTTATAAAGGTGTGGAAAAATCTGGAGAATTTCAGGGAAGATGCGCAGCTTTATACTTGGCTTTACCGTATTGCGACCAATGAATGCATCACGTTTCTGAATAAGAAAAAACAACGGCAGAACGTTTCGTTGGATGACGAAAGTTCTGCCTACCTTACGGATTCACTCACGGAAACTGCTTATTTCAATGGCACCCAAGCGCAACTAAAACTGCAGCAAGCGTTATTGACATTGCCAGACAAGCAGCGTATGGTATTCAACATGAAATATTTCGATGATCTAAAGTATGAGGAAATGTCAGACATCCTCGGCACAAGCGTTGGCGCGTTGAAGGCATCTTACCATTTGGCAGTAAAGAAGATCGCACAATTTTTTGAGGCAAACGATTAAACCTTTAGGTAACAAAAACATCTAAGGAATACCATGAAGGATAAACACACATATAATCATGTGGGCGCATCGGGCACACTCCCTGAAGCCTTGCGTGTGAATCCATACGTCCTGCCGGAAGGTTATTTCGAAGATTTGCAACAACGCATACTGTACCGGTGCCGCCATATAGACGATCCGCAACCCGGATTTGTGGTGCCCGAAGGTTATTTCGAGCAACTCGGAGATAGCATGATGGCCAAATTTGCCGAGCAAAAGCTGAAGGACATGGTCGACGAAGCCGGGTTTTCGGCGCCACCGGCGTATTTTGCCGATCTGACAGAACGGTTGTTGGCGGCACAAAAGCTCAGCAAACAGACCAGGGAAACAGGCTTTACGGTTCCCACTGCTTATTTTGATACCCTGCAAGACCGCATCACCAACCGGGTTCTCGGACGGGAAATGGCCCCTGTTAGGAAAATCAACAGGCCACGGTGGATGGTGTATGCCGCGGCAGCTTGTTTTGCTGTAATAATAAGTGTCGCGGGTCTACTCAGATTAACTGATGATAGTCGGCCGAATGCCGGTCCATTGGCATCAGTATCTGATCAGGAAATCCTCAACTACCTCGAACTTTATGGTACAGCAGACGACGTAGTCTATATTTCCGAACATTTAGATGATTTCGACAAAGGCTACATTGGTGAAGGACTCAGTGAAGAAGATATAGAAGCATACCTTAATCATACGCTGTAGAGATGACCGTAATAAAACAATTGAATCTTATCGCAATTACGCTGTTGCTTTCCGTTACCAGCCTAACAGCACAGGAAAGCAGGGCACAGCGATTTGAACGAATTGAAGCGGAAAAAATAGCCTTCATTACGAAAGAACTCAACCTTACGCCCCAAGAAGCTCAAAAATTTTTCCCGGTGTATAACCAGTATTACAAGGAAATATCTACACTGAAGCATGAGCGGCGGGGCGGAAGCTTGAAAGGGCAGCAGAACCTACAAAGCCAACGATTGCCAGGCAACACCCTCAATCCCAACAATCACGATGTCCTGGCATTTGATGCCAAGGAGCTAGAGTTAAAAAAAATCTACCGGAAACGTTTTGCCAGCGTTGTTGGGGAGGCCCGCGCTTCACGATTTTTCGAGGTTGAAGAAGAGTTTCGCAACTACCTGCTCCGCGAGTTGCAATACCGGCGCCGCGATAAAGAACACGAGTAAACCCCACCGGATGCATGCTTACTAATCGGCAGCTTTTTTTATTGAATACCGCGCAGACCTCCCACTCTCCAAGGCTTATTGAGATCGAACGGGCAGAAGGGGTTTACCTATATGGGCCCAATGGTGAGAAATACATCGATTTGGTGTCTGGCTTTGCGGTAAGCAATATCGGGCATCGGCATCCTAAAGTACTCGAAGCAATCACCCATCAGCTCAACAAATACTTGCATGTAACCGTATATGGCGAGTTTGTACAGGCTCCCCAGGTTGCACTGGCCACCAAACTGTTATCCGTGCTTCCCGATCGGTTCGACACCGTGTATTTTACCAACTCCGGAGCTGAGGCTACAGAAGGTGCCATGAAAATAGCGAAGAAGTTTACCCGACGCCGTGAAATCTTTGCCGCCCACAAGGCATACCACGGCAGTACACAAGGTGCCTTAAGCCTCATGGGTAACACCGAGTACCATAGGGCATATGCTCCCCTCTTGCCAGAAATCAAGTTTATTCATTATAACGCACCTGCGGATCTCCATCAGATTACTACCGACACGGCTGCAGTAATTTTGGAAGCCATACAAGGCGAAGCGGGTATACGCGTGCCCGATGCAGACTATATGCGCTCGGTACGCAAACGTTGTGATGACGTGGGCGCGCTGCTTATTTTTGATGAAATACAAACCGGCTTCGGCCGTACGGGAAAGCTT
This sequence comes from Parapedobacter luteus, assembly GCF_900168055.1. GTDB lineage: Bacteria > Bacteroidota > Bacteroidia > Sphingobacteriales > Sphingobacteriaceae > Parapedobacter > Parapedobacter luteus. The sequence goes on from NZ_FUYS01000011.1 coordinate 83,089, forward strand.
TTTGCCTTTGAGCATTATGGTATCGAGCCGGACATCATCCTGCTCGCCAAAGGTATGGGGGGTGGCATGCCAATCGGCGCGTTTGTGGCAAACAGGTCCGTAATGGACGTCATTAAAGACAACCCTATTTTGGGACACATTACCACATTCGGCGGGCATCCAGTAAGCTGTGCTGCGGCGTTAGCATCGCTTCAGGTCATATTGGATGAACGTCTGATTGGACATGTTGACCGCAAAGCCCAATTATTCCGCCAATATCTCCAACATCCTGCTATTCATGAAATACGGGGTAAAGGGCTAATGCTCTGTCTGCAGCTAAACACATTCGCTCAGGTAGAACAAATCAGCAACTACTGTGCGGCACAGGGCGTCATTATCGACTGGTTCCTTCATTGCGAAACCGCGCTACGCATTGCACCTCCGCTCACCATCAGCGAAGACGAAATTAGAACGGCCTGCGACGTCATTCTCGACGCACTTTCAAAGCTGGATGGTTAGCGGCCCGCGGCTACTTCATCTTCAAACGCGCTAAAAATTCATCCTTCCTGCGCGACGATACTTCAAGTGTCACGCCATTTGCTAGCACCACAGCTCCCCCCTTCCCCCTGACATATTTAACTACGTAATCTAAATTGATCAAGTGTGAATGGTGTATGCGAAAAAAATGATATCCCCCAAGTAATTCTTCAAAATGCTTCAATGTTTTCGAAACGGTATACTTCTGCCCTGATACGGTGAAGATGTGCGTATAATTGACATCAGACCGGCAATGTACTACCTCCGACACGTCTACGAACTCATAGCCATCGGCCGTTGGCAATCCCATTTTTTTTGGTTTATCAGCGCCGGACAAATTATCCAATAACGCCGCAACGCGCACTGACAATTGTTGCTGTTCGTTCCGCTGGAAGACCCTGTTCATTGCATTGGCAAAATCCCCTACGGCAATGGGTTTCAGCAAGTAGTCCAAAGCAGCAAAGCGGAAAGCCTGAACCGCATATTGATCATAGGCTGTAGTGAATATCAAGTTAAAGGCAACAGCTCCTAAGGCGTTCAACACGTCAAACGCTGTTCCACTTTCGCCAAGCTGCACATCCATAAAAACGATATCGGGCTGCCGAGTGCCAATGCCCATTACGGCCTCGTCAACGGTCGCAAAGGTACCAACAAGGCGTACACTATCCTGGTAAGGGAGCAGCAAACGGCGTAAACTGGCTACGCAATGTTCCTCATCGTCAATAATTACAGCATCCATCATGGTCTCAAAAAGCAAGTTGCAGCGGCAGTCGCACTTCCGTAAAGACTCCCCCTCCTTCCGTTTTGTCTATGATATCCAGGCGTCCTTGCACGTTTTTCTGCTTATTCAGTATCGCCAACCGCGCCTCGGTAAGCCGGAGCCCAAATGAACGCTTAGAAGCTTTGGCAACATCTTCCGTTCTCCTTCCTACCCCATCATCGTCTACACTACATATCAGCGTTTCTCCTGCCTTCCGAAAAGCGATGTGAATGTGCCCTTTCCCTTCCTTCCTGGCCATCCCATGCCAAATGCTGTTTTCAATCAAGGGTTGTAACAGCATGGGGGGTACTAAGGTATTGTCTATATCAATGGCCTCATCGACGTCAATACGGTAACTAAACTTATCCGATAAGCGCTTGGCTTCCACTTTCAGGTAAAGCTCCATGAACAATAAGTCAGCGGCCAACGAAATCTCCTTCCGGTCAGAATTTTCCAGCGTTTGGCGCATCAACTGAGCAAATTGGGTAAGGTATTCCTGAGCTGATTCAATATCGCTCTTGGCGATATAATCGCTGATAGAATTCAACGAATTAAAAATAAAATGGGGATTTAGCTGGGCGCGCAATGCCTTTAATTCAGTATCGGCCACCAACGCTTTAAATTCGGCATCTTGTTTTTGGACGACAATGTCACGCCTGCGTTTGTACAATATAAAACCCAATATCCCAATCACCAGCAACACGCCTCCACCCAATAAACTCGCATTTCTTATGGTCGTTTGCCGTCGAATCTCTGCTTGCGCCAGAGCTTTCTGCTTCTCGAAATCATACTGTAGCTGCCTGCGGTTGATTTCCACGCGGCGGTTTTGGCTGGTGAGGCTGTCCTGAAAAGCATCGTAGCGCTTATAAGCTTCCAACGCATCTTTATAGCGATGCTGTGCGGCATATACATCCGCCAACGTAGCCCAAGCAGCCTTTTGGACAGTGGCATTGTTCAAGGCGCCGTCCATCTTCAGCGCATCCGATGCGAAACGCTCGGCATGCACCAGATCATGCCCCGCCAAGTAAACCATAGCGGCATTGATGTACGCTGTTGTACGGACAAAACCAATTTGATGCTGTTCGATAAGCGCTAAACTTTCTTCTATAGCTTCCTGAGCAGCATGCGTTTCGCCCAAATGCACATACACTAATGATAGACTGCACAACCCATTGGCAAGAAAAACCCAATTGGATGTCTCTCGAGCTAAACTGATGGCCCGCTTTAGATAATATGCAGCAGAATCATTTTGCTGAAGGTTCCCATAGATATTACCAATATTGGCAGTGGCTGCAAGTTCCATATCATTCTGAAAAGCCAATACCCGACGAAAATAATTCAAAGCTTTCCCGTACTCCTCCTGTTCGTAATAAATGTTACCAATGTTTCCAATGATGCCTGCCTGATAGGACGCCAATACGTCTTCACTTTCGGCCAGCTGCATCGCCTGTTGATAATACTCCAATGCTCGGTACGGATCTCCCAGCGCATATTGATACACCAAGCCCAGTCGTTCATAAGCGAGTAGCGTACCTCTTGCGTAACGGATAGCGCCCGCTATTTCTAATGTTTCGTTGGCAAAAGCCAGCAGTATCGTATCCGTTGGGTTGGCCAATAGGCGCTGCCTGAGGTAATCGTTGCGGAGGTCTACTAATGCGGTGTCTATTACGTCTCGGCGCGCAAGGTCCGCATGAAGCGAATCCAACGGCCGCTGAATGTATCCTTCCATCGAACCAATACTACATATTACGACGAGGGATAGGAGACCTTTCATAGAATCAAACTTAGGTAAATTTTGTACTTAATGCAAAATAATTAATTTGTATGCAAGAAAAATTAATTCACCCCTTCGCTGTCCTCCACAAGCACCTATTGAGTTAGAAATTTACGGTTAATAAATCACTTGGCACAAGAAATCAATAAAAAGCGGCAGAAAATCAGTAGCACTTCGACCATGAAGTATCAAGCTGTATTTTTAGAAAAACTTTTGATAATCATGGAATCATACGACAACACCACGGTACCCGACCCCAAACTGATGGACAAAGACAACCTGAAATCCTTTTATAAGGAACAATTGCCCTCGCTGCTAAAAACCGTATTTCTAAACCCAATTTCCGGTACGTTCGAACTGTTTAAAAACCCACAAAAAGGCGCCTACAACAACTCAATCCTACTGTTATTGAGCACGATGGCTCTCTATCTTGTCGTACCTTATCTACTGGCCGGTAAGTATATAAGAGAAGTGCTTTCCCTCGGCGTGCTGCTAAAAATCTCCATCTCTTCAGGCGTATTCATACTGGTGATTTCGGCCCTCGCCTTTGGGATAAAATCAATCAGCGGAAAGCCCATCTTTAAAAACGAATTGCTTGTGGGTGCATTATGTGGCATCGGATTGGTTTTGGTACTTGTGTCCTTTGTTTTTGTGCGCGTTTTTTCGGGTAATATCGACCTATTTGACATGATGGATCCGAGTCGCTTACTTTCAAAACTCCGCCTCTTACTGGTATTCACGCTATATATTTTCTTGTTCATGGTTAACATCTTCCAGCAATCCCTTAAAGCCAGCGGCACGAAGGATGCCATCAGTTGGTATATTTCGCCATTGGCTATCCTTTTGGCGTTTTACGTGTGGGGGAAAATTACCACGGCATTTTTGAAGCCGGATATGTCGCCCTTCTAGTCCGAACAGCATATCTATGTTACCGGAATCATAAATCATTACGCTTAAAAAAGAGAATACCCATGAAATCTTCCATTATCATCGTTGCATTATTCGTATGCGCTACTGCGGTGAGTTGCTCCAAAAAGGATACTCCCGTACCCAGCGCTGATTATTATTTCCGTTTCAAAGTAAACGGTGTGCAAGTGGATTACCCATATCGAACGGGAATAGAACATAATCTCATAGGAAACGTAAACATGGCCGGGCATGACGCCGATCTGGGGAGCTACTACGTATGCAATCTTGCAGGCATGCGAACACTTGCCGAAGGCGGAGCATTAAACAATTATCGCAACAACCTGGTTATTTTCATGCAACATCCTGAAAAATTCGATACAGGGGTCACCTATTCCAACGTTTCTTCGGGCTCCACCATGCTAATCTATCAGCTATTTATGATGGGATATTACGACAACGATGGGGTATTATACAGTGCTTCCAATCTGAATAACAATCCGTATAGCGTATTTGGTAATGCAACCGTAACATTTGATGAAATAACCGACACGAATGTAAAAGGATCGTTCTCCGGCGCGCTGGAAGCACGCGATGTGAGCAACGGAATCGTGGTCGTCACAGGCACGGTCGACATCACGGATGGTGAGTTTTTCGTACCGAGTTTCCGCGCAGTACCGTAAAACTAAACCACCCGGCACAACACCCCTTTCAGGTACTCTCCTTCGGGGAAGGATGCTCGTATCGGATGATCTTCAGGCTGAGAAAACTGGTGGATAAACTGGATTTCCTTACCTGCATCTATCGCTGCCCAGGCCAACACTTGCTTAAAGGTCGTTATATCCATCGCGCCTGAACATGAAAATGTAGCCAATAAACCGCCCGACTCTAACAGCAGCAGCCCTCTCCTATTTAAATCCTTATAGGCCCGGGCCGCTTTATCGAGGCTCGAACGCGAAGGCGCATATTTGGGCGGATCAAGAACAATAAGATCGAACCGTTCATCACTATCCGCAAATGCACGGAGTTGCTTGTTTACATCAGCTTGGATACCCGAATGTCTTTCTCCAGTCCAACCATTCAACGCTACGTTCGCTTGCAGCGTTTCGATAGCTAAGGCAGAGCTATCCACACTCACAACCTCCTTAGCCCCGTGTGCCAACGCATTCAACGAAAATCCGCCAGAATAACAGAAACAATCCAATACCCGCTTTCCAGCTGCATATTTCGCGGTCAATAAACGGTTGACTCGCTGGTCACAGTAAAATCCTGATTTCTGGCCTTCTTGGATATTCACCCGATAACGGATACCATGCTCAGACACTTCGACCCATTCTGGGGGATGAATACCGAAAAGCAACCCGTTGTCCAACGGCAATCCTTCGTGCATACGGGCGTTGGCATCGCTGCGTTCGTATATACCGCTGGGAGCCAGTAAGCGATTCAGCTCGCCAACGATAATTGGCTTCATGCGCTCCGTGCCTGAAGCGTGTATTTGCAACACCAGAAAATCCGCATACTTATCGACAATCAATCCCGGCAAAAAGTCTGCTTCAGCGAATATAAGCCGCAAGGTATCGGTGTCTGCGGCATCAAGCAAACGTTTCCGTGCGGTTATCGCCCGTTGTATCCGTACACGCCACCATTGTTCATCCGGAAACTGGCTGACGTCCCAATCCATCAGTCGAATAGCCACACGCGATTGGCCGTTGAATAGGCCATAAGCGACAAATTCACCTGACGAATCCGTCACCTGAACGATGTCGCCGTCAAGGATGTCGCCGTTACTATCTTCTATTGCGCCTGAAAAGACCCATGGATGCCTTTGGCGGGCAGCCTTGTCCTTACCCTTTTTGAGTTTAATGATGTGCATCGGCTGCAAACATAGGCAACTTACCAGTTATACACAAGCGGGCAAACACCCATAGACCGATGAAAGTACGTTTTTTCCCAAAACAAGTTTTTTATGCACGGGATGCAACACATGCCTCCTTGCCTGCGTCTATTAGTCAAAAGCAAGTCGGGAATAGCAGCAGAGCGCATTGGAAATACCATTTTTGAGTCATAGTAAGCAACGAGTTGGAAGCCTCATTCAATGATAAGCATTATGAATTGGTAGTGGCCTGTAAACGAGGCGATCGCCAATCCCAATTCAAATTGTACAACTTGTACGCAAAATCCATGTACAACACGGCTTTACGCATTGTACAGGATGAAGCGGAAGCTGCGGATGTATTGCAAGAGGCCTTCATAGACGCATTCACCCGCTTGGACAGTTTCCGTCAGGAAAGCACATTTGGGCTTTGGATAAAACAAATTGTAATAAATAAATCCATCTCCTCCCTGCGCAAGCGGCGATTGCCGTTGCAGTCGCTCGACGAAGAAGACGAAATCGCTGAGGAGGAAACGGAAGATAGCCATATTGAATGGAAAGTGGAAGCGATTAAAAATGCCATTCATAAATTACCCGACGGCTATCGACTGGTTCTTACGTTATATTTGCTTGAAGGATACGATCATGAAGAAATTGCACACATCTTGCGTATCAGCGAAGCAACTTCGAGAAGCCAATACCTTAGGGGAAAGCGTAAACTACTGGATTACTTAGTGAATTGACGGTGTTATATTAGGAGACGATATGAAAAAGGATTTAAAAATATTCATTACGGAAAACAGGGCTGCGTTTGACGATGCAAATCCTCCTGCGGATCTTTGGCAACGGATCACCAGCGATTTGGATCAACATGAACAACCACATCCCGACAAGCTTCTGATTAGAAAATCCTGGGTGATGCGGGTCTTGAGTGTAGCAGCCATTACATTTATAATCGGTACGGCCGGCATCTTCATATACTTTTATGGGAAAAAACAGGCCTACGAAGATTACAGTCAGATCAATCCGCACCTGGCCGCCGAGCAACAGGTGTACGCCCAGCTTGTCACGCAAAAAAAGGACTCTATTGCATACATTGCCACATCTAATCCCGCATTATACGGCGAATTTTCAAAAGTACTTAACCAGATGGAGGCCAACTACCAAGTGCTGAAACAGGAGTTTTCGAGAAGTCCGAATAAAGAGCTGACACTAGAAGCCATGATACGAAACCTCCAAGCACAAATAGAAGTGCTTAGCCAGCAAATGGAAATACTGAATTATATAAACAGCACAAAAAACCAAACCAAAAATGAACAGATTTAAACTATTCGTGACCTTCATCATACCCGTATCGTTGCTTCACCTGACCGCATTCGGCCAGTCCTGCCAGTACGTCGAGGAAGAAACACTGAAGGCGTCGGTTGAGACGATCACCGAACTGACCGCTGAAATCGGTGTGGAAGTGCTGACAGCACTTGGGAATATCGATTTCGAAACCATTGCCAGTGATGCAGTAAAAATGGCCATGCGAAACCTGGATCAGGGTCAAGCGGAAGCCCGGCCCAATATGACCGGTCATGTTGGTTTTCAAAAAGAAAAAGTCATCGAAAAAATGTATCCAATTCGCAGCCATACAAAGGTCAGCATTGCCAACCGATATGGCAAGATCAAGCTCCATAATTGGGCACGCCGAGAAATTAAAGTGGCCATAAGGATACGTACTGCTGAAAACTCAGAGAAGCGAGCGCAGGAGGCACTCGATCGCGTTCGTATTGATGAATCCATTTCAGAAAACAGCATATCATTTAAGACAAACATCTTGGCTGACGATTCCAGCTGGTGGTCTTCGTTGACAAGCGGTGCTACAGACCGTGCCCTACAGGTAGATTATGAAATTTATATGCCAAGGGAGAATGAATTAGCGCTGGCCAATCGGTATGGGCCAATCGAATTGGGCGACCGGGATGGCAGTGTAGCGATATCGGTCAGCTATGGCAGTCTTCAAGCCGGCCGTCTCCAAGGCCCCAACAACTCGTTGGCAGTTGCATATTCCAGTGCCACCATCGTCTACCTCAACGAAGGCGACGTATCTGTTCGTTATGGCGGTTTTAAGTTATCTGAGGCCGAAAAAATCACGTTAGCGATGAGTACCTCCAGTGGTGGCTACATTGGCAAGGTCAACCGAGAAGCCGATATCAGCCTGCGATACAGTGGTGGATTTGAAATGGGGCTCGGTCCGGCCATCCAAAAAGCCAACATCGCGGCATCCTATTCCAATGTACACATCAAACCGGCCACTGATGCAGCGTTCAATTTCAGCGTGTCGGTGAGCTATGGTGGATTCGACTATGACCATAACCGCATTAGTATCGGCAGCAAATCTGAGCGTAGTACCTCAAAAAGTTACACCGGTTATTGGAATAAAGCGGTCAATAACTCGGTAAGCATCAGCTCCCGTTATGGGGGGGTAAGCTTAAAGTAGGCAAATGCGCTTAAGGCAGGAAATTATCCAAATCGCTTTCTCAGCACCGCGTATAACTTATCCACAGTAGCCTGTTTATCGGCCCAGTTATTTTTCTGAGCATAGTTGGTTTGCAGGAAAGCATCCGCCGAAGCAAAATCATCGTACCGGTTAAGCAATTCTATTGCTTCACTATAGGCTAAGCTGTAGCCGTTGAAAAGATCCTTAATAAACAACAACTTGTCATTAAGGCTGATAGCCGACTTAATGTCTGTAACCCGTTCAGTATCTCCTCCGCGACGGGCGGCCAGCAGCGAACCGGCAGCCCCAGCAGTTCCCGCTTTCCGTTGTGCTGAAATGAGTTCGTTCAGTGTCAGCGGACGTACCGCTTTTTCCGGTTCGGCCGTGGATGCAGTGAGCAAATCGGAGGCGTCTACACTCACCGCTTTCTCCGCAATGGTAACTTCATTGACAACTTCGTTAGCCATTTCCTCATCATCGGCTCCTTCATTAGCATCTTGCACTTTGTCCGCTCCATTGGGAACCTTATCTGCTCGTTCGGATGTACTATTCGATGATTCAACGTCAGCACTTCCTTCTTCATCTGTCTTAGCAATCAGCTGCGGCGACACGTCGCCCGCTGTTTCACTGACGTTCTCAATTTGTTGGGCATGTAAGGACTGTTCGGTTTCCGTATCCACAGCAGGCGTAAAAATCGGCTCGCTGGCATCCTTGTTATGCTCCATGTCCTCCTTTGAAGGCGCTGGCGCCGGTTCGGATTTAGCCGTAAAATCCCGGGGATTTTCCCGCACTTCTTCAAATTGAGCGGCGTGTATTGCCTGCTCCTCCTCTGCATCGATTGCGGGGGTAAAGTGGATTTCCTTTTCCGTTCCGGCATTTTCTTCCATTCCAGCGTCTTGGCTTTCACGCGGTTCTTCGTCTGAAACAACTGCCGCAGCCGGTACGTCACCTTTATCTGTCTTTAGCAATTTATTGTACAACGCCGCAAGCCCAGCAAAATAATGCGTCGTAGACTCAAAAAGATCGCCCTTCAAGGAATGCTTTGGCTTGGTATCAGCTGCCAATTGTTGATATTGGTCATTAATGTCGTCCAATAGTGCTGTTATCCGCTCTAAAATTTGCTGTTTTGTCGCCATACGATACTGATAGAAACGCCCTTATTTGTACGTTATCAATAAATAATTCTGTCTGCTATTCGCTGACATGATTGGAGTCTTACCTGTCAAAACAAGCCCGATCATGTCATCAACGAAAGATTAGTCAAACTTAGCTAAATTGCCGCGAATATACAAATTACAAAAACGGCATACTAAAGCGGTTTATCGGCATTAAATGCTGATATTAGCGGCGCTTAGCGACAAATAATTTGAGTGGCCAAACGAAAAAGGCCCAAACGAAATATGCGATACGGATATGCTATTTTCAGAAGATAGGTTGGTGCGGCGTGATGCTTCATATGGAAGCATAGAAGTGATTTGCGGTTCGATGTTTTCTGGCAAGACCGAAGAGCTCATCCGGCGGATACGCCGAGCACAATTTGCGCGACTAGATGTGGAAATCTTCAAGCCAACGGTAGATACGCGTTATCATCATAGGGATATCATCTCACATGATAGCAGCCATATTTCCTCAACGCCCGTTGAGCATTCCTCAACAATCTTACGATTAGGCAGTACAACACGTGTTGTAGGTATCGATGAAGCGCAATTCTTTGATGACGGATTGCCCGACGTTTGCAATGAGCTGGCAAACCGCGGACTCCGCGTGATTGTCGCGGGCCTGGATATGGATTTCAAAGGCCGACCTTTTGGACCTATCCCTGCGCTATTGGCCATTGCCGAACACGTCACGAAGGTACATGCGGTTTGTGTACGATGCGGAGCCCCTGCAAACTATTCCTACCGGCTAGCAGGAGACCAACAAAAACTGCTGCTAGGCGAAAAAGAGAGCTATGAGCCCAGGTGCCGGGCATGTTTTTTTTCGGCCTAGCGGGCGATTTGCACATCGGGTGCGTTGCTTAGCCTACAACTTGCTAATCAACTCGTCGCTCATCGGCTCTACTTTCGATCGAAAGCGATGAACTAGATTGCCCTCTTCGTCGATAAGGAACTTTTCGAAATTCCACTTGATCTCACCGGTGAAATCAGCATTACCAGCTGTGGTTAAGTACTGAAATAACGGCGATATATCGTCTCCTTTGACACTGCTTTTCTCAGCCAACAGGAACGTTACACCAAAATTCTTTTCGCAAAAGCCCTTAATTTCTTCGTTGCTCCCCGGTTCCTGCCCTCCGAAATTATTGGCCGGAAAACCTATCACAACCACTTTATCGCCATATTTTTCCGCCAACTCCTGCAGACCCGCATACTGCTTGGTAAACCCACATTCGGAAGCCGTATTTACCAGCAAGAGTTTTTTGCCCTTAAATTGGGAAAGGTTGACTTGCTTACCATCAATGGATGTAAAGGTAAACTGATGCACATTATTCAATGATGAACCCAGCATCATTGAAATGACTAATAATACCATTGTTTTCATTTTTATTTTCTTTTTTCTAACAGCTAACCATTAACCACCGCCGGTTTTTCTTCACGAACTATAACTGTATCTCGTAATTTCTCTCACGCTGAATAATATAGTCAAACAACTCCGCGATAGGACGGCGCAGCGTCTTACCTACCTTGACCTCGTACTGGTCACATACTTCTCGTAGCTGTTCTATAAAATGGAAGGCAATCGATCCCACAAAGTGACACACGTAATCCCGGTAGTCGGGAAAAAGTCTGATGTTGGTTGCGATAAACTCCTTAAAGCCATTCTTCAGCAATTCGTCGATAAAGGGATGATGAATATTTTCCCCCATAAAAATAGCAAAAGAAGCCAAATAAGCATTCGGAGAAGCCCGCTGATACACGTTCTTAATGACTATTTCCTTATTAATCCGGTACCTCGCGCGGAATTTCTCCGACAGGTCGGCAGGCATTGTGCCGTACAAATACTTGGTCACGAGTTGTTTTCCGAACCATACGCCCGACCCCTCATCACCCAGTACATAACCAATGCCCTGCCGGGTGGGAAGCACATCCTGGCCATCGAAGAAGCTAACATCCGATCCGGTGCCTAAGGTAGCAATGTACCCTTTCCGGTCGCCACATGCCGCATAAGCAGCTCCAAGCAGATCGGTTTCTACGGAAATAAATGCATGATTAAAGAGTTGAGACAAGGCATTGGAAACCATTTCACGCCTATCGGGGCTCGTGCATCCGGATCCAAAAAAATACACTTCACTTACACGGTCTGCATAAGGTAAAATCTCCGGAACATTCTGTATGATTTTGGCAATATCTTTTTCATTTACAAAAAAGGGATTTAATCCTTTCGTTGTAAATGCCAGTCGTTGGCCGTCAGGAAGAGCCAACATCCAATCCGATTGAGAGGAACCGCTATCTGCTACTAATATCATTCAATACACAAGTTTACGCGTTAGCTTGCTTCAGAATATCAAACTTAGACAAATTTGCTTTCATTTGCAAGTCAAACCCTCGCCGACTTCGGACTTATCGCGTACCTACTCTGTTTTTAGCGTACCTGCTATCTGATTTAGTGTTATTTCGGCCAGTTTGGCTTGATATTGGGCCGTGCTATATCGGGCACTGGCATCCACGAAGTTGCGCTGGGCCTCGCGAAATTCCAGCGGAGCGATACTGCCAAGCTTAAATTTTTCAAGCGTGATATCCATGTTCTCTTTCGCAATAAGCTTATTCCGCTCCTCAAGCCTGACCAACTCCAGGTTCATCAAGTAGGTCTGGTAGGCCGCAAGCAACTGGGCCTCAATATTCTTACCAACCCGATCAACCTCGATTTCTGCCGCTTCCATAGCAAATTCCGCATTCCGTTCGTTGCGTCGTTGCATAAGTCCATTAAAGATGTTTACGGAGGCGGCAATACCGTAATTAAACCCATTATTTTTCGATTCAGTCGAAAATCCAAGTGCAGCCCGGGATTGCGACCGCGTGTAAGCCGATGAAACGCTAATGACAGGGTAACGCTCACCTTTTACGCGTTTGAGCTCCAGTTGGCTTATCCGGTGGTTGACAATGGCCGATTGCAAATTTGGGTTCAATTGCTTTGCCCATCGGGAAAGTGTTTCATAGTTCAGATTGTTGGCGATGATGATCGTATCCGTCACACTGAAATCGGTATTCACGTCACGCGCCAGCAACTCATTGAGTCGGATCTGTGTACTTCGGTATTGATCACGCTGGCGCAGCAAGTTAGTGGTGTCGGTATTCATATCCACGCTCGCCGCTAATACTTCCAATTTGGAAGCGCGGCCGATCTGGTATTGGTTTTCGGCTGTTTGATAGCGAAAGGCGGATAGCTCCAGTGCCGTCCGGGTCGCATTGATAAGTTGTTGCTGCTGCACCAGATCAAAATAGCTACTCATCACTTCGAATACGGTAGTCAAAATAGCCGCCTTGAGGTTGGCATCGCCAAGCGCTTTCAGCGCTTTCAGTTGCTCATAGCGGGTAAACATTTGCAACCCATCAAATATCGTCCAATCAAGACTGGCTCCGTAAGCCGCAGACCGACTTCGGGCACCGCGCAATGCACGCGTTTCACCACTCAACAAGGTTTGTGTAGTATTTTGGATAGACGCCGCCGCCGATACGTCTCCACTGACCGTTGGCAGCATACCGGCATTTCCAATATGTACGTTGTTTGCCGCTATCGCTACATCCGTGGCGACCAAGCGAATATCAAAATTATTTTCCAACGCAAGTGCGACGGCCTCTTCTAAGGTAAGTTCTGGTTGAGCGACTCCGAAATAAGGAATGACAAAAAATACAATATAAATAAGTTTTTTCATAATTAATGCACGCCGGCCATCACCTCTTCTTCTATGCGTTTAGCTTCTTCTAATTCATGGTTAACCTTGTGCTCCCTTGACCAAAGCGCATAAACAGCAGGAATAACATACAAGGTAAGTATCAGAGAAAATAAGGTTCCTCCCACGATGACGACTCCCATACCAATACGGCTAGTCGCCGCAGCTCCAAAGGCTACGGCAATGGGTAAAGCTCCCAATGCAATGGCCAAACTGGTCATTAAAATCGGGCGAAGCCGTGCCTCAGCCGCCTCGACAATAGCCTCCCGTACAGGCAACCCTTTTTCCTTAAGTTGATTGGCAAACTCCACGATGAGAATACCGTTTTTTGTAACCAGCCCAATGAGCATTACCGTACCAATCTGGCTGAAAATATTCCACGATTCGCCCGTGATCCAAAGGGACAGCATTGCACCCGCCACCGCCATAGGCACTGTGAGGATAATGATAAACGGGTCCAAAAAGCTCTCGAACTGTGCGGCCAGAATCAAGTAGACCAACAACAACGCCAGGCCAAAAGCAAATAATGTATTGGAGCTACTTTCACGGAAATCGCGCGATTCACCGCCCAGGTCGGTAGAAAAACTTTCGTCCAACACTTCGCTTGCAATCCTGTCCATAGCGTTGATACCATCTTCAATGGTCTTTCCACGTGCCAGCGATGCAGAAACCGTAGCAGACATGAACCGATTGTTGTGGTACAACTGCGGCGGGCTACTACGTTCTTCCATTGTCACCAGGTTATCCAACTGGACCAAGCCGCCGTTTGTACTCCGCACGGACACGGCTGCCAAGTCCAGTGGCGAGCTCCGATCTTGATCCATAAATTGTCCAATCACTTGGTATTGCTTTCCGTTCATCAAAAAATAGGCAAACCGCTGACCGCTCAGTGACAATTGTAATGTCTGGGCCACATCCAATACTGACACCCCTAAGCTTTGTGCCTTCTCGCGGTCTATGCTGATATTAAGTTCAGGTCTATTGAATTTCAGGTTTACATCTACGTTGACAAATGTCGGATCAGCTGTTGCCTTACTCATAAATTCCGGCACTTTCTCTTCCAATTTTTGGAAGTTGACCGCTTGTATGATATACTGGATGGGCATCCCCCCGCGTCGGTTTACCGAAATGGTCGGCTGTTGTGAGACAAACGTGCGAGCCTCAGTAAACCTACGCGTTTGACGCGTCAATGCATCAGCGATCTCCTCTTGCGAGCGCTCTCTTTCTTCGGGGGATACAAGGCGGATGCGCATTCGGCCGCTATTGGCGCCGCCAGACCCAAACCCCGGCGATGTATTCACAATATTCGTCGTCTTCTCCGGAATAGAATCGTTTACCAATTGGGCCAATTTTACCATAAAACGATCCATGTATTCGTATGAGCTGCCTTCCGGTCCGGTAATATTGGCGGTTATCAGACTTCTGTCTTCATAGGGAGCCGTTTCCTTCCGAAGGTGTACCCAAAACCAAGCGATAAGTCCAAAGCATAATGCAAGAATAGGGAAACTGACCCACTTCATTCGCATAAACTGCTGCAACGAATGTGCATAGCCCTTTGTCATTTTTACGAAATAACGCTCTGTCACATGGTAAAATTTGGAATGCTTAGGACCACCCTTGCGCATCAGGTAGGCGTTCAGCATGGGCGTCAGTGTCAGCGCCACAAAAGCAGAAATCAATACCGCCGACGCGATGACTACACCAAACTCCCGGAACAAGCGCCCTACGAAGCCTTCCATGAACATCACCGGCAAGAACACGGCAGCCAGCGTGATGGAAATGGAGATAACGGCAAAGAAAATTTCATTGGATCCTTTGATGGCCGCCTGTATAGGCGACATTCCCTCTTCTATTTTCTTATAGATATTTTCCGTCACTACAATGCCGTCATCAACCACAAGGCCTGTCGCTAGCACAATGGCGAGCAAGGTCAGCACATTGATCGAAAACCCACACAAGTACATCACAAAGAACGTAGCGATAAGTGACACGGGTATATCAATCAACGGCCGGAAAGCAATACTCCAGTTTCTGAAAAAGACGAAAATAATCAATACCACCAGGACCAAAGCTATCAAGATAGTCTCAGCCACTTCTGTTACTGACTTTTTTATAAAGATGGTATTATCAATGGATGCTTCTAGTGAAATGTCGGGCGGCAATTCTTTCCGCAGCTGTTCCACACGTTCGCTCAACAGGCTGGCAATTTCGATGTAATTTGTACCCGGCTGTGGGATAACGGCAAGGGCGACCAAAGGTGTCAGCGATTCGCGGATATTCGTTTCTAAATTTTCAGCGGCCAATACCGCTCTGCCCACGTCACTAAATCGAATGATTCGATCGCCTTCAGACCGGATAATGAGGTTGTTAAAATCTTCCTCCGTTGTCAGGTTACCTATAGTCTTGATTGCCAGCTCGGTATTCTCTCCAGTAATTTTTCCTGAAGGAAGCTCCACATTTTGGCGGTTGAGTGCATTACGTACATCCAGCGGCGTAATACCATAAGCCGATAAACGCATCGGATCGATCCACAAACGCATCGCGTAGCGCTTCTGGCCATAAATTTGTACCGCACTTACACCCGATATCGTTTGAATACGCTGTGCAATTACATTGTCAGCAATATCATTTAAATCCAACGGATCACGTGTCTCGCTTCTGACAGTCAATATAACAATCGGTTCGGAATCCGCATCCGCTTTGGAGACCACCGGAGGAGAGTCGATATCATCCGGTAGGCTGCGCATAGCTTGCGAAACCTTGTCCCGTACATCATTGGCAGCTTCTTCCAGATCCTTCCCCAGCACAAACTCGATATTAATGTTGCTGGAGCCTTGGTTACTCGATGAAGAAATATTCCGTATTCCATCGATTTGGTTGATGGCACGCTCTAAAGGTTCGGTGATTTGAGACTCTATGATGTCGGGATTTGCCCCTGCATAGCTTGTCCGCACCGATACGATCGGCGGGTCTATCGAGGGAAACTCACGGACACCAAGAAAGGTATATCCAATTACACCGAACAAAATGAGCATCAGGTTCATTACAATGGTAAGAACCGGCCTCTTGATACTAATGGTGGACAAGCTCATTGCTGTTTCATTTAATCTGTTTCCATAAGGTTGATACGCACGGGCATACCGTCTTTGAGCGACATCAAACCCGATATGATTACCGTATCGCCTATTGCCACCCCGTTATTTATCAACACATCGCTCCGTGTCCGATTTTCTGCTTCTACGGGGGTAGCCATAGCCGTTCCATTTTTATATAGGAACAGCTGTTTGCCATTTTGAACTGGAATAATAGCTTCGGTAGGTACCAAGATAGCATTTTCCAAACGGCTTAACGGCAATTCAACGCGAGCAAAAGAACCCGGAAAAAGCTGCCCGTTCGGATTTTCGGCTAACGCCCGGATACTAATAGTCCGCGTCGCAGCATCTACACCTGGCTCGATGGCATAAATCTCTGCATGATACATCGTCTCCGAACCACTGACGCTAAATTTCAGTGCTTGGCCTACCTGCACCTGACTACTGTATTTTTCAGGAACCGAAAACAAAATCTTTACCGGGTTGATGCTCATCAAGTTGGCCACTATCGTGGTGGGGGTGAGGTACTCGCCCTCCGAAATTGAGCGGAGGCCTACCTTTCCACTGAAAGGGGCGTGAACGGTGGTTTTTGCGATTTGTGCCCGAATCAGCGCCGTTTGAGCCTTGGCAGACTCATAGTCAGCGTGCGCCACATCATACTCCTGCTGGCTGATGGCTTCCTTTTCCAGCAACAAGCGGGCACGGTTTTCATTATCTTCAGCCAGTTTTTCGCGGCTTTGTGCCTGTATAAGCTGTGCTTGTAATTCAGAATCATCGATACGCAACAGCAGCTGTCCCTTCTGCACCATTGTCCCTTCCCGGAATGCCAGTTGTCTGACAATACCGGATACTTCACTACGTATCTGCACTTGCTCATTGGGCTCGATCGAACCCGACAGGGTGATGACGTTAGCAAACTCGCGGGGTTCCACTACAATACCATTAACTTCCATCGGACTCCCCCCCTGCGCTGCATCAGGTGGCGCGATTTTCGCTTTACTGCTTCGGGTCAACCGATAACTTACAAAGGCCACAGCAACGATAGCTATCGCAATATATAGGTATTTCTTATTCATTTTAGTATCTGAAAGGTCGGTTTCGGGTACGCCCTCCACCTCAAAAAGATCTAAATATAGCGCTTTTCGTTTGTCAAAACTACGGCAAACATTAGGTATTTTATCGCTGTATCACATTTTTTACGGAATAGGTATATTTAACCACGACGGGCTATATATAAATATCCAGCAGCAGCACGCCGAGGAGCCCAACGACGGACACGATACTTTCCATCAGTGACCACGATAAAATGGTGTCACGGATACTGAGGCCAAAATACTCTTTAAACATCCAAAATCCGGTGTCGTTGACATGCGAGAACATTAACGAGCCAGCGCCCGTTGCCAAAACCATCAGTTCGGGGCTTGTTTGGGTAGATTCAATAAGCGGCAATACAATACCGGCAGCCATCAGACCTGCTACTGTTGCCGAGCCGAGGGCTACCCGGATTACTGCCGCAATAGCCCACACCAGTACCAAAGGGGAGAAAGAAAGACGGCCTGCCCAGGCGGCGATGTGATCGCCCACTCCACTATCTACGAGCACCTCCTTGAACGAACCGGCGGCACCGACGATAAACAAAATCATCGCTATACTGCTCACCGCCTCTTCCAAGCTTATCATAACAGCCTGCATGGTTTTTCCGCGGGCGATACCCATGGTAAAAACGGCAACAAATACCGAAATTAACAGTGCAATAATGGGGTTACCGATGAATGACATTACGCGCAGCGCGGCAGAATCGGCGGGAAGCACAAAAGTAAAGCCCGAAGCAATCGCGATTAGCAATACTGGCAATAACCCAGTCAACAGACTACTCCAAAATCCCGGAACCACTTCATCGGACGGCATATCCGCTTGCATAAATTGGGCGGGAGGATTGGGGTGGATACCTTTCAATGTCCAAGAAAAAAGCACCCCTCCTACTATCACCGCTGGTATGGCTACCACGATCCCATAAATAAGCGTAAGCCCCATATCGGCATGATATAGTGTACCGATAGCCGTTGGTCCTGGATGCGGCGGCAAGTAGCCATGCGTCACAGACAGCGATGCCAGCATCGGCAGCCCCACATAGATAAGCGGCAGCTTGGTCTGGGCTGCAATCGCAAAAACAAACGGTACCAGAATCACAAACCCCACGTTATAAAACATGGGGATGCCCACCGCAAATCCGATCAATACGACGGCCCACTGCACATTCTTTATCCCAAAAGCATTAATCAAGACGGTTGAAATCCGGTGTACCCCACCACCATCGGCTATCAATTTGCCCAGCATAACCCCAAAACCCAATATCAAGGCCAACGACCCCAGTGTGCTTCCCATTCCTTGCTCTATTGAACCAATCACATCCGAAATAGGCATCCCCAAGGCCACCCCTACCGCTAATGAGGTGATAATCAAGGAAAAAAAAGCGCTTAGCTTGAACACCACAACAAGCAACAACAGCAACAATACACCACATACAACAATAAGAATAGGCACCATCGTCTAAATTGGTTTAATTAGGTGAGTGATAAAATTCGTCTTTGACTCTGCCATATAGTCGTTCGAACAGTCTGAAATTTTCCTGATAGCGTTGATGGTTGTCGAGATCGGGCAGATAACGCGCAGTGACAGTATCTTCCAACACATCCCGAAAATCAGTAATCCTATTCAACGCTTTTAGGGCGACCATAAACGCTCCCTTGGCTGCACTCTCCACGCTTTCCTTAACCAGCACCTGCTTATTAAATACGTCGGCCAATAGCTGTACCCACATGGGGGAGCGTGCAAAACCACCGTTGGCATGGATGACATGAACAGGGCCGCTGATTTCTTCCAACACCTTCCCCACGCTGTACATCCCGTATACAATTCCTTCAAATACAGCCCGCGTAAAATGAGCCTTACGGTGGTGCATTTGTACCCCAAAAAACAGTCCTTTCGCGTTAGCATCCCAATGCGGTGCCCGCTCGCCAGCAAGATAAGGCAAAAAGATCAGCCCTTCGGCTCCTGCTGGAACGGAGGCCGCCTCTTCAGCCAGCTGCTGATACGCGTCCTCAATGGTCGTCCCAGCGACACCGAAATTATCGTTATACCAGCTCAACACCACCCCGCCGTTATTGACCGCCCCACCCAGTACAAATAAGTCTTTGGTCAGCACATAGCTGAATGTACGTGCCTGGCTATCGGTTTTGGGCAAGCTGGACGCCATCCGAATTGCACCGCTTGTACCAATGGTCACCGCCGCGTCTCCGGGCGCAATGGCATGCGCCCCAAGATTGGCCAGACAACCGTCGCTTCCGCCAACAACAAAGGGCGTGTCCTCCGGGATGCCCATCACCTTCGCCGCCTGCTTATCCAGGCCTGTCAGCGTATGGGTAACCGGCACAAGCGTCGACAATTGCGCCTTGGAGATGCCTACCAGCGCCAAAGCCGGTGCATACCAATCAAAGGCGGTGCTATCGAATAGCCCTGTAGCCGAAGCGATGGATTCATCCACAACGTAGCGGCCGAAGAGCTTGAAGAATACATACTCTTTGATGGAGATAAATTTATGCGCATGGCTAAACGTGGCGGGGAGGTGTTCACGCATCCAGCCCAGTTTACACAATGGCGACATGGGATGGATCGGTGTCCCGGTTTTCAAATAAATATCGAGTCCCGCGGCCGTCGCCTTGAGCTGGGTCGCAAACATCTCGCTTCGCGTGTCAGCCCAGATGATGCAGTTGGTCAACGGCGCGTTTTGTTCGTCCACCGCGATCAGGCCGTGCATAGCGCTGCTAAAACCCACGCCCAGTACACGGTTGCCGGGAGCAGTGTGCGCTACCGCCTGCCCCACCCCAGCGATGGACTGGATGACCGCCATATACAGCGTATCGGGTTCCTGTTCGAAATAGCCAGGTTGCGGATTTAAAATACCATAGCCTATGCGATATTCCGCAACCACTTCACCACCGATGCCGAAAGCAACCGCTTTGGTGCCGGAAGTACCGATATCTACGCCGATAATATAATCCATTAGTGTCGTTACGCTATATAATTGGAAAATGAAGTAAAACACAATCGTGTCCACAAATATAGAAAAATACATAACTTTTCCGTTTTTTCCTTAACATTGCACCATCCAACATCAGTGAGCATGCGAAAGGTTCTTTGTTCCATGGTTATCCTATGCGTTTCGACGTTGCTGCATGCGCAACAAGAAAATATCATTAACCATTTTATTATTAAAGAAAACCTTATTAAAAACGGCAAATTGGCAGTCATCGCCACGGATGCTGACGAAAATCCGTTAACTTCGGTTTCAGGCACTTATCAATTTGTTGTCAACGGTTTTAAGCAAGAATTGGAATTCCGTGAAGGGGTAGCCATAACACCCAACGCCATTGAGTCATCGGCATTTGTATTCATCAAGCACCGTAATCAACAAGGTTCGCATGGCCGGTTGTACTATGTGGTAAAAAACGACAATGGACTCAATCCCATTGCCATCAGCTGGTATTTCCTGATTCTCGTTCCGGCGGTGATCCTCCTCGCCGCTTACCTATTCAAGCGGATGATAGTCTTAGCCGTCATCATACTGGTGGGGTTGTTTATCTTCAATTATAGCAAAGGGTTAGATCTGGAAAACATCGTCGAGACCATCGTGCACGGCATCAAAGATTGGGTTTGAAATGCGAGTAGCCCTCGGACTCAAAAAGGCATCCCGATACCAAAATTATATTGTACAAAATTGTAGCGGTCTGGCGCATTGGTGATACGATATTGTTCCTTAAACTCCCGGCTATTGAAAAGTTCCGTAATCACCCATTGATTTGCGCCGTCGAATTGCGGATCGCGCACTTTCAGCCCGGCGTCCAGTCGGATCACGAAATAGCCGCGATCAAAACGCAGCCCTACCCCTGTGCCGATTGCCATCTGCCCCAAAAATTTATCGAACCTAAATTCACCGCCCGGGTTTAATTCATTCTCCTTTATCCGCCATACATTACCAAAATCGGCAAAGGTCGCCGCTTTGAGTTTTGCTCCAAATAAGTCATTCAATACCTTAAAGCGATACTCCACATTACCTTCCAGTTTGACTTCGCCCAACTGATCAAGGTTGCGCAGGTTCAGGCGCAATCCAGGGTCCAGCACCTGGCGATTGTAATTGCCCGGCCCCAGCGTACGTGCCTGCCATGCCCTGATGCCGTTCATGCCCCCGCCAAAAAAACTTTTCTCAAAAATCAGCAGGCTGGAGTTATTGCCATAAGGCACGGCAATTCCCGGATTAAGCCGGACAATCAATTGCCTGTCACCCCCGAAATACCGGTAGTACCGCAAATCCGTCTCTGCCTTGGCATACTGCAAATACGGCACGCCAAACACCTCCTTTTCACCATCCACATTCCGCTGGAAGTCTATCACTTGGCTGGCTACCCCCAGCAGGTTGCCGCTTAGGTCAAGTGCGCCACGGAAATAAATAAAGTCTTCCAGCCGGGATAGCCTCACGGCATTCAATGTGTATACATACTGCGACCCCAACCCGAAGTAAGCCCTGTTATTGCTCCGCACGTAAAGCAAAAAGCCTTGATCGATTAACCGCTGCGCAAATTCTTCATTCAGTTGCCCATACCGATATTCCAGCACTAGTGGCGTCAGTGTGTGGTGCTTATATCGGGTATCAGACCAATTATAAGACAGTGTTCCGCTAAAATAGCGGTTGGAATACGTCTGAAACTGGTCAAATGCCTGGATGTTGGCCGAAAAAATCGTTCGAGGCAACCCGTTTCTTCCACCGAGCGGTACGGAAAAAGGTGTAAGCAACCGGGGAACTGTAATGTTTACCCCTACCTGAAAATCGTTGTTGAACACCCTATCGAGCAGATTGCCTGGCAACCGGGAATCAAACAACACGCCATAACGTAGCTTTACCTCCAACTGTTCCAGTCCACCAAACAAATTGCGGTGGGTAAAGGTATTGCCAACATTAAAGCCGCTCATCCCCGAATTGAACGTGTATTCACCCTCGATTTGATTGGCCATATATGGTCGAGGAGTAAGCTCATAATACACATTAAGCCGATTGGAGTCGGGCTTGCTATACGCGATTTTCACACTGCGGAATCCGTTTAGTTCGTATAGGCGGTCGTAAGTAAGGTTCTCCAGATCAACATTATAGGCATCCCCATGGTGGTGGAAGAGGTAACGGGCGATAGGCGCCGGATGAAAGCGGCCGGTATAATCCTCAACATACACCTGATTGTCCAACACCATTTTCTTCGGCATCACATGGTTCAGGTCATCACGGCTATGCTGGATGATGACAAAGCTGCTATCAATAGTGAACTTCGTATGTGCAGCTTGCCCTTCCGGATTATCCACGATGAGCTTGAGATCGGCTTGGTTTCTACGAAGGCTGGTATCCACATCTACCCGCATATATTGCCTCAAATACTCGTAGTAACCCTGCTGGCGCATCAGGTGGTATATCCGTTCGCGCTCAGCGACCAACGAATCGGCATCATATCGCATGGCAGGCCGCACTTTACGGCCGATGACACCGTGCTCGGCATATACCTGTGCTAATTGGGGGTCGGCTATATTCACATGTACATTGCGTACCGTATAAGGCACGCCCAGGTTTGCATGAAAGTAAATATGTGCCCGTTTTCCTTTTAATACAATGTTGTTGCTTACTTCAGCATTGAAATACCCTTTGGATGCAAGGTAACGATTAATTTGTTGCGTAGAAAAGTCGACCAGCGCGCTATCGAGCACATGCGGAGGTTCGCCCACATTGCGGATATTCTTTGTCCGATAACGTCCCTTTCTGGCATTAGCCAAGTTATAGATGAATAGATTTATACGAGAATTCGGCCGTAGGTCAGGCGGAATATACGCCTTTGCCTGCTCCGTCAGCCGGGGTTCGATCCCTTCAATTTCTGTTTTGGTCACCAACGCCTGCCCTTCCTCCAGCAGTCTTGTCGAGCGGCAGGATGCGAATAATATCAGCAAAAGCAGTATACTTGCATACACAAAAAGGCAATCCCGTTTATCCATTAACTATGCTTTCAAAACTGCAAATACGTACCATCGCTTCACTCCAACATAAAAAATTCCGTAGGGAACATGGGTTGTTTGTCGTAGAAGGCGTTAAATCCGTAACGGAATTTCTCCGTTCAGATTATACCGTGCAACATGTTTTTTACACCTCCCAAGCGGCTACAAAATTGACTAAAATCCCGCAAAATATAAAATCGGATGAAATCAGCGACTCGGATTTGCAGCGTATCAGCGCGCTGAAGACGCCCCAGGGCGTGCTTGCACTTGTACGTATCCCTACCGCCCCCCCAATCACTGACAACATGCTGCGCAACACATTTCACTTGGTACTGGATGACATCCAGGACCCTGGCAATCTGGGTACCATTATCCGCACTGCCGAATGGTTCGGATTAAAACGCATCATCTGCTCTGTCAGCTCGGTAGATGCCTATAATCCCAAAGCCGTGCAGGCCAGCATGGGATCACTTGCCCGCATGCAACTGGTTTACACCGATATCCGGGCGCTGGTAGCGCAAGCGCCGGTGCCTATCTTCGGTGCGGTATTGAACGGTTTATCGCTCTATGAGGCGGATTTCGGCCACGAAGGGCTTATTGTACTGGGCAATGAAGGCAATGGCATCAGCCAGGCCGTGTTGCCTCACATTAACCACCATATCACCATCCCCCGCGTTGGCCAAGCCGAATCACTTAACGTAGCCATCTCAGCTGCGCTGTTTTGCTCAGCATTAGCTCGTAAGGAAACCCTGTAATTCAGAAATACCGCCCAAAAATATCGCACTGGCGATGAGTAATTTATTAACAAAAATTAACGAATTTTATTTTACCTCCAGTATATGACAAACCAAAACCTGTTGTAAATTTACAGGCGATGAATAAAACCTACGCATTAATCACGGGGGCTAGCCAAGGCTTGGGAAAAGCCTTTGCACTGGAGCTGGCCAGCAGGCAAATCAACACCATTTTGGTTAGCCTGCCGGGTGAAGGGTTGGATTTTGTAGCCTCTCAAGTAGTAGCTTTGGGGCAAGAAGCCCATTGTTATGAAACGGACCTCACACAAAAAGATAACATCGTTGCCCTTGCCGCTTGGGTCAACGAGAGGTTCGCCCTAAGCATCTTGATCAATAATGCGGGATGCGGCGGCACACAACGCTTTCAGGACGTCACGGTCGATTACCTTGACCGCATTATCCAGCTTAACGTAAAAGCCACATCGCTGCTTACCCACCAGTTGCTTCCCAACCTGATGAAACGTGACAAGGCCTATGTACTCAATGTAGGCAGCGTCGCTGCCTACAGTCCGATTGGTTATAAAACCGTTTATCCCGCCTCTAAGGCCTTTGTCTATAGCCTTACACGAGGGTTATACCAAGAATTTGCAGACAGCAATGTATTTTTTAGTCTTGTCAACCCCGGCCCTATGATGACCAATGCTGATTCAGCCAGCCGTCTGCAGCAACAGGGGTTTTTCGCTACGATGGGATTGCTTACGCCTGATCAAGTCGCCGCCATATCCATCCGGCGGCTATTCAAGCGCGATTCGCTGATTATGCTCAATTGGGTAAACAAGCTCACCTGGATGGTTATGAAATTTCTCCCTGTCTATATCCGGCTACCGCTGCTCACTAACGCCATCAAGAAAGAAATCAACCGCGCATGAACGTACTGGTTACCGGGGCAAATGGCCTGCTGGCCACGAATACCATTATCGCACTTCTGGCGCGCGGTTACCGGGTTAGGGGGCTTATCCGCGATGCCAAAAAATTTCTTTTGCCGCCACAAGACAAACTGGAACTGGCAATCGGTGATATTACCGACCCCAAGTCGCTTGCACGCGCCGTAGCAGGGTGCGACTACATCATCCATAGTGCGGCCACTACTGATATGAGCCTGCTGCATTATAAAGACTATCACCGCGTCAATGTTGCCGGGACCGAACAGGTCATCACAGCCGCGCTGGCCAATGGCATAAAAAAGGTGGTCTACGTCAGCACTGCCAACACCTTCGGCTACGGCAGCATGCAGCGACCGGGAAATGAAACGCAGCCCATGAAATCGCCCTTCACCGAGGCCCATTATGCACGGAGCAAGCAGGAAGGCGAGCAGTGTGCCCTCGCCGCCAAAGATCGCTTGGCCGTTACGGTCGTCAATCCGACTTTCATGATTGGCGCTTATGATGGTAAGCCCAGCTCAGGTGCCATTATCCGTATGGGCTACGGCAAGAAGATCGTGTTTCACCCCCCCGGCGGCAAAAATTTCGTCCATGTCGAAGATGCAGCCCAGGGGGTTGTTGAGGCACTCGAACGGGGCGAAAACGGGGCGGCTTACCTGCTCGCTGGCGAAAACCTGAGTTACCGTGGCTTTTTCAGAAAACTGGCCGGGTATTCTACCGGCAACCCGCTGCTGGTTACCGTGCCCAAGCCGGCTCTGTTGGCCGCAGGTTACTTCGGCGACGTGCTAAGAAGCATCGGCATCCGAACGCCCCTATCGTCTGTCAACATGAAAATTCTATGCGTCAACAACTATTACTCCAATCACCAAGCCCAGCAAGCATTAGGGGTAACCTTCAGACCTATCGACTCGGGAATCGATGATGCCATCCGGTGGTTTAAGGCACAAGGTATGTTATGATCAAAATCAAGCCTATACGACTACCCTAAGCTTGCCCGCAACTGTTCAAGCAGGTCGTTGGAGTCAGTGCGCTTCACTTTCATCTTCCGCACAGTAGGCCGTTTACCTTTTGCTTTAGCCCGGATGATTTTCATCAATTCTTTGCTATATTCATCTTTATAGTCATCGATATTGAATGCTCCCGAGTGCCTTTTAATTAGCTGCACTGCCATATCCATTTCCTGCTTAGCAATTTTTACGTTTTCGGGGACATTAAGTTCATCAACACCCCTAACTTCCTCCTGAAACCGCAGTTTATTGAGCATCAATATATTTTGATATGGCCGAATGATAGCCAAGTTTTCCGTATTGCGAAGGACAAAGGTCGACAAGCCCGCCATTTTTGTTTTTTCCAACGCTTTCAGCAACAGCATATATGCCTTTTCACCACCTTTTTGGGGTTGAAGGTAATACGGCGCTTCAAAGTAAATGCTCTCAATATCGGCTTCTTTCACGAAAACCTGTAAGTTTATCATTTTTGTCTTTTCAGGGCTAGCCTCTTCAAAGTCAGCCTCATCCAGCACGATGTAGTTGTCATCCAGTAGATAGCCACGCACGATGTTGTCCCAGTCCACCTCCTTACCTGTCCGTTCGTTGACACGTTTATACCGTATCCGTGATAAATCCTTCCGGTCCAGCATGTCCAAATCCGGTCGGCTATCCGTTGTCGCACTAAATAATTTCACTGGAATATTGACCAGTCCAAATCCGATTGCTCCTGTCCAAATTGCCCGCATCGTTCCTTTTTCCGTAGAAACAAAAAAACGTCCGTTTTGTTGGAGGCACTTTGGTATGGCCTCTGCAAGCGTCCATCCAACGTCACACCTCCACCCGTTGGCCGGTTTCCATGGCCTTATAGATGGCTTGTAGTATCTTCACGTCCTGCCGGCCCATTTCACCGGGTACGGGGGTCGGCCGATTTTCCTTAATCGCTATGGCAAAATCATCCATTTGGAGTGCTTGTTGGTTTACGCCTTCGCAATCCATTTCACCCTCGGAAGTTTCTCCCTGTATTCCGGAGTATGGATACGCCGGTTCCAGCTTTGCCCATCCGTGTTCGGCTTCTGCCCGTAGCAGGTTCATGCTTTCTGAATAACTGGTTTTGCACAATGCTGTCACACCACCTGGGAATTCCATTTGCCAGGTCAGCGATTCCTCCACTTCCTTGAAAGTTTCTGGGTCCGTTTTAGTCCCCTCCTCAGCCGTTACGGCGATGGGTTCCATGCCTGTTGTATACCGTGCGGCTTGCACGCAATAGATGCCCACGTCCATTAAGGGGCCACCACCAGCGAGGGCCTTATCCAGCCGCCAACCTTCCGTACCGTTCATCCCGTTTTCTGCCATGATATGCGTTATCGCCCCCATCCGCTTTTCCTGACCAAACCGCATCATCTCAATATTATGCGGTTCAAAGTGTAGCCGGTAGCCAATGGAGAGCAGTTTACCCGCCTCCTTCGCGGCTGCAATCATCCGGTCGCAATCTTCCACCGTCACGGCCATGGGTTTCTCACAGATAACGTGCTTACCGGCTTGAAGTGCCCGTATGGTATACTCCGCATGCATTGCATTGGGCAGCACCACATATACGATATCAATATCTGGATTATCGGCAATCGTATCAAAATTCTCATAGTTATACACATTCCCTTCAGGGATATCGTAGCTGCGTCGCCACTTGTCGATTTTGGCAGGCGTGCCGGTCACAATACCGGCGAGGTAGCAATGATCGGTATCTTTCAATGCTGGACCTAACTGCCCTTCGGAATACTGACCTAGCCCTACCAGGGCAATGCCCAGTTTCTGCTGCGCCTGTTGCTGGTCGGTACGTTGTTCTGCTTGCTGGTTGCTCGGCGACGTGCAACCGCCAATGCTGGATAGCCCGGCAAAGGCAACTCCTCCAATGCCCATCAGGGATAGCTGGCCTACGAACTGCCTGCGGGTATACACGCCTTTACCTGAAAAAAAACCTTTTTGTTCCATAAGCGTTGTCGATTGGTAACATCCTTTCTTCCAAGAAGACACACAAGGGCTCGAATTGTTGGGTTGAGCTAAAAAAAGCTTGAGGCAATACAAAGAAAAAGCTGCTCCCAACGAGTGAGAGCAGCCCAAAAGCACTTAAATGCACAGCAGATTAGTAACCCGCTGATTGCTGTCCACGAATGTTTTCGTTTGCGTCGATTTCCGACTGCGGAACCGGCCATACCCAGGCACGGTGTTCCGGGGTGAGGATCACACCGCTGCCAGCAAGCAGTCCGGGGTCGGTACGTTCGATTGTCCGCGTCGTCCGTTTTATGTCAAACCACTGATGACCTTCACCCACAAGCTCCTTTTTACGTTCCGTAAAAATCGCTTCTATCAGGGCGCTTCCTGTCAACGTCTCCGGGGCATAATCCGCTATACGTGCTGATCGCAGATCATTCAGATCGGTATTGGCCAGCGCTTCCTTAGCCCCTCCTTGCCGCGCCCGGGCTTCAGCGCGTATCAGGTACAATTCACCAGTACGGATTACCTTCCAGTTAACCAGGTTGTCGGAGGCATTTCCTCTTCCGTAAAATTTCCGTAAGATGTTGCGCGGGGCGCCCGAAAGCGAACGCACGCCGAAGTAGGTGCCGTACCGTATGTCGTTATTCTGATCGTACAACGCAAGCAAGGGATCCGCCGGACGGAAGCGGTTTCGGTTGGAAGGTGCATTATGCACACCCGAAGACGGCGACCCTTCGCCCGCATTGAACGGCACAGCCCACAGCACCTCAGCGGTCGACGCATCCGTCCATATCCCTTCAAAGTCAGCACCTGTTGCCAAGGGCTCCTCTGCGATTACTTGGGAAGCAAAAGCTTCAGCCTCTTCATACTGTCCGGCATACAAGTACATTCGCGCCAGCAGCGCCCGCACAGCTTTTTGATCGAGGTAAGATCTACTGTTTCCCGAATTGATCGTACCGTCTACATTGCCCAACAATGTTTCGGCTTGCGTCATATCAGCGAAAATCTTTGCCCAGCTCTCGGCAACTGTCAGCCGTGAAGGTTTGTTATTGATGTCTACGATTTCCACATAAGGAATTCCCGGTCCTGTGCTGTTCAAGTCATAGTCTGTACCCCAATACCGTAAGACATCAAAATGCGCAACCGCCCGAATCGCGAGCGCTTGTCCTTTAATACGGTTGACGGCCTTCGGATTGGTGGCGCTGAACTGGTCGATATTCCGCAGTACCAAGTTAGCCTGTGCTACCACGCTATAGGCCTCCTGCCAAGCCGTGTTGATATCGCTATCAGTTGATTCATAGACCCAATTGACCTGTTCCTGCCAGTTAGCCAAGTCCTCCGTGGTCCTTACCAAGTTGTCGCCCATCATGTCCGGTAGACTGGCCCATGTGCTGGTGGTTTGCGCACCACTAGCGAAATAACCCACTTCTCTGAAGAGGGAGTAAGCCCCGGTCAAGGCGTATTCATAATCTTCGATGGTTGTAAAAATCTGGCTTCCATCTTTTACGAACTCTGGCTCGATATCAATGATACTGTTGCATGCTGACAACGAAAAAACACCTGCCAGCCCTAAAATAAAATTTCTCCTTTTCATAATGCCCTCCAAGTTAAAACCCAACATTTAATCCGAATGTGTATGTGCGTAGCGCCGGATACTGCGCACCATTTAATGTACCCCGCGCCATTTCCGGATCAAATCCCTGAAAATCCGTCCATGTCACCAGGTTTTGGCCCTGTGCAAATAGCCGTATGTTACTCACACCAATCTTGTCCAGCCACTGGCGGGGTAGCGTGTAGGATAAATTTACATTGCGCAGGCGTAGAAAATCGCCATCTTCCACGAAGTGGGATGTGCTGCTGCGGAAAAACGGATAGTCCACACGCGGGATCTGTGTTTGGTCGCCCGGTTGCTTCCACGCCGTACTCATTACCGCTGCCAGGTTGTCACTCACGTAGTTGGGGTTTTCTACGTTAGCCCGGTCGTTATTAAAAATCGAATGTCCAGTGATAAACGAGAAAAACACGTCTGCACTAAATCCTTTGTAGCTCAAACTGGTACCAAAACCGCCGAAGTACGGGGCTTCGTATGATCCCACAATCCTTCGAAACGAAGGACTGTAATCTTCTGTCACATTTCCTTCGAGGTCGATATACAGTGGATTCCCATTATCCGGATTTACCCCCGCATACGGCACCACGTAAATGGAGTTTATTGATTCACCTACACGATTGATGGTGATAGTGCTGATGATTTCCTGTTGGTCGCCTATCAATTTACGCACTTTGTTTTTGTTATAGGTAAAGCTCAAATTCAAGCCCCAGACAAAGTCCTTCGTCCTGATCAAATTGCCATCGAGAAAGACTTCCACTCCGGAGTTCTGAAGTTCGCCGATGTTGGCGGTCAGTGATGTGAAGCCTGTGGTCCTGGACAGTTGCTGATTGAGGAAGAGGTCGGAGGTAATGGAATTGTAATATTCTATGGTAGCGCCAAGACGGCCGCCTAGCGTATTAAATTCAACTCCAGTGTTGAACGTACTTTTACGCTCCCATTGCAGCAGCGGATTGGCCAGTTGGTCCTGCACCAATCCACCCACACCCGCATAAACAGCCCGTGCGTAGAGTTCGCGCGACTGGAAGTCTTCAATGCCCGCCTGATTACCGGCCGATCCGTAGCTGATCTTGTATTTCAAATTATTGAAGATCGGTTTCAACGGTTCCATGAAGGCCTCATCCGACACGATCCAGCTGAAGCCCACCGAGCCGAAGTTTGCCCATTTGCGGTCAGCACCGAATCGTGATGAACCATCACGTCGTCCGGTTATATCTAAGTAATAACGGTTCTTGTAGCTATACTTAATATCTGCAAAATAAGACAGCAAAGCATTTGCACTACCATTGCCACCCACATCGGGGATGAAACCATTCTCCGCGTTGCCTGGTGTAATGCCCGCCTCGTTGTCAAATGCACCTCCCAATCCATAACCCGTAAATTCAAAGGAACGCAATGTATTGTTGATGATCTCATTGTAGAGCGTTACAGCGAAGGTATGGTCTTCTGACACCGTTTTACCATAGCCCACCGATGTCGTTCCGGTGTACCGGAAGTACCGATCAAGCTCCCGAAAGAGACTTCCCTGGCCACCCACATCAAAACTTCCCGAATATGTATCCGGGCTCGTGTAGGCCGCCGTTTCGTTAGACCGGAAGTCGCCGCCCCAGGATGTCCTGGCGGTTAGGCCTTCAAGAAAAGGTGCTCGGTACTCTACATAGACGTTTCCGACTCCTTTAAGCTGCTGGCGAGCGTCCCGATTTTCCAACAGTTCTGACAGCGCATTCGGCTGTCCAGACACAAGTTGCGTATAATTGCCTTCTGCATCGTACGGCGTTTCGTAAGGATTTGACCAACGGATGGCGTTTAGTGGCGAAGCGATGGAAGTATTGTTTTCGGATGTGTTGTGATACTCGGAATACCCAAATGTGCTGTTTAAACCGAAGTTAAAGGCTCCGGCCGTACCGCTCACGTTTACACGGCCAGTATAGCGCTTAAGGCCCGTATTACGCACCGTTCCAGTTTGATCAAATATAGAACCCGACAAAAAGTAAGTCGTATTATCTGTTCCGCCTGAGGCACTCAGCGTATGATTAGCGGTACGGCCGGTCCGAAAAAATACCTTTTCCCAGTCGGTATTGATTTGACGCAATTCAGCTAACTCTGCATCCGTCCACTCGTAAGGATTTCCGCTGAGCAATTCAAAATCCAGCTTCTGATCGGTACTCATTACCCTCAAGCGGTTTTCCGGAATGGTCGATCCGCCATATTGAACGTTGTAATCGATGCGTGTGCGGGCGGCTTTCCCCTGTTTTGTCGTGATTAGCACCACGCCATTAGCTCCACGTGATCCGTATTGTGCCGTTGCCGAAGCATCCTTCAACACCGATATGGATTCGAAATCTGCCTGATTTAAGGAAGAAAAGTCGTTCGCTGTGATTTCCACCCCATCCATGATAAACAGCGGGTCATTGCTTCCCAACACCGATCCCTTACCACGGATCAAAATAGAAGCCGCCGCACCAGGCTGTCCCGAGTTCGCTTGGATCAATACGCCGGGCACTCGTCCTTGGATGGACTGGTCGAACGACCCAATCGGTACCAATTCAAAGTCTTTTGCCTGCACGGTGGAGATCGAGCCTGCCACTTCCCGCCGGTTCTGCGTGTTATACCCCGTCACGATGACTTCAGATAGTTGTTGGGCATCATCCTGCATGGACACGGTCAGCGGATCCGAACCCACCGCAACCTCTTTCTCTAAAAAGCCGATATAACGAAATATCAGCGTCGTTGCTCCGTTGGGAACTTGCATCGCAAAGCCCCCATTTTCGTCTGTCTTTGTACCCAAATTGGGCGATCCTTTTACGGTCACACTTACCCCTGGTAAAGGCAACCCATCGTTTTCTGCTATTACATTACCTACTACTGTCCGTTCTTGGGCAAAAACGGCATTAGAAAGAAAAAAAAAAACAGCAAAAATAAGCTTGTAAAATGTTTACTCATGTGATTGATTATAAAAATAACGGCCAAAGGTGAGATTTTTACAAACAAACACCAACAAATCGCTTATTTTTTAAAAAAAATATCAACACACCGCCTTGTTGCTTACATTTGCAATAATGATTTGCAAGCATTGACCACCTCGAGCTCATATCCAAGGCGCAATTGTTGAATTGATTTAGAAATACCGTCAATGGCGTCCAAAAGGACGCGAAACCCACAATCCTATAAAGAAATAAAATAAACAGATCGCTTGTATTGATTTCTTTTTTTCGATGGAGGCTTTTAGCATTGAGAATTTTAAGCGCTCATAGCGCCTCTTACGGCCTTAGAAAACGATGTACCGCATATCCGCTCGCCTTTAGACCCAAAACAATGGGCGAAAATCAGAAACTCACCGAGGTTGAAAATTATTTTCACCGAAGTCTCTTCAGGAAAACGCTCCGGAATGTTGCCGAAAAGACTTCGGAGGATTTCAATCGCTCTTTTTTTCTTTCATAATAAGAAAATAAGACGAACCATGAAATCCTGTAATTAATCAAAAATTAATCGTACTTACTTTAGTTTTAGCCGTTTGGCCTTTTACGCTAAATATGCCACATGTACTTTGATATTGCTACATCCTAAAAACAAGCGGGCCACCTTCCGTACCTAAGTATTGGAAGATGGCCCCCTATTAGTTCTCCGTCTTAAATTAGTTTAGATATTCATCATTTTGGTCCAACAACGGGTTGACGTCCATCTCACGCTCAGGGATGGGATAAATCAATCGTCCGTTGTTATAATCCAACGTTATTTGCCCCTGATTTCCTGTAAAGGAGATAGACCGATGTAGCCGCTTGGTGTCATGGATAAGGAAGCCTTCAAAGGCCAATTCCAATTCCCGCTCATGCAAAACGTCATCCAGGGTCACCGTTGGCTTTGAACCGGCAAGAGACCGCTCCCGAATCAAATTAATATCCGCAACAGGTGTAGCACCGACGGCGGTTCCCAACCTAATGTTAGTTTCCGCACGGACGAGGTACATTTCGGCAAGTCGGATTACCGCTATGTTTCCAAACTGGTTTGTGTACTTATTAGTCAATCGTTCGCCGTTATCGGCACTGGTATAGAAAAATGACCTCCGCACATCCGTATCCGAGTCAAACAACGCGAGGTACGCATCACCGATGATGATATCGCCGCCACGGCCGCCGTGGTCCTGATCGGCGTAGTGGGTAATCAAGGTGTTGGTACCGTCCTGACTCGTCACTTGCATCGCAAACACATCTTCGCCAGAGTCTTGTTCATTATTAAATGCTGCTGCAAACGACCCCACAAGCGCATGCCCGCTGTTTTCGATGACGTCATTTGCTGCGTCGCGCGCTTCGGCATAATTTCCCTGTTGCAGGTACACGCGGGCCAATAGCGCTTTTGCTGAATATTTATCTGCGAAGACGCCATTCGTTGGCGGGAGCGAATTGTAGGCATCATTCAGATCGGCAATCACTTGAGCATAAACCTCTTCCACAGTATTTCGTGCTACCGTCAGATCACCTGCATAGTCTAGCACCCCTTGGAGCACCAATGGTACGCCCAATTGTCCGTTCTGTTGTCCTGCCTCGTAAGGCAACCCAAAAAATCGCACCAACTCAAAGTAGGTGGCAGCCCGCAAAAACTTCGCTTCACCCAATATCCGAGCCTGTTCATCGGCTTCTTCCACCACGCCAATGTGGTCTACTACGAGGTTGGCCATATTGACCAATGCATACGCATTGAGCCAATGATCGCTCACATAAGTGTTATTCACCAATAAAGCCTTATTAAATACTTCCCGAGGCTGTTGAAAGGTACCTATCCATGAAACTTGACTAGTAGCTCCGTACAAATCGCCTAGCATCTGAATTCGTCCCCCATAAGCAGCCGAACGTCCGGCTCGTTCATACACACCAACTAGCAGATTTTGGATATTCTCTGGAGTTGACAACGCAATTTCCGAAGAAATGGATTGTGCAGGCTCCACATCCAATTTGCTATCACAAGCAATACCTAGTGCCAACAATAATCCTAATCCCAGTATTTTGTAGTTTTTCATGTTAATCTTTCGTGTTTAAAAGTTGAAATTTACACCCAATGAAAACGTCCGTGCTGCCGGAGCCGAATAAAAATCAATACCATTTCCCGCTGCTGTCTCGCCAGCATCGCTTCGGGCTTCTGGATCATAACCCTGATAATCGGTGAAGGTAAGCAGATTAAATGCTGCCAGATACACACGTAGATTATTGATCCCTAGTTGCTGTAAAGCCTGTTGTGGAATGGTATAACCCAAATTTACATTACGCAAGCGGATGAAATCTGTTCGTTCAAGGTATCGCGTCGAGTGCGCAGTACCATTACCTAATCCAAAACGTGCCTGAGGAACGTCGGTGATATCACCCGGCTGCCGCCACCTCCGCAATTGGTCCCGGCTCTGGTTGTCGTAGTAGTCGCCATTGGCCGATTGGTAAAGTCCACCAGCGTTATAGATGCTTGCACCCCATTCCCCTTGGAAGGTAAAGCTAAAATCAAAGCCTTTGAAAAACAACGCACTTGTGAAACCGCCAATCCACACAGGGATAGGCGATCCTGCGACAATACGGTTAGCGCGGTTCGGATCGTTCGTTGTTTCCTTACTCAATGTACCGTCTTCGTTTTTGGAGTTTAAATAATACAACGCATCCCCATTATCCGGACTAACACCAGCATATTCCAGTACATAAAAAGAATTGATAGCTTCGCCCTCGCGAACAATATTGCGCCCACTTATCACATCAGCGCCATTTGGCAGTTCCTTCACTTCATTGTTGTTTCTGGCAATGTTAATACTTGTATTCCAGGTAAACCCCTCCTTCTTGATATTTTCCGTATTCAACACAAACTCTACACCTCTATTTTCCATTAGACCGATATTACGGGTGATGGTCGAAAATCCGGACGTTCCGGGAAGAGGTACGTCAAAGAGCAAATCTTTGGATTGCTTTACATAATAATCGAGCTCACCAGACAAGCGATTGTTCAAGAAGCCAAAATCAACGCCGATGTCATACTGGTTGACCTTTTCCCACGTCAAGAAGGAGTTTGCCGGTTGCGTGGGAGAAATACCTGGGCGCTGGTTGTAAGAAATACCGCCATACAGGCCCAACGAGGCAAAATCACCGATCTCGGCGTTGCCCGATTGTCCCCAGCTACCCCGCAGCTTGAGGAATGACACCACTTCCGATTCACTAAGGAAGTCTTCTTCAGAAAGTATCCAGCCGGCTGACGCCGCAGCGAATGTTCCATAGCGGACACTTTCGCCGAAACGGGACGACCCGTCGCGACGGACACTCGCTTTCAGCAGGTAGCGATCTTTCAACGAATACGTAGCCCGGACGAAGTAAGAAAGGAAGTTGTACTGAGAGACATTGCCATTGCCTGCTGTAATTTCAGCCGCACTGCCAATTGTCTGAAAATCGTCCGTCGGAAATTCGATACCCGTTACGCTTTGAAACCGCCGCCGCGTATCGTTAAACTCCATACCCACCACGGCTTCTAAGTCGTGAATATTGGCAAAATTCTGCGAATAGGTAAAGTAGTTACTGGTAATATAAGACTCTGTACCTACACTAGAAGCATATCCTTCACCATTGGTGGATTGGAAGGGGGCAAGTCGGCCCGTGTAGCTGTCTTCCGTTTGGTAGTACAGGTCATAGCCGAAATCCGTATTGAATTTGAGATAGGGCAAAAATCGATATTCACCAAAGGCTTTACCGGTCACCCTTCGTATTACTGTATTATAAAAGGCATGTCTGTCCTGCAGCAGAAAGTTTGCATAAATAGTATTGCCATTAGGCTCCCCATCCGGCAAATAAGCCGGCGAGATCGGCGACAGGGCCACCGCTTGCAACGGTGTCACAAAGGCGTTATCATTGGCAATCCGATCTATGGACGTTTTAGAGAAACTCAGGTTGGCACCTCCTGTGAATTTATCCGAAAAGTTGTGGCTCACGTTTATTCGTGAAGTGAGTCTTTCCAGTTCATTGCCCCTTATAATACCCTTTGTACCGTTGTAAGCTCCCGAAAGAAAATACGTGGTTTTATCATTTCCACCGGACATCGAAAGGTCAGCATCGGTGAGATACCCATCCTGAAAAGCCAAATCCTGCCAATCAGTATCCACTTCACCATTCCGCCAGTCCGTACCCGCTGAATAGTTGTCCATAAACGATTCAAACCTTTGCGTACCACTTTCTGTCCCGTAGCGGTTTATCAACGATTCCTGCAGCAATTCCTTATACTCGGCAGCGTTCAACCATTCTCGCTTATTCGCCGGGCCACTCCAACCATGGGACACATTTGCGGAAATGGAACTCCGGCCGCTTTGTCCTTTCTTAGTCGTGATCACGACCACACCATTCGCTCCGCGCGAACCATAGATCGCTGTCGCCGATGCGTCTTTTAAAATGTCTATCGACGCTATTTCATTTGGACTTAAGGTAAGTAACGGGTTTTGTGGTGCCGAATTGTTCGATTCATTTTGATTAATTAACGGCATACCATCCAATACATAAAGCGGTTGGGATCCCGCACCAATACTCGCAACTCCACGGATACGCATGCTGATACCAGCTTCAACCTTACCGTTCGTTTGCATTACCTGTACTCCTGCAGCCTTCCCTGACAACAAACTTTGAAACCCAGGCGACGGAATCTGAGAAATATCGGAAGACGTCAGCTTCGCGACGTTGTCTGTGAGTTTACGCTTGCTTTGCGTGCCATACCCCACAACGATCACCTCGTCTAAATCGGAGGCAGCATTCAACAAATTGACATTAATGAAGTTATTGTTTGCCACCGGCACTTCTTGCGTTTGAAATCCGACATATGAAATCACCAACGTCTGATCTAACTCCGCCACAATCGTATAACGGCCATATTCGTCGGTCAATGTACTTATGTTTGTCCCTTTGACAACAATACTTGCTCCGGAAAGCGGTTGCCCACCCTCACTATTAACCGTCCCTGCAATTGTTTTTTGCTGAGCATAACCAAAAATAGTTACACACACAAACAAAATAATCAAAAAATAATGTATTTTTAATTTCATACCGTGTGTTTGTTATTTTTTTATTAAAAAATTTCAAACAAATATAAAATATATTGCAAACAAACGAAGATCATACTTATTTTTTATACAAAAAAATAAAAAACAATAACATTTATACACACAAAACAACTTAAATCACATATACAAAACAAAAAAATCCGGTATTCCTACCGGATTTAACCAAAAATAACCAACTAAATTCAAAAAACACAACATTAATTACGTTCCATAACCAGGATTTTGCTCCAACAATGGATTAGCGTCAATTTCCCGTTGTGGAATCGGGTATGTCAAGCGGTTGTCGTTGTATGGTATCGGCACTTCGGTGGATTCACCGCCTACGCTTTCGACAATGACAATCGTTTCCCGCGTGCGTTTAACATCGTGTATCAAAAACCCTTCGAAAGCAAGCTCCAATTGCCGTTCCAAGAGCACATCCTCCAACGTTACCGCTGGCTTCAGTGCGGCGTTGGCACGGGCTCGCAGCACATTGATGTCATCGGCAGGAGTCGCCCCCACGGCAGTACCCAGCCGTAGATTCGCCTCTCCACGGATAAGATACATTTCAGCCAACCGAATCATCGCAATATTCCCGAATTGATTGGTATACTTGGAAGAGAGCAATCCACGACTGCTTTCATAAAAAAACATGCTCCTATCATCGGTGTCCGAATCAAAAAGCGCCAGGTACGCCGGCTGAACAACGATGTCACCACCCCGTCCGCCCAAATCCTGCGTGGCGTAGTGTACAACCAGTTGGTTGGTACCGCTTTGATTGGTCACCTGAAAGGCAAACAAATCTTCAACCGAATTCGCTTCGTTGTTGAATGCCTCCTGATATGTGGGCGTAAGTACCCGGCCGCTGTTTTGGATCACGTCATTTGCTGCATCTCGCGCCGCTGTGTAATTTCCCTGTTGGAGGTATACCCGTGCCAGAAGCGCCTGCGCCGAATAGCGGTCGGCATAGTATCCATTCGACTCGGGTAGCAGGGAATACGCATCATTCAAGTCTGCCAGCACTTGGGTATACACTTCGTCCACCGTATTACGTGGCACGGCCAAGTCTCCATCATAATCCAGTATTCCGGTCAAGCTGAGCGGCACCCCAGGTTGATTGTTAGCTTCCTCTGACACATATGGCCTCCCAAACGATCGCACAAGATCAAAGTATACCAACGCCCGTAGAAATTTCGCTTCGCCCGCTACCCGGTCTCGCTCAGCTTCGTCTACCACGTGCAAGTGGTCCACAATCAAGTTTGTAGCGTTGACAACCTGATAAGCGTTTATCCAATGATCACGCACAAACGAGTTGTCTACCCGTATCCGTTTGTTAAACACCTCACGGGGCTGAGTAAACGTACCTACCCATGACGCCTGTCCAGAAAAACCATATAAATCGGCCAGCATTTGCAAGAATCCCCCATAAAGGTCGTCCGTGCCAGCTTGATCATAAGTACCGATAAGGAGACTTTGGATGTTTTGCGAGGTAGACAAGGCTTGCTCCGCTGGAATAGACTGCTCGGGGTCGATATCCAATTTTCGCTCACAGGCCGAAAGCCCTACCAAGAGCGCTAATATGCTATAGCGATAAACTATTTTTTTCATTTGTTAAAAATTAAAGTTGACCCCCAATGAATATGTCATTGCTGCCGGTGCAGAGTAAAAATCTATTCCCCTACTTGCCTCTGTCGAGCTTGCATCGCTCCGTGCTTCAGGGTCATACCCCTTATAATTCGTGATGGTTAACAAGTTGAACGCCGCAAAGTATACACGTAGTCGATTAATTCCCACCTGCTGGGTGATTCGGCTGGGTAGCGTATACCCAACGTTCAAATTGCGGAGCCTTACGAAACTCGCGCCGTCGAGATAGCGCGAAGACTGTGCCGTGCCGTTGGCCCCATATAGGCGGGCCTGCGGCACATCGGTGATGTCCCCCGGTTGCCGCCATCGCCGCAGTTGGTCCCGGGTCTGGTTGTCGTAGTAATCGCCATTAGCAGACTGATATGTACCACCTAAGTTGTAAATACTTGCGCCCCACTCACCTTGGAACGTAAAGCTGAAGTCAAAATCGCGGTAAACCAGGTTACTGGTAAACCCTCCAATCCAGTTGGGCAGCGGAGCGCCCAAAACCACACGGTTTGCCGCATTGGGGTCATTGGTTGTCTCCCGGTTGAGTGTACCGTCCGGATTGCGGCTGTTTACATAGTAGAGCGCATCACCATTGTCGACGTCCACACCAGCATACTCCAGCAGGTAGAAAGCATTAATAGGCTCCCCCTCACGGAGGATATTCTGCCCAATGACGACATCCTGCCCATTCGGCAATTCCTTCACCGTATTTTTATTATAGGCAATGTTCAGCGACGTGTTCCATGTGAAGCGATCCTTTTGGACATTCTGGGTATTGAGTACGAATTCGACGCCCCTATTCTCCAGTAGCCCGACATTCCGCAGTACGGTCGGGAATCCCGAAGTTGCCGGTAGCGGCACGTCAAACAGCAGCCCATCGGAGCGTTTGACGTAATAGTCCAGTTCACCCGAAATCCGATTGTCAAGAAAACCGTAGTCGATACCAATATCGGTCTGCTCGACACTCTCCCACGTCAGGAACGGGTTAGCCGCCTGTGTTGGAAATATTCCCGCTCGCTGCCGGTAGCTTACCGCGCCAAACAAGCCGAGCGAAGCAAAATCGCCTATCTCAGCATTTCCGGATTGCCCCCAACTGCCCCGTATCTTCAAGAACGACAGCACGTCGGAGTCACTCAGGAAATCCTCTTCAGACAGCACCCAACCCGCAGACACGGCAGCAAAAGTGCCGTAGCGGTTGTCCCGGCCAAATCGCGACGAGCCATCACGCCGGATACTCGCCTTGAAGAGATAGCGATCCATCAATGAATAATTCGCCCGAGCGAAGTAAGAAAGAAATGCATACGAAGTAAAGGTGCTGCTACCCGCTGTAATCTGTGCAGCGCTCCCTATCGACTGGAAATCATCCGACGGAAATTCGATGCCCGTGACGCTTTGAAACCGTCGCCGCGCATGATTGTATTCCATACCAACCACTACGTCTACATCATGGATATCATTAAGCGCTTGTTCATAGGTAAAATAATTGCTCGTGATGTAGGATTCTGTACCTACACTGGTTGCAAACCCCTCCCCGTTGGTCGATTGGAACGGCGCTAACCTTCCCGTATAAC
Organism: Parapedobacter luteus; assembly: GCF_900168055.1. Classification (GTDB taxonomy): domain Bacteria; phylum Bacteroidota; class Bacteroidia; order Sphingobacteriales; family Sphingobacteriaceae; genus Parapedobacter; species Parapedobacter luteus. Next base: position 123,978 of record NZ_FUYS01000011.1, read on the forward strand.
TATCTTCCGTTTGATAATACAAGTCATACCCAAAATCGGTATTGAATTTCAGGTTAGGTAAAAAACGGTATTCAGCAAATGCCTTACCATTTACCCGGCGCACAATGGTATTAAAGAACGCATGCCTGTCCTGCAGCAGGAAGTTGGCATATAGCGTATTGGGATTGGGCTCTCCGTTATCCAGAAAGGCCGCACTCAACGCAGGCTGGGCAATCGCCTGCAGGGGCGTCACAAAAGCATTGTCGTTTGAGATGCGATCGATGGTGGTCCGGGAGAAGCTCAGGTTTGCGCCCGCCGAAAACCGGTCGTTAAACTCGTGGGTCACGTTCACCCGTGAATTGATCCGCTCCATGGCATTGCCCCTTACAATCCCATCTGTATTGTTATACGCGCCCGAGAAGAAGTATGTTGTATTTTCATTTCCACCTGATATCGAGAGATCCGCATCACTCACATGCCCCCTCACCAGCGCCAGCCCCTGCCAGTCCGTATTATGGTACTGTCCGTTGCGCCAGTCTGCGCCATCAGACAGAAAACCAAACAACCATTCCGCTTCGGCTCGGCCATCTTCTTCTCCGTAGCTATTGATGGCCGCCTCCGTGAGCAACTCCATATATTCCTCCGCACTAAGCCATTCGCGCAACCGGGTAGGTTCGCTGATGCCATGCGATACGTTGGCAGAGATACTGGCCCGCCCCCGTTTGCCGCGCTTCGTGGTAATGATCACCACACCGTTAGCGCCCCTCGAGCCGTAGATAGCTGACGCAGACGCATCCTTCAGGATGTCGATAGACTCAATTTCATTCGGGCTAATTGTCAGCAAGGGATTTTGCGGCGCATCGCTGGATTCATCGCGGTTAATCAGAGGCATCCCATCCAGCACATACAACGGATCCGAGCCAGCTCCTACACTCGCTACGCCGCGCACGCGGATACTGATCCCCCCTTCTACCTTACCGTTTGTCTGCATTACCTGCACCCCCGCCGCTTTACCCGCCAACGTATTCTGGAATCCCGGAGACGGGATTTCAGCAATATCCGATGATGTCAGCTTCGCTACGTTATCCGTAAGCAACCGCTTACTTTGTGTACCATAGCCCACAATGACCACCTCATCCAAACTGGAGGTCGATGTGACCATATTTACGTCAATCACTGCACGCTGTCCCACCTCCCGTTCTTCGGTCTGCAAACCGATATACGTAAAAACCAAGGTTTGGCCCACTTGTGCATTGATCGTATATTGGCCCTCAGCATTGGTCAAGGTGCTTACATTAGTTCCCCGCACAGCGACACTCACACCCGGAAGCCTATTGCCTTCCGCGTCATAAACACTACCGGTAATGGTCGTTTGCTGTGCAAAACCCAATGCCATCCAACATACGAACAGCAAGGTCAGCATGTGTTGTATCTTTGCTTTCATTTAAGTCCGTTTTTTAAACTGTTCCATAGGTCTGCACACCGAAGCGAATGCGCATTCGAAAGAAAAACAATAACCTAAAAGGAAAGTTTTGGGAAAAGTAAATCGGACCGCGACACGGACTTTACATTTCCTCAAGGCGATAAAGCGATATTTTCCGATGTAAAAATGCCCCCGGGGGTATGTCACTAGCATGACGACCATCCTCAGTGCGTCCCGGCGTGGTTAATCTGTAACTTATTCTTCCGAAAGCGGTTAACACAAAGTGGTATTTTTTCGCCTTTAACGTTCTCAGTGGCAGCGGGGGGACCAACGAAGTGCTTTTATATACAATGCGATGATATTGCATATAAAAAGCAATTTATCTAAGTTTACACCGCGAAACAAGCAACAGGTTTAAATGAGCGACGAAACGAATCCGACACCCGAAGAAAACCAAGGAAGTACTTCTGAAGACAATCAACCAGGTGGCAGCCAGACCATACCGTTATCGGGCTTGTATGAAAACTGGTTTCTCGATTACGCATCGTACGTCATTCTCGATCGCGCTGTACCGCACATCAACGATGGTTTTAAGCCCGTACAACGCCGTATTCTGCATTCGTTGAAGGAGATGGACGACGGGCGGTTCAACAAGGCCGCCAATGTGATTGGCAATACCATGAAATACCATCCACATGGGGATGCCTCTATTGGCGATGCCATGGTGCAACTGGGCCAGAAAAACCTGCTTATTGATTGCCAGGGCAACTGGGGCGACCCCGTCACGGGCGATTCAGCCGCGGCGCCCCGTTATATCGAAGGTCGCCTGTCCAAGTTTGCCAACGAAGTGGTCTTCAATCCGGACACTACGGAATGGCAACTCAGCTACGACGGCCGCAACCGCGAGCCCGTTACACTGCCAGTCAAGTTTCCGCTGCTTTTGGCGCAAGGGGCCGAAGGTATCGCCGTAGGCCTCGCCACCAAGATTATGCCGCACAACTTCATCGAACTTATCGACAGTTCCATCGAAGTATTGCGAGGCGGACGGCCAAATCTATTGCCAGATTTTCCCACCGGCGGGTTAGCGGACTGCTCGGCATACAACGAAGGGCAACGGGGCGGCAAAATACGCGTGCGCGCCAAGATTGAGGAGCGCGACAAAAAAACACTCGCTATCACTGAAATCCCCTATGGCACCACCACTGGCGGCCTCATCGACAGTGTAGTTGCAGCCAATGAAAAAGGCAAGATCAAAATCAAGAAAATCGAAGACAATACAGCGCAAAACGTCGAAATCATTATCCACCTGGCCCCTGGCATTTCGCCCGATGTTACCATTGATGCGCTTTATGCCTTTACTGCCTGCGAAGTATCCATTTCACCCAATACGTGTGTCATCCGGGACGACAAGCCCCATTTCATGAGCGTCAACGATGTGCTCATCGAAAACACTCAACAAACCAAGCGTCTGCTCAAGCAGGAACTTGAAATCCGCCTCAGCGAGTTGCAGGAAAAGATTTTTTTCAGCAGCCTGCTCAAGATTTTTATCCAAGAAGGGATGTACAAACACCCTGACTACGAAAACGCCGGAGACTTCGACACCGTCGTACAGGTGCTTACCCATCTTTTTACGCCGTTTTTCGACCAATTTTACCGCGAGATACTGCCTGAAGATTACAAAAAGCTTATCGAAAAACCAATGAGCAGTATTACCCGCTTTGACGTTAAGAAGGCGGATGAACAGATGGCTGCCCTTGAAGAAGAAATCAAAAAGGTGCGCCATCACCTGCGCCACCTCACTGATTATGCGATTGCCTGGTTTGAACGGCTTAAAGAAAAATATGGCAAAGGCCGGGAGCGCCGCACCGAGCTTCGGGCGTTTGATCGTGTAGAGGCCGCGCAAGTAGCGTTGGCGAATGCCAAGCTTTATGTCAACCGCACTGAAGGCTTTATCGGCACGGGGATGCGTAAAGATGAATATGTCACGGATTGTTCTGATTTAGACGACATTATCATCTTCCGATCCGATGGAAAATGTTTAGTGACCAAAATACAGGACAAGGTGTTCGTCGGGAAGGACATCATCCACGTAGCCGTATTTAAAAAGGGGGATGACCGTACCGTATACAACCTCATCTACCGTGACGGCAAGTCCGGGATATCCTACGTCAAGCGCTTTTCGGTCGTAGGCGTCACGCGCGATAAGGAATACGATCTTACCAAGGGCGAGAAAGGCTCCAAGGTATTGTATTTTACAGCTAATCCAAATGGGGAGGCGGAGGTGGTCAATATCCAACTCAAGCCACATTCCAAGCTTCGCAAGCTCCAGTTTGACTTGGATTTTGCCGAGGTAGCTATCAAGGGTCGCGGCTCACAGGGTAACATCGTCACCAAGTATCCCATCAAGAAGGTTAACCTCAAAAGCAAAGGAGTATCTACGCTTTCCGGCCGCAAAATTTGGTTTGATGATGTACTCAAACGACTCAATGCCGACGGTCGCGGCACCTACCTGGGAGAATTTGATGGCGATGATAAAATCCTAACGGTCATGGCCGATGGCACCTATGAACTGACCAGCTTCGACCTTAGCAACCATTTTGACGACAAGCTGGTCCGCATCGAAAAATACAACCCGCAGCAGGTGTACAGCGTTGTTCACCGCGATGGCAAATCGGGCGTATGCTACGTCAAGCGTTTTCTGTTTGAAGACACGCCGATCGGCAAACGTACATCCATTATCAATGATGAACCGGGCTCCAAGCTTGTGCTTATCACCGCCGCCGCTGCACCCGTTGTGCGGGTGGATGTACTTAAAGGCAAATCGCAAACTGCCGACACCATTGAGCAAGACCTCACTGCCATCATCGACGTCAAGGGCATGAAAGCACAGGGCAACCGCCTTACACCCCATGACGTCCAGCACGTCACCTTACTCACGGAAGAGATACCGGAGGCCCCATCACCATCCATGGAGGCACCGCCACATACTGCATCCATAGCTGCCGCTGCTACCACCACCCCATCTCCGGCAAATCCGGAAACAACGGCAAGTCCAGCGACAGCAGACACGCCACAGGACGCAAAACCACCTGTAGATTTTGAGATCACCAATCCGGATGACATCCAAATTGATGATAACGGCCAAATGGGGCTATTTTAAAGGGAATCCACCGTCAGGAAGGCGCATATCTCGATAAAGGTGTTTGAACATGGGTCCCGGATTGGTATCCATTGTTTCAAAAAAATATGTACCTTTGCCCCCGTGCAAGAAGATTACGGTGACACGTTAGTTGGAATTAACTAATTTAGCGTAATTATCTTTTTACATCAACTTATGAACCATTATTATCATCCGCAGCCCCAATGCACTTGTTTTGCCTATGACGGCATGATCTCGTGTAAAGTTCCCGGCTCCTCACCGCAGCCCGCCAACTCGCTTTGTTTCTCGAAATCAAAAGGTTCAAATTTTTCAAACAAATCACCCTTTTAGGGGTAAATGTAAGTGTAGTTCTGCCTGAATCTATCGATTCATGCCTTATCGACCGCGAAAGCAATGGAGAACCCATGAAAATAACAAATAAAAAAACCAACATACCTTAACTCATCTTTCCATTTAATGCTGACCTATGAAAAAAAAGATTACGTTGCTCATTGCAGGCCTGATAGGCCTGCTATCAGCCCATGCCCAAGACCAGAACCCTTTCAATGTCATCCGTGAAAATCCAGCCTACCAATGGTCGTTTGGCCCTTTGTTGAGCAGTGCAGGCTTGGGGCTTGCTATCTATCGTCCCCTCGGCAATCCATTTGGCGTACAGCTCGGTGTCAATCTCATGCCGTTTGACACCCAGATCATCGCGCATTATGGCGATCATGAGACGCGTTCAAAAGCCAGGGCCCGGCTGCATAATGCTCATCTGCTATTTGGCTGGGCACCCTTTTACCGCGCGCAAAACGGCTTCCGCCACTTCACTATCCAGCTTGGTGGCGGCTATTTCTTTCAGGCCAAGGGCACCATCCATACTGAGTTGAATGAAAACTACTCCTATGGCGATATTATCGTACGTCCAGTGGATGTAGGGTTGATGACCACCACGGTCAGCTGGGCAAAGACCGTCGCGCCATACGCCGGCATCGCTTTTGGCAATATCCGCATTGACGATCGGTTTTCGTTCAATCTCACAGCGGGCGCCTATCGGCTTTCCAGCCCGCGGGTTGACATCGTGGCTACCGAACTATTGCAGGGCAACGAGGCCAACGGTCCCATCATCGAACGCAACGTGCGTAACTACCGTTACCTGCCCAACATCCAGTTTGGGCTCAATTACAATTTCTTCATCCGCTAACGATTAGTCAATCCATTCGATAATCCATTTCCTATGAAACCTACAAAATACCTTCTATATAGCCTCGGTTGGACCGTTTTGCTCTGTATCCAAAGTTGCCAGCATCCGTTGAAAGACATCCGAGTCGTCGTCAGTTCGGCCATTTTGGAATACACCACCGTGCTTCAAATCACCGATGGCCAAGGCAATGCGGTAAACAACGTGTCTGTGAGTCTCAGCGGCCCTGATGCTGAATACATTTACAACCTTGAAGGACGCCGGCAATTCCAGCTTCGCGATGGTCTGCTTGGTTTGGGCGTACACCCGCAACATGAACCCACTGAAGACAACCCCGTCACATTTTATGTAGAATTAAGCGGCGAAGATTACCTTACCCAGGTCATTCCCGTCATCATTACCAGCGAGCTGCGGTCTAGTCTTAATGCCGTGAGCGTACTGCGACTAAGCGATGCGCCGCCGGGCGTGGCGGTATACCGTCCGACAGTGAGTCTGGTTGACGGCCGCATTGGCGAAACCCTTATGCTCACCACGCCTTTAAGCGAGACATCCGAACAAACCACCCGCATCACGCTGCGGGCCGGCACCCAATTCTTGGATGCTGACGGTAATATCATCACCGGCAACACGCTCTCCGGCCTTATCGTCAATACCGACACGGACAAAGAGACCTCCTTAGACATTATTCCCGGTGGAAGCTTAGCAACTTCCAACGTCTACACAAACGGCAATAACAGCCCCGTGGGCGGCGCATTCAACCCCGCAGCACTCACCAACATCAACTTTTTTGTAGATGGCGCTCCGGTCAGCTATTTTAGCCAGCCCATTGAGATCGCCCAGCAAATAGACGACGGCTTTTACAATCTTGGCACCAATACCCAAGTGCGAGTGGGCGACGCCCTTTCGGTATATAGCCATACCGCAGCTGACTTCCGGTGGACCTACGAGCAAGAAACCGTCGTTACACAGGCGGACGAACTGCTTTTTGCCAGCTATGAGACCGACCACCTGACGTGGTTTATGAGCGGCAATTTTGCACCGGGCTGCCCGCAGCCAGCCAATATCACACTCAACGCATCGTGGTTTGAGGCCGGCATTACTTACCCGCTTACCATTGAAGCCGTGATGGCAGGTAAGGTTGTGCGCCGGTTTGTCGCATCTGTCAATGCCACGTACAACAGCGTACAGCTCACCTACCTGCCCACGGCGGGCGTATCCATCCGCATCAAAGACGACAGAGAAGCCATACTCGGCGAAGAAATGCTCAATAGTACCTGCGGTGGCACCACGAGCATCACGCTGGCCGACCCATCGACCGTGAATGACCCGCGAGTTACGCTTCAACTCTATGTGCGCTGTCCCGGCCAAACCGAAGTCGTGGATGTACTGCCTACTTTTTACCTCTATTACCGCGAGCGCGGTACAGGTTCGCAAGAATTTAAATTTCTCGGTGTCGTGGTCAATGGCTTTATCTCCACCACGCTGCTGACACCGGAGACTGTACGGTATGACTTTAAAGCCATTTGGGGAGATCAGGTCAAAATCGTGGGAGACCATGTTGTCCATGAAGACAATAGCGGTACGGTAGGCACCGCGCCGGGTGATATCATCGGCGAACATGCGGGCGCAACCAACTTGGCTATCCTCACGCAGAAATGCGATGAGCTGCTACCTACGCAATAATTTTTTTTAAGAAACCATAAATTACTCTCCCGCTGGCAATTGCCAGCGGGAATTGACATAAAAATAACGCATGATTCATCCGTTTTTAACAAACAACCAGCAATTAGGCATAGCATTTGATATATTTTCAATGACTGATAACAATATTTTAGGCGTTCTAAGCGAAAAACAGTTATTATTCGTAAATTCGCAATGTAATCGCCACGATTTTCGTTCTCTACCTTACAAATTTATTTAAAAGACATGCAAACGCGTTATATTTATCTCTTGAAGTTTGTATTGGCCTTTTCCGACTTTTTATTACTCAATGGCGCCTTTATGGTGGCCTGTATGCTCACCGAGCATCACTACTTTCTCAACGAATCGGTGGTTTTCCGGTTTTACCTCCCCATCGCCAATCTGCTGTGGCTATTTTCGAGCGGGGTGTTCAGGATGTATGGCAGTGGTACAGTCGTCAGCCTAGACAATATCTATCGTGCTACGTGGCGCAGCGCCATTATCCACGCTGGTCTGTTCGGGATTTACCTACTGCTTGCCGATACCGGGGCCACCCATACCGCCGTTTTCCTGACCGTCTTCCATCTGGGCTTCATGGTGCTACTTGTCATTAGCCGCCTCGTCGGCACCTATTTCCAGGGCATGCTTATCCGGTATTTCCATATCCGCAAGACCGTGGCCATTATGGGCAAAAATGACGGCGGACGCCAATTGGCAAGATATTTCCGTGCGCATGAAAAATTGTTTGATTTCGAAGGCTACCTTGCCGAGAGCGATGCACAGCTTGTCAACGACCGCGGAGAAGTGATGCCAACCGCTCGTGCACAGTTCGCGCGCGCGGTAGCCTTGGGTATTCAAGAAGTCTACATCTCGCTTCCCCCCCAACGCATCGCTCAAGCCGCAACACTGCTTGAAGAAGCCGAGCGGCTGTGTCTGCGGGTCAAGCTCGTCCCCGACTTAAAACGGGAGGATAGCCTGCCCTATGAAGTGAGCCTGTTGGGCTCCGTACCGGTGGTGAGCATCCGGCATGAGCCGGCATACGAGGTCGAAGCCCGATTCAAAAAACGCCTCTTTGACCTGCTGTTTAGCTCCCTGGTCATCGTCTTTATCCTCAGCTGGCTTTATCCGCTAATCGGGCTTCTCATCAAGTTGGAAAGCCCCGGGCCGGTGCTGTTCAAGCAACTGCGCAGCGGACGTGACAATAAGCCGTTCTGGTGCTACAAATTCCGGAGTATGCGTGTCAATGCCGAAAGCGACAGCAAGCAAGCCACGCGCGGCGATAGCCGCATCACCCGTATCGGGGCTTTCCTGCGCCGCACCAGCCTGGACGAACTGCCGCAGTTTTTCAACGTGTGGCTCGGCCACATGAGTGTGGTGGG
>NZ_FUYS01000020.1 GCF_900168055.1 Parapedobacter luteus
CGGAGTATGCGTGTCAATGCCGAAAGCGATAGCAAGCAAGCCACGCGCGGCGATAGCCGCATCACCCGTATCGGGGCTTTCCTGCGCCGCACCAGCCTGGACGAACTGCCGCAGTTTTTCAACGTGTGGCTCGGCCACATGAGTGTGGTGGGCCCACGGCCACATATGATTAAACACACCGAGCAGTACAGCGCACTGATTGACAAGTACATGCTACGGCAGTTTCTCAAACCGGGCATTACCGGGTGGGCCCAGGTCAACGGCTACCGGGGAGAGACCACCAACCCCGCCATGATGGAACGCCGCGTGGCGCACGACATCTGGTACCTTGAAAACTGGACCACTATGCTTGACGTACGGATAATTTACCTTACCGTCATCAATATACTGGTCGGCGAAGAAAACGCACATTAATTTACGGAGTCTCCTTTTGGACACTTCCGCATACCGTTCAATAAATACGTATCCTGTTTATGGGGGTATTCACATTCTTAAATAAGGCTAAAAACGATACCGGTCTCGGTTGGATGGGCGTGGATATCCACTCGCACCTCCTGCCCGGCATTGATGATGGCAGCCCCGATGCCGCCACATCCGTGGGTTATATCAAGCGTCTGCAGGCCTTGGGCTTATCGCAATTTTACGCTACACCACACGTCCTTAACGATCTTTACCCCAACACGCGGGCCACGATCAACGCAGCGCTCGACCAACTGAAGCCAGTATTGCCTCCAGACGTTGCCATGGAAGCAGCAGCCGAATACATGATAGATGACATTTTCGGAACGATGTGGCCGCCGCATTTCTTGCTAACCCTACCGGATAACTATTTACTTATTGAGATGTCCTACGTGGTCGAGAATCCCCAGATAGACCAATATATTGTCGATTTACAAGCAGAGGGATATAAAATTATCTTTGCCCATCCGGAGCGCTACCCTTTTTACCATCAACGGCCCGAGCGTTACGAGCAATTCAAAGAACTCGGCTGTTTGTTTCAGATGAACCTGCTTTCGCCAACTGGTTATTACAACAGCCAAATCCAACGAGCGGCCCAATATTTGCTCAAACGAGGCATGATTGATTTGGTTGGTACCGACCTGCATCACCGCAAACACCTCGCCGCCATTGAAAAGTTTGTACTCAGCGGCGATGCACATGGCTTATTTAAAAAGAATCCCATCAAAAATTTAGAACTATTCGCAATATGGTAAAACATAGGATAAAGATTGGTTTATTGTATTTCTGTTTACTGGTAGGGCTCAGTTCCTGCGTATCCCGCAAAGATCTGGTCTATTTCGGCGATGTTCCTACCGATAACCCCAGGACAAAGCTACCCGACTACCAGGAGCCCATCGTGCAAGTCGATGATATCCTGCACGTCACCATCCAGACCGTCGATGGTGGCTTGGCCATGGCCGCTGGGCAACTCTCGGGTGGTATTGCAGATGCAAGCGCCAATGCCGAGCGCACGTCCAGCACGGCACCGGCTGGTTACTTGGTAGACAAAGATGGGCAAATCACCATGCCAATGTTGGGTACCTTTAGCGTAGCGGGCCTGACGACTTCAGAAGTCCGCAAACAGGTTACTGAAGCCGCTTCCAAATACTTCAAGAATCCTACCGTACAAGTACGGTTTGCTAATTTTAAAATTACAGTGATTGGCGAAGTCAGTCGACCGGCAACCTACACAGTACCCAGCGAAAAAGTAACGTTGTTAGACGCTTTGGGAATGGCTGGTGATCTGACGATCTACGGGAAGCGGGATAATGTGCTACTTATTCGTGACAATGAAGGACAGAAAGAATTTGTACGCCTTAACTTGACAAGTTACGAATCGCTCAACTCTCCGTATTTTTACCTCAAACAAAATGATGTCATTTATGTCGAACCTGGAAGAGGACGACTCGCTTCACTCAATAATACGCCAAGGCAAGTTGTAGCTATTACGGCATCAATCGTATCATTAGTATCTGTTATTCTCTTAAGAATTTTTTAAATAACTATTTCTATTGTCCATGAAGGATTGGCAAGATGACGTGTTTGAATCCCCGAGTACCAACAACCGTCAAGGGATTTTTGATTTGACAAGAAAGCTACTTACCAATTGGTATTGGTTTGTTCTGTGTGGTATCATCGGGTTTGCTGTCGCTAATACCCATCTCCGGTACAGTACGCCAATTTACCGCATCGGTGCGCGCGTGTTGGTGACCAATCAACAAGGCGGCAGCGTGATAGGCCAAGGTGCCTTTGGTGGCAGTAACATCAACAGCCCATTTGGCGGAAGCAGCTCTGTAGACAATGAAGCCGAGGTGTTCAAAACGCGTTACCTCATGCAACAGGTCGTCCGTAAACTCAATGCCCAAGTCAACTATTATCATCCAGGTCGGGTTCTCGACATTGAGATACACCGTCCCCCTTTTCAGATATCGTTGCTTGCGCCTGATTCAGTACGTGGCGGCACCTTTTTGCTGGAAGCTATCAGTGATCGCCAGATACGGATCCAACAAGAGGGTGGTAACTTTTCGGTTGATGTTGCCTATGGTGAAACAACAAACTTACCGGGTGTCGGCGAGGTATTGCTTTCACAACAGCCGGAGAACGGCAAGGTAGTGGGTCCTTATAAGCTCACAATTACTTCCTTTGACGGCAAAGTAGGCGAATATATGGGACGATTGTCTGTGGCCATTAGCAATAAGCAGGTATCTATTATTAATCTTGGATTCAGCTATCCTTTAAAACGCAAGGGAGAAGAAATTTTGAATGCCATCATCCAGCAATACATGGACAACAACCTGCAAGATCGGAATACGATTGCTGACAGTACCATTGCCTTTATTGAAAATCGATTGCTTTATGTTGGCCAGGAGCTAGGGGATGTAGAAGGCAATATTCAAGAGTTCAGGCAAAACCGTCAACTGGCCGATATGTCTGCGCAATCTCACATGCTATTGCAAAACTCCAACGAATATGTCAAGCAGTTGACCGAGCTGGAAGTTCAACTCGATATTCTGGATACCGTTTCTGCAATTTTGACAAACGGGGCCAATGAGCGTGTCTTGCCTAATGCTATTATTCCAGACGACGCTGTATTTGGTGGACAAGTTACGCGTTACAACAGCTTATTACTGGAACGCGACAAACGGCTATTAAGTGCCACACCAGACAATCCTGCGGTTATCAACCTTAATCAACAGCTTAACACCCTGCGGCACGATATGCTGGCCAACCTCAATAATACGCGTAGTCGGCTCACTATTATGCGCAACAACCTAAGGCAGAAAACCGGCCAGCTCGACCGTCAAGTACGAGAAGTTCCCGCCATTGAGCGTACCTATTTAAATCTTGCCAGACAGCAGCAAATCAGGCAACAGCTTTACATCTTTCTTTTACAGCGGCGGGAAGAAACGGCTATCAGTAAAACAGCGACCATTTCCAACAGCCGGGTGATTGACCCGCCTAAGGCGGCCGGTGCTCCTTTTAGCCCTAAGCGCGACATGATCTTGCTTACCGGTATTCTCATAGGCCTCGCCATTCCTTTTGCGACCATCTATATCCTTGATCTTACTAACACCCGCATTGAAAGCCGGGAGGACGTCACAAAGCACACACAAGTATCCATCATCGGCGAAATAGCGCATAGCAGCACCAAAGAGACTCTTGTCGTTACTCCTAGCTCGCGTACAGCAATCGCAGAGCAATTCCGTGCACTACGCACGAATCTTACCTTTTACCTAAAGGATCCGGATGCCAAGACCATACTTCTTACCTCCAGCATGAGCGGTGAGGGCAAGTCTTTTGTGGCGCTCAACATGGCGATGGTCTTTGCACTTTCAGGTAAACGCGTAGTGGTGATGGAGATGGACTTACGCAAACCCAACCTTTCGGCTAAACTCGATTTTCCTAATCAAGTCGGATTCACCAACTATGCCATTGATCCGGCACTAGCGCCAATGGATATCGTTGCACCTTCGGGAGTACATGAAAATTTGTTCCTCATTGGCTCGGGCCCTATTCCCCCCAACCCGGCGGAAACCCTTCTTAGTGAGCGCCTTGGTGAATTGATGATTGCCCTGCGCGCATCGTTTGACTTTATTATTATCGATACGCCACCTATCGGGCTTGTCACCGACGCCCAATTACTCAACCATCATGCAGACCTATCCATTTACGTGGTTCGCCAAGGCCGCACCTTTAAAAATCAACTGCAAATTACGGAAGATTTGTACCGCACCGGTAAGATGAAAAACCTGGCGATTTTAATTAATGACATTAAGCCACGAGGGGGGGGCTATGGATACGGATACGGGTATGGTCATGGCTATGGCTATTATGACAACGGGCGAAAAGACAGGCCGTGGTGGAAATTTTGGACAAGAAGTTAACAAAAAAATAAAAGATACGCAGCACTTAGGCCATCTATCAACAGGCGGGGATGTTTAAACTTAGAAAATGACAAATATGGTTCTCGAAACCAGCAAACAGCAACTATAATTGCTCAGTAATATGAAAGCGACCAGCAACATCTACATCGCAGGCCACCGGGGTATGGTCGGCGGTGCCATTAAACGACACCTGGAGAAAACGGGGTATACCAATCTGGCTTACCGTACATCCGCCGAACTCGATCTGCGCAATCAACAAGCTGTGGATGATTTTTTTGCCACTGAACGCCCAGAATATGTATTTCTCGCCGCGGCCAAGGTAGGCGGTATCTTGGCCAACAACACCTATCGAGCCGACTTTCTTTACGAAAATCTCATTATGGAGGCAAATATCATCCATGCAGCTTATCGATATGGCGTTAAAAAACTGTTATTCCTTGGCAGCAGTTGCATCTACCCGAAGCTGGCTCCCCAACCCCTTAAAGAAGAATACCTCCTCACAGGGCCGTTGGAGTCGACGAATGAGCCCTATGCAATCGCCAAAATTGCTGGCGTTAAATTGTGCGAGGCTTATCGCGACCAATATGGCTGTGATTTTATCAGTGCAATGCCAACGAATCTGTATGGTATCGGAGACAACTATCATCCGGCAAATTCCCACGTGTTGCCGGCCCTCATCCGCCGCTTCCATGAAGCGAAAGAAACCGGGCAGCCCAGCGTAACCATTTGGGGTAGCGGCACTCCCCGGCGGGAATTTTTGTATGCCGATGATGTAGCTGAAGCCTGTGTACACCTCATGAATACATACAGTGGACGAGAACTAGTCAATATCGGCACCGGCGAAGACCTTGCTATTCGGGAGTTAGCCGAGCTCATTAAGGAAGTTGTAGGTTATGAAGGCGCATTGGTTTTTGATACAACCAAACCGGACGGTACGCCCCGCAAGCTTATGGATGTAACCAAGCTTCATAACCTTGGGTGGAAGCATAAAACCGACCTAAAAACGGGTATCTCGTTGGCCTATCAGGATTTTTTAAAAAATGAATTTGCAATGCGGTAAGGACGTGCCGCAAATCGTAACACATAATGAAAACAATGAAAACAGCTCTCATCACGGGTGTCAATGGCCAGGACGGTGCTTATCTCGCCGAGTTATTGCTTGAAAAAGGATATATCGTACACGGCGTAAAGCGTCGTTCCTCGCTCATCAACACCAACCGTATCGACCACTTGTATCAAGACCCGCATGACGAAAATGTCCGGTTCAAGCTGCACTACGGTGACATGACCGATAGTACGAATTTGATTCGTATCATCCAGGAGACACAGCCTGACGAGATCTACAATCTCGCGGCTATGAGCCACGTGAAGGTGAGTTTTGATACACCAGAATATACAGCCAATGCGGACGGCATCGGCACACTTCGGCTACTGGAAGCCGTCCGGATATTAGGATTGGAAAAGAAAACACGTATCTATCAAGCCTCCACCTCGGAACTGTACGGGCTGGTCCAGGAAGTGCCTCAAAGCGAGAAAACACCATTCTACCCACGCAGCCCCTATGCTGTAGCCAAGCTCTATGCTTATTGGATCACGGTCAATTACCGGGAGGCCTACAACCTCTATGCTTGCAACGGCATCCTGTTCAATCACGAAAGCCCGCTGCGCGGCGAAACGTTCGTTACTCGTAAGATTACACGCGCCGTGGCGGCTATCGCCTTGGGCCTTCAGCAAAAAATGTATTTGGGAAACTTAGATGCCCGTCGGGATTGGGGCCACGCGAAGGACTATGTACGCGCCATGTGGCTGATATTACAACAGGAGCAGCCAGAAGACTATGTTATTGCTACCGGCATCACTACACCTGTGCGTGACTTTGTAAAAATGGCGTTTGCCGAGGTTGGCGCTGAAATTGAGTTCAGGGGCGAAGGCGTTAATGAAAAAGGATTTATTAAATCGATAGCGGGTACAGAGTTTTCACTAAAAGTTGGTCAGGAAGTCGTGAATGTCGACCCTGCCTATTTCCGCCCCACTGAAGTGGATTTACTAATCGGCGATCCTACCAAGGCGAAAACCAAACTTGGATGGCAACCCGAATATGATCTTTCAGGATTGTGTAAGGAGATGGTTGCTTCTGACCTGACCATATTCAGGAAAGATGACAAAACGCAATGGGAACATTTAATAGGGTAGCACGACTCTATTTTTATAGAAATCAAGTGCTGTTCGCTTCCATAGCGTTCCTATTTTTATCTTGTGGTATAGACAGCGTTTTTCATTGACATCTACCGACTAAGTTTTTTAAATGAAATCAGGATTGAAACATACACCGTTGGGCTACTTTTCCTTCTTCTATAAGTCGATGGGCAACAAGCTCGTTTTTAACATCCTATTAGCCACGACATTAGGCCTTCTTGACGGTGTCGGCTTGGCATTGTTTATACCGTTACTTCAATTCGTTAATGATTCCTCTGGTATCGCAACCGGCGAAAGCATGGGCGGGCTACGTTTTATCCTAAACGGATTTGAAAATTTAGGCGTTCCTGTCAACCTCTTCAGTGTATTGAGTTTAATGGTGATTATTTTCTCGGCAAAAGGTGCACTTAACTATTGGTTAAGCATGGAACAGGTCGATTTAAGGCAGAAGTACATGGTCAAGCTACGTTTAGGCCAGATTAAACAATTGGGACAATTAAGTTATCGAGGCTTCCTTACATTAGACGCAGGAAAGATCCAAAATGCGATCACGGCGGAGGTGGGAAAGAATCTGCAGGCTATGATACAATTCTTAGCTGCAACTAAAGCGTCCATCGTTTTAGTCGCCTATGTGGTGTTAGCTTTTTTAGCCAACTGGCAGTTTGCTTTATTTATCATGTTAGGTGGCTTTTTATCAAGTTTCATTTATCGTAGGATTATCGAATCTGTTAAAACATCATCGATTGAGATTTCCCGTCGAGGGAATCTATTTAACAACTTTGTGATCCAATGCATACATCATTTCAAGTATTTGAAAGCAACCAATCATTTTAAGTTGTATGCGGTAAAGCTCCAAGATGTAATCAATGAAGTAGAAAAGTTAAACCGAAAAATAGGAAAAAATCAAGCCATAACGGCTAGCACCCGAGAACCCATAATCATTTTCATTGTTGCGATCGTCATACTGGTACAAACGAACTATCTGGGAGCAAGCCTGGGCTCTATCCTACTCAGTCTATTACTTTTCTATCGTGCATTAAATGGATTAGTGTTATTGCAAAACACTTGGCAAAGCTTTATGCAAAATGTGGGAGGATTACAAGCTGTCTCTGATCTTTCAACTTCGATGCAGCAATTCCAAGAACAAGAAGCCGCAACGCCAATACCTAAATTTCGGTCACAGATTACCCTGAGGGAGCTCTATTTTGCTTATGGCGAAAAACTCGTGCTGAAAGGAGTCGACTTAAACATACAGAGAAACGAAACAATTGCTCTTGTTGGGGAAAGCGGATCTGGAAAATCCACTTTGGTCAATATCATATGTGCTTTGATGGCCCCCACAAAAGGCCAACTCTTAGTGGATGGTCATTCGCCTTATGCTTACAATATTGATTCATACAGAGCACAAATAGGCTACATCACGCAAGAGCCGATCATTTTTAACGATAGTGTATTCAATAATGTCACTTTTTGGGCGCCTCCCACAACCGAGAACGTTGCCCGGTTTTGGGAGGTGATAGAAAAAGTGGCATTGAAGGATACCGTTAACAACATGGGTCAAAAAGAGGACACGCTACTGGGCGACAATGGCATGCTGATTTCAGGCGGACAAAAACAACGCATTTCGATTGCCCGAGAGCTGTACAAGGACGTGGAGTTATTAATTATGGATGAAGCGACCTCAGCGCTGGACTCCGAGACAGAAGGCTTTGTTCAAGAAAGCATCAATCAGTTAAAGGGTGCTTACACAATAATAATTATTGCTCATCGCTTGTCAACAATCAAGCATGCCGACAGAATCTATTTGCTGGAAGACGGCAAAATAAGCGGACAGGGTAGGTTCGAAGAATTAATAAAAAATTCAAGCCGATTTTACCGAATGGCATCATTGCAAAACATACATTAAAGCGCTAATTGCATAATCATGAAAAAGAACGTCACAGCTAAAATTCAAGGCGGGCAAATCCCCAAGGGAAAAGTAAGAGTAAGTGGAGCAAAAAACGCTAGCACGCGACTACTTGCTGCAGCGTTGATTGCCGACGAGACCGTTATATTAACGAATTTTCCCACCGAACTAGTGGATGCCCAATATAAGATTGACTTCATTCGCAAAAACGGCGGAAATGTAAGTGTAGATGTTGCGAGTGAAACGGTAGAAATTGATGCCAAATTACTAGACAACCGCTCGTTAGACAGTTATGATTTTCCGATTCGGACCACTTACCTGTTAGTGCCGGGACTGATTAAGCGTTCTGGCGTTGCCCGTATACCCTACCCAGGAGGATGTAAGATTGGTGATCGTGGTTATGATTTACACCTAATGGTCTGGAGAACGTTAGGGGCTGAGGTAGAAGAAAAACCGGAATACATTGAGGTCCGAGCTCCTAAAGGGTTCCGTTCTGGCGAAATCAATTTTCCGATCTCTACTATTGGGGGTACAGAAAACGCGTTAATTTCAGCTTCTATCATTCCTGAGGCGACCATTATAAAAAACGCCTATATCAGTCCCGAAATAGAAAGCTTAATAGCTTTCTTAAGAACGCTTGGTGTAAAGATAGAAGTAGTCGGAAACAGTTTTATCAAAGTAGAGGGCTCAAACTATCTACGTGGTTCGTTATTTCAAGTAATGCCTGACCGTATTGAGGCCATCACTTGGATTGTTTATGGTATTATCTCCGGAGGGAATATCACTGTTGAAGATGTACCATTTGATACGATGGAGATTCCATTAATCCATTTGCAGCACGCCGGTATAGATTTATACCGTAATGCTAAGAATGTCATCGTATCCCCTGAATGCTTGGTAAACGGGCGTATACAACCTTTCGAACTGGCATGTGGTACACATCCGGGTATCATCTCAGATATGCAACCTTTCTACACATTATTGGGCCTTCACGCAGACGGCATCAGCCGGATTTTCGATTATCGCTATCCGGAACGGTTGAAATATTGTGAAGAGCTCAACAAATTTTACGATGGGGCGCTTTCATGCAAACCCGGGGCAATTACAATAAATGGCGGCAAGCCTGCAAGACCATCTGAAGCAAACTCAACAGATTTGAGAGGCAGCATGGCTGTTGTTATCGCTGCTTTATTGTCCAACGGGCAATCCACTATCCATAATATCGAAATGGCATTACGAGGATATAACAACCTCGAACACAAGCTAAGCGATCTAGGCATACACATTGAAGTAGAGGAGGCGGTAACTGCATAAACTACAGACAGCATGAAAGTTGTAGAGCATTTGGATTTAACCCTTTACAATTCTTATCGAATAAAGGCTATCTGTAAAAGAGCTTATTTTCCGGATTCGGAAAATGATATCCAAACGATATATACGAGCGATGACGATGTTCGGAAAATCGTGCTGGGAAGTGGGCACAATATTATTCTGTCCAAATCCACTTACGATGATTACTTCATCATTTTCTCCGGAAATTTTAATCGCGTAACAATCACCGGAACGGAAGTAGTAGCCGAGGCAGGTATATCTATGTATGACCTTAGCTTACATGCGTTAGCACATGAGTTATCTGGGCTGGAATTGTTTTATGATATTCCCAGTTCGCTCGGCGGAGCAGTTGTTATGAATGCCGGTGCTAGCGGAGAAGAAATAAAAGATCTGTTGACCAAGGTACGTTATTATAACCCCTCGTCCAACCAGTTTGCGGATATCCAACAAGACGAAATGGCATTTGAATACCGCAATAGTTTTTTCCAACGCAATCCTCACCTGATCATCACGAAAGCCTGGCTTAGCCTGAAAAAAGGAACTAAAGCGGCCATCAAAGAGAAAATGGAACAAAATAAAGCAACCCGATGGGCTAAACAACCAAAAGAATACCCAAACGCTGGCAGTGTTTTCAAAAGGCCAAAAGGATTCTATGTCGGTGCCTTGATGGATGAACTGCAGCTGAAGGGATATAGCATTGGCGGGGCAAAGATTTCGGAGAAACATGGTGGTTTTATTGTAAACGTTAACAATGCCACCGGGGATGACATTCTAAGAATCATCAAACATGCACAAGACAAAGTGCATGAACGCTATGGAATAACACTGGAAGTGGAACAACGCATCATATAACGGAACAAATATGACCTCGACGCCCTTAGTAAGCATCGTTTGCGGATATTATAATAGAGAAAATTATGTCGATGAGTCGGTATCTTCACTCATCAATCAAACTTACCCAAATTTAGAGATTCTCATATTCGACGACTGTTCTACGGACAACACGTACGAAAAGCTGAAAGCGTTTGAAAATAAAGACAATAGGATCAGGATAATAAAGCATGAGAAAAACAAAGGATTCGTTAAGGGGATAATAGACACGATAAATACTGCAAAAGGTGAATACATCGCGATTCATGGGTCAGGAGACTACTCCTATCCACAAAGAATTGAAAGACAGGTCAACGTGTTGCAAACCATGCCAAATGTGGGTGTGGTTGGCTGTTTTGTAAAGAACGACAAACTGGTTGGCTCAGAAATACAAGTTTCTATTTTAGATAAGAAGATAAATGGTAATTGTACAGAGCTTTTACAAAAAACTAACCCTTTCACGCATGGAGAAGTGATGTACAGGAAAAGACTATACTACGAAGCGGGTGGGTATAGGGCTTTTTTCCAGTTCTCGCAGGATTATGACTTGTGGACAAGGATGAGCTTAAAATGTGACTTCTTTAATGTACAGGAAATACTTTACCGAAGGTTTTTGTTGAGCGATGGCGCCTCAAGTTTACCCAGTAAAAGATTAAAGCAAGAAATGTATGCGGAGATAGTTAGGTACAACCTTAGATTTTTTTTAACAAAAGGTAAATCAGATTTCGTAGATCAATTCAATGATCTAGACAAAGCGTTTAAAAATATACACACATATTCCAATACATTTATAGATAAAATGTATTCATTATTTATATACGTTTTCAAGGATACGAGCATTGACAGTACGTTTTTAACACCAATATTGAAAAATTTCAGTTCAATTTCTGGCAAATCCGTTTTCTCAGCCCTTATCCACGGCACGTATTTGCTGCCTCGATCAGTATCCAAGAAATTGGTACACAATAAGTTATTTCGTAAAGTACTAAATATCGCTTACAGACGATTGCCTTGATTATAAAATCAAAGTATATGAATCCTTTAATGCAAGATTATAAAATATCGATTATTGTGGCTATTTATAATGTTGAAGACTATCTGAAGGAGTGTATAGATTCAATTTTAGCGCAAACCTATAGCAATTTTGAGGCACTATTGGTTAACGATGGCTCCACTGACCATAGTGGCGAAATTTGCGACGATTTTGCATTAAAGGATAATAGGATTCGAGTTGTTCATAAAGCAAATGGAGGCTTGTCTGAGGCTAGGAACTATGGTATCGACCAAGCTAATGGTGACTTTATCTGCTTTATAGACGGCGATGATTACGTACATCCTGAATATATAGAAAAATTATACCGGTCTATCAACATAAATAACGCTGATATCGCAATTTGTGACTTTTATGAAATTGGAGACGGCCGATTAATCGATAGTGACCAAGAAACTTATTATGACAAGGAAGTAATTGAAAAGCAAGATTTTTTGCTTAACTATTTAGGCAGGGTACGCTCTCATCACAGTAAATGTAATGTGGTAGCATGGAACAAATTGATAAAAAAAAATTGTCTGAAAGATTTACGATTTAAGGTTGGTTACAAACATGAGGATATGTTTTTTATCCATCATTTGATTAATCGAGCTAATACCTTGTCTATTGTATTCGATAAATTATACTACTATAGGCAGAGAAGCAGTAGTATATCTAACGATAGTAACTTGATTAATGACTATCACAAATACTTAGCGATTACAGACAGAGCTGATTTCTATAATAATATATTTTGCAATGAAGAAAGGTTCATTCATAACGAAAGAAAACGATTAAGGATGTTAGTCGATTTATTTAACAGAGGGTATCATTCACTGAGAAGCGAGTTACTTCAGAATTTCAGAAAAATAATAAGCTATAATCTTGTGTCAAAGAGAGATTTAGCTAAGACTTTGTTTAATTTAGTTAAGAGTGTTGGGAAATAACGCTCAAGTGTCATTTCAGGCTTAGTTTTAAATTTTGGAAAATAGAATATTAGTTGCTTTTGGCGATTTCAAATTCGAGAATGAGTTTGTTGATCGTTTGTGCGAAATTTTGTCGCAAAAACATAGCGTCGTGCGTTCGATAGACGAATTTTGGAATGCCGAAGCATCATACGACTTTATAATCATTAACTGGCCTGAGACTTTATTTAAAAAACCGTGGAAGCAAGTAGATAAATCTGATTTAACAGCAGTTGCAGATGTTTTTAAAAGATGGCGCAGTTCGGGAACTAAGCTTATTATAATCCGGCACAATATTTATCGGCATAGATCAGAAAGCGACTTAAATAATACCTTCTACGATTTTGCATATAGAAATGTCGATGCTGTTGTTCATCTGGGTGAATTTTCTTTGGGGGATTACAAAAAAAGGTACCACGCAAGTGTCTTCCATGCAGTTATACCTCACCCCCTATTTTCGAGATTTAATTTAAGCATGCCTAAAATTGAGGCCAGGAAAATGCTGAACATAGACAATAAGACTTTCTTGTGTGTTATTCCTGGCTGGACTCGTCACAAGCACGAGGTTGATAGAGCAACTGCAATTTTTGACATGATCGATGCTAAAAAGAAGCGTTTGGATTTCTTAAATGTCCAACGTGCTTTCCCTCGTTACAAAAGGAGTGACTATAGATTCTATCTCCAGTTACTCGAAGAAAAACTAGTGGCTTGGGTCAAAAAAATTCATTATCACAAGTCAGTGATAAGTGATGAAATGATGTCCGTCTACTTTAGTGCTGCAGACATTATAATTATTCCAAGAATCGAAGTCCTTAATTCTGGCAATGTTACATTAGGCGCCCAGTTTGGGAAATTGGTCATTGGCCCTGGAACCGGCAACATTAAGGAAGATTTAGAACGATTAGACCAAATTGTCTTTGGGCATAACGGTATATCAATAGCACACAAAGAACTAAACGATGCCATTAGGGCAAGGTTAACCGCTCAGTTTTCGGAAAAGCTTAAACGTGCAATCAAAGAAACAAATTCAGATAATAACATCCTCGCGGTCTTTAATGAATTGTTTTACACTTTAAAAACGGGTTAAGTCACCCGCTTAAAACATGAAAATATCCATAATTATTCCAACATATAATAGAGCCCATATAATTGTGGAAACGTTAAACTCGGTAAGTAATCAAACTATTAAAGACTGGGAATGTATCATTATTGATGACTATTCTACCGACGACACCGATACAACAGTTGGGGAATATTTATCTCAATATCCAGATTTGGCATTTCGCTACATGAAAAATGAACGATCTAAAGGAGCACAAGGAGCCAGAAACACGGGCGTTGACAGGGCTCAGGGTGAATTTGTCATGTTTTTGGATTCAGATGACCTGTTACTGCCATTTTGCATAGAAGAACGTCTGCGAATTGTTGAAGAACATAAGGGTTACGACTATTATTGTTTTACTACTTACGCACTTATGCCTGATGGGTCCGTGAAATCAAAATACAAGCTTTGCTCGCCAGATTCGGATGATATAGAACGGTTTTTAAAATTTCAAAACCCATGGCATACTATGGGGTGCATCATAACTAAAGATGCTGTCAATACAGTTGGATATTGGGATGAAAAATTCGCAAGATCACAAGACAGTGAGTTTTATTTACGTTTGGTTCTGCAAAAGAATTTACGGGGGTATAAAGCATGCCATCTAAGCTACGATAGTCTATTTAGATCATCGTATAGCCAGGCGTCTGTTAGTCGTTCTTCAGTACTTAGTAATGCTATTCAGGATACGTATTATACATACCTGAATAAAGTAAGGAAGCAATTAAACGATTTGGGCCTTTGGGCAAAATACAAAGAGAGTTACGTCTATTTTTCATTTTATATATATAGTCGATTTTTAATGCCTAAAGGAAAAATGGAAGATCGTTTTTTCAATATTTATGTCGATCTTATGGATGAAATTGATGTTCCAGCGTATAAAAAAGAGATATACAGACTTTATTTCAAACATAGAGGAAGCAAGGCTGTGATGAATAGTCGAATCTTAAGACTTTTCTTTAAAAGTATACCGAAGATTTTTATCCTACCCAGTTCTAGAGAAATGTTGTGGTAAATGTGTACTGAATTTCGTTGTGCATCGTAAGTATGATTTTATGAAAATTGCTTTATTTTCTCCCGGGATTATATCTCCAAAATTTGGGGCTACGAAAAATAGAATCGAATTGGCGGAGGCATTGACAAAGCTTGGTTGGCAAACTTCGGTGATGGGAAACTTAGATATTGGTTTGCCAAATAGAAATGTAGAAAAGTCTACTTATAGGGAAGCATTCAAGACATATTTAATAAAGAATGCTCACCTATATGACGTCGTCTTATATGAGTATGACACGTTACCTTACAACCGGACACTTTTTTCTAAAGGGACCTTATTCGTTGCTAGACCGGCACTTCTTTCATACCATTTCGACGAAATTCGAATCCCCCTCAATCTTAAGTCATATATCAGTGCTTTGATAAGACAAAGTGCGAAAAAGCGACGAAAAAATTATAACTATATCGAGCTGACACTTTCTCAGAGCGATCTTATCCAAGTTCAGAATACCGAAGATAAGAAGTGCCTAATTAAAAAGGGGCATCCTGAAGACAAAATCATCATTATTCCAAACGGCATTTTACCAGAAAAACTCGAATTGTTTAAAAGAACCCCTAAAATATCGGGCACAAAAAAGATTGCCTTTGTCGGTACATTTGATTTTAGAAAAGGCGCACTGGACTTTCCCATACTTCTAAAGCTTTTGAGTCGGCTAGGAAATCCCAACGCTAAAATCAAATTATTAGGAACCAAGGGACTATATTCTACTCAACAGCAGATTTTGGGATTTTTCCCCAAAAAACTTCAACATTTAATTGAAATCCATCCAACATTCGAGCCGTCTGAATTGCCAGCATTACTATCTGATTGTCAAGTTGGCGTATTTCCATCTTATTTGGAAAGTTTCGGATACGGTGCGTTAGAAATGATGGCGGCCGGCCTGCCAGTGGTAGGCTATGACACGCCGGGCCCCTGTGATTTCTTGCTGCCCGAATTGAAGGTACCTGCCGGTAACACTTTGCTAATGGCACAGAAATTAAACAAATTGCTGAATGAACCAGCATATCTAGAAAAAATGGGAATTCAAGCTCAAAAACAAGTCGATAAATATAATTGGGACACTATTGCGCTAGAGGTATCTAAGACATACGAGTATCGTAAAAGCCAGCTAATTAACGGCAGTTTAGTTAAATAATTTTTAGGGAAACGACTATGAAAAACAAACATTCCGCTTTGGTATCTATTATCATCCCTGTTTATAATAGCGAAAACTATATTGTAGACACGATTCATTCATGTCTAAACCAATCCCATAAAAACATCGAAATAATCGTTGTAAACGATGGAAGTACAGATAGTAGCGAAAAGAAAATTCTCGAAATTCAGAGCCAAAAAATCAAGTACCATAAAGTTGAAAATAACGGCCCTTGTGCAGCAAGAAATTTTGGAATACAGCAGGCGAAAGGCGATTTGGTTCAATTTTTAGATCACGATGACATTCTTCATCCTGACAAATTGGAAAGACAATTAGAACGCTATGCCGAATTTGGTGACCTTTACATTTATAGCGCAAAAATGGGTACCGCTAATGCACAAACCCTGACAATCGATCCTGACTACGAATTATATCAAAATGACTTCACGATTGAACGATACTTTGAAACAGTTTTAAATCAATTCGGAAAATACATCACAACGGGCGCTTGGCTTGTCCCCGCCGAATTGATTAAACTAACACATGGATGGGATGAGAACGCAGGTTTAAATGACGATGGTGAATATTTTGCGCGATTGATATTAAACTCAAAAGGGATTATTTATTGTGACAATGCTGTCTTTTATTTCCGCCGCAATGTCCCTAACAGTCTAAGTAAAAGATTCGATAGCAAGGATGTTTACGAAAAATGGTTACATTCCTATATTCTATATGCCAAGCACTTCCATGAAAAGCTTGATCCAACTACCGCAAAAGAACTTAGCTGGAAGGCATTAAGTAGATATTATTGTGCATCGTATCCCAATTATCCTGATCTTTTGGAAAAATGCAAACAGTTAATAAACGAACTTGGATATAAACACCCCTATGCTCATGGTGGAAGTAAGTTCTACACGACTTCCAAAGTTGTCGGTGTTTATAATGCACTTAAAATCTGGAATTTAAAGAATACGGCTAAACGCACATTAAATAAATTACTGAGATGAATATTCTCTTTATATGTGGCACTTTAGAACCGGGCAAAGACGGTGTAGGTGATTACACGCGCAGACTTGCAGCAGAATTGATCCGCCAAGGCCATTCAGCTAACGTGATGTCGATACACGATAAGTACGTAAGCCAAACATCATTTGGTTATCAGGAAGATAATGATGTACAAGTAAGAATGATTCGGTTAGCAAAAAAAATAACATGGAAAAAACGAATAATTGAAGCTTGTAAATTCTTAGATGATTTAGAGCCTGATTGGATTAGTTTACAATATGTTCCGTATTCATTTCACAACAAAGGATTGCCTTTTAAAGCAATCAGACAATTACAACGACTAGGAAATGAAAAAAAGTGGCACATCATGTTCCATGAATTATGGCTGGGTGTAAAAGGTGACGTACCGATAAAACAAAGACCTATCCAAATACTCCAAAAACTAAGCGTAAACATGCTTATTCGACAATTAAAAGCGAATCTTATAACTACATCCATTCCTATTTATCAACATGCATTGGGAAAGCATAATGCCTTTATCCTTCCCTTGTTTAGTAATATTCCTGTTTCGAAAAAACAAATAACAACTCAAAAAAATCCGGATAATGATACATTGAAGATAATACATTTTGGAAGCTTCACCCCTGCTTTAAACGACTTCGCAGCTCAACTAAACTGGGTAAAAGCATTCACAACAAAACAACACAAAAAAGCCATTTTTATACTTCTTGGAAACGGGGGGCCACTCGAACAACAATCAATCGAGATGATACAAAGCACCTTTGGAAAAAAAGCAATAAAACATTTGGGGCAATTAGTGCCTGAAAAAGTATCAGAATGGATTCAAATGGCCGATTTGGGTATATCAAGAGCAGATTACACGCTATATGGTAAAAGCGGATCAACGCTTTGTTTACTAGAACATGGGATTCCGGTACTACTAAGAGGAAGCCGCCCCGTTACGAACACAAAAAATTGGAAGCCTCTTGAAGAGGATAGCCGATTTATTTTTTGTGATTCCCCTATTGCTTCTTTACCCGTCAAAAACTCACCACAGGAACGACTTCCATTAATATCAAAAACATTCTTGTCCTATCTTTATACGAATAACGAATTATGAATTATTATTTTCAGATTGAAGGTGACATTAGGAACAATATTGGAGATGTACTTCAAGGAATGGTTGCCATACCATTTCTTCCAGATAATGCCATTGTAGTAGATAGAGAATCATTGGCAAAAATACCACAGCCAGGGTTTCTTATTGCCAATGGTTGGTATCTTCATTCATTCGAAAATTTCCCCCCCCCAGATAATGTACAACCATTCTATGTGTCCGTACATATTGCCAAATCCGAATTGCTACTGGACAGAAAAACCCGCGACCATTTCATGAAATATGCACCGATAGGCTGTCGCGATACAAAGACATTGAAATTACTCTTAGGCTGGGGTATTCCTGCATATTATTCAAGTTGTCTAACAATTACTACTCACCCACGGAACGAGATAAACCATTCAGGTATAGGGGAATGCTTGCTGGTTGACAACATCGATCACCCGGTTCCTATGGATGTAAAAGAAAAATTAGAACGGTTATTAGGTGAGAAGTTAACACGTGTCTCGCATGACCCACCAAACACGTCTGGGTCATTACATGACTATTGGAGTAATGCGAGTACTCATATGGAGTCATTGCTAAAAAGATATTGCAAAGCGCGTTTGGTCGTGACGACCAAAATACATTGTGCGTTACCTTGCTTGGGCATGGGCGCAAATATACTAGTTATTCATCCAAATCCAGCTGATCCAAGGCTTGATACCGTTAGAGAGTTTATAGAAATTCTCTCATATACTCAAATTCAAAATGCAAAATCTTTAACCCCATCCAATGTTAATCAGCAAGCGCTAAATGAAAGGAAATTGTTTCTTAATCGCTTAGTTAATAAAGCTGTAAAATCAAAAAAAAACCCAATCATTTATGATCCATTTTACAAATCGATTAAGAAACAAAGTGTCCGTCAAGCTAGGATATATCGGCTCCTTGTGAAAATAATGTATCGTTTAGGTATCTCAAGAGGTAAAATTAAGCGGGTGTACGGTATGTAAATTGGGACGTTATGGCTAAAAAGAAAATATTATTATTTACTACTCAACTTCTGAAAACAGGAGGAATAGAAAGTCATATACAGCAATTTACTATTCAAATGGCGTCAAATGGTGATTCGGATGTTTATATTTTCGTTTTAAACTCAAAGCTATCAGACGATCAAGTCAATAATTTAAAGAAATATACTTGCGCATCCGTTTTCTCAAAAAAGAACAGCATTACTGAATTATTTAAGATGATTCGGTTCATTTTTTTTTCAATGTTCATCAAATATGATGCGCTATATACAAACGGTCAAGGGAATAGTATTTACTTAATATCAAAATGTTTTCGTTATCGCAAATGGGTGCACCATCATCATACTGCTGGTGATAAGGCAGATCAGCAAACGTGGCCCTCTTGGTATATAAAAGCACTAATACAAGCTAATATAGTGATAGCATGCTCAACAAAAAATGCATTCGACATGCAAAGCGTGTTAAACCGCGAAGTAATTACCGTACCTTGCTTTTCAAGACCGATAAGAAGTAATAGTATTAAGCAAATTTCCACCCAAGACGACATAGTCAATTTTGGTTATTATGGTCGGCTTATACCAGAGAAGGGTATCGACCTGATCGGAAAATTAAGTAATCACGATGACATGGCGAAAATTAAATTCCACATCTGGGGAGAAGGAAAGCAATATCCGCCAGATTATTTTAAACGATACCCCAATTTAAATTATCACGGTGTCTTTCACGGTCTAGAGGAGTTGACAAAAGTGTTAGATCAAATAGATGCCTACCTTTTGCTATCTACCCATCCCGAGGGTCTACCAATTAGCCTATTAGAAGCAATGAGTGCTGGTGTGCCTTGGATAGCAACCAATCGAGGCGGGATTAACGACATTGCGTGTGACCCCCTGTCGACGAGAGTAATTAATTCACTTACAGATTTTGACGTAGTAAAAAAAGAGATTTTATCGTTCGTTGCCGATATCAGATCCGGAAAAATATCACGTCAAAAACAAAAAGAATTATATGAAAGCAAGTTTTCTCCAGCTGTCTTAGTCAAGCGATGGAACAAAATTTTGTACGACACTTATTAAAGCCTATGATACTACTAACTCATCCTACCGGAAATCAATTCGTTAAAAGCGCACTAAGGGGTTTGAAAGACCGTGAGGCGTTAATTGCTTTTCATACTGCTGTGGCCTCATTCCCAGGTTCAATGCTTCATCGCATTGGACAAATCAACGCCTTTAAAGAAATCAATAGAAGAGAATTCGATACAGACTTAAAAAACCTGACATATACCTCTCCCTCCATGGAAGTCGGCCGGCTTGTAGCGGGCAGATTCAAATGGAATTCATTAATTGCGCATGAACACGGTCGTTTTAGTGTGGATAACGTCTTTCAGCATATTGACCGTATTTCAGCAAAGATGTTAATTGATAAAAAACTAACTGGGCTAAAAGCTGTATATAGTTATGAAGATGGAGCTCTTTATACGTTTAAACAAGCCTTAAAGTCGAATTTGGTTAGACTATATGATCTACCTATTGGCTATTGGCGAGCAATGCGACAATTGTTGGGAGCAGAACGTGAATTCCGGCCCGATTGGGCCATAACGTTAAAGGGTTTTAAGGATTCAGAGGCGAAGCTACAGCGCAAAGACGAAGAACTTCGTTTAGCACAACACATTTTTGTCGCCAGTAGCTTTACAAAAAAAACCCTCGAATTGTACCCAGGCGCGTTGGCTCCTATACACGTCATCCCGTATGCATTCCCAGAGATAGCGATTGGGAAGACCTATTCGCCGGCATCTCGTGGCAAACTACGGCTGCTGTTCGTCGGTGGACTGTCGCAACGAAAAGGCATTGCGAATGTCTTGGAAGCCGTAGAAAGTTTAGGAAATCACGTGGAATTAACCATCGTTGGAAGAAAAGCTGTAGAAGGATGTATCCCGTTGGAAGCCGGTCTACGAAAGCACCGCTGGATACCTACGTTACCCCATCAAAGCATACTCGAATTAATGCGCGAACATGATGTGCTGTTATTTCCTTCATTATTCGAAGGGTTTGGTTTAGTGATTACCGAGGCAATGTCACAAGGAACGCCTGTAATAACTACCGACCGAACCGCAGGCCCAGATTTAATTGTGCATAATGAAAACGGTTGGTTAGTCGAGGCGGGAAGCACTGAAGGATTGAAAACGCAAATCGAAGCTTTACTATCCAAGCCAGAGCTTATTAAATCAAATGGGTTGGCGGCTATGGAAACAGCAAAAAAAAGACCTTGGGCAAAATACGGAACAGAATTGGCTCAGAAAATAAAAGAAGTTATTGAGAAAAACTGACGGCGTAACACGATGGATAGCCAAACACATACTTTCCAGCAAACTTGGACATCTAAGCGCGCAGCAAAAGAGCTGGAACGAACGGTATTACTTCTAAAACGAGGCATATGGTTATATTTCATATTGTTGATTTTTGAGGGCGCGCTTAGAAAATGGTTTTTGCCCGCATTGGCTACTCCACTACTGATTGTCCGGGATCCTATTGCATTAGCACTGTTAGCTATCGCCTACCATAAAGGACTCTTTCCAAGGAATGGTTTAATGGTGGCGTTCATAATCACGGGAATTATTTCATTTTTTTTGACGCTCCTAGTTGGTCATGGGAATTTGTTTGTCGCCATATATGGAATAAGGATTTTGATCATACACGTCCCCTTTATGTTTCTTATTGGGAAAGTGTTTCGACAGCAAGATGTGGTAGAAATCGGGAAGGCGATGCTTTGGATTGCTATCCCCATGACGGTCCTTGTTGCACTTCAATTCTACAGCCCGCAATCTGCCTGGGTCAATCGCGGCATAGGCGGTGACATGGAAGGGGCGGGATTTAGTGGCGCATTGGGTTATGCCCGCCCGCCAGGAACGTTTTCATTTACGACTGGGACGACGTTATTCTATAGCATGTTAACTCCGTTTATCCTTTATTTCTGGCTGCAAAAAGACAAGGCGCCGCCGCTGTTGATTCTGGTAGCAGCAAGTATCGGGTTACTGGCCGCTATTCCTCTTTCGATAAGTAGGGGACTACTTTTTCAAATTGCTCTATCGTTTGTTTTTACCACATTTATCATTGCCAAGCGCCCAGCGTTAATTAAATCACTAATCGCTGGTCTGGTCTCCTTTGCTTTATTGCTTATTGCGTTAAGTAATTTATCTTTCTTTCAAACCGCTACTGAAGTATTCATGACACGGTTTGAACGAGCCAATGAAGCCGAAGGCGGATTGGAGGGTGTATTGATAGACCGCTTTTTAGGCGGCATGTATAGTGCGGTATTTGGAGACAGGGGAATTCCGCTTTGGGGGTTTGGGTTAGGTATGGGGACTAACGCTGGCGCTATGCTACTTTCGGGTCGAATTACATTCCTTATTTCCGAAGGTGAATGGGGACGAGTAATCGGTGAAATGGGATTTCTACTGGGCATGACCATAATTGTTTCGCGCATTGTGACTGCAACTCAAATAGGATTAAAAAGCTATTATAGCTTAGCAAGTAACAATATCTTACCTTGGCTTTTGTTCAGTTTCGCCGCATTAAACCTCTTGCAAGGACAGTGGGCTCAACCAACGAGCCTAGGTTTTGCTATTGTTGCAGGAGGACTAACTATGGCCGCATTAAAAAATAAAACGATAAAGAATAAGATTACCAATGAGCGATAATCACATTATACTGATTGGAAATTACACGCTCGACCACCAAGAAAGCATGAATCGCTACTTGCTAAGTTTGAATGAAGCGCTCGTGCAACGCGAAATCCAGGTAACTGTATGGAAACCTATTATTTTTTTTGCTACAGGCCAACATTCGACTATTCATGGCTTCGGAAAATGGTTAGGCTATTTAGATAAATGGGTATTGTTCCCAATAATTGTGAAATTGAGAATGCTTAAGAGTGTTTATCGAAAGCAGGACACCTACTTCCACATTTGTGATCATTCGAACTCGCCATATCTCGCTGTTTTACCTAAAAGCAGAAGCGGAATTACCTGTCATGATGTACTTGCCATACGGGGGGCCTTCGGCTATGAAGACGCGCACTGTCCAGCCAGCAAAACCGGCATTTACTTACAAAAATGGATATTTAGGAGTCTTGTTAAGGCAAAGAAAATCGCCTGTGTTTCACAGCTTACCTTAAACCAGTTAAAAGACTTAGCCGGCGCACGTGCTATATCGTCTGATAAAAAATGGAAGGTCGTTTATAATTCGTTTAACGCTCATTTCCGCCCAATGCGTGCCCCTGAACGCATAGCGATGATTCAGAAATACGGCTTGGAAGATTTAAACTACATCCTTCATGTTGGTTCGGCGTTACCCAGGAAAAACAGAAAGATGCTGATGGAGATGGTGGCGCACCTCGACGAATGGAAAGGTAAGATCTGTTATGCAGGCCAACCCATTGACCCGGCCTTGCAAATCCGTATCAACGAACTTGGTATGGCTGACCGCGTAGTTTCTGTGGTTAAGCCACCACACGAGGAGTTAACCGCATTATATAGCGGCTGCACTGCTTTTATTTTTCCGTCATTTAGCGAGGGGTTTGGATGGCCAGTCATCGAAGCGCAGGCTTGCGGCGCACCTGTAATCGCCAGTAATATTGAACCCATGCCCGAGGTGTCGGGGGGAGCTGCCATACACGTTAGCCCTTATCATGCAAAGGAGTTTGCTTTAGCATTATCCGCCGTACTGCACGATCCTCAAGTAAAGGACGAATATATTCAAAAAGGGTTTGAAAACTGCCGACGGTTCGATCAGGAGATATTCATCAATCAATTTTTAGCACTTTATGATTTAAAAAATGATTAAAAAGTTATTCGTTTTTTTATTGCCGTGGGCGCTTAGACGACGACTACTTAATGCTTGGTTTGGATATGAAATTCACCCGAAGGCCCGAATTGGCTTCGCCTGGATTTATCCCAAAAAACTGGTGATGAAAGAAAAGGCCAGGATAGCGCATTTTACTGTCGCGATTCATTTAGACTATGTTGAATTAGGATGCTACGCCTCTATCGGGAGGAAAAATTGGATAACCGGATTTCCGACCTCAGGTACGTCGCAACACTTTGCTCATCAACGAGGCAGCCGAAGATCGGAATTATTCCTGGGCGAACATTCAGCCATTACCAAAAACCATCATATTGATTGTACCAACCGTATTACAATAGGTAGGTTTGTAACAATAGCTGGTTATCAGTCACAATTACTGACTCATTCCATTAACATTGAGGAATGCAGACAAGACAGTTATCCGATTTATATTGGCGACTATTGTTTTATAGGTACCAATTCGGTAATTCTGGGTGGCGCCAAATTACCTCCCTATTCCATATTAGGCGCAAAATCGCTACTTAACAAGGCCTTTGAGCAACAGTTTGCGTTGTACGCGGGAGTTCCAGCGGCTTTTGTTAAACCAGTCAATAGCGAAGCTAAGTTTTTTACACGGCAAACAGGTTACGTAATTTAATTTTATGAACATCTTACGCGTCATAACCAGCATGAATCCTGCAGACGGAGGTCCGGTTCAAGGTATACGGAACAGCATTCCGGCGCTGGAGGAGCTTGACGTGCATAATGAAGTGGTATGCTTTGATGCCCCTGACGCATCGTTTTTAAGGCGCGATTCGTTCACTATTCATGCGATAGGTCCTGCAAAGGGCCCCTATGGGTACTGCAAAGACTTAGCACCGTGGCTGCAGCGCCATTTTCATCGCTTTGATGCGGTCATCATCCATGGGATCTGGCTGCACAACAGCTATGGTACCTACCAAGCATTAAAACAGTATCGGAAGCAAAAGGGAACCGCTCCTAAGCTCTTCGTTATGCCACACGGGATGCTTGACCCCTATTTTCAAAAGGCTCGTGGCCGACGATTGAAAGCTATCCGGAATTGGTTTTTCTGGAGTTTTATTGAACGGCATGTAGTCAACGGCGTCGATGGGCTGTTGTTTACCTGTGAACAAGAGTTGCTTTTGGCTCGTGAGACGTTCGACTTATACCACCCCAAAAGAGAATTAAATATTGGCTATGGTATCCAGCCACCTCCGCCTTACACGACCAAGTTAACACATGCCTTCCATTCGGCTTGCTCAATAAAACTCGAACAACCATACTGGTTGTTCCTCAGCCGCATCCATGAAAAAAAGGGTGTAGATTTACTCGTCAACGCGTACCTCAAGCTGCTTAGTGAAAAAGGCGACTTACCCGCGCTGGTGATCGCCGGCCCCGGATTGGACACCGCCTATGGAAAGGAAATGATATCGCTTGCCCAATCTAACACCCAAATTCTATTTACCGGTATGCTTACCGGTGCGGCAAAATGGGGGGCGATTTATGGCTGTGAGGCATTTATACTGCCCAGCCATCAGGAAAATTTTGGCATCGCCATTGCAGAGGCAATGGCCTGCGAAAAACCCGTGCTCATTAGCAATAAAGTAAATATCTGGCGGGAAATTAAAGCTGGTGGTGGCGGACTGGTTGACACCGACACCGAAGAAGGTGTGTATACAATGTTAGCGCATTGGTTTCAATTGGCGCAACCCGAAAAAACAGCAATGGCGGCTTCGGCAAAACGCACGTATGAAGCTATCTTCACCATGGAGAAGGCCGCTATCCGAATGGTTAATGCATTAAAATCAATATAACGATGTCTTATAATACTGACACATACACAGGGCCATCGTTTTCCTTGCGCAACCGCATAAGCCGGGTGTTGTGGAATATCGTGTATTTGCTTTTCTTCCGCTATTCGCCCCGCCCCTTCCATATATGGCGGGCCTTTTTGCTCCGTCTATTTGGAGCAAAAATCGGCAGAGGCGTACATGTATATCCCCGGGCGAAAATCTGGGCGCCTTGGATGGTCAAGATTGGCGACGAAAGCGGCGTCGCCGACGATGTCACCCTATACAGCCAGGCGCCGATAAACATTGGCAATCGGGTAGTGATTTCACAAGGTACGTACGTCTGTACCGGAACGCACGATTACATGAAACGGGGCTTCCCCCTTGTTGCCTTGCCAATTATTATTGAAGATTATGCGTGGGTGGCTACGCAAGTGTTTATTCACCCCGGTGTAACCATTGGCGAAGGATCCGTGGTAGGGGCCCGATCGGTGGTAACCAAAGATACGGGGCGTTGGATGGTTTGCTCGGGGTTTCCCTGCAAGCCGCTAAAAGAGCGCGTTATGTTGGATTAGTAAAAAAATGTTTTTGTATGAAATTGGACTTGACCATCGTCATTCCTGCAAAAAATGAAGAGAAAAACCTTCCGGGCTGCCTTGAAGCCATTGGTCAAGATTTCGCGCAACAGGTTGTTCTCGTCGATTCGGGGAGTACCGACCGCACGAGGACAATCGCGGAGAACTATGGTGCCACTTACATCAACTTCCAGTGGGATGGACAATTCCCCAAAAAACGCAATTGGTACCTGCGCAACCATACACCCGCTACCGAATGGGTATTGTTTCTTGACGCGGATGAGTACCTCACACCAACATTCAAGCGGGCTGTTGAAAAAGCGCTTGCCGATACCACCAAAGTGGGCTATTGGCTAAATTATACCGTATACTTCATGGGCAAAAAGCTGAAAGGCGGCTACCCGTTGAAGAAGCTTGCCCTCTTCCGGGTCGGCACAGGTGAATACGAATATATCGATGAAAAACAATGGAGCCATCTCGATATGGAAATCCACGAACACCCCATACTCACCGGCGATGTCGGGATTATTAAAGCAAAAATTGACCACCGCGATTTTCGGGGCGTGGCGCACTATGTCAATAAGCATAACGAATATTCCAGCTGGGAGGCGGCGCGATACTTGAAAATGATGACCGCCGCGAATAAGGCCTTGCTAACTAAGAAACAACGTATTAAATATCGCTTGCTGCGAACACCACTGATAGGCCCCGCCTTCTTTTTCGGAAGTTTCTTTTTAATGGGCGGCTTCTTGGACGGTGCCCGGGGGTTTGCCTTTGCTGTGCTCAAAATGGCATATTTCACAGAAATTTATTGTAAAATAAAGGAAAAGAGCTAATTAAATCGATGAGGGTATATGTAAACATATTTCTCAAATTGACAAGCATACTTTACACGCACTTGCTTGCCTATACGGTGTTCGGTGCGCGAAGAAGGTGGTATTATGACGCCAACGAAATACGTGAGATAGGAAATTGGATGCCTTTGTATGTTAAGGTAGAGAACTGGCCGAAGTGGGAGCCCTTTTCCCACAGTTTCAACGAATTTTACCTCGACCTGTTTGGCAATATCGTGCTGTTCATACCTTTTCCCTTTTTTTTGTTTTTTATCTTTCAAGTCAGTTCATGGAAAAAGTTGGTTGTGCTTTCGGCAGGTGCGAGTTTATGTATAGAAATCAATCAATACTACTGGGGCATCGGTGTTACCGACGTTGACGACTTGCTATTAAATACCTTTGGCGGACTGATTGGTGCCGGTTTGCTGCAAACACTATTGAACAATAAGCGTTTTCAAACATATGCGTATCCTGATTTTCGGCATTAATTATTCCCCTGAACTTACGGGCATCGGCAAATATACCGGTGAAATGGGTGCGTGGCTGGCTGCACGGGGGCACGAGGTGACCGTGGTCACCGCCAAGCCCTATTATCCAGCGTGGGAGGTCCCCGTACACTATAAAAAGCCGGCGTGGATAACCGAACGTATAGACGGGGCAAACGTACATCGGGTCCCCCTGTATGTGCCGAAAGAGGTGACCGCAAAAAAGCGCATTATCCATGAATTTTCTTTCCTGGGTGGCGTGTTTCCCAAATGGTTTGGTCTATTGATAAAAAAAAGATATGACTTAGTTATCAACATTACCCCTCCCTTTCATTTGGGCTTCTATGCATTGTTTTACGCTAAGCTGAAGGGTGCCAAACTGATTACGCATATCCAAGATTTGCAAGTCGACGCAGCAAAAGAGCTTGGCATGATAACAAATAAACGCTTGATCCGCCTCATGTTTAGGGCTGAAAAATACCTCTTAAATCGTAGCGATGCCGTTTCATCCATCAGCTTGGGCATGAAAAAAAAGATACTGGCCAAGGGGATATCGGAGAGCGACTACCTCATGTTTCCCAATTGGGTAGACGAACAAGCCATCCAACCGCTCCAAAAAACACAATCATTAAGGGGCGAGTGGGGAATACCATTAAATGACAAAGTGGTACTATATTCCGGCAATTTGGGTGAGAAACAGGGACTGGAAATCATCATCGATGCGGCCAAGCGATTCAGTGATAGGCCAGACGTGCATTTTATTATCTGCGGTTCAGGCGGTGCACGCGACCGGCTTAAAGCTATGGCCGAACAGGCCAGATTGAAGCAAATACGCTTCTACCCTTTGCAGCCATACGAAAAACTATCGGCCCTATTAGCCACGGCCGATGTGCACCTCGTATTACAAAAGAAATCGGCATCCGACTTGGTGATGCCCAGTAAACTTACCGGAATACTTGCCTCGGGCGGCTTCTCGCTCGTCTCCGCGGTACCCGGCACCTCACTGTATGAAATAGTAGACACCCATCAATTGGGTATCCTCATTGAGCCGGAATCCGCTGAGGCATTGGCGGACGGCTTACAGCAAGCGCTGAGTACTGACGTGACCTTGTACCGCGAACGTGCCCGGCAATATGCGGAACGCTTTTTGAGTAAAGAACAAGTATTACAGGAATTTGAACGAAACTTAGTTAGGTTGACCTCCCATGAAAAGCAAACTTAGTCTCTTCTTCCTAATCCTACCGACAATTGCGTTGTCTCAACGTACGGACTCCCTGAAACTTCGGGTAGGCACCACGGCCACCATAGCCGCTGAAGGCTTCCAACCGCTTTGGATAGAATCAAACCGGTTTGGGTTGCTAAGCGAAAAAGGTGAAGATGTCGCCACCTATATTGGCGCGTGGAATACCCATACCTTTTCCGGCGGCAAGCACACTTTCCGGCTGGAATATGGTGCAAACGTGGTCAATAATCACCATTTCGGCCATCTGGTCATCCAACAGGGTTATTTGAAAGCGCGATATGGTGTGCTGGAAGTTCGAGGTGGCCGCTACGAGGAGGTCATGGGAGAGGTAGATCCCCTGCTGTCTACCGGTTCATTAGGTATCAGTGGCAATGCGTTGCCTATTCCAAAAGTGGGCTTCGCTTTTCCCGACTATGTCCCTGTACCTTTCACCAATGACTGGCTGCAGGTCAAAGGGCTGATCAGTCACGGATGGATGGGAGACAACCAATCGATGAAAGACGCTTGGCTGCATGAAAAAACGTTATACCTGCGGCTTGGGCCAGGTCCGTTTAAGGTATATGGTGGTGTACAGCACTTTGCCGTGTGGGGGGGTAGACGTGGAAGCTGGGAACTGGACCGTTCATGGGGCGGTTTCTTTAATGTGCTCTTTGTGAAAGAAGCGAACGATGGCAGTGTACCGGAAGGAAGGCTGCCCAATAGAGCGGGAGACCACCGCGGACTGGTTGAATTCGGTGGCGATTTGGATACCGATGATGCATTGTTCCACATGTATTTCCAAGTCCCTTTTGAAAGCGGCATGGGTATCGACATCCGGAATATCGATCGCGTCGGTGGCCTCAATGTGACTCTTAAAAACCACGCTTGGCTGGATCGCCTGCTGTTTGAATTCATTTATACCAAGCAGATGGAGAGCTTCCAGGATGCTGAACTGCAAAGTTATTACAACAACGGTGTGTATGCCAATGGCTGGGAATATGATTTTCGTAGTGTTGGAACGCCGTTGTTTCTCAACCGATATCGCGGTTCGAATTTTTTACCTGTCACCCCGATTTATTGGCGATACGACAACACTCCGTTCTGGGGAAATAGAAACTTTATCAACAAC
This sequence comes from Parapedobacter luteus, assembly GCF_900168055.1. Classification (GTDB taxonomy): domain Bacteria; phylum Bacteroidota; class Bacteroidia; order Sphingobacteriales; family Sphingobacteriaceae; genus Parapedobacter; species Parapedobacter luteus. The sequence goes on from NZ_FUYS01000020.1 coordinate 30,001, forward strand.
CGCATTGTTGGCGGCCATATCGGCATGTTGCACCGTTATGCGCCCGGTATTAGTGGAAGAACGATGCTGACCTATACCCGCAACTTCGGCACGCACAGTAACTTTGTTAGTACTTCGCCTCAGAATCAGGTTTACACCTTACACGAAGTAGCCGCGGATATTGCACGCATCCCAGGTCTGCGCCTGTCAGCAGGCATTGCATACGACGCCGGCGGGTTTTACAACAACGTCGGCGGATTGTTTGGCATCCGGTATGAAATAAATAGAATAAAATAAATAAATAGGTTCATTTAAAGTTATCTTATCCCATGAAAGTCACTAAAATCTGCTGCCTTGGCAGCGGTTATGTGGGTGGTCCCACCATGTCTGTCATTGCCCAGAAATGCCCACACATCACCGTCACCATCGTAGACATCAACGAAAAACGCATCGCGGCCTGGAATGACCCCGACCTTTCGAAGCTCCCCGTGTACGAACCCGGACTCGCCGAAGTCGTCGGCGAAGCACGCGGCCGTAATTTGTTCTTCACGACCGAAGGAGACCGCGCCATCGATGAGGCAGACATGATCTTCATCTCGGTGAATACGCCCACCAAAACCTACGGCAAGGGCAAGGGCATGGCCGCCGACCTGAAATACATCGAACTCTGCGCACGCCAGATCGCAGCAGCAGCCACCTCCGATAAGATAATCGTGGAAAAATCAACACTCCCCGTGCGTACCGCCGAGGCCTTGAAAAGCATCCTCCACAACACCGGAAACGGAGTCAGCTTCCATATCCTCTCAAACCCTGAGTTCCTCGCCGAAGGAACCGCCATACAGGACCTCCATAACCCAGACCGGGTGCTCATCGGAGGGGAAAACCCCGAGGCCGTCCAGGCCCTGGTGGATGTATACGCTTCCTGGGTGCCCCCCGAACGTATCCTCACCACCAACCTCTGGTCTTCCGAGCTCTCCAAGCTCACCGCAAACGCTTTCCTCGCACAGCGCGTATCCTCCATCAACGCCATCTCCGAACTCTGCGAACGAACCGGGGCTAACGTCGACGAGGTGGCCCGCGCAATCGGTACAGACAGCCGAATCGGACCAAAGTTCCTCAAGGCTTCCGTCGGTTTCGGCGGCTCATGCTTCCAGAAGGACATCCTCAACCTGGTCTACATCGCCCGCACATACGGCCTGCATGAGGTCGCACACTACTGGGAACAGGTCATCACCAT
>NZ_FUYS01000004.1:0-482862 GCF_900168055.1 Parapedobacter luteus
TGGGACGGGCTGTCGGCTTACCTGTATGACGGGAACCTGCAGATAGATAATAACCTATGCGAAAATGCGCTTCGTGGGGTTGCCCTTGGCCGGAAAAATTACCTGTTCGCCGGAAGCCACGAAGCGGCGCAGCGGGCAGCCATGATCTATTCCTTCTTCGCCATCTGCAGGAAACATGAGGTCAACCCCTTCCAATGGCTCAAATACACGCTGGAAAACATCATGTCCATCAACCACAAAAACCTCAAAGACTTATACCCGCAGAACTATAAAAAGATAGTTCAAAAATCAAACATGTAGTTCATAGGGCGGATACATCCACCAAGTCAAGCGACAACGCATCATCACCTATATGAGCCTAAAAGAATTAGATGATAGACTGTCCAATAGCGGCTTTATCAGGCTCCACAAATCGTTTATTATCTCATTTGCGCACTTAATTACGATAGAAGGCAATTGCGTAAGGATGTTAGATGAGGAGCGTCTAATCCCAATAGGCAGTGCCTATAAACAAGAATTTTTCAAGCTGTTAAACAAAAATCTTCTTTCGTCGCAGTGTACATCTTTTAATTGACTCAATCGCCTCAAACCTTCAAAAAAGCGTTCGAGTACCTGTACCAGCGGATCACAAAACCTCGCTGAACGTCAGGGCTTTTTTCAAAACCAAAAAATGTTGAGCTTCTATGCAAAGAGATTTGAACCTGTGAGCAAAATGCATCGCCTAAAAGAGTTCTAACTTTGCGCCATTATTGAAAATAAAACTTAGAAAAGATGAAAAAAGTCGTATTAATCACTGGGGCATCTGCAGGGATGGGCAAAGAAACCGCAAAACTATTGGCGCAAAACGGTTATGAAGTATATGGGGCGGCGCGTAGACAAGAAAGATTGGAAGATTTAAAGGCATTCGGGGTCAATCCTATTGTTTTAGATGTAACCAAGGATGAAACAATTACAGCTTGTGTCAAGCACATTTTAGCAGAAACCGGTGGACGGATTGATATTTTGGTCAACAGTGCAGGGTTTGGTTCGCACGGTGCCATCGAAGATGTTTCCATCAACGACGCTAAACATCAGTTGGAGGTCAATGTCTTTGGAGCCATGAGGCTTACACAATTGGTGTTGCCTTATATGCGCAGGAATAAATTTGGAAAAATTGTAAATATATCTTCGGTTGGTGGAAAATTGGCCGGCCCCTTAGGGGGTTGGTATCACGCCAGTAAATTCGCATTGGAAGGCTTGAGTGATAGTTTGAGAAACGAAGTCAAACCTTTCGGTATTGATGTTATTCTTATTGAACCGGGAGCCATTAAATCAGAATGGAGCAATATCGCCTATGATAATCTGATGAAGACATCAGGCAATGGAGCATACAAAGACATGGTATCAAAATTTGCAAATATGATTAAAAACAGTGATGATAAAAGTTCCGACCCTATTATTATTGCGGAACTGATCAAGAAGGCCATTGAATCAAAAAGTCCAAAAGCGAGATATGCAAAAGGTTACTTGGCTAAGCCCATTCTTTTTGTCAAGAAAATAACCTCAGATAAGTTAATGGATAAAATTCTCGCAAGTCAAATAAAGTAGTACCAAGTGAAATGGAAACGATAGACATTGTTCAGCATAATATATTGCTTTCTTACACGAGTAAGCAACAGTTTAGCCAAGAGCAATTTTGGAGTGAACATACATTGTCGATGCTTCTATCAGGAGAAGGGCGTGTCTACAACAATGAAGAAACACAACGATATACTCCGGGAACAATAGGATTGCTAAAAAGGAATCAGTTAGCCAAAACGGTTAAAATCCCTTCGGCTGACGGAAAGCCTTTTAAGTCCGTAGGTATCATTTTAGACCAGGAAACGTTAAGAAGATACAGTGCTGCGAATGGACTTGCCGCAACGTCGCCCTACACAGGGAAAACGATGCTTAAACTCAATCAAAATCATTTTATCTCAGGATTTTTTGATTCGCTTCTTCCCTATTTCGAACAGCCAGGACAGTTAACTAAACGATTATCAGAACTGAAAACGAAAGAGGCGATTGAACTTCTGCTGTCTCATGATCCCGGATTAAAAGAATTGCTGTTTGACTTCAGTGAACCTTTCAAAATCGATTTGGAAACCTTCATGAACAGCCATTTCACCTACAATGTGCCGATAAAACAATTCGCAAAATTAACAGGAAGAAGTATGTCAACCTTTAAAAGGGATTTTAAAAAAGCGTTCCACCAAACACCTGAAAGATGGTTAAAGGACAGGCGTTTAGATAAAGCACATTTTTTAATTTCAGAATTAAGACAGAGACCTTCGGAAGTTTATTTGCAAGTCGGGTTTGAGAACTTTTCGCACTTTTCTGCTTCGTTCAAACAAAGATTCGGATACAATGCTTCAACGGTTGGGCAGTGAGAACCATACGTGTAAATGACTATGTTTTTGCCGAATGACAAATGTCCCTAACTAACGATTGCTAACTTTGTGGAATGGAGAGGTTTATTGAATACATTTTACAGTTTGGGAATTTAAACCAACAGCAAATTGACCTTGTTTCAAGCAAAGCAACAGTGTTAGCGCTTGGCAAAGACGACTATTATTGGGAAGCCGGAAAGATGGTAAGACGCATTGGTTTTCTTACAGCCGGCGTGCTTCGGGTTTATTATTACACCAATAAAGGTGAGGAAAATACCCGATATTTTATAGATGAGAACCACCTGATTCTGGATGGCCCTGCCTTTGAGGGGAATTACGTACCCTCAGAATACCTGCAAGCCATGACAGACTGCGAGCTTGTCATATTCTCAAAAAAAAATTGGAACGAAATTTCCGAAACTATTGTCGATTGGGATAGTATCGTCCACAAAATAACGGCAAAACATCATAGGGAAAAATTAGAAAGGAGAAGTAATTTGGTTTCCCAGGATGCCACCACCCGCTACCTTGATTTTATCGAAAAATTTCCAACGCTGATCAATCGTATTCCGTTGTCTTATATTGCGTCATACCTGGGAATAACCCAATCTTCCTTAAGCAGAATACGAAAAAATATCCGCTAAAATTGCTTTTTGCCATATGGCAAATGGTTTCATTTTTTATTGAGCAACCTTTGTGGTATCAAATTAAAAATCAGTAAAAAAATGGAATCAAGAAAATTAGGAATTAGCGGACTGGAAGTATCTGCATTGGGGTATGGTTGCATGGGATTGAGCTTTCCGAATGCACCTGCCAAAGAAGAAAGCATCAGGCTAATCCGTTCAGCAGTTGAACAGGGCATAACGCTTTTTGACACGGCACAGGGTTATGGCGACAACGAACTCTTGGTTGGTGAAGCACTGGAGCCTTTGCGTAAGGGGGTTGTAATTGCAACCAAGTTTGGCTTTAAAGACGGAAATGTAAGGTTGGGACTGGACAGCCGCCCGGAAACCATCAAAGCCGCGGCAGAATCATCTTTAAAACGCCTGAAGACCGACTGCATTGATTTGCTTTACCAACATCGGTTTGACCCCAACGTCCCCATTGAGGATGTTGCAGGCACAGTAAAAGAGTTGATCCAACAGGGAAAAGTAAAGTATTTTGGTCTATGTGAGATAAACGCGGATATCATCCGAAAGGCGCACGCTGTTTTGCCTGTGACAGCTTTGCAGAGCGAGTATTCCATGTTCTATCGCGAACCCGAAAATGAAATTATCCCCGTATTGGAGGAATTAGGAATTGGTTTTGTTCCTTTCAGTCCCTTAGGCAAAGGATTCCTGACAGGAACAATCAACGCAGAGGTGGAGTTGGACAAGGCGGATACCAGGAATATGTTGCCTCGTTTCAGCAGGGAAAACAGAGCCGCCAACCAGGCATTGGTTGATTTAGTGGTTTCCATTGCGGAGGAAAAAAACGCTACGCCTGCGCAAATAGCGTTGGGTTGGCTGTTGGCCCAGAAGCCATTCATTGTTCCAATTCCTGGGACATCAAAGTTACATCGGCTGCAAGAAAACATGGGTGGTGCTGACATTTCATTGACTGCTGACGACTTGAACAAAATCAATGCGGCATTGGCGACTATTCGCATCGTAGGCGAACGCTATCCTGCACAAATACGGGATACGGCGGAAAAGAAATGAAAAAGAACACCCCGCTCATGACGTTGAAAAATTGCTTGGCAGAAGCCGCTTGATTTGAACATAACGTTATTGCAGACATCCTTGCTTCGCAGTACAAAGCAAGCCTTGGCATGCTTCGCCAAGCGATAAGCAAAGTACCGGAAGAACAGTGGAATACCGAAGAATACGGCAATCCAAACTGGCAAATTGCCTACCATATTCTATGGGGAGTAAAATTTATTTTAACAAATTATTAAATTTCTCGATAGCCGGCAAAACTGCTGGAACATCGTTAACAAAAGTCTTACCTTCGTTTCAATCAAGGTCTTCTTTGGAAAACTATCAATACCAAATAAACAGTCAAGCTATACAAGCTGAATAAACAATCAAGCAAAAGAAATATGGTTTAGACGTCTTAAACAAAGCCACGCGTTATATTTTTTGCGTACAAAATGCATATTCATGAGTCATAGATCGAATCTCCTGAAACTACTGGTATTATTTATGGTGCCTTGCTTTGGATCTCATCGGTCTACTGCCCAAACGGCAGTCATTTCTGGTATTGATAAACTGCATAAACGCACACCGGTTTTAGTCACGCGGTGGAACCCTACATTTGATGCACGTTATCAGCCTGCGTCAACCATCGCTCATGCTCATTATCAGAATGACAGTGTATTCACACTTGTTATTCCGGCGACGCGTCCTGTATCCGTAGATTTCCAAATGCCAAGCAGGGGATTCGCCCACAAATCGTGGGTTTCACCGAATGACAGCCTACGCGTTGAAATCGACCGGAATGCCGATTACCCCTTTTATTTTTCCGGGGAACATGCTTTCCATTACAATGTCTACCGCCAACTAAAAAGTTGGGAAGATGATTTATATAGCAAGGACATCCAAACGTTTGGTGATTTCAAGTCGGCATATCAGGGCATTGGCCACGCCGTAGATTCGTTATTGGAAGGTGCGGCCGGCGACCCCATGCTGTCCGCGTCATTTGCCGATGTGTTTAAGGAAGAAATTAAAGCCAAATACATCGCGGATTTAACGAATTTCATGAGGAAATTCGGCAAACAGGACCAATCGCTGGCCATGCAGGAAATTAGGCTTCAGCACGTGGAATTGGCCAATGACGATTTGCTTAGCTCCCGCTTTTTTACACTGGGGCTAACCGTCCCACTTCCCGTAGGAAAAGATAGCTCGTTGACCGAAATGGAGGAATTTGAACGAAATATAGATTATGTAGATGAACATTTCGAAAACCGCATCAGGGAATTTTTATTGGGTTCCCTGGCAGCCAAATATTCCGGAGTGTTTTCGGATAAGCCGCCGACTCACAAATTGGAGTATACCAGCGTTACACAAAAAATTGCCTCACAAATTACGGATACGGTATATAAACAATGGGTATTGGGCAGCCTCGATTATGTCAACAAACTAAATCAGCAGCTTCCGGACAAGGCACTCAATGCCGTTTTGACGGATGATCAGGGGAACGAGCTTTCCATGCGCCAGATCCTTGACGCCCATAAGGGCCGCTATTTACTAATTGATATATGGGCAAGCTGGTGCGTTCCGTGTCTTGCTGAGCTGGAACATGCCGGACAGACAAAAAGCAAACTATATTTTACAGTCTAAAGACTCTCCCCTATTCGAGTTTTTGAACATTGCAGGAGGGCAAGGTATACCACGCTATATCTTATTTGACGAGGAGGGTAAACTCAAATCCTTAAGCATGCCCCGGCCGAGCGACTTTAGCGCGTTTAAAGGTAGGCTGAATGATTTCAGAAGGGTTGAGATAACTTATTAAGGTGATAATGGATGTGGATATACCTCCTCCCGCTATTTCAAACGATGAGCTTATGGTTTTCTTTAATGTAAATTAACGCTTGGATAACATTACCCAGCTACCTTTGGCGCCGTACTAGACCATGAGCAGCGGCACGGCGTATGGACACCAACGATAATGCATCGACAATATACGAATCCAAGGAACAGTTACTGTCTCAACAGTCTTTGTTCGAAGCATACTATACCCGGCTGTGTGATTTTGCTCGGCGTTTTCTAGGCGATGTAGATATCGTTGAGGATGTGGTGCAAGATGTTTTCGTAGCCTATATCGAACGGCATACATCGGTTTCAAATCGGCCAGAATCAATCAAGGCATTCCTTTATCAATCCGTCAAGAATGCCTGCTTGAACAGGCTCAGGCACGAAAAGGTCACCGAGCGGTACGAAGCGACAAGGCCTTCGGAAGTCTTCGAAGAACACCACGCCCTTTCGTCGATGATTCATGCCGAAGTTGTTGGCGAAATACACCAAGCATTGCGGCAACTGCCTGAAGGATGCCGCATGGTGATTCGCTTGGGCTTTTTCGAAGGGCTGAACAACCCGCAGATTGCACATGAACTCAACATCAGCATCAATACGGTGAAAAGTCAAAAACAACGTGCGCTATCCTTATTGCGGACTTACCTAAGCCCGCAAGCCATGAGCTTGTTGCTTCCTATCCTACTTTTTTAAAAAAGTTGTTTTTCCGTTCCACCCACTTTCGGTATGTCCGTGTCTTAGGATAAAAGCGGAACATATATCATGGACGAAAAAGAGGCGCTTGATTTCTCCCAATCACTATTAAGGTACTTGCGGATGGAACTTACTCCGGACGAAGAGCGTGTTTTTTTGCAGTCCGTTGCTTCCGATCCGGCAAAACAAAAGTTACTGGACTATTACCGGAACACGAGTGCTTTGCAAAAAGACTTTGCCTATGCCGAACGACTGAACGTGACCGCTGCCTGGGAAAAGGTGCATGCACGGACAGCGCCGCACAGTTCAGCGCATAATCGTACGCAAAGAAGAATGGCTAACTGGAAATGGCTTTACCGGGCAGCGGCATTGGTCGCTGCGGTGGCAATGGCGATGTGGTGGTATAGCAGCCGACAAGATGGCCGTGTCATAGCAGACAGCCAATTTGGCTTCAAAAACGATGTACTACCAGGGGATGACCGGGCAACACTCGTGCTATCCAATGGCAAGACGGTATCGCTGGACCAATCCGAACGGTCTATCAAAGAGGGAAAACACGCCATTTCCCAAACGAAAAACGGAATGCTTAGCTACCTGCAGCAAAACGGTGTTGACCCTTCGCATTTCAATGAAATCAGGGTTCCTTACGCAGGGCAATATAAAGTGACGCTGGCCGACGGCACCGTCGTATGGGTCAATTCTGGCTCAACTTTAAAATTTCCAGTTCAGTTTAGTGGCAACGAGCGGCGCGTCTTCTTGGATGGCGAAGCCTTTTTTGACGTAGCTAAAGACCCCAATCGTCCCTTTTTTGTCGAGGCTGAAGGAAAAACCATCGAAGTGGTTGGTACCCGGTTTAACGTTTCTGCATACTCCGAAGAGGTGCAGGCTACTTTGGTTGAAGGGGCCGTCAAGATTATGGATACACGTTCGGTCCGCCTGCTCACCCCGGGTCAACAGGCTGTGTGCAAGCCGACGGGTATCGATGTGCTGCCGGCCAACCTGGAACGAGTCACCGCATGGAAAGACGGATATTTTGTTTTCGACGGCAACCATATACAAACCATCATGGAACAGATTGCGCGCTGGTATCAGGTACAGGTGCATTACGAAGGCAAGATACAGCAAGATGTTTACAGCGGTAGTGTACCGCGCAACTCCACATTGGGCGGTGTATTACGCATGCTCGCTGATGTAAGCGACCTGCGATTCGAGATTGATGGAAGGAATGTCATCGTATCAAATAACCACTAAAGTAAAATTACGTTCACTTAAACACTAACAGCATGGGATAATAAACGTACAAACAACTCCTAAGTAAGCCCCAAAAAAAACGCCGGAAGTGAGCCACCACTTCCGGCAATACAGAAGGGCTATCAACAGAGAATCAGTAGAATTCAATGGTATAATAGTAACCCTTTATTTGTGACGAAAGTATGAAATATTTGACACAAGTCAAAAACTTGGAACAGGCAAGTTTTGGACTTGCCTCGACCAGTAACATTCAATATCCGCTAATTTTCAGGATCATGAAACTGGTTATGTTTTTAACCCTGGCGCTGGCATTAGGCGCCCATGCCACGAGCAAGGCACAGTTGGTAACACTCGTTGTCGAAAAGGCAGATATCAAAGATGTTTTCGATGAGCTACAGAAGCAGACCAACTATCGTTTCTTATACAATGAACGTATTTTCGAGCAGATGAATCCGGTTTCATTGCACGTGAAAAATGAAAGCCTGGACAATGTACTGGACCGGTTGTTCGAAGGCAAGGATATCGCTTACCGAATGCGGACAGACGTGATCACCATCCGGTCGACTCGCCGCCCCAGGTATTACAACAGCTTGACCAAGCAAGACCTGACTGTCATTGGTACCGTCACCGATTCGGTCGGTCCCATGACCGGTGTTTCGGTATTCGTCAAAGGCAGGCCGTCTATCGGCACCACAACCGACCTGAACGGCAAGTATGTACTGGAAATACCCCAAGGCGAGGTCGTGTTGGTCTTCAGCATGGTGGGATTCGAAACCATGGAAATACCGGTGAGCGGGAAAAAAGTGATTGACGTGTTGATGAACGTAGACCAAAGCGGCTTGGACGAAGTTGTGGTGGTTGGATACGGTACCCAAAAAAAGGAGTCAGTGATCGGCTCCATTACCACAATAAACCCAGGGGAGTTGAAAGTTCCTTCGAGCAATCTGACAACGGCCTTAGCGGGCCGGGTGGCCGGTATGATCGCTTACCAGCGTAGCGGGGAGCCGGGTGCAGATGACGCGCAGTTTTTTATCCGGGGTGCCACCACCTTCGGGTACCGACAATCTCCGCTGATCCTGATTGACGGGATGGAATATACGACAACGGACCTGGCGCGGCTGCAACCGGACGATATCAAGGAGTTTTCTATCTTGAAAGATGCTACGGCAAGCGCAGTATACGGCGCCAGGGGCGCCAATGGTGTCATTCTGGTCACTACCAAGGGCGGTGCGGAAGGCAAACCCCGTATCAGTTTCCGGGCAGAAAACTCCATTTCAGCACCTACACGGCAAGTGAAACTGGCGGATCCCATCACATACATGCGGCTGAGCAACGAGGCGGTGCTTACCCGCGATCCGCTGGGCGAGATCATCTATCCTCAGAGTCAGATTGACAATACCATTGCAGGAACCAACCCCATCGCCTTCCCGCAAGTGGACTGGCAAGAAGCGTTGTTTAAAGACTATACGCTGAATCAACGGTATAATTTCAACCTGAGCGGGGGCGGGCAGGCGATGACCTACTACGTCGCCGGCACGTACAACCGAGACAATGGCGTCTTAAAGGTAGACCCGAGGAACAATTTCAATTCCAATGTGGATCTCAATTCATACAACCTCCGGGCGAATATCAACATCAACGTATCCAAATCGACCAAAGTGGGTGTTCGTCTTAACGGAAACTTCGACGACTACAGCGGACCGCTATCCGGCGGTGAAGATATCTTCAAGATGGTGATGCGGGCTCCGCAGACTCGCTTTCTTCCGTATTATCCAGAAACCCCTGACGACAGGGGGCTGAATCACATCAAGTTTGGCAACACGTTGGCCGGAAACGCGGTAAATCCTTATGCCGAAATGGTGAAAGGGTACCGCGAGTACAGCCGGTCGCTGATGGTTGCACAGGTAGAACTCGACCAGGATCTTCACTTCATTACCGAGGGGCTATCGTTCAACGGAATGATGAACACCAATCGGCGAGCTTATGCATCGGTAGGGAGGCAATACATCCCGTTTATATACGCCATGAATTACTACGATAAGCTGACCAACACCTACCAATTGATACCCCTTAACGACGGCCCTGCATCTTCCGGTGGTGGCACCGACTGGTTGGATTTCGTGCGCGGCGATGAGACGGTAAATGCTGTATTTCACTTACAGACAGCTTTGAACTACAACCGTTCGTTTGCGGAAAAGCACAATGTCTCGGCCATGGGCATTTTGGTGATGAGATCCGAAACAGAGAGCAATGCGGAAACGTTGCAGGAGTCATTGCCGTATCGCAACCTTGGCGTCTCCGGTCGGGCCACTTACAATTATGACAGCCGTTATTTCGTCGAGTTTAACTTCGGCTACAATGGATCCGAGCGATTTTCAGCGCAAAACCGCTACGGCTTTTTCCCATCGGCAGGTGTTGCTTGGGCCATCTCAAACGAACATTTTTTCGAGCCGCTGTCGTCATTCATCAATAAGTTGCGGGTACGCGCCAACATCGGGCTGGTCGGCAACGACGCCATCGGTAGTGCCAGTGACCGTTTCTTTTACCTATCGGAGGTCAACATGAATGAGGGTGGGTATGGATACCAATTTGGCACCAATGCAGGCTATGGGGGCGCGGGGTACAGCATCAGCCGCTATGCCAATCCAGCAATCACCTGGGAGACTTCCCGCAACACCACATTCGGTTTGGAGCTGGGACTGGGAGGACGATTTAACCTCATAGCCGAGTACTTCATGGATCATCGGTACAACATCCTGATGAATCGAGCGTCCATACCTGCTACCATGGGCTTGCAGGCCACGCCGAGGGCCAACGTAGGTGAAGTAAAGTCCCGGTCTACCGACCTCCAGCTGGATTACAGCAACAATTTCGGGCCGGACTTCTACCTCTCGTTCCGAGGCAACTTCACTTTTTCCCAAAACCGCTACGAAGCGTTTGAAGAACCGTCCTATGCTGAGCCTTGGTTATACCGAAAAGGGCATTCCACGTCGCAGCGCTGGGGATATATCGCCGAACGGCTTTTCGTCGATGATTATGAAGTGGCGAGTTCGCCGGTACAGAACTTCGGCGATTTCATAACCCGTGGTGGCGATATCAAATACCGCGATATCAACGGGGACGGTGTCATCAATTCATTGGATCAGGTTCCAATCGGCTTCCCTACGGTACCTGAAATCGTTTATGGCTTCGGCTTCTCCACACGGTACAAGTCTGTCGACTTTTCAGCGTTCTTCCAAGGGTCGGCGCGCTCCTCTTTTTGGATAGACGTCAATGCAACGTCTCCTTTTATCAATTACCGTTCGCAGGCAGAGATTGACGCAGGTTTCCTAGCCGGTAAACAGCTGCAGAACCAATTGCTCAAGGTTTATGCCGATAGCTATTGGTCCGAGGAAAACAGGGATCTGTATGCGGTGTGGCCACGATTGTCTTCAGTTTACAACAGCAACAGCAACCAGACCAGTACCTGGTTTATGCGAAATGGGGCGTTCCTTAGGCTAAAGAGTGTAGAGCTGGGTTATACCTTTCCCAGGTCGCTCGTCGAGCGCATTCAAGTGCAAAACCTGCGGCTGTACGGCTCAGCAACCAACCTATTTACCATCACCGGATTTAAGTACTGGGATGTCGAAATGGCCGGCAATGGGCTCGGCTATCCGATCCAACGTGTGATGAACATCGGTTTACAGTTAGATTTCTAATATCGATTACATGAAAGCTATTCGAATAAGCGCAGGCATTTTATTGGCGGTGTCGCTCAATGCCTGCAAGGACTATCTTGATATCATACCCGACAATGTACCGACCATCGACTATGCGTTTCACCTACGCTCGTCGGCTGAACGGTATCTGTTTACATGTTATTCCTATTTGCCCAATAATGGTCGAGTAGACCTCAATGCCGGATTCAACGCCGCAGATGAAGTTTGGTACTTCCAGCAGATGGGTGGAGCCGGCAGCGACTTTAATGCGTCGGTGTTCAATGTGGCTAGGGGAATGCAGAACATTCAGGATCCGCTGGTGAATTACTGGAATGGGGCTAACCAAGGGAAACCCTATTTCCAGGCCATCCGCGACTGTAACACTTTTTTGGAAAATATAGACCAGGTGGTGAACTTAGAAGAGTACGAAAAAGAACGGTGGATCGCCGAAGTAAAGTTCCTGAAGGCGTACTACCATTTTTTTCTTGTGCGAATGTACGGCCCTATTCCCCTGATCCGGACCAATCTGCCGCTGGAATCATCACCGGAGGACGTGAAAATCTATCGGGAACCGCTGGATGATTGTTTTGCGTATATCGTCGAACTGCTTGACGAGGCCATTGCCAATGAAAGCCTGCCCGATCACATCGGAGGATTGGAAAACACGGAGCTTGGCCGAATCACCCGCGCAATTGCTTTGGCGGTAAAAGCCAAGGTGTTGGTGACGGCGGCCAGCCCGCTGTTTAACGGCGGCAACCCTGGCTTCTTCACCGTGCAGGACAACCAAGGCCGCGAGCTGTTCAATACTGAACCTGATCCGCAGAAATGGGTACGGGCGGCCGACGCTTGCCGGGAGGCTGTTGAATTTTGCGAAGCGCAAGGTTTCGGCCTGCACCGGTTTGGCGGCAGTTTTTCCTATACCATCAACGACACCATCAAGACGCAGTTGGATATCCGGACGGCCGTCACCGAGCGAGAAAACAACCGGGAGGTCCTATGGCCGCTGACCAATAGCCGGCTCGGTGATATTCAGCGCCTATTCTCGCCCCAGATTATTCCTGGCGACCGCGGAGTGGAGGCGGTGACCCCCAAGGGTTCTGTAGCGCCTACGCTGAAGATGGTCCGGCAATATTATACGGACAAGGGGCTACCTATCGAATATGACCGGGATTGGGTGGCCCAGTCCGACGAAGCGCTCGTCACAGCGACGGAGGAAGACCGGTACTATATAAAAAAAGGGCAGGCAACCGTTAGGCTGCACTATGACCGGGAGCCCAGATTCTATGCCTCGGTCGGATTCGACCGCGGAATCTGGTTCGGCAATGCCACGAACAACTATGATGTGACCCTGGAAGACGACGGAAATAGTGGTATGTTGTACATACAGGGAAGGTCAGGCGAACTTTCCGCACGGCAAGGTGTGAACGGATACTCCGTCACTAGTTACCAGCTCAAAAAACTCGTTGACATCCGCACAGTGCAGACACCACAGCTGCCGGCCACAAATATCCACGCTTACAATTGGCCGGAGTTCAGGATGGCCGACCTGTACCTGCTTTATGCTGAAGCACTCAATGAAGTGGGTGGCTACAGTGCGGAGGTCTCCAAGTGGATTAATAAGGTACGCGAACGGGCCGGTATCCCCCCTTTGGAGAAATCCTGGGATGAGTACTCCACACAGCCAGGGTACTACCTGGATAGGAATAACCTGCGGCAGATCATCCGGCAGGAACGGACCAACGAACTGGCTTTCGAAGGTCATCGTTACTGGGACCTCAAACGATGGATGATTGCGCATACCAGCGGTAATCTGAACGGGCCGGTACACGGTTGGGATATTGAGCAGCGCGATGCTGAATCCTTTTACAGACCGGTGCTCCTGTTCAATCAGCGGTTCGCGATGCGTGATTACTTCTCGCCCATCCGCTTGTCTGAACTGCAAATCAACGCAAACCTGGTACAAAATCCGGGTTGGTAATCCTTTGGCAAAATTTATATCAATAAATAAAAAAAACTGGGTTATGACACAATTCTATATACGGCTGATACTTGTCCTGGCGGGCGTGTTAGCCTTGCTGTCCTGTTCTGATGACAATTTCGGTCCGATTGACCGGAGGGGCGGTATCCCCGGGCCAGTAAGTGACGTCCGGGTGGAAAACCTGGCCGGAGGAGCCAGGATATCTTACGTTTTGCCGTCCGATGAAAGTCTGCTTTATGTAAAGGCAGTGTATTTATTGAACGGAGAAGAAGTCGAATCGAAAGCGTCTTACCTGACGAATAATATTGTGCTGGAAGGCTTTGGCGACGAGAACGAGCGGGAAGTGACCCTCTATGCGGTAAGCCGTGCCGAGGAGACCTCCTCTCCGGTAACGGCAGTTATCAAACCACTGCAAGCGCCGGTATTTTCGGTGTTCGAGTCGCTGGACGTGCAGGAAACATTCGGTGGTATCGTGGTCAATTTCGAAAACCCGCACGCAGCGAGCAGGAGTGTAAACAGCAATGTGGTCGTCGGTACCCTGCGGTGGGATCAGGAATTGAATGAATGGGAGGAGATCGGCACGCATTACAGCGGATTGACGAAAGATCAATTTGCCGTGCGGGGACTGGAATCAAAACCTTATCGGTTCGGGATTTTCGTCAGGGATCGTTGGGACAATCATACCGATACGCTGGTGACCGAACTCACGCCGATTTATGAAGAGGAGATCAGCAAATCCAATTGGAGGGATGTACGGGGGCGTTATCCAGTGCCTCAAGTGGGCATTCTACCGGTGTCTGGAAATCCCATGTTGGAAGGTTTGGATTATTCCGGTGCCTATCCGATTACCAACCTGTGGGATGGCAATGTCGGTAGCTTTTTCCACACGAGATCGGGACTCGAAATGCCCATCTGGATCCCCTTTGATTTGGGGGAGCCCATTAAGCTGAGCCGCTACCAGATTTGGCAACGTTCTGTTGCTGGCGGATACTTCTCTCATGGCAACCCACATGAATGGGAAATATGGGGTACGAACACACCCGAGGATCCGGATAGCTGGGTACTGATCGCGCATGAGGTCATGGAAAAGCCATCGGGATTGCCCGTTGGTCAGAATTCGGCAGACGACCGGGCGGTTGCCGCGGCAGGTCAGGAATATGACTTTGTTTTGGACGCTCCTGCTGTTCGTTATCTCGCTTGGAAGCACATAGACAACTGGGCATCCATTCAGGGCGAATTTGGATTCCTTCATATCAATGAACTCTCACTTTGGGGACAGCGCAATCAATAATGAACATATCGAATACGCAAAAGATGAAAAAAATAAATGCCTTGTCGGTTCTCCTGTTAGCCGTCGTTTTGCTACTGCTCGGGCAGGCATGCGAGAAAATGGAAGACACCTATGCTCAATACCTACAGGGGGGCGAAATTATTTACCCCGGTAAAGCCGATTCCCTGCGGGCCTTTCCAGGGGATCAGCGTATCGCACTGCAATGGCTCATTGTATCTGATCCCAAGGTCGTGCGGACTGTGGTGTATTGGAATAATGGCACAGACTCGATAACAGTGCCCATCCAGAAAAGTGCCGACATAGATACGATTACTGTGATACTTCCCGATATGGAAGAAGGGCTGTATACCTTTGATGTCTATACGTACGACAGCCTTGGAAACCGTTCCGTCGGCTCGCAGGTCATCGGCGAGGTTTACGGGGAAACCTATCACCAAACGATTAGCAATCGACTGGTACGATCAGTTGAATGGCTGGATCTGCCTCAGGAAGGCGATATTCCGGCCTTTAAAGGTGCGCAAATCAATTGGTATGGGGTTAATATGCAGGCCGTTTTCATGGATATCCGGTACACACATGAGGATGGCCGGATTGTAGCGATCCGCGAGGAGCCCGTGCGTGTCAGCGGCCGCCCGCCGTTGTTCCGTGAAACCACGCGACTTCCGGATTGGCAGCGAAACTCCGCGATCACCTACCGGACTGCGTTCATGCCGGATACTTTAGCCATTGATACGTTTTTCACGGAATACACTGTCTATGCACCGCTATCAAGGGAGGAACAACCATGAAGGATCGATTTTTTTTAATGCTCTTGGCAGTATTCATACTGCTACCGGGATTTTCACTGCCTTCTTTTGAAGATGAAGAAGGTGCCTTCTCGATTGCGGTATTACCCGATACGCAGTTTTACACCGCTGAGGTGCACGGGGGAAAGAAAGAGATGTTTTTTGCTCAAACCGAATGGATTAGAAACAATCAGAAATCGGAGAACATCCAGTATGTAGTGCATCTTGGAGATATTGTGAACTACGGAGAGCAAGATACGTTGGCTTGGCAATACGCCGCTCAGGCGCTATATGCCCTGGAGGACCCCTTGCCCGGTATGCCTCATGGGATTCCCTATGGGACAGCTGTAGGCAACCACGACCAATCGCCAGGACAACGTGCACTGAGTGACAGGACAACGTCTTTTAACCGCTATTTCGGGGTTGACCATTTTAGGGGTAAACCTTGGTACGGCGGGCATTACCGTCAAGACAATGACAGCCATTATGATTTGTTTTCGGCTGGGGGGATGGATTTTGTGGTTGTTTACGTCGAATACGACATGCTGGATGAAGATCAGGAAAACATGAATGATTGGGCAGCTGACGTGCTGAAAGAACATGCCGACCGGAAAGCGATTGTGGTCAGTCATGCTGTCGTTGGGAACAACCGGAAGGCTGGTACCAACGAAAAAGGATTTGCTGAATTTTCGAAGCAGGGCGCCAGGCTGTACGACCGGCTGAAAAGATGCCCCAACCTCTTTTTAATGCTTGGTGGTCACGTCGGGCAAAATGGCGAGGGCTATCGCCAAGAGTGCTATGCTGGCCAAATGGTCAAAATCATGTTATCTGATTACCAAGGCCGGGAAAATGGAGGCAATGGATTGATGCGGCTGCTTACGTTCCATCCCAAAAAAGACCGCATCGCCGTGCGGACGTTTTCGCCATATTCCAGCCAAGAGGAAACCGACGAGGACAGCCACTTTACAAAACCACTTTTTATGAATACCAATGCCGGTCGTCAGTTTGATTTCGACAACGATGGCCGATCGGATATCACGACGTTCGATGCGGGGGTGTGGAGCGGTCCGGAAGGGCAGGTTGCCTTGGGACAAGCAGGCGACATTCCTGTGCCGGCCGACTATACCGGTGACGGACAGACCGACCGGGCGGTATTCCGGCCCGATGCCGGCATATTTATCATTGAGGGGAAGGATACAGTCCACTTCGGCCAGCAGGGAGATATTCCCGTGCCCGGTGATTACGACGGCGACGGGTATGCAGACATCGCGGTATTCCGCCCGGCCGTGGGAACATGGTATATCCAAGGGCTGGAGCCCGTCAAATTTGGTGGGCCAAGATCCATCCCGGTGCCTGGCGACTACGACGGCGATGGGAAAATGGATGTTGCGGTTTTCAATCCGCAGCGGAGTGTGCTGCAAATTTATATGATGGGCAATCAGCGCTTTGAGGGCTATGCGGCCGATGAACTGATTCCCGTTCCGGCAGACTATAATGTTGACGGGAGAACGGATATTGCGGCATTCCATGCACATAGCGGTGAATGGATTATCTATAACGTAGGGAAGGAAATCGTCCGGCTCGGGCAACCGGGGGATGTGCCGATTCCCGGAAACTATCACCCGAGTGGAAAAGCCGTGCCGGCGGTACTGAGGAATGGCAAGGTAGTACTTGCCGATGGCGGACAGCTCGCGCATCCCAAAATAGCCGGCGGTGAAGTGGTGAACATCCCGCCCGCCATCCGGATGACAATATTGAAACAGTGACCGATTTACAATACAACATAACACGGATAAGAACAATGACACGAATACATCTTTTATTGGCTGGTTTATCAATCCTTTGCTGCACGCTTTTACAGGCACAGGATAACGTGACAGGTTATGTGTTCCATGACGCAAACAATGACGGTATCCGCGATCGGAATGAGCAAGGACTGGCCGGTATCGCCGTGAGCAATGGCAGGGAAGTGGTAAAGACTGACCGGAACGGGCGCTACGAGCTACCGATTGGCCATGATGACATTATCTTCGTCATCAAACCTTCTGGGTACCGCGTGCCGCTCAATACGCATAACCAACCTCAATTTTATTACATCCACAAGCCGATGGGTTCACCCAGTAACTTGGAGTATCCGGGGGTTAAGCCCACTGGCGCGCTGCCGAAGTCCGTGGATTTCGCCTTAGTTCCCCAACGAGAGGACAGCACCTTTAAGATGTTGGTGCTCGGCGATCCGCAAGTCCTGGACCAACGTGAACTTGGTTTTTTTGAAAAAGGGATCGTTTCGGAAATCGCCGGCACAGATGACGCAGCGATGGGTATCACGTTGGGGGATATTGTCCAGAACGACTTGGGAATGCATCAGGATTATATCCTGTTGATGGGTAAGGTGGGTATCCCCTGGTATAATGTGATCGGGAATCATGACCTGAACATGGATGCTCCTGTTGATTCCCTCCATGACGAAACGTTTGAAGCAAATTTCGGCCCGGCCACTTACTCATTTAACTATGGGCAGGCTCATTTCATCGTGATGGACAACAACCTCTATCCCGATCCGCGCGGGCGCAAGGGCTTGTGGGCCGGCTACAGTGAAAAACAGCTTGCCTTCGTCGAAAACGACTTGAAGCATGTTGGTAAAGATCAGCTGATCGTGTTGGTTAATCATATCCAGATGAATATCGTCAATGAAAACTCCTTCCGCAAGCCGGACCGCCAACGGCTGTTTGAACTGTTCCGCGGTTATTCAAACGTCTTGGCCCTTTCGGCTCATACCCATCAGCATCAGCAGTTTTTCTATGGGAAGGAAGATGGCTGGCCCAACGAGACGCCTTTGCATGAGTTTAATGTTGGGGCTACTTGCGGCAACTGGTATTCGGGTATCATCAACGAACATGGCGTAGCCGATGCGACGATGAGCGATGGTACGCCGCGGGGCTATGTCTATTTGAATATTTCGGGTAACCGATATACGGCGAACTTTAAGGTAGCCGGTAAGCCAGCGGATTACCAGATTGGCTTATTTCACCGAAAAGTACTCGGTACCATCTGGTGGGAGGGCCGAGGCCGGATATACGCCAATTTCTTCATGGGACATAAAGGGAGTAATGTGGAGTATCGGATAGATGATGAGGAATGGAAACCTATGCGGTACATATTACAGCCGGATCCGGCTTACGTTGCCGAATTGTATCGCTGGGACACGGCTGACACGCTTTTCCCCGGCCGCCGGCCAACGGAGCCGGCCGATTGCTCTCACCTGTGGTGGGCCCCGCTTCCCAACGACCGTGGTTTGGGTTTACATCGCATCCAAGTACGGGCGACGGACGACTATGGACAGGTATTTGTACAAGAAAGCACCTATGAAATCAGAGCGGCAGAAGAATAATTAACTTTGCTGTCTGTCGCATAAAAAATCCCCGGCCAACAGCGGTCCGGGGATCTGGTTTTCATTTGCTCAAATCGGGCTATAACACTTCTGGCAGTCGCTGAGGCGATTCAATACGCACAGGCCGCTCACTGAAAAATACCCGCCCGAACATATCCTTCGCCCGGACCTGTAACGTATAGGTACCAACCGGGAGTTCTGCACTGATCGATCCCCGCCATAAGTGGTTACACGGCACCGCATTGGATGGACGCCTACCCGGCATCAGCGTTTCGGTTAAATCCCAACGAAGGAAACGTGTATAATACGATGGATCAATAGCTACATGGTGTACCATTGCTTCCCATTCGCCGTCACCAATCCGGTATTCCACGAGGCTGTCTTCAGTACCCATGAAGAAGTTCACAAAGAAATCAGCCCGTGTATCACGCCGGTGGGCGACGACCGAGGGGGCGAATATGCTCATTTGATAGGCTGCGTCTTTTCCCGCTACCTTATAATCGATCGTATAGCGATTCCCGTCGATATTCAAAAATGCATAACCCTTTTCTGTCCCGTCGCGCATCGTGGCATAAGGCACGTTGTTTTCATCCAGTTCACCCGAATACCAATCGCCTGACGTCGTCCCGGCGTTATATTCGTGTAACGGTTTTTCATGCAGCCAGCCCTCCGCTTTCGTGTAAAAGTTCTGCCGCTGCAGGTGGGTATGCCCGCACATCATCATGACGTGTGGATGGCGCTTCAGGCATTCAAATAACCTGTTCCGATCTTCCGTGCGGAACGAGCGCCCAGCCATCGGAATGTGGTAGGCGAGCACGATGAGCTTGGAAGTGTCCGTATGTGCCAAGTCATTCTTCACAAACTCCAACTGGTCTTCTCGGAATCCGCCCCAATAGCCGCTGTTCTTCCTGGGGTCAGGCGAAAGGATATTATCGAGTACGATAAAATGGGCATTTCCATATTCGAATGCATAATTCGCAGGCCCGAAATGTGCCTCGAAGCTTTCGTCGGTCAATGAGTCTACGCCGGTTTCCCAGTTGAGGTCGTGATTGCCGACCATGTTGTACCATGGAATACCAACAGCCGCCATCTCCTGCTTATAATCGGCAAAAAGAAGCAAGTTGTCGCCCACCAGGTCGCCCAAGCTGATTCCGAAGGCCACTTGGTCTACACCACGCGCTTCTTCCAGAATCCCTTTGCGGAACCAAGCGATATCCTGCTGTGAGTATACCTGTGGATCCCCGAATACCAGCGTGCGGAACTGCGACGGTTCTTCTTGCGGAACCAGTGCAAAGTTGACCTCCTTGGGCAGCGGACCGGTAGGTGCTACCCCGGGGTATTTCATCGTTGTCGGCGAACCTTCCGGTTTATGAATGTAGAAAAACTGCGGAAGCATCAGCGAATCCACGGGGACCCGGTATCCCGATGGTTTGATGACAAACAAGATATTGTCTTCCCCTACTGGAAGCACATAGCGCCCGGTGGCATCGGTTTGCACGACTTCCCGACCGTTACTCACCGATACATTGGGTACGCCCGTCTCGCGGCGGTCGCGCTTTCCGTTGCCATTGCTATCTACATAAACATAGCCCGTCGCTGTCTGAGCAACTACATCTGCTCCGCAGAGGAGACAAAATAAAAGTGTCCATGCCGCGATGTTGCGGACTGACCATTTGAGTCGATTCATTTTTATAGCCATTTAAATTATTTACGAAATCAAGGCATTACAAGTTTTTTTGCCTCACTGAAATTATACGCCTCGGGAACCTCTCCATTCATTGCTCCCCGAGCACCTACCCGTACATAGTAAGTATACCCACTTTGGAGTTCGACTCCGTTCGATGCTGTTGAAGTAATCGAAGCATCCACATTCAGAAACGCGTTTGCTGCTGCACCGGTCAATACCGATGTCAGACGGGTGTCGTAATTATTCGAACCAACGTATTGTGTCGTGCTGATGAATAACAGTACCTGACTCAAGTCGCCCTGATAGGCTGGATTGTCGGTACCCCTGGCGATGCGCACATTGGCCGTAACAGTGCCATTGGCATTGGGTATTAACGCTGGTTCTCCCCACTCGATGACAAAGAAAGGCTCGACGACAAAATCAACTTCTGTATCGCCCCTGACTTCGACGTTCTCGCGGCCCGCAACGGGCACAAATGGCCCCTGTGGCACCATCGTATAGGTACTGGCGAAAGTTTTATGATTGATGTAGCTTCCATCCATGCCCACGTTGAGGTAGTATTCCGAAGGATTATCACTATAGCCGTAATCAAGCATCTTAATCCGTACCGAGCTTGAGCCAGCGTTTGCAAATACCGGACGGCCCTCCGTATCGACGATTCGCCCGCGCACTGTTTCTTCAGGTGCCGCATAGTTATCAACTTTCATACAAGCGCTGAAAAAAAACAGGACTGCCACGACAGAGCCGCCGATTAACGATTTACATTTCATATTCAATAGTTTTTTAATATTCAAACCTTTATATTGTCGTATCTCAATAGCCCGGGTTTTGTATAAGATTCGGGTTTCTACTGATTTGGTCCACCGGTATTTGTAAGTAATACCAAGTTTCCAGAAACACCCGCTCGGCATTGCCGAGTTCCACGCCCTTCACGTCGAAAAACCATTTGTCTTCCGTCGGCAGATAGAACGCAAGCGCTCCCTTCAGTTTACGCACGGGATTATCTGGAAACAGGTCAGTAAACACGCGCCAGCGTACTTGGTCCCAATATGCCTTGCTCTCGAATGCCAGTTCCTTTTTCCGCTCGCGGCGTATCGTTTCACGGTTCAGCGCGGCTTGCGTCGTCATGAGGTCAGCCCCTGCCCGCCGACGGATCTGTTGGATGATATCATATGCCTCACCGAGGTAGTTACCCCCGTCATGTCCCAGCTCATGCAACTCGTACGCGGCCTCTGCTCGTGTCAGCAGGACTTCTGCATAGCGCATATCCACCCAATCCGATTCCGACCGGAAATTATCGACTTCCGCCGCAGGGATTGTGGGATCCATCAGCTTGCGGAGCAGGAATCCCGTCCGTGAGCCCCTGTTTTCGCTGCTGAACGCACCACTGAGCCCCGCGGCGCGCATGGTCTGCCCGTTGGGCAACGTATAATAGCGTTGTTCAATATCGCTGATCGAAGTCAGGAGATGACTATTGGATTGATAAAGGCTGAAGTTATCGTTGATATCATACAGTTTTGTTAAGCCATCTGCCGGGTAACTTCCTGTGTAAATGCCGCGATAGATTTCGATGACCGATCCTTTGTATACATCCCCCGGCAGCAATACCGTTGCGCGGAGCCGGGGTTCCGCATGCTGGAATGGCCCCATCGTGTTGTCATACAAGATATATTTGTTGTTTTGATCAACGAAATCACCGATCCCGTCGAATTCGCGGACCAAGTCGTAAGAAGGCGTAAGGCCTCCCGAAAGCCCGCCGTTGGTTAACTGCAACGGTCCGTAGATGGCATCCCATGAATGGGTCAGCTCGGGATAACGGAAGTACCGCACATAGATGGACTCCGAGTTGGGCACCTTATGGTGGATGTTGAGAAAGTTCTGGTATTGCGCTTCGGCATTCCCCTCCTGCCAATCATCGAAATAAAGCCGGTAGCCCCCTTCATCGACCATCTTGGCGGCTTCATAGGCCCACTGATAATACGAAGCGGCACGCGCCTTCGGAATCCCGCAGACCAAGGCACTGCCATTGCGGGTATCCTCCAGCCGGATGGTACTGAAATTGGCAATCGACGCTGCATACAGCATCGCCTGCGCCTTGTAAGCAGCGGCGGCATACTTGTTGAAGCGGCCATCCACCGACGTTTCATACATGTTGTCTATGGCATATTGAAAATCAGCTTCGATGGCGTCCCACACTTCTTCTTCTGAATTCCTTGGAAGTGCAGCAAGCTCAAAGTCGTCGATAACCTCGTTGACAATGGGGATGCCGCCGTACCGCTTCGCCATGGTCGCGTAGGCAAATGCCCGGATCATGCGGGCCTCGCCCAGCCAGTGCTGGACATCCCGCTCGTCATGATGGTCGGCGTATTCCATCAACGTCCGGATAAATACATTCACATCCCTCAGCAGTGCATACCCTTCCTGGAACCAGTGAGCCGCAGGGCGCATTTGCGTGTCGCGGCCGACTGCTTCCCCCGTGATACCTGCCACATTGTGGGTGACCCGTTCATTGTTCCATGCCCTGTTGTGGGAATATCGGAAATCCTCCAAAGGCAATGCAGCATACATCCTTGCGAAATAAGCGGTGATACCATTCCTCGTGGTAAATACATCTTCATCCCGCAAAAGATTAACCGGCGGTATATCCAAATTTGTGCACGAAACAAGAAAAAAGCTGGCTGATAAGAAAATCAGCAGTTTACGATGGTAATTTCTCATGTTAGTTTAGAATTTACAGGAAAGACTGATGTTGTAAGTTTTATTTAACGGGTACATGTAGCCGCCTTGGCTCTCCGGGTGCTCAGGATCGACGAAACTCACTGGGGAAAACGTCAGCAAGTTATACCCTCCTATCGAAAACCTGGCATTGCGGATGCCTATCCAGCGGATTACCGTGCTCGGAAGCGTATAGCCGAGCTCTACATTCTTCAAGCGGATGTACCGGTTGCTATATACACTGAATTCTGACTCCCTTCCCGGATAAGGTGAGCCCGGCATGGGATACCTTCCTGCAATGTACTCCGTTCGTTGATCATAAGGTTCAGCAGTAGGATCTACCGGACGCCATCGATCGAGAAACCGATCCAGCGTATTGTCATACCCTGACCATAGTGGCTGCCGCAGAATTTCATTGTAATATACATGCGATAAAGCAGCGCCCTGCCATAGCATAAAAAAGTCAAAGCCCTGATATGATAGGCTGGCTGTAAGCCCGAAGTTCAACAACGGCGCAGCACTGAATCCCATGGGACGCATATCCAGATCATCGATAACCCCATCGCCATTCCAGTCTACGTGATAGTAGTTTCCTGGAAGTTCGCTCCGGCTCGTATAAACCGGAAATTCGGCAATCTCCGAAAAGCTCTGGTATTGCCCTCCGGCTTCCAAGCCCCACCAAATACCCTTGTATCGATGCTGGGTGTTGTTTCTCCAATTGTGATAGTGACTCCGGTCAGCTGCACGCTCCACATGCATATCACGTAGCCTGGTCAATGCGATATTGCCCCCCACAGTGTACTTTACATTGCCCATCGAGCTGCGATGGTTTATCACCAGCTCATACCCATCATTCCGGTCGGAGTTGAGATTTTCCTGTGGAAATTCAGCGCCGATCATCCCGGGTATTGCCCCCTGCCGGGTAGCAAACATGCCGGTACGATTCCGTCTGAACACATCAAACGTAACGCCGAGCAAGCCGTCCCAGAGCGCCATGTCGAATCCGGCGTTGAACGTTTCGGATTCGAACCACGTGATGTTATAGTTGGGGATTCCGGTACTTGCAGCACCGTTCACGTAATTGCCGCCGAAGAAAGCCGCACCAACCGGATAATTATACCCGCTGACAAACTGGTAATTGATGCCCGAATCGTCGCCCATGACCCCGTAAGAACCCCGTATTTTCAATTCGCTGATTACGTTTAGGAACGAGTTTTTCCAAAAGTTCTCCTCTGAAATACGGTAACCTACGGAAGCGGCCGGAAACAACCCCCACCGGCTATTGGTCGGGAATCTGGAAGAACCGTCCACCCGGAACGCCCCTTCGACCAGGTATTTGCCTCGGTAATCATAATTCAGACGGCCAATGAACGATTCGTACGCGTAATCATACCGCAAGGATGGATCCATGCTTCCCTGCTGATTATCGGCGTCACCGGCAAATAACTCATCAATATCCAGTCTCAGTTGCCGCGACGCATAAAAACCGTCACCTTGTTGCCGGCGGCCTTCATGTACCACCACGGCATTGACATGGTGTGCATTGTTGAACGTATTGGTATAACCGAGTGAAAACCGGTAAAGGGACGAAAGTTGTTCATTAAAATCCCTTCGGATTGAACTTGGAGACTGGTGTATAAAAGGCGAATACGTACCCGACGATTCATCGTAACGGTACTGTTCATACGACCGTGAAAAATTTTTCTCCTCGTTCAGGCTATAATCATAGCTATAAAACACCTCCGCACTCAATCCTTTCAGAAACGGCGCATCGTATTTTAAAGATGCTGACGACTGGAACACCCTGTTTTGATACCGAATGTACCCCACGTAATCACTGTCGATCCACGCTACGGGATTATTGGCCTCTGAGATCGTGGTTTGGTAATAATACGGCATCGTACCATTGGCGTAGATCGGATCGATTGCGATCTGGCGCCAAGTTGCCCGGATAATCCGGTCGCTGCTAAATTGCGTCCGGTTTCGTTGATCGGTGATGGCGCTTGTCTTCAGATCAAATGTAAGGTCATCGGTAAGCTTGGACGTGAGGTTTGCCCGCAGATTAAACTTATCATAATTAAACCCGCGATCACTGTTGAAAAAGCTCTCCTGAAACTGATACCCGATGCTCGTAAAATACCTAGTCCGGTCGTTTCCATTGGAGATACTCAGGTTGTGCTGCCCTTGTGGGGCATGATTCCGCATGACGGCGCTGTTCCAATCGGTCGACTGCAGCTCACCGGAGAGAAAAGCATCGATCAACTCTTGAGAATAACGCCAAGTTCCGGCACCATCTACGCGATTCATGTCAAGCTCATTGGCTAAACGCATATAATCGACAGCACCGACGGTACGCGGTAAGCCTGAGGGCGCTTGTAAAATCATACTGCCACTGTAATCAATATTGAACGCGTTATCTGCGGCGCCGGTCTTGGTGGTCACCAGCACCACGCCGTTAGCAGCCTGGACCCCGTAAATCGCGGCAGAAGCGTCTTTCAAGATTGATATGCTCTCGATATCGTTTGGATCCAGCTTCTCAATGTTATTCCGGGGTACGCCATCGATGATAACCAATGGACTCCCCATACCACGGATGTCCATCGATGTGCCGAATAATCCAGGTTCGCTGTTCTGCTGCCTTACCCGTAGACCGGGAACGCGGCCGGTCAGTGCATTGAGTACATTCTCGTTCTTCGTCTGCACGATCTCGGCTTGCTGTATCGTCGCCACCGCTCCGGTAACGGTAGCGCGCTTTTGAGTGCCGTACCCCACGACAACGACTTCCGACAGATCCATCGCTTCAGGAACAAGAAAGATATCGGCCTCCTCACTACTGACGGCCAGTTCCCTGGTCTGGTAACCGGTGAACGAAATCACCAGGATTGCATCTTTTGGCAGTTGCAGAAACGAAAAACTTCCGTCTTCCGAAGCAACCGTAATCCGATCGGTGCCTTTCAGGCGGACCGTAGCACCTTCCAAAGGATTGCCGTGTTCGTCGAGCACCTTTCCCCTGAAGGGAAGTTGGAGAACGTCGGTACTCCTTGGCGGTATCGTTTTAGCACGATGCGCCTTTCTGGCGCTTGTCACTAAAATGGTATTATCCTGTATACTGTAGGCCAATCCGCGTGCGTCCAGCAGCTTGCTAAGCATCTGGTTCAATTCGCCCCGGCCCTGTATGGTTACTTTTTCCTCCGACATCGCCTCTCCATCCAAAAACAGGAAATTATAACCCGTTTGATTGCGGATTGATTCGAATATGGTTTCAAGGGAGACATTCCTGGCATTAAGCGAGACGGTCTGGCCGAATGTTGTTGCCGCACGCAGCTGTATGCATGATACGACCGTGAGCATCGCAATTAACTTCATGATGAATAGTGTTTTTCCTAACGCTTTTTTGTACGGTTTAAATAAATTCATCTTAAATTTGTAAAGGTTATACTATATAACTCTCCAACCCGGCATCCTCTTTCGCACTTTGTGATACGGGTTGAGTAATATCCTGTCCGTCCAGAATCTGATTCAGGGCGGGCTTTTTTTTGTCACTTTCTTATTTTATCATCGTTATTTTTTTTGGGGTTATCACTACTTGTTTTGTTGTTCTCGTTTTCCGCGCCTTACATAAAGTATCCGGTCCTCGATGTCAACGGTAACCTCGCCAACCTCTTCCAACATGGCCAACACCCGGTGAATCGGCAGGTCTCGCGACACGTACCCCGTCAACCGGCGGTTTTGGATGGATTCGGCAAACTGCACCTCTACATCATACCATCTGGACACCTGTTTCATCACGCCATGAATGTCCAGCCCTTTGAAACGGAACAGGCCGTTTTTCCAGGCCACAGCCTCCAGCGTATCGGTAGCCCCTACCTGTACCCGTGTCGAGCCATGATGCAAGACCGCTTCTTGCAGGGGACGCACCACATATTCCTGTGTGCCAACGTGCACATGTATGCTTCCTTCCAGCAGGGTCGTACGTGTTGTCGCTTCGTCTTCATAAGCATTGATATTAAACTGCGTCCCAAGCACTTCCACAGACTGGTGCTTGGTTCGCACCATAAAGGGTATGCGCCGGTTGTTTGCATCTGTCTGTTTGGCGACATCGAAATAGGCCTCACCGCTCAACGCCACGGCGCGGCCAGTTTCCGTGAACGAGGAAGGAAAACGTAAGGAAGAACCCGCGTTGAGCCACACCAGCGTTCCGTCTGGCAACCGAACTTTATACTTTCCGCCGTTTGGTACCTGAATGGTGTTCCAATCTGCACTGTCACCGTCAAGCTCGGCCCCTACCGGTCGGCCGTTGGCATACTGTAGTTGTTCACCTTCAACGACAAGCGTTTCCTGATCAGAAGCCAATTCAACCGTCTTGCCGCTGGAAAGGGTTAGGTAGGCCCGATCTTTCCCTGGGACGATAGCCTCCATCACTGCGGCGTTTCCCTCCGGCGTTTCTACCGCTTCTCTTTTGATGAGCTGATAGCTAACGCCAATGGCCAACAACAACGCTGCAGCAACGGCACCACGCCGGATATAACGGACAGCCGCGCTACGCCTGCTTACATCGCGCATCAGACGCCCGCGCAAGCGAGCCTGTAGTGACTCGGCATCTCGGTCTTCGCCAGGCCATGATTGGGCCCCTTCATTTCCTTCAAGGAACCAATTGTCCAGTTGCTTCATCTCGCCCTCCGAAATATTTCCCGCCGCCCACTTTCTGGCCAGTTCTTCAATCCTTTTATTCTCCGGATCGCTCATATGCATGCTTATATAAGTGTAGTGCGCAAAACAGCCGCACCACCCTTGGTCTGCCTATATTTTTTTTTGCCAGCTTGATGTTATGTGGATAATTTCAACCGGGCTCGTGATAAGTCCAATAAAGCCCAATAAAGGAACTACCGAATGAAGATGATGAACAGCGAAACAAGATGGGATAGCGAAACACGTAGTTTCCGCAATGCATTACTCAGGTGACCTTCCACCGTTTTTGGCGAAACGCGGAGATGTCTGGCAATCTGCTGGATGGAAAACCCATCTTCACGGCTGAGCTTGAATACCAGCTGGCACTTATCCGGCAAGGCTGCCACGGCATGTTCAATACGTTGCTGGCATTCTTTAAAACGGATGAGATCGCTTGCTCGGTCTGGAGCAGCCACGCCTGTTTGTTCCAGCTCCAATGTTTCGAGTTGAAGGATGCTTGGACTTTTTTTAGCCTTTGCCAGATGGGCAAAGATCTTATACTTCGCGATGGCGAAAAGATAATGCGCCAATGACGTTTTTATCACCAGTCGGTGGCGTGATTTCCAAAGATCGAAAAACACGTCATTCACGATCTCTTCCACTACCTCCGGAGCCTTGAGCTTGGCCAATGAAATAAGCAACAGCCTTTCCCAATAACGATTATATAGCTCGGCCAACGCCCTTGAATCATCGTTCCTTAACGCCGCTATCAGATCGAGGTCGCTTTGTTCGGTATAAGTCATATGCCACAACAGTCAGCGCAAACCTACTTTAGCAATAAAAATCTTTTGTTAAACCAGCATTAATCTTCGGTTGCTGCCACACAGACGTGCTTCTCCGAGCAAAGGCTATCATAGATCACTTACCTGTAAGACGGGGATAAATTTATCCCCTATTGTGTGTTTTTGAACGTAAGTATAATTTTGTGTCATGTATGAAAGAAAGATTTTACCGAACCTGAATTGTGGGCTTGACCTGGTGGGTGAGGTGTTATATGGTAAATGGAAAATGCGTTTACTTTGGTTTATCAATGAAGGCCATCAGCGCCCGAGCGAGCTGCAACGTAAAATTCCGGACGCAACAAGGCGCGTACTTAATATTCAACTAAAAGAGTTGGAAGAACACGAACTGATTAGCAAGGAAATATATCCCGTTGTTCCCCCCAAGGTAGAATATCATCTGACCGCTTTCGGCAGGACGTTAATCCCTGTTATCGGCGTCATCGGAAAATGGGGGGAAGAACACGAGGAAAAACTACAATCCGTAATCATGAAACGATATGAATGACCTTTTTTAACACTTACTGCAATTGCCGCTTGACGTGGTTCATCAGTTCATCAATATGAAAAGGCTTTTTTATGAAGCCTTCCGCATTGCAGCCGTTCTGAATATTTTCGAAATGGGCAGATATAAGCAAGATAGGGGTATGGCTGGTTTTCTCTCTTTTCCTCAATTTACAGCAAATTTCATAACCGTCGCCGTCAGGGAGCATAATATCCAACAAGTATAGATCGGCATGGAGCTGTTCCATCTCCCGCTCAAAAGGAACAGCCCTATCGAACAGTTTGACCTCGATATTTTCCTCGGTAAGCAGGTATTCAAGAAGTTCACCGATAGCAACGTCGTCTTCCAATACAACGACGGTTTTTTTTGTTGACATATTCATTGACAATAAAAATTAGGAATTAGATACATGAGCTAATGGAAGGGTAAAATAAAATTCTGTGTACGAGCCCGGCTCACTTTTTACCCCAATTTGCCCACCATGGCGCTCAATGATCGCTTTACAGAGGTATAGTCCAAGGCCGAGCCCCTGGATTTTCTCCACCCCTTCTGCACGGTAAAAGCGGGTAAACAGTTTCAATTGCTGGTCTGCGGTTAG
This sequence comes from Parapedobacter luteus, assembly GCF_900168055.1. Lineage (GTDB taxonomy): Bacteria > Bacteroidota > Bacteroidia > Sphingobacteriales > Sphingobacteriaceae > Parapedobacter > Parapedobacter luteus. The sequence goes on from NZ_FUYS01000004.1 coordinate 30,017, forward strand.
CCCAATACCACTATCCAGGACAGAAAGCGTGACGGATGAGGGGCTGCGATGCAACCGGATGTGCACCATATCGGAAAAAGGAGAATATTTAACGGCGTTGCTGAGCAAATTGATAAGTACCTGCTCTATCCGTTGTTTATCGGCATAAATATATACCTCCGACTCAAGGCTCTCCAAATGAAACGTATGCGACGGAAAAGTATAGGTACAGACATTTATCGTATCTGCGACAAGTCTACCAAGACCGAACATTTCCTTATTTAACAGGAGCTTGTCTGCTCCAATTCTGACGACATCCAGAAGCTGTCCGACCAAAGTTTCAAGTTTTTCCACTTGGTCCGTTGCTTTGCTTATAAACTTTTGTGTTATGGGCTCTTGTGTCTTTTTAGCGATGATCTGGAGGTAGCCATATATCGAGGTCAGCGGCGTCTTTAGTTCATGGCTGGCCAGTGCGATAAATTTGTCTTTATGTGCGATGGCTGCCCGAAGTTCGTTCAGTAACTGGTTTGCCTGATGACGCGCATTGACTTCTACGGAAATATCCCTGGCGATTTTGGATGCGCCGATAATTCTCCCGTCACCATCCTTTATCGGTGATATCGTAAGCGAAATGGGTATACGCGTACCCGCTTTGTTTACCCGGATTGTTTGAAAATGATCGACCTTTTTACCTTTCCTAATCTGCCTTAGAATGTGATCTTCTTCCTTCCGCCGTTCTTTGGGTATCAGGATGGTAATCGGTTTGCCGATCACTTCTGCCTCACGATAACCGAAAATGCCCTCCGCACCGCGGTTCCAACTGGTGATGATCCCTTTTAAATCTTTACTGATAATGGCATCATCGGATGATTCGATAATTGCCGAAAGAAAAGCCTGCCGACTTTCCATCGTCTCGAATGTCTGCCAAACACTGTTATTTGCGTCATTTGTGCCCATAATTGGTACCACCCAAACTAAATCGATAAGACAACAGCACGACCCTACATTTTGTTTAAACAAACTTTTTGCAAGATCGCCGTCAACCGGTACCATGCGGAATACAAATGGCATCGGTGACAAAGGCCGTCACCGACACCAATATTGACAATATCGAGTTTTCCCTGTACCAAACAAACCACGGAAGCGGTTATCGGTGGCTCATAGCTTGAACGTTATCCCGGCATTGAGGACGGACACGCCGAACCCTAATTCGGTGTACAGACCGATGTTGTTGCTGAAAAACCAGCGGCCGCCCAAGTAGGCGGAGAATCCCAGGCCGCTGCCGTACGTGTTGGGGCCGTCGTAGCCCTCAGCTTTATAACTCGCGATATTATAAGCCAGCATCAGACCGCCGTAGACATCAAGATTAGGTACATTTTCAAACCCGTTGTAATGATAGGCGCTCCGGGCACCAACCACGGTATAGTTCCACCGTTGGGTATAGCCCGAACTGCGGTACCGGTATCCGGTATTGCCGATGTATCCGCCCAGGCTGATAACGCCCGGTCCGCCGACCTCCCAATTGCCGTATTCATACGACACACTGACAGCCGGCCTTGCGTTGCCCAGGCCGCCCAGGTTGGTTCCGAAACCGACACCGGCGTTGACCGCGCTGGTACCTTTTTGAAACGATTGCGCATACGCCCCCGTTGCCATCAGGGCAACACTAAGGATTAAAATTGTTTTCTTCATTTTGGGTTATTTATTTATCTCTTAATTAGCAGCATACAGAATATTCGGTCCCTGTTCGTAAAAACGGTCGCCCACATAGGAGTTATACAGTCCCCTCCAATCACCGGCTGCTGGAACCGTGGCATTGCCATCGCCATTGGTATCGCCCCCGTGGGCATCGTCTTTGATCGAGGTGAATATGGACGTGGAATGGAACTGTACATTCCGGGCATCATGCCGGGATATGCCGGAGCTTGTACCCATGAATTTGACCACGACACCCGGTCCAACGATGATAATTTTTTCGTTATAGGTTTGTATCCATTCACTAACTACGTACGGCACTTCGGTATGAAGCCAGGATGCCGTACCATTTGCGGCACTTCCGTCTGTTACATAAATACCATTGAGCGTGTTGGTTTCAGACGGATTCTCAGGATTGTGAAATACATTGCTGGGATCCAGCGTATACCGGATGCTCATATAAAGAGGTTTACCATTGTCATAAAAAGCGTTATTGGTAAATTTAGATACCGTTGGGTCGACCATCAGGCCGCCCGCATAAAACGCCGTGGAATTGTGGAATGACGCAGCGATGTTGGAGAAGGTATGGGCAAACCGGCAGTGATCAAAGGTGAAGGAAGCCGCCGTCCCTCCTATATTCACGGCGTTATAGTACCCACCGGAGTTCTGCCCGGCATAGAAGAAATCGCAAAACAGAAAGCTGTTGTTGGTGCCTCCGGTAATGTTGATTCCCCGCCAGTCTCCTTTTTCCGCTTTCGTGGCCGCACCATCGCCGTTGGAATCGCCACAGTAGCGGTCGTCCGCAAACGATGTGAACACGATGCGCTGATTGGCGGTTCCCTCTGCAATGATGTTGCCATCGATGACATCCAGCCGGGCGTCTTTGAGCTTGATGGTAACACCAGGCTCAATCGTCAAAGGCGCCCGCACGGAGATATTCCGTCCCACGATGACGTATACATGGCCCCTGCTCCAGACGGTGGGCTCGGTGATGTTGCTTTCTACCATCACCACATCGCAATGCTGCAATGCGGTGTCATCTTCATCCGGTTGAATGTCGTTTTTCTTACAAGACACCAGTGATAAGACCAGGGCCAGGAGTGCAGCCATTAACGTTTTCAACTGCCGGATGGCCCCGTCCTGACGGTGCCCAAAAAGGGTTATTGCAGCAGTCGCTTTTTTAGTGTACGTTGTTTTCATAACTTTAGTCATTTAAAAATTCCGTTATACTTGAGACATCAAACCATCAGTTGGTCCGACAGGCCAAAGGTAGCGTGGCAGCAAACTGCAAACACCCCCCTAAAGGGGGTTTTTATCACCGTGGCCGGGAAGTACTTTTGTCATGGAAAAATTAACCGCTTATGAAAAGAATACCCTTCTTTTGTCTCACCCTTCTACCACTGGCAGCAGGCCAGCCAGCGGACTCCCTGGAGCGGGAAGTAAAGAAAGGTGGGCTGACCGATACGGAAAAGATAACGATATACGATGATCTGAGCTGGGCTTACATGGACAGCGACATGCGGAAATCGGTCGATTTCAGCGCGCAAGGGCTGGCGCTCGCCAAACGAACCGGAAACGACCGGATGGTAGCCGTCTTCCACCGCAATATGGGCGTGGCGTATTACATGGGGTCGGTTTATGATTCGGCGGCCATCCATCTGGATAAGGCGATTCCCATCATACAGCGGATTGGCGACGATAGGCTGGAAGCCGTGGTCCATTCGGCCTACGGCAACCTATACAAAGTACAGGGCCTGTACAACGAAGCGCTGGACAACTATTTGAAGGCCGCAGCCTACTTTGAGCAGCAAGATAGCCCAAGGGAGCTGGGCAAGTTGTATTCCAACATTGGCGGCGTTTACCAGGTCATGATCAATTATGACCACGCCATGCGTTACTTTGAGAAAGCGCAAAAACTGGCCGAGCAGACCGGTGATCAGGAAGGGCTGGCCAGCGTGTACACCTCGCTGAGCGATATCCATTTGTATAAGGGAACGGATAAGCTGCAGTCGTTGCATTATGCACAAGAGGCGGTAAGGCTATACCAGGAAACGGGCAATAAGTTCAGTGAAAACATGGCCTTGCAGACCGTGGCCAAAGTACATTATTACCATGATGATTACTCAGCGGCCATGCCCATCGCTGAAGCGGCTTTACGGCAGGCGGAGGACCTTGGGTTTCCCAGCCTCATCGCCCATGCATTGATTATCGTATCCAATATCCACTACCATCAGGAGCAATATGCGCAATCTGCAACGACAGCCCGGCAAGTGCTGGAGCATGACTCAACCAACATCAACGTTCTGAGGAACGTGTACGCCAACCTGACGCGGGCTCACGCTTACCTCGGGCAGCCCGATTTCACGGCAAACTACCTGGATCGCTACCGCGAAGTGATGGATCGGTATGCCACCGAAACCTACCAGCAGGCGTTGTCGGCGATGGAAGTGAAATACGAAACAGAAAAGAAAGAACTGAAAATCGAGACGCTTGAAAAACAACGTCGGCTCTATACATGGCTGGGCGTGGCTGGCAGCATCATCTTCGTCTTAGCCTTGGCGTTTGCGGCCCTCCGGTACCGACTCGCCGTTAGCCGGCAGAAGCTGGCCGAACAGGAAACCATGCGCTTGCAGCAGGAAAAACAGCTGATTGCGGTGCAGGCGGCATTGGACGGCGAAGCGGCCGAACGCAGCCGGCTGGCAAGGGATTTGCACGACGGGCTGGGCAGCATGTTGTCTGTCGTCAAATTCACCCTGCCGCAAATGAAAAGTGGCGGGGTGCTGGAAGCAGTCGAAGTATCGCGCTTCCAAAAGGCGCTGGGCATGCTGGACGATTCCATCCGGGAGCTGCGCCGCATTGCCCATCATATGATGCCGGAATCGCTGGTACGCTACGGGCTGAAAGCGTCGTTATCAGACTTCTGTGAGGCCATTCCGACCGTCGACTTCCACTATTTCGGGAATGAAGCGCGGTTGCCGGAAAAGCTGGAAATCCTGGTCTACCGCTGCATTCATGAGCTGGTCAATAATGCGCTCAAGCACGCGCGGGCTACCCGCATTAATGTACAGCTGGTGCAAGAACCAAACCGGATATCGTTTACCGTGCAGGATGATGGCGTCGGCTTCGATCCCGGCACCGTAACCGAAGGCACGGGGCTGCAGAACATCCGGCAACGAGTGACCGCTTTTCAAGGGACAATGAACATTTATTCTTCGAAACAAGGTACTGAAATCCACGTGGAGCTCGAACTCACAACAAACGAACAAGATGATAAAAGTAGCGATAGTTGACGACCATAAGATATTGACCGAGGGGCTCCAGGGACTGATTGCTGAGTCAGGCATAGCCACCGTTGCCGGCGTGGCGCACAGCGCGGCGGCATGCCGCCTTTCCATCGGTTTCTGGAAACCGGATGTCGTGCTGCTGGACGTGGGCTTGCCGGATGGTAGCGGCATCGACCTGTGCAAGGAGCTGAAAACGCAGTTTCCCGGCATGAAGATACTGGCCCTGACCACACACAACGAATACACCGTTGTGCGGCAGATGCTGGACAACGGCGCATCGGGTTATCTGATAAAGAATGCCATGGCCGACGAAGTGCTGGCCGGAATACAAGCCGTTGCCGCGGGAAAAACCTTCCTCTGCCATGAAATTGACCTATTGATGAAGCGGCCGCAGGAAAAAAACATCTGGCTAAGCCAGCGCGAACGTGAGCTCCTGCGCCTGGTAACCGAAGGGTTGACCAATGCCGAAATTGCTGAGAAAATCTTTTTAAGTCCCGAAACCATCAAAGGTTACCGCAAAAATCTGTTACTGAAACTGGGGGCACGGAATACCGCGGTACTGGTAAAGATGGCCCTCGAACAGAAGTTAATCTGATCCCGCCCTGTGGCACAGAAATTCCACCGTGCCCCGGGCGCACTCCTACCCTATCCGCCGGCTTGCGGATAAGCATCTGGATCTCAACAACGCGATATACGGATTAACTCATGGATTGTGCCAAGACCTGCACCATCAGTTGACAAAAAGCACTTCAATATGTTGCATGTTTTCCAGCCTGCCCAGTACCTTTTCAACCTGCCGTCGCCTCACGGCTACGTCCATGGTGCAACGGTTATCAAAATCCTGCTTCAATACGCCCAACTCTTCCTCTTTCACGATACGCATCACCTCATTCATTTGCTCGTAACTGAACGATATGCGGTACACGTCTTTCACAGTGAGCTCCACGATATCGGCCGCACCCAACGCTTCCTGCGTGGCGGTCTTATACGCGTTGATAAGCCCCGGAACGCCCAACAGCGTACCGCCGAAATAACGGACGACCACCACGAGGATGTTGGTTATATCGTGCGACAGTAGCACGTTCAGTATCGGGCGCCCTGCTGTTCCGGACGGCTCGCCATCGTCATTGATACGGAAAACGGAACGGTCCGGCGTGAGCCTGTAAGCCCAACAGTGGTGCCTGGCCTTCGGATGCTGAGCTTTCAGGGAAGCGACCAGATCCTTTACCTCCGTCTCGCGTCGCAACGGATAGGCATACGCGATGAATTTACTTCCTTTTTCTCTGAATACGCCTTCTGCCGGGGCGGCTATCGTCTTATATGTGTCGTCAAACAGATTCACGAATAGGCAATGATAAAAACGGATACAACGGCCAAAAGTACCCCTATTTTATTGATCCGCGATAATTTTTCCTGGAAAAAAACCAAGCCGACAAGCGCGCCGAGTGCGATGACCCCCACGTTCATGCCCGTGAATACGGTGGACGGATTTTCGGGCAACGCCCGGTGGGCCATCATATAAAACAAAAAATTGCCGAGATTGAACGCACCCAGCACCAAGCCCCAGTATACGGCATGCATGGAAAAACGCCCCTTACCTTGTAAAATAACGATCAGGTAGCCGAAGGCAACCAGCATCGCCAGGCAGAAGATGACAAACAACGAAACGGTATACGGCGTGCCCGTATGCTGAGCAATGATCTTTAACAGGATATCGACCAAGCCATAACCGAAAAAAACGGATAGCGGATAAAGCCACACCCGGTGGTTGAGACCGTATTGGTTACTTCCCCGGTGCCAGCCGATGCTGCATAAAATGCCTACGAACCCTACAGCAACACCGATGAGCTTGCCGGTGTCGGGGGCTTCACGGAACAGCCAAAACGCAGCCAGCAATGAAATAAACAGCGAAAGCCGCTGCGCAACTTCCGTACGGACAATGCCGGTGTGCCGGATGGATGCGCTGAGCAGCACGAAAATACCCGGAAGCAGTACGGCCAGCGACAAATAAATGCCTACCGGAGCCTCCGTGATAACAACGTCACTGAAATCGGGCCGCAGCACGGCCCAGCTCCCCAAAACAGTAACCGGATAATTCCAGACAATAATCTGCCGGGTATCCACATGGTGCCGCCTGGCCAGCTTGAGAATGACAGAGACGGTAACACTACACACCACACTAAGCAATACGTATACCATATACCTGAGGTTTGTGCCGGCGAAGTTAAGGATAATGCGGCCTATTTTTGCTTTAATTGCTAAGTTTGGCTAAGTTTGCGTCCCTTAAACGTGTAGCAATTCAATGAGCATATCAAAGACATATAACCCCAAGGAAGCCGAAGATAAGTGGTACAGTTACTGGATGGAAAAAGGCTTTTTCCGTTCCACACCGGATGATCGCGAGCCCTACACCATCGTGATGCCTCCCCCCAACGTAACCGGCGTACTGCACATGGGGCATATGCTCAACAACACCATACAGGATGTGCTGATCCGCCGCGCCCGCATGCAGGGCAAAAATGCCTGTTGGGTACCCGGCACAGACCATGCCTCCATTGCCACGGAAGCCAAAGTGGTCGCGATGCTCAAAGAAAAAGGCATCGATAAGAAAGATTTAACACGTGAGCAGTTCCTTGAACATGCCTGGGAATGGAAAGAAAAATATGGAGGCATCATCCTCAAACAGTTGGAAAAACTGGGGGCATCGTGCGATTGGGATCGCACGAAATTCACGATGGACCCCGACCTGTCCGACGCAGTGATTGATACGTTTATCCGGCTGTACCGGAAAGGATACATCTACCGGGGTGTACGGATGGTCAACTGGGATCCACAGGGGCGCACCGCGCTCTCGGATGAGGAGGTCATCCGCAAAGAAGTGAATCAAACACTTTACTATGTCCGCTATGCCGTGAAGGATGCCGACGGTGATGCGCACGCCTACCTGACCATTGCGACCACGCGACCGGAAACCATCATGGCCGATACGGCGGTGTGCATCAATCCCAACGACCCGAGGTATGCTCACCTGAAAGGCAAGACGGCTTTGGTTCCGATTATTAACCGTGAAATACCGATTATCGAAGATGAGTACGTCGACATGGAATTCGGCACAGGCTGCCTCAAAGTAACTCCTGCCCATGATTTGAATGACTATGAGCTGGGGCAGAAACACAACCTGGAAGTGATTGACATCCTCAACGACGACGGCACACTCAATGAAAAGGCGCAAATACTGGTCGGCGAAGACCGCTTCAAAGCCCGCAAGTTGGTGGCCAAGCTGCTGGAAGAAGCCGGGCAGCTCGAAAAGACCGAGCCCTACAAATCGCAGGTGGGCTTCTCCGAGCGCACCGACGCGGCCATCGAGCCGAAGCTGTCCATGCAGTGGTTCTGCCGGATGCAGGAACTGGCCAGGCCAGCGCTGGACTATATGCTGAACGGCGAGGTCAAGCTGATTCCCGACAAGTTCATCAACACCTACCGCCACTGGATGGAAAACATCAAAGACTGGACCATCAGCCGTCAGTTGTGGTGGGGCCAGCGTATCCCCGCGTGGTACAATGCGCACAACGAATGGGTGGTAGCCAAGACTGAAGAAGAAGCACGCGAGTTATTTGAAGCGGAAGGCAAGTCTGCCGAGGGCATCCGGCAGGAAGACGATGTATTGGATACCTGGTTTTCATCTGGCTTGTGGCCCATGTCTGTATTTGATGGCACCCGCCATCCGGAAAATGCGGATATCCGCTATTATTACCCGACAAGTGATTTGGTAACGGCTCCTGAAATCCTGTTTTTCTGGGTAGCCCGTATGATTATCTTCGGCCATGAGTACAGGGGCATGCCTCCTTTCAAAAATGTATATCTCACAGGCATTGTGCGCGACAAATTGGGTCGAAAAATGTCAAAATCGCTTGGCAATTCGCCTGATCCTATCGAGCTCATGGCACAATATGGCACAGATGGTGTACGTGTGGGCATGTTACTTTCGTCGCCGGCAGGCAACGACCTGATGTTTGACGTGGCCTACTGCGAACAAGGCCGCAACTTCGCCAACAAAATATGGAATGCATTCCGGTTGGTGAAGGGGTGGGAAATCGCGGACATCCCCGCTTCATCCGCCCAACGTGAAGCCGCTAATTGGTTCGCGCATCGCTTCAACCAAGCGGTTGCCGAGATCGAAGGCCACTTTAGCAACTACCGCATATCCGATGCGCTGATGGCCACCTACAAGCTCATATGGGATGATTTCTGTTCGTGGTACCTGGAGCTGGTGAAACCTGCATATCAACAACCCATTGCCGCGGAAGCTTTTGAGGCGACCAAGGGATTCTTTGAATCTGTACTTAAACTCATCCATCCTTTTATGCCATTTATCAGCGAGGAACTCTGGCATGACGAACTCTTTGGCGTGAGGGGTGAACTTGATTGTTGCATCATCGCCGACTATCCCAAAACGGGAGCTTTCGATGAACAGGCGTTAGGCGATTTCACCGTACTACAACAGGTGGTTTCGGAGATCCGTAACCTCCGCAATGCTAAGCAAATTTCTCCAAAAACACCGTTGCCGCTGGCTATCCATGCTTCGTCAGGCATCGATTTCAACCGATATGCTGAAAGTATCCAAAAGATGGCCAATGTATCAGACGTCAGCTTCGTTGAAGGGAAACAGGCCGGAGCAACCAGCTTTTTGGTAGGAAAAGACGAATTTTACGTGAGCATCGCCCAACGTATTGACGTCGAAGCTGAACGCGAGCGCATCACCAAAGAAATCGATTACCTCAACGGATTTTTGAAATCCGTAAATGCGAAGCTTGGCAACGAACGCTTTGTACAGCATGCTAAGCCGGAAATCGTAGCTAATGAACGGAATAAGAAAGCGGACGCCGAGGCGAAAATCAAAATGTTGGAAGAAAGCTTGGCTAATCTTTAGGTCGGCCAGCGTGACCGTTGCCTTGCCTGTCATCTCCAGCGTTTTGGACCTAATACGTCTCATCAACGTCATTGTCAAGCCTAAACGATGCGAGGGCTTCCTCCGGCCAATGTAATGTGTTCAAAGGCGTATGGAGTTTGGATGATATCATTTTAACGTGGTTATCACCTGAAACCGCTAAAGCAATCCTGAAATTTGCCGGATTTCCGGGCACGCGGAAGGTGATGTCTACGCCTTTTCCCAAGGTTTTGGTTTCCAGCGGCTCACCGTAATGATTGGTTTTAATCAATTTCCATTCCGGCATTAGTCCATCATTGTCTTTCAGCAACCGCCAATCCTTACCATCGCGCAATAATACACGATACGTGACGGATTTATTTTTGCTGATTGTTGTGGCCGGCAACAATATTTTCAATTCGGGCAGTTCCCGTGGCAGTTCGGCACCGTCCCAGCGGTTTGCCAACCGGTGCATTTCAAATTTACTGTTCCCTGAACCATCCAGCAATCCATCAAACGAGACAAACCCGGGAGTTTGTTCGTCTTGCCAATTGGCAATAAAAAAGCCGGATCGGAGCTCAGGAATTGCTAAGTAATCGGAGGCATTTATTCTACTATAAAAATGCGGCGACTCAAGATTTTCTAATCCGGATCCCATAGCTGCTCCATCTCCTACCGCTAAACCAAAGCAGTCGATGTCAGGGATGTAATGGTGAAGCCAACCCATATGCTCACTTAGCTTACTGTCGACTTCGATGTCTACGCTAACGGGCCTATTGGGGTCCATTGATTTAATTTTAGCTACCAGCTTTTGCAGCCACAACACATAAGCCTCGTTATGGTAATACAGATCAGGCTTGTAATGATTAGCATACATTCTACGCAATGGGCTGTTTCCGATATTCCACATTATTATGGCCTCATTATCTTTCAAGGCTGCTACCGTTTTCAATATCCGGGCCGCATAGCTGTCCAACTCCGCACGGTTTGATATAAAATCAGCATTGCTGGGCAACCAAAAGCCATAGCTGACATCCAGCCCTTTTTGCCGCGCTACATGTAATATATTAAGGTCATAGAAAGTGGGGCCAAAATGCTTCACCGTATTGAATCCCATTTCCTTCATCTTGGAAAAATCGGCAGCAATTTCCTTTTTCCTCAACGCGTGACCATTTGTGGACCAGTTTTGCCCCTTCGTATAATTAACACCTTTGATATGATGAAATGACACGCCGCCGGAGCGCCGGACGGTGGTGTCCGCAGGGCGAGCAAGGGTCTCGTTAATCGGCCTGTTTGTAAGCCATTGGGTTTGCCTACGGGTATTGTTTAGTGCCTTACCTAAACTGCCGAAATCCTCGATCGTCCAGTCCAAAAAAACATCGCTTTCCGGATCCGGCGTATTATAATCGATATTGGCATTAAAAAAGACAACTGCCCCAATCTCCGGAAACCGCTCCTTTATGTCTTTAAAAGCCGTTTGAAACCAGTATGTTTGTTGGCCTTCCGCCGGTAACGAGCCCATTTCTGCCAACATAACGGGTATGCCTGATTGAAAAATAGGCTGTTCGTGGAAAGGCATGTAAAGCTCCTTCATACTGTACCATTTCCCGTCATTATTCCTTGATCCATAATTAAGGTTGGTCACTCCTATCCAATCTACATAGCGCCTGCCAGGGAAATAGGATGTTACGGCCTCGGGCTTCCAAGGATTCCAGACCCAAATAGCATTATAAGCTCCGCTACGGTTGAAATACCGGTGTATGTACCGCCAGGCCGCTTTAAATTCTTCGGCGGTATTCTGGCCGACCGCGGACCAAGGGTATTGCGGATTGTCTGCTTCGTGCGCAAACCGGATAAAAATCGGGCGGTTTACCGACTTGACCTGACCGGAAAAACGGGCCAGATAGTCGTCATAATCTCCTTTCAGAATAGCTGCAAACACGCGCTGTTCCTTGTCGTTATCGGATTTACCTTTCAGTTGATCAAATAGACTTTGCCTTGGCTCCCAAGTTATCATCGGGATGGAACCGAGCTCGTAAATGGAATCCAGCAGGTGGACGGGCAAATCACATTGAGGCTCGTCTCCCCAAGGTACATAACACGAGACGACACCAAAAGATATATTGCTTTGCTGTGCAAGCTCCTTCACTCGGCGCACCACCGTGAGCCCATTGGATTGCTGAGGAAAAAACACGCCAGGGACCAGGGTGGCGCTGCTATATTGCTCACCTGCCGAATACCCTTCTTTTTCTGGCTGGGTATTTATATGATAAAGGATGTAACATCCGATAAGCGCCGTAAGCATCAACGCCGTACTCCTCACTCCACGGTAAACATGCCGTCTAAATTTCCAGAACGATTTTTTGAACTCAGCTATGACAGCCATCAACGGTCTCAGCAGCCAATTGCGTTCTTTAAACCGCCTGAATCGATACTGTTGGCTTGCAACAATCGAAAACGACAAAATAAGGCAGTTGATCGCGGCGAAACCCGCCATAATAAAATTATACGGATTCCAGTCATTGGATAATCCGTAAGCAACAGCTGCCAATGACACCGCGATGACTAATAGATTTGGGATGTTCAACCGCCAGTTACTGTCTTCGCTATCATCTTTCGGCGTGGGGATATAAGGGACCTTTTTCCGAAGAAGGGTGTAAATCAACCCAGTAAGAAAGATCCACCATGTGCCTATCATCAACAAGCCTCCGACAATATGGACACCCCGCTCCTCTTCTTCCATCACCCACTTTTGGACAAAAAGCCGGATAAGCAAAATGGACATAAATAACGGAAAACCAATGGTGACGAAATTGAACAAGTCGAAATTTATGGGGCTCGTATTGAGCAGCAGGGAAATAACAGGTATCAAGAAATTAATTAAAATAAAGACACCCGACAAATAGTATATCGGTATGGCACCATAATGCAACTTTTGTTGCCAAGTAAATTTTCCGAAAAGGCGGGGATAGGAAGTCACGAACAGCTCAAAAACACCCCGCGCCCATTTCAACTGTTGGCTGTAATACGCAGATAAGGTAGACGGGACCAACCCTCGGGCAACGACCGCGGGCACATATACGGACTTCCAGCCTTTGGCGTGGAGTTGCATCGCCGTATGCATATCCTCCGCCAAACCCGCGGCGTGCCCCCCGATGGAATCCAACGCAGCACGCCTAAACGTACAATTAGCACCGATAGCAAGTACGGTACCGTATGTATTCATGGACATCATAATGGGGCCATAAAATTGATAAGTCTGCTGTGCGGCACCTTTCGCAATGAGCCCCTGGTCTTGATTTTTATAGGCTTGGACAATTTGTACGAAGCCCACGTTCGGATCGTTGAAGTGGGAAACTATGGGATCTAAAAAATCAGGGAACGGTACATGGTCGGGATCCAGAATCACACAAAGCTCCGCAGACGAATATTTTAATGCATTGTTTATATTGCCGGCTTTTGCATCTATTTTAACAGTTCTGGTGATGTGGAATACACCAAGCTCTTTGCAAAGGTTTTTTAGGTATGGGTCATCGGCCTCGTCACACAGGAAGGTTTGGTGGGGGTATTTGATTGCTTGAATAGCCATCAACGTTTCCCGAATCATTTCATAAGGCTCACCTGCGCAGAATGTCGTAAATATATCGACGGTAAACGGCCTCTCGTGCTTAGGTATATCTGGTACGGCAATACAAACGTAGTGAATCCATTCATGCACTATCTTGAGGCATGCGAAGACAAATGTAGCAATCAGCATCCAATACAGTGCCGGATATTCCGCGTTGGTGCCCAATATTTCTTTTAAGAAGAGCACCATGCATAAAGCGCCTATGGCAACCATCAGGCGCAGGGTATAACGCTCTCGTTTCGACGGCTTAATTACTGGTTTAGTTCTTTTCATTCGTTCCCACGACGTAAAAAGGCATATTGCACGTCGCAATATTGCCGTTATCATCATATACTGTTGCGAATATCCGATAAGGCCCTTCGCTGTCGGGTGTAATAAACCTAACATCCACACCCTCATTGCTTCGGAACAACCCGTTGACAGGCAATGGCTTGATCGTGTTGTTCCGTTCTTCCACCTTGTGCCAATCCTCCGGGAAAACCTCCCAGATTACCTTGGTGAATTTTGAACCATCCACCAGTCGCACCTTAGCCTCCACTTCTTCATTGGCGTTTAGGAAAATACTTGCAGGATGGTCCTGCCCGGCTAAAAGCATATCGCGTATTTTGGGCGCCGGCTCGACCGACGTCTTTCCTGTCCAAATCTTTTCAGCGACGGCAACGACCTCCGTTTTATGGCCAAGTTCATCAAATAAACTGAACCAAGTGTGGGTAGTCTCCTGCTTTTGTCCCCAATAAAAAATCAATGAGCCTAAAAAGCCGCTATCATCCAATGGCATTTGTTGTTCGTATCTCCAGCGGTATTGTTCTGCTTTATCGGTGCTCGTTGGTTCAATCCAAGCGCCCCATGCGGTCTGTGGCGTGCCATCCCAAGGGCCATCAATCCCCCATTCTGTAATTAAATAAGGCCCCCTCCATAGCCAAGAAAATCTTTTTAAGTCATCGCGCAAATAGGTGATCCTGCCGAATATGTTAAATGAAATGACATCTACATGAGTACGCATCTTAATATTAAAAATATCCTTACGCTGGAAGTTCACCATGGTGGTGGTGACGGGGTGATCAGGATCATCCCGGTGAATCATGTCGACGATGCCGTTAAAGGCTTTGTAAAAGTTGGCATACGCCGGTCTGTACGGGAAAGAAAGCTCGTTTCCTACGCACCACATGAGCAATGCAGGTGCGTCTTTGAATCGATTCACCAACGCCTTTATGTCTTTATACTGCTGAGCCACCTTCGATGAATCGTTGTAATAGTCCATATAACGGCTTTCTGGGATTGGCAAACCAACGATCACCGCAATTCCCAACTCATCAGCCTTTTTCAATATGGGGGCTATGCCGACGGTGTCCCATAGCCTGATGGTGTTGCCGCCGATTTGCTGCAATAAGTCCAACTGCGCATGGCCGGCGGCCCCTTTTATCTCAAACGGTTTTCCATGGCGATATAATGTGTATTTCCCTTCCTTCTTTTCAATGAAGACTTTGGCATTGCGCCTCGGTTTGGCGTCCGTACAGGCCACCAGCACCTGCAATAGCAACAAAAAAAAACAGGTATTTCTCATCGGATTAGGTTGCATCTTTCGGCCGACATGATTGTTTGCAATTTAGTTAGTCATCAGGAATAGACTGCTTCGCCCTTCAAATATCTTAATTGACTGAAAACCTGCGTAAAGATATGGTATTTCTAAAAACATCCAAACTGCTCTTCCTAATCAATTATTCCGTTAATGCTATCTCGCCGTTTAGACATTACTGCGCACTGTGAGGCCGGTGCTGTGGCGCAGCCTGCAAATTTGACTTTGAAGCCAGCCGGTTTTTTCATAGTTTAGTGGGCTTAAATTGAACTATTTCCGAAAAGTCATGAACAAACTATTGTACATTACCTGTATTGGTTTGATCGCCGTTGCTTGCCAGCAGGGGCAAAACCAACAAGAAGAGACCGCTGCAACCGATCCTAATGCGATCACCTGTGAAGGGATAGGCCCCGTAAAACTTACATACACGTACGCTGCGTTGGATAGCGCTGTCGGCGCCGGTAGCCTTGAAAATGGAACGATTGAAGAAGGTGGAAGCACGACACATATCACCAAGGTCTTCCCCAATGAAGCAGAAGAAATCACCGTATACTGGGCCGAAAGCGAAGAACCCTATACGACCATCACGAAAGTTGCGGTCGCTAATAATTTCGGCCCTTATCAAACCGCAGAAGGACTCCGTGTCGGTTCCACGCTGAATGAGGTAAAGCAATACAATAACTTCATGCCCGTCACCATGACCAATTTCTATAACAGCTTAGACGGCTTTGCAACCATTTTGGGGTTCAATGGAGGCGATCTGGAGGTTAACTATCCTTGCCTCGGCGGTAAACTTGACATCACCAAACAACGGGGCGTTGACGTCCGCACGTTGGATGAAATTAAGCCAGAAAACGAACTGCAATCATCCCATAAGCTATTTAACGCCATTGATGTGGAGGTAGTAGAGCTGAGCATATCCGCAAAATAAGCCACATATCGAGTAGGGGTTCGCTCCTACTCGATCCCTATTACACGTGCCACATTGTCTTTTAGCTTGGTCACGTCTGTTTTTAGTCCGCCGTACAACGACATCACATTGACCGACCGTTGCTGAATTTGCCGGAAATTATGCAGCCATCCGGCCTCCACAAACAAAAAGAAACCGCCGATCCGATAATCGGCCCCTACGCCTAACCTGAAGGTGGGCGTAAGGTGTGAAGTGCTTTCGATCGTTACTTTATGCTCAGCCGGAGAAACCATCGCACGAGGTTGTATCACGACGCCTGCACCGGGGCCTCCATAGGCATGCGCGTTTAGCTTACCAAATCGCTTCCGCATTCCGCCTGCAAGATTAAGAATGTAGAAATTGCTCCTACCCTTCTCCAAATCGTAAGCATAATCCGGATCGGGCACTTGTTGATCATACCGAAAGGTCAGAAAATCAAGCGATGGGTAGATAAAATAAGGACGTTTAGCCAGGGAAATATCTAAGCCCAGGGTGTTGGAAAATTTTGCCCGCAGTACCTCTTTCGTCTCGCCCAATGCGAACCCCCACCCCATGCCGCTGGTTACAAACACTTTCCGCTGGTCGGTGGAGTCTGTTTTTGACTGCGCAGCAGCATCGATCATCGTTAAGAGCGACGAAATGAGCAAATAATGTTTCAGCATAACTTTCCCTATAGATGATGACACTAAAACAGGGAAACTCGCGAAAAGTTTTCAATTGCTATAGATACGTCCGGCTTTGGGGTCCATGATTAAACAGCAGATCCACAATGCTTAGGCCGGCGATAAAGCCGTGTTTATTTTCGAATACTTGGTAGTAAGGTTTCGGATCGCCGCCCGCATGTCCCGTTTTGGGGTGGATGGCTTGCCTGAAATCCAAGTCGGACGGATAATTTTCGCGGTAGCTTTCGGTATATCCGACGCTCCTCGTTATCTTCAGCAACCGAAGCAGCAACTGCAATTGAAGCACGTTGTAATCAAACAGCCACTCATACCGTTGTTGGTAAAATGGCATAAAATCTTCTTCATAATATTCAAAATAAGCCGAGCTGCGGTATGCGGTCTGCAAACTCATCCAATGCAACCGTTGCCAGTCCGACTCATAACTGATCCGTACATCTTTCATCCGGGTATGTCCGCCACGGCCTTTTTTTACCGGCACAATAAGGTCCAATTTTCCGTTGGCCGAATAAACCGATGCCCGGGTGCGATAGGTCTGCTTGGGATAATGTTCGTATTGCTCAAGCAAGATTGGCATCGGAGCATTGTGGATAACACTGAAATAGGAAACCGGGGGCAAGTAAAAGGCAGGTAAGATGATCTGTTCGTCCATGTAACGCAAGAAATAAGTTTGTGCGGTAAAAATAATATAAATTAGGAATATATCATCCGAACCAACCTGCGCCTGAGGTCCGCACGGAACCCGCAGGCTCCGCCGCAATTAAATTGCATATAAAAGCAACTTTATCTAAGTTTGCAGTTTTACGCACTTGAATGGCCGTAATGCGAAAATCTTCCATTGTTTCTTTCTTTGTTTACCTGATTTCACTGCTGCCTTTTTGGGTGCTCTACGCGTTTTCAAACGTGCTATATTTATTACTATACTACGTCATTGGCTACCGGAAAGCGGTGGTATATGAGAACCTCCGGAATGCATTTCCGGAAAAAACGGATAGCGAACGCAGACAAATTGCACGGAAGTTTTACCGTTTTCTGCCCGATCTGATTGTGGAAGCCGTCAAAATGCGTAGTATATCGGCGGAGGCGGTCGAAAAGCGGATAGTTATCCATCAAAAGGAAGAGTTGGAACGTCATTTCAGGGCCGGCAAAGGCGTGATAGGCGTTACTGCTCACTATGCCAATTGGGAACTGGGCATTCACCGGCTGAGCTTACTCACGGAAAATCCGGTACTGATCATCTACAAACCGTTGCATAACCAGACGGTGGACCTCATCTACAACGCGATACGGGGCCGCTTCGGTGCCACGATGGTTCCGATGAAACAAACCCTGCGCAAAATCATTGCACATCGCCAACAACCGCACATCAGTATCTTTGTAGCCGATCAGACACCGATGTATAAGGATTCCAACTATTTTATCCCGTTTCTCAACCAGGATACGCTCGTATACACCGGAGCCGAGAAAATCGCTAAAATGACCAATTTCCCTGTCGTCTTTTGCCACATCGACCGCGTCAGGCGTGGCCATTATAGTTGCACATTCACGACGTTGGTTGAAAATCCCGCCGAAGTGCCGGGGCATGGCATCACGGATATTCATAACAAATTTACGGAAGATATCATCCGCAGAAAACCTGAATGGTGGCTATGGTCCCATCGGCGGTGGAAAAGGAAACCCAAACCATGAAGCATTATCCAAAGGTAGCCGTTGTCATCTTAAATTGGAATGGAAGGTTTTTCTTAGAGAAATTTTTACCTTCCGTATATAACAGCAATTATCCCAACGTAGAGTTTGTGGTGGGCGACAATGCGTCGTCCGACGATTCGGTGGACTTTGTCGCCGCACATTTTCCTGCGATACGCATTATCCGCAACAGCAGCAACCTCGGCTTTGCCGGAGGTTATAACGAAGTGCTGAAATCGGTGGATGCGGACTACTTTGTACTACTTAACTCGGATGTGGAAGTTACGCCCGACTGGATTACACCGGTCATTGAGCTATTGGAAGGCCACCCCGACATGGCAGCTGCACAACCCAAAATCCGTTCGTATTACCAACGCGACCATTTTGAACACGCAGGCGCCGGCGGGGGATTCATTGATTATTATGGCTTTCCCTTCTGTCGCGGGCGGATGTTGCACGTTGTTGAAAAGGACGACGGGCAGTATGACGATGCTTGCGAAGTATTCTGGGCCAGCGGCGCAGCACTTTTCATCAAACGCCAATGCTGGGAATTGTCGGGAGGGTTTGATGCAGATTTTTTTGCGCATATGGAAGAGGTCGATCTATGTTGGCGTCTCAAACTAGCCGGGTACCGCATCGGTTATTGCCCACACGCTGTCGTATACCATGTGGGTGGCGGTACGTTGGCTGCGAGCAATCCGAGAAAGACATACCTCAATTTCCGCAATAGCCTCTTTATGATGCAAAAGAATCTGCCCTTCCTCCAAGCAGTGTGGGTCTTGTTTGCACGCATGTGGATCGATTTTATTGCGCTTATCCATTTCCTCATTGCGGGAAAATCGAAAGATGCCTGGGCTATCAGTCGGTCGCACCAGCGCTTCTTTCTTGATTTTTTTAAAACCGCAAAAAAACGAAAGCAATATCGCCAGAAATTTGGCACCAAAGGTATCTATCGGGGCAGCTTTATATGGGCTTTTTATATCCATAAAAAAACACGATTCAGTCAGCTCAATCGCCGTAAGTTTCTGTAAAATACCGGCTACAGACAACTTTTTAAATAATAGTTTGTTACTTTAGTAATTTGTAGGCCAAAACAACAAACAATTAAAAACCATGAAAAGGTATCTCATTCTTCCGCTACTCGCAATTTGTATAACTGCTTGGGGTAGCCAAGCCCATCAGGCAGACGCACTTGCCGGAGCGTGGCACATGCAACAAGGCGACATCCAGCAAACAGCCGTGTTTGTGGATGGCTACCTATCACACAGCACCTATGACGTCAAAAACAAAAAGTTCATTGCCACAAGGGGTGGCACATATGACGTTGCAGACGGCAAGCTTACCGTTACGTGGCAGTATGATTCTGAAAAGGCCGCGAATGAAACGCCCGTAGATACTTGGCTGGGCCAAACCAGTACATTTGCGTACAAAGTGGCTAATACGCTCACCACCGATTTGTCAGGTTCGGAAGCCACTTGGCAACGTATCGATAACAACGAAGGTCCAATGGCGGGCGTATGGTACATGTCGGGGCGTAAGCAGGGCGATGAACTCGCCCAACGGACGTTACAGGATAGGCGGACGCTCAAAATATTGTCCGGGAAACGTTTCCAGTGGGTAGCTATCAACATCAAGACAGGCCAGTTTTCTGGTACCGGCGGAGGCACCTATACGTTCGGAAACGGAAAATACACAGAGAATATCGAGTTTTTCTCGAGAGGTGGAGATCGGGTAGGAATGTCCCTACCATTTGATGATCAAATCATCGATGGCCAATGGCACCACACCGGAAAAAGCTCTGCGGGAGATCCGATGTACGAAATATGGAGTAGGCTAAACGGTGATCGGTGAGCAATGATAGGCGGCCGGTATAGCCGGATGAAAACGAATAACCGGTTGCCGAAAGCCATAAAATTTGTATTTTCGCCGCTATGTCACCAGCAGAAGCAGCTATTCGGATCGAGGAATTAACCAAGGAACTCAACACGTACAACTATCAATATTACGTATTAGCTAATCCGACAATTTCGGATTATGACTTCGATCTGAAACTCAAGGAATTGGACGCCTTGGAGCAACAATTCCCACAATTTCTCGATCCGGACTCACCCACCCAAAAGGTGGGTGGAGATATCACGCAGCGCTTCGATACCGTTCGTCATAGATGGCCGATGCTTTCGCTCAGCAATACGTATAGCGAACAGGAATTGCGCGATTTCGACAATAGGGTACGCAAGGCCATTGGCAACGATTTTGAATACGTATGCGAATTGAAGTTTGACGGCCTCTCGATCAGCATCACGTACGAAAATGGTGTACTTAAGCGTGCTGTCACCCGCGGTGATGGCGTGCAGGGTGATGACGTGACGGCAAACGTACGCACCATAAAATCCATTCCCAACAGGCTAAAACCTAATGGATATCCTGACCTGTTCGAAATCCGGGGAGAAATATTTATGCACCGCGCGGCATTTCAACGGCTTAATAACGAGCGTATTGAAAACGGGGAGATGGCTTACGCCAATCCGCGCAACTTTGCAGCCGGCACGATCAAGCTGCAGGACTCCGCGGAAGTAGCCCGCCGCCCCCTGGACTGCTTTCTTTATTTTCTGTATAGCAACGAACGGAATCGGCTTTTCAGCAATCATTGGGACAGCCTCCAAGCGGTGAAAGCATGGGGATTTCATGTATCGGAGCATATGGCGTTGTGCTCATCGATCGATGAGGTGCTTGCATTCATCGCAAAGTGGGAACAAGGGCGCTACGACTTGAGCTATGACATAGACGGCATTGTTATTAAAGTAAATGATTACGGACAGCAGGAAGAGCTTGGGTTTACTGCTAAATCACCCCGGTGGGCCATTTCCTACAAGTACAAGGCCGAGCAAGCGGAAACCAAGTTTTTGTCCGTGAGCTACCAGGTTGGCCGCACCGGAGCAGTGACTCCCGTGGCTAATCTCAGCCCTGTATTGCTTGCGGGAACAACCGTAAAGCGGGCTAGCCTGCATAACGCGAACGAAATCGCCCGGTTGGATTTGCGGGAGGGCGACATGGTATTTGTCGAAAAGGGCGGCGAAATCATCCCTAAAATCACAGCCGTGAATCTCCTAAAACGGAAACCCGAATCCCAACCCATCAGCTATCCCTTGACCTGTCCTGAATGCGGGACGTCCTTGGTACGCAAACCTGGCGAAGCGGTGCATTATTGCCCGAATGACGAAGGTTGCCCCCCGCAGATAGTTGGGCGGATGCAGCACTTCATCGGCCGCAAAGCCATGGACATCGAAGGCATGGGCGACGAAACCATCGAGACCTTCTTCAAACAGGGGCTTCTCCATAACATCACAGACATTTATTCCCTTAAAGACAAACAGGAAACACTTGTACGGTTGGATCGCTTCGGCCAAAAGTCCATCGAAAATATGCTGGCCGGCATTGAAAAATCCAAGGAAAAACCATTTGAGAAGGTGCTGTTTGCACTTGGTATACGTTATGTGGGGGAAACAATCGCTAAAAAGCTAGCCTCACACTTTAAAAACATGGATGCGCTGGCGGCGGCTTCCAAGGAAGAAATTGAGTCAGTCTACGAAATTGGCGAACGGATCGCGGAAAGTGTGACCGAATATTTTGCTAAGGACGTCCACAGGGAACAGCTCGAACGGCTCAGGCAACATGGCCTGCATTTAGCTATCGAAGAAAAAACGAACGAACGCCTCGGCGACGCATTGTCAGGAAAAACGTTTGTGATCTCGGGCGTGTTTGAACACTTCAGCCGGGAAGAGCTGACCTCGCTTATTGAAAGCCACGGCGGCAAGCTGTTGAGCAGCATATCCGGCAAATTGGATTACCTGGTCGCCGGCGACAAAATGGGCCCGTCTAAACTGGCCAAAGCCGAAAAGTTGAAAGTCCCCATTATTTCGGAGCAGGAGCTGCTCAGCATGATTAATTGATCGTTATAAAATCATTTATTTACCTTAATTTTGGCGCGCTTATATAAACGCAATCATAATGGACGAACTTTATGGTGCCGGGGTGGCACTGGTTACCCCCTTTCATTCGGATGGAACAATTGATTACCTGGGCTTGGAAAAGCTCATTGAACACCAAATCAACGGTGGGATGGATTACCTGGTTTCACTGGGCACTACCGGTGAGGTGGCCACGCTGACCGAAGACGAACGAAAGGCGATATGGAAATTTACCGCGGAGAAAGCAGCGGGGCGCATACCGCTCGTTGCCGGTATCGGCGGCAACAATACCGTTGAGGTCGTACGCCAATTAAACGCGTTTGATTGTGATGGCTACACAGCTATCCTATCCGTAAGCCCCTATTACAACAAACCGACACAGGAAGGTATTTACCAACATTATAAAGCGATAGCGGCAGCCACTCCCCTCCCACTCATTTTGTATAATGTACCCGGCCGCACAGGTAGCGGCATAAGCGCTGAAACCACCGTGCGGCTGGCAAAAGAATTTCCGAATATTGTGGGCACAAAGGAGGCGTCTGGCAGCTTTGACCAGTTCAGCAAAATCCTGCGTGACAAACCCGATGAATTTTTATTGATTTCGGGAGACGATCCGGTTACCTTGCCCATGATGGCTTTGGGTGCGGCAGGGATCATTTCGGTAGTAGGCAATGCTTTCCCTACGGCGGTGTCCCAGCTTGCCAAACTATGCTATGAAAACCGATATGAAGAAGCCCGGACAATACATAACCGATTGATTCGTATCACCGAGCTGTGCTTTGCCGAAGGCAACCCTGCGGGGATAAAAACCATGCTTAGCGAACTGGGCATCTGCGGAGCATCGGTCAGGTTACCCTTGGTAGAAGCGAGCAGTCAGCTGACAACGACTATCCGGGAAGAACTGGCAAAAACTGACATTCGCTAAATCAGGTTGTGGGGAGTTTTATCCCCAAATCATTACTTTTTGTGGCGTGTGTAATATTCCACATGACTCCCTTTAGGGCGGCCTTGGCCAAATCAATCCTTCCTTTGGCCAGGTATCGGATGATGGCAACGGGCGTGGGAATAAGCAGGTAATAGCAACTAAAGAAAAACCTGGCCAGCAAGGGCGCATTGCGCCGGATGAACAGCCACCTGTTGCGCATCAGGAAATAAGTCTTTAAAGGACTTTCCTTACCTACGCTCATCGATTCCTTGTGGTAGATTTTGGCTTTTCCGGTAAAGGCCATTTTTAGCCCGGCACGTTTGAACTTTTCACACCAATCCAGTTCTTCGTAGTAGAGGAAAAAATGTTCCTCCATCAACCCTACCCTATCCAAATCGGTCTTGCGACACATCATGGCTGCCCCGTGGCAGTAGCCGGTCTCGTTGGTAGTATGGTCATATTGCCCTTGGTCATCTTCCATTACCTCGAGGCCTTTATTACGGCCGGTAAAGTAGTTTATCGGTGTATAACCAGCATACTGGATCTTGCGTTTGTCATCGAAATATAGGATAAGCGGCGAAAGGAGGCCGATGTCGGCATGGCGTTCAATTTCACCGCGCATCGAGAAAATGAACCCTGCTGTAATTTCGGTATCATTATTCAGAAACAGCAGATAATCGCCCTTGGCCTGTTTAATACCCAAATTGTTTCCGCCGGCAAAACCGAGATTTTTTTCGGACCGGATGTAAATCAAATTGGAATATTCGGCTCTAAAAAGATCGCCATAATCTTCGGTACTGCCGTTGTCGACAACGATGACTTCTACATCAGGCCCAGCGTATGCCCGTATAGATCTGAGCAAGTCAATGGTCATGCTGTTTTGATGGTAATTGACGGTGATGATGGAAACCATGCAACTATGTTAATTCAACTGATTTGCCTTTACTAAAACGGCACAAAGCTAATCCTTTCATCAAGCGGCACCGATAATAAGCTGATTAATTGTGAGAAAACGTCAATTTTCTACTACAAACAGGGGCATATTCCCAAAATTACTCACTGCTGTGTAGACGTATTTCGACAAAATAAAATTTATCAACCCAAATAGAAGACAACGATGGAACATTCAGGATACCTTTGGGAAACTATTTTAAAAAAAGCAGCTTCCTATGGGTTTACGGCAAAACGGATTTCAGCCGGTTTTCACTATCACTGACCTGTTCAGCACTGTTTTACAGGCCGGACATCTCGATACTATTGCCATCGAGTTTAATACGGATAGCCTGACTTACCGCGAACTAGACTTGCGATCCGACAGCGTAGCAAACGCTTTGGCACAATACGCCCCCGATGAAATGATAGTGGGCGTGAGCACCACGCGATGCACGGATATGGTGGTTTTTCTTTTGGGAATACTGAAGGCGGGTCGTTTTTACCTGCCCCTCGATCCCGCCCATCCTGACGAAAGGTTGCAACAAATCATCGCCGATTCAGGCATTCGTCACATCGCTTGCTCTTTGGGAGATACCAACCGATTTGAAAAACTGGGGCTGGCACCGATAACGTTGCCAACGGCAACAGAGCATGCGACAACGGTCCCAAAGGCGACCAGCTGCGCAGGCTATATCCTCTACACTTCGGGCTCAACAGGTAAGCCAAAAGGTGTAAAAATGGGTGAAACAGCTTTGGCGAATCTCTTACAATGGCAACGAAACCATTCTGTTGCGGCCACAGGAACGAAAACCCTTCAGTTTGCACCGCTCACCTTTGATGTCTCTTTCCAGGAAATTTTCGCTACACTGACCACCGGAGGTACACTGGTGTTGGTTGAGGACGATTTACGGCTCAATCCAATTGAGCTGTTGAAGTTTATTGAACAACGTGGAATCAATAGGCTATTTCTGCCCTTTGTGGCGTTGCAGCTGCTGGCAGACACGGCAGCGTTTTCTAACCTATATCCGCGATGTTTGCAAGAAATCATGACTGCGGGCGAGCAACTGAAAGTCACACCGCAAATCGTCAGTTTTTTTGAGCGTATCCCGGACGCTGTTCTTTACAACCAATACGGGCCTACCGAGGCGCACGTCGTGTCGTCACTCAAACTCGAAGGCCCTCCCTTAACGTGGCCGGAGCTACCGAGCATCGGTGCGCCGATATCCAATGTAGATTTGCTGATCCTGGATGAACAACAAAGGCTGGTAAAAGACGGTGAAATCGGCGAGCTTTATATTGCCGGTATGTGCCTTGCCGATGGATACCTCAATAATACGGCACTGACCGAAGAACGCTTTATTCACTGGACACACCCAGCGCATGGCACAATAAGGATATACCGCTCCGGGGATTTGGCCAAACGCCTCGAAAACGGAGCGATCGAATTTTTAGGCCGCATCGACCATCAAGTAAAAATACGTGGCTACCGCATTGAACTGGGCGAAATCGAACATGCACTTATCCAACTGCCGGAAGTCAAAGATGCCGTAGTCACTGCCGTAGGACAAACCGCTGACCAACGGAAACTCGCCGCCTATCTTTTGCTTAATCCGGACCAAACCTTCGATCCGCCTACGTTCCAAAAGGCATTGCGAAAGCGGCTGCCTGATTATATGGTACCGTCGGTTTTTGTCCAGTTGGATGCCTTCCCGAAAACGTCAAGCGGGAAAGTCGATCGCAAGGCCCTGCCCACTCCCGAAATGAAACGCCCTGATAGCGAAATCCCATACAGGGCACCAAAATCGATCATTCAGCGCCATTTAGCTACGATATGGAAGGATTTGCTCAACATTGACCGGGTGGGAATCGATGACAATTTCTTCGAGCTGGGCGGTAATTCCCTGCTTGCCCAAAAAACCGTCGTTTCATTGATGCAGCAGCATAAGATAAGCCTGCCGATTACCAAACTTTACCAGTACGGGACTATCGCCGGGATTTCGTCCTATCTCGAAGGCCAAGGTGAGGTAAACCCGCGGATACGCCCCGACATGAAAGCGCAGAAAAATAAACAAGCCGAACCAATCGCTATTGTAGGGTTTGCTGGGCGTTTCCCCGGGGCAAAAGACGTATGGGAGTTTTGGGACAACCTAAAGGAAGGGCGCGAGACCATAAAATTTTTCACCGAAGACGAGCTAGACCCATCCATCCCCCTTGCCGAACGCAGCGATCCGAACTATGTCAAAGCAAGGGGCATCTTGGAAAACGCTGAATGGTTTGATGAACGGCTTTTCGGTATTACGCCAATCTTAGCCCGGATCATGGATCCCCAGCAACGGATATTCCTGGAAATCTGCCGGGATGCATTGGAATCCACCGGTCACCTACCAGCCGTATATCAAGGCATTGTCGGCGTTTACGCCGGATCGGGCAGCAACACGTACTACCTAAACAACGTATTGAGCAATCCCGGAGAAGTGGCCAAAACCGGGGCCTTCCAAGCCCTGACCCTCAACGAAAAAGATTACTTAGCAACCCGAACAGCCTACCAGTTGAACCTCACAGGGCCAGCGGTAAGTGTTTCCAGCGCATGTTCCACGTCACTGTTAGCGGCAGCCCAAGCAGTTGAAGGGCTCCGCACCGGCCAATGTGATGTTGCACTGGCAGGTGGTATATCCATCACGGCGCCTATCAACAGTGGTCATGTTTATGAAGAAGGGGCCATGTTCAGCGACGATGGACATTGCCGACCATTTGACGAAGACGCAAAAGGCACCGTTTTCAGTGACGGTGCAGGGGTGGTCGTGCTCAAAAGACTGTCCGATGCAGCACAAGACGGTGACCAAATCTATGCGATAATCAAAGGAATAGGAGTCAATAATGACGGTGGGGTAAAGGCAAGCTTCACGGCGCCCAGCCCTGCGGGGCAGGCGTCAGCCGTTTCAATGGCATTGGATGACGCAGAGGTATCACCCGAAACCATCGGATATGTTGAGACCCATGGCACCGCAACGCCACTGGGCGACCCGATCGAGATAGAAGCACTGAAAATGGCTTTCGGCCAGCAGGCTACCCAACAATATTGCAAAATTGGCTCGCTCAAAAGCAATATGGGACACCTTACCCATGCCGCCGGCGTCGCGGGGTTGATCAAGACGGCCCTGATCCTGCATTTCAAAAAAATACCGGCTTCTATCAATTACAAACGGCCCAATCCGGCTATTGATTTCGAAAACAGCCCCTTTGAGGTTAATGATAGGCTCTCCGTTTGGGAAAGCGCGGCACCCAGACGCGCGGGCGTGAGCTCATTTGGCGTGGGTGGAACCAACGTGCATGTCGTACTGGAAGAATATGCGCATGCGCTGACCAAAACGGCAGATCCATCAACTGATGATGAACGGTGCCCGTACCTGGTCAATTGGTCTGCCGCTACCGAACAGTCCGCAGTGACCTACGGAAAGCAACTGGGCGCTTACCTGAAAAGCCATCCCGAAATAGCCGTTGGGGATGTCATTGCGACCCTAAACGCTACACGACAGCCGCTGAACCACCGCCACTTTGTCGTCGCAGCTGACCGCGACGATTTGCAGAAACAGCTAACAAATGGGTGCTCGAGACAACATTACCTGAATGAGCAAACATCAGACATCATTTTCATGTTTCCCGGCCAAGGTTCGCAATACGCCAATATGGGTAAAAAACTCTATGAGCGTTTCAGTGCATACCGGCACGCCGTTGACACGTGCGCTGCCTTGCTGGCAGATACGCTACAGGAAGATATAAGAGCGGTGATGTTTTCAGATGACGCCCAACGGCTTCAGCATACCCAATATACGCAACCTGCGATCTTCGTCACCGAATATGCATTGGCAACGCTTTGGATGAGCTGGGGCATACAGCCAACGGCATTCATGGGACACAGCGTCGGCGAGTTTGTCGGCGCCTGCCTCGCCGGTATTTTCTCGCTTTCAGATGCGCTGGCACTTGTAGCAATGCGTGGCCGGCTGATCAGCGGTCTGCCTACCGGCAGTATGGCGGCTATCCGGGAATCCGCCAGATTGATTGCACCGTCGCTTCCTGAAGGGTTGTCAATAGCCGCCAATAATGCGCCAAACCTGTGCGTCGTTGCAGGCCCTACCGATCAAGTTGCCGATTACATTCGCCAGCTCGAACGTGAAGGCATTAAGACCAGCTTACTTCATACAAGCCACGCCTTCCACTCGTCCATGATGGACCCTATATTGAACCAATTCAAGGCAGTCGTCAATCAGAAACCAAAACACGTACCCCAAAAACCGGTGATATCAACTGTAACGGGCACTTTTTTGGCTGATAGCGAAGCTACGAGCAGCGAGTATTGGGTACGCCATATACGCGAGATGGTCGATTTCTCGGGGGCGGCCACTTTTGCCTCACGGGAAATACCCGGCATCTTTTTGGAAGTAGGGCCCGGTGCAGCGACAGCCACTTTGGTAAAACAACATGCCAGCATCGAAGCATCGAGGGTCATCAGTGGCATCCGTAGTACCGCGTCAGTGGATGAACTGACCGCCTTGTATGAAAGCCTTGGACGAGTTTGGTCATTGGGATGCTCTCCAGATTGGAGCGCTATCCATGGTCAGCGCAGGGCGTTGCTTACCGATTTGCCTACGTATGCGTACGAAAGGAATTATCATTGGCTGGCTCCGCAGCCGAAAGAAACGGCCCCAGTGCAGCACAAACGGCCGGAACCCCTAACAGAACAGACTCAAAAACAACATGATACCATGAGAAAAACAATACTCATCAACAAGATTAGGGAGATTTTGGACGAAGCGTCCGGCATTGGCATAGATGATACCGCCATACATGACAGCTTCATCGAAATCGGACTTGATTCGCTCTTGCTGACGCAGGTTGCACAAACTTTAAAAAAGGAATTTAATCTGCCGATTACATTCCGGAAATTGAATGAAGAATATTATAATCTCGATCTTCTGGCAGATTACTTAGACAAAAATCTTCCTGCAAATCAATATAGCGCTCCGCAGCCACCGGCTCAGGCTCAGCCATCCGTCCAGCCGGTTGACCAGCATGCGCCCACGCCAGGGCACGCTGTCGCTTCCTTTCAGCAGCCGGTATTCAATCCGCAATCCACAGGTGCTGCTTCTCAGGTGGCATACGACAGTATAGCCCTTATTTCACAGCAAATTAACCTGATATCCCAGCAAATTGCATTGCTCCAGGGGGTCAATATGCCGGGCAATCAGCAGCCAATCATGCAGCATGCTACAGCGCCTCACGGATTGACTTCACTGGCCGCCGCCGCCGCACCGGCACCGAAACCAGCCGATGCAACCAACGTGGCACTTTCAAATGAAGAACTGGTTGAGCTCAAGAAACCCTTCGGTGCCACCGCTCGCATCGAGAAGCACGCATCAAATTTGTCCGGCCAACAGCATGAATATCTCAACAACCTGATTGAGAACTATGTCAACAAAACTGCCAGAAGCAAAGCTTACACCCAAGAACATCGGGCTTACATGGCCGATCCACGTGTTGTATCGGGGTTTAAGCCTTTAACGAAGGAAATGACCTATGCGTTAGTGGTCAACAAATCTGCGGGTTGCAGGCTCTGGGATATCGACGGCAATGAATACATCGACGCACTGAACGGTTTTGGCTCCAGTATGTTGGGCAACCAACCGGAGGTCATAAAAAACGCCCTGCTCAGTCAGATTGAAGAGGGTTATGAAATCGGCCCCCAGCACGAAAAATCAGGAGAAGTCTGCAAACTTATCTGTGAATTTACCGGCATGGACCGTGCAGGCCTGTGCAACACCGGATCGGAAGCGGTCTTGGGTGCAATGCGGATTGCGCGCACCGTTACCGGCCGGTCTACCGTTGTTGCCTTCTCGGGTTCATACCACGGCATCGTAGACGAAGTAATTGTACGCGGCACCAAAAAACTGAAATCGTTTCCCGCAGCCCCAGGCATCATGCCAGAGGCCGTGCAGAACATGTTGATACTCGATTACGGCACTGAGGAGTCGCTCCGCATCATTCGCGAGCGGGCAAACGAGCTCGCCGCCGTGCTTGTTGAACCGATCCAAAGCCGCAGGCCCGAATTTGTGCCCATTGAGTTTCTCAAAGCCTTGCGTGAAATCACTGAACAGTCCGGCACCGCATTGATCTTCGATGAAGTTATATCTGGCTTCCGCTTCCACCCTCGCGGTGCGCAGGGACTTTTCGGCATCACGGCCGACATCGGAACTTACGGGAAAGTAGCCGGGGCCGGTATTTCCATTGGTATCATTGCCGGTAAAAAACGCTTTATGGATGCGCTTGACGGCGGCTTCTGGCAATTCGGTGACGAATCCATGCCCGAAGCCGGCGTGACCTACTTCGCAGGTACATTTGTACGGCACCCGCTCGCACTTGCAACCACCAAGGCATCGCTCGAATACCTGAAGGCACAAGGACCGCAATTGCAGGAAAACCTGAATCGGAACACCGAATACCTGGCAAACCGACTTAATGCGATTTCGGAACGGTATGGAACCCCTATCTTTGTGGCCCAGTTCGGTTCACTTTGGAAGATCAAATACAAAGAAGAGTATCCTTATACCGAACTGCTTTTTGCACTCATGCGCTACAAGGGTATCCACATTCTGGACGGGTTCCCTTGTTTCCTGACAACTGCGCACGAAAAAGCGGATATTGAACGCATCATCCAGGCATTTGAGGAAAGCTTAAAAGAACTGATTGAAGCTGGTTTCATACCTACTTACCGAGATGGCCAAGCCAATAATCGGTCACTTACCTCGGCACCCACAATGGAACCGCCATTTCCCAATGCGCGGCTTGGAAAAGATCAGGAAGGGAATCCAGCTTGGTTTGTTGAAGACACCAAAAATCCCGGTCAGTATTTACAGGTAGCGTACCAATAAGAAGATGAACTCAACAACAAATTTGCAACTAATTCCGGTTGCTTACGACCCGTTTTCCGGCGGTGAAATTGAAAAGATCATCTCCCCTATTGAGCCCCAACAAGAAATATGGCTATCATGTATGATCGGCGGCGATGAAGCTAACCGAGCATACAACGAATCGGTATCCATCCGCTTCTCGGGCGTACTCGATATAACGGCGCTAAGTGATGCTATGCGTACTGTTATCCAGCGGCATGAAGCTCTTCGTTGTTCGTTCAGCAGGGACGGCCGGTCCATCTACATTTATATGAAAGGTAAAAGCAACTTTATTGTCAAAGACTTAAGGTCGCTGCCCCTTGATATTCAAAAGAAACAGCTTGACAAATACCATGAAACAGATGCCAAAACGCCTTTCGATCTTGAAGAAGGCCCGTTGGTTAGAACCACGCTTTTCCAGCTGTCCGACACCGAACACTTGTTTACGCTAACAGCTCATCATATCATTTGTGATGGATGGTCCTTAGGTACCATATTTGAAGATCTCAGCAGATTTTATTCAGCGGCTGTGCAGGGAACCATTCCTCAAGCGACCGAATGGACAACTATGAGCACCTATGCGGAGGAGATACGTTCGTTTGTCGATTCAGCTGACTACATTCAAACCACGCGCTATTGGCTCGACAAATACAAGGGGGGCATACCACAATTGGCATTGCCTTTGGATTTTCCACGTCCGAAAATGCGCACATACAAAAGCAGACGGGATGATTACCGTATTGATAAGGAGTTTGCAGCCAAAATCAAGGAACTGGGCGCTAAAGTAGGTAGTAGCTTCGTGATTACGTTATTGACTGCATATGAAGTGTTTATTCATCGGCTTACCGGCCAGGACGATATTGTTATTGGCCTTCCGGCCGCAGGGCAATCTGCCACCGGACATTTCAGCTTAGTAGGGCATTGCGTCAACTTACTTCCTATTCGGAGTAAGATCGATGGCCAGGTATCATTCTTGGATCACCTAAAGCGACGCAAATCAGCGATTCTTGATGATTTAGATCACCAACAGATCTCATTTGGAACGTTACTCCAAAAGCTGAACGTCAAGCGCGACCCGTCACAGATCCCGTTGGTCTCCGTGGTATTTAACATTGACATGGGGATGAATTCGAATGTATCATTCTATGGAACCACACATCGCCTGATATCAAATCCCAGGGAATACGAAACTTTTGACATCTTCTTAAACGTCTCAGGTTCTGAAGAAGCGCTGACATTGGAATGGTCTTACAACACACAGTTGTTTAAACCGACAACGATTGCGGCGATGATGAGGCAGTTTACAGATCTCTTGAACACCGTTATTGCGCAGCCTTCCGTGAAACTGATGGATATCTCGATCAATCAGGACGCTGAAGCCGATATCAGCCGGCACACGACGGAAGTAGCCTATCCTAAAGACAAGCCCTTCACTGCATATATTACGGAAATTGCCGCAGCAACGCCGGATAAAACCGCGATTAAATTCAAAAACAAGGCAATAAGTTACCGGGAGTTGGAAGAACGCTCAAACCAATTGGCGAATTACTTGGTTGCCAAAGGCGTGACGACAGGAGCTATTATCGGCGTAGCCTTGGATCGCTCTATCGACATGGTGATTGCCTTGCTTGGCGTCGTTAAGTCGGGAGCAGCCTATATACCCTTAGACCCAAACTATCCGGTTAACCGTATCGAGTTTATGCTTCACGATTCGGCGGCGAAATTCTTGCTGACCGAATCGAAATACAGCCGTCTTTTCGACAGCCAGGCGAAGGAGTTGCTTTACGATGAACTGCTTACCGATCTGGGCGCTTATCCAAGCGAAACACCACAGCGACTTATCCAAGGCGACAACCTTGTTTATGTGCTGTATACCTCCGGGTCTACCGGAAATCCGAAGGGCGTACAAATCGAACATCATAGCCTTTCAAATTTATTATTGAGCGTGCAACAAGAACCGGGCATTCATACCAATGATACCTTACTCGGCGTTACGACGATTTCGTTCGATATTGCGGGGGTTGAACTTTACCTGCCATTAATTGCGGGCGCCACTCTATTACTGGCGGATGCCGAGACGGCTCGGGATGGCAAGCAATTGCTCCATTTGGCCACAAAGGAACATGCAACGATTATCCAAGCAACCCCAGCTACGTGGCGCATGATGCTGGAATCTGGCTGGACGGCTAAATTGCCTATCAAAGCCATTTGCTGTGGCGAAGCCTTCCCAAAAGATCTCGCATATAAACTACTTGAAAAATGCCAATCCGTTTGGAATATGTATGGCCCGACCGAAACGACCATTTTTTCTACCGGAAAAGAGCTAACGAAGGATTCTATTGACCAGATTACCATCGGCAAACCCATCGCCAATACAAGGGTGTATGTACTGAACGAGGCCTACCGGCCTCTGGGAGTAGGCCAAGAAGGGCAGCTTTTCATTGCTGGAAGCGGTGTGGCCCGAGGCTATGTAAACCGTCCAGCGCTCACAGCTGAAAAATTTGTTGCGGATATCATGGAGCCCGACACAAAAATGTACGCGACGGGTGACCTCGGCATTTTACTCGATAATGGTGAGTACCTCTGCTTAGGCCGTATCGATCATCAAGTCAAAATCAGGGGACACCGCATTGAGCTGGGAGAAATCGAACACCACTTATCCACATTGGACGGCATAAAAAATGCCGTCGTCATGGCTCGCGAAGACGCCCCTGGCAACCAACGTCTTGTGGCCTATTTGATCATCGAACGAACGAAAATATCGCGAGAAGATGTTAAAATTTGGCGAGAAGCACTTTCTACCAAACTACCAAATTATATGCTTCCCAATGATTGGGTAGCGATCGACGCTTTCCCTCTCACGGCAAATGGTAAAATAGACCGGAAAGCTTTGCCGAAGCCTTCGACCTCGTCCGCCGTTGAAGGGGCTCGCCATGAATCAGCACTCACGACGAATGAACAAAAAGTGTTCGACATTTGGGCCGCTGTCTTCAAGACAACGGATATTCGGAAAGACGACGACTTTTTTGAGTTAGGTGGGCATTCCCTCCTTGCCGTCGAAGTGATAACACGGATAGAGAAACAGCTAGGCAAACGTCTGCCGTTAGCTAGTTTGTTTAACAGCCCTACCATAGAAAAATTAGCTTTACTCCTTGACGACGAAGAAACGCTTCAATGGAACTTACTTGTGCCCATAAAGCCCGAGGGGAAAAAACCGCCTCTTTATATCGTGCATGGCGCGGGAATGAATGTGCTTGCATTCCAACCCTTATCCAATCACCTCGACCCTGATCAGCCAGTGTATGGGCTGCAAGCCAAAGGACTCGACGGCGTAACCGCTCCAGCAGAAACCGTGCAGGAAATCGCAAAAGACTATGTCGATGAAATTTGCAAGCACTATCCCTCCGGCCCATACGCCATAGCCGGATATTCAGCGGGAGGCACCATAGCCATCGAGATGGCTAAGCAGCTTAAAGACGCAGGGCAAGAGGTCCTCTTCGTAGGTCTTATTGACTCCTACCCTCACAATGTCTCCAATGACTATAAAACGGTATGGAATCGAGGCTTAGGCCATTTCTTGAAATTCATCTACATGAAGGCAATGCATGTACTTGTTTATTTATTCAAGTACCCAAAAACATATCTTCGCGATCGCTATAATTACATAAGGGGCTTCATTTACAATATCTTTAAACGTTTTTTCCCCGACACCGAGCTGATTGACACGGAGCCGGCGCATATCAAGGCCATTCAGTGTGTGCATGAGCGGGCTATGCGGCATTACCACATCCCATATTATGACGGTGCGGTCTGGCTCTTCCGGACAACGGTAAAAACCACGTATTTCCTTAACTATCGGACGAATGCTTGGGATACGAAGTTATTCAACAGGTTTTCGGTAGTGAATATCGATGGCGAACATTCGGAAATTTTTAAACCGGCGTTTGTAAAGATACTCGGAAAAAGGCTGCAGGCAGAATTAAACCATGCAAAAACGATGCAAGAAGCCTCAACAGATCGCTGCGTAGGCGAAGCTTAAGCGTTGTCGGTTTATCGCTACAAATCAAAATATAGTAGAGACAAAGTAAGATTTCACACGGCGCTTTACACTAATTTTGGCCCATGCTTGCTACAAGCTCTGTAAGATAACTAACTATACAGGAGCAGCAGCTAAACGCTTGAAAGATGCAGTATCCAGATGTAACATTGTTAATTACACACTACAACAGAAGCAGTTCCCTTGAAAAATTGCTGTCAAGCATCAGTGAACAGCGCTTAACGTTCGGTGCCATTGTGGTATCAGATGATGCCAGCAACGCGCTTCACTCGGCCCACCTCAGGGAATTGTGTGATATTTATCCGATTCAATTGGTCACCGCAGCGAAGAATGGGGGCCTTGGCCATAACATTAACAAGGGACAACGTGCCGTCAAAACACCGTATACACTATATGTGCAGGAAGATTTTCAACCAACCGGTGCATTTCCTCGTGCCTTTGGCGATGCGTTAGAGCTAATGGAAGACGACCGCACGCTGGATTTGGTAAGTTTTTATGCCTATAAACCATATCCGTATACCCGGCCATACCGAAAAGGGTATTCTGAAAAACTATTTAAACCGATGCCTTGGTATGCCAATCACCTAAAATTCTATGTATACAGCGACCATCCGCACCTCCGACGTAACGAATTCCAGAATAAGTTTGGGGCTTATGCAGAAGGTGTTAACAGTGACAGGACCGAGCGGCTTATGGCACTTTCTTTTATCAAGAACAAGGGAAGAGCATTGGTCTACGACAATCACTATGGATTGTTTGTCCAAGAAAACACAACAGACGAGCCAAGCACGGCTACATTCAGGAGCAACTGGCGACAAAGCTCCAATTGGGCGGTAAAGACCATCCGATATGCCTATCTAAAATGGAAGGTTATCGACCAAACCTATCAGCTCGCTACCTTTAAGAAAAATACACATTAATCACATTGATAATGGCTACACATACAACACATTTCGATAAAATCAGTCTATTGGTCACTCATTTCAACAGAAGCAAGTCTTTAGAGCGGCTGTTGTCTAAATTACGCGAACACGGCGTATCCTTTGCCGAAACTATTGTTTCCGACGGTGGGAGTAATTCAGAACACTTGAGATACGTGAACCACTTGCGATTGGATTTCGGGTTCACGCTGCTAACAACAACCGAAAATAAAGGCTTGGGCAACAGCATCAACGTGGGGCAAGATGCCGCAAAAACCCCTTATATCCTTTACATTCAAGAAGATTTTGTCCCCAAGAGCGACATCATTCCGGTGCTGACTGATGCTTTTAATATCATGGAACACGAAGAAGAATGGGACATTATCAGGTTTTATGCATTCCCTTGGGCGCGTTTCCCCTACCTAAAGCCTTACAAAAAGGGATTTTCAGAAATGGTATTCCATATTGCGCCTTGGTACACTGACCACACCAAATTCTTTGCATACAGCGACCACCCACACCTCAAACGCAGATCGTTTCCCGAGAAATTTGGTCGTTACTACGAAACATTAAGTGGCGATGTAACAGAGATGAAAATGTGCCGCTCATTCTTACGCCATAAAGGGAAAGGATTGTATTACCATCATGACAATGACCTTTTTGAGCATGATAATCCATTGGAGGAACCCGGACAAGTGCGGGAAGCCCAATTAAAGCGCCAGCGCTTACGCCAGTTACCTGCGCTTCGATGGGCTTACCTGAAATATCGCATGCTGCGCGACACGGTGCTGCTTTTACAGAACAAATAAACGCAAGGAAATATGAGCATGTTAAAAACCCCTGCTTGGCTACGACAACATATCCATCCTTACGCTTCGGCCGAAGCAATCCCGGAGAAGTGCTTCGATGACATCAATGGGCGGCTTGACCAGCTTAACCGTGGCGAATCACCATTGGTCTCGATCTTAATTGCAGCATGGAATGAAGAAGTCAACATTCTGAACTGCATATCCAGTCTTTCCGCGATGGAAAGCTCATTGCCTTTCGAGATCATCGTCATCAACAACAACTCGACGGACCGCACACAGGAAACTATCGACAAACTTCACGTCAAATCGCTTTTCCAGCCTATCCAAGGGTGCGGACCGGCCAGGCAAATGGGGCAAGAGCATGCTAGCGGCAAGTATATCCTATTGGCGGATGCCGACTGTATCTATCCTCCCTGTTGGCTGGATGAGATGATGGCAATGCTGCAAAAACCGGACGTAGTGTGTGTCTACGGCAGGTATTCGTTTATTCCAGAAAAGGGGTATCCGAGATGGAAACTTTACCTGCTTGAGCGGATGAAAGATATCATTGCGGAATTGCGGCATTTCAAACGTCCTTATTTAAATGCCTACGGCATCAGTATGGGTTATGTGAAAGAGCTCGGCTTAAAGGTCGGTTATGTGATGTATAAGATCTGGGGAGACGATGGACGGTTATGTTTTGATCTGATGCAATACGGAAAAGTAAAACAGGTAAAAAATAATGAGTCCAGGGCGTGGACGAGTCCGCGAACCCTTCAGCGTGACGGTAGCTTTCGCAAGGCGCTGGCTTCGCGGATCAAGATCGAACTTAAGCGGCTTGGCTCCATGTTTACCCCACATCCGCCTCACGACACAAAAACATCACAAAACTGACCCGGGCATAGATATGGAGTTTCCCAACGTTACGCTGCTAATCACTCACTACAACAGGAGCCAATCCCTCGAACAGCTACTAACGACTATTAATGCACTACAGCTGTCTTTCGGAGATATCGTCGTATCGGACGACGGAAGTGCTGCCAAACATGCCCGCGCCCTTACGGCCCTGGAAAAAAAGTTTGGCTTTCGTCTGATCACCACTCCAGTAAATAAAGGGTTGGGGCACAACCTGAATAAAGGTCAGGATGCGGTTAGAACACCATATACGCTGTATGTGCAAGAAGACTTCATTCCGCATGAGGCATTCGGACCGATACTGGAAAAGTCCCTGAGTATCATGGAGAAGCGGAGTGATTTGGATATCGTCAGGTACTATGCTTACCTACCGTTTCCCTATCTGAAACCGTTCGACGAGAATTTCGGAGAGATGTTTGTTCCCTTGAGTGGTATTCATTACACAAAAATTTATGCCTACAGCGATCATCCTCATCTCAGAAGGAGCGATTTCCTAACAAAATTCGGACGATATGCAGAAGGACTCAAGGGAGACCGCACGGAATACAAAATGTGCATATCGTTCATTCAATGTGGGGGCAAAGGACTTTTTTATCGTGATTTCAAGCGACTATTCACACAAGCTAATTCGATTTCAGAGCCCAGCACCATGCACCGCGTAGCTTGGCGGCAAAGCAAGAATTTGCTCATATCCGTTGCACGCGACTTTTATCGGCAAATCAAATACAATCTGGATATTTTATTCATGAGGCCATAACGAATCACTAACATTTTTTTCAAACTGCATGGGAATTAGAGGCAATATAACGAAAAACTACTGGATAAAATCCGGCTTGTTAAGTTTATTCCAAAACATTTTTAACGTTGCGTTCGGCTTCGGCGGCTTTTATTTTTTGATTAGAGTACTCAGCAAGGAGCAGTACGGCACTTATGTGCTTTTCCTGGCTACTGTATCCATCATCGAGCTTACGCGGAATGGGCTGCTGCAAAATGCAATGATCAAATTTATCGCCGGAGTTGAAGAGCGCGAAAAGCCGGCCGTCGTTTCTACTTCCCTGTTAATCAACCTAGGCATCACCTCATTGCTGTCATTGATCATACTGGCATTGGCCCCAATTTTAAGCTATGTTTGGGATACGCCAGCGATCACTACAATGCTCTATCTCTACATCATCGCTTTCTTCATTTCGGGCATCCAAATGTTCTTTAATAGTGTAGAACAGGCCTATTTAAACTTCAAAGGGCTGTTTTACTGTAGCTTTACTAGCCAGATCATCAGTTTTGCCTACATCTCGACCTGTTTTTTTCTCGGCATCGAGATTTCTCTGATTAGCTTGGTGCTTGTCAACATACTGTCTACTACGATCAGTACAATACCTGCTTGGCGATATGCCCGACATAACCTGCCCGCATTATCACTCAAGCTCCATATCAACTGGATGAAAAAGATGCTGGATTACGGGAAATACGCCATGGGAACATCAGTAAACGCTTTGTTATCAAGCACGATAGATCAAATGATGTTGGGCGCTTTGCTATCCCCTGCTTCCGCAGGTAAATTCAATATTGCACTGCGAATTAGCAACCTTGCCAATATCCCCAGCAATGCGATGGCAACAATCGTATTCCCGCAGGGCTCAAAACGTGCAGAAACCGAAGGAAACACGGCGCTGAAATACCTGTACGAAAAATCGGTGGGCAGCATCCTCGCAATATTAGTGCCTGCTTTATTATTCATTTATATACTGGCTGACCCGATTATTCACTTTGTCGCGAGCGAGAAATATGCTGACGCTATTCCGCTACTCAAAATCACACTTATTTACAGCCTGTTTATTCCGTTTAGCAGACAGACCGGAACCATCCTCGAATCAGTAGGAAAAACAAAATTGAATTTTTACCTCGTTCTATTTACCGGAATTTTTAATATGTTGCTAAATTTCTTTTTCATCAGCCGATGGGGCGTATTGGGTGCCGCTTATGCGACCTTAGGGACAAACTTTGTGTTCTTCGGCGTGTCCCAGTACTTCAACAGGAAGCTATTCAACGTCAGTTTGCTTAATCCATGGATCTATGCCATCCAGTTTTATCCGGAAATCTTCCGAAAACTCTTCCCGCGTAAGCCGGCGCCTCGGTATGAAATAAAATGAGTCACCAAACAATAGGGGGATTTTACTTTGAAAACGATACAACGAATTTAAGCCCCCTATTTTAAATAATCCTAAGGAGAAAAATTTTCTTTAAATATTTATATCCATATACTGACTGTTCGAAATTATCGTTTACTTTGAAAGGCTGTTTACCGAACAGACATTTTTTTACAGTATACGATATGACAAGGTTCGACCTTAGGTTGTTTTTGACATTAGCCCTTAAGGGCTGCATCATGATGGTAACATCTTCCTGCGACACATCTCCCAAAGCTATCACTCCTGCCCCTCAAGATTCGGTAGTAACCGGAACACCACCACCAAACAACGGCGGTCTGCCCGAACCCGATGGCCCTGCCGTTTATTTAGGCCAAGCGAACAATGAGGAGTTGATTATAGATGGTCAGAAACAAGATTTTGACTGCCATTCCACCATTTATATCAAGGGCGGGAATTACCGCTCGATAGACATACGAAACCTGGAAAGATCAGCGGGCTGCCCACTGACCATTACGAACCAAGGCCGGATCACGCTCGCCGGCAAAAATGCCGAGCTACGTATTTCCAATGCATCGCATGTAACAGTAACCGGTGATGTGACCAATGGAAATGAAAAAGGATTTAATTTTCTTGACAATTCTTACCGGGCCTTAATACTTTCCGGCCGGATCCATCATGTCACCTTAAGCAATATGGCTTTCAAGAATATCAGCGACTACGTCATCTCTTACAACAATCAAACGGTATTTGATGGCAGTGACCAAACGGCCACCAAAAGCTTACGCATTCTGAAAATGGATTGTGAAGCGTCAGGGCCATTTATCAATTTCAGCGGCCGGAAAGAGGGCAGCACGGTCATTGGTTTGTACAAGGAACTGGAAATAGCTCACGTCAATTATTACAACTCACCGTCTCCAGGCATTATTGTATTTGTACCGAATGCAGAAGCATTCAACATCCATCACAATACCATCAATAATGTAAACACGCAAAATGAGCATCACAATGCCATGTTTCAAATCCATGGGAACGGCCAATTTCACAATAATTATATCTCCAACCACCAAGGCAACGCCTTGCGGTCGCGTCCTTTTTCCTTCGGAAATACCGTTAAAGAGGTACTTATCTACAATAATATTGTAATCAACTCGCGTAAATATTCGGCTTTTGAAGTACAAACATTTGCTGAAGATCTGATTCACAGTGCAAATACAGTTGCAAATGTGAAGGTATTTAACAACACCTGCGGCAACCTAAACTTATCATCGGACTGGTACGGCGTTGTCCTG
Organism: Parapedobacter luteus; assembly: GCF_900168055.1. Taxonomy (GTDB): domain Bacteria; phylum Bacteroidota; class Bacteroidia; order Sphingobacteriales; family Sphingobacteriaceae; genus Parapedobacter; species Parapedobacter luteus. The sequence continues at coordinate 71,310 of NZ_FUYS01000004.1, forward strand.
GACGCCTATACAATCTCAGGAGGCAAATGCGACGTATTCAATAATTTAGCCTTCAATTTGCCCGCGCCTCATCCGAAAAGCCCAATTGTGAGCTACATGGCCATCAATACGGATGATCTAACCGAGCACAGCAACTTTTACTACGAAAGTGCCGCCGCTGCAGGTATTATTGACGAGACCACGCTAAGGCTCTCTTCACAATCACCCAACAAAAATAAGGGAATTAAAGTAACAGGGCTCACAACGGATTACTACGGAATATCACGCGACTCCGAGCGACCTTCTGTGGGCGCGGTCGAATAAGTGTCAGAGATCGCCCCTTTTCAACGCCTCCACTGCAAAGTGGCAAGCCCTCGCTGTCAACGCCATATACGTAAGCGAAGGGTTTTGACAGGCAGAAGACGCCATGCAACTGCCATCGGTGACGAACAGGTTCTTGACGACATGCAACTGATTGAATTTGTTTAATACGGAAGTGTTTGGATCATGCCCCATCCGTGCCGTTCCCATTTCGTGAACCGTGCTTCCTCCAGCTTTCGAATAATTAAACCCATAAACATTGACAAAACCGGCATCCTCCAGCAATTGCATGGCTGTTTCCTCAATATCTTCCATCATTTCGTGCTCGTTGGTCCGATAAGAGAAAGATATTTTCACCATTGGCATGCCCCATCTATCCTTTTCTTCCCGGCTCAATGTCACTTGATTATCATGGTACGGCAGGCATTCGCCCCACCCTCCCATCCATACCGTCCACGGTCCCGGTTTCGTCAATTGGTCTTTAAATACGGTCCCAAACCCATCAAGTACTTGCCCCCTTTCCTGCCATTCCTGCCGCTCGCCATGCCCTTGCATATTGTATCCCCTGAGAAATGGGAGTCCCTCATGACCCCGCAAATTGCGGAAGCGTGGTATAATAAAGCCACACGGCCGCCGCCCTTTATAATAGGTATCGGCAAAGCCCCGATGTTCGCCGTAGGCGCCCGCATACGAATGGTGATCCATCAGGTTGTGCCCTAACTCTCCACTATCATTGCCTAATCCATTCGGAAACCGGCTTGAAGTTGAATTCAGCAGAATGGCCGTGGTTGCTATCGTCGACGCATTTAAAAAGATAATCCGCGCATAGTACTCGGTCGTCTCCAAGGTGATAGCGTCAATAACCCGCACGCCGTAAGCCCGCTGTTTGGCATCGTCATACAATACTTCGGAGACCACAGCATTGGGATGCAGTGTCAAATTTCCGGTAGCCATCGCTGTGGGCAGGGTGGCACTGTTGCTGCTGAAATAGCCGCCGTAGGGACATCCCCTTGAGCACAAATTGCGGTTCAGGCAGCTGCCTCTGCCATGCCATGGTACCGTCAGATTAGCCACGCGAGCAATAGTCAGCTTCTTCTGTGCGTCGCGCCCATGAATTGACTGAGCCAAGTGCTTTTCAATACAATTGAGCTCAAAGGGCGGTAAATACTGACCGTCCGGCAATTGCTTTAGGCCTTCCGCTTTGCCCGAGACGCCCACGAAACGTTCGACATAATCGTACCAAGGCGCAATGTCGCGATAACGTATCGGCCAATCGACTCCGATCCCGTCCTTTAGGTTGGCTTCAAAATCAAGATCGCTCCAACGATAGCATTGCCTCCCCCATACCAGCGACCTCCCTCCGACCTGATAGCCGCGTATCCAATTGAAGGGCCGCTCTTGTATATAGGGGTGTTCCTGATCGTTGACAAAGAAGTGTTTGTTGCCGGCGTCAAAGAATAAACTCTGAACAGGACTTTCTTGCTCATCCTGCTTGGACGGATAAATACCATATTTAAAGTCCCAGGGATGATAATGTGCGGTGGGATAATCCTTAACGTGTTCTACATTTTTGCCGCGCTCCAACAGTAAGGTGTTCAGCCCTTTCTCACACAGCTCTTTTGCCGCCCATCCGCCACTTATCCCCGACCCCACGACTATGGCATCGTACGTCCTGCTGTCTCTTTCTTTGCCGACGATATTCATATATTGAACGTCCTTTATTGTTATTTAGTTGCCCAGGACCGTTGACCGAGCAAGACGAGCGGCACACAGGGCTGATAGCTTTGCGGTGTGGCTTGATAATTTAAGCAGCGCGTGGCTCCCAGTAGCGATGTGCAATACCCCTCAACGGTATAGGCTTTTAAGTAACTGATAAAAGAAAAACCAAACAATTTACGCTTCACCTTAATTAATAACGGGTGCAAAAACAGCTGCTGGTCTTCCAGGCATTCGAGGATTTTCACCCGCTGGTCCATCGTGCAATTCATAAAAGATTGCCCATAGCCTTTCCGAGATAGTTGTTCAATGTCGCCAAGCCCATCAATAAAAAAGTTCTGTTCTCTCCGGTCGAGGTAAAAAATAACCTTCCCAATAACGAAATCAGCTACGCCCGCTTCTTTGGCCCCCGGTGAGTCGGTCGCTGGAATAATGGTTTCAACAAGCTCGCTAATCAATGGCCTCATGGCGTTCAGTTTGCCCAAATCGGGCTTTCTGCTCGTATAAATGACCCATTTCAATAATGGGTAGGCAGTTATCACACCCACCAACACCATGATCAGATAAAGCGCACGCCGCCTCGTCATTTTTCCGTTAGGTTTTCTATCTCCGTAATCTGTTTGACCACCGAATGCTGGGTAGCTACTGAAATTTTGTTGGCTTTCCGGGCTTTAAATAGTGAAACAAGCTGAAGGGCCATAAACCGGGGAATCCGCCATAACGATCGATACACCCGGCGATCTAACTTACTATGCCATAATGCATTTAAAAAAGCAACGACAAACAAACTCAGCCCTACCAGCCAAAACGCTGCATGCAAAGGATAAACAAGGAGGTCGACCATCAGGAAAAACAATGCACCCAGCAAAAAGATAAATAAGGGCGGTCGTAACAGGGTCAAACCGAATAGCACCTGGTTGACATCCAACTTTCGTAGTCCGCTCGCCAGTAGCCGGAAACCGAATCCCATGTACTTAAACCATGTATTGATCCACCGCGCACGTTGGTTGACCAACTGGGTAGCCTGTGCTGTTTTCTCATCATATACAATGGCGGATGGCGCGAATGCTATGCGATATCTGCGTTTTACAAGCTCATATTGTAAAACTTTATCAAAACCGGCACCAGTGATGTCCAGGTTACCCAGGCACTGCTTATACAATTCAGTTGTGAATGCCATCCCCGAGCCAGCCAAGGTAGCGGAAGATCCGACACCAAATAACAGCGCACCATCGTAATAGTGGTAATAGCTGTCGCGGGCAGCATCCAAGCACGCCAGCGTAGTGTCGAGATTCTTGGGCTTGCGTATCCCTTGGACGGCAACAAAGCCGCGGTTGAACCACTGATCCAATTCACGAAGATAATCGGGATGTACTAAGTTGTCGCTGTCGATAATCGTAAGCCGCTCATGTGGACGCCTAAACCGATCGATAGCATAGAAGTGTGACCGTGTATTGCTGGCTAATACTTGCTCGGGCTGAAGGAGGACTATCCGTTCATCCTTGATGTCCAAGGCGGAGCAATCACAGTTGTCTGCAACGACATATACCATAAACCGGTTATAACGCAACTTTAATATGGAATCTATTACTGCGGGCAGTGAATCCACCTGACCGTAGGCCGTCACGATAATTGCGTAATCCGTTTCAGTAACGGCGGCACCGCCCGACATGGGGCTGCGCCGCATCCGGGTTATGGTTACATACAACAAATAAAGCAGTATGGGAGCAACAAGATGTACGCCCACTAACAGTTGCATTCCGAACCAAAAAAAATCAAAAAAGTCCATTAGCTATTTTTAGTCGTATTCTCACTGAGCACCAGCTCATGCAAGTTTCATTGCCTTATATATTTTTTCAACGCTATTTTCCCAGGTGTGGTTACCTGCAATATCGGCGCGTCTCCGCCTTACAGCCACTGAATCTTCTTGCAAAGCCAATTCGATTAAGCGCGGATAGTCGTGCGCACTATCTGCCAAATATACGATATCGCCAAACTCTGCCATGGCCCTTGTTCGTGTTGCGACGACCGGCTTGCCTAAAGCAAGATATTCATCAACTTTCCGTGGGTAATTACCTATAGTCAGGTCATTGACCGCTTGTGGGTTAACACAGACATCAAACCGGCTAATGTAGTGTGCCAGTGTTGAAAGCGGCTTTAGCCCGATGAACCGTACATTGCTCAATTCGTGCAACTTGCTTTTTTGAAACACCTCATCTTCGGGTCCCACCAGCACCAGCGTCCAATCGGTACGCTCAGACGCCAGCCGCTCAAGCAACGATACATCAAGCCGGATACTTTGCAACGCACCGACGTAGCCGATTATCGGCGTATCGATACCTTGCAGTTCAGGAGGAACAGGGTAAGTTTTACCAAAAGAAAAATATCGGAAATCGCACCCTTGGCCTACATAATGTGCGTTGGGGTTATACTGCTTACAATAATCAGCCAAGTACAGCGAGTTAGCTACACAGACATCATTCATGGCAATAACCCGCGGTTCCAACCAAGCGCCATGTTTCTTCCAATACGGCGTGGCCAAGATATAGTCCCTTGAATAATACACGCTGCGCTTGGGTTTTAGCAGATCTGCTAAGTAGTGACATTTGATGATCTCATTGTCATTGAATAGGTAGAACTGGTCAAAGCCAAGCCGTTTAAGTGCTTTCCGTATGGCATCGGCAAAACGCCGGTTGTTAGCTTGATTGATCTTATCGAAAAGCCACTTGTTGCTGAGCCAGTTGATTGACTCCACCATACAATCAGGGTAAAGATTCCAAAGGTTTGGGGCAAGCTCAATCAGCCCTTCAGATTTGCCGGAAATAACATCTAGCCGCTTCCGGATCCCTGGATCATTTCGCGACCGCATCGATGTGATCCTATCCAATGGCGAATTGACATACAAAACACGGTTGTGTTTGCTAAATACCAGGGCTATATCCTTGCAATTGCTGCCGATTGCCGTATCCCAAGGCTGCTGGCCTACAATGACGATATTCTCATTCACCATGTTGTCGTGTTTTGCTTGTTTCGGAGTAGCCCGGCTCCGCTATACGCTTGTAGTCTGATATGCCTCGAATAAACCCAACAATCAGACAAATAATACCTGGAACTAAAAATATTTCAAATGGCATGATATGATTTGCTTACTTTTAAAAGATTGATAACCAACCGGTCTAGCTATCTACGCTCACTATCCATTTTGGGGCCCAAGTAGATCAACGCCCAAGAAACATACACCACGAGTGATGCGGGTATCCGGTTGATAACCTCGTTTCCGTAGCTTGACACAAAAATCCCTACGGTGCCCGCCAACAACGCGATCAGTTTTATTCGCAATCCGGGATCACGGATGCGCCAGATATACCCGCCGCATTTGCCTTGGATATACAGCATCATGCAAAACCAAATAGTCAAGCCGACAACTCCATACATTGCCCACACTTTCACCCAGTAGCTATCCGGCTCAATGGTGGAGATAAACTTGTCACTGTTATATTCGTGGCCCCAAGTACCGATCACGCCCAAGCCTTCGCCGAACGGTTTGTTCTTCAGATGATCGTTCAAAATTTGCTGATTCTGAAAGCGGAGGTTAAGTGATGCATCCTGAGGGTCAAGAGCGGTCCGCAAACGGTAAATATGATAATTGCCGCTACCGATGTGCGTATACTTCAAAAACGCCAGTGCGCAAATCCCCATGATTAACCCAAGCGTCAACACCTTAAAGTTCTTAAAAAGGAAAATAGCTGAGAATGCGCCAAAGACCAGCACAAAGAGCGCCCCTCGCGTACCTGAGATGAGCATACCATACAACAGGATACCGCCAGCAATCAACAACAACCCTCTTACCCAAATTTTATAGGGTCCAAAACAAAGAATCAGCGCGACCAAAGCGATATGTGCCTGAGACGCACCAAACATGCCTGCATCGGTATAAAAAGAGAAAACTCGCAACTTGCCCCATATCAAATGTGTGCTCGCCACCTGCTCCAAAAAAGCCTGCTCGCCTGGTAACAACCCGATGCGCAGCTGTCTCAGTCCATTCAGCGCGGCGAGCACCGACAGGGCGATAATCAGCACAAGAAAGATATTGAGATGCCGTTCTTTATTGAATACGAGAAAGACCAACGGAATGATAAGCAACGCATGAAGTGCAGCACCCCGCAACTCCTGTACCCAGCCCATAACGCTTGCGCCCGAAGGATTGGCTACCTGCAGCACACTAATCAGAAACCATAACAGCGTAAGTCCTACCAAATCATTACGCACATGGCGCCAATCTGCTTCAGACGCATTAAACAGTGCAGCTATCCAGCTGATCACCAAAAGCCCTTCGACACCTATTCCAAATGGAACAGACACGATCTCCCGGCCAAAAAAGGGAAGAATAAAACTGTAAGCTACTGTTATCAAAACCCCTATTTCGGGCCTTTTGAAAAGCACAATAAGGAATGCGACCGCTGCCCACAGCAGCGCCGCAAGCGCACCACCTAGGATATCCCAACGGAACACCACGTACCCCGTGGCCAACGCTGTTGCTATCCCTGCAAACAATAGCAGGTTTCCGATGGTGAGTCTGGATTTCAATGTTGCTAACTGCTGATGCGCCATAGAACTATCGATTAGTTTACCGAGATGTTGGGCCGCACTTTCACCTGATTAAGCACCCACCCCATAAAACCTTTCATACCAACAAGGCTTTCCAAAAATCCACTGTCGGCGTCACTGAAGGATTCTCCGGACTTAAACACCGCGATGCTGCAATCGGTAAACATCAGCCATTCTTTAGCCCGGTTGACATCTTTCAAACTATTAATGTCAATCAGTATGATGTCAAATGTGTCACGCAATATTTCGAATCCGGCGATCAAGTTGTTGGCGTCTCTCATTTCCAGCAAGGATGTGTTGTCCGGGTTACGCTTCAATACGGTAATCAGATCTTCCGCCTTGATTTCTTTTTTCACCAAAAACTTTTCAAACTGATTGGCACCAACTTTATCTTCATTAGCGATGAGTGAAGCAAGGTCGTTGCAATCGTCTCCAATCATCAGCACCTTCTTGCCAGTGAGCGCAAACGCATAGGCTAGACTGGAGGCGACAAATGTCTTGCCTTCCGACCCGGAAATACTGGTAATACCCAGCACCTTCCATTGATTATCGACCATTGTGTTCGAGATTTCAAAACGCAGCGCCCTTACCAAATCTTTATATACTTGACGACTGAAGTCGCTTTCCTCGCTTTCCCAAATTGTCCGCAGGTCCTTGCTTTTACCTTTCACCAAACTCAATGCGCCCAATACTTTATGCCCGGTTCTTGCTTGTAACTGCCTCGAATCGACGATTTTGTTGTCCAACAGGAAAAATATCAGAAAAGCGGTAAAGCAAATCGCCATACTTGCGATACCTGAACCGGCTATATACAAACTTTTCTTCGACGGTTCCGGCAGACCCGGTAATCCTTCTTGTATGATCCTTAAGCGCAATCGCCCTGCATTTTCGGTATTGGCTTGGTTATAGCGATTCAGCGCTTCCGTGTATTCTTGAACGGAAAGCTGTGCCTCGCGTTCCAGATCCTGTACACCTGCTTCGGCAGGGGCCATGGTGTAATACCTGCTTTTCAGCGATGCCAAATCGCGTTCGATGGCAGAAATACTGTTTTCGGCCCTGGCCAGTTCGATTTCCAATGTGGTCCGCTCCTGTATCAGGTTTTGCCTGTTTGCCTGTGGATTGTTCAGCTGCTTATTCGAAATTCTCGCCACAATAGTCGAGCGCACGCGCTCCAGAGAATCCACCGCACGCTTATCTTGCAGGCTAAAATTATTGTCGACGTAGCGTTTACTGGCCAGTTCAATTTCCCTACCGATACGCAACAGCTCATTATTCTCGGCAGCTACCGCCGAATTCACATCTGCATCATTTGCATTTCCTAATTTTTCGTTGATCCGCCGTATAGCCCCGCTGATGGACTGAACATCGCTGAGCGCCTGCGATCGCTTGGTTTCGTATTCGGCAATTTGCTGATACAATGCTTCAGCCTGCGCATCGATATTGACCACACCGCTGCTTGATTTGTAATTACGAAGCAAGGCGTTTTTTTCATCCATAATGCGCTTTTTCTCAACCAACATCGAATCCAGCAACGCCATCGTACTGGTTTCGTTCCGCGTTGCGGTCAGGTAATAATGGCCTATGAATGCTTGGGAGAGCGTATTGACAGCATAGACCGACAATGCGGAATTTTCCGAAATAAATTCTATATTAACAATATCGGTTTCCCCCCTGCGCGAAATGCTTAGGCTCTCAAGCAAGCGATCTTCGTCATATCCAATCATAGCTAAGTAGTCGAAAAACGGGTAGTCACCGTTATCCAGCAACGACATCGGTTTTCCTGCCGCAAGCCGCTGCTTATACCATTGGATCACCTCATTCCGTTGCTGCACGGTTAATTGGGCCAATTCTTCAGGTAAAGGACGGAATGCTCTTTCCGGACTTTCTAAGTCATGTAAAATGAGGTGGATGGACAGCTTGTTGATGACATTTCTGGATTGCATCATCTCTATCAAGCCGTTGAACTGCTGCATCACCCGATAATAATCATTGGCGGAAGCACTGAGCAACTCTTGCGTCCTGTCGGCGATCCCCGTAGCGATTTGAGCCTCCGACCGATATTGGTCAGGAAGATTCTTGACCAGAAAATAAGTAGTCAGCAGGCAACAAACGGTCACCAATCCGATTATCCACAAACGTCGTTTCAGGAATCGTAAAAATGCGGCTATGTCTATCATAAGGCACTATTTCTCAATGTCAGTTAATTTTACTCCAATGATTTCCTCCAAGGCATCCTTAGCCACAAGTAAATTCATCTCGGCTTGTAGTATTTCAGCTTGGGATGACGACACAGCGGATTTAATGGTGGAATAGCTTTCGATATCGACTTCCCCTCGTTCAAACTTCAGCTGCGCATCCTGCAACAGCATTTTGCTATCACTTGCGGCTTGAGTTTTTACTTTATAATCTTCAAGCACGAGGATATATTCATAATAGCGTTTTTTCACCTCGTTCTCCAGTGTGCGTTCATAGGCCTGCCGCTCCAGCTGGGTGATTTTGTAGTCTGCTTTGGCCTGCTTTGTCAAAAAGGGTCGTTGGATTAAAGACGACAGGTTGATGTTGATACCGTATTGGAACCCGTTGAATACATAAGGGTTATCGGGGCTGAGCGCAGCTCTTTCATTCGGCCGGTAAAAATAAGATACATTGAACATGTCGAGATATCCTACCGGTTGCGAACGGTAAAGGCTCTTGGCTTTCTCTTCATTAAGTTCCATCACTTTAAGCTGCGGATAATACGCTTTTGCTAATTCAATGAAACGCTCTAATTGCTTTTCGTTCATGTTGCCGATGACCGTTGCGTCTTGCGCCCTGACCATCACCGAACAGACCATGAGTAGACAAACGGTTAATTTAAATTCCTTCATTTTTTTATTTATTGTTTAATGGCACGCACGCAAAACATACGCGATCGTTTGTTAGATGATTAATTATTCTGACCTTAACTGTTAAGGTCTCTTTCTGTTTTTCCATTTAAAGCAGATGACGTTACTGATTTCATCAAAGCAAAGTTGGAACTTATTTCGTTAGCAATGGTGGATATTCCTGCTAATTTTCTTGATTTGTAGAAATCCACCTACAAACCAACAACCTATCCGGTCGACGCCAACTTATGTGTCGGCAGCAGTACTACGAATGTGATTTTATAATTTTAATTTATTTTAGAAGAAGTTTAATTTAAACAACTATTTTTACCGAAATAAGTGCAAAAAAAGACGTGAAATCAAAGCCATTACAACTAATTTTCCTTAAAATGAATATTCTTTTATGTGTCTTATGCTTCGTTTTGGGAATGGGAGCGTGCACCAAACAAATTGAAGGCGAAAAAGCCATTCCGGAAGACAGTTCCGGCTCCATTGACATACCGCCTGTAGCCGGCATACGGATGAAGGACGTGCTTGGTATTAACGGATTTGAGTGGGAGTTTTTGGTTAATAACGAAATCGACCCCGTTCGAACCAACTTGATAAAACCGTTTGGAGGATTCAGGCACTATCTGGACTGGGGACGCATAGAAAACGAAGAGGGAGAATATGCATTCAGTCCCACGCTAAGCGGAAATTGGGATTATGACGCCATCTACGCTTGGTGCCAACAAAATGACGTTACGGTATTGGCGTGCGTGAAAACGGTTCCTGGTTGGTTTTTGGACAAAAACTATCCATCTGATTTGCATGACGCAGAAAATGTGCCCGCAGCTTACAACGCCGATCGTACCGATCCAGCCTCGTACATCCAGCTTGCAAAAATAGGCTTCCAATTTGCTGCGCGCTATGGAAAAAATAAGAACATCGACGCCGATTTGGTGTCCGTGGTTCCAAAACCGAGCTGGCGCCCAAACCAAAAGAAAATCGGTTTAGGTCTTGTTGATTACATCGAATGCAACAATGAACCAGACCGGTGGTGGAAGGGCCCGAAAGCCCAACAGACCCCCGAAGAATACGCTGCTAATCTTTCCGCATTTTACGACGGCCATAAAGGAAAATTAGGCCGGGACGTAGGTGTAAAAAACGCGGATCCGACCATGCAGGTAGTCATGGGCGGCATAGCCAAACCGGATGTCAATTTTGTTTTGCAAATGGTCGAATGGTGCAAAAAGCACCGTGGGTATCGCCAAGACGGCTCGGTGGACCTGTGCTTTGATGTGATCAACTATCACCATTACTCCAATAACAAACAGAGCGATTGGTCTGCGCCTGGAATCAGGGGCGAAGCGCCGGAGGTGTCTGATTCGCCGGCATACGCCTCAGCTTTTGTAAAGATGGCTAAGGAACATTTAAACGGCATGCAGGTATGGGTCACTGAGTTGGGTTATGACGTCAACAGCAACAGTCCGCAACGAGCAATGGCCATTCAAGACAAATCGGCCTTGGTGACCCAAGCCGATTGGAGTATCCGGTCTGCATTGATGTATGCCAGAAGCGGCGTCAGCCGGATACATTTCTATATGTTGAACGATGTCGACACGCAAAGCCCCGTGCAATATGCTTCTTCAGGGTTTGCTACACCCGAAGGACGCAAACGACCCGCATTGAACTATGTCACCCAAATAAGGGACCTGATGGGCGATTTTGTATATACCAAGACACTGAATAACGATCCATTTGTGGATTTATACACCTTAGGAGACAATAAAATCTACGTACTCACCGTGCCCGATGAAAAGGGCCGCCAGGAACGCTTCGAATTTGACCTGTCCGACGAAAAAGTCAGTCAGGTAAAAATCCATGAGTTACAACCTGCATCCAGTCAATTGAGTACCAGAACAGAAGCTGTACAGGGCGGAAAGTTAGTGATTACCGTCTCCGAAACGCCGATCTTTGTTGAGCTCTAGGCTGGGATTCTATCGGGACTTTGTATACTGGTACAGCCAGCTATAAATATCCTGATCGAAACGGTCAAGCGCCGGGTTTTCCCTTCCCATTCCGGAGCCGTCGTATGTCATACTCCAGGAGTCGTGTCCAACGCTTGGATACAAGGTCATCTTTGCCTTCACACGCGGATTTAATGCATTGATAGCTGATACAATTTCATAAGCCCGCACAACAGGAACATCCGGATCGTTTTCGCCATGGAAAACCCAAATGGGGACTCCGGAGAGATTGTTCACGTAATTGCTACGCAACGAGCCACGACCGCAGATGGGAACTGCCGCCGCAATCCTCGCTTCGTTTCCGTATTCCCCTAAGTAATCGAAAATCCCATATGCGCCCATGCTAAGGCCTGTCAGATAGACGCGTTCACGGTCTATTTTATGCGTGCTTAACAAAAAGTCGATAAAAGCCTTGAGCGTGCCGGGGGCCCACGAGCGGGCATCGGTTTGCGCCGAAACGACCAAAAATTCCTGTTCAGGCGCCCAAGCACCTTCTTTAATCAACTTACCCGGACCATGTACGATGGCCAAATCGAGCGTCTCGGGACTGTTCCTGCTGCTCCCCCTTTCGCCCGACCCATGCAGCACCACAAGCAACGGATAGGACTTTTCTGTTTCTTGGTAAGCCGTCGGAATGAACAGATAATACCCATAATTACCTTCGGTCGTTCCTTCGTAAAACGGTATATGGTAACCGCCCTTCACTGCATACTTTCCAATATCTGCAGGTATAGACTGATCAATGGAAACGGGATTCGGCTCACCGCCGGACTTAGATGGCTCATCATGGTTTTGTTTACACCCTAAAATTCCCAGCCCAACCACCAACATAACAAATTTTAACATCATAATAATTAAGAAAATATAAGTATATGTACAAAAAAACTAAGCACTAGCAGACCGCCTTTTGAGTATGCCCAGCGATAAGAACCATCGAGCAAAATTTTTACCGATGTCGACCAATGTAGTTGGAAAAACAAAGACGTGAATAACCAAAATCCACCACACCTGTGCATGTTGGGACGCCGCAACCAACAGCAAGGATACTGGCCAGAACGATTGGTAAAAAAGCTGAAAAACCAACTGATATGCACCGGTTTGTGGCGTAAGCACTATGGTGGGTCGTATGCCACGGAGAAAATACCCAAGGAGCAGCGAGGCTCCGTATACCATCAAAGCCATGTAAACAACAAATTCCCCAATACTAATGAGCATGGCAGCAAATGCCGTCAATTCTAGCGCCAGTATCATCCGCTCTATGGGACGGAAAACCGTTGGTGGCACATGGACGGCAAACGTGTGCAGGTTTGATGCGATGTCATTTTCGCGATCCTGATACTGATGCCACAAAATACCCCTGAGCCCGTGGAAGAACGCCCACGCGCCCACACAGACGGACCACCCAATATCCGGTGTAGCCCCGGCATAATGACAGATCGCATAAACCATATAAAGCGAAGGAAACAAATGAGCTCCGGCAGCGTCTGCTAAGGCACCGGCCAGTCCCCTGTTTTTTAAGCGGATTGGCGGTAGTGAATACAAACTAAACACGATCCACGACATGGAATAAAACAGCAACGATAGCGGATCAATACCTAGCCTAAGGGCTGAGAAAAAGCCGACAACCAGACACAACAACAGTAGCAGCCAACGCAAAACTGGCGGTACATGTTGCATTTTATTCCGTTTGCCATTAGCCAAATCCACTTCAATGTCTGTGATATCATTGATAAGGCTTACGTATATAGCCCCAACGATAATCGAAAATAATAGAAGCCCGATGTAGCCCACGGCATCATGCAGCGGAACCGGTGTCTGTAAAACGGTTGCATACGCTACCGCGAGCAATGTAGGCAGCTTGTTCGACCACCAGTCTGCCACCCGGATGTAAGTCAGTAACTTCATGATTGGATTTTCACGAATGATTCGCCGCCGGCTGCCATCCGCGATCTTCTATTTCGGATGGCGGTGAGCAATAGCTTGGGTATTTGATCAAGCGTAAACCAGCTACTTATACCGATGGATTTGTAAAATAATTGCCAAGATGACCGAACATTTCGATCGCGGATGAGGCGATGTTTTGATAGCTCCATGAGCGTTGCCACGTAGCGCCTCCGCATGAGCATTAGCTCATCGTCAGCCAGGTATTGCTGATATCTGTCAATAATACGGGCTTCATCGTCCACCAAAATTTCGAGCACTTCGCTCCTTTTCCGACCGTCATAGATGTTCGCGTGGTGCACATGTTTTTGCCACAACTTTTCCAACGTGAATGCCGCCTTGCACGGTTTGGTAAATATCATATCGAGGTATAGGCTCCAGTCTTCACCTATCCGGATTCGTCTGTCCCATCCTGCTACAATAGAAGACTTTCTAATGACCGCCGACGAGGTCGGTGATGGGCAGGATACCAAAAAGAGCGATCGGAGATCTGTATTGCTTAGGTACCGCCAGTTCCCCTCGCTATTTTTTAATATAAACGGCTTTACGTATGGATCTCCTGCAAGAAAATCGAACCAGGTACCATCCCTGCCCACCTGAAGCCAATTGGCAAAGACAAAGTCAAGTTGATCACCGACGAGCCGATCCATGCATTGTTCCAAAAAGTCAGGGCACCATACGTCATCGGAATCAAGCGATGCTATAAATTCGCCCTTCGCTCTCGCCAACCCAAGATTCCGCGCAACCGATTGCCCGGCATGTTCAATATAGATATACTCAGCTGCATCAAACCGACCTACCAATTGGGCCGTATTGTCAGTAGAGCCATCATCCACTACAATTACCTGGATATTGGGGTATGTCTGGGCGAAGATACTCTCAAGAGCCTTATGCAGAATATAAGCCCGATTATAAGTAGCTACGATAACACTGACAAGAGGTTTAGTTGTTAGTTGCATAATTGATTAGTTAACATATTGACAAATACTTTTTCCGGTGATTCAGGAACTATTTCGGCAATTTCTGCTGCAGCCACCCTTCCCATCTCTTCCCACTCGTGCCGTCGATTCCAGGCGCGTTCCATTGCTTCTTCGAAGGATTCTTCATGAGCATAGCCAATAAAGCCCGTCTTTCCGTCTTCCAAAAACTCCGCATTTCCCCCTACATGGGTAGTAATGACGGGCCTTCCGGCAAACATCGCCTCAACAATAGTAAGCGGCAACCCTTCACACCTTGACGGAAGCACAAGCGCATGGTGACGTCGCCATACTTGCACCATATCATCACAATACCCCTCGAAACTGACCTGTACTACGTCAAAGAACGCCGCCAAATCGCGTAATGCTTTTTCATCCTTGCCAGCTCCGATAAAGGTCACGGAGACAGATCTGCTTTTCCATTTAGGTTTGCTGAGTATCCGCAGCAGCATGTCCTGCCCCTTGTCTCCGATGAACAACCTCCCCACGCAACATAGGCGAACTTCATCACCTAAGGTTGGATAGTCTACATAATGTGTTGATTCTACGGGATTAAACACCACCTGAGCGTTGTCCAAACGTATAGCGAATTGCTCCTCTGTCAAGCGTTTGTTATGCTGGGAAACAAAGTAATTAGCGCGGGCGTGCCGATACAATGTCCGGAATAACTCGCGTTGTAACGGCGATGGCCAGTAAAAATCAACCGCTTTATGTGAAACAATAGCATATGGAATCTTTAACAGCTTACAAGCATAAGCGTACGCCATCCCGTCAAAATTAATACCTTGAGAAATCAAGATCAACCGGGGGCTAACGCCATGGGAAAGTGTCCGGAAAAAGGCATAGTATGGATCTGAAGCCAACAGCGGAAGCAATGCAGGGTTAAACAAACCGTTCAGCTTAATCGAGACTTTCCTCCATAACTGCTCGAATCTGGATCGTCTCGGGCATAACTCAATAAACTCGACGCCCTCCCTTTTATGGGCTGCGATACGCGGATGTGCTTCATGCACAACCGCTTTATAGACCACCACTTCATAGCCCTGCGCTTGAAGATGGGTTACACTTTTTGACCACAGTTCTTCACAACCGCCCCATTCATCGGCTATCGCTGTTACGATACCAATGGCATTGGCTCGCCGTGTGTCCAAACGCCCGCGCAAGGTATTAGCAATCGCTGCTTTCATAAATCAAATCGGTATTGAACAAAGCGGTGAAATAACCATTTTTTGCAATTAATTCTTCAGGGATTCCCTCTTCTACCACTTCCCCTTCCCGCAACACATAGGCGTAATCTGCCTGCTTGACCGTCGAATACCGATGGCTGACGACAATGGCACCGCGTGTCCCCAAGAAACTCCGTAGCGAGGCAAACAATCCATTTTCTGACTGTGTATCCAGCGCGCTTGTCGCCTCATCCAACACAAGAAACCTCCCGGGATGATACAAAGCGCGCGCCGTGGCCAATTTTTGCCACTGCCCGATACTTAATTCGCTTCCACCCTCGAATACCCGACCAAGTACCGTTTGATAATCTTTTGGCAGCGCACTGATGAAGCCATGTGCACCTGCTTGGCTTGCTGCTTGTTTGATAGCGGCCGACTCGTGATTGGCCAAATCGATGTTGCCGAAAGCAATATTCTCCGACACGGACACATGATACCTGCAAAAGTCCTGAAACACCACACCGATCTGCTTCCGGTAGGCATTGCTTGAAAACTTCCTGATATCGGTTCCTTGCAGGGTTATCCGTCCGGAAACCGGATCATACAACCTATTTAGCAATTTAATGATGGTACTCTTCCCGGCGCCGTTCGCTCCAACTATCGCAACGATTTTCCCTTGGGGAAACATGAGGTTGATGTTCCGCAATACGAGTCTGCTATCAAAAGGATAATGAAAGCTTACCTGTTCAAATTTCAACACCAGCGGTTCATCGTCTTGAGGGACGGCCCGTGCCGCTTTCGGATCATCAAATGTGCTTTTCAGATCCAACAGGTCAAATATCGAATCCATGAATATACTATTCTGGTAGACGGTAGATATACCGTTGGTTGTTGCTTGCAATGCAGAAAACAGCTGCGGAAACATAACTAAAAATATAGAAATATCTCCGACCGTAACAGCCCCGTGAATGGCCTTGTTAACCATATATGCCATGCAAGCAAAAAAACCAATACTGGCCAGCGCGGTAGTAGCGATCTCTCTCGTGGTTTGCTGTTTGGTTAACTTGTACCGTTCGGTTAATAACCGCATTCGGATATTAAAATAACATTGTTTCAAGTACGCGCCTAATCCGTAACTCCTGATTTCTTTGGCAGACGATTCAGCGGTGATCAGCTGGCTATAATAATTAGACGCTCGTTCTATCGCCGTGTTTCTAATCCGAAGTGCTTTCAGCTTGTCGGAATAAACGATGCGAACCATCATTGTAGGAAGCACAAAACAGGCCATGATGGGGAGTAAAAGCCAATCAATCGCAATAAATAGATAAGCGATCGCTCCCAAGCTTAGCAGATTTTTTGCGGTATCAACCAACGCCATCAACACCGCATGAGGACGTCCATCTCCCGCTTCTTTCGCACGCTGCAGCTTATCAAAATAACCCGGTGATTCATAAAAGGACAAATCCAATTCCACGGCTTTTGCGTGTATGCTGTCATTGAGGTGTTCGGCTACTTTGGCAGATTGAATTTCGGATGAGTAAAATGATATAGCCCGGGCAATATTATAGAAAAGAGTCAGCGCTCCGGCTATCAGGATTTGGCGTATTACGGCTTCTACATGAGTACCGAGATGCCCGCCGGATTCGGCAATAATATCAATCAGTCCTTTCAGTGCATATAATGAGCTGAACAAGAAAGCGGTCTCAACCACTATCATCGCCACGACAAATAACATCCCCCTTCCCTCAAGCGACCAGATAAGCCTAAGTGTACGGGCGATCTGCAGGTTTGATTTTAAATCCAACAATTGTTTAGTAAAGCTTGACACCATCTGAAATGTAACTTCGATAATCTGAGGTTGATTTATTTGTTAACGCCGTCTTTTTATTTCAAGCAAATCTCGTTAAAATTGCACGATGATTGGATTTATTGATAACTTGATTTTTTGGTTTGTAGTAAATAGGCTACAATAAACGGATATAAACGATGCCCACCGTCGCCCACCTTATACTTGCCTACCGTAATCCGAAACAATTAGCTAGGTTGGTCTCCCGGTTGCTGCATCCCAAGGCTGAAGTATTCATCCATATCGACCGCAAGGCCGATATACGCGTTTTCAAAGCGGCCTTACCCAACCGGCAGGACATTCACTTTATAAAAAAGCGGGCCTCCATCAATTGGGGCGGCTACAGCATGGTACAGGCTACGTTGAATGCTTTTCAGGAAATTCTGCACTGCAAATCGTATGATTTTGTCAACCTGATGAGTGAGTCTGACTACCCGCTGACTACGCCAGATCAATTGATTGAATTTCTTGACCAACATCGAAATAAAACATTTGCGGAATTTGTACAGGAAGGTGACCCTTGGTGGGCGGAAGCCAAGGAAAAACTGAGCAAATACCACCTTGTCGATGTCCGTTGTAAAGGGAAACATCAGTTCGAACGCTTGTTAAACGGTATACTGCCGCAGCGGAAAGTCCCTTTGGGGATGACAATCGTAGGCCGCTCACAATGGCTTATCTTGTGCCGGGAACATGTCCAATATATCCAACGCTTTCTTGAAGACAATCCGGTTGTCAGGCGCTTTTTTCGTTACACTTGGGGAGCAGACGAGATTATTTTCCAAACTATCCTTTTCAACTCCCCTTATAAGGATCGACTGGTGAACAACAATTTAAGATACATCGACTGGAGTGAAGGGAAATCTAGTCCGAAAATTCTAAAAACAGAAGACTTGCCATCATTGAAAGCCTCGCAAAAATTCTATGCTCGGAAATTTGACACCGATGTTGACCATGTCATAATGGATCGTATCGACCAATGGATTTTCCGTGTTCCGCAAGAAGAATGAAGCAAACCCGTAGTCTAAACTTTTTCTTTCTGCAACAAAGCAGGAACAGTTTTCAGTAAAATCTTCAAATCCATCCAGAAAGAGAAGTGCGTAGCGTAGTCATTATCCAAGCGCCGACGCTCTTCATCTGACATCTCACTTTTCCCGCGTTTCGTCACCTGCCATAGCCCGGTGATTCCAGCAGGCCCTAAAAACCGCATCGCCCATTCGTCAGACGTTAATTCTTGCGCTTCATAGAGCGGTAACGGCCGGTTTCCCACTAATGACATATCGCCCCTAAACACATTAAAAAGTTGCGGCAGCTCGTCTAAACTGGTGTTGCGTAAAAACGATCCCAATCGCGTTACACGCGGGTCATCTTTAATCTTGACAAATGCCGATGTCCCTCCATTTGCGGCATATTGGTTCAAGGCGGCAAGCTTTTCAAGTTCTTTATCCGCATTTACCTTCATGGATCGGAACTTGTAAAAACTAAAAACCTTGTACCCTGTTCCGGCACGTTTACTCTTATAGATAATTGGTCCTTTCGAATCCAGTTTAATCAGTAAAGCAATGACGGCCATCAATGGAGCTAACAACAACAATAATGTACCTGAAAATAAGATATCAAACGCCCGTTTGGACAATGGAATTTGATACGGTTGTGCCTGTCCCTCCCGTGTGCGGACCGAAGCGTGCTTATCCCCGATCAACTTGAACTTGACAAGAAATTTCAGCCGTTCTTCGATATTCGACACGTTGAATGGATAGCAATAAATATCGCTCACATACGGCGCAAACATCTCGGTCAACAACGCCCTGTTATTTTTGAATCCAAGAAGGATAATACTGACAGAACGCGAAAGGGGGTTAGCCTTTATTCCTTTGATAAACGAATGAATGCTTGACAACTCGTCTTCCACTTCCAGGATAAGGATATCGGGAATGCTGAGAATGGACTGGTTTTCGACGTGCCTTTTGACATCAGCCAATTTGCTGAACCGGATAACATCAATATCATCATGGAGCGCCTCATCCAATTCATCGACGAATTTGGTTCCCAGATAAGCTACGGAAATCGTTAGAAATTTATTTTCTTGTTTTATCTTAGTTAACAAATCCATAGGACGATGTGTTAAATATACCTCCGATAACTTCTTTTAAAACAAGCGGATCAAATGGTTTACGAAGACATTTATTGACCGAGTAGGGCAAGCGATCCAGTTCTTCCAAGATATTCTCCGAGGCAGACAGTACGATGACCGGAATATCGCTATATAAGCCACTTATCTTGATACATTTCAAAAATGACTTTCCATCCATAAAAGGCATCATCCAATCCATGATAATCAAGTCGGGCAATTGATGTTGTTCAAGCCAAAGAAACGCTTCGAAGCCGTTTGCGGCGACCTTCACATCAAAATCCTTGGAAAGGATAAAACACAGCAACCGCTGTATGGTTGGTTCGTCTTCTATTAACAGTATTTTTTTCTTCATACCTCGCTGGATGGATGAGTAACGTATTTTTCAGCAGCAAATCTCCGTCATTTTTCATAAAAAGAACCTAAAAAACCCTGCAAATCAATCCAATTGTAGCGATTCCACTACACGGGTTCGCGACAACTGGCTAAAACTAAAGTCCGCTATGCATCCATGGCATAAGAATCCGCCCCATCTTCCAATTCCCGCATTTAATCGCTATTTTTGATTGCTAATCCATGCCATACATCGTTTCGAATAAGGTTGGAGTCGCTGATTAGCATATTATATAAATGACAAATACAACAGTTATTTCCACTTGGTTGGACGAAACGAAATGGACCGATGGCTGGAACATTATCCAGCGCGGCACCCAAAGCGGGCAACCGGCTATTTGGGTGGTTGATCCTTCGGAGGCGAACGCGCGGTTAATGGGACAGTATGCCAACATCCTAAGCCGTGAAGAGATCCTAAGGAGCGAACGGTTCCATCAACCCGCTCATGCTACGCGTTTCAAAGTCGCCCATGCACTGCTTCGACTGCTGTTGGCGAATTCAACAGGTACTTCCGCCAACACCGTCCACTTTGAAAAGGGCCATCATAACAAGCCCTTGTTGTCCGCTCAGGCTAGCAGCGCCATGGAATTTAACTTGTCCTATACAGCGCACAAGGTCATGATTGGGACGGCCCCTCATTCCATCGGTATTGACATCGAGTGGTTACAACGCCCATTGGATATCGAAGATATGCTAACGGCATGTTTTTCTACGAACGAAATTGCCTATATCAAATCCCGTACGAACGATATGCTGCTACGTTTTTATACCTTATGGACCAGAAAGGAGGCCATTTTGAAATTAACCGGTGAAGGGATAGGCGAACATCTTCCGCATTTTGAAGTATTGGACGGTATTTGCGAGGCAAGGAAGGAAGTGATCGGTGGCCAGCCGCCGGACCGTATCTTCCTTTATTCATTTTGTATCGGCGATGACTTTATCGGATGCGTGGCCACCCCGATGCCGGTTAATCGTTTTTTTCTTTACAGGATATAGCCTGCTTCCGGCTCACGATAGCACGTCGTGCAGAAAAGTAACGCATTAGCTATGCCATGAACGAAAAAAGCCACGGCAATATATACTGCCGTGGCTTTTATGTATCATTAACCGCTCGCTCGTTAGGCCCCTTCTTCGGCGCTCGCTTCCGCGGTTTCAGCTTTTGCTTTCTTGGCTTTGGCAGGTTTATCAGCGACTTCTCCATCCGCCTTAGCTTCTACTTCAGCCGCTGCTGGCTTTTGCGCAGCCGACTTAGGCTGCTCAGCTGCCACCGTTTCCTTTTCAAACGGCACCACCGAAACGTACGATTTGTTATTTGCCTTTTTGCGGAACACCACTTTGCCATCGATCAAGGCAAACAACGTATGATCCTTACCAATGCCCACATTGACGTCAGGATGGTGTTTGGTACCACGCTGACGGACGATGATATTTCCAGCGATGGCCTGTTGACCACCAAATATTTTCACTCCTAAACGTTTGCTATGTGACTCACGGCCGTTCTTCGAACTACCCGCACCTTTTTTATGTGCCATGTCTTTACTTAGTTTGTATCGTTAAAGGCTAATGCCTAAGTTAAACAATCTTTCCTTTAATTATAAGGTAATGCCCGTAATCTCAATTTTGGTAAATTGCTGACGGTGCCCATTTTTCTTTTTGTACCCCTTACGGCGTTTCTTCTTGAAAACGATCACCTTATCACCTTTCAAATGTGACAAAATTTTAGCCGAAACTTTGGCACCTTCCACCGTAGGGGCTCCTATGGTAAACTTACCACCATTTTCTGCTAACAATACATTGTCAAATTCAATACTAGCGCCCTCATCCCCTTGCAAACGGTGTACAAAGAGCTGTTGGTCTTTTGCAACTTTGAATTGCTGTCCGGCTATATTTACTATTGCGTACATTGTTAATGGATTAATAAATTAAATTTGTCTCTAAAATTCGAAGCGCAAAGATAATGCTTTATTTCTATTATTCAAACAAAAAGCATAAAAATTATCCTGACAGAACTTTGATATCAAAAAGTTTATCCCTAAATTTGCAACCCGTTTCAAGACGGAGTATTTTAATTCATTCTATTTTAAACGAAAAGTATGCAACAGTACGAAACCGTTATCATTCTTACCCCGTTGCTTTCTGAAGAAGTTTCGAAGGAGGTTATTGCCAAATTCCGGAACATCCTTACTGAAGGCGGAGCCGAAATTGTCCATGAAGACAATTGGGGTTTGAAAAAACTTGCGTATCCGATTGAAAAAAAGACAACCGGATTTTATCACCTTACAGAATTCAAGGCTCCAGGTGAATTGATTGGTAAACTGGAAATTGAATACAAGCGTGACGAGCGAGTAATGCGTTTCCTGACCATCAAATTAGACAAACACGCCATTGCTTACAACGAAAAGAAACGCAGTGGTGCTTTCAACAAAAAGGCTGAAGCGCCTAAAACAGAGGAGGTAGCAAACTAATGGCAAACGAACAAATTCAATACGTGACCGCCCCCAAGGTGGAGGACAACCGTAAGAAATACTGCCGCTTCAAGAAAAATGGCATCAAATACATCGACTACAAAGACGCCAACTTCCTGTTGAAATTTGTCAATGACCAGGGCAAGGTGTTGCCCCGCCGGCTTACCGGTACTTCGTTGAAGTTTCAGCGTAAGGTAGCTCAAGCAGTAAAGCGCGCACGCCACATTGGTTTGTTGCCTTATGTCACAGATTCACTAAAATAGGGAGGGAAACGACATGGAAGTAATTTTAAAGCAAGATATCAAGAAGTTGGGTGAAAAGGATGACGTTGTCACCGTAAAGCCCGGATATGGACGCAATTACCTCATCCCCCAGGGATTCGCGGTATTAGCTACCCCGTCTGCCAAGAAGGTGCTCGCCGAAAACATCCGTCAAGCGCAATTCAAGCAGGAAAAAATCAAAAAGGACGCTACGCAATTGGCCAATAAGCTGGAAGGTGTGAAATTGACGATTGGCGCGAAGGCCGGTGAAACTGGAAAGATTTTTGGTTCGGTAAACAGCATCCAAATTGCCGAAGCATTGAAAAAGCAAGGTTTTGACGTAGACCGCCGTCGCATCACCTTTGAGCAAGACCCAAAAGTGTTAGGCGAATATGTAGCCAACCTTAACTTGCATAAGGAAGTAAAGGTTCAGGTGCCTTTTGAAGTGGTTGCTGAATAGCAGACCGAATAGTATCTAACAAAAAAAGCCGTCCCATTATCTGGGATGGCTTTTTTGTTAGCTTGGTAACATCAGAGAACGTAATCCAATACGTATCCACAGCAAAACAAAATCCAGCGACAATCCAAGCGACAAGCAGGCTAATCGCCCCTTTCCCACCAACCAACCTATTACTTTTCGGATTCTATCATATCAAAAAGCCGGATTAGATCTGCTTCTTTCTTAATATTCAATCGGTATTGCTTCTGGCGCTCTGCAATATTTTCACCTGGAAAAATTCTCTCCAAGTCATCGACCGTCTTAAATTTAACCAGTTGCTGATCCACAACAGTGTAGTAGGTTGATGATGTTAACACGTTTTTGATTTGGTTAGGCTGGCCGAATGTCGCGGCTTGATCAACTAGCGACTTCACCGTTTTCTTATACAATGGAGCTTCTCCGTCAACGAGTATTTCAAGATACCCCACTACCCCACTTAATTGGATAAAATTCAGTGTATCTCCCGTTGTCGGCTCAATAAGCGAAAAACCCGAGACCGGCTTATTAAAAGCTAGTGTGTTCCCTGCCTTATCTTTAAATACAAGTTGCTCCGCCAACATATCGTATAATAGATCGATATTTGTATAACTGCTACCGTCTGATAAGGTAACACGTCCTTTCGCCCAATCAGCAAACAGATAAGGGGATCCTTTGATACCTTGATATGACTGTCCCTTAATGGGCGTACCTCCAACAGGATCGGCCGATATCGTCCATTGACCGAAACTGGCATTTATAAAAACACCTAAGCAGAGAAAAAAGAAAAGAGCTTTCATAACATTCAAAAAAGGGAATCACTTCATAAAAAGTAATTCCCGATGTCAAAGAATATTTAATTTACCAATGTGGGGTTGGTTTACTCAATCCCGATATACACTGTAAATTCTTCGTTGTTAAAAGTGAAAACGCCATTACTTGTCGAAAATGTTCCGGTTATTGTATAGATCCCGTTCGGGTAGGGAACGAAATGAACAATTGCGTCAATATTATAAACCGGCTCAATGATCCCGCCGTCAATAGTAGCGTATGCTTGTGTAATAAAAAACGAGTTGGTTCCACCAGATGGTTCAAACACAAAATCAAAACGGGCATTATATGGTGAATTCGTATAAACAATGCCGGAATAACGGTAATCATGCTTAACTCCACTTTTAGGCAAATGCATTTTAGATTCAACAAATTTTGTTGGAAATACAATCATTCCCAAAATGATGGCAAAAAAGGAAATTCTTTTTTTCATAGTATCCTAGCTATTAAGTATCATCAAAATCTCAGGGACTAACATATGGCCACAACATTGATTGAATACAAAAAATGCATCAATCTATTATAGTTTATTATAACAGGATAAGGCCAAACTTTCATCCGGCCTTATCCTCTATTAAGTTAGTTTACCAACGCTGGATTCGTTAGAATCTCAGCAGTAGGTATCGGATAAACATACCTATCATCCGACGGTTCAATACTGGCACCAGCGCCAACAGAAACGATGGGTTCAAGCCTGCGTTGCAAATCAGGAATGCGGAAACCTTCTCCTAAAAGTTCTATCCGCCTTTCTGTTGCGATAGCCGTTAGAATGGCTTCCCTTGAAGTCAATCCCGCAAACTCATAATCAGGATCTGAACGATGCCTTACGGCTTCTAAGAGTGCTATTGCACGGCCTTGATCTCCAACCTCAGCTTCCGCTTCAGCTAAGTTCAATAACACTTCGGCATAACGGATGATAGGCACCCAGTCGTCATAAGGTGAATCCCCACTCCATTTTGTCAAGATATGCCAAGCATCACTGTATACTTCCGTAAGGCTTCTACGCGCATCAGACTCCGGCCAAGCTTCGCGGTCGGCATAAATACCAGGAGCCGATTGATTGAGGTAATATTCAATATTCCCTACATTGTAATAATACCCAAGCTGATTCTGCGTGCCCGGAGCGTTTGTGTCTGCCATAGGAAATGAAAAAATGTTCTCCAATGTATTATATTGCGTGTACAAGGCCATCACGTCCGCTGATAGCACATGCGCAACATTGTTCGGGGAACTGAATGGAGCCGACGCCGAAACAATTTTATTTGCTTCTGTAATGACGTCTCCATGTCTCCCCATTGCCAGATACACCCTTGTTTTTAATGCTATTGCGGTATTTTTGTGCGCACGCGTCGTATTATTAGAACCTTGCGTAGCAGGCAATCCAGCTTCTGCGTCGTTCAGGTCCTGCAGAATTTGGGCATACACATCGGCCACAGAGCTAGCAGCAAGTTCGTTGTTTGCAGAGTTTGTCTCCGGCTGCAAGCGCAAAGGCAATCCTCTAGATTGCCCATTATCCAACGTATATGGCTTTGCAAACAATTGAACCAAAGCGTAATAAGTTAATCCACGAATGAATTTAGCTTCAGCTCGATATTGTGCTTCCAATTCGTCACTGACTGCATCTGGATAGTTGTCGAAGTCGGCCAAAAATTTATTAATCCGGTTGATGGTTAGATATCCCTGGCTCCAGAAATTGGCAATATAAGTGTCACTTGGATCATTTGTAAATTGGTAAGAACTGTAACCAGTCACCACGTTTGATGTCCGATTCCTAAATTCCTCCCCGCGGATATCGTTATATATCAAATACCGGCCACCGAATAATGCGCCGTTTTTGGCCGACCCATATAGCCCGTTTACTTGGGACAAAATGCGTTCCGGAGTTTCGAACGCCCTGTCTTCCGGAATAGATGTCTCCGACGGATAACTTAAAAAATCATCCCCGCATGAAGATAACAGCGTAACTAAAGGCAGTGATAGTACCGCAACTTTTACGATAGTAGACTTAGTTTTTGAATATATTCGTTTCATGTGATATTCATCATTATAAATTAAAACCCTAAACTCACTCCGAACGTAAATGCGCGTCCCTGCGGAATCGAGTTCCGTTCAATACCGGAAGCAATGTTTGAATTTCCGTTAGAGGATATTTCCGGATCTACACCAGTATAACCTGTAATTAAAAAGAGATTATTAGCTTGTACATAGAGTCTTAGGGAATTAATACCGCTTGCGCCAAATACCGATTGAGGTAACCTATAACCTAGGGTAGCTGTTTGCAGACGTAAAAAATCCCCTTTTTCTACATTAGATTCTATTAGGAATGCCGAACCATTGGATACGTTATCACTATAGATTGCCCTCGGGATATCGGTGTTGGTATTCGTAGGAGTCCAAGCGTTTAACGCTTCTGTTGAATTATTCCAGACCCGCTGATCAAGCAAACCAGCCCGAGTACCATTATAAATATAATTTCCTCCTGAAAAAGTAAAATTGAGTGCCAAATCCCAATTCCTATATGAAAGGTTATTGTTAAAGCCTCCGTACCAAGTTGGTATCGTATTTCCTAGCGGGACAGCAGCACCTGTAACCGACGAAGTCGGCACTGGCGTACCATTCTCCACTAATGTATAAGAATTTGCACCGCCTAAATGTTGATACTGCACTTGCCGACCTTGATTATCGATAAAAATTCGACGACCATTCTCAGGATTGACGCCAGCTGTCCTAACACCGTAAATCTGTGCAGCAGAGTATCCAACCTGAGTATAACTTGACAGCTCTAATGAACTAGTATATCCTAAAATTGGATTCCCATCGCCAACCAATGCAGTAACTTCATTTTTCAACGTGGCAAAATTCAGATTAGTCGACCACGTAAAGTCGCCCTTTTGAATGGGAACGGCGTTGACCGCAAATTCAAATCCACGGTTGTACATAGCGCCAACGTTTAATAGAATACTGTTTCCTGGAATACCTTTTGAAGGGGCTTGAGGAACTTCCAAAATCATGTTGTCAATATCCTTATTAAACCAGTTCGCTTCCAAGCTCAGTCGGTTGTTAAAAAACCCTAAGTCAAGACCAACGTTGGTTTGTTGACTGGTCTCCCACTTCAATTCATTGTTCCCCGCCTGAGAGTAAGAAATACTGGGCACACTGCCATAAATACCGGTTCCAAACAAATTGTATGCTCCATAATAACTGTTTAAGTTACCGTTGCCGGTCCGGCCCCAACTTGCTCTGACTCTAAAATTCGAAACAGTATTTGCGATTGAGCCGGACTTAAAAAATTCCTCTTCAGAAATGGTCCATCCCAAGGAAGCTCCTCCGAAATTACCCCAACGGTTATTAGCTGACAATGCAGAGTTCCCGTCCCTGCGGAAGTTACCACTCACAAAATATTTGTTGGCATAGTTGTAGCTCACACTACCCAAATATGCCTCAAATGCCAAATCGTTAATGCTATTGCCACCTGCAGTATTCGTCAGGAAACTGCCTTGATACTGGTTAAAAAATGGATCACCCAAGTCTTGGCGTTGCCCTCCCCATCCCGCTGTACGCGTGCGTTGAACATCAGATCCGAGAACGATATTTAAATTATGAACTCCAGCAAAACTTTTCTGATATTGTAAAGTGTTAATCCAGTTCCAGTTATCTGAACGCACTTGTTGATTAAACGCGTGCCCGTTAGTAGCACGGCCGTCGCCGTTTATCGGGTTCCAAAAACGGTGGTTTTCTGTATTACGCAAATCCCAAGTATACGAAGTCTTAAACGTCAGTCCATCAGCCAAATTTAATTCTGCGGCCATGTTTGCAAACAATCGATTCGTCTCGGAATAGTTTTTATCCAAATCGATCAGCACCTGAGGATTAGACCATTGCATCGCCACAAGGTTGGCTCCTCTTCCGATCGAATTAGCTTCGGTGTTATAATCTCCGTTCTCGTTATAAACCGGAACGTTCGGTGCCTGCGCCATTGCAATGCGCCCTAAACCAGAGGATGCGAAAGCCCCGCCAGAATAAGATCCACTGTTTGGTGCATTATTCTGGTTATTGGTATAATTAATATTAGCCGACAATTTAAGCCAATTAGTCGCCTGGTGGTCGATATTGAAGCGAGCACTTCTTCGCTTAAAATTATTAGCTCTTAAAAAACCATCTTGATCCGTGATACCTGCTGAAAAATAGTATACAGTTTTTTCTGAACCTCCTGAAAACGTCAGGTTGTGGTTTTGAGAAACAGCAGTTCTATATACAACATCATTCTGCCAATCTACATCAACTAAATTACCATTTGCATCTTGCGTTGCAACAAATGCATTACGTGGAGCTCCGGTAAAATTAGGATTGACTTCAAACGCATTATCAATCGCAGCGTTCTTATATGCAATGTATTGCTCCGCATTCAGCACCTCAGGAAGCCTTACGGCATTTGTTACACCAACCCATCCGTCATAAGTAACACGAGGGCGGCCTTGGCTTCCTCTTTTCGTAGTGATAACGAGTACCCCCGCTGCAGCCCTAGATCCATATATTGAAGCTGATGCCGCATCTTTTAAGATGTCGATTGACTCGATATCAGCAGGATTGATATCAGATAAGGGGTTATTGGTCGCCGCGTTTGAGGAAACATCCCCGGTCGAGATAGGAATACCGTCGACCACAATCAGAGGAAAGGAACTTAGGGAAATAGAGCTCAACCCGCGCACACGGATAACCGGTGGGTTATTCAATAAGCCATTGGGTTGAATGATATTAACACCAGCAGCCTGTCCTGTGAGCCCTTGGCTAAAGCTTTGCACAGGGCGATCAGCTATTTTAGAGCCGCTGACCGTAGCGGCGGCCCCGGTGAACTCCGTTCTCCGCTGCGTTCCATACCCTGTAACTACCACTTCGCTTAGCGCCGTGGCATCCGTGGCCAATACCACAGTGATGTTGTTACTCGACCCTAACGTTACCGTCTGCGAAACATAACCAAGGTATCGAAATTCCAGCGAGGTCACAGACGCGGGAATATCGATAGTAAACGTACCCAAGTTGTCTGTTTGCGCGGCTATATTGGCACCAACGGCCAACACGGACACGCCAGCGATTGGGCTTCCATCGTCTTCGGCTGTTACCCTACCGCTGATTCTCCTGTCTTGGGCATACGCCGATCCGATCAACAGTATACCCAGCATAAAGAAACATAGTAATTTTTGTTTCATGTGTTTGTGAATTTGGTTAAAAAAATAAAGAATTAATTTTTAGAAGTCGGTATAAAGGCAAACCCAACCTATCGTTAATCGGATGGCGCCCATATACCTATCTTACTCACCAGGTTTAACAATAAGGGAATAAAATCTTAATTGAAAAAAAGCCTTGACAGCCCTAATTAATATCATGGTTGATACCATCCTTTCCAACATTGCACTTTACGTTTGAAACACCCTGCTAAACCACAAAATCTGGCATGAATCATTTGCCGATTGATTGAATCCGTTAATATCAATCAAGCCTACAAACTAAATCAACAAAACCGATACAATGCGTTCAATAAGGTGTTTTATGTGTGTCTTAATTCTATCGCTGCGTCAAAAATACAATGTTCAACCATTTAAACAAATTTTTCAGCAAAAAATGTTAAAAAAAGTTAATCTTTTATTAGCATTGCGCTCAAAGAAATTGCTACTTTCGTCATAAAATCCTTCAAAAAGCAAACATGCGTGCAAAAACCATCATTATCATCATCATAACCGTCTTGGTTACGGTGATTCTCATGAAAAACATGGACGAGGTCAACTTCTGGATATTCGGCACGCGAAGTGTCCCCAAGTTAGCCGTACTCGGTATCATGTTTTTTATCGGTGCTGTGGTAGGTTTTCTGCTTGGCCGGCCTCGGAAAAAGCAACAAACCGAAAAAACGGACCAGCAAATCAGCCCGACGTTTGAAGCTAAAAAACCGCTGGATCCCGCGGATGAGGACTACATCAATTAATGAACCGGAAAGACAGGTGATGCAAGCCGCCTTCATACTGGTAGGCCACCCGGGCGTGGTAGCGCTGGGCTATTGCATTGACCACGGCCAAACCGAGTCCTGTGGATGACGCGTGGTCCGTTGGTCGATAAAAACGGGTAAATAACTTGTCTGTTTCCAAGGGTTGCGCGCGGCCGGTATTGGCTATTTCAAAACCATTATCAGTCACCCTGACCCGGATACTTCCCCCATCGTGGTTATGCACGATTGCGTTTTTCAATAAGTTAGCTATCAAAACGTCTGCCAAGTCGACATTGAACAACACGTTCAATTGAGCTTCCTCTCGGATTTCCAAGTTGATGCGCTTGTATTGCAGCAGTTCGCCGAAGTCTTCGATTTGCTGTCGCAGACGCGCGTTGAAATCGACCCGCTCTTCCTTGGAAAACTGTTGGTTTTCTATTTTTGAAAGGAGCAGCAACGATTTATTGAGCCTGGTCATCCGCTCAAGGTGTTGGATAGCATTGGCCAGCAGCTGTACCTGGGCGTCTTCGCCCTGAACTTGCTCAAGCAATAATTCCAGTTTATTAAGCGCAATCGCCAAGGGAGTCTGCAACTCGTGCGAAACGTTTTCAATAAATTGTTTTTGATTCTGGAAAACAGCAATATTGGCCTTAAGCAATGCTGCCACCGTATCGTTCATATCCCGGAATTCCGTTACCCGCGTTTGCGGCGGGCTGAATACGTTATCTTCCCCAAGCTTGAATCCGCGGAGTTCGTTTTGCAGTTGATAAAATGGTCGCCATATTTTCCGCAACACCCAATTGTTGATGATAAATGCGCTGGCAATAACCGCAAGATACAGCCAAAGCAACGCATGCAACAGATCAGCCACCAAATCGTCCTCCTCCACCATCGAAGCAATAATTTTGAGCTCATAGTACCGGTCGTTCCTGGTCGAAAAATAGGTGGTAAGCATGCGCACAGTTTCGAACTCTTCTTCATACTCCATATACATGGCTGTATCCTTAAACACTTCGGTAGCCCGCAATGCCCACTCGCGCTTTATGGGCCGTATGGCGTAATTACTTTCTCCAAAGTTTCGCTTATTCAACAACGAAGTGTCCTGATGCGCTTTTTTGATAATCAAGATTTTATAATTCTCCAAGCCGTCATCAATGCTGTCATACACCTCATCCATCATGCTGAAATAAAAAACCACCGCCCATATGCTTAAAATGAAAATCAGCGAAGCCGACAAATATAACAGCGTGTGGTTGAGCAGTTTCATTTAGACGGTTAGCTTATAACCTACACCATAGATAGCCTGTATCTCCAGATTCGCACCATGTTCTTTCAATTTTTTACGTAGGTTCTTGATCTGCGAATAAATAAAATCGAAATTATCTGCATTGTCAATATGGTCGCCCCAGACGTGTTCGGCCAGGGCGGATTTATAGATAAGCCTGTTTTTATTGACGATGAAAAAAGCCAAGATGTCAAACTCTTTTCGATTAAGGTGGATATCGTTACCGTCGACACGGAGCACCCGGCCATCAAAGTCCAACTCCATATTGTTCAGCGCGATCACGTTGCGCCCGCCCAAGGCCTTTCGGCGCAGTACGGCCTTAATGCGGGCATTCAATTCGGCCAGGTGAAAAGGTTTGGTCAAGTAATCGTCAGCGCCGAGTTCAAGCCCTTCCAATTTGTCGTCCAACGAATCTTTGGCCGAAATGATAATGACATTGTCCCGCTTTTGTTTCGATTTGAGGACCTCAAGCAAACTAAGTCCGCTTCCATCCGGCAACCCCACATCCAAAAGGATGCAATCATAGTCATACAGGGATACCTTCTCCATAGCCGAATGAAAATCGGAAGCAGTTTCCACGATGTACTGTTCTTTACACAAAAACTGCATCATGTTATCCCGTAATCCTTGTTCGTCTTCTACGATAAGCAGTTTCATTTCAAGTGTTTTTTATACAAGCCCCAGCGCGGGAGCTTGGGCAACAAAAAACCCATAGGAATACGCCCATGGGTGATATGATTGGTATGTCAAGTGCTAATTAATTCTTCTTTTTCACCTCTTCCTTCACATCTTCGACGGCCTTATTGACTTCACTACCGACCTTCTTAGCCGCATTTTTTATGTCTTGAGCGGCCGCACTGGAAGCTTCCTTTACCTCTTCTTGGGCACTTTTGACACCTGCTTTTATACCTTCTTTAGCCTCATCGAAAGTCGATTTTGCGTCGTCTCCCAACGCTTCCGCCTTTGCGCCGATTTCATCGCCTGCTTTTTCTATACTGTCCATCGCCGAATCGATCTCTTCCCCTACCACATGATCGTGATGGTCATGATCATGGTCATGGCCTTCATGGCCGTGGTCATGTGCTGAATGGTCATGGTGATCCGATTCAGCGTTTGATTGGCTGTTATTGCAAGCCGAAAACGCAAGCGCACCTGCGAATAATGCTATGAATGCTATTTTGTTCATCAATGTTTAATTTATAATAAGCACGCACAATATGCGTACCAATCCTAAAATTAGTCTTATTTATAGATACTTTTTTTCGCTGCCTCCAACGTATTTTTCAGCAACCCCACGATGGTCATCAGCCCTACCCCACCCGGTACCGGCGTGATCCATGACGCCAGCGGGGCAACGCGCTCAAAGTCGACATCCCCATACAGTTTATATCCCGATTTGGTTTCGCTGCTGATTTCGCGATTGATGCCTACATCGATGACGATGGCGCCTTCTTTAACCATATCGGCCGTGATGAAGTGCTTTTTTCCTATGGCCGCTACCACAATGTCGGCTCGCCTCACCTCATCTTTGATATTTTTTGTCCGGCTATGGGTCAGTGTCACGGTGCAATTGCCGGGACTGGCATTGCGGGCAAGCAGAATGCTCATCGGACTTCCGACGATATTACTGCGCCCTACGACCACCGCATGCATCCCTGCTGTATCGAGACCATAGTACTCAAGCATCAACAAAATGCCATAGGGTGTAGCGGGTATAAAGCAAGGGAGGTTGCGTTGCATCCGGCCGAGATTGACCGGGTGAAAGCCATCTACATCCTTCCGGTAGTCAATTGCTTCCGTGATCCGTTCGGGATCAATGTGTTTTGGCAACGGTAATTGCACAATGATACCGTCTACCCCCTCGTCTGCATTGAGCTCCCTAATCTTGGCGATCAATGAGTCCTCGGAGATAGTTGCCGGATAGTGGATATTGGTCGATTCAAACCCCACAAGCTCGCAATTGCGCATTTTACTGGCTACATACGTTTCGCTTGCACCGTCATTCCCCACAAGAACCGCTACCAGATGGGGCTTCCTTCCTGTTGAAGCTAAAAACGCTGCTGCTTCTTGTTTAATGCCTTCTTTTATTTTTGCTGATACCAGCTTGCCGTCGAGTAATTTCATATTGATAGCTTTAGGCTTTAGGCTTTTAGGCTGTATGTGCAGACAGGGAAGCCCATCGCTTACAGCTTACAGCGTAAAGCAATCTGATTAATCCAATTTCAAAACCGCCATAAACGCAGACTGTGGGATTTCCACGTTACCCACCTGGCGCATACGTCTTTTTCCTTTCTTTTGCTTTTCCAGCAGTTTGCGCTTACGCGAAATGTCCCCGCCATAACACTTGGCGGTCACATCCTTCCGCAATGCACGGATGTTTTCACGTGCAATGATTTTAGCTCCGATGGAGGCTTGTATTGCAATTTCAAATTGTTGCCTTGGCAGCAACTCTTTTAGCTTTTCGCAGATCTTTTTGCCGAATTCGTACGCATTGTTCCGGTGAATGAGGGACGACAGGGCGTCGACCGGCTCACTATTCAGCCGGATATCTAACTTCACCAAGTCTGATTGCCGGTATCCAATTTGATGATAATCAAATGAAGCATAGCCTTTGGATATCGTTTTCAGCTTATCATAAAAGTCAAACACAATCTCACCCATCGGCATCTCGAAGACCAGTTCAACCCGATCTGCTGTGAGATAAGACTGGTTGATGATGACACCACGCTTCTGGATACAGAGCGACATCACCGGGCCGACAAACTCCGCTTTCGTAATGATATTGGCTTTGATATAAGGCTCTTCTACATAGTCCAGCTTGCTTGGATCGGGCAAATCTGAGGGGTTATGGACAATGATTTCCTCATGGTCCTTGGTGAGGTATGCTTTATAAGACACGTTGGGTACCGTCGTGATGACCGTCATATCAAACTCCCGTTCCAATCGCTCCTGAATAATTTCCATGTGCAGCATACCGAGGAATCCACAGCGGAAGCCGAAACCCAAGGCTGCCGAAGATTCCGGTTCGAACACCAGTGAAGCGTCGTTGAGCTGCAATCGGTGCATACTTTCACGGAGCTCTTCAAAATCTTCCGTATCGACCGGATAGATACCAGCAAATACCATGGGCTTTACTTCTTCAAATCCTTTGATAGCCTCCTTGCTCGGACGGGCAACGTGCGTGATGGTGTCGCCTACCTTCACTTCACGCGCCTCTTTGATGCCGGAAATAATATAGCCTACATCACCTGTCCGTATTACTTCCTTAGGCACTTGATTAAGCCGCAATGTCCCGATTTCATCCGCAATATACTCTTTGCCCGTGGCAATGAATTTCACCCTATCGCCCTTGCGTATCTCTCCATTCTCCACTTTGAAATATGCCATGATGCCTCGGAAGGAATTAAATACCGAATCAAAGATCAGTGCCTGTAACGGAGCCTGCGGGTCGCCCACCGGGTGGGGGATCCGTTCAATAATCGCATCAAGGATATCCCTGACCCCCAATCCGGTTTTGCCCGATGCAGGAATAATGTCTTCCCGCCTTCCACCGATAAGGTCGACAATCTGGTCTTTGACCTCCTCAGGCATCGCGCCGGGGAGGTCCATCTTGTTCAACACCGGAATGATTTCCAAATCGTGTTCCAACGCGAGGTACAAGTTGGAGATGGTTTGCGCCTGAATACCCTGCGAGGCATCGACGATAAGCAGCGCACCTTCACAGGCCGCAATGGAGCGCGATACTTCATACGAAAAATCAACGTGCCCCGGGGTATCAATAAGGTTCAGCACGTATTCTTGTCCGTCTTTCACGTAATTCATCTGGATGGCATGGCTCTTTATGGTGATGCCACGCTCCCGCTCCAAATCCATGTTATCCAACAACTGGGCCTGCGCTTCGCGCTGGCTGATGGTATTTGTATATTCCAACAGCCTGTCGGCCAGCGTACTCTTCCCGTGGTCTATGTGTGCAATGATGCAAAAATTGCGGATATGATTCATTCAAAATAACGTTATACGAAGCGATCGCATGGGACCTGCATTTCACCGCCTTTGGAAAGGCACCGGCATGAATGGTCCATACAAAACGACTTCAAACGGCAAAGATAATTTTTTGGCCGCATATTTTTCATGATGTTTGTACCTTTGGTGTAAACAACGATGCGATTACCATGCAACTGTCCATCATTTTGACCAATAAATACCGACTATTGAGCCTTGCAGCTATCGTGGACGTATTTGAAACCGCCAATCGTTTCTTGCAAGAGGATGGCAAGCCCGAGTTGTTCAACATTACCTTCGTCGGCACGACGGCAACCAAGGTACTTCCTGACAGCTTAAGTCATATCGCTTACGCAACAATCGAACGGGAGCAGGTTTACGACCTGATTTTTGTGCCTGCTTTCGGACCGGTAGACATGGCGAAAACCTTGGAAGAAAACAGCTGTTTATTCCCGTGGTTGCATGCGCAATATCAACGGGGCGCCATGCTGGCCAGCAATTGTACGGGGGCATTCCTCCTCGCCGCCTCGGGACTGCTCAACGATAGGCGGGCGACCACGCATGTAGACGCCGCCGATAAACTGGCGACTTACTTTCCGAAGGTCAAGCTTGAACAGGATGCGGTAGTGACCCATGACGCCAACATCTACACCAGTGGCGGCGCGACGAGCGGTTTCCACCTCATGCTGGCATTGATTCAGAAATGCTGCGGCAGGGAAATGGCCGTTCGCATCGCAAAAACGTTTTCCATCGACATGGACAGGGAGAACCAGGCGCACTTTAGCCATTTTGCTCCCGTGGAAACGCATGACGACGCACTGGTGATGCGCGTCCAGCACAAAATCAAAAGCCAATTCCCTGAAATCAGGAGCATCGAGGAAGCTATCGCTGATATTCCGGCCAGTAGACGGAATTTTGTGCGTCGGTTTAAGCAGGCCACAGGCCTCACTCCCATCCGTTATCTACAAAAAACCAAAATCGAAGCGGCAAAGAAATTGCTGGAAAATACCGAAAAAGGATTGTTTGAAATTATGCTCGCGGCCGGATACAATGATATGAAAAATTTCAGGCAGCTATTCAAAGAAAACACCGGCATGACACCTAAGGCATACCGGGATAAATTCGCCATGCGGTTCGAACCCATAATCTGATCACGATGCGTACGATAACCGGATATACCCTTTTTGTGCTCTTGCTCGCTGCGTTTCACGTCAACGCGCAGCCGACCCCTGGGAAAGAAAAGCTTGTACTCACCCTTCCGGCCGAATACCGGTGGAAAGACAAGACGATACCGAAGGACACCAAAGGGATACGGGGCATGTCCTATACAGTAAGGGGGAAAAATGCGCAACTCGCCCCGGTGAAGACGGTCACCACTACAACCATCGATAAGCGTTATTACCCGATGAAAGCCGAGGGGTCGCCAGCGGAAAAGCTCGAATTCGAAAAAGCCGGATGCCCCGGTGCAACGCTCGACGTGATTGATAAAAAGACCGTAGATGGCCGCACAGCAATTCTATACGCGATTAAGGATACGAAGTCCGCGGATGGTGACTGCGGAACAACGGTATTGCTGACCTATGTAGCCGAAGGGCCCACGGCATTGCATACCGTTGAGGTGGCTATTCCGACGGCGCATTTTACGCAGGAACTATACCAGCTATGGTGTGACGTATTGCTGCAAAGCCGTATCGAATAGCGAAAACCAACCTAAAGCACTATCCGTTCGCCTCGCTTAGCCGATTCCCTTGCCGCATGCAAAATCTCCACGACAATAAGGTTGTTGGCGAGGGAAGACAAATCGTTTTCCGTATCCATGGTTCCACTAAGCACCGCTTCCAAGTAAGCGAGGTGATCGCGGAAATACCCGTTCTTCACCGGTATATTCGTCTGGCTACCGGGGCTTGAGTAACGCACCAGTGTACTACCGTCTATTGGCATGAAACGAAACGTCCTCGCCATATACCTGTATATCTTTAATGCTGTACGGCCAATCCCATGAGGCCTGAATGATGCCGGTGACGCCTCCCTTATATTCCAGTATGATTGTGGCGTCGTCATCCACATTCGGATATACCGCCGGTTTTAATTGGCGGGTAACGGCCGTCACCGCCAAGGGCCGCTGGTTTTTCATCAGCCACGTCATCAGGTTGGCACCATAACAGCCGAAATCTATCAACGCGCCGCCTCCATTTTTTTCCGGATCAGTTAGCCAACTTAAAAAAGCCTCGCTGCATCCAATTTCTTTTGGCCCCTGATGCCCATCCTTGACGATCACTTTTTTCAATGTGCCGAGCGCTCCTCCATCTGCCATTTGTTTTAATGCCTGGTTACTTGGATACCAGGTCGTCTCGTAATTGGTATATACCGCCGTCCCATGTGCTGCAGATAAGGCAGCGATGCGTTGCGCTTGTTCGTTATTAATCGCCAAGGGCTTCTCTACCATCAGCGGTATTTTCAACGGCAAGCAGGCCTCCGCAATCTTCACGTGCTCGGAGATGGCGTTGTAAGCCAGCACGACGTCAGGGCGAACGGCCTGGAGCATCTCGTCGACCGTTGAATAAAACAACGTGTCCGAAAGTTTATAACGTGCCTGAAAGCGACGTATCAACGCCTGATCCGATTCGGCGATGCCAAGGATGTCCACCTCATGCCGCTGATAAGCGCTTAACAGCGGATGGACATGATCATGGCTCAATCCGGCAACTGCCACTTTTAAGCCTTCCCGTGCAAATGCATCATTGAATAGCAATAACGAGAAAATGAGGGACACATATCGCTTCGAATAGGTTGGCATCATCATTGTACTTATCTTCACCATAACTATGAATTCATGTAATTCCGCATAAACAGATTAAGAACCAAGTATATGGAAAAAAATCATAGTTATGTATGATCCACTCCATATAATTTATCAGATATTTTCCTATGTTTACAACAGCAAAGTTATTTCACATGAAAACCGTAAAGAGTTGTATATTAATGGCCTATATCGGGATATTGGCCGTATCTCATCAAAGCTGCAAGCCGAAACAAGTCGTACTCCAGCCTGCCGCTGAAGTAATTGAAAGGGAAACCCCGGCAGAGCGGGTTGTTGCGGAGCCAAAAAAAGAAGAGCCTAAAGCAGCACCTACCCAATCGGAGCCGGCACCGGTAGCACCGCCAAACTACAATTTCAAGAATATTCAATTTGAGTATGATTCGCACGTATTGAAAACGGAATCTTATGCCATCCTCGATCAAATCGCACGGGAAATGCAAAAAGATCCCAATGCCCGATTTGTTATCGACGGCCATGCTTCTATCGAAGGTACCGCTGCTTATAATATGGAATTATCTATTGATAGAGCGAATGCCGTTAAATTATATTTGGTCAATTCGGGAATCAGTGGAAATAACCTAACCGTCAACGGCTATGGGGCTACCCGGCCTTCAGCATCTAACGATACCGAGGCCGGCCGGGCGCTCAACCGGCGTGTAGAAATCAAGCATGTAGATTAAGGGAGGGAAATGGCAGATTTAAAGTATAACCAACGGGGGGTTTCCGCAGGCAAAGAGGACGTACACCATGCCATCAGAAATTTGGATAAAGGGTTATTTCCAAAGGCCTTCTGCAAGATTATACCCGATATATTAGGCGGTCACGACGCTTGGTGCAACATCATGCATGCAGACGGGGCGGGCACGAAATCATCGTTGGCTTACGTGTACTGGAAAGAGACCGGCGATCGGTCGGTATGGCGCGGCATTGCCCAAGATGCGATTGTCATGAATCTCGACGATTTGCTGTGCGTGGGCGCGACGGATAACATCTTATTATCGTCGACCATCGGACGCAATAAGCATCTTATTCCCGGAGAAGTGATTGCCGAACTTATCAATGGCACGGAGGAGATCCTCGCTGAGCTTCGGGAGTTGGGTGTCGGTATCTATTCCACGGGTGGCGAAACCGCCGATGTTGGCGACCTGGTACGGACCATCATTGTGGATAGCACGGTCACCTGCCGGATGAAGCGATCGGACGTCATCTCCAATCACCGCATACAGGCCGGCGATGTTATCGTCGGATTGTCCTCCTACGGGCAGGCCACCTACGAACGGGAGTACAATGGCGGCATGGGCTCGAACGGGCTGACCTCGGCGCGGCACGATGTGTTCCATAAGGCAATTGCTTCCAAATTTCCGGAGAGCTACGATCCGGCCGTCCCTGACGAGTTGGTATTTGCCGGCTCCAAGGGGCTGACTGAGACGATTGACATCCCGGGCCAAGGCCCTGTGACGATAGGCAAGCTGGTATTGTCGCCTACGCGCACGTACGCTCCTGTCATTAAACAGGTCTTCGACAACTATCGCCCGCAGATCAATGGCATGATTCATTGCAGCGGCGGAGCGCAGACCAAGGTGCTTCACTTTATTGACGATTTGCACGTCATCAAAGATAACTTATTTGATGTGCCGCCACTGTTCAAGCTTATCCAGCAAGAGTCCAATACCAGTTGGGAGGAGATGTACAAAGTATTTAACATGGGACACCGGATGGAACTATACGTGCCCGAATCCATAGCCGCAGACATTATCCGCATTTCGGAACAATATGGCATCGCCGCACAGGTCATCGGGCGTGTAGAATCCTCGGCCGCAAAACAGGTCACCGTTGAGTCTCCTCTTGGTACGTACGTTTATTATTGACCCAGCCCACGTCTAAGGCAACAACCACCCCCTTTATGTTGAAAACCATCGGCTGGAAGGAAACCGTAGATTTGCCGGAGTTGGGTATCACCGATATCCCCGCTAAGGTGGATACTGGCGCACGTACATCCGTGCTCCATTGCAGCCACGTTCAATTAATCAAGAAAGGCAGGAAGCAATATGTCGAATTCCGCCCGTTGGATGGCCATCCCGGTCATCAAACGAATACGTATGTCTTCCCCTTTCATAGCGAGCGGCGCATTCGGAATTCGTTTGGACAGGAGGAAAATCGCTATATTATCAAGACCACCATCTTGTTTTTCAACGAACTGCATCCGATTGAACTGTCCCTGCGCGACCGTTCAGGCATGGAGTTTCCAATATTGTTGGGCCGATCGTTCATCCGGAGGAAGTTCCTTGTAGACGTTTCTCGGGCAAATCTGTCAAAAAAATCAACCAAAGACAGCAAGTAATCCAAACATTAACCCGTCCTTATTGTTTCTATCGACGATTAATCGCAGCACCACGTGAAAATAGCCGTATTATCGACAATCAAAAGCCTATATTCTACCCGCAGACTGGTGGAGGCCGCCCAAATGCGCGGCCACGAGTGTGTGGTCATCGATCACAGCCAATGTTATGTAGGTATCAAACAAGGAAAACCCAGCATCCATTACAAAGGACAGGACATCTCCGATATTGACGCAATCATCCCGCGTATCGGGGCTTCCGTCACCTTCTATGGTTCGGCCATTGTCCGTCAATTTGAAGTAATGGGCGTTATATCGGCCAACCCAAGCCAAGCGATCACGCGGTCGCGCGATAAGCTTCGCTGCATGCAGATACTCTCCGGGGCTGGCATTGGCATGCCTACCACCGGTTTTGCCCGCCGAACACGTGATGTAGACGACTTAATTAAAATGGTTGGTGGCCCGCCCCTGGTCATCAAACTGCTGGAAGGCACCCAGGGTATTGGCGTCGTGTTGGCCGAAACCCGTAAGGCGGCTTCATCCGTTATCGAAGCATTTTACGGGTTGGGCAATAATATCCTTATCCAGGAGTACATTAAAGAGTCCCGCGGAACAGACATTCGTGCTTTTGTCGTGGATGGCAAGGTGGTCGGCGCCATGAAACGTACCGCCAAAGAGGGCGAATTCCGGTCAAACTTACACCGAGGTGGCACCGCGGCTGTAATAAAGCTGAATAAAGCCGAACGGGAAACCGCAGTGCGGGCGGCACGGGAATTGGGACTGACCGTATGCGGGGTGGATTTGCTGCCCTCAGACCGGGGACCACTGGTGCTCGAAGTCAACTCATCTCCGGGGCTTGAGGGCATCGAAAAGGCCACGCACAAAGACATTGCCGGCGAAGTCATCGCCTTCCTTGAGAAACAATACATCTTAAAACAACAAACCAAAAAAGAACGGAAGGCAAAGGCAGGCCCTAAACTTTAAAAACACTATATTTACCGGCCTAAACAGTTTAATAACCATGACAAACAGCATATTAAGCGCCATTCACTGGAATGTAAGCCCTGAGATATTCAGTATCGGCAGTTTTGAGGTCCGGTATTATACCCTGTGTTTCCTGCTGGCTTTTGTCAGCAGTTATTTCCTGATGCTACGTATCTTTCAACGCGAAAACAAGTCACAGGAATTGCTTGATCAGTTAAGTATCTACATCTTCATTGGTACCTTGCTGGGTGCCCGCTTGGGGCATTGTTTATTTTACGAGTTCGATTACTATAAAGACCACCCGTTGGAGATGATCTTGCCCTACACCTATGTCAATGGCAAATTTACCCTTACAGGTTTCCACGGGTTGGCCAGCCATGGCGGCGCTATCGGTATTTTGGCTGGCATTTTCCTGTTTTGCCGCAAAACGAAAACCGATTTTCTTTGGCTTACCGATAGGCTCGTGATCGTCATTCCGTTGGCAGGCGCCTTTGTACGCATCGGCAATTTCTTTAATTCAGAAATCATAGGCTTACCTTCCGATTTGCCTTGGGCCGTAGTCTTCGAACGTGTAGACCAAATCCCGAGGCATCCTGCACAGCTATACGAGGCCCTGTCATACGTGCTTATATTTGTCTTGTTGTGGAATATCTACC
Source organism: Parapedobacter luteus (assembly GCF_900168055.1). Lineage (GTDB taxonomy): Bacteria > Bacteroidota > Bacteroidia > Sphingobacteriales > Sphingobacteriaceae > Parapedobacter > Parapedobacter luteus. Next base: position 113,352 of record NZ_FUYS01000004.1, read on the forward strand.
ACAAGAAGCCCGCGTTGAAACCAGGATTCATTTTCGGCTTATTTCTGATCCTGCTCTTCGGTGCCCGATTTGTCCTTGAATTTGTCAAAGAAAACCAAGAAGCGTTCGAAGACGGGATGACCTACAACATGGGACAATTATTGAGTCTGCCCTTCGTCGCTGTTGGTATTTACCTCTTATTCAGGCCAGCTAAGAAAACAGCGTAACCGTCGGCAGACCGGCTCAATAGGTAGCTGTAAGCTGTGCTGACAGGTTTCGGGCCGAACAGGGGCTTTCGCGGGATCCGAGGGCAGCTTTGGATACGCAACGCAACTGGAGGACTCGCTCCGTTCATCCCCCAGGTTGCTTATGCGCATCCAAAGTGCCCGGACAAAATGCTTAAAAGGCGCCCCTACCAATTGAATAAAGAAAGTAAAAAGCCGAAACAAAGCTGTAATTTTGTAACTGCATGGCAGCTACAACAAGGCATCGTCTTTTTACCTTCATTATCCTTGGACTCTTATCGGCTGTAGGCCCTTTTTCCATTGATATGTACTTGCCCGGTTTCGATGCCATCGCAGCCAGCTTAAAGACCACTGTAGCACACGTCCAACTCTCATTAACGTCTTTTTTCATCGGCATCGCTTCCGGCCAGCTCGTTTACGGGCCGCTGCTCGACCGTTTCGGCCGTAAGCCACCATTGATTGTCGGGCTGGTTATTTATATTGCAGCATCCATCGGTTGTGCCTTGACCAACTCCGCAGACAACCTGATGGTGTACCGCTTTATTCAAGCACTGGGCAGCTGCGGCGGCATGGTGGCATCGCGCGCTATGGTCAGGGACTTTTTCGGACCGTCGGAGAGCGCCAAGGTCTTTTCCCTGCTGATGCTGGTCATCGGTATTTCGCCAATCCTGGCCCCTACCGTGGGCAGTTTCGTCATCGCACATTGGAATTGGCATGGTATCTTTATCGTATTGGCGGTCATTACGGCGTTGATATTGGCCGTAGTCGCTTTTTTCCTTCCCGAAAGCAAAGGCCCCAATCCAACCATGTCGCTAATGCCCCGGCCCATTACCCAATCGTACTGGCAGGTCTTCAAGACAAGACAGTTTTTTACTTACGCATTTGCCGGCGGCTTGGCCTCTTCGGGGCTATACGCCTATTTGGCCGGATCGCCTTATGTCATGGTGTCGCTCTATGGGTTGAACGAAAAGCAGTACGGATTGGTATTTGCGTTTATAGCGTCAGCATTAATTGTTGCAAGCCAGTTAAACAGCGTGTTGCTCAATAAACACAGCAGCGAGAAAATAGCCAGAATAGCGTTGATGGCACAATCATCCGTCGGACTCATCCTGACTATCCTCTGTGTCACCGGATATATCAATTTATTGGTGATGATTGGCCTGATTTTTCTGTTCTTGGGCTGTCAAGGTTTTGTGTTCCCCAACACATCGGCATTGGCGCTCAGCCCATTCAGCAGACTGGCTGGTAGCGCCTCGGCATTGATGGGCAGCATCCAGATGGGCTGTGGCGCGCTATCATCTGCCTTGGTAAGCTATCTTCACGATGAAACCACGGTACCGATGGCCGCGGTGATGGCAGGCTGTGCCTTGCTGAGCTTAATTATCTTGTTAGCAAGCTCTCCAGCGCCAGCCGGTAACCATCCAACCCGAAACCGCAAATAACCCCTTTGCAATTTTTTGCCAAATAGGAATGATGTCGGTAGGACTCCCTGGCGTACACATTGGAAATATGCACCTCCACCACCGGGGCCGTTACCGCCGCAATGGCATCTGCTATTGCCAGGGAAGTGTGGGTGTACGCGCCGGCGTTGAGGATGATCCCCTCCGTTGCGAACCCGACCTCATGAATTTTGTCGATGATAGCGCCTTCATGATTGCTTTGGAAATAAGACAACGCCACTGCGGGATAGGCGTCTCGCAGTGCCGCCAAAAACGTGGTAAAATCCTGATCGCCGTAAATGCTTTTTTCCCGTATGCCTAAGAGGTTCAGATTCGGGCCGTTGATGATGGTAATCCTGCTCATACTGCAATATCAAAAAAAATAGTCTGTTTTAAAAATCATAATAGAAATTGCGGAACGAGCCACGCAAGCCCAGGGTAATCATGCCCGTCTGGGGATGCCTGCCCAATTCAGGGATTTCATGCCGGCGGTATACCGCACCGGCTTCAATCCGCAGGTTATATTTCGGATTAAACAAATAGGATACCCGCCCATCGGCAAAGAATAAATTGTTTTTAACTCCCTGGCCGATGTAATTGCCATACTCGTTGGCCGGTATCAGATACGATTTGAAAATATCTCCGCCGAAATTCGCTTCGGCATCTGGATCTGTACCGAACTGGCCCCATATCCCCTGGAATGAAAAATCAAACCGGCCGTATGAATAATTTAGTATACCCACCAATTCCCGGAAGTTGGCCCCCCAGGGGTGCGCCAACGGCTGCCCGTAATTGCTGTAGTTGCTTGCCGGATCGAAGTGCGCATAAGTATACGGGCGCGCCGTATTGTATTCTGCCAAGAAGTTCAGATCTTTTATGCCAAAAGCGTCAAATCCTCGGAAACCAAGTTGCGCCCCCCATTTGTTGGTCACATGCCCGTTGGTTGAGAAGAAATTCTTGGCCACGAATTCCCCCAAAAGGAACTGCCCGTACACCGATAGGTTCTTCAGGGCTTTGTATTTGGCATTTAATCCCAGGTGCATTTTGTCCGGAGAAGATGTATTGGTCAGTTCCACCGGTCGCATAAAAATAACCGGGTTAAAATAGTTAAAATCAAACCCCCGCCGCCCCGCGGCATTTTTGGCTCCCCACACGACCGATTGGAATAAGCCCACAGATAGCCTATTGTCAACATTCCAATCCAGGTATTGGAAAGCCCCCCATTTCCAGTTGTCGCCGCCCCGTGTCGGCAAACCGGTAATCGGGTCATACGTATTCGAACGCGGATGCATGGGATCCATCATGTACGTCCACATACTTAAGTATTGGACATTTCCCAAATTTCCGGTCAGCTTCAACGCCGTATAGTTTGATGAAACATCAGACAGCAGCATCGAACGGTATCCATCGCCAATAAACTGTTTGTCGTAGGCCAGCGTAACATTGAGGTATTTATTTACGGTGTACGACAATACCGCCGAAGAATACATCCAGTCGCTCATCTTCGGGTTGGAGTAGGACGTCTTGCCATGGCCTTGACCAGGAACGATGGCTTGCTCAAAAACATAAGCATTCAGGTACTGCGGAAACACCGCTTGATTCTCGAAAAAATTCACATAAAGGAAAAACTTATCCTGTATGGTCAGGCCCGCTTGTGCACCCCTGGTGTTTACCCAGGTCGTCCGACCTCCGCCGGCAAAATCACGCCCAAGCTGAAAATCAGGCAGAAAATCGGCATAAAACGTGTGATCGTCTTTTTTGATATCAATCAAATGCTCATTATACAGCTTGCGGCCCCACCATGAAGTCCGTTCGGTCACACCCAACTGCATCAACGAATCATACCGCGGCTGCAACGCGCTGTCAATGATGAGCGGTTTCAACGCGGTATGAAGCCTTGTATCGCTATGGTACAATACGTTATTGAGTTTCTGGTAAAACTGATAAGAATAAGGCTGATAGGTTGATTGCGCGTTTCCGATATAAACCGCACAACTTAATATCACGACGGACACCGTCCGTATGCAATTATCGTATAGACGTTCTATCATATGAAAAAATCAGACAACAAAGATAACATTGCCATCCAAGAATTAAGCCATATTATGGATTAAAATGGTTTGCTGGCGCTAAAACGAATTGGCAGCTACTTGGTATTAGTTTTTTTTGCATATTGCGGCACTGAAATCGGTGCAGATGAATCTGCAGTACCCATAAATGAACCAGGTATCATGAAACGAAGAACATTTATTCAAAACACAGCGATGTTAAGCGCGGGGCTTTGGGCAAGTAAGTTTTCGATGGCTTCCAACGCGCAGGAATTTCCGACGGTACGTGTATCGCCCAACGAGCGGCACTTCTCCAGCGAAGCGATCGAGCAGGCTATTCAAGAATTCCAACGTCAAGTGGGAGATAAAGAACTCGTATGGTTATTTGGCAATTGTTTCCCCAATACGCTTGATACCACCGTCTATCCCGAAGACAAGGACGGCAAGCCTTACACCTATGTGATTACCGGCGATATCGACGCCATGTGGCTCCGCGATAGCTGCGCACAGGTCTGGCCTTACCTACCTTTTATGGCTGCCGACAAAAGCCTTCAACGGCTGGTCGCAGGTCTGGTCAATAAACAGAGCCAATGCATCAACATCGATCCATACGCCAACGCGTTCTACAACGACCCCACCAAGGTGGGTGAATGGGGCAGTGACCACACCGACATGAAGCCGGGCATCCATGAGCGCAAGTGGGAAATCGACTCCCTTTGTTATGCGGTCCGCCTGGCTTACGCGTATTGGAAAGCTACGGAGGATACCTCTCCGTTTGGTAAGGAATGGGTGACCGCCCAGCGGAATATCCTGAAAACGTTCAAGGAACAGCAGCGCAAAGACAGCCTGGGGCCTTATCGGTTTGAACGGACCACCGCACGCGGATCGGATACGTTGCAGGTAGACGGATACGGGTACCCTGTCAACCCTGTAGGACTTATCTGTTCCAGCTTCCGGCCCAGTGACGATGCCACTGTCTTTTCGTTTCTCATCCCCTCCAATCTATTTGCGGTGGTGAGTCTGCGCCAATCAGCAGAAATGCTCGCTCACCTCGCCAATGAACAAGCGCTCGCTACGGAAATGCTTGACTTGGCCAATGAGGTGGAAAATGCCGTAAAGGAATACGGCATCGTAGACCATCCGATGCATGGAAGGATATACGCTTATGAGGTCGACGGGTTTGGCAGTTACATGATGATGGATGATGCCAATGTACCCAGCCTCCTATCGCTTCCCTATCTCGGCGCGGTGGATGTCAACGACCCGATTTACCAACGGACACGCGCTTACGTACTTTCCGAAAACAATCCGTTCTTCTTTAAAGGTTCGGCCGCGGAAGGTATTGGCGGGCCACACATCGGACGAGACATGATTTGGCCCATGGCCATCACCATGCGGGGTTTGACGGCTATTAACGATGCAGAGATAAAATCCTGTATCGAGACCTTAAAAAACACCCACGGTGATACCGGCTTTATGCACGAGTCGTTCCATAAAGATGATCCGAAACGGTTCACCCGTAAATGGTTTGCATGGGCAAACACACTATTTGGCGAATTTTTATGGAAAACCTACAAAGAAAAGCCATATTTGCTGAAGTAAACGGGGTTGAGTGACCTCCGACTACTAAAAAAATGGGGCCCATAGGTATATTTGACTCTGGTTATGGCGGATTGACGGTCTTCCGGGAAATCGTGAAGAAACTGCCGCTGTACGACTACGTATATTTAGGTGATAACGCCCGCGTGCCTTATGGCACGCGGTCATTTGAAACCGTATATGCCTATACAAAGGAATGCGTCGAAAGCCTGTTTAGTATGGGATGCCATTTAGTGGTTTTGGCATGCAATACGGCCTCGGCCAAAGCGCTCCGCACCATCCAGCAAAAAGACTTGCCCCATTGCCCCGATTTGCGCAAGGTTCTGGGCGTCATCCGCCCCACAACCGAAGTAATCGGTCTTCACACCTCGACACGCCATGTCGGTATCCTGGCAACCCCCGGAACGGTGAAGTCCGCTTCATACCCGATCGAAATCCGGAAATTTTTTCCCGACATAACGGTGTTCCAGCAAGCATGTCCGATGTGGGTTCCCTTGGTTGAAAATAACGAATTGGATTCTGAGGGCGCCGCCTATTTTGTCGAGGCAGATATCAAGCGGCTACTCCATCAATCTCCCGATATCGACACGGTCATATTAGCCTGTACGCACTACCCGTTGCTCCTGCCGCTCATCAGACGTTTCATGCCGCCATCTATCCAAATCCTACCGCAAGGCGGTCTGGTGGCCGATAGTCTGGCCGACTACCTCAAGCGCCATGCGGAAGTAGAAATGCTTTGCACGAAGAATGGCCGCACGCATTTCTTTACGACAGACAACGCAGCAGATTTTGAAGAACGGGCCGGAAGGTTTTATGGCCAAGCCGTCAAGGCGTCCGAATTGAAAATGCAATTTTAAGAAGCTACTACTATCGCTTCGCTGTCACAATGGTGACCTCAACCCGGCGATTTCGTTGCCTGCCTTCCTTGGTGTTATTGGGGGCCACAGGTTTAGACTGGCCGTACCCATTCGTCGTAATTCGGGTTTCGTCCAATCCTTTTTCGACAGCATATTTCTTTACAGACTCGGCCCTTTTTTCAGACAACCACTGGTTATACGTTTCTGTCCCCGTAGCATCGGTATGCCCGTCCACAATGAGTGTCGCCCCGGGATAGTCGTTCAAAAGCGCCACCAATTTGTCCAGTTCATTTTTCGCCTGGTCGGTCAAATAAGAAGAGTTCAGCGGGAAAAGCACGTCCGCATCAAACGTGACCATAATGCCCCGATCGGTCATTGCAGCATCTTCAAAATTGCTTTGCACATGCTTCAGGCCATCCTGCGTACCGTCAACGGTTACTTGAGCCCCTGGATTGACTGCCATTTGTTTGTTTTTGCAGGAAAACACCGCGGCAGAAATAATGAATACAAACGTAAAAATGCTATATCGTTTCATGTTGAGAATTGGATGACGTAAAAATAAAAAAACTACTCAATTGAAAAATGATTTTCAATAACCTTTTTTATGTCCGGATGATCGGAAAACAAATCCCAGATTAATCCACTGCGTCCATTTTCAATCATCACCACTACCGCCGCCTGATTCATGGCGTCGTATTCATCTGCCAGCGTGTTTTCACCGATCGCAATCCATTTGCGGAATCCATATTCCGTAAACAGCGCAGGCCCAAGCTGATGGTAGAATGCGCGGATGGACCGCATAGCATCCTCCGGCAGGTAACCATAAGTGGCCGATGCGATAGCGGGATTAACCGCCACCAAGGTATCAGTCGTATCCGAGCGTGTTTCCATCCCCCAGATATCTTTTGAAAACCCACAACATTGATGCTCGTTGTCACGCCGCTGATACGCTTTTGCAAGATTGACGTTGTTGACGAAATAATTGGTGAACCTGTCTTTTTTATTCCTCGGATCAAATGCCAAAAACGGCTTGTATGCTTCCAGCAATGAGGTATCGACCGTTCCAACGGCTATTGGCAAACCATACACGGTACTGTCCGAAGTATAGGGAAATTCCAGATAGCTGGGTAATGAAGGGCCGCTTCCCTCGCGGATCTTCACCGAAAAAACACGGTTGTCTGCCCGGGCCAAGGCCTGGGTCGAATCCACCAGTGTCCTCCGTACCCCCAACCCCCGGGCATAAGCATCCGGTTCAAGTGCAAACTGGGGCGAAGCCAACGCCAGTATATAACAGATAAAGTCGGCATTGAAGCCGCCTAATGGTGAAGCTTCCGTAAATCCGGTAACGGGCGACCAGCGGTCAAGTAAAATATGTTCGTGCCCTTCGATGGCAAATTGATTCCAGGCTACGCCCGCCCATAAGGAATCAATTTTTTCAGTCAGCGAGTCGGTATCGTCACTATCGGCCTGAAAATATTGCTGCGCGACCAGCAATCCCTGCATCAGGAATGCCGTGGCCTTAAGGTCTGCCACGGGAATGGTATCGACCGCAAAGACTCCTTTGCCCGTACGGCCGTTTAGCTCAGCGGGGTACGCCCCGTTGTACCGTTCTACTTTACCCAAAAAATCCACGATACGCTGGAGCCTGCTTTTGACCAACGAACGTGACACAAACCCTCGTTCAACCCCCACGATATATGACAAAATGCCCAAGCCCGTTTCTTTCACGGAAACCGTGGCGTCATCCGTACCGAAATGTGCCGAATGCATGCCGCTGTTTACTTCCGCCCGTTCCCAGAAGTAATTGAAATGTGCCGCTTGCACAGCATCCAACAACGCCTCATCACTGGACGTTTCCGGCGAAGCCTCCACGATATTGGAAAATGGCGATTCGAGGTAATCATAATCTACCCAGGCTATCTTGTAATAGTACGTTTTATTTGAATGGGGCACAAAATCAGTACATTTTTGCACAAAAATAGGCCGGATAGCGACAGGCTCGAAATGCGTGTTGTCTTCTGACCGATAGATTTTAATGTACCGTATGCTGGGGGTGAGCGGCAGTTGCCAGGTAAGGTCCACATGCCTGTCGTACGCTTTCGCCGTCGATAACACGGCTGGCGACGAAAGCTTCACACGTGGCGGCTTAGCGGGCAGAAATTCAATCTGATCGATGTATAGCCAGTGGGTGCCGTTGTCTCCCGTCCCCTGAGAAAACCGCACACCGTCGATTGCCTCATCCATGCGCAAGCCGCCGATAACCCGCAATGGCAATCGTACATTCAGCCACATGTTTTGCTGAAAGTCAACCACATATTTAGCCAAATCTATGAAATTGCTAAGCGTATCCTTCTGCCGCAAAGCTATTCTGGGCAACGCGCCACTTTCCGTATCTGACGCAACAAACAGCTTGAACGTTAGCACGTCATCCGCTTTTGGTTGATAGTGATTTGAACTGTTGGGATAGTCGATCTGCGCATACCAGTGCCCCTCCGGCGAAGCTGTATACTTCAAAGACAACGCATTACCGGGCGTGAAATACACCGAATCCGACACCGGCAACCTGCCACCGACATTTTCCATCCAGCTTCCGCCTTCGTAATGCACCTGACTGTAGGCATAGCTCCCCGGCAACACACTGTTTTCAAATAGTACTTCTGGATAGGTTTCTGCTATGGCCGAAAACGCCGACACGAAAAAAAAATAAAAAGATAACGTAGTTGCTCTAATCATACGCATGACTGAATAATGCCTCGTACTAACAGGACAAAGGTACACAAAAACCAAGCCATTGCTGGTAGTAGGCGATAAGTGACGGGCAATCACTGACCACTACCGATCACATTTTTAAATAATCAATACAATTCCCTAACTTAGCGGCCTGATTTTGCAAAGGCATTTATGGAGACAACGTTTGATTTTGAAAAACCCATTGCAGATCTGCAGCTACAGATCGAAAAAGTGCGCCAAGTAGCCGACAAGACCAAAGTGGATATGAGCGCTACGTTGACGGAGTTGCAGGATAAATTGGAAAAAACCAAACACCAAATATATAGCAATATGACTGGTTGGCAAAAAGTGCAGATGTCGCGTCATCCCGACAGGCCCCAGACGCTGGATTATGTCAGTCAGATTTGTGAACAATTCATTGAACTACATGGCGACCGGAATGTAAAAGACGACAAAGCCATCGTCGGCGGTTTTGCCACCATTGGCGGCCAGCCCGTCATGATCATTGGTCATCAGAAAGGCAAGAATACGAAGGAAAGGCAATTCCGGAATTTCGGGATGGCCAATCCCGAGGGCTACCGCAAAGCCTTGCGTTTGATGAAATTGGCCGAGAAATTCAATAAGCCGGTCATCACATTGATTGATACCATGGGCGCCTATCCGGGCATAGAAGCCGAAGAACGGGGGCAAGGCGAAGCCATTGCCCGTAACCTCTTGGAAATGGCTGTCCTGAAAGTACCGATCATCTGTATTGTTATCGGTGAAGGCGCTTCCGGCGGTGCATTAGGTATCGGCGTAGGTGATAAGGTGTATATGCTTGAACACACGTGGTATTCGGTCATATCGCCTGAATCCTGTTCCTCCATCCTGTGGCGTAGCTGGGATTACAAAGAACGGGCTGCCGAGGCCCTCAAATTGACAGCCGCCGATATGCTGAATAATGGTCTTATCGATGGTATTATTCCCGAACCATTGGGCGGGGCGCATCACAATCCGGCAGAAATCGCCGAATCGGTCAAACAACAAGTGCTTGCAGACCTGGCTATTTTGCAGAAAAAGCCAGCCGGCCAACTGGTTTCCGAACGCATCGATAAATTCAGCAAAATGGGCGTCGTTATTGAATAACCCCGGGTACGAAGAAGATTCAGCTCGTATTCTTACGCACTTACGACCTCCCGCGGATTCTTGGCATTCCGGCCGTTTCCTCACAGCAGATTTCCGTTTGCTCAACAAACGTCTAACCTGACTCATTCTGTTAAAGGTTAGCCGTCCGTCGCAGTAAAGCATCCGCTAATGATAGCCGACTACGCTGGTCAGGGCAATCGGGTCTTGTTTTATGAGCGTTATCCACATAGGTCAAAAGATTCCGTTTTAGGTCCAGGGAAAAGGTGTTGGACATTAATGAAATTTTTTATATTTTTACATCATGGAACAGTTTTCATCCTATATCGCAATCGATCCTAACATCCGTTTCGGAAAGCCGTGTATTAAGGGTACGCGTATTGCTGTTGTTGATATTCTCCAATGGCTGGCTTCCGGCATGACCAATGCTGAAATCCTTGAAGACTACCCACTATTGAAAGAAGAGCACATTCGGGCTGCACTTGCATTCGCCGCCAACCGGGAAGCCTTCATCAGAATTGTAGCCGCATAGCATGAAACTGCTTTTGGATGCAAACTTGTCCTGGCGTTTATCAAACAAACTTAAAGTCTACTTTGAAGATTGTTTACACGTAGATTATATCGGCCTCACCGTACCTGCCAAAGACATTGATTGATATTGGAATTATGCTTTGGCTAACGACTTAATCATCGTTACCAATGATGATGATTTTCTCAATCTTGCCAATGTGAAGGGTTTTCCGCCAAAAGTGGTTTTATTAAGGACGGGCAACCAAAGCAATGTCTTTTTGGAGCAATTACTAATCAGACACAAGGAAGACATCGACGGGTTATTCGGTTCGAACGAATACGGTTTCCTTGAAATCATATAACCAATCCGCTGGCACGCACATATGCATGCTGTCCATAATACAACATGCCTTGGTTTGCATCCCGACCATGGTCATCTCCAGCGTGACTTGCAAAGGATGTCTGCATCAGTCGCGAAGCGGCCGGACCCCACGTCTTTAAAGCGCCCTATCCAAATGCACGTACCCGCCATCCACGTGGATCAACTGGCCCGTGGTGTGGCTCGAACAAGGTGACAGCAAAAACACCACCATGTTCGCTATTTCCTCGGCCGTGGTCATCCGTTGTCCGAGCGGAATTCGTTCGGTAATTTTCCGCAACATCTCGTCAGGGTTAGGCAATGTTCGAATCCATGCATCGTACAGGGGCGTAAAACACTCGGCCACAATCACCGCATTTACACGAATCCCATATTTTAATAATTCCACGGCCCATTCCCGTGTCAGTGCATTGCGGCCTCCATTAGCCGCGGCATAAGCCGACGTATTGCCTTGTCCGGTTTCGGCGGTTTTGGAGCTGATATTGACGATGCTGCCTTGGCTTACTTTCAAGGCTGGCAGTGCATGATGAGCCATCAGGTAATAGTGGATAAGCGATTTATGTAAGCTATCCACAAACTTTTGGTAACTGCCGTGTTCCAAGCCGATCCCATCGTTTACACCCGCATTATTCACCAAGCCGTCGATACGTCCGAACCGGGCCAGCGTTTCGCTGACAGCGCGTTCGCAATCCTCCGGACGGGCCAATTCGGCTTCTACGCTGAGTGCCTGCCCGCCCATTGCTTCCACTTCAAGCTGCACCGCGGTATTATCGGCCTGTTTTCGCCCTACAATCACCGGAATCGCTCCCTCGGCAGCCAAGGCCAACACAATGCCCTTGCCGATGCCTTTAGCTCCCCCCGTTACGATGATTATTTTATCGTTCAAATTTAAATTCATGATGGTTATAATTTATAAAAGTCTACGGCATTTTTATACCATACCCGCTCTTGTTCGGCCGGTGATAACCGACCAACCAGGCCGTCCACCAACGCAAGCACCTGTGCATAGTCGGCCGCAACCAAGCAAACCGGCCAGTCCGAACCAAACATCATCCGGCGAGGTCCAAACACCTCCATGGCGTGTTGTGCATAATACCCAAAATCCGAGGGCTTCCAGTCGTTCCAGTCTGCTTCGGTAACCATCCCCGAAAGTTTGCAGTACACGTGTTCATGTCGGGCCATCGCCTCCATCTGCGCGGCCCAAGGTTGGCGAGCTCCGCTTTTGATATACGGTTTGGCCAAGTGATCAATCACAAATGGCTGGTTAGGAAAATACCCGACAAACTCCAACGCCGCTTCCAGTTGATGGGGCTTGATGAGTATGTCATAGGTATAACCGTAGCCGGCCAGCATTTCAATGCCGTTCAGGAACGCCGGGCGCAATAAAAAACGGGGATCCTCCTCCCCTTGCACAATATGCCGAAACCCTTTTAGTTTGGGGTATCGGCTAAAGTATGCCAGGCGTTCCGAGACATTGGCCGACTGCAAATCTACCCAGCCAACCACGCCTTCGATAAACGCGTACCGGTCGGCCAGATCCAGCAGAAACAACGTTTCCGCCTCCGATTGATCGGCCTGTACAGCTACACACCCCGATATACCATTGGCGTCATATACCGGCTTCAAATCGACCGGCAAAAAATCGCGCTGAATCGGCGCCATATCATTGGTTATCCAGGCATCCCTTACGGGTTGGTATTGCCAAAAGTGCTGATGTGCGTCAATACGTTTCATCGTTTGAATTCGAAATCTATCAGCTTTGATAAGCTTTTACGCTCTGGCGGGATACACCTAACCCGTCAGCGCCCAACTCCACCACATCACCGGGTTGGAGATAAATGGGTGGGTTAAAACCCAATCCCACGCCTGCCGGGGTGCCCGTGGATATGACATCCCCCGGCAACAGGGTCATAAACTGGCTTACATAGCTGATAATGAATGGTACACTGAAAATCAAATTTTTGGTATTGCCGTCCTGGTACGTTTTGCCATTCACCGTAAGCCAAAGCCTGATGTTATTGATATCTTCGATTTCGTCTTTTGTCGCCAGAAAAGGGCCTATCGGAGCGAACGTGTCACACCCCTTGCCTTTGTCCCATGTACCTCCGCGCTCCAACTGGAATTCACGTTCGGAAACATCGTTGTGCAGCACATATCCCGCCACATAATCAAATGCAGCGGATTCTTCTACGTAAGTTGCTTTTTTGCCTATCACGATCCCGAACTCCACCTCCCAATCGGTCTTCGTTGAATTTTTGGGTATGATGATATCGTCATAAGGCCCACTTAACGATGTGGTAGATTTCATAAAGATAATCGGTTCCGTAGGTATTTGGGCACCGGTTTCTTCGGCATGATCACGGTAGTTGAGCCCAATGCACAGGATTTTCGAAGGCCGGGCTATCGGGCTTCCTAAGCGCGTACCTTCCGGCACCGGTATGAGCCTGTCCGCGTTGGCTTTGACAAATTCATCCAATCGAGCAAGGCCGTTATCCTCAAAAAAAGCTTCGTTATAGTCGCCACCAAAGGCAGACACATCGTAGTTTATGTCGCCAAGCTGCACCCCTATTTGTTCGCGGCCGGGGTCGCCGTATCGAATCAGTTTCATGGTTATCAAAATTAATTATTCAACTTTACAAACCCTCCGTCTATCGGATAGTCATTTCCCGTGATAAAGCCCGCTTCATCCGAACATAGGTACAACGCCAACGACGCGATTTCCTCCGGTTGTGCCATACGGCCGATGGGCTGGCTTTTGGAAAGTGTTTCAAACATTTCAGCCTCTTTGCCCGGATAGTTTTTCGCGATGAACCCATCCACGAAAGGGGTGTGCACGCGCGCAGGTGAGATGCTGTTACAGCGTATCCCGTATGGCAGGTAATCACGCGCAACCGACAAGGTCATCGCTTGGACGGCCCCTTTGCTGGTAGAATAAGCAAAGCGATCGGTAATCCCGACAATAGCAGCGATGGAAGCCATATTTAAAATCACTCCTCGTCCTTGCTTTTTCATCAGGGGTACAACGGCATACAGGACGTTATATGCCCCTTTCACATTCACCGCATAAATCCGGTCAAAATCCGCCTCCGTGGTGTGCTCCAGATCACCCACATGAGCTATCCCAGCATTGTTCACCAAAATATCCGCAGTGCCGATTCCCCTGACCACGTCACATACCATTTCCTGCTTACTTACGTCACAGGAATGCACACTCGCCTGCCCACCAAAGGCACCGATCGCTTCCACCAATGTGTCAGCAACAGCCGTATTCAATTCCAAGATGTGAACAGCAGCCCCCTCTTGGGCAAAACGTAAACTGATAGCCCGTCCTATCCCACTGCCTCCCCCCGTGATAATCGCTGTTTTTCCAGCTAATTTTTTATTTGACATATTCATTTACTATTAGCTAACAAAAAAAAATGCACGCCATCGTTTACAGCCTAAACAGCCTACCGCTTACAACGATACCCCCCTGCGCCAAGGAATGAAATCATCCTGGCCCAGTTGCACCGCTTTGGGCTGCACGTTGCCACTTGCCACCTCGATAACAAAACGCAATATACGATGCGCCACCTGTTCAATCGTTTCCGTCCCTTCGATGATAGTGCCACAGTTGATATCGATAATATCCGGCATACGCTCGAACAACTTGGTGTTGGTCGCCAGCTTGATGACCGGCGCTATTGGGTTTCCGGTAGGCGTTCCTAAGCCGGTGGTAAACAGTACGACGTTGGCTCCGGCAGCGACTTCCGCTGTCGTACTTTCGACATCGTTTCCAGGTGTACAGAGCAGGTTTAATCCCGGCTTGTTCGCCACACCCGGATAGTCCACTACCGCTGTCACCGGCGAGGTCCCTCCCTTTTTTGCCGCCCCTGCCGATTTGATGGCATCGGTAATCAATCCATCACGGATATTACCAGGAGACGGGTTGGCGTAAAATCCCGATCCGTCCGCCTCTGCCTTGGCATGGTACGTTTTCATCAGTTCCATAAACCGCAGCGCTGTAGGTTCATCGACACAGCGGTCGCTCAATTCCTGCTCCACACCACATAATTCAGGAAACTCAGACAGGATCACGGAGCCGCCCATCGCTACCAGCATGTCGGAGACGTAGCCCAGTGCCGGATTCGCCGAAATGCCCGAGAAACCATCCGAACCGCCACATTCCAAACCGATGCATAGCTTGCTTAACGGGGCGGGGCGCCGGCGCTGCTCGTTGGCGTTCATCAATCCGGCAAAGGTATGCTTCAAGGCCTGCTGGATTAAATTGGTCTCCGTGCCCAGCAGTTGTTGTTCAAAAATATACAGCGGTCTATCAAAATGAGGGTCACGCTTGGCAATCTCCTCGCGCAAAATCGACGCTTGGGCATGTTGGCACCCCAGGCTCAACACCGTGGCACCGGCGACATTCGGGTGCGTGATATACCCCGCAAGCAACCCGCAAAGGGCATCCGAATCAATCCGCGTGCCTCCGCATCCCATTTCATGATTAAGGAACTTAACACCATCTACGTGCTCAAACAGCCGCTTTCCATCCCCTTGCGCCTTACCCATAGCGATATCGGCGTTTAAAACATCCTCCACCGTCGCGCCAGCGCGATACAATTGAATCAGTTGGTCGACTTCTGGCTCATAGTCCCGTGACCGCTTACTATATCCCAATTTTTCCTCCAAGGCACGTTTCATCACCAACACATTACGGTTTTCGCAGAATACCAAGGGAATGACCAACCAGTAATTTGCGGTACCTACCGTGCCGTTTGAGCGGTGATACCCCATGAAAATCTGGTTTTCGAATCCCGACACGTCGGGCTGTTGCCAATCCAACTTGCGTTCCCGCAGTTCAAAAGGACTCGCGGCGTGATGGATATTTTCCGTCGTGATGGTTTCGCCTTGCGGTAGTGCACGCACGGTTTTCCCTACCAGCACGCCGTACATCCGTATCTCACCCCCTTCGTCCAATGGCTCAAGCGTAAACTTATGCTTAGCCTTTACGCCACTAACCACGGAAAACCGTTTGCCATCAAACACGACTTCAGTACCGGGAGCAAGATCCTGCAAGGCTACAAGCACATTATCCGCCGGATGTATCTGTAAAAAAAGCTGCTTATCTGTTTTCATGTTCATTAACGCTAAGATCGAAAATTTTATCCATTACGACCCACTTTTCTCCCGGTTTCGCTCCCGGTATTGCTTTTTGGTACTTCCAGGTAAGCTGCTCCCAAGCTTGTACAAGTGGATTTGCAGCATCCGCCGCGGCCTTATCTTCAAACGAAAAATCGTCTTCTGTTTCAATAATCATGAACATCCGGTTGGCAAACCGGTAGATCGACATCCGGAGTATACCCGAGTCTGTAATCGACCGTTTAATTTCCGGAGCCACATTCCGGTGCAGTTGCTCATATTCGGCAATCAGTTGAGCCTCATCCTTCAAGTCCAATGCCAGTGCATAACGTTTCATATACTATTTATTTTAACGTTTTACGGCCCAATGGAGCCGTTGATGATATCGCTTATCCATGTGCAGGAATCACTTGCTGCACACGCTTATTATTCACATTCCGCAGGGCAAACAACAACACAACAACAAAGCATACGGCGGGCACGAGGTAAGCGGTCTGCATGGTGAACCGATCAGACACGCTTCCCATAACCAGCGGAACGATGGCTCCGCCCACGATGGCCATGATAAGCACGGAGGAGCCTTGTTTGGTATGCTTGCCCAGACCGCTGATAGCCAGCGAAAATACAGTCGGGAACATGATGGACATTAAAAACGTAACGCCTACCATCGCATAGACGGCAAACAGGCCATCGACCCAAACCGACAGTACCGTAAACAACACACTAAGTAATGCAAAACCAGCCAGCAGTTTAGCTGGAGCGATAAAACGCATCAGGAAGGTCCCCACGAAACGTCCAACCATAAACCCCAGCAGGGCAATCGCCAGCAAATTGGCCGCCGCCTTCTCCTGCACGCCGGCCACCTGATTGGAAAAGCGGATAAAAAAGCTGACGACACCGACTTGTGCCCCCACATAAAAAAATAGGGCGGTCACGCCAAACACGAAATTACCGTTTGACCAAAGGGATCGCCCTTTAATGCCGCCGTCCGGTATGTCGGACGCTTCTTCGTCGATTTCGGGGAGTGGCGTCCGCACAACCAATAGCGCAACCAGCAGCACCACGGTACCGATAACCATGTAGGGCACGATTACGGCGTCGGCCTCCGCCTGCAAATAGGCCTCCAACTCGTTCGCCGCCATCGTCGCCTGTTCTTCCACATCAAGTGTCTTCCCGGAAAGGATGTACCTCCCCCCGATGAAGGGCGCCAGCGTAGCAGCCAACCCGTTGAATGACTGCGCAAAATTGAGCCGTTGAGTAGCTGTCTGCGGACTGCCTAAGACACTTATATACGGGTTAGCGGCTGTCTCCAAAAAAGTAAGCCCGCTGGCGATAACAAAGAGCGCCAGCAGAAACAGGCCGTATGCGCGCGTGTTGGCGGCCGGAAGAAACAGCAATGCGCCGACAGCGAACACAACCAACCCCAATACGATACCCTGTTTATAGCCAAACCGCTTCATGAAATAACCAGCCGGCAACGCGACGGCAAAATAAGCAATAAAAAACGCAGAATCCACGAAGGCGGACTGAAAATCAGACAATTGGCAAGCCTTTTTAAGATGAGGGATCAATATCGGATTTAGATTATGCGCAAACCCCCATAAGAAAAACAGCGAGGTTATCAAAATTACCGGTATCAAGGTATGTCGTTTCGTCATCGTGCCCATTCGTATTGGTTAGTGTCCAAAGACCAAGCAAAGAAAGCAAAGAAAGCAAAGAAAAGCTGCCAACATCTTAGCGATGTATTCAGTTATATTAGCGCCTTTTTCGTATAATTGTTATTTATTATGTTTTTTTGGCTGACCAATCGGGCAATAGCATGAAACCTCAGTTACTAAAAGTAAGCACAGGGCCAGCGCACTCCTTTAGCGCGCGTCGTGATACGGTGCCCTACGTCAATAACCGCTGGCACTATCACCGGGAGATAGAACTTATCCATTTTGAAAAAGGACGGGGCACGCAGTTCGTTGGCGATAGCATCCGCAATTTTGCGTCGGGCGACGTCGTATTAATTGGTTCCAACCTGCCGCATTACTGGAGCTTCGACAGCAACTATTTTGACCCATCCAGCCGCGAGGAAGCCGATATCCGTGTCGTGCATTTCAATGATGATTTTTGGGGAACTGATTTTCTTGATTTACCCGAAAATACCGGCATCAAACAGTTGCTCCAAACAGGCAAACAAGGAATAGCAGTTAGCGGCCCAGCCCGTCAATGCGTGCAACGGCTTTTGGCAGATCTACTCGGCTCTGAAGGCCCAAAGCGTATTTTACTACTCATGGAAGCCCTTACCGCAATTGCTTATTCCAAAGATATCCAACTGCTTTCATCCGTTGGGTTTAACCCCCATTTTCAGCGAGGTGAAAAAGACCGCATAAACAATATTTATGATTTTGCCCTCAAACATTTCAAACAACGGATTGCACTGCACGAAGTGGCTGAAGTAGCCGGCATGAGCAGCAATGCGTTTTGCCGCTATTTCAAGTCGCGTACCGGAAAAACCTTTTCGCAGTTTCTCATCGAGATACGTGTAGGGCATGCCTGCAAGCTGCTCATTGAAAACAACATGAATGTCAAGCAAATCTGCTATGAAAGCGGGTTTCATAACTTTGCCGGATTCCACAAGTACTTCAAACAGATTACAGGAAAAAGCCCTTTGAATTATCAAAGGGCTTACCTAACGAAACCTTAGTTACGAACATGTACTTACCGGTGTCCTTCCAAACTCAATGAAAACGGAAAATCTTCTGGCTTGGTCCCACTATCGGTATTGGGTTCAGGGCCCATGTCAAAATGGAGCACCGCTCCCTGGATGAGTTCGCTGTATCTAAGATATTTAGCACTCCAACACCAGCTTTCCCATAAAATTACCGGATTCCATCAATTTATGCGCGTCGGATGCTGCGGACAACGGAAATACGCGGTGAACAATTGGTTTAAACAGTCCCCGCGCGACCAGTGGCCATACCTGGTGCTCCACGGCCTCGCACAATGCCGCTTTAAAGGCGCCATCTCTACCCCGCAGCGTGCTCCCCGTGATGGAAAGCCTACGTTGCATCAAAGCCATGACATTCAACTGCACCAATTTGCCTGCTACCGCGTTGATGAATACGAGCCTGCCCTCCTCCGCCAGCAACGATAGGTGCCGCTCAAAATAAGGCGCGCCTATGCTGTCCAAAATGACGTCGATCTGTTTTCCGGCAAGTTCTTCAGCAAAATCACGCTCGTTGTAATTGATACAGGCCACAGCCCCCAGCCGCTCACAGAAGTCGCATTTCTCACGGGTTCCTGCCGTGGCATACACCTGCGCACCGAAGCGTTGGGCCAATTGGATAGCCGTTGTGCCGATGCCTCCACTGCCGCCATGCACCAGCAATGTCTCGCCCGGCTGCAAATTTCCCCGCTGGAATACATTGTGCCAAACCGTCAGTACGGTCTCCGGCAAACAGGCGGCCTCCACAAAATCAAGGTTAGCCGGCATGGGCAGACAGTGGCTCGCGTCTACCGCCGCAAACTCGGCGTACCCCCCACCCCCCAATAACGCACACACCTGATCTCCCGGCGCCCATCGCACCACATCAGTGCCGCACGCCTCCACAGTGCCTGCCACTTCCAAGCCCGGAATATCCTGTACGACTCCGTGCGGAGCCGGATAATTACCTTTCCGCTGAAAAATATCCGGGCGATTAATACCAGCGGCCCGCACCCGGATAAGCAGCTCATTCGGACGAATTGCCGGCAGCGGACGTTGTTCGACGGAAAGCCCATCGGCGTCGCCATAAGTGGTAATGGTTACTGCTCGCATCATGATTTTTTAGAAGGATATTTTTGCAAACGAATATTAAGTGATAACATAAAATACCTGGCCAGCCGATTATTGCGTACATCGAGGATGTCAGTACCCAAAACTTCACGCGTAACCCCGGTGTTCTGGTTAAACAAATCAAATCCCTGGATACGGAGCAGCGCCATTTTATTCTGCAAAAACGTACACTCGATATATGCGTTCAATAAGGTCGGGTTTGCATTGACGAAACTGCTGTAGCCCGTATTGAGTCGATGAGAAAGGTCAAAGCCAAAAGCCCAGTTATCGGAGAGGTAGCCTTTACCGGCCAACCCGAACAATACCGAATTGGCATTGATACCGTCCCGGTTGTCCCAATTGCTTAACGAATAGCGTGTACGGTTAAACGTGTAGCTGCTGTTAAATTCTGTCTCAATGACGTCTTCCAACGTATAGCGCAGTTGTAGCGCCTGCGAATAAATAAAATTCCGACCGAAATTCTTCCTGTCATTGATGTACGAAATATTGTTTACGTAATCCGTGGTGCCATTGATATTCAGCTGCAAATCGTCGTTGAACACCGGCGTGCTAAACATGTAGTAGCCCCGCGCATCAAAGTACCCGGAAGCATTGCGGAAGCTCGTTTCCTGTACGGTACTGCTGGGGTTCGACCGATTGGTCACAATTTTATTCTGGATTTGATTGAGCGCGAGCTGCGCTTCGAAAAATTGGTTTTTTCCCATTTTCGTTTGCCGAAAACGGGTAGTAATCCGGTTGATAAACTCCGCCTTCAATTCCGCGTTGCCAATAATGATATTCTGCGAATTGGTCAGATCCCGGATGGGCTGTATTTGGGAAAAATTAGGCTGATTGTTCGTACCTAAATATTCGATGGACCATTCGGTCTCGTCATTGATGCGAAACCGGAAACCGGCGCTGGGAATCAGGTTGACGTTGCGATGCTGCGTCGTTGTGTCAACATCAAGTGTGTGCCCCTTTAAAAGCAGCGGTTGTACGCCAAATCCCAACGTGTATCTGAACCGCTTGCTTTGCTCCATTTGGTAAATCAACCCTACGCGGTTACTTTCAAAAAAGTAAGCATAATCCAGGCTCAGCGAATCTACAAACATTTCCCTGCTCGTATCCCAGACACTGCGACGGCTGTCAATGGCTGTATAGTTGTATTCATAGCTGACCTCTAAGATACTTTTATCGTCGATAGGCTCAATGTATGCGGCTTTCAAGCGGCCCACGCGGTTTTGGTTGTCGCTTTCCACCTGCTGCGAAAATGCATAGGCCCCATCGTCAATGGGTTGCCCCGTAATTGCATTCATGCTTTCAAAAACATCGTTGATGTCTTCCAATTTATCCCTGGCAGCATACTTACCCTGCATATTCAGTACAAATTTACGTCCCGGCTTGTGAAAGCTCCTTGAATACAAGACATCCATATCGAAGTTGGGCGATGACATTTCTTCGCCTGATCGATAGACACGTTCGCTTACAATCCGCTGGTTTTTAATCGTATCGTTGCTGTGATGCAGGGCATTGACCGTACTATACGAAATGTTTGGACTTACTTTCAGGTAATTGTGATCATCCAACTGCGCTTCTATATCCCAAGCCATTAGATGATTAATGTTGTCGGTATTGACCTCCCTGGCCTCTTGATTAACGATCGTATAAAAATCAAAAACACTCTGCAGCACCGAATTGCTTATGGTTCTGTTCTTTCTGTTCGTAAACGTATACTTCCCATATATACTTACCTTTTCCGAAATATCGTCCGAATAGCTGACCCCCGCTGAGTTGGTGGTATTCACCCCATCCACCGGATCCATCATCCCGGTTAAGTCCGCGCCGCCCCGTTCTCTGCCGCCCGCACCGCTTGGCGCGCCGTAACTGAATAGGCTTGTGTTGGTGTTATTAAACGACCCAATCAGGGAAAATTCCTGCCCATCGTTGTAATTATTTACGCCCATGCTGCCAATATACCGGTTTTCGGTGCCACCACCACCCGTCACCTGACCAAAAAGCACACGCTTCTTATCTTCTTTTAGGACGATATTAAGTATTTTCTCCGGTTCCGTATCCTTTATGCCTGTGCTATTGGCCATGTCGCCATAGTAATCGATGACCTGTATAGACTGGATAAATTCAGCCGGAAGGTTACGTGTGGCAGTCAACACTTCGCCACCGAAAAAATTCTTGCTATCGACCTGCACCCGGCTAATCTGCTTCCCATGAGCAATCACCGAACCGTCCCGTCGTACCTGTATATTGGGCAGTAGTTTGAGTGCTTCTTCCAGCAGCGAGTTCTCGCGTACCTTGTAGGCATCCATATTATATTGCACCGTGTCCTCCTTAATAACGATGGGTTGCACCCGGTTAATGACGACTTCTTTAAGCAACGTTTGCTGTGGCGGCAGAACCATCGGGAGCAATTGCATGGCCGATCCGGGGAAGGTAGCCGGGTAGGATCGCTCCACAATTTTATAACCAATCATACTAAAGGTAAGCCGGAATTCCGGCCCGATGATATCCGAAAACCTAAAGGTTCCATCATTACTGGTAACTGTCAATAAGGTATCCAGTATGGACGTAAGACGCACATTTACACCTGCCAGGGCAGTACCCGCCGTGTCGATTACAATGCCGCTTATCTCTTTGCGCTGATGCTGGCTAAAGGCCTGCAACGATACAAAAAGAAACACAAAAACGAGGAGCCTATGTATAGCTATCGATGGCAACTTTTCGTCAGGATATGATGAGTTGGTTTGGAATGTCTTCTAATATTTTGAAATCCGAATCCGCTCCTTATTTAAATTAACAACGAAAGATAGTACTTAATCCGTATGTGTGCAAAAAAAATCGGGCTGCCTTTCAAAAAAGACAGCCCGACGATACCGGCGATCCGGCAGAATAACTACCCTTCATAGCTCACCTTCGGCACATGCTTGTCAATTTCCCAGCGTCCTGTTCCGTCTTCGCCAATCACGTCAAACATTTCCAGAATACGCCGTGCAACGTATTCCTCTTCAATTTGCTCCTCGAGAAACCATTGGACAAACTGAAAAGTCACAAAATCCTTCAACTTGATGCATTTGTCAGCTATGTTGTTGAATTGTTCGGTCACATACATCTCCTGCTCCAGCATTTGCTCAAAAACGCCACGGAAGGACTCAAAGTCAGCGGGAATGTTTACGATTTCCGGGGAAATCGCCTTTCCGCCCCTGTCGTTCACATAGTTGAAAAGCTTCATCATGTGTTTCCGCTCTTCCTCCGACTGCTTCGAAAAAAAATCGGCACTGTAATCGTACCCTTGGTCATCGCACCAGGAAGACATTGCCAGATAGACGGACGAAGAATGTGCCTCCACCTTAATCTGTGCGTTCAGTATGTTTTCTATCTCTTCGTTCAACGAAGTTTTCAATCGCAATAAATCTTTCATATGCTTATATTTTTCCTGATGGACAATACCATCAGCCGTTCTTTATTTGTTACTACAAAAATACACAAACAAAGTACCAAAACGCTCAAAATAAAAACAATACAAATTCAGTCTAAATTATTGACGACGGGTCGTGAATCAAGCTAAGGCACCTTTGGATGCGCACAAGCAACCGGGGATTAGCGGAGCGAGTCTTCCCGTTGCGTTGCGTAGCCAACGTGCCGCCGCAACCGCTCGAATCGGTACCGAAGTCAGGCTACCCGGCTGGGGGTTCCTTTCATGCAAGCCTGCACCATGCTGTTCAACGTGATCATAAACTTCGCCCCATCCAAAAGCTCACGGAGGTTAAGCACATCGTTGATCGTCAAAACAAAACAACGAGGCGTACGAAAGGGCATCACGATAGTAAAATCTGCCGTACGCGACGAATCAATGATCATTGCAGAAATGTCGATTGCATCAATCTTCTTTTTGAAGTCCAAGAAGTCGCCGACCTTGAATGCCGTAGTACTTCCGGCAAACTCCAACCAGTAACAATTTTGCCTGCTGCACTGATATACAGCGCCATGAGCAGTTTTATAGACTTCTTCGAAATTAGCTAAAGGACAGATCATTTATCCAACCACTGTATGATTCGGAGGCGAATATACAGATTATTTATAATCAGTCCAACTTGAATTTATTTTATATAAGCTTCGGCTACACGCATTAAGCGATTAGGCTGTAGGCGTTGGGCCTGCTGCCTATCGGCTTACAGCCCATCACCTGCCGCCTGTTGCCTGTCGCTTGCAGCCTATAGCAAACTATTCCGGTCGACCTTTTCCACCTTACTGCCGTCCCTCAAAATCTTGCTGATAGCGTTGAATGGGCGGGACACAACCTCGTCTCCTTCGTTGAGTCCAGAAAGAATGCGTATATACATGTCATCCTGGATTCCGGTGGTTACTTCCACCTGTTTCACGGTGCCATTGTTGTAGACAAATACATATTCTTTCATTTTTGGTGCCCCTGTCGCAGCAGTGTGCGGCGAGTCGGCGGTTGGGGTATTGGCGGCTGTTGTATCGCGACCACTTGCTTCACGGGTGGTGACGGCCTGTATGGGCACAGCCAATCCGGTGTCTTGCTTGGTATGGATATCCACTGTAGCCGACAGGCCGGGACGGAAAGGCGAAGGGTTCGGCTGGTCTTTTTTCAATAAATCCTCATAGGATTCAGACAGTATCCGCACTTTCACATTGAAATTGGTGACCTGGTCGGTCCCCGCCGTCGTGGTCGTGGTCGTGGCTGCCGTGGTAGAGGAACTGGCTATTTCGGTGACAACGCCCCGAAATTCCCGGCCTTGAAATGCATCTACCTCGATGGTCGCTTCGTTGTTTAGCGCTACCCGCGTGATATCGTTCTCGTTGACTTCCACGACCACTTCCATTGAGCTCATATTGGCAATACGCATGATTTCGGTACCAGCCATCTGAGCCGTTCCAACCACACGTTCGCCCAATTCCGCTTGCAATAACGATACGACACCGTCCACCGGCGCATAGATGGTCGTACGCGCAAGATTGTCACCGGCTTCATTTACCGATGCCTGCGATTGGTCTATACCGTATCTCGCGGCGAGGACACTCTGCCGTTGAGCCTCCAGGCTTGCCAGCGCACTTTCATAGTCTGCCCGGGCTTTATCAAACTCTGCGGCTGATACCACCTTCCTTTCAAACAATTCCTTATTTCGGTTGAATGTAGCCTCGATATTGACAAAGTTGGCCTCCTGTTGCTTCAATTGCTGTTCGGACACGGCCAGACTGGCCCGCTGGGCATTGAGCGATGCCACCGCCCGATCGTACCCCGATTGCAGGATATCGGGCCGTATACGGCAGAGCACCTGCCCTTTGGTTACCACGTCACCTTCCTTAACGTTAAGCTCTACAATCTCACCGGAAACTTCAGAGCTAAGCTTTACCTCCACTTCAGGATGGATTTTCCCACTGGCAGACACTTGTTCGTTTACCGTCCGCTTCTCCGCCTTCTCCGTCGCCACTTTAATAACGTCACCCTGGCCAATCCAGCCCATTTTATTAGCGATGATGACCAGCACCAGCAGGATTACTGCACCAATCACTACATATTTAAGTGTGTTTTTTTTCTTTGCCATAGTCTATCTATATCTATTATCTATGATTTGCTATTAATTGTTTAGTCTTCAAAATCAATTTCATTGCCCAGGTAGAAATCAATCACCTTGCTGCGGAATAACAGGTCGTACCGTGCCTGGATATGATCAAACTCAGCCCTGTTCATCGTGGTCTGCGCAGTAAATAGTTCCACGGAATTGGCCAAACCGACTTCATAACGCTGGTTGATCACTTCAAACGCGTCTTTAGCGGACGTGAAAGCGGCTTCCGTAGAATGATATCGCTGTTCTGCCGAACGTAGGTCGAGCACAGCCTGATTAATGATCTTATTTAAGTTGTTTTTAGCGAGTTGCTCACTTGCCAACGCATTTTCATACCCTATTTTAGCCTTGGCCAAGGTAATCCGGGTGCGCAGGTTATTGAAAATCGGAATGCTCAATGTAAGGCCTAATGACTCACTCCTGTTGTTTCGCAACTGCTCACCAAAAGGGCCGAAAAAATCCACGGCCTGCGACGAAAAGTTGGTACCAATCCCGCCATTGAGCGACAACGTCGGATACAAGGCACCTCGTGCGATGCTAATATTCTGTTTTGCGACCTGCGACAGCATCTGCGCCTGCCTGATATCCGGGAAAGTGGATACCGCTTGCCGATAGATTTCGTTGGCCAGGTAATTGCTCTCAACGGCATTGACATCAGGCAACGCGGGATTTTCAAGCGTAATCTCCACGGAAGGATCCATTTCCATCAGTTGTTTTAGGTTGAGCATTGAAAGTTCGAACGCATTTTGCGCGGTTGTCACATTCAACTCATCCGTAGCCACCTGGTTTTTCGCTTGTGAAAGGTCGGCGAGTGTATTGTTACCCACTTCATAATTTGCCTCAGCGGCTTCCAATTGCCGTTGCGACAGGGACAGCTGTTGTTGACTAGCCTCCAGCAGTCCCTGGTTGGTCAACGCTTCCAGATAAGTCGTTACAACAGAAAGCACCAAATCGTTCCTAACCCGGTCTACATTACTTTCATCAGCCATCAATTGGTATCGGTTGGCCCGTATCTGGTTTAATCGTTGAAAACCGGTAAATAAATCGGCATTCGAATTGACCCGCCCGCCGGCTGAGCTGACTGACTGCGTCACCAACCTACCGGCAGTCTGGTCGAATGTCAAACCCCAATTGAACCCACCGTTTATTCCGGCGTTGAGGGTCGGGTATAGGTTCATTCTGGCTTGCCGGAGATCTTGCTCAGACAGCGCCTGTTGAAACTGCGCCTGCCGCACTTGCAGGTTTCTTTCCAATGCTTGGGAAATCGCCGTTCTAACGGATACTTCCTGTTGCGCCGCCCCCTCCAGCGAGGCCAGCAGCATCATACATAAACAAGCGACGGAATACGTTAGGTGTAAAAACTTCTTCTTCATCAAAATATATTAGTAGTACCTGGCCATGACGTACTCATAGCCCTTTTTTCAATTGAATGCGCATTAAGTCTCCGAATCTGGTCAATATTTATTTCTTTTGTAGCCTATGTACACAGTCAGCGCTCCCCTTGTCTTGCAGTGGTTTTATCCCTCGCTTACCTGGCATCGCGGCCGTGTTGAAAAACGTATTTTTCTCACCTTTGACGACGGCCCGATACCGGATGTTACACCGGGCATCATAAATACCTTGAAAAATTACGGCGTCAAGGCTACGTTCTTCTGCGTGGGCGAAAATATTAAAAAACATCCTGATTTATTCGACACCCTGCTGGAAAATGGCCATCGTATTGGTAATCATACCTACAACCACCTCAACGGATGGAAGACGAAAGACGAAATATACCTTGAAAATGTGTTGCAATGCCAGCAATTGACGCAGACAAATCTTTTCAGGCCGCCCTACGGGCGAGGTACGCGTGCACAATATGCGACATTGCGCAAAGACTACGAAATCATCATGTGGGATGTCCTTAGCGGTGATTTTGACACCAAGCTTGCTCCCGAAAAATGCCTGCGGAATGTCATCAATCACGCTCGCAACGGCTCCATCGTGGTTTTTCACGACAACATAAAGGCTGTCCCGCGTGTGTCCTATGCGTTGCCGCGTGCCATCGAATATTGGCTGGGGCAAGGATATACTTTTGGCGTTTTGTAACAATGTGCCGCCTTTCTACTGCACCACGGTTGAAATTTCAGACACCGCACAGGCGCTGAAATAGCCGAGAGCCCCTTCGCCGAATACAGAAGGCGGGTTGGCCGGAGCGGCCGTACCGGGATTGGTCGTTTGTACAGCGTTCCAAAAATCAAATGTCGCCTTGTCGATACACTGCATCTGGACGGTCACCAAGTCCCCGGCGACCAATTTAAGGTCAAAATCGATAAGGTCTTCACTGACGTATCTTCCGTCGTTAAATTTATCTTGGGCGACATGCACCATTTCGAAAGGGGTGCCATTGACACTCCACAAGTAACGGTAATAATTGGGGATGTAAGGTGGATCTTGGAATTTAAGCGTGATTAGTTTCTCCTCCTCGCCGAATATGTTTCGCAGGGCCGTTCCGATGGAATCTGCGACGACCAAGGTCGGCATCGTCGATACCGCCGTAAATACCTCCCCCCCTAACTGGACACGCAGCTCATATCGTTCGTTTTCTCTTCCGCGAAAATTGTTAGCGATATAAATACCGGGGGTTTGTTCAATGAAATGAAAAACCCCGCCGCTTCCACTCGACACGTGTACATCTGCACCAGACACAGGGTCAAAAGGACGATCCCTGTCAAACGCCACCGTACGGCTGATGGTCACCTGCTGGCGATTCGTCCGGTTGTTGACTTCCCCGACGATAACCAATTGTGTATGAGCATCATTGAGGTTGATATCAATCACATCTTCGCAACTCCACGACAAGCTAAGAAACAAGACAATCGAAATAATACGGTACCTGTGCATTGTTTAAAATTTAAAATTCCATGTGACCGATGGGATGATGCCAAACAAGGCTATCCGATACGCTTCTGTAATGTTCGGATTGTGCTCATTTTCCCGGAAGTCGATAATATACGCGTTTTTACGATTATAAGCGTTGTAAATACCGAAGGTCCAACTCGATTTGAAACGCTTACTCACGTTTGACTCCCATGTCGCACCCAAATCCAGCCGATGGTAATCGGGCATCCGGTATCCATTCCGTTCCGTGTAGTACCAAAGTGTACGGCCATCCACGCTGTATTTGCCGCTCGGAAAAGTCACCGCATTGCCCGTGCTGTATACAAATGTGGCTGAGATATTCCACGCAGGTGATAACTGGTACATGGCCACTGCGGATACATCATGCGTACGGTCTTGCCGCGCAGCAAACCAGTTGCCTTGATTAATATCATCAAAACGCCGCTCGCTCCGCGAAAGCGTATAGCTTAGCCAGCCATTGAGCTGGCCTTCCCGTTTTTTCAGCAACAATTCTGCACCGTATGCCCTGCCGATACCGTAAAGCAGTTCCGCCTCGATATGTTCATTGGCCTGCAAATCAGCCGTATTTCGGTAGTCTATCTGATTTTGCATTCGTTTATAATACGATTCTACCGAAAATTCATAGCGGTCATCCGAAAAATTTTGGTAATACCCAATTGCCGCTTGATCGGCCATCTGTGGCTTGATGTTGTTGCTGCTCATCACCCATGCATCCGTCGGCAGGCTGGACGTTGAATTCGTTAGCTGGTGTAGGTGCTGGACATTGCGGTTGTACGATAGCTTCACGCTGTTGTTGCGATGCAATTGATAGCTCATCGACAGCCTCGGTTCCAGATTGAAATAATATTGTACGACATCGCCGCGTTCATACCGCCGACCATCCAACACATCGCCATCAGCATCATATCCGTAAAACATACCTGGCCCCAATAGCAGGAAGTTATTGGCTCGTAGTCCATAGACAACGCTCAGCCGATCCGTGGGTTTCCATTCATGCGAAAGGTATCCTGCCAGCTCCATTCCCTTCCGGCTGTCAAGCCGGAGGCTGTTGACCGACGAATTTGCACCGGCATCGATATTCGCCGGGGAAATTTCCTGTCTGAGTAAATTGACGCCGAAACGCCACGTGCTCCTGTCGGACTGAAAAAACTGAAAGTCCTGCTTGACATTATAATTCAGGATACGGGAAGCTATTGCGAAATTGAGGTCATTGTTGTCAATATTGACATGGTAGTTGAAGTTGCTGTATATAAAAGACGTATTGGAAAACAAACGGCTATTCAACACATGGTTCCAGCGCAATGTAGCGGTAGCATTCCCCCACCCGAAGCCAAAGAGACTGGCGTATCCCATGACATCCCGGCCGAAATAACCCGAAATGAAAAGGGTGTTTCGATCGTTTATCCGGTAATTGGCCTTGGCATTTAAATCATAGAAATACAAGCGGCTATTGTTGATGCTTTCGTCATCCGCAAACTTCAGAAAGAGGTCGGCATAAGTCCTGCGCCCACTGAGCATAAACGATCCGCGGCCGCCGGCTATCGGCCCATCCATCTTCAATCTCGACGCGATGAGCCCTATCCCCCCTTCCATCCCAACGCGCCTTTTGTTGCCATCGAGCATGGAAATATCAAGCACCGACGCCAAACGCCCGCCGTACTGGGCAGGCATCCCGCCTTTATAGAGGTTTACATCTTTGACAGCGTCGGAATTAAACGTCGAGAAAAAACCAAAAAGGTGCGATGCATTATACACCATAGCTTCGTCCAGCAGGATCAAATTTTGGTCGCCCGCCCCGCCCCGCACGAAGAAGTTACTGCTGCCTTCACCTCCAGCCAGTACGCCGGGCAATAGTTGAATCGTTTTTAAAACATCTTTTTCGCCCATCAACACCGGCACGTGCTTAATCTCATTGACATCCACGCGAGCCACCCCCATTTGCGGGCTCCGCACCTGCTCATTGATTGCCGGCTGGCTTACCACCACTTCGTCCAGCAGTTCACCGCTTGACAAATCGATGTCTACACGCTTATCCTCGCTCAGGCTGACGGTCGTTTCATGCGACTCATACCCGACATGCGAGACAACGAGTACGTGAGGTCCTCCAACAAGGGTAAGCGAATAAAAGCCGTAATGATTTGTATGGGTGCCAATGGCCGGCTCCGCCTTTAGCCGTAAGCTCGTCCCTACCAGCGTTTCGCCTGTATGTGCATCACGGATGTAGCCGCTGATTGTATAGGTTGGTTGGCCCCATGTACTGGATGAGAGGCCAATCAAAACAACCGACAGAAAAAAATGGAGCTTACCAAGTAACTCAACAGACATGTCTTATACGAATCAAATTAAACTCCATTTCGGCTTACAATATTACCTATTTTTGCCTAATTAATTGCGAAATATCCTTGATTGCCAAACACAAACGCGAATGACCACAGCATTTTGTCAATGCGCCGGTAAGGGCGACGTTTTCCTTTTTATCAAAAATAATGTCTCAAAACGCCCGTTTTTGAAAATAAGTTCGTAGTATTGGCCCAAAACAAACTCATAAATCATAAACATCACAGAATCTCTAACATGGAAAATCTTAAAAAATCGCTATCGATTGGCTTAGCAGTCGCTGTGCTGGCTGCTTGTGGCTCCGGACAACAAACCAGTGAAGCACAAGACACCAGTGCAACAACAACCGCTGAAAATGACGGATGGGTATCACTGTTCGACGGCCAAACCACCGATGGTTGGCATACCTACCTGCGGGACACCGTATCAGCCGCCTGGGTAGTTCAAGACGGCGAATTGCGATTCAATCCTGAGGTGCCTCGTGAGCAACGCGGCGATATTGTGACGGATGGCGAGTATGAAAACTATGAGCTTGAGCTCGAATGGAAGATTTCTTCCGGCGGCAATAGCGGCATCATCTTCGGGGTACACGAAGATCCGAAGTTCAGCGCTACCTACCAAACCGGCATTGAAATGCAGATACTGGACAACATCGACGCCGCCGATAACAAAATCGAAAACCACCTTGCCGGATCACTGTATGACATGATTGGCAGCAAGGAGGTGTCGCAACCCAAACCGGTCGGCGAATGGAATAAAGCCCGTATCCGCAAAAACAACGGACAGATCACCCTGTGGCTTAATGACGTCCAAACTGCGGACGTGACCATCGGTACCCCCGAGTGGGAGCAGGTATTAAATGCAAGCAAGTTCAAAGATTGGGAAGGATTTGCAAAATATCCAAAAGGAAAAATTGCATTGCAAGACCACGGCGATGTCGTCGCCTTCCGTAATATCCGGATTAAAGAACTTTAGTTGGCAATGGGTGGTGCGTAACCAGCGGCCAGTCTTGGCTGACCGGCGGCCACGCACCACCCATCACTATACCGCATACCGCCACCCTATTCCAGGTATGCCCCCTGCCTCATCAGCAACGCACGGTATTTATTAAAGACGGCCGATTTGGAAACGAATCCCATATAATTCCCATGGCTGTCCACCACGGGGAGTATCCAGATATCCTCCCGATTCATCTTTTGCATCACCGCTTCCATGTTGGTATCCATGCGGATAATATCCACCGGCTTTTCAGCCAGCTCCTGCATTGTCTTGCCTTCCTTTTCAGGGCTTTCACCGAGCAATATCTCAAATAGTCGCTCACTGTATATGATACCGAGCAGTTTGCCATCGGCATCCACCACTGGAAAGATATTGCGCTTGGTGTGGATAATGTCATGCCGCCTGTCCGTTGGCCGTTCGTCTGGCCGTAGGATGGTAAAATTGCGTTCCAGCACATACCGAAGTTTCATCATGCTCAGCACTGTCCGATCCTTATCTTCGTGGGTGAGCAGGTCACCTTGTTCGGCCAGCACCTTGGTATAAATGGAGTATTTCTGTGTTGCCCGATTGATCAAATATGAAATCGCTGTGACCAACATCAGCGGCACCATCAAGGCATACCCGCCCGTGATTTCCGCGATGAGGAAAATAGCCGTCAACGGAGCGTGCATAATACCGCTTAGTGCCGCAGCCATGCCGGCCACCACAAAATTGGCCACATTCAGTTCAATCATGCCCGTAAGGTTTATACCGTAAGCAAAGGCAAATCCCAATAACCCGCCCATGACCAAACTCGGACCGAATACCCCGCCATTTCCTCCGCTACTGAGCGTGATAAGCGCTGCGAAGGACTTCGCAAATACGGTAACCACGGCATAGATGACTATCAGGATACCAACATGCCGGTAGTCCGCAAAAATGCTATTAGCCAGCAACGAGTCCATCCGTCCGTCAAGAATCTGCTGGATAGCCAGGTAGCCTTCGCCATAGAGCGCAGGGAAAAGAAAAATCAGGAGGCCAAGGCTTATCCCCCCTATCCACACCTTCTGGTAAGGGTTTTCAACTGTTGCAAATACTTTCTTGGCCCACGTACTTACCTTGGCAAAGTATATCGAAAAGCCGCCAACGATAACAGCTAACAGCAGGTAAAAAAACAACGCCTGAAATTCCCAATCGTCCGTCACCAGATGAAAAAGAGGCTCGCTATATAGCAGCTTTGACACCACTGATGCTGTCGCCGCAGCCATCAGCAAAGGAATAAATGCAGGAATAGAAAATTCGGGCAGTAAGATCTCTATGGCAAAAATCATCCCTGCTACGGGACTATTAAACGCACCTGCAATACCAGCCGCAGCTCCGCAAGCAAGCAACATCGTCACTTCCCGGTAATTGAGTCCAAAGAAACGACCCGCATTGGCGCCAATGGCCGAACCGCTGTAAGCAATCGGAGCTTCCAGTCCGGCAGAGCCACCGAAGCCGACCGTGAGCGCACTGGTAATGATCTGTGAATAGATGTTGTGCGGTTCAATACGGCTCGACTTGCGTGAAATGGCATAAATAATCGGTGTCATGCCATGCTCGAAGGTGCCTTTGCGAATAAAACGGCGCACATACAACACGCTCAGCAATATCCCGATCAGGGGAAAAAACAGGTATAGGTAATATTTGTATTGCCATTGCACGTCATTTTGTAAAAATGCGGCGATCGAGTGCGTCAGCCCTTTGAGGGCTGCAGCAGCCAGTCCGCCTATGATCCCTACGATGACAGCGAGAACAACCAGAAAATTCCGGTTAGAAATTTTCTGCATCCGCCATTGGTTGAGCCGATGAATGATTTGCTGGGGTTTTTGCCGCATGACTTACTGGTCAATCAATTTCCATGATATCCTTCTTCTTTTTGGTCCTGAACCGCTTGGGGACAGAAGCGATAATTTCCCGTTCAAGGGCGTCGATGGCCTGCCGCTTTAAAAAGTTATGCGTGGTCACCAAACTGATTTCGCGCACAGGTTCGGGCGACTTGAAATAACGTACCCGGCCGAGCTGGTCCTCATCAAAATCGTCGATGCTCAATTCCGGCAGGATGGTAGTCCCCGAGTTGCTATCGACCATCCGCTTGAGCGTTTCCACACTTCCCGTGTTATACGCCAATGTACCGTCCGGATCCATACTCCGCTTGCGTTGGCATATGTTCAATACCTGGCCACGCATACAGTGCCCCTCGGTAAGCAGCCATAGCTTATCTTCCAATACATCTTCCGGCGTCACTTCCTTCTTTTTGATTAATGCGCTTTTGGGCGATATATACGCTACAAACGGCTCGTAAAACAAGGGGCGTTCGACCAGTGCTGTATCATATACGGGGGTGGACAACACGCCACAGTCGAGCAAATTCACCTTTAGCTCGCGCACAATCTTTTCAGTCGTATACTCCCATATCTGTAATTGCAATTTGGGAAACTTCTGCATGAAATTACCCAGCACACGAGGCAGCAGGTACGGTGCAATGGTCGGAATTACCCCGATGCGAAGCTCGCCTTCCAATTCGCCCTTTTTCAATTGCACCAGTTCATTTATTTTACGGCTCTCGGTAAGGACGACCCGCGCCTGTTTGATAATTTCCACACCGACTTCGGTCGGTACAATCGGTTGCCTACTCCGATCGAAAATACGGGCACCGATCGATTCCTCCAGTTTCTGAATTTGCATGCTTAACGTCGGCTGGGTCACGAAACATTTTTCAGCGGCAGCCACGAAACTCCTGTAGGTATCTACAGCGATAATATATTCCAATTGAACAAGTGTCATCGTATCGAAAAAATTGATACAAAGATAAAAAAAGCCTTTAGAACCATGCCGCGTCCGCGGAAAAACAACGAATATGCCCTGTTTGGCAGATCGTAAGCCAAAGGATTACCATTAAATTTTATTTTAAACTTAACTACCTTTTACTTGCATTTTATCTTTCATCGTATTTTTATCGTAAAGTCATCGTATTTTCATCGTATTTTATACGATAAAAATACAATGGATATTAGTTTTACATGGTTAAATCCTAAATTGAAGTAAGTATTATAATCGTTTTTATTTAATTTCTTATTGGTAAATTGTTCCGACATTGTATTCCTTTTTTACGGCATCAACACAGCGCCAATAAAAAGCAGTACAGCAAGAGCGTCTATATCGGAAAGAAATAAAATTGATATATTAGCCGCCGATAAAAATCGGATATGCGACTCGATTTGGCTGAGCACTATATTCTAAATCGGTTGGAAAATGAGCTTCCGCCTGGTTTGACCTATCATAACGCCTTGCACACTGCCGATGTGTACGCAGCAGCGAGGCAGATAGCCGTGCTGGAAGGCATACCTGATTTACAGCTTCAATGGCTGCTCACGGCAGCGCTTTACCATGACGCAGGCTTTTTGGTTCAAACCAAAGCACATGAGCTGTCGTCCTGTGCTATCGCCCAGGAAACACTACCTGGCTTTGGCTACACCGACGCCGATATAACCGTGATTTCCAAACTCATCATGGCCACGGAGATCCCTCAACGGCCCCGGCAACATCTGGAAGAAATCATTTGTGATGCAGACCTGGACTATCTCGGCAGGGACGATTTTTTTGATCGAAGCCTGTTGCTCTACCAGGAAATGCACCATTTAGGCACTATTTCTTCGCGCGAGGAGTTCGAGAAAATCCAAATTGCGTTCCTGGACAAGCATCATTATTTTACGGAAACGTCCAAACGGCGCAGAAACGCCAAAAAAGAAGAAAATTACAAAAAACTATTAACATAACTATCTGATAACCGGCGAACCATGATAACTAACCAGTGGCGGGCCATTGCCCAGGACATCATTTATGTGATTTGTGGCGTGTTGTTTTGCGGATTTGCACTGAAGGGCTTCCTGATTCCCAACCATTTTTTTGATGGTGGTGTGACGGGCATTGCCTTACTTATCCATGAGATCTACAACTTCAACATCGCATACGTCATCGTGTTGGCCAATCTGCCGCTAATCGTCATGGGTGCCTTTCAGGTAAACGCCAAATTTGCCTGGAAAACCCTCGGCTGTGTGATATTGCTCGGCATTTGCCTGTTGTATGTCCCATATCCGCCCATCACGTCGGACAAACTGCTCGTCTCTATCTTCGGCGGCGTATTTATGGGATTGGGTGTAGGTCTTTCGATGCGGGGCGGGTGTGCGCTTGACGGCATCGAAGTGCTAGCGTTGTACACGCTCAAACGAAGCAGCTTCACCATCAGCGAAATCATCCTGGGTATCAATATTGTCATTTTCCTCATCGCGGCTATTCACCTTGGGCTCCCGACGGCTCTTTACTCCATCCTGACCTACTACACGGCTTCACGGACCATTAGCTTCGTCATTGAGGGGCTGGAGGAATACACGGCCGTAAACATTATCTCTTCCAAGAGCGTCGTCATCAAAGATCGGTTGGTCAATGAAATGGGGAAAGGCATCACGGTCTATAAGGGCGAGCGAGGATTCCTGCAAGGCAGCTTTGACGTAAGCCATCCGGTAGACATCGTTTTTACGGTGGTCACCCGGTTTGAGGTCAGGCGCCTCAAAAGCCTCGTACGCGACATCGACCCCCAGGCCTTTGTGTACACAAACACCATCAAAGAGGTGGCCGGTGGCGTGCTGAAAAAACGTGCCAGGGAGCATTAGTCCGCGCAGCCGGCATATCACTCGATTACTTCGTAAACGGCTACGGGCAACGCCTTGTTCTTTAAGCTCACCGCTCCCAGTTCTTTCAGGTTGAAGGACTGCTTTGCCTGCTGATATACGTGCT
This sequence comes from Parapedobacter luteus, assembly GCF_900168055.1. GTDB lineage: Bacteria > Bacteroidota > Bacteroidia > Sphingobacteriales > Sphingobacteriaceae > Parapedobacter > Parapedobacter luteus. Next base: position 149,841 of record NZ_FUYS01000004.1, read on the forward strand.
CCGGCACCAGAATCTGGTCGGCTTTGGCGACAGACTGGAGCCGCTGGGCTACATTTACCGTATCGCCGATGACGGTATAATCCAACCGCTTCAGCGAAGCTGAACCGATATTGCCGGATATCATCTCGCCCGAATTGATACCGATGGATACCTGGGGCTTAAACGCTTTATCGGTAAAACCGGCAACCGTCACCCCGGCAATGCTGTCTTTCACGGCCAACGCCGCATCAATGGCCCGGTCAATGTGATACTCGCCCCGGAAGATGGCCATCACCGCATCGCCCATGAACTTATCGATATGGCCATTGTGGTTGATGATTTCTTTGACAATGACGTCAAAAAGGGTATTGAGCATCTTCACTACACCGTCAGCACCCACATGTTCGGTAATGGCGGTGAATCCGCAGATATCGATAAAAACGACCGTGCCTTCAATGGTCTCGTTCGCCATCAGGCTCTTTTCGAATTCCTGATGGGTCATGAAGTTGAGTACATGCTCGTCGACGTACATCTTCAGAATGTTATTCTCCTTGACGGCTTGCAGGGTTTCCCGGAGTTGCCGTACATGATGCAGGGTCTTCTCGATGGTCGTGTCCAGATCGTCAAAATTGACCGGCTTAAACACGAAGTCAAATGCGCCGCGATTCATCGCCGTGCGGATGTTGTCCATATCGCCGTAAGCGGAAACCATGACGGCTTTGATGACCGGGCTGGCTTCGGGCAACTTGGTCAGCAACGTCAGCCCGTCCATGCCGGGCATGTTGATGTCGGTAAGGATAACGTCGATGTCGTCTCGCGCTTGCAGCAGCGCCAACGCCTCGTTACCATCCCTTGCAAAAACAAACGTGTAGATTTTTTCCCGTATCTTCTTCCGAAATTTCTGCCGGATGAGTATCTCGAGATCAGCCTCATCGTCGACAACCAAAATATTAGCCATGCGCCTCCAACCCTTTAAGTTTATCTTTCAATACATTAAAATCCAGCGGCTTGGTCAGGAAGTCATCGGCGCCAAGCTGCATGGACTGCGAGCGGTTTGCCTCATCGCCGTATGCCGTGACCATCATGACGAACGGCGGTGCCGCCCGGTGTGCCGTCCGGATGTGACGGAGCAGCTCAAGCCCGCTCATACCCGGCATATTGATATCGGAGAGAATGAGTACGACCTCGGAATCTCCCGATGTCATGTACTGCAAGGCTTCTTCGGCGGAAAGCGCAAAATCGAATGCCAACTCACCGCTCCTGATCTCCCTGCGGAATCGTTGCCTGAATAACGGCTGGATGTCTACCTCGTCGTCTACTACTAATATCTTCATGATGCCGGTATGGTGATGGTGAATGTTGCATATTTGCCCTCGGCGGTATCTACCTGCATTTCGCCGCCATGCATCTTGTGGATGATATCATAGCTCATCGAGAGCCCCAAACCGGTACCCTGGCCCGTAGGCTTGGTGGTAAAAAACGGTTGATATATTTTGTCCAAGATGTTCTTTGGGATGCCCAGCCCATTGTCATGTACGGTGATCGCGATGGCCTCTCGTCCGTCCGCCCGTCGAACGTTGGAGGTGGCTACCCGCACTAAGGGCGTATAATCCGCAGGAGCTCCCTTTTTTTTCTCACTCACTGAATAAAAAGCATTGTTAAACAGGTTGAGCAATACCCTCCCCAAATCCTGCGGTATGACCGCCGCGGAAAGCAAATCGTCAGCAAAGTCCATCTCCATGGTGGCATTGAACGATTTATCCTTGGCACGCAACCCGTGATAGCTGAGGCGTAAGTATTCGTCGGCCAACAAGTTGATATTTATCACCTCCTTTTTACCGGCACTGGCGCGGGAGTGCTGCAGCATGCTTTTGACGATACCATCCGCCCGCTTGCCATGGAGGCTGATTTTTTCCAAATTTTGCGTCAGATCGCCGATAATCTCTTCAGCTTCCTCCAACTGTCCGGCGGGCAACTGGCTAAGCGGGCCGGCTTTTAACTCATCAAGCAGCTCAACGCTGACCTCCGAGAAGTTGTTGACAAAATTCAGCGGATTCTGGATCTCGTGGGCGATTCCAGCCGTCAGCTCACCCAGGGAAGCCATTTTTTCCGACTGGATAAGCTGATCCTGCGTACGCCGCAATTCATCCAAGGTCTGCTCCAGCTCTTCCTTTTGCTTGACCAACTCCGCCGTACGCTGCGCCACTTCCGCTTCCAGATTGACCTTCATCTCGGCCATGACGCGAAGCCGAGCCTCCTCAGCCTCCCGCCGCAAGCGCTCCTTTTCCAGTGCCCGGCGCTGGTTGCGATTAACAAACCACATGGCACCAAACCAGAGGATGCCAAACAACTCGGCGTTGTCAAAAAAGTCATCGTTTTCCCGATAAAAGTCGCGGTTAACTGCCTGTACGACATCACTGAGCAAGGACAAGACCATGTAAGGCAGCATGGAGACCATGAAACTGCGCCCCACCCGCAATTCCGGCCGTACGTATACCAACCACAGCAGAGCAAATACACCAAGTCGTATCCCGTGTTGGATAATCGCCGAATCGGTAAGAATATCCAACAGCAACAACCCAATGGCAATGCCCCGGCCAGCCATGACGTATCGGTGAACATCATAGGGCGCCTCCTTTGGATCGATTCTTTTCCCAAGGAAATTGATCAGAAGCAATGCAAATAGCGGTTCGAGTAACATGCTCATGCTGCCGTTGGTTTGGGCCAAACTTAGCTAAATTTGTTTTCACCTGCAACACCATGACGGGGCTGCCAGATCAGTGCGATCCGGGAACAGCCCGATTAAACGACTGCCGGAATTGCAACGGCGAAACGGTGGTCTTCGTCTTGAAAAGTTTACTGAACGATTGCGGATGCTCAAAGCCCAATCCGTAAGCGATTTCACTGACGGACAAGTCTGTCGTCGACAGTCTTTCCTTCGCCTTTTCGATTAGCCTATCGTGAATATGTTGCTGGGTGTTTTGTCCCGTGAGCACCTTGAGCAAACTACGCAAATAATTAGGCGAAATATTCAGCTGCTCAGAGACATATTGAACCGTAGGTAGCCCTTTGGTTATTAAGTCGTCGTCGTTGAAATAGTCCGAAAGCAATTTTTCAAACCGGTCAAGAATTTGATGATTGGCTATTTTTCGGGTGATGAATTGACGTTGATAAAAGCGTTCGGCATAATTCAGCAGGGTTTCTAAATGCGAAACAATAATATCCTGGCTGAACTTATCCATGTTTGTATGATACTCGTTCTTGATATTCGCTACTATGCCGTTGATGATCGCTTCTTCTTTATCGGAAAGGAACAATGCTTCATTGGTGGAGTAGCCAAAGTACGCATACTGTCTGATTTTTTTAGCAAGCGGCGTATTCCATAAAAAATCGGGGTGTATGAACAGCATCCAACCTTCAAGACCCGCAGGTACGCCGTTTTCTTCACCACGGAGAATTTGCCCAGGCGCCATAAAAGCCATCAATCCCTCATCGAAATCGTAGCGCTGCTGCCCGTAATGAAGTTTATCGCACCCCCTTTTCAATGATATGACATAAAGATCAAATAGCACGGCATTTATTGCTGAATCATTTTTAATCCCCGATACGTCAACGATACCGAGGAGCGGGTGATGAGGCTTCGGAAGCCTCATTAACCGATGGATTTCCGTTATGGATTTTATCCGGTAGGGCTTTACATTTGCCATAACACAAACTAATTTTTGAATGGATATTTGAGCCAAATCATGAGTAACGGCATCGCCAAAAACGGAATTTCTATCAACGCCGTTTTGTAATTCCCTGCTTTCAGCGATAAGGCCATAATAAGGAGAATCGACATGGCATTCAGTACATTCGCCAAGAAAAATGTTTTTGGAATCAGCAGCAAAGCCCCAATCGCAAAGGTCAGGATGCCAAAGAAGGGAATGACGGGTTCATTGATGCCCAGTTCATTCATCATCTTTAACGATTCGGGATTGTTTTTGTAGTTAAATATGCCCCACCCGTGCCTGAAATTCAGCGACACGGACACAATCAATAAGATTAACGAAATGATGTTCTTTACCATTTTAATGCAGGATATACGCGTCTATGATGTAACCCGCAACTAACGCAATCGGAACACCGATTAAGGCACTTGCCAATGCCTTTCGTGCCTTATTGGGGAATTGATTTCTGTGCCTAAAATACAGAAAAAATCCGATTGGTGGAATGGCATTGGAGAGCGCAAACCAAAACCTTGACAGGCCGTCTTTTTTGTTTTCGTTTTTCATTGCTTGTTCAGTTGTTTAAACTTTTTAAATTCCCGGTGTCCAAACTTTAAAAGGGTATTAGGCATCAGTCTGCTCACGAATTTGACCAGGTCAATCAAGGTCGGCTTGAGTTCCGGTTTATCTTTCAAAAGGCCTTTGATGACGACAGCTACCATTTTATCCACAGGCATCATTTGTTTGGGGTTAGGTTGCAATACCCAATCATTTTGAAGATTGGTGTTAACACCCGGCGGTATCATTTCAAATACCTTTACATTGGTATCTTCCAATTGCAACCGCAAAGCTAACGTATACGCTCGGACGCCTGCTTTTGCGGTACTGTAAATCGGTGCTATTGAATAGGGCATCAATGCAATACCCGAGGAAACATTGACAATCGCAGCCGATTTCTTCGTGAGCAGATGCGGTAAAAACTGATGCACCATTTGGATGGTTCCAGTAAGATTGACGGCAATTTCACGGTTGATGTTTTCCAAATCCAATGTTGCGTCCTGCACATCGATCAACCGCATCAATCCGGCGTTGTTGATGAGGATATTCAATTCTGGAAATTGTGCCGTAACATCCAGGTAAAGCTGTTCAATGGCTGCTGCATTGCTCACATCGCTTTGAAAGGTATGGACTTTGGGAAACTGTTTCCTTGTTCGGTTCAGTGCATCAAGGTTACGTCCGGTGACGATAATGTTTGCATCTTGTTCGGTCAGCTGTTTTACGAGCTCCAAACCGATTCCGCTGGTTCCGCCCGTAATCAGGACGGTGCTGTTTTTTAATTCCATTTTGCGATCTTTTTGATACTGCAAAAATGCGGTGGCTTTCAGCGGCAGATTTAGCCTAAACGCCTTTTGTTGTAGCCGAAAATAAGCGTTTCGGAAATGCACCTATGCGGCAGCATGTAGAAATTCTGCGAATGCTACCGCGGGATCGGGAAGCATTCAACTGATCGATAATGTCCGGTTAAGGCACCTGTCAGTTCACGAAAAAAAAGCTCCGAACAGTACGTTCCGGAGCTTTAAACTTAGGAGCCGACGATGGGATTCGAACCTACGACCTACGCATTACGAATGCGTTGCTCTACCAGCTTAAATTACTGGTTATTAGTGGTGTATTGTTGCTATGAGCCAGAATATGAGCCAAAATGCATCAGTATGAAATCAAACCCTATTGCCCAACAGACTTAAGTAAACGTGCCTATCTAGCCATATACATTGAAGGCCGGAGGTACCGCGAGTACAACGGGCAGAAGATAGCTGTCGACCTGAAACCAAACAGAGCTAAATCCGCTAAGGAACGTAGAGCGTTATTAGGAAAATTAGAATTTGAGTTCCGCAAGAAGCTAAATGATGGCAGTTATCAGAAGTTACTGAATAAATCAGGTTCCCATGATAGCGCAGATAGGCTATCGCTGGACGAACTATTTAATAGTGCATTGAATCAAAAAAAGACATCTAATCTTAGTAAAAGGTATGTTAGTGATTTAAAAAAACTCAGCCAAGACTTCCTCAGTTTTCTTAAAAAAGATGAGCGTGACGGAGGAATTAAACATTTGAAAGCTCTGAGAATACAACAGTACCTCGATAATTTCAGAAGAACGCCCCAACAGTATATGAACAAATGGAGGCATATGAGTGCTTTGATTGGAGTCTTAAAAAGAATGTATGATTTTGACGCCGACCCTATGAGAAAAGTAAGCAAGATTAAAACCAAAGCTACCTTACACAAAATCTACACACAAGAGCAATTGCGCGACGTATTAGATTATTTGAAGGTGAACCATGAGAACATGTATCTATGCTGTTTAATAAGCTATGGCTGTTTCCTTCGACCTCATATCGAGGTGAGGAATTTGAAAAGCAGCCACTTTAAAAATAATTGTACTGAAATCCATTTGTCAGGCAACGAGAATAAAAGTGGCAGGATACGGGTCGTTTACGTGCCTGATTATGTACGGGACGCAGTTTATGATAGAGTCCAAAATTTAAGCGCTGACCAAAATTTATTCTCGATGAAACAGATTCCGTTTAATGTGTATTACTTTAATACCGTGTGGTCAAGGCATTTTAAAACTATGCTCGATTTAAGCTTGGTAGAACAAAATCAAACCATCTATTCGTTCAGACACACAGCAGCAGTAAACGTTTATAAAAAAACTAAGGATTTGCACTTGTTACAGCAGCTTTTGGGGCATTCAAACATGATAGTGACGCTTAAATACTTACGAGGATTAGGCGTACATAATATGGAGGAATTGAAGGAGGTGATGCCTGTTTTATAAGAAATGCAAGCAGTCTAAAAAATACCTGACAAAGCCGAATCTGGAACAACTTTTGATGTAATGACTCGCTTTTTAAAAGCTCGTTCTTTGAAACCATCTCTTTATGTCTGATTTATCATTGGATTTAATTGGCGCGTAAACAAAGCGAAAAAATGCTGATCAGCTCGCGCATAAATAAAAATTAAAATATATGAGAAAAACAGATAAAGACAAGAGAGAAACTGCAGAGTTTGCAGGGATTGCAACATTGGCAACCCCATTGGAGAGAAAGACACCCTATTTTTCTAACAAAGTATTCAGCGATTTACCTGATATTTTACGGAAATCGACAAATGTATTCACGGAGAGGAGGGAGAAAGATGTGTTTTTAACAGGCGCGCTAGGTGTATTAAGTGGGTGCTTCCCGAATGTATATGGCTTGTATGACGGACGGGAAATTTATCCAAATTTATACACTTATGTAAGTGCACCAGCGGCAAGCGGTAAGGGCACATTGGCTTTTTCCAAGTATTTAGGGATGAAATACCATGAGCTGATTAAAGCTACCCATATCGAAGGGCAAGCCCAACCGGTTCTGTTCATTCCTGGTAATACAAGTGCCGCTGCTTTTATGGGACATTTACAGTCTAATAAAAATGGCATCTTCTTCGAGACCGAAGCTGATACAATTGGAAATACTTTCAAACAGGATTGGGGTGGGTTTTCCGACTTATTGCGTAAAGGGTACCACCATGAGACTTTCAGTTCCTCTAGGAAAATGGATAATGAATTCATTGACATCGAATCTCCCAAGTTGTCACTTGTTTTATCAGGTACGCCTGAACAGATACATGGGTTGATTCACTCTGCGGAGGATGGATTATTCAGTAGGATTACCTTTTATACATATGATGGCGGTGGTTCTGTATGGAAAGACGTATCGCCTTATGCAAATAGGGTGAATTACAAAGAGTATTTTACAGAATTGGGCAATGAGTTGTTTGTGGCTATTAATGCTTTACTTAAATACCCTAAAATAGAATTGCAGTGGAGTAAAGACCACTGGGACTTTTTCAAGGGTGTCCAAGAAGAATTTCAGTTTGAAGCCCTAGACAGGCTTGGAGATGGAGTTATTAGTGTAGTAAGGCGTTCAGGATTGATGTGGTTTAGAATAGCTATGATATTTTCTGCTTTAAGACAATATGACGCAATTTCTAGTGCCAACAAGATTCTGTCATGTAATGACACAGACTTCTTAAATGCTTATGAATTAATGAATACTTACAAGGAGCATAATCTTTTTATGTATTCCTCACTTCCTAAGCAGCAACCTCGAGTAACACCTGCAAATAAAAAAGACATGGTTTTTCTTGAAGCCTTACCGAATGCTTTCAGTCGACAAAAAGCTATTGAAATCGGTGAGGCTTTGGATATCAAGGGACGAACTGTAGACTATCGCTTAAATAAGTATTTGGAAATGGGGCTATTATATTCTGCAAAATCAGGATTTTATAGCAAGCCTCAACTGGCAGCTTCTAAAAACTAATTAAGGAAAGGTCTTCAAGCAAAGTTTGCAACACTTGCAAATGTTGCAATACTTGCACAACCACATATCTATTAATTTAGGTATGTGGTTTTTTTTTGCCAATTTTTTTTATTTTTTTTTCAGCCAACCTAATCGTCCCCCTCCCTTGTGGAGATGCCCCCTACTAAATCTTAGGTTCGGGCATACCGTGCCTGAATGCATCAATCAACAGAATTTCTCACTTAAAAATTAAATCATGGTAACTATCACAGGTTATGAAAAACGGGAGAGTGACAAGGGCGAATTCTTCCTATTACAGCTACAGGGAGACGTCGAGTTCATGTATTCAAAGAAAACAGGCAGACCTTATGCTACGGTAAAAAAGTGCAGTATCCCAAGCACATTTGATGAAGCCACCTGCAAAGCCATCATCGGTAAACAAATGAAAGGCTCAATCGCCAAAGTACAGGTGGAGCCTTATGATTATACCGTTCCCGAAACCGGAGAGGTCATGCAATTGGATTACCAGTACACCTACTCACCAGAAGAAGAATCAACGGTGGAGCAAACGGTATTCGGTCAACAGGTTGAAGCCTGATATGGGTGCCAACATTTGTAAAAGAGGATAGTGGTTTTAATAAGCCATTATCCCTTTACTATTTAATCCTACCAAATCATCTTTAATCCTATCAAATCATCATTTTACTAAATCAATAATCACTAAACATGGAAACACTTGAATTAAACGGTTCATCCGGTACTTTAATAGCGGATAATCAACCATCGACTTCAAAACCATTCCTTGAGGCAAACACAGTTGCCGCCACACTGGATGAAATCAGGGACAAGCATCTGATACCCGTTTTCGCCAAAGACAACCAGCCTGTCATCAGTCAATCTGATTTTATTAGTCTTACAAGCGATGTGGTACAGCACTTCTTTCAGCATGAGACTGTATTACCACCATCTATCAGAATAAGCCATCCAATTAAAGGCAGGATACCCGAGGCCAAAGACAAACCTGCACATCTATTGAGGGAAGAAGAAAAGACCATCTACTACGAACGTATGGCATTCATCTTGGAGATTCCAACAATATCGGACACGATCAACGGCAATCCACTATCACTTACTGTTGGAGGTATCAAAGCACACAATCAGGACAACCTGTATGCCAGAAAGGGAGTGGAAGAGCATTTCAAATTATTCATAGGGTTCCAGAACAGAGTATGCACCAACATGTGCGTATGGACAGACGGCACAAAGGAAACATTGAGGGTCAGGAGCATCGATGAACTTACAGAGGCCATAATCGATATTATCAGCAGCTATGATGCCAAACGCCACTTAGACAGGCTATCGGGTTTTACAGAATATAGCATAAATGAAGACCAATTTGCTTACCTGATAGGCCGTGCAAGGATGTACCAGCACATGCCAAACCAACAGAAGAAAAATCTCCCTCAATTGCTGTTCGGCGATAACCAGATTGGGATGGTGGTCAAGGAGTACTACAACGATTCCGCGTTCAGCAGGGAAGATGACGGAAGCCTCAATCTATGGAAGCTTTATAATCTGTTCACCGGAGCCAACAAGAGCAGCTACATCGACGGTTTCCTAAACAGGGGATTGAATGCCTATGGTTTTGTCAGTGGTATCAGGGAAGCGATGGATAGTGACGGGGATAATTGGTTCATGCTATGACTGATTCGGTGGCCTGTATGGAGATTTCATATGGGCTACCATTATCTATTTATAAAAATAAAAATTATTATGGACGGATACCGTTTATATAGGTATGTTGATAACAGGAGCATACTGGTCATAAAATCCGATGGGAAGCTGGTCAGGGTATATTGCCCGTTTCCGGTGATGGACGAAAGAAAAGTGATTCTGACGGTGGAGGCGATAGCCATGGGAAATGACGGTTTTCCAAGTTATCTGATTGATGGTACATATTACAGTTATAGCTTATTCTTGATTTTAGTATAGGAAACGAAGAATAAATCGTATAATAGTAGCCAACTTATATCAACCAATAATTTTAGGTTCTATGTATGAGTTTGATTTAAAGAACTTACCGGATGAATTCGTGTTTTTTTTGGAAGGAAATAACCAACCAGAAGTAAATCAGGCAATAAAGGAAAATTACCTTGTCATCAGCAGAGCTTTCAAAAGCCATAAAAACAAATTATTATTATATCACAATGGCCTGACACAGTATGTAGAAACGTTTAAACAGGATTATAAAAATCACCTAGAATACCATTTCCCTTATTTAACTATTCACGAAATTGGTAGGGAGATCGAGACTATTTCAGCTTTGCTTTCTTTGGTGCCTCAGTCTGCTGATGTGAACCGAGTTTTGCAACAAGCACTTGGTGTACCGTTGGATAGGCGAAACGCCCCTTGTTTTGCGATGCGCAGATATGGTAAAAACGAATTTTACTTCTACAATCATGAAGAATATAATAATGCTACTGATTGGGGTGTCCAAATTGCCAATAAACAGGATATCTATTTTGATATTTCAGACTTTGACGGCGAAATACCCCCTTACGACCCGGATTATGACGACCAATATCAAAGAATATCCAATGAAATAGAAGCCAAAATCAAGCTGCTCGGAGAAGCGAAAGCTTATGACTTGATGGCCAAGCTGCTGATTAGTTTGGCCAAGGAAAGCGGATTAGAGGAGGCAGAATTAAGGCGCATGGTCGGTGCTTCTTCTACCTTGTCAAAAAGATTGGAATCTCCAAACGAAACCGTGAAAAGATTGAGCAGGTTAGTCATAGACAGCCAACACCGGATTCTTTTACCTGATTACCACAATATAGAGATTAAAATGCCTACCTTATCCAAGGTGCTTTACTTCCTCTATTTGAGGCACCCCGAGGGATTACTTTTTAAGCAGTTGCAAACACATTGGCTGGAAGCACATTGGCTGTATTTCAAGATCACAAACAGGACGGATACAGATGAACTGAAAAGAAGCATGTCTGACCTACTGAATCCGACGAGCAACTCCGTACATGAGAAATGCTCGAGAATTAAAGAAGCATTTGTATCAGTGATTGACGATGATATTGCGCAATATTATTATATCACAGGTAAACGCGGGCAGCCTAAACAGATTAAATTGCCCCGCGAATTAGTGCAATTACCTTGGTAATGGAATTGCAAGGTTGCAAAGGTTGCAATTTTCGCTAAACCTTTTCAGACTTTTGATGCATGGGAAAATTATCGTTATCAAAGTCGAATAATTCCTTTAACGGGATATCCAAACCATTGGCAAGAGCCGAGGCGGTACTGATTGTCGTATTCACCTGTCCCAATTCCACATAGGAAAGCTGGCGGTAATCAATACCCGACAATTCAGCGAGTTTCTCCATTGACAACCTTCGTTGTTTGCGGAGTTTCCTAACCCTTGACCCAAAGGCTATTATCAATGCTTCATCCTTGGTATTAATCACATACCAAAAGAGAGGTATATTATCGTTTTATGTTATGAAATATATTTCATATTTTTATCAGTAATTATGAATTCTTCACCAAAACAACCTGACACAGATAGAAATGATAAGTTTCCATTAGGGTGCGGTATCACATTGTTTATAGCAGCATATGCCGCAGCACGAATTTTTACTGACGCCACAGATAACGAGGTACACCTTTTCTTCTGCTTAATACTGGTAATAATTGTGTTTGTCGCTTTTATTTCACGTAAATAGCCTTTTAATTAACAAAATACTTCAACAGATTACGGATTCCCGTAGAAATAGGAAATATCATATAGATAATTTTAGAAACGTTATTCAACTAGATTTATTTATGAAAAAAATACTGCTACTATTTATTGTATCCATCTCTTCAAACCATTGCTTAGGACAACTCACTGTTACTGTTGGTGTTAAATACAAATCAACAGACGGTTCTTATTCAAAATACTATTTCAGAGAAATCGACCTAGTAACAGGAGTTGAACTTAATAACGCAACAAATACCCGAGAATATGATGTATATTCTGACTATGCTCTCATTTGGTTTGACCAAACACAAGTAGCAATAGTAAAACTTAAAAGCAAAATACAATCCGATGTCAATAGGATGATGGGAAAGCCCATCGATAAAACTCTTTTAGAGATAAACTGCCAAATAGCGGGATATAATAAAGAAGGCGTTGACCAGAACGGAACCGAGTGGAAGCTTTGCTTTTATTCACATGACTTGCAGTCATTGTGTAGTTAATAAACAAGCGAATATGACATTTTTACCGTATCGCCAATTATGAGTAAAGCCTATCTTATATCTAAAATAGGAAAATAACAGAAATTTCTATATATAAATACGCCTCTATTAATCACATTCAATCAAAGTTAACCTTAATCAAAGCTTTATAGAAAATGTTAAATATCAGAACCCCAATTTACTTAATAAGCATCCTAAACTGCATGATGTTATGGGCTTGTTCAAACAATGACGCACGTAACTTAGGTTTTCGAGGTCAATCCCAAAATCAGTCATTAGATTCCGCTATAAGCAGTCAATCTGATGAAAAATATTCAATCGAGGAAGAGCAAAAGGTTTATGGCAATGTAAATTTTGGGATTTCAAGAAATCAATATCTGCGACTAATTCCAAAGGAAGTCAATAAAATTGGAGATTTTGAGTTTAAACTTATTCCAAGTTTTAATCACAGGGGTGAACTATACCGGTTGTCCATAAGAGGTGTTGAGAAGCAGGTGGAGGGCAATCATGATTCTAAAGGGTATCTCATCAAGTTAGCAGAACAAAAGTACGGGGTCGCCGACACATCTTACAGAAGTCGATTTGACGTAGTGCAGAAAAAAAATGAGAAAGTACTCAAATCATTCCCAAGAGAAGTGGAGTCCTATGTCTGGAATATTCATAATAAGCAAATAATCGTATCCAGTGAGGTTTTAAACAAACAAGATGACTTCGAAATAATTATGGGAAAGACAAATATGTTTGTTTATCCAATTATGACAATTACTCACAAAAAGCTGAACGAAGATTTTAACAGAGTAGAATTAGAAAAAGAGAATAAAGTACTTGAAAAGGAAGCAAATAAATTTTGACCAAGAATCATGAACTATTCTGACGAACAGATAATTGCAGAAGCAAATAAAATAAAAATCGATTATTTAACTAGAGACGTGTTAGCTAAGAAAACAACATTTAGCGTTCCCGTGAGAATGGGGGAAAACCACTTTTACACAGTGATTTATGAAATAGAAAAAAGAAACGGGCTGTCACCTATAATGACAAACCCTAAAGTTATTAGATAGCACATCGCAGTAAACACCTTAATTTAAGCATGTCACCTAAGCAACAAATTCTGATTGAATATCTAATTAAGCAGTTGGGCTTCGAGGATGATAATTTCTTAAAGCAGTATATCGATGAATTGGAAAAGACCATACCCGTATTTACACCAGATAGAGGACCTGATTTTGTAATGGAAAACATTATTGACCTTTTATTTTTGGAATTAAACACAATGAAAAACAGGAGATTAGAAAGTAGACTTATAGGTGACTTTATCTCCGCTACCGATATAGCCGCTTTCACCTACTGCCCTGTTAGTTATGCAATAGCAAAATCTTTTGTCCTACCTAAGCCAGAATCAGCAATAATTGGCACGTCTTTACATAGCAAAGGATATATCCTAAATTTTACAGGAAATAACAACACACTAGGTAATGAACAAAATAGCAATCAGCATAATAAGAAAGCAAACCTCGATTATCTTATAAACGAGGAAAATGAGCTGCTGTTTGACACATTAAAAAAATCAGAGTTGGTATACGCAGATTTTGATGGGTCAGGAAAGCCGTTCAAAGGTAAACGAGGTGCATTTGTTGGAAAACCAGATTATATTTTCAGGGACGAAGTTGGCAATTTCTTCGCCGTTGAAGAAAAGTATCAATATCGTCAATATTCCAGCAGCATCTCTCCAAATTTTTACGACAATCATGTCAATCAAATAGTCTCATATATTTATGGTATCCCAAAACCCAAAATCGCCTATGGATTTTTAGTTTATTGGAAATACGACTTCCATAACAACGATATATACATTCAAGAATGTCAAGTCAAAAAAATCAATAAAACAGCTCTAAATAGACAAAACATACTAACTGTGTTTAGAGCTATAGAACATTTCATGAATGAAAAGCTAATTAATTTTGATAAGTCATCAAGAAATCCAAAAAAATGTGCGAATTGCGTCTATCGCCTATACTGCGGACATAAAACTGGCTATTTCACGAAAATACCACTTCCTTACCCTCCTGATGTAGCGAGCAGAATTAAGTCCGTAAAATTACCTAAGGTTTTGGAAGTCAAAAACATAGGGCACAACTATAACTTTATTCAAATGGACGTTAAAAAAACTTGGCTCTGTGATAAAAACCGGATATTCTTGTTTAAGCTTGGAGATCAAGAAAGATTCGAAGAAGTCGTCATTGCCAACTATCATCAAATAGAAGACTTTGAAAAAGTCTATGGCGTTAAATTTATTACCCATAAAAAGATAGTGCAAATAGCTAATCTATCCAAAGCTGAACATCAGAGAGATGCGTTTATAGACAGAACGTCTATAATGGAAGAGCGATTGTATTACGAAGAATTGGCCCGACAGTCGTTTAGTGGGAAAGACATAATCGACCCGGTATACATACTCAGGCAATATGATGATTTTCGTATTATTTTTTGGGGAGCCGAATCTTTTAGAAAAGAGGGGAAAATCGTGTTCCCTTTTGAGTGTCTATTGCCGCTAAACAATATTATAATGAATAAGGATTCTAAATTTTGCTTCATAAGCACATAGCAACTACGATTTATTTGAATTTTAAACGTTTTCTAACGACCCACTTCCCCCAAAGCAACCTAAACGCATCCCTAGGTGAAGTTCGGGCAGATTATGAATTACTGATCTCTACTTGGCTTGGATATGACAAACATACTAAACAAGATTTAGAGAAAGCATCCCAATTAGCTATCAATATATTTGAAGACTTGTTTTTAGGCCATGCAGAGCCTTTATACGCGCTGATTAACCAATGGGATATACGTAGGGATATTTACATGTTCAATCAATTCAGAGGGCTTAATAACGGTAATTACGAGGCTTGGGAATCATTTGATGAAACCCATGAGGTACAACGGCAACAAATCATCATTGAAACCACACTAGACAACATCAATTACAAAAACATCATCAGCAAATTTGTAGAAAGAGATTATGACGATACTCCGGATTTAATAACAAGCAGGATATTTTTCATCCATCCTGACAAGCACATGTACTACTTGTATTTTGATAGCGAAGTTTGTGTAGGAAGCAAAGATGTAACCAAGCTAATCCAGTATTACCATAAATACTATCGATATATCAATAATGCAAAGAAAACAGAATTTGAACAGTTTATTCTATAAATCAATAAATTACAACTATGGATACATCTTAAAAAGTGAGACAGAAAATGAGCCAGAAGTGAGCCAAATCAAGAATTAGCAACTATATTTATTAATTACTCATAGACAATACAAACACATTGAAATCAAACAAAAAACCCCTACTATTTGGAAATAGAGGGATTTAAAGTAGTCTGACTGCGAGCCGACGATGGGATTCGAACCTACGACCTACGCATTACGAATGCGTTGCTCTACCAGCTGAGCTACGTCGGCATCGGCAAAAAATTTACGGGCGCAAACTTAGCTAAAATTGTATTGATATGCAATAGCAAAGAAAGGGCTTACGACAAATTTCAGATTTCGAGAAATTGACAATATCCATCCGTTGGATTTTTGGCTGGAACGTTCACTGCGTTTACGCTCCTAGGCCAAAAATCCAACGGATGGAAACAAACGGAACTTCCGCTCAAAATAAACCTTATCAGGCCAATGTTACCGTCAGTTCAATCGTTGCCTTCAGCAACTTTGACACCGGACAGATTTCCTTTGCTTTTTCGGCGATTTCCTTAAACTCGGCTTCGTCAATACCATCCACTTCCCCGGTAAGCGCCAGTTGTACGGTCGTGATGGTTCCGTCTTCGAAAATTACCTTGGCCTCGGTATCCAGGCTGGTCGGTTGGTATCCTTTTTCGCTAAGCAAAAAGCTAAGCTGCATGGTGAAGCAGCCTGCGTGTGCGGCGCCAATCAACTCCTCGGGATTGGTACCCACGCCGTCTTCAAACCGGGTTTTGTACGAATATTGGGTTTGATCCAATACGGTACTCTGCGTGGTAAGCGTACCACTACCGTCTTTTCCCGTGCCTTTCCAATTGGCACTTGCATTTCTGGTAAACTTCATGGTATTCGTGATTTTTATGTAAAGTTATAAAAGGGGAACAAGTTTTGCGCTAAAATTGTTTATAAATTCGCAACATGGACGGGCTTCTTTACTTTGACAACAACGCAACAACACCACTTGACCCACAGGTTCTCGACGCCATGATGCCTTATTTCACCATGCACTTTGCCAATGCGTCCAGCATGACCCACCGCGCAGGCAGGCATGCCGCGGCAGCGGTGGATAAAGCAAGGGAACAGGTGGCCGCACTCATCGGGGCATCGCCCCGCGAAATTACGTTTACGTCGGGAGCCACGGAGGCCGTCAACATGGCATTGAAAGGGGTATTTGAGCACTATCAAGCTAAGGGCAGGCACTTTATTACCTGCCTTACGGAGCACAAAGCGGTGCTTGATACCTTCGCCTATCTGCAACGAAAAGGTGCAGAAGTCACGTACTTGCCGGTAAGCACTGCCGGCAGCCTTGATTTAGCTGAGTTGGAAGCCGCTATCCGCAAGGATACGATACTGATTGCACTGATGTATGCCAATAACGAGACCGGGGTCATCCATCCTGTCCAGCAAATTGCCGACATTGCAAACAAATACGACGTCCTTTTTTTTTGTGATGCCACGCAAGCAGTAGGTAAGGTGCCTGTCTACGTTGGCGATGGGTATCCGGACTTGCTGTGCCTCAGTGCACATAAATGCTACGGTCCCAAGGGTGTAGGCGCATTGTATACCAAACGGCGGAACAAACGCATACAGACCGGTGCATTGCTGCATGGCGGTGGACAGGAGAATAAGCTCCGTGCTGGCACACTTAACGTACCCGGCATCGTGGGACTGGGCGAGGCAGCAGCAATTGCCCAACGCCAACTCGCCACCGAAGCACCGCGGTTGGGTACCCTACGGGACACCCTGGAAACCGGATTGATGGCACTGGATGCGTCATTCGTCAACGGCCGCGGAGCGCCGAGGCTCCCACATGTAAGCAACATCACCTTCCGGCACCTGAAGGCAGACCAGGTTATGGTGAACGTACCGGATATCGCCATCGCGTCGGGTTCGGCGTGTGTGAGTGGTACACGCGATCCTTCTCATGTGCTCAAAGCGATGGGGCTTTCAGACGCTGACGCCCACGCCTCCATACGGTTCAGCCTCGGCAGATTCAATACCGTGGCAGAAGTCGATACTGCCATCGCACAGCTTACATCGGTTATACCGCAGTTAAGGGCTTCGTCGCCCATCTGGCAACTGTACAAGGCAGGTCAGGTAGATTAATGAATTAGCAATTGACAAAAAACACGACAGATTGGCTACGAAAAACACGAACAACATCTTAATTATCGGCGCGTTTGACCGTTATAATTACGGGGATTTGCTGTTCCCCCTGGTTATTGAGGCGCAGTTGAAAACCTATGGCCAGCCGTTCGAGGCGTCCTATTTTGGTATTGTAAAAAGCGACCTCAGCGCCCTGGGCGGCAAACCCACCGAAGATATTCGGGCATTCTACCGCAAATGTGAGGAGGGCACAGGCCATACCAGCGTCATTGTTGCCGGCGGCGAAGCGGTGGCCGTGACGTGGAGCTCGCTATTGCTGGCGCTTAGCAGCCTATTCAAGCGCACGCATCGGTTCCACAACCGCATAAACAAAGTCATCGACCTCAATGCTTTCGCCAAACGGGCGCTACATGGCAAAACTGCCCTCCCCTTTGTCTTTACCAAAGCTGACTTTAAGGGTATAGACCGGGTTATCTTCAACTCCCTCGGAGGCTCCGAATTGAATCCGGCGATTTTTGACCAGGTTCCGGACCTCCGCGATAAATTGCGCCAGATCGATTATTTTGCCGTGCGTGATGAGGCCACACAGCGCAATCTCGCGTTGCAGCACGTGCAAACACAGCTTTACCCGGATTCGGCTATCTTGATGTCCACCTTTTACCCCAGCACCGTGCTGGCCAAACAGGTGTCCCCCGCCGTCAGCCAGTACGTCGCCGAGAACAAAGGAACATACGTCTTCTTCCAGGTTAAAAACAATCATGCGAAGAACAAGGAACAGCACATTGCGCAGCAGTTGGATTTGATTGCTGCACATTCGGGATCACCCCTCTGCTTTTGCCCCATCGGCAAGGCACTCAACCACGACGATCACCTGGCGTTAGGCCGCATCGCACCGTTGCTGAACCACCCTTGCACCCTATTTGACGAAGTAAGTATCTGGGACATCATGTATTTAATCGCCAATGCAAGGGTCTACATCGGCACCAGCTTGCACGGCGCCATTACGGCCATGAGTTATGCCGTGCCGTATGTCGGCGTTGCCGTGCCGAAACTAAACAGCTACCTGCAGACGTGGGGCGTAGCGGGAATAAACCGCACGGTGGCGTTGGATGGCCTGTACGAAGGGTTTCAGCGTGCTGTGGGCACCGACAGAGCCGCGCTCAACCAATCACGCGAACGGCAATTGGCGGCCGCCCAAGCGTCGTTTTCGCATATCCGGCAACTGGTCTTCCAATAATGGCGGTAATGAATCCTCAAATCCTCACACCGGATGTGCAGCAGTACCTGCGCACCCATGAAGCTATGCCTCCTACGGAAATGGCGTTGCGTAAAAGTCCTTTTCCGCACGTTTCCTCCCTGGAATTGGCCCAACAGCTGGATGGCAGGCAACGTAGCCGGAAAAAACTGCCGCTGTGGTATGATATACCGGGGATTTATTATCCGGAAAAACGCGCCATGGAGCAGGCATCCTCACAGACTACCGCCCAATACAAGGCAAGTTTGATCCGCCAGCAAAGCCGTATAATCGACCTAACGGGCGGCCTTGGTGTCGACACCTATTTTTTCGCACAACGCGCCGAAACGGTGATCCACTGCGAAAAGAACGAAGCACTTTCCCGGATCGCGGCACACAACGCATTGACACTGGGCATACGCACGATCAGCTTCATTGCGGATGACGGCCTTGCTTATTTGCGCAGCCAAGGCGACAACGCATTTGACTACGCGTATATCGATCCTTCACGGCGGGTAGAAAGCCGCAAGGTCTTCCGGCTGGAGGACTGTGAACCCAATGTGGTGGAAGTTCAACAGGACTTGCTGCAAAAAGCGGGAAAATTACTCATCAAAGCCGCTCCATTGCTGGATATTTCCGCAGCCCTCCAAGCGTTGAACAAGGTCTCTGAAGTGCACATCATAAGCGTCGACAATGAATGTAAAGAATTGCTGTTTGTCTTGGATAGCGCTTATGCAGGCACGCCGCAACTGGTAGCGGCCGTACTGAAAAACAATGTGACACGCACCTTTTCCTTCGAAATGAGCGAGGAGACCGCCGCCGTCTCGCACTTGGGACTGCCCGAGCATTACTTGTACGAGCCGGATGCGGCATTGCTCAAATCCGGCGCATTCAAACTCATCGGGCAGCGCTATGGCCTGAAAAAGCTCCACCAACACACTCACCTCTATACGTCCACGACCCACCACCCGGACTTTATGGGCAAGACGTTCCGGGTGGACCGTGTAACGCCCTATACTGATTTCAAAAACGACAAATCGATACGGCATGCCGCAGTCAGCACTCGCAATTTTCCGCTAAAAGTCGAAGCATTGCGCAAGCGGCATCGGATACACGACGGCGCGGATATGCATCTGTTCTTTTGCACAGGCCCTGATGATGTGCTTTTGGTCATCTTTGCATCAAAATGCTGATGCCGACTTGTACGTGAAGTGCCTAATGCGGTACTTTGCATCATGTCCAAGCAACTAAAGCTTTCCGCACTTGACCTCTCCGTCATCATCGCTGGCGGTGACGCCGCATCAGCCATTGCCCGCACGGTAGACGTTGCCCGGTATGTCGAGCAATTAGGCTACGAACGTATCTGGCTCGCCGAACATCATAATATGGAATTCATCGCCAGTTCGGCTACATCCGTGCTTATTGGCCATGTAGCCGGCAAGACGGAACATATCCGTGTCGGCTCGGGCGGCATCATGCTGCCTAACCATACCCCGCTGTCGGTGGCCGAACAATTCGGCACACTGGAAACCCTGTATCCGGGACGTATAGATCTCGGCTTGGGCCGTGCGCCGGGAACAGATCAACTGACCGCCATGGCGCTGCGCCGCAACAACCTCAATACCGCTTACCATTTTCCTTCGGATATCCGTGAATTGCAGTTGTATCTCAGCCCTGAAAACAGCGACGGCCGTGTACGGGCATTTCCGGGGGAAGGGCTTGACATTCCTATCTGGGTACTGGGCTCCAGCACCGACAGTGCCTATTTAGCGGCCGAGATGGGCCTACCGTACGCTTTCGCTGCCCATTTTGCGCCACAGCAGTTCCGCACCGCCATTTCACTTTACCGCCAACATTTCAAACCGTCGGCACAGCTCGACAAGCCCTATGTGCTGGCTTGTGTCAATGTCATCGCCGCCGATACCGATGAAGAAGCGCAGGTATTGGCGACGAGCATGTACCGCATGTTCCTGGGCATCGTTACCAATACGCGCCGGCCATTGCAACCGCCCGTCCCCTCGATGGACCCTTACTGGACGCCAGAGGTCGAACATGCCGTCAAACAGATGACCGCCTGCACGTTCATCGGAAGCCGCGAAACGCTGGCCGCACAGCTCTCCCGATTCGTTGATGAGACCGGCATCGACGAGCTGATGACCACCGGAAATATTTACGACCAGGGAGCGCGGTTGAAGTCTTATCGCATTCTCCACGAGGTTTTGTCGTGACATCACCGTGGGCGAATCACTCCAGTCCGCTCACGCCGCCCGAGACCACCAGCTTCATGGCATCAGTGGCGCTCATATTTAGCCGCTTCACCCGCTCAGACTTTACAACAACCACCTGACCGGCAAATGAGTAAGAATAGGGAAAGTAAACAATTACTTCACCCTGTAATCCGATCTTGGAAAGGTCCCGTTGCGTAAGGAATCCGATTTTTTTCAAGCCTGTTTCATTGACCTCCACAAGCACCGGCTCATTGAATTTCTTAGCATCTCCCACAAATGCTTCCGTAAAATCTTTGATGGAGGAATACAGGGTGCTAAACAAGGGGATGCGGTTGAGCAAATTGTTGAGCCAATTGGATATCGGCTCGGTGACGACATTTGTAAATACCATCCCTACAACGACCAGCACGGTAATCACGGTAAGGATACCCAGGCCCGGCACGTAAAGCGGCCTTCCCTCCTCGTCTTCCCAAAACCAACTGCTCAGGTTGAGTGCCGAATCGATGCTTGCCACAATCCAGACAATCAGAAATAATGCTCCTGCAAGCGGCACGACCACTAAGGTGCCTTTGATGAGGTAATTAAAGAATAAACGTATCGTTCGATTTTTCATATGTTAGTTTGGTGTGTTGTATGACGTGTATGGGGACTGCGTATGAGCATTGGAGCATCGACTCCGCCGCAGGACTACCCGTAATAATAGACTCTTTTTACCCGCTGTGATATGCCCGTCAGCAGCTCATAGGGAATCGTACCAATGGTTTTTGCCAACCGGTCGACATCACCAAACACAATGACCTCATCCCCTTCCCGGGCATCAACGCCACTGACATCCAGCATGGTCATATCCATGCAGATATCCCCCACTGTCGGTACAGTCTTGCCTTTGACCATCATGCTTCCCACACCGTTACCGAACCGCCTGTCATAACCGTCCGCGTAGCCAATATTTACCGTAGCAATGGTACTGTCCTTCGTCAGCATTCCACTCCGATTATACCCTACGCTTTCTCCGGCAGGTACCTCCCTGATTTGCGTAATGGTCGTTTTTAAGGTGCTTGCTTGCTGCAACACCAATGCCTTATGCCCCTCGTTATGAACACCATATAGCCCGATACCTAAACGTACCATATCCAAATGCGCTTGCGGCCATCGTTGAATACCCGCGGTGTTGGCGATGTGACGGATAAAAGGGTATCGCAATGCATCAACCAGCTTCCCGGCAAACAACTCAAACGCAGCCAATTGCCGCGCAGTAAATGCGTCATGTGTGGCATCGCCAGCTGCGGCCAGGTGAGAAAACACAGACTGCACTTTTACTTCACCTGTTTCTTGCAAACGACTAATTAACTGTTCAATATCACTTACCGAAAAGCCCAGCCGGTGCATTCCCGTGTCCACTTTGATATGTATGGGATAATCAACCAACTGCTTGCCTGCCAATACCCGGATAAAGTCATCCAGTACACCGAAGCTGTATATTTCCGGCTCCAACCCATGAGCCAAAAGCGCATCGAATGAAGCCGTCGTAGGGCTCATAACCATGATGGGAAGCGTAATTCCGGATTTCCGTAACTCTACCCCTTCGTCCACATACGCCACAGCCAGGTAATCCACTTTATTAAACTGGAGCAAGCTCGCCACTTCATAACTCCCACTGCCGTAGGAAAACGCCTTCACCATAGCCATCAACTTCACATGCTTGGGCAGCAAGGCCCGATATTGATTCAGGTTATGCTCTACGGCATTGAGGTTGGTCTCCAACACCGTGTCATGCAATTTTGCCGTAAGCACTTGACTGATGCGCTCAAACGCATATTTCCTGGCACCTTTCAGGAGAATGGTCTCATCCTGGAAGCGCAAGTCAGCGAGTGATGCCAGAAAAGACGCGGTATCCGCAAACGCTTCATGCCTGACAAAGTCAAACCGCGGCGATTGACGCATCAACCCGGGACCAATCGTAATCAGCCTGGTAATCTTATTATGAGCAAGCAACTTAGCAACCGCTGAATAAACTTCTTCTTCATGTCCGGAAGCTCCCGGTATATCAGACAACACCAGCGTCCGGGAGGCATGTTGTTGCTGCTGTTGCAGAAAATCCAGCGCGATATGCAACGATGACAAATCGTTGCTGTAGCTATCGTCTATTACGGTGCAATTGTTAATGCCTTTTTTCATTTCCAGTCGCATTTCGACCGGCTGCAATGAAACCATCCGTTCGGCTATGACCGCTGAATCATATCCCATCGCCAGCATGGTCGCCCAGCAGCATACGGCATTTTCCCTGGCAGCCGCATCGATAAACGGAATGGTGATTTGCACAAGCTGCCCCTCGTATCGCGCGCGTATGCAGCATTTGCGTCCGGCTAACACGTCGTGGCCCATAACGTGCAACAGGGCGTCCCCCGCTCCCCATGTCATATGCCTCCCCGTGGAGGGTACGGGAATACCGGCTATATGATCCGGTGAATAGACGGCCTGTTTGGCTCCGTTAAACAAGCGGAGCTTTTCACTGATTTTGTCTTTAGCCGAAGCGAACCCATCGTCATGCGCAGGACCTATGTTGGTGAGCACAGCGATGTCCGGTTGGATCATCCGATGTAATACCTCCATCTCCCCTTGCTGACTGATGCCTGCTTCGATTATGGCCAAATCACACGTGTTATCCAACTGCCACAGCGATAGCGCTACCCCGATTTGCGAGTTATAGCTTTTGGGGCTTCGCGCAATGCGGTATTCCGGGGCCAGCAACTGTGCCAGCCATTCTTTCACGATGGTTTTGCCATTACTCCCCGTAATGCCAATCACCGGATAAGCAAACTGATTGCGGTGATGCATGGCGAGTACCTGCAGCGCCTCCAGGGTATCCCCCACAACGATAAAATTTGCTCCGGGAAACCAGGTTGTTTCCGTTTTCCCCTCAGCCACTACAAAATTACGCACTCCGCCGGCATATGCTTCCTTGACATATTGGTGGCCGTCACGCCGGCCTTCCAATGCAAAGAACACGCCATGCTGCGTATCAGAAAGTTTACGGCTATCGTACAGCAATGAACGTACTTCAGCCGACTCATCATTAAAATAAACCCGCACCGTGGGCATCAGCTCGGAAATCCGCCGAATGGTATATGATTGTTCATGCATGGCACGAATTTCAACATTTTTTGGGTTCTGCAAGAATTTTTTGCCATTTTGGACCTATGGAAGTGAAGGAAAAGGCGCGGGCCAAAGCCGAGCAATACTGCGCGTATCAGGAACGGTCGCAACAGGAGGTACGGGACAAGTTATACGGTTGGGGATTGCACCAACAGGACGTGGAAAACGTTATCGCCGATTTGATTGCTGCCGGTTTCCTGAATGAGGAACGGTTTGCACTGGCCTATGCATCAGGCAAATTTCGGATAAAAGGCTGGGGCCGCCACAAAATCAGACAAGGCCTACTGCAAAAATCCGTATCGGCGCCGCTTATCCGTACAGCATTAGCCAGCTTGGATGATGATGCCTATCGTGAAAAATTATACGAATTGCTGCAAGCAAAAGCCCGGTTGGAAAAGGAAAAGCACCCCTATAAACGAAAAAACAAACTGCTTCGTTATGCCTTAAGCAAGGGATACGAAAGTGAACTGGCCCTGGAACTATTGAGTGACAATGAATTGTGATTTTTTTGAAAAAAGTATTGACAGAAGCTGAAAACTCCCTATATTTGCATCCACAAACAGCAAGCGAAAGTAGCTCAGTTGGTAGAGCGCAACCTTGCCAAGGTTGAGGTCGCGAGTTCGAACCTCGTCTTTCGCTCCGGACGGAACCCCTCCTATCGATGATAGGCGGGGTTTTTTCGTGTTTGAGGGATTTGGAAGGGAAACTCCCACCAAAACTCCCACCAAAAAAACCACTGGGACGAGGATAGGTACGAGGATAAAGGAGATGGCAAGGACGGTCGAACGCTTTAAGGAGCCTAAGATCGTCCGCGCCAAGCGGGGCTGGTTCATCGCGCTATATTTCCGCTGGCCGGAAACCCATCCGGAGAAAAAAGGACCTTACAAAAAATTTGAGATTTCCGCAGGGCTCAACCGTATCCATGACCTCGGCAGGCGCGAACGGGAAATGCAGGCCCTGCTGGCCGAGCTGAAAAAGCTGCTGAAAGGAGGATTCGATCCGTTTTTCGAGGATGCCGAAAAAAGCTTCGTTGGTGAAATCGAGGAAAAAAAGGAAAGAAATAGCCGAAATCAGGTGGGCGGAAATCGCCCCGCCCCCGGAAACAGCTTCCGGAAACCTATATACGGCCACCGGCAAACCTTGGGAAACAGTGCCCCCCACAGCCGAAGGCTGGACGCTGGAAGAGGGCATAAAGCGATTCCGTAAATACTGCAAGGGCAGGAACCTTTCCGACCGCACGATAACCACCTATGACTCTTATATCAACAATTTCTCGGATTGGTTGGTGGATTCCGAGCTTATGGGATACCCATGCAGCAAGTTTACCGAGTTTCAGGCCAAGGATTTCCTCGATGAACATTTCGATGAGGAGGAATGGTCTCCGCGGACCTACAACAACCACCTCGATTTCCTGCTGACGCTTTTCAACCGCATCCAAAAGCTCGAAAAGGAAGAAAGCAGACGAAATGGTGGCGGCAAGAAAATCGAATATGAAATTGACATCAGGGAAATAGAACCGAAAAAGGACAGGGCCGAAAAAAACCGGTATTACTCCCCTGCCGTTGCCGAACAGGTAAAAAAAGCAACCAGGAAAGACAAGCGGCTTTACAACTACATCAGGTGGATTTACTATTCTTGCATGAGGCCGAAGGAAATCCGGTTTCTACAGGCGAAGCATATAGACCTCCATGCAAGGCAGATAAAAGTAATTGCCCCGTCTGGGAAAACAGGCGAACGGTTTGTGCCGATTTGTGATGAACTGTACGATTTGATTATCGAATCAGGGCTTTCAAAACTTCCCCTGAACCATTACGTATTCGGCAAAGGTGGAATTCCTTCCGATGAAAAAGCACCCAAAGACACGTTCAGCGGGCTTTACAGGCCCATAAAGAAACTGATTGGCCTGGATGATAAATATACCCTATATGGCTGGAAACACACCCGGGTCGTGAACCTGCTGATGGCAGGGTTTACAGATGCAGAAGTCATGTCGCTTACGGGGCACCATGATTACGAGAGCTTCAAAACCTACAAACGGGAATTGAAAATCGACACATCGGCCATGCAGGGTAAAACAGTGGAGTTCTAAAATTCAGCATCCAAATCCCCTAACAATGGCATTTATTTATCGCCAATTTCATTGATTTTATAACTACCGGTTGGCGCGGTTTCAATCCATTTCCCAAAAACCTCTCTCGGTTCACCAGTCCGTTTGTTTGACATCGTCAATTTATATGACACAATGCGCCGGCGCATTTCAATATCAGTGGAGAACTTTGATTGTCCGGCTGGAGTAGATACCGAGACTTTAATATCTGGAGTATACGGGGAAGCATGGCACTGACGGATAAGGCAAAGTAACGGACCACGAACAAGAAGTAACCGGGCACAGCTGGGACGAAGCCGAACGGACCGAATCAAAAAAAAGAGAAAATACCTTTGCAGATGAGCAAAACACGCTATATTTGCAGTCTGAAAAAAGCCGAGCTTGATCACCATCAGCATGAATGGTGGAACTGGTAGACACGGAGGGCTTAAAAGCTTGCACAAAATAGCCATGCTCGGATGGTGGAACTGGTAGACACGCAGGACTTAAAATCCTGTTCGCCCTAAAGCGAGTGCGGGTTCGATTCCCGCTCCGAGTACAAAAGGCCGCTCAAATTGGGTGGCCTTTTTTTATGCCGGGTCAAACATATAAAAGCGTGGGTAAATGATGATTTTTTCTCATCACCGAGAATTTAGCGAGGTCACACGCTTACAAGGCTTCTTCCAAATCCGACATCCAGCGCAGCGGGCGATGCTCCACGCGTCGGAGAGCTGGCTATTGACGCCGATGGTGCCGTTGAGCTGGTAATTGCCGCTGTCGTTACGGAAAGCCCCACGCGTAGCGTGAGCGCAACCCAGACCCATATGTGTTCGATCTATCGAGGTGGTGGTTCGGGGACCTAAACGAGTTCGCTATTTTAAAAAAATTGCTATGCGAATGTAGGGACAAAAACGATTGACTCAAAAATATTTTTTTCAATCAATCACCATTGTAGCCATCTACTACATCATAAGCAAATACGGTTTTTTGTTTGCGCGTGAAAAGAAAAAAGATTTGCATTTTTCGTTTGACAAGTGTAACTTTACACTTTACAATAAGGCATGATTAAAAGCTTCAAGCATAAGGGGCTAAAATTGCTCTGGGAGGACGGCAAAACGAGCAAGTTGCCAGCCGAACAGGTTGCCCGTATTGAGCGAATGCTTGAAATCATCGACAGTGCATCACAGGTGCCGGAGGATTTTGGGGCATTCCCCAATTGGAATATCCACAAGCTATCGGGCGACCTGAAAGACTTTTGGAGCGTGAAAGTAAACAAGAACTATCGCATCATCTTCCGTTTTGACGGGCAGCATGTACATGATGTGGATTACATAGACTATCATTAAGGAGGGCAAAACATGAAACGTAAAATGCGCCCCGTCCATCCGGGCGAAATATTAAGGGAGGAAGTCATCAACGCGTATGACCTGAAAACAGGCGAAGCCGCTAAAATGTTAGGTGTCTCGCGGCAGACGCTTCACAACATCATTCACGAAAAATCCGACATCACGCCTGACATGGCGTTTCGGATTTCACAGGTGTTTGGCGGCACGGCGGATATTTGGGCGAATATGCAGACCAAATACAATCTGCATCTTGCAGCCGAACGCGCCAAGTCATTCAAGCTAAAACCCTATCGTGGGCAATTGCAAAGCGTTTAATATGGCCGATGCCGGGTTTCCTGTTGCCCATGCGGGAGAAGTGCTAACACTCAAAGATACGGAATTTAGGTCAAACAATTTGTGGTTTTTCATGGTTTTTGCCGGTTTAATAATTATAAGGCTTTTTTTTCATTAAAACGCAAAATCACTGAGTTTCAACGGTTTTTACTTGCCCGACCAACGTTTTAAAGCACAGATAAAACATAACACAATGGTAACCTATTCGTAATCACCAGCAGACATTAGTTAAGTTCCTTGCATAGCGACTTACACATCAACTGCATGGATGTTTCTTCAATTGTTATGTACTTGGGCTTTGTCCTGGCGTCTTATTCTGTCGTGGGAAATGACACCATCCAGACCCTAGGTACTTTTTTAAGTTCCAATGAACGAAAAAGGTGGTGGGTACTCTGGGCATTTGCGGGAGGCATTCTCGCGTGTACCCTTATATTTGGGTATTTGAACCATGCGGGGGATGTTTCTTACGGCAGGCTCGAAAAATATCCGCTACCCGATCCTTTTGAATGGTATTTTCTATTGCCGCCTATTATCTTACTACTCCTAACCCGTACGGGGATACCGGTGAGTACTTCTTTTTTGATTCTGACCTTCTTCAATCCGGAAAACCTGACCAGTATGGTGACCAAATCGGTCTGGGGGTATGTCGTGGCTTTTGTGGCAGCGCTGACGCTGTATTTCACGATTTCGAGGTTATTAAATGCCCTGAAATACTCGCTTATGGCGGACTCCCTTGCTGAAAAATCAGGATCTGAGCTGGTAAGCCGCACAAGCGGAATGGTGGCCTCGCAGTACAGGTCGCTAAAACTCTATGATGAAAGCATTGCATACCTGCAAAAGGCCCTGAAAAACGCGAACCGCCTCAAAGGAACGAACGTACCGACCACCAAGATCATGGTCTACAACGAACTGGGAGCCATTCATTATGAAAAAGCGGATTACGAAAAAACCATTGAAACGGTAAAAGAGCAGCTCGCATTGATAGCCGAAGCCGGACAGGCCTTTCCCGATTCGTCGTTTCAGCACATGCTCGCAATCCACCTGCGGCCAGCCTACCTGAATCTTGGGAGATCGTACTATGAACTTGAAGAGCTTGACTCTGCAAAATCTTATTTCAGCAAAGCGAAAGACCTTTATGCGCAAAGCAGACAGCCCTTACCACCATGGCAGGAGACCGACTTGAATATAAAGCTTGCCGACATCGAAATTGCCGAAGGCGACGCAGATACGGCGTTGGCATACCTCACTACCGCCACATCCCTGGTTGCTGAACTTAACGACAGGGAACTGGAGCACGAACTGGATATCGTTTTCAATAGGTACTACGAGCTCATAAACGATTACCAGAAATCCGATAGCATAAAACGGAAAATAATCGCCCATGTGGCCGACAGGCATCATTCCTCCGCGGAAGCATCCCGGTATATTTTGCAAAAAGAGAAAGCCAACGCTGACTTGCTCAAAAGCAAGAGCGATCTGCTGCTCGTGCTTTTGGCACTCACGCTGCTGGATCATTGTCGTGGTCATCATTTTTCAGAAAAAAAATAAAAAGGCACGGGCCAACTTCGAGCGAATCATAGCGGCACATAAAAACCCGGAACTCAACACGCAGATGCGGGAAAAACAAACGGATCAATCACACGTCCGTCGGGAAAACGGCAACAACCGCCTGCTCGCCGAAGATACCGAAAGGGAGTTGCTGAACAAACTCGTCGTTTTCGAAACCGGGACAGCCTTCACGGAAAAGAACTTCACGATATCCAAACTGGCCGCCCTCATGGGCACCAACACCCGGTACGTCAATCACATCTTGCAAAACCACCGAAACAAAAACTTCAACGACTACTTAAACAGTTTGCGCATCAAATTTATCATCCAAAAGATGATCGACAACCCCGAGTTCCTGAACTACAAAATTAACTACCTTGCTGAGCTCTCAGGTTACTCATCGCATAGTCGTTTTGCGCAGATGTTTAAACAGGAAACCAACATCTCCCCGTCTCAGTTCATTAGCAGACTATCCCAGGAGCAGGAAAAAAGGCGTTCAGCTCCATGAAACTGTCCATAACCACTCTAACTGTATCACTTTTACGAAAACTGATAGTGTTATGTTTGTATAGGCGCAACAATAGTCGGACGTTTGCAGTGTCTCGTAACCATCCACATTTGGTTACCCGAACATTGGCAACATGGAAAAAACGCAGCATGAATTCCAGCTATTGTCACTCCAGGCTTATACGATGGAAAGCCCACATGTGCAGGACGATGGTGATGCCGGTTATTTCACCGTCATCCGAACGTTCACACCGTTGAAGCTCGCTATCGGATCGCAGCATTACGAAGTACCCGGTGACAAACTTGTGTTTATCCGTCCGACAAAGACGATACGCATGTTGTCCGTTGAAGATAGCCGTGGTTTTGTCGTTTCCTTCACCTCATCGTTTTATGAGCGGTCCGGATCGGACTCGTACATCCTCAACTCTGCACTTTATTATGATAAAGAGAAAGCCCTGCAGGTGGCCGGCACGGGCGATACGGAAACCGATTTCAGGCGGATGATCAATAACCGGCTTGAAAGGTGTCCGGACAAACACACCAACCTGTATGCCGCTGTAGCTCATGCTTGCGTAGAATACCTGCTACTGGAAGGGCTCCTGTGGTTGCAGTTGGAACCGGCAACTATCAGCAACCGGGCATTTTCGCCGAACCGTACGGTGAATACATTCTTAATCCTCGTGAATCAGCACTGCCAGCAACATACTGACGTGGCCTACTATGCCCAACAGTTGCATATCGCCCCCCGAAAGCTCTCCGATCTCTGCTACCAGATCCTGGGCAAGTCGGCTAAGCGGGTCATAACGGATATCGTACTGACGGCAGCGCTTCATTGCATACGGAACAGTGACCTGTCCATATCGGAAATCGCGTACGAAATGGGGTTTGCCGAAGAGAGTAACTTCCGCCGGTTTGTCAAAAAACATACCGGCAGGATCCCGTCGGCCTTCAGGAACGAACTCGACCTGCACCATCGAACCAATAAGCTAACGGAAAAAACCAACCCAGCGGGCGAACAACGCTGCATGATGGTCAATCACTTAATGACGAAGGGCGCATGATGGCAACACTTAGTGAAAAAATACAGCTTGTTCTGGCAGATGATTGCGCCTTCCAGCGGAGAGCCATCAGCATGTTGGTCGAAAGCCTCCCTGCTTTTGAGCTTATTGCCGTGGCTGAAGACGGCCTGTCTTTAATAAACCAGCTTTGCAAGCTCCAAACGCTTCCCGGGGCCTGTATACTTGACCTTCATATGCCCGAAATGGATGGAATCACGACGGCCAACGAACTCTCGGGGAGGTTTCCGTCGATAAAACTATTCGGATACACGTCAACCGAAGACAGGCAAGCGATCGATCAGTTCAAAGGAAACGGGGCATTGTCCGTATTTCCAAAGGACCAGCCGATAGCGATGCTTGAAGCCATTGAACATTACATCAGGGAAGACGCGTAAA
The DNA here is from genome assembly GCF_900168055.1 of Parapedobacter luteus. Lineage (GTDB taxonomy): Bacteria > Bacteroidota > Bacteroidia > Sphingobacteriales > Sphingobacteriaceae > Parapedobacter > Parapedobacter luteus. The sequence goes on from NZ_FUYS01000004.1 coordinate 181,365, forward strand.
CCACGCATGGCCAATGTACGAAGCAACTTTTTTGGGGTTACTCCGGAAAAAAGACATGAAAACAACATTTTTGAACCCCACAAACCCCATCCACGATTCGCATTTTTGCAGCGGCTCCCATTCAGGGAGTGTTTTCAATAAGGTAGATGTTCTCTGGGGTGGAGCCCTCCACTCCAGAGATTTTTTTAAGCATACACAATGAAGAGCCTATTAATCATTGTACTCCTGGCCGGAGCACTTTTTATCACTTCCTGCCAATCGGCCGGCTACGACCCCGAACCGGCTGGCAACGCCAATGCAGCAATCACCTCCCGCTACGATATCGTAACCCGTTCGGCAACAAATGCGCGGGGCGATACACTGACGATGACTTTCGACAAAGCCGCTGGTATAGCCATGTTCATCCTGAAAAGCGACACGATATGGCTGGAAGCTGACGCCACGGCATCCGGTGTCCGGTATAGCAACGATCGGTATCGCTATACCGAACACCACGGGGTACTGCGGCTTACGAAAGATGGCCAGCCGCTGTTCGAACACAAAAGGTAACGGCCTTCCCTCTTCGACGACGGCGGAAGACACCGCGAACCGTTACCCTGCTCCGCGGCATCCCGACATTCGCGCAATGCGCAATGATGCCGTTCCAGCAAAAGCAAATCAGAAAAAATGATAGGAATATAGCTATTTTGAACACCCACAAAACCTATTGTTTTCATGATCTTTACCGTACATAACGCAAGGAAAGTGCTCCATCCGGCACATCCTTGAAATATCGTATCACATGACTGTTGGCGTACCCGAAACTTGCACCATGAAGCTACCAAGCAACGAGCAACGTTTATCTTCAGGCTCGCTATCCGACGATAGTGCTCCACGCAAACAGACCGTGCGGGAAAACCAGAAAGGCCCTATAGCGCAAGTCTTTCTCAATAGCTTAACCGTAGCGGAGATCTGCCGGCGTACAGCCAATGTGACGGACGACCGGTATCGCGAGGCATTCAGGAAAGGGATTCCCATGTTTTACCACGACATGCGCACAACCAGACCCAATGAATTTATCCGGGCTAACCCCGACGGTTCGGAAGATTTGGTATGTTATGACATCGCCACTCGGGGTTACACGTTGACAAAGCACCTCCTGCCCGCCGGCAAAGGACGCTGGGCTTATCTATCGTGCGCAACTAAATAAACAAGGCATATTTGAATTGAAGGCGGGACGAGTCAAGCATGATTAACCTGTCATCGGCTTCTTCGCCCACGCATATTCCCCGAAATCCACTTCATTGAAATCGGGCTCGAATGATTCCGGACAGCTGATTTTCATCAGGAACTCGAACGACGGCGGGTAAGGTTCAGCCAGCAAACTACCTGTGGGAATGTAAGGGTAACTGTCGAGATAGGTTTCCACACGGTTCGGCGATACGCGGCGATGGATATGGACGCGGTGAATATGGTCCGGATGCTGGATACCTGCCGCACCCAGTAGCTCACCGGCAGCTTTCACGGTTTCATTGTGAAAGTTAGCCACGCGTATCTTTTTGTCGGCGACCACCAGCCCCTTCATCAGTTCGGGGTCTTGCGTGGCCACGCCCGCCGGGCAGGTGTTGGCGTTGCACTCCAGCGCCTGTATACAACCCAGCGCCATCATCATTCCCCGAGCGCTGTTGCAGATATCGGCCCCAAGCGCAAAATTCTTTACCAGATCAAACCCGGTAGCCACCTTGCCCGTGGCGATGATCTTGATGTGCCGTTTGAGGTCAAAGCCCGTCAGGCAATCGTACACAAAGGCCAGCGCCTCGCGCAGCGGCATGCCCACCGAGTTGGAAAACTCAAGGGGTGCGGTACCTGTGCCGCCCTCTCCTCCATCCACGCCCACGAAATCCGGATAGATACCGGTCTTCACCATGGCTTTGCAGATGGCTACAAACTCACTCCGATGCCCAATGCAAAGCTTGAAGCCGACAGGTTTGCCGTCCGACAGTTCACGCAGTTCTTTCACAAACCCCAGCAAGCCGATCGGCGTGGAAAACGAACGGTGATACGGTGGTGAATCCACATCCTTTCCCGGTTCCACCATCCGTATGCGCGCCACTTCTTCCGTCACCTTCGCCGCGGGGAGCATGCCCCCATGGCCCGGCTTGGCACCCTGGGAAAGCTTGATTTCGATCATCTTAACCTGCGGATGCCGTGCTTTCTGGCTGAATGCCTCCGGGTTGAAACGCCCGTCGGGATGCCGGCATCCGAAATATGCGGTGCCGATCTGCCACACGACATCGCCGCCGCCACGCAGGTGGTAATCCGTCAGTCCTCCTTCGCCGGTATTGTGGTAAAACCCACCGATTTTGGCTCCTTCATTGAGCGCGACAATTGCGTTTCGGCTCAAAGAACCGTAGCTCATCGCCGAGATATTGAAGACGCTGCTGGAGTACGGCTGTCGGCATTGCGGCCCGCCTACCGTTACCCGCGGCTTTTCATTCACCTTAAAATAGTCAAGTGCATTAATGCTGTGGCTCAACCATTCGTAGTTATTGGCATACACATCCAATTGCGTACCGAAGGCGGTGGTGTCGCGTTCACGTTTGGACCGCTGATAGATCACACTGCGATGAAGCCGGTTAAATGGACGTCCGTCTGTATCGCTCTCCACAAAATACTGCTGGATTTCAGGGCGGATACTTTCAAATAAATAACGCAACCTCCCGAGCAACGGAAAGTTCCGCCGAATGGCACGCCTGGTCTGGACAATATCCATGATGCCCAATCCAATCAGGGGGCCTAAGACCACCAGACTCCATAATATCGGCGGCCACAGGAGTCTCACGGCCAACACCGTGGAAACAATAATTACAGCGCCGTATATAAATTTCTTTCGCATGGGTTATATCCGTTTTATTCAACGCGTCCACTGAAATGCTTTCGAAAAGTGTGGTTTGCACGAACCGCAAAACTACCTGCCGCCCATTAAACGAAACTTAAACAACCATTAGAACTTGATTAAAAATCGCCAGCGACATTAAAACGACATTAACGCGGCAGTGTACCGGCCAGATAAAAAAACATTTATTTCATACTGCCTGTTTCCCTAAATCGGGTGTGCCAGCTGAATGCTTCTTCAAGGATATGCGGCGTATGGCCTCCCCGTAATGCCTGGGCCCGGTCAAAGTAAGACTGCAAAGCCTCCCGGTAATCCGGATGCACACAGTTGTCGATAATCGTTTGTGCACGTTCGCGGGGAGCCAAGCCGCGCAGGTCAGCAAGCCCGATGTCTGTGACCAGGATATCGACGTCATGCTCGGTATGATCGACATGTGATACCATAGGCAACACATGTGAAATATTGTCATCCTTGGAAGCAGCCTGGGCCACGAAAATGCTGAGGTAGGCATTTCTTGCAAAGTCACCCGAACCGCCTATGCCATTCATGATGTTTGTACCGCCGATGTGTGTCGAATTGACGTTCCCGTAGATATCAAACTCGATGGCTGTATTAATCGCGATGACCCCCAGACGGCGGATTAAACCGGGTGTGTTGCTGATGTTCTGCGGTCTCAGCACAATCCGGTCTTTATACCTCTGCAAATTACTGAAAACCCGGTCATAGCATTCGGACGAAACGGTGATTGAAGATGCTGAAGCAAAACTCATCTTTCCGCTATCCAGCAAATCGAACGTACTGTCTTGCAAAACTTCCGAAAACATCCGCAGGTCGTAAAAATTGCTGTCCTTGAAACCGGATAGCACCGCATTGGCTACTTTGCCAATACCGGCCTGCAAGGGTAGTAACCTATCCGTAAGATGGCCCTTTTTGACTTCATCTTCAAAAAACCGGAGCAAATGCTGGGCGATGGCCGTGGTCTTGGCATCCGGTGGGGCAATATCAGCCGGACTATCCTGGATATCGGTAAATACGATGGCGGCGATCTTGTTGATATCAACCGGGATGGAACGCCTGCCAATACGATTCTCCGGCGCCACAATTGGAATCACATTGCGGTGTGGATAATTCTCCGGCTGGAAAATATCGTGCAGGCCGTAAATGGATTCGGGCACTTTGGTATTGATCTCGATGATTATTTTTTTGGCTAAACTGAGAAACGTCACCGAGTTGCCTACCGAAGTCGTTGGCACGACGCTCCCATCACGTTCAATGAAGGCTGCTTCTATCACGGCAATGTCCACCGGGGGAAGACATTGGTTATGCAGCAGTTCGGCACTTTCGCTGAGGTGCTGGTCGATAAACAACACCTCTCCTTTATTGATTGCTTCCCGAAGTATCCGGTCTACCTGAAACGGCATTCGCTTGGCCAGTGCGCCCGCACGGGTAAGCTTGGCGTCGGTGTCATGCCCCAATGAGGCGCCGGTCATCAACGTCACTTTCAACTCCTCCTTTTCCGCACGTTTGGCCAATGCGTCGAGCACCACTTTGCTGTCACCGGCTTTCGTAAACCCGCTTGCTCCCACCACCATACCGTGCTGGAACAGCTGGGCGGCCTGCTCGGCGTTGACGACCTTATCAAACAATTCTTCGGCTTTGATTCTTTCGTATGACATGGCATTTATTTTTATCTCCTTGCAATAATAAGGGTTATCTGTCCGCTACAGTTATCGTTTGACGTCATATTTTTATCCGTTTTAGACAAACAGTCGTATTTTCTGCTTATTTTAGCCCACAAAAAGCGATTATAGCAGCGGATGGGACATTACGTAAGCAGGTATTATATTACGGAAGTGGATCGTTTTCCGGATACGATTTATTGCCATCACGCCGTGATGGGCGAAAAATTCATTCCCGAGCACGAGCACAAAAAAGGCCAGTTCCTCTACACGGAGGGTGGCGTGGTATACCTCAACACCCCTCAACAGTCTTATTTTTTACCTGCAAGGCACTACATCTGGATTCCGGCCGGTGTACGGCATAGTATTCATCCCAGCACACCCAAGGTCATCATGCGCAACCTGTATTTTCCGGTATCTGCATGCGATGACGTTTTTTTTTCCAAAACGGCTATCTATCCGGTCGACAATTTATTGATGGAGTTGATGATGTTTACCAACCGCTGGAACGGCAACATCCGCCCGGAAGAGGAAAGCAGGTACAGTATCGCCAAGGCATTCAAAATGTTGCTTCCTGAGCTTGGCAGGGGCGCTTTACCGCTGGCACTGCCCTACCCGGGCGATAGCCGGCTGGTAAAAATCGTGGAATACCTCGACGAGCATGTTGCCGACAACATCGGGTTTAAACATGTTGCCGATCATTTCGGCGTAAGCGAACGGTCATTAGCGCGTTTATTCCAAAAGGACCTCAACATGTCTTTTATCCAGTATTTTACCATTTTACGGATGCTGAAAGGCTTGAAATTGTTACTTGATGACAAGCTCAGCATCAATGAAGTGGCCTCAAAAGTGGGATATAGCAGCCTGCCCACCTTCAGCAATACCTTTACTAAAATCATCGGCGTAAGGCCGAGTGAATATGTCAAGCACCGTGGGCTATGGTACAAATAACACAAATCAATTGACACTAACCTCAATGGCGATTACATGAAAGCACCCTTTATGAAAGCACCCCTTATCCTTGCTGCAGCACTTGCTTCAGCAGTAACAGCCTGCACAGGCGCCAATGATCATGACGAGTTGAAATGGATCCAGCTCTTTAACGGCAAAGACCTCACCGACTGGACCGTAAAAATTGCTAAACACGAAGTCGGCGAAAACTACGCCAATACATTCCGTGTGGAAGACGGCATGCTGAAAGTACGGTATGATGGCTATACGGACTTCGACTTCCAGTATGGCCACATTCACTACAACACGCCTTACTCGGCGTATCTCCTTCGCGTAGAATACCGCTTTACCGGCGAGCAGGCTCCCGGCGGCGAAGGTTGGGCTTGGCGCAATAGCGGCGCCATGCTGCATGGACAGGATCCGCAGACGATGCTCAAAGACCAGGACTTCCCGATTTCCATCGAAGGTCAGCTGCTTGGCGGTGATGGCACAAACGAACGGACTACCAGCAACCTATGCACACCCGGCACCAATGTACTGATGAAAGTTGATGGTGAGCTGTTTACCCCGCATTGTACCAATTCGTCATCAAAGACTTATCATGGTGACCAATGGGTAACTGCTGAATTTCTCGTGTTGGCAGATTCCGTGGTGCATCACATACTCGAAGGCGATACGGTGCTGACGTATTATAAGCCTCAGATAGGCGGCGGAAGCGTATCCAACTATGACCCGGCCGTGAAGGAGGATGGCAAATTGCTGAGCAGTGGATACATCTCACTACAGAGTGAAAGCCATCCTATTGATTTCCGGAAAGTGGAGTTGCTCGACTTGGAACCGTACATGCAGGACAAGGCAAAACTCCAGCAGGTGCTGCAACGGTTGCGGAAAGGCGCCCGGTGACCGGCCAGCGCCAGCGAAGCACAAAAAAAAAAGCCGCTCTGCTATCCAGGGCGGCTTCTCGCTTATGATATCTGTAGTATTATGACAAGCTATTCACATGTTTGGTCAGCTTCGACTTATTATTGGAAGCCTTATTTTTATGGATGACGTTTTTCTTTGCCAAACGGTCGAGCATAGAAATCACCCGGGGCAACAGTGCTTTTGCCTCTTCGGCATTGGTTGTCGTCCTCAATTTCTTGATTGCATTACGCGTTGTCTTCGCTTGGTAACGGTTCCGTAAACGCTTCGCAGCGTTGGACCGAATTCTTTTAAGTGCTGATTTATGATTTGCCATCTATTTAGCTTAATAGTTCTATTTCAATTTTCAGACCGCAAAGTTACCACCTTCTTTTTAATATTCAAAACAAATCCTAAAAATTTCACCATCGCCGGGCTTCGGGGTGCACGGCACGTTCAACCCTTGGCCGATCAACGTTGTTTCTTGAGCGTTGTTTCCGGCGGTGGGCTTTTTTGGCCTAGGAGCGTGAACGGAGTGAGCGTTCCAGTCAATGAGCGTTCCAGTCAAAAAGCCCATCGCCTGAAACAAACGAAAGCTGCCGTCCCCCCTACGCTACCGGGCTCCCAAACTTTCTCTATCTTTGCCGCATGCAGAAATTATCCATGGATCAATTGCAGCGGCCATCAGTCGCGGCATTCAAGGAACAGGAAAAACTGCCTGTCGCGCTAGTGCTGGACAATGTGCGCAGCATGCACAATGTGGGCTCGGCTTTCCGTACATCAGACGCCTTCGCACTCGAACGGATATTATTATGTGGCATTACGGGCACGCCGCCCCACCGGGAAATCGAAAAGACTGCACTTGGTGCTACCCAATCCGTGGCGTGGAGCTACGCAGAAAATACGGCGCAGGCTATCCAGTTGCTTCGTGAAGAAGGCTACCGGATTCTGGCTGTGGAACAGGCCAAAGGCAGCATCCCGCTCCAGCAATTCCCCCCGTTAACCACCCAAAAATATGCGTTGGTATTCGGCAATGAAGTACACGGCGTGGCCGACGAGGTGATGTCCCTCGTGGATGCATGCATCGAAATTCCCCAATCCGGCACCAAGCACTCACTCAACATCGCCGTATCTATCGGTATCGTGTTGTGGAGCTTTTATAGCAAGCTTTATCTGTCCGCAACGAATTCGGGGTAAAGACAAACTTGCATATCAAAGCAATTTTATCTAAGTTTGCGGTACAAAAAACCAGAGCAATGAGTGTATTAGTAAATAAGGATTCGAAAGTAATCGTACAGGGCTTCACGGGCAACGAAGGCACCTACCACGCTTCGCAAATGATTGAATACGGCACCAATGTGGTGGGTGGCGTGACACCCGGCAAAGGCGGGCAGACACATTTGGAACGTCCGGTGTTTAACACTGTACAGGAAGCTGTAGATCAAACCGGCGCTAATGTGTCCATTATCTTTGTTCCACCGGCCTTTGCTGCAGACGCTATCATGGAAGCTGCTGCCGCCGGCATCGAAGTCATTGTATGCATTACCGAGGGTATCCCTACTAAGGATATGATTCAGGTAAAATCTTATCTGGGCGACAAAAAATCAAGGCTCATTGGGCCGAACTGCCCCGGCATCATCACTGCTGACGAAGCAAAAATCGGCATCATGCCCGGATTTATCTTCAAAAAAGGCTCGGTAGGTGTAGTATCCAAATCGGGTACACTCACCTATGAGGCTGTTGATCAAACGGTCAAGGCCGGATTGGGCATCACCACGGCCATTGGTATCGGCGGCGACCCCATCATCGGCACCACGACCAAAGAAGCCGTGGAATTGCTGATGAACGACCCAGAGACCGAAGGCATCATTGTCATCGGTGAGATCGGCGGTGGCATGGAAGCTGAAGCCGCGCGCTGGATTAAAGAACATGGCACCAAACCGGTGGTCGGCTTTATCGCCGGCCAAACAGCGCCCCCGGGGCGTCGTATGGGCCATGCCGGAGCTATCGTGGGCGGAGCAGAGGACACGGCCGCTGCAAAAATGAAAATTATGCGCGAATGCGGCATTCGCGTGGTAGAATCGCCAGCAGAAATCGGGAAAGCCATAGCAGAAGAATTGGGCGTTGGTGTATAAACCGACACCGCCAACTATATAACGAGGCGTTGGGCAATCATCCCAACGCCTTTTTTATGATGGTGCCATATTCCTGACAATTTACCTACCTTTGCAAGTATGCTATCCGATACCGAGGAAAATTACTTGAAGGCGTTGCTCCGTCTCACCGGCGAACACGACGGTGCAGGTGAAACGGGCACCAACCAATTGGCCGGCACGCTCAACGTACGACCGGCTACGGCTACCGATATGCTCAAGAAATTAAAGGAAAAACAGCTTGTCAATTACGAAAAGTACGGCAAAATATCACTTACCGACACAGGGCGCGATCTGGCGGTAGCCATAATCCGGAAACACCGGCTCTGGGAAACGTTTCTATTTGATAAACTGGGCTTCAGCTGGGATGAGGTACATGATGTCGCCGAGCAGTTGGAACACATCAAATCCGAAAAGTTGGTGGAACGGCTTGACAAGTTTCTAGGATTTCCGCAATTTGACCCGCATGGCGACGCTATTCCCACGGCCGATGGCGATTATGCCAGCGAGGCCCGGTTTATGCTCGCCGAGGCCAGCGTAGGCAAGCAATACACGATTGTCGCGGTAAAAGACAACAGTCCGCCGTTTCTGCAATACGTAAGCCAAATCGGCATCGGCATTCACAGCCAGGTGGCGGTCCTGCACCGATATGAATTTGACCACTCCATGACGTTGGCCATTAACGGCACAAGCATCAATATCTCGGACAAGGTCGCTCAAAACATTTATTGTAAACCGGTTTAAGCTTTTTTAAGCGGTAAGCCGTACGCAATGAATACGCTATACACTATATAAATACGCTATGGCACTATCATCAGATATCAATATCAAAAATAAGAAGGCTTTTTTTGAGTACCATATATTGGATACCTACGTAGCCGGCGTCCGTCTTCTTGGTACGGAGATCAAGTCCATACGGGAGGGCAAAGCCAACATCAATGATTCCTTCTGTTCATTTTTTGACGATGGCCTGTATATCCGCAACATGCACATCGCCGAATATTCACACGGATCCTTCTACAACCACGAGGCCAAGCGCGACCGCCAGCTGCTGCTCACAAAAAAAGAACTTAAAAAATTAAAAACGAAAAGCGAAGAGCGTGGGTTTACCATCATTCCCCTGCGCATGTTCATCAGCAAACGGGGATTTGCCAAAGTGGAAATCGCATTGGCCCAAGGTAAAAAAGACTTCGATAAACGGGAAACCATCAAGGAGCGGGATACCAAACGCGAACTGGCCCGGGTGATGAAAGGATAAACAACCCGGCCATACCCGGATTTATTTCGTCAGCAATAGACGATAAGCCCCCGGGGTTATCCCCTCATGCTTCTTGAATATCCGGATAAAATAGTTCAGGTTATTGAAGCCCGACCCAAAACAGGCTTCTTTTATTGTACTGCCGGCCGCCAGCAGCTGCTTGGCTTGGTTTATCCGCTCCAGAATAACAAATTCCATGGGACTGATACCCATTTCATGCTTAAATGCACGGTAGAAATGTGGTTTGCTAATGTGGGCGACCTGGCTCAGCTCGTCTACACTCAGGGAATGGGCTATGTGCTGCCTGATATAAGCAACCACCTGCCCTATCCGGCTGTCCGGCTGGGTGGCGTCCGTTGCCGTATACCGGTTTTGCAACTGGATGATCCGGATGAGCAGCTCCTTCAGGGTAAGGTCTGCGAGCACATCTTTATGTACATCCCCGCTCGTGCTGATGGCAATCAATTTATTGATCAGCACGGCCAGCTCCGTATGGTTATAGAAATGATATTTATCAAACGTCAGCTGCCAGTTTAACGCTCCCAAACTACGCGGGTGGTATTCATTGAGGTAGTTGATGGTATCGGCAATTTGCTTCCTTCCAATAGCCAAAGCCGTACATTGGGTTGGTTCGTTATCAGACGCAAGGGGAAAATCGATCTCCATCCGCACCGATGGCGGTACGATGACCGTTTCGCCGGGTAAGTAATCAAACCCCGGCTTCCCGAACAGGTGCATCACCTTCTTACCGCGCAGCATGCTCGTAATCACCAGGTCATCGAACTGGAGGGGCACCAGCTCACTCCGCTTATACGTCTCAAAGACATTCAGCTCACAGCTGTTGAGCGTGTATGCACGCCGGTTTTCCACGAGCGTACGCAACTCGCGCTGACTGCTCAATGGCAATGGTCGTAATGTATTTTTACGGTTCATCGCTTGGTTTTTACCAAAGATAACCCACATGCCCTTGCTTTTGTGTCACGAAAATGCAATACCTTCTGCCTGCATGCGATACGATAGCTTTGTGCTATCACATGATAGGATAGTGCTCAGTAAAACACGGCCTTCTTGTTACCTTCGAAAAAACATGTTCACCAATTATTAAATTAATATTAAATCGTTATGGCACTAATCGAAAGACCATCGTTCAAAGAACGATACGACAATTACATCAACGGCACGTGGACACCCCCTGTCAACGGCAAGTATTTTGACAATATTTCTCCTATCGACGGGAAAGCATTTACCCAAGTGGCCCACTCCACCGCTGCAGACCTGGATCTGGCTGTCGATGCCGCAGCTGAAGCGTTCAAGACGTGGAGCAAGACATCCGCCACGGAGCGGAGCATCATCCTCAATAAAATCGCGGATCGCATCGAGGCCAACCTGGACTTCCTTGCGGCCGTCGAAACGGTGGAAAACGGCAAAGCTGTCCGCGAAACGCTGAATGCTGATATCCCACTGGCGGCGGATCATTTCCGTTATTTTGCCAGCGTTATCCGTGCTGAAGAGGGTTCGCTGTCCGAGCTTGATGCCCACACCGTGTCACTGATCGTACACGAACCCATCGGCGTCGTGGCGCAGATTATCCCCTGGAATTTCCCCTTGCTGATGGCGGTGTGGAAACTTGCGCCGGCATTGGCGGCAGGGACCACCGTCGTGCTCAAGCCCGCTGAAAGCACACCAGCATCCATCCTGGTGCTCTTCGAACTTATCGGGGATCTACTGCCCGCAGGCGTGGTCAACATTGTCAATGGATTTGGGGCGGAGTTGGGCCGGCATCTTGTGACCCACCCTAAGGTAGCCAAGGCGGCCTTCACCGGATCGACCGCTACCGGACGGCTGGTGGCCCAATATGCTACCGAAAACATTATCCCGGTTACGCTGGAACTGGGAGGCAAATCACCGAATATCTTCTTTAACTCGGTGCTCGACCATGATGATGAGTTCTTGGATAAGGCCGTCGAAGGCGCGGTCCTCTTTGCCTTCAATCAAGGGGAAGTATGCACCTGCCCGTCGCGCCTGCTCATCCAGGAGGACATCTACGACCGGTTCATCGAACGCGTTATCCAACGCACCGAAGCCATCAAGACCGGCAACCCCCTGGATACAACGGTGCAAATCGGTGCCCAAGCGTCCAAAATACAATTTGATAAAATCAACGCCTACCTTAAGCTGGGCAAGGAAGAAGGTGCCGAAGTACTTACCGGAGGTGAAATAAACCACCTTGGCGGCGATCTGGAGCAGGGCTATTACATCAAGCCCACCATTTTCAAAGGACACAACAAGCAACGCATCTTCCAGGAAGAGATTTTCGGCCCCGTTTTGGCCGTGACGACGTTCAAAACGGAAGAAGAAGCCATCGAAATCGCTAATGACACGCTTTACGGCTTAGGAGCCGGCGTCTGGACGCGGGATGCCCATCAGCTCTACCAAGTGCCGAGGGCCATACAGGCGGGCCGCGTATGGGTAAACCACTACCACAGCTATCCGGCGGGTGCACCATTCGGGGGTTACAAGCAATCTGGCTATGGACGGGAAAATCACAAGCTAATGCTCAACCATTACCGGCAAGCGAAAAATATCCTGATCTCGTACAGTAAAAACAAACTTGGGTTCTTCTGACCCTCCAACCGTGGGACGCCCCAATGGCTCCCGCTCAACCGGCAGGCAATTGCCTACCGGTTGAGCCATACGGCACTCCAAATCCTTGAATCATCCGTTCTGACCAACAGCAAAGGTATAGCCCATGAAAACAACAATGCAGCGCCTCGACGCCACAGACAACGCAAAGGCCCTCGTCAGACAGCTCGCCGAAACGCATGGCGACCTCATGTTTTACCAAGCCGGCGGCTGCTGTGAAGGTACACAGCCCCAATGTTTTGAAAAAGGCGGATTCTTTCCCCGCACCAACGATGTATGCATCGGCACCGTGGAAGGTTACGAATTTTGGGTAGACAAAGACCTTTTCGAATATTGGAAACATGCCCATTTCACGCTGGATGTGACCGATGGTTTTGGCGCAGGCGGGTTTTCGCTGGAAACGCCACTGGGAAAAACGTTTCAGGTACACTACCGGGTTTTCGCCGAAGAAGAACTGGAAAAACTACCGCCCGTAAAACGGAATATCCCGTAGCCAGGGTCACCCCAGCACCGGGACCGGATTTTTATGCTCATCAATCGCCACAAAAGTAAAGGTGCCTTTTATCGCTAGTTCACGGTGATCTTCATACATCTGTTCGACGAAAATCTCCACTTCGATTTTGAGGCTGGTGCGCCCCACGTGTACTACCTTCCCTATCAGTTCCACAATCGTTCCGGCCGGTATCGGCTTGGTGAAATCTATGCGATCGGACGAAACGGTCACCAATCGCTTCCGGCAAAACCGGGTCCCGGCGATAAAGGCCACTTCATCCATCAATGCCATGGCCGTACCGCCGTACAGCGTATCGTAATGATTAGTGGTATTTGGGAAAACCGCCTTAAAGATGTGGGTTTCGGATTGTTTAATGCGTTCGGCTACGGACAGGTTTGCGGCATCGCTCATGATCATGACAGTTAACTAATTAATATTTATCCCTATCCCTTTTAATAACAGGGATGCATTGAAAATCGTACACTCGCCGGATTTCAGCTTATAGTCAAAAAGCATCTCGTCTCCTTTTACCTGGATATCGAAATGGTAGTTGGCGAGCACACCGGGATAGTCATCGGCCAGTTTGGCGAGCTGCAAATCGTGCGTGGCCACCATGCCCACGCCTCCATCTGCAATCAATTGCTTGATAATCGCTTTTGACCCCAGGTATTTATCCATGGAATTGGTACCACGCAACATTTCGTCGACGAGGAAAAACGTATCGGCTTGGTTTTTTACAGTCTGCAACACCAGCTTTATCCGGTTGAGCTCGGCCTTGAACGTAGAGGTACTCTCGTTCAGTGAATCGGCGATACGCATGTAGGTGACTAAATGGAACGTCGATAGTCGCATCTCCCGGGCGCAGACGGGTGCCCCGCAAAATGCCAATACGGCATTTATCCCCACGGTGCGCAGAAACGTACTTTTCCCGGCCATATTCGAGCCCGTGATAAGGGCCACGCGATGATTTTCCTGCCGGTAGTCATTCGTTACGGCGGCATGGCCGGGAATCAGGGGATGCGCCAGTGCGGTGGCTTGCACGGTGGGCTTTGGCGCTTCACATACCTGCGGGAAAGCCCATTGCGGATGGTTGCGGCTCAAGGTCGCCAAGCTTACCAACCCTTCCATTTCGGCGACGGTATAAAATGCGTTGAGCATATCCGTACCGTATTGCTTGCGCCATTCGAGGATGGCAAAAGCCTGCCGTAAATCCCAAAGGGCGACCATGTTGAGCACGGCCCCTACCAGCATATTCAACCGGTAATCCAGCCGGTCAATCAATCGCCCAAGCTCGCGGAAAGCAGCGGAAACTGGCTTGTCCTTTCCTTTGGCATGGAGTGATGACGCCAGCTTCTCACCCAACTGGCTTTGCCACGCTCGGCTTTCGATCAGTTCAAACGATGCGGCAAAAGCTCCGAGCAGCCGGCCGGCCTTGTTGACTTCCCCCGCAATACGATTGATGGTTCTTCCATGGCCAATCGCGATAAGAAAATGTGCCAATGCAAGAACAATTGCGATGCGTGAAAAGGCAGGTACAAAAATGGCCAATCCGACAGCCAGAGCCATCAACCATGGAACAGCGCTAACATAGCGGCGCAGCACGAAGTTGCCCAATGTGACCTGTTCATTAGTTAAGAAGCGCTCAAACTGTGTTTTAAAATCGATCCCATGCCGAAGGTTAAACCACAACTTGGTCTGAAACCTTTGGCTCCAGCCGGTATCACCGGCCAATTCCTTTACGGCATGTTGCCGCATGGCTATCGTTGCCGCACCGGCTGGCGAAGACAACCATCCGGCCAACAAGCGGTTGGCCTGCGCCGTGGCGCAACGGTTGATCCTGGCGAATAACGACGACGATCCGAATACATCCAGGTCGCCTGTATAAGGGTGGTCGCGGTCCATGAAACGCTCGCCGTGGGGATACCGGTTGGGGTTGCCGTCTGCAATGGCGATTTCGTTTAGATTGACAGCCAAAAAGTCGTCCAATGCAGCCTTGCGTGCTTCCAGCTTACTCTGCCGCCACACCAAGCCCATAAACAGCACAATAACGAGAAAAAAAAGCGCCAGAACAAGCCACAGTTGCTCGGATTGAACGGCCATGAACAGTGCGGCCCCTCCGCAGATGATGGCCACCAGGCGCAGCAGCGAATTGTTGTTTATCGCCCTGCGCAGCGCTGTCAATTGAACTTCGGTATTGGCTATATGCTGACGATAGTGCTGGTAAATGTTTTCTGACATGTCGTTTTTTTCATTATGCTGACGGGGTATTCACGCTCACCATGCCTGGTCGCCTACCAAAGGAACAAACCGGAAGGTATCCAGCTCTATCCGTTCGTACTCCTGCTCACCAACGCGAAGGATGGTGACCATCTTTTGCTCTTTTTCACTCCCTACCGGAATGACCATGACACCACCGATACGGAGTTGCTTAAGCATCACCTCGGGCACGAACGGTGCTCCGGCAGTCACCAAAATTTTATCGTAAGGCGCATGGTCCGGAATCCCTTTGGACCCATCCCCCAGAAAAAAATGGGGTTTATACCCCATGTATGGCAGCACCTGAATGGTTCGATTATAAAGGTTGGCCTGCCGCTCAATGGTATATACATCTGCCCCAAGCTCCAGCAGGATACACGTTTGGTACCCCGATCCGGTGCCGATTTCAAGCACCTTGTCTCCGGGCTGGATGTGAAGCAATTCTGTTTGGTAAGCCACGGTATAAGGCTGTGAGATCGTTTGGCCATCGCCGATGGGAAAGGCGATGTCTTTATACGCCTGGTTCCAAAATGTCTCATCAAAAAAATAGTGCCGAGGCACCTTGCCAATGGCTTCCAAAACCTGTTTGTCTTCAATTCCCCGCCGCTTCAGCAGTGCTACCAACTGCTTGCGGGCACCGCGTTCACGATAGTTGTCAATAAATTTATATGCCATTACGGCCCAAAAATAAGGATATTAAACGAGATTAATGCCGATCGGCTGTATTGCCCAGGCTTAATCCAGGGAAGCTGCTATCGTTCCATTAATATATCATTTTATTTACTATTTTCGCACGGTATAAACTTTTTGCGCATGAGGTATGTTCTTTTAGTTGCTATCCTTTGTATTACAGCCGATCAATTGGCTGCTCAAGTAACGCGAATTGATACGGTCAGCTACCCCAATCCGATTATTCCCAAAAGAAAGCAATATAATTTTAATACCGATTTCTGGTACACCATAGCCCTGCGGACGTACGCCTACGAGCAGTTCCCGCAATTGCTCAACCAGCCAACGGGGCAGTCGCCCACGTTGCGTTCGTCGTTTAATGGTGTCCTTTTCAAAATTAACGACAACCAGGTGGCTTACCGCCTGCAAGCTACTCATTTCAACAACGATATCACGTTTGATCACGAATGCGATGGATGTGCCGAAGTAGCGGGCAAATTCCGCAATACAGCTATCAAAGTGGGAGCCGAAAAAAGCGTCAACTACTCACGTTTTCAACCGTATTTCGGGGGCGACTTGGGCTTTATGATCCAGAAGTTCAACACCAAAGATCAGGATCCGGTGGTGTTTGCCGAAGACAACAAAAATGCGGTGCTCTTTTCGCCCTTCATCGGGACCAAGCTCTACGTGGTTCCGCGGGTCGCTATCGGTATCGAGGCAAACTTCAACATCGCGTATTCGTACCAAAAGGTCAACACCTATGCCGACAACTCGTTTACCGGCGATCCGGAGCAAACCAAACGCTACCGCTGGGAGTATTTTTTCTCGCCGGTGGCCGCCGTGACCCTCCAGTATAACTTCGGCTTAATCAATCAGTAGGGATCGACATCAATTTGTACGCGTATCCCTTTATTGAGTTTGTCTGCCTCGAATCGCAATAAGGTTGCTTTAACCAATTCTTTGACCTTGACCATGCTGGTACCTGTGCGCTCCACCTTAAGCAGGATGCTGTAAATGTAGTAATTGCGTACCCGCGCCACCAACGGTGCCTCGGGCCCATATACACGCGGCCCCAGCCCCTCGCGCAAAACCGCGGCCAACCGATGTGCCGCATCATGCACGGCCTGCTGCTCCTTATGTTTGACATCGATCTTAAACAACCGGTAAAATGGCGGGTAGGCGTAGTTTTTCCGCTCAGCCACCTCCGTCATGAACATCTCCGCATAGTCATTATGGATGACCTGTTGGATAATGCGGTGATTAGGCGCGTACGATTGGATGATAACCTTCCCGCTGTCATTGCGCCGCCCGGCCCGGCCACTCACCTGCGCAAGCAACGAAAAGGCTCTTTCGTAGGCCCTGAAATCCGGATAGTTGATCAGTCCGTCGGCATTGATAATGCCGATGAGGCTTACTTTACCAAAATCCAGTCCTTTGGCGACCATTTGCGTACCCACCAAGATATCATAGCGGTGTTCGTCAAAAGCGTTCAGGACCCGATCAAACCCATGTTTGCCGCGCGTCGAATCCAAGTCGAGGCGGCCTATCCGCGCATTGGGCAGTAGGGTCTGCAGTTCTTCCTCCACCCGCTCGGTACCAAAGCCCTTGCTCTCAATATGGGTAGAACCGCAAGCCGGACATACCTGTATGGGGTCTTCAGAGAACCCGCAGTAATGACAGTGCAATTTGCCGCTGCTTTTATGGTACGTCAGGCTCACATCACAATGGATGCACTTGGCAATATAGCCGCAGGTCTTACACTGCAGAAGGGGGGTGTGCCCCCGCCTGTTCTGGAAAAGTATAATTTGTTGCTGCCGGCCTAACGCATCTTCCATGGCCTGCAATAGGGTGGTACTGAAATAGGAAAACATGTTTCCCTTGCGGCTTTCTTCACTGATGTTAACGGTGATAATCTCCGGCAGCTTGGCATTCCCGAAGCGTTCCTTGAGTGCGACCAGCCCATATTTGCCCGCCCGGGCATTGTAAAAACTCTCAATAGCCGGTGTCGCGGAGCCCAATAGCACATTAGCGCCGTGAATATGCCCCAGGTAAATGGCCGTATCCCGGGCATGGTAGCGCGGCGATGGGTCAAATTGTTTGTAAGAGACTTCATGTTCTTCGTCGACGATGACGAGCCCCAATGCTTGAAAAGGCAGAAAGACGGCCGAACGCGCACCTACTACAACCTGATATTCGTTGTTGCGTATTTTATGCCACACTTCGGCACGCTCATTATCACTGAAGCGGGAATGGTAGACGCCCAATTTGTTGCCAAAATGCATCCGCAACCGCTCGGTAATCTGCGCCGTCAGGGCAATTTCCGGCAAGAGGTACAGCACGCAATTTCCTTGAGCGACCACCTCCTCCATTAAGCGGATATACACCTGCGTCTTACCCGAGGCGGTGACGCCGTGCAGTAAGACGACGTCCTTGGTACTGAACTGGTCCTTGATACGCTCAAAAGCATCCGACTGCGCAGCACTAAACGTAAAATCACCGCCGATTTCGACATCTTCGCCATCCAACCTACTGACTGCTTTTTCCTCCTGCACAAATATTCCTTTCTCTACCAACGCTGAGATGGTCGCCGCACTGCAGCCGCTGGCCTCCATCAAGTCGGCCTTGGCTACCTTGGCTTGCTGGCGGCGCAACTGGATGTAAGCCAATACTGCGTCCTGTTGTTTTGGCGCGTTATTGAGCGAATCCAGCAACAGCCGGAGGCCCAGCTCGTCGGCGTAGTCCTCGTGAAGGTGAACAAATAATTTGACCTTGGGCTTATATTTCGGCATTACTTCTTCCGAAATCAGAATCAACCCTTTATCAAACAGCTTCTTTAGGATGGGAAATACGGTTTTTTGGCCCAGGAGTTTAACGATATCGCTTACTTTCAGTTCAGGCGAGATATCCAAGGCGTCCAGAATAAGAAATTCCTTATCCGACAATTCGCTGCGATCCACCGGTTCGCGATGGGCCGCGATGACCTTGGTCTCACTGGCCAGCTTCAGGGCCGCAGGTAAAGCCGCCTGCATCACCTCGCCCAACGTACATAAGTAGTAGGACGCTATCCAATCCCACAATCGGAGTTGTACCGGATCAACAATGGGCCGCTCATCCAATACATCAAGGATATACTTCGCCTCATACCGTTCCGGGGCCTGATCGGTCACCCGGTAGACGACGGCAGAATAGACCTTGTTCTTCCCGAATTGGACGATGACACGTTTGCCCACCCCTACCCTGGCATTCCACTCATGGGGAACCCGATAGGTATAGGTCTTGGAAATCGCTAACGGCAATACCACATCGACAAACAATGTGGTACGCATATTGACATCGCCTTCCGTAAATTCAAGCATATCAGACAAAATCGGGAACGTGTTATCCCTTGTTCTTTATCGTGGCCACAAATAAGCCAAGCCAGCCCAGGATAAAACACACCCCACCCAACGGCGTGATCGGGCCAAGAATAGCCGGATTTCCAACAGCTGTAATTGCTCGCGTACTTAACAGATACAATGAGCCGGAAAACAAGAGGATTCCCAGCGTAAAGGTAACAAAGGAAAACCGGATGTATGTATTTTTTGCCCGTGAGAATGTCGCCAAAAACAGCAATGCGATGGTATGATAAAATTGATACTCCACTGCCGTCTCCCAGGTCTCAAGACCGTCTTCACTGATCTTCCCTTCCAAACCGTGCGCCCCGAAAGCGCCTAATACGACTGCAGCAAGACCAAAAAAGGAAGCCGTGAGTATAATACGTTTATTCATCAGTACGTCAATGAGTTAATTAAGGCCAATATCTGATCGCAATATTTGCCAAACATAGGCATAATTGGAGTTATTTGCAAGACAGTTAATAAAGTCCGGCAGCGATATAACAACGTTTCCAAGAGCAACAAAATTGCGAAAAATTTTCGCTTTCGGCACTTTTTATGTTAGGTTTGCAGGAGATGAGGAATACCATTATCGTCACATCGATTGCATTTATAGCCGTGGTGGTCGCCTCTGTTTTTTATTTTTCCAGCCTCAATAAGGGCGATCAAACCAAGCGGAAGCCTTTTTTACACATCCCCGAAGATGCGGTCATGATGGCGACTTTCAAAAATGATGAGGCAGTGGACGGCGTTTTCTCCGATTTTGAACTATTTCGGGCGATACTCGGCGATGATCATAGCCGGCGCCTCCGCGATCTCCAATACACCTTATTGCGCGACGAACAGCTTGCACCTTATACCCTCGGACAGGAAATCCTGATCTCCTTCCACCTCGGCGAAGACCAACTCAACTATTTAATGGCGGTCCCGCTTACTGAATCCCTGCCTGTACAAGTATTATTTGACGCGGTACGCCGCATCGACAGGCGCTATGAGCCACGGTGGCTGGATTCATTGTCGCAGCAATCCTTCATGCTGCGACTCCCCGATAGTACAGCGCTTTATGTGGCAGAATCGGGAGATGTATTGTTGGCGAGTTTCAGCGAAGCCCTGCTGAACGATGCATTGAATCAAGATGTTCCCCGGCTCGCTGCGGGGGCCATTGACTATTTCTTGCGGATAGACAACAAAAACGCACCGCTGACTTGGTATATCAACCACGGCCAGTTGTTTGGTTTGGCTACCGGTGCTATGCATACCGCGCCTCAGCATACCGAGCAGCTTTTGGATGGGCTGTCTGGGTATTCTGCGTTACATATGAATTTCAAAAGTGATGCCCTGATGTTCAGCGGCAATAGTACACTCGATAGGGATACCGCCGCTTACTTATCGCTGTACCGCGAGCAACGCCCTATTGAACAGACCTTGGCAAGCGTATTTCCGGCCAATACCGCTTCGTATCTGACCTTTGGCATCAGCGACTTCACGGCATTGCATAGTGGCATCACCCGGCTGCTTACCGACCGGGGAGAGCTCAACCAGATGCTCGAACAACATCGGCTAATCCAACGCGCATCGGCACTGTCTGTGCAGGACGAATTGCTACCGGAATGGGGCAACGAGTTTGCGGTGATCGAATTAGCCAATCAAGCAGAACTCGCTATCATAAAAGTCAGCGATTCCCTGTCTTTTGCCAATACCATTCGACGGATCAGCACCGCTTACCCTGAAGGGCTGTACCGGCTCAACCATTCCAATTTGCTCTATTATAGTTTCGGGGATCCATTAAAAACGTTCGCCCGCCCTTATTTCCAGCTTGTCGGCCAATATTTCGTTTGCGCCAACCAGCCCGTTACCCTCAGGCAATTTGCAGCGGATTATGCCGCACGGAAAACATTGGCCACCACCCTTGACTATATTGATTTTGAATCCCTGCTGGCTAACCAAAGTAATGTCACCTGGTTTGTAAACAATCAACTCGCCGCGAACACCATTGCAAGGCGGCTGAATCCCCCATTTGCAGCGGCTTATCGCGACACCACTAATTTTGGCTACCACCGGTTTTACGGATGGTCGTTCCAGCTCTCCGGCGCTGCCGGAAATTTATTCACCAGTTTCTATGCCAAATACGCCCGCAAAGCGGCATCCGCCGCCGCACAGGAATGGGCATTTGACTTAAACGGCAACCTCATCACTAATCCCGAGGTGTTCCATTACAACGATACGAGCGAATTTATCCTGGCACAGGACGCCGGTCACATCCTCCATGCAATCAATAGCAATGGCCAGAAGCTGTGGAATGCGCAACTACCGGGCCCAATATTGGGCAAGATCCGGCAACTGACAGACAGCACCATCGTATTGACCACGGCAAAAAGGCTATACCGGATAGACACCGACGGCAATCCGCTGCCTGGATTCTCGTTAGTGCTTCCACGTGATGCGACCCACGGTGCCACCGTTTACGAAGATGACCAGCAGGTCCGCATTTTTATACCCGCCAAAAACCGCATACTGGCCTATGATGGCCGTGGATCGCGCTTAGGGGGCTGGGACAATAAAACGGTTACCGGTGATATCCTATTTGATATAAAAACCGCCCATGTAAACGATATACACTACATCATCGCAGCCACGGATGCCGGCCGGGTGTATTTCTTCAACGGCAACGGCCAGCCAATAAGCGTCGAAGACGGTGGACGCGGTGCGATATCCCGGAATCCGATCGGTCTGTACCTGCCGGCCGACGACCCGGATAGGTCATGGGTGGCTACCACAGACACCTCCGGCACCGTACATACCTTTACTTTCGGGCGGCAGCATGCTGAGCAGCACATCGGACCACGGACTTCGACGCATACCGTTGACTTCGTCAACATCTCGGATAACCCAATCCCAGACTGGGTTTTTACAGACCATGGGCAGCTATCCGTTTATCAAGATACGAGCTTGGTCTACCATTACGAATTCGGGCAACGCCTGGCGGCACGACCGCTGTTTTTCAGGCTTGCCCATGGCGCACACCAGATCGGCATAGCGACCGAAGGCAACCGGTTGATTTATGTATTCAACCCTGATGGAACCATTGTCGATGGTTTTCCGTTGGAAGGACATTCCCATTTTTATTTCGGCCCATTGCGAAAGGACGGCCGACGTTATTTGCTGTACAGCACCGGCGACCGTAAACTGTACGCCGCTCGCTTCGATTAGGATTCACGCTTATTCAAGCGGGCACGCCAACGCAAAAACGGATGTTCAACCAAACAATTGAGCAACAAAGCACCTAATACCGAGACCACCGCGCAGATCAACACACGCGTATTGCCGGCCTTCTCCAATCCAATGACATCCAGTGGCTGCTGCATCAGATGGTTCAGAAACTTGTGGCAAAGGTAGATGCCGTAGGACAACGCCGCAATGACAGCGCTCGCGCTCCAGCGGACACGGTACAAAATACAGGATGGGGAAAGCGCAGCGAAGACCAGCATCCCATAGGCAACGGACAATATGGGATAGCCAACCACAGTCGGCCAAAACGTCAGCCGATCGCCCCGGAAAATGAAGTATGCTACCGCGACCAACAATAATCCGCCTATCAGCAACAAGTTACCGCGTCTGGCCTGCCAAGCACACCAACGCGGACGATAGTTCATTATCGATGCTATGGCTACGCCCACCACGAGGCTATCCAGCCGGTTATACGTCGGGTAATAGATCCATTTATTATAAGCCACGAATCTATTCTCCGTAATAGCGGCATCGTAAAAAGGCTGCATGACCTGGAGCCATAGGATCCCCCGAATCAACAGTCCAAAAACCATAATACCCAGAAAAATCCAGGGGCCATGACGCCAAATCCGTGATCCGGCAAGTGACCACAGCGTGAGTGGCAACAGCAGGTAAAATTGCTCTTCTATCGCCAGCGACCAAGCATGCGAAAACGTACCCTCATTGCCAAAATCCAAGTCAAAGTTTTGTGTGAATGTCAAGAATTGCCATAGCGGCGCGATGCCATCGCGCTCCCGGATGAACGGAAAGGCAAAATAGAGGAATACGACGAGAAAATACGCCGGAAAAATACGCAACGCGCGGTTCAGGTAAAACTCGCCGAAGCGGATCGCGCCTGCATCGAGCTGGCGCATTAGCTGGTTGCCAATCAAATAACCACTCAACACAAAAAACAGGTCAACGCCGGTCCAGCCAAACAAGCCGACTTCATCGACCCACCCCGGACGCTCGTAAGCACGGTAATGACAGAGAAACACCAAGATAATAGCCAACGCACGGAGGTGGTCCAAACCCGCCAGGTGTTTGCCATCGGCATCCGAAATACGCCGCCAATACCCGATCATTGCTCATCCGTCAATTGCAATGCCATCAGTCCGTTTTGGGCTTCATGGTCAAATTGACGGTTTTCGATCCCGACAATGGCCGAACGCCCATGCCTGGATTGTTGGTATATTGGGCGGTAATCCGCAGTACCGTTTGCTCGTCATCACCACCAGCAGGCGGGCGGGCTACGATGGTGCCCTTGACCGGAAGCGATTTCCGCTTAGCCGTTTGGTCATCCGCCAATGACATGACCCACTGCACAATCTGGCGAGCCTCGGATTCTTTCATATCGGGGTGTGCAGGCATAGCCACTTCGCCCCACACACCGCTGCTGCCTTGCAGGATTTTTTCAACCAGGTAACTGGTAGCCTCGCGCTGGCCTTTGTACTTGGACGCCACAAGGGCGTACGAAGGACCTACACTCGGTTCATTGACTTTATGGCATGACTGGCAATCCGAAGCCATCATCAAGCTTCTACCCAGTACAATCTCCGATACCTGTTGATGGCCCATGGAAGCCCCGGCCAAATCGGTCCCTTTGATATAATCGACGGCGATTACGAGGTTAGCCGTGTCTATCGTGCGGCCACGATCATCCACCTTCACCTCGTACCCGATAGATTCTCCCGGCGTGTATACCCCCGATGTATTGGTCAATATAATATCGACCACCGGGTTGTCGTTGCCCGCATAAACGGTCACCGGATTGCTCTCGGACTGGCCCTTGCCGTCCGCTACCGTGACACTGATGGAATATTCGCCCATCTTATCCAGCGTGTAGGTCAATTCAGGACCAGCCGTCTGTTGAGTCGCGTCGCCGATCTTCCAGGTATACGTAAGCTTGTCGTTCTCGTTGTCTTTCGCCTCCACGGTCGCCCTTACCGTGAAAGGCACACTCCCATTGCTTTTCTCCACGGTGATTTCACCGACCTGCGGCGGCAGGTTGCCGGCAATGTAGTCGATGCGGACGATACCCGCATCCGGGTTCTTGGCAAACCAACCCCTGCCATATTCCAATATATATAATCGGCCGTCCTTGCCCACTTCCATGTCAATCGGGTTGGCAAACGACTCGCCTTCCATAAAGGGTTCCATCTTATCGAAATCACCATTGGGCAACATCGTTACCGCTTTTATCCATCCCCTTATCCAATCGTAGATAATCAATTTTCCATCATAATAACCGGGATACCGGGTGGCCTTCGGAAACATGTCCGTATAATAGACTGGGCCGGCCATGGCATTGCGTCCCCCGGTGCCTACTTGCGGGAAATCGGGCGAAGCAGCATACGGATACCAGATGTATGCCGGTTGCGCCGGCGGCAGTACCTGCAGCCCCGTATTGTTCGGCGAATTGTTTTCCGGCTTTTCCGGATCAAACGGCTCCCCCGAACGGCCGGTGTCATAGTCAAACGGCCGATAAGCATAGTTATCCCCCACAAACAGCGGCCACCCAAAGAACCCGGCCTGCCGTGCTTGGTTTACTTCGTCGTATCCGCGGGGGCCCCGGGTGTCGAGGCTGTCATTGTTTGCATCAGGCCCTACTTCGCCCCAATAGAGGTAGCCCGTTTTTTGGTCTACCGCAATGCGGTAGGGATTCCGGTTGCCCATCACGTAGATCTCAGGCCGCGTCTTGGCTGTGCCCTTAGCGAAAAGGTTGCCATCAGGCACTTCATAGCTTCCGTCCGCCAACACTTTGATGCGCAGGATTTTGCCTCGCAAATCATTGGTGTTGCCTGATGAACGGCGGGCATCGTATTGCTCATACCCCGGACGGCCATCTAAAGGTGCGAAACCATGATTCTTGAAACGAGAGGGATCCGGCTGGTCAAAAGGCGTTGAGTTGTCACCTGTGGAGAGGTATAGCAATCCATCGCCGCCGAATGCAATGGATCCACCGGTGTGGCAGCAAATATCGCGCTGCGAATAGAATTGCAGCACAATCTTTTCCGAACTGGTGTCCAACGTATCGTTGTCGTACACAAACCGCGATAGCCGGTTTACCGACGTATCAGCCGGACTATAAAATGCATATACGTACTTATTTTTCTCAAAATCAGGATCCAGTGCCAATCCCATGAACCCTTCCTCGGCATTCACGTTGGGCACTTCGGTACGGTGGTATACGTTAAGGTATCCCACCTGCTTGACCGTTTTCGCTTCCTGGCTGTATCGCATCAATTCTCCCCGCCGTTGAGCGACAAGAATATCAAAATTGGGCAGTATGGCCATCTCCGTAGGCTCGAACAGTTCGCCCTGGAGCAACTGTGTTTTTACAAAACGTTGCCTTTCCGGTACCGGCTGCGTTTTCGCCTTGGAGTAGTTCAGCTTCAAGTTATCACCTATTGCATAGTTGATTCCACCCAACAATATCTTTAATTGCAAGGAATCACTGAAGGAAGCATCCGAATGTCCAAAGGCCGTGAAGAAAGACCGCCCCCCATCATAGTCATGATACCATACCATGGGATGGTTTTCGCCGTTTTCACCACCTTCATAGCTTTTTTCTTCAATGCTGACCAATACCTTCACGTCGGGGTTGAGCTTCTTGAAATTATACCATTCGTCATGGTAAGTGAATGTAGCAGGTAATCCTTCCGTAGCCGGATGCTGAGTGTCCACCACGTGGAAGGTTGCTTCCTGCGGCTTGGGGTGGTTTTGGAAATACCCGCCGACCAGCCGACCGTACCACCCCCAGTCGTATTCTGCATCCGATGCAGCGTGGATGCCCACAAAACCACCACCGGCTTGGATATACCGCTCAAAAGCCACCTCTTGATAGTGATTAAGCACGTCGCCCGATGTATTTAGGAATACGACCGCCGAGTAATTTTTCAAGCTGTCTTCGTTGAACCACTCGGCATTGGTCGTCGTATCGATATCATAGCCGTTTTCCGCAGCAAGCTTGATCAAGGCCTCATTACCTGCCGGTATGGATTCGTGGTAAAACGCGGCGGTTTTGCTGAACACCAAAATTCTCGGCTTGCCACTACGTTTGTTACAAGCGTTTAAAACAAAAAGAGCGGCCAAGGGTAAAATCAATAAAAACGATTTAGTGGAGGCCAACAAAGAAAGTCTTTTCATGCTACGGTTTATCATCTATATCTGGATTGCAAAAATGATAATTTTCATAATAATTCCGTGATAAAATTAAAATATACTTTGGTAAGTTTTCTGGTACAATCGGTTATTCCCTGTACATCCGCCCAAATTCCCAATTCTTTACAGATTTGGACGGTTATTTCACCGCCGATGACAACAACTCGTGGGAAGAAGGATCAGATGGAAACCTACCAAGACCTGGCAATGGTCATCGCCTGGCCGGATAAAACAGCACGCGGTGACGAACGTTGGATGGCCCTGCTCAAGCAACTCCGCATTGTGAAAAACTTGAATTTCAAGGTCGGTCATGCGGCTATTATCCTGATTAATCATCAAACCGGTTCGCTGGCTTACTATGATTTCGGCCGTTACATTACGCCCCGTGGTTATGGGCGGGCCCGGGATGCCGAGTCCGATCCCAGGCTTAAGCTATTCACAAAAGCGCAGTTGAGCAGCCAAGGGACCATCACCAATTTGAAGGCGATTTTAAGCGAACTTCAACAAATGGAATACGCTACGCATGGCGGGGGGCGGCTTCTTTTCTCGCTCATCACGGGAATCTCCTTTTCAGCATCAACGCGATTTGCGCAGCGCATCATCGCTCATGGCCCAATACAAT
The DNA here is from genome assembly GCF_900168055.1 of Parapedobacter luteus. GTDB lineage: Bacteria > Bacteroidota > Bacteroidia > Sphingobacteriales > Sphingobacteriaceae > Parapedobacter > Parapedobacter luteus. Next base: position 208,669 of record NZ_FUYS01000004.1, read on the forward strand.
ACGGGGCTATTGCCAAAGGCAACAACAGTTGTTCGCGTTTCGTGGCCCAGGTCCTGCTGGCAGGCCTGCCAAGCCGGCATCCTGCCCGGAAACGGATTGCGCTGCCGGAAAGCTTCAAAGCAAGTCCGGTCAGCAACGTGGTAAATGCTGCGCCCAATGGCGTTGTCTATTGCGACCAAGCGGGCGTATTGACGATGCTTCGGATGACGCGTTGGCAATCGCTACGTTTTCAAGTCGATCTCCTGTGCCACAACCTCTCGTCGGCCAAAGCCAAGGAATTGCCGTGCGACAAGAAGCCCGGCAGTATGGACGAACCAGTCAAGCCAGTACAAGTCCCCAAATCCGCCCAATGGTTGGGTGGCATTGGGGAGGGTGCTTGGTACGCGCTGGAAAACAGCGGTGTACAGGACGGGTTAGTCCTGACCAAGTATGCCGCTGACGGCAGCGAAGATTACCGCGTCGACTGTGTGGCCAGCCACCCTGTAAACCTCAATCTGCCCTTTCAGTTTACATACCATTGCCATTATCAACGGCACATTATTATACAAAACGGAACGCAAATTGTACTGGAAACATTTAGCCTTCCCATTAAGCGTACAGGCGTCGCTTAATGCCAGCATAACAAACAAACACTATGGAGTTAACTATTTTAAAATCAAAAATCCACACCGTAAAAGTCACCGAAGCAAACGTCGCATATAATGGGTCAATTACCGTAGATGCCGATCTACTGGATGCCGCCCAAATCAAGAAATACGAACAGGTTTATGTCAACAACGCGGTAAACGGCAGCAGGATCATGACCTATGTGCTCCCGGGGAAACGCGGAAGCGGTGAAGTGTGCATGAATGGTGGGGCTGCGTTACATGCTAAGGTCGGCGATACCGTACATATTCTGAGCTTTTGTACCGTAAGCGAAGAGGAAGCGGACAGCTACCAGCCGGTATTGGTATTCACCAAAGATGGCAACCAAATTGCATCCGTGGAGCGATACAACTATTGACGGGTACGGGTTCTGCACACACCACTTTTTTGTCCGCAAACCGGCGTAAGGCAGCGATGGCAACAACTCATACTATTTTATTTAGTATCTTTGTCCAAAAGAAGATAGCGTATGAGACGATCTGGCATCGCCAATCTGCCACTGCACCACGGCCACGTACCTGGATGGCTCGCCGAACGGATGACAAGGCTCGGGCTGGCCATTACGGAATGTATCCTGCAAGATTTCGGAAAGCAGGAATACCTGAAAAGGCTGAGCGATCCCTTTTGGTTTCAAAGCCTGGGGTGCGTGATGGGCATGGATTGGCATTCGTCAGGCATCACCACTTCCGTACTCGGCGCCCTGAAAAAGGCAGTCAACCCACTGTCGAAAGAGCTGGGCATCTATATCTGCGGCGGCAAAGGCAAACATTCGAAAAACACGCCTCAGGAGCTATATCGCTATAGCGATAAGCACGGGCTGGACGGAGCCGGGTTGGCGCGGGCCTCGAAGTTGGTCGCGAAGGTGGATAATTCTGCCATCCAGGATGGCTACCAACTCTATTTACATGCGTTTATCGTCAACGACGAAGGGGGATGGACCGTCGTACAGCAGGGAATGAAGGATGCAGACGCCACGGCCCGGCGTTACCACTGGCATAGTGAGGGGTTTGCGTCCTATACCGAACAGCCCCACAGCGGCATTTGTGGCGCAAACCAAGGGAAAATCATCGACATGACGGCGCTGGAAGCGAAACCTACGAAAGCAGCCATCCTCAGTTTGTGTACGGAAAAGCCGGCAACTGTCCTGGCTGAGCTGTCCACGCTGTCGATGCCCAACCGCCACCATGTCACGGCAAACGACATCAATCTCAAACGGCTGGGCGCCATGCTTTGGCTTACGCACGAAAGACAACCTGCCGACTTCGATGAGCTGCTGCTGTTGCAAGGTGTGGGAGCCCGCACCTTACAGTCGTTGGCGTTAGTCAGCGAAGTGATTTACGGAACACCGACCCGGTTTGACGACCCCGCGCGGTTTTCATTTGCCCATGGCGGTAAAGACGGACATCCTTTTCCCGTACCGACAAAAATCTACGACGAAACCATCGATGTACTCAACCGAGCGGTTCGACAAGCGAAGCTCGGACTGCATGACAAAAAACAGGCAATACAAGCGCTGAGCAGCCTCGCATACCGAGCTGAAAAAGACTTCGTAGCACGTGACAACCTCAATGAACTGCTCGAAAGAGAGCGGAACAATGCATGGCAATATGGAGGAAAAACCGTCTTTGGCGATTCCATGCCTCCCGTAAATAACCAATTAAGGTTGTTTGATTGAAACAACGCGGCGCATCGTGCTGGCCTAATACGGCGGAGGGCTTACCGATGTCCATCCTCCGTCGACGATAAGTGTCTGTCCGGTAATGTGCCGCGCTTCTTCGCTGACCAGAAACAGCGCAGCCGCAGCGATATCGGCTGTGGTTGCTGGCCGCCCCATTGGCGTTAAACGTGACCAGACCGCTTCATATTCCCTATCCGTCACCGTCCGCTCTGTCAACGTCGCACCGGGGGCCACGGTGTTTACATTGATCCCGAACGGTCCCAACTCCACCACCAAGTGCTTTGCAAGCATCTCCAACGCTGCTTTGGACATGCCGTAGGCTGCCAGGTTTTTGTGTGCCTGATGGCCCGTCGCCGAGGAAGTAAAGAGTATTGTCCCCCCTTTTCCCTGCGCAATGAATTGTTTGGCTACCGCTTGCGCGAGGAAAAATGTACCGCCCAGGTTTACATCCATCACTTTGCGGAAGGATTCCGGCGAATACCCCAGGAAGTCACCAAACAAGGTGATTCCTGCATTGGCTATCGCAATATCGATACGCCCGGTTTCGGAAACAGCTGTCTCAACAAGCTGTGTAATGACCCTCAAGTCGCTTGAATCTCCCGGGCAAGCGATGCATTTCCCCACATCCTGTAGTTGCCGGGTAGCATCGGCCGTCAATGATTCGTCGATGTCGTTGAGTAACACGGTTGCTCCTTCGAGGGCCAACCGCTTGCATAGTTCAAAGCCGATGCCTTGGCCAGCACCGGTAACAATGGCCGTCTTGCCAATAAATCTTGTTGATGCCATCAAATTCGGTAATTACGTATGCGTATCGTTAATCAGTGTGAGTCGCGTGAAACCGTGCTCCCCGAACCGCCCTTCAGGAAGTCAAAATCGGCACCCAGATGAGCTTGCTCCACATGGTCTACATACAGCTTGGCATACCCCCGTGTAAACGCGTTGGTGGCGTGTATGTGCGATGCCCTCCGTTTCTCCAGCTCAACGGCATCCACCAGCAGGTCAAGCCGCCGGCCAGCAACATCCAGCCTGATGAGATCGCCATCCTGTACAAGTGCAATCGTGCCTCCGTCGGCAGCCTCTGGCGATACGTGCAACACAACGGTCCCAAACCCGGTTCCACTCATCCGGCCATCCGATATCCTTACCATATCCGTAATCCCCTTGGCAAGCAATTTCCTTGGCAACCCCATGTTCCCTACTTCCGGCATCCCCGGATAGCCTTTAGGCCCTACGTGCTTCAGCACTAAAACACTGTTTTCATCCACGTCGAGGTCAGGATCATCGATCTTGCGCTTATAATCCTCAATATCTTCAAATACCACTGCTTTTCCTGTATGCTGCATCAGCCGCACGCTGGCGGCCGAAGGCTTAAGCACTCCACCGGCTTCACAGAGGTTGCCTTTCAGCACTACCACACCCGAAATCTCATTAAAAGGCTGGTCCAGATCTGAGATGACGCTTCGGTTTAAACTTACTTTTCCGGCGATATTATCCCCTACGGTACGGCCATTTACCGTGATGCAGTCCTTATGGAGATGTTTGTCGATGGCGTTCATCACTGCGGGCAGTCCACCAGCATAGTACAGGTCTTCCATAAAATAGTTGCCGGAGGGCTGCAAATTTGCCACCAGTGGAATATCCCTGGACAACACGTCGAAGTCATCTATCGTCAGCTGCACGCCAATCCTTCCGGCTATGGCGAGCAAGTGGATAACGAAATTGGTCGATCCGCCTATTGCCGCGTTTACCTTAATGGAATTTTCAAAAGCTTGGCGGATGAGTACGCTGGACAACGTTAAGCCATCGTTTACCATCTCGACGATACGCCTGCCGGACAACTGGGCAAGCACTTTCCTGTTGGCGTCTGCTGCGGGTATCGCCGCATTTCCAGGCAACGTAAGCCCCAGCGACTCAACCATGCATGCCATGGAAGAAGCCGTTCCCATTACCGCACAATGCCCCTGGCTCCTGCACAAACCGGCTTCCGCTAAATTCAACTCTTCCTCGGTCATGATACCCGTGCGCACGTCTTCCGAAAACCGCCATACATCGCTGGTGCCGATATCCCGTCCATTATACTTTCCTGTGAGCATGGGGCCACCCGACACGACGAGCGTGGGAAGGTCAACGCTGCATGCACCCATCACCAATGACGGTGTCGTTTTGTCGCAGCCGCATAGCAAGACCACACCGTCAATGGGATTCGCTCGGATGGACTCTTCCACATCCATGCTGGCCAAGTTGCGGAATAGCATCGCCGTCGGCTTCATGAGGGTCTCACCCAGCGACATCACGGGAAACTCAACCGGATATCCCCCGGCCTCAAGGACACCCCGCTTTACCGATTCGGCCAATTCCCTGAAATGCCCGTTGCACGGGGTAAGCTCCGACCAGGTGTTGCAGATACCAATGATAGGCTTCCCTTTGAACTCGTAGTCGGGTATCCCCTGGTTCTTCATCCATGCACGGTAAATAAATCCGTCTTTCCCCTTTCTACCGAACCATTCTTGACTCCTTAATGATTTCGCAGACATTGAAAATATGTTTAGTTTATAATTAGCAGGTATAGTTAAAGCTACTTCGCTCAAAGCTATAAAAAATTTCCGAGTTTACCGTGCCTACGATACAACAGCGGTTTGACGGCCCAATCATTTAATTAGAAAATTTTTGTTTTCACTGGCCAAAAATTCCTTAATCGGATTTTTTGTAGTAGGTTTGCACACTTTTAGCAATTGAATGTTTACACCGGAAGCGCTTAAGAAGGAGCTGGCCAAACCGAAGCATATCGTTGTCACCACGCACCATAAACCTGATGGGGATGCATTGGGCTCATCGTTGGCTGTCTACCATTGGCTGAAAGCCAAGGGCCACGCCGTACACGTCATCGTCCCATCCGACTTTGCCGCTTTTCTTGATTGGATGCCCGGCAGGCAGGATGTAAAGATATATTTGGACGATAAAGCGGCCCATGACGCATTGATTGCCGAAGCCGACTTCATCTACTGCCTTGACTTCAACGGATTGGCTCGCATCCACGCGATGGAGGAAGCGGTAAGGCAAGCCCCGGGTGCCAAAATCATGATTGACCATCATCTCGAGCCGGAAAATTTCGATGACTATCGGCATTGGGATAGCCAGGCCGCCGCTTCTGCACAGCTGGTGTACGACTTCATTGCCAATGTCATGGACGAACATCAGTCCATCACGCCAGACATCGCCACATGCCTGTATACGGGCATCATGACGGATACTGGTTCTTTCCGGTTTCAGACGACCACGCCGGCTACACACCTCATTGCGGCAGACCTCATCACGCTGGGCGCACAAAATTGGAAAATACACGAGGCAGTATATAACAGCTACACCGAAAACCGCCTTAAGTTTCTCGGGTTCTGCTTGTTGAACAGGCTTGAAGTACTCCACGAGTATCGTACCGCACTATTCAGCATCTCCCGTGAAGACCTCAATCGGTTCCAAATCACGACCGGCGATACGGAGGGGCTGGTAAATTATGCCCTTGCCATCAGCGGCATGAAGCTTGCGGCATTAATTATCGATCGCACCGAACAGGTAAAGCTCTCGCTGCGTTCCGTGGGGGACTTCCCCTGCAATGAGGTATGCAAAACGCATTTCAACGGCGGCGGGCATCGCAATGCAGCCGGAGGAAATTCAAATGAACCACTGACGAACGTGGTACTGAAATTCAAATCGATATTGCCGGAATATAAAGCACTTTTAATACCATAATTTTAATTACACACAAAAAATGAAGAAATCAATTTTTAGTTTAGGGCTTGCAATCGTTGTGCTGGCCGGTGCCTGCCAGCAATTCAAGACGGGTGAAGGGGGTTTGAAATACAAAATCGTGAAGGATAACGGCCAGCCAAAAGCACAGACGGGAGATTTGCTATCCGTAAACCTGACCGTCACAACCGACAGGGACTCCTTGCTTTCCAGCACCTACAAAATCGGATTGCCGCAGATCGTGACAATTGCGGCCGACTCACTGCCGGGCCTGTATCCCGGCGATTACAATTCCATGTTTAAGATGCTGGGCGAAGGCGACAGCGCCGTATTCCAACTTGATCTGGACACCATGGCGGCCAAAACTATGCAGCCGAAGCCGGATTTTGCCAATAAATACGTAACCTTCAATGTGAAGGTAAACAAGCATTTCAAAAAGGGCGAATTAACAGACAGCGCATTATACGCCGAAGTAAACACCTATTTCGATGCTGAAATCGAAAAATTGAAAGCGTCAGAAGAAAGCAAAATCAACAATTACATCGAGAAGAACAATTTAGAGCCATTGAAAACGGCATCCGGACTGCAATACATCATTACCGAAGAAGGTACCGGTGAAAAGCCTGTTGCCGGAGATACCGTGAAGGTCAACTACACAGGTGCATTGGTAGCTTCCGGAGATGTATTCGACACCTCCATCAAGGAAGTGGCCGAAAAGAATAAGATATTTAATCCGATGCGCCCGTATGAGCCTGCCAAATTTGCCATTGGCGTACGCCAGGTCATCCCCGGTTGGGACGAAGGCTTATTGCTGTTGCCTAAGGGAACGAAGGCTAAGCTCATCATCCCTTCGCAGTTGGGCTACGGCGAACGCGGCGATGGACGTGGTGTCATCCCGCCTTTCGCACCGTTGGTTTTCGACGTCGAGCTTATCGACATCCTTAAGCCTGCAGCACAGGATACCACCGCGCAGCAATAAAAAAACAGAACGCCTTCCACCCGGAAGGCGTTCTTGCTTTGGACACATTGCCGGCTCCGGCAACGAAATGCCCGCCGGCATGTTGCATATAAAAGGAATTTATCTAAGTTTGCGTCATGGCAAGCATTTCACTGACCGATACCCATACGCACATCAATTATCTATATGGCACGCCGGAGTTAGATCATCAGATGCAACGCTGTTTGGCCAATGGCGTACAGCAACTGCTACTTCCCAATGTGGATAGCGGTTCAATCTCCCAGGTATTGGATACCGCCGCCGCTTATCCGGACAACTGCTATCCCATGATGGGGTTGCATCCCTGCGATGTAAAAACGGATTACCTCACCCAATTGGCCACCATCGAAAAAACAATAGCCAACCATAGCGTCTACGGCATTGGCGAGATCGGCATTGACCTCCACTGGGACAAAACGACCTTACCGCTACAACAGGAGGCTTTCCGCATACAAACCGGATGGGCCAAAGCCTTAGGATTGCCGGTATCCATACACTGCCGGAATGCTTTTGACGAGCTCTTCCAGTTACTCGACGAGGTGCAGGACGGGCGACTCACCGGTGTACTACATTGCTTCACGGGAAATAAGGAACAAGCCCAACGCACGATCGCCCTGGGGTTACATTTGGGTATCGGCGGGGTGGTTACCTATAAAAATGCCGGGCTTGATACGGTCGTCGCCGCACTAGGTCTCGAACACCTCGTCCTGGAGACCGACTCACCCTATCTCGCACCGGTGCCGTATCGCGGCAAAAAGAATGAAAGCAGTTATCTATTGTATATTGCACAAAAAGTTGCAGATTTGCACGGCGTACCATTAGAAGCCGTGGCCGCTGCCACCACGGCAAACGCTAAGCGGGTTTTTGGGATTTAGCCCGCACCAGTCAAGATAACCATAACACTAACCGGATGAATAATATATTCGTAATTTACACGGGAGGGACTATTGGAATGGTCAAAGACGAACAGAACGGCACGTTTATGCCATTCGACTTCGACTTGATCGCCAAGAATATTCCCGAACTTGCACGGCTCAATTACAACCTCAGTGTACATTCGTTTACCCCCATTATCGATTCATCCAATATGCAGCCCGCCATTTGGCTGGAAATGGCCAGTATCATTAAGGACAACTACGATGAATATGATGGCTTCGTTATTCTCCACGGCTCAGACACCATGGCATTTTCAGCATCGGCACTGAGTTTCATGCTTGAAGGGCTCCAAAAACCCGTGATTCTGTCGGGCTCACAGCTGCCCATCGGTGAGATCCGCACGGATGCCCGCGAAAATCTCATCACCGCCCTGGAGCTTGCATCAGCCAAGAAAAAAGGGCGATCCCTCATCCATGAGGTATGCATATTCTTCGACAACAAGCTCTTCCGGGGCAATCGTTCGTTCAAATACAATTCGGCCAAATTCGAGGCATTCCGATCACCCAATTACCCGGTGTTGGTCGAAGCGGGGGTACACCTGAAGTATAACCAAGAAGCACTGCTCGACAACAGTGACAAGGAATTTATTCTACACACCAAGCTGGATAATGCCGTATCGGTGCTTAAGTTATATCCCGGTATCAGTCCGCAGGTGGTACGCGCTGTACTCGAATCCGAGGCCAGGTCCGTCATTATGGAAACCTTTGGCTCAGGAAACACAACTACCGCACAATGGTTCCTTGATCTGATCGGCGAGGCTATCCGCAACGGTAAGAATATCCTCAACATTTCCCAATGCAAAGTCGGCAGCGTCGAACTGGGGCGCTATGAAACCAGCAAGTACCTTAAGGAAATGGGTGTGCTCAGCGGCTATGACATGACGTTTGAGGCTGCCGTAACCAAGCTCATGTACCTGCAGGGCGAGTTTGAAAGCCAAAGCGACGTAGCCTACTGGGCTGAACAGAACATCCGGGGAGAACTTACGGCATAAACGGTACGGCTACCTGTCCGTTTTCACCGCCTGCCTGGCAAGCAGCTTCCATTGCCCCCCGGCATGTTGCCAAACCGTCAATACATGCAAGCGGATTGTGGCACGCGGCTTACCGGCATCCTCCGTTTCGGCATCCAATTGATGGCGTACAATCGCAACATCCCCTGAAGTGGTGACCTGCTGATCCGAAAGCCGGATGTCCAGGAAGTTGGAGGTACCGTCGACCAACGCCGATATAAATTCCTCCTTGTTTTCTATTAAGCCGCTGGAATGCCCATAGGTGAGCGACGCAGCGGTCAACTGGTCCAGTGCCTCTGCATCGGCTTCGACCAACGCCTTTTTGAAAGCTTCGATTGTACCCGCTATGGATGGTTCCTGGCCCGAGTCCGGATTGCCTGGATTACAGGCAATCAATCCCACGACGGCCAATACAATCATTAATTTATACCTTTTCATCATTCAGTTGTTTATACCATGTTATCATATCCTGATATCCCTTCCGCAATATAGCCAAATCCGAATCCACGGCCATGCAACGGTATCCCATGGACACGAAGTTAGCAAAATCATCCCTATTGCGCAAAAGGATCCCAGCTTGCTTACCGTGCACTTCGGCCGCGCGTGCCACCTGCTCCAACGCCTCCTCAAAGCCCAGCTTATCTCCCGCAGGCTGATGAGCCAGTGCCAGCTTCAGATCCCCCGGTCCTACAAATAAGATATCCACGCCATCTACGGCCGCTATCTCGTGTGCATGGCGTACCCCCGCTACATCCTCTATCTGAGCAAGAAATAGGGGTTTGACATCGCGCGGGTCTACCGGAGGCTCCAAGCCATACCGATAGGTACGCACCGTAGTCGAATAACCCCGGTGCCCCATAGGCGGATACCGCATCGCCGCCACACATTCAGCCGCCTGCCGCGCAGACGTGACGTGTGGCAGCATAATGCCGTCAGCACCCCAGTCCAGCACCCGGGCTATTGTAGCGGCCTGCAGGTCGGGCACCCGGACAATCGCACAGGGCTCCCTGCCGCCGATGGTTCGCAAGAGCTCGGGAAGCTGCGCTTCGGGCGCGCTTCCATGTTCGAGATCGAGCAAAAGCCAGTCAAAAGGAAACTGCGCGGCGAGGTCCACGACGACCGGAGATCCGATGCTCAGCCAAGTCCCCAAGGTGACCGAGCCATCCAGAAATCGGTCATATTTTCTAACGTCGTATTTGTTCATAATGTGTCAATTGATTTATCTCCCCGTAGGCCTTCGCAAGCACTGTCTATACGATCAAGCGTGAATTGTTTAAGGCCTTTATGTTTCGGATTGTTCAAGAAAAACTTGTCCGACTTTTCAAAATAATTTCCTTTCACCCGGATGACGGACTTGAAGATGATATTGCGCAGCAGGTGCAACCAGAACCGCTGCTCGAAATCAGGAGGCAGGGCTTTCACGCGCTGATAGCCAGCTATGGCCGATAGCACCACGTCGCCGGAATGGAAGCACCCCAATAAAGAAAGGTCATCAGTCGGATCGCCAGACACGGCATCGTCCCAGTCAATAACGGCGGTAATCTGATTATCATTTCCGAGAATATTCCATAGCGCGAGGTCCTTATGCACCAGACATCCGGTGTCCAACTGGAGCAAGGGTCTGAAGCCGTTTACCAACTCCTTTAATTCGGCAACCTTATATGCGCTGATGAATCCACTGGCACGAAGATACTCCAGATGCACATCCCAATTCAGGAAAAAGTACTGCTCATAAGCATCATGATACCCTTCCAATCTACCCACCGAATGCAGCACATCAGGATTGAAAAGCCCGTATTTTCCCGGTTGTATGGATTGCCAAAGCGCCACATACCTCCCAATTGTGCCCGCCACAGCCAGTAGGTCCAGCTCACCCCGCTTGTCTACCACATTCAAGTCGCTACTGTCTACGCAGTCCATCACCTGAATGGCAAAAGGAACCACCGTGCGCGATACATCGGTGAGATAGATCAACGGGCAGGGAATGCCCTGCTGCCTTACCATCTCCATGACCTTCGACTCTACAGCCATGTAGTTGTCACCCTCAGGGCCGTTTTCCAGCCGAACGAAATAGTCACCGTCCGGATAATGTGCCGTGAAGGTAATGTGATTGCCCTGCCCGTTTGCAGGTTCGATGTTGATAAGCCCATTCCTGAAATGACGGTTGAGGTAGTCACGCACCTGAATGGTGATTTCCGGTAGCGACGAACCGGCAGTACTGCGGGTATTCTCGGAAGCAAAAGCGCGGTCCGATTTCCAATAGTAAATATTCTTGCGCCCAGCCATTAATCTTTAGGAGTTTTGCGGTGCCACCATGAAGCTAAAATAGATCCCGTTACGTTCATCAACGGTCCAAAAATAGCTGCCGCCAGTCCGAGGGTTGCAATACGTCCCATTTCCTTGGACAGCCCAGACGCCAAGCCGCCGTTTTGCATCCCCACCTCGATTGCGATGGTCCGGCAATCCCGCTCTTTGAGCCGGAATAGCCGGGCCGTCCAATACCCCACGGTGTATCCCAGGACATTATGAGTGAGGACCAGCATCACAAGCAGGGGCCCCACTGTCAGTAGGTTGTCGCGCCCCGCAGCCGCGATGACAACGATCGAAAATGCGATACCGAACATGGACACATAGGGCATGACGGCAGCAAGCCATGGCGTTTTACCGTGGAACAACTGATTGAACAGCAAACCGATACCTACGGGTAAAATAACCATCTTCAGAATGTCCCACATCATTTTTAGGGTATTGATTTCGATGAATTCACCGGCAAGGGTCTTCATGAGCAACGGCGTGAACAGTGGCCCCAGCATGGTGGCTATCGACGTAATTGTGACGGACAGTGCCACATTCGCCTTGGCGAGGTAAGCGATCACGTTTGACGCCATGCCGCTAGGTACGCAGCCAATCAGCACGATACCTGCAGCTATTTCATTGGGCAACCCGCTCAGCTGAGCAATGGTATAACCCAAAACCGGCATAATGGCGAACTGACAGGTTACCCCGATCAGTACCGGGGTTGGCATTTTAAGCAAGCCGGCAAAATCCCTCAAACTCATCGTTGTACCCATGCCGAACATGATAAGCTGTATGGACGGCGTGATCAGCGTAGACAGGTCAAAATTGCCCCACCGCGTAAAATACTGCGGGTAGCTGACTGCAGCTGCAAAGCATGTCAGGATAACCATCGTGTAGCTGAAGCCTTTGAGCGTTGGGTAGCCTTGGAAGGCTATGGAAAGGAAAATAAAAAAAAGAATCAACAGCGGTGGTATAAACGGAAGATTGCCCGTTAGTGCGGCTCCACCGCAAGCCACAACCGCCACAAGAGCTGAATAAAGAAAAAATTTACTAATATGCATATTTACCTTTCGTATCAATTATCCCATCATATTCCGGTCCGCCCGCTCCTACGTAACCGTGGCTTGCTCCACTTTCGTCGGGGCTCACCCAAAAGGCGTAAAGCTTGCCGTTGGTCAAGTGAAAGCGGAATTTCACGGGTGTTCCAGCCAAAGATGACAAATCATTACCGCCTTTCCATTCCACCTTGTACAACGTGCTGTCTGTTCGGATAGGCTCGCATGCCTTTGCAGCAAACTGCTTCACCACCCGATTACTTTCGTCGAGCACTTCTACCCGCAGCTCGCCTTCCGGGCAATCGACGTTGATAAACAGGTGTCTACCCTTGAAGACAACCGGGCGGGTTACCAACGTTCCGCCCCGCCTATCCGCATCCATGGATGCAAAGCCATCCCGGCGCAGGGTAGCCATGCCGATACTGGCGCCGGTATACATCCCTGTCCTTCCATTGGGATCCACACCCGAGTACCCACAATAGGGAAACCATAATTTGTCGCCCATTACCAGGCAGACCCCCATTGTGCCATGCAGGTAGCCGCGATCCCAATCCCCTTCCTTGCGTGTCGCCTCAATAAACGGCCGGCGGTCCGGCCTGTGCCAATGAAAACCGTCGCGGCTGAATCCCAATTTCAACTCCGTGATTTTCGGAAACCTACCTTCTTCACACACCCTATTATATGGCCCCAAATGGATATAAAATTCACCGAGCAAGATACTCTCATACGCCACGGCATTGAGGCTGTAAAGCTGAGCCGGGTTGTCTATCGCCGGATCGGGCGCATCCAGCGTATCGGCATTTACCCAATATACGGCATTGTCAAAGGCCGCGCCCTTAATAAATTCCTCGCTTTCGGAATAATATCGGGCCCGCCCCCTTTTTGTGCTCTTTTTAATGCTGAATGTCCATACATTACGGAAGGGATTATGGAAAAATGAGGTATAGTCTTCGGCATCGGCCGTATACACGCCTGTTGACCAAACCTTGCCATCAGCAGCGGTATGTAACGTATGCCTGGGACCGTCAGCCCGCTTTTCGAAGTACGTTTTCCAATCGCCATCGACCCAGCGCTCGATGATTGCCTTATACCGCTGCATGCTATCCTGTGCGTTCACATCCAGCCATATTGCATTGTCCCCTCCAGCCATCAACGAACCTGGAGGCAGAATCAGGTTCCCGCCCGCAAGCCCCAGATCGGGTCGCTCCCATGAAACCAGATCCGTACTCGTAGCCATCGCCAGGGCACCGCGCCATCCCGCCGTATAGAACATCTTAAAGCGCTTGTCGGCCGGGTCGTAGAACACCCCTCCGTGTCCCAGGTATGTCACCGCACTGTTGTCATGGTATGTTGCCAGCTCCTGCTCCGTCTGGGGGAAGAATACCGGGTTGCCCTCGTATTTTTCCGGCCGATGGAAAACCCGGTCCAGGTCGGTCCGCTCAATCAGGAAATCATCTACAAACAGCTGCCTTCCCACATCAATAGGAATGACCTCAGGCGGGTTTTCAAGATAAGGCACACGCATCGGCCCCAAATCAGCGGGGTCCTGATCGCGCGGGGGCCACACTTCAGGCAACCGGATTCCATTGTACAACAAACGCGAGGTGTCGCCGTGCGCTATCGCCAAGGTATCGCGCCGTGCTGCCAAATGGTCCGTTTGAGCCATTGCGTCATCCGCAGCCGACGACATAGCTAGTCCAAAAACACCATAACAAACCGCCTTCCGGACCCTGCACACGGCCAATGGCCCAGCCCATCTACTCAAAGTCAAAAAAAACGTAAATCTCATTCCTTGCTCTTAATTATTTCATTTATTCGATATGTCGCTTGCAACGGACCCCGAAGGCGGAGGCAATTTATCCAGCCCCCGAGGTCGGCTGATCAGTATCCTCGAACCGGACTCCGGACTTTGGAAGCGTCCTTCCAGTATGTCGGCCTCCGTGAAACGTGCCATCAGTATTTCGCCGTCCAGCTCACGGTTCCGGTCGTAGGCTATATATATGGTACCATCAGAAGCCTGGAAGCCATCCGGGTAGGATACTCCCCGCCGCTCGTCGATCATTAAGCCTCCCTTCCAGCTTTTACCATCGTCTTCTGAAAGATAAGCGGTCAGTTTAGAACGGAACGCCGTGCGCTCATCCAGCGCGCCGTGCCGTACCATTAGCAGACGGCCCGATTGCAGCCGCCGGATGAAATGGCGGGAGCTGATATGTGGCATGTATCGCTGCGGTGCAGACCAGGTCCTACCCTTATCGGACGAGACGCTCTGCCAGATACCGTCACCTGTCCTGGCGGTCATCCACAGCGTGCCGTCTCGGCGCTCGATGACCTGATGTTCATCGAACTTTGGTTTGGGAAAACGTACGCCTCCCCTGCGCTGCCATGTCTGGCCCCGATCGTTTGAAACGAAGACGTTGGCCATTCGGAATGTGTCCAGCTCGGGGAACGCTCTCTTATAAACCTCATCCTTTATTTTGCCGCGGTCCCATAGCGACACCGGAAGCATCCATGTGCCATCGGAGAGGACTACCGGTTTGTTGAGCGCGCAGCCGTGCCAGAGCCGTTTTGGCGCTGACCACCGTGGCTCATCGCTGTCAGGGTTTTCGCACACTGTGTACCACAACCCGGCCCGGCCATCGAAGTACGTCATGGACTGATCGAAAAACAACCACAGATTCCCTTGAGGATCCGTCCACAGGTTTCCCACTATCGTCCGTCTGGCATCACTGAGGCTTGGGTCGTGCGGATCGATCACCACCCTTGGCTCAGACCATGTCTGTCCATTATCGTCACTGGTATTCAATACAAAAAAGGCATCTTCATTGTCACCCCCGCCCACCCAACAGGCCCAAATACGCCCATTTGGCGTGCGTTCGATGCCAATGGTCATGCCGTAGTCTAGTCGGTCATAACCATATGTAGGAAGCGGGTTTGTATTGACGATGGGCGTTTCCATGGCTGGCTCTGCACGCTCTTCTACGTTGATCTGATTTCCCTGTGCGCGACTAGCTACATTGAAATATACGATAAACGACAATGTCGCCACCGCAATGCCTATGCACTTAACTAAAACCGACTTGCAATTCATATATCCGCTAATTTTGCTCAATATCTAGCGGCACTAATCCGCCTTTGTAATCTTGACATGACCCAGAAAAAACCGACCTACCTGTGTTGGATCAGACTTAATTTCTATCTGTGTCTCCTTAGTGGCATTCAATACCCGGAATTCCCTTGTTGTCCAACTATCTCTGGTGGTCACCTCCAGCTGGCTGACCGATGATATACCGCCATTAGCAACGCTGACGTACAACGTCTGCGAAGAACCACCCCAAATGGCCAAATCGACCGACACATTAATATTTACGCTTCCTTCGCCAATCATGTCCAGCGGTGGCGTTCGGATGTATGCATCCCTGGATGACTCTGTACCAATTTTCAGATAGCCGGGGCGTTCATACACTTTCGAGCCTTCCCACCCACTGATGCCGCGCAACTCCTTATAAGCCTCGGATACAAGCGCAAAAAAATCCGGGCAACCGTCCGTGTTGATACCGCATTCAGCAACCGGTTTGCTTTCGTCAATAATGTACCTATTGTCGTCATCCCGAGTAAATTCGCCCTTAACACCCGGCTGTTGGTTAATATAATCTCCTCCCCAAATCATTTTCTCGAAGTCCTCCTCAAAATAAACGGATCCGATGGTATCATCTTCATCGTCGTCTTTATGCTCCTCATCTTTGGCACAGCTCCATAATGAAGTCACAAAAAGGATAAGCGCAAAAGACCTCAACATCGTCCTCCAATTTCCCGTGCCATATTGTTTTGCAGTTAGCAGATTCGCTGTTGTAACGCGGTTTTTATTTATTCCGTTATTCATGATTCTATCGTCTAAATAAGTTAAATTATTCGAGTTCGAGTGCGCTCAATGGCACACGGGTAATCCCCATATCTTCTTTGCCAATGGAATACATGGTGTATAACCAGCCATCGCGCACGATGGAGCTGGAGTAGGCATATCCAGGGTTCCGTCCGCCTATACCGGAAAATCGATGTCCTGTAGGAGATCCTGTCCGAAGGGCATATACCCGGTCGAAGGTATAGCCGTCTTTGCTGATGGAAATGGTCATGGGGTCGCGATCCAAATACAGGGCTTGATCATATCGGTTGACGTTTTGGTTACCAATGAGCAATACGGTTCCGTCTTCCAAGGTTAATGCTTGTGCACGGCTAGGCGAGTCCGGGATATCGGTTGGATAGGGTGCCGCCCATCCACCGGTTCCATCGTTAAAACTCACATACATCCTATTGGTGTGCACGGGGTTATTGGCATGCCCCCAGTCCCTCAGCATGAGCACCAAACCGCCATCCTTGGCCCGGTAGATAAAACTTTCGATCAAACTTTGGCCGTCAACCGCTGTTCGCTGTACACCCCAGCTTGCATTGGCCCACCAACTGATTTGGTCGTTTTCACGATACCATCGATATAGGCGCTCGCCGATAGGCGAAGGAGCAGTTGGCGCATCGTCGCCTTCCATGAATACGGGAAGCGATCCGTTATTGGGCAGGCTTTGGACCAAGAATGGCTCGCCCAACGTTCCTTCCTCGCTCACTGCCCGAGCGATGGGATATACCCCCGCACCGTGCACATACGTGATTGCATAAAGGACATCATCGATGATCGCCCAACAATCAGGCTTGAGATGTATGCCGTTTTCCGAACGCGGCAACACCGGGCCCGGAGCAGGAAACAACTCTTCGGCATCCGTCCAATTTCCCCATTCATCAGCGTGGGCATAGAGCACCCGCTGCCCGGGTGCATCTTCGCCAAATTCATGATTGCCCCACATGGCATAAAACCGACCGTTGTGGTGAATCAGACAGGCATAGTGATTGTATGCACCATCTTCACGTACCGAAGGCTGCCACACCACATCATGCTCCGCGTCCGAAAGTATCGGAAACCCTGCCCCATTTCGGATGTCAACCGTGGCCATGGGTGCCTTCCACATCGGAACCACCGGCGTGCCCTTGCTGGTAAACTGATCGGTTTCAACATCCCGCGTGCCCACTTGGATTTTAATGGTTCGGTCGTCTTCTTCCTTAGGTGCATCAGCTTGGCCAGCTTTACCACATCCACAGGACTGTAACAGAATGAAAAGCCCTACAGTCCAAAAGATATGGTGTTGTTTTGTTATCCGTGTCATTTTGTGTTTGCTTTATTGTTTTATACGATCTATGATACCCGCCATCGCTCAGTAGCCCGGATTCTGTTCCAGCCTTCTTCCGATATTGGCATCTATGGCCGATTGCGGAATGGGCCACCATTGGTGATGATCCTGGATTGAATTTCTGGTGAGCTCCCTTATGCTATATTGCCTTACCCGGTCTACCAACCGGCCCATACGCACCAATGTCCGCCGCCGGGGTTCTTCCGTAATCAGTTCCCGCGCACGTTCGTCGAGGATGAAGTCTTCCGTCACATCAGCGGCATCTATCAACGTTGCGTTCGCACGCCCCCTCACCACATTAATGTCGGTTGCCGCATGTTCTCGATCACCCATCCTGAAATAAGCTTCCGCGCGCAACAAATACGTCTCAGCAAGGCGGTATACGATAAAATCCTGATAAGTGCGGCCGGACCAGGAAGTGCTGGTATGGGTCAGCGTACCCACATCGCCTTCGATCTTGCGCGGATAGGGATAAATATTCTGCATGGTATCGATTTCTGATGTCTTCGGTTCTACAACCTGCCCGAAGTAAGCCGATGAGGGGTTGGTGTACCGGAGCTCCCTCCGCATGTTATGCACGGAATTGCGCATGTCGTTGTTCCAATCGCTGGCCCATACGTCGTAGAGGAAATAAGGCGTGGGCCGGACTTGTCCGGTACCTCTGCCCAAGCTATCGACGACGACCATGCCCGACCGACCATCCGGGTCAGTAAGCCGCTCATACCAAGGTCCCCAGTTCCGCAGCCGATTATTTCCGTTGCTTCCCCCCTGGCCGCCTATGGTCATGTCTTCAAATTGCCAAACGTAAATAGATTCCAGGTTACCTGAACTTCTGTTTTGATTACCGTCCTTGAACAAATCCGAAAACGGGTCACCGGGTTCATTCAGCTTAGTACCAAACCGCTCGGTCATCAGTTGGTAATGACCCGAATTGATGACCCGATCAGCACTTGCCACCGCATTTTCGTATTGGCCCAGACTGATATAGACTTCCGTCAGCAGGTGGTCCGCAGCAGCCTTAACGATCCGGCCTTCCTTTTCGACAGCGACCGGCAGCCACTGGGAAGCAAACTCGAGGTCTTCCCGTGCAAAGTCCAGTACTTCCTCGCGTGAATTGCGCACAAAGTCCGTTTTTGGGCTGGTATAGATGGTGTCGACAATCGGTACACCACCATAAAGATTAGCCAGCATATTATGCGTGTACGCCCTGAAAAATTTAGCTTCTGCGATAATGGCATTTTTGCGCTCCTCACTGCTCCATATATCAGCCAGTTCGGGATTTTCGGCATATACAATAATCGTATTGGCCTGGAGCAGCATATCCTGATAAGCCCAGTTCCACACCCATTCGATGTGGTTTTCGGTGGGCGTTTGCAAGGTATTGTAGTTGTTGCTGCTGACCGAACTGTTTCCAAACGAGGCGACGTCAGTGGAAGTCTGCATGATGTAAAAGTAACGCGACGCATCGCGAGCCGCCATTTCATCGCGCGCCGCCTTATGCAGCGCAGTCATATAGGCTTCAAAGCCCCTTTCAGACGTCAAGATGCCCACGGTGCTGTAATCCGATAATGGCACCTCTTCGAGGAAATCCGAAGTGCATGAGTGATGGGCCATTAGCAATACCGCTAAAACCATCACATTACCTATCTTCTTAAGCGTTTTCATTGTATCGTCTTTATGTAGTTAGTTTAGTAATCGTTTAAAAGCCCAGTCTTAAACCCAGTGTATATGATCTGGCAATCGGATACCGATCGGTAGAGACCGATTCCGGATTTGTGCCCAACCAATCGGTAAAGGTCAACAGGTTTTTGCCGCTCAAAAACACACCGAGCTGGGTCAACCGATGTTTCGACAGGAATTCCGATGGAAACCGGTAAGCCAATGATACATCCTGTACGCGGATGAAATTGCGGCTCAAATACCAGCTATGCCCGAGGACGCTTCGCCGGTATTCGAGCGAAGGCCTCGTATTGGAGCGGTTTTCCGGGGTCCACCAACCTCCATCGAACATATTACCGGGCCGTATCGGATCCAAGCTATTACTATAGAAGTCCAAATCGTTGAACGTCGCAATCCAACCCTGCATCGCATTGATAAAGATCGACAGATCAAAGTTGCCGTACCTAAAATTGTTGGTTATGCCCCAACGGAATTTAGGTTGGCCTCCCTGTCCGATAATGGTTCGGTCATTATCGGCTTCGACGCGGCCATCTCCATTAAGGTCCCGGAACCGAGCGAAGCCCGGTTCGTATCCCGCAGGAAGCTCATCGCCCTCCTGGTAGATACCATCAAACACGTAGTCGTAATATACGTTGATCGGCTGGCCAATAAACCACCGATTCCCCAGATCATCATCTTCCCGGCCGTCGCCGTCGGCATCCACGCCGTAGAGGCTCACAATTTTATTTTTATTACGAGAAAGAACAAAATTGGAGGTCCATTCAAACTTTTCCTTTTTGATATTTACCGTGTTCAAGGTCAATTCGATCCCTCTGTTATTTACCTTGCCCAGATTGGTCCAGATGGAGGAATATCCAGTCATTATCGGTATTGACCGCTCGACCAGTAGGTCACGGGTATCCATGTTGTACAGTTCGACAGTGCCACCGATCCGACTATTGAAGAGCTCAAAATCAACCGCCAAATTAGACGTGTAAGTCGTCTCCCACTTGAGGTTTTCATTGGATATATTTGATGGGTATATACCCAACGCCGATTCTGGCCCATAAACGTAACGGGTGATGTTGGCCAAGCTCAACGATTGATAAGGCGAAATCGCTTGGTTGCCCACAGCACCATAGGAAACTCTCAGCTTGAGCAAATCCACATAGCTGCTGTTTTGCAGAAATGACTCGTCGGATGCGATCCACGCGAATGCTGCAGACGGGAATGTTGCATATTTATTGTTAGCCGCGAATACGGAGCTACCATCCCGCCTTGCCGTCAAGGTAACGAGGTACCGGTCTTTCAGCCGGTAATTGATCCTTGCCATCGACGAGATGCCTGACACCTTTTGAGCAGAAGAAGATACCGTTTGAAGTTCGCCGACATTAAGCCGATTCCATCCAAATGCATCAAACTCCAGCTGATCTGCACTCGCTGTCGTGGTCTCCTGGTTTTCGCGGTTTGCGCCGTACATCAACGTGACGTCAAACGCATGGTTGTCTCCCAATTTGAACTTGTAATCCAAGATATTTTCCAGCACCCAGTCCTGCGCTTTCCAGTTCCGCTTAGAGGCAGATGTCGTATTGGCTTCGGGCAGATGGATGTCCTGAGCGGTAGCTTGGTAATCGCGAATCCAACGATAATTCGCCGAATAGTTGACCCGAAAGCTCAACCCATCAATCCAAGGAACGTCAACCAATGTAAAGAAATTGGCAAAGAGATTATTCCTGTAATTGTCGTTTTCCGAAAGGTAATTGTTTCGCATGGGATTTGCAGATACGCCTTGGTCCTCCGGTACCGTAAATTGCGTGGGGGATCCGTCCTCACGATACCACGTTCCATAGGGACTTTGTCTCGAAGCCAATGAAATCGATGCAGGTACACCGGATTGGTCATTTTCTGAAAACATCGTATTGGTACCGATGGTCAACCAATCTGTAATCTTATTTTCAAGATTCACGCGGAAAGCCATTCTACGGAGGTTGTCATCGTGTACCAACCCATTTTCGCGCGACATGGAAGCGGAGAGGTAATAGTTCGTGTGGTTGGTATTGCCGGCAAGGCTCACATCTGTTGAAAAGATCCTACCCTGTTGAGCGATCATGTCATATGGATCTACAATACGGCCATTCCGGTAGTTTTCGGCTTCTGTCAGCGTCAAATATGTGGCGACATTGTCTGGATCAAAAGGTACGCCCCTGAGCCTGCGGATTTCCATTGACTTTTCGAGATAGCGCTCCGGCGTTAGTAGCTGCATCCTAGCCGCCCAGTCGGACAGGCCGTAAAACGTATTCAGGTTAATGTTTGGTTTTTCGGTTTTGCCCCGCTTAGACGTGATCAGGATCACGCCATTCGCTGCTCGTGAGCCGTAGATAGCCGCCGCACTGGCGTCTTTCAGGATCTCCATGGACTCAATATCATTGGGATTGATATCGATCATACTTCCGTTAAAAAAAATACCGTCAAGAATGATCAATGGATTGTTCCCGGCACTCAAGGACCTGGGGCCACGTACTAGAATGGTTCCATTCTGTCCAGGCCGGCCATTGTCTGTAAACTGCACGCCGGCTACCCGGCCCCGCAGTGCCTGCGTCACGTTGGTATTAGGCAGGTTCTCAGTTTCCGCCATATCCACCTTGCTCACCGACCCGGTAACGTTGCGGCGCGATTGGGTGCCATAGCCCACGACCACCACTTCGTCTAAGGATGAAGTGCTGGCCATAAGCAGCACATGAATTGTTTCATTCTGCCCTACAGCCACTTCTTGTGTGGTGTAACCCACATTCCTGAATACCAAAGTGTCGCCGCTGTTGGCTTGGATGCGGTATTGGCCGGTTGCGTCGGTGACTGTACGTGCAACACCTTGCTTCACTTCCACGGATACCCCCTCCAAAGGCCCGTCGCTATCGCTCACCACGCCCGACACCGTTTGTTGTCCCTGTGCAAAAGTGGCAGCTATTGGCAAGGTCAAGGCCAGACAGAGGCAAAATACCTGTTGGCTTCTTAATAGCAATAAAAATTTACTCATCATCATTATAATTGATTAGGTTTGAAAATTGGTTAACGCGTTTCCCGTTTATCAACTTCGGCAAATATCCGGCAAAGGCCGGTAAATGCTGTTCAATCATTTATCAACTCTGTATACTCGTTTACCATTTCGCCAAACGCTGGGATGTAGCTGATGCACGAATCAAAAACAACATCCTATAGACCAATATGTTGCATACCACCAAAGCTAGCGCCAAGGTCAGTCATCCGCTTTACTGATCAACTGCTTTTGTTTGGCTTGTTTACCGACAAACCGTCCCTGCTTGATATCTTCCTCGGTAAATGCAGCCATCAAAATCTCTTTCTCTCCCCCACGGGATCTATCGTAGCACACATAGATCAGGCCGTCATCATCCTGTACCACATCCGGATACGAAACGTTGTTACGCTCGTCCAGCAACAACTCATATGGCCATGTCTGCCCATCGTCCAAGGAAAGGCGAGCCGTCATATTCTTCCTTGCCTTACGCGTAGGATCGTTGTTATACACAAGAAGAAGGTTGCCGGACTGCAGCCGTCCGATATATAGCCGTGAATTAGCTGAGGCCAATTCTTCAACTTCCTGCAGGGAAGTCCAGCTTTTTCCTTGATCATCGGAAATACTTTCCTGCACATTTCGTTGCAGCATCCAGATATTTCCGTTAGTCAACTGCACGCACATGTGTTCATAAAAATTGCTGATAGGCTTGTTCAGCGGCCCGCCCTGCAATGTCCAGTGCTCACCTTCATCATCGGAAATGTAAACTGCACTTTGGTGGTTAATCCAATCATAGGACGGCAATAACCACTTTCCCGAAGCCAACACAATGGGTTTGTTCCGGGTCAGCCCATCGCATAAACGCCTTGGAGACGTCCAGGTAGGTTTGTCTGAGGTTGGATTATCAATACGGACAGCCCACGTCCCCCATATGCCGTCAAAACCCTTTGGCCCGGTATTCTGCACCCAAAAAATCCATAATCGCCCTTGGGGATCTTTCCAAAGCTGTGGGTCCATAACCCGCACCGCACTATTGGGATGAGTGATTACCATGGCGGGATCTACCCACTCTTTGCCGTCATCGCTGTACGATATGATGCCGTAATTGCCTGCATCCGGCTCACGAGTGCCGCCCGAAAACCATGCAGCCCACAGCCGCGTTCCCGTTTTTGTGATAGATGGACATCCCTGCCATTTCCGTGTGCTTCTGCCGTATTCAATACCCGGTAACCAGCTGACCTGAGCCGGTTCAGTGATAGATGGCAACGGTCGCGCATCAAAGAATGCTACCGCCCAGCCTTCGTATCGGACATCTTTCAGGCGGAAATTATCGTACACTATGTCCTTCTTGAATATACCAATTTGAACCTCTTGGCCGCTAAAAAGCGTAAACGACGGATGATCCAGTTTAATAAAACCCTGTTCATGTAGAACCGGCTCCTGTGATCCCGGCTCTCCCGCAAGCGGAGTAACGACGAAGAGGCTACCTGTAGTAACCGGAACAATACGGTTTCTCCCTGCCATTGAGCCAATAATGTAGCCTGACCCCCGCAGGAAACGGGGCAATTGCTTAAATACATAACGCTCATCGGCAAATATGGGAGCTCCTTTTCGTGCTATACCCACTTTATCCGCTTTTTCAGGAACAACGGCTGCAAGGACCTTGGTACTGTCGGGAAATTGTGCACGGACATCGGTCCCGAAGCAAATTATCAACGCGATAGTAATGATAGATTTATAAAACATAGGTTTCTCAATTCGTCCAAATATCCCTTGATCAATCCTAAATTCTGTTCAACCATTTAGCTATTATGTATACTAATTTATCATACCAATAATCCCGAATTGACCGTCAAACGATCAGAAAAACAACACACATCACTAAAAATCAATTATTTACACAAAAACAAAACCCAACTACCTCCTACAGGGTGATTTGTATTTGTATACACTTTTCCTTAAACTTGTCCCTATAACCAATTATTAGCAAGTCATGAAGCCCCATTTTCATTTGGTACCAAGGACCACAGCATACCCCTATCTTTCGCGACAGCACACCCTACCTAACTTTGGTACAGTATGGCATTATCATCCTGAATTGGAGTTACATTACATCGTCCGGGGCGAAGGGGTTCGTTTTGTCGGCGACAACATCAGCAATTTCGATGCGGGGGAGTTATTACTGTTAGGCGAAAACCTTCCCCATATGTGGCGATGTAACAAGCGGTATTTCCAGGGAAACCCCAATATTACGGCGGAGGCCGTCGTCGTGCAGTTCCTCGCCGATTTCATGGGAAGAGATTTCCTGCGGAAGCCAGAAGCAGCGGCCATCCACGCCCTGTATGAACGCGCCCGGTACGGGCTGGTCATCCACGGCAGGACCAAAAAACAGGTGGTAACCCTAATGCGGGAGTCCGTTCAAGCTGAAGGCCTGTCCCGGCTGATGCTGATATTCAACATGCTGCACGTATTGGCCGACAGTAAAGAGGTAACGCAAATCGCGACAGGCTGGACGACACACCAGGCGAATAAGGACGAGACCGATCGGATTAATAAGGTATACCATTATATCCTGTCCAATTACCGCAACGAAATCACGTTAGACGAGATTGCTACAGTGGCCCATTTGAGTGTCACATCATTTTGCCGTTACTTCAAGATGATGACCAAAAAGACGTTTCGCGATTTCCTCATCGAAGTGCGCATTAGCCACGCTAAGCGTATGCTTATTGAAGACAGCATATCTACCACGGAAGCCATCTGCTTTGAGTGCGGATTCAACAACCGTTCTAACTTTTTCCGGCATTTCAAACGCATCACCGGCTGCACACCGGTTGAATACCGGCATCGGTATTTGTACGAAAACGTATTTGTGTAGGAGCGCCTCAATAAATCGCCAACAATTCGCCAACCACGAATGTGCTCCCGCCGACGAAAATCAGATCATCCGCCCCTGCGTGCTGCCTCGCCGCCTGCAACGCTTCGCGCACGCTGGTAAATGCGCTGCCCTCCAGGCCATAGTTTATGGCTGCGGCATGCAGCTCTTGCGCAGGGAGTGCCCTGGGCATCGCCACCTGGCAAAAATAATAGCGGGCCTCCCGGGGCAGCATGGGAAGCATGTTGTTCAAGTCCTTATCGCGCATCACACCGATGACCATATGCAACGCATGATGAGGCGTGGCGCTGATATTCGCCAGCACTTCGCGCCACCCATCGGCATTATGGCCGGTGTCGCAAATAACCAATGGGTCAACCGACAGCGTCTGCCAGCGGCCCATCAAGCCGGTAAGGTGCTGCACTTGCATCAGGGCTTGCCCCACATGCGTATCAGTAATGGAAAATCCCATCCGTCGCAGCTCATCCACCGCACAAAGTACGGTAGCAAGGTTTTTCGTCTGGTAGCTACCCGTCAAATCCAATGCATACACCGCTTCGTTCCTTGCAGACCGATGGTTGACGTTTACGTGCAAGAATCCCGAGTGCTTGTTCATGGACGTCACCTGCCACAGCTGCGATGCGTACATCAGGCGGCTTGCATGGACGGCAGCGGCACGTTCGAAAACACCGGCCACTTCCATCTGCCATTCGCCGATTATCACTGGCACACCCGGTTTGATGATTCCGGCTTTTTCACTGGCGATCTCCTGCAACGTGTTGCCCAATAGCTGGATATGGTCATAACCAATGTTGGTAATAATGGAGAGCAAGGGGGTGATAATATTGGTCGAATCAAGCCTGCCTCCCAACCCCGTTTCGACGATAGCGATATCTACCTGTTCGTCAGCAAAACACTTAAATGCCATTGCAACCGTCACTTCAAAGAATGAAGGTTCGACGGCCGCTATCAACGGTTGGTATTCGCCTACGAAGTCAACGACTGCCTGCTTGGCAATCATGGCCCCGTTGATGCGTATCCGCTCGCGGAAATCCAGCAAATGCGGTGAGGTGTAGAGTCCGGTTTTGTAACCAGCAGCCTGCAGGATGGCCGCCAGCATATGCGACGTAGAGCCTTTGCCGTTCGTGCCGGCAATATGCACCGCCTTAAAGCGCTCCTGCGGGTTGCCGAGCGCTTCGCAAAGTCGGTAAGTGTTAGTCAGATCTTTTTTTAACGCCGATGCACCATCGCGCGTAAACATCGGCAAACGCGCGTACAGGTAGTCGACCGCCTCTTCGTATTGCATGCGCTTATTTCAACCGAAATCGAACCGGAACAATGGCCTTCTGAACAGTTGGTGCCCGTTCCAGCTCATTCAGCCGCGCTCCGCGCAAAGCACGCTCGCATTTTTCCCAAAGGCTTCTGTCGGGCAAGGTCGTGCCTTTCACGCCCGCCCGGGCATAAGTAATCGTTCCGTTTGGCGCTACATGCACCTCCACCGCCACGACCCCAGCCTGCTGGCCGTTGTCTTCAATTTGCGGCGGCACAACCCAGCGCCTATTTGCGATGGTGAGCCCCTCGGTACCAAAGCCCGACCCGCCTTCGCCATAGTTTGCTGCCAGCGGATCACCCTGGGCGCTTCCCTGATTGCCTCCTTCGGCTCCCGTACCATCGCCCCTTCCTGCGGCATTATTGCGCTTGCCGGTGTACAGGGCATTGGGATTGACTGCCGGTTTACTTTCCTTTTTTTCTACGGTAGCCTCCTCGGCGTTGGCCTTTTTTGTTTCGTTAGCCACCACAGCCGGTGCATCATCCATATCTTGGGTAGCGACTGTCCGCTCGGTTACCTGCTGGGACGGCGTCGGTTGTGTCTCCTGCTGTGGGTCTATCCTATCCGGCCGTACATGATTAGCATTTGGATCCATGGACGCCTCGTCGACGGTCATGTAGTCATCCCCCATGCCCACTTCCGCAGTGCCGTAATTGACAATAATGCCTCCTGTCCCAATTTCAGGGAAAGCAGAACCGATCATGATAAAAAAACTAAGCAGTAACAGCCCGCCCATCACGCCGCCCGAAATCCACAACGCCTTCGGGTAGTTGTTGTCTTCCTGTAAGTGATAATAGCCCATGGTGTTTAAAACGTCCCCTTTTAATTAGATGCGTGCCCAATACGCATTCCATAAATCAACCTGTTATTCCCGCAGTGGTTCGGTTGCCAATACCAATCGTATCTTGAGCTTATTGGCAATATCCATCACCGAGATAATATTTTGTATCGGCACCGTGCTATCTGCATACAGCATAATGGTCAGCTCCTCTCCCGGCTGGACATAGGCCTGGATAGCGTTCGATAGATTAGCGTAAGGCACCTCCTGCTTATCAAGATAATATTTCAAATCCTGGGTCACAGACACCGTCACCGTCTTCTTCGCGACTGATTGCTCACCCGCACTCGAACGGGGCAACAGTAATTTCACGACCTGCGGGTTTGCCACAGCAGAGGCCAACAGGAAAAACAACATCAGGAAAAACATGATGTCGTTCAACGAATCCGTAAATACCCTAACTTCTGATTTATTTCGTCTTGCTCGTAAATTCATCGCATTAGCCTATTTAAGCCCCCGGCTCATCCAACAAGTCAACAAACTCTATGGCATCTGTTTCTATCCGGAGAATCAATCGCTCGAGCATGGTATTCAACACATGGTATCCGGAGAACGCCAAAATGCCGATGGTCAACCCCGCAGCCGAGGCTATCATCTTTACATATAATCCTCCTGAGACACTGGCGATATCGATTCCACCTGCAGCCTCTACATCCCTGAAGATGATGATAACACCGAAAATGGTACCGACGAACCCCAGCATCGGCGCTACCGCGGCAATGATACTTAATAGATTAAGGTTTTTCTCTAATCTCGCGACCTCCAGTTTGCCGATGTTCTCAATGGCACCCTCGATATCTTTGATGGGCCTACCAATGCGCAGCAGCCCTTTCTCAAGCATTCGTCCAAGCGCGCTGTTACTTGCTCGGCATACGGATAGCGCGGAGTCCAATCTTCCTGATAGTACACTCTGCTTTACGTGCGACATCAAACTGGGATCATATTTTGATGCCTTCTTGATGGTCAGGTATCGTTCAATAAAAACGACCAATGTGGCAAAAAGTAAGAGCGCCAATGGAACCATGATCCATCCTGCTTTTACCAAAAGCCCAATCAAGCTTACTTGTTCGTTTGCAAGTTCTACGGTTTGCTGTGCAGCCCCCGCTAAGCTATCAAGCGGGTATACGGTGTCTTGTTGTAATAGTGACATAAATTGTTGGTGGTTTCCTGAGCTTGTTTTATAATCTGCTTATTAAATTTTATTACTTATCTCCTTATTATTTTTCCTCGCCGTGTTCTATTTTCGCTATCCAAGCACCCGGTTCGAACGTCTTTTGTACCCTCGCCAACTCACGGTACGCTTCTTCTTCGGTCGCGAAAGATCCCCAGCTTATCTTTTTCCGGTTGCCCGGCATCCGGCTCTCGATGGCATAAAGATCATAGCCTTTGGCTTTCATCTGCGCGACATATTTATTAGCTTGCGCCATTGTGGCAAACGAGCCGACAATAATTTCATAAGT
The DNA here is from genome assembly GCF_900168055.1 of Parapedobacter luteus. Classification (GTDB taxonomy): domain Bacteria; phylum Bacteroidota; class Bacteroidia; order Sphingobacteriales; family Sphingobacteriaceae; genus Parapedobacter; species Parapedobacter luteus. The sequence continues at coordinate 237,455 of NZ_FUYS01000004.1, forward strand.
GACCGATGGTTTTGCAACCATGCCGTTCCCCGGATGTGCCACACTATCTGCTACGATACTATCCGCAGACATGGCGGCCAATGCCGTGTCTAACTCGGACGTATCGGCGGTAACAACATGCAGTTGAGTAGGCTGGTCTGACGGATCGCTATCCTCCTTATGGGCAGCATCGCTTCCCCGTTGCCCAAAAATCGCGGCCAACTTTGCCCGCTCAAACCAAGCTGGCTTGAAATACCACGCCAACCCGACAGCTGTGGACAACAGCACAGCGGTAAGCACCGCTGCAACCAGCCAGCGCGAGCGCCGCTTTCCGCTTATTGACACCTCATCGGTTGCTTCCTCTCGCTCGGTGACCGCCCCGTTGGTTTCAGCAACCGGCGCTGGCACCACCTTTTGTTCATTCGGCTCCGCCGTAGCGGCTGCAACGGACGGCTGTTTCTGTACAAGGGCGGGCTCCTTGACGGGCTTCAGGCCGAAGCCCTCCATGTCAAAAGGCTTGAATAGCAAGGAAGCACCATCAGCAAATAAATAGCCCAGCCCCGTCAATAGCGCCTGGCCATGGCGACTGATGGATTCCATAACCTGCGCAACTGCCTTATCCAGTATACGCTTGGCTGTCTGCTCATCCACATGACGTTGCCTTTGCAGGTAAGTGATAATTGGAAACGCTTCCGCATCGCTTTCTATCAACTCAATATAGCTCGTAGGCGGAAGGTAGGCCGACTGCTTTTCATCGTACGACGCAGCTACATGCGTTACCTTAAACACACCGATCTCCGGCACATCCACTGCTGGGTATCGCCTTAACAAATTCACTATACACAGACCCAAATTCATACGATATGATTCCCTTTACTTACCACGTCATAACTGCCGACGCTCGACCCGCAAACTTAGCTAACTTGCCGTTTATATGCAAGTTACAAAAACAGCCTCTAACGCTAAGTGCTAGCCATTAAAACGAAAAGTTTACACCACCGATGACATTCAATCCCAACCTCGGGTAAAACAGATACCGTTCATAATGGGTACCCAGCATATTGTTCATCCGCAGATAAACGCCTATCTGGTCAGTCACCCGGTATTCCGCGCCAGCACTTAGATCGGCAAACGACGGGATGGTGGTTTTACGGGCACCTGTACCACCCAACTCGGTGATGGAATACTCCGATAAATCAATATTCGCATCTCGTACCAAGCCATACGTTTGCCCTTGGAACAGCAACTCGCCGTCGATATATAGCTTATCGCTGATATTGAACCGGGCGTTAGCCGCCAAGCGCATTTTGGGCATATACCAGGCCTCTTCCTCGCGTTGCAGGTCGAACTCATTGAAATTCAACCTGCCCCCGATCGTTACGACCTCCGACACACGTACATTGAGCTCGCCTTCCAGTCCGATAATGGTGCTGGCATTTTCGCCATCCTCATAGAGCAGGCCAAATTCGTAAGGTCTATCCGGAGCGACCGCATAAAATGGCATGCCTTCTATACGGCGGTAGAACGCTTTTACTTTATAGCCGAAGGTCGCGCCTGCATTCCCCTTAATACCGCCGAATATTTGCATGCGATCCACCGAATTGCGTATATAGTTTGTCCCCCCCAATGCGCCCAGCCAAGGGTTTTCCTTGGTCAGTTCTTTGACCGATGTCTTATTCACGTCACCGTTGATCCCACCAAAAAGGTGCGCATATTGCGGGATTAGTGCAAAATCGATTTCTGCTGAAGGAAAGATGTTGGTCCGCGAAGAATCGCCAAATTCAGACACAAAGTTAGCGCCCAACGTAATGTTGTAGTTCGAACCCTGAAAACGTATGTAAGGATTTATCCGGGCGATATGGTTGCCCAAGTCATACGAAGCGTCTTTTACCGAGGTAAAATCTCCGGAAATGTTTGCTCCGACATTGAATACATTAAGCTGTTTATTCACATAACCTGACAAGGCAAAAGCACTTTCTTTGGTTTCATAGGCATTGCTGTAACTGTATGCATCTGCCTTGAGCGAATAAGAAAGTGCGTCCGTTGCTTGCTCATCGTAATTGCTCGTCAATTCACCGGTAAAATAAATATCATTGAACGCCTGCTTGGCGGGGTTGAGGTTCAAATTCGTGCCATCGATATCGCCGACCAGACCGTAAAACCGCGTTCCGTACCGATTGTAGCCAATTTCACCGTCCAGGGTGATAGGACCAAGTATCGTCCGGCCAAACACGCCCACTTGTTGTGACGAAAACTTTTGCTCTTCGTAGCTTCCTTGTTGGCTTAAATGCTTTACATAGCCGCCCAACCGCGTATCTACATAATAGTCTGAACTCAAATAGACTTCTCCCAATATCGAACCCAGATTACCGGCGCCGACCTTCACGTAATTGTTGGTCAGCGCTTGTGTCCTCGTAAAAGGCATCTCCTGGATGGTAAGCTGTTTGGTACCTGTGTTGATATCCAGCTTTCTATCCAGGATGTGATAAGTCAGCTTTGGCTGGTATTGCCGTTTATTGGTCATATCAGGGCTGCGCCGTATTTTCACGGCGTCCGCCAATATCGGACGGTAATCGCGTACGACATCAATCGAATCAATAGTAGCAGGTCTTTCGTCCTTCTGCTCTTCCTGGGCGTACCCCATCATGATCATGCCCGAAAAAATCCCTGTAAGCAAATACCTGTAGCGCATTGATGTATGAAAGATCATAAGTTATTAAATTCCCGTTACTTATTATTCAATTTTTGTAGACGCTCTTTTGCAGAAGGTATCACGTCATCCTCACCTTCATAATTTTCAATCACACTCTCCAACGTGCTCTTTGCCTGAAAATCATCACCTTTCCCCGCATACGCGTCAGCCAGTAGAATAAAGCTCTTGGCTACCCAATAATCATGTGATGCCATATTGTTAATCACCTCGAAAGCAGATTCGATAGCTTTGTCATAGTCCTTGGCCTCGTATTGCAGCTGGCCAACCCGATAGCGCGCCTCGGCGCCCACCACAGTCTGGCTTTTTAGGGCTGCAAGGTTCAATTCTTTCATCGAATTTTGGGTATCTCCTTGGCGCAGGAGGGCCCTCGCCGTATACAGGTGCGCTTTCGCAATATCTTCTTCAGACGAGCGATCATAATCCTTGATCAGCTTGGCATACTTGATGACCTGTTCCATATCGCCGATCTCATAGTAGCAAACCAAGAGGTTATTTACGGCATACCCGTAATTGGCCTTGTATTCAGACGTAAGTTCCAATTTCTTAAGGTGCACAATTGCTTCGTTGTACTGCCCCAAACCAAGGTAAAGCTCCGATACCGTAAGCAAGGTATTCTCAGTATACTGGCTGGTCCAATCGTTGAGGATGATGTTCAGATCGTGCAATGCTTCCTTAGGGTGACCGGTCCGGTAAAGGCTCACACCTCGGATATAGCGGGCATGTTTTTCCTGTATCGGCTTGGGGAATTTATCAAAATACGCATTGATAGCCTCCACCGCGGCCTGGTATTCTCCGCGTGCAAACAAGGTATGGGCCGCTTGGAATGCCAGGTTATCCTGCTCGGCGGTAGACAGGTCGCCAATATTCGTGCTCGTGGCGTAGTTGATATACCCCGAAGCATCGCCCCTGTCCAGGTAAATGTTTTCAATAGACCGCAGCGCCTGCCGGGCCTCGTCGGTTGTGGAATGTTCCTCCACGACCCTTCTAAATGTCGCCATCGCCGCCTCAGTGTCATCCTTATTATACTGGACAAGGCCGATCGTCATCAATGCCCGCGGAGCGTAACTGCTGCGCGGATATTTCTCAATCATTTGCTGCAGCCCGTCAATAGCGGTATCGTAATCACCCATGGTGAAATAAGTGTAGGGGATTTCAAACGCTACGTCGTCTGCATAGTTCGAGTTGGGGAACCGCTCCACGACCGATCGCAGCGTACTGAGCTTCGCATCGTTATTGCCTTGCAGGCCTTGAATGATGCCCCGTTGAAACAACGCATAATCCTGGCTGGACGCTTTGCTATTGATCAGCCGATCATAGTATTGCATGGCCCTGCCGTAATTGCGCATCGAGAAGTACGAGTCGCCCAGCCGTGCAATGGCGTCGTTACGTACGTTGGGCTCTATGGCGTTGCCCCCAGTAGACAGAAAACGCTCAAAATAATTGGCGGCGGTATTAAAGCTGTTGTTCCGGAACGCGGCATAAGCCAGCGCATAGTTTGCGTAGGCATAAACGTCGGTATTGCGCGCGGCAGGCATGCGCAGGAAACGTGAAAAATTCTGTACAGCTTCGCCATATTTACGCACTTCGTACATCGCCTCGGCTTTCCAGTACGTCGCTAACGCAGCGATTTCCGGATCGATAGAATATTGCTCCGATCGCATAAACAACGAGATACTGTTTTCGAATGCCCGCTCGTTGTAAAACTCCAATCCCCGGTAGTAAGTAACTTTCTGGTAGGCGGCATCGGCTTCTCGACCACGGTTTTTGATCGATTCCAGGATATCCACCGCTGCCCGGTAGTTGTTGGTGCCCAACAGTGTCTCCGCATAAAGCGTTTTGGCTTCCTCCAGCCGCTTGCTGTTCGGATAGGTGTCCAAATATTCCTTTGCGGCCTCCAATGCCACTTGGTGAAACTCCAGTTCGTACGATAGCTTCGCATAGTTAAAGAGCCCTTCTTCCTTCAGCGCCGGGTCAAAGTCCAGCTTGGAGGCCTTGAAAAATGCATTACGGGCACTCTGTTTGTTGCCCACCTTCAGGAAGGCATCGCCGAGCGCAATCATTGCACTTTGGTAATACGCATCAGGTTCCTCCATTTTCTCCAATTCGGCAATGGCTTTTTCATAGTCGCCATTTTTGTAAGCGATATAACCAATCTGGTAGCTATCCTGGTTATTCTGGGTCTTGCCCTGATCGGCTGATTGGAACCTGTCATAGTATTCCTTGGCCCGCTCAAAATCGTTCTTTGCAAAGTAGGTCGCGGCTATGATACGAAACATATCCGTTTCATGCGCTTGCTTGGTGGTCTCCAATATCGGCAGCGCATAGTCCAACACATCATCATACCGGTGATCAAGATAGTACAGGGCCGTGATGTAATAAGGATAGGTCGCCTCATAGGTCTTCGAACCTTTCAACTTCTCAAATTCAGCCAGGGCAACTTTAAACTCCCTGTCCAGGTAGCACAGGTAGGCGTAATAGTAAATGGATGCTTCCTGGTAAACTCCTCCCTCATCTTTAAGCTGCTGGAAAAGCGGCTTTGCCGAGGCATAATCATCTGTCATGAAAAAGGAGTAGGCCTGTTTATACCGGAATTCCTTATTTTCGCGCCCCGCTAAATTGCGGCTATCCAGCCTGTTAAACCATTCCAGCGTTTTTTTGTAATCTTTCTTCGCGAAATAGGATCGACCCACCTGGAAGTACGCAGCCTTAGCATTTGCACTGGCTGGGTAATCCTTGATATAACGAAGGAAGCGGCTCTCGGCGTCAGACTCTTCCAGTTCAAGCGCGCAGATAGCCTGATAAAAACGGACATTTTCTTTCAGCAGGGTCAGCTCGGCATGTTCATCTTCCTGCAAGGTCGAATTTATCCGGATCGCTTCCACTTTATCGAAGTGCTTTGCAGCTGCGGCGTACTTCCCTTTTTCGTACAACTCCATACCGGTTTTGTATGCCTGGTTGACTTCCTGCCATGCGCTTTGCTGCGCTAATGCAGGTGATGCTGCTAAACTTAATAGTAAACCTAACTGATAAATCCGATTACACATGCTTCAAATTAATCTATTTTCGTTTTCCTCGATTTCCACACAAAGTTGGGGCCATAAAATACACTCAACGCCAATCCAACCCCCTAAATTACGGGGAAACCATGACGTTTTCCTCAAAAGTTGTCCACAAATGTTAATAACATTGCCCCGCTAAAGCACCTTATCCGCGTGTACCCGCAAGCAAATACAATACGGCCATCCGTACAGCCACACCATTTTCCACCTGGTCCAGGATAATCGAATGATGGCTGTCGGCCACATCACTGGTGATCTCCACGCCACGGTTTATCGGTCCGGGGTGCATGATCGTTATCTCTTTGTCGAGTGAATCGAGCAATTGCTTATTCAACCCGTAAAGCATGGCATATTCCCGTAGGGACGGGAAATAGGCAATATCCTGCCTTTCCAATTGGATACGCAGCATATTAGCTACATCGCACCAGTTGAGTGCATTGACTAAGTTATACTCAACCTTTACCCCGAGCGAACTGATATATTTGGGTATTAAGGTCGTGGGGCCGCACACCATTACCTCCGCACCCAGTTGGCGGAGGCATAGGATATTCGACAACGCGACCCTAGAATGCAAGATATCGCCAATAATAGCGACTTTCTTCCCCGCTACATCCCCATAACGTTCGCGGATAGAGAACGCATCCAATAAAGCTTGGGTAGGATGCTCATGCGCGCCGTCACCCGCATTGACGATCTGTGCCTTTACATGTTTACTCAAAAAAATCCCCGCCCCGGGGTACGGATGCCGCATGACAATCATATCCACCTTCATGGCCAAAATGTTGTTTACGGTATCGATGAGCGTCTCTCCTTTGCTCACCGAGGACGAAGAAGCCGCAAAGTTGATGGTGTCCGCAGATAGCCGCTTTTCCGCCAACTCAAACGAAAGCCGCGTACGGGTAGAGTTTTCAAAAAAGACATTGGCTATCGTGATATCACGCAACGAAGGGACCTTTTTTATCGGACGGTTCAGCACGTCCTTGAAATTGTCAGCTGTCTCGAAAATAAGCTGAATATCGTCCTCGTTAAGGTCTTTAATACCTAAAAGGTGACGCGTGCTGAGTTGCCTTGATGTTGTCATTGATTGCAAAAAACGATGGTCTTAACTTTCTTCTTCTGTCAGTAATGTAATCCTATCGTGCGTATCCACTTCTTTCCACCTCACGGTTACCCGTTGTGAATCTATGGAATCCACCTGAATGCCGATGTAATCGGGCTCGATGGGCAATTGCCGTGAAAAACGACGATCCACCAGGACTAACAATTCTATCTTGGCAGGACGTCCGAATGCTTGCAGTGCATCCATCGCCGCGCGGATGGTCCTTCCGGTCCACAGCACGTCATCCATAAGGATGACCTTCTTGCCCTCTACAATGAAATCAATATGTGTGCTGCTCGGCACCAGCGGCCCACTGTCTTTTCTTCGGAAATCGTCGCGAAAAAAGGTGATGTCCAACTCACCGTAAGCAATGGCCGATACGCCTTCTATCTCCTTTAGCTCCTCCACAATCCGCCTTCCAAGATAGATACCCCGGGGCTGAATACCAATAATCACCGAATCGGAGAAGTCGGCATGATTCTCTATCAGTTGATGACACAGTCGCTGAATAGTAATCTGGAATTTCTGACCTTCCAATAATATAGATTGTTTCATCAAAAACAATTATTGATTGATTGTATGTTCTTCAGTGGCATCAATGAGATCGCTACGCTGAGTTTTCCTTTGGCCAGATGGAACCTGCATTTCATCGCCTTTTCCGTCGGGCACTGACCTATCAGGCCTCAGTCGAAACTGACTTTCAAATCGGCACGGAATACGGCACAAACCTACTACATTTTTTTGACTTACCATGTCCCCGTACAATATTTTTCCGCCATCACAGCCTATCCAACAGCCTCGAATCCATCGTAAAAACTTCAGGTTTGGAAAATCTCAGGGCATTGAAATTCACGGCCTGTGTATTGATAATGACATTGCGCTCAGATGGAACAATTACCGACGGCACGGAGAAGGCCACAATGGAAGGTTCGTTGAGGATCTGTGCGCCTAACCACTGCGAATAACCAACGTTATCCGGCCAATCATCCACCAAGCGCGAACTATCGGCATGGTAAATCCGGCCCGCAGCTTCCGGTATTTCAATTTGCAAAAGCATCAATTCCGTCATATTTTCCCTCCCCCGGGCATGTACAAATTTCTCCAACAAAGCGAGCGAAATATGTTCGCTGGTATACAGACAGGCCAGGCCTTTTGGATTCCAGCGACCGCCGTACAATCGGGCTCCCACACCTGCCATGTCCATGATGTAATTTCGGGCAGCCAACCGGTACACCTTCATGCTCAACTGTAAACACCATAAATCATCCGGCCCAGCTCATCGGCAATAAGCTGAACCCCACCAAAAGACTGTAGCGCCTCGAATCCAATATCCTTGCCAAGGATGGACTTCGGCATACGAAGCCAGGCTTCAAAAGCCTTTACATTGTCAAAAACCGACAAGCCTGTATTGGCCAACGCAGCCAGCTGATGAAGATGCTCGGCATGTAACCCTTCGAATGGTTTCTGATCCTTAAGGTAGCGCTGCAACGTACGCTCGCTAATGTGGAGAATGCCCGCCCATTCCTGCTGCGTGAAAGGCAACTTCTCGCTAAGGGATTCAAATTGGGATATCGGAAACAAACCGAGCTCCACAGAAGACAAATACATAGCCGCCGGCTCCGTAGCTAGTCGAGCGCTTATGGCCGACGATTGCGGCTTGTCGTATTGGATAGCTTTCATGATTACGCCTTTTGTCATGCAAACATACGACAATTGTTTGACTCCTAAAAATTCATTTGTAAGGAGGCTATCCGCCCATTTGCCCCAGCCAGAACCACCCAGGTACCGGCTTTGGCTTGCCGCACCACATGGAAACCCTCCTTTGAAACGGCATTCCACGTCATCCCGCCATCCGACGAAATATCCACACCCGATGTACCAACGGCCACTAAATCACGCGCACCTACATACTCGGCGGCCGAACGGAAACCATGGGTACCCACCATCGGCTGTTGCCATGTAGCACCACCGTCGGCAGTCACGAATACGACACTGTCCGTGCTCCGATCTACCTGATAGTCACCGCCAACTACGACACCGTGCCTTTCATCCCGGAAGGCCACGGAGAATATTCCGGTGGAAGCGCTGCCGTGGATAATCGGGCAACCATAGGCCCGCCACGTATTCCCATGGTCTGCTGAATGCAAAAGCCGGGCGTGGCTGCCCCCTGTGCCGATAAACGCATGCCCTGCCGACAAGGTACGGATGCCGGTCCCGCTGGCAGCAAACCCGGCTTCACCATCGCCCAGACGGACGTCGGCCTGTTCACTGATGTCTTGCCATGTCTTTCCCCGGTCTTCGGTTGCCAGCAGTTGCATAACGCCGTCAATCGGATCACCGTAGGCCAGTCCCCTCCCGTTGTCCCAGAAATCCATGCCGTCAAAAAAAATTTCGTGCCGCTCATCCCGGTAGGTTTCCTGCCAGGTCGTGCCCCCATCAGTAGTGCGGAGTATCACTAAGGGCGATCCAGCGCTGATAATAATTGCCTCAAGGCCCGAAAACACCTCGATATCACGGAAGTCTGTCGCTTCATGGCCGGCTACCTGTTGCCAGCGCCATGTTCGTCCGCCATCCGTCGTACGGCTTACCCAACCAGCGCTCCCGCTTACCCAAGCTACCGAATCGTCGAGTACTGAAAGCCCACGGATACTGGTTGGCTTACCCCCTTCCAACATCGCGATTTGTGCCCCTTGTCCGTATGCAGATAGCACCACGGCACAGCTACTGATGATGCCTAATAACCACTTCATCGTATTCCTTTCGTTAACCGCCCCTAACCCTTGTCAAAAAACACTTGCCGATACCGGTCAAACACAGCCATAGCCGCCTGATGCTGCTTTTGCTGTCCGCGCGCCGCTGCCACAAATGCAAATTGTTGCAATGCAACCAGGCTATCGCGTATGGCCATGCCCTCGATATTGGGCTTGGTCGCTGCGATGGCCGCGTAGTAAGCCAGCTGCTCATCCAAAAAAGCCACATTCCGATCCAGCAATTCATTGGCTTTAGCCGTTTCTCCCACCTCATACAGCTGATCTGTCAATACGGGGTAACGCGCGGCGAGCTCCACCAGATGGATCCGCTCGGGCAGCACCTCCACCGCACGGTTTACTACATCATGTGCGGCATCTTTCTTTCCTTCCGCTATCAGCATCTCGGCTGTATCTGAAAACACCTTCATCGATTGGCCCACGAGCGCATAGGAGGTGGGATCAAGGTGTGCCGTTTCTTTCATGTTGCCCCAGGCATATTGCTGCATAATGTTTTCATAAGTGGCCTCCGTATTGACCAACCGCTTACCGTCTTTACCTTCCGCTCGTGCGTTTACCGGCATCAGCCTTAAGGCAAACCCTTCGGACACCAGGTAGTCGTCAAGTCCGAGCCGTTGACGTTCAGGCACCGAAAACGCAAAGTATATGGGGCGTTTCCACGCATTATGCACGAGGACGTCCATCATTGCCAGCTCTGCACGGGTCACGATATCCTGGTTATAATTCCAGATCATGGTATCTACGATATCCCCGTACCACTTCGCAGGCACTACCTGGTTTTCAATTACCTGATCTTTATCCACCGTCAGCTTAAACCGTTTGGTCGGGAGAAAATTACGTCGTGTACCGTTTGAATATTCCAGTTGGTCTGACGGGTTATCGGATAGCAGCAGGGCCAGCAATGTTTCCAGCTCCACCGAATCCTGGATACCATAATCGTGATAATAAAGCACATCGCGTTGCCCTTTTACAAACTGGCGGTCCTCCATGGAAATGGGCAGTGCCCCGGCGTCATTAATAGGCTTCTTCATCTGCCGCACCTGCCAGTCCATCCCCAGCAAGCTTAAATTTACGACACGGACATCCGGCCTTATGCCCTCCACCTCCTGCAAGTACCAAAGGGGGTACGAATCGTTATCGATATAAGTAAACAGAATGGCGTTCGGCGCGCAGGATTCCAGGTAATTGCGTGCTATATCCCGGGCCATAAACTTTTGCGAGCGGTCGTGATCATCCCAACCTTCGGCAGCCATCAATATAGGCGCCGCGAACAATGCGATCCCGACGGCGACCGGTACGGCGGTGTGCCGATTCAATCGTCTGTTCAGCAGGTCTGCCACCGCTGCCGCCCCCATGCCTATCCATATAGCAAACGCATAAAACGAACCTGCATAAGCATAATCCCGTTCACGGGGCTGCAGCGGGCTCTGATTGAGGTAGAGCACAATAGCAAGGCCTGTAAAAAAGAACAGCAACCCCACGACTGCCATGTCTTTCCGATGCCGCCGCACATGCCAAACCAACCCCACAATGCCGAGCAACAACGGAAGGAAATAAAACGTATTGCGCGAAGGATCCATCCGCATCGCTTCGGGCAGATCATTTTGGCCGCCAAGCCGCCACTGATCAAGGAAGCTGATGCCGCTAATCCAGTTGCCTTCCGTATAGTTTTCGAAAAGCGGCTGCCTGTCGTTCTGCCGCCCGGCAAAATTCCACATAAAATACCGCCAATACATGTGACCGAGCTGGTAAGTGGTTAGAAACCTAAGGTTATCCGCAAATGCCGGCCGTTCCTGGTCGCCCAGGCCCAGCCAAGCGCGGTACGCCTGCGGATGGAAATCGCGATCGCTGTAAACGCGGGGAAACACCGTCGTGCGATCATATACGTATGTCAATGCTTTCCCGGCCACTTCGTACTTGGTCTCACCCTTACGGTAGGTGTTGGATCCCTGTTTGACATCGACGATATTGGCATCAAAGTACGGTCCGCTCAGCAACGGCTCGCTGCCAAACTGCCCCCGATTCAGGTACCATAAAAACGAAAAAGCATCATCGGGTTGACTGTTGTTCAAGGACGGATTGGCTTTCGCCCTGATAAGCACCATGGCAAATGAGCTATACCCAAAAATGATGAAGCTAAAACAGACAAACGCCATGTTCAGCATAGGTTTTGCACGGCGCATGGTATACCACAGGCCATAGGCAATACCACCTACCAACGACAGCGCAAACACAGCGGCGCCGGTTCCGAATCCTGCTCCCAACGTATTTACAAAGAAGAGGTCGGTATACGCAGCGAATTTGACGAGGTATTGAACCACTCCCCAAAGAATGAAGGCCAGCAGGGCACAACCAATCAATAACGCACGCGTCACGCCTCGGGCGGTCACTTTGGAAGTCCTGCGGAAATACACCACCAGCGCCAGTGCGGGAATGGTCAATAAATTGAGCAAGTGCACACCAATGGAGAGTCCCATGATGTATGCAATGAACACCAGCCACCGGTCGCCCCCCGGCTCATCGGCCCTCGCCTCCCATTTCAGGATGGCCCAAAAGACGACCGCCGTACATAGGGAAGACATGGCATAGACCTCTGATTCCACTGCGGAAAACCAAAACGTGTCCGAAAACGTGTACGCCATCGCGCCGACCACACCCGCCCCCATGATCTGAAGCAGCCCCATTGGGGTGAGCGGTTCACCGTTCTTCCAGCAAATTTTCCGCACCAGCGCCGTGATGGTCCAGAACAAGAACACAATGGTCAACCCGCTGGATAAGGCCGACCCGAAATTCATCCAATAGGCTATGCGTTGCGGATCACCGAATGCGAGGTTTGAAAACACATTTTGAAGCATCAAGAACAACGGCGCCCCCGGTTGGTGCACAATCTGCATACGGTACGCGGCAGCAATGAATTCGCCCGGATCCCACCAACTGGTTGTCGGTTCCATGGTCAATATATAGGTGATTGTGGCTGTCGCCGCACATAACCAGCCGACGAGATTGTTGATCTTTTGGTAATTCATGCTTATCCGGTTAGTCGGTATGCAATACGTTATTAATTGCATAAAATTAAGGGATAAGCAGATACGTTATCCTCACCACGGCCCGATTTAACATTTTTTAACATCGGCATGGCCGGTGTCAGTAATCCACAGGCAACTGCTTCATGAATTCGCTGACAGACGGGTGATCGGTCTTCTGAAAAGGCAGGCCCGTGCTACGCAAGCTTATGATTCGTGAGACCCTGAAGTCACGGTAGTCCTTGCGCAAGTGGCACCAGCCGATAACATGCCAGTTCAGCGCATAAAATATCAAGCCGACGGGCTCTATCCGCCTGCCGCTTTCTTCGCCGTCCGCCTTGCAATAGCGGATGTCCAGTATGGTCTTGGAGACGACCGCCTCCTGCAAGGCGGACAGGTGCTCATAGTCATGCCCTTTCAGGTCCCTGGGAAGTTGAAACCCCGTATTGCTGGTCAGGTATTCCAGCTTTTCTTTTTGGGAGTCGCGCATCACCGCTTTTACTTTATTCAGCGCGCTGGAATAATGCTTGCGGATGGATTTATCGGCAAACCCGGTCAGCAGATTTTCCATCAGTAACAGGGCATTGGCCTCCTCCAAGCTGAACGATACCGGCCGGAGGAAATATCCCTCTACGACGAAATAGCCCTTGTTTGGCTCGAAGCCTACGGGTATCCCCTGCTCATTCAGCGCTTTGATATCGCGGTACACGGTACGGATGCTAATATCGAACCGCTCGGCCAATTGATCGCCCATCACGTACCGGCGCGACTGCAAAAGGGTTAGGATGCCAAACAAACGGTCTATCCTGTTCATGGCAGTCTCCTAATTCGAGGGCACGCCGCCTCCGAAGAACCTGACCTCATACTGGCCGAAAATTTTGGAAACACGCGCAGCCAGATCGTCCTGCCCATGTTCTTTGGCTGATTCAGCAAACCTATTCAACGTAAACATGCTATACTGAATGTTTTGCATTTCCAGGTTGGGCTTCGTTTCTGCAATGGCGGCGAAGTAGCGAAGTTGTTCCTCCAAATACTTCACATTGCGCTCGGTCAGTGCATTAGCCTTTTCCGTCTCCCCCACCGCATATAGGTTGTCTACAATAAAGGAATAGCTGTAAGCATCCATGATCCGGTAAATTCGTTCGGGCAAGGTCTCCAGCGCATTGTTCAGCAATTTTTTAGCTTCATCTATCCGGCCTTCCGCGATAAGCGCCTCGGCGGGTGCCGCGTAGATATTGTTCAATATCAAGCTAATCATCCGATACGATTCCGGGTCGATGTACGGTGAATTCTTCATGTTACCCCATACATATTTATTCATGGCATGGTCATATACAGCGTCTGCATTGACCAACCCCTGTGAGGAGTTCTGTACCATATTAATGGGCATCAGCCGGAGCGCAAACCCCTCGGAAACCAAGTATTTGTCCAACCCCATGAAATTTTCGCTCGGCACCGTGGTCGCAAAATAAATAGGCCGTTCCCAATTGTTGTTTACCAGGATATCCATGATGGCCAATTCTGCACGGGATACATAATTACGGTTGTAAGTCCACTGGAGGACGTCAACAATGCTATCCTGCCAGCGTTCGGGGACAACGTTGTGTTTGATGACGTCGTCTTTGTTGATGGTAAGCTGCAAGTTCTTGGTCGGCAGGAAATTCTCAGGCGCCTCGCCCTGTATCTGCCGTTTATCATTCGGATTGTCGGACAACATCAGGGCAACGATATTCTTCAGTTCGACCGCACCGGGAATTTTCGCGTCCTGATAGTAGATAACGTCGCGCACTCCCTTTACATATTTTTCATCCGGAATGGTGATGGGTAGCGGCTCCGCTTCATTCACCCCGTCTTTCATCTGCCGCACGTACCAATCCGCGCTCAATAAGCTGAGGTTGACCACGCGTACATCCGGCCGCACGTTCTCCACCTCCTGGGCATACCACAACGGATACGTATCGTTATCCCCGTATGTAAAAAGAATGGCATTCGGTGCGCAGGATTCCAAGTAATCCTTGGCAATATCGCGCGCCAGGAACTTCTGGGAGCGATCGTGGTCATCCCACCCGTCCTTAGCCAAAATCACCGGGCCAGCCAGCAGGCCGATGACGGCAGCCACCAGCCCAGCCGTACGGGCATTGAGCTTCCGCACCAACCAATCACTGATCCCCACGACACCCAAGCCAATCCAGATGGCAAATGCATAGAACGACCCTGCATACGCATAATCACGTTCGCGCGGTTGCAGGGGCGTTTGGTTGAGGTACAGGACGATGGCCAATCCGGTCATAAAAAACAACAGCCCCACCACGCCTGCATCCCGCTGGCGGCGTTTGAAGTGCCAGAACGCGCCTATCAATCCCAGAATCAGGGGCAAAAAATAAAACTTATTGTATGAAGGATCCGTCAGCTGCGATTGCGGCAGTGCGTCTTGTCCACCCACATGCAGCTGATCGATAAACTTGATGCCGCTAATCCAATTGCCCGTGGTGAGATCACCATGGCCCTGCTGATCATTCTGCCGGCCCACGAAATTCCAAAGGAAATACCGCCCATACATATGGCCTACCTGGTAGCTGAAGAAAAAGCGCAGGTTATCGCCAAACGTGGGTTGCTCGTTTTCGCCCAAGTTGAGGTAGCTGCGGTAATATTGCTGGTGGGACGGCTCGCGATAGCCATATATCCTCGGGAAGATGGTCTCCCGATCAAAAACGTAATCAAAATTTTGGCCGGCCACCTCATACTTTTCCGCCCCCTGCCGATAGATTTTACTTCCGTAGTTGACATCTATCGGCCGAGAGTCAAAGTAAGGCCCCTTAAAAAGCGGATTATCACCGTATTGTTCGCGGTTGAGGTAGCTTAAGAACGCAAACGCGTTGTCGGGGTCGCTGTTATTCAACGTCGGGTTCGCTTTGGCACGGATAAGAATCATGGCAAAAGAACTGTAACCGAATACGATGAAAGCGAACGACAGCAGGATAATGTTAAGCAACGGTTTTGCTCGCTGTATGGAATACCATATTCCGTAAACGGTGCCACCGATGAGCAGCAGGGCAAATACCACCACGCCGGACCCGAAACCCATCCCCAGTGTATTCACAAAAAACAAATCAAAGTAAGCCGCAAACTTGATCAGGTATTGGATAATCCCCCACAATACGACGGCTACCACGACAAAGCCGATAAGTAATGCCTTAAGTGCCCCGCCGCTTGTGACCCGTTGCGTACGGCGGAAATAAATGACCAGAGCGATCGCAGGGATTGCCAGCAAATTCAGGAGATGCACACCGATGGATAGCCCCATAATATAAGCGATGAAAAGCAGCCACTTGTCTGACCCCTGCTCATCAGCACGTGCTTCCCATTTCAAAATCGCCCAGAAGACCACCGCTGTACAAAGGGAAGACATGGCGTATACCTCGGATTCGACCGCCGAAAACCAAAACGTATCTGAGAAAGTGTAAGCCAACGCACCTACCGCACCGGCTCCCATGATTTGAATTAAACCACTTTCCGTAAGATCTGTCCCTGCCTTCCATACCACCTTGCGGGCCAGTGCCGTAATGCTCCAAAACAAAAAGACGATGGTCAATCCACTGGATACCGCCGAGCCAACGTTCATCCAAAACGCAATGCGCTCGGGGTTGCCAAACGCCAAATTCGAAAAGACATTCTGCAGCATCAGGAACAACGGGGCTCCCGGCTGGTGCACAATCTGCATCTTATAGGCCGAGGCGATAAACTCGCCCGTGTCCCAAAAGCTCGCGGTGCGCTCCGCCGTCAAAACGTATACAGTGGTCGCGATCAACCCGCATAACCAACCGATAATATTATTGATCTTATTGTAGTTCATAAAATATCGTGCGAATGGTCCATTACAAAATCACGCCCCGAAAATAAAGAATAGTACCGTAACACAAACATAATATTTGGTTTTTTAACACATGACGCATACTATCAAGCCCTTGCAGCAAAAAATAAAATATTTTTGCAATAATTGTTTTGTCGCCCTATATTTGCAGTCCCATTCGCAAGGGTGGTAATATAAGATTCGGATTGCCCGATAGTATAATGGTAGTACGACAGATTTTGGTTCTGTTTGTCTAGGTTCGAATCCTGGTCGGGCAACAAAAAAAAATTACGGATTGTCTTGCGGCAATCCGTAATTTTTTAACAGGTATTCTAATACGTGCAATCGAATCTTCATGGCACACTGGCATCTCGTAAACTGTGCAGCGATACACTACACACCGTATGGACTGGCGCAGTATACTTATGAATAAAATGTTTTGAAAAAAACAGGAAAGTTGTGGAAACAATGTTTATCTTAGCCTTACAGTGAAACATCACCATATCCCAATCCATTTGCTAACCCCAAAAACAACAACAGAACCATGCCTTTGCAATTCAATCCGGTAAAGCTTTTTTCCGGTTCCGGCTCCACGGAATTAGCCAAAAAAATCGCTCATGCTTACGGCAAAGATCTCGGTGCGATGACCGTTTCGTGCTTCAGCGACGGCGAAATTCAGCCATTTTACAATGAATCCGTCCGCGGATGTGATATCTTTCTCATCCAGTCGACCAATCAACCTACGGACAATCTATTTGAGTTGTTACTCATGATCGATGCTGCGAAGCGCGCTTCGGCACATTACATCACTGCCGTAGTGCCGTATTTCGGCTTTGCGCGGCAAGACCGCAAAGACAAACCCCGTGTAGCTATCGGCGCGAAAATGATTGCCAATCTCATTACTGCGGCAGGTGCACACCGTATTATGACCATGGATCTCCATGCCGCCCAGATACAGGGCTTCTTCGACATCCCGGTAGACCACCTGGATGCATCGGTTATCTTTGTGCCACACATCAAGTCACTTAACCTGCCGAACCTGACTATCGCCTCCCCCGACATGGGCGGATCATACCGTGCGCGCACATTTGCGAAGTTTTTCAACGCCGAGGTGGTCATTTGCGACAAGCAGCGCAAACGCGCCAATGAAATCGAATCCATGTCCATTATCGGTGACGTCACCGGACAGGACATTGTCCTCATTGATGACATCTGCGACACAGCTGGCACATTATCCAAAGCCGCTTCGCTCATCATGGAAAACGGCGCCACGAGCGTGCGTGCAGTGTGTACCCATCCTGTTTTATCCGGCAAGGCCTATGAAACAATCGAAAATTCTGCGCTCACCGAACTCATTGTTACGGACACCATTCCGTTGAAGCAGCCCAGTCCCAAAATCAAGGTGCTTTCCACGGCCAATCTGTTTGCAGAAGCCATTAAGAATGTCAATGAACACGGGTCTATCAGTAATCTTTTTAGAGTAGAATGACATAAAATAGAAATATAGAATATTTTTACATATCTTTGCGGCCTCAAATTTTAAACATAATTTTAGATTCAAAATGAAATCAATTGCTATTAGCGGTTCTTTGAGAAAGAACGTAGGGAAAAGAGATGCGAAGGAGCTGCGCTACGCTGGTAAGGTACCCGCAGTGCTCTACGGTGGTGAAAAACAATACCACTTTGCCGTATCCGCAACTGATTTGAAGCCGGCAATCTATACGCCGGATGTTCACTTCATCGACTTGGAAATTGAGGGCAAAAAGTTCGAAGCTGTCGTTCAGGACGCACAATTCCATCCCTTGACGGACCAGGTGCGCCATGTGGACTTCCTGGAGCTCAACGATAAAAAAGAAGTTGCCCTGGAAATCCCAATCAAGCTTACCGGTACTTCCCCCGGCGTAAAAATGGGTGGTAAATTGGTACAAAAACTTCGTAAACTACGCGTAAAAGCACTTCCGAAAGACTTACCTCAATACATCGAGGTGAGCTTGGAAAGCCTGGAGGTAGGCAAGTCTGTCCGCGTCGGCGAAATCCAACTGGAAAATGCACGTGTACTCAATAACGCTGACGATACCATTGTATCAGTCATCATGTCGCGCGCATTGCGCCAAGCCGAACAAGAAGCGGCTAAGGCTGACAAGAAAAAATAACTTATCACACCACATCTGTGAATGGGCAACCCTCAGCTGCGCAAGCACTGAGGGTTGCTTGTTTTAGTATGGGCTACCTGCCCCTGCCCGTCTTGAACATCCCTGGGAATAAATTCCCCATATTCCGCGGATACCCCGGAAACAATGGTGGAATCAATCACTGAAATACTCGCGGCTTACAAGGCTGACCATGTTGACCCGCTGGATTTCGCGGGGATATTCGAAGAAATCACAAAGCGAAAAACACCTGAAGATGTATTGGCTTATCTCCATGTATACGGTGAATTTCCAGGGGGATACCCAATGAAGCTGGAAGATTACATGTTTTAGCTTTAAGCCTTTATGTATATCTTTGCTGCCATCGATGCGTACAGTGCCGGACGATGTAGCAATCGTGCTGTCCAGCACAATAAATAACAAGCTGCATCATAACAGTTAATGGCAAAAAAAACGTTGATAGTGGGCCTTGGCAACATTGGCCCGGAATACGCGGATACCCGGCACAATATTGGCTTCATGGTGGCCGATGAGCTGGCTAAACAAGCAGGAACTACCTTCTCCACTCTTCGGCATGCTTACTATACCGAATACCGGCAACGCGGCAACAGCGTATACGTCATCAAGCCGACCACCTATATGAACTTAAGTGGCAAAGCCGTCAATTACTGGATGCACGAGTTGAAGATTCCATTGGAAGATATCCTGGTGATTGTAGATGATCTCGCCCTGCCATTTGGCAAGATACGGCTGCGGCCCAAAGGCAGTAGCGCCGGCCACAACGGACTAAAAAACATCGAAGCACTGTGCGGAGGGCAAGGGTACCCCCGGCTGCGCTTTGGCATCGGCGATAACTTTCCGAAAGGTAGGCAGGTAGATTACGTGCTAAGCGGATTTGATGACGATGAATTGCTGGAATTACCCACCCTCATCGAACGTGCGGTACAGATGGTAAACAGCGTTGTCCACGTAGGTGTGGAGCTGACCATGACACAGTTCAACAAATAGCTCCTTTCCAAATTTGCAGGTCCCCAAGGCTACCTAAATCATTGCCGGCGCTTGGTCGTGATTTCAATCACACCATTCCGCCCTTTGTCGCCGTACTTGTCGACCGCCGCCTTGTCCTTCCATACGCGGATCGCCTCAATATCATCGGGAGGAAGCAGCTTGAGCGTCATGTCCTCTTTTTCTTCGCCATCAATGATAACCAAAGCCCCATTGAAGTCTGCATTGCCCGTTGCTACGCCCCTGACAGCCACACGGCCTGCGGCATTGTCCGCATTGTTGTCCGTCACGGCGTTGTCTCCCAGCGTTTGCATGCCGTAGCCCCTGATGCGGATGCTGCTTTCCTGAAGCGTATCCGTGGTGCGCATCGGACTTCCCACAACAGCAACCTCTTCGAGTCCATCCAACGTGCGGCGGCCGCCACCCTCCGAGGCATCCCGCTTCGTCGTTATATATACGATACCGTTATCGCCACGGCGGCCATACAGTGCCGTTGCGGCTTCTCCTCCTTTGAGCACATCAATGCGTTCGATATGGTTCGGATTCAGCCCGTTTAAATCCCGCTCGGGATATATTTCTCCATCTACAACAAATAATGGCGGTGATGAAGAAAGGCTATCTGTCCGCCAAGCAGCCTGCTTAGCCAGCGGCACGTTAGGAAACATGTCGGCGAAGTTGAGCCGCTCCGCTGCGCGATTGTCCGGAACGGTCCCCTTGGGCACCGTTTCCCCGATAGGGTCCGAGCCGCCGTCAAGCATCATCGTAGCGTCATCGTCGGATACCGTTGCTACGGAGGGAGTATCCACCGCCGTCGCGACAGCCGGAATAATGCCGGCCGGATGTAGGCCATCCATTTCTGTTCGATGCTGGTATGCTTTTGTCACCGTAAATACCAGCACGAAAACAGCAACTGCGGGGATGGCAACCATGTATTTCCCCAGCTGCAACCGCGACGATCGCCGTTTATTCATCATCGCAATCCGGCGCTTCAGGCTTTTGAAATTAAACCCGTTCCCGATAGCCGGACTGCCGGCCGCATAGGTACCTACCTTCAGCAGGCTGTACTGATAGGCTTTCTTATCCACGCCGCTTTGCAGCACCCTCCTGTCGGTGATGAATTCCAGATTCTCGTAGATTGCATGGCGGATCAGCCAAGCACCAGGGTTAAACCAGCAAATCACGCCGCACAATTCGGCCAATAAGACGTCCAGCGTATGCAGCCCGTCCACATGGATTTGTTCGTGTTCAAAAATCTCCTCCAGTTCACATTCACTGTGGTTGTGTACATTGACATAGATGTGCTGCCAGAAAGAAAAAGGGAGCACATTACCAAAAACCTGCCGGTAACGGAATAGCCGCCACATTGCCGGCCGCGACCCGCGGTGTATGCGCCACAAGCTGCCCAGCCGCATCAACAACTTCATGGCAAACCATGCCACGCCACCGCCTATCAATGCCGTAACCAGCGGCCACCAATCAAACGTATCCGCAGGTACCTGCTGCCAGTCAGGAATGATATAGACAACCTCGCCTGGCAACGTCTGATCAGCCTTTTCCAACAGGGCACCCACGTCCACCAGGGGATAGCCCATCGAAAAAAACAAGGCAAACAACAGGTAAAACCGGTTGAGGGTGTAGAATGTCAGCTTGCGCAACAGCCATCTGTAGACAACGTAAAACAGGATAACGGCCAGATTGGCCTTCAGCAGGTATATGACAACATCAGGCACGGCTATTCGCTTTTTTCTTCCTTAATCATCCTGATGATGTCGTCCAGTTCATCCGCACTGATTTTTTCTTCCTTAGCGAAAAAACTCACCAGTTCTTTATAGGAATTTTTGAAGTAGTCGCTCACAAAACCGCTCATAAACATTTTTTTGTAATCTTCCTCCGCAACGATTGCCTCGTACCGATAAGCGTTGGCATACTTTACTGCCTTTACATACCCCTTGCGCTGCAAGTTTTTTATGGTGGAAGCCAGCGTAGTGTACGGCACTTTTTCTCCCGGCATGCGCTCAAGCAACTCTTTGACGAATCCACCGTTGTTGCGCCAAATCAATTGCATGGCATCCTCTTCCTGAATAGTCAGTTTTTCCATTTGCTTATGTTCGTGACGTAAAGTTACGAGGAAAACGTAGAACTCCAATATTTCCGTTAAAAATGATTTGTTTTATGGCGCCACACATTGGCCACCGTCGTTATTATATTAATTTAACATTAAAATGGCATCAAATAATCTGTTTAAACGCTTTTATATTTTCCCAATTTCATTACATTTGCAATTCATCCAATTAGATTATGTCAGAAACAGCTTCAATATCATTAAACGGAAAATCCTATGAACTGCCTGTTATCACAGGCACAGAAAATGAACAAGGTATCGATATATCGAAATTGCGCGATGTGTCGGGAGCAATTACCGTTGACCCAGGGTACAAAAATACGGGGGCCACTAAAAGTGCCATCACATTTTTAGACGGGGAAAAAGGCGTACTCCGCTACCGAGGGTATCCGATTGAGCAATTGGCTGAACATTCGACATTTTTGGAAGTGGCGTACCTGCTGATTTATGGCGAATTGCCTTCTTCAGACACCTTACTTGACTTCAGGAAGAAAATCAGCCGCCATACGCTCATCCATGAAGACATGAAAAAATTTTTTGATGGTTTTCCATCAAAATCGCATCCTATGGGGCAGCTCTCCTGCCTGGTGGGAGCACTGTCAGCTTTCTACCCTGAATCACTTAACCCCAATCCCAGTGAGGAAGAAGAAAACCTGACCATCATCAAGCTATTGGCCAAGATGCCGACCATCGTATCATGGATCTATAAGAAATCCCTCGGCCACCCCGTTATTTATCCCCGCAATGAGCTCAACTATGTGCACAATTTCCTCAATATGACATTCGGCCAAATCACCGAAGACATTGTCATTGATAAATCGGTGGTAAGTGCGATGCATAAGCTGCTTATCTTGCACGCCGACCATGAACAAAACTGCTCGACGTCCACGGTGCGTATCGTAGGCTCTTCAAATGCCAATTTATATGCATCCATATCAGCTGGCATCTCCGCACTTTGGGGGCCGCTGCACGGCGGCGCCAACCAAGCGGTCATTGAGATGCTCGAAAACATCAAAAACGATGGCGGCAACAGTGCAAAATGGTTGGCCAAGGCAAAAGACAAAAACGACCCCTTCCGGTTGATGGGCTTCGGTCACCGTGTATACAAAAATTTCGACCCGCGTGCAAAAATTATAAAAAAGGCCTGTGATGAGGTGCTGGATAAACTGGGCATCAATGATCCGGTACTTGACATTGCCAAAGAGCTTGAGGAGGCTGCACTGAAAGACCAGTACTTTGTGGACCGCAAGCTTTATCCCAATGTTGATTTTTATTCGGGGATTATCTACCGTGCATTGGGCTTCCCGACGGATATGTTTACCGTGTTGTTTGCACTGGGAAGGCTACCCGGATGGATTGCCCAATGGAAGGAAATGAAAGCCAACAAGGAACCCATCGGTCGCCCCAGGCAGATATACACCGGCAGCACGATAAGAGATTATGTGCCGTTGGATCAACGATAATCTTTTGTAAACCCAACGGATTCGAGCATCGGTTGGGTTTACACGCTTAGAATCATTCAAAATAATCTAGCGTCCCGCTGCGTATTATCGGGCCAATTCCTTATGTTTGCACGAATGTTTTAGCGTGTAAAGCAACGTGGTCTTCTATATTACATACATCATTGTCGCAATCGCATTATTTGGGTTCATTGCACTTTTCACCTTATTTGCGGTATACAGCGAGCGCAAGATAGCCGGCTTCGTCCAGGATCGTCTCGGTCCGATGGAAACGGGCAAGTACGGCAGCCTACAAACCTTGGCCGATATCCTCAAGCTTATCCAAAAGGAATTTATCACGCCTTCGGCAGCCGACAGCATATTGTTCAGCGTAGCGCCTGTTGTCATCTTCGCTGCCGTTTTTTTGGGTTTTGTCGTGATGCCTTGGGCACCGGGCATTGCCCCGGCAGCACTTCATTTGGGGCTTTTTTATGGGTTGGCCATCGTTTCGGTTGATGCCATCGGCCTCCTGATGGCCGGATGGGGATCCAACAATAAGTTTTCACTGCTTGGCTCCATGCGGGCTGTGGCGCAGATCATCTCCTATGAGATTCCCGCCGGCATCGCATTGATTGCCGCCGTAATGATCGCGCAGACACTTGATATGCAGGAAATCACACGCCAACAAGGTATTATGGTTGAAGATGAGCGCATCCTGTTTCTCGGGCTCTGGGATGTCAGCCACATCGGCGGTATACTGGCTTGGAACATCTTCCAAGCTCCGCACCTTTTACTTGCATACGTTATTTTTTTCATCGCTTCGCTTGCAGAATGCAACCGCGCGCCGTTTGACATTCCCGAAGCCGAATCCGAATTGGTCGGGGGCTTCCATACCGAATATGGCGGCCTGCGGTTCGCGTTTATTTTTCTGGCGGAGTATGCCATGATGTTTCTGGTAGCCATGATTGGCGTGACGGTCTTTCTTGGCGGATGGAATACACCATTACCCAACATCGGGACGGTGAAGCTGGCAGATTGGACCACGGGGCTGGCTTGGGGGATTTTCTGGACACTCATCAAGACGTTACTTGTCGTGGGCCTCCAAATGTGGATTCGGTGGACTTTACCCCGCCTGCGGGCTGACCAGCTTATGGCGCTTTGCTGGAAGGTGCTTACTCCATTGGCGTTCCTCTGTATGGCCCTTTCGGGGATATGGCGGGTGTGGGTGATCGTTGGTGGGTGATTGGGAACTGGCCCTCCCACCACAAAAAATTTAAAAAAATGTTCAAAACGACCTTACAAGCATTCATTACCGCAGCGAAGGGATTAGCTATCACGCTGGCGCACTTCATCGGCGCGCGCAGGTCTCGCCATGCGCTGGACATACGTAAGGCAGGTTATTTCGACAAACAGGAAGGGGTTACCACGGTACAATTCCCCAAGGAGAAGATGCCTATCCCCGAAGTAGCCCGCTACCAACTTGATGTGGAGATAGACGACTGCATTGTCTGCGACCTATGCGCCAAGGCCTGTCCCGTAGACTGCATCACCATCGAATCTGTCAAAGCCACAGGCGTCATCGGTAAAACTTCCGACGGTAGCGTCAAACGCTTATATGCTGCCAAATTTGATATCGACATGGCCAAATGCATGTATTGCGGACTATGCACGGTGGTATGTCCCACGGAATGCATCACCATGACGGACCTATACGATCGCAGTATGACCAATCTGGCGGAACTGACCTATTCCTTTGCGGAGATGAGCCCCCAGGAGGTAGAAGAAAAAAAACGGGAATGGTCCCTATTCCAGGCCGAAAAGGAGGCGGCAAAAAGGAAATAGCTGGCTATGGAAACACTGGTATTTTACGGCTTTGCAGCCATGGCAATCGGTTCGGCCATCTTGTTGGTCAGTATGCGTAATATTGCCCGTGCGCTATTCTTGTTTTTTATCGTCCTTTTCTCGGTAGCGGGTTTATACGTTTTTGCCTTGGCCGACTTCATCGCTATCACACAACTGCTTATTTATGTGGGTGGTGTATTGGTATTACTGCTGTTTGCTTTCATGCTTTCTAATAAGGAGTTGCTCAACCAGCTCCAGCGTGGTGTATCCCACTTCTTCGCGATGCCGGTGTGGCAAGCGCTGTTGATTGCGGTTTCCTTCCTTGCGATATTAATCCATACCGCCATACAGGTTGGTGCGGATGAACCTGCCTGGATAACCGCTTCCAAAACGGCGGGGACGACCATCCAACCGGGGGACAACACTGTGCAACACATCGGTGTACAGGTGATGACCCAATACCTGCTGCCATTTGAAGTGGTCTCCATACTCCTGATGATGGCCTTAATCGGCGCGGCCCACCTGACTCGAAAGGAGGAGACGCCATGATTACACTCACGCACTTCCTGGTCGTCGGTGCCTGCCTGTTTTCAATCGGCCTTTATGCCGTTTTGGCACGCCGCAATGCGATCTTGGTATTGGTAGGCATTGAACTGATGATTAATGCGGCGATTGTGAACCTTGTGGCCTTCAGCCGCTATGATAAAGCGTTCTATGGTGGACAGGTTTTTGCGCTTTTTGCCATCGTACTGGCTGCGGCAGCGGTAGCCGTCGCATTGGCCATCATCCTGAATGTATATAAATTTTACAAATCGGTCAACCCCGAGGACATTAGAAACTTAAAAGATTAACAAAAACGACATTGCCTAACCTCACACTGACATATCCGCTGTTGGCTGCCTTATCGGCGGTGTTGTTGCCTTTCGCGGGTTTTCTCCTTTCCATCGCACTGGGCAAAAAAGCCAGACATGGAACCGTGGCCATCGTTGCCATCTCCCTCAGCCTCCTGGCTGCAGGATATGCGTTCGCGCAGGTATGGGGCCATGATCCTATCCACGTACGCTGGCATTGGTTTACGATAGGCCAGCATGCGTTTCATGTAGGTCTACTTTTGGACAATGCCGCTGTGCTGATGCTCCTACTGGTCTGCCTTATCGCGCTGCCGGTCCACGCCTATTCCTTTGCCTATATGAAAGGCGACCCGGGCATCCACCGGTACTGGGCTTACTTAAGCTTATTTTGTTTTGCCATGCTTGGACTGGTGGTGGCCGACAACCTGTTGCTGATGTACATATTTTGGGAACTTGTAGGCTTTGCTTCCTACCTGCTCATTGGCTTCTGGTATACCCGGGATGCGGCGGCCCATGCCAACAAAAAAGCATTCATTATAAACCGTGTCGGTGATATCGGATTTCTCGTAGGCATTGCCATGGTCTATAGCAGTGTTGGCACACTGGACGTCCAGGCGCTTTTTGGCCCGCAAGGGGTGTTTGCTGCGCCTGCCGGGGCTGATATACCGGCTGCCAACGGGAAAGGCACCGTCACAGCCGGCTGGCTCACCGTCGCGGGATTTGCTTTTTTCCTCGGTGCTATGGCCAAGTCGGCACAATTCCCTTTCCATGTATGGTTGCCGGATGCCATGGAGGGGCCTACCTCCGTGTCGTCACTCATCCACGCAGCTACCATGGTGGCCGCCGGCGTCTTCCTGCTCGCCCGGGTGTTTCCGTTGTTCAACGAAGCGATGTTGCTGGTTATCGCCACCACCGGCACCATTACGGCTTTCGTCGCGGCCTATTTTGCGCTGACCCAATACGATATCAAAAAAATTCTGGCGTTTTCAACCATCTCACAACTGGGTTTCATGATGTCCGGTATCGGTATCGGCATGTACCACATCGCGCTGTTTCACCTTGTCACCCACGCTTTTTTTAAATGCTTGCTTTTCCTGGCAGCGGGTGCCATCATCCACGAGATGCAGCACATGAAGGAAAAACATGGGCTGGCCATCGACCCACAGGATATCCGGAATATGGGCGGCCTGCGCAAGCGGATGCCTATAACGTTTGCTACCATGCTCATCGCATCACTTGCGTTGGTCGGCTTCCCGCTGACCGCTGGCTATCTTTCCAAGGATGCCCTGCTCGTGCATGCCTTTGAATGGGCCGCCCTGCAACGGGGGCCTGTCAGTGCCATCCCTTATGTGCTTGCCATCGTGAGCATACTGACCAGCTTTTATATTTTCCGTTTATTAGCTAAGGTGTTCTTTGCACGGCCGGCCGCCATATTGGCCAACAAGGGTGTCAGCGCGCATGAAGCCCCTCGGCAGATGCTGGTACCCATGGTGTTCCTCGCGTTTTGCTCGCTTTTTCCTTTATTCACGTTTAATCCGCTGAATGATGGACAGGTTTGGCTGCTGCAAGGCATCGCCGCGGAATTGCCTACATTGCCGCCACTCCGCCTGTTGCACCTGCTTGTGCCCATCTTGGCAACAATAACAACAATAATCGTGGCTGTGGTCGTTTGGCGCTGGTATATCCGCGGGCATTATCCACTCAACACTACAGGAGCGTTGTATCGGCTGTCCGAACGCCAAGGCTATGTAAACGAGCTATACGGTGCTGCCATTGTCCGTCCGCTGCTTAAATTGTCGGCCCTGCTGTGGTGGACGGATCGCCATGTGGTGGATGGCATCATAAACGGTATAGCGGCTGCGGGACGGGCGCTCGCAGGCATAACCACATGGATAGACCGGCACATCGTGGATGGCGCCGTCCGCCTGGTGGGTAAGCTGGCCTGGGGTGCCGGCAATGTGCTGAGACGTTCACAGACCGGCAGGGTACAGCAATACCTTGCCCTGGTATTTTTTATTATTCTGTTGATTTTGCTTTATCTTATATTCGCGCAAGCATGAACCCGCATTTATTGACCATACTGATTTTTTTGCCGCTGGCTGCCGCCATGTTGATGATGCTTGTGCCATCAACCAAAAAGACTGTTTATAAATACATCGCATTAATCACCGGGCTCCTTCAATTGCTATTGAGCGGGGCAATGTATTGGTTGTTTCACCCCAAGGGATCCGGCATTACGGAAGAAAGATTATACCAGTTTGTCGATCATGTGCCTTGGATACGGTTGGACATGGGCAGCCTTGGCCTGTTGGAAATCGACTATTATGTCGGCGTCGATGGCCTCTCCATGCCGTTTCTTTTCCTTACAGCGTTCGTGATGGTCATCGCAATAGGTGCTTCATGGGACATTCAAAAGCGTGTAAAAGGTTATTTCATCCTCCTGATGGTGTTGGATATGGCCGTGATGGGCGTATTCTCCGCCCTCGATTTTTTCCTGTTTTACGTCTTTTATGAATTGATGCTGCTTCCCTTGTATTTCCTCATCGGCATTTGGGGCGGCGCGCGGCGCGAATATGCGGCGATCAAATTTTTCCTGTATACCTTATTTGGTTCGGTATTTATGCTTTTGGTCATTGTGGGGCTTTATTTCTCGGTGACCAATCCGGATACCGGCGCCCACACGTTCAACATGTTGTACATGATGAATCCGGCTAATTATGCCCCCGATTCCATCTTTTCGGCCTTTACCCAGCGGGAATTGTTCGGCATCTCGGCCCGGTTGCTCGGCTTCATCGTTTTGTTCGTCGCCTTTGCCATTAAAGTACCTGTGGTACCACTGCACACCTGGCTGCCCGATGCACACGTCGAAGCGCCTACGCCCATTTCCATCATCCTTGCGGGGATCTTGCTCAAAATCGGCGGATACGGTATCCTGCGGGTTTGCTTCAGCATTTTCCCTGATGCCGCATTGCAGTCTGCTTGGTGGTTGGGGCTCATCGGCGTGGTATCCATCATCTATGGGGCATTGGTCGCCCTGGGCCAGCGCGACCTGAAGCGCATGATCGCCTACTCGTCTGTGTCGCATATGGGTTTCGTAATGCTCGGTATAGCCTCCTTCACCGTGGAAGGCACTGCTGGGGCAGTATTCCAGCTAATCAGCCATGGCTTCCTGTCGGCGGCGCTGTTTTTTCTCGTCGGCATGCTGTACGACCGCGTGCACGATCGCGATATCTACCATTTCCGGGGGCTTGCAAGCCTGATGCCCCGGTTTACGGTATTTGTGGCCATCACATTCTTCGCATCACTGGGGCTACCCGGTTTCTCGGCATTCATTGGGGAGGCATTCGTTATCATCGGGGCATTCAACGCTGAGGGTTTGCATGGTCTGCTGCCACGATGGATGGCCATTGGCGGATCGATTGGCATCCTGCTTAGTGCGGTATATTTCCTTTGGACGCTGCAACGAATGTTTTTTGGGCAGCTCCGTGTCAAGGGTGGCAACGCGTGGGTGGCAGCCCTCTCCGATGCCTCCCCGCGCGAGACATTCGTCATGGTGCCGATGCTTGCCCTGACGCTGGCATTGGGTGTATGTCCGGCCTTAGCCTTGGATAACATCAACGCATCGGTATTGGCGCTGGTGGAGCTGGTAACAGGAGTAGATCATTGAAACGACTAATAGGTTGTGAGCTTAGGCGCTAAGCCATAAACTTGGACTGTAAGCTGTAAAGACATATAATGACCGAGCTTTTACCCAATATAAGCAACAAACTGGACCATGTCCTCGCAGGGCTGCCGATGCTGCTGCCCGAACTGGTCCTGACAGCAACGTTCCTTACAGGCATAGGTGCCGGGTTGTTTGCCGACCGTTATTGGCGGCACGCCTCGTTTGCCGTCACCACGGTTGGCATTGTGCTTGCCGGGGTGTGCAGCGCCTGGCAACTGGCATTACCCGCTGTCGACAATCTGCTGTTCGGGATGGCGACGATGGATGCCTTTGGCCGTTATGCCCGTCTGCTGACCGCTGCCGTTTGCTTGCTGTTCGTACTGTTTGCAAAAGCAAATCCGGGATTCAACGCACATCGGAAGAAGACGTCCGATTTGTACAGCATCTTGCTGGCCGTACATATCGGCCTCAATCTCATGGGAGTGGCCACCAATTGGCTGATGGTCTTCGTGGCTATAGAAATGGCGTCCATCGGTTCTTACCTCATGGTGGGATACCTCGCCAAGGAGGCCCGGCAGACCGAAGCCGCCATGAAGTACGTGCTATTTGGTTCGGTATGTTCCGCCGTGATGCTATACGGCCTATCATTTATGTACGGCTTCACGGGCGATCTCAATTTTACGTCAGCCGCCCATATCCAAGGACTGGAAGGTACCGCTCCCCTGCTCGTTGCTACGGCGTTGCTGTTCGTCTTCACAGGCATCGGGTTCAAGCTGTCGTTTGTGCCTTTCCACTTCTGGACCCCCGACGTATACCAGGGGGCGTCTACGCCTGTGACGGCGTTCCTTTCCACCGCGCCGAAAATTGCCGGCATTGCTTTGCTGGCGCGAATAGGCTATGCCTGGCCTGCAGACAGCAATGCTTTCCAGTACTTACATACCCTGATATTGGTATCGGCTATCGTGACTATGCTGCTTGGCAACCTCGCCGCGCTGCGCCAAACCAACGTGAAGCGGATGATGGCTTACTCTTCTATCGGCCATACCGGTTTTCTCATGATGGCGGTACTGGCCTACTCATCCGGGGAATTTGCCATTCTCCTGTTTTACCTTGCTGTATATGCGCTGATGAATATGGGCGTATTCATGCTCGCCGATTACATTGAAGCACGCACGGGTGCAGTCGACGTCGACGAGTACCGCGGATTGGGTAAGGTACTTCCCGCGGCCTTCGTCAGCTTCGTCATCCTGCTGATATCGCTTACCGGTCTACCCCCCACCGCAGGGTTCGTCGCCAAACTACTCGTATTCAGTGCGGTATTCAACAATTGGCAGCTGACGGGCAACGCCGGCATGCTGTTGCTGCTCATCGTTGGCGCGCTTACTACCGTCATTTCTCTCTTTTATTACTTCAAGGTGCCATTGCATGCATTTCTACGGCAACCAGAGCAGGAAAGGAAGACCCTGCCCGCGCACCCCATTGTCGTTGGCCTGGCCCTACTTATGGCCGCGGCTGTATTGCTGCTGGGCATTTTCCCGAGTTGGTTGATGGCCTAACTTTGCCTGTATGCTTGGCCAACACATCATCGCTTTTTATTCTGACAGCATAAAGCAGCGTGTAAGAGTCCGTTATTCCGGCACTACCGCCCAAATGGTATTGGCGGCATCGTCTGTCACCAACAGGTAGCCTTGTTGCGCGAAGGTCACGCCCACCGGACGGCCATATACCTCGCCTTTTTCCGCATCGGCGATGAACCCGGAGAGAAAATCCTCCGGCATACCGGTCGGCTTGCCATTATCAAAAGGTACGTAGACGACTTTATAGCCCACCAATTCGGAGCGATTCCACGACCCATGCTGGCCGATGTAAGCACCCGACCGGAATCCTTCATGTTTGCTGAAAGCCAGTCCCAGCGATGCCGTATGTGATCCCAGGGCATAATCTGGCACAATGCTTTTGGCAACCAAATCCTCATGTTGTCCTTTCCAATTCGGGTCGGGATGCTTGCCCCAATAAGCATAGGGCCATCCGTAAAAACCGCCCTCCTGTACAGCTGTGATATAATCCGGCACCAACGCATCGCCCAGTTCGTCGCGCTCATTGACGGCTGTCCAAAGTACGCCGCTTTGCGGCTCCCAATCCATACCTACCGGATTGCGCAGGCCCGATGCGAAGATACGTTCGCCCGTGCCATCCGGGGCGACCTCGATAATGTTTGCCCGCCGGACTTCATGCTCCATGCCGTTTTCACCCACATTGCTGCCGGATCCGACCGAAATATAAATTTTGCTCCCATCGGCATTGGCAACGATATTGCGTGTCCAATGGTTGTTATATCCGCCAGCCGGCAGCGCCAGCAGCTTCTCCCCTTCGGCCACGATACTCGATGCTTCCGGGTCATAGGGGAACCGCCACAGCCCATCGGTATTTGCTACATAGAAATAGTCGCCCAGTACAAGCATACCGAAGGGCTGGTTCAAGCCGTCCAGATAAACGCGCTGCAAGTCGGGTTTGGCATCGCCGTCCGTATCCCTGAGGAGAATGATTTGATGCGAGCTGACCGCCAGGTTTTCGTTTCGGGATTTGGCTTTCCCGCTGACCAAATCTTTGATGCGTTCGGCACCACGTTTCACCGTGCGCGCTTCTGACACAAAAATGTCGCCATTCGGTGCTTGGTAAATCCATCGCGGGCTATTCAGCTTATCGGCAAACTTTACGACCCGATAGCCTTCCGGGGCGGTCGGCTTCTGCCCCTCCGGCCAACCAACAACCTTGGACAACTTGGTTGCCGACGGCGTCGCCATCGGCTGCGGCAGCGTTACATCCGTCCCATACTCGACAACTTCCTGCGTAAATGCACTCGAAATCGGATAAGCAGATACTGCCATACAGCAGACAAAAAACCTGAAAAACGTGCCAGACAATAATTTGGGTGACTTCTTCATATTGCGATTTACCTAATGCTTGATTACATCGTAGCCAACAACTGGCTATCGCAAATGTTTGTCTTTCCGTTGCGGATTTGACGGAAACTGGCAGTGGTTAGTACTACAACAGGATAGCTTTCAGGATAGCCTGCGCACGATCGCCCCAGTTTTTCAGGCTTGATTCGAGTTGGGTGCGCAATTCGCGGTAGTCAACGGCCTTGCCCTTTTTAGGGGCTTCCAGTTCTTTCGCCGACACCGGCCGATCGTCCACTTTGGTCGCGAAATAGGTGGTATTTTCATAGGGAAGGGCTATGCCCAGGATCAAACCGGGCAAGCCGGTAAATGATTCGGGACCTCCGGTCACCGGAATCTGATCGGTATAAAAAGCAACCACGTAAACGGAATCCAGCACCAGGGCATTGGCCCGCCGGCATTCGTACCCCGCAATCTCCCGGGTCTCATTGGTAAGCCGCCACTGGATGCGCCTCGTGCTATCCGTAATCAGGTAGGTTTCCTCGTAAACACTTTTCTGGCTGATACTTTGTCCGGCAATCAAGTCCGTAACAATAGTATTAGCCATATCAACAGACGGATCATTGCCAAGGAACCCGGTACTGGAACCCGGCGCGGCATGGGGCCAAAACCGTGTTTTTCCATCCGCGAAGGCCAGGCTGTATTTGAACGATTTGAACTGCGGATTGGTCTTCCGGTATTGTTCGAAAGCCTGTTCCATGAATGAGTTGTCGCCTATCCGGCTTTTGATTTTCGCGTACATATTGACCCGTTTTTCGAATTCGACGACACCGCTCTCGACAAAGCGGGCGTACTGCGCCCGCAGCGGCTGGGATACAGTCATGAATACAACTAAACAGGCCAACAAGTGAAACGTATTCTTCTTCATATCGCTAATTTTGTATGGATACGCCGCCCATCTTATTGAAATCCCATGTAAGGGAGAACATCAGGTAGCGTGTAATGGTCGTATAGCTGTTCTGCGAAAGCATGTTGTTGCTGGCATAACGGCTAAAGCCCACGTTTTGCTTAAGCAGGTCGTTGACCCCCACGGAAAGGCGGAGTGTCTCATCTTTCAGGAACTTCTTGCTGACCGATGCATTGATAATAAACCGTTCAAACTCTTCATCAAATGACTGGGTGGCCGCCGTATAGGTATATTGGCCATCGGATGTAATCTGAAACTTCCAGGGCAGGTAAACATTGAAAGTGTAGTTACCGTTTAACCCCCAACCATTGTTATTTTGCTGCCGTTGCAACGATGATTCGCCATGGGTATAGGTTGGGCCGAAATTGATGAAGAAATCATACTTATTTTGGATGTACTGCCGGATATTGACACTTCCGCCGTAGCTCGAGCTTTGGGTCTTATTCAATTCGCCGTTGGTCAGGTTATAATAGACGTTGCCATTCATATTGAGTCCGGCACCGACATTGAGATTCCATTTTTTCAGGTTCTTACTGAAGTTTGAATAGAAGAAATAATTGATGGGCGATTGATTATCCAGGTTTGCATACTGGAACGTGCTGCGGCCTACCGAGTCGGTAAACGTGTTGCTGACGATTGGGTTGTGCGTGTTGGAAAAGCTCCCCGAAAAAAATACGTATTGATTGCCGAGCACTTTGAATGAATTGTACGATACGTTGAAGCGGTTGGTGTACGACGGTTTCAAATCCGGGTTGCCGAGTACGATGTTCATGGGATCATCGTTCACCCGCACAGGCTGGATTTGATTGATAGACGGTTGTGTATTGTTGCCGTTATAAGATAGCGTAAACGACTTCTGCTGGGAAAACCGATATTGCCACCGCAATTGCGGATTGTGATTGGTGAAATTGCGTTCGAAGCGGCTATCAGCATACCGATCCGTCTGATCAAACCGAACCCTGCTGATCCGTGTCCCGAAATTGACCGTAGATTTGCCCTTTTTGAAATTAACGATGGCTCCGAACTGGTTTGACAGTTGATTGAGTTTAAAATCGTTGCTGAATAAGGAATCCAGGTCCACGTAATTGCCGGCACCCACCGGATTGAACGATTGCCTCACTGACGTGCCGTTGCTTGCTGTGAGGCGATAATTCAAGACCAAGGCAAGTGCCTGCGAGAGGGGTTCGGAATAGGTGACATTGGAATTGAACACCATGCTGTTGTTGTCGTTGATCTTGAGCTGATCGATTATCCAAACACTATCTACCGTACCACGTTCATAGAACGTGTTTTCCGAATACAAAAATCCCTGTGCGTTGCTTTGCTCGATCGTTTCGTTGAGTTCCCAAGAGAGTGTCCGTCCCTGTTTCCGGAGCTTTTTGGTCCACAATGCGGTCACGAAAGCGCTGAGTCCTTCGGTATCATTGGTGGTACGGCGCATCGACTGATTGAGCATGCCGCCTGTTCCGTCGGTACCCGTCGACTGGTTGAACCCGCTGGTCTCGCCCTTTCGGAGGGTCCCGTCCACAGTCACTTTCAACGTGGAGGTCGAATCAAACTGTGTTTCAAAGATAGCTCCGCCGCGCTGCCGGAATATCCGGCGATCGAACGCCTCGTCGGAGACGGTATTGATGGTCCCCGTGGGCAGGTTATTTTGCGTGATGGTATTGTTGGTGCCTTCGACGCTTAGTTCGCCGATTTTATAGTTCCCGTTGATGGATTGCCTACCGTCGTTCCACTTGTTGCTGTAGAACGCGCCCCCGTTCAACGCAGAGGGAATTCCACGGCCGTCATACCGGCCGCCCCAGGATTCGATATCGTCCTGGCCGCCCGTTATCATAATCATGATGCCACCGTCTTCCATCAAGCTCGTACTGCCGGATGGCGAATAGCGGTCGGCATCCTGCCAGCTCAACCCTGTCCGCCCCGTGTTGCCGAGCGTGCCGAATGCCGAAAACCGCTGCTTATTATTGAAACGGTTGAACATCGCCTGGCCTTGGTAGAAGTCTTTATTGCCAACACCCGCATCTACTTTACCAAAATGCCCCGTCTTCTTATCTTCCTTAAGGACGATATTGAGTGTTTTCGACCGTTCGCCATCGTCTACCCCAGTAAACTCGGCTTGGTCGCTCCGTTTGTCATAAAGCTGTACTTTATCAACCATGTCGCCGCGAAGATTTCGGGTGACCAAGGTCGGGTCATCACCGAAAAACTCCTCGCCATCCACCAATACTTTATTGACCGTCTGCCCTTGGGCAGTGATTTTGCCATCCTGATCGACTTGGATACCCGGCAATTGCTGGAGCAAATCTTCCACCTTCGAATTGGGCTGGATGGTGAAACTGGCGGCATCATATTCCGTTGTATCCCCCCGAATCGTGATGGCCTGCCGGCGACTGACCAATACCTCTTCCAACAGCTTGGAGCGGAGCACCAACCCCAAATTGCCAAAATCCAGCACCTTGGTCGCACTGTCCAAGGTAAACCGCTCCACATAGTCGGCATACTCGGGAAACGTGGCGAAAAGGATGTACTCACCTGCATCCAGCCCCTCCAGTTGGAAATTGCCCGACGCGTCCGTACGGGTAAACGTAGAAAGCATGGAATCCTGGGCGTGCACAAGCACAATGGACGATTTGGCCAGTTTAATGCTGGATGCCGTATCCACTACCGTACCTTTGATGGCATAGCCTTCCTGAGCTACCGAAAACAACCAGCATGAACATACCGCTAACAGCGTAACGAGGAATCGCTTCATAAATCGGGGTTTAATGCATATATTAGGTATCTTACCTTCTACTGATTACGTGCTGGATTATTTCAGGCTGCCTCTAATCGTGTATACTATTTCCAACTGTCGCAAATATAAAACTAAAAAAATAGTTTCAAAACAAATTATCATCTTTTAACAGTCATTGCCACGCCTACGGTACGTCAGGCAAACGCTATCAAGCCGATGCTCCGAGGTTTTTGACGCAGTTGCGGGCAATATGTTGCATAAACAAGCAGCATAAATTACAGAAATCTGAACGCTGATGTACCCCCATGAGCGACTGCTATTTGTCTATATTTGGCAAATTACCTAAGTTTGCCGGAAAGCCTCTTACTATGCAGAAGATCAAAGAATATGTGAAAGCGAACCAGCAGCGCTTTTTGGATGAGTTGTTTGCGTTACTCCGTTTTCCGTCCGTGAGCGCAGACCCGCAATATGCAGCCGATGTGCGAGACACGGCGGAATACGTTGCCCAAAAATTACGGGATGCGGGGGCCGATAACGTGGAAGTATGTGCTACCGCCGGCCATCCTATCGTATACGGCGAGAAAATAATCGACCCCAACAAGCCCACGGTACTGGTATACGGCCATTATGATGTGCAACCCCCGGACCCGTTGGAGTTATGGGAGACCCCACCGTTTGAGCCTACTGTACGCGATGGCAAAATATTTGCCCGGGGCGCATGTGACGACAAAGGACAGTTTTACATGCACGTCAAGGCGTTTGAACTGATGCAAGCGACAGGTACCCTGGCCTGCAATGTCAAATTCATGATTGAAGGGGAAGAAGAAGTAGGTTCGGATAACTTGGGCGTGTTTGTAAAAGCCAATAAAGCGCGTTTGGCAGCCGACGTGGTACTCATCTCCGATACAGCGATGATCAGCTTGGAGACTCCTTCGCTGGAAACCGGACTCCGCGGCCTTTCTTACCTTGAAGTGGAGGTGACAGGCCCCAACCGCGACCTGCACTCCGGTGTATATGGCGGTGCTGTGGCCAACCCGATTACTATCCTGGCCAAACTCATCGCTTCGTTGCATGATGAAAACAACCGCATCACCATCCCCGGCTTTTATGACGATGTAGCTGAGCTCAGTGACGCGGAACGCAACGCGCTGAACGAGGCACCATTTGACGAAGATGAATACAAGCAGGATCTTGGCATAAAGGCACTTTGGGGCGAAAAGGGATACTCCACCATTGAACGCACTGGGATACGCCCCACGCTTGAAGTCAATGGCATCT
The DNA here is from genome assembly GCF_900168055.1 of Parapedobacter luteus. GTDB lineage: Bacteria > Bacteroidota > Bacteroidia > Sphingobacteriales > Sphingobacteriaceae > Parapedobacter > Parapedobacter luteus. The sequence continues at coordinate 274,904 of NZ_FUYS01000004.1, forward strand.
GGGGCGGATATATCGGCAAAGGTGCCAAAACGGTGCTGCCATCAAAGGCATATGCTAAGATTTCGATGCGGCTGGTGCCCAACCAAGATTCAGCCACCATCACCGCCCTGTTCACCAAACACTTCGAACGCATCGCACCCGACTATGTATCCATGAAGGTGACGCCCCACCATGGTGGCCAGCCGGCGGTGACACCGACCGACAGCCCAGCCTACCGAGCCGCCGAGAAGGCGATTGAGGAGGCCTTTGGCAAGAAACCTATCCCCACGCGGGGCGGCGGAAGCATTCCCATCGTATCGTTGTTTGAAGACGAATTGGGATTGAAAACCGTACTGATGGGCTTTGGGCTGGACAGCGACAACCTGCATTCGCCCAACGAAAAGTATGACATCGCCAATTATTTCAAAGGGATAGAAACGATTCCGCTGTTTCACAAGTATTTCGCGGAATTAAGCTAACTTCGGGGGGCTTGAAGGGGATGATACACGTGATAAGAAAAATGCACAGATGCCTCTATTTAGCATCTGTTTTAGTTTTCTTTGCCCTCTTTTATCCGTTATTGAAGTTTTTAGCCCGCAATCCCGAACGCCATTCGCGAAGCATCGCACGTTGCCGCCGGGCCATTGGCTTTTTAAGCTCGGTATGTGTCGGAATAATTTACAGATTCCGATTTGAAACGTCCATCGATTGGTCGCGCCCATACGTCATTTGTGCGAACCACACGTCCAACCTGGACATTACGGCGTTGGTGTTGCTCTGTCCGGCTGATTTTTCCTTCATGGGAAAAATCGAGCTGTTGGACAATCCGGTGACGGGTATGTTTTTCAAGACAATCGATATTCCGCTGAACCGGCAAAGCAAAATCTCCGCCTTCAAGGCGTTCAAACGCGCCGACGGATACCTCCGAAAAGGACGAAGTATGGCTATCTTTCCCGAGGGGCATATCGGTGAAGAATACCCGCCCCGCCTGTATGACTTTAAAAACGGCCCCTTCAAATTAGCCATCGAAACGCAAGCGCCCATCATACCGGTCATTATCCACAATGCATGGAAAATTTTCTGGGATGATGCCAAAGCCTACGGAAGCCGGCCGGGAGTCATCGATATCGAAGTCCTGAAGCCAGTGGAGACCGCCGGCCTTGGATTGGACCAAGCCGATCAACTGCGGGATGAAGTCCACCAGCTGATAAAAAAACGCTGGGTCAAAATTGGAGGCTTGTAACTTTTGCTATATTCGTACGTCTTAAGGAAAAGAAAAATTTATGTCGCATCAGGCCCTCATTCAAATCAAGGATATCGGACGCAAATATGTCATCGGCTCGGAAACCATCCACGCACTGAAGTCAGTGACGCTTGAAATCAATAAAGGTGAATTTGTTGCTCTCATGGGGCCATCGGGCTCCGGCAAATCGACCTTGATGAATATCCTTGGTTGCCTGGACACACCCACGCGTGGAGAGTATATCCTCAACGGCATCAATGTGAGCGACATGAGTGATGATGAACTTGCCGAAGTGCGCAACAAGGAGATCGGCTTTGTATTCCAAACATTCAACCTGCTGCCACGCTCCACTTCCCTGGACAATGTCGCATTGCCCTTGGTTTACGCCGGATACAGCAAGAAGAAACGGGATGAAATGGCACAACGGGCCTTAGAAAGTGTCGGTTTAGGAAACCGTGTTGACCATAAGCCCAACGAGCTTTCCGGTGGTCAGCGCCAACGGGTGGCTGTAGCCCGGGCCTTGATCAATAACCCGTCTATCATCCTTGCCGATGAGCCTACCGGTAACCTGGATACGAAGACGTCGATCGAAATCATGGGGCTGATGGAAGAAATCCACTCCCGCGGTAATACCATCATCCTTGTCACACACGAAGAAGACATTGCGCAACATGCACACCGGATTGTCCGCATGCGGGACGGCCTGGTGGAAGACGACTACCCCAACAAAGACATCAAAAGTGTATCGCCACGGCTCGCTGCTTTACGGGAAAAAGGAACCGATTTTGAAAACATTTAGCCGTGTACTTGACGCGCGTTATTCCTCATTTTTACGGTTTCCCGTTGCCGCTTTTTGCTGAAAAAGCGGCATTTTTTACGCAAAAACAACGCCTTAACGCCAAACAACCAGCTGTTAGCCAACAGCTTAAACAAATATTAAAAAATATTGACAAAAAATTTAAAAATCATAATTGAAATATTATATTTTTGCGCAAAATTGGAACTTAAATTGACAAGTTATGTATTGGACACTCGAGTTAGCCTCACATTTGGAAGATGCACCTTGGCCGGCAACAAAAGACGAGCTTATTGATTATGCCATACGCTCAGGTGCTCCAGTGGAAGTAATCGAAAATTTGCAAGCCCTGGAGGACGATGGTGAGCCTTATGAAAATATAGAAGAAATTTGGCCCGACTACCCGACCAAGGATGACTTCTTCTTTAACGAAGATGAATATTGACACATAGCCGCCCCGCACGATAAAGTCCGGGGCGGTTGTGTTTTTGTACCGATAATTACGACATCCTAAATCGGCAACCGGACTGGCAATTGATGTAATTTTATCTCATACCGAGGGTTTGCTTCGCTGCGATGTGTTTATTAGTCTTTACTTTTTTCGGTTGTATCCGTTTCGGCCTGGATACCATCGTTACCGGAACGTCCAACAAATCACGGATAACTACCGATGCACACACGCCGCCGAACGCAGCCGGCAGATAGGAAATCGTACCGTAGGCCGAACGCTTGAAATTGCTGCCGTCGGTCATCACTAATGAATCCCGCTTTACCTCCTCGACCGAAAACACGGCCTTGACGTTACCGGCATTGGCCAACTTTTTCAGCCGCTTCCGTACATACTGCGCAAATACGCATTGGTAGGTTTCCGGCAACCGCGTGACGCGTATCATCGTGGGATCGAGCTTCCCACCGGCACCCATCGAACTGACGATTGGCACGCCCGAATGCAATGCGGTGGACAACAATGTCACCTTTGGCGTGATGCTGTCGATGCAGTCCATGACGTAGTCATACGGTTTGCTTAATATTTCCCGGCATTTCTGCGGGGTAAGGAAGTCTTGTATGACGTGCAACTTAAGACCGGGATTAATAGCCAGCAATCGCTCTTCCATGATGCGTGCCTTACTTTCGCCGTGGTTGGTCGCCAGCGCCGGCAGTTGGCGATTACGGTTGGAGGGATCGACCACATCCCCGTCAACGATGGTCATCTCCCCTACCCCTGCCCGGCAGATAAATTCCGCTGCAAAAGACCCTACACCGCCAAGTCCTACCACCAATACGTGTTTCTGTTGTAACAATGCTATTCCCTCATCGCCCACGAGCAACGCCGAACGCGATAACCAGCTAGTATCGATCATTTAAGTCAGTTGAATTTTTTTCCAGCTGGCAAAAATAATATCTTTCAAGTCATCTAACGCCATTTTGCGCAAAAAAGCTGCTTGCTCATAAATGGCTTGTATGTTTACCCCGCTATCATCCGTCTCGAGAAAAAAAGGCGGCGCTATCTGCCGGATGGTCTTCGCCGCATTGCTGGTTTCTTCCATTATTGCCGCACCAAACGAAAGGTAAAAACCTTGCCGTAATAGCTGGCCAGCCAAGGCCGGCGACTTGTTAAAACCGTGCACAATCATCGGTACTTTGGCAGCGTAGCGTTTGCCGTAGGACTGTAGCTCGTCAAATGCCCGCACACAATGAATAATCATCGGCTTATTGTGCCTCACAGCCAGTACGGCCTGCCGCTCGAAGGCGGCTTGCTGGATAGGCATAGCGGGGCCGCGCAGCCGGTCGAAGCCACATTCACCCACCAGCTTGACGCGGGTGTCACTGATGCGGTCCGCCAATACATCCATCTGCGGTTCCAGGTTTTCTTCGGTAAGATACCAAGGGTGTAGGCCGATGGAGATCCAGGTATTTACCGACGTTGGTTTTTCGTGCAACGGCAGGACATTATAAATTACCGAGGCGCCGGCCGAATGTGGCGCACCACGATGAGCATGGATGTCAAAAAAAGGCACAAGCATACGCTATAAATCGAGTCAAATTTCAACTATTTATTTCACTTCCTTGCATCTTTCAAAACAAAAACGCATATTTGCGTCAAACGAAATGAATTGTAAAAACGAGCATATTACTTGGTGGTGGCACAGCAATTAAATGTTGTGGCAATCGCCTATTATGACAAGTAATCATGTTACTGAAATATATAGCGGCTTGCCCATATCGGCAGGCTTTTTTTATGTGTTATCAACAGTGAAACCTGCAAATGAAACAGATACTAGCGCATTTATTCGAATTCAAAACATTCACCAAACGTGAAGCGTATGAAATACTGATCCATATCGCTTCAGGAAAATACAACAACTCGCAGATAGCGGCATTTATGACCGCATATGGGATGAGAAGTATTCGGGTGGAAGAGCTGGAAGGGTTCCGCGATGCGATGTACGATCTTTGCCTGCAACTGGATTTTCCGGGTTATCAGCTAATTGACCTGTGCGGCACTGGCGGGGACGGGAAAAACACGTTTAATATTTCTACGCTCGCTTCTTTCGTGGTGGCCGGAGCGGGATATCCTGTGGCCAAACACGGCAATTATGGCGTATCTTCGGGATGCGGGTCGTCCAATGTCATGGAGTATCTCGGATACCGGTTTACGAACGACAGGGATGACATCAACCGGCAACTGGATGAGGCAAACATTTGTTTCCTCCATGCGCCGCTGTTCCATCCGGCAATGAAAACCGTGGCACCTATCCGCCGTGAGTTGGGCGTAAAAACCTTTTTCAATATGATTGGACCTCTGGTGAACCCCACGAACCCCCGCTACCAATCCGTCGGCGTATTCAGCCTCGAACTGGCACGCCTCTACGGCTACCTCTATCAGCAGACGAACAAGCAGTATACGATTCTCCATGCACTTGATGGATATGATGAAATCTCGTTGACAGGCGATTTTAAAACCGTTACCAACAATGGGGAACATTTCTATACCATTGAGCAACTTGGCTTTACGCCGCAATCCGCTCAAAGCATACACGGGGGCGAAACCATAGCGGATGCCGCAAAAATATTTACTATGGTCATCAATGGCGATGGTACTGCGGAACAAAACAACGTGGTCCTCGCTAATGCGGCGATTGCCATACAGACCATCCATCCGGAGAAGAGTTTCGGCGACTGTTACTACGAAGCAGAGGCATCATTATTGGGTAAGAAAGCCTTGGGTAGTTTTAACAGGTTAGTTAATGGAGCATAGGTAGGAAGCGATATGCACAGTGGGCAACTATGGCCCGGCGCAAGGCATAAAAAGAAATGAACCCAAAAATCAAAATATGTGGATTGAAGTCCCCGGAAAACATTCGGGATGTGTTGGATTTGCAGCCGGATTATGCCGGTTTTATCTTCCACCCCACCTCTAAACGCTTCATCGGGGATCTGGACGCCGCATGGGTGGCGGAGCTACAAGGTCCGGCGATAAAGACAGGCGTGTTCGTCGATGCGCAGTTGGAACGAATACGAACAACGATACATCAATACCGCTTGGCAGCGGTGCAATTGCATGGAAACGAAACGCCCGAATATTGTACTGAATTGCGTAACCTCGGAATCGAAATCATTAAGGCATTCGGCATCAGTGATGGCTTTGATTGGTCGGCATTAGCGGCATACGAAGCGGTAGCCGACTACTACCTATTTGACACCAAAAGCCCTCAGCATGGAGGCACGGGCATGAGCTTCGATTGGAAATTACTTGAGGGCTACCGATCCAGCAAGCCCTTTTTCCTGAGCGGCGGTCTGAGCGCCGACAATATCCATGATGCGGTGCGCTTAGGCGACGATCGGCTGTATGCCCTCGACCTGAATTCTAGATTTGAGACCGAACCCGGAATCAAAAACATTGAATTACTGAAACGAACGTTACAAAACATCAACGATGAGTAAATATCAGGTAAACGACAATGGATATTATGGCAATTTCGGGGGGGCCTATATTCCAGAAATGCTTTATCCCAATGTGGATGAACTGCAGCGAAGCTATCTTCCCATTATCCAAAGCGAAAGCTTCCGGCAGGAATTCGACCAGCTGTTGCGGGATTATGTAGGCCGGCCCTCGCCGCTGTACCGTGCCGGACGCCTTTCTGACCGGTACGGCACGAATATTTTCCTTAAACGGGAAGATCTCAACCACACCGGTGCACATAAAATAAACAACACCATTGGCCAAATCCTGCTTGCCGAACGACTGGGAAAGAAACGTATCATCGCCGAGACAGGGGCGGGACAGCACGGCGTGGCAACCGCCACGGTGTGTGCGCTGAAAGGGCTGCAATGTGTGGTATATATGGGAGCAATCGATATCGAGCGGCAGGCACCCAACGTCGCCCGCATGAAGATGATGGGCGCCGAAGTGATAGCTGCCACTTCGGGCAGCAAAACCCTCAAGGATGCCACTAATGAGGCCTTGCGTGACTGGATAAACAACCCATTGGATACCCACTACATCATCGGATCGGTGGTGGGCCCCCACCCTTATCCGGATATGGTAGCCCGGTTTCAATCGGTCATCTCGGCGGAGACCCGGAAGCAATTGCTCGAAAAAACCGGACGCGAAACTCCCGACTATGCCGTTGCCTGCGTAGGGGGCGGGAGCAACGCCGCAGGCATGTTTTATCATTTTCTCGACGAGCCCTCCGTCAGACTGGTGGCTGTAGAGGCGGCCGGAAAAGGCGTGCACTCCGGCGAGTCAGCAGCGACCACCGTCCTCGGCCGCGAAGGCGTATTGCATGGCAGCCGTTCCATCCTGATGCAAACCGAAGACGGACAGGTCATTGAACCGTACTCTATATCAGCGGGGCTGGATTATCCCGGTATTGGGCCGCAGCACGCCTGGCTGCATAAATCAGGCCGTGCAACGTACGCTGCCATTACGGATGAGGAAGCTATGCAAGCCGGACTCTTGTTGACCCGTCTTGAAGGAATTATCCCGGCAATCGAAAGTGCACATGCGTTGGCACAGCTGGAAAAAATGACCTTCGGCAAAGACGAAAGTGTCGTGGTCTGCCTCTCTGGCCGCGGCGACAAAGATTTGGATAATTACATGAAGTATTTTGGCTTTTAAACCATGAACAGGATAAACGAATTATTTGCAAAAAAAGGCGACAAACGTATACTTTCCATTTATTTCACCGCCGGATACCCCACACTCGACAGTACCCTCGACATTGCCGAGGCGCTGGAAAAGGCGGGCGTTGACTTCCTCGAAATCGGTTTTCCTTACTCTGACCCGGTCGCCGACGGCCCTGTCATCCAACACAGCTCGGAAGCGGCCCTGCGTCACGGCATGACCCTTCACATCCTTTTTGAGCAACTCAAAGCGCTGCGTAAGCGGGTATCCATACCGGTACTGCTGATGGGATATGTCAATCCGGTATTGCAGTATGGTGTGGAAAACTTCTGTAAGTCATGCACGGCTGTAGGTGTAGACGGTGTTATTGTGCCTGACCTGCCGATGTATGAATTCGAGGAACACTACCGCCCTATCTTTGAAGCAAATGGATTGAGCAATATCTTCCTTGTGACACCACAAACATCGGAAGCGCGGATCCGTAAAATCGACGACTTATCCACCGGGTTTATTTATCTGCTCTCGTCATCGGCCACCACCGGCAAAAACCTGGCGGTATCTGAAGATACCACAACATATTTTTCGCGCATCCGCGGTATGGGCCTCAAAAATCCGGTGGTTATCGGATTTGGCATTTCCAACCAGGAAACGTTTATCCAAGCGACAGACTATGCCGACGGCGCTATTGTGGGAAGTGCTTTCGTCCGGCTACTCGGCGAGGCAGACTACATGGAAAAAATACCCCGGTTTGTCCGCCAACTGCGGGACTAGCGGATTGGACATCAGTCCATCCGCTCTTTCAGGATTTTACCGTCCGCATTGAAGCGAACTTTCAAATCGCCCTTCCGGTTTTCAAGCTCGACTTCATACGCCACCGCATGGCCCGTGCTGATCTTCTTCGCTTCTTCCGTACGGTATCCGCCAAATTGAACCTTTATTTGATTTTTTACAGCCTCTGGAAGCGAGCTGGAGGCAATTTCTTCCTCATGCACCAGTACCTTTCCTTCGGGGCTGATGACCGCCGTTTGGTCTCTTCCGATTAAACCAACATTGAATTCGGCTTCGTAAGTACCGTCCTGCTTTCGATCCCATTCTACTTGCCGGGCTTTTGGAAATTGCTGTTGAAATGCATTAATCACCACTGCGGGCACACGGTTCACGGAGGCATTTTGAGCCATTACCGGTACACCGGCCAAAAAAAAGACACACAGATTGAACACTAACTTTTTCATGGTCATACATTTTGATTCAAGGCAAAACAACGAATCAAAGTAGGAAAGACTTTGGAAATTGAATCATTGCACCGAAAAAAGCCGAAGGGCTACTATTAGAAAATTGGCAGGTTTTTGCTTACCTTTGCATTGTGGCAAAGGTACTCGTCATATTACTCACCTGCATTTATGCGTTCTCCGCAACCGGAGCAACCGTACACCTCCATTATTGCTGCGGTGAACTCCAGAAACTCGCAATACAGCATGAGCAAGAAAAGCCCGAACACCAAGATTGCCCACTTTGCTTAACGCATGACGAGAAGAAAGAGGCTGATGCTGCATGCTGTGGCGACGATAGTTGTGATAATGACCCTGCAGCGCATCCGCACTGCCAGCATGTAAAGGTCGAGGCAAAGAAAACGACCGAAGAACACCTCCCCGGTGGAGACAAAAATGTCTTGAAAATCCATCCACTGGAGTTATTGGTTTTTACCTTAGTGCATATCAACGACCTGCCGCCGGAATTTCACCATTCCGTCCGAACGATTGATGAAGCCCCTCCCCATGTAACTGTACCGTTATTCATCCAGCATTGCACGTACCGCATTTGATTTTGCTGACCGTTGATCATTCGCCAGCGGGCCAAGCCTAAAAACTGCTTCGCCCCGTTCGGCGGTTGCGCAACAGCATACGATTTAGTTTTTTAAATCAAATCAGCAATCAAATTAATATACCATGAATTTCGTTATTAAAGCGTACATCACGCTATTTCTGTTGCTACCGGCGCCATTATTGATCAAGGCCCAAGACAGCAGCAGCCATCTATTTACCGTAGCTGGCAACTGTGGCATGTGCAAATCACGAATTGAAAAGGCCGCAAAAGATGCAGGCGCCGAAACGGCCGTATGGGATGCAGAAAGCCAACAGCTCCGGCTGGCGGCCAATACCAAACTCATCGACATCGTAAATATCAAAAAAAGCATTGCCGCGGCAGGCCACGATGTTGATGGGCTACGTGCTGACGATAAAGCATACAACGCGCTGCCCGAATGCTGCTTGTATACCCGCATCGAACCAGGACACGACAGCAAAGCCGCGGCAGCCGATCAGAGCAGGGTATCTTTCGAAGTGGCGGGCGTATGCGGCATGTGTAAATCGCGGATCGAAAAGGCTGCCAGGGCAGACGGCCTGAAAAACGCACGTTGGGAAGCCCGCACCCAACTACTTACCCTTTCGTTTGACCCCTCCGTGTATGATTTGGAAGCCGCCAAGGCGCGCATTCTTGCTGCTGGCCATGATGTCGAAGGACGTGCCGCCGATGCTGACGCCTACACGAAATTACCCGCTTGCTGCCATTATCGAGACGAGGCCAATGTGCATAAAGTCACCGGGCGGGACCACGACGACCACGACGACCACACCATCACGGGTGTCGTCATGCATGAAAATAACCGTGGCGAGCTCACCGCTATTGAATCGGCCAATGTTTATTGGGTAGAAGACACTACCATCCAGACTCAGACTGACGCATCAGGGGTATTCAGAATCGACCACCAGGAGCACCTGAAACGGCTCGTGATTTCGTATGCCGGACACCAGCCGGATACCCTGGCAATCGTTGACCCCCATGAGGTGGTAGTAGTCACCGCCAAGGACAATGTATTGGCCGAAGTAACCGTGTCAGCGAGACGGCGTTCTAACTACATCGCAGCGCTTAGTCCAACCAGACTGGAGGTTTTGACAGGACAGGAACTATTTAAAGCGGCGTGTTGTGACCTCAGCGAAAGCTTTGAAACCAATGCATCTGTGGATGTAGTGAGTAGCGACGCGGTCACCGGCAGCAAACAAATCCAGATGCTGGGCCTGAGCGGTATCTATACCCAGCTGACGGTAGAGAACCTTCCAGGTCCCCGTGGCCTGGCCATCCCGCTGGGACTGAACAGTATTTCTGGAACCTGGATCGAGTCTATCCAAATCGGAAAAGGGATTGGATCGGTGGTCAATGGCTTTGAAAACATCGCCGGGCAGATCAATGTGGAGCTGAAGAAGCCGGAGACGTCCGATAGGCTATTTTTCAATGCATATACCAATAATATGGGACGATCTGATATCAACCTCAACCTATCCCACCGGTTTAATGAACGGTGGACAGGCGGGCTGCTCCTGCACGATAATTTCATGTATAACAAAAACATGAATTTCAGCAATAATGGCTTTCGGGATATCCCCGTGGGCAACCTCTTTTCGGGTGTAAACAGGTGGAAGTATGAAGACGGCAAGGGCTTCGTCCTCCAATTTGGCTTCAAGTTCCTTAGCGACGATCGCACCGGCGGGCAAATTGACTTTGACCCAGCTACGGACAAGCTGACCGAAAACCGGTACGGGCTGGGGTTTGACATTGAGCGTTATGAAGTATTTGCCAAAATCGGTTATGTCTTCCCCCAGCAAACCCAGCGCAGTATTGGCCTGCAGCTCTCGGGCTCTGCTTATGATCAGCATTCCTATTTCGGCCTGCGCACATACGATGCCCGACAACGAAATGCCTATGCCAACCTGATTTACCAGGACATCATCGGTACCGTCGTGCACAAATACCGCACAGGCCTGAGTATGCAGTACGACCGATATGACGAACATTACATCGGGCAGCGATTTGCACGCACTGAAGCGGTTCCGGGCGGCTTCTTTGAGTACACGTACAGTCCATCGGAAAAATTTGATGCCGTATTGGGCATGCGGGGCGACTACAACAACCTTTATGGTTGGTTTGCCACGCCGCGCGCGCATATACGCTATCAACCCATAGCCGGCACCACGTTTCGGATCAGCAGCGGCCGCGGACAACGCACGGCCAACATCTTCGCAGAAAATACCGCTGCATTGGCCAGCTCACGGATAGTTCGCATCGCCACAGCAAATCACGGCGAAAATGCGTATGGCCTCAAACCGGAAATCGCGTGGAATACGGGCATCAGCTTCGACCAGTCATTCCGGTTGTTCCAGCGCGAGGCATCGTTCAGTGCCGAATTTTTCAGGAACGACTTCACCAATCAGGTGGTGGTTGACTATGAAAACCCACGCGAGCTGGTGTTTTACAACCTGGAAGGCAAATCCTATTCCAATAGCATGCAGACGGAACTGCGCCTGATGCCTTTGCCACATTTTGAAGCCCGTATGGCTTACCGCTTTTTTGATGTGAAGACCACGTATACCAATACGCTGATGCAACGGCCATTGGTGGCACGTCACCGCGGGTTTCTCAATCTTGGCTACCGTACCCACAGTGGCGGCTGGCATTTCGATTATACGCTCAATATCACAGGCCAGAAGCGCCTTCCATCCACGGCAGCCAACCCGATAGCATACCAAATGCCCGAATATTCACAAACCTATACCACGATGAATGCGCAAATCAGTAAAACCATCGGCAAAAACCGTCCTATCGACCTTTATATCGGTGGGGAAAATTTAACCGACTTTTTCCAGCAAAATCCGGTATTGGCGGCAGACCAGCCCTTCAGTGAGTTCTTTGACTCGTCGTTGCTTTGGGGCCCGATCACCGGCAGAATGTTTTACATCGGGGTGAGGTTTAGCGTCAAGTAGGACGTCGGACTTGGAGCAACGATTGAAGGAGTAACGATGTCCTTACTCCTTCAATCGTTGCTTTTTGTTCATTAAGCATTCAGCAGTGCTTCGATATCAAACTTCTTCATCTTCATGTAAGCTTGCATGACCCGCCCCGCACGTTCAGGATCGCGCAGCAGCTTTGGCAGAACCGCGGGTACGACCTGCCACCATACCCCAAAGCGGTCTTTCAGCCAGCCGCACATACTTTCTTCGCCGCCTTCGCTCAGCTTATTCCAATAGTAATCCACCTCTTCTTGCGTCTCGCAGTCGATCACCAACGAGACGCCTTCATTAAAGTCAAACGGCTGCAAAACAGCGCTATCCATAGCCATAAACAACTGACTACCAAGCACGCGGAAGCGTGCATGTACGATGGTCGCATCATGGGCTACCTGCCCCGGCGTGTATTTTGCAATAAACAGAATGGCTGAATCGGCGAATACCGAGACGTAATAGTCCATCGCAGCGCTGGCCTTCCCCTGCTGATTGCCACAGAACATCAGCAATGGCACAAACCGTTGCCCCACCTCGTCGCTGCCGCCCAATGACAACTGCCAACTGACCCCGAAGCGATCCTGCACCCATCCATATTGTTCACTCCATTCGTACGCTTGCAATGGCATCAACGCCGATCCGCCAGCGATAAGCAGGTGCCATGCACGTTCCAGTACTTCGCGGCTTTCAAGCGTCACATAAAACGAGATGGCAGCGTTGGGCTTGAATTGCGCACCGCCATTTAACCCCATGAACTTAGTGCCGTCAAGTTCAAAAGTAACCACCATCGGGGTGTCTGCCGTGACGGTTGAATTGGCAAAAGCCGAACAGTATAAATCGGCAGCCGCTCTTGCGTTGCCATCAAACCAGAGGCACGGGTATACGGTATTTTTCATTTGATCACACGCCTTGTATAATCGCAAAGCTATAACCTTCTCGTCAAAACGGTGCTGGGTGAACGCGACAACTGCTGGGGGTATTTATGACAACTTTAAGGGATATCGTTTCAATTCAATGCTAAGCCGGGCTGTAGGCAGGCCCACGACGTTGGTATAGGAGCCGACGATCTGCTCGATGGCAACGGCTCCGATCCACTCCTGTATACCATAAGCACCGGCCTTGTCGAATGGTTGATAGCGGTCAATATAATACGCTATCTCCGCGTGGCTAAGCGATCGGAAATAAACCGAAGTCACTTCATGAAACACCGTGATGCCTCCTTGATGGAGCAATGCCACGGCAGTAATCACTTCATGCCGTCTTCCGGATAAGCGCATCAGCATGTCGGTAGCATGCGCGTCATCGGTCGGTTTACCGAGGATAAGATCGTCAATGGTCACAATCGTATCAGCCGTAATGACTAACTCGTCGGTGACCTCGGAAATAAAGGCCCTGGCTTTCTTTTCGGCAATAAACCGGACGGCGGTTATCGGATCAAACTCGGCCGGAAATGACTCATCCACCGATTTGACTATCACCTCAAAAGGAATTCCCATGAGCGACAGCAGTTCCTTCCGTCGGGGTGATTGCGAAGCAAGAATAATATTCATTGAGTCAGCCCTCCCACGTGCCCTGAAGTTTCATCACCTTTTCCATGACATCCCGGACCGCACCTGTACCACCATTACGGAAGGAGATGTAAGCAGCCACCGCTTTTATTTCTTCCACGGCATCGGCAGGACATGCGGGTAGTCCTGCAATCCGCATATTTGCCAAATCAGGAATATCATCACCCATATATAACACATCTGCCGGGGAGAGCCCCAAGGATGACAACCAGTCATGAAAAACCGCACTTTTGTCATCTACTCCCAAAAACACATCGGTAATCCCCAGGCCGGCCAGGCGCTTTTTCACGCCCAGTGATTTTCCGCCCGTGATAACTGCGATTGGATACTTCTTTTTGACAGCAAGCTGCATAGCATAACCATCCTTGATGTTGAATGACCGGAGCTGCTCACCGTGCTCGGTTACCAGCACATTGCCATCGGACAACACCCCGTCTACGTCAAAGACAAAGGCTTTTACCTGTTTAAATCTATCAAATAACATGATTTTTGTCAACTAACCGGCCAAACTTACCCAAAATCTGCTGAATAGCGGACCTCCTATTAAAAAAACACTGCGTCAATCCGGTGTACAGGCTGTCTTGTTTTGTGTTCCGCACGAAAGTAGTTCCATTGTTAAGTTGTTTGGGAACCGCGTACAAAGGCGTACGGCAAATCTCAGATTTGAGGGACTAATGAATGTTTCCGGCTATGTTTTTTGACCCGGCAGCGTGAATTGCGTAGGCTTGTCGTGCCTCCGCACACAAAACACGGATGGCAGTATTTTTTCAATTTGGCACGAGGTTTGTAAAATACCTTTACAGAAACGCTTGAAAAATAGCTTCAGGCCAACTAACAGCAAGGTTCTTTTGACAATTTGTTAACAAAAGAACCATTGAAAAATAAAAAAGTGGTGTTAATTTTGCACCAGAAAATTTAACTCGGGTATCCGAGGATTAAAATTGTCTTTTCATAATTTAGGTTTATAATTGGTTAGTAACAAACCCCGGTGCCCATCACCGGGGCTTTGTTTTTATGGCTATTTTTTATCGCCTTTGCTTGTATCACCACCCGGCTTCGCAATAGCGCCGCGCATATCTGTATCCGCTTGAATATTCTGCATCCTGTAATAGTCCATTACGCCGAGGTTGCCACTGCGGAATGCTTCAGCCATCGCAAGCGGCACCTGGGCTTCCGCTTCGATGACTTTTGCCCGAGCTTCCTGTGCCTTGGATCGCATTTCCTGTTCGGACGCCACAGCCATTGCCCGGCGTTCCTCAGCACGGGCATTGGCAACTTTAAGGTCTGCTTCGGCTTGATCGGTCTGCAACTTCGCCCCCACGTTTTCACCGATATCAATATCAGCGATATCAATGGATAGAATCTCAAATGCCGTACCGCTATCAAGGCCTTTAGAAAGCACGGTCTTTGATATCCGATCGGGATTTTCCAGCACTTCTTTATGATCTCTGGATGATCCGATGGTTGTCACTATCCCCTCGCCTACCCGGGCAAGAATCGTTTCTTCTCCGGCTCCCCCCACCAACTGGTTGATGTTGGCCCTTACAGTCACGCGTGCCTTGGCGATGAGCTGAATACCGTCCTTGGCCACAGCCGCCACCGGCGGCGTATTGATAACCCTTGGGTTTACCGAAAGCTGCACGGCATCAAACACGTCTCGACCCGCCAGATCGATGGCCGTGGCCAGCTTAAAATCCAATGGAATATTCGCCTTGTCTGCCGAAATCAATGCTTTGATGACATTATTGACATTGCCTCCGGCTAAAAAGTGGGTCTCGATATCATTGGACGTGATATTCAATCCTGCTTTCGTGGAGGTAATCATCGCATTGGTGACCAATGATGGCGGCACCTTACGGAGACGCATCAACAGCAAGTTCAACAGGTTGACACGGACACCGGACAACTGCGCGGTAAACCACAAATTTACAGGAAGGAGGTATAGTAAGATAAAAAACGCTACTACAGCTCCTACAACAAACAAAATAGGGGTGAAATTGGGTTCCATAAGGTCAACAAGTTTAAAGCTATCATTTTTATAACAGTCTCTAAAGGTACAACTTTTTGATTGTTATGCAAGGATTGCTGGTACTTTTTGGCTTGTTGATCCGTGACAAAGTCCGATACACTATATTCTACGAAGCCTTCCCGAGCCGGATGTACGCACGTTGGTCTGTGCGTTCCCGCTGTAATGAACGTTGCCGGATCCGCTGATGGATGCTTCCAGGCGTTCATCCGCATGAATCATAATATTGCCGGAGCCCGATACCTTGAGGTTCGCAGACCGGCTTTTCAGTTCACGTCCGTCGAATCGCCCTGAACCACTTATAGAGACGTTGCTCTCCGTGGCACTTCCGCTGGCCGTTATCCGCCCCGAACCGCTAACCGATGCATTGCATAGCTGTACATTTGCGGCAAATGCAATCCGGCCCGAACCACTAACCGATGCATTCAGTTCATCGCCCGATATCGTACCCATGACCGTGATACTGCCTGAACCAGATTGGGCAACCCCATCAAGCCGCTTGGCCGTCACATAAGCGGTCACGCTGCCCCAGTTGCGCCCCATCTTCCATGCATGCTTTTTATACCTGATTTTTAACGTACCTTTTTCCACGATGGTCTCAATTTCACGGATTGCTGCCGCGTCGCCCTCCAGCCTCACGGACTCGCTGGCGCCAAAACGCACTTCGACATTGATGCTGCCACCGCTGGCCAATGCGTGGAATCCAGTCACATCGCGGGTCTCATCCCGGGCGGATAAGCCCGTAGCGGCGTGGACCAGCCCGATACTAAAAATTGGCAGCAGCAACGCCAGCCAGCCTAATGAAGATAGTGTTCTTTTCATGGTATTCCTTTTTTTGTGTTCTTTCCCAATAAGACGCCGCAAAAACCAATAGGTTGCAGCCGTCTCGTTTTTTTTTGGCGTACCCGGGCACATGTCATTTTGCATAAACCGCCTTAAACTTCTATTTTTAACGCGTTTCGAAAATTATACCGTATCATTTATGAAAATACTACCCGTAGCCGGAGCAGAACTAGATCGGTTATTCGTAACGATGGCGCCGCCACTTTACGAGGGAGACCCCAATTATATCAGGCCATTGGATCAGGATGTCCTTGATGTATTCAATCCAATGACCAACTCCTATCATGACCGCGGCCGATGTACCCGCTGGCTTCTACATGACGATTCCGGTCGTGTCATTGGGCGTATTGCGGCCTTCTACAACTTAGACACCTTTGAACGCGATGAGTTCCCTACCGGCGGTTGTGGCTTTTTTGAATGCATTGATAGCCAGGAGGCGGCAAACATCTTGTTTGACACGGCGAAGGCCTGGCTGCAGGAAAACGGCATACAAGCGATGGACGGGCCTATAAACTTCGGCAACAGGGAACGGTGGTGGGGGTTGCTTGTGGACGGCTTCCACCCGCCGTGTTATTGCTGCAATTACAATCCACCATATTATCAGCGGCTTTTCGAGCAATACGGTTTCCAGCTTTATTTCAAACAATTTACGTACCGCCGTGAACTCGCTGCCCACATTTCCAGCAGGGTGGGCGAAAAGGCTACATACGCCTTGCGTGATGCGGGATACACCTTCCGTCACATCGATCCCGGTCAGCTTGATAAAGCTGCCGAGGACTTCCGCACGGTATATAATGAGGCCTGGGCGCGCCACGAGGGGGTAAGCCCGATGAGCAGCGACAATGCACGCAAACTTATGCAAACCATGAAACCCATCATCGACCCAAAGATTATCTGGTTTGCCTACTACCATGGCCAACCCGTGGGCTTTTGGGTAAACATTCCCGATGTAAATCAGCTCATTGTAAAATATATGAATGGACGGCTGGCGTTGTGGGGAAAGGTGCTCTTCCTTTGGAACCGTTGGCGGAAGCGTTGCAAAACGATGTTTGGCATTGTATTTGGCGTAGTGCCAAAGCACCAGCGGAAAGGCGTGGAAGCCGCCCTTGTAATGGCTGCGGCAAAGGTCATGCGAGATCGAACGCAATTGCGCTATGAAGACTTGCAAATGAACTGGATTGGCGATTTCAATCCAAAGATGATGAATGTAGCACGGTATGTAGGGGGTACGATATTCAAAACCCATCACACTTACCGGTATCTATTTGACCGCAGCAAACCATTCGAAAGGCATCCTATCCTTTGACAGCAGCTTGCCACCATGATTGGCAAGCCAAGGCCTGCGACAGTGACGTTTTATATTTTTGCAAAAACAGGGGATTGAGTCCATCATGAAAAAGCTAAAATTCAAGACACATATCTATTTAGGTTTTTCTGTATTAGTTATTCTTCTGTTGGCCAGTTTGTTGCATGTATCCCTATTATTCTCGAAACTGGATGCAGCGCATACGATACTCGACCATATCAAAACCACGTTCCTGGTTACCGCTGTTTTGGTGTTTATAGTGATCCTGTGGCTGCTGGTGTATGTGACCAAGACGTTTGAACATTACAAAAAAACAGAACGCCTTATCCGCAAATCAAACGCCGATCTAAATAAGCTTTCGAAGGAAAAAGAAGTGGATAATTGGGCCTTGAATGGTTTAGCGACGCTGGATGACAACACACGCGGTGGACTAAGCGAACGGGTAATCGCTGTAAACGCCATCCAGACCATTTGCCAATACCTCGACGCAAAGGTAGGTGTCATCTACCTGAAAAGTGAAGCCGATGACAACGAATACCTGCATGGCGGCTCTTATGCGGTGCCAACCGAACATATACGGCCGAAAATCACAAAAAGCCAGGGGTTAATGGGGGAAAGTATTGCCTCCAAAAAACAGGTCGTCCTTACCGATATCCCGGATGGCTATTTAACGGTCACCTCCGCACTTGGCGAGACAAAGCCCAAACATATCGTTATCCAGCCTTTTGTGTATGAAGACGAGGTTATTGGCGTCATGGAAATAGGTTTCTTCCACAAAATTGAGTCAGCCGTCGAGCATTTTCTAATCCGCGCAGGGGTCGATTTAGCTGTGGCGCTTAAAGTATCACGCACGCATGCTGCGCTTACCCACCTCGTTGAGGAAACCCGGCAACAAGCCGAGGAGTTGGCAGCCCAACGGGAAATACTCCGCACCACCAATGAAGAGCTGACGCACAAGACGTATTTGCTGGAGGCGTCCGAAGAAGAATTAAGGGTACAACAGGAAGAACTCAAGCACGCCAATACCGAGTTGGAAGAAAAGGCCCGGCTATTGGAGGAACGTAATTTTTCGATCGAACAGGCCCGGCAGTCCATTGCGATGAAAGCCAAAGAGCTTGAGCAGTCGGGCCAGTATAAAACGGAGTTTATGGCGAATATGAGCCACGAATTGCGTACCCCGCTCAACAGCATCCTCATACTGGCCAAATTGCTGGAAGACAATAAATCCGGCAACCTCTTGCCTGAACAAGTAAGGTACGCAACGGTAATCCACCGAGCAGGTACCGATTTGCTTCAACTGATCAACAACATCCTGGATTTGGCGAAAATCGAGTCGGGCAGTGTCGAGCTGATCATTGAACGCATCGAATGTTCGAGCATTGCACAGGATTTGCTCGATCTGTTTGGAAGTATCGCCGATAGTAAAACCATCGACTTCTTCATTACGATCAACGACGGGCTGCCCCCCTTTATAACCACCGATGAGCAGCGCCTTAAACAAATACTCAAGAACTTATTGTCCAATGCGTTTAAATTCACGCCGGAGGGCGGGCAGGTAACGCTTTCATTTGCCTTAGCAAGCCAATCGCCGGCATGGAAAACAGGCATGCTCCGCGGTATCCGTGCAAATGACGCCCTGGCGATATCCGTGATAGACAATGGTATAGGAATCGCGGAAGATAAGCAGCAGCTGATTTTTGAGGCCTTTAAACAAGCCGACGGTTCCATCAGCCGAAAATTCGGCGGTACCGGGTTGGGACTATCCATCTGCCGGGAGCTGGCCACCATGCTTGGCGGCGAACTTCACGTAAGCAGTATCGAACAGCGAGGCAGCACATTTACCCTGTTCATACCATTGCGTTATACCGGAAGCGCCCTCCTTACGTCGGCGAAAGAAGAACAGGGTGTATTCCCTTTGCCACCCAATGATGCAAAATATGGCAAGAAGCCGGAACCTTCTGCATCGTCAGCTATCGCTAAGCCACGGCGTCTGCTGATCGTTGAAGATGATCAGCATTTCGCCGATTTGCTGGCGCTTTGCGCACGCGAACATGGGTTTGAACCGTTGGTAGCCAACGAAGGCCCTATTGGATTGCAGATGGCCTTCGATCACGTGCCGGATGCCATTATTTTAGACATCTTATTGCCCGTCATGGATGGATGGACAGTACTCAGAAAGCTTAAGGACAATCCAGACACCAAGGATATCCCTGTGCACCTGATGTCTGCCGATAAGTCCAGCAAACGGAAAATCGAGGATGAGACCGTCGGATTCCTCACGAAGCCAGCTGACAAACGATCACTTGAAGCACTCTTCGCCTTATTGGATAAAACCCTCATGCCACCTGTGAAAAAGGTATTGATTGTGGAGGATCAGATTGTCCAAAGCGACAGCCTCAAATCAACCCTCACCGCAAAAGGTGTGGAAGTGGAGCAGGCATTTACAGGTGCGGATGCGCTTGAGCTGCTCCAATCGGACATCCACTACGATTGCATCATTCTTGACATCAATTTGCCTGACAGGTCGGGCATTGAGGTGTTGGACGATATCAGACATACCGCAAAACATGCACAGACGCCCGTCGTCATCAATACGGCAATGGAACTCAATGCCGAAATGACCGGGCGGATAATGCGCCATACCAAAACCCTGGTCATGAAGTCTGATCAATCGGGCCATCGCATCCTGGATGAGATCGATTTATTTATCAACAACGTCAAAAATAACCCGGCGCATAACAAACCGTCTAATGGACAAGGCTCACCTGCGCAACGTACCCCACAAGTAGATAAAATATTACAAGGCAAGCGTATTCTCCTTGCCGACGACGATATGCGTAACATTTTTGCACTGAGCACCGTGTTTTCATCGTGCGGCTTGGAGATAGAGACCGCCAACAACGGACTCGAAGTGCTGCAGGCTATCCAGAAACAGTCTCATATTGACCTGATCTTGATGGATATCATGATGCCCGAAATGGACGGTTTTGAAGCCATCACAAAAATCAGATCGTTTAAGAAATTCGCCAAGCTGCCTATCATTGCCATGACTGCCAAAGCTATGCCTGGCGATCGACAGCGCGCATTGGATGCCGGTGCAAATGATTACATTACCAAACCTGTAGATGCCAACAGACTGTTGTCCTTGATGCGTGTGTGGTTAAGCTAACATCAAAATAAAAATGGGTATATCGTTCGAAAACCTGGAAGAGCTTATCGAGCTGGTCAATAATGTTCACGGCTTTGATTTACGTGGCTATACCCGAGCGTCACTCAAAAGACGGATTACACGCATCATGGAACTTTACCGCCTTGATTTCAGCAGCCTCAAAGATAATTTGGTGAATACTTCGGGATTTTTCAATCGGTTTCTAACAGAAGTGACCGTTAACGTCACGGAGATGTTCCGCGATCCCGCTTTCTACGGCACATTGCGCGAAGAAGTTTTTCCGTACCTCGCGACCTTCCCTCATATCAAGATTTGGAGTGCCGGATGTTCAAGCGGTGAGGAAGCTTACTCCTTAGCCATCATGCTAAAAAAGCAAGGACTATACGATCGGTCTTTCATATATGGCACCGATATCAACGCTAAGATGCTGGAGCGCGCCAAACAAGGCACCATTGATCTGAGAAAGATGAAAACATATTCTGACAACTACCTCCAAACGGCATCCGGCGAATCGCTTTCCGAATATTATGCCGTCCGGTACGATGCTGCTATCATCCATCATGATTTGCGGAAAAACATGCTGTTTTCCATCCACAACCTCGTGTCAGACGGCGTATTCAATGAATTCCAGCTCGTTACTTGCCGTAACGTCTTGATTTATTTCGATTTAACATTACAACAGCGTGTACTCAATTTGTTGTACGAAAGTCTCGCGTTATTTGGTTTTCTTTGCCTGGGATCGAAAGAAAGCCTTCGGTCCGAATCGTTAAAGCACAAATTCCGGTTAATTAACAAAAAGCAAAACATATATCAAAAAATTGCTTAAATTAACACCACATATCGCCCGCAAACTTCAAGGGACTGAAGTGCTCATATTAGCTTGTTCTGCGGGCGGATTTAAGGTTATGTTTGAAATGCTCAAGGTGTTTCCGGAAAATTTGTCTATTGGCGTACTGGTCATTATCCACCGGAATCCCAAGTATGAAACGAATATCGAGGAAAGCATCAGGTCCAAGTGCCGCATTATGGTTAAGGTCGCGGAGGAAAAGGAACGCATCAAGCCCGCTACGGCGTACTTTGCTCCAGCCGGCTACCACTTATTAATAGAGCCTGACCGGAGCCTGTCCCTTGACGTCTCGGAACCGGTGAATTTCTGCAGACCGTCGATTGACGTAACGATGCAGAGTGTTGCCGATGTATATGGTGCCTCGACGACGGCGGTACTGTTGTCCGGAGCCAACCAAGATGGTGCAAAGGGTATGCAATCCATCCAACAAGCTGGTGGTTTATGCGTTGTACAGCGCCCTGAATATGCGGAAATCAAAACGATGCCCGAGGCGGCAATTGCACTTGGGGCGGCAGAACTCCTTCTGAGCGATGAGGAGCTTATCGCGTTCGGTCAAGAATTAAACAACCATATATTGAAGAGCGATCAATCATGGAGAAATTGAAGCTGGTCATCGTCGATGACAAAGAAGAGAATGTATTGAGTTTAAAGGCACTGCTCGCTGATATAGACGACTTGGAGATCTGGGGCAGCACTTCGCCCAACGAAGCGTTGCGCTATTGCTGGAACCAGGAGGTTGCCATTGCCCTGGTTGATGTGCAAATGCCGGAGATCAATGGCTTTGAATTCGTTTCGCTTTTGCAAAGCAACCCCAAGACTTGGCAAATCATGGTCATCATGGTTACAGCCATATCCAAAGAAGACAAGTCCCTATTGAAGGGCCTGTACAGCGGTGCAGTGGATTACCTATATAAACCCTTAAATCCGGATATCACAACGGCGAAGGTCAAGTCGTTTATGCAACAGGTGTATATCCAACGGGAACTGAAGCGGAAGAACGAAGAGTTGGAGCGATCGCACCTGGAACTGGTCAAAGCCAAAAAGGAGGCGGACCTGGCCCGTAAATCGAAAGAAAACTTCTTAGCGAATATGAGTCATGAAATCCGGACCCCTATCAATGGCATTATGGGAATCACCACCATGCTCCGGAACTCGCCGCTCAATGAAGAACAATCCGAATGGCTCGACTACCTGGAAAACGCTTCGCAGCAATTGCTTCTCATCATCAATGACATCCTCGATCTCTCGAAAATTGACTCGGGTAAGATGCGGATCGACTTTGCCAAAACTTCACTTCCCAATATTATCAAGGAGCTCTCCAATCTTTTTGCCTACAAAGCAGAACAGAAAGGCATCGCATTTCATGTCATTACCGATGAAAACCTACCGAAGTTTATCCTCGCGGATTCCCTGCGGCTGACTCAAATATTGAGTAACCTGATTTCAAATGGCATCAAATTTACCGAGCGAGGGAGCGTCACATTGGAAACCAAGTTGCTTAGCCGGGCCAAACACCGGGTTCACATTCAGTTTTCGGTGAAAGATACGGGCATTGGCATCAACAGCAACGCTATAGACAAGATTTTCCAATCGTTTGAACAGGGCGAAGAAGGAATCACCAAACGATTTGGCGGCACGGGATTGGGACTCGCCATTGTAAAACGGCTGGTAAATCTGCACCAAGGACAAATCCATGCCTACAGCGAGGTGGATAAGGGCAGTGAATTTGTATTCGAATGCTGGTTTGATGAAGAAGCCTCCGAAGCAGCACCGAAATCGGACAAGAAACAATACACCGACATGCCGCCATTCAGCGACTTGCATATCCTCCTGGCCGAAGACAATGAGCTGAACAGCTTCATGGTCAAACACATGCTGAATACATGGGGGATCTCCGTAGATACAGTAAAAAACGGAAAAGAAGCGTTGGACAAGGTGGAGGAAACGCCGTACAGCCTCATCCTCATGGACGCACACATGCCTGTAATGAGTGGCTTTGACGCTATCCGAACCATCAGAAACGACCACAGGGAACACATCCGCCACATTCCCATTATTTCCATATCAGCATCGGTACTGCAACGGGAGCAGCAAGCCGCATATGCCGCTGGGGCTGACGCCGTCGTGGGTAAACCGTTTGATCCGGTATCTTTATACCAAATCATTAAAACATTGACACAAGCGAAAACAGCGCCCCAACAGTAACATTAAAATTACAATTACGTGATAAATGCACTTTTCTACCTCTCCAAATTCAACTACCTTTGGGGCGCAAACAACAGCACGGTTTGTATTGTTAACATATATTGATAACCCTGAAAGATTATAAAAAAGCAATGAAACAGTTATTTTTAATTCCAGTAGTAGCAGGTTCGTTTTTTATCGCGGCATGTGGTGGTAGCCAAACAAAGGAAGAGTCAACCGACACGACGGAAGCGGCAGCTGAGCAGTCGGCCCCCGCGGTGGACATCCCCGGCTTAGACACGGTAACGGTAAGCAACGAGATAGCTTTGGAAGGGAACGACCTGATGAAATATGACAAGACCCTGTTTAGGGTAAAAGCCGGCCAGCCGGTAAAACTGACATTTCACAATGTCGGCGAAATGCCGAAGGAATCAATGGGACATAATGTGGTCGTTCTTCAACCGGGCACTGACTTACCTGCGTTTGGTGGCGAAGCCATCAAGGCTCCAGACACCGAATACATTCCGGTGACTTTCGCATCGTCCATCGTAGCCCATACCAAACTGTTGGGCCCTGGGGAAACGGATGTCATTGAATTTACGTTGGATAGCAAAGGTGTATATCCATTTCTATGTAGCTTCCCTGGCCACTATGGTGTTATGCAGGGAAAAATTGTCGCTGAATAAGGCTTGGCGATCCCATGGAATAACAAAAAAGACAGTCGGCAGGCTGTCTTTTTTGCTATACACTTTCTGCCTCAGCGTAATTATGCTTACCTTTGAATCATCGAATCGAATAATTTTCATCACATGCAATACGACGTCATAGTAATCGGTAGCGGGCCCGGTGGGTATGTGGCTGCTATCCGTTGCGCACAATTGGGCTTAAAAACAGCTGTTATCGAAAAATACAACACCTTTGGTGGCACCTGCCTTAACGTAGGATGTATCCCGTCAAAGGCGTTATTGGACTCGTCCGAACATTATCACAATGCCGCCAAGCACTTCGGTGCCCATGGCATCAACTTGAGCAACCTTCAGGTAGACATGAAGCAAATGATGGCTCGGAAGAGCGATGTCATTGCCCAAAACGTAGCGGGCATCGAATTTCTGTTCAAGAAGAATAAAATCGACAGCTTCACCGGGGTGGGTTCCTTTGTCGATAAAAACACCGTTAAGGTGACGAAGAGCGACGGCGCAACCGAGCAGATTACGGCGAAGAACGTAATCATAGCCACGGGGTCAAAACCCACGGCACTGCCCTTCCTTCCGGTAGACAAAAAACGGATCATTACCTCTACCGAAGCGCTGACGCTTACCGAAGTACCTAATCACCTCATCGTCATTGGCGGCGGAGTCATCGGGCTGGAACTTGGC
The DNA here is from genome assembly GCF_900168055.1 of Parapedobacter luteus. Taxonomy (GTDB): domain Bacteria; phylum Bacteroidota; class Bacteroidia; order Sphingobacteriales; family Sphingobacteriaceae; genus Parapedobacter; species Parapedobacter luteus. Next base: position 300,201 of record NZ_FUYS01000004.1, read on the forward strand.
TCGGTCTACGCCCGCCTGGGGGCCAAGGTATCCGTGGTAGAATACGAAAAATCCATCATCCCAACCATGGACGGGGGCCTGGGCAAAGAATTACAACGCGTCTTGAAGAAATCGCTTGGCATGGAGTTCTTTCTGGGTCACAAAGTTACAGGCGCTACCGCCAAAGGCAAAAAGGTAACCGTCACCGCGGAGAGCCCGAAAGGAGAAGCCGTGAAATGGGAAGGCGACTACTGTATTGTAGCGGTGGGCCGCACAGCCTACACCGAAGGATTAGGCTTGGAAAATATCGGCATCACACTGGAGGAACGTGGAAAAAAAGTCCCCGTAAACGAACACTTGGAGACTTCCGTGCAGGGCGTATATGCCATTGGCGATGTTATCAAGGGAGCCATGCTTGCCCATAAGGCCGAAGATGAAGGTGTTTTCGTAGCCGAACACATCGCGGGCCAGAAACCCCACATCGACTATAACCTTATTCCGGGGGTCGTCTATACTTGGCCTGAAGTAGCCAGTGTAGGAAAAACCGAAGAACAGCTCAAGGCTGCGGGCCATGCGTACAAGACCGGCTCCTTCCCATTCAAAGCCAGTGGGCGCGCAAAGGCCAGCGGCGATACGGATGGATTTGTCAAAGTGCTGGCTGACGCATCGACCGATGAAGTGCTCGGTGTACACATGATAGGACCGCGTGCCGCAGACATGATTGCAGAGGCAGCCGTAGCAATGGAATACCGCGCATCGGCCGAAGACATCGGCCGGATCTGCCATGCGCATCCCACTTTTACCGAAGCATTTAAGGAAGCTTCCCTTGCCGCTACCGCCAATAGGCCCATACACATGTAAAAAAAAGCCGTTTAATGCCGCCGTAGAAGACGTACAGCGGCATTAAACGGCAGCCTTTCTATAAACCGTGTTATGCAGTGAACAATTGAGTCGTTAATTTACTGATAATACGCATATGAATTTCCACACGCGCAAATGGGTCAAGCCCGAAGACCTCAACCCAAATGGGACATTATTCGGAGGCACACTGCTCCGATGGATCGATGAAGAAGCAGTGATTTATGCGATTGTACAATTGGGCAATCCGCATGTCGTGACCAAGTTTATCTCTGAAATAAACTTTGTGAGTTCGGCCAAGCAAGGCGATATCATCGAACTGGGCATCACGGCGACGCATTTCGGCCGTACGTCGATTACGCTCACTTGCCAAGTACGCAATAAAATCACCCGCAAAAGCATCCTGACCATCGATAAGCTCGTATTTGTGAACCTGGACCGCGATGGCAATCCAACGCCCCATGGCAAGACGGAAATCACCTATGCTTATGCAGGAAATCGGCCTTGACGTTTAGGCCTCCTGCTTCACTTTCCGCTCTACGAAAAACGGTGCAAACGGAATCAACGAAGCGATGAAAAACAAGACAACGCGGCTGAACTTCCACTTATACCGATCTGTGCACATCCACAGTAGATAGCAATATGCTATAAACAGGATACCGTGTGCCCAGCCCACGTATTTGACGCCTAACGTGGCCCATTCGTAGTCTGTGGTTCGTTTCAGAATGGAGAATGTGACTAACACGACCATGGATATTCCTTCGACAACAGCGACGTTGCGGAACCAGTTTAAAAGTTGCTTAAGATGATTGCTCATGATTAATGATTTGCCCGGCAAGTTAGCCAATTATCTCCGGCACCGATAATTGACCGGCGGGGTTTGACGGAAATGTGACGGTCGGCCTCCCCTACAGCTTATCAAAAAAATACGTAAGTTTGTAGCCACCGTATTTTGATTGGACAACACAAAGTGAATCAATCTCAAGAAACAATTAACTATATGAACTACGACATCATTGTAATCGGGAGCGGGCCAGGTGGGTATGTAGCCGCCATCAGGGCTTCCCAGCTCGGCTTTAAAACCGCTATTGTGGAACGGGAATCCCTGGGTGGTATCTGCCTTAATTGGGGATGTATTCCCACCAAAGCACTACTCAAAAGTGCCCAGGTATTTGAATACCTAAACCACGCTGAGGACTACGGTATTAAGGTAAACGGCGGTGAGGCAGATTTCGGCGCTATCATTAAACGTAGCCGGGGTGTCGCCGATGGCATGAGCAAGGGCATTCAGTTTCTGATGAAAAAGAACAAGATTGACGTGATCATGGGTACAGCCAAAATTAAAAAAGGCGGCAAGGTAGAAGTGAAGGATGCAGAGGGAGCCACAAAGGAGTATAGCGCTAAGCATACCATATTGGCTACAGGTGCACGCTCGCGCGAGTTGCCCGCCCTGAAGCAAGACGGCAAACGAATCATCGGGTACCGCCAAGCCATGAGTCTCGAAAAACAGCCTAAATCGTTGGTCGTAGTCGGGTCCGGCGCTATCGGTGTCGAGTTTGCTTATTTTTACAACGCCATCGGCACCAAGGTAACCATTGTGGAGTTCCTTGATCGCATCGTACCCGTGGAAGACGAAGAGATATCCAAGCAGCTGGAGCGCAGCCTGAAAAAGGCAGGGATAACGATACTTACCAGTGCGGAAGTACAAGCTGTGGACACATCAAATGAACTGAGCAAGGTACAGATCAAAACCGCAAAGGGGACCGAAACCATCGAGGCGGAAGTCGTGTTATCCGCGGTAGGTATTACGCCAAATATCGAAAATATAGGCTTGGAAGAAGTGGGCGTTAAAACGGATAAGGGCCGTGTTGTGGTAGACGATTTCTATAAAACCAACATCGACGGCGTATACGCCATAGGCGATATTGTCAAAGGCCAGGCGTTAGCCCATGTGGCGTCAGCAGAAGGCATCACATGTGTCGAAAAGATAAAAGGACTGGATGTTTCACCCATTAACTATAACAACATCCCCGGCTGCACCTACTGCTCACCTGAAATTGCATCGGTAGGCTACACGGAGAAGGCGGCGAAAGAAGCAGGTTATGAAATAAAAGTAGGCAAATTCCCGTTCTCCGCGTCTGGGAAGGCCAGTGCTGCGGGTGCGAAGGATGGTTTTGTCAAGGTCATCTTCGATGCCAAATATGGTGAATTTCTGGGAGCCCACATGATTGGTGCCAACGTTACCGAGATGATCGCCGAAGTGGTGGTAGCTCGCAAACTGGAGACCACCGGGCACGAAATTATCAAAGCTGTACATCCGCATCCCACCATGAGTGAAGCTATCATGGAAGCCGCGGCAGATGCTTACGGCGAAGTGATCCATTTATAACCGGAAGTCCGGAGCCCGGCGTTGGGAGTGTTGAACTTCAATCTCCGGTCTCCGGACCCCGGTTTAACCAGCCTGAACTTAACAAAAACGTAATAACAAAAAAAAACCGGGATTATTTCCCTAAGCCAAAACAATTATTATATTTGCCATAACACACCTAAAAAGAACATGGCAACAAAATTCCTAAGTATTCCGAGTGTTATCGAACGACATGACAAACCCTTAATGCAGCTCACTTCACCCCTGGAAAAGCGCATCCAGCTATTTGAAAGCGGTAGCGGTTTTTTGGTTGGTGAACTGGCGTTGTCCCAAGGGCATGCCCCTTACCGCAATATCAACAGTTCGCCTGCCGATTTGGATTACCAACTACTGGCGAAGACAGGGCTGCTGTTGGCCTCGGGGGCCAAGTCAGGGGAGCTTGTCGTCACGACGGGGTTTCCATCAGCAGTCTATGAACTGTTCAAGCAACAAGCAGAGAAATTCTTCGCCGTGCGCGACGTCATCACGGAATATAACAGCGATACGCTGAATGGCGGTGGCCGGAGCCGCGTGCAACTGACCATCTCGCACCTGGAAGTCATGTCCGAAATCATGGGCTGCATTACCGCCGTTCGAAAAGGTCCCTTAGCGGATGACGGCAATTTCTTCATCGTGAGCTTGGGCTACGGCACCTGCGAAACTGCGTTAAGTACTGCCGAAGGTCCGATCGCCCGGACATGTGTCAGCGTCCCTGGACTTAGGCACGCTGTCAACACGCTTTACGACGAGCTGACAGCAAGCTACTACCTATCCATGAAAAACGAACACATGATCAACCAGAGCTTCCAACGCGGCGACATGGTCATTGGCCGCAAGCGTATGAGCCTATTAGGTGCAAGGAGTACGCACCTGGCAAGCTATTACAATGAGATCGTCTCTCCGGCCATGCGAAAAGCGTTCACCGACACCGATTTCGAAAAAACCAATCGGTTATATTTGGTCGGCGGAGGGGCGCGGTACCCGGAATTGGTAGCACACTTCAAGCAGGAGTTCAATGAAGTACTTGATGTCATTGTTCCTGAGGGCGCTGAAAATTTTGCCGCGTTGGGCTATTACCTACGATCGGCCTTGTGGTGTGGTCCAAACCACATCGAGCGTGCAGTAGGGCTCGATATCGGCAATGCTTATACCGTCATATCTACTTATGAAGCGGATAAGCCCGTAAACCAACACGTGGAGGCACAATCGCCGGTGTTCATGGAAGAATAATAAAAACCGGTGGTATATTACACTTGATTGATGAGCCGTGAATTAAAAACAACCTTTACAGGCTCCTTACGGCCGGGAGTCTTAATAAGATCAAAAAGTAATGCTGCGGCTTTCCTTCCCTGATCGCCGGGGAACTGTTCGATGGACGCCATCGGTGGGTTTTCCATGTACTTCCAGAGCGGGTAATTGGCATAGCTGATAAAATGAATGTCCTGATTGAGTGTCAAGCCCCGTTGGCGGACGGTCATCATTACATCCAACGCTACGTAATCATTAAATGAGACCACGGCAGATGGTCGGTCAGGCAGGGCAAGCAATTGCAAAATAGCGGCTTCGTTGCCCTCGGGCGTAAGATCCGTATGTACGATGTATTCCTCACGATAGGGAATATTATTCTTCTGTAAGCCTTTGATATAGGCATTTTTTCGTTCGATACTGGCGGGTAAGAGCTCAGGTCCGTTAATGAGCGATATGGCGTGATGTCCACAAGAGACAAAAATATCGATTGCCTCCAGCATCCCGGTTTCCAGCTCACTCATTACTTTGTTAATGTTATCCAAATCGGGTACGCAATCAAAAAAAACGATGGGGATGCCCGCGCTCTCCAGCAGGTCAATAAACCGATAATCTCGCGTGTTTTTACCGATAGACATTAATATGCCATCCACGCGGTGTGTTTTCAAGGTTTGCAGGATACGCAACTCGCGTTCGGGGTCATCAAGCGATTGCCCCATGATAACGGTATACTGCTCTTCGTGCGCGACATTTTCGATTTCACTGATGGCGGCGGAAAAAAACGGTTCTGACAAGCTTGGCAAGACTACACCTATCGTGAAGGTCTTCCGCTGCTTGAAAAAAATAGCGGTTTGATTCGGTTCGTAGTTCAGCTCCGCGGCCACCTTTTTGACCCGCATGGTGGTCACCAACCCGATGCTCGGATGGTCATTCAATGCACGGGAGACCGTAGAAGGCGATATCTTCAATCGTTTTGCAATCTCCTTTATTGTCGCAGGTTTGCCCTCTTTCATTAGATTCAGTTCGTTATCAAGCGGGATTTCCGTCTAAAGTATGCGCAATATACTAATAATTTGGTAAAGTCTGACATGCAATAGTAGCCTCGGGTACGCGGCGTGCCATGGTCTAAGCATTAAGGACGTTTCCTGCTATTGTTTTTGGGCTTGAACAAAAACAGCTGCGGGAAACAAACGGAAATTTGCCGTACTCCCAGTTTCGCCGCTCGTGCAATTAACACAATCAGCGCGCAAATTGATACATTCCTTTCTGCCCATGCCGGTCCAGCAGGCTATTGATACGGCCTGAAGCCGGCCCGGCATGGGCAGTTCGCTCACTTGATTGCGTACTGGCCACATTGGATGAAAAGTGGTTATTGGTGGCATAATACAATGCCTCGGCGATCATATCTTCGGCCGGGTCCCCGAAATCCCTGGTCAAGTCGTCATATATCAGCTTATCGACAGGCATCCCCGAAAAGTAGTCCCCCTCTCCCATCGCGTTGAACGTCTGGTAGGAAACCGCATACAAATCTACTCCCAAGATATTCCAATTAAAATACCCCACAGGTTTTCCGTAGGTTGCATGTTCTCCTATTAGCTTGACATCCATGTAGGGCTTCAAGTTGTTGATCAGCAGCTCACTCGCCGACGCGGTGCCTTCCGTCACGAGAAAATAAATCCGTTCGAGATTGAGCGCATTGGGCTTGTTAAAATGCACCGGCGAAAAATCAAGGGATACGCCTTCGGCGCGCAAGAAGGCGTCAAGCCCATCATTTGTCTGGTTGGAATACATCAATTGATGCCCAACAGCGGCAGGTGCCAATAAATTCGACAGGTACTCAGCCGTTATGACCGCCCCGCCCCCATTATATCGTAGATCAACAATCAACTCGCGGATACCCGATTCTTCAAATTCCGCCATCAATTGATCCAACTGTCCCTTTACATAAGTCGGGTTGCCGCGTGCATTGAGTGTCGAAATAAAAATATCAAAGGCAAAGTAACCGACTTTCTTGCTTCCCGCATCGTACACCTGATGGGCGAGGATGGGCTGCAATTGATAGTTTCCCCTATTCAGGTTGACGGACACCTCTCCGCCGTCAGGTTTACGCAGCGACAGGCTGATATGCGTTCCGTCCAGTGCATTAAAAAGAAAAGCGAGATTATCACGTTCCATCGATGCGAGCGAAAGATCGCTGTTGCCATTGATTTGCAGGATTTGCCACCCCCGCCTTATGCCCATGGCATATGCCGGCGATCCGATATCCACTTTTTTCACATACAAACTATTCTCATCGTGATAGCGCACATCAATACCGAAGCTGCCTGCAAGCCCCTGCTGCACTTCGGCATTTATCGTACCCCATCGATCCAGGAAGCTGAACCGATCGTATGGGTTGCCGTGATCATCCCGCGCATAGCCCTTTAATGCTTCCAACACCGCATCGGCGGAATTATAGCGGATGGTGTTTGCCCGTACGTCCGCGAACCAATCCGGCAAAGCGTCCTGCCATAAATAAAATTGATAGGTGTAGGTATACACGGAATCTTTCAGCAAATCTTCTTGGCTCTCAGCACGTGCCGGTCGCTCCAAAGCAGGCATAACCGTATCGCGATTGCAGCCAGCCAACGCCATGCCCAACAGCAGTGAGGCAACGAAAGGCTTAACTAAATTTATCTCCATTTTCTAAAAACTAATCATCGATGCTACCTATGAGCCCAAGAACCGCTCCGCATCGATGGTGTCGATACCCAAGTCGTTTGGCAATACGGAGCTATCCACAGCGTGGACATACAAAACGTCCGGCGCTTGCAAGCTATTGTCTTGCAGGAGAAACCCCAACGGATCAAGCTGCCTCTTCAACAGTTCCTCTTGGAAATATACTTTTACCACGCGGTCAAGCCCGCTCCATTCCATGTGTTTCAGTTTGTTCAGCTGCATGGTGGGGTTACCTTCCGTCAATACGAACAATTGCTTTCCTTGCTGATGCAACGCCTCCATCAACGCCAGCATGGGTTGGTACGGCAAAAGCTTTAGGGGCAGCCGGGCAGCCAAATGCAGGCGATCAAAATGCTCTTTATATTTGCGGTCAATGCCGAATGCTTCTGCCGCACGTTCGAAAATCCCCTCTTCGCCGTGGTGCGTGTAAGCAGTCTTAAAAAAATCCGTTAAATCATTAGCCGGGGGTACAGTTTCGGTGTACTCCAATAGATTGGCAAACAGGTAATATACCTGCAATACATAATCCTTTCTTGGAAAAAGCACATCATCCAATTCGAAAACAACGGCTTTTTTTCCGGCAGGGATATCCGCGTACGTCAACATATTCGGTTTGAATCAAAAATATGGAAATGGTTTAATGATTCCGTGTCCGTTTTCGCGGAATCATTGCTATCGTTTCGCCAGGTTAATCACCGACGCAGCACAGCGCCAGTTCGTCGCCTGACTCCAGCTGTGTAAAAACCCCGGATAACGTGCCATAGGATTTATCTCCTACAGTGGGCGGCTCGGCTATTTTTCCGTCGAGCAATAAGAGCAACGGCAGCTGCTTTGGTGGGTTTTTAATGACCGCCACTGCAGCAAGTTCAGCCAGGGCAGGCACCCACACCGCTATCCCATATTCCGAAAAAAGTTGCCGTGCCTCCGATAGCGGATATAGTTCATTGACACCCAGCGGGATGAGGGCACTAATATTTCTATCGAGGCAGATTTTTAGCATCTCATGTGCGAAAGCCGGCGCGTTTGCCTTGGGGATTTCAAGGTAGTTCTCCAAGCTTAACAACGCTTGTGGCATTCCATCTGCAGATCCAAACACCATATGCTGCCGTTGCCCTGCCGGCAAACGGTTTGCCACCCGCTGTGCAAATGGCTGTGTGCCCTGTGTAATTAACATTTTGCTCGACATATCACTGTGCTTGGCCAGGCTCAATCTGTCCGTCTTTGATGTGTACGATGCGATCGGCGATGTTCGCCAATTCTTCATTGTGCGTTACGACCACAAATGTCTGGTTCAGTTGAGCCCGCAGTTCGACAAACAACTGGTGGAGAGCCGTTGCGTTTTCCGAATCTAAATTTCCTGACGGCTCATCCGCCAGCACAATAGCCGGATTGTTTACCAACGCACGGGCCACGGCCACCCGCTGTTGCTCACCACCCGACATTTCGCCCGGTTTGTGAGCGCTGCGATGGCTCACCCCGAGCAGTTCCAACAATTCGGAAGCCCGGTGTTCGGCAGCTTTCCTGTCTACCCGCTTGATAAAAGCAGGAATACATACATTTTCCAGCGCCGTGAATTCAGGCAACAGGTGATGGAACTGAAAGACGAATCCGATGTGCGCATTGCGGAAAGCACTCAACTGTTTGGTACTTAGCTTATCGATGTTTGTCCCATCGATGACGAGGGTTCCCCTGTCAGGGCGATCCAGCGTGCCGATGATGTGCAGCAAGGTGCTCTTTCCGGCGCCGGAGGCCCCCACAAGGCTGACAATCTCTCCCTTGGCAACGTGCAGGTCTATCCCCTTCAGGATAGCCAGTGTTCCGTACGACTTATATATGCCTTTTGCTTCTAGCATTCCGCGAAGGTAGGAAATTCCAAATCAATACAGAAAATGGCAAGGAAACAAAACAGCCTGACCGGTATTAAGTTATCTTGAAGACAGTAAACATAACGCTGTTTCAAAATAGGAAATTAAGCCGGATATACGTTATGTTTGCAGGCGAAAAATAACGACAGCAAAAATGCAGCAGCCGTCTTCCAAACATCCGCTTACCACCGCGGGACTTCTTATTGCACTTGGCATTATTTACGGAGATATCGGCACTTCCCCGCTATACGTGTTCAAGGCCATCATGGGTACGGACCGTATCGAGGCGGATTTGGTATACGGGGGATTATCGTGCATTTTTTGGACATTGACGCTCCAGACGACCATAAAATATGTCATCATCACGCTGCGGGCGGACAACAAGGGGGAGGGTGGTATCCTCTCCTTGTATTCGCTGGTCAGAAAACAAGGCAAATGGGTGGTATTTCCGGCAATGCTTGGCGGGGCAGCACTATTGGCTGACGGCATGATTACGCCAGCCATCACGATTTCGTCGGCTATCGAAGGGTTGGACATCTTTTATCCGCATCTGCAGACCGTACCCATTGTGTTGATTATCGTCGTTACCCTATTTTCGCTGCAACGGTTCGGAACGGCGGTTGTAGGGCGGCTATTCGGGCCGATTATGTTTGTCTGGTTTTCGATGCTTGCAATCATCGGGATTACACTATTTGCGGATACCCCGTCAATCCTTAAGGCCTTAAGCCCGCATTATGCCATCCTGACCATCGCTTCACACCCTAATGCACTGCTGATTATCGGTGCTGTATTTCTGTGTACAACAGGGGCTGAAGCCTTATATTCAGACCTCGGCCACTGCGGCTTGAAAAACATCCGGATTTCGTGGATATTTGTAAAAACCTGCTTACTATGCAATTACTTTGGACAAGGCGCTTGGCTGTTAAGAAACGAAGGCGCATTGCTTGATGGCGGCAACCCGTTTTACCTCATGATGCCTGTATGGTTTCTCCCCTACGGCATTTCCGTGGCCACCATCGCAGCGGTAATCGCCAGCCAAGCCATGATTTCAGGCGCCTTCACGCTGATCTCGGAGGCTGTAAGGCTTAACGTCTGGCCCAAGGTACGGATTGTACATCCCAATATGCTGAAAGGCCAACTTTATGTGCCGTCGGTCAATTGGATATTGCTCATCGGCTGTATCCTTGTGGTGCTGATATTCCGCGAATCTGCCCGGATGGAGGCCGCATATGGGCTCGCGATCAACATCAGCTTCATCGTTACCACAATATTGATGACCGCATTTCTTTTACAGAAACGGGTTTCGGTATGGCTGTCGGTGTGTTTTCTACTGTTGTACCTTTCGATTGAAGTCACATTTTTCGTGGGCAACGTCTCCAAATTCACCCATGGCGGATGGCTTACTTTGCTCATCACAGCCATATCGTTCATGCTGATGCTGTGCTGGTGGTGGGCGAGAAAGATTAAGAATAGGCATACGCGGTTTGTAAACATTGAAAAATACCTGCCCCTTATCTCTGAAATTGGCAAGGATACCTCCATACCGCTTTATGCTTCCCAACTTGTCTATCTGACGAGCGCAAATTTTGATTCCGAAATTGAAGAAAGCATCATCTATTCGATCACCAAAAAGAAACCCAAAAGAGCCGATGTATACTGGTTGGTACATGTGGATGTCACAGATGCTCCTTACACAGGTGAGTATGAAGTCACCCAACTGGTGCCGGGGAAACTAATCAGGATAGATTTCAGGTTAGGGTTCCGCGATGAACAGCGCATCAGTGTATTATTCCGGGAGGTTGTGGAAAATTTGGTTGCCAATGGAGAGGTAGATATCAAAAGCAACTTCGCCACGCTCCGTAGGTACGGAATAGACGGCGATTTTCGGTTCGTTGTGCTGGAGCGTATCCTATCGAACACCTCCGAGCTCAACTTTATTGAGCGGATCGTACTTGACGTTTACAGTTTGCTGAAAACGCTCAGCCTGTCGGAAGAACGCGGCTTTGGTCTTGACTCAAGCTTCGTGACCATTGAACGGGTTCCGTTGATGGTGCCCTCGCAATCCAAGCGCGGGAAGCTGAAAAGGATAAAATAGCTACCGGTTTTTGGCTATTTTCCTTGACCGTTCCCAATTAAAACGCTACTTTTACGGCAAATTTTTCGCAAATGAACATTCACGAATATCAAGGCAAGCAAATACTGAAGAGTTTCGGTGTGCGGGTGCAGGAAGGCATCGTGGCCGAAACGCCTGAACAAGCTGTGGAAGCAGCCAAAAAGCTGAAAGAAGACTACAACTCGGATTGGGTAGTGGTGAAAGCTCAAATCCACGCCGGTGGCCGTGGTAAAGGCGGCGGCGTGAAATTAGCCAAGAACCTGGATGAAGTGAAACAACGGGCCTCCGACATCATTGGCATGCAACTGGTCACCCCACAGACCGGCCCAGAAGGCAAAAAGGTAAACAAAGTATTAATTGCCCAGGATGTTTATTATCCCGGTGAAAGTGAGACTAAAGAATTTTACATGAGCGTATTGCTCGACCGTGGACGCGGCCGCAACATCATCATGTACTCCACCGAAGGTGGTATGGACATCGAAGAAGTAGCCGAAAAGACCCCGCATCTGATTTTTAAGGAGGAAGTCGATCCGAAAGTGGGGCTCCAAGCCTTCCAGGCACGCAAAATCGCTTTCAATCTTGGACTGAGTGGTGCTGCGTTTAAGGACATGACCAAGTTCGTCGCCGCTTTGTACAAAGCTTATGACGCTACGGATTCTTCGCTCTTCGAGATCAATCCGGTACTGAAAACATCAGATGACAAAATATTAGCCGTAGATGCTAAAGTAAACTTGGATGAAAACGGCTTATTCCGTCATCCGGATTATGCTGCGCTGCGCGACATCACCGAAGAAGACCCGACTGAGGTCGAGGCGGGCGAATCAAACCTGAACTATGTGAAGCTCGACGGAAATGTGGGCTGTATGGTCAATGGTGCGGGGTTGGCAATGGCAACCATGGATATCATCAAGCTGGCCGGTGGCGAACCTGCTAATTTTCTCGATGTTGGTGGTACCGCTAATGCACAGACGGTAAAGGCCGGATTTAACATTATCTTGAAAGATCCGAACGTGAAGGCCATTCTCATCAACATCTTCGGTGGCATTGTCCGGTGTGATCGTGTAGCTCAAGGGGTTATCGATGCTTATCAGGAAATCGGCAATATTCCGGTGCCCATCATCGTACGTTTGCAGGGCACCAATGCCGAAGAGGCCAAACAGCTGATCGATGAATCCGGACTGGAGGTATACTCCGCGATTCTGCTCAAGGAAGCCGCTGAATTGGTGACGAAAGTGTTAGCCTAATAGCCAGATTTAGATCTTGGCTCTTCGATATTTAAGGCCAACTAATAAAAAAACCTCCAGCTTATTGGAGGTTTTTTACGTTAAATCCCGCGATATGATTGCAACCGTCATCCACTGGGGCACTTCGCCTGAAATCACCAAGCTGTTTGGTGTGTTTCCGCTTACCTACTATGGCCTGCTGTTCACTGGAGGCATCGCACTAGCATATTTTATGATGGCATGGATTTATCGGCGCGAAGGCATTGGCGACGAACAGTTCGATAGGCTGAGTATTTACGTCGTCTTGGGTACCATCATCGGTGCCCGGCTGGGGCATTTCCTGTTCTACCAGCCCGAATATCTTTGGAAAGCGCCGCTGGAGGTCGTGTTGCCTATCGCCAAGGTAGATGGGGGGGTATACCAATTTGATGGATACCGCGGCCTGGCCAGCCACGGCGGCATCATTGGTATCATTATCGCCGTCATCTTATATTGCCGGAAAACCAAGCTGAGCTTCCTGTGGGTAGCTGACCGGCTGGCTGTCGTAGCACCTGTGACCTGTGTATTTATCCGCGTGGGTAACTTCATGAATTCGGAAATCATCGGCAAACCTACCGGGGGCGACTACGGAGTTGTTTTCCGACTGGTAGATGCCATTCCCAGGCACCCTGCGCAGCTCTATGAAGCCATCGCTTACCTGCTTGTCTTTTCAATGATGATAATGCTGTATCGCCGAAACGTAAAACCTGATGGCTTTATTTTTGGAATATTCCTAATCTTGTTATTTTCGGCCCGCTTTGGCATCGAATTCTTCAAGGAAGAACAGGTAGCATTTGAGCGGGGCATGACGCTTAACATGGGGCAATGGCTAAGCATACCGTTTATTTTGATCGGCTCGGCGCTGGCTGCACATCGGAGAAAAAGCGCTGTAAATAATGAATACGGCCATGCCTATTAAGCAATGATCAGGGATTCATCGCAATCGCATATCGCAATACGCAATACTAAGATACGCAATACTAAGAAATGAAACATACACGTATAAAAGACTTACTGAACGCTACCGAATACGGGCAGCAGGTGACCGTAAAGGGATGGGTAAAAACATTTCGCAACAACCAATTCATTGCCATCAACGATGGTTCTACGCTCGGCAACATCCAAGCCGTGGTTGATTTCAACAGCACGGAAGAATCACTGTTGAGACGGATCACCACGGGTGCCGCCATTGCTGTAACGGGCCCGTTAGTGGAATCCCTGGGTAAAGGCCAGCGGGTGGAAATAAAAGTGGATACATTGGAGATTCTTGGTGACAGCGACCCGGAGAAATTCCCGTTGCAACCTAAAAAACACAGTCTTGAATTCCTTCGCGAAATTGCCCACCTCCGTTTTCGCACCAACACGTTCAATGCGATATTCAAGGTACGCAATGCGTTATCATTTGCCATTCACCAATTTTTCTATGAACGGGGATTTGTATATATACATACCCCCATCATTACGGGCTCGGATGCAGAAGGAGCTGGGGAGATGTTTAAGGTAACCACGCTTGATTTTAATGACACCCCCCGGACTCCCGATGGCGCTGTTGACTATAAAGAAGATTTTTTTGGCAAGCCAACCAACCTTACGGTATCCGGCCAACTGGAAGGAGAATTGGCCGCTATGGCCCTGGGCAATATTTATACGTTCGGCCCAACGTTCCGCGCCGAAAACTCAAACACCACCCGCCACTTGGCAGAGTTTTGGATGATTGAACCTGAAATGGCCTTTTATGACTTGGTAGACAACATGGATCTGGCCGAGGAACTTTTGAAATACGTCATCCGTTTTGCATTGGATCATTGCCCGGATGAAATCGAGTTTCTCAAAAACAGGCTATTGGATGAAGAAAAGGGCAAGCCGCAGCAGGAGCGCTCGGAAATGGATTTGATAGCTAAACTCCACTTTTGCCTTGACAACAGGTTTGAGCGTATTACCTACACGGAGGCCATTGACATCTTGCATCGCAGCAAGCCCAACCAAAAGAAGCAATTCAAGTATCCGATTGAAGGATGGGGGGCTGATCTGCAATCCGAACATGAGCGGTACCTCGTCGAAAAACACTTCAAGAAGCCGGTCATCTTAACGGACTACCCTGCCGACATCAAAGCGTTTTACATGCGGCAGAATGACCCCGATGAGCAGGGACGCCGTACCGTCCGCGCCATGGACATCTTATTCCCCGGCATCGGGGAAATGGTGGGAGGCTCGCAACGGGAAGAACGACTCGACAAGCTGGTCAGCCGTATGGAGGAAATGGCTGTACCGGCAGCGGAACTGGACTGGTACCTGGATACCCGTCGTTTCGGCACTGCCCCGCATGCCGGATTTGGGGTTGGTTTCGAGCGCTTGGTCCTGTTTGTCACAGGCATGACCAATATCCGGGATGTCATCCCCTTTCCGCGAACGCCAAACAATGCAGCATTTTGAGTGTTGGTGAATGGTGATGGGTGTCTGGCCCATTGCGCCACGTCTGGCTCCGGAGCGCTTCGCGGCTGTCTCCTAAGCCGCGTCAGTAACGGACTAATCGGGTGGAACGAGGCGTGCAGTGAATGGTGATTATAAGCGACAAGCAGCAACATGTTAGTTAAGATATACGACGAAAACCCGAATCCCAAGGCTATCAGACAGGTAGTGGATGTGCTACAAAGAGGGGGGCTCATCATCTACCCTACCGATACGGTGTATGGCCTCGGATGTGACATCAAGAACCAAAAAGCCATCGAACGGATATGCGAGCTTCGTGGCATTAAACCGGAGAAAGCCAACCTTTCGTTTGTTTGCTATGACCTTACCGATATTGCCCAGTATACCAAACCCTTTGACACAACCACCTTCCGGGTTTTAAAAAAGGCGCTGCCCGGACCGTTTACGTTTATCTTCAACGCCAGCAGCCAAGTACCTAAGCTGTTAAGCTCAAAGAAAAAAACGGTAGGTATCCGTGTGCCGGATAATAATATCGCCCGCGAAATCGTGCATGCACTAGGTAATCCAATAGTCTCTGCCTCCATCCATGACGAAGACGAGATTATCGAGTACTCTACTGATCCGGAGCTCATTCATGAAAAGTATAAAGACTTGGTCGACATGGTTATCGACGGCGGGTATGGAGGCAATGTTGCCTCAACCGTCGTGGACACTACGGAAGGTGAATTTGAAATTATCCGGGAAGGTAAGGGAGATTTAGCACTTTTTTTATAATTTAGTATGCGATTTACCGACTGATTTTATTCGATGCGCAAACATATCAAACAGTTTTTCGAGGCTGACTCAGCCAGTGGTATTACACTACTTATTTTTTTAGTGATTTCACTTGTTATCGCCAATTCGCCGTTGGGACCGGGGTTTGAGTCGCTCTTGGCGCAAAAGGTTGGTTTTGACTCTGGCGCGGTGCACCTGAGATACAGCATACTCCATTGGATAAATGATGGGTTGATGGCTGTATTTTTCCTGATGGTGGGCATCGAGATCAAGCAGGAGCTGGCCCATGGACAGCTTTCCTCTGCAAAAAAAGCATCACTTCCTTTCTTTGCAGCCATGGGCGGGATGCTCGTACCCGCCGGTGTCTATGTATTGTTCAACGCTGGCACTGATACCAGCCATGGGTGGGGCATTCCGATGGCCACGGATATTGCTTTCGCGATTGGTATTCTTTCCATACTCGGCAGACGTGTGCCCGTGGCATTGAAAGTATTTCTAACCGCTTTAGCGATTGTCGATGATTTGGGTGCTATCCTGGTCATTGCCATATTTTATACCACGGAACTGGAAGCCACCTATTTGCTGTATGCGCTCGGTATTTTCGCACTCTTGATGTTTATCAATCGGTTGGGCGTGAAGTCACTGTGGTTTTACCTCATTCCCGGTCTGTTTATATGGTACTTCATTCATCATTCGGGGGTACATGCGACTATCGCCGGGGTACTCACGGCATTTGCTATTCCGATAAAGGGAAAAAGGGAAGGTTACTCACCTATTCAAACTGTGGAACATGCCATTGCCACTCCGGTCAATTTCATCATCATGCCCGTTTTCGCCTTGGCCAACACCAATATCCGGTTTGAAGCCGGCATGGTGGACGGGTTGGCCAGTCCGCTCGGATTGGGCATTATTGCCGGTTTATTCATCGGCAAGCCCCTTGGTATAACCCTCTTTTCGTGGCTATCTTCGAAAGCAGGATTAAGCGAACTACCAATAGGTGTTAAGTGGTCTCAGGTACTTGCAATTGGGCTGATGGGGGGTATCGGTTTTACCATGTCCATTTTCATCGCGTTGCTTTCCTTCGACGCAATCCATTATCAGACAGAAGCAAAATTTGCTATTCTTGTGGCTTCAGCACTTTCTGGCGTCATTGGGTATATGATTCTTAAAAAGTTGGGAAAAGGATATCTGAAAGATGTCTAGCATGGCCACAGCGCCTCCCTTCACCTTACTTGAGATGACAGGCGCAACACTCGTCCGAAACGGGGCGATTGTGTTGCAGCACGCCGGATTCTGTGTACAGCACGGCCAGCAGTGGGCCATTATCGGTGAGCCGGAAACCGCCAAGAACTACTTGCTGCAGGCGCTTGCTGGTAAAGTGGTCATAAACCAAGGCGCTGTACACCATTTCCATGCGTCCTCTTACCTGCAGGCTGGCGAGGGCAATGGAGGATACCGTACCCATCATGATTTGGTGGCCTATGTGCCGTTTCACCATCATTTCCGGAGCAAGAGTAACACGCAGAACTTTTATTACCAGCAACGGTTCAACAGTGCTGATGCCGATGATGCAGCAACGGTACGTGAACTGCTAAGCAAGACCCGCCCCAAACACAACGATATCCGGTGGACAACCGACGACGCCATCACGCTTTTCGGCTTGGATAAACTGGCGGACAAGGCGCTCATCAAGCTATCCAACGGCGAAACCCGGCGGCTGATGCTGGCCACCGCCCTGGTCAAAAACCCCAACATCCTTTTGCTCGACCACCCATTGGTTGGTTTAGACGTGGAGGCGCGCAGCCGTTTTGAAGGTATCTTACAGGCGATTATCCAATCGGGCATCCACGTGATCATGGCCACGACTCCACAGGAGATCCCACGCTGCATGACCCATGTAGCCGTCATCGAAAATGACACCATTGCCATACAGGGGCCGGTGGACCAGATCTACCTGAACAAATACCGGCAATTAGCCACGCCCGGCAATGTTGCATTGCCTGATGCAATGCGCGGCACCATCCGTACCCTATTTGAACAGCGTACGACTCCTGCGATAGGTTCTCCGATAATAAGTATGAACGATGTATCCGTCCGTTATGGCGATAAGCTTATTTTGGATGGCATCAACTGGCGCGTTGAACAGGGAGAAGCATGGTCTTTGAAAGGACACAATGGTGCAGGGAAGTCCACCCTACTCAGCCTCATTAACGGTGACAATCCCCAGGCATACAGCAATGACATCATCCTCTTCGGACGCAAGCGGGGTACCGGAGAAAGTATATGGGACATCAAGAAACAAATTGGCTATGTATCGCCCGAGTTGCATCAGTATTTCCCGAAAAACCATACCGTCCTACAGGTGGTATTGTCTGGATATTTTGATACAGTAGGGTTATTCCGGAAGGTCGCCCCCGCGCAGCGGGAAGCAGCAGTGCGATGGCTGCAGCTTTTCGGGTTGTCTGACGCCATCCAGCAGCGCCTTGCCTTACTGAGCCCCGATAAGCAACGGTTGTGCCTGCTGGCGCGTGCTATCATCAAAAACCCCAATCTGCTTATCCTCGATGAGCCCTGTCAGGGGTTAAGCCCCCAGCACCGGGATTTTTTCAAGGCCCTCATGGATGAAATCCATGCCGTCAGCGGTACCACGATTATCTATGTAAGCCATTACGAAGAAGATATTCCATCGTGTGTGACCAAATACATCCGGCTGGAGCAAGGCAGGATTAAACTTTAGCGATTCAGGAAAATCACTTGGGTCATTCATTGAAAAGCCGGCCGGCTTTTATCAAAAACGCGCCCGGCTTTTGAACGAAAGGCGCCCGGCTTTCAATAAAAAGGCGCGCGCCTTTTATTGGCTCAGAGTAGGTGGTAAAAAAAAACGACTTAGTAAACATGCCTTTGGTGCACGTAATAAAAGAATAACGCTCCCGAAAAGTAAGCGAATATATCACCGACATCAAAAACATAATCAGCGGAAATCTTGGGGAGCGCTAACTCCATCACACCGGCAGTCACCGAAGCGGCCACTAACAACGGAAGCAACGCATATCGATAAGTAGCCCCTTTTTTAAACAAAACACGGACGGTTGTCAAGGATATATGGGCGACGACAGGAATAAATAAAAAGTCGGTCAGGTAACTATTAAGCATGGCAATAGGCATTCCCGTGTAGCGGCTTACGACGATGCCCAACCAACAAATGATATATACGGTGAAAAAAGGATCAACTAATATATGAATCCAACGAAGTATTATTTTCACAAGAAAAAAACCGCTACAGCTAACAACGACAAAGCCAACGTGATGAACAACGTCATTACGGCGTAAAACCCTATGTGCTTGCTCATGCGTTTCGCGCGGCTGTCAGAAGGATGTATCCCGAATAGCTGTTCGCGAAATGACCGGATGAACGAAGTTTTCTCTTTTTCCATACGTTTTATTGATTAATACGTTTTTCCCCAAGCAAGTGTTTTGCTTGGCCAAGATCAGCGCTGAAACAGCTGCTCCTTTGCGGCGCGAAACCGGGAACCGTTTGTAGCTGGTTGCAGTATCCAGCCGCTGCACCTGGGTTTCTTTGCCGGTAGCTGTATGGAGGAAGTTAGCTATAAGGAATTTGCCTGATAAAACGGTGCGTCATGATTGCGCAACCAGAAAAACTAAATCGGCTTGCGCCCCATCCTGAATTCCAGCTCGCCGCCATTGACAATATCACTATGCTTCAGTCGATAGCCTTTCAAAGGCTTGCCATTGAGCAGTACCTGCTGCACATAAACGTTCTTGGCGCCTTGGTTGACAGCCGTTACGGTAAATTGCTTTCCGTTTTCAAGGTTGATGGTAGCTGATTGTACCAATGGACTGCCAAGCCAGTATTCATCCGACCCCGGCGATACCGGGTAGAAACCGAGACTGCTGAATAGGTACCAGGCGCTCATCTGCCCGCAGTCATCATTACCCCCCAGGCCATCCGGACCGTTGTGGTACTGGTTTTCAAGAATCATCCGTACACGCTCCTGCGTTTTCCAAGGTTGACCGGCAATGTTATAAAGGTACACCACATGATGGGCCGGCTCGTTGCCGTGCACGTAGTTGCCGATGATCCCTTCTCGGGTGATATCTTCCGTATTGGCAAAAAACTTGTCCGGCAGATGCATCGTAAAGAGTGAGTCCAAATAACATGCAAGCCGCTTTTGCCCGCCCATCAACTCCATCAGCCCTTCGGGATTATGCGGCACATAGAGGCTATAGTTCCATGTGTTGCCCTCAATAAATCCTTGACCATGCGTTTCCAGGACATCAAAATCTTTTCTGAAAGCGCCATCGGCATGACGCGGACGCATAAAACCGATGGTTGCATCGTACATATTGCGCCAGTTTTCCGACCGTTTAATAAACGTATCATAAACATCCTGGCGACCAAGATGCTTCGCCAACTGAGCGATGCACCAGTCGTCATAAGCATATTCTAAGGTGTTCGACACCGAGGTGCCGTTTTTTTCATCGGGAATATACCCCAAATCGATATAGTCGCCGATGCCCTCGTAGCGGCGATAATTAGCTGTTGCCACGCAAGCTTCCAGTGCCGCCTGAGCATCACCCCGGTACACCCCCTTGATGATGGCATCCGCAATGACCGAAACGCTGTGATAGCCGCTCATGCACCAATTGTCATTGGCATAATGCGACCAAATTGGCAACATCTTCAACGGGCTCTGATCATAATGTGCCATCATAGAGGCTACCATATCCGCATTGCGTGATGGGTTGACCATATTCAAGTATGGGTGGAATGCACGGAACGTATCCCAAAGCGAGAAAGACGTATAGTTGGTGAAGCCCTGGGCGGTATGCACCTCGTAATCCAAGCCGCGGTACTGCCCATCGATATCCATATAGACCGTGGGCATCAACGCCGCATGGTACATAGCGGTGTAGAAATTGATGTAATCAGCTTCCGTAGGTAGAACAGCCTCGATTCGACGCAATTCCTTTTCCCACAGTGCCTGCCCCTCTTGTTTGGTACGTTCGAAGTCCCAATGCGGTACTTCGGCCGCCATATTGGCTAACGCGTTACGCATGCTTACGGGCGAAAGCGCCACCTTGGCAAGCACCTGTTCGCCGGCCTGCACATCAAAATCGAAGTGCATACGAAGCTTTTTACCGGCAATATCGGGGAAATTGTCGGTCTGATCGAATTTACGCCAGAAGCCCCGGTATACGGAAGCATTTTCGAAGCTTTTGCTCCCATAGGATTTAAACGGCTTGGAAAATGACATCGCAAAATAGACGGTGCGCGTACGTGCCCAGCCGTTGGTTTGCCGATAACCAGTAATGGTGCTATCATTAAGCACACGCACCACCGTCCACACGTTCTTGTCGTCATAATTGTAAATGCCGTGCATCAAGTCCAAGACAATGTGGGCCTCTTCCTGCGCAGCGAAAGTATAGCGGTGCATACCTACGCGTGCACTTGTGGTCAACTCGGCAAGAATATCATGGTCGTCTAATTTCACCCGATAATAATTAGCCGCAGCCACCTCGTTGGCATGTTGGTACGCGGATCGGAACCCAGCCTTAGGCATTGCAGCAATGCCGGGATTAAGCTGCAACTCTCCGGTGGTAGGCATGACAAGGAAATCACCCAAATCGGAATGCCCCGTACCGCTGAAATGGGTATGGCTAAAACCAACGATGGTTGGGTCGTCATACTGGTACCCCGCACAGTACTTATATACATCGGGGTTGTACTTGCCGTCCACCGCATACGGAATCGTATCCGTATCGGGGCTCAATTGTACTGCACCGAAGGGTACCGTAGCCCCCGGAAAAGTATGGCCCATTTTAGCTGTGCCGATTAGGGGCTGTACGTAATGCACCAGGCTATCTGTCGGGTTGGCTGCAACAATCCGCGATACAGCCGCCAACAGCAGCCCCGTTAAAAATGTATATTGAGTACGTTTCATTATCATTCCGTTTGCCGAGTTCGCTAAAAATATATGCATGCCGCTGGATCGATATGAGCAGGTTGGGCAATCTACCCGTTGCCACAACCTGAACCAATGACCAACAGCCCATCAATAGTCCGGCTGATATACACCGAACGAGACGAAAGCGCGAGCATCGTTAATCGTTTAATTCATTCGTCAACGAATACGGAAAGTCGGTTGCGTTCACACCTCTCGACTTGTTGGGCTGATCGCCCATCTTGACATCCAGCACTGCTCCCTTCAGTAGCTCTCCATGCTTCAAGAAATTAGGTGTGTATATCTGACCATTCACATGCAACGATTGAATATACCGATTTTGATCGCTATTGTCCTGTGCATTGATGACCAATTTTTGGCCATTACTGAAATTGACCGTTGCCTTTTTAAATAAAGGAGCACCTAACACGTATTCATCTGTAGCCGGGCATACCGGGTAAAAACCCAAGGCGGAGAAAACATACCATGCGGAGGTTTGGCCATTATCTTCGTCGCCGCAATAGCCATCAGCTTGAGGGTTGTACATCCTATTCATGGTTTCACGCACCCAATATTGCGTTTTCCACGGCTCACCGGCGTAGTTGTACAGGTAAATCATGTGCTGGATGGGTTGGTTGCCATGTGCATACTGGCCCATATTCGCGACTTGCATCTCACGGATTTCATGGATGACACCCCGGTAGTAGCTCTCATCAAATATAGGCGGCAGTGAGAACACGGAATCCAGCTTTTTCACGAAAGCTTTATGCCCACCCATCAAACGGGCAAGCCCTTCGATATCATGGAATACCGACCATGAATAATGCCAGCTATTGCCTTCAGTAAATGCATCTCCCCATTTGAACGGGTTAAACGGTGTCTGGAAACTGCCATCTTTGTTCTTCCCGCGCATCAGGCCCGTCTCGGGATCGAAAAGGTGCCGGTAGTTCCGGCTGCGCTTGGCATACAGGTCGATATCAGCCTGCGATTTACCCAGCGCTTTGGCCAACTGATAGATGGCAAAGTCGTCATAGGCATATTCGAGTGTACGTGCCGCATTCTCGTTGATGCCCACGTCGTATGGTACGTAACCCAAATCGATGTAATAGGGTGCTCCTGCCCGACCTACGGCGGTCATCGGGCCTTCATTATTGGCGCCGTGAAGCAGCGCTTCATAAAGCGTCTCGATATCATAACCACGCAGGCCTTTGATATATGCATCAGACACAACGGATGCCGAATTGTTGCCCACCATGATATTAGCGTAGCCCGGGCTGCTCCACTCAGGAAGGAAGCCGCCCTCTTTGTAGGCATTGGCCAAGCCAGCCTGCATTTCGACATTGATCTCGGGATATACGAGGTTGAGGAACGGGTATAACGCACGGAACGTATCCCAGAACCCCGTACCGCCAAACAGGTAGCCCGGCAATATTTCTCCATTATACGGGCTGTAATGCACGACCTGTCCGTCCTTATCGAGCTCATAAAGCCGGTTGGGAAACAAGACCGTGCGGTATAGACATGAATAAAAAGTTTTGAACTGGTCATGCGTGCCGCCTTCTATGGTTACACGTTTCAGTGTTTCGTTCCAAACGGCTTTTGCCTCTGCTTTGATTTGTTCAAAATTTTTATCGGCGAGCTCACGCTGCAAATTCAACTCGGCTTGTTCGTAGCTGATGAACGAAGAAGCGACACGCATATTGACTTGTTCTCCCCTTTCGGTCTTAAATCCTACGATGGCAGCAGCGTGGTTGCCGCTGAGGTGTAACGCAGTGTCATTATATACGCTGTCGCACCAGCCTTTGGTGAATGCAAACGGTTTGTCGAACTCAATGACAAAATAATTTTTAAAATTCGGTAAATTGCCTCGGCTGTAGCGGCTGGAATAACCGATTATTTTCCGTTCGGCCGGAATAATGGTGATTTCCGATCCCCTGTCAAACGCATCGATGGTCACGAACGCGCTATCACTTTCCGGAAAAGTAAAACGGAAACGGGCGGCACGCTCGGTAGGTGTAATTTCGGTGGTCACATCTGCATCCGCAAGGTACACACTGTAGTAGTAAGGCTTCGCCACTTCCGCTTTATGCGAAAACCAGCTTGCCCGCTCGTCTTGGTCTACCGTGGGCTTGCCAGTACCCGGCATGATGGCATATTGCCCGTAATCATTCATCCAAGGCGAAGGTTGGTGGGTCTGCTTAAATCCGCGGATTTTGTCGGCACCATAAGTGTACATCCATCCGTCGCCCATTTTTCCGGTCTGTGGACTCCAGAAATTCATGCCCCAAGGCACAGCGATTGCCGGATAGGTATTACCATTTGAAAAAGCCGGTTTTGAGTCGGTGCCCATCAACGGGTTTACCCATTCTTCGGGTTCATCGATCGCCTGGATGTATTGGGCTTCAGCTGTCAATTGGCAGGCCATGGCACATGCGACTACAGCTGCAGAACGTAATTTAAAAATCAATCTGTTCACTTTATCGTTTTAGCTAAGTTATAACTGAGTTACTTTCCCTTTCAAACCTACGCATTTCCTTTCGTATAAGCAATCCAAAGTTCATCGAGCGTAGCCCCGGTTTCCCGCTTCCACATGCCATCGGAGTACGTACTTGTTCGCAGAGCCTTATCCAGCCTTTTTACAATCCCTTTTTTATGCGTGTGCTCCACCCAATCCAGGAAACGGGCGGTGATACGGTAGCTGCTGGTATAATGATGTTCGGGCTTCAACTCCGGCAGTGTCCAATTGGCGCCCGGATTATCCACTCCATACTTATAGCGCACATAATCTGCGATGCCTTCCACCAGCCAGCCCGGTCCGCTACGCGGCGGGTAAGCCTGCACAAGATGCATGACTTCATGGGTCACGACATCCACGTCACCAGGATTTTTCTCCAACCAAGATTGGGCAATGGTCACCCGGCCATTATGGGCGTAAGCCACACCATCATAAGCCGTATCAACCGTAATGGTCACTTCTTTCACGGCTTGTTTGTTGAAGTCGCGGGTTAATTTGGGGTAGACCGAGAAAAAAGTCTCCTGCAACCTCCCTAATACATCCTTGGAAAACCCCTCGTCTTGTTGAACCAAGATAAGGGTAACCCCCTTTTTTGAAATTGTGTCCGCCACCGGATCCACCAGTTGAGAAGCAACCGACGGACGACAATAAGTAAGCGTTGCAGCTACACCAAAACATATCGACAATATGCGTTTCATACTTTTTTATGATTAAAATGAAAGAAAATACAGCTTTGGCTACCCGAGGTTTCACAATAATTCATTACAGTATAATTTGTATATCATAAAGTAAGCTTAGTCAATACGAAATCGCCAGGATTCCATTAAATACGGAGGTAAAGTTATTTAGTTGCATGCGTGCAAGTTGTTAATGAACCCACAACGTATCGTTAACATATTGTTAAGGTTTAAGATTCATTAACAATTCGTTGGGTTTCTATTTGCAAAGTGCCCCTGCTAAAACGTTTAATTTTACCGCCCTAACAATCCATTTCCCAATTAACCAGTTTCAATATGAATCAAAACCAGTAACTAACACAATGTCCAAAGCGTAAGTCAACCACAGCATGCGCTTAGAGAAAAAAAAACAACAAACAACCAATGATTTGATTAATATGAAAAAAAACACACTACACAAAACCAATTTAGGGCACAGTGCCTTCAGGCGGCTTGCGCAGGCATGCATGTCTATTCTCCTACTTTTGGCATTTACGACGTACACCTTTTCGCAGGAAAGAACGGTAAGAGGGGTAGTAACCAGTGCCACTGACCAAAATCCGTTACCCGGCGTAACCGTGCGCGCCAAGGGAACCAACAGCATGACTGCTACAGACTCTGAAGGGCGCTTTTCGATTAATGCGAGCGAAGGTGAAGTTCTCGAAGTTTCATTTATCGGCTACGCTCCTCAAGAAATCAATATCGGCACTAGGACGAGCATCCAGGTTGTTTTGCAAACAGATACCCGGAGCATGGACGAAGTAGTCGTCGTGGGTTATGGCAGTTTACGAAAAAGCGAAATTACTGCTGCCTCAACCAATATCAAGGCAGAAGACTTTCGTCAGAGCGGCGCAAGAAACGCAATGGACCTTTTACAGGGCAAAGTAGCGGGGTTACAGATCACGCGCAGTGGCTCGAACCCTAATACGGGTGTCGCATTGCAATTGCGCGGAGCCACATCCATAGCCGGCTCAAACTCGCCATTGGTCGTCATCGACGGGATTCCGGGAGGAAACCTGGATTTGTTGCAACAAGCCGACATCGAGTCGATCAACGTTTTGAAGGATGGTTCTGCTGCCGCTATCTACGGTACGCAAGCAAACGGCGGTGTTATTTTGGTAACTACCAAAAAGGGTGCACCGGGGAAAACACGGTTTGACTATGCTGGCTATGTGTCTCGGGACTTTGTTCAGCGGCAACCGGATTTCATGACTGCAGAAGAATATCGGCAGAAAATCGCAGAGGGCGTGATTGCACCCAATAATGACTTTGGAGACAATGTAAACGCTTTTGATCAATTAATTAATCAAAACAACACCAGTCAATACCATACACTAGCCGTTTCCGGTGGTGGGGAAAACAACAATTTCCGGGCGAGCGCTTACTTTCGCGATCTGCAAGGGATAGCCCGCGAAAACGGCAGAACGGAATATGGTGTACGCGCAAACTTCAATGGAAAGGGGCTGAATGACCGGCTGACAACCCAAGTAGACTTCGCGACCAATTTGAACAATGCTAATCTACTCGGCGGCGGCGGCTGGGAATGGGCATATACCCGCAACCCCACATTACCATTGAAAAACGAAGATGGCACTTGGTATTATGAACAGACGACAACCAATGAAGTCGCTCGGCTTGCCGAAGAACACAATCGCCGCCAACAACAAACAACAACGTTAGCAGGTACAGCTGGGTATGAAGTCATCCCAGATCTGAAAGTCAATGTTTTTGGTTCTGTACAACGGAATGCGTGGGTAGACGGTGCATATGCAAGTCTCGCATCGGAGCCATCTATGGAGAACTCGGTAGGCGCACTGGGGCGGGCTTATCAATCCAGTCGGTTGGAAATGAAATACGCGTTCGAACCAACCATCAGCTATAACCGCGTATTGGATGACATACATTCCATCAATGCTGTGGTGGGTTACAGTTACCGATACGAGGTAAATCAAAACTTCGATGCAACCAACTATGGATTTCAGAACGACGTTTTCGAGGAGAACAACCTCGGTGCCGGAGACCAACTGATTGCTGGACGGGCCGGCATGGGTAGCTATAAAAACGACAATAAGATTATCGGTTTCTTAGGGCGGATCAATTATTCGTATGACGGCAAATATACCTTCCAAGGTATTTATCGTCGGGATGGTTCGACCCGCTTCGGAGAAAATAACAAGTGGGGTAATTTTGGTTCCATAGGTGTCGCTTGGCATATGACATCGGAGGACTTTATGCAAAATATCCGTTTTCTGAACGACCTAAAAGTACGCGCAAATTACGGCGTAACGGGTAATCAGGAAATTGGCAACTACATGTCTTTGGTCACATTGGGTACGGGCAACAACTACATTTACCCCGATGGAGCCTGGCGGCAAACATACGGGCCAACCCGTAATCCCAACCCCAACTTGCGCTGGGAAACCAAACATGAGTACAATGTTGGGGTGGATTTTATGATGCTAAACGGAAGATTGGGTGGTGCAATTGATGCGTATCGCCGCATCACGAAAGACCTCTTAGGCACCTATACTTCGCAACAACCTCCGTTTATCCGCGATAATATATTTACCAACGTTGGACAGATTTCTTCAAACGGCCTGGAAATTACGCTGAATGCTGTGCCGGTTCGGAATGAAAAGGTCACCTGGACCGTTGACCTCATTGGTAGCACGAACCGGAACCGGATGGATAGCTTCTCGGACGACACCTATAAAGTAAGCTACAGGGACTTTTCGAGTATAGGAGGATTCGGTGCTTTAGGAACAGCCATCCGCGTGTTTGAAGGAAGTCGTTTGGGTGATTTCTATGGAAAGCGGTTTGCCGGATTTACGGAAGATGGCCGTTGGCTATTTTACAAACGTGATGGTAGCGCGGTGCCATTCGACCAGATTAACGATTCCAGAACAGATTTGGAAAACACTGATTTGGCCGTTATCGGAAACGCAATACCCAAATATCACTTGTCTCTTAACAGCACAGTTAGCTACAAGAACTTTGATTTCCGAGTATTTTTCCGCGGCCGGTTTGACTACGACATCCTGAATACAACACAGATTTCTTATGGCAACCAAATAGCTCTGCCCAATAATTTATTGAACGAAGCGTTCACCCGGCATGGTGAGTTGAACGATACTTACATGTATTCGGACTATTACCTGGAGAGTGGCTCGCATGTAAAGCTCGATGAAATGACTTTGGGATATACGTTTAAGCTAAACAATGAAAAAATTCGGAACTTCCGTATCTATGTCACGGGAACGAACCTTGCACTGTTTACAAAGTATACCGGTGTCGATCCTGATTACGTTAACGATACGGGTATTGGTTCGGAAAACACAAACCCGCTGGGGATCGATGGCAGAGGTCTCTATCCCAATACGCGCTCTTTCTTGTTTGGCGTAAACATTGGGTTTTAATGGTTAAACGAAAGCTAAAAATTAAGATAGATTGCTATGAAAAGAAATTTTAAAAAGCTCATATATACGTTCGGGTTAAGTGTTGCCTTATTAAGCCTTGATAGCTGCACAAACCTAGATGAACAAATTTATGACCAGTTGGTCACCAACAACTATTATAATAACCGCCAAGAAGTATTGTCGGCCGTTTTAAGGCCTTACACGCATGCCAACGCCTGGGTGACACCCGGGCAGGACGGATGGTGGCGATTGAGTGAATATTCCGCCGATCAATTGGCCTGGCCTGTAAAAGGAAGACATGGACAAGATGGAGGTAAATGGATTCGTCTGCACTACCATACATGGACACCAGATGAAGCCTCAATACAACAGGCGTGGAACCTCATGTTTTGGGGAATGGGATTGTGTACCGACCCGATAGAAAACCTCGAGAGGCGGACGGCGAGTGATATGGGTATTACCGAAGAAGAACGATTAGCTTACATTGGTGAGCTCAAGTTGCTTCGGGCGTTTCACTATCTAAAGATTATGGATCTATGGGGAAATGTGCCTATCGTCACCCAGGTAGGGATACCACTTAATCCTGCTACAGCAAGCCGGGAAGAAGTGTTTAATTTTATTGAACGGGAAATTTTAGAAAATATCCAGCATGTACCCGTCCTTTCGGATCAAATGGTAGGCAGGATGTCTCAAGCCGGTGGATACGCCATGCTGGTTGAATTGTATTTGAACGCAGAAGTCTGGACGGGAACGCCCCGTTGGCAAGATTGTATTGCTGCAGCCGATCGTTTGATTAATGGAGACGCAGGAGGTCAAAATGGCACGGTGGCGTTGGATCCTAACATTACCGATGCATTTAAGCCGGATAACGACTTATCCAAAGAGGTCCTGTTTGCAATTGCCTATGAATTCCAACGTTCGAATACGCAGCCACAATGGACAGGGGATTTCTTTTACTTTAACCAACGGGCTATCACTGGCGGCGCCCGTGACGGAAACAACGGCACGGTGGTTATCCCAGGCGTTTATGCAACATTTCCTGACGCGGATTTACGCAAATCAGAGTGGTTGTTGTATGGCCCGCAGTTCCGGTTTGACGATCCAACCGAGCCTGTACTCGGCCGGAATGACGAGTACCAAGGACAACCCGTTGTATTTGTTGATAACATCAGGAGAAACCTTGAAGCCATTCAGAATGGAACAGATCCTGAATTGCTACCTTCCAACATGACTACCGGAGAAGGAACAAGCGGCGTGCGGTTCAACAAATACAAGTTGGGGCATCTGGAGCATCCTCATTACAATAGTACAGATTGGAACATTTATCGGCTAACTTGGATATATTTTGCGAAAGCCGAAGCTTTGATGAGGCAAAATGGCGGAACTGCAACGGCGGAAGCAGTTGATTTAATCAACGCTTCTAAAATGCGGGCTTATGAAAGTGAGGATTGGGCTGATTATCAATACTCGACAGCCAACTTAACGTTGGATGAGCTCTTGGCCGAACGCGGCAGGGAATTTATATTTGAGGGCTTCAGGCGCCAAGATTTGATTCGTTTCGGACGCTTTCATACTGACGCTTGGTGGGATCACGAGCCAACAGACATTACAAAGACGCTGTTTCCCGTGCCAAATGTTCAGCGGGCGCTGAATCCCAACTTAGATCAGAACCCTGGTTACAATTAACCTATTATCCTAACTACCGTCAAAGCGGGTTAGAAAAGGAAAGAGGTTGTTTCAGTTTTTACCTGAAACAACCTCTTCCTTATTGCAGCTTGCCGACTGCTAAACACTAAAAACGCCGGAAAAAAAAGCCGTCTCGTTATTCGTAAGACGGCTTTCACTACCTGCGCGTTTGACGCCGGATGTTTGCTTTAATAGGTACTAAATCATGGCAAATTAAAGGCCAAATTTCAATCAAAACTACATGATATGACCCACACCAATTGTTAATAAAATCACAATAAAATGTTAATGATACCAATCCCTATTAATTTTGTGGCGGGTATTCTGTGTACCATGCAAATAATCGTTAACATTGCACCACACGGGTTTAGACACGACACTGATGAGTTATTCACTGCTGGTTCATAAAAGCATTTCGTTACTGGGCTTTGTCTTGTTGGCTTCCGTGCTGTTCTATCTTACATACAATACATTCAAACTCAAAGACGAACAGTATCAGACGGTAGAAAAAAAGCTCATCAACGATCGATATACACAGCGAATACGTAATGACAAGGTGTTTCCGGGCGGCGTAGCCATTATTGATCGCTACCTGATGGATAATATCTACACGCTGGAGGCTTTATATGACCAAGATAAAACGGCGTTCGAGCATTACAAAAACCAAGTGCTCGATAGCATGTTCCACGCCCTTCGGGCAGCCAATACGATGGATAGCCTGTTTGCGCAAATAAAAGCCGAATATCAACTCAATGAAGATTTACAATATTTGTTGTCCATTAATGCCGTTCAATTGGTTTTCAAAAATCTCCGTATTGTTAGTATATACCAAGCCGGCGAGTCGTATCCATTCGTTCCAGACAGCTTAAGGACCCGTTATGGTGTATACATCGGCGGAAAACTGGAAAAACCGAGACCACAAAATCAAATTGCCGGCATTACGGTGAGTGCCTCTACGGATTATAATTATTGGATGACTTTTTCGCTCCATGCCGATCACAGCAACCGTATCTTGCATATTATCAAGTTGATGATGCCTACATTCCTGCTGGCACTATTTGCGATTGGTTGCGTGGTGTCCATCTACTACTTCACTTTCCGCAATTGGCTTCGCCAAAAAAAGTTGGCCGAAATGAAATCAGACTTTGTCAACAGCATCACGCACGAATTCAACACCCCGTTGTCTACCATCATCGTCGCGAATAAAAACATGCAAAACGACAAAATACTTGCCGATCCCGACAACATCAAACCGCTCACAAAAATCATTGAACGTCAATCCCTGCGCTTGCAGAAACTTTTTGAGCAGGTCATGGATATCACTACGATGGATAATTCTTCTTTGCAGAAGGAAACCCATGAACTTAACCAGTTGCTGCATGAAATCATCACTGACTATAATGTAAAAATTTCGGTCCACCACAATATCGTTATTGAATTGCAAGCGGGCACGCACCCCCTAATTGTTGAATTGAACCGTTTTTTTTTCACGACCATGCTGTTCAATTTATTTGACAACGCGATTAAATATAACCATTCGGAGCATAAACGCATCGCAGTCCATGTAGCGGTGGGTGATGCCTCCATCAGCCTACAGATAGCGGACAATGGAATGGGCATACCAGACAATGAAATCGAACATATATTCGAAAAATTTTATCGTTTTCAAAAGCAAGGTACCCAGCACATCTCGGGACTGGGCCTGGGGCTCTTTTATACCTACCAGTGCATCAAAAGCCACGGATGGAAACTTTCCGTTACCAGTGAAGAAAAGATAGGCAGTCAATTTATTATCCATATACCTTATAAGCATTAACTGGTCCATGAAACCAAAATTGTTGTATGTAGAAGATGAAGCGGATTTGGGCAACGTAACCAAGCAATACCTCGAAACGATGAATTTTGAAGTGACTTGGTGTACAACCGGTAAAAGCGCGTATCAGGAATACCTGACACATCACACGGCATATAGCTTAATCATCATTGACATCCAGCTACCCGACATCAACGGGTTCGATTTGGCCCGGAAAATCGTGGCACACGACAAAAACGCGTTCTTCTTGTTCCTGACGGCACGCAAGGAGAAAACGGACAGGCTACTCGGGCTGGACATGGGTGCAATAGACTACATTACCAAGCCTTTCGATATCGACGAATTAGTACTACGCATTCGAAACATCACCAGAAGGATGCTCCCCACCACCGATCAAAAACCAGCAGAGACGATTCGAATCGGTGATATAACGTTGAATAAGGAAAAACTCAGCCTCACCATTGAAGGAAATACGGCCACAACGCTCACGTTGCGGGAGGCTGAATTGCTGGAATACCTCTATGAGCACCGCAATTCCATCGTGAAGCGGGAAGATCTCCTTATCCGTTTCTGGGGCGAAAACGATTATTTCATGGGACGTAGCTTGGATGTCTTTATTTCCCGGTTGCGCAAATTACTGCGGCGCTCTTCATCCGGTGCAAGGATTGAAAACATCTACGGCGTAGGGTTTATCCTCTCTATCCCTTAACCGGTATGCTTAGCCGCCCGTTTGCAAAACTACAATACGACCAAATCTTCGATGACCACCTGCCCGACATGCTCATTCATGCGGCCGATAATTTGCGATCGCATCAGTAGAAGTTCGTTCTTAATGACAGCTGATTCAACCTTGATGAATAACTTTTTATCACGGATATACAGTTGCTTGGTTCGGTTGGCAATGGCATTCCCCATCAGCTGCGGCCACGCGGAAATCAAGGCTGTTTCGTCAAACTTGCGCCGCAGTTTATAGACATCAAGCATTTTTTCGATGGCCTCTTTGATGGTGATATCGTCTCCCCTTCTGCTCATGCCGTTTCCAATTGGTTCACCACGCCGCTGTTAATTTCAAAAATACACACTTTCCGATTTATTTCTTCAAAGATACGGTTTATCCGCAGAGCATCGGTATCCGTAAGGAAGATCTGCCCAAAATCGTCCGCAGAGACCATCTGCATCAGCTTACGGGTGCGCACCTCGTCCAACTTATCAAAGATATCATCCAACAGGAGCAACGGTTTGAAGGCTTTTTGGTTATACAGAAAGCTATACTGAGCAAGTTTCAAGGCAATAAGAAACGACTTCTGTTGCCCTTGCGAGCCAAATTTTTTTAGAGGCATATCGCCATGGATGGCAAACAGCAAATCATCCTTATGGATGCCCACGGTAGTGCGTTCCAACGCCCGATCGCGATCAAGCTGCTGTGCCAGCAGATCAGCAAAATCACCTGCCATGAGCTGCGATTCATATACCAGGGATACTTCTTCGGCCGTATCCGTGAGAAATCGGTAATGTTTATTAAATTCAGGAATAAACGCGGCCATGAATGCCTGCCGTTTTTCAAAAATCGGCATACCCAGTTCAACCAGTTGCATATCCAGCACATCGAGTACACCCTTATCAAGCATGCCCGTCTTAGCGGACTGCTTTAATAAGCTATTGCGCTGCACCAAGCAACGGTTATAGGCAATCAGTCCATCTAAATAGCGTAGGTCGGTCTGGGAAATCACATTGTCTATAAAACGCCGACGCTCCTCGCTACCATCGGTCACGATGGTTGAATCGTTGGGCGAAATCATCACCAACGGAAAAAGACCAATATGGTCGGCCAAGCGTGTATATTCCTT
This sequence comes from Parapedobacter luteus, assembly GCF_900168055.1. Classification (GTDB taxonomy): domain Bacteria; phylum Bacteroidota; class Bacteroidia; order Sphingobacteriales; family Sphingobacteriaceae; genus Parapedobacter; species Parapedobacter luteus. The sequence goes on from NZ_FUYS01000004.1 coordinate 333,808, forward strand.
CTTATTCTTTCTGAACTGTTTTTTCTGGTTACGTTTGAGGCTGCATGCCACCACATCGGGCTGTCCGTCTTTGTCAAACTCGCCCTGTACCATAAACCAATCTTCGCCCTGTTTAATCTGTTGGGAGTCTACAGGGTTGAAATAGCTCTTGCAAAGTGAAAGGTAATGGATAGCATCCAAAAGGTTGGTCTTGCCCGCGCCGTTTCTTCCGGTAAAGGCGTTTACCTCCGGAGCAAAATGCACAGTAGCCTCGCTGTAGTTCTTAAAATGGAGTACGGACAATTGTTTCAGCCACATACCTACAAAGGTAAGGTTTTTGCTGGCTATTCGGCAGATGACTTAATCTCTTCAAACTCTACAAACTCACCCGCTTTTTTCGCTCCCTGTTTAGGCTTACTTTGTGGAGGCATATAATCGATACGCACCTTGCCATCCGGCTGGTGCGATTGGTGGGGCTGCTGGAACTGCTGCCCGCCTGCGTAAGGACCGCTTCTATACTGATATTGCTGTTGGGCCTTACCCATCACTTTCTCCGCCATTTTGCGCATCGCCCAGGGGAATAGGAGCCGCGCAACCATGCGTAGCAACCACAGGACGGTTATTGCGATAAATAAAAACTTCAATAACATACTCACAAATATAAGTAAAAACTGGACACCTCGCTTATACCGGCGTAATTTTAACGAACTTTAACGTATAATTGACAAACAAAACAGGGATACCAAAGTTTTCACACTCCCGGCTTGCCTTTAGCCTTCAGTATGGCCTGCTGGAGTTCGACCTGCCGCTGGGTACCGATGATATAAATGAGCCCATCTCGATCGGTTAGCCACACCGCGTCCTTACCCCCTGCATAAAACTTAATTTTTCCCCGTTGGTGGAGGTTGTACACCGGATTGTTGATAAAAAAACTGCTATAGGGTTTACATTCCACTTTCACGATGCTGTTGAGGTCTATCTTCACAAGGCGGGTGGTCCAAAGTCCACTTAATTTCACGCTGCCTTGCTCTACCATAATGCGGTAATGAAGCATGTACATCATCACGATAGACACAAAGATAACCGCACTTCCTACGATAAGGAACAGTTGGCTTTCATTTTCCCGTTCGATATTGATGTAGTACGCTATGAAGCAAAAGAGCGCCAGCACCAACCTAACGCTTACCCAACTCCGGTCGCGGCCCATGTATTGATTCTCTATGTATATCGGTTTTTCTGCCATTGGCTAATAAGAACACGCTAAAGTAACTACTTTTTTTGTTTTGTCCGTAATTTTATAGCGATCATCCATCCGATAAGGCGCTACCCACAGAATATTCCCATCGCCGTTAATGACTACCGGTATAAAATGTTTCTGATACGCAGGCACTTTAAGCGACACAAAAAAATCGCTCAGCTTCTTCCGGCCGCCCATGCCGAGCGGCCGGAAGACATCCCCTTCTTCCCATGCCCTGATGCGAATAGGAAAAACCACATGAGCAGCATCTAACTGCACGACATGCGTACTTCTGTTGACCGCCATGTCCGTAGACAAGCCTGACTCAAAGTGATATTCATGCCAGCGTGCGCCGTCTCCGGGGTATGCTATAGTAGCTACTTCGTTTTGCGGTACTTCAATTGGCTTTACGACCCATTCATGCCGATCGACGTATAACATATGCGAGGGCGAACTAAACCGCTTCCCCGGCGTGCCGGGCATCGACCCAGCGATATCGCTTATCACTGCTTCCGTGAATCCGTAAGGACGAAAAAGTTCATAAAGTAAAAACGGCAAGGGATGCAATCCCGCCAACCCACTGATGGGGATATGCCATTCGCCCGGCCTTCGCTCCGTAAATAAATCCTTACGCAATTCCGCCACGTAGGTCTCTACCACGCTATAGGCATCTGCAAAGCGCTCCATGTTTTTTGCCATGGTGCGCTCAAGCTCCGGGTTGAGTTCCTTCAGTCTGGGGATAACCTCTATCCGGATTTTATTACGTGCATATTTGGTGGAAAAATTGGAAGCATCATCACGATAAGCCAATCCATGCTCTGCCACATAGGTAGCTATTTCTTCAGCATTTAAGAAGAGTAAAGGACGGATGATTCGGTCTCTTTTAGGCTTTATCCCTTTGAGGCCCGCGAGGCCCGTGCCCCGCACCAGGTTGAGCATTATTGTCTCAACATGGTCATTGCGGTGCTGCGCCACAGCGATATAATCATAACCCTGCGAAGACCTGATGGTCTCAAACCAGGCATAGCGCAACTCCCGTGCTGCCATTTGGATAGAAATGCCTTGCTGGCGGGCATAGGTTTCCGTGTCAAATCCTGTCGAATAGAATGGTACTTCCAATGCGCGGGCGAGGTCACTTGTCAACGCTTCGTCCGCATCGGAGGCCTCTCCCCGCAGGCGGAAATTACAATGTGCTATGCCAATGGTATAACCTGCTTCAGCAAAAAGATGGGTCATCAGCACCGAGTCTTTGCCGCCGCTTACTGCAAGTAGGATACGCTCATGCGATTGGCACAACGCGTGTTCGTATATGTAGTGGATGAATCGCTCCTGTACGCTCATATGCCCAAAGGTACGGGATATCACGTAGCCTCACAACTTATACCTTACTGAAAGCAGCCACACTCGGGGCATGATGTAGGTGACCTGCTCGCTTGCGAGGAAGTCGGAAATGGAATTGGACACCTTGGTGCGGTTGTCCAGGAAGTTGTTTGCTGTGAGGCGGAAGCCCCAGGGAGTATGCTCCGGTTGGTAGTCCAGCGCCGCATTGGCCACATGGTATGAGTCGCTGAGACCCGTCCGAGTATTCCGGTTGCGGAAGTAGGTATATTCAGCCATGGCGGACCAATCCCTTAGCAGCCGCCAGTCGAGACTGGCATCCAACTGGTCGGTAGTGAAGCGGGATGAGGTATTGCCGCGGAAGCGGTTGAATCCCTTGGTATAGGCAACCGATGCCCGGGGCCAGTCGCTCGGTTCGGTGCGCATGTTTACGGTATACTGGTGGCTTGTGCGGCGGTTGTTTGCCAGTATGTCATTGACCGTCTGGGAATAATCGAACCAGCTGAGCCGTACATTTCCGCCCACGCGGAAAAAAGCCACCCGGTTGGAATACGAGCCGTACGCCATCCAGTTCGTTTCGGGATTGTCGGTCAACACGGGCATCGAATAATGGTTGATGCCTTCAAACTGCAGTTCGTTACGGATGGCGCGCACCTTGCGGTTGAACGTGATGGACGCATTAGCTATTGGCCCCCCGATACCCGTGAAGCGGGTATAGCGCAGGGCAGAGCGGTGATAGCGCTCATTGGCCAGCAGAGCGTTACCCCTGGCCACAGCATTGTACGAGGTGAGCGTAAAGCGGCTGTTCAGCTGCCCAACGCGGGGGAAGCTATTGGCATATTGGTAGTCGAATACGATCCGTTCGTTTTCCCGTATTTCATATTCGCTTTTCCATGTTGGCTCGGGCAAGAAGCGGCTAAGGCGGTGGTTGCCGTCTGTTTGCGCGGTAGAGAGTGCGTACCAGTGGCCATAGAGAGAAGCCGTATTGCTGACGGGGCCAGTGATGAATTTATAGTCTAGGCCGACGAAGGCATCGTTGAGCCGGTAAAGGACATCATTGCCAAATCCGGCCTCGGCAAAGCTATTGACCGAACCATCGGACAACAACTGCCGTTCGCTGGTCAGCAGATCCACCCGAGCAAAGTTGTTGCCGATGTTGCTGTGGAGTTGGTGGCGGCTATTGATGACCCAGTAGTGCTTGAAGAGCGCGTCTACGCTGTTGCTGCGCTGGCGACCCAGCTGTTCAATACGGTATTGATCATCCGTTTCCAGCGGGATAAAACCCACGAGGAAGGCCTGGTCGTTGATCCAAGTATTCAGCGGTGTATTTTTCTCATATACGTGATTGACCACAAAGGTGGTCGTGTGCTGTACATTATACGCCTTATGCCATTCGATATACTGTTTCAGGGAGTGATTATCCGCATCGCTGAGGGTATTAAAGTAACTGTTCTGGAGGTTGGTGACCGAATTGAGCAGGTTGGAGAGGGAATTTCCGCTGCTCTGCCACTGAGCATTGTAATACCATTTCTCGGTGTTGCTGGGGCTGTAATCCAATTTGGCATTGGCCAGTCCCATCAGGTCGTCGTTTCCCTGCTCGGCGAACCGTTCCTCATTGGTCACACCCTGGTTGGTCAGGTATTCAATGTAGGTATCAGCGCGTCGGTCGGTGAGCAGGCGGGAGAAGATGGCGAATCCGGAGACGTTGAGTTTTTCCACCACGTCACTGCTGAAGTTAAGGGCGGCGAAGCGCGAGCGGTTTTCCACCACGTCGCGGTTGTCCGAGGTAAACGTATTGAGGTTGGTAAACGAAGGGCGGCTATTGGTATTGACAAAGGCACTAACACCACCCTGAAAGCGCATCATGTCATCGAAAGTGAATACCGACTTGCCAATGTCGTTGATGTCGCCGATGACGCTCACGTTATGGGCCGGCGTGTAATAGAACAGTGCCGCATGGCCGAGGTGGTGGCCGCCATTGCCGCCCCCGGCTTCAAGGTCACCGAATACGAGCCGTTTGCGGTCTTCTTTGAGCTTTACATTCATGGCCATCTCATCCGTGCCGGAGACCTCTTTGAGGAAGCCCACCTCGTTGAAGTGGTCGATGACCTCAATCTGGTCGAGTGCATCGGCGGGAATGTTTTCCACGGCCAGTTTGCTGCCCCCGCCGAAGAATTTTTTTCCTTCCACGAGCATGTGGCGGATGGGCTGCCCGTTGAAGGTAACGCGCCCATCACGGTCCACCTCTACGCCCGGCAATTTGCCAAGGACGTCTTTCAGCTTGCGTTCGTTGCCCGCAGCAAAAGCCTCTACGTTGAAGACGATGGTATCCTTCTTGATGATGACGGGACGGTATTCGTGCTCGATGATGATTTCCCTGAGCTGCTCGTTTTTGGTCCGGAGTTTGAAATCGTGCCGAAGGTTACTATTGCTTGGGTCGAGTTTAGTTGAATCTGGATGATAGCCGATATAGGAAACGCTAAGGAGATAGGCTTTGGAAGCATCCAACGTAAAATTGTATTGCCCCTGTGCATTAGCCATTGCGAACTTGACATTACCGTCCTCACCTAGGGCTTTTGCCATTACATTAGCCCGTCCCAATGGCGCGCCGCTTTCGTCAGATACGATGCCGGTTATGATTCGGAACTGAGAAAATGTGACCAGCGGGAACAATAGCAATAAATTAAGTAGCCTGTACACCCGTACTGTTTTGACTTATCATGTATGTTTTTGTAATAGGAATTACCTTTTAAAGTAATCTTCACCTTCTAACTATTGACATAAATCACATCATCAAAACGGAGGCATTATTTTCCCCCTCCGTTCCATTATTTTCTTGTGAATATCCCTGTAAAACTGTTCTTCTGAAATTAATTCGAATTCGGGCATTGGCAAAATAGCAATGTTTTCTCCTAGCGAAATGGATTTCGCACCGAATATCGTAGTATTGGTTTGTAATTCCAAAATCAGCCCAGGCAAGCCTCCATATTTCAACGGTCCAAAAGGGAACGGGAGTTCAGGGCAAAACCAAGCAATGACAGGAATTCTTCGTAATCCACCGCTACCGTTCTGAGATAGATTGTCACGGGTCGCTTTAAAACACTTATATCCGGCTATTTCTTTGCTTTCGTTCGTAATTTTCCATCCTGTATGTCTACCGCTCTTAAAAGAATCTACCAAGAGATAGTCTTTGTGAAACGGGGGAAGAGCTGGCATGACACGGTACGCAGCGTCTGGATTTTGCCAAAAATGCCTGTTGGTAGAGACACCTATAAAAAAAATCTCTGCACTTTTAACATCTTCTGGAGGGATTGTTCTACTCTCATCAAGGTTAAACGTCGCGTTTGAATCTATAAAATTCAGTGAAAACGTAAGTTGCTCAAGAATCATCGGTAGACGAGGATTCTGTCTTAGTTCATTATCGGTCAATCTATTTTTTGTATTTTTGACTTTATATTTCACAATCCCACTATTGTAGGATTGGCTAAAGCTGAAAAATTGGCTTGCCAATAGCAAGGCAAGTAATGATAAGCGGATTAATGTCAAATCAACCCTTTTTATTCGGAACAAAACTGTAAGTATTCTCTCCATTTTTCGTAAGCAAAATCCTCGTCAGCATCCTCTTGAGTAACATAATACAGATAGACTTCAAAAGCTGCATCTTCACAGGAAACATTAATTTGCTGAACGTTTAATAAAGATACAGAAGAAGATGAAGTCACAAAAACCATAGGGTTGTGACCATTGTTGTAAGTAGAGATTTCATATTCTGATATATTTTGGTTTGTATACTCAAAATAAAATTAAACTAATTGATTTGAAAATTCCAATTTTTTTTGAAATAACCTTGAAAATTTTACCAAGATTTAGCCGATAGCTCTCTTTTAATTTGGGGCCCCGCGGAGTATTTAACCGTACCTACTTCCCTCGAACTATGAGGCAAATAATCCTTTCGATAAATGGTTTTTCTTTGCTGGCTTTCCGTGTCAAACGCACCCCTTTAGGATTTGCATCCGCAGTGTTCGTGAATACCATGCATTTTAGCTAAGTTTGCGCCTGTGAAGAAAAGCCTGTTGTTCATATGTTTCGCTGCATTCATTTCGACGCTTACGTACGCTCAGCAGCGTGACGAATTGAGATTGATATCGTCTTCACACAGTCGCCTCAATGCAACTACGGGCAACATGATGAATTACCGGCCTGTATATGAACACCACGGTTCGACACTATCAGCCGATAGTGGCTATGTCTATAACGACAATGAAGGCAGGCAATTTTTCGATGCGTTCGGTAAGGTGATTATCACCCAGCCGAATGGAACCGTCATTTATGCAGACAAATTACATTACGTCGCCGAAACCCAACTTGCCACGCTCACCAATAACGTACGCATGGTAGATGGCAATTCGGTACTCACCACCAACTACCTCACATACAACATGAAAAGCAGCGTGGGCACCTATACCGGTGGCGGGCGCATCGTTAATACCACGGATACCATTACGAGCAGAAATGCCTACTACTTCGATAATACCAAGGATGCTTATTTTCGCTATGATGTCGTCGTACGGACGCCAGACGTAAAAATTTATACCGATACCATGCGGTATAATTCGGCCACCAAAATGACCTATTTCTATGGCCCTACCAACATCAAAGGCAATGATGGCGAAAACCTCTACACCGAACGTGGCGAATACAACACCGAGACGGAGCAAGCTTGGTTTGACCGTAACAACCTGTATACGGAAGGGAGCCGTTTCCTCCGCGGCGACAGCCTCTACTACGACGGCACATCGGGCAACGGGCGTGCCGTACAGAACGTGGTGTTTATCGACACGGCACAGCAATACTTTACCTACGGTGGCGAGGGGTTGTACAACCGGATCGATGAATCCATCACGATGACCAAGAACCCCTTGGTGATGACCGTAACGCGCAATGATAGCACGGCGTCGTCCGTGGATAGCATCAGTACCCTATCGCCAGATACATCCGTACAAGCTATCGATACGCTAAAAAAACCTCAACCTGCTGCCGTAGACACCATTTACATGACGGCCGATACGCTGTTTTCAAAGCTCATTTTATTGAAGGACTATTTACCCAAGGTCTTTGACCTTGATCGTGAAGGTGGCGAAATTGATGACTTTGAAGACGAGGACTATGGCGACGATTACGGCAATATGGATGACACCGGCTCGTCGGACGGCATGGACGAACCGCCGCCGTTGAGCAGCGACTCACTGCAAACCGACACTGCCGTTATCGATAGCCTTCAGCGACAACCTCGGGACAGTTTGGAGGCATTCCCCGCCACGCTGCTGGATACGCTGAAAGCACCTCCCGACAGCCTAAGCACGCCCAAAACCGCCGACCCGGCCATCAATATGGCAATAAAAGCTGATTCGGCAGTGCTGCAAACTCATCTCAATCGAGTGGCCGCGGCGCCGCTGGAGACGGCTGGCTTGGATATTTTGGCGCGTAATCTTGCGGCAGACAGTGTACTCCGCGGACAAGCAGTAATACCTACCGGCGGAGAAACCGACAGCCTGATGGCTGCGGCCATGACCGCGCTTTCCCGTCCACCCACCGACACGGTACCAAAAGACACATTGGGTAGCGACACGGTAAAAACGCGCATCATCAAGGCCTATTACAACGTTCGGCTCTTCAAATCGGACCTGCAAGCGGTGGCTGATTCCGTATACTATGGCTACCCTGATTCCATGATGCGTTTCTTTGGCCGCCCGATGATATGGGCGCAGGGATCGCAGATGACGGCCGATACGATTTATATGCAAATACGTAACGAGCAGCTGGACAACATGTTGCTGGTCAGCAATAGTTTTATGGTAAATACCCAACTGGATTCTACCAAGTACAATCAAATCAAAGGAAGGCGGATTACCGGCTTTTTTTCGAACAATGCGCTGGATCGGATGTTTATAGACGGCAATGCAGAGAGCATCTACTACACCGTCGATGAAAAGCGCAAAGTGTATACCAACATGTACCACAATCGCAGCAGCCGGATTAAGATATTAGTCGATAGCAATCAAATTACCTATTTCAATCCGATTAGGCGCGTGGATGGCAAGGTCTACCCGATGCACCTTGTCCCCCAAGACGCGGAGATACTGGAGGGTTTTGTATGGAAGCCGGGGGATCGCCCCACCTCGAAGGAGGATTTGCTCATCCGGAGGCGTCCGCCAGCTGGCGCAGATGCCGTGGTCCCGCCAGACTCGACGGAAGCGCCACAAGCACCCGGCGGGCGACCAGTTCCGGCGGGGGTTGATTCCACATCGATTCAACCGGATACGATTCCGCGACCCGATATGACCGATAGCACAATGAACCTATCGATGCTTTGGCCGTCCGGCAATCCATGCATCGAGGCTGTATCGCCCTGGGCCGAGCAGCAATATCGCAAGATGCATGGTCAGGAACGCGGGAGCCAACTCATGCTTGTCAAACAGCTGCCAATCGTGGACCGAAATGACCACCAGCATCGCGACGATCAACGGCATGGTAGCCAATCGAGTAAATAGTCCCAATACCAATAACGCAGAGCAAAATAGTTCGGCAAAAATAGCCAGCCCCATGGAGACGGGGCCACCCAATCCCATGAAGTCGTAAAACGAGCCGTTCTTAGCCGCAAAATTGACCCATTTGCCGTAACCGTAAGTCGGAATCATCAATACACCGGCCCCCAGCCGCAACATCAATGTCGCCAACTGGAAAGAGGATGCATTATACCCGGTAGTCATGAACCTTTTCATGGCACAAATATATTTATTTAGAAATTATCTAAATATTTTCCGCAAGGTTCATCGACTGGTGTGCGACAGATTTCAAATGTCGAGAATCCAGATGTTTCCTGCACACCCAAATCAAAAATCTTTATCCTTCCTACGTCGACGTCTAAAAAAATTGCATTTTTACCATTCGATATGGTTAGCAGACGAGTCGTACGGTGGCTTAGTATGGAACGAACGAAGCACGAAACGCCGTAAACAGACAAAAATAGCTTCAAAAAAATGTCCCCAAACGGCAAACCCGATTGTCAAGGTAAAAACAAAATAAAAAGTTATGAAAGAATTTCTAATGCTGATTCGCGAAGAATCAAATTACGGCGAACTGTCTGCCGAGGAAATGCAAGCATGTATCGAGAAACATTATCGTTGGGTAGAGACCCTCAAGCAGAAGGGGCAATACAAGGAAGCCCAACCTCTTGACGCGGGTGGCGCATACATCCGCGGCAAGCAAAAAATCGTATCAGACGGCCCCTTTTTGGAGGGAAAAGAATGTGTCAGTGGTTATTACATCCTATTGGCTGATTCCCTTGAAGAAGCCATTGAGATCGCCAAGGGAAATCCAGACCTGGATTGGGATCGCACCGTTGAGATACGGGAAATCATGACAATGGAAGACGCGTAGACGCAATGGACGCCACGGGACAGCTGGTCGCTCATTTCTTCAGACAACACTCGGGGAAGATGGTTGCATCCCTTGCCCGGGTGTTTGGCATGGCGCAATTAGACAATATCCTCGATGCCGTGCAAGATACCTTTGAGACTGCCATGTCCCATTGGCGCTACAACGGCATGCCGGCAGATCCACCGGCTTGGCTATCACGCGTTGCCCGCAACAAGCTGATCAACATCATCAATCGCGCCGCACGGCAGACCACTATTGAAGCCATGGAGGCTTCGATAGTGGCTGCGCAGGGCGAAACCCCGCCCGTGGTCGAGGACGAAGAAGCCGCGGACAGCCAAGTGCAACTGCTGGTGGCGTGCTGCCATCCGGCTCTCGGCGAACGCGACCGCATACTGACCACGCTCCATGTCCTGTGCGGTTTCGGCGTTCCGGAATTAGCCAACGCATTACGGTTGAATCGTGAAGTGGTCAAGAAAGCTCTGCAGCGCAGTAAATCGACCTTACGGCGTGTAAACATCCAATTGGATCCCCGAGCAGCAAAACACGCCGCGGAGAACTCCGCTACGGTGTGCACCATCTTATACCTCATGTTCAATGAGGGTTATAAGGCTACGCGCGATGCCAAAGGCATCAATATGGACCTTTGTTATGAAGCCATGCGTCTGGCGAAGCTGTTGCGCCCCATAGCACCTCCTGCAGCCGAAGTGGATGCGCTATTGGCACTTATGTTTTTCCATTCCGCCCGCTTTCCGGCACGGATAATGGCTTATGGCGAGTGGGTACCACTCGCAGAACAGGACAGGAGGTTATGGGACCGACGGCTGATTGCCGAAGGCTTCCATTATTTGGAATGTGCAAAACGCAGCGGCTGTGCAGGCAAATACTACCTTGAATCGTTAATCGCCTCATTGCATTGTGCGGCAAGGCATTTTGCAGAAACCGATTGGAAAGCGATCCTCGGCCTTTACCGGTTATTGGAAGGCCTTGAGCCGAGTTCAGTCCTCATCCGTCTTAACCGCCTGGTTGCTGAAAGCTACGCCGCCGGGCCTCTCGCCGTCATTACGGAGCTGGAAGCCATTCCGTACGACGCAGATTCCGGCACCGTATTTCTCCTCCAAGCCGTGAAAGCCCACGTATACCAACGCGCAGGTAGCACCGCGCAGGCTCACATCGCCTACCGTGCGGCCCTATCCCTTGCACAAAATCCGCTGGATGCCCAGTATATCCAAAAACAGCTGAACACGTTATACACATGACGTCCAGACAGCCTAGCGCTCAGAGCCGTTCGTGCAGCCAAGCAGGCAACCATCGGTATAGCCTAGCGATAAGTCGCCACCGCCGGGTAATGTATACCACTTTACGGCGTTTACAAAGCCCCCGGTAAATCTGGTTTGCAGCTTTCGGTAACGGCCCCACCCAAAACCGTACAGGAGACTTGGCCGACGGCGTGTCGACAAAGCCCGGACAGATATCCGTAACCGTGATTGGCATGCGTCCATGATATGCTTTCTGCCGCAGACTTTGCAGGTAAGTGATTTGATAAGACTTTGTTGCACTGTAAGCGGGCGCCTGCCTGCTGCCCCGCATACCGGCAATAGAAGTAATTGCCGCCAGATGTCCATATCCTTGGCGCTGGAAATAAGCAAACGCCCAGTCGGCCAACTGGGTAAAGGCGCTGACATTCAGGTCTATCATTTTTCGTTCGATCCCAAAATCCAACGCTTCGTTGGTATCCCCTCCACCAGCGCTGATGACCATGACATCGATACCCCCCATCGCCGCAGCAAGCGCCTCCAAGTGTGCAATACTGGTCTCGGTGTCCGTCACATCAAAGGCGCGGATACAATAGCGATCTGGACGCATGGCCTTCATATCCCGGAGGATCGCCTCCCGCCGACCCGTGATGCCTACCTTATTTCCTGCCGAAACCAACGTTTCAGCCAATGCACGGCCTATTCCAGACGTGGCACCGATAATCACTATCTTCTTATCATTCATGTCTCCATACGGGTAAATAACAATTTAATATAACAACAGTAGGCCAAAGCGCAATTAAAGAAACCTACCGCCGGTAAAGATGATCAAAATACGCCGGTTTCCGATAAAATAGTATATTCGAACAATGAACGCCATATACCCATCCTTGACGAAAGCCCTGTTACTAAACGCTTTCTTTCTTCACATGGGGTTTGCCGCAGTTGCCCAACACCATACCTCCACGAACAAAGAAATAAGGCAAGATATCGAAACGATGTTGCCGGAAGGCGAAATGACAGCCAATGTCGCAGACAGCACAAACTATACGCTGAGTTTATCAATAGCCAATAATGGGAATAAAATTTGGTTCTATACGTATGACGATTCTTCTCCGGCACCTTCGATACTTGATCAGACGTCCATCGATCTCGGAAAAAACGCAGTCATTCTGGACGGGCAGGAATTAGTTTATATAGGCAAAATAACAGTAATTGGCAAAGAAAATAGCTTACAAAGCAAATGGAAAGGCCATTGCTGGTCTTCCGAAAGACCCGATGGAAATGATGGCAAGTATCACCAGTTTGTACTTGGCAAACTTGAACCGAGCGGTCAGACCTACCTACATATCCAGATTAAAGAAATAAAACAGGGCGAAGAAAAACTGTCGTTGGATTACCCCTTGCTTTTCTGATGAAGCCAAAAATATTTGCAATGTGCAGGACAACCTACCCTGCACATATGCAAATGTTAGTGACACTAAATAACGCATGGAGCCTTCCCAATCCCCATACATCTCATGCAAGAAAAAGAACGCTTGGGATGATGGAGGCAAGGTAAAGAAGGTGCGCTGGATAGACAATACCTATTTTGGTGTATTTTGCCGAGTGGCCCGTTGAAGCTAAAACTGTATAAATATTTTTTATTTTGCATTTTTATTAATATTATTGTGATATCAAAATAATATCAAAAAAATAGTCATGATAAACGAAAAAAACACAACTGCAATTTCGGGTTACTTATCCTTTGTTGTGCTGCTGGCTGGCCTCGGTCTCGCAGCGTATGGTATTTACGGCCAGTCGGTGTGGCTGATTGCGATTGGCATTGTGCTGGCATTGGTCATATTGAAAGGCTGGCTTGTTGTCAATCCCAATGAATCTGCCGTATTGATTTTATTTGGCAGTTACCAGGGGACGGTACGGAAGGACGGCTTTTTTTGGGTAAACCCATTGGTCGTAAAACGGACCGTCTCATTAAAGGCGCGGAATCTCGACGGGCAAAAAATCAAAGTCAATGACAAGCTGGGCAATCCCATAGAGATTGCTGCCGTAGTCGTCTGGCAGGTGCGCGATACCGCCAAGGCATTATTTGCCGTAGATGATTACAGCAAATATGTTCAAATACAGAGTGAAGCTGCCGTCCGTCATTTAGCAAATCAGTTTGCTTATGACAACTTCGAGGATGAAGCAGCCGTAATCAGCCTAAAAGATGGTGCGCAGCAGGTAAGCGGGATATTGGAAAAAGAATTGAACGACCGACTGGCCATGGCGGGGATAGATGTGATTGAAGCTCGGATCACCCATTTGGCCTATGCGCCGGAGATTGCCAGTGCGATGTTGCAGCGCCAGCAGGCCACTGCCGTGGTTTCTGCGCGCAGACAAATTGTGGATGGTGCCGTAGGCATGGTAGAGATGGCCTTGGAGAAGCTATCGGAAAAAGACATTGTACAACTTGACGAAGAGCGGAAGGCCGCCATGGTCAGCAACCTGCTGGTGGTTTTGTGCGGCGAACGAAATGTCGCGCCCGTAGTCAACGCCGGTACATTATATCATTAATGATATCTTTGCATCCTTATAACGAATAAAAACGGGAGCTTTTTAATGGCTGATAAAGCGGATAAAAAGGCATTTGCGCTTCGCATACACGCCGATATGCTGAAAGCATTAGAAGAATGGGCGGCAGAAGAATTCAGGAGCACCAATGGGCAAATTGAATTTCTGCTTGCCCAGGCATTGGCACATCGGAAGCGTACGAAAAAGAAGGAAAAAGAATAGTATCGGTCAATTGATTTACAAATTGCGATGACGGTAAACAAACGGCCATCATGCATGTTAGCTACTTACTGGGGGAGCTAACTCATAAAATCAATGAATCATGATAGAAGAGAAATTCACCAACTGCATCGCTGCCTGTTATCGCTGCGCTGACGCATGCGACCACTGCGCAACCTTATGCTTGCGAAACGACCAAGTACAAACTATGGCTGCCTGTATTCATTTAGACCGATTTTGCGCAGATGCCTGCCGCATGGCTGCATCTTTTATGGCAAAAAGCAGCGGAACGGGGCACGAAGGGTATGTCGTACAGCTTTGCGACCTCTGCGCCCAAATCTGCAATGAGTGTGCGGAAGAATGCCAAAAACACGACAATGAACATTGCAAAGCCTGCGCGGAAGCATGCCGGGCGTGTGCCGAGGCGTGCAGAACAATGGCTGCATAGACAACCGTCCATGTCTATGCGCAGCAGCTTACACGGCATCAGGCACCCATGCGCCGAGCAATAACGTGGCACCGACAGCCATAAACTATCCGGCTCATCGGGTGCCCTTTACAAAATTTCACCCCCAACCGTCGGCAAATCCGTGGGCCTGGAGGACATCCTGAGGCACGCCATCCCAAATACCGGGACGGTTGCCGACATAGCCGATATCTTTCACCCCCATCTCGCTGGTAAAGAAGCCTGAAGCGGTGAGGTTGCGTGCTAAGCTGAAGAATGCCACACCTTGTTGCATCTCAGGCCGTGCCTTGCTGGGGTAAGCGATGTCATCCACCAATTGCAATTGCTGTGCTTCCGAGCAATCGACAAACACGCTGCCATACCGCCGTTGGCTTTGTACATCCAGCCACTTCAGTCCGCCCCGCATCGGCGTCTGATAGCTTGGAATATCTTTCACCATAAACTCAATAAATGCAGGCACGCCAGCATCGCTGGCACTTCCGGATACGTCATCCGCCGGAATGATAATGTCGGTCAACACGGTGAGTGTAGCCAGCTCATGCTCGGTAAAAAATTGCTCACCTGCCAAACGTTGGTTGCGTTCATGCTCAAATTCCTGAACACCGGGGAGCTTCCCTCCTCCCGCAGCGGCCTCTTTATTCGTTTCGGCACCGGGCCTACAGGAGTCGATTAGCAATGCGCCGCCTGCCGCGGCGAGGCCTAATGCCTTAATGGAATCTCTTCTGTTCACGTTGCTATGATATATATATGTTTATCCAATGTTTAACTTATTACGCTGCTCCAAAATGTATTCTGCGGTACGCATCGACAGTGCGAGGATGGTCCACGTAAGGTTCTTGTCGCCTTGCTGTACAAACGGTCCGGCATCTACCACAAATAAATTAGGACAGTCATGCGCTTGGCACCACCTATTCAAGACCGACGTTTTAGGATCATCGCCCATACGCGTAGTGCCTCCTTCATGAATGATTTTCCCCGGCGCTTCCAGACCGTAGGACGTTTCTGGGCCAGGCATAGGCGAAGTCATGACGGCGCCCATCTCGTGCAAAATCTCCTTAAAGGTCTCCTGCATATGCTTGGCCTGCGCTACTTCTTCATTGGCCCATTTATAGTGGAACCGGAGTACCGGAATCCCATATTTATCCACCCGATTGGGATCTATCTCGCAGTAGTTGTCATACCTGGCCAATGCTGTACCCCTACCTGCCATACCTACGCTTGCTCCATAAAACCGGCGGTAATCTCCCTTCAGCGACCGGCCGTATCCGCCTTGCTCTCGTTGTTGGCCATCTTGGCCGGGCACCAGGTGATTTACATTCGCTACCCAGTCCATAAAGCCGTATGACGGCATACGCATACCGCCGCCGTATTCGATATGATATCCCCGAGGAAAACTGAGTTTCCTGTTGTCGAGCCACCATGGCGAATAAATGTGTACACTTCCTACCCCATCTTCGTTGTACCGCTTTCTATCCAGCAGTTGCGGCAGAAAGCCCCCCGCACTTGCTCCGGTAGAATCATGCAAATATCGTCCTACCAAACCGCTGCTATTGCCTAGC
This sequence comes from Parapedobacter luteus, assembly GCF_900168055.1. Lineage (GTDB taxonomy): Bacteria > Bacteroidota > Bacteroidia > Sphingobacteriales > Sphingobacteriaceae > Parapedobacter > Parapedobacter luteus. The sequence continues at coordinate 349,852 of NZ_FUYS01000004.1, forward strand.
CCTCCCGGATGTGCTGCCGACTTCGAATTGAGCAACAAGCGGGCACTTTCACATGCACTTGCCCCCAATATGACAATTTTAGCCCGCACGGAATATTCCTGCAAATCCATCGTGTCGACATAAGACACGCCGGTCGCCCGCCCTTCATTATCAGTCAGCACCTCACGCACCATTGCATTGTCTACAACCGTCAAGTTGCCCGTCTTAATGGCCGGAATGACCAAACAGGAAGAAGAAGAAAAATCGCCATACACCCGGCATGCCCTGCCACATTGCCCGCAATAAAAACACGTGCCACGCCCTTCCACACCGGGAAGAGCCTCCGTAAGCACCGATCCACGTCCAGCAATAACCGGGACACCTGCCTTCTGTGCTCCCCGTTTGATATATAATTCGTTGAGCCGCGGCTTAGGTGGTTTCAGAAAAATACCATCCGGCTCGTTGCGAATCCCTTCCACTGTGCCATAAATACCAATCATCCTGTCTACGCGGTCATAATAAGGCTTCACCTCATCATAGGTAATTGGCCATTCGGCGGTCACACCATCCGTTGGTTTGAAATCATCCGGGCCCATGCGCAACGAAATACGCCCCCAATGATTTGTCCGCCCGCCAAGCATTCTTGCCCTAAACCATTCAAATTCGGTACCCGCCGCGCGGGTATAGGGTTCGCCATCCAACTCCCAGCCACCGTAGGCAGCGTCGAAATCGCCGAACGGACGCACAGTACTTGCGCCACGGCGAGGTGATTCCCATGGCCACCGCAATTGCAGGGTATCTTTGGCCGGATCGAAAAATGGTCCCGCTTCAAGCATGAGCACCTTTAAACCCGCATTAGCCAACACATAACCAGCCATGCCCCCTCCGGCACCGGATCCGACAACTATTGCGTCAAATACCGTGGGGTTTTCTTTGATTTGATAAGAAATCATTACTTTTCGGTCTATTTATATTGTTATCGTTTAGCTTGAAGGCGATTGACTATCGGTCTGTCGCTATCAATGGCCAAATATAAAATTTTATTGGTTACAAACACCAAATAAATAGCTAAAACGATTATGCATCTAAACCAGGTCCATTCCGAAAAAAATACAGTAAATTCGTTAAATTAAAAAAACTTGAGTTCAATTGGGGCGCCTGATATTAGCAAGTTCCGGATTGCATGACATGGCCATACTTGCGATTTTTGCCGTATATATCGTATAACATGAATGACCAAGCGAAGTTAAACTATCACCGGGTTGCTGTAGCAATAGACTATATCAAGCAGCATTTCAAAAAGCAGCCTTCCCTTCAAGAAATCGCGGCGCAGGCGCATACAAGCCCCTATCATTTCCAGCGATTGTTTTGCGAATGGGCTGGTACCAGCCCAAAAAAATTTTTGCAATACGTCAGTGTGGAATATGCAAAACATCTACTTAAGGAAAGACAGGCTACGTTGTTTGAAACTGCACTGGAAACGGGCCTTTCGGGGACCAGTCGGCTGCACGATTTGTTTATCACCATAGAAGGAATGTCGCCCGCTGAATATAAAAACGGTGGCCAACACCTGACCATTCGCTACAGCTTTGCACAAAGCCCTTTCGGCACGCTGATCGTCGCTTCCACCGACAAAGGGATTTGCCACATGGCCTTTTGTGATGATGAACAAACGGCTTTGGATATACTAAAACAGAAGTTTGCAAATGCTTCATTTGCGCACGTGCCGGAGCCGGTCCACCAAGACGCGCTTGCTATCTTCCAAGGCGACTGGCATAATCTACGAGAAATTAAATTGCATCTGAAGGGCTCCGCATTCCAGCTAAAAGTATGGGAGAGCCTATTAAAAATCCCAATGGGTGGGCTCACCACTTACGGAACAATCGCCAAAGAAATCGGCCGATCATCTGCCTCAAGGGCGGTAGGCAATGCCATCGGCAGCAATCCGGTAGCCTACTTGATCCCATGCCACCGGGTTATTCAATCTACCGGCGCCTTGGGGGGTTATATGTGGGGCAATACCCGGAAAACGGCTATCATCGGCTGGGAAAATGCGCAGATCGAAAATAGTCGCCTATTAATCGGCGCTAAGCAGCCGGGGCATTGACTCAATGGGGCGTTGCAGGAGTACTAAACTCGAGGACGACGTGCAAGCATCTTGAGACAATACGTTTGAGCCTGATTACTGAAAAATGGATTTGTTCAATAGTGAAATAGACGAAACAAAAAATTTATTGCCGGAAGGCGGCATCGTCAATTACTATGGCAGGCTGCTATCGCCTCCCGAAGCTGACCACTACTTGACCTATTTGCTTACGGCTATTCCGTGGAAGCCTGACGAAGCCTTTATCTTTGGCAAGCATTACGTCACCAAACGAAAGGTTGCCTGGTATGCTGATATCCCTTATGAATATACCTACTCCAACATTACCAAACGGGCACTCCCTTGGACTCCACAATTACTGGAACTCAAACAGTTGGTTGAGGAAAAGACGGGCGAGCACTTCAATTCCTGCTTACTGAACCTTTATCCTACCGGCGATGAGGGCATGGCTTGGCACAGCGACGACGAAAAGGACCTCAAAAAACATGGTGCAATTGCTTCGCTAAGTCTTGGAGCTGAGCGGCGATTTTCTTTCCGCCATAAGCAAACCAAGGAGACAGTTTCGCTTGCTCTTCCGCATGGTAGCCTATTGGTCATGAAGGGCACCACTCAAACCCATTGGTTGCACCGCCTGCCACCTACAAAACGCGTGAAACACGCGCGGGTAAACCTCACATTCCGGACAATGATCGATTGACTCCCATCTTGCCATTTTTTGAAATCTGCTTTGGGATGCATATCTTGTTGCCGAATAAGCGTAATAGCAAAATGACAGCATTACAAGGCATTGATACGGTCATTGTCCGCGTATCTGATATTGGCCGCGCCAAACAATGGTATCAAGAAAAACTGGGCCTAACGCCTGTGTGGGAAGACACTAAGCAACAATTGGTCGTGCTCGATACCGGTAGCCCAACGAGTTTAACGCTTTGGCAGACCGACAAAAAGGCAACGATTGACCGGGAGTTGGCTTCTTACCCGATTTTCCGAACAACTGATGCAAAGCTGTCGTGGCAGGTACTGCGGGATAAAGGCGCGGATGTCGGCGATTTAATTCGTGACGATCACACGACCTATTTCCGGTGCTATGATCCGGACGGCAATGTATTGGAAGCGTGCCAAGTGCACGAGTGAACCGGACGTTGGTTAAGAAGTTGCCTTCAAAAACTCGGCAAGCTTAGCCACGGCGATAGCACGGTGACTAATGGCATTTTTTTCGGCAGCCGTCATCTCGGCAAATGTTTTGTCATAGCCATCCGGGGTAAATAAGGGATCATAACCAAACCCACCGCTTCCCTGTCGCTTGTAGCCGATCTCGCCTTCAACAGCGCCTTCAAAGAAGTACGTCTTCCCGTCCAATAGTAAGGAGATAACCGTGCGGAATCGGGCCTTTCGGTTGGGATGGTTACCCAACCGGCTGAGCAACAAATCAATGTTTTTCTCCATGTCCCGCGTACCCGAATAACGGGCAGAATATACTCCCGGCTCATTATTAAGCGCTTCTACTTCCAGGCCTGAATCATCAGCAAAGCAGTCATAGCCATATTTGGTATACAAATAACTACTTTTTTGCGAAGCGTTCGCTTCGAACGTATCACCCGTCTCGGGGATATCGTCCGTGCAACCTATATCAGCAAGCGTGAGCAATCGAATATCATTTCCCACCATCGCCTGGACCTCTTCAAGCTTATGCGCATTATTGGTAGCAAAGACCAGTTCAATCATATCAATAATGTTTTTACAGTACCCCAAAATAACCGTTTCTTTTCGGCATCAGCCAACATCTCGTCAAACGTAAACGTGTGGAAAACCGTAATGCCTTGGTGGGCCAACACTGTGTTGGGTTCGGGATTGGCAAATCCCTCCCAAGGTAGGGATACCCCGAGCGATACCACAATTTTTGGATTGAAAAAGGCAAAAATATCACCTTGCTGTGGCATTGCGGAAAGCGTGCCGAGGTTCAGCAACGCAATGTCGTCGGCCGTTAGCTTCAAAGCGGTTAACGTTTTGGTTAGCGCCTCCAATGCCGATACAGACAGCCACTCGTGTTGCGGATCGCTTGCCAAAAACAGGTAGTTGCGCACGTTTTTGCCATAGAACGGGAACTGCGGGGCCGCTGCCGGAGCGGTAGCCACCGCGGATAGTTCTGCCGTGACGGGCGCGTCTTCATCCATACCGAAGAGCGTCTCGGTAATCAAGTAGCGCAATGCTACGGAATCCGTCGTCTGGATGTTCGACATGGCCATACTATTGTCCCAATATCCAAGCAAAAATCAATGGCGCCACAATCGTCGCATCCGATTCTACAATGAATTTAGGCGTATGGATATCCAATTTACCCCAGGTGATTTTCTCATTGGGCACCGCACCCGAGTAAGAGCCGTAAGACGTGGTGGAATCCGAAATCTGGCAGAAATAACTCCAGAACGGAATGTTTTCCATCGCCATATCTTGATAGAGCATCGGTACCACGCAAATAGGAAAATCACCCGCAATGCCGCCACCAATCTGGAAGAAGCCCACGCCTTTCCCTTCGGAATTCTTGATATACCAGTCCGCGAGGTAGGTCATGTACTCAATGCCGCTTTTCATGGTCGATGCTTTGAGCTCGCCCTTAATCACATACGATGCAAAAATGTTGCCCATGGTGCTGTCTTCCCAGCCGGGCACCACGATAGGAAGATTTTTTTCGGCGGCGGCCAGCATCCACGAATTTTTGGGATCGATTTCGTAATACTGTTCCAGCACACCACTGTTGAGCATCTTGTACATAAACTCGTGGGGGAAGTAGCGCTCTCCTGCGTCCTCCGCATCTTTCCATATCTTATGGATGTGCTGCTGGATACGCCGGAACGCTTCCTCTTCCGGGATGCAGGTATCCGTAACCCGGTTGTAGTGGTTTTCAAGCAACTCCCATTCGTCCTGCGGACTAAGATCGCGGTAATGCGGCACGCGTTTGTAATGCGAATGCGCTACCAGGTTCATGATATCTTCTTCGAGGTTAGCACCTGTACAGCTGATGATAGCCACTTTATCCTGGCGGATCATCTCGGCCAGCGAAATGCCCAGCTCCGCCGTGCTCATGGCTCCGGCTAGCGTAATCATCATTTTACCACCCGCGTCAAGGTGGGCCTCATAGCCTTTGGCGGCGTCGACCAGCGCCGCGGCATTGAAATGCAGATAATTTTTTTCGATAAACTGGGATATAGGACCTTTTGTTGTACTCATTTCTTACACTTAGTTTTTGCATACAAAGGTACGGTTTTAAGGTCACAGTTCACAGCTTACCAACCCTCGGGGGAAAACGCTCGCCGCCCGGCGCGGCCGCGAACATTGTAAAAATGATAACATGAGCCCATGGTTTTAGCATTTTACTAAAAATAAACACAAAAAATAGGTAATTATTAACAAACAAAATAAAAATTTGAAAATAATTTAATTATCCGCGAAATAATTACTAATTTAGCAAATTGAATACGCTAACTAAATAGAATGACTGGTAAATTGAGACAACAGGAGGGGCTTTATCAATCTGATTTTGAGCACGATGCCTGCGGTGTGGGTTTTATCGCTAACCTCAAAGGCAACAAAACCCATAGGCAAGTAAGGGATGCGTTGACGATGCTGGAAAACATGGAGCATCGCGGCGCATGTGGTTGCGATCCGGAAAGTGGCGATGGTGCGGGTATCATGATTCAGCTACCCCATGAATTTCTTTGGGAAGAATGCATATCGCTTGGTATCCAATTGAGCGAGCCGGGCTATTACGGCACGGGCATGACGTTTTTACCCAAGGAAGCGGAAGCAAACCGCCTGTGCAGGGAAATCATCCAAAGCGCAGCCGAAGAGAGGGGAATGAAATTCCTCGGTTTCAGGCGCGTTCCTGTCAATGCAGAGGGCATCGGCAGTACCGCATTGAGCGTGGAGCCGGAGATCGTTCAGTTTTTTGTTTCACGGCCGGCAGGGGTGACAAATACGACGGACTTTGAGCGGAAACTTTTTGTACTGCGGCGCCTTATCGCCAAAAAAGTGAGGGAAACAGAAGCACTCACCGAAGAACCGTACATCGCTTCGCTATCTTGCAAAGTGATTATCTATAAAGGCCAATTGACCACCTACCAAGTGGGCACCTATTTCCCTGACCTTACAGACGAACGAGTGGTGTCTGCATTTGGACTGGTGCACTCCCGTTTTTCTACCAATACGTTCCCTTCGTGGCAATTGGCCCAACCGTTCCGTATGTTGGCGCACAATGGGGAAATCAATACGTTGACCGGAAACTTGAATTGGTTTTATGCCGGGCTACGCTCCCTGTCGTCGCCTTATTTTACGGAAGAGGAAATGCAGATTCTGCTGCCCGTCGTGGACGGCCATCAATCGGATTCGGCATGTTTGGACAACGTCGCGGAATTGCTGCTGCATAGCGGACGCAGTATAGCACACGTCATGTTGATGATGGTCCCTGAGGCATGGGACGGAAATACGCACATGGATCCGCTGAAAAAGGCGTTCTATGAATACCATGCCACATTGATGGAACCTTGGGACGGACCCGCCGCACTTTGCTTTACGGATGGGACGACCATCGGTGCGATGCTCGACCGGAACGGCTTGCGCCCTTTACGCTTTGCTATTACTTCAGACGATCGGGTGATTGTGGCTTCGGAGGCCGGCGCACTGCCAATAGACGAGCGCATCATCATTAAAAAAGGCCGTCAGCAACCCGGTAAGATTTTACTTATTGACATGGAGAAGGGCGAAATCCTTTCTGATGCACAGGTAAAGGACGAGCTTGCCCGCAAACAACCCTACGGCGACTGGCTGAATCAGTACAAGATTCGCATGGAAGAACTTGCTGATCCGCGGGTGACGTTCACCTACTTGTCCAAGGAATCGGTATTCAAGTATCAGCAGATATTCGGTTACTCGCGTGAGGATGTGGAAGGCATCATTACTCCCATGGCGCTGGATGGTAAGGAGCCTGTAGGCTCCATGGGTACCGATGTACCATTGGCGGTACTTTCCAACCATCCTCAACACCTATCAAGTTATTTCAAGCAGTTTTTTGCGCAGGTGACCAATCCACCGATCGACCCGATAAGGGAACGCTTGGTGATGAGCCTCGCCACCTTTATTGGCAATAATGGAAACATCCTCGATGAGGACAAGATGCATTGCCATTGTGTAGCCCTCGAACACCCGATACTCACCAGCAAAGAACTCGAAAAGCTCCGTAGTATCGATACCGGCATCTTCCAGGCTAAAACCTTACAGTGCTATTTTAATGCCACCGGAGAACCCGGCGCATTGGAAGACGGCCTAAAGCGGCTCTGTCGGTATGCAGAGGATGCCGTACGGGACGGCTTTGAGGTGATCATCCTCTCCGACCGTGCCATTGATTCACAACATGCGGCCATACCATCACTGTTAGCGGTATCTGCCGTACACCACCACTTGATTAAAACCGGTCACCGGGGTGCCGTTGGTTTGGTCGTTGAGGGTGGCGATGTATGGGAAGTGCACCACTTTGCTTGCCTGCTTGCGTTTGGTGCCACGGCTGTCAACCCCTATATGGCGCTTGCGACCATCCGCACGCTTAAAGAACAGAAAATACTGGACACCGAGCTTACATGGCCTCAACTGGCCAAAAATTATGTCAAAGCGGTATGCGGGGGATTACTTAAGATTTTCTCTAAAATGGGAATTTCTACCCTCCAGTCTTACCACGGTGCTCAAATTTTTGAAGTACTCGGTATCAACAAAGATGTAGTCGACAATTATTTCTGCGGCGCCGTATCTCGAATCGGCGGCTTGGATCTCGATGATATCGCGCGGGAGGTGCTAAGCAAGCATAATCGTGGGTTTAGCAGCTCACGCAACGCGAAGGAGCTGCTACCCGAGGGTGGCATATACCAATGGAAAAGAAGAGGTGAAGCGCACCTGTTCAACCCCCAAACGGTTCACCTGCTGCAACAGGCTTGCCGCACGGGTGATTATGAAACCTACAAGAAGTATGCTGCGCTCATCAACAACCAAAAAGAACGCATGTATACCCTGCGTGGGCTGCTTGACTTTGCGAGGCATCGCACACCGATTTCCATTGATGAAGTCGAACCAGCAGAAAATATCATGAAACGTTTTGCCACGGGTGCCATGTCGTTCGGTTCCATATCCCATGAAGCACACAGCACCTTAGCCATTGCCATGAACCGCATCGGCGGCAAGAGCAACACCGGTGAAGGCGGAGAGGACGAGATCCGCTACAAACCACTGGCCAACGGTGATTCGATGCGGTCGGCCATCAAACAGGTGGCTTCCGGCCGCTTTGGCGTTACATCCAATTACCTAACGCAAGCCGATGAGTTGCAAATCAAAATGGCACAGGGTGCAAAACCGGGCGAAGGTGGGCAACTACCCGGACACAAGGTGGACGATTGGATTGCCCGGGTGCGGCATTCTACTCCGGGCGTCGGACTGATTTCGCCCCCACCCCACCACGATATTTACTCCATCGAGGACTTGGCACAGCTTATCTTTGACCTGAAAAATGCCAACCGGGAAGCGAGAATAAACGTAAAACTGGTATCAAAGGCCGGCGTAGGCACTATCGCTGCGGGGGTAGCAAAAGCCCACGCCGACGTCATCCTTATTGCAGGATACGATGGCGGCACCGGCGCTTCGCCCATCAGCTCCATTAAACATGCTGGTCTGCCCTGGGAGTTGGGCCTGGCCGAATCGCACCAGACGCTGGTCAGGAATGGCCTGCGCAGCCGCGTGGTATTGCAGACGGATGGACAACTTAAAACCGGGCGGGACATCGCTATTGCCACCTTGCTGGGTGCTGAAGAATGGGGAGTAGCTACAGCTGCGTTGGTAGCCGGTGGCTGCATCATGATGCGCAAATGCCACCTGAATACCTGTCCCGTGGGCGTTGCCACGCAAGATCCCGAATTGCGTAAGCTATTTACCGGCAAGCCAGAAGACATCGTCAACCTGTTTAAGTTTCTCGCAGAAGAATTGCGCGAAATCATGGCCGAATTGGGCTTCCGCACCATCAATGAAATGGTCGGCCGAGCACAGTTTCTCAAAAAACGCGAAAATGTGGATCATTGGAAGATAAACAAACTGGACCTTTCAGGCATCCTCCATGTAGCCCACAGCCAGGCAGGTGATACCCTATATCAAACCGAACAGCAAGACCACGGGTTGGATATGATACTGGATTGGGGGTTGGTAACCCAAGCCCGTAAAGCATTGGAAAGCAGAACTCCGGTCTTTGGTACATTCAACGTAAGGAATACCGACCGGACTATCGGCACGTTGCTTTCCAACGAAGTATCCAAAATATACGGCGGAGAAGGGCTTCCGGATAATACCATTAATTACAAGTTTACAGGCTCGGCAGGACAGAGTTTCGGTGCCTTTGCGGCAAAGGGGTTGTCATTTGAACTGGAAGGTGAGGCCAACGACTACGTGGGCAAAGGGCTTTCAGGCGCACAATTGGCTATCTACCCACCGCCTAGCAACCAGCGGATTGCACATGAAAATATCATCATCGGCAACGTTGCTCTATATGGGGCCACCTCCGGCCACCTTTTTGTGTGTGGTCAAGCCGGCGAACGCTTTGCCGTGCGCAACTCGGGCGCTACTGCCGTGGTCGAAGGCGTCGGCGACCACGGGTGTGAATACATGACCGGAGGCCGGGCACTTATCCTGGGCGCTACAGGGCGCAACTTTGCCGCTGGCATGAGCGGGGGCATCGCCTGGGTCTACGACCTTGAGGGTACTTTCCGGGATAACTGCAATACTGAAATGGTGGATCTTGATCCGCTTGACACCGAAGATGAAACAGCTATCATTGCCCTGCTCAAACGGCATATTCACCTCACGGAAAGCAAGCGTGCTGCGCATATCCTCCAGAACTGGAAAACTGAGAAGGCTTATTTTATCAAAGTATTCCCCCGGGAATATAAGAGTGTACTGCGGGCAAAGTTAGTAGAAGCATAAACAACGATACAGACAGAAAAGATGGGAAAACCAACCGGATTTAAGGAATTTGAACGAACCCTTCCTAAGAAGGATACGGTCTCAAGCCGGAAGAAAACATACAGCGAATTTGTCCATGCTTACAGCGACGACGAATTGAATAACCAAGCGGCGCGATGCATGAATTGCGGCATACCATTCTGCCACTCGGGTTGCCCACTGGGCAATGTCATTCCGGAATTTAACGATGCCGTTTATGATGGCAAATGGGAAGAAGCGTACCGGATATTGGCGTCCACCAATAACTTCCCCGAGTTTACGGGAAGGATATGCCCGGCCCCCTGTGAGTCCGCCTGTGTACTAGGCATCAATCGTTCGCCCGTAGCCATCGAGGAAATTGAAAAACACATTATCGAAATCGCTTTCAAACGCGAATTTGTGAAAGCGCGCCCCACACACCTGAAAACCGGCAAACGCGTCGCTATAGTTGGAAGTGGGCCCGCTGGCCTTGCGGCCGCGGCACAATTGATCAAGGTGGGCCACGAAGTGACGGTGTATGAACGCGACGACAAACCCGGAGGGTTGCTCCGCTACGGTATCCCTGATTTCAAGCTTGAAAAATGGGTCATTGACCGCCGGATAAAAATCATGGAGGAGGAAGGCGTCGTCTTCCGTTGCAATGCAGAGGTGGGCAAAGACGTGCCTGCCAGCGAGCTCCAGGCCTTTGACGCGATTGTCTTAACCGGAGGTTCGACCATCCCGCGAAACCTTAATATCCCGGGAAGGGAATTGAAAGGGGTGCATTTTGCCATGGAGTTCCTAAAACAACAGAATAAGCGTGTAGGCAATTCGTCGTTTACAGAAGAAGATATTTTGGCAACCGGCAAACACGTGCTGGTCATCGGCGGCGGCGATACCGGCTCGGATTGCGTAGGCACATCCAACCGGCATAAGGCCAAGTCGGTTACCCAATTTGAGCTGATGCCCCAGCCGCCAAAAAGCCGCACAGAAGCCATGCCCTGGCCTACATATCCCATGCTCCTCAAGACTACTACGTCGCATGAAGAAGGCTGTGATCGCTTCTGGAGCATCAGTACTAAGGAATTTATCGGCGACGAAAAGGGTAATGTCAAAAGCGCACGCGTAGTCGACTTGGCATGGGAATGCGACCACCTGGGACGTCCGGTGAAGTTTACAGAGGTAGCCGGTTCAGAACGGGAAATCCCGTGCGAGCTTGCTTTACTGGCCATGGGCTTCCTGCACCCCCAGCACGAGGGGCTGCTCCAACAATTGGAGGTGGAGCTGGATGAGCGCGGCAACGTACGCGCACAAGAAGGAGCATATAAAACATCCGCTGAACGCGTTTTTGTCGCAGGCGACATGCGCCGCGGCCAATCACTCGTCGTATGGGCCATCTCCGAAGGCCGTGAGTGTGCACGCAAGGTAGACGAGTACCTGATGGGATACTCCGAATTGGAAAGTAAGGATACCGTATTTGATTATGCTTAAGCGTTGGGCTTAATCCGAAGTTGGGCTTTCCGTTTCGCCACTTGGTACTTCATCATTGGATAAACGAAAACCGATCCCAAAATAATGATCGCGCCGGCATAAAAACCGGCGCTCATTTTTTCGCTTTGGCCAAAGAATAGCCAGGCTAACAGGATACCATAAATGGGCTCTAAATTACTGGCGAGTGCGACACGGAAAGCGCTGATTTCTTTCATCACCGATACCGCAGCGACGTATGCCCCCGAGGTGCACACGATTCCTAACAAAAGCAAGTACCCCACGTCTTTGCCTGTGGCTTTCAGTCCGTGATGGAAACCACCGGTTATCAGCATAAACAAAGAAATCCATAGCCAGGCTCCCAGCATTTCGTAAAAACTGATTACTGTCGCTTCATTTCTCTTTATCAGCTTAGAATTGATAGTACCGAACAATGCTGCCGCCAAGGCCGCCAGTAAGCCTAAAACGATACCTTTCACATATTGCCCCTCAAACTTAAAGATAAGGTAGATACCAACGATGATGAGCAATCCTACAAGCACTTCCATTTTTGAAGTACGGCGCTTATAAAACAAGGGTTCGATAAACGCCGTAAACAATGTCACCGATGACAGGCATACCAAGGTGACCGACACCGTAGATACTTTGATGGATTCGAAAAAAAGTATCCAATGCAGCCCCACCAATCCGCCGGTTAGGAAAAACTGGATAAGCTCCTTCCGCCCCACGGCGAAAGATTGCCGCTTACACCAAAAATAGATGGCCAATGAAACAAACGCAATCAGTACCCGATACCATACCAGATGGACAGCAGCTATGGAAATCAGGTTGCCCAATATACCGGTAAACCCCCATACGATGACGGTCAGGTGCAAGATAAACAGGTTGCGGTTGATGGTCAGTTTGCCCATGGTCATTCGGCTGTGTCGTATTACTTCGGCGCTTTGTATAGAAGATAAAACGCCAGTGCTCCGAAGATTAAGTTGGGGATAAAAACAGCAATGATAGGTGGCAATCCGCCTTTTAGCGAAAACATGGTAGAAAACTGGATGAACACAATGTAAGTGAAACTCAGTCCGATGCCAATCCCCAGACTTAGCCCTATCCCTCCCCTCACTTTCTTCGACGACAGGGCGACCCCCATCAGGGTCAATACATAGGCGGCCAGCGGCGTCACAAATCGCTTGTATTTTTCCAACAGCAAATCGGTCATCATGCCCGTACCCCTGATTTTTTCTTTTTCGATCCGATCATTCAGCTCCGTCATGTTCATTGCGGTAAAGATGTTATCGTACACTTCGAAGTCGCGCGGTGTCATGTCGAGCAGCGTATCCATGCTTGTGCCCTTGATCATAGCTTCATCCAAAGAATCAATGACACGGATTGAATAATTCTCGATGCGCCAATTATTCTTTACCGAATCCCACGTGATGCGGTCGGCCATCAGCTTCTCCTTCAGCTCCCCCGCTTCAAATTTCTCGAGTACGAAATTGTACCCTACTTTCCGGTTATTATCAAAATTATCGATATAAACATAGCTGTTATCGTCAATCTGCATGTGGGTTGAGCTCTTGGTATTGTTTTCCACAGGCTTTACATAGATGCGTTCGAACCCCACCTTCAGCTTATTCGTGCGCGGGATGATGTACACGCTAAAGACAAAATTAAGCCCAAAAATAATGGTTGCCGCTATCATGTAAGGCCTAATAAACCGGTTGAAACTCATACCGCCGCTTAAAATCGGCACAATTTCCGTTTGATCAGCCATCTTTGCTGTGAAGAAAATCACCGCAATAAAATTGATTAACGGCGAAAGCATGTTTAAATAAAACGGTACAAAACCAGCATAATATTCAAACACAATTTTGGAGAGCGGTGCCTTGTATTTCATGAAATCATCCAAGCGTTCGGAAATATCGAACACTACGGCAACTACCGTAAAGATGCCCATGGTAAAAACAAAGGTAGTCAGGTACTTCCTGATGATATATCTGTCGATAATGTTAAACGACGACCGCAACCATTTCACCATTCGCTATAACCTTTCGTCCAGTTGTTTTACGATACTGTTTTTCCACGCATGAAAATCACCTGCCATGATATGCGCGCGAGCTTCTCCGACCAACCAGAGGTAAAAATGCAGGTTGTGCAACGAGGCAATTTGTGCACCAAGGATTTCTTGTGATCGAATCAGGTGCCGCAAATACGCCTTGGTGTATACGCGGTCGGCAAGCAGATCACTTTCGGCGTCAATGGGCGAAAAATCCTGCTCCCATTTTTTATTTTTGATGTTGATGATCCCGCGACGCGTAAACAGCATGCCGTTGCGCGCATTGCGGGTAGGCATCACACAATCAAACATATCAATACCCAAAGCGATATTTTCCAAAATATTGACCGGAGTCCCCACTCCCATTAGGTAACGTGGTTTTTCGGCCGGCAGTATGTTACACACCACTTCGGTCATCGCATACATTTCTTCTGCGGGCTCTCCGACGGAAAGCCCACCGATAGCGTTGCCATCCCGTCCGAACGAGGCGACGGTCTCAGCCGATTTTTCGCGGAGGTCCCGATATACCGAACCCTGTACGATGGGGAACAGCGTTTGATCATAGCCGTACAGCGGTTCGGTTGCATCAAATCGCTCACAGCACCGTTTAAGCCAGCGGTGCGTCATATCCAGCGATCGCCTGGCATATTGATAATCACAAGGGTATGGCGTGCACTCGTCAAATGCCATCACGATATCGGCTCCGATGATGCGCTGGGTATCCATCACATTCTCCGGTGTAAAGAGATGCTTGGATCCATCGATATGCGAACGGAATGTGACGCCTTCTTCCTTGATTTTGCGCACTTCGGTAAGCGAATATACCTGATAGCCACCACTGTCGGTCAGGATCGGTTTTTCCCAACCGTTAAAACGATGAAGTCCGCCGGCAGCGTGCAGGATGTCCAATCCAGGACGTAAATACAGGTGATACGTATTACCTAAAATGATTTGCGCTTCAATATCATTGACCAGTTCGTGCTGATGCACGGCTTTCACCGTGCCGGCAGTGCCTACAGGCATAAATATAGGGGTCTCGATGGTGCCATGAGCCGTCTCAAGTATACCGGCCCGTGCTTTAGACTGTGCGTCTGCTGCCTGAAGGGTAAATTTCATTGTGGATGCAAAAATAGGAAAAACAAAACATAGGCGTTGATAGTGGCACAAGATTTTCAATTTAACCCCCGTTGATGTCGGCTGAGGCATACGAACAGCCAATTGCTGTGAGGCATCACACGTCGAACAACCAATCACAGCGCGTATTGAAATGCTTATCGAACGCATTATATTCGCGATTTTTATATAAGTTTGGCAGCATATATGGAACTAGTTAACCAAATAGCCGGGATCGGTTTTCTCCTCTTATCCGGAATATGCGGACTGCTCTTGGTTATCCAACTGTACTACTTATTATTTGTGTACAGCAGGCTTGCCTTTTACAGCATCCCGCCCAAACTGGGCAACACCCCTACTCGACCGCTGTCTGTGATCATCTGTGCGCGAAACGAAGAAGAAAATTTGCGGCAGAACCTACCTGAAATACTCAATCAGGACTATCCTGATTTTGAAGTGGTATTGGTCAACGATTATTCGCAGGACGAGACCAAGTGGTTATTAAGAGAATTGTGTACGCGATACCCACACCTTAAGGTGGTCGAGATTGCTGAGCATGTGCGACTTAAGCATGGGAAGAAGTTTGCAGTGAGCCTCGGTATCAAAGCCGCCCGATATGAACACCTCGTTTTCACCGATGCGGACTGTGTTCCGGCATCTGACCAATGGCTCAGGCATATGGCTGATGCCTTCAATGGCGGGGAGGAAATCGTGCTGGGGTACTCGCCCTACCGCAGAAAGCCCGGATTCCTAAATGCCCTTATCCGGTTTGAAACTTTCCATACTGCCATGAGCTATCTTTCCTACGCACTCAAGGGGAACGCCTATATGGGCGTAGGCCGTAATTTAGGGTACACCAAAAGCTTATTTTTCAGAGGCAAAGGATTTGCCTCGCATATGCATATCCCATCCGGCGATGATGACCTCTTTGTCAATCAAAATGCGACACCGCATAACACAACCATTTGCATTCATCCGGAATCACACGTGTGGAGCGAACCCAAAACTACACTGTTGACCTATTCCCGGCAGAAAACTCGCCATGCCGGAGCTTCCAGGGCGTATAAAGTTTCTCATCAGCGAATGCTGGCCACTCAACTGATCAGCGCTGTTCTTTTTTACCTGGCTGCCATCGCTGCGGTGGTCATATTTCCGCAGTACTGGTACATCATTTTGGGGATTTACCTTTGTAGGCTGTTTGTACAGATCGTCATCTACTATCCCATCCTCAAAAAACTCCAAGCTGGCGGGCTGCTTTGGATGCTGCCGTTGCTGGATGTCATTTATTATAGCTATATCTGTGTCAACGGCATTTTTGCCCTGTTCAAAAAAGACGTGAAATGGAAGTAAGACAAAAACATATCATGCCATGTTAAATCCCGGAGTTGATGTCATTTACCGTTATTTTCCAACGCTGTCCGACAGCCAACGTACCCAATTCCTTCAATTGGGTGAGTTATACCCGTTTTGGAATGCGCAGATCAACGTGGTTTCCCGCAAGGATATCGACAGTTTGTACCTTCGCCACGTATTGCATTCTCTTGGCATCGCCAAATTTATCGGCTTCGTACCTAACACCCGGATACTGGATGTAGGCACGGGAGGTGGTTTTCCGGGTATTCCCTTAGCTATTTTTTTCCCGGAAGTCCACTTCCATTTAGTCGATTCGATTGGCAAGAAGATCAAGGTCGTACGAGAGGTAGCCACAGCCATCGGACTGAAAAACATCAAGGCCGATCACATCCGCGCAGAACAAGTGGACCGTAACTACGATTTTGTGGTTTCCCGCGCGGTCACACGGTTGGCAGACTTCTATCCATGGGTCCGCAACAAATTATTGAAAAAAGACCAGAATGCAATCCCTAATGGCATATTATACTTGAAGGGCGGGGACTTGCGCGAAGAAATCAATGAGGCACGTCTTCCGGCGGAAGTACATCCGCTTTCTGCTTATTTTGAAGAGGATTTCTTTGAGACCAAGCACCTGGTTTACATCCCTGTTTAACACTTAGCCTTAAACAAAGGCAGCAGCTTTACGGTGACCAACAGCTGACCTACGTGCCGTTGGGTGTGTTCGGCAGCATGAAACAACAGTCCTATCAAGGTCGTAGGTATCCGCTTTCGGCCTAGATAGCGGGTGTCGGTTAGCCCGGCTTCATCCATCCGGATTAATTGATCGATTGCCTTGTCCACCTGTTTGCCAAAAGCTTCCACTAATTCCGCCGCACCGATATCGGCGATCTCGTCTCCCTCTGACTGCAAGTAAGCAAACTGCGCTTCAGACAAGGGCATACCCAACGCATAGGTGAACATCCTATCAACCACGCCGGTCATATGTTGCAAATGAAATCCGGGCGAGGCTGCACCTCCGGGCTTGTACCATAAATGCCCGTCATCAAAATTTTGCATGCATCGTGCGATTTCCTCCTTTGCCTGCAGCAATGCATGTGCAACCGGCTGCAGCAATGGCGGCACATTTGGGACCGGGCCTCGCATCCACACTTCAAGGCGCATGGTTGACTGTTCTTCCATATCACAAATTTAGCCAAAATTGTTCAAACCCGGCTTACTGGATATGCGGCCGGCCTTTCTGCCCCAGGTGTGGCACCCCGAGGCACCCGCTCGGCAATATGCTGTTCCTGATCAGCGGAGCAGCATATCGACGCGCCTGTTGGGGCACGGATACCTTACCCTATACACTAACCCACTGATACCTTTAATGCGGTTGCCCTGCTTTGCTGTTTTGGCAAGCTCCATTAATCAAACAATTTTTGTATATTAGCCCAATCCTATGAGCCTGCTTCATCAAATTGCATTGACGAAAGTGAAAGGTATAGGGCCCATACTCGGCCGACACCTGGTTTCTCGTTTTGGGAACGCAGAAGCCGTATTTTCCGCTTCAAAGCAGGAATTGACCACTATTCCTGGAATCGGCGGCCACTTGGCAGACGCCATTTTGCACGCCGGGGCGCTCCATGAAGCGGAAAATGAGCTACGTTTCGTAGAAAAACACCGTATTCAAGTACTTTTTTCGGGGAATAAGGATTACCCTAAACGCCTCGACGAATGTCCGGATGCTCCGTTATTACTTTATTACAAAGGATGCGCCGACCTCAATGCGGCACGCATGGTGAGCATCGTAGGGACACGCAACGCAACCTCATATGGGAAAGCCGTTTGCTCCGAGTTTATTGAAGCGCTTTTGCCTTACCATACCACTGTCATCAGCGGGTTGGCCTACGGTATAGACAGCTTCGCTCACCGCAATGCGCTTACTCATGGGATTTCGACCATCGGTGTGCTGGGCCACGGCCTCGATCGCATTTATCCAGCCGCAAATCGTGAGATGGCGGCCAAAATGTTGGATTGCGGCGGCTTACTCACCGAGTTTCCCTCTGGCACTAAGCCTGATCGGCAGCATTTTCCCATGCGCAACCGAATCATCGCCGGCTTAGCTGATGTCGTGATCGTCGTAGAAGCCGCGGCCAAAGGGGGTGCACTTATCACTGCCGAAATTGCGAATACCTATAACCGCGATGTCTGTGCTTTTCCGGGCAATTTGAATCAAGCGTTTTCCGCGGGTTGCAATTACTTGATTAAAACTAACCGCGCGCACTTGATCACCAGTGTAAAAGACTTGGCGTACCTTATGAACTGGGAGCCTGAAGCCAAGCGGACGTCCTCCGGTCAACTTGAGCTTCCCATCTCCCTCGGCGCGCCGGAGCAACGTGTATACGACGCTATCCAGGCAGCCGGCCAAATGGCCATTGATGACTTATTATTGAAACTTCAGTGGCCCCAAAGCAAACTAGCGATTACACTCCTCGAAATGGAGCTAAAAGGTGTGATTGCCGCGCTCCCAGGCAAAATCTATCGCGCCATATGATTGGCTTGAAAATCAACCGATTGAAAACAAAAGCAATTTTTATTGCTCCTTATCCCGATTTTTGCTACTTTTGCGGTGGGTAAGTCTTTTACGACCAGCTCCCCGAGAATCCCCCAGGGTGGGAACGCAGCAAGGGTATCGGGTTGTAGCGGTGCGATAAAAGGAGCTTGCCCATTTTTTATTTATACCCCTTCATCACAACACCTAACTATCCATACAACAGCATTTGCATATCAACGCAAGTTTATCTAAGTTTGCATCCCATAACGACGATTTGCATGAGTTGGTTTAGACGCGAAAAGGCCGGAATAAGTACGGCTACCGAGCACAAAAAGGAAGCACCTGATGGCCTATGGAATAAGTGTCCATCCTGCAAAAAGCCTTTATTGAACATCGAACAGATTGAAAACAAGTATGTATGCCACTACTGTGGCTACCATTTACGCATTGGTTCCGCGGCTTACTTTTCGATTATTTTTGATGACAACCAGTTTACGGAACTGTTCGCCAACCTGCGTTCCGGCGATCCCCTACACTTTGAGGATACTAAAAAATATACCGAACGACTGGAAGAGAGTTACGCCAAAACAGGATTGAATGACGCGATCCGTTGCGCACATGGTAAAATCGATGGACAAGACCTGGTATTGGCGTGTATGGATTTTACCTTCATTGGCGGATCGATGGGATCTGTAGTCGGCGAAAAAATAGCCCGCTCCATCGACTATTGCCTTAAGCATCGGGTTCCGTTCATGTTGATATCCAAATCTGGAGGCGCACGTATGATGGAAGCTGCTTTTTCCCTTATGCAGATGGCTAAAACTTCCGCCAAGTTGGCACTTCTGAATGAAGCTAAAATACCTTATATCTGCCTACTGACAGACCCTACCACTGGCGGCGTAACGGCCTCTTACGCCATGCTTGGCGATATAAACATCGCTGAGCCGGGCGCGCTCATTGGTTTTGCTGGACCAAGGGTAATCAAAGAGACCATTAAAAAGGATCTGCCAAAAGGCTTCCAGACTTCCGAATTTTTGCTTGAACATGGCTTTCTTGATTTCATTGTCGATCGCCGCCAGCTTAAGCAAAAAATTGCCTTATTCCTAAGTATGGTCAGATAAGTCACACGCAAGACATTCTTCAACAGCAAAAAACAGGGCATCTACTCCCAATGGGTGGGGTATGCCCTTACGCGAGGGCATTAATAACACAAAACAAGGAGATTTGTTTTGAAGTTTAAG
Source organism: Parapedobacter luteus (assembly GCF_900168055.1). Lineage (GTDB taxonomy): Bacteria > Bacteroidota > Bacteroidia > Sphingobacteriales > Sphingobacteriaceae > Parapedobacter > Parapedobacter luteus. The sequence continues at coordinate 369,717 of NZ_FUYS01000004.1, forward strand.
ATTTTTTTGCGTACTTGCGGCATTCAAACTAAGTGCCTTTGTATCAAACTCCGTATACCCCATTACAAGACTAATCGTAAAACAACACGAATGGCGAAAACGAAGTACCATTACAACTCACATACCCTAAAGTACGAGAAAGTAAAAACAAGCACCAGAACCTGGGCGTTGCGAGCACTTGGATTTCTCACGAGCTCCTTTGCTTGCGGCGTGTTTCTACTCTATGTCGGTTTTACAGTTATTGATTCCCCCAAGGAAAAACAGCTCAAGCGGGAAATAGACCAAATGGCCTTGCAATATAACATTATGCAGGAGCGCCTAAAACAGATAGATGCCGCATTGGAAAACATGCAGCACCGTGACGACAACATTTATCGCGTCATCTTTGAAGCCGACCCCATTGACCCGGATGTCCGGAAGGCCGGCTTTGGTGGTGTAAACCGCTATAAAAACCTTGAACATTTCAGCAACTCCGATCTCATGGTGGAAACGGCCAAAAAGCTTGACCAGATATCCAAGGCCCTATATGTGCAATCGAAGTCATACGATGATTTAACGGAAATGGCTAAATCCAAAGCGGAAATGATGGCAAGTATTCCAGCCATCCAACCGGTGGATAACCGGAAAATCCGCGGCGGTATCTCTGGCTTTGGTGTACGGATACACCCGGTATATAAAATCAGGAAGATGCATGCCGGCATCGACTTTACGGCGCCGGTGGGCACGCCCATATATGCCACGGGCAACGGCAAAGTCGAGGCAGCTGGTATTGACGGCGGATACGGACGGCGCATCATCATTAACCATGGTTATAATTACAAGTCACTTTATGGCCACATGAGCCGGTTTACCGTAAAGGTAGGTCAACAAGTGAAACGTGGCGACCTCATCGGCTACGTAGGAAATACCGGCACTTCGACAGGCCCTCACCTGCACTATGAGGTACATAAAAACAATAAGCCCGTAAATCCGATCAACTTCATTTACAACGACCTGACGCCTGCGGAGTACGTTGCTATACTGGAAGCAGCCTCACAGGAGAACCAGTCCTTTGACTAACAGGATGAACAAGATCGTTGATGCCGGGGAGGAAAACGGGAATATAAAAACGGCATGTGGTTTGTGCTATAATTCAAGTGTAATTGTATCTTTGCAACACGTACTACTGTATTCTTTTTCGTAGCATGCCATATAAAGAGCGCGAAATAAACAAACTTTACTACACAATGGGCGAAGTGACGGCCATGTTTGGCGTCAATGCTTCCCAAATCCGGTTTTATGAACGTGAATTCGACGTCATACAACCCAAAAAAAATAAAAAAGGCAACCGCTTGTTCACCCCCGAAGACATTGCCAATTTAAAAATCATCTTCAACTTAGTCAAAGACAAAGGCTACACCCTTCAAGGTGCACGTGATTATTTGAAAAACAATAAAAGCGAAGCGCGCGAAAACCAACGGGTTATCGACTCCCTCCAGCGGCTAAAAGCCTTTTTACTGGAAGTGCGGGATAGCCTTTAGTCGCTTTCCCCGCTCGCCGATGCAGCTGAAAGACGAATAAATTCTTCTACTTTTTCGACCATGTCAGTGCTTCCGATAAAAATGGGCGTGCGTTGATGCAACGACTCCGGCTGGATTTCCAGTATCCGGCGGTGCCCGTCAGTAGCCCTTCCGCCAGCTTGTTCGATAATAAAGGCTAGCGGATTACATTCATACATCAACCGCAACTTGCCCTGCGGATGAGATGAAGTGGTAGGATAAAGGAAAATCCCTCCCTTAATGAGATTGCGATGGATATCCGCAACCATAGAGCCGACGTAACGCGAAGTAAACGGCCGCTGCGTAGCCTTATCTTCCACTTGGCAGTATTTAATGTAATCTTTAACACCCTGCGGGAATTTAATATAGTTCCCCTCGTTGATAGAGTAAATCACGCCATCGCGGGGCATTTGCATATCAGGATGAGACAAGCAAAATTCCCCGATAGAAGGATCCAGTGTAAAGCCGTTGACTCCCTTGCCTGTTGTATATACCAGCATCGTGGAAGACCCATATATCACGTATCCGGCCGCTACTTGGTAAATTCCTTTTTGAAGAATCTCGTCCAGACATACGGTCCCTTCCGTCGTTGCGCGCCGGTAAATCGAAAAGATGGTACCCACCGACACGTTTACATCGATATTCGACGAGCCATCCAACGGGTCGATGCAAACAATGTATTTAGCGTTTTTTGATATTTCAGAATGGATAAGGATACAGTCATCGTGTTCTTCGGAGGCTACCACGCAGCATTCGCCGCCGCTGCGCAAAGCAGAAATAAATTGCTCATCGGCATATACATCCAGTTTTTTCTGGCCTTCCCCTTGTATATTAACCGTACCATTGTCTCCAAGAATATCGACGAGCCCGGCTTTATTGACTTCCCGGTTTACAATTTTTGCGGCAATGCCAATGTCCCGTAAAAGCCTTGACAGTTCGCCTTTGGCGTAAGGAAAGTCCGCCTGTTTTTCGATAATGAATTGGCCGAGGGTAGTCACCTTTCTCATAGTCAACATTAGTTAGTGTAAAGAATTTGATTTCAAACAACACAAAAATATACACCAAAAACCAATAAAACGACGATTTAAGAATATCTTAGTGTAAAACTATCCTTTACTTTCCTGCTAACTCAATAACTTCTAAATTCTCAATACGGCTGCCGTCGATGCTAAATCGTAAAAGCGTACGAACCTTATGCCAGCCCTGCTTGCCAGCCGCACCCGGATTGAGGTGCAGGCATTGTAACTTTTGGTCGTACATCACTTTGAGGATATGCGAGTGACCGCAGATAAAAAGTTTAGGTGGGTAACGGCGAATGGCGTCCTTTACCTGTGGGCTATAGCGTCCTGGATATCCTCCGATATGGGTGATCCAGACATCCACCGCTTCACAGGTAAAACGTAGCGTTTCAGGGTATGTTGCACGGATTTGTTGCCCATCGATATTACCATATACGCCTTTCAGTGGTCTGAAAGCGGCCAGCGTGTCAGCAACGGCAATATCCCCGAAATCACCGGCATGCCAGATCTCGTCGCATGATTCAAAATGCCTGAATACCGCCTCGTCGAGGTAACCGTGCGTATCTGAAAGTAATCCGATTCTGGTCATACTGCTGCTAATATAGCGATTCTTAACGTGTCAGGAAAAAGTCTTCCAGCAACCTGTGGTACGCTCGGCTGTAGACTCCTTTGTTTTCATAAATTACAAAGTCCGGCTGATCCCACATTGCTTCATAGGGTGCTTTACCGACTGCCAATACCCGGCGTATGGCTGGGGCCGATTCAAAGGAATGGATATTTCGTTCCCCCTGCAAGACTAACTGAAACTCTTTTACGGCTTTTTGTTTGACTTGTTCAGCCAAAGGGACGGGCAGTATAAGCTGCAGGCTTCCTCCCGGGCTAAGCCAGCGAGCGGATCGGTCTAATAAATCCGAGAAAAAGGCCATATCGGTATGCCTGGCCAGTTGCTTGCGCAGATCGGGATTTTTCAGCGAATATAAAAAGTAGGGAGGATTCGACACCATCAGATCATACGGCTGCGTTGGCTCAAAATCTTCCAATGCTACGGCATATGCTGTTGTACGCGCCGCAAAAATCGACGATTCAAAATTTTTACGGGCGACGCTCGCCGCCAGCGCATCAATTTCGATCGCATCAACCACTGCTTCAGGAAAGCGCTGAGCAAGCATCAACGCGATAACCCCTGTACCCGTTCCGATATCAAGCACACGCCCAGGACTAGGGCTTGTCGCCATAGCCCCCAGTAGCACACCATCAGTGTTGATTTTCATGGCGCACCCCGCCTGAACAACAGCAAATCGCTTAAACCTGAATACCGACATATTGATGTCCGCAAAGTTAGCGGAATAGTTCAAAGCATCTTATGTGCTTTTGTTATTTAATTTGATAAATTCGTGGATAGTTTCTAACATTGTACGAACGCTAAATGAAGGGTTGTGGATTTTACAGGCTGTGATGTGTTCCGATGTTCTTCCTCGATCTAAAACAATTGATCTTTATCAAAAAAAACGATGGTTGATGTGGATTAGCGGTGGTAAAGGCAAATTAGACAGAACCAGATGAAAAGTTTTCGATACGGTACAGACAAGCTAACGATTGAGGCGGCCATGGCGCTCACGCGCGGAGAAATGAGTGGTACATTATCTGCCAAAGCCCGGCACAGGATTGACCAATCTGCGGCGTTTGTTGAAGGCATTGTATCGCAGAATGAAGTCGTCTACGGAATCAACACAGGGTTCGGCCCGCTTTGCGATACCATTATTTCGCCTGAAGACACCGCCAAATTACAGCATAACCTACTTAAAAGCCATGCCGTCGGCGTCGGCGACATGCTTCCTGTGGAAATGGCGAAAACGATGATGATCATCAAAGTGCAGTCATTGGCACAGGGCTACTCGGGTATACGGCTGCGAACGCTTGAACGAATCATCTGGATGGTTGAACAGAATATCATCCCGGTCGTTCCAGCACAGGGATCGGTCGGCGCATCAGGTGACCTCGCCCCGCTCTCCCACCTCTTTCTGCCGCTTATTGGCCTTGGCGAGGTGTATTACAAGGGCTACATCATGTCTGCGGAGGAAGCGTTAAGTACACAGGGGATGCCACCCATCCAGCTTGGCCCCAAAGAAGGACTGGCACTGATTAACGGCACGCAATTCATTGCAGCACACGCTGTCCATGCGCTATACCGGATGCATAATGCATTGGAAGCGGCTGACATCATCGGTGCCATGTCGCTCGAAGGGCTGATGGGCTCCTACAAGCCATTTGACGCCCGCTTGCACCAAATCCGGCCTTTCCCGGGCAATCAATTGGTCGCCCACCGGCTATGGGAATTGCTTCATAAATCTGAAATCGCCAACGCTCATCCTGATTGCGGCCGGGTGCAAGACCCATATTCGCTGCGCTGTATGCCCCAAGTGCACGGTGCTTCGCGCACGGCATGGCTCCACCTCAAAGAGCTCACCGAGATAGAAATCAATGCGGTGACCGACAATCCTATTGTCCTGGGCGCACATGATGCCATCAGTGGCGGAAATTTCCATGGACAACCTTTGGCAATAGCCCTTGATTACGCCACCGTAGCCGCAGCTGAGTTGGGCAATATTGCCGACCGCCGGAGCTACCTCATCATCGAAGGGCGGTACGGGCTTCCGAAGCTACTTATCCAGGATGCAGGGCTAAACTCGGGATTCATGATCCCCCAGTACACCACGGCGGCTCTAGCGTCCGAGAACAAAACGCTTTGTTTTCCGGCAAGCGCTGACAGCATTCCCACTTCACTGGGCCAGGAAGACCATGTGTCCATGGGCTCCATCAGCGGGCGCAAACTAAACAAGGTCATTGATAACCTCGAATATATTCTTGCAATAGAACTATTGTATGCTGCACAGGCCATAGACTTTCGTCGACCGCTTAAGTCGTCCGAGGTATTGGAGGCATGTCATGAACTGGTGAGGAGCAAAGTACCTTTTGCTGACAGTGACCGCATCTTTTCCTATGATATCAAAACGCTTAAACAACTGATCAGCAGTGGCACATTCGTACACCGGGCAAATGAAGCCGCAGAAACATACGGCTACCATCTCAACAAAACGGTTTACGAAGCCTTCAGCCTTTCTTGAATGACGAGCTAAGATAGCTCAATTAAAAATTACTGCTCCCCCAACTGGGTAATGGCTGGTATAGCGAAGATCGCGGCATGCCCGATTTTTAAGGTAGAACGGCCTAAGCCTCAAATTTGTAACCCACCCCTTTCACGGTGGAAACATAGCTTTCGCCTATTTTTTCACGCAGTTTGCGGATGTGAACATCGATAGTGCGGTTTGTCACGACCACTGAGTCCTCCCAGATATTTTTTAGGATCACTTCCCTCGTGTACACTTTACCCGGCTTGGATGCCAACAGGTAGAGCAGCTCAAATTCTTTCTTGGCCAACACTATTTTTTCACCGTTTTTGAACACTAAAAACGCTTCTCGGTCGATAACGAGGTTGGCAATCTCAAGCTTTTCGTTCGGGAGCTCTTCATGCTGTGCATTGCGGCGTAGGATGGCATTAATCCGGCTTAACAAGGCGCGTGGCTTGATTGGCTTGGCAATATAGTCATCAGCACCTACATTAAACCCAGCTATCTCAGAGTATTCTTCGCTACGGGCCGTCAAAAATACCATAAACGTACTTTTAAACTCGGGCATAGCCCGCATAATGCGACAGGCCTCAATGCCATCCATTTTAGGCATCATGACATCAAGGATAATCAGATCGGGCATGACTTTCTTTGCCGTGGTCACAGCCTCCTGGCCGTTTGACGCCGTATAGACCTGGTAGCCTTCGCGTTTAAGGTTATAAGCAATTAACTCTACGATATCCGGCTCATCGTCTACCACCAATATCTTTTGTTTTACGGTACTCATGGTGTTATTTTTTGCTAAAGTATGTACTTAATGACAAATAATGGTTAAACCAGCATTAATAAATCGTTAAACAACACCGCTGCTTTAACAAAAAAGAAGCACTAATCCAATGTTTTCTTCAAAAAGGCTTCGAGGTCGGGGCCCCGTAAATTCTTAGCGATAATGATCCCCTGGGGATCAAGCAGGTAGGATGTCGGGATGGCCTGTATTCGGTAAAGCCCCACTACTTCGCTCCCCCACTGCTGTAAATCAGAAACCTGTGTCCACTCCAATCCGTCATCGCGGATGGCACGCATCCAAGCCCCGGGGTTACCATCGAGCGATACTCCCAACACAGTAAACCCTTTATCCTTATACGCATGATACTGCTTAACGATGTTTGGGTTTTCTTCACGACAAGGCACGCACCATGATGCCCAGAAATCGACAAGCGTATATTTGCCTTTGAAATCAGATAGCTTTATTGGCTGGTTATTTGGCGTAAGCGACTCGAAATCGGGAGCGGGCTGCCCGACGGCCAGTCGCTTCAATCGTGCCATTTCCTCTAAAAATTGCCGTACTCGTGCATTATCATCCCACCGTCCGGCAATGCGGTCGGCATACGCAATCAATTCTGTTTCTGCAAGTTCGGCATCCAAGGTACTCATTGCGTAGAACCCGGCCAAATCGTCGTGCTGATTGGCAAACTGTACCGCGGATTTCGTATACTGTTGCATACGTTCGCGATATTTTTGAAGGAATTGCTGCCTGAGGTTCATCAGTGCCGTATCATCCAGCCCCACCGCCTGGCTCGCAAAAGATGTTTCAAGCTCCTCCTGAAAGCGCTCTTTTTCGGCTATAGTGCCGGCAAAGCTCTTTATTTTTTCCGACAGCGGCGAACCGGAAATTTCATAATCGTCGCTATCCTTCGTCAGGTCTGCGCGAAAAGATAGCTGGTCCCCGTTTTGCAGGATAACGTGATACCTGTTAATTCCCGCTTCCAGCGTCAGCAGCCGGGGATGTGATGCTGCGCGGCGGAACCGGAATGCTCCCTTTTCATTTAAGAACACCGAATCCAACTTCCGATCGCCTTCATAGAGCAGAACGGTCTTTATGTTACCAGCGTTATCGATTTGCCCGTCGATCGTAAATGCTTCGTTGCCTGAACAGGCCAGAAAAAGCACGCTTACCCATCCCAATAAGATTGCAATATTATTCGTCATCTTTGATAACCTTTGTGTGATCGTCCACATAACTTTTTGCCTTAACCAAAGCCCTGTCCAAGCCACTTGCGTCCTTACCACCAGCCGTCGCGTAAAACGGCTGGCCGCCACCACCGCCCTGTATCTCCCGGGCTAGCTCCCGTACAATTACACCCGCATTCCAGCCCCGGTCTGAGACCAGATTGTCCGAAATGACAACGGTAAGCCCCGGCTTGTCGCCGATTACCGTCCCCAGCACCAGAAAGAGGTTGTCGACATAGCCTTTCAGCGCATATGCCAGCGTTTTCACCGCATCCGCGTTGGGCACGTCTATCTTTTCGGCGAGGAAGTTAACGCCATTCACAGGCACAACCTTGGCTGCTAAATCCTGTTTAAGGCTAAGCGCTCGTTCGGCCACGGTCCGTTCGATTTCCTTTTTCAGGTGGCTATTCTCGTCGACTACCTTCGACAGCGCTTTGACGAAATCCTTAGGGTTGTTGAGCAACTCCTTAAACTTACTGACAATATCAATCTGTTCATAGATAAACTGCTCCGCACGGCTTCCCGTAATCGCTTCAATTCGCCTTACACCGGCAGCCACTGCGCTTTCCGCTACAATTTTAAAGAAGCCGATTTGGCCGGTAGCACGGACGTGTGTCCCACCGCACAATTCTTTCGAAAATTGGTCGTCAAAGGTAATGACCCGCACCCTATCACCATATTTTTCACCGAATAATGCCGTTACGCCGGCATCAACAGCTTGCTGGAACGGCACATCCCGTTCTTCCTTCAACGGAATATTTTCGCGGATTTTTGCGTTGACAATACGTTCGATCTGCAAGAGTTCCTCTTCGCTGACTTTGGCAAAATGCGAAAAATCAAATCGCAGGTATTCCGCATTCACCAATGACCCTTTTTGGTTTACATGCGTACCTAGCACCTGTTTCAATGCGGCATGAAGCAGGTGGGTGGCGGAATGGTTACCTTCTGTTTCACGTCGTTTGGCAACATCAACCTTGGCCACCAACGTAGCGGACAAATCCTTAGGTAAGTGCGGCGTAAAATGCACAATCAATCCGTGTTCCTTTTTGGTATCCGTAATGGCTAGTTGTTCACCGGTGTCGGCCACGATTAATACGCCGGTGTCGCCCATCTGCCCACCACCTTCCGCATAAAAAGGTGTTTTAGCAAGCACAAGCTGGTATTGATCCACTCCTTTTGTACTGATTTTCCGATATTTCAGGATTTCGGTATGACACGTTAATTGGTCGTAGCCGACGAAATCCACCTGATCTTCTTCACGCAAAACCACCCAATCGCCTGTATCGACAGCCGTAGCAGCACGGGATCGGCTTTTTTGAGCTTCCAGCGCTTGCTGAAAACCCTGCATGTCAACCGTCCATCCTTTTTCACGTGCCAGCAGTCCGGTTAAATCAATCGGAAAACCGTAAGTATCATACAACTCAAAGGCAAAGCCGCCATCAATCATCTTAGCGTCTCCATTGCCAATGTAATTTTCAAAGCGCTGCACGCCGGTAACGAGCGTACGCAAAAACGATTGCTCTTCCTCGAGCACCACCTTCTGCACAAATTCCTGCTGCGCGGACAACTCGTCGAATACCCCCTCAAACTGCTTGGCCAAAAGCGGCACCAACTCGTGCAAAAACGGCTCCTTGAAGTGCAGGAACGTATAGGCATACCGCACGGCCCGGCGCAAAATACGGCGGATGACATAACCAGCCTTATTGTTGGATGGAAGCTGCCCGTCAGCAATGGTGAAACTGATCGCACGGATATGGTCAGCCATGACCCGCATTGCGATATCCGTCTGCTCGTTGGCACCATAAGACACCCCTGCCCGCTCCGCAATGTAGTTGATGATGGGCCTGAACACATCCGTGTCGTAATTCGACGCCTTGCCCTGGATGACGCGTACGAGGCGTTCAAACCCCATCCCGGTATCGACGTGCTTGGCCGGCAGTGGCTTCAGGGATCCGTCTTTCTGCCGATTAAACTGCATAAACACCAGATTCCAGATTTCGATGACCTGCGGGTGGTCAGCATTGACCAAGGTCCTGCCATCCACGGTCTGGCGTTCGGCGTCCGGGCGGCAATCCACATGGATTTCCGAACACGGGCCGCATGGGCCAATATCCCCCATCTCCCAGAAATTATCTTTTTTGTTGCCCAGAAGAATACGATCTTCGGCGATGATCGCGCTCCAAAAGTTATACGCTTCTTCATCCTTCGGCAAACCATCTGCTGGATCGCCCTCAAAGATGGTAACGTACAACCTGTCTTTATCCAGCTTGTACACCTCGGTAAGGAGCTCCCAGCTCCATGTAATGGCTTCTTTCTTAAAATAATCACCAAAACTCCAGTTGCCCAGCATTTCAAACAGGGTATGGTGGTAAGTGTCTATCCCCACTTCTTCCAGGTCGTTGTGTTTACCGGAGACGCGCAGACAACGCTGGGTATCCGCAACACGGGGATACAGGGCCTGTGCTTCCCCTAATAAGATATCTTTGAACTGGTTCATACCAGCATTGGTAAACATCAGCGTGGGATCATTTTTGATAACCACCGGTGCTGACGGTACTATCTGATGCCCCTTATCGTTGAAAAAAGCCAAAAAAGCTTCGCGGATTTCCCTACTTGTCATTTGAAAAAATGCGTTTGATATTTTTCGCAAACTTAGGCAAAATTGCCTGTTTATGCAATTTGTACAAGCGGCCTGCCACCGGCAAAGATGCCGAAACGCACTTTTTGGCGCAGCCAAATCAAACATTTCACGTAAAATACAAAAAATGGCAAGCTAATTGCTTAATCGCTTCCAAAATCAAAACTATCGCTTAATAAATTACCGCATGAAAATGAACGTAAAAAAAGCCGGCGCCCTTGCTGCAGCAGGGATACTCGCCGTTACCCAACTTGTTGCCCAAACCCCCACAATCAATGAGGTAAAACCTTTTGCACCCGAATCCGAGTACCGGACTTGGTCTATTGGTGTACATGGCGGCCTTCTAAATCAATCCAACCTCATCGGTCTACGACGCAGGTTCGATAAGGTAGAGCACAATTTTGGATATGGCGTATATGTAAAAAGGCAAATCCTCCCCGGTTTCGGCATTCAAGCTGAATATATGGGCGGGAAAGTAACAGGTGCCTATAAAGACAATAACAACTCTTTTGAGACCAAGCTGCCTTGGTCCGTGGCATTATCAGCCCACGTCACACTGGCCAACATCAACTGGCGGCATCATCAAGGACTCATTAAGCCATACTTAAACGTTGGCCTGGGTGCATTGGGTTTTGAGCCCACCACCGAAATAAATGGCATCACAGCGACCTATGACTCGACTACCGAACTTTTTGTTCCTGCAGGCCTGGGGTTGAAATTTGCCGTTGCACCTGATATCAACATCGATTTGGGCTACCGGATGAACCTGGTACAATCAACCACTTTTGACGGTGTGCGCGGCGGAGGATCGAAAGACCTCTTTTCCTATGCCCATGTAGGTGTTGAATTTGCACTGGGCAACAAGTCAAAACCAGTTTTGGCGAACAGCAATCCAGTATCGAGCATGCAGAAAGAATATTTGGCTCAATACGACGACTTGGTCGCACAAAAAGAAGCACTGAAAGCGCAGCAAGCTGAGAACGAAAAATTACAGGCTCAAATGGAGCGGTTGTATGCAGACTTAGCCGATGACGACGGGGATGGTGTAGCCAATCGTTATGACAAGTGTCCGGATACTCCTGAAAACACAAAAGTAGATGGTGCAGGATGCCCATTGCCTGAACCCAAAGCGCCTGTCGTGCAACAAGTGGTTGTGACCGAAGAAGACCGCCGCGTCGTAGATGAAGCGATTCAAAACCTGGAATTTGATCTTGGGAAAGCGACCATTCGTCCCTCATCGCACGCCAGCCTGAATAAAGTTGCCGCGTTATTAATTGAGAAAAACTTCAGCCTCAAATTAGCTGGCCATACAGACAACACCGGCTCCATGCAAACCAATATGCGCCTATCGAAGGAACGTGCGGAAGCGGTGAAGGCATACCTCGTCAGCAAAGGCGCCAATCCATCGCGCATAGAAGCCACGGGATACGGGCCGACGCAACCCATCGCCAGTAACAACACAGCGGAAGGCCGCCAACAAAACCGGAGGGTAGAGTTTACGTTGTACTAAGTTGGGAATCCCAAAACCGGTAGTCGGAAGGTTGGAAGTCCCATGTGGTCTTCCAACCTTCCGATTCCCGGTTTTCTTACTTATATTAAATTTTGAATTCCAATTTATTAACCGTACCTTTGCACCGCCTTAGGCAATAGTGCCTATTGTAATTAAACATATTGATGAACCCATTTATTGAACTGGGGATCCGTCATGATATTGTTAATGCCATCACAGAGTTAGGGTTTGAAAAACCTACTCCCATTCAGGAACAAGCCGTTCCCGTACTTTTGACAGGCAGCAACGATTTTGTCGGATTAGCCCAAACCGGTACCGGCAAAACCGCAGCTTTTGGCTTGCCATTGTTAGAATTGTTGGACTTTTCGCAAAAACACCCGCAGGCGTTGGTACTATGCCCAACCCGCGAACTGTGTTTGCAGATTGCGAAAGACATCGAAAAATTTGCCAAGAACATTCCGAATGTGCATGTCGTCGCCGTTTACGGTGGCGCGAGCATCAGCGACCAGTTGCGGCAGATCCGTCGAGGTGTACAGATTGTCGTGGCCACCCCTGGCCGCATGCTGGACATCATCGGCCGTGATGCCATCGATTTCTCCAACGTGAAGTATGTTGTGTTGGACGAAGCCGATGAAATGCTCAACATGGGCTTTCAGGAAGACATCAACAATATCTTGTCTACCACCCCGGACGAGAAGAAAACGTGGCTGTTTTCAGCCACTATGCCAGCCGAAGTGCGGCGGATTGCCAAAAATTACATGACCGATCCGTTTGAACTGACCGTAGGCACCAAAAACAGCGGCAACGCAAACATCGAGCACCATTATTACGTGGTGCGTGCTCGCGACAAGTACGCTGCATTCAAACGCATCGTAGATTCCAATCCTGAGATTTTCGGCATCGTATTTTGCCGTACAAAGGTAGAAACGCAGGAAATCGCCGAAGCACTCATCAAAGACGGCTACAATGCGGACTCGCTGCACGGCGATCTGTCGCAGCAGCAGCGCGATAAAGTGATGAAACGCTACCGGGATAGGAGCCTTCAACTGCTTATTGCCACGGATGTGGCCGCCAGGGGCATCGACGTGAACGATGTGACCCACGTCATCAATTTCTCGTTGCCTGACGAAATTGAAAATTACACGCACCGTAGCGGACGAACCGCCCGCGCAGGGAAAACGGGTATTTCCATTTCTTTGGTAAACCTGAAAGAACTGGGCAAAATCCGCCAAATCGAAAAGGTCATCGGCAAACCCTTCGTTAAAATGGAGGTACCGAAAGGCGATGCGGTTGTTGAAAAGCAACTCTTTGCTTTAATCAACAAGGTACACGAGGTAGCCGTCAATGACGATCACATCGATCGGTACCTGCCCCAAATCATGGAAAGTTTTGCCGATTTGAGCAAAGAAGAAATCATTAAGCGTTTTGCTTCCCTTGAATTCAACCGGTTCCTGGAATACTATCAAAACGCACCGGACCTCAACGTGGATGCCCACGAGGCACGTAGCGGTGATCGCAGAGGAAAAGCAGAACGCTTTGGCCGCGACGGGTATAAATCGGATTACACCCGGCTGTTCATCAACCTCGGTTCGGTAGACGATTTTACGCGCGGAGACATACTCGGTTATATCTGCAACACGACAAATATCAGCGGAAAAGCTATTGGCAAGATAGACCTCAAAGGTGTATATACATTTTTTGAAGTTGAAAATTCATCTGTTGACAAGGTGTTCCGGGGCTTTCAGAATGTTGATTTCAACGGACGTTCCGTACGTGTGGAAAACGCTGGTGAAGGACGCGGTGATAGCCGAGGCGGCGAAAAGCGTACCCGATCGTTCCGCAACGGAGGCGGGGAAAGCGGTGGACGCCGTAAACGTGAAAGCGGTGGTGGTTTCCGGGATTTTGGCGGGAAACGCCGTGAAAAAAGCCGTTGGTAGACAATAACGTATATCACAAAACAAGGGCTTGCCGGAACACCGTGCAAGCCCTTTTTCTTTTTATTGCTTATTGACCCCCGTATTACACGCTATTTCAGGTCTACCAATTTCATCCGCGGCACCAACGACTTCATAATCACCCAGGCTATCAGATAAGAAACCGCACAAATGGAAAACATGATGGTGTACCCGGTGTGAATACGGTCAATTGCCGCATAGTGGTCGAAAACAGCACCGCCAAGTTTACTCATTACCACACCGCCCAAGCCGCCCGCCATGCCGCCGATACCGGTCACGGAAGCTACAGTAATCTTGGGGAACATATCCGATACAGTCGTGAAGATATTGGCCGACCACGCCTGATGCGCCGATGCACCGACACCGATCAACACGACAGGAATCCAGTAACTGATTCCTCCCAGCGGTTGCGCAGCCAACACGACAAGTGGAAACAATGCGATGATCAGCATAGCTTTCATACGCCCGTCATAGGGTGAATAGCCTTTATTGATATAATACTTGGGAAACCAGCCCCCGCCGATGCTCCCGAACATGGTCATGCTGTAAAGCACTGCAAGGGGAAGCATAATCGCTACGCCTTCCATACCGTATTGTGCCTTCAGGTATGCCGGCAACCAAAACAGAAAGAACCACCAAACCCCATCCGTCATGAATTTCCCGGCAGCAAATGCCCACGTCTGGCGGTACCCCAACAAACGGACCCAGGGCACTTTTTCGGCTTTTTCTTCCTCCCGGTCAGCAGGCACGTCCACGACCTCCACATCACTTTGTATGTAAGCAAGCTCAGCAACCGACAGCCGCTTTTGCTTTTCAGGCTTCTCATAAAACCAAAACCAGAAAATGAGCCACAGGAACCCTACTGCGCCAATGACGACGAAGGTACTCTGCCACCCCCAGTTCAGCGCCATCCAAGGCACTGTGAGCGGAGCCAAAATAGCGCCCACGTTGGAACCCGAGTTAAATATACCGGTAGCAAATGCCCGATCTTTCTTGGGAAAGTATTCCGCCGTCGCTTTGATGGCAGCGGGGAAATTGCCTGATTCGCCAAACCCCAGCAACGCCCGGGCAATGATAAAACCAACCACAGATACCGAGAGTCCTGTGATGCCGAATACCCCCAACAAGCTGACAGCCCCTTCGCCGATGGGAATCGCAACCGCGTGTACAATGGCAGCAACCGACCAAACGATGATGGCAATGGCAAACCCCCACTTGGTTCCCAAACGATCGATAATGCGTCCGACGAACAACATTGACAAGGCATAGATAAACTGGAAAGCCGCCAAGATGTTGGAATAATCCGTATTGGACCACCCGAACTCCTCCTCCAAGGTAGGGTGCAATAAACTGAGTACTTGCCTGTCTAAATAGTTAACGGTCGTGGCAAAAAACAACAATGCACAGATCGTCCATCGGTATCTGCCTACTGGCTGTGTTGGAGTCATAATATAAGTATCAAGATGATTAGATTTATATCGCGTAAACGTTTACGCCATCCAAAGATAGGAAGACTTCGTTAATTACCACCTTTTACTACCGGAATTTTTGCGAAATCGTTTTCGTTGCTAAGCCGAAGTTCCTTCCCAACCAAAGTACCGATTGGCATTGTGATAGCATATATCCTGAATCATTTGCCCTATCCATTCGATGTCATTCGGTAGTTCGCCGTTCTCGATTTCCGTTCCAAACAGATCGCATAAAAGCCGTCTAAAATACTCGTGCCTGGGAAACGAAAGGAAGCTCCGTGAGTCCGTCAGCATGCCGACAAAACGACTGATCAGCCCCATGTTGGAGAGTGCATTCATTTGTTTAATCATCCCATCCTTTTGATCAAGGAACCACCATGCTGATCCAAACTGGATCTTCCCCGCAATAGAGCCATCGTTGAAGTTGCCAATCATGGTCGCCATCAACTCATTATCGGCGGGATTTAGGTTGTAAAGAATTGTCTTGGCCAGCTGATCACGACTGTCAAGCCGATTCAAGAATTTCGAAAGCGTCTGGCCCTGGCTAAAATCACCGATGGAATCCCAGCCGGTATCCGGGCCAAGTTTATGCAGCATCCGTGAGTTGTTGTTGCGCAAAGCACCCAAATGGTATTGCTGTACCCAATTCTTTTCTGCATCCCATTGTCCAAACAACAGCAACAGTGCGGATTTTATTTTCCGGCATTCGCCATTGTCCAGGGGGGTTCCGTTCAGCGCCTTTCTGAATACGCGATTAACCTCCTCGTCCGTAAAATCGTCACAATAAATTTCCTCAAGGCCATGGTCAGACACCGAACAGCCCATATCTGCAAAGAAATCATGGCGTCTCTTAAGAGCCTCCACAAAATCGGCGTACGAGGCAATGGATACTCCTGCCGCTTCCTCCAGCCGGGAGACGTACCGTTGGAATTTCGTTAAATCATCCAGGTTCATGGCCATATCAGGGCGGAAAGCGGGCAGAACAGGTATTTCATACCCCTCATCTTTCAACTGCTGATGAAAATTGAGCGAATCGACCGGATCATCCGTTGTGCAGATGACCTTGACATTCATTTTGTCCAGCAACCCCCGCACCCGGTACTCGGGCGACTGCAATTTTTCGCGGGTCTCGTCATAAATCCGGTCGGCCGTATCCGCATTCAGCAGATCCGTGATCCCAAAATAGCGTTGCAGCTCGAGGTGTGTCCAGTGATACAGCGGATTCCGCATGGTATAAGGCACAGTCGCCGCCCATTTACGAAATTTCTCCCGGTCGGGTTTATCACCGGTGATATACTGTTCATCCACACCATTCGTGCGCATCGCCCGCCATTTGTAGTGATCACCATTCAACCATACTTTGGTGATGTTCTCAAACTGGGTGTTTTCGGCAATCTGTTGCGGCGGCAAATGGCAATGGTAGTCGATGATGGGCATAGCCGACGCATAGTCGTGATACAGCGTCTGCGCTGTCTTTGTGTTCAACAGAAAGTGCTCGTCTAAAAACTTCTTCATACCTATATTCGTAAATTATAAAGACACTCCTCGTTTCCAGGGAATAAAATCATCCTGATTAAGTCTTACCGCATGAGGTATCACTTCACCCGAAGCCGCTTTTATGCAGTATTCAAGAATTTCTTCGCCCATCTCTGCGATGGTTTTTGCGCCATTGATAATCGGCCCGCAATCGATGTCAATGATATCCCCCATACGCTCGGTCAGCCTACTGTTGGTCGCCACTTTGATCACCGGGCATACGGGATTCCCCGTAGGCGTACCTAATCCGGTTGTAAACAAAATCAGGGTCGCTCCGCTGGCCGCTTTTCCGGTGGTTGCTTCCACATCGTTACCCGGCGTACATACCAGGTTCAATCCGGGTTTATTTGCCTGTTCGGTATAATCCAATACATCGACGATCGGTGATGTGCCGCCCTTTTTGGCGGCACCGTTGCTTTTGATGGCATCGGTGATCAGCCCATCTTTGATATTTCCGGGGGAAGGATTCATATGGAATCCGGACCCTACCCGCTCTGCTGCCGCTCCATATGCCTGCATCAACGCCATAAACTTACGGGCGGCATGTTCATCAGGCATCCGGTCAAGCAGATTTTGCTCCGCGCCGCACAGTTCTGGAAACTCCGCCAGCAAGACCGTTCCGCCCAGCGCCACCAGGAGATCGGCACAGTACCCCACGGCCGGATTGGCTGAAATCCCGCTGAAGCCGTCACTGCCGCCGCACTTCACACCAATAGTCAGTTTATGCAACGGCGCTGGCTGGCGTAACAGCTTATTCGCCTCCACCAGTCCCATAAACGTTTGGTGGATGGCCGCTGTGATCAATTGTTCTTCGCTAACCGCCTGTTGTTGTTCAAAAATCAAAAGCGGCTTATCAAATGTAGGATTCAATTGTTTAAGGTCTTCCACGAAGTCACGAACCTGCAAATTCTGGCATCCCAGGCTCAACACCGTAACCCCCGCTACGTTGGGATGGTTGGCATATGCAGCGAGCAGCTTACTCAACACCGCAGCATCTTGCCGGGTACCACCACATCCGCCTTGGTGGTTAAGGAATTTGATACCATCCACATGCTTGAAAAGCCGGTCCACCGGCACCACCGATTCCTGTACAGTGAGGTCTACTTCCGATACATCGTTCTGCCGTTCGTACCATTCCCGCAGGATACGCGTCTTGGCTTTGTATTTATCCGTGACCGCATACCCCAGCTCGTTGTGCAACGCCTCGCGTATCACATCCAAGTTTCGGTTTTCACAGAACACCGTTGGTATAAACAGCCAATAGTTGGCCGTGCCCACCCGGCCGTCGCTCCGATGGTATCCCATGAAAGTACGTTCTGCAAACCGTGACACGTCCGGTGGGTTCCAAACGTATCGGTAAGGATGGTACTCATAGGGCGAAGTATCGTGTTTTACGTTACCTGTATTCATCCATTGCCCGGTCGTCACCTCATGTTGCGCCCTTCCCACGATGACACCATACATGATGACCGCCTCTCCGGCGTCCAGCCGTCTGCCAAAAAACTTGTGCTTTGCCGGAATATCTTCCTGCAATGAATACACGGCACCTTCATAGGTCAATCGTGTCCCTTTCTTTAAATCTTGCAACGCTACCAGCACATTATCCTGCGGATGCACTTTCAATACCTGCACTGCTCACTTATTTTGTAGTTTCAACTCCATTTCTTCATTCAGTTCTTGTATCACGTCTAGCGCATTTTTTTGCTGGAGTTGTACCAGAAAGTACCTGATCTCATCAGCAAGCCCCGGCAAACCATTCAGATCCATGCCCCACCGGTCTTCGTTGCGCAGCACCTCAACGACCAATTCTTCTCCATCGACCGTGCTCCACAAGCCGGCCAACCAGCCTGCGTGCTCATCGGCAACCTGGTGGGTTCCTTGCATGAAATACAGGTAGGCGGCAAAACCCAATGCCATGCATCGCGGTACGGCGCGGTTCTTGCGTATAAACCGTTCCAAGGACGCCACATTACGCATCTGCATCTTCGACGTGTAGTTTAAGCTGATACTTTGCCAAGCATGATCCAGGAAAGGATTTGCAAAACGATCCATGACGTTCGCTGCAAAGTCAAGTGCCTCCGCCTCCGAAATCCCGTTGCCAATTATTGTGTCGGCTATCTCCCTGAACATCAACCGCCGCACATACCGTGCAAACCCATCATGCTGCATGGCAACTTTAACTGTACTAAAGCCGCAAAGGACGGCCAGTCCGCACGAGAACGTATGGCTTCCGTTTAATAGGCGCAGTTTGAGTTCTTTGAATTTGCTGATGTCCGGAGTAATGATCATTCCCTCATCCCCTTGGGCGAAAGCGAGCCGGTCGTGTACGCGATCATTATTCGACTCGATCGCCCAGAGCCGGAATGGCTCGGCCATGATTGCCAACGCATCACGATAGCCCAGTTGCTTTTCTGCTTCTTCCGCCTCATTCTCCGGCAATTTTCCCGGTACGATGCGGTCGACCAATGTGTTGCAAAAATCGTTAGCTTCCACTATCCAACGAGCAAACTCGTCTCCCAATCCGTGCCGGCGGGCCAACTCCAATACAATCGACTTCAATGTGGCTCCATTGTCACTGATCAGTTCGGTCGGCAATATCACCCACCCTTTGTCTGGGTCGCCATTGAAATGCACAAAACGGCGATAAAGCAACGCGGTAAGTCTACCCGGAAAAGACGATGGCGGCGCAGCCCGGGGATCGTCTTGATCATCCAATACAATCCCCACCTCGGTCGTGTTGGAAATGACGATCGAAATATCTGGATGTTCCGCAATCTGAGCAATCGTCTCCCACTGCGTTGCTGCATGCAAGACCCTGCTGATAGCAGACACCAGCAGGGTTTCGCGCACCTCTTTACCGTTTTGCAGCCCGTTGGTATGTAGCGTATACAGCCCGTCCTGCCGAGCAAATTCGTCGGTACCGCCTTGTCCGGTTGATTTTACCACTACGATCCGTCCGTTGAATATCCGCTGCCGGTTCGCTTTTTCAATAAAATAGTCGGGCAACCCGCGGAGCAGCACCCCGGTTCCAAATTGCAAGACCTTCTCCGGGAGTTCCTCCGTCGCGCCGGTTTGCAATAAATCCTTATTCAATGTTTTCATTACTTGCATTATTTTCTCCTTGCTTTTGCTAGCAACCACTGCACCCATGCATCCGCCGCCTCGTAGTTTTCAAAATCCGGGGGCAGCTTACGTCCATCTATGTACTCATTGTATATCCACGGGTCACCTAGTGCAAAAACCGTCCCTTTGCCATATTTGGCCGTAGCCATGAGGTGTTTTCCCTCCTTTTGGACGAGTGACCGCGCGGGCGGTGTAAGCTCCAGGGTACTGACCTCTTTGAGGAAAAGCCTATAAGGTTTTTTAAAGACGCTGTTCCCTTTTTTAAGTTGAACGGCTCCCTCCGGGAAGTGGTCGTTTTTTACCAACAGCGCATTGTCTTCGTTAAAGCGGATACCGAACCGCCCGGCCAGTTGATTGAAATGTGCAAATTCCGCGTTGCCGGCATCATTACCCAAAAGGACCAATACACCACCCTGCCGTACCCATTCGGTTATCACGTCGATTTCAGGGCGTTCCAGAAAATTTGGCGAGTTTGTCTCTTTTTCCGTATCCGGATCGACGATGATGTAAACATCGGCATTACCCAATGTCGCTACCCCAGGTTTCGTCTCCAATGATGCCGTCCTTACCCCATAGCGGTTGAAGAGGTGTCCCAGAAACGAATAGCCGCTGTTCGACTGATCTTCCCATACGTAATGATAACGTACCTGCCGGCCGGTCACGTCCACACGGTACTCATTATTGTAATAATAGTCTAGAACCACCGTCTTACCTTTCGCTCGCCCCAGTGTGGGCAACAGCTCCATCTCAGCTGCACATTTGATAAATGCACCCATCCCCTTCGGGTCGTTCTGAATCACCGGCTCGCTCATGTAATACGCAAAGCTACCGTCGCGATAACGGCCCGAGCCCCCAAGGCCAGACACCGCCACCGTACGTTCGAGATTGATGCCGCCATCGTCACGACCGGAGATAAATGTCTTCAAGATGCCGCTGTACCCTTTCTGCGCCTGTTTGATATAGCCTTCCGGCAGGTAGCCCAGGCGTACGCCTTTGGCCAGCGTATATACCAGCATGCAGGAAGCCGACGCTTCGAGGTAATTCTCAGGGCGATGTGCCATGTCGACCACATCATACCACACACCCGAACGTTTATCCTGAAACGCAATCACCGCCTTTGCAAACCGCTGAAGGATCCCTGCCAACGAATCCACGCCGGGGTGGTCTTCGGGGAAATGCTCGATAGCATCAACCAGGGCCATCCCGAACCAGCCCAACGAGCGCCCCCAAAAGTTCGGAGACCGGCCAGTAGCCTTGTCTGCCCAGGCTTGTTCCCTCGATTCGTCCCATCCATGGTACAACAGGCCGGTCTCGTCGTCGCGGCTATGGCGTTCCATCAACACAAACTGATTAGTGATATCGTCAAATGCATCCCGCTCATTAAATAATTTGGCATACTCGGCAAAAAAGGGCTGCCCCATATAAAGGCCATCCAGCCACATCTGGTGTGGATAGATTTTCTTGTGCCAAAATCCGCCCTCGGATGTCCTTGGATGCGTACGCAATTGATCCCGCAGCAGGGAGGCTGCATTGTAATACTTCGCCTTTCCTGTCACCTGATACAAAAGCAGGAGCAGCTTACCATTGTTGATGAAATCGATGTTGTAGTCTTCCCGCTTGTAGGCTTTGATGGTTCCATCGTCTTGCACGTAGTGATCCATCTGCTGTTGGATATAAGCAAACCACCGGGCATCGCCGGAGCCCTTCCACACCGCTTCCACACCTTTGAGGATTACCCCCAAATCATAACTCCATTTTGCCGGCGTACCTGGTTTTCCCAAACTGAATGAGTCGGGCCACAGTTTCATGGCGGTCTCCGCCATCCGCTCGCTGTATTTCTCCGGCTGTGCCCCTGCCCAGCCTACGGCACCAAACACTAAACCACACACCAAGACAGGTTTCAAAGCTGCTTTCCGCAGCACAAACTTTATCAGCTCATTATTCAGATTTAACTTCATCGGTTAGTTCATTTTTACAGCCGTTTCCGCGGCACCATGGTCAGCCTGCAGCGGTTTTTCGGCCAAGGATGTATCGATATTATGCAGTACCACGCCTTTGCTCCGCTCACCCTGCACATGGAGCAACGTTTTCACACGCCCGCCGTAACGCAGTGCATCGAACACGACGTCTCTACCATTAAGCACATAGGCCAACGGCTCATCTGAGGTGGTTTCCACTACCGATTCGGTAACCGTGATCGCTGCGCCCTCCTGAATGTCGATTCCCGCTGCCGTCTTCATGCGCAAGCCCGACAAGTGGATCCCCCGTATGGGCATCTCGGGTAGCCCGCGTATGAACACCGCCTTCTTAGCCCCCTCGCAATGGATGTTGGCAATGTAGAAGTTACGGAATTGCGGTGTCTCTTCAGACACAGGCAGCGTTTCCGCTTTCGGCGGCTGGCGAACCTCTCCTGCAGCGGGAATGGGATCCTTCGCCTCGTAATACATGTCAAACAGGATCGCCTCCCCCGGGATGTCCTTCATGTATATGTCCCGGATATAGACATCTTCCACCACTCCGCCCCGGCCGCGAGTGGTTTTAAAGCGCAAGCCTATGTCTGTACCAATAAACGTTAAGCCGGAAACATAGAGGTTGCGCGCCCCTCCACTCATTTCACTGCCTACCACAAAACCACCGTGCGCATGGAAAACCGTACAGTTGCGCACCCATAAATTTTCCGTAGGCATCCCCAACTGCCGCCCGTGTGTGCCTTTCCCGCTCTTTACACAGATGGCGTCATCGCCGACGTCGAACGAACTCCCCTCTACCAGCACATTGGTACAGGACTCGATGTCCAATCCGTCGCCATTTTGCGAATACCACGGATTGCGCACGGTAATATTGCGGATTGTGACATCCCGGCTCATCAGCGGATGGATGTTCCATGCTCCGGAGTTTTGGAAGGTCACCCCTTCCAGTAAAATCCGCTCACAACGTTCCAATACCACAAGGTTCGGTCTCAGGAAATCCGCTATCTCTTCAAAGAACGTCTTGGTCTTATCCGGCGTAATCAGGCCGGCATCTTGGTATTGCCGTCCCTTCAGCGCACTTTCTGAGGGGTACCATTCCTTGCCGTCCGGGGTAACCACGCCGCCGGATGCGACAAGGTTTTTCCATTGGGAGTCCGTCATCTTTGCTTTTTTCACGTAGCGCCATGCATCGCCGTTTCCATCAATTACCCCTTCACCGGTTATGCCAATATTTTGCTGTCCCTCAGCACGGATGGGCGAGTGCCGGCGTACTTGGGGCAATCCCTCCCACCAGGTTTCAATCAGCGGGTAATCGTTGAAATCACGCGAAAACTGCAAAAGTGCATGGCGCGACAAGTGCAGGTTTACGCCGCTTCTCAGCGACAAGGGCCCCGAGCTCCACACCCCTTCGGGGATCAACACAACGCCGCCGCCCTGCCCGTGGCAAGCATCGATGGCCGATTGGATGGCCGCCGTGCTGACAAATCCCGGGGCATCAGACGCACCGAAGCCCCGTATATCAAAGGTATCCGTTTTAAACACCGGCAAGCGGACATCCGGCTCCGGCCAGGTGTCCTGACCGCAGACAACGGATATTGTTCCGCTTACCAAGCAAACCGCCACAACGGTCATCCATCCTATTTTTTTCATGTTCTTTCGCATTCTTGTCCCTGCAATTTTATCGTTATCCGATAAGCATCAAAAACTTTCCGCGCCATTTATTTGCGGAATCGTTACCGAAAACGATTGCGACCGGCAGACTTGTCTAACGCTTGAAGTGCGCCGCCAACGCTGGCAGGCAACGCTTCATCTCAGCCACTGCCAGGTCGCAGATTTTAAAAGCGCCTGTGCCAGAGAGATGTGTATCATCCTCCGCGCCGTTCGGCAACGCCTCGTACTGCCCCGGCATCAGGTGCAGGAACAGTGCCTTTGAACGCTCAGGCCCCCACTCCAGCAGCAGCTCCCGGGTTTGCGCATGCATGTCGAGCAACGCCACGCCTGTTTCACTTGCCACATTCCGCACAACCTCCGGATAGGCCCCGTGTGTTTCCTCGAGGTATCCCCGGACATCAAACTTACGGCGCATGATTGGTGTCGACAGTACCGGGATTCCGCCGCGCTCCCGCGTCTCCGCGATGTATCGTTTCAGCTGACGCGGAAATTCGACCTCCGGATCCGCATAGCGCTCCGGACTGTTTTCCTTCTGGTCATTGTGTCCGAACGCGATGACGACATAATCGCCGCGCTGTACCCGTGCCTTCACCTTATCCCAGTGCCCTTCGTTGCGAAAACTCTTGGTACTCCGGCCGTTCAGCGCATGGTTTTCCACCCGCACCCCTTCGTCAAAATACAGGGGCAATACCTGCCCCCACCCTTTCTCGGGATTGCTTGCGCGGTACGGCTTATTGGCCACGGTTGAGTCGCCGACGAGAAATACAGTTACCTCCCGTTGACCAGCCCATAGGAAAGCTAAGAATAAGCCGGCGCATGGCATCACTATCCATTTCGCCAATCGTTGTATCATCATTCAACTAACGTTAGGCCATGCGTTTGGGCATAGGCTTCAAGTCCGTCAACGAAGCGATCTTCACCGGCGCGCCGGTTTCAATACTTTTCCTGGCAGCTACGCCGATCAAAATGGACATCGCCCCATCCCGCACACCTGCCGCGTGGCCATAGGGATCAGGCGCATGCTTGTCCTTGAAGATCTTATCATGCAACCGCCGGTCTCCGCCTCCATGCCCACTCCGTTCGCTGGCAACCTGGATCACCTTGTAGTCGGACCAGCTTTTATAGAGCACGAGCGGTTCGTGTATCATATCCTCATTTTTCGACTGCTC
Source organism: Parapedobacter luteus (assembly GCF_900168055.1). Classification (GTDB taxonomy): domain Bacteria; phylum Bacteroidota; class Bacteroidia; order Sphingobacteriales; family Sphingobacteriaceae; genus Parapedobacter; species Parapedobacter luteus. The sequence goes on from NZ_FUYS01000004.1 coordinate 394,453, forward strand.
CATTTCCGCGGCGTGCAGGCTTTCCTGATCCAGCTCGTCGTTTTTCATCCAAGGGATATCCAGCCACGCTTCGATCCGCCCTTTATGCCCATTGAACGCGATACGCCACCCTTCAAATGGCGAATATGTCGTGAGCGAATAATTAGCTACCACATTGTTGGCGTATTTAATTTGTGCAGACATCTTATCATAAATATCAATCTCATGCCTATATACGCAGCCATCGCGGATATAGCCGTCGTGTTCCTCATTTTCCACATACAGCTTCATACTATGGCTGTCCTTGGTGATATCCCAATAGTACACACACTCCTGCTTATGGGGGCAACTGCGGCAGCTTTTGCCGCGGAAAGGGCCGTTGCTTCCGTAATGTTCGAGCGCCCCATAAGCAAAGACTTCCTCCGGTTCAGCATCAAGCCACCAATTCAACAAGTCGAAATGATGTGTGGCTTTGTGTATCCACAGCGAGCCGCCACTGTTCATTAAGCCGTGCCAGCGCCTGAAATAGGAAGCCCCATGGTGCACGTTCAGATACCAGTTGAAGTCTACCGACGTGATATCTCCGATCTCCTCCTGCTGGAGCAATTCCTTAATTTTCGTCATGTAGGGACTCCACCGGTAGTTGAAACCGACAATTAGGTTCTTGCCATACTTGCGTTCGGCATCCAGGATAGCTTGGGCCTTCACTTCATCAGTAGTAAGCGGTTTCTCGGTCAAGACGTCGCAGCCAGCAGCTAGCCCCTTGATGATAAACTCATGGTGCGTCGAGTCTTTCGTACACACGATAATGAGGTCCGGTTTTACTTGCTGTACCATCTCATCAAAATCGACAAACGTGGGGCAGTTTACCCCCATGTATGTCTTGGCGTAGGCAAGCCGGCCCGGATTGATATCGCTGAGCCCGACGAACTCCAGCAAATCCGGATATTGCTCCACCAGCCTTTTGCCCCAAAATGAAATGCCGCGCACCCCCGTGCCGACCAGCACCACCCGGAGCCGGCGCTGCATGCCGAAGGCGGTACCAGGCATGCTGACTGCCGTCCCAGCTGCCAGCATGCTCAACGCATACAAAAAGTCTCTTCTTGAAAAAGTTGTCATATTTAGTTGTTGTTTAGTTCTGGTATCCAGGATTCTGGGTGATATCAGCCTCGTTGATGTCGATTGCAGTTTGTGGGATAGGCCGGTAGATTTTGTCCTGTCCATCCACCCCGCGGAACGCATTATCGACCCCCACTCGTCTGATATCATAGTTATAGGCCCCACAGAATTCCTTCAATTTCCCCGTCCGCCTCAGCTCGGGCCACCGAAGGTACTCGCCCGCAAACTCTTTGGCGCTTTCTATGAGGTAGGCATCCAAGGCCTCGCTTTGGCCCGAGGCGGCGGCAATTGACTGACTGGGCAGCAACGTCCCTCCATCCTTCGCATTGCCGGGCCGGTTAAGCACTGATTGCACATATTGTGCCGCCGTAGCGAAATCATTCAGCCCGATACACGCCTCCGCGTACAGGAAGTAAGTCTCCGCGGTGCGGGCAAGCACGATATCCCTCACGCTGGCCTGCGTGTTAAACACATGGCGTGTTGACGGACTATCAAATTTTTTAATGACCGGCGAATTCATATCAATCTGATAAGCCGCCCGGTATGCTTCTTCGTTATATTTGAAGGGATAATACCTGAAATTGCTGGCGATTTGGTGTTCCCGTCCCGCCACCCAGTCCAACGAATCAGCGGTCGTGTATTCGCGCCCCCAAACCCTGGGGTAGTATGCACGAATCAATAGTTCATCTTTATTTTTGTTGTTGTCATAGTAATCGAAATACTGGTCGTAAATCGTCAGCATGAAAGTCGCCTCATAGCGGGCATCGTTTTCACCGAAAAAGGTGTGCAAGCTCCACGAGGGCATAAATGCCGAGTTCATGTATTTATGGTTCAATTCCGGACCGCCAAGGTATGGACCAAAGAGAGATTGCTGGTCGTTGCCATCTGTTGGGCTGGCAATGGATTCGCTGTCATATTGCACGGCAAAAATGACTTCCTCGTTATTTTCATTTGTAGGACTCCACAATTGGTCGAAAGGAATGGAAATCGTGTAACCAGCTATAGCTGCTTCGGCATATACCTTGGCACGCTCGAAATCAGTGGTTTGCCCCAGATCCCAGCCCCGGGTGAGGTATGCCTTGGCCAGGTAGTGGTTCGCCGCCGTTTTATTCGCCCGTGTGCGATCGTCCGGCAAGTCGGGCAGCGCGGCTTCCAGCTCGGCAATCACAAATTGGTAAGCATCGGCCAGCGAAGCCCTCGGCAGATTCATGCGTGGCCCCTCCAGGGTAGGCTCGTCGTTGATGATGATGCCCCCAAACTGCTCAATCAACAAAAAGTGGTAGAACGCCCGCAAAAAGCGAAGTTCGGCCCTCCACATGGCCCTCTTGGTCTCATCCGTTTCGACCAACGCGTTGTAGTACAATCCGATATTAGTGGTCTGTATGGCGTTATAGCAATTCCGATAAAAGGTCAACACGTCGCCATTGTCCGCAAAAAGTTGCGTATACTCCATCAGCGCCCGGTTTTCGAACCCCCTGTTCATCTGATACATGTCGGTACCCGCCAATAGCAGCCACGGCGTGGTCCTGAATGTCGTCCGCAACGAACTGTAAGAAGCGGTCACAAGGGTTTCGTACCCCGTCTCCATGCGATAAAACTCCTCGTTCGTTATTCCACCCAAGTTGTCCTCTTCCAAGAACTTTGTACACCCCGTGGCGACCAACAAACACAGGATAACCAAACTGAACTTATTCATAATTTCTATCCAAATTAAAACCTAACATTTACGCCCAATTGGTACGTGATATTACTCGGGCCGTTCCCGCTGGCCAGCGCTGTAGTGGCATATTCCGGATCCCACCCCTCATAGTTCGTAAAGGTAAAGGGATTGAGCACGTTTGCATAAATCCGGAACTGCGACATGCCCCATTTTGAAATCACGTTTTGCGGCAATGAATAACCCAAAATAATGTTGCGCACCTTTACGAACGATGCATCAGTGTACCGTCCGTTGCCGCCATAATACGGTCCCTTATTCTGCGGGTGCGGATATTGTGCGGCTTCATTGCCGGTTCCGCTGTCTCCCCATACTGCTTGGGGGCGGCCATCGGCATGCGTACCCCAGTTATTCCAATCGTATCGCGGAACGGCCGGCGGTATGTAATAGTCGTAGCGGATCTTCGGCCGGCCCCGCTGTACGTTATCCGGGCCGAATTCTTCCAGAAACCGATCATTTACAAACACACCTTGTCGCGTATAGAGGTTAAAAGAAAAATCCCAGTTACGGTACCGGAGGTTTGACGTAAAGCTACCAAACCACGTTGGATCTGGCGATCCCAGTATCACCCGATCGGCGGGAGTAATCGCACCATCGCCGTCCGTATCATCAGCTATCGCCTGTCCAGGCTGTTGCCCCCAGGCGGTAGCTTCCGCCAATTGGTCCATCCGCCAGAGCCCGATGATCCGGTAATCGTAGATGACATTGATTGGCTGTCCGATAAACCGAGCCTCACCCACCACATCTTCTGCCCGGCCATACAGGGTACGAATAGCATTCTTATTCCGGGAAAACATCAACGATGTGGTCCATTCCCAATCGGTGGTACGCACGTTTGTGGAGTTGAGTGCCACCTCCACGCCCCGGTTATTTACCGAACCGATGTTGTCAATCATCCACGGCACGCCAGACTCAACCGTCAAGGTCCGTTGCATCAGCAGCCCATCGGACAATTTATCATACCAATCCACGCTCCCACTCAGCCGGTTATTGAATAAGCCAAAATCCAATCCAACATTTATTTCACGCGTCTTTTCCCAGGTTATTGACTGGTTTACGGGTCTTCCGGGCGCAAAACCTGTCACCGCCCCGCTTCCATAGTCATACCACACTAAGGCGTCGGTTTCAGGTGTTTGTTGGGAACCGAAGGCACTGATGCCGTTGTTGTTACCCGAATAACCGAAACTGAACCGTGCTTTTAAATCGCTCAGAAAATTGGCCCGCTGCATAAAATCTTCTTCCGAAATGCGCCAGGCTAGTGCGGCCGAGGGAAACGCCTCCCATTTATCCCGCAGCTTAGAGCTGCCGTCATAGCGGACCGTAGCGGTAAGCAGGTACTTGCCCTTCAGGTCGTAATTGGCCCTTGCGGCATACGACAGCAATGTCGTTTCACTATAGGCCGTATTCGAACTCCCGGGCATGAAATTACCGCTAAAAAGGTTGTACCACCAAGAGCGGTATGGCAAGTCGTTTGCGGCTGCCTGTATGCGCTCGAAACGGGTCTTGTAAGCACTCTGGATGAGTGACACGTTCAGGCGATGGTCCTCATTGAACTGCTTGTCATAGTTAATAACGTTGTCCCACGTCCATTCGAAAGCTTCTGTGTTCGACTGGTAAGCATAGTCTTGGTTGCGTTGGCCCAACACCACCCCATAGTACCGGCCATCTCTCGTCCGGTTAAATCGTGGCAGGAATGTACTCCTGATGGAGAGATTTTCCATGGGCCGCAATTCTGCAAAAATGCTGCCCAGAAAATCATATTGCCGCACCTCCTGCGTGCCGCTGTTGATTTCGTTGAGCGGATTAGGCGAGCTGGTGAAGTTACCGGTGCCCTGAATGGACTCCGCAATGCCGGGTTGGTCAATCAAGTTTCCTTGGTCATCGTAGGCATACAAGATGGGCGGCATCCGCAGGATATCACGGTAGCCGGTTTCACTTCCATAATTGTTTACTCCATGCACCAGGTTTACGCTGGCACCGGCTGAAAAATAATCCGATGTCCTGTGCTCCACGGCAAGCTTCAAAGTGTAGCGGTTAAGGTCTTCGCGCACGAAGTTTCCCTCCTCATTCTGGTATCCCACGCCAAGGTTATAATTCATCTTTTCCGAGCCTCCTGCAATGCCGATGTAGTGGTTTTGTTGCTGTCCGGACCGCGTACCCAAATCGAGCCAATCCTCATATTGCTCATTATACAACCTGCTTTCCAGCAGCGGGCTGTTTTGAAGAATCGCTTGCGGCGTTGCCAATACATAGCGCCCGTCTTCGAACGTATAATAAGCCGAGGTCCGGAAATCCACCCATTCCCTGCCATCCATGAAATCGGGAATTCTTGCCAGCTGCCGAATACCATAAAAACCATCATAGGTGACCGTCGTCCGTTCGGCGCCGGGTGTTCCCGCATTTTTCGTCCGTACGATGACGACGCCGTTTGAACCCCTTGAGCCATAAATCGCTGTAGAAGAAGCGTCCTTCAAAATATCGATCTGCTCGATATCCGCCGGGTTCAGAAAATCAATATTCGATGTCACCACGCCATCGACCACGTACAGCGGATTCCCGGCCTGCAAGGAGTTCTGCCCACGGATCTGGATGCTGAAGCTTCCACCGGGACGAACCGAATTGCTGCTGATATCCACACCGGCCACCGTTCCCTGAAGTGCCCCCATGACCGATGTAGTGCCTCGCGCCACGAGGTCGTCGGCGCTCACGGTTCCGACAGAACCGGTCAGATCCCCTTTACGCACCGTTCCATACCCCACAGCCACCACTTCGTCCAACATCGCCGCTTCATCTTCCTCCATCACGACGATCACCTGCTGTTGCTGTCCGACGGACACCTGCTGTTCTTTGAATCCAATGAAGCGGAGCTGGATCCGTACGTCGCCCGTTGCGGGTATCGCTAAGCTGAACGTTCCATCTTCCCCCGAGCTCGTGCCTTGCGTGGTCCCTACGATGGCGACACTCACCCCCGACAGCGGCATACCGTCGCTATCCGTGACCCGCCCGCTAATTTGCCTGGTTTGGGCGGCCAAATAGGCTTTCCCGCACACCACCAGCAAAATCATTAACACTAATTTACGCATACTTGGTTTTACTATAAGTTAATAATTGGTAAAATATATTCGTTAATCAGTCGGACACCGTCATGGTTCATCAGGACTCCATCCATCCAATATCCGTTCTTCCGTATAATATTCAGCTTGTGCGGCGGTCAGCTCATGCGCCCAGGATACGCGCCTTCCCCGTAGCGCCCCTTCCCCGTGGTTGTTGTACTCGGCATAGCCGGCCGTCTGCTCATTGCTCGCCTTCCCCCAGTTATGCCAGCCTTCCGGCCGAATCTGCTCGCTCATGCGGCAATCCATGAAGACGGTTTTTGCATACGGGCGCCAAGGCCGCCCCAGGTAAGTAGATTGTGGAGGGGCTTCGCCGCCAACGATGCAGTTTTTAAACACAAAACCGTATGGAACGGTATCTGGCGTAGAGGCTGCTGTCATGTACGATCCACCCGGTTTGCAGTGGATCTCGCACGATTGGAAGAGCGCGGTTGCCGCACCGAAAATAAAATCGGTTGTCCCTTCGATGTAACAGTCCTTGTAGTACTGCCTGCTCCCGTCTAACTGCGGATAAAGCGTATCCTGGTGTCCCAAAAAGCGGCATCTGTTAAAAAACACCCGATCTGCACTCACGCGGACGGCTACTGCCTGCCCCACCGGCCCTGCGCTGTTTTCAAATGTGATGTTTTCCGCATAAAATCCATCGCCAAAAACGAAGAACGAAGAGGAACCCGATGTGCCCATAGCTTCACCGAACCGGTTTTTTTTGCTGGCGTAATCATCATATGTGAGTATCGTCGTGCGCGCATCTTCGCCAATGAACGAAACATTCGTCTTTGAATCAGGCAAAACCAGCTTTTCCTTGTAAACACCGGGTTTTATGCGGATGACGGTACGCACACTGCGCATATCCGGAACCGCCATGATAGCCTCCTGCACGGTGCTGTAATTGCCAGTACCGTCCTGTGCCACCACCAACTCGCCCGTTTGTCCAAACAGCGCCAGGCAAACGGAAAGCAAGAACCAAACCGGGAAGACGCGATACTTCAAAATCAACATGGTCACCTGTGTGATAGATTCAACTAATTGGTATAATCGGGTACGTTTAAACATGGCCCGATATCGTAAGCGCAAGTATAAGGGGAATCCAGCCAAAACAACGACTGTCGGGCCGGATAAAATTACGCAAACGATACCGATATCGTTTGCAGACAGATCCGTAGGGTCTCCGGATGAATTCGGTAACGATTGCGTAGTTATTTCTGTATCGGAGCTTCCGAATATTCCATAAACTGCCTATCCTTGTGTCGCACATCGACGCCCGAACGGGTGTCTGCCGTGGCTCAAAACTGATTTTCAGACCTATCAATTGCTTATCAATAATATGAAGACTGCTGGGATTATATCGGTTTTTATCATGATGTATTTCGGTGTAAATACCGTTCTCCACCCTATCCTTGCGCAACAGGTTTCGGAAGTGTGGGTGGCAGACCAGGGCGATGAGACCTATAAAAACCCCATTTTGCATGCCGATTACTCGGACCCCGACGTGATGCGGGTAGGAGATGATTACTTCATGACCGCTTCCAGCTTCGACGCCGTGCCCGGCCTTCCCATCCTTCATTCCAAAGACTTGGTCAACTGGACGCTCGTGGGGCATGCCTTGCGTCGCCAGCCGCCGTTTGAGCATTTCGAAAAAACCCAGCACGGCAATGGCGTATGGGCTCCTTCCATCCGGTATCACGACGGTGAGTACTATATTTTCTGGGGCGATCCGGATTTTGGCATTTACCGCGTCAAGACCAGCGATCCCTTCGGTGAATGGGAGGCGCCCGTGCTACTGGAGCCTGCCAAAGGAATCATTGACGTATGCCCGATGTGGGATGAAGACGGCGAGGCTTACCTCGTATATGCCTATGCCGGCAGCCGCGCGGGCATCAAAAGCGTCCTCGCTATCAAGCGCATGGATGCAGCGGCCACCCGGACACTCGACGAAGGCGTGATTGTCTATGACGGCCACGAGTTGGACCCTACCATCGAAGGCCCCAAATTTTACAAGCGCGATGGCTACTATTACATCTTCGCCCCTGGCGGCGGCGTTGCCACCGGCTGGCAAACCGTCTTGCGGTCGACGCAACTTTACGGTCCTTATGAACGCCGCATGGTATTGCATCAAGGCGCCACAGCCATCAATGGCCCTCACCAGGGCGGGTGGGTCGATACCCAAACCGGCGAAGACTGGTTTATTCATTTCCAAGACAAAGGCGTGTACGGCCGCGTCACTCACCTGCAACCCATGGTCTGGAAAGACGGGTGGCCCGTGATCGGTACCGACCGGGAAAATAAGGGCTATGGTGAACCCGTATTGACGCACCGAAAACCGAATGTAGGGCAGCCCCATCCCATTGCCACGCCTGCAGAAAGTGATGAATTCAACGGCCTGCGCATGGGGCTGCAATGGCAATGGCAAGCCAATCCAAAGGCCACGTGGTCGTTCCTTTACCCAGACAAGGGCGTGTTGCGTCTCTACGCACAGCAGGTGCCAAACGGGGCGCGCAATCTCTATGAAACCCCAAACGTTCTCATGCAGAAATTTCCGGCCCCGGCGTTTGTAGCGACCGCCAAAATTGAATTTACACCACACCCTGACAAACTGCTGGGCGAAAAAGCCGGCTTGGTCATTATGGGGAGAAGCTACGCGGCGTTGGCCTTCCGTAAAGATGCTGATGGCATTGCGCTGGTGCAAACCACTGCCAATGGCGCACATCAGGGGAAACCCGAAGAGGAGGCGGTCATCACGAAGCTGGAAAGCGGCGCATGCTACCTTCGGGTAGTGGTAGCCGAAGGCGGACAGTGCCGGTTTTTTTATAGTATGGACGGCCGCGATTACCGCGAGGCCGGGGAGCCATTCCAAGCTGTTGAAGGCCACTGGATCGGCGCAAAAGTCGGCCTGTTCTGTACCCGCACCGAAACCATCAATGATGCCGGCTGGATGGACGTCGATTGGTTCAGGGTGACCCCTTTAGCTCAATAATAGTATGATGGCAACATCCAGATTGACCGCACTAACGATCCGGCACATCACCACGATGTGGCTGGCCGTATTGGCGGCCAACACCGGAGCCGCTGCGCAAACGGCCGTGGCAGATAGTGTGGCCGAACAGATGCTGCTACTCCAACGGTCCTATGGCGGGTGGTCCAAAACCTTCGACGGCAAGGCCGTCGATTATCGGCGCCCATTCAGCGAAGGCGAACGCAGGCTGGCGTGGAAGCAAAAAGAGGCCGATGATGCCACAATTGACAACGGTGCAACGACCAAGGAAGTCATTTACCTCCTTGAAGCACACAGGAAAACAGGAAATGCCCGTTATGCCGACGCCGCCCGTCGCGGGGTCGATTACCTGCTGAAAGCCCAATACCCCGGCGGTGGATGGCCGCAATATTTTCCTGACACACGCTTTTACCGCTCGCAGATCACGTACAATGACGATGCCATCTTCAATGTGCTGACGCTGCTAAAGGCCGTCGCCGACGGCGAATATGGGCCGGTTTTCGGAAGGAGGTATCGCAAGCGGGCTCAGCGAGCGGTACTCAAAGGGGTCGAAAACATACTTGCCACGCAGGTTGAGATTGACGGGAAAAGGACTATCTGGGCAGCCCAATATGACAAAGATAGCCTCAAACCCGCCACCGCACGGGCCTACGAACTGCCATCGTTAGCCACGTCCGAATCGGCCAATATCCTCATGTTTCTCATGGCATTAACAGCGCCGAGCGAGCGCGTAAAGCAAGCCATACACCAGGGCGTTCGGTGGTTTACCGAACATGACATCGAGGGGTACACGACAAAAATCGTGGTGGCACCGGATCAGCCTACGGGAAGAGACCGGGTATTGGTCGTTGCTCCGGGGGAAGTTATCTGGGCACGGTTTTATGACCTTGCAGAGCAACAACCGCTGTTCGCGGGGCGCGACGGCCAACCCAAGAAAAAGTTGGAAGCGGTCGAAAACGAACGCCGCGTGGGCTATGCTTGGTATGGCGGATGGGGCGACACGGTCATCAAGCGCTACAAGAAATGGGTGGAACACCATCAGTGACCTGCGGTCGATCCGGCAGCCATCACCCTGTTCAAAAAGGCGGTAATCGTCTCCAACATCGGCGTAAACCAGGGTTCGAACAAGCAAAAGGAATGGGGCGCATCGGCGAAGACTTTCCTTTCGTGATAAATTCCGTGTTCGTCCAATACTCGTATAAAATCGTCTCTGCCGGCATGCATGCGATCCACCGAACTGTTGATAAACAGCGTGGGAGGTGTATTTTCCGAAACGTGTGTCAACGGTGAGGCCTCCACCCACAGGTCCGGCCGTTCGTATTTGGTGTATCCAAACCAATAGGTGGCGGCAGAGGTGGATTTGGTGTCGTCGCCTTCCCCAGATTCGGGATGGATAAACGCCAGGATGCCATCAATATCGATGATGGCTTGCACCCGGTCTCCGCCGACTCCACCGCAAGCCAGCGCAAGCTCCGGATTTCCCGCTGTCGTGCCCGCCAATGCGGCAAGCTGGCCGCCAGCGGAAAAGCCCAGCACCGCGATTCGATGCGGATCGATACGTAAACTATCGGCATGCTTATGCATCCAACGTAGTGCGGTTTTCACATCGCATACCGCAGCGGGATACAGCGCATGCGTAGATAGCCGGTAATCAATCGTCACGCAACTGAATCCTTCGGCGGCCAACCGCTGGGCCAACGGCCCCAGTTGGCGTTTGTCGCCACTCCTCCATCCGCCACCGAAGATCAGCAGCACGGCCGGCGCCTTACCTTCAACGCCCTCGGCAGGATAAATGTCTGCGACTAATTCCCAATTATCCGCATCTCCATACGGTACATCACGGACTACCTCGCTTCGATGCGGTTGTTCCCGAACCAGTCGAATGAAGGGATAGCTTTTCAACATACGTTGAAACTCTTTTTCCGGCGTGAAACCGGTATCCCTAATCCCCGTCAGACCCGCTTTGTTCGGGGCAACGGTAAGCGGGCACCAGCCCCGAAAAACGGTATCAAGCATGTGGCGTGTCCGACCACTGCGTGCCAACTGCTTCGACCGAGGCACCCGTGGTTCAGGACCGGCGCCCGACGCCACGGCCGATAGGCCTGCCGAAACCTGTACCCGGTACCGTCCCGATTCATCAGTCTGAACGGTGCTTCCGGTCTCTTTCACCAAAACACGCACGCCGGCAACCGCCTGTTGGGTCACTTGGTCTGTAACCGTTCCACTCACCATACCTTGGCCATAGCTGCGTTGGCCTGGGACGACCAACAACGTAAAAATCAACAGTACGTAATGCCTCATAATCGCTGATTGCTATCGCTTATACTTGGTTTAGCCATTTGCATTTTCTTAAACGATGGCCGTTGGTCGCATTACGGCGAATACGACTGTGCAAGTTTACCGGATTTGCAAGACCAAACACCACGCGAGCCGTAGAAAAAACTACGCAATCGATACCGGTATCGATTGCGGGGGAAGACCGGGCGTTGGCCACGCCATGTGCGCCTATTCACTGCTTGTGTTACTTGTATATAAGGAATGAATTAACTAAGTTTGTCAAATAACTAAATTAAACCGTGTTCAAACCCATCACGATTAAAGACATCGCGCAGGCGTTGGAGCTTTCGCCCTCCACGGTATCCCGTGCACTTAGCGACAGTTATGAGATCAACGAGGAGACGAAGAAACGCGTAATCGAATATGCGGAAAAGCATAACTACCGCCGCAACCCGATGGCATCGAGCCTGCGTCAGGGGCGCAGTTATTCCATTGGTGTCGTGGTGTGTGAGGTTGCAAACAGCTTTTTCTCACAAGCTATCGATGGCATCGAATCCGTTGCCTATGGCAAGGGGTACCACGTCATCATCTCCCAGAGCCACGACGCCTATGAGCGCGAGGTGGTCAATATGCAACACCTGGCCAACAGGGCTGTCGATGGGCTGCTCATTTCCATGTCGGCGGAGACCAAGGATTTCTCACATATCGTCAACCTGCACGAGCAGGGGTTGCCGATTGTCTTTTTCGATCGCATCATCGATGCCTTTGAAACCCATACGGTCACATCCAATAATCGTGAAGGAGCCATGAAGGCGACGCAATCGCTGATTGACCGGGGCTTCCGGAAGATAGCCCATTTAGCCAACGCCCCGCACCTGTCCATTACTGCTGAGCGGCTTGAAGGCTATGAGGATGCACTCCGGCAAAATGGCCTCGCGCTGGATGAATCATTTATCCGCTGTTGCCACCACGGTGGGCGTATACAGCAGGAGGTCGAGGAAGCCGTACGGTACTTCCTTAGTCTGCCCGAAAGGCCGGACGCTGTCTTCGTGGCGAGTGACCGGTTGAGCATGGGCTGTTTAAGCGCTTATAATAAGCTCGCGCCAAAGAGCGAGCACCCTGCTGTCGCAGGATTTTCCAATTCAGACGTATTGGATTTGCTTCAGCCCAATTTTACCTGTGTGCGCCAGCCGGCATTCGAAATGGGCCGCATGGCGATGGAAATGCTTATACAGCTCATTGAAAGCCGTTATCCAGTCTATGATTTCGAAAACGTGGTGCTGCAAACCGAATTGATGATGCCTCACCGCATCAGCGGGTAGCTCCGTTTCAAATCGTATCCCCTTTTCAATAGTCACCTATATTTCATACCTCGTATTTAAACCGTACCTTTGCACCATGATTAATGTATCGAATCTTTCGCTTCGCTATGGCAAGCGCGTGCTGTTTGAAGACGTCAACCTGAAGTTCACTCAAGGCAATTGTTACGGCATTATCGGTGCTAACGGTGCCGGGAAATCTACCTTCTTAAAAATCATTTCCGGTGATGTAGACCCCACAACAGGGTCGGTAAGCTTCACGCCTGGAGAACGCATGGCCGTGCTCAAACAAGACCACTATGCGTTTGATGAATTTTCGGTCATTGAGACGGTACTCATGGGCCATCAAGAGCTGTATAACATCATGAAGGAAAAGGATGCGATATATGCTAAAGAAGACTTTTCGGATGCGGATGGCGAGCGCGCCGGCGAGCTAGAAGCCCGTTTTGCAGAGATGGATGGCTGGAATGCCGAAAGCGATGCCGCGACATTGCTCAGCAACCTGGGCATTGACGAAAACCTGCACTACAAGCTGGTGAAAGAACTAGACGGCAATCAAAAGGTACGTGTATTATTGGCGCAGGCGCTATTTGGCAATCCGGATATCTTGTTGTTGGACGAGCCGACCAACGACCTCGATATCGAGACGATTGCCTGGCTGGAAGATTTTCTGGCAGGATATGAAGCCATCGTGCTCGTGGTATCCCACGACCGGCATTTCCTCGATGCCGTGTGTACACATGTTGTAGACATTGACTTTGGAAAGATGACCATCTATACCGGCAATTACACCTTCTGGTATGAATCCAGCCAATTGGCGGCGAAGCAACGTGCTGAGCAGAATAAGAAAATGGAGGATAAGGTCAAGGAACTCCAGGAATTCATCCGCCGCTTCAGCGCAAACGCCTCGAAATCAAAACAAGCGACCAGCCGAAAGAAGGCCCTGGACAAGATCAATCTGGAAGAAATCAAACCGTCAAACAGGAAGTATCCGGCCATCATGTTCAATACGATGGCGCGTGAAGCCGGTGATCAGATTTTACAGGTTGAAAACCTGAGCAAAACATTGAGTGGCGACGTGCTTTTCAGCGATGTAACGTTCATGGTCAACAAAGGCGATAAAATCGCCGTACTGTCGCAGAACAGCCTGGCTACAACGGCATTTTACGACATTCTTACAGGCAGAGACCTTGATTTCAACGGCAGTTTCAAATGGGGAGTGACCATCAGTATTGCGGATATCCCGATGGACAATAGCGCCTATTTTGATGGCAAGGATGAAAATCTCATTGACTGGCTGCGGGAATATTCTTCCACCGATAAAGACGAACAGTTTATCCGCGGTTTCCTGGGCAAGATGCTGTTTTCGGGTGAGGAAGTGCTCAAAAAGTGTTCGGTACTCTCCGGAGGCGAAAAAATGCGTTGCATGTTTTCGCGGATGATGCTCCAACAGGCCAACGCCCTGTTGTTTGACGAACCAACCAATCACCTCGATCTCGAATCGATTACGGCACTCAACAATGGCATGAACGATTTCCGGGGCAGTATACTGTTTACGTCGCGCGACCATGAACTGACCCAAACCGTAGCCAACAGGATTATTGAGCTTACACCGCGCGGCATCATCGATAAGCTGATGAGTTATGACGATTACATCAGTAGTGAAGCTATAAAAGAACAGCGCGAAGCGATGTACGCTTAAACTACGCTGCGGCGCATAATCAATGGATGAACAGCCCCACGGTAAGGAATACGTTGTGCTGACTAAAGGTGTTGCCCAAAAAGCGGGTATCAAACTGCTGGAAGCCATAACCGGCGCTGAACAACAGATCCGAACCTTCCATCAGCAGGTGGCCGTAAGTAACGCCTACTTTACCAACAAATCCTTTGAAATAATCGCTGCCGATGCTTGGTGCATACCCGACGTTGGCCAGCACGCCGACTGTGCCTAAGGGAGACAGCTGGGCGAGAGGCAACCGCACGTCGGCAAATATCGGCAAGGTGTTTACCCGGCGGGTGGATCGGGTGCCGTCGGCCAATGTCGTCCGGCCGCGGTAAACATCAGTACCGATGCCAAGGCCTACATACACGTCATCATAAAAGTTGCGACCGAAAGAAAATTGAAACTGATAGCCATGCATGGGGCTTTGGTCGCTGGTCGTCGACAGGCCAAAGAGCCCTCCCGCCTGCAACAACGTATATGTACCCCGTTGCTGGGCTTGCGCATGAAAGCAAAAACCAATCAATAATCCGATAGCTGCAAAAAAACAACGATTCTTCATTTTTAATACAAGATTTTATACACTAATTCCTTGAGTAAGTCACCTTGTTCGACATTTACCGCATTTAGCCCTTTTGACTTGAGGTCATACTCGCGGAGGTAGGCAATGATATCGAACGTCTTGCGGCGGTTGTAACTGCGGGCCGCCATATCGTACTCCTTGGTAAAAAACGGATGCACACCGAGCTCCCGCGCCACGGCCTGCGGCGATTTGTCTGGAAGGTAATGGTACTTCAAAATTTTGGTAAAATAGCCCGCCATGGCTCCGAGGATTACCTGAATAGGGCTGCTCCGCGGATTTGCGGCAAAATAAGCCACAATCTGGAAAGCCTTTCCGATGTCTCGTTTAGCTAAGGCCGTGTTGAGTTCAAAAACGTTAAAATCTTTGCTTATCCCAATATTGCGTTCGATGTCAGCCGCCGTGATTTCCTGTCCTTTGGGCACATTGAGCATCAGCTTTTCCAATTCATTAACCACCTTCGCCAAATCATTGCCCAGGTATTCGGCCATCATTGCCGCTGCTTGCGGATGGATTCGCCATCCCCTGTCCTTCACAAACGCGGTGATCCACGGCGCTACTTTATCGTCATAAAGCTTGGCTGATTCCAGCACCACCCCGATCTTCTCCGCCAGTTTATAACTTTTCTTGCGTTTATCGAATTTCGCGTGTTTGTGGGCCAGCACCAATACGGTGCTTTTCATCGGGTTTTCCAGGTAGGCTAAGAACAGTTCATCGTCTTTCCACTTGAGATGCTGGGCTTCTTTTACAACAATCACTTGATAGTCGCTCATCATGGGATAGCGCTTGGCGGCGTTCACAATCGTGGTAAAATCGGTGTCCTTCCCGTAAAGCACCGTTTGGTCAAACCCCTTCTGGGCTTCGTTGAGCACGTGCTCCTCGATATAATCACTCACCAAATCAATGTAATACGGTTCCTCTCCGTGCAGCAAATATACCGGTTGGAGCCTTCCCCCCTTGATGTCCGTGATGATCTGATTGGCGTCCATTTAGTTTCCCTCTGATTTCGCGTCGCCAAATTAAACATTATGTTCCAGCTGCAAAAAAGTTTTCGATGATGCGGCTTGGCGATGACTTGTCATTTATCCACAAGTTGGCTAAGTTTGCAGGATGTTCACCCCCATTCCACTCAATCTTCCCGCATATGCGGCCAAAATCCGGCGGGACGGCACGAGGCTATTTATCTTTGATGAGTTGCGAAAAAAACAGCTTGTCCTGACGCCTGAAGAGTGGGTGCGCCAGCATTGGATACAGCACCTCATCCACACCAAAAAATACCCGAAGGCACTGATCAAGATTGAAGGTGGACTTAAATTGAACGAAATGCCGAGGCGAAGCGATTTGGTTATCTACGATACCCTGGGAAATAAGATCCTGCTTGCCGAGTTTAAGGCACCTTCCGTCAAGATTACTCAACGTGTTTTCGAACAGATCGCACACTACAACACCATACATCGAATCCCTTTGCTATTGGTCAGCAACGGCTTGCAACATTTCTATTGCCGCATCGATTTTGAGCAAGGCGACATCAATTTTCTGGACGATCTGCCGGATTATCTGCCGTAGGCAAACCCCGCAAGCGCTCCCGACGATGCAGACAGTCTGGCAGCACGGTCACACGGCATTTTGACAGTTGCCCCGCAGCCAACGCGTAGTGGCTCGATGTTTGTCCAATGAAGTTGATACCATGTTGGTATACATAAATTGAACGAAATAACCTATCTTAGCAATTTAATACAAATAAGAAATGAGTATTGATAAAAACGAATTCAGGAAATATGCAATCAAGCACCATCGGATTGGCAGCCAACATGTAGACAGCTTCATCTCCCGTGTAGAGCGCAAGACGCCGACTTCACTGACCCCTTATATCATCGAGGAGCGGCAATTGAACGTCGCGCAAATGGACGTATTCTCCCGGTTGATGATGGATCGTATCATTTTCCTCGGCGATGCCGTGACCGATCAGGTAGCAAACATTATACAGGCACAGTTGTTATTCTTGCAATCTGCCGATGCCCATCGCGACATCCAGATATATATCAATTCGCCAGGCGGTAGCGTTTACGCCGGGTTAGGTATCTATGACACCATGCAATACATCACGCCGGATGTAGCGACTATCTGTACGGGTATGGCAGCTTCCATGGGTGCAGTACTGCTTTGCGCGGGCGCAAAAGGCAAGCGGGCAGCACTGACCCACTCGCGGGTCATGATTCACCAACCTTCCGGCGGTGCACAGGGTGTAGCAGCTGATATGGAGATCAACCTCCGCGAAATGCTGAAACTTAAAAAAGAACTTTACGAAATTATTTCGCAGCACTCAGGAAAAACCTACGAATGGGTAGAGCGTTCCTCGGACCGCGATTATTGGATGACCTCTTCTGAAGCCAAGGAACACGGCATGGTGGATGAAGTGCTGACCTCCAAAAAGGAGAAATAAAAATGGCAAAAAACATGAAGGAAGTAACGTGTTCATTTTGTGGTATCCGGAAACAGGACGCGCTGATGCTCATCGCCGGTGATGGAGCGCATATCTGTGACCGCTGTATTACGCAGGCCAGTGAGATACTGACGGAGGAAATGAATCTTCGTAAAAGCAAGGCGCTGCAAACCACGTTGAAGCTTATACGGCCTATTGAAATCAAAGAACACCTCGATCAGTACGTCATCGGACAGGACGACGCCAAAAAGGTGATGGCCGTATCGGTATACAACCACTACAAGCGGCTCAACCAGAAGGTAGACAAGGATGAGATTGAAATTGAAAAATCCAATATCATCATGGTGGGCGAAACCGGTACCGGAAAAACGTTATTAGCAAAGACTATCGCCAAAATCCTAAACGTCCCCTTCTGCATTTGCGATGCCACGGTTCTTACCGAAGCCGGCTATGTGGGCGAAGACGTCGAGAGCATACTCACCCGCTTATTGCAGGCGGCGGATTACGATGTCGCCGCTGCGGAACGGGGAATCATCTACATCGACGAGATTGATAAAATCGCACGGAAGAGTGATAACCCGTCGATTACACGCGACGTATCGGGTGAAGGGGTTCAGCAGGCGCTGTTGAAAATATTGGAGGGAACTATCGTGAACGTGCCCCCACAGGGCGGACGCAAGCATCCCGACCAAAAAATGATCGCCGTAAACACCAACAACATTCTGTTCATCTGCGGCGGGGCGTTTGATGGCATCCAGAAAAAAATAGCCAACCGGCTACGCACCCAGACAATTGGCTACAAGGTCAATAAAGACGAGGCCGACATCGACGTGAACAACCTGTATAAATACATTACACCGCAGGATCTGAAAAACTATGGGCTTATCCCAGAGCTAATCGGCAGGCTGCCTGTATTGACTTACCTCAATCCCCTTGATAAAGACACGTTGTTGAATATTCTTACGGAGCCGAAAAATGCGTTGATAAAGCAATATAGAAAGCTGTTCGATTATGAGGGGGTCGAGCTGAAGTTTGATGAAGACGTATTCCAATTCATTGTCGATAAGGCCGACGAGTTTAAGCTTGGTGCGCGTGGACTACGGTCCATCTGTGAGGCCATCATGCTGGACGCGATGTTTGAAATTCCGTCCAGTAAAAGCAAGGGCGAGCAAAAAGAGCTTTATATAACGCTTGAATATGCGAAACACAAATTTGAGAAATCTGATTTGAAAAAGCTGAAAGCAGCATAACCTAACCCCCCGTTTTAAAGCGGGGGTTTTTTATTTTATAGCTATGTCACGAGCCAAAACAAAACCTGTACAGAGCCCCGTGAAGCCGGGATTGAAAACAAAGGAAGACATTGTAAACAACTGGTTGCCACGGTATACAAGTCGCCCATTGGAAGAATTTGGCGAGTATATCCTGCTTACCAACTTCTCCAACTATGTCAAGCTGTTTTCCGAGATGCATGACAACGCTCCCATCATGGGGCTTGACAAGCCGATGCAAAGCGTGACAGCTGAAGGCATTACCATCATCAATTTCGGCATGGGAAGCCCCATGGCTGCAACGGTCATGGATCTGCTCGCTGCCATCGCCCCTAAGGCCGTATTGTTTCTGGGGAAAGCAGGGGGGCTCAAGAAAAAGAATAAAATCGGCGATTTGGTCCTGCCCATTGCGGCAATCCGGGGCGAGGGCACGTCCAATGACTATTTCCCACCGGAAGTACCTGCGCTACCAGCTTTTGCTTTGCAGAAAGCCATCTCAACCACGATACGCGACCATTCACTGGACTATTGGACGGGGACGGTTTATACGACAAACAGAAGAGTCTGGGAGCATGACAGGTCATTCAAGCGTTACCTCAAAAGCATCCGCGCCATGCTGGTCGATATGGAAACCGCGACTATCTTTTCCGTGGGGTTTGCCAATAAAATCCCCACTGGGGCTTTGCTCCTCGTGTCTGACCAACCCATGATTCCTGAAGGGGTAAAAACGGTCGAGAGCGACTCCAGTGTCACTGCCCAATATGTCGAAACGCATCTCACCATTGGCATTGAATCCTTGCGCCAGCTAATCAACAACGGGTTGACCGTAAAACACCTGAAATTTTAGTATGCTTATCGGTCCGCACACCTTCCGGGATTTCGCTTTTAAGCATTTTGAATATGCCGCGCCGCCGCAGCGGTCGCTACCCACGACGCCGCACGGTTGCTTATGTGCGTCCAAAGCGTTATTATTCTTATTTTTGTTAAACACCAGCAAAGGGACAGATGATGTGGTACAACAATATTTTAGAAACCATTGGTAACACACCGTTGGTGAAGCTCAATACCATTACGAAAGGGATCAAGGGCACCATATTGCTCAAGGTGGAAACCGCTAATCCCGGCAACTCCATCAAAGATCGTATGGCGGTAAAAATGATTGAAGATGCCGAGCAGGCCGGGCTTCTTAAGCCAGGTGGCACCATTATCGAGGGCACCTCCGGCAACACGGGCATGGGCCTGGCCATGGCCGCGGTCATCAAAGGGTATCGTTGCATCTTTACGACTACGGATAAGCAATCCAAGGAAAAGATCGATGCGCTGCGTGCGTTCGGCGCTGAAGTCATTGTTTGCCCCACCAATGTTGATCCCGATGATCCTCGGTCGTATTATTCCGTTTCCAGCCGCCTGGAACGTGAGATCCCCAACTCCTGGAAGGCCAACCAATATGACAACCTCTCCAATACCCAAGCACATTATGAACAAACGGGACCGGAGATATGGGAACAGACGGGGGGCAAAATTACCCACTTCATTGCCGGTGTAGGTACCGGAGGTACCATAAGCGGTGTCGGCAGATACCTCAAAGAGCGAAATCCAGCCATACAAGTATGGGGCATCGACTCCTATGGTTCCGTTTTCAAAAAGTACAAGGAAACGGGCATTTTCGATAAAGAGGAGATTTATCCGTATATCACCGAAGGTATCGGAGAAGATTTTCTGCCGAAAAACGTCGACTTTTCGGTCATCGATCGGTTTGAAAAAGTGACGGACAAAGACGCGGCATTAATGACACGCGAAATCGCCCGGAAAGAAGGCATATTTGCCGGTAATTCGTCTGGAGCAGCTGTAGCCGGCCTTTTGCAGCTCAAGGACGAGCTCACGGATGATGCCGTTGTGGTCATCATTTTACATGACCATGGATCGCGCTATATGGCCAAGATGTATAATGACGATTGGCTGCGCGAGCGTGGATTCCTCAAAGATGAAAAGCTAACAGCGTTGGCCATCCTGAAAAAAAGAGGCGAGGTTCCCATCGTCACCGCAGACGTCGGACAATCGGTAATCGAAACGTTTAATATCATGAAGACGCTCAACATCTCACAGATACCGGTGACGCAGCATGGAATGGTTATTGGCAAGGTGACGGAAGCTGACATCCTGCACGCCCTGCTGGAAAACCCCGCGTTACGATCGGCTCAGGTTGCTGAGATATGCACCCCACCGTTTCCTTTCGTGGAACTCAGGACATCCATCGATAAGATCTCTTCGCTCATCCATAAAGACAATCAAGCGGTATTGGTCGAGGACGAATCCGGCAAACTGGCCATCATCACACAATATGACATTATCAATGCTATCTCCGAATAAGCAAAAAGCCCGGACTCAATGGCCCAGGCTTCTGCTAATTCCTGCATATATATTATTGACGCTTATGCGCCAGCTACCAGCGTAATCTTCAGGTTGATCTCTTTGCTGATTAGGTCGTCCGCCTGGCCGGCGTAGTTTACTCCCCAGTCTTCACGCGCAATATTGAAGTCAGCAGTTGCTCGTAGGGACGTATCGCTTGCTTCCGCTACATGCGCATCAAAGGTGATGTTTTTCGTCACGCCGCGAAGCGTTAGGTTTCCGGAGATCACCGCCACGCCTGCTTCCGCACCGTCTTTTACGCCGGTTATCTCAAAAGTAGCTTCCGGATGATTTTCCACGTCAAAGAAATCAGCTGACTTCAGGTGTCCTTCCAGCTTCCCTTTGTATTCCCCTTCCAAATCCTGATTATCGATGGTATTCAGATCGATGACGAAGTTGCCGCCAACAAGCTTTCCGCCGTCTACTGTCAATGATCCGGTTTTAATCTTGACGGTACCGTGGTGTTGGCCACTTACTTTTCTTCCTGTCCACACCACGGAAGATGCGGCTGTGTCCACGGTCAACGCATTGCCAGAGCCGGATACCGTTGCTTCTACGCTGTCTGTCGTTTCTGCCTTCTTTCCTTCGGGATTGCTTACGCATGACACCAATAAACATGCCCCTGCGGCCAATGATAAGAGTACTTTTTCCATGATTTTTAAACGATTAAGTAATTTGATGGTTAACTATTTGTTATGCAAAAATATCGATCAATACCAATTTCTGAATTACACTGGAAAAAATAACAATTAATCAGCTAAATTGTTCTCAATGAGATAAGGGATTAGCGTCTATACGCCGGATATCTGCCCCCAAGGCACGTAGCCGGCCCTCGATATCCTGGTAGCCGCGTTCGATTTGCTCGATATTATGAATAACCGATCTCCCCTGTGCGGAGAGGGCGGCAATCAGAAGGGAAACGCCCGCCCGGATGTCCGGTGAGGTCATTTCAATTCCGCGCAGTTTGAACGCCTTATTAAGGCCGATTACCGATGCCCGATGCGGATCACACAAGATGATTTGCGCCCCCATATCTATCAGCTTATCGACAAAAAACAACCTGCTCTCAAACATCTTCTGGTGGATCAACACATGTCCCTTCGCCTGTGTGGCGACGACCAGTACAATACTCAGCAAGTCGGGCGTAAAGCCGGGCCAGGGTGCGTCAGCAATGGTCAGAATAGAGCCATCGATAAACGTGTCTATCGTATAGCTCTTTTGGGACGGGATGAAAATATCGTCGCCGCGCAATTCAAACTGAATACCCAGTTTGGCAAAAACCGACGGAATAATGCCCAGCTCGTGATAGTGTACATCTTTTATGGTGATTTCCGATTCCGTCATGGCAGCCAGGCCGATGAAGGAACCGATTTCTATCATGTCGGGCAACATGCGGTGTTCGGTTCCGCCCAGGTATTCCACCCCCTCAATGGTCAATAGGTTGGAGCCAATGCCACTTATTTTCGCCCCCATCCGGTTTAACATCTTGCACAGCTGCTGGAGGTATGGCTCGCAAGCGGCATTATAAATGGTGGTCGTCCCCTTAGCCAATACCGCAGCCATCACGATGTTGGCCGTACCGGTCACAGATGCCTCGTCCATCAGGATGTACGTTCCCCTGAGGTCGGTGGCATCCACGTTGAAAAAGTGGGCATCCGGATCATATTGAAACCGGGCTCCCAGTTTTTCAAAGCCCAGAAAATGAGTATCCAGCCGTCTACGCCCAATTTTATCGCCGCCCGGCTTCGGGATGGCCGCACGTCCGAACCTTGCCAACAGCGGTCCTACTATCATGATGGAGCCGCGTAAGCCGCTGCCTTTGCTTTTAAACTCCGGCGAGCGAAAATAGTCCAGATTAATATCCTTGGCCCGGAACGTATACATATCCTTGCTTCTCCGGGTGATCTGCACGCCGAGGTCGCCAAGCAGCTCAATGAGCTTGTTGACATCCTTGATATCCGGCACGTTGCTTACCGTTACCTCTTCTGGAGTAAGCAATACCGCCGATAGGATTTGCAGGGCTTCATTTTTTGCACCTTGGGGAATAATATCGCCTTTCAGTGGCCTTCCGCCGTGTATTTCGAACGCATTCAATGCTTCTTCTTTTTCTTTAGCTTTTTGTTGTTCTTGCCGTTGCCGTTTTGTTGTGTAGTGCCTCCTTTAGTCCGCACACCCGGAGGCGGCGTTTTGAAGTCGAGCTTCGTCAGGCTCACATCAGGTCCAAGCTGCAATTCGCCGCCGGACAGCTCACGGAGATCCGCTATGATGGTTTCGTCTTCTACCGAATCTTTATTCCAGGTCACATACGCCATTTTCATAAAGTTGGCGATGGATTGGGTCATGCTCTTCTTTTTCTCCGGATCGGCAATTTTCTTGGCCCTTTCGATCATTCTTTCGATGGTGTAGCCATAATGCTTATACCTTATCCGGTGCTGAGGATAATCCAGCAGCTCGGGTTTGGGGTGAATAGCGTCCCGCTCGGGAATAGGGTATGGAGAGTCTACATCAATCTTGAAATCCGATATGATATGCAGGTGGTCCCATAGCTTATGCTTGAAATCCGCCACATCCCGAAGATGCGGGTTGAGGAAGCCCATCATATCGATGACGACCTGCGCATGGTTGTTGCGCTCCTCTTTTGTCGGCAATGTGGTGATATAATCCACCATATTCTGCACATTCCGCCCATATTCCGCCAAAATCAGTTTTGGCCTCGTACTATTGTAATCAAAATCCATTTCCATAGTTATATAATTCCCGTTTTTCACCCCACGATTCTCAACTTCGCAAATTTAAGCAACAATTGTTTCTGCCCCAATTCTTTGAAGAAAATAGTTGCTTTGACGTCGTTTTTGCTCCCTTCCAGGTTAATGACCTTTCCGAAGCCGAAGCGTTCGTGTTCCACTTCCATGCCCACCTGCAGGTTGCTGATATCCGACGGAGCAAAACCCGGGGTCGGCGTGTGGGCTTTCGGCAACATAGCCGTCGTTTTAGGCATTACCTTTGGCTTGGGTTTCGTAAAAACATCCCGTTGTCCCCATGCCTGTCGCTCGTCCGCAAACGACGCTGCACGCTCCGGTATATCCTTCGGCCTAAAGTCCAATTCGAGGTAGGCCGGATTCAGTTCATCCAAAAAACGGCTTGGCTCGCAATTGTTCAGCGTACCCCAACGGTAGCGTGATGTAGCATAACTTAGCGTAAGCTTCTTCTCGGCCCGGGTCACAGCGACATAAAAAAGCCTGCGTTCTTCCTCCAGTTCACTGCGCGAATTAAGCGACAGTTGCGATGGAAACAGGTTTTCCTCCAGCCCTACGATAAACACGTGGGGAAACTCCAGTCCCTTGGAAGAATGGATGGTCATCAATGACACGGTATCCGCGTTGGGATCCTTGTCATTGTCGTCATTCGTAAGTAAGGCGACATCCTGCATAAATACATCGAGTCCCTTTTCTTCGATATCTTCCCGCTCGCTGAACTCTTTAATACCGTTGAGCAATTCCTGGATATTTTCATAACGGCTGAGGCCTTCCACTGATTTATCTTCATAGAGATCTTTCAGTATACCCGAATGCTGGGCGATATGCATGGCGGCATCAAAGGCCGAATGGTTTTTGGCCACCACCTGAAATCCCTGTATCATGGTCGCAAAGACCCCCACAACGCCCGCACTGCGGCCGTCCAGATAAGACGACGCGTTGCTGATGACATCCCAAAGCGTCAATTGCTGTTTGTCTGCTGCTATAAAGATACGATCCACCGTGGTGTCCCCTATCCCCCTGCGCGGGTAGTTGATGACC
Source organism: Parapedobacter luteus (assembly GCF_900168055.1). Lineage (GTDB taxonomy): Bacteria > Bacteroidota > Bacteroidia > Sphingobacteriales > Sphingobacteriaceae > Parapedobacter > Parapedobacter luteus. The sequence goes on from NZ_FUYS01000004.1 coordinate 419,186, forward strand.
CGTTTAAGGGCTTCTTCGTCATTCGGGTTAAATGTCAGCCTAAAATAAGCGATCAAGTCTTTAATCTCTTTGCGCTGGTAAAAAGACGTGCCGCCATAGATTTTATACGGGATGTTAATCTTGCGGAGGGCTTCTTCCATGGCCCGGGACTGCGCATTGGTACGGTAAAGGATGGCAAAATCACGGTAGTTCCCCCCTTTCAGCGCCCGTTCCTGCGCAATGGCTTCAGCCACTATTTTCCCTTCTTCATTATCGCTGAATGCCCGGCATACCTTGATTTTTTCGCCGGCCTCGTTTTCAGAGAATACGTTTTTCTTGAGCTGATTCTTGTTATTGGCGATAATGCTATTGGCCGCATTAACGATATTCTGGGTCGAACGATAATTCTGTTCCAGCTTAAAAACCTTCAGGTCAGGATAATCCTTCTCAAAGTTGAGGATGTTTTGGATATTAGCCCCGCGGAACGCATAGATACTTTGTGCATCGTCACCCACCACGCAGATGTTTTCATTGATGGCGGCGAGCTTGCGTACGATCAGGTACTGGGAAAAATTGGTATCCTGATACTCATCCACCATGAGGTATTTAAACTTGTGCTGATAACGATGCAGCACTTCCGGAAATTCGCGAAAGAGCACATTGGTTTTGAACAACAGGTCATCAAAATCCATCGCTCCCGCCTTATAGCACCGCTGGGTATAGGTCAGGTAAATTTGACCCAGCTGGCCCCTGCCGTTGGCGTAATCTTCAGCTTGTATCTGATCGTTTTTGAGATATTCCTGTGCAGCTATCAGGTTATTTTTGGCTGATGAAATCCGGTTATACACAAAATTTGCGTTATAGAGCTTATCATCCAATTGCATTTCCTTGAGAATGCTGCGGATGAGGCTTTTGCTATCATCGGTATCGTAGATGGTAAAATTTCGCGGATAACCGATATGTTCGGCTTCCACCCGCAATATCTTGGCAAATACGGAGTGAAAAGTTCCCATCCAAATATTTTTCGCCTCATCACCGACCACTTTCATGATACGTTCGCGCATCTCTTTAGCTGCCTTGTTGGTGAATGTCAGCACCAGGATGTTAAAGGGGTCCACACCATGGCGCACCAGATGGGCCACCCGGTAAGTGATTACCCGCGTTTTGCCAGATCCAGCTCCGGCCACTATCATCACCGGCCCTTCGGTTTGTTCCACCGCGGCCCGTTGTGAAGGGTTTAAACCTGCTAAATAATCCAAAATCCTATTCCTCTTATGTCTTTTCCGATTGCGGTGTAAAGGTACGAAATTACCGGCATAGCCGGAAACAGGTGTACCCACAGATTTCCGTTTGTTTCCGGTCGTAAAGTTTCTGACTGGAACGCACACTCCGTTCACGCTCCTGGGGCAAAAATTTTACAGCCAGAAACGTGATGATTGCCCACGATCTAAGGTTTGTCATGCACAACCGCCTACCGCTGAGCGCTATGGCTTAAAAAGGCGAATCATCGCTCATGTCATTCATCCGCGACTGCCGGATAATGCTCCCCGGCTGGTCGAAGGAAGAGGACGGTGCCATACCGGAAGAAAACGAATTTGAATCAGCGAATCCCGCTTCGCCACCAAAAGCAAATTCGTCTTCCAAGTCCGCAAATTTGACATATTTGCCGATGAATCGCAGTTGGACCGTACCGGTTTCGCCATTCCGGTGTTTGGCAATGATGACCTCCCCCACCCCGGCCGTCGGTCGCCCAGCCTCATCTTCGGTGAGGCCATAGTATTCCGGCCGGTAAAGGAAAAGCACCATATCGGCGTCCTGCTCGATGGAGCCGGATTCACGCAGGTCAGAAAGCATCGGGCGCTTACTGCCCCCCGGGCGGCTTTCCACGGCCCGGCTAAGTTGCGAAAGCGCAATGACCGGTATATTCAGCTCTTTTGCGACAGATTTCAGGGATCGGGAAATACTACCGATTTCCTGCTCGCGGTTGCCCCCCTTGCCGTCGTTCTTGCCGTGCATGAGCTGCAGGTAATCGACAATAACCATCTGTATATCATACTGGGCCTTGAGCCTGCGGCATTTGGCCCTGAATTCAAAGATGTTAAGTGCCGGTGTGTCGTCGATGAGTAAAGGCGCTTGCGTGAGCCGCCCGATACGCGAGTGCAACTGCGTCCATTCGTGGTCAGCTAGATTGCCCTTCCGCAGCTTCTCCTGTTCAATTTCCGTTTCGCCCGCAATGAGGCGGTTCACCAATTGCACCGAAGACATTTCCAGTGAGAATACCACCACGGGTTTGCTGTGATCAACCGCTGCGTTGCGCGCACAGCTCAACACAAAGGCCGTCTTACCCATGGCCGGACGGGCGGCCACAATCACCAGGTCTGACGGCTGCCATCCGGAAGTCATCCGGTCCAGCTCGGTAAAGCCAGAGGGCACGCCAGTAAGGCCGTCGGTACGGTCTCTTAATATTTCCAACGACTCCACAGCCTCCCGCATGATGTCATCCATCTTACGCGTGTCCCGTCTCAGGTTATTCTGCGCTATATCAAATAAGCTTTTCTCAGCATGATCCAACAGGTCGAAAATATCCGTCGTGTCTTCATACGCATTATTGATGATTTCTGTAGACACTTTAATGAGCTCGCGTTGGATATACTTCTGGGAAATGATGCGGGCATGATATTCAATATTGGCGGCAGAAACTACCCGATCCGTAAGCTGGGTAATATAATAAGCCCCGCCGACCAATTCCAAGGCCCCCATTTTCCGGAGCTCGGCTGTGACGGTCAGCAGGTCTATCGGAGAGGTTTTCTGGAAAAGATTGTAGATGGCCTCAAAAATCTTTTGATGGGCCTCCACATAGAAAGTTTCCGGTTTGAGAATATCGATGACCTCACTCAGCGCATTTTTCTCCAGCATCAATGCCCCCAGTACGGCCTCTTCCAAATCCACAGCTTGGGGAGGAAGTTTTCCAAGTCCACTTACCAGGTTATTCAACCGCGTACGCCGTTCGGCAAACGTGCCCCGTGAAGACGTGCCGGTTTTGTTGGAGGCATATTCATTCTCATTCGTCATAAATTATATCTCTTTAAGTGGTAGCATTGATTACGCGGTCCGTCACTGGTTGCCGTTTCTGTAAACCAGCAGAGCAAATGTATGGATTTTTGCCGCTCACGATTCCATAAGTTCTGAACAGCCATTTAACAACTAATTTCTCCAAAACGTTTTGCCTTGAAACAAGCATAATTAGCAATATACCTTGTTAACACGATATGTGCAAAAAATGTTAAAAAAACACAACAAGCATTGATTAACAATACCTTACAATAATGTTAACAACTTTCCAAATTGTGAATTACCGCAAACATACAGATAAAAAACGGAATTCATTTTGCGTCAAAACACATCATGCACGATACCAGTTGATTATCAATATCCAGTACAAAAATCCATAGCCGCTACCCAACGGGCCGCATGGCAGCGGCATGGATCCGTAGGCCTGGTACGGCAAGCATAAGAATACCTTTAGCCATTCAGCTTCGGACTTCCGACTAAAATCCTATCTTTGCGTATCATGACGACATCCGAAACAGTAAAACCCTATAAAGACAGCGAAACGGATAAAAAGCAGCAGGTAGCGGACATGTTTGACAACATTTCACCCACCTACGATTTCCTGAACCACTTTTTATCGTTCGGCATCGATGTCATTTGGCGGAAAAAAGCTATCCGCGCATTGCAAACCATCCAACCGCAGCAATTGCTGGATGTGGCCACGGGTACCGGAGACTTCGCGCTGGAAGCTATTAAGACACTAAAGCCCGCCAAGGTGATCGGGGTTGATATCTCCCGAGGCATGTTGGATGTTGCCAAAGACAAGATCGCCAAAAAAGGCCTTGAAGGCCAATTTGAAGTATTATTGGGCGATTCCGAAAACCTTCCCTTCCCGCAGCACACGTTCGATGCGGTGACGGTGGCCTTCGGCGTGCGCAACTTTGAAAACCTGGAAAAAGGCTTGGCAGATATTTGCCGCGTACTTAAGCCAGGCGGAAAAGCCGTCATCCTGGAGTTTTCAAAACCAAAGAAATTTCCCATTAAGCAACTCTACGGCTTTTATTCCCATCGGGTATTGCCCTTTATCGGGAAGGTGTTTTCCAAAGACAGCCGCGCCTACACCTATCTCCCCGAATCCGTCGCGCAGTTTCCGGATGGAAAGGACTTTACCGATATCCTATCGCGCGTCGGCTTCAGCGAGACGGCATGCCGGCCGCAAACGTTTGGCATCTGTACCATATATATCGGCACCAAATGAAGCCTAAATCGGCAATATGTACCGTTTACATCACGGCACTGCTGCTGATGCTTATACACTCTCCATCCCTGGGCCAGCAGCGCTTCCAACGATGGGGAGGCGGTGTAGATGACGAAACCATTCATTTTGGTTTCAGCTTCCATTATATCAGTGCAGACTATAAAATAGCTTTAAAGGACAACTGGCAAGAATCTCATCTTCCCCTTGCCCCTGCAGGTCATGGGCAACTAATAAGCATAACTTCACCATTTGCCCACAATGTGGGCTTAGGATTATTGGCTGACTTCAAGTTGTCTGAAAATCTCAACTTGCGCTTTTCTCCAAATCTAGTATTTCTCAATATCAATGTTTTATATAAATACCGGACACCAAGCATGGCGGACGAGACAATAGCCAAAGATATGCATCGATCTAATATCGAATTACCGCTATTGTTAAAATTCAAATCGGATCGCAAAGGCAATCTTAGAGGCTATCTCATTGGTGGTGGGCAATATGTTCTTAATGTAGCATCGAGTAAACGCTATACTGAGGACCCCGGTTCTGGCGAATTAGATAAAGTTCTGCGAACCAAACCTACCTACTTTGCGTATACGATGGGCATTGGATTTGATATTTACTTCGATTTCTTCAAGATGTCACCAGAAGTTAAATGGGTACAAAGTGTCGGTAACGTGATGGATATCCGGAGTGTTAATATGTTCAACAGTCCGATTGATAAACTAACGCTACGTAGTTTCCAGTTTAGTCTATTTTTTGAATAATAATATACCTTGTATTCATTATGGCAATTATATCAGACAGAAAAAAAGCATGTATCACCGGAGCGAGCGCAGGCATCGGCGAGGCCTGTGCAGAAGTATTCGCCAGAGAAGGTTACGATCTGCTGCTCGCCGCGCGCCGCATCAACCGCTTGGAAAAACTCGCTGCGCGTTTAATGGAGACGTACGGCATCGACACCCATTTGCTCGCGCTCGACGTCCGCAACGCTGAAGACGTATTTACTTCGTTCAGCAACTTACCTGGCGCATGGCAGCAAGTGGATGTACTGGTCAACAATGCCGGCTTGAGCCAGGGTCTTGATCCCATCCACGAAGGCGATGTGGGCGACTGGGATCGCATGATTGATACCAATATCAAAGGGTTACTCTACGTCACCCGGGCGGTGGCCCCCATCATGGCGGCACGGCAGCGGGGGCACATCATCAACATCGGATCCATAGCCGGCAAGGAAGTCTATCCCAATGGCAACGTATACTGTGCCACCAAACATGCCGTGGACGCCCTCACGAAAGGAATGCGCATCGACCTGCTCCATCAACATATAAAAGTGACGGCCATCCATCCAGGCATGGTCGAAACCGAGTTTTCGACGGTACGCTTTAAAGGCGACAGCGAGCGTGCTGCCGCCGTATACCAAAATGTAGCGCCCCTCATAGCCAACGACATTGCCGAGGCGGTATGGTTTGCCGCGTCCAGGCCCGACCATGTCAACATCAACGATATGCTTATTATGCCTACCGCACAGGCCAACGCCACCACGATAGTGAGAGAAGACAGCCAGCGAAAATGAAATTGCATGCCATAGCCATTTTAGCTAACTTTGCACTCCCAAATTACGTGACCATGAAACAACTCTGCACCAAGCTTTGCCTCCTTATGACTACCGTTATTACCTCGACATTCGCCGCACCGCGCATTCACTTTGAAGTCTCCTTCAGCGAACCCCAAGCTCACTATGCCGAAATCAAGATGGAAATTTCGGATATCCGCAAGGATTACGTCGATGTGAAAATGCCGGTATGGACGCCGGGTTCTTACTTGGTCCGTGAATATTCGAAAAATGTGGAAAGCTTTGAGGCCTGCGATGAAAACGGCGCCCAGCTGCCCGTCACCAAAATTAACAAAAACACCTGGCGCATTTCTTCCGACAAACGCAGCCAGGTGGTGGTCAACTATCGCGTCTACGGCTTCGAAGTATCTGTACGGACCAACTTTATTGACGATGCCCATGCATTTTTGTCGCCCGCCGCTACCTTTATGTATGTAGATGGGATGATTAACCATCCCGTGGACGTCACGATTATCCCGCATCCGTCATGGAGCAAAATTTCCACCGGCCTGGAACCGGTAAGTGGCCGTCCCAATACCTACCATGCGGCTGATTTTGATATCTTGTTCGATTCGCCTATCGAAATCGGGAACCAGGACGTTTTTACCTTTGAGGCCGCAGGGGTGCTTCATGAAATCGCGATGGTCGGCGGCGGAAACTACGATCGCGAACGGCTGAAAAAAGACGGCGCTAAGATTGTGGAAGAAGCCACCCGCATATTCGGCGTGAATCCCAACAAACGCTACGTTTTCATTGTACACAATTACCAGTCTGGCGGCGGCGGGCTTGAGCACCTCAATTCAACGGTGCTGGGGGCAAGCCGTAATGGCTACCAAAACGAGCGCTCCTATCTAAGCTTTTTAGGGCTTGTGGCCCACGAGTACTTTCACCTCTGGCATGTCAAAAGGCTCCGTCCCATCGAGCTTGGCCCGTTCAACTACGATGCAGAGAATTACACCACCGCCTTGTGGATTATGGAAGGCTTTACGGCCTATTTCGACAACCTCCTGCTCCGCCGTTGCGGCTTTCTAAATGAGAGCAGCTACTTACAGGCGTTGGCCAACGACGTCAATACCGTAGAAAACCGTGCCGGCAATCGCCTTCAGCCAGTGGCATTAGCGAGCTTCGACGCCTGGATCAAATATTACCGCCCCGATGAAAATTCGGCAAACACCAGTGTTTCTTATTACAACAAAGGTGCGTTGCTAGCCATGATGCTCGATTTGAAGATTCTGGCGGCCACGCAGGGACAGCAGCGCTTGGATGATGTATTGAAAGCGGCATATGAAGAATTTTACGTCAAGAAAAAACGTGGTTTTGAAGAGCACGAGTTCCAAGCATTAATTGAACGGGTCACCGGCGTATCGGTTGACGAGCTGTTCCATGCGGCACACACCGTAGAGCCATTAGACTATAACCACTATCTCAATGCCGTCGGATACGAATTGGTTGACTACAACAAAGGCCGGGAATTGCCGGAATTGGGCATGACAACCACGGCAAGTGACGGCCGCATTATCGTCACCGGCGTGAGCCGTGGCACCGGCGCATGGAACGGCGGCATTAATGTGCGGGATGAGCTCATCGCCATCAATGGCGAACGTCTGGACGTCAACGGCAGGGAATTAAACCGCGTCATGCAAACGGCAGCCATCGGCGATACGCTCAACATCATGGTTGCCAGAGACGGAAAAATACGCGAACTCAACGTCGTGCTTGGAAGAGATACGAAAGGTGCGTTCAGCATTGTTCCACTGCAAAACGCTACGCCTGAGCAAGCACGTTTAGGAAAAATCTGGCTTTCGTTGGAATGATTGGCGGCTGAACATCAAAACGAAAACCGTACAGACAGGCCAATACCGTCAAACCGCACACCCGTTTCGGGTGTCAGCTCCATGGTCGGTTTCCAATCCAGCGACAGGTTGATGGGCGCTGTGGATAGCTTATAATCCAGGCCGATAACCCCATCGAAACTCCAGGCCATTCCGCTTTCATCGGTATCTTTATAGCGGTAGCTGCCCAAGCCGCCACCGAAACCATAATACCATTGCAGTCCGGTGATGTCGGCAACGGTCAGCGGCTGGTGAACTTCGAATAAGCCCAGCAGTTTGAAAATGGTAAAGCTGCGATTTCCCTGAAAATTGACGATACCGTCTATCGCGTAGCTATCGGTTAGAAAATGTTTGTAAGTGATTCCGTTCGCCACCCCAAATCGTCCGCCGATGGCTCGCTGGTATGTGATATCTTCTTGCGCCAAGGACTGCTGGCCGGCGATCATGAGGGTGATGATGACCAGGAATAAGGTTGTCCGTTTTCTTTCCATGCCGCTATCCGCACAAAACAAATGCCAACTTCCCGTCGGCCGGAGCAGCCGCCTGGATGTTTAGCCGATATTTATTAAAGGCAACAGTTTTACCAATTTTTTGTTAACTTTAGATGCACTACTGCGGTACTGCATAGGAAGTATTATAAACCAATAGGACAAATTTATGGCTTCTCCAACGCGTATTTTTGACATTCTGACACACTACGAGACGCACTTCGCCAAGCCAGTAATGGTTGCCGGAAAAGCACAAGGCAAGTGGACAAACTATGCGACAAACGAATTTGTGGCTATCGTAAACAACCTGAGCAAAGGGTTGCTGGCCAAAGGGATTGGCAAAGGAGACAAAATTGCGCTGATGTCGGCCAATCGGCCCGAATGGAATTTCTGTGATTTCGCTATCAATCAGCTTGGCGCTGCCACGGTACCGCTGTACCCGACATTGTCCGATCAGGACCTGTCGTTCATCATCAATGACGCCGATGTAAAAATGATTATCGTCAGCAACAGTGAGCTTTACAGCAAAATAAAGGCCGCTTTGCAAACCAACAGCCTGGAAATCCCCACCTACGCCTTTGACCCTGTAGCGGGCGTGCCTTCGTGGCAACGCCTGGTCGAAGCCGGCGAACAACACGACGTCGATCTCACCATTTACCGCGATGCAGTCGATGGCGAAGACCTGCTTACCCTCCTTTATACATCAGGTACCACGGGCAAGCCCAAAGGGGTGTGTCTTTCACATAAAAACGTGCTGACGAATGTCTATGACTGTTATCACCTGCTTCCCGACTACTTCAAAAAAGCGCTTAGTTTTCTCCCGCTCTGTCATATTTTCGAGCGTATGGTCGTCTATTTATACTTTGCAAAAGGTATTGAAATCCATTATGCGGAAAGCCTGGACACCATTGTGGCAGACATCAATGAAGTCAAGCCAGACGGGTTCACCACCGTACCCAGGGTGTTGGAGAAAGTATATGATCGCATTGTATCCAAAGGAAAGGAACTTAGCGGAATAAAAAAACAGCTGTTCTTTTGGGCACTCCAGACGGGGCTCGCCAATAAGGAACCAGGTCAAAACAGTGCCTGGTTTAATTTCAAGTTGGCCATCGCCCGCAAGTTGGTGTTCAGCAAATGGCAGGCCGCACTCGGTGGCAACATCAAGCTCATCGTGTCAGGAGGAGCCGCCCTTCAACCACGGTTGGCGCGGGTATTTTGGGCTGCAGGCATACCCGTACTTGAAGGTTACGGTCTCACCGAGACATCGCCTGTCATTGCCGTAAACAATTTGGAAGAAGACGGCGTCAAATTCGGAACAGTAGGCAAGGTACTCCAGCATGTGGATGTCAAGATCGCGCCCGACGGCGAAATATTATGCAAAGGCCCCAGCATTTTTACGGGGTATTACAAAAATGACGGTGCCACCGCCGAAGCCATTGATTCCGAAGGCTATTTCCATACGGGCGATATCGGCGAACTGGACGCCGATGGTTTTCTACGAATCACCGACCGTAAAAAGGAAATGTTCAAAACTGCCGGGGGAAAATATGTGGCTCCCCAAGCACTCGAAAACAAATACATGGAATCGACGTTCATCGCGCAGGTGATGGTTATCGGCGAAAACCATAAATTTCCGGCGGCGCTCATTGTCCCGGCATTCGATGTACTCAAAAACTGGTGCGACATCAAGGGCATTCCCTTCGATTCGAGGGAAGAAGTAGTCAAAAAGCCGGAGGTCATCGACAAATACCAGCGAGAAATCGATCGGCTGAACCAAGGCTTCGGCCAATGGGAGAAGGTAAAAAAGTTTGCCTTGCTGGCAACCGAGTGGACCATTCAAGCTGGCGAACTGACGCCAAAACTGAGCCTGAAACGAAAAGTGATTCTGCAGCATTACGAAAAGGAGATCACGGCCATCTATCAGGAATAAGGGTGTACCAACTTTCCGTTGGTTTCCGGCGGTAAGCTTTTTGGCCTAGGAGCGTGAGCGGAGCAAGCGTTCCAGTCAAAAAGCTTACCGCCGGAAACATCATAAATGGCGTGAAACCTGAACGTTGCCGCGCTCCCCGAAACAAAAGCATTTGCAACAAAAAGCGTACATTCGCTTTGTTGCAAATCAATAGGTGCCGTTTTGTTGTTATTGGAAGTATTCAGGATTGCATGATGAAATTGTTTAAAAAATCATTTTACAAGGAAATCTTCGGCTTGCTCGGCAACACCTTTTCCGAATTTTCCAAAGACAGCGCCATGAAGATGAGCGCATCCTTAGCCTATTACACCATCTTTTCGATAGCGCCGCTGCTGCTTATTGTCATCTGGTTGGTCGGTTTTTTATATGGCGAAGTACTATCGGGTGAGCAGGACGCACGGACTGAAGTGTTTGAGGAATTTGCCAGTATATTCGGGCCGGAAACCGCCGCTCAAATCCAGCAGATCATCCAAAACATCAATTTATCCAATAAGTCGGGCATTGGCATAGCCATCGGTATAGGCACGCTCATCATCGGGTCTACGACCATCTTCGTGGAGATACAAGATTCGCTCAACCGGATATGGGGGGTCCGGCCCAAACCCAAAAAGGGTTGGCTCAAGATGCTGCTTAACCGTGCCATCTCCTTTTCCATGGTGCTCGGCCTCGGTTTCCTGTTGATAGTATCGTTAATTGCAAACGGCATTATTTTGGCGCTCAGTTCGCAGATCACCCAATACCTGCCGGACATTTCCGTTTACGTCGTCGAATGGGTCAACATTGGACTTACCTTTCTGGTTATTACGGCACTGTTCGCCTTTATTTTCCGGTTTTTGCCTGATGCCCGCATGCGTTTTCGCGATGCCGTCGGGGGGGCTATCTTCACTGCTGCGCTTTTTATGCTTGGCCGGTATCTTATTGCCCTATATATGCAGTACAGTGCGCCTGCATCAGCTTACGGCGCGGCCGGAGCAATCATCATCTTGTTGCTCTGGATATACTATTCGGCGGCCATTCTTTATTTCGGCGCTGAGTTCACCAAGGTATATGCGCTGCGATACGGCAAAGGGGTATGGCCATCTTCCTACGCCGTGAAGGTCGTATTGAAAGAAGAAGAGGTCGAAGACGAACCAATAGCGCCTCCCCAAGTGCCGACCGATCCGGAAGGATGATACACTTCTGCAACCCGCATGCCCGGTCACTTCACCGTATAGCGGTAGATTGCCCGCCCAATGTTACCCAAAGAATCGACTCCCTCCACAACCACGCGATAGCTTCCTTTACCATCTGCATTATAGAAGTCGAGCTGAGCTCGCCCATCCTCGCCCGTTACCACGTCCGGATTCCAGTAAACCGTTGAGCGGATATCGTTGACGGCGCGCCGTTCGGGGGTATCATACTTCGGTGCATAGAATTTCCGTTCTTTGACATAACCAAGCGGTGTAAGGTCGATGATGTTGCTTTTAGGCAGTAAGCTTTCGATTTGACTAAGTGACATCCGGGGGCCCTTTTCCTGCTTTTTGGTCGTGTAGATGGATACCACCCCGTTGTTCTGGTACATCCGGCTTACCGTTCCCAGCTCATCCCGCAGGAAGATTTCAATCCCTTCGACCTCCGAGGGCATGATCCCGTTCAGCGCCGGAACATCCATCGCCATACCATTCACAAAAAACTGCACCGGTATACGGCCTCCGGCATTGTAATCGCGGGTGATGTAGAATAGCTGGCGTTGTGAGTCATAGGTAATTCCGGTAAGTGCCGTCTGCAAGCACATCAACAGGTTGTTGCAACCTTTGAGCCGGTCTGCACTAATCTGATGGTCCGCCATGCCGAGCCCTGAGATAGCGGGATACTCCTTGTGCGAAAAAGCAGGGCGTGCAGAGGCCGTCACCTCTACTTCTTCCAGTAAGATCGACGTCCGGTACTCATTGCGGCTGTTATCGAGATAGGCCGTCAGCATGTTGTCGATGTTCAATGCATCGTTTGTACGATAGGCTGTCGTATCGATGGCCGGAAATTGCGTTGGATCAACATTGATAACCATATTCCGGTAATCATCATTACCGCGCGCATTGATGGTTACACGTGATGAATCGGTAAATACCAAATCCCTGAAAACGAACCGTCCGTTTTCATCGGTATACGTATCTTTACGGAAACTGATATCGGGGATGGAGAGCAACAATCCGCCATTAGCCACCGGCTTTCCGTTGTTGAGCCGCAATACGCCGGATAGCTCGATGCCCTGTTCGGGCAGAAAATGTACTTGCGGATAATTATCTGCCAAGACATCGTTGTATGAAAACCGGCGGTACCCTTGCGTCAATAGCAGGGCATCCAGCGCTTCACGTTTACGCTCATCCGGCTGATTGAAATAAAAATTGGGTTCCTCTACGTAGCCCTTAAGATCGGACGTAAGCAACAGGTTGCTGAGTATGGTGGTTTCCTTATTTTCGTCATAAGGCACTTTCGTTTCGTCGACCACCGCCACCGAATAACTACCTGCGGTAACCGTATCGTTGTTGCTTACAGTTAAAACCAGCTTGACCGGCTGTTTGGCCGAATACTCTTTTTGGTCACTGCTGATGGCAATATCCAGCGGTTTGATGTTTTCGACAAACACCAATCGTTCACTCACCGGCCTGCCGGATGACGTGAAGAGGGTGAGCTGGGCAACACCGGTCGGGAAGCGCTCTTTAGGCAGGTTCACCAGTATGGCATCGTTGCGCAGCGCAGCCTGAGCCGCATAGCAAAGAATGCCGTTGGCCTGGGCAATCAAGTAAAAGACTTTTCCCTTATTGGCCGCAAAAAAACGATCGTTGGCAACGAGAGCAAGCTGCAATTGGGCAGTATCCGACTTCAGCACCGTCACGTTGATTCCCTGGTCAACCACTGCGGGCAACGGGTAGCTGCGTGTTTCGCCATTTTCAAACGTCAGGTTGGCCGTATACGCGTTTCCCGCTTCCGGGATCATGGTAAAAACGCCCATCCCTTTATGGATATCGGCGATGGATGCCTGTTCCACGCCGTTCTGGTCTACGATTGTTCCTTTCACAGCGAGTCCCCGCCCGTCACTTCCAATGGCTTTGAACGCTACTTTCTTTGCCAATCCCGCAATAAAATCGCCACCTTCCGGAAAAAACTGCACGTCGGCATCCCACAATGCGGCCTGCAGGGGAAACGAACCAATCATCGGGGCAGCGCTGCCCCCCGATTCGACAGAGACATGCAGGTTACTTTTTCTCAGCAGCTCCCTATCCTTCCCGTTGATATTGATGATAACGTTGCCGACTGCATCGGTCTGTCCTTTACCATTGTCAATCGGCTCCCATCCCGATACAGCGGCCCATGTAAGTTTCCGGTTGCCCAAGGGTTTACCTTCCCGGTCCTTAAACTGGATAACGGCTTGGGTACGGGCATTTTTGCCTTTGCTGACGTCGTTGAAGGTGACGGTATGATGCAGGTTGTTGTTCAGCACGTCGCCTATCGGCACAATTTTATTGAAGAAGTAAGCCGGGTCAAAGTTCACCATCCATTTCGTATAGGCCCTGAATCGGTAATTGCCCTGCGTATACCATTCCTGATCCAGCACCAGGTGGCCGTCCCCTGCATTATCCTTCAGTGGAATGCGCAAGGTTTGCATCAAGGAGTCCTTTCCGTTCATGACCTCAAGATACACCACTTTGCTGAGGTCGTAGTTGTACATGTTGCTGGCAAGGTAGGTTTTGAACCATACGGTGTCCCCTACTGCGTAATAAGGCTTATCGAAATGGACATGCACCTTTTCTATCGGATACCCTTCGAGCAACTTCTGGGTTTTCTCGACAACGGTATTGATGCTGAGACTATCTTGCTGGGCGAATACGGGTATGGTGTTACTGTAGATAAAAAGCGAAATAAAAAACAATTTAATGATACGGTTCATTCCCATCCTGTTTAGAATCAATCAGCGGCTAAGATATCTTTTTTCGGTTGCTTCTGCCAAACGATAGCATAATTTTAACATTTGTCAAAGCAAGGGAGCCAATAACCGGCATACCGAATCGAGGCCGCGCTTCCAACGCGGGCGTTTGCGCCAATCACCTATGGTGATGCAGGTGCTATCCAATTTATCCGCCTCAAATTGAGCTTGCAACTGCTGGCACAGCACGTCATCGCTCACGATGGCACTCACCTCAAAATTGATATAGAAGCTACGTATATCAAGGTTTACGGTACCGACGTAAGCAAGCTTACCATCAATACAGATGGTTTTGGCATGCAGCAATCCCTTTTCATAGAGGTATACGGATACTCCCCGTTCCAGCAACGGTTTCAGGAAGGAAAACGATGCATGCTGCACGATAAACGTATCCGACTGACTCGGCAACATCAGCTCAACCTTCACCCCCGAGGCTGCGGCCAATTTCAGGGCGGTGCTCAGCTCGTCACTCGGTATAAAATAAGGCGTGCACAGCTGGATGGATACTTCCGCCTCCGCTATCCCGATCAACATGGCCTCCATATTGAATGGCCCCACCGAACCCGGGTCGCTGAACGCAAAGGTCACTGCGGCCCGGCCAAACGGGCGTATCGGCGCTGTATGAAAATACCCGTCGCGAAGACGGAACGCCTCCCCACCGGCCAGGTGCCAATTCATCCAAAACTGGGTCTGCAACATGTTTACCGCCTCGCCCTGAATCTTCACGGCGGTATCCCGCCAAAACAAGGTATGTTTACCGTTATTGATATACCGGTCACTGATGTTGATACCGCCTACGAATGCCGTATGGCCATCCATGATGGCTATTTTACGATGGTTCCGGTAATTGCTATCGGCCAAGGAAGCAAAGCCGACCGGCATAAACGGGACAAATTGGATCCCCATTTGGGCAAAGCGCTTCTGCCGCCGGCGGAGCTTCGGCGATCCGAAAGCATCCACCACCATCCGCACGATGACGCCCGCCGATGCCTTTTGCTCAAGCAGGGATAGAATAGCATTCCCGATATCATCGCAATCAAAAATATAATATTCCAGGTGAATGTGATGCTGCGCTTTGCGGATCGCATCGATAAGTTCAGGAAATTTCTGCTCCCCATTGACCAGCAGGGCCACCTGATTGTACAACGATGGCGGCGCAATTCGTTGGTTTTTCAGAAAAGTAAACACCCGGCTAAGCGGGCCGATAGCTTGTTTCAGCGTTTGGATATTGTCGTCCATGATGGGATTCAGTCTATCCCAAACCCTTAACAACCGGATATGCCTTTCCTGATTCTGGCTTCTGAACGTTTGGACTTTCTTAAACTTCTGCCCGAAAAAATAATAAATTGCGATACCGATGACCGGCAAGAAAACAATCACCATAATCCATGCAATGGTTTTTGATGGATTACGGTTTTCAATCAGGATGGTCACCATAATGGCGAGGTATACCAAAAGGAGCGGCAACCAATACCACTGATAAATGAAAGTCCCTATCTGATGAAGCGTTTGCGTCATAAACGGCCCAACAAGCGAATGCCAGACCAAACTTACGGATTCCCCTTGAGATTCGCTACTTTTTGCTCGACTGCAATGATGACTTCTTCCATGAAATCCACCTGATGGAATTCGCTGGCATGAATAAGCCCTCCCGGACTGAACACATTGATTTCCATTAGTTTATCACCAACAATATCCAACCCCACCAAAAACATACCGTCTTCCCTCAACAGCGGTCCCACGGCTTCGATAATCGTCTCCATGCCCTTGGTCATGGTTGCCCCTTTTGCCCGGGCGCCCTGGTGTATATTGCTGCGGATTTCGCCCGCCTGTTGTATACGTTGAATCGCGGCCACTTTATCTGCCTTCATCAAGGGCCTACCGTCCATCAAAAATAGCCGGGTATCCCCCTTCTTTGCCGCAGGCAGGTATTCCTGCGCGATGGCAAAGCCGTCCCGGCAGATAGCTTCGACAATCTGCTTACGGTTCTTGTCATCCTTCTTGTCCAACAGGAAGACATTCTTTCCGCCGGATCCTTTCAGCGGTTTCAGGATGATCCGCTGATTTTGGGCGCGGTAAAATGCCTCCACGTCATCCATGTTGCGCGTAACGACCGTTTGCGGCCGCACAGATTCGGGAAAGTACTGCAGGTAAATTTTGTTGGATGCCTTCACCAGCCCATCCGGATGATTAAGCACCAAGACCCCCTGCTTGCTGGCCAGCTGACCAAATAATACGCCGGCATCCTGTGCCCACGGCCGCTTTTCCATGTCTGCAGCCGGGTCATTGCGTAACCACATGACATCCCATTCTGACGAGCTCGTCAATTGCTTATCCTCCTCGATCAACGCTTCCAGAAAGGTACGCAACGACCGAAACTCACGGTTCGGCGCCTTGCGGCAGTGCGCGCCCACACGCCCGTCAGAAAGATAAACTAAATCTCCGATGCCTACGTAGTAGACCGTATGGCCCCTACGATGGGCCTCAAGTGCCAGTGCCGTAGTGGTATAGCCCGGCGACTCTTTACGTACCTGATTGACGACAAATAGAATGGTCATATAGTATATTTTGATTTTTACTTCCTACCCAATCATCTTAAACACGCTGCCCCCATTTTTTATCTCCTTGATTTTGTTGATGTACGGTTTTTCCAGAAATTTCGGCCGCAAGGGCAGCGGTTTCAACAACCGCCTATGCATGAGTTCTTCAATAATAGGCAGGTAGTCTTGCCTTATTTTACCCACCAATAACCGCGAGATGTCCTTTCCTTCTTTGACATATTCGATCACATTGAGCAATCCTTTGAGGTAAACCGCATCTTTGGTCAGCCCGCCTCCGCGGTACACACGCATGGTAATGTAAAATGCGTTTTCGGGCTTAAAGGCATACTTCTCCACCAGAAGCGCAAAGGTCTCCGCGAAGGCGTTTCCTGCCAGCATGTGGTGGACGGCTACGACGCGTGCGGCAAGCGTGCGCATCCGTTGGTTGGTCAGCCCGCCGGTCATGTATTCACTGAGCACGGCAAGCCCCTCCTGAAGTTGTTCATAGCCCGGCACGCCCAGGTAAAATAGTTTAAACGGTTGTGCCATACCATTGTAGTAGGTGGCCACATGCGTACCCACTTCGTGCTGAAGCAACGAAAACGCCCGATCCTTGGATATCCGGTAGCGGGAGCCGATGTTCAGCGTGCCGCGGGATACCATGACGCCCTCCACATCATCCCTGACACGCACAGCGGTGGATACCGGATGATACTGTTGCTTCAGGTATTCCAATTCGCCTTTTGCTAATTTGGCAAACGCGCGCGCATCCAGCATGTCGCTCGCTACAGGTGGGCGCTGGGGTTCAGAGGCCACTAATATTGCGCTGGCGATGTCAAGCAGGTTTTCCTCGACATTGCCAAAAACCTGCTGGCTGCTGTAGAGGAAATCAGGCTTTTCCCTGTCGCTGAGCATATTGAGCATCCTGTCGATTTCTTTGCGTTTGTCCCGGAAGAGATAGGCCATCGTCGGGTCCATGATTTCCTCGATCGGTAGGTTGTACAGCTTCCGCTTGATAAGTTCGGGGTCAATGGGCATAGGCCTATAGTGAAATACCGGATTTTTCCGGTATTTGCTTTTCAAAAAGCTCTCCCAGGCCTCCTGGGCGTTAATCGGTGTCACCAGCAACAAAAAATCGAACAGATTGCTATATTCCGCCAGCTTTTCATCCACTTTCCATACGACTTCGTCCAGTTCTGTGGTGCCCAGCATTTCGAAATGAGCCGCACTGTACGAGGTTTTCATGCGGATAAATTCAAAAAAGCTCTTGCGCAGCGCTTTGCCGAAGCTTTCGCGCAACTCCCGAAGAAATAACGGATAAGGCGCACCGGTTTGCTGGTTGATATAAAAAGGGGCGATCTCCAATCCCACGAGAATGATTTCGCTTTTCCGTGCCTCTTCGAGATTAAAAATCTCGCGGTAATACGCCGGAGCAGGCACCTTTTTCCGCTTCTCCAGCCCTACGGCAATTTCCGGGGTCTGAAACAGCTGAAGATGGCGCAGTTCGAATTGCAGCTTCTCGGCGACAGCCAACGCGCTTTTTTGGCAAACATGGACGGTGAACGATGCCGTCTCCACACGGGTTGACAGCCATACTTCAAGGAGCATAAATCCGCCGAATTTATCAGCCATCGCGTTAGCGATAGCTCG
Source organism: Parapedobacter luteus (assembly GCF_900168055.1). Lineage (GTDB taxonomy): Bacteria > Bacteroidota > Bacteroidia > Sphingobacteriales > Sphingobacteriaceae > Parapedobacter > Parapedobacter luteus. Next base: position 437,526 of record NZ_FUYS01000004.1, read on the forward strand.
AATAATCGGGGTTACGTTACATTCCGGTGTATCCGGGGCCACCAGGTAGGCAGACTCCGTTTTTCCCAAGGTCGACGTAAACGCGTCTTCCCCATCGGGCGGGATACGGTAAATCAGCAGGTAGGGAACGGGTCTGTCCATATGAAGCTCACCCTCGCAAGGTAAACGGACATGCAGCGGCTTTCCCTTTTTGAGCTTATCCACAATATGTTGGATGGTTTTTTTCGTGTCAGTAGCCATTCGGATAGGTAGATTTAGCTGGCGTATCCAATAAGTCGAGCAGAAACGGAATCGTCCCCTTCAGCATCGATTTGATGTCGTTAAAATGCTTCCGATCTAGCCGGCCTGTCCATTCATCCATAAATGTTTTTTTGAATTCCAGAGACAGCGCGCAACCGTACTCGCCGAAATCATGGTTAATCCATTCGGCAAAAGCCCCACCCTTAAATTTGACATTTTCCCTCACATCCGGAAACCGGCCTAAGATGTGGTGGTGCGAAAGGAACCGGGTCATGCAATGGCCCAACGGCTTCCATTTGTCCCGGTTATGCCCCGTCCCGATATTGATCTCGGGATGGTCGCCGATGTGCGCCGCCTTCAGTGGATGCTCACGGCGGTGATTATAGCTATGGATATCCAGCATCACGAATTTGCCAAACAGGGCTATCGTCCATTGTATCAGCGCAGCCACGTCGGCATAGAATTGATCATAACCTTCGAGCAGTTGTGCCACCATGATCTCGGGCAAGGCCGGCTTCCAAACGGTCAGTCCCCACGCATCTTCCGGCTTACGGTACACTGCCAGCTCCCGCCTGCGATTCAAGTCGGTCTGAAACCTGGAGGTCTCCACGACAATCCGGCTGACCGGTAGGTTGGCCATATCGCCGGTATACGGATCTTCTTCCCTGAACCGCTCATGCTCTTGCAGGTGCATGTATTCCAGCAAGGGCAGTGCAAGCCGGTGCCCTTCGTGGATAGCAGCGACGATTATCGGCGTCTGTTCCCGGTGTATGGTGTAAACCAATTCCATTTGGAATCATAAACACGGATGTAGAGCAAATGTTTTCCACAGCCACTTTGGCATGCATTCTGAAATTTATTAAGTAACCCTATGCGATCAAAACCGCAGGACTTACACAGTTAGCAATACACAACAACAGATACGACGACACTTAAATAAAAACGTATGAACACTTCCGTCAGATTAAACACGAAAACACTTATAATCACCATTTTATCAGGAATCGCCCTGTTTTTTATGTTTAGCTGTTCCACGGGATCATCCAAAACCAACAGCAGCGAAAACAACGCCATTGCACTGCCGGTACAACGTATCGACACCACTACAGCCAGCACGGTAAAGGACTATTTGGGGACGATAGAAGGCAAGGTAAATGTGGAGATACGTCCACAGGTTGAGGGTATTTTGGAGGAAATTTATGTGGATGAAGGCGCATTTGTAAAGGAAGGCCAAAAACTTTTCAAGATCAATCCCCAGCCTTATCAGGAAGAGCTGAACAATGCCCTGGCCAACGAAAATGTCGAAAAAGCAAAGCTGGAAAATGCCAAACTGGAAGTCGACCGGCTGAAGCCGTTAGTTGAAAATGACGTTATCTCCGATGTGCGCCTGCGCACCGCCATGTCGGACTACGACGTGGCAAAAGCTTCGCTTGCACAAGCTTCTGCTGCCGTAGCCAGTGCCCGCATCAACTTGGAGTTTACGACCATCAAAGCACCGGTAAGCGGTTTCATTGGCCGCATCCCCAAGCGAATAGGCAACCTGGTAGGCAAGAGCGATGCGCTGACCGAGCTCTCCGATATCAGCGAAGTATATGTCTATTTTGCCATGAGCGAGTCCGATTTTCTCTATTTCCGCAAAAAGTATGGAAAACGCGATTCGGCCAAGGTGCATTCCGCTGATACGGCCCAGATCATTCCAAACGTGTCGCTAATCATGGCAGACGGGACAGCGTACCCCGAAAAAGGGGTGGTAGACGCCATCAACGGCCAGGTAAACCGTACAACCGGAGCCATCAGTTTGCGTGCGACCTTCCCGAACAAAGACAACATCCTTCGTTCGGGCAATACCGGTACACTCAAGATGGAGGAGTACGAACGCGGCGTGCTGACCGTCCCCCAGGTAGCAACCACTGAATTGCAGGATAAGATTTTTGTTTATACCCTCTCTGCCGACAACAAAGTGAAGCAACAAGCCATCCAAGTGGCCGGAAAGAGCGGCAATGCGTACATCGTGAAGGCCGGCGTCAAGCCCGGCGACCGCATTGTGCTTTCCGGCTTGGACAAGCTCTCCAATGGCATGGAAATCAAACCGCTCAACGTTCCCGCGTCCGCCGCGGAATAACACGTTTGCAGGCAACCATTATGTTTAACGCTTCAAGACAAGGCAAGTGCATGCTTGTCCTTGGTAAACTTTGACAACTAAAAACGAATAAATGCTCAAGACATTCATCAATAGACCCGTACTGGCGACAGTTATTTCCATCCTGTTGGTTATCCTCGGGCTGGTATCCATGTGGCAGCTGCCCATCACCCGCTTTCCGGAAATCGCTCCGCCGAGTGTCACCGTATCCACGTCCTATCCCGGCGCAAACGCCGAAACGGTGGCAGGGGCCGTGCTCTTGCCCATCGAAGAGGCAATAAATGGTGTGCCAAACATGACGTATATCCGTTCGTCGGCCACCAATTCCGGTTCAGGAAACATTACGGTGTTTTTCAAGACCGGCACCGACCCCGACCAAGCGTCGGTAAACGTGCAGACCCGTGTTTCAAAGGCCAACTCCCGTATCCCTCCGGAGGTTATCGAATCCGGCATCACGGTAGAACCCCGCCAAAGCGGGATAATCATGACCATCAATATTTTCAGCAACCATCCGGATACCATATATGACGAGACGTTCCTGCAAGCCTACGCGCAGATAAACCTCATGCGCGAACTCGCCCGTGTGGATGGCGTAGGCGAAGTGAGGCGTGTAGGGGCGCGTGATTACTCCATCCGCACCTGGTTGAATCCAGAAAAAATGGCGGTATACGGCTTGGTTCCGCAGGATGTGCAGCAAGCCATCCGCGACCAGAATTTTGAAATCGCCCCGGGGAGATTCGGAGAAACCTCCAACGAAGCCTTCGAAACGATCCTGCGGCACAAGGGAAGGTTCACCCTGCCCGAGGAGTTCGAACAAATCGTGATAAAAACCAACGAGGATGGTTCCGTCCTTTACCTGAAAGACATCGCCCGCACCGAACTGGGGGCCACCAACCTCGGCAGTGACAATAAAGTCAACGGTTATCCGGGGCTTACCCTGAATATCCTTCAGACCAGCGGCTCCAACGCCCGCGATATTGACATCCAAATACGGGACGTGCTCGAGCGGCTGTCCCGTGATTTCCCGGAAGGTATCCAATACGAAATTTCGTATAGCGTGCGTGAGCAGATTGATGAATCCATCAGCCAGGTACAGCATACGATTTTTGAGGCGTTCATCTTGGTGTTTATCATTGTTTTTATCTTTTTGCAGGACTTCCGCTCTACGCTTATCCCCGCCATAGCGATTCCGGTGTCACTGGTGGGCACCTTTTTCTTCCTGCAGCTTTTCGGGTTTTCCATCAATGTGCTTACGATGTTTGCCCTCGTGCTGGCGATTGGGATCGTCGTGGATGATGCCATCGTCGTCGTGGAGGCCGTGCACCAGAAAATGCATGCAACGACCCTTGGGCCACGGAAGGCCACGCTAGCGACCATGGGAGAGATTACGAGCGCCATCGTGTCCATTACCTTGGTCATGGTGGCCGTCTTTTTCCCGGTAGGGTTCATGGGCGGGCCCTCGGGGGTCTTTTTCCAGCAGTTCGCCTACACGCTGGCTACAGCGATACTGATCTCCGCACTGAATGCATTGACCCTCACGCCTGCGTTATGCGCGCTGCTGCTCAAGAGGCCCGCGCGGCACCCCTCGGTAGCCGATAGCACACCGAAAAAAGGCAATAAAGCCGGCAAGCTGGCTTCCCGTTTTTTCGAAGCATTTAATACCGCCTTCGCTACCCTTACCAACAAATACATCGGCTCGCTGCGTTTCTTAATCCAGCGGAAAGCATTCGCCTTTGGCGGGCTGGCGATTGTGACCGCCATCGGTATATGGCTGATGAACAGGACACCATCGAGCTTTATACCCACCGAAGATGATAGCTTCATTACCTACTCGCTATCCATGCCACCGGGAGCATCGCTCGCCCGCACCACCGTTGCCCTTGCCAAAGCTGACAGCATCCTGAAAAAGCGCGAAGCCATCGAAGGCATGACCACTGTATCCGGATACAATGCCATAGACGCCAGTGCAAGCTCCGCCTTTGCCGTCGGCTACATCAATTTAAAACCCATCAAAGAGCGGGGAGCTATCCGCAACATTGATGCGATAATGGATACCATACGAAACGATCTCGCACAGGTTACAGAAGCGTCGTTCAGTGTTTTCCCAAGGCCTACCATACAAGGATTCGGCGACTTCTCGGGCCTCGAATTTGTGTTGCAAGACCGGATGGGCGGCTCCATGTGGGATTTTGGCATGGTAGCAGACACCTTCATGCGCGAGCTCGAAAAGCGGCCCGAGATTGCCTCGGCCTATACGACGTTCAATGCAAACTTCCCCCAATACCTGCTGGAAGTCGATCCGGTAAAGGCGAAGGCCTTGGGCGTGAGCATCAATGACATGATGCGCACCATACAGGGCTATTACGGCCGCGTCACCGTGAGCGATTTCAACCGCTTCGGCCGGCAATATCGGCTATTCATGCAAGCCGATTTTGAATACCGTGCCGATCCGGAGTCCTTTAAATCCATCTTTGTGCGCAACGACAATGGCGAAATGGTGCCTGTCAACACCATTGTCAGATTGAAGAAAGTCATGGGCCCCGAAATTGTAAACCGGTACAACTTATATAATGCCATCGCCATCAACGCCATACCGTCAGATGGCTACAGCACGGGGGAAGCCATGGCCGCAATGGAAGAAGTCGCCGCTGCCTCCCTGCCCGGCAATTACAGCTATGAATGGACCGGCATGAGCCTGGAAGAGCGCCAATCAGGCAATGAAACGGCCCTGATTTTTGCATTGAGCATTGTTTTCGTCTACTTCCTGTTAGCAGCCCAGTACGAGAGCTACATTCTCCCGCTGGCGGTCATGCTGTCCGTGCCTGTAGGGCTAATCGGCGTGTACTCGGCCATCAACCTGGTGGGTTTGGAAAATAACATTTATGTACAAGTCGGCCTTATCATGTTGATAGGCCTGCTGGCTAAAAATGCCATCCTCATTGTGGAGTTTGCCGTCCAGCAACGACGGGCTGGGTTGCGCATCTACGAATCAGCCATTGAAGGGGCGCGTATGCGGCTTAGGCCCATTCTCATGACCTCACTGGCCTTCGTGGCGGGCCTCATTCCGTTGATGTGGACGGTAGGCCCCTCCGCGCAGGGCAACCACTCCATCAGTTTCGGCGCCGCGGGGGGGATGCTCATCGGTGCCACACTGGGGATAGTTATCATTCCCGTGTTGTACGTTGTGTTCAAACATCTCGATGAGCTCGTAAAAAATAAGTTGACCATAAAAGAAGAAGATTAATGATGAAGTCCATCCGGCAAACAGGTTTAGTTGCGATCATCGGCTGTTTATTAGCTTCGTCCTGCAAGTTGGGGCGGGATTACGTCCGTCCGGATACAGGGCTTACGGCCGCGTTCCGCGGCGCCGATACCCTTGTCGGTACGGCAGACACGGCCAACATTGCTGATATCCCTTGGTATGATTTCTTTACCGACAGCATGATGATTATGCTCATTGATAGCGCTATCGCCAACAATTACGACATGCAAACCGCGCTTAAGAACATTGAAATTGCCAATCAGTCATTGCGGCAATCCCGCGCGGCGTTTTTCCCGGAGGTAGAGGCCCAGTTGGGCGGTACCAACCAGCAGTGGCGATCGCGCGACTTTTACAGCTCCCCGTCGTCCAAATGGTATGGGCGCGACGGCCAGGCCGAACCGCCTGACAACCTGTTTATGTATCAGTCGCAATACCTTTCCTCCATCAGCATAAGCTGGGAGCTGGATATCTGGGGGAAAATGCGCCGGCAGAATGAAAGCGCGCTAGCCGAATACCTGCAGACTTTTGAAGCCAGAAAAGCCATACAGACCGGCTTGATAGCCACCATCGCCGAAGGTTATTATAACCTGCTGATGCTCGATGCACAGCTGGAGGTCGCACGGCGGAATCTTCGGCTCAATGACAGCACGCTGCAAATCGTTAAACTCCAGCGCGATGCCGGCGAAGTGAGCTCGTTGGCCATCCAGCAGACAGAATCGCAGATGCTGCTCGCCACGTCCCTTATCCCGCAGTTGGAGCAGGAAATCGCCATTCAAGAAAATGCGTTGATGGCCTTGACCGGGCGCATGCCCGATAGCGTTTACCGGTCCTCGGCGCTAATGGATTGGCGCATGCAGGATACTTACGACGCCGGGGTACCGCTACAATTGCTGGCCAATCGGCCAGACGTGCGGGCCGCCGAACTAGCGCTGCGCGCCGCGAATGCCGACGTAGGCGTAGCGCAAGCCTACCGGTATCCGACACTGACCATCGATGCATCGGGCGGGATCAACGCCATGCTTCCACAAAACTGGTTCAACATCCCCGGCGCGTTATTCGGCGGGCTCATCAGCGGTGCCACCCAACCGGTATTCAGCCGAAGGAGACTTAAAACGCAGCATGAAATTGCCAAACTGGAACGCGATAAAGCCGAAATCAGTTTCCAACAAACGGTCATGGATGCGGTTCATGAGGTGACGAATGCCCTGATCATGATTGAGAAGCTCAATGAGCAATATGCCATTGCTGAGCGGCGGGTAGCCACGGCTCAGCTCGGTGTCAAAAATGCCAATTTGCTGTTCAAAAGCGGGGAAGCCACCTACCTGGAAGTGATCACCGCCCAAAGCAATGCGCTCACCAGCGAGCTGGATTTGGTCAGCATCAAGCAGCAACAGCTCAATGCCAAGGTCGGACTTTACCGGGCGCTGGGCGGCGGGTGGAAATAAAAAGGCCGATCCATCGTGGACCGGCCGTTACATGAGATATTTAGGGTTAGTTTGATAGCCGGCTTTAATAGGCCAATACCGTTACTTCGGTACGCCTGTTCGCCTGGTGCTGCTCGCGCGAACAAGGCACACCGTTGCCGCATTCGTTCACCAAACGAGTTTCGCCGTATCCTTTAGCCACCATCCGGTCGCGGGCAATACCCCGGCTTACGAGGTAATCCACAGCGGCCTGCGCGCGGCGCTGCGACAGTGCCATGTTATAGGCATCGCTGCCCCGGCTGTCCGTATGGCTTGACAATTCGATTTTCAATGTCGGATTATCCCGCAGTGTGCGTACCAATTCATCCAGTATGGCAGCCGCGTCCGGCCGGATGTTGTGTTTGTCAAAATCATAATAAATATTTTCCAGCTCGAATGTTTTACCCACCTCAAACACGGGTTCCAGCAGCAGTGCTACTTCAAGCGTATCGGAGGTCGTTATGCCCACCGTACTCACTTTTGCAGAGTCCGCATGGTATTTCTCCTTTTGCCCCAATACCGTATAGGTGCTATTCCTGTCAAGCACAAACTCAAAAGTCCCGTTTTCCGTACTGCTCTTTTTGGCCACGATCGAACGGGTACCATCATAAAGCGTCACCATGGTTTCAGGCAAGCGATCGCCGGTGTTTTTGTCGGCTGTCGTTCCTCTCAAGACAATGACGATCTTCGGTCTCTCATAGGTAAACCCGTAAATATCGTCACTTCCTTTCCCACCTTTGCGGTTTGAAGACAAATATCCCGCAAGTCCTTCTTCGCCTTCATAATTTGTTATGTAGGCAAAATCATCGCGCGCCGAGTTTACGGGATACCCCAAGTTTGCGGGGCTCGTCCACGTCGCTTTGCTGCCCGTAGCCTGGAAAACATCCAGCCCACCCATCCCCGGGAAGCCATCGCTCGCGTAATACAAAATGCCATTGGGACCAATATTAGGGAAAAGCTCATTGCCAGCGCTGTTTATCGTAGCTCCCGCATTGATTGGCGTACCCCAGCTGCCGTCGGCCTGTTTTTCACAATACCAGATGTCAGTACCGCCCTGCCCGCCGGGCATGTCACTCACAAAATAAAGGATATTGCCATCGCCGCTCAGCGCGGCGTGCCCTACCGAATAGGCAGCAACGTCATTATGCGCAAAAGGCATGGCCTCCCAGTCATCGTCTGTCTGCGTGTACAAGTAAAGTTCCAGCTTGTTGGTCATGTATTTCCGCCGATCTTCACGGGACACAGACCCCTCCTTTCCCGGATAGGTGCGCGTCACATACAACGTTTTACCGTCGTGGGCGGCCGCCACCGGACCGATGTGATAAGGCGCATTGTTGATGCTATTCACCGCAATTACGGGGTTATGGAGTGTATTATCCCCGGCACGATCCGCCGTATAAATACGAAGAAACGAATTGCCCGTCCATCCATACGTACCGACTCCCTGCATATGGCTATCGGGCTCGCCGGTATAATAGACCTTATCGCCCATCGGAAAAACCGAAAACTCGGCCAACGACGTGTTGACCGCCTCATTACGCAATTTATGGGCCGTTGGGTTGGCCATCCACACCACAGCCGAATCGCAGCCTGCTATCGCTACGTTGACCCGCGCCGTATCGCCTGTCCGCGCGGCATACGTTTCCAGCTGCACCTTTGCTTCCGCATACTTTCCATTCACTTTCAGCACCTCCCCATAGCGCAATAAGTTTTCCTCGCTGCTGTCTTCCATGCCCACGACACGTGCATACCAATTTTCAGCCGATTCATAATCCTTCATTTGCATGTAACAATGTGCCAGCCGTTCCAGGTCGGCGAGCTTAGGCCGCTTGCTGTCCGCCAGTTTTGTATATAGGATGGCCGCATTGGCATACTCGTACTTACGGAACAACTCATCTGCACGCTCACGCAATCCGGGTTGTTCCTGGCCAAAGGCCGGATGAGCCAGTAACGCGATGCCGATAATGCCAAAAAACAACGTTGTCAATTTTTCCTTCATTCTCTTATTCAATTTTTTCACCTTTCGGTGATGTTGGTAATCATTCGTAACAGGTAAGTGTAGGCTTTCATCTCATCACTCACTTTGTATTCAATATCGCCCCATGATATGAGATAGCCGCGACCTTTCAATTTAGACACCAAAATGGGCAGCCATTCTTTCCCTTTTACCCAAATTTCTAGGCGGGGCTCATCTTTGATGTAGGCAAATTCCGTCCTTGTATCCAAATATTGTGCAACTCTTTCCAGCAACATAGGGATCGTTATGTTTTTGTTAAAAGAATCTTGGGCTTAACAACCGGTTTGACCGCCGTCCGAAGGTGATGCCCAGCGTCACCTCATGCGAACCATTTTGCACACCGCTTAGCCGGCTTAGGATGTAATCATACGAATACCCGATCCGCAGTGTAGGCGTCACATACAGCTGCGTGATGGCAGAAACCGAGTTCCGCTTGCTTAGCCTGTCTCCTGTAAAGCGGGCATAATCCCGTTTAAAGACGGTCACACCCGTCCGCCATCCGGCACCAATCCAGAATCGGTTATCAAAGATAAACATCGCGTTCACGTCTACACTCGTCGGCCCTTTAAAATCCTCCTTCACCAAGACGCTTGGCCGCAGCTTCAGCCCGTTATCGAAGTTGATCAATCCCCCACCGATGAAATACAGGTGCCGGCGACGCCGGATATTATCAGTTGTGGTATTATCCCAGCGGAAGATGTTGTTGCTTTGGTCGCCGGACAGCAAATCCATTACCGATACACCGGCATACCAATGCGGATTGTAATAATAAACCCCAAAACGGATATCGGGCACCCAGTTGCTTATTTTCCCCGGGGGGACCAACTGGTCGCCCCCATCATTCGGTTGCAGCAGTGTACCATCCAAACTATATTGGGTCACACCGGCGCCGATACCGAAACTCAGCCGTTGGGTATCTTCATCGTTGAGCCTCAGTCGGAATGCATAGTTCGCATAGGCTGACGTTGCCGATTGAGGGCCCAGCCTGTCGGCCATCACCTGCAATCCCACACCATGCCGCTTGGCGCCCGGGTCGACAATCCCGTCTATTGAGATCGTGCCTGTTTCCGGCGCCCCGTCCAGGCCCACCCATTGGCTACGCAGCCCCAGCTGGCCAAACCACTCTTCTTTATAGCCCGTGTACGCGGGGTTGACACTCATTGCGTTAAAAATGTACTGCGTAAACTGAATACTCTGCTGCCCTTTGACGGTCATGCAGGTGCAGGCAAAAACCAGCAGTATCGACGTTCTTATGCTATTCTTCATGTTATACTTATTCATTGCTAAATGCCTCCGGCTATTTACGTTTCACCACTATCCATCCCTTGTGTACGGTTTCCTGCCCATCCTTCCGCAGCGTGATGAAGTAATAATAGGTACCTTCATTCAAGCCCTGGGCATCCCAGTCCTGCTGGTAATTGCGGCTACGGTAAACTTCGTTGCCCCAGCGGTTGAAGAGGACGACCTCAGCGTTGTCATAGTCGGAAAGCCCGATGATCACGAAGCGGTCATTCAGTCCATCGCCATTGGGCGTGATAATGTTCGGGATGTGGAATCCAGCAACCGTAATCCGCACCGTCGCCACGTTCGTCCAGTTGCCGTTTGCATCCATCACCCGGTACGTAAACTCGTCCGGACCGGTATAATATTGATTCGGCGTATAGGTCACTGTACCGTCACCGTTGATCCGCAAGGTACCGTGCTGTGGCTGGCTGATAATTTCAATTGTCGACGGATCCAGCGGTGCGCTATCCGGTTGGTCATTTCCTACCAATTGGATTTGCAGCGGCCCGTTGAATGAGCCGGTTGCCGTATCATCGGATGCCCTCGGCTCGCTTTGCACCACCGTAACCGTGAGAGTCGCCGGTTCGGCCCGCAGTCCATTGACATCACTCACCACATACCTCACGGCAGATTCGCCGTAGAATTCACGGATTGGCGAGAAGGTAATCGTGCCGTCGTCATTTACGGTATATGTCCCTTCCCGATCGATCGTTACCGTTTTAACCGGATCGCCCGTTGCCGGATCGATCAGCCAGACCGAACGCGGATCCAGCGCACTGCTGCCCTCCTCGTCATTTTCCAGTACATCGGCGGTCACCGGTGTATGTTGTGGAGTAGAAGCCACATCGTCCGAAGACTCAGGGCCCTCAGCCACCGGTACGCGTGTCGGCACATCATTATCCACATTGTCGCCCGATACGTCGGCAGCAATTTCCCCATTCGGCCCTTCGGCACGTACACGTGCGGAGGTCACCACTTGGCCCGCCGCAATATCAGCTACGGTCACCACATACCGGAATACCCGTGTGAATTGCGCACCCGGCGCGAGCGTTTCATCCACGCGCACATTTTCCAGGTTGAGCTTTTCATCGTTCAACACGAAGCCGCTCAATGTCATATTGCCCGTATTGGTTACCGTAAAGCGGTACTCAATTTCGTCGCCGACAAGGAAGGCGCCGTTTCTTCCCGATCCGGTGTTGGTGACCACCGCTACCAATGCCACGGCCGGCCTCATTTGAATCGGTGTGATCGTACAATTGTTGCAGTCTTCATTTACCGGGGCATCCGGGTCCGCCGGATCAGGATCATGCGAGTCGTCACGCACTTCCTCACCATTTGGTGCCCTACCCACGGCCTCAGCCGAGTTATATACGTAGCCCACATCAATATCGGCCTGCGTAATGGTGTGTGTCGCCGTCGCGCGGCTAGATTCCCCGGGCAACAGCCTGGCAATCGTTGCAGGCGATAAGCTGCCCGCATCGGCGTTATCATCGGTCAGCTGGATATCGGTCAGCGTTACGTTTCCAGTGTTTGTGACCACGATGTCATAGGTAATCACATCGCCGACGTGCACATACTCACCCGGACGTGTGCTTTTGGTGATGGTAATCGCCAATGAGCGTGTCAGCTCGATTCCTGTTGGATCATTGGTCGGATCGCCATCGCCATCGCTATCTACCGTGTGGGGGTCAGCGATGTTGTCGCCATTGGCATCCGTGCCGGCATCGGATTCATCAGCGACGGTGTATCCTTCCGGATCTTCACCGGTAGCCACAGCAGTATTCCAGACGGCTCCACTATCGATGTCGTCCTGCGTCAGTCGGTAAGTAGCCGTGGCTGTCGCCACCTCACCCGGCGCCAACGTAGCTGGCGTCGGCGTCAGGCCAGACACCCCTATACGCGTATCGTTTATCACGATGCCGCTGACCGGCACATTACCCGTGTTGGTCACGGTAAAGGTGTAGATGACCGCGTCGCCACTTGCTGCCACGGCGGCATCGGTGGCTATGGCCGCCGATTTCACCAGTGCAATGGAAGGCGTGGCCACAAATACGGTCACGGTAGCATCATCACAGTTGTCAGGATTCAGCAGTTCGCAAATCCGATAAACGATGGTGTATGTTCCGCCAGGCGTTCCTTCCGGCACACGTAGCCGTCCTGTTAGTTCATCCACGACGGGCACAGGTCCGCCATCAATCGGTGTAGCCGGCGTGGTCACCGTCAGGGTTATCTCGTCAATGGCCGGCCGGCTGCCATTCAGCAGGTCATTGTCCAGCACATTACCGAGGTCATCATCCCCCTCGAATCCGTTCACGTAATCAACCGTGTTATCTTCCGCCACTATCGGTGCAGCCACTACATTTACGGTTATTGTAGCATCGCTGCAGTTGGCTATCCGAGCGTTCTCGCAAATGGTATAGTTCAGTGTATACGTACCGGCAGGTGTGCCAGGCAGCACATCCACGGAGCCGTCCGCATTCAGTACCACTTGGGTTGTCGGATTGTTCGCATCATCATAAAACGGAACCGCTGCCGTCACTTCTTCACCGTTGACCGAAAGGGTTACATCCGCCGGATCAACATCGGCAGCATTCAGCTTGTCATTGGCAAACACATTCAACGCGTCTACCAAACCGTCGTATCCGTTGATATTGGTTATTTGATCATCAGCGGCCTCGATAACAAACGTCGGGGCGGCATAGCAGTCTGCACTTGCCGGCGGATAATCCACCGTAAGGGTTACGGAGGGATTGACCGTTATCGTCACCACTGCCTGCGGCCGCAAGCCCTCAAAACCATCCGCTGTCTCCATCCATTGCCCGTCAACGAACGACCATCCCGGCCAGTCGATGCCGTTTCCGTCGCCGTCAACGACGGCTCCCGGCCACAATATCCGTCCGCTCAATGGCAAGCCGGTCATCTCGTCAATCACATTGCCGTCAGTATCAGACCACGTGATGGTGGCCGTTACGCTTGCGGCAGGTGTGAAGTTCTGAGGGGTTATCGTATAGTTAAGGTGCGGCACATCGTTGATACATTCCCCAAAAGCGGTCGCGGTAATCACTGGCGCTTCCAATGGTTCCTCGGTGGCATCATCATTTCCCTCGGCCGTACCCGATTGATCGGTTACATCGCCATCGCCTGGGTCTTTTCCTGCCACCAGCGCCTGGTTGGTTACCCCACCGGCATCAATATCTTGTTGCGTAATCGCGTAAGTGGCACGATATACAGCAGACTCACCCGGAAGCAATGTCTGGTTATACGCCCCTGTACCACTATAACTGTCAGCCACATACGTTGGAACAGGAAGTGTCCCCGTTCCTGTAAATACGGCTTCCGATTCGGTGACCGATATATCCGTCACCGTCACGTTACCACGGTTTGTTACGATAAATGTGTAGGTAATTTCATCGCCAACATTCACCATGCCGTCACTGTTTGCATCGTTATAAGCCGACGATTTGATAAGGGTCAGCTCCGGTGCTTGGTCTAAGCCCGCCACCGTCGGGTCGCCCGACGGGTTACCGTCGCCGTCGCTGTCCGTGCCGCCGGGGTTCGTTAGCTCATCGCCGTCGCGGTCCGTGCCCGTGTCCGAATCGCCCGTCACCCGGTCTGCCGGATCTGCAGGGTCCCCGCCCGGGATGACTCCCGTCGCAACCGCCTGGTTGCTCACCTCGCCCGCATCGATATCATCCTGCGTTACCGCGTAGGTCGCCGTCGCCGTTGCCGACTGTCCCGGAAGCAGCACGCCCCCGGCGCCGGGCCAGCTGTACGTCAGTGCCGACAGCCCAGCAAGGCCGTCCGTCACCGAAACGCCGCTCAGCGTCATGTTGCCCGTGTTGGTTACTTCAAAGGTATAGGTGATGACGTCGCCCGCATCAATCCGGCCGTCGCCACCGTCGGCAACCGCGAACGATTTCACCAGCGCTATCGACGGAGCCGCAGGAAGGCCCGCCACCGTCGGGTCGCCCGACGGGTTACCGTCGTCGTCGCTGTCCGTGCCGCCGGGGTTCGTTAGCTCATCACCGTCGCGGTCCGTGCCCGTGTCCGAATCGCCTGTCACCCGGTCTGCCGGATCTGCAGGGTCCCCGCCCGGGATGACTCCCGTCGCAACCGCCTGGTTGCTCACCTCGCCCGCGTCGACATCCCCCTGCGTTATCGTGTAGGTCGCCGTCGCCGTTGCCGACTGTCCCGGAAGCAGCACGCCCCCGGCACCGGGCCAGCTGTACGTCAGTGCCGACAGCCCAGCAAGGCCGTCCGTCACCGAAACGCCGCTCAGCGTCATGTTGCCCGTGTTGGTTACTTCAAAGGTATAGGTGATGACGTCGCCCGCATCAATCCGGCCGTCGCCACCGTCGGCAACCGCGAACGATTTCACCAGCGCTATCGACGGAGCCGCAGGAAGGCCCGCCACCGTCGGGTCGTTCCCCGGGTCGCCGTCATCGTCGCTGTCAACCGTATCAGGATCCTCGATTTCCCCGCCATCCCCGTCTGTGCCTGTGTCTGAACCACTTGAAACATTATCAGCGGGACCGCTGGGCGGCGTACCGGTCGCTATCGCCCGGTTGCTTAAACTGCCCGCGTCAATGTCCGATTGTGTAAGCGTATAAGACGCTTGAAATTGCGCTGATTGATTAGGTAATAGCGTTAAAACATCCGATTCGTACTGCCCTCCGGAAACGTAAACCGGCTGCGGAAGTGAACCGCTACCCGTAAACGAAGACTCGTCCTCTTCCAAGGTAACTCCGGCAAGTGCAACGTCGCCGGTATTTGTCACCATGAAGTTATAGGTAATCACGTCGCCTGCATCAAACCTTCCATTGTCACCAGCGGCGATACTAAACGTTTTCACTACTGCAATAGCCGGACTTGGGGCAAAAAACGATACAATAACCTCTCCCGTATTGTTGCTCTCCGAACCGGCGTTATCCACCACCTTGAATGGAATAGTGACATTGACACCTCCGTCGACGGGATCAATTTGAATGGGAACAATCGGGTGGCCATCTCCATCGGTTTCAATCCGAACGCCATTCTCCGGAAACGGATTTCCATTACCGTAAGTGACCGCACCTATTGTCAAACTAGTAACGTTGTCAGGAAACTCAGTAATTATTAATTCCGTTATATGGCCGTCGCCGCCATCGGTTCCCGAAAAAGCCGCTGCCGGGACCATGACTGGATTTGTCCCACCAACATTTAAGAGCGGATCGGGTAATGTGGACCCGACAGCTTCTGGAATTTGATTTAATGCAAAATTGACACCTTGTATGTCTAAAGAACCAGCAGGTATCAGCACGGCTATGCGCAAATCGGGATTTTCATCAAATAATTCGTCAGTCTCCGCCTCATTATTTATACCATAAGCGTCACCTACCGCTACCCATCCATCGGGGAGTGCTGCGGAAAGTGTGCTTTGGTCCGTTCCTACGGCAACGTCACTGACCGAAACAGCAAGCGTATATCCCCCTGTTTGGTTGGCCACCAAGTCATAGGTGCCGTCTGGATTCACTGCGGCTTTGCTTACAATGGTACCGTCCGAGTCAATCAGATATGCATACAATTGATCATCCTCCAACACACCGGTACCCGTCCCGTTAATCGCATCGTCCGTCAGGCCATTCGCATCATTGTAAACCGTACCCGAAATCGAAACCCCTTCTATCGTTTTTAATTGGTAGTCCTCCGTTTCACCGTCAGCAGATAAGCCGAAGCTTCTTTCATCGGCCGTCGTCATTGGATCATCTAACAGTTCACTGGTTGTAATCCGGAAGCGGGCGTAGAGATCCTGTCCGGCTCGGGCAATCCCGTTGAACATGTCACTCGTAAACACCAGCTGAAAATCCTCATTGAGCGTATTGGCAGGAACAGTTACCGAAACCATTTCGTTGGGAGAAAACTGCCCATCACCGTTGAAATCTATCCATCCATATAAAGTGGCCGGTATCGACTTTCGGTTGGTTACCGGGATTGTGATGGTATAGTCATCATCTTGGTTTATTTTGATAGCAGGCAAGCCATCGGGATCGATTGTCTGTTCGTCGTCTTCTTCAAGGAAATTATCCGCCACAGCGCCATCATCACCGAAGGATTCGCCGTCAGCATCTACGTTATCGTCGCCGATGAACACGTTAGCCACCGGCTTTAATTCCGTTGGATCCAAGTCTGCAAGGGTATATGTCCCCTCTTCATGCATCACGCCTGTGAGATCAAAATCATCCATATAACTGGTCGCGAAACCGTAGCTATCGGGCGCATCACCCAAATCAAAAGGAGCGACAAAACCAATGGCTAACGCGGTATTTCCTCCACCTTGGAGTTGCACACCGGTTAGGTAGGTGGCGCCGTGTGCGTACATCACCGCAGCAACTTCACCATCCCCTTGAGTATCCATGATGATCCGAAAGGTTTTGTCTTCGTTTGATATCACCAGCTTGTAGTTCTCTGGGTTCGGAGTCGCACGATCAAAGCGATACCAATAGTCGAGCAAGCGCCATCCATCGGCGTCGGTTGTCGCTTGGATGTACTCTCTGTCGTTAGCCATGGATTCCCCATCGGCCACCACGATGCCGGGATAAGGATGTGACACCCAGCTGTTGCTCCCGCTCGTTCGCAATTCCAACGTAATCTCGATATCGAACTGGCCCAAGGTACCCACCGCAACAATCCCGATATCGGAAACCCCGGGATAAAGCTCGCTTAAGCGGTCGCCGCTCCAATCACCGGGATTATAGCCGGTCATTACATCAGCTACCGGTGCTCCATCCCTTGTCACGGATACATTCGACAATTCCGCAACAATCCGGATATTATCAGAAAACTGCCAAATGTATGTTCCTTCAACAACGGCACCTGTCGTTTCAAATGTGTTGGGTCCAGAAAGCCTTGGATTGTTCCGATCCCAATTGAGCCAGAAAATAGCACCTTGCATAGAGCCCGTCCCCGATCCGTCGGCGTAATTTTGGGCATAGCCTTCCCAACTTAAAATTGAACCGGCGACCAACAG
This sequence comes from Parapedobacter luteus, assembly GCF_900168055.1. Taxonomy (GTDB): domain Bacteria; phylum Bacteroidota; class Bacteroidia; order Sphingobacteriales; family Sphingobacteriaceae; genus Parapedobacter; species Parapedobacter luteus. The sequence goes on from NZ_FUYS01000004.1 coordinate 454,938, forward strand.
AAATACCCGAGTAATAATGCAGTAAAATTTGCTTTTCATACAGTTTGTCTAGCGATAGATACGATTAAGGCTGCCTTGAAAAAACATTTTGGCAATCCCATATTTTAAGCCGCGAACTTGCGGCTAATTACCCAAAAAAAAGTATCACGTGCTTGGGATGTCAATCTATCCAATCATTTGATACTGCATGTTTGTCACTGTTTATGAGCGGTTTACAGTGCCGGCACAATACAGGAAGCTTTAATCGGGCAAACTTGTATCCGTAGATCACCTGAGTGATCTATTTTGCGGCGATCCGGCTTCGGTATTCCGTTGGCGTGCAGCCATGGAATTGTTTGAAGTATCGGTTGAACGAAGCCTTCGCCGTAAAACCGCTGTTAAAGAAAATTTCCGCAATGGTCATTTCGGGGTGCGATCGCATCAGCATGATCGAATGGTTTATCCGATGCTCATTGATATAGGTGTTGAAATTCTTGCCTATTCGGATGGAAAACACCTGAGACAAGTGATGTTTGGGTATCTTTAGCAGCTGTGCCAGTGTGGCCAATGACAGGCCGTCATCCAAATACACCTGTTTTTCTTTCATCAGTTGCCGCAGCTCGCCCTCGTATGCGTCCAGCAATTCCGGCGAAATAGCGGATTTCTGATATCGCCCGTCGCCTTGCGTATCTTCCGTATCCGCAGGTCGCCGTATTTCATCCTCCGGGATGGGATCGATTTCTTCATGAGCGGTGTCCGGCCTGGCGACAAGCCGCCTAATGATGTTGGCAAACAGAATCATAGCGGCGCTTAGCATCGTCAAAAAGATAATAGACCCCTGAAAACGCGAGCGGAAATATCCATTGGAAAAACCGGAGTAGGTAAATACCAGAAACACGACCGCGATAAACGCGAGCACCATGGCCATCACCGAAACCATCCGGATGTCCTCATTGCGTTCGGCATCCGGGCTTGCCCGCCGGAAAAACAACGCCCATATCGCGTACAGCAGGAAAGAAAGCGATAACGTTCCATAGAGGCTTAGCCCCAAAACACGCGCATGTGCCGCTCCCCATGAAGGGAAAGCCAGCCAAAGCAAATAACAAACCAGAAAGACAAAGAAGGGAAGTGTATGCGGCAAAACGTGCCGCATTTTCAACGGCAGGCCAGCGGCGACCTGATAGGCAAAGTATAAAGACGGGCCATACAATAAGCCGTAAGGCGCCAGATAATCCAACCGCAAGTTATCAGGAAAATAGATACGTACCAGCCATGCATGGGTGGCGTGCAACGCCAAATACCCCAAAAAACAACGGATATAGCGCTCCATTGGCGAGCGGAGCCCTGCCCGGACACTGATATAGACGGACAACAACGATACGCAGATGACCGCGACCAAGATATAAGAAGGCATCACTGCAGCACGCATAACATTTGGCCACAAAACGCACGGTACTCGGAGGGCGTCATGCCTGTATAAGCCTTGAAATACCTATTGAATGACGTTTTCGAATTGAAACCGCATTCATAAGAAAGGGAATCCAACGTCATGGTATCACCCATCTCCGAAATCCGGACCAACGAATATTCGATCCTGGCAGCAGCGATAAACTGGTAAAAGGCCTTTTGATAGTGCCTGTTGAATACTTGTGTCAGTTGATGGCGGGGTATTGCTGTATGTTGTGAGAGCATATCCAGTGAAACATCCGGATTTAAGAAAAGTTTGGATTGAATAAGCTCCCGTTCAACGACATCGATAATGTGCTGTTCTAACGCCCGGGGCAGTTTTGGTGTCGGCAAATCGGCCTGCTTTTGCTCACCCGATGCGGCCGCCAACTTCTCGTCATCAACCGCCTTGCCGGCCCCTTCGGTCCACCAGTATTTCAGTACCAGCGCAAACCCAATAGCCAAAAAGAAATATACCATCGGTCTGGCTTCAAAACCGATACTGCTGGTTCCGACAAGGATTTCATATAACATAACATAGGTCAGAATAGCCAATCCGAAACACAATACCGTCAACTGGCGAATCAGGATATCGGTTGCTGTGGACGGTCCGTCTGCACGGCTGTACAGCCTGACGATAAGGATTGCATAGGTCAATAACGACAGCAGGCACGCGCCATAATAACACGTCGAATACCCCATTGCCCATCCGCTCGCCACCGGCTGCATCGAAGCGACGGCAAACAACACCACGTGCAAGGAAAACGGCAAAAACAACAGCGCTAACCGCATCGGTGAAGCCACTTCTGCCGATCGGTAGTGCGCATGGGCAAAAAGATACAGCAACACCGGGTATATCAGTCCAAGAGGTATCGGCATTTCATACTGTTGCCCGTCAATCAATGCCAGCCACATCAGTTTGTAAACAATGTGTGCGCAGATAGCCCAGAAACCGACCACCACATAGCGGCGAGGTTGGGCACGGTAGTTGAAAAATGCGATCAGTAAAGCGCCGCACGATAACAACGTATAAATCAGTACAGCGTTTGCAAGTAGACCGTTCATGTAATTAATATCGTGTTAGCAAGGCACGTCAAAACTACGGCGCACAAGCCACACTTTAAACTGTTTAACTTATCATATTACCGAATACAACAAGCGAAAAACACCCATAAATCTACTGATTATCAACAGTATACAGCACTTAGTTATAAATACGTTTATCAGTTGATATAGGCCGGATCCTTGATTCCCTGTTCCCTTTTATGATAAGCCATAAACGTTGAGGGCGACAATCCGGTGATGTTTCTGAATACCGTGGTAAACTGGCTGTGGGTCGCAAAACCGCATTCCTCCGCCAGGTAGCTTATTTTGTAATGAAGGTAGCGGCTATCCGCTCCCATTTTTGAAATGATGTAATTAATCCGCAGTTCGTTGATGTAGCTATTGAAATCCTTGTTGCGGTAATTGTTGATGATATAAGACAAGTATTTGGTATTGGTTTTCATCTTTCCGGCCAACACGGCAATCGAAATATTCCTATCGGTAAACTGCTGGGAAGATTCAAAGCGCTCCAGTTTCTTCAACAGCTCTTGTTTGGTGCTTTCGGGCATGAGGTCCCGATCGCGGTCAGCCGGAGCTTCGGCTTCCGCCATGCGTCCATCCGCCAATGCCAGCATCCGCTCCCTTCTGAGCTTATTGATAATATCCCTATAGCGCTGTCGGTCTTTACGCTGCTTGCGGATGTATATGCCTATTCCTAATCCAGCGAGCGCCACGCCGGCTACCGCACCGGCACCAATCGCTTTATTGGCAGACGCTATTTCCAGTACTTGGCGCTGCACATTTGCAAACATATTATCTGCGTATTTTTTGTGTTTGGCGATATCGTTTTCCGCCTCTTTCAGGTATTTTTCGTTGTACCGCTGGTATCCCTCATTATCACCCGTAAGTCGATAATACTGCGCGAGGTCTTTGTACACACGCATTTTGAGATTCGGGAAATCACTTGCCTCGGCAATAGCCAGCGCGCGCTGGAAACAGGAATCAGCTTGTTCATACCGCTCCTGGGCCAAGTATATCTGGCCCAATCCATCATAAATAAAGCCTTTTACGGGCGTATCCGCTTCCGAAGCCCGGCTTTCGTGCGCCAAAGCGCGCTTATAGTAAAACGCAGCCGAATCGATAGCTTCCAACCCGAGATAACATAAACCCAGCCGCTCATCATTTTGCGCCAATGCCACATGCCTGACCACACTGTCAGCAAGCTTGGTAAAAAATGGTTCCGCCTGCTCAAAATACGTTATTGCTTCGGTGTAATCTTTTTCTTCCAGTGCATAAAAACCCAACTCCTGAAAGCACTGTCCCTTGAACTGATTCACAAATTCAGGATTATCGACCCGTTCAATGATTTCCAGCCCCTTTTTTATATATTGCTTCCCCGCGCTGGACAAGCCGGTTTCCCGGTGCTGCGTAGACAGCACACCACATATCCGTGCTTGCCAGCTGTAGTTCGCTGTCCGGTCAGCTATTTTTTCAGCTTTAATGGCGTAATGAATCGCGGAATCCCTGTTCGCCTGCCGATGATGCATGTCGGATATCAGCATCAACGAACGAATCTCCTGCACGTCGTTTACCGCCGTCCGGTGAAGCGAGTCCGCTGCCCGCAGGGCTTTATTGATATCTTCGCTGGCAGTGTACATATAAATATGCATGAAAGCTCGATTAAAATTTTCATCTTCATTGGTTTGGCTAAGCGCCTGTATAATGGTAATGGAATAAATAATGGAATAGGATAAAAATTTTCTCATTTCGGGCTAAACTAGCTAATTCGATTGCCGGCAGCAGCGCTGCAACCTGCTGTTCATTTTGTTCACAAATATTGTGATTTTTCACAAACATCGCAGCCCCAAATGAAAATTTGCTAATTCCCTGCCATTTTTATTGCCATAAAGAGCCGGTTTAATCCAAAACAATGTCGTGAAACTGCCTTATACAGATCCGGCCTTTATACTCCCCATCAAAAAATTGCAACACCCGCTCCCTGATCGCCTGCTTCAAATCGGCCAGGGTTTCCCCAAAAGCCACGAGCCCCAGGTTGCTTTCGAATGCCGTCATGACCGCCGGTTCCGGCTGCATGACGATAAAAATCAATTCGCTGTCCGGAGACAGCAGCTGTTTAATCCGGTCCATGTTCAACTATGCTTCAATACTCCAATACAGTAACCTCCGTGCGCCGGTTTGCCTGGTGCTGCTCGCTGCTGCAAGGCACCCCGTTGCCGCAGCCGTTCACCAGCCTCGTCTCCCCATACCCTCGCGCCACCATCCGCTCCCTGGCGATGCCCCGGCCTACCAGGTAGTCCACAGCCGCCTGCGCCCGCCGCTGCGACAGCGCCAGGTTATAGGCGTCGCTGCCCCGGCTGTCGGTATGGCTTGACAGCTCGATCTTCAGCGTCGGATTGTCGCGCATCGTACGGACAAGCTCGTCCAATACGGCCGCCGCGTCCCGGCGGATGTCGTGCTTGTCAAAGTCATAATAGATGTGCTCCAGCTCAAAGGTCTTCCCCGGTTCGAAAACCGGCTCCAGCAGCAGCGCCACCTCCAGGGTATCCGACCGCGTCATGCCCGCCGTGCTCACCTTCGCAGAATCCGCATGGTACCTCTCCTTCTGCCCCAGCACCGTATAGCTCCTGTCCCTTTCCAGCACGAATGCAAAGGCACCTGATCCGTCGCTGCTCTTCTTCGCCACGATTTCCCGGCTGCCGTCATACAAGGTCACCGATGCGGCCGACAGGCGTTCGCCCGTGCGCTTATCCGAAGTTGTGCCGCGCAGTACAAGGACAATCTTCGGCTGCGCGTAGGTAAACGAATAGATGTCGTCGCCGCCCCTGCCGCCTTTGCGGTTCGATGAGAGGTAACCCGCCATGCCTTCCTCCCCTTCGTAGGTCGTGACATACGCAAAATCGTCACCCGGAGAATTCACCGGATACCGTAGGTTGCGCGGGGTGGTCCACTCGCCCCTGCTGCCCGTTGACCGGAACACATCCAGCCCACCCATCCCCGCAAAGCCGTCACTCGAATAATACAGCGTGCCGTCCGGCCCCATGTTCGGGAACAGCTCATCACCCGCGCTGTTGACCACGCCGCCCGCGTTTACCGGTGCGCCCCAGCTGCCGTCCGCCTGCCGCTCGCTGTACCAGATGTCCGTGCCGCCGTGTCCCCCGGGCATGTCACTGACGAAATACAGCGTACTGCCATCGTTGCTCAGCGCCGCATGGCCCACCGAGTATTCCCTCACATTGTTGTACGCAAACGGTTCGGCCAGCCACTCGCCCCCTTCCCCCTGCGTATAGCTATAAAGTTCGAGTTTATTGGTTCGGTATTTCCTCCGGCTTTCCCTGCTTACCCCGCCCTGCTTTCCTGGATAAGTCCGTGTCACATACAATGTCGTCCCGTTGCTATCGGCAGCTACCGGGCCGGTGTGGTAAGGCGTCTGGTTAATACCCTCAACAGCCATCACCGCATTCGAGAGCGCGTTATCCGCACGGCGATCCGCCGTGTACACCCGCAGGAATGAATTGCCCGTCCAGCCATGCGTATCCACACCCCGCATCCGGTTATCCGGCTCACCGGCGTAATAGACCTTGTTTCCAGCCGGAAAAACCGAAAATTCGGACAACGAGGTGTTGATCGCTTCATTGTTCAGCTTGTGCACGGTCGGGTCAGCCATCCATACGACTGCCGAGTCGCAGCCCGCGATTTCCAGCGCTACCCGGTCCCGGTTTCCGGTTGCCTGGGCATAGGCTTCCAGTTGCTGCTTGGCTTCCGCGTATTTGCCGTTCATCTTCAGCACCTGGCCATACCGGAATAAGCTTTCCGGAGCGCTGTCCTCCATCGCCACTGCACGTGCATACCAGTTTTCCGCAGCCTCGTAGTCCTTCATCTGGCTGTAACAATAAGCCAGCCGCTCCACATCCGCCACACGCGGCTTTTTCGCATCCGCCAGTTTCAAATAGAGCGCCGCGGCATTGGCGTATTCATACCTGCCGAATGCCTGATCCGCACGGTCGCGCAGACCGGGTTGCTCCTGAGCGTACACGGCCGCACTTGTCATCATGACGATGATTGCTGGAAATGTGGTGGCAAAAAAACGGATGCCAGTCAGTAGTTTATCTTTCATAACTCGTTTGCTTCTCATCAGAGGAGGCAGGAAGCTTCCTCCTCATCACGTTATAATCAATTGAAATTCGATCCATATGGAAAAAAACCCGAATAATATAATGGTATGCCCGTTCCTCGTCTCGCAGCTCATAGACGAAATCACGCAGGGAAATGATATAACGGCAGCTATTGAGACAGGATACCACAACGGGCAGTTCCTCCATGTCCGACAACCAGATTTCCATCTGGTAGTCACGCCGGACATAGCGGAACCCGCGTTTCCCGTCGAGAAATAAGGCAAGCTTCTCCAATAACATCGTGATACGTTATACCTCCCTGTACATTCAGTGAAACGGCTCAGAAAAACCTCGGGCTCAGCAGGCGCTGGTCGCGCCGGCCGAAGGTGATGCCCAGCGTAACCTCGTGCGAACCGTTCTGCACGCTGCTCAGCTGGCTCAGGATATGGTCGTACGAATACCCGATGCGCAGCGTCGGCGTGGCGTAAAGCTGCGTGATGGCCGATACCGAGTTCCGCCGGTTCAGCGCATTGCCCGTGAAACGCTCGTAATCCTTCTTGAAAACCGTCACACCGGTCCGCCAGCCGCCGCCGATCCAGAAACGGTCCCCGAAGACGAACATCGCGTTCAGGTCCAGGCTCGTCGGCCCTTTGAAGTCCTCTTTCAGCAAGAGGCTGGGGCGCAGCCGCGTCCCCCCGCCCAGGTTCAGCAGCGCTCCGCCCATGAAATAAATGTGCCGGCGACGGCGGATATTGTCCGTCGTCGTGTTGTCCCAGCGGAAAATATTGTTGCTCTGGTCGCCCGACAGCAGGTCCATCACCGAGATGCCCGCATACCATCGGGGGTTGTAATAGTACACCCCGAACCGGATATCCGGAATGAAATTGCTGATCCGGTTCGGCGGCACAACCGGATCGCCCGATGACACCGGGTCCAACAGCGTCCCGTCAAGGCTGTACTGCGTAACCCCGGCCCCCAGCCCGAAACTCAACCGCTGCGTATCTTCGTCGTTGAGCCGGAGCCTGAAGGCGTAGTTCACGTACGCCGAGTTGGCAGACTGCGGACCCAGACCGTCCGCGCTGAGCTGCAGCCCCAGCCCGTGGCGCTTATAACCCAATCCGTCCAGCAGGCCGTCCACCGACAGCAGCGCCGTCTGCGGCGCACCATCAAGACCAACCCACTGGCTGCGCATCCCCAGCTGGCCGAACCACTCCTCCTTGTAGCCCGCATAGGCCGGATTGATGCTCATCGAATTGAAGATATACTGCGTGAACTGGATGTTCTGCTGCGAACGGACGGCAAACGGCAGCCCCGCAGCCACTATGCATAGCATTATACGTATCTGTTTCATGTAGTTCTGATTGACTAATCGGGTTAATTCCATGTTCTGTCCTCCTATCGCCTTTTCAATACAACCCATCCTTTTTCCACCTGGCGGCTGTTGCCCTTGTGCAACGTCAATATGTAATAGTACGTGCCTTCATGGATGTCGCCCCCGCCCCACGAATTGTCGTAATCGCTGTCCCGGTAAACCTCGCCTCCCCAGCGGTTGAACACCACCAGCTCCGCCCGGTCAAACCCTTCGAGCCCAACGATTTCAAACCGGTCGTTCTGCCCGTCACCGTTCGGGGTGAAAATGTTGGTTACCTTCAGCGGATTGGCCACCACCGTCACCACCACACCGGCAACGTTGCTCCAGTTGCCGCCGCTGTCCTGCACCCGGTACGAGAACCGATCCTCCCCTACATACCCACGAGCGGATACATAGACCACCGTGCCATCAACGCCGACGGAAACCGTGCCGTGCTGCGGCTGGCTCACCAGCTCAATGGAAGCCGCATCCAGCGGATGGCTGCCTGCCACGTCGTTGGCCAGCACCGAGATAGTCAAAGCCCTGTTCGACGTCCCGCTCACCGCATCATCCAGCGCCTGCGGCGGGTGCACCGGTGTCGGCATTACCGTGCCCTCATTGTCTTCTTCATCCGGATCCGCTTCGTTCCCTTCAATCCGGGCAGTATTCCGGTACTCGCCGGAAGCGTTGACGGTCACCGTCATCCGCAGCGTCGCACGGCCGCCATTCCGGAGCCGGCCTACGCTCCATACCCCTGATCCTTCATTGTATGTACCAGCCGAAGCATCATACGAAACGAAGGTATATCCCGAAGGCAGTTTATCCAATACAGATACCCCTGTGGCATCGTCCGGACCGTTATTCACGACTTCCAGGGTAAACACAACGGTCTCCCCTACCAGCGGCGTTCGGTTGTCTACCGTCTTCATCACCGCCAGCCTTGACACAGGGGTTGCTGCCTGTTCCACCGGCAACGTCGGCGCACTGGCATCGACCGGGTCCGTACGGCGCTCCGGATCGACCACTACGGCCGTATTGGCTATTTCGGCAATGCCTATGGGGTCGCTGTCGACCACCACGTCGAAACGGACAGTCCTTGTGCCGCCCCGCGGAACGTCGGTCACCCATTCCAGACGGTTGCCTGCCGTGACGAATGTGCCGCCATTGTCCGCGGTGCCCGCTACGTATGACGTACCTGCCGGCATGACATCGCTGATTTCGAGCCCTGCGAGGTCAGCATCCCCAGTATTAACCACGGTGATGGTATAGGTCAGCACCTCGCCCGCCTGCGCCAGCCCGTCGCCGGAGGCATCCGCCACCGACTTGGTGGCTGCAAAGCCACGTGCCGCATCCACCGGTAATTCCGGCGCGGTTGCTTCCCGGGGTGTGCCCGACGGATCGGCCGGATCCGACACAACCGCCGTGTTGGCAATCACATCGATGCCCGTCAGGTCTGCCGCCACCGTCACCCCGAAGTTTACGGTGACGCTCGTTCCAAACGGAATATCCAGCAGCCAGTCTATCCGGCCGTTAGCATCATCAAACACCCCACCGTCAGCATCCGCACTTCCGGCCACGTAAGCCGTGCCGGTTGGTATCACGTCGCGGATGGTGACCCCAAGCAGGTCCACATCCCCGGTATTTTCCACCGTAATCGAATACGTCAGCTCCTCTTCCGCCTGCGCCAGCCCGTCACCTGAAGCATCCACTACCGACTTGGCGGCCGTGAAGGCAGCCCTTGCATCCGTCGGAAGCGTTGGCGACGATGCAGGCACGATTGTGCCGGCCGCATCCGTTACCGTAGCCGTATTGGCGATGCCCGGCAGCCCGGTCAGGTCAGCCGGTACACGCACATCGAACCGGACGTTGACAGATTGCCCGTAAGGCACGTCGACCGTCCATTCCAGGCGGTTGCCGCCCGCATCATACATACCTCCGTGGTCCGCACTGCCTTCCACGTAGGTTGTACCGGCAGGAAGGATGTCCGTGATGGTCACGCCCGTCAGGGCCACATTGCCGGTATTCGTCACCGTGACCGTATACGTCAGCACCTCGCCCGCCTGCGCCAGCCCGTCGCCGGAAGCATCCGCCACCGACTTGGTGGCTGTAAAGCCACGTGCCGCATCCACCGGTAATTCCGGCGCGGTTGCTTCCCGGGGTGTGCCCGATGGATCGGCCGGATCCGACACAACCGCCGTGTTGGCAATCACATCGATGCCCGTCAGGTCTGCCGCCACCGTCACCCCGAAGTTTACGGTGACGCTCGTTCCAAACGGAATATCCAGCAGCCAGTCTATGCGGCCGTTAGCATCATCAAACACCCCGCCGTCGGCATCGGCACTTCCGGCCACGTAAGCCGTGCCGGTTGGTATCACGTCGCGGATGGTGACCCCGAGCAGGTCCACATCCCCGGTATTTTCCACCGTAATCGAATACGTCAGCTCCTCTTCCGCCTGCGCCAGCCCGTCGCCGGAAGCATCCGCCACCGACTTGGCGGCCGTGAAGGTGCGCTCCGCACCTACCGATATCGTCACAAACGGTTGCTGCGTGCCGGCGACCGGATCGGCAACCAGCGCCGTATTGGTAATATCATCAAGACCAGTCACATCTTCAACAACCGTTACACTGAAACGCACATTTACCGTTCCTCCCGCGGGTACATTGATGGTCCACGCCACCTCATCGCCGGCAAAACTACCGCCCGTTGCCGTCGCGCTGCCATCGATATACGTTGTTCCCAACGGAATCTCATCCACAATGGTTACCCCCGTCAAATCGACGTCCCCGGTATTGGTCACGGCAATCGTATAGGTCAGGGCCTCGCCTGCCTGCGCCACGCCGTCGCCATTTGCATCGACGACCGCTTTCCTGCTGCTGAAGCTGCGGACCAGGTGCGTCAACGTCACCTCATCAAACACAGCACAACTGCCGTTGGTCACGGTCCAGCGCAGGGTCACGCTCTCGCCGGGTGCCACCGATACCGTTGCCGCAGGGTCGTTTACATCCGATACCGCTGTCGATGGCGTACCGGACACCACGCTCCATTGCCCCGCACCCAACGCCGGCGTTGCCGCCGCAAGCGTAAAGTCGGCGTCATTGACCTGGCTTTGATCGGCTCCCGCATCGGCGAACAGCTCATCGGCAACTACAATCTCCACCGCATCCGTCGGTGCAGATTCGCACGTCAGGCCACTGGCCGTCGCCACCGTAATCCGGCGGAACAGTGTTGTCACCGTCAGGGCCTCCGGTTGATAAGCCGCACCCGCGGCACCGGCCACCGGCAACCAAGATGCGCCGCCATCCGCAGACATTTCCCATCGGTATACGACGGTGCCCGTTCCTGTGCCTGCTGCCGTTGACATCAACTCAGCCGGCACTTCGCCATAGCAGATGGCCTGGTCGCTGCCAATGGTACCGGCGGTAGGCGTTTCATTGATGGTTAAGACGAATGACGATTCGGCCACACAGCCATCGACCGTCGTCGCATATTGGTACAACGTATAAGTACCCGTTACGGTAATCGTTTCCCCGATCTCATAGCGCGTACCCGCGCCGCCAGCCTCGGCATAATACGCCTTATCGCCGGTCAGGTTTGTACCGGTAATATCCGGTAAGGTAAACGCGCCGCATACCACCTGATCATCCAGCACATCGATTACCGGCAACGCATTGATGGTCAGCGTCACCGGCGTACGGCTCGTGCTGACGCATGTGCCATTGCTGGCTTCGGCAAAAAACGTGACCGTTCCCACGCTATTCAAGGTCGGGCTCGCCACCACATTGCCGCCCGTTGGCGCATCATACCACGTGATGGTTACCTCAGCAGGTGCGGTAGCGGTCGCCGTCAATGTCTGCAACGGAGCAGTCGCACATTCGGCAATATCCCCACCGCTCACCGGCGCATCGGGTACAATCGGAGCTTCGTCAACCGTCACCGATACCGGTTCAGCCTCGCAGTCGATTGACACAGACCGCATCTGCACCAGGTATTCGCCCGGCGCCACATCGTTGAAGATCTCCGACTGCTGATACGTGGGTGTACCACCGACGGGGTAAACCGCATATTCGTAATCCGGATTTTCCGGCAATATAATCTGTCCCAACGGACTGTCGCAATCCGGCTGTATGACCACCGGCATATACGTCGTTGGCCGATCGCTGATGGTCACTTCCCGCACATCGCTTACACAATCCGACACCGAAACGTGGCGGGCGGTGACGTTATACGTCCCCGGCGCCACATTTTCGAAGACGGGATCAGTTTGGTAATCCACGCCGTTGATCGAATACTCAAATCCCGTCCCCACGGGATTCGTTACCGTGATGGTCCCCGTCCCATCCGGCGCACAGTCCGGATGGATAAGCGTTACCACCGGTCGGTCCACGAACTGAACCACCACCGGCATCGTCGTACGACATCCGGTTGCGGGGTTCGTCCCGGTTATGTAATACGTACCCGATTCGGTAACAGCCGCCGGATTGGCCAGCACGTCAGTACCCGCGGCGTCGGTATAATAGGCATAGGTGAGCCCCACATCACTCCCTTCGGTGACGGCCGCGGCCGTCAGGTCTATGGTTGATCCGGCGCACGCCACGGCTGGGTCGGTAATGACCACCGTCGGCAGCGCGTTGATAGTCAGCGTCACGGCCGTACGCGTCAGGCTGGCCAACGTGCCTTTTCGCGCCTCCGCATAGTACGTCACCGTACCAACGGCATCCAAGCTTGCGTCGGCAACGACATTCCCCCCTGTCGGGGCATCGTACCACACGATGGTCGTTCCATCAGGCACGGTAGCCGTGGCGGTCAGCGTCTGCAGCGGGCTCTCCGCACACTCCTCCTGGTCGCCGTCGCTGATCGGCGCAGCCGGCACAGACGGCAAGCCGGGAGTAGTTGCCGTATTGTCGGCATCGTCCGGGTCTTCCGTATCGCTGCTTACCGCAGCGGTATTGCTCAAATCTTCCGTATAGTCAGCCGGTGTCTGCACCGTTATTTCATAGGTCACCACCGCACCGCTCGGCAATACGGCAATCGTCTCATTGAGGTCGCCGTTGCCGGATGCATCCGGCAACGTCGCCGTTCCGGTGGTCACGGTTGCCGTCCACCCTGTAATGGCCGTACCCGCAGGCGCCGTATCGGCGATGACCACTTCCCGGGCATCGCTTGGCCCGTCGTTGGTCACCGTAATGGTATAGGCAACCGCCTCACCCGGTATATAGCTTTCCTGCGTTCCGGGGTTCACAACTTTGGCAACGGATACCGAAGCCTCCGGCGCAGCGGGCAGGGGTGCGGTCGTACATGCGTCGCAGTCCGGTTCCGGGTCTGGGGTCGGTGAGGTCACCTCCACCGTATTGCTCAGGTCGGCCATCCGGCCGGATTCCGTTGCCAGCGTTACTTCATACACCACCGTAGCCCCATCGGGCAGCAATGCGATGGTTTCAGCCAGGTTACCCGTGCCCGATGCATTGGGTAGATCGACGGTACCCGCAGTCACCGTCGCTGACCAAGCCGTCATCTCGGTATCCTCGGGCGCTTGGTCCGTCACCACCACGTTCACCGCGTCGTCCGGTCCGTTGTTGGTCACCGTAATGGTGTACACCACCTCTTCGCCGGGCACATACGCCTCCTGGTCGGGGTCTTTCAATGCTTTTACGACGACCAGATCGGCGCTATCCCGGGCTATCAGAATGGTATCCAGCACCATACAACCATCGGGAAAATCCACTTTGATGGCATATTCACCCGGCTCGGTCACCACCAGCTCATCAGCCGTGCCGACGACTATGCCGTCTTTCTTCCATTCGTAGCGGGACAATGGCGATCCGAAGAAACCAGCCGTGGAAATCGTATACGGAAATTCCGCATCAGCCAGGCTGATGTCCGGCCCCAGGCCTTCGATCGGCGAAGCCCCATCATAAGGCGCGATGTCCCAACCGGTGCTTCCCCCGAGGTCGAGGCTGTGCGACCCGGCAGCAAACTCCGCACCGCCGACAGCGGCAATGGCTTGCAGACGAACATAATCGAAGTCCACGGCGCCCGACGCTTTAATTACCGTGGCAACCGCCGATGCGTTGCTGCTCCATATTTCGGTAAGCTGGCAGGGGGTACCGCTGCCAAACCAAGCGTTGGTAACGGTGGTATTCGTCCCCGACGTCAACATATACCGGCTTCCGGGGAAGAAGATCAGCGTGCCGATGGTATTGCCCGTTCCGTAGATCGCCCCCCCTCCTTTATACTCTACGGTATCCAGTTGATTGTTCGTACCATTGATACCGATTCCGGAAATCACATTCGTTTGGGTAAAGGTGATTTTGCCGGCGACGATGTCTGAAAAACGGGCATGGTCCTGACCGGTCCCGCCGATATTCACCTGGTGATATGTGAATCCCTGGGCAATAAACTGGACGGTATTGATTACCGCATCAGACACATCAAGCATACGGTTGGCCGTAGGGCCGCTGTATCGCCAGAGCCCGGCGAGATTGACCGTACTGCCGCTGATATCCACAGCGTTGTTGTTGCGATTTTCATTGTCAATCGCGTTTACCGTCAACGCAATCCCCGAAGCGATCAGCGCCCCTTCATACAGGAAGATATCGGTCTGGTTATTTGAATAATCGTTCGCGATGGTAAAAGACCCGCCCGGCTTCCGCAGTTCCAAATCAAAATTACCCAGCGTCTGGCCCGTCATGACGGTTGCAGCCGCCCCCCTTAATTGGAAGGTCGCATTCAGGGTCACTGCCGGGTTCAGCACGATGCTTTCGCCCCATGCCTCCATGTTCCAGGCCGCGTTCCTATTCAGAATCGGATTGTTTGCCGCGCCTGTCCAATCCATATTCCGGAAATAAGCATTCCCATTGTTTACGGTGATCGTCCGTGAAGCCGCTGTTGTACCAAACCCACTGTTGGCGTCAAAATACACATCATTCGCAACCGTTGGCACACAGGCGCCACCGGGACCGCCCGACTCGGTACTCCAATGCGAGGCGTCGTTCCAGTCGCCGCCCCCCCCAATCCAATAGCGGGCATCGCCGTCCGAAGGGATGATGGTCCAACCTGCGTTGCCCCCGGCATCCGCCCCCGAAAACGCGATGGGGAGCGTCAACGTACCACCCCCGCCCGAGGCCGTGATGTTCTCCATGTACACATTCGCCACATCCACGTCGGCATCGGCACCGAAAACAATGGTGCTGCCTGTCCCCAAGCTCCTGATCTCACCCAGGCCACTGCAATCGGGATGCACGGCCCTGAAGTATTCGTTGATGGTATTGCTCCCCTGAGCAAGCCATAGGTTACGGTTCTCACCTGTTATCAGCGAATCAATCACGTTGCCAGTCCCCGCAATCGCCCCCTGTCCCATAAATTCCAGCCGTTCGATGATGTTGCCCCCATCGATACGGGCAGCGGTGACCAACGACGGATTACTGAAGAGCAGTTCCCTGAAGCCGGTCTGGGTAACCGAAAAATTATCCGTATTGAGCGATCCGGTTGTTACATCGACCGCATCATACGTCACCATTCCCGCCACATATATCGAACCCGTAATGGTCAGCTTCGAATTATCCGCTTCCAACGTTTTATTACCAGCCCTATATTCCCACCTGTTGACGGTAATGTCCGATCCCTGCATATCCACATGCCGTCCATTGGAAACATTACTGGTGAAGATATTGATATTTACGGCCTTTCCTGCTAAATTCAGATGCCCCCTGTTCAACTGAAAGGATCCCGACGGATTTGTCCAATCATCTGTCAAGGTCACACCACCGGCCAATGGATCCTCTGCCGACTTTCGAACCAAGATGCGGTTGTTTCCTTTCGTGCTTCCGTTGGTGGTAAAGGTCACCGCTTCTGTTCCCCGCATATCCAGCATGCCATTCATGGTCACATTCGGGTTCAGTACCACCGAACCATATACTTGCATGTAAAAGTTGCCGCTCACCGAGAAAATCGGACTGCCCGAGATACCGGCCGCCCAAGTCATGTTCCGGCAGTAGGTATTGCCCGTGGTGGCTACGGTCCCTCCACCGTTCAATCCACTATTGCCGTCGAACACCACGTCGTCCTCGATGAATGGGATACAGGCCCCTGGGTCACCGCCGCTCTCTTCACTCCAATGGTTGCGGTCGTTCCAATCACCCGGTCCGCCCACCCAATAGAGCGTACGGCTGGCGGCGGTGGGCGTATTAATGATAAAGCCCGTATTCCCTTCGTTATCGATTCCGTTGACGGTCAATGGCACAAGGCTGCCCGTTGCGGCCATGTTGGTCAACAATACATTATCGATTTCGGCCACCGCTCCAGCGGCAAAATTAATCGTACCGTCGGAAGTTCCGGTGATTTCTGTAAATCCGTCACAGGGCGCCCCTCCCGCCCGGAAATACTTATTGATGGTAATCGTCCGTCTGACCCATATATCCTTGTTAGGCGCAACCAACAACGTATCAAAAACATGACCGCCGTCGTCGATGATATTCAAAGTCCCTGCTATTTCCATGTACCCTATCACATTGTTCGCACCTCCAACCGTGCCGTTTCCGGCAATGGTCACATAGTTTATCTGATTGTTGCCCGACCTGACGTGCCCGGCCCCCATAAAAACCAAGGAATCCACCACGTTATTCGCATGGATACGCGCATTAGACGTCGGTGATGTATTGGTGAACACCAATTTTCTGAACGTGGTGTTGTTGACGCCGTACAGATCGTTATTGGGGCTGGCCGTTGCGGCCTCCATGGTATCGTATTCACCACCGTCCACAAACAGCCGCAGACCGATCTTAAAGATGGACCCGTCGGTATCCATCGTTTTGTTGCTGCCCGTAAAGTAATAATTCCGCGTGGTGGTCAAAACCCCACCAGTAATGTCCAGGTGCCGGTTGTTGTTGTTTTGGCTGGTGAAATTATATACAGATACCGTTTTGCCAGATGCATTCAAATACCCCTCGGTAAGCGTAAGGCCATGGTTATTATCAGACGTACTTCCGGTATAAATCAGGTCGTCCAGTAGGGTCAATCCACTTCCGGGCTTATTGATATTGATGTTGAAGATCCCTGTAAAACTGCCGTTGGTGGTCAACGTAGCCGGGGCACTGCCGGTAAACTCAACATTGACGTTGCCGATGTACCCCATCGAGGGCTGCAAGATCAGGTTACCGGAGATGAACAATGTGCTTGCCCCCCCGCGCGACAAAAGCGGATTATTGGCCACTCCGGCTTCCCAAGTCATGTTATTACAAAACGCGTTGGTATTAAGCGTAACGGTCCGGTTGGCCGCTGTGAATCCACTGTAACTCCCAAAAAAAACATTGTCGGTAGCCGAAGGCACAATACTGGGTGTACTGCCTGTGGGGCTTCCCAACCGCCAGTGGTTGGCCAGGTCACTCCAGTTTCCTCCACCGCCTACCCAGTAATAGTCGTCCGCGTAGAGCTGGGATGTAAAAAAGAAAAGGACACAAACAAGTAAGTTTCTTCTCATGGGTAATGTTGTAAGGGTTCGCAAACGTTTTCTATGATTTAGGCTAAGAAACCAAGACCATATTTTAGATAGACACTCAACGTATTGATGCTGCAAACATAACCGGGCTCAGGAAGGGACACAATCGTATTTCTTGGAAATAAAAGTCATACATTTTCGCTAGTGCATCGTAAATTTTCTATCAAACAACTCAACATCAAGATAGTAACCCCTAATTAATTTGATTAATTATCAATCAAGTAACTAAAAAATTAGAGTAATAACAGATTGATACTTTGGGAGTAATGCCCGAAATTAAATAACTTTACACCACTCTTCTATTAGGAAAATTTCGATACTGAAGAATTGCTGGATACTGAATGATTACTCGATGTTTATTACAACCGTGACCGTTTCAAACCGTTTGATTTGCCGAATATTTCTTTTATGTGTGACGTTGCTGCTCATTGTGCAACTCCCTCGCGCTAATACCTCAAATAACGGATACCTAATTAAACAGTACACGGATGAGCATGGCCTCCCTCAGAACAGCATTAAAGGAATCGGACAAGATAATCTGGGGTTCGTTTGGTTGATCACCGAAAAAGGACCGGTTCGCTATGATGGGGATGGCCTGTTCAGGACGTTCGACGACTTGTCTACCAAGTTAAAAAGCGACCGTATGGTCGCCCTTTATCGAGGATCGCAGCCCAATGAATTCTGGGCTCAGAGCGAATTCAACGAAATGATCTTATTGAAAGACGGCAAACCAACCACATCCGAGAAGCCACTTTGGGGCGTGCTCCAAAAGCTTCGCTCCATCCGCGAAAAAACATTGTATCATAGCGTCCGCCTTCCACCGAGCTATCCCGACTACACGCCACAACACTTGGTCGTTCCGGATGGCGCTGGCGGAGACTTTGTCATATCCTCTGATTCGATATCCGTCTTTCCGCCATTCCACATGAGTCCTACAGCATCCATACCTTTTGCCGACGCAAATCCCTGGCAGTTTGCCAGTCTCCACGGAAAGCTATATTACTTCGAGGGCATCCGTCAATACACGGAAATCAATAAAGAAGCCTGCGTTGCCAAAAAAAACATTGGAGGCGATCTGTCGGATTTACCCAATTCGACTCCATTTAATCTTTACTGGAATCCCGTATCTAATCAGTTGTTTGTTTATGCGGCCAACAGTTTATATCGCCTCGCAGAAACCGAAGACGGAAATTTGTCCGGCACGCTATTACTGACAGGGTTCGATTTCCGGCAGCATGACATCATCGCTGTCCATCACCTGGCGTCCGAAGGACAGATCCTATTGGGCAGCGAAACAGATGGACTATTCGTCATCCAGAAACGGTTCTTTACCCCCTTAACGATAGATCTTCCCCATGCTAATAATGTGTTCTATACGCAGGCACTTTTACCCAATGGATCGCTGCTGTCAGACCACGGTGCAATATTTGACAACGATGGTACGCTAAAGCGTGCGCTACCATTGGTCGGTAAAAAGCATCAGAGGGGTCAGATCATCGGTCCCGGAGAGACAATCTGGATTCTCCTTAAAGACACCATCATGATCCTGTCGCGGGATGCGAGCCGTATCGTTGACATAAAGCCAAATCCGATGCAGCTAAAATATATCTATAAGGATGACTCAGCGCGTTACTGGCTAGGAGGAGAAGAAAACCTACTGGCGTATTACGACGCAAGTCGTGACACCTTTGTTGTCCGAGCCTCCTTGCCCAGCGCCATTACGTATATTGAACGGGCAGACGACTCAGTCCTGTTCATTGGCACCCGAAAAGGCTTATTCTCGTACAACACCGTAAGCACTACAGTCACCGGCATTCCCGCTTTTGGAGACATGCATATCCGCAGCATCCGAAGAGAATCGGACAGACGACACTGGGTAACAACGTACCAACATGGTTTTTTTCTATACGAAAACGGGCATATAACAGCTTTCCCGCTAGACAAAAACAGGCACCTGACTACTTCCCACTGTACCTTGGAAGACGACAATGGTTTTATTTGGATAAGCACCAATAAAGGGTTATTCAAGGTTAGCAAACAACAATTGCTCGACTACAAAAAAAACAACAGCGAAACGCCTTTTTACTTTTATTATAATAAAAATTGGGGATTCGACAGCAACGAATTCAACGGGGGATGCATGCCTTGTGCCATCAAACTGCCAGATGGCCGTTTCTCATTCCCTTCACTACGCGGCTTAGTACAATTCGATCCGATGACTATCATCGACGAATTTCCGGACGATGCGATTATCCTCGACAAAGTATCACTTAATGGCGATCCCCTACGTATTGGCGACACCATCCAAATTCCACGTAATTTTTCCAGACTGGACATTAAGATCGCTACCCCGTTTTATGGAAACCCACACAATATGGAAATTGAATATATGCTAGACCGTAGTGACAAGCCGTCAAGCGAATGGCTACCATTCAACGGGATTCATAACTCCCTGTCGATAAATAACCTTTCCTCCGGCAGCCATCTGCTCCGGATTCGCATGCGAAGCGGGCTAACCCTGAGAGATTTCAAATATGCCAATTTCCGTCTCCATGTACAGCCTTTGTTTCACGAAACCTGGTGGTTTACCGCTATTTTCTGCATGAGCATCGGATTGATCTTTTGGCTGATGATCTATGTCCGGACCAAGCTTGTTCTCAAACAAAACCGGTTGTTAATCCAGAAGGTAAACGAGCGGACCGAAGACCTTAAAAAACAATACGAATGGCAGCAGCACCTATCGGCATCGATTACCCATGACATCAAAGCACCACTCCATTATGTCGTCCAAACGCTACATGCCATGCAATCCAGGGCAAAAGCACAACGGATCACATCCGGCGAAATCCAGCAAATCTATCATGCCACGCAGCACATTTATCAATACTCAAACAACCTGACAAACCTATCGCGCATTATGCGCACCAAAGAATGGCTGGTGCTGCGCGATGTTTGTTTACATCAGGTTGTCCAAAGCCAGGTCGACATCTTCCTACCGATCGCAAAACTCCGCGGCAATACCATTACCAATGAAATCCCGCAGGACACCGTCATCAATGCGCATGCAGATATCCTATCTGTCATCATCCACAATATCCTTGACAATGCCATTAAATTTACAAAGGGGGGCCAGATCACGATCAGTGTGGAGAACATGGCCGCCGGTTTGGTTTCCTTCAGCATTTCTGACACCGGGGTAGGGCTGCGCCCCGAGCAAGTGGCTTATTATAATACCAACCAGCACGTGCCGACAAACCGCAATGCTTTGGAAAAAGAAACCGGCTTTGGCCTCATGTTAGCTAAGGATATGGCCCAGCTGATCAATGCAGAAATGCACATTCGGAGTGTGTTGGGCAAAGGCACTACGATTGTATTTGCGTTACGCCAAAATCATGCAACCGGAATTTATCAATCAATTCCGTGATGTTATTGACACGAAGCTTTTCGTAGATTTTACTCTTGTAAGTGCCTACGGTCGATGTGTGGAGAAACAGCAGCTTGGCAATTTCGCCTACTCCCTTTCCTTCCGCCAGCAAACGGCATACTTCCAATTCCCGGTTAGTCAAGCTCCCTATCGGATTTTCCGTTGCTTTCTCGCCCGCGGACATCCGCTGCTCCAGGATATGCGCTTTGACGTCGTTGCTAAGATACTTCTTCCCTTGACATACCATATTCAGCGCCTCGCGGATAGTTATTTCATTACTATTCTTCTGCAAGTACCCATCAGCACCCAAGTCAATATAGCGAAGCGCATAAAGTAGTTCTTCATAAGCAGACAGCACGAGTATCTTCACATGGGACTGAAGGCCCCGGATCGTTTTGATCATATCAAAGCTATTTCCTCCCGGAATATTGATATCTAACACAACGATATCAATAAATTTCGAAGACAACAGCCGCAACAATTCGGGCATGGTATCCGCAAAAGACACAACCGTTTCAGGCATCCACTCCTGAATGATATATTTCATTCCCAATCGCACAGCGCTGTGATCATCAACAACAGTAATGTGTAACGGCATTGCTGGTAGCAGGTTTGTTCGCCCGATAAAGGTAGCAAGTTTATCGTATAATTCAGCAACATTGGCTTTCCAAATTACCGAATATCGCAAATCAAAACAAGGTGACATCGGCCAACAGACGCCATGGAATCTGCCATGGATGCATTAGCATACCTCGAAAACTGCAAATCAGCCCCGGAATCCCTGCCTGACCTCATTTTTCTGGACATCAATATGCCGCAGATGAGCGGCTTCGATTTACTCGGCGAATATCAAAAACTTCCCGAGGAAATACAGAAAAGATGCATCATCGTCATGTTGTCGTCTTCATTGCATCCGGAGGACAGGCAGCGTGCCATGGAAAGTCCATTTGTTCACAAATTTATCAGTAAGCCGATAAGTGCCAGTAAGCTGGCTGAACTTCGCCATTGATATTTGCCGTTGAGCTTCTGGCTCAGGGTTAGGCACCATGGTGCGTTTGCTCACGCCGTCTTTGCTCCCCTCGCATTCGTACGATGCATCCGATACCTTTTCGGTTCAGGCTTCCCAAGGTCCACTTACGGTAACGGTCAATACAGGAATCCGAATAACCATAATGGAATTCTCCGTGCTGTCCCGTATTCGATATCATCTATAGCAAGGTAGCTATCGTCGCTTGCAGCGATTTGTTTGGCCCCTTTGCTTTTGCCCCCCACTTCGACCGTATATCGATTATCAATAAGAAAATCGCCTCTTTTGGGATAGGTAATTCGATGGCCAGCACCCACTAGCTGCGTATAAAAGAAGGTTTCCCTTAGATTCCCTTTGTTGGGCTGTCCATTAGCCAATGCCATAATAAGGCTGGTGTTGTGTAGGAAAACCTTCTCGGGCTTGTTCATCAGGCTTATACCAAACGAGGCACTCCTCAAATTGAATATCAGCTGCGCCTTCTCCAATAGGTTAAGCATTTCCAGCAACCTGCTTCTCGACGTGCCCACCTGCTCGGCAAGCCGGGTGATATTGGGTGTAAATGGCACCGCGGTGGAGAGGATATAAAGCAGTTTCTTCAATTTGGCCTGCGTACCTGGCTCGATTGACTTGGCTTCCGGCAAATCGTAATCAATGATGACATTAATCAGCTGGTTGAGCCGCGTCAGGTAGTCCGCTTGTCCCTCCAAGAAAAATGGATAGGCTCCAAATGTTATGTATTCCTGAAACGATTTCAGCGGTGATTGCAATTTGCCTTTCAGCTCATCCACCAATTGTGAATGGCTTTCGAGCACATCAACAAGTGTAAAAACAGGCAGTTCCACAGCGTCTTTAAGCGAGACGAATTCACGAAGGGAAAGTTCCGGCAGGTGGTACCGAAGTAACCTTCGGCTCAGATCGGCCTCTGACCGTTGTAACGCAATGATGGACGATCCCGACACCGCCAGCCGCAACTTCGGATAAAAATCATAAAGGTTCTTCACCTCCCGTTGCCAATCGGTGTATTTGTGCACCTCATCCAAAAAGAGGTATCTCCCGCCCTGCTGGTAAAAGCGCTCAGCAACTTCCGTCAATGTATGCTGTTTGAAATACAGGTCGTCTGCCGAGAGGTAAAGGGTTTCGTCTAAGGGAAGATTCTCCTTAATATGTTGGAGCATTAAGGTCGACTTGCCTGTGCCGCGCGCGCCTTCAATGCATACTGCGCGCGCCTCCCAGTTGATTTCGTTTGCTAATTTACGAACAAACTTACTTTCTATTTGGCTCAGTAATGACCGATATTTATTGATTAGTGATTCCATTGTACCTTCAAAGATACGAAAACAAGACATAAACGTATCACCTGCGATACAAAAACAAGACAAAATCGTATCATGTAAGATACGATCCCAGCCCGAACAGCGCCCCCACCGACGGAAAAGAAACGTTATGCCATCAATTTATCGATTCGTCTTTTATTCGCTTGTTGCAACAGAGACGGGTATAGATTCAGTGCGACATTGACAAGCATCAATAGCAGTCCAAATTGGACGTTGCCCGCGATGAATTTCATCAATGCAATGATGACGACGAAGACAAAGCCCGCCAAATGACTTATTTCTGAGATCGTCATCTCTTTCCGCAGCTCGTTTAAATCGGTCGCCGCACATTTATTTTTCAGGTGGATTTTTTGATTGAAGTATTTGAAAAACGTGTTTTTGACGATCCACTTAAAAGTTCCAAGGCCAATGCGTTTATTCAGCGTTTCGTCTTTCAGTAAATTCAGCGTTGACAGGTTTTTGTAATACGGCAGTTTGCTCAACACGGCATTGACGATCAATCCCACGGTCCAGGAGGAAATTGTTATCGCAAAGCTGTACAGGACGTGAGTCATCATCGTTATTAAATGTAAGTGCTGAACTGATTGGCACCAAAAATAGTAAATCAAACGCATTCATGCTTGGATTCAAACTGGAAGGAAGGCAACGGAAAAAAATATCACTGCATGGCTGATGGTGAGTTCAAGGATGAAATCGGCGCGGGCTCGTCAAAATCATCGCTCATCCAAAGTTTACCTTTGAGTAGCCCCACCCTTCTTTTCACCGCATCTTTATCGGCACTGCGTAGTTTCTTACTCAAGATAAAATCCACGAAATCTTCCACTTCTTGCTGATAAGCGGGAGGAATCTTTTTTACTTTTTCCAAAAGCTGAAGCTGCCCCATGTTCACCGGATTAAACACCCAAAGATAACAAAATATTTCCTTTTAACTTTTTTCTTCTGCTCTTTACCATTCAATAGCCGTTAAATAAAACAATACTTCGTAGTTGTCGTAATGCCCATGTGAACCAGCGCAAAGAGCACGCTAGATCCGTAAACGGCTATTTTCAGCGCCCGGTTACGTTAAGGACTATCCACAATTTCCTGGGAATTTCTCAGAAATTTCCGGAAGTCTTCCGTAAAACATCGAACTGCTCTTCTCATGGCGTTATCAGGTGTTTTTTACTTAAAGACCTTACTCCGCTTTAATCAGCGCAATTGCTCGCTCCAACACCTCATCGCGCCCTTCTTTAATGCCCTGGATGGTGGGCTTCACCTCGATATCCGGTACGATACCGAACCGTTGGGTTTCGCCGCCGTCCGGATAGTATATGCCAATGCCGCTGATTACCGTACGGATACCGCCAGGGAGCACAATCGGCGATATATTGCCGTCGGCGCCTGCCGTTGCTGAGCCCATCACGATCGCATTGGGGTGTACTCGGTAGGCCATGGCGTGGTATTCTGCCGAGCTCAGCGACATTTCGTTGACCAGGATAACCACCTTTCCGTCGTATCGTTTGCCATTTACGGCACCTACACTCATCGGCGGATCTATTACAAAAAGGCCCGGCTGCTGCACACTTCCCCTGCTAATCGCCACAAACGGAATGGGATGGGGCATCAAGTACGCACTCAATTGGTGGATGATGAAATGCCTTGGATAATTTCGGGCATCGATGATCAGTCCTTTCTTATCTTTTAGCCGGTTCCAGTACAGCGGAAGGTCCTTTGCGTTAAACGAGCCGTTGTTGATATAGGCGACATCATCACCCATGACCTTGAAATCCATATCCTCCACGTAGAACAGGTTGTTGAATTTCAGCTCACCGGGCGCGTACGTCTTCAGCACCTTGGAAAACCGCCGGCCGTCCCTCGTGACGTCTATCCGGATGGTCGAGTCGTTACTGCGCAGCAGCATCGGACCGATGTCGCTCAGTTTCCGCGCGTAGTTCGAAGCCGGTACATACTTCAGCAGTTCTTCCGTACGGTCGGCCACGCGCTTGCCGTTCACGGCCGTGATCACATCGCCCACTTCCAGCCCCGTAGCCTTACCCCATTCGTCGTGCCGGTATCCGGTTACCACGGCCTGTTCTTCTACAAAATGCACATCCACCGGCGCATGCCGCTCGCCGAAGAACCTATTCAGTACCGGATGGTTCCGTATCGAAGCATGCGTATCGTGTACCCGGCCGATCAATTCAAGCAATGTCAGCACGTATCCCTCCATATCACCCGCCGTCGCAAATTTCGGCACGAACTCGCCCAGCACATCTTTCCAATCTTCTTCGATGAGATTTTTATAGGGAAAAAAATACTGAATCATGTTCCAATACCGGTATAAGGCCAGCAGGCGCATGCCATCATCGGCCGGCACCATCCGCTCATAGGCCGTCTCATTCTTGAAATCGGGATTGCCCACATTCGGCATCATGCCAACGTAGTAATGGCTGCCCGTACGTTTGGCCTGCCGGATATCCGTCAGCAAGGCCGTCAGCGCATTCGAAAATCCGGATGTCGTTATCCAATCCAGGTCCGGTTGCAGCTTCGCCGTTACGGCTGGCTCGTCACCGCCCTTTTCTACCGGCCCCAGTTTCTGTATCCATTCCACCAGTGCATCATCCCTTTCCGTATTATTTTGAGCCGCCAATACAGTTGGTAATATGCGAAACAGCTCGTAATCCCAATTTACCGCGCCGCTGCCCACCGTGGGGTGGTAATATTTCACAAAGCCCCAGATCAACCCCAGCGCCTTCAGGTCCTGCGCTTGCTTTCCGCTCAAATCGGGCAGGTTGATGGTAGACCCCGTGTCAAACGCCGTATCCCGCTTTGCGGCCGCTTTCTCCAGTGGCGCCACGGTTGCAATATCTTTGCCATCGATGGTCACCGCAAGCCCGTCCACCCATAGCTTACCCTTTCCCGTCAACAGCGCTCCCAACACGATCCGTTCCGTTCGTTCAGGGGCCATATCCAGCGTAAACTCATAGCGTTTCCAATCCGTGGTACCCGAAATCTGCTCCTGCTGCATATTATTGAAGGCGATTTGCGGGTCGATCCGCATCCATAAACCCGCATACCCTTCCACGTTTTCTGTCTTGATGTATCCGGAAAGGGTGATTTTCTTGCCAGGATAATTTTCTGGCAGCACGAATGTCCATGTGTCGAAGGTCGGTTGCTCCCCGATAAATTCGAGCACCGCCGAATAGTTGCCGCTCTTAGTGACAACCGAGTCAAGCGATCGCCGATAGTCCTTATTGCCGTTGCCCACCCAGCCTATCGGGCTACCGGCGACTACCTGTTCAAAATCCAGGTTATACGTTGGATTTGAGCGCCGTGATTGGCACGTGCCCGATACCGCAAAAGCGAGCAGTAACAAAAAGAAAGTGGCTTTTTTCATGGTGAAACCGGCTTACGGACGGAACTTGATTAATTTTACGATGCAAGATAAAAAATAGCCTGTTAATGTGCAAATGAAACCGATCGACAAAATTGAACGTTTCGAGAAGATTGACTTAAGGGCTGTCCCGGCAAATCGCCCCGGCTGGATTCGAAACAATTTCCCTAAGCGGCCTGTTGTATTCGACGGAGCTGCTGGCAAACCGGCTCCTATCGGAATCAAAATCAAAGCATCATGAATCTATTCAAAAAAACTCTTCCGCCGTTAGCTGGCTCGCTCGTACTTAACCTCGTTCACGAACTCGCCAGAAACCGGGTAGAAAAAGCACCCGAAATTAACAAAATCGGCGAGGAAGCCATCGCCAACGTGTATAAGAAGGTGGGTGAGAAACCACCGACGGAAAAGAAGCGTTATGCCATGGCGATGGCCGGCGATTTGATAGCTAATACGGCTTACTACCGTATGGTAGCCGGCAAGTCAAAGACCGAGACATGGACAAAAGGATTGCTATTCGGTCTCGTCGCCGGCGTGGGCGCGCTTACCGCCACCGCGCCTTTGGGGTTGGATGATACCCCTGTGAACCGGAGTACCCGGACCAAGGCGATGACGGTGTTGTATTATACGCTTGGCGGCTTGGCTACCGCTGCGATATACCTTGCGTTAAATAAACACCGGGAGCGGCGCTGATTACATCCGCTTCTTCCTGATGCGGGACGCATACCAAAAGAGGTTGCCCTGTTGCAACCTCTTTTTGAGGGTTCTCATGCTTCATGCTGCCCTCACCGCGTTTCCGCGAACGCTTACCGTTGCTTTTTGCCCCATCGCTGCAGCAACCAGCTTACCACGAAGCTTACCGTGGCACCGATGGCGGCGAGCACGGCGGTCTTCAGCACGTCGTGCAGGCCCAGCTGGCCAAAAACGCTCAGCAGCGTACCGCCCGTGATACCGATGCCGAGCTGTTGGTTAGCTTTCATCATCGCCATCCTCCTGCTTTTTTGCCGCACCTTCCACCGCTTCCAGCATGCCGAGTGCCAGCGCCACGTACTTGGCCACGGTCAGCACCTTGGGCGGCAGCTTTACCGGTGCTGCAATTACCAGTTGGCTGGCCAGGGCCAGCGTTTCCTTAATCCGTTCGTATCGTGTCGGTTTTCCCGCTGCGGGTTGCCCGACTGTCTCTTGGTTTTCTTTCATTTTCTTATTGTTTTTTGTTTTTCGGTGATACAAAGAAGGGGTGCTGGGATGGGGTGCTGTTAGCAAGCCCAACGAAACTGTGACCCTCGCTTTGCTCACGCCACTAGGTTTCTCTTGGGTTTGCTA
>NZ_FUYS01000004.1:483012-509700 GCF_900168055.1 Parapedobacter luteus
TGGAAATTAAAAACCCACCCCACAATTCCCAACCCGGTTTTACGCCCGTTGCAGACACGGCCTGGGATGGGTTGCTGTTAGTAAACCCACCGAAACTGTGACCCTCGCTTTGCTCTCGCCACTAGGTTTCTCTTGGGTTTGCTAAGCAGCTGGGGGGAAATTAAAAAACCCTACCCCATTCAGGTTTTAGGCCTGCTGCGGAGCCAGCCTTGGAGGTCCAAGCGAAGCGCCGGAGATCCCAGCTGGCGAGCAACGGGCTAAAACCGATTCTCCCACCCATCAACTTCCACCCTACACAGGTTTTACGCCCGTTGCAGACACGACCTAGGAGACGGCAGCAAAGCGAACCGGATCCAGACGTGGAGCAACGGGCTAAAACCTATTCTCCACCACCACCCTATTATTCCCTTTCTCCATCTCCCCCACCAGCAGCGGATACACGTACTTGTATGCCGCCGCCGAGTGCAGCACCTGGTAGTCGCCATCCAGCAGCTGCCAGTACGAGCCGGTGAGCGGGCAGCCCGCCGTCTGCGTGTGGTAGTTGCCGATGTGGATGAAGACCAGCTGGTAATTGGGGATTTCGGTGATTTCCACCATGCCCCGGTGCAGCTTCGGGTACTTCGGCGCGTACCGGGCATTCATTCCCGCCCAGGGATTGAGCGAGAGGCCGTACTCCCCCTCGGGGATGCAGGTGATGCCGGGGATTTTTTCCGGCCGGACGCTGTCTTCCAGCAGGTAGCAGGCAAACAGGCCGCCGATATAGAGGTGGCTGAGGGTACTGTTCTTTCCCTGCGCCACGCGGATGATTCTGATTGGTTCCATTTGTTACCGATTTGTTGATTTGCAGCAAGCGCAATACGCCTCCGCGATGGAAAAAGGCAACGGGGCCGTCCCCGCCCCGCTGCCTTGGGCTAAGCGCCCCGAGAGCCTTTAAGGCTCGTCTTCCTCCTCAGGCTCCGGAGCGGAGGCCTCACCTCCGTCTACCGTCACCGTGCCCAGGTAGAGACTATTGCAGGCGTTGCCACCCGTCTTGCTCACCATGCCGAGATAGACATGCACTTCGTCACCGGCAAAATAATCCGGCAGCTCCAGCAGCAGCTCCTCGTCGAGGCGCTCCGCACCCTGGGTGTCATACTGGTATTCCGCCTTGGCGGGGTTGTATACGACCACGATGGCACGATCGCTGTGGTCGGCCTTGATCCCCCGGCGGGTATGGTCTGCCCAGGTGAAGCGCAGCAACTGACCGGACAGCACCTCCACCATCGGGTTACGCGGCCGTACGAGGTCGCCCTCGCTGATGCGTACCAAGGCCGGGTCTACCTCGAAGTCGGGATACTCCCCCACGATGGCCTGCTTGAAAATCTGCCGCACGGCCAGGTTGTACCCGCTCAGGTTTTGCTTAGCCAGCTTGCCATACCCTGCGTTAAACACGAAGCTGATCGGTTTGGCAAAGTTGACCGCACAGGCAAACCGTACGCGATGCACCAGCTGGTCCTCGGTGACAACCCTGCCCTTGGATACCCGTGGCAAGCTGCGCATGTAATCGATGCCGCGCCAGTGGGCGCCTACCACATTGCCGACTTTACCGGAGAATCCGCCTTGGATTCCCTTTCTGAAACTTCCCATGATCTTAAAAAAATTAATCGTTAAAAAACCTGCCGGCAGCGGGAAACGGCGATGCTGCCGACGTGATTTACTCCATTCTGTACCGGTACCTGTCCGTTTCCAAGGGCAAACATAGCGGGCTAATCCGCCGGCCGGAAGGCCGTGGCCGGTATTGGCCGCCGGTGGCCGCAGCATGCAGGGATTGGCCGCTGTTGCCATCTCCGCCATTTAAATTCTTTAGATGATTTGATTACCTTTGAGATGATGATCACTTCTAGGCAACAGCATTTAATCAAGGAAATAACGGCAAAGTACAATCCTTTTTTAGTGTTGATTGATTTCGATCACTGAATCAATTTATTAGATCGAATAGGCCTGGAGAGGGAATTATTCAAGGTTTGTAACCGACCATTTATGGAACTACAAAATTTCAAACTTAATTGTTATAAATTTCAAACTTGATTGCCAGAAATTTCAAATTTAATTATTATAAATTTCAAAATAAACCGATATTTGTGTATTAACGAGACAGCGAATGAACGAATTAATCCCAAGAAGCTTATCGTATGAAATTAGCAAACGTAAGGATAAGTTCCCGATTTTAGCGGTTACTGGCCCACGCCAATCCGGTAAAACAACCCTATTAAAGTCACTTTTTCCGGATTACACCTATGTATCACTGGAAAACCCAGACAATCGTTCTTTTGCCGAAGACGATCCAAATGGTTTTCTTCAGCTCTATGCTGAACATGTGATACTTGATGAAGTCCAACGTGTACCTGCATTGTTCTCCTA
Organism: Parapedobacter luteus; assembly: GCF_900168055.1. Classification (GTDB taxonomy): domain Bacteria; phylum Bacteroidota; class Bacteroidia; order Sphingobacteriales; family Sphingobacteriaceae; genus Parapedobacter; species Parapedobacter luteus. Next base: position 485,413 of record NZ_FUYS01000004.1, read on the forward strand.
CTTGCAGACCACGGTAGACGAGTCGGGCCAGATGGGACAGTATATCTTATCAGGCTCACAAAATTTCCATTTACTTAAGAATATCACACAGACCCTGGCCGGCCGTGTCGCCTTATTCCGTTTGCTCCCATTGGACCACGAGGAAATGGAACAAGTGGGCATACTGCCCAATTCGTATGCTGATGCTTGTATCCATGGCGGTTATCCAGCCGTTTACCACCGGAGGATCGATCCTGTGGATTTTTATGACAACTACATAAGGACATACATCGAAAAAGATGTCACCGAACTGGTCAACATCCGGGATACCCAAAGTTTCCGTACGTTTTTAGGGCTATGCGCCGCGCGTGCCGGGCAATTACTAAACCTCAATGCAATAGCCAATGAATGTAATATATCCCAACCTACCGCGAAGGCATGGCTATCCATACTGGAAAGCAGTTACCTGATTTTCTTATTGTATCCATATCATGAGAATTTCAATAAACGGTTGGTCAAGACACCGAAACTATATTTTTATGATACCGGTCTGATAAGTTACCTGTTGGAAATCCGGGAAAAACCAGCGTTACAAACCAATCGGCTAAAAGGGAATATCTTTGAAAACCTCATCATTTCCAATTTCCAGAAAATCAATGAGCATCACTACCAACATCGGCAATACTATTTCTGGCAGGATCATAATGGCCTGGAGGTAGACCTCCTCCTTAAAACGGCACAGGCCTTTGATGTTTATGAAATTAAGGCTACACAAACACTGACCAGCGAATTGTTCAAGGGCTTACAGCGTTTTTCGGATATCGCCCAACCTGCGAATGTCAATAAGCATCTTATCTACGGGGGTGATCAAGCGCTGGTACGCAGTAATACCAAGGTGATTGGTTGGAAGCACAACGAATAATCAAGGTCTCCGCACTACCTTGTAGCCGGAAGCCTTAAAAATTAATCGTTAAAAAACCTGCCGGCAGCGGGAAACGGCGATGCTGCCGACGTGATTTACTCCATTCTGTACCGGTACCTATCCGTTTCCAAGGGCAAACATAGCGGGCTAATCCGCCGGCCGGAAGGCCGTGGCCGGTATTGGCCGCCGGTGGCCGCAGCATGCAGGGATTGGCCGCTGTTGCCTTACACCTCCCTTACCCCTTCCCTACCCTTCGCTTACCTGAGGGGTAAGCAAAGGGTAAAGAATCGGTAAGCAAAGGGTAAAGAATCGGTATGGAATCGGTATGGAATGGGTAAAGAATCGGTAAGGAATCGGTATGGAATCGGTATGGAATGGGTAAGCCAGGGGTATGGAAAGGGTAAGCCAGTAGTAAGGAAGGGGTATACAAGCGGTAAAAAAAAGGTAACCGGCCGGTAAGTGGCCGGTCGTGCAACAACCGCCGCCGCCACCGGATGAGCGGCGGGGTGTTGCGACGGAAAACAAGCGTCAGGTAACGCTGCCGTCTCTTCCGGACTGGATGATATCATCCATCAGGTAGTAGCGCATCCCGCCGATGCGCAGGGGCTTCAATATACCCTGCTCGGTATGCCGTCTCAATGTGCGATCGCTGATGCGCAGCATCATGCAGACTTCTTCAGGCAGCAGCAGTCCATGGCGGTGCGCCGGATTGCCCAGACCGGCGAGCAGCCTTTTCAGCAACTCGGCCAGCAGGTGAAGCAGTGGTACGATTTCATTGGCCAACCCGCCCCCGAATGAAGACGGTGCAGATAAGTAAGGATTCCTTGGCATAAAGACCTCCGTTTTTAAAAGTTAAAAAAGACATGTTTCCTTTATGGTTTGGTAAATGATCCGGTTCGGTGTTGTCAGTTGTTGGGCAAATCCGCTTTTGCCCGGTTTAGCAATCGTTCAAGCAGCCGGCTTACTTTCACCCGTGCTTCGCCCGGGGCGGTGCTGTATTTCTTCCGGATACTTTCATAGGAGAGCCGTTCCTGATGCGGCGTGGCCATGTACCGGCTCAGTGCTTTGAATACCGGCTTGAGCTGCCGTACCTCTATCACGCCCTCATCCACGAAAAGCCTCAGCAGAAATAATACTTCCACCACCGTGACAGACACCCGCAAGCAACGCTCTTCGGCGCCACCGATGACATACTGCTGCAACTCGCCCAGAAAGTGCCGGTACCACTGCCGCTGGTCTTCGTGATACATACCCGCCGCTCCCGCACTGGGAAACTCGGCTTGGCCAACCATACCATGCAAGGCCGCCCTTGCTATCAGCTGTTGCCGGCAACGCTGCTGCTGGCCATCCCAGTCGTCCAGCAGCGCCTGTACCTGCGCATTGAATGACAGCCAGGGGTCGACCTCCCGCATCCAACGCGCTTCGTTCAGGCTGTCCAGCAAGCTGAGCAGCCGTTCCACCCCATCGGCGAGCGCCGCCGTCGTCCGCATCGGCTTAGCCATCCGTACTCCTATCGCCTGGGCCGCCCGGCATCCGCCTGTTGAGGTAATGAAACAGGGCCGCCTTATAGGTACGCCCCACCGGCAGGCCTATATTGGATTGCAACCGCATGCCGTGCAGCCTATCATGCTCCACGCGCCGCATCCGGTCGAGTGCTACGATATAACTCTTATGTATCCTCAAAAACTTATTCGGGGGCAGTAATTTTTCCAATTCGCTGATGGTTATGCCGCCCTGGAACGTCGCTTCGACGGTATGTATCGCCACGTTATGCTCCTCAGCTTCGATGTAATCGATATCATCAAGCAGCAGCTGGATAAACCGTCCCTTGCCGATGCCGGGCAGTACCAGCCGCCCATCATCGAGCTGCGCCTGCTCCATGCCCAGCGCGTCTTTCCACTTCGCGCGGTCCACCGCCCTGCCGAAGCGAGCCCGGTCAAACGGTTTTGCCAGGAAATCCACCGCACCGGCATCGATACATTCCGAGCCCCTATCGGCATAAGCCGTACACACCACCACGTGTACACGCTCGCCGAGCTGCGCCAGGAGCTCCATGCCGCTGATGCCCGGCATCTCCAAATCCAGAAAGAGGAGCGATACGCCGTATCGCTTCACAAGCGCGGCGATGCCTTCCGCATCGGTGGTAGCATGCACCAGCAGCAAATCGGGCCGCCCCTGGATGTACCTCCGCATCAGCGCTATCGCCTTATCCTCATCGTCTATGACCATGCATTTCAAACGTTCCATAGGCTATTGCATAATGGTTATGTTGGAAAAAAAACAACCGTCGGCCACCCGCGTTTCAAGCCGGTGGGCGTTGGGAAAAGCCAGTTCGAGCCGCCGCCTGAGGTGTTCCAGGCCGGTGCCCCATGACGGTGCGGGCGATCCGCGCTCCCTCAGCCGGTTTATGCAGGTGAGTGATACACTATCCGGATGATACCGGACGTTTACCCGCACCGTCTCCCCTTGTTTCCCATGCTTGAACGCATTTTCGAGCAGCGAGATGGTAGCCATCGGTGATATCACGTGCCCGCCCGGCGAGCCTTCAATCCGCAATGCTACCGCCTCGACACCCGGAAACCGGTACTGCTGCAGCTGGATATAGGCAGCCAGTTCCTCCAGTTCGGTGCGCATGAGTACTCGTTTTACCTGCTTGCGTGCACACATTGCCGAGTACTGCAGCACTTTAGAAAGGCAGCGGATAGCCTCCGCCATCGAGGCAGAATAGTTCAGCGCATCGGCATACAATCCGTTCAGCACGTTGAAAAGCGTATGGGAGCTAAGATGGCCCGACAGGAAGCGGTATTCATTAAGCTCACTTTCCTGCTGGGCTTTCATCCGGGCGATCTCCGCCTGGTGCTTTTCTTCCTGTGTCAGCTTGTGCCGCCTGCCGCTTTGCAGCAGCCGGATAATCACGACGATAAGCACGGCATGCAACAGCCAATGGTGGTACGTAGGCAGCATGGCCAGCACAAAACGCCTGAACCCCGCCTCCACGCCGTCGCGCACAAACTGGATATCCAGCCACGCCGTTGCCCACTGGTGCGCAAACTTATAGCCAACCCCCACCAGCAAAACGACAGCCAGCACGGCTATTGCCCCCCATTGCACGACCTTCAACAGCTGTGAGGCCCGCACCCTGGACAACCGGTAAAACAATGCAACAAGCACGTAAAACGATAGGATAATGACCAAGACCACCGCCACGACATCACGTGTGCGCCGATGAGGATAAAATTCACTGTTGTAAAATAACATTGCCATTAAATAGCTGGCCCAATAACCCAATTGCGCCAGGCAAACGATTAGTTTCTGTTTTTTACTCATAGGACAGTTTAGCTTCGGTTGTCGTAAGGTACAAAACAAAAGCTAAACCGGCAAGTCAGGCATCCACGGGCACCCCATACCAGTATTCCATCAAACTGTCATACAGCACCTTATCAATCACAACAGTTTTATAGCCGACTTTACGGATGAGGTAGTATTTCCCTTGCGCCGCAAATAACGCATAGTGCGCGGGCGTCAGTTGGCTGAGCGCAGCCTGCACATCAGGCGGCCCGGCAAACTGTTCGTCGTCCGGCATAGCGGCCGTGACACGGTGGAGGTAAGGCCAATTTTCCCACTGCGCAGGGCGGTACCGCAGTTGCTCGGCCAACGCACCATAGATGGCGGCGGTCGCCGAGGCCATGTAGCCTTCCGTCGGCCCGCCGTCTGCCACTATGGGCGGAGGCGCTATCACCTCCAAGCATTCGTTTTGCTCCCGCCTGAAGCAGAGCAGCGGATGGATGGGGACGCCCAGCCGGGCCGAAAGGAACGGCACGCCCCTGCGCACCAGCAGCTGCCGCCCCAAAAACGGCGTCGGCGTCAGATTGCCCGCCTCCACGGGTGATGCCCCCAAATCACCGTCGATGTAGATGAGCAACTGATAGCCCTGCTTCAGCAGCCTGGCCATGGCCAGTACGCCCCCCGGGCTGTCGGCCTCCACGATATGCATCCGCGCCTTGCCGGGCAACCGCAGGCGTTTGTGCAAGCTGCGGAAGGCAGCGCCTTGCTTGCGTACCACCTGCCGTGATACGGCCAGGGCAAACGGTATCCGTGCATGCCCCAGCAGGTAACTGGGCAGCCGGTACGATCCCGTATGCATGGTACATACAATACCCGGCTGCTCCCGTATCCGTGCTACGAGCGCCTCCTCCCACCCCACTATCCGTATGGGCAGCTTGCCGGCAAAATAACCCTGCTCCAGCCAGGCGAGCCATTGGTTGCGTACCCACTCGCGCAATAAGGGCAAATGGCTCGCGTACGGAATATCGGGGAGAAAATTGGCCAGGTTGGCCGTGAAGAACGCAAAAAGCCGGCTCCCGCGTTCGTGCGCAAACGGATTGAAGGCCATGGTATCGTTGGTGATGGCCTCCACGGCCTGCGGATAGTCAAGGTATTTGTATTTATCGAGGGGATTCATGACCTCTCCGTTAAATGATAAAGATATCGCACTTATCGACCGGCGGCGGGTCGCCAGCCGTGAGGCTGAACAGATCATTCAGGTTGAAAAACGGCAGGATGTTGGCTACCAACATCTGCGCAAGCTCGATTAACAGTTGAATTAAGTCCATCGTTGATTCTTATTTTCTATGCTACATCGCCGGATTTGTCTATTGTGCAGGCCCCGGCTTCTGCCTGTCCCTTTGGCCAAAGGATATCGCCGAATCGTGCCGTAAACCTGTATAAAAATGTCCATCTACGACGATTTTTTTCGTAAACAACACGTTTCTAACCACGAAATTGACTTTTCTTGCCTTTTTTTTCCGCGGCATGTCATCCGGAGTCACTCGTTTTTCGTTGCGTATTGGCTCCCCGGAGCGGGGGTACAGGCCCTTCTCCCCTGCCCTCAGCACACCCGGCGCCGGCATGTCACCCGCTGTCTCTTGACGGCTATGCAATCAACGTTTAATTTCCCCGCCGTCAAACAACCTTATGGAGCGGCTATTTACCTATTGGACCAAGCATTGCCCTGCCTTAGGAGCAGACAGCCGATCGCTCGTCCGGGACCGTTCGAAGGTAAGGCGGTACGCCAAACAGCAGGTCATCAAGCTGGAGACCGAGCGCTTTCCTTTCTTCTGCATCGTGCTCTCCGGCCTCGTGGCCGGCTACCGCAGAAACAGCCGTGGCACCCCCCTGCTGTGCGAGCTCATGCAGCCGATGGACTACTTCACCGGCACGGAGCACCCCTTTACCCCGCGGCTGCGCCAGGCGGAATACACTGCGCTTGAAAAGACGGAGCTGCTGCTGCTTCCGGTAGCCGAAGCGCGCGAAGCTCAGCTGCGCCTCCCCGCTTTTGCCGAGCTGGTGCAGGTGATGAAGCAGCGCAAAATCAATTTCCTGGAGCTGCTCATTGCGCTGGACAGCGAAGACACGTGCTATGCCCGCTACTGCGTGTACATGGCGCAATATGGAAGCCAGGCGATAAGGTTGCCCGATGCGCCCCAATGGCAGCTGCTTCGCATGAGCAGAACAAGCTACTACCGCGCCAAAGCCCGCTACTTGCGGGACAGAAACCGAAATTAGTCCCACCAAGGTGGGACTTACCCGCGGCCACAAGCCCCCTACTTTTGTTTCCATGAGGAAAACGAAAGACACAATCGCTGAAGCAGCAGCCATCATCGCCCGGGCCGGGGCCTCCGGCCCGACGCCCGCCACCACGCCGGAGATGATCGGCCACTACCGGCGGCACCTCCGGCTGAATCACATGCGCAAAGGCGTGCTGCTGATGTCACCGTTCATCCCCCTGGGCCCGCATCTCACTGCCGACCCGGACGCCGACCCGTTTATCATCCGGCTTTCCAGCACATTGCGGCCGGCAGGCGCTACAGCCTACCTCACCCTGCGCGACGGCGCCGTCGAATGGCGGTATGCACGCACATGGATGCGCTATGCGCGCTGCCCCATCGTACGCGACCCGTTGCTCATGCAATGGCTGGACGGACTGTTTGCGGCTTTTTACCTGGAAGCGGACCTCCCTGCTTCGCTGGATGATGACCTTGAAATGCTCGGCCCGTGGGACCGCGTCCGCTGGGTGCGCACCAACCTGTTCGAAGGCGGCCGCCCGGGTGAGACGCTCACAGAGGAAATCGACATGTGGGTATACGGCCTCAACAGCACCGAACCGCTGAACCAATTCCTTGCCTGGGTTTCCGAAGGGCTGGATGAAGACGGGAGGCAGTTCCGCTACACCGCCCATGGCGAAGGCGGGGAAAGCGCCAGGTTTTACCTGCTGCGGTACGGCAAGCGCCGGGCGATGGCTTTTCCCGCCGGGCAGCCGGAGCCGCTCCTCTACCTGGCCGGCATTGCCAACAGCATCCTGCAGCCCGACTACGAGCTGCGCCGGTACCGCAACAAAAAACTGGGCAAAGACGGCATCCTGATGCCCCTGGCACCGCAGGATTGGGAAGCCCTGGCCTCCGCCTACGGGCCGATGGCTGTTGAAGCCCGGTTCAGCCCGATTCATAGACACACCGAAACAGCTAACGGAAGGAGGCGGACCATGGACCCCTGACCAATCAACGGGGCCTGACCATCAAGGATGGGGAGACCGCAAGAAAGACACATGGCCGGTGGCAGGCCATCTAAATACCAACCACACCAAACTAATTACATTGTAAGATGATCATACTAAAAACAATAACAGGCTTATTGATAGCCGCCGTGCTGTATGTACCGGGTACTACACAGCACGAAGTCGCCAAGGTTGGGGAAGAACCGGTGGTGAAGGAAAATCCAACGGAAATTGAACAAACTATGTTTTGGTACAACGTAAATGCGGCGGGCACACACACCGTTGGTAGCCCGGCGTTTACAGGAACAAAGTCTGAAGTGATTGCTGCTCAGGGATGCAAAGACCTTGCCGGCAACATTTGTTTATACGGATCAGCGGATGATGACTTGCCTGACAATACGGAGATAGAGTCTCCGAGTCCGAGTGAAGTTATCCGCAGAAACAATTTATAACAAAATTTCTTATCGGTTTTCATGGGTGCCGGCACCTGTCCGCCGGCACCCTTTCTATTTTAATCCGATCAAGGAACCTCCAGTATCAAGACACTCATTTTCTCCGGCCTCTTAATCAAATCCAGCCCATATCGTTTCAATTCGCTCTTAAATCCATCAATTGACGGCTGATCTAATGTTTCGCCTGCAAAAAAGATATCGACGTTTCCTTCGTATCCAGTTTCGTCTATGAAAGGCATGCCTGTGATGTGTTCGATATGAGCGCCCAACGCTGATGAAAATGAAGAAAAAGGTCTATTCATATACCTTCGTACCGAGTCAAGTTTACCAAAGCGTATATCCTGCTGAACGAACGTATGCGCTGTCTTGCCGCCTTTTGTGGCCAGCAGATCTTGTGTGGTAGTCCGTATCAGCACCCAGCAATCCACGTTTTCCTCCGCTATCGAAGACCTTATGGGAAAATACCGTTCAAAGTCCGACTTCACCAGACCAAACAAATCCGCACCCGTCTCCGGGACCTGAATCTGATAGAAGTAAAAATGCTTATTCATCCAAGCCAAGGCCTTGGCTCCGGTGTATTCCGATGGCATCTTGTAGAACGTCGAATCCGGTATAGCAAGACGGGTCCTTCCCGCGCGGAACGGGTTGAAACCTAGCTCACCCAATTCGTGATAGAGGTATTGATACATCGTCACTACATCACCTGATGTTGTATAATCCGTTTCTGTTTTGCGCTTTTCCAGTTTCAGCCCATTACTTGAATCATATCTCGCCAGGTAAGAGGCGTACACCACATTAGAGAGAAACTCTGGGTCAAAAATGGTTTCCTTGTAGACATTATTTACCGCCCTTGTTATTGTAGTTTGTCTGTTGTCCAATACGCGCCTTATATTGCCGGCCGTGAGGTTGTAGCCGTCGGCCAAGTGCCTCACCACACCTTCACCATCTATCCACACGTGGAAGGGTACGCCAAGATGGGGAAACAACTGATGGAGGATGCTATCAGTGGTAACAAACGGAATATCCGGTTTATGTATGAAAGGGCGCGTTGAGAAGAAATCAGTTGTTTCTGTAAGGTCATGCTGACTCACGGCGATAAATTGCACTTCGTCTTTGAAAGTGGCCTGCAGGCTGTCTACTTTTGGAAATGCTTTCAAGCAAGGCAAGCAATAGGTGCTCCAGAAATCAAGGATGATCAATTTTCCATCCAAATCCCCAAAATCGATGGAATCTGCATGATGGTTGTAGACTTCCCGCAGTACAAGCCTTGGCACCGTATCGCCGACATCCAGCGGCTTGACTTGCGGAAAAGCGGCCAGGGATGCGTTGAATAGCACCAAGCCGATTAATAGTTGCTTTTTCATGTTTGCATGTTATCTTGTGTTCACTCAATACCCTGCGTTCTGCGTCAGATAAGGGTTGTACAGCAGTTGTTCGTAGGGGATGGGAAATAAAGCGGCAGTCGCTTTCCAGCCCGGCTTTGCGGCACCCAGCACGTCATCAGCCATCCCCCATCGAATCAGGTCAAACCACCGGTGTCCCCATTCTGCGATCAGCTCTCTCCTCCGCTCCTCCCTGAGCGCTTCCATCAGCAACGTTTCATCAAGCGTAGTGAGGGTATCGATGCCCGCCCTAAGCCGGATGACATTGATATCCGCTCTCGCGCCTTCGAGGTCTCTGCTTTGAATACGCGATTCTGCTCGTATCAAGTACTGTTCTGCCAGCCTGCAAACCACCAAATATTCCATGGTAGCGTCATAGGTCTGGTACCTGTATTTATTGATGTACGCTTCATTTTGACCTATTGCTTCCTGGCTGCTGAACCAACGCATGCGCCGGTCATCCGCGTCGAAAACGGCGACCAGTGATGGTGTCGGGAGGACGGCGGGAGCGGCTCCGGCACCCGGCGGGAGCAATGCCCCCGCCTCAGCCGTATTTCCTGTATTATTAGGCGGTGCAATTTCCCATATTGTCTCCGCGCTGTTGATGCCGAAGACATCCTGTAAGTCAGCCACGAGTCCATATTCGTTTGCGTCGATAACGGCAGATGCTACGACTTGCGCATCTGTGTATTCACCGGCATATATGTAGGCACGAGCCAAGAGAGCCAGCGCAGCCCATTTATTTGGCCGTATCTTGCCTACGCCCCGATACGCTTCGGGTAAAAGGTTGCTCGCCTCCCGCAGGTCACGGATGACCTGTTGCCGTACCTCATCGATAGCTGATCCCCCTAATTTTGCGTTCGTTTCATAATCTGTGTTGAGAACCAGCGGCACCTTCCCAAACAGATTTGCCAAATACATGTAATGCAGCGCCCTCACCAATTTCATTTCTCCGGCGAGCGTGTGCTTTATTCCAGCCGGAAGGGATGCGCTCATATCCAATTGCTCTAGGATGGAATTGCAACGGTAAATGGTCTGGTACGGCACATCCCACAACTGGTAGGATACCGTGGAGTTGCCGGATTGCAGTGCATTGTGGTAAAACGGGCTATACAACTCGTTTTCGGACGAAACCTGCAGCTCATCGGCGGCAAGCCCGCAATAGATGCTCAGCGCACCATTGAGCAGCGATGGCGACGACGTACGCATGAAGGCGTATACGCCATCCACGGCAGCTTCCGCCGTCCGGCCGGTGGTAAATACGTCTTTTGACTCCATCATCTGAGGCGAGGGATTGATGTCTACAAAAGACTCACAGGACATGAGCATGGCGGACACTGCCGACCAAAGCGATATTTTGATGCTGTTTTTCATGGTTAAATCGTTATTTCAATACCCAATACAAAAGTTTTAAGGGGCGGCAACACGTATAAATCCTGGTTCTCAGGGTCAGCGCCTTTGTACCCGGTGACGGTGAATAAGTTTTGGCCCTGCACCATCAGCCTGAGGCCCGATATCCCGGCACGCTGGGTGAGCGTCGCCGGAAACGAATAAGCCAACGACACATTCCTGCACCGGATGAACGATGCGTCCGATATGACCGCATCCGAACTGTTCAGCAGGGTGCCCCGTCTGTACACTTCCCCGGTGACCGTCGTAAATTTCTGCACCGGTGCGATATCCCCCGGCTGCTGCCACCTTTGCAGGACGATGACGGGCTGGTTGCTATAGCGGTATCCGGGAATCGTGCTTCCCATACCATACATGTAGTTATAACCATCCTGCTTCTTGAAATCAAAAGTGATACCCAGCTCAAACTGCCGGTATGATACCGTATTGGAAAACCCGCCGAAGAGGTACGTATCACGGGAAGCCGGGAACACGGCGTCTGCCACGGTATATTCCCCATCGCCATCCGCATCAACATAATGATACATCCCGCTACCCGGATCAACGCCAAGGTACCGGTATCTCAGGTCTGTCGATAATGACTTTCCGACGACGAACCGCGAGCGGTAACTGGAGCTCGCCTGGTCTGGGAAATCGGCCAGCGTATTCCGCGGTATCGAAAGGTTTACCGCTGACGACCACCGGAAACCGGACCTGACGGGCAAGTCATAGTTGATCTGTACCTCCCACCCTTTATTGATCACCGTAGCGGGCATATTCCGCAATATCGATGCAAACCCCGTTTGGATGGGCAGTGTATACAACATCAGCTGGTTATCCGAAACATTTCGGAAATAATTCACCGACACTCCAATCGATTCGTTCAGCAAGCGCCCCTCCAATGCAACATCGAGCTTGCGGTTGCGCTCCCAATTGTAGGATGGGTTGTACAGCGCCGCCGGCAACAATGTGGAAAGGCCAACGTACGAGGAGTAGCCAGGCGTCCAGCGATCTACATACTGATAATCGCCTATCTGGTCATTCCCGGTCACGCCAAAGCTGCCGCGCAGCTTTACCAACGAAATCCAGGGAACCTGCCGGAGAAACGCCTCTTCGCTGATCAGCCACGCTGCGCCGGCGGCGGCGAAATTGGCAAATCGGTTTTCAGGGCCGAACCTGCTGGAACCGTCACGCCTGCCCGTGATGTTGAAAATGTACCTGCGCCTGACGTTTACATTTAACCTTGCATACGTACCTTGGTAGCGGTATTCGTTTGCATTATTTCGCGCAGAAATGTTACCCGCCGCACTTAGCGAGCCCAGCAGCAAATCGCTGGAATAATTGCTACCGTTGTTTGAGGTGGATTCCATGCCCTGGTGTTGCCAGGTTGCCCCCAGCAGGGCAGAAAGCTCACCCCATGGGCGCTGCACGTGGTAATTGACCTGCGGCTCTACCATCCAGCCTACCGTCCTGCTGTTCGAGAAGCTGGCACTGGGCCTTGTGCTGGAAAACGCGTCTATCGACGTGCTGGGGTTCCGGCTGTGCTCATCATTGCGGACCACGTTGAAACCCGTGTTTACCAACACGGAGAGCTCCTGCGTCAGCAGGTAAGAGACCGTGTTCTGGCCGATGATATTGAGCTGTGTAGCGTCATACTCCTGATTACGGAAGGCCAGCGGATTCGCATTCTGGAGCCCGAGGTTGCGGTAGGGAATGCCGCCATTCTCCCAAGCCAGCGAGCCGTCATCATTATATAACCGCAAAAAAGGCGACGTTTTGATGTACCGGGTCAAATCACGCACCGGCAAGGCGTTGGAAGCCGAGGACACCGTAAACGAACTATTCACCCGGAGGTTGTTTGCGCCATTGCGCAAGGTGGCCTGGCTGTGCAGGCCGTACCTTCTATGGGCCACCTCCGCGTCAAACACCGTGCTCTCATCGTGGTACGAACCGCTGATAAGGTAACTGGACCGGGCAGAACCGCCGCTTATGGACAGTTGGGCATCATTGTACCTCGCACCTTGCCCTATCAGCAGGTCTTTGAAGTCTGTGTATCGGGTGGTATCCCACAGCATTAAGTCGGGCGCATTGGTTGAGCTTGGCTCGATACCGTCATTGGCAAACGCTTCTTTGCGCATGGTCAGATATTGGGGCCCTGAGAGCATGTCCATTGACCGCGCGGGCGTACTTAAGCCCGTACGGAAACCGGCGTTGACGGCCAGCCGCTCCTCCACGCCCTTTTTAGTGGTTATCAGGATCACGCCGTTTGCGCCCCGTGAGCCGTATATGGCCGTGGCGTCGGCATCTTTCAATACCTCGATGGATTGGATATCCGCAGGATTCAGCAGGCTAAGAGGGCTTATTCCCGCGCCGATATTGCTGATAGCCCCTTCTCCGGCTGCGTTGTTCAGTTGGTTGAGCGGGTTTTGGGCAGCGGACAAAGGAACGCCATCGATGATATACAGCGGGTCGTTGCCATTCAGCATGCTGTTCTGCCCGCGTATGCGGAGGACAACGTTGCCACCGGGCACACCGGACTGCTGGGTGACCTCCACGCCCGGCACCTGCCCATGGAGGGCCGCCAGCGGATTGCCAACGGGCTGGCGGGCGATGGTCTTGCCATCCACCCTACCGATGCTTCCGGTACGCTCCCTATCCTTTACGGTATAATATCCAGCATTGATTTGCACCTCTTCCAGCAGCAGGGTGTCTTTCATTGTCCGGCTGGTATCCCCCGAACCGGCTACACGGTCTGCCGCCTGATGTTGCTGGCGCGCATGTGCCGTGTGACTCATGGCCAACGGCATCAAGAACATGATTACCCCAATTGCGAGGCCCGGCCCGGGGTGGGCCGGTGCCTGCGCAAGGGTCTGCACACATAGAAAATCTTTAGTTGCTTTTTGTATAAAGGCATAGCATCCCCATAAGCGTAAATTTCGCTTCACTATTCATTGGTTTTTAGTCGTTTATGAAATTAATCACTCCAAAAACCGACCACCAACGTGAAGGAATTTTCACCGTTTATTTGCAAGTATGGATTAAAGCATCTATTTTTAGGGTTCGTTGCAAGAAACCGAAAATAAACACCTTCTCCAACCTGAGCTAAAAACGGGTTTTTCTTTCAGCATTGGGGTCGGTGGCAGCCGTGGGAAGTGGGCTTTTTATTGCCCGTGCTTTTGGGGTAGCGTCTTTTATGTAGGCCCTCCCCTATGCGCTTCCCGGCTGCGGTGTTTTCGGATAGCCTATTCAGGCCCTGCAATGACGTTCTTTATATTGGATTGAAGGGATTGGGGTTGCACTTTTTTGATATCGCAAATTGCGATACCTGCCGCAAGAGGCTTGCGGTGGGAGTGCGTTGGTGGTTTGGTGGATGTCGTTTCCATAATCTTTTTTAGCTATGTAAACGAAGTCGCTGAAAGCAGGTAGGAAAGCCGGATTGGCATCAAAAACCAATAAGGCGAACTTTGCTGCTTCTCGGTTGAAGGAAACCGACTAAGGAACCTTTTCCCAGCTATCTTCACGAGATTGCCAGTTTTACCCCCGAAAAGTCTGACGCAAAGTCCGCCCTACTGGTGCTATATAGGCAAATATAGAACATCCAGTTAAAATGGGCGAACTCGCGGTCTTCTCGTGGGTAAAAAATTAGTCGGTTTTTTCAAACGAGAGAGACGTCGTTAGTGATGTATAATCAAATACAACACTTTGTTGTCGCTTTCAATACGATGACAAACATAATAAAAATATATCAATCTGGCAATATTGCCAAATAAAATTACACAACAGGCTGATTTAATGATAAATAAATTTTCAGAAATATATAAGCGTATCGGCTCTAATCTTAAGAGAGAACGTAAGAAAGCTAGGCTAACACAAGTCCAACTTGCAGAAAAGATATCTAGGATTGACGATGCAAAAATCAGTAACATTGAAAATGCAAAAGAGGATTTTATGTTTTCCACTTTATTGGAAATAGCCAATGGTCTCAACATTGACGTTGAAAAGTTGACCAAGAAGGAAAGAGCGGTTAAGAAAAAGGAGGAATGGAATGATGAGCAGCAATCCCGAATTTAAATAACACCACATAAATGCAGACAAAGAATTTTAATTGGACCTGATTTGCTATTTTTGAAGGAACGACGGCGCTTACACAGCAAAATACTCTGATATTGGCTCTAATTATATTGAATCAAGGCAATATGCTGGTTTTCGCTCTGCGCTTTATCAATAATATCTCCAAGGAGATGGATAAATGGGCATACGAGAAGAAAGCGGAACTTATTAGGCCGAGAAAACTTACAGATAATTGGTATAATGAGTCCTTTAACGGGAGGTTCCGGGACGAGCGCTTCAACACGAATTGGTTCCTGTCGCTGGAGGATGCAAGGGAGAAAACTGAAGCCTGAAGGGTGGAATACAATACGCTCAGGCCGCACAGTATCTGGGGATACGCCCCCCGAAATGTTCATAGAAAGTCAGGTCAAAAAAACCGAATCCTCTATTTGGGACGACTCGGAATTCGGGAGGAGGTCAGGGGAGGTCAAACAATGGTATGCTAATCAGACAATATTAGAAAAATTAGCATTCCCCAAATAGTCTATAACTGACAATATATTTTTTAACTTTGCTAAGACATGACTATCGTTGTAATCTAACGTAAACTTTTAAACTCAAAAAATATATGTGACTTATTTATAGAAACCCTTATGGAAAAATAAATAAAGCGCAATTATATCAAAAGCAAAACTCATCATTTATCTTTATTTATCAATATGCCAATTAGATTGCCTCCTGAATGGAATATCTATTACAACGAAATTCGAGATCGATGTCAAGCACTAATTGAGTCAGGAATATGGAGTGGAATCGACATAAATCAACTAAATGCGTGGAGGAAAAATTTTAAAACAGATGAAGAAAAGTATTTTTCGGCGTGTGTACTTGACTCTTTAATTTACAGATCGAATCAACAAACCTTTTCTCTCATTAATAACCTCTTGAACAAAGGTCTGAACAACACTTTTAGACAAATTGGGCTCAAGGAGATGGCAGAATTCCCTTTAAATGTACAAAGCAAAATAATCGATCCCCTTGTTCGATTCATCCCAGTAATTACAACTGAAAGTCCAGTAACGAAAAGTTCTTTCGAAATCTTGCGATTTTTCAAACGATATTTTAGAATCCAAGAGAAATGGATGATCTATCCCAGCGATATAAAAAGAAGTATCGAAAACGGAGTTAAAGCGTTTATCTTTATAGACGATTTTCTAGGAACCGGCGTACAATTTGATGACACCTTAGTGTATGCCAATATATACAACGAGATTGAACAAGGTTGTTTTGTATATGCTCCGCTAATCGCCCACGAACTAGGGATCAATCAAGTTAAACACTCTACCAAAAACATGCATATAACATACGCCGAGCTCCTAGTAACCAAAGCCCACTCATTTTTTAACAATTATTTTGAAGGGCAGCAAGATGAGGCAAGGGAGTTTTATAAACATTTGATGACGGATAGAGCGATACCATTTGATCCAGTTACGCCTTTCGGCTATGGCAACCTAGAAATAACGCTTTCTTTTGAACATGCTGCCCCAGACAATTCCCTACAAATTCTTCATTATCAGTCAAGTAATTGGAATTCGTTATTTCATCATTAAATTTTTGTCAAATGAATATAAGACAAGAAAATCCGTTAGCACAAAATAGAGCAGAGGAATTAGGGTTCGACATTTGGGAAGAGTTTGTAATCCCTCCATTTTATGATAATCTTGACTTACTGACTGCTCGAAAGCCTAGGGTCATTGTGGGGGGGAGAGGTTGTGGAAAAACGAGTTTACTTAGGTTCCTTTGTCATCAAACACAATTTTCCCCGAAAAGAATAGATATAACTCAAGACGATTTAAAGCATATTGGGCTATATTGGAAAATAGATACGCAATTTGCGAAACAGCTATCAAAAAGGGGCTTGGAAAATGAAATCTGGGAGAAAGCGTTTGAACATATGGCCACTTTACTCATAAGTCAAGAAGTGTTAAAAAGCATTGAAAGTATCTCTAATTCGAGCTTCGTTGGTTTTGACCAGTCCGAACTTGAAAAGCTTGATTTAAGCATTTTAGACAGCTTTAATAAAGCTATACCAGGTAATTTCATGAAGCTGAGAACATTTTTACGGCGTGAGTTTAATGCTTTTCAAACATGGGTTGGATCGATTAGGCAAATTGAGCAACCAGTATTCCTTCCAAAAATCTTCGTAAACGAACTCCTTTCTGAATTAATTCAACAGGTGGCAGTTTTTAAGAATTCAAATTTCTTTGTTTATATCGACGAATATGAAAACTTACTTGAAGAACAACAAAAGCTAATAAACACGTGGTTAAAACACAGCGAAATACCACTAGTTTTCAATTTGGCAATGAAAAGGAACTCATTCGTCGAAAAGCAAACTATTGGGAAAGAACAACTTTCCGAAATACATGATTATAGAGAATACGATTTAGAGTCCTATTATGAAGGCGCTATCAGTTTTGATTTATTCGCTGCAGAGATACTTTTTTTGCGGTTGATGAAAATCGAAAATAACGTAGTTGACTCACCTATTTCCATTAATGATCTAAGAAGTTCATCTTCCGAATCCTTAAATAGAAGGAGATCGCCAGAGTACAAATCGAGAGTGCTAAAAGCTGCTAATAACTTTCTTCCTTCAATGTCTCTCGAATTGATTGCTAAGGAAATATTAGAAGACTCAGTATTACGGAACCGACACGAAGCGCTATTGAAGCAATCATTACAATCCCAGTCCAAAACGACAAGACCTGAACGACTTGTCCTACACAATCAGCCAGCTGCAACAATTATTATACCTTCGCTTCTGTCCAGAAAAGGCGTAAATGTTGATGACATTTTATTGGAACTTCAAAAACTAGAAAACGGCCAAAAGAATAAGTTTACGGGCAATACTGGTTGGTTGCATAACAACTTGTTTGGATGTATTCTTTTGATATATGAACCGTTAGGAAGAACATGCCCTCTGTACGCTGGTTTTGACTCATTTTGTTTATTATCAAAAACTAATCTAAGACATTTCCTAGAATTATGCTTCAAATCAATAACCAATGAAAGGTTATCGAGTTCCAGTAACCTCAGGCAAATCAGTGTTAAATCTCAAGCCGACGCTGCGAAGCAAGCTAGCGCAAGTTTTTTAAAAGAGGTTAAATCATTTGGAAACTTCGGCAATAAGCTTCATACAATGGTTTTAAGACTCGGTACATATTTTAAATATGCACAAAAACGAATCGCGCAAAGTGAGCCAGAACAAAATCATTTTAGTATAAAGGGGATTTTGAATTCTGACGCACAATCGCTTTTACAAGAAGCTATAACGTGGTCCGTTTTTTATGAAAACAAAATCACAAAACAAAAGGGCGGCAAGAGCAAGTTGGAAACAGAGGATTTTGAATATGTTTTGAATCCCATTTATGCACCTTACTTTCACATCAGCTATCGAAAAAAAAGACGAATTGATCTACAGCCAAATCAGATTGAAACGATTATTTGCGGGAGTTTTGAAGATTTTGAATCTTTTTTACGGGTGACCTTAAAAAAGTGGAATATGATGCCTATCTCGGATGAGCTAAACCTATTTTCAAACCTAACACATTCAGAACATGGGAATTGAAATGCAATATGGTGCTAACAGCGATCAGTTGATATTTGAAGCATGGGATTATGGAATTATAGGTAGAGAGAATGATGAAAGGTGCGCTATCGCTTCAGATTTCATCAGAGAAAACACGGCTAAAATAATAACATTTAAATATCATCCCAAAGAATTCAAGGTTCAAATTGATGGAATCATAGTCGATAAGGACGATGTAAATGATGAACTCAAACATTTTAATGGTCATAGAGTAATTTTGGATGCGACCAGCTTAGATTTTGCTGAATTACTTATTCTTTTACAATCGTTTAAAGACCTAAATAAAAATATGTTCTCAATTATTTATATTGAACCAAGTGAATACAATCAAAATAAAGGCATTAAAGAAATCTTACGTATGAGGGAATTTGAATTATGCGACGAATCGGTCGGACTTGAAGCAATTCCCGGCCATTCTTTAACAATAACAAATGATGTTGTTCAAAAAGTTGTTTTTTTATGCGGGTTTGAGTCCGAACGGATCGACCGAGCGCTGGAAGACACACAAATCCACGGCACGGAATGTTGCGTCGTTTTTGGAGTGCCTGCATTTTCGCCTGGATGGGAAATGCACTCGTTCACAAATAATTTAACTGTAATGAAAGATAGGCGAATTACTGGCGGTGTAAATTACTGCGGCGCGACTGACCCGTTTTCAGTTTACAACAAATTACTGTATATTTATAAGGGACTGGAAGACGATTGGGAAATGTTTATCGCTCCTTTTGCGACAAAACCAATGAATATTGGAGCCTGTCTTTTTTTAGTGCTAATGCCTAAAACCAAGGTCGCAGCCCTATATGACCATCCGCAGGAAAAGTTAGGTAAGGGGCTAGGCATTGGAAATTGGCACCTATTCAATATTGACTACAATACACTTACTCGCGAGGCAGATTGGCATAATTGAATAATTTCAAATCTACCCTTAAACTCTAGTTAGCTTTGATATTCATTCAATAATCTAATTTAAAGATTCCTTAGTTTTACGGCAATGTCTAATATCAACTTGTTATTTCGCTATTTATGACTGTTTTTTCCACGACTAGTGTTTACGATGAGAAAGAGTTCGAAGAAAGATCCGACTATATAAATGATACTGATTTGGAGCTTTGGAACGTTGAGAACGAACATTTTAATCACATCCAACAAAAATTGCTTGGTGTTGGCGCAAAATTATTAGTTGGTCCAAGGGGTACCGGCAAAACACATCAAATGAAAATTGCTCACCTGAAATGTCAAAAAGATAAAAGCAAACCTCTTTCTTTATTCGTATCATTTAGTAAATACTATCATCTTGAGCCATTTTTGACAAAGGCTCCGAACGCGATTCAAATTTTTCACACATGGGTACTATGCAAGATTCTGCTGAGCGCGATTAGCATTATTGAGGATGAAAAGGAGTCAGTACCTTCGTGGGCTAAAGATTCGAATTTGTTAACCAAAGAGACGATTCAAGAATTTGTCGCAAAAGCAGAAAAATTGAAAGCATCGCAATTAAGCGACGATCTCTTGATAAGTGCCCTAAATATCAACTGGCTTGTTACCTTGTTAGAACAACTAACAATAGTAACAGGCAGAAAGCGATTAATCCTAATGTTAGATGACGCCGCTTTGACCTTAACGCCGGAATACCTTGTTGAGTTTTTCGAAATCTTTAGGAGTTTAAAAACTAAAATAATAAATCCCAAGGCTTCGGTTTATCCAGGCACAACCCAATTCGGGCCGCGATTCCACGTCAACCATGATGCTGAAATGGTTAAATGTTGGCTGAGCGTTGAATCACCGACATACTCATCATTCATGGATAGTTTAATAAAAAAACGATTCGAAAATTTTAAGGAAGGAGTAAGCACAGAACTGATTGAGCTATTCAAATTTTCTTCATTTGGAGTTCCGAGGGCATTTATAAGCTTACTTAGAAATTATAGGTCAAGGCCCGAAAAGGTTGCTAATGCTAAATTTAATGCTGTTATAGAACAACAGGCGCAGTTTATAGAAACCGAATATTTATCCATTTCTCAAAAATTGATTCAGTACAAGAAGGTAATCGAGTCTGGAAACCGTTTATTTAAACAAATAACTCAAGAAATTAAAGATGATAACAGCAGGTTAGTAGACGAGAGAAATCTAATGATAGGAATTAGTAGTGAAAGCATTGAACAATACAAATTGGCTGATAGAATGATACGCTTTCTTATTGAAGCTGGGTTGCTATACGAAGATATCCCTGTCAAACATGGCCAACAAGAAGGAAGTAATGAACGACGAGAATATAGACGGTATATTCCTCATATGATATTCTTAATACAAAATAGGACCTTTGTAAAATCAAATAAAGGAGGGTTTAAGGAAGTCCTAAATTCAATAAATCTGAAAGCTCGAAAACAACCACTACGACGCTCAATAAGGAATCTTTTAACTACGAAAGAATTAGACGGATTAACCCTTGATTTACCTCCTTGCCAAAATTGCAGCACGCCGAGACTGACACCCGAGCAGAGGTTTTGCCATATATGTGGCAACGAGTTAGTAAATCAATCGGCTTTCGAAACATGCTTGAAAATTTCCGTGAATGAACTACCGCTAACAAACTGGACGAAAGATCGGTTGGTTGCAGTTAAACTCAATACAGTCGGCGATATAATTAGCTTGCAAGATCCAGGCTCAGAACTTAGGAAAATCCCCCAAATTGGGCAAATAAGGTCAAATAAGATTTATAATGAAGTATTAAAAACCGTTGATGAATTTTTAGCTTAATGATGTTAGTTTTACCTTCAGCCAATGCCGTCCTTCCTGGGTTAACACCCTATGACCTCAATAAAGCGATTGATAGAAGCCATATTGACTTGGACATATCTCCTATTGATAATTTTATCACTAATGGCATAGAAATTAACAAATTGATGACAGCGACTCCCTCAGCCGTACAGGGAAATCTTATTATTCTCGGTTACGTATCCGCCATCGAGAGTTATTTTAGAGCGTTATTCAGAAGATTAATCCTTGTAGACGACACTTGTAGAAATACGTGTGAAAAGAGGCAGGTAACCTACGGAGCTGTATTGTCAAATAAAAAAAATACACTTCCCGAAGCTCTTTTCGAGGACATCTCGTTCGCGGGCAAAAAAAATTTAATTACTTCTATCAATAATTTCCTAAATCTTAATATTCAAGAATCAAGTCTTTCACCTGATTTATCTTCAAACTTGGACTCTTTTAGCGAAATTTGCGAATTAAGGCATTGTATTGTCCATAGATTTGGTAAATTTGGATCAAAAAATGCTATTTCATTAGGATTGGACAAACACTTTCACAATGTTGAAAAACCGATAAAGTGCGACTTCAACACGCTTCAAAATATTATTTCCGTTTGCCATAACACAGTAAGGATATCAAACAACTTTCTCTTTGAAAGAATACTCAAAAGGTTAATTTTGGACGGTGTGAAAAAGAAACAGAATACCATTTGGTCATGGAATTATTCAAAAGACCGAGAAAAATTTAACGAATATTACGAGACGTTTTATTCGCGTCTGGCTCCTCCCCGTCCTTCGTATACCAGGTTGAAATTATATAAGAATTACAAAAAAGTCTATTTTAGTTTATAATGGATATTTTAGGAAGATATTATACAAATCATATATTTTCGAAGTTGTTAGTCGACAACCTATCTATTTCCAACCCCAAAAACATTGTTGAATTAGGTGTTGGTGATGGTGCTCTGTTTCGTGCTGCATTTGAAAGGTGGTCTAGCGCTTCATTTTATGTTACAGATATTGATGATAGTTCCATCCAAAGGATGAGGAGTGAGTTTCCGAACGTTAAATCGTTTCAATTAGATACGATCAAAGAAAACATCATAGAGAGGCTTAACATTTCTGATTCGATTGATATAGCTATCTGTAACCCACCGTATCTTAAAGTAAGCCCCACTCCAGATATTCTTACCATTTTTGAAAAAGCGCAACTCCATGAATGCAAGGGCTTAAGGAAAATTACTTCTGACATATTGTTTCTTGCTAAAAACTTGGAAATTTTAGGCAGAGAAGGTGAGTTAGGAATAATACTCCCCGACGGGCTTATAACGGGAAAAGAATTTATATCGCTAAGATCATCTTTACTTGCTGCACATAATGTTAAGGCTGTCATCCAACTCCCAGAAAACATTTTTAAAAAAACTGAAGCACTTACTCATATCGTCATAATAGAAAAAGGTTCATCAACTAGCTCTTTTGTTCCTGTCTTCCTATCTAATAAACTCGGGGAAATAGTAGACCAGATCGACATTAACCAAGACACTTTGGTCGAAAGGATGGATTACAAATACAACAAATGGAAAAAAGCGAACCGATTCAACAAAGGTCAAATCTGTTTAAAGAATTTGAAACCAATAATAAAACGGGGAAACAAAACACATAAAGAATTAAAAGAACTAAAAATTAAGTATCTGCATTCCACGAATTTGCCCAACCTATCTGCCAACTTAGATCTTGGGGATGAAGAAGGTAAAAGTTTGGACGGCCTTGTTTGCGCTGAGGCAGGAGATATAATTATCTCAAGAGTGGGAAAAATCGGGAAGATAGCTAAAATCAAAAGTGGAAAATTACCTATTTCAGATTGTTTGTTAAAAATAACACTACCTGACATACAAGCTTCGGCGTTATGGAAGTCCCTAACTTCAAAAGAAGGCCAAGAATGGTTAAAAGCGAATTCCCATGGAGTTTGTGCAAAGGTAATTAGCTTGTCCGATCTGATGAATTTTCCTATTAAAAAAGTGGACTTTTCCGAATAAGACAATGCAAAGGGATAAAAATTAATATTCCGAATAAAGTGGTTGATGAGAATCGACGCTAATCGCTGATATTTTTATAGTATTGAAATTAAGCTCTAATCTCAGCAATCTGATCACCTTCCGCACGAACTTTACAAGCTTTGATTCCTTATCATTCCGAAAAAGGCCTATCGCGCCATTGTCATCCATATCAGCAAATGATGAGAATCCAACGTTGCGGTATACGCCATAAAAGCCGCAAATGCAAAGCCCCGAAACGGGGAGAATCGGGGCTTGCTAACTAACCAATTATAAACCTAAATTATGAAAAGACAAATCTTACTAACTGATTATATAACGCATTCCCGCCCCGGTTTGTTACAGCAGGACTGTTAAGATATGTTAAAAAGACAATGAAGTGATAAAAAGAAACCCGTTACCTAAAAGATAACGGGAATCCGCCCCAATGGGATTAGGGGCTATCAACCTAAACCTAGGACGAAGATAAGAATTATCTCGCCAAACTCCAAAACTCATCCGGCCACTTCCGCCCAATTAGCGTCACACGATAGCTTCCGGGCCATTACGAACCTGTAACTTTCAAGCTTCTCGTATAATATAATGAGTCAAGGTAATGTTTGTATTTATTCATATCTTCCTCAGTTAAATTTCCAGCGATCGGTGGGGTAATATAAGGAACTGCTAGCTGGATATTCCGAGCCAAAGTACACCACTATTCCGCTCCAATATACACCACCGATTCCGGGGCAAAGTACACCAGTCTGTAAGGGTTGTTTAGGATTAGGTTGGTTTTCTGATTGATTTTCAGGAACTGCCATTCCGGCACAAAGTACACCAATAATTCCGCTGCAAGTGCACCACGGGGAGTTTAAGGATTGCTAAGTTAGGCGTCGACAAGACTCTAACGATATGGCAAACAACCCCATTAGTATGCACAGGATAAGACAATTATTATTATTTCTTGACCGTGGCTTTTCCCAGCGGGCCATAGAGAAGGAAACCGGGATCAACAGACGTACGATTGCCGGTTACCTGAAGCGGTTCGGGGAGAGCGGATTCAGCTTCCGCGAACTCCTGCTTTTTGACGACAGCGAACTGGAGGTTTACCTGAATGCCGATA
>NZ_FUYS01000005.1 GCF_900168055.1 Parapedobacter luteus
AGGCAAGGGCAATCAGACTGGACAACAGCCCCAGATCGGCCGAAGGTACCTCCAGCCGCACACCGTTGGGATAAATAACCGATAAGACACAATGGCCTGCCCTCTTGGGTGAACCCATCGGAATAAAGCCATTATCCCCGCCGGATTGATCCTCTTTCCAGCGACTGATCCAATAACCGAACTTACCCACGGTGATGCCATGCTGAAGGCAGAACTCCTGCCGGGTCAAACCACTCTCACGCCACTGACGGACAAGGGTAAACATGTAGTCTCTACGCTCTTTCATATCAATAATATTTAGCCCGTAAAACTACAGCGGATCAATTAATCAATAAAGATGTACTTGGTCGGGCGGATACAGTTTTGGCATGGCTATCAATGGGGAAAGACCAAAGCCATCATCAAGAGCAACCGCGATTTCTGGATACCCAAAATAGAGCGCAATATCCAGCGGGACAAGGAAAACAACGCCACACTTATCGCGATGGGTTATACCGTATTCCGCTTCTGGGGTGAGGATGTAAGAACCTGCATGTCAATTAATGAGTTGGGGCTTCTTGCAATCAATACCATCCTTCATAATGATAATGTCTTGACCCCAATTTGGTGCAATGAAGCGCAGCTGCCACAAGCCATCGGCAAGCGTTATTTTTTGCAGAAGGCCGCAGCGTCGATCCGCAAGCCTGCCAGCCGCCCCTTGTAGCCAAGAGTTAGTTCTTCCCTCATAAAATACCTATAAATAGGTATTTCAAGCCTCCACATATAAAACTAAATTGCAATAATTAATCAAATCAGTTAATACAACTGATATTATATAGCTAGGAATAATCTACGAAAAATTTTTAAAATCAACCGTTATGAGAACCAAAATTTATTTTAGACATTGCGTGTTATTCTTTCTTATATCATGCTACGCAACTAATCTGTTGGGACAAAATGATGTTAATAATCAATCCAATCCTTCTAAACGCCTTCCTAAGGTTCGAGGAATACTAACCGAAGTCTTTATTCTCAATACAGGGCAACCCTCACAGCTGTCCCTCGCACGGATAGGAGATAACACAGACATACTGAATAACAAAATTCTTCCCCGAAAAATGGAACTGCACTATAAAAGGCCCAGCGCGTTTAAGATTCAAGGGATTAATCCACTTCGCTATCAATACTATATCAACAATGAGTCTATTTCATATTTCATGGATGTAACGGCACAAACTACTGTGTTAACCAATTTGATCGGAGACGGTTTTCTTAGCCCTTCTGAAATCAACGTGCCGCAAATATTTAAAGCTGAGATTAAGAAAAGCGATAAACGAGACCAGCTAATAATTATTGAGCAGCAGATTAAAGATTATAAGGACTCCATCTCAAAGTACGAAATAAAAACCCAAGAGTTATGGGCCGACTATGAATCCAAATATCCTCATTATGACGAAAATGGAAACCAATTTCAAATTCCTAGCGACGTAATTAATGAATTTATGATGAAGAGATCTCCTTACGATACTAAGATCTCATCGTTTGCTCAAAAGTTAAATGTCAAATTCGAAGAGTACGAAAGACATATTGTGTCGCTTCCTATTCACGGGTCTGCTCCATCCTTTCTCCGTGACTACCTGTCTAATGATTACTCACTATCAGAACACCAAAGTATTAAAGACATCGAAATACGCATTAGGGTTTTTACTCAATATTATAACTCGTTGGCGAAAGATTTCAGGGAAATCGACTCAATACTGTCGCATCCACCAAGGTCGGAAGCGACCGTTCGCCGTAATTCCATTACTTTTGGTAACGAGCGGGAAGAGTATAGGCAACAAATAGACCAACTTATTTCACTTTTAAGCAAATACAATTATACACTGACAGGGAATCCATTTATCCCGTATACCGAAAACACCCAAAGTGCTTTATACACTTATGGTCTATCCATGAAAAGCCATTCAACAAATATTAAAGAATTTCTAATCAACAAGAGATACCAAGTTTTTGAAGAGTTTATATTCGAAACAGCAACTAAAATAGGCTTGTTATTACAAAATCAATTCAAAGAACTTTCTCAGCTGAATAACTCCCTTTATCAAACTGGTTATATTTCTAAATCAACCCTTGATAGCGTGACAAAACAAGAACGCGAGTTGAATGAAACGTTCGAATTTGTGCAAAGAGTTAGCGCAGAATTTCAAATACTGGTTAGCTATTTAGATATTGACAACAGAATCTATTCGCAAATAGCTGATCAAATAAATAGTAATTATCGTAATCTATTAGGGTATCTCAAGATCTTAGCGTTCGTCAAGAAAAATAATACTATTGAATTTACCCTACCATCGTCTACCAACCTAAAAAATATCGACTTGGTGCGCTACAAAATCGAACGAAAAGACAGGCTCAAAGGAAGCGATCAATCCTATGTATATGATTTTTGGATAAGAGGGGGGATAAAGATTGACTTTAGTGCGGGTTTATTTGCTTCCGGCTTAACTGATAACGACTACCAAAAACACATTTATTATAATGACGGCGAGGCCACAGATAGTCTTCAAATTAATAGACAGCTAACCGGAGATTATAACTTTGCCTTCGGTGGGATGATTAATGTTGCCCCTAGGCTTGGTACAAATTGGCTAACACCAGGGATTAGCTTTGGTGCTGTCTATTCAACCAACCAAAAATTGCAATTCCTCGTGGCTGGCTCACTGAATATCGGGAAAACCGAGCGCATTATCCTTCATGGCGGTATCGCAATGGGATCTATACGATCTATAGACCTCTCCCAGCATCAAATGACAATAGTGAAAAGCAATAGCATTTATCGAGTAAAAGCCAATAATGATGATTTCACCATTCCCACACTAGAGCGATTCAGTGTCAGACCCGTGTTCGGTTTAACCTATAATCTTAGCAAGAAAAACGCCTTACAAGCTGTTGTGGATACAAAAACGGCATCGAGCTCCAATTGAAGGGTCATCACAGAAGTCTATTTTAAATTCGGCATGGCGAGCCTCTATTTCATACCTAAATTCGGGCTGCTAGGCGTGAAAACATGGGTAAAGGCATCTCTCTACCGTACCCGTATGATACAATTGGCAACGATTAGCAACCGTGAATATAATTTTAAAGCGTAGTCTACAAGCCAATCACGCAAACGAAGCAGTCTGTAGGTGATTTAGTGAGACATCAAAATACCGTTCGTTGGAAAACATCGTTCTTTTACGTTCGCTCCAACTATCAAGATAAGTCTTAACAACTTGCTTCTCGTAAGTCCTTTCTTTGTTTACTATATAATCAATTGAAGATAGAAGTTCCAACGCAAAGTCCGAGTAAAACCCTTCCAGAAAACGCATCGTCCGCTGGGCAATTTCCAAAAGCTCCGGTCTGCTTTCCACGTACGATTTGACAGTCTCATAACCATCGGCCACCAAGGTAAGCGGCTCAAAGGGTTTTTTGTCCATATCGCTATATCCCATGATGTAGCTGCCGTTCAATGCATATAACACATGACGTACCTTTCCTGAATAAGGGTCGTAAAAGTTGGGCTGGAAATCCAGTTTAAAATACTTCTTTGCCCCAAAGCGCTGTAAAAAGTAGCAAACCTTCTCACAAGAAAATTCCGACACATACTCGCCATTTTTTACGAGGTCATAAAGAACATAGAGCAGCAATGCTCTCGCATCCGTCAATTTAGCACGTTCTTTTTTAAGTGTTCCTTTATCTGCGTCGTAGGTTCGTATACTAACACGTCTATATCCAAATGACCGAGTTTATGTCCTATAATTCTTTTCACTTTTTCCCATTCAAGCCCACCATTGCCTGCACCGAGAGGAGGTATCGCAATACTGTTGATTTTGTATTCATCAATTACCCGGATTAAGTCATCCAATCCTCCTTCGATAAACGAATATTCCGAAGGCTTTCGCCAATCCTTTTTCGTGGGGAAGTTGATAATCAACTTTTCGCCAGCATCAAGGTTGTTGTCATGCGTCACCAAAAGCCTACCAATCTCAACCTCTCCTTTTTTAGACGCATCTGCATAAGCTTTGAAATTATTTGGAAACGCCCTTTTGAATTGCAAGGCGATACCTTTGCCCATCACACCTACGGTGTTTACGGTATTTACCAATGCCTGTGCATCGCTCTCTAAAATATTACCTGTTAGGTATCTAATCATAGGTCAATGAGTAATCGCCGTTATTTATAAACACTCGCCTTGTATTTCTTGCGTCAATCAACGCGATGTCTCCAATGGTAATAAAATTCGGATTGGCATTAGGCGATTTAAAAGTGTGTTATCCCATATCGCAGCACATGAGGAATATTACTGATATGCGTCATGCGATACACTTTTATATTTGCCAATTCCATAGTTAACGGTTTCCGGTCTAAAGCACCAAATATAATATATTCCTTGGTTTAGTTCTTCTTCTTTCACCTTTGACCTCCAATATTCTTCAACCACATGGTTTTTCAATGCGCTGTATGATATTCCAAATCGGAATATCAAGTCTTCGCATTCCATTACTCCAAGCACCATTATCATCTTCCTGACATCAAATGATCCATCGCTGGTTTCTTGCTGGTTGGTTAAATAGCTTTTGCCTCTACCTGCCTTTGAAGTCGCAAATTGCGACTTCAAGACTGTTTATTAATTACGCTTATCGATCCAATGATGCCGAACCAAATCAGCAAGGAAGAGCCTACCAGTGTCTATTCCGATTTATTTGACCCACCGTTCTTATAATTTGACCCACCCCCGGAAGACATCAAAGAACGGTTTCTATTATCAATAATAACATTAATATCCGGATAGTGCCAACTATAATTTTTTTCCTCTGAGTGAATCGCCTTTCAGCTCGATGCGGTGTGCATTTGCTGTCAATCTGTCAAGGAATGCATCGGCCACGGCGGGATCGTTGAGGTAATCGTGATAGCTTCCCACGGGCATCTGGCTGGCCACGATGATGGATTTTCGCTCATACCGGTCTTCCATGATCTGCAGCAGGGCGAGCTTAACTTCGGTCGGCATTACCTGCAGGCCGAAGTCGTCCAGTATGATCAGCGGTATGCGTTCCATTTTGGCCAGCAGGTTGAGGTAGGTACCTTCCAGTTTAGCCATGGTGATCTTTTCGATGAGTTTGTTCATGTTCATGTAAAGGGTTTTATAACCCTGTGAACAGGCCTGGTAACCCAAAGCGCAGGCCAGGTGCGATTTTCCTGCCCCGGCCGGTCCGCTGATCAGAACGGGCTGGGCTTGGCGGATGTAGGTCCCCTCCAGCAGTGTCGCCAGCTGCTGTTTGCTGAGGTTGCGTTCCTGCGAGCAGATCACGCTTTCGGGCTGTGCGGGCAGGCGAAGCCCGGCCATCCTGAGGTAAGTGGCCGCCCGTTCGCTTTTGCGGTTGAGTGCCTCGCTCTGGGTGAGGTGTGCCATCAGTTCATGGGCTTCCAATTGCCTGTCCACGGGCAGTTCAAGCTGCCCGGCGTAGGCGGCGGCCATGCCGCGCAGTTTCAGCTCTTTAAGCTGCTGTAAAGTTGCTTCATTGTTCATTGCATTGCTGTTTATTGTTTAACATGTAATCCATTGATTATTCATCGGTGCATTTATCAATAAAATGCCGCCATCCCGGGCCATCAACCATAACCTGCCCGCGCGGCGAGCGCCCGCCGGAGGCATGTTTGTTCTTTTCGTTGTGATCACCGGTAAGCATCCTTCCCCCTGATGTTGCCGTGCGGTGGTTGCACGGGTTTATCACACTGCTCTGAAAACAGGTCGGCCGGAGCCCTGTCCAGTCCTTTGGCCAGTATGTTCTTCACCATGTTCAGCGATGGCTTTTCCACGTATTCCAGCCGCCTGCACGCCGCTTCCAGCCGGCCCGAGAAACCATCCTTCTGGTTGAGCTTGACCAGGGCGATGCAGGTGCGGTAGGCCTGCGTGCGGTTGGGGTACCGGGCGATGATACGCTCGATGACCAGCCGTGTGCACGGGCCGATGGCATCGGCTATCCGGTAGAAATAGTCGTTGGTCCATCCCCGCCGGGCCACGATGGCCCGATGTGACGGGGGGACGTGTTCCTCAAGGGTGGTGTAGATGGCCGTGCCCTCCCTGCGGTGCACGGCGATGCGCTGGCGCGTCACGTCGTCCAGATAGACCTCAACGGTATCCCGGTCGTAATAGATCCGCACGCGCTGGCCGATGTACTGCCAGGGCACGCTGTAATGGTACATCACCTTGCTTGTCTCATGGATGATGTACACGTGGTTGTTCTTTTCCACCGTTCCCATGCGCAGCAGGCGCGGGGTGAACAGGGTGGCGGGCAACGGTCTGAGCAATGGCCGTTCGTGTTCGGCGAACAGCTGCATGCGGCTCAGGGGCGACTTGCGGAACGGCCGGGCGTTAAGCTTCTCCACCTGTGCGGTGATGGCGGTATTGAGTTCGGCAAGGCTGTGGAAGGTCCGGTGGCGCAGCGGCGTGTAGATGCGGTCGTAGGCAATCGATACGCTGCGCTCGATATACGGCTTGTCGGTCGGTTCGTACGGGCGTGCGGGGGAAAAGCACGTGCCGTAATGTTCGGCCATCTGCTCGCAGGCATCCGTCAGCACGGGCTCCTCCCGTCCGGCCTTTTTGACCAGCGTGGCCATGTTGTCGCAGATGATGTAGCCCGTGGGTACGCCGCCGAACGCGGCCAGCATCCGTCCGATGCACGCGGCGACATCAGGGAACTGCTGGGTATGCACCGCCCGGCAGAACACAAGCCCGGAGAAGACCATCACCCCGAGGAAGATATCGCAGTCCACCACCTCGCCGGTTTCCGCATCCACATATCCCAGTTTGCTGCCGGCAAAGTCGATCTCGGCCACCTCTGCGGGACCGTAATGCTGCGGAAGGGAGATGTCCATTCCTTTCAGGTACTGCCGCCACAGCAGGCAGTACTGGCTGTAGCTGTAACCGTCAGGATGCGCCTGCCGGTATTCCTCCCAGATCACCTGTTTGTTCCCCCGCCGTTTCACCAGGTGGCTTTTCTCTTTCCCGAAGTGCTCCACCAGCGCCACATGGCGTTCACTGTTGAATGACCCCGTCTCGGCGGGATGGACGATGCTGCCCAGCGCCGTATCGTCAATGCCCGTGATATCCGCACCGTCACCGTATTCACGGATGTATTTGCGGACCGAATTGCGGCTGATGCCCGTGATACGCGCAATCTCCCGGATCGTCCTGTTGTTCTGGTACAGCCCGAGTACCTGTCTGATTCTGCTCATTGCTAATGGTTTCCTGCTCATCGGCGTACAATCCTTTGTTTATCGCGTTTAATGAAACGGCTAAATAAGGGATCGTCTGCCAAAACCATCGATGATATCCCCGGGGGTGGGTCACATTACATAAGAATAAGGTACCCTAACCTACCGGAGCCCCCGGCTGGGGAGCCCGCATGGGTGGGTCACTTTACTTAAGAATAACGGGTGGGTCACTTTACGCCGGAATGTCAGTGAAGGAGACGCCGTCCCGGCAACAGCCATATCCGATATACGTTATTTGCTTTTTAATTAATACGGAATGCCGGTGATTTCGGTACTTTTCACCCTGAAGTTTAGGCGGGTCAAATAACTTAAGAATGGTGGGTCACTTTACATCGGTGTAGACATACCAGCTCATCACAAAACTCTCCATCTGTTGCAAATCGTCATATGACGTTACCAAGTGAGTTCTTTTTACGACTCTCCGCTTGGCCTGCGTCTTAGATACCGCATCCAGCATGCGAGTGATGGTGGCATCAGCATTTTTGATGACAAAATATTGATATATCAATTATTTGATTCCTATTGCAAGGGAGCAATTACCATGACCAACGAATACATTTACCTGGACAACAACGCTACCACGCCACTCGACTTATCTAATTTGCTCACAAACGGCATAACTTATTTATATAAGCACATTACATCTGTCTATCAGATAATTGAGTCACATTTTTGCATAAAATCTGAACTATAATACTTGCATATCATCTAAAATACGTGTATCTTTGCGGTTAACAAGCAATCGTTATGGCAAGGGTAAACGAATTAAAGCGGCAACTAAAACCCGGTCAGGTCTATCGTAGGGAGGATTTGACTCCCTATTCCAATGCCGTAGATCGTCATCTTGCCCAGCTGGTACGAGACGGCACACTCCAAAAATTAGCGCAAGGCCTCTATTATTTCCCAAAAAAGACCGCCTTTGGCACGCCGCCACCAAATGATGAAACGCTGGTACGTAGTTTTCTTAAAGATAAGCGGTTCTTATTGACCTCTCCAAATAGCTATAATACCTTGGGTGTGGGCACCACACAGCTTTATAACAAACGGGTCGTGTACAACCTGAAACGCCATGAAGAAGTTACGCTGAATGGCAAAACCTTCTTTTTCCATAAAACGCCTTACTTCCCCAAAAAAGCTACTCCGGAGTTCTTGTTGGTAGACTTAGTCAACAACTTGGATAGTCTTGCTGAAGAACGCGAGCAGATATTGAAGAATATCTTGGCAAAGGCCAAGACAATGAACCTGGCTAAATTGGAACATGCCGTTGACGAGTATGGTCACAGCAAAACCAAAAAGCTATTCCGCCCCGTACTAGCGGAAATGAAAAAGACCCGCCATGCCCAATAATTACCTACACCACCGAAAAGACTTTCCCGATTTATTACGTATTCTCGAACAAGAAATGGGTATTATTGCCCAATTGATTGAAAAAGATTATTGGATTATGCACGTGTTGCATGGCTTAAAATCCCGAGGTCTAAATTTCGAACTTAAAGGCGGGACATCATTATCCAAGGGTTACCAAATTATCCATCGCTTTTCAGAAGACATCGATATCCACATCCACCCTCCGGCCGATTTACAAGTGCAAGAAAATCCTCATAAGATCAAGTCTTCGCATATTCAATCAAGAAAAGACTTTTACGACTGGTTGGCCAAGCACATTTCTATCGATGGAATTATTTCCGTTGAGCGGGATACCGCATTTGACGACGAGCGTTATTATCGTAGTGGCGGCATACGCTTGCATTATGAGAGCAAAATGGAGCATGTAGCAGGCGTAAAAGAAGGCATATTGCTGGAAGTAGGCTTTGACAATGTTGCCCCCAACCACTTGCTCAACATCAGTTCATGGGCATTTGACAGGGCACAGCAAAACACCGATATCAAGTTTGCCGACAACAGGGCCATAGCGATTGCCTGTTACGATCCGGGTTATACGTTCGTTGAAAAGCTGCAAACCATTGCTACTAAATTCCGGCAGGAGCAGCAGTCTGGTCAGGAACGCCCGAACCTCATGCGACAGTATTACGATGTATATTGTTTATTGGAGCAGCCCGAGGTACAAGAATTTTTAGGTACAGACGCCTACCACGCACACAAATCCATCCGATTTCCTCAAGCGGACCTCGAAATTCCTATTCAAGAAAACGAAGCCTTTTTACTCCGCTCGTCGGCCCAACGAGACCGGTTCCGGCAACGGTATCGCGAGGCCGCTTCGTTATATTATAAAGGCCAGCCGGACTTTGATGTTCTGTTAGACAGGATAGGTCAATATCTTCATAAATTTTGACAAAAATAAGAGATTAAAAAAACATGCGATGGTCGAAGAGCAGGCAGCGTCATTCGCATAACTTCTCAATTATTTTGCAATTTATAAAAGTATACCTGCGCTATTAAGCGATTGTATAGCCTCTTTTTTAGACATCGCCTTAGCTTCTTCCAGCTTTCTGGCAGCAAGCTCCATTAATGCCTCAAAATCCTTGTCATTCATATTACAGCTACTATGCTTACAAAATAAGACATTCAAATTGCTATTTCAAAAGGTTGCTTCAAGTTGATTGCTCACCAATGCCCCGGCTCCCACCAGCCACATATAAACCCGCTTTTTCGCCCGTTTTTGTGCTGCTTCTCCACATTGGTGTGACGAACTCGCTTATTCTTGGGATTGCCTACCCACTTTCGCCCACTTGTGGGCTAACTACAGGAAACGACACAAATCCCTATCTTTACGAAATGGATACCGCTGCCCTCCATACTTATCTCCACGCGCTCACGCACCTACGGCGACTTACGCGGTATTATAATCCATAACCCAACTTTTAACCTTATCGGCAACTAAAATCTCTAATCATTATAAATACCTAATAATAGGTATTGCTTCATCGATCGGTAATAATTATTTTTATTGACAACTTTAATGGGCTAAAACGTCAAATAACCTGAACAATGAACACCAGATTTATTTTATTGTTGTTATTCATCCCTATGAGCATATATGCTCAGGACGAAGACAAATCACTTGGCTTGACGTTAGAGCAGCACAATCTGTTGATTAATAAATATCTTGCCAAACAAGCTGGCACGGACGAAGGGGCCGAGATTTTGGGTAACTACGCTTCCTTCGATCCAACAAACGGAGCATTCGTGCTAAAAGGTACCATTCCTCTCGGCAAACCTGATTCTGAAAAATTTAGTTATCTTGGATTATCTATAAACGGAGATTTACGTTCTAATAGCTATACAGCACTTTTCTCTGATTACAAACTCAATACAAATGTCGGAGCACAGGTACAATATAATATTCGGGTGGGTGGCGCTGAGACCATCTCTGAGAATAGTGATATGAGCCTGCTCAATTACAGATTGCGGCTCAATAAAGAAAGAGCTACCAGCCAGACCTCG
Source organism: Parapedobacter luteus (assembly GCF_900168055.1). Lineage (GTDB taxonomy): Bacteria > Bacteroidota > Bacteroidia > Sphingobacteriales > Sphingobacteriaceae > Parapedobacter > Parapedobacter luteus. The sequence goes on from NZ_FUYS01000005.1 coordinate 10,699, forward strand.
ACATTTTATGAGCAGTCCGAAAAGGCGAAACAGGAATTCGACTTGGCGGCGCTGATTTTAAAAAGAACAGAAATCCAATCTCACTTATTACAAAAAAATATAGAAACATTATGGTCGCAAATACCGAGCGACCTACTCAAGAACTCCGAATGGATCGCAAGGATACGTGACCTCACATATGAATTACAGGAAAAAGAAGACCTCTTACAGGATAATAAAGATACCAACAACCAAACAGAGGTAAACAGACTCCAAGAATCCATAAAGACTATCAAGATTCAGATAACCGACGCGCAGAACCGGTTGCCTAAGGAGCTACACAAAGACCACGTATTGTTAGACAAAATCCAACGGGAGTACAAGAAGCTAGACACTGTCATCAGAGAACGAAATCTGCTGAAGTTTAAATTGGATTCGCTGAATTTATTGGCAAAAAATAGACTCCAGATTAAAGCCGGTCTTGAAAACGAAGCTAAGCTGACCATGGAGAAAAAAAAGAAGGAATTATTAGAAGGAATGCAGCTTGCCGGCCTGAAAATGAAATGGCTATCGCTTAATGCAGCTTTTGGGGTCAAAAAATATCACACCTATAATTCAGGAGAGATCTATGCTGCCCAAATTGCCGAAGAGAAATTACTTACCTATCGGTTTGGCATTAGTTATAATATTTTTCATATTGATGATTTGGACAAACGTTATTGGTATCTAAACATTGGAGGGTTTATGGTTAAGGACAATAATACTGCATTGCTTAGCACAACAGAAATCATTCAAGATGTGGTTACCAAAAACGCAACCGGTGACACAACGCGAAAAATCAGCAAAAAATACAATGCCTTTACTGACGAGGTCATTGACGGCGTTCAATGGGAGTTAAGCCCTGATTTTTACTACCTTTTTGGTGAGAAAACGAGTGGTTTTCATATAAAACCGATATTAGCTATCAGGCACAAGCTACCAACTTATGCCAACCTCAGCCTAGGTTACGTCGTTTCTTTTACAAATAGGAAGAAAGACTCGCCTGCAATTAACACTGAGCTTTATTATCGCATAGGAGATATCTTTAATAACTTAGATAGGGCAGATAGTGGTGAGCAATTTAGGAAAGGCGACGAGATTGGCGTTAAAATAGGCGTCCCTTTTCAATTGAAAATATAAATTACCAAACCAACTATAGAACATGAAAAGGATAAAACACAGCAGCATTTCTCCTATGGATAATCCGGAGAAATATAGGAGTACGCTCCGCAAGCTCGGTTACAGGATGTTATCTACGTACAACTTCCATCAGCAAACTAAAAGAGTTATGTCGTTCGCAATCGCATTGGCTAAAGAGGTATATGTCTTGCGTTGCAAAGAGGGAGTATTGGATAGTTACGGTAATGAGGACCGTGCTTACCGAGAAAGGGAAAGGCACAATAGAGATACCGGCCATAATGCACAAGTATACAAGATAACCAAGTCAAAATAGTTAATGTAAAAGCCATTTGAGAGTATTTGAGTTACCCAAGATATATTTGAATTAGCCACGACTTAATCTGACAGTTATGATTAGAAAAGTAACTTTAAACAGATTAAGTAATGTGACAACACAACAAAAAATCATCAAGAACAAGTTGGGAGTATTGGAGCTTGCACAGCACCTCGGCAATGTATCAAAGGCATGCAAAGTGATGGGGTATTCCCGTGAACCAGTGGAAATCCGAATGGGTCGTAGCTGGTGGTTTATAAGATATTGGCCGCTTCATTTATTTGAGGCGGCTTTTTTACTTGGGGAAGTGTAGTATACCAATGGATATCTTACAAAATGACGGCGATGGGTGTATCGCTTGCTTTGTTTGATTCAATTATCCGCCACGATATACAAATCCACTTACAAATCCAAGGTTTTGCGCGGTGCGCAGATGGGTACGTATCTCCGCTTCCAATTTGTTTGCAAATCCTTCGTATGCCAGTGAGCGCATGTTTTTAGGATCAATGCCCAACAACCTCCAATAATCTTCTAAGCTATCACTGCCTTTGGCGAAATGGAATTGCAGTGCTTCATATTGCAAGCGGCAAAATGGTTGCATATAATGCGGGTAAAAATCACCTCCGCAAAGGCTAAATAATTTAGTTTTTGCGTTCTATTCCTTATATTTGCCACATGCCTAATGAAAAGAACAAGATCGCCGAAACCGCGCGCTATGATAAGCTATTCCGTGAAATATCGCCTATCTTCCTCACCGTGTTTGTCGAGAAGGTATTGGGCCTGGATATCGTCGAGTACACGGAGCTGAAGGATAAATTGCAGATGACGCGGCAGAAGGAAACCGATACGCTCCGCAAAGTGACCGACAGGAACGGTGATACATTTATCCTGCACCTTGAAATCCAGCGGAAAAACGAATCCAATATGGCCATACAGATGGCCGATTACTGGATACTGCTGCATCAGCTGTACAAACTGCCCATCCGGCAATACGTCCTGTATATCGGGCCGGAGCGCATGAATATGCCGGACAGGCTGGACTTGCCCAATTTCAGTTTCCGGTATACGCTGATGTCCTTTTCCGATCTGCCCTATGGCCTGTTCATCAACGCGGAGCAGACCGAAATTAAGATGCTGGCCATACTCGGCAACCTGGGCAACGCCGACTCGTATGAGGTCACGGAGAGCATCGTACGGGCCATAGACCGGGAGAAAGCGCCGGTCAGCGAAAAGCAAAAAAGAATCAATCAGTTGCGAATATTGGTTCAATTACGTAAATTTCGCCTGAATTACAGATTTTCAAAGGTAGGCGAGAGCTCGCACAAATTGGCAGTTGATTCTGCCAATTTCTTGCTCGGTTTAAATCACAATTTCAGATAGCTATGTCAAAAGCAGCGACATTTTTCAAGAAAGAAAGGGATCCATTTTACAAAATGGGAGCACAGAAAGAACGCGCGAAAGCCGAAGCCGAGAAATTGGCCGAGAAGCGCAAAATAGCGTTGGAGTTTAAAAACCTTGGGGTATCCGTTGCGGATATAGCCAAAGGCACCGGTCTCTCCATTGAGGAGGTAGAGAAGCTATAGTCTTTTTATCTTCTTCATAAGATACTTGAATGGCCCGCTCAATGCGGGTTTTTCTTTTGTTGCCACTCCCACAATTCACGTAAAATATAGACCATTTCTCGTAAAATTCTTTGTTATGTAGACGCTGTTTTGTAAAGCTGTAAAAATCGCCAAATTGCCCAATTTCAATTTCAAACGCGGGTCTTTTCTTTATGTCTCACAACAAAAGAATCATGACAAAATACTGACTATAAGATTACTGCAATACCTACGGGTTGGCTACCTTTGTTTAGACTTACATTAATACAGCAAGGATGGATCGTGCGTTCACCCATTGCTGAATCAAAGTATAATTTAAATCGTTTTATTATGTCTAAGTTAGCAAATAAAGTAGCCGTCATCACTGGCGGCTCCGGCGCCATTGGTTCCGCTACGGCAAAGCTGTTTCTGGAAGAAGGCGCAAAAGTGATTCTGGTAGACCTCAACGAAGATGCGTTGAAAAAGGTGACGTCGGATTTAAACAGCCCGGACGTAAAATTTGTGACTGCCGATGTGACCAAGGCGGGTGACGTGCAAAAGTATGCACAGTATGCGGTCGACACATTCGGCAAAGTCGACATCTTTTTTAACAATGCCGGCATTGAAGGGGTTGTAAAACCCATTACTGAATATCCCGAAGATGTTTTTGACAAGGTGATCAGTGTCAATGTGAAAGGGGTTTGGCTGGGGCTTAAATATGTCTTGCCGGTAATGAATGACGGCGGGAGCATCATCAACACCTCCTCCGTTGCCGGCCTGGAGGGAACCGCCAATATGACCGCCTACATCACAAGCAAGCATGCCGTCATTGGGCTGACACGTACCATCGCGCTTGAAGCAGCTCCCCGCGGCATCCGCGTAAACTCCGTCCATCCGTCTCCTGTAGACAACCGGATGATGCGTTCCCTGGAAGACGGATTTGTACCCGGCGCAGGCGAAGCTGCAAAGAAGAGCTTTGAAGAGGCTATCCCACTAAAGCGGTACGCCACCAATGAGGATATCGCAAAGGGCGTGTTGTTCTTAGCCTCCGATGATAGTAAGTTCATTACCGGCACAAAACTGGTTATCGATGGCGGGATGACCATGGCATAGCCAAAATATTGACAGAAAAAGATGATAGCATTAAAAGGAAAAAAGCAATAATCACAGGTGGTGGCAGGGGGGTAGGTAAGTTTTCCACCTTGCACCGCCCGTTTGACCGCGGATTGCTTAGGGTAGATGAAGATTACCGGATCCTTCCATTCCTATTTTAGGTTTCTTGATGTTAGTTTTTTTTTGCACTTCTTTCTCAATGATTTTATCATTTTTAGAATTTTTAATTATCGGATACGCTATTGCTAAAGGAAAGAACGTAGCGAGCCCGAAACCATTGTTTATGGCACTATAAAAAAATATTCCAAAAGTGGCCCCAAATATAAATGCATTGGTTATTTTCCCTGTTTTTATTTCTTTAAACTTTTGTTGGAGTTCTTCATTAGTATATTCAGATAAACCTTCAGGTTTCATATTTTTACGTTTGTAATGTTCTGTTTTGTGAAATTTCTGCTAACGGTCCGGAGCTTGGGGTAGTGTCGGCATTACAGGAGGTAAAGATAAGCAACCCATAAGTTATTGCCATTTTTTAGTGAAAATATTTGGCCGTTGTACTGTCCGGATCTGTAAGGATCATACGTATGCCCGCTAAGGGGCGGCATCTACGTTTTATCCAGATCGGCCGTAGTTTTTATGGATGAGATATAAACATCGCACAATTACGTAAGTTTCGCCATGATTCTGCCAATTTCTTGCTCGGGTTACCCCATTAATAGGAGAAAGCCATGTTGAAAGCAACATCATTTTTCAAAGAAGAGCGAGACCCGTTTTACAAAAGGGGGGAGGCAGCCTTGGGGCATCCATTACGGATATCGTCAAAGGTACCGGTCTCGAATATCCCCACCATTCGCGTAAAATATAAGCCGTATAAAAATCCTTCGATGTATGTAGCCCTGCTTGCGTCATCGACCTTCGCTCAACGAATTCGGTTAGTCTTGCGCTCCTTAATAGTTTCAATAGTTAAAAAAGTAATCCAATTTTCAATGATCTACCACTTTAGATATAACCAACCGCTCTAATTTAAATTTTCCTTTTTTCAAATGTAGACCGTAAGGCGCCAATGCTTCATTGATATGCTTCAAATCCGAAACATCATTTTTTAATACAATAGGAAAGTATTTCCTGATGCCCGTATCATTGAGAAAGAAAACATTTTTACCCGCATTCTGTTCTAAAAAAAATGTCAACTCTTCGGGATTGAGATAAGTTCTAAACGGTTGACCTTTCACCTCACGTCTTCGTCGAACGGCATAGTCAAAATTATTTTTTTCTATATCCTCTTTTAGCTTTACCAATATCATTCCTATTACCTCCTCTTCTTCCAATTTAGCGGTAACACCGTACTCCAAGGCAAGAAATCGATTCAGATCCGCCTGCATAAAGTCAAACCACAAACTATCCTTTTCCAATGGAATTTTAAGTTCATAAGAAAAAAGATTCCGTCTTCGCCATTCTTCATAATGTTCATCCGCTTTCCGATCAAACCAATCCGCTGTATCAACTCCTTCGAACCGTATGCGTTCAATATTCCGATACTGACTGGGATTGGGAAATGTTCTTTTACTATAAGCGGTTTGAAGAAGACTCAATATTGACTTATTATAAAATGCCTTTTTGCTTACTTTCCTCACGGAATCCTTTTCCAGAATCATATGAGCCGGGATTTCCGGAACAAAGCGCGAAAAAGAAGACGCGTAATCTGCAAGATCGAGCAGGCTTTGTTCACCCAACAGCTTACTTTTATCATACTGCAGATTGTCTCTGCGCACTTCCATGTCTGGCCAATTCCCCGCCAACATTTGTTCTATTACCACCTCTGTAGCATACCAAGGGTTGGTGATGGCACGTATTTTACCCTTCTCATCAATCCACACCTGCATAGGAACCATTTTATAGGGAAATGCCTCCTTCAGGATTTTATCGCCGGTAACCAAAGGTAAGTTCGGCAATTTATATTTGCTGGCCTTCATATAGGCCTTCACCGCGTCCAGTTTGTTAGATGTCACTAAGACGATCTGTAGCTCTTTATCAAATCTGCGTTGCAGTGAATCCAGCTTCGGAAAAGCAGCGATACAACTCGGGCAGCCAATCGACCAGAAATCCAACAACACAACCTTTCCCCGAAAATCGGATAATTGCAATGAGTTGCCATCATAGTTAACGACATTATTTAAGCTGTGTTCAGGCGCGCTGTCGCCAATCAATCTTTGTTGGGCAAAAAGCCGCCGCGAAGGTTCCACTTGTAAAAGAAGCCCCACTAATAGAAAGATATATCTCCATCTGTATAAGTACATCGTCGTAAAATTTAGATCAATCGTTTTGTTCAATACCGGTTTCGATCAAGACATATTCAGGGATTTTGAACACGTATCTTTTATCTCCGGGTTCCAATACATAAGTCTGACCATTTACTGTCCGCATCAATGTCATTTCTCTCCCCGGCTCTCTGTTCAACCGCCTTAAATCCTCCCATCGTAAGCCTCTAAAAAGAAGTTCCTTTCGCCTTTCCAGTAGAATAAGATCGATTAGAGATTCCCGATCGTTCTGCTGTACCGGACGGTAGAAACCTGTCCGAAACCTCTTTTCAAGCAAGCTATTTAGATCCGCGACTGCTACCTCCGTCCTACCCGAACGCGCCGCCGCTTCCGCTCTGATCAGCAGGATTTCGTTGATACTGATACCACCGAATAAGCCCGTAGCTCCATTGTAAACGCCCCTGAAACTATGAGTCCCATCACTGTTTTCCACAAAAAACGCATCTCGACGCAAATCATTGGTGTCGTACTCGGCAAAAAGACTGCTATCTACACGACCGTTCGGCGCCCCTACAAAAGAAGAATACGTTTGTAAAGCAGACTCAAAAATCACTTCTTCGTTATAGAGTGCAAAGGGATATCTGGGACTGAGGTCGAGCTGGTTGAAATCAAGGACACTATTATAAAGTGACAAACAAGAATCGGCGTAGTGATAAGCCGCTTCATAATCCGCCATCGCCAAATACACCCTAGCCAGTAACCCCATAGCAGCCGGTTTTGAGGCATCAGTTTTTATCTCCGGTGTGACACGCAGTAGTCCAACCGACGCTTTCAGATCATTTGTAATCTGGGCATAGGTATCGGCCAAACTGCTTCTATAAATAGGCTCGTTTATATCCGACTTCAGCTTGAGCGGGATACCGATCGCATCGCCGTTTTCTCCATTGATATAAGGCAAAGCAAACTGAGTTGCTAAGGCGTAAAAAGCACGTGATCTAAAAAACAGCGCGCTGCCCTTTACATCATTATACTCTTCCAACTCATTATGTTTCGCAGTAATCTTATCCAGGCCTTCCAGCACAATATTCGTATAGAAGATCTGGGTATAGGAGCCGTCCCAAAGGGCAATATTGGTTTCACCACCGTAAATGTCACCCTGCCAGATATAGCTAAGTCGCGAAATCGGCCAGGTCATGGTATTCCATGTATTATCGGTAACATAATATTCATCGCCTGCAAAGACTGCTAGCATTCGATAGTCGTTTCTAAACGTGTTAGTCTCGTTCATTAACCTGCGCATATCTCCGATCGAAGTAGGTACCACAACCGCAAGATCCCTTTTTTCTTCTAACCAATCTTTTTTACATCCTGACGTCAAAACAGACATCATGAGAAGCAGGGAAAATGTATTTCTGTTTATCATTTTAATCAATTTTAAAGTGTGAGCTGTGCACCGAAACTTAAGGTGAAAGGCAGCGGCGTTGCCGGAAAGTCAGGATCAATCCCCTCGCCGTTTGCTGTCCACAATAAGCCTATGTTATTGGCAAAAGCATAAACCTGTAATGCCTTCATCAGACCGTTGTGTTGTTTGAAAGCGAAATTATAGGCTAAACGTATGTCCTGCAGACGAACCAAATCCGCCCGTTTTACATTTACTTCACTATTCACATAAAAAGCGTCGCGCCCGTTTATATCTGGAAATACCATGGATGGCACCGTTGTAAACGATTCATCGCCCGGCTTTTGCCATCGCTTATTAAAATCGGCATGAAGTGAACTGTAGGTTCTGTATAGATCGCCGTAGCTGATAGTCGGCTTTCTAAAATAATGGCCGAAACTGTAGGAGATATTAACTGACAAACTCCATTGCTTATAGATAAAGTCATTCCGTAACGATCCAAAGAAAGGAGCCATTGCCCGGCCATGATAGATCAGGCTATCTACCGGTGTATTGCTCATCGAGCTGATCGCCGTATAATTATCGCTTGGCATTCCATTCAGATAACCTAAGGGATTTCCATTTTCACCATCGAGCCCCGCCCACTTGTAACTGTAAATACTGAAAAGCGGCCTGCCTTCTACCGGCGTATAAAATAGACTTTCGCGATTGATACTATTATCGGGGAAATAAGCACTCAAACTACTCGCGGTACGTTTGTAATCAGTGATTTCATCAATTGCATAGCTGAACAGCAAAGTACTTCGCCAGATTAATTTTTTGCGGATATTATCCGTGCTAAGCATAAGATCAAAGCCTTTACCCACCATATCTGCAACATTTCCGCGAAAGCTTGTTAATCCTGTAGTAGCGCCCAGTGGCCCCTCCCCTATCAGATCCGACGCATGCTTTGTAAAATATTCGAAACTACCCGAAATACGGTCATTTTTACTGGCGAATTCTACCCCTAAGTTCAACATGGAAACGCGTTCCCATTTCAAATTTGGGTTGGGCGGCGAAATGATAAAGGCAGCAGGCTTTCCCGTAAAGCTGGCATTCGCCAATCTGGCTGTGGTAAAAGCCGTGACCGAATTGTCCAAATTACCGTTATATCCGTAGGTAGCTTTCAATGCGACTACGGGCAGAGCCCCCCACTTATAAAATGGCTCGTCACTCAACACCCATTTGCCTCCGATGCTCCATAGCGGCACGGCTTTCAAATTTGCCGCTACGCCGAAGAGATTCGACTGATCGATTCGCCCGCTGGCAGATAAAGTATAACGGCTCTTGTAGCTATACGACACGTTGGAATAATAAGACCGGAACCGATCAATCGTGCCCGATATATTTCTCTGATCGGGGATGAGGGCATAGCCCGAAGGGTAAAGACGATAATAGGTATTGTAATTGACCGGCCGCGAGGAGCCGTTTGCTTCATCATAACCATAAAAACCGACGGTCTTGCCTCCCGTCTTTATCTCCCTTACCTCAAATCCGGCGATCGCCGCCAAGTCATGATCTTTCCATGTATGACTATAATTCAGTTGCATCCGCCCGTTATGGGCGTCCAACTTGTTGTTTGTGGTATTAAGTATACTCCCTTCGGGTATGTTTCTAGTAAGCGCTCCGTTCTCAAAAGTTGTATACCGATTGATCAGATCACGTGTATAGAAAGCATCCTGATGATAAAGATTTTCTCCTGTTCCCCTTTGCTGTTGATATTGATAGCGCACTTCGGCATTTAAGCGCCTCCATATTCTATAGCGTATTCCCGTTTGAAACCTCATATTATTTGCCTCGCTAGTTCGTTCGGTATACATCCTCTCGTCTAAGGGGCGATAGGTCCAATCTAACAGGCCGAGCGAACTACTTTCCTGTATAAAATCTGCTCGATATTTATTGCTGATCGGTAAAGCTTCTCCGTTGTCTCCGCTTAAGCGGGCATATGGATAAATATTGCGGGATCCCAAAGTAATCGTGCCCAGCGCTGAGTTAGCTGCGTTATTGCTCAAGGTATAATCGAGGCCGAAAGAAAGCTCGAGATCTTGTGTAGGCTGTATATTTTGGCGTGTGCTGAGGCTAATCCTCCGAAGTCCGTTTCCTATTAGATTATCCTTATTGTGATCAAAGCCAGCACTATAATAATAATTATAGCTCTTTTCACCGCCTCTAAAGTTAAGTGCGTACTGCTGCTTTACCGATCTGCGGTAGAAATACTTATTTAAATCATCTCTTATATCATATTGTTTAAGCTGCTGTATTGCCGCTTCTGATTCAGTCGCGTCCACTGTTCCATTCCGCGCGGCACTCAGCAGCTCAATCACCGGGCTTATGGGCGGGTAGCTGGTTACATTATTGATATCGTTGTTAAAATAACCATTATCGAACAACATGCGTTCCACCTCAATAAAGTCGCCCGAACTCATTCTCGGTTGATAATATAAATCAGGTTTATTGCCTACGGTCAGGTTCGTATTAAACCCGATAGATACCGGCGTTTCTCCCGAACCCTTCTTTGTTGTAATCACAATAACACCGTTGGCTGCGCGAACGCCCCAAATAGAAGCCGCAGCAGCATCTCGCAGAATACTGATATTTTCAATATCATTGGGATTAATGCTGTTGATATCGCCTTCGTAAGGGAAATTATCCAGTACAATCAGTGGTTGATCATTAGCGAAGATAGTGCTCCTGCCGCGTATACTCAATTTAGGTTCAGCTCCGGCCCTTTCATCAAAAATCAAGGATGGTGTAATCCCTTTTAACCGGCTGATAACATCCGTACTTACACTTCGATCGAACAGCTCATTATCAATCTGCACAAAGCTCCCAGTAGCTCTTTCCCTTGGCAGCTGCTGATATCCAGTGCTGACCATCACCTCTACTTCCTCCAGTTCATTGGGCACCGCTTTCAGAACAATGGTGCCTACATTAGAGATTGCACTTACTTGCTGTGCCACATACCCTACAAATGTTACCTCCAACACTGCACCTTCCGGCACATTCCGGAGCAGAAAATACCCATCACCACCGGTCAATGTTTGCAACGTCGTTCGCTTCCCTTCGATGTTGAGTACCCGGACGGATGCGCCTTCCAACGGATCGCCCAAACTGTCCACCACCCTGCCTCGCACCTCGGGGTAGGCTAATATCAATCCATTTGCTTCACCCACCCGTTTGACGATGGCCGTAGGTTTGGGCTGCAGGGTGATGACCCCATTGGCCACCGTATACGTAAACGGTTGGCCGGCGACGATCCGTGGTAGCACATCCAGTATTTCTTCAGCCTCCACATGGATGGTGATGGGCATTGATTTGGCAATGTCTTGCTCCCGGTAGATAAAGGAATAATCGGTCTGCTTTCGTAGCTCCCGTAGGATCTGTTGGATAGCGACTTTTTCGCTGTGGAGTGTCACTTTCTGGGCATGTACTGCCGCCACTGCTGAAAGGGAAAATAAGGCTACCAGAAATACAGCCAGTTTCATGGCAAGTAATAGTTTTAATGGAAAATAGTGTATTGTCATGTCATCCGTTGAATGACACGCTGCTTAGCGGAGCCAATGAAAGGCTCCCAAGAATTGGCATACTGGCCTATTCTTGCTAAGTTTGCGTGTTGGGTGAATAATATATTACTGCGAACAAAGTGATTTGAAATGCCCGGCAACTACCGTCCCGACGGCCATCGGGACGGTTTTTTTATTGCCGTGCAAACACATGAAAGGAAGTTATTTGTACACGATAACCCTCCTTCCCTCTATTCTATATCGCGGCGTAGCCAGATGGCTCATGAAATCCAGTAGCTTTGACAGCGGCACATCGCGCCGGATTTCGCCGGAAAAACGGCTATTGTCCACTGGTATATTGGTGGTGTCAAAATGCACATCATACCACCGCTCAATTTGACGAATCATCTCGTCGATCGTTAGGTTATAAAAAACAAACACCCCCTCCTTCCACGCAACATATGGTTCTACATCGACCGCCTGAACATCGATCGCTTCACCACGAAGCGTAGATTGCTGGCCTGGCTTCAGGAAAATCCGTCGCTGGCGATCCGCGACTGTCACCACCCGCACGCTGCCTTCTACCAGCGTGGTTTTTATTGCCGGATTGTCCGGATAGGCCGAGATATTAAACTGGGTACCCAAAACCTCCACATCTTGTCCAATTGTCTTGACGATGAAGGGATGTTTTAATTTGCTGACATCAAAGTACCCCTCACCTTCCAACTCGACAACACGGGCTTCCCCTTCAAAGCGCAATGGATACTTCAGCGTCGAAGCCGCATTAAGCCATACCTGACTGCCATCTGGCAAGACTACCCGGTATTGACCGCCCCGCGGCGTGGTGATGGTGTTGGATGCCAGCGCACCAGCATCCGGCACATCGCCCTGCGTTTCATAGGTAATCAGCCCGTTTTCATCTTTCTTGATTGCCATGCCCTGCTCCAAGGCCAGCAATCCCACAGCCACGGTATCCAGATCGATTACCCGGCCATCGGCAAGGGTGATGCGTGCATGATTCCCCCCGGGGGTGATGTCTGGCACCTGCACTATGCCAGGTTCGCGATCCAACGCGGCATCGCCGAAGAAAAACCAGCCCCCGGCCACTAGCGCGAGGATAGCAGCAGCGACATACGGCAACCATCGGCGGATTTTCCGTTCCGGTCGCATGGTAGGTACGTCCTTCGTAGGGGTAGTGATCTGCTGGCGAATCCTCGCCTGTAACCTGTCGATTTCATCATCGGTCATGACAGCCTCGTAGCCTTCATCGATAACGGTCTTGGCATATTGTTCCAACGCCGCTTCCAATTCGCGCCCGCCATCGCGCAGGTACCGAAGAACCTCTTCCAGTTCTTCGGGGCTTTCCTCCCTTTGCAGGTATTTCAGGATTTTTGCAATGACCGCCTGTTCCATTTCTTTGGCATTTATATGAATAGTACAATTGGCAATCGGCCAACATCCATCGGCGTGAAAAAAATGCTGTTAATGAACGCGGCTAAGCGCAATGTAAGGTCTGCTCTAGTTGCAATGCGGAGATACTTATCAGCAGCAGGGTTAATCTACTATGCACCTCGATGTATTCGCGGATGAGTCGTGTGGCCTTGATCATGTGCTTGTTGACAGTACTTTGTGATAACCGAAGTTCATTTGCAGTCTCCTGATGGCTTTTCCCTTCGATGTGGCAGCGCACAAATACCGCCTTTACGGCGGGCGAAAGCGACTCGACAGCTTTGTGAAATAGGTGCTGGTTGTCTTTATTGATTAACCGCTGTTCGGTCTGGTTTTCCTCCCTGTGGGCCTGCCGAGCGATTTCGGCGACAATTTGGTTTTCGTGCTGCGCACGTTTAAGGAAATTCAGCAAGAGACGCCTGCCGATGGTAAACAAGTAGGGCGCAAAGGGAAGGTCGGGGTCGAGGGTTCCTCGGTTTTCCCACACCTTTATAAAGGTATCATGCACCAAATCCTCGGTAAACACAGCGGAACGTACCGCACCGCGGATATAATAGGTCAGTTTTTTGACATGAAGCAGGTAAAGTTGACTAAAAGCATCTTCATCTCCCCGTTTTAGGCGAGCCATCAGGGCCTTTTCATTGCTTTTGTCCAAGATTACACCTGTTAGTCGGGCGAAGGTAATCAATATTGGGGAAATGACCAATCGATGAGTTCGAGCCCTACACCAAAACCGAGCTACCCAAAAAACAAGGATACGCTAAACTCCGTCAATTTTCCGATTTTCAATTTAATAGCTATTTCGAAAAAGCCCACCGATTGGGATATCACAAATTACATGCTTGAAATCGAACAGCTCCTTCCTGGTCTTGGCCCCAGCGCATCGAAAAAGGTATTGCAAGACGTTGTGTGGTGTCGTAGGCGATAAGTATAAACACGAGAACCTGCCGATGACAATTGCCGAAAAATCTGCACGTTGTCTTCCGTATATTTTTTGACGTGGTCCATATACTTCTACCTGATTAGGCCCCGCTCCGCGAGGGAGGCACACATGGAAACAGGCAGATTACCCTTGGCCGTCAATTTAAGATTTCCCGCCTTTCTGATTTCATCCATCCGCATCACCAGCTCATCACAAAACTTTCCATCTGTTGCAAATCGTCATATGACGTTACCAAGTGAGTTCTTTTTACGACTCTCCGCTTGGCCTGCGTCTTAGATACCGCATCCAGCATGCGAGTGATGGTGGCATCAGCATTTTTGATGACAATGTCAAATGATTCCTTATCATGAAGGTACAATTCCTTGTACAGTTGGTCAGCAAATGAACGCGATATAAATTCAATACCCCAAAAGTCCAATACTATCTGCTTGCATTCATTACGTTCTCTCACTACATCAGCAAGCCGATTGGCAGCTTCACGGGTGTCCAGCGTAATAGGCAATATGTTTACGAGTTTCAATTCACACGTCATTCGCATAACTTCTCAACTATTTTGCAATTTATAAAAGTATACCTGCGCTATTAAGCGATTGTATCGCCTCTTTTTTAGACATCGCCTTAGCTTCTTCCAGCTTTCTGGCAGCAAGCTCCATTAATGCCTCAAAATCTTTGTCATTCATATTACAGCTACTATGCTTACAAAATAAGACATTCAAATTGCTATTTCAAAAGGTTGCTTCAAGTTGATTGGCTGCTGCATTAGTGATTAAGCGGATGCTTTCGCTTACAGAAACCCAACGAACTGTAGCCACTCTTGTGCTCACCAATGCCCCTGCTCCCACCAACCCTATGCAAACCCGCTTTTTTTAACCGTTTTTGTGTTAGCTCCCCACATTGGTGGGACAAACCCGCTTATTCTTGGGATGACTCTCCCACTTTTGCCCAGCTACGTATTCTATGCATCGGTTCCACTAACCGAATAACCAAACTTGCCTCCTGGCCTTCCTATCTGTTGAAACAATATCATTTGTTAGCAAATATCTGGCTCCATCCGGCAGCAAGTATCCCAATGTTATGTACATTTGTATTGAATATTTAAATACTGATATATCAATAAAAAATATTGATATATCAATTATTTGATTCCTATTGCAAAGGGAGCAATTACCATGACCAACAAATACATTTACCTGAACAACAACGCTACCACGCCGCTTGACCCTCGGGTGTTGGAGGCGATGATGCCGTACATGACAGATTTGTATGGTAACGCATCCAGCAGCCATCTGATGGGTAAACGCATCAAACAGGCAGTTGACAAAGCCCGCGAACAGGTCGGCGAGCTCATCAATGCCAATCCGGAAAACATCATTTTTACCTCCGGTGCTACTGAGGCAATCAATATGGCCATCCGAGGAGTCATTGCCCAATGTGGCATTGATAATCCACATATCATTACCATCAGCACCGAGCATCCGGCGGTATTGGACACTTGTCAATATTTAGAGTCAAGAGGCGTAGAAGTTACCTATCTGCCCGTTGACGATGATGGAGTAATCAATCTTTCCTTAAACACTTTGGAAGCCAGCTACCAAGACAATACCGTATTGGTATGTGCTATGGGCATCAATAACGAAACCGGTGTTTTGCAGCCTTTCGGTAGAATGGCAAGTAGTGCCCACGAGCGTGGAGTCCTGCTCATGTGCGATGCCACACAATTTATCGGCCGGTATAAAATGGACGTTATTGAGAAAGAAGTCGACATTTTAGCCATGTCTGCCCACAAGTTTTACGGGCCAAAAGGCGTAGGCGCTTTGTATGTTCGCCCAGGGTTAAACATTTCACCGCTGCTTTTCGGCGGGGGGCATCAAAACGGACTTCGGAGCGGTACGCTAAACACGGCAGGCATTGTTGGCATGGGAAAGGCCGCCAGTTTGGTTCAGGAAAGTCTCCATGAAGAAATTCATCGGTTATTTGGTCTGCGTAAGAAATTGGAAGACGCTTTGTTGAAAATTGATGGCACCAAACGAAATGGTCATGACGGGTTTCGTGCGTGTAACGTTACCAACATCACCTTTCAGGGCGTTGACAGCGACGCGCTTATCCTCAATCTCAAAAACATCTGCGTGTCCAACGGTTCGGCCTGCCACTCCTTTACGATGGAGCCTTCGCACGTACTGCTGGCCATGGGGCTCACCAACGAAGAAGCCAATTCGTCCATCCGGTTTAGTTTGGGTAGGTTTAACACCGAGGAAGAAATTGACTATACGATTGAGCAAGTAAGTGCTGCCGTGGAGCGACTTCGTGTCATTTCCTGATATAAGACATGATATAAGACAGTTTGTATAGCAAACTCGGTATTGACTGTGGGTGAGCTTCCGTGTATAAAAAAGACTAAAAAGCCCGCGGCCTCGCCGCAATTCATGCCGATGTTGAACCCCTCGGGTTGGTACTCCCGTAAGATCAACTTTCGGGCCGTGGCAATAAGTTCGGGCAACCGCTGCTTTTCCTCACCAGTCAAATCAAAAATAGTCTCGCCGCAACACATATGAAATGATAAGCAAATGGCCCGGCGAGCACTCTCGCTTCAGATATGGCAGTAAAATTTTTTATGTACATGCTATCAAGGCAAAAATTCAAATCCGTTGTTTGCCGCAATGGTCACCAGCGGATTAATCACAGCATAGAATTTATCTTTTGAAATCCCTTCCTTCAAATTGGTTCCTATGTAAAAATAGTCTTCCAGCATCCGCTTGGCGAATACAGCGAAGTCCGTCTATGTTCCCAGCGGCACTACACGGCCAAATTACCGCATCGTCGTATTTCAGCTGATTTTGGAAAATTTTAAGCAAGTTTGTAAATTGCAGCCTCTACCAATCCAACCATTACAACAGAAATAAATCATAAAACCGCTAACTACATAACAGCTTGAATATGGAACAATTTGATGGAGATGAATTAATAACCATAAACCTAAGGAAATACCATTACCTGATTGAATGCAGGAAAAAGGTAGCGAAGTTCGACTTTGTCATCCGTTTGCTGGAAATGGATGACGATAAACTTGCTAAAAAAATATCAGAGTTCGACATTACCGAGCATCGCGCCAATGTCCTTAAAGAATCCGGTATAGTCACCGTTCGGGATTTGAAACACTTTATAATTAACAACTATCCCACTGACGTTGATATATCATCGGTGACTTTTCGTGGGTTTGGCTCCACCGGCTCGGAAAAGTTATTATGTAGCGTTCTAAAATAGGCGAAAGGTATGAACACGGGAACTTACCACCACGCGCTATTGCAATACCGCTATTCTCAAATACTTGGTGAAGTGATGAATGTAGGTCTTATCGTTTATTTTCCAAGCCAGCTTTACAACCAATATCTGTCGGTATTCCAACACTAAGCAAAGTTGGTTACCTTTGTTTCTATGCCCCGCATCCCCACTACGCCGCAGCGCTCATACAACATGAGCCGTATCCGCTCCAGGGATACAAAGCCGGAGTTGTTGCTGCGCAAGGCGCTTTGGGCAAAGGGCATCCGCTACCGCACGCATACAAAAGACCTTCCCGGCAAGCCGGATATCGTCATCCGGAAATACCGATTGGCCATTTTTGTAGATGGCGAGTTTTGGCATGGGCATGAGTGGGGAAAGACCAAGGCCATCATCAAGAGCAACCGTAATTTCTGGATAACCAAGATAGAGCGCAATATCCAGCGGGATAAAGAAAACAATGCCGCATTGACAGCAATAGGCTATACCGTATTCCGGTTTTGGGGCGAGGATGTAAGGAAGAACCTGCAGAAGTGCGTCAATCAAATAGAGCTCTATATCGAAACAGCCGGAGAAGGCAGAGTGCCTTATCCGGAGGATTATTGATCCCAACTACAACTCACAATAGAACAGCGCCCCTCTTTCCACAGCGGTCACTATCAGGGTATCCCTAGCTAAAGCCTCATCGTCCAAATCTTCCTGCTCAGTATCATCACACATATTATAGACGCCAAACGTATCCGTTTCGGGGTCATACCCAATACGTTTGTAACTTTTTGCCAAGCCTCCGGCCAACATCATACAAAAATCCACATATTCCCCTGTTTCACGGTAGGAAAGCATTTTCAATTCCGCTATTGAAGTAACCCTTTTCATCATCCACCGTTTTTAGCGTTTCTTCAATACCTGTTCATACAGATTATCCGCCGCACGTTTCACCTGTTTCGCCAGCCCCTCCGCTTCGTAAGGCCCCTCATAGTCGGGCACCGTGGCCAGCATATCCCCGAGCTTATTATGCACCTTATGCAAGTCGCTGTTTATTGGGAACTTTTGCTGCACGGCTATCTGATAAGCCCGTTCCAGCCAACCGTGTTCATCAAGGTAGCGCATGGCGTCATCGCACTCCACTACCCTGCCGAGTTTCCGGATATCTGAGTTTACATAAGACAGCGCCGGACGCAAACCTTTTCCCTTATTGCCATGCAGCCAATTAAGCAGGCGGCCAACATTTGCCAGATTCAGCGACGCAGTAGGAAAACCGTCCAAGCTCACCAAGCCGACAAAGCGCTGGATGCGTTCATCTTGCAACGTTTTCGCCAACAACGAATAATAGATTGTTTTCCGTTCCATCTGCTGCCGGTTCCATATCCCCGCTTTTTCAGCTGCGGCAATCAGCCTGTAAGGAGTCATAAATCTATTGAGTTCCCCCCTCCCTATCCCCAAGTAATTTGCCACTTGGTAATCTGACACGAAGTAACTGTCCGTCACCCGGTGAAAAAATGAAGCCCTAGTATAACGATCCCAATTCTCCGTGCCCATGCTATGCCGCTGCGCCAAAAGCGGCCACACCGAATACCGGTCAGCTACGATGGTGACCGGAATCTGC
Organism: Parapedobacter luteus; assembly: GCF_900168055.1. GTDB lineage: Bacteria > Bacteroidota > Bacteroidia > Sphingobacteriales > Sphingobacteriaceae > Parapedobacter > Parapedobacter luteus. Next base: position 29,333 of record NZ_FUYS01000005.1, read on the forward strand.
GTTAAACTTTCCAGCAATTCCGGAGTAGGTTCATGCAGCCAAGCTGGATAATAGCGTACATATCGCTCATAGTCTAAAATCACGCGCACCGCAGCTAATCGGCGGTTCCCATCAAGCACGGTATAACGCGAACCTACGGGGACGACCAGCAGCGGCTCCGCTTCGAAATAGGCCCCCGAGACAATGGCCGCTATCAGGCTTCTTATACCATGCGCCTCGCATAACACGGTAAACGGGTCAAACGGCTCTGTCGTACGCTCACTTTTCCAAGAAGCGAAACGCTGATTATCCTTGTCAAAGTCAAGTAAATGCGTGCTCACATAGCGGTTTGGCATTCGGTCAAAAAGTTTGGTCATCACGGTATAAAAGGTTTCATTAGTAATGCACGGCAAATTTAAAAAATTCACTTAAAGTCTAATAGACTATAGTCGAATTGTTGAGAACTTTAAGGGATGGATATAAAGACCAAAGTAGGAGCAAGATTGCGAGACGTCCGATTAGCAAAAAAGCTAACGCAAGAAAAGGTTTCTTTCGACTCCGACATCGATAAGTCATACATCAGTGAGGTAGAAAACGGGAGGCGCAATATTTCAATAGTAAACCTTGAAAAGCTTACCCTCACACTGGGTATTTCATTAAAGGACTTTTTTAATACCACTGATTTTTCCTAAAGCCATGCCGATTTTCAAACCCCGAAGACAACCGGAGCAATCATCACATTAAAACCGTCCATGACTCGCGCATACTATTCCGACACGATCGCTGGTTTTCTGCAGACATCAGATGAAGCCATACTTGGCCATCTGATCCGGCAAACTACGTTTAATGTAGAGCTTACCCAGCGCGGTGCATGGCAGCAGCAAATCCGCATCCTCAAAACTGTGTTGGCCGCCTATCCTACCGGCCATTTATTCCTCGAATATGATATCCCCCGTATGGGGCGGCGTATTGATGCGGTGATTATTATCGCCAACGCGCTATTCATCGTTGAGTTTAAAGTAGGTGATACTGCTTTTCATCGGCACGCCATTGATCAAGTGTGGGACTATGCCCTTGATCTCAAAAACTTCCACGGGCCCAGCCACAGCGTTTTCATTGCGCCTATCTTGGTAGCCACTGCGGCACCGAATACGCTGATCGCCATTAGCACAACCCTGCACAATGACAACATTTTAACTCCCATATGCAGCAATGAAGTGCAGCTGCCACAAGCCATCGAGCAAGCGTTGTTTTTTGCCGAAGGGGCCTACATCGATCCGCAAGCCTGGGCCAGCGGGCCTTACTCCCCTACCCCTACCATTATCGAAGCCGCAGCCGCGCTGTATGCCAACCATACTGTTGCAGACATCACCCGGCATAGTGCTGAAGAAGAAAATCTTAATCAGACGAGCATGGCTGTTAGCGCGGTTATCAGCCAAGCCAAACAGCTGGGCAAAAAGGCCATTTGCTTTGTCACCGGCGTGCCAGGCGCGGGCAAAACCTTGGTGGGGCTCAATATCGCTACGCAACATCTCGATAGCGAAAGCAGCACCTCCAGCGTATTCCTTTCGGGCAATGGCCCGTTGGTTGCCGTTTTGCGCGAGGCGCTCACACGCGATAAAGTACGGCGAGAACGCGAGGCAGGCCACAAAATAAGCAAATCAAAAGCAGGTCGTGAGGTAAAGCTTTTTATTCAAAATGTGCATCACTTCCGAGACGATTGCTTAGCCGACCCCAACCCACCGCATGATCATGTGGCCATATTCGATGAAGCGCAGCGCGCTTGGGACCATCGGCAGACCGCCAGCTTCATGGCCCGCAAAAAGAACCAGCCCAACTTTGCCCATTCCGAGTCAGCATTTCTCATTTCGTGTTTAGACCGGCATCCTGACTGGGCTGTCATCGTCTGCTTGGTAGGCGGCGGCCAAGAGATTAATACCGGCGAGGCAGGTATGAGTGAGTGGATTACGTCACTCAATCGATCATTCCCCCATTGGGAAGTATACGTGTCCGACCAATTGACCGATAGCGAGTATGCCGCGGGTGATGCTTTGCATTTGCTTGCCCAACATGAGGCAAAGGTACACTACAAGCCGGAGCTACACCTATCGGTGTCTATGCGGTCTTATCGGGCGGAGTATCTGTCGCTCATGGTCAAGCAGCTGTTGGACCTGCAACCTGAAACTGCCCAAGCTACTTGGCGGCATATCAAAGACAATTACCCCATTGTGCTCACGCGCGATGCGCAAAAGGCCAAGCAATGGCTCAAGCAACGAGCGCGAGGCAATGAACGGTACGGTATCGTGGTATCATCTCAAGCCTACAGACTAAGACCTTACGCAATCGATGTGCGCGTACCCATAGATCCCGTCCATTGGTTCCTGGATGATAAGGATGACGTCCGTTCGTCGTATTATTTAGAAGATGTCGCTACCGAATTTCAGGTGCAGGGCTTGGAGCTGGATTGGGCTTGCGTTACATGGGATGCGGATTTTAGGCATCACGCCGATGGGTGGCAGACCTTCGCTTTCAAGGGTAGCCGTTGGGAGCGTGTGCTCAAAGCCGAACGCAAGCAATACCTCAAAAATGCGTATCGCGTGCTGCTTACTCGCGCACGCCAAGGCATGGTCATCGTGGTACCAAAAGGTGACCCCGAAGATCATACACGGAGCGAAGAGTATTATGACGGTACGTATGAATATTTGAAAGGCATCGGTTTTCCTGTATTATGAGAGCGTCGTTATTATAGACAATTCGACGACTCACGAACCTAAAATCCTTATTAAACTTACTCACATTTAGCCTCCTTCCGATCAACTCGGACTTTCTGCTTCAAATTCAAGCAAAAGAAAGATCAACCCATTACAAATAACCTATTTATGTCTTTCTTTTGACAACCGCAAATTCTCGATGCGAACGTCAATAACTATTTTTGTGGAAAAAATCCGTTATTTTTTTTTCAACATATAGGCTACTTTAGTTTGGTTAAGTTTAATTAATGCACAACGGCTATGAGTTTCAATTCGCAACATCTTCAAGAAGAAATAGTTGAGCAATATTTGGCCGATGACAACAATCGGCCATGGATTGTTGGCTTCAGTGGCGGCAAAGACTCGACCATGTTACTTCAATTGGTATGGTATGCCATCCGGCAGCTTCCAGAAGAACTTCGTACGCGCAAGGTATATGTGGTTTGTAATAACACGTTAGTAGAAAATCCAAAGATTATTGAATATACCGAGCGGGTATTACATAAAATACAAGAAGCGGCTGCTAATCAGTCGATGCCAATGTACGTACAACGTACCACACCAAAGCTTGAAGAAACTTTTTGGGTAAACTTGATTGGCAAAGGATACCCGGCTCCCAACAATATTTTCCGCTGGTGTACCGAACGTCTGAAAATCAACCCCACTACGCAATTCATTCTTGAAGTCACTCACCAAGTTGGCGAGGCGATCATACTTTTGGGTACACGGAGTGCGGAGAGTTCTCGTCGCGCGCGTAGTATTAAAAAGTATGAAATAAAAGGCGAGCGATTACGGAAACACATCATTCCTAACGCTTATGTCTATGCCGTTATTAAAGACGTCGAAACCGCTGAACTTTGGCGATACCTCAATCAAGTTCCGTCACCTTGGGGTTCCGAAAACAAAGAGTTGGTTACATTGTACCAAAACGCTAATGGCGGTGATTGTCCTTTAGTGATAGATAAAACTACCCCTTCATGCGGCAATTCGAGATTCGGTTGTTGGGTCTGTACCGTGGTCAACCGAGACAAATCCATGGAGGCGCTTATTGAGAACGGCGAAGACTGGATGGAGCCGTTAATGGAACTCCGTGACATATTAGCACGTTCACGAGATGACGAAAATCTAAGGGAAAAGCGCCGCAGAGATGGCACGATCACTGAAGGTATTTTGGGGCCCTATATTCCATCATTCCGCGCAGAATTTTTGGAAGGCCTATTAAAAGCCCAAAAGGAAATCCAAGAAGAACAACCAGAAATTAATTTGATTAATTATCAAGAGCTGGTTGCCATTCAGGTACTTTGGTATCGAGATAACATTTTCAATTATAAAGTAGCCGACATATACAACAAAGTATATGGCACTGACATCAAGCTGGACGCCGCTGATGAGCGAATCATTAAGGAGAAAGAGTTGCTCAAACAAGCATGCGTCATGAACCCAAAGGACTTTGAGTTAATCAATGAACTGTTAGCCCTTCAGAAAACCCGTACCATACTGATGAATAGCCGCGGGCTTCAAACCGATTTGGAAAACAGACTTAAGCAATTTGTAGAAGCTTAGTTCTTTAAAAAAGCTCTCTTATGTTTATTAAAAGCGTAAAGCTTAATGACTATCGTATATACCATGGGGAGAATGAATTAACATTTTTCAACGCCCCCTTTCGCAACGTGTTTATCATTTCAGGTAACAACGGGTTTGGCAAAACAACTTTCCTTACCTCGCTGATTTGGTGCCTTTATGGCAAAGTGATGGTCGATGTAGACGAAAAATACCGTCGCGAAATATATGAAGCAGGGGGGTATAAGAAATATGCGGCGAAAAATCTCAACCGAAAAACGAAAGCGATCCTTGATCAGTTTCAACTTGAGCATGATGAAGAATATCGGTTAAACTTGAAGGCGACCCACCCCGAAAAGTATTCCCACCTCGTGGCATACGAACAACGGTTAGCGTCCTATAGCGTTCAAATAACGTTTTCGGATATGTCTTTACCTTCTGTAGTATGCGATGAAGTAACCGTTAAACGAACATTCAATACATTGCGGGAGGAGGATACGCTCACTATTCTTATTGATGGACAGCAAAACGAGCTGACAAAAACCGTTGGCCCGGATATCTTCATCCATGACTTTATCTTACCGAAGGAAATCGCTAAGTTTTTCTTCTTTGATGCGGAAAAAATCGTTTCTCTCGCAGAAATGAAATCCATCGAAGAAAAGCAAAGTCTGAGCAAGGCCTATGCAGAGGTCTTAGGCATCAAAAAATATGAAGACCTAAAAAACCACCTTGAAAACATCCGCATTCGGATGCGCCGCAATTCGGCTTCGGAAGCAGACAGGAAGAAGTTTGATGAGCTACAGAAGGAGGTCGAAGCGTCAAAACGATTGATAACCGAGTTTGAAGAACAGCGGGACGCATTACAAGAAGAAAAGCTATCTAAGAAAGTTGCAGCAGACCAATACCAAGAAAAGCTGATTCGGGAAGGCAGCTCATTATCGGTTGAAGCTATAAACCACCTACGGCAACGTCAGCGGGAATTGGCTACAGATTATGAAGCTATCAAAGCCCGCATGAAAGATCTAATGGAGCTTGCTCCCTTTGCCATTGCTGGCCATAAATTGAAGCAAGCACGCCTACAGCTACTCGCAGAAATTGAAATGGAGCAAAGCAACCTGAACCCTGTTTTGTTAGCCGAGAAAGCCAAGGCCGTATCAGACCAACTTTCGACGGACACCTTCCCACTTATGAAAATCAAGGGGCAAGCGTTAGCATCACTGCAAAAGATTGTGCAGGAGACCATCATTCAAAGCTTCAGCCCCTCTAAAAAGGCAGACGCAGACTTTAAGGTGCTTTTTGCTTTTTCTGAAGCGGAAAAAAACGAGTTCGAAGCTATTTTCTCAAATCTAAAATATACCTATAGCGAACGTTTTAAAGAGTTGGTGGCGCAGCAAAAAGAAAATCGTATTGCATTTAATAAAGTTATACGTCAGCTGTCCGATGCGGAATCAAAGGAAAATGATTTGCTCATCAAGGAAATCCGCAGGCAAAAAAACGCCCTTGATGAACGTATCGTTGACATAGACAAACAGCTACTGCAGATCAGCCAAGAAATCGGCTCACTTCAGCGCGACGTCGGCGTAAAAAACAAAATCGTCGCTGAGCTGGCCAAGAAAATCAAGGTAGAAGACACAGATGCCGCAAAAGATGAAGTTGCCGAACGCCTAATCGCCGAGCTCAACGTTTTCATTAAGAATTTCAAGACCGAGAAAAAATCGCTTTTGGAGAAGAGTTTAAAACGCGAGCTTAATCTATTGATGCACAAGGCAGACTTCGTTGATAAGGTTGAAGTTGAAGTTGACCATGACTTAATCGACATCCACTTATACGACAAGCGCGGCCAGCAAGTCAATAAGGATACGCTATCCAAAGGCGAACAGCAGCTATACGCCACCGCCTTGCTGAAAGCATTGGTTGATGAGTCCAACATCAAATTCCCCATCTTTATCGATAGCCCGCTCCAGAAGTTTGACAAACACCACTCAGCCAATATCATTGAGTCTTTTTATCCCAAAGTATCCGAGCAAGTGGTCTTATTTCCGCTATTGCAAAAGGAACTTACCGAAGATGAGTATAAATTGCTTTTGCCTCGGGTAAACAGCGCGCACCTCATCAAAAACATCGATGACGACCATTCCACATTTGAACCAGTGCAACCAAGCAAGTTATTTGAATATTATACAGCGGGGGTAAGCCATGTTTAAAAGCATCAAAACATCTGCGGCCAATAAGGAAATCGTCACCGAGCTGACACGTAGGCTAGGCCTTGGCCCAGAAAATGTTATCGCCCGTATGGCATTCTCCTATTCTTTGGCCTCAGACGTCAAGCTCTCCTTAGCTGATATCCAAGATGCCAAGGGAAAAGAATACAGCGCCACGGTATTGTTCGGTCAAAATGCACCTTACTACATTGCATTGATTTGCACACATTACCAAATCTATAAGACTGACAAAGATATTGCTAAGTATGTAAAGCTTCACATAGACCACGGCTTGCAGCTATTGAATGAAGAATTTATTAGTAATCCGAATGTGACAGGATTTGAGTTTGTGGTCAATAAGGTAGATGCTGGATTGAAAGGGCTCTCAGGATCTTAACAAGTCTGTATGTGTAGTTCCATTGAGGACAATCAAACACAAAAGACAGCACTTGGTCTAGCGATGTTAGATATTTATTTAAAAACAAACGTAACATAACCTAAAAACACCAAAATGTCTCCTCTGAATATTCAATCTTGGTTTTTATCCAATTCTGATAATGAATACTTAAACGAGTCCAGGGTTATTGAGAAAGGCAAGGAAGAAATTTCGCTTTTCAAAATTTATAGCTTTTGGGGAAGTATTCTACCTATTTTCATAGCTATTGGGATGTCAATTCTATTAGAAAATAGTAGGAGAATCGATATTTTGTACATTTTAAGACTTTTGAACAATGGTTCATTGCCTTTAGTCCTTTACAGTATCAGTATATCTGTGTTTATGTTTCTACTAGATAAAACGAACCCGAAATATCTAAATTTAAGGAAGAAAATACTTGGCTTAAGTATACTGTTATTGTTTTTGAATGCTTCATTATATACTTTCCTCACCGCATTAGGACAACAGCTTCATCTTTGTGGGCAAATTTTTATATTGGTATTCACAATATTAATAGGAGTAAATGTCTGGAACACCACTAAAACGATGATTCTCTTGAAAAAGCGGGTTGTGAAAAGCTATTTCAAATCATTTAATAATATTCGAGAAAATATCCGAGAGGAAGGGAAGATAAACAAGGCTGATGAAATAGAATTCTAATTTACTTTTTTAAGGAGAGAATGAAAATAGTTTGTCAAAAAGTCATTCAAAACAACGTCGAGTTTTTTATTGGGAAACTATGTTTTGAAAAACTTGCCAAAGTCGCGGGAATCAATCACAGAATCATTTCTACATTTGACGATGACGGGCTTCCAGTATACAATGACAGTTTCCAACGAAAGGTTAGTACACAAAGGGCAAACGATATTAAAAACTATATATTAAGCGACCAAGAAGCAACATTCCCCAATTCTATAATACTTTCCCTTCCTTCTGCTTTAATGCTAGAGGAGATAGAAGATGAAGGGCCCCCTATAATATATATTAATGAAGAAAAGATAAACTTAGATGACAAAGAAAACCCTGTCTATATACAGATCATTGACGGCCAACATCGATTTGCAGGTATGAAGGCTGCTGTGGAGGAATTATCTAAACTTGGTGTTACCGATTTATTAAATAAGCTTTTGAAGTTTGAATTTGTAGTATCAATCTTTATAGACGCCGAACTCGATTTTCAAGCTATGCTTTTCTCCACAATTAATAGGACACCAGTTAAGGTGCCTTATGATATCGTTTATGATTTATTTGGTTTAGTTGAAAAAGATAGCCCACAAAAAACTGCATTGGCTATCTGTTTAGAATTGAATAGTATAAAAAAAGATAACAATGGAAAATTGAGCCCTTTTGCGGGTAGAATAAAATTATTAGGAAAAAAAGATAAAGGCGCTAGTTCTTATATCTCGCAGCAAATTTTCATCAAGACGATAATAACATTAATATGCCCTTCGATTAGAGCTTCTGAAATCGAAAGATTTAAAAAAAGAACAGATTTTGTTGTCGGAGGCACGTTTAAAACGATATTTAGACAATTTTACGCCGAGAATAGAGACAATCATATCTATAAAACTCTTGAAAATTTCTTTGTTGCTGTAGAGGAAACGTTTGTTGATCAGCAAGGGAATTCTTTTTGGAGAATTGGTGAAACACCGGATAATCCACTGCAAAGAACAATTGGTTTTTTGGCGCTTATAGACGTTCTAATAGAATTGTTTCATATAGGTGTGTCAGAGAAGAAGTTAAGCGTAGATTTCTTTAAATCTAAACTTTCAAAAGCACAAAAAATCTCTTTATTAAATGAAAATAATGAGACAGTCTACCCGTACAGTAGCAAAGGTAAATCCCTTTTAGCAGAAGATTTGTTAAGCTTAATTTTGGAAGATAGTCCACATTAAACTAAAAAACAGGCATACTTTTACGTAGCTTTTCTACCTCTTCTTTAATCCGCTCTGCCGCAATATGAACATCCTCGTCGGTAGTGAAACGGCCAAGGCTAATACGCAATGTACTATAAGCCTCTTGTTCACTTCGTCCCATTGCAATAAGTACGTGTGACGGTTCGATTTTGGTAGACGAGCAAGCAGAACCATTAGACACAATCACATCTTTCAGTCCAATCATCACCGCGTTAGCATCGGCGCCTTTGAATCCTATACTTATTGTATTATATAGCCGATGGTCAGGATTGCCATTCAGAAAACTACCCTCAATAGCCAGCAATTGACTTTCTAATTTATCACGCAAGGCACCGATGCGAGCCCGATCACTATCCATTTCCTGCCATGCGATTTCTGCTGCTTTACCCATCCCCACGATGCCTGGGACGTTCAGTGTACCACTGCGATAACCCTTTTCATGCCCGCCACCATGGATAAGCGCCTCCAGCTTCACCTTATGGGGGCGCCTATTACGCACAAACAACCCGCCCACACCTTTCGGCCCATAGAATTTATGGGCAGAGAAAGCCATTAGGTCTATACCAATTTCATCTACATTAATATGCATCTTGCCAAACGCTTGGGTAGCATCCGTCATAAAGAAAGCTCCGTATTGATGTGCGATTTCGGCAATTTCTTTGATAGGCTGTATCACACCCGTTTCGTTGTTTACCAGCATCACGCTTACCAATACTGTGTCTTGGCGAATAGCAATCTTTAATACCTCCAAATCTACCAATCCATCAGCACTTACAGGCAAGTAAGTTACTTCGTATCCCTCTGTTTCCAAATACCGGCATGTGTCCAATACCGCCGGATGTTCATTAGTTACGGTAATTAGATGTTTGCCTTTTTTTCCACTCAGCTTCATCGTGCCACGTAATGCCAAATTAATAGCCTCAGTTGCTCCGGAAGTAAAGATGAGTTCGTTGTTTTCTGCACCAATACCATTGGCCAATGTAGCCCGAGCCTCTTTAACACCTTGATTGACTTCAACACCAAAAGTGTGATTGCTGGCAGCATTGCCATATAAATTGGTGAAATATGGTTTGATTATGTCAAAAACACGAGGGTCAACACGGGTGGTTGAATTGTTATCAAGGTAAACAAAAGCATCCATACACAAAATTAGTATTTAAAATTAATTGTATACAATGCCACTTAATCTATTCGCTCGCCTTTAGTTATATTTTTATATGTGGAAATTCACTTATAATCAACTGTGTTTAGTTTGTATCTTTTTAAATCTATTTCGGTTTGTCTAAACTTCGGATTTAATCCGTTTGATAAACATATATCAACAATTTCTTTTTTATCAGATTCATTCATACGACAACCAAATACCACTTCTTGTAGTGACTCGGATTTAAAATACTCAAAACCGACTTCATCCTTTACAATTCTATACTCATCTTCATATTGCCATTCTATCGATTTTGTAAAAAGTATCTTTTCCACAATTTCTTCATCTGTGTGAAGCCAAGACCATATGTCTTCATAATGAGTTTGGTATCGTACCTTTTTACATTTGTTCAAAATGCTATCTTCTTTACTGAAATCGAAACCAAGGCATAATCCTATATGGTTAAACGAATAGTGGGACCACATGAGTATGTTATCATGTTTGGACGACAGTGCTAGGACACCTTTTTTATTATGCAAGTCTTGAACTCTTTTCAACTTATGCTTTCCTATCCTATTTTTCTCAATATGTTCAATTGTGAAGTTCTTGTTTACTAAATCAATTGCTTGTTGCATTGAAATCCCTTCATATAACCCTCCATTTGTCAATCGCATAGCATATTGGACTCTGGCTTGCGCAGACCTAACTTGATGTAGTGTACCCTCAAGATCCAAATAAACCTGGCCATCAAATGGGTCATTAAAGGCTTCAATGCCTGAGAAATATAGCCTTTTGTTTAAAAGTATGTCTTTTGTCCTTGATCTGGACAGTTCATCATGATAATATCTATACTTGTATAGCGTCATGTTAATTTTCTATCAACTGGTTATAATAGTCTATGACTTGAGTTAATGCTATCGCTCCAAAAGCTTTTCCAATAATGTTCCTGTGCTTGGGAGTTAATAGGTCTCCGCTATCAAACTTTTCCTCAATGGCCGAGATTTCGCTAGGTGATAGATATAATTGTTTGTCAGGGAACTTTTGTAATGCTAGGTACATTTTAAGTCTTTTTTGGGAATCGTCCCGCTCTAGTTTATTAAGGATTTCTAATGCATACGATTTTTGTATTCTTTCTAATTTTCTAATTTGGGATTGTGCATTTGTCCTATCGGTCATCTTGTTTCTTAGAAGATATAGGAAATCAGCCCCTTTATTTGCATTGACGATCCCTGGCTTCATTGTATCTCCTTTCATTAGTATCTCGGACCAAGGATTAAAGTTTTCAATTGTAAAATCAGGAATATTGAAAAAATTGACTTTTAATACTTTAACACTATTAAATAGTCCTACTTTCCCTAAGGTATTGATGAAATCTATAACATCATCTAATTGAATGTCATTGATCTTCTCGTTCTCTGATAAAATATAGGTAAATAGCATTTCTTGGCCTACCAACGTTCTGAGTAAGTTTTCAGCTTGACTTTCTTCTATTTTCTCATTCCAATCGCGAAGGACCTTCGTTTTCTCAGCTGAGATTTCGTTTTCTCTTGCGAACTCTTTGATTTGTTTGCCAACTTTGTCGGATTTTCTTCTCGTAGTTCCATGTATTTTAAGTGTCTCATGGGTATAAACAATGAAGTTGAATATTAACTCTCTTTCGTCACCATTATAAGACAAGATTGATTCTTTTATTTTCTTTGTAAACCATAACGAATTGAAAGTTTTAACTATAATCGAAATAAAATGGGACGTTTTTCCTTCGAATAGCTCAGTCACTTTTGAAGACGAAAGTTCAAAAGCACTGTCTTTTGTGCAATCTTGATTATATACGTTTTTTAATATTTCAATGAACTCTTCTCGTTCTCTTTCTTCATTTGCGTCGGCAGAGGTTCCAACAAGAAATTCTCCTTCTGCCTGTTGCACCTCCTCAAGGTTCCTTTTCTTAATTGCTATCAAGTTTGTAAATATCTCTATTTCGCTTTCGGAAAGACCAGAAGTCTTAAGCCGTTCAACTATTTTTGATGTATTGTCATCAGATAATTGCTCTATTGAATTGTAATTTTCAATTTCTTCAAGTAAAGCTCGGTGTAACTGAAAACATATGCTTCTTATATCTCGGGTTTTATCTACTTCTTTATAACGCAGTAAAATGTTGCCTAGAATATTTTTATGTATACTCATAACGTTAGATATTTCCCAAGGAAATAGCGTGCTATGATTGGAGAGGAAACCTCTGGCCTCTTCATCGTCTTTTCCTGATTCTTCTATGAGATAACGATTGACAAAGGAATCATCAGCTAATAGGAAATCTTCTGATTGTAGCATAATTTGATAAACATCTTCAGTTTCTTCTCCGGGAGCATTTGATCCAAATATTTTGGCCGATATTCTTCTTTGAATATTTCTATCGTCAATAAAAATTAGTCTTTCTTCAGAAACTAACCTCGGTGTATTATTGACATCTATAAAAAGTGAACGGGTTGCTTGGATGAGATCTATTGCATTGTTATTTTTAAACAAAACGAAAGTAGCAGGAATGCTTATGTTGTCAAATGAACTTTCGTTCTTTCCATCATAGAACTTTCTAATAGCACTAACACGGTGTTGACCGTCTATTACTAAAGCTGATATTTGATTCTTATCCCATTTTAATTCCACAGGCATATCATACTCGAATTCGTCACTTTCGTAACCTTTTTCGATTTCCACACCTTTGATATTGTCAAAACCATATTTAGTGTTTTCAAACGATTGTCTTGGCTCGCCCTTAGTCTTAGGTAGAAGCACTATAGTTATCGCGGGAAAAAATTTGATAGACCTATTGCTAGCCTGCAAGTATTCGTTTTTTATTTCCTCAACACGTTTGTCTGAAATATTTCTTTGAATAATTTTATTCATGCCCCAACGTGCATCACCTTTTAGGTCGTCGACTAATAAGATATCTCGATTTTTGAATAATTGTTTAAGTGGAATATTGGCAGCAAAAACATTTGTATCGAATATGGAATTTAACTTTTGCACAGAATGAATGCAGTTATATGGTTGTGAAAAGTCTTGTTTGTCAATTTTTTTAATTATTTTCTTACTCATAAGTGTTTGATTATTAACATTGTTAGTGTGAGTGTTTTGACTAACGATTTTTTATTTGATATTGCGCACCCCCAATTCCATATTAAAAGCTGCGACATTATCTTTCAAAATCCTTAATTTTCTTCAAGTCCTCAGGTTTTAAAGGTTTCTCGTCGACAAGCCCTGTTGAATATAAAATAGCATTTCTAATATCTCTTCTTCCTATGCCGGAAGCTTGAACCGAAGAACTGCTAAAATCATATTTCATTGCGGTTTCCAAATATGTTTCGAATTCATATTCTTCGGTTAACCTTTCGTGTTGTAAAATTCTTTTCAGTATATCGAATAGCGCTTGTACTCCAACTGTTTTAAAAATGTATGACTTAGGATCGTAATCTTTCCATATCGTATTCTTAGCGGCAGATAAAAAATTGAAGATTACTTTAAATATGTATTCATCATTTTTGTCAAGGTATTCTTGTCTTAACGGTGATTTATCATTTTTGAACGAGTCTACCATCTTTCTGGTACGATTACCCCATATATTTTCTCGAGCCATTTCTACTCTGTCACGTTTTGCATTTGATGTTATCAGATTAAGGATGCCCTCGACTATAGTGGCCGTGGAAATAGACCATTCTTTTTGGGTTGCAAACACTTGTTTTTCCAGTGCGCTGGAGATTTTCGGAGCTATTTTGATATGCCCCTTAATTGGACTATCTTTAAAGTTTAGACGACGTGTAAAAAATACTGCCAGTTTTTCGGGTGTCCAAGTGTGTTGAGGTTCGTCTTCAACATTAAATCCAAATTGTTCAAGAGCCAAGCTTTTATCTACTCTTTTCTGATTGCCATTAATAGTAGCAAAAAGAAAAGCTTGATACGAAATTGGTAGATCGAAAAATATAGCACAAGGTAACTCGACGTCAAGTTTAGATTGGTCAGGTAAATATTTCTCACCAAAACCCATCAATCGATGTTGACCGTCGATAACAGCGGCTAATTTTTTATCCGACGGAATGATAATTTTATATAAATTCTCTTCTACAGAGTCAATATCCCACCTGTACTTTTCATCATCGACCAACTCTCCCTCTTCGGAGTAATTCGCTGCTAAAATGATTGAATTCGGAAAAGACATCTCAACGGAGTCTATATATTTTCCAATTTCTTTCAGCCTTCTTTCATCAATTTTCCGTTGATTCCCTTTCAATTTTCCATTCTCATCCATATATTCAAGTTTCTCCGAAAAAGTGAGTTTCAAGAGATCTCTAGCCTTTATTGAGGCAAGGTAGAAGTCACTCAATGGTTGGGAAACTCTAATTGCGTATAACTCTAAATATCTCATGACATTGGCCCTCCTATCGACGAAAAGTTTCCGGCACGTGGGTTTTTAGCCTTTACATATATCCACGTTGCTAAAGCAATGAGTGTGAAAAGTGAAGTTGCTTTAATAGCACTTAAAATTCTTCCGAATTTCAAGTCAACATAGGCTATAAAAATCAGAAAACCTGTAGCGATTATTATAATTAGAAGGATAAGAAACTCGATTCCGTTTCTTTTGTATTTTGTTGTGTTATTGATAAGGAATAACAATCTATCAACGTAACTCACCATCATTATAGCTACACCGTAAGTGATTAAATTTGTTGGTAAGTCAATCCACGTTTCGTAGGCGATGGAATCCACCTTTGCTTTATCGATTGCAAAAGGTAGCCAAACACCCAGAGAACTCAGGAAGACAACCGTTATTAAAAAATGCATAGTGTTTTCCCAAGTTTTACTTTTTGAGAGTAATGTCAAAAGTGCTTTAATCATAAATCATTTCATAAGCTTATCCGTTCAAGTCTTTTAATACTCTTCCCTTTTTGAGATTTTTTACAGTTTTGTTATCCCACCCCCTATGCACCATCCGATGGCAATTCGAGCAGATGAGCATAAGGTCATTTAATGTTGTTTTTGTATCCGGTGTTAATTCCGATAGCGGGGTGCGGTGATGACATTCGATGAACCCTTTGCCTGTAGCGCCATATACTTTTTCGAAATCAAAAGAGCAAAGCTCGCAAGCAAGGGAACCATGCTTTTTCAGATATTCCTTTTTCTTTTTTTCCACGAGTGTTCGGTTGCGCTCACGGTAACGATGAAGCTTATAAAGCAACTTCCCTTCAGGCGCGGAATATTCGTCCCCCTCCTCGTCTTCTACTAAAGGAGCTTTCAACTCCTTGACTAACTTTTCTTGCAAAAGTGTAGCTTTAATATTGCTGGCTAGTTTTCGAAGTAAGATTTGGTTATTAACGAACTCCTTGAACACCTGCTCGTCCAACTTACTGTAAGACTGCATGCCCTTTCCTTTATAATTTGGATCTATAGCCAAAAAGTTGCTTAACTTAAGCCCAACCCCATTGGGGTTACGATATAATTCAGCATCTGTTTTAGCATCGGAAAAAGGCAAAGCGTTTAGGGTCTGAGAGAGCTCAACAATAGTTGGATTCCGAGCGTGAATCTGCCCAGGTTCCAACTTGAAATAAAGGTCAAGTGCAAGTATCAATTCATCCCTATGCCACTTCGGATTTCTCATTAGGTTCGTAAATTAGGTTGCTAGACACCTTCATTGAAAGAATCTCTTCATTCCTTTATCTGATACCAATTACCCGCACCCGTCTCACCCTCAGGTTTCTCAACAACTTTAACTTTATTGCAACGCGGCGGACGTTTCAACAAATCGGTTATACGTCTAGACTCATTATTAATTTCCTCTCTTACAGCAATAGGCAGTAATTCTAATAGGCGCTTTGCGGTAATAGGCCTACTTAATTTTCCAGTGGCTATAAGTTTGTCTATCTCCTTCCCTAAATCTATCTTCTCATGTTTTTCCCTAGGTTGCGTTCCAGATTTTCTAATGTTCAATATTGCATGTTGTGTCTTTATAGGTAAACTTTTAAGGGATGGTTTGCGTTGATTAGGATTCATTAACTGATAATCTTCAAGACCGTAAATACTAGCGACTGCCTTAGTCTCATGAGGCCGAGGCTTTTGTCTCCCCGATTCAAACCTTGAATACTGATTTTTCTTAAGTTTAGCTAGTTGCTCAACCGCATTTTGCGTCAACCCGAAATGTAATCTATACTCTTTAAATAGTTTCTCTATCCCTTTGTTTTCACCCATGCAAACCACGATTTAAAAAATCGAATTATAAAATTTGCATAATTCGATTTGTGTGTTTACCTTTGTTATCAATTAGATAAGCGACAATTAAGACAGAGGCACTACCTCTTTCATAACGATGTCACTCTCGTACCGAAATCGCCAAATTCCCACGAGATGGCCTTAGGTTCGCCGTATCTCTGTGTAATCTGTATATTTGTACATATTACCAGAGGGTGAACCTTATGTCAGTCTTTCGGGGAACCCTAACTTTGGTTAGGTTGGTGTTTGGCGATACCAGGTCGGAAGCTTTAAGGTTCACCCCTTGGTTATAAAAAACCGACCCCTTAAGCCTTCGCGAGTAGTGCATCGTTTTCATAAATCATCAAACTATGAAAACGAAAACACCAAACCCACTAACCGCGTTTTTCAGCAATCTCGTTGCCGGATTCAACCGAATTTACCTTACCTCACGGTGGTACAAAATCTCCTTTAAACTCTTCTCAAAAAACCTTATCTGCCCACCCGAATAGGGCAGGAGCCAATAAACGCTGGGCGTGTAAACAAAGAGGGCGCAATGCCTCCGTTGCCAAAAGCAAAAAATGCCAATGGCCACTTCCCGGTGACACCGACCCCAAGCCAAGAAAACCGCGTTTTGTTTGTCTAGGTCACGGAGTAGATGTCTGCTTATTGGTTTTGTTCACCCTAAAGGTAGTGTCTTACTTCTTTACCTCCAAATTTTCGCTGAATTTTTCATTGGCCCAGCGGTCGGTTTTTTAAACAAAAATTTCATAAACCGCTAATAACCAACGAAAACATGAAGCGAATTTTACGCTATGGGAAGTGCTTTGCCCTTTCCAAGATACAAATACAATTCGGCCAAAGGCCACTCCACATAGCCATTCAGCGGGCAATAAGCCGTGCCAAAGCGGGTTTTGCCGTGCAACAGGAAAACGCTGTAACAAATGGCGCACTTTTTTCGTCTAATCCACAAGGCCACGGCCAGAAGACTTTACTATGTGTGCAGACCCATGCGCAGGCCCTCGCCCACCCCGGGCGGGGCCGCGCAAATGGGGTACTGGCACTGCTCCTGCTGGCGGTAAGCATGTCCATTCAGGCCCGCCCGCTTACCCGCCAAGCAATTCCAAGCGAAGGCCTGTCTGGCCGGCAGGCAGGCATCAAGCCCCTGCAAATAGGCGATGCCATACCTGAGGAACTGTGGAACACGCCGCTACAGGTGGCAAACCATCCGGAAGGGAAGGAGACGATTACGCTGGAGGCGTACCGGGGCAAAACGATTCTCCTTGACTTTCTATCCACCGGGTGCAGCGGCTGCATCAAGGCCATCCCCAAGCTGGAAGCCATCGGGTTGGAATTTGGCGATAGTGTGTCTATTTTGCCCGTCACCCCCGAAAAACGGGATCGCGTTGCGTCATTCATCCCTGCCAATAGCTATGTAAAGGGTACACGGCTGCCGTTTGTAGTAGAAGACAGGCTGCTCAAGCAATATTTCCCCCATCTGTACATCTCGCATGTGGTGTGGATAGATGCACAGGGGGTGGTACGCGCCACTACCGGCACGAATCACGTGACGGCCAGCACCGTGAGCGAGTTTCAAAGCGGCAAGGCCCTTGATTGGCCCGTAAAAACGGAAAACACCCCGTTTTTCAACGCACCCCTCGTCACCCTCAACGCCGAGGCAAACGCCCTGCCGCATAATACAAACCGTCCGCTGTACTATACCGTCATCACGGGATATACCGAAGGGATTGGACCTTATGTGGCTACCGAAGCGGACAGCCTGATGGGCATCCGGCGCGTATCGTACCGCAATAGGTCCATACTTGACCTGTATTATATCGCCATCGGGCGTGAATTTCCGCCAACGCGCATCATCTGGGAAGTAAGCGATCCCGCGCGATACGCGGAATGGAAAGCCGACCTAACGGCAATCACGCGAAGCCAATGGGCCCGGCGGCACGCGCTATGTTATGAGCGCACGTTTCCCCTCGGTGCTTCGTTGGAGACCATCCGGAAACAGATGCTGGCGGACTTAGACGCGCATCTGAACCTCCATGGAAGGACGGAAATAAGAAACAACGAGACCTACTTTATACTATCCGAAATATAACGGTAGGCCTAATCCTTTACACTTTTAAACCCCGAAATGAAACCATATATCATTATCCTATTCAACCTGTGCCTATGGCTCTCAACTTACGGCCAGACGCATCTGCTGAACGGAAAGATTATAAGCGCTGCCGACAGCATTCCATTGGGAGGTGTAAGCATCCTGCAAGTAAACGGCACCAGCGCCGCCAAGACGGACAGCGAAGGCTTTTTCAGCATGAGGTTTGCAGGCACAGACGTGGTACTGAAAATAACCTCTCTGGGCTATGAAACGCAGACCGTAAATCTTTCACTTCCAAACGATGGTCTTTTCCTTATAAGCCTGACACCCATTGCCCAGCAACTGGATGAAGTGGTGGTCTCCACCGGCTATGAAGACATCCCGCTGGAACGCGCCACAGGCTCGTTTGACGTAGTGGACAATAAAATGCTGAACCGGCAGATTGCCACAGACATCGTCACCCGGCTGGATGGCCTGGTTCCGGGTGTGCTTTTCGACAGGCGGCTGTCCGCCGAACAGGACTTCAGCATCAGGGGCATAAGCACCCTTACAACGGAAATCGCAAAACCCCTCATCATCGTTGACAATTTCCCCTATGAGGGCGATATCAACAACATCAACCCGCTTGACGTGGAGAAGATAACCTTCCTGAAGGACGCAGCGGCCGCTTCCATCTGGGGAGCCAGGGCAGGCAATGGCGTAGTGGTCATCACCACGAAAAAAGGACAGTACGGAGAGCCTTTCAACATCGCATTTACCGCCAACACCACCGTGGGCGAAAAGCCCGACCTTTGGTATGCCCCGCAAATGTCCTCGTCTGACTTCATTGATATGGAAATGTACTTGTTCAACCAGGGGGCTTATGCTTCCATATTGGGCAACACCACCACGCGACCGGTGGTCACGCCCGTTGTAGAGTTGTTGAACGCCGTAAAAAATGGGGAAATGAGCGATGCGGAGGCCACGGCAATCATCGATGGGTTACGTGAACACGATGTGCGCCGCGACATGAACCGCCATGTGTACCGGACTGCTGTAAACCAGCAATACGCATTGAATATGTCCGGCGGTGGCGACCGTGCAAACTACCGTGTATCCGTGGGGTGGGACAATAACCTGAACAACCTCCGCAACAACCGCTACGACAGGTACACGCTCCGCTCAATCAACAATTTCAGGCCGGCGAAAAACCTACAAATCCAGTTGGGGATCACTTACGCCAACACGACGAACACGTTGAATAACAACGGGCGTATCGGGACAAGGCCCAATTCGGACATCATCTATCCCTACGCAAGGCTGGCAAACGAGGCCGGCGATCCATTGGCACTGGAACATGGCTACCGGCAATCATTTATCGATACGGCAGGCCAGGGATTGCTGCAAGACTGGCGCTACTACCCGCTGCGTGAAATCTATCAGAACGACAACTCGACGACAACCGAGAATATCCTGTTCAACACGTCCATCCAATACGAACTGCTGCCGGGCTTAAAAGCCAACGTACTGTACCAATTTGAACGGCAAAACACATCGCGAAGAAACCTGCAAAGCGATGAGCTGTTCTACACGCGGGATCTGATCAACCGCTTTACGGTCATCGAAGATGGGCAAGCCTCCCATAACCTTGCTCCGGGAGGCATATTGGATCAAGGTTTGGACAGGCTGACCTCCCATAATATCCGGGGGCAGCTAAACTATTCCCGCCGTTTTGGCGCACCTCATCAACTGACGCTGCTGGCAGGGGCCGAATTGAGAGACGCAAGCATCGACGCCGCTACAAACCGGTGGTATGGGTATAATGATGACACGCGCACCAGCGCACAGGTAGACTACATTACGCGCTTTCCGGTGTATGCAGCGCTGGGCTCAGCCCAGCCAATCCCCTACAACAATTCCGCAAGCCTCTCTACAGACAGGTTTGTGTCGGTCTATGCCAATGGGGCATACACCTACCTGGATAGGTATACAGTCTCTGCATCCGCACGGCGGGATGCTTCCAACTTATTTGGCGTGGCCACCAATAACAAGTGGAAACCACTATGGTCTGCTGGCCTGAAATGGGACGTGGCTAAGGAACCCTTCTTCGATGTCTCCGCGCTCTCCAGCCTCAGCCTGAGGGCCACGTATGGGTATAGCGGCAATGTAAATAATACCGTGCCTGCCGTGGTCACCATTGAATATGCCCCTTTCCTTAGTAATCTGGCTCGGACGAATTATGCCTTCCTCCGGAATGCTCCAAACGCGGAACTGCGCTGGGAAAACGTCAGCCAGCTGAATCTGGGAATCGACCTCACTACGCGGAACAGCCGATTATCTGCCACCCTGGAATACTATAGGAAAAAGGGGAATGACATCATTGCCGCCGTGTCGATGGATCCCACGGTGGGCCTGCAAAACTACGACCGCAACAGCGCTACAATACGCAATACGGGTTGGGATCTGAGCATCCGGAGCATAAACCTGAACAAATCCGTCAATTGGACCACCGATTGGTATCTTTCTCACAATAAAAGCCGGGCATTGGAAATTATGCGACATGCCACACTGGTTAACGCCGGTGAGCCATTCATCCCATACAGTACTGAATATCCGCTGAACAGCGTTTTCTCCTACCGTTTTATGGGGCTGAATCCTGAAACCGGTGCTCCACGGGGGCTTCTGGATGGCGAAATAAGTGAAAACTACGTCGCCCTGACGAATGCGGCTACCCTCGGTGTGGATGACCTGGTCTTTGAAGGGACTTCCCTTCCCACCTACTTCTCCGGATTGCTCAATACGTTTCAATACAAAAGCTTTGCCCTTTCTGCAAACATT
This sequence comes from Parapedobacter luteus, assembly GCF_900168055.1. Classification (GTDB taxonomy): domain Bacteria; phylum Bacteroidota; class Bacteroidia; order Sphingobacteriales; family Sphingobacteriaceae; genus Parapedobacter; species Parapedobacter luteus. Next base: position 50,477 of record NZ_FUYS01000005.1, read on the forward strand.
ACCGGGCAGTTTGGCTTTGTTTTCCGCAGAAACTCCGTGTTGTATGGCGCTACACCTGAATCGGCCTGGCATGGCGACTACTACAGCAGGTGGCAAAAACCCGGTGATGAACAGCATACCTCTGTACCGGCAATGGAATATCCGATAAACAGCAACAGGAATACGTTTTACCGGCTATCCGAAGCCAACATTGAAAAAGGAGACCACGTGCGGATTAAGGATGTCAATATCAGTTATTCCGTGCAGACAAATATCCGAACCCTGAAAGAAATCACCATAACCGGATATGCCAACAACTTGGATATCTTTCTTTGGAAAGCGGGGAAATCGGGCTTAAACCCCATATATGGCAATAGCACGCCCCCATCCAACACATTTGCACTCGGTCTGAATCTTAAATTTTAGCTGTCAACAACATGAAAAACGATACACTACCCATCATAAAATATCTGGCTGTGCTGCTCGGCACTCCGGCTTTCTTTGGATGCTCGGACTTCTTGGGCGTAAAGCCCCAAAGTTCCTTGGCATTGCTGACCAATTTGGCTCATTACCAAGCTATCCTCAACAACGAAACGAGGCTCAATGGAAGTTACCCTTTTGCGGGGGACTATGCCTCCGACTACTATTACCTGAGTGAGGCAGATTTTTTATCACGCGATGAAACGGGCAGGAACAATTACACGTGGGGGGGCGAGCCCGCTCATCAGAATAACTGGTATCAGGCTTATGGCCGCGTCTATGACACCAATGTCATATTGGCTTCGATCGATGAAGCAGCCTTGGGGAACATGCATGAGGAAAACCGAAACAGCATCAAAGGATCTGCATATTTCTTGCGCGCCTACAATTTCTATCACTTAGCCCAGTTATTCGCTCCGCCTTACCAACAGGGCAATAACGACGGCCTGCTCGGCATCCCGCTCCGGCTGTCGCCGGACATCAATGAGCGTTCCTATCGTGCCACCCTCGACGAAACCTATGCAAGGATCATCGCCGATTTGAAGGCTGCGGTCCCATTGCTGCCCGACCTGCCTGCCGTGAAAACCTTGCCTTCCAAAGCCGCTGCATATGCAGCGTTGAGTCGCGTTTACTTAACAATGCAACACTACGCAGAAGCTGGGGCATATGCCGATTCTTCCCTGAGGCTGCAACCGGCACTTATTGATTACAACGATCTGGATACCATGTCTGCCCAGCCGCAATTTCCCGCGTTAAACGAAGAAGTTATCTTTCACGCAACATGCGGTAATTTTTCCGCGATACTCAGCAACAGCAGGGCAGGGGTGGATACCACCCTATATGGACGCTACTACGATGACGATTTACGTAAATCGCTCTTTTATCGGGTAAACACGCAGGGTGTATTAGGTTTTTATGGCAACTATGACGGAAGTACGTCGTCTTCACTTTTTTTCGGATTAGCAACGGATGAAATGTATTTAACCCGGGCCGAGTGCTACGCCCGAATGGGCAATACGTCGGCTGCTAATGATGACCTGAGCACCTTACTGTCAATGCGCTATAAACGTGCAACTTACGAAAAACAAACCTTTCAAGATGGAGAGGAACTCTTGGCAATCATACTCCAGGAACGCGAGAAAGAGCTGGCGTTTCGCGCAGGGATACGTTGGGCGGACCTGAGACGGTTGAATTTGGATCCTCGGTTCGCAAAGGCACTTTATCGCCGGATCGGCAGTCAAGTGTATACTTTGGAACCCAATTCTCCCCGATATACCTTTAAAATTCCATATGATGTAATCCGGTTGGGAAGCATCGAGCAGAACCCCTAAATAATTACAGCGAATGGATTTTTGTCCATTCGCTGTTCCTGTTAGACCCACAACAGGTTTAGTTAGCTCTCAGGAAAACATCTCCCGCGCTCCCGTCAAGCGTGAGTATCCGGTTGTACAGATCGCTATTTTCGACAATGAGCGGGTGACCCGGTTCGCCTTCCGGCGCTATGATCCCACAGACCTCATCATCTCCCTCACAACTACCCAGACTACCCGGCTGGTAGTTTTCAGGGTTTGTAGTACTCTGATCTTCCCCCTGGGGGTTAAACTCCCATTGCATCTGCAATGCGTTGGCGGGCTTGTTTTTTTCGGCTTTGTGCTTTGCTACGGCAAAGCATACCGAAAACATCATCACTGCCACCATAAATAAACCAACTACTTTTTTAAAAACCATAGGCTTTAAAGTTTTATCAATCTGTGCCGTCTCCGTGTGATGTTGGCTGCGCTGGCGCGAGTAAGCAAGCAAATAACCGTTGTGAGTTTGGGCCCTGATATCGCCCCTTTGTTGTCTTGCTATCGCGCAGCCGGCCAAGCCACATCAGCCCGAAAACCGCCCACAGACCGATGGTGAAACATCGGCGCCTCTTATCATATCCCGTTGCAGCCAGACGCCAACGGCTGCAAGTGCCGTAAATACCAGGTTGAATAGGAAATGTACCCACCAGCCCATGCCTTCCAAGAATCCCCCGCAAGAGCAGGGCACATAACCAAAAATGCCGGACGCTGCCAGGCCCGTATACAGTGTGAAAGCGCTGATAAGCATAAGGTTGCCCACCAACCCGGCCCGCCCCAGCCTTGGTGCCGCCACCAGAAACGGAAGTATTAAACCGGTGGCTACCAATAGTTCGGCAAGGGGCACACCCCACACCAGCCATTCCTTCAGCGGCTCGAAAAAATGCTGGCGCCGCATCTTGATGCGGTACACGGGAAAGTCGAGTAGCTTCATCGCTGCCGTATACGTATAAAGGGCCACGAAAAGTACGCGGATCGCAATGTCGGGATATAATGTCTTCGTATTCATGGTATATGTTCAGGTGTATTCATATGGAGTGATCCTATTCAATCTTGCCGAATAGCGCGTATGCCTTGCTTTACACGGCGGGCAATCCACCGGTGTATCAACATAGTACCAACCGGTGTCCGGCTCGGAGAGAATGGTTTCGATGTAGGAGTGCGCTGCGTATTCGAAATAAATGGCTGTTACCGACCAGATGGCTGCTACGGCAATACCCCCAAGAATAATAAAACTTACGTCTTTCGCTTCCTTCATACCAGCAAATGTAGGGCAGCCTTAGAGGCAGGTATTGACTTATCTGATACAGGATTTATTGATTTATTTGATAGTATTGCGAAAGCTGTAAATTGATTACTGTAGCACAATCAAATTTTCATACGATAGGCTGGTAAATATGATGAGATCAATACGTTTTTTGTTGTTGGTGCTTTGCGGCTGCGCTGCTATTTCATGTGAAAAAAACGATAATGGGAGCAAAGACGATCCTGCCGATGTGCTGGCGGGCACGCGCTGGCAAACCAGCCTTATGCCTACGATGAAGCATCCAAGAAAATGACCATAGGCGCCGGGGACGACAGTGTGGCCTTGCAGGTATATGAGCTGAATGACACCCGGCTGAAAATCGGCGTCACCGTGCCCACGGCCGGTGGTTTTAAATATATCGTCTTTCTGTTTAAGAAGAAATAGCATTTCCATGCTGCCCCGGTGGGTACCCATACTTGGCCCGGAAAGCCCGGCTAAAATAAGCGGGTGTCCAGCAGACATACCGCGCTGCCTGCGTGGGGCTGTCGCCGGCTTCGAGCATGCGACGGGCCTGCTCCAGCTTGCACCCGCGGATATATCCGCCGATGGGCTGGCCTATGTGTTTACGGAAAATCATCTTAGCATAGACGTAGGATACCGCGAAGCGGCGGGCCACGGATGCCGTGTCAACGTCCCCGCCGTCGGCTACCCGTTCATCAATATAGGTGCGCATGCGCTGGGCAAGCAATGCGCCCACCTTGCCGGCACCCTCCTGCACACGCAGGGCTTCGCAGGCTTCCAGCAGCAACGTCATGGCCAATACCTGGATGGCGAGGTAGCGCCGCAGGTAGGTAGCTCCCGGATGGCGCAGGAACCGGCGGATGGCATCCCCCGCCATACCGGCCATTGATAGGCTGGCGCTCACCTTAGGGGTACCGAGCCGTGCCCGCAGCGCCTCCACTGGCGCAATGCCCGCTCCCAGCTCGGGGCTGGGCTCCCGGAAAAGCAGGGTATCCTTGGGTACGAAATAGAAAATGTGATGCTTGCCGGCTCCAAAATGACAGGTATAGGCCGCCGCAGGAAGGTAGCTGAGCCGGTAATGGCCGGCAGCGGTGTCCAATACGGCGGTGGGCGCCCCGGCTCCGGTGAGCCTCACCCTCCCCGCCAGCACATAAAATCCATACAGGTCATGCCGCGGGCAGCGGATGGGAATGGTCACGTCGCCCGTGGCCGCTACCTCGATGCTGCACACATACACGTCGGGCAGGTCATATCCCTGCTCCAGCACGCGCCAACCCCGCCCCACCCAATAACGCACCTCCGCGCCCGGCAGCGGATACGTGCTACTTGCCACGGCCGTTTGGATGGCATCGCCGCCATGCACGCGGGCTTCAGGGCAATCGATGTGTAGGGATAACCGCACACCCCGAAACTAACCACCGGCACGCCAACAAACCAAACCCGCAGGGACGAACGACCGTTTTCAGGGACGAACGGCCGCCTGTGCAGCTTGTCCCTGTTTCTGGTTGTTGATACACGCCCTGCCGGCCGTTTGTCCCACCCATTTTTTTTGCCGCCCGCTATGCCCCATTATTGCGGTACGGGGAAGGTGCCCGATGCCCCGTTAAAACGGAAAGCGGGCGATGGTTTTATCTTAAATCAAAAAGAGGCATGGACACACCGTTTGCCAATGGGCGGCGCCACATGGGTGGCGCCATCCTGGAAAATCCCATCCCCCTGCACGCCATCTACGGCTGGCTGAGCGGGGATGACAAGCCACGCGAGCCGAAGTGCGACTTCGAGCCGCTCTAGACCGATGGAAGCGGGGCGCTGTGGAAGGGGCCCCGCCTTTTTCAGCCCCCGGCTGGAAACACCTTACACCTTACTCAAAAAAACACCGATGAAAACATTAGATTCCATCCTGGCCCAGCGCCGGCACATTATCCAATCGTACCAAACCTTCGACATCCGCAGGGCTTCGCAGCGCATCGAACGCCAGTTTGCGTTCTTCAGCGCAAACCTGCACAACATCGTACCCCTCCTACCCAAAAAAGCCTATCCGGAAATCTTCCGCAAGCTGCATGCCAACAGGCGGCTCAGCTTCATCGATGTAGAACATGCGCCGTATGAGCATATACTAACCATCAGCGGCTGGGACAACCTGTGGGCTGCCCGGCTGCGGCATTGCCCCGCCATCGTCTGTACCTACCACACCGGTTCATACCGCCTCATCAACTACCTCCTGGCGAGGGCGGGTGTACCGTTCAGCCTGCTCGTGGCAAACGGGGCCTACCGGCAGGAGCAGCGGGCCATGCAGGCGCTCTACGCCGCGCTGGCCCAACAGGCGGGCATAACCTTAGACATGGAGCTCATTGATGCAGAGCAGCCCCAAGCACTCATCCGGATGGCCCGCGCGACAAAACAGGGCCGCAGCCTATTGGTGTACATAGATGGCAATACCGGCACCACCGTGGCCGGCGAGGCCTGCCGCAACCTGCTCCAAGTAGACTTCGGCCTGCAACGCATGGCCGTGCGAAAGGGAATGGCGGCCCTGGCTCACCGCCTCGGCCTACCCATCCATCCCGTACTGTGCGAGCGTACCCCCGATAAACACTTCCGGTACGGCCATTCCATCGCCTATCATCACCTGCCGTCCCTACTGCCACTGCCCAACGAGGCGCAACACGACTTTGCCGACCGCGCCACGCGTACCCTCTACGCACAGCTGGCCACGTTTGTAGCCCGGCAACCGGAGCAATGGGAAGGCTGGCTCAACATACACAACCAGCTTATCCTCGATCCCGAACCGCACCCGGCACCTGATCTGGACGACCTGCACCTGTGGGCCACCTACCGGGCCGGAAACCGCGCCTGCCTGCTGCACCTTCCCTCGTATTGTACCTACCCCGTGCCCTGGAAACTGTACCGCCAATATTGGGGGAGCTACAATATTCACTTTTTTTCCGATATTCATACCTCCTAAATAGCGTCAACGATGAACTGGAAAACCATGCTCAGCAAACGGGTGATGGATATCCCCGTGTGGATGCTCATCACCGCGGCAATGGCCTACTGCCTGGCCGGACACCTCACCAACTGGGCACGCTTTGGCAAGGGGGGTGGTTGGGCATGGCTGGCCATCAATGCATCCATCTGCGGGGCATGCCTGCTCTTCGCACAGGTCGCCCGGTGGTGCATACACCCCGAATCGCGCCGCAAAGGGGTGGTTTGGGCCATCGCGCTCACCGCAGGTTTTCCGCTCCTAGGCCTTGCCGCGGTCTACCTCGTGCTCCCTGCCGTGGGCCTCCGGCTTCACAAACCGCATGTACCCTTCCGCTGGGACGAGTTCCTGGGAAAGACCATCTCGGCCTACACCACGGTTTTTATGGGTACGCTCATCTATTCGTTTTTCTACATGCTGCTGCTGAAAAGCCGGAGAACCCACGAAATGGAACGCGCCGCAGCCCTGCATGAAAAGGCAATCGCGACCGTGAAAGCGAATCAGGTACTGCACAGCGCGCAGTCTCACTTCATCCGGCATCTGCTGCACGATATATTAGGCCGCGCCGAGAAATTAAACGATGCGTATATACCTGAACAGATCAATTACATTGCCCGGACGTGGGACTTCATCGCGGAAGCGATGGATAAACCCATTCCCCTGGTCCATGCAAGCCGTGCACTGAAACAGCTGGAAGAGATGGCCCAATCGATAAAACGCCGCTACAACGATCGCCCCGTTATTCAGCTCCGGAAATCAGGCGAACCCCGTGAGCACATCATCGCCCCGCTGGTGCTGAGCACGTTGCTGGAAAATGCCGATACGCACGGTTGGGTAGACGCCGCCCACCCCATTCTTGCCGACATCGCCTTCACGCCCGGCAGGCTGGTCTTTACCTGTACCAACTGGAAACGGCCGCATGCTACAGACAAACCCACCACCGGCCGGGGGCTGCAGTTGGTCCGGCAGAGTCTGCTGCTGCTGGACGGCTGCCACCACACGCTGGAACGTGATGAAAACGAACAGCAATACACCATCCGTTTAACCATAAACTACACCACCTATGATTAATTCTATCCGTTGTGTCATCCTGGAGGATGACCCCACCGCCGCAGGCCTGCTCGGTAAGTATGTAGACGAAACCGAAAACGCAGAATGTGTAGCGACATTTGATAGAGCGCTGGATACGCAGCACTTCTTGCTGAACCATGATGCGCACCTGCTCATCACAGACATTAAGCTGCCCGACATGGATAGCCTCGATATGATCGAATCCCTGCCACGGCAACCGCTTGTAATCCTCGTCACGGCCCACAACTCGGCAAGCTATGCCACAAAAGGCTACCGGCTGGACGTGGTAGACTACCTCACCAAGCCGCTCTCCTACGGGCTGTTCAAAGAAGCGGTCCGGAAAACCTGGCGCAGGCTGAATGGCAGCAGCCTGAACAATGACCAACTGGACGACTACGCCGTTTTCGAACAACATGGCGGGGGCGTAAAGGTGTACTACAGCGATATACGCTACCTCGAATCGGCAAGAAACTACACGCACGTACACCTGCTGGGAGAAGATATCCTGCTGCTCCGTAAACCGCTGCAGGAAGTGGTAAAGCAACTGCCGCAGCTGCGTTTCCTGCAGATACACAAAAGCTACGTCGTACCTTTGCACCTCATTGCAGCCTTTACCGCCCGCGAGGTGAAACTGCATCACGTCAAAGAGGTGCTCCCCATCGGCCGCACATACAAAGCACAACTGAAAATGCGGATGGTCGGAATAAAACAGAGCAAGCGGTTATAAGCCGTCAGCGCGGCAGTAGTAGCAACAGCTCCCGTTCATCCAGGAAATCCACCAATTCACGGAAACAGTCAGGCCCGAGGTATTTGATTCGGGAAACCTCGGCTGCACCCAGTGAAACGATGTCCTGCAGCGTGGTGAAACGGCACGCCCGGCAACGTGCACGGAATGTGTTGCTCCAGCCGGGCATGCCGGCAATGGGGAGATGAAGAATGTCGGTAAGGGAAAGGGATTCGGCCATGGTTATAAAACAGCTGCGGGCAACCAAACTCCCGCAACCGACCGCTACCAACGGCCAACACAGAAAGTCCGGCGCCCGCATAACCGGGCGTCCAGCAGATTTTCTTCCGTGTTGTTCGCAATTTGGTAGTATTTGGTTGCGGAAAAAATAGCTGTCGCTATAGTTAATGATATGTCAATTCAATACTTATCTGATCAAACCGTTCGTTTTTAAATGTATACCTGAAAAACTAACCTAACTCGTCGCTAAGATACGAAATTATCGCCCGCGGCACCAAACCGATCGAACTATGACCTATCTATTATGAAGAAAAAACGGCTCATCATCCTGCCCCACGATGTGAGCATCATCACGGGCAAGAGCATCCGCGCATCGCAGCGGCTGCTCAAAGACATTCATTTCGTGCTGGGCAAACTGCCGCACCAGCCGATATCCATACAGGAATTTGCGGATTACATGGGCTTGGATGTGGAAGAGGTGATGCGGGTGGTGGATTAGCGGCCAGCTCAATGGAAGCCGGTTAAAAACTCCCTGACCGTAAGATGGATAATTCCTTGGTACGTGTTTCCCGAAAAAGACTCGGTGGATACAACGTATTTAGGATAGTTGTCTTCTATTTTGAGCAAGTTGCCAAATTCACGCGTTATCGTATCCGGCTCATGGAGGTTTAACGCCACCTGGACGTAAACTTTTTCGCCACGGCGCTCGCCTATAAAATCTATCTCCAAAGCTTGTAGGACTCCTACCTTTACTGAATAGCCACAAAACGCCAGGTGATTGTAAACCACATTTTCCAGCAGCTTGCCCCGATCCGCGGCAGTATAGCCACTTATTACATTGCGTATGCCCGTATTTTCAAAATAGTACTTATGGCCTATCTCAAAAATGCGCTTGCCAATCAGGTCATACCGCCCCACTTCATGGATGACAAATGCACTGACCAGGTAGGAAACATATTGCTGTATTTGATTAGGTGCCAGGTTAACCCGTTGTGATTTGAGAAAATCACTGATACGTTTGGCAGAAAACAGGCTGCCGGTCTGATCAGCAAGAAACTGGATTAGCTTCTCCAGAAATTGGGTATTGCGGACATTGAAACGGCTTACCACATCACGATACACAATAGTGGAATAAACTCCTTTAATATATTCGAATGCGTGCTCTGCCAGTGGAAGGTTCACCAGGTAGGGCAACCCGCCGTAGCGTAAGTACAGTTCGAAATTCACATCGTCATCCGGCAACCCATGAAAATGCAGAAACTCCACATAGGATAAGCTATATATCGTAAACTCAATATAGCGGCCACTTAAATAGGTAGCGAGTTCTCCGGACAGCATGGTCGCATTGCTACCCGTGATGTAAAGGTCGTTCGCTGGATTAAGCAAAAGCGAACGCAATGCTTTTTCAAAATCTTCTATATCCTGTATTTCATCTATGAAAATGTAATTGCGCTGCCCTTCACGCAAACGCGCAGTCACAAATTCATTTAAGTCATTCGCATTGCGAATAGCATCAAATCGTAGGTCTTCCTTATTGATGTAAATAATGGATGCGGATGGCTCTTCTTGTTGAATATGCTGCATCAATTGAAAGAGCAGGTAGCTCTTACCTACCCGGCGCTGGCCGCTTAAAACCTTGATCAGGTTTTTTCGCGCAAATGGCAGTATTTGCTGAAGGTAATGATCTCTGGAAATGATATTGGCCGGAACATTCATATGTAAATATGTTTTAAATGCTTAACAAATATACAAAAGTTATAATCACAATTATAACTTTTCCTATCATTTCCTTAAATTATAAACATGATGCAGGCCAATGATAAAAGCCGCCCCCGGCGAATTGGGAGCGGCTTGGTTTACCGGCGGCGCGATCGGCGCAGCCGATGGAGCACGAGGCTCATCACGAAGCTGGCCGTGGCGCCCACGGCGGCAAGGATGGCGGTCTTCAGCAGCTCATCGGTGCCGATGTGGGGCAGGGCGCTCAGCAGCGTGCCTGCGGCCGTGCCCAGCCTGAGGTCATGGCGCATCGGGAGCCTCCGCTTCGCCGTCTTCCTTGGCCGCCACACCAGGTGGCGCATCGGGCTGCAGGTCGAAGCTTTCCCAAAGACCCAACGCCAGGCTCACGTACTTGGCCGCGGTCACTACCTTGGACGGTAGCCGCACCGGCGAGGCGACAACCAGCTGACTGGCCAGCTGCAGCCCCTGCCGAAGCGATACCCACCACGGTACGGCCGGTTGTCCGGCTGTCGCCCGGACGGGCGTGGCATCCGCCGCTCCCCGAGGGGCGGATGCCTTTTCGTTGTTTTTCATCACGATTCACGGATTACCGGTCACCTGTCCTCCTACCACCGACGCTGCCACGATCACCAGCCACACTTCCTCGCCGGCATCCAGTACCGGATAGACGAGGTCCTTCAGCCGGTCCAGTGCCACCCGGCTGTACTGGCCCGCGCCCGGCGCGGTACACTTGGTAACCGGCGCAATGCACCCCTGCAGTTGGGTAAGCGCATCGTTGGCCGGGTGGATAAGGATGCCCTCACGCCCCGGCACGTTGGCCACGGCCAACTGCTCGCCCCAACGGCTGTGCATGCGCTTCACCAGGCGGTAGCGGCCCTCCGGGATGCAGCTGATAAACCGGCGGTTGCCGCGCCAGGGCAGCTCGATGCAGGCGCATACTGCGCGGTGTTGATAGCTGATCTCGCCGTTGGTACCCTCCGGGTAGTAGCGGCGCTTGAGATGCAGCTCCATCATACCACGTCGATCCGGATGATGTCAACGGGATTGTACGCCCCATTGTTGAGCGGATACAGCTTGCCGTTTACCTCCTGATAAAAGGAAATGCCGAACAGGACAAACAGCGGCAGCTCGCTCGCCGCCGGGATTGCCGCCGTGAGCGTCGTAGGTGCAAAGGTCTCGACGTTCAGCAGGCCGGTCCCGCTTTCGGCCATGGCGATGGCCGATCCGTTGCCTTCGCCTTCCGTGTCGAAATCAATGACGGCCGCACCGAAATTGAACTGGAAGTGCGTGGCTCCTTTGGGTGCCCCGATGGTAAGCGACGGAACCAACGACGGGATGTTGAGCGTCACGCTGCCCGCCTCCCGGTCTACCGTGCACTCGGGCACCACGAAGAGCGTACTGGTCAGCGATGCGCCCACGTTGAACCCGAACTGGCTGAGCAACCCCAGGTTGCCCGGCAGCACCTGCCGCTCACCGCGGTCGCTCACCGAATCGGCCTTGACCACCCGCATCACCCGGCTGAAAAGCCGCGCCGGCATCTTGGGATCATAGGTGAGCAGGATCATCGGCCGCAACGTGTCGCGCAGCCGTTTGGCGGCCGCCGCACCCGTGGCAAATTCAGCGTTGTTTTCCCGTGTACGCTGATAGTTGGGGTCCGTGGCAATACGCTGGGGGCTCACCCCCTTGACTTGCCGTGCCTGGTACCCGTCTTTGGTTTCGTAAAAGGTCAGATCCCCGATCCTTCCTTTTAATTTAATGATACTTTCCTGTTGTGCCATGATACGATCATTTGAACAACAGCACAAAGATCGGGAGGGGCACACCGGCCGCTGTCGCGGATGGCGCGTAATGACGCAAATGTCGCGGGATGCCGCTTTTGGCGTGAAACGACGTTTTTGCCGGGCCGCTGTGGGCAACCGGCGCGGGCAGGGCTACCCGGCATCCTCCGCCGGTCCGTGCGCGATCCCACCTCCCCTTACCCCACACCCGTGTGTCATCCCGGTGATATCCCGGCGATACCCCACCCTGCCCCGGCAAAAACACCGAAAGACGGCACCACAACGGGAAACCGTCGGCAACGTGTCGGGAGAGACGCATGCAGGGAGACCGCCGGGATAGGCAAAGGGGAGACTGCAAAAATAGCAATTGAAAACCGTAAACCTGGTTTGACGGTGGGCGTTAATGCCGGCATTATGCCTTGACTATCCGGATACGGCTACCAACGCTGCTGTATTGAACCGGCTGGCTTAAGCTGCAGCTGTCAGCTGGCAGTCAGTACAAAAACCCGAAAAGCCATAGCGGAATCTTGCGCAGTACCCCGCTCTCCATATCATCCGCAGCTATATAAGCATCCTGCACACCAGCAAGCTGATCCATGGTTTTGTTCTTGCCGCCTACTTCAAAAGTCCATCGTTCGTCCACAAGAAAATCTCCTTTGGCGGGAAGTGACACACGGTGGCGTGCATGCCGCAGCTGGTTTACGAAAAAGGCTTCGCGAAGGCTCCCTTTATCCACATGCTGCGGAGCCAACGCAAAATGGAGGTTGGCGTTTTCCAGGTAGATTTTTTCGGGCTTCTGCAACGTGCTGATACTCCGGCCGGCGGCATATAACGCGTGAATAAGCCGAGCCCGCTCCAAGTGCTGCAGGTACTGGATAAGGGTATTCCGATGGATACCTGTTTTTTCGCTAAGTTTACTGATATTGGGTTTAAACGGAACATTGGTGGCCAAGATATACAGCAATTGGTACATCTTTCGCACATTGTGTGGATCAAACCCTTCGATATGCTGGAGGTCGGTTTCGATAATCATCTTGACCACGTTTTCCAGCTTGAACGGAAATTGTCGCAACCCTTCCTTAAAAAAGGGATAATAGCCATGGTTGAGGTAATCCGCAAATGCCTTTAACGGACGCAAGGTGGCCGTGATGTCTCCCGCTATGGATAGGTGTTTGGCAAGGATGTCTTCTAATGTAACGGGTGCTAACTGCGCAATGCCGGCAAAATAAAGATATTCGCGGTAGGACAAGCCGGGAAGTTCGTACAAGGCGGCCCTGCGGCTCAGGTCGCCCGTCTGCCTGAGCAAATCCGTCACGGACGAACCCGTGAATATCAACCGGATATCCCGGTTGAAATCGTAAATGTTTTTTATTTCCCTCGCCCACTCCGGATACTTATGCACCTCATCAATGTACAATACTTTTCCACCAAGCTGCCAAAAGGTATCCGCGACATCCGCTGAAATGCTGTTTTCAAACAGCAAAATAACAAATAAATCGTAACTTAAAACAGCAAAATGCGTTGTTGAGTCGAGACCTCGTGATGTGCGTGTTACAAAACTATTACAACGCCCGCGCTTGGCCGGAAGCGACCCAATAGCTACCTTTGTACGATAAAGCCATGTTACCCCCTGGCTAAAGGAGAGGCCTTGATTATGATGACTGCCCGATTATTGTTGCTGTGTTGGTGCTTCCTGTGTGCGGCAGGCCTGCAGGCTGGTACAACCGCGGCCGTTGGCGGACTGCCCGACCCGCCGGTGTTCAGGCACCTGTCTTTCACCGACGGATTGGTGCAAAGCCCCGTCTCCGCCATGCTGCAGGACCGCAAAGGGTTTATCTGGATCGGCAACTGGAAGGGCCTCACGCGGTACGATGGCTATACGTTCAAGAACTTCCGCAATGGCGAAGGACCCGACAGCACCATCAGCCGCGGGCGGGTGACCGCGCTGCACGAAGACCGCCAGGGCAGGCTGTGGGTGGCCACGGCCAATGGACTCAATGTGTATCATCCCACGACTGAATCGTTTGCCTACATCGGTGAGACCCACCTGAAAGGTGGCAAAAACTTTATCTCCGGAATCGTCGAAGACGCCGCGGGAAACTTCTGGGCGTCTACCTTCGCGGGGGTCTTTGCCGTGGACGACGTGGCCTACCGCCTGCGCGGAAAACCCCTGTTTGAAGGCACAGCGTACGGCCTGATCGTGGATCGGAAACATCGCCTGTGGGTGGGTACCACACACGGTGTGCGCCTCTTTGACCCGGCAAGCCGGCGCGAGCTGCCGCTGCCGCCCGCACTCCGGCACCACCCTGCGCTCCGGCATGCCAAGGTGCTGCTGATCAGGGAAGCTGCCGATGGCACCGTGTGGATAGGCACGGAGGAGGATGGCCTCATGCATTTCCAGCCGCAAAATGACGTGGTGGTTGATTACAACGAACACAACAGCGCCCTGACATCCAACATGATCCGCGATATGCTCTTTGACGGCGCAGGCCGGCTATGGGTGGGTACCCGTGGCGGCATCAGTGTGCTTGACCCCAAAACGGGCGCGTTTTCAAATTATACCCACGACCCCGAAAATGCGCATTCGCTCTACGACAATAGCGTATGGAGCCTGATGCGCGATCGCGACGGTAACCTCTGGGTGGGCACGTTTTCGGGTGGAATCAGCTACCTCACGCCCAATAATGCAAACTTCCAGCACATCGGCGGGCGCGAAGGGAGCAACGCGGGTTTCCATCACCGCACCGTGCATGCGATGGTGCCCGACGGGCCTGATGGCCTATGGGTAGCTACGTTTGGCGGCGGCCTGCACCACCTGGACCGCCGGACGGGCAGAATACGGCACTATGAGCTGCCGTGGGACGGCCGCGGACTGGCAAACCAGCACATCAAAAGCCTGGCAAAAGACGATGTCGGACGGCTGTGGCTGGGCACGTTGAATGGCTTGTTTACCTTCGACCCAAAGTCCGGCGGTTTTGAATGGTTTCCCCTGCAGATCTCCCAGGGAAAGCTCAGCGCACGGCTCATCAACTGCATCCTGCCCCTGCCCGAGGGCGTGTGGGTGGGGGCCAACGGCGATGGCTTGTACTTCATCCCCCATGACGGAAAAGCCATCAGGCACTTCCAGCGGCACGCCGACGGCTCCGGCCTGTCGGACAATTTTGTGAATGCCCTGCTGGCAGACGGCAAGGGCGGACTGTGGGTGGCTACGCAAAACGGGCTGGATCATATCCATCGCTCCAGTGGCACCGTGGGCAGGCGCTTTTACAAGCAGGCAGGCAACACACTGAAGAATAACAACTTCCATGCAATCACCCGCGATAGGCATGGCCGCCTGTGGGTGGGCACCGAGGGTGGCGGCATGTACTTTTTTGACCACAGGCAGGGTACTTTTTATCCATTGGACCATTCGCTCGGCCTTACCGATGATGTGGTGCACACCATACTTGAAGACCGAGACGGCCACTTATGGGTGAGCACGGATGATGGCCTTTTTCAGGTGCGGATCAACCGCTTCGACCCGCCCTTCGCTCCCGGAGATCTCTCGGTGACTCACTATACGTCGCAGCAGGGGCTGGCGGGAGACATGTACCTGCCCAATGCGGGGTTTGTGGCGGCCGACGGCGAATTGTATTTCGGTGGAATAAACGGGCTCACGCACTTCGCGCCAGACCGCATTTACCGCAACAGCAACCCCCCGCGGCTGGTGTTTACCAACCTGCTGGTGCGAAATAAGCCCGTCATGGTAGACCCACAGGGTGGAGGCCCCCTGACAAAGAGCATCGCCGAGATAGACCACATCACGCTTACGCACCAGCAGAATTACATGGCCATCCAATACGCGGGAATCAACTACCTCAATCCGGAAAACAACACCTACGCCTATCAGCTGGAGGGGCTGGACGAACCGTCCGTATGGCATGAGGTGGGGCAGGAACGGATGGCCAGCTATACCAACCTCGCGCCGGGCGCGTATGTCTTCCGTGTAAGGGCGGCAAACAGTGACGGGGTGTGGAGTGCGCCGGCCAGCATCGGCATCACCGTGCTGCCTCCGCTCTGGAAAACCTGGTGGGCTTACCTGCTCTACGGCACCGGATTCCTTGTCATAGCCTCCTCCACGCTGTGGTATATCCGCAGTAAGGAGCTGCTCAGGCGCGACCTGCACCACGAACACCGGAAGCTGGAGTTTTTTACCTACATATCGCACGAAATACGCACGCCCCTGACGCTGATCACCGCTCCGCTGGAGCGCATGGTCGCTCGCGGCGCGGGCAATCCGGAGGTCGATGGGCAGCTGCAGCTGATGAGCACCAATGCCCACCGCCTCAAAAAGCTGGTGAATGAACTGCTGGACTTCCGGAAGATCGAAAACGGCAAGTTGAAGCTGTACTATTCGGAGGTAACGGTAAGTGCCCTGCTGCGCGAGGTGTACGGCGCTTTTGTGGGGCTCTGCGAGAGCAAGCAGGTAGCCGTGGAATGGGTGGATGCTTGCCCGGGGCTGGCCTGCTGGGCGGATGCCGACCAGCTCGAAAAGGTGTTTTCCAACCTGATGGACAATGCCATCAAGTTTGTAAACCCGGGCGGTAAGATAGCCGTACGCGTAGGCCGCAGGCGGGTGCGGGGCAAGGATTGGGTGGAAGTGACCGTGGCAAACCAGGGGCGGCCGGTGACCGACGGCGAGCGCAAGCTGTGGTTTGAGCCCTTCTGGCAATCGCCGAAAAATGAACGGCATGCGGTGGGAACGGGCATCGGACTGGCACTATCAAAGAAAATCGTAGAGCTGCACCACGGCGCCATTGACGTACAGCAGCGGGGCGGCTTCACCGAATGCATCGTGCGCCTGCCCGTCAACGGCCACCTCGTGACGGATGCCAACCGCCTGCCGGATGGGCTGGTGGAAGCGGCAAAAAGCCACCTCAACGACCGCCCCGATGCCGGCGAACCTGCCGGGCAGCTTCCCGCCGGCCACGGTAAGACCGTACTGGTGGTGGATGACCATGCCGACATGCGGGCGTTTCTGCACAGCATCCTGTCCGGCCAGTACCGTGTGGTATGCGCGCCGGACGGCGAGGCGGGATGGGAGGCCGTGATGGGCCATATGCCGGACCTGATCGTCACCGACGTGATGATGCCCCGCACGGACGGGCTGGCCTTCTGCGACCGGGTCAAAACGGATGCGCGAACCGACCACATCCCGGTGGTCCTACTGACCGCGCGGACGATGGACGCACACCAGCTGGAAGGCTGGCAAAGCGGGGCCGACGGCTACCTCACCAAGCCGTTTAACCCGGATCTGCTGGAGCTGCAGGTCCGCAACCTCCTCGCTGCAAAGGACGCGCAGCGCCGCAAATACAGCGCCCAGCTGACGCTGGACCCACTGGGCGTAACCGCCGCTACCAGCGAAGAAAAGTTTATACGCAGGCTGCTGGACATCATTAATGCCCACCTCGACGACCCCGCCTTCGGCGTGCCCGAATTGGCCAGCGAAGTGGGCATGAGCAAAAGTGTGCTCTACGACAAGATGCGCGCCGTCACCAGCCTGTCCATCGCCAACTTCATCAAAACGGTGCGCCTGCAGCAGGCGGCCGAACGATTCCGCAACGGACACCACAACATTGCCGAAACGGCCTTTGCCGTGGGCTTCAGCGACCGCAAATACTTCAGCAGGGAATTCCGCAAGCAATTCGGCGTCTCGCCTTCTGACTTTATCGCCGACCTGGCTGAAAACCCGTGAGATAAGGCCCCCCATACATTTTTACCCCCATTTCAGGAGGTTTTTCACCCCGGTATGCCGCGGTGGCGGTTTACTTTTGTCTCCACGTTATCCATTAACCAATTATGATGTGTATGATACCATACTTGTATTCTTATGTATTTCATCGCGCTGCGCGGACCGCGCAGGTGCGCCTCGCCGGCTTGTTTTTGGTGGGGCTGCTGAGCCTGCCGGCCCTCGGCTTCGGGCAGGCAATTGCCGTCACCGGGCGGGTAAACGACGTGTCCGGTGAGGCGCTGGCCGGCGTGAGCGTGGCCGTAAAGGGCGGCGGCGCACGTACCAGTACGGACGATGCGGGCCTCTACCGCGTAGAAGTGCCCTCCGCAGATGCCGTGCTTATCTTCTCCTATGTCGGATACCTCAGCCAGGAGGTGGACCTGGCCGGAAGGACCACCGTAAACGTGTCTATGGCTCCGGATAATACCAGCCTGGACGAAGTGGTCGTCGTCGGCTACGGCACGCAGAAGAAAAGTGACGTCACAGGGGCCGTGGTGTCGTTCAACGCCGAGCGGCTGCAGCTGCAGAGCATGCCCCAGACCACCATCACGCAGTCCTTGCAGGGCCGCATACCGGGCATGAACATCTCCACCACCTCGTCCAACGCCGAGGGCAACGGCAACAACATCCAGATACGGGGCCGCAATTCCATCACGGCGGGCAACGCCCCCCTGATCGTGGTGGATGGCATCCCCTATACCGACCAGCTTTCGGAGATCAACCCCAACGACATTGCGTCCATCGATGTGCTGAAGGATGCGTCGGCCGCCGCAATCTACGGCGCCCGCGCGGCCAACGGGGTCATCCTCGTGACCACCAAGAAAGGGACTACCGGCAAGCCGCGGATTAGCTATGATGGCTATTTCGGGCTCGACGATATTGCGCACCTGCCGGACATGATGGATGCCGAAAGCTTCTACCGCACCAAAGTGGGCCGGTACGGCGAAGGGGCGCTCACCCGCACCGAGATAGATGCCTATGCCCAGGGCGTGGATACCGACTGGATTGAGCTGGCCACCCGTACGGGTACGCGCCAGCAGCACGCCGTGTCCGTTTCGGGTGGTGCGGAAAATGTACGCTACTACGTGTCCGGCGGGTTCAACCAAGTGAAGGGCATCGCCATCAACGACGACTTCAGGCGCGTAAATGTGCGGGTAAACCTCGATGCCGACATCACCCCCTGGCTCAAGATCGGCACCAATACGCAGCTCGGCCATATAAGCCGCAACAACATGCCGGCAAGCTTCTCCGGGGCTTTTGACATGAACCCGCTGACGCTGCCCTACCAGGAGGATGGCACCTCCCTGCGGATATTCCCCTGGGTGGAGGATGAGTTTTTCAGCAATCCGCTGGAAGGATTCAACGTGCTGAAGGAAGATGGCACGCGCTCGGTCCTGTCCAACAATTTCCTGGAAGTGGATGTGCCCTTTGTGCCGGGCCTGTCATACCGCCTCAACACGGGCTATACGTATCGCTACCGCGGCGTGGAAACTTACTATGGCCGCAATACCCGCAGTGGCCTCCAGCAGGGCGGGGTGTCCGAAATTGACAACTGGGCCAATGAAGATTGGATCGTAGAAAATATTGTCAACTACAACCGCACCTTCGGAGACCATAACCTGTCGTTCACGGGGCTGTACTCGGCACAGAAACGGGTGAATAAAAACCACGACCTGAATGCCAACGGATTCCCCAGCGATATCATGAGCTACTACCAGAACGCGCTGGCTACCGTATGGCTGCCCAGCGACCAATACAATGCCCAGCAATACCTATCGCAGATGGCCAGGCTGAACTATGCCTACCAGGGCCGTTACTTGCTCACGCTCACCGCCCGGCGCGATGGGTACTCGGCCTTCGGCGAGGAAGCCAAGTTTGGCGTGTTCCCCTCGGTGGCCCTCGGCTGGAACCTCGACCAAGAACGTTTCCTGGACCCGCTGGCGTGGATAAACAGCCTTAAACTGCGCGTGTCGTACGGCGTAAATGGCAACCAGGCGATCAGCCCCTATGCCACCTTGCCGCAGCTGCAGCCCCAGCACTACCTCACCACGGATAAGCAGACGGCCGTAGGCTTCTACCCCTCCCGGCTGGGCGACCCGACCCTCGGCTGGGAAACCACACGGCAGGCAAACTTCGGGCTGGACTTCGGCGTGCTGAACAACCGCCTGACCGGTAGCATCGACTACTACCGGGCCAAAACCTCCGACCTCTTGCTCAACCGCTTGATATCGCCGGTAAACGGCACGCGCGGCCTTACGCAGAATATCGGCAGCACGAGCAACAATGGCATCGACCTCATGCTATCGGCCACGCCCATAGCCCGCGGCGACTTCAACTGGTCGGTGGATTTGAACCTCTCGCACTACAAAAACAAAATCGTGGATGTAGGCCTCTACGATGCTGCCGGCAACGCCATCGATGACGTGGGCAACCGCTGGTTCATCGGCCAGCCCGTCAGCGTCAACTTCAGCTATGTGTTTGACGGCATCTGGCAGGAAGGTGATGACTTCGCCAATTCGGCGCAGCCGGATGCGAAGCCCGGCGATGTGCGCATACGGGATGTCAATGGCGACGGAACCATCAACGCCGATGACCGTACCATCATCGGGTCTACCGTGCCTTCGTATATCGCAGGATTGACCAATACCTTCCAGTATAAAAATTTTACGCTGAGTTTTTTCATCCGCACGGTGCAGGGCGTGACGCGCTTCAACGAAATGATGAATACCTTTTTCGATGGCCGTACCCGCACGATGCAACGCGAATTCTGGACACCCGAAAACCCCATCAATACCTTCCCGGCAAACCGCGATGATGCCAACCCGTTTGGCGTGAATTACTTCGGCAAACAAAACGATGCCAGCTTTATCCGGCTGAATGACGTGACCCTGCGCTACCGCCTGCCGGCCACGGTAATCGACCGCTGGGGGATGGACAACCTCGAAGTGTTCGTCAACGGGAAAAACCTCCTGACGATCACCGACTGGGAGGGGTTGGATCCGGAGCTGAGCGGACAGCGGGGAATGCCGCAGATGCGCACGTACCTGCTTGGGCTGCGGTTTGGATTTTAAATGATGACTGATTAGTTGAACCTTATGATATTCAAGCAAATGAAAAAATTTTCGATCGCCGCGATGGCTTCCATAGCCCTGCTGGGCGGGTGCAACGAAGCGGAGTTCCTGCGGGAAAACCCCAAAGATGCCATTTATGCGGAAAATCTGTTTGTAGATTACACGGGCTTCCGGATGGCTGTGAATGCCTTGCTGGATTTTCCCCGGCAGGAACGGGCAGACATGATCCAATCGGCCGAACTGGGCACCGTATGGAAGATCGGCGTGGATAACGGATGGGCAAATACCGAGCTCTCCTGGACGCGCGGGCTGAGCCGCTATTCGGTAGACCTCAACCCCGAAATGCAGCTCATCAACCGCGATACCGAAGGCCGCGACGGCCTCTTCCTCATCCTCTACCGTGCCATCAGCTCGGCCAATACGATCATCTCCCGGGCTGAAAACGCGGCGGTGGACTGGCAGGGGGCTTCGCCGCAGCAAGCCGAGGCCAACAAAAATGTGATCGTGGCGCATGCCCGGCTCATCCGCGCCTGGGCTTACCGCCACCTGGCCCTCACCTTCGGCGCCGTGCCGCTGAATACGGAAGAGATCAATGGGCTCACCTACCGCAACGACTGGCAACGCAACTCCGTGGAAGAAATCCAGGCGCAGATCCTGGAAGACCTCACGTTTGCCGAAGCCCACCTGCCGGAGCACTCCACCGACGTGCTGGTGCTGCCGCGCGCAGTGGCGCAGCATTACCTGGCCGAGCTGCACCTCTGGATGGGCAATCCGGCGCTGGCCGAGGAAGCGGCGCTGCGCGTGGCCCAAAACCCCAACTATGCCCTCATCACCGAGCGCTATGGCGTGCGGCGGCAGGAGCCGGGCGTGCCGTTTATGGATCAGTTCCATCAGGGCAATGTGCTGCCCAGCCAAGGGAATACCGAGGCGCTCTGGGTGTTTCCCAACTCGGATGTAATCGACTACCTCGGTGCCCGCGCCAACTCCATGCGGCGGTCCTGGACGCCAAACTACAGCGCCTATGCGCCTTATACGCCCGAAAACGGCGGACGGGGCATCGGCCGCCTCGCCATCACCGCCTGGGCATTTTCCATCTATGAGCCGCAGGACGACCGCTTCAGCGAATTTGCGGTGCGCAAAGCGTACACCGGCTACGACGGCGAAACCATCGAAACCACCATGGCGCCGGAAGATATGGCCATCAACAACAACCGGTGGGCAAGTACGCGCAAGTGGGACTGGACCTATACCGACCCCGACCTGTGGAATGCGACGCACTCATTCAACGACCAGCCTTACCTGCGCCTGGCGGAGACCTACCTGCTGCTGGCAGAGGCACAGCTGGCGCTCGGCAAGACGGCGGACGCCGCCACCTGGATCAACCGGGTACGCCAGCGCTCCAATGCCTCGCCCATCGGCGCAGGGGAGGTGACGTTGGACTTTATCCTCGATGAGCGCTCGCGCGAGCTGATCACCGAAGAACACCGCCGCGAAACGCTCGTGCGCACCGGCACGCTGGTGGAACGTACCCGGCGGTATAATCCCATTGCGAGCAACATCCAGGACTTCCACACGCTGCTGCCGATACCGCGCTACGTGATAGACGCCAATACCGGACGCCGGATGGATCAAAACCCCGGATATTGATTACCGAAATAGCTAACACCGAATAAATTAAAATCACCCATGCGTTATCTCCGTTGCTGCTGCTTACTTTTCTGTTCACTGTTGTCTTTGCTAAAAGCGCTCGGGCAGCCCGCGGTGTCCGACATCATCCAGCATCCGCTGGGGCGCCACCTAGTCAGCCTCAACGGCAACTGGAATTACATCATCGACCCGTACGAAATGGGGTACTACGATTACCGCCGCGAGCCGTTCGAAAACTCGCCGTCCGGCAGGGGCGGGTTTTATGACGACCGGCTGCCGAAAGACAAAACAGAGCTGGTGGAATACGAGTTTGACCACGCCCCCACATTGCAGGTGCCCGGCGATTGGAATTCGCAGGCGCCCGAGCTGGCGCTGTACGAAGGCAATACCTGGTACCGGCGCAAGTTTACGCTCAACCGGGCAGGCGATAAGCGGTACATCCTGTATTTCGGCGCCGTCAACTACGAAGCGCATGTATACCTCAATGGCCGGAAAGTGGGGATGCACAAAGGTGGGTTCACGCCCTTCCAGTTTGACGTGACCGACCGCCTGAAAGATGGCGAAAATACGGTGGTGGTCAAAGTAGACAACTCCCGCAGGCAAGACGAAATTCCGACGGTCAATACCGACTGGTGGAACTACGGCGGGATCACGCGGGATGTCTCACTCATCGAAGTGGCACAACGGTATGTGGCCGACTACCGCATCCAGCTGGACCGGAATGACCCTGCAACCATAGCGGGCTACGTACAGCTGGGCGACTCGGCGGCGGGTGTGCAGGTGACGGTAGATATCGCCGAAGCGGGCATCCGGGAAGTGCTGGAGACCGATGCGGACGGGCGCGCTGCGTTTCGATGGAAACCCCGCAAGCTGGAGCTGTGGCAACCGGAGTCGCCCAAACTGTATGACGTGCGCATACTTACCGCCGAGGATACGGTGGCCGACCGCATTGGGTTTCGCACCATCGAAACCCGCGGCCATGAGATACTGCTCAACGGCAAACCGATCTTCCTCCGTGGGATATCCATGCATGACGAAAACCCCATGCTGCCCGGAAGGCTGCGCTCGGAAGGCGATATGCGCATGCTCCTGCAGTGGGCAAAAGACCTGAACTGCAACTATGTGCGGCTGGCACACTACCCGCACAACGAGAAAATGGTGCGCCTGGCCGATGAAATGGGACTTTTGGTATGGGCCGAAATCCCGGTGTACTGGACCATCTCGTGGGAAAACCCGCATACCTACGCCAATGCGGCACAGCAGCTGGCCGACCTCATCCGGCGCGACAAAAACCGGGCAAGCGTAATCGTATGGTCCGTGGGCAATGAGACACCCCTGAGCGATGCCCGCTACACCTTTATGAGCCGCCTGGTGGCCGAAGCGCGTGCACACGATGACAGCCGCTTGGTGGCCGCCGCACTGGAGGTGCACCGCGAAGGGAAAACAGTGATCCTCAACGACTCCCTGGGCGAGCTGATTGACCTGGTGAGCTTCAATGAGTATGCCGGCTGGTATTGGGGTGGTACCCCCGATGGGATTGCCGACTACACCTTTGACATCGCCTTTGACAAACCGGTCGTCATCAGTGAGTTCGGTGGCGGCGCTTTGGCTGGATTCCACGGTGATAGTCATACACGCTGGTCGGAGGAGTACCAGGAATCGTTGTACATCAACCAGCTGAAGATGCTCAGGGCCATTCCCACCCTGCGTGGCATGACGCCCTGGGTGTTGGTAGACTTCCGCTCGCCGCGCCGCCAGCACCCCGTCTACCAGGACTTCTGGAACCGAAAAGGATTATACGCGCCCACCGGGCATAAGAAAAAGGCATTTTTCATTCTCAAATCGTTCTACGATGAAATGGAAGCTGCATACTAACTAGCAATTTTTTTTAACGATTTAACTTAACAATGATGGAACGCTATCTGCACGGCCTCCTGGGGCTGTCACTCCTGATTTTTGCCTGTGCCAAAGACATCCATGTAATGCCGGGCAGCAACGATAACGACACGGATACGGTAGAAACGAACATTGATACGGCGCTGAGATCGCTATCACCCTACCCCTTCGGTGCGGCGGTAAACATAGGCTTGCTGAAAAACAACCCCAATTACCGCGATCTGGTGATCCGCGAGTTCAACAGCCTTACGCCCGAAAATGCCATGAAACTGCACTTCCTGCGCCGCGAAAGCAGCGCGTTTGACTGGGCGGATGCCGACTACCTGGTCGACTTTGCAGAGGAGCATGGCATGCGGGTGCATGGCCATACGCTGATCTGGTACAAAAATATACCGGACTGGCTGGCCGATTTCGAAGGCGACTCGGCAGCTTGGGAAGCGGTGTTTAAAACGCACATCCAGACCGTAGTGGGCCGCTATAAGGGGCGCGTGGGATCGTGGGATGTGGTCAATGAAGCGCTGGACAACGATGGCCATGGCCTTCGCGAATCGATATGGCTTGAAAAACTCGGGCCGGGATACATCGGCCGCGCATTTGAGTATGCCCATGAGGCTGACCCCGATGCGCTCTTGTTTTACAACGACTATGGCAACGAGTACGGCCCGACCAAGCGCAACGCCATCATTGACCTGGTAAACGGCCTGAAAGCGGCCGGGGTGCCTATCCATGGCGTGGGGATGCAGATGCACACCCGGTATAACCGCGAAGATCACTTCCACACCGCGGCCATCGAGTCTACCGCGGCAGCGACAGGGCTGCTGGTGCACATTGCCGAGCTGGACATCGCCATGAACCCGGGCAATGACCCGCAACTCACCTTTACGGCCGACCTCGCAGAACGCCAGAAACAGGCGTATCACCACATTGTCTCAACGTTTACGGGCCTACCCGAAGCGCAGCGTTTCGGTATCACCACATGGAACGTAACCGATGCGGACAGCTGGATACCCGGCACGTACAACAGACCGGACTGGCCATTGCCTTTTGACGGCGCTTACGCACGCAAACCAGCGTATGACGGTATCCTGGCAGGGTTTGACGACTGATCTTTTGGCCTCCCACCGTGAGTGCTTCAAGAAAAGCTGTATGCGGCCGGGACGCATACAGCGAATGAATGAGCCGTGCACGGACATAAATGCCGGGGTTTCCGCGGCTGGCGTTACCGGAAAGGGCAACACTAAACAAAATGTCTTCATATGAAAACATTTTTTGGTAATTTTGTCTTTCTTAAAAGACAATTTACAAATGGATATCCTCAAGGAAAAATCCGCTATTTTGTTGCGACAAACCGAACTGGGCTTCCAGCGGTCGCTCCTCCAACGCATCAACTGGCAGAACAGGCTGATCGGTATTTTGGGGGCTCGGGGTGCCGGCAAAACGACGTTGATGCTTCAGCGCATGAAAATGCTCGACGTAGCTGACGATGAAAAGCTGTACATCAGCTTGGACGATCTCTATTTTACCAATCATACGCTCGTGGAAACGGCAGAAGCATTCCGCAAGTCCGGCGGCAGGTACCTGTTTGTTGATGAGGTACATAAATACGATGGCTGGGCCCGTGAACTTAAAAATCTGTACGACTTTTACCGGGATATCCACCTGGTGTTCACGGGATCTTCAATCATCGAGATGCTTTCCTTAGAGGTCGACCTGAGCAGACGTGCCCACATCCATCACCTTGCGGGCTTTTCGTTCCGCGAGTTTCTTTCCTTTGAACACGGGGTTGAACAGCCTGCGGTCTCCTTGCAAGACGTGCTGGAAAACCACGTAGCGCTGGCCGTTGAACTGAATGACCTGAAGCCCGTCAAAGTATTCGGCCAGTACCTTGCCTACGGATACTATCCCTATTATAAAGAGGATTTGGCAGGCTACCCCCTCCAACTGGCCAATGTGGTAAACCTGACCATCGCTTATGACCTGGCCTTCATCGAAGATATCGATAAGCAACAGACCCGCAAAATTAACCAGCTATTGGCTAGCCTGGCTACCCAAGTACCCTTTAAGCCCAACATCTCGGAGCTCGCCAAGACTATCGGAATGAGTCGGACAACACTGATCCAATACCTGCACTATCTGGAAAAGGCCAAATTGATCCAGCTGGTTTATCTCGAAGGCAAGGGCCTTGGCCCGCTGGAAAAGCCCGGCAAGCTACTGCTGGACAACCCCAATCTATTTTATGCGCTTTCTACCCAGCCCAAAAACGCAGGCAGTATCCGCGAAAGCTTTTTTGTAAACCAGCTCCGCAACGCTGGCCAACGGGTAGACCTCGCCAAAAAGGGCGACTTCATCGTAGACAGCCAGTATGTGTTTGAGGTAGGTGGTGCGAAGAAAAATTTCAGCCAAATCGCCGACGTGCCAAATGCATATGTGGCTGCGGACGACATTGAGGTGGGCAATGGCCATAAAATACCGCTTTGGCTGTTCGGGATGCTCTATTGATGTAAACGTACTGCCGATCGCCCTTACGTTAATCCGCCATGGTGGGCAGTGATACGATAGCAGGATGCCCAGCCTTTGCCTTTTGACAGTGCTTACACGCGCAAGCCGGCGTATGATGGTATCCTGATGGGGTTTGACGACTGATCGTAAAATACTACAGCCGCCGCTTCTTTCTTTTCGCAAAATTGCGCTTGTACCAAATCAAAAAGCCCGTAATGGGCAGTGAAGCGCAAACCAGCGAAACGGCAAAGGCAAGGATTTTCCCCGGCATCCCGCCGATACGGCCTACGTGCACGTCGAAGTTGTAGCGGCCTATCTTGTCGCCGAGGTTGGCCTGCTCGTAGTCTTTCTGCCAGTAATGAGGCATCGGTATGGGCTTGAATGTGTAGCGGTCAAAATGCCGGATGACGGCGAGGTGGGCCGTGCGCGGGTAGGGGTTATCCGTCACCGTGACCACATCGGTGGGCCGCTCCGGAAACACAAATTGCAAGGAATGCGCCGTCCGGTGTTTTGCATGGCCCAAAAGGTGCCACACCGAATCGACGGCGGCCAGCGCCGGTATCTCCGGCACATCCATCACTTCGCTCTGCGGAAGCCGCCGCTCGGGCAGCGGTGTGCCGCCGCTGGACAGCCAGTAGACGCCCTTGGTAAACCAGCTCAGGCTGATGAAGATGCCCGTGACGGCCAGGATGATGGAGGGCAGAAAGGTGTAGAAACCCAATACGTTGTGCAGATCGTAATTGACCCGCTTGGCACTTCCACCCCACCTGATGGTCAAACTATCGCGCAGGATCTTCCGGCGCCACTTCTTGGGCCACCAGAGGATAAGCCCGCCCAAAAGGAGCAGGATATAAATCACCGTGGCGTACGAGATGATGGCATGGCCAAGCTTGCCGGGCAACAGCAGCCGGATATGGAGGTGCAGCATCACGGGGAAAAAACCGACGGCATCCCGGTTGATCCGGAGTATGGACCCATCCCGGGGATGGAGGTATGCGGTATGGCCCTGTCCTGCACCGTCCGCATAGCCTACGGTAATGCTCCGGCCCGGCCCGGGATATTTCAGTGTCTTCAACTGCACGGAGCCAACCGAATCCAGCAGCGGGCCAACAACGCTGCTCGGGCACCGGTGGTACGCCACGGGGTCTTGCACCAACCGATAGGGCGCCACGAGGTCTTCCAGCTCCGTCTGGAACGTGAGGATACAACCCGTAACGCCCAGGATAAACACCACCAGCCCGGATAACAATCCGAGCCAGCGGTGTAAAAATGCATTGAGCTGGAGTAGTCTTTTTTTGATGGACACTGTACTACAATTTGATGCCTATGCTGAGTACCGCACGGCGCGACCACAGCGGATAATAACCTCCGTACATGCCGTATGTATAACTTTTTGCGTCAAACAGGTTGGTTACATTCAGCCGCGCAAAGAACGGCTGGAGCCGGTAACCAATGGATACATCCACAGTGGTATAGCTCGGGGCCTCCTGCGTGGGGAGGTTGTACCCGGTGGCGTAGTTCGAACTGCGGAAGGAATAGCCGGTCGACAGGTTGAGCCCGGCCAACGAACCGCTAAGGAACTCGTAGCCGGCCCATACATTGGCGATGAACTTGGGCGATCCGGGAAGCTGGTTGCCTGCCGGAAAAGCCGGATCGGCTACGATGGTGGCATCGATATAGGAGAAGGCTCCGTTGATGTAAACCTGGGGCAGGATACGGCCGTTGATGTCGAGCTCAAGCCCCTTGCTGCGGTGGTTCGCGCCGATGTAGGACGCTGTGCCGCTCTCGGGGCTGTAGTAGGTGTGCGCAAAGGTGGGCGGCTCCGTCAGGCCGCTGACGTACCCGCTGATATTTTTCTTGTCGATATGGAAGGCCGCCAGCGTGATACCCAGGTGGTCATTGAGTAGGCTGCTCTTGAGCCCCGCTTCATACTGGTGGGCGTCAGACGGGTCTAAGAGTTCGCCCGTGAAGCGGTTTTGGCCATTCATTTCAAACGAGTTGGTGTATGATGCAAAGGCAGACAGCCAAGGTACGGGCTTCACCAGAATGCCAAACCGGGGGTTGAAAATCGTCTGCTTATCGGGCAGGTATTGGTCCGGCACTACGCCCGTGGACCACGTGGAGGCGCGCTCTACGCGGTTTAGCCGTACACCCAGCAGAAACTGGAGCTTCTCGTCAAGCAGGGCGATCTGATCCTGCACGTAGACGCCAAGCCGCTTGCGCTGCGTGGAGGGGTCGCCGGGGGTGCCCTGGTTGTCCAGAATCAGTGTGGACTGCCCGTACACGGGGTGATAGAGGTTGATCGGCTTATCCAGCGTACCCCAACCGGATAACGACCGATCCCGATCGTCATACAGGTACTCGCCGCCTACCAGCAGGTGGTGGTCCGTACTGCCCAGGGTGATGCGCCCAAGGACATCAACCGTACTGCCCCTGCCGCCGTATTGGCCGGTTTCGGAAGAATACGTGCGGTCAATATCGCCAGACTCCGTCAGGCTGGCAAGCGTGAATGACATCCACCCGTATTCGCGCGTGGCGTTGGTGTAATAGGTGACGTTGCGGAATTTCCATCGGTCGTTCAGCTGGTACTCCAGCGTTGAAAACAGGTTTTCGTCTGTATTCCGGTAAACGTTGGCCGGCTCGCCGAGGAAAGTAGCAAAACGCAGCCTGGACAGCCCGTCATAGGTGCCGTCTGGTGATATGATGCCCGGGTCGGTCGTGCGGGCATCGTTGTAGTAAACGCCCTCGACGTTCCAGATGAGCTTGGGTGTGATTTTCCAGGTGATGGTAGGCGCAAACAAAAAGCTCCTGTTGTTGATTTCATCGCGGAAACTCTCCGATTTTTCCAATGACGAGTTGAGCCGGAAGAGCACGGTCTTGCTGTCATTCAACGGCCCGGAAATGTCAACGGTGGGGCGGAAGAGATTATATTGGCCCAGCTTGAGCTCAAAACGTTTGTAATTGTAGTCAAGCGGCTTTTTCGTGACGAGGTTCATCACCGACCCAGGCGCAATGTCGCCGTACTGAATGGAGGCAGGCCCTTTTAATACGTCTATCTGTTCGATGTTATCGCCGTAAAGTTGGCCTGCCGAGTTGGTCACCGCTACGCCGTTGCGCATGATGTTCAGGCCGAAACCCCGGCCGGTGAACGTGTCGTACCCGCCTGCGAAGCTGCTGGCGTAGGTGACGCCGCTGACGCTGCTGACCGCTTCGCGGATGGAGGTGATCTGGCGCTGCTCCAGAAGTGATTGGTCAATAATCTGCACCATCATGGGCAGGTTTTCCAGCGGCACGTCAGATTTGGTAACCGACGACGTGAAGCGCTTCTGACCGGTGACGACCACCTCCTGCAAGGACTGGGCATTTTCGTCGAGCACAAAATCGGCTTTCGCCGCACCGCCGGGAGCGAGGTATACCTGCTTCCTCACCGGCGTCAGCCCCACGTAGCTCGCCACGATGATATGGTCGCCGGATTCGACGTTTTCCAATCGGTAGCGGCCCTGCTCGTCTGTCCGCGCCGACCGACCCCCACGGATGGCTACCGTCACCAAGGCCGCCGGCTGCCCATCGTTGGTCATGACCATGCCGCTGACAGTACCCTTGCCCCGTGACGGCTGCAGGGTGATGCGGTTGCCTGTTACCTCCAGCTGGCGCACCGCATCGCCGAGCAGGTCTGCAAGGATAGCTTCCAACGGTTGGTTCTGGTAACGCAAGGACACCTTCCGATCGGTATCCAGCAGGTCAGGGCTGTAGATAAACGTGCAGCCCGCCTCAGCCTCCAAGGAGGCCAGCGCCTGCGCCAGGGTGGTCTCCGCCCGCTGGATACTGATACGTTTTTGAAGGATGGTTGACTGTGCATAGCTGGCAGCGGCACAAAGCAGGGCCGCCGAGAGAATTGCTAGCGTTTTGGCCGTAATTGATACGTACGAATGGTTGAATCGTAAAAAGTTCATATTTTTGAGACAATGTGATTGAATAGCGTTGTTCGATTGCAGTTCTTCCCGATGGACTTTGTTTGGCGACGGGTTCATCGGGTTATTTTTTGGTGTCGGTTACTTGTACAAAATTACCTCCTTGTCTTTGATCGTGTATTGGATGTCCAGCGCGAAGGCCAGATCGTGCAGCACGGTGGAGAGCGGCGCATTGTCAAAGCGTGCTTTGATACGGTAGCCGGCCAGCCCGCCGTCCTTCAGCGTAAACCGGACGCCATACCAGCGCTCCAGCTCGGGGATCGCCTCCGCCAGCCGAACCGCGTTGAAAAAGAGTGTTCCCTGTGTCCATCCGGTGAAATCGGCGCTGTTGACTGTGGCGTGATCCATAGCATCCCCGGTGAATATGCCCTGCATGTTGGCCGTCAGCAGGAGGGTATCTGCCACTCCTTCGGCGGAAAAACGCACCCGGCCTTCTTCGACCGTCACGCAGATGCCCAAGCCCGCTTGCTCCCGCACGTTGAAGCGCGTGCCCAGCACCTGCACCTGTGTTTTTCCAAACGAGACAATGAAAGGCCGGTCTGCATCGTTCATGACATCAAAATAGCCTTCGCCTGCGAGCACGACGTGGCGCTGATCTTCGTCAAAACGGGCTGGATAACGGAGGGTACTCCCCGCATTGAGATGCACCGTGGTGCCATCAGGCAGTGTGAGCTTCGTTTTGCGGCCGTGGGGCACGTCATGCCGCACGTATGCCGACAGCGCGGTGCGGCGCGGCTGGGTGGGCAGCTGCCCCCAATACAGCAAAAGTGACACCGTAAACAGCACGGTAGCCGCCACGGAAAACCGGAGCCACAACCGGCGTTTCGCCGAACGTCTGCGGGGTGTGGATGGCTCCGGGATTTCGTCCGGCCGCGGGGCGGATGCCTCGTCAGGTTGGCCAGCCACCTCATCGGTAATGCGTTGCCAAAGGGTACCGTGTAGCGCTTGCTCGCCATCGGGCGCCCGTAAGGGGTATGCTTCATCGGGCGTACCCGCGGCCATCCATGCCTCCACGGCAGCCCGCTCCTCGGGCGTGCAATGTCCGGACCAGTATTTTTCAAGCAAATGGCGATCAACCCGCATGGAGCCTTTTTTACCACCAGTCGGGAATGAAGACCGATACCCTTAGCCGCACATGAAAAAATGTTATTTTTTCTTCGGCGGCGGGAGTTCAAGGTTGTCCTTGATGTATCCCAGTGCCTTCGTCAAGTGGGCTTCAACGGTCTTTTCGGAGATTGATAGCTGTGACGCGATTTCGCGGTTGGTAAGGCCGCTATTGCGGCTGAGCGTATAGACCTGCTTGCACCGGCAGGGCAATCGGTTGACCAGCCCGTCTACAAAATGATCAAGATCGTTGTAATGGATGGTCTCTTCGGTATTGTTCACCGCTTCGCAGAATCCCGAGCTGATGCAGTCATCGCGGCGCTGCCGCTTATACTTTTCGCGGAAATAATCGCTGATTTTCATCCGCGCCGCGCGGAACAGGTAATATTCGATGCTAACATGGATGTGCAGCTCGCTGCGGCGCCGCCATAAAGAAAGGTAAATATCCTGTACAATGTCCAAAGCAGCCTGGTCGTCGTCCGTATGGTGCTGGCAAAAAGCCAACAGGCGCTTCCAATACAAGTCGAAAAGCAGCCGGAAGTCTGCCTCACTCAAGGAAACATGATGTTGTTCTTCGTTAACCGGCCTGTCGTTGTCCATAAACAACCATTTCTATAGTGCCGCAAAGCTACTAAATATTGTTGTTAATTGAAACGAGTCTAAATAAGCAATACATTTATTCTCATTTGCAGGGACTGGTAGGCTTCGTCGACTATGCCACACAGGCATCGGTGGTCCCGGGCGGTGGCTTTGCAATCCATATGGTCTAAAAACAATAAGGCCACAGCCATTCCACGTCAACCGCAGCTTGGCCATGGCCCTGGCAGGGCAATAAAGCAGCGGCCCGCTACTTGCCGAAGTGTTTATCGGCAAAATCCAGGAAGCGCAACCAGTCGTACAGGGTCACATCGTGTTTGCCTGCGCGTATGTGATAGCCGATGTCTTTCATGATCGGCGCATGAAGGCCCGGCATTTCGCTGGATTCCAATCCTTTAAGCCCATACAGGTGGTACACCGGACTGGCATGGTAAGCGGCCAGGTATTCGCCCTTGGGGTCTGCCCACCTGTCTTCCACGGCACTCGCTACATAGACTGCCCGCGGGGCCACCAATGCGATTAATTGATGCTGATCGAACGGCCGCTCCTGCTCCTTACCCCGGTATTGATTAAAAGCAGGGCAAAACCATGCCGGTTGGATGCTGCTCACCCGGGCGATGCTCTCCCCGTATTCGCGCCGCGACAGGGCGGCACCGCCTTCACCGGAGTCGTTGGAAATCACCACCTTAAACCGAGTGTCCTGCACACCTGCCCATAAGGCGGCTTTGCCTTGCCTGGAGTGGCCCATGATCGCAATTTTGCCCGTATCAACGCGCGGTTCGGCGGCAAGATAATCGACGATGCGGCTGGACCCCCACGCCCAGGCGCCGATAGCCTGCCATTCATCCGGTGCTTCGGGCGCCGCGCCGTAGCCCTTGAACAGGGATACCACGCTGTGGTCCTTCAGGCCGGGTTTGTCAGGAAAAATATCATGATAGCACATCGTAGCCACCGCATACCCGCGGTCGATGATGTCTTCGTAAGGCCACCTGCTTGCCTGGCAGCCGCGTTCCCAATCGGGGTGCCCCGGCTCCTTCACCAGGGCGAAGTTGTCTGAATACAGAATGGTGGTATCGAGCATTGTGCTATGGTTGCCCTTGAAGTTATAACCGACAAACACGGGGACTTTTGCCGTGGCGTTGTTCGGTATCACCAGCAGCAACAGCGTCTCGAGCTTCTTCTGGCCATTGCTGAAAATCAGTTTTACCTGCTTGCTCGTAGCCTTGCCTCCCAATGCCGCTGTATTTTCGGTCAGCAGTTCATAGCTTACGCCAACGCCCGAATCATCGGGCGTACGGCCGTACATCTGCGAAGCGAAAAGTTCCAGCAATTCTGGCCGCCGCAGTTGTTCCCATTGGCGCGCAGTGGTAATGGTCTTGCCTGCTGAAGTGACCAGGAGTTCGGGGAGCACGTAATCGGGCACCTTCGACTCGTCGTAGTTGATTTGGTCTTGCTGGGCTTGCAATGTAGCGCAAGTTAGCATGCTTATAAGCATTGCGATTACATTCGTTTTCATTCGTAAATACATCTAAATCAAAAGTGAAGCCGTGAACAACGTCACGGCTTGTAAATTACACATTTTAAGGCGCCAAATCCAGCCGTGCTGCAGGCACGTTGTTCTCGGCACCCGGATAACCGATATTTTGATTGATCACCCCCTTCGTATTGGCATTAATTGCCGCCGCGGGAACCGGCCATAAGATGTGGTGTACACTGAGTTTATACTCCGCCCATCGATGCTTGATGCCTTTGTTGTAAAAATTGTTTTTGGAGATCACCCAGTCATAATAGAAATTATATCCCTCCTGCTTGACATTGGACCCTGCACCACCAGGGCCGGATAGCCGATCCAAGGAATAGGTACGACCGAAATATTCGCACACCTTACCGGTTTTTGCATAGGTATATGCAATGCGTGTCAGCTCGATGTGCCTGTTTTCTTCGAAATAGAGCTCCCTTGCCCGTTCATCCACAATGGCTCCGATATGAACGTCTCCCGCGGTCAAGGCATCCGCGCCGGCACGCCGCCGGACAATGTTGAGCGCCTCGGCGGCCAATGCGTTTTCGCCCTTCCAATAATGAGCTTCGGCGATCAACAGGTAAACTTCTGCCGACCGGTAAATATACATCGGCGTTTCCCCGCCCCAATACCAATCCGCGGACAATGGATCAGGCACAAAGGTCTTAAAATGGGGCCATTGGTACCAAGCCCGGATGGAATCTTCAACAGACATCGCCGGATTCTTAATCAGGTGCTGCCCATAGTACGGGTTGCCGCGGCTCTTCAATGCCGGATCATTGTACCAAAGATCGGCCGGGCTTATCCAGCTGTCTCGGTTGTACACCCCGCGCATATCCCCGCGCTCTTTGTCCGTCCATAGCGTATATTGGTAATAGTTGGTAGAGCGGGCTCTCCCTATGCCGCGTCCGTAGGTGGTGTTGATGTCGTACTGGGGCTCTACGTTGGGTGTGTAGACAATACCGGTAGCACCGTCGGGGGTAGTCACCCCTATGATACGCGGCAGCAGTTGACGCATGAGCTGGGACCTCACCGAACCTTGAACACCGGGATACGAAACGATATACATAAGCCCTTCGGTATTCGATGCGTCAAGCTTGGCCTCCACCGAATGCAGGTCATGCATCAAATTGGTGTTGGGCTTGGTCGCATTGGACGTAAACCGCTGGGTCATCAACGGATGTGAAGCCACTATCTCCCGGCCGATCGAAATGGCTTGATCAAATTCGCCCAGGGCAATGTTTATTTTGATTAACAGCGTGCCGATAGCACTTTTGCTGACGCGCCCGCGATCGACGGCGTCGGGGACTACCGTGTAGGCCCATTCAAGCTGTTGCTTGAGGAATGCCAGAATATCCCACCGGTCGGTGGTATAATAATCGGTACGCGCTTCGGTGACTTCATTGGAGATAAACGGTACGTCACCAAACTGATGCACCAGCTTGTAATACCAATACGCCCGGTGGAAATAAGCTTGCCCAAGGATGCGGTCGCGTTCTGCATCACTTCCAAAAACTCCCTGGTCGATACGGGATATAATGATATTCGCATACTGGATTGCTTTGTAGCCGTTGGTCCAGTACCAGCCCACGCGCGTGAAATCGGTATTGTTTAAATTGGCATCGGGCAGGAGCGAAATGTCGATATCCATTTGTGGCCCGGCTTTGTCAGTAGTGCCTTCTACGGCGATATCCGAAAGTATCATTTCGGTAAGTGCCGCCATGCCATCGCCATTATATTCGCTGAACATCACCTTTTCGCAAGCTGCGAGTGCGGATTCAAACCCCTGCGCATCAACGAAGGTGTTTTCTGGCGTGTAGAAAGATAGTGGATTGGGATCCAACCAATCTTTGTTGCATCCGGTCAACAATGTCAATCCGGCTATCGACGTGACAGCGTATCGCTTTATCTTATTATATGTGATCATATGAGCTTTGACTAAATCGGTAAATTATAAGGTAATGTTCACACCAAAATTAAAATTGCGGGGAGTAATTGAGCCGTTTTCCGGATCCCAGAAGGTCCAATGCGGAGAAAATACCGCCGCATTCTGCAGGCTCGCCGAAAGCTGCAGTCCCTGGATTTTATAGGGCAGCAGCAGTTGTGCCGGAAACTGGTACGACAAAACAACACTCTCCAGACGCACGAACGACTTGTTTACCCAATTTGTGCCGACATTCTTCGATCCTATCCGGGCATAATCGTTGATCGGGTTGGTACTGGTCCACCGCGGAAACGCATAGTCCGAAGTACGGTCCGGAAAGGAGTACGAATTTGCGGCACGCTGGAATTCGCCGTAGTAATTTAGATTCGAGTAGATCATCACAGACAACGAAAACCCTTTGTGCCTCAAGTCATTCCGAAAAGAAAGCCGGGCCCGTGGGGTTTTATAGCCCTGAAACACTTTATCCTCATTATTCAGCAGCCCATCGCCGTTCTGGTCTATGTATTTGAAATCACCCGGCTGTAGCCCGTATTTTGCTGCTTCGGCCTCTTCACCCAGCTGCCACACCCCGGCCCGCTCGTATGACCAAATGCGATCCGGATCTTGGCCGATAAACCAGCCGTTTACTTCGTCGTTGGATTCGCGCTGGCCAATGACCTGCCCCGATGCGTCCACGACGTTTATCATGTCGCCATAGAGCGACTTGATCGTGCGCCGGTTCAATGAAAAATTGGCCGTGGCATTCCAGCCCAGTTGTTCGCGCTGGATAATCCCTGCCGTTAGGGACACCTCCAACCCTTTGTTGCGCAGTCTGCCCAGGTTGCTGGTGACTTTTCCGTAGCCCGTGACATCAGGCAGCAAACGATCTACCAGCAAGTCGTGTGTGGTAGCCAGGTAGCCTTCCACCGAACCGCTGACCCGGTTGTTCAGCAGGCCAAAGTCCAGCCCGATATTGTGCGAGGCGCTCCGCTCCCATTTCAGATCATAATTGGCCATGGTCTCCACATAGATCTGCGAGGTGGTATAGACATTGCCCGATTGGTCGATATAGGGTACCAAACCCGATAGCATCTGTGCCAAGGCTGCATATTGGCCGATCTCCCGGTTGCCATTCTCACCCCACGAGTAGCGCAGCTTGCCATAGTTGAGCCAGTTCACCGCGGGGAAAAATGGTTCATCAGTAAATGTCCATCCTAACGCCAACGCCGGAAACATGGCTCTCGGGTTGCGCTTGCCGAATGCCGAATAGCCATCGCGCCGTATGGATGCGGTCAGCATATAACGTCCCTTCAGCGAATAAAACAGGCGGCCCATCAAGGCATCGCCGGTCTTATAAGTGTCGTTACTGGACACCGTGTTGATGGATCCGGCCTGCAAACGGTGGAAGCCCAACAGGTCGTTTGGCGAAAATCCCTGAGCGTTCGCGATCGAAGACCAGTACTGCCCTTTTTCAGCATTGGCCAAGAGGGTCACCTCGACGTTGTGGATATCGGCAAACTCCCTCCTCCAGCGCAGAATGTTGTCCAACTGCCAGCTGAACGTTTTGGTGTGCTGCCGGCTGGCTGACCCTCCGATTGAGGCCCAACGGTCTCCTTTTGACGAGTAATGGTTATAATATTCCGACCATTCGTAACGCGGCGTGAAGTTGAGGTTATACTCGATGCCGAAAGGCAGGTATACCCGCGCAAACAGCGTGGCAATGACATTCTGGCGCCTATCGATACGGTGTGTATATAGATTGTCGTAAAATGGATTGATGGGGTCCAGCCCGGTCGGACGGCGCTGGAACGCGCTGTTCGGATCGTCGAGGTTGTTTGAGCCGTATGGCGAAATCATCGTCATCTGCTCCCAATCTGATTTGAGGAACCCTTCGTTTCGTGAGGCGAACTGTGCATTGACCCCGGTGGTAAGGAATGAGGTGATTTTGGATTCGACATTGGCCCGAGCACGAATATTTTTAAACCGGTCTCCCGTGATTACCCCTTCACGGTCTGTATAACCCAGAGAAAAGTACTGGGAGACATACTCAGACGCATTCGAAATATTAAGGCTATAGTCCTGCTGTAGCGCACGTTGGAATACGAGGTCGTCCCATCGGGTGATCGTGTTGGAAAAATAATTGTCAATTTCTGGCGAAGTCAGGTTTAAGCGCGACAGCCATTTGGTCACCAGCTGTTCGTGGGTTACATTGGCTACCGGCGTGCTTTGATCGTAGTTATACCAGTCCAGTTGGTTGAGCCCCACCAGTTCATCCGGATTGACAAACATCTGCGGGTATTGGGCAAGGTAATCGTCTGAGAACCGGCCTTCGTTATAATCTTGGCGAAATTTAAGGAAACCTGCGGGATCCAGTATGTCCGGTTGATTTGCCGAAGTGGCAAAACCGGTGTTGCTGACCAGGTTGATCAAGGGCTTACCCTGTTTACCACGTTTGGTCGTCACCACAATCACGCCATTGGATGATCTGGAACCATATACAGCGGCGGCGCTTGCGTCTTTAAGGATGTCAATCGTGGCGATGTCATTGGGATTGATATCGGCCAGCACCCCTTCGTAAATGACGTTGTCCAGGACAATTAGCGGGCTGTTGCTTGCGGTCAACGTGCCGTTGCCACGTATCGACAAGGAGGCCTCGGCTTTCGCGTCCGTACCAACGCCGACGTTTAGTCCCGGTGCATTTGCCCGCAGCAAATCTTCCACGTTGCGCGGTCCCTGTGAAGCCAGTTCGGCAGCTTTGATACTGGAAACGGCTCCCGTTAAATCCCTTTTCTTAGCGGTACCGTACCCGATCACCACCACATCATCCAACAGCTGTACATCTTCTTGCAACGTGATGTCAATCACCGGCGTCGCGCCCACCGCAACTTCTTGCGCGATATATCCGACATAGGTAAACACCAAGGTGGCTCCCTGCTGTACGCTTTCGATTTGGTACCGGCCATTTTGGTCGGTAACGGTGCTGATGTTGGTTCCTTTTACGGCTACGTTTACGCCGGCCAAAGGCACCCCGTCCGCTTGTACCGTACCCGAAACCGCCGACTGAAGCACTTTTCCAAGTGAGTTTAGCTGCGATAAAGGCGACAAGACAATATGGTGGTCAACTACTTTGTAGGAAATCTGCGTACCGGCAAATAATTCGGCAAGGGCCTGATTCAGCGGTTCGTTTCGCAATGATAACGTTCGCTTCTCCTCGGCGCTGATTTCCTTGTGGTTATAGAAAAACAGATAGGGCGTCTGTTTTTCTATCGCTTTCAAGATATCGCTGATGCTCGTGGCTGTTACATTCAGGGTTACACGCTCCTTCTGCGCGTATACCTCCTTGCCACTTAATACCAATGAACAGATTGTAATTAAGGTAATGGTCAGTTTCATATATATTACCAGGCGTATAATTGGATTTTGTAAGGCAATACAGGTCACATATGAATTGTTCTTCATACTTTTGTCTATGTTTAAAGTTTTGTAATCTATTTACTTTAAGCTATGTTTGGTAAGGTGTGCTGCAATCACGCCTTACCTTTTTATTACATCGTTTACGCTATTTTCATACGCACTCCTCCTTTTTTTATCGTGTTGGTTTAATCCTGTGCAAATATCTCCACCTCGTGGTCCGTGATTTTGTAACCGAAAGGCCTGCCTGCCCTTACCACTTCGAGAATTTTTTCCAGTTTTTCCTGATAATGGAATTTACCTGTACATTCATAGGATGCGATCCCTGGATCCTTGATACGGATGGGTTTTTGATAGTACCGCGATAGCCGCTCTGCCATATCAGAAAATGGCGTTTTGTTAAATATCAGGTAGCCTTCGATTCGGTCAATCATCTCTGTCGAGTCGATATCGTGCTGAAGCCTGGTGCTGGCCCGCCCCTTGTCATAGCTCAACTTTTGGCCGGGTTGCAGTTGGATGTTTTGGTTTGTCGACCGGTGGTTCCGTATCGAGACGGAACCGGCGTATAAAGTGGTCTCAAAATGGGAAGCCTCATCGTACGCATAGACATTAAATTCAGTTCCCAATACACTCACCGTATGCGTGGCGGTTTCAACCTCAAAAGGCCTTTGCTTGTCGGTCGCCACGTGGAACTGGGCTTCACCGTTCAGCACGACGTATCTTTTTTGCCGATCAAATCGCTCGGGGTAGGTAAACTCACTTCCTGCCGCCAGCCAAACGATGGTACTGTCGGCAAGTACCAGTTTCACCCGCTGTCCTACGGAGACCTCGATGTGGTGGTAGCCGATGGTATCACTCCGGTGCCTGAGAAAATACCAACTTGCCGTGACAGCTAGCAATATCGCGGCAGCTATCTTGGCGATACCGCTGATATTCCACGTCCGGCGTTTGTCTTCTGCAACTTCCTCCCGCAGGCTTCCCATTCTCGTTTTCAGCATACGATATGCTTGGTCTGCCGAAACGGAATCCATGTCGTCGCTATGGCTAAGGATGACCAAATCCCATGCGTTGCGGATCAGGCGATAACGGGCCCGATGATCGGGAGATGCCTCAATCCAGTCCAAAAAGCTGTCCGTTTCCTCTTGGGACAGTTCTCCCCTGATATATGCCAATAGCTGCTGATCCGACATGGTTCTAAATCAACTTTAAAAAAAAAATCTCCCGCAATACGGTTTATAATTTGATTAACGCTTTTGTCCGTTAATGAATGGATATTTTGCGAGCAGGCGTTACCCCTAAAGAAAAAATGAAATTTTTTTAGAAACCGCCGAAAAACAGGATCACCTTGAGGTAGTCTGACAATTTAGGCCGCAACAGTTTAAGCACTTTGCCGATATGATATTCCACGGTTTTCTCCGTCTTCCCGATTTTATCGGCAATCTCTCTATTGGAAAGACCTTGTTCGCGGCTGAGGTTAAATATCATGCGGGTCTGTTCGGGCACATGGGCGAGGGTATCACCTACCAATCGCTCGATTTCTGAAAGATAGATGGTTGAGATACTCAGGGTCTGGAGCGTGTGCATATCCAGCTCAACTTGCCGTAAGCTTCGCGAAAACAGGTGCTGTTCGATCTGGTAACGTCTGCGCTTTTTTTCCATACTGTTCAGCATTTTGAGTTTGACAACCTGTACTAAAAAGGCAAACAGGTGCGGGGTATCTTCCTGCAAGCTTGACCGGTATTCCCAAAGTAAAATAAAGGTGTCCTGTGCGATGTCTTCTGCCACGTCGGCGTCGTGGAGATAGGATACAGCGAACCGCAGCAAACGATTGTAATACCGATCAAAAGCGGCCCTAAATGCCCATTCTTCCCCAGCCTTGATTCCCAAAATAAGACCCTTGTCTGATAAATCTCGTTTATTTGGCATGAATTGGATTAACCTTTTCTGCAAACATACAGTTTTAAGCGACATAACGAACATGGTTTGAAACGTCTTCAGCCGCAATGGACAGGTTGTTTCCGGCCGCGCGGATGCCGCGTGCCAGTGGACGGCGCATGCAGGCGAGCCACACTTACGGACGAGAACCCGGCGACAAACCCGCCCGGCGAGTTTCGCTACGTCAATGATACCGACTATTACCAGAACCATCAATATTACGCTTGGCAGGACTGCCATATGGATGATACGTTTACGTTCAAAAATGGGCGGTTTAACGTGGATGACAATAAAACGGTGTGTCCGGACGGTAACGGCCGGTATCACCTTAATACAAAAACCCAAAGAGCCACAGCGGAATCTTTGTAGATGTGCCGTATTCTATGCCATCAGCGGCAACATACCCTTCCCCAACACCTTTCAGCTGGCCTCCGGTTTTATCCTTTCCGCCTATCTCAAACACATACCGGCCGTCGATCAAAAAGTCGCCCCTCTCGGGAAACTCCAACTGATGGCGATAGGAAAGCTGGTTGGCAAAAAAGGTTTCCCTGACGTTGCCAATGTCGGCATTGCCCCATTTGTATATGTTAATATACAAATATCCAAAGATTTTGCTTATCATAATAAACAAACAGGATAAAGGCCACGGCCGACCTGCGGTAAACCGCCGGACAACCGTGGCCCGTAACAAGCTAATCCGGCAGCTGGCCGCCTATGGGCAGCTGCTTCTGATCACTAATTCGCTTGCAGCGACCGAATCTCTGCCGCAATGTTTTCGCGGGCTTGCTTTTCAAACCGATCAAAAAACAAATCGGTCTTAAAGAGCCGGTCCATATCAAGGAAGTGCTGCAGCACACGCTGCCTGCCCCGGTCAAACTGGGGCGACGCCCCGTATTCTTGCCGGATATTGGCTACGTACCGCTGGTATGCGGCGGGATCCGCGCCAAGAATGGCCATATCAGCATCCACGAAGTAATTCGTGTCGCTATCGGTGCTGCCGGCATGGGTCTTGGTAGCCATAATCAAGGCGTGGCAGCGCGCTACCTTATCTGCGGGATAGCCCAACAGCGCCAGGTGGCGGTCGGCAAAGGCCGCGCTTTGGTCTTCGTTCGTGCCGTCGGTGGTGAAGTATACCACATCGTGGTAGATCATCGCCAGGTAGGCCGTTTCGAAATCTTCGAGGCTGTCCTTGCAGCTGTGCAGATGCCGCTCAAAGTTGGCCAGGTGCTCCAGGTTGTG
The DNA here is from genome assembly GCF_900168055.1 of Parapedobacter luteus. Lineage (GTDB taxonomy): Bacteria > Bacteroidota > Bacteroidia > Sphingobacteriales > Sphingobacteriaceae > Parapedobacter > Parapedobacter luteus. Next base: position 92,662 of record NZ_FUYS01000005.1, read on the forward strand.
GTAATGCCGCCGGGGGCCGGTATAGGCCTCCACCACTTCCTCCCAGCACCGATCCAGCAGCGCCTCATCGGCCCCGTAAGGCTTTAATATCTCCAAATAAGTCGCTTTGAGCCGGGCGCCATCGTCTGCCACGGCATTTGCCAATGTGGTAGCCATCACCAGCAAAAATAGGAATGCATGTTTCATCTTCGTCTTCTTCAGGTGGATTATTTTACCAGCGGCAGTATGCCGGCACTGGCCTTATTTGCTACCAACACCCGGTTTATATCGTGCAGGATGGTCACAACGCCCGCAGCCTCGTCGTGCTCAAAGTCGTCCATGCCCAACTGGCCGGGGATAAAGGACGGTATCGTGGCCCGCGTGTCCTGGGCGCTGACGTTGGGATTGTTCTGCTGCTCGATGGTTGATATCGGAAACCGGATGCCCAGATCGGTCATGCGCCGCCCCTCGGACATGAAGATCTCCTGCCGGAGCAGACACAGCAGGTACAGCAGCGCATCGGCATCACCGGCAGCGGCAATCTCCGCTTCCGTCACGGAGGTGCCCGATACGCGGTGCACGGTAATGTTGCCATCGCCCCGGCCCAGCACGAGGCCTTCCCGCAACGGGCCGCCCGGCGCAAACCGCACCTTGGTGGCGGCCGACAGGGGGTAGTCGCTGCGCGTACCCTTGCGCTCGGCATGGCGGCCATCGACAGACGCCACCGGCCGCGCCGACACGACCTCGCCGACTAACCGGGTCAGCAGCGCCTTCGCTCCGGGCAGGTCGCCATTGCCGATGGCGGCCTCCGCGGCGATGAGGAAGGCTTCCTCGCCTTTCAGCAAAGCTATCGGCTTCTGGTCGGCGCTGGCGTTGCCGACGTGAAAGTACTTGGGATCAAGAAAATCAAGCCTCGGCAGGGGCGCCAGCGTATTCGTGGAGCTGCTGAAGGTATAGGTCTGCATCAGGTTCGATGCGCCGTTGAGCCCGTCAAAGACGGCGTTGCGCAGCACCAGCGGATCGGCCGCAATGACCTCCTGTGCCAGCTGTGCCGCGCGCTGCCGGTCGCCCAGCCCATGGTAGGCCCGCGCCAGCGCGAGCGTATAGACCGTACGCCGGCCTGCATCGGCGGTCAGCGACAGGCCCTGCTGTAGGTAGCCGACCGCGTTTTCAAGGTGGGCCGTAGCCGGCAACACGGGGCCCGCTTCTACGGCCGGCAGCGAGGCAAACAGCTCACCGCTCAGCAGGCTGGCATAGGCCGCATAGAAGTACATCTCGGCCAGCTGTTCGCGGGTGCCGTCCGCGGCGGCGGGTACCACCCTTTCCACGCCGTAGACGGCCATGGCGCGCAGCCGGGCAAGCTCGCGCTGCACGTTGTCTATATCCAGGTCTTCGGGCAGCAACGTGGGGATGTCAAACACTTGGTTGGACAACGAGCTGTTGTTGTAATAATTGTCAGACACCATCTCGGCAAACACCACGGTCTGGTTGAGCGTCTGGGCAAGCTGCTTCTGCAAGCCGTTCAACCATACTTCGGCCGACTCGGGCGTGCCGAGGAATGTCTCGTCGGTAATATTGGGGTTTTCGAATTCCACCAGCGAGCACGACGAAACCGTCGCGGCAAGTGCTAGTGTTATCCATGTGAGGGTCGTTTTCATCGTATTTTTTTGAGGTGGTTACAAACTGAACTTGAGCGAAAGGAGAAACTGGCGGGCTGCCGAATGTGCGGCATAGTTGATGCCGCCGGTGGTTGCTGAGCCCTGCCCCTGCGCCCCGCCGGGCATTACGGCTTCGGGATCGGAGGCCGATGCGGTGAAATTCAGCGGATTTACGGCCGTAAAACCAATACTTGCATTGTTTATGCGGCGGAGAAGTGCTCCGGCCTTGAGGTTATACACCAGCCCGATGGTCCGCACCTTGATGAAATCGCTGCGCTCCACGAAGAGCTGCGAGTAATTCAGCCAATTCATGGACCCGTTCTGCTCGATTTCGGCCGCCGGAACGCCTGCGGTGGAAGCGCCGTAGTTGATGCGGAACTGCTTATCCCAGTTGTGGAGGTAGCCGCCATGCTGGTAGTCGGCGTTGGCAAACAACGAAAGCTGCCGGTAGCGGAGGTTGAAACCGAAACTTCCCGTGAGGGTGGGTATCGTAGACCCGAGGAAAGACAGCGGTATGGTCTCGACCATCAACCCGCTTTCGTCAAACACCCCGTAGTTGCCGGAGATGTACCCCACCGGATAGCCTTCGCGCACGACAATCTGCACCGTACGCGAGGTGAGCCCGTTGATGTTGAACGCCGGGGCACCGCCTGTGCTGGCGACGATGTTGTCTACCGTATTGGCCGACGCACGGACATTGAGCCCCCACTTTTCGCTGTCGACCACCTGCGCGTTGGCCGCAATTTCAAACCCCTTGTTTTCGATGCGGCCGATGTTGCGCAGCGAGCTGCCTACGCCTGACGAGGCGGCGGGTGGTACGTTGAAGAGTGCGTCGCGCGTTTCGTTGTTGAAATAGTTTGCCGAGAGCGAAAGCCGGTCGCGCAAGAAGCCCATATCCAGGCCAATCTCCAGGGCGTAGGTTTTCTCCGGCCGCAGGTCGGGATTGCCGGGATGGCCAAACGTGGCCGACTGGCCGCCGCCGAAACCGGAGAAGGCGATGGTGCGCTCATGCGCAAAGGGCGTGGGGAAATTGCCGGAAACGCCGTAGTTGGCCCGTATCTTCACCGTGTTGAGCACCTGTTGGCCCATGGCGGCGAAAAACGGTTCGGCACTCAGGATGTAAGACAGCCCCACCTTGGGGTAATACTGGATGCCCACGGACGAACCGAACGCGGAGTTGCCGTCGCCCCGCACACCGAAATCAATGAAATAGCGGTTGCGGTAGCCGATGTTTTCCTGCACGAACACCCCGTAGTTGGCCACCTCGGCATAAAACTCGTTGCTGGTACGGGTGGCCGCCTGGCCGATGGTCTGGGCGCCATCACGGATATCCTGGCCGATGTAGGCCACCTGGCGGTCTTCGGTGCGGAAGAGCTGGCCGCCCACCGTGGTGAGCAACGAAAAGTCGCCTACCTGCCAGTCATACTGGGCATTGAGGTCAAAGGTGAGCCCCAGGAAGCTGCGCATGAAGTTGGACAGCGACCCCGTGTTGTTCGAGCGGATGTGCCGGTTGTAGGCCATGGTCACGGCAGATCGCTCGCGCTGCTGGCGGAAGTCTACGCCGGCCGTGCCCTTGAGCACGATGCCCGATGGGGAGCGGTAGCTGACCGACTGCGAGGTCTGGAAACGATTGACCATGGAGCGGTTGTCTTGCAGCCGCTCGGCCGAGTCGACGAATGACTTATACACTGCAAAATCGGCATCGGACAGCTCGTCCAGCACGGGATTGAAACCCGGTCCGATGATTTTTGAAGCGCCGTCTTCTACAAACCAAAGCCCCGAGTACCCGCCCGAGTTGCCGTTGCGCACGCGCGACAGCCCCTGGTTGCTGTAAGAAAACGAACTCTCGTAGGTAAGCCCCTCCAGCAACTGGGCATTCATGCCCAGGCGGAAGTTGAATTTGCGCTGGTGGTTCTGATCGTGGATGAGCACCCCGTTGGCGTCGCTGAATGAACCGGCCAGGCTGTATCCGAAGCCCGCCGTGCTACCGTTGAGCCCGAGGGTATAGCGGTTGTAGAAGCTGTTTTGGTAGAGTACGTCTTTGGTGCGATCGAAATAATGGAAATCGGCCGTGGGGGTCTCCACGCCCATATCCGCCCCAACGGAGAAGGAGGCCCTGCCGGTGCCGTTTTTCTTGGTGAAAATCTGCAGTACGCCGTTTGCAGCGTCAGAACCGTACAGTGTGGTGGCGGCACCGCCGTTGATAAATTCGATACGCTCGATGTTTTCCACCGGCAGGTCGGACAGCGCGCTGGTAGAAGCTCCCTGCGAGATACCGCCAGAGAGGTTCATGCCCAGCGTGGGGGCGGTGTTGAGGTTGTCTACACGTACGCCATCCACGTAGATGATGGGCGTGGAGTTGGCAAATGCCGAGTTGAACCCACGGGTCTGGATGATGGATGTAGCGCCGCTCTGGCCGCCCGACAGCTTGATCATCGCATTGGGCAGCTGGCTTTGCAGCAGCTGGTCGATACGGGTGGCGGGCACATCCCGGATCTGGCGTTCGCTGACCACGGCGGCATTGGTAGAAAGGCGCCGCTTGGAGACGCTCAGTCCCTGCCCGGTGACGACGACCTCTTCCAGCCCAAGCAGGTCGGCCTCCAGCTGTACGTGCAGCGGCTGCTGGCGATCGCCTTCGACGGGCACTTCTTGGCTGCGGTACCCCACATGGCTAAACAGCAGCACCGGCTGCCGCTCACCCGCGGGCAAGGCAATGGAAAACACGCCGTTGGCATCGGTCTGCGCGGTCGCGGAGCTGCCCTTGGCTTTCACCGTAATGCCGGGAAGGGTGCGCCCGGTGTGCTTGTCGGTGACCTGCCCCCGTACGGGGCCCGGCTGCTGGGCTTCACCGCCGGGGCCTGCGGCCGCAGCTGCGGCCGGCTCGATAAGCACATACCTCGCAGACACCTGCCTGAACGATACGTTGCGCGGCCCGGTAATCATCGCCAGCACGTCGGCCACGCTGAGGTTGTTTGCCTGCACGGAGATTTTTTCGTCGCCGTCCAGCACGTCGCTGCTGTAGCCGATGATGAAGGGCGTTTTCTGTTCGATAAGCGATATGACTTCGTTTAAAGCCTTTTGCTTTACATGGATGGACAAGGTCACCTCGTTGAGCGTCTGCCCCGTAAGTGGGTTGGCCAGCAGCACCGCGGAGGACACCAACACCATGGCAAGTGTAAGTTTCATCCTGAATAAAATATTGGTATAACTTAAAGTTTTTTGCATTTTTGATTGTCTTTAGTGGATTCGCAATTTCATTAAAGTACATCTTCGAAAGATTCCGGGCGAGCGGCACTTCGCCCGGTTTTTTTTAGTTGGATTGTATCAGCAATTTACCTCCTTTCTCTTCAAAATTTGCATGGGTCATCTCGGCAAGCACGTCCATGATTTCCCGTAGATCTTCGTTGGCGAAATGTATCGTATACCGTGTATCATCGGTCAACCGCGGGTCGATGACGAGCGTGCGGTTGAAATGCCGGGCCAGCTTGTGGCCCAACTCAGGTAGGGTGAGCCTGTTGATATCGAGCTCGCCCGTTTGCCAGGCGCTGATGAGGCGGCTGTCTTCGGTCCGGATGGCTACCGAACCGTCGTCTTTCCGGAAGGTAAGGGTCTGGTTTTTGGAGATGCCCCCGGACAACAGCGAATCGGGTTTGCCGGCCGTGGCTTTCGACACCTCGACAAGCCCGCTTACCACGGCGACCTTCACTGTTTGATCTTCGGCATACCCCTCTACATTGAAGGACGTGCCCAGCACCCGCGTGGTAAGCATGCCTGACCGCACAGAAAAGGGGCTTTCCGGCATCCTGGCGACATCGAAGAATGCCTCGCCGGTAAGCGCCACATGCCGATGGCCGGCGTTGAAGTCTTGGGGCACTTCGAGCTGGCTGTGTACATTGAGCATCACCACGGTGCCGTCCGGCAGCGCGATCCGTTTGCGGTGTTCGGCACTGCTGAAAAGGCGCACGGCGGCGCTATGCTTGCCCTGCGGCTCGTGGCCACTCCGCAACAGCAGCGCGCCACCCCACAATACGGCAACCAGCAGCGATGCGGCAACCGCCCACCAGCGGTAGCGCCGGAAAACACCCGGCCGCGCAGGTAGCGTAGTCATCCCGCCTCCCTTGGCGCGCGGCCCCTCCGCCTCTTCTGCCTGCTGCGCCGCGGCCTGATCGACAAAAAGGTGGTACCAGGCATCCACCGCCCGGCGCTCGGCATCGCTGGCCTCGCCGGCTACGTAGCGCCGCAGCAGATCCCGGATCTGCTGGTCGTTTGGTTTGTTGTCTTCCATCGCCCTCTATATCTCGCAAGCGGGCGGGAAGTACTTTAAAGCAAGGTTAAACAATCGTTAAATAACTGGATAGCAAACCGGAGGAGGATCACGGCGGCCAAAACGCCCTCCTTATACCGGCGGATGGCGCTGCGCAGCTGGTACAGCGCGGCCGAAATGTTGTTCTTTATCGTCTGCTCGGAAAGCATGAGCTGGCGGGCGATTTCTTTGATGGAAAGGTTTTCTTCACGGCTCAGCTGGTAGGCTTGCCGCAGCCGGTTGGGCATCTGTGCAATTTCATGGCCGATGATAGCCTGCAACTCGGCGACCAGGTAATCCGTATCGACCTGCTCATGCGCCGCAATATCGAGGATCTCGCCGAGCATATCGCCATAGGGAATTTCAGATCTGCGCTTGGCATAGCAGTCAATGACGGTATATTTGGCAGCGGTATAAAGGTAACCCGCCAGGCTGCCCGAAGGGTCGGGGCCCACCTGATGCCTGTTTTGCCATAAGGAGAGAAAAATGTCCTGCACGTGGTCTTCGGCCTCCTGGCCGCTCCCCACCCGCTTGCGTATATAACCTACCAGCGCTGCGCGGTATTTTCCCATCAGCCGGCTGAATGCCTGATGATCGTCTTGCCGAATCAACGCCAGCAAATCGGCGTCTGTATGTCGCTCCATTACACCGGGCAAGGATACAGCAGCAACATCAAGCCGGCATTGACCTAAGATTAGCTTATTGTGAAGTTTTATACTGCCCACGTCAGGCGGCGACCGCCTGCGACGGCCCGTCCTCGCCGGCCGTGGGCAGGCAAGGCACTAACCGCAAAAGAGCTGCTCCACTTCAACACGTCCCATCAGTTCCTGCGCGGCCATAGCCGCCGATGCCGGATTCTGACCGGTGATGAAAATGCCGTCTGCCTCTACATGCGGCGTAAAGGGGATAATCGCGTGGGTAAACTGGGCACCGGAAGCTTTCAGCCGATCCGTGAGGCTAAACGGTATGTGGCGGTGCCGCTTCAACAGCGCTTCCTCGGTATCGGTAAAGGCGGTGATGCGCAGTCCGCTCAAGGCGTCCGGGCGAAGTTTGGCCAATGCAAACGTCGCGGCCACCCCGTGGCCCACCATCGCGACGGGGGTATTGTTTAGCAGACAGCTATACAGGATCTTACCCAGCCGGGCATCGTCTGCCATATCCCATAGGGCTCCGTGCCCGTCAGCGATATAGACCGCATCGTAAACCAACGAACCGACTTCGTCCAGGCTCCAGGTGTTTCCAAACTCCATCTTGGCCATCAAGTCGTCGTGATAGGTGGTTATACCCTCCGTTGTATAGTCGCTTTCTTCGCTTAATGGATCTACCGGCGGCTTACCCCCTTTGGGACTAGCAACCGTCACCTCAAACCCAGCCTTAATAAATTCGTAATAGGCATCGGCAAATGTGCTCAGCCATACGCCGGTCTGGTTTGTTCCGTCCGCCAGATCGGCGTGGGATGTCAGGATCATCAATAGCTTCTTCATATGCCTTTTTAACGACAAAACGGGTGCAGTGTTTTGGCAAAGGCAAAAGTTTTGGCGTTTTTTAACAATTCGATGAAGAAACGCTAACAGTGCCGAAAAAATGGCAGGAACCGACCGCCAGTTTTTCGGTTGGCCTGCCAAATGATACGTGGTCAATCTCCTCCTGCGTGTTTACACAATCACCTGTTCCAGACCCTTCAGGTATTGCTCATCCACCGAAGCACCAATACCTGCTGCGTCTGGCAAAGTCATCAGATAGCGGTCATAGGTTGCTCCCCCGATAACCGGATCTTCCAATAAGCCGAGGAGCGCACTGTCGAGATCAAAAAAGTGTATGCCGGAGCAAGCGTAAGCCAGATGCAGATTGGCTGTCACCGCCAGCCGGCTCTCGAGCATGCCACCGATCATGCAGGCTATTCGTTCTTGCTGGCAAACCTGATGTATCTTTAGCGCTTCGTGGATGCCGCCCGATTTCGCTAGCTTGATGTTGATGTAATCGCAGCTTCGGTTTCTGGCTAATTTTCTAGCGTCGCGGGCTGAATAACAGCTTTCGTCTGCCATGATTGGGATGGATACCGCCTGGCGCAAGGCGTATAACAATTCGTCATCCGAAGTATGCAACGGCTGCTCACAAAACTCAACCTCTATTGCCTCCATTGCTTGGAGGGCGAAAATCGCCTGCCGAAATGTCCAGCCTTGGTTTGCATCGATCCGGATCGCTATCTTTGGGCCTACTGCCTGCCGGATGGCGGCAATCTTTGCAACGTCCGTGTTGACATCGTTACCAACCTTGACCTTGATCGCCGTGGCACCCTGCGTAGCATACCGTCTGGCGGTAGCCACCATTGTGGCAAGCGGCCCTATCCCGATGGTTATGTCAGAGACTACTTGCCTTGCTTCACCGCCAAGGTAGCGGTAGAGTGGAAGCCCTGCATGCTTGGCCACTAAATCGAACAGCGCCATATCAAATGCGCTTTTCACCGTAGGGTTTTTTGCAGTATAGGCATCGAGCTCGGCAAGCCGCTCGGTAATATCCAGAGCATCCTTGCCCTTCCAAATGCGGGCAAAGGCCTGCGCCACGACGAAACAGGTATCCTGCGTCTCGCCAACAATAGCCGGAAACGCCGAGCACTCGCCGAAGCCTTCCATCCCCGTATCAGTAGCGATACGCACAAGTAGGTTTTGCGCATGATTCATCGTGCCGGTGGCTATGGTGAATGGTTCCATGCGGATGCTGAAGCGGTAGATCGTGATCGTGGTAATGTTCATGGCCGTAAATCGTATAGTAGATTATTAAATATTTAAACGGTGATTTTTGGAACGAGGCGATAGGCCTCATCGATCAGCTGGCTGAAAAAGGCAGACACGTCAAATCCGGCAGCACGTAGCTGCTTAGGGATAAAGCTACTGTCCGTCTGCCCCGGTATCGTGTTGATTTCCAAAAAGAAAAATCTTCCGGAAACGCGCTCCTGAATGAAATCAATCCGTACGACTCCATGGCAGTCTAGCGCACGGAACACAGCAGAAACCAGTGTACGGAGCTCATCCAGCGCGGGCCCCGCAATCCGGCCCGGCGTAATGTCTACGGGACTACTAGACCCATATTTGGCATCGAAATCGAAAAACTCCCGCTCGGAAATCACTTCGCTGGGCGGCAGTACCTCTACCGCGCCATCGCGCAGAAAGGCGCCTACTGAGTACTCCGTGCCTTCGATATATTCCTCGACTATAATCTGCCCCGAATAGTCTACATCAAATGCGGTATCGAGTGCCGCCCAAGCCTCCTCCTCGTTGGCTGCCTTGGCCGTGCCGATGCTGCTGCCACCGGTGTTGGGCTTGATAAATACCGGATAGCGCAGTCCTGCGCCGCGGAGCTCCTCCAAGGCGCTCGATCCGGCATTAATAATCACTGATCTGGCGATATGGAGCCCAGGAAGGTGCGAGACCGCAGCTTTGGTAAAGAACTTATTCATCGTAAGTGCGGCAGCCTGTTGCCTGCACGAGGTATAGGGAATTCCGGTTAGTTCGAGGTATCCCTGTATGCACCCGTTTTCGCCCGGCACACCGTGTATACAAATAAAGGCCACATCGAAATGAACGATCCCTTGGGGTAGTGCCAACGAAAAGTCATGCCGGTTTATGGCATGGCGCACCCCACCCTCGCTCTCATAATACCACCCCTCCGGAACGATGTAAATCAGGTATACCTCGAAGCGCTTGCGATCAAGCTTCTCGGCTACGTTGAGCGCGCTTTTGAAGGATATTCCGCGCTCTGGCGTGTATCCACCGGTTAATAAAGCTATTTTTTCTTTTTGCAAATCCATGCACAAAGTTACCGGACTGTTCGAGGTTCTCGCTATGCATTGGCTACCCACCTGTAAACATTTTTTATGCAAATAATGGCCACTGCTGGGCCGCTACGTGGTGGCGCATAATATTGGTTTAGTACCCCGTAACTATTGCATATCACGGCGCTGTGAGTTGCTTATTATTGCAACATGAATAACGCGATTTTCGAACAGGATGCTGTCGTCCTTGCCTTCCTCCTGATCATTCTTGCCGCCGTATTGTATACTGCCAATAGCCCGCTTCCGTTCTTCAGGAAATTCTACCAGGTCGTGCCGCCTATTCTACTTTGTTATTTTTTGCCGGGTATATTAAATACGGCAGGTGTTATCTCGGGCGACAATTCGGCCGTATACACCGTAGCGTCCCAATTTCTGCTGCCGGCCAGCCTCATCTTGCTCATCATGGGCGTAGACCTTAAAGAGATCTGGAAACTACGCAAAAAAGCAGGACTCATGTTTATTGCCGCCGCACTTGGGATAGTCATCGGCGGACCGCTGGCCGTCATCATCGGCAAGGCGCTGCTTCCCGGCGTCATTGTAGGGGGTGAAGGAGAGGACGCCTCCTGGCGGGGACTGGGCACCGTGGCGGCAAGCTGGACTGGCGGAAGCGCAAATATGGCGGCAATGTATGAGGTATTCAAGCCCAGTGCGCGCTTATATTCCGGCATGATTGCCTTGGATGTGCTGATATCGAACATCTGGCTAGCGACACTTTTGTACGGGGTACACAAAAAGAAAAAAATTAACCAATGGCTGCGCGCTGACGACGGGGATACAGCCGGACTGGAGCAACAATTTAAAAACACCAACACCGTTGAGCGGCGTATGGCGACCATGCCTGAGATGATGTTGATTTTGGCGGTAGGGCTCGGCGCAACCGGCTTGGCTCATCTATTGATTGGCAAAATCGTGCCCTGGATTAAGGCTGTTGCACCCCAACTAGCCAGGTTCAACCTCACCAACGAGTTCCTTTGGCTGATCATCCTGACCACGACATTTGGTGTTCTGCTGTCGTTTACCCGGGCGAGAAATTTGGAACGCATCGGATCTACTACAGTAGGCAACGTCTTCCTGTATATCCTGATTGCATCGATAGGCATGAAGATGAATATCCTCAACGTCTTTGACACGCCGGGGCTTATCGTCATCGGCTTTATCTGGATTGCCATCCATGCGGTCGTCATTTTTCTAGTGGCCCGAATGTTCAAAATCAGCTACTTTTTTCTTGCCGTGGCCAGCGAAGCCAGCGTCGGAGGCGTACCTACCGCATCGGCGGTGGCGGCGGGATTCAGTCCAGCACTGGTGCCGGTAGCTGTATTGCTTTCTGTAATGGGCTATGCGGTAGGAAACTATGCCGGATACATCTGTGGGATGTTGATGCAATGGGTCTGCTGAAACCCTTGTGTAATATTGAAAAAAAAGTACCTTTGTATCTGTAGCAGCCTCGTCCGACCCTGTGGATGCGGCTAACCAATTAATAGCTGTAGCGACTAAGTGGGAGCTAATGAAAGAGAAACATGCGTGTATTACATCAAATGACACCATATGAGCCTGAGGAGCATTCAATTGTCTTTCAGGACACGTACCCCGTGCCTTATCTCCACAACCACCGCGAAATGCAAATTATTTGGGTAAAACGTGGTACAGGTAACGCCGTAATCGGCAATCATGTGCAGCCTTTCAAACCTGGGGAGATTTACTTGGTCGGATCCAATCAGCCTCACCTGTTTGAGGCCTCCGACGGCAACCAGGAGTCCATTAATATGCTTTGCTTGTACATCGACCACCGGAGGGCATTTTCGGGCATCTCGAGCTACCTCCCCGAGTTGTCCGTCGTGTCTAATTTTTTGAAGGAAGCCGATGCAGGGCTCCAAGTGCCCGCAGCCTATGTAAAACTCGCTTCCCAAGCGATGACCCATAGCCATACCAAACTTGGACTTGACCGGTTCATGGCCTTTCTCCAACTGGTCAGATTATTCATTGAAATCAAAGCAAAGGTGGATTGGAAGCCCTTGTCGGCCGTCCTTAATGTGGAGTCGCCAACCGTATCGGATCGGCTGAATACCGTGTACCGCTATTCGCTGGAGCATTATATGGATCAAATTGCGCTGGAAGATGTCGCCAGACTTGCCTGCATGACTCCCAATGCATTCTGCTCATATTTTAAAAAATACACGCGCAAAACGTATTTTTCGTTTTTGAACGACCTTCGTATACGTAAAGCGTGCGAAAAATTACTAAGCGGAAACTACCCGACCATTGCATCAGTCGCTTATGATTGCGGTTTTATTAATACCATTACCTTTAATCGCGTATTTCGGCGCGCATTGGGCATGACACCGAGTGAATACATCCAAAAGTACGCGGTCAAAGGGAAAATCATCGAGGTTTTTTCCGAGCACGATTTTTATTGACCCATTTTTCTATATGCAAGTAGTGTAATACGGGTGCTTTTTTGACAAAAGCACCTTTTTTTTACTTCAGCCACCCCATTTTTTCACCGTTTTGCATCGCCAATGTAGGGCCTAGTTAATATTGGTTTATTGGTCAGTAATGGTGGTAAAATGAACTTTCATCAATTGGTTAATTTTGTGTTATCGTTTTTTGAGAACCGCATTGCGGGCACTCCTAATCGACTAAATACTGATTATGAAGAAAAAAAATTGGGCGGTAGCCCTCTGCTTCTTCTGGTTTCACATGGTGAATGCACAGACCGGATTGGAGCGATCGCTGGGACAGGCGTTTGACAAATTGCTGGCCTCCCGCGACGTTAAAGCGCCCGGTGCAGTCATCATTGCCAGCATGGCAGGCAAGCCGTTTTACGAAAAAGCCGTGGGGCTGGCCAGCCGCGAACTGGGCACACCACTCACTACCGATGCCGTTTTCGAAGCCGCATCCGTTTCCAAACAATTTACGGCAACAGCGGTGCTGAAATTAATCGAGTCGGGCCGTTTGACGCTGGAAGACGATATCCGGACTTATATACCCGAGCTTCCCGACTACGGTCAAACGATGACCATCAGGCACCTGCTCACGATGACCAGCGGCCTTCGCGACTGGCGCAATATAACCTACCTCATGGGAAGGCCAACCTACGAACACGTGTATACCCAAGACGAGGCGCTGGAGATCATTAGCGAACAACAGGGGCTCAACTTCCTGCCGGGCGAACAGTATTCTTATTCCAATAGCAATTATGACCTGCTGGCTATCCTCGTGTCACGCCTCGCGGATGATACCTTTATCGACTACGCAACCGAAAATGTATTGCGGCCGGTGCAATTTGAATACGCCCATTGGCGCGGCAACCCCTACACCATCGTGCCGAACAAGGCGCAGCCCTATGATAAGGCTGCAGGCAAATACGTATTGAGCCCGGTAGTGGAGAAAACCCACGGCGCAGCAGGCATGCTGGTGACGGCAAAAGACCTTATAAAATGGGCAGACTTCTGGGCGGTGGACGGATTTGGCAGCACGCTTAGCACAATGAGGACCCAACAGGGTGTGCTGAACAATGGCGACACCATCGCCTATAGCTGCGGCGGCGTATGGGTACGATCACTTAGCGGATACACCGAGGTGGCGCATTCGGGATTGTTAGGCGGCTTCCGCGCGTGGATTGCGCATTATCCGGCACTCGGCCTTTCGGTGGCGTACCTGACCAACGATAAGACGTTCGCGCTCTCGGAAGTACGTGGGTGTGTAGAAAAAGTTTTGCAGTCCCGAGAAACAGGCCACCCTGCACCGGCCAAACAACCGATATCGGCCAGCCTCATCCGACAGCTGGCCGGTCATTACAGAAATACAAAAGGCTTTCACGTAGCAGAACTTAAACAACAGGGCGAAGTGCTCAAGCTCGGTGCCGACACGATCTACAGCCTAACGGCGGATACCCTGCTAATTGGCGAAACGCGCTTTGTGATCAGGGATGACACGACCCTTGAGCAGGTCGGCCAAGACGAAACCATCGTCTATAAAAAATGTGCCTTCCCCGCCAATCTCTCCAATAGGCTGACCGACTTCTCGGGCACCTACACCTGCTTAGATATCGATTTGGCGCTGGAGTTTGTGGTTGAAGCCGGTAAACTTAAGGTTTACCGCAAGCCGTATGACGGCACCGTTCTATACCCTGCTTACGAAGACGGTGGCGAAGTGGGCTTTTATGGGTTTTTAACGGGGCTGAAGACCGTCTTTCGATTCAGTAAAGACCAATATGGCCAACGGGTACTATACGTGAGTATACCGAGGGCCGAAAACTTTAGATTTGCGTATCAAATGGCGGAAAACCGCTAGCGCCATAACGGAAATAACAAGTAAAACAGATGAAGATAAGCAAACGAATCAGGGAGACCTGCTCCCTTGGCATGCTATTGCTATGCCTAATCATGACCTGGAGTGTATTCCTGCCTGACCCGGTAAACGCGCAGCAGACCGTGACTGGTACGGTGGTCAGCAACGTGGACGGCGCCCCCCTCCCTGGTGTAACGGTATCCCTCAAGCAGGGTATCGCCAACAGCATCACTGACGACAATGGCTACTTCCGGATATCGGTGCCGGATGGCAGCGCGGTGATTGTCTTTGCCTACCTGGGCTATGACAGTCAGGAAGTACCCGTGCAAAACCGGCAGTCACTGCAAGTAAGGCTCCAGCAGAGCGAACACCTGATCGACGAAGTACAGATAACGGTACCCTACGGTAATCAGACGCGCCGTTCGTTTACCGGATCAGCCACTACCGTGCGAGGGGAAGATCTAGCCGACAGGCCTCGCACGTCATTCCAAACATCGTTGCAGGGCAACGTGGCTGGCCTCCAGGTCATGGAGTCAACAGGCCAGCCAGGTGCCGCTCCTACGGTACGCCTACGCGGAATTACCTCTTTCGATGCCAACAACGCGCCGCTATATGTGGTAGACGGCGTGCCGATGCTTACGCAAAACGTATCGGGGCTGGCTTTCTCATCCAATTCCGGAGCAGGCATTAACCCCAATGACATTGAATCGGTGACAGTGCTCAAAGACGCCTCCGCGACGTCAATCTACGGTTCGCAAGCAGCTAATGGCGTGATCATGATCACAACCAAAAATGGCAAGGCGGGACGTACGGACATCAACTTCTCGGCCAACTATGGTATCAACCGGATATCCACCGGCGAGCGCAATAAGCCGTTGAGTACCAGCGAAATGACCGAACTGCTCGTAGAGGGCGTAATCAACAGCGAAATCAATGACGCGCTGCGCGCCATCACCACGCCCGAAGCCGCATACGAATACCTGCTGAATCAGGGATTGAACCCAAACATTAATACAGATTGGTATGATGTGATTGTCCAGACGGGTCAATACCAGCAATATAACCTCTCGGCGTCAGGTGGTACAGAAAAAACCCGGTTTTTCCTGTCGGGCAACTACTATACGCAGGATGCCGTCACCAAAGGGCAGGGATTTGAGCGGAAAACCGGTCGCCTGAATATCCAGCATCAGGCAAATGAACGCTTATCGTTCAATGGCCGGATTTCGGCCGCTGCACAAAAGTTGAATACCATCCCCGGCGCCGGCACCGGCCAAAACCCCATGCGCTCGCTGAACCGGCTCGTGCCCTGGCTGGCCCCATACGATGAAAATGGTGGGTATAACATGTCCATCACCCACAATCCCGAACTAGTCCGCCTTGAAAACCGCTATGAAACGAATATTTACCAGGCTGTGGGCAACGTGAGTGCAGAATATAAGCTGTTAAAGTCGCTCGCAATAGAATCCCGGGCGGGTATCGATTTCAGCTTCTCCGATGACTTTCGCTACTGGAGCCCGCTATCGCGCGACGGCATGGGCTCAAACGGACGCGGCATGCAGTATGATCGTACCTGGAACAACTGGACGGTGACCAACCTGCTTAAGTTCAATGAGCACTTCAGCGACTGGGGCATCAACGTGACACTAGGGCAGGAGGCCAGCAGACGTAACCTAAAAAGTGTGAGCACCCAAGCCAATAACTATGTCGCCGAAGACCTGTACACCTTAGCCAACACATCAGAACCCTACATCGCCTGGAGCTCGGAATCGCATGCCAGTCTGGCAAGCTATTTCTTGATCGGTAACTTTGACTATGCCGAAAAATATTACCTCAACGCTTCCGTGCGGCGGGACGGCTCCTCCCGGTTTGGCCAAGATGTCCGCTACGGTAATTTCTGGTCGATCGGCCTTGCGTGGAATCTGCACAAGGAGGGTTTCCTGCAAGGTATCGACGTGATCAACCAGCTGAAATTGCGCGCGAGCATCGGCACAAGCGGCAACCAGCTGGGCGACTACTACGGCGCGCTGGGTTATTACTCGACCAACCAAAATTACCTCAACCTTCCGGGGTTTGCCATCGGTCAAATAGAAAGCGGCTCACTACGCTGGGAACGCAACCGCCCGCTGGACGTCGGCCTGGAGTTTGCCTTGTTCAACAACCGGCTGGATGGTGCGGTAGATTGGTATAGTCGGCAGACTTCAGACCTGATCCAAGACATGCCTATATCGCATACCAACGGCGTGACCAGCCTCAACTACAATGTGGGCGGCATGAAAAACTATGGCGTCGAGATTGCGCTGAATTCGCGCAACATCGTCAGCAAGGACGGGCAAGGGTTTGCATGGTCTACCAATTTCAATATCACGACGCAGCACAATAAGGTCACCGCTTATCAAGACGGCCGAAGGGTCGAAGGTCGGTTTCTGCGTGAGGTGGGTGGCGATTTTTATCAATTTTACCTCCGAGAATATGCTGGCGTAAACCCCCAAACCGGAGAAGCCCTGTGGTATACCAACAGTAGTCGCGACGCAACCACAACGGCCTACAACGAGGCCGCACCTTACAAGCTCGAAGGAAAAAGTGCCCTCGCAGACTTTTTCGGTGGTATCACCAATACGTTCTCCTACAAAGGAGTGTCCCTCTCAGCCCTCGTGTATTTCAACTGGGGCGGGTCCGTCTACGACGTCTGGGGTCAATATACGCAGTCTGATGGGTCGGCAAGACTCAGTGAGACCGGCGCCATTTCGCGAAAAGCTTACGAAAACCGGTGGCAACAGCCGGGAGACGATGCCGCCTATCCCAAAATCGTGTACGGCGGTAGCCAGTCAGGGCTTACTGGCCAGGAATCTACACGTTTCCTCTATGATGGAAGCTACATTCGCCTACGCGATGTCACGCTGAGCTATCAGCTTCCTGCGGATCAGCTCCGGCTGCCCTTCCGCAGCACCACGGTCTATGTCCGCGGTAACAACTTGTATACGTACGTCAAAGATGATCTGCTGCCCTTCGATCCAGAGACGGATATTTCCGGATTGCTGGATCAAAACCTTCCGATAGCGCGGCAATTTGTATTCGGCATCAATGTAAGATTTTAAATCATGCAGCGCCATTCAACTAAAATAATCATGCATCACAACCCCAACATGACCATGCCTAAACCATTCTGGAACTCCCTCGTGCTGAGCTGCTGCCTGCTGCTTGGTTGCGGCGACAGCTTCCTGGACGAACAGAACCCCCAATCGGTGGGATTTGACCACATCAAAGACGTTGAGTCACTTACGGCGGCTACCACAGGTGTATATAGCAATTTCAACGCGGTCAACTATTATGGCCGTACGTTTATCGTCACACCTGAGCTCATCGGAGACAACACCTTCATTAGCTTCAGGAACGGCGGGCGGTATCTCAATCACGACCGGTTTGCTGTAACCAACGGCGACGGGGCGGTCACGGGCGCATGGACCGCGATGTACCGCGTGGTAGCCAACGCCAACTTGGCACTCTCCGCAGCGGAAGCTATCGACTGGCCTGTGGGCCAACAGCAAGAGGCTAATCAACTGGTGGGCGAGCTGCTCGCTTGCCGGGCATTGGCCTACTTTGACCTGCAACGCTTTTTCGCTCAGCCGTATAACTTCACCGCCGATGCCGCCCACCCGGGCGTGCCATTGGTAACAGGGCACAGTAGCGATATCATCTCACCGTCAAGGGCCACCACAGCTGAAGTGTACCAGCAGATTGTGGCCGACTTGCTTCGAGCCGAGCAGCTCCTGCAGCCCCAAGTGAAAGACGGCTATTTCGGCAGGTATGCCGCACAGGCGCTGCTCGCCAAAGTGTACCTCTACATGGAAGATTGGCAGAATGCCGAAAAGTATGCGACATTGGTCATCGAGCAGGCCCCCTATTCGCTACTGACACGCGATGTTTACGTGGGCAGCTGGGCCGAGAAGTTCAGCAGTGAGTCTATCTTGGAAATCGGATTTACTGAAACCAGCAATAATGGAGCAAACAGCATCGGCTACCTTACCGAACAGGCAGCGTATGGCGAATTGCTGGCCACGAAAGACCTCTATGACAGCTATGCCGAGGGCGATGTACGCAAGACCCTCTTTGAGCCGGGAGACCGTGTAGGCGGTGAATCTGACACCTATTTTATCCGCAAGTACCCGCGCGGTGCCACGACTCGCGATGACAATGCCAAGGTCTTGCGGCTTTCTGAAATATACTTGATCCGGGCCGAAGCCCGCGCCGAAATGGGTAAAACCGATGCTTCGAAAAATCCCGGGGCACAAGAGGACCTGATGACCATCATACACCGCGCCAATCCCGATGCTTCTGAAGTCTCTGCCGTGGGCGATGCATTGGTATTGCTAATACTTGACGAACGGCGTAGAGAACTAGCTGTCGAAGGCAACCGCTTGTTTGATCTGAACCGCAAGAAACAGCCACTCGTGCACCGCGGACACGATGCAGCCACGGAGTATACGTACCCGAACAACCGGTTTATCATGCCGATACCGTATAGCGAGATCAACGCAAATCCCAATGTGGAACAGAATCCGGGGTGGAACTGACATTCTTGATTGGCCAAATACTATGGATATGACAACAACACATCTCAAACAAGGCGTTATCCGAATAAACTGGTGGGCGATTACCTGCCTGATCTGCTGGTTCATGGCAACCTCGTGCCAGAAAAACGAAATGGAGCCAGCGCTTCCCGTGATTGGTGGCGAGGAAACGTCGATGACGACCGCTTCCCTTTCGGCCATCGATGATAGCGTGGCCAACTTTATGACCCGGTTTGACATCCCCGGGGCTAGCGTAGCCATTACCAAAAATGGTAAGCTCGTATATGCAAAGGGCTATGGATATGCCGATCAGGCTACGTCAACGTTAGTAGACACCAGCAGCCTGTTTCGCATTGCAAGCTTGTCTAAATTCGTCACAGCTGTGGGAATCATGACGCTGATTGAAGATGGACTGCTGGATATGGACGATACGGTCTTCGGCAGTAGCGGTGTACTTGAAAATGATTTTTTCTCCGGCACCTATCCGGCCTATGTAGCGGATATTACCATAAAAAATCTCTTGCACCACGAATGCGGCGGCTGGGGCAATTCTAGCGCCGACCCCGCCTTTGCCCAGCCCACGCTCGACGTGGACCAGCTGATATCTTGGGCGATTGCCAACAGACCGCTCATCACGCAGCCAGGTACCCAGCATGACTACTCTAACCTCGGCTTCCAGATACTGGGGCGTATTATCGAAAAAGTAAGCGGAGAGGATTACGTCGACTACATACAGGACCACGTACTCACGCCCGCGGGAATCACCAATATGCAGATAGGCGGCACCAAGTTGGCCGAGAAAAAGCCCAATGAGGTGACGTACTATGGGCAAAGCGGCCAAAACCCCTATGGCTACGCCAACGGAGTGATTAGTAGGCTGGACGCCGCCGGCGGATGGATTGCCTCTGCAATAGACCTGATGCGGCTGATGGTACATGTAGACGGTTTCAGCACGGTGCCCGACTTTTTGAGCCCGGCAACGATAACGCTGATGGCTACACCGTCACCAAACTCTAGTTATGCATGCGGCATCCGCATCAGCGCGGGCGCCCAAAACTGGTTCCATGGCGGTTCACTGTCCGGTACACGAACCTGGATGGTCCGCGCTACCAATGGGTATAGCTGGGCAATATTGCTAAATTCAAGGAGTACGCATGCCGACTTTAGCACGCATCTGGACAGGCGCCTGGTATGGCCCGCGATAAACAACCCCAGTACGCCCTGGCCTACGGTTGATTTGTTTTGATGTATAGCAAATTTGAATGATGCTGATTGACCTGCACAACGATGCCATACCACGGCTAATCATGGACGGCCACGCCGACCTTAGCGTGCGGAATAGTCGTGGAGCGACCGATTTGGTGCGGCTGCGCGAAGGCGGCGTACAGGCGCAGACCTTCGTCATGTTTTGCGATGGCCGCTACCGCGGCGCTCAGGCTCATGCCTATGCGATGGCAATGATGGACCGCTTCGACCAACTGATGGACCGTGCTCCTCAACTTGTCAAACAGGCTCACCGCGCAGCGGAGATCCCAGCCATCGTCGCCACAGGAAAAATCGCAGCACTGCTGGCCGTGGAAGGAGGTCATATGATAGCCGATAGCTTAGAAAACCTTGAAACGTTTTGCCAACGCGGAATGGTGTACCTCACCCTCACCTGGAACAACAGCACAGCTTGGGCTACCTCTGCCCGCGATGAGGTAATGGGTAATATACCAAGGGACAAAAAGGGCCTCAGTGCCTTGGGCGTAGACATCGTGACACGGATGAACGAACTTGGCGCGGTGGCCGACCTTTCACACGCCGGAGAACAGACGTTCTATGATGTGATCCGTACAACCCGAAAACCCGTAATGGCCAGCCACAGCAATGCCTACAGCCTGGCACCCCACTACCGCAACCTGAAGGACGAACAGTTGGCAGCACTGCGTGAAAACAGCGGCCTGGTGGGCATCAATTTTTATGCGGGCTTTGTGGATACTGCCTATCATACGCGGTTCGCCGCACTCATACAGGCGCATCAAGACCTCGCCGATTCGCTGGGGAGCGAACGGTTACGCCAAGGCAATGTAGACGCCCGGACCGCTTTTCTGGAAGCACTACCGCCCAATGAAACACAAAACCTGCTCCCGGACCTCGACCGCCTGATTGACCACGTCGACCACATCGTGGCGATAGCGGGCATAGACCATGTCGGCATTGGAAGCGATTTCGATGGCGCGGAAGCCTACCCCAAAGGCCTTCATGACGTAACGGCTTACCCGATCCTACTGGCACGGCTGAAGGCCCGTGGATATACCGCCGAAATGTTGGCCAAGCTTACTGGAACAAATACGCTCCGCGTGCTTTCAGGTAAATCGCACTTAATAGATGAACAATAATTGGAAAACCATGAAAGGAAGACATTTAGGTTATACCGTGTGGCTGCTGTGCTGCTTGCTTGCACTGCCACGACTTGAATTAAAAGGACAACCCGGGCTGGGGTTTGATGAATATGTGGCAAAGGTGCTCGATGGATTTCAGGTACCCGGCATGGCCATTGCCGTGGTGAAGGATGGCCGGACGGTCCTGTCAACGGGTTACGGCGTCAAGACGCTGGGCTCCACAGATGCTGTAGATGCCCATACCTTGTTTCCGATAGCCTCCAATACAAAAGCGTTTACCGCCACTGCGCTGGCGCTGCTCGTCGAAGAGGGGACAATCCGGTGGGATGAACCTGTCATTCGCTACATGCCGTGGTTTCGCATGGCCGATCCATGGGTTACAGAGGCGCTCACCGTGCGCGATTTGCTGGTACATCGTAGCGGTATAGCGCCTTACGCAGGCGACCTCCTGCAATTCCCGCCATCGACCTACAGCCGGAAGGAAGTCGTAGAAAAACTGCGGTATCTCCCGTTGACAACGAGTTTCAGGAGTACTTATGCCTACGACAACGTGTTGTACCTTGCAGCGGGCCAATTGATCGAGGAGGTCTCCGGCATGACATGGGAGCAGTTTGTACAGACGCGCATCCTTAACGTGGTCGGCATGACGGAGTCGATCCCTTATATCGCTGCCTTTGATAGCCTGGAAAATGTGGCGACTTCGCATATCCCAATAGACGGCACGGTGAAACCATTATACACGTTTTCGCGCCAATCCATTGCCAACCTGACAAACCCGGCTGGCGGTATGCTCTCAAATGCGACCGATATGGCCCGGTGGCTGACGACCCAGCTGGACTCGGGCAAGACGCCCAGGGGCGAACGGTTGTTCAGCCCAAAAACCGCGCGGGAGCTTTGGACGGGCGTAACGCCTATGCCTATACCGCAGGCGCCGGAATGGCTTGCGCCTGCACAGCAGGATTTCACCAGTTATGCGCTGGGTTTCCGCACATTTACCTACCGGGGCATCAAAGCCGTGTCACACGGCGGCGCACTGGATGGATTTGTGTCCCACGTGATTTTTTTCCCTTCACTGGACCTCGGCATCGCTGTGCTCACAAACCAGCAATGCACAAATGCTTACCAAGCGGTAATCAACCGCATTGTGGATGACTACATCGATAGTCCGCCCTTTGACTGGCTTTCGGCATACCTTCGGGCCGAAAAACAACGCCTGCAACGATTGGATGAACTGGACAGCGAAACGGCAACAAAAAGGGCCACCGGTACATCTCCATCGCTGGATCTTGGGCAGTATACTGGGAAATACCGTGACGATTGGTATGGAGATATTTCCATCGCAAATACAGATAGCGGCCTGCGAATCCGCTTCGAACACTCGCCGCTGCTGACAGGCAGGCTTGAACATTGGCAGTACGATACGTTTGTCGCCATATGGGATACGCCCGAGCTGCGCGCAGATGCGTTTGTGACGTTTATGCTGGATCACCAGGGAAAAGTGGCCCGAATAACGATGACGGCCGTGTCTGCCCGCACGGACGTCAGCTTTGACTTTCACGATCTCGACATCCGGCCGGTCCCGGCCCCGAAGACTGATTGATACCTACAGATTAAACTTGATCCCCTGTGCCAGCGGCAGCTTGTCGGAATAGTTGATGGTGTTGGTCTGCCGGCGCATGTAGGCCTTCCATGCATCCGAGCCGGACTCCCGCCCGCCACCGGTTTCTTTTTCGCCGCCGAAAGCGCCGCCGATTTCGGCGCCGGATGTGCCGATATTGACGTTGGCAATACCGCAGTCCGAGCCGCCCGCCGAAAGGAACCGCTCGGCCTCCCGTAAGTTGAGGGTCATGATGGCCGACGACAGGCCCTGCGGCACCTCGTTTTGGATGCGGATGGCTTCATCCAAAATCTCGTATTTCATGAGGTACAGGATGGGGGCAAAAGTCTCCGCCTGCACAATGGGCATGTCCGGCGACACCTCGGCAATGCAAGGCCGCACGTAGCAGCCGGAGGCGTAGCCCTCGCCCGACAGCACCTCGCCCTTCACCAGGAAATGGCCACCCTGCTCCTCGCAGGCCGCAATGGCAGCCAGGTAACTGCCCACGGCGGCACGGTCTATCAGCGGCCCCACATGGTTGGCCTCATCCAATGGGTTGCCGATGCGCAGCTGCCCATAGGCGCGCACCAGCCGTGCTTTGAACGCGTCGTATACCGAAGCGTGGATGATGAGCCGCCGTGTGCTCGTACACCGCTGCCCCGCGGTACCTACCGCACCGAATACGGCCGCGGGCAGCGCAATATCCAGATCGGCATGTGCGGTAATGATCATGGCGTTGTTGCCGCCCAGCTCCAGGATGCTCTTGCCGAGCCGCGCCGCCACCGCCGCAGCGACAGCCTTGCCCATGCGCGTGGAGCCGGTGGCAGAGACAAGGGCGATACGTGGATCGCCCGCCAATAGCTCACCCAGTGCCCTGCCGCCCTGCACCAGGCAGGAAATGCCTTCGGGCAAACCATGGCGGGCCAGCACCCCGGCGATGATGGCCTGGCAGGCCGCGGCCGAAAGCGGTGTTTTCTCGGAGGGCTTCCATACACACACGTTGCCACACACCCAGGCGATGGCGGCATTCCAGCTCCAGACAGCCACGGGAAAGTTAAACGCGGAGATGATGCCCACCACGCCCAGCGGGTGCCATTGCTCATACATGCGGTGGCCCGGACGCTCCGAGGCGATGGTGAGCCCATAGAGCTGGCGGCTCAGGCCGGTGGCAAAGTCACAGATGTCAATCATCTCCTGCACTTCGCCCAAGCCTTCCTGCAAACTCTTGCCCATCTCGTAGGAAACCAGCGCGCCCAGATCGTCCTTGTGGCGGCGCAACGCCTCGCCGAACTGCCGGACAATCTCGCCGCGCCGCGGCGCGGGAACTTCGCGCCAAGTGGCAAAGGCTTCCGTGGCCTTCGCCACCACGGCGTGGTAGTCGGCGGCCGAAGCCTCTCCCACGGCGGCAATATGCGCGCCGTCTACGGGTGAAAAACACGCTATCAGCGGCCCGCCTTCTGACGGGCCGCTGATGTTACCTGTACTCCATGCCGGATTGATGGGCGCAACGGCAAGCCGTCCGAGTATCGCCGCGATGTCTGTGGTATTCGCCATGTATGTTGGTTTTTTGTGGATAAGCCAAAGGTACGGTTTTCGGCGCGTTATCACCAACAAGCAAACGCCGGGCGCACGAGCCGGGTAACGGCCAGCTAAAGGCACTCACGGGTTTTTAAAAACCTCCGAGTGCATGATCGAATGCGATTCATCTTCGTCCGACCCGGCCGTAGCACCGACATCGACCACCTCGAAGTTGTAGATTTCCACCGCATCGTTGTAGCCCGGGCTGGTATTGATGATGATCCCGCCCAGCAGGAAGACCCGCTTACAATGGAATTCGCCTTTGGCCATATCGACAAGCAATTTGATGTGCTTGTGGATTTCACCATAGGTGACTTTTTTATTGATTTGGGCCAAGGGTTATGTCATGCGAAGAAACTCCTCCCGCAACTCCTTGTCTGAAAAGGCTCCGCCGTATTCCAGCGTGGTCGTCCTGCTGCCGCGGTCGCGCACGCCGCGGGCCGAAACGCACAGGTGCTCGGCATTGATGACAACGATGACGCTTTCGGTGCCCAACGCCTGCTTCAGCTCATTGAATACCTGGAGCGTCAGCCGTTCCTGAACCTGCGGCCGACGGGCATAGTACTCCACGATGCGGTTGATCTTGGACAAACCGATCACCTGCTTGTCAGCGATGTAACCCACATGGGCCCTGCCGATCATCGGCAGGAAATGGTGCTCGCAGGCAGATGAAACGTCGATGTCCTTTTCGACAAGCATCCTCCCGTAGCCGTACTTGTTGTCGAACACGGAAAGATCCGGCTTGTTTGCGGGGTTGAGCCCCCGGAAAAGTTCCTTGACGTACATCTTCGCCACCCGCCGGGGTGTGCCCTTCAGGCTGTCATCCGTGAGGTCAAGGCCAAGCGCTTCCATGATCGCGGCAAAATGACGCGCGATGGTTGCGATTTTCTCTCCATCGGTCTTGTCGAAAGCATCCGGACGCAGCGGTGTCTCAATGGATGTCATCACATGGGCGTCGCCCAGATCGTCCAGCAGTTGTTCGGGTATATTTTGCATCACGTGTTTTTTTATTGGAGCTATCACGCCCCCGGATGAACGTCAGTGGCCGCTCAGCCCATGCTTGGCGGTAAGCCGCACCGGCAAGGACGGCGAATACCGTGTGTACGCCGTAACGGCAGCACGCCAACCGTTCATTACGCCAAAGCTATAAACAAAAAACCACAAAAGCAACATGGTTGCAACTAAAAAGCGGAGAAACCTCTTGGCTCCCCCGCTTCACAAACACAACAATAGCGTCTTAATGATGATGCCCGTGCTCGGCATGGATCTCGAACGTCAGCTCCAGCACATTTTCGCCGGCAAAAGCACTGGCATAATCGCTGCGGTTCCAATCGAGACGTGTAATGGTTTCCTTCACGCCTGCATTCAATCTACGCAGCACGTAAGTCACTTCCTTTGTTGGCCCCTCGTTGTCATGGCCGATGGTAAAGTAGCTCAAGATGCCCGTGGTTTCGTATTGCCCGTTCACCGCCGATCCATCGGCGTACGTCTGCTCGCGCGGTTGGAAAATAGCGCCGCTCTCGTCATCCGAATCGGGGTTCAGGATGAAATCACCGCCGATAAGGAACGCCTTGTAATGGTCGGCGGTGGCCTTGTCCGCGATGAAATCGTTCTGCACTTCCTTGCCGGTGTAGTCCCACGCTTTCAACTCGATTTTGTACACCGCTTCGGCCTCCAGGTGCAGGTGGCCGTTGGAAGTGGCGATGCCGTTTTCGTCGAAAGTGATAACGATGGATTCGCCTTCTACGGCATTCCCCAGGCCATGGAAATGGTCGCCATGTGCCTCCACGCCTTCTCCACTGACCTCGGTAAGGATAAGCTCCGCCCGTTCGATGCCTTCCCGTATTGGTTCATTGTCATCATCCTTGTCGCAGGATGCCAGGGAAAAGACGGTAAAGCCCACAAGGGCCAGTGCTGCGAATTTGTTTTGCTTTTTCATTGTCATTAGCATTTGATTGTGATTATTTGTATTTATTGATTAAGTAACTATTGGATCTTGATGCTCAGCCCCTTCATGGTCTGCCACCCTTCGCGATCGGTCACCCGGATCATGAAATGGTAGTCTCCGGGATCCACATCGGCAGGTACGGCGATCTCCATGCGCGCTTCGTAGGTCTGCGGCCCACCGGGGATGTCGAAAGACCGGATGTAGACAAAGGGTGTCTCAGGCGTTTTCACCGGGTCCAACCCGCAGTCATTGACTTCCGTGCTATGGGTATGGTGGTCAAAATTGTGGTGGACGTCAAGGCTGAAAGAACCCAGGGCCACATTGTCGCTGAATAACGCACGGAACACGAATGTTTCCCCCCGCCGGATGGTGCTGCATTGTACCGGAAAGGCTTCTGCATACGCCATATCGATCTCGGGGTACTCGGTGTCGGTTGTTTCTGAATCCTTACTGCACGACAGCAGCACGGATAGGAGGACAAAGACGTTGACTATTCTTTTCATGATCTGCAATTTATGATCGACTAATTGAGCGCGACCTTCAGGTCGATGTAATGGTAAAAGCTCATGTTGTGCGTGGTATTGGTGTAAACCACTCCAAAAAGGTAGTCGCCGGACTTCCAGGTCTTATCGCCGCTGATAGGGTTTGGCTGCGGGGAATTGTTGTCCTGATCGGCTCCGATAGTGAACCGCGGCAACGCACGCACCGTCATGAATGTCTCCAGATCGAATACGAAATTGGAAAAATCGCCCACCGTCTCCCAACCTTCGTGCTGATAAACATCGTAAACGATGGCCTTGGAAAAGTCAATACCGTCGACGGTTTCAGGCCGATGGTTCAGCTGCTTGTCAATCAGCAGGATGTACATGGCACCGTCGCCCTTCAGCCCCCCGATGGTGACCTGCGATCGGATGATATCGCCACCGCGGAATACATCCGCCCCGGCGAATTCACCGTTCCGGTAAAAGATTTCATTGTTATTATGGATGTTAAAGATGGTTAACGTCGGGTCAACGGGAAGATTCTCCCGCAGGTAAATGCGCAATGTCCGCTTTTCTTCCAGCCTGGCGCCGTTCTGATCCTGCACCACGATCACAAAGTCGTATGTCCCTTCCGGCGCATCCTCGGGGATGTCGAAATGCCGATGTACATTGGTATTCCTGGCGCCTCTATACTGCTCCCAGGTAATCTCGTGGTGCCATTGCCAGGCATAGGTTTCGCCTGCGCGCTGCTCGATCCGGACTTGGACAACATCGATCCGCTCACCGGCGACAACATCCATTTCCAGGTGGAAGTCCTCGCCGACGACACCGATGCCGTTGTCGCCCAAACCGACCTCAACGTGCTCGATCACCGGCATGGCTGGCTTGGGCTGGGAGTCTTTCTTACAGGACGAAAAAGCCAGGGCCCCGAGCCCGATGAATCCGATGATAAGTTTTGTGTTGGGTGTGTTCATAGCTATTCGTTATTGTTTTGGTTTCTTAGTTACTTGCTTTGCGGCCTCGCCCCGGGCCACCGCGACGGGGATACGCACCGATAAGACAACGTTGCGGCCCATCTCCGGCAGTTCAATCAGCCGGTAGAAGCTGGTATGATTCATGTACTTGGTGTCCAGCAGGTTTTGCACCTGCAGGTTCAGGTGCACGGGATGATGCGCTACGGATACCGTATAACCAGCCTGGATAGCGGCCACCCCGTAGCCATCGGTCTTCTTCTCTGGCGGCACAATGCGATCCTGCCTGGCCACCAACCTGTAATCAACGGACATAAACGGATTCCCGGCCCGCCCGGGCGCCCAGGAGAGGTTGACCAACAAGGAGGGAGGCGGGGCAAACGGAAGCGAAAACCCACGCTTCGCACCCGACAGTTGCTTGGAGAACAGGTATTCTGCGAGCACCTCAGCCGTCAGTGATCGGCTGATCCGCCGGGATACCTGCAATTCGCCCCCATAGCGCATCACCCGGCTCTCCTCATACCGGAACACCTGATTGCCCGCTCCGTAATAATGGTCGAAAGACGACGTGGGATTCAGGTAGATGTAGTTGGGAAAGTAGTTGTAAAATGGGCTTACCTGGATACGCCATCCGGCAGGGCTCCATTCCACCGATAGGTCTGCTTGGTACGATTGCTCTGCTGACAGCGCCGGGTTGCCCTGCTCATAGCTGAAATAGTGGTAGTTTACCCCGTTGGCCGAAAGCTCTTTGGCTATCGGCATGCGGAAGCTCTTGCCCACATTAGCTTTCAGCGAAAACGTGCCGACCGGATGGTAGTTGAGCCCTACGGACCAGACCAGGCTGTTGAAACGCCGGTGCAGGTTTGCCGCCCGGAGCAGGTACTCCTGCGAGCCGTGATCATCAACTGCCGAAGGAAACCAGTCCCGGTATTCAGACATGCGCAGGCTGCCATGGTCGTAGCGTACGGCCGCATGGAGCAGCGCCTGATCGCTCAACCGGTATTTGTCATACACAAAAGCACCGGCGGTCAGCTGGCCGAAGGCTGGAACGAGGAACGTCCAGCCGCGGATGGTGTTGTCCTGGTACTCGCTACCCAGGCCGAACGTCAGCTCGTGCCGGCCGGCTTTCCAGTAGTCCCTCACATTCAGCGAATACACGAGCTTGTCAAATTCGCGCTCCAGCCCCTGGGGGATGCCCAGTGTATTGGGGAAAATCGGTGGCATGTAACCATGATTGACGTATTGGCTGTACTCCTGCCTGAAATTATGCTGGAAACCGAATTCGGCCTGTAGGTGGTGCGCGCCCCAATGCAAGGCATTCCGGCTGATGGCTTTAAAATGGTTGACCTGCTGGCGGGGCATCAGGATATCCCTCGCCGACCGGTCGTGCATGCCGGCATCTACGCGGCGCGGCTCCAGCCCATGGGCATTGGCAAAAAACCCCGCCTCATGGAACGTGTTACTGACATACAGGATGGTATTGAACCGCTCACCAAGGTAACCTGCATTGACGTGGAGGTTTGTCTCCCGTCCTGCGGTATTCCGCAGGCGCTGCCGGTGGAGCGCTACGCCATAATCGTAGACATATACGGTATCGGTGGGCACCCGGTAATCGCCATAGCGCAGGTAGGTGGCGCGCCCATCGGCAAACCATCGGCTGCCCCGGCCGCCGAGACGCACCGACGTGCCATATCCTCCGTTGTTGCTCCTGCCCACCAGATCGACCGAGGCGATAGCCGTATGCGGCGCCGGCGGGGATTCGGGCTTGACGTCAATGGCACCGCCGATGGCATCCGAACCGTAAACGAAGGAAGCGGCCCCTTTGACGATTTCCACTTCGCCGGCGGCAAATTGATCCAGCTCCAACCCATGGTCGGCCCCCCACTGCTGGCCTTCATGCTTGATGCCTTTGTCTACCGTGACCACCCGGTTGAAACCAAGACCACGGATGAGCGGTTTGGACTGCCCGGCGCCGATGCCGATGGTCTGAATGCCTGGTAGCCGCTCCAGCGTCTGCATCAGGCTGCCACCGAGGTTCCGGTGGATGAAATCCCGACCCACGACCTCCACATTCAGTGACTCTTCCTGCTTCCGCCGTGCCACATGATTGTCTATGACAAGCACCTCGTCAAGCACATGCATGGCTCCCTTGAGCGGTATGGTCACCCCCTGATTGTCCTGCGCCAGGGCAACCGTTTCCTGCCCGTGCTCGTACCCCATTTTGGCCACATCAATGTGGTAAACACCGGGCCGCAGGCCCGTGAAGGTAAACGATCCCTGCCGATCGGTAACCTGTTGCGCGCCGGTTTCCCGAAGCGTCACACGCGCACCGGCGATAGGGTTATCGGTCCCGTCGGTGATGCGGCCCGACAGCCGGTAACTCTGCCCGTAAGCGATATTGAAATAAAGCAACCCGGTAAGCATACCGATGGTGATCTTCATTGCGTTGGATGACAACCAGTAAAAAAATGAATGTTGAAAAATGAAACATCTGCCGTCGAATGCCGCAACAGGCAAACGGAGATATACCCGTAGGCGACGGATGGGCACACCGGCCCATCCGGAAAGCTATGCAGCGATGAGTGAAGCGGGAGGCCCTTTATTGATGTATACTGCCCCCAGCCCTTTACACAGCACACCGCAATCCAGCGGCCGCGCAGGGAGTACACGCCATAGAACAACCGGCGCGCAGCATATAAACGAAGGGCCGGAATAGGTTACTTTTGGGACATAGTGGGCGTAAAATGTGCAGAGATTGCATTCCTGGGCATCGCTTTGATGGGAAGAATGTTCGTGGTGATCATGATCTCCGCAGAGGCCCTGATCATGCAAATGCGTGTGCATGGCGAATGTCAGCGGAACGCCGACAACCGCAATGACCATGCACATAGCCAACATACGCATGATGAATCCGGACCGATGTACGTAATGAGTCATTTACAACCGCGGTGTTTATTTGCCATGAGACTGCCTTCTGCTATAAATCATGTTCAGCACATGCCCTGAAATAATAAAACCGGCCGATGCGGGGATCAGCGCATAGACATAAGCTTCGTCAGATAGCTGATTAAGCAACAAGAGTACAAAGCCCACCGAAAACAAGGAAAACGGCAACAACCGGCCATGATGCCGGCGATAGCCATGCATCATGGACAAGGTGCCGAAAAGAAGTGCGAGTACGATAAATGACCATTCCAGCGCGGGATGCTCCAAGCCAGGGATGTCCAGCATCGGCAACACCGCAACCAGTAACGGAAGCACGGTGCAGTGAATGGCACAGGCAATCGACGTGACGATGCCGAGTTTATCAAAATTGGGCTTGACGAGATGTGTAGCCATAGCGAAAACATGTAAGGTTATTAACGCCACAAAGATGCATTTAATTTTTCAAAACCAAACCCTTTTGCGTTTGATTTTTGCAACTTTGGTGCATTACTAAATACCAACTACATGATGATCAGCACCCTTGCGCATGCTGCCCATGCTGGCCAGCGGTACTGCCTAAGGGGTTGCCGGGCTATTTCTTGGTAAATGTGCCTTCAGCCTGGGCACGCCGACCACGCTGATCGGCCACCGTAAGGATAACCCGGTAGTCTCCCTTGGGCGCTTCGGCCACCGCTATATGTTCATGAAAATGGTGGGCAAGCTGCCCCACTAACCGGTCTCCGGCGAACGTGACTTCGTCGCTCCAGGCATCGCCTTTGATTTCGACGGTCACCTGATCAATCTTGCCGGGCACCGTTAATTCGGTTTCGAGGTGAAGGTCATTGCCTGCGGCATTGATGCCCACATCCAGATCGCCGGCTATCGGCACCGTACTATCAATACCGATCCGGAAGTCCCCCGTGCTTTCGCTGACCGACCCATCGGCGTCTATGACCCGTAGGGTCAGCGTATAGTTGCCGGGCTCGGTGTCTGCCGGAACGTCAATACGTGCGGCGAAAGTCGCGTCTTTCTTGCCTGCGATACCTTCGCTAAACGGCCCGTTGAACACCCACCCGTCGCCTGAAACGGGCCGGATGTTAATTTCAGCTTCGCTTATCGTCGTCGTAGCCGCCACGTGGGCTTCAACGGGAAACGATTGGCCGACAAAGGCCTCCGCATTGCCGTCAGCTCCGATGCGCAGCTTGGAAACACCGGCTTCCTGCCGGCCACAGCCAGCCATGACCACAAGTAATAAGAGAACGAACGTGGGCCGGTTTAGGAAGCCATGCACCGAATCGCCGATGCGCTTTGTAGTTATCGATTTCATTGGATAAACATTGATAGTGGATAAACATTGAATACCCAAAGATACTATTATTTTCAAGATTGCAACTAAATTGCATTGATTATCAAAAAAAAGGGGCGATTGCTCGCCCCGGAAATCATGTTTGCAGCCTTGCGTTTAGTCTTCCGCCCGGAATACCCAGAAATAAGCAGCGTCCCAGGGGTTGGCACCGGGAGGGGCATAGCTCAGTATCAGCTGGTTGTCATTGACCACCAGGATATCGTATTCGTAGACGGGTATGTTGCCTTCATCCGGCGATTTACCGCACAATACGGTGACGCCGCGGGTTGTCAGCTTGCCTCTTGCCCAGACGTCGCCATTTTCCGCCAGGGTAATCTGCGTCATGTCAAACGAGAAGCCACCGGTCTCCGTTTGTCCATTGGCTTTGACTTTCGTAAGCCGGGCACCGCGCAGGGAAAACACCATCTCAGCTCCTTCGCCTTCGCCGGGCGCCTGCTCGTCGATTTGCGCAACAGACAGCATCCACCACTCGGGCTTGCTGCTACCCAGGTAGCCGCCATTGCCCCACACTGCGGGCTGGGAGTCGTCCCACACCCAGGTCCTCTCCGACCCGCCGGTGAGGTAGCCCCATTCAAGCGGCACGTCATACGTCAGCTCGTCGATCTGGACTGGCAGCGTCTTGGTGATCTCCGTCCCGTTTGCGTTGCGTCCGGTGAAAATGATCTCCTGCTGGCCTGTGGCGACCATCAGGACGGTATCCGTCTTCCGTTGGGTGACGCCGGAGCCGTAGTCCCACGACGACAGTACCGGGCTCCGGTTGTCCAGGGCGACCCGATTGGAATTCTTGCCATCGACAACGATGGGGGTGGCGGTAACGTCCAGTTGCTCGGCGGTGATTGCACCGCCCATATCCATGCGATCTTCGATGGGTTCGCAGGCCGAAAATAGCAGCGCTGCCAACATGGCCCACAAACTGTATTTGCTATATGTCTTCATTTGTCTTCTGATTTAGTGTTTACCATCCCGGAAATTCATCGGCGGGCGTACCCCATCCGGCATTCTGCGTCAATACCCCACCCGAAAGGGCGATCTCGTTTTGTGGGATCGGCCAGAAACCGCCGGTGGCCTCGTAGCGCGCACGGTACCCACCGCCGAAGCCCCGCATCTGCGTGTCTATGCCTTTGTTTTTGATGGGTGTACCTTCCTGTGCGGCAAGCGCATCAGCGGCATCGTGCCAACGCATCAGGTCAAAGTAGCGAACGCCTTCGAAGGCCAGCTCCCAACGCCGTTCGCGCTTCAACGCCTCCAGCGAATAAGCCACAGGCCCCAGGTTGACGCGTGCGCGCACGCGGTTGAGTCCGGCTGCGTCTTCGGTGAGCTCCGAATGCATCAACAGCACATCGGCAAATCGGATCAAAACCAAATCTTGCGTATGGGCCAGCTGCATGTCGGTTGGCGCGCCGTCGCTCAGGATTGCATATGAGGGCAGCAACGTGCCGTCCCGATATGCCGTGACCGGGATATACTTTTTCTGCCAAAACCCGGTTTCTTCCATCTGAGAATCTGCCCCGTAGATGTAATCTTCCAGATCATTTTCTACGTCGATTATGGAAGCCGTCCGCCGGATGTCCGTTGGTTCGGCTTGGCGCCACTGATTCCATAGCCGGGTATTGACCGGGCCCGCGCCCCACCCCTGCCCAAAGGGGAAGGTGTTGGCTTGGCCGTTGTTGGACCGCATGCCAAAATGCAGCACATATTGATTGGAATAACCAAGGGTGTAGTTATCGCCCCAGTCTACCAATGTACCGAACTTGACGGCAAACACCGTTTCTTGGTTTCCATCGCCTACCCAGGACAGTCCGTTTTCTTTCACGTAATCGTAATCTTCAGCGGTGTGTTCGTTGGTGTAGGGCCACAAGTTGCGGAAGTCAGCCACCAAGCCATGACCACTGTTAGCGATGCACTCATCC
Organism: Parapedobacter luteus; assembly: GCF_900168055.1. GTDB lineage: Bacteria > Bacteroidota > Bacteroidia > Sphingobacteriales > Sphingobacteriaceae > Parapedobacter > Parapedobacter luteus. Next base: position 126,453 of record NZ_FUYS01000005.1, read on the forward strand.
AGCCAGCTGATTACTTGAGCCTTGCTGATTTCGCCGCCACCGGCTACGGGTAGCGCGCTCTGCTGATAATAGCCCGTATAAAACAGAAACACCCGCGCAGCCAGTGCCTGGGCCGCCCACTTCGTCGCATGTCCGGCTGAGACAGCGGTGTAAGGCACCGTTGGCAACAGTGTGATGGCCTGCTGGAGATCATAACCGATCTGTGCGTAGGTCTCCGTGGCAGGCGACTTGGGTACGTTTTCGGCTTCGGGTGTCGTAATGAGCGGCACTTCACCGAACATCTGGGAGAGCTCAAAGTAAAATAGCGCCCGAAGGAAATGAGCCTCGCCCAACAGCTGGTCGCGCTGCGACTCGCTGGCCCAGCCGGTCACATTGTCCATCGTGGCAATGGCTGTATTGGCCCGGAAGACGCCCTGGTAGCGGGCCCGCCAGAAAGGCAGGAAGCGGTTGGGCTGTGTATTCATCAGGTGATCAAGGCCGTGCATGTCCCGATCGTTTTCCCCCCCACCGCCGAACCGGTCGTCGGAGGCAAGCTCGGCAGCATAGAAATGGGTGTGTGCGGCATCGGAAATAGCCCGGCTGAATGTCGAATAGATGCCTGTGATCATTTGCTCGGCATCGGCCACATTCATCGGGAAGTTGCCCGTATTCTTTTTGTCATAGCTCGTCGTATCCAGGAAGCTCTCGCAACTGGATAGGGTGATGACAGCTAATGTTATCGCGATAATCCGTTTCATGTTCGTATGTGTTAGAAGTTGACATTCAATCCAATGATGATATTCCGTGGGCTCGGATAAAATCCGAGATCAATACCCGATACCCAGCCCTGTTCATCGCCGTAACCGATTTCAGGGTCCATGCCTGAATAACCGGTAAATGTGTACAGGTTTTGTGCCGACACGTAAATACGGGCCTGCCCCAGCGGCAGATTCGGAAACAACGACTTGAAGCTGTAGCCAAGCGTGACGTTTTGGATTTTCACGAAATCGGCATTTTCGATGTAAATGTCTGAAATGTACTGGTTGTTCGTATGGCTACCGTTGGTCAGCCGCGGATAGCGGTTGGAAGTGCCCTCACCGTGCCAGCGCTGGAACACCTCGGTGGTGTAGTTTTGCAGTGGCGCGTCGGCAAATGAGCGGTAGGACTTGGCTATCTGATGGCCGAACGCACCGAAAGCGGTGACGTTGAGATCGATGCCCTTGTAGCCGAGCGATAGGTTGAACCCTGCGGTAAAATCGGGATGCGGGTTACCGATTTGCACTTTGTCTGCATCGGTGATGGCGCCATCGCCATTGGTATCGACAAAGATGACGTCACCGGGCTGTGCGTTGGCCAATACACCATGGCCGCGCGAACGGTAGTCGGCGATTTGCTCCGCGTTCTGGAAGATGCCATCGGTCTTATAGCCATAGAAATAGCCGATGGGAAAGCCTACCTGTGCACGATACATCGGCAACGTGCCCTGGCTCAACACATTGGCCTGCCCTTCGATGAGCTGCTCATTATTGGCAATCCGCACCACGCGGTTGCGGTTGTATGATCCGTTGAGGCTTATGCCATAGCTAAAGTCGCCCCGCCTGTCATTCCAGTTGAGGCCGAGCTCAAATCCCCGGTTTTCGATATCACCGCCGTTGATAAATGGCGCATTCGTTCCGAAGATCGCCAAAACCGGTGCTTGGAGCAGCCAGTCGATTGTTGACTTGCGGTACCAATCAAAGACGATGCCCAGCCGATCTTGCGCCAGGCGTGCATCAAGCCCGATATTGACCTGCTCGGATGTTTCCCAGGAAACATACGGATTGGGCAGGACATCCGGGTAAGCTCCGTTGCGCAGCGTGTTTTTGTCGTTGCCGAAATAATAGCCGTTATGGCTGTCGATGGCGATGGTGGCCAGGTATTGGAACGGATCGATGCTGGCGTTCCCGTTTTGGCCCCAGCTTGCGCGCAGCTTTAAGAAATTGAGCCAATCGACCGATTCCATAAACGACTCATTGGAGACGTTCCAGCCCGCCGAAACTGATGGAAAATAACCCCAGCGGTGGTTCGGGCCAAAATTGGACGACCCGTCCGCCCGCAGGATGACACTGGCCATGTAGGTTTCGTTGTAATTGTAGTTGACCCGTCCGAAAAAGGAGGCAAAATTGTTTTCAATATCGTGGCCGCCGCCGATGGTCGGCATAAACCCCGGGAAGGCCATCCAATTGCCCACGTAGGCATGCTGCCAGCTGCCGGGGAACGTCGAATTGGAGGTGGTGACGCTCAAATTTTCACCTATCCCCCATTTTTCGATGGATTGGCCGATGACAGCGTCGACGTGGTGCCCAGCATCGAAGGTACGTTGATAGGCCAGCGTATTTTCCAATGTCCAGCTGTATCCCTGCGATTTATTTTGGGAAATATCATCAATGTCATTGATGGAGGTGGTAGACAAATGGAAGGCCGGTGTATAGGACCGGTACGACGACGCGTTCATCCGGTAACCGAAGTTGCTGCGGAAACGCAAATCTTTGATGGGTTGTACTTCCAAAAAAGCGTTGGCCATAATCGAATGGTTCTTGCTCATGTTCATGCCCCGCCGGTACACCATATCGGCGATGGGGTTGGCCGTGGCACCGTCAAATGCCCAGCCATCGGCCACTTTGCTCGCATGGTCGTAATAACCGCCTTCGCTGTTGTAAACGGGCATCAGCGGGTTGCCTTTCAGCATGTTATTGATGTCGTTCCAGTAAATGTTGCCAATGCCGATGCCGGAATTGGTGCGGTACGTGTAGGTAAGGTTTTCGCCAAACTTGACGATATCGAAATCGTCGTTTTTCAGAATAACATGTGTGGAATTGAGCCGCACGGTGTGCCGATTGAACTCGGGAGCCACCGGTTTGCCAAAGATACCGTCTTGTGACGCAACGGAATAGCCCAAGGCAAACGTCGACCGGTCGGTGCCGCCGGTGAGGTTGAAGGCGTGGTTTTGCGTGAGCGCATTGTCTTGATGGATTTCCTTCAGCCAGTTGGTACCGTTCCAGGTACCATCCTGAATCTGCTGATACTGATTGGGGATTAGACTCGCCCAATCATACGGAGCCAATCCTTCGTTAAAGCGGCGCTCATCCTGGATGGCCATGTATTCTTTGGCGTTGAGCAGCGAGGGTAATTTATACGCGTTTTGCCAACCGACGAAGGCATCGTAGTTGAGCGTCATTTTGCCGGCTTTGCCTTGCTTGGTCGTAACAAGCACGACACCGTTGGCCGCCCGCGACCCATAGATCGCTGCCGAAGCGGCGTCTTTCAGGATATCGATAGACTCGATGTCTGACGGGTTGAGGCTGTTGATGTCGCCGCCAATCACGTTGTCAATGACGTAAAGGGGCTGCGAATTGCCGATGGTGCCAATACCGCGGATATTAACTTTAAATCCCTGCCCGGGCATACCAGATTGCTGCGTGATTTGTACACCCGGCGACTGGCTTTGCAGGGCATTGACCACATTGGTGGTACTGAGCTTCGCGATGTCCTCCCCTTTCACTTGCACCGAAGCACCAGTGGTCAAGCTCTTTTTCTGTGTACCATACCCGATCACCACCAGTTCCTCGAGCATATTGACCTCGGATTGCAACGTGACATTAAGCGTTTGCCGACCGCCGGCAACGATTTCCTGCGGCGCATAGCCTATCGACGAAAACACCAGTATAGCCTCGGCAGATGATACCGTGAGCTGATAACGGCCGTCGGTATCGGTCCTTGTGGACGTGCTCGTGCCGCGTTCGGCAACGGTGACGCCCGCCATGGGTATGCCGGATTCATCGGTGACCTGGCCACTGACCGTTTCTTGCCGGGCGTACGCTGGTACCGATATCAGGCCAGGGTCTCCGTGTGCAAAAGCGGCGCGCGGCGGCACCGAAACGTTTAAGGCTAAGCATCCTACAGTGAGATGCAGCAGCCTTCGCGTGTACTGTTTGTAAAAAATAGATCGCATGGTTTTTTGTTTATAATTGAAAGATTTAACACGGCGCCGGGCGGTGGCCCATGGCCACGCCCATTTCATTTTTGTTGGTTCATTTGTTCGTTTTATTGAGCATTATCCGTTCCTCCTTTCCGCTATAGGTAATCGTCTTGGTGATGCGCGAAGCCGTGTCAATGCCGTGCGGCTGATCCGGCTGTACATAGACAACATGGAATTTCCGGCGCGCCAACATTCCCGGGAAGGTGCCTTGGCGACTGCCGATGTGCAGCTCCTTGGTTCCTTCGTGATAGGCAAATGTAATCGTGCTGTATTTTCCCGTTTCGTAATTATAATTGGTTCCTTCGTCTTCATAAAGTGTGAATGTGGCGTCTGCGCCGCCGTATACCCACAGCGTGATTTCGTCAGCGGGTTTTTCATCGGTATACTGCACCGCTGGCCCCAGCGGCACGATGCTGCCTGCTTTGGCGAATACAGGCATGCGCTCATAAGGCGCCGATGCTTCCAGCGTTTGTCCGCCACGATGGTATGTGCCGCTGTAAAAATCATACCATCCCGTTCCTTCGGGCAGGTAAAGGGCGCGCGATGTGGCACCGCGTTCGGTCACGGGACTCACCAATAGTGAGGGGCCGAATAGGAACTGGTCGTTGATGCCCAAAGCACGCGCATCGCGGGGGAAATCCATGGCCAATCCCCGGAGCATCGTGTAGTGATGCAGGTGGGTGCTTCCGGCAAGCGAGTAGATGTAAGGTAGCAGCCGGTAGCGCAGCTCGATGGAATAGCGCATGCTGTTGTATGCCGGATGGCCCTCCGGTGCGATATTGAACGGCTCGCGGTAAGGAAACTGCCCATGCGCGCGAAACAACGGAAGAAACGCACCATACTGGTACCACCGTGCGTTGAGCTCACGCCATTCTTCCAGATCGGCGGCATTGGGCTGATGGAACCGCTTTTCGACCAAAAAGCCACCGGCGTCCATCGTCCAGTATGGCGCACCCGACATGGAAAAATTGACCCCTGCGGCGATTTGATCTTTCATGTCATGCCACCGTGAAGAGATATCGCCGCTCCAAGCGGCGGCGGCGTAGCGCTGCTGGCCAGCGAAAAACGATCGCGTGAGAATAAAGACCCGGTTGTTGGGGTCGGTATGGCGCTGCCCCTCGTAGATACCCTTGGCATTAAGGAGGGGAAACGCATTGTAATACCGCGCCGATGAGCCAATGGCGGGCTGCATGACCGACTTCCGTTCCTCGATGTTGATGTTGGAGTGGATATCGGGCTCGCTGGCATCCATCCACCAGGCGTCTACGCCTTTCTGGTAAAGCTTTTCATTCAACAGGTTCCAGAAACCCTGCCGCGCTCCGGCATTAAAGGGATCGTAAAACGTGGAGGTGTAGCCCTTGCCAATCCAGTCTCGCCGGCCGTCGTATATATTGCGCATATAGAGCCATCCATTGTCTCGAAAAAGCGGGTAGACGCTCGATTCTTCATTGATCTTGGGCCATACGGAAATCATCAGCCGGTAATGCTGATCATGAAGCCGTTTGATCATCCCCTCAGGGTCGGGAAACCGCGTGGAATCAAAGGCGTGGCTTCCCCAGTCGTGCTCGGGCCAATAGGACCAGTCCTGCACCATATTGTCAATGGGTATCCGGCGACGGCGGAATTCGCGGGCAACGTCTTCCAGCTCCTGCTGCGTCTTATACCGCTCGCGGCTCTGCCAATAGCCAAAAGCCCAGCGCGGCATAATGGGCGCGCGGCCGGTAAGGTGGCGGTAGCCGCCGATGACCTCGTCCATATCTTCGCCGGCAATAAAATAGTAATCCACGCCGTCGCCCGCCTCGGAATCAAAGGAGAAGCGTGTCTGGTCGGAATTACTTAGGGGGCGCTGCCATTGGACGCCGAAATAGGACTGTCCGCCATCGGGGAGCCATTCCATCCGGATGGCGTAGCGCTTGCCCGCCTCCATGGCTAAGGGAACCTCGAAAGACCCGGCGTTCCAAGATTCGCGCCAACGGTCTTCCTGCAACTGCCCGTCTATCCAGACCTTGAGGTACCCGGAATAATTGATATGCAGGCGGTGCAGCCCGCTGTAGGGCGACTCCAGCGCGCCTTCGTAGGTGACCTGGCTGCGGACCAGGTCTATGGAGTCCGGAAGCCGGGACTGATCATCGAGGTATAGGTAAGCGATTTCCGACTCGGGCCTCGATAGCCATACCGATTCGGGATGATCTTTGTCGCGGTAGGTGGCCGTGAGCCATCCGGGCTGCCCTTCTTTCGAATATAACCGGAATGCTGATAGCGGCAGCAAGGGCCGGATATCGCCGGCTTTGGTGATCGAATAGTTGTGCCAGAGGAGCCCGTAGTTGTTGGTGGATAGCAGAAAGGGAACGCCAATCATCGTATTGTATTGCAACAGGGTCACCTGCCTGCCCCGGTAGTTCATGACGCCGTTTTGGTGCTGGCCCAAGCCATATAGCCCCTCGTTGTCTGAAATGGTGAAGTGCTGCCTGACCCGGTAAAAGGCATCGCCATCGTATGCATCGGCGGTAAAAGTACGGGCATCCCGCGGGTGTTCGGCAAGTAAGGGTTGCCCTTGTTTGTCAAGGAACGTGACTGCACCGGTGGCCTTAGCGACCTGCGCCGTCAATACCGGGGTTTTCAGCAGGACCTGATCGCCGGTCTCTTCCAACTGCCACGGGCCGGCCGTGCGACGAAGCGAATCGACAACCATCAACGAATGGCTCGGCTGTACCGTATTGCCTAATGGACGGGCAACGACGTGGATAATCCGATCGGTAATGACATCCAGCGCCAGCTCGTGATCGACTGCCGTGGCCATACCCTGATAGGTAATGGTAACACCGCTTTCGCGCCGGCTGATGGCGGGTCCTTCACCTTGGCTGGCCAACGTTGGCACGATGGGGCCGAGAAGCAGGCATACGACAAACAAAGAATGGAAACCGATGGTAAATAAGCGTCTGAATGTTATCATAAAAGGCAATAATGGTAATGGATTACTGCATTGGTTATCGGGCCAAAGATACACCTGCCCGTCATAGGGCATGGGGTTTTTATGTTAACAAATGGGGGTACTTTGGTTAACCGGCGGCCTACTGTATCGGGCTATTTCCGGTAAGCGGACGGCGCTACACCATATAATGCCTTGAAATACTTGCTGAATTGCTTGGGACTACCGAAACCCACCTGGTAAGCCACCTCAGCCACGGTAACGCCCGATTGCTCCAACAGCTGGGCGGCGTGCCGGAGACGGATATTGCGGATAAATTCGGAGGGGGTATGGCCCGTAAGCGTCAATATCCGCTTGTAAAGCCCCACCCGGCTCATGTTCATCTCACTGGCAAGGGTTTCTACCGAAAACCCGGCGTTGTCCATATGCCGCTCAACGGTTTCGAAGGCTTTCCGCAGAAACAGCTCGTCGGCAGATTCCTTTTTGGTATCAGCGGGCTGCACGTCTATGCGCTTTTTGTAGGTCTGCTCCATCGAATCTTTCTGCCGGAGAATGCTGCTAACCTTGGAGCGCAGCAGCTCAGAATTAAATGGCTTGGTGATGTAATCGGTAGCCCCCGATTCGATGCCCGCCAGTTGCATCGCCTCATCGTCCATCGCCGTAAGCAGGATGACCGGGATATGCCGCGTGCGGGCGTCATTCTTCAACCGCCGGCACAATGCGATGCCATCTTCCCCTGGCATGGCAACGTCCGACACAATGATATCGGGGTGGACGGCAAGGACCTTGGCCCATCCCGACGCCGCATCGCCGGCCTCGTAAACCGAAAGGCTGTGGTGCAGGTTGTCCTTGAGGTAAAACCGGAAGTCTTCATCGTCTTCAACCAACAGGACACGTTTCATCGTCTTGCTTGCTGACTTAGCAACATGCGGCGGGCTTTGGTCGGCTTGCCCGGGAGGCGGACGAAGCGGCAAGATAACCGTAAACACACTGCCTTGGTCGGGAACACTGTCTACCTCGATACGCCCGCCAAGCAACTGGACGTATTCTTTCGTGATGGCAAGGCCAATGCCGCTTCCCTGGTTGAGCATCCCCGGCGGCGTATCGTACTGGAAGTACCGGTCAAAAATACGTGCTCTGGCCGCCTGCGGTATGCCGATGCCGGTATCGCGCACGACCAGCGTCATCGTGTCTTCGAAATTGACCGTCACCGTCACCCGACCGCCAACCGGCGTAAACTTGAACGCGTTTGATAGCAGATTAAAAAGTATGCGCTCCACTTTTTCGCCATCAAACCAAGCTTCGTAGCGAGCATCGCTGAGCGAATAGTGGTAGGTGATCTTTTTGCTTTCAGCGATGTCGTTGAATGATTCCACGTGCTGTACAACAGCATATGCCAGGTCCCCCCATTCCAGATGGGGCCTGAGCTCCTGCGTGTCGGCCTTCCGGAAATCAAGCAATTGGTTAACCAAATGAAGCAACCGGCGGGCGTTCCGTTCGATGACGCCCAAATGGCGGCTGCCGGGCAACGAACGCGTTTCCTGATGAAGCTTGTCTATCGCGGCCAAGATGACGTTGATAGGGCTCCTGAACTCGTGGCTCACGTTGGTAAAAAACCGTGTTTTCAGCTTGTCAAGCTCAGCCAATTGCCGCGCTTGCTGGCGCTCTTGTAGCAGCGCAAACCGTGTTTTCTCACGCGTGCGCTCGATATAACGGATAAGCAGCATGCCGGCCACGAAGAGTAGGCCGTAGGCCATGTATGCCCACGCGGTCTGCCAAAAGGGTGGCCGGATGGTAATGTGTGCCAGCGTATAGGGTTCACTCCATGTCTTGCCATCAGCCGAGACCATGACGTCAAACCGGTAGTTGCCCGGATCGAGGTTGGTAAATGTAACCTTACGGGTGTGCTGGTCCATCGGCAGCCAGCGCTTATCAAAGCCCGCTAATTTGTACCGGAAGTGAGCGCGGTCTTTGTTGAAGAAATACAGCGACGCGACAACAAACCCCAAGACGTTTTGATCGTGCGAAAGCTTCAGCGGCCTGTCGTCTTGCCACAGTGATGCGTCCACGCTGCTGTTGAACAGCTGGAAATCGGTAAGCACGGGCCGCGCCAGGGTGGATGGAGGCGACTGCACCCGTGCAGGGTCTATGATATTGAATCCTGACGGACCACCGAAAAACAGCTCACCTGTCGACATCCGGCAAACGGCGTCTTCATTGAAGGCATTGGCTTGCAGACCGTCACGGCGGTCGTAGCTCCAGAAGCGCCATTGTCCCGGACTGCCTTCCTCTTCACGTACCGCTGAAATACCCCGGGTTGTGCTGACCCAAATCGTCCCCGCTTGGTCCTCGACGATACCCAGCACCGTGTTGTCCGGTAAGCCGTCTGCTGTGCGGAAAACCTTAAATGTGCCGGTTGACGCCTCATACAGGTTGAGGCCATCACGTGTGGCCACCCAAATGCGGTCGCGGCTGTCTCTAACAATCGCGTTTACATGATCATGGCTAAGCCCTCCCGATGTGCTCTCTGCATAGGAGAATCGCTTGAATTCGCCTTGCGGTGTGAGCAGTTCGATGCCTGAAGCGGTACCAAACCACAACCCCCCTTCCTTATCTTCGGTGATGGCCGAAATGTATGCCGATAGTGTGAACCCTTGCTCACCATACCCGAGCGGGGTGAAGCGGCCGGTCCGCCGATCCAGCTGGGCCAACCCGGCGGAAAGTGTACCCACCCAAAACCGCCCCTGGCTGTCTTCATAAATTTCCCACACGCTGTTGTCAGGAATGGATGCCGGATCACCGGGGTCACGCATGTAGCGCACAAACCGCTTCCCGTCGAAGCGATTGAGCCCGCCATGGTAGGTGCCAATCCACAGCACGCCGTCGCGGTCCAGGCACAAGTTGACGATGACATCACTGCCGAGGCTATGCGGATCCTTCGGATCATGCCGGTAGGTCGTAAACCGGTTGGTCTGCCGGTCGAAATAAATCAATCCGCCGCCATTCGTACCGATCCACACGTTCCCCCGCTCGTCTTCGATAAACTGATTGATGTCATCAAAAGGCAGCGTGGCATCATTTGTATCTCCCTGCCGCTGGTGCAGCGCAAACTGGATCTGACTGGAATGGTAATAGCTCACGCCCCGCTTGAAGGTGCCGGCCCACATGATCCCGTCCCGGTCGCAATAAATCGACATAATGCTGTTCTGGCCGATGGTTCGGTCGTTGTAGGGGTCATGCAACAAGTAGGAAACCCGGCGGGTTTGTGGATTTATTACATTCACGCCGCCGTGATCCGTGGCAACCCAGATGTTTCCCTCGGGATCTTCGGCGATACCGAAAATGATGGGATTGCTCAATCGCATGGCAGACGCGACAGTCATGTGCACCGGCAAGGCCTGTTTTTCCGGCCACCAATATACGCCTATGGCCGGAGCGTATACCCACGGTTGCCCCTTACGGTCGATAAATAGCCTGAATTCAGCGCTACGCTGTGCTTCCGCGGCCTTGTCCTGAAGACGGAAACTGACAGGCGAACCGCCCTTCATTTGATGGACCGTACCTTTTTGGTCGACTGCCCAGGCGTCTCCAGCACTATCCAATGCGATTCCGGTAACCGGTACGGTGGGATCTGGCCAGGGATATAAAACAACCGCTCCCTGCTGCTCGGCATAGCTGGACACCATGCCCCCAATTTGCAAAAACCAACATTCGCCGCGGGGTGAGCGGCGGATATCCAGTATCTCCGCAACCGGCAGGCCCATTGACTGCAAGACACTATCGACATTGCGAATAAACCGCTGCCCACGGCCATCGTAAATATTCATGCCCAATTTGGTCTTCACCCACAGCTGCTCGTGGGGGCCGATAAACAATCCCAGGATATCATTATCAACGATGCTGTGAGGCTGTTGGGCCACATGCCGGAAAACCTTCACCTCATGGCCATCATACCGGCTAAGGCCGGCGGGCGTGCCGAACCATAGGAACCCCTGCTTGTCTTTCACGATGGCTGTCACATGATTGTGCGGCAACCCGTCTTCTACACTCAACTGCTGGAATTGGATGGGCTGCGCTTCCCCAAGCAGGGGTAATGACAATCCGCCCACAACCAGGAGGCATAGCAATATACGCGACATAGGCTTATGCATTCAGCCAAAGCTACGAAATTTTGTGGTACCTCAGCGTTGGAAGGATGCATGGCAATTTTTAGGTGTTGAAAATTTTCCATGTTTCCAGCTGTTGGGTTTTTGACTGGAACGCTCACGCTGTTCACGCTCCTAGGCCAAAAACCCAACAGCTGGAAACAAACAGAAGTCGTCTTACCTGAGCAGCAGCACTACTTGACCTGCACGGTATGATGCAGCCGGTTGTAGCCCGTAGCGGCCTCCCAAACCTCTTCATTGGCCAGCCGGATGCTGTATTCCGGGCGGTGTGCAAGGGTATCATAAGCATCGGGCAGGTGGAGCAACAGCTCATACTCGCCCGCCGCCATATCTTGGGGGATGCTGACCTGCGCATTCAGCTGAATAACCCCTGTTTTCCACGTCCGCACATCGTGCGCTATCGGGATAGCCACCTCTTCACCTTCTGATACGTGCCGTAGAACAAGGATCGGCAACCTGCGGTTGAACGGCGGCGCATACCCCTTGTTTTCCAACGTGATGGACAACGTCGTCTGCGCACCACGGAAGGCTTGGTCGGGCAAGGTTGCTTCCTTCAATACCAACCGGTACCCAAGGTTGCGCTTGATGGCGTCCATACAGCCGCCATCCTGCCAATCATTGTTTACTGCGTGGTTGTAATGTGCATTTAAGTAGCTGTAATGCATGGCTGCAAACTCCTGCTGGGCAATTCCGGCCGGTTCACAATCGTTCTGCGGGCTATAGTCATCGCTGCATGTTTCGCCGCCGACGACTACATACTGGCCTTCCGCTTTCATGTAGTTGCGGAGGGCGTTTACCACGGCGGCGTCAGACAGGCGCGGGCTGCTGTCATTGCCATAGTCTTCATACGTGCCGATGTCGTTCGGCCCGGACAGAAAGCAGTCGTTGTGCACGCCGATGCGTGCCTTGTCCGTGCCGGTGAAGGCTTCGTCTGCAGACAGGGGCGCGGCATCGACAGGTGCATCAATACCATATACGTATCGCTGCTTGAACTGCGGGTAGCGCACCTGCACCATCCGGTCTTCCGGTACGGCGGCCAATAGCGCCTGCAATACGTCCAGCCGATCCCGCCAGTTGGCATCGGTAAGGCGATAGCCCTGCCCGCCATTGCCCGACGGATCGCCAAAATAGTCCGAATAATACTGCTCGCCCCACGTGCCGATGAATCCCATCTGTACGCAGGCAATGACATCGGCATGCTGCCTGAAGTACGGCGTAAGCTGCTCAATGTGTTGCAGCACCACCGCTTTGGGCGCATCGCCGTATGGCGGACAGATGAACCCTTCAGGGCAGTCGCCGCCGGTGGACGTCACCGTATAGACAAACCGGGGGATGATCTTGACGCCGGCGGCCCGTACCGCATCCATTTCGGCATCCAGGGCGTCGAGAATAGCCGCCGAAATCGGACCGTCTCGAAAATTATCCAAGATATAATAGCGAAATACCAGCGTGCTGACCACGCTGTAGTTGGCCGAGCCGATAAGCTGCGGGTCGCGGTAGCTTCGCAGCGTTTCGGCGTCCAGCGGGGTGAAATTGCTGGTTCGGGTCTCCGAATAGCGGTAGAACCCGCGCTCGGGGTTGGGGAAATCGGCATCGCTCTCCCTAAACGTGATATGCACCCCCTGTACCAGGGGTAGATCGCCCGCCGCCTGCGTACAGGCATAAATGAGCAGGGAAGCAAGCAAGGCCGCGCCCACCATGGCGATAGAGGTTTTTGTGATAAGATTCATCGTAATCATAGCTTGAAAAAGATTCGCTTTTGGTATAGCCAGTAACACAGCAGCCACTCCAGAAACAGCGCAGCCAGTGCCACGGCGATGGCAACGACGCTGGCGGGCACGGCCAACGGTGCTAATGCACCGCCGACAAAAATGCCGACGGTGCCATTGAACCATTGCTTGCCCACCGTTTCAAAAAACAGGTAAATAAAAATGGGATTCATACCCACTACGACAAACACCCATGCATAGCGATCGTACCGCTGCACGTCTACCAGCCACCGTAAAACGGCCATAAACAGCAGAATGTAGCCTGCGGATACAAGCACAAAAGACGAGGTGCTGATGCGCTTGATGACAGGTGTCACGGATGTCCAGTCGAGCAGATAGCCTGCAGCGAGGCCAGCCACACCTACGGCAACCAGCTTCCGTATCTGAGCGGCAGGCGATGCATTGCTCATCAACAGCTTACCGGCCAGCACGCCCCAGATGGTATGGGCAGCCGTGGGAATGAAGTTGATGGCGGCCCAGCCGCCGGCATTGTGCTTGCCCATGATCAGGTGATCGAAGTAGGCACCGAAGTTTTCGCCCTTGACGAACGGCCGGTCATAGCCCGGTACGGCAACCCAGCGGTACAGGCACTCCGTAAGTACCAGCAAACCCAAGCTAAACACAAACTGCCACATCGCCGGCCACCGGATAATTAGATAAGCAATCAGCGTCGTGGCGGCGAGCTGGGTAAGCACATTCCAAAGCTCCCACACCAGCCTGCCGGAATACACACAGTGCAGGGCTACCCCGCAAGCAAACAGCTTCAGCGACCGCCAGGCGACAGCCTTGAAATTGGCGGACCAACTGATACCCTGGTGGGTTTTGCGCGTCCATGAGATGTAAAGGGATGTACCGGCAATAAGCATAAAGCCGGGCTGCACGAGGTCCCATGCATAGAGACCATGCCATTCGTGGTGGAAAAACTGGCCTACCACGGCGTGTGCCAACCCGCCCGGGGCGGCATGGGCAAGGGCTTCATAAAGCCCACAGGCCTCGGCAGCCAGCAGAATCATGATCAAACCGCGCATCACATCCAGCGAAAGGACGCGCGCGGGCGATGAGGTTGTCTGGGTCTGTTCCATGTTGTATGGGGTTATTCGTCCATAGGTAATAGGTAGGCGGGCTGCCCTTCACCGGGGGCGCGCCCAAGCTGCGCTGACCAGTCGCTCTTCGTGACGGTCATACCCAACCGCAAGCCGCCACCGGTGAGCCCCTTGAGCTTGCCGCGCTCTATACGCAGCTCGAATTGTGTACGGCCGCCTGCGGTTACCACCGTACCCAGGGTGTAATAGTCAGGGATGGACTGCTGGGCAAAAGTAAATCCCGATTGCGGGCCTTCATGGTAAAATACGTCCATACTGCCGGCAAGCAAGGGGCCTTCCAACAGAATATCGTAGCCACCCCCGGAAAACGTGCCCGTAAGCAGACCCGTGCCCGGATTGTTGTCGCTATCCAAGTAAAAATCAAAAATATCGCCCGCCTGGGGCTGGCTGTCCAGATCGACGTACAGGTAGAGGTAGTTTCCGTCATAGTCCAGCTTGACTTCGTTGACAATACCTCCCGCAGAACCGGGATCAATGACATGCTGTGTCACGGCCTCCCAATCGGATAGCGTGTTGTCGTCAATCCGCACGGGCGAGGTCTTGGCAATGTTGATAACGGTGGAGCCTTCATAGGTGTTGCCGTTGGGAAGCGTAGCATAAAGCGTGGCCACGTACTTGCCTTTGCCGGGATATTGATGCACCGGGCTTTCGCTGGTCGACTCGTTGCCGTCTCCGAAATCCCAGCGGAAGCTTTGGGCGCCCTCCGTCTTGTTGATGAATAGGACCTCATTGCCCGTTATTTCCAGCGCAAACAGGATATCCACTTCCGGAGTGGGTGTGGTCTGGAATTTGGTGCAACCGCCGGCCATCAACCCGATGGCCACTGCGGTGATTAGATAGCGGAGTTTGTTCATCTTGGTCGCATTAGGGATTTTGGGTGACTAATGGGTTACTTAATACTTCATCGATGGGAATATGGTAGATGCTGCGAGGGTGCTGCCAGTCCAGCCGGATGTTGGCAAAACCTGCGGGCCGGCGCGAGTGGTCGATGTCAGACTCACGCAGGCCCACCAGGTGGTAGCCCCAATAATCGCGCACCAGATCTTGCTTATTCCGGTATACGTCAAACATACGATGCCCCTCGAAGGCCAGCTCGATACGGCGTTCGTTCCAGACGGCTTCCAATGCGGTAAGCCCGGCGGGCGGTTGCCCGTCATAGCGGTGGGCTGCCAGTCCGCGGTTGCTGCGGATGATGTCCAGATCATCCAAAGCTTCCGCCGCGCGGTTGCTCTTTGCCTTGGCTTCCGCACGGTTTAGGTACAATTCGGCTAGCCTGAACATGATGGGCGAACTGAGGTTGGGGTTGCCATCCTGATAGGAAAACTTCTTGATGTAATAAATGGGAATGCCATTCAGGCGCCTCACTTGCCCGGACTCGTCTTTCAGCGCCTCGATGTATTGCCAGCGCACGTCTTCGGGATGATCCTCCATCAGGGCGCGCAGCGAGGCGGAGGCAAATTCTTCCCCCCACCCGGAATTGCCATCGGAATACACCATCGACGCGATAGAGCCCCGGCCGTAATCATCAACGCTGGTGAATGCGACACAGAAAATGGTTTCACTGGCCGACACGGCATTGGGAAATAACGACGGGTAAGTGCTGGGTGTCGTCAGCGTAAACCGCCCGGAATTGATCACCTGGTCCGCATAGCGGATAGTCTCCTCGTGGTTTTCCATGTATAAGTACACGCGCGACAGCAATGCCCAGGCAGCTTCTTTAGATGCATACTGCGCCCCACGGGGATTGTTCATCAACGAGGCACCCCGCTCGGCATCAGCAATGATGGCCTGGTAGACCTCCGCCACGGTGGCGCGCTCCTTGGCTGCGGGCTCGTCAAGCGCCAGCCGCAGGATGACGCCCGGAGCGTTTGGATCATGGGTGTACGGCTTGGCAAAAAGCCGCACCAAATTGAAATGGGTGAACGCCCTCAGGAAGTAACACTCGCCGAGCAATTGCTCGGTGGCTGCATCGGTGCCGCCCTGTTGCTCGACGGCCTCGATAACTGTATTAACCGTGTTGATGATCTTATAAGAGATATACCAGAAAAATCGGGTATTGGCCTGCGTAGGTGTGTGATCCTGCGTAAAGCTGTACCAGAGCGGATCGGTTGTGACCTGCCCGCAGACGATGTCGTCACTGGCAAAATCGGCCAGCTGGAAATACTGCCGCAGGTACATGTTGTTCGAACTGACGACACCATTGAATTCGACATGGTCTTTGTATAGTGAATATGCGCCGTTCAGGGCGTTCCGGAGGCCGTCGCTCGTCGTGACCAGCGTGCCGGTAGTAAGCGAATCGGAAGGTTCGACAACCAGGTTGCAACTGGTGCTGAATAATCCTCCGAGTATGATGATGAAAAATATACGGATGCTCATGTTTCTTAATCGTTTAAAACCTACAACTGATGTTAATTAAAAATTGCCTGTTGTTCGGGTACTTGAAGTCAGCGACCCCCGGCATGGTCCAGCTTTCCGAAACGATGGTGGTTTGCGGATCCTGCCCCAGGAAGTTGGTAAACGTATAGACGTTGTCTGCCGTCAGCGCCACCGTCAACCCCGAAAGCCGCAGCTTGCTGACGAACGCGGAGGGCAGGTCATACGACAACGCAATGTTGCGGATGCGGAAATAGCTTGCATCCATGAGGAAACGGGAGGATGGCTCTGCCGAATTGGCCGCATTCTGTGGACTGGGCTCCGTGGCGATATCTCCGGGCTTGGTCCAGATGACCGTGCCCTCCGGGCGCTTGACCTGATTGTAATAGGGTTCATGCCCGTCGTTGAATACGTAGCGCAGGTCGTTGCTGAACACCTTGTTGCCGTAGCTGAAGGCGGTATTGACCTGCAACGTGATATTGCGGTAACGCAGCGCGTTGTTGAACCCGCCCTGATAGCGGGGCAACGCAGATCCGACCTCCTGATGGGTAGCTTCGGCATAATTGGAGGTCAGCTCCCTTGCCACTGCGGATCCCTCGGCATCGTAGATCAGCTTCTCCCACAGCGGTGCGCCGGTCTGCGAATCTACACCGGCCCATTTGGGCATGTAAAATTCGTAAAGGCGGCCGCCATTGCGATAGATCTGGGAGACGCTGCGCGACGTGGTACGGATGATCTCGCTGGGTAAGCCCGACAGCGTGTTGCTGTTGAAACTGACGACCACGCCTGTATTCCAATCCCAGTGGGTCGACTGCACGGGCTGCGCATCCAGCCCGATCTCCAA
The DNA here is from genome assembly GCF_900168055.1 of Parapedobacter luteus. Taxonomy (GTDB): domain Bacteria; phylum Bacteroidota; class Bacteroidia; order Sphingobacteriales; family Sphingobacteriaceae; genus Parapedobacter; species Parapedobacter luteus. The sequence continues at coordinate 143,634 of NZ_FUYS01000005.1, forward strand.
GCCCTTGTTTACCACATTGCCGGCATTTTCCCACCGCACTTCAAAGCCGATGGACGGTGGCTGCGACACTTGCAGCAACAGGTCTTTGGTGATGTTTCGATAGGCGTCTACCGTAAGGTTGACACGCCTGAACAGGGACAGATCAACGCCTACGTTATACTGGTGCTTGCCCTCCCAGGTGAGGCCGGGGTTGGCCAGCTGGTAAGGAATAGCAGCCACATTTGAGTTGTACTGGCTGGAAAGCGCAAAAAGACCAAGAAAACGGGTGCTGCCGATATCCTGCGTGCCCGTGACCCCATAGCTGGCCCGCAGTTTGAGCGAACTGATAACGGCATGATCGTGCAGGAACGGCTCATTGCTGACAAACCAGGCTCCGGATATGGCGGGGAAGCCAGCGTACTGGTTGCCCTTGGGGAATGCCGACGAGCCGTCTATACGGTAGGATGCCGTAAGGAAATACCGGCTGTCGTAATTATAGTTGACCTGCGAAATGAACGATTGTAATGCCGACCGGTCGAAATACCCGTTTACCATCTGGTTGTTTGACACCACATTGAGCACTCGCAGGCCCTCGGGCAAACCACGGCCGGAGCCGCCGGAATATTCGCTGCGTCCACCTTCGAAAGCAACGCCGGCCAGCCCATTGATGTGGTGCTTGCCAAAATCGGTATTTACGCGCAGGAGGTTGGTCGAAATACCGCCATAAAATAGCGAATTGGACTCATCCAGGTAACCAGTGCCGTGGTATTGTCCGGCAACGACGGGCGAAAAGTAATTGGTGCCCTTGTTGTAGCCTGCGGATAAACGGTTGGACGATGAAAAGGTAAGCCATGGCGTGATCGTGTAGTCCAGCGTGAAATCGTAGTTGGCATCAAACCCTTTGTAAGGATGATCGGAATTTTCGATCGTATGCACCGGATTGATCTTGTCTCGCGACCACCACCTGAACGGCACATTACCATCCACATAGCGCGGAGCACCGTTTTCGTCATACGGATTGTCCCAGGGCAGGTTTAAAAAGGTGTAATACATATCCATATAGTCATAACTCCTGCCCATGCTGGCGCTCAGGTTCAAGTTGTTGCGCACCTTGAGCCGCTCGGAAAAGCGATACTCGGTATTGGCGCGCAGGTTGAGGCGCTTATAATCGGTATTGAGGAAACTACCGACTTCATCATAGTATGAAACGGCCGCATAATAGCTGTTTTTATCCGTCTTGCCCCGGACGGAAAAATAGGCATTGGTGGTTGGCGCTGAGCTGAAGGATTCTTTCAACCAGTTATAGTCCTGATCGCGCAGTGTGAGCGGGCGTTCATTGTAAAACTTCAACAGGTCAATCTTGTAGGTATTGTTTTGCTCTCCGATGATGTAGTCCCGGTAAAACTGCTTATGGTGTTCGTAGAGTTCGGCCCCGCTCATCATCTGCATGGTGCCGAAATCGGCCGTTTTGATGCCGGTCGTCAGGCGCGCCTCGAACGTATTTTTGTCCTGCGTGGCTGTTTTAGTCGTCACGATCAGTACGCCGGCATTGGCCTGCGAACCGTACATGGCGGTGGCTCCCGCGTCTTTCAATACGGTGATACTTTCCACATCGTTGGGGTCGTAATTGCCCCCGATAATCCCATCGACCACGACCAGCGGCTGCTGCGAAGCATTGATGGAAGACACGCCACGTAGGCGTATCTCGGGTGCAGCGCCGGGCTGTCCGGAGCTGTTGATGATCTGCAAACCCGGAATCTTGCCCTGCAACATCGTGCCGACGTTGTTCGCCGTGACATCCATTAGCTTGTCCGCTTTGACAACGCTGACGGCACTGGTAAGCTCCTCGGCCTTCACCTGGCTATACCCCACGCTGACGACGACCTCATCCAGCAAAGACTGCTCCTCCTCCAAGACAATCGTGAGATTGGCTTCAGCGGCAGGCACTTCCTGCGGTTTGTAGCCGATAGACTGGATGACGAGTATCGCACCCTTTGCGCGCAGCCGCAAGGAAAAGGTCCCGGCTTCATTCGTGGAAGTGCCGTTTGCCGTGCCTTTTTCCAGCACACTCGCCCCATCTATCGGTTCGCCGAGGCCATTCCTGACCGTGCCGCGGACGACGAACTCCTCTTGCTGTGGCGATAGATCCTCCTTTTTGCGTACGACGATGATGGTTTTTTCCCTCACCACATAACGGAACGGCTGTCCGGCAAAGACGGCTTTCAGCGCCTGCTCGACGGAGCCTTTCTGAAGATCAACCGTGATGGGTGCGGCTTCCCGTAAGTATTCGGCATCATAAATAAACGTATAGCCGGTTTTGCTTTTTATCTCCCGGAGCACTTCTTCCAAGGAAGCGTTTTTTACCCGCAGACTGACTTCCTGCGATAATGCTTCGGCACCGACACATAGGCTGAAGCAAAGCGTAAAGAAAACGGTCAATTTCATGGCAAGGAAAATGCTACATGCATGTTTGCTAAATTTCATACATTTGTGAATTAGGTGGTTAAATTGTTAATGATCGCTATTGAATTGACAGGGATTGCCTAATTGCACCGGGGGTGTTGCAGCACTTCCGGTTTTTTTGGCTTGTAGTAGATTACTTAACCAAACGTACCCTCCTTTCTTTTAGCTCAAACTTGATTTCGCTGGTCATATCGATCATCTCCAACAGCGTTGCCAGCGAAACATCCCGCGGAAGCACGGCATATAGTTTCTTGTTGGGCATGTGGTCAACGTCAATCGTAACGTCGTACCACCGGGCGATGTCTTGCATGACCGTAGCGAGCGCCGTATTGGCAAATGTGAAATAACCGTTTTTCCATGAGGCATATTCCTGGGCGTTGACATTCGCCACCGCCACGGCTAGGGTCTGCCGGTTCAGCACTGCTTGTTGGTTGGGTTTAAGCCGCAGCGGACCGCTGCTTCCCTGCAACGGGCTGATGGCCACACTGCCCCGCAATAGCGTGGTCTGGATAATCGGCTCGCCAGCGTATGCCCGGATATTGAATGCCGTGCCCAAGACCTGCACCTGCTGTCCGGCCGTGTGAACGATAAAGGGCTGATCGGCGTGCGCTACGTCGAACAAGCCTTCGCCCTCGAGGTATACCTCCCGTCTGCCGGCCGTAAAGACCGGCGGAAACCGTAGCCTGGAATCGGCATTGAGCCAAACGTCACTACCGTCGGGCAGCACCACTTGGTATTGCCCACCGCGCGGCGTGCTGATCGCGTGCAGGGGCTGCCCGCCAGTTGAATGGCCCGGGGACGCAGCTTGGCCCACATGGTATACCAGCTGCCCATCTTTGGTTTTGTCAATACGTACGCCGGCTGTCTCGGCCACTGCGCCGATCCGGGCATCGTCCAACGCTATGCGGGAGCCATCTGGCAAGGTAAGTGTAGCCCGGTTGCCCCCCGCGGGGACATCCTCGGCGACAAGTAAAGGCAACGGGTGAACCGGCGAGCGAAGCGGGCGGCTGTAAAACGTATAGGCAATGCCGAGACCGAGCAGCAATACCGCCGCCATGATATAATGGCGACGCCTGCGCCGGACAATCGGCACATGGTGCCTGTCATCGCCCAGGTCGTGATCCATCTCGTCGGCCAGCAAAGCATCCAGCTTCCCTTCACGGACCAGCTGGAAAAATACCTCCAGCTCGTCGTCTGTGGCTGTCTTGTTCTTGTACCGCCGGATAAGCTCCCGGTAAAAATCGGTTTTATCCATCATGCATTCGTCTTCGCCCTGTTTAATACAAGGACAGGTTGCCGGACAGATAGGGTAGCAGAAAATCGATTTTTTTTAGTGTCCAGCGAAAAATATTGCCAACAGGCTGGCAATGAGGCCCAAGGTAACGCCTAATTGCTTTTCGGCGAAAGCCCGCAGGACTTTGAGGGTGCTGACCATATGGTTTTTGATGGCATTTCTGGAAACGCCGAGGGCTTTTGCCGCTTCATCATAGCTCTTGCTTTGCTCCCGGCACAGGTTGAATACTTCACGCGATCGTTGGGGCAACCGGGATAGGACCTCTTCAAGCAGCATGTCGTACTCACGATCAACCAGCCTGCGATCGGCGGCGTCCTGGCGGCCGCTATAGTGGATAAGCAATTCGCCTAAAGCCCGCTGGGAGACGGAAATCCGCTTTAGCGCGTTGACGGCCAGGTTTCGCGCAAGTACATGGAGGTAGGGCCTGAATTCGCGTACGTCAGCAAGCTGCTTCCGGTTGTTCCACAGTTTGATGAACAGCTCTTGGCAAAGATCTTCGGCCAATGCTTCTGCATGGACATACCGCATGAAAAAAAACCGCATGCCGGGCTGGTATGTCCGGTAAAGACAGGCAAATGCTACCTCATCATCGTTACTGATCCGGTGCAGAAGTTCGTTTTGCTCCATGCGCTTGTTCGTTTTGATACGATTCCCCAGTCCGGCACCGATGCTTCCTATCCGGTGCCAAAGTCCCCTACAGCCGCTGGCAAACCATCAACGTGTATCCTCAATGTTGATTTGTCGTTTTACAATTGGTGCGTATAACTATCGCAATGCTAACAAAAGAAATCCAATCTGCCAAGCGCAGCCCACACGCAAACGGTTGCTCAATTTTTTGCCTGCGTCAACCGCGCTTTCCCCTTATGCCTTACGCAACAACCATGTTTCATTGGTACGTTTTTCGCTTCTTTATGTGTATCTTTGTATTAATATTAGAAGCAGTCATGGTGGGAAACGAACAAACGACGGATAGGAACAGCTTAAACCCCAATCAGGTTATAGACAAATACCAACCGGATAATTGAATGATTTTGTGTGGTTTATACCGATGTATACCGAATTGTTGAAAACTTGTGTTGACAACATCAGCCAACAAATTCCTATTTTGTAATCATCAAACTGTGACTGACATCAGGGGGAGAAAGCCCCGCATTAGTTCTTAAAATTAGGAGTATAGATGGAAGAAGATTTCGAATATGGGCCTGCCGAAGATCCTAAATTTTCGGTAGCACGTTATGAAGAAATGATTCGCAATAAGGATCAGTACTTTTTTGACACACAGGCTTTTGAAGGGATTATTGACTACTATATGGATAAGAATGATCCCATCAAAGCCTTGCAAGTGGTGGAGTATGCTGTAAGCCAGCACCCCTTTGCCGCTGTTTTTTACCTCAAACAGGCCCAGCTTTTTGCCGTTACCAGCCAATTTTCCCGAGCTCTGGAGTCACTGGACAAAGCCGAGACGCTTGAACCTTCAGAGGGCGATATCTACTTAATAAAAGGGGGTATCCTGGGCAACCTGGAGCGCTATGATGAAGCTTTCCGAAGTCTCAACAAGGCATTGGATCTGGCAGAAAACACCGATGATATTTACTTGCAGATAGCCTTGTTGTATCAGAATAAGGGCGACTATGAAAAAGCCATCCACTACCTCAAGCGCAGCTTGCAGCAGAATATGGAAAACCAGGATGCGCTGTATGAGCTGGCATTTTGTTATGATGTGCTGGATAAGCAGGAAGAGAGCATTGGCTTTTACAAACAATACATTGATAATGATCCGTACTCGTATGCGGGCTGGTACAACCTGGGCAACGCGTACCACAAATTAGGCCGGTATGAGGAGGCTATTGATGCATATGACTACGCCATCCTCATCAAAGACAATTTTGCCTCGGCCTATTTCAACAAGGGGAACGCATTGGTAAACCTCGATAAATACAGTGAAGCCATTGAGGTATACAAGCAGACCTTCGAATACGAGCCACCGGGCGCTGAAACGTATTGCGCCATCGGCGAATGCTATGAAAAGCTGGAACAGATGGATGACGCCCGGTCGTATTACAAGAAAGCCGTCAAACTGGATGCCAACCTGGCGGATGCTTGGTTTGGAATCGGCGTCACGCTCGACTATGAAGAGCGGTATTTTGAGTCGCTGCACTTCTACAAAAAGGCGCTCGACATTGAGCAGGATAATCCGGATTACTGGTTTGCCATCGCCGACGCACGGTATAAACTGAAGCAACTGGACGAGGCCGAGCAGGCTTACGAGAAAGTGGTCGAACTCAATCCGGTAGATGTGGAGGCCTGGCTCGATTTTTCATCGATCCTGTACGAGCGCAATAAACTGGATAGGGCCATCGAAACCATCGCAGAGGCCATCAAAAATAATCCGGACGGGGCAGAACTCTACTACCGCATGGTGGCGTACCTCATCGCCGCTGGCCGGTATAACGAGGCCTTGAACTATCTCGAACTTGGCTTGGCCGCCGATCCGCAGAAACATGTCGTGTTGTTTGAATACCTGCCTCAACTGCGGGATAATAAAGCGATAGCCGAAGTCATTAAAAAATACATGTCCTGACCGCATGGATTATACCAGACGTGCGAAGGCAACGTTTATATATGCAGTAACTTTCGGGCATATGCATGGTTTTTCATGCATATGCCATTAGCCGACAACAGCAACAAGTAGCACATCAATGAATTTTCAGCTGAACAACGTTCCTTTACGAACGCAGAAACCCCGGAAGAATGGTTTGACCATGGTCATGGATAAAGGACTGAGCGTCCGGCAGGCCGAAGACCTTGTGGCCGTAGGCGCAGCCTACATTGACTTTGTCAAACTGGGGTGGACAACCGCCTATATCACCCCTAAATTGGAGGAAAAACTTGCCGTATACCGCGACGCGGGCGTAGCACCCTATTTCGGCGGCACATTGTTTGAAGCGTTTATCATCCGCAACCAGTTTGACGATTTCCTACGCCTGTTGGAAAAATACCAGTTGGGCTATGCCGAAATATCGGACGGCTCCATCACGATGCCCCACGAGGAAAAATGCGAATACATCGCCAAGGTGGCGCAGCACGCCACGGTAATCTCGGAAATCGGGTCAAAGGACAATACCAAAATCATGGCCCCATATAAATGGATTTCCTTAATGAAGGCAGAGCTTGAAGCGGGTACATGGCGCCTGATTGCGGAATCGCGCGAAAGTGGCAACGTGGGCCTGTACCGGGAGTCCGGTGAGGTGCGGCAAGGCCTGGTAGATGAGATCCTGAATGAGATACCCAACGAAAAAATTATTTGGGAAGCCCCGCTGAAGTCACAGCAGGTGTACTTCATCCATCTCCTCGGTCCAAACGTGAACCTGGGCAACATCAGCACCAACGAAATCATTGCATTGGAGACCACCCGCCTCGGGCTCCGGGGTGACACGTTTCATAATTTCATTTGATGAAACCTGCATAAATACCAACAGAAGGTTAAGCATAATTTGTGCAAGATTCATTGCCTTAAAAAAAAAACAATTTATTCGAATGAAAAAATTCGGGTTGATCGGATTCCCCCTGTCGCATTCGTTTTCAAAAAAATATTACGACGCCAAGATCGCGCGGGAGCAGCTTGCGGGTGTAGGCTATGAGCTGTATCCCATCTCGTCCATTGAAGCGTTTCCGCGACTGCTTAGGGATGAGCCGATGCTTATGGGCATCAACGTAACGATCCCGTATAAAATCGCCGTAATGGATTATGTTGATCGGCTGTCGGCCGAGGCCGAAGCCATCGCCGCGGTCAACTGCATCCGCATCGAACGGCCGGAGGAAGGCAAGCCGCTGCTCACGGGCTACAACACGGATGTCTATGGTTTCATGGAATCGCTGAAGCCGCTGCTCCAGCCTGGTCACGACCGCGCATTGGTACTGGGCAACGGCGGCGCCGCAAAGGCCGTTGTCTATGCGCTCGCCCAGCTGGGGATAAGCTATTCGATCGTGTCCCGTTCCCCGCTACCGGGGCAATATACGTATGCCCAGCTGGATGCTGCTGTCTTGGCCGACCATCCGCTGATCATCAATACCACGCCGTTAGGCACCTATCCGGCAACGGGAAACTACCCGGACATTCCTTATGCATGCCTCGGCCCGGGGCATCTGCTCTATGACCTTATTTATAATCCCGCTGAAACGGAATTTCTGAAACGGGGAAGAGCTCAGGGAGCAGCCACGAAAAACGGGCTCGAAATGCTGGAACGGCAAGCTGAACGGAATTGGGACATCTGGAACATGACCTGATGCGAAAGTACCTCGGCCACCTGTTGATCTTGGGCTTTGCCGCCAGTGCATGGGCGGCTTGTACCTCGGCGGATTATTCTCCCAAGCCACGGGGATATTTCCGTATCGAGTTTCCGGAAAGAGCTTACCACCACTTTTCCCCCGATTGCCCCTATGCGTTCGACATGCCCGACTACGCCACCATCGAGCCGGACCGGACGGCCGATGCCCAGCCATGCTGGGTAGATGTACGATTTCCGCAATTCAATGCTCGCATACACCTGAGCTACGTGCCGGTGACCAACCGGGAAACCTTTAACGAGCTGGTGGAAGATGCCCGGACGTTTGCCTTCAACCATACGGTTAAAGCCACCGCCATCGACCAGCAGCGCATCAGTCGCCCCGATGCGGGCGTATATGGCCTGAAATATGAAATCAAGGGAAATGCTGCCTCAAGCATCCAGTTTTTTCTGACGGACAGTACCGATCATTACCTGCGCGGAGCACTTTACTTTCATGAAAAACCACGGCTGGACTCCATACAGCCGGTATTGGACTTTATCCGGGCCGATATCGATACGCTCATTCAGACACTGCGCTGGAAATGAGTCAAAAAAAGCCCTACCTTTGTCCTTATGATCCATATCAAATCTTTCGTATGCAACCCGTACCAGGAAAATACGTACCTGCTCTATGATGACACGGGTGTAGCGGCAATCATTGATCCGGGGATGTATGGCAGCAACGAAGAACAGCAGGTGAAAAACTTCATCGATGCCGAAGGGCTGCGGCCGGAGCTATTGCTCAATACCCACTGCCACGTCGACCATGTGCTGGGCAACCGGTTTATCCATGAAACGTATGGCTTGTTCCCGCAGTTTCATGAAGGGGAGCTTCCCTTGCTGATGGAAGTACAGAACTACGCCCCGCAGATGGGCATCCGATACGACCTATCGCCCATCGGGGAGACGTTTCTTCCGGCATCGGGCACCGTGACCTTCGGCGAAAACACGTTAGCGCTTATTTTTGCGCCTGGCCATTCGCCTGCTCATCTGTGCTTCTATAGCGCGGCAGACGGCTTTCTCATCGGCGGCGACGTACTCTTCAGGAACAGCATCGGCCGCACAGATCTCCCCGGTGGCAACCACCAGCAGTTGCTGGATAGCATCACTCATGGTCTGTATACGCTACCCGAAGATACGGTAGTATATCCGGGGCATGGCCCCGAAACCACCATTGGATACGAAAAGAAAACCAATCCATTTATCCGGGGGTAGCAGCCATGAATCTCGCATTGTACTTTGCCAAACGCTACCTGTTTTCCAAGAAAACGGTCAATGCCATCAACATCATCTCGGGCATCAGCGTCGTGGGGGTACTGGTGAGCAGTGCATCGCTCATCGTCATTTTATCGTTTTACAATGGCCTGGAAAACCTGATTTTTTCCATGTACAGTGCCTTCACGCCTGACCTCCGCATTGAAGCGACCAAAGGAAAAGGATTCGCCCTGGATCCGCAAACGACAACCTCGATAAAAAAGCAGCCCGGCGTAGCGACGTATAGCGAAGTGCTGCAGGAACGCGTACTGCTTCGCTATGGCGATGCCCAGTATATCGGCACCCTAAAGGGGATGACCGTAGACGATTCGGTACCGGCTATGGATACGCTGCTCGACGACGGGCATTTTGTGCTGAAACACGGCGAGGATTCCTACGCCATCATGGGTGCCCGCGTACAAGGCACACTGGGCGTCTCCCTGCAGGATGAGCTGCGCCGCATAGAAGTGTTTTCCCCCCGGAAAGGCGTAGTGAATAGCCTTAATCCGGCAGAAGAATTTACGATGCGGACAATACGGCCGGCGGGCGTGTTGCAGTATCAGCAGGAGTTTGATGATCTGCTGATTGTGCCCATGGATTTTGCCCGGGAATTGCTGGGCGAGGCCGAACAGGTTTCGGCCATCGAAATCAATGTGGCGCAAGAGATGGATCTGGCCAACGTGCAGCGGGCACTGGCAGCAGCGCTGGGCGACGGCTATGTCGTTAAAGACCGCGAACAACAAAACCCAACGCTGTATAAGATCGTCCGCACGGAGAAATGGGCCGTATTCCTCATCATTGCTTTTACAGGCATGATCGCTATCTTCAATATTGTGGGTTCGCTCACGATGCTCGTCATCGACAAAAAGAAAGATATCTCCGTGTTGATGGGCATGGGTGCCAACCACACGCTGATACGGCGCATTTTCTTTTATGAAGGGCTGCTTATCTCGCTCATGGGCTGCGTGGCTGGATTGCTGTTGGGGTTCCTGTTTTGCATATCGCAACAGGCCTTTGGTTGGATCCGCTTCGGCGAGGGAGAAAACCTGGTGACGGACGTCTATCCCGTAGCGATGCGGGCGGGCGATTTTCTGCTCGTGTTTCTGACAGTCTTTGTCGTCTCAGCCGTGATTTCATCGGTGTCTTCGCAGCTGAGCGTTAAACAAACGGTACGGCTATCCTGATTGACGTCCGCGTGGAGCGCCGTTCACGTCCAACGGCTTCCTGTTGCTGGTTGCCCGTTACTGGTTATTACCGCGGCTGCGGCTCTTATTTCCTTCTGCAATCTGGCGAATCAGGTTACCCCAAGCAAAAGGGCTCAACAGTGGGTTGGCCATACGTTGGTTGACAGCCTGATTGGACAGCCGGATATGGTTTTGCATGGCACTGAAGTTTTGGATCTCTTCCGCACTGCGCGGCGTCACTGCCGCCAAGGCCGCTATGGATTCAGGAGAAAGGTTCTTCTTGGCCACAACAATGTCGTCGTCTGCGATTTCGAGCGACATGAATGCCATATTGAATTCATCAATACTAGCCCAGGGATAGGGCGTCACCACGGGCAGTTCTTTGATTTCTGCCGTCATATGCACCATTGCCGTATACTTATCGTCCGGAACTTTCGGAATCACAACCTGCGCAGCGCGGTAACCCACCGAACGGAACAGGATGGTATCCCCCTCGTGGGCTACGAATGAAAAGTATCCCTGGTGGTTCGCCGTAAACGTCTGGCTGTTGAACGATTGGTTGATGACCGTGACATAAGGTACCACCACGTTGGTGTCTGCATTGTGGATAACACCGCTGAATTGTACAAGCTTTTTCTGCTGGGCAAAGGAGGACACGGCCATTCCCATGACCAGCAAAATCACAAATATATTACGGAATAACCTCATAATTAGCTAACAAAGCTACGCATTTGTAAGTTTTATTTTCCGTTAAATAATGTTAAATGCCCGCCCGAAACTATCCGTTGACCTTCGGAATCGGCATCGTGGCATTTGGATCATCCATGTCGGTGATATTGATAGCCTCCACGGCAGTAATCTCCGGAACGGCTTTCTTAATTGCCTGCTCCAAGCCGGCCTTGAACGTCATGATGCTCATGGCACATGAAGCACAGGATCCCAAAAGCTTCAGTTTAACTACGTTTTCTGCCGTAATCTCATCGATACTCACATTGCCCCCGTCCGTCTCAAGATATGGCCGGATGGAGTCCAAGGCCTGTTCTACTCTTTCCCTTAGTTCCATAACCTTTATGATTATTAAAAGTGTAAAGGTACGGATATTTTCTCAATTATTGCCCTACCATAAACAGGGCGTTTGCGAAGATCAGCTTCCCGCTTTCCCAGAAGCCCCGGAACAACGGATTGTCGATCAGGTAAACCACTTGGCCCCGTCCCTTGTGCTCCACACCGAATACCAATGATGCGCTTATCCCGGCTTTGGCTTTCGCGCCCACAAATCCTGTCCGGTAGTAGGTTTCGTCGGGGATGATGCCTGCATTGATGCCATCTTTTAAGTATGCGTACCGCCGCCCGCTGTTCTTGAGGGTATAGTACGTTCCGCCGGTGCCGAAGCCCAGGGGATACGTAGCATCGATCTTCACTTCGTACACGGCCCCTGATACAGCGTTGGCAATTGCTGCTCGCTCACGCGACTGGAAGTCGGCGATACGCTCTTCCGCAGCTTCCTGCTCCCGTTTTTTTTCTGCTGCCTTCCGCTCATCGTCATTCAGAAACGAGGAGATGCCGAAGCCGTCTTTGCCCGAGAAAAAGCCAACGGCACCCTCTATCGCGATAACCTTGCCGCCGGCGCTTATCCAAGCTTCCAGCTTTTTGGTAACCCCATCGCTCCACATGTTGTAATTGCCGGAAGGAAGAATGATCGTATTGTAGGCGCTCAGGTCTGCCGAGCCGAGCTGCTGCGGCTCCAAAATGGAAAGGGGATAGTCGAGTTCCTGCTCAAAAAAATGCCACACTTCGCCCGCATTGAGCGATGATGTGCCATTGCCTGCAATTAATGCCACTTTGGGGGCCTGCATAGCCCGCACTTCGCCCGAACCGAAATCCTTTCCGGTATCGACATAGCCTGTCGTCACCGCGTCGAGGCGAATCTCGTGATCATTGGCAAGCTGCACCACCCGGCTGGAAAAATCCGGTCGCTTTTCATTGCCGGCGCGCCCAATAATCAATGACCCCGCGGGGTATGTTTTTCCGCCGACGGTGAAGGTACGATCGGCATAACGGACGCGGATGCCTTCATCGAGCAACGCGGAAACAAACCGGGCGTGTGCTACCGATGTCCAGGGGGCAACATAGGCCAGTGGCGTTCCCGCCACACGATTGGCCTCGAATGGGGCACTTTGTGCAGCAGCAGTCACCTCGATGCGGGTCTCCAGCGCATAGGCCTGAAGCCCGTATGCATAAGGAAGTGCCCAGCTGGTGATGTCATAGGTAAGGCTATCAGACAGTGCAGGGTTGGGCTCAAAAAGTGTCTGCGTCAGCACAGATTTGGGTTGGTATGCACTCACGACCAGGTCGCCGGACTCAAGCGCAAACGAAGCGGTCTTCCCCGTGAAGTAGTCAAAGCCTTTCAGTCCCGAACGGCTGGATGCCTCGCCGTATTGGATGCCGTTGCGGTCAAGCAGCTCTTTAAGCGCTGTAAGCCGCTCCGGGCTGTTCCCGGGCTTGATGACATAAGCCTTGTACTGGCCTTTCGGGTTCGAACGGCCTTCGCGGAAATAATTTGCATATTCATCCACCAGCTTTTCCGCATTATTCGAAACGGTTTCAATGGTGGCCATCCCCGAAGTAAAGTGATGCAGTATCCGTTCGGTGAGCGTAAGCGTATCGCCCAGTGCAGTCAAAACGCCCAAGCCGGCCCTGCCCGAGCCGCCCTGCTCATAGGTCATGCCCACCGCACCGTTGAACATCGGCCAGCTGTCGCCATAACTGGGATAAAATAAATCGAATACCTCGCGGGTGAAATAGAGCCATGCGTTTTCATCAAAATACCGCGCGTTGTTGCGGCCTACCGTTTCTTGAAAAGATTTCTGAAAGTCAGAAACAAACGCATGTACCGGTTCGGCGGCGGGGGCAAAGTAGTACGGCGCGTTGATGCCCTGTTCGTGAAAATCGACATGTACCTGTGGCATCCATTGGTTGTATAGGCTGATACGGGCCTGTGTCTCCCGCTGTACCTGCCATGCCCAGTCACGGTTAAGATCGAAAAGGTAATGGTTGGGCCGGCCTCCGGGCCAGGGCTCAATATGCTCCACGGATTGCGGGTCCGGTTGTAGCCTGCGGTGCGCTTTCTGGTTGTACCAGTTGACATAGCGCTCCTGCCCATCGGGATTGAGGCAGGGGTCTATGACCACCACCGTGTTGTCCAGCCACTTTTTTGCATTGGCATTCGTTGGGCTTACGAGCTCCCATAGCGTCTTCATCGCCGTTTCGGAGGACACAGCTTCGTTGCCGTGGACATTATAACTTAGCCAGATAATCGGAATGCGGGTCGTCGCTTCGCCCGATTCGATACCAACGCGCTTGAGGTTGTCTTTGCGGATGGTTTCCAGATTGGCCATATTCGCCGACGACGAAATAAATGCCGCAACAAGCGGCCGCTGCTCGTGTGAGGTTCCGTAATGGACAAGCTTAACATCACCATGGGTTGCGGCGACGTGCTCAAAATAAGCAACCACCCGGTGATGGGGCGTGAACCGTGTACCCAACTCGTATCCAAGAAACTCCTTGGGCGATTGGGTCTGGGCAAAGACAGCAGTAAGGCATAGGGTGCAAAAACTCAGTGTAATCAACAAGGCTCGACTAAGCGGGAGCGGTAATCGTATGTTCATGTTTGCGGATTTGATCGCGGCAAAATAATTAAAATAACGCGATTGGTAAGCGCTGTAACCGAAAAATTATTATCCCGACCGATGGGCGATCTGTTAAACTCTGTTAAATCGCTTGTCCGTTTCCTGTTTTCGCCCTATCTTGCCCCCTAAAAATTTAATTGACAGGTATTTTAAATTCACTTATCTTTGCAGGATGTTTATAAACAGGCGAATAGTGGCGTGGGCCGCCGTGGTGTTTTTGGTCGTGATGGCTGCCGGATGTAAGAGCAAGTTTGAAAAGCTGCGCGCCAGCAATAACATCGCCCTGAAGTACCAGGAGGCTATAAAATATTACAATAGTAAAAAATATACCAAGGCCCTCACCTTATTTGATGACCTGATGACGAAATATCGCGGTCAGGCTGAGGCTGAGGATCTCTACTATTATACGGCATATACCAATTATTACCTGCGCGATTATACATCCGCGCGATTTCATTTCAAGCAGTTTACCGATACATACCCGAATAGTGGCCGTGCCGAGGAATGCCGCTACATGGGTGCCTACTGCTATTTCCTCGAATCGCCCAAGGTGGGGCTCGATCAAGAATATACTTACCGTGCGATAGAAGCTTTACAGCTGTTCATCAACCTGTATCCAAATAGCGAACGTTCCAAGGAAGCCGCGGATCTTATCCAGCAACTGCGGGATAAACTGGAAGCTAAAGCATTTGCCAATGCCAAGCTTTACCTCGACATGGGCCTTCAGGACGATTACCGGGCTGCAGTGATCGCTTTCGACAATGTACTGCGCGAATTTCCGGATACAAAATATGCCGAAGAGATGGAGTTCCTGAGCATCAAGGCTCAATACCTGTATGCCAACCAAAGCCGGCCGCACAGGCAGGAAGAGCGCTTCAGTGAGGCGTTGGATCTTTATGACCGCTTCGTATCGGCCTATCCGGAAAGCAAGTTCCGCAAGGACGCAGACGAGCTAAAACAAGACGCCGAAAAAGGAATGGAACAAGCAAGAAGCTATATGGCCCGGGTAGCTGCAGCCACCGCAACGGCTTCATCGGAGAAGTTGGCGGACGACGAGACGACGAACAATATGCCTCCCGCGGGCATGCCCCAAAAATAACTTACACAGAAAAAAGATATGAGTACGCAAATAAGTAAAACCGTTCCTAACACCACTGTCACCCGGGATTTAAGGGATTTGGATAAAAAGACAGACAACCTTTATGAATCCATCGTGATCATCAGCAAGCGTGCAAACCAGATTGCTGTAGACATGAAGGAGGAACTGAACAGCAAGCTGGCTGAATTTGCAACAACCAACGACAACCTTGAAGAGGTGTTCGAAAACCGTGAGCAAATCGAAATCTCCAAACACTACGAGCGCTTACCCAAGCCTACTTTGGTAGCCGTCGATGATTTCCTGAACGACAAAGTGTACTTCAGAAACCCGGCAAGGGAAAAAGAAGATGAATAGTGAGTATACGCGGAAAGCATATCCTTTTGGGTGTCTGCGGCAGCATTGCCGCATATAAAGCTGCTTTCCTCGTTCGCCTATTCGTCAAATCCGGAGCCCACGTACAGGTGGTCATGACTCCCGATGCGACGCAGTTCATTACGCCGCTTACACTCGCAACGCTTTCAGGCAAGCCGGTATTGGTTGATTATTTCGATGCCGCCACCGGTACATGGAACAATCATGTGCATTTGGCGCTTGCTGCCGATGCCATTGTTGTGGCTCCGGCAAGTGCCAATACATTGGCCAAATTTGCGCAAGGCCTGTGTGACAACCTGCTGTGTGCGGTGTACCTTTCTGCCAAAAGCCCCGTTTTTATTGCTCCTGCGATGGACTTGGATATGTGGGCGCACGGCAGTACACAGGCTAACATCGCCCGGCTTCGGTCTTACGGCAACCGGATCATCCCTCCGGGCCAGGGCGAATTGGCGAGCGGACTGGAAGGCGAAGGGCGGCTCGCCGAGCCCGAAGACATACTGGCCACACTGGAAGCTTACTTCGGCGAAACACAGCCGTTGGCTGGAAAGAAGGCGCTGGTCACTGCGGGCCCGACCTACGAGGCCATCGACCCCGTTCGCTATATCGGCAACCATTCCAGTGGCAAAATGGGCTATGCACTGGCGGCCCGGCTGTCCCTGTTGGGGGCAGACGTGACCTTGGTAAGCGGCCCAACCCACCTAAAGCCTCCTGCCGGCGTGACGTACATCGCCGTCACCTCTGCAGGCGAAATGCTGGACGCCTGTTTGACCCACTTTGCCCAATCGGCGATTACCGTAATGAGCGCTGCGGTAGCGGACTATACACCCACGACCGTTGCCGATAGGAAAATCAAGAAGGGGGACGATGCGGGGATGATCATCGAACTGACCAGAACAACGGACATCCTTGCGACACTTGGGCAACGGAAACAGAAAGGGCAAGTGCTGGTGGGTTTTGCCTTGGAGACCCATGACGAGCTTGACCACGCCAAAGAAAAACTGCAAAAGAAAAACCTCGATTTTATTGTGCTGAACTCCGCCCGTGACGAAGGAGCCGGGTTTGCCAACGATACCAATAAAATCACTATCATCGACCGTAACGGAAGCATGGAGGCTTTTGGACTTAAACCTAAGCAAGACGTCGCGCGGGATATCTGTGCCCGTATTATACCGTTGCTTGAAACCTCGGCCGGCTCGAATCCCGGAGGTCCAGCCTGATGGGTAGCCTTACCGTTTCATAATCGGGCGACCGATCCTTCCCCGTAATGAGCTCAATCAGTTTTTCGGCGGCCAATTGGCCGATTTGGAATGCCGGTTGGTAAACCGTGGAAAGCGGCGGCGTGAGCATATCGGCCAGCTCGGTGTTGCTGAAGCCGATCAGCGCCATATCCCCGGGAATTTGGCAACCCAGCTGATGGAGCGCAGCAAGGCTCTGCGTAGATAATTGATCGGTTGCGGCAAATAAGGCCTCCGGCGGCTCAGGTAAATCCAGCAATGCGCGGATATGCGCACGTACGCTGTCTTTCAACGCCTCCCGTCCATGCGCCTGTACGGTGCGCACAAATGCTGGCCGGTAGGGAATGTGATGTTGCTTTAAGGCGTTGGCATATCCCTCACGGCGTTGCGCGGCAAAGGGAACGTCCGGACTGAGCGTAAGCAGCGCTATGCGCCGATAGCCGTTTGCTATCAGGTGTTGCGTCGCCTGAAAAGCACCGCGTCGATTGTCTATTCCTACTTGATAAGATTCGAATTGCTCACTAATCCGATCAAACAGGACAATGGGCATACCCGTGTCCTTCAGCGCGGCAAGGTGTTCGAAATTGACCGTTTCTGCCGACGGAGATATCAGTATCCCTTCCACACCCCTGGCTTCCAATTGGTTTAGGCAGGCCTTCTCCTGGGCTAGGGACTCCTTATTCTGCATGATGATGATGTCATATCCGGCCTGCGTACAGGTGCTGTCTATCCCATCGAGCATACGAGAGACAAAACTGTTGTCGATGGAGCAAATTACGACCCCGATGGATCCGCTCTTGCCTTCTTTCAAGCTTTTTGCCATCCTATTGGGCAAGTAATGATTCGCCCGGGCATAGGCAGCCACCCGCTTTTTGGTGTCTTCGCCGATTTCGTAACTGTCGCGGAGTGCCTTGGATACTGTAGACACCGACAAATCCAACGCTTTAGCAATATCCCGTAAGGTCATCGTGGCCATCACACAAAATAGTAGCTAAAGATAGGCATTCTCTGTGTAAATACATCAAATGCTAAACCTTATCTTTGTCTAATTGTCATCGTTTTAAAATCGAAACTATGAACAAGTACTTACGCAGTGGGTTGCTGTATACGATTGCCGGCTTAACGTTTTGCGCGTTGGGCTATTACCTGATGGGGTTGGAAATCCGGCTGTATAAATGGATGATGGCCATCGGCGTTATTATTTTTGGTATCGGATTTCTAACTGTTTTCTATAGCTTTATCCGAAAAATAGAGCGGCAGAGTATTCTTGAAGAACGCAAAGAACGGCAAAACGAAAATGAGTAAAAATGGCTTGAGACCCTTCGCCCATGCATGGAATGGTATTACCGCAACCTACCGTACGGAACGAAATTTTAAAATCCACCTGACGTTCTCCCTCGCGGCCATTGCCTTGGGTATCGGCATGCACCTGTCGGCGTCGGACTGGTGCTGGATCACATTATGCATCGCCTTGGTATTCGTGGCAGAATTGATAAACACCGCCATCGAATCCGTCGTAAACCTGGTATCACCAGCCTATCATCCGCTGGCCAAAAAAGCCAAAGACGCTGCCGCAGGAGCCGTGCTCATCGCTGCCGTTTTTTCATTGGTTGTAGGGGGGATAATTTTTCTTCCTAAACTCTGGCGCCATTTTGTGATATAACCCCCTTCCCCATTTCTACTATGCTGCATAAAACCAGAGGTATCGTATTAAAAACGACTAATTATTCCGAAAGTAGCGTGGTGGCTCAGGTATTCACGGAAAAATTCGGGCTTCAGTCGTACCTTGTCAATGGGGCCCGAAAACCGAAAGCGAAAATCAGCATCACGCTCCTGCAACCTTTGCATTTGCTTGAAATGGTGGTTTACCACCGGGAAAATACATCCTTACAACGGATATCCGAAGCCCGGCAAATGCCGCATTTCCAAACGATTCCTTACGATATCGTCAAGAGCACCGTCGTGCTCTTCTTAAATGAAATGCTTTATAAAAGCCTTCGCCAGCAGTCTCCGGACGAACCGCTGTTCGGCTACCTGTTCAACGCTATCTCTTGGTTGGACACACTGGAAAAAATGCCGCCGAATTTTCATCTTCTTTTTCTGATCAAACTCTCCCGCTTTCTTGGTTTTAATCCGGCACCACCGAAAGCTGGCCAGACCTATTTTGATCTAAAAGACGGTATTTTCTGTGACACCCTGCCCGCGCATCGCCTGGTGTTGCAGCACCCCCATACGGCCCAATTCGCGGCGCTGCTGAATTGCTCTTTTGAAAAGTTATCCGCTTTACGCATCCCTTTGGCGGATAGGCGTTTTCTGCTCGACAAAATCATTGATTTTTACCGGTTGCATGTAGACCATATGGGTGACATCAAGTCACGCGAAGTGCTTGAAGAAGTACTCGGATAGCCAAACAAAACGAATCCTCGATTGTTTATTTCGGTGATGTGGCAGGAAAAAGACAACACACTTTACCGATCGTTTGAGTTCGGCGATTTTTCGGAAGCTTTTGCTTTTATGCTTCGAGTCGCTTTATTGGCCGAGCAACAAAATCACCATCCAACATGGACGAATACGTGGAACAGCGTGGAAATCTGGCTATCCACGCACGACGCAGGCAACACCGTCACTGAAAAGGACAGAAAGCTTGCCGAGTCGATAGATAAGTTACTGTAATGCCGCCGAAGAGCAATCCCGTCGCCCGATTCAATGAAGTCTTGTTCTTCCTTGTTTTGGTCTTCGGTATACTTTATGTCGCCAAATCATTTCTCATTCCTGTTGCTATCGGAGGTATGATGGCCATGCTACTGGTACCGCTATGCCGCCGCCTTGAAAAGTGGAAGATTCCACGTGGATTTTCGGCTATCATCTGTGTATTGCTGCTGCTGCTACTGTTATTGGGGGTTTGCTACCTGCTGATCAACCAGGTCGTTGCATTGGGAAAAGATTTACCAATGATTGGTGCAAAATTAAATGAAATGCTCAATTCGGGGCACGATTACATCTCCGAACACTTTCAGTTGCCGGTGGACCAACAAAAGGCGTATTTGCAAAACCAGATCACGGGCCTTACGAATCTGGCGGGCAAGTTTGTGGGGGATATTTTCCGATCATTGCTTTCACTTTTGGTCCACCTGCTAATCATCTTCGCATACACGGCGTTATTGTTGATTTACAGACGCCGAATAAAAAATTTCGTGTTAGACTTGGTGCGCCGGTATGCCGGTAGAACCAGTCTCGATGAAGCGCATGATGTTGTCCGTAAAACCACTGATGTGGCCAGTGCCTATCTGGCAGGAGTGTGTATGGTAGCCCTGATTTTTTCGGTCATCAATACGATTGGACTTGCCATTATCGGCATCGAAAATGCGTTGTTTTTCGGGATGATGGTCGCTTTTATTAACATCATCCCTTACATCGGCTCCGTTGCCGGTAGCTCAATAGTCATTTTATATACCTTCATCACCCGCGATACCCTGGTTACCCCGATAATCGTTGCATTGTTTTTTATAGTCATGCAGCAAATAGACAGTTATATCCTGACACCGAAAATCACGGGCGGCAAAATAGCACTGAATGCGCTCGCGACGCTGATGGCGCTTTTACTGGGTAACTTGGTATGGGGCGTGGCTGGCATGATCCTGTTCGTGCCGTTCCTCGGGGTCACTAAAGTCATCTTCGACCATGTGGAATCACTGAAACCGTTCGGCACCCTTATCGGCGATCGAGATGCCAAATCGAAGGCCGAAAAAAAGCCGGCTATCAGGTGATAGCCGGCCAAATACAATAAATATATTTAATAAGTAATCCTTAGATTACTTTAACATTTACCGCATTTAAACCTTTTTTGCCTCTTTCGACGTCGTACGATACGTTGTCCTTTTCACGGATTTTGTCGATAAGGCCCGATGAATGAACGAAAATGTCGCTGTCACCGGAATTTGGAACGATGAAACCAAAACCCTTGGTTTCATTGAAGAATTTAACTACTCCTTCTGCCATTGTATTGAAAATTAAAAAATAATAAAAATCAAAGGTATATAATTATTTGTAAATCAGTTCAAAATAATTTGAAATTAATGGCCTATCTTTTGTTGCTCACGGTTTTATAAATCGATCATTTTTCGCTATTTTAGCACATCGAGCAACATGCGAGCGCATCAAGATAAAGCTGGCCGACTACGCAACGATTTGGTATGGGTAGCGCGTATGGCTTGGTTGATGGACGACAAGTTCCGAATCGGTGGAACGCGTTTCCGCTTTGGCCTTGATCCCGTTATCAACATGATCCCATTTCTGGGTACTATCATCGGGTTTGTTGTCGCTTGTTTTATCGTGCTTGTCATTTGGCGTCACGGCGCCAGTCGGAAATTGATCATGCTTATGCTCATTAACGTGATTATCGATTTAACACTTGGCGCAATACCGGTTATTGGACACGTATTTGACTTTGTCTTCAAGGCAAACCGGAAAAATCTTATTTTACTTCAGCAATATCATTATCAGGGAAAACATCAGGGCAAAGGCAATGATATCCTTATGCTCATTCTTGGTGTCTTTCTGCTGTTGACGTGCTTGTTTATTTACTTATTGTGGAGCGCTTTTATGGCTTTAATCGGTTTACTGTAAGATTATTATCCAAAATGTAAACAATCAGTAGGAAATCTGTATTATTAAATATAAACGCTAACTAAACATCATGAAGTATCAGATAGCATCATTGAAAAAATTGGAAGATGAAGGCAAGAATGTAAGTAAATTACCATTTTCCATCCGTATACTGCTTGAAAATGTCCTGCGCAACCACGACAATTTTGCCGTTACCGATGAACATTTGGATACCTTAATCAATTGGGAACCGGGCGGTACGGACAAAGAAATACCTTTTAAACCTGCCCGCGTATTGATGCAGGATTTCACGGGTGTACCTGCCGTGGTCGATATGGCCTCCATACGGGCCGAAGTCATCCGAAAAGGTGGAGATGGAAGTAAAATCAACCCGGCCATCCCGGTTGATTTGGTCATCGACCATTCCGTACAGGTCGATTATTTCGGCACAAATTACGCGTACCAGCATAATGTGGCGCTGGAATACGAACGCAACGCCGAACGTTATGAATTGCTTAAATGGGGACAACAGGCATTGAATAATTTTACCGTGGTCCCACCGGGCATGGGCATCTGTCACCAGGTCAATTTGGAATACCTGGCGAAGGGTGTTATCGCACGTGATGGATGGGCTTTTCCGGATACGCTGGTCGGTACCGATTCGCATACGCCTATGGTAAACGGTATCGGTGTCATCGCGTGGGGCGTAGGTGGTATAGAGGCAGAGGCAGCTATGCTCGGGCAACCCATCTATTTCACTTGCCCGCAGGTGATCGGACTGAAATTGACCGGAAAGATACCTACCGGCTGCACGGCTACCGACATGGTGCTCACCATCACCAAATTGCTGCGCGACTATGGCGTGGTAGGTAAATTCGTTGAAGTTTTTGGTGATGCGTTGGACAACCTGAGTGTTACCGACAGAGCGACCATATCCAATATGTCGCCCGAATTTGGCTGTACCGTCACTTATTTTCCCATAGACGGACAAACGCTGGAATACATGCGGCGGACCAATCGTTCGGAAGAACAAGTCAGCTTGGTAGAAGAATATTGCAAAGAAAATCTGCTGTGGCGTACAGGCAACGAAGAAATCGTCTATTCGCACGTACTTGAGCTTGACCTTGATACATTGGAACCTACCGTATCCGGACCAAAACGCCCTCAGGATAAGATATTGGTAAAAGACCTTTCTCAACAATTTTCGAACCTCCTGAAGAAGGAATATCAGCGGAACTACCTCCCTGTCAAGAGCAGGCAAGAGCAGGCTTGGCTTTCCGAAGGCGGATCAGGAAGTCAGTTTGTCTACGAAGATCGCCAAAAAGGCTCGGGAGTGGAAGTGGAGACAGAAGATATCCGATCGGTACGGATAACGATTAAAAATCAAGAGTACGTCCTCAGTGATGGCAGTATCGTAATCGCCGCCATCACAAGCTGTACCAACACCTCCAACCCGGCGGTCATGGTAGGTGCGGGATTGGTAGCGCGAAAAGCGGTAGCGCGAGGTCTGCGCACCAAGTCGTGGGTAAAAACCAGCTTGGCACCGGGTTCGAAAGTAGTCACGGAATACTTGCAACGTGCTAATCTACTGGAAGACTTGGAAGCACTCCGCTTTCACACGGTGGGCTATGGATGCACATCTTGTATCGGAAACAGCGGTCCCTTGCCTCCGCACATTGCGGAAGCGGTAGACAAGGGTGATCTGGTGGTTGCTTCCGTGCTTTCCGGAAATCGCAACTTTGAAGCCCGTGTACACCCGCAGGTAAAGATGAATTTCCTGATGTCGCCCATGCTCGTGGTGGCCTATGCCCTCGTCGGCCGAGTAGATATCGATTTGATTAATGACCCGCTGGATTATGATCCGAATGGTAATCCGGTTTACTTACGTGACATATGGCCCACCCAGCAGGAAATTGTGGATACCATCAATGCTTGCGTACGGGTGGAAGACTTCAAAAATGTATATGATGTCATTTTCGACGGCGGTGATGATTGGAAACAGTTGATGGCCCCACAGGGGAAAAACTTCAGCTGGAACGAAAATTCCACTTATGTGCAGGAGGCTCCTTTCTTCAAGAATATAAGCAGTGAGCCCCACGACACAGCGGATATCAGCCAGGCAAAGGTATTGTTATACCTCGGCGACTCCGTGACGACGGACCACATCTCTCCGGCCGGTTCCTTCAAGCCCGAATCAGCCGCGGGACAATATTTGCTTGCCAAAGGAGTAGAACATAAGGATTTCAATTCGTACGGCTCACGGCGCGGAAACCACGAGGTAATGATGCGGGGTACATTTGCCAACGTACGCATCCGCAATAAGATAACGACCAAAGAAGGCGGCTATACGACCTACTTCCCTACCGGGGAGACATTGTCCGTATTCGACGCGGCCATGAAATACCAGGCGGATAATACGCCGCTCGTTATCCTTGCGGGTAAAGAATATGGTAGCGGATCTTCGCGCGACTGGGCGGCCAAAGGCACCAATTTACTGGGGGTAAAAGCCGTTATCGCAGAGAGTTTCGAACGCATCCACCGCAGCAACCTCGTTGGAATGGGTGTCATACCTATGGAATTCCCAGCAGGAGAAAATGCCGAATCATTGGGACTTGACGGCACGGAAACGTTTGAGATCACCGGTATCTCAACGGACTTACGCCCACATAAACTGCTCGAAGTGAAGGCCACGAAAAGCAACGGCGAGACCATCACCTTCCAATCAAAGGCTCGGTTTGATTCGGCTATTGAAATTGAGTATTACCGTCATGGCGGAATCCTGCATTACGTCTTGCGAGGATTCCTGAAACAACCCAACGTCCAGTAACGCCATTTTTACTGGGCAGACTTGAATGCATTCCATCCCTGTGCGGTGATGGGATGCACATGTCCGGATTTGGAAATTAATTCGCAACCGGCCGTTTTCTCGGTAATGTGGCCGATGACACTGATATCCGGTTGGTTTTTTACCTTGTCGTAGTCGGACTGGCTGATAGTAAAAAGCAACTCGTAGTCTTCTCCGCCGCTTAATGCACAAACCGTGGGGTCGAGCCCAAACTCCCGTGCCGTGTCATACGTCATGGGATCAATCGGTATTTTCTCCTCATATAATTTACACCCCTTGGCGGAGGATTCGCAGATGTGCAGGATTTCGGAAGCTAACCCATCAGAGATATCTATCATTGCCGTTGGTTTTACGCCTATGGTGGCAAGTAACTGTACAATGTCCTTTCGGGCTTCGGGCTTGAGCTGACGCTCAACGATGTAATCCTTTCCTTCTAAATCGGGCTGTATGGATGGGTTTTCCAAAAAGATACGCTTTTCGCGCTCCAGGAGTTGCAAGCCCACATAGGCGCCGCCTAAATCGCCCGACACACAGACGAGATCACCCTCCTGCGCACCGTCGCGATAAACGATATCCGCCTCCTGGGCGTAGCCTATGCTGGTGACGCTAATGACCAACCCCTGGACGGATGTGGACGTATCGCCACCTACTAAATCGACGTTATAGCTTTTGCAGGCTAAAAGCGCGCCCGCATACAATTCCTCTACCGCTTCGAGGGGAAACCGGCTTGACAGACCGATGGAAAAGGTAATCTGCGACGCTATACCGTTCATGGCGTAGATATCGCTGAGATTTACCTGTACAGCTTTGTATCCTAAATGCTTAAGTGGCACATAACGCAAATCGAAATGAACGCCTTCCAGCAGCAAATCAGTGGACACCAGCGTTTTTTTGCCCGAAAAATCCAATACTGCAGCATCGTCACCGATTCCCTTGAGGGTGGAATTTTCAGTAAGAACTATCGCTTTTGTGATATGGGCTATCAAACCAAACTCACCCAGTCGTTCCAGATTGGTCTTTTCCTTGTTGTCAAACATCTTCCTATTATGATTAAAGGGTATCGATTCAAAAAATAATGATGGCCGCACACTTTTTTATGCTTTTATCCTTACGCTTGTTCGTTAATGTCTACTTTAAAGTCCCAGACGCTCGGATATCTCCAGCATCCGCTCGATAGGCCGTTTTGCGCGGGCAATGATGCCGGCCGGCAAATCAACTTCGGGAAGATCGAACTTCATGCAGTTATATACCTTTTCCAGGGTGTTGAGCTTCATATAGGGACAGTCGTTGCATGCACAGGCGTTGTTCGGAGGCGCAGGTATAAACGTTTTGCCCGGGCTTGCTTTCTCCATTTGGTGGATGATGCCGCTTTCCGTGGCAACGATAAACGTATCCGAGTCGCTCTCTTGCGTATACTTAAGCAATCCTGATGTCGAACCGATGTAATCTGCGGCATCCAGTAATTCTTTTTCGCATTCCGGATGTGCGATGAATTTGGCGTGTGGAAATTGCCTACGCAAGTGTTGGATACGCTCCTGCGAAAACAACTCATGGACCATACAGGCGCCATTCCACAGGACCAAATCGCGACCTGTTTTCCGCCGCACGTAATCACCCAAGTTCTTATCCGGCCCGAAGATAATTTTCTGGTCGGGCGGAAGACTGTCCACAATCTGAACGGCATTGCTCGACGTA
The DNA here is from genome assembly GCF_900168055.1 of Parapedobacter luteus. Classification (GTDB taxonomy): domain Bacteria; phylum Bacteroidota; class Bacteroidia; order Sphingobacteriales; family Sphingobacteriaceae; genus Parapedobacter; species Parapedobacter luteus. Next base: position 169,676 of record NZ_FUYS01000005.1, read on the forward strand.
CAGACGATGTCACTGAGCGCCTTCAATTCGGCGGTGCAATTCACGTACGTAATGGCGATATGATCAGGATATTGCTCCTTGAATTTGGCAAAAAGATGAGGCGGGCAACTATCGGAGAGCGAACAGCCCGCTTTCAGATCTGGAAGCAATACTTTCTTCTGCGGTGAAAGTATTTTAGCCGTTTCGGCCATAAAGTGCACACCGGCGAAGACAATCACATCGGCCTGCGTCTTGGCAGCTTGCTGCGAAAGGCCTAAACTATCGCCGATGTAATCAGCGATATCCTGTATCTCCGGCTCCTGGTAATAATGCGCTAAGAGTACAGCATTTTTTTCCTTTTTCAGCTTGTTTATCTCTTCAACCAAATCCAGCGTCGGATCGATTGGTTCGTCGATATAGCCTTTTGTATCCAGTTCAGTTAGATAAGTAATCATGATATACAAAGGTAGCTAAACAATTTGATATGCTTTTCATCATTCCCACAGGGACAATAAGTAATAATTGATTTTTAATATAAATGATCTTATTGTTTGTTAGGCTGTTGGTTTTGTGAGAAATCTGGGCGGTTTTTATTTTGTTTTTTGATTTGGATCTTTTTTTTAACAGGTTATTAACATTGTCTTAATCTTTTGGCACTGGTTTTCAGTTAGTTTTGTTTTACCCGAAATTGTTTTCCATAGCAGCATGTATACTAATTATTGGCTGAGATTTGTTAATATTGTGAGCTGTTGATGGGGATTTTCTTGAGGGCGCTGTGTAAAAATAATGGTTTTTCGGAGACTTGATGAGTTTCTATTTTTTATTCAACGCGTTGTTTACATGTTGTCCACAATTTTCGGTCTCCGCCAATAACAAATACGGCTTTGCCGCTTAGGTTATTTTATGCATACTGTTGATTTTTTAGTTATTGGTTCGGGTATTGCCGGATTGAGTTTCGCATTGAAGGCAGCCAGTCATGGTAAAGTATTGATTATCACCAAATCGAACGAAGACGAGTCGAATACCAAATACGCACAGGGGGGCGTAGCAGTGGTTGTGGATAAGTCTGACTCGTTTGAAAAGCATATCGCTGATACACTGATAGCTGGCGATGGTTTATGCGATGTGAATGTTGTGGAAAACGTGGTGAAAGAAGGACCCAGGCGGATACAGGAGATTATTGATTACGGGACGCACTTCGATAAGACCGCGGGTGGCGTATATGACCTGGCGAAGGAAGGCGGACACTCCGAACACCGGGTATTGCATTACAAGGACATCACCGGATTTGAGATCGAACGGGTGTTGCTGGAGAAGGTTCATGAGAATCCTAATATAGAGGTTCTTACGCATTATTTTGCGGTAGATTTGATTACTCAGCATCATCTTGGCGTATTTGTGGATAAAAGTACGCCGGACATCACGTGCTATGGCGTGTACGCGTTGAACACGGTTGACAACAGGGTGGAAAAGATTTTGAGTAAGGTTACAGTGATGGCTTCTGGCGGGGCGGGCCATATCTATTCGAGTACGACAAACCCTGTGATTGCTACCGGAGATGGGATAGCAATGGTATACCGGGCCAAAGGAAAGGTGCGGAATATGGAGTTTATCCAGTTTCATCCCACAGCATTATACAATCCGGGTGAGTATCCTTCTTTTTTGATTTCGGAAGCGGTAAGGGGATATGGCGGAGTGCTGCGCAGGAAAAACGGCGAACGTTTCATGGAGGAATATGATGCAAGGGGTTCCCTGGCACCCCGTGATATTGTCGCGCGGGCAATCGATACCGAAATGAAAAAATCGGGCGACGATTTTGTTTTTTTGGATATTACCCATCGAAGCAAGGATGAGATTTTGAAGCATTTCCCGAATATCTATGCAAAGTGCCTGTCTATCGGCATTGATATGTCAAGGGACTATATCCCTGTAACACCGGCTGCCCATTATTTATGCGGTGGCATTATGGTTGACGGTCATGGCCGCTCTTTTATTCAACGCCTTTATGCGTGTGGTGAGTGTGCATCTACGGGATTACACGGTGCTAACCGATTGGCTTCTAATTCTTTGCTTGAGGCTACGGTGTTTGCTCATCGCATCTATGAGGATGCCATCAAAAAGGTGGGAACTATTGAAGTGCCAACGGATATACCGGATTGGGACGATTCGGACACGGCGTTGTCCAATGAGGATATTTTGGTGACCCATAATCTACGGGAAACGCAGAAAGTGATGAGCGATTATGTAGGTATCGTTCGTTCGGATTTTAGGTTGGAACGGGCGATGCGCCGGTTAGGGTTGCTATATGATGAGACCGAGCAATTTTATAAAAATACGAAACTTTCGGTGAAGCTTTGCGAACTGAGAAATGTTATCCAGGTAGCGTATTTGGTAATCAAGTCAGCCATGGCGAGGAAGGAAAGCCGGGGGCTGCATTATACAACTGATTACCCTGAGAGGTCGGAGGTATTGGTGGATACGATTTTTTAATACGTATGATATGGCATTGATTATTCCTGTTAAAGGCGTTTACCCAAGTATCGGGTCGGATTGTTTTATAGCGGCGAACGCTACTGTTGTTGGGGATGTGGTGCTTGGCGAGCGTTGTTCGGTGTGGTTCAACGCGGTGGTTCGCGGCGATGTGAATAGTATCCGGATAGGCCAGTGCACCAATATTCAGGATGGTGTAGTGATTCATTGTACCTATCTGACCGCGCCGACGGTAATCGGTGATTATGTCAATATCGGACACCAGGCGATGGTACATGGATGTACCTTGAAAAATCGGGTACTTATCGGCATGGGAGCCATTGTCATGGACCATGCGGTGGTTGAAGATTACGTGATCGTTGCAGCCGGTGCCGTGGTACTTGAAGGAACGATGTGCGAGAGCGGGTATTTATATGCCGGTGTTCCCGCTAAGAAGATAAAGCCGATATCGGACGAGCAGCGGAAGTTGCTCGATGAACTTCCGCTGCGCTATGTGATGTACTCCGGGTGGTTCTCAGCGGAATAGCCATCTATGACTATTTTGGAACGTTGATGGTTTCTTCTTGTTCCCAGTTCGCACGGATGATAAACGTTTTGCCAATGTACCAGACCCGCTCGGGTTGTCTACGTTCATATACGTTGCCGGGATCCCATTTTCCATTGAAGTTCTCGTCGTAAACGATTCGTACGGTATACTTGCCACCGGGCATCTGGCGAAAGGGAATGTCTGACGGTCCTCTGATTGCAACGCTGCGGTAAACAAAGTCCATTTTTTCATTGGTCACCTGGACCAAGTACTGGAGTGTGGTATCCGGCACGTTGACTTTTAAAATAATGTCGCCGAAATTTTCCGTTTCGTCTAAGGTGAACGATCGGGTTACACTTTTGCTTTTATCACCGAAGTAACCCGAGAAAGCACCCTCTTCGAAGGTCAACGAGTAGTTTCGTTTCGGTCGCCAGTTGTATCGCAAGATAAATCGCCTTGGTGCAACGGTATCACGTGCAAGTTGGAAATTGGTACGTGGTATGGAATCTTCCAGAAGAATGATTTTGCTTCGATCGATGGCCTGCACGGGAGCGCCTGCAGTAAGTTCAATATGCCTGATCCGGTTTACCCGATTTCCGGTTAAGTTGTCGGTTATGATGAAATCGCGGTCATATTTTTCGTTTCGGCCGCGGCGCATAGTCACGGAGTCCAATGGATTGCCATCGTCGAGGAAACGGACTTTTAACGAATCGAATGTCAGATCATTGAGCCATACCACGGCGGAATCGCGATTTACGGAATATTCGAGCTGCTTGTCTTCGTTGAGTTCGGGTGGATACGTGATGATGATTTCCGGGTTTTCAAGTGGTTTATTGAAGGCAAACGTTAGTCTTCCATTGGATTCGAGCTTGCGATCGAGCAGACGGAAATTACGGGCGATTCCACGTGAGAGCTGAAGTAGGATACCCGATGTGTCCTGCGCTAAGGTAATGGAATCATTAAGGAATCCAATAAGTTCGCTGGGGTCGTTATATACACGGTCGTTATTTTCTTCTTTAAGGGCATAGATGTGGTATGTATCTTCACGGAGGTTTCTGAACTGGAAATTTCCCGCGGTATCTGTCAGTGTGAAGATATTTGCTTTGCGTTTGCCAAAGATGGAATCCTGTCGGGTGGGAATAAGCATTACCGTGACTTCTTTTTCTGACAGTTTCGTGAGTGCATTGATGACTTTTCCGGAAACGGCCAGGGAGTCGATGATATCACCGGTGGAAAAAACATAGCTGTAATTCAATAATGGATTGTTTTCATTGAAGTCACCGATGGCCTTACCGAAATTGATGGTGTAGGTTGTATTTTCAGCAAGCGAGTCGGGAAGTTCGATTTCGATGTTTCGCCTGCGGACACGCGGGCTGATGGGTTGGTCGATATCCGGTGATACGCTGATTTCCCTGAGCGGATTAGTTAGCCGGATATATTCATCAAATTCGATAACGATCTTTTCAGCGTTGAAGTTTCGCGTTAGATTAGGCGGCGTCTCATTGATAATTTTGGGCGGTATTGAATCTCTGGGGCCACCGGTGGGCTGCTGTATGCTCGCGCATTGCCAAGTGAGCAAAATAAGGCCGATAAAGAAGGCGAAAACACCCCATTTCGGATTTAAGCCTATTTTTAGGCGATTAGAGCGAGTTTTTATTTTGGACGATTCTTGCATCGGGTATGTCGGAGAAAATGCCTTATAGCTGATTTATGAAAGCCGAAGTTTTTTACGGTTAAGTAGTTGAAAACAAGATTATTAACTCATATGAACCATTAAAACGGATATATCTGATGGTGAAACCCCCGAAATACGGGATGCCTGGCCAAGTGTACGCGGCTTGACCTTAATTAATTTTTCCCGGGCTTCTTTTGAAAGGGATACCAGACTGGTGTAGTCAAATTCTGGATTGATTTCCTGATCTTCCATGCGGCGCATCTTATTCACGATTTCGATTTCCTTTTCAAAATAGCTGTCGTATTTGACTTTGATTTCTGCCTGCTCGATGATTGCTTTATCAAAGTTTGACAACAAGGTAGCCAATCCGCTGTCGGTCCGCGAGATATCGCCGATACTTACCTGAGGTCGGGTAAGGATGTGAAACAGGCGTGTTTTCTGCGTAAGCGGGCTGGTATGCAGTTCCTGCAAAATTGGATTGATGGCGTCGGTATCGACGGAGTGCGTCCGCAGGTATTCAACGATTCGGTCGGCTGAAGCCACTTTCTGTTTTACCTGTTCGAGGCGTTCGTCGGATACAAGGCCCAATTGGTGGGCAATCGGTGTAAGCCTGGCATCTGCATTGTCTTGACGTAGCAGCAGCCGGTGCTCAGCCCGTGATGTAAACATGCGGTAAGGCTCTTCGGTTCCTTTGGTCACCAAATCATCGATAAGTACGCCGATATAGGACTCAGAACGTTTAAGAATCAATTCATGCAAATCATTGATGCGTTGGTGGGCATTGATGCCGGCGATGAATCCTTGGCTGGCGGCTTCTTCGTAGCCCGTGGTGCCGTTGATCTGGCCAGCGAAAAAGAGGTGTTTGATCTGTTGGGTTTCCAGCGTCAAATCCAATTGCATCGGAGGAAAATAGTCATATTCGATCGCATAGCCCGGCCGGAACATCCGGGCATTTTCAAAGCCGGGAATCAGCCGGAGTGCCTTAAGTTGGATATCTTCAGGCAAAGAAGTGGAAAAGCCATTGACATAGATTTCGACAGTCTTCCAACCTTCAGGTTCCACAAAGATCTGGTGACGATCGCGCTCGGCAAAACGGTTTATTTTATCTTCGATGGATGGGCAGTAGCGCGGACCGAGACCTTTGATTCGGCCTGTAAACATGGGCGATTTTTCGAAACCTTCTTTTAATGTTTCATGCACGGCCTCATTGGTATAGGTAATCCAGCAACAGCGTTGTTCGGTGGGAAGCTCCACATTGGTAAAGGAAAACCGCCCGCGTTCTTCGTCGCCCCATTGTTCTTCCATCTTCGAATAGTCAAGGCTTCTTCCGTCTACACGCGGTGGCGTGCCGGTTTTCATGCGTCCGGATTGGAAACCTAAGCTGACTAATTGCTCGGTGAGACCCGTTGCGGCCTTTTCGCCGGTACGTCCTCCGCCAAAGCGTTTTTCGCCGATGTGGATAGTGCCATTCAGGAAGGTGCCGTTGGTGAGGACTACCGCATCACTTTCAATCGTCAGGCCCAGGGACGTGACTACACCATTTGCCCTGCCGTTCTTGACAATAATTTCCTTAACGGTGTCTTGCCAAATATCGATGTTTGGCAAAGATTCGAGCTGTAGTCGCCATTCTTCAGCAAACCGCATGCGGTCATTTTGCGACCGTGGACTCCACATTGCGGGACCTTTCGATCGGTTAAGCATACGGAACTGGATGGTTGTTTTATCGGCGATAATTCCAGAGTAGCCGCCCATGGCGTCAATTTCCCGCACAATTTGGCCTTTAGCGACTCCTCCCATCGCCGGGTTGCAACTCATTTGTGCAATCGTGGCCATATTCATTGTAATAAGTAACACGGACGATCCAAGGTTTGCCGCTGCCGCAGCAGCCTCGCATCCCGCATGCCCCCCTCCCACTACAATGATATTATATTTTTTAAACATGATGTCTCTTTTTGTTCCACGTGGAACATTTATTAACTTCAATTACCGATGTTCCACGTGGAACATCTTATGAATACTATATATACTCCCCTAAGTCGAGCCACCGAGCTGTTTTCAGATCGAGGTCATTATTTAGTTGTTCGATTTCGCTTGCGATTTCCGCTATCGCAGTATAATCGTTTGTTTCGTTTAATGCACTGGTTCGCTCAGCTATTCGCTGCTCAAGCAACGGTATCTCAGAATCCAAGGATTCATATTCTTTTAATTCTGTATACGACAGTTTCTTTTTGACGGGCGTTTTGTCTGTTTTCGGTGGCGCTTTCTGTTCTACCGCTGTCTTGGCTCGCTGAACTAATATTGCCTGTTCGGATTTATAATCCGCGTAGTTGCCATTATAAACCGTGACGGTGCCGTTGCCTTCGAAAATAAAGAGTTGGTCCGTGAGCCGGTCAAGTAGATAGCGGTCGTGAGAAACCATTAATAATACCCCCGGGTAATTCACCAAAAACTCCTCCAGTACATTAAGCGTGTCAATATCCAAATCGTTGGCAGGTTCATCGAGAATAAGGAAGTTTGGATTTTGCATGAGTACACGCAAAAGTTGCAATCGCTTGCGCTCTCCCCCACTAAGTTTGCTTACCATATTGAATTGCTTTTCCGGCGGGAAAAGAAATTGGGTAAGGAGTTGTGAAGCCGATAGTGTATCGCCGTTAGCCATACTGATATATTCGGCTACATTTTTTACGACATCGATCACACGTTCGGTTTCGGAAGAAGGCACCAAACCTCCCTGCTTGTAATAACCGAATACGGTCGTGCCTCCTTTGGTTACGGTGCCGCTATCCGGTTGCTCCAACCCGGTAATCAGATTCAGGAAAGTCGATTTTCCAGTGCCATTTCGGCCAGCGAGGCCGACGCGGTCGCCTTTTTTAAAAACGTATGAAAAGTCGCTGATAAGCGTTTGTTCGTCGTAACCCTTTGATATGCTTTCCAGTTCAAGTATCTTATTGCCTTGCCTGCTTATTTTTACACTGAGTTGTACGGTGTCGTTCTGCTTTTGCCCTTTGGTTTTCTCTTCCAATTCATGGAAGGCGTCGATGCGCGCCTTGGACTTTGTACCCCTGGCCTGGGGTTGCCTGCGCATCCATTCCAGCTCCTTCCGGAGGAGGTTCCGATTGCGATCCAGTAAGACACCAGCAGCTTCTTCTTGTTCGGCTTTCTTTTCCAAATAGTAACTGTAGTTGCCTGTATAAGCTGTAAGCTTGCCATGGTCCAGTTCGCGGATTCCGATGCTTACCGCATCAAGAAAATACCGGTCGTGGGTGACGAGCAACACCGTCTTTTGTCCCGTAGTAAGCAGTTTTTCCAACCATTCGATCGTTTCGATGTCGAGGTGGTTGGTCGGCTCGTCCAAAATGTAGACATCGGGCTCATCGATAAGCAGTTTAGCCAAGGACAGGCGCTTCCGTTGACCACCCGACAGCTTGGCGACTTCCCGTGAAAAATCGGTAATCTGCAAACGGGAGAGGATACTTTTGATCGTGTGTTCGTATTCCCAAGCATTCAACGCACTGAGCTGGTCACTTAGTACCATCAGCTGGTGGGCGTCTGCCTGGGGGCTTGCGACCAACTCTTCATATCGCCGGATAAGCCGCTGCTGTTCGTTGTCTGCACTATAAATAAAATCGTTGATAGACGCATAGACGCTTAGGTCGGGGTCCTGGGGAAGGAATCCTATTCGGATGCCCTTTTCCTTGACCACGGTTCCCTCGGTTGGATCCAATGCGCCCGCAAGAATGCGAAGCAACGACGATTTGCCCGCTCCGTTGGCGCCGACCAAGGCCACCCTGTCCCCTCGCTGCAAACCGAAATGAAGATTCCTGAACAGCCACATGTCGTGATAGCTGTGTCCTAACCGTTCTGTTGATAAAATACTCACACCACGTTCTTAATATCGTCCCAGTAATAAATAAATGTCCCTTTGGTATGGCGTTGCGCGACGCTGTTCATCGCCTTGGCAACAGCCGTGGCTGGAATGCTGCGATACCGCTTCATACGGCCTACTAAAAGTGGATTGATGACGTTGAAAACCCGTTCTGAAAACGACTCCAGCGCCCGATGCTCCTGTCGTTGCCCGGTAAGTAAGGAGGGCCGGAAAATATGCAGGCCATCGAAATTAACGGCTGAAATGTCCCGTTCGGTCTCCCCCTTCATCCGTAGATAGAAATTAGCCGACCGCGGATTGGCACCGATAGCTGAAACCAAAAGGAATGCACGGGCGCCGTTTCTTTTTGTTAGCTGTGCGACAGCCAACGGATAGTCATGATCAACTTGATAATACGCGGCTAAATCCGGGGTTTTCTTCTTTGTGGTACCCAGACAACAAAATACGTCATCTGCAATCAACTGCTTTTCAATTTTTGTAATCGATTGTAAATCAGCAATTAATTGTACAAAATTAGGATGTTCGACGGGCAAATTCCTGCGGGTCACCGCGATTACCCGGCCATAGGCCGGATTATCAAGCAGCTGCCTTAACAACGCACCGCCGATGAGTCCCGTGGCCCCGAATAGTACAGCCGTTTTTTGCATCCTACAAATTTTTGTGCAAAAATACGCAAATATATTGGTACTCTACTGAATAGGTGTGGTACCAGAGGGATTTCGCTTTCTAAGTATTTTGTTGGCCAGCTTTGGATACGCAACGCAACTGGAGGACTCGCTGCGCTCATCCCCCTAGGTCGCTTATGCGTGTCCAAAGCTGGCCTAAGCTCTCGACAGGTTGCGTTTATTAGCCATGGTTTTTGGAGATTGCGAGGAGCGGCATGTTGGATACGAACGCAACTGGAAGACTCGCTGCGCTCATCCTTTCAGGTCGCTTATGCGTGTCCAAAGCTGCCTCCAAGCCTTTTTACAACATGTTAAAACCAATGACTAACTTTTGGTCAACATTATTAAAATTTTATAGGGATTTTATAGGGACCTAATAGGGATATTATAGGGATTCATCCCTATTAAACATGAATAAACTATTAATTAAATATCAATTATATTATAATTAGCCTGACGTTTGGTGTTGAAGGATTGGATGGAAAATGGGAAAGGCTTCGGCGACCTGAGTAAGCGGGTGTCAGCCAGGCTAAAATCGTATTGGGAGGGGAACTTAAATCGTAAAGGTAGCCGGTATGAGCTGCTGCCTAAAAGGGATATGAGCTAAGCAAAGCAGACCTCTCGGACGCCGCTGAAAACAAGCAAGAAATGAAATGTAGAATGCCTCATGCGGCCGCATTGCCATTTAAAGGCAATTTCAATGAAAAAATCAGTTTAACCGATGGGGCGCAATCAGGTCAAATTTTGGAATATTGACGTAAAAGAGATTTCCGTCAAACTCGCGGAGCATCTGGTATGTTCCTTTCATGGTACCCATATCACTTTTGAGGTTGCAGCCTGATACGTATTCGTGCTGCTCACCCGGCTCGATAATGGGCTGCTGGCCGACGACGCCTTCTCCTTCCACCTCCCGGTGCGAGCCATTTGAATCAAAGATATACCAATGCCTGCGCAGAAGTTGGACACTGTAATCACTTAAATTTTCGATGGTAATCTTATAGGCAAACATGAAATGCTCATTTTCCGGATTGGAATATTCGGGCTGATACACGGTTTCAACTGAAACCTTTACCCCGTCAGTAATTTGCGTGACCATGCTTATCACAGATTTTTGGCCAATTTAACAAATGTGTTTGAATTAATGAAGCATAGGGGGAAAATACCTGCCGCTGAGCCGTCGCTGATGTTGCTGTTTCGCGCCGCAATTTTCATTACCTTTGTGCATGCCTTATGGAACGTTGTACCTTATTCCCGTGCCTTTGGCCGATGAAGCCGCAGAAGCGTCCTTTACGCCGTACCTTACGCGCGTCATTAACGGCATCGATGAATATATTGTAGAGAATGAAAAGACTGCTCGCAAATTTCTCAAACAGGCTGGACTTGAGAAGGCGCAGCGCGATTTGGTTATGCATGATTACGGCAAGCACGCCCGCGATAAAGCAGATACCGCAGCTTTTTTCACGGGCTTGCAGGCGGGTAAAGACGTGGGCTTAATGAGTGAGGCCGGATGCCCCGGTGTCGCCGATCCGGGAGCCGCTATCGTGGCGGAAGCGCATCGCAGGGGCATTAATGTCGTGCCTTTGGTCGGCCCCAGTGCTATCTTGCTGGCGTTGATGGCTTCGGGGTTTAATGGGCAGAGCTTTGCGTTCCACGGCTACTTACCAATCGACAAAGCTGAACGAGCCAAAAAAATCAAAGTCCTGGAGCAGGCGGCCCAGCGGGAGCGGCAGACGCAACTGTTCATCGAAACGCCCTTTCGCAACAACCAGTTACTGGCCGAAATTCTGCGTATAGGCAAGCCTCAGACCCGGCTTTGCGTGGCATGCAATCTTACAGCCGCGGATGAGCAGATTGTCAGTCAGCCTTTGCAGCTATGGCGGAAAGGCTCCTATGACTTTCACAAAAAACCGGCAATTTTCCTGATTTTCTAACCGTGGACAACGTCAACTATACCGATGTGCTCATCGTGGGTGCTGGCCCTTCGGGCCTGATGATGGCGGCCCAGTTGCTCCGGTTTGGCGTACAACCCGTAATCATTGATAGCAAGTCGGGGCCGGACAGAACCTCCAAAGCCATCGCCGTGCATGCGCGCTCGCTGGAGCTGCTGAGGCAAATGGGGCTGGCTGATCCGCTACTTGCCCAGGGCACACCCTGTTATGGCATGCAGCTACAGTCGGGCCGAAATATACTGGGTAAACTGGATTTTTCCCAAATGGACAGCCCCCATACGGTGTTTCCGTTTATTCACATTGTCCCGCAGGACAAGACGGAAAAGTTATTGATAGACCGGTTGACGGAAAATACATGCCCCGTAAAGTGGGAGACCCGGTTGGTCTCGATCCGGCAGGATGATAAGGTGGCCCGCGTGGAACTGCGGAATCAGGAGACCGTCCAAAAATGGGAATGCAAATGGGTCATCGGAGCGGATGGCATAAAAAGTACAGTGAGGGAGTGCATCGGCATTTCATTTGAAGGAAGGCCGTATCATGGCCGGTTTTTTTTGGCAGATGTGCAAATTGAGGGGGCGGATAAGCGCCTGGCTCATTTTTTTATGTCGAAAAAAGGCTTTTTGGGAATTTTTCCATACGGTTCAAACGGGCGGTACCGCCTTTTTGGGCTATTGCCCAAAGAAAAAGAAAACCAAGGGTCTCCCGATATCCAATACGCCGATATTAAGCCCATCGTGGAGGAAAGGGTTGGCTTTGAACTTCCGGTAAGCCAAATCTTTTGGATCAGCCGGTTTCTGCTGCATAAACGCATGGCGGAACAGTTCGCCCGGCAGCGCTGTTTTTTGATAGGTGATGCGGCTCATGTGCACACGCCGATTGGCGGCCAGGGAATGAACAGCGGGATACAGGATGCTGCAAACCTGGCTTGGAAATTGGCCGGCGTGATAAACGGAAGGATGGATAGCCAGGTATTGCATACCTACCCGTTGGAGCGTATGCCTGTGGCCCGTGCCACCCTCCGCACGACTGATCGAGCGTTTAAGATCATGACAGCCGTACCGTCTTGGCTCCTTCCGCTGAGAAATACATTCTTGTCCTTGGGATTGCGTTACATCGCAAAAAAAAGCGTCAGGATCGGCAGCCTTTTTGACCATATCGCACAACTGGATGTGCATTACCGTAAAGCACCACTTGCCGTCCATCACGCAACTGGCCGTGGAGTTCAGGCTGGAGACAGGCTTCCCTTTTTACCGATTTTTGATGAAAAAACCAAAACCCGGACGGACTTACACCGATGGTGCGAAAAACCGGGTTTTGTATTGCTCCTTTTGGGCACCATCAGCCAGCATCATCTGCACCAAGTCGGCCAGTGGGTGCGGCAGAAATACCCCAGGGAGATGCACCTGTATTACCTACCCTATTCGGGTGAAAACAGGGATGTATTCGATGCGTTTGATGTAAAGTCGGACGGGACGAAGATCGTTCTTATCAGGCCCGACATGCACATCGGTTACATCAACGATATGCTGAATGTAAGCCTTATCGATACGTACATGGAAGAGGTGCTGGGATGGAAAAATTTTGGTCATTTGTCGAAAATACACTAATTATGTGTTATTAATTTAAATGCAAGATGAGAAAGCTATTTTATGTGTTGCTAATCAGCGGGGTGCTGCCGGCGACATGGGCTACGGCCCAGCAGACGACCTTTGTGCTGGTGCACGGCGCATGGGGCGGTGGCTGGTCATTTAAAAAAACCGATTCCCTGCTCCGTTCCCATGGACATGCAGTTTACCGGGTGACGCTTACCGGCCAGGGCGAACGTGCGCACTTGGCATCGCCCGATATCGGGCTGGATACCCACATCAAGGACGTGGTCAATACCATCCTGTTTGAAAACCTGCATGATGTGGTGCTTATGGGACACAGTTATGGCGGCATGGTAATCACGGGCGTGGCAGACAGTATACCAGGCCGGATCCGTAAAATGATTTATTTGGATGCGCTTTTGCCGGAAGATGGTCAGAGCCTGGCTACCGCGTTTGGGCAGCCGGAACAGGGCAGTATGCCGTCAACGGATGGATTCATTGTACCGGCTTGGGTGGCAGCAGATCAGCCTTACCCAAAGGACGTACCGCAGTCTGCCAAAACATTTACCCAGCCGCTTTCGTTGAAAAATACAGACCGGCTGAAAATACCGACGACCTACATCCTCACCTTTGAGGGAGATGACCCGGATAAAGACGCCTTCGCAGCGTTTGCAAGGCGCGCGGATGATAACGGGTGGAAGGTCATCCATATGCAGGCCGATCATAATCCGCAGATGACCATGCCAGACAAGCTCGCCCAATTGCTGGATCAACAGGTGATAGAAAACTGACCGCTAATCATGGATAAACAAACGCTTACTTGGCGCCTCAAACCCTTTGATGCGTTGTCGCTCGAAGAGCTGTATAAAATACTGCAAATCAGGCAAGAAGTTTTTATTTTGGAGCAGGCGTGCGTGTACAGTGATTTAGACAATAAAGACCAGCAATCGTTTCACCTGATGGGTTGGCACGGCGATGTGCTCGCAGCCTATACGCGGCTTATTCCACGGGGACTTTCCTACGCCGATGCGACAAGCATAGGCCGTGTAGTAGTGGCCAAAAATTTTCGGGGCTACCATTTTGGCGAAGCGCTCATGCAGCGGAGCATTGATGCTGTTTATAACTTGTTTGGACGCCAAACGATAAAAATCAGCGCCCAGCAACACCTGAAAGCGTTTTATAACCGTCTCGGCTTTGAACAGACGAGCGAACCTTATATGGACGCCGGTATCCTGCATATTGAAATGACGCTTTCATTGATTGAATAGCGATGACACGGATCACCGCCCAGATTGGGTTTTGTGCTCAAATCGCCGTAATTTAGCAACGATGAATATCGATTACGAAAACCTTTCGCCGGAAATGATGCAGTTGGCGGCTGCAGTGTTCATGATCCGGATGTTGATATGGGTGTTTTATGCCAATACGGTACGGAAGACATTGCTGCTGGTCGCACCGGAAAACAGGTTGATTAAACCCGAACAGGCGTGGCTGCTGGTCATACCTTTTTTCAACATCTATTGGAACTTTTCGGTCGCCTCGAGGGTGGCAGACTCGCTGACCAATGAGTTTTTCGACAGGAAGATTGCTGAAGAGGAAAACCCGGGGCGTGCGGCGGGCATGTGGTATGCGTGGCTGTTTTTGCTTTCAAATATTCCTTTTCCGCCATTTATACTGATTACCATCTTTTTGTTGAGCGTCGTTTATTTTATCGTGTACTGGGTAAAACTAAGCAACTTCCGGAACCTCCTGGAGGAGCATGAGAAGTTTAAAAACAAACAACAGGACTGATGCTATGATGTATTTGCAAGAACTGACCGATTACCTTGAATCACTGGCCCCCCTCGACTATCAGGAGCCTTACGACAACGCGGGGTTGCTGGTGGGCAGCCCGGCAAAGCCGATCAAGCAAGCATTGGTGTCACTTGATTGCACGGAAGAAGTGGTGGATGAAGCCATTGATTTGGGATGTGATTTGATTATTTCTCACCATCCCATTGTATTTAAAGGACTTAAGCGCTTCAATGGCAAAACTTATGTGGAGCGTGTGGTGATGAAAGCCATTAAACATGATATAGCGCTATATGCCATTCATACCAACCTTGACAACGTGACGGGCGGCGTAAATAGCAAGATAGCTGAGCGGTTAGGTTTACAAAAGACCGCCATATTGAGTTCCAGAAAGGAGCTGCTCCGCAAGCTTTCTGTATTTGTGCCCGCAAGCCATGCCGAGGAGGTACGTGCGGCACTATTTGCTGCCGGCGCCGGCCATATCGGGAATTATGACGAGTGCAGCTTCAATGTGGCGGGTTACGGCACATTCCGCGGTGGAGAAGGAACCAACCCTTTCGTTGGCAGCCGCGGTAAGCAGCACCGCGAAGAGGAAGTACGGATCGAGGTGGTATATCCCATTGATCGCGAGCGGAAGCTGCTGATCGGTCTTTTCAAGGCGCACCCCTATGAGGAGGTGGCTTACGATATATATCCGCTGCAAAATAACCATCCGCAGGTAGGTAGTGGCCTTGTTGGCGAGTTGGACCATCCGTTGCCCGAACTGGAGTTCCTTCGGCTGCTGAAAGAACAACTGCAAGCATCGGTAATCCGGCATACGGCCTTGCTCGGCAAACCGGTGGCCCGCGTTGCTGTTTGCGGCGGTGCTGGAGGCTTCTTACTCGGTGCGGCTATTCGGTCGGGCGCAGATGCATTTGTGACGGCCGACTACAAATACCACGAGTTTTTCGACGCCGAGGGAAAAATCATGATTGCCGACGTGGGACATTTTGAAAGCGAACAATTTACGCAAGAATTATTGTTGGAAATTATTCGGAAAAAATTTCCTACCTTTGCAGTCCGTTTGACGGAAATAGATACAAATCCGATAAAATACTACAGTTAAATGGAACAGACCATTGAACAAAAGCTAAGAGCCCTTTGGCTGCTGCAAACCATACACACGAAAATAGACAAAATTCGCCAGGTAAGGGGCGAATTGCCTATGGAGGTGAGTGATCTGGAAGATGAAATTGCAGGTCTGGAAACCCGGATTGAAAAAATTCGAGGCGAATTGGACGACTTGGAAGATTCCATCGTCAACCGCCGCAACATGATCCAAGATGCACAGGCCGCCATCAAAAAGTATGAAGGGCAGCTCAATGAGGTAAAGAATAACCGGGAGTATGACGCGATCACGAAGGAAATCGAAATTCAGGGGTTGGATATCCAGGTAAGCGAAAAGAAAATCCGCGAGTTTGAATTTGAAATTAAGAATAAAACGGAAGCCTACGAAAATACACAGGCAACGCTTGAGACAGCCAAGAAAGACCTTGAAATAAAGAAAGGTGAGCTGGATACCATTACATCCGAAACCCAAAAGGAGGAAGACGAGCTGCTGAATCAAGCGGAGGAAGCCGAAAAGGGCATTGAAGATCGGCTGATTCGCGTATACCGCAGGCTCCGGTCTTCTTATAAAAATGGATTGGCGGTGGTCTCTATCGATCGCGACAGCTGTTCGGGATGCCACAACAAAATTCCGCCCCAGATGCAACTGGAAATTCGCCAACGCAAAAAAATCATCGTCTGCGAACATTGTGGACGCGTATTGGTTGATGAAGCGCTGGTTCAGGAAGTGGAATCGGCCTTCGTGGGCTGATAAATAAAAAATGTGTTCAACTGAGGCCATCATCCTATCCGATGATGGCTTTTTTTTGCCAACTATTCCTCAATAAGGCCGATTATCCATTGTATCCAATGCGCGATGGTTGAGGCCCTGCGCCTGAATGTCGATTCGGATTCTATCGCATAAACATCGCTCATTTTCATGATTTCAACAAGCTGTTCTTTACTGGGCATTTTGGCCTGCTTATGATAGAAGAAGAAGGCCGACCGGAATGCTGTATGTTCAAAGATGTATCCTGCTAATGCCAGTTGCCTCGCTTTGATGTCCAATCGAAAGAGCGCGGAGCCTCTTTGGGTCAGGTAAAATAGGGTCTCCCCTCCTTCCCGGACTTTGTCGATTAATCCCAAATATCTCCCGGCATCGCTGTAATAATTGGTTTGCCTCCTGTCAAAATCATAATTTGCCGTAATTTGTTGATGCGTCAAAAGGGTTTCTTCAAACAGCAGCTCGCAGAGGTTGATAACGCGCTCAAACGAGTCGGCCTGTGGAAACGGAATACTTGGCTCCGCGATTATGGGTGTACGATGCAAAACATCAAGGATTGCCGACAAACGAATGGGAGGTGCTCCCTCGTCGATCAGGTATTTTTTTTGCCGGCGCAAGCGAAGGGAATTATAAACATTCGGGTCTTCAAAAACATATTCACGGAGATGAAAGATGCCGTTTGTATAGGTCAGAAAAAGGGGTCTGACCTGTTTGGTGACCTGCCCATGCCAGAGCCGGAATGGATAGTACAGCTGCCTAATCAGGAAATTTCCCGCGATATAATTTTTTGCCTCAATGAGACTTAATGAATGTGATCCTTCGTATCCGGCATCGATTTCAATCTGCGCATTTTTGACGGCGACAGTTCTTGATTGGCCATCTGCACAATGGATATCAAAGTCGAATGCCGACGAACCCATCCTGCCATTGACCGTTGCATATAACGCGTCGTCGTTGACAAAATCTTGAATAATCCCGGTGATAAAAGCGCAGTTTACGGCGGTTGACTCGCTGGTTATATTTTTGAAATCCAAGCTTTCAATATGGTGGGGAAACTTAATTTTATAGACTGGGGCATCATCCGGCTCAAAAACGTGATAGGCGTTGAATGAGGAGATAATATAAGCGCGCCGGGTCACTGGAAGTATCGAAAGATTATGGGCGGTAAATAATTGTGGAAGCTGGGATTGGTGGTCAAACTTGGTCATCAACCGCGCTTCTCTCACGGCATTGATTTCTGCGGAGGTGATTTTATAATAGCCTGATTCATTTATCGCTTTCAAGATTTGATGCCGTTCGAACAGCAGCTTCCAAGCAGCTTCATTTTTGGAATCAGTCATAATTGCGTATCAGATATTCATCAATCTCGCCCCGTTTGGCGGCATTTGAGTTAACGGCTCGCGTCGCTTTCACGGTATGGATGTGGTAATTCGCGTATAGACCGCCGATAAATGCAGTAGCGGAGTTAGAAAGCAGAAATTTGACACCTCTTTCGTTAAGATCGTCGCATACATTACGAAGACGTACCTGATCTTCTTCGCCCCATCCCCCCCGGACATAACCCGTAAAGTTTGCGGTCTGCGATACCGGGTGATAAGGCGGATCCAGATAAACAAAATCATCGCGGGTGGCTTCAGCCAATGCTTGCTCATAATCGATGTTCAGTATTTGGATCGTCGGCGTATTCAGGTACCTACTGACGGCTTTTATCGTGGGTTCGTTAATAAAATTCGGGTTTTTGTACCGGCCAAAAGGCGTATTGAATTCGCCGGCGCTATTCACCCGATACAAACCGTTGTAACAGGTTTTATTTAGGTAGATTAACCTTGACGCACGCTTGATATCTGACAAGTCCGGATAGTTCGGTAGCCTATCCAACCCCCTTATCCGATAGAAGTAGTCCACCTCGTTTTTGTGGCTCATCAAATCATCAATTAACGCCTTTGGGCTATCCCGTATGACTTTATAGACATTGATAAGCTCGGCATTGGCATCATTAATGATCGCCTTCTTGGGTTGCAGATGAAAGAATACGGCTCCTCCGCCCACGAAAGGCTCATAATATGAACGGAATCGGGTTGGCTTCAGTGCGATGATGGCGTCAAGCAGTTGCCTCTTGCCTCCCACCCATTTCAAGACTGGCGCAATCAAGTTGTTTTTTGCCACGAAATAATGCTAAAATGCTTAGCTGCAAAGCTCGCAAATATTAAGGATAAAAACAATTATTTTTTCAGCGGCAGCATGGGCGGTATTCTCGTTTCTTTACTAATAAAATTCACAAAAAATCCGTATTTTTGCTTACCACTTAGTTTTTATTAGAAAGGGTAAATGACGAAACAAACGACGCCCGACTTGGGTGAACAACGTGAAATACAAGTTTTTGGCGCGCGGGTACATAATCTCAGGGACATTGACGTAAGCTTTCCTCGTAATGAATTGGTTGTCATAACCGGCCTAAGCGGTAGTGGCAAGTCATCGTTAGCCTTCGACACCATTTATGCGGAAGGCCAACGCCGGTATATGGAAACTTTCAGCGCCTACAGCCGCCAGTTTCTGGGTGGTATGGAACGCCCGGATGTAGACAAGATCTCCGGGCTCAGTCCGGTGATTTCCATCGAGCAGAAGACCACCAGCAAAAACCCCCGTTCTACGGTGGGGACAATTACCGAAGTGTATGACTTCATGCGCCTGCTCTTTGCCCGGGCGGGAGAGGCTTACTCCTATGTGACGGGGAAAAAGATGGAGCGCATGTCGGAAGAGCAGGTTGTGGACCGTATTATCCAGCAATTTGATGGACAAGCTATCAATGTGTTGGCACCGGTGGTCAAGGGCCGTAAAGGCCACTACCGCGAACTGTTCGAGCAAATTCGCAAGCAAGGCTACGTAAAAGTGCGTGTAGACGGCGAGCTGTTGGACATCGTGCCGAAGATGCAGGTCGATCGGTATAAGATCCATGATATCGAAACGGTCATTGATCGGCTTCTGGTCACGGAAAAAGATCGCAAACGGCTTTACACGTCGGTCATGCAGGCCATGAAAGCGGCAAAGGGCATCATCAAGGTTAGTGATAAGGACAATAACGAGTACTTTTACAGCCGGTACCTGATGGACGCGGAATCGGGCATCTCTTATGATGAGCCGCAGCCCAATACATTTTCATTCAACTCGCCCTATGGAGCTTGTGAGCATTGCGACGGACTGGGATATGTTTATCAAATAGACCGCCATGCGGTGATTCCGGACCCGAAGCTCAGCATCACGAAGGGCGGCCTTGCTCCGCTTGGCGAATACCGTGATACCTGGAACTTTCAGGTATTGAAGGCCGTCGCCAAGAAATACGATTTTTCGCTGGCTACGCCTATTGAAAAACTTTCAGACAAGCAGCTGGACATCCTGCTTTACGGCGCAGAAGAAGACGTAACGGTGCCGGTATCCTATAGCAGCTGGAATACCAAAGACTACAAAATTACCTTTGCGGGCATCTTTAAGATGCTCGAAGAGCAAAATGAACGGCTCGGGCTCAACGGCCAAAACCTGGATGACTACCGCGTACAGAAGGTGTGCCCCGTATGCGAGGGCGCCCGCCTCAAGAAGGAATCGCTTCACTTTAAAATAGGCGGTAAAAATATCCATGAGCTGGCGGCCATGGATATCACTACACTGGCGGCATGGTTTGATGCCGTCGAACAGCAATTGGACGATAGGCAGCGCTTAATCGCGACAGAGATTCTGAAGGAGATCCGTGCGCGGCTTGGTTTTTTGCTGGATGTGGGACTTAATTATCTGACACTCGACCGTAC
Source organism: Parapedobacter luteus (assembly GCF_900168055.1). Taxonomy (GTDB): domain Bacteria; phylum Bacteroidota; class Bacteroidia; order Sphingobacteriales; family Sphingobacteriaceae; genus Parapedobacter; species Parapedobacter luteus. The sequence goes on from NZ_FUYS01000005.1 coordinate 189,896, forward strand.
GGCAAAAACACTCTCCGGCGGTGAGGCGCAACGCATCCGGCTGGCCACGCAGATCGGTTCACAACTGGTCAATGTGCTATACATTCTTGATGAACCCAGTATCGGGTTGCACCAACGAGACAACGAAAGGCTTATCAATGCCCTGAAAAACCTGCGGGACATCGGCAATTCGGTACTGGTTGTGGAGCATGACAAGGATATGATTCTTCACGCCGACTATGTAATCGATATGGGGCCGGCGGCGGGCGCGCATGGCGGGCAGGTGGTGGCACAGGGCAAACCGGATGCCATCAAATCTGCCGACACGCTTACCGCGGCGTACCTCAACGGAACAAAGGCGATACGCGTACCGGCAGAACGGCGGCCAGGCAATGGGCATGTGCTGCACCTCTCCGGCGCAACCGGCAATAACCTGCGCAATGTTTCGGTTGATTTTCCGCTGGGCAAGCTTATCGTCGTGACCGGTGTATCCGGCAGTGGCAAATCCAGCTTGATTACGGAAACGCTGTACCCCATCTTGAACCGCCATTTTTTCCGTGCAAAAAAGACGCCCCTACCTTATAAGAAGCTTGATGGACTACAGCATGTAGACAAGGTTATCGAGATCGATCAGACTCCTATCGGACGCACGCCGCGGTCTAATCCTTCTACCTATACCGGGGTATTTTCGGACATCAGGGCGCTTTTTGTACAATTGCCCGAATCTAAAATCCGGGGATATAAACCGGGCCGCTTTTCCTTTAACGTGAAAGGCGGGCGCTGCGAAACTTGTCAGGGAGCGGGTATGAAGGTCATCGAAATGAACTTCCTGCCGGATGTGCAGGTGCCCTGCGAGACCTGCAACGGCAAACGCTACAACCGGGAGACACTGGAAGTGCGCTATCGCGGCAAATCCATCAGCGATGTACTCGACATGCGCATTGATGAGGCAGTCACTTTTTTTGAAAACATCCCTTCGATATACCGGAAAATCAAAACGTTGCAGGACGTGGGCCTTGGCTACCTTACGCTGGGCCAGTCGTCGGTAACGCTATCCGGCGGTGAAGCGCAACGTGTGAAACTGGCTACCGAACTTTCCAAGAAGGATACGGGAAAGACTTTTTATATCCTCGATGAGCCGACTACCGGCCTCCATTTTGAGGACGTCAATGTACTGCTCGGTGTACTTAACCGGCTGGTAGACCGCGGAAACACGGTATTGGTGATCGAACACAACCTCGACGTCGTCAAGGTCGCGGACTGGGTGATAGACCTTGGTCCGGAAGGGGGTGCCGGCGGCGGATCAATCCTTTTCAGCGGTACACCCGAAGATCTTGTTCAGTGTAAAAGAAGCCAAACGGCCCGCTTTCTTGAGTTAGAAATGCGGGGAGTAGGGACGTTTTCGTAACTTCGCCAACATGTCAGATATTATCCAACTGTTGCCGGACACCGTGGCCAACCAAATTGCTGCGGGTGAAGTGGTGCAACGTCCGGCATCAGCAGTGAAGGAATTGATAGAAAATGCGATTGATGCCGGAGCAGACAAAATAAGGCTGATTGTAAAAGATGCCGGTAAATCGCTTATTCAAGTGATAGATAATGGTTGCGGTATGAGCGTAACCGATGCCCGGCTATGTTTCGAACGCCATGCGACATCCAAAATCCGTGAGGCAGCAGATTTATTCGCTATCCGGACCATGGGTTTCCGCGGAGAGGCATTGGCATCCATCGCAGCGATCGCGCATGTCGAGCTCAAGACTCGCCGTGTGGAAGATGAGCTGGGCACCTTGATCGAAATCGAAGGCTCAGCGGTCACGCGGCAAGAACCGGCAGCCCTTCCCGCGGGCACGAGCATTTGCGTAAAAAACCTGTTTTACAATATTCCTGCGCGGCGCAATTTTCTCAAAAGCAATCCGGTGGAAATGCGCCACATCTTGGATGAGTTCCAACGGGTGGCTCTGGCCCACCCGGACATCTTCTTTAGCCTGCACAGCGATGACCAGGAGCTGTTTCATTTGCCCGGCGAAAGCCTGAAACAGCGCATCGTTCACGTATTTGGGAACACCTACAATCAGCGACTGGTGCCGGTAGAGGAGGAAACGACCATCATCAACCTGAAAGGCTTCATCGGAAAGCCCGAGTTTGCGAAGAAAACGCGGGGCGAACAGTTCTTTTTTGTGAATAACCGCTTCGTGAAAGATCCTTACCTCAACCACGCTGTCGTCAAGGCTTATGAGGGGATTCTTCCGCCGGACAGCTTTCCGCTGTATGTCTTATTCATTGAAATCGATCCGGCAAAAATAGATATCAATGTCCATCCGACTAAAACGGAGATCAAGTATGAAGATGAGCGGGCGATTTATGCGATCCTGCAATCGGCGGTGAAACGTTCGTTGGGGCGATATAATATCACACCTACGCTTGACTTTAACCAGGAAACCGGATTCAGCCACATGATCAGTGCGAAACCGCTGGAAGAAATTACGCCCCCATCCATTACCTTCAATCCTGATTTTAACCCTTTTGAACACACGAAATCGGGTAGCCGGAAGCAAGCGCCATCGCCATCCATTCCCCAAAATTGGGATACGCTTTATCAGATCACGGAAAAAAAGGGGGACACCCAGCTTGGCCTCCATGGCAACGATGCTGATGTACCGGGAGAGCATGTGCAGCCCGCTAAGAAGCAACCTTTCCAGCTGCATAACAGGTACATCATTTCGCAAATCCACTCAGGGTTTATTTTGATTGACCAGCAAGCTGCACATGAGCGTATTTTGTTTGAGCAGTTTTGCCAGCAGCTGGAAAACCGCCAGGGAGCAAGTCAGCAGAGCTTATTCCCACAAACCGTGACGCTTAGTGGTCCGGACTTCCAATTGATTATGGATTTACTTCCGGACATTCAGGCGCTGGGATTTCAAATCAGGGAGTTTGGCAAACATACGTTTGTGGTAGAGGGCATCCCTGCTGATTTGACCTCAGGCGTGAGCGAACGGCAGGTATTGGAGCAACTGCTTGAAGATTATAAAAACAACCAAGCTGCGCTGAAGCTGCCTAAACGGGAAAAGCTGGCCAGAAGTTTGGCTAAGCATGCGGCCATCAAACCCGGCATGGCACTGTCTGCCGATGACATGGCTGAATTGATAGATAAGCTCTTTGCCTGCGAAATGCCCAATGTATCATTGAATGGCAAGCCGATAATCCTTACTTTTACATTGCAAGAACTGTCAGCGCGTTTTGAACGCAATTAATTGAATAGAAATACCATGTATAATAATTCCGCATCCCCATTTGCTGGACTACCGCCAGTAGTCAAAAACCTTCTCATTATCAATATTATCTGTTTTGTCGGCACGATGATTTTTGAGCAGGCCAACCGCTTTTTCGGTGTTTATTATCCGGACTCGCCATTTTTTAAAATGTGGCAAATCATCACCTATATGTTTATGCATGGGGGATTTACGCATATTTTTTTCAACATGTTCGCGCTCTTTATGTTCGGCCCGGTACTTGAGCAGGTACTAGGGTCCAAACGATTCTTAAATTATTACCTGATTACGGGGCTCGGCGCGTTGGTATTACAATTTGGTGTGCAGGCAGCAGAGGTTTATCAAATTGCGGGGACAGTGGCTGCACGGGATTGGTTGCGATTTGATATGCTTGCAGGAGTCGTGCATGGCAATCATCCGGGATTGACACAGGAAAGCTTTGAGAAGCTGGTATCCATCTATAACACACCGATGGTAGGAGCTTCAGGTGCAATCTACGGCTTGTTGATCGCCTTCGGGTACTTGTTTCCCAACACACCGTTGATGTTGATTTTTTTGCCGGTGCCTATCAAAGCAAAGTACTTTATTCCGGTGATGATTCTTATCGAGCTTTTTCTTGGTGTGTCGCGTACCGGCACCTCCATTGCGCACTTTGCGCATATCGGAGGGGCGCTGTTCGGATTTCTGCTCATTAAGCTGTGGGGTATCAGACGGCCCAATTATTGGTAAAATAAAACAAAGCGGATTGTGTTGTGTCTTCAATAAAAATGATTAAAAAAAATTTTTCCTATATTAGCCACTGTTATCAGGCAACTATACAGAAAGCACGACAATGAAAAGGTCATGGATTGGCGATCTATGGGATAAAGCTTTCCGCTCGGGGAATCCGCTGTATCTGTTTATTGCTATCAACATCTTGGTGTTTGTTGGCATTAATCTGCTTTCGTTGGTTACGGCCCTGGGCATTACGAACGTCCCTTTGTCCGGCTACCTGATGTCGTGGTTGGAGCTTCCGGCATCCATCACCGGCTGGCTGTATAAGCCGTGGACCATTGCCACATACATGTTTACGCAGCAGGGATTGTTCCATGTGCTCTTTAATATGTTGTGGTTGTTTTGGCTGGGCATCATTTTCCTCGATTTTCTTAAGCAGCGCCAATTTGTCTTTGTCTACCTTGCCGGCGGAATTGCGGGAGGCCTGCTTTATTTGCTCGCTTTCAACCTGATTCCGGCGTTCAGCGCACAAGCTTTCCGCACGGTCATGATTGGATCGTCGGCCAGTGTCAGTGCGGTTGTCTTTGCAACGGCTACCCTATTGCCGGATTACACCATCCGGATGCTGTTTTTTGGCAATGTAAAGTTGAAATATCTCGCATTGGCATTCATTGCCATCGATGTATTGGCTATCTCCGGTCTTAATGCCGGGGGAAGTATCGCGCATATCGGCGGGGCTTTGTTTGGCTTTATATACATCAAGCGATTGCAGAATGGACAGGACTGGAGCCGCATGCTGGGCACCGAGCGCAGGAAAAGGAAATTGCGGGTGATGCGGAATGACAACATGGCATCGCCGTATGAAGAGCCGCTGGTACCTAATCAGGAAGTAATCGATCGAATATTGGACAAAATCTCCCAGTCCGGGTACGATAGCCTTACCAAGGCCGAGAAAGAAGCTTTGTTCAAAGCCAGCAAACAGGGCCAAAACGAGTACTGATGGTACGGAAATCACGTCGTATAAGAAAACTGAATTTTTTCGGTAAAACCGTTTTGTTGGCCAATATTATCGCTGTCCTGGCGCTATTACTGAGTTATTCCGCCCCGTACATTAACCCCCGCTCGTTCTGGCCGATCGCTTTCTTCGGCATCGCTTACCTGCCGCTGCTGGTCATCAATATCCTTTTTATCGTCTATTGGTTGATACTCGGGGCCCGCTATGCGGGCATTTCGTTGTTGGCCATCGTATTCGGCTGGAACACCCTGAGCAAGCATATCGGCTTCAACCGCAAGGTGCCCGAAGCGGTGGTGACATCGCAAGACACGGCAACCATTCGGCTACTTACTTATAACGTCCATTTCTTCAGGGCCTTTGAGCAGGAGGATACCGAACTCACCATCTGGGAAGATGCCATGAAACTGATGGACAGCATTTCCCCGGATGTTGTGTGTATACAGGAATATTATACCCGCAAGAAAGGACAATATAAAATGGCCCGGGCCTTTGAACGGAAGATCAAGACACCATACCATTACATCTCCCCCACAGCGGAAAATGAGTATGAAGCTTATGGTATCGCTATCTTCTCGCGGTATCCGATTATCGCTTCAGGTCATCTGCCCGAACATGAGCTGGGGGTGAACCGGATTATCTACGCCGATATAGACAAAGGAGGTAAGATTTTCCGGGTATATAATGTGCATTTACGTTCGTTCGGTTTTCAGAAAGAAGATTACGATTTCATCAAAAGGCCTTCCAAAGCCATTGAAAAGGATGCAGCCTCCACCCGGCGTATCAGTTCGCGCCTGAAACATGCTTTCAGTGCCCGGAGCGACCAGGCCGAATCCCTCCGTGAACATAGCCGTGCGTGCGAAACACCCTACATCATTGCGGGCGACTTTAACGATACGCCTTTATCTTATTCTGTAAATCGGGTTTCTGCGGGGCTACGGAACGCTTTTCATGAAAAGGGACGTGGATGGGGAGTAACGTACAACGGCGATTTCCCAAACTTCCAAATTGATTATATCCTGACAAGCAAGGAATTCAAGATACATCATTATCAAATCATCAAAGCGAAGCTTTCTGATCATTATCCGGTGTGGGCGGATGTGCAGCTTTAAAATTCATAAAAGCCTTAATTCATAAAAAAACGGAGAACCGCCTCTTTCGATTTGAATCCTCCGTTTTTAACCTTAATTACAACCGTAGCTGTAATTGAGGCATCAAGTCAAGTATCTTTGATGGCACCTGTCTTATGCTCGCCAGAAGGCCGCATTTACATGATGCTTTTGCCGCATGTATGGTACTCCATAGAGACTGAACTGCGCAAAATCCATTGCGTATGCTTTGATTGGGCCGCCCCCCTTAGGGGACCAGCAAATCTCCAGTAGCATAATGCTTTGGAGCCAATCCATCGCTGAAGCTATCCGAAGCAAAAACCATCAGGTATTGCTTCATCTCGGATGCTTTCTTTATGGACGATTCAAAGAACTTCGTACTTGATAAAGACTAAGGTAATAACAAAAAGTCTGACTGTCAAGAGGAAAGCTATTTGTTTTATTAACAAGTTTTCCACTCAGATACAGGCCGTTATTCACAGGTTCATATCGCCCATATTCGGCTATATTGCTCCAATCAATCTACCTTTTGTGGCGGATTTTATCTTTTCTCCACATTTAGTCTGGCAGACTTATCAACAAGTGACACTGATTCTTGACGCATTGGCCCATTTTTTCCGCTTGCTAAAAATGCCTTTTTTGGAAACGTGGTCGGAAAAAATTGTATTTTTATGTCCACAATTGGAAGGAAATTAGCTTATCTATGACAGCATCCCGCAAGATTTTTGTTTTGGATACTTCAGTCATTTTGTATGATCATAATGCGCTGAATAACTTTCAGGAGCACGATGTGGCCGTTCCCATACAAGTACTTGAGGAGCTCGACAACATGAAGGGGGGCAATGAGACCCGCAATTTCGAAGCCCGCAGCTTTATTCGGTTGATAGATGGCCTTTCCAAGAAGAAGTTAATCAACCAATGGGTACATCTCAACGGGCAAAGCAAAGGCAAATTCAGGGTTATTCTTTCCGGAAAGCCTCAACGGAATGACGCGGCGGAAATTTTCGGCAATGAGAAGTATGACCACCAAATCATCAACGCTGCCCTCACGCTTATGGAAGAAAATCCTGCAAGGAAGGTTGTGCTGGTGTCAAAGGACATCTGTTTAAGGTTGAAGGCCAAGGCGCTGAACCTGCCTGCGGAGGACTATGAAACCGGAAAGATAAAAAATGTGGATGAACTCTACACGGGCAAAACGGTACGAAAGGATTTAACCGATGAGCTGGTGGAAGCGCTGAAAAACCGGGCTCCCGTAGCGGTGGATGGTACGTCTTTCAACCATATCGGCGCGAACCAGTTTTATGTGCTGAAGCGGGGTAGGAAAACGTTTAACGCGTTTTACCATAAAAGCACGCAAACATTGGCCCCTGTATCGACGGCTCCGGTATTCCGCATTAAACCCAGAAATCCCGAACAGGCCTTTGCGCTTCACGCCCTACTGGACCCGGCTATCCGCCTGGTGAGTATTCAGGGCAATGCAGGCACAGGAAAAACATTGCTGGCGTTGGCCAGTGCCTTGGAGCAACGGAAGAATTATCGGCAGATCTATATCACGCGGCCGGTTATCCCATTAAGCAATAAAGAAATCGGTTTCTTGCCAGGGGATGCAAAGTCAAAGACGGATCCATTTCTGGCACCCATCTGGGATAACCTCCGTTTTATCAAAGAGCAATATGCCGATGACGAAAAGATGCTTGGAAAGATAGACGAACTGATTGCCACGGAGAAAATTGCGATCACCCCGTTGGCTTTTATTCGCGGACGCACGCTTACCAAAATTTTCTTCATTGTCGATGAGGCGCAGAATTTGACGCCACATGAGATTAAAACCATCATCTCCCGGGCTGGCGAACACACGAAGATCGTCTTTACGGGCGATATTTACCAGATTGACACCCCATACCTTGATGCCGAAAGCAACGGCCTTTCCTATTTGATCGAAAACGTGAAGAACCATCCCCTATATGCGCATATCACCCTGCAAAAGGGCGAACGCAGTGAGTTGGCTAACCTGGCGAATGATTTGTTATAGCGTGGCAATGCGCCACTCCTTGGGATAATAGTTATTTATGCGGTTGGGGAGTATTTTCACCCAGCCCAGCGGGACGTCTTCGTATGTGGCTAATGCCCAGCCGTTGCGGTCGTGCATGAGCGAAAGGTTGCCCTTGCGGAGGTATTCCAGTGCCTGCTCCCTGTCCAGCGCCAGCTTGGGGATGCCCGGACTTTGCTCAACGCTTAATGCGAAGTCGTGTGCCGGAATAAGCTCACCCCGGACCAGTTTCCCCACGCGGGTGCCAGCGTTACGCAGGTAGAGCATATCCTGGACGATACGTAGGTCGACCTCACGGCTTTTGGGCAGAATGTGCAAGTCGCTGCCTACTGTAAACGCGGTGAATGCCCCAAATTCCCTGATCCAACTTTCCAGCTCCTTGGGCATGGAGTTTTTTTCGGTTTTCAGCTTGCGGCGATCAAAAGAAGGTTGCGGGCCTTTCTTGCGGAAAGCGGCCAGGAAAAAGCCTTCACCACGCAGCTTGTGCGGATAAAACCGGTAGCCGGGGCATGCATGCTTGTCTGACAGCGTCTGTTCAATGCCCCATGACTCGTTGATGGGGATGCCGAGCGGTTCCATACCCTGGTTCTCGCAAAGCCAGTCGGCTATCTCTTCATTTTCTTCAACCGAATAGGAACACGTGGAATACAGCAGTATACCCCCCTCCTTGAGCGCGGGCAAGCTGTCGGCGAGGATGCGCCGTTGCCGTTCGCTGCATAGCAGTACCGCCGCTTCAGACCATTCCGTAATCGCATCGTGGTCTTTGCGAAACATGCCCGACCCAGAACAAGGAGCATCCACCAGCATGATATCGACATAGCCGGGCAGGTGACGGAATGCCGATGGGTCATTGTTGGTGACAATGGTGTTGGCCTGTCCCCAGCGCACGAGATTGTCGGCTAAAACGGTCGCCCGGGCCTTCAGGATCTCGTTGGCAATGAGCAAGCTGTCCGGGTGGAGGTACGTATTCAGCAGCGTACTTTTGCCGCCGGGTGCCGCGCAAAGGTCCAGTGCCACCACCGGTTGGCCGTCCAATGCCAGCGTTTTTATCGCATGGGCAATAAACATCGAGGACGCCTCTTGGACATAATAACAGCCGGCATGAAACAGCGGGTCCAGGGTGAAGATAGGGCGATCGGGCAGGTAAAAGCCGTTGTCGCACCAAGGCACCCGGTCAAGTGAGGCGAGATCAAGCTTACTGGCTTTTGCTGGGTTAATCCGGATGGACGTAACACCCCCTTCCCGCTCATGTACGGACTCAAAAGCCACGGTGTCAAACCCGGCGAGATTACCTAATCGGCGAACCAGCGCGGGCGGTATGATGTTGCTCATGTGGATACAAAGCTAAGGATTTAATCCGGTCCTACCCTTGCGTATGTGTGTGAAAAGAAATATTTTCGAACCCTGAAAGGAGTTCGTTGTTCCGGCGATGGCTTTCAAAATTACATAAATCAGTACATGCAACCACCATTAACAGACGAACCCGTCTATCAAGTACCGGCTCGTTTCCGTTTTTCGGAAAACTTACATATCGTTTTTTGGTTAATCAAAGACATTAGCTGGGCCATGCTCTGGCAACCCCTGGGCATGGTGATGGTCATCCCGACGCTGCTGTTGGCCGTCAAAATAACCATCCAAACCCGATACATCAAGAGTGAGCTGTATCACAATCTGGCCATTTTATGTTGGATATGTGCCAACTGCACATGGATGACCTTTGAATTTTTCTGGCCTGAACACGATTCGCTTCGATATTACACGGCTATACCATTCAGTTTTGGCATCGGTTTTATTGCTTATTATTACCTTGTGCTTTTGCCTGCGGCGGGGAAGCGTGCCGTAGCGGTGGTGGAAAAAGTAGATGCGGCGCCGTGAATGGCATACATTGCCGCTGCTAACATAAACTTAATACGAATTGCATACAAACTTTAGTTAACCCCCCTATTTTTGTTGGCGAAACATATCCTTGTGTGGTTTAAAAAATAGCGTTATGTTTGTTGGCACCAAGGATAATCCACAAATTCAAACGAGGAGATAATTTGCCATGTCTACCTGTGTCGATCCAGCGTTGATTGCCCGTTTGCGTGACGGGGAGGAGGCCGCTTTCAGGGCAATTTACGATCAATTGCATGGTCGGATTTACAGGCTGATTCTTGCTTTGCTCAAAGACACGGCGAAAACCGAAGAAGTGTTGCAAGAAACGTTCATCTCCCTATGGATGAACCGGCACAAACTGGATGGCGAACAACCATTGTATCCCTATATTTACTTAATCGCTAAACGGCTTGCCATAGACCATTTTCGGAAGAAGCTGGCGGAAACCAATGCCTCGGATTACGTGAAGGTGTTCGCTGCTAATTCCACGAACAACACTGAAGAAACCGTTTTCTTTGAGGATCTCAATCGTTTTGCCCGGGAATCCATCAATTCGCTGCCCGCCCAGCAACAGCAGGTTTTCACGTTGAGCAGGGATGAGGGGCTATCCTATGACGAAATAGCAGAACGGTTGCAGATTTCGCCCAATACGGTGAGGAACCACATGGTCAATGCATTAAGGACGCTAAAACTCCGCTTTACCCAACAAGGGATGATTTATTGGTAAAAAATATATGAACCGATAGTCCATCCGCCCATTCCATCCGTTTATTCTTATATAATTGCAGTAATTCGTTCGGAAAGACAGTGCTGCTCGTATATATTTAGGACGTACCATGATGGACAGAGCACATTTACGCTATTTGCTTCAACGTTATCTTGCCGATGAAATCAGTGCAGATGAGCTGCGGGAATTAAAGCAGTATGTGCAGCATGAGCGCATGGATGATGCCTTAAGTGACGTGGTCGATGAACTATGGCAGCGGATGGACGATGAGCCGATAGCACCGGCTTCCAGTGACGCCATGTATCAAGGTATCCTCCGGCATGTAAATGAGGCGCCCGATGCACCGTTGGCGCAGCCTATGGCAGCAAAACCATTCAAGCGAAGCCTTTACTGGGGCTGGTTGGCCGGGGCCGCCGCATTGCTGTGCGCAGGTATTTTGCTTTTCCGTGATGGCCGTTGGCCCGGTCGGGAGGCGAAGAAAGACCAGGCTGCTGTGGTGAATATTGAGCAGCCCATTGTCCCCGGAGGCAATAAGGCGGTATTGACATTGGCCGACGGGCGAGAAATTGACTTAAGTTCGGACCATTCGGGCATCGTCATGGGCGACCGGATTACCTATGGGGATGGAAGCGTAGTTGTGGATGGAGGACAGGGGCATTCGGGCGAAAATGAAGTGCGGGAGCCGATGCTGATAACCGCTCCCAGGGGCGGCACCTACCAAATCACCCTATCTGATGGCACCAATGTTTGGCTCAACTCGGCCTCTACGTTGAAATACCCAGGCAGCTTTACGGGGAGCGAACGTATCGTCGAACTGGAAGGCGAAGCGTACTTTGAAGTACGCGGGCAGAAAAAAATGCCGTTTGTGGTGAAAACAAAGAATCAAACCGTAGAGGTTCTTGGTACGCAATTTAATATAGCAGCTTATCCCGACGAATCCGACGTAAAGACTACCTTGGTGGAAGGCTCCGTCCAAATCAGGAATTTGGCCGCCAACCATTTGGATGTATTAAAGCCCGGTGACCAAAGCGTGGTGCGGGGAGCGGCAACGAAAATCCGTTCAGTGGATGTGGAGCAGTACATCGCTTGGAAAAATGGGTATTTTGCGTTTTCCGATGACGAACATATCAGCCAGGTCATGAATGTTATTGCCAGGTGGTATGATATCGAAGTGGAATATCAAGGTGATATGGCTAACAAATATTTCGGGGGTACCATTTCACGGTTTGAAGATTTCGAAACGTTGTTGAAAACGATAGCGCTCACCGGATCCATCCGGTTCAAAATTACAGGAAGGAGGGTAATCGTCATGACATAGTAGCCTAAGTGGAGACAGTAACCGAGGCTAAAAGGCAATCAGGAGCGTTGCGACCGCTCCTGATGCGCGTGGCTTTGGGCCAAAGGATTTAATGAAATAAGAAATCGAATGAATTTTTTCTATAAACCCTATTCAAATGTATAAATTTTTTACCGCACATTACAATTGTCTTCGTAAATGTGTGATGCCCAACTACTTATTGGCTATGAAATTGTCCTGTATTTTGTTGTTAATCAGCTGCTTGCAGGTAAGTGCCTTTACATATGCCCAACGCATTACGCTTCAGAAAAACCAGGTAACGCTGATAGAAGTATTTAAAGACATCAAGCGGCAAACAGGCTATCATATTTTTTACGACGCACACATCATCCGGAACACCAAGCCGGTCAACATTAATCTTCAAAATGCTTCAATTGAAGAGGCGCTCTCAGAAAGCCTCAAAGGACAGGGGTTGGGGTATAAGCTGGTGTCGCAAAACATCATCATCACCCGTATCCCGGGCTACGACCCCACCATAGCGGGCACAAGAAAACGAAACGTTCAGGAGATTGTGATTACCGGGCGGGTGACGAATGAACAAGGGCAGCCATTGGAGGGGGTCACCGTCGCTGTTAAGGGCGGCAAAACGGTGGTGACTACCACAGCGGACGGCTATTACAGCGTTCGCTTACCCAATCGCGATCAGTCTCTCTTGTTTTCAATTATTGGCTATGCTTCACAGGAACTACCTGTTTCAAGCGACAATGTCATCAATGTTTCCCTCCGTGAGCAGGTGAGCGGCCTGGATGAGGTGATCGTGGTGGGTTATGGAACACAGCGCAAGGCAAACCTTACCGGCGCCGTTGACCAGATTGGTCCTGAAGTGTTGGAAAAGCGACCCATTACAAACGTTGCCCAAGGACTCGTTGGGGTCGTCCCCAACTTAAATATCCAGCTGTTGGACGGGAAACCGACCCAGTCTCCGGCTTTTAATGTACGGGGCATGACGTCTGTTGGCCAAGAAGGCAGTGCGTTGGTTTTGATCGATGGCGTAGAGGGCGATCCGCGGATGCTGAACCCAAACGACATCGAAAGCATCTCGGTACTGAAGGATGCTTCTTCCGCCTCTATTTATGGAGCACGGGCAGCGTTCGGTGTGGTATTGATCACCACCAAGAAAGCGGTCGAAGGACTCACATCAATTACGTATTCGACCAACTTTTCGTCACGGGCGCCTACTGCCGTGCCTGACAACATAACCGATTCATATCCCTGGGCACAAGGCTTCAGTGATGCCTGGTCGCGCTGGAATGACAATGGAAATACGCCAACTGCTGTCAATAAAACCCTTCCGTTTTCACCGGCATACCTGGAGGAGATAAAACGGCGCTGGGAAGACCCCTCCCTACCCCGGGTCGAGGTCGATCCCGCTACCGGCGAATACCAATACTATTATAGCACGGACTGGTACCGTGAGCTTATGAAAGATCGGTTTTTCGCACAGGACCATAACTTGTCACTGACCGGAGGCAATGATAAAGCATCGTTTTATGTCAGCGGGCGCTTTAACGGGCAGGATGGGCTTTACCGATATAACTCAGACGACTACAGCATGCACAACCTCCGTGCGAAGGGTACGATCCAACTGACGCCTTGGCTACAGGTCGAAAACAATGCCGAATACTCCAAAATGCGTTACTTCCAACCGCTTAACGTCGGTGAAGGCAGTGGCATCTGGCGGAACATGGCAGACGAAGGGCACCCCCTTGCACCGCTTCTGAATCCGGATGGTTCGTTGTCTTTCTCCGCAGCGTATACCGTGGGTGACTATTATATCGGACGGAATGGTATAGACACCGAACAACGCTTCCTGCGCAACCGCACGGCACTCCGGGCTGAATTTTTTGATAAAAGCCTGACCGTGCGCGGCGATTTTACGTTTCAGAACAACGATATCGGATCCAGCCAGAAGCGGGTTCAGGTACCCTACAGCCGTTTTGAGGGAGTAACCGGCTATACGGGAACCAATACGAACGACTTGGAGGAACGTCGCCGAACCACCGAGTACCTGGCGACCAACCTGTACGCGGACTACGTGAAAAATTTTGCCGACGCACATCATCTTACGTTGCTGGCCGGCTTCAACTATGAGCAATCGTTGTACAAAAACCTGACCGTGCGGCGAAATGGCATCGTGTACGAGGATGCTGACGACATCAACCTTGCCCTGGGGCAGGGGATCGTAACCACAGGTGGACACCAGAAATGGGCCATCGCAGGCGGCTTTTTCCGGGTGAACTATAATTTCAAAGAGCGCTACCTGCTTGAGCTTGTGGGCCGCTACGACGGTTCTTCGAAATTCCCGACTGATCAGCAGTGGGCGTTCTTCCCCTCTGCATCCGTCGGGTGGCGTTTGTCGGAAGAATCGTTCTGGAACGTCAATCCCGCGGTCCTGTCAAACGTTAAACTGCGGGCATCTTACGGCTCCCTGGGCAACGGCAATATCAACCCGTACGAATTCACCGAAAATTTCAGGATTTCCCAGTCCGGCCGGATCATTAATGGCATCCGTCCGCAGCAAACCGGACAACCCGGTGTGATTCCCGCAGGCTTGACCTGGGAAACGGTGACAACCGGGAATATCGGGCTGGATATTGGAAGCTTGAACAACCGCCTGCAATTCGTGGGCGAGCTTTATCGCCGGTGGACGTCCGACATGTTTACCGCTGGCCCAACCCTGCCGGCCATCTACGGCACCGCCGTACCGCGCGGTAACTATGCCGACCTGGAAACTACCGGGTGGGAAGTGACCGTAAATTGGCAGGACCGTTTTGAAATGGCCGGCAAGCCGTTCGCTTACGGCATTAAAGTCTTTATGGCAGACTCTTATGCAACCATCACCAAGTACAACAACCAGGAGCTGAGCCTTGCGCTCCCTCATTATACCGGGCAACGGATAGGGGAAATCTGGGGTTACCGCGTTGAAGGGCTGTTCCGTTCGGAAGAGGAAATTGCCAATTCGCCTTCACAGCACAACATCCCGAATACGAATACTCGGAGAAACTATCCCGGAGACCTGAAGTTTGTCAACCTGGATGGGGATGACGTCATTTTCCATGGGGAAAACCGTGTAGGCAATTCGGGAGACAAGACGATCATCGGCAATTCCGAACCCCGGTATGCATACGGCATCAACCTGTCTGGTGACTGGAACGGTTTCTTCCTCTCCGCATTTTTCCAGGGAGTACTGAAGCAAGACTGGTATCCGTCTGCCGAAGCACGGTTCTGGGGGCAATATAACCGTCCGTATAATCAATATCCGCGCTGGCACCAGGATAACATGTTCCGGGAAGAGCTCGGTAATTTTGACGCCTATTTGCCCCGCCTTGTGGGCTATATCGCCCAGGGAAGCGGGCGGGCATTGCAGGTAGCCAATGATCGCTTCTTGCAGGATGCATCATACATCCGGTTGCGCAACCTGCAGGTGGGGTATGCTATTCCGCAACGCGCCTTATCCAAACTGCATGCCAAGGGGCTGACGGTATACCTTTCGGCCGAAAACCTGTGGACTTGGTCGCCTATGTATAAATGGACCCGCGATACCGACGTCACCAGTATTTACGGCTCTGACCGCGATCTGAGCGGGGGAAATAGCGGGGACGGCTACAACTACCCGATGATGCGTTCCATCTCGGCAGGATTAACACTTAATTTTTAACGATCACCATGATGAAGATTTTTCAATATTTGCTGATCGCCATGGCGAGCTTGTCATTGGCGTCCTGTAACCTGGAGGAAATTCCCGTAGATACTGCCACGAATCAGGCTATTTTTGGATCGGCAAGCGGCATGGAGCTTTATGCCAATTCATTTTACGACATTCTGCCCGGAACAGACCAAGGTGTTTTTAACGGCGATGACGTTTCCGACGTCGTCGCACGAAACGGCGTGGACAACCTATTGTCACCCGGTGCATTGAGTCCCATAACCAGCAGTGGATGGTCGTGGACGGCACTGCGCAACATCAATTACTTCATTGAAAATGCGGAGCAGAGCACTGTTGCCGAAAGGAACCATTTTCTGGGTTTGGCGAGGTTTTTCCGTGCGCTGTTTTATTTTGAAAAAGTCAGGCGTTTTGGCGATGTGCCCTGGATCGATAAGACGATCGACGTCAACGATTCGGAAACCTTATACGGCTCACGTACGGACCGCTTTACCGTGATGGACCATGTGCTGGCCGATCTGGATTTTGCCATCGAAAACATTGCGCTGGAAACCGATCCGACGTGTACCCGAATCACCAAAAATGTCGCTCGGGCGTATAAGACGAGAATTTGCCTTTTTGAGGCGTCCTTCAGAAAATACCACGGCCAGTACGAGATGCAAGCTACGGCAAACGCCTGGTTCCAGCATGTAGTGGATGCAGCCAACGGGATTACCGGGTTTACGCTGCACCAATCGGCCAATGAAAGCTTGTCTTACCGCGAATTATTCATCACCCGTATGCCTTATGCCGATGAAACCATACTGGCCGTCACCCTGGACGCCAACTTACAGGTGTTCAGCTCGGCAAACCGCCGGTTTATCAGCCCCACCTTTGGCAATCGGCCCAGCCTCACCCGCAACTTCGTCAACATGTACCTCAACCTTGACGGCACACGTTTTACCGATGATCCCGATTATCGGACCACCCCGTTTGCCGAGGAAGTGAAAGGCCGCGATCTGAGGCTGAAGCAGACCATCCGGTCGGGCGATTACCACCGCACGGAAAATGGCGTCCCCGTCATCGCGCCGCCCAATTTTAACCAGACATTCACTGGCTACCAACCCATCAAGTGGTGTTACGATGAGCGTTTTCCTTATGATGATGAAAGCAGAAATGACAATGCACACATCATCATGCGCTGGGCCGAAGTGTTGCTGAATAAAGCCGAGGCCTTGGCTGAACTGGGCAACATGACCATTGCCGACTGGTCGGCAACCATTGGAGCGATCCGCGCCCGTGCTGGCATTACCGGACCAACCTTGACGACATTGCCCGCCTCGGCTGATCCGTATCTGTTGTCCTACTACCAAGGACGGTTTACCGACCCGATTCTGTTGGAAGTTATCCGTGAACGAACAGTGGAAATGGTGTTTGAAGGACTTCGCCCGGATGATTTAAGGCGGTGGCGCCTCGGCGATCTGTTCGAAAGCGCTCCGATGAACGGCATGTATGTGCCCGCATTGGGCGAATACGATCTGAATGAGGATGGCATAATGGATGTTTGTTTTTATCAGGGCAGCCGCCCGGCACCTTCCAACCCATCAGTGGCTTTTGTGGATGTATCGCCATCCACGGCAGCGGGGCGTGCGCAGCTTTCCAACGGCACATCGGGAGAGGTGATTCACAATCCGGGGCCCCGCGAGTGGCAGGACCGGAAATACCTGTACCCGATACCACAGGCCGACCGCGAACTGAATCCTGCATTAGGCCAAAATCCGGGATGGTAACGATGAACAAGTTCTTCATCATCTTAATGTCGTTAACCCTGCTGGGCGGGGTTAACGCACAGGAACGGCGGTCTACCTTAAACGTTGCCAGCTATAACCTGCGGATGGACACGCCACGCGATAGCCTGAACGCCTGGCCGCACCGCAAAGCGAACGTCAAAGCACTTATCCAATATCACGATTTCGATATCGTTGGCACGCAGGAGGCATTTATCCATCAGATCAACGATCTGTTGGAAATGCCAGGGTATGCCTATTTCGGTGCTGGGCGCGACGACGGCCAACAAGGCGGCGAACACTCGGCTATCCTTTACAAGAAAGACCGCTTCGAAATCATCGACTCCGGCAATTTTTGGCTGAGCGAAACCCCGGAAGTACCTGGACTGGGATGGGACGCCACGTGTTGCAACAGAATTTGTTCATGGGTAAAAATGACCGATAAAAACACTCAAAGGGCGTTTTACGTGTTCAATGCCCACTTTGATCACCAAGGGGTGGTTGCTCGCCGAGAATCAGGGAAGCTGATGGTGGCGAAAATTAAGGAAATCGCGGGGGAGCTGCCTGTTATCTGTACCGGCGATTTCAACTCCACGCCCGAAACGGAACAGATTAAAGGCCTGTCGGCCTTGCTCAACGATGCCTATAGCGCTACCAAGATGCCTCCTTACGGACCTGTGGGCACGTCAAACGGCTTCCGGTTTACTGCCCCGTTGCGCAACCGCATAGACTATGTATTGGTAAGTGACCACTTTGAAGTGACGAAATATGCCGTGCTGACGGATGCGAAGGATCAACGGTATCCATCGGATCACCTGCCTGTGGTAGCAACCCTTCGTTTAGTACGCTGATAAGTCAGGTTAGGCAAATAGGACATTGGACTATTTGCCTATTTTTTTAACAAGTGATTGCTAATCTGAGAAACGCAACGCATTTTTCGGTGATACTTTTTATTTTTGGAGGTAATTTACGATCTCCGGCAATGGCAAACGAACATGAGCTGAAACACCTCAACATCACGGTGTACGGAAAAGTGCAGGGTGTGTATTTCCGACTGACGACCAAGGCGGTGGCTGACCAGCTGGGCGTGAAAGGAACGGCCCGAAACAAACCTGAAGGTACCGTATATATTGAAGCGGAAGGCGATTCATTTGCGCTTGAATCGTTCTTTGAATGGTGCCAGGAGGGGCCCGAAGGGGCGGTAGTCGAAAAAGTCGATTGCGAGGAAGGCGAAATGAAAAACTATCGTAACTTTGAGGTCATCAGGAAATCGCGTGACTGATCGTAATGTTTTAAGAACTTGTCTGTACTTCAAAAATTTGCCGGACAAACCGCTATTTACGGGCTGAGCACCATCGTTGCGCGGCTGATCAACTTTGTGCTTACGCCGCTGTTCGTAAGGAAGTTTCCAACGGCTGTTTATGGCATTTTCACCCATTTGTATAGTTGGGCGGCGATGGTACAGGCTGTTCTGGCATTCGGAATGGAAACCACCTTTTTCCGATACCTACAGAAGCACGAAAACAACAAGGAAAGGGTTCTCAGCAACAGTTTCCTTGTCATTCTGTTCGTTTCCGTCTTATTTGTCATTACCGTTTTTTTATTTACACCGACTATCGCAGCATGGCTCGACAATGGTGGTCAGGGCGACGACTATCCTCGATATGTTCGCTATTTTGCGGTCATTCTGGCGGCAGATGCATTGGCTGTTATACCTTTTGCGCAGCTGCGGGCCGACGGGCGCCCGATTCGGTTTGCGGTGGTGAAACTCCTGAATGTCCTGACGTTGGTGGGGCTCAACCTACTGTTTATCGTGGTTATTCCGTGGGCATTGCACCACATGCCCGCATGGGTTCCCTACTTTGAAGGGTGGTATCGACAGGGATGGTTGGGCTACGTTTTTTTGGCCAATCTTGCTGCCAGCGGGCTTACGCTCGTGCTTCTGCTTCCTGAACTGCGGAAGATTCGGCTACGGCCTGATCGCAAGCTTCTGGTTGACATGCTTTCGTACAGCTTTCCCGTATTGGTTGCCAACATTTCGTTTATCATCAACGAGTACCTCGATAAGATGATGATCCCCCTCCTGGTGCCGGGAAAAGCAGGAGAGGTGGATAACGGCATATATGGCGCAGTCTCCCGCATTGCGGTCTTTCTTAGCCTTTTCGTACAGGCATTCCGCCTGGGGGCCGAACCGTTTTTTTTCAGCTACGCAAAAAATGCGAATGCCCGTAGCGTTTATGCGATCATCATGGATTATTTTGTGATTGCCATGGTACTGGTGATGGTCGGCATCACGGTCAATATCGAATGGCTGAAATATTTTATACGCGGCGGAAGCGAGGCGGACATGGCGCTCTATTGGTCGGGTTTGCACATTGTCCCGATCTTGCTTATGGGCTATGTTTTATTGGGTATTTATGTAAATTTATCGATTTGGTATAAGCTTTCGGATCAGACGCGCTTTGGTCTTTATATTTCAGGTATTGGCGCTGTCATCACCTTGGTGCTCAATTTCGTGTTCATCCCGCGGTATAGCTATGTTGCCTCGGTCTGGATTACGCTGGTCGTTTATTGTTGTATGGTAGCACTTTCCTACTTCTGGGGACAGCAGCGATACCCCATTCCTTATCGGGTAGGCAAGGCATTGGGCTATATCTTGGCAGGTGCAGGCATCTGCTGGCTGTCCTTCAGTGTCTTCGATAGGAATGTATACGTTGGAAACCTCCTTTTCCTGGGGTTTATTGGCGTGACGCTTTTGCTGGAGCGGAAAATGTTGCTGGCGGTCTTTAAGCGAAGCACTCGTTAAGCCCATTCGGGCTCAAACTGCTCACTGATTTCATCGAGCACGGCGTGGATGTCGGCAATAGCCGTAAGGGAAACCAGTTTCATGCGATACTCCTTGAAATGCGGAATGCCTTTGAAATAGTTGGCGTAGTGACGCCGCATTTCGAAGACACCGGTTTTCTCCCCTTTCCACGCAATGGATTTCTCGAAGTGTGTGCGGCAGACAGCCACCCGTTCGGCAATGGTGGGGCCAGGGAGGTATTCGCCTGTTTGGAAAAAGTGCTTAATTTCGCGGAATATCCACGGGTACCCAATCGATGCACGGCCAATCATGATGCCGTCTACTTCATACTCCATGCGCCATGCGGCAGCCTTCTCCACACTGTCGACGTCGCCATTGCCGAAAATAGGAATTTGGATGCGGGGGTTGCGTTTTACCTCCCGGATGAGGTGCCAATCGGCTTGTCCCTTGTAAAGCTGCGCGCGTGTGCGGCCATGAATGCTCAAGGCTTGAATGCCGACATCCTGAAGGCGTTCGGCGACCTCATACACATTCTTGGTGTTATCGTCCCAACCAAGGCGCGTCTTGACCGTCACGGGCAGATGCGTGGCCCCCACCACGGCCTTGGTCATGGCCGTCATCTTGTCTATATCCTGCAGCAGGCTGGCTCCGGCCCCACGGCAGGCAACATTTTTGACTGGGCAGCCATAGTTGATATCGATGAGGTCCGGCCCCGCCTGAGAGGCAATCTCCGTTGCTTCGCGCATGGTATCGATGTCGCTGCCAAAAATCTGAATGCCGATGGGGCGCTCGTATTCGAATATGTCCAGTTTCTGTCGGCTTTTGGCTGCGTCGCGGATGAGCCCCTCCGACGAAATGAATTCGGTGTACATCATGTCCACCCCGTTTTGTTTGCATACAAAGCGGAAAGGCGGATCACTGACATCCTCCATCGGTGCAAGGAGCAGTGGAAATTCACCGAGATCAATATTGCCTATTTTGACAGTCATGTAAGGATCGTTGATGTCCGGTGCAAAAATACGCAAATTTTTGCTAATCGGATGACTGCAAAGACGCAACGAAGTGCTGTATGGCTTGTGCGGGATCTCCGGTCTTCATGAAATTTTCGCCAATCAGGAAGGCTTGGAATCCTGCTTGGCGCAGCCGCTTGATAGTGGCGGCATTGCTGATGCCACTTTCTGAAACCTTGATAAACCGGTCTGGAATCGAATCGGCCAGTCCCAGCGAATGCTCCAGTGATACCGTAAAGTCTTTCAAGTTGCGGTTGTTTACGCCGATGGCATCTACGCTGTCCATGATGCTGCGGTCGAGTTCGTCGTGTCCGTGCACTTCCAGTAGGACGCTGAGGCCCAGTGATTGTGCCGTTTCAGACAACGACTTGATCTCACTTGGCCGGAGGACCGCCGCAATCAACAAGATAACATCCGCACCATGCGCTTTGGCTTCAAACAGCTGATACTCGTCAATGATAAACTCCTTACGGAGCAGGGGAATAAGCAGTGCGTCACGCGCGGCCGTCAGGTCATTGAGGCTGCCGCTAAAAAACTCCGAATCAGTAAGTACGGAGACTGCTGACACGTGGGCGGCCTGGTAGCCGGCAACGACTTCCTCCACGGGTGAGCGATCGTTAATGATTCCCTTGGATGGCGAAGCGCGCTTATATTCGGCGATGATGCCGTTTTTGCCGGGCGACAATACAAATTCGCGCAGCGAAAAACATGCTCGGGAAAATAGCGGTTTCCTTTCCAAATCGGTTATCGAAAGGGTTGCTTTTGCCTGTTCGACTTCCTGTCTTTTTTTGGCGATGATGGTATCTAAGATAGTCATTTTTTTTCAGTGGTCAATGGTCGGTGAAGGGTGATCTGCGGCCAGTGAAGGGTGGCCGGTGATCGGTGATCGATGCTGGGGTGTTGACGACAGCCAGTTGGCAATCATCTCCTTGCCATATTGGGTGAGTACCGATTCGGGATGGAATTGTAGCCCCTTTACATCCAATGTGCGGTGCGAGAGGCCCATGATGACTCCGTAGTCATCCTCGGCGGTGATGCGGAGGACATCGGGTAATTGCTCCCGCGATACCGCCCAGGAATGATAGCGTCCTACGGAAAACGAGGACGGCAGGCCGCTGAATAGGGGCTCGTCAGATACCGTAACCGATAGCGGCATGGCCATACCATGTACTGGCTTGGCAAGATTATAAAGGGAGCCGCCATACACTTCGGCGATGGCCTGTTGGCCAAGGCAGATACCGAGAATGCTTTTCGTTGGCCCGTATTCGCGGATGACATCAAGCAGTAATCCCGCCTCCTGCGGAATGCCCGGCCCGGGCGAAAGCAGGATTTTGTCGAAAGCCGCTACATCTTCCAGCGCAAACTTATCATTGCGCCATACCGTGGCATCATGCCCGCATTCATGCAGGAGGTGCACGAGGTTGAAGGTGAAAGAGTCGTAATTGTCTACCACCAATATCCGTGGTGATGATTGTTGTGGGTTGTTCATTGTCGTATTAAATATCTTGTGCCAGTTCCAGCGCTTTGCGCAGGGCGGCAATTTTGTTATTGACTTCCTGAAGCTCGTTTTCGGGATTTGAATCGGCAACAATGCCTGCGCCGGCTTGATAATGAAGGGTGTTGTTGCGGCTTAAGAACGAACGTATCATGATGGCGTGGTTGAAATCGCCATTAAAGCCCATATAGCCGATGGCTCCGCTATAAAAGCTGCGCTGCTGGTTTTCATAGCGATCGATCAACTGCATGGCCATATGTTTGGGTGCTCCGCTAAGCGTCCCGGCCGGAAATGTATCTCCCACGACATCAAAAGAGTTTATTCCTTTTTTCAGTGTACCGCAGACTTTGGAAACCAAGTGGATAATATGGGAGTAATACTGCGTCTCCTTGTAAGATTTGACGTGTACATGCGCACAGTGACGGCTTAAATCGTTGCGGGCAAGATCGACCAGCATAACATGTTCGGCGTTTTCCTTAGGGTCTTCCTTAAGGGCTTCAGCAATTTTTTCATCCCGTTCTTGGTTGCCGCTACGCTTGAACGTACCGGCAATGGGGTAAATGGTCGCTTCATTGTTGCGGATGGTCAATTGGGCTTCGGGCGAGGAGCCGAATAATTTGAAGTCACCGTAGTCGAAATAAAACAGGTACGGTGAAGGGTTGATGGAGCGTAGCGAACGGTATACGTTGAATTCATCGCCTAAGAATGGCCGGGAAAAGCTCCTGGACGGCACAATCTGGAAAACATCACCCCGGTAAATGTGGGTCTTCATTTTTTCTACGAGGGCTTTAAACCCCTCATCGGTCATGTTTGACGTTTCTCCACCGTTGATGGAAAAGCTGTATTCGGGGAAGTTTTTGTTTTGGATAAGGTATTGGATTTTTTCCAATCCGGAGGGGCTTTCTTCGTTTTCAAGTTGATGCTCGAACATATAAAGCTGATTGCGGAAATGATCGATGGCAATGACATACCGATAGACATGGTATTGCAAGTAAGGAATATTGCGGTTGGGATCGATCGGGCTTTTCAATTCGATATCCTCAAAGTGAGCTACCGTATCAAACGTAAAGAAGCCAAACAGGCCATTGGAAATGACATTAGCATCCAATACGCGTGTTTCTTCAAACGCTTGCCTGAACAGGGAAACTTCTTCACGAAGGTTGATGGCAGCAGCAGGCTTCCTTTCCACCGGGCTGCCGGGGTACTGGATTTCGAGAAACTCCTTATCCAGTTTAATACCTGCTATTGGCTGGCAACAAATATAGCTCATGTTGTTTTCCCGGCTATGGTATTCTGAGCTTTCAAGCAACAGGCTGTTTGGAAACACGTCACGCAGCCTGAGGTAAGTGCTTACCGGCGTGGTGGTATCCGCCAGCAAGTGTTTGTAGTTGGTTTTAAATCGATAAGCCATAATTTCCTTTTAATAGACAACAAAAAAAACCCGACGGATTTTTAAAACGTCGGGGCATATATGTTTAAATCTTGAGCCGTGATTAACCACATGTAACCGTCCCAGCCTGCCCGACGTTATTTCCATCGAGCCGCCACCATAATGCGATGCGGAACTTGTTCATTAACATAGTGTAGCAAAAATATAAAAAAAAAACGCCAAACAAATTTTTTGTGGTAAAAATGAAAAAAATCAGTCATCCAACAGATCCGGCCTTCGGGATTTGGTCCGGGCGATGGCCTGTTCGTCCCGCCATTGGTTGATGGCGGCCTGATTGCCACTGAGCAATACATCGGGAACTTTGTGCCCATTCCAGTCGGCCGGCCGGGTATACACCGGAGCGTCCAATAAGCCACCTTGGAACGAATCCGAAAGCGCTGATGTTTCATCCGATAGCACGCCCGGGAGCAGACGTACAACAGCATCAACCAAGACCGCCGCAGGCAGCTCTCCGCCGGAGAGGACATAGTCGCCGATCGAAAGTTCACGGGTCACATAGATGTCGCGTATGCGTTGGTCAATGCCCTTATAATGCCCACAAAGGATGATAAGGTTGGCTTTGGTTGACAGGTGGTTGGCGATAGTCTGGTTGAGCGTGTCGCCGTCAGGTGTCATGAAGATGATCTCATCATAGCTGCGCTGGGCTTGCAGTTGCTCGATACAAGCGGCAAAAGGGGCCACTTGCATCACCATGCCGCTGCCGCCCCCGTACGGGTAGTCGTCCACGCTTTTATGCTTATTATCGGCGTAATCGCGCAGGTTGTGCACAACGATTTCGCAAAGTCCCTTTTTTTGCGCACGCTGTAAGATGGAATGTGCAAAAGGACTATCCAACAGCTGGGGTAGCACCGTAATAATGTCAAACCGCATACGGGCAAAGATAGTGTTTTTTGGTGATGGGTCGGCCGTGGCCGATGGCCTTTAGGGGGGTTAAAAAAGTCCGGCTGCCGCTATTGGCAGCCGGAGTCAGCGAAAATTTGTCGCGTAAAGGCACTTACACCGTTTCTGTTACGCCGCGCAACGTTTTGGCCGCTTCTACCATGGCTTCCAAAGCCGCCTTGGTTTCAGGCCAGGCACGGGTCTTTAGGCCGCAGTCCGGATTAACCCATAGTTGCTCCGCAGGAATGACGGCCTTTGCTTTTTCAAGCAGGGCTACGATCTCCTCCTTGCTCGGTACACGAGGTGAATGGATGTCATAAACGCCGGGGCCAATGTCATTCGGGTAATTGAAGTCAGCAAAGGCATCCAACAATTCCATTTGTGAGCGGGACGTTTCGATGGTGATGACATCAGCATCCATCGCCGCGATGTGCTCAATGATGTCATTAAACTCTGAATAGCACATATGCGTATGGATTTGCGTGTCGTCTTCCACATTGGATGAGGAGACGCGAAACGCACGTACCGCCCAGTCAAGGTATCCCTTATGGTCGGCCTTACGCAGCGGGAGTCCTTCGCGGATGGCAGGCTCGTCAATTTGGATGATCTTGATGCCGGCTTTTTCCAGTGCCTGTACTTCATCCAGGATGGCGAGCGCAATCTGGTAGGTGGTCTCTGAACGCGGCTGGTCATTGCGCACGAACGACCACTGCAGGATCGTTACCGGTCCGGTGAGCATGCCCTTCACGGGGCGTTCGGTGAGCGATTGCGCATATGCAGACCAGCGCACGGTCATATCTGCGGGGCGGCTTACGTCGCCATAGATGATGGGGGGCTTCACGCAGCGTGAACCGTACGATTGCACCCACCCATTTTTGGTGAACGCATAACCGGAGAGCTGCTCGCCGAAGTACTCCACCATGTCGTTGCGTTCGAATTCGCCATGCACCAGCACATCGATATCCAATTCTTCTTGCAGACGGATGGTCCGCTCGGTTTCT
Organism: Parapedobacter luteus; assembly: GCF_900168055.1. Classification (GTDB taxonomy): domain Bacteria; phylum Bacteroidota; class Bacteroidia; order Sphingobacteriales; family Sphingobacteriaceae; genus Parapedobacter; species Parapedobacter luteus. The sequence goes on from NZ_FUYS01000005.1 coordinate 216,059, forward strand.
TCGGCGATGAGTTTATCATATTCCTCTTGCGTGATGGCGCCCTTCTTCAGGTCGGCCCGCCACTTGCGGACGTCCCGTGTCTGTGGGAACGAGCCGATGGTGGTGGTGGCAAAGGCCGGCAGGTTGAATTTTGCAAGTTGCTTTGCTTTGCGTTCGGCGAACGGACTTGTCCGTTGTGCGTCGGCATCGGTAATGCTTTTTACACGGGCCTTCACCTCCTCGCGGTGAATCAACGTTGAGGTACGCCGGCTTTGCTGTGCAGCCCTGTTGGCTTCGAAACGGCTTAATGTCGCCGCGTCAACGTTGCCAGTTGCCAGGACGGCCAAATCTTTTACCTCTGCCAGCTTTTGTTTGGCAAAGGCCAGCCAGTTTTTGACCTCCGCGGGCAACGATTGTTCATTGTCTTCTAAATCCAGGTCAAACGGAACATGCAGTAAGGAGCTTGACGGCGCTACCCAAACGCGGTCTGCACCTAATGTGTCCACGGCCTGTTTAATCTTCCGGAGAGACGCTTCGTAGTCATTTTTCCAGATATTGCGGCCATCCACCACGCCCAAAGAAAGAATAAGGTTGGCAGGCACGGCAGGTAACAGTTCGTCCAACTGTTTTTCGCCGCGTACAAGATCGACATGCAGCGCCTGCACCGGCAGGCGCAGCGCCGTTTGCGCATTTTCCTGCAGCGCCTCGAAATAAGTGGCGACCAACAGCTTGATGCCATTAGCGGCGGCCGAGAGGCGATCATAGACGGTTTGATAGAGCGCCCGGGTCTTGTCGTCGATATCCAGCGCCAAAAACGGTTCATCAAATTGTATCCACAGGGCTCCGGCTTGAGCCAGTTTGCCGAGGATTTCTTCATAAACAGGCAATAGGCGATCTATCAAATCCAAGCGGTTGAAGCCGGCTTCTTTTTCCTTGCCTAAAAGCAAGTAAGTGATTGGACCCAACAATACCGGTTTGGTGACAATACCTAACTGCTTGGCTTCGTTAAACTCGTTGACGATCTTTTCCGAAGTAAGGCGAAACTGCTGGTCTTTTACAAATTCAGGAACAATGTAATGGTAGTTGGTATCAAACCATTTGGTCATTTCCATGGCGGTCACATCCAGGCCGTCCTGCTGGAAACCGCGGGCCATGGCAAAATACAAATCGAGGTTGTATGAAGATGCTCCTGCTAACGGAAAGCCCTGGTAACGAGCAGGGATAGCGCCCACGGTCAGCGAGAGGTCCAACACCTGATCATAGAAAGAGAAATCATTTGACGGGATGAGGTCAATACCCGCATCCTGCTGGGTCTTCCAATTGCTTTCGCGTATAGCGCGTGCAGCATCCAATAGCTCTTGCTGGCCTATTTTTTTTGCCCAATAGGCTTCGTTAGCCTTCTTCAGTTCCCTTAGGGCGCCGATGCGGGGGTAACCCAAATTGTTGGTTTTTAACATGACAATGTGTATGATAACTTTTTAAATATACAAATCAGCTACCGCCTCTCCTACTTCGGAATCGGCGATCCTACGTTTTTATATTGCTTTAGGGGAGAGGGCACAAGGTGAGTTGTGTCTGCTTATTTTTCCCCGATTACCCGGGGTAGAATTTAGCACCTTGTCTGGTGACAGGTTGCTAAGGCTTCACAGGGTCCATTCCCTCTGCCTTTCTCCATAAGCGGCCGCTAATATCGGCATAAAATTTGAAATGCGCAAAAAATAATTCGCAGGCGCGGTGCCCATCCATCCGTCATGCGGAAACGAGCAAACTTGTAGAAGGCGCTTATCCCAGCCTGATTAACTGACCAACAGCTTATAACCCTTGCCATGCACATTCACGATTTCCACCTTGGGATCATCGCGCAGGTATTTGCGCAGTTTGCTCAAAAAAACGTCCATGCTACGGCCATTGAAATAGTTGTCGTCGTGCCAGATTTTTAGCAGGGCTTCCTCCCGGGTGAGCACATCGTTCTTTTTGATGCAAAGTAGGCGCAACAACTCAGCCTCCTTGGTGGATAGTTTCTGCTGATGGCCATTGCTGCTGATTTGCTGGGCGACATAATCGAAGTGGTAATTCCCGATTTGGAATTTGTCCGGGAGTTCCTCCTCCCCTTGCTTTTCGCGGGATGCCCGCTTAAGCAAGGCGTTGATACGGAGCAAAAGCTCTTCCACGCGGAAGGGCTTGGTAATGTAGTCATCACCCCCCAGGCCAAATGCTTCGGTCTTGTCTTCCATCATCCCTTTTGCCGTGGCAAAGATAATGGGAATGTCCGCGTTGGCTTTCCGGATTTCTTTGCCCAAGGTAAAGCCGTCTTTACGGGGCATCATCACATCGAGGATGCAGAGGTCAAATTTCTCTTTATTGAATTGGCGAAGGGCTTCGTCGCCGTCTTTGCAGAGTGTGACGTCAAACTTTCCTTTCAGTTCCAGGTAGTCCTTCAAGATGTCGCCCAAATTGGGGTCGTCCTCTGCTAATAGAATTTTTTGCATAATAGTCTCCCTATCCTTTGAGCGGCAGCATGATTTCAAACGCAGTTCCTTTGTCCTTCTCGCTTTTTACCTGCACTTTGCCGCCAAATCGTTTTACAATGTCACTTACGTAGCTTAACCCCAAACCGAATCCTTTTACGTCGTGACGGTTTCCGGTGGGTATGCGGTAAAACTGATCGAAAATCTTGGAAAGCTGGTCACGGTTCATTCCGATGCCCTTATCGGCCACGGTAATGTGTATGTGGCTGCCGGCATTTCTTGTTTTAATGGTGATGTCGGGCTTTTCTTTGCTGTACTTAATCGCGTTATCGATCAAATTGAAAAACACGTTGGATAAATGTAATTCGTCTCCCACGACAGTAGCATCTGTTGCATCAAGATGCATGTGCACATTGGCGTCGTTTTTGAGCAATTGCAGCTCCATGCTATCCACCACGGCTTGCGCAAGGTCATTAACATCTACATCGCGAAGTTCCAATTTGAGGTTTCCTTTTTCCAGGCGTGCGATGTTAAGCACCCGTTCGATATGGTTGCCTAAGCGCACATTTTCGTCGTATATGATATTAGCGAGACGGGCAGCCCGCGTCTGATCAGATGCTATCTCGGGATCGCGCAGGGATTCGCTGGCAATCATGATGGTCGCCACGGGGGTTTTAAACTCGTGCGTCATGTTGTTGATGAAATCCGTCTTCATCTCGGAAATCTTCTTTTGGCGGAGCATGGTAAAGATGGTGTACGCAAAACAGCTGATGAGTACCAGTAAAAGCGCGACCGACGAAAACAGCATGACCGTCATGTTGCCCATCAAAATGTTGGCTTTATTGGGGAAATAGACAGAAAGCCGGCCGGATGAGCGCTCATTGTCCGCACGGAATAACTCGGTGGTATACAGGTTTTGGGACGAAAGGTCCTCCGCCGAAAAATTCGCGAACGCATACAGCGTGGTGTGGTTGTCTTTTATTTCCAGGTTGAAGGCGGATTTTATATCCCGGCTTAGCAGCTCCTTACGCAGCTCGCGTCTGATATAAGCAACGTCGATGCGCTGGCTCAACGGGCGTTTATACAGTTCGATCTCTGCGGCGAAATCCTCCATTAATTGGGGGTTTTTGCCGCTTAGTATCGCAATGGTGTCCATCAGCGTAGTGGCCTCCAGCAGTTGGAGCTGGCGCTCTTTGCGGGCTATTTCGCTTTTCAGCTTGAGATCTTGCCTGGGAGGTAAGGTTTCGATGGCGTAATTTAAAACCGTGGAGCCGTATGCAATGGGGCCTGGAATAAAATAACGCACGCTGTCATCTTTGGCTTTGAGCAACGGCACCTGCCGGATAGCATAGAGACCCACAATATTGTCATTGCGTTGGAAAGCGCCATCAACCGTGGCGTTCGTCTGAAATTTGACGCGCAAAAAGTCTTTATACCGGGAATCATTGAGATACGTCTCATAAAACTCATTGCTTTCAATAGGCAGCACCACGGGATATTGTGCAAACAGCGTCTCCTCATGCCGTTTGAAGGCGGCGTATTGCCGGGCTTGTTTTTCCCGTAGCCGCTCAATCTCGGTTTTTAGGCGCAACTGTTCCTCCAGCTTGCGTTGCTCCCGCTCCAGTTTTTCTTTGTTTTTGCGCTGGGCATCGGCGAGCTGCATGACCTCTCGTTTTTCAGCCTTGGCGGCGACCGCGTTGAGCGCAGCTTTCACCGATTCGTCAAATAGCTGTGCTTTCAGGATGTATGATTGCTTAATAAAAAAGTATTGCATGGCCATCACCCCCAGTAGGGCCACGGTCATCAACCCGATAATCAATCCGATACTCTTATGTTTCATCCCACACAAAAATACAGAAGCTAAGCAGCAATACACAGGGTTTTAACATATTTTAACAGGGATAACATGACGGCCTTGACGTGTTTTTGCTATTTTTGAATTGTACTAATTCCCTGGGACAATGAAAGCGTTCATCATCGTATTAGGTGTTATTGGCATTTTTACCGTGGCCTACGGGCAATCGGACAACAAACAGCAGCGGGCTGACGGATTTGCGGGAAAGAACAGCCCGGCTGATAGCGCTGCAGCCGCCCCCAAGCAGCATCGCTTACAGTCGTTTCCGACCGATCCGATGCCCAACGCATATCGCGGAGACAGGTGTGTTGAAATACCGAATGGATACCGTGGGGATAACTGCGTATCCATGCCGAACCTGTACCATGGTCCGTTGGTTACGCCGGCACAACCGGATAGCATCCGGGATAAACCATTAACTATTTTGCCGAAGCGGAAGAAACCCACGCTGCCTCCGATTGAACCATCGGAAAATTGAACCGCCGCGGGCCACTGGTTATCGTGCGGCCTTTCTGACGTGGAGTTTTCTGCCCTTTTTGCTAAGCTCAAACCCGCTTTTATCGCGGAAATATTCATCCACGGCAGACCGGCAGCCTGACCACGCGTAATAGTCGTCAAATACAATGACACCGCCGGGCGACAAACGGGGCTCAATTTGAACAAGGCAGCTCATCACGGAGGCATACCAATCGCAATCGATGTGCGCGAAAGCCACCGGCTCCGTGAGATACAGGGTATCCTCGAAATATCCCTTTATCAGTTTGATGTTGTTGGTTTCGACGGGGACGCCGTGTTTAGCGAGGTTGGCGGTGACGACCTCCTTCAGATTTTCGGTATAGCCATAGTAGGTATTGTTGCCCAGTCCTTTAGATTTTCCGCTTTTGATTTCTTCATACCGGGCATGTACATCGGCATCATCCTTTTCCGACGGTGGGGGAATCAATCCAAACGCGTCGTATATCCGAAATTCCCGTTGCTTGCTTTTTGCCTTTCCGATGGCGATGGCCGAGCCACCCAGCGCGCAGCCGGCTTCGATAAACAATCCCGGGACCCCCGCACGCTCTACCTCAGCGGCCGCGCGATACAGGTTAAATAGATCCTTGGTCGTCAAATAGGTCAGTTGCTGCGTTTTTATCCGCATAAGCTGAGCCTTTTCTTTGTCTGTGAAGGAATAAAATAAAGACTGTGCTTTTATGAGAAACTGGTCAGCTATCATTTTTGTCAACATCAATACGTGTAGGGGCAGGAATGTTATTCATTGCCCAGCTGGACGGTTGTCCAATGTGATATATAACGCTACAAGTTTGAAAATATTTTGTTTGCGCCTGATCACAGAAAGCCTTGTTTTTTACCGGCTGCGGTCCCTGACGCCGATCTTCCGGTACTGAAGGAGGCAAGAGCAAACCTGTTCAAGAAGAAGCCACCCAGGCCGAAGCCAAGGTGGCTAAATGGTATTGGGGTTGTGTTATTCCGCTATTCTACTTCCGTAACCTTGATGGTGTTGGTTTTGCCTTTTTTATGCAATGGTGTCGATGCGGTATTGATGACGATTTGTCCCGGCTGCACAAGGTTTTTTTCTTTCAGCAGCGAGTTGACGTCGTGGATACTGCCGTCGGTGCTCTCAAACTTGTCGTAATAGAAAGTTTTTACGCCCCATAGCAGGCTCAGTGTATTGAGCAATACCGGATTGCCTGTAAAGATGTAAATGTCTGCATTCGGGCGGTAGCTCGATATTTCGAAAGCCGTATAGCCGGAATAGGTCATTGCGACAATGGCCGAGGCATTGGTCTTTTCGGCTAAGTATACAGAGGATCCGCAGATAGCATCCGGGATGACGGAATCCGTGCTGTGCTCGGATTTCTTGGAGCTGTAATACGGGTAAGAAGTCCGTTCGACATGCACAATGATTTTGCTCATGGTTTCGATGACAATTTCGGGGAACTCTCCCACAGACGTTTCACCGCTCAGCATGACTGCGTCCGCTCCGTCGAGCACCGAATTGGCCACGTCATTCACTTCCGCGCGCGTAGGGCGAGGGGTGGTAATCATGCTTTCCAGCATCTGGGTAGCAATGATGACCGGCTTGGATGCATTGCGGCATTTCTTTACGATCATTTTCTGAAGCACGGGAACATCCTCCATAGGCATTTCTACGCCCAAGTCTCCCCGGGCAACCATGATGCCGTCGGTCGCAGCAATGATGGCGTCAATATTATCTATCGCCTCAGGCTTCTCTATTTTTGCGATGACACGGGCGGATTTGCCTTGAGCCGCAATGACTTCTTTGAGTTTCACGATGTCTTCCGCTGTCCGCACGAACGACATCCCTATCCACTCGACATCATATTGGAGAACGAAATTAAGGTTGTCTAAATCTTCTTCGGTAAGGCTGGGAATGGAAACCTTAGTATTGGGCAGGTTTACCCCTTTGCGGGAAGTGAGCACACCGCCATGGACAACCTCGCACCACACGGTGTCAGCAAAGTTTGACCGTAGTACGCGCAGCTGGATTTTCCCATCGTCGAGCAAGATGATTTCATCTGTTTTGACGTCTTTTGGAAAATTATCGTATGTAATATAAATACGGTTTTCATCACCGATAAGCTCCTGGGTAGTGATTTCCACCTGTGTGCCATTGAGCAAGACCGCACCGCCTTCCTTCATTTTCCCGATACGGATTTTGGGACCCTGTAAGTCTGCCAAGATGCTGATATTTGTCTGGTGTTCTTGGTTGATCTCCCGTATGGTTTGAATTACTTTGAGGTGATCTTCTTGGCTGCCGTGTGAAAAATTAAGCCGGCAAACGTCTACACCTTTGGCAATCATGCTTGTTAATACATCTTTTTTAGCCGATGCTGGCCCTAATGTGGCTACGATTTTAGTTCGCTTTTGAACCTTTTCCATTTATCGAGTTGTTTTGTTTATTGTATTGCCCCTTCCTATAAGGCATTTATAAAATGATATTCCTGTGTTTAGTTATGGTGTAATTGATACACTTTGACAAATATGGCGCTAAAATATTAGATTTTCTTTGGATTTCAATTTTTGTGGGGAGATTTCACTGGCGACAACCACTTCCGGAATCGTTGTAATATGGTTCTCGATGGCAGCCAAATCCTCCTCATCGATAAAGTTCCTGATTAGTAAAAAATAATCCGAATGACGCATTTCAGGGATTAAGAAGCCCCCGGCTGTCCCTCTGTTGGCCAATAGGTAAAACTCGGTGTCCGATGTTTCCGAAAAATCAGCATACCGGCTGAAATGCGTTAGGCCTATTGGTGCCGGCATCCAAACCTCGTGGTCGTCTATCTTGCTCAATTTAAGCCCCGTAAGTTTGTTGATGAAATAACATAGGCGATAGTCTCTAAGTGAAGAAGTAATGGCAATGAGGACGAAATCGAGGTCCAATTCGTATTTTAGTGTGACTTTATTCAAAGTTTTTTCTATATTCAGCGCAAATTTACAAAAACAAAAACACTAGTATAGCAATTATATACAAGATAATGAAGGTAAGATGCTATATAGCGATATACCAAAAGTAAACCGTCGTATAACTGGCAATCCATAGGCTAAATCATTGATATAAAAACCATAATTTAGTTATGCTGGATGAACCTTAATAATGTTCTAAAAATCAAAAACGTTTTAGTATTTGCTGAAATTTATTTTTCTTTGCACAGATTTATTAAACAATTAAACTATAAAATCATGTCTGATATCGCATCAAGAGTTAAAGCAATTATCGTTGAAAAACTGGGTGTAGACGAAAACGAAGTGACCCCGGAAGCTTCATTCACCAATGATTTAGGTGCTGACTCACTTGACACAGTAGAGTTGATCATGGAATTCGAAAAGGAATTCAACGTAGCTATTCCCGATGACCAGGCTGAAACCATCAGTACGGTAGGACAAGCAATCGCTTATTTAGAAAAAAACGTTAACTAACTAATTCATTAGGCTAATCGTAATAAATGGAGCTTAAAAGAGTAGTAGTAACAGGGTTAGGTGCGCTTACTCCTATTGGGAATACTGTCCCAGCATTTTGGGATAGCCTGATCAAAGGGGTAAGCGGCGCTGCTCCTATCACCAAGTTTGACGCTTCGAAGTTCAAGACCCGTTTTGCTTGTGAAGTAAAGGGGTTCAATGCTGAGGATTTCATGGAGCGCAAAGAAGCCCGGAAGGTAGATCCATTTGTACATTACGCATTGGCTGTAACCGATGAAGCGATTGCTGACGCTTCGCTGGAGTTCGATAAATTAGATACCAATCGCATCGGCGTGATTTGGGGGTCTGGCATCGGCGGTCTGAAGACGTTTATGGATGAAGTAAGCAATTTCGCCAAAGGTGATGGGACCCCACGATTCAATCCGTTTTTTATTCCGAAGATGATTCTGGACATCGCTCCAGGGCACATCTCGATGCGGCATGGATTGCGTGGTCCCAATTTCTCTACGGTATCTGCTTGTGCATCATCTACCCACGCATTGATCGATTCGTTGAATTATATCCGTACAGGGTGCGCCGATATCATTATCAGCGGCGGTTCTGAGGCGATTATTAATGAAGCGGGCATTGGGGGGTTTAATGCGATGCACGCTTTGTCTACACGCAACGACGATCCGAAGACGGCGTCAAGACCTTTTGATAAAGACAGGGATGGGTTTGTTGCCGGTGAGGGTGGCGGAGCCATTGTGCTGGAAAGTCTGGAACATGCCAGAGCTCGCGGAGCGAAAATTTATGCGGAGCTCGTCGGCGGAGGCATGAGTGCAGACGCCTATCACATCACGGCATCGCATCCTGATGGCCTCGGAGCCAGGCTTGCCATGGCCAACGCCATGGCCGATGCAAAGCTCTCCATTAAAGATATCGATTATATCAATGTACATGGTACGTCCACTCCGGTAGGGGATCCCAGTGAAATCATGGCTATCCTTCAGCTCTTTGGCGAGCACGCCTATGGACTTAATATAAGCTCGACAAAATCGATGACAGGACACTTATTGGGGGCTGCGGGGGCCGTTGAATCCATTGCCTCTATCCTGGCTGTACGGCATGACATCGTCCCTCCGACTATCAATCATTTTACGGATGATCCCAACCTCGATCCGAAACTGAACTTCACTTTTAACAAGGCAGAAAAACGGCAGGTCAACGCGGCCATGAGCAATACCTTTGGTTTTGGTGGACATAACGCTACCGTTATATTTAAGAAGTTTGAAGCATAGGTTTGAAGGCATTTGCAGCAAAGGGGTTTAGCCCCTTTGCATGTTTGTATTCAGTTAGTCATTAGATGCCTCTTTCAAAGATTTACAAACTGCATTTTTCGTCTAATCGCCGGTATGTCAAGGCGTTGAAGAATATGCTGGGTTTTGTGCCGGGCAATCTCCATCTTTATCACTTGGCTTTCCGACACAAGTCTGTGGCTGTACCGGTCAAAGATGGCGTGAAAAACAGTAATGAGCGGTTGGAGTTTTTGGGAGATGCCGTGCTGGGTTCGGTGGTGGCGGAATTATTGTTTAAAAAGTATCCATACAAAGGCGAAGGCTTTTTGACCGAAATGCGCTCAAAAATCGTAAGCCGTGCACACCTTAACCAATTGTCAAAAAAGCTGGGCCTTAATGAACTCATCCAATATGATACGCGCATGATCAGCTATCCCAATAAACAGGGATCGCTGTTGGGTGATGCTTTTGAAGCGTTGATTGGCGCCATTTATCTCGATAAAGGATATGTATTTACCAAGAATTTTTTGATAAATCGGATCATCAAGCCTCATGTGGATATCCAAACACTGGAACAAACCGAAACGAATTTTAAGAGCCGGCTTATCGAATGGTGCCAACAGGCGGGCAAGGAAGTGAGCTTTGTGCAGACCGAAAACGCCGAAGGCGATAGCGTCAAAATCTTCACCATCGATGCTGTGGTCGACGGTGAGGTATGCGGCACCGGCCGCGATTACAACAAAAAAAGCGCAGAGAAAATTGCTGCTGAGAAGGCCTGTGAGACCCTGAATGTCCTTTAGCATGCCGCAAAAATCTAAAATCTAAAAACTAAAATCCTAAATCAATCCCTACCTTTGCGCCATGGCAGTAATCAAACCCGCTTTGGCAAAAGGCACGCGCGACTTCTCGCCCGTGGAAATGGAAAAACGTAATTACATTTTTGATACCGTCAAAAAGGTATTCGCCAAATACGGATATCGTGAAATACAGACCCCTTCCGTTGAAAACCTGCAAACCCTTACAGGTAAATATGGCGACGAAGGGGATAAGCTGATTTTTAAAATCCTCAATTCGGGGGATTACCTGGCGAAGGTCCCTGCCGAACTGCTGGAAAGCAGGGCGTCGGCACCGCTGATTCCGCATATTGCCGAGAAGGCGCTGCGCTATGATCTAACGGTGCCTTTTGCTCGGTATGTCGTGATGCGTCAGCATGAGATTGCCTTACCGTTTAAACGGTTCCAGATACAACCGGTATGGCGTGCCGATAGGCCCCAACGGGGGCGCTATCGGGAGTTTTACCAGTGCGATGTCGATGTGGTAGGTTCGGACAGCCTGCTTAATGAAGCGGAGTTTGTACTTATTTATCACGAGGCGCTTACTAATTTGGGGTTGAGCGACTTTACGATTAAGCTAAACAACCGCAAGATATTGACCGGTATCGCGGAAGTGCTCGGTAAGCCGGAGCTGATTGTAGACATGACTGTCGCCATTGATAAGCTTGACAAAATTGGACTGGATGGCGTGGTCACGGAATTACTTGACCGCGGCTTTTCTCCGGAAGATTTGGAAAAGCTGCAGCCTATCATTCAACTGCAAGGGTCTAATATGGAAAAAATCGAAAACCTGAAGCAAGTGCTGGCGTCGTCAGCAATCGGCTTGCAGGGGATCGATGAGCTCGAAACGGTATTGGGTTATGTTGAAAAGCTGACGGGTGATACGGCACTGCTGAATCGTTTTGTGGCGGTTGACATCACGTTGGCGCGCGGACTTAATTATTATACGGGGTGTATTTTCGAAGTGGCAACCAATGAAGTCCGTATGGGAAGCATCGGCGGCGGCGGCCGATACGATGACCTTACCGGAATGTTCGGACTCAAAGGGCTTACCGGCGTGGGCATTTCGTTCGGCGCAGATCGGATATACGATGTGTTGGAAGAACTCGGATTATTCCCCGAAAGCACTGCCCAGTCTACCAAAGTACTCATCAGTAATTTCGACAAGCTCGCAGAACTATATGCGTTGCCCTTGCTGCAAAAACTACGTAATGCCGATATCGCCGTTGAGCTTTATCCCGCCGCGGCAAAGCTTAAAAAACAATTGGCTTATGCCGATGCCAAGAAGATACCGTATGTTGTCCTCATCGGGGAGGAGGAAATCCAAAGCGGACTCTTGACATTGAAAGATATGCAAACGGGTGAACAGCGAAAACTGGATGAGAAGGCATTGTTTACCTTTTTATCTTCACCACTATGAATTTTTTAGGCAATCTCATCTGGATTATTTTTGGCGGCTTTTTTATTTTTCTGGAGTACCTTGTCGGCGGGCTGGTGCTGTGTCTTACTATCGTGGGCATTCCCTTCGGCATCCAGCTTTTTAAGTTGGCCGTAGCTGCTCTGGTCCCTTTTGGTACCGTCGTAACCAACCGCCCATCCAGCACGGGGTGCCTCTACACGCTGATGAACATCCTTTGGATTGTGTTTGGTGGAATATGGGTCGCACTCACGCACCTTGTATTCGGCCTATTGCTCTGCATCACCATCATCGGTATCCCCTTTGGCCGCCAACATTTTAAATTGATGGGACTTGCCTTTACTCCTTTCGGGAAGGCACTCAACTAACACTAACCGAACACGGCCTGGAAGACTTCCTCTACCCGGGATACCGGTTTGATGGCTATCTGGTATTTAGCCGTGCTCAAGCCTTTGACGTTATATTTAGAAATATAAATCGTTTCAAAGCCCAGTTTCTCTGCTTCGGCGATGCGTTGTTCGATACGGTTGACCGCCCGGATCTCCCCCGAAAGTCCCACTTCGCCGGCGAAGGCCGTAGTGGCGGGCACGGGAATGTCCTGCTGTGAGGAAATTATCGCCGTGATGACGGCCAAGTCAATAGCAGGGTCTTCCACACGCAGGCCTCCGGCCATATTCAGAAATACATCCTGAGCGCTCAGCCGAAAGCCGAATCGTTTTTCCAGTACGGCAAGCAGCATATTCATCCGCCGCGTGTCAAACCCGGTGGAGGAACGTTGCGGAGTGCCATAGGCGGAGGTACCTACTAATGCCTGCACTTCAATAAGCATGGGACGTACGCCTTCCAATAACACGGCGATAGCGATGCCACTCATATTGTCTTCGCGCTGAGAGAGCAGAATCTCCGAGGGGTTGCTTACCTCGCGCAAGCCAGACCCCTGCATCTCATAAATGCCCAGTTCGGCGGCCGAACCGAAGCGGTTTTTAATGGCGCGTAAGATACGGTATACATGATGGCGGTCTCCTTCGAATTGCAGTACGGTGTCGACCATGTGTTCCAATACCTTGGGGCCTGCGATGGCCCCGTCTTTGGTGATGTGCCCCACAATGAATACGGGGATGGCGGTTTCTTTGGCAAACCGCAATAATTCGGCCGTACATTCGCGTACCTGCGACACACTGCCCGGGGCCGAATCGATTTGGGCGGAATGCAAGGTCTGTATGGAATCAATGATTACCAGTTGAGGAGCGATGGCATCCATTTGTTTAAAAATGTTTTGCGTGGAGGTCTCGGTGAGGATAAAGCATTCGGCTTTCGGCGATTGCATCAGCCGTTCGGCGCGCATTTTGAGTTGTTGCTCGCTTTCCTCACCGGAGATATACAGGACCTTCGCACCGGGCATGCTGAGTGCGAGCTGCAACATCAGCGTAGACTTTCCGATGCCAGGTTCGCCGCCGATGAGCACCAGCGAACCGGGGACGATACCCCCGCCCAGTACACGGTTCAGCTCGTCATCCGGTGTGACGTAACGCGTTTCTTCCCGATGGGCGATTTCCTGTATCCGCGAAGCCTTGTTTGTCCGTTTGGCGGCTGGGCCTGAGGCTGTCCGCCAGTCCGGTACACGTGCCTTTGCGGGCTCCACAAGTTCCTCCACGAACGTGTTCCATTCGTTGCATGAGGGGCATTTGCCGAGCCACTTGGCAGATTCATATCCGCAGTTCTGGCAGAAATAGGTCGTTTTTGTTTTGGCCATGTTTTTCCTGAGTCGTTATCGCCGTTCGTTTAGCGTGTCAAGATTTTGAGGCATTGATCGCTTCATATAAGGCGTCCTGCACCCGCCCTCTGATGTTGAGGCTGATCAGCTTGTTGCTGACCGTCGGATGCACCCGGTTGGAGAGAAAAATATAGACCAGCTGCGCTTTCGGATCAATCCAGATGCAAGTGCCCGTATATCCGGTGTGCCCAAAGGTGGCATCCGAGGCTAAGTTCGAAGGGTAGTGCTTGGCGGTATCGGGATCCCAGCGGTCAAACCCCAGGCCCCTCCTGCTGGTGGCGGATTGCCTGGAAGTAAATAGGTCAATCGTCTCGGCCTTGAAATAGCGCTCGCCGCCGTAAGTCCCCCGATTGAGCAATAATTGCCCATAGATAGCCAGGTCGTTTGCCGAGGCAAACAATCCTGCGTGGCCTGCGATACCCCCGGCCATGGCCGCTCCCTGATCATGCACATACCCTTGCAGTAAGGTCTTTCTGAACGTTTTGTCGTTTTCAGTTGGCACGATGTGGCTTTTGTCAAAGCGCCGCCTGGGCAGATAACCCGCGGTTTGCATACCCAATGGACGGTAAAACTCTTGCTGGATATAATCCTGTATGGGCAAACCCGTTTGGTGCTCGGCGATCTCTTTCATAACATACATACTGACGTCGCTATATACATACGATCCGGAAGCATTAAGCTTGGACTGGAGCATGGTAGGCCACATGATGTCTTCGTAATAGCCCGTACGGATATAGCAGCTGTCTGCCACTTTCACTGCATAGGCTGCTGATGAGTCCGTGCTGAGATCACCGGATTTCAGGTGCTGGTAAAAAGCGATAAAGGGAACGAAGCCGGCTTCATGGAGCATGATGTCACGCAGTTTGGTGTCTTTCTTGTTGGTGCCCTGGGCTTGGAGCAAGTAATATCCCATGGTGCTGTCCAGGTTGATAATGTCCCGTTCGGTGAGCCGCATAATGGCGGGTGTTGTTGCAGCGATTTTGGTGATGGACGCCAAGTCGAAGATGTCAGACACCGCCGTGCGCCGCTGCCGATCATAGGTATGATAGCCATACGCCTTTTCAAAAATCACTTGGCCGCTTTTGATGGCCATGACGACAGCCCCTGGCGTAGCCCGCTCGCGGATGGCCTCCGCCAAAATAGCGTCGATTTTGGCTTCCAAGCGGGCATGGTCAATGCCCAATGCATCAACGCCGGCATATTCCAGGCGCGTCTGTTCGGTGGTAAAGCCAGCACCAGACGCGTATCTTGCAGAAAAAGACTGTGGCAAGCGTGCCGTGCAGGCCGTTCCCCCAAAAATGGACATCGCCGAATTTTTGACGGCCGTTTCGGTAATTTCGGGATTCCACGCTATTGGGAAATGGACGAAATCCAATTCGGCCAGTTTGGTGCCATCGCCGAACACGGCCAATATCACTTCTTTGCCGACAGCCTGTGCATTGATGAGCTGCAACAGGCGCTTGTTCGCTAAGTCGGCCGTGTTTAGCACAAAAACAAGGGTGTTGTAAAACTTGAGCGCTCCATCGAGTTGACGATAGGCATCGGCCTGAGCAGGTATCGGGAGCGCATCTGCCGGAGCATAGCGCTTCAAGATCTCGCCGAAAACGGAGAGCGCCGGTTCATTGTTATACATGATATAAGCAATATTCCGGCGTTGAAGATCGCGCAGCGGAACAATCCTGGTCTGGTTATTCAATAGGACGGTGTGATTTACCCGTGGCGCGTGCTGCCGGGTATATGCCTCGTGCGCTACGCCAAGGAAAGCCACCAATAAATATACCGTATAAAGTTTCTTCATCGTAGACGAATATCGCTAATTTGCACAAAAAATAGGTAGGTCTTGAAAAATTTGCCACATTTGTAATTCATTTGCCTGTTTCCAATGTTTAATGTCAACAGTTCTTTTTATAAGTTTCTGATGGCTTTGCAAGCTAAGCTGCATGCGGAGTTTAATCTTGAGGCACTATCGCCAAGCGCCTGTCTCCTGCATGCGGACGGAATGCCGGATATTGTTTATTACTTATGCGGCGCCGGGGAACGTATTGCCGTTGACAGCACGGCCCGTTGCATTCACATTGACGAAGACCGCGGTATTAAACAGCCGGATCTACTGCTTAACAGGATTGCTGCACTGGCAGGCCTTGCCCAGCGTATCCATGCTCGGGATACGGTGGTTGCCCGTATTGATAAACAGATGGCTATGGCCTTTCAGGAAGACCATCATCTCCAGGTGGCGCTGCCGGGTAAATACCGTTTCGGGTTGTTCCGGGAAGGTGAGCTGGTGGCTGTGGCCGTATTCAGTGGAGGAAGGAAGATGGACAACAAGGCAGCGGATTACCGCTCGTATGAGCTGCTCCGGTTTTGCCATAAACAGGGAATGCAGGTCGTGGGTGGGTTCAGCAAGCTTATCGACGCCTTTCAGCAGGCGTTTGATCCGGGGGATATCATGACCTATGCCGACAAGGATTGGACGGATGGCAGCAGCTATCGCAAGACAGGCTTCGCGATCGCGGGGGAAACGTCTCCTCAAGTCTTCTGGGTAGATACACGGACGATGCAGCGATACTACGAGCAGGCGCTACCGGTTGAAATTCAGCAGAAGCCCGCGGAAGAACGCAGAAATCGGGGGTTTGTACCTGTTTATAACAGTGGTAGTATCAAGTTGGTGAAAGCATATAAACACGCGTGACGTGAAACTGGTGGTCATCCTCGGCCCGACGGCATCCGGTAAAACCCAATTGGCTGTCGAAGTAGCCAAACGTATAAATGGCGCAATAATCAGTGCAGATTCGAGGCAGGTATATCGAGGGATGGATCTGGGCACCGGCAAGGATCTTGAGATTTATGGCGACATTCCTTATTACTTAATAGACGTTGTAGACGCCGGAGAGACGTATCATGTCAGCCGGTATCGGGAAGATGTTTACGAGGCGTTGGATGCTATCCAAGAGCGGGGCAAACAGCCTATACTTTGTGGAGGTACGGGCTTATATATCCAATCAGTCGTCCAGGGATTTGAATACGACGGTGTTCCGGTTAATGCAGCATTGCGCGATGCGCTGGAGCCACATTCCATAGAAACGTTAACAGCAAGATTAGTGCACCTGCCGATGCCGCCGGGCTTTAAGCCCGACACTAGCACCAAAAAGCGGCTCATCCGTGCTATTGAAATAGCCGAGTGGTGCCAGGCTCATTTGCTGCCGGCGCGTCCCCGGCCAGCGCCGGACGCAGCAATCTTCGGCATCAATCCGCCTGTCGAAACCCGCAGGCAACGTATTACAGCCCGGCTTCGGCTACGGCTTGACAAGGGGCTGTTGGACGAAGTGAAGGCGTTATTGCAAAGTGGCGTTGCGAAGGAACGGCTAACCTACTATGGGTTGGAATACAAATACGCTACCCAATACCTTTCGGGCGAGATGGATGAAAGCACGTTTTTCTCAAGACTGAACACGGAGATACACCGGTTTGCTAAGCGGCAGATGACTTATTTCCGCAAGATGGAAAAGGATGGACTGCGCATCCAGTGGCTGAACCAAGGAACCGTCAACGAGATGGCCGACGAAGTTTTGACGATGTTGCGCGGAAAGCCCGCATAAAAAAAGGGGCTGAGGCCCCCTTTTTCAAAGTTTTATTTCGACATCCTTGGCATTAAAAAAATGAAACTCGGTCAGGTAATAAGACGAAATGGGCTTTACCTTGATCCAGCGTCCGAATTTAAAGTACCATTTCATTCTGCGGGAAATCAAGCCAGACTTAATGTACGCATAAATGTACGGGTGTACACACAGCGTGATATCCTTTTCGTTCTGTTCATGAAGAATGAAACTGAGGTTATTTTCGATATCGTCCATCAGTACAATACTCGATCGGATTTCCCCTGTGCCATCGCATGCAGGGCACTTTTCGTTCGTGACAATGGACATTTCGGGACGTACGCGTTGCCTGGTGATCTGTACCAATCCGAATTTACTTGGCGGTAATATGGTGTGCCGCGCGCGGTCGGCCGCCATGCACTGCTTCAGGTAAGCATGCAATTCCTTGCGGTTGGCGGGCTTATGCATGTCGATAAAGTCGATGACGACAATGCCTCCCATATCCCGCAGACGCAGCTGGCGCGCAATTTCCTTCGCGGCCTCCATATTGACCTGCAATGCATTTTCTTCCTGGTTTTCCTTATTGGCCGTGCGGTTGCCACTATTTACGTCGATCACATGCAATGCTTCAGTGTGTTCGATGACCAGGTATGCGCCGCCATGGAGATTTACCGTCTTTCCGAATGCAGCCTTGATTTGCCGCTCCACGCCGAAATGCTCAAAAATCGGTTCCCGGTGCTTGTACAGTTTAACGATCTTCTCCAAATCAGGAGAGATTTCCTGCACATACGAACGTGTTTCCTCGTAAATCACAGGATCATTCACATAAATGTGCGTAAACTCATCTGTGAGGATATCACGAAGAATTGTCGATGTTCTATCCATCTCGCCGAGGACCTTGTGTGTAGGTTCGGCCATGCGCAGGCGGCTGGTCAAAACCTCCCACTTCGCAATGAGATCCAATAAGTCTTTCTGTAGCTCGGCTACCCCCTTGCCTTCTGATACGGTACGGATAATAACGCCAAAATTGGCGGGTTTGATGCTTTCTACAATCTTTTTAAGTCGATTGCGTTCGGTATTTCCCTTTATGCGCTTGGAAATGGATACCGCACTTGAAAACGGTACTAATACCACATATCTCCCAGCGATGGATAAATCCGAACTTAACCGTGGCCCTTTTGTGGAAATGGGCTCTTTGGCTATCTGGACGGGCAACAACATATTGCGGGTCAATACCTCAGATATCTTGCCGGCTTTGTTGATGTCTTTTTCCAGTTTTAAACTATCAAGCAGCTTCTCTTTGTAACTGCCGTTCTTTACTAATTTGGTAAGCTTGATGAGCGACTGTACTTGTGGGCCCAAGTCCAGGTAATGAAGGAATGCGTCTTTCGAGTATCCGACATCTACGAATGCAGCATTAAGACCAGGCATGATCTTTTTAATCCTGCCTAAATAAATATCACCTACCGCGTAGTTGTTATTCGCCTGTTCCTTGCTGAGCTCTACAAGCTGTTTGTCCTGAAGTAAAGCGATAGTGACCCCCTTTTCGGGAGCCGAATCGATGATTAACTCCTTTACCAACAGCTATTTTTTTTGCAAAGCAGGCAATATTGGAAATAGCATATTCAGCTATCCATATTGCGATTGCGCAATGAATGCCTGCTTTGAATGAAACAATAAAATACGTTTAATCAACACGCCCATCTTCCGGCAGTTCATGTGAGGCAGAGTTCAATTGTGTGAAATCACGCTCATTTATATACCCCAGCCCGGAAGTGGGTCTGCGTCAGGCAAAGTTATTTTTTCTTATGCCGGTTTTTTCTTAAACGCTTTTTACGTTTGTGGGTAGCCATTTTGTGTCTTTTTCTTTTTTTTCCGCTTGGCATAGCTTAATTTTTTTAATAATGAATAAATGAATGATTATTTACTCAATTCATCGATTTTACGATTGATAAACTGAGTGAGGGTTGGATCCGCGGCGAAATCTCGGCTTTTTTCAAAAGCTGCTATCGCTTCGCGTTTCAACCCAATGTTTTCATAACTTGTTGCGAGGTAAAAATAAGATTCGGCATCCGGTTGTATGGACACGACAGTTTTGAACCGATCGATTGCGCGGTCAAACTGCCTCGATTGCATCGAAAACAGCCCCAAACTTTTATTAGCCTCCAGGTGATCGGGGTCGGATTTGACCACCTCCTGCAGCAGTGCGATACCTGCCATGGGATTCGCCGTACCACTTACATACGCGCTGCCTAAACCGGTTTTTGCATCCAGATTGGCTGCATCCAGTTCGAGCGCCTTTTCGTAAGCCTGTATCGCGCGTCCGTTGAGGACAGCAACCGTTGCGGTGTCTTGTAAGTTGGTATAGGCGGCACGGTATGCGTCGCCCGCTTTCAGCCAGTAAGTCAATTGATTGTCGAGCGTAGCGAGCTCTTCATAGACGAATCCAAGTGGCGCTGGCCGATTTACGTCGTCCCACTTGGTTGCAAGCTGCTGCAATAAATCAATCTTTTCCGGACCCGAGGCGCTTGGCAGTTGCGCCTCTATATCTGAGATTTCTTTGATGATGCTGGCATTGAGCCCTTGCTTAGCCTGCTGGGATACCCATTCGAGCGATATATTTGACGCAGCATCGGTATTTGAAACGGCGGTACCTTTATCTTCGTTGACCAGCCCTTTGATAGGTTGCGCCAGCAGAAACCCCATCAGTATCAGGATGGATGTAATGGCGACTATCTGTTTGGTCCGTTGCTGCATGATGGATGCGTTACCTTAAAGGCAGAAATTATTTGTTGCCGGTTTTTACCTTCTCTACAAATGTTTTTGCCGGTTTGAATGTGGGCACGTAGTGAGCAGGAATGATGATGGCGGTATTCTTAGAAATATTGCGTGCGGTTTTTTCGGCTCTTTTTTTCACTACAAAACTACCGAAACCTCTTACATAAACGTTCTCGCCCCCTATCATTGCATTTTTAACGACTTTGAAAAAAGCTTCGACGGTTTCCTGAACATCTACTTTCTCTAATCCGGTCTTGTTAGAGATTTCTGCGATAATTTCTGCTTTAGTCATATCTATATTTTTTGTAATTAATTATTTTTCAACACGTAAGCCCTTTCGATGTTGGGGATGCAAAAGTATCGCTTTAAAACGAGATCTTAAAATAAAATTGTTAAAATTTTGTAAATGAACTGTTTTCCCATTTTTTCGCTAAATAGCGCTACAACGTTTTCGTAGATAATTTATTAAAAAGTGCATAGGATGAGCTTATTTTTTAACTAATATTGGGGTTTGAATACTTATAGACCTTATTTCGATAACTATGGATGGAATACAACAGTTTTCGTTGGCAGGCAAGGTGGTCGTGATCACGGGGGCAACGGGAGTTTTAGGCGAATCATTTGCGCTTGCCACCGCGGCGGCAGGAGCCAAAGTGGCTGTATTAGGGCGTAATCAGGAGCGGGCGGAGGCACGTGTAGAAGCCATTAGGGCCAAGGGCGGAGAGGCGATTGCCGTCATCACTGACGTGTTGGATGAACATGCCGTGCGTGACGCCAAAGACCGTATACTTGCTACGTGGGGTACGATAGATGGCTTGGTGAACGCTGCCGGCGGCAACATTCCCGGGGCCACTATCGGTCCGGATCAGAATCTCTTCGACGCCAAGATCGCCGACACACAAAAAGCGGTAGAGCTCAATTTATTCGGGACCGTGATACCCACGCATATCTTTGGGCGGGTAATCGCCGAGAAGGGAAAAGGGTCCATCGTGAATATCTCTTCATTGGCCGCGCAGCAAGCCATCACCCGCGTGATGGGCTATAACCTGGCGAAGTGTGCCGTGGAGGGCTATACCAAGTGGATGGCCGTCGAATTGGCCCAGCGCTATGGCGATAAAGTGCGCGTCAATGCTATTGCACCGGGCGTTTTCCTGACGGAGCAAAACCGGACATTGCTGACTAATCCGGACGGCACCTATACGGATCGTGCACAACGCTTTGTAAATAACACGGCCTATGGCCGGATGGGGAGCCCTGAGGAACTGACCGGCGCGTTGATTTTCTTATTGAGTGACGCCTCGGGCTTCATCTCCGGCGAAACCATTTTGGTGGATGGCGGCTTTAATGCATGGAGTGGAGTTTGATACGTAGGGTTGTAGAAAAAAGATAAAATATGGCAAAAAAACTTGAACAAACTTGGCGGTGGTATGGACCCGCCGATACGGTATCACTGCAAGATATTAAACAAGCCGGAGCGACCGGCGTGGTAACGGCACTGCACCATATTCCCCACGGTGCGGAGTGGCCGCTGGAAGACATCCGTGAACGGAAAGCCATCATCGAGGCCGTGGGATTGACGTGGAGTGTGGTAGAAAGTGTACCGGTGCATGAAGCGATAAAAACGCGGCGGTCGGATGCCGGGCCTTACATCGAAAATTACCGGCAAAGCCTGCGGAATCTGGCGGCCGAGGGCATTAAAACCATCTGCTATAACTTTATGCCCGTATTAGACTGGACGCGTACCCAGCTTGATCTGGAAATGCGGGACGGGTCGAAAGCGCTGTATTTTGACTGGAATGACCTGGCGGCTTTCGACCTTTTTATATTGAAGCGGGAAGGAGCGGAGCAGGACTATCCGGGTGCCATCAAGGACGAGGCGAAGCGTCGGTTTGAGCAGTATACGCCCGCACAGCTCGATGCATTGAGCGCCAACGTGCTCATGGGCATTCCCGGTGAGCGGAGCATTGAACTGGAAGAGCTGCGGGAGAGCATCCGCGAATATGCCGCCATCGGCTTTGACGGACTGCGGAAAAACCTGATTTGGTTTTTATCGTCCATTGCCGATGTCTGCGAAGAAAATGGTATTCAGATGACCATCCATCCTGATGATCCGCCCTATCCTATTCTGGGCTTGCCGCGCATCGCCAGCAATAAGGAAGATCTGCTTTATATCATACGCGAGCTCGATAAACCCTTTAACGGCATCTGTTTCTGCACGGGTTCATTGGGAGCCGGCGCATCGAATGACATTCCGGCCATTTTCGAGGCGGTAAAAGAACGGGTTTATTTTGTGCATCTCCGTAACGTAAAAAAGGACGAGCAGGGCAATTTCTTTGAGGCTGATCACCTGGACGGCGATGTGAACATGTATGCGGTGATGAAAGCCCTGACGGCCGAAAACCAACTGCGGAACCGCGCCATACCTTTTCGGCCGGACCACGGACACCAAATGCTGGATGATCTGCAAAAGACCACGGCTCCCGGTTATTCGGCCATCGGCCGTCTGCGGGGGCTCGCCGAGCTTCGGGGGCTGGAGTTGGGAATTCTTGGACATTAATCGCTACCAAATAGAATAGCCATGGCTTATTTTCTCCATGATAATTTTTTGTTGCAGTCGGATACGGCCGAAGTGCTTTATCATGATTATGCGAAGGGGCTACCCATCATAGATTACCACTCGCATCTTCCGCCTGATGCGATTGCTACTGACGCGAACTTCCGCAATATCACCCACATCTGGCTTGCCGGCGACCATTATAAATGGCGTGCACAGCGGGTATTGGGCGTTTCTGAAAAATACATCACAGGCGATGCAGACGACCGGGAGAAGTTCAGGAAATGGGCCGAAGCCGTACCCTATACATTGCGCAATCCGTTGTACCACTGGACCCATATGGAACTGAAAAACCCGTTTGGCATCCACGAGCTGCTCAGCCCCGATAATGCGGATGCCATCTTTGACAGTACACAGGCACAATTGCGGGCGCCGGAGTTTTCTCCCCGTGGTTTGCTACGGCACTTTGCCGTGGACATGGTGGGTACGACAGACGATCCAGCGGATGATCTCCGGCATCACCAGGCCATTGCCGAGTCTGGTTTTGGCACCAAGGTGCTGCCCACCTTCAGACCCGATAAAGCCTTCCAATTGAGTAGGGGCGATGATTACCGCCACTATATCGAACGGTTGCAGGCGAGCAGCGGTGTAGCCATTGTCGATATGGACACGTTGCTGGATGCGCTTTGGAATAGGGCGTATTATTTCCACAGCCAAGGGTGCCGGATTGCCGATCACGGATTGAGTTGTCTACCCCGGAGAAGCAGCTCCGCCGTCTCGTTGGATGAGGTTTTTAAGCAGGTGCTTAATGGAGATGATCGGCTTGCCGCCGAATATGAAGAGACATTTACATACACGATCCTGTTCGAGCTGTGTAAATTCTATCACGATAAAGGCTGGGTGCAGCAGTTTCACCTCGGGCCGCTGCGCAATACCAATAGCCGTAAGCTTCGCGAATTGGGCGCGGACACGGGATATGATTCCATCGGTGACTTTCCGCAAGCGGAAAACATGCAGCAATTTTTCAACGATCTGGAGGAACAAGGCTGCTTAGCTAAAACCATCGTCTACAACCTTAACCCGTCAGACAACGCTGTATTTGCAGCCATGATGGGCAATTTCCAAAGCGAAGGAATAAAGGGCAAGATGCAATTCGGTTCGGGCTGGTGGTTTCTTGATCAGTTGGACGGCATGACCCAGCAGATGAACACGCTTTCCAACATCGGATTGATCAGTTGTTTCGTTGGGATGTTGACGGATTCACGCAGCTTCCTGTCATACTCGCGGCACGAATATTTCAGGCGCCTGCTTTGCAACCTATTTGCCGAAGACATCGAACGGGGACTGTTGCCAAGAGATATTGGTTGGACGGGCAAGATTATACAAGATATCTGCTATTACAACGCTAAAGCTTACTTCGGTTTGCCGAAAAGTTAATGGTAGGGTATAAAAACCCTAAAAATCAAAATTGTACCGGAAGCTGAGGAAAAATCCCATTTCGCGGAATTTGTCATAGCCCGAGCTGTTGGTGTTGCTTGGTGGCTGGAACGTTACGCGTGGGGAAACATCCGCAAAAAAGCCGCCGTCGATACGGAAGTGCTCCCCTATCGGGAAATAAGCGCCCAGGTGCCCCCCCAGATTAAACGGGTGTCTATAGGAAGTCGTCAGGTGGCTTCCCATATGCCTTTCAAGTGGAGCCTGGCCGTTATCGCCAGCATCAAAGTCGCCGGATAATTGGTAATAAACATCCATACCGACTTTAAATCCTACCACATCAAACGGTTTATATGTCAGCGAAAGAGGCAGGTGCAGCGCCCAATACCGGAACGTTTTGGTGGCACCGAGCCTCGGGAGCAAGGGATCGTTTGGATTTTCGGGAACCAGCTGTCTGATGTTGTCATTCCATATTCTGAATCCGCCCGTACGGATAGCTAAGCCGGTTTCCCAGCCGAAAAGGTTTGAGCGCCTAAAGTTACCGTTCACCGCGACTCCTGCCATACCCAATGCTATGGGTTTATTGACATACCGAAAAGGCATCGCCTCTTCTTCGTTCCCGGGCAAACTGTATACGAAATCGTCCATCGTATATCCCAGATTTCGCATATCCGTGATGCCGGAGCCAATGGAAACCGACCAAACAACGGGCTGCTGGCCGAACGAGGAAAAGGGGGCGGCAAATAAGGCTATCCATAGCAAGAAACAGAAACGTATATTACAGCTTTTTTCCATCATTTAGCGTTCATGTGTTTAGCGGCAAACCAATGTAGCCGGACTACGCAAATCTAATCATTTGTTTTGACAACAACGGATCGGTACACAACGACACACGAAATTTGCCATTTGGGCCATGCGCGGTCTCTGCTGTTTTATCTGGCCCAGCCGACTTTTCTTTTCCAGGCGTCAGCTTGGTGTTTTCTTTTGTCCATGTCTTTCGGTGGCGTTTCACGCTCGTGTTTTGCCCGTTGTCTTATTAAAATGGTCTGTTCTTCGAGCGTGTTAAGTCCGATAGCTCGTCTTCGTTTGTTCACCCTGTCGATCCGGTCGTATCGAGCGGGGCTGAGCTCCCCGTTTTCGTCCCAATCAAATTGAGTTCCGTAAAGCTGTGGTTTCCCTTCAAATACGGCTATTCGATCAGTTAAGTAAGCTAAGCTTCTGGGGTCAGCACGATGCTCACTAACGGCAGTCTTCAATAGTTCCCTGCATCTTTTCATAAAGTTGGGCTGTCCGATTGCATGCTGAATGACCAGCCAGGCCGCTTCACTCGCTTCTTCACCTACTTTGTCAATAGTCGGGTAGCCAATTTTGTCTATGATATCATTTAACAACGTTGCATTCCGGTTATGCAGTTCCTCCATTTCCTCATTATACCCTTCTCCCAGTAGTCCGTTTTGCACAAGCCTTTGCCTGAGTGCCAAATCGGCATCGCGTAGGTCAATGATTCTCTTGGCAATGTTTTTATAGTCCATTACGTCTTCGCTTACTTCGGGTTATTCAGGGACCTCATCGCCCAGCCTAACCCGCAACCAGACTCTTTATGAGTGCAATGCATATATCAATCCGGATTACAAATTTAATGGTTTTAATGCCAAAATTCCGACCGGCCGAACCGGGCTGGGGGCGGCAAATTAGATAAGCAGGACAACTCAGGTTCTTTGATCGAGATAACGGCGTATAGCTAATCAGGAAGCGATGGATTTATGACAACGGTCCATTAAATAGCATTAGCAGTTTGTCTAAGCCGCGCCATGCCAACTGTCATTGTGGAATAGGGAGATTATGAAGTTTGAGGAAGGATAATTTATCCCAATAACCACGCTGAAAAGTAATTTTGTCATGTTGTATTTGAAAGAAACCACAACCACGCAAACCGTTGGGGTCTTTCCATTCTAAAATTGCCCAGTCTCCGTCTGCAAAAATGTTTTCGGGAATACAAGTCATTTCGGCTGTTGCAAATTCGTCTGCGAACATTTGTTTGATCGCCGCTTTTCCAACAACCGGCTCATTGGCGACTTGATGATTGATTGCATGGTCAGCATACAGGTCGGAGATAGCTTCCACGTCCGCCTTATTAAAGGCATCAATCCATTTATGTAATGTTTCTTTTGGTGTCATATTAGCAACACATTAGAAGAAACATCGGGGCTTCGTAAGTGCGTTCGATGACTAATATTTTCCTGTTCATTGCTTATGTTGTTTAAATCAGGGTGTTCACTTCATCATTTTTGCTTGGTTTGTGGGAACTTATCTCTTACAAGATTAAGTTCAATGCCGAACTCCAACCAGGCTTTTAGCCCATCCAGTACCGTTGTAAATCCACCTGTATTGTCTTTGATAGCTTGGATAAGGTCATCACCGGCTTGAAGGAAGCCATAATTTTTGATAATAACATAAGTGGTATTGCCGGTCAAAGCCGTAAACTCGAAATCGACGGTTGTAGCCGGGTCATCCCATTCAATGGATATTTTCTTGTCGGGTATGATTTCCTTTACAAACACATCGCTCGAAACATTGTACATTTCCCATTGCCACTTTATCGCCTTTCCCTCTTCAAGTTTTCCACTTGATTTGGTAAACCAAAATCTGGTGGTAATGGTAGGGTCGATAAATGCTTCGAAAACTTCTGCTACTGGTTTCCTTATCATCATTTGACATTCTACCGTTGGCAATTTTTTAGTTTCCATTATTTTGATTTTTTATTGTTGTCAAGAAATTTGCCCAACGCGTCCAATTTGGTTTCCCAAAATTGTCCGTACTCTGTTATCCATTCATTTACTTCGTTCAGCTTTTCCAATTTTGCTTCGCAGATTCGCTCGCGTCCTTGTTGCTTCATCGTCAGCACACCACATTCTACCAATATTTTTAAATGTAGCGATATAGCTTGTCGGCTTATATCAAACTGTTCAGCAATAGTATTGACATTGACAGGTGCTTTTGCATCATACCGATAATGGCTCTTCGGGTCTGCAATAGCCTGAAGAACATCTCTTCGCGCCTCCATAATACGCAAGCGTTTGCTTGTAAATATAAAAGCAAGTATTTGCTTGCGCAAGATTTTCTTCTTTTTTGAAAATTCAGTCTTCGCAAAAATTAATAAAAAACTTGGCTGTATGTTATTGCTTTTCGTTTTATGGAGGATTGGGGGCGAAAGGATTTATTATGCAAAGTGCTTTAAGCAACGGCAAATGCTTTCACAGCCCCCTTTCTTTGTTCTTCTTCGTAATCCACGGCTTGTGTATCAGGTAAAAGACTGAATAATTCGAACTGCAAACCTTAGAGGCGCAGTAGCGCAACGGCGCGGCGGGAAGCCATAACCTGCTGCGCCTCGTTTAATGGATTGTTAACCTTAGGTTAACAACGTGCTGCTATCTTTACCGCCGAAGCATGGCGGCGCTTATGCAGAATCATACGACCGAAGAACTTTTTCATCTGGCCAAAACAGGGGATAATGCGGCTTTCACAGCCCTGTATCGTCGTACCTGGCAGCCGCTGTACGAACTCGCTTACCGTAAGACGAAGGACGAAGACGAAGCAAAAGATATTGTTCAGGATATCTACATCGTGCTTTGGCAGAAGATCGACACCATCGAGCTGCAAGGATCGGTAGCGGCGTACCTCTATAGCATGGCCAAATACGAAATTATTCGCCGTATGCGGCAGTTCTTAAAAGCCAAGCAGCATCACTACGATTACCAGCAGCTGATCGACTCCATGGTGGCACCAAGCTACCAGGCGATCTTTGCCGACGAGCTGAAGCAGCGCCTGAAAAGTGAAATCGAGGCGCTTCCGGAACGGCAACAGCGCATATTGCGGCTGCACAGCGAAAAAAACTATACCACACGGGAGATCGCCGACGAGCTTAACATCGCCGAGCAAACCGTAAAAAATCAGCTGGTACACGCACGGCGCAAGGTGCGTAGCGGGATCAAGGCCGGAATCTTATCGTCCATTTTGCTTTAAGTTGCTGCGATCACAATTCTGACATCATTTCTTAACAATTTCATCATCATTACCCATAGGTACTCCCCTCGCATTTTTTACTCATGTGGGTAAATAAACGCGGAGATGACAAAGCAAGCAATAAGCGATTTGCTGGAGCGCTACCTAGCCGGCCGGTGCAGTCGGGAGGAGCGGGAGTGGATTGACCAATGGTTCGACCAGCAGGAACCGGTCACGACGGCGTTGACGGAGTCCGATGCCGACCGGCTGGCCGAGGAAATCCTCGCGGCCATCAATGAACGGACAGTAGCGGCTGAACGCCGGACTGGCATGCGGGTAGGCCGGAAGGCATGGTGGCGGGGGGTGGCTGCCGCCATTGTCCTGCTGGCGGGCGCAGGCTACCTGTTGGTAAGTCAGCGGGACAGCACGCCTGCGCAGGAGCAACTACCTGTTCGCTCGGTTTTTACATTACACACCGAACCCGGTCAGCGTGCCCGGCTCACCCTGCCGGACAGTAGCGTTATTTGGCTGAATGGCCGCTCGGCCATCCGCTACGATAAGGTGTTTGACGGCGCGATACGGGAAGTTTTTCTGGACAGTGGGGAGGCCTTCTTTGAGGTGCAGCACGACCCCACCCGGCCTTTTGTGGTGCATGCCGGCGAAGTGGACACCCGGGTACTGGGTACGTCGTTTAACGTGGAGGTGGCGAACCACCGCAACGAATACCAGCTTACCGTAGCAACCGGAAAGGTAAGCGCAGGCACCGCGGAAGAATTGCACGTGCCCGCCACGGTGTTGGAGGCGGGGCAGCAGCTGGTTTACAACCGTAAGGCCGGCAGCCATGAGGTGCGCACCGTCGATCCGGCAGATTACAGCGCCTGGACGCGGAAGGTGCTCGTGTTCCACCATGCTCCATGGCCGGAGGTTGCTGCGCGGCTAAGTGCTTGGTACGGTGTGGACGTGCAGTTGCAGCTACGCCGGGGTGCGCAGGAAACATTTACGGCACGATTCGAAGATCCATCGCTGGCAGCGGTGCTAAACGCCCTGCAGAAGATTAACAAATTCCATTATACCATTAACAGGAAGGAGGTCCGCATTACTGATTAACCACACTACCCGAAAAAAGGCCAGAACTGCTGACAACAATTCCGGCCGAGAACGTTTTCAATTGCTTTTCTACAAACAAATCAAAAACAACAAGTAAAGATATGCGAAAAATACCAAAACTGCATACGTATATAGGTTTATTTATGAAATCATCAGTAGTGACTCTCTGTGTAATTGCCGCGACTGCCGGCACGTTACTGGCTCACCGGAGCGACGCGCAGGAGGCGGCAAACACCATGATACAGTTTTCATCGAAGCGGCTGTCGCTCATTCAGGTGCTGGAAACCGTGCAGGAACAGTCGGGTTTCAACCTGATCTACAGTCCCACGCAGATTGATGGAGATCGCGTTGTCGAAATACCGGCAGCAGAAACCAACCTGGAGGCCCTCCTCCACTATTTAACGGCCAATGCACCCATTGTCCATGAGATCAAAGGACAAAACGTTTACATCAACCGCAGGCAGCAGCCGGGGCGCGTGACCGGCAGGGTCGTCGATGCGGAGGGCAGGCCGCTGACGGGGGCGAGCGTCAGCCTCGTCGGGGCAAATGCTGCGACCATGAGCGGGGAAGATGGTAGCTTTGCACTGCGTATACGGCCGGGCACCTACACGCTGCGGGTGAGCTATATCGGCTATGACGCCTATGAGCAGCGGGTAGCCGTTGCAGAAAATGAAGATACGCCGGTCAATGCGATTCTGCGCGGAACGGGCCAACTGGCTGAAGTGGTGGTCAGCTACGGTACACAGCGCCGCCGCGAGATCTCTGGAGCGGTTGAAGAAATTAGTGCCGCCAATTTGCAGGACATGCCGGTCGGGCAGTTCGCCCAGCAGCTGCAGGGCAGGATTGCCGGTGCACAGATTTACCAGACCTCAGGGCAGCCGGGAAGGGGAATGTCGTGGCGGATCCGCAATGCAGCCTCCCTCTCTTCGGGAAATTCCCCGCTTTTTGTGATCGACGGCATGCCGATAACGGGAAGCATAAACAACATCAACCCGGCGGAGATCGAGTCGTATACCGTGCTGAAAGATGCCGCGGCAACGGCGCTATATGGTTCCAGGGCTTCCAACGGGGTGATTTTGATCACTACGAAACAGGCCCGGCCCGGCGATGCGACCAAAATCGAACTCAACACCAATGTGGGGATCCAGCACATTCCAAGCCGCGGCGTGCCCGTGATGATGAACGCCCGGGAATATGCGACCTTCATGAACGAGCGCTACCAGGATATGATCCGGTATGAAGGGTACACCGGCGAAATTCCGGAAGTATACCAAAACCCGGAACGGTATGGCAAGGGTACCGATTGGTTTTCGTTGCTGACGCGCACGGCGCCCATCCAAAATTACGACCTTACCTTTACCAGTGCAGGCGAGCATTCCACCTCCTCGGTGGTAGCGGGTTACCAAGACCAGCAGGGCGTGGTTGTCAATTCCGGTACCAGGCTGTACTCGCTGCGCATCAACCAGAACTACCGCATAGCTGACGATCGGCTGCAGATCGGCTTCAACTTAGCGCCGAGCTACCGGCTGGACCACAACAACCGGCTGGCGGATTGTATTCAGGGCATTGTGCAGAAGACCTCGGAAGCCAGTCCATTGATCGATCCGTATGATGAAAACGGCAACCTTGTAAAACATGCGAATTCGCCGGGCATGGTCGGCTACATTAACCCCTTGGCGCGGTATACCGAAGTGATTGACGACTACATCACTACACGCATCTTGGGAAATGCCCGCCTGAACTACCGCATTTGGGACGGCCTGCATGTGAAAGGCCTGTTCGGCGTGGATAAAGGCGCCGAAACGCGACAATTTTTTTCGCCGGCGCTGATCAACGGAGATGATATTTCCACCGGCACGAGCAGCTCGGTGGATAACTATAGCTATACCGCGGAGGCCAACCTGAACTATCATAAGACCTGGAAGTCGCACGATATCGATGTGTTGGCTGGGTATTCCTTCCAGTCGTTTAGGCAAAAGAATAATTCCGTAACCGGAAGAAACTTTTCGAGCGACGACGTGCCATACCTAAATGTAGCTGCTAACATTACCGGCGGGTCGAGCAATGCGGCGGCCTACAGCCTTCTTTCGTACCTTGGCCGGATAGACTACAGCTTCAAGCGCCGTTATTTACTTAGCGTTTCCATGCGTCGCGATGGGTCCAGCCGTTTTGGCGAAAACCAGAAATATGGGTCGTTTCCTTCCGTTTCTGCGGGATGGATCATCAGCGACGAGGCGTTTATGGATGCTTGGAGCGGCACGCTGAGCATGCTCAAGGTACGGGGCAGCTATGGTATAACCGGAAACAACAACATTGGGAACTACACCCATGTCGCCCGGCTTGGTGGCTCCGATTATGTGGCCAACGGGGCGCTGGCTCCGGGTACGACCATTACCGCGCTAGGTAATACCAACCTGGCCTGGGAACGGAGTAAGCAGCTCGACGTGGGCCTCGACGTGGCGTTTCTCAACGATAAGCTGTTTTTTACGTATGACTACTACCGAAAGCTGTCGGATGGGCTTATCCAAAACCGGCCGATTCCACAGGGTTCGGGCTATTCGAGCATCACGTCGAACGTCGGCGAAATCCGCTTTTGGGGGCATGAGTTTAGCGCCGGTGGCCGATTCGACTTCGGTAAACTTCACTGGAATACGGCATTCAATGTTTCGTTCAACCGCAACCACATTGTCTCGCTCGTGAGTCCGGGGTACTTCCGCCGGAACAATACGACCAGCTCGGATTATTTCCGCAACCAGGAAGGGTACCCGCTTGGCATGTTTTTCGGATATGTGTTCGAAGGCCTGTACCAGGATGCTGACGATCTGGCAAACTCGCCTAAGGAAGCCAATTCGGACGTGGGTACCATCAAAATGCGCGACATCAACGGCGATAACATCATCGACGAAAATGACCGCACGTTTATCGGCGACCCCAACCCGAACATGCTTTTTGGCTTGACCAACAATTTTACCTATGGCAGACTCGACCTGGGAATTTCCATGGCCGGCGCCACCGGCGGGGATATCATCCTTCCTGCTAAATGGGCGTATCTGACGAACATGGACGGCGCGCGTAACCTCTTGGCGGAAGCGGCGGACCGCTGGCGGTCGGAGGAAAATCCCGGGTCGGGCAAGTTTCCACGCACGAAGACCGGTACTACCGGCATTGGCAGGCAGGTCAACTCGCAATGGGTGGAGGATGGCTCATACTTGAGCGTCAAAAACATTACCCTGGGTTACCGGCATCCGATTAAAAATGCGGGTCCCATCAAGCAGGTTCGCCTGTATACCTCCGTCCAGAATGTGTTTATCCTCACCAACTACTCGGGGATGAATCCGGAGATCAGCCTTAACGGCCTGGACGGCACCAGCATCGGGATTGATGAAAACGCCTATCCCGTGCCCCGCACATTTTCCTTTGGCTTAAACCTACTTTTTCAATAACCGATTAATGGACTGTACTCATGTTTAGATATATTTATATTTCTCTGATCGCCACGGCATTGCTGTTCGTGTCGTGTGAACACGCGCTGGATCTGATACCTGAAGACCAGGTTTCGGGCGGCAATTTCTTCAAAACGGAGGCCGACTTTACGCAGGCACTGAATGCGGCTTACCATCCCCTGCGGGTTGTTGGGCCGGATTATTACGTCAGTGAAATGCGGTCCGACAATACGCACTACGAACATAACCCGGCCATCCAGGGGACAGCAGTGACCATGCGCTCGGACATCGCTAATTTTACCAATGACGCCAGCAATAACTACTCCAACCAAATGTACTATGAAAGCTATAGGGGGATCTCCCGGGCCAATATCATCCTCGGACAGATCGACCAATCGGCATTGAGCCAGGAGGCAAAGGACCGCTTCAAGGGGGAGGCGCTATTTCTGCGCGCGTTTTACTATTTTAAGCTGGTGCGTTATTTCGGTGGCGTGCCACTCTACCTGCAGCAAGTGACCAACGAGGAGGAAGCCTTTCTTCCGCGGTCGCCAAGGGCGGAGGTCTACAACCAGATCGTTGCTGATGCCCGGCAAGCCATCGATCTGTTGAACGTCCCGTCCGGCTTCCCCCAGTCGGGTTATGCAACGAAAGGATCGGCCACCATGCTGCTGGCCGATGTGTATGCCACGTTGGGGCAATACGGCGAAACCGAAAAATTGCTGCTCGATCTGGGTACGATGGGGTATGACTTGCTTAATAACTATGCGGACGTGTTTTCGACGGCAAATAAAAACAGCCGGGAATCGATTTTTGAAGTGCAGTTCATGGAGGGGCTGGAAACGGGTATGCAAAGCAACTTTATCTACATATTCCTTCCGAAATGTTATAACACGTCCCTGATCACCTTCGGTGTGCCCACACGCAATACCGCCACGGATGGCGGGGGAGGATGGAATACCCCGACGCAGGACCTGATTAATGCCTACGAGCCGGGCGATCCGCGCCTGGAGACATCCATCGGTATCGCCGAAGGTACTTATGACGGTAGCTATTACTTTACCCTGGAAGCGGACAAACCTGTGACAGGCTACGAAGCACCCGTGGGTAAGGTGGGCGTGCCGTACATCAAGAAGTACCTCAATCCGCACAGCAACCCCAACAATACCGACGACAACTGGCCGGTGTATCGCTATGCGGATGCGCTGCTGTTGCTCGCTGAGGTTCAGAACGAACAGGGAAAGATCGCCGAAGCGCTGGTGCACCTAAACAAGGTTCGCAACCGGGCGATGCCCGACGCGACGCCACTGGCGACGGGTTCAAAGGAAGTGCTGCGCGAGCTAATTCTCCATGAACGCCGCGTGGAGCTGGCCTTTGAAAACAAGCGCTGGTTCGACCTGATCCGTGCTGACAAGGCCGTGGAGGTCATGAATGCCTATGGCGAAGCGATGAAACAGCAACATTCCTACTTGCTGCCGGCTTCGTATCAAGTCGATGAGCGTAAGCTGCTGTACCCGCTGCCATTTGCGGAAGTGGGGGTAAATCCTGAATTGGCAAACGATCCAGATAACCTGTAATCGATGAATATGATGATAAAAAAATTGATAAACCTGCTCTATGCCGCGGTACTGATAGCGCCCGGGGCTGTCTATGCGCAACCTGCTGAACACGCCGGACAGACGAAGACGTTTTCCATTGCCGTTATCCCCGACACCCAGTACAACACGGAGGAAAGCCAAGGGGGTAATAATGCGCTGTTTGAAAGCATGATCCAGTGGGTGCTGGACAACCGCGAGAAAGAAAATATCGTATACTTGGCGCATGTGGGCGACATTACCGACAAGGGTGATCGCCAGCCAGAGCAATGGGTTAATGCGGCGAAGGCTCTGTATCCACTCGAGGAACCGCTTCCCGGCCTGCCGCACGGCCTCCCGTATGGCTTGGCGATCGGTAACCACGACCAGCATCCCAGCCAGTTTGCGGTAACCGGCAAAACGGAAAACTACAATAAGTATTTCGGGGTGGACCATTTTAAGGGGCGCGACTACTATGGCGGGCATTTCGGCGACGATAACGACAGCCACTACGACCTTGTCTCTGCTGGTGGGTTGGACTTGATTATCATCTACATTGAATACGACGCTTTTGACGAACAGCAGGATGCCATGAACGACTGGGCGGTGGAATTGCTGCAGCGCTACAGCGATCGAAAGGCGATCATCGTGAGTCATTACATACTGGGTTTCAATCCGGTAGCCGGTAGTAATGTCGCCGGACCGGCGGCCTTCGGTAAACAGGGCCAGCGGCTGTACGACCGGATCAAGACGCAACCCAACGTGTTCCTGATGTTGTGCGGTCACGTGGGCGCCAATGGCGAAGGCTACCGGCAGGATACCTATGCGGGGCATACCGTCAAGACGATGCTGTCGGACTACCAGAGCCGGCCGATGGGAGGGAACGGCCTCATGCGGCTGCTGACGTTCGACCTGGAAAAAGACGTGCTGCATGTGCGTACGCTGTCGCCGTACCACGGGTTGGAAGAAACGGACGACGACAGCCGGTTTACCGTGCCGCTCTTCCGCGAAGCTGCTGCCAGTCGGCAGTTCGATTTTAACTTCGATGGCAAAGCGGATATTTTTCGATTCGTGGGCGGCAACTGGTATGACGCCGAAGGGATCAAAGCATCGCTGGGCCAGAAAGACGATATTCCCGTGCCCTCGTATTACCGCCACTTCGGCAAAACCAGCCCCGCGGTGTACCGCCGGGCAGAGGCGGCATTTTACCTGAATGACTGGGAGGCGACCCCACTGGGCGAGGTGGGCGACGTGCCGGTGCCGGCAGACTACGACGGCGATGGCGTCGCCGATGTGGCCGTATGGAATCCGCGTACCGCAGAGTGGTTGGTAGCCGGAAGTGAACCGGTAAAGCACGGGTGGGCGGAGTCGGTGCCTGTGCCGGCCGACTACGATGGAGACGGTGCTGCCGAACGGGCGGTCTGGCGATTCAGCAACAACACGTGGTACATTGCAACGGTGGGTAATGTGCCGTTCGGCGAAAAGGGCGACGTACCGGTACCGGCGGATTACGACGGCGACGGTAAAGCCGATATGGCCGTCTGGCGCCCCGCGACCGGCGAATGGCTGGTCTATGGACAGGAGGCCCCCCTGGCTACGCTTGGAAAACGGGGAGACCTGCCCATACCGGGCGACTACAACGGCTCGGGCAGGGTGCAGGCAGCCGTGTTTGATCCGGCGGAAAAAGCGGTGATCCTGGAGGATGGAACACGTATTCCCATGGAAGCGTCCATCGACGAGGTGGTCAACCTGCCATATGCGATCAAAGCCTATTACCTCGAACTGCTAAAAAAGTAAACCGCCGTATACGTTAATTGCCAAAATCCTGTCCCGCAACCGCGGGACAGGATTTTGTTTATGCGGCAGGTTTATCGTTGACGATGCCTAAATTTTATGGTGATTTTGGGTGATGGTTGTCGGTGTAAGTCAGGCCAAGAAAGCCGACTCCGCTACTTTGGGATGACTCGGAATTCGGGAGGAGGTCATTACCATTACCGCCACGGGCTCCTGTCAATTCGTTTTTACCAAGGAATTTCACCTGTTTCGGGGTTATAATCCTCGCTGAAAAACTTACCAGTCGGTCCGTTTTTGTCGATTAAAGCGTACTTTACAATTCGTTTTCCGGCCTCTTCAACACGCCCTGTTCCGTGGTGATTGTTAAAATCCGTTTTGGTAAAACCCGGGCAAACCGCATTGACCTTGAAGGGGGTATCGCGCAATTCGTAGGCCAGATGTACAGTGAGCATATTGAGTGCTGTTTTTGAAGGACTGTAAACAGCAGCTTTATGTTCATAATACGCCCAGGTGGGGTCGCTCTGAAGCGTTAGTGACGCCGAACTCGAAGTTACATTTACAATCCGTGGTGCCGGTGAGTTTTTCAGCAAGTCAAAAAACGCTTGCGTAACCCTTACCACACCGAATAGATTGGTTTCATATACCTTTTTGAATGATTCAATGTCTGAATCCAACGTTCGTTGTGGTAATCCACCACCGCCGTTAATTCCGGCATTGTTTATCAAAACGTCCAGCCTGTTTGCTTTTTTTCCGACTTCAGCTCGGGCAGCCTTTACCGATTCGGCTTCGGTTACATCTAACTGTACCGCTACTACATTTTCCAGACCATCGGCTTTTAGTTTTTCCACGGCCTGTAGACCGTTCTGTAAATTGCGGCTTCCGATATAGACGTAAAACCCCTTCTGCGCAAGTTGCCGTGCCACCTCAAGGCCGATGCTTTTATTCGCGCCTGTAATTAATGCCGATTTACCCGCATTTTTAAGATGGTTTCCTTGGTGCTCCTGATTCTTCGAATTCATTTTTTTCCGTTTTAAGTTTAACTGTACAAAGTTGCTCCGTTAAAAAATGAAACCGTTTAACATTTGGTAAAAAACATTCAGCGGATATTTTTCCGTATCCTGCTCAATGATTGTTGGGTAATGCCCAAATACGAAGCAAGGTAAGATAGCGGAATGCGATTGGCAAGCAGGGGAAATTTTTCCATAAACGTAAGGTAACGTGTGGTGGCATCTTGTTCGACTAACGGGCTTCTTCTCTCTAATTTTTGAATGAGATGCTTCTGAAAGATTTTTTGGATAATGCTGTCCCAACCAAGGATGGTATGTGACATTTCCTGCCAATCGGATATCGAAAACAGCAATAAGTTACAATCGGTAACAGCTTGTACATATTCAGAAGGTTCTGTATTGTTTTCAAAACTGTTTATTTCCAAAAGCAAACACCGTTCCTCAAAGAAATACCGGGTAATTTCGTCTCCTTTGTTATTATAGTAGCATACCCGGACAACACCGTTTAGAAGAAACCCGACTTGTTTGACCATTTTCCCCGCTTCCCAGAAATATTCGTCCTTGCTGAGCGTTGTTTCTGTCGCTTTACTTGAAATAAGGTCAATTTGTTGTTGGTTCAAATTCCCAAACTGTAAAATATAGGCCACAAATTCGTTCATTGTCGTAAAGTTAGACAAAATAGTTTCGGCGATAAATTAACATTTGGTAAAAAGCGTTGTCGGTGCTGTTACCTGAAAGTCTGAACGGTTGTATTTTTTAATTGTTGGACAGTGCGGTTGGTTAGCCTTGCTGGTAACGGTCAGTTTAAGCGTAGTGCGGGATTTCCGAGACGTATTCTCCACGTTCCGGCAAATTGTGTCGGACGCCACATACCCGCTATGCCATCATATTTTCAAATAGACCATTTGATGCCGGCCCAGTGTGTTAATTTTGTTATAACTAACAGACACCCCGATGAAATATGTATTGAAAACAGATAAGTCGTCGACAACCATCATTATCCGGTTGATGGTCGGGATCGTATTCCTGTCAGAAGGCGTACAGAAATTCATGTTTGCCGAACAACTCGGTGTTGGGCGGTTTGCCAAAATAGGCCTGCCCGGTCCGGAGTTCCTGGGGCCTTTTGTAGGAAGCTGTGAGATGATCTGCGGTGCATTGGTGCTGTTGGGCTTGCTTACGCGGTTTGCAGCCATCCCGCTGCTTTGCATCATGCTGGTGGCCATGGCTACCACCAAGGCTAATATCCTTGTCGGCGAGGGTTTCTGGGCCATGATGCATGCCAGCCGTACCGATTGGGCCATGTTGTTGGGCAGCCTTTTTCTGCTTATTCGTGGTGGCGGTCGCTGGTCCATTGATCGTAAAATCAATAGCCGATGGAAATCCTGATCCTGTCATTGGCTTCCTTCGTGGTAGCTGTGCTCACCTTTTTTTCGGGATTCGGTCTCGGCACCATCCTCACGCCAGTGTTCATGGTTTTCTTCCCGGTAGACCTCGCCATTGCGCTCACCGGCGTGGTTCATTTCTTCAACAACCTGTTCAAACTGGCCCTGGTAGGCAGAAATGCTGACCGATCGATCGCCATACGTTTCGGTGTTCCGGCGGTCATCGCCGCTTTTTTCGGCGCATGGCTGATGCTCAGCATGAGCAATCTGCCTTTGTTGTTCTCATATAGCCTGGGCGGCAATGTATTCGAGGTTTATCCCGTTAAATTCACCGTTGCCATCCTGCTCATCGTATTTGCCTTAATGGAGCTGTCCCCGTATTTCAATCGCTTGGCATTCAGCCGCGATAAGCTAATTCTGGGGGGTGCGTTAAGTGGCTTTTTTGGCGGTCTGTCGGGCAATCAGGGAGCTATGCGCAGCGCCTTCCTGATCAAGGCCGGGCTTTCCAAGGAAGCGTTTGTGGGTACGGCTGTGGTGGTATCTACCGTTGTAGACCTCACGCGGTTATCGGTCTACACCACGCGTTTTGTCGCATCGGACCTTCATGACAACCTGATGCTGGTCGGTTGTGCCACCGGCGCGGGCATCCTGGGTGCCTACGTGGGCAACCGGCTGCTGAAGAAAATAACCCTAAAATCCATCCAGGTACTGGTTGCTGTGATGCTGATTGCCGTTTCCCTTGCATTGGGAGCGGGATGGATTTAGCTGCTCCCATTAACGTGGAACTCCTTCTCGCCAAATTCGCTTGCAAGTAACTTGATCTGACGGAGCAGCGATATACCGCTATCACTTTTATACCGATTTCCTTCAATTGATGGCCCCAACGTTGTACTTACCGGCTGAAAATTAACAAATATATAATATAGCAACCTGTTTGCCACAGGAACTTATTGATATTTTTGTGCCTATTACCAAAGACAGTTTATTGCAAAAAAATGAGATGGTTACCCGTTACATTTATTGTATTCCTTGTGCTGACCGGTTGCAAAAAGAGCAACGAACTAGGAGGCGAAAGGGAGGCTGATGATAATCCCGTTCAATCGGAATGGAAAGCGCATGGTTTCTTTCTTGGCGACAACGTGAATCAGATGAACAGTATGCCCACTTCGGACAAACTGTTTTTCATCGGTTCCAACGGTCTGGTGGCCATGGAGCCCGTCGCCGAAGAAAATGGACTTGAACCTTTTGATGCGCATATTGTGCGGTATGCAAAGGATTTTGACCAGCCCGAAAAGGCCAGGCTCCCGTTGTCTCCGGATTTTTTTATCGGTTATCACAAAGCATCCCATACCATCGCCTTTACGTCTAACCTAAGCCCCTTATTGCCGTACGGAAAAGTCTATTTCAGCATGAAGCGGCTGGATCCGGATTTTTCGGAGTTTGCATTTATTGATCCCATCAATGGAGAATCGATGGCAATCAACAATGCCAACCAAGTGCTGGTTCCTTTCCTGGCAACTGCTGAGGGAAAGTCTGTGTTGAGGCTGGCACTGATTGACGTTCAGGTAACGAAAATGGATTCACAAAGCGCAATCGATACCCTGCAAACTCGCATAATATCCCTTGATGACGACGCAGGGATCAATTTGGAACGCATTCAGTCTGTCGAGGAAGACTTTTTTGTGTCGACCGCCAAAAACTTTTATAAGATTGACAAAGCCGGCGCTGTGTCGCAGGTGTTGCCAAAGCCGATATATAGCGTGCTGGGTCTTGAATCTGTTATTTATGGAATGGGGGAAGGAACGATGTTCGCCTCGACCGACAAGGGCGTTACTTGGACGGAATTGTATGAGGTTCCTTCCGACCTTTACCGGTCAACGTTAACCCGGGTCGACGGGAAGACGATCGGATACCGCAATGAGCGGTTATGGGAGGTTTCGCTCAGCCAGAGCGGGATGTCCGCCCGGGAGCTGGATAACCAGCACCAGCAAAACCACACGATAACTTCAATCAACGAGTTTGAAGGATATGTGTTTCTGACAACGACATCCGGCGTTTTTTTCAAGGATCCGAAGGGGGTGCTACAGGATATTCGTTAATGAATAACGTCAATAAATCGAGCCGTATTCCGCAGCCGTTATTTTGACTACCCATTCAGGGGCCGTATCCCATAAACCAATAGATAGCCAATCATCCAGAAATCCCCGATGGTTGCCGGAATAAACAGAGCCTCCAGGTAAGGATTTCAATCCCAGTGTAATCGATAAACGTGCTTAGCAGGTAACGGTAACCGATGCCGCCAATAACCGACGTTCGGCCAAGCCAGACCGCCAGACCGGCATCCGTGGCTAACGGATTACGATACGCCCCATTGGAATGAGCCATAGCCCAAAGAACAGGCTTTCAATGCCCCTTTGGGGAGGGTTGTAAAACGTCGCCTGGTTTATGCCGTGCTCGTAAGTTTTTATGGACATAAAAAAAGGAGACAACTGATAAGCTGTGCCTCCTTGAGTAGTAGCCCATAGGGGAATCGAACCCCTCTTTCCAGAATGAAAATCTGGCGTCCTAACCGATAGACGAATGGGCCTCCGGAAGGGACTGCAAATATACAGTTATTCGAATATCTTACAAATAGGATACGTTACAACAAATCAAATCCGATGTCCTTACGGAAATATTTCCCTTCAAAGTAGATGCGCCCCGCATCGGCCGTGGCTTGTTGCAATGCATCAAAAAGGGTGTCTTCCAAGGCCGTGACGGCCAATACGCGACCTCCCGCTGTTTGTACTACGCCGTTTTCTTCTTTCGTGCCGGCATGAAAGACAATGGAGTCTTTCACGTTTTCAACATTGCTTATGGCCTTGCCTGATTCGAAGTTGCCCGGGTATCCGCCCGAAACAAGTACTACGGTAGCTGCTGTTTTCGGCGAGAGGGTAAACGAACGTTCGAATAAATCCCCTTTCGCCACGCCTTGCAGCAAGTCAAGTAGGTCGCTGTCAATCCGCGGAAGTACGCTTTCGGTTTCGGGATCGCCCATCCGCACGTTATATTCAATGACATAGGGATCTCCGCCGACATTCATCAGGCCGATAAAAATAAAACCTTTGTAAGGAATGCCATCCTTTTTCAGCCCATTGATGGTTGGCACGATAATACGTTCCTCCACCTTATCTAAAAACTCATTGTCAGCAAAAGGTACGGGCGATACCGAACCCATACCGCCGGTGTTGAGCCCCGTATCGCCTTCTCCGATGCGCTTGTAGTCTTTTGCGGCAGGCAATATTTTATAACTGTCGCCATCCGTGAGCACGAAAACAGATAGTTCAATGCCGGTCAAATATTCTTCGATGACCACCTTGCTGCTTGCTTCACCGAATTTGGCGTCTGCAAGCATTGCTTGCAGCTCCTTTTTGGCTTCGTCCAACGTTGTGCAAATAAGCACTCCCTTTCCTGCCGCCAGCCCATCTGCTTTGAGCACGATGGGTAATTTTTGCGTTTCAAGATAAGCCAATCCGTCTGCAAGCGTAGCTTTGTCAAAGGAGCGCGAAGCAGCTGTGGGAACCCCATGACGCACCATGAATTGCTTGGCAAAATCCTTGCTGCCTTCCAGCTGTGCCCCTGCTCTTTGGGGCCCGATGACCGGGATGTCCCTCAGATCGGTGCGATCGAGAAAATAATCGTGAATACCCTTTACCAACGGTTCTTCCGGACCCACCAACACCATGTCTATGCTATGCTGCAACACAAAGTCTGCTATTCCGTCAAAATCGGTAACCTTGAGCGGTACATTTTGGCCATAGCGGCCTGTGCCTGCATTACCGGGGGCAATGTATAATTGGGTAAGTTGCGGACTTTGGGCGATTTTCCAAGCAAAGGCGCTTTCCCGGCCGCCTGAGCCGATAATTAGGATGTTCATCTTGCAAAGATATTTTTTTTGACTATATTTACCACTATAGGTATAAAACCAATGTACATCATGCTTGTTTATCACTTGAGCCATTATCTTGTGTAAGATTATTTACGTATGCACCGCACGATATCTATATTGGTCGTTTTCTGGTTTTCTGTACAGGCATTGTATCCACAGGATACTGTGCTTAACGAGGTGCTGGAAACGCTTAGTAACTACGCTGAAGCGTATCCTCAGGAAAAGGTATACCTGCATTTGGATAAACCCTACTATACGGTAGGTGATGATATTTGGTTTAAGGGCTATGTCACTATCGGTGCGTATAATAACCTTTCCGGTCTCAGCAAAATCCTGTACGTTGATCTCATCAGCCCTGGCGACAAAGTTGTCCAGTCCATCCGGCTGCCGCTTATTGCCGGAGTGACCATGGGCGACTTCCGGCTTGCTGACTCGCTCACGGAGGGCAATTACCGCATCCGTGCGTACACCAATTGGATGCGGAATTTTGATCATGATATTTTTTATGATCGGGTGTTGCCCATAGGAAATGCCCGCACGGATAGTATTGTCACATCCAGCTCGTTCTCTTATGAAAATTCACCTACGCACACCGTAAACGCAGCCATCGCATTTACGGACATCAGAGGGGGGCCGCTGGCCGACATGGACGTTTCCTACGAAGTGGATATGGAGGGGCGGAATATCGACCGGGGCCGAGCAAAGACAGACGAGGAAGGACGGATAGCGTTTGCGTTTGTAAACAAACAACCATTCAACCTGAAAACGGGAAAGATAGCGCTGGCATTGTCTACGCCGGAAAACAGGCGGGTCACGAAAACCATACCGCTGAAGACCACTTCCGAGGCCAATGGCATTCAGTTTTTTCCGGAGAGCGGCCATTTGCTCGCGGGGAATCTGACCAAGGTGGCGTTCAAGGCTTTGGCTCCTGAAGGCTTGGGCGTCGGCGTGCGCGGGCATGTGGAAGATGAGACCGGCGTACGCATTGCCGAATTTGAGTCGACCTACGCCGGAATGGGTAATTTTAGCTTTATCCCGCAATCGGGGAGCAGGTACATAGCGAAAGTAACCTATGCAGACGGGAGTCAAGGGGAGCAGGCGCTTCGGGAGGTGGCTGCTTCCGGCTATGCGCTGGCCGTAAACAATGAGCTGGATAAGCAGATTTTTGTGCAGGCGACAGGCACGAAAGACGTGGTCAAAGGCCAAGAAATCAACTTGCTGCTGCAACGAAACGGGATGATTTTCTATGCCTCAAAGAGTAAGTTATCAAAACAGGAGGTCGTCTTTTCTGTACCGCGCGAACACATCCCTTCGGGAGTGGTGCAAATAACCTTGTTTGACGCGGAGATGAAGCCCCTGGCGGAACGGACCATTTTCAATATGAACGAAGAATCCGTGCTGCCGGTCTCCGTATCTACAGACAAAGACCGTTATGGGCAGAAGCAAAAGGTCTCGGTAACGGTGAACGTGGGGCGCGAATCGGATACCAGTCGCATCGCTACACTGTCCGCTGCTGTGATAGATGTGGCTAAAGTGCCCGTTGACAGCGGTATGCGCGAAGGGAGTATTTATGCCAGCCTCCTGCTCAGCGCCGATATCAAGGGCTACATCGAGACACCGGAATATTACTTCGAAGAAATGGACATCGCCAAGCGGAGGCAGCTTGATAATGTCATGCTTACCCAGGGGTGGAGCCGAATCAATTGGCCGGAATTGATGGCAGGAAAAACACCGGCCATCACCTACCATCCCGAGCAGGATCTGCGCATCAGTGGCATCGTGACCAAGCGCGACGGGAAGACGCCTGTGCCCAACGCGACGGTGACCATCTTGTCTACCAGCAACGTTACGGCCGTGATCGATACCGTTACGGGGTCCGATGGGCGGTTTAGCTTTGACCGGCTGCTTTTTTATGACAATACAAAGTTTGTCGTGCAGGCGCGCGATGAGCGCGGCCGAAGGAACGTGGACGTCCACCTGGATGAGGTGTCCCGGCAGCAAGTGACCCGCAATAAAAATACGCCCGATGCAACTGTCGACGTCAACCAGTCCATCAGTACTTACCTCAAAAATACGCAGGAGCAGTTTGTCGAGATGGAGCGGTATGGACTTAAAGAGAAGACCATCCTGTTGCAGGAAGTCAAAGTAACGCGGGAAGCCGAAGAGAAAAAGGTGCGGCATTCGAGCAACCTGAATGGTCCTGGCAATGCCGATCAGGTCATCACGGCCGACGAGCTTATGATGGGCTGCCCTACGCTGGACATCTGCCTGCAAGGTAGGTTATTAGGGGTTATTTTTCGTAACGGTATCCCTTATTCAACCCGGTCGTTCAACCAGCCCATGCAAATCGTGCTGGATGGGATGTTCATGGAACCCAGCGCGCTTTCCATTATCAATCCGTTTGACGTGGAGACCATCGAGGTGCTTAGGGGGGTCGGCAACACGGCGATTTACGGCAGCCGGGGTGGCGGTGGCGTACTCATCATTAC
Source organism: Parapedobacter luteus (assembly GCF_900168055.1). Taxonomy (GTDB): domain Bacteria; phylum Bacteroidota; class Bacteroidia; order Sphingobacteriales; family Sphingobacteriaceae; genus Parapedobacter; species Parapedobacter luteus. The sequence continues at coordinate 260,689 of NZ_FUYS01000005.1, forward strand.
GACCAAACGCGGCGACAGCGGCGGATACAACCGCGACCTGTACACGCCCGGCATTGTCACGCATAGCCCACAGGGCTATTACGAAGTAAGGGAATTCTATGCGCCTGACTATGACGCACCTGTGGATTCGCTGGCCGGAATGAAAGATCTCCGTACCACCATCCACTGGACACCTCATATCGTGACCGATCCGGAAGGCCATGCGTCATTTCAATTTTATACGGCTGGTAACCCGGGTACTTACCGCATTCTGGTAGAAGGGTTGGATGTAGATGGACGCCTGGGGCGTGCGGTGCATTACATTAAAGTAGACTAAGCAATAATGGATTTTATCAAGAATACCGTAGACGAACGAGTTTCCCATGTTTATTTGGATAGTGGAAAATCAAACGCCATTAACCAGCAAATGCTGGAGGAGCTGAAGGAAACGATAGTCACTGCCCAGGTGGATCCTGCTATCGAAGGCCTTATTTTGCATGGCAAATCCGGTTTTTTCAGTGCCGGGCTCGACCTGATAGCTTTATACGCCTATAACGAGGAGGAGGTCCGCCGGTTTTGGCACACGTTTATGGACTTCGTCCGGACGTTTGTCGCCTTTGATAAGCCGGCGGTAGCAGCCATCAGTGGCCATAGCCCGGCCGGTGGGTGTGTGCTGGCTATTTGCTGCGACTACCGGGTGATGGCTGATGGCGATTACATTATCGGCCTCAACGAAGTGCCCGTGGGCATCATCGTGCCAGCCAGCATCTTTCAACTGTATGGCTTTTGGTTGGGGGAAGCAGCGGCTTATCGTTATTTATTGGAAGGGAAGCTATTTAAACCTCAAGAGGCCCTCCAAGCGGGATTGGTAGACGAAGTGGTAGACGCGCGAAGTATCCGTACGGCTGCCGGGCGGCAACTGGCAAAATATACGCAATACGAGCGGAATACATGGCGGCGGAGCAAGCGCAACATGAGGCAATCGGTGATTGATGCCTTTGAAGCCGATCAGGAGGATACCATTGAGGCGATATTACAACAATGGTGGTCGCCTGCCACCCGCTCCATTATTAAATCCATTATCGATAATCTGAAGCGGTGATGGCGAGCTTATAACCGGTCGGTATGTGCGGGTATGGGAGTGCTATGGACCAAGGGTAATACATAAACGGATGGATAATCAAACAAATAAAGTGCAAGGTGCGCTGCGTGAAGGTGCATTAGCCGGCAAAACCATCGTTGTCACCGGTGGCGGCACCGGATTGGGAAGGGCCATGGCTACTTATTTTTTGCAGCTGGGTGCCCATGTAATCATCGCCAGCCGGAGGATAGATGTATTGCAAAAGGCTGCGGACGAAATGGAAGCCCACACTGGCGGGAAAGTTCTTCCTGTCGCTTGCGACGTGCGGGACGCCGGACAGGTGGATGATCTGTTGACGCGTTCATTAGCCCGATTCGGCAGGGTCGACGCGTTGGTCAACAATGCGGCGGGCAATTTCATCTCGCCCACTGAACGCTTATCTGCTAATGCTTTTTCATCCGTTATAGACATTGTGCTGAAAGGCACGGTCAATTGCACACTGGCTTTCGGTAAGCATTGGATTGCGCAGGCGCAGCCGGCAAGCATCCTCAATATTGTCACTACCTATGCGTTCACCGGGTCGGCATACGTTGTGCCCTCGGCGGCCGCCAAAGGCGGTGTACTTGCCCTCACACGCTCGTTGGCGGTAGAATGGGGCCGGCACCTGATTCGTTGCAACGCCATTGCGCCGGGGCCGTTCCCTACACAGGGGGCCTGGGATCGGTTGCTGCCTGGCGATCTGGCGACACAGCTTGATCTCAAAAACCGGATACCGCTTGGTCGCGTGGGCGAGCACCAGGAACTGGCCAATCTCGCTGCGTTCCTGCTGTCCGATTTTGGATCGTATATAAATGGAGAGGTGATCACCATCGACGGCGGCGAATGGCTTCAAGGAGCCGGGCAGTTCAATGGCCTTCGAATCGTCCCGGATGATGTGTGGGATACGCTGGCACAGCGCATACGACAAGCCAAGGGCTGAGCGAGGCCATCGCCCGACTAATTGCGTAGCCAAGGCCACTCCATAATTTGTATATCAAAGGCAATTTATCTAAGTTTGAGAGCAACAATTGAGAGCAATAAACAAATAGAAAACCCATGATGACAACGAATTTAGACCCAGCAACACAAGCACGCGCAGAAGCTTGGCTGCTTGCGCCATATGATGAGGAAACCATCGGTGCTGTAAGGCAGCTTTTTGACACCGGTCAGTACACCGACTTGACGGATAGTTTTTACAAAGATCTGGAATTCGGCACGGGCGGCCTTCGCGGTATCATGGGTGTCGGTACCAACCGGATGAACAAATATACTATTGGTCGGGCTACCCAGGGATTGGCGAACTACTTGCTTAAGGTCTATCCATCCGAGGAGGTGAAAGTTGCTATATCCTACGATAGCCGGAATAACTCGAAGCGGTTCGCACGGTTGGTGGCAGACGTGTTTTCGGCAAATGGTATCCGGGTGTACTTGTTTGCCGAACTTCGGCCCACTCCCCACCTCTCTTTTGCGGTGCGCCACTTGCAGTGCCACGGAGGCGTTATGCTTACCGCCTCGCACAACCCGAAGGAATACAATGGCTATAAAGCCTATTGGAACGACGGGGGACAGCTGGTGCCGCCTCATGATAAAAACGTAATTAAGGAAGTATACGCCATCGAAGACTTGAATGAAATCAAGTTTAGCCCGATAGCGGAAAACATTGTTTTATTGGGCAAAGAGCTTGATGATGCTTACCTTGATGCCATTGCCAAGTTAACCATCCGTCCCGAGGCGGTTGCACGGCAGAACGATTTAAAAATTGTCTTTTCGCCGATACATGGCACAGGGGTTACCCTGGTGCCGCCAGCGTTGGACCGTTGGGGTTTTACCAACGTGAATGTTGTGGCTGAGCAAGCGACGCCTGATGGCAATTTTCCCACCGTGATATATCCCAATCCGGAGGAGGAAGAGGCCATGTCGCTTGCTGTGGCCGAAGGTAAGCGCATCGGAGCGGATGTCATCTTTGCTACCGACCCGGACGCCGACCGTGTAGGGGCGGCAGTAAGAAATGCCAAGGGTGACTATCAGCTGCTTAACGGCAACCAAATCGGAAGCTTGCTGGTCAACTATGTGCTTTCGGCAAAACGGGACCAAGGGGATCTCCTGCCGGATGATTATGTGGTAAAGACCATCGTAACCACCAACCTCATCGCAGACATTGCCAAGCAATATGGCGTCACCTACTACGATACACTCACCGGCTTCAAATACATCGGCGAGCTGATTACGCTTAAAAACGGCAACGGACGATTCCTTGTCGGCGGCGAAGAGAGCTATGGCTACCTTGTGGGTGAGCTGGTACGCGATAAAGACGCCGTGGTTTCGGCAGTGTTTATCGCTGAAATGGCAGCGTACTATAAGGATCAGGGCAAGACGCTCTTTGACGCACTCATTGACTTATACGTCGAGCATGGCTTTTATAAAGAAAAGCTCATTTCATTAACCAAGAAGGGAAAAGCCGGGGCAGAAGAAATCCAGGCCATGATGGAACGTCTGCGGAGCGCACCGCCACAGGTCATCGGCGGCATTGATGTCGAAGCGATCAAAGATTACCAAACCAGCGAATCATACAACCTGAAAACGGGTGAGCGCGAAATCATCAACCTGCCTAAGTCAGACGTTTTGCAATTTATTACGGTAGATGGGGATGTCGTTTCTGCTCGGCCATCGGGTACAGAGCCGAAAATTAAGTTTTATTGCAGCGTCAGGCAACCGCTTTCCGGTCCGCAGGACTTCGAGCGGGTAAGCCGGGAGCTGGACGAACGGGTGGAACGCATTATGCAAGATATCGCTTAATATGCTGCATTGGGAAACCTTATCTTCGGAATACCTTGTACAAGCACCTTGGGCGGTACTGCGCAGGGATGTTTGCCGCATGCCGAATGGTCATATCGTGCCGGCTTATTATGTGCTTGAGTACCCCGACTGGGTAAACATGGTGGCATTAACGGCAGACAACCAATTTATTTTGGTCAAACAATATCGCCATGGCGTAAAACAGGATGTGCTCGAAATTCCGGGCGGTGTGATAGACCCCGGCGAAGATGCAATCGCTGCGGCTACACGCGAAATGTTGGAAGAAACAGGCTATCGGTTTGATCATATCGAACCGATAGCTACGCTGTTTCCGAATCCGGCCACAAGTAATAACAGGACTTATTCCTATCTCCTTACAGGTGGCGTCAAGGTGCAGGAGCAGCAGCTTGACGAACAGGAGGCGATCGATGTCGTGCTGGTACCTCCTGATGAGCTAAAGCAGTTGCTGCTCGACAATCGGTTTGGACAGGCGTTGCATACCGCTGCGCTTTTTTATGGCCTGGCAAAGTTGGAAATGATATAGGCAGATTTGGACCGCAATATGCATACCGTCAAAGTCGGCAACTGCTACTGGACAACGGTGGCTTTATGGTTTCTTTGCACGGCGTTATATGCCCAGCGCCCGTCGAATGAAGTGGAAATAACCGAAGTCAAGGCAGACACCAGCCTACAGCGCGACCTGATAGACATCGCGAAGCGCGTGATAAAAATGGAGCCGCCCCGCGGGCCGGACAGCACCGGCAAAAAGTTTTATTTTTCGGCACTTCCCTTTTCTACTTCCGTGCCCGGCGGCGGTCATGCCCTGATTACAAGTACCACGGCTGGATTTTATCTCGGTGATCGCAAGGATACATACATGTCGCGGGCTACATTTACGCCTTATTGGAACTTCAAAAGGCGGTATGGATTTCCGATACGGTCGTATATCTGGCTCAATAAAAATAAATGGGTTATTAGCGGCGACACCCGTATCCTTAAATATCCGCAGCATACATGGGGCCTGGGGAGGCAGTATAGCGAAGACGAAAAGCTACTGGTAGACTATTCGTATTTCCGTTTCTACCAACACTTGCTGAAGCGGATAGGAAAGGGGTTCTTTATTGGTGGAGGATATAATTTGGATATCCGTATGGGTATACATGCCGAGGCTGAAGATACCCGGCTTCGTGATTATACCGGCTATCCCTATGGTACCGCGCCGGCTGAACGGACGATATCTTCGGGCTTGAGCCTGAACCTGCTGTTCGATACGCGGGCAAACTCCATCAACCCTATCGACGGGAACTATGTCAACCTCCAGTTTCGGGTAAATCCTAAGTTCATGGGCAGCGGAGAGTCCTGGGAATCGCTGTACATCGATGTCAAACGGTATCACCGGTTGACGGCCAATCCCAACCGCCAGCATATGATCGCCGTGTGGAGTTATTTTTGGACTGTTTTTAATTCAAATGCGCCATACCTTGACTTGCCTACAATCGGTTGGGATACGTATAATGGCTCTGGCCGTGGATTTGAGCAAAGCCGTTATCGGGGGAAATACCTTTATTACATCGAAACCGAATACCGGAGGGACCTCACCGCCAACGGCCTGTTCGGCTTTGTGGTGTTTGCCAACGCCAATACCGTAAACGGCCCAAGAAGCACCTTCTTTTGGACGTGGAATCCCGGTGGTGGTGCCGGCCTCCGGATAAAATTCAACAAAAACTCCGGAACGAATATCGCGCTTGACTATGGGTTCAGCAGGAGCTATTCCGGATTCCGCTTGTCTTTGGGCGAAGTTTTTTAGCCCAGGAGAGCTCTTCAACCATCCAAAACGTCGAGTAATCGCTGCAAATCGGTTGGCGTGTTGAACAGGTGGAAGCCCACGCGGATACCCGGTCCACGCATAGCGCAGCTTATCTTGGCTTCAATCAATTTGTCGAAGAGGCGCTGGTCGCCCTTTAAATTAAAGAATGTACCGTGTGAGAATGATGCCCGTTTGACAACAGGCTCATCGAGCAGCTTCCGTTCAGCAAAGGCCTCATGGGCGGTAGTAACCAGTGTGCGGAGCCGCGAGGCTTCGGCAGGGAAGGCAATCGTTTGGAAAAGGTTGATGGCCTGCAGCAGTGTGCCGACGGCCAATGTGTCCTGATGCCCGGGCTCGAACGCAAACGACAGGTCGTTTTTGCCGAGTAAATGGTGGAGCCGGGGCTTGGGCGCATCCTTGCCTGCTGGGCGGAGCAGTTCGGGAATGTCTTCCTTGACCATCATAAATCCGTTGCCATAGCCGGCGAGCATCCATTTATAACCGCTCACCAGCAGTATATCTATTCCTGATGCGCTGAAATCAAACGGCTCCGTACCACAATATTGTGTGCCGTCTGCGATAACAAGCAGCTTTGGGTATTGCCGTTTTAAGTCTTTCAGAAAATCAAAATTTATTCGGATGCCACTGATATACTGCACTAAGCTAAACGCAAACACATCCGGTTGATGCTCTTGCACGCCAGCGGCCACATGCGTTTCCAGGTGTTCATCGGTTGGCACATAATTTCGGGGCAGCCCCAGCCGCTCTATGTTGTAATTGATTGACGGATAATCGTCCGCTAAAAGAAGATAACGATAGTTTTTGGGAAAGTAAGAAAGGAGTGTATTAAACCCATAAGAGAAATTGGGCAGTAAAACCGTTCGATCTGTGGAGCCGTTGAAGAAGTCGGCGACTGCTTGTCTGGTAGTCTGGAGCAAGGGTTCGTGTGCTATCCTGAATTGGCTGCCCTCGTCGGCAAACGCTTCGTCATGCTGCCTGCGCCAGGCCAATACGGGCTGCGCCAAAATCCCTGAACTTGCGGTGTTTAGATATGTCCAGTGCTGCAATACCGGAAACCATGTTGAATCCATGTTGTAAAGGTGCAAAATCCTTTTTAATTGCGAAACGCATAAATTGGTGAATAGTTATTGGATACTGTCCGAAAACGGACACCTGTTGTCCGTTTTCGGACATGGGCATGCCGAAGGGCCAAAGTCGCTCACTGACTAACAGTTGGTTAACCGTTTGGTCGTGAAATTGATAGATCAATGATATTAAGGTAATGGGATTTTTCCGATCGCTCATCATATTATAAACAAGTACTCCATGAATTTGAATAACTTAAAAATTGCCTGGCGCAATGCACTTAAGACCAAACTGTTCACCGCGTTGAATATTCTTGGTCTTGCGATGGGTTTCGCCGGATTCATTCTGGCCTATCTTTATATCAACCGGGAAACCAGTTATGACCGGTGGAATGCGAATTACAACCAGATCTACTTGGTAGGGCTGAGTTATCAAGGAAATAATACTGATCTTACCCCACCGGCATTGGCCACCGCGATTAAAGCAACATTGCCGGAAGTGACGGAGGTTGGCCGGGTATCTTATTTTCCCTATGAGCTGCCGTTTATCAGCGATGACGGACAGGCATTCGTAAACGATTGGAAGGCCGCCGACCTGTCCATTATACGCATGTTTGGTATAGAAGTATTTGGGAATGCTGTACACCAGGGTGATCATCCGGAGTTGAATCTGATAACACCGGAAATGGCGCAGGCCTTATTTCCAGATAGTGCGGGGCTTACGTTCGAGCCCCGGCTTATTGCCCTGCAAAATGAGCAGAGCGGTATGTATTATCACATCCATGGTGTCACCAAGCCCCGGAAACTGTCTAACCTTACCTATGATGCCATCTTTTTCAAGCCCGATCTTGCGGGGGACAGACAGGGAGATCCGCTCCCCTACCAAACTTACATTCAGGTAAAACCGGGCACAGATATCGACCAGCTGGATAAAAAGATCAAGCACCTCTATAAGCAGGAAATCTCCCAACAGCACCACGTGGCCACGTCGGCATTTGCGAAGGGGACAACCTACCTTGATCCGCTGAAAAACCTGCACCTTAAGCCGAAGCACGGCTTAAACACGGGATATATTACCGTTTGGGCGTTGGCCGTTCTTTCGGGGGTCATCCTCTTGCTGGCGGGGATTAATTTCGCGAACTTGATGATTGCCCAGGCTAACAGGAGGGCCAGGGAAATAGGGATTAAGAAAGTGTTTGGCGTGAGTCGCATCGGGCTGGCCGTGCAGTTTATGTGCGAGGTGGTGATCCAATGCGTATTGGCTGCAGGGATCGCCTGGTTGCTGGTCGTCCTCTGCCGGGATGGGTTGCAGCAGTGGCTGGCTTACGACTTAGCCCCTGTTGCTTCCGGCGGACAGCAGGCTTGGCAACTATTGCTCGCGGCGGTGATGACGGCGCTCGTATCGGGGATTTACCCAGCCGCCATCTTATCAGGTTATCGCCCGGTAAGCATTTTGAAAGGTAATTTCCAGACTAGCCACCGTACCGCTTGGTTTCGTCATGCTTTGTTGACATTCCAGTTTGTCATCGCGGTGGTATTCATCTCCGGAATGCTCATCATCAACAGGCAACTGGATTATGTGCGCGATGGCGACAAAGGGTTCGACCCCGCGCAGGTAATCTATATCAAGAATGCCATGCTGCTGAACAACCCAGCAGATTTTAAGCCGTTTCGTGATCGGATGCAGGCCTACCCCGGCATCGAATATGCGACGGTAGCTACAAGTGTCCCTGGAGGAATCGGCCCGGCAAAAAAGGAGTTTGTGTATGCAAATGAAACACACCGGGCCGATCACATTGCAGTGGATTTTGACTATGTAGAAACGATGGGTATGGAAGTCCTGCAGGGGCGGTCGTTTACCGATGCGTTTCCTGCCGACTCGGCAAAGGGGGCTCTTGTCAATGAAACGCTGGTGAAAGCCTTCGGCATACAGAACCCCATCGGCAAAACCATCCGGGGATGCGATACCGACTTCCAGATCGCTGGTGTGGTCAAAGACAGCAAGATAGCAGGGTTCGAGCAACTGGTAGCGCCCACCGTATATTCGATAAAGAACCCATGCGGACAGTACAAGACGGAGATCCTGGTGAAAACCAGACAGGGGACCGCTCGGGAGACATTGGCGACGCTGGGAAAAGACTGGAAGTCCATTAACAGATTGGACGGCGAGTATTTCCGCTATGAGTTTGTGGATCAGAAGTACGCAGCACTGCATGCGCAGCAGGTACAATTGGAGTAGGCATTCAGCGCGTTTACCGTTCTGTCGATTGCCATTGCCATAATGGGCCTATTCAGCATGTCGGCATACAATGTCAGCATCCGGCAGAAGGAGATGAGTATCCGAAAAGTACTGGGAGCCTCGGTGAGCCAGCTCTTTATACAGCTCAATAAGCCTTTCCTTAGGATACTCATGCTGGCTAACCTTATTGCGTTGCCTTTGGCTTACCTTTTGGTCGACCGCTGGCTGTCGAGCTTTGCTTACCGCATCACGGTACACTGGTGGATGTTTGCCGTGGCGGGCTTTTTTGCATTATTGATAGCACTATTCACGGTGTCCTACCAATCGGCGCGCGCTGCAAGAGCCAATCCCGTTGATTCGCTGAAGGAAGCCTAATGGCTCGCCGTCGATGTTCGAATCCGAACAGCCGCTGTCCGAATCCGGACAGTACGGATGCGGTTGGTTATTTAAAAGCTTTATAATGAGTTTATTGAAATATTGGTAAGGATTTTGGCATAGCTGGCATAGTGATTTGGGCGGCCACGGAGCGATCGACACACTGCGTTTTTAACGGACGTGATTATAAATTGCATATAAAGGCAACTTTATCTAAGTTTGACAGAAAGCAAAACCGGGTAGCGGAAAGCCAAAAGCTGACAACAAAAGAAATGATTCAGTTAAACAACATATTCAAATGGTACAATGTGGGCGGCAGCCGCTCGTTTGTACTGAAAGACATCAACCTCCACATCGCCGAGGGCGAGTTCGTTTCAATCATGGGGCCGTCAGGGTCCGGAAAATCCACGTTGCTCCATATCCTGGGGTTATTGGATGAACCTGATGAAGGGGAGTACTTTTTCATGAACGAGAATGTGCTGGGGCTGAAAGAAAAACAGCGGTCGGCGCTATACAAGCAGCATATAGGCTTTGTATTTCAGGCCTATCACCTTATCGATGAGCTTACCGTATACGAGAACATCGAAACGCCACTTATTTATAAAAACCTGAAAAGCGGCGAGCGCAAGGCTATTGTCGGTGATCTGCTCGATCGGTTTGGTATCGTGGGCAAAAAAGACCTCTTTCCAACCCAGCTCTCCGGAGGCCAGCAACAGCTGGTGGGCATTGCTCGCGCGCTGGCTACTACACCGAAGTTGTTGCTCGCAGATGAGCCCACAGGTAACCTCAACTCCAAACAAGGGGAAGACATCATGAATCTGTTCAAGCAACTCAATGAAGAAGACGGAGTTACCATTGTTCAGGTGACACATTCGGAGAAAAATGCCGAATACGGCAACCGGATTGTTGAGCTGCTGGATGGGCAAGTCGTGAAATAAGCTTATTGAGGTTACTACTCTGTTTGCAAAGTTAACAAGGCTTGAGCGAGCACATTATCCGAACGGTTTCGCACGCGGAAAAAGGCTTCGCTGCCAAAGTAATAACGGCCCAATAACGCTTCGATATCGGTACGGATCAGAGGCTTCACGGCGTTTGCTTCATTCGGCGTGTATTCAATGCCTTTTTCGCGTATGTGTTGCAGGAAATTTTGGTATTCCTTGTCGGGCAGGAAGTAGCCTTTTAAGTAGTTTTCCACCGCGTAGGCAGGCAAGGACTTGGTAAGTCTTCCGTAAACGTAAGTCTCAATGAGGTTGGCCCGCCGTATTTTGCGGTATAGCGCACTGATACCGCTGCTATCAATAGGCACCCATATATCGGGAGAAATGCCTCCGCCACCGTACACCAGCTTGCCGGATTCGGTTTTATAGATGATGGTATCTACCTCACTTTTTCCCTGGGCCGGCAAATTTGTAACCTGCACATCCTTGCCGGTATGTACGGTGTACGAACGCTGGATGGATCGGCCCAGCGGGGTATAATATCGGGCCACGGTAAGGTTGAGCGCTGAGCCATCGCCAAAGCCAAACTGCTCCTGAACGAGGGCTTTGCCGAATGATCGGCGCCCAACGATAATGCCCCGCTCCAGATCTTGTATGGCACCGGCTACAATCTCACTGGCCGAAGCCGATTGCTCGTCAATAAGCACCACCAGATCGCCCTCGCCGAAAATGCCATTGGCGCTGGAATAGTAATCCACCCGGGGCTCATGTGCCCCTTCTGTATATACAATCAGCCGCTTGTCTTCGAAAAATTGGCTGGCCAGCGCCGTAGCTGCGTTGAAATACCCGCCGCCGTTTTCCCTTAGATCCAATATCAGCCGCTGTGCGCCCTGCTTCTTCAGGTTTTGGAGCGCCTGCTTGAAGTCGTCAGCTGTTCTGGCCCCGAAACGCCTGATTTTGATGTATGCTGTAGCGCTGTCAATGATATACGCGGCATCAATACTGCTCACTTCCACGCGGTCACGCATTACTTTAATGGGCAGCGGCAAATCCTTCCCATTGCGGTTGATGCTGATTTCAATGGCTGTGCCTTTGCGCCCACGGATCTTTCCTTCAATGGCTTTATCCGTGATGCGCACGCCGGCCACGGTATCTCCGTTGATGGCGATAAGTTTATCGCCCACCCGTATACCGGCCCGTTGTGCGGGCCCACCGTTAATCAGCCCAACGGTCATCAGCGTATCATTGAGGATGTAATATTCGATGCCGATACCTTCAAAAGTGCCTTCGAGGGTTTCATGTTGCTTAAGCGCCTGATTGGGCCGCAAGTATTCGGAATGCGGATCCAGTTGGCTCACAATTTCATCGATGGCCAGGTGCTGCAACTGGTCGATATCTACACTGTCTACGTAATTGCTGGCAATGAGATCAATGATGCGTTGCACCTTACCCGTTTTTTCAGAAATACCTAACGGCAATAGGCTAGCCCCGCCCGTGCGCGAATTTTCGTCCGCGTAGTTCTGCCCGAGCAATATACCAAGAAATAAGGCAGCGCCATATGTGGCTGCTATAAACAGGTTTCTTCTTGTCTCCTTGCGCATATCATTGATAACCTGCGCTAAATTAAATAGTTTTCTGCATTTTTGGTGGCTATCGCATAAAAATTGCATGAATTATACACACGCTGCGCCGTTTGAATCGCCCGATTTTCCATCGACAGCCTATGTGTCATTCCCCGGCGCAATTTGATCGGTTGTGCCGCGAATAATCGTGACTGAATACCGTTTCACAAATTGCATTTAAACAGCAATTTAGCTAAGTTTGTAAAAATATAATACGGAAAAGCGATGCACGAGATTGAGCCTTATTACCGCTGGAGAGATGATTACGTCGCTGCTGAAGATGAATTATCCCCTTTTTACGGTACAGAATACAGCGAGTTTGAATTTGACAAGCAGATCTATAACTTTTTATTGCATCCCCAATGGGATAGCTTCGGTTCCAGCACGTTGTATCTCAAGATTTTATTTGCTGATTATCAGCGAGGTTACACGATCATTGAGCTGATTGGCGAATGGAACGATGCCATCTACAATGATATCATGTTGCTCAAGCGCGAGGTGATTGACATCATGATTGATGCAGGTATCAGCAAATTCATCATGATCGGAGAAAATGTATTGAACTTCCATTCGTCTGACGATTGCTATTATGAGGAGTGGTTTCAGGATATCGAAGATGGCTGGATAGCGGGAATCAATTTCCGCGACCACGTGGTAGACGAATTCAAATCCAACAACATCGATTACTTTATTAATTTCGGCGGTGTACTTAATGACATGAGCTGGCGCAACCAAAAGCCACAGCAAGTCTTCAAAGCTGTGGAGGAGCAGTTGGTGAAGCGGCTACACTAAATTTGTTTAGCTAGTTCGAACACCCGTTTGTAAATCAGTTTAAACCATTCGGTATAAACCTCCGGGTGCGTGTGCAGTTCGTGCTCGATCTCAGCGGCGCTTGCCCAGCGGTAGGTAGCTACTTCATCGGGGTTTGGTGTGGGGTGCAGGCCAGCAGCCTGTCCGATGAATACATGATCAAACTCATGCTCGACCAAGCCGTTGTCAAAAGCGGCGCGGTATACAAAGGTAAAGGCAAACGTCAAGGGAGTTTTGAGGCCCATCTCTTCGTGCAGTCGTCTATGTGCCGCCGCGGATGCTGCCTCGCCGGGATTAGGGTGGCTGCAGCAGGTGTTGGTCCACAGGTTGGCGCTATGGTATTTGTGGGCAGCCCGCTGCTGGAGGAGCAACCGGCCTTCCTTATCAAATACGAAAACGCTGATAGCGCGGTGCAACATTCCCTGCTGGTGGGCCTGCAACTTCTCCATCACACCCAACTCATGGTCGTATTCATCAACCAGTATGACATTTTCTGTTTTCATTCCGTATTTTTTGCCAGGCCCACAGGCCGTCACTGGCCACTTACCAGCCGCCATTTACACCGTTTTTACATAGCGCTCATCGTAATTTTCGATGTCAATGATGTAGTTGTTCTTCACAAGAAACTCAAAGAGCGGCCGTGCCTCGTCCGATACCGGCATGTTCGCCGTCGTCACAATCTGATTGTGTTGTTTATTGAGATACGGGTATGCATATAACTTCACATTCTTGCTAAACAGCCCGCTTACATAAGCCAGCAGCTCATCGGTATAATTACCTTTGGTATACTGCTTGGAGTTGAAAATATTCCGTAGATTGGAGATATTCGTTGAAATGCCAACATTGCGTGGCTTGAATTGGGCCAGGTACTCAGCTAAGTAATGATTTCGGGTGAAGTTGGAAACCAAAATATGGTTGCCGGTGCTACAAAGGTATTCCGCACGTTCGGCGAAATACTGCAGGTCTTCGTTGGTAAACTGCGGTGTCTGATCAAGGACGTTGGTCATGAGCACCTCAATCATGACCACCAGGTTATCGTCTTTGATACCAAGGTTGCGCTTAAACTGGTCTACGGCCAGGTTAAACAAATCAAAATTGGGATTGGACTTCTGCCGATATTTGGTACGCAGGATCATGATGTCCTTTTTATATAGGAGATCCTTGCTTTGGTAGGCCGAACCTTGCGGGTTGAAAATGGCGGCTTTGGAGTACCCTTTGGCAATGAGATAAAGGTTAATCAGCCGCTCATTCACATCCCTGAAGGCTGGGCCACTGATTTTTACCAGGTCGATTTCTATCGATCCCTGTGAGAGGTTGTCTACCAAGGATTCGATCATCGTTTGTACGTCTTGCCTATAATAATAAGCCGCAAAAACAAGGTTCACACCAAGGATGCCCAGTACTTTTTGCTGCAGGAGGTTATCACTGTCCAACAGCCGGACATGGAAGATAATTTCGTTGGGCTCTCCACCGGCCTCGTGCTGGAATCGGATGCCAAGCCAACCGTGCGGGTCGTTGGTTTTGCTGAAGTTGAGCGCCGTCACCGTATTCGCGAAGGCGAAAAGCCGTTTGTTTTGGTATTTTTCGCCAGTAAGCCGCTCGGTGAGCAGCCTATACTCGTGTTCCAGCATTCTCCGCAGCCGTGACCTGCTGACATACCGCCCAGACTCTTCGGTGCCGTAGATGGCATCGCTAAACGCCATATCGTAGGCAGACATCGTTTTTGCAATGGTTCCGGAAGCTGCACCAGCATTGAAAAAATTCCGGGCGACTTCCTGTCCCGCACCTATCTCCGCGAATGTGCCGTAGATTTCTTCATTAAGGTTGATTTTTAGTGCTTTCCGTTTGGTTTCATAGATTTCACGCGCCATGGCACAAAGGTAACCATTTAATGGTGTTCCTTAAAGAAACAATTCGAATCCGCCGCCTAACGCTTAGGTGGCCCACCCTTGGGGTGTTTGACTTTCGATGGAAAGATATTCCAAATACAATAAGATTTGCCGCCGTCTTATCCTAAAAAAGCCTATTTTTGCCACCAAAACCCAGCAGTCATGTATAAAACCCTCCAACCCGTACTGCAACAAGAATTGCAGGCTATCAAAGACGCAGGATTGTACAAAACCGAACGCATTATCGTCGGTCCCCAAGGAGCAGCTATCAAAGTCCAAAGCGGTGCTGAAGTGGTCAACTTTTGTGCAAACAACTATTTAGGGCTTTCTTCGCACCCCAAAGTCATCGCGGCAGCCAAACAGGCTATTGATACGCATGGTTACGGGATGTCATCCGTACGCTTCATCTGCGGCACCCAGGATATTCACAAAGCGTTGGAAGCCAAGATTTCAGCGTTTCTTGGCACAGAAGACACGATCCTCTATGCGGCGGCTTTCGACGCCAACGGCGGTGTGTTCGAACCCTTATTCGGTGCCGAGGACGCCATCATTTCGGATGAGCTGAACCATGCATCTATCATTGATGGCGTACGCCTCTGCAAGGCGCAGCGGTTTCGCTATAAAAATTGTGATCTGACCGATTTAGAAGAACAGCTCAAAGCCGCGCAGGGCGCCCGGCATCGGATCATCGTGACGGATGGGGCTTTTTCTATGGATGGAAGCGTCGCACCGCTGGACAAAATCTGTGATTTGGCCGATCAGTATGAAGCGCTGGTCATGATCGATGAGTCACACTGCACGGGGTTTATCGGCAAGACGGGCCGTGGTACGCATGAATTGCATGGCGTGATGGACCGGGTAGATATCATCACCGGGACCTTGGGCAAGGCATTGGGCGGTGCATCGGGAGGTTTCACCTCCGGCCGTAAGGAAATCATCGACATGCTTCGGCAGCGGTCACGCCCTTATTTGTTTTCCAATACGCTTGCCCCCGCCATCGCAGGGGCGTCCATCGCGGTATTGGATATGTTGAGTGAAACCACCGAATTGCGTGACAAGCTGGAGTACAACACGAAATATTTTCGCGAGAAGATGACGGCGGCGGGGTTTGATATCAAACCAGGAGAGCACCCCATTGTGCCCGTCATGCTCTATGACGCCCCATTGGCTCAGGAGTTTGCCGCCAGGATGCTGGACGAAGGGATTTATGTTATTGGCTTTTATTATCCGGTGGTGCCCAAGGGCAAAGCCCGCATCCGCGTACAGCTCTCGGCGGCGCACGATCAGCAGCATCTTGACAAAGCCATCGCAGCGTTTACGAAGGTAGGTAAGGATTTGGGGGTCATTAAGTGATCGTACGGTATGCTTAGTTTCGGCTGTAACGAAAGCAGTAGCTCCTGCAACGAATGAAAAAACCATCAATAAAAGATACGTTCCACTACATCAGTTACTTGCAATACCCGCTGATGTTGCTTGCCCTGTTCTACATCGGGAAATTGTATTATGATATTTTTGCCTTTCGCGATAGGGTTTTGCTGTTTCAAGATATAAACAACATCCTGCTTTTTATGGGGGTGGCCATTAGCTTTTCGGCGCTGCAAGATACCAATAAGACACAGAACAAACTTTCGAGACGAATTTGGGAAAGCCCCAAAAAGGGCAAAATCGCGTTGGGTCTCCTGTTTTTTTCGGCCTTTACCTTCATGGTTTTTGGAGGCGTTGGCCTTTTTTTGACAGCCAACGAAGCGTTGGCTGAAGTTTCTATCGGACTTTTAGTATTGGGTATTGGTGAGATGGGGCTCCTTAAGACCGCCATCGAAATGTTTGAAAACCATCGGTTAGATAAAAAAATCTCCTGATTCTCATGGATTTTCCTTACCTTTGCGCCCTTAAAAATTGACAAATAGGTTGCTGGAATGCAAAAAATCAGAAACATAGCGATTATCGCCCACGTAGACCACGGCAAGACCACCTTGGTAGACAAAATCCTCCACTTCACCAATCTCTTTCGTGATAACGAACAAACCGGTGAACTGATACTGGACAACAACGACCTCGAACGCGAGCGGGGCATTACCATCGTCTCTAAAAACGTCTCCGTGCGGTATAAGGACGTCAAGATAAACATCATTGATACGCCGGGCCACGCCGACTTTGGCGGTGAAGTGGAGCGGGTGCTGAAAATGGCTGATGGCGTCATCCTCCTGGTAGACGCTTTTGAAGGGCCAATGCCGCAAACCCGATTTGTGACGCAGAAGGCGTTGGGCCTGGGGTTAAAGCCCATCGTGGTGGTCAACAAGGTCGACAAGGAAAACTGCCGCCCTGACGAGGTCTATGAGGCTGTCTTTGATTTGTTTTTCAGCCTCGATGCTACGGAAGAACAATTGGATTTTCCGGTGCTATATGGCTCCTCCAAGCAAGGGTGGATGTCTACAGACTGGAAAGCACCGAAGGAAGATTTCACGGATTTACTCGAAGCCATTCTCCAGCACATCCCGGCTGCGCCTTATGTAGACGGGACCTTGCAAATGCAAGTTACTTCGCTGGATTATTCTTCTTTTGTGGGCCGTATTGCCATCGGCCGTGTTGCCCGTGGCACCATCAAGGAAAACCAACCGGTATCGTTGGTAAAGCGCGATGGCAAAATCGTTAAATCCCGCGTGAAGGAACTGCATACGTTCGAAGGCCTCGGCCGGGTAAAGGTGCAGGAAGTCAAAGCCGGTGATATTTGCGCCGTAGTGGGTATCGAAGGGTTTGACATCGGGGATACCATTGCCGATTTTGAAAATCCCGAGCAATTGGCGGTCATCAAAATCGATGAGCCTACGATGAACATGCTGTTCACCATCAACAACTCGCCATTCTTCGGCAAAGAGGGAAAGTTCGTGACTTCACGCCACCTCCAGGAACGGTTGTATAAAGAAATGGAGAAAAACCTCGCTCTTAAGGTCGTGCCTACCGAATCTCCTGATTCGTACCTGGTCTATGGGCGGGGTATCCTGCACCTGTCGGTACTGATTGAGACCATGCGCCGCGAGGGATACGAGTTGCAGGTTGGCCAACCTCAGGTCATCATCAAAGAGATTGACGGCGTGAAGTGCGAGCCGATTGAAACGCTGGTGGTAGACGTACCCGCAGAAGTGTCTGGCAAAGTGATCGAACTGGTGACGCAGCGTAAGGGTGAACTTCTGGTGATGGAAACCAAGGGCGATATGCAGCACCTTGAGTTTGACATCCCCTCACGTGGTATCATCGGCCTGCGCAACAATGTGCTCACCGCTACGGCCGGTGAAGCCGTGATGGCACACCGTTTCAAGGCTTACGAACCTTGGAAAGGCCCCATCCCTGGCCGTTTGGCAGGGGTATTGGTATCCATGGAAAAAGGACAGACCACAGCCTATTCCATCGACAAACTGCAAGACCGCGGCCGCTTCTTTGTTGAACCCGGTGTAGAAGTGTATGAAGGGCAGATAGTGGGTGAGCATATCCGGGATAATGATTTGGTCGTCAACCTTGTAAAGGGCAAACAGCTGACCAACATGCGTGCTTCGGGCAGTGATGACAATGTGCGCATCGCCCCGGCAATCAAGTTTTCGCTTGAGGAATCGATGGAATACATCCAGGCGGATGAGTATATTGAGGTGACGCCGCAGAATATCCGGCTCCGTAAGATATACCTTACGGAGAATGAACGGAAAATAAACGCGAAAAAATTCCAATAGGCAAACCCTTGCAAAACCCCGGTCTCAATAGCCGGGGTTTTGTGTTAATGACGGGTTGGTGCGCAACTCACTTTCGGGAATAGGCATCAGTAAGTATTTGGGATCGAATACCAGCGAGCCGCCCCCTTCTTCGGGGCGGGCCAGATACGCATTCATGATGGCGGTTGCCCGTTCGGGTCCTTGCCGCACAATATCAAACCACCGCAGCGCTTCACAGGCAAATTCCAGCCGGCGTTCCTTGAATAGCGAATCGCGGAATACCTGCTGATCTGGGAGGTCAGCGCTTGTCAAACTGTCCAAACCGGCGCGGCTGCGTACGGTATTGAGCAGGACGAAAGCTTCGCCATCGGGCTCGTATCCCATTTCGTTCAATACTTCGGCATACATGAGCTGCACGTCGGTTATCCGCAGGATGGGGAAGTTGACGTCGTTATCGATGTTATTGATGGGCACGGTGCCATGTGAAAATTTGACAAAGAGCTGCGTCATACTGTCTACGACATTGTTGACCGTTGTATAGCCCTTTTGGATAGTAACGTCACGGCGGACATCGGTGGTATCATATGCTTCGTACAGGTCGTCCGATACCGCCACCCAGGTGGAGCGTCCACCTTGCGGGAATTGCGCTGACCGTAGGTTTTCAGGTACCAGAGAGTATACCAGCGGGTTGCCTTGGTTTACCAATCCGGCGGTATATTGGATTTGGAAGACATGCTCCGAGCCGTTGTCCCGGGTGTTGAGGAAACAATCGACGAACTCGGGGTAAGGGCTTAAGCCTTCATAGGCCAGTATTTCCTCCAGGAGCGGGCGGGCAGCCTCGTGATTGCCCATGTAAAGATGCAGGCGTGCAAGGATGCCTTTGGCTGCGTAACGTGTTGCACGCCCCAGGTTATCGCCGCCCTGACTTTCGGGAAGCACTTCTCCGGCTGCTTCCAGATCCGCTGCGGCAAAGGCAAAGGTCTCCTCCTGTGAGCTACGGGCTATCGCGGTTACCTCCTCGGCTGTCATCACACGGTTGATTAAGGGTACACCACCAAATAGCCAGCCGAGTTGGAAGTAGCAGAAGCCCCGGATGAAACGCGTCTCACCACGCATGATGGTGCGTACATTTTCGTCGGGGAACTCCCCTTCGTCGATCTGGTCCAAGATGTTATTGGTCCGGTTGATGACCGACCAGTAGGCTCCCCATACACCCAACACCAAATCATCGCCAGCGGTAAAGCCAAACCGCGCTGCGGGGAGATTCGCGGTGTTCTGTTGCGTATTGACATTGTCACTGAGACTTTCCACCAGCATCGGATAATCAAAGCCGTGTACACTGCGCAGCCCGCCATAAGCACCGAACAGCGCCTGGCGGAAATCATTGACCGATCGGTAAAAGTCCGCCGCGTTATAATCCGATTCCGGAGTCAGTTCCAGGTCTTTGTTACACCCCCAGACTACTTGTAGCGTAAAGGCAAATAGTACAATTCGTATCGTTTTCATGACTGTCTAAGCGTTGGCGGTTTAAAAAGAAACATTAACTCCCATGGTAAAGCGTTTGGATATCGGGTATCCACCATAGTCGGTACCCGGTTGGGTGTTTTCCGATGTGCCGCCACCCCCGGCATTATTGGCTTCGGGGTTGGAGCCCGGATATCGGGTAAACGTGTGCAGGTTATCGGCCATGATGTACAGGCGTATCGCACTGATATCCCACTTCTTGAGCAGCGAACTGGCGAAGTTGTAACCCAATGTGATATTGCGTATCCGCACAAACGTCGCATCGTAGACCCACGTGTCGTTATACGCCGGGTTTACGCCCACAACGCTGGGTGTCACACCGTCCCAGCTCATGTCTATCCCTGACGGGATATTGCCCGCAAATCTGGCAGGCTTGTAGGCATGCAGCCAATCACGGTATTGGTTGGTGCCCTCGCCCAATCCGTTGTTGAAGCCCCGTCGCCCCTGGTAGAAAAGATCGCCTCCCTGCTGGCCCTGGATGTCAAAGCTGAAGTCAAAGCCCTTATAGCTCATTCGGCTTGACAGCCCCCAAAGGAAATCCGGCTGCGCATTACCCACGATCGTGTGATCCTGCTCATTGATTACGCCGTCACCATTGCGGTCTACGATGCGGATATTGCCCTCCAGCTGCCCATTGACGATGGGTACCAATGCATTGCCATCGGCGTCAAAATGTTCCGGCAGGAGCACCCCATCGGTTTGGTACATAAAGAAGCTGCCAATAGGCTGGCCCACGATTGTCGCATAAGCATTGAAGTCGTTAAGCGTGCTCAGCTGGATAAGCTCATCGATTCCCGGAGCAAGGGAGCGGACACGGTTGTTGTTTTTGGAGAAGTTGAGCGAAGTTGTCCAAGAGAACGTCTCGCCCTTTATGTTTTCGGTTGTGAGTTGTAGCTCGATGCCTTTGTTTGTCACCTCTCCGATATTACTCCGCATGAAGGAAAAACCGCTTATGCGGCTGGTCGGCACATTGAGCAGGAGATCGGACGTCTTATTAAAGTAGGCGTCGGCAGTTAGCTGTATACGGTTATCCAGCAGCCAGAAATCCAGGCCGATATCACGCGACAGGGTTGTTTCCCAGCTCAGGTTTTCGTTGGCAATGTTGCTCGGCACCAAACCGATCACGCGTTTGCCGTTGAGGTTGTAGTCCTGAAGCCCGAGGAGCGAAATGTGTTCGTAGTTGCCGATGCGGTCGTTGCCGGCCTTACCGATTGACCCCCGTATTTTCAGGAGTGAAAGCCATACTACGTCGCTCAAGAACGGCTCGCTATTGATCTTCCATCCGGCGGATACCGCTGGGAAAAGGCCCCACTTGTTGTTTGCACCGAACCGGGAAGACCCGTCGTAGCGGGCGCTGGCCGAGAGCAAATACCTATCCAGCCATTGATATTGTATCCGTCCGAAGAACGAAGCTGTAGCGCTTTCGCCGATAGTAGTGCTGGCAAGCAGCGGATTGTTGGCATTGTTCAATGTCGGTAGCAGGTCGTTGGGATAGCCGTCAGCCGAAGCCGCCAGGATATCCTGCCGTATAAATTCATACTGCTGGCCGCCCAGGATTTCCAGCATGTGATCATCCCCAAGATAAGGGCGGTAAGTCGCGGTATTCTGTATGCTGAAGGTGCCGTTGTCTGTGCTCGATCCGTAACCGACGGCCTGTGCGCCAGGGTTGACATTCGCTGGAATAAATTCGTTATAGGCGGCATGCGTAAAGATGTAGCCCAGTTGGGTGCGCAAGGTCAGCGTTTCGATGGGCTCGTACTCCGCAAAACTGTTGAGTTGTATCTCATTGGCTTTGGAGCGAGCGGTCATTTCGCGCAGGCGTGCCAGGGGATTGACGTAGGTCTGCGCCGGCGAAAAGCCGGTTGCAACCGTGTTTTCGTCGATACCGACCACCGGAGGCATAGCTAAGGCATAGTGGGCATTGCTCTCCTTGCCATCCGTTTCGGGGTCATTCATGATATTGAAAGATGTGGCCACGTTCGCTCCGAGCCGGATCTTTTCGCCGATATTGAAGCTTGTGTTTGCCCGTAAATTATAGCGTTCGAATCCGGTATGCCGCATCACCCCATCCTGTCGGAGGTATGACCCCGAGAGCAGAAAGGTGCCTACCTCGCCACCCCCGGACACCGTCAACGCGTAGTTTTGCATCGGAGCATGATGATACACGATATCTTGCCAATTATTGTCAGGTAAGGATGCGGGGTTGAGGTAACTCTCGGGGTATTGAAATTCTGCCGGCCGGCTGGTAAGTGGGAGTGAAAGATCGCCGCCGGCCTGCTGGAACCGTGAATCCCGTAGGTAACGGATATACGCGGTATACTCCTGCGTGTTCATCATGGGCAGAAACCGGTCTACCTGTTGGTAGCCGGCATAACTGTTGAACTCCACGCTCGTCTTGCCTGCGGCGCCCTCTCTGGTCGTGATAACGATAACGCCGTTGCCGCCTCGTGCACCATATATCGCTGCTGAAGCCGCATCTTTCAACACCTCTATCGATGCGATATCCCGCGGATTTACATTACGCATATGATCCTGCTGGATTCCGTCAATCACGTATAGGGGGTTGCTGGAAGCTGTGATGGAATTGATGCCCCGTATCTTGATGTTTGCTGCCTTCCCCGGTCCGCCTGTACTTTGGCTCACCCGTACGCCTGCGATTTTGCCGGCGATGCCCTCTTCGGTGTTGGTGATAGCGTTATTTTGGAACGCTTGGCCCTCAAGTGAGCTGACCGCACCCGTGAGGTTTTCCCGCTGCACGGTGCCGTATCCGATCACGACCACTTCCTCCAGCGTTTCAGCTTCGGAAGGAATGAGCACGACAGTCTGTCCGTCGGCGACGCTGAGAGGCATTTCGAACGGCTCGAAACCGAGCATCGAAAAGGTAAGGATGGCCGCCGAGTCGGTCGGCGAACGAATCTCGAATCCTCCCTGCTCATCAGACTGGGTCCCTATTTCTGACCCCTTGATCCCGATGGTTACACCAGCGAGCGGAATCTCCTTGTCGTCCGTGACTTTGCCCTTTACCACGCGTTGTGCCGTGTCGGGTGCTGCGGTATCCCGTTGTGCGGTGTCCTGTCGGGCGACGTCTTTTTTTATCGTGTCCTGGCGAATGGTTTCTTGGCCAAAAATCAAGCAGGATGCGGCATAGCCTTTCAAATTGCCGATAAAGAACAATAAACAGCAACTGATGCCCCAAAGCATCCGCGGGCAAACACGTTTTTTCATAGCCTTCTAATTAGTTCGATCATTATCTTCCGATAGCTGGCTTGCGTATGTGTTTGTTTTGAAGGTATGCTGGACAAAGTAATATACAGCGTTTAGGCGTATTTGTTTTAGAAAACAAATATCCTAAACGCCGAAGGCAAGGAATGTGTCTTCGCGCGACCGCCTGATACAGGCGTTGGGATTAGGGCGCGGACAGTGTGATGGACACGGCTGAGTTGTTTCTGATTTCCTCGTTCGCCCGTAGGACGAGCCTATCGCCTTCCTTAATATCGCCGAATACCTCGGTTTTGTCCGGTGTTATATTCCCCGTCGTAATCGGCACCCAGCTGGCCTTGTTGTCTTCCACTTTGATGACATATACACCCTGTGTACTATTTAACACGGCTGACGATGGGATCGCGAAACCGTTGGCAAGTCCATTAAGTGGGATGTTTACTTCAGCTACCATTCCGGGCAGCAATCGTTTTTCGGCATTATTCACATCCATCTCGATACGTTGCGATCGCAGCCGGGTGTCGAGCGCGCCTGCCAGTCGGTTCACATGGGCCTCGAATGGCTGGTTGGGGAGCGACTTGACCGTGAAGGTCACCTCGCCGTTTTTTTGTAGATAGCCGGTGTACGCTTCAGGTATGCTGACGACCAGCCGGAGCCGCTGATGATCTTGCAGGGTAAAAATGGGTGCTTCCGAACCGCGGCCGGTAGGTCCCACATAAGCTCCGGGACTGACATTGCGCGCAGTTATCACGCCGCTGAACGGAGCACGTATTTCCAGGTAATTGCGCATATCGGTCACCTCGGCATGAGCGGCCTTGGCAGCTTCCAGCTGGGCGAGATCCGCGTTTTGACGCGCCAAGGCGAGGTCCAGATCGTTCTGCGACACCGTGCCCGGCGTTTTGCTGGTCTGTAGCAGGCGCTCATACGTGGCTTTGCTGGCCAGGTAGGTGGCCTCTTGTGATTTAAGCCGAGATGCAGCGCCCAGCAGCTGTGAATTAAGTTCGGGGGCCTCCAACGTGGCCAGCAACTGCCCGGCGCGTACTTCGCTGCCGACATCGGCATGCAGCGTTTTTATGAAGCTGCTGACTTTGGCATACAGGTCTACCTGTTGGTAGGCGACCAGCTCGCCCGGTATCTTGAGCGTTGATGATAACCGGTCAGGCTTCAGTTCGAATGCGGCAATGGCTGGCGCTGCGGCTTCAATTGCCGCGGAACCACCGGATTCGTTTTCTGCATTTGAAGGGCTGCACGCGTGCCAAGCAGTAGTACTTGCAAGCAGTGCTATCATCAGAATCGTTCTAGTCATCATGTTTTCGATTGGATATAATGTATGCTTTCTTCATCTTCTGGATCCAAAGATACGCTTTGCGTAGAGGCTTTCGCTTGGCCCCAGCCAAATACAAGTGGTAGGATAAAAAGTGCAGCAACCGTAGAGGCCGCCAACCCGCCAATTACTGCCCGGCCTAATGGTGAAGATTGGTCGCCGCCCTCCCCATGACCAATGGCCATGGGGATCATGCCGACAATCATTGCCAAGGCTGTCATCAAAATAGGGCGCATTCGTAAAGCCGCAGCCTCCCGCGCAGCCAATAGGGCATCCCCATTATGCTTGCGGAGCTGCTCGGCGTTGGTAATCAGCAGCACCGCATTGGATATGGATACACCCACGGACATAATCATTCCCATATACGATTGGAGGTTCAACGTGGAGCCGGTAGCCATTAGCAGCAGCAATGAACCTACAATCACGGCCGGCACGGTAGCCAGTACGATGCCCGAAACTTTAAACGATTGGAAGTTAGCAGCCAACATCAGGAAAATTACGACGATGGCCACCATGAGCCCGTTTTCTAGGCTGCTCATCGTGTCATCCAGGGTTTGGCTCAATCCAATCAGTTCGATGCTAAGCCCTCGGGGCAGCTCGCCCAGCGAGGCAATTGCCGCCTTCACGTCTTTTGCCGCCGTATTTAGATCCACATCGCTGAGGTTGGCCGTCACGGACAGCATCGGCAACGCCCCCAGGTTGTCGTTTTCGCCGTTGGTGGTGCCGGTCGTGATCGTTGCCACATCGCCGAGCACGGGGCGCGCGCTGTTGCTAAGCAGCGGTATCTCCGCGATGTCATTGATGCTGGCCATTTCGCTTTCGGGTACTTGCACCTGCACGCTATAACTCAGGCCCGCTTCGGCGTCTACCCACGTGTTTTTTTCGGTAAACCGGGAAGACGATGTCGCCGCGATAAGTGAGCGGCTTATATCGGTCATGTCCAATCCCAACTGAGCCGCTCGGACACGATCGACCTCAATGTTAATAGCTGGATAATTGACGGACTGGCCCAGCTGTACATCCCTCAAATAGGGTACGGCGGAGAGCTTGTCGATGACATGTTGGGCATATTGCTGGCTCAGTGCCTTGTCCCGTCCGGATAGCCGCACTTCGATGGGGGTCGGCGATCCCTGGCTGAGTATTTTCTCGGTAAGTTCGATCGGTTCAAAAGAAAGCTTTACGTCAGGCAGTTCGGTCCTTAACCGTTGACGGATACGTTCCTTCAGCCCATCCAAATCGGTGTGGTAGTGTTCGGCTAATGACACTTGGACAACCGCTTCATGCGGCTGGGCCATCCAAAGGAAAATCGGACTGATGGAAAACAGCGACGGGTGGTTGCCAACGTAGGCAGAAGTAATGGCGATGTTTTCCGCACCTACAATGTCTTTAATAGCTGCCAGCGCATCCAGCGTAATTTTTTCCGTGTACTCGATTCGGGTGCCTTCCGCCGCGCGTAAACGTACCTGAAACTGGCGGCCGTTTACCTTAGGCAGGACATCCCTGCCGATGTTCATCATGAGCACTGCCGCAACACCGCATACCACCACGAGGTAAGTGGCCACTATCGGTTTGCGATAGGGCATCATCCGCTCGATGAAGCGGAGGTATCGCATGCGCATCCGTTCAAAGAAGCTTACTTTGCCGTCCCGGTTGCTGTCTTCGCGTTCTACCAGCACTTTCTTTTGGCTCCACGTATCCGTTTCGCTTTCGGCATCCAGGCCCGAAGCGGCGAATTCTTCCGCGTCGCTCATCGCTTGTCCGCGTTCGTTCCTGCGATGCTTGACCTTCATCATCCAGTTGGCCATCACGGGCACAAACGTCTGTGCCAGAAAGTAAGAAATGATCATACTGAAGCCGATGGCCAGTGCCAGTGGCAGGAATAGCGATCCCGGTATACCTCCCATTGTAAACGCTGGAGCAAATACGGCCAATATACAAAGCAGGATGAGCAATTTGGGGAAAGCAATTTCTTTACATGCATCCCAGATGGCTAATGCCTTGGGCTTACCCATGTCAAGGTGTTGATGAATGTTTTCGATGGTCACGGTACTTTCATCCACGAGAATACCAATCGCCAAGGCAAGTCCGCTGAGCGTCATGATGTTAATCGTTTGTCCAAAAAGACTCAGGAACAGCACGCCGGAAATGATCGATGTAGGAATCGTAAGTATCACAATGAGTGCACCCCGCAAGTCACCCAAGAACAGGATGACCATTAACCCCGTCAGGATGGCACCGATAGCGCCTTCGGTGAGCAAGCTTTTTACCGAGTTGATGACATATGTGGATTGGTCAAACTCATAACGCAATTGTACATCCTCGGGAAGTTGGCTTTGAATGACGGGCAGTGATTTTTTTAGGTTTTGTACCACTTCCCAGGTAGAAGCATCAGCGTTTTTCGAGACATTGAGGTATACCGAACGGCGGCCATTGACCAAGGCATACCCGGCGGCAATGTCTGCACCGTCTTCCACCGAGGCGACATCGCGTAGGTACAGATTAGATACGCCGCCCTTAAACAGGGGAATGTTTTCGAAATCTCGGATCCCCTTTATGAGTGTGTTTGTCGGGGTGATGTAGTTTTTATCTCCAACACGTACGTTGCCCGAAGGGGAAGTTTGATTGTTGAAGCGTAGCGCGGCAACCAATTGGTCCGGTGAAAGATTATGCGAGCGGAGCCGTTCGGGATCCACTTTGATGACCACCGTGCGCACATTGCCGCCAAAAGGCGGCGGCGCTACAAGGCCGGGGATACGGGTGAATGAAGCCCGCACATAGGTGTTGGCCAGGTTCGCCAGTTCATTATTGTTGCGTATATCGCTGCTCAACACTAACTGGCCCACGGGGAGTGTGGAAGCATCAAACCGGATGATGAACGGCGGGTTCGAGCCTGCCGGGAAGATGGCTTGAATGCGATTGGCGAAACCGGTGAGCTCGGCGGCCGCCTGAGCCATATCCGTGCCGGGATAGAAGCTGATTTTCATCAGCGTAAGCCCCTGTATGTTTTTGGTCTCAATACTCTTGATGCCATTGACAAACAGCATAATGTTGATATACTGCTTGCCAAACATCGCTTCCATTTGATCCGGTGTATAACCCGAAAACGGGTGGGAAAGGTATATGACCGGCAGGTCAAGTTTAGGAAAGATATCCACCTTGATGGAGCTAATTGCTTTGATGCCGAAGAAAAACAGGCCGGCTACAATAACCAGGATGGTGATGGGTTTACGGAGTGCAAAGCGGATTAAGTTCATAGACGGCTATAATTCATTCATAAAAAGTTCAATATCTCCCGAGGCGGCGGCTTTGAGCAGAAATGCCTGCCACACATTGTTATAGGCGATATCCCGGTCGGTTTCAGCGCGAACCAGCGCATACAGCGCTTGCGTAACATCGACCAAGTTGGCAAGTCCGTTGTTATACAGCACGGTTCGCTGTTGATAAGCTTCCGCTGCGGCTTTTACCTGTATGGGTGCTTCCCGGTAATTTCGCAGGGCATTTGCAATCTTAGCGTCTGCCAACTGCAATTGAGCAGAAAGCTGCTGGCTAGCCAGGTGATATTCTTCACGTAGGCCTGTGGAAACGAGCTGCTGGGCTTTTATCTGCATGGCAACGCGCGCGATCTGCGTAATGTTCCAAGTAATGCCCAGCCCCAGGAGGTAATTGGTGCGTGAGGGATTAATGCCGTCCCAGTAACTCCGGGTATATGCATGCTGGTCCTGCGCGTAATTGCTGGAAAACCCCGAGGCGCGCGTCTGAAAAACGCCCACCAGCGATACGGTCGGAAAACTAAACGTTTTGAAGTACCGTGCCTGCCGGTCATTGAAGTCCACGCGGCTTTGGTACCACTGCAATTCAGGATGCCCTGAAAGTACCGAATCGCTGGACAATTCGCCCAACGTATTGGGGATGCGGGTGAAGAAAAAGCTGTCCAGCCTGAATTCAGTAGGCGCTACGCCCATCAATACGGCGAGCTGAGTGGCTTGTTCCTGTTCAAGGTCTTGGGCTTTGACTAATGCAATATGCGCGTTCGAAACTTCCGCATTGGCCTGTGACGAATCTACGCCGGCAATGAGCCCGTTCAGGGCGCGGGTGACGGTGACTTGGCGGAAGGTATCCGCCCGTGCCAGGTTTTTGCGATAGGATTCCGTGAGCCGTTGCGCAGCCAGGAGGTTAAGGTAGGCTGCGGCCACCTTTACGCGGTGCTGAAATACTTCCTGTTGATAGTCCCGCTGCTCGCGCGTGGCTGCCGCCGCTGCGGTCTTCATCCGTTCGTGAGCACGGCCGAACGCAAAAACTTCCCAGTTAATGTTGCCTAAATACAGGGCGCCGAACGCTGCATTCCAATTCTGGTCCGGAAGGGGTAAGCCGGATGAGCTCACGCCCAGCCCACCGAACCCGTACGCAGGGCCGTTTTGCCCGTTGACCGTGCCATATACCTGCTGGGCAGACAACGAAAAGTTAGGCAGGTAATCCCGTTTGGCTTGTGAAACTGCTGCGTTTGCGGCCTCCGCATAAGCAGCCTTGGCTTTGATCCGTCCGTAATTTTCTGTTGCCGTTTGAATGGCTTGTTTGAGGGAAAGCGTTTGCTGTGCCTGCAGGTAGTGCCCCATAAAAAGGCATGTCAATAACAGCAAATAGCATGAAATAGATCGCATAATTTGACAGGATGTAAAAGTATCTGCTTGTATAACGCAAATTTAGCATGCTATTTTGAAGTAATTTTGAAGAAATGGACAAGATAACGGGCCTATCCGTAACAAAAATGTATAGAATCGGATTAGGCGCCGGCAAATACTTCGGTTTTGCGTACTTGCACCTTGTTGGGATCGAATAAGACCGATACGCAATGCCAACCATCGGCATAATGGTAAGCGATATTAAAACCACTGATTTCACAAATTTGCCTGACGATTGCCAGGCCGAGGCCGATACCATCACTGCTCTGGTTGTTTTTCTTGAATCGTTGGAAAAGCTCCTCCGTTGGTGTTTTGGGTGCAATACCTGTGTTGCGGACAACCAGTTGTTCCGAAGTGAGGTTTACTACGATGTGACCTTCCTGGACATTGTGACGAATGGCATTGTGCAGCAAGTTGTTGAGCAAGATTTCGGCCAACGTCGGATGTAGCTTTACATGCACATTTTTATTGACCTGCCGTTGCACAGTAAGCGATTTCAGCTGGATAAGCTCCTGGTAGGCTGAGAGTGTGGCGGTTGTTAGCGTGCACAGCCGGATATGTTCGGACGGCTCAAATTCGTGGTTTTCCAGTTTGGTCAGCAATAAAAGTGACCGGTTGATACGCGAGAGCTTTTCCACGGAATGTTGTGTTTCGGCTATCAGCTGGGCTTGATCGGCCCGTATCGGCGTATTGGCCAGTAAATCCAGTTTACTGCGGATAACGGCCAACGGCGTTTGAAGTTCGTGCGATGCGTTTTCGCTGAATTCTTTGAGCGAAGCATAGTCCTCACTGATTTTATCAGTCATTTTTTGTAAAAGCATGTTCAGCTCCTTAAACTCCTTGGTGCTCGTCTGCGGGAATCCAATTTTTTCTTTTTGCTTTAAGCTGAACGATTGTATCGCCCTGAGCGTTTGGTAGAAGGGCTTAAGGATATAGCCAGATACGATATGCGCGGTGAGTGCTACGCAACAGGCAATTAGCAACATTTTCCAGATTACGCCACTCATCATTCCGGCGAGGATTTGCTTCGCTTTGATGACGTAATCATGCGACTCAATCCGGTAGTAAGTGTCGCCGATTTGGTAATAAGAAGTAACGGTAAGCTGGCATTCTTCACGCTGTAGATCTTCGTTAAAATAGTTTTCTTCCGTTATCCGAACGTGTTCATCAGGGAGTGGTCCAGCTATTTTCGACACATGGATCGGTCTTCCCTGCGCGTATTTTTCATGTGGGATACCTTGGCGGAGTTGGGAGGCGACTACACCATTGACCTGCGTAAGCCGTTCGATTTCCGCTTCGTCTATTTTTTTGCGGATGTTGTAATGGCTAATCGCCATACTGATTGGGGTGGTAAGAATCAGTATGCCCACAAACCACAGGGTGAATTTATTAACCAGCTTCATACTTGTCTGCATTGAATTTGTAGCCCAATCCGTATACGGTGTCAATGTAGTCCCGTCCGCCCAGGTGATTGATTTTCTTTCGGAGGTTTTTGATGTGCTGGTACACGAAGTCAAAATTAGGAAGGCCGTCAATGTAGTCTCCCCAAAGGTGGATAGCAATGGCTTGTCGAGACAATACCCGATTCTTGTTGACGACCAGGTAGAGCAGTAGTTCAAACTCCTTGCGAGTAATATCCAATAGCAGGCCGTTTACCCGAGCCTCAAACGAATCGGTGTTGATAACCAGCTCGTTAAAGGCGATGCTGTTGCTCCCGCCAAGCTGCTTGCGCCGGTAAATGGCCCGTAGCCGGGCATGCAGTTCAGACAGGTGGAAAGGTTTCGTCAGGTAGTCGTCTGCCCCCAATTCCAACCCGCTGATTTTGTCATCCAGCGCATTTTTTGCGGATATGATGAGGATTCCGCTTTGAATTTTTCCATCTTTTATCCGTGTGAGCAAGTCGAGGCCGTTCCCGTCGGGAAGCATGATGTCGAGCAGGATACAATCGTAGGAAAACAGGTGTAATTTCTCCCATGCGTTTGAGTAATCTTCCGCCAATTCGCAAATATACCCTTCTTGGGCCATTAGTCCCAGAATGCTGCTTGCAAGCTCACGATTGTCTTCGATGACAAGGACTTTCATCTATTCATTGTTTTAACCACGCCGGGTTCATGGTAAAAACAAAGATAGGATAGAAATTTGAATAAATTTTGAAATAGTGGGAGCCATCCGCCGCGTACAAACATATACGGCTTTTCATTGTTTGTTTTTGTAGGTAAGTTTGGCTAAGTTTGCCTACAATAAAAGCAATTTTTATGATCCAACGTATCCAAACCATTTGGTTGTTTTTGGCGTCGGCTACAATTTTTGCCTTGTTTCTTTTCCCTTATCTTCAGTATGCTGATATCGGTGGACTGGGCAAAGCATTAAAGGTCACCGGAGTCTATCGCGGGTTGGAAGGGCAGGCTATCCGGGAAGAATTTTTTGTCTTGCAGTCCATTGCCACCGTCCTGTTGGGTGTATTTCCGTTGTACATTATTTTTAAGTTCAGAAACCGAAAGCAGCAGATCCAGTTGGTTGTTTTAGCCGTTGTGCTGATTTTATTATTCGGCGTTTGGCTATATACGGCAGCAAGCGGGGCGCTGACAGAGGCGAGACAGTTTCTTTCGGCGCGGAATATCGGTGTTGGTTTTTTCCTGCTGCCTATCAGTATCATCTTTTTATTGATGGCGTTGGGAGGTATCCGGCGCGACGAAAAGTTAATCAAATCCGCAGATCGACTGAGATGACGAGACAAAAGTTATTGCTGGTGATGCTGATACTCTCTTCAGCAACGGCTGTATCTGCCCGCGGGACCGCCGCCCGCGATTCCAGCGTGCTTGTTATTGACGATATCCGGTTCGAAGCAGAGCGGTTTGTTGTTGACTCCGCTACCAACGTAGCCACGGTGGAGCTGTCGCTTGTCAACTTGAAAAAAACGCCCCGCGAGCTGAAGGTTAACGTCTACGGGACTCAACTGGTAGACGACAGGCGGGATGCATATTATTTTTCGACGATTGGGTTGGGCCGTGTATTGATGCGTTTTACCGATAAACAAAACTACTTGCACTACCTATTGCAGCCCGATAGTCCTGCCAAGCTTGTGATCACCGCCGAAGGTATTTCCCCGGGGGCGGCCATTCAAGTGGTAAAAATCGTTTTTGAAGACAGTGCGGAAGAAGGAAGGTTCCTTGATGCTTACCTCACGGAGGCGTCAGGCGCAGCTAACTAACCCCTTTTTTTTGGGTTACCGGTAGCGGATTTGCTGGCGGTCCATCATGCCCATTTGGTCTTTCATCATTTTTATCTGATCGGCCAGCAGCTTGTTTTTGTCGGCTTTTTTAGCCTCCTGCAAGTACTTGGTTGCCTCCCGTTTATTCCGTTTGGCCATCGCGATGCCTGCAAGGCTTAGCTTGGCGAGTGCTACGTTGTGCCCCATGTGCAACCCCAAGGTAAGTGCTTTTTTAAAGTACTTTTCGGACTGCATGGGTGATTTTTGTGATTCCATGAGACCCAATAACAGGTGGTAATAGCCATGTTGCGCACGGATGAGCTGTTTTTCGTAGTTTGTGATACGGCTTAGCCATTGAGCAGCCTTTGTCATATTCTCTTTGCGCAAATAGAATTGGGCAATCAGCATATTTTCATTAAAAAATACGGTTACAAAGGCTATGATGGTTATGAGGATACCCAGTATTCCCCACCCCCATTCTCCATAAAAAAATAAGGCTATGGTGCCGATTAATAAAAGCGATGATATGATGATTCGAACAAGATTAGACATGTTGATGATGATTTAATTCACGATGTGCTTAATTTAAATATTAGTGCAAATATCCGTTTATTTAGGCGCTTTAACAACTGCAATATATATATTTTGCAAAATGTGTATTTTTGTTGAATGAGTATACAATTGGAGGCGGGATGGCGGGCGGTATTAGCCCCCGAATTTGAAAAGCCCTACATGGCGGAACTCAAACGTTTTTTACAGGAGGAGAAGCGTCATCATACCGTATATCCTCCTGGTAACCTTATTTTTAATGCGTTTGATCATACACCCTTTGATCGCGTTAAGGTTGTGATCCTCGGGCAGGATCCATACCACAATGCGGGGCAGGCGCATGGCTTGTCGTTTTCCGTTCCGAAAGGGATCGGGATACCGCCCTCCCTTCGAAATATGTATTTGGAGCTGAGCAACGATATTCCGGGGTTCCAGATTCCGGCACACGGCGATTTGACCGCTTGGGCCAACCAAGGTGTACTGTTACTCAATGCGACACTGACTGTGCGGGCACATACTGCGGGTTCGCACCAAGGCAAAGGCTGGGAGGCCTTTACGGATAAAGCCATTGCTGAATTATCGGCTCGTCGGAGCGGAATTGTTTTCATGCTATGGGGCCGGTATGCAAAAAACAAAGCGGCACTCATTGATTACCATAAGCATTATATCCTCACGGCTGCTCATCCTTCACCATTCTCCGCGTCCAGCGGCTTTTTTGGGTGCCGCCATTTTTCCAAAGCCAATGAGTTTTTGGTCAAGCAGGGAATGGAAGCCATCAACTGGCAGGTATGATTTTTAATATTCCATCGGCACGATGGGTTCTTTTTTGCTGGTAGACATGATCATCATGGTCTGGAATGTTTTGACGTAGGGTATTTTGCTGATTTTTTCCATAATTACAGCTTCGTAAGCCTTAATATCCTTCACATAGACTTTCAGGATAAAATCACATTGGCCAGTAACATGGTGGCATTCGGTCACCTCTTTTATGTTTTTCACGGCCGCTACAAATTCGGGGATGGCATTGTGCGTGTGAAAATCGAGCGAAATTTGGATGAACGATTTTATGCCCAGCCCGAGTTTTTCCTCATCAACAAACGCGTGGTAGCTTTTGATGTAGCCGGAATTTTCCAGCTTCCGCACGCGTTCAAGCGTGGGTGCTGGCGAAAGTCCGATGCTTGACGCCAATTGCAAGTTGGTAATCCGGCCGTTTTCCTGTAATAACTTCAGGATTTTAAAATCAGTTTTGTCGGGTTGAAAAGGCATATTTGAAAACAATAACACCAAATTATATTTGGCAATATTACAATTTATTTTCAAATAATTTGCTCTCAAATTGCCGTAAGTAGCTAAAACCGTTCATGATAAGGAAATTGTATTCATTATCACTGATTTGTAAAAATACAGTGCCATTCAACCTTGAGCTAAATGAAAGGGCGATATGCACGGTTAATGCCAGTTAAAATTTGTAACTTTGCAACTCGAAAAGTCTGACGGGTTGCCTGTCTGCTCGGTTTTTAATCACGTTGCGAAAGGGTGCGTTATGAGTACTAAAGATGATGAATTGCTGAAAGAGCTAGCGCTCGAGGAATATAAATACGGATTTACGACGGATATTGAGATGGATATAGCCCCTAAAGGGCTTTCCGAAGATACCGTTCGGCTGATTTCTGCGAAGAAGAACGAACCGGAATGGCTGCTGGAGTGGCGGCTGAAGGCGTTGCGGCATTTTTTACAGATGGAAATGCCTGCTTGGCAGAATTTCGAGCATCCCGATGTGGATTTTCAGGATATTTCCTATTATGCTGCGCCCAAGGCGAAGCCCAAACTGAACAGCATGGATGAAGTTGATCCGGAATTGCTGTCCACGTTTGAGAAACTGGGTATTCCATTGGACGAACAGAAGGTGTTAGCCGGTGTTGTTGCCGTAGACGCCGTGTTCGATAGCGTTTCGGTCAAAACCACCTTCCGTGAGAAATTAAAAGAACAGGGGGTTATTTTTTGCTCGTTCGGCGAAGCCGTGCAAGAGCATCCGGAGCTTGTCAAACAATACCTCGGCTCGGTAGTGCCGCAAACAGACAATATTTATGCTGCGCTTAATTCTGCGGTGTTTTCCGACGGTTCTTTCGTATATATACCCAAAGGCGTGCGCTGTCCGATGGAGCTTTCCACGTATTTCCGCATCAATGCCGAAAACACGGGCCAGTTTGAACGCACGTTGATTATCGCTGACGAGGGGGCGTACGTCAGTTACCTCGAAGGTTGCACGGCTCCTATGCGGGATGAAAACCAGTTGCATGCTGCGGTCGTTGAGCTGATTGCACTCAAAGACGCCGAAATCAAATACTCGACGGTCCAAAACTGGTATCCGGGCGACAAGGACGGCAAAGGAGGGATATATAATTTCGTGACCAAGCGCGGGATGTGTAAGGGTGATAACAGTAAAATATCTTGGACACAGGTAGAGACCGGATCGGCCATCACGTGGAAATATCCGGGAGTGATTCTCAAGGGCGATCATTCTGTGGGTGAGTTTTATTCAGTAGCGCTGACACGAAACAGGCAACTGGCCGACACCGGCACCAAGATGATCCACTTGGGCAAAAATACCCGGAGCAAAATCGTATCCAAAGGTATCTCGGCCGGGGTAAGTCACAACAGCTATAGAGGGTTGGTAAAAATAGGTCCCGGAGCTGAAAATTCGCGGAATTTCACCCAATGTGATTCATTGCTCATCGGCGATAAGTGTGGGGCGCATACATTTCCCTATATTGAAAGCCGGAATAAAACCGCCAAACTGGAACATGAGGCTACAACATCAAAAATCGGTGAAGACCAACTGTTTTACCTTACCCAACGGGGCATTGATCCCGAGAAGGCAGTGGGACTTATCGTCAATGGGTACGCGAAAGAAGTTTTAAACCAATTGCCCATGGAATTTGCCGTGGAAGCACAAAAATTATTAGCCATATCCCTGGAAGGAAGTGTCGGGTAATCGAAGTGTGGGATAATTACATAAAGCGAGAGAGTAGTAAAACAACCATGTTAAGTATTAGGAATTTACACGCATCAGTAGAAGATAAACAAATATTAAAAGGGCTGGATCTTGAAGTGAAAGCCGGAGAGGTACACGCCATTATGGGCCCAAACGGTTCGGGCAAAAGTACCCTTGGAAATGTGTTGGCCGGTCGGGAGGCCTACGAGGTGACCGAAGGCGAAGTGCTATTGGATGGGAAAGACCTGCTGGATCTTTCTCCGGAAGACCGCGCGCGCGAAGGTGTCTTCCTGGCGTTCCAATATCCGGTTGAAATACCGGGTGTTTCAAACATCAATTTCCTCAAAACGGCGCTTAATGAGGTAAGGGCCTACAAAGGGCTGCCCCCAATGGAAGCTAAAGAGTTTCTGAGCAGGGTAAAGGAAAAACAGAAGCTGGTGAAATTTGACGCTAAGTTGGCCAACCGTTCGCTGAATGAAGGCTTTTCGGGCGGCGAAAAAAAGCGTAATGAGATTTTTCAGTTGGCTATGCTGGAGCCGAAGCTGGCTATTCTTGATGAGACCGATTCGGGGTTGGACATCGATGCGCTACGTATCGTTGCCGGCGGCGTAAACCAATTGCGGTCCAACGATAACGCATTTATTGTCATCACGCATTACCAGCGTCTACTGGATTATATCGTGCCGGATTTTGTGCACGTGCTCTACAACGGCCGGATCGTGCGGTCGGGTACCAAGGAGCTCGCACTGGAGCTGGAAGAAAAAGGATACGATTGGATAAAAGAAACAGTGGACGCCGAAGGGACCGTTTAATTCTTTTCGGTTTTAGTAAAGAGCGGTTATGTTGGATGAAGTGGCTACAGATATCATGATTACACAAGTAAGCGATTCATTATATACACAGTTGATTAAAACGTATGGCGGCAACCTGCCCTCATCAGAGCCCCATTCGCTTGACGAAATACGCAAGCAGGCTTTCGAGCGGTTCAAAAGCGCTGGATTCCCCACGGTGAAGCAGGAAGATTGGAAGTACACCAATGTACAACCGCTCGTCAATCGTCAGCACTATGTGCTGGATGCGGAAACGCTTTCTTCCGATGATTTATCGCTCGACAAAGCGGTTATTCCCGGTTTGGATGCTTACCGCGTGGTTATGGTCGATGGCAGGTACAACGCTAAGTTATCCACCGCGGCGGATATCCACGGCCTATCTATAATGCCGATTGACCAAGCATTCGACCGTCTTTGTTTTGCGAAGTATTTTGCAGAATATGCAGATAAAACGGATAATCCGTTTGTGGCGCTTAACACCGCTTTGTTTACCTCAGGATTGTTTATCGAAGTGGGCAAAAACGTCCAATTGCAAAAACCGATACACGTTATCCATGTCGCCTCTGCCATGAAGCCCTTATTTGCACAGGTGCGCAATCTGTACGTGATCAGCACATTTGCTGAAGCTGAAATCATCGAATCATTCATTACGGATGAAGGTGCAGCGCACAACCTCAATAACACAGTGAGCGAGGTTGTGGTACGGGAAAGTGCAAAATTGCAGCATTATTACCTACAGGTTGCAGGGGCACAAGGCAATTACCTCAACCATACCGAGGTCTATCAGGAAAAGCACAGCCTTTATAATCATTACAACTGTACCTTCCCGGGCGCTGCGTTTGTGCGGAATAATATTAATGTTCGGCTGGGCGACAGTGAGGTTGAGAGCCATTTATACGGCGTGACGCTTACCGCAGGCAACCAGCTCGTCGATAACCATACGATCGTCGATCACCGCGAGCCGCATTGCGAAAGCTATGAGTGGTATAAGAATATCACGCAGGATACGTCTACGGCTGTGTTCAATGGAAAGATTTTTGTGCGTCCCGATGCACAAAAGACCAACGCGTTCCAACAAAACAACAATATGCTCATTGGCGAAAAGTCTGCCGTATACACCAAGCCGCAGCTGGAGATTTTTGCAGATGACGTAAAATGTAGTCACGGCTGCACGATTGGACAGTTTGATAATGAAGCGTTATTTTACCTTCGAGCCAGGGGTATCAGTGAGGCGCAGGCACGTGTGCTTCTGGTCCATGCCTTTGCCTTTGACGTGACGAGCCGTTTTGCCAATGCGACCGTACGTGAGTACGTGGAGCACTTGGTGGAGCAAGGGTTGAAGGCGGGGTAAGAGAAGCCAGCTTATCTCGCGGCGGAAGGTTAGTCAGATAATCCCCTCTTTTACTTGTCGTCTTAGTTGGGCCACAAGTGGTCCATGCAGCCCCTTACGCCCGTACCGATGCAGGATGAGTGCGGGTTTGGTCCTATTTCACGCGCCGGTTGCAGCAGACATAAATTTCGTTATAGGATATTTTTTGATGTCGGCCAAAACCTTTTAAAACCGTCCGAAGTGACTTTCCAAACCCTCCGAAGCGGGTTTTACGACCGGCTTCGGAGACTTTCCGGACGCTCCGAAGCCGATTTTCAGAGTGACCAAGGGTCGTTTTTGGGCTTTTTTAAACAAAAAAGCCGTCCCGAAACACATCGGGACGGCTGCGTAAACGGTTAATGGAGCCGGATTTACCGGTTTTTCTCAAAAGTTAAACCGTCAATCACTTGCTTGACATGCTTGCCGGGATAGAACAGCAGGCGCTTACGGAAGATGTTGGCCGCGGTCACCTCCTCCTCGGCATCGCTCCCCGTGCTGTTGCTTCCCAGGCGGAATGCGCCGAGGTTACCCAAGCGGACGATGTATCCGTGCTGGATGTTGCGCGGGATTTCACGCACGAGGCTCTGCAATACGGCGTAGACATCGGATTCAGTGAGCGATGAGGCGTGCGAGATGTCTGCCGCCAGGTTTTCCAGGGTGATCTCGCCGGCATGGACCGGCCGTGCATAAAACTTCTTCGGCGCCGCGGCATCCCCCGGTTTGCCGATTTCCAGAATGTTGTACTTAATTGCCATTGTTTAAAAATTAAAACGTTAAAAAAAACAAACTTTACTCCGCGTCTCCGGGCGGTACCTGACCCGTTGACAAGACAAAGTTCCGCAGTATGGCAATAAACGCTGTCGGGATTGGCGGGTTTGGCGGAATTGTCGGAATTGACGGGTTGATGGGCAAAAAAAACCGCGGCGGCCAGTCGCCGCCGCGGGTTATCCCTGAAAATCTGTCGCTGTCCCGGCAAACCTTTTGCCGGCTGCTTGGGTCAGGATCGGCGCATGAAGCGGGAGATTTCTGCTACTGAAATGCCCAGATATTCCGAGGCCTGATAAACCGTCACATGCTGGTGCTTATCCAGCCCAAACATATCCCGGATCTTGTTTAGGAGCCGTTGGCAAGTGCGTTCGCTCTGGCCGGTGATCCGCTGCAGGTCCGCGGGATAAACAGCTAATCTTGGTAAAGATATTTCCATATCTGCCAAATAGCGTATGCAAATTTACGAAATACGCAAAATTGTCGGAAATAATTGGTTGATTTTCTGTGGTTTGATGGTTGTTTTTATGAAATTTGCAATTTGCTTCGTATCACGATTTTTATATTTTCAACATCGGTAGAATACAATTTATGAAAATGGCAAATGAAACTCCCGCAAGCTGAAAAATCAGAGCGAAAGACGAGGCTCGAACTCGCGACCCTCAGCTTGGGAAGCTGATGCTCTACCAACTGAGCTACTTTCGCTAATACAACTACAAATGTAAGGCGGCCGTTCGTTATTTTCCAAATCTTTTTAATCCTTTATGGCATCGGCGCAGTTCATCCCATCAATGGCTGCCGATACGATGCCGCCGGCATAGCCCGCCCCTTCGCCACAGGGATATAGTCCTTTGATTTGCGGATGCTGCAACGTCATTTTATCCCTTGGTATCCGCACGGGCGATGAGGTGCGGGATTCCACACCCACTAAAATGGCCTCATTCGTATAGTAGCCTTTCATCTTTTTTCCAAATAGCGGGAGCGCTTTCCGGAGGGCGTCATGTACAAAAGGAGGAAGCACCTCCGAGAGCAACGCGCTGTGGGTGCCCGGTTTATAGGAGTTGACAGGCAGCGTATTCGACAATCTGCCCTCCACGAAGTCGACCATCCGCTGGGCTGGAGCCACCAATTTGCCACCGCCCACTACGTAGGCCCTTTCTTCTACCTCATGCTGGAAATCCAGCAGCGCAAAAGGATAACGTACAGCATGCGGGACGTCTTCGAGGTTGACCTGCACGACAGTGCCCGAGTTGGCATAGGGGTTGTTGCGTTTCGAAGGCGACCAGCCGTTGACGACGATCTCACCTTTATCCGTTGCACAGGGCGCGATGATGCCGCCCGGGCACATGCAGAACGAGAAGACCCCCCGGCCATCCACCTGTTCGACCAGGCTATAGTACGCCGGTGGAAGATGCTCGCTCCGCACGTTACAGTGGTATTGGGCCTGATCGATGATTTGCTGCGGGTGTTCGATGCGCACACCGAGGGCAAATGGCTTAGGCTCGACTAACCATCGCCTTCGATGAAAGATTTCGAAGATGTCGCGTGCCGAATGCCCGGTGGCCAAGATGACATGCTCAGCGTTGATGTGCTCGCCGGAAGCCAGCTTCACTCCTTTTACATGACCGAACTGCTCCACGATATCCACTACCCTGCTGTCAAAATGAATTTCTCCGCCATGGTTGAGGATGGTATGGCGTATCGCTTGGATGATGTGGGGCAACTTATTGGTGCCGATATGGGGGCGGGCATCCACCAGGATGTCGTCCGTGGCGCCATGGGCGACGAGGAGCTGTAGGACCCGCTGCACATCCCCGCGTTTATTGGATCGGGTATACAGTTTCCCGTCGGAATACGTGCCCGCACCGCCTTCTCCAAAACAATAGTTGGAGTCTGGATTGACGATTCCCTGTCTATTCAATACAGCCAAATCCCGGCGGCGCTCCTGTACACGTTTTCCCCGTTCAATGATGATGGGGCGTATCTTTTTTTCCAGGCATCGCAGGGCCGCAAACAGACCGGCAGGACCGGCGCCAACAATGATCGCTGGTGGATCGTCTGCAACATTGGCATATTCCAGGGGTAAAATTTCAGGAATCGGCTGTTCGTCGATGTAGAAGATGACCCGTACCCGGAAGACTGCCTGTTTCCCCCGGGCGTCAATGGAGCGTTTGCGTATTTTTAGGCCTTTAATCCGTGCTGGAGCAATCTTCAACAACGCGGCACCTTTTTGCAGGATGTGCGTTTGATCCGCGATTCTTTCCGGCAGAATGGCCAATTCAAGTTCGTGCTGCATGAAATGATGTCGGGTTTTTATCCCGAAGTGTAACAAAGGTATGAATTTTGCCATCAAAGTGTTAAATTAGTAGCAATATGAATTTAAATTCAGTCAACATGAAAAGCAGATTGTTTGTTGTAATGGTAGGTGTATTCGTAGCCCTTTCGTTCAGCTCATGCGGATATAATACCCTGGTGAACCAAGAGGAGAATGTAAAGGCCAAATGGGCTCAGGTGGAAAACGCTTACCAACGGCGCGCGGACTTGATTCCGAATTTAGTCAATACGGTAAAAGGTGCGGCCAATTTCGAACAGGAAACGCTTACGCAGGTTATTGAAGCGCGTGCCAAAGCTACTTCTGTAACCGTTGATCCGGAAAACCTGACGCCTGAAGCCATTCAGCAGTTCCAACAGTCACAGGACGCATTGTCCCAATCGCTGGGACGGTTATTGGTGAGCGTAGAACGTTACCCTGAGTTGAAAGCCAATCAGAATTTCCTTGAGTTGCAAGCGCAACTCGAAGGTACCGAAAACCGTATCAGTACCGAACGCCGGGCATTTAACGAAGCAACACAGGAGTACAACTCATCGGTAAGGCGCTTCCCGAACAACATTACGGCAGGCATGTTTGGATTTAAACAAAAAGGTTATTTTACCGCCGAGGCTGGAGCTAATCAGGCTCCGGAGGTACAGTTTTAGGTATATGGAACAATTTACAGCGGAGCAGCAGGAAAAAATTGTGCACGCCATTCAATTGGCCGAGTCGCGTACGTCTGGAGAAATACGGTTGGCCGTGGAACCCCACTGCCCCACCGATCCATTGGAACGTGCGACGGTGTACTTTCAACGGCTGGGCATGGACCAGACTGCCCAGCATAACGGGGTGCTGCTCTATATCGCGACGGAAGATCACCAGTTTGCTATCATCGGCGATCGCGGCATCAATGCGAAAGTACCGGCCAATTTCTGGGAAGAGACGAAAGAACTTATGGTACAACATTTCAAGCGAGGTGATTTGGTGCAGGGCCTTATTGAGGGTATTGTGCACGCTGGCGAGCAGCTACAGCACTTTTTTCCGCGGCTGGATGACGATGTAAATGAATTGCCTAACGATATCGCCTTTGGTAATGGTAAAGACTAAACTTTTTTTGCTGAAAACTATCCTTCTATTGGGCGTGAGTGGTGCCTTGGCACAAGATTTTCCTCCTACGCCGAATAGATTGGTCAACGATTATACACAAACACTGACAGCCGCACAGGTACAGCAATTGGAACACAAGCTGGTGGCATTCGATGATAGCACATCCACGCAGATAGCTGTGGTACTGATGCAGTCAACGGGGCAGTACGACATCGCTGATTATGGTGTGCGACTGGCCCAACGATGGGGCGTGGGCGGCAAGGATCATGACAACGGTATTTTGCTCTTGGTGGCTTTGGGCGACCGGGCCGTGACCATCCAGACAGGTTATGGCGTGGAAGGGGCTGTGCCCGATGCGATAGCGTACCGGATCATCGAAAACGAGATTAAGCCTGCTTTCCGGCGGGGCGATTATTTTACGGGGATTGACAGGGCCACGGACGCGCTCATTGCTTACACCAAAGGCGAATACACGGCGCCACCGAAGCGTGATGGCAAAGGAGGCTCCGGCTCGATCGTATTGATACTTATTATTGTCTTTGTTCTCGTAGCCCTTCTTAGTCGTGGTGGCGGAGGCCGTGGTGGCGGCAAGGTTCTAGGCGGCCGCGGCGCTTCGGACCTCCTGTGGTGGACATTGCTTAGCGGGATGGGCCGTGGAGGCGGCCGAGGTGGCTTCGGTGGAGGGTTCGGTAGCGGCGGCGGTGGCTTCGGTGGTGGCGGCTTCGGCGGTTTTGGCGGCGGCGGCTTCGGCGGCGGCGGTGCCAGCGGAAGGTGGTAGTGCACAAAATCTCTTACAGGACCTGTGGTTTCCGATAAAAATACGGCATCTTTGCCATAATTGCATAAATAAATAAAAAAGAACCCTATGATGAGAAGGTTGGTTTTGATGGCAATGACGGTATTGCCGACAGTGGGATTTGCGCAGGATGATTTTACAATTACGGCCAAAGTCGGCAGTTTAAACGCACCGGCTAAAGCTTACTTGAGTTACCGCACGGGCACCGGCACTGTATTGGACTCTGTGGATGTCGCTGATGGTCGGTTTAAGTTTCACGGCAGCGTGGAAGCGCCATCTCGGGCGCTGGTACTCCTCGCTCATGAGGGGGGCGATATCCGCGAAATGGATGATCCCGATCGGGTGGAGCTCTATTTAGAGAAGGGGGCCATTACGATTACAGCGGACGACTCACTAAGTGGTGCTTCAGTAAAAGGAGGCGATATTAATAAGGATTTCCTCGTTTATCGGTCGCACTCGGCACCCGTACAGGAGAAAATGGGTGACCTTATAGAGCGGTATGCCGCGGCATCGGATAGCCAGAAGCAGGATCCTGCATTTGTACAAGCGCTGCAAATGGAAGCCATGACTATCCAGGAAGAGCAGAAAGCCGTTGATTTCAAATATATCGCCGATTATCCGGCAAGCGTTGTGAGTCTGGATCTGCTCTTTCCTTATGTTGGTTCGGAACCGGTGCAGGAGGTGATCGAACCTGCATTCAATGGGCTTTCGGCGGCGTTGAAAACTTCGGACAAGGGCAAAATCATTGCTGAGCAGTTGGAAAATCTTAAGCGCGTAGGGATTGGTGCCATAGCCCCTGATTTTACACAACCGGATACCGCTGGCAATCCGGTGGCCTTGTCGTCATTGCGGGGCAAATATGTGTTGGTCGATTTTTGGGCGAGCTGGTGTACCCCCTGCAGGCACGAAAATCCCAATGTGGTGGCGGCATATCAAGCATACAAGGACAAGAATTTTACCGTATTCGGCGTATCGCTCGATCGGCCAGGGCAGAAAGAGGCGTGGC
Source organism: Parapedobacter luteus (assembly GCF_900168055.1). GTDB lineage: Bacteria > Bacteroidota > Bacteroidia > Sphingobacteriales > Sphingobacteriaceae > Parapedobacter > Parapedobacter luteus. The sequence goes on from NZ_FUYS01000005.1 coordinate 304,735, forward strand.
TGAAAGCGATTCATGATGATGGCTTGCAGGACTGGCCACATGTATCTGAACTGAAGTGGTGGCAGTCTGATGTTGTTGAGCAATATGCGATTCAGGGTATCCCCGCAAATTTTCTACTTGACCCGGAAGGCAAAATTGTAGCTAAAAACCTCCGCGGGCCGGAGTTGCACGCAAAACTGGCCGAGTTATTAGACTGACCGCAGCGTAAGCCGCTCGCCGAGATATCAAAAGCCGCCTCTTTCCTAAGGGCGGCTTTCATTTTGGTATACTGTTTTGACCTGGTGCCCGACCTCGCTTGTTGAATGCGGATGCATCCTGCCGGACCAAAAATTCGGAAATGGATAAAAATGGTAAAATACCATAGTATTCGGTCAAAATATAATCAAAAGCTTTGGCTATTTTTGGAAATTCTAATCAATAAAAACCAATCGCTGGCATAGCCGGAAATAGGGCATTTATATCGAATTGACCTACGATCTTTTTGTTTTTGCATATGAATCGACATGTAACGTTGGACGAGGAGCTACTAAAGCGATTGAAAAAAGGTGACCAAGACGCGTATGCATTCTTATATAAGGAATACTATGTCTTACTTTGTGCCTATGCATTTAAATTTGTGCACGATCACCTGACATCCGAATCCATCGTCAATGACGTGGTATATACCATCTGGAAAAACAGAGAAAACCTGATGATTGAGAAAACGCTGCGCAGCTACCTGGTGCGTGCGGTAAAGAATAGATGTATCAACCACCTCAACCAGCAGAAGCTGCAGCAGACACTACGAGACCAGATCTTGCTGGAGCATTCCTTCGTCAACAACGAAAACAGTTTTGAGAAACTGATCCTCCGCGAATTGGAAGACCGGCTGGAATCGGCGTTGAGGCAACTGCCTGAGCTCACCGAAACGATTTTCCGGAAAAGCCGGTTCGAGCAGTTGAGATATCAGGAGATTGCCGATGAACTTAAGGTTTCGATTGATGTCGTTAAGTATCACATCAAAAGTGCCCTTTCGGCATTGCGTGTTGCCTTGAAGGATTTCTTGTTTTTATTGCTGTTGTTAAATTTTTTTTAATTTTCATTTACCCGCTTTTAATTTTCACTTGTCTACTAAACGTAATCAGAAAATGATAGAAAACAAGTCCTTTTGGAAGACGTTGATCACGGGCTTTTTGGCCGATGAACTGACTGTGGAGGAACAACGGAAACTAAAAGACTGGCTCGACGCTTCCATAGACCACCGGGCTTATTTTCAGGAGCTTGAAAAGCTTTGGTTTGCGAGTGATTTACCTGCTAACCAATACAACTATAACACAGATGCAGCGTGGAGCCAGTTCAGGGGTCGTATTGAAGAAGAGACGGTCGTCGCGCCGCCGCGCCATCCGTCAAAGCGATTGTTCTTTAACAGGCTGTTGCCGTATGCGGCCGTCTTGGTGCTCGGGTTTATTGCCGGTTTCCTGTCACTTAAGTGGGTCAACCGAGATACCAGCCAGCGGGTACCAGTGGTGATGAGTACGCCGAAAGGGTCGAAGTCGAGGGTTACCCTGACTGACGGAACAGTGGTTTTCCTGAATGCGGATTCCCGGCTGGTACTGGCGCCAGGGTTCGGGAACAGCGAACGGCGCGTGCAGTTGGATGGAGAAGCCTACTTTGAGGTGGCAAAAGATACCAAGCGCCGGTTTGTGGTAGAAACCGATGGTGTGGAGGTGAGCGTGCTGGGTACGAAATTCAATCTCCAGAACTATGGTGAAGCCGATAAGCTAGCACTCCAACTGTTGGAAGGGGCTGTGCAGATGGCCTTAGATGGCAAGGAGAAAATTATACTGAAGCCAAACGAAGAGGCAGTATTGCTGAAGGCGACCAACCAGGTCGTTGTCAACGAACGGAACGCCGCTGATGCCATTAAATGGACGGAAGGTAAGCTTGTTTTTGATTCCATACCTTTCCGCGAGATTAAAACCGTTTTGGAGCGGAACTACGGCGTGGAGATACAGGTCCATGACCATAAATTGAATGACCGGATTTTCTTCGGTGAGTTCGAAAACGGCGAAACTATCGAGCAAGTGCTCAATGTGATTACTGCGGACGGCATGTACCGATACACGATAAAAAAGAACAAAATTAATATATATAAATTATGAGGAAATACTGACAAAGCAACAACAAGAGACACGAGTTACGCGGTCGCCAATTGTAAATTCATTTAATTAAACTGTATTAACCAATGATTAAAAATAAACTTTTCGCAAAGTTTAAGGGTTTCCCTTTGCCTTTAACTTCGAGAATCTGGACCTTATTGATGATATGCCTGACTTCCTTTTCGGTGCTGGCTTCGTCCATCTCACTGAACAAACGGGTGTCTATCCGGGCGGAAAACAAGACCATCAAGTACATTCTGAAAGAGATCAAACGACAAACAAACTATTCGTTTTGGTATGATGTGGAGCTTATCAATAATACCAAAAAAGTAACCATGCATGTTGAAAACGGCACACTGGAGGATGTGCTTGGGCAGCTTTGCACGCAATACGGGCTGGAGTTTAAGGTCAACGAAAATCACATTGTCCTCTTACCCAAGCGCCATGCACCACGGTCCGATAAGGCTGCGCTCGCAGATGGAGCGCCCCTCAACCGTCAGCAGGAACTATATAAGGGATACGTGCGAGATCAATCGGGCGAGCCCGTGGGTGGGGTGACCATCAAGGTAGAAGGCACCTCAAGTGCTACGACAGCCACTGACGAAAACGGGCAATTCCAGTTTTCTGCAGTACCCGGCGGTACCGTTACATTCAGCCATTTGGCGTATCATACCAATTCGTTTACGCTTGGCGAGGCTACCACCCTCAATGTTGTGTTGGAGCTGATAGACCAAGCCTTGGAAGAAGTGGTGATCGTTGGTTACGGCGCGCAAAAGAAAGTAAACCTTACCGGTTCGGTAGCAGCCATCAATGCTGAAGCGATCAATGACATCCCATCATCCAGCCTTTCAAACGCGCTGAGCGGCCGGATGTCGGGCGTATTGATTACACAGAGCGTCGGCAAACCCGGGGCAACATCGAACATCAAGGTCCGGGCAGACGGCACGTGGAATTCGGCGGCGCCATTGTACGTCATCGACGGTGTGGTGCGCGATAAGTTTGCATTTGATGGGCTGGATGCATCTGAAGTTGAAAACATCTCCATTCTTAAGGACGGTGCATCGGCCGCCATTTACGGTTCGCGAGCTGCAAATGGTGTCATTTTGGTCACCACCAAACGCGGTAAGGTGGGCAAACCCGTCATCAGCTATACCGGTTCGTTCGGTGTCTCCGATGCCACATTGATACCGCATCGGCAGAGTGGTTATGACCAAGCCATCCTGATCAATAACAGCCTGGCCATTGATCAGATCCCCACTACCGACAACCGGTACTTTACCAGCGATGAGCTGGAGTACTTCAAAAACAATCGGTGGGACTGGCTGGACGATTCATGGGTAAATCCCATTCGCAATAGGCATTCCTTGAATGTAAATGGCGGTTCGGAACACGTCCGTTTTTTTGTGGGCGGCACTTACTATAATGAAACCGGTTCTTTCAGGAATTTAGATTTTGATCGTTATAACCTCCGGGGCAATTTGGAAGCCAATATCACCGAAAACCTGACCGCTTCGCTCAACCTGAATATTGAAAACCGAGATGATCTGAAACCTTACTGGCGCTGGGACAGCGACAATGACAACATGGCCGACCTGTACAAAGGGCTGTTGGTCCGTTCGGAAATGATACCGCCATATATCAACGGCAGACCCAATGGCGGCTTTGTGGAATGGCATCCCTTGGAGATTCTGGCCGACCATACAGGTTATAACCGCAAACGGTACGGCAACTACGAGGCCACGCTGGCGCTGGAATACAAAGTCCCTCAGATTGAAGGCTTGAGCGTAAAGGTGATGTACAACCGTTACAACCGGCATGCGTTCATCAAGCAGTTCAACCGGCCCTACCCGCTGTATAACCCGGTAATGACCGGTGGGCACGGCCACATCGCTACGGATGAGATCGAAAGCGTGAAAATACGTAATGATGGCGATTTTCTTTTCGAGCGCTACGATCGCACAGATAATTACCAATTCAATACGATGGTCAATTACAACAATCGGTTTGGTAAGCACGACGTTGGCGCTGTGTTTGTTTATGAGCAAGCGGAAGGCATGCTCGATTGGTTCAACGGGCAGCGGAACTTTTTTATCTCCTCTGCGGTAGACCAATTCTATGCAGGCAGCCCCGACGCCATTAACTCTACGGTAAACGGTACCGGTGAGGAATTTGGCCGCCTTTCGTATGTTGGCCGGCTAAACTACGGGTACGACGGCAAGTACCTCATCGAAGCTTCTTTCCGTTATGACGGGTCGGCAAATTTTGCGCCCAGCCAGCGTTGGGGATTCTTCCCGTCAGTATCGGGTGCATGGCGTATCTCTGAAGAATCTTTTTTCAAAAACAATGTCCGGTTTTTTGACGAAGCCAAGCTGCGCGCTTCGGTCGGACTGTTGGGCAACGATGCCGTGGGTGGATGGCAATGGCTGCAAATGTATAACTTCGTGAGCGGGTCAACACCGGTAACAGGAGCCCAGTTTGGGAATCTCAGTAGCGGCATCGTGGCCGGCGTGGTGCCCAACCCGAACATTACGTGGGAGAAATCGCTGAATTATAACGTAGGTCTGGACACCCGGTTCTTGCAAAACAAAATGTCGCTGACGGTGGATGGATTTTACAAAAAAACCTACGACATCCTCGGGGCGCGCATGGAAAGCCTCCCGACCACCTTCGGAGCCGCCATGCCTGCGGAGAATTATGCGAAGATAAATGCCTACGGCTTCGAATTAGAATTTGCATACAACGATCAAATAAGCCAGGATTTCTCCTATCAGGTAAGGGGCAATTTCGGGTATGCGACCAACAAATTGGTCCTCAAAGACGAACCTGAGAACATCCGGGCATTCCGTTCGGAAATCGGTCTCAACACCGGTCGCACGCTGGGTTATGTCGCCACCGATATCATACGCACGCAAGCCCAACTGGATGCCCTTCCTGACGGGTACACGATATTCGGTCAGAAACCGGAGCTAGGTATGCTGAACTACCAGGACTTGCGTGGTGCCACTTCTGACACGCCGGACGGGAAAATCGATGAGCACGACATGGACTGGATAGTGAACCGTACCATCCCTCCGGTAAACTACGGTTTACTGCTTGGGGCCAAATGGAGGAACCTGGCGTTTGAGGTATTCGTACAGGGCGTTGCCGGCAATGACGTGCTGATCAACCAACGGAGCATCGAAGCTCGCCCGCATGTGACCAACTTCGATTTCTGGACAGATCACTGGACGGCCGAAAACCCCAATGCCAGTTTTCCGCGACCGGGCCGGAATACTGCCGACGCCCCTTCTACATTTTGGGTGAGGGACGGGTCTTTCGCCCGGCTGAAGAACCTCCGGGTCTCGTATGATTTACCTGCCGACTGGCTCCGTAAAATCGCCGTTTCACAACTGCGGGTATTCTTGAATGGTGATAACCTATTTTTGCTGCAAAACAACGTGAAGTATTTTGATCCCGAAAACTCCAGTATCATAGCGTATCCCTTGATGAAGAGTTATACAGTAGGTGTTAACCTTAATTTTTAATGACGACATGAAAAGGAACTTAATCTATTATACAATCCTTACCGGAGCTTTGGCCTTGACAGGGTGTAGCAAAGTCCTCGACAAACGAAACCTGTCGGCCGTTTCAGACGACCTCGTTTGGAACGACGAGAATTATGCAGAAGCATTCCTGAACAAACTATACCTTGACAATCTTCCGTCATGGGACGTCGAAGTATCTTCCTATTCGGACGAGGCGTCACCCGAAGTTGGCAACTCAGCTATTCTGTACGGGCAACTAATCACGACTTCAATAGACGAGTGGTATTATGATCAAATCAGGTCTATCAACTTACTGATGGCCAACGTAGACAAAAGTAGTTTGGGCGCTGAGGTGAAAAACAGCTTTAAGGCACAGGCGGCCGTGCTCCGGGCATGGCGTTACTTTGAGATGGTACGCTTATATGGCGGGGTGCCCTTGGTGCTGCATCCCCAAGAACTTACGGAAGACCTTTCCGTCTCGCGTGCCAGCGCCTCCGATTGCATAGATGCTATCCTTGCTGATTTGGAGTTTGCTGAAGCCTACCTGCCTTGGCGATGGACGGGCAATGACGAGGGACGTTTCACTAAAGCCGTCGTCCAAGCGCTGAAAGGCCGTGTGCTGCTGTACTACGCAAGCCCCCAGTTCAACCCCAATCAAGACCAGGACCGCTGGACAGCATCATACAATGCCAATAAGCGAGCAAAGGAGGAATTGGCAGCGGAGGGTTATGGTTTGTATGAAAGCTACGCTAATCTTTGGTTTGACGAAATGAATAAGGAAGTGATTTTCGTGAAACGTTTCCAGGAACCTACCGTCGTCCATAGCTGGGATGCAAGCACCCGTCCGCTATCCGAGGCTCAGAACTTCTCGGGGGCCAACCACCCGACGTGGGATATGGTGGCGTCATATCCGATGGCATCCGGTGCGGCCATTGACGATCCAGATTCGGGTTATGATCCAATTTACTATTGGAAGAACCGCGATCCGAGGTTCGATGCGACCATCGCCTATAACGGCGTGTTGTGGGAACTGAGTGGCAAAAGCGGCAGAAGACAATGGACCTATGAGGGAGCCGAGGCCAATGCGCCTACGCTATCGGGGTTCTATTGCCGCAAAGCCGTCAATGTAGGTTATACGCCTTATTTTACCGAAAGAAGCAGTACCGATTGGATCGAGCTGCGTTATGCCGAAGTGCTGCTGAATTTCGCCGAGTCGGCGGTAGAGACCGGCCGGTTGGATGAAGCGTATGACGTGCTCAAGCAGATTAGGCACCGTGCCGGTATCGCTCCGGGCAGTGAGCAGCTTTATGGCCTGAAAGCTGGTATGGGTAAAGCTGAACTGATTGCGGCCATTATGCTGGAACGCAAACTGGAGTTTGCTTTTGAAGGCAAGCGCTACTGGGATCTCCGGAGAAGGAAGCTGTTTGAACAAGAGTTGAACGGCAAGCGCCGCAAGGGATTGCTGCCGAAGCTGAAGGTTTCAAACGCCGAGTTCGAACGGGTAAAAGATCAAGTTGATTTGAACACCCAATATCATTTATATTTTGAAGACGAAATCATCAATGTGGACAGGGTGTTTGATATCAATTTCCGGGATAACTATTACTTTTATGCCCTCCCGAATAGACACTTGGAAACTAACGCTAACCTGGAACAGACTATCGGTTGGGAAGGTGGTACATTCGACCCCTTGAAATAGCCCGAAGCGGCATGTATGCAAGGAATAGACAATACAAAATAAAACGAAAAACAGGCGATATGCGTATGACACGATTCGGTATCAAAAAGGCGGCCTTGGCTGTTATACTGACGATGGCCATCCACCTCGTGATGGCAACGGACTTAAAGACCGCACAAACCCAGGTCAGCATCGATGAAAAGGGCTTTTACCGTTCCATCAAGGTTGCGGGGCAGGAAATTCTGGGGGCAGGCTCCTACCCGCTCCTTTCGGCAGCGAAGGGCAACCAGATCGTATTGCCCCGTGCATTGGATGTGCGTGGCAACCGTTTTGTGCTGACGATGGAAGACGGACAAACAATCGAACTGCTGGTTGAACAGGCCTCGCAAGCCATAACCTATGAGGTTACCCGGATCAGTGATGATTACCGTTTGGTGGTCTTCGGTCCGCTTAAGGTCTCGTTATGCGAGGTTGTTGGCGAAATCGTGGGTGTAGCGCAGCAGGGCGACATTGCGTTCGCCATGCAATCCCTGCACATCAAGACCAATGGTGGGATCCCGCAGGAATATGCTGATCAGTACAGTGAGCAGTTTGCTTATACCGGTGCAAATACCGAACTCTCCGTGGCCAGCATACCGTTTTACAATTTGGCAGCTGTTGACGCGGGCGATGGCACGGTGTTCCAGCTGTCAAGCCGTGACCGCCAAAATGTGGAGTACCGGCAAGTGCAACAGGTAAGCCGGTCGCTCACGCTGCCTGTGGTTGGTGCCGATGGCCGCATTGTGGGTTCGAAGATTGCGCTCTTTGGAGACTTGCGCACATCAATCCTTGACCGCATAGGCAACGTTGAGATCGAACAGGGATTGCCTCACCCGCTCATCGAGGGCGAGTGGGACAAAGTATCGCGTGCCTCAATGGGGTCTTACCTCATTTCCAATTTTTCAGCTGAAGATTTTGATTTTGTCTTGGATAAAGCCGAACGTGCCGGTTTCAAGCATGTATACCATACAGACCCGTTCGAAACCTGGGGGCATTTCCGGTGGAAGCCCGCATTTGTCAAGGATGGAGACCACGGAGTGAAGGCGCTTGTAGATCGCGCCAAGGCCAGGGATATTCATGTGGGGGTGCATACCCTCACCAATTTTTTGACGACGAATGACCCATACGTCACACCCGTGCCAAGCAAGAAGCTGTTGAAACAGGGGGAACTGACCTTAACACATGACCTGGACGAAACGCAGACCGAACTGGAGATTATGCATTCGGATTTATTTGACATGCCGCTCTCACTGAATGCATTGCAGATTGATGACGAATTGATTACCTTCGGTAAAGTAACCCAAGCGGGTGACCGGATCAAACTGACCGGATGTACGCGGGGCGCATTCGGCACCCAAAAAGCCGCTCATACCAAGACCAGCACCCTATACAAGTTGTGGGATTACCCGTACAAAACGCTGTTTCCTGATTTGGAACTTCAGGATGAATTCGCGCACAGGCTGGCCGAGATTTTCAACCGTACCGGGCTTAGGCAAATTTCATTTGATGGCTTGGAGGGCAGCATGTATACCGGTCATGACTATTACGCAACAGCCCGGTTCATTACGGCGTATTACAATAAGCTGGAAGATCAGGCGAATTTAGTTAATGATGCTAGCCGGTTGGATCATTATTTATGGCATATCCATACGCGGATGAATTGGGGCGAGCCTTGGGGCGAGGAAATGCGCAAAGGGCAAGTGGAAAACCGCATCAAAAACCAGGATTTTTTTAAGCGGAACTTGTTCCCACGCATGCTGGGGTGGTTTTTGGTACGGTTGGCCGAACGCCAATTCGAGGCCACGACATTAGAGGATCTGGAGTGGGCGCTGTCTGAATCGGCCGGCTTCGATGCGGGTTATGCCATGAGCATCAATATGCGTACACTTAAGCGTCACGGTCAAATCGACCTGCTATTGGACGCCATGAAAAATTGGGATGAACTGCGTTTCGCTCAGGCGTTCTCGACGGAGCAGATGGAACGGCTTAAAGATCCTGAAACGGAATGGCACCTTCAGAAGCTTGACGACCACAATTTTCTGCTCTATCCGCTGCATATCTCTGAACGCTATCGTTGCAATCTTGCCGAAATGCAGCCGGGGCAACCCGGCGGGGCGGATTGGTCGTGGTATACGCCCTATGAAAGCACCTATGCGCTACGCCTGAAAGTGGAGGGTGAAGGAGCGATCTCTAATCCTTCTTTTACCACTACGCGCGGTGTTATCAAGGTCGAGGGCACGATTGAAGCGAACCAATACCTTCTGCTTGATCACGAGGGCAACGCCACCGTGACCGACCAGAATTATAACGTATTGAGCCGGCCGGCAGTACATGGCAAGGCCATATTGGCTGAAGGATCCAGTAGCATAGCGTTTGCCTGCGATGTGGAGGATGATAGCACGCCGGAAGTCGTCGTGCGGTACATCACCCGGGGTAAGCCGGAAAAGATCGTGAAGCGCTGAATGGCTTGGACGTGACGCGGATATGGTCGTATCGGCTATCTCAAAAACAACGTGCCCCCAGGAGTTTATTGACTGCTGGGGGCATATCAATAGCCGCTACGAAGATAGGATGTCGACGATCCGGAGTAAATTGTCGTTAATCGCGCCAATGTGTTTTATGGCTTTATTGAAGGGGGTAAACGCAATCTGGCCATGCACCAACCCTGCCATTTCGCCCCGCCGGCCTTCCATCAAGGCCTCTACGGCGGCTACTCCCAGACGGCTGGCCAACACGCGATCCATGCATGACGGGCTACCGCCTCGCTGGATATGCCCGAGGATAGAGACGCGCAGGTCGTAGTGCGGAAAACGTTCCTTGATGCGTTCTGCGACGGCGAAAGCGCCACCAGCTTCGTCGCCTTCAGCCACGATGATCACCCGAGAGGCCTTATTTTTGCGCGTCCGATCCAGCCTGTCCATCATGGCTTCGTAATCTACCTTGATTTCCGGGATGAGCACACACTCTGCCCCTACGCTGATGCCCGACCGTAAGGCAATCAGTCCGGAATCACGACCCATCACTTCGACGACGAATACCCTGTCGTGGGATTCAGCGGTATCGCGGATTTTATCTACCGCTTCAATGACCGTATTGATGGCAGTATCATAGCCAATGGTAAAATCCGTCCCTGCCAGATCGTTGTCAATCGTGCCGGGCAACCCAATGACAGGAATGTTGTACTCTTCGATAAATTTGGCCGCGCCGGTGAATGTTCCGTCACCGCCGATGGCCACCAGACCATCGATACCATGCTTTTGCAGATTTTCGAACGCCCTGCGGCGGCCTTCCTCGGTTCGAAACTCGTCGCTGCGTGCGGTTTTCAGGATGGTTCCTCCCCGCTGGATAATATTGGCTACGGATTTGGCGTCCATGGAGAAAATATCGCCATGTACCATGCCGTCATAACCACGCCCGATACCGAAAACATTGAGTTTGTAATACAATCCTGTACGGACCACTGCGCGTATAGCGGCATTCATGCCCGGTGCATCTCCTCCGGATGTGAATACAGCGATGTTTTTAATGTTTGTGCTCATTGATATTAAATAGGTTTTTGTTTTACGTTTTAGGGACGGTTGGCGCGGAATGCTTCCAATCCGCTGGTCAAAAAATTAAGGTAATTCGAAACATCTTCGTTATAGGCCTGTGCAGGCACCAGTTGATTACCCTCACTGTCTACGATGACATAATAAGGTTGTGCATTCACACCAAATCTGGACTGTTGGAGATCCGACCATTTCCGGCCAACGGTGTTAATCTGCTTACCGCTGAATTCGGAAACATACTGTTCATGGGGCTCCAGTTTGGTACGGTCATCCACATACAATGAAGCAAGGATATATTCTTCTTTTAGGAGTTTTAGCACTTGGGGGTCGGGCCACACCGACTCTTCCATTTTGCGGCAGTTGACACAGCTCCACCCGGTAAAGTCAAGCAACACGGGTTTGCCGACCTGCTTGCTATACTCGAGCGCCTGTTCATAATCGTAGAAGGCGTCTATGCCATGCGGTGCATGAAAGAGGTCTCCGTATTTTTTTGCAATTCCTGCACTCGCCTGTGGCGTAGCGCCCGCAAGACGGGCTTGGTGCAGGTTGAAATCCTGCGTGGGCGACGGGGGTAACCATGCGCTCAGTGCTTTGAGCGGCGCACCCCACAATCCCGGAATCATATAAACGGTAAAGGAAAGGACGGCGATGGCAAAGAATAATCGGGGAATCGACAGGAAGGGGACATCACTGTCGTGCGAGAATTTCAGCTTGCCCAACAGGTATAATCCGAATAGTCCAAAGATGACGATCCAGATGGATAAGAACACTTCTCTATCGAGTATACGCCAATGGTAGGCGAGGTCTACATTAGATAAAAATTTAAATGCCAACGCTAACTCCAGAAATCCCAGGGAGACTTTTACGGTATTTAGCCAACCGCCTGACTTGGGCATTTCCTTTAGGAGAGACGGAAAGAAAGCAAACAACATGAATGGGATGGCCAGTGCCACTGAAAACCCCAGCATTCCCATGGCCGGTCCGAGCAGGGCTCCTTTTGATACGGCCTCCACCAATAGGTAGCCGATAATGGGGCCGGTGCAGGAAAAAGATACCAATGCCAGGGTAAATGCCATGAAAAACAGCCCTAACAAACCGCCTTTATTGGATTTTTCATCCATCTTATTGACAAAACGAGAAGGCAATGTAATTTCAAATGCGCCGAGAAACGAAATGGCAAAAATAATGATGATGACAAAAAACAGCAGGTTGAACCACGCACTGCTTGCCGCTTCATTGAGCGCAGAGGCCCCGAAAACAAGCGTAACGAGCATGCCCAATGCGACGTAAATGACAATAATGAAAAGGCCGTACAACAGGGCATTGCCTATGCCTCTCGCCCTTGTGCCACTTTGTTTGGTAAAGAATGAGACCGTGAGGGGAACCATCGGATAAATACAAGGCATAAGAAAAGCTGCAAATCCACCAATGATACCGGCAATGAATATACCCCATAGTGTCTGCGGGTTCTGATCGGAGGCATCGGCATGACCGGCCGAAGCCACTACCTCGGAAGTATCCTGACCGTCTGTAAATACGACGTCATCAGGAACGTCCATATACGTAGCTTCGGCAGTATCCTGTCCATCCGTAAACTCGACATCGTCGAAATCAATCAAGGTATCTTGAACGACTGAACGCGAAGTGGCGATGTGGATAATGCCAAGCAGGAAAAGCAAAGCAAGAGAGACTCGTTTCATGAATCTGTATACGTTAAACGGGCTGCAAACATAATAATAAAAAAAGGCAGTACACTGCCTTTACTGAATTCTTTTAATGCAGGTTATTTTACAGCCACCGTAAAGGCCACCTCATCCGGAGGGAGGCATTGCGTGGCATCACAAGCCATGAATTCGACTGTTCCTTTGACGGTGGCCGCTCCTTTCTTCAGCTTGATTTTTTGCTGGAAGACCACTTCTTTGTCGAAATAAGCGACATCCATGTCGAAGACGTCCTCGTGTTTGACTTTCGGCTTCGGCTCAGCCGGCTGGCCTACCAATGTGTAGTCCGATGACGGGGCGAACGAAAACGAAGTTTTTATGGGGCCTCCCTCTTCAACGTTTTGGGAGTAAATGTGCCAGCCGTTGTCCATGACCGCTTTCATGAAAATAACCGCCTCATTTTCGTTCAGTTTTTTAGCGCCGAACTGCCATTTTACAGGTTCCAAGATTTGTGCGGAAATACTCGTAACTGAGATAAATGAAACCGCTATTGCAAACAAGAATTTTTTCATGATATCGTTATATTATGTATTGTTTTAAGATAAGACCTTCAAACAATGTGGAGGTTTAATGCCCTGCCAGTTTACGTTCGGTATTTGCGATGCAAAGCTAACCATTCTAACTCAAATGACAAAAGCAATCTCCTTAATATCAAAGTCGACTACGTGTCCCTCAAAATCGATCTGTAACCGGCCGGCCTCTGTGACTCCTGCCAGTGCGCCAGTTACTTTCACGCCATCGACGAGGAAAGGATGTGTTTCACCAAACCGATAGAGGCGCTTCCTGTATGTTGCCAGAAGGGTGTCGAAGCTTTCCTTTTTTAGCGCCTGATACGCGTGTCCGATGTGGTTACAAAGTTCGGCTAATAATTTTGGTATATTGCTATCGTTGTGTAAAATTTGTTTGATAGACGTGACCTGCTTACTGATCGGGTCGGGGAACACGGTTTGATTGACATTGATGCCAATGCCGACAATCGCTGATTTCCAAGTCTTTCCGGCGAGGATGTTTTCGATAAGTATACCGCCGATTTTTTTGTCGCCGATGTAAATGTCGTTGGGCCATTTGATTTTCACCGGCGTTTTAAGCAGGGCTTCCAGCCATTGCGCGACAGCCAAACTGATGGCAACGGTGAGGTGGAATTGATGCTTCGGATTCAAGAAAGTTGGGGTGAGCAACAGGCTAAACGTCAGGTTTTTTCCCGGTTCGCTGTGCCAAATAGCATCCTTCTGGCCCCTGCCAGCGTACTGATCCACTGCCATTATTACAGTTCCCTCGGCAAGTGGCGTGGATTTTGACAGTTCTTTTTTTAGAAATTCGTTTGTGGAGGGAGTCCGCTGTAATGTAATAACATTTTGTCCTTCAAATAATCCTGAAAATGTGTTACTTTGCAATACGAATAAATTAAGGGGTAATATTGCCCAAAACTATAATTATTTTTAATGATAAAAAACAAAAAATCAGCCATGTCAGCTCGCATATCGGAGGCTGTTATCCACGGTATGCTGGAGAAGAAAGGGAATGAGATTGTGCGGCTTGATTTAAGAAACATCCATAGTTCGGTATCAGATTATTTCGTAATTTGCCACGCGGATTCATCTACCCAAGTCAACGCATTGGCAAAAAGTGTAGAAGAAGAGGTGTTTAAAGCCTTGAATCAGGAGCCCTGGCGGAAAGAAGGTTTGGAACACGGTGAGTGGATATTACTGGACTTTGTCGACGTAGTGGTACATATATTTAAGACAGACAAACGTAAATATTATGGCATTGAAGACCTCTGGGGCGATGCCGAATTAGAATATTATCAAAGTGCGTAATTCAAAAGAAACGAAACAAAAGAGGAAGAAAGGTATGCCTAACGGACCTGATAGAATGAAGCGAGTACCTAGCAAGAAAGTGACGCCTAAGCCGCCACGTTTCAATATTATGTGGTTGTGGGTGGCGATGATTTTCGGCTTTTTTGCGTTGCAGTATATATTTACCGACGATAAAGCAAAACAGATAACTTATCAGCAGTTTGAAGAAACGATGCTGAAGGAAGGGGATGTGGAGCGTCTGGTAGCCTACAAGCGGAATGATTTGTTTTTCGTGGAGGTGTTTATCAAAAAAGACCGCCTTTCGGACCCCAAATATCGGGATGTAAGACCAAGTGCAAACAGCCTTACGCTTACTCCCTCCACGGGGCCGCAGTATTTCTTTACGGACGGCTCCTATGACGCGTTGGAACGTAAGTTGAATGCTGCTCAGGAAGCGATGGAGCCAAGCGAACGGGTATCCCTTCGGTTGGAAGATCGGACAAACGCATGGACGGGGTGGATATTTTCCATCATGTTGCCCCTACTGCTGATTATCGTATTTTGGATATTTATCATGCGGCGTATGGGGGGCGGCGGTGCTGGCCCCGGCGGCCAGATTTTCAACATCGGAAAATCTAAAGCTACGCTTTTCGACAAAGAATCCCAGGTGGCCATCACGTTCAGTGATGTAGCAGGTCTTGAAGAGGCCAAGCAGGAAGTGATGGAAATTGTGGATTTTCTGAAAAATCCGAAGAAATACACCAACTTAGGCGGTAAGATTCCTAAAGGAGCCCTATTGGTAGGTTCTCCCGGTACGGGTAAAACGCTACTGGCAAAAGCTGTGGCAGGGGAAGCACAGGTGCCATTTTTCTCGCTTTCAGGTTCTGATTTCGTGGAAATGTTTGTCGGTGTCGGTGCGTCGCGCGTGCGGGATCTCTTCCGTCAGGCGAAAGACAAAGCGCCATGTATTATCTTCATAGACGAGATTGATGCGATTGGGCGTGCGCGTGGGAAGAACAGTGTGATGGGCGGCAATGACGAACGGGAGAATACACTGAACCAGCTGCTCGTGGAAATGGATGGCTTTGGGACAGACTCCGGTATCATTATCATGGCCGCAACCAATAGGCCTGATGTCCTGGATTCCGCATTGCTGCGTCCCGGACGGTTTGACCGCCAGATATCGATTGACAAACCCGATTTGGTAGGGCGCGAGCAAATTTTCAAGGTGCACCTGAAGCCATTGAAATTGGCCGCAGAAGTGGATGCTAAGAAGTTATCTGCCCAGACCCCCGGCTTCGCGGGAGCCGAAATAGCAAACGTGTGTAATGAAGCGGCGCTTATTGCGGCCAGGCGTAATAAGGCTTCGATTGATATGCAGGATTTTCAAGACGCAATAGACCGTGTAATCGGTGGCTTGGAAAAGAAAAATAAAATCATCTCACCGGAAGAAAAACGTATCGTTGCTTTCCATGAGGCAGGACATGCCATTGTAGGCTGGTTTCTCGAACACGCCGACCCCTTGGTGAAGGTTTCGATCGTACCCCGGGGCGTTGCGGCGCTGGGTTATGCGCAATACCTGCCGAAGGAGCAATTTTTGTATACGACTGAGCAACTGATCGACGGCTTGTGCATGACCATGGGCGGCCGCGTGGCTGAAGACATTACATTCGGCAAAATTTCGACCGGAGCACAGAATGATTTGGAACGCATTACCAAATTGGCCTACGCCATGGTTGCCGTGTATGGGATGAATCCGCGTGTAGGCAACGTCTCGTTCAATGATAGTCAGGAAAACCAGTTTCAGCGGCCATATTCCGAAAAAACGGCCGAACTGATCGACGAGGAAGTACGCAAGTTGATAGCGGAAATCTATGACAAGACCAAGAAACTGCTGCTTGACAAGCAGGACGGACTGATTGCGTTGGCCGAAAAGCTCCTTGAGAAAGAAATCCTTTTTCAAGCTGATTTGGAGCAAATATTGGGCAAGCGCCCCTTTGATCACCGGACAACCTATGACGAGTTTGTCAATGGCGAACGCGGGGAAGGCGATCAAAGCAAAGCTGCCAAAAGTTTGGTGCATGATGGCGTAGGGGATAATTCGGGAACGTTCGAAAAGCGATCTGCCGAGGAAGAAACCAAAGGCTCGGAAGACTAAGTGGACAGTCTACGGGTGAGTAATAGATTGAGAGCTTGCTTTGCAAAAAAACACAAAGACCACGACGGCCAAGGAGCGCATGCTGAAAAAGATCCGGCATGCGCTGCTTCAAAAGCGGGAAGCCCCCTATCCCAATTTTGAAGAGGCTGAGTTGCACCCTAAAGAGTCTGAGCCGATTGATGTACTTTTCGCCCAGCGGTTTACCGATGTGGCAGGCAAATTCGTCTATTGTGAAGATGAGATAAGTTTTATCGAAAACCTAATTTCCTTGGCTGAACGCGAAAAGCTCCGAAGGATGTACGCTTGGGAGCCCGCTGTGCAGCAGCTGCTGGATAAATATGGTTTTCCGTTTTACCGTACCGAAAGGGACCTTGACCAAATAGAAGCAGGCATCACCACGTGCGAAGCGCTCATCGCGCGGTCGGGCAGCATCCTGGTAAGTAATGGGAACGCTTCCGGGCGCCGGCTGGCTATCTATCCGCATGTGCATGTAGTGATGGCCTTCGCCTCACAGTTGGTGATGGATATTAAAGACGGGTTGTCGCTCATGCAACGCCGGTATGCCGAAGGCCTTCCGTCCCTAATCAATGTCATCACCGGACCGAGCCGCACAGCGGATATCGAGAAGACTCTTGTTCTTGGGGCGCATGGACCTAAAGAGGTGTATGTCTTTTTGTTGGAAGATAGACCGATGTAGGGTTAACTCTTAACTGCCTTGATCAAATTGTTATCTTTTCTTGCGTGTTGTTTACTAAATAAATTAGTATATTTGCATGTATGGATACGATACAAAACCCCGAATATTTCAAAGGTCGTGGGGCGCAGGTCAATACATATAATAAGTTTGCCGCACAACGATATGTGGCCGAACATGTGGAGGGGCTGGATGAGGAATTTTTGGAAAACACGTCTACCCAGCTGATTGATGAGCATGCGAAGAAGATCATCAGTGTGAATGACAGCCCGGATTTATCGTTGGGTTATTCGTTGAATCCGTATCAAGGATGCGAACACGGGTGTATCTATTGCTATGCACGGAATGCGCATGAGTACTGGGGATATAGTGCAGGCCTGGATTTTGAACGTAAGATTATTGTCAAACGAAACGCTGCCGAATTGTTGGAACGGCAGTTTAATGCTAAGGGGTATAAGCCCCAACCAATTATGCTTTCGGGTAATACGGACTGTTACCAGCCCATTGAGCGTAAATTGAAGATTACCCGAGCACTTTTGCAAATCATGCTATCGTATCGCCATCCGGTATCCATCATCAGCAAAAATAATCTAATCCTCCGGGATATCGATATCCTGTCCCAACTGGCGGAACTCCAGCTGGTGCACGTCGCCTTGTCCATCAATTCGTTGAATGAAGATCTCCGGCAGAAAATGGAGCCGCGTACCGTTACGGCTAAAGGGCGGCTGCAGGTTATCCGTAAGCTCAGCGACGCGAACATCCCGGTGATGGTGATGTGTGCACCTATCGTACCCGGGCTGAACAGCGATGAGATGCCGGAGGTCATCAAAGCAGCGGCCGATCATGGTGCCAGCGGTGCCGGGTATACCATCGTGAGGCTAAATGGAGCTATTGGTGAATTGTTTACCGATTGGGTGTACAAAGCATATCCAGACAGGGCTGAGAAGGTGCTGCATAGCATCGCTGCGTGCCACGGGGGAAAACTAAACGACAGCCGCTGGAGCGTGCGCATGCGGGGCGAAGGCGAATTGGCGGAGAGCATCAGGCAATTGTTCAAAATAAGTGTAAAACGGTATCTGGCCGGGGCGACGATGCCGGATCTGAGGTTGGATTTATTCGCTCCCAAAGGAGGAAAACAATTGGATTTGTTTTAATGGCGGATAATTTTTCTTACTTTCGACACATGAACATCATGGCATGAGAGACTACTTGATTAATACACCTGTGGCAAGTATCATTTTTGCCTTTACCATTGTCACAAGCATTTATACGTTTTCGAACCACCAGCTCTTTGGGAGATTCATGCTTCACCCTTATAGCATAAGCAAGGGAAGGAAGCTTTATACCTTGCTGACCAGTGGCCTTATCCATCGGGATTGGGGGCACCTGCTGTTCAATATGCTTACGTTTTATTTTTTTGGATTTCCCTTAGAGATGCTGCTGGCTAGCCTGAGCACTTGGGGGCATGTGCAGTTTGCAGTGATTTATATATTGGGACTGGTGCTTAGTGACGTCGGAACGGTCGTCAAGGAGCGCAATAACCCGGTGTATTACAGCCTGGGGGCTTCTGGAGCCATTTGCGCGATCCTATTCAGCTTCATCCTTTTCGACCCGAAGATGATGCTGGGTGTTTTCTTTTTTATTCCGATGCCTGCCTGGATATTCGGCATACTTTTCCTGGGCTACTGCGTGTGGGCTTCACGAAACGCACGGGATAGCATCAACCATGATGCTCATTTTTACGGCGCCGTCTTTGGCATCATTCTCACTATCCTTTTTTATCCGGGAGTAATCCAGCATTTTATCAAACAGTTTACCGGCGCTTAGTGTGGTGACAACACTAATTTAATTTATTCAATGCCAGTTGGATAGGAGCGCATAATGAAATTTAACACGTAAATGTCATCCCTTGGTATTGATATTTTACGATTAATATTTACATTAGCTCACTTTATAAGCTTAACCTTGATTTAAATAAGGCACAATGAAAACCTTAGCGACGTCAGATTATATTGTATTTTTATGTTATTTTATCCTTATTTCAGGCTATGGCCTTTGGATTTATTACCGCAAGAAATCCAAAGAACTGAATACAAAGGACTATTTTTTAGCTGAGGGGTCATTGACCTGGTGGGCGATCGGCGCTTCCTTGATAGCGTCCAACATTTCGGCAGAACAGTTTATTGGTATGAGCGGCGATGGGTTTAAGCTGGGCTTGGCCATTGCTGCCTACGAATGGTTAGCGGCAGCTACTTTAATTATTGTCGCCGTATTCTTCATTCCCGTTTATCTGAAGAATAAGATTTACACCATGCCGCAGTTTCTCAACCAGCGGTACAACGGAACGGTGAGCACGATTATGGCCGTATTTTGGTTATTGCTGTATGTGGTGGTCAATCTGACGTCCATCCTTTATCTGGGTGCATTGGCGGTGTCCGCCATTTCCAGCATCAATTTTACGGTATGTATGTATGGTATTGCCATTTTTGCAATATTCATTACGCTGGGCGGCATGAAGGTGATCGGTTATACCGATGTCATTCAGGTGCTGGTGCTTATTCTGGGCGGCTTGGCGACCACGTATCTTGCGCTGAATATGGTGTCCGAACACTTTGGTACGACCGGTGTGCTCAATGGGTTGGGATTGCTGCACGAGAAGGCACCTACGCACTTTGATATGATTTTCGACAAGACACAGGAACACTACATCAGCTTACCCGGCTTATCGGTACTCATTGGCGGTATGTGGATTGTGAATCTGAACTATTGGGGGTGCAATCAGTACATCACACAACGGGCATTGGGTGCGGATCTGACGACTGCCCGCAATGGTATCCTTTTTGCAGCATTTCTGAAAATGCTGATGCCTATCATCGTTGTGTTGCCGGGTATTGCAGCATGGGTGCTTTATCGTGAGGGGATTTTTCAGGAGGAGATGCTGGAGGCCGGTGCTGTGCGACCCGACAAGGCCTATCCGGTGCTGCTGAATCTGCTGCCCGTGGGATTGAAAGGGTTGGCGTTTGCGGCGTTGACGGCAGCTGTAGTGGCTTCGCTTGCTGGCAAGTCAAACAGTATTGCCACTATCTTCTCGTTGGATATTTACAAGAAAATATTCAATAAGGAAGCCAGCGAACGTACGTTGGTAAACACGGGTAAGATCACCATTGTCGTGACCATGATTCTGGCAGTAATCATTGCTCCGCACTTGGGTATTGAGAAGGGTGGATTTCAATATATTCAGGAATATACGGGCTTTGTATCGCCAGGTATCTTTGCCATGTTTATCCTTGGGTTCTTTTGGAAGAAAGCCACGTCAAATGCGGCCTTGTTTGCTACGATAGGTGGGTTTGCGCTGTCCGTTGTTTTGAAATTTTTGCCTGAATGGGTCGATTTGTCTTCTTTGTATTCAATAGGTTTTGCCGTGCCAAATGTCGCTGGCATTTACGAGATCCCTTTCCTTGATCGCATGGGAATAGTTTTTGTATTCTGCATTGTTGGAATGTTTATCATCAGTACGGTTGAAAATAAGCGGGGTGTCGTTCCTAACGGGTTGGAGGTCGATCGCAGCATGTTCAAAGTACATCCTCCGTTTCTGGTCGGCACTATCCTGATTGTTGGATTGTTGTTGGCCATCTATACGATATTCTGGTAGCAGCATGCTTGTCATCGCCAATCAGGGCGTCCCCTGGTTGGCGTATGCCGCTTTCCAAACAAATTGTTACATATTCTCCTATGGAAAAGTGAGTACATTAGCTACCGGTATACTTAAACATATCCGCCAATGCTTAAAAAATTACTTTCCATCGCCTTTATCGGCGCCAGTTTATCGGTTTACGCTCAACAATCCGTACTCACGGTCGAGAAAATCATGCGGGATCCCAAATGGATGGGCATCGCTCCCAGCGGGGCTTTTTGGGAAGCAGGCAGCAATAAGCTTTATTTTTCGTGGAATCCTGAGGCAGCAGAGACTACGCCTTTGTATTACGTGACCCCTTCGGATCGTGATCCGCGGCGGATCGGTGAACCGGAGGCGCAGAATGTCATCCGGCAATATAGCTATGATAAGTCCAGGAGCCGTATTGTTTTTGAGCGGTCAGGCGATATTTATCTTCGCGAACTGAAGTCGGGTGAGGAGTCGCAGCTAACCAAGACCGTTGCGCGTGAAAGTAATCCGCGTTTTACGCCTGACGGGCGGAACATTGTGTTTCAACAGGGAGATGACCTTTTCAGCCTGTCGTTGGATGGCCGTGAGTGGGAGCAGCTAACCCATTTTGGCAGGGCAGACAACACGTCCCGGCGCGGCCCGGCCGAACGATCAGGAGCGCTTAATGAGCAGGACAGCTGGTTGCAAACCGACCAATTGGAGTTGTTTGATGTGCTGAAGGTACGCAAACGGCAAGATTCTATCCGCAGGGTACAGCGGGACAACGCCGGCCGGCGGCCTTTAAGGTTATTGGACATCGGATCGGATATGTTGTCCATGCAGCAGTTGAGTCCGGATGGGCGTTATGTCACCTACCAGCTTACCAAGCGGGCAGAAAGCAACCGCAACACGATAGTGCCTAACTATGTGACCGAGTCAGGCTATACAGAAGATATTGCCAGCCGGACCAAAGTAGGTAATGCGTTGCCTGTATCACGGTCCTACATTTATGACCGGCAGCGCGATACGGTGTATATGATCGAAACAAAATCGATACCCGGGCTCAAAGATTTACCTGATTTTTGGGATGATTATCCAGACAAGAAAGCAAAGCTTTTGGAGGAAAATAGCGATCGGCAGGTGTCGATCGGGCAGGTGAGCTGGAACGAACAGGGTACGGCTGCCTGTGTCGTGGTGACCTCTGCGGACAATAAAGATCGTTGGATTATGCGGCTTGATGCCGAAAAAGGCATCTTGCATTTGGTCGACCGCCAGCGTGACGAAGCCTGGATTGCAGGCCCTGGCATTGGGCGCTCGTGGGGTACGGGCAACATCGGCTGGATAGATGAGTCGTCTATCTACTTTCAAAGTGAAGCCTCCGGCTATTCGCATATCTATACGGCAAACGTTCGCACCGGAGAAAAACGACAGCTCACGGAGGGTAAGTGGGAAGTCAGTGATCTTCAGCTTTCAGCCGATAGACAGCATTTTTATTTTACTGCCAATAAAAAGCATCCCGGCATTACCCATTTTTACCGCATGTCAGTAAAGGGTGGTGAACCCACGCAGCTCACTGAAATGGACGGCGGGAATGAAGCCGTGCTTTCGCCCGACGAGAAATGGTTGGCTGTCCGTTATTCGTATTCGAACAAACCTTGGGAGCTATACCTGCAGGAAAACAAGCCGGGGGCGAAGGCTGAAAAAATTACAGCGTCACTTACCGAAGAGTTTAGGGCTTACCCGTGGCGCGAGCCGGAAGTGATTGTCTTCAAAAATAGATTTGGGGACGATGTGTATGCCCGGCTATACCAACCGGCCACCCCAAAACCTAGCCGTCCTGCGGTGGTGTTTGTGCATGGTGCTGGATACTTGCAAAATGTGCACTATTGGTGGAGCCAATATTCGCGTGAGTATATGTTTCACAATCTGCTGGCTGATAAGGGCTACACCGTACTGGATATCGACTATACGGGAAGCGCAGGTTACGGGCGCGATCACCGCACCGGCATATACCGCCACATGGGCGGGAAAGATTTGACTGACCAGGTGGATGGGGTCAAGCTATTGGTAGAAAAATATGGAGTAAATCCCAAAAATATCGGTATCTATGGCGGATCATATGGGGGCTTTATTACCCTCATGGCCATGTTCAATGAACCGGACGTATTTGCAGCAGGTGCGGCGTTACGTTCGGTGACAGATTGGGCGCATTATAATCACGGTTATACGGCCAATATTCTTAATGAGCCATCAGACGACCCGATTGCCTACAAGCGCTCGTCACCCATTTATTTTGCTGAAGGACTAAAAGGCCATCTCCTGATGTGCCATGGCATGGTCGATGTGAATGTTCATTTTCAAGACATTGTACGCGTGAGCCAACGACTTATTGAGCTTGGCAAAGACAACTGGGAATTGGCCGTGTATCCCGTGGAGGATCATGGCTTTGTGGAGCCCAGTAGCTGGACGGATGAATATAAGCGTATCCTGAAACTGTTTGAAGAGCGACTAAACAACTGAAGCTGCCGGTGATGCCGTTGTGTTATTCCGCCCAATCACGGCGATCGAGGCTGCGGAATTGAATAGCTTCCGCCAGATGTTCGGTTTTGATATCCGTACTTCGGTCCATATCGGCAATGGTACGGGCAACTTTTAGGATTCGATCATAAGCGCGGGCGGAAAGGTTGAGCCTTTCCATGGCGGTTTTGAGTAACGCCTGTCCTGTTGAGTGGAGGAGGCATGTCTCGCGTACCAGCCGCGAGCTCATCTGCGCGTTGCAATAGATGCCGGGAATTGAGTCGAAGCGCTTGGCCTGTAGCTCGCGCGAAGCGACCACGCGGGTGCGGATGGAGGCACTTCGCTCTACAGTATCTTTGGCGACCAATTGGGTGAAGTCAACCGGGGTGACTTCCACATGCAGATCGATGCGGTCCAGCAGGGGGCCGGATATTTTACTGAGGTACTTTTGTACGGTGCCGGGGTTGCAAAGGCATTCTTTCTGAGGATGATTGTAGAATCCACACGGGCAGGGATTCATCGCTGCAACCAGGATGAAACTTGCGGGATAGTTTACGGAAAATCGCGCCCGCGATATGGTGATATTCCGCGATTCAAGGGGTTGCCGCATTACCTCCAGGACGGTGCGTTTAAATTCGGGCAATTCATCCAAAAAGAGTACGCCATTATGTGCCAGCGAGATTTCTCCCGGCTGAGGCTGGTGCCCCCCTCCTACCAGTGCTACATCGCTGATGGTGTGATGTGGAGCGCGGAAAGGTCGCACGGTCATCAATGATTCGGCTACGCCAAGTTTGCCAGCAACGGAGTGTATTTTGGTTGTTTCCAGCGACTCATCGAGACTCAATGGCGGCAGTATGGTGGGCAAGCGTTTGGCGAGCATGGTCTTGCCCGACCCCGGCGGTCCGATAAGGAGCACATTATGCCCGCCTGCGGCAGCTATTTCGAGTGCGCGCTTGATGTTTTCTTGTCCCTGTACATCGGCAAAATCCACTTCGTAGCTATCCCCACGCCTAAAGAAGTCGGCATGCGTATCAACCTGTGTCCTATCCAACGATTGCCTGTTGCTTACAAAATCAACAACTTCTTTCAGATGCCGGATACCATATACTTGTAATCCGGACACGACGGCGGCTTCCCGGGCATTGGCGAGGGGCAATATCATACCCTTGAAACCGTCGTGGGCCGCCTGCATAGCAATAGCGAGCGCGCCCTTAACGGGTTGTATGCCGCCGTCCAGTGACAGCTCGCCCAGGATGAGAAACTCCTGCAACAGGGGGGCTTCAATTTGTTTGGATGAGGCCAGTATGGCAATGGCTATGGCAAGGTCATATGAAGAACCTTCCTTGCGGATGTTGGCTGGAGCGAGATTGACCACGATCTTCTGCCGGGGCATGCGGAACCCCGAAGTCGATAAGGCACTTTCAATGCGGCGTAGACTTTCTTTTACCGCGTTATCGGGCAAGCCTACGATGTAGTACTTAGTCCCTCCCGAGATGTTGACTTCGATGGTTATGGTGGTCGCTTCAATGCCGTTTATGGCACTTCCGTAGGTTTTGATAAGCATAGGCAGTTGTATTTCCGCTAAAATAACGAATATCCTTTGCTTTAGAAAACACGCCGACCTTCAGCTACGCTTTAGGCAACATAAGGATGATGTAAAATATAGCCTCAGCCGTTAATTTTGGTGTTGTTTTTCTTCATACTGCTGCAGGGCTTCCTCGGCCACTTCCCGGGCATGGTCGCGCAGTTGGTAGATCTTCTCATGGTCTTCTTCCACTATTAAGGGTTGGGCGCGTACAATCACCTGGCGTA
This sequence comes from Parapedobacter luteus, assembly GCF_900168055.1. Classification (GTDB taxonomy): domain Bacteria; phylum Bacteroidota; class Bacteroidia; order Sphingobacteriales; family Sphingobacteriaceae; genus Parapedobacter; species Parapedobacter luteus. Next base: position 330,003 of record NZ_FUYS01000005.1, read on the forward strand.
CATCATACAGCCAGAGCATGGTGTTCATCAATAGGGCAATCAATGCGATGAGAATCAGGAGCTCAATCGTGCCGATATGCTGAAACGATAGCGCTGTGCCAATCATGAGTACGTTAAAACTTGATAGGGCAATCGTGGCTTGGGTATGGCTCATGCCCGTATCCAGAAGCCGGTGATGGAGGTGGTTGCGATCAGCCATAAATGGCGATTTGCCCTGAACCAGCCGGATGACGATGACCCGTAGCGTATCGAAAATCGGGATAATCAGTATGGCAATAGCTACTGCTGGCACCGAGTCCACGAAAGGCGGCGCCACAGCTATGTCTTGTGCTTTGTTGAGTTCAATGAACTGAATGGCCAACACCGCTATGATGAAGCCAATCGAATAGGCGCCGGCATCTCCCATGAATATCCTCGCCTTGCCCGCGTTGTACCGAAGAAAACCCAGCACGGAACCCGCCATGCTCATGGCCAGCAATGCCAGCCCGTATTCTTGCATCTGGAAGAAAATATATCCGAACGTAAGGCTTACAATTAAACTCACGCTACTCAATAAGCCGTTGATGCCATCAATCAGATTAAATGCATTGATGATAAATACGATGAGTAATGTAGAAAAAGGATAGCTTACTACCGGATGCATTTCATAAATGCCGAACACCCCGTAAAAACTGGTAAGCCTGATATCGGCGAAATAAACGACGATCAACGCTGTGATGGACTGTGCGAAGAATTTTTTATGCGGGTTCAGCGCGGCCAAATCGTCTTTAAGGCCTACCAAGAAAATCAACAGTCCGGAGGCAAAGACATAATTGGCATAAGGCAGGATGTTTCCCGAGATACAAAAACAAGCAGTGAAGGCAAAAGATGTAAGTACAGCTATTCCACCTAAGTTGGGCGTACGGTATTTATGGATTTTCCGTTCTTCAAGCGCCGGATCATCAAACAGCCGTTTTTGGTACGCCAACTTGATTAAAGAAGGGACGGCATATAGTGTGATGGCACATGAAAGTAAGAACGAAAAGAGTACCAAGTAAATGTCTATCATATAGAATAGCGTAATAGTACAAAGCGTAAAGCAACAAAGATAAGTTAAAAACAAAGTCTGTGTGCTTATTTAGCTAAAAATATTTCAATATAGCATTGAAGGTTTAGTCGCAATATTTATGCCACTTAGTTTGGAATTTTGGCATTCCTACATAAAATACCTAATGTTAGGTATGGGTTTTATGACAATATGCGGTTTTCCGGCAGTTTTTTTGATTTTGGCAAACGATTTGCAGGCTCATTTGTATAGTTAACTGGGTGAAGGAGGCAATCACGGGAAACGGAATGTCAAAATGAATAGTCTTGATTTTTCAACTAAATTATAGCAAGTTATGAATGATAACGCAAAAGTGGTAGCAGCATTATTAGCAGGGTTGGCCGCAGGTGTGGCTTTAGGAGTTTTGTTTGCACCGGATAAGGGATCTGAGACCCGTGAAAAATTGAATGATTCGCTGAAGGATCTGGGCGATGCGCTAAAGGAGCGTACAGCTGAGCAATTGGAGCATCTCAATGATTTCAAGGAGAAAGTTGTGGCAGCTGTCAAGTCCAAACTGAATAAGGGCGAACAGGCGATGGAGGATGCCTTAGAGGAACACGCTTGAATATAGAAAGGGGTTCTTGCCCTAAGCCATAACATGGCACAGCACAATGGGGTAGCCTACCCCGGCTTTCTATGAGTTCACGCGAGCTCATGGATGAACGCTTTCGGTATCGATTAATTAAGCCCTTGGCCAAACCAATATGGAGGAAAGAAAATTTTCACTTAGTGGTGTATTTCAGAAAAGCAAGGAATACATAGATACTCGTTTTAAACTTGTTAAGCTCAAGCTCGTCGAGCGGTCTTCAAGGCTCATTGCCAGCTTGATCGTAGATGTCGTAAAAACCGTATTTACCGTGTTTGTGGTGTTCTTTCTCAGTTTGGCTTTAGGGTTTTACCTGGGGGAGCTTCTAGACAGTAATTCGCTCGGGTTTCTCACTACCGCCGGGATATTTGTGCTGTTGATTGTGCTGGTGTCTCTTTTTGAAAATCCCATTGAACGCTTATTTATGAACCTTTCCATCAAGCGTTTTTTGCAAAAATGGAATGACGAAATAGATGAAGAAAATGATGATAAAGGAAAGCAAGATTAAGAACTTGGCTGATTTGAGGGCGGAAATTTATCGCCTTAAAGCACTCGCCAAGGAGCAGGAGGAGTATCTTAGCGATCAATATCATCTTTTCAACGAAAAGGCTGCTGCTCCTGTCCGATTTGTCAAATCGCTGATTTCGTGGATTCCGGGTACGGCGGCGGTACGCGAATTATTCGCCAAAGGCAAGAAAGAAGAAGACTGGTTAAATAAGGCTTTGCGAATAGGTCTTCCACTTGTGCTCAATCGATTCTTCCTGCGCCGTGCTGGTTTCCTGAAGCGGGCGCTGGTGACTTTGGCTTCACAGCAGGCTGCGGGCGTGTTGAATAAAGACCGGATGAGCAGTCTGATTAATAAGGTAGCTGACTTCGTTCGGCCCTCTAAAAGCAGCAGGAAAACCCGGAGGCATGTCGACTATGGCATCCCTCCCGACAGCGAGACTTATTAGTAACTTCTTTTTTTCCCCATTGCCCAGGGTAGGTATGACAAATTAGCCTATTTTTGCAGCCTATCGGATAACAGATGGGAAAAGACAAATTAAAGAAGTTTGCAGCAATCAATACCTTTGCCAATGTACTGCAATTGGATGAAGGAAAGGTAATGAAAGGTCAATGGGCGGCGAAGCATTTCGGCAACGGGCAGCCTATTGTACTCGAACTGGCGTGCGGAAAAGGTGAGTACACCGTCAACCTAGCGAAGCTCTTTCCAGACAGAAATTTTATCGGTATTGATTACAAGGGCAATCGCATCTGGCGGGGTGCCAAGACGGCCCTGGAAGACAACATCGCCAATGTGGCATTTCTCCGTATCCAGATTGAAACTATACTGGACCACTTTGCCAATGGCGAAGTCTCGGAAATTTGGATTACCTTCCCTGATCCTCAACCACAGAAAAGCCGCGAAAAAAAGCGGCTTACCCATCCTGCTTTTTTGGAAAAGTACCGGCAGATTATGGAGCCGCGAGGCGTCATGCACCTAAAAACGGATAATGATGGGTTATACGCCTATACGCTTGATAAACTGAACGAGCTGGGCCTCAACGTTCACTGGCAAACGGCAGACCTGTACCGTTCTGCTATGGTTGATGAAGTATTATCCATTAAGACCTACTACGAAAAAAAATACCTTGACACGGGGAAAAACATCAACTACGTGCAGTGGGGATGGCCGTGATTTTTTTATGCTTCCGCTTGCTAATTTTTTCGATGTTGACCGGTTGGGGTACTTTTATGTAATAGCCTGTGCCGTCATATGGCCTTTTCCTCGGGTGCTCCATGCAGGTATCAGAACAGCAGCCTTCCATCTTCCATCCACACGCCTCACATTGGGTGAAGTGCTCGTTGCATTCAGGGTTAGCACAATTGATCATGCGGCTGGTCGTGGTGCCGCAGTTTAGGCATGTGGAGACTACGGTAGGGTTTACCCGATTGACATCGACGGTCACGCGGTTGTCAAACACATAGCATTTGCCTTCAAAATCCTTGCCACCCACTTCCTTGCCGTATTTGATAATCCCTCCATGTAACTGATATACGTCTTTGAATCCTGCTTTCAACAGTAAGGCGGAGGCTTTTTCACACTTAATGCCACCGGTACAATAGGTTAAAATTTTTTTGTTTTTATATTGAGCCAGTTCATTGATTTTATTAGGAAACTCCCTGAAATTTTCGATGTCCAGCGTGACGGCATTTTTGAAACGGCCGACGTTATGTTCATAATTTGAGCGTACATCCAGTACGACCACGTCTTCGCGATCTTTCATCTCCAAAAACGCTTTTGGTTCAAGGTGTTTGCCGGTCTCCTTGGTTGGATCTATCACATTGGGATCGCGTAGCCCTGAGTGCACGATTTCGGATTTGTACCGGCAGTGCATCTTGATAAACGAAGGCTCATCGACCTCATCGATCTTGAAATCGGTTTTGGCAAACCTAGGATCAGCATGCACGGCGGCCATATAAGCTTTGCACGCCTCCGGCGTGCCAGATACCGTACCATTGAGACCTTCATCCGCTACGATGATGCGGCCCACGAGACCCAGTGATTTGCAAAATTCAAGGTGATCCGCGGCAAACTGTTCCGCATTGTCAATGTGGCTGTAGCAATAGTACAGCAGGGTTTGATAGTGTTTCATATGTCCATTGATACCGCTGCAAACGGCGTTTAATGTTTATTCTTCCGGGTGCAAAGGTAGTAAAAATTAGCACTACCCAATGGCCCCATATTGCATGAACGCAAAAAACTAAAAAAATAGTTCGTAGTTTTGCGTTATGAAAACGATCATCCTATTGATATTTCTCTGTCTGACGTCATTTTCACCGGTACAGGGACAGACTAAGATTCTTTCCTTTTCGGCGAGCAAAGCAAACGGGTCGTCATGGTCTGACCTGGATAAGCGGTACAAAAATGCTTTGGATGCCGATTCGGCTCTGGCCGTGTTTAAAACAGCAGAGGAACAGGCGAATCTGATTGAAGCCTATCAGGGTTTTTTGGTAGCGATAAGTAATCACCTAAGCGAACAGGGGGTTAAATGGAAGGGGACCACTCGGATATTCAACAGGTTCTATTTCGACCGAAATGGAAATGTGGAATACTATAGCTATACTTTCTTGTCGAATCCGCCGAACGAAGCGGATGAGCGACAATTCGTGGACGCCATGAGTTCGTTTTTTAAGGCTCATAGGTTCGGGGTCACAGCTGACGTACCTTTTGCTCAGTGTAGCCCGGTCACTTTCCAATGACGGCCCGTAAAGGAGCCGAAAAGCCTACTGGTAGTCCCTTAAGGGCAGAAAGGAAGGTGGGCTTACATCCTTTTTATGAATGATAATCGCTATGCAGCGATTATTGGGCGCTATTTCAAAGGCGATCCCTTCATCCGTGTCATAAATGGTATAAGGATCGCCCATGGCGTCGTATGTTTCGGTTAGGCGAAGCGGGTATGCTGAAGCGATCTCCTGATGCGTACTGCCAACGTGGATGGATTGCCGCGTTCGGAAGCTTGGGGCCGTAACCCGTACCTGCTGGATGCGCGCCGATTCATCGTTGCCCATATCACGGGAGGTAAAGACCGACAACGGATAGCCTTGTGTCGTATCACCACGCCACACCAATACCGCTTTGCCCATGCCAGCATTGCTAAAATCAGGCTGGCCGAGCCGATTAAGAAGCGAGCTATCGGTGTCACCCAGTGTGATAAGCCCTGCCGATTGGCCGGGTACCAGCAACAAACTGTCGGGAACCGTGGTTTGCTGCGCTGCCAAGGAGTCGGCCTGGCTGTCGTCTGACCGGCTATTCCGCTCGTTGCAGGCGATTAGGGCCATTCCCATCACGAGGGGTATTAATCGTTTCTGAAACCAATACACAATATAATACGTATTAATGCCTACTAAACGTCTACGAAGAAGTTTTGTTTCGCAGTGGAGCAAGCAGATATTCCAAGCCGTTCAGCTTGATTTCATACATGGTGGCTAAAAGCATACCCAATTTGCCGTTGGGGAAACCTTTTTGGTGGAACCACACGAGGTAGGGCTCCGGCAGGTTGCAAATCAATACCTCTTTATACTTGCCAAAAGGCATCCTGGTGGTTGTAAGCGCGTGGAGTATTTCTTCTTGTTTCATTATGTGTTCATAAGCTGCCGTCGTTCGGTTTGCCATGACGAGCATAATAAGCCGCAAGGTTAATGGCGATCACGATGTGATTGAAGATATTTGGCAGCAGCCCATAGTGCTTGCTAAAAATCTGGAAACGCTCCCTAAGACTTTGCCAATGCCGCTTTTTGGACATGCCACCCACGAGGTATTTGGCCACAAGGCGACGGGTGTGAGCAATAGTCTTCGCCTTTTTTGCGGCGCAGATTATCCAGTCAATATCGGCACTGAGCTGATAACGCAAATCGTAAGGACCCGTAATGGCGCGGCGGATGTAGATGGCTTGATGACTGACATTCATTCCGTACCGGAAGCTTCGCCAAGTAAAGCGGTCCGGAGCCGCGTGTCTACGCAAGCCGAGCGATTCCCAGCGGGCATCAAACATTTCGGTTTCACCGTAGTAAATATCGGCGTTAGGTGCGGAAGCAAAAACTTGTGCTACGGTATCCGGAGCGTAAATTTCGTCGCCCGAATTCATGAACAATACGTAATCTCCGGTCGCCAGTGCTAATCCCTTATTCATCGCATGGTAAATCCCATTATCCGGTTCGCTTATCCATCGCGTAATGTGACCGGTGTACCGCTGAATGATTTCGGTGGTGCCATCGGTAGACGCGCCGTCAATGACGAGGTATTCGATGTGAGGATAAGTTTGGTTGATGACGGATAGCAGCGTGCGTTCAATGCCCCGTACATCGTTATATACGACGGTAATGACCGTAAGTTTGGGCGAAAATGTATTCATCAGGATTCCGGCTGGTTTGCTGGCTTTTGCACGACCAGGATATTGTTATGGAAAAAGTTCATGTTTTTGGGAAGCAGCGCAGACAGCAATAGCCCGCAAAGCGTAAAAGGTGTGATGAAAAGGGGTGTCAAAGCTATCCGAAACATTTTATGCTTGGGGAAGATATGCTGGTAGATATAGGCAATCCACATTTGACAGATGGTGGCCACATAGTTGGTCGTTTTTTGGCTTTCAAGTACGATAAATCCCGATTGCTCGATTAAATGCCGGATGCCGAATGAGGTGTACCTGGCGTAATCGTAGGGAATTTCGTGCTCGTCCCATACAAAGGGCAGCGTAACCAACATTCGCCCGCCTGGCTTGAGCACCCGGTGTAATTCGCCAAGAATCTCGGGCAAGTTGAAGATGTGCTCGAAGACCTCGCTGGAAAAAATGCTGTCAAAGTACGCATCGGTAAACGGCAATGTCTTGCCGTCGTAATACACGTCGATTTCTTCGTTTCGGTGATCGTGACCGCTTACTTCAATGTCCGTACCGATGTATTCCGTGACATGAAAGAGCGCTTTGTAAGGCTTGCTCCCACAGCCGAAATCCAGCAGCCTTCCCTGCATGTGGGCGCTGGATTTGGATATCCCCTTATATAGGCCACCCCGGATAATAAAAAAAGGATTAAAAAACAACCCAAACAACGTAGGTTGGAAAAGGGACCGATTATATAGTTTCTTTAACACTGCTGGTAACTCCTTGTATATTTTAGTGATTGAACTGTTCTTTCCAGCGTTGTATCGCATTCGAGTCAAGATATAACTTCACGCTCATTTCTTCGTGTATCTTCTCTTCAAGTAAGTCCATTCGCTGGCGTTCGAGGACATTCAGGCCAATGTCATTGCGCATTTCGATGGCGCGGTTGTCAATACCGATAATGATAGCCTTCCGCTTCTTTTGCAGCGCACGTATGCCGGCGTGCAGCCGCGTGCCCACATACTCGCAGGGCTCACGCTCCAGAAACGCATCAAAGGCCGATAGTTTTGGAGCGATGTAATGGATATCCGATGTCAGGCTTTCGATATACGATTGGTCTTTTGAGCCTTGGATCCACACATGGACTTCCTCGTAATGTTTTTTGAGGATTTCGAGCATCTGCCGGTCCCGCTCCGGATCGCGCATATAGTCGGTGATGGTGGAGACTACTTTATCACGTTTCTTTGGGTTTATCTGCGAACAATGGGGCTCGTTTAGCTCCCACACGGTAGGGCAGCCTGTATTGATCACATTGTGGACGCCCATTTCGTTTAACTTTTGCAACGTATAGCTATCCCGTACGGCATGAAGGTATTTGGTGGAAAACAAGGCTTTATACATGGCCCGCGAATACAGGGAAACAGGCTTTTCCTGATACTGCCACCAGCCTACACCCAACAACACGACCTTGTGCCGCAATACCAGTACATCCTTTAGTCCAACCTTCCATTGGCTTTTGCGTAGCGTGTCGTTTTTCAGTAAGTTGGTACCTCCTACGATACCGGTGTCGTATTTGCGGAGTTTTAGCAAATCTTTTGGATGGATAGCAAAGTGAGTGGGTACGTTGATAACGAAGTCGTTCATAAACAACTCGTCAGCAATCCGGTTTACGGCGTCCATAATGATGTGGTCGCCGAGATTGGTTGTACCTATGGATGTGTCGAAAATGATCTTGGGCATGAGGTATCTTACAGCTTATCGTTTCATTAAACGTTGAATAATCGGGATAAATAGCAACGCTCTCATTATCATGCATCCCTGGCTCCTCGTTTTGGGGACAAAGATAACAAACAGCGCGGTGGATGCATACGCAACCAACGTAGCATAGGCAGCACCAATCATGCCATACTGCGGAATCCACCAGCTATTGAGGAAGATATTGACCAACGCACCAGTTAGTGCCCGAGCGAGGGAAAGCAACGTGTAGCCCTCGGCAATCAGGTATTGGCCACTTGCTACGTTGAGGAATACAAATACGCCGGCCCATACATGGACCGTTAGTACCGGGGCACCGGTGGCATACCCCGGTGCGTAAAAAGTGGAATAAATGATTGGAGCGACCAATGTGATCGTAGCGGCAATCGCAACGCTGATGACGACCATCAACTCATACAGGTGAAGCAACCTTTTCCGGTAACGTACGGGGTCATCCTGCCGGGCATTCATGATGGCAGGAAAAAGGGCCGTGACAATAGCCATTGGAATAAAATACCATCCTTCACTAAGTTGTACTACAGTAGCATATACGCCTAATGCCGCTTCTCCCAGATAGGTGCCCAGCATGAGCTGGTCAATTTTCATGTAGAGGGTGATGAAGATAGCGGAAAACGCCAATGGCCAGGCAAGCCTGAACAGGCAATTGGCTGTAGGACGATCGAACTTCCAATCGGAAATGTTATAGCCTGTCTTCTGGTACATATATACATTTCCGATACTTAGCAGGATAACATCTAATAACAACGCCCAAATGAACCAACCGAGTGATGCCTGAAATAAAATAAACAATAGCTTGAATACTGCAGACATGAGGTTGGCTCCAACTTGCACATACATTATATACTTGCCCTGTGCCCTTGCTTGGAAGTGACAGTCAATGATATTGACCGACTGGAACACACAGATCAAGGAAACAATACCGACGTAACCAACAGGCGCCGCGGGGGGCTCTTGGGCAAAACCGGCAATACAGAAGTAACTTAGATAAATAAGCGGAAGCGCCAACAGGCCGGCGCAAAGACGCAAACGGAAAGCGGTGCCCAGGATAACGTGCTGTCTGCCCGGATCTTGCAGCAATTGGCGGGTGACAAAACTGTCCATACCCAGGCTGCTGGCAGCCATGAAAAAAGAAACCAGTACCAAGGGATAATTCAATATGCCATTCTGGTGCGGCCCTAAATAGTTGGGCAACACTACCGCAGTGATGATCAGCTTGATGAACAGCGACCCTACGCGGGCTATCATCAGCCAACCGGTATGCTGCAAATACCTGTTAAACGCTTCGGTATCGAAGCCGGGTAGTGCTGGAATTTTCATTAAACGATTTCTACCACCTTGCTAAACCCTGCCAGACTCGGGTGCTTGGGCGCTAAGTCTGTGACCAGGTAGGAGATGGCATTAAGGCTACATACTTTCATCTTTTGTACCGAATTGAGTTTCTCGGCGATACTGAGTATAGCCGTTTTGCTCGAACTCCGTATCATCGCTTTCTTAATCTGTACCGCCTCCCAATCGGAGTCTGTAACCCCGTCTTCTACCGAAAGACCATTGGTGCCCAACAGGCAAAGATCGACACGTATTTCCGATAATTGGTTGATAACTTGGGAACCAATACTGATATTCGTGTTTCTGGAAAGTTTACCGCCGATAAGGATGACATCTGCATGGGTCCGCTCCGCGAGTTCGAGTGCTACGAGCGGACTGATAGTGAAAAACGTACATTGCAGGCTTTCAGGCACAATCCGCGCCAGTTCGAGCATGGTCGTGCCACCGCCTGCCAGCACGGTCATTCCGTTTTTAATCAGGCTAATGGCTTTATGTGCGATTTGTTTTTTGGCATCGCGGGCATATATATTGGTTTCCTGAAACGGGTATTGGAACGACTTGGATAGCGCCCCGCCATATACCTTCAACACCTTGCCATTTTCGGCCAGTTCGTTCAAATCGCGCCGGATGGTATCCTCAGAGACATTGAGTTGTACGCTGAGGTCCGAGGACAAGACCTTGTTGTGCAAGTTTATTTGATGGACAATAAAGGCTTGCCGTTCTTCTTTTAACATCGTGTATGCGGTTTATTTTAATCGGTAAAGATAGGATAAATAAAAGAAATTTGTATTATTACCGCATTAAAGCGGCAATAGATCCGATAGCATAATACAATGGCAGAATCATGCGTAGCAATTATTAACGGGACGATATTTACCGGTGAAACGTTCGTCGACGGCAAAGCGCTTTTGATAAAAGGGAGCCGGGTTGAAGGGCTGCTTCCGCCAGACAAGATTCCGCCTGAAGCTGACATTGTTGATGCAATGGGCAATTACGTTGCACCAGGATTCATCGATTTGCAGATATATGGCGGTGGTGGCCGTTTGTTTTCTGCCGAAACTTCAGAAGTTTCCATCACAGACATTGCAAACGCATTGGTGAAATCAGGTACAACGAGTTTTATGATTACCATGGCTACAAATACGATGGCAGTGGTAAACCGAGCGCTGGAGACATTAAGTGAATACCGCCACCCAGCGCTGCTGGGTTTGCATCTCGAAGGACCATACTTGAACGCGTTAAGAAAAGGTGCGCATCCGGAGGCGTATATCCGGGAACCTGATCAATCCGAAATCGCTGGTCTATTAAAAAAGGCAGACGGTTGCCTTCGGATGATGACCATTGCGCCCGAAAAGTTTGATAAGGCTACGGTCGATCTACTGATAGACCATGGGGTGCTGCTATCTGCGGGACATAGCAACGCTTCCTATAGAGAAGCCATGACCGGATTCGGACAAGGTATCCGGGCCGTTACGCATTTATTCAATGCCATGTCTCCGCTCCACCACCGCGACCCGGGCCTTCCAGGAGCGACCTTCCAATCCGATAGTGCCATGGCGAGTATCATTGCTGATGGCATCCATGTGGATTATCAGGTGCTTTCCATTAGCAAAAAACTGCTGGGCAGTCGTCTGTTTCTTATCACAGATGCAGTCGCAGCTGTGAATGAGGGCACATATATCCATGTATTTAAAGGCGATCGGTACACGCTGCCAGACGGTACGTTATCGGGCTCTGCGCTGACAATGATGCAGGCGGTGGCGAATTGTGTGCGCCATGGCGGTATACCTATGGACGAGGCGTTGCGAATGGCCTCATTGTACCCTGCGACATTTATCGGTGCCGATGACCTCGGCCGAATTGCAAATGGAACGGTGGCTGATTTGGTCATCTTTGATAATCATTATACAGTCAGACAGGTCTTTCTGAAAGGGCGGCATCAATGAGAAAGTTAGTTACCTTGCTCTATTTTCAGGTAATTGTCGCTATTATCATCGGTATTCTGATTGGTCATTTTTATCCGTCATTAGGCGTGCAATTAAAGCCGCTCGGCGACGGATTCATCAAGTTGATAAAAATGGTCGTCGCTCCGCTCATCTTCTGTAGCATCGTCTTGGGGATTGCAGGAATGGAGGATGTGAAGAAGATCGGGAAAGTGGGCATGAAGGCCCTATTATATTTTCAGCTTTCGACTATGGTTGCAATGTTGCTCGGCGTGATGGTGATCAATTTGCTGAAGCCGGGTGACGGTATGCATGTGGATGCGAGCTCGTTGGATACCACTGAAGTGGCAGGGTACATTACTCAAAGCAAGGAACAGGGCGGGGTAAAGGACTTTCTGTTGAACATCATTCCGGAAAATGTTTTCGGGGCATTGTCTTCGGGCAATTTGCTACAGGTGCTTTTCTTCGCTGTATTGTTTGGATATGGTCTCTCCAAAATTGGAGCCCGCGCGGAGCCTGCCACCCGCGTCATGCAGTCTTTTCTGGATGGATTGTTTGCCGTTATTAAGATGATCATGCGTGTTGCACCCATTGGCGCGATGGGGGCCATGGGATTTACTATCGGACGATATGGGATCAGCTCGCTTTCATCGTTGGGGATGCTCATGGTTGCCTTTTATTTCACGTGTTTATTATACGTGTTTTTGGCGCTGGGCTTGATTTTAAAGTATTACGGCATCAGTGTGTTTAAATTAGTCCGTTATATTAAGGAAGAACTACTCGTCGTATTGGGAACATCCTCTTCGGAGTCTGTTTTGCCGGCAATTATGCAAAAGCTGGAACGTATGGGATGTTCAAGACCGGTTGTGCGGTTGGCGGTCCCTACCGGGTATTCGTTCAATTTGGACGGAACAACCATCTATTTGACGATGGCAGCTATATTCCTTGCTCAGGCATTGGACATGCCCATGAGCTTAGGCGAACAGTTGTTTCTGTTATTTGTCCTGACCATCACATCCAACGGAGCGGCCGGAGTGACGGGCAGTGGGTTTATCATCCTTGCTGCTACGCTGCCTGTGGTGGGGCATATGCCGGTAGAATCCGTTGCGCTTATCTTCGGCATCGACCGCTTCATGAGCGAGGCACGGGCATTGACCAACCTCGTTGGGAATACAGCGGCTACCCTGGTGGTGGCTCGTTGGGAAAACGAGTTGGACATGGAGCAATTGAAGTCCGAGCTGGGCTAAGCTACTCTTCCTCTGTCGGTGGTGATGAATCAACATCGGTAGCCAAACTAGCCAATATGGTGTTTACCTCCTCTTCAGTAGCGGTAAGCTTGGCTTTGCACACACTGATGAGCAGCGTTGCGCGCTTCACTTTCTCGGACAGCTCATCGATGGTGATTTCTCCACGCTCAATTTCGGCTACAATGGTTTGCAGCTCGTTGAATGCATCTGTATAGGTGTATTTTTCGTTACTCATTTGCTGATGGGTTAATTTGGATGACGACACTGCTGAGGCTTCCTGATGCTAGATGTGTTTCCAACGTATCGCCGTCTCGGATGTTTTCGGTGTGCTTCACCGCACGGCCGTTGATTCGGGTGATGCTATATCCTCGGTTTAGGACCTGCTGCGGATCCAATAGCTGCACGGATTTCTGCATGGCGGCTAGGTTAAACTTGTTGTTTTTGAGTGTGGCTAAACTCGTTGACAGCAACGCTTGCTGCGGATAAAGCAAGGCCTGGTTTTCGTGCCGTAGACGGCTAACGCTTGCCATATCCAATCGCATGGCGTGGTACTCAAGGGCCCTATGCTGCTGATTTAATAAGTGTACGCTATGCAAACGGAAATGGTGGATACAATTCATCAGGTTGCTTTTCTGTGTTGCGAACAATTTGGCCGCAGCCTGTTCGATGGCGTCTTGCGCATGGGAAACGGGTACGGCAAAGTTGTGGAACCGCTGGATGAGAAAATCAGCCAGTTCACTTGGGGTAATCGCATTTTGATAAGCCACCATTTCGCTCACTGTCTGGTTGGTGGAGTGCCCAATGCCCGTAAGTACAGGGATGGGAAACCGGGCGATGGCGGAAGCGAGCAAGTAGTTGTTGTAGCTGGAAAGCCCTACATCCCCGCCGCCCCCACGGATGATGGCGACAACATCATATTCTTCCACATGCTCGGCGATGCGCACCAATTGGTTGATAATGGAAGGAACCGCTTTGTCGCCCTGCAATAATGCTGGAAAAAGGGTTTGCTCAAAGCGATAACCCCAGGAATTCCCATTTAAGATTTTCACGAAGTCGGCATACCCCTTGCTGGTTTCGACCGAGATGACGGCCAATCGTTTCGGGATGGGTGGAAAAGGAAGCTGTTTGTTGGCATAGAAAAGCTCTTCGTGTCTGAGCCGCTGGATATTCTCCTGTTTTTCGCGTTCGAGTTCGCCCAACGCGTACGCGGGGTCGATGTCCAGAATACGCAGACTAAGGCCATATAACGGATCATAGGAGATTGTTGCCTGAAATAAAATGGTAATACCGTTTTTCAAGGGCTCCTTTGCAATTTCGATAAACCGTTCGTTGATGCGTTTGTAATCGCCATTCCAGAGTACGGAACGCATTTCTGCGATCACTTTGCCGTCTTTTTTTTCGACTAATTCCGGATAACAATGGCCAGAATGGCTGTAATGATTGAGCTTGTTCATCTCTGCCTTTATCCAATAGACGCTTTTATAACGTTCGGCGATGGTCTTTTGGATGCTGCGGGCCACCTCCACAAGGGAAAAGACTGTTTTGTCGGGTAGTTTCTCAGGCATGATCAAAGATAAGGGTTTTCTATAAAATCATTACTTTTGTATCATGAAATTACCTATCATAGCCTATGGCGACCCGGTTTTGAAGCGAAAGGGAGTAGCGATTGAAAAGGATTATCCCGATTTGCAGCAGTTGATAGCCAATATGTTTGAGACCATGTATGCAGCACATGGCGTGGGGTTGGCTGCACCGCAGATAGGTCTTTCCATTCGCGTGTTTGTGATCGATGCGAGTCCGTTTGTAGATGATGACCCAACGCTTAAAGATTTTAGGAAGGTCTTTATCAATGCGGAGTTGCTCGATGAGCATGGCGAGAAATGGGCATTCAACGAAGGGTGCTTGAGCATTCCTGAAATCCGGGAGGATGTAAATAGATACCCTGATATACGTATCCGCTACGTTGATGAAAATTGGGTGGAGCACGAAGAAAATTTTACAGGGCTGGCTGCGCGCATTATCCAGCACGAGTATGACCATATTGAAGGTAAGCTGTTTACTGAGAAGCTGAGCCCCCTGCGGAAAGCCATGATTAAAAGCAAGCTGGAGGCAATTTCAAGAGGGCAGGTGGATGTGGATTACAAAATGAAGTTTCCCGCATTAAAGAAAAAACGTTGATACCGCTGATGTTATCCGCCGACAATGGGTAACGTCAATTGATATCTTACAGCAATAACCCGAATGACGGAGACTAGGCTTGCGCTAAGAAAAGCATTGAGGTTATAATTGACTCCGCCCATGTCGAGCAGTACAAATAAGATAGCTCCCGATAGGCAAGCCGTGGCATAGATTTCTTTACGGAGAATTAGCGGGGTCTCGTTTAATAAGGTGTCCCGGATCACGCCACCCATCACAGCAGAAAACATGCCTAATACGACAGCGGCAATGCCGCTCGCCTCAAATAGCAATGATTTTTGCACGCCGACTACGGTGAAGAAGCCAATTCCTAACGCGTCAAATAGAAAGAGTGTCCTTGCTAATTTGTCCAGTACTTTCTTGAACAAGACGGCGATTAATACGCCGGCCAGTATCGCTATCAGGTAGTTGCCGTCGTTTACCCATACAGGCCGTAGATTAAGAAAGATATCGCGAAGGCTGCCACCACCGATAGCGGTGACAAAACCGGTGAATGCGGCCCCAAATATGTCGATCCCATGTCTTGACGCAGCCATGGCCCCGGAAATAGCGAATACCATGGCGCCGAGTAAGTCGATGTAGTAAATTAGTTCCAAACCCCATGCGTTTGCTTGTAAAAATACAATAAATTCGAATTATTCCATTCGGTATGTGGGGTCGGGCTCGTGAAAGGTATGGCAAGCCCAGCGTGACGGTGTCGGTAGTTTAAATTTTTCTTGCTGATTTATAGTGACTAACGTTTTTTTTGCCATTTATTTCATCTCATAGTTTGGAAATTGACGATAAGGGTTCTACTTTTGCAGCCCGCAAACGGGGAAACGGTAAGAAGTTTTGAGTTTGCGGTTGTTTTTTGAACGGTTTGGGTAAGGTTTTGCGGTTGTTTGGGGGCGTTTGGTTTCCGGGCGTTTCGGGGGGTAAAAAAAAAGTAAAATTTTTTTTGGTGGAATAAAAAAAGCTCCTTACCTTTGCAGTCCCAAACGGAACGGGGGGTTGAAAGACGGTAGGTTCCGGAGCCGGCGCGCGATGTGCCGGCGGCAGAAAAAGAAGCAAAGACGGATGCGGCCTTTCGGGGCTGCGGAAGATAAAAAAGCCGAAGCGTGAGCGGAGGCGCGAGAGTTCTTGAAAGATATTGATATTCATGTAGCGTAACGAGTAGTCTGTCATGGGCGAAAGTTAACAAGACAGACCTAAG
>NZ_FUYS01000010.1 GCF_900168055.1 Parapedobacter luteus
TTCTACTTTTGCAGCCCGCAAACGGGGAAACGGTAAGAAGTTTTGAGTTTGCGGTTGTTTTTTGAACGGTTTGGGTAAGGTTTTGCGGTTGTTTGGGGGCGTTTGGTTTCCGGGCGTTTCGGGGGGTAAAAAAAAAAGTAAAATTTTTTTTGGTGGAATAAAAAAAGCTCCTTACCTTTGCAGTCCCAAACGGAACGGGGGGTTGAAAGACGGTAGGTTCCGGAGCCGGCGCGCGATGTGCCGGCGGCAGAAAAAGAAGCAAAGACGGATGCGGCCTTTCGGGGCTGCGGAAGATAAAAAAGCCGAAGCGTGAGCGGAGGCGCGAGAGTTCTTGAAAGATATTGATATTCATGTAGCGTAACGAGTAGTCTGTCATGGGCGAAAGTTAACAAGACAGACCTAAGTCAATCCAGGTTAATAGACATAATTAAAGATTGATTCCGAGCAATCGGGTCAGATCGGACATCATTTTTACAATGGAGAGTTTGATCCTGGCTCAGGATGAACGCTAGCGGCAGGCCTAATACATGCAAGTCGAACGGGATTCACTCCTTCGGGGGTGATGAGAGTGGCGCACGGGTGCGTAACGCGTGAGCAACCTGCCCGTCCCAGGGGGATAGCCCCTCGAAAGAGGGATTAACACCGCATGACGTTGTTCCATGGCATCGTGGGACAACCAAATATTCATAGGGGACGGATGGGCTCGCGTGGCATTAGCTAGTTGGTAGGGTAACGGCTTACCAAGGCGACGATGCCTAGGGGCTCTGAGAGGAGAATCCCCCACACTGGTACTGAGACACGGACCAGACTCCTACGGGAGGCAGCAGTAAGGAATATTGGTCAATGGAGGCAACTCTGAACCAGCCATGCCGCGTGCAGGAGGACGGCCCTATGGGTTGTAAACTGCTTTTGCACGGGAACAAACCCCGGTACGTGTACCGGGTTGAGTGTACCGTGAGAATAAGGATCGGCTAACTCCGTGCCAGCAGCCGCGGTAATACGGAGGATCCGAGCGTTATCCGGATTTATTGGGTTTAAAGGGTGCGTAGGCGGCGCGCTAAGTCAGTGGTGAAAGACGGTGGCTCAACCATCGCAGTGCCGTTGATACTGGCGCGCTTGAATGCGGATGAGGTAGGCGGAATGTGGCAAGTAGCGGTGAAATGCATAGATATGCCACAGAACACCGATTGCGAAGGCAGCTTACCAAGGCGTAATTGACGCTGATGCACGAAAGCGTGGGGATCGAACAGGATTAGATACCCTGGTAGTCCACGCCCTAAACGATGATGACTCGATGTTAGCGATATACGGTTAGCGTCCAAGCGAAAGCGTTAAGTCATCCACCTGGGGAGTACGCCCGCAAGGGTGAAACTCAAAGGAATTGACGGGGGCCCGCACAAGCGGAGGAGCATGTGGTTTAATTCGATGATACGCGAGGAACCTTACCCGGGCTTGAAAGTTAGTGAAGCACCCAGAGATGGGTGCGTCCTTCGGGACACGAAACTAGGTGCTGCATGGCTGTCGTCAGCTCGTGCCGTGAGGTGTTGGGTTAAGTCCCGCAACGAGCGCAACCCCTATGGATAGTTGCCAGCATTTAAAGGTGGGGACTCTATCCAGACTGCCTGCGCAAGCAGTGAGGAAGGCGGGGACGACGTCAAGTCATCATGGCCCTTACGTCCGGGGCTACACACGTGCTACAATGGTCGGTACAGCGGGCAGCCACCTGGCAACAGGGCGCCAATCCCGCAAAGCCGGTCACAGTTCGGATCGGGGCCTGCAACTCGGCCCCGTGAAGTTGGATTCGCTAGTAATCGCGTATCAGCAATGACGCGGTGAATACGTTCCCGGGCCTTGTACACACCGCCCGTCAAGCCATGAAAGCCGGGGGTGCCTGAAGCATGTGACCGCAAGGAGCGTGTCAGGGCAAAACTGGTAATTGGGGCTAAGTCGTAACAAGGTAGCCGTACCGGAAGGTGCGGCTGGAATACCTCCTTTCTAGGGTACCGGATTGGTACTCGTTGCGCCATGGATTATCAATTGAAAAGAGAGAAGAAGATATCAGGAAAATAGAGGACACCGTTCCCTTACACGGTGTGTCCTGAGAGGCGAGAATAAAGCTAGTCCCGTAGCTCAGTTGGTTAGAGCACTACACTGATAATGTAGGGGTCAGCAGTTCAAGTCTGCTCGGGACTACGGGTACGGGGAATTAGCTCAGCTGGCTAGAGCACCTGCCTTGCACGCAGGGGGTCAACGGTTCGAATCCGTTATTCTCCACGCGTTTAGGATGAGGGGTTTCAGGAAGGGGAAAAAGGACGTTGTCCTTGCGCCTTATTCCGGGGTCCCTGCTCCCGAACAGAAGTTCTTTGACATATTGGAAGAAAACAAGAAGAGAAGAGAGAAGGCAACAGTAGGGCCGGCATGGCGACATGCGGTCCGAAGCAGGCCCGCGGTTGGCAAAAGGGCCGCGGGTTGAAGAAAGTAAAGAAGGGCACACGGGGGATGCCTAGGCTCCCAGAGGCGAAGAAGGACGCGACAAGCTGCGATAAGCGCCGGGGATCGGCAAATGCGAATTGATCCGGCGGTTTCCGAATGGGGTAACCTGATGTACTGAAGGTACATCGTATAATACGCGAACGCGCTGAACTGAAACATCTAAGTAGGCGTAGGAGGAGAAAACAACAGTGATTCCGCAAGTAGTGGCGAGCGAACGCGGATTAGCCCAAACCGGATATGTTACGGCATATGCGGGGTTGTAGGACCACGAAGTGGCATGCATGCGTGAAGTGGAAACCGGAAGGGAAGCCGGTACCGGAGAGGGTGACAGTCCCGTACACGTAAGCAAGTGCAGCCTAGTGGTATCCTGAGTACCGCGGGGTCGGAGACGCCCTGTGGGAATCCGGCGGCACCATCCGCCAAGGCTAAATACTCCTGGGAGACCGATAGTGGACCAGTACCGTGAGGGAAAGGTGAAAAGAACCCCGAACAGGGGAGTGAAAAAGAACCTGAAACCGTGTGCCTACAAGCGGTCGGAGCCTTTAGGGGTGACGGCGTGCCTTTTGCATAATGAGCCTACGAGTTACACTTCACCGGCAAGGTTAACCCATTCAGTGGGGCAGCCGAAGCGAAAGCGAGTCTGAACAGGGCGTGCAGTCGGTGGAGGTAGACGCGAAACCTTGTGATCTACCCTTGGTCAGGCTGAAGGTGCCGTAACAGGTACTGGAGGGCCGAACCGATAAGCGTTGAAAAGCTTCCGGATGAACTGAGGGTAGGGGTGAAAGGCCAATCAAACTGGGAAATAGCTCGTACTCCCCGAAATGTTTTTAGGAACAGCGTTGCGGAGAGTCCTGCGGAGGTAGAGCTACCGATTGGGTGCGGGGGAGTCACATCCTACCAAATCCAGACGAACTCCGAATGCCGCAGGATATACGCAGCAGTGAGGCTTTGGGTGCTAAGGTCCAAGGCCGAGAGGGAAAGAACCCAGACCATCAGCTAAGGTCCCCAAATACACGCTAAGTTGGACTAACGAGGTCCGGCTGCTTAGACAGCTAGGATGTTGGCTTGGAAGCAGCCATTCATTTAAAGAGTGCGTAACAGCTCACTAGTCGAGCGGCCGGGCGTGGATAATGAACGGGCATCAAGTGTGTTACCGAAGCTATGGGATATTTAATATCGGTAGGGGAGCATTCCGGCGGGGGCGAATCCGGTCCGTAAGGGCCGGTGGACTTTCCGGAAAAGCAAATGTAGGCATAAGTAACGATAAGGCGGGTGAGAAACCCGCCCACCGAAAGACCAAGGTTTCCTGATCAACGCTAATCGGATCAGGGTCAGTCGGGGCCTAAGGATAAGCCGAATGGCGAATCCGATGGACAACGGGTTAATATTCCCGTACTTTTGGATGCTGCGATGCGGGGACGGAGAAGTGACACCACCGCGCACTGACGGAATAGTGCGTTGAAGGGCGTAGGTATATCCGGGACAGGGAAGTCCGTTCCGGATGCTGAAACCCGATAGTACGGCAAACCTTCGGGGGCGCCGATAGCGTGGGTAATCAAGCTTCCGAGAAAAACCGCTAAGCTTCAGGCATTCAAAACCCGTACCGTAAACCGACACAGGTGGTTGGGGTGAGAATCCTAAGGTGCTCGAGTGAATCATGGCTAAGGAACTCGGCAAAATGGCCCTGTAACTTCGGGAGAAGGGGCGCTGGCGTAAGTCAGCCGCAGTGAAAAGGCCCAGGCGACTGTTTAACAAAAACACATGGCTTTGCGAAATCGAAAGATGAAGTATAAGGCCTGACACCTGCCCGGTGCTGGAAGGTTAAGGGGGGATGTTAGTCAGCAATGGCGAAGCATTGAACCGAAGCCCCAGTAAACGGCGGCCGTAACTATAACGGTCCTAAGGTAGCGAAATTCCTTGTCGGGTAAGTTCCGACCTGCACGAATGGTGTAACGATCTGGGCGCTGTCTCAGCCATGAGCTCGGTGAAATTGTGGTATCGGTGAAGACGCCGGTTACCCGCAACGGGACGGAAAGACCCCATGAACCTTCACTACAGCTTAACATTGGGACTGGGTGCGTGATGTGTAGGATAGGCGGGAGGCTATGAATCGGGTTCGCCAGGACTCGTGGAGCCGTCCTTGAAATACCGCCCTTTGCGTATCCGGTTCCTAACCCTGCGTAGCGGGGGACATTGTTTGGTGGGTAGTTTGACTGGGGTGGTCGCCTCCAAAAAGGTAACGGAGGCTTTCAAAGGTAAGCTCAGTACGCTTGGTAACCGTACGCGGAGTGCAATGGCATAAGCTTGCTTGACTGTGAGGCATACAGGCCGAACAGGGCCGAAAGGCGGACATAGTGATCCGGTGGTTCTGCATGGAAGGGCCATCGCTCAAAGGATAAAAGGTACTCTGGGGATAACAGGCTGATCTCCCCCAAGAGCTCATATCGACGGGGAGGTTTGGCACCTCGATGTCGGCTCGTCACATCCTGGGGCTGGAGAAGGTCCCAAGGGTTCGGCTGTTCGCCGATTAAAGTGGCACGCGAGCTGGGTTCAGAACGTCGCGAGACAGTTCGGTCCCTATCTGTTGCGGGCGTTGGAATATTGAGTGGGGCTGGCCTTAGTACGAGAGGACCGGGCTGGACCGACCGCTGGTGAACCAGTTATGCCGCCAGGTGTACGGCTGGGTAGCTATGTCGGGTTAGGATAAGCGCTGAAAGCATCTAAGTGCGAAACCGGCCACGAGATTAGTATTCCATTGAGGGTCCCCGTAGACTACGGGGTTGATAGGCCGCAGGTATAGAGGTGGCGACACCACAGCTGAGCGGTACTAATAGCCCGAAAGCTTTCTCGCGCAGAGATGCTGTTGCCTTGCTCGGATTCTCGTTCATGTTTTCTTCCGATGATATGTCATAAAGGTATTCAGGTGCCTATATCGGCGGTGTCCACCTCTTCCCATCCCGAACAGAGCAGTTAAGCCCGCCAGAGCCGATGGTATTGCCGTAACAGGCGTGAGAGTAGGTCGGTGCCGGATTTTATTTGGAAGCCCCGCGTGCAACTGCACACGGGGCTTTCTTTTTGGGCAATGGTTTCGTTTTTTTCCTTAATAGCCTATGGGAGGTAGTGGGGGTGGTATATGATCTGTGTAGGACGGAACTTAGGCTATGCCAACCAAAAGAGTACGTAATTGACGATAGCGAGATCTGCTACGGATTTTTAGGTCCGTCGTGGGTTTTTTTCCCCGTTACTCCAGGCTTGAAACGTGGTTTAAACCCGATTGGTTTAGCCGGCGACTGTTCAGCCTCATTTGCTTTTGGATTGCTTTCGGGACGATGGATTGTTTTATCCGACTTCTCGCTTGACGATTGTGAGGGTGCTGATTCTTCTGCTTTAGCGGTATCGTCTTTGGTTTTGGTTGCAGCCTTCTTTGCCGGCGAAGCGGATTTAAATCGCGGTTTGAATCCCAGTGGTCTGGCTGGTGGGCTGGTTTCTTCTGCCGGTGTAGGTGCTTTGGTGCTGTCTTGAGGTACTTCCTGGTCGGACGCCTTTGGGATAGTCGGTTTAGGCGGAGTACTTCCGGCTTTAAATCGCGGCTTGAATCCAAGTGGTTTGACTGGCGGGCTGCTTCCTTCTGTTGGAGTAGGTATATCGGCCGAATCGATTGGCGGCGTTTGAACCTCGCGGACGTCGGCCGTGGATGTATTTGCTAATAGCTCCTTATCATTTAATAGGTATTCTTTCCGTAGCCGGTTGAACCAGTATTTTTTTGTATGATCGAAACTTTTTTCTCCCATTAGATCATAATGACTGCGGAACTCATCATACAAATCGGGCTTGGCTTGGCGCAGTTGCGCCAAATTAATCCGCTTTTTGATGAAAAATTCCTCGAAAGTCATTAGGTCATGTTATGGTATACCGCCTGTACGTCGTCGTCTTCTTCGATTTTATCAATGAGTTTAAGTACATCCGCCGCATCTTCTTCGGAAACTTCGGTATTTGATAGGGCGATGCGCTCTAACTTGGCACTTTTTATTTCAATCCCTTTTTCTTCGAGTAAGCGTTGCATGTTGCCAAAGTCTTCAAATGAAGTTTGCGCAACCACGATGTCGTTTCCTTCCTCGTCGGCTTCTACGTACAACTCTTCCAGTCCGCCATCAATGAGTTCTAGCTCGAGCTCTTCCAAATCCACGTCGTCGGCCACGGTAAAGCGAAAAATCGATTTACGTTGAAAAATAAAATCGAGTGATCCCGTCTTACCGAGCGTTCCGCCAGCCTTGCTGAAATAACTGCGGATATTGGCTACTGTACGGTTCGTGTTATCAGTTGCGGTTTCAATGAGGATAGGCACGCCATGCGGGCCATAGCCTTCATAGACATGCTCTTCATATCCTTTGGCGTCCTTGTCTGATGCCCTTTTGATAGCCGCCTCGATGCGATCTTTGGGCATGTTTACCGCTTTCGCGTTCTGAATGGCGGTCCGCAGACGGGAGTTGCCCTCGGGATTCGGTCCGCCTTCTTTAACGGAAATAGCGATTTCTTTTCCTAAACGGGTGAATTGGACGGCCATTTTGGCCCAGCGTTTAAATTTGCGTTCTTTTCTAAACTCAAATGCTCTTCCCATCTTCTGAATGTATTTTTTCTTTAAGGTTTGTAATCATATCTACGGCAATGTCGGTTAAGGCGAATCGGGGTTGCCAATCCCAATCCTCGCGTGCTTCGGTATCGTCAATACTATTGGGCCACGTGTCGGCTATAGCTTGGCGCGGATCGTTTTCCGCATAGGTGATGGTAAACTCAGGAATGATGTTACGGATTTCATCGGCCAACATGGCTGGTGTAAAACTAACGCCGGTAAGGTTATAGCTTGAGCGGATATGCAGTGCGTCTGCCGGAGCATCCATTAACGCCAGTGTGCCGCGGATGGCATCATCCATGTATAGCATAGGCAATGCCGTGTCTGCCGAAAGGAAGCAGGAGTATGTACCGTTTTTTAGGGCTTCATGAAATATATGGATGGCATAGTCGGTCGTCCCGCCGCCAGGAGCGGCTTTCCAGCTGATAATGCCAGGATAACGGATACTCCTGATGTCGAGCCCATAACGTCCGTGATAGTACTCGCATATGCGCTCGCCCGCTAATTTGCTGATGCCATAAACCGTATTGGGATCCATGACGGTGTATTGCGGGGTGTTCATTTTGGGCGAATGGGGTCCGAAGACAGCGATGGAGCTGGGCCAAAATACTTTGCTGACGCCATACTCGAGGGATAAATCCAGTACGTTCAGCAGCCCATTGACGTTGAGATCCCAAGCTTGGCGTGGATATTTTTCGCCGGTAGCGGAAAGCATGGCCGCTAAAAGGTAAACCTGCGTAGGCCGATATTTGGTGAATAGCAGATGCAGCGACTTTTTATCCAAAACGTCGATCGTTTCAAAAGGGCCGCTTGGATCCGGTACCTGAGGCTCGCGTATATCCGATGTAATTACCTGTTTTCCGCCAAATTTGGCCCGCAAAGCAATGGCCAACTCCGTTCCAATTTGACCGTTTGAACCAATGATGATTATCCGCTCTTCCATTGGGTGCAAACTTAGCAAAATTTCCATGTTCGTCACAGCCTAGCGGCCAATACAAAACTTTTGCGGTACACTTTTCGTGCGCCATGTGCGTTGTAGGTTTCGATGACGGCGATATAGATACCTACGGGGAGCGGCTGGTTAGCGTCGGAGAGCCCGTCCCAGGTAATGGTCCCCTTATTAGCCAGACTTTGGTTGCGTTGTAACCTTTTTACCAACACCCCCTTGTCGTTGTAGATGTTTACCGTGGCCATGAACCCCTGATCGGGAAACTGGTAATTGATTTCCAGTTCGTCTTCAAACCCGTCGTTATCCGGTGAAAACGTTTTTGAGGTCAAAAAAATGCTTGCAGTATATTCTTGTACTGGTTGTTGTGAATTTTGATAACCCGGTGTAGCGCCGCCGACCAGACTGGCCGCTGACCGGAAATTGTCTGGGTCATTGGTCGGCCTGGAAAAATATTGGCGCTCCAGCGAGATGCCTTGGTGGTTGGAGATAAAAGGTGACTGCAGCGCTGGTGTATAAAAGAGACTGTCAATTGTTGTTTTCCCACTGTAAAGTACAACACCGCCCTGTGCGTTATTGAAGTTTGGAAGCATGGGCGTTTCGATAAAAGCGTTTGGATTGCTATGCGGGTAATGCTGCTTTATGATGTGCGGATTAGTCGTCAAGACTTTATATTCGTTCGGATAAAAAGCGAGGGGGGCTTCACTAATTTTTCTGCGGCTGCCGGGCGTTCCGCTCGAATTCACGCTGGCTATTTCGATGTGCTCCAAATTGATTGTTTTATTGGAATGATTATAGATTTCAATGAAGTCCACGCCTGCTGGTTTCGGGTTGGAAAGCACTTCGTTAATGAGGATGTCACCGGGCTGGATTCCATTTGATTGAATGGTATCTATTGGCGGATCGAGCGGTTTGATAAGTAGATAATCAAGGCGGTAGTCTTGCGCCCTTGTTGGCGAAAAGTTGACAAAGAATCCTGCGTACCCTCCATAGGGATATGTCGCATCGGTTACGCTGGCCACCCCCTCTTCGCTGTATAGCGCATTGAATGTACCGTTGCCATACTCATCGGCCAGTATTTGCCACTGCCCATCAATGCTGTGGGTGACCCGTATGCGTGCGCGGAATTTATTTCCTCGGTTGGCAATGGCCTTGCTTTGGAAAATGACAGTACGTGTATTGCCATTTTGCCGCCATAAGCGGTAGGTGTGCGTGCCGTCGGTACCGTCGATTTGAAGATGGTAGCCCTGAAGTGGTTCATTGAGCGATGATGCGGTAGATGCAAGATAAAGCCTAATGAAATTATTTGCCGTGAGTACGTCGTCTACTTGTATGCCCGCTTCCCATGCCGTATTCCGTAAACGCGCAGAAGGGATGGCGATGAAAGCGGGAGCAACCGCGCCCGGATTAAGCTGTAAACGGTTATCGGCCGGGATAAAGGAGGTCGTATGCCCCAACCAATGGGCAAGTAAACCAGCGGAAAAGTCGTCGAAAAAAGATGCTCCTATGGTATCGTCAGGTAATAACTTGGTTTCCCGATGTACTGGTGGCCTGGATACGTTCTGTTCTATCCACAAGGGTTGGATACCGCATAATAAAGGCAACAAGAAACTTAATGAAAATAAACTGTTTTTCACTTCCTGGTATTTATCGTTTAGGTAGCGAACGCTCGGTTCATAACCTTTGGGATTGGCGATTCAATAGTTTCATCGTTTTGAAGACTGATAGACAATGGGTTCGGACGAAGGTTTTTGAAATTCCTTGTCGCTAAGTTGAGCCAAAATTTGTATGTTTGGCAGCTTTTAAAAGTTTAAAGTTAAACAATATTAAATTCATTAACAAAACAACGAAACAAAAAATGAAAGTGGCAGTAGTCGGCGCGACCGGGCTGGTGGGTTCGGAGATGTTAACGGTGTTAGCAGCGCGTAATTTTCCCGTAACAGAATTGATTCCTGTAGCCTCTGAGCGCAGCAAGGGTAAGGAAATCGAATTCAAGGGAAAGCAGTATAAGGTGGTCACACCCGACGAAGCCATCGCCCTTAAACCCGATGTGGCGCTGTTTTCGGCAGGTGGCAGTACGTCGCTGGAATATGCGCCAAAATTCGCTGATTCGGGTATTACGGTGATCGATAATTCTTCGGCCTGGCGAATGGACCCTACCAAGAAGCTGGTCGTTCCTGAGGTCAATGGACATGTATTGGCCGCCGGTGACAAGATCATTGCTAATCCAAACTGTTCGACCATTCAGATGGTGGTCGTATTGAAACCATTGCACGAAAAATATATCATCAAGCGGGTGGTCGTCTCTACCTATCAATCGGTAACAGGTACCGGTGTAAAGGCCGTGAAGCAGTTGAACGACGAACGCGCGGGCGTCGAAGGGGAAAAGGCCTATCCCTATCAGATTGATTTGAATGTCATCCCACAGATTGATGTATTCCAGGAAAATGGATACACCAAGGAAGAGATGAAGATGATAAAGGAGACGAACAAGATTATGGGTGATGACAACATTCGTGTAACGGCTACTACGGTCCGTATTCCGGTGATCGGCGGTCACTCCGAATCTGTGAATATTGAATTTGCCCATGATTTTGACGTCGAAGAAGTACGTGCCCTGTTAGCCGGTCAATCCGGTGTGGTCGTAGTTGACGATCCCGCCCAACTAAAGTATCCAATGCCCAAAGATGCGCATGGAAAAGATGAAGTGTTTGTGGGGCGTATTCGCAGAGATGAAAGCCAACCTAAAACACTCAACCTTTGGGTGGTGGCCGATAATTTGCGCAAAGGTGCCGCCACCAATGCGGTACAGATCGCAGAGACACTGCTGGCGAAGGGGTTGTTATAAGGATTCTCTCCTGGCTATATGAAAGCATCTGTCCAATGGCAGATGCTTTTTTTATTCCTTTAGCATTTGTGGAGTAAGGGTAGTATGCCTCATGGTTGTCCTAAGCCGAAAAAGGAACAATAATGAAAAAAAACAAGACTACCCGTATGATGATTCAAGTGATGGTTTGCTTAATAACGATCTTGGTCTGCACCGTTGATTTATTGGCACAGGCTGGTAAAACCAACCAAGTGCATGTTGGTATCATTTATCCGTTGAGCACGAATGGCAAGACAGCCTTGGTTGACACGAATAGGTTTTCGTTGCATTTGATTTCGGGTGTTTCCCAGCAAGAAGATGCCTGCCTCATTACCGGTGTCTCCGGCATTGTCAAAGGCAAGGCTTATGGAGTGGCGATAGCGGGGGTGTCTAACCATATCACCTACGCTAAGGGTACGCAAGTGGCGGGTATGCTGAATCATATAAAAGATAGCGCCCAAGGGCTACAAATAGCTGGGCTTGCAAACTTGACGGGTAAGGAGGCAAAAGGTGTTCAAATAGCGGGAGTGATAAACAAAGCCGGTGATGTGACCACACAAGTGGCTGGATTGGTCAATGTTGCCAAGCGGGTGAAAGGTGTGCAGGTAGCCGGATTGATCAATGTTGCTGAAGCGAGTGACTATCCAATTGGAATACTTAATTTTATAAAGGAAGGAGAACTGCAACTGGGCGTGACGCTCGACGAAGCGGGGAGTAGCCTGCTGACTTTTCGGTCTGGGGGGAACGTGTTATACGGTATTCTCGGTATCGGCTACAATTTCAAGCATGAGGAAGCACGTTATATACTTGAAGGCGGTATTGGCGCACATCTTATCGCGCAAAAAGCATTCCGCCTAAATGCAGAGCTGGCCAGTGCAGCCATGACAAGCTTTGAAGACGGTGTCTATAATAAGCAGAGTTTCCGTGCGTTGGCTGGTTATCGGGTGGTCCCGGGCTTGGAGCTGTTTGCTGGCCCTACATTCAATCATTTGCTATTTGAGGCTGATCAGCCCGCCATCAGGGACGACCGATATCTATGGACACACAACGGAAAAGACTATTTCAGTGGATTTTTCATTGGCGGGATTATCGGATTGCAAATTTCACTTTAATTGAGCAAATGAATTTTTTTACTTAAGTTTGTTTGTCATAAATCAATTAATCAGTGTTATGAGAAAAAAAACAGGCTTAGCCACCATAGCTGTCTTCACTGCTATGGCTTTTTCATGTAATCAAGGAAACCAAAAAACAGTTGAAACCGCTACGGCTGAAGACGCCGCTACGCGGGAATGGATTTCCTTATTTGACGGCCAAAGCCTTGCCGGTTGGCGTGGGTTTAATAAAGGAGACGCTGTGGTAGATAACTGGATCGTGGAAGATGGCGTGCTCACCTGCCTCGGCAAAACGGGTGGTGCCGACATCGGCGGTGATATTGTTACCGATGCGTCTTTTGGTAATTTCGAACTGGAGTGGGAATGGAAGATATCCGAGGGTGGCAACTCGGGGCTGATGTACCACGTCGTGGAGGACCAGAAATACAAGGCGCCCTATGAAACGGGGCCTGAATATCAGCTGATAGATGATATCGGTTTTCCAGGTACGCTGGAAAATTGGCAGCAAGCAGGGGCGAATTATGCCATGAACCCAGCGGATAATGCCAAGAAGGAATTGAATCCAGTAGGTGAATGGAATAGCAGCAAGATCGTCTACAACAACGGTCATGTGGAGCATTGGCTCAACGGTCAGAAAATCGTGGAATTCCAGGAAGGTACTCCGGAGTGGAATAAAGAAAAAACGGAAGGAAAGTGGAAAGATTTCCCGGACTATAAAATTGCCAATGAAGGCAAAATAGCCTTGCAAGATCATGGCGATCAAGCTTGGTTCAGAAACATCCGGATTAAAGAGCTGCCATAATTTGAAGGCTGATGCGCGCGCTGATTATTGTGGATATCCAGCACGATTTTCTTCCAGGCGGAGCGCTAGCCGTGCCACGCGGGAATGAAATCGTGCCCCTGGTTAACCGCATCCAGCAAGACTTTGACGTCGTGGTTGCGACACAGGACTGGCATCCGGCGGGCCACAAAAGCTTCGCTTCGGCCCATCCAGGGCGTAATCCCTTTGAAAGCATCGATCTGGAGGGGTTAGAACAGACACTCTGGCCAGATCATTGTGTGCAGGATACGGCGGGAGCACAGTTGAGCGACGCATTGGACACACGCCGTGTTGAGGCTATTTTCCGAAAAGGAACCGAATTATCCATAGACAGCTACAGTGGTTTTTTTGATAATGGAAAGCGCAAAAATACAGGTCTGGCTGGTTACCTGCATGATAAGGGGGTGACCGATGTAGCCGTGTGTGGCCTTGCTGCCGACTACTGCGTGTATTTCACAGCGATGGACGCCTTGCAGTTGGGGTTTGGCACCAGCATCGTTGCGGATGCTGTACGGCCGATTGATGAAGCCGGATATATCGCCAAGCAAGCAACGTTCCTAGAGCATGGTGGGAGGCTGTTGGACGCTTCTGCCTAGAAGCGCCGCCCCCAGCTTAAACCGGCGCTTTTGCCTACCTTCGTAAACAAAATGCCCAAAATCGAGCGCGAGTATACCAAATTCTCAGTGCGCGTGGGGCATTGATTTAGCCACGTCGCCTTTTTTATCGATTGGCCTCGCTTAACCACGGTTTGAATAATATATTTGCGTTCTATTTTGCATGAATGCCATGATAAAGCAAAAAGTAGAGAGTAGAAAGGAAAAAATATTGCGTGAGGCACTCTTATTGTTTGCTGAAAAAGGCTACATGGATACCTCTACGAAGATTATCGCTCAGCGGGCGGGGGTTTCTGAAGCGCTTATATTTAAACATTTTGGCAATAAAGACAACCTGCTGTTTTATTTGATCAAATCGGGATATAGGCGAGTGTTGCAGCATCATCGGGGAATGCTTACCTATCGCGATGCCAAAAGCTTTTTGCGCAGCATGATTAACCTGCCCCGTGAATTGGTCAATGAAGAGCCTTTGTTTTGGAAGTTGCAAGAACGTCTATCCCATCACGAATTTTCGCGGCAGCAGCATGAGCTTTTCATGAAACCGGTATATCCTACCATTCAACGGGCGTTTGCGGAATTGGGGTATGAAAAACCGGCATTGGAGACGCAACTCCTCTTGTTAATCATCGAAATTTTATGGAAGAAGGAAGCCAACGGGGATTTGACCAATTCGGCTGAGTTGGCAAAATTGCTGGAAGCGAAATACGGATTGTAACCGGGTAGGCAGGGAATGGTAGGGGGGTATCATGTTGTCACGTCATCGGTATTGTTTTTGTAGGTTTAGCTAAATATGCTCAGAAAAGCGCTTGTTGCATCTGGTCTCATCTTATCATTACAGCTTACGTTATCAGCTCAGCAACGTGATGCTTTTATTCCGTTCATCAATGCGCAGCACAGATGGGTCGATTCGGTCTTTAATACGCTAAGCGCCCGAGATAAGGTTGCTCAACTGTTTATGGTCCGTGCGCATAGCGATTTAGGGCAACGGTATATTGACTCCGTAGCTGGAGTAATTCAGCGTGAACAATTGGGTGGAATTGTGTTATTCCAAGGTGGGCCAGTGCGCCACGCGCAGGTAATCAACCGATACCAACGGCTTTCAAAAGTACCGTTGCTTGTTGCGTTTGACGGTGAATGGGGACTGGGAATGCGCTTAGCAGACTCTACCATTTCTTTTCCCTATCAAATGGCCTTGGGAGCAATTCAAAATGAGGCCTTAATATATCAAATGGGGCTGGAGGTCGCACGGGACTTTAAACGATTGGGAATGAATGTCAACTTCGCTCCGGTAGTAGATATCAACAACAATCCGCGTAATCCGGTTATTAACTTTCGATCGTTTGGTGAAGACAAGCAAAATGTGACCCGCAAAGGGCTGGCTTATATGCGTGGAATGATGGATGGCGGCCTGCTCACGACGCTAAAGCACTTTCCGGGACACGGTGACACCGACGTAGATTCGCACTATGACTTACCACGGCTGACCTTTACTGCCGGGCGACTGGATTCGTTGGAGATGTACCCTTTTCGTGAATTGATCAAGGCCGGCGCTCCAGGTGTCATGGTGGCTCACATGAATATACCAAGCTTGGACAAGACGCCAAACTTACCCTCTTCCTTGTCTCATCATATCATTACCAATGTGTTGAAGAAGCGATTTGGTTTCCAAGGTCTTACATTTACCGATGCCATGGATATGAGGGGCGTGGTCAAGCACTTTCGAAACGGTGAAGCAGATGTGAGGGCCATCATTGCGGGCAACGATGTCCTCGAACTTTCGGAAAACAGCGGGCGAGCTATCAATTTGGTATTGCAGGCAATCAAACAAGGGCGTCTATCGCAGCAAGATATCGATACCCGCGTCAAAAAGATTCTGGCCGCCAAGTATTGGCTTGGCCTGGACAATCAGCAGCAACGTACGGTAAACTTGACCAACCTATATCGTGATATCAACAGACCTCAGACCGAAGCGCTTAATCAGCGCTTGGCAGATGCTTCCGTGACATTGCTGAAAAGTGATAGCTTAATTAAGGCTTTGGACTATACCAAGCGAACAGCAGTAATCTGTATCGGATTGACGCAGATTTCGGAATTTCAAAACATGCTTGGATGGCGTTTTGATAATAACATGTTTTACGTACTATCGCCGCAGGCGACGGCAGATGATGTGGCGGCGGTGGCTAATGAACTAAGTAGCTATAGCCAGGTCATCGTCGCCTTGCACGACAATCGCATTCGTCCGAGAAGTACATTGAATTACAACGGGACCGTACGTTTATTTATTAATGAACTGGCCAACATGAATAGCGTTTTTTGCTTATTCGCCAATCCATACAGCCTTGCGGGATTACCGGGCATCGAACAAGCAAAAACCATTCTTGTCTGTTATCAAAATGACGATATCATGCAACGGGCTGCAGCGAAGGTCATCCTCAAAAGGTTGAATCCTACAGGAAGGCTGCCGGTTACTGTCAATTCATTTTTCCGCTACGGCGATGGCAAATGAAATTGCGTCATTGTACGTTGTGCGTTACTCGATATATATTTCCCGTACATTGGAAGGAAGGCTTTCATTTTTTAGCCGGTCTATCGCAGTAACCACATAGCGGTAGTGCCCATTCCGACGGACCATATTGTCGGTATAGGTCAGTTGGTTCTTATCGTAGGTAATATGCAGAATATGTTGGGGGTTGCTTAAATCAAGTTCTTCGCCCTCATTGAAACGGTATACAACATAGCCATATGCCTCATCGCCATCTGCGGCTGGAGCAGCCGGTTGCCAATGTAAAGTGACGGATGCCGGATTTTTCGAGGTCTGCGCCAGCAGGCCAAAGGGAGGCTCTGGTGGGACACTGTCCAGCCAGGGCATGCTTGGGGGCAATGACTTATAGCGATACAGGTTATATTGCAACGAATCGCGGAGCCCCGCAGCGTTATTGGCAATATGTTTTGAACTGTAATAAATGCTTCCCTGAGCGTTGGCATGTTGCCTGGCATACCGAACCTGATTGGGGATTTGACTGCGATCGCGCCAACCTTCCCGGTTTTCGTTGGCACGATAGGCAGCATGGCCGACATAGAAATGCCTGCCGTTTGTATGCTGGCTCCACCAATCGGCCAGCACCTCATAAGGAGCATTCGGATTGCCAAAAGGGAAATAGATTTGCGGGTTGATGTAATCTATCCAACCCTCTTCGAGCCACGTCAGTGCATCGGCATATAACTGGCGATATCCACTTAGTCCTGATGATGCAGAGCCAAGCGGATGGTCCTTTTTGTTGTCCCAAATACCGAATGGGCTAATCCCAAACTTGATGTACTTCTTTGT
Source organism: Parapedobacter luteus (assembly GCF_900168055.1). Taxonomy (GTDB): domain Bacteria; phylum Bacteroidota; class Bacteroidia; order Sphingobacteriales; family Sphingobacteriaceae; genus Parapedobacter; species Parapedobacter luteus. The sequence continues at coordinate 16,810 of NZ_FUYS01000010.1, forward strand.
GCTGCGGATACTGTCTGATACCATTTGGATCAGCAGGTTGACATTATTGCGGCGCCAATCGGCGATATTGCGAAAACCGTTTGGATACTGCTTGAATGTTTCGGCATCAGGTATCGTTTTGCCACCTTCGGGATAAGGGTAAAAGTAATCATCGAAATGGATCCCGTCGATATCATAATTGCGGACGACATCCATGACAATACCTGTGATGTAATCTCTGACTTCGGGAATACCGGGGTTGAAGAGTTTTTTTCCACCGTAAACAAAAAACCAATTGGGTATCTGGCGGGTGATGTGGTCGCTCGTGGTGTTTGCAGATACCAGATCAAAGGTAGCCCGATAAGGGTTCATCCAGGCGTGCAGTTCCATGCCCCGTTTGTGCGCTTCGATAATGGCAAATTCAAGTGGGTCATAGAAAGGGGAAGGCTGCTGTCCGGGCTTACCGGTAAGGAAACGACTCCAGGGTTCCTTGCTTTTCGCATAAAATGCATCAGCCGAAGGTCGTATCTGCAGCATGATGGCATTGATGCCTGCCCGCTGGTGATTATTCAGCTGCTGAATAAGTTCCTGTTTTTGCTTTTCTACATCAAGACCAGCGGCGGACGGCCAATCGATATTCACTACGGTGGCAATCCATACACCTCGAAGTTCACGTTTGGGCAGTATGTCCAAGGGCGGGTCGGCGCGACAATAGCTAGCAGAGCAGGTAAGCAATAAGGTAATTGTAGTTAGGCAGCCAAGGTACACACGAATATAGCTCATTTCCAATGTCGTAATCCGCGGTAAAGATAGGAAAAAATCGGATTTACAGCTATGCCTATAGACGGCTCGCGGTTGCGCAGGTAGCAGCCTCCCTTATAGCCTATATGTGATCGTTATGTGAATATCGTCCGACTTTCGGTAAAGCAGGAATAAAAGCGATACCTTTGCAATGTATGCATAATTAACTTGTTGCGATGATGAAGGAGCAAATCTCCGTGTTTGACATGTTTAAGATTGGTATAGGCCCATCAAGTTCGCATACGCTTGGCCCCTGGCGTGCCGCTCAGCGATTCACGCAGTACCTGGTGCAAAGCGGTTTGCTTGAACAGACGACGGCTATCCACATTCTGCTTTACGGTTCGTTGGCGAAGACGGGTATAGGGCATGGTACTGATGTAGCCGTTTTGTTGGGACTCAGTGGCGATGATCCGGAGACATTTGCCGTTGATCGGGTAGCTACCAAGGTGGCCGACATCAGGCAGAAGGGGCGGTTAGTGTTGGGCGGCTTTCACGAAATACCATTTTCTTATACCGATGACCTGTTGTTCCTATATGCCGAAAGCCTCCCGTATCATCCTAATGCGGTGACCTTTCAGGCGCTCTTAGCCAATGGCACCGCTGTCAGTGAAACCTATTATTCTATCGGTGGTGGATTTGTAGTGAAAGAAGGTGAGCATGATCATAAACAGGAAGTCGACCTACCATTCCCCATACAGAATGCAAAGGAATTGCTGCTATGGTGCATCCGTACCGGACTAAAGATTTCCGAATTGGTATTGGAAAATGAACAGGCATGGCGCCCAGAAGGGGAGACGAAAGCAGGGATTCTTCGGATATTTACCACCATACGTGATTGCATCTACCGCGGATGCCATACGACGGGCATACTGCCGGGCGGGTTGCTTGTCGATCGCCGTGCTTATAAGCTTAACAAGCGTTTGATTGCCGGGCGGTCCTATTCTGATTATGAAAGTTGGGTCGCAGCCATCCGTGCCGGTGGCGGCAGTTTTCAGTATACATTGGACTGGGTAAGTTGCTTTGCACTGGCCGTCAATGAAGAGAACGCTTCTTTTGGCCGTGTGGTCACCGCACCAACAAACGGCGCCGCGGGCGTAATACCGGCGGTGCTCCAATATTTTATTGTGTTCCACGATGGCTTAAATGAAGACCAGATTATCCGGTTTATTGCTACCGCCTCCGAAATTGGGAGCATTTTCAAAAAGGGAGCAACCATCTCCGCAGCAATGGGTGGATGCCAAGCCGAGATAGGGGTGTCTTCTGCCATGGCTGCCGGCGCACTTACAGAACGTCTGGGCGGCTCGCAACGGCAAGTACTTATGGCTGCTGAAATCGCCATGGAGCATCATCTCGGTCTCACCTGTGATCCGATAGGGGGCCTTGTACAGATTCCCTGCATTGAACGCAATACCATGGGGGCTATCAAAGCCATTACGGCTGCGCAACTGGCGCTGCAATCCAATCCGGATAAAGCCAAGGTAAGCCTCGATGCGGTAGTAAAAACAATGTGGGAAACGGCACAGGATATGAATGTGAAATACAAAGAAACGGCCGATGGCGGTTTAGCCGTCAATATCCCCCTGAGTTTGCCGGAATGCTAGCACTCAAAATGTACAAATTTTTAGGAACATTTCTGTCTTTTTTGCCGTACTTTGTGCTATGCCGCTTTTCATCAGTTCAATCGCTTCTGGCAGCAATGGCAATTGCTATTTCGTCGGCAACGGACGTGAGGCCATCTTAGTAGATGCTGGGATTTCCTGCCGTGAGATCGAAAAGCGAATGGCGAGACAGGGGCTGCCTATGCAACAGGTGAAGGCTATTTTTGTTTCCCATGAACATACCGATCATGTCAAGGGATTGAGTGTGCTTGCAAACAAATATCAGCTTCCTGTGTTTCTCACAGATGGTACACGGATGGCATGCAGGTTAGCCATACCTGACAGATTGCTGCATCCGCTTACGGATTTGCAGACCATCGGTATCGGCGGCTTGGCGGTTACGTCGTTTCGGAAATACCATGACGCGGCTGATCCCCATAGTTTCCTTGTTGAAGGTGAAGGATACACGGTAGGGGTTTTTACTGACATCGGCAGGGTATGCGAACGCGTTGAGGATTTCTTTGGGCGGTGTGATGCCGTTTTTCTTGAGGCCAACTATGATGTAGACATGTTAGCGCGCGGCCGTTATCCGTTTTTCTTGAAAAATCGGATTCGCAGCGGCTACGGTCACCTATCCAACGCGGAAGCATTGGAATTATTTATCAGGCAGCGTTCGCCACGATTGCGGCACCTGTTTTTGTCGCACCTTTCGCGGGATAATAATGATCCGGAGTTGGTATACAACTTGTTTGATGAACACCGGGCTGATACGGAAATTGTTGTTGCAGGGCGGTACGCAGAGACCGCTGTTTATTATTTAGGCGAGCCACAGCCGGCTTCTTATACCCTATTTAGCCAAGATACGGCGATTTCGTATTCAAGATCACAACAGGTATCTGGTTAGTGTTGTGTTCGAAGTTTAAAGTATTTTTTTTTAGTTACGGATATTGATTGTTCTAACATATGTTGTTTAATCGTACTCGCCGTTCGGTAATTGGATTTTTGCCGGTGGTATTGGTTGTTTCGATGCTGTTGATGGCCTCTTGCGCCAAGAACGAACCACGGCCAGGAGGGGAGGTCACCAATACGGAGGTTAATAAATGGATTGTCGACTCGATGCGTTATTACTATTATTGGAATACCTCGATTCCTCAAGATAGAAACCTTAACTTTAATTCAAGCCCGCAAGCTTTTTTCGAGAGCTTGTTGAATAGGCCTGCAGACCGGTTCTCTTGGATTCAAAATGCGGAAGATTTAAGAAATGAACTCAGTGGAATTATAAAAACCAGCGGTTTGGGTTTTGGCTTCTTTAGAATCGGTGAAAGGGGGGCGGGTGCCGCTATTCGTTACGTACTTAAAGGGTCTCCCGCTGATTTGGCAGGAATCAAGCGTGGCGACATTTTTACACGCGTCAATGGAATTGAATTGACCGTGGATAGTGAAGGATATGTAGAAAACTATCAACCTCTGCAAGGCAACGAGCCCTTTACGCTTACAAGGGGCATTATCAATGGAAACGTTATCAGTGAAGGCGAAGAAATTTCGATAACTCCGGTTGAAAACTTCCAGGAGAAGGCGATACACATGGATTCCATATTAACCACAGCCAACGGAACAAAGGTAGCTTATTTATTTTACAACCGATTTTTGTCTAATCAAGCGCAAGAGCTTATTGACGCCTTTAATCGATTTAAAGCCGGAGGAGTTAGCGAATTAATCATTGACGAGCGTTATAATGGCGGAGGGGATGTTGGCGTTGCATCGCTATTATCGGCATTGACTCATAAAGGCTTCAACATCAACAGTGATTTTATCCGATATGAGTTCAATAACAATTTTAGGGATGCCGTATTGACTTACGCCGATTTGTTTGGTGCCGAAAATGGCAATGTAGTCAGCGCCAACAACTTGGGGTTGAGCCGGGTTTTTATTCTGGCGACCGGTAGTTCGGCATCTGCCAGCGAATTGGTAATCAACAACCTTAGGCCCTTTTTGGGAGCTGCCAATGTCGTCCATATCGGCGGTACCACCCGAGGTAAAGACGACGCATCCATTACCATTGTAAATTCTTCGCCGCGTTTTAAAGGCGAAAACGATTGGGGTATTCAACCGATTGTGCTGAAATATAAAAACAGAAATGGCGAAGGCAATTTTGTTAATGGGCTAACTCCGACCTATGAAGTTGTTGAGACTGTTCCTTTTGCGCCAATGGGGTCTGCGGAAGATCCGTTGATCGGAAGCGCACTTGGCATTATCGATCCGAGCATGCGTTCGACGCTGAGCAGGCAAATGAGCGTGCAACGGCAACGGCTGGCCGCCGGCTTCGGTGAGTTGTCAAGGATGAATGAAAAGGTGTCGAATATAGTTCCGCTGGATGTCACCCATTCGCTGGACGGTGTCCCCCTAAAAATAAGATAGTGGGGATTACTCGATTTCCATCCCAAACAGCTCCGCAATATGATCCTTAAGGCGATCCTTTATCGCATTGATGTCTTGGGGTTTTCCCAATTCACGTTGCATCGAAGTGACGTCTTTATCATCGATATTGCAGGGAATGATGTTGCCGAAATAAGTAAGGTCGGTATTGACATTAAAAGCGAAACCATGCATGGTCACCCAACGGCTGGCGCGTACGCCTAAAGCACAAATCTTGCGCGCACGGCCATTATCCGCATCTATCCATACGCCTGTATAACCTGGGTAACGCCCGGCTGTGATGCCATAATCGGCCAGTGTGCGGATGACCGCCTCTTCCAGGGTGCGGAGATAACGGTGGATGTCGGTAAAGAAATTATCGAGATCGAGAATAGGGTACCCTACGATTTGCCCGGGACCGTGATAGGTGATATCGCCGCCCCGGTTTATCTTGTAAAACGTAGCTTGTTTCTCCTGTAACCCGCTTTCGTCCAATAATAAGTTTTCAGGATTACCGCTTTTACCGAGCGTATACACATGGGGGTGCTCGGTGAAAATCAGGTGATTGATCGTCGGCGTTGCCAATCCTTCTTGCCGGTTGGCTGATTTTTGGCTTACCACTTGGGCAAAGAGGGCCTCCTGCCTATCCCAAGCGACCTGATAATCCAATAAGCCCCAATCTTCGAAAATGACTTTCTTGTTCATCCTCCTTAATACAGTAAATTATCGTAAGGATATCGTTCGGTATGCATTTTCACCACGGTGTCGTAAATTAGTTTCCTAAATTCTTCGACGTTTGTCTTGGCTGTTGCCGATATAAATACTGCCGGACTGTTGTACTTGGCCATCCAACTGCGCTTGAACTCCTCCAGCGAAGTCGGTTGTGCTTCGGTATCCGTTTCATCCGCTTGCTGCTCCCTTTCTGGTTGGTAAGCATCGATTTTATTGAATACGGTGATGGTCGGTTTATCCAGTGCCCCGAGTTCCTTGAGCGTTTCGTTTACGGCCCTGATGTGGTCTTCAAAGCTTGGATGGGAGATGTCCACCACATGTACCAGCACATCGGCTTCCCGCACTTCGTCCAGTGTTGACTTAAAACACTCAACCAGGTGATGGGGTAGTTTGCGAATAAACCCTACGGTATCGGAAAGGAGAAAAGGTAAGTTGTCGATGACGACTTTGCGGACAGTCGTATCCAATGTGGCAAACAATTTGTTTTCGGCAAATACGTCGGATTTAGCGATCAGGTTCATGATCGTCGACTTGCCCACATTCGTATACCCTACCAGTGCTACCCGAATAAGTTGGCCCCGGTTTTTTCGTTGAGTTTCCGCTTGGCGATCAATGCTCTTGAGGCGTTCCTTAAGCAGTGCGATTTTATTGAGGATCATCCGGCGGTCGCTCTCGATTTGGCTTTCTCCTGGGCCCCGCATCCCGATACCGCCGCGTTGGCGTTCCAGGTGCGTCCACATCCGAGTAAGCCGGGGAAGCAGGTATTGCAGTTGTGCCAATTCCACTTGTGTCTTAGCTTGCGCTGATTTTGCCCTGCGGGCGAAGATATCTAAGATAAGGTTGCTTCGATCAAGTATCTTCACCTTTAGTTCACGTTCGATATTGCGCAGCTGCGAGGGCGATAGCTCATCGTCAAACACGACGATGTCAATTTCCTCGGCTTCCACAAATGACTTTATTTCGTCCAGCTTGCCGGTGCCTACAAAAGTGGCCCTATCGGGGTGATGGAGCCGCTGCGTAAATACTCCCTTTATGACACCCCCTGCGGTGTCAACCAAAAAGGCCAGTTCTTCCAAATATTCCTGTTCTTTTTCTTCGCTTTCGTTGGGCAGGATGATGCCTACCAAAACAGCGGTCTCGGGTTGTATAGCGGTGTCAAAAATTTTTTGTTTTGCCATGTGTTTAATCAGTGTAAAATAAAAAGTGAAAGTAGCGGCGCAAGGCAAAGTCTGGCGGCGCTTTTTCAAGTAAATGCTATAAGAATGGTGTTGTGCGGTATTACATGGCTTGATACGCAGTTAACAAAGTACAAAGGTAAAAAGTTTTTGGCAAAAATCCGTAATGTTAATCTTGGCTATTCGGCAATGGTTTCTTTCGGGTTCAACTAAGCTGATGTGGTTGTGGATGACTTTCTGCCTCGTACAATGGGAGAGATACAAAAAAAGTAGACCCCTTGCCGGGTGTGCTCCGGGCCCATATTTTACCGTGATTGAGCGCAGCCAATTCTTTGGATAAATATAAGCCAAGTCCGATGCCTTTCTCGCTTTCAGTGCCGTAGGTGGATTGCACATTCCTGTCGAATAACCGACTCATATCCTCGCTGGCAATGCCGATACCGTTGTCTTCAATCGCTAACGTACATGTACGGTTGTCTGCGTTTCGGTTTAACGAGATATCAACTGTGCCATTTTTCGGTGTGAATTTCAAGGCATTGCTGATTAAGTTGCGGATGATCAACTCTAGCATATCGATATCTGCCCATATTTTGACGTCCGCCTCGAGATGGGTCGTTATGGATATCCCTTTCTTGTTGGCTATGAATTGCTGCACTTCCAGTACGTTGGCAATAACAACTTCGGGTTTTATCTTGGTGGCGATTGGTTTCAGGCCTTTGATTTGCCCGGTGGTCCATGAAAGCAGGTTGTCAAGCAATTCAGAGGTGTTGCGGGCAGCGAGCAACAGTTCTGCTTTCATTGCCTTTCGCATATCGGCCGGCAATTCCTCATAAGTCAGAATCTCCAATACGCCTGTTATTGCGCTCAATGGGTTGCGCAAGTCATGGGCCAATATCGATATCAAACGTAGTTTTTCACTGTTGGATTCTTGTAACAATATATTCTGAGCGCGGATCTGTTCGTTTTGTGCTTCAATTTTGTAGGCATGTTGCTCGGCCGTATGTTTTTCCCGTTCGTAGTTGCCGCGTAGGTAAATGGTGATGCTGTAAGTGCAGACTACAATGATAATCAGTGTGGTAGCAATATCGAGATAGCGATACTCCAGCGTAGCATAATCGGTCGCCAATATATGGGGGACAACGTATTCCAAACCGAGTAGTGATACGGGTACCACAAGATGCAGCACAGTCCAGATGCGATGAAAACGGGGATGGGTGAAAGCGATCAAAAATAGATACGTGAGCAAAAAGAGGTATAACGCCGGCCCGTTGCTCCCTGAATTATACAGGAAAGTGATGGTAACCACAACATAGCTCGCTATTGCATAGGCCAGCAGGCTGAACGTATACTGGCCATAAACCCTGGCCCTGATGATCAGGAAGACCAATATTGCTTCGATAACCACCAACATCCCCGAGACCACCCAGAGTTTCAGGGCGATATTTAGTGGGATTAAAATAAGCAGCAGCACACCGGTGATTAAACCAATGACGTTAAAAGCCCGATGCTCCAGGGGGAGCTGTTCAGGGTCTCCGACAAGTTGCCACCAGAATTTTCGAAGCCGTACCTGCATTCAGGATATTGCCAATTAACTGAATTGACAAAGTTAGCAAGATAATTAACTTCGGGAAGGCATTTTGAAACGTGTTCCTGAGTCTAAAGTACGCCTAAATAGTTGGGCTGCATCGCGAGGTAAATAGCGAGGTCTTTGATTTTAATGTATTGTATCATATTCGGATACTTTGAAATAAACGCTTGCTTGCGTTCTTTTGGGGGCAATAACAGTAGTTCTGACCGATCTTCCAATAATTGGTACCATCCACTCATCCAAGCGTCATAATGTCGGCGCAGATCGGGGAATGATACCGTAAGCTGTTCCAATTCTTTTTTGCCCACCCAAAGCAACCTACAGGGCAAGATTGCCTTTAATTGCGCCGTATCGCCCATGCTCATGGGGATTGTTGTGCCCTGCGGTATGAAACGCAGTATAGTAGGTTCTGTGTCTGCGTGGTATTTGCATTGCATCATCAGGCCTTCGGCAAGATAACAGATGCCGGGCTGCATGGTGAGCGGCCGTTCCGCAGGGCAACCGATCACGGAAAGGTGTTTGGTCAATGTTTCCCAGATACCTGAATGCATTGGAGCAAACGATTGGAGTTTTTGCTTAAATTGTTGAAGGTGTTGTTCCATATCCATGTTCGTTAAGCGGAATTAGCGGGTTGCCAACCCATTTCGGAAGGCGTAGTTAGTCAAATCATTTTTGGTTTTCAAATTGAGCCGTTGGGTGAGTGCCTCGCGGTATTTTTCTACCGTACGTCTGCTCAGGCACATTGCGTCGGCAATTTTTTCGTCAGACAGGCCCTGTGCGCACAACCGCAGGTATTCCAATTCCCTGTTGGAGAAATTTAGTAAATGGTGCAATGACGGTTTTAAGTGGGTCGTGAGTGACGGGGCCTGCGAACGGTAAGCGAGATCTCCTGTATGAAGGTAACGCATCGCTGCAACAAGCTCTGCATTGCGCACATCTTTGGAGATAAAGCCTTTGGCACCAAGCATAAGCATACGGCTGGCTGCATGCTCTTCGCTATGCATGCTCAAGGCCAGTACTTTAATGTCAGGATGATGCTGGCTTAGCCACTCCATGCTTTGGTAGCCGTCCATAATGGGCATAGCGATGTCCAGCAAGATGATATCCGGCGGCCCCAGTTCGTCGATTTTGCGTTGTATCTCACTTCCATTTGAGGCGTCGAAATGCAATATGATGTCGCTATGGTCTTCCATCAGGGAAATTATGCCTTCGCGGATGATGCGGTGGTCGTCTATCAAAGCGTATTTAATCATAGGGGCGCAATTAACGTATAGGGCATTTCAGGCAAGCATAAGTGCCGTTCCCGGGCGTAGAGTGAATCGTAAAATCACCTTCCAATTGATTCATGCGCTCACGGATGGCGGGTAAGCCCATGCCCCCAGAAGACGCATCCACTGGGGGATGGAAGCCTATCCCATTATCCTCCACATAGATGGCCAACTGCTGCGGAGTGTGATGAAGCTGCACGCTTATGGCGCTGGCTTGTGCATGTTTGATAGCGTTACCTAATAGCTCTTGAAACGATCGGAATAACAAAATGGCCTGCTCGTGTGAGATTTCAGGCGGCGGTGCAGCCGGGCTGTCATAGCGTACAGCAAGTACCTTGCTGTCACGCACCCATTCAAGTTCCTTTGCGATCGCTTGCTGCAAGCCGCCATGTAAAATCTCGGTAGCGGAAATAAGACGCGCAAGCTGCCGAAGCTCGTGTATGCTACGCGTGATGAGCAGGTAAACGGTTTCTATCTTGTTCGTAGCTTTTTCCGGTTGGCTCAGGTCTACCGCAGATAATGTCAATGCAGCTAAGCTCATTACCTGACCGATATTGTCATGTAGATCACTTGCGATACGCTTACGGGTATTTTCTTCGGCTTCCAGCTTTACGAGCAGTTTATCCCGCTGGTGCTGCGCTTCCTGTGCGGCCTGTGCTTGGCGGTGCGCATGGATACGCCGTTGGTAAAAAACCATAAATACAACCAATACAGTGGGCATGATGAGAAAAATCAATGTGCCGTAGAGTAATAGGCGATTGATTTCCGCTCCCGATACCTGCAATAGAATGCATAACTCCATATACTGTATAAAATAATGTTCAACATGATCATGGTTGCGTAGCGCACTGATCCTTCGAAGCGTGGTTCGTGCAACAAGAAAAGCTGCTGAAATAACAGATTATTTGCCGTACTTCCAAAGTAAAAATACAGGGTCCCCACAACCCACCAAAAAGGCGCGTAAGCAAGTATATTGGCGATATCGCTGCCATCCCAAATCAACCAAAAATAATATACACAGCCGATGACAACGAATACCGACATTCCTGTTGTTGTACGGTGCATAAAACCCACACCATCCATATAAGCGAACTCTGCAAAAAAAGCACCGCCAAATAATAGCATCCAATACCAAGGCCAACGTAGCGTTTTTGTATACGGTCGGAAAAGATAGGATAAAAAGCTTCCAATAAAGCATGCCTCCACCCACAAGAAAACATTATACATCATGTGGTTGCTGCTTACTTTGAGCAGCATAAAACGGCCACATAATTCTACAATAACCACGACAGCGAGGTAGGCGATGTGGAGGCGCCAAAAAGGCGAGCGATCTTTCCAAAGAAATCGTATTGCCACCAACAGACAAATAAGTTGTATAGTTTGAGCGTACGGAAACGACACGACTAATTACTCAATAGTGTAGCACCTTCTCCATTGCAGTTTTGAGGCGGCGGGCAAATATTGGTTCTATTCATCACGCCTGCTTGTTCGTTCAATTCGCTCCATGCACCTTGCGGTGTAAATTGATGGATGTAGTGATCCCAATGAAGGTGTCTTCCAGCTACGACGGTGTCTTTAGTCGGCACAAAGACCAGCGTATTCATGCCGGCATGGTGGGGCTCGTTGGGGAAGGAAAGTGCCGCTTCGTTGGAACCGTACGTGGCAAAATAAATGCGTACGCCGTCTGACCCGGCCGCTTTGGCGTCGTCTACCAGTCCTTCCAGCGCTTCGATCGCTATCCAGACAAATTGCGTTTGGAGGCTGTCGGACGTGACGTCCAACCCGCTTTGCTGTTGCTTTCGGTTGTAATTGTGCACCATCTCGCGACCGACGCTGACGGGAATAATCATTGAATCCGGCAGATGCGCATTGGCGGTAATGCGTACAGCTGGCGAGTCATTGGCTGTTTGACAGGCTAGAACAACCAGTAATGGTAATACGGAATAGATAAGTGACCTTTTCATTATTGAATGTGTTGTTTTCTTTCAAGATATTAGCTGAGATTGCGTCTGGTGTGTTTGCCGTGGTTTAAGCCTGCTGTATAACACAAGCTTTGGAACATATTCTTTTCGAAGCGGCAACTCATATCGGTTCATCACAGTTTAGTGGGTGAACAAATGAATTAATTATCGAGTAAAAATAGCGTCAGGAAGGCATGATGTAAAGGGTAATTTTACCCATTTGCTGCACGGCCATAAATCTGCATCGAAAGAAGTCTGATATGGCCCTTGTCCTGCTGGCCCGACGGCATCGCGGCCTTTCTGTCTATCAAAATTCTTCAGTAATTAACTGATATGTAGATTTTACTTTTATCTTTGCCAAGATAGTGATTAATTTGTTGCGAGGACGGTTAATTGCAGGATCATTTTTTAGTAAACCTAATGTTATACAATAATGAAGCCGGCAGAGGCTAACCGCCAGCTTACTGATGCAGTTAGTGAGAAAGCGCTTCTTTGCCGCCAAAAGGAATTATTCAACATGGAAAACAGAACACACAAGTTTACCTTTGTCTTTATGGTTGCTGCGGCCGCGATATCGGCTTGTAGCCCTGCCCACGAGCAATCTGCAAGCACCGACATGTCGGCTGTACTATCGGTGTCACCCGCAGATTTCGAGGCTGAAATTGATGGCGATTCCGTGAAATTATACACGCTGTCCAACGGAACGGCCGTTGCAGCTATCACGAATTACGGCGCGCGCGTGGTTAGTCTCCATGTACCGGACAAAAACGGTGACTTGGTGGATGTGGTGCTTGGGTACAAGGACTTGACAGCTTATCGGCAACCTGGCGAAGGGTTTTACGGTGCCGTGGTAGGACGTTACGGCAATCGTATCGCCAAGGGGCAGTTTGAATTGAACGGGCAGCAGTATCAGCTGGAGCTTAATGATGGGCCCAACACGCTGCACGGTGGTACCAATGGCTTCTTTGCGAAGGTGTGGGAAGTAAAGCATGTAACGGACAGTAGCCTTGAATTACAATATGCCTCTCCCGACGGTGATGCCGGCTATCCCGGTAAACTTGTATCTACCGTGGTGTACACACTTACTGCGGACAACGGTTTAGACATCGCCTATCGGGCGACCACAGACAAGGCCACGGTGGTAAACCTGACCAATCATGCCTACTTCAACCTTAGCGGCGAAGGTGATAGCACCATTCTGGATCATCTACTTACTATCCGTGCAGACAGCTATACCCCTGTTGACGAGACGCTGATTCCGACAGGTGAGCTTACTCCGGTAACCAATACGCCCTTCGACTTTAGGCAACCGGCAGCCATCGGTGCACGCATTGATACTGCAGATGCCCAGCTAGTGCTTGGCAAGGGCTATGACCACAATTTTGTGTTGAAAAAAGATGCCGGGCTGCAGCTTGTGGCTACGGTTGAGAGTCCTAAAACGGGCATTGTCATGGACATCCTTACCGAGGAACCCGGTCTGCAGTTCTATAGCGGCAATTTCATGGACAACGTGCAAAACGCCAAAGGGGGAAAGACGTATGGCCATCGTTCGGCATTCTGTTTGGAAACCCAACATTTTCCCGATTCGCCTAACCAGCCGGATTTCCCATCAACCGTCTTGGAACCAAAGGCCGAATATCAGACACGGACGATTTATCGATTCAGGTAGCCATTTTTCTCCGGCTTTGCTTCAATCCAGTCCGTATGTTCGGCAGCGTAGCCGGGCCGGAGTGGATTGAAGCCATTTGGCCGGTTGTTGCTTAGTCGGTCAGCACGCTAACTTAAGAGATTGCTTTTGACGTACTGGTAGCTTTTGGCGATACTCTCAAAGGGATCGATGGTGATTAAGTCTTGCTCCACGAATGCGTATCGCAATCCGGCCGCTTTTTCTTCCGCCAGTATCTTTTTAAAGTCAATGCTTCCTGTTCCCACTTCCGTGTAGGTAATTGTCGAAGTGATTTCCATCACGGGCCTGCTGTCGTAATCAGGCCCGGTTACTGTTTCGGTGTTGGCCTTATCCATGTCTTTGATATGCCAGAGCGGAAAACGGCCAGGATGTTTTTCAAAGTAAGCAGCGCTGTCTGTGCCGGATTTTTCACTCCAGAACAAATCCAATTCAAATACGACCAAGTCTTTGTCGGTATTGTCAATAAGAATATCCAGGCCTCTGCGTCCGTCTGCTAACGTACGGAATTCCCAGAAATGATTATGATAACCAATCTTGACGCCGGATTGAGCCGCGAGTTCGCCCCCTTTATTGAGCTGATCGGCCATGAAAAGATAATCATCGACGGTAAGCTTATCAATAAGCAGAAACGGTGGTACCGGCGCTATCACATATTGTTGACGTAAGTGGGCAGCGATATCAATGGACGCTTTTAAGGTGTCCAGATTGCCGTTTCCTGGCGTCAGAAAATCGGAAAGATCGTAGTGTCCGCTGTAGGTTTTTAATCCATAGTCGCTTAGTAATGCAGTCAGGTTTTTAACGGATAATCCCCAGAAGGAAGCCCCACTGCCACTGTTGATTTCAGCGCCGAAGGTCTCTACATGGTCATAACCTATCTCGGCAACGCGACTAAGTGTTGCCGATGCATCACCGGCCAGTTGGTCGCGCAATGTGTACAGTTGTAAGCCGATTTCCTCAACTGTGATGGCCGGTGCATTGGACGATGAGCAGGATAGCCAGGAAGGTGCAAGATAGGCTGCGGCGAGTCCGGCTCCAGCTTGTTTCAAAAATGTACGTCTGTCGGTATTCATGTGTTTATTTTTTTGTCCGGAGCTGGCGTGTGCTCACCCGCGGAAAAGTAGGCTAATTTAAGTCTTCAAGATTAAAATTCAAATCATATCTGTCAGTCAGCGGCGGCTATCCGCTGAAATAGCCATATGCGGCCAGAATAAGTACGATGATCCCCAGTGAAAAAATTACATCCCATTTGTTCCAGCTCGCGCGGCTTTCTTTTCGGTGCTCATCCGTGATGGTGCCGAACGTCAGTCCGGCTATTTTTTCATATGCAGGCGCAGTCGTAGCGTAGCTCACTACAAACATCACCATCAAGCTGATAAGGAAAATGATAAGGCTGTAATACTGGAAGAACATGTTGTTTATAATCCATAGGAACGAGCCTTCCGGATAAGTGAATCCACTGGACAGTTTAACGGGCGTATCAATCGCCAGCCGCAGCAAACCCAATAAGAAGCCCGTATAAAGTGCGGCCAGGCATCCTTTGGCGTTGAGCCGTTTGTGGAAAATACCTGCAAAGAAAACCACCGCAATGGGCGGTGCGAGATAAGATTGCACCCCCTGTAGGTAATCGTATAAGCCTTTGCCGCCCCGTATTACGGGTATCCATAGCAGACCGATGACAATCATAACCACTGTGGCGACACGGCCAACCCATACCAGTTTTTCCTGCGGCACATTTGGGCGGAGTTTGGAATAAAAATCTATCGTAAACAAGGTAGAGGAGGCGTTGAACGCTCCGGCAAGCGAGCTCATCAATGCAGCCAATAATCCGGCGACGACGAGACCTCGTATCCCAGCGGGAAGGATATTGGCGACCATCAGTGGAAACGCCTGCTGCGCATTATCACGGATAATTTCGCCATCGGGTCCGATCAGTTGCTGGGTCAAGGCCGGAATCTTTCCGCTTGAGGCCAGCGCGTAGCAGATAATGCCAGGGATAATAAAGATAAACACGGGGAAAAGTTTAAAGAACGCAGCGGCGATGGAACCTCTACGGGCTTCCGTTTCGTTGGGGGCTCCCAGTACGCGCTGTACAATATATTGGTCGGTCGTCCAATACCACAAGCCGATAATAGGCGCACAGAATAGCATACCCACCCATGGATAATTATCGTTGAAATACCACGCCATGCGGCCTGTTTCCTTGACCGGGCTCCAGGTACCTTCCACGCCTTCGGGTACCAATGGCTTCCATAGGTTGAACATTTCGTCGTCTACCGCGGCGCGGAGGTTATCCCATCCTCCCATAGCCTGTAGGCCAAGGATGGTCACCAAAGCCGAACCAAAGATGAGAACAACCGTTTGGAATGCTTCAGTATACGCTACGGCCTTCATGCCCCCGATTGCTGTATATAGGCCAGTGAGGACGATGATAAGCACGGAGCCCACCCAAAAGCTGTCGAGGCCCATGAAGCCGATTTCGGGAAGCAGCACCATAAACACCATCCCTCCGGCGTATACGCCTACGGCGAGCTTTGTCAGCACATAGGCCACAAGCGAAATGGCGGAAAGCACGGTCCGCGCAGTAGGCGAAAAACGCTTTTCCAGAAACTCAGGCATTGTAAATACCTTTGAACGCATGTAAAATGGCACCAGCACCCACGCGAGGACAAGCAAACACCACGCGTGGAGCTCATAATGAGCCATGGCGACGCCATCTGTTGCACCTGACCCGGCGAGGCCTACGAGGTGTTCAGATCCGATGTTTGATGCGAAGATCGATGCGCCGATGACAAACCAGCCCAGGCTTTTGCCGGCTAAAAAATACTCCTGCGCTGAATCTTTTTTCTTTCGCATTGTCCAGGCGGCGATGCCTGCAATCAGCAGGAAATAGATGCCGACGATTATCCAATCTAGTGTCTCAAGGAGTTGCATAACGGGTTATAATTTGAGGTTAATCAATGGGTGTTGTAATAGCCTTCATTCCATCGAATTTCTTTTTGAAAGTCTGCCAGATGGGTGTTTTTTCCGATATGGAGCAGCTCGATGTTGGCTATGTTTGCAAAGTCCCGGAAGTGGTCAATGGTCAGGTTTTGGCTATAAACGGTATGGTGTGCTCCGCCGGCGTATATCCATGCGCTACATCCGGTTTTCATGTCAGGCAAAGGCCTCCACAACACGCGCGCTACCGGTAGTTTAGGCAGCTGGTTTTGTGGTTCTTGGGCCTCGACTTCATTGACCACCAGTCTAAAACGGTCGCCCATATCGACAAGGCTGGCATTAAGGGCTGGGCCGCCGGCCGCATCAAACACAAGCCGTGCCGGGTCATCTTTACCGCCAATCCCCAGGGGATGGACCTCCAACGAAGGCTTACCCTTGGCCAAGGCGGGATCCACTTCCAGCATATGTGCACCGAGCACCAACGTGTTTGAAGGATCGAGATGATACGTATAGTCTTCCATGAAGGCATTGCCCCCCGGTAAGCCGGAGGCCATAGCTTTTGCAGCGCGCACCAGCGCCGCGGTCTTCCAATCCCCTTCTCCGGCGTAGCCAAAGCCCGCCTGCATGAGCCGTTGCGTCGCGATGCCGGGAAGTTGTTTCAAGCCATGTAAGTCTTCAAACGTATTGGAAAACCCCTTAAAACCGCCATCCGTGAGAAATTGCCGCAGGCCGAGTTCGATCTGAGCTGCGTCACGCAGATTTTGACGTTTATCGCCTCCTGCCTGCACGTTGGGGGCTAAGGAATACGTGTGCTCGTATTCTTCAATCAGCGCGTCGATTTGGCTTTCAGTGATTTGGTTGACGATTTTTACTAAATCACCTACGGCATACGTGTTGACTGAAAACCCAAATTGGGTTTCTGCACTTACTTTGTCGCCGTCGGTGACCGCTACATATCGCATGTTGTCACCGAAACGAGCAAATTGCGCACCTTGCCAATCGTGCCACGCCGCAGCAGCGCGGGCCCATACATTGATTTGGTCAATCAGCTCATCGTCTTTCCAATGGCCGGTAACCACCTTACGATTGATTCGCATTTTTGAAACGATATGGCCAAATTCCCGATCGCCGTGCGCACTTTGGTTGAGGTTCATGAAGTCCATGTCAATACTGTTCCACGGAATATCCCTGTTGTATTGGGTGTGGAGATGCAACAACGGTTTATTGAGAATGTTCAATCCCCGTATCCACATTTTGGCAGGAGAGAATGTGTGCATCCATGTGATGATGCCGATGCAATTTGGCGAGTGGTTGGCGTCAGCAATGGTATCGTAAATTTCCGCTGATGTTTTGACGATAGGCCTGAAGCGTACCTTCACCGGAATTTGGCCGGCCTGGTCGAGGTAATTGGCAATCTCCTCGGCATGTGCAGCAGCCTGCCTTAGTGTTTCCTCCCCATAAAGGTGTTGGCTTCCTGTGAGAAACCATACTTCTAAATTTTTAAGATTGATCATATATTTCGTTAATTCGTGTCTTGCTATGTGGCTTTCGGCTTCGGCTTGACTATTGTCCGTAGTACGAATCAGGCCCGTGCTTACGTTCAAAATGTTTTTTAATGAGCGCGTCTTTCAATCGTGGTGCATCCGGATTGATCTGCTCGGTGAGCGTGGCCATTTTGGCAACATATTCCAGTACAGCGCTATTGTACACCGCCTTTTCTGCTGTTTTCCCCCATGTAAACGGGGCATGGCTTCCGACAAGAATCATTTCCACTTCCTCGTAGTTGAGCTGATGTTCTTCGAAATGGTTGAGAATCTGGAATCCCGTTTCATACTCATAGTTGCCCGCGATCATTTCGTCGGCCATGGGCGGCGCGCAGGGGATGTCCATTGTCAAGTGGTCGGCATGCGTAGTGCCATATATGGGGATGCCGCGCAGGCTTTGTGCCCATGCCGTGGCATACGTCGAATGTGTATGCACAATGGCACCGATTTTTGGCCAGTGTTTATACAGGACCGCATGGGTTTTCGTGTCCGAAGACGGACGTAAATCACCTTCGACAGTAACCCCTTCAAAATCGACGATAACCATTTTGTCAGGTGTGAGGTCGTTATACGCTACGCCGCTGGGTTTAATCGCAAACACGCCGGCTGCATGGTCGGCTACGCTGACATTGCCAAAGGTAAACAAGACAAGGCCCAACTGCGGCAGCTGCATATTGTGCTTGTATGCGGCCTGCCTGATTTCTTCGTAGTTGTTTGTCATGGTCATTTAAATGGTTATTTGCGTTTCGATGAAGTCACCAAAGCTGCTATATTGCGTATACCGCTTGGCATATATTGCCGTATGCTGGAGGTTCGGGTGATATTCCATGTCGAATCCCTGGCCCATTTGCTGCATGGCCTCTTCTACACAGCTGAATACACCAGCGGCAGTCGCAGCGAACATCGCAGCGCCTATGGCACACGTTTGTTCTGAGCGATGCACTTTGATGGGCATGCCGATGACATCGGCCATCAGCTGCATGACGAACGGCGACTTACGGGGTATTCCTCCCAGCGCAATCAACCCTTTCACAGGAATGCCTTGTTCGATAAACCGGTCTACAATCTTTTTCGCGCCGAAAGCCGTAGCCTCCACAAGCGCTCGGAATAGGCGGGGTGCATCAGACGCCAAATCGATGCCCATTATGGCTCCCTTCAATAGCTGGTTGGCATCTGGCGTACGCCTGCCGTTGAGCCAGTCGATCGCTAATTCACTGTCGGTTGACGGCGTGAGCAGCGCAGCCTGTTTGCTGAGCTCGACCAAGATTTGTTTTTCCAGCCGCTCTGCAACGTCAGTCGAAACCTTTTGATCAAAGCCTCCCATTAGTGCTTTCAAGGGCCATATCAATAGGTTTTTGAACCAGGCGTAGGCATCACCGAAAGCAGACTGGCCAGCTTCAAGCCCAATCATACCGGGGATGACAGAACCATCAACTTGACCACAGATACCTTGCACCAATTTTCCCGCCATTTCGGATTTGGGGGCCACCAAAATATCACACGTGGAAGTACCGATAATTTTGCTGAGGTAGTAAGGTTCGATCTGTCCGCCTACGGCACCCATATGGCAGTCGAAGGCACCTATGCCCACTACTACGTTGGTGGCAAGGCCTAATTTTTCAGCCCAGGATGCACTTAAGGTTCCAGCCCCTTGGGCTGCTGTGAAGGTTTCGGCAGGTAGTTTGCCCGTAAACCCGTCCAACAGTGGATCCAGCGAAGCAAAAAAATCGTTCGGCGGAAATCCGCCAAATTCAGCGGCCCATAATGATTTATGCCCGGCAGAGCAAACGCCGCGCTTGATTTGAGTAACGTGGTTCCCGCCGCATAGCAAGAAAGGGATCCAATCACAATGTTCCACCCACGAGTGGGTGGCCTGACGTACCTGTTCATCCTGCCGGAAAATATGGAGAAGTTTGGCCCAGAACCACTCAGAAGAATAAATACCACCTACATATTGCAGGTAGTTTGTTTCAAATCGCCCGGCATGTGTATTAATCTCTGCTGCTTCCTTCACGGACGTGTGGTCTTTCCAAAGCACAAACATGGCGTTTGGATTGTCGGCAAATTCTGGGCGCAAGGATAGGGGCATCCCTTGCTGGTCAACAGCAACAGGTGTAGAACCGGTCGTATCTACCGAAATACCAACAACATTTTTGGCGATGGTATTGCCCGCTTGAGTCACGCATGAGCGAATCGTGTATTCCAGCCCTTCGATGTAATCGAGCGGGTGTTGTCTAAATTGATTTTGCGCCGGATTGCAATACAAACCCGCTTTCCAACGCGGATATTCAAAAACGGATGTCGCTATTTCCGTGCCATCAGCAGTACTTACCAATACAGAACGTACAGAATCTGTTCCAAAATCTACGCCTATAACATAACTGATATCCATAAAGCTAACTGGTTAGTCGTGTCAAATTAACATTTAATCAATGACAATTAAAAGCAAAACGAAATAAAATTTTATTTATTGCGCGTGTCTGTTTGGCTAATATTCAGGATTTGATACGAAATTCAGGAATTTTGTAAATTTTTCCTTATACGTCGCCTTATCCAATTTATAGTAAAAAGCTCCTTTTTTTGAGTTTTCTTTATCTTTGTCTAATTGTTTAATGAGCAATCCGGTAGAACGTAGCTTCCGTGTAAAATTGCGTTTATCCAACTCCACGTCATATACTTGTTCATATAACGTCATGATTTGCGGAATGGTAAATTTTTCGGGGAGCAACTCAAAGAGGATAGGATGTAATGCTGCTTTATAACGCAATTTATTCTTTGCATTTTGCACCATCTCGTCGTGGTCGAAGATGAGCTTAGGCACCCGGTTTAAGGGAAACCATTCTGCACGATAATCATCACTAAGTTGTTTTTCATACTTTTTGATATCAATAAGCGCAAAGTATGTGATACTGACCGTACGTTCGATAGGATCCCGATTTGGTTTGCCGAAAACTAAGAGCTGCTCCATGTAGACATTTTCCAGCCCCGTGAGCTGCTTTAAAACGCGGGAAGCCGCATCTTCGGGTTTTTCATCCGATTGGACAAAACCACCCATTAAGCTCCATTTGTTTTTTTCCGGTTCAAACCCTCTCTTTATCAATAACAATTTAAGTTCATATCCATCAAATCCGAAAATGATGCAGTCTACCGCAACAAGGATGCGGCTCTGTTTTATGTATCTTGTCATAATTCTTGGTTTTCACCATTCGAAGTTAATGCAATAATAGTGGATTCAAATGGGATTGTTTGACATAAATTAGCTTTTTAACATCAAATATTGTCGGAATTTATAGTGATATGTTGTCCGGAAATGACATTATTTTATCATGTCTTGATTTGTGTGCGTAAAATCAAGACTTTCGATGTGATTTTAAAAATCTGTAAATGAATAGGTTGTGCGGTGTCTAAAAATCATGCGCGACTTTTTTTAATTGTTTTCTTGACGTTTAATTAAAATTGTCCGAATTTAGTGATACCGATTCGTGTTGATCCGAAAGCGGCCCAATTATAACTAAATTGATAGGACGATGCTGGTTATCTATTTACTTCTTAGCATTCTCTTCCACGCTTGTATTGTCATTGCCGAAGGTGCTCACATCCTTGTTATTCCGGATGCGTCAGCGATGCCGCGGCTCGGGCAGTCGGGCAAGCGCTTTACATTGTACCATTTCAAAATTTAACGTAGAACCATGACACTTCATTTAAGGAAACAGCTGGTGAGCATTTTGGCGTGCGGCGCAACATGTCTGACGGCCGAGGTTGGGTTTTCACAGCAGCCTATCGTCACATTTTCAAACCAACCGTCTGACATCACCATCAGCAGGCATATTTACGGCCATTTTGCTGAACACCTTGGCCGGTGCATATATGACGGCTTCTATGTCGGGGAGAACAATACCACTGTACAGCATACAGCCGGAGTTCGGAATGATGTGGTAGAAGCACTTCGTAAGTTAAATATTCCCAACCTTCGATGGCCCGGAGGCTGTTTTGCCGATACCTATCATTGGAAGGACGGGATTGGCCCCAAGGAGTCGCGCCCAGCGATCGTCAACACGTGGTGGGGTGGAGTGACCGAAGACAATAGCTTTGGTACGCACGATTTTCTGGACATGTGCGAACTGTTGGGCGCCGAACCTTACCTTGCTGGTAATGTAGCGACCGGCGAAGTGCAAGAACTGGCAGACTGGGTACAGTATGTGAACCATGGCGGCAGAAGTCCGATGGCTGACCTACGTCGTGAAAATGGACGTGACGAACCTTGGGATGTCAAGTATTGGGGGGTTGGTAACGAAGCATGGGGATGCGGCGGTAACATGACGCCAAACTATTATGCCGATGTATACCGGCGGTACGCGACGTTCATGGCCGACTGGAACAATTCGGGGGGGATCTTCCGAATCGCGTCAGGAGCGAATAGTGGAGACTATAATTGGACGGAGACACTCATGAAGAATATCCCCCACCACCTTTTGGAAGGGGTCGCGTTGCACCACTACGCTGTAATCGACTGGAGTAACAAAGGGCCGTCGACTACTTTTTCTGAGGAACAGTATTTCCGGACGATGAAGTCGGCTTGGCATATGGAAGAACTGGTGCGCAAACATAGTGCTATCATGGATAAGTATGACCCTGACAAGAACGTCGCCTTGGTGGTTGATGAATGGGGTGGCTGGTATGACGTGGAGCCTGGCACCAATCCGGGATTTTTGTTTCAACAAAACACCATGCGCGATGCGATGATAGCAGGCATTACACTCAATATTTTCAATAACCATGCAGCGCGCGTACGCATGGCCAATCTTGCTCAAACCATCAATGTACTTCAGGCTGTTATCCTCACCGAAGGCGAAAAGATGTTGTTGACGCCGACTTACCATGTGATGGAAATGTACAAAGTACATCAAGATGCAAGGCTGATACCGGTGGAAGTACAAACCGGGGCTTACAAGTTTGGCGATGAGGAGGTACCGGCAGTGTCGGTGTCGGCTTCGTTGGATAGCTTGGGTAATACCCACATTTCGCTGGTCAATATCCATCCAACCGAAGAACAGCGGGTTACGGTAAACCTGGACAAGACGTATGGCAAGGTGGAAGGGCGGGTACTGACGTCCGGCGACCTGAAAGACCATAATACCTTCGAGCACCCGGATCGGATTCAGCCCGCCGTGTTCAATGATGCTCAGCTGAAGGACAAAATGTTGGACGTGCGGTTAGCACCGTTCACAGTTGTTGTACTCACATTACACGGATCATGAATGCGTTGAAGCCAAAAAGCGGTGTCGGAAGATTGAGGGCTGAGCAAAGAAGGTTTCTGCGGTATCGGGTAAAATAAAGGAAGGACTCCGTAGTGACTTATTTGAGCAGAGCGGCGAAAAAGGTCGCTCTGCTTTTTTTATCAAAATCCCATGAAGTGGAGGTGTGCTGGCTGTCCCTGGGGAGCTTTTAACAGTCTTTTTTATTGAATTGTATTTAATATTTGATAGTTTTAGAGTTATTCTACCAAGTTAGACGATAATTGGCTGCTTAAGCGAAAAACAACAAAGACATATAAGTGTTTATTTAACGATAAAAGTTGCAGCTACCTTTTTGCACGGCTTTTGTCGCCAGGGAACGTTTATGATTTGCCTTTCACGAAACCAATTTATGAGTCTTAAACAGGCCTATTGTTTTTTGTGTTTTGTTTTTTCCGTAGGAAAGACGTTGCTATCGCTTATCCGTAATACATAAATATTTATCAATAACCCTTTAATTATTAACTTATTAAAACACACAATTATGATGAAAAAGTTAGTTGAGCGTGTTCCTATTCGGGTGGATTCTTGGATAGGTGCAGCCGTATTGTTCCGAATCCAAGGAAAGCGGATTGATGGCTGCCGCATGTTATCTTTTTTGCTACTCACGGCTTTATGGATAGCTATGTCGATTTCCGGAAATCCATTGTTTGCACAGGAAGGTACGCTGACCGTTCAAGGAAAAGTGACGGATGCGCAGGGTGGGCCTATTGGCGGAGTATCAGTTGCTGTGGCCGGAAGCACAACGGGTACAGCGACAAATGATGAGGGAAACTACAGTTTGGAAGTAACCAAAGGAAGTTCGCTGGTCTTTTCATTTGTTGGCTATGTTTCCCAGACCATTACCGCTGACCGCGAACGGATAGATGTCCAATTGGAGGTAGACGCTTCCATGTCTAACCTGGAAGAAGTGGTTGTCGTTGGCTACGGTACACAGCGGCGGGAGACGATTACCGGTTCTGTGGCTTCGGTAAAGAGCTCTGAATTGATGAAATCGCCTACGGTAAACGTCTCCAACGCGTTGGCGGGGCGCCTGCCAGGTGTGGTGGCCACCCAGGGGAGCGCAGAGCCCGGATATGACGGTGCTGCCATACGGATACGGGGCACGAACACGTTGGGCAACAGCGGCCCGCTGATTGTCATCGATGGTATCCCGGCTCGGGCAGGCGGGTTCGAACGGCTGAACCCGGCAGACATCGACAACATATCGGTACTGAAGGACGCATCCGCGGCCATTTATGGTGCCCGTGCGGCCAATGGGGTTATCCTCATCACGACAAAACGTGGCCAAACCGGTAAGCCATCGCTTTCCTATACGTTCAATCAGGCGTTCTCTCAGCCAACGGTCATTCCTAAGCTGGCAAATGCCGTGCAGTATGCGGAAATGCGCAACGAATTGGAAGTTTTCAAATTGCCCGTGGCGGAATGGTCGGCTGCACAGGCTGCGTTGGATGCGACTGGGACCTACACCCGGGCAGACGGCTCCGTGCTCACGGCACCATTTTCGCCGGAAGACATCCAGTTGTTTGCCAGCGGGACAGACCCGTGGGGACACCCCAATACCAACTGGTTTGATGCTACCTTGAAAAATTGGTCGCCCCAGTCGCAACACAATCTGCAAATCAATGGCGGTACCGAAGATATTAAGTACTTAACGTCCATCGGCTACCAAAATCAGGATGCATACTACCGGAATTCTGCGACGGGTTATTCGCAATACGATATACGGGTAAACTTGGATGCCAATATCAATAAGTATGTCACCACAAAAATCGGCATATTGGGCCGTCAGGAGGACCGCGAGTTTCCCACCAAGTCGGCAGGGACGATTTTTCGGATGCTGATGCGCGGTATTCCCACCGAACCGGCGTACTGGCCAAACGGTTTGCCGGGACCGGATATCGAGTACGGAGAGAATCCGGTGGTGATCACGACCAACCAAACCGGCTACGACCGCGATAGGAGATATTATTTCCAGACAAATGGGGAAGTAAATATCACCTTGCCATGGGTGGAAGGGTTGAAATTCACCGGTACCGCATCTATTGATAAGTACCAGCAGAAAACCAAGCGTTGGGAGGTTCCTTGGTTTCTGTATACGTGGCAGGGCGATTACGAAGATGACGGTGTCACCCCGCTGCTGGTACGGGGGCAGCGTGGCCCCGCCGATCCACGCCTGACCCAGGGAGACGAAGACCAGATGAATGTCTTGCTGGGGGGTGTGCTGTCTTATGACCGCACCTTCGGTGACCACACGTTGAACCTGCTCGCCGGTGTAAACCGGGAGACCGTTCGGAACGACAACTTCGAAGCGTTCCGCCGCTACTTTATCTCCAACAGTATCGACTACCTGTTTGCCGGTGGAGAAGCGGAAAAAGACAATGACGGCGGCGCTTGGGAGCAAGCTCGGCTCAATTACTTCGGCCGTGTAGGATACAACTACAAAAGCAAGTACATCGCCGAATTCCTATGGCGATACGATGGTTCTTATATGTTTCCAGAAAGCAGTAGGTACGGCTTTTTTCCAGGCGTCATGGCGGGCTGGATGATTTCCGAAGAGAACTTTTGGAAGGACAATGTGCCCGTTGTCAATTACCTCAAGCTGCGGGGTTCGTACGGACAGATGGGTAATGACCAGATTTACTTCGATCATGACAACGACGGCACACAGACCCTGCAGGAATACCAATACTTCTCTACCTATGGTTTTGGTACTTATGTCATCGGCAATAACCTGGTGAAGACGCTGTATGAAAGCCGCGTCCCTAACTTGTTTGTAACCTGGGAGGTGGCCAACAACTATAACGTAGGGTTAGACGGGCAGCTGATGGATGGCAAATTCAACTTCACGGTCGAGTGGTTTAGGAACAGAAGGGAGAGCATCCTGTGGCGGAGGAATGCTTCTATTCCTCAAACGACCGGGATGACCCTGCCAGCCGAGAATATCGGCATCGTAGAGAATGGCGGGTGGGATTTAAGCGTGGGCTATACCAACCAAATCGGCGAATTGAATTTAAATGTCAGTCTGAACGGTGGATTTGCCAAGAACAAAATCCTTTTCTGGGACGAAGCTCCCGGTGCGCCTGAATGGCAGTTGTCTACCGGAAGAACCATCAACTCGCAGCTGTATTATATCTATGATGGCGTATTCCGTGATGAGGCAGACATTGCTGCCAACACCATTGATTACAGTGCTGTCACAAACTCCTTGCGGCCGGGCGATATGAAGTTTGTCGATTATGACGGAGACGGAGCCATCACACCTGACGACCGCGTAAGGCGTGATAGGAACACCATACCAACGTTTCAGGGCGGGTTGAATATAGGTATGCAATACAAAGGGTTCGATTTAACGGTGCTCTTCCAAGGAGCGGCAGGTGCCGAACTGCGCGTAGGGACAGACGAGTCTGGTGCCATCGGAAACTACCTGCTTGATTTTTACGAAAACCGCTGGCGGGTGGATGCGCCCAGCAGTGAACACCCTCGTATCACAGACCGCAGCGACCAATATTACTCTTCCGGCAACACCTATTGGCTGCGGAGCACAGACTACATCCGGTTAAAAAACCTGGAGCTGGGCTATACGTTTCCGGCACAATGGATGGAATCTGCAGGAATCAGTAATCTGCGGATCTACTTGAGCGGGTTTAACCTGTTGACCTGGAGCTCAGTCGGTGTATTGGATCCGGAATCCACTAATCAATTGGGGCATTATTATCCACAAGCGCGGTTGTTGAATACCGGCATTGCTGTTACCTTTTAAACCAAAGAAGAAGATGAAACGAATTAAAAAATATCATGCGTTTGTACAGTGTCTGTTGGTCGTCATCATGAGCTGTACGGTGGCTTGCAACGATAATTTTGTAAGCACAAGGCCGTTGGGTGAAGTGTCTGATGAAGATACATGGCAAGATGCCGGATTGGCAGAAGCTTTCGTCACAGAGATCTATAACGGCTTCGGCCAAGGTGGGTTCGATGAGGAAATGTTAGCTTCGTTATCAGACGAGGCGATGTTTACCCATCCGGGTCGAGGAATTAACACCATTACGGAGGCCCGTTCAAACGATGCTGATCTCGGCTGGAACAGCCAGATCAGTGCGGGTACCCACAATTGGGGCAACCTGTACAGGCGTGTCCGGGCAACCAATATCGCTATACAGCAACTGGCAGACCCGCAGTTTGACAATTCTTCAAACATAGCGACGCGGTTGACGGGCGAGGCCCATTTCCTCCGCGCGTTCTTCTATTCCGAATTGCTTCGATACTATGGAGCGGTTCCGTTGGTCGACAGCGTGTATGGGCTGGGACATGACGATTACACCATTGCACGGAATACATTTGAAGAAAATGTGGAATTTATCGTTGCTGATTGCGATAGGGCTGCCGAATTGCTGGCCGATGCACCTGTGGTTGATGGCCGGGCGTCGGTAGCTGCCGCCTTGGCTTTGAAGGCCCGTGTGCTGACCAAGGCAGCGAGTGATCTGCACGATATTCCGACGGCGTCTGCCAATTCGGAAATCATCGCCAACTATTCAAATCCTGAATACCTGGGTTATACCAGCGGCAACCGTATGGAACGATGGCGGCGTGCCCAAGCTGCCGCAAAGGCTGTTATGGATGCTTTCGGCCCGGGATATTTGATGGGCCTGACCGAGCCGGTCACACCTGAGGAGGGTACGGCCAACTACCTTTCCATGGCTATGGCTGGCGGCAGTAATGCGGTACCCGCCGATGGCAAAGCAGATCTCATATTGGGCAGGTTCTTTATCGATCTTAAAGATGAGGGCGGAAATTACGTGGGCAGGAATAACGGTCCTAACGGGTATCACAATTGGGCGGGGAATACACCAACCCAACAGCTGGTCGATGATTATGGTATGGCTGACGGCAGGCCGTTCGATTGGGGGAATCCGGCGCACGCGGCTGCACCCTATATCAACCGGGATCCGCGTTTCTACGCTACCATCCTTTATGACGGGGCAGACTGGAAACCGCGTACAGCCGATGTGGCGGGCCGGGATCCAGCAAACCAGATCCAAACCGGACAGTATGAGGTGAGGCAAGGGGGGAACACTGTGATTCACTACGGCTTGGATACCCGCAACAGCAGCGTGGAAGACTGGAACGGCACCCATACCGGTTACTATATGCGTAAGTTTATCGACCCCGATCCGGCAGTGGTTGACCAAAATACCCGTCAATTCATCCCATGGCCGGTATTGCGTTTTACGGAGGTTGTGCTGAATTATGTGGAGGCCAGCATTGAACTGGGCGACGAAGCCGAAGCGAGGACATGGCTTAACCGCATTCGCTTCCGCGCAGGGATGCCGGCCATTACAGCGTCTGGGGATGCACTGCGGGATACCTACCGTAATGAGCGGCGCATTGAACTGGCTTACGAAGAGCATCGGTTTCACGATGCACGCCGCTGGATGATTGCAGCCGAAACGTTGGGAAGGAAGGTAGGCATTATCCGCATACTCGGAAGGTTGAAAGCCGGAAGCAACGTGTCGCTATATCGGTACGATCCGGAAAATTATGATTATACCTACACCGTGGGCACGGTCGACCCGGGTATCGAAAACCGGCAGTGGCTGGATAAGATGTATTTCATTGCCATCCACCGCGATGAGATGAACCGTAATAATCAATTGGTACAGAATCCGGGCTATTAGGCCTCTTCCGAAAACCTGCCAACTGAAAGGGGTGTCCAACACATTGGGCACCTCTTTTCCTTTCCTGACCCTACTGCCAAACGGTGGAGGCCTGAATAATGCCTTTTTGATCTGTCCTGCAAATTATATTGCACATAAAAGGAATTTAGCTAAGTTTGTATATCATATTATAAGCTAAACCCGTTTGAGAATGAAGTCATGGACAATTATTTTGATGGCCTTATTGCTAAAAAACACAATAAGTGTCGGTTCGACAACTAAGGGGGAAACCAGTCGCTAGAAAATTCGGTGATTTACCAGAATCCAGAGTGGCCTACTACGGGGGGAAGCGGGGCGATTGGCTATTAAAAGAATAAATGATGCTTAAGTTAACACATATGTGGGTAGCTAAAATTGCGTTTCCTGCCGCTGCAACGCTCTTATGGTCTTGTACGGGTATCCAACAGCCACCTAGTAATGAGCAAGGCGAGCTAGCCGACGGTTACCGGCTCGTCTGGTCTGACGAGTTCAATGTGGATGGTCCTGTGGATACGGCCAACTGGCGTTTCGAAAAGGGCTTTGTGCGAAATCAGGAAGACCAGTGGTATCAGGAAGACAATGCCTATTGCAAAGACGGTTTGCTCATTATTGAAGCACGCAAAGAAAGCAAGCCAAATCCGACGTATGAGTCGGGCAGTGAACACTGGGGGCGCTCGCGGCCTATTATAGAATATACTGCGGCCTCCATTAATACGCGGGGCAAGCAAAGCTGGCAATATGGGCGGTTTGAAATGAAGGCCCGCATTCCGATAGGTGGCGGGTTATGGCCAGCCTTTTGGACCTTGGGCGTAGCAGGGGAGTGGCCATCCAACGGCGAGATAGACATTATGGAGTATTACCGGGGAATGATTTTGGCAAACATCGCTTGCGGCACGCAAGAACGGTGGAACGCCGAGTGGTATAGTGAAACAAAAAATGTGGACTCTCTCGGCGGTGCGGAATGGGCAAGCCGGTTCCATATCTGGAGAATGGATTGGGATGAGACCGAAATCGCCCTGTATGTAGATGACTTATTGATGAACCGCGTGCCGTTGGAAAAATTGGTGAACAAGGACGGCACGGGTTTCAACCCATTCAAGCAACCCCATTATATCTTGTTGAACTTTGCTTTGGGGGGCATGAATGGAGGCGAAATCGATGACAGCCTATTGCCCGCGAAATACGAAATTGACTACGTAAGGGTTTATCAGCAAAATACGGCCGATTAACTGGATCACATATCGTATTCGGCTGCCCGATGAAAGCCGTAAATGCTAAAGATAGTCGGTATATTTGGTAGCCATGAAAATGCTTCGCATTTTGCAAATTCAACATGAAGTGATGTGGCTTATGAAAATAACATTTTTAATTGCGGCACTGATGTCATCGCTCCTTATGCCTGGTTTTTCGCAGTATCGCGCGCTGGGACTTCGGGTAAAAACAGACGTGCCGCTGGATTCCATTCGCTTGAGTGACCCGTTCATTTTGGCAGATAGCAACACGGCTACGTATTATATGACCGGCACGGGAGGTCAGCTATGGAAAAGCAAGGATTTAAAAACATGGACCGGACCTTTTACGATCATCCAGCACGATCCAGCATCGTGGATGGGACCACAACCTATGGTCTGGGCTGCAGAATTGCATGCCTATAAAGGCAAATATTACAACTTTGCCACATTCACGAATCGGGGTCAAAAGATCGATACGGTCAAAGGCAATGTCATTGAGCGCCGAGCTTCCCACGTTTTAGTCAGTGATAAACCTGATGGCCCGTATGTTCCGATGCAAGATTCTATTTATCTACCAGCCGACAAGCCGACGTTAGATGGCACATTTTGGATAGACCAGGATGGCAAGCCGTATATGATTTATTGCCATGAATGGTTGCAAAATTGGAATGGCACCATGGAAAAGATTGAATTAAAGCCTGATTTAAGTGGTTCGATTGGCGAGGGCAGGTTGCTTTTTCGAGCAAGTGATTCGCCTTGGAGTAAAGAACATGATGAAGCAGGGAATATCGTTCCAAATAAAGTCACCGACGGGCCTTTTTTGTTTCGTACGCAGACCGGAAAATTGGGTATGCTATGGACAAGTTGGGTGTTTGATGTATATACTCAGGGTGTGGCGTATTCGGAAAGTGGCGCGTTGGATGGTCCTTGGATTCATGAAAAAGAACCGATCACACCACCAAACTACGGACATGGTATGCTGTTCCGGACATTTGAAGGTAAACTTCTTATGGCCGTACATAGCCACAGTGTGAGCGAGGACGGACGTTATATACGTATTCCTCATCTTTTTGAAGTGGATGATGCAGGGGATAAAATCGTTGTACGCGCCCCGTTTCAATGACAGCGTTTGCCTGTCCCGGTTATCTTTTCGGTGCCAAAAAAATAGTTGTTTGTTTGACGTTTATTGCGTTCTTTTATATATTTGTATTACGCCACAAGGCAGAGCCAACTATAAACGGAATCCACTGGAGAATAGAAGTGACATCCTCAAAAAAGCACGCTTATGCGCATTATTTTTTATTTCCTGACAGCTTGTGTTGTCGGTTCATGTAGCAATAAAATTGGTGATGAGCCGCTGCCCAGCCCGGACGGCCGTATCACAGTTAGTGTATGGCTGAATGCCAGTGGCCAAGCCCGGTATGCGCTTCTTTATCAGGGCAAGACATTGCTCGATAGCTCAGAATTGGGCTTAAAAACGACCACGGCGGATTTTACAAAAGACTTAAAGCTGGTCGGCAAATCGCCCGTTGAGCAGGTGAACGAAGCCTATGAGACGGTGAACGCCAAGCGTAGGCATAATCGATATCGCGCTACCAGGAAAACCTACCGGTTCCGGAATGCCGAGGGGCAGGGATTCGACGTTGTTTTTCAGGTTTCCGATGATGGTGTTGCATTTCGTTATCATTTCCCGTATGTGGAGGGCGATGGTATACAGGTGCTGGATGAACGGACGTCCTTCCATTTCCCGCCGCAGGCAAAAGGCTGGCTGCAGCCTGTGGCCGTTGCCAAATCGGGATGGGAGCAGACCAACCCGTCTTATGAGGAACACTACGAGCAAGGTATACCCGTGGGCACGCCGGAGCCTACCGGCGCGGGATGGGTGTATCCTGCGCTTTTCCAAATAGACAGTACGTGGGTGCTCATCACTGAAGCCGGTCTCGATGGCCGGTACTGCGCTACGCGTCTCCGGTCTGAATCGCCGGAAGGCGAATACCGCGTAGGCTTCCCGGATGACCGGGAGGTGATATCCGAAAACGGCCTGCTGCCCCTATCTGATGTGCCATTCTATTCGCCCTGGCGGGTCATTGCCGTCGGTTCATTGGCAACCATCGTGGAGTCCACGTTGGGGCTCGATGTCGCAGAAAGCGCCATCGACATAGACAAAAGCGCCGTCAAACCGGGTAAATCATCATGGAGTTGGATCAATTCGAAAGACGACTATATCACCTACGATGAACAGCGCAAATACATCGATTTCGCGGCAGACATGAATTGGCAGTATTGCCTTGTTGATGTGAATTGGGACCGCAAAATCGGCTACGATAAAATCAAGGAGTTGGCCGATTACGCGGGCGACAAAGGGGTGGGGTTGCTGCTCTGGTACAATTCGGCAGGCGACTGGAACACGGTGAAGTATTCGCCGAAAAACAAGCTGCTGACACCTGAAAGCCGTACTGTCGAATTCCGTCGCATCAAGGACATGGGTATCAAAGGGGTAAAAATTGATTTTTTCGGCGGTGACGGTCGTTCTGTCATCCAGTATTATATCGATATATTGAACGATGCTGCCAAGCATGGCCTATTGGTCAACTTCCACGGAGCTACGCTGCCCAGAGGCTGGTCGCGTACGTACCCGCACTTGATGACGGTTGAAGCCGTAAGGGGATTTGAAATGGTGACGTTCGGACAGGAGGACGCTGATAAGCAAGCAACGCTTTCGACCATCCTCCCTTTTACAAGAAACGCATTCGATCCCATGGATTTCACGCCGATGAACCTAAATAAGGTTTACACCCCCGTGCAGCGCCGCACCACACCCGCATTTGAGTTGGCAACGAGCGTATTGTTCCTTTCGGGTATACAGCACTATGCCGAATCTCCGGAGGGGATGTCGACGGTGCCGAGAAGCGTAAAAGATTTGCTGCGGACATTGCCGGATTCCTGGGATGATGTGCGTTTTGTCTCGGGCTACCCGGGACGGGACGTAGTCATCGCACGTCAGGCTGGCAGCCGATGGTATGTTGCAGGAATCAATGGCGAGGCAGCTCTTAAGCAAATCGCTGTCGACTTACAAGCGTTTAAAGGGATGAAGAAAGCCATGTTATATACCGATGATGTAGCAGGCGAGGGGTTTCGGCAAATGGAAATCCCTATAGCGTCTACACCAATTGAGCTAAAACCCAATGGCGGGTTTTTGATGGTGCTGGAGTAAATACGTCATGCGGTAAATTTCAAGTTGGAGCAATCGACAATATTTCCGGTTGTTGGATTTTTGACCTAGGGGCGTGAGCGGAGCGGGCGTCCCAGTCAAATCCAGTAACTGGAAACGACTGAATTCGCCGTACACCCGAATAAAATGTCGCCTTGCCGGTTCACGGGATCTTTCTTATCTTGGCCCCAAAGATCACCAATTGACAAGTTGAATTATGAACACCAGCAGAAGAAAATTTTTGGGCACAATGACAACGTTGGCAGCGACCGCCGGAGCAGCGTCCGCTTTCCCGGGTACGTTTTCCATCGGGAGCTTCAGGCAGCAAACAGTACGAGTGGGGCTGATTGGTGCGAACGGCATGGGATGGTCCAACCTCAACTCTATACTGAAAGTGCCTGGCGTGCAGTGTACGGCGCTTTGTGACGTGGATGCCAACGTGCTGAATAAGCGATCCGAAGAATTGAAGGCACGTGGTATCACCCCGAAATTGTATGCGAAGCATGAAGATTTGTTGGCCGACGGGAATGTCGACGCCGTCATTATCGGTACGCCCGATCACTGGCACTGCCTGCACCTAATCGACGCCTGTGCGGCAGGAAAGGACGTGTATGTAGAGAAACCGCTTGGAAACTCCATCGTGGAATGCAACGCTATGGTAGCCGCTGCTGCCAAATATGGCCGTGTCGTGCAGGTTGGGCAGTGGCAGCGCAGTCAGCAGCACTTCAGGGACGCCATGGATTTTGTGCACTCCGGAAAATTGGGCAAGATTCGCTTGGTGAAGGCATGGGCGTACCAGGGCTGGATGAAAAGCATTCCCGTCAAGCCCGATGGCCCGGTGCCCCAAGGGGTGGATTATGACCGTTGGCTGGGGCCAGCCAAGCAAAGGCCGTTCAACCCCAACCGTTTCCATTTCGAGTTTCGCTGGTTCTGGGATTATGCGGGCGGCCTGATGACCGACTGGGGGGTGCATATGCTTGACTTTGCGCTGATTGGTATGAAAGCCACCACGCCGAAGTCCATCATGGCTACCGGCGGGAAGTTCGCTTATCCGGATGATGCCGCCGAAACGCCGGATACGCTAACCACGGTTTATGAATTTGATGACTTTACCGTGCAGTGGGAACACGCTAACGGCATCGATGGGGGGCCTTATGGACGCAATCATGGTACGGCATTTATCGGCAATTTCGGTACGCTCGTCGTAGACCGGGGTGGCTGGGAAGTTATTCCTGAAGGAGACCGGATGGAAGCGGTGCCGCTCCAAGAACGCCAAGACAATGGATTGGATATGCATACGGCTAATTTTATTGACGTTGTACGCTCGCGGAAGCTGGACGCTTTGCATGCACCTATCACTGCTGGTGCGCATATCGCCATCTTTTCCCAGATGGGCAATATTGCCTACCGCACGGGCGAAAAGATCTATTGGGATGCACAGAAGGGACAGTTTAGCAGCCGTGAAGCGAATAAGCTATTGGCGGCTGAATACCACAACGGGTATAAAATCCCCCGCTAAGAATACCGATTTGGCCCTGCTATATCAGTCTATATCGGGTAGCTTTGCGGTTATTGGCCTTGTTATGAAGATGAAACCAATGATATAACTGATATGATGCTTTTGATCCGTATGAGACCATACATGATTGCATTGCTGGCTTGCTGGTTTATTCCGCTGACGCTCCAAGGCCAGTCTTCAGACCGTGAGCGATGGCTGGCGCATCTCGATAGGCTGGCCCGTCCAGTGATTCAGCACCTGGCTGAAGACCAACTGAAAGCACGCATGCCAGTAGCGCTCGCTCCTGGCATTGACAATCCCTCACACCGCACTGATGTATCTTACCTGGAGGCTTTTGGGCGTACGCTTTGCGGTATCGCGCCCTGGATACAGCTGGAAGGCGGGGATGCCAAGGAAGTGGAGTTGCGAGACCAATACCGTGCCTGGCTGCTCAAGGCAGTGAGCAATGCGGTCAACCCGCAGGCCAAGGATTACCTGCTATGGAAGGGCGGGCAGCCATTGGTGGACGCGTCGTTCTTTGCGCTCGGCCTCATCCGTGCGCCCTGGATTTGGGAGCACCTTGCTGAGACCGATCGCCAGCGGGTGGTGGAGGCGCTGTTGCAGACACGCGATGTGGTACCGGTTTATAGCAATTGGATATTGTTCTCGGCGATGATAGAAGCCTTTTTTTGCCAATACAACCTTCCGTATGACCCCGTGCGTATAGAATATGCCCTCCGTACGTTTGCCCAGCACTGGTATACCGGCGATGGGATGTATGCAGATGGCATGCAGTTCAGGATGGATTATTACAACAGTTATGTCATCCAGCCTTATATGCACGCCATCCTTTCCGTGATGGAAGGGAAAGGTAAAAAATACGACTATGCGTCACGTGATTTTGCACGCATCAGTAGACGTTATGCTGAAATACAGGAACGTCTGATTAATACGGATGGTACGTTTCCTGTCATCGGGCGTTCTATCGTGTACCGTGGCGGGGCGTTCCAGCATTTGGCTGATATGGCGTTGCGAGGAAAACT
Organism: Parapedobacter luteus; assembly: GCF_900168055.1. GTDB lineage: Bacteria > Bacteroidota > Bacteroidia > Sphingobacteriales > Sphingobacteriaceae > Parapedobacter > Parapedobacter luteus. The sequence continues at coordinate 52,466 of NZ_FUYS01000010.1, forward strand.
GCCCGAGTCGCTCCATCCCGCTCAGGTGCGGGGAGCACTTACGGCCGTCATTGAGAAGACCACTGAAGCGCCCGGCACGTTCAATGCGGAGGGCTGGCTTAATATCGGTTTATACGGGCAGCAACCGTCAATTAGCGATTTTTATATTACGACGGGCAGCCTGTACCTTTGTTCGGCTATCCTTCTGCCCCTGGGCCTGCCCGAAACTGATACGTTCTGGCAAGGGGAACCTAAGCCGTGGACGGCCGTAAAAGTGTGGAATGGTGAAGATGTAAAGGCTGATCATGCACTAGATATTTATTGACATGAAGTATACACCCCGTTATATCATTGGTGCTACACTGGTCTGCTTTCAAGCGATGTCGGCACCGGCCCAGGATATTCCCGGCAAAGAACAGGTTGTCGAGATTATCCATCGGGTCAATGAATATTGGCAATCTCTTCATAAACCACAAGAATGGGCGTTCTGGGATGTTGCTGCTTACCATACCGGCAACATGGCAGCGTATGAGGCCACGGGAAACGCGGCATACCGTGATTATTCCGAAGCCTGGGCCAGTCACAATCAGTGGAAAGGCGCCAAGTCCGATGACCGGTCGACATGGAAGTACCACTACGGCGAGTCTGATGAGCATGTGCTGTTTGGTGATTGGCAAATCTGTTTTCAGACGTATATAGACCTCTTCCACCTTGATCCGGATAGTGCCAAGATCAGGCGGGCCATGGAGGTGATGGAATACCAGATGAGTACGCCCAACGAAGACTATTGGTGGTGGGCGGACGGCCTTTACATGGTAATGCCCGTCATGACCAAGTTATATCATGTCACAGGCAATACGCAGTACTTGGAGAAACTGCATGAATATTTCAGCTATGCGAAGGCACTCATGTATGATGACGACGAGCATCTGTTTTATAGGGATGCCAAGTATGTTTACCCCAAACATAAGAGCGTAAATGGCAAAAAGGACTTTTGGGCACGTGGCGATGGGTGGGTGTTTGCGGGATTGGCTAAGGTACTCCAGGACTTGCCGGCGGATTACCAGCATCGGGCGGAATTTGAAACGGTATACCGTGATATGGCGGGTGCAATCATGCGCAGCCAGCAGGCCGAAGGGTATTGGACACGCAGTATATTGGATCCGGAGCATGCGCCTGGGCCAGAGACTAGCGGCACGGCATTCTTCACCTACGGATTGCTTTGGGGCGTCAACAACGGCTACCTCGACCCGGCAACATATACGGTGCCGGCTATCAAGGGCTGGCAATACCTGGCTACATTTGCTCTGCAGCCTGATGGGCGGGTGGGTTATGTGCAACCCATCGGCGAACGGGCCATTCCTGGGCAGACGGTAGATGCCAATTCAACGGCTAATTTTGGAGTGGGTGCTTTTCTGCTGGCAGCCACCGAGCTACTTGATTATGTCGAACGCCGGCAGGACAGTGTCTTTGCCTTCTCCTATTTCAAGGGCAATGGCGAAGATGGTTTACACCTGGCCTACAGCTATGATGGCTTTAAATGGGCCGCCCTGAATAATGACCAATCATTTTTAAAACCGGAGCTGAGCGATGATAAATTGATGCGCGATCCCTGCATTATCCGTGGCGGCGATGGGCGTTTCCATATGGTGTGGACCGTAAGCTGGACCGACCGGGGGATCGGTTATGCATCGTCCGACGACCTCATTCATTGGTCCGAGCAACAGTACATCCCAGTGATGGCTCATGAGCCGGATGCGCGAAACTGCTGGGCACCCGAAATCACGTACGACCCCGACCGCGGGATTTATATGATCTATTGGGCTACTACCATACGAGGTCGCTTCCCCGAGACACAAATCGAAGCGGATAACGGCTACAACCATCGGATGTATTACGTGACCACCAGCGATTTCAAAACGTTCAGTGAGACCAAGCTGTTTTATGATCCCGGCTTCAACGTGATTGATGCCACCATTGCACGCGATGGCAACCGCTGGGTAATGTTTCTGAAGGATGAAACCCGTGAACCGGCACAAAAAAATCTAAAGGTTGCCTATGCGGAAAGCATGGAGGGACCCTACAGTAAAGCCAGCGAACCGATTACAGGGGACTATTGGGCCGAAGGGCCGACAGCGGGCCGTGTCGGCGGTGAGTGGGTTGTATATTTCGATAAGTATATCATGCATCGGTATGGTGCTATCGCATCCAGGGATCTAGTGAATTGGCGCGAAGTATCTGAAAAATTGGCCATGCCTGACGGTATTCGCCACGGGACGGTTTTCAAAATCAGTAGAGAGGAGCTGGCACGGCTGGAAGGTATTCAACGATAAACCGACTAGAATTAATAAACGCTGCGGCCGGTTGGCAAAAAGCCGGGCGGCTTTCTTGCAAAAGGCGCTCACCTTTTTAGCAAAAGGCGCCCGCCTTTTAGTAAAAAGGTGGGCGCCTTTTTTGCCGAAGTCTTTTATTCTCCCGCCGAGCTTTTTTCTAACTCCTTCGCGCTTTCTTCGACCTTCCTGGCTAGCTCAGCCTTGTAGTTTAGCAGGTTCTGTGCGATTTGTTCGTCCGATACAGCCAATATTTGTGCAGCGAGGATGCCCGCATTTTTAGCGGCATTGAGCGCTACCGTTGCCACCGGGATGCCGTTGGGCATTTGCAAAATGGAGAGTACCGAATCCCAGCCATCGATGGAGTTGGATGACTTGACCGGCACGCCGATGACCGGCAAGTGCGTAATGGACGCCACCATGCCGGGCAAATGGGCAGCACCCCCGGCACCAGCTATGATGACCTTCAAGCCCCGCGAGGCTGCGCTTTTGGCGTAATCAAACATGCGGTCGGGCGTACGGTGCGCCGATACGATGGTCACTTCTACGCGAGCTCCCAATAGTTTCAATACGTCCACGGCATCCTGCATGACGGGCAGGTCAGACTTACTGCCCATAATGACGCCTACTTCCGGTATAGCTGGTTTTGCTGTCATTTATCTATTTATGTTATTATCATTATCACCCATCACGTAATCACCCGAAGGGTTTGCTGCACTTTCCTTGCCGTACTGATGGCGGCCTCGCGGTCTTCATTGATGACGCATACGTGGCCCATTTTGCGGAAAGGCTTGGTGAATTTCTTGCCATACAGGTGCAAATATACACCTTCCATCGCTAAAATCTCTTCAATACCTTCATAACGGGCCAATCCGTCATGGCCGGCTTCGCCCAATAGGTTGACCATCACGGCGTTGCTCCGTGTGGCGGTGTTGCCCGGGGGCAGGTTGAAGATGGCACGCAGGTGTTGTGCAAACTGCGAAGTGAAGTTGCCTTCGATACTTTGGTGCCCGCTGTTGTGCGGACGCGGCGCGAGCTCATTTACCAACAGTTGTCCGTCTTTGGTGAGAAACAGCTCCACAGCCAATAAGCCGACGATTTGCAGGTCTTCAGCGATTTTCTTGGCCAATAGCTCTGCGCGCTGTTGGATTTCAAACGGCAACGTAGATGGCGAGATCAGAAATTCCACCAAATTTGCCTCAGGATTGAACTCCATTTCTACACAGGGAAAGGTAGCCACATCACCATCATCATTGCGCGATACGATGATGGCCAGCTCCTTGTCAAAATCTATCCACTGCTCAATGAGACTGGGGGCCTCGAAAGCATCTTCTATATCCGCTTCGCTGATAATTTTCTTCACTCCGCGGCCATCGTAGCCGTCTCTGCGGAGCTTTTGGATATAAGGTAGCGGAATAGATGCATTGTTCAGGCTCTCTTTGGACGAGATCAGCTGGAAAGGCGCTGTAGGGATATCATTTTGCTTGAAAAATTGCTTTTGTAGCCCCTTATCCTGAATCAACCGGATGATGCGTGACTGAGGATATACCATCACGCCCTCCTCTTCCAGTTTTTCGAGTGCATCGACATTAACCTTCTCGATTTCGATGGTTATCATGTCCAAGCCCTTGCCAAATGCATATACGGTGTCAAAATCATCCAGCGCACCCTGGACAAAGCGGTTGCACAGGTCGCGGCAAGGTGCATGTTTATCCGGATCGAGAATATGGATAGTCACATTGAAATTGATGGCTTCTTGGATAAGCATACGGCCCAGTTGTCCACCACCGAGGATACCCAATTGTAATTCGCCATAAAAATCTTTTGCCATAATCGTATAAGGTTGTATGATTGCTAAAGGTTATGCTTGTGTCGGTTGCAGTTTGTCAGCGACGATATGCTCGTCCGCTATCTTTTTCTGCAGTTCTAGAAAGGCTCCGATGAGTGCTTCAGGCCGGGGAGGGCATCCCTGTACATAAATATCAACCGGAATAATCCGATCCACCCCTTTGACTACATGGTAGCCATGCTGCCAATAGGGACCACCGCAATTCGCGCATGAGCCCATGGAGATGACATACTTCGGGTCCGGCATTTGCTCATAAAGCCGCCGTATGCGGTCGGCCATCTTGAAGGTCACCGTACCCGCAATGATCATCACATCGGATTGGCGCGGTGAAGGTCGGGGAAACACGCCGAAGCGATCCAAATCATAGGTAGCGGCCATGGCACCCATCATCTCAATGGCACAGCACGCAATGCCGAAGCTCATTGGCCACATGGACGACAGCCGTGCCCAATTTAGTAGGTCATCCAGCTTAGCGACGACCACACCGTTACGTTCCAATTGTTTGTCGATACTCATGACGATGGGGGAGCTCCGGGTTTTCTGAATAAGGGTTTGAAAGCTGGTTTCTTTACCGCAGGAACCGTACCGGGGATTTGAGGCTTGTCCGCCGTCTGCAATGCCGCCTCGAATGGCCGTACACGATACGGATCGCGCTTCAGTTTGTCGTAGGCTGATGGCGGTATATTGACCTTTACCTGCGGCAGTATGGTCCGCGGTTTCACCCACTCGAGGTCGCCCTTTCGCCATACATATACCAATCCAATGATCAAGATGCCTATGAAAACTGCCATCTCCGCCAAGGTAAACCAGCCCCAGCGCGTATCAGCGCTTATTAGTTCAGGACGGCCGAAGACCGTTGCCCACGGAAAGACAAACACCAATTCCACATCAAATAGCAAAAACACCAATGCAATGACATAAAAACGCGAATTGAATGGTATCCAGGAGTTGCCGACGGTTTCTTCACCGCATTCATAAGTGCTCAGCTTCTCTGGGTTCGGTTTTTGGGGAGAAACCAGCTTACCCAAGAACAACGTGAATAACACCAATACGATACCCGTTACCCCTATGAGGAGTATTTTGCCAAATTCGGTTATCTGACTCGGGTCGTCCATGACACAAAGATAAATAAATTATTAATTTTCCCGTCTTCCTACCTTCCCATCGGCATCTTGGGCATGCCACGCATCATCCGGGCCATGGCCGCGGGGTTGGACATCTGCTTCATCACCTTGCGCATGTCATTGAATTGCTTCATCAGCTTATTGACTTCCACCAAGTCCGTACCTGACCCTTTGGCGATACGTGCACGACGCTTTTGATCGATGATATCCGGATTTTCCCGTTCATACGGCGTCATGGAGTTGATAATCGCTTCAATGGGCTTGAAGGCATCGTCGTCGATATCCACATCTTTAAGGGCTTTGCCAACACCGGGAATCATGCCCATGAGGTCCTTCATGTTGCCCATCTTTTTGATTTGCTGGATTTGGCTGCGGAAATCGTTGAAGTCAAACTTATTCTTGCGGATCTTCCGTTGCAGTTCAGCGGCTTCTTTTTCATCAAATTGCTGCTGAGCACGTTCAACGAGTGACACAACGTCGCCCATGCCCAGGATACGAGATGCCATCCGGTCCGGGTGAAAGACGTCAAGCGCCTCCATCTTCTCGCCTGTGCCGATAAATTTGATGGGTTTATTGACCACCGACTTAATGGAGAGTGCAGCACCTCCACGGGTATCGCCATCCAATTTAGTAAGCACGGCACCGGTGAAGTCCAGCCGGTCGTTGAAAGTCTTGGCTGTATTCACTGCATCCTGGCCGGTCATCGCATCGACCACAAAAAGGATTTCATGGGGCTGCGTGGCTTCTTTCACGGCCGATATCTCGTTCATCAGTGCTTCGTCGATAGCCAAGCGGCCGGCGGTGTCCACGATAACGACATTGTAACCTTTCTGCTTGGCTTCAGCTACACCGGCCTTGGCAATGCCGATGGGGTCTTTTGATTCCGTGTCGGCGTACACAGGTACATCCACCTGTTGGCCAAGCACCTGTAGTTGGTCTATGGCCGCAGGACGGTACACGTCGCCAGCCACCAGCAAAGGCTTCTTTCCTTTCTTTTCTTTAAGAAATTTTGCCAGTTTGCCCGAAAACGTGGTCTTCCCGGCACCGTTGAGGCCTGCAATGAGGATGACCGTAGGACTTTTGGATAAGTCCAGTTCAGTAGCTGACCCACCCATCAGTGCGGTCAGCTCATCGTTCATGATTTTGGTGAGCAACTGCCCCGGAGAGATGCTGGTGAGTACGTTCTGGCCGAGGGCCTTCTGCTTCACCTCATCGGTAAATGCTTTGGCGGTTTTGTAGTTTACGTCAGCATCGAGCAACGCTTTGCGGATTTCCTTCATGGTCTCCGCTACGTTGATTTCGGTAATATTTCCCTGGCCTTTTAATACCTTAAAGGCTCTGTCAAGTTTGTCCTGTAGATTCTGAAACATCGTCAGTTGCTATATAGATATGAACGAAATGCAAAGGTACAAAATCTGTAATAAAAAAGCCCGCCCCGAATCCCGGGACGGACCACCTAACTATGAAAAACAATGCTTAGTCTCTTCTTCCAAGCAACATGCTGGCGTAATAAAGCAACGTTACCAGGGACGACAATGCTGCGACCACATAGGTCATGGCAGCCCACCAAAGGGCATCCTTGGCTCCGTCATGCTCTACGCTGCTATGGGTAATGCCCTTATTATCCAGCCAGGCCAAAGCGCGTTTTGAGGCGTCAAACTCTACCGGTAAGGTTACGAAGCTGAACAGCGTTGTGATAGCCAATGCGGCTACGCCGATAGCCAATAACCAAAGGTTGCCCGAAAAAGCCATGATTACACCGATCATCAATACCCAGGTGACAAGTTTAGACGCCACGCTCACAGCAGGCACCATTGCCGAGCGGAATTGCAGCCACGAATAGGCCTTGGCATGTTGCACCGCGTGTCCGCATTCGTGGGCAGCCACTGCCGCCGCAGCCACGCTACGCCCACTATATACCTCCGGACTTAGGTTGACTGTTTTATTTGCCGGATTGTAGTGATCGCTCAACTGCCCCTGCGCAGAAATAATCTGTACATCGTAGATGCCATAGTCATGCAGCATCTTTTCGGCGACATCCCGTCCCGTCATCCCGCTGCTAAGTGGCATTTCAGAATAGCGCTTAAACTTGCTTTTGAAACGCCACTGTACAATCATGCTGACCAACATGATTCCGATAAAAATAATCCAATATCCTGCCATCATAATTTCTTTTCGCTGTTTGTTTTTTTTATTACTATTTTGTCGAGTTATTTACTGCAAAAAGCATACCGCGTGCCGTTTGCTGACGATATGACCGTATCTCGACGTGACGAATATAATCAATATGGCACGGCTCTGCAAATCCGTCTTGTCTTCCTGATGGTTTGGTGACATTGTTGTCAGGTGCTTAATTTCCCTTCAGTGCCTTTGAAAAATAAACCCTTGGACCTTACGTAAAAATTCAGGTAGGCCTCCAGTATTGATGCCAACACTGGCTTTCGGTGGAGTAGAAATCCGGTCACGGGACTTCGAAAATGCCAGCTAGTTTTACACCAGTGGAAAAAGCGCTTATTGTAACCCTACGATACTGGTAGTGAGCGTAATCCACAAACCACAAGTTTTAAACGCGCCATAGGTTTTTTGCAACGTCGCGCGTTAATGTCGAAATTTGAAATACCCAGTGCGCAAAGGGTGAGTAATTAGCTGAATTTTTTTAAATTTAAACGTTTAAAGATGAAAGCATTAAGGTTTGAACAAATGGAAAATTTAAATGATGGCGACGCATGTACTTGGAGCCCAGTGGGGGCATTAGCCTCAGGATGGGGTGCTATAATTACTGCCGCGACTGTTTCGGGTCCTGTGGGTTGGGCCGCTCTTGTATAGCTGCCGTTGGCTGGTGCGCTTCTATGTTTTTTAAGCATTGATATGACTGTTTTAAAGTTTGTAGTACTCGGTTTTTTTGTTTATGCATTGGTGCATGTAACATTTTTTTCAGATTTCGATAATAAGATATTCCTTGTTGTCAGTTTCTCCTGTTGTTTAGTGGTTTGGAGTATCATTTTCTTTAAAAAAGAGATAAATAATATCGTCTTCCGTAAAAGGAATCTTTAAAGCAACTTGGAGGCACAGTAGTTTTGAACCAAGTAGGGGTGGAGTTGGTGAGATTGCAATTGCAATGGGGAGGTATTTCGGCAGGGAGCCCTTTTATAACTTGGTTATTGCCCTTTTTTTGTGGCTATTCCGTTTGTTTCTATCTCAGAAAAGCTTCAACTATCGAATGAGGATTTTGATGGTGACGCATTGCCAGCGCCCAGCCCGTTTGGCAGATCAGGTATATGTACTGGGACACGGGGCAACCGTCGGCATGCCTCTGGATAAAAAAGATAAAGCCACTTTTTAGCGTGGCTTTACGACTATGGTATACTGTGGTATGTCCAATAATGGGACTTACACGGTCATAATATCCTTTTCCTTTGCTTCCGCAAGTTTATCTACATCGGTGATGTACTTGTCGGTCAGTTTTTGTACCTCAGCTTCTCCCGCTTTGATTTCATCCTCTGATACGCCTTCGCTTTTCAGCTTCTTAATACCATCATTGGCTTCCTTGCGGATATTGCGCACCGCCACACGGCCTTTTTCGGCTTCTTCCTTTACCTTTCGAACCAAATCACGCCGCCGCTCCTCTGTGAGGGGAGGGATGTTGAGCCGGATGACCGTCCCGTCATTTTGTGGGGTTAGTCCGATGTTGGCATCCAAGATGGCTTTTTCAATGGTAGACAACAGGTTTTTTTCCCAAGGCTGAATCACTAACGTGCGTGCATCGGGCGTATTGATGTTGCTGACCTGGGCGAGAGGCGTGGCGGTTCCGTAGTAGTCTATGTAAATACCGTCAAGCATGGAAGGCATTGCCTTGCCTGCCCGGATTTTGGTGAGTTCGGATTCGGTATGTGCCACGGCTTTTTTCATCTGCTCGGCACTATCGTCTAATTGTAAGGATATCAATTCGTCCATGGTAATTCGCGTTATGGTTTTGGTCAAAGATAGTTATTCTCGTACTAAAGTTCCAATGGGTTCGCCCTCGGCGAGTCGAGCAAGATTGCCTGGTTTGTTCATGTCAAACACGATGATGGGCAGCTTATTTTCCTGGCAAAGGGTGAATGCGGTCATATCCATCACGCTGAGTCCGCGATTGTATACGTCTTGAAACGTAATCTCGTCAAAACGGGTTGCCGTGGGGTCTTTCAACGGATCGGCCGTGTAAATGCCATCTACACGGGTGCCTTTGAGTACGACATCGGCATTGATTTCAATTGCACGGAGCGATGCGGCGGTATCCGTGGTAAAATAAGGGTTTCCCGTGCCCGCACCGAAGATGACCACCCGTCCTTTTTCGAGGTGACGTACCGCACGACGCCGGATGAAAGGTTCGCAGATTTGCTCCATCTTGATGGCCGTAAGCAGACGTGTTTTGATGTCCTGCTTCTCCAACGCATCCTGCAAGGCCATGCTGTTGATGACGGTAGCCAGCATGCCCATGTAATCGGCCTGCACGCGGTCCATCCCTGCCTTTTCGGCACTGAGCCCGCGATAGATGTTGCCACCTCCGATGACGATGGCTACTTCCATGCCCTTGTCATGAATTTCTTTGATATCCTTAGCGTATTGGGCTACGCGGTTGATGTCAATACCGTAATTTTGGTCGCCCATAAGGGCTTCTCCACTGAGTTTGAGTAGGATGCGTTTGTATTTCATATAACTTGCTGTCTTGGACAGGGACTTCCAAGCGGCAAAGATAAGAGATTTTTTTTAACTGCCCGTTTTCACTGGCATGTGATTAAGCATTTTGCTGCACACTGTCGATAACCTCTTGGTAATATTGCTCATATAAAGGCATGATGTTGGCCAGTTTAAAGTCTTTGGCGCGTTCTAACGCAGCTTCCTTAAATTGCGCTAAGCGTGCACTGTCTTCCAAAATATGGATAGCATTTGCTGCCATGGAATCCACATCACCCACGTCACTGAGGAAGCCCGTCACGCCATCGATGTTCAATTCCGGCAGCCCGCCGGTGTTGGACGATATGACCGGTACTTTGCAGGCCATGGCTTCCAGGGCAGCCAGTCCGAAACTCTCGGAGCCCGAAGGAATAATAAACAGATCGGACACCGACAGAATTTCCTCGATAGCATCCTGCTTGCCGAGAAACCGGATGTCGTTTGCTACGCCCAGTTCGCGCGACAATTGCTCCGCAGCGGTTCGCTCCGGTCCGTCGCCCACCATGAGCAGCTTGCTGGGTACTTCTTGCTGTACTTTCTTGAAGATTCGAATAACATCGGTGGTGCGCTTCACTTTCCTGAAATTGGACGTATGCACCAAGATGCGCTCATCTCCCGGAGCGATGGCCTGCTTGAAATGCTGGCGAGGCTTGAGACTGAAACGATCTAGATCCACAAAATTGGGGATAACACGTATTTCCCGCTGCACGTCAAAATAACTCAGGGTCTCTTCTTTCAAATTTTGGGACACCGCAGTGACGCCGTCCGATTGGTTAATTGAGAAGGTTACCACCGGGCTATAGCTGGCGTCTTTGCCCACGAGCGTGATATCTGTGCCGTGCAAGGTAGTCACCACGGGGATGTGGATGCCATAAGTGGCCAAAATCTGCTTAGCCATGAACGCAGCCGATGCATGGGGTATTGCATAATGAACATGCAGCAAATCAAGTTTTTCAAACCGTACCACATCCACCAGCTTGCTGGCTAAAGCCAGCTCATACGGGGGGAAATCAAACAACGGATATTTGGATATCGTAACCTCATGATAATAGAGGTTCTCTGAAAAAAAATCCAAGCGGGCCGGTTGGCTGTACGTGATAAAATGGATTTGATGGCCGTTGGCCGCCAAAGCTTTACCGAGTTCTGTGGCCACCACACCGCTTCCGCCGAAGGTGGGATAGCATACGATACCTATTTTCATTGGCTCCCTTCAATTGCTTGCCACAAAATACGGATAAATTTTCCGATAGGATGTTCACATAAACGTAAAAAGATTGGTATAATCATCAAAGCAACTGGGAGAAAACTGAATAAATTATTTAGAAACTAAGCCGTTAGTTTTATATTTGCTTTATATAGGGTGTCGGTATTCCGCTGGCGCCTGCCTTGAGGGCAGGCGTCCGGTAACATGAAGTGTGGTCTGGCAATATTTCACAAAGCAAAATAAACAATCGATGAAAGAACTAAAAGAATTGACACGTGCGGAAGAACAAATTATGCAGGAATTGTGGGATCTTGACAAGGCATTTGTCAAGGAAATCATTGACAGGCTGCCCGATCCCAAGCCGGCTTATAACACGGTGTCTACCATTGTGCGGATTCTGGAGACCAAGGGTTTTGTTTCGCATGAAGCTTTTGGAAAGAGCCACCGGTATTTTCCGTTGGTTTCAAAGGAAGAGTACCGCACGTTTGCAACCGGCAAACTGCTGCATGGTTACTTCAACAATTCGGCGCGGAACATGTTGTCGTTTTTTCTGGAAGAGCAGAAATTGGATCTCAAGGATGCGGACGAGCTTCTGCAACTGCTTGAAGAGGCAAAAAAGAAAGGGGGAAAGCCATGATTTATCTGGTGCTAGCCAACCTTTACCTTTGCATTTTCTACGCCTTTTACCGCGTCCTATTGTGCAAACGGACTTTTTTCCAGTGGAACCGGTTTTACCTGCTCGCAGGGCTGTTGCTCGCCTTTACACTACCGCTGCTCGAATACCCCGAGTGGAATACCTATGCGGGCAGTTATCCGGAATACCTGATCGGTATACAGGCGAGCGAGCCGGTTATCGTGGAGGCTGGCGCGGCAGTGGCGGTACAGCCGTCGCCGTTTTCGCTGCGCAATGTATTGACTTATGGTTATATCGGCGGTTGCATATTGACTTTTCTTCTGTTTCTGCGCAGCCTGACCTTGACCTTGCTTATGCTGCGCAGACACCCGGAAGGCGAGGCCTTTTCGTTTTTCAGCGCTGTACGGATCGACCGCACGCTTACCGGACATGACCAGATACGCCTGCATGAGGAGATTCATGCCAGGGAATGGCACAGCGTCGACATCGTGTTGATCCAGCTGGCGAAGATATTCAATTGGTTCAATCCCATCGTATATGCTTACGAGCGGGCACTCCGGCTGCAGCACGAATACATCGCCGACGGGAAATCGGCTGCAGGCAATGAAATGGGCTATGCCGAATTGCTGGTGGCCCGTGCGATAGGTGTCGAGCCTCAGGTATTGGCACACACGTTTTCAAGTAAACGGCTGCTTAAAAACCGCATTGCCATGCTGTTGCGCGACAAGTCGCCCAGGTGGGGGCTGCTTTCCTACGCCTTGTTGCTGCCGATCATCTGCGGAATGATGGTGGTTTCATTTGCGTGCAACCAACAACTGGAACAGCAACAGGGCAATGTAGTGGTCTATGATGAGGCTGATACGGTCACATCGGCGATTCAGGATGATGCGAAACGTTTTAAAGCGTATCTGGGCGGGAATATCGATTATGCGGCGGAGGCCATACGCGAAAATAAACAGGGGACAATAGCCTTTACTTACGAAAAAGCCGGGACGGGAAGTATCGAACGGGTGACATTTCTCAATGAGCTGTGGAGCGGTCAACAGGCCGACATCCTGAATGTGCTGCAACGTGAGCAAACAGGACGCCTGGCGCCTGCCGGTAAGTACCTTGTCGCCATAGATTTCCGAATCAGCGGGCAGGAGTTGAGCCAGGAGCCGCCACCGCCGGTCCCCGTATCAAACGGCTACACGCCGTTGGGTACTATTGTGATCATCGGCTATTCGCCGGACAGCCCGCCACCGCCGGCGGTAGAGCGGGCGCCAGCAAAACAGGAAGCCCATACATCTGGCCAGCGCTCCATGCCCGAGTTAGCCCCCGATCTTGTTGAAGCGGAACCGAACCCTACCCTGGCCATCGCCGTACCGGAAGAAAAACCGGTAGAAGAAGCGACGGACGTGATATTTCAGTCCGTCGAAATCCAGCCGGAGCCACCGGGTGGATTCCGGGCCTTCATGGAATATATTGCAAGAAACTATGATTATCCTCAGGAAGCTATTGAGGCCGGGGTGAATGGGCAAGTGCAAATTGCATTTATCATCGAAAAAGACGGTAGCCTTGCGGATATCCGGGTGGTAAGGGATTTAGGGTATGGCACAGGTGAAGCCGCCGTGCGCGTATTGCAAAGCAGCAGCAATTGGTCTCCGGGTATACAGAACGGCAGACCTGTGCGGGTGGCATACACCCTGCCCATCCGCTTTAACCTGCAAACGTGATTGGGATGATGTTGAGGTTTAAGGTAAGCCCGGCTCCGTGCTTTTTTTATTACCTTTGGCTCCGTGCTGAAATAGTTGTTTACTACCCAATCACCGATCATGGATAACACATCAAGTGCATCAGCCTGGATTACCGACGACGTGGCCGTATTCGGCTTGCTGATGGTCATCCTGGCCGTGGTTTTCTATACATCCAACAGCAAACACCCGGGCCTTCGCAAGTTTTACGCGATCCTGCCACCGCTGTTACTTTGTTATTTTGTGCCGGGTTTGTTTAATTCGTTCGGTGTGATATCGGGGAGCGATTCCCAGCTTTACAGCATGAGCTCAAACTATCTGCTGCCGGCGTGCCTGGTGCTCTTTACCTTGAATATCAATTTCCGCGAGGTGTGGCGGCTGCGTAAAAAAGCAGGTTTGCTTTTCTTTACCGGCATGATCGGTATTGTCCTGGGCGGGCCTTTTGCCGTTTGGCTGTTTTCGCTGATAGCTCCGGCAGCAGTATCAGGTGAGGTCTGGAGAGGATTGGCCACATTGGCGGGATCGTGGATAGGTGGTGGGGCCAATCAAGCGGCTTTATTCCGGATTTTTGAACCGTCACCCGAGATTTTTGCGGCTACGGTGGCGGTGGATGTTTTTGTAGCCTATGGCTGGATGGCCGTATTGCTTTACGGTGCGGGCAAGCGCCAACAGCTCGACCGTTACTTTAAAGCATCGGCCAATGAAGTGGAAGAGCTTACAGCGCGTATGGAGGAATATAGCAGGCAACGTACCGAAGCTGCGAGCACGAAGGATTACATGGTCATGCTGGGTGTCGCCTTTGGCGTAACCGGCATCGCTCACTTGCTGTCCGGTGTTATTGCAGACTACATCAGCGTCCATGCGCCGCAGCTCGATAAGTTTAGTCTCACTTCCAGTTTCTTTTGGCTTATTATACTTGCTACCTTGATGGGGGTGGGGTTATCATTCACTAAAGCCAGAAGACTTGAGACGATGGGTGCATCGCGCTTAGCCACGGTTTTCCTGTATATCCTTGTTGCCACCATTGGCATGCAGATGGATATTTTCAAGGTTATGGACAATCCTGCGCTGTTTCTGGTAGGCTTAACATGGTTATTATTCCACGCGTCGTTATTGTTCGTCGTAGCCAAACTGATCAAGGCGCCATTTTTTTTCTTGGCCATCGGCAGCATGGGCAATATCGGCGGGGTCGCATCTGCTTCGGTGACTGCTGGGGCTTTTCATCCCTCATTGGTACCGGTGGGCGTATTCATCGCCGTCTTCAGCTATGCGATTGGTACTTATGCCGGATACCTGTGCGGAATACTGATGCAGTGGGTAGCACCGTAATGCTTGCCAAGGCAGGATATACACTCACTCCTTGTTCGAATCGACCACCAGGCGCTTATCGCGATTGGCGATCTCCCATGCCGTATGGAACGCCAGACGGGCCCGTTTTGCCAACATCTCAAAATTGATCTTATCCACAGTGTCGGCAGGGGTATGGTAGTCCGGGTGCAATCCGCTGAAATAAAATACGACGGGGATGCCATGCTTGGCAAAGTTATACTGGTCTGACCGATAGTAGATACGCATAGGGTCTTTCGGATCATCATACATGTAATCCAATTCCATATGCGTGTATTCGGCGTTTGCATTTTCGTTGATGACCTTCAATTCGGAGCTGAGTTTATCTGATCCGATTGCATGTACATAGTTGTGGTTGCCACGGAGGTGCTTGTCATCGATGCGGCCAATCATGTCCATATTAAGGTTTACTACGGTATTTTCCAGCGGGAAGACTGGGTTCCGCGAATAATAATTTGAGCCCAGCAATCCTTTCTCTTCAGCCGTAAAGGCGATGAAAAGGATACTTCGCCGGGGGCCATGGCCCTCCGCCTTGGCTTTAGCGTATGCGCGTGCCAGTGTCAACACACCCGTGGTGCCCGAGCCGTTGTCATCTGCCCCGAAGAAAATGGTGCCATTTTGGTTGCCTTCATGATCGTAGTGCGCGGAGATGACCACCAATTCATTTTTCAGGTCGGTGCCTTCGAGGTAACCCAATACATTGGGCGATGTAAATGGCTCGCTGACCGAGCCAAAGGTCGTGCTAAGCCTCGCCTTGTAGGTCGTACTTTGCGGTTGTTGTGTATTGTTGATTTTTTGTTCCAATGCTGCAACAGAGGTCTTTGCCCTGGCTAAGAGCAGATCGGCCATTTCGGTGCTGATATTGGCTACCGGTGTCGTATTGGGCGAAGGTTGGCCAGCCCCTCCCTCGAGCGAAATTCGGGGCTGTACAAGCCGGCCGCCGAAGCGTTCGAGAGACTCTTTGATGGTGCTTGATACGGCGATGATGAGCTTAGGTTCCCTGGATGTAATGTTTTGCAACCGTTTGGTACGAGATGTTACCCATTCAGATGGTTCATTACTGCCGCTAATCAGGGAGTTGCCTTGTGCGTTCTTGGGTTCACCCTCGCTCAATAGCAATACGACCTTGCCCTTGATGTCGATACCTTTAAGGTCATCGTATTGCGTCTCGCTGATGCCATAGCCGATAAAAACAATTTCTTTAGCATCGATACGGCTTACAGGGCCACTGCCCACGAAGTAAAAATCTTCGCCATTGGCAAATGGTTTACCATTGATGGTAAAATCCTTGACGTCAAAGCGCGTCCGTGTCAGTTTTACAGGCTGGAAATAAGAGCCGTTCACAGGAGCGGCCAGTCCCAGTTTTTCAAATTCTCCGGCGATATAGGCAGCTGCTCGCTCGCCTCCGGCCTCACCGGTGCCGCGGCCTTCGAATTCGGCGGAAGCCAGTATGGAAAGATGTGCCTTAGCCGTTTCAGGGTTAATTTCAGCAGCGTATTTTTGTTGTACCGGATCCTGCGCTACAATGCATCCGCATAAAACTGGTATAAAGAAAAGTAAGGCTAAAAACTGCTTCATTGTGCTATGTTTTGATAGTTAATATTAGATTTTCGGCTTCCGGCTCAACACGAAATTTTACCTACGCGATTGGCATGGCGTCCACCCTCAAACTCGGTCGTCAGGAACGTATCAGTAATGGCTTTCGCCAATTCGACATCGATAAATCGTGCCGGAATGCATAATACATTGGCGTCGTTATGCTGGCGTGCCAAGGAGGCAAGCTGCTCCTGCCAGCAGATGGCAGCCCGAATTCCTTGGTGCTTGTTCGCGGTGATGGCCACGCCGTTTGCACTGCCGCAAACGAGAATCCCATATTCGAATTCGCCACGCTCCACCGCAGATGCTACCGGGTGAGCAAAATCGGGATAATCCACCGAATCGGCAGTGAAGGCCCCGAAGTTTTTAACGGTATATCCTGCATTTTCCAAAAAGCTTACCAATGCTTCCTTGTAGTCAAATCCTGCATGGTCACCGCCAATGGCAATTGTTTTTTTTGCTGTCATGGTGTATTGTAGTCCGTTATTTTTCGTCGTTATAAAAATCCAGTTCGGCTTTCATTCGCCTTTTTTCCACCCGGCTTGCAACGATGATACTTACTTCGTAGAGCAAAAACATGGGGAAGCTCACGGTAAGCATGGTGATGACGTCAGGCGTAGGGGTGATGATCGCTGCGATGATGAGGATAATGACAACGGCATACTGGCGCGATTTCCGCATAAACTGGGGCGTCATGATGCCCAGCTTTGATAAGATGAAGATGATGATCGGCAACTCGAACACGATGCCGCATCCAAGTGTGAGCGTCGCGACAAATGACAAATAATTATTAATGGTGATGGTATTGGCGATATCCTCGCTGATGGAATAGTTGGCCAAAAAATTCATGGCAAGGGGCACCACAATGAAGTAGCCGAATAAAATCCCTACCGCGAACAACAAGCTGGCATAAAAAACAAATCCGCTGGCAGATTTGCGCTCAATATCGGTTAGCGCCGGTTTTACAAACAGCCATATTTCATACAGCAGGTACGGAAAGCCCAGTACAACGGCAATGATAAGCGACGAATTGATTTGTAGGATAAATTGACCTGCCATCTGCGTGTTGATGATTGTGCCCGGTACTTCGGTCACGCAGAAATCAGGTGCATTGATCCACGCTCCGATTTTGCACATCATCCGATAAGTCCAGAATTCGGGGCTTTTAGGCCCCATGATAATGTCATCAAAGATAAAATCGTAAAACGAAAAGGCCAGAATCATGAAGACGGTCACAGCGATGGCCGATCGGATAAGGTGCCAGCGAAGCACTTCAAGATGGTCAAAAAACGACATTTCGGCTTCCAGGTTCTTGCCTTTACTTTTGATGGCATCGATCAGTTTCTTTCCGGATAACTTGCTCATGGTGATATAAAAAACAAAAATACCATTCTATTTGATAAGAATGGTATTTACTTTATGGATCTTGCATTTATTCGCTCAAATCAAACGTTTCCATAAACTTCGTAGTGAAGTTGCCAGCCCTGAAGTTGGGGTCTCGCATGAGCCTTAAATGCAGGGGGATGGTCGTTTTGATTCCTTCGATGACAAATTCGCTTAACGCACGCTCCATGGTGCAGATGGCTTCTTCACGGGTTTGGGCTACACAGATGAGCTTGGCAATCATCGAATCGTAGTTCGGCGGTATGACGTAGCCGGAGTAGGCGTGGGTATCTACCCGCACCCCGTGGCCACCGGGCGAATGGAAGTTGGTAATCCGGCCCGGCGATGGCCTGAATCCGTTGAACGGATCTTCCGCATTAATGCGGCATTCGATGGCATGCATCGTCGGCTCATAGTTATTGCCCGAAATCGGGATGCCTGCAGCCACCTTTATTTGCTCCTTTATGAGGTCGAAGTTAATGACCTCCTCGGTGACCGGGTGTTCCACTTGAATCCGCGTATTCATTTCCATGAAATAAAAGTTGCGGTGCTTATCGACAAGGAACTCAATGGTGCCGGCTCCTTCGTAGTTAACGGCTTTGGCACCTTTAATAGCCGCCTCTCCCATGGCCTTGCGGAGCTCTGGGGTAATGAAAGGAGAAGGTGCCTCTTCGATGAGTTTTTGGTGACGCCGTTGGATAGAGCAGTCGCGCTCAGACAGATGACATACCGTGCCGTACTGATCGCCGACTACCTGAATTTCGATATGCCGGGGATCCTCAACATATTTTTCGAGGTAGATTCCGTCATTGCCAAAGGCAGCGCCGGCTTCCTGGCGCGCAGAGTCCCATGCGGGTTCAAACTCTTCGTCTTTCCATACAATACGCATACCGCGGCCGCCCCCACCGGCAGTAGCTTTAAGGATCACGGGATAGCCTATCTCATTGGCTATTGTGATGCCTTCTTTAACGTTTTTAACCAGTCCATCCGATCCGGGAATAGTCGGTACGCCGGCACGTTTCATGGTGTCCTTGGCTGAAGACTTATCCCCCATCTGCTGGATCTGCTCGGCAGTAGCACCGATAAACTTGATGC
The DNA here is from genome assembly GCF_900168055.1 of Parapedobacter luteus. Lineage (GTDB taxonomy): Bacteria > Bacteroidota > Bacteroidia > Sphingobacteriales > Sphingobacteriaceae > Parapedobacter > Parapedobacter luteus. The sequence goes on from NZ_FUYS01000010.1 coordinate 71,456, forward strand.
CATACTGCTTGCATATCGACGAAAATCGAGCGTTTTCAGAAAGAAATCCGTATCCGGGATGTATCGCATCCGCGTTGGTCAGTTCGGCGGCGGATATAATGTTTGGTATATTGAGGTATGATTCTTTACTGGGGGGCGGGCCTATACAAACGGCCTCATCGGCAAAGCGCACATGAAGGCTATCGCGATCGGCAGTTGAATATACAGCCACGCTTTTAATGCCCATTTCACGACATGTGCGGATAATACGCAATGCGATTTCCCCACGGTTGGCTATTAATATCTTTTTGAACATGAATGTTAGCTATCTTCTATGGGTAGTGTATGCTTACTGTATAATCTTACTATTAAAACGGGTGGCACAGTAGGATTATTTGGGTTCAACCAAGAATAATGGCTGATCATATTCCACAGGCTGTGCGTCATCTACCAGTACTTTTACGATTTTTCCGGAAACTTCAGATTCAATCTCATTGAATAGTTTCATTGCTTCCACGATGCAGACAACTTTTCCAGCGGCGATTTCATCACCTACGTTTACAAAGACCGGTTTGTCTGGTGAAGGTGAGCGATAGAATGTTCCGATCATCGGTGATTTGATGGTCACATAGTTGGACGTATCTTCTGATTTCGGAGCAGACGGCTGAGGTGTCTCTGTGGGCGCGGGCGCAGGAGCCGCCGGAACAGGAACTGCTGCCTGAGCAGGTACCGTTGCCGTCACATAAGTGGGGGCCTGGTTTGTTTTTATTGTGATTTTGAAATCTTGTTCTTCAATAGATACTTCATTCACGCCCGATTTAGCCACAAACTTAATCAGGTCTTGAATCTGTTTGATATCCATGCTCATTGCTTAGTAGGTTTGATAATAAGAATCAAAAATATAATCTAGTCTGTTAATTAACAATTAAAAAGGAACATTATTGCCCATATGCCCATTTCAGGTATACAGAGCCCCAGGTAAATCCGCCACCGAAGGCAGCGAGAATGAGGGTGTCACCCTTTTTCAATTGGCTTTCCCATTCCCATAGGCACAAGGGGATGGTAGCAGCCGTCGTGTTGCCATAGCGCTGGATGTTCACCATCACTTTCTCTTCCGGAAGCCCCATGCGGTCGGCGGTGGCATCGATAATACGTTTATTGGCCTGATGGGGAACCAACCAGGTAACATCATCGGCGGTGAGGTGGTTGCGTTCCATGATCTCCGCGGCGACATCGGCCATGTTCGTTACCGCAAACTTAAACACTGCGCGACCTTCTTGGTAAGCATAGTGCATATCGGCATCCACTGTAGCATGCGAAGCAGGATGAAGTGAGCCGCCAGCTTTGATATTAAGATAGGGACATCCTGAGCCATCGCTCTTGAGGATGGAGTCCATCACGCCCAGGCCTTCTTCATTGGGTTCCAGCAGTACGGCGCCGCACCCGTCGCCAAAGATGATGCAGGTTGTGCGATCTTTGTAATTAATCACAGACGACATTTTGTCGCCGCCCACCACGAGTACTTTTTTGTGCATGCCGGATTCAATGAATTTGGCGCCGGTAGTCAGGCCGTAAATAAAGCCAGAACAAGCCGCCTGTAAGTCGTATCCCCAAGCATTTACGGCACCTATTTTGTCGGCAAGGATGTTTGCCGTAGCGGGAAATGGCATATCAGGCGTCACGGTGCAAAAAATAATCAACTCGATTTCTTCGGCGCCGATACCTCGTTTTTCAAGCAAGCCTTTCACAGCAGGCACAGCCATATCAGATGTCGCTTTGCCCTCACCCTTTAATATCCTGCGTTCTTTGATGCCCGTACGTGTGGTGATCCACTCATCGTTGGTTTCGACCATGGTTTCGAGCTCTTGGTTAGTCAAGATATAGTCTGGTACGTATCCGTTTACAGCCGTGATGGCAGCATGTATTTTTGACATATAGTTTTAGTTGAAAGCGGATTTGATTTTTTCAATAATATTGGATTCAATCATGCTTTTGGAGAGCAGTATCATGTTTTTTATGGCTTCGGGGCTGGAAATACCGTGGCCGATGATAACGGGAGCATTCACCCCCAAAATGGGGCTTCCGCCATACTGCTCATAGTTAAAGCGGTCGAAAAATGCATCATTGAATCCTTTCTTTCGTGTAAGCACATAAAAAGATTCGGCGAGCTTGAGTACTACATTGCCTACGAAGCCGTCGCATACGATTACATCGGCCTTGTCGTCAAACAGTTCGCGCCCTTCAATATTGCCTACGAAACGGATGCGATTATTTTCTCGCATGAGCGGATGGGCGCCGAGCGTCAGCATGTTGCCTTTTTCTTCCTCTTCACCAATATTGAGCAAACCTACGGTGGGCTCTTGAATACCGTAAATGTGTTCGGCAAAGAGGCTGCCTAACAGGCCGAATTGAGGAAGCATCTCGGGTTTACAATCCGCATTGGCACCCACGTCAAGCAAAATGCCAAAACCGCTTTTGATTTTGGGAACGTTGGTCGCTATCGCAGGGCGGATGATGCCGGGAATGGTCTTCACGCTGAATACGGCACCTACCAGCATAGCACCGGTGTTGCCAGCGGAGGCAAAGGAGTCGATGGCGCCATCTTTAAGCAGCTGGAATCCGCGACTGATGCTCGAATCTGGTTTTTGTGCGATTGCCTTGGTCGGATGTTCGCCCATGCCGATATTGTCTGGGGCATGTACGTATTCAAAAAAAGCAGGGTCTTCTCCTGCTTGCTCGATGTATTGCTTAGCAATGTCTTGGTCGCCTATGAGTACGATTTTCTGATCTTCCGAAAGCAGCTTCAAAGCCAGAAGGGCTCCTTCTATGGTTGCTTTCGGCGCAAAATCACCACCCAATATGTCTAACCCAATCTTCATCCGTTATTGTTTTTCTTCCGTAAAAGTTTACTTTTTAAGGCCGGAAGGAACCGCCGTGTCGATTTTTTGTTTGTCGCTATATGGCAGTTTCGATCCAATAATACGCAAAAACACCCCAAAGTAACGTATAAAAATTGGTTACACGTTATGGGATGTTCAATTTTTTGAAAGATCAATTTAGACGGTGGCAGCGTTTTCGATGATCAGTTTGCCGTTATAATAAAGGTTGCCGTCGACCAAGTATGCGCGGTGGGGCAGGTGCACAGCGCCTGTTTCCTTGCAAGTCGCTAAGGTAGGCCGTTCTGCCTTATAGTGTGTCCTTCTTTTGTCTCTCCGAGCTTTGGAGGTCTTACGTTTTGGATGTGCCATCTCGTACTGTTATTTTAGTTATATTTTATGTTTTTTAATGCATCCCAACGGGGATCTGTCTGTTTTTCTTCGTCCTGTTCCGGTGCAAGGCCGTTCAATTTTTCTAATACCGCCTTATCACAAGTAATATCGTCTCCCTGTTCGCTGCACTTGATATAATGTGGCACAGCGACATTAATGTATTCATATAATAGCCCTGCGATGTCCAATTCATGCTCATGCTTGGCCAACACCAGGATTTCCTCCGTGCTTTCCGTCATGTCCCCGTCCGTGAATTTGACGATTAGCCGTTCGTCAATAACGGTTTTGGAAGGAAATGAGGAAAGGCAAACGTCGCATGTCAGGTTGATGGTGCCTACAATATGAAACTGGAGTATCATCATGCTTTCTTGTTTGTGTAGGTTGACCGACACCTTGAGATTGCCGTCTTTCACTATGGAATAGTCATAACAATCAAAGAACGCCTTATCCACATCAAATTCGAAGTCATGCGTACCCAAACTCAACCCTGTAAAAGGTATCCGATATTGCTTCAAATAATTCACCGTCCCACAATTGAGCCTGCAAAGGTAAATATAAATTATAAGATATGAAAGTTTTTGTGATGATAAAGTATTGTGCCGCTATACCGTTTATGATATATGGCCTTAAGAAAAACATATCCAGCGCGGACACTCGGTCGTCTGCACTGGATATGTACATGCTGATGCGCGAAATACCCTTTTAGTAGCCGGGGTTCTGCATCATTTGCGGGTTGGCGTCGATTACGGCCATCGGTATGGGTAGCAATTGATGTTTTGGTTCATTGTAACCTCGGGCAGCAAGAAGTTCGGCGGCGCGTTCCCAGCGAATTAGATTGGGAAACTGAAAACCCTCCCGCTCCATGTCGCTAATCCAAAGATCTTGATATTGGGCTGTAAGCTCTTCCTTGGATATGCTGGGCGGCAATGGAGGCATGCCTTTTAGCGAGCAAAGCATGTTGAATGCATTTACTGCTGCTTCCGTGTTTCCCAGTGCTGCATTAGCTTCGATGTTCATCAGGTAAGTCTCCCGCAATCTCAGAAAAGGCAACTGGTCTCGTTGATAAAAGTAATCCTTCATAGCGCCGCTCAGCGCTACTGGGGATGCCCAGATGATTTCGGCACTGTTGGCACGGAAAACATGCTGATCGGGAACGAGCGAATGGTGTCCGGCTGTGATAATTTTAGCGGTCAATGCAGCTACTACGTCGTACTCCGCTCTCAGCAGGGCTAGTTTAGCCAGTAGCATATCGGCCGATCCCCTTGATAATAACGCAGGATCCTCAACCCGTTCAGGTAAACGGCTGGAAGCTCCTTCGAGTTCATCCTGTATGAAGGTATATACGTTGTCTACTTGCTGGTTATTAAGTTGTCCATGTTCGCCTTGCAAGGGAATATTGCCGAAGTACGTCAATAGCCGCAGGTAAGCAAACGCGCGGAGCAGTTTCAGGCTACCAGTGGATGCAGCCGACTGTGGGGCTCGTTTTTCAAGGGTATTGAGGTGCTCAATTAATCCGTAGCCTCCTTGCCATAGCTGCGTAATGAGCGGATGGGTTGCGCTGAAGGAAAAATCACCAATGCCTTGAAACCTACTATTCAAGGGGGGGCGCAGCTCACTTTGCCTGACGTCGCCAGCAAGCAGGGCGTCCGTAACAGCTAAATCGGCTTGCCAGTTGGCTAAATTGATCCGGAAACTTGCTAACTCATCGGCCAATTGCGCTTCTGTCAGCGGTTTGTTTTCTGCGTTATTTAGGTAGCCAATCAATACATCGATGGATGTGACCCGGCTATCTGACGCGGTGGCTTGCTCGTGAGGTATCGCCACGCGATCGGCTCCGTCTATCTTGCCGTCGCTGTTTGCGTCCAACCAGCGGAAATTGCCGGGCCGGGCGCCACCCTGTGTGGGCGAATTTTCTATTTCTGTTGCCGACTGAAATACGGTTATGGCCGCTAATCCTGTAAATAAACCATTTTCCGGCTGCGCGCTTTCAGCGAAAATATTGCTGCGGTCATCTTTAGATGCTTCGATAAAATACCGGCCAGGCGTGATGTTCGCAAATATGGCCTTCCCAGACGTATCCGTAACGGCGTTGTATGCAGGAACACTGTTGGCATAGTCCGTTTGCGAAGCGTAGAGAAACACCCGCGCGCCGGCGGCAATTACTCCTTTGGGGCGGTCGAGGCTCCATTCCATAGCGTCCCATACGGTGATTTCGAGCGTGGTGGTTTGGAGTGCGTCATCTACGGTTGTACCGGTCAATGGTTTTTTTACGGTGTAAATGATCTGGCGGCCGTCAGGGGCGATTTCGCCGCTGACAGGGACGCCATTGATCCAAACCCTTTCGCCAATCTGGGTCACCCGCAGTGTCTTGCCGCTAAGGCTGGTTAACGTTTTCCCATCTGTCAGGTCGCTCAGGTCGAAAACACCTTTAACCAAGTGATCCATCAAGACAGAGTCTGTGAGGTCATTGACCGAGAAGTCGTCCAGTGGCTCGGTGGCTGCGATCTTGCTGATAGTCTGTATATCGTTGTCCACAGGATTTAAGGGCGCAAAGACGGTCAGCCCATCTGTGATGTCTTCTTGCTGAAGCGACAACGTTTTCAGTGCGTTTGTAAATATGCTGATGCTGTCTGCATCGGCCATGTGCCTTGTAATGTCTTGAATGACTTCCGCAGGCGTGCGGTCTTCTATGTTATCATCCGGTATAGGGTCTTTTTTCTTACAAGCCCAGATGAGGCTTATGCCGAATAGGCTGAACAAACACAGTTTAGTTAAAGCATTTTTCATTGGTTGTTTGATTTTTGTTTATACCGGATAAAGGTATGGCTTCGATAGAAGCTAAAAAATACTCACTATGTGGTATTTTTGCTGTGTGGAGGACTAGTTTGTATCATTTTCATCGAACCGTATAATAAACGGGCATCAAAACGTTAATACAATAATGACTTCAGTAATAAGGCCATGAAATATCACCATATAGTCCGGCTAATGTGCTGCTTAGGTATCACGGTGCCGTTTGTGTGCTCACCTGTTTCCGCCCAGCAAAATACAACTTCGCCTACCACCATCACCATGCGTGGTATGCCGGTACATACGGTTGGCACCCTGCCAGCAGTGGGAACGCAGGCTAAAGATTTCACCTTGACGAACGTGGATCTTGCGGAAAAGACTCTAAAGGACTTTTCCGGAAAATACGTCATCCTCAATATTTTTCCAAGCGTCAATACCGGCGTGTGCGCGTTATCTGTACACAGGTTCAATGAGGATGCGGCAAACCTGCCCAACACCAACGTGTTGTGTATTTCCAAAGATTTACCCTTTGCACAAAAACAGTTTTGCGGAGCCGAAGGCATCGATAAGGTGGTGATGCTATCCGATTTTCGATCAGATTTCGGTATGCAATACGGTGTGCAACTGGCCGACGGGCCGATGCGGGGTTTATTGAGCCGGGCCGTGGTTGTCATCGATCCGCAGGGAAAAATCGTATATGAAGAACAGGTGTCCGAATTATCACAAGAACCCAATTATGCGGCTGCCTTGGCAGCCGTGAAACCCTAATAAAAACCGATGAAGATGGATCAGAAAATCATTAACCTCTACGACCAGTACACACACAGTCAGCTCACCCGCAAGGAGTTTATGAAGCGGTTGGCCATGCTTGCAGGCAGCACAGCTGCGGCGACTGCCTTATTGCCATTGCTGCAAAACAATTACGCAGCTGCAACTCCGTTTTACAGTGACGATGTTACTTCCGAAAACATCACCTATCCCGGTGTAGATGGTGATGTAAAAGCCGTGTTAGCTAAGCCCAAAAATAAAACAGGTGTCGGCGGTGTCGTCGTTATCCATGAAAACCGGGGGTTGAATCCGCACATCATTGACGTTACCAAGCGGATCGCAGCCGAAGGGTTCGTTGCTTTGGGGGTGGATGCATTGTCTCCGTTCGGCGGTACGCCCGCCGATGAAGATAAGGGGCGCGAACTCATCGGTAAGCTGGATATGGACCAGACGGTCCAAAATTACTTAAAGGGGCTTGATTACCTGCGTACGCTCGACGGGAACAATGGTAAAGTGGGCTGTGTAGGTTTTTGCTGGGGAGGGGCGATGGCTGGACGACTTGCCGTGAACGACCCGCGATTACAAGCTTCCGTGGCATACTATGGTAGCCAGCCGGACATAGCCGATGTGCCTAAGATTAAAGCCAGCGTGCTGCTGCACTATGCCGGGCTCGACGAGCGGATAAACGCGGGTATCCCAGCGTATGAAGAAGCATTAAAGGCAAGCGGTGTAGACTATCAACTGTTTGTGTACGACGGCGTAAATCATGCCTTCAATAACGACACCTCACCCACGCGGTACGATGAGGCGGCGGCCAAGCTGGCATGGCAGCGGACGATAGGCTTTTTTAAGAGCAAGCTGGGGTAGCCCCCTCATCGCCGTAATAATTCTTGCCAAGCTCGATCCGCTCACGGCCATTCTGCAAGCGCCAGTGGTTTGTGTCGCGCAGGGAATATGCACAACCACAGTATTCTTGCATATAGAAACGTTCGCGTTTGCTGATTTCAAGCATACGGGAAGAGCCTCCCTTCTTGCGCCAATTATATGTCCAATACGTAATACCGGGATAATGGCTGGCAGCACGCTCGCCGCAATCGTTGATCTGTTCGAAATTCTTCCAACGGGAGATGCCCAGTGAGCTGGTGATGACCGGAAATCCATGTTCATAGGCATACAGTGCCGTTCGCTCAAAGCGCATATCAAAGCACATTGTACAACGGATGCCGCGCTCAGGCTCATGTTCCATGCCTTTTGCACGGACAAACCAATTGTCTACGTCATAGTCGGCATCCACGAAAGGAATACCATGCTTTTCGGCAAACCGGATATTTTCATCTTTGCGCAGGTCGTATTCCTTGCGAGGGTGGATGTTAGGGTTGTAGAAGTAAATCGTGAAGTCAATATCCGACGCAATCAGCGCTTCCATCACTTCTCCCGAACAGGGTGCGCAGCAAGAATGGAGCAGCAGTTTGTTTTCACCATTCGGTAATTCCAGTTTCTCGCGTGTAAATCCCGTAGTTTCCATCTTCGTACCCACTTGTTTGAATGTGCAATATTAGTGATAAAAGGACATTGTTGCAAGTGATTGGTGGAGGTGTTTCCGTAAATGGACGGGTAATTCATTTTTTTATTCGTATGTTTGTTTAGTCCTGTCACGTAATAACATTTTTATATCATGTCAAACGTAGGAATGATCATCGAGGAGCGGCCAGCAGATATTGGCAACTTCATGGTGGGAAGATTACTGCCTTTCCGGGGCAAGCGCATGGTTGGTCCTTACATTTTCATTGATCACATGGGGCCGGCTAAACTGAGTGACACGCAAAACGTGGATGTACCACCTCATCCGCATATCGGCCTGTCTACACTTACTTACCTCTTTGAAGGAAGTATGATGCACCGCGATAGCTTGGGTACAGCGATGGAGATACAACCCGGGGCGGTCAATTGGATGACAGCCGGACGTGGAGTGGTGCACTCCGAGCGGACTCCTGAATACCTTCGCCATTCTGACAAAAGCCTGCATGGCTTGCAGATCTGGGTGGCTATGCCCAAAGAGCTCGAAAATTCGGAACCTTCCTTTCATCATGTGGAAGCCAAGGATATCCCCTATTGGGAAGAGGGCCATGTCACGTTTAGGCTCATTGCTGGCGAAGCTTTCGGCCGTCGTTCGCCGGTACCTGTACACAGTAGGCAGTTTTTTCTGGAAATACACAGCACCGCCGACCAGCAGCTGGATATTGGCCGCGAGTTGTTTGGTGAATCGGGCCTGTACATCCTTAAAGGCAGCATAGAGAGTGATGGGCATATTTACTCCCCGAGGCAGATTTTGGTGGCCAAAGAGGCTACGCTGTGTACATTTACTATCCATGCGGATACCAGTATTTATATTTTTGGCGGGGATCCTTTTCCGGAGGAACGTCATATTTATTGGAATTTCGTGTCGACCAAGCGTGAGACGATAGAAGCGGCAAAGCAGCGTTGGCTCGAACAGCGGTTCGATCCAGTGCCGGGAGAAACCGAATTTGTGCCACTTCCCGAGCAGGCTCAGCGCCCACGCCAGACCGGGCCTACCGAATAAGTGCGGACATGCGCAAAAATTCATACCTTTGTCCAAAATCCCTTTGGATGAAAAAGTCAGTTGTTTTTTTTGCCCTGGCAGCCGGTATACTGCTGGCTTTTGGAGGTTGCATGCGCAATGACGATGAGCCCGCATTACCCACAACCCCGATATCACGGTTGTACGTTTCATTTGAAACCTATCAGCAAAGTGAGTCGGAAGATCCCATAGACAACGTTGTTGTTATTGATCCCGCGGATGCTACGCCCATGGCCATTACACTAAATTACAATTCGGGTGCACTTGGCGGAGGAGCTATTCATTTCAGTCCCAACGCGGGCCGTGTGTTTCAGACTGGGTATGCTGATACCATCATCCGGGTGATGAGTGTAAGTAATTTGGGGATACTGGGAAGTTCAGGGAATTTTGGGCATCACGAGCTGCGTGCAATGCGGGGTGTCGCCTATCACCAACCCCGTGAGATGTTATATGTTGCGAACAATATGACCCCAACCGCCATTTACGGATTTTATCAACCGGCAAACAGAGCGGGTTTTACAAGGCCTAACCGCGTGTTCCAGCTTGGTGCAGCAATGCGCCCATGGGCAATACAGCTGTGGAACGACAGCCTTTTGGTAGCCAACTCAGGAACAAACGGCGGCGTGGCGCTGTACAGCAATCTCGGACAGGGCGACTCGCTAGAAGCCGACTTCCAGCCTGTTTCGACGGTCCGGATTGAGGGCGCTACCAGCATCCGGGGTATCGCGTTTGTCGATTCACTGGACGTGTTGGTAGCGGTAGACTATGGTACCGGCACACAATGGGAAGGCGAGCAAGTGCACGACGGGCGGATTTATGTCATCGAAGGAATAAAGGCTTATTTTGAGCAGGCATCTGCAACGGTGACACCGACGCGAACCATCAGCGGATCACTGACGGGGTTATCTGGCCCGATAGATGTTGCCATCGATCCGCGTTCGGGCGAGAGCCGCAGCATTTTTGTGGCCGATCAGAATCGGCGGACCATTTCCCGCTTTAAGCTGTCAGATAATGGGAATGTCGCGCCCGAAACGACGATCACATTCAGCTCGCCAAGCCGCACGCCCTTCAGCATCTTCCTGGACGCAAGGGGGATCCCGCAATAGCTTGTCAACGTAAGTTGCTAGCACACGAACTCACCGATGCTTATTCAAGTACTGCAAGCATACGGTTGATCTCTTCCGTTTTGGCCGCGTTGCCAGCTTGGGAGTAGGATGTGACCAAGTTGCGTAGTACGCGCATGATGATATCAAGGTTGCTGCAGGGCAGCACGAAATTATCGCTCGGACTGAGGTTAAGCTGTTTAAGGAAAGCGATCACGTCATGCCTTCCGAATATCTGGCCTCGATTAAAGGCATTGATGTAGAACAGGACACCGTGCTTGTTTTCTACCGGGGCGTGGTCTTCCGTGTACGCGAGGATAAAATGTTTCGGGAGGTTTACTCCATAAATCGGGATGTCGAGCTTTTGGGCGACAATGCTGTAAACACAGGCAAGGAGAATGGGGTTGCCCCTGCGGCTTTCCAGCACCTGGCCGATATAGGAATTTTGCGGATCATGGTAGTTGCTTGTATTACCAGAGAATCCGTAAGCATTGTAAATGATGTTATTGAGTAGGCGCACTTTCTCCACTGCGCTCATGCTGTAAATCATTTCCAACCAAGCGTCGCGTTTAATGGCTTCTATCTGGTTGATGATTTTCTGCTCGTCCATGTCGGGGTACTGGTATTTGTTGATAATAATCAGCCCCTGCAACAAATCAAAAGAACCGCTGACTTTCCAAAGTTCCAGTTCTTGCAGCACATCTTCAAACTGTATTTTATGAATAAGGTTTTCGATGCGAGTTTGCAGCACCACATCGAAAGATTGCTCCCACACGGATTCCAACCGGGTGATGACCTCCGGCCCCATCGTGATCAGTTTTTGTTCTACATGCCGGAATACCTCCGCATCCGGATCATCGAGCAGTTTGATCAGTGAATCTAACTCTTTCTCGTTCATTAATACAAAGTTAAAAAAACTATTTGATATCAGCTGCAACACGTGCCATTAGCCAGAACAGAACGACAAATTTAAGGTGTTGGACAATTCGCAAGCCGGCAGACGGATACTTGCTCCCGTTAGAGGCAGGTGGTCTGCATCCACCACTATACCGCGTACGGTCATCGGTTGCGCATGTGCGGCAGGCATCCTACCGACTGTTGCGATGAGGCACCACAGCAACATGCAAATGTTTTGGTAAGTAATTTTTTGATTCATGGTGAAAAAATTGATTGCTGCAAAAGACGGATCGCTAAACGAAGCGAGCGACCGAGCCAATTGGGACATACATCGTTGTGATGTGTTTTTGCTTTAATGTATTGATATACAATATTTTGCGTCGTGTTTTGTTTTTGTTAATAAATTTTAACTGATGTGTTAAGCGGTGATTGGTGGGGATGTTGTAATAAAAAAATGTTGAATAAGGGTAAAACAAACTTAAGTTGTCTGCATAAGTAAATGGAAGTAACTTTGGCCAAAACAGAAACATTGATACATCCCCGTCATGAGCGTGCCTTTGAAGAGGTATTTAAAGCAAACTTTAAAGCATTGCACGCTTACGCCTATACGGTGCTACAGGATGAAAGTGTAGCTGAAGAAATTGTACAGACCGTTTTCTTGAAGCTGTGGGAAAACCGGGAACGGCTAACAATCCACACGTCGCTAAGGGCTTATCTGTATAAATCCGTCTATCACGACAGCCTGAATCACTTGAAGCATAAAAAGGTTCAACGCAAATATATCGCGGAAGCAATGATGAGCTACAAACAAGAGGAATCCACAGTCGCGGCGGCAGATAAGGAGCTATATCTGCAATTGCATGAGGCACTCCGGCAGTTGCCTGAAAAATGCCGGACCGTGTTCCAGCTTAGTCGCTTTGAAGAACTGAAATATCAGGAGATCGCTGATAGATTAGGGATTTCGCAAAAGACCGTAGAAGCTCACATGGCAAAGGCGCTGCGACTATTGAGGCTCCGATTAGCCGATTTTCTGCCGTTGTTGATTATCGTATTACCTAATATATGATGCTATGGATGATGTATTGCTCACAAAATACGTGCTGAATGAAGCAAATGAGATGGAGGCTGCGAACGTGCGCAAATGGATTGCCGCTCATCCCGACAACGAAAAGTATTATTTGCAGTTCCGGTTCGTTTGGGAGGCCAGTCAGCGGCTCGCTCCTGAGCACCGTGTAGACGAAGAAGCCGCTTGGCAACGCTTTTTACAACGGCGTGAACGCGCCGGTGGTGCCTTGCAACGGTCGCGCCAGGGGGTATCTCGCCGTTTGGGCTGGTTGCGGATCGCTGCCGGTCTTATCTTGGTATCGATCGTGGCTTACTATTTCCTGTTGTCTGGAGAACGCCAATTGCTGGGTGCTGACTACAGCGCCACCGACGGGCCGAGCACCGATACATTGACCGACGGCTCTATCATCACATTGGATGTACAGGCATCATTGCGATTTTCAAACGGGCCATTTCAACGTCAGCGGCAGGTGAAACTGCATGGAGGCAATGTGTTTTTCAGAGTTGCCCCGGATGGGGATAGACCGTTTGTCATCCAATCCGGAGAAGTAACAGTAACGGTACTTGGCACAGCTTTCCATGTGAGGCGGAGTGGTGATGAGACAACCGTTGCCGTCGAAAGTGGAAAAGTGAAGGTGGATGGACTCGGCCGTGTGGTAGAACTTACAGCCCGTCAGCAGGTAACCATCAATACGCTGACACGGCAGTTTGAACAGGACGTGAATAGTGGTTTAATACTGGATCACACACCGCTTTGGCGAATTGCCGAATTATTGGAGGAGACCCATGGAGTAACTATTGTGATAGCCCGTGATCAACTGCGCGACTTGCCCATGACGACTACGCTACGTGATGGAACGTTGGATGAGCGGTTGAATATTATTGCCGAAACATTGGGAGTGACCGTCGCACAACAGGGCGACACGATTGTATTCAAATAGCTGTTTCTGTCCCGGCATAATGATAAATTACCCGAACCACCAACCCCTTCTGAAACTACTTTCAATTGGTTGGGCCATCGCCATAGCGTCGGTGTGCCAAGCTCAAAGCTACCTCACACGGGATATCTCCATCAAAGGAGGGCCTAATCAACGAATCGGAGATCTGTTGTCGGCGGTAAGTCAAGATCAGGGGTTTTACTTTTCCTATAATAGTAACGCTATCGCCGCCGATAGCCTGGTCAATGTACCGAACTATCGTGGTCCACTGATTAATTTTCTTGGACGTATGCTCGGCCGCAGCTACGAATTTAGGGAGACGCCCGGCTATGTCATTATTCGTTACGCACCGGGTACGATGAAATTGGCCTTTCGCGTAGAGAAAGAAAGGGGCAGGCCATTGGTCATCGAGGGGCAAGTCAGCGATGCCAGCAATGGCATGGGGGTGCCCTTCGCCAGCATCTATGATCGCCAAGCGCTGGTATCTACGTTGTCTGGGCCCACGGGAGATTTTAAATTGAGTATCAAACGGCCGGGAGAGACTATATGGCTTACGGTGAGCAAGGAAAAGTACCGCGATACCACATTGGCTTTGCTGCCGCCCGTTCAAGTCGGGTCAAAACACAAAGGACGACGGTATTGGTTGTTCTTGGGTGACGGAAGCGGAGGCGGTTTGGAAGGCTCGGCATTCGGGCGGTTTTTCACCAGTTCGAAACAGCGTATCCAGCGTATCAATTTAGGGGGATTTTTCGCGTATAGTTCCTATCAAGTTTCATTGACTCCGGGGTTAAGCTCACAAGGACTGTTCAATAGCCAAGTGGTCAATCAAGTGTCGCTGAATGTCCTTGGTGGTCATACCGCCGGCGTAAATGGTGTTGAAATAGCGGGAGGCTTTAACATCAACCAGCAGCGTACACGCTATTTTCAGGCCGCTGGCTTGTTTAACCTCGTAGGTAATGACATGGAGGGTGTACAGCTGGCTGGAATTTCTAATATCGTTATGCAGAAGGCCTCCGGTTTGCAGTTGGCTGGCGTGAGCAGCCACGCCAGCATGACAAAAGGAGTGCAATTATCGGGCGTTTTCAACGTGGCGGAAGATGTAGACGGCATGCAAATAGCTGGGGTAGTGAACACCGGTGGAAACGTAAAGGGCGTCCAGCTTGCCTTGGTCAATGTGGCTGACAGTAGTGACTACCCCATCGGAATGATTAACTTGGTCAAAAATGGTGAAAAAAGCGTTACGGCCGCAGTGGACGAATCCAGCATGGCGCAGCTGGCCTTCCGCTCGGGTGGGCGGATATTATATGGTTTGTTGGGGATAGGATATTACCTGAGTGATAGTCCCATGAGGTATGCGCTCGAAGCGGGAGTGGGGGCGACCGCGTTGCGGACAGGCGCTTTCATACTGCAGGCGGAAGTGGTCAGCAGGGCCAGTACGGATTTCAAAGCGGATATCGAACAACGGCTGTCTTTACGTCTGCTTCCCCGAGTCAGCTTCAACCAACATTGGGGCTTTATAGCGGGCCCTACCATCACATATACCTATCGTGATAAGGAAAATGGCTCTTTAAATCCCATAAGTGGATGGAAATGGTACCACAATAAAGACGCTGGCCGGGCGTTACACATCGGGATGATGGGTGGGGTATCTTACCGGTGGTAGCTTATTGTAATTCCGTCTGTTTCTGCATAAGGGTAAACGTGATTGAGCTTGTCTTTACTTAAATGCCAAATCGTTTACAATACTTATTAATATGCAAAGCATGAAAGTAACACGATGGGGAGCCGCCGAGTTCCTGGTGAGAGCGGCGTATATTGTTGCCCTGTTTCCCTTTATCTTGCTTAGCCGCCTGCCCCATTGGCTACTTTTGGCCACCGTTGGCCGCTGCTGTTATTTCTTTACATACTCGATAATCCGCTATCGCTACCAGGTGGTGCTCCAAAACCTGTCTCGCGCATTCCCGGAGAAACCTTACGCAGCGATCGATGCACTGGCAAAGGATTTCTATTGGCATTTCGCGTGTCTTATGGTAGAGATTATCCAATCGGTTTCCATCAGTAAACAGCAATTGGCTGGCCGGATACACGTCGCCAATGCCGATTTATTGAAACACTACCATAGCCAAGCAAAGCCCATGATTGCCATACTGGGACATTATGGCAACTGGGAAAGCCTTCATATTCTCCCTACTAAACTGTCCTTGCCTGTAAATGCCTTGTATAAACCGTTATCAAATAGGCTACTATGCCGTATGGTAAGGCATATCCGATCGCGATTTGGGATGCAGCTCATACCAGCGGAGAAGGCTGCGCGGTTATTGATGAAGGCAGAAGGCGAAGCTGCGTTGAGCCTGTTTATCGCCGATCAATTTCCGGGATGGCACAAGGGGCATCCCATGGAGTTGCTGCATCAGCCAACGACCTTGTTTGCAGGTGCGGAAAAACTGGCGAAGGCCATTGATGCGGTCGTTTTTTACGCGGAGCTCCAGCGAGATGGTAGCAACGGGTGGAACGTGCATTTCTCGTTAATCACAGACCAGGCCAGGGAAACCATGGACGGTCAGATTACCCGGTGCTTCGGCGAACGCCTGCAAGAAACTATCCGTAGGGCGCCCGCATATTGGCTTTGGTCACACAAGCGATGGAAGTGAAAACCGATTTCTGTTATCTTTGCCGCGGTGTACGTTCGCTTTTATATCGATTACCTCATTCATTTGCTGTCTGCCAAGTCCAGGCACGGCACGCATTCGCCTTTTGTATACAGGTTGGTGGATGAAGTCTTTTATGCCAGGCCGCAGGCTGACGAACCACCTGACAAAATCAAGCGATTGACCGTTCGGCTTATTGATCGATTTAAACCCAAGCGGGTATATAGGGTGGGCGATAGGCTGCCGGATGAGCCGCTGGATTTTGTCATCGCCGAAGGCACTGATGCCGACCGGATAAGCTACCAACTACACAAGCTTTGGACTGCGCTTCATCCGGGGAGCGTAGCGGTACTCGAAGGAATCTATCGCAACGAGGGAATGAGGCGATTGTGGCTGTCCCTCAAAGCCAAGCCGGAAGTAACCGTGACGGTCGACTTATTCCATGTAGGATTGGTGTTCTTCCATCATGGGCAGGCCAAGGAAAATTTTAAGATCCGATATGCGTAGCTCCTTACATGAACCGAGTTTTTACAGCAGCTTAATCTCCAGTTAATATGACACGGATAACTTGGCACCGTCTACAGTGTACCAAGTGGACGAGGAGAAGAATATGCAAACCAGGCGCTATGCGGGTTGTTCGGACGAACAATTGATGGCTTATATACAGCGTGGGCATGAACAGGCTTTCGAGGTGCTGTATGATCGGTATTGGCACGAACTTTACCGGTTTGCATGGAACGTGTTACGGTCTGAAGCCGATGCGAAAGATGCGGTGCAGGAGGTCTTCGTCAGTTTTTGGATGCGGCGCGATCAAATCGAAATCACGACAACACTTGCGGCTTACCTGCATAAAGCTGTCCACTATAAAGTACTAAACAGCGCTTCCCGGCTTTTGGAAGGCAGCCGGACGCATCTACCGCTTTCTTATGAGATGGCTAATGCTTTTGCGATGCAAATCGATCCGATTGCTTTAAAGGAGCTGGAAGACACCCTAAGCCGTCAAATGGCGAAATTGCCTCCTGCTATCGAAAATGTACTTCGGATGAGCGTCGAAGAGCAACTAAGTACCGCAGAGATTGCCCGCCACTTGGGATTATCTGAGCAGACCATCAAAAATCAACTGACGGCGGCACGTAAACGTATGCGCATTTTATGCCGCGATATGGTCTTTTCAGTGCTTTTCTTTATGTTTTTTTAATGATTTCTTAATCGGGCCGGGTAGTACAGCACCCCCCTTTTTTGGATAGTATGGCAAAGATGAACATATGGAGCCATCACTATTCAAAGCACTCATTGATCGATACCGAAACGGAACGGCTACCTCGTTCGAAAAAGAGCTCGTTGAAGGCTGGTTGAAAGAACAAGAGCAAAGGCCACTGCCGCTTCATGAAGTAGACGAGCGACGGATAAAGACGGAGATGCTCTTCGCGATACGTAGACAATTGCGCTCAGCGCGCATGGGGAAATTGCGCAGGTTGGTCCGCGCGGGGGCTGCAGCGGTATTGATCGCCGGACTTGCGCTATTCGGGTGGTACCTGTGGCCGTCTCAAGAAACGCTCCCTACGTTACGGATCACACAGACCGGTGCTGGCGAGCGCAAGCAAATCGTGCTGCCTGACCATTCGGTCATCTGGCTTAATGCAAACTCACGCGTGGAATATCCGGAAAATTTTAGCTCGGGCGAACGCACCGTGCACTTGGTACAGGGAGAAGCTTTTTTCGAAGTGACGCCCGACACATCCAAGCCTTTTACCGTCAGGACTGATTGGTTTGATACGCGGGTGCTCGGTACATCTTTCAATGTGCAGGTACATCCAGAGACGGCTGAAGTGGGGGTTGCTGTGGAAACCGGTAAGGTAGAGGTCAGACCTACGGATACGGCTAGCGCGCAGCAGGTCTTTAGGCTGACGCGTGGACAAGGTGTGTTATACAACAAGGAAGCCAAAGCCATGAGCTATACAACGGGTTCGGAAACGCCGGGAATATGGCGTTCAGGTGGGCTCAGCTTCGCACAGCGTTCGCTGAAAGACGTGGTGCGCGCCTTGGAAGATAAATATGCCACGACCATTGTGCTTGAGGTAGATGAACGCCGGGATTACCGCTTCACCGCTACCATTACGCCACAGACCTCATTAGATGAGGTGTTGTCTTCCGTCTGTCTGGTCAATAAACTTATCCGGGTAGATCAAGACGGGTTGATCGTGTTGCGCGAGCGAGCGTTTTAATCAGGTTTTTTTATGACATAATAATACATTGTATGGAATCAAATCGACAGTACTTAACAAAACGGGCGTTGATGTACGGAGCTTTTCTATCGCTATGCTGGGGCCCCGTAACTGCTCAGCAATACGCGCATGCCAGCCATGCGCCGGTACAGCACACACGAGTCTCATTGGAGCAGGCATTGAAAGCGGTTGCTTCGCGCATCAATAAGAAATTGGTGTATGACACTAGGCAGCTGGCGGGTAAGCAGGCACATACAGTAAGCGCCGGATTGCCTGCAGACCGGTTGTTGGAAGAGATCTTGACCAACACGGGGCTTACTTATCGGGTTGAAGGGGATTTGCTGGTGATTTTTCCGGGAGATGTGACCGACGGCGCGAGCAGCAACCGCAGCATCCGCCAGCAGCTGACCGTGCGCGGGCACGTCAAATCGGCGGATGGTGAGCCATTGGTCGGTGTTTCGGTCAGTATCAAAGGTACGACCACCACGGTGTCAACGGGAATCAGCGGCCAATATAGCATCACAGCTCCGGAAGATGCTACCCTGGTGTTTGCGCTTATCGGATTCGTAAAGCAGGAGCAAGCGGTCGCGGGCCGTACGCAGGTGGATGTCCTGTTGGAGGAAGACAACCAAGCATTGTCCGAAGTGGTTGTAACTGCACTGGGTATCAAACGCGAAGAGAAGGCGCTTGGTTATGGCGTATCGGTTGTGAAAGGCGAAGATCTGACGGATGCCATTTCAAACAACTGGTCGGACGCATTGAAAGGTAAAGTGGCCGGCCTCAACCTCACCCAGACAGGTTCCGGACCATTAAACTCTACCCGCATCAACCTGCGGGGCGACCGTTCGTTGGACATCAATGGCAATGAGGCGCTGGTTGTAATAGATGGTATCCCCATGATCAATGGCAAAATCAGTTCTGGCGTAGATCAGGCCTATGGAGCTGGCGCAAGTGGGGTAGACAAAGATATTCCTATCGACTTTGGCAACGGGCTTTCCGATATCAACCCGGATGATATTGAATCCGTGACCGTGCTGAAAGGAGCCGCTGCATCGGCTCTTTATGGCAGCCGTGCTGCCAATGGGGCATTAATTATTACCACCAAAAGCGGCCGTAGGCGTGAGGGAGGTATCGGCATTACTGTCAATTCCAATACCAGTATTCAGGATGTGCTACGTTGGCCGGACTGGCAGTATGAATACGGACAGGGCAATAACAACCGCAATGCAAACGGCGATCTCTATTACTCCTACCACCTTTCCGAAGACGGCGCCAATACGGGGTCAACTTCCAGCGCATTTGGTCCGAGATTCGACGGTCAATATTATTTCCAATATGATCCGGAAATAGAAGGGCAGTCCGTGGACCGACGGCTATGGCGACCATACACAGACAATATCAAAGGTTTTTGGCGCACAGGACTGAACTTTACCAATAGCGTTGCACTGGATGGGGCCACTGATCGGTTTTCGGCGCGTGCATCACTGACCCATACCAAAAATGAATGGATTATGCCCAATACCGGATTCGAGCGTATCGTGGCATCCCTGAACAGCAGTGCACACCTTTCAAAAAATCTTCAGGTCAATGCCAAGATGAGCTATACGGCAAAAAGCAGTGATAACCTGCCCGGTACCGGGTATAACAACCAGTCGATCGGCTATTTCATGATATTCCAGAATCCAAATGTCGACTTGGAGTGGTATCGTCCGATTTGGAAACAGGGCAAAGAGCAGTTGGAGCAAATTCATCCGTTTAGCTCCTATATCGAAAATCCTTACCTCATTGCCTATGAGATGACTAATGGCCTGAAGAGCAATACCGTGGAGGGCAATTTGCAGGGCATTTATACCTTCGACGACCGGTGGAGCCTCATGGTGCGTTCGGGCTTGAATATGCGACAGGATAAAAGGGACAACCGTAGACCGTATAACACGGCTAATTTTCCGCAGGGGTACTACAAGGAGCAAGATGTGTACTTCTTTGAGTCGAACACGGATATGTTGCTCACCTACCAGAACAAACTTACACCCGCCATTGACCTGCGTGCTTCTTTAGGTGCGAACGCAATGCGGTACGAGTCAAAAACGAACAATGCGATAGCGCGGGGGCTGCTGCTGCCCGGCATCTACAAATTGTCGAACGCCTTGGAGCAAGCACTGGCAGATAATGATTTGCAGCGGCGCCGTACCAACAGCGTCTATGGATTCGTCAACTTTTCATACCGTGATTTGGTGTTCTTGGATATAACCGGAAGAAACGACTGGTCATCCACGTTGCCCGATGGCAATAACTCATATTTTTATCCTTCGGTAAGCAGCAGCTATATCCTTAGCGATATTTTCTCCCTGCCGGATGCTTTCACCTTTGCAAAGGCACGCCTTTCATGGGCCATGGTGGGCAATGACACTTACCCGTATCGTACGGCCAAATACTACAGCAAGACAGATTTCCCTGGCTCTGCGGAAGCACCATCGGTGCTTCATAATGCTGACCTAAAGCCCGAAATATCCCGCTCATGGGAAGCTGGCGTCAATGTAGCACTGTTTAACAATCGCATCAATACGGATGTAAATGTGTATACCATCACCACTGAAAATCAAGTGCTTTCCGTGCCTTTGGATATTACCACGGGTTATAGCAGTGCGTTCATCAATGCCGGTGAAATCCGTAATCGCGGCATTGAGGTAATGTTGAGCGGAAGTCCTGTGAAAAACGACAACTTTTCGTGGACGGCCACGGCGACTTGGTCTACCAATAACAACAGGATTCTGTCATTAAGCGAGGATGTGGAAGGCGAGGAGCAAATTATCGCTACGAGCGGTACAGCTACCTTGCTGGCCACCGTAGGCGGTAGCATCGGCGACATATGGGGATTTGGGCTGGTGCGCAATCCTGAGGGGCAAGTGGTGTTTAATGGTGAAACAGGATTGGCCCTCCGGCCCAATGATATTAGTAAAATCGGTAACGCATATGCCGATTGGAGGGCAGGCTTGGTCAATGAGTTTCAATACAAAAACTGGCGATTCAGCGCAACCATCGACGGTCAATATGGTGGTTTACTGTATTCGCAGAGCCATCATAAGATGACCGAACAAGGCAAACTTCGCCAT
Source organism: Parapedobacter luteus (assembly GCF_900168055.1). Taxonomy (GTDB): domain Bacteria; phylum Bacteroidota; class Bacteroidia; order Sphingobacteriales; family Sphingobacteriaceae; genus Parapedobacter; species Parapedobacter luteus. Next base: position 92,850 of record NZ_FUYS01000010.1, read on the forward strand.
ACGTTGCTGGGTCGTGAAACCATGACGGTCATCGGCGAAGGTGTGGTCTTGAACGACGACGGCAGCTATTCGCCCAATACAACGCCGGTGCCGATCCAGACGTGGTACGGTGATTACTACCGGCGGGCGAATATTGAGACGAATAGCTTTGACGCTTCATACCTGAAACTGCGGGAAGTCCGGTTGGAATACAACCTGCCGGTTTCAGTGGTGTCACGTTGGCGCCTCGCGGGTGCCAGCATTGCCGTGTATGGCCGTGATCTGGCGATGATTTCGGACTTTCCGATTTTTGACCCCGAGACGGCGAGTCTTAATGGCGCCACTATCGTGCCGGGGGTAGAAATGGGGCAATTGCCCACGCCAAGAACATGGGGCGTAAACCTGAGGTTTCAATTTTAATTAAGGGATTTTTTAACGCTTTTGATCATGAATATGTTAAATCGAAATACGATAACGGGGAGTTTAATAACCGTATTGTTGGCCACATCATGTACGCGGGATTTTGACGAAGTCAATACCGACCCCAATAAGATTGAAAAAGTGACGCCAGGTAGCATGCTCACACCGACAATTTATGGGATGAGTACTTATTTTACGGTACGGAGCTATGATTTTACATGGCAGCTGATGCAGGTAGGGTTGCCGCACCCCAGTTCGGGCAACGCGGCACACTGGTATTACCTGCAGGAAAATTCTGGCAACGGTACATGGAATACCTGCTACCGCCTGCTGCGCAACCTCCGCGAGATGGATGAAGCGGCTGATGAATACGACCAGCCCATCTTTAAAGCAGTTGCTGCAACCTTACGTGCCTATATCGTTGGGATACTGACCGATAGCTTTGGGGATGTCCCGTTTAGCGAGGCTATGCAAGCCGAAGAAGGAATTAACCGGCCCCGATTTGATACGCAAGAAGAAATCTACCACAGCCTCATCGAACAGCTGGAAGAGGCAAACCGCATCTATGCAGCCGGAGGGGATATGGTGGGCAACGATCTGCTTTACGGCGAGGAAGCAACGGCGGGCGATCAGGAGCGAAACTGGCGCAGGTTCAACAACTCATTGTTGATGCGGATGATATTGCGTATGTCTAAGCGCACCGAGCAGAACAGCTACCAGCGTTTGCAAGCGATGATTGACAACCCTGATGAGTATCCGGTGTTTACATCAAATGCAGAAGCTGCGCTGGTCAAAATATCAGGGTTGACCCCCTATGACTATGCGTGGGGCAGAAGGCAGGATTATGTCAATTTCGAAGCAATGGCTGAGTTTTTCGTGGATATGCTCAACGAGTTAGCGGATCCCCGCCGACCGTTGTTTATGACCCGTGCAAGGCGCTTAGAGAATGGCGAATATGTCGATTTGGGCTATCGCGGTATTCCCAGCGCCCACTCGGGGGATGCTTCGCAGTTTAATTATGATCCCAGCACACCTAACGGTGATTTGATGGTATACACCACATTGGGCACTGAAATCATCGAGGTGATGATGAGCTATGCCGAAGTGGAATTTATCAAAGCCGAGGTTGCGTTTTTCCGCGGCGATATGGCGGCGGCAGAAGCAGCGTACCGGCGCGGGGTGGAGGCAGCCATCACACAGTGGAAAGGTGGCGTAATGCCGGATGATTATTTTGAAAATGAAGCAGCACGGTTTGACGGCACGTTTGAGCGTATCATGAATCAAAAATACTTGGCATTATTTTTCAATGATTACCAGCAGTGGTTTGAATATCGCCGGACCGGATATCCCGAGCTGCCCAAGACGCCTCACATGCTGCATCAAGGGCAGATGCCTACGCGTTTTATGTATCATACCGATGTGCGCCGGTTCAACCGGGAAAACTACCAAGAGGCTGTACAGCGCATGGGGGCGGATGATTTCCATACTAAAGTATGGTGGGAGCGGTAATGGAAGGCAAAAAGTAATCACTGTCATCTTTTAATCTGCGGCGCAACATCTATAGGTTCTCGGGATCGTTCTATCTTGCAGCATCAAAAAAGGGATAATGAATAATTTACCTGTCTATAAAATGCAAGATTATGATTCCTAAAACGATGAAAGCTGCAGTGGTTCGTCAGTTTGGAGCTCCGCTGCAAATCGAAGAAGTAGATGTGAGGCCTCCAGGCCGCAACCAATTATTAGTGAAGGTGGTGGCCAGCGGTGTATGCCATACCGACCTGCACGCTGTAGAAGGCGATTGGCCTGTTAAACCCAAGATGCCTTTGATACCGGGCCATGAGGCGGTCGGCTACGTAGTCGCTGTAGGCGAAGGCGTAGCCGATATCAAGGAAGGGGATGCCGTAGGAGTACCCTGGCTATATAGTGCATGTGGGCATTGCGAGCATTGTATCACGGGCTGGGAAACGTTGTGTGAGTCGCAGCAAAACGGCGGTTATAGCGTCGATGGTGGTTTCGCTGAATATGTGCTGGCAGATGCCCGGTATGTGGGGCATCTGCCCAGCAATGTCAACTTCATCGAGATGGCACCCATCCTTTGCGCTGGGGTCACGGTCTATAAGGGATTGAAGGAAACGGAAACCAAACCTGGCGAATGGGTGGCTATATCGGGCATCGGCGGGCTGGGGCATGTGGCCGTTCAGTACGCGAAAGCAATGGGCATGCATGTCGCAGCAATAGATGTAGGCGATGACAAACTCGCGCTTGCGAAACGACTGGGCGCCGATTTGGTGGTCAATGCCCGACAGCAGGATCCGGGTGCTTATTTGCAACAGGAAGTGGGAGGAGTACATGGTGCGCTCATCACAGCGGTATCGCCCATCGCATTCCGGCAAGGATTAAGCACGCTGCGCCGTAAAGGCACTATTGCGTTGAACGGATTGCCACCGGGTAGCTTTGATCTTCCTATCTTCGAAACCGTCCTCAAGCGCATTACGGTGAGGGGATCAATCGTGGGTACTCGGAAGGATTTGCAGGAGGCTATCCAGTTCGCCAATGAAGGGAAAGTCAAGGCCAACGTAACGGCCGTAAAGCTGGAAAACATCAATGACGTGTTCGACAAAATGAAAGCAGGGGAGATCGAGGGTCGGATGGTGCTCGATATCGCGGGCGAATCAGCAGCGTAATCGCTTTTTTACCCATGAATATGTTCCTTCTTGCCGTATGATTTGATAAGCTCCCCTTCGAAAATGAGCCATTCTTTCCAACGCCGGTCTACATCAACATCGATGGTGTAACGGCGGGCGAAATTCAAGAAGGTTGTATAATGGCTGGCCTCGGATACCATCAGGTCATGGTAAAACTTGGCCAGCTCGTTATCTTTGATGTTTTGGGAGAGCACACGAAACCGCTCACAACTACGGGCTTCTATCATGGCAGCAAAGAGCAACCGGTCAATGAAGGCCGTATTGCGGCTGCCGTCCTTCTTGGTGAATTTCATCAGCTGGTTTACATAGTCGTCCTTGCGTTCGCGACCGAGTGTATAGCCGCGTTGCTTGATGATGTCAATGACAAGCTGGAAGTGCTGCATCTCTTCAATAGCGATGGCCGTCAACTCATGCACCAAATCCTGATGCTCCGAATTTTGCGTAATCAATGAAATGGCATTGGAGGCTGCCTTCTGTTCGCACCACGCGTGGTCCGTCAGGATTTCCTCCAGGTTGGTTTCTGCAATATTAGCCCAGCGCGGGTCGGTCAACAATCGAAGTCCAAGCATATGCTAATTGTGTTTAGGCAAACTTACACATATTTTCGAAAATGAATGGCAGCCATCCTTAGATAAGGGGCTGCCATTCATTTATTGTTGTTGACTGCTTATCGTGCCGCAATAGCGGTGCCTGAAGAAGGAAAGCTATTGGCGCGATCGATAGCCTTTGCAAAATGTTGCTCTGCTTCGCGCAATAGCGGTAGGGTTTCTTCATTGATCAGACTGGCATATTTTTTCTTGGCTTTTTCAAACTGCTTTTTCTCGTTGTTCAGCTCAGCCTTTAATTGTGCTTGCAGCTTGGCGATCTGCTTTTTTTCGTAGGCGTCCCGCTGAGCATGTTTTTCAGCGTATGTCACGTTGATTTCTTCAATGGCTTTCTTGCTTTCATTCACACGGACTCCATTGTCTATGTCTTGTTGGTATACGCCGATAAAAAAGTTTTTATCACGTTCTAATTCTGCGTGGTTGCCACGGCTTTCTTTGATACGTGCTTCCGCCAGTCCGTACTGTTCCCAGAGCACATCCACATTGCGCTGGTGGAAAGTAATGGCCTGTTTAAACGCGGCGACGCTTTTTTGATCGTTTACTAACTCCTTATCATTGGAGGCATCATAGGAGGTGTTAGTACTTGCAATGCCGTTGCTTGCTACTGCTGCGCAAATCATGGCGCTTAATACAATTGATTTCATAACTATACTGTTTTATGTTTTTACTTCTGTTTCTTTATTCTTTATCGATAAGACGACAGATGGCCAAAAACGTTGCACGGAAAACGGGCTGAATAGACAAACGGCACGTAATTGTCGACGAATGGATAGTGTATTAGACGAAAGGGGGATATTCGTAGACAAAGGATTCAACAAGGTAACGGGGCTGTAGCGAAAATTTTGTATATTCGTCTACAAGAAAAGATAGCTGATATGGAGAGAAAGGTGACGTTTTTGGTAGGTCTGGTAGCTGTGTTGATGGTATTCGCATGTGAAAAGCAGACCATCATGGGTAGTCCTGAAGCAGAAAGCTTACAGTTGGAAGCGTTGCGTCAGGAAATCGACTCGCTGGCAGCCCAATATCCTTGCGAGGATGTGACGGAATGGCGTTTTACCGCAATCGGTGAAAAGGCTTGCGGTGGCCCTGCGGGCTATATTGCTTATACAACCGAAATGGACACGGTCGCGTTTCTGGAAAAGGTAGCGACCTATACGGAGTTACAAAAGGCGTATAACAGTAAGTGGGATGTGGTCTCGGATTGCATGTTGCTGTTGCCGCCGAGCCGTATCGACTGCGAAGACGGCAAGCCAAAATTGGTGTGGGATGAATCGCTTGGCGATAGCTGATTTCAAGATATCTTTTCCCAAGCAATGGTTGGTTCGCTTTCCGTGAGGTATTCCCGTAGCAAGATATTTTCCGGTTTGGTTAGTTTGGGGTCATTTTCTAAAATGTGGATGACGCTGTTGCGTACTTCATTCAATAGTGCTTGATCGGTGGTGAGGTCCGCCAGTTTCAAATCCAATATTCCGCTTTGCTGCGTACCCGTAATGTCGCCGGGGCCGCGTAGCTGGAGGTCAACTTCGGCAATCTCAAACCCGTCATTGGTGCGTACCATGGTTTCCAGGCGAAGTCTGCTCTCTTTACTGAGCTTCTGGCCGGACATCAGGATGCAATAGGATTGCTCGGCACCGCGCCCTACACGCCCCCGTAGTTGATGCAATTGTGATAGTCCGAAGCGCTCAGCATTTTCAATGATCATCACGGATGCATTTGGGACATCCACGCCTACCTCGATCACCGTTGTTGCAACCATGATTTGGGTTTCACCTTTGATAAATCGTTGCATCTCGAATTCTTTATCCTTTACCGGCATTTTGCCATGCACAATGCTGATGCGGTATTGGGGTAGTGGAAATTCTTTCATGAGGGTTTCCAGCCCCGCTTCGAGGTACAGTAAATCCATTTTTTCGCTTTCCTTGATGAGTGGATAGACGATATAGACCTGTCTTCCCTTTGCAATCTCGTCTTTCATGAGACCAAACATGCGCAAGCGGCTGCTTTCATAAAGATGCAAGGTTTTGATGGGCTTGCGCCCTGCAGGCAGCTCGTCGATGACCGATAGGTCCAGATCACCGTACAAGGTCATGGCTAAAGTACGGGGGATAGGGGTAGCTGTCATCACAAGCATATGGGGAGGGGTATGGTTTTTACGCCAGAGCTTGGCCCGTTGCTCCACACCGAAACGATGCTGTTCGTCAATTACAACAAACCCCAGATTTTTGAAACGCACGGAATCTTCAATCAGGGCATGGGTGCCCACAAGGATATCCAGTGAGCCATCCTCCAATTGCGCGTGGATAGTCTTACGGTCTTTTTTAGCAACCGAACCGGTAAGCAGTTGTACGGAAGCAACGCTATCGCCCAATAGTTTTTTGATACTGTTGTAGTGTTGCTGGGCAAGTATCTCGGTTGGGGCCATTAGACATGCCTGGAAACCGTTGTCTACCGCCAGCAGCATGCTCATCAATGCAACCACTGTTTTGCCGCTGCCTACGTCGCCCTGCACGAGGCGGTTGAGCTGTGCGCCTGAAGCAGTATCCTTCCGAATTTCCTTGATTACGCGTTTTTGAGCATTGGTAAGCGAAAAGGGGAGATGTTTGCTGTAAAACGTGTTAAAGCGGCGGCCCACTACGTCGAACCGGTGTCCCCTGAATTTTTGGGTATTGAGCAGCTTATTTTTTAGGAGCTTCAATTGAATGAAAAACAGTTCGTCAAACTTGAGCCGACGGGTGGCTTGGGCGAGTGCCTGTCGATCACGGGGGAAATGGATGGCCACCAGTGCGTTGGGCAACGGCATAAGTCGATGTTTTTGCAGTACATAATCGGGCAATACTTCTTGCAGGTGGTGGGCAATGCTCTCCAATAACGCCGCTTGTAGCTTTTGGATACCCCGGCTGTCAAGCATAAATTTTTTGAGCTTCTCGGTCGAACTGTAGACCGGCTGTAAGCTCATATTGCCAGCCTGCTTGGCACCCGGATGGTAAAGTTCCATTTCCGGATGGGTTATGGATAGCTGGTTGTTGAATACGTTTGGTTTCCCATAAATGATATAGGCTGCACCGACTTTGAGTGATTTTTTGAGCCAGCCAATGCTTTGAAACCAGACCAATTCCATGGCGCCGGTATCATCCTTAAAGTGCCCGATTAGGCGTTTTCCCCGGCGTTCGCCCACTTCTTCAAGATGGATCAAGCGACCGATAACCTGTGCCGCCGGCATATCGGGCTGCAGTTGCTGGATTTTGTGGAACTGTGTGCGATCGATGTAGCGGAAAGGGTAATGCTGTAGCAATTCACCAAATGTATGGATACCCAATTCGCTTTTAAGTACTTCGGCGCGGTTGGGGCCGACGCCTTTTAAGTATTCGATGGGAGTTATGGTGCTGAATGATGCCACAACGGTCTTAAGTTTTCAACGGTTTTTATGCGAATTTATGAAAAACCTTTCGAAGTGCACCCCAATTAAATAAGAATACCGCCATCAACAGCACACAGTAAGCCAATAATTGATGCGTATTGATATGTTCATGAAAATAGACGACGGCCACGACAAACGCAATAATCGGATTGATGTAGATCATAATACCTACCGTAGATGAGGATAGGCCGTTAAGCGCATACATGCTCATGTACAGCGGAATAATGGTAAATATGATGGCAATGATGATAATATTCAACCAAAATTTTGGATCAAGCGGCACAGGATGTTGCTGCCAAAGCAACAGCGGCACGATAAGCAAGCTGCATATCGTCAGTTGGGCCGCCAAAACGTTCAATTTGTCTACCTGTTGGATGATCCGTTGGGCAACCAAGTACAAGGCATAAAAGGAAGCGATACCAACAGACCACGAAACTTCATAAAAAGAACCCCGAGCCAACATCGCAACACTGATAAAGGCGATACCGATACTCACTTTTTTAATCGTAGACAGGCCCTCCTTGAGAATGAGGAATCCGGCTAAGGTGGTGATCAAAGGGCATACCAGGTAGGCAAAGGCCGCCGATTGGATACTCACGTGATTGACCGCATAGATAAACGCAAACCAGTTGCCCATGATGAGTAACGAAGCGATAAACATGAGCCATCCCAGTTGTTTCCGCTTTGCCGGCGATAGCTGTCTGATATGCTTGACGTCTGCTCGTAGCTGACGTCTTCGGAACGCGAAGATGAATAGCCAAATAAAGAACACCGAAACAAAAATGCGGTAATACAGGATATCGCCCGCTGGCCATGCTTTGATAGCACGCAAGGGAATGGACATGAAGCCCCAGAGCGCGGCAGCAAAAAATGCCGCCGAAAAATACTTTATACGGCCTTGCATCTACTCTTTATAGGCAATTACGGAAATTTCTACATTGACATTTTTGGGTAATCCTGCTACGGCCACCGTTTCGCGTGCCGGGGCCTCCTCGGTAAAATATTCCCCATAAACACTATTAACTGCGGCAAAATCATCCATGTCGCGGAGGAAGATGGTGGTTTTTACAACATCGGCGAAGCTATAGCCCGCCGCATTGAGCACCGCATTGATGTTTTTGAGCACCTGATGTGCTTCATCGGACACCGTACCTTGGACCAACAATCCCGTATCGGGCGAAAGGGCAATTTGACCAGAGACATACAGGGTGTTGCCGGCCTTAACGGCTTGATTGTAGGGGCCAATAGGTGCCGGTGCTTGCGTGGTGTTGATTATTTCCTTGTGCATAGACATAGCTGTATAAGATATATGAGATGAATTTTTTGGCTCATCTTCAACGAAAAAAAAAATGCGATATAATTTTGTATAGAATAGCCAGCAAAAACAGGATGATGGCTGTTGCATTTATCGCATGCATGACCCGGAGATTGAAGCTATCGGGCCGATTTGGATCTTTTTTTCTGAAAAAATACATGGTGCTACGAAGTTACGGCAGCGGGAGGAAAAAAACAACCACTTTGGAAGCGCCAAAGTGGTTGTTTTTCCTTGATAGCAGTCAGCGCTTATTTTACTCTTCGGAGGGCCTTTTCCGCACGTTTGTTGGCCGTGCTGATTTTGTAATTAAACCAGCGATCTTTAAAAATTTTCCGCATGGTATTGTCAAAGTTACGGGTGATGACCAGGTTGCGGAATCCACGCCACCTATCATATACTTTTGACGGTAGTGCCCTTACGCTAATGGAATAGCCTTCCGTGACGTATTGGATGTAATGCCACCATCCGGAAGGCATAAATAATGTTTCGCCGGGATGTATCTCGGCTTCGTACCCGTTCAAAAACCTCAATGCCGGGAATTTTTCGTAATTGGGGGTTTTGAGGTTAGCGATGCTGTGAAAGTTATAGGGCAGTTTGTACATCAGATCGGATTGCTCCAACGGGAATAGCCAAATTTTCTTAATACCCTTGTACTGGGTAAGGAAAACATGGGACATGTCAATGTCAAAGTGATTGCGTGTGCTGGAACCTTCGCCACCAAAAAAAAGATAAGGCAGCCATTTTAACACTTTCCCTCCCGTCACATCGTTGTAAATCAGATCGTGGTTGAGCTCGGGTTTCAACTTCATCAGGTTGAACAGAAAAATACGCAAATCGGTTGGCTCCCGTTCAATCAAATCCAAATATTCACCAAACTTCATCTTCGCGACTGGCGCGCTGGCGGCCCGGTCGTTGGAAGCATCTTCCCGCCCATGAAGGGAAATCTGGGCATCTCCGGCTATTTCCTTGAAATAGTCATAACTCCACTTTGTCCAAGCGGGGCTATCTTTACTGACAAAGTCGTCCAAAATGACAGGAACGCCTTTGTTCATGTAGTTTTTGATAAAGTCAGCCGAGCTTATCCCGGAGATTTTTTCTACTTTTTTTAGTTGCACGACTTAATATCTGTTTGAAAGCTTACTGTTAAACGCTTGAATGCAAACTTAGAAAATCTTCATATGCTCCAATATGGTGTACACCAATTTTACATTCGCATTATAAAAGATTAATAACGATTTACGTGCCAAAAATAAAAAAAGCCCGTGCCGTGTGACGAAGATCACTTTTCTGTCATGCCAACAATCAATAAGACCACAAGTCTTGTTCAAAATCAACGAGGCTCTTTTTGATGCGTTCGGCCTCATACAAGCGTTCTAGGCCGTTGTCAATGTAGTCGCGGATACGCAAATCCTCCGGATTGGATTGTTTGACAATATAACTTGCAAACAGTCGTTTGATGAACACATCGTCGTAACTTAATCCGGTTGCGTCATTATGGCGCGATGTCACTTCTTTATTGATAAAAATGTGTCTGGCTTCCGGGAAATAAATCCAAAAAGCGGGATAAGCATCGGCCGTTATCGAAGGGCTTGCTGCTGCGCTACCCATACCCGGAATATCCTCAGGCGCCCCTGCACCGAAATCGCCGGTGGCTCCCCCCGTTATTTCATCAACTTTTGGCGTGATTAGCGGAGCAATCCCGATGATCCGGGGCTCGAATACGGAACGTTGTTTGTCGAAAATCCAATCCTCCTTGATGCGGAAGCGAACGATATCGTCCGGATTAAATGATGCCGCCTCGAAGTGGGAGGCAATTACGTTGCCATTTTCATCGAACTCTTCAACCAACGTGCTGTCCGAACCGAATCTGCCCAATACTTGATCAGGAGCAAGGCGGGTCTTGAAACTGTCACCAGTGGGGTCGTCCTCCGTAGGCGTAGGATCATAAGCCGTCAGCTCGCCCGCCAGTACGGCTTCCATAATCACATCGATAAGCCTGGATTTAGGAGAGGCATAGAGGCTATTCATCTTTTCACGCACATCGAATTCACGCCATATCCGTTTCACATAAGCTACGTCCGTGGGGCGTATGATGGGATAGGGTATAACCTCCCTGCCCAAAATGTCCGATTTGACGTAATAGCCGTCTACCGGTGGTTCTTCAGCTGGGATGGGGGTAGTACTGTTGGAAAGATTACCCTGTTGTGCTGATGCCGTAACGGCAACGAACATTGAGACCAAAAAACCATACACTTTCATTATCACAACCTCCTTGAATCGCTAAGTTAATTAATTCTGAACGAAATTGGATCTAATTCTTGCTGTATACCGTCAGGTCCTACCGCAATGATGTTGTAAAAAAACACAAAAGAACCCGGCGAAACCGAACTCAATGCATTCTGCATTGGCCCGGAAAATGTTCCGTCGGTGCCTTGGTATGGACCCATTGGATCGACCCGTGGTTTTTGTATCAACATGGAAAACCGCGAAATATTGAATTTGGCATCAAACTCAAAGTCATCAAGCGCGGCAAAAATTCGGTTTTGCCCTTTGATTTGGGCGGCGGCCACCGCCCCACCTGACCGACCGGCTACACGAGCTTGTGGTTTGGGTATGCGCTTTACACGGAAATTTGTCGAACCAAGGGATTGTGTTTGATCACCTATCCTCGCCGATACATTGATGCTTGCCGTACCAGGCTGAGTCACGCGGGCGACGTATTTACCGCCTGAACCGGATACGCTGACCCCTTCTCCGCTCACCGCTAAGCTCTCTTTGGGAATTCCCGGAGCCGAGACAGATATCGGGTTGTCAACGCCAATGTATAGCACATTCATGGCATCCGGCGACACGACGGCCGACGGGCGAGCCACTTGGTATGTTTGCGGCTCCGTGACGTATTCCTTCACGGTACCATCGGTCTGCTTCACGCGGATGGTGCCCGTCCAATTGAAGACACCCTCACTGGAGGTGTTGACCGAATATGTGGCTTGACCGTCAGTGACCGGCAGCGCATTGTTCCCTACAAATATTTCAGGATTGGATTTCGAGTCATAAGCAGTCAAGAACACCTTGGCTGTATAGGGCTGCCCCTGAATGATGTAAGATGATGGCGCCACCGCTACGGCTGCAAACCTGTCTAAGTTTACCACGGCCATGTCCATCTCACCAAAGATATGTTTTACAACTGCCGCTTCCGCATTTTTAACATCGGCTTTGATTTTTTCCAAAGCGGTGATAGCCGCCGTCAGCGGGATACCATCGCCAAAATTTGCCTGTTCCCACGATTTTTGAATGCCGCCGCGTGAAGGTGGATCCTGGGCATCCAATGAAAATGTCACCTCATTGTTGGACAATGCAAGTAGCTGTTCGCGGGTCTCATTGATAAGGTTACGTAGCTTTTCTGCACGTTTTTCCTTTTGTTTGATCATAATTCGGGGGCTGATGCTTAGGTTGTCGCGCTTTCTGACATCTCCCGTTGCTTCATTTTGTCCGCCCCCTTCCAACTCGAGTAGTGTTTTTAAGGAATCGATATAATTGGACAAGTTATTGGCCAATTGGGTAGCTTGTTCTGCTTTGTTTAAGATGGGTTGTGCCCGATCCGGCTCATCTTTCAATTTAGTGGCCCTAAAGGCGTTAAACATATTGTCTATACCTTCCTGTGTGTTTTTGGTGGAAGTACCCAAGCTTATTTCAAGGTTTTTGAAGGCATCGAGCACAGAATCACTTACGTTCAACGCCACCAATCCCAATAGGACAAGGTATAAAATGCCCATCATTCGTTGCCTGGGGGTCTGTTTTCCTGCTGCCATGTTGTAATTTACTGTTTACGGTTTGTGGGTTGTTGCTATTTACCTAATAAATTACACGCGTGGTTGATTCATGGCGGCCAGCATATTGCCGTAAATGGCATTTAGCGAGGCGAGGCTCTTATTCAAATGGCTCACCTGCTCTTTGAGCTGTTGCGCATCGGTAGCCGATTCGCCGAAGTTTTTCAGTGTTTGTGCAATGCTGTCATAATGTTGGGTGATGCTCTTCAGCTTACTGCCTGACTCTTTGAGCTCAAGCTCGTACACCGCGTTAAGTTGTTGCAGATTGGTTGCAAGCTTATTTACCTGTTCTTGATAAGTCTTGGCATCGGTGCTGGCGCTGCCGATATTTGCCAAATCACTGGAAGCCTTTTCAAAAGCGACGTTCAGTTTATCAAAGCTATTGGTTGCGCCTTTTATTTTTTCAGTAAACTGGCTGGTTGCCAGCGATGCATCGGATACATTGGAGATGGCAGCCACCTTTTCGCCGAATGTACGCAGACCATCGCCAAGGTTTCCGATTAAATCGGGGCTTATTCGGGCATCTTGTAACATCTTGTCAAGTGCTGCGGTAGTGCCTACATTTGACACGGGTGATGCGGCAACGGAAGCTTTAGGTAGTTCGCCTTTATAATCTTCGGCCAGTTCCGGGTACACCCGTGTCCAGTCCACATCTTTCTCTTCCGTTTGAAACCCTAACAGAAAAAATAACACGGCTTCGGTGCCAAGCCCCAACACAATTAACCAGTCCCCCGCCGGCCAATGCTGTAGTTTTGCCATGAGTCCGATAATGACCACGGTCGCTCCCCAGGATACGATGTTATTAATACCTACTTTAAATTTACGTTTTTCTGCCATGGTAGTACTGAAATAAAAATAAGTTGTTTGAAAGTTGATTATGGTTTTGTTAATTATTCATTGGATCTACACCCGGATACGCCGACACACTTCTAAAGCCGATATAAGATTTGGCGGTATCTTGATATTCATAGGCACGTGCAGAATTTTGCAAAAAGTACCCAACATCTTTCCACGAGCCGCCTCGGATGACTTTACGCTGCAGAGACTGGGGGTCTCCTGGTTTGGCGTCATATCGATAGGTGGGATTCATGTCATGAACAAAAGAGGACGCAGACTCATTGAAGGAAGAAGAAGTCCACTCCGCCACATTGCCGGCCATATTGTACAGACCGAAGTCGTTGGGGAAATATGAGTAGACGGGAGCGGTATATGCAGCGCCGTCGTCAATGTAGTTCCCCCTTCCAGGCTTGAAATTGGCCATAAGACAACCCTTTGCATTCCGTGCGGAAGGGCCTCCCCAAGGATATGGTGAGCCGACGCGGCCTCCTCGAGCCGCATATTCCCATTCTGCCTCAGAAGGCAGCATATAAGGTTGTCTGATTTCGCGATTTCCGCCCCGGCTCCGCTGGTGATTCTCAAAAAGCCGGGAGCGCCAGGTATTAAAAGCCTGGGCTTGGCGCCAGGTGACACCTACTACAGGATACTCGTCAAACGAAGGATGTGAAAAATATCCCTCAACCATGGGCTCATTTTGGGCATAGCTGAAATCATTAAGCCAGACAGTCGTGTCCGGATACACCAGAATGGTGTCACGCCGGATAAAGTCAGAACGTGTTTTCGTAGGATCGTTTTTTGCAGCGGTAGCAGCGCGTAAGTCATACCACTCATAATGATAGCGCAGTAAACGCACATCAAGTTCGTCCTTCCCAAAAATGCGGTCTTCACCTTGATAGTACATTTGCCGCGTGCGCTCACGGACGGCCTGGTCCTTCGAATTCCATAACGAGCGCTTGCCGTTGTTTACTTTGGACCAATCGATGTATCGTTCATTAGTGCCCTCCACCTGTACAAAGTAATTGTCATCCTGTAAAAAATTGTATATCAAAATGGAGTCACGAACCCAATTGACGAATTGCCGGTATTCGCTGTTGGAGATTTCGGTATCGTCCATGTAAAACGACGATATGGTAACCTGTCTGTTTTGAGCAACCTGTGCAAAGGTGATATCCTGATCCGATTGGCCCATGATAAATGTGCCGCCTGGAACGAGCACCATCCCATGAGGAACGCGGTTGGTTTTTAAACGCTCACGTTTTACGCCAACCAACTCACCTCCGCCCGAACGACTACAACCAACTGAGAAAATAACGAATATGAAGATGGGAACTAGTAGTAAATATCTTTTGTTCATTTAGATTCTATTGATTATAAGCAGAATGCCATGGTCACTAATGGTTTTTAACTTTACAAACAATTTTCGTGATTTATCCATAAAGTCCATGATTAATAACCCGTATGATAGCAAATTTCAAACCAAAAATATCTTCAAATCGTTTGTTTGCTTCATTGGCGCAAATGTAATTATCTTTTCTAACATGCTCAAAATAACGTTTTCTATGTAGATGGAATTCTGCGCTAATCGCTATCAGAACGACGGCATAAATTTATTAAAAGAAATGATATTTCCCGACCGAAGAGAAAGATATTTTTAAAAAAAGCCGTCCCAGCGCAATGCAGCACGTGAGAAATGGCCTATTTGTTTGCCATTTTGATGTATTGTTCAACCGCCATGGTCATGCTGGGCGCTTCGGGTGTTGGGGCTGCTATATCCAGGATCAAACCCCTGTCTAATATGGCTTGATGAGTGCTGGATCCGAAGGCGGCGAGACGTGTGTTGTTTTGCTTGAAGTCGGGGAAGTTTTCAAATAGGGATTGCACGCTGGACGGGCTGAAAAAGACGATAATATCGTAAAATACGTCTTTTAAATCGGACAAATCGCTTACCACCGTACGGAAAAGCACGGCGGGTGTGACCTGATAGCCGTTTTCCTGCAGCCAATTATAGGTTTCTTCATTGGCTACGTCAGAGCATGGATATAAAAACTTTTCTTTGGCATGTTTCTTTAATACATCGGCCAAATCCTTAGCTGTTTGCTTGCCAAAGAAAATCTTGCGTTTGCGGTACTGGATGTACTTTTGCAGGTACAAAGCGATGGTTTCCGAAAGACAGAAGTATTTCAGGTCTGCAGGTACGTCGTAGCGCATTTCTTCGCAAATGCGGAAGAAATGGTCAGCAGCGTTGCGACTGGTGAAGATGACTGCAGTGAAATCCGCGGGATTAATCCGCTGCTCTTTACGGACATCGCGTGCGGGGACACCTTCCACATGAATAAAGGCTCTGAAATCAAGCTTTAGGTTATACTTTTGTGCCAAAGCGAAATATGGTGATTTCTCGTTCTCGGGCTTAGGCAACGTCACTAAAATGCTTTTTACTTTCTTTGCTCTATCTGCTTCTGACACTTGCATGTTTTTTTCCTTAATTACTGAGTACTTTTATCAAAATAAGTACTGGAGCGATTTCGAGGCAGCAAAGATACATAAATAAATAAAACTTTGAAAATCGGTGATTGGTTAGCAAGTTGGTAGCCGTCTTTGCAAACCGGAAAATGAACAAACAGGATACGACAATCAACGTCATGGGAATGACCCAAACCATTTGGTTCTGTGGAGCTAAACTTAATACTAATATAACGGGCAGAAATACCAGCGCAGCATTAAAATAACTTAAATATAATATCGATACATATTCACGCACGAGGCGTTGCATATCAAAAACAAATCCCAAAAATCGCGTGGCGATAATTTTGAGTATAAACAATACCATGACAAAAACGGAAATCCCGAAAAAGGTCTCAATGCCGTTGGAACCGGTATGCGTGCTATAATACAAACTGCATAAGTAGAGGAACAGCCCCAGCGCAAAACCAAACAATACATATAAAAAGACAAAAGGCCAGGAACTGTACAAGGTGTCTTCCTTGTTGATTTGTAATAACATGCGATCGCTGTAAAATGCTTGGACGATGGATGCCACTTCATTGGGAAACGCAGCCCGCACAATTCCGAGGAAAAGCAAGAGTATGCCGATGGCCATGATAATCCACGGCTCGCGACGGGGCTTCTCGTCGTCTATCTTGATGTCTTCTTCCAATGAACGGGCAAATGCCAGCCAGCTTATGAAGTCGCCTTTTTCCACGACCAAAAGCTCCCGCAAACTATCAGCGAATTGGTTGGGCCGTTCAGGATCTGGCATACCGATGTACTGCATACGCAATGAGTCCTGCACACGTGCAATGGAGTCAGCCAGTCGTTTTTTTTCAGCGATTTGCGCTTGCTTTGTCGAATCACGTGCGGATAAGATCAGCGGCTCTTGCGGTAAGGCATTTGGCGCATGGGCAAAAACAGCATAGGCATGGACAAACCAAAAACTGACTACCAATACAAACCACTTCATTGCCATAATCAAATTAAAGGCAGTAAAGTTAGGCAAAAATCAATGGTTTTAAAGGCTCTTGATTTTTATGCTGCGGAAACTTACCCGGTCGCCGTGATCCTGTAGCAAAATATGCCCCTTGTCTGCCTGGCCGAAATTCTCCCAGTTTTTGTACTTGCTTTCGCTGACCAATCTTTTATATTCGTCCGAACCGCGTACATATTGCACGACCTTTTCGCCGTTGAGATAGTGGGTGACGGTGTTGTCCGGTGCTACAACAATCCGGCCTTTGTTCCATTCGCCGATATTACGTGTCGAACGGCTGCTTTTGTTAGCCTTGATCAAGTCATATAGCGAGGCCAGTGTACGGTTTCCGTCTTTACCCATTTTAGCATCCGGATGCCGCTCGTCATCCAGTACTTGGTACTCCAGCCCAATAGCCGACCCTGTATTCTTTTCGGAAAGCGTGACGAAATATTTTACGCCGCTGTTGGCACCTTCGGTGAGCTTAAACTCAAACGACAGGTCAAAAGCACTAAACTGCTCGGTGGTCACGATATCACCCCCATTGGTAGACTCTCCGCCATCAGCGGGCAATACCGTAATGCTGCCATCCTTGATATCCCATCCTTTGACGGGGAATGTGTCTTTATATGCACCTACCCAGCCGGTATTGCTGGTTCCGTCGAAGAGCAGCTTGTATCCACTTTGTTCTTCATAGGCTGTGAGGCTATTTGGTGTCAAATTTACGGTGTAGATGCCGGACGGAAAATCCTTCGGTTGCAGATTTTCGGTTTGAATCCGGATATTTTTGAAATAGACCTTTTTCCCAGCCAACGAGGAGTCGTTAATGCTATGCACCTGTAACCCAATGAAGCCGGTGGCATCGATGGTGTCGACCACATGGGCTACCGGGATGTCGTTTATCCATGTTTTTGTTTCATTGCCAATAGCCTCGATGCGAATATGATTGTAAGCGTCCTTTTTATAAGCCGTTTTGGCTTCTTCATTCAAGTCAAGTGGATAAAGCCAACCGCGGCGTGCTTCATCATAAATGCCGCCTGTCCAAGCCCGAGGTGTAGGGTCTATTTCCACCTGCCTTCCGTAAACTCGCCCGTTGCCGTTTTCATTGATATGGCTGCGCGTCTGAACGCCGGAATTGGTTGTTTCCCCTTCCAGTTTTACTTCCAACTCAAGGATAAAATCGCCATACTCCTGTTCTGTAATCAGGAACGAATTGGGTGTGCCCGCAGTCATTGTTCCGACGATAGCACCGTCTTCAACCGCGTAAGGGGCCTCGCCTCCCACTGATCGCCATCCCTCCAACGTTTCACCGTTAAACAAGGATTGCCAGCCATCACTTGTTGCTGAGGTGGTACATGAGGCGGACACGGCGCTCGCCAAAACGACGGCAAACAAACCATTTAACCGCCGGCTTTTGCCATATGATGAAGTGTTCATAATGCTATTGATAAGTTAATCAAATAAATAGTTTAGCTTTGTTGCTGCTGATTATAATTGATTTTTTTTCAATTATAGCTTAAATTTTTGAGCTGCAGCACGGATGACGTTGATTTTTTTACGAAAACGATGTCGTAGGCAAGGTATGGAGATAAAAGGCACGGCAAACTTTTTTGAACGGGTGTATGAAATTGTCCGGCAAATTCCGGAAGGGCGGGTGACCTCCTATGGGGCCATTGCGCGTTCATTGGGCGCTGCTGGGTCTTCACGGATGGTGGGGTACGCAATGCGCGCTGCTCACCGGGCCAATCCACCCGTGCCCGCTCACCGCGTGGTCAATCGCATAGGTGTCCTGAGTGGCAAAATGGCGTTTGGAAGCTCAACGTTAATGCAACAGTTGCTCGAGAACGAAGGGGTAGAGGTGGTGGATGACCGAATAGTGAATTTCCGTGCGGTTTTCTGGGATCCTCAGGAAGTGATTTCCTTGTAAATATCGGGCAGCGTCCGCCCGAGGCCTCGGTAGTCTAGCCCATATCCGACCACAAAAGCGTTGTCGATCTCAAATCCTACATAAGCGATATTGTCAAAAGTATGGGTCACCGCACTGGGTTTTAGCAGCAGCGTACACACCGCTACTGAGGCAGGGTTTTGTTTGTTTACCAAATCAAGGGTATGCTTGAGGGAGTTGCCTGTATCGACAATATCCTCAACGATAACGATATCCCGGCCCTCCAGGTCGACGTCCAAGCCGATCAGTTCCGTTACTTGATCCCGCCGGGCCGAACCGTCATAGGATGAAAGTTTGACGAATGACACCTCGCAGGCGATATGGATTTGTTTCATCAGGTCGGCCATGAACATAAAACAGCCGTTGAGCACGCCGACAAAAATCGGGTGTTGATGCTCGTATGCCACATTGAGCTGTATGCCGATAAGCCGGATCCGCTTCTTGATTTGGTTGTAGTCAATGATGCGCTCGAACTCTTTTTGATTGATGGTTACTTTCATTGCGGGTCCTCCGGATTTTCTTCCTGTTTTTTATCCTTGCTAAATATGCGATCCAACAGGCCACGTACTTCCTCCAACTCAGCGTCAAAGTCGGTAGCAGGCATCTGAAGCTGCAAGGTGTCTACCGCCGGTCTTTCCGGACGCAGGGCTTCGCGTAAGCGCACGGTATAAAAGCCATAGCTCGTCGAGGAATCGGCAGGTGCCAAACCGCGCCTTGCCATAATATTGCCGATATAACTGAAATACGGAGAAATATATGACTTAAGACTGCCATCATAAGCGAAGGAATATAAGCCCGTCTTAGGTCTGGGGACGATGCTCGCCAAATAAATACTCTCCCCAAGGGAGAGCTGAGAGGGATGTTTGCCGAAGTAATACCGCGACGCTTCGCTGATGCCATAGACATTGCGCCCCCATTCAATAATATTGAGGTAGACTTCGTACATCCGTTCTTTGCTTACTGCATGGGTGCTTTCCATCAGCCATACGATGAGTATCTCTTCCAGTTTGCGTACTATCGTTTTATTGCGGTTGAGGAATACATTTTTGACCAGTTGCATGGAGATGGTGCTGCCGCCACGTCTAAATGCTTTTTCCTTGTAGTTTATAGCAATGGAAGACCGGATGGCCTCCTCAACAAAGCCGTTGTGGCTAAAGAATGAAGGATCTTCCGTAGTCAGGATGGCGTTCTTGAGGTTTGGCGAAATCTCCGCAAGCGGAATAAAATTCGGATTTTCGGGGCCTACAATAATCTCGCGCACGGGCTTTCCCTCTTCATAGGGCGTATACACAAACGTTGTGTTGATTTTCGGAATATTAGCCTTGCCCCATGCATTGACGTTAAATCCTTCTTGCTCCATTTTTGAACTAAACTGGACACTATCTGGATTGCTGGTGTCAAGAAACGCTTCCAGCTTGTATTGGATTTTGCCGGATAGGCGTATGCCTTCTAATGATTCAAAAAGCCCATCCGGAAATGCATCAAATAGATCCTGTGCGTCCATCTCGGGAGTTACCAGCGCAATGGCGTAAGTGGTGTCTGGGAACGCCGTATAGCGGATAAACGGGTGGATTTGCAATTTCTTGACGGTTATGGTTGATTCCTTGGAAAGCTCCACTTCGCTATCACCAACGATGATCTCGGCATCGACGTGGGCATCGGGCAGGATAACATCTTCTTGGGCGATACGCCAATGGTTGACCGTTAGGTTTTTAACCGCCCACTCACCTTTAATATGCAAGAATTCGTTGTTGGTCCAGTACACTTCCCGCAGGCGGGTCTCGATCGTGTCAAAACTCAATTTTAAGCCGAGCTTCTGCTCGAGCAAAGGCAGTGCGATTTGCTGGCCGTTGGCGTGTACCTTTACATAAAGCTGTCGTCTGCCCGGATTGAGTTTCCCCGAAACCTGCCACGCCGCTTCGTTGTCATTGAGGAAGATGGCAGAGGTGAGACTACCATTGTCAATGTCGGCCTTTGGAATGCTGATTCGTTGTTGAATACTGTCGTCGCGATAGGTCAGCAGTAAGTTACGCAACTCCATGTCTTCAGGAATTTTATAAAGTATGTTGTTGAGCATCCGGTTGGCTGTGTTAGCCATATTAAGATTGCCCTCCTCCGTATCCCCCGTAAGTTCGGAGGTATAGGTTGCCGTGGTATCCGCTTCCCTAAAAAGGAAATCGTAATTCCCGATGCTGTCTCTTTTGACGAGTTGGATGCGGGCGTCGTGTACACGTAGACGGCCGAACCTGACGTCACCTGTGATCAAGGGAAATAATTTTACGCTTACGGCAATTGATTTCACGCCAGCCAGCTGGTCCTTGCCTTGCGGGATAGCTTTTACATCTTCAAGTGTGACGGTGGTCAGCCCAGAAAAATAGGCCCTTCCTATCGTGAGGTCGATTTGATGTTCGTCGGTTAATGTAGATTGTATCCGAGCAATGGTAGATGCCAGTAGTGCCTCCCGCTTATGGTATGCAACCGCAAAAGCGACGATGCCACTCACGACGACGACGCCCAATATGATACCTCCAATGACAAGCTGCCGTTTGGTTATTTTATTTAACAGTTCCCTAAACATACAATTCGTAACAATACCGGTCTATTCTGTGTGCCTAAATACGGGATAAATATCATTAAAAACAAAGATATGGCAAGTTTGTGTTTGGCGTTTGGCAGTTTCCTCGTATGATAATTTTCCTTTTAAGGCCGGCGGGAACGCCCAAATTTAGTTTTAAATGACTATTTTTGCTCGGTTTGTACTTGCAAACAGCGATAGAAACGAGATGATTACGAAAGAACAAGTGTTGCATGCGTTGAGCCATGTAGATGATCCGGATCTGAAGAAGGATCTGGTCACGCTGAATATGATTCGGAATGTGGAAATCACGCCGTCGAAAATTCGGTTCGATGTGGTGCTTACCACCCCGGCATGCCCATTGAAAGGGCATATCGAACATGCTTGCCGCAATGCCATCGCGCTCTTCGTGGATAAAGATATTGCCGTAGACATCAATATGACGTCCAATGTGGTTGGCTCCAGGCACAGCCAGTTGGCCAACATCAAAAATATTATTTTGGTCGCATCTGGCAAGGGGGGGGTAGGTAAATCTACCGTCGCTGCTAATCTGGCGCTGGCCCTGCAAGCTACCGGCGCCAGCACGGGACTCCTGGATGCAGATATATACGGGCCATCGCTGCCCATCATGTTTGGGCTGGAGGGTGCGCATCCCAAGGCTTCCAAAACAGCCGATGGCAAGACGAAGATTGAGCCCATTGAAAAATACGGCTTGAAATTACTGTCTATTGGGTTCTTTACCGATCCGAATCAGCCCGTTCCTTGGCGCGGCCCAATGGTCAGTACGGCCGTCAAGCAGTTGTTTAATGATGCGGACTGGGGCGAGTTGGATTATCTGATAGTTGATCTTCCTCCGGGCACGGGCGACGTACATATTACCGTAGCCCAGGGTTTCCCCATCGCCGGAGCGGTGATAGTCACTACGCCGCAGCATGTTGCTTTGGCAGACGCCGTTCGTGGCATCGGCATGTTCTTGATGGATGCCATCAATATTCCGCTGCTGGGCGTTGTCGAAAACATGGCTTACTTCACGCCGGCAGAATTGCCTAATCATAAATACTACATCTTTGGCAAAGACGGCGGTAAACGCTTGGCTGAACGATTTGAAGCGCCGTTTCTGGGCGAAATCCCGTTGGTGAAGAGCATCAGTGACTCCGGAGACAATGGCTTGCCAGTGATGTTGGACGAAAACAGTTCAGCACGTGCCGCTTTTCTTGAAATTGCCGGCAAAGTAGCACAGCGGCTGGCGATTGTACAAGCTGCCCGGTAACACTCTCCTTCGGTACGCTTAATAGTGTAAATGGTGTAGTTTTGTCCGCTTTTCGCCATCCTAAGGCCCCGATGCGATGTCCCGTTTGCGGCCTGACTTCAGGCAGGTCTCCATACTAATGACTTAAACCAACCTTACCCCAAATTTACATGAAACAGGATAATGGTATGAACATCAGTTGCATTTTCTTTTTAGTTTATTCGGTTAACAACCGAGCAAGCTCCGAACATGATCCGAATAAACACCGAATAAATATCGAATAAAAGGTAAGGTATGTGTAAATAAGAAGTAGCGAAGAAGTACAGCAGGGGTAACCTATGCAGGCGCGGCTACCGAACCCAAGCAGTGCCCAGCATGCTGTCGCGCTGACCATGAGGGACGATATACCTGGACCGAAAAACAGTTGCCATTATCCAAAAAAACCTTATCTTTGGCACCAATGCTTTAGGGGTGTTTCCCGCGGTAATACGCGGGAGGCTGAGAATAACCCTCATAACCTGCTCAGGATAATGCCTGCGAAGGGAAAAGTAACGGATTCCTCACACCTTGGTGGCTTCCTAAAGCATGTTAACACATGCTCACTATGGAAGTCATTATTAACCACCAAACAGTTGTTACAAAACCGGAGGCGCCACTTTCGGAAGTGTTGCGCACCTATGGCGTTGTACACGCCAAAGGCGTGGCTGTAGCGGTCAACGAAACCATTATCCCACAAAGCCATTGGAATACCAAACTCCTTGAACCCCGGGATCGCATCATGGTAATCAAAGCGGCCCAAGGGGGATAACCCATCCAAAATAGAACGATATGAAAACCGAAAAGCTCCCTAACGAAACCACCATCACACGGACACCATTTCCGCAATCAAAGAAGATCTATGTGTCAGGAACGCTCCATGATGTCCGTGTGCCAATGCGTGAAATTTCGCTTTCCAAAACCACAGACCGCTTCCGCAATGAGGTGGAGGATAACCCGCCCGTAACCGTGTATGATACGAGCGGACCGTATACCGACCCTAATGTCGATATCGATGTGCGGCTTGGGTTGCCCCGCATCCGCGAACGCTGGATTGCCGGACGTGGCGATACCGACATGCTGCCGGGGGTATCTTCCGCGTATGGCCAATCGCGCCTTTCCGACCCTGCACTAAACTACCTGCGGTTCGAGCATAGTGCGACACCCCGTGCGGCCAAAGCGGGGAAAAACGTGTCGCAGATGCATTATGCCCGGCAAGGTATCATTACGCCGGAAATGGAGTTTGTCGCCATCCGCGAAAACCAGCGGCTGGAGCAATGTTACCGCAAGGACGACGCGATGTGGCAGCAGCACAAAGGCCAGAATTTTGGCGCACATGTGCATGATGGCTTCATCACGCCGGAGTTTGTCCGGCAGGAAATAGCCCTGGGCAGGGCAATACTTCCCGCCAACATCAACCATCCCGAGACGGAGCCCATGATTATCGGGCGTAATTTTCTCGTGAAAATCAATGCCAACATCGGCAATTCGGCGGTGACCTCCAGCATCGAGGAAGAGGTCGAAAAACTCGTGTGGGCAATCCGGTGGGGCGCCGACACGGTGATGGATCTCTCCACGGGTAAAAACATCCATGAAACCCGCGAGTGGATCATCCGCAACTCGCCCGTGCCCATCGGCACGGTACCTATCTACCAGGCGTTGGAAAAAGTGGGAGGTAAAGCGGAGGAATTGACATGGGAAATATTCAGGGATACCCTTATCGAACAGGCCGAGCAAGGGGTGGATTACTTCACCATCCACGCGGGGGTGCGGTTGCCTTATGTGCCGTTGACGGCGAAACGGACAACCGGTATCGTGTCGCGTGGTGGGTCTATTATGGCTAAATGGTGCCTGGCCCATCACCAGGAGAGTTTCCTGTATACGCATTTCGAGGATATCTGCGAAATTATGAAGCGGTATGATGTGGCGTTTTCCCTGGGTGATGGCCTGCGCCCCGGCTCCATCGCCGACGCCAACGACGAGGCGCAGTTTGCCGAACTGGATACCTTGGGTGAGCTGACGGAAATCGCCTGGCGGCACGATGTGCAGGTGATGATAGAAGGACCGGGGCATGTGCCGATGCACATGATAAAGGCCAACATGGATAAGCAACTGGCCGCATGTAAAGAAGCCCCATTCTATACGTTGGGGCCGCTTACCACGGATATTGCGCCGGGCTACGATCATATCACTTCGGCCATCGGGGCCGCGATGATCGGCTGGTTTGGCACCGCCATGCTTTGCTATGTAACGCCCAAGGAACACCTTGGCCTGCCTAATAAGAAGGATGTCAAAGACGGGGTTATTACTTACAAAATAGCAGCACATGCCGCAGACTTGGCCAAGGGGCACCCGGGTGCGCAGCATCGGGACAATGCCATGAGCAAGGCCCGGTTTGAGTTCCGCTGGGAGGATCAGTTCAACTTAGCGCTGGACCCCGATACGGCCCGCGAATATCACGACGAAACGCTGCCGGCCGAAGGGGCCAAAACGGCCCACTTTTGCAGCATGTGCGGCCCGCATTTCTGTAGCATGAAAATCACGCAAGATGTGCGGAAATATGCCGAGGACAATGGTATAGACAGTGCGGAAGCCCGGGCAAAGGGGATGGAGGAGAAGGCGAAAGAATTTCGGGAAAATAATTTTGAACTTTATTCTTGATGGCCGTATGCAACTGCTGGTGATTACGCAAGAAGATTTCTTTCCGGGAGAAGCCGATGTGCTCAACAGCATGTTTGAAGCTGGTTTATCCGGGCTTCACCTGCGCAAGCCCCAATCGAGCCGATACGAGATGCGGGCGCTGTTGCGAAGAATCTACGCCGATTTCCATAAACGTATCGTTATCCACGGGCACATGGCGTTGTCTGCTGAATTCGGCCTGCTGGGTGTGCATCTTCCGTTGGGTGTCCTGCTTGAAAAAGGGGTGCCACCCGTTGAGGGGTTGGTGTCTTGTTCGACGCACACACCTGCGGAGGTTTCGGCGGCTGCCCGGGTGGCCGACCGTGCGTTTATCAGTCCGGTGTTTGACAGTATTTCCAAAAAGGGCTATCCGGGCAATGCGCCGTTACTGACTAGCCACCGGCCTCAAGGAAATACGCTGTGGGTCGCTTTGGGCGGAATTACGCCAGAACGGCTACCCGCCGTGTCGTCACATGGGTTTGGTGCTGCTGCCGCCCTGGGATATATCTGGAAGGGCGGGCAACCACTCCAACGGTTTGAGACGTACCAAGCGGCGGCTGCGACCCTGCGACCGGTATCGGCCATGAATTGACAATGATTAATGAGGAGAAACGTGAACACCATTGATAAATTGCATTACATCACGCACCCATTACCCGATTATCCTATTGCCCAGCAGGTGGAAGACGTCTGTCGGGGCGGATGCTCGTGGGTACAGTTGCGCATGAAAGAGGCCCGTACAGAAGAGCGGTTGGCTGAGGCGCTGCGGATACTTCCGCGAATAAGACACTACGGCGCCACGTTGATCATCAACGATGATGTCTACGCGGCAAAAGCCGCGGATGCAGACGGTGTGCATCTTGGTGCAGACGATATGCACCCATCGGAGGCACGGCATCTGCTTGGTGCCGGCAAGATAATAGGCTGCACCGCCAATACCTTGGACGATGTGCTCCGGCTTAGCCAATACGACATCGACTACATCGGGGTAGGGCCTTTCCGTTTTACATCGACAAAGGAGAAGCTAAGCCCCGTACTGGGAGGGGAAGGTATACACCGGATTGTAGCCGCTGCGCGGATCCACGGTGTCCGCATCCCGATAATAGCTATTGGCGGCATTACCCCCGAAAATATCGGCGGACTGCTAAATACGGGTATACATGGTGTAGCTGTTTCCGGAGCGATACACGCCGCCATGGACAAGGCAACCGCTTGCGAAGCCATTATCGCACAGCTGAACACCCATCACCCTTCACCGATTACCCACCACCCATCACTGACCACCAATCACCAAAAAAATGAACGACATACTAAAAATAGCTGACAAGACATTTTCCTCCCGCTTATTTGCAGGTACAGGGAAATTCGGCGACCATCAACTGATGGAAAATGCCCTGCTGGCTTCGGAAACCGAGCTTGTGACGGTCGCACTGAAGCGCGTGGAGCACACCGGGCAGGAAGAAGATACCTTGCTGCGGCATTTAGCACATGCACATATCCAACTACTGCCGAATACTTCAGGCGTACGTAATGCTACGGAGGCAGTATTTGTTGCGCAATTGGCGCGGGAAGCGCTGGAAACCAACTGGTTGAAACTGGAGATTCATCCAGACCCGAAATACCTCATGCCCGATCCGATTGAAACGCTGGCCGCCGCTGAGCAATTGGTTAAGCTTGGTTTTGTGGTGCTGCCGTATTGCCATGCTGATCCGGTGCTGTGCAAACGGCTGGAAGAAGTAGGCGTGGCAGCCGTCATGCCATTGGGCGCACCCATCGGCAGCAACAAAGGGCTGGCCATGCTGGATATGCTGCGCATCATCATTGATCAGGCCAACGTACCGGTGGTGATAGATGCGGGCATTGGAGCGCCCAGCCACGCCGCACAGGCGATGGAATTGGGTGCCGATGCCGTGCTGGTCAATACCGCAATGGCTACGGCGGGCGACCCGGTGCAGATAGCTGAAGCGTTCAAATGGGCGGTCCGTGCAGGGCGGCAGGCTTTTCTCGCCGGGCTGCCCGGCGAGCAATCGGTCGCTTCCGCAACAAGCCCGCTTACGGCATTTTTGGATTAGAAAGTATGTTTACATCGATATTCAACCAATACGATTGGAACGAGGAGCTGCGGTCTATTTACAATAAGACCGATGCGGAGGTCCGGCGGGCGTTGGCCAGGAAGCAACGGACATTGGACGACTTCAAGGCGTTGATTTCTCCGGCGGCCGCACCCTATCTGGAGCAGATGGCGCTACTCAGCCAGCAGGCCACACAAAAACGTTTCGGTAAGACCATCCAACTGTACGCACCGCTATACCTCTCCAACGAATGCCAAAATATCTGCACCTACTGCGGATTCAGCCTGGATAACCAAATCCCCCGCAAAACGCTAACAGCTGCAGAACTGCTGCAGGAATTGCTTGCCGTGAAGGCGATGGGGTATCAGCATATCCTGTTGGTCACGGGCGAGGCCCAGCAACTCGTGGGGATGTCCTATTTCCGCCAGATGCTCCCCTTGGTGAAACAACATTTCCAGCACATTGCCATGGAAGTGCAGCCATTGGACGAGGCTGACTATGCCGAGCTGCGTGCTCGGGGCGTGAATACCATCCTCGTCTATCAGGAAACCTACCACCGGGAAGATTACCGGAAGCACCACCCCAAGGGCAAAAAGTCCAACTTCGATTACCGGTTAGCATGCCCTGACCGTATTGGCCGGGCCGGTATCCATAAAATCGGCATCGGCGCCTTGCTCGGGCTCGATGATTGGCGGACCGATAGCTTTTTTGCGGCGCTGCACCTGCAATACCTTGAGCGGACGTACTGGCAAAGCAAATTTTCGGTGTCCTTTCCCCGCCTACGTCCCCATGTGGGCGGTCTGCAGCCCAAGTCGGTCATCACCGACCGGGAATTGGTGCAGCTAATCTGTGCATGGCGGCTGTTCAATGGCGAGGTGGAACTGTCCATGTCTACCCGTGAAAGCCCGCGGTTTCGCGACAACATCATCAAGCTGGGGATTACGTCCATCAGTGCCGGGTCGAAGACCAATCCCGGTGGTTATGCTGTGGAGCCTCAGAGCCTTGAGCAGTTTGAGATTGACGACGGGCGCAGTCCGGCCATCATCGCACAGGTCATCAGGGAAGCAGGGTATGAACCCGTCTGGAAGGACTGGGACCACGCGTTGCATGGCGGCGAAGCCAACGGCAAATTCCCGTTACCGGAAGAAATTGGTTAAGTTTGCCTTGAATATGGCACAGCAACTGACGCAAACGGAAATCCATTATTTCGACCGCCACCTGAAATTATCCGGCTTCGGGCGGGAAGCCCAGCAGCGCCTGAAAGCCGCCCGTGTATTGGTTGTGGGGGTAGGGGGGCTGGGATGCCCCGTGTTGCAATACCTGGCCATGGCCGGCATAGGGCACCTCAGCGTCATCGATGCCGACACGGTAAGTTACCACAACCTGCACCGGCAGGTGCTGTTTTCGCCAGGCGATGTCGGGAATAACAAAGCCGAAACGGCCGTGCGGCGGTTGGCCGCCCAGCAGCCGCTTGTCCGGTTCACTGCCTATGCCGAAGCGCTGTCAACCAGCAATGCACTGTCGCTCGTCGGCGCGCATGACCTGGTGATTGACGGCACGGACAACTTTGAAACCCGGTATTTGGTCAACGATGCCTGCGTCATCCAAGGCGTGCCGTTCGTGTCGGGCGCTATCGACCGCTACACGGGGCAGGTGTCGGTATTTAATTATGCGGGAGGGCCCACCTACCGCTGCCTGTACCCTGAGCCGCCGGCCGAATGCGGCTCATGTGCCATCGATGGCGTGCTCAACGTGTTGCCGGGCATCATCGGTACCCTGATGGTTAATGAAGCCCTTAAAGTGTTAGGGGGGTATGGCGAAGTGCTGGCAGGCAGGTTGCTTTTGGTGGATATCCGCGGCAACGGTTATCAGCAGTTCAGCTTTTCAGCCGTTGAGGAAAACAAGCATATCCAGGCATTACAGACGAGCTATGTCCCGGAAGCGGAGTCCGGGGGAAGGCCTGTTGAAGTGAGTGCTCTGCCCGGTGGCGCTTTGTTGGTGGACGTACGGGAAGCGTGGGAGTACGAAGAAGGTCACGCGGATGACCACATTAACATTCCGCTTCATGAATTGCCGCAGCGTGCGGCCGAATGGGCCGGTAATGACCGGACGGTTGTTTTTTACTGCACCACGGGGAAGCGCAGCCGTATGGCCGTGGAGGTGGCCAAGAAACATGGCATCGCCGCAATTGCAGAGCGGTTGGGGTAATTGCCGTTATTCGTCTTCCGCCGGGTGAGGCATCCCGATAAACTCCCGGTACGGGTCGTTGGGATAATGCACCGCATCAGGATTATGGCGGAAGGGAATGTCCGGGTTGAACAGCTCCTCCAGCGTCTGCCGCAGGAATACCTCGAATTGGGCTTTGATATCTTCCAATGCTGCACCTTCGGCAAGGTACCGCCCGCCCCGCCCGCTCATGTAAAACAGCGGCCCTTCTTTGCGTAGCCTGCGGGCAATGTACAGGTTGGGCTCCACGCCGCGCTTGCCTGTTACCTGCTCATACACATAGGTATAAAACAATGTCTGGATCATCGCCTTATTGCTCTTGGCCGATGCCGGTGCGAACAGCGTGTCCAGTCCATTGTATTTCACCTCGTCGCGCCCCGTTTTGTAGTCTACGATGCGCGTTTTGCCATTCACTTCATCCACCCGGTCAATAATGCCGTATAGCCGCACCGTGCGGGGCTGGCCCTGCACCGTAATGGGAAAGGCAAAGGAATAATCGCGCTCGTTTTCCAGCTCCACGATGCGCAGCGGGGCCACGTGCGTGGCATCATAATGCAGGAACACCGCGGCATACTCTTCGGCGACCTTGAGCAGGATGCGCTGCATGCTGTTGGGCGTTTGTATCCTTCCGGCCTCGCCGTATAGTTCCTTTGACAGCGCTTGCAGGCAGGTACGCGGCAACGCCTTAATTTGCTGGCGGATGCCTTGAGCCGTGATGGGGTCGTTCTCCGCTTTCAGCTGGGTATACGCATCCTCCATCGCCCGGTGCACCACGGAGCCCAGTCGGTTTAGCTCAAATTCCTCCGTCACCCTGGGCGGTTCCTTGATGCCTGCTACATATTTGAGGAAAAACAGCAAGGGCGATTGCAGGTAGGTGGTCAGCGCTGAGGCCGAGAGCTTCGGCCGGTCTGGGTTCGTATCGTCCAGGTAGCGGCTCAGCTTGTGCCACGCCGCCCCGGTTTTCGGCAGGTTGAGCGAAGGCGGTGCGGATATCGTTTTGATGGGTTGCTGCTGGCTGCGGTGGGCAAACGCAAACCGGCTTTCAAAAGCCAGCTGGCGTACAAACCGGCTCACCTCGCCGCTGTTGCTGTCATCCACCACGGCATTGTATACCACGGTAATGCGCCTGGGGTGGTGCAGCAAGCGGTAAAACAGGTATGCCGAGAGGGCATCCTGGTTTTCCAGCACCGGCAGCCCATGTGCGCGTCGGATGGAGTCGGGAATAAAAGTAGGCGCCGCCGTGATGTTGGGCAATGTCCCCTCGTTCGCTCCCACGACATACACTTCATCAAAGTCGAGGCAGCGGCTTTCCAGCAGCCCCATAATCTGGATGCCTTTTAACGGTTCGCCTTCGATGGGAGCCGACACGCCTTGGAGCGCCTTCCGGATGAGTGCACACAGGAAAGGCATCGGCAATTCAGGGTGGTTGGCCAGCCCTTCCTGCAGCAGATTGAGCGCTTTCTTCACCGCCAGGATGAGCACGGCTTCCATATGCCGCAGGGTATCGGTACGCTGGCGGTGGTGTAGCACGCCGTCCAATAAGACGTGCAGTGCCTGGAGCACGGCCTCATTGCTGCTATGCAGAACGAAGAAGGCCGGATAGCTGCCTGACTTCAGCCGGAGTTCAGCGGCGGGCACTTCAAGCCATTCGTTGGCGGTTATCTGTTCTTGCAGCGCCATCCGCTCTTCAAGCGATATACCGCTAAGCGGGTGGGTGAGCATGGCTTCCACGTCTAGGTGATGCACGAAACGGCCTTGATTGGCAGCCAGCTGCTGCTGGACGGCCAGCCACCCGTCGATGTACCCGAACAAGGTAGACTGCATGAGTGGATAGCCCATGGTCACGTTAAAATCCAGGCCATCCGGCAAACTTTGCAACACCGGAATCAACAGGCTCTCATCAGCGAGGATGACGGCCGTGCTGGTGGGCGCCTCACGGTCCGCCGCCCGGTCGGCCAACAAGTTCGGCAGGAGTTTGGCCTGTGCCACCTTGCCCGCGGTAGCCAACAGCTCAATGCGGTCGGTTTTTGCGCCCAATACGGCCGGGAAATCGCCCAGCGCATTCCGAAGGCCGTATTGCCGGATATTTTTGCGGAGGAAGAGCCCAGCCTCCTGCAACTCGTCATCGAGGTAGTAGCTGTCTGCGTCGAAATAGAACAACGCCTTTCCGGCGTCTTGCCACCGGGTGAACAGGCTTGCTTCGCAACGGTTGAGCGCGTTGAAGCCTACAAATGCGGCCTGTTTATATGCCGCAAGGAAATTAGGGTTGGCGGCGCGCCCCTCCACGAGGTCGCGGTAAATGCCAGCCGTTGTGGCCAGCCGCTGGCGGGCCAATTCTTCTTTGAACCGTTGGTACAGCCGCGGCAGGCGCCCCCACAGCTGCAGAAATTTCTGCTGGATGGCCGTTTGTTTGCCCACGGAAAACGACTCCCAAAACTGCCGCATAAACCGCTGCTGTTCGGCCGAGAGGTGGGGGAAGCGCTGCTGAAGCAGGGCGATGTCGCGCAGCTCGGCGTAAACTTCTTCCGGCTGCACGAGGTCATAGTCCAGCTGGGCAAAATCACTCAGGATGGTTTCGGCCAGGGGATAAAACTCATCCGGCGACTCCTCGGGCCGTCCCTCCTCCCGCAGCAATCCGTTATGCAGGCCATGCAGGACAAAAAATTGGGTGAGCGGACTGGCTTCCGGCAGGGAAGCCGACTGCCGAAGAAATTCCTGGATGGTAAAAAATGACGGACTCCAAAGCGGCTTGCCCGACAGGTCGGCCAGGTGCTTCCGCAGGAATACGATGGGACGCTTGTTGGTCAGCACGACAGCCACGTCTTTCAGGTCATCGCCAAAGCGCGATAATAAATCTGCTGCAACTTGTCTGAGGAATGGGGGCATGCCGGGAATCTGGAGTTTAACGTTCGCCGAGCAAACATAATGAAAATCGTTTACAAATTAACGGGCAATTGTCTTCGTTCAACCACCCATTGCAACGACCACTCCGGACGCGGGTTACAGGCGGTCGCCCTTAAGGCCGATTTGCGGCAGCAAGGAAGTTTCTGTACCTTTAAAGCCATGGATAACTTTTTGGCTGCTTTGCGAAAATATGTGCCGATATCCGAAGAGGATGCGGCATATTTCTATTCTTTTTTCAAGAAGAAGCAGTATCAACGCGGAGAATTATTGCTTAAGGAAGGCGAGGTGGCTCATGAAGTGTTTTTTGTGATGAAAGGCGCGTTGCGTCAATATTTCTTCAATGAGCGCGGTGATGAACGAACATGTAACTTTACTTTTGAGCATCAGTTTGTGACCGATTTGGAGAGTTTTTCAAGGCAGGCGAAATCGGCCACGCATATTATTGCCTTAGAGCCTGCAGCTTGTCTGGTGTTGACTTGCGAGGATGCCGTAACCTGCCTTAAGGAGTCGCCGGCTGTAGCCTCGCTGTTCGGCCTGATTGTCGAAAATTTAGCTACTGATACTATCCGGCGGATTCGATCGCTTTTGTCCAAAACGCCCGAAGAGCAGATTGAAGAACTGACGAAGACAAACCCCGAGATGCTGCGGCGCGTGCCGCAGCGGTATATCGCCCAATATCTTGGCGTGGCACCCGAAAGCCTCAGCAGAATTAGAAAACGGATGATTGCCAATCAAAAATCTTAACCCAAGTCATCGTCCGAGATAAATACCGCACCGTAGTTTTGTATAAAATTAATTGGTATGCAAACGATATTAGGTTCTGGGGGAGCAATCGGTAACCTGTTGGCGAAGGAACTGACGGCGTTCACCTCAAAGGTAAGACTGGTCGCCCGCAATCCCACACGCGTAAATGAAAATGACGAGTTATTCCCTGCAGATTTATTGGATGCCTCGCGGGTATCGGAAGCCGTTGCAGGCTCGGATGTGGTATATCTGACAGTCGGATTGCCTTATGACAGCCGGGTATGGCAGCGCCAATGGCCGACGGTAATGCAGCATGTGATCGATGCCTGCTTAGCGCATCAGAGCCGGTTGGTGTTTTTCGATAATGTATACATGTATGATAAAGACAGTATCCCACATATGACCGAGAAGAGCCGGATAGATCCGCCTTCCAGGAAGGGAAAAGTGCGCGCGCAATTGGTGCGTATGATTGATAAAGCTATGGCTGATCAGTCGTTGCGAGCACTCATTGCACGAAGTGCCGATTTCTATGGACCGGACGCTAGTAACGGGTTGCTCAATCTGCTGGTGCTGGAGGATATGGCGAAAGGAAAGAAACCCAAATGGCAAGGCGACGTTCACAAAATCCATTCGTTTACCTATACGCCCGATGCGGCAAAAGCTACGGCGATTTTAGGGAATACCGCCGGTGCATACGGCCAGGTATGGCACCTGCCTACCTCGGCCGAGCGGTGGACCGGCCAGCAATTTATCGAAACAGCGGCTGCCCTGTACGGCACGAAGCCGGCATGTATGCTGCTGCGGCCATGGATGCTGCGGTTTGGCGGGCTTTTTAGCCGGACAATTGCTGAGTTGGTAGAGATGCAATATCAGTACAACCAGCATTATTTTTTTGACAGTGAACGGTTTTGCCGCGAATTCGGGTTTACACCGACAACCTATGAGGCGGGAATGAAGGCGGTGCTGGCCTCCCGCTATTCAGACTTCCACCAACGTGCCTAACATTCCATAATACACATACCCTTTCACGTCAGGCATGCCCATTTCTCGGAGCGTCAGCATGTAATCGGATACTTGCCTGCGGTGTGCATCGTCTTCGTGCTGCGTAAATTTGAAGTCCACCACGATGGTTTCATCCGGCCTTACCAGCACCTTGTCAGGGCGCATGGTGCGGCCATTCGGCAGGATGATGCTCCGCTCGTTCCAGTGCTCATAGTCACCGCTGAACCACTGGGCCAGTTGCGGGTGGCTCAAGGTCGACAATGCGAGGGTACGTACGTCCGCCCGATCCTCTTCCATGAGCATGCCCTCCGTCTGCAATGCGTCCAAATGCGCGTCCAAATCCGCTGCCGAAACCAGTCCGGCCATCAGCTCATGCAACAATTGCCCCTGGCGTTTGGCGGCATCCAGCCGTACGATGTCCAGTTCGGCCTGTATCTCCGGCCGGACCAGCTCCTCCTTCAGCCGCGCGGAGGCGGGGTAGTAGGCAAAAGACCAGCCGTCGGGCGCGGGGGCTTCGGTTACGCGGGTATCCGGTGCTGGAACGTCACCCACCTGGATGCCGCTGCGGAACGCCACTTCCAGTTCATCCGCAATGCCGGGCAATACCTCAAGCAGCAGGTCACCGGCAAGCAGTGTGTTGATTTCGCTATCGCCTTTCTTGCCGGGAGCGGTAACATAGAGGTGTTTGCGCGTGCGGGTAGTGGCTACGTAAAGTGTGTTGAGGGCATCCATGTAGTTGAACAGCATCTCTTCGAAATATGCTTGGTATAGGCGCGACTTGCCAAGGTCGCTCTTGTACTTGACGGGGGTTTTGTGCAGCAGCGCATAGGGCGTGTCTTCGGTACCTACCCAGAAATTGCCGTTGGTACGCCCGTCGATGGGCCAGCTGCAGAAGGGAATCATCACCACATCAAACGCCAGTCCCTTGGATTTATGGATGGTCAAGACCTCTACGGCGTCTGACCCGCCCGCGGCAGGTAGTGCCCGGTCGATGCCATCCTCTTCCCAGTAAGTGAGGAATGCCGGTATTCCGCGCTCGCCAGTGGCCGTAAACGCGGCAATGAGGTCGCGGAAGGCAAAGAGGTAGGGAAGGCTTTCCTCGTTTTTCTGCAGCCCATATGCCACGATAAGCGACTCGATGAGTTCGGCCAGCGGCAACTGCGACCATGCCTCCCAATTGCTGCACAGCGGTTCGGGCAGCAGTCCCGCCAGTTCCGTGGGCTTGCAGGTGCTTATCCGCGTCCAGTCATCCGGCAATACTGCTTCGCCCGGGCGGAGCAGTTGGCTGTACAGGTGCACACAGTTGGCTGTATACAATGCCGCGTCGGGCAGTTTACCTACCAACGCGCGCAGGGTGTCTACCAGCAGCCGGATGGCAGGGTGATTGGCCAGGGCCAGCGCATCGCCCGATATCACGTCAAATGTCAAGGACGCTTCCCGTTGTTTATCGAGCAGGTACTGGATGACTTCCCGGGCTTCGTTGTTGGTGCGTACGAGGATGCCGATTTGCCCCGGCCGGTAGGTGCCCGCGGACAGCCAGCCGATGAGCGTACCGGCCAACCGGGTGAGTGCTTCTTCCTTCACTGCGCTGGCGCGGTGGTTGTTGCTCGTTACATCGATGAATTCCACCTGTACGGTACCGCCTGGCTTCTTTGCGCTGGACGGTAGTTGCTGGTGGCTATCCCGGTAAGCCCGGATGATGGTATCGTGGTTGCCGGAGGGTTTCCACCAGCGTGCATATTGCTCTTCGCCCAGTTCGGTGAGGATACGGTCATTGAGGCGTTGCTGCAGCCACTGGGGGGCACGTTCGAAAATGCGGTTGTTGAAGGCCACAATGTTGGCATGGCTGCGGTAATTGACTTCCAGTGTTTCATTGCGGATGAGTGCAGCGGTATCCGTTACGTTGAATGCCGTGCCGATCTGCTGCTCCGCACGGTCCAGCAGGATGCGCCAGTCGCCATTGCGCCAGCGGTAGATACTTTGCTTGACATCCCCCACGATGAGGTGTTCGGCATGTCGGCCCGATGCATTTCCCATGGCGTTGATGAGCAGCGGGCGCAGGTTGTCCCATTGCTTGCGCGACGTGTCCTGAAATTCATCGAAGAGAAAATGGCGGAAGCGGTTGCCCGTCTTTTCCCAGATGAAGGTCGGGTCGCCCGACTCATTAACGCCGATGTTATTGAGCAGTATCTGCGCATCACTGATGAGCTGGGCGCCGTTATCCCGGCGCCATTCTGCGAGCAGGGTACTCATTTCTTTTAGGAGGCGCAGGTAATAGAGGTTCTCGTCGATGGCTTTGGCCAGGTAGTAATCCGGGCTTTGCTCCGTGTACAGGTTGTACAGCCTTTCCAATACCGGGTTCAGCTTGCCATACAGCGAAGCCATCTGCCCCGTCAACCCGCCTTTCTGCCATTCATCCGGGTTGTGGATGTACTTCTCCAGTTTTTTAACGGTATCGTGCGGGTTCTGCGCTGAGAGGCTGGCCAGCTTACCCAGCTGGTTGCGCGACTTCCCCGCCATATCCATCACATCCACACCCGAGGCGGCGAAGGTATCGGCGGCCATTTTGAGCAGCTGCTCAAAAGCATCCTCAAACTGCTTGATGGCCGCTTTGCAGTAGCTGTCCAAGCTGGCAAACAGCTCCTGTTCGGGGATGTCCGCTACCGCCTTGTCGAAGTCCTGGAAATCTTCCTTAAAGATTTCCGAAGCCAGATCGCTCAGCGCCCAGCGGTAGTTCCAGTTTTCATCCCGGTCTATCCGCACCTGTGCGTAGTCCATGATCCACTGCAGCAGGTCCGGGCGCTCGTCCAGCAGGCGGTTGAGGCGGAGCACGAGGTCGGCTTTGACCTTGCGGATGTTCATTTCCAGTTTATATCCCGCGTCGATACCCAGTTCGAACGTGAAGCCGCGGATAACCTTCTGCGTAAACCCATCGATGGTGCTCACGGCGAAGCGGCTGTAATCGTGCAGGATTTTGCGGTACACCGCCGCTGCACGTTGCTGCAACGTGACCGCATCCCACTGCGGATAAGCTTCCAGCAGGATTTCGCGGTAGCCGGTGGCTTTATCCGTTTGCTTTCCATCCCCGATGGCCAGTGCTTCCAGCACCTCAAGGATGCGGCCTTTCATTTCGGCTGTGGCCTTGTTGGTAAATGTGATGGCCAGTATCTCCCGATATTTGGTTTCGCCTGAAAACAGCAGCGTGAGGTAATGCGCCGTAAGGCTGAAGGTCTTGCCGGACCCAGCGGAGGCTTTCAGTATTTTCAGTGGAGGTACGGTGGGCATTGTCCTGTATTTTCGGGATGAAGATAAGGAATTTTACGCACAGCCGCCTTCCTTCCTTATACATGCCGACTTACGATTTGCGCTTACCGTGCCCAGGTTGCGAATAGGAGGGCGGGTCGCTGGCCGGAAAGGTTTGCTCGACTTCCTCGTCCATCCTACGCTCTTGTTTTTCCCTTTCTTCGTCCTTCTCTGTTTCCTTCAGATCGTCTTTTTCCTCATTTTCCGGTGGTGTTGTTTTCTTGTTGTCGTTCATGGCTAACTACTTGTTTGCTGTACGGAACATTCCGTTTGAAGGAAAACAATCAGGAGCAGTCGATGTTTTCCCGAATATAAAACCACAGGCTCCGTGTATACTTTCTTTACACGAACAGCGACTGTTGTTTATAGGGGCTTTCATGTTCGAGTAACCATTTTTTCCGCCACAGTCCTCCCGCATAGCCGATGAGGGAGCCGTCACTGCCGATGATCCGGTGGCATGGCACCACAATCCAAAAGGGGTTTTGTCCGTTGGCCGCCGCTACTGCACGAATAGCTTTCACATCGCCTAACCTCCGTGCGAGCTCCAGATAGGAGCAGGTTTTCCCAAACGGGATGTCAAGTAAAGCCTGCCAAACCCGACGTTGAAAGTCGGTGCCTTTAAAATTCAGCGACAAGTCGAACGTCGTGCGTTTCCCGTCAAAGTATTCCTGCAGCTGTTTCACCGCTGGTTTGAGACTCTCTGGAACAATTGCCGAAGTTGGTGTGGTTCCTGGATCGGAGATGGAAATCGATGTAAGGCCGCTTGTGCTGCCTTTGATGGCAGTAATACCGAGCGGGGTCTGTATAAAGGCTTCTTGGGGCTCCATACGCAATGATACTGAATTTCCGTCAGCTTGCCGGATGATTTCTTTAACTTTGCCACCACCATGCAGCGTTTCTCGCATCCCATCTATAATATACCATTTGCCTTACTTTGCCTGAGCTCGCTACTGTTTTCTGCGAGTTTTAACATGCTGATTCCCGAGCTGCCGGCATACTTGAGCAGCTTGGGCGGCGGTGAATACAAAGGGCTTATCATTGCCCTGTTTACGCTTACGGCCGGTATTTCTCGCCCGTTCAGCGGCAAGTTGACCGACACGATAGGCCGTGTGCCGGTGATGGCTGTGGGATCTGTGGTTTGTTTTGTATGCGGATTCCTTTATCCTGTGCTGGGCAGTGTGGCGGGCTTCCTGTTCCTAAGGCTTGTTCACGGATTTTCCACTGGTTTCAAGCCCACGGCCACAGCAGCGTACGTGGCTGATGTGGTGCCCAGGGCGCGTTGGGGTGAAGCGGCGGGTATCCACGGGCTTTGCTTCAGCATGGGGATGGCCATTGGTCCGGCGGTGGGCAGTGCCATCAGCCAATATTATTCCATCGATGCATTATTTTATTGCTCGTCAGTTTTTGCATTGCTTTCCATCGTGATATTGATGAATATGAAGGAGACTTTAGCTCCGGAACAGCGGCAACCGTTGCGGTGGTCATCCTTCCGCATCGCGCGCACGGATATCATTGATGGCCGCGTAATGCCAGCGGCCATTGTTACCTTGCTGTCTTATGTGGCCTATGGAGTCATTTTGACGCTGATTCCCGACTGGTCGGGGCATCTCGGTGTGGCCAACCGGGGCGTGTTTTTCGTCGTTTTTACGATCGCTTCATTGTTGATTCGCTTCGTTGCTGGCCGGCTTTCCGATCAGTATGGTCGGGTGGTGGTGATCAAGTATGGGCTGATTGCCCTTATATTATCGTTATCTATATTGGGCTGGGGCGATAACCTCCTTTGGCTGATGGTGGGGGCGGCCGTATACGGGATCGCTACCGGTATTCTTTCTCCGGCGGTAAACGCTTGGACGATAGACCTCAGCCATCCTCAACATCGTGGCAAAGCAATGGCTACCATGTATATCGCGCTAGAGGCAGGAATCGGTATCGGGGCATTGGTGTCGGGTTGGATATACCATGATGCGGTTTTCCGTATACCGCTTATTCTATATGGCGCTGCTGGTGTAGCAGTCATTGCCTGGTTATATCTTTTGGGCTACCGGAACGACAGCAGCGGCGAAAAAATTACCAACTTGTGATCTCGGCCAATTCGTTATGTTTGCGTTATGATTGTTTATAGTTCCAAAGACTGGTTTCATGCTACGTTTACGTTGCATAAGTCCGATACGATACGCAAACTATTCCCGTTGCTGCTACTGATGGGTCTGTATTCATGGGGAATTGCCTATTGGGAACTCGAGTATTTAAAACTGTCCGAGCGGAGCTGGGTAAGAAACATCACGATTTTGCACAATCTATTGGGGTTTGTTATGTCTATCCTGCTGGTCTTTCGTACTAATACAGCATATGATCGCTGGTGGGAGGCACGGAAGCAATGGGGAGCATTG
The DNA here is from genome assembly GCF_900168055.1 of Parapedobacter luteus. Taxonomy (GTDB): domain Bacteria; phylum Bacteroidota; class Bacteroidia; order Sphingobacteriales; family Sphingobacteriaceae; genus Parapedobacter; species Parapedobacter luteus. The sequence continues at coordinate 132,544 of NZ_FUYS01000010.1, forward strand.
ACCAACGCGAGCCGCAACATGGCCATTAAGTTAAATGCCTTCCTTACACCACAAGATGAGGCCAACCGGGATTTTTTCCGGAAAACCATTGCTATGTACGCCCATACGCTGTTTGAGCATCTGCGTTCAAATAGGACGAAGTTTATGCTCGATGAAAAATACCACTCCGAATTTGAAGTGCTGGACAGCCGCAAGCATGGGCCGAATCAGGTGGCTGCGCTGCTGTACACCCGTACGAATCGTCTGTATAAGGAAGGTTTGCTTACCGGCGACCAATTGATTGTGGTTAACAACGAGTTGTTGGCGCTGACCGATATTTGCGGCGCTTGTGAGCGGATCAAAAATACGCCCATACCCTGGTCATACAGCTCGTTTATCAAGAAGTTTATCATCCTCTACGTCGTTACCCTACCGCTGGGTTATGTGTTTTCCATGGGGTATTTCGTTATTGCCGCGGTGCCATTTGTCTTTTACGTGATGGCATCATTGGAAATTATCGCCGAATCCATTGAAGATCCGTTTGGGGAAGATCCCGACGACCTACCCATTGACAAAATGGGAGAGAATATCCGTAAACATATAGAAGAGATTATCCGCTGAGGGACGACCGCTCATTGCATATCAAACAGGTGTTTCTCTGCGTGGTAGGACGATCGTACCAACGGACCACTTTCTACGTACTTAAAGCCCATCCGTAATCCGACTTCTTGATAATACTTGAACTGGTCGGGAGTAATCCACTCCACCACGGGATGGTGTGCCTTGGTGGGCTGCAGGTATTGACCAAGGGTGAGAATATGCACGCCCGCTTCATAGAGGTCGGTCATCGCCTCGATGACATCAGATTCTGTCTCGCCGAAACCGAGCATGATACCGGATTTGGTACGCAGCCCGGCAGCGGCGATGCGGCGTAGGCAATCCAAGCTTCGGTCGTACTTGGCCTGTATCCGCACCTCGCGGGTAAGACGGCGTACAGTCTCGAGGTTATGCGATACCACTTCAGGCCGCACGGCCAGCACGCGTTCCAGGTTTTCCCAGTTGCCTTTGAAATCGGGGATGAGGGTTTCCAGCGTAGTGCCGGGGCTTTCGCGGCGGATGGCATTGACGGTCTCGGCCCAAATGGTGGAACCCCCGTCTTTGAGGTCATCGCGGTCCACCGAAGTGATCACACAATGCTTCACCTGCATGAGTTTCACCGATTGAGCCACCCGGTTGGGCTCATCCCAATCAACCGCCAAGGGCCGTCCCGTAGCGACGGCACAGAATGAACAAGAGCGGGTACAGATGTTGCCCAATATCATGAAGGTGGCCGTGCCGGCGCCCCAGCACTCACCCATATTGGGGCAGTTGCCACTCTCGCAGATGGTATGGAGTTTGTGTTCGTCTACCAATCCGCGCACATGCCTGTATTCTTTACCTACCGGTAGCTTTACGCGCAACCAATCGGGCTTACGTTGCAATTGGTTTGCTGGAATGACGGGAAGTTCAATCATAAAGGCAAAGTTAGGGATTAATCTTGAAATTGTCTATACCTACTCCCCGGTGCCCGATATTCTGACATTCGGTAAGCAAACATCGGCACGTTAGCCCGCCGCCCTTGCACAGATTGTTTAATTTTCCTTTGTCGACTCATACCCTGCAAGCAGGGCATATTCTGCCGCAAAGGCAAACTCAAACATCCCTTCAACGTTGTGGTTGTCTTCATTCCATCCCTGCAGCAGGTCGGGAGGCAGTAAGCCGTTATGCAGGAAATTGTCGTACCCGTAGTCAAGGTTTTGCTGATATGTATTGATATACGGGCCAACTTGGTCATAAAAGGGATAAGCCGCTACATACGCACGCATAAGTACCCCATTGAACCAGTTGTTGAAACCGCTTACGTCGTATACGTAATATCCAGGTAGTGTTTCGCTCATCTTGGCGAAGTGCCAAAAACTGTTGTCGGACAGGCTCTTTAGGTCATCCAGGTAAGTTGCTTTTTGGGTTACACGGTAAAGATCTACTGCGCCGGAGAGTATCGCCCCTGTGTTGTAGGAATATGGTGGCCCCACGCGGTCGGTCAAAGGCGTGTTGGCACGGTATCGAACGCCATTATTTATTTCGTAGGTGATTTCACAATTTCTGCAGCCTCCTAAAAAGTCGTCATACACACCATCGTTCCGTAGCAGGTGTTTTTTTTGCCAGGCATACACGGCTTCCGCAAACTGTAGGTAGTAGTCGCTCTTTTTCATCGCCTTTGTTTCACGGTTACCGTTAGTGCCGATGTAGCGGTGGGTAATTTCTTCGTTATTGTCGGCATATCGTTCATGTAGCCATACCAACGAGCTAATAAAGGGACCGTTGCTACAGGCATGTTTGGTGGTATAGCCGGGACCCCATGGGATACCACCATGCTCCTCGCCCGATTCATCGCGTGTGCAGTCCCACCCATCCAACACGTAGCTTGTCAGGTATTCAGCTTGCTCAAGATATCGGGGTTCTCCGGTGAGCTGATAGGAATGTAGTAGCTCCCTGACCAGCCATTGCTGGTCGTCGTATACATTCTCGATACCGGCAACGTTGGCGGTACCCTTGCTGGAGGAACGATGCACGCCATAGACCGACCATTCGCGGGTTTGGGTAAATGAAGTCAGTTCGAAGGTGCCCTGGTAGTAGGCCAAGTTGTCATACAGCCGGTGGAGCAGATTGCAATAACGCCCGAAGTGCGCATCATAACGTGCATGCTGCCCCTGTGCCTGTTGCGTCTCCAACGCATGCAGGATGGCATTGACGGCTTCTATTGCAGCCGTGTACATCCATACACTTCCTTTTTCCTCCGAACGTACGTCGGTATAGGGATTGTAGAACCGTGCCATGGCCATGTCGTCGCCGCTGAAGTAACGAGCAACGGCCTCATCGGCGATTTCGATGGCGCGCATTAAATTTCGCCCCGAAATATCGGCGTTGGCGGTATCAGTCATATTCCCGTCATCGCCGGCAGGGCCTTGGTTTTCCCAACTGCTTGGACCGTCACTACAGGTAACCGAGGCTAATGTAAGTGACAAATATAAGAGTATTAGCGATTTCATGTTTTTTAGTTTTGTAAGTCACGCAGTACCCTTGGGGAAACAAAAAAGGAGCTTTATAGCTCCTCTAGTTTTTCAGCGGTTACTTCCGCTTTGATTTTTGTTTCCAGTTCATCCATTAAATCCGGATTGTCAAGGAGCAAATTCTTCACGGCGTCGCGTCCCTGCCCGAGTTTGGTGTCGCCATAACTAAACCAGGATCCGGATTTTTTGATAATATTGAAGTCTACCCCTAAATCAATGATTTCGCCGGCTTTGGAGATGCCTTCGCCAAACAAGATATCAAACTCGGCGACACGGAATGGGGGAGCTACTTTGTTCTTTACAATCTTTACTTTTACCCGATTGCCGGCTACTTCATCTGCATCCTTAATTTGCGCCATGCGACGGATGTCTAAACGCACTGAGGCGTAAAATTTGAGGGCGTTACCACCGGTGGTTGTTTCCGGGTTACCAAACATGACACCGATTTTTTCGCGCAATTGGTTGATGAAGATGCAGCAGCAGTTTGTCTTGGAAATCGTGCCGGTAAGCTTACGTAGGGCCTGGGACATCAAACGGGCTTGGAGTCCTACCTTGGAGTCGCCCATCTCGCCCTCAATTTCACCTTTGGGTACAAGGGCAGCGACAGAGTCTATGACGATAACATCGATAGCTCCGGAGCGGATTAAGTTGTCAGCAATTTCCAATGCTTGTTCGCCATTGTCAGGCTGGGAAATCAATAAGTTTTCAATGTCTACACCCAGCTTTTTCGCGTAATATTTGTCGAACGCATGCTCCGCATCAATGATGGCAGCAATACCACCTTTTTTCTGAGATTCGGCGATGATGTGTGTGGCCAACGTTGTTTTACCGGAAGATTCAGGACCATATATTTCGATGACCCTGCCTTTCGGCACACCGCCGATACCTAAGGCAATATCTAGCCCGATGGAACCGGTGGATATGGCATCTATAGGCTCAACTGCAGAATCACCCAACTTCATGATCGTGCCCTTCCCGTACGATTTCTCCAGTTTATCTAAAGTAAGCTGTAGCGCCTTTAATTTATCTTGGTTGCTCATAGTTTTAGTAATTATTCAGTCAAAGGTAAAATTTATTCGGATTATATACTAATTTTTTTCGTTTTTTTTGTTGACGGCTGGTCGCCGTTATTATTCGGCTACGGCTGCACCGGGTTCTGGGACATTCAATCTTCTCGATTTTGAAATGTCTTCTGGTCTGCTAACCTGCCAACTTTCTCATAGTACCGGCACATCCATGTAATGGGGCATTCCTCACATTTGGGCTTCCGGGCTATACAGATATATCGGCCATGTAAAATTAACCAATGGTGGGCAATTGCCAAAGTGTCTTTCGGTAAATATTTGACCAATTGTTTTTCAACGGCGAGTGGAGTCTTGGCGTTATCGGTAAGTCCGATACGATTGGCTACCCGAAACACATGTGTATCCACGGCGATAGCCGGGGCGTGGTAGATCACGGATGCAATAACGTTGGCGGTTTTACGGCCTACACCAGGGAGCTTTTGAAGGTCTTCTATCTTTTGTGGTACAACGCCACCGAAATCACTTATCAGCTTTTGTGCCATTCCCACCAAGTGTTTCGCTTTGTTGTTTGGATAACTTACACTTCGGATATATGTGTAGACTTCATCCGGAGAACTTGCGGCGAGGCTTTCGACGTCAGGAAAACGGCTGAACAACGCAGGCGTTACCTGATTGATTCGTTTGTCCGTGCATTGCGCGGAAAGGATCACTGCTACGAGCAATTCATAGGGATTGCTATAATTCAATTCGGTCTGAGCATCTGGATTATGAGTAGAAAAATGGGCAACAAAGGCCCGGTACCGTTCCTTCTTGAGCATTGCTGTTTCTCATATCAATGGCGTACGCCTGGCCTTAGAGTAGGAGGTGATTTTGCTGATGCTCCGGGCATGTGGTTGACGTAGAAGTGCATCCATCTGGCCTTTTATCAGATCATAGAGCAATTCGTCATCAAAATCCAGCCGGATGTTTTCCTTGTCTAATTTTTTGATGATTCCCTGGGTAGGGATTTTCGTGGTATAAGTTTCTGTCATAAGCATCAATCAATAAGTCATACGTACATTATAACGCCATAAACAGCGTATTAGTATGATGCTTGGTGATGGTCTGGGAAATTTTGCTATTTATTAGCGGGTTCTGCGGCTTTTTCAGCAGCGAGCTGGAGTGCCTTATATGCATTTACGATACCACCTGTTACGCAAATTTCATTCATGGACACCCGCATGCTCCGGCCGTCGGGTCCGGTTACTTTTACCCGCTGGTCTACGCGTGTGACAGACTGCATGATAATGCGCTTCACCTCCACTGCTGGAAGCTGCGGATAGTAGGAGCGTATTAGCGCCGCAAGCCCGGCTACCACGGGAGCAGCCATGCTGGTGCCCTGCTGGTCCTTGTAGGTCGAGCCAGGCATGGTCGAGTGGATATCGACACCGGGAGCAAATACATCAACTGATCGGCGGCCATAGTTGGAGAACGAAGCGATCAGATTCCCGTCATTTTTCCAGTGGCTAGCGCCTACTTCTATCCATGCGTCGGCTTCTCCTTTATTGATGCCCAGGCTGTCGACGTAATTGCGGTTGGGAAAGTTGGGATTGGCGTCGTTATCCTGGCCTTCGTTGCCAGCTGCGTGGACAAGAAGTACATCATTTTCCATGGCAAACTGCACAGCGTCATCCACCACCTGCTTGTCTTTGGCGAATGCTTTGCCAAAACTCATATTGATGACTTTTGCGCCATTTTCCACCGCATACCGGATGGAATTGGCTACGTCCTTGTCACGTTCGTCTCCATCAGGTACAGTGCGTAGCACCATGATGCGCACATCATCCGCCACGCCTTTGATGCCCATGTCATTATTGCGTATCGCTCCAATGATACCGGCCACATGGGTGCCGTGATCGGCGTCCGGACCAATGACGTCGGGATTGCCGTAATAGCGTTCACGACTGTTTTCATAGTCATCGCCTACAATAGGACGGGAGTCGTACTCTTTGTTGAGGTGGTAGTTGACTTGGTTATTGAAGTGGGTAACCCCCTCTTCGAGCTCTTCATAAAATTTATTGAAATCAGGCTTGTCTTTCAGTTCTTTACGGACAATTTTCAATGCCATCTTTTCGAAATCCCCTTCGGGTCGATAGTTGTCAAAGTCAGCAAGCGTCGGGTTTTCCTTGCCCATCCGGGCCACCATCGTATCGATTGTACGTTTCAAGCCGGTGTAACTAATCTGCCCGAACCGTGCTTCCTGCATTTTGTTGGCATAGTAAGTGACCATTTTTTGGTATTCCTGGAATTCCCTGCGTTCTTCTCCGCTCATGGGGGTAGTGGGCAGCACGGATACGTACTTAGGCTCCAGTTCCCTCACCAAGCGTGTTACCTCCAAATTGTCATATTGCACGTTTTCACCGTTGGCATTGCCCAAAAAATTCCATCCATGCTTGTCGTTGATGTAGCCATTGCCGTCTTCATCAACACCGGTGATCGTACTGTCTTTTTCGTTTATCCAGATGATATCTTTAAGATCTTCGTGATTGACATCTACACCGCCGTCAATCACGGCGACAATTATGGGGGTGCTTTTTTTGTCTTTCAGTAACTGCTCATAAGCTTTCTCAGTGCTAATACCCATAACCCCATCTTGCTCATAATCCAGATTGAACCAATTGGCAGGCGGCGTATTTTTTGTTTGTCCGAAAGAAAAAAGGGGTAACAGAATGATGAAAAATGCATTGAGCAATTTGTGGAACGCCATACAGTGGTTTCTTTTAAAGTGTGCGGGCAAATATACTGTTTATTGCCGCGACGTAATGATTAAAATTCATCTTTTGCGGTAAGCTGTTCAATGGCGGACAAGCGGCCGGCAACTTACCTAACAAAGACGCGAATCGTCTCATTTTGATAGGTATCGGGGGAAAAAGTTTAATCCATTAATGAGAATTTATTCCAGATCATCATAAAACTTATTCTTCAGCGGTGGTTGGAGAGCAGTATCAGGCAAACGCATAAACACAAAAGAAAACAAACACTTGTTAAAAAAAGCAATTTTATCTTAGTTTGTATTGGAGTAACCACCGTGTGAACAAAGCATCTTATTTGACAACTGTGCTACCGTTTTTCCTAACGTGTCTGGGTGTGCCGCTCCACACTTTGCGAATAGTTGTTTCACATTGGTTTATTATTAGCTTTTACTCTCATGGATACTAAAATTATTTATATGTTGCTAATGAGCACAATAGCTTCCGCTTGTACCCAAACCAAAATTAGTCGGACACCGTATGAATGGCCTGATGCCGATGCGCCTGTGGCGGACATAAAGCCGCATGTCCGTACACTACATGGGGATACGGTGATTGATAATTATTTCTGGCTGAACGATTATTTCAAAAAGGGGCCCGATTCGGCAGCCGTTATTGCCTACCTCGAAGCGGAGAATCAGTACACCGATACAATGATGAAGGATACCGAGCCGTTGCAGGCAAAGCTATTCGACGAAATGAAAGGCCGCATCAAGGAGCAAGATGAATCCGTGCCATACTTCAAAAATGGCTATTATTATTACACCCGTACCGAAGAAGGTAAGCAGTACTTCAAATACTGCCGGAAAAAGGGCTCGCTGGATGCGTCCGAAGAGGTGCTCCTTGATATCGATGCCATGGCCGAAGGATACCCGTATTATGCAGCAGGAGGCTTCAATGTTAGTCCAGATAACAAGTTGCTTGCTTATGGTGTGGATACCGTGTCGCGGCGTCAGTATACCCTTTATGTCAAAAATTTGGAGACCGGTGAAATCTTGGAAGACGTGATTTCCGGTACGTCGGGCGGGTCTGTATGGGCTAATGATAACCGGACACTTTTTTATACAAAAAACAATCCGTCTACGTTGCTTACGGAGAAGATTATGCGGCATGCCTTGGGTACCGATAGCAAAGAAGACGTTACAGTATATCACGAGCGGGACAATACAAACTATATCGGGGTAGCCAAAGCCAAGTCAAATAGATTTATTTATATATACTCCGGGGGTACGCTGTCATCCGAAATCCGTTATTTGGAGGCGGATAATCCGGCAGGTACCTTTAAGGTGTTTCAACCCCGTATGAAGGATGTGCTATACAGTGTGACGGCGTTGGAAGATCGGTTTCTCATTGTGACCAACCACCATGCTCAGAACTTTAAGCTGATGGAGTGTCCATTGGATCGCACTGGAGTAGAAGACTGGCAGGAGGTAATCCCTCACCGGGAGGATGTGCTGTTGGAGGATGTGGAGGAGTTTAAGGATTTTTTGGTGGTGTCCGAACGTAAGAATGGGCTTGTTCAGTTGGCTATCCGAAATTTGAGAGACGGCACAGCGCATTACTTGGATTTCGGGGAGGAGGCCTATACGGCTTACGTATCCGCTAATCCCGCGTATGAAACGGCTACACTTCGCTATGGCTATACCTCACTTACCACGCCTTCGTCTACATACGATTATGACATGAATATGCGAGAAAAGAGGCTGCTGAAACAACAAGAGGTAGTCGGGGGTTATAATGTGGCGGATTATGTGACCGAGCGCTTGTATGCTCCCGCCGAGGACGGTACGCGGGTGCCTATCTCGCTGGTGTACAAAAAAGGGGTGAGAAAGGATGGCAACGCTCCATTGCTATTGTATGGATACGGCTCGTACGGAGCCACGATGGATCCATCGTTCAGCGCTGCGCGGTTGAGCTTGTTGGATAGAGGATTTGTCTATGCGATTGCTCATATACGGGGCGGACAGGAAATGGGCAGGCAATGGTACGAAGACGGCAAGATGCTAAAAAAGAAAAATACATTTACCGATTTTATTGCGTGTGGCCGGTTTCTGGTGGCGGAGCGGTATACTGCCCCCGAACATCTGTATGCGATGGGAGGCAGTGCGGGCGGACTATTGATGGGGGCTGTAGTGAACATGGCACCCGACCTATGGCATGGTATCGTCGCACAGGTTCCGTTTGTGGATGTAGTCAACACCATGCTTGACGAAACCATACCATTGACAACCAACGAGTATGACGAATGGGGAAATCCCAACGATGAAGAAGCATACCTATATATGAAAAGCTATTCCCCTTACGAAAACATAGCGGCCAAGAACTATCCCAACATATTGGTGACTACCGGCTTGCATGATAGCCAGGTTCAGTACTTTGAGCCTGCTAAGTGGGTAGCTAAGCTACGCGCGATGAAGACCGATAATAATGTGCTCCTCCTGAAAACCGAAATGGACTTTGGGCACGGTGGCGCATCCGGACGGTTTGATTACCTTAAGGAAGTGGCCTTGGAATACGCGTTCCTGTTGGCACTGGAAGGGGTTAGGGAGTAGACGAGGATGTGTTTTTTTCCTGCGCTTCTTTTTTTCGCATCTCGAAATTCTGTACGGCATTTCTGCTCGCTCTTGAAGAGGCGAATATGGCACCTGCGGCGAGGATGACGATAATGATGATCCCCCAGATTCCCTTGCGCCTGTCCTGCTTCATCAACCAGATGAGAAAGGCGATGAGTGGTATAGCGAAAATAACGATAAAAAACCAACTGGTTCCAGTCATAATGCCACAAAGGTCGGAAGAAAACCTATGGTTTGCAAATATTGGTAAATGTTAAAACAGCTATTAATCGTTAAAAAATATTTGGTTAAAGAAAAAAAGCTTATATTTGGCACCCAAATTGCAGCAAGGCTGTAATAGCTTTAACGATGAACACAAAAACTATAATCGCAGCGCCTACCGTGTCGTGCTTTCAGCGCCACACGATGTGTTTTTTGTGTGAAAAATCAACCGCCGAACGACCGGTGCTTCGATTCCGACGACCCATATTGCCCCGGGCTTAATAGTGGGGCATCCCTTCCGAAAAACGTACAGTATTAGGTCCGATAGCTGTACATCATCAATGATTTTTAGCGTTTTTTTACATCATGGAAGACACACAACTTCGGTTGGCTGTTTTCAGTTTTTGAGGTCCTTATTCAATGGAACTTTCAGATTTTTTGGTAATTCCTGCAACCGAACAGCATGTTGGTTATGCCCAACAGATTTGCGATGAAATGGCCGAATCGGCAAAAGCCAGGGGGACTGGTATTGCTCGCCGCAGTCCGGAGTACGTAGCAAACAAGATGCGGGAGGGGAAGGCAGTGATAGCGCTGCGCAAATCAGACAAAGCCTGGGCTGGCTTTTGTTATATCGAAACCTGGAGCCACGGCGACTTTGTGGCCAATTCAGGGCTGGTAGTTAATCCCCAATTCCGGAAGGTAGGGTTGGCAAAGGCCATAAAAAAACGTATCTTCGACCTCTCCAGGGAGAAATATCCCAAAGCGAAGATATTTGGGCTTACTACCGGATTGGCGGTAATGAAAATCAATTCAGAACTGGGATACGAGCCAGTGACATATTCCGAGCTTACACAAGATGAAGAGTTTTGGAAAGGCTGCCAAAGTTGTGTTAATTATGATATTCTCACGGGCAAGCAGCGCAAAAATTGCATGTGTACAGCCATGCTTTGGGATCCGGTAGAAAAAGAAAGGGAATTGCGCGAACGGATCGAAATGAAGGCGAAGGCGAAGGAACGGCTGAAACAGATTACCAAGAAGTCGTCGCTTTTAAAACGGATAGAAGCGAAATTGTGGAAATCCACCAAGAAGATGATTACGGCTTTTATAGCCCGGCATCCAAGAACGGTATAGTTACATCATTTACTAAAATAATAATGAAGAAAGTCGTATTAGCATTCAGTGGAGGACTCGACACCTCGTTTTGTTGTATTTATTTGTCAAAGGATCTGGGGCTGGAGGTCCATTCGGTCGTTGTCAACACAGGCGGATTCTCTGGGGATGAGCTCGCTCAAATTGAACAGCGGGCGTATTCCCTTGGCGTAAAGTCACATGCCGTGGTAGACGAGACACAAAACTATTACGACAGCAGCATTAAATACCTTATTTTCGGCAATGTGTTGAAAAATGCCACTTATCCGCTTTCTGTGAGCGCCGAACGGGTGAGTCAGGCTACCGCTATTGCCAACTATGCCAAGAAAATCGGTGCAGAATATGTGGCCCATGGCAGTACCGGTGCGGGCAATGACCAGGTGCGGTTTGATATGATTTTCAATACCCTCATCCCCGAGGTGGCGATCATCACACCGATACGTGATCTAAAGCTGAGCCGGGAGGAAGAAATCGAATACTTACATAAGCACGGTGTTGCGTTTAATGCTGAAAAGGCACGCTATTCCATTAATAAAGGTATCTGGGGTACTTCTGTAGGCGGGAAAGAGACACTCACTTCGCATGAAACCTTGCCTGAGGAAGCTTGGCCTACACCGGTGACTTCCGAGACGCCCCGCCGCGTGACCATTGATTTCGAAAGAGGCGAGCCGGTGGCATTGGATGGCAACCGTATCGGTCCTGTGAAGGTCATACAAGAACTGCAGGCCATCGCTCAGCCGTATGGCATTGGACGGGATATCCACGTGGGCGACACCATTATTGGTATCAAAGGCCGCGTAGGATTCGAAGCGGCTGCGCCTTTGGTTATCATTAAGGCGCATCATACGCTGGAGAAACATACACTTACTAAATGGCAATTGAGCTGGAAAGATCAACTGGGGGCGTTTTACGGCAATTGGATGCACGAAGGGCAGATGCATGATCCAGTGATGCGAGATATTGAGGCATTCTTGCAAAGCGCTCAACAAACCGTAACCGGTAAGGTCTTCGTCGAATTGCATCCATATCGGTTTGTTGTAATAGGTGTTGAATCGCCGCATGACCTCATGTCCAATAAATTTGGAAGCTATGGTGAAATGAATAATACTTGGTCCGGTGATGATGTAAAAGGATTCTCCAAGATATTTGGCAATCAAGTGTCTATTTGGCACAAGGTGAACGAAAAGCAGTGAGCATGACCAAACTTAAAATAGGCATTATTGGTTCGGCGGGATATACAGGCGGCGAACTGTTGCGCATCCTGATTTATCATCCTTATGTCGATATTGCATTTGCGCATAGTGCGAGCAATGCGGGCAATAAGGTTTCAGACGTGCACACGGACTTACTTGGTGATACGGATTTGCGCTTCAGCGACATGCACCACAACGATATCGATGTGCTGTTTCTCTGCGTTGGCCATGGCGATGCCCGGAAATTTTTGGAAGCCAATGTCATTGAGCCGCACGTGAGGATTGTTGATCTTTCACAAGACTATCGACTAAGTGATAACTCTGTTTATCAAGGTGTTTCTTTTGTGTATGGTTTGCCTGAACTGCAACGCGAAATCATTTGTACGGCACGGTATGTTGCCAACCCGGGGTGTTTTGCCACGGGTATCCAGTTGGCGCTGCTACCATTGGCTGCCAACGGGCTGCTACCGAATCAGGTTCATGTGAATGCGACAACGGGGGCTACGGGTGCGGGCCAAAAGCCTTCGGCGACTTCGCATTTCAGTTGGCGCAATAATAACTTATCCGTCTACAAAGCCTTTACCCATCAGCACCTGCAAGAAATAACAGAATCATTGGAAACGTTACAGCCTGGTTTCCTGCCGGCCGACGGAAGCTCATTGCTGCAAAGGGCGCAACAGCGAATCAATATGATCCCTCAACGGGGTGATTTTACTCGAGGTATTCTATCAGCCATTTATTTGGATAGCGAGCTTAGTGAAACCGAGGCTTACGCGCTGTATGAGGCATATTATGCCTCGCATCCGTTTACTCATGTAAGTAAGAAAGCTATCGATTTGAAACAGGTGGTGAATACAAACAAATGCCTCCTGCATGTGGAGCAGCACGGCGATAAACTGTTTATCGTAAGCATTATCGATAACCTGCTTAAAGGAGCCAGTGGCCAAGCCGTGCAGAATATGAACCTGTTGTTTGGCCTTGAAGAGACGGCCGGCCTACGATTGAAGAGCGTGGCATTTTAAGTGCATAAGCCTACGGATCAAACCGCGGGCTTATGCCGAAATACTTCATCCAAGCTTTCAAAAATTGCGCGTTTTGCCTTCTCAAGCTCAATTTTGCTATGAGCTGCGGAGACGAATCCTACCTCATAGCCCGAAGGGCCGAGGTAAATGCCCCGATTGAGCAGTTCGCGGTGAAAGGTTTTGTAGTACTCCATGCTGGCTGGATCAATGTCGCTGGCTGCCCGGATATGGGCTTTATCGGTAAACGCAAACCAGAAGATTGAACCTACGTTGAGCACGTTAACCCGATAATTTTTAGCCTTGGCATATCGCTGGATAGCGTCGGCAAATTCTTCGGTTTTGGTATTGAGATTTTTATAGAAGTTGCTCGTGCGCAATTCGGTGAGTTGTGCTATTCCTGCTGCCATAGCAACCGGATTGCCTGAAAGCGTACCCGCTTGATAAACGCCGCCGTCGGGCGAAATAAGGCGCATCAGTTCGGTTGAAGCACCGTATGCGCCGACGGGCATCCCCCCTCCGATAATTTTGCCATAGGTGATGATATCCGGCTGTACGTCATAGTGGGCAGCGGCGCCCTCAAATCCCAAACGGAAGCCCGTGATGACCTCATCAAAAATGAGCAAGCTGCCGTTTGCCTTGGTGATATCCCTCAAGGATTGTATGTACGCGCTTTCTTGGATAAGTAAACCATTGTTTGACGGGATTCCTTCGATGATGACCGCTGCAATCTGTTCTTTGAAGTTCGCGAAGGCTGTCTCCAAGGCCGTCTTATCATTCAAGGGGATAACAATCGTTTCGTCTGCAAACGCCTTTGGTACACCAGCCGAAGAGGTTTCGCCAAAGGTAACCAAACCCGATCCAGCTTTGACCAGCAGTGCGTCGGAATGGCCATGGTAGCAGCCTTCGAATTTGATAATCTTATCGCGCCCGGTATACCCACGAGCCAGGCGAATGGCAGACATCACCGCCTCCGTACCCGAACTGACGAAGCGTATTTTTTCAATGTACCTGTTGTTTTTGAGTATAAGCTCGGCAAGCTCATTTTCCAGTGCTGTGGGGGCGCCGAAGCTTAATCCTTTCGCAAGCGTTTTGGTTACCTTTTCGCGTATTTTAGGGTGATTGTGGCCCAATATCAGAGGCCCCCATGAACAACAGAAATCGATAAACTGGTTCCCGTCAGCATCCCAAAGGAAGCAACCGTCACCACGTTCAATGAATAACGGGGTGCCGTAAACCGATTTGAATGCCCGCACGGGTGAGTTAACCCCGCCCGGGAAATAATTTTTGGCTTTTTCATAAAATTCTGCAGACTTCTCCCGTGAGATATCTCCTTTCTTTCCGGCTGATGGCCGGGTGTCATCGCTTCCGCCAAAAGCTTTTTTCAGTGAATTCAGCATAATAAATATGATCGTGTTTTTCTTTATTCCCTAAAGCCATTTCTTTTCCAGCACTTCCTTCGCATGGTAGGTGAGGATTGCGGTGGCGCCCGCACGCCGTATACCCATAAGCACCTCCATCGTGGCCCGTTGCTCATCAAGCCAGCCGTTGCGCGCAGAAGCCTTGATCATGGCGTATTCCCCGCTTACGTTGTATGCAGCAATTGGTAGGTCAAAATTGTCTTTGAGTAATTTGATGACATCCAAATAGGGGAGCGCAGGTTTTACCATCAAGAAATCGGCACCCTCTTGCGTGTCCAAGTGGGCTTCTATCAAGGCTTCCCGTTGATTTGCCGGATTCATTTGATACGTCTTTTTATCACCGTGCTTTGGGGCTGAATTCAGCGCATCACGGAAGGGGCCATAAAAAGCGCTGGCATATTTTGCGGTATACGACATGAGGGATACCTTGGAGAAGCCGTTTTCATCCAGTACCTTACGGATATAGCCGATCCGGCCATCCATCATATCCGATGGGGCAATAATATCAGCGCCAGCCTGTGCATGGGCCAAGGCCATCTTAGCCAGAATGTCCAAGGTTTCATCATTGAGGATTTCGCCATTTTCAACAATGCCATCGTGTCCGTCGCTGCTGTAAGGATCCATCGCTACGTCCGTGACCACGCAGGCCTCGGGGAAATGCTGTTTTACCTCACGGATGGCCCGAAGGTATAAGCTGTCTTCCCGTAAGCTTTCGGACGCATATTTGTCTTTCAGTGCCTCGTCAATATTGGGGAACAGATCAAATGCACGTAATCCAAGGTTCAAGCACGCCTCCACTTCCCGTAGTAACCTATCAATGGAGTATCGGTAAATACCTGGCATAGACGCCACCTCTGTCTGTACATCCTTTCCGTCGATGATAAACAATGGGAATATCAGATTGGAGGCGCTTAGTCGTGTCTCCTGTACCATATCACGTATAACCGCCGATTTGCGGTTCCTTCTAGGACGTATCAGCATGTGTTCAGTATCTTTATTTTGTGTGTGCTATAGCCGTGCCGGGCATCAGGTACAGCTATAATTCCAAAATTAATAATCAAGTCCAAAAACCGCTTCGGCCAACCCAATTTCGTCCGGTGAATAGGGAAGCGTGTAAGGAAGGCCCAGCTCTTCAATCCGTTTACCTGTAGAGCGTCCGATGCAGATGATTTTTTGTCCCGGTTCGACTAAATTATCCGCAAAATAAGCTTCTACATTAGTTGGACTGGTGAAGATGAGTACATCTGCGTTGGATTTGTCTACATTTGTGTCCATCCGGGTTTGATATACCGGTAAATTGATGATTTTCGTGTCTGCGGTTAATGATTTTTGTATGGTTTCAAGCGAATCCTTGGCTCGCGGGATGAGCACCGTGGTTCCGGATGCTATCTTAGCAAATTCGGTAGCAATTTCTTCCATATTTATGCCTAACCGCTCTCCTGAAAAATCAGGAGCATGCCCAAATTGTCGTAGCATCTCCTCCGAACCCCGTCCGATAACGGCAAATTTTGTCCGTTTGCTGAGCCGTGGTTCTAGTCGGAAAAAGTTTTCTATCCCATTTTTGCTGCCGAAGAAGATCCAGTCTACGTACTTCAGGATGTAGGGATCGAGTTTATTAATGATTGGAAATATCCGGATGAGGGAGCGGCCGTCTACTGCAATGCCATGCTTGGCCATAGCGCGGTAAAAATAGCTTGCAGCTGAGATGTCCCGTGTGATGAATACCTGGGAAGGGAATTTCCGGTTTTTATCAAACTTAGCGGCAATCCGTTCGGCTAAGCCTTCGGGACTGTCGGATGAAAGGTAGAGTCGATCCGGGAATTCGTCCTCACTATCCGCTTTCGACGTCCACACTTCGTACTTGCCCTGCTGCTTGCGGCAATAGCAACCAAGGGGTGCGTGGCATCCCGCGTCGAATAAGTTTAATACTTTGCGTTCTACGGCAATTGTATCAGCTACCTCGGTATCATGAATAGCTTGCAGGACCTGATATAGCGCTTTATCGCTTTCGCGGATTTGTACGGCCAATACGCCTTGAGCCGGAGCGGGGATTATTTCCACGGGAGGCAATTCTTCCACATGAAAGTCGCTTAAGTCTGCAGCTATGCGGGTAAGACCGGCCTTGGCTAACATGATGGCGTCGTAGTTTTCATCACGCAGCTTTTCAATGCGCGTCAGCACGTTTCCCCGCAGGTCGTCAA
Organism: Parapedobacter luteus; assembly: GCF_900168055.1. Lineage (GTDB taxonomy): Bacteria > Bacteroidota > Bacteroidia > Sphingobacteriales > Sphingobacteriaceae > Parapedobacter > Parapedobacter luteus. Next base: position 149,204 of record NZ_FUYS01000010.1, read on the forward strand.
ACTCAAGGTCAGGACGCATGGCCAATAGCTGGGCTTTTCGGCGGTTTGACGAAGTGCCCACAATGGCATTGTGCTTTAGGGCCAGCCTTTTTTTGAGATCGACGCAATCTTTGTGAATAATGAGCAGTTCAGCAGGGTCTTCGCGGGAGCTCACCGCTGCAATAGTCAATCCAACAGGGTGCAATGTGGGGAGATCTTTATGCGAGTGAACGGCTAAGTCAATACCTCCACTCAATAACTCTTCTTCCAATTCCTTTGTGAAGAAACCCTTCCCTTCCAGCTTGTCTAACCGTAAATGCTGTACAATATCACCCTGGGTTTTGATAATTTTAAGCTCGGCACGGACACCTATATCGGCCAACCTGTCTTTAATGTAGTTGGCCTGCCATAACGCCAACTCACTACCGCGGGTACCTATAATAAGTGTTCGATCAATTTTTTGTGTGCTTGTTGCCGCAGTATTTACCAAGGGTTCTTCTATTAGCATAAGCAAATTTAATGAATAAAAGTATTACCCCGAACGGATATATTAAAAGAATATAAACATGAGAGGATGAAAGAGGAGCAGATAGCAGAAATTAGCCAATTTAATTGATGTCAATCTGGTTTGTTTTTACCAAGATGTCTTTCGCCATGACCATAGGTACCTTGATGTATTTTTTCTCCATATAATCAATGACTTTTTCGAGTACCTGCCTCGAATTGGCATCCAGTGCATTGACCTCGGAAGCGAAGACCTCATTGAGTGCAAATGAACGGATTTCCTTTACTTTTTCAGGTACCTCACGCATAGCGAGTTCAACGCGGCGTTGTTTTAATATTGGAATAAATTCGCGGATGTTTTCGGCAATAATCCGTTCTGCATGGGCAAGTTCTTCATAGCGCTCCTGTAGATTTTTGGAGGCTATGGCCTGTAGACTGCTTACCTCGATGTAGTGGGTCGGGTAGTGTTGCAGTACATCGGGGTGGACATCGTTTGGAATTGCTAAATCAACAATAACCTTTTTGTCTGTCTCTCCGTTGAGAAGTGATTGATAAAGGGTGGTGTCTACTATTGCTTCAGGTGCACCGGTGCAGGTAATCATGATGTCGAAGCCACCTTTGTAATGCGCCAGTTCACTCAATGGGTAAGCTTTGGCATTGAGCTCTGTGCTCAACGCGAGCGCGTTTGCTAATGTGCGGTTGAATACTACAAAATTGGAAAACCGATGCTTCTGTAAGTATTTGGCTATATTTTGATTGGTTTCGCCTGCGCCGATAATCAGGATGCGTGGATTTTCATGCAATTTCATTTCCCGTAGTTTACGATAGGCAAGCGAAACTACTGAAACGGGGTTCCTGGATATCCGCGTGTGTGTATACACTTCTTTGGCTGTCTTGACTAAACGGTTCATCACCAGCCGTAAAAAGTCGCCCGTGAATCCACTCTGTCGGCAACGCTCGTAGGCTTTGCGCACCTGGGCAAGGATTTCTTTTTCGCCCACCACTAAGCTTTCCAAAGAGCAAGACATGCGTAGCAGATGATTGAGTGCGTCTAGGCCTTCATATGTGGTTACCTGCCCCAGAAAACACTCCAGCCGCTCGGAAGGGACACAGAAATTGAGCTTATGCATAAACTCCTTGACAAACGCGGGTTTTAGTTCATGTGCTCCATAAAAGACAAACTCCACACGGTTGCAGGTGCCGATATAAAAAATTTCAGGAATGTCAAAGCTGTTTTTAAGATTAATTAGCCGACTCTCCAGCTCCTCGTTGCAGATAACAAGGTTGCCTAAATCCTTCAGATCCACATGCTTGTGGGTGAATGCTATGACTTTGAGATTCTTCAAGGTTGTACTATGCTCACTAATTTCCGGTAACAAAAGTACAACATCTATGTTCTGACCTGTGTCAGAAACGTGTAAAACACAGATATTTAGAATGGTTATAAATTAACGGTCGCCACGCCTGTCCGGCATAGCGGGCGAAAAGCCCCGCGCGTAAAGCAAAAAAGCTCCTGTGCCCAGAAACTGCCAAAATAGATCTTTCTTTTTTACTAACAGCAAAAATACACAATTTGCTATAGCGTAAAAAATAGCATAGATTTGTCCATTCGATTAGGGGTGCCTTGTTTGTTCAAGCAGACACGAATTAAGGCTGAGATCATACCCATTGGCGCCATGGTGCCAAGCACCTGATCCGGATAATGCCGGCGTAGGGAAGGTAAGTTAAATGACGGGACTGCTATGACCCCTTATGGCAGTAATGTTTAACTAAAATACAACTTCAAATGTTTAAAAGATTAATCGCAGGGATTGCGCTAGTTACGTACGCGGGCGTTTCTATCGCCCAGCACAACATCATTGTACAGGTACGGCATGCGGATAGTGATAGGCCTATGCCCGGAGCCTCCGTACGTTTGGAAGGAACCATTTATCAAGGACAGACGGATGCAGAAGGCCAGGCTGTCATCCGCAATGTGAAAGCGGGTGCATACACGATTACCGTCAGCCATCTGGGGTACACGCCGGTGGTTCGGCAGGTCGTTCTCAATCAAGAGCAACAGATCCACCTTGAGCTGCAACGGGCTACGCTGCTGACGGAAGAAGTCGTGGTGCAGGCAACACGAGCCACTGAAAATACCGCTACCACCTACAAAAACCTAAGTAAAGCGGACCTCGCTAAAAATAACCTGGGGCAAGATATTCCTTATCTGCTCGATCAGACACCGGGGGTGGTGATTTCTTCTGACGCGGGGGCTGGTATCGGGTACACGAGTATGCGTATACGTGGAAGCGACGCGCAGCGGACGAACGTAACAATCAATGGTATCCCATTGAATGACGCTGAAAGCTTGGGGTCCTTTTTTGTCAATCTGCCGGATTTTGCCTCCTCCATAGATAATATTCAGATACAACGTGGTGTAGGTACTTCTACCAATGGTGCTGGGGCTTTTGGTGCCAGCTTAAACATCCAAACCAATACGCTCAACGCTGAACCATATGCCGAATTAGACAACTCTTTTGGTTCCTACAATTCATGGAAAAATACCGTACGGCTTGGGACAGGGCTTATTGACGATCGGTTTAGTTTCGATGGGCGGTTGTCGCGTATCACAAGTGATGGCTACATCGACCGGGCAACCGCTGATTTACAGTCGTTTTTTCTTTCAGGTGCCTGGCACGGCAAAAATAGCCTGCTTCGAGCGAATGTGTTTGGAGGCAGGGAGAAAACATACCAAGCCTGGTATGGCACGCCGGAATCGCGGCTCACTGGAGACGTGGCGGCGATGAATGCCTATGCCGATGACGATGGATTGAACGACGATGAGCGCAATAATTTGCTGCGCTCCGACAGGCGGTATAACAAATACCTGTACGACAACGAGACCGATAATTACCAACAGACCCATTATCAGTTGTTGTTTTCCACAGCCTTGAATGGAAGGTTGACACTAAACACAGCGTTGCATTATACACGTGGTAAAGGGTATTACGAGCAATTCAGGGACAATGATGACTATGTCGATTATGGTTTGCCTCCCGTGGTGATAGAAGGCAACACCATAACAGCTACCGATCTGGTGCGCCAACGGTGGTTGGATAATCATTTTTACGGTGGTACGTATTCACTGGTGTTTGAGAATCATCAGGGGCTCCAACTGACCTGGGGTGGAGGGTATAATCAGTACGAAGGTGGGCATTATGGCGATATTGTGTGGTCTCAGTATCCATTGGCCACAGGGGGGATGTACCCGCCTAGTGCGCGTGGTGCATTCCGGACGGCCTATCGCTACTATGATGGTGATGCAACCAAAAAGGATTTTAATACGTATGCGAAAGCGTCGTATCAACTGGGCAAATGGTTTTTATTCGCGGATATCCAGTACCGGCACATTGATTACGCCATTGCGGGTATAGATAACGACCTACGTGACATTACACAGAACGCTACCTTTGATTTCTTGAACCCTAAGGTAGGGCTTACCTATCACTTGTCGGCCGCAAGCAATGTGTACGTTTCCTATGCTTTGGCCAATAAAGAACCGGTCCGCAGCGATTTTACTGATTGGCCTGTTGATCAAACACCCAAAGCGGAGCAATTGCATGATATCGAAGCTGGCTATCGCATCCGATCGCCGCGATTTAATGTTGGTATAAACGGCTATGCGATGCTTTACAAGAACCAGTTGGTACTTACCGGACAGCTCAATGATGTAGGAGCGACTTTGCGCCGGAACGTTGATAATAGCTATCGCATCGGATTGGAGGTTGACGGTAGATGGGCACCGGTACGTTGGTTTACCTGGGGGGCAACGCTCGCTTACAGCCAAAACAAGATAAAGGATTTTATTGAAGTGGTGGGCGACGTGGAAAATTTTTATGAAACCACCGACATTTCGTTCTCGCCGGATTGGGTGGCGTCCAGCGAGCTGCTTTTTAAGCCATGGGAACGCGCTGAACTGGCATTGTTGTCTAAATATGTATCGAGGCAATACCTCGATAATACGGGCCATGCAGGTCGAAGCATTGACGGCTTTTTGGTTAATCATGTCCGCCTTTCCTACAATACGTCCTTGTGGAATTTGAAAAATATCGGGATGACGTTACTGATCAATAATGTTTTTAACGAAAGATATTCGTCAAACGGTTATACATGGGGATACTATATGTCCGAAACCGATAGAATAGATTACAATTTTTATTATCCACAAGCGACAGCTAACTTTCTGTTGGGATTGAATCTCCGGTTTTAGTGATTTGCGCCCTAACGTGGTAATGATGAGTGTGCTATGTGAAAATAGCGGTGCACTTGTTTTTTTGTGTGTAGCCATAGCATTGATTTTTTGGCCAAAATGTCGTTATCTTTAGCGAAATTTTTCGCTATGCAATATACATTCAGATCGATAGGCGCGCTTGCGGGACTCACCTTGATGGTTTCCTCATGCGATTCGTCTGCTCCCCAGGAAAAACAGGATGTCCAGGCGGACTCAACCTATGCGCCTGTGGAAACCAAAGCTCCTAATACGGATTACAAACCGGCTTTTGAGGGGCAGACCCGAATAGCTGGTGTCAAAACCAATACGCCTTACGACGTTACGGTATTGAGTGAGGGGCTCAATAGACCTTGGGGAATTGCTGTACTGCCGGATGGTCGATTGCTGATTACCGAAAAGAGCGGTACATTACGGATAGCTGCACAAGAAGGCAAGCTGAGTGAACCGATTACAGGGCTGCCGGCGGTCAACGATGCAGGGCAGGGCGGCCTACTGGGCATTACCATTGACCCCGCTTTTGAAAGCAACCGTATGGTTTATTGGGTGTTTTCCCAAGATACGCCGAATGGAACGCTTACCGCTGTAGCCAAGGGAAAGCTGGGTGCCGACGAAAAGACCATTGAAAATGCACAGGTGATCTATCAGGCCACGCCGGCGCACAAAGGCAACCTGCACTACGGGGGGCGTATTTTGTTTGACAAGGACGGATATCTGTTCGTGAGCACGGGCGAACGCTCGGACATTGTCACGAGGCCGCAAGCGCAGGATTTGAACTCTGCATTGGGCAAGATACTGCGAATCACAACCGACGGTAAGCCCGCGCCTGGCAATCCTTTTGAGGGCAGGAGCGATGCCCGTCCCGAAATTTATTCGTATGGACATCGCAATGTACAGGGGCTTGCTTTCCACCCGGTGACCGGTGACCTGTGGGAGACAGAATTCGGTCCGAGGGGCGGGGATGAGGTCAACCTCATTCAGCCGGGTAAGGATTATGGCTGGCCCACCATTACCTACGGTATTGAGTATAACGGAAATCTGGTTGGCGATGCCATCCAGCAGCAGGAAGGCATGGAGCAACCGGTATATTATTATGACCCCGTTCTATCGCCCAGTGGGATGACATTCTTTGCCGGTAATTCGATTCCTGAATGGGAAAACAACTTGTTTATTGCCGGACTAAGCAGTGTGCACATTGCTCGACTGGTCATCAAAGACAACAAAGTGGTGGGCGAAGAACGCCTGCTGGAAGATCAAGCCCAGCGCTTTCGTGATGTGCAGCAGGGTAAAGATGGCGCGCTATATGCTGTTACAGATGCGGGACGGCTGTACCGGATTGGCAAGTAACCACTGTAGCTGCCAAAAGGCTCGAAGGAGATGAGGGCTGTTATCCAACGGGTATCTGAGGCTTCGTGCCAGGTAAACGGGGCCGTCACCGGATTGATTAAACAGGGTGTTGTCGTATTGCTGGGAATCGAAGAGGCTGATGACCGTGACGACGTGGCCTGGTTGGCACAAAAGATCGCAAACTTGCGCGTATTCGGCGATGAAAACGGACTGATGAACAGATCCATTCAGGATATCGGAGGCAATGTTTTATTGATATCGCAATTTACGTTGTTTGCACAGACAAAAAAGGGCAACCGTCCTTCTTTTATCCGTGCGGCGAGACCTGACAAAGCGATCCCGCTGTACGAGGCCATGGTAGCGGAGTTATCTGTCCGCTTGGGCAAGCCTATCGCGACGGGGGTATTCGGTGCCGATATGAAGGTTTCGCTTGTCAATGACGGGCCGGTTACCATCGTTATGGATACCAAGGATAAAGACAATCATTAGGTTAACAGCCCAACACCTTAAACGTGTTGTGCACATCAATAACACACTTATCATGACCATTAAAGAGGCGCAGGAACAAATCGATCACTGGATTAATACGACGGGCATCCGTTATTTCAACGAATTGACGAATACGGCTATCCTTATGGAGGAAGTAGGGGAGGTAGCCCGTATTATGGCACGCAAATACGGTGAGCAGTCCTTTAAAAAATCAGATGAGCAGGTAGATCTTGCCGATGAAATGGCGGATGTGCTTTTTGTGCTAATCTGCCTTGCAAACCAGACAAATATAGATCTTACCGACGCTTTGGTTAAAAATCTTGAAAAGAAAAATATCAGGGACGCGGATCGGCACCGGAATAACGAGAAGCTTAGTTAACTAAACCAAATTGAGCTTTAAAGAAAAACGGTACATCACTTTCGAGGATGTACCGTTTTTGCGTATATGATGGTCCCCGGCGCACCGGGGCAATTGTTACATCATTCCGCCCATGCCTCCACCCATTGGGGGAGCACCAGCGCCAGGTTTTTCTTCTTCTGGCTCATCTGCCAAAACCACTTCGGTGGTCAACAGCATAGAAGCGATAGATGCAGCGTTTTCCAATGCTACGCGAGATACCTTGGTCGGATCGATCACGCCTGCACCAATGAGGTTTTCGTAATCACCCGTACGTGCGTTGTAGCCATAATCTGCTTGGCCTTCTTTGACCTTCTGCACAACAATGGCACCTTCGATGCCGGAGTTGTTGCAGATTTGACGCAACGGCTCTTCGATGGCCCGTTTGACGATTTCGATACCGATGTTTTCGTCTTCATTGGCCCCCTTAAGGTCTTTCAATGCCTCGCCGGCACGGATAAATGCCACACCGCCACCAGCTACGATGCCTTCTTCTACGGCAGCGCGGGTTGCATGCAATGCATCATCTACACGGTCTTTCTTTTCTTTCATTTCCACTTCCGTAGCGGCACCTACATACAATACCGCCACACCACCAGCCAACTTGGCTAAGCGCTCTTGCAGCTTCTCGCGATCGTAATCAGACGTGGTAGTTTCGATTTGGGCTTTGATTTGGTTTACGCGACCTTTGATGTCCTCAGGATTACCGGAACCGTTGATGACAGTGGTGTTGTCTTTGTCAACAACGACTTTTTCAGCTTGCCCCAAGTAACTGAGGTCGGCATTCTCCAATTTGAATCCTCTTTCCTCAGAGATAACAGTGCCTCCGGTAAGGATTGCAATGTCTTCCAACATCGCTTTACGGCGATCGCCGAAGCCGGGAGCTTTTACTGCTGCTACTTTCAGCGAGCCGCGAATCTTGTTTACCACCAAGGTAGCTAAGGCTTCGCCGTCAAGATCTTCAGCAATAATCAGCAGTGGCTTGCCTGTTTGTACTTGTTTTTCCAAAATGGGAAGCAATTCCTTCATGTTGCTGATTTTCTTGTCATAAATCAGAATGTAAGGATTTTCCAGCTCCGCTTCCATTTTGTCTGTATTGGTTACGAAGTAAGGTGAGAGATAGCCGCGATCAAACTGCATACCTTCTACGGTTTTCACCTCAGTTTCAGTACCCTTGGCTTCTTCAACAGTGATGACGCCGTCTTTGCCGACTTTTTCCATTGCTTCAGCAATCAAGGAGCCGATTACTTCGTCATTGTTTGCAGAGATGCTGGCTACTTGTTTGATCTTGTTATTGTCTTCGCCGACTGTTTGCGATTGCGATTGCAAGCTTTCAACCACGGCTGCTACAGCCTTATCGATACCGCGTTTCAAATCCATTGGGTTAGCACCGGCGGCTACACTTTTCAAGCCGGGGGCGATTATGGCTTGCGCCAATACAGTAGCGGTGGTCGTACCGTCACCTGCTTGGTCGGCAGTTTTTGAGGCTACCTCTTTCACCATTTGTGCGCCCATGTTTTCAAGCGCGTCTTTCAATTCGATTTCTTTTGCAACGGTGACACCGTCCTTAGTGATCGAAGGTGAGCCGAATTTCTTTTCGATAATCACATTGCGTCCACGTGGGCCTAATGTGACCTTCACCGCATTTGCCAACGTGTCTACTCCTCTTTTTAGAGCATCACGCGCTTCCACATTATACTTTACTTGTTTTGCCATTTTTTTAATTGATTTGAGATGTTAAACATGCGATCCGAGATCTCCATGAGCCAGTCGCTATCTCGCAATCGTAACCTATAAGTTTACCATTAATTATTAATACCCACGAAGAAAATTACATCGAGGTCCGATTGACTAGCTAAACAATAGCGTAGATATCGGATTCCTTCATGATTAAATACTCTTTCCCTTCGTAAGTGATTTCGGTGCCGGCATACTTACCATACAACACTTGATCGCCTACCTTTACAGTCAAAGGTTCGTCTGTTTTTCCAGCACCAACGGCCACGACCGTTCCTCGTTGTGGCTTTTCCTTCGCAGTATCCGGGATGTAGATACCTGATGCGGTCTTCTCCTCTGCAGGGGCAGCTTCCACCACCACTCTGTCTCCGATAGGTTTAATACTTAACGCCATAATTGATTTTATTTAATTTTTAATATGTGTTTTTATTTTCCTCTCTCCTTACTTCATCAACTATGCCAAGTCTTCGTTCTTCCCCGTGGCCTTGCCATTTTTTCACTTTTATGACCGGTGGATGAGCAAGTGTTTCGTCATCTCGGTGTCAGGATGTCAGTGTAGTTGGCAGTAATGTGCGGCCCGAATTATTGGGTTGTTTACCAAAGAAAAGAAAAAGCCTCACGGATTTACCGGAGGCCTTCAGCCTTATGTCATGTCAGCAACGGTTATGTTGCCGTTCTTATTGTGTCGTGTCGGTATCCTGTGTTGCTCCGGGGATTTCGGCCGGCGGAACAGGGGAAGTTGCTGGAGCCGTAGGGGTGATTTGGTCTGTCAAGCCACCGCCGCTAGTGCCCGTGGAAGGTCCCATAACGTTTAAAATGAGTGAAAACACCATGATAGCAATAACCAAACCCCATGTGCCTTTTTCCAGGATATCGCCTGTGCGCTTTACGCCCATCAGGTTGGTGCCTCCGGCAAATCCAGCAGCCAATCCGCCACCTTTCGGATTTTGAATAAGCACAAGAAAAGACAATAGGATACAGGCCAAAATAATCAATATGATCAACAACGTTTGCATGTTCTGTATTTCGTTACGTTAATTTATTCTCTAATTCAGCTATTTGAGCGGCAAAGTAAGCACTTTTTTCGGGATATTTCAAACTTAATTTTTTATAGATGACGATGGCCTTTGGATAGAGCCCTTGCTCTACATATATTTTTGCCAACGTTTCCGAGACCAGTGTCAACTGATCTTCGGCACTTTTCCGGGCTTTATTTTCCAAATCAATTTTATCCGCAGAAGGTGGTTTAATTTGGGGTTCCTCGCGGATAAATCGCTCAATAATGGGGTTTATTTTTTTGGGAATTTGGAAAGACACCGTTTGAGACCTATACTCAGCGCTCAATTTTTCTTCAGGAGATTGTAAGTGGAAGATGTTTTCCTTGATTTGTTGATCCAGTATTTGCCCATCGTCTTGCTTAAACGCAGGCTTCTGGTAGGGGAGCCGGTTGTTAAGCGGTGCATAAGGTTGATAAGTATGTGCAAACTCCATTCGGGTTTTGTTGAGCCACCAAAGGAAACTATATGGCATGTGCTCGTCGTTATAAAGGCTCACGCGTTCATGCGGGGTTGCCTGAGACAGCGGTACGACGTCTTGGGGGGGCTTTTCGGTTTCTTCAAGCTCGGCTTTGTGTTCGGTTTTTTCCTCGAAAACAAAATAGTCGATACTTGCAGGGTGTTCAATCAGCTTGGCATCATCACGTACTTCTTCTCCAAGAGCAGGTTGAGCCTGATCTGGTTGCGCCGCGTCAATCACTTCTTGTTCAATGACCGTGGAGCCTGTTTCGGGTGCCGCTATATCCGGAGATGCGGACTCGACACCGCCCGTTGTCAAACCGGTATCATGGTTCTCGCTTTCCTCGGAGATGATATCGTTATGTAACCAACGGACAAATGGGGTAAATAATAAAGCAGATTCGGTATATGAACCGTGCTCTTGATAGCTTTTTCGTGCCTGAATGTGTCTCAACGGCTGCGAATACGGATACCGGTCAATGAGTTTTGACAGCGTTTCATCATCAACACCCAATGGATCGGATAATGCTTTGTTGTATAATTCTTTATAATCTTCTATGTGCTCCACTACCTGTTCTTTATATAAAGATTGCCAACGTTTAATTGTTGAGCCGGTGTTTGACTTGGTTACCAATTAGCAAATGCCCGGTTGAAAATGTCTTCAGTAAGCATCTGGTTTATATCACGTATTAATGCCTCTTCCTGAGCAGGGATAGAACCACCCGCTGAGGAAAAATCTTTAAATCGGGTGAATGCCTGCTCAAAATTATCTTCGGGCTTTTTATTATTGGTGTATTTTACATTGACTGTTATCGAAAGCCTATTGAGGGCAGCGCGATCGGTGCCCGCTTCCACTGCGGCCGGTGCAATGCTGTAGCCGGTAATCCGCCCTTCGAAAATCGCGTCGCCGTCGTTGTCTACTTGGCTGAGGCTGGATTGGTTTCGTATCCGTTCTTTGAGTGCCTCGGTGAATGACAGACTGAGCGTGGGGTTGACTATCGGCGCTGTATTTTCAAAAAACTCTACGGTGTATGTTTTTGTTCCCTCGGGGATAGATCCGCCGGTAAAACCGTATTTGACGCCGCATGCTTGAATGAGTGTAGCAGCAAACAAGAATAATGCGCGGTGACGTAGTTTTGCTCCTGTGGTATTTGGTGCTCTCATGCTACTCAATTCAAATTTAGATCCTTTATCTTCCTGTATAAGGTACGTTCGGATATTCCCAATTCTTGTGCGGCGGATTTGCGTTTGCCTTTGTGTTTTTTGAGTGCTTTTTTGATCAAATCAGACTCTTTCTCTACCAATGAAAGCGATTCCTCTTCTACTTCTTCGGCCTCTTGGGTGTGAAAATGAAAGTCTTCGCTTTGCCCTCCCGCTTGCGGATGATGAATAGTCAGCGTAGAAGGCGTCCCCAATTGTTCGGGAGCAGCGCTGTCCACCTCCCGGTATAGTTTGTTGATATAGGGAGAATTGTCTTCAACTATTCTGGAATTGATTCCATTTTGGATGATTTCGACGACTAGCTTTTTGAGTTCTACCATATCTTTTTTCATGTCGAACAGCACCTTGTAAAGCAAATCGCGTTCAGAGAAATCGTCCTTTCCTCCGGCTGCTACATGTACCGGTAAGGTATTCCGGTTATCCGTTGGCAGATATTGCTGAAGTATCTGTGCGTCAATCAGCCGCTCCTTTTCCAGTACGGCGATTTGTTCGGCTATGTTTTTCAGCTGTCTTACATTGCCCGGCCAAGGGTAGTTGCCCAGCAACTGTTGGGCATCTTCGGTCAGCTGTACATTGGGGCTACGGTATTTGTCGGTGAAGTCTGCTACGAACTTCCGAAAGAGCAGATGGATGTCTTCCTTTCGGTCCCGCAATGCAGGTATACGAAGCGGAACGGTGTTGAGCCGGTAATAAAGATCTTCTCTGAATTTGCCTTTTTGGACAGCATCATAAATATCCACATTCGTAGCTGCTACCACACGCACGTTAGTCTTTTGTACCTTTGAAGAGCCAACGCGGATATACTCGCCCGTTTCCAAGACGCGAAGCAGCCGGGCTTGCGTGCCCAGCGGTAATTCACCTACTTCGTCCAAAAAGATGGTGCCGCCGTTTACCACCTCGAAATAACCTTTTCGGGCCTCATGTGCACCGGTGAACGAGCCTTTTTCATGGCCAAAAAGTTCCGAATCTATGGTGCCTTCCGGAATGGCTCCGCAGTTGACCGCAATGAAAGGGCCATGTTTGCGTGCGCTGAGTTGGTGGATAATGTGTGAAAACACTTCTTTACCGCTGCCGCTCTCACCGGTGATTAATACAGAGATATCGGTAGGAGCCACCTGCCGGGCAATATCGATAGCCCGATTCAGCAGGGGAGAATTACCTATAATCCCGAATCTATTTTTGATGTCCTGAATATCCATATAGTATTTCGCTAACCGATAATCCTACCAATCAACGTTGCCGAAGTACATGACTCGACATGGACGTCTACATAATCGCCTTTTTTATAACGTTCGTCTATAGGAAAAACGACCATGGTATTCTGATCATTGCGTCCGCAATAATCTTTGTCCGAACGTTTGGATGTGCCTTCGATAAGCACTTTGTGTACTTTGCCTACGTATGTTTTCAGCCGTTCCAGACTATGCTCGCGTTGGCGGTCGACTACTTCAGTTAGACGCCGCTTCTTCACTTCCTCGGGAATGTCGTCGGCATATCGTTTAGCTGCCAAGGTGCCCGGGCGTTCGGAATATGCGAACATATAGGCAAAGTCATATTTTACGTAATCCATCATGGAGAGCGTATCTCGATGTTCCTCCTCGGTTTCACTGCAAAAGCCGGTGATGACGTCGGTTGATATCCCGCAATCCGGAATAATCCGGCGAATGGCGTCTACTCGTTCCATGTACCATTCTCGGTCATACGTGCGGTTCATCAGTTTCAATATCCGGGAGTTGCCGGATTGTACGGGCAGATGGATGTATTTGCAGATGTTTTCATGCTTCGCCATGGTGTACAATACCTCGTCGGTGATGTCTTTGGGATGCGATGTGGAGAAACGAACACGTAATAGCGGATCTACCAAGGCCACCATTTGGAGCAGGTTGGCGAAGTTTATATTTTCATACTTGTAAGAGTCTACATTTTGCCCCAAAAGGGTTACTTCCCGATATCCGGCATCAAAGAGGTCACGGGCTTCTTTGACAATGGATTGCGGGTCTCGGCTCCGTTCGCGGCCGCGTGTGAAAGGCACCACGCAAAACGAGCACATATTATCGCAGCCGCGCATAATGGAGATAAACGCAGTAACCCCGTTTGTGTTGAGGCGTACGGGGCTGATGTCTGCATATGTTTCCTCGCGCGACAGCAGAACATTCACGGCACGGGAGCCCTCATCTACTTTTTCAATCAGGTTGGGGAGATCTCGGTAAGCATCAGGCCCCACAACCACATCCACCAGCTTTTCTTCTTCCAGGAATTTGGATTTCAGGCGTTCGGCCATACACCCCAGCACACCTACAACCATACCTGGGTTCTTGGCTTTCGCAGATTCAAATTCTTTGAGCCTATTGCGCACACGCTGCTCCGCATTTTCACGGATGGAGCAGGTGTTGATGAACACCACATCCGCTTCTTTGTAGTCACGCGTGGTTTCAAATCCCTTGTCGAGCAATATGGAAGCAACGATTTCACTGTCGGAAAAGTTCATTTGGCAGCCATAGCTTTCAATGTATAACTTACGGCCGCTGCTTTTCTGCGGATCTTTTTCTAAGATCAGCGCCTCCCCTTGCCGTGATTCGTCGTGTTGTTTCGTACTTGTCGGTGTCTCAAACATCGCTAGTTAATTAAGCCTACAAAGGTAATAATAAAATTTTAATGAATGACAGTTTGGCAGATTGCAAGAAGCGATCGATAACAAAACAATGGCGGAACCACGGGTGGTGGGTGTAAGAAAAAATTAGGAATTTTGCAGCATGGCGTTTTCAAGCGAAATCATTGGCTGGTATCAGCAATACAAACGGGACCTTCCATGGCGTCACACCCGTGACCCCTATGTTATCTGGCTTTCCGAAGTTATCTTGCAGCAAACCCGGGTTGAACAAGGGCTTCCCTATTTTCTCCGTTTTCTGTCGCATTACCCCGATGTTATCGCATTCGCTAACGCCCCTGAGGACGAAATATTGCTCCATTGGCAGGGTCTGGGCTATTATTCGAGGGCGCGTAATATGCATAAGGCCGCTCAGGCGGTTGTTTCAGCATATGGAGGTGTCTTCCCGACGAGATATGATGATCTTATTCGGTTGCAGGGCATTGGCGAGTATACCGCAGCCGCTATCGCGTCTTTTGCGGCTAATGAAGCCCGTGCCGTGGTTGATGGTAATGTATTCCGGGTATTAGCTCGTTATTTTGGGATTGACGAACCTATCAACTCATCGAAAGGGAAAAAGCTTTTTCTGAAGTTGGCTGATGACCTGCTTGATAGGACGCACCCCGGCCTTTACAACCAAGCGGTGATGGAGTTCGGTGCTATGCAATGCAAACCTAAGAATCCGGATTGCGCCAATTGTGTACTTCGCTTGGACTGCCGCGCATTTTCTGAAGAACGGATAAGCCAGTTGCCTGTAAAATTAAAAGGAAAAGCCAGCCGCAACCGCTATTTTAACTATTTTGTGGTTGCAGCTGAGGGCCGATTGTTGATGAATAAACGAGGAAAAGGAGATATTTGGGAGAATCTTTATGAGTTGCCGATGATAGAGACGCCCTGCCTTATGGGGATACACGAATTGGCCGGTCTGCAGGAAGTGGTTGAATGTTTCGGGGAACAAGCAGATTTGCGTTTAGTGGCGGGTCCGGTCAAACACGTGCTAAGTCACCAGAATTTGTTCGCCCAATTTATCGCTGTCGACGCAAATGAAGGGTATGTTAGCAAAAAAATGAAATGGAATTATGTTTTTACGAAAGATTTAGGTACATTAGCTAAACCGAAGCTGATTTATTCGTTTTTAAAGGATTATATGGTTGAATAGCGTACCAATTATACCTAAATTATTATGTCAGGCATCAATAAAGTTATTTTAGTAGGTCACTTAGGTAAAGATCCGGAAATTCGTCATCTGGAGGGAAATGTTACGGTTGCAAGTTTTCCTTTGGCCACTTCGGAAATGTTTAATAAGGATGGACGGAAGGTTGAACAGACCGAATGGCATAATATTGTCATGTGGCGAGGATTAGCAGAAGTAGCGGCGAAATACTTATTTAAGGGTAAACTGGTGTATGTAGAGGGTAAGCTGAGAACACGCACCTATGAAGATAAGGAGGGAATTAGGCGCTATACTACTGAAGTGGTAGCTGAAAACTTTACCCTACTGGGCCGTAAAAGCGACTTCGAACCTTCGGGCGGTCAGGGCAATACAGGGCAGCAGCCTGCAAAAAAAGTAGCGGGTGATAGCACTGTCGTGGATTTTAAGGAAAACGAAGGCGAAGAAGATGCCTTGTTTTGACCTATTGCAGGGGTATTAGGCGGATATCACTGCTGATTGCGATAGCCAAAAGCTTAAGAGAATTTTCATATCTTTGGCGTCATGTTGCAAGAGAAAATACAGCAGTATTCCGAAGAGATTGAACGGTTTGTACCCCAATCTTATAACGATGTAGAAGCATTCCGGCTTAAATTTTTAGTGGCTAAAGGTGTAGTGCGTACTCTATTCGAAGAGTTTAAGTCAGTATCCCCCGATCAGAAACGTTCCCTCGGGAAAGTCCTTAATGAATTTAAACAAGCGGCCGAACAAAAATATCAGCATCTGCATGAGCAGTTCGCTTCGAATAAGCAAACTTCCAAAAAGAAGGCAGAAGCGGATCTTACCTTACCGGGCGAGGGTTTTGTGTTTGGCTCGCGCCATCCCTTATCTCTGGTTCGGAAGGAGATTGTCGAGATATTCAAGAAACTAGGGTTTATCGTTGCAGAAGGACCGGAGATTGAAGACGATTGGCACAACTTCACTGCGCTTAATTTTCCGCCTGAACATCCCGCGCGAGATATGCAGGACACATTCTTTATTAAGAAACAGCAGGGCAATGACATCGCGCTGCGTACCCATACGTCTTCTGTGCAGGTGAGGATGATGGAAAACGGCGAGCCGCCATTCCGGGCCATCATGCCTGGGCGAGTATACCGCAATGAGGCGATATCCGCTCGCGCTCATTGTTTTTTCCATCAGGTTGAAGGATTGTACGTTGATAAAGACGTGTCCTTTGCTGATCTCAAGCAGACATTATACTACTTTGTGCAAGAATTGTTTGGTGAAGATACCAAGGTACGCTTCCGCCCATCTTATTTTCCCTTTACGGAACCTTCGGCAGA
The DNA here is from genome assembly GCF_900168055.1 of Parapedobacter luteus. Classification (GTDB taxonomy): domain Bacteria; phylum Bacteroidota; class Bacteroidia; order Sphingobacteriales; family Sphingobacteriaceae; genus Parapedobacter; species Parapedobacter luteus. The sequence continues at coordinate 165,802 of NZ_FUYS01000010.1, forward strand.
GATGGACATCAGTTGTACCATCTGCAAAGGAAAGGGTTGCGCGATGTGTAAGGGAACAGGTTGGGTGGAAATTCTCGGCTGCGGGATGGTTGACCCAAATGTACTCGAAAACTGTGGCATCGATAGCGCGATATATAGCGGCTTTGCCTTCGGTATGGGTATCGAGCGCATTACCAACCTCAAATATGAGATCCGGGATCTGAGGCTATTCTCTGAAAATGATGTACGCTTCTTAAGCCAATTTGAAACAGAACTTATATAGATGATTAAAGCGGCTGGGTATATTGCGCTTTTAACGGCCGTAGTACTGCAAGTGGCCTGCAAGAAGGGGGGGTGCAATGTGGTTCAGGATGTGCCGGTCATGGAACAGGTTTCGATGGTCCAGTATTCTCAACTTTATACGCCAGGAGGGTATGCCGTAACCCAGCGGGGCGGTGTAGCTGGGCTGATTGTCGTGAATACCGGGCAAGGATATGTCGCCTATGATCGTTGCAGCACGGTGGATGCTGGAAGACGGTGTGCTGTGGAAGTAGAAGAAGGGGGGCTTGTTGCCAGGGATCCGTGCTCCGGTGCACGCTATTTATTAATAAATGGATCGCCTGCTGAACTTGCGGAGTGCCCGCTTAAACCCTATCGGGCACAACGGAATGGCGAAACCATAATCATATCAAATTGATGGAAGCCGACAAAGTAAAAGAATCGATCAAAAAGGCAGCCCGAGAATTATTCCGGCGCTATGGCTATAAAAAAACCAGCGTCAATGAAATCGCCCGGAAAGCAAAAATCGCCAAAGCTACCATTTATAAATACTTTGACAGTAAGGAGCTGGTTTTACATGCTATCCTAATGGATTACATCCGTGAGAGCGTAGACGATTTATTGGGTAAATACAGCAAGCAGGCCGATCTTGAAACGTATTTGAGCAATACCATTTTGCGTGTAAGCCGACTCACCTACACCATCTGCAACGAGTTTTTAGGTTGGGATTTCATCCGTGAATCCGCCAATACACAGGAGTATCTCCGTACTTTGTCAGACGATTTGGAGTTTTTGCTCGTCAGCTCGTTTATCGGCAATACGGAAATCGGTAAAGCAGTGGCGCCGGATAAACTTACCTTTCTTATCAAGGCCAGCAAGAACATTGTGTTTTCATTTGCTTTTACATCGGTTAGTGAGGCCGACGTGCGGAAGAATTTTGTCTCCTTCCAAAAGGAAATCTTGCCGTATTTAGTCAAAGCCACGGTAGATTAGGTTGTGGTAAAAAAACGCCGTACCTTTGCATCCTTATGAGTAAAAGAAGGATGCTGCCTGAAGAACGGCAGCTATCGGATATTTCAATTATAGACATTGCCGAGGAAGGCAAGGGGGTCGGTCGCGTAGGCGAACTTGTCGTCTTTGTAGACAAAGCCATACCCGGCGATGTGGTAGATGTAACGCTGGTTCGCAAGAAAAAGAATTTTGCTGAAGCGAAGGTCACACAACTCAAAGACGCGTCGCCTTATCGCGTGACGCCTTTTTGCCAGCATTTCGGCACATGTGGGGGGTGCAAATGGCAACATATGGATTATGGCGCGCAATTGACCTACAAACAGCAGAGCGTGGCCAATGCGCTTTCACGTTTGGGGGGTGTAGACACTTCAATGATGGAGACCATATTGCCGGCTCCACAATCTCAATATTACCGCAATAAGCTGGAATATACCTTTTCAAATAAGCGATGGCTTACCCACGTCGACGACGAACAGGCAAGCCTGGAGATGAACGCGTTAGGCTTTCACGTGCCATCCCGTTTCGATAAGATTCTTGATATTGAGCATTGCTATTTGCAGCAACCGCCGTCAAATGATATCCGCAATAAATTGAGGGCGTTTGCTTTGGCGCGGGGGATATCCTTTTACGACCTCCGGCAGCATGAAGGGGCGCTGCGCAACTTGATTATCCGTACGGCGTCTACCGGCGAGCTGATGGTTATTGTTGTGTTTGCCTACGCTGATCGGGATGTTATCGAACAAACCATGGCGTTCCTCCGACTGGAATTTCCGGCGGTTACTTCCTTGCTTTATATCATTAATCAGAAGAAAAACGATACGATCTTTGATCAAGAGATCCATGTCTATGCCGGTCGTGACCACATTTTCGAAGAGATGGAAGGGCTGCGGTTCAAAATCGGCGCAAAATCATTTTACCAGACCAATTCCGCACAGGCTTATGAACTCTATAAAATAACCCGTGATTTTGCCGGTTTTGAGGGCAATGAACGGGTGTACGACTTGTATACGGGAGCAGGCACCATTGCCAATTTCGTTGCCCGGCACGTACATGAGGTCGTTGGCGTGGAATATGTACCCTCCGCAATTGAAGATGCAAAGATCAATTCCGCGATTAATGGCATTCAAAACACTCGGTTTTATGCGGGGGACATGAAAGATGTATTAACCGACCAATTTGTTGAAACACAGGGCAAGCCGGATGTCGTTATCACTGACCCTCCGAGGGCTGGAATGCATCCCGATGTGGTGATGCGGCTTTTAGCCATTGAGGCAGCTAAGATTGTGTATGTCAGTTGTAATGCTGCTACGCAAGCCCGGGACCTGGCGTTACTTCGTGAGAAATATGAGGTAAGCCGGATTCGCCCGGTGGACATGTTTCCGCATACGCAACACGTCGAAAATGTAGCTTTGCTTACACTCAAAGGATAAGGTTATGGAATTACAAGATTTGCTTGGTGCTCAAGCGGGTGATGATGGGCAGCCGAAGAAAGAAAGCCCGTTAAAAAGCCTTAAGGCGGATTTGGATTTTTATAGGGAGTCCATTAAAGAAATTGCGGTGGAGATTATGGCGGAAGGGTTGTCCGCTTACCCGATTTTTATTGCTCATCAGCACGAGGTCAATCTGGGTGAATTGATATTGGATAAGAACGAATTGGGTACCGCATGGTCTATCCACGCTTCCACTGTGGAGGAATTCGTGTCCCGTGGAATTATCAAGGAAGAACGGAAAACTCATTTCATCAAACAGTACAAAAAGCCGGAGGATTTTATGTGTGTGTTTGTTATCGTTCCCGAAGGAGCCAATTTTGTGTTCTATCCGTATAACGTATGATTTGCCCGCTCGGATAAGAAAATAAAGCCGTTAAACGTTTAGGAAAAAAAGCAGTCAAATGGAAATAACTATGAGTCGCCGTACTAAAATAGCGCTGATTGCTTCCGTCTGGCTGTTGCCGTTTTGGCTTTACGCTCAAGAGTCGGGTATAATCCGGGGCATTGTGGTCGAGGCGGGCACGAGTAAGCGAATAGGGAACGTGACCATTGTGAATCAACGTACCGGTCAATCAACGGCCTCCAGTAGTTTGGGTACCTTCGAGATAAACGCGTCGGTTGGTGACACGCTTATCGCAAACAGCATGGGTTACCAGTCGATGACCACTGAGGTGAAAACATTGAGCGATATCTTGATTGATATGCGGCCGGGGAGTATCATGCTGGAGCAGGTGGATGTAAACCGGATGAGTAAGGAGGCCGAACTTCGTGATGCTATGCGTAGTTATAGGAAGCAAGGAGTATATTACGATGGTAAGCCGCCGGCATTGGCCTATATATTCAATCCGATCACTTCGCTTTATGAGCTATTGGGGCGTACACCGCGGAATGCACGGCGCTTTGGTAATTACATGGAAAAAGAACTTGAGGAGACCGAGGTAGACAGAAAGTTCAGCAGGAGCAAAATTCGGGAGTTGACCGGTCTTGATGGTGACGATCTCACTAACTTCATGATTTGGTACCGCCCATCTTTCGAAAAGGCACAGTATTGGGGTGAGTACGATATCACCGCTTACATCGTTGATTCGTTTAAACAGTTCGACCGAGATGGTCGCCCGGCTGCCCCAAAGCTGCCTAAACTGGAGGCCAACCCCGTCAAATAGTGCATAAGTCTCTTTTAGTGTGAATTGGACGCATCTCTTTAAGGTTAGCACAGTTTGGCATTTGGTTTGTGTTTATCCCGTACAATAAAAAAAAGACAATTGTTATGGTAATGATGAATAGAAAAATAGCCTTGATGGGACTTTCAATCGCTACATCAGCAATGCTGCTTGGAAGTTGCAGTACTATCCAGTCAATGAGCAATACCCAGAAAGGTGCAGCCACGGGAGCAGTGGCCGGTGGGGCATTAGGCGCTATCATCGGCAATAAGGCGGGCAATACAGCGGTTGGCGTGCTCGCCGGAGCAGCTATCGGCGGTGTGGCTGGTGGATTGATTGGCAAAAAGATGGATAGGCAAGCTGCGGAGATCGAACGGACGGTGCCCGGTGCGGAAGTTATCAAGGCTGACGAAGGCATTATTGTAAAGTTTGATTCAGGCATATTATTTGACTTTGATAAAACAGAGGTCAAACCTGCTGCCCGCGAAAATATCGGTAAGCTGGTTGCTTCGCTCAATCAGGAACCCAATACCGATATCTTGGTCATTGGGCATACCGATAACAAAGGGACCGACAGCTATAATCAAGGATTGTCCGAACGCAGGGCAAAAGCAGTAAGGGATTACGCGGTGTCGCAGGGGTTAGCTGCCCGCCGTATTAAGACGGAAGGGCGTAGCTTTCATGAACCCATAGGAGATAATAATACGGAAGCCGGGCGTGCTCAGAACCGCCGGGTGGAGATAGTCATCGTAGCAAACGACAGAATGAAGGAGGAAGCACTAAAGGAGGCAGGTGATTCCTAATTCCTGATTTAGCAAAATCGCTGATAGAGCCGCAATATGGAGATAGCCGTTTGCGGCTTTTCTGTTTATATTCCCCAGGCCGTAATCATCAACCTCCTGCTGCCGCCGTGATTTCGATGTTCACAAAGGTATATTCCCTGCCAGGTGCCCAATGCAAGCCTTCCATTTTCAATAGGTATGGTTACCGAAACCCCCATCATCGATGCTTTAATGTGGGCGGGCATATCGTCGGCTCCCTCGTAGTCATGGCGATAATCTGGATCGTTTTCGGGTACGGCCTTGTTGAAATAGGTTTCAAAATCCATCCGCACCGTAGGATCCGCATTTTCGTTAATGGTGAGCGATGCAGATGTATGCTTGATGAAAATGTGGCATATTCCTGATCTCCAATCGGTAATGGGGGATAGTCGTTCTTCTATCTCCTTTGTGATGAGGTGGAATCCTCTTGGCCGTGCGGGCAATATAAGCTGTTGTTGGAAGATTTCCATGGTTCGAAAGATAAGAATATCTTTGCAGTATGGCTGGCATTTATTTTCATATTCCTTTCTGCAAGCGGGCATGCCATTATTGTGACTTTCATTTCAGCACCTCGTTGAAGTATAAAACGGAAATGTTACAGGCCATGCAGCGGGAAATTGCTATGCGGGTACGTTATTTAAATGGGCAGCCGGTAGAATCCATTTATTTCGGTGGCGGGACACCTTCGTTGCTCGACGCAGATGATATCCGGCAGCTTATAGACGGCGTTGCGGCTCACTTCCCTGTTCGGTTTGATGCTGAGATTACCCTTGAAGCCAATCCTGATGATCTCAGCAATGACAAACTGCACGCACTGAAGGATTCACCTGTCAATAGGTTTAGTATAGGCATCCAATCCTTTTTCGAAGAAGATTTGCGCTGGATGAATCGTGCGCATACTGCTGATGACGCGCAGGCGGCGATCAGGCGCGTGCAGGATGTGGGATACACCAATGTCACTGCCGACCTTATTTATGGCTATCCTTTGCTGACAACTGGCAAATGGGAGTATAACATCGGCAAATTGCTGGAATTTGGCGTGCCGCATATCTCGGCTTATAGCATGACTGTGGAGCCACAGACCGCGCTGGCTGCTTTTATCCGTAAGGGTAGGCAGCCCGCTATGGATGAAAAACAAAGTGCGGCCCAGTTTGAATACTTGATGGATGCACTCCATATCGCGGGCTACATCCATTATGAGATATCCAACTTTGCTAAGCCTGGAAACTATGCTCGTCACAATAGCAATTATTGGAAGGGGGTTCCTTATCTTGGCGTCGGCCCATCGGCCCATTCATTCGATGGGCAGAGCCGGCAATGGAATGTGAGCAACAACATGAAATATATCAGGGCAATACAGGCGGGCCAGTTGCCGTTTGAACGGGAAGAATTAAGCGAACAGGATAAGTTCAATGAATATGTGATGACTGCGTTGCGGACGATATGGGGCCTCCACTTAGATAGGGTGGAGCAAATGTTTAACAAACAATACCGGGATGCACTTTATTCAGGGCTACAACCTTTTATAGCGAATGCTGAAGTCGTGCTGGCTGGAGAGGTAGCTACACTTACAAAAAAGGGTAAACTACTCGCGGATTACATTGCTGCGGAACTATTTGTTGAAAGTTCGTAAGGGCTACCACCTTTCTTTTAAGTAATTAAGTATCCGATCGGTTGCGCCCGCATGCGCCAATACGTATTGCCGTGCGATATTTCCAGCTTGCTCCCGATTTTGTCGACTGGTCATTTGGCCAAAAATAGTTGCCAATTCGGTCGCATCCTCCACACTGAAACCAGCACCTTTGGCAACCAAGTCTTTGGCTTCCTGAAATTTATGGTATTTAGGCCCAAAAATAACTGGAATCCCATACGTGGCCGCTTCCAACGTATTGTGTATACCTGCTCCAAATCCTCCGCCGATATACGCTATCGAGCCATAGGCATATAACGAAGAAAGCATGCCGATGCTGTCTATGATGAGGACGTTTGCCGGTGGTGGGGAGCCGGTGGTGAGTGATGGAGAACCTTTAGTTGATTGGCTATTGTTTGAAAACCGGATGGCTTGTGGGAATAATTTCTCAATGGTGCTGAGGTGGTCTTCGTGGATCTCATGCGGAGCGATGATGATTTTCCACGAGGGGAACCTATTGTGTAGGTCCGCTAATAGGTGTTCGTCTTGCGGCCAGGTACTTCCGGCTACCAGCACGGGATTGCCATCGGCAAACGCTTCGATTTCAGGAATAGGATTCCGTGTTTCGGGGAGCATAATTACGCGGTCGAAGCGGGTGTCGCCTGCGAGCTCTACATTGGTGAAGCCCAAGCTGTTCAGCAATACACAGCTTTCCTCGTTCTGGGTAAAAAAGTGGGTTACATAACCAAGCGTTTGACGAAAGAACCCTCCATACCACTTGAAGAATACCTGGTCAGGCCGGAAAATAGTCGAAATAAGGAATAACGGCACCTTGTTGGCGGCCAATGTCCTAAAATAAAAATGCCAATATTCATATTTCGTAAATATGGCTATTTCGGGATTGATTAGTCGGATAAAGGCCGCAGCATTGCGGGGCGTATCTTCGGGTAGGTAGAATACGTGTGTTGCCAAAGGTGTATCTTTCCGTATTTCATATCCGGAAGGAGAGTAAAAAGTGACAACGACTGGCTTATCCGGCCAATGAATTTTTATCGCTTCCAATACCGGGCGGCCTTGTTCAAATTCGCCTAAAGAAGCAAAATGAAACCAAACGCAACCTTTGTGCCCATCGGCTTCCTCGGCGACCTGTGCAAGCAATCCTTTCCGTCCATGAACCCACTTTTTTGCCTTGTCGTTGAAAGGCGACAAAATCCAAATTAATAGCCCATAAATTTTAATTCCGAAGAAATAGATCACCCGCATCTTGACGTAAATCCTTATATTCGCAGCAAATATATCAAAACCATTTCCTTAATCGGTTATACTGCGCAATTATGTCAAGAAAACGCATACTCATCACCGGTGCCGCAGGATTTTTGGGTTCGCACCTGTGCGACCGCTTCATCAAGGAGGACTACCACGTCATCGGCATGGACAACCTGATTACAGGGGACCTGCGCAACATCGAGCATTTGTTCGGCCTGGAGAATTTCGAGTTTTACAACCATGATGTCTCTACGTTCGTGCATGTGCCGGGCAGCTTGGACTACATCCTGCATTTCGCATCCCCGGCCAGCCCGATAGACTACCTGAAGATTCCCATCCAGACCCTGAAAGTAGGGTCACTGGGCACCCACCACTTGCTGGGGCTGGCCCGGGCCAAGGGCGCCCGCATCCTGGTGGCTTCCACCTCCGAGGTATACGGCGACCCCTCGGTAAGCCCGCAGCCCGAGGAGTACTGGGGCAATGTGAACCCCGTGGGGCCGCGCGGCGTGTATGACGAGGCCAAGCGCTTCCAGGAAGCCATCACCATGGCTTACCACACCTTCCATGGGCTACAGACCCGCATCGTCCGCATCTTCAACACCTACGGACCGCGGATGCGGCTCAATGACGGCCGGGTACTGCCGGCCTTCATCGGGCAGGCGCTGCGCGGGGAAGACCTCACCGTCTTCGGTGACGGCTCACAGACCCGTTCATTCTGCTACGTGGACGACCAGGTGGAGGGCATCTACCGCCTGCTGCACAGTGATTACCCCTATCCGGTAAACATCGGTAACCCGGATGAAATCACCATCAAACAGTTCGGCGAGGAAATCATCAAGCTGACGGGCACTTCCCAGAAGCTGGTGTACAGGGAGCTGCCGGTAGACGACCCCAAGCAGCGGCGGCCGGATATCACCAAGGCCAGGGAGCTGCTGGGTTGGGAACCCAAGGT
>NZ_FUYS01000021.1 GCF_900168055.1 Parapedobacter luteus
AAAACCGATTTGCTCATCCTGGATGACTTCGGGCTGGTCCATCTGGACCAGCAGCAACGGCTGGACTTGATGGAGATCATGGAGGACCGACACGCCAAAGCTTCAACCATCATCGCATCACAGCTGCCCGTGGCAAACTGGTACGACGTGTTCGGTGACGACACCATTGCCGACGCTGTGCTGGACCGTGTGGTTCACTCATCGCACAGGATTGAATTGAAAGGTGAAAGTATGAGAAAAAAGAAGTAAAATTGTCAGGTCATTGGGAAACACTCAACCCAGGACCTATCGGAGGGGGTCAGTATGCCCGTTACGGGGGTCAGCATCGACGTTATATCCAACACCCTAGGTGAAGGGAAAAAAGCTATACACAACGCACACAAAACTCCACATGCAAGGATCAGCATATTGGGGGATGCCATTTTAAATTGGGTTGCGTCAATATTATCCCATTTTGTCATGTACCTTAAAAAGAACAACAAAAGGCAAAGCTTGAAAACTTCTGACAGCAAACTCACCAGTGTGTGGTCCTCAATGAATGAAAACACCAGCTTAGCAACAAAATGGCAGACAAAAATGAGTACAACCAATACAATCGACTGCATTATATTGGGAAATGAGTAGTAGGAATCGTTCATCTTGATGGGGTATAAGGGAGTGTAAAACATAGTTCGTGTCAGGGGTTGAGCAGCGGCCCCGCGGGGCCGCTGCTCAACCCCTGTTGCTCAAGGCAAATCTAACCATTCTCCCGGGAAACCAAATGGCCAATTTTTGCGCCCAATTTGCCAACGGCATCGTCCATTTCTTTTTGATGTTCCGATGGGCCAGGTAAACCAGCTTCAACAGGGCCATATCCGAGGTGAATGCACCTTTTGTCTTGGTTACCTTGCGCACCTGACGGTGAAACCCCTCGATGGTATTGGTCGTGTAAATCAATCTGCGAATGGGCGCGTCATACCGGAAATACGCCGTCAGCCTGTCCCAATTGCGAAGCCAGGATTCGATTACCTTTTCATATTTACCACCCCACTTTGCCTCCAGATCGTCCATATAAAGTTCCGCCTGACCCAGCGTGTCAGCCCGGTAGACCGGCTTGAGGTCTTGATCAAACCACCCGATCCTGAAGATGAATCAAATAAGTTTACCCCAAGCTTGCTAAGAGCTTTACTAACCACCAAGAAAAGACGTGATTGTCATAGAGGACTTGGGACACGTGTTCAACCCCAAGGTACGCCAGAAAGGAAAAGTGCTGTTACGGTTTCCCGTACTATTTTTTGGTTTTGCGAAACAAAAGTCTTTACTTCGCGTTTAAATTCTTGAAAACACTTTGTCCTGCCCTTCCGGGTACGGATGATTCAAATTTCAGAGGGCTAAGTGTGTCCAGCACTTAGCTCTTACTTTTTGTATCACCTCCTGTCTCTTTATTGTCTCTGCATCATATCGATTTACTTACGTTCTAAATTAATTAGTACAAATATCTGACATTTAGTCCCACTGAGGTAGCAATTGTTATCCACAGGTGTAGAATTATTCACATCCATCAAAACACATTCACAAACCATCATTTAATAAGTTCGCTATTAACAACTTACAGATTTGTTTATATTTCTAATTATTAACATTAACCACCGTGTTCTGCCTTTAGACCATCAAAATACCGCACCAATGCCGGAATCGTAAAATGCGGATTCTGCATATACACCGGCGTTCCGGCTTCCTGATTTTTCACCAACACATCTGCCCGCTTAATAGCTACTTTCAATTTGTCACGCAATTCTTCAAAAGCTTTGGACTTGGTCTTGTGGTATTCCGGCCAAAACTTCCGGAGGTATTTAATCGCCTCATCGGCATTTTGAAACGCCCGCCCACAATTCTCATAATGCAGAATGAGCCAATGCTCAAAACAAATGGCCGTGAAAGCGATATGATATTGCTCTTTTTTCACCAACTCAAAAACCCGCTGTAAATGCGGACTGTTGTCATGATCAAAAAACAACCAAACCGCATCGTAGGGATTTCGCTCCTTTTTAGCTTTTCTTGCACGCTTGACGGCTTCGTTAGCCAAGTGCCACGGATCATTCTTATTACTAAAATCGATTTCAATCGCAACTGATCGCTGCAACGGTTTGGGCAGCTCCGCCCGGAGTGCCTTGGCGTATAGGCTCTCGGTTACGCCTTCGCAGAGTATCAATATGCGTTTGTTAACCTTCCTCACTATCGCCCTCCTGCATAGCGATTAAGAAATCCGAATCGTCGATGACCGGCGTAGCGCCAAAACGGCCAGATACGTACCATTTATCTAGCGGCGTGTTGAGCCTTATACCCCCGATATCGGAAGCACGGAACAACTCAGTAGCACCATATTCGTCTTTCTGTGTGAACCATATCTGGTCCCTACGGAAATTATCATTTGAAAGTTGCGTCACGTCATGCGTTGCGAAAACTAATTGGGCGTTTTTTGGATTGGTGATGTCGTTATGAAATAATTTGATTAGATACTCGGTGATTACAGGGTGTAGGTTCTTTTCGAATTCATCTACGATAAGCAACTTACCCTCCTCTAACGCGTCTAATACAATACCTCCTATAACGAAAAGGCTCCTAGTTCCGGTGGACTCAATTTCGACATCAAACTTTTCAAAACCCACTTCTTTACCATCATGAAAGACCGGATGTCGCGTTTTTATATCATATTTGTATTCATCCTGTATTTGCTTTTTGACCTCTTCGGAAATACTCCCCGGAAACTCATACTTACTCCAATCCACTTCCTCTGCCGTAACCTGTTGTATACCGGTATCCAATGCACAAATTAACGCATTGAACCGTTTGGAAAAAGTGGATTGCCCATCTTCGGCTAATCGCCTGGCATAAAGCCTGGCAACGCTGCTTTCGTGCCTATCGGCCATGAAGGGATAGACGGTTAGTTCATTAGCGAAAAATTGGTATGCTGGCAGCAGCATCTCCACATTGTTTTCCGCTGCCTTTGAAAGGAGCAACTGATTTGGGCCCAGTAGTCGATCGAGCACCTTTTTCGGCCCCCTGTAGTAATCCCCAAATTTGGTTTCTTGTTCGGCTTTCCGGGTAAAGAGAAGTGTCCGGGAACTGTGGGGATAATAGTAAAGCTCTTCCAGTTCGATTCTTTTCTTGTTGTATGATACTGTATAATCGTATCGGATATCTTCGGATGCAAAGGATATCTCCAGCGTAATCGGAGCATCTATACATGACTTATCCAACCGGTGCGGCTCATACGGAGCTAAACCTTCTTCCGGCTTAAATCCGGAGGACCGATTAACAAGATAATCTAACGCCCTAAACGCATATAGAAAACCACTTTTTCCCGAAGCATTTGGACCATATATAACTGCAGACTTGAGCAACCGCTTATTCGTGGGAGCTCCAAAAAAATTGGAATCCAATCCTTTCAAGCCTGTCTTAACCATATCCAGCGCCATCCGTTCTTTTATTGACCTGAAATTCGTAACTGCAAATGATATTAACATGTCTTCATCTTTATACATACAAAGGTAGAAAATAAAAATAAAAATAGGAAATAAAATAGTTATTTGCATTTTTTATGCAAATCTAACACGAATATCCATTACTTAGCCGTTATAAGGAAGTTATCCGAGGACTTTTGTAAAAGTGATTGATGCGCACGATTTCTCGAATATTAGAGCACCAGGCCATAATTTGTTATCTAAGTATATTTTTAAGTTGCCTCACTATACGGATGAAAGGCCTATAATTGATATGAGTAAACAAACAATACTTGTAACGTTGCTCGCTTCGCATCTTAGCCAACCTTATACTAATGCAAATAAGGTAAGCCCTTAAAAGCAAAGCCCCGAAACGGGGAGAATCGGGGCTTGCTAACTAACCAATTATAAACCTAAATTATGAAAAGACAAATCTTACTAACTGACTATATAACGCACCCCGGCCCCGCTTTGTTACAGCGGGATTGTTAAGATATGTTAAAAAAACAATAACGTGATAAAAAGAAACCCGTTACCTGAAAGATAACGGGAATCCGCCCCAATGGGATTAGGGGCTATCAACCTAAACCTAGGACGAAGATAAGAATTATCTCACTAAATTTGATTGAATTAGTCACGACTTAATCTGACAGTTTTTTGAACCCCTGACTGTCAGATCAAGTAGTGGCTATTATATGTAAGCAATTTCAGGATGTTACCAAACCGTACTCGTTACCATCCATAACACCTACATCACTCTTTCAGCTTAAATCAGGTTTAAGGGATGGTACTCTGCCAAGTCAACACCATTAACTCGCTCTGTCATCGGCGAAAATTTCCAGCAATTGATTCTCCTCATATTCCAGCGATATTCCAGAATCCATAAACACTCTAGAAACATTTTCCCGACTATCCCCGAAAGTATCCAGTCCTTCCATCGTATTTTTTATATCCTCCTCACTAAGAAATTCTCTTAAAAGCTTAAATGTCTCGAGTAGATTTTGTTTTTGCTCCTCCAAACTCTCGCTTCTTTCCGCTGTGACCAAACCGAGTTCGCTCTGATAAGTCTGTATTACTGATCTATCATCTAAAAACTCTATCGGCCCTAAGCCTCTAAGCGGCAAAAATTCCCAAAATGACGATTGCTTGTTAGTGTTATCCATAACACAAAATAACAACAGAATGGTCTTTTTTCCAAAATAGCCACCAAGGTATAATTGTAATCTCCTATATAACTAAATTTTTTCGTTAACCATCAGATGGCGTTAACTGCAGAGCACACTTACCACCCTAAAATTACCTCGTTCTAATCAATTAAAATGTCTCGCTAAAGTTATTTCTGGAGAAACATAACTTCGTTATTCCTAGACTTCCCTGAATCAGCTATGATCGAAACTGAAAACACTTGTATTTCTTTTATTTTGTTTGTTTCGAATATTTCGTTTATATTTGCATACAATAAAAATGAAGACATGGAATACTTAGCAGATATCGAAAGACCTAACAAAGCAGAACAACTGGCAGCAATGCAATCTTACGGTACGCTTGCTGCTACTTTGGAAAGGCTCCGTACGGAAAATCCTGAAATCGAAATCGAAGAAACTGCCGAAAAGATAAAGGTACCATTGAAAGCACTTAAATTGCTGGCCGAGATTCTCAAAGCCACCAGCCAGGGAAAATCTGTCTCCTTGGTACCCATTGCTACAGAAATGACCACACAGGCGGCAGCCGAATTGCTGGGATGTTCCCGGCCCCACCTGGTCAAATTGCTCGAAGAGGGCCAAATACCCTTCACAATGATAGGTAGGCACAGAAGGGTGCGGTTTGAAGACGTGATGGGATACAAGAGGGAATCGCAAAAGAAAAGGGAAGATTTGCTGACGGAAATGATGAAGTCTGACGAAGAACTCGGCCTCTATGGTGCATAGTGTGCGGTTTACATGCGTGCTTGATACCAATGTGATTTACCCAATAGAAATCAGGGATCTCTTGTTTTGGTTTGCGCACTTTGAATTGTTTACGCCCAAATGGAGCAAGCATATTTTCGACGAATGGGAAGAGGTAATGGCGAGGAAAGGAATAAGTGAACAGGAAGCAAAAAGAAGATCTAACATTGCCAACCAGGCGTTTCCTGACGCACTTGTAACCAACTATGAATCGTTGATAAGCACCATTGATCTGCCGGACGAAAAAGATCGCCATGTATTAGCGGCAGCCATTAAAGTAAATGCCAATATTATCGTAACCAACAACCTAAAAGACTTTCCAAAGGACTATCTGGCGTCATTCGGCTTAACGGCAAGGTCTGCTGATGATTTCCTTGCTGATATCGTAGATTTAAACCACGATCGAGCAGTGGAAGCCTTCAGGCGCATGGTGGTAAATAGGAGAAATCCGGCTATGGATGAATACCGGGTATTGGAAAACCTTAGAAAAAACGGTTTGAAAAACACAGCGGATTATCTTCACTCGCTATTATAAATAGGCAGCTCCGTGCTTCACAAAGCATTCAACTTGCTTTCCAAATAATTGCTCGATGGAAATTGTATCCGGCAAATGGCCGGGGTTGAAAAACTCGATACAATTGTCAAAGATTTTTACCGATGAATCACCGCTATTCATGTAATCACGATGAACCACCATGTTAGTCACGATTTCGCGCAGCGCCGGCATCGTGATGACGCAGGGACTAGAGAGTTAAAATTAACCAAGATCGATAGTATTGGCACTTCATTGGTATATCGCTGAGCTGGTCGAGCTTCTCGAAATTATTATCACTTAAAATCAAAAAAGTAAAATTTTTAGCATTTTTTATCTATATTATTGGACGTCAAAAACTAAACACCTATACTTACCTCAAGTAGACTATCCATCTTGAGGTCACAATTTGTGACCTCAAGGCTAAACGACCAACTTATGACAAAAACCGAACTAGATAACGACGAGATAGTGATAGCTACTGAATCTGTAATGAATCAAATTTTCAACATCAGAGGACAGAAAGTGATGTTGGATTTTCATCTTGCTGCATTGTACGAAGTGGAAAATCGCATACTCAAACAAGCAGTGAAAAGGAAACAAAACAGGTTCCCGGATGATTTTATGTTTCAGCTTACCAAGGATGAATGGCAGGAGCTTATCACAATTTGTGATAACCTACCTGAAGGAGTCAAATTCAGTCCTGCCACCCCCTTTGCCTTTACCGAGCAGGGAGTGGCTATGCTGTCCAGTATTCTGAATAGCGAAAGGGCGGTAGCTGTCAACATTCAAATCATGCGTGTTTTTACCCGTATCAGGCAAATGCTTACCGACAATACGGAGCTACGCTTGGAAATAGAAAAAATAAAACGCTCACTGGATAACCAAAATAAAAACATCGAACTAGTATTTCAGTACCTTGATGAATTGAACGATAAAATCAAACGGCCGCCGTTACTGCCGGACAGGGAGATGGTGGGATATAAGATCGGGGGAAAGGAATAATGAGTTAAGGATGAAATATAAAGAAAAGGAAAAAGTCTATTTCCCAATCAAGCAATGCTTTCTGCACAATTTTCAAAACGTTATATGCCACTTTAGGACAACACAATTGACCAAGATGAAAAAAGTACTTATGAAGACGACGGTCGTTTAGGAGAAATCACATTTTTCCCATCGACCGCAAGAGAAATAAATGACAGCATTGTTCCACAACCAAAGCCAAATGATGGTGATGACATTCTATACTTTTTTGAAAATGGACAGTTAATAAGAATCCATTGTAAAGAAATTAAGTTGATTGTAAACTTGGGCAGAGGCGTAAACCTGACTATCACAAAAGACGAAGCTTTGGTTCTGTTTGAATTTTTAACAAGATTTAATGAAACAGAACGCCCAGACATTTTTGAAGACCAATCCGAACAGAAAACTTTTTGGATTTAGAAGGGCAATTGAAAAAGCAATTAGCGGAACCTTTTCGACCAGATTATAAAGAGATTAAAAGCTTGAAATAACGCAAAACTCCGAGGAGTTAAGAGACTTAGCTAAAAGCAAAGCAACGCCAGTGGCCGGATATTACTATTTCTCCAATACACGCCTTCACGTGCGGATGACATTTTCAACGATCAGGGATATTGAGCTATACAAAATAGAGGACATCGAATTAGCAGAACCAATCAAATGGAAGCCAGCAGAGCTGATTGGCGAAACAGAACAAAGCATCATTCACTCCGTGGATCATTCTTCAGCGGCATCCTGCCGCAGCGAGTCACTTCCAGCGAGGGGCAGCCGAACTCAACGACGACCCGGCCCTCGATGAGGTACAGCCCCGCGCCGCGCAGGGCATAGCGCTGCAGCGTCTGCGGGAAGTGCACCGTATCGAAGAACGCCCCTTCGGCATCGAAGAAAGTGCCGAACTTCATGAAGTCGCCGCGCTTGGTCTTGACGGTCTTCTCGGCCACGAAATCGCCCACCATGCGCACCGTTTTGCCCTCGTGCTGCAGGAGATCGGCCGCCATGACGTCGCCGCGGTAGTCGCTCCGGGCCAGGTCAAACAGGCTGCCCGATACGGCAAAGCCGATGAGCTCCATCTCGTCGTAGAGGTCCTCCACCGGTGAGGTCTCCAGCGGGGGCAGGACGGGCTTGGTGCTGAACGACTCGAACAATGCCGGGCCGGCCGCCCGGGCCGCGCGCTTATCGGACGACAGCAGCAGGTGGGCTTCCCACAGCAGCTCTTTCTTGCCCGTACCGGTGAAACGCAGCGCACCCGTACGGATGAGGATGACGAGCTGCTCCAGCATGGCGCCGGTGCGCCGGGTGAAATTCTCCAGGCCGGTGTAGTCGCCATTCCGCTGCCGCTCTTCGGGGATGGTGCGGGCCAGCCGTTCCTCCAGATTGAGGAGGCAGTCGAAGCCGAGGTGGATGTCGCTGCCGCAGATGGTGGCCTGGTAGCCGCTGCTGTTTACGCAGGGCAGGTGAACCTTCGCCCCTGCCCTTTTGGCCTCGTTGACGTACACCTTGCGGTTGTAGAAGCCGCCGTAGTTGTTGAGCACGGCCACCATGAACTCCTTGGGGAAATAGGTTTTGAGGTAAAGACTCTGGTAACTCTCCACGGCGAAGCTGGCCGAGTGGGCCTTGTTGAAGCTGTAGCCGGCGAAGCTTTCCATCTGCCGCCAGATTTCGCGGCTGACCTGCTCGTCGTAGCCGCGCGCCCGGCAGTTGCTGAAAAACTTATCCTCGATCTCAACAAGGTGGTCGCGGCTGCGGTACTTGCCGCTCATCATGCGCCTTAAGACGTCAGCATCGGCCATATCGAGCCCGCCGTAGGCGTTGGCGATTTTCATCACGTCTTCCTGGTACACCATCACGCCATAGGTTTCCGCCAGCTGCTCCCGGAACACGGGGTGCGGGTAGGTGACCGTGGCGGGGTCGTGGTGGCGGCGGATGTACTCAGCCATCATGCCGCTGCTGGCCACGCCGGGCCGGATGATGGACGAGGCGGCCACCAGCGTGAGGTAATCGTCGCACCGCAGCTTGGTGAGCAGCTGCCGCATGGCGGGGCTCTCGATGTAGAAGCAGCCGATGGTGTTGGCGCTGCGCAGCTGGGCGGCGATCCGCGGGTCGGTGAAGAACCGTTTGGGGTTGTCGGTGCTGATGGTCTCGCCGCGGTTCTGCTGCACGATCTCGCGGCAGTCCTTGATGTGGCCGATGCCCCGCTGGCTGAGGATGTCGAACTTCTCGAAACCGATATCTTCGGCCACGTACATGTCGAACTGCATGGTGGGCAGCCCCTTGGGCGGGTAGTCCAAGGCCGAATAGTGGGTGAGCGGCAGCTCGGAAATGAGCACGCCGCTGGCGTGGATGGTGCGCTGGTTGGGGAAGTCGGCCATGCGGTTGTATACCGACAGGATGGTGTTGGTGACCTCGTTCTTGTTGAGCAGGTGTTCGGGCTCGTTGACAAGCCTATCGATATCGCCCTTGGGCAGGCCGTACACCTTGCCCAGCTCGCGCAGGATGCTGCGGCTGCGGAACGTGCCCATGGCACCCATCAGGGCGGTGTGGCCCGACTGGTAGCGGTTGAAGATGTAGTCGTACATCTCGTCGCGCTCGTTCCAGCTGAAGTCGATATCGAAATCGGGAGGCGACTGCCGCTTGGGGTTGAGGAAGCGCTCGAAGGGCAGGTGCAGCGCGATGGGATCGACATCGGTGATGCCTAGGCAATAGGCCACAGCGCTATTGGCGCCGCTGCCCCGCCCTACGTAGTGGAAATCGCGGCCGCGGGCGTACCGGCAGATATCATCCGTGATGAGGAAGTAGCTGAAAAAATTGAGCTGCTCGATGATTTCCAGCTCGCGCGCTACGCGTGCATGGGCTTCCCTGTCGTTTTTTCCGTACCGGCGGGCCAGGCCGTCGTTGGTGTACTTGATGAGCAGCTGCCGGTCGTTGTAGCGGTTGCCGGTGAAGGTCTGCTTGTTTTTCATCGTACGGAAGTCGAACTCGAAGCTGCACTGCCCCAGCAGCCGGTTGGTATTGCGGATGAGCTGCGGAAAATCGCGGTACAGCGCCATGAGCTGCGTACGGGGAATGAACACCTCGTCTTCCGGGGCGACCATCTGCGGCTCCAGCTGCGAATAGAGCAGGTTGTGGTCGATGGCGCGCAGCTGCCGGTGCAGCTTGTAATCCTGCGGGGCGAAGGTGACGGGTGCGAGGATGACATACCGCTCCAGGTGGGCGGCGGGCTCCATGCGGATGCGGTTGCGCTCCTGCGTGCGGATGCCGATGTATTCGTTATCGCGGAGGTCTGCGGGTGGCACCGCCCCGTAGGGGTACACGACGAAGGTATCGCCGAGTTCGGGAGGCCGCGTGGGCAGCGGCCTTCCATCGCGGTTGTGACGTGTACGGAATTCGTTGAGCGCACGGAAGCCGTCGTTGCTGCGCGCTATGCCGATGTACAGCAGCGCGTCGCCGTTGCGGAATTCCATCCCCGCCAAGGCGGACAGTCCGGCGGCGCGGGCCTTTCTCAGGAAATCCAGCGACCCGGTGGTGGTGTTGATGTCGGTGAGCACGGCGGTGTCGTATCCGTGGTGCATCATGCCGTGGATGAGGTCATCCAGCGAGAGCGTGCCGTACCGGAGCGAATAGTAACTATGGACGTTGAGCAGCACGGCGCCCTCCTTTCGTCGGTTTGGCCGGCATCCCGTCGGGAAGGCAGATGCCCTTGACGATGGCCTCCGTGCCATAGCGCAGCCGGATGCGGTCCATCGCCTGCATGAGGCTCACCTCTTCGAGCGTATCGTTGAACAGGTCTACCTGGTAGGCACCGTGGATGAGGTGCGAGAACCTGACCCCGATGAGCCGGATGAGCATGCGGCGGCTGTAAAGCTTTTTGAACAGCTCGCCCACCCTGGCGGTAAGCGTGCGGTCGGAATTGGTGTACGGGATGCGCAGCTGCTG
This sequence comes from Parapedobacter luteus, assembly GCF_900168055.1. Taxonomy (GTDB): domain Bacteria; phylum Bacteroidota; class Bacteroidia; order Sphingobacteriales; family Sphingobacteriaceae; genus Parapedobacter; species Parapedobacter luteus. Next base: position 10,914 of record NZ_FUYS01000021.1, read on the forward strand.
GGTGTGGGTGTCGAAATTGCTATACCGTATCTTGAGGGTGACGCAGCCGGTGAGCTTCTTTTCGCACCGCAGCTCGAACGCGAGGGCATCGACCATGCCGGCGAGCACCCGCCGCAGCATATCCACGTCGATGGTGTCCTGCTGGAAGGTGGTCTCTTTGCTCATGGACTTCTGCTCGCGGAAGGGCACCACGGGTGCATCGTCCAGCCCGTTGGCCTTGCGCCAGATGGTGACGCCGTTTTCGCCGAGCACACGCCGCATGGTGGACGCTTCCATTTGCTGCACCGTGCCGATGCGGTGGATGCCCATGTTGCGCAGTAGCGTATAGGACTTTTCGCCCACCATGGGTATTTTGCGGATGGACAGCGGGGCGAGGAAGGGCCGCTCGGCACCGCCCTGCACTTCCCTTTCGCCGCAGGGCTTGGCCTCGCCGGTGGCAATCTTGCTCACCGTTTTGTTGACCGACAGGCCGAACGAGATGGGCAGCCCGGTTTCTTTGATGATGCGTTGCCGCAATTCCTGTGTCCATTTCCAGCAGCCGAAGTAGCGGTCCATGCCGGTGATATCGAGGTAGTGCTCGTCGATGCTGTCCTTCTCGACCACCGGGGTGACCTCCTCGATGATTTCGGTGACGATGCCCGAGTACTGGCTGTACAGGTCGTGGTCGCCCCGCACCACCACCGCCTCGGGGCACAGCCGCAGGGCCAGCCGCATGGGCATGGCGCTGTGGATGCCGAACCGCCGGGCCTCGTAACTGCACGAAGCCACTACCCCCCTATCGCTGCCGCCCCCTATCAACACCGGCCTGCCCACCAAGCTGCTGTTCAGCAGCCGCTCCACTGATACGAAGAACGTATCCAGATCGCAATGTACCACGTGACGCCCCATTCTTATCGCTGTATTACTAATTATTTTAGTTTGCAATATTCGTTATATCTGTTTGTATTAGCAAGTGAAGGGCGGTCTTTGGCGGGGTAACACATTGGCTTACTGCGAATAAAAAGGATCAGTATAAAAAGGTGGTATTGCTGGACCAGTGGTGTGAGATGCTTAGTACTGACAGGCGTGTACGCGACGTCGATCCTGTGCCGGAAGTGATAAAAAAAGAAACCCGTTACCTCGTAAGATAACGGGAATCCGCCCCAATGGGATTAGGGGCTATCAACCTAAACCTAGGACGAAGATAAGAATTACCTCGCTAACCTCAAAACTCATCCGACCATTTCCGCCCAATTAGCGCCATACGACGGCTTCCAAGCCATTACGGTAAACCGTAATGTAACATCATTAAAAAATCACAACCTTTGGATTGGCGTTTGGTTGCATGCAATACGACTATTTTAAAAATTGGCTAATGAGCCATCGGCATTATTGATTTAGGGAAATAGCAGGCGCGTAGCCACTCCCCTATTTAAAGTTTGGATTTTATTATATTAGTTTTTAATTTTAACGAAACCAATAGTGCAGCCTGGGCCTGAAGTAAGTGGATTTTTTGGTTAAAAAGTGACAACAGATAAATATTGGTTTGGACATGCGCATTCTGGATTATTGGGCAATTATGGTTATTCAAAACACGCATTGCGCATTTTTGATAACCGTAACGTGTTAAACAATATAAACTCGCAATATAGAAAATAACCCAACACACTGATTAACAACCTATACAAAATAAGACTAAACAGGGAGAATTGCGTGTATTTACTAGTTATAGGCTATTTTTAAAACGACACCGAAACAATGAAACTTTACACAGGAAATTATTTTGACTCATTTGCCGACAAAACAAGAAATAACATTGTAAATGAGATAAACTTGTCGGCTTCCCCCAATTAAGACTGCGTAATTTTACAAAATTCTCATCAAATTAACCTAAACCTAACTGCCCTAACACGCCTGTTTATCGCCTTCAAAAGCCGAAAGAGTAGCATATTCCGTTGGCGACATATTACCCAGGCTGTCGTGCGGTCTGTGATTGTTGTAGTCATCCATCCATTGCCAGGTAATTTCCCTCACTTCATCCAGGGTGTCAAACAGGTAACAGTCCAGCACATTATCGCGGTAGGTCCCGTTCAATCTTTCCACAAAACCGTTCTGCGTGGGCTTGCCGGGCTGAATGTAGATAAACTCAATGCCGTTGACCATACTCCATTCCGTTAAAAGCTGGGATATGAACTCCGGGCCGTTGTCCATCCTGATTTTCCCCGGCTTACCCCTGCGTTTGATCAGGTGGTTCAATACCCAGACGACCCGGGAACTGCGCAGGGAATAGTCCACTTCGATATGCAGCGCTTCCCTGTTGAAATCATCCATTACGTTGAAAGAACGGAACCGTCGGCCATTGCTTAGTGCGTCGCTCATAAAGTCCATAGACCAGGTGTCGTTGGGCGATATGGGTTTAACAAGCGGCTGCTTTATCCTTTGCGGCAACCGCCGCTTTGCTTTCCTCCTGATGTTCAGTCCAATGAGCCTGTATACCCGGTGGACGCGCTTGTGGTTCCAGCAATGGCCCTCCCGGCGTAATCTCCTGAACGCTTTCCAGAAACCTTCACGCGGGAAATCCTCCGCTTTCTGACGTAGGGCTGATTCCACATCGCTATCGTCACGTATACTGTTATAATAGTAACACGTCTTGCTCAATCCCAACACCCGGCACGCCCTGCTGATGCCTTTCCCTGACTCCATCAATTCCTGGGCAATCTGTTTTTTCTGGCAGGGCTTCAAAGCTTTTTTGCAATCACTTCCCTGGCCGCCTCTAAATCCAGGGCAAGCTCTGCATACATACGCTTAAGCTTACGGTTTTCTTCCTCAAGTTCTTTCACACGTTTCAGCTCGCTGCCGTCAAGCCCGCCGTATCGCTGCCGCCATTTGTAAAATGAGGCGGCACTAACACCATGTTCTCGCGTGAGTTCCTGAACGCTTTTTCCTGCCTCGAACTCCTTAAGGATCCTGCTGATCTGCTCCGGTTTGAATCGTTTCCCTTTCATAATACACCGTTAAAGTTATCAATCATTTTTCTATTCTCTAACAGTCTTTTTTTCAGGGAAGCTTACA
>NZ_FUYS01000003.1 GCF_900168055.1 Parapedobacter luteus
TGTCGGCTTCCCCCAATTAAGACTGCGTAATTTTACAAAATTCTCATCAAATTAACCTAAACCTAACTGCCCTAACACGCCTGTTTATCGCCTTCAAAAGCCGAAAGAGTAGCATATTCCGTTGGCGACATATTACCCAGGCTGTCGTGCGGTCTGTGATTGTTGTAGTCATCCATCCATTGCCAGGTAATTTCCCTCACTTCATCCAGGGTGTCAAACAGGTAACAGTCCAGCACATTATCGCGGTAGGTCCCGTTCAATCTTTCCACAAAACCGTTCTGCGTGGGCTTGCCGGGCTGAATGTAGATAAACTCAATGCCGTTGACCATACTCCATTCCGTTAAAAGCTGGGATATGAACTCCGGGCCGTTGTCCATCCTGATTTTCCCCGGCTTACCCCTGCGTTTGATCAGGTGGTTCAATACCCAGACGACCCGGGAACTGCGCAGGGAATAGTCCACTTCGATATGCAGCGCTTCCCTGTTGAAATCATCCATTACGTTGAAAGAACGGAACCGTCGGCCATTGCTTAGTGCGTCGCTCATAAAGTCCATAGACCAGGTGTCGTTGGGCGATATGGGTTTAACAAGCGGCTGCTTTATCCTTTGCGGCAACCGCCGCTTTGCTTTCCTCCTGATGTTCAGTCCAATGAGCCTGTATACCCGGTGGACGCGCTTGTGGTTCCAGCAATGGCCCTCCCGGCGTAATCTCCTGAACGCTTTCCAGAAACCTTCACGCGGGAAATCCTCCGCTTTCTGACGTAGGGCTGATTCCACATCGCTATCGTCACGTATACTGTTATAATAGTAACACGTCTTGCTCAATCCCAACACCCGGCACGCCCTGCTGATGCCTTTCCCTGACTCCATCAATTCCTGGGCAATCTGTTTTTTCTGGCAGGGCTTCAAAGCTTTTTTGCAATCACTTCCCTGGCCGCCTCTAAATCCAGGGCAAGCTCTGCATACATACGCTTAAGCTTACGGTTTTCTTCCTCAAGTTCTTTCACACGTTTCAGCTCGCTGCCGTCAAGCCCGCCGTATCGCTGCCGCCATTTGTAAAATGAGGCGGCACTAACACCATGTTCTCGCGTGAGTTCCTGAACGCTTTTTCCTGCCTCGAACTCCTTAAGGATCCTGCTGATCTGCTCCGGTTTGAATCGTTTCCCTTTCATAATACACCGTTAAAGTTATCAATCATTTTTCTATTCTCTAACAGTCTTTTTTTCAGGGAAGCTTACACAATTACGGTTACAAAGCAAAAATTTACGGAGATAACAATTACTATAAAAAACACAGGTGTATTGAAACTGACCCACTTTCATCGCCACGTATTGGATATTGGCAGGTAGATTATTCTGACAAAGATAAATTTGCAGGAAAGAGTGTAGAAACATTTTTAAGGGACTACAATATGTATATTGAAATTGTCGAAATAAGAAAAGACGGTGTTAATATGAGTACTGCCGATTTTTCCGTTCCAGAAGAAGTTACTAAATGTTTAGAAGTTGAAGACGAATATCCATCACTTTTTGAAATGTACAAAAGTGATATAATCAAAAATTTGATTAATAAAAATTACTTAGGTAAGTGGGAATATAAAAATAAAAAAGCCGACGAAATAAGAGAAAAAGAAGACAAACTTTGCTTTGACTTTTTGAATGAACTGTATAAATAAAAGCCCAGCCAACATTGTTCTTCGATTGAACTTTAGTGCAAAATCCCGCCCATCGCCAATACGCGGCCCGTTATGTGCAAGGCTAAACGATAGACAGAAATGAAACTAAAAGACATTTTTTCAGACAATAAGACAAGAGTTTTCGTGGTGACTAATCAAGACGAAGGAGATGAACGTAATTGGATAATTGAGCCGACTGACTTTGACCTTTTGCCAGAAGAAGAAATATATATTATTTTAAAAAGTCTGCCATCAGGAATCGGTTGCAAGCTCTTCGTCATTCCGAAAAATCTGAATAAGAGAAAGAAGCAGTTAAGTTAGTTACGTTTCGATTATTCAACTATATCAAAATAGGGTAAGACCTGATGTTCAGCGACGTACTCCTCTATTTGTTGTACCTCATCAGTCGGCACCCATTGAATAGGCTTGTAATTTTTTAAGCTTTGCCAAATATCGTGATGGTCGTTCAGTTTTTTGGAAGGTTCATCGCCTACAAAGAAAAATTTAGCACCTTTCTCATGTCGTCTAATGGTGTCAACCAAAAAAAGGTGTGCTCGAACCTGAAGCTTAAGTGCATGAAGGGCTTTACCGAAATCACTCATTTCCCCTACCACCTTTACGTCATTCCTTCCGATAAATGACACTCTTGACGGAACAATTAGGCCTGCAACATCATTGTCAGTAAGCTCGACATCAAAGTTTACACGATCGCCGATTGACTTTACCAACCGTTGCTTTGCATGGGCAACGGGATCCCGCTCGCGCTCTTGCTGCCTAGGCAAAGTGAACACGAATTTTTCGAAAAGCTTATCGAATGTGTTCTCATCAAGCGCAACATTCAGCGGTACAGGCTTGGAGAAAGCAAGCAAGTTGTTTGCATAAACGGAAAGATATTCTAAATAGCTCTCGCTTAAAAAGCGCTGGCCTTTATGCACCTTTAACAGATCAGACTGGCATGATGCGGCAAGTTGCTCGATAGCGCGTAAATTTGATTTAACGAGCTGATATCCGCCATCAGGTAGCAAATCCTTAATAACGTTCAGCTTATCAACTGAATAGGAAAAATGACATTGAACACCATCAGCCATAAATAAGCCAATAGTAATGCGTTCATCCTGATTCGGACGAATACTGCAATACAGGATGGAATAAAACGTCTTCATCATGCTCCTTTTGTTAGCGGCGCCACCAATTCTCTGAAGTTGGCCTCGGTATTATTCAACCAAGTGTCGTTTTCGATAACCGCATCGCGGATCTGCTGTTCCAATTGCTGTTTATTAGAACACCATTCATCAGGCATCCCTGCAACAATATCGGGCAACACATTACCGCAATTTAATACAAAGGTAGGAAAGTTATCCAAAATAGCATTGGCCTCCTTGGCTATTTTCTTTGGATTATACAGCAAAACGTGCGCCAAATCAGCATATAAGATACTGTCTTCCGCCGTGAGTTGAGCCAGCTCCTGCCCTAATCGGCAACCATCGAAAACGTCGGAATGGTCTATTGGGATAATCTGAAATACATCGCCTAAAGATTGCACCAATAGGTTATAGTTGTTTGTGCTCCTATCGGTGTTAGCCAGCCATAAATCAAACAACGCAATCTTCAACAATGTATTCCTGCTCTGATACTTGCCTAGTTCGTGATAATTGCCCTTGAGGCCGACCAACATGTTGGATACGTCTACCGTTTCTTTCTGATAACGCAGGCCAAAGGTTGGCTTATCGAAATGGTGAGGTTGCGTCCTGTTTGAAATTACTTCGTGATTAATATGTTCAGGCAGTATGGTCACTAACGCTCCTGGTAGGTGGGGAATACCCCAAGCATGAAGAAAACAGAGTGAACAATACTCATTAATCAATTTGCCATTAGAGTCGTACTTACAAATATACTCCTCAAAGTCATCTGCCATCACCACAACAGGCCTGCTTCCACCGGTTTCTATTGCTCGGTTAATGGGTGATATGGATATTCTGGATGGCAGCAAAAGGTAAAAGCAGTTAGTTGAGGTAAAGATATGAATTTCAATGGAAAGAGAAAACTGAGGACCAAAAGGCAAATTTGGTCCTCAGGAAAAATCAGCGAATAAGACGCATTTCTGTCGGATTTTCTCTCACAAAAGTAGCTACGGTGTTTCGGTGAACACCGCGCTCCATGCAATCGTGCAAAATTTAATCTGCATAAGGTTTCGTCCTAGCCGAGACAATTCGGATACAATTAGTGTATCACCCTTTTGCATGCGATTTAGCAATCCACCAAACTTCCTGACTTCAATTTTTTTTGTGGCGCTACTGTATAGGCATACGGAGCAACCCGTCCGGACGGGCCGTCAACGCCGTGGTTCAACGGCGGGAACCTGCCGAACGGATCCGCTTTTCTACCACGGCCTCCCGTTTGCGCCAGGCGGTCACTTGCGGGTCTTCATATACCGGCAGCCCTTCATCATTCAGCAACCCCAGTGAATCAGCCAGCTTGCGGCTCAGCGCAGCCGAATCCTGGTCCCGCTCGCCGATGGCCTTCCGGTTGGCGGCCACCGCGGCCTCAGCCGCAGCAATGGCCCGGCGGATAACCTCCAATTCGGTCTTGTATTGCTTTTGCTTCCGCAGGATAACCATCATGCGGTTATAGGCATCAGCGTTCAGGCGCTTACCGCGGGTAAGTGTGCGGTACAGCTTCAGCGCCTCGGCATGCTTACCTGCTTTTTCCAGTTGCCGTGCCTCTTCCATCCGGGCGCTGGTGGCTATCTTCTTTTTTGCCATAATTAAACAGGGGGTGTGCTATCTTACCAACAGGTAAACGGCTGTTTGGTTTACGGGAGTGCCACCCCCGGTTGCTCGGCAATAACGGTTTGCCAAGCGGATGAAAAAGAAAAAATATCCAAGACAAAGAAGCTAATATGTACTGGTCGTCTATTTCTTTTAACATAATGAAGTACTTGGATTTACTGGCCGCTCCATTTTTAAAATAAAACGGATTGAAATAAATAAGGGTACCGGGCTGAAACATGGTGTAGGGTTGGTTAATGGGCAAATGCAATGGTTTACTTCAGCGATTTGGATATATCGAGATATTCAATATGATCCGCATAACGTTGTTTTTTTTCTTCATCCAACAGGGTACTGAAATCGATTTGGTGGTCGGTGGTCATAATCTTTTTTGGCCAGAAGGCCTTCTAATACACCCGTTCTGCAAAATAGATAAGGGTATTACCTATTTTTTCGATTTCATCTTGTGTAAAGATATGTGGCTGTCCCATTCGCTGCAATGTTGTCTTTTTATGATGCAAATCACGTAAAAAGGTTTGATTGTTAAAATCACTGCGCAATTATAGCGGTTGGGTGTGCAGTGTATCCGCACAGGTTTATGTATCTTCGTCTATCAATATTCATAAACTATGGCAACCAATAAACAAGCCGCAATCCGTTATAAGGTACTGGATATGTGCCTAGCAAATACACATCGGAAATATACCTTTGATGACCTGCTGGAGGCCTGCAATGAACGGCTTGTTGAAATCAACCCCAGCCATGGCGGCATCAGTGTGCGTACGTTGCGCGATGATTTGAAATATATGCGGAGCGCCGAAGGCTGGGAGGCTCCGATTGAAACGTATCGAGCGGGAAAAACTACATATTGGATCAATGAATTGGTACCAACGTTGACACAAACATTCCTTCTTGAAAAAAGGAATTTACCCATCATCGGATTTGACACCAACCAATACCTACGAGGCAGGGAGCATATCGGAAGTTTGTTTCATCATATCCTTTATAAACGGGTGGTGGCATTTACGTATCACCCGGCATTGAAACCAATCGTGACCTTGGGGGGGTCTGAAGTAAGTGGATTTCTTGATTAAAGGCAACAATAAATTAATGTTGATTTGGACGCATGTATTTACTAGTTGGCGGTCATTGTAACGAACGACACCACAGAAACCAATGAAGTACAAAAAAGTAAAACCTCACAAAGCACTAGAGCCCTTTATCCATTTCTATTGGGAGCTGAAAGGAAACGAGCTGGAGAGACAGTGGGAACGGGTTTTTCCGGATGGATGTGCCGGTATAGTAATGAATTTGGGAGATACTTGTTTGACTGACAACGGCTCGTTTTCAATGGAGTTTGGAAAAACTTATGTGGTTGGTGCAATGACTTCATTCAAAGACAGCTTTATTGATACCGATACACATTTAATAGGTGTGTGCCTAAAACCCGCAGCTTTTGCAAATTTCTATAGCTATGCCCCACAAAATGAGTTGACTAACGACACCGTTGAATTTGAAAAATCCAATTCGTTTGACGTGGATAAAACGTTTGACAATCCATTCAATTATTTTGACTGTTTCTTTTCAGATCGAATAAAAAGCAAAAGCAACCAGCTACAATCGGTTATCAACGATATACACGCAACAAACGGACAAATCGGTATGTACGAGCTATCAAAACGAAATTTCACAACGGTGAGGCAGTTGGAGCGAAATTTTAAAAAGTTCATTGGACTATCCCCAAAAGAATATTCAAACATTATCCGTTTTCAGCATGCGTTGGAGTTAATCAAAAACCCAGATAGAAATCGGAGTTTATTGGGAATTGCCTTTGAATGTGGTTATTACGACCATTCCCACCTTACCAATGAAATAAAACGGAACACAGGACTTTCCCCATCGCAGCTTTAATTTGTCGCATTTTTACAAAGTGCAAGTAGTTGTCCAGAGGTAACTTTGCACAAACATTAAAATTTAAGACAAATGCGAAAAATAGCGCTTTTCATTGCCACAAGTTTAGACGGCTACATTGCAAAACCCAATGACGACCTCAGTTTCCTGAAACTCGTTGAAAAAGAAGGTGAAGACTACGGGTATGCCGAATTTACAGACACAATTGACACATTAATCGTTGGCAGAAGAACCTATGACTATGTGCTTAAAGAAATCGGCCCATCTCATTACGACAACGGACAGCGGGATGTTTATGTCATAACAAGAACTGAAAGACCTCAAGTAGGCAGAACGTTTTTCTATACCGGAGACATAGCCGAGTTAGTCAAAAGGTTAAAATCTGAAGAAGGAAAAAATATATATTGTGACGGTGGAGCTGAAGTAATAAATGAATTGTTGAAACACGACTTAATTGACGAGCTTATAATTTCGGTCATCCCCGTTTTATTAGGCAATGGAACACGGCTTTTTAAAGACGGAAGACCTGAACAAACACTTGAATTTATCACAGTCAAAACATTTGAAACAGGATTGACGCAACTGCATTATAAGCGGAAGGAATAAACAACAAACCGTTCAGCGGTAAAAATTCCTGCCTGCAAGGCGGGCTCTTACAAAACCCGCTCATAACGAATTGAATTGACCGTGAAGCAGGAGATTTCAAATGTGTCAGTAAGAGCCGCCCCAATACGCTCCTGCCTGACCAGTTCGTCAAAAATCCATAACATACCATGATAATCGATCGACTTCCTTTTAGCAAAATTACGCACCACCTTATCACTGCTTAATACCATAGCATCGAGACGCTCAGCTAAATATAGCACAGTGCAATCCATCTCCGATAATGAGCGTGGAAAACCAAATCCACGCATTGCTTCACGATCCGATTGCTGAAGGATATGTACGGTAAGTTTATCCATGGATCGGTATGCCGACAATAGTTGACGCTGCTCTTCATTAAGTTCATTGAATACATCAAGTGAGGTGTGTACCTCAATATCCAATTCGAAAAACGGCACCACTAAGTCCAATAGGTGAAGATCGATAAAAATACAGGCGTCGGTGATAGCAAGCTTCATTACCTATCTTACATAACCAACGATTGGCTCCTGAAGTCGGAGAGTTTCATATTCTTAAGTGCTGCTCCTTTGCTTATTGAAATCAACTCTTCGGCGATTGCCCGATAGAGCAATTGGTCAAACCGGGTTGCTTTTTCAACACCGACATAAACAGTTGGTTCTTCATTGCGCCACCCCATCTGTTTCATCATATTAAAAAATTGGTTTTTATAATTGTCATTGACAATATTAAGCAAATTGGCCCGATAAACCAATGCTTGCATGGATATCCCATATTGACTTTTTATATGACCGAGCTCAGTAACTGAAAGCCGGTTTCGGTGAGCACCTAGCTCTTCGCGGATAGTCTGTTCTGGCAGAAGCATTGCTCCTGCAAACTGGTGGCATAATTTCTCTCGCTGATTGTCGGTTAGTTGCGGATCGAACTTCAACAGCAAATGACCAAGCTCATGCAGCAAGGTGAAACGTACGCGATCAAGTTTATCAGCAATATTCCTGTTATAAGCAATAACCGGGATATTACCATTTACCTTGGTTTGCAAACCGTCAAATGAAATTTCAGCATCGATTTCGACAACCTTGATGTGCTTGTCTTCCAACAATTCAGGGATATTAAAAATCGGCCCCAATCCCAGGTTCCAAGCCTTTCGGAGCTCGAGTGCGGCTTCATCGATTTGCTTAAACTCACGTATTACGGGAAAATCCTTCAATGGATCTTTAAACTCGTATCTGATACCTAACAGTTCCTCCAGCTCCAAATACCGCGATAGGTATTCTCGGGTTTGTTCGATGATCTTCTGTTCCTCTTTGGCGGGCATGCGCTTAAGCTTACGGTATTCGATCGGACCAAGCTCTACCGCCATCGGTCTGAAAAAATAATCCGGACGCACATTAAGCGCATCGCTTATCAGCGATAGTTTTTCACTATCCGGCACCACCTCTCCTTTCTCATACTTATGTAATGCCTGTTTGGTCACTTTGTTACCCAAGGCATCGGCAAGTCCCTGCAAAGAAAATCCGTTCAGTAGGCGGGCTGATTTAAATCGTTCTCCAAATAGTTGGTTCATAGCTATCATACTCCTTCGGTTAGTTTGACAAACAAATCGCGAGAAGGTTTACAAAAGTAATTATATTTTTAATTTTGTCAACCAAAAATGTAAATCTGTCAGACTTTGTCACGAGAACAATACGCGGCTGCGCGAATACATCGTCAAAGGCTTCACCATGAACGACGAGCTGCTGAAGACGACCCCAGATCAAACAAAGAATCTGTTGGCGTCTAAAATCGCTTGGTTGACCGCGGGTACTGACCCCATGAGATTTCGAACGAATTTCGTTGCGGGGCATGTTGCTCCTAGTAATTGGTAAGCATTGCGAACTCCTCTTTCGGATTGGGCTTTTACTAATTAGTTATTATATTTAACCCGACCTGAGTGACCCGGGCCTAAAACGAGCTCAACTTCGGTTGGATATGAAAAACTGAACTGCCGAGATGATTATGGCTCAACCCAGCTTCACGTTGACTTCGATACGATGCTATGAGTCGTATAATTACATACATTTTAATTGTTCAAATATGGAATATACATTTAGAAAGGCGGAGATTACAGATTTGCAACCGGTTTGGGATATACTGCAGCAGGCTATTATCCGGAGAAAACAGGAAGGCAGTAACCAATGGCAGGATGGTTATCCCAATCCTGGTGTAATACAAAAAGATATTGAGCGGGGGGCTGGATTTGTTCTGATGGACAAAAGTACGATTATCGGTTACGTTGCAATACTGGTGAATGATGAACCCGAATATGCAAAGATCGAAGGTAAATGGTTAACGGACGGCGAATTCGTTGTTGTTCACCGTATAGCTATTGCAGAAAACTATGTAGGAAAAGGTTTGGCCAAAAGGATTCTTGCATTCGTTGAAGATTATGCGATTGACAACCATATTCGCAGTGTCAAGGCGGATACCAACTTCGATAATATGGCGATGATGAAGACGTTTGAAAAGTTGGGATATGTCTATTGCGGAGAAGTGTATTTCAGGGGGAGTCCAAGAAGGGCTTACGAGAAGATACTGGCGTGATCTTATGACGGCTACTTTAAATTTTAAGCTTTGGCGTCAGGCGGGCTGACGGACCGTTATGTGCAAGCATAGCGGACGCCCCAACAAACGGACGATTGGCGGTCATTGTAAACCGGCTGCATCAAACAAAATCAATAAACAGCATGAATTATGGCAGAAAAAAAAGACGCTTTTAAATTAGTCGGACTAAGACTAAATGGTAAGACAACTAATCAAAATAACCAATCCAGCAAAGATTGCGGCAATTTGTGGCAAAAATTTGAAGCTGATAAAGTTTTCGACCTTATTCCGGAAAAATTGTCTAATGAAGTGTTTGCTGTTTATTTTGATTATGAAAAGGATGAGACAGCCCCTTTTTCATACTTTATAGGTTGTAAAGTACCTGATCATGTTGCTACTCCCAACGGACTTGAAGTACTTGTAATCCCTAGTCAAACCTACACAAAGTTTACAGCGAGGGGTAAAATGACGGCTTGTATCACTGACACTTGGAAAGGAATATGGAATTCAGACATTAAACGAAAATTTGCTTTTGATTTTGAGGTCTATGACGAAAGAAGCCAGAATTGGGACAATGCAGAAGTTGATATTTATATTTCAATAAAATAATACGCCGGAGGTGTCCTTTTGCTATGGCAAGTGTTCTTCGATGTGGCAGCTCGGAACGTCTATTTCAAAATAGAATATCGAACCCCTGCCTTCCTCGCTTTCGACCAGAATATTGCTATTATGGTAGCGCAGGATTTCTGAAACAAGGTAAAGTCCTATACCGAAGCCGGTTGTGTTTTTTATTTTTTCGTTATTTACACGATAGAAACGTTCAAACAATCTTTTTTGATCTGCAGCACTGATCCCTATACCTTCGTCACGTACGGATATGATAACTTTTCCGGCCATTTTTTCGGAGCCAATGGTTATGGTGCTTCCGGCTGGAGAGTACTTGATCGCATTGCTGACCAGGTTCATCAGCACCTGTCCTATTTTTTCGCGATCGGCGTATAGGGTCGCGGGTTCACTGCCTGTCACTTGAAAAAGTGTTTTGTGCCTAACAATTTGGCATCATCCACAATTTCGCTCACCAATGCATCCAATTCGAAAACCTCCTTCCGGAGCTCGATTTTCCCTCCTTCGATTCTCGCCAAACTGAGAAAGCCCTGAATCATCGAACCCATTTTTTTTGCCTGCGCCTCGATTCTTGACATCACACGCCAACTGAAATCATCACCAGCCTTTTTGGAATGGTTCATCAATATCTGCGCAAACCCGGTGATAGCGGTCAATGGCGTTTTCAGTTCGTGGCTGGCCATCGCTACGAAATCATTCTTTCGCCGTTCCTCCTGTTTTTTTCCGGTTATATCCCTGGTTATTTTGGATATGCCGATGATATTTCCCCCCGCATCCTTGATGGGTGATAGGGTGAGGGACACGTCCAAAAGGTTTCCTTTCTTCGTCAGGCGTTTTGTATCGAAATGCTCCACCTCCAAGCCGCTCCTTAGCCGTGAAAGAATATGCGCTTCCTCGTCCTGCCGGTCTTCGGGCACTATTTTCAAAATTGTCTGGCAGACCATTTCTTTAGCGGTATAACCGAACATCCGCTGTGCCGAAGCGTTCCAGCTGGTGACGATTCCGTCCAAAGTTATGCTAATAATAGCGTCATTGGAAGTCCTGATAATGGCTGCCAACTGAGCACTTTTTTCTTCTGCCTGTTTAATGTCGGTAATATCCAGCATCGTGCCGGTGAACCGCGTTGAATCCTTTTTGGCGTCCAGGTAAACAGCGCCCTGTACCCTTACCCAGCATAGCCTATGGTCGTCAAACCGGTGGATTCTAAATATTATATCGTAAAGGCCGTCGATGCCCGATTCGGTCGAGCGTTTTACCTCCTGGTCTACCTGTTGCCGGTCATCCGGATGGATGAGATCTGAGAGCTTTTCAAAAGAAACCGGTTCTTCCGAAGGGAAGCCGCATATCCTTTTACCCTCCGCTGATAAGTAGATATTCGCTGTTTGGGTGTCCCAGTCCCACGTACCAAGATTGGTGGACGTTATGGCCATCCTTAACCTCGCTTCGCTTTCTTCCAGTTGAAGCAGTAAGCTATTCCTTCTCTTCTCCTCTTCGACGATTGATGTGACGTCCTTGGTAAAGCATCTTGTGTGTACGAACTTACCGTCCGTCCTCAGGACATTGGAGCTGATCAATACGTGCCTGATCGATCCATCTTTGCATTTGAGCCTGGCCGAATAATTATGGAGCGTTTCATTATTGGACAGGCGGGTCAGGATATCCTGTATAGTCTCCGGATCTGCATGAAAATTACTGATGGGCAATCCGACATACTCTTCCTTTGTGTAGCCAAGCACATCCAGCTCGGCTTGGTTAGCCCAAATAATGATACCTTCTCCATCCACCCAGTGAAGCGGTATGGAGGCATTTTCGAAAAAGTCGGCCAGTTCGTCATTTCTGAGTTTAAGCGCTGCGTTCTCCTTTTCCAGCCGGGCAAGCTTTTCATATAGTTCATTTATACCTTCCATCATCACGTCACAATACTCCCTTTGATTATTTCAGAATTTTAGGCCAAGATAGCAATTCACAATTGTAGCTATTCCATCATTTAAGATTTTAAGTTGAACGTAAGGGAAATTAGAAACTGAAAAACTAAGTTTGTGAATATGAATTTTGACAATATAGAATATTTGCAACATGGCAACGACCGACAACGACAAGCATATTCGATCTTGACGAACAATCGAGTTTTATCAAAACTTAAGCAGTTTGACCCCATTCTTGTGGGGACAATACCCATAAACATTGACATTGAAAATAGCGACCTTGATATTATTTGCTGTTTCGCGGACAAACAAGAGTTTCAAAAATCAGTCAAAGACAATTTTAGCAACGAAAGAAGTTTTACGATCAGGGAGCAGCCAAGTTTAGACACCCTGGCTATTGTTGCCAATTTCTTTTTGGACGGTTTTGAAATTGAGATTTTTGGACAACGTATTCCGACAAGACAACAATTTGCATACAGACATTTAATAGTTGAACATAATTTGCTGAACAAACACGGAGAAAAATTCAGACAACAAATTATTGAACTCAAACGGCAAGGACGGAAGACGGAACCAGCATTTGCATTGGCACTTGGGCTGACAGGCGACCCTTACACCGAGCTACTAAAATTTGAAACGAATGACAAAAGCCCGAACTGCTAACATTATGTTGGCAATAGGCGACCATATCAGGTTTTCTGTTGTAACTCCTGCTGTAACTCGTGCTGCGCTACATAATCTTTATTGACAAACTGCACCTGGAATTGTAACCCGCCACGCTCAAACCATTTGAATTCTATTTTGGGATAGCCCTTCAGTTCATCGGCTATCAATTTCAACCCGTTGCCCCATTTAGTCGATTGTTAATCCAACAAACCAATACGCTCCCCCACTCCAAACGCATATCGCTGATAATCGATAAGTTGCCTGTCACCATGGTTATCCTTCCAAGCCTGCTCCTCATGGCTGAGATGCACTATCTCACCGGTACTTCTCCCCCTGAACACCCGGGCGACAAATTCGAGGATGTGCAGCTCCCCTTCCGTAAATTCGTGTTCATCGAAAGACATATTTGGGTAGTAAACCTCCAAGTACTGGTCATCCTTGCCGTTCCGTTCGTCAACCAAAACCTTCCCGTCATCCTGTAGCCGCAGGTACAGCCGTCCATATTCGGCGGGTACAGGACCGTATGGGATGGCACGGTATTGCAAACCGGTAATGGAATACCCGTGAGCCTTATATGCCAGGAAATCGGTATAGAAGAGCAGTTTATTGAGCTTGGTCTTATACAGGTTGCCGATATGCTGTTCAAAATAGGCTATCGTTTGTGCAATACGTGACAGGCTCAGCCGCCGATAGCCGTTATACGAATTGGGCGGATCTTCACGCAACATGATTTGCGAAAGTTCGAGGTCATATAAGACATCGTTGCGCTGGTCGATTAATGACTGCGCCTTGGCGATAAACTTATTTACTTCGCGTTCGTCCAAAAAATGACTGCTGGCAGCTACCTGCCGGATGAACTCCTCTGGCTCCCGTACGGACAGGATAAGCCGACCGTTGGCGACTGTGGGCATTTCTCCCGCTTCATACAGCCGATAGGTATTGGCCCCCAGCCCCAATATCTCCGACATCTTGGCGGCAGATACGCCATACTGCTCGCGGATCTGCCGGATTTCCTCCGGAAAAGGGATACCGTATTTCTCCCGGTATTGGTTGGTGGCCTGAACCGTGTTGAGCGTGTCCAATCGGCCATCGGTAAACCGCTCGCCGCTATCCTCACACAAATAATAATGGTACACGATGTTAAACGTTTCCTTGCGGAACGTAAGGGTGTCCGCTTCGCGGACCAGTTTCATTGGTTTTCCTGTGATCGGGCTGTTCATGTTTTCTCCTTTTTAAAAGGATAGTTGATGGGGTGCTCCGCCGGATGGAATGATATGCAAATGACCGGATTGCTTGTTGTCCCCATTGATATTTTTATATATAGTTCGTTGTTCTTATATCTTTTGCCGAATACCCACATGCTGGCTATGCCATATAGCCTATCATCCAGCGGGCCTTCGCTATAATCAGTAACCGTGAGCGACTCCACGATTTCACCTCGCTTGACTGGCGTAATCTCCAAATCCAACAGCGTCTGCGCATTCTTTGGTCTGCTATCTCTGAAAATGATGCCAAATACGCTGCACTTGGCAAAGAACTCTTGCAGGAAATGGGAAACGTCGTCTTTTGTGGCCACGGCAATACGGAATTAAATGGATACATCAAACATTCCCCCCATCTCTTCGCAAGAAACAACTTATCCGTGACAAGTTTCCCACATGTTAAAAATCCCTAATCCTCACTGATACAAATCGAGGCGGTTTTCCATCGTTTATGTAAACACAAACATACAACTAATAAGTTGAATAAAAAAATATTTGTTTTCATTTTTGCACTTATTAGTTGATATCAATCATGGTTGATATCAAGAACATCTCACTTATTGTTTACGCCACATAACGGCTTGCTCGTATACGTAACGCGCAGCCGTATTGGAGTTATCGAGTGGTACTATTTCGGCCCCTGCCATGAAGCCTTTTGACCCGGTCTCCGTACAGGCCCCCTACAAATATGACAGGAATGATCCCGAAGAAGGTTGCCCAAAACATGGGTTTGCATACGTTAGGTTTTTATCTGATTGTGAAGATTGCCGGCAGCAATAGGTGATAATGAACATAGTTGATCTTAATTTAGTCAGGATCGGCGGGACAGCAGAAATACGGTCAAAATGATTGATGAAGCCCCCAACCAATCCATAGCTAGGAACGAAACGTCTAGCCATAGCACAGCGATCAGCGTAGCGGAAAGCGGCTCAGCAGACGTCAGCACGCTGGCAGTCTGGCCGCCGATGAGTTGTACGGCCTTCAGGTACATGTAAAACGGTATCAATGTTCCGAAAAACACCACAAATAAGCTATTGGCGTAGGTATACCCGTCCCAGATACCATCCACCTCCCACGGCGGTTTGATCAACGATATAGCCACACCACCCACGAACAACCCCCAACCGATAACCGTCGTTGCACTGTATCTGGCAAGTAGCTTCCCGGGCATTAAGGTGTAAAGCGCTAAACTCACGGCAGAAGCTATACCGAACGCAAAAGCCAGCGGTGAAATATTCAACGAGCCGATATCCCCGTGGGTGACCAAGAGAAACGTGCCTAAAATGGCCAATGAAATCGCAAAATAGCCCCTGAGGCTTAGCCGCGTGCGGAAACGTACTGCAAGGTAAATAGCGATCAATACCGGTGCCGAAAACTGCAAGATGGTTGCGGTAGCGGCATTGGAGTGCTTTATTGCGGCAAAATAGGTGTATTGTACAGTCAACATACCCACGACACCAAAAACCAGCAGACGCCGCCGGTCGCTCTTGTTGCGCCATATTGCCCAGATATGGACATCTTTCTGTATGAGCGCCAGGATTAATAACAGAATGCCGGCTCCGAGCATCCGCACTGCCATCAGCCATTCCACGCTCATGGCGCGTTGCTGGAACAAAAACTGACCGGACGTGCCGGATACACCCCACAATATTGCCGCTGACAGTGCCATGAGCACTCCTTTTGCATGGTTATTCATTGCATCAACCCAGATTTCGCCAAAAATAGCTTGAAAAGGTGATATAATTATCATCAAAAAAAGCAATCATGGATTAGCCATGGAGCTCTAGGTTGCCGTCCGCCAGATATTGATGAAATTGCAAAGCATCTATTGATTAATTTGCAATCTTCCCACTTCCGCTACGCACAAAAATCAAAAACCCGGCATTCATCAGTGCTACTTTGGGTTGATAATCAATATCATAAGCTTTTTAAACTTATTACCAGTTAATCACAGCATAACTACTTTATAAAAAAAAGACCCAAGTGATAAAGTCTGCTGAAAACTCGACAAACCGATGTGCTACAAAGGAGGGGACAAACAAGAAGTCTCCTTGTTGAAAAACTATACTATTTTGTTTTTATAAAAATGCCTGGTTGAGTACACGTTTCAAGTGCTTTTTAACGCGAGCTCAGATTTTATTTTCGTGAGTTCACCTAATAGCCTTGTCTCCCGGACGGCGTCCTGCTGATGTATCTGTTCGGCTATCCTCACTATTTCAGCGTTTAACGTTTCTATTTCGGTTCTTTTATTGCGCCGTATGTCTTGTAAGGTCGATATCGTTTGTCCATCGGACAACCGGCTTATTTGAACTAAACCACGCTCTACGTCATCAGGCTGCATTGCTATTCCTTTTGCATGAGCAATAGTTGTGCATTCAGCGATGACTCTACGGGCAATTTTCAACGCTCCAGGATTTCTGTGGAAGATACCATTGTCAATTTCCAATAACGGGCAAACCGAATTGAACACGCAATTGATGATCGCTTTTTTCCATACTATATGCTGAATATGTACTTCACGCTTAAATCCGAAATTTGGGGTATTTAGATGGGCGACGATATTGTTGAGTTGCTCTTTATCACCATGCTCTATTCCCACAGGGCAAGTTGCCACAGGCTTAAACCGCACGGCAACTTCATCGATCGACTGACTTGTCACAAAGAGAACACAGCGGTACACGTACTGGTATCCATGCTCCAAAAACGGTTGCTCAATGCCCAAGCCGTTTTGTAGGAGTACTAGGGGTGAGTCGCCTATTTTTGACTTTAATGTGCCAGCCAGTTTTTCATTCCCAAAAGATTTGGTTGCAACAACAACAATACCGTCAATTTCGGTAAGGGAATTCAGTGTTGCAACCTCCACGTCCGCCTCGTGTAGAACGCCCTTCTCCATTTCGACAGCGAAACGGCGGATTGTTGTACGACCGTCATCTACGCTTCCTCTGATCATGGTAACTTTTCTGCCCGCTTGAGAAAGGAAAACGGCAAGTGCTTTGCCAATAGCCCCTGAACCTACGATAAATAGGTGTTTATGGTAGAAGTTCATTATTAACTGTTTTTTACATGTTTGCGATACTGTCAAACAAAATTCGGCAATATATTCTCATGGTAGCAGATGCAGTTTTGTTATTTTTGTTGGTAGCAGTCTGAAAATACGGAATGAAGAAAACACAAAACAAGTCGGAGTTCGCTTATATGCGTATCGCTAAAATTATTGAGCAACAAATCCTGAACGGGACGTTGCGTACCGGTGATAAGCTCCCTTCGCTACGGACTATATGCCGTGAATATGGTGTAAGCCAAAATACGGCATTAAGTGCGTATTATTATTTAGAGTGTAAAATGTTGATTGAGACCCGACCTCAGTCGGGATATTATGTGCGGTATTCAAAAACGAAAATTCCGGCGCTTCCCCAGCTTACCACTCCCGAGGCCGAAGCGAATTATGCCGACAGTGAATTGTTGGTACGTAAGATTTATGATAGCTTGGGGGAAGATGGTCATTTACCGCTTGCCCTGGGGACCCCGGCAAATGAGTTGTTGCCCATAGCAAAGCTCAACAAAGGTCTTATGATGGCAACAAGGGAGCTGAAAGGGAGCGGCGTTATGTACGACAAAACGGAGGGAAATGAGCGGTTACGCCGTCAGATTGCCCGATGGTCTTTTGCAATGGAGTGTAATTTGAAGCATGATGAGATCATCACCACGAGCGGCTGCCTGAACGCGCTGTCATATTGTTTGATGGCATTGACCAAAAAAGGAGATACGGTAGCAATGGAAAGTCCTGTTTCGTTCGGCATGTTACAACTCGCTCAGGTATTAGGTGTCAAAGTATTGGAATTGCCGTCTGATCCTCAGCATGGTGTTGATTTGAACGCATTGGAAGATGCGTTAAGAGAAAATAAGATAAATGTATGTCTCTTTATCAGCAATTTCAGCAATCCGCTGGGCAGCTGCATGCCCGATGAAAACAAGAAACAGACGGTGCGCCTCCTTGAAAAATATCATGTTCCGCTGATTGAGAATGATCTCAATGGTGACGTATATTTTGGCCAGCAACGTCCCAAATCCTGCAAGACCTACGATGAAAGCGGCCTGGTATTGTGGTGCGGTTCGGTATCAAAAACGCTCGCTCCCGGCTATCGGGTGGGATGGGTTGCTCCGGGAAAGTTCAAAGATGAGGTAAGGCGTATGAAACGCTACCACAATATTTCATCGACTTCCATCACTCAGGAAGTTATTGCCGGGTTTCTTGAAACAGGCCGGTATGAGAACCACCTTCGCAAACTAAGGCATACGCTCCACGGCAATCTACTCAAATTTTCACGGGCCATTTCGGATTATTTTCCTGACGGAACAATGGCCAGCAGACCGCAGGGCGGGTTCGTTATTTGGGTGGAACTACCTAAAGCCGTTGATACCATCGCATTATATGAGCAATGCCTGCGACATAAAATCAGTTTTGCACCGGGCAGAATTTTCACCCTGCAAAATCAATACGAAAATTGCCTCCGATTAAATTACGGATTGTTATGGAACGAGCGATTGGAACGCGATCTAGAAATGCTTGGTAGCTTTGCGAAACGTTGGAATTTGTTTGATAGTTATTGAGTATATCGTAAATATGCTTCTACTTTTCCTGGCCCGTTGCGGTCACTAACCTAATATGAGCCAAGTGATGCTTGCAATGCCATGCATACATGCCAACAACTTCGTCCAAAGGAACTGGCCGCCCTTGTTCAGGATGAATGTATGTCCTTTTTAGATCTTCGTCTCCAAGGCTTTCAAGTATTCTACTCCATCGTTCGTGTAATCCTTTTAAAAGGTTTAGCGAGGGTTCCAAACGAATTCTACTGTCAGGCAATTCGGCCCATAACGCTTCATGATAAGGCTTGATAATCGGATTAGTTTCGGTAAGCGCCAACTTAAAACGTATAAAGGCATTCATATGGCTATCTGCACAATGGTGGACAACCTGTCTTACCGTCCAGCCGCCATCTCTGTAGGGAGTATCCAGCTGTGCATCCGTTAAAGATAAAACCTCCCGGGCAATTTCTTTCGGGAATTCGGCTATAATCCTTATCCATCCCGAAAGCTCCTGTTTGCCGATAAGGTTAGGTCTCTCAAACTGTCCGATTGGGTATCTTACATCCATTGTTCGCTGTTTCTAAATATTTACTAAATAATTCCATCTGTGTGCATCTGTACTGATCGGCCAACTCTGCTCGCTTATTCGCCGTTCTTCGACCAAAAATACCTAAATCCGGGCATTTAAAAGGTCAACTTCATCATGACATCGGCTCTTTTGTATTTTGTTTTATCTATCTCCGTTTCGTTGAAACCTAATTTCCGATATATATTCAGGGCATCCGCTAAACGTGTATGTGAGAAAAGTACCAGCTCTTTCACTCCAAGACGTTTGGATACGGATATCGCCTGAGTGCAGAGCATTTTGCCGATTCCACACCCTCGGTGATTCTCATGTACGGTCATCTTGGTCAATTCCAAACGACCGTCATCCATTTTTTTCAAGGCAGCCGTACCGATAGGTTGCCCGCCTTTTAAGGCGAACAGGATTTTGCCACCATTTTTGAGTATAGCCTCTTCCGGATTGGACAATACGTATTCGTCAACCGGTTCTATATCGAAATACTGATTTAGCCACGCCATATTCAATGTCTTGAAAGCGTCTTTATAGACCGGGTGATAATCGGTGATTAGTGTTCCACTTTTGAAAAAAAAATCTACGAGGGCAAGATCGTCGAAGATATGAATACCGATATTCTGCATTTCTTCTAAGCCTCTATCGTAGACACCCGATATTGCAGACGGGATCATTGCAAGCTTGTAATCCCGTTCGCTGGCTTCGTACATGGTTGTGCGTGGACAATTCGGGAAATTACAACCGGCAACAAAAAGCGAAGTTATTCCGTTTGATTGCAGCACATCATGTAATGTCGTGTTGTAAAATGCACCCCACCTCGGTTTGTACAAGATGTAGTCATTATCACCACACCGGATGACCTTTCCCTTAAGAAGCTCGTCATGAGCGTACGGGCTATCGGTTTCAGGCAGTAATTCATCAATGATTTCCGCACCCTGACTATCGGGAGCTACTATATGTTTACCGGACGAAATAAGCGCTCTACGGCATAGTTCAGCATTACTTCCGTCTGGATAATATAGGCGCATCATATGGAACACAGGTCTGCCGTATTTCCTGAATATACGTGTTAGAGAAGCAAGGTGGGGAATTATCTCTTCTGTTCCATGGACATAGGCTTGGCCTTGAGGACTTGCGAAATCGTACTGCATATCTATAATAAGCAATGCAGATTTTTCCTGCTCTAAGTTGTTATTCGTCATACACAAAAATCATAAAACTAAATTTATGATAACAGATACAAATTTTAATTTTTCAATAGGAGCAGTTTATCTCTTACGCGTTACGCCAAAAGCAACAGAAAATCCAACCCATGGGATATTAAAAGTTCTGCATGGGATAGCCCTGCAGATACGATGAGTCTATGCCTCTAGCTGATTTCATTGACTTTGACGTGTTGAAGTTGGACATTAATGATATGGTTATCCTACGCTTAGCTCAAAAAAAGGATGCAATATTTGCCCACCCCTGACATACAGTTGTCACCACCCCTGTTTAATTTTGCCGTATCATTAACTAAAAACTAAAATCTATGAATATAATTGTAGGAGCAACAGGACAAGTAGGCTCAAATCTTATCAGCGAACTAAAAAACAACGGCTTTCCTGTAAGGGCTGTCGTGAGAAATCCCGACAAACTTTCTGACAAAACCATTGAAACCCGAACTGCGGATTTGTTTAATGAAGAACAACTTACAGAAGCGTTTAAAGGCGGAACGACTGTTTTTGTCTTGACTCCCGAAAACCCAACCTCAAACGATATCATTGAAGACACCAAACGAATAATTGAAAACTACAAAAAAGCTATTCAGGCAACAGGAATAAAAAAGGTTGTTGCCTTATCTTGTGTAGGCGCACACATTGAAAGCAATACAGGCAATGTTTTGATGTCGCGGATTTTGGAACTGGCGTTAGCCGATTTGGAAATAGAAAAAGTATATATCAGACCGTCCTATTACTTTAGTAATTGGTTGGGATATTTGGAAACCATTGAACAATACGGGGTGTTGCCAACCTTTTTTCCCAAGGATTTGAAAATCGAAATGAATTCGCCTATTGACTTGGCAAAATTTATTGCCCAAATAATGACCGGCACATCATCGGAAATGAAAAGAATATATGAACTAACAGGGCAAAAATACAGTTCGCTTGACGTTGCCAATGCGTTTTCTAGATTGCTTAATAAAAATGTATCGGTGCAATCCATTCCGCAAGACAAGTGGAAAGAAACGCTTATATCTGTCGGCTTTACTGAAAACACGGCAAACAACCTATCCGATATGACACAAGCCGTTATTGACAACAAAACCGTTCCCGAACGGCCAAACGACACGATAAAACTTCCTACGACATTAGAAAAATATCTTGACGTACAATTGAATAAATAGTACCGAACCGGCAACATAGTAATTACTTAAGAAAAGGAGCGTTACTCCCAGCTCTTTTTCTCTTAGTTTTGCCTCTTTAGGTGGTTATCTCGAATGCGGGGCCTCACTTCATTTTATAGGCTTAAACCGGTTTGCCAACAATCCGGTGGCCTTTGCCAAGTTGATGTCACTGACGGTAATTCCCGGCTGGCCATATTGCTGATGAACCAGGCATGTGCCGTCCGGAGCGATGATGGCGGAACCGGACTCCTGGTAAGTGGTGGCATAATTCACGCTGGCAAAATAGATTGTATTTTCCAATGCGCGCATTTGCATGGCCTTTTCATAGTAGGGATTGTCCTTGTGGCCCCACTCCTGAAGTACGACGCCCTCCGTATTGCCGCCTGAGAAATGCGGGTGGAAAACCACCTTCGCGCCCTGGCGCGCTGCCCACCGTACGGTTTCCGGGTAACGGAACCCTTCGTGGCAGATGGCAATACCGAAGACCAGCCCATTCACTTCGAATAGCTGCCGCGTATCGCCCGGTGTCCACCATTCATCCTCGGAGGGATCAAGTTGTACCTTCGCTTGATAACCCAAGATTTGGCCATCGGCATCGATGACCTGCGCCACGTTGTACAGCTTATCGCCGATGAACCAATCCATCGGCAAGATAATAGCAATACGGTGTCGGGCAGCGATGGACTGCGCTTCCGCCAATGCCTTTTCCAAGGCGTCGGGCGTTCTGTCGCTGCTTGGATAGCCCATGCCCGGATAGCCGGGCAGGAATGATTCGGGAAAGCAAACGATCGATGCACCTGTGGATTTGGCTGCCTCAGTAAGTTGGTCCAGCCATGCCTTTTTTTGTTCTTTATCCGGACAAATCGGCGGTGAAGCCAATGCGATTTTCATGGTATAAAATTAGGAAAAGGACGCGATAAAAACCATCACTTCGGGAAATATCCAAGATAGCCGGCAATCATCTGGGTAAAGACCCGCGATTGTGGGCAACGGCGCGGCTACGCGGATACATCGTTAAAGGCTTCACCATGACAGCTCAATGCATGAAAACTGGGACGGATAGTACGCGATTCTTTATAGAGCAAATCGTTGAAGTAAGCCGGTACTTGTAATACAGTATAATGTTTCTAAACTATAAGTAGATGTCTATTGATCATTTCTATGCGCTATTTTTGACAGCAAAAAGGAATTAAATGGCTAAGACTAAACTAACTATTAATAACAACGGATCAGTGAGAATCGAAGGCGATTTTGAAATCGTGGACAGAAATGGTAAAGCCTATGGCTTACAAGGGAGAACGGTACTTTCTATTTGCCGTTGCGGGCTTTCAAAAAACAAGCCTTTTTGCGATGGATCACATAACGGGCACTTCGAGCATGAGGCCATAGCCTTCGATTTGCCTCCAAAAAAGGCCTAATTCACCACTATCTTAACGCCCCCTCCTCCGGCTACACCAGCCGGAGCTGTGCCTCGCAAATGGATTGCAAATAAAAACACGCTCGAACGTCATACCCTGTTATACCTCGTTGGCGACGCCCCGAACCGACGTTTAAACGCATTCGAAAAGTGATGCAGGCTTTCAAAGCCCAGGTTCACGTAGATTTCGGAAGGCTTCTTTCCCTGTTGTTCAAGCTGACGGCGTGCCTCCTCCAGACGTCTTTCCTGCAGCCACTGCCTTGGGGGCACACCGAATGCTTTGTGAAAGTCGCGTTTAAAGCTGGAAATGCTCCGGCCTGTCAGCCGGGCGAATTTCTCCAGTGGAACATTAAATTGAAAATGCTGGAACATGAAACTTTCCAAATCAATTTTATACGGCTCGGAGAAGTCAAACAGAAAGTATTTCAGGTCTGGCAGGGTATCCAGCAAGAGCTCCACGGCTTCCCGGATTTTCAGTCTACCCAACCGGCGTGCTGCGGCTGCTTTGGGGTTATTGGCATAGGGTATGATCGATTTGAAGAAGCCCTTCAGAAACTCATTCTGGGGTATAAATATATTGGGGGGTCCTTTGTATTTCTGCGTGATTTCTACCTGATGCTCCAGCGCGTATTTTCTCAGCGTATCGCCGTTCAGCAGGATTAGTATCGTTTGGTACGCACCGTCTTCACCTGGTATTTTGGTGGCTTTGGCCAACTGGTTTTTCCGGATGAGCAGCATGTCTCCGGCCTGGGTCAGGATTTTCTCGCCGGAGGTTTCAAACATCAACTGTCCGGAAATCTGCAGTACCAGCAGGCTTTCGGGGATGAGGCCGTCCCGTATTCGCTCTTTTTCTGTATTGAGCGAATAGACCATGCGGCCGGGTACTATCTCGGTAGAATACTTCATCAGGATAAAGATACGGGATATTATCGTTCGGACAACCCGACCATCTTGGCACTCGCCCGCCATAGCAAGTCCTTTACTTCGTCGCGCTGGGCGAGCTGCGAAGGATCGGGAAATGTAACCTTTCCTCTAACCAATGAAGCATACACCCGCCCCTCTGGCAACCGGATTTCTCCAGACGCCAGGTTTGCTAATACACCGCCGGCACGTTCGGGCGTACCGACGAAAAACGGAGGTTTGAACAGGCTCACCACGCGCGACAGCGGGCGGAGCACCAACGGCAGCAATATTCGCATGAACCGGGAAGGCTTGCCGGTCAGCGAGGTGCCACCGGTTAGACCGGGGTTGTAGGCGATAACGCTGATACCTCTCCCCTCCTTCGTGTTGATTGCAGCAAAAGAACGGGCCGTCAACAGGTTGCACAGCTTGGATGCGGCATACGCGCGCATGCCCCATTCTTTCTTTTGGGGGTTGGCGAGCCCGTGTGGGTCTAGCGTCTTGGGCGCGAACGGGATGAGTGCGGGGTCATGCGTGTCGCTGGTGGTGAAGACGATGACGCCACTAGCGGTCATGTGGGGCCAGAGCAATCTTGCAAGCAGGTAATGTGACAGGTGATTGACGGCAAACATCAATTCAAAACCGTCTGCACTCTGCTGTTGGTTGTCTTTTGCTTGTACCGCTGCGTTGAGCACCAGCACGTCAATCGTGGTGTCTCCGAGCTGCTTTTTCACGCTGGCCGCAAAGGATCGGACGCTTTCCAGCGACGTGAGATCCAACGGAAAGACTTCTGTCCCTTCCGGTACAATGCGTCCGCGTCCGCGCGCACCGACGATAATTCGTGTACCGGGCTGTTGCGCAAGCCGCTGAACGGCCTCCTTGCCAATACCGGATGTTGCGCCTGTCATAACAATTGTTTTCATGATACAAAGATGTGGTAAAAAGCAATCGGCAATTTGCCTGTATGGCTCGATCTGTTTGCCTGTATGGCTCTTTTTTCGGCAACTGAAATAAATGCGACTTTTGACGAGATAACAATTTAGGAGCAAAAATACAGTCAGCGATTTTTCGCTACGATGACAAGACAACTTATGACATTGTACCTTAACGGGAGTTCTCCTTTTCCAGATAGATTTGAAATAATTGGCTTGTTAGCCAATGGAATGTGACCGGGGCTCGGCGACATGATACTATAGGTAGATAAAATCAAAAAAGCATCCAATGATAGTTTGGATTTCATTATATTCGTTCTTAATTTTATCGATACCAATCGTGCTGCCTTGGCCCGAACAGAATTATTTGTTTGTCTCGAATAAATAAACCGAAAGATTGATATGGAACGCTCTTCAAAAGCAGAAAGCATCCTGGATCAAATCAATAGCAAAACTAAGCTGGGTGACTTACGGAAAATTGCTAAGGATGTCAAAAAGGACCACAACCTGGCCATGGAACTATGGTCATCCGGGGAACTTTTGCCCAGGCTATTGGCGATCTTAATTATGGACAACAAACTTCTTTCACAGGATTTGATTAATAAGCTGAGCAAGGACATGCAGGATCACCCACTCGATGAGCGCAATCAACTCATGGACTGGTTGATGGCAAACCAGCTATCGAAAGACAAGAAAACGGTAACGCTGATGGAATCGTGGCGGAACAGCCCTTCTTCACTTCAGAGACGAATTTTTTGGTATTACCAGGCTCGCTTGCGTTGGCTGGGACAA
Source organism: Parapedobacter luteus (assembly GCF_900168055.1). Classification (GTDB taxonomy): domain Bacteria; phylum Bacteroidota; class Bacteroidia; order Sphingobacteriales; family Sphingobacteriaceae; genus Parapedobacter; species Parapedobacter luteus. Next base: position 25,626 of record NZ_FUYS01000003.1, read on the forward strand.
ACGCCTCCGCCTAATACTGAAGAATTGCTATCGACCATTGAAAAGCAAATAGAAAACGAAGAACCTGAAGTACAATGGGCTATGAATTTCACGGCAGGCTGGATCGGGGTTTTTGATAAAAAACACCGGATACGATGTATTGGAATTGGAGAGAAAACGGGGCTTTATAAAGGTGAGATGGTGTCAAAAGGGTGTACGCCCGATTATTTACCTGAGTTCATTGCGATTGAAAGCAACAAAAGAAATTTATAATATATCGCTGTTTGTGGGAAAGCTACTCTCCAAAAAACTCAACGTGGAAGTAGATTTTGGAGATGCGCCGGAACATATAGGCAGGCAGATATCTGATAATCTATCTATCCATGCCCTACACCACTACCTGCTTCATTTGCCGGGGCCGTAGTACAGCACGATGGCGCCGGAACCTAACGTTTTGGTCTTTGCGAGCTTCAGAGACTTCTTATCGCTTATATTTTTAAATAACGGTAAGCCTTTCCCTGCAATAATGGGATGTACACAGAGTTGGTACTGGTCAACTAAGTTGAGTTCGGTAGCGGCTACAATCAAACTTGGACTGCCCACCAAAATATCTTTATCCGATTGTTGCATGAGTGCCAACACTTCTTCTTCGAAACTTCGCGTTGCGACCCGCGCACTTGCCCAATCCACTTTTTTCAGCGTCCGGGAAAAGACAATCTTGGGAATGCTGTCCATGATCACGGCGAATTCATCAATTGCTCGGTTACCGGTAGGATTTTTTGCGATAGGTGGCCAGTACTCCATCAGCTGGTAGGTTATCCTTCCGTATAGAACGGCACCGGCACTGCTCAGTAGTTCGCTGTAATGCTGATGCAATTCATCGTCTGCAATCCCGTACGTGTGGTCGCAAAACCCGTCAAGCGTCATATTGATTCCTGCAATTAGTTTTCCCATGCTGTGTTGTTTTAATGGTCGTTTATGCAAAGATACCACGGCTATCTGGCAATGAGGCTGGGAAAAGGAGACAAGCTAAGGGGGTGGAAGAGACAGCGGTGTGTTCGACGGCAACGGACCTGACGCCATCTTGACCATAAATTTACCTTTTATTTTTATTTTGATGGTAAATTAAATATTTTTGTGAAATAAGCATCAAGCAGTATGCAAACAACGCCGTTGCAATTTTCCCGGATTGCTTCCATTGACATTGTGAGGGGCTTGGTCATGGTGATCATGGCCCTTGATCATGTCCGTGAGCTGATCCACGTGGATTCGCTGACGCAGGATCCGACGAACCTGGGCACAACAACGCCCGCCATTTTCTTCACCCGGTGGATCACGCACCTCTGCGCACCGATTTTTGTATTTCTTGCCGGCACGTCGGCATTCCTATCGGCCGCAAGGAGCGGGGATACCCAGGCAAGCCGCCGTTTCCTGATTTCACGGGGCGTCTGGCTGCTGATCCTCGAATTTACGGTTGTCAATTTCGGGATATGGTTTGACATCCGCTTCGGCGTACTGCTGTTTCAGGTCATCGCGGCCATCGGCATCGGGCTCGTCGTGCTGGGGCTCGCCATCCGCGTACCGGCAGGGGTGCTGGGCGTGGCTGGCCTTGCCATTGCCTGCCTCCATAACCTCCTTCCGCCGAACGTTCCCTTGTTTTCGGTAAACGCCATCCCGTTGGGAACGGATACCACGCTGCTGATCGGCTACCCGCCGGTTCCTTGGCTGGCGATCATGCTGATGGGCTATGGGTTCGGAACGTTGCTGCAGAAAACGGAAGACCGGGCAGGGCTGCTGTTGAAACTGGGGGCCATCTGCCTGCTGGCCTTCACCGCACTGCGGTCTGTCAATGGCTACGGCGACCCGGCGCCCTGGAGCACACAGCAAGATGCATTGTTCAGCGTGATGTCGTTTTTGAACGTGTCTAAGTACCCACCCTCGTTACAGTTTGACCTGTTGATGCTCGGCATCATGTTTCTGCTGCTCAGCGCGGCAGAACGTATGAAGGGCCTTATCCCCAGGATAGTCATGGTTTACGGGAAAGTACCGCTGTTCTATTACCTGTTGCACTGGTACGTGATCCACCTGGCGTTGTTTGCCGTGCTTTTTATCCAGGGATTCAGCACCGCTGACTTCTTGTTCGGTTTCCGGTTCGGCCGGCCCGAGGCGCCGAGCGGGTTGCCGCTGGCCGGGGTGTACCTGGTGTGGATGGGGGTCGTGTGCGTAATGTACCCCCTATGCCGGTGGTACAGCCGCTACAAGGAGGAACACCGGCAGAACCTATGGCTCCGGTATATTTGATAACCTTGGAACAACGAATGATGAGATGAGGAATTACCGGTGCGGCCGGATAAACCTTGAATAAGCATACCATGGCAAGAAAGAGAACGATAGCGACACTGACGATTGACAGCTCTGTCCTGTGCTGCAACTTCGTGAATACGGTCAGCTACTGGACCAGGGCAGATCGGCACGACTATCTGGGAAGTTACGGCGACTTCCTGGATTGGTGCAGGAAACTGGAAGTATCCAGTCCGGAACGGCTGGACGTATTGAACCGGCTGGCCCTTGAACAACCGGGTGAAGCGGAGCGGGCCTTACACCAAATCAAGGAAATCCGGGGCTTATTGCATGGATTCATATCGGCGGTCGCCCGGCAAGACGAGGAGGAGCAAGCAAACCTCCTGCCTGCCGTGAACCGGCTGCTGGCCGAGGGCTCGTCCAAGCAGCGCCTGCTGTACACCGGCGACCGGTTTGTGCTGGATCAATCGGAAGCCCCCGACGACTTACTCGCCCCGGTCTGGAAAACCATCCGTTCGCTGGCCGACCTGCTCACGCAACATGGGCTGGAACGGATAAAGGAGTGCCCCAGGTGCGGATGGGTGTTTCTGGATGAAACAAAGAACGGGCGCCGCAGGTGGTGCAACCCTCAATACTGCGGCGCCACGGACAAGATGATGCGCTACAACGAGCGAAAAAGGAATTCGCTGCAACAGAATAAGACATCACAATGAAAAGGATTTAACCGATGAAACACGATGTGTCCAAACGGATAGTAGCGACAATTGCCCACACGCCCATAGGCAACCTGTCGCGTTGCCTTATCACGGCACTATCCGCCGTCTTTTCCGTTTCGATGACTTCCGGACAGCAGCTTCCCAAGGCATTGTTGCTGACCGGTAACGGGAACATGCCCGAACTCCAGGAGAATTATCCTCCCTGGGTCCATGAGTTCCAGAATGACCAGGTGATTGAAATCCTCGACGGTATCGTAGACATCGACAGCACAGCCGAACTCAGCGACCTGAATGCGGAAAACTTAACGCAGTATGACGTATTGATAAGCAATTCTTTATTTTTGGCACCGGATGCGGATGGGCTGGATGCAATCCGCGACTTTGTCGCAAACGGCAAATCATTCCTCACCCTTCATTGCGGCATCCTCAGTTTCCTCAATTGGGAAAAGTATGAGGAGTTCATCGGGGGAATCTTCATCGGAGGGCCATCGGCCGAACCGAAAACATTCCGCGTACATACGGCGAACCATGAATTCTGGGGATATCCGTATTCCTTCAGGGCATCCCGCCCGCATCCGATATCCCTGTCTGTCGGCGATTTCGACATCACGGATGAGCTGTATTTTTTTCAGCCCAGCACTCCTGACATCGACGTGATTGCCAGAGCTGAGAACCACCCGGTAATGTGGTGGCGCCCGTTTAAGCGTGGCAAGATCATGAGCCTCACCCTCGGTCATGATGCCACCGCCAAAAGTAATCCCGGCTATCAGGAATTGCTGAAAAACGGTGTGCGATGGCTCACCGGCTACCCATTGATATACCAGATGGCAATACCGCCCATTTCAAACAGGACGCTGCAGTACGAGCGCTTCCTGACCTCTCCTACGGCATCAATCCTGGCGGGGGGCGGCGTTTCCGTTCATAGGATCGAAAACCCTTCTACCCTATTCAAACTTGGGAAGCGCAACGGAGAACACCTGGATCTGGCACTGGATGGCGACACCGGTACCGCCCGTTTCACCGTTGCTATACAAAACGAAAAAGGGTTGGTCACTGAAAAGGAAATGGTGTTGCAGGTTGTCGAGGACGGCACCGGGAATATCGCCGCTTACTACGGCAATTCCATTGATGGCTCCGCGGCCGAGAATGAAAGCGGCCTGCTCGGCCTGCGCAACATCATAGACGGTGACCTCACTACCCGGTGGTCCAGTAAACCCGGTGCGGAAGCTTCACTGACACTGGATCTGCGGAAAACTTACCCGCTGACCAAAATCAATATCCTTTGGGAGGCCTCCTATGCGGCAGCATATAACATCATGCTGTCTGCCGATGGCAAAAACTGGTATAGTGGCCATCAAACCACCATTGGTTCGGGAGCATTGGAAACGATCGTGATGCCCCGCCCCATGCAGGCACGGTTTATCAGGCTGGACATGAAACAGCGGGCGACAGGGAAAGTCGGCTACTCCATATATGAATTGGAGGTTTTTCAATGATGCTTAGAACGGCACAAATGTGCGGAGCACGCGCTTTTGCGCCGGGATATGACGCCGCAATAACCGTCAGCTTTTCAAAAACGAAAGGCAAACATTGACAATATCATCGAACATTTTTTTGCTGCCATCAAACTTCATGGTTACGCGGAATCCGTTTAATGAATTGAAGACAAACCGTGCCATTGAACGTGCGGGATACTTTGTTGTAAAGACGCCCCGGTCCTGCCCCTTCTTTATCGCCTTGCAGAGCGCTTCCTCCGTGTCATGCATGATTGAATTGGCTATTGCCCCTACCTCGCTGTCAACGGGGGCCAACTCAACCGCGGAATTGACCATAAAGCACCCCTTTGACCGGCTTGTGCCGACAGCCTCGACTTTTACGGTCTCGAAAATGTATTTGACGTAAGCTTCTATGTCTTCGGCTGTATCCAATCCTTTTATAACGGGGTCTATGCGTTCTTTGCGATAGCGCTGCAACGCCTTTATAAAAAGCGAATGCTTGTCGCCGAAGGTGTCATACAAACTTGAGCGGCTAATGCCCAGATTGTCCACCAAATCCTGGGCGGAGGTAGCGTTGTAGCCTTTCTGCCAAAAGACATGCATCGCTTTTTCTAAAATGACATCCTGATCAAATACTTTCGTTCGTGCCATAAAAAAATCTTTGTGAGGCAATTAATTGCCTCACAAAGATATAATTACGGAACGTTCATTCCAAATATAGGCAAAAAAATTTATATCCGGAATGTGTTTACGGAAGCTGCGCCGTCAACTGTAAATTCACCACCTGAAATAAAAGAAGCGTCATCGGATGCAAGGAAGGCAACCAATTTGGCAACTTCTTCGGGCGTTCCGTAACGCTTGAAGGGAAACTTGCTTTTAATAAGCGCGTGAATCTCATCATCCGCAAATTGCCCCTTGTGAATCGCGGGGGTTTCCGTCATCGCAGGGGCAACGGTATTCACCCTGATTTTCCGGTCTGCCAGCTCTACGGAAGCAGACTTGCTATACGCCGTAAGTGCAGCTTTGGTAGCGGAATATATGGCTGTGCCATATGCAAAAGTAAATGCACTGACCGAAGTCATGTGAATAATGGACCCTCCGTCTTTCATGACGGGAATAAACTTCTCGGTTGTGAAAACGGCTCCTTTGAAATTGATGCCGACGAGTTCGTCAAAGATGGGTGCCGAAATCTGCCCTATCGGCTCTTGCAAAGCGACACCGGCGTTTACGAATAGCACATCAACCTTACCGAAACGGGTGGCTACTTGCTCGACCAGTTTTTCCGTATCGGTTATACTTGCGGCATCGGCGCGGATACCGATGGTTTGGCTGCCCAACTCCTGCACCGCTTGGTCAATGGCGGCCTGATTGCGGCCGGTAATCACCACCTTTGCGCCTTGTGCGACGAGTTCTTTTGCGGCCGCGTAGCCAATTCCTGAACTGCCGCCTGTTACAACTGCGACTTTGTCTTTTAGTTTGCTCATTTTTGCTTTTTTTGAATTAATAAATGCTCCTTCATTCTGGAACGAACGTTCCGCAAATCTACATATTTGGAACAATCGTTCCAAATAAAAATAAAACAACACGCTTCGAAACGCAGCATTCAGTTTCCTGTACCGTTAGGCGATCGCAAATCAGGACAACGAATCCAGGAATTTTAAGATATCAGCGCCTATTTCTGCCGCATGTGTTTCCAGCGCAAAGTGGCCGGTATCATAAAATTTTACAATGGCGTCAGGAATGTCACGTTTGTAAGCTTCTGCGCCGGGTGGCAGAAAAAACGGATCCTTATTTCCCCAGACGGCCGTGTCTTGGCCGGCGACGGGCTTCGATTGGACCGTGCTGCAAATACAGCACGGGGTATCGCCCGGCTGCTTTTCCATACCCGGAGGGGTGTAGATAAAACGCCGGGCGAGATGTGCTGGTGCTTTGCGATGGAAACAAAGCATGATGTACATACCCATGCGAGGTCATAAAACCGGCTTTAATAGCCGGGGTTCTGTGTGATTTTGGGATTTTGATCAATGACGTTCTGTGGAATCGGGCTCATATATTGTTTCGGCTCAAACCGGACCGTGTATTTTCGCTCAACTTCGACATTGTATACCCAGGTGCCCGAATTGTTTGAGGGCACCGTATTACGGATAACCATATTGTGCCGGGGTTTCCCCATCGTCTCCGGACCCTGTGCCAACCGTTTATTGTCGAAATACCGTTTGTCCTCGAAGCACAACTCCACCCGCCGCTCGCGGTGGATAACCTCACGCATCTGCGTTTGGGAAAGCCCAGGTTGCAATGCCGAAAGGTCTGACCGCTGCCTGACTTGATTGATAGCGTCATATACCGATTGGTCCGGACCGAAGGCTTCATTTTGTGCCTCGGCATAATTGAGGAGCACCTCGGCGTATCGGTAAAAAACATAGTTTTGCCCGCTCATATCATCGCCAGGGGGCGCATCGGGGTTGAGCTTTTTCTTCTGGTAATACCCGGAGTCTCCGATATCCGTGTTGCCGGCCAGGTCGATCTGATTTGACCGATCGGGGTTGGGATGGGTCAAATCGATACGGGTATAGATGATGTCTTCCTCTGGCATCCAGTCGAGCTTGTATGGTGCACCATCGTATACAATAAAGTCATAGAATCGCTTTTCCCTGTTGACGTACGGATTTTGCGGATCGTATCCTGAACCAGGTGCCGAAATCGGCAGCCCGTTGGCCATGCTGAATTGATCAACCAGCTCCTGGGTAGGGTTGTAATTGCCCCAGGTCATGTATTCGCCAAGTACGTAGGTGGGGCCACCCCGGCGTTCGTAGTTTGAACCCAACCCCGGAACGTTCGCGACGACCTGCCGATCCCAGATCACTTCTTCATTATACTCATTGGCTTCCCGCCACAGGTTTGGCAAATCGCCGAACAGCCCATAAGGCCCGGCGGCACCGAACCGTTCAATAAACTGCCGATTGGTAGCGGCGGCTACCGCCCACCTGGTCGGATCGTGGTTGCCGAAATGAACGACCCGGCCAGGATCGGGCAAATACGGCGCCGCCGTATTGAACAATGGGCTTGCTGCAAAAAGTTCTATCCATCCTTTCAGGGCCAATGCCGCCCCGAGTGTCGCCCTTCCCGCATCCGGATCGCTTTTTCCATATTTGACCGCAAGGAAACCGTTGTTCACGACCTGTTCCAGCTCGTTTGTGATAAACAAGAATGTCTCTTCAAAGGTCGCTCGTGGCCGCTGGAGTTCTTCCTGGCTCATCGTATTCCTATCCAGCGGCTCGGTAATGATCGGTAAGCCGCCAACATGCATGAAATATTCGCTGTAGAAAAATGCCCGTAAAAACCGGGCTTCGTCGATCCGTTGATTCGCATAGTCTTCCGAAAAATTTGCTCGGTTCTCGGTCACTTTTTGGATGAACGTATTGAGCTTCCGTATTTTGGTGAAAAATGAGGCCCAGGTATAACCATAGGTAGGCCCATGGGTGCCCCCCCATTCGTTTGTCGTACTTTCTCCGGGCACCAGGCAGATGCCTTGCCGCCAGTTGGAAGCGGTGTAATAATGGCTGATGTTGTAATCATCAGAATAATAATCGAGGTTTTCGGCAAAATTCCACTTCAACGGTATCTCGCTGTAGCAATCGTTAAGAAAAATATCGGCATTCCCTTCCGATGCCCATTGGGTTTCGTCTGTTAAATTGGCTTTGTTTTCGTTCTCAAGAAAATCCTGCTGACTGCATCCATAAAACACAACCATCAACATACTCCAGATTAAATTCCTAGTTTTCATAATTTCCTTATGCTATAAGTTAGAAGGTCAGCTCCAATCCGAACGTGGTTGATTTGATGACAGGATACGCGGTTTCACGGTCATCGTAGCCCAGTTCGGGGTCAATATGCTTGATTTTACTGAATGTCAACAGATTATTGGACACCAGATACACGCGCAGGCCCCCTCCGCCCAACCACTGCCTTGCCCGATCAGGCAATGTGTAGCCCAACGTCAAGGTCTTTAACCGCAGGTAACTGGAATTTACCAACCAGAAGTCCGAATCTTGGACATTATTGGATTGAGGCGACGGTGTGGCACGCGGATACTTTGCTGCTTGATTGTCGGGTGTCCAACGGTTGTTGAAATATTCATATCCGGTATTGCTGCCGTTATTTTCAAAAGGTACGGTCATAAACTGGCGTAAATTGACACTGGAGTTGGCCGATCCCTGAAAAAACAACGACAGGTCAACACCCTTCCAATTGACGGAAGGCATAAGCCCAAATGTCCATTGGGGATATACGGGGTAGCCGATCACGGTGAGATCGTGGTTATCAATTACGCCATCGGGCACCCCGTCAGGGCCGCTGAGATCGGCATAACGGATGTCGCCGGGGCGCAATACGCCGAACTGGCGGACATTGTAGCCATCTGCCTCGTCAATGATCCCATCGCCGTTGATGTCGTCCTGTGTACTGAACAGTCCCAATGATTTGTAACCGTAGGGGGTTCCAAACGGACGGCCGACCCGGGTCCTATTGGGATTATCACGTTCGGCGTCGGTCTGAAAGACTTCAATCATGCGATTCCGGGCGAAACTGGCATTCCCCGAAAGCGACCAACCAAAGGAAGCCGAAGGCTGCCTACGGATACCGGCATTGATTTCGAACCCTCTATTGGCCATTTCGCCCTTATTTTCTTCGGACAGGCTTAAGCCATATTCTACCGGCAGCGTAACCTGCGGGGCCAGCAGCATGCCGGTTCGTTGTTCGGTAAAATAGTCGAACTCGACATTGACGGTCCCATTCCACAGCAACGCATCAAAACCAATGTTGGACTTCGTCGAGACTTCCCAGGTAATATTGGGGTTTGCTTCGCGGATGGCACTCGACCCCTGTACCAATGAACCGCTACCGAACGCGTAGGCATTGCCGCGCAAGCTGTATCCGGTGAGGTACTGGAATGCCTCTCCGGCAAGCATACCGGCCTTGCCCCAAGACCCGCGCAACTTGAATTCGCTCAGCCATCCCTTCAAGGGTTCGAAGAATTGTTCTTCGGAAATCCGCCAGGCGCCCGAAAATGACGGGAAGTACCCCCATCTTCTGCCCGGCGCGAAATAATAATGGCCGTCGTATCTTCCGGCTGCTTCAACAATATACCGCTGCTTGTACGAGTAACCTACCCGATAAACGTATCCGATCTCACTGCCGGTGGCGGACAAACCGTCGTTCTCGAAATCCATCCGGTTGGAACTGCCCAAGCCGAGCTCATCGATTTGGAGGCTGAAATTATTCCGCCGGGCGGTAAACCAGTTTTCGGTATAATTCCGTGCCTCGGCTACCAACAAGCCGGTAAGTTGATGATCGCCAAACGCCCTATCGTAGTTGATAAACCCTTGGTAGGTGTAATTGGTACGCCGTCTGTTTTCCAACCCCAACCAGGTATAAGGCCTTCCGGTACCTTCTTGCAGGGAGACGGCTTCGGTATACGTGTACGGCGACGTATTTAAGTTGATTACGTGGTATTTGAAAGGTACATGAAAGGATTTGACATTCGTCTGGCTGGGATCGTAACTGAATACCCCTTTTACGCTCAGCCCATCGACAATCTGCTGTTCGACGAAAAACGAACCCAGCAGCGTATTCAGATCCCTGCGGTCATATCCATCCGATCGCAATACGCCCACCGGCGTGTTGGCAGACGACTCCCCCCAATAATCTGTTCCTGGATAGGTGAGACTTTGCGTTGGCAAATATTTGTAGAACGAACGAAATAGCTGGCCGGAGGTTTGTGCGTCTGCATCCAAATCATTGGTGCGTTCTACTGATCCGTGGATACCCAAGCCCACTTTTGTCGTTGGCGTCACGTTGGATTCGAGATTGACATTGTAATTGTATCGGCGATAACTTACCTTGTCAAATAACCCTTGCTGATCAAAATACCCTAACCCGGCCCGGTACGTAACATGCTCCGTGCCGCCACTTAAGTCGAGATTATGGCTTTGTACAGGTGTGTTCTTATTGAACAGCTCCAGGAAATTGGAGTTGGGGTATTGCCAGGGATTCTCCTGATGCAAAGCATGATAGTTATTTACAAAATCGGGGTCAAAAGGTGGGCTTGTGCCATTTGGCGTTTGGCTGTAATAGGCTTCATTCTGCAAAGCCATGTAATCCCGGGCGTCCAACATATCGGGCAAATAGGTCGGATTTTGGAATCCGTACGACGTACCTAAATGAATGGTGGGCTTTCCTGTGCGCCCTTTTTTTGTTGTAATCATGATGACGCCGTTTGCACCACCTATCCCGAAGGGGGCCACGGCAGCGGCATCTTTCAGAATCGTGACGGACTCGATAGCCGCAGGGTCTATCTGCCTGATGTTGTCGCGCCTGACGCCGTCTACGACGATCAGTGGTTGATTCGCACCGGTGGTAACGATACCCCGGATATGGATGTCCGGATCGTCCGAACCGGGCTGGCCACCGTTGGGGCGCATACTGACACCCGGCAGGCGCCCGGCAATGGAATGCGAAACATTCGGAGCCGGTATCTGGGCAATATCGTCTCCTTGAATCGAACTTACGGCGCCGGTCACCGTAGCACGCTTTTGGGTGCCGTAGCCTACCACGACCACTTCTTCCAGCTGGTCGACGGCCGCTTCCAGGCTGATGGCCAATTCTCCGGCCGGGGGAACGGATACCTGCTTGGGAATAAATCCGACGGAGCTAATTTCGAGCGTCGCACCATTGGGAACGTTCGGCAAGACAAAACGGCCTTCAGCGTCTGTAGAAGTACCCAGTTGGGTATCCAATACCTTGACCGCGGCACCCTCTATAGGTGCATGGGTCTGGGAATCGGTGACCACACCAACGACATGGCGTTGTTGTGCCATCGTTGGCATTACAGAGACCAATATTGCATTGAGGATAAAAAACCTTAAGCGTTTCATTTTTTTGATCATATCATTACTAGATTTATGGATTGTTAGTTTAATAATTGCTGTGCGGGTCGGCTATGTTATGGTGGTTCGACCGTACGGATTCCCTTCGGAATCCGACAGCATATCGCGGTACGCAAACCAGGTGAAGGTCCTTTACTCCAAAACATCGTGCAATAACTTTATTGGTTTATAATATGCTCGTTTGCAACGAATGTACATGGATCCTCATCAATATCCGTATGCATGTAACATAGGAATAAGCTTATGAAACAAATGCCCAGTGCCGGCCACGGCGATCCGGCTAATTTTGCGGACAAAAAATGGAGAGCAGGTCGTTGTGTCCGTCAATCTATTTTCCGGTTTTCTGGGCGGCGTAAGCCGTGGGCGAAACACCGTACATTTGCTTGAAGGATAATGAGAAGTTGCTTAAATCTGAATAGCCGACGGCATAGGCTACCTCGGAAACTGACAAGCCTTTTTTTTCAATCAATCGGGCGGCTTGCTTCAGCCGGATATTTCGGACCAGATCGCGCGTGGTCATGTTGGTCAGTTGCTTCAGCTTCCGATGAAGATGTACCCTGCTGATGCCGATTTCAGCAGAAATCATCTCCACACTGAGCAACGGATTATTGAGATTATGTTCGATCAGCTGGTGTATTTTTTCCAGTAGTTTTTCATCGGCGCTCTTTATGGACAACGCCGGGATATACTCCTCCTGGAAGCGCTGCTCGCGTTCGCTTTTGCGGATAAGCTCTCGGTTTTTTATGATTGACGTTATTGCTTTTAGCAAGAGCTCCGTATTGAACGGCTTGGTCATGTAGGCGTCCGCCCCTCGTTCAAGACCGTCCAAGTTGTCCGCCTCTTGGGCCTTGGCGGTAAGCAGGATGATTGGTATATGGCTGATATTCGGATTGTTCCTTATTTTTTCGCATAACGAGAACCCGTCCAGCTCCGGCATCATGACGTCGCTTATGACCAGATCTGGCGGCTCCGACAGAATGTGCTTGTAGGCCGACAGGCCATCGGAATAAGCAGACACAGCAAAGGCATGCGAAAGCGACTTGGTGAGGTACGCCACGATATCCGAATCGTCATCCACGACCAGCACACGTTTTGGCTTCCCGTTCTTCAAACGGGGCGGCGCGGGCGCCACCGGCGCTATATACGGTTCTGTTAGTTTTCTTGATACTTGGGCAAGCCCATCGTTGAGCACCTCCCCCGATTTGGCCAAGGGCATCGTGATGACAAACCTGCAACCGCCTTCTTTTAGGTTTTCTGCCCGGATAGTTCCGCCGTGCAGCGCTATCAACTGTTTGGCCAGATACAATCCAATACCGGTACCGCTATTGTTATGATCGCGATGGGTGTCTGATTGGTAAAAACAGTCAAAAATTCGATCAATATCTTGCTCATTAATCTGCGGACCGGAATCCGCCACCGAGAGGGTCAGCAGCTCTCCGGATCGGTCATGCCCGGTCCGGCAGAGCTCAACGGCTATCCAACCACCGGAGGGCGTAAACCGGCAAGCATTGGAAAGCACATTGACCAGCACCTTATCAAAATTTCGCGGATCGATACGGGCAAAACAGGCTTGGTCCGGCAGTTTTATCGAGAAGTGAATCGCTTTGGCCGAAAACTCTTCCTCAAACAACGCGCATACTTCCTGGGTGTACCGGACCATGTCTATCTGCGTACATTTCAACGTCATCAAACCCTTTTCGATTTTTTGAACGTCCAGCATCTGGTTGACCAAATCCAGCATGCGGCGCACATTCCGGTCCATAATCCGGTAAAGATACCCGCCTTCCGGATGGCTGTCCATGTGTTTTAACCGTTTCAACGGACTGGCGATCAGGGTCAATGGTGTACGGATTTCATGTGCGATATTGACAAACAGCTGCAGTTTCGCTTCGTTGATTTCTTCTTTCCGCCGGTGGGCCCGCATTTGGTGGCGAATACGTCTCCGGCTCTTCACCGCCGTGAGGATACCATATCCCAGCAACAAGGCAAGGACGATGTAACATGCCTTAGCGGATGCCGACAAGTACCAGACGGGGTGTATGACAAGGGTGACCGCTTTGATGTCCGAACTCGCGTTTGCAGCGGTTGCCCGCACAAGCAGGCGGTGTGTGCCTGACATGAGGTTGTCAAACGTGATTCGATTGCTGGAAGGTGGTAACGATATCCATGCATTGCCATTCATCGAATACTGGAAAACAACCCGTTCGGAATCGCTGAAATCCATCGTCGAAAACTCGATAGTAAACGAATTGTCATGATGCGCCAGGTGAAACGCAGACGCCTGGTTGATAGCCGTGTCAATGATATTGAATCGACCTGATTTCATTCCTTTTCGCACTGCTTTGCCATGAATGTACAGATCGACTACCTGTACGGCCAGCACCTTGCGCTGAATATGGATCTCATCTGGATTAAAATAACTGATGCCATGCAGCCCGCCGAAAAATAGTTTTCCATCGCTGCTTTTCAACGATACGCCCCGCATAAACTCATCGCCTTGCAGGCCATCGCCAGCATGAAAATTCAGAAACTGCTTTCGGCGTACATCCAACTTGCTTATGCCCCGATTGGTGCTCAGCCAGATGTCGCCGTGCCGGTCGCCTTCGACAGACCAGACGATATTGCTCGGGAGGCCATCCTCCACACCAAACTCCGAAACCTCCAGGGAGGGTATTTTCAATCGCTTTAACCCTTTAGACGTGCCCAACCAAAGGTTTCCTTGGTCATCGTCGTACAACGCATAGATGACAACGTCGCCGAAGAGTCGGTTTCTCCCGAATACCGACACAAAACTTTCGGTTTCCAAATCCAGACACCCCAGCCCATCATAGGTACCAAAATACAATTTGTTGTCACGAGATACCGATACGCAGTTTATCCAGTCATTGGGTATACAGTTGCTTTGGGGTTTGAACTTTGTTTTCTCTTCCGTGGCATAGCGCTTCACTTCGTAAGAATGGAGATCCAGCCGGAATAATCCGGACCCCATCGTCGCAAGCCAGAGCCGTTGGTAGGCATCCTCAGCGATGCGGAAAACCCGCTGTACATTCGCGTTCTTTTTGTCTTTTAGTATCACAGGATAACTAAACCGTCCGGATTCACGGTCAAACCTGGCCAACCCTTCAAGGTAAGACCCCACCCAAAGATGCCCCTTGGAATCTTCGAAAATGGCCATGATTGTACCGGGAGCCTGACCTTCGTTTGCGTAGTGCTTGCTGGATGTGAGGCCGGGACCGACCCGGTACAAACCGTCGTTGTCGCTACCCACCCAAAGTTCGCCCCGCCGGTCTTCCCATATAGCCATGACGCTGTTGCTACCAATGAGGTTTTTGTTTATCGATTTGTAACCGATATAACCGAAACGGTGTTTATGAGCCGGCATCATGAAGACCCCTTTCTGGTACAGCCCCATCCAGATATTACCATCGCGGTCTTCCAGAATCGATTTCATTTTCGATTTTGCGTGGTTGAATGTAGCGATGGGAAGATCTAAGTCTACCAACTCCCCTACCGCCGGGTCAACATATTTCACGCCCCGTCCATCGGTAGCCACGTATATCGTGTTTGCTGCACTGACGATTAAATCCGAAATGGGCAGATCTGCATCATCACAGCTTGGCGTCCGGCAAAAGGTGTCGGCCGACGCATCGTATTTGAACAGGCCATTGTTGAGACTGCCCACCCACAGGCCTCCGTGTTCATCCTCCACGATGCTCGAGATGACATTGTTCTGTACTTCTTTTGACGCAAAGTAGTTTTTGGAGGTGTTGCCCTCCAACAGGAAAAGCCCTTGATCCTCGGTGGATACCCAAAGCCGCTCCTTGGTATCTTCAACGATCTTAATGATCATGTCACTGGGAATCCCCACGGCAACCTGGCTGCAATACCACCGCCCCTGGTCAAACAAAACTTCAAACAACCCGTATCCGGACGTCCCCACCAGCAACTGCCCGTTTTTACGCTGGCATATGGTCATCACGTGAGCATCAATGGTGATGCCTCCTTGCAGGATGAACGGAATGGTATGAAACTCCTTAGTCGCCGGATCGTGATATTGCAGCCCGTTTATGTAGCCGATATACATTTTGCCATAAGCATCTTCGGAAATGACACGTACGATGTTATTCAGCATCGAATTCGCTTCCTGCGGGTTCTGCTTATATATCGTAAAATTGGTTCCATCGAACTTATTCAACCCATCTTCGGTTGCAATCCAGATGTAACCGCTTCGATCCTGGTGGATATCTATCACCATGCTACTCGACAGCTCGGAACCGACGGTAAAAAGTTTTCCGGTTTGCCCCCTCACGTCTGAGGCGGAAAAATTGAGAGCAACGAGCTGAATGCCTATCCAAGCGTAACGCACAGCAACCAAGATTTGAGTACGTGTTTATAAAATTGGTATTGGACGCCCTAAACAGTGGACGTGAAACAAATATAATATTCTGTTTACCAAAGACCAACCGAATGCCTCAAAAAAGTTGATGGGACATTATCGCGGCGCAAGCCTCGCGGCAATCATTGATTTAAATCATGGGGAGGCATTGCAGGAGGCATCCGGTTTTATTCGATTTGTTTATGGGTACTTACGGCTATCCTGTTCCAGGCATTTATGGTTACAATAACCATAATAATCTGCGCAATTTGACTTTCCGTGAAAATCTCGGATGCTTTCCGGTAGGTCTCCTCTTTTAATCCGTGCTGATGAATGAGCGTAATTTCTTCAGTCATTTCCAGCACTACTTGTTCTTCCTCGGTAAAAAATTTGGTAGCCTCCCTCCAGGCACTCAGTAAGAGAATGCGCTGCGTATTTTCGCCGTTTTTGATGGCATCTTTAGCATGCATAGCTATACAGTAAGCACAATGGTTAAGCTGAGAGGCACGGATTTTTATGAGTTCTTTTAAGGTTTTGGATATGTCAGCGTTTGCAAGATAGCTTTCCAATCCCATCATTGCTTTGAATGCCAAGGGTTCTGTTGTGTGGATGTCAATACGATTTTCCATTGTTCTGATTTTTTGATTTAACCGTACAAATGTTGAAAACCGGGAACAGAAAAAACTTAAACGGGTTTAAGAAAACTTCTTTTTACGAATTTCGCTTAAATATTCGGGCGTAAAACCCAAATAAGACGCAACAAGATACTGCGGCACTCGTTGAAGAAATTCGGGCTGGTTTTTTCGGAAATGGTGATATAATTCCTCTCTGGAATGCTCATAGATGAACTTGATGCGCATTTGCGCAGCAGCGTAGGCCTTCTGGTAGATGCAACGGAAATACCGCTCCATAACCGGATGTTCCTGGAGCAAGTTATCATATCCTGCCTGCTGAATAACCAATACGTCTGTTTGCTGCACCGCTTGAATATAGAACGGCGTCGGCTCTTTATTCAGGTAGGAGAAAGTTTCGGTCATCCACCAATTTTCAATGGCAAACTCGGTGGTTTGCTCTACACCTTTATCGTTGATGAAAAACTTTCTCAGTATGCCATTCAAAACAAAATAATTTGCTCTACAAACCTGACCTTCAACCAATAAATTTTCCTTTTTTTTCAGAATGCGATGCTGAAAATATGTTGAAATACGTTGGAACTCATCATCACTGATCTGCGCAAACTTATTGATGTGGGTTTTCAATGGATCGAACATTACCTGCATAAATTAGCTACCGACATGTTACAAAGTTAATTAATATATTTTGCAAACATGCGCTGACGGCCCCCGCGGAGACCTCATCATACGCAGCGAGATTATTCCAAACCGATAGCGCCTAATCCCGTTAATATGAGAAGACGTAACGGCTACAGCCTGTTGCACGCTTCCGGCGGTGGGCTGCATCTGTAGACAAACAAACGAAGCTATGAATGTAAGTGACTTTTTGATCGACCGACTCCAGGCATGGGGTATTAATCGAATCTTCGGCTACCCGGGCGACGGCATAAACGGACTGCTGGGCGCACTTAATCGCAACGGCGACCTTGCGTTTATCCAAACGCGCCATGAGGAAATGTCGGCCTTCATGGCTTGCGCCCACGCCAAATTCACCCGAACGGTGGGTGTTTGCCTGGCCACCTCCGGCCCGGGGGCCATCCACCTGCTCAACGGGTTGTATGATGCCAAACTGGACCACCAGCCTGTTGTTGCTATCGTCGGCCAGCAACGGCGTACCGCGCTGGGAGGCAACTACCAGCAGGAGGTGGACCTCATGTCGTTATTTAAAGACGTTGCGGGCGATTACGTGCAGATGCTCACCCACCCGGCCCAGGTGAGGCTGGTGATTGACCGTGCGATACGGATTGCCGTTGCCAAACGGACCGTGACGGCGGTGATCATTCCCAGCGACCTGCAAGAGGAGCCCGCCATCAAGGAACCACCCCGCGAACACGGCTATATGGCTACCGGCACCGGTTTCCCCCATGCACGCCTGGTACCGCGACAGGCAGATCTGATGAAAGCTGCCGGCATCCTCAACGCCGGCAAGCGGGTAGCAATACTGGTCGGCGCCGGGGCCATGGGAGCGGCCACGGAAATCGAAGCTTTGGCCGAAAAATTAGGGGCAGGGGTAGCGAAAGCACTATTGGGAAAATCGGCCCTGCCGGATGACCTGCCTTACGTGACCGGGTCTATCGGCATGCTCGGCACCAAACCGAGCTGGGAGCTGATGGACAACTGCGACACGTTGCTCATGATCGGCAGCGGGTTTCCCTATGCCGAGTACCTGCCCGAACCGGGCAAGGCGCGCGGTGTACAGATCGATGTGGATGGAAGTATGCTCAGCCTGCGCTACCCGATGGACGTGAACCTCCTGGGCGATAGCCAGGACACCCTCCAGGAACTGTTGCCACTGATCGCATATAAGGAAGACCGCAGCTGGTTTGAGCAGGTTACGGCCAACGTGGCGGCCTGGTGGGAAACCGTCGAAAAGCGATCGGAGCAGGAGGCGGATCCCATCAATCCACAGCAGGTCATCCAAAGGCTATCGCCGAAATTGCCGGACTACGCGGTCATCACGGCCGACTCGGGTACAGCGGCCTTCTGGTATGCCCGCAACCTCCGGATACGGAAAGGCATGCTGGCCTCATTATCGGGCAATCTGGCTACGATGTGCCCTGCCATACCTTATGCGATAGCCGCAAAATTTGCCTTTCCGGACCGCATGGCCGTGGCCATCTCGGGAGACGGTGCCATGCAGATGCTGGGCATGAATGAGCTCATCACCATCGCCAAGTACTGGCAATCGTGGCAAGACCCGCGGCTGCTGGTCATCGTGCTGAATAACCGAGATCTGAATATGGTTACCTGGGAACAGCGCATGCTTTCGGGCGAACCTAAGTTTGAAGCCTCCCAGGACATCCCGGATGTCAACTATGCGGCGTTTGCGAACCTGATAGGCCTTAAAGGCATCCGGGTGGAGCAGCCGGAACACATCGACGCCGCGCTCGATGAACTCATCAACGCCAGCATTCCCGCGGTACTGGATGTGGTGGTAGACCCCAATGTGCCCATCATTCCGTCACACATCGACTTCAAAACCTGGCGCCGATTTACCCAGGCGCTGATGAAAGGCGACCCCGAGCAGTCGGGCATCATCCGCCAAATCATCAAAGAGGCGATGCAGGGAGGGATTTGAAATCGGCGGATGATGCTTGATGCCTGACGAATGCCACAGGATTCCGTTTCGCATATCGTTACGAATGGGCATCCGTGGCCGGCTGCACGATTTATCAACTCATTGCGCACCCGCACAGGTAACCGCCCCATCCGGGTAAATCAACGGGCTGAGGTACGGAATATCCAACCCGGCTCCGCGCAGCAGAAACCATCCGCCCATCAACAAACTTATCATGGGGAGCCAAAATGCGGCATTGAATCGCATCCGCCGCTTCACCGCACTTCCGATGAGGGAGACCGCCAGCATGGTAGGCCATGTGCCGAGCCCAAAGGACAGCATGAACACCCCACTGCCCTGTAACGTGTCGGCGCTTAACGAGGCTGCCAGTGCCATATACACCATGCCACATGGCAAGAGGCCGTTGAGCATGCCGACCATGAAGTGGCCGCCCGGCCGCTGCAGCCAATAACCTATCCATTTGACCACCGGGTGGACAAACGTTTGCTGCCAGTGCACAACCTGCCGCAGCCGCCTGCCCCAAAGCGAAAAAAGAGCCATGCAGACAAGCAGAATGCCTGTGGCAATGCTAATGCTCTGCTGCCATCCGGCTACTTCGATTGAATGGCCGACAACGCCCATCATGAGTCCCAGGAGCGCATAGGTCATTGTCCGGCCCGACTGATACATCAGCGTGTTGGACAGGCGTTTCCACCTCGATCGCGGCCCCGGCACGGCCAACACCAGCGGCCCGCACATCACCGCACAGTGGAGACTGCCCAGTAGCCCCATAAAAAATGCCAATACGTGATAACTCATTTTTTTGTTATTGCCGATTTAGGGCTGCTTAACGGCTTGCAGCGTATCTGCTAAGCCCTGCAACGAATCGGCACGGCGGAGCTCGTCATAGTTCAACCCCCGCTCGTAATAATCCGGTGCAACCAGCGAATCGGTATCTTTACTTACCATGTAAACCCCGAAAGAAACAATCAGCGCCATGAATAACGCCAGCGAAATCACTATCTTTAATCCCCAGTTCATTTTTGTTTTATGCTTTATTTTCTGGCCTGCTGCTTACCGCTCGCAGCCCGCGGCCCCACTTATCCTCCCGGCGGCGCTACAAAGGTCGTTTTCATCGTTTCCACCACCTTCCCCGCTACCACGACGTTCACTTTTACATTGGTTTTGTACGACTGTATCGCTCGTTGCGGACCGATTAAGAAAAAGCTCAATTGCGCCGTGCCTCCGCCCTTCAGTTCGTCGATTTTATTGACGACATGCACGGTGAAGTTTTCTTCCGCGGCCACCAGTCTGAAAGGCATATCCTGATGGGTTTTGTTGATCAGCGCTACGCTATACAGGTTGCTCACCGTGCCGTCCGGACGGATTTGGTAAGTGCTGCCCTTTGCCCGCAGCAACGTGCCGTCGACCTGCGACCGGCTGAACACCAGCCATCCAAAAACTGCCATCAAAACCGCCAGTACCACCGTATAAGCTACCGCCCGGGTATTGCCCTTTTTTTTTCGCTCACCACCAATCTCCGCGGTGGAATAAAAGCCAATGAGCTTCGTGGGCCGATCTAACTTCTCCATGACCGCATCGCACGCGTCGATGCAGGCGGTACAGCTCACGCATTCCATCTGCAGACCATTACGGATGTCTATGCCGGTAGGGCATACATGCACGCACAGCCTGCAATCCACGCAGTCGCCCACCGCTTGTTGCGCATGCTTTTTGCGGTGACCTCGGGGCTCACCCCGCCGGTGGTCATAGGCAACGGTGATGCTCTGGTCATCCAGCAGCACCCCCTGCAACCGCCCATAAGGGCATATCGTCGTACAAACAATTTCACGCACGTAGGCAAAGACACCGTAAAAAACCAAGGTAAAAACCATGAGCGAGACAAATCCCGCAAGGTGTTGGCTTACGGGATCGCGCATGATTTTCCAAAGTTCGTCTACCCCGATGATGTAGGCCAGAAAGGTATTAGCAATCAAAAATGATACAACCAGGAAAACGGCGTGCTTGGCTATTTTTTTGGATTGCCTGGCCCATGTCTTCGGCGCGTGGTCCAGCTTCTTTTGCTGTTGCCAATCTCCTTCTATCCAGTACTCAATGCGGCGGAACACAAGCTCCATAAAAATCGTTTGCGGACACGCCCACCCACACCATACACGCCCATAGACCACCGTAAACAACACGATGCACACCATGGCGATAAGCATCCCAAAAACGAAAATATGCAAATCTTGCGGCCAGAAGACGTTGCCGAACAGGACAAATTTGCGTTCGACAATATTGAACATCAAGAACGGCTCGCCCGCTATTTTGACAAACGGCGCGCCTATCAGCACCAGTAACAGCGTGTACCCCAGCAACTGCCGATAGTTGAATAACCGGCCGCCGGGCTTCTTGGCATAAATCCATTCCCGCCTGGGTTTCGTCCCGTCTACCGCCTTCCCTGCGATGATATCCATGAATGTTGATTTATATTACCGATCTGTCGCCGTCGCCAACACGCGCCGTTTCCACTCCGTTGGTATCGTGTGCCGGTGTGTACTCCACTTTTTCTCCCTGTGGTTCTTTTGCGTTTGGTGGATTCGTGCCCCGCAGGCTAAGGATGTAGTTGCTTACTTCGGCAATCTGTGCTGGCGTCAGGCTCTGCTCCCACGGTACCATGCCTTTGTCGAGCACGCCATATTTTATGGTTTTAAACACATCTTGTATGCTACCGCCATGCAACCAGTAATCATCCGTGAGGTTGGGACCGATGCCCCCCTCCCCTGCATTGCCATGGCATGCCGCACAGTTTTGTGTATAAATAACCTGCCCGGAGGCTATGGTTTCAGGCCGTGCGTCCACCGTCACTGAATTTTCGTCGATGTTGTTGGCAGCCTGCGCCAGCCATTCCTGCCGCGCTTCTTCCGCTTTAGCCATTTCACGTTCGTACTCTTGGTCCTGGTTTGGCCCCCAGCCGAATACATGGTACACACACAGGTATACGACGGCAAACACGACGGACGCATAAAACAAACCGTTGAACCAAGCGGGCACGGGATTGTCCAGTTCTTTGATGCCGTCATAGGCATGATCGATGATTAGATCTTTTTCCTCCGCCAGCGGCCGCAGCCCCATGAGCTTATTCCACCAAGCGGCGCGCCGGGCCCTGCGGCTGGCTTTTGCCCGCGCTGTTGCTGCCTGCTCATCTTCTATCACGTGTGGCATAGTGAGCCGAAGCATGACCCGCATGGCCCGCAGCACCACCACGGCGGCGACAAGCACCACCGACATGACCACAATAAGCGCGATGATGAGGATATCGTTGTTGACATTCCCGCTGCCGAATAAACCGGGCGCCGTAGCAGCTTTGTCAACCGCATGTAACTGTAAAAATATTAATTGCATGGCTTATGTTGTTTAGTGTAATATACTGTTTTCCTGCTCCTCCACGTCATTCATCGGGATTTCCTTCATGTAATCGACATAGTCCTTCCGCATGCGAACCAGCATGATGGCTACCACAATGAAGAAGATGAGAAAAATCCACAGCGAGGCAATGAGATACCACTCATTGCCGCTCAAGTCTGTTATTTGCTTAAACATTGCCTATTGTCTTTAATGCGTTAATCTTCTGTTTTTGCCACGGCGGTCTGTTCCGTAGCCTTGATATCCGTCCCGAGCCGTTGCAGATAAGCAATCAGGGCAATGATTTCCCGATCAGGCCGTACGGTCACACCTTGGTCGCCCAAATCTGCCGCGATGGTTTCGGCCTGCTGACTGAGGTGGGCATTTGCGGCGTCGATATCCGCATCGGTGTAGGGCACGCCCAATATCCGCATGGCATTCAACTTGGCCTTGGTAGTGGTGGTATCCAGTGGCTGCTCAATCAGCCAGGGATAAGGCGGCATGATGCTGCCGGGCGAGGTGATGGTGGGATCAAGCATGTGATCGAAATGCCATTTATTGGGGTATTTCTTGCCTATGCGGTGCAAATCGGGCCCGGTCCGTTTGGAGCCCCATAGAAATGGGTGATCGTAGACAAACTCGCCGGCTTTGCTATAGTCGCCATAGCGGGCGGTCTCCGACCGGAACGGCCGGATAGTCTGCGAATGGCAGTTGACACACCCTTCGCGGATGTATAAATCGCGGCCCTGTAACTCCAGGGCCGTATAGGGTTTTACGCTGGCAATCGTCGGCACGTTCGATGAAATCATGAATGTAGGCATCATCTGTACCAGCCCCCCAATCAAGATGGTGATCAAAGCCACGACCATGAACAGAACGGGCTTGCGTTCCAACCGGCGATGCCTGGAGCGTTCGTTGACCATTACCGGTGTCAGTTCGGGCGCTTCGGCCGGCTCATTGGCCAGCAGCCTTCCCTTCTTCATCGTTTTTGCCAGGTTGTAGGTCATCAGGATAGCCCCGGCGAGGTACAGTGTCCCCCCTACGGCGCGGAGCATGTGCATCGGGATAATCTGAAGGGTTGTAGCAAGGAAGTTTGGATATTTCAGTACACCCTCCGGCGTAAACTCTTTCCACATCAAGCCTTGCACCACGGCTGCCCAATACATCGGAATCGCATAAAACAGGATGCCTAATGTGCCTATCCAAAAGTGCACCGACGCGAGCTTAGTGGAATACAGCTCAGTTTTATAGATGCGGGGGATTAACCAGTAGAGAATGGCGAAGGTCATAAAACCATTCCAACCCAATGCGCCAACATGTACGTGCGCGACAATCCAATCGGTAAAGTGTGCAATGGCATTGACTTGCTTCAACGAGAGCATCGGTCCTTCAAACGTGGCCATACCGTATGCAGTAAGCGCCACCACCATAAACTTCAACGTCGGCTCCGTACGTACTTTGTCCCAGGCTCCCCGCAACGTGAGCAACCCGTTGATCATACCGCCCCAACTGGGAGCGATGAGCATGATCGAAAATACCACGCCGAGCGACTGCACCCAGCCGGGCAACGACGTATACAGCAGGTGGTGCGGCCCCGCCCAGATGTAAATAAAAATCAACGACCAAAAGTGCAGGATGCTCAGCTTATAGGAGTAAATCGGCCGGTTGGCCATCTTGGGCAGGAAATAGTACATCATACCGAGGTAAGGCGTGGTCAAGAAAAATGCAACGGCATTGTGCCCGTACCACCATTGCACCAGCGCGTCCTGCACGCCGGCATACAAGTAATAACTCTTCCACATGGAGATGGGAAGCTGCACCGAATTGACGATATGCAGCACGGCCACGGTAACAAACGTGGCAATGTAAAACCAGATAGCCACATACATGTGCCGCTCGCGACGCTTAATGATGGTGCCGAACATATTGATTCCGAATACGACCCAGATGATGGTGATGCCTATGTCTATCGGCAATTCCAGCTCTGCATATTCGTGGGATGTGGTGATGCCCAGCGGCAATGTAATAGCGGCTGCAAGAATAATTAGCTGCCAGCCCCAAAAGTGGATACGGCTCAGAACGTCACTGAACATCCGCGCCTTCAGCAACCGCTGTAACGAATAATACACCCCCATGAAGATGGCATTGCCCACGAATGCAAAAATTACGGCATTGGTGTGCAGCGGACGCACCCTACCGAAGGTTGTGTATTGGAGTTCGAAGTTCATAAAGGGCCATATCAGTTGGACGGCCACCAATAAGCCAACGGACATCCCGACAATGCCCCATACGATGGTGGCGATGCCGAAATCCCTAACAATTTTGTTGTCGTAATTAAATTTAGTTAGCTGCATTGCTGTAATTGTTTTTTCATCTTTAACTTGTTCCTTATCGGTGATGAAACTTGCATGAGCCGTCTCGATCCATTTGTTGAGCACGATCTCATGCAGGTTCCGGCGGTAAAATTACTGTCATCAAAGTGTCAGGCGAATGACGCCGATTGGGTTTAAAAGTAATGGTAGTCACTATTTGCTGATTCGGTGGTTTGCATATCAAAGCAACTTTAGCTAAGTTTGACAGCATTAACCCGACAATTGCTTATGGACTTTGAAGCGTTCAACTCATCGCTGGAGCACGAAGTGCCCCCCATCAGCCTAACGGTACAGCTTGAAGCCCTATGGTATGACGGCAAAGGCCAATGGGAAAAGGCCCACGATTTGATCAATGATTTGACCGACAACCAATCTGCCCATGTACACGCCTACCTGCACCGCAAAGAAGGCGACCTCTGGAATGCCGACTACTGGTACCGCCGTGCAGGCCAGCAACGGCCGGCAACGACATTGGAGGAGGAATGGCGGGCATTGGTCAAACGGCTGCTTTGACCTGTAGTGGGTTTTGCCTTCGCCCGGCATCTTATCGGCCTGGCTTCATTCAGGTGTCCGTACGTCCAACGTTTCTTCTTCGCCTTCGGGCACTTGCGGCGGCTCATCGTCAAACAGTATACGTATGGAGGGCGTATACGTATCTTCATGCTGCCCCGTTTTATTGGCCCAGAAGAAAGCCGCTAAAAAGATAAGTGCAATAAATACACTGCAGCCGATGAGAAAGAATATCGCACTCATGATCGGATGTTGTTTAACTGGTTTTTGGCCGCATAGGCATGTGCAACCACGGTGGTGAAGCCAATGATGGTGACGGTGCTCAGCGGCATCAATACGGCGGCAAACAGTGGCGACATGGTACCCATCACGGCAAAGCTCAATCCAATGACATTGTAAGTCAGCGAAATACCAAAACTCATATGGATAACCTTCACGGCATCCTTAGCGAACCGCAGAAAGCGCGGCAAGAGGACAAAAGACCGCCCATCAAGAATGGCATCGCATCCAGGTGAAAAATTATTGATATCGTCGCTTACTGCAATGCCCAGGTCTGCTTGCCGCAATGCACCGGCATCATTGAGCCCATCGCCAAACATGCACACCTTGCTGCCGGTATGTTGCAGCTTATTGATGTATTCCAATTTTTGGGCTGGCAGCTTACCGAACAGCAGATCGGCATCGGGCGGAAAGATTTCGCGAAGACGCTCCCTTTCCTTGGCATTGTCGCCGGAAACCAGGTGCAAGTCATAGGGCTTGGCCAATTCGCCCATAACTTCCCGAAGGCCCTCCCGCCAGGGCTGCTCGACGATAAAAAACCCTTTTACCTCGTTGTTGATAGCGATGTAGATGCGGCTACCAGTTGGCGAAGCGCCCGCTGCATCCCGTGCGCCCGTGAAAGCGGCGCTCCCGATCCGTACCCGGTTTGAATGGACCTCGGCTTCGATGCCTTTCCCACCGGTTTCCTGGTAATTGCCGATAGGCATAAGCTCCATCGGCCCCGCCCACTTGACCAGTTCGCGGCTCAGCGGGTGATTGGAATTTTGGCACACGGACACCACCATAGCCAGCTCGCCGGCCTGCAGCTGGCCTTCAAAGCGCATCCGGGCGGCACTGGGGGAAGATATCGTACCCGTCTTGTCAAAAACGAGGCAATCCACTGCCGCCAATTGCTCGACAGCCGCTGTATTTTTTACATAAAAGCCATGCCTATCAAAAACACGCAATGCTACCGAGAGCGTAAAGGGCGTGCTCAAGGCCAGGGCACAGGGGCAAGCGATGATTAATACCGCCGTGAAGGCGCCCCACGCCTTGGCCGGGTCATCACGGAGAAACCAATAAGCCATAGCGGTGATGGCTATCGCCAGGAGCACCAAGGTAAAATATTGACTGACCACGTTGCTGAAGGTACGAAATCGCTTCTTATATTGCTTAAATGCATCGTTGTTCCAAAGCTTGGTCAGGTAGCTCTGCGATACCGGTTTGACAACTTCCAGCTCAATCGCTTCGCCCAACTGCCGCCCCCCCGCATAGATGATCTCGCCAAGTACCTTCTCCACCGGCTCCGACTCGCCGGTAACGAAACTGAAGTCTATGGCGGCTTGCCCTTTTAAGAGAATTGCATCGGCCGGGATAACCTCGTTGCTGCGGATGAGGAGCCGATCTCCGACGCTGATTTCGGCTAAAGGCACGGGCTTAGCGTTTGCGGCGCCGAGGCGTGTCACCGCGACCGGAAAATAGGAGCGGTAATCCCGTTCGAAAGACAGGTGATGGTAGGTTCGCTGTTGTACCCACCGGCCAACGAGCAGAAAAAAGACCAATCCGCAGAGTGTATCGGCAAAACCCGGCCCTGTAGCCGAAAGTATTTCCCACGCGGTGCGGACAAACAACACCAAGATGCCCAGCGCCAGGGGCACGTCAAGGTTAAGTTGCCGGTGCCGCAGGCTGTGCCAGGCGGATTGGAAATAGTCCCGTCCGCTGTAAAGCAATACGGGAAGCGCAAACCCAAGGTTCATCCACCCGAAAAACATGGAATACTTGGCCTCGAATGCCGCCATGCCGAAGTATTCGGGGAAGCTCAGCATCATCGAATTGCCAAAACAGAATCCGGCTACGGCAATCTTGGCTATCAAACCCTTTTGGGAAAATTTACGACCTGCCTTGACCACATCCTGCAAGGTAATCTTGGGTTCGTAACCAACGTTGGCCAGCAACTCCACCAGCTCCCGCAACGATAGGTCCGGATGTTTGAATGTAACATTTACCTGCTTTTTCAGGAAATCACTTTGTGATGCCACAACGGCAGGATGGAGCTTGTAGAGGTGCTCGAGCAGCCATATGCATGAACTGCAATGGATGGACGGGATATAAAATGTGACCATGGTGATTTCATCATTCTTGAAATCAATGAGCTTATCTGCAATGGTTGGTTCATCCAGGTACTCGTACCGCTCGGACCGCTCACGCAGCTTTTTGCCGGGATGGGTGTTGTACCGGTAATATTGCTGCATATTGTTGCTGCTCAAGATGCGGTATACGCTCTGGCAGCCTACGCAGCAGAACACGTGTCCATCTGCCTCATATACGGTACCGGCTAAGGTATCACCACAGTGGTAGCATTTCGTACTGTTCGATGTCTTTGTCCCTATCTTCATGCCTCAGCGATTATCATACGGCCTTACTGAACAAAGGCTGGCTAACATGTTTCTTATGCAACCGTTCGTCGAAGGCCATGCAGATGTTACGCAAAAAGGAAAAGCCTTTCTTGGTAACCTTCACGCGAGTGCCATCCCAAGAGACAAGGCCATCGCCAAATAGCGGTGCAAGCCGGCGGAGTACGATTGCCGATTGCGCCGCCGGCCCATCCAATACCGCTGTACCGCGGCACATGATATCCAGGATATGCTTCCTGATCTGCATATCTCCGGCTGATAGCACGTGGCCTTTGAAAACCGGTAGCACCCCGGCGTTTACCCGCGCTTTGTATGCTTCTACAGTTTTTACGTTTTGGGCAAACGCCGTCCATGAATCGCTGATGGACGATACGCCAAGCCCGATAAGCAACGGCGTGTACCGATCGGTATATCCCATAAAGTTGCGGTGCAAAGCTCCGCCATCAGCGGCCCGGCAAAGCGCATCATCGGGCAGCGCAAAATGATCCATGCCTACGTCGCGGTAACCCGCCTGTTTGATGATTGATTGGCCGAGGAGGTAGAGGTCAAGCTTGTCCTTTCCCTTGGGTAAATCGTCTTCTGTATAGCGCCGCTGCCCGGGCCGCATCCAGGGAACATGCGCGTAGCTGTAAAACGAAATGCGATCGGGCCGCATGGCCAGCGCTTTCTCAACCGTGTCCCCTACGCTTTCCAAGGTTTGCAGCGGCAGCCCATAAATCAGATCGAAGTTGATGGAAGTGTAGCCGATTTGGCGGGCATCTATCATCACCCGCCATACGTCGGCTTCGGTCTGCTTTCGGTTGATAAGTAACTGCACCCCATGATCAAAATCTTGTATTCCCAAGCTCAGCCGCCTAAAACCGGCACCAAATAATGTCTGAAGGTGTTCATGGGTGGTATTTGCGGGATGTGCTTCAAAGGAAAACGATGCTCCGGGAAGCACTTGGTTGCCATCCAACAGGCCATCGACCAACCTGCGGAGCTGAGACGGGCTGAAAAATGTAGGTGTGCCGCCGCCCAGGTGCAATTCGCCGATAGGCAGGCTGCTTTCGCCGAGGTGACGCCGGTAAATCGCCCACTCGGCTAATACGGCATCGATGTAGGGCGCTTCCACGCCATGGTTTTTGGTGATGCGCGTGTTGCAACCGCAATAGGTGCACAAACTTTCGCAAAACGGGAGATGAATATAAAGGCTAATCCCCTGCGATGACGACTGTGCCCATTGCAAACGAATATGCTGAATCCATTTTTCCGGACTCCAGGTCTCCTCATCCCAGCAAGGCACCGTGGGGTAACTGGTATAGCGCGGTGCAGCTACGTCATAACGCTGGACCAACGCCAGCATTTTATTTCTTGCCATTTCCATATAAGTAGGATGTAACGGTATCATCCATTGTGCACACCTTCTGGCAGCAGCAGGCCTTGCCGACGCATTTCCCGGCGTCCCAGGCATTCAGATTGCGGATAGTCTGCTTGGCGATGCTTTCAACGGATTGGTCTTCATCAGGCGCATTGGCTACTTTTAATCCCATGCGGGTAGCCTCGCGCAGGTCGATATGCGTGGTGATTTTGGATCGGGTAATGATTTTCTTCACGCCTGCATTCTTGAGCTCCCAAAGCATATCACGATCCAATATATCATACGTGGAAACAATGACAACCTCTTTTCCCTGTGCATAGGACACCGTCTTGGCATTCAATTCGTTGGAGATCAACGTCAGGTCGTGGCGCTTGCCGTTGGCAAGTGCCAAATGCTCCTTTTCCTGAGGCTTTATACTATAAGCAATTGCTTTCATCCGTCTGTCCGTGTCCGTGGGAAAATGATTTTCTAATGCGTTCATTGTTCCACAAAATTACGGGCACGGCCTATGGCGGATGATGTGACCTATCAAGCTAAAAAATGATATCGATCACATTTTCGAAAAAAAGGAAGACAAACGGGGGGCTATTGCTTGATATTCCTTAATTTGTGAATGGATAAAATGCGGATGGCATTCCCTTCTTTGGCAATCAATTTTTCGTCTTTAAAATCGGCCAGCATCCGGCTGATGGTTTCGTTTGCCGTGCCGGCCAATGATGCCAGATCATCCCGTGATATGCGAATGAGGCATTCATCTTCATGGATACCGGACACCGTCTTTTCAGCTACATTGATCAGCGCATTGGCGACCCGCTTACGTACGGAATCGTAAGCAAATGCAAGCAGCTGGTCTTCTTTGCCGCGTATGGTTCCCGACAACCATTTGATGAATTTGGTGGCAATCCCCGGTTTCCGGTAGAGCAATTCAAAGAACTGCTCTTTATCAATCAATGCCAACTCGGTTTCTTCCAGTGTTTCGGCATTGTCGTTGTAGTGCTGTTGCAGCAAAAGCGATTCATAGCCGAAAAACGAGTCGGGCACATGAATATCCGTTGACAGTTCGCGGCCGTCCAGGTAATACAAGAAGTTGCGCACCTTCCCCTTTTTTACGTAATATACGTATAACGGCATATCACGCTCCTGGTAGATAAACTGCTTTTTCCGATAGGTCTTTACCCGGGCTCCCTGCACCAGTTCTTTCAGGAGCGTCTCTTGCTCTTCATCGCTTAAGTACAGGTTTTTCCGGATGCCGCCGTCCGTTCCCAATTGCTTGCGCTTTTTGAGCCGGGTTTCAATGGCGTTCAGCAGTTCGATATCATCGAAGGGCTTGGTCAGGTAATCGTCGGCCCCCATCTCCATGGCCTTGCGCATATCCGCGCGTTCGGCCTTCGCCGTCAGGAAAATAAACGGTATTGTGGCGGCCTCAGGATGTTTTGAAAGCATATACAACACACCAAAGCCGTCCAGCTCGGGCATCATGATGTCACACAGAATGATATCCGGCAAATGTTTCAAGGCCATGTCTACCCCCGTTTTGCCCTCGGGCGCCGTATATACGTGATAGCCGGTAAGCTCGAGGATTTCTTTGGTCCCTTCGCGGATATCATCGTTGTCTTCGATGATCAATACGTTGATTTGCTTAGTTGTCATTTGGTTCCTGCGGTATGGTGTTATTGAAGGTAAGCGTAAAAACGGTACCTTTATGCTGGGCACTTTGGCATGCCACCTGGCCGCCCATCAAAGATACGTATCTTTTCACAATATTGAGCCCCAAGCCCGTGCCGGGGATGTTGCCGGTATTATGGGCACGGAAGAACGGTTCGAATAAATTTTTCTGATCTTCCTCGGGTATGCCTATCCCGTCATCCTTGATGACAATGGTGCAGGTATCATCGTTGACCTCGGTATTGAACTCAATGAATGTATTTTCACCGGAATATTTTATTGCGTTGGAGATCAGATTGATAATACAGTTTTTCAACAAGTTGGCGTCGAGCTCGACTTTTCCGGTGGAGCCCGTATGCTGATATACAATATGCTGGTTGGCTTTGCAAATCATCTGCATTTCTTCGGTGATTTCTTCTCCAAGCTGCACCAGGTTTATTTCCTGTTTGCTTGCCGATACCTTGCCGGCCTCCAGCCGCTCGAGCGATAGAAAATCATTCAGGATACTGGTGAGCAACTGTACGGAATTTTTAATGCGGCCAGTATGCTTAAGCACGTTGGCTTTGTCGGGCTTTTCAATATATTTTTCGATCAGTGAGGCCGACAGCTGCACGGCACTCAGCGGCGTACGAAACTCATGCGAGGCCATCGAAACAAATCTGGATTTCAGCTGGTTAAGCTCCTTTTCTTTCTCCAAGGATTGGCTCACTTCGGACTTGGCTTTCTCCAGCTCAGACACCAGCTTGATGAGGTCTTTCGTACGGTTGCTTACGGTCGCCTCCAATTCTTCCATATGATGCAGGAGTTTTTCCTCAGCTTCCTTTTCTTTGGATAAGTCATGCACAAAGCCGGTAAAGGCGGTCTTGTTTTCGTAATGCACCTCGCTGACGGCGAGACGGAACGGAAAGGTGCTGCCGTCTTTGCGCCTCCCCCTCACTTCGCGGCCGATACCAATGATCTTCCTCTGTCCGGTACGACGATAGTTTTCGATATACCCATCATGGTTGCTGCGGTCGGGTTCCGGCATCAGCATGGATATATTCCGTCCGACAACCTCAGACGCGTCATATCCGAAAAGCTGCAATGCCGCCGGGTTGATGGATTCGACAATGCCATTCCAATCAATGGTGATGATCCCATCGATTGCATTGTCGATAATCGCTTTGAGTAACTTGGCGGTATCCATCAGCCCTTGACCAGTTTTTTGTACTTGATGCGTTGTGGACCAATGTCTCCTAAGCGTTTTTTGCGATTTTCTTCGTATTCGGTATAATTCCCTTCGAAGAAGTACACCTGCGAATTTCCTTCGAAAGCAAGGATATGGGTACAGATGCGATCGAGGAACCAACGGTCGTGCGAGATGACGACGGCGCATCCACCAAAATTTTCCAGCCCTTCTTCCAGTGCCCGTAATGTATTGACGTCGATATCATTTGTGGGCTCGTCGAGCAGCAGTACGTTAGCCCCCTTTTTTAAGGTAATGGCCAGGTGCACCCGGTTGCGCTCGCCCCCCGAAAGTACCCCCACCTTCTTTTGCTGGTCAGCACCGTTGAAATTAAATTTTGAGACATAAGCCCTGGAATTGACAAGACGGTTGCCCAGCTGAATATTTTCATGGCCGCCAGTAATGTTTTCCCATACGGTCTTTTCCGGATTGAGATCGTCATGCAACTGGTCGACATAGCCCAATGCTACCGTCTCCCCTACCCGGAATGTGCCGCTATCCGGCAGCTCCTGCCCGGTGATAAGCCGGAATAATGTTGTTTTCCCTGCGCCGTTGGGACCGATAATGCCGACGATACCTGCCGGCGGCAACGAAAAACTGAGGTTTTCAAACAGTATTTTATCGCCGTATGCTTTGCTCACCTGCTGCGCTTCAATAACCACATTGCCCAACCGCGGCCCCGGCGGGATGAAGAGCTCCAGCTTCTCTTCCCGCTCCTTGGTTTCTTCAGACGCCAGCTTCTCGTAGTTATGCAGGCGGGCCTTCGACTTCGCATGGCGGGCCTTAGGGGCCATCCGCACCCATTCCAGCTCGCGCTCCAGCGTTTTCTGCCGTTTGCTCTCGGTTTTTTCCTCTTGGGCAAGCCGCTTAGCTTTTTGATCGAGCCAGGACGAATAGTTTCCTTTCCAGGGGATGCCTTCGCCACGATCAAGCTCCAATATCCAACCCGCCACATTATCCAGGAAATACCGATCGTGCGTGACCGCGATAACGGTGCCCCTGTATTGCTGCAGGTGTTGCTCAAGCCAGTCGATAGACTCCGCATCCAGGTGGTTGGTGGGCTCATCCAACAGGAGCACATCCGGCTCTTGCAGCAACAAACGACATAATGCCACCCGGCGGCGCTCACCTCCTGACAATGTGTCTACTCGCCGATCAGGCTCGGGGCAACGCAGCGCATCCATAGCCCGCTCCAATTTGCTATCGATCTCCCAGGCACCCGTAGCATCGATTTTGTCCTGTAATTCGCCTTGCCTAGCCAGCAACCTATCCATTTCGTCCGGATTTTCATACACTTCCGGCAGACCAAATTTTTCGTTGATTTCTTCGTATTCCTTTAAGACCGCCGAAATTTCGGCGACCCCTTCTTCGACTACTTCGCGGACCGTTTTTTGAGGATCAAGCTCAGGCTCCTGAGCCAGATACCCCACCGTATACCCTGGAGAAAAAACAACCTCCCCCTGGTAGGATTTGTCCAATCCGGCGATAATCCGCAGCAATGAGGACTTTCCCGAACCGTTAAGGCCAATGACACCTATCTTAGCTCCGTAAAAAAAGGAGAGGTAGATATTTTTCAGGACTTGTTTCTGAGGCGGGTACACTTTATTTACCCCCGCCATTGAAAATATAATCTTCTCGTCAGACATGTTATGATTATTTCAAGCGTTGTAAAACTAATAGGAAGTGCAAACTTAGATAACTTGCCCTTCATATGCAACAGCGGTAAGCTATCGTTTTCGCGTACGTCAACGAAAAACATACTTACCGAAAACATAGTCAGATTGATGTAATAATCCTTTTATGGAAACTGACAAAATGCTATATTTGTCTCAATGGCTTAATTGTTGATAAATGTTACACAAATAGTAAGGGCATAAGCGATAATTTTTTTCTACATTTATCGCATCCTTAGCATAAAAAAAAGAAAGGTAAAACATTCATGGAAGCAAAATTTTCGCCTCGCGTAAAGGATGTGATTTCATACAGCAGGGAAGAAGCCATCAGGTTGAAACATGATTATATCGGTACGGAGCACTTGTTGCTTGGGCTGATCCGTGAAGGAGACGGCATGGCTATCAAGATATTGAAACATGCAGGGATCGACACCACCGAGCTACGCAAATCCATTGAGGACGCTGTCAAGGGATCATCAATGTCCCGCGCTCCGATTGGCAATATGCCGCTTACCAAACAAGCGGAAAAGGTACTGAAGATCACTTATCTTGAAGCAAAAATCTTCAAAAGCGACATTATCGGTACCGAACACCTGTTATTATCCATCCTACGCGATGAAGACAACATCGCCTCGCAAATCTTGCAGCAATACGACATCAATTACGATGTCTTCAAAGCTGATGTAGAACAGCACAAAGCAGGCATCACGGATCAAGCATCCGGATCGACGGCCGGCGACGATGATTTTAAAGATGAAGATCATTTTAGCCAGCCCAAAAAGGTATCGGACATTAAGTCAAAGACCCCGGTATTGGACAACTTCGGCCGCGATTTGACACGGGCTGCCGAAGAAGGCCGCTTGGATCCGATTGTAGGCCGTGAGAAGGAAATCGAACGCGTCTCACAGATCTTATCGCGGCGCAAAAAGAACAACCCAATACTCATCGGCGAACCCGGCGTGGGCAAATCAGCCATTGCAGAGGGGCTGGCCCTGCGTATTATCCAACGCAAGGTGTCCCGGGTATTGTTTAACAAACGCGTGGTCACGTTGGATCTGGCCTCGTTGGTAGCCGGAACAAAGTACCGTGGCCAGTTTGAGGAACGCATGAAGGCTGTGATGAATGAGCTGGAAAAATCGCCGGACGTCATCCTCTTTATCGATGAGATCCACACCATCGTGGGTGCCGGCGGTGCATCAGGTTCGCTAGACGCCTCAAATATGTTCAAACCGGCACTGGCCCGTGGTGAAATCCAATGCATTGGTGCGACCACGCTGGATGAATACCGGCAATACATTGAGAAAGATGGCGCCCTGGATCGCAGGTTTCAAAAGGTCATGATTGAGCCGGCCACGCACGACGAAACGGTGGAGATACTGAATCGTATTAAAGAAAAATACGAAGAGCATCACAACGTTAACTACACGCCGGAAGCCATAGAAGCGTGTGTTACCTTGACCACTCGCTACATTACCGACCGTTTTCTGCCGGATAAAGCCATCGACGCACTGGACGAGGCCGGATCAAGGGTACACCTTACCAATATCCATGTGCCGCAAAGCATCATTGACATAGAGCAGAAAATTGAGGAAATAAAAGTCGAGAAGAACAAGGTCGTGCGGAGCCAAAAATATGAGGAGGCTGCAAAACTGCGAGACACGGAGAAAAAACTGCTCGAGGAACTTGAGCATGAAAAAGCTGCCTGGGAAGCAGAAACCAAGACCAAACGGTACACCGTGACGGAGGACAATGTAGCGGAGGTGGTATCAATGATGACCGGCATCCCGGTACAACGGGTAGGGCAATCGGATAGCCAAAAGCTGCTGAACATGGCCGAATCCATGAAGGGGCGCATCATTGGACAGGACGAAGCGGTGAAAAAATTAGTAAAGGCGATCCAACGTACACGTGCTGGATTAAAGGATCCCAAAAAGCCGATTGGTTCGTTTATCTTCCTGGGCCCTACAGGTGTAGGTAAAACAGAGCTGGCCAAAGAGCTTGCCCGCTTCATGTTTGACAGTGAGGATTCGCTCATTCAGATTGACATGAGTGAGTACATGGAGAAATTTGCGATCTCCCGCTTGGTAGGTGCGCCTCCGGGATATGTAGGCTATGAGGAAGGTGGACAACTGACGGAAAAGGTACGCCGCAAACCCTACGCTGTGGTATTGCTTGACGAAATCGAGAAAGCACACCCCGATGTATTCAATTTGCTACTGCAGGTGCTGGATGAAGGACAATTGACCGACAGCCTTGGCCGTCGCGTGGATTTCCGCAATACGATTCTGATCATGACATCCAACATTGGGGCACGCCAGCTGAAGGACTTCGGACAAGGCGTAGGCTTTACGACCTCGGCGAAGGCTGAACAGGCCGAATCGCATTCGCGCAGTGTCATCGAAAATGCATTAAAGCGTGCCTTTGCGCCGGAATTCCTCAACCGTATCGACGATGTGATTGTATTCAACTCGTTGGATAAAGAGCACATTTTCAAAATCATCGACATCGAGTTGAAATCGCTTTTCGTTCGCATCGAGGCCTTAGGCTACCGCATCAAACTGACAGACGGAGCCAAGGAGTTTATTGCCGAAAAAGGTTTCGACAGCAACTTCGGTGCCCGTCCGCTCAAACGGGCCATCCAGAAATACCTGGAAGACCCCATCGCGGAAGAAATCCTCAAAGGTGTGGTAGCTGAGGGCAATACGCTTGAAGTTGACTACGACAAAGACAAACAGGAAATCGTCGTGAACGTGCAAGCAGCCGACAGCGGTTCATCCAGACCTTCGGATTTCGCCGAAGAGAAGAAAGAAGATGAGTAATAAGCATCCCGCTTATTTCAAATACAAAGCGCCGTTTATAAAAATAAGCGGCGCTTTTTTTGTAACATCCTTAGTGTAGTCAATCTTGGAGCAATTATTGCGTTAAACTTTTCAACGTCATTTGCCGTCATACATACAGGAACAAAAAACAAAAATTATTTACCCAAAGCTAACGCATATGAAGCATTACCTTACCTTAGCCGTTGGATTTTTAGTCGTCCTCGGCATATCATCTTGCAAAAAAGAATATTACGACGTCGTAAATCCCAACCCCAATAGCACGTATGTCTACGCTATCGGTACGAACGCATGGCAATGGGAATCAGGCGTCAGTCATCAGGTCTTCCATACCAAATCCCTTCCGGAACTAACAGAATACTATTTACTGGAAGGAAATGTCAGTGTGGCAATAAGTTTCGACGGTGAAAGCAGCTACGATATTTTGCCAACCACGTTCAATGGTATCGCTTATTCTGTAAACTACACAGTGGGTTCCATTACGATATACGCTGAAGATCCGTTAGCAGAGCCGGGTATAGAAATTGACTTACCCAGTCCCGCGGTAGTTAAGGTTGTACTCTCCGAGTCCGATTTCATACGCGAATTGTAACGGCGACAACTCCCATAAAAAAAGCGGCTTTTGCCGCTTTTTTTATGGGTTATACAGTCATCCTGCCGTTACTTCTCCCCCATTCCCTCGATCACCGCTTCGCTCACGCCCGTAAACGAAAAGCCTCCATCGTGGAAGAGGTTTTGCATGGTCACCATCTTCGTCAGATCTGAAAATAACGTAACCGTGTAATCTGCGCATTGGTCGGCCGTGGCGTTGCCCAATGGCGACATCTTATCGGCATACGAGATAAAATCCCCGAACCCCTTCACCCCTGAGCCGGCCGTCGTCTGCGTAGGTGACTGGCTGATGGTATTCACCCGCACCTTTTTGCGAACACCGTACTGGTATCCGAAATTACGGGTGATGCTCTCCAGTAGCGCTTTGGCATCGGCCATATCGTTGTAATCTGGGAACACACGCTGCGCCGCAATGTACGTAAGCGCCACCACGGATCCCCATTCATTGAGGGCATCCTTCTTCATGGCTGTAGCCAGCACGCGGTGCAGGCTGATTGCTGATATGTCAAACGCTTTGTGCATGAAATCGTAATTGTTTTCGGTGTAATGGATTCCCTTACGTACGTTGATGCTCATCCCTACTGAGTGCAGGATAAAATCCACGCCCCCGCCGAAGTGCTCCAATGTCTGGTCAAACAGGTTTTCAATGTCCTCACTGCTGGTCACATCAGCAGGAATAACGGGTGCTCCATTGCACTCCTCTGCCAACTGCTTGATGGTGCCCATCCGTAACGCAACCGGTGCGTTTGTCAACACAATCTCTGCGCCTTCCTGCACACAGCGTTGAGCAGTCTTCCAAGCGATAGATTTCTCGTCCAACGCGCCAAAAATAATTCCTTTCTTTCCTTTCAGTAGGTTATGGGACATAGTTCCTTGTTTTATAAAGTCAACGAAATATAAAGTGGGTAAAAATAATGCTTTTTTTTAATTCGCCAACAACTCCGCCGCGTGTTGTAAGGCCGCTTCGCCCGGATTGGCCCCGCTCAGCATCTGCGCGATTTCCTGAATCCGCTCCGGCTGTTCCAATTGGACGATGCTCGTAGCGGTCTTATCCGTCGACTCCTTTTTGTAGACCCTGAAATGTGTTTTCCCTTTGGAAGCTATCTGCGGTAAGTGTGTGATGGCGATAACCTGCATACGGTCCGCTAATCGTTCCATGATATTCCCCACCTTCAGGGCTACTTCTCCGGATATCCCCGTATCGATCTCGTCAAAAATGATGGTGGGCAGCGATGACGTCTTGGCTATCAATGATTTAATTGCCAGCATCAACCGTGAGAGCTCGCCCCCTGACGCCACCTTGCCGATAGGCTGCGGATTCTGCCCTTTATTGGCGGTGAACAGAAACTCCGCTTTATCCTGCCCGCTGCTTCTTATCTGATCGGCGTCGACCTGGCTCAGCACAATGTGCAGCCGGCTCTGGGGCATTCCGACCTCGTGCAGTATCCGACTTACTTCGTCCTGCACGGTCGGAATAGCGGCTTGCCGAAGCGCACTGAGTTCCGCAGCCAACGCGAGGGTTTCAGCCTTTAGCCGGGCGACGTCCTTTTCCAGCCTGCCGATTTCCGCTTCGTCGGACGATAAAGCGTCCAGCCGTCCGCGTAGTTCCTCGCGCAATGCAATGAGTTCGGCAACACTATCCACGCGATGTTTTTGTTGCAAGGTATACAGCAGGCTAAGCCGCTCATTGACTTCAGCCAAACGCGCTTCATCCAGCACAATTCCTTGTTCGGTACGGCTGATTTCGTCGGCTAAATCTTTCAGTTCGATAAAGCTGCTCTGCAGCCGTTCGGCCTGCGGAGCAAGTGCGGCCATATACCGTTCGGCCTGCTGGAGCTGTTGCACGGCTTCCTTGAGCAATGCCAGCGCATTTAATTCCTGTTCTTGCAGCGCATAGACTACGCCAAACAGATTCCGTTTGATCTCTTCGGCATGTTCGAGCTGCTGTTGTTCGGCTTCTAACAGGCCTTGTTCATCGGCATCCAGATTGGCCTTGGCAAGCTCGTCATATAGAAACTGGTGGTAATCGGCCTCCGCGCGGGTTTGCTGTGCCTCTTCTTTTAGCTGGTTTAGCCGCGCTTGTGTGGTTTTATACGTCTGGTAAGCCGCTGTGTACCGGCCTCGTAGGTGCTGACTTTGGGCAACACTGTCCAACGTCAGCAACTGGAAGGCTTCGGTATTAAGCTGAAGTGTTGCATGCTGCGAGTGGATGTCAATCAATTTTTCAGCCAGTGCCTTAAGTACAGCGAGCGTTACCGGGGTGTCGTTTACGAATGCGCGGGACTTACCATCGACGCTGATTTCGCGCCTTAGGATCGTTTCTTGCTCATAATCCAAATCCTGCTCGATGAAAAACGGCTCCAATTGGTAATCCGATACATCGAAATACCCTTCGATAATACACTTTTTGTGCTGGTTGAAAAAATAGCGGCTCTCTACACGCTGCCCCAAGATGAGCGATAACCCACCCATGATAATGGATTTGCCTGCTCCCGTTTCTCCGGTCAGGATGTTCAACCCGCTGTCAAAGCGGATGTCCAGGGAATCAATCAGCGCATAATTTTGAATAGATAGACGACTAAGCATAATGTTGTAGTGGGTCGTAGTTCGTTACCTCGAATTTCGTAAGGATTCATATTTATTCGCATTGGCTGGATCTACTTCAGCCAGCACATTGAAAGCTTGCACGCGCTCCGAGGGGCCCATTCCGCTAAATATACCAACAAATTCATCGGACTTTGCCGTAAAAAATACTTGGTTGAATACGGCCCCCTGGGCCAGCCGGTCGACCTTTTGCAATGATGGCAATAACGCCAGAATAGACTTGCGGGCCGCCTGCGCATTTTCAGACATGGTGTCCAAACCTTCTCGATAAAAACTATACAAAAAATCACGCAAGGGCTGGTATCGCCGATCAAGCAGGTTGTTGACCAGCCAGAACCGGTTGTTCATGGCTTCCATGGAACGCCAGCCCGCAAAACCGGTATTCTGCGCGTAGTTTACGATATTCTGCGCCGCGGAATAAAACGGTGTGCCGCCATTGTGCTCGAAGGTATCCGCATCTAACCCCACGATGATGTATGCATAGTAGGCAAGCAAGGAGGTGAGGTTATTCATGTACTGTTGGTCGGAATAATCCATCAATTGTCCTTCCGTGTAACTGAAATCGAAGTGATTGTCTGAAATGCTTAGCACTGGACTGTTATAAGAAGTATTGAACACCGGCCTTGTGGAAATGATTTGCGCCTGTGCCGTGAAATTGGAAGAGCCATCCCATGCGTTGATGGTGATGACGAAACTGCAATCGATTCGTTCCTGGGGCTGTATTTGATTAGCGCTCCACGAACGGTTATTAAGAAAGTCGGATATCGCTTTCTGCAGTACTTCCAGTGCCCGCTTATTGGTATTTTGCACTTGGGGCGAAAGAATTTGTACACGTGCGTTCAAATCCTGAGCTTGTGCAGTGACAGCCCATGCACCCAGCAGCAGTATGCCCGCCAAGAATCCCAATCGTTGAATCATGCCCAAAGATATAGATAATGGACGAAATAATTTATGTTGTTAATTTTATGAATACTTATGCCATTGTTTTAAGTTTGCAGGGTGCAAGACTACAGCGTTCAACTTAGCAAATACATGCCCGCCCCGGCTGCTCCGGTGATTTCGCGCTGGATCAACGACAGCAAGTGCCAATTTCGCGTCAGCCGGAGCCGTACATCCAAGTTTGGCGATTACCGCCCGCCGCATGGCGGTCACGGGCATCGCATTTCGGTAAACCACAACCTCAACCCCTATGCATTCCTTATCACCACGGTGCATGAATTTGCGCATCTCAAAACATGGAATACATACAAAAACCGTGTAAAGCCGCATGGCCAAGAATGGAAAGCCTGTTATAGGCAGCTCATGCAACCGTTCCTGCAAGCTGCTGTCTTTCCGCAGGACATCCAGATGGCCATTTCGAATTACATGAACAATCCGGCAGCCTCCAGCTGTTCGGACTTGAATTTGTTTCGGGTGCTGCAGCGCTATGACGCCAACAAAGATGATATCCAGACCGTAGAACAACTGCCTGAAAATACCGTATTCGTACTTAAAAATGGCAGGGTTTTCCAAAAGAAAGAAAAAATCAGGAAACGATACCGCTGTATAGAGGTAAAGACCCAACGGGTGTATCTCTTCAGCCCCATAGCTGAAGTGTTTGTTCGCTAATCGGCAACTTTCACCGATCACCGACTAGCTGATGACAAGTATTTAAATTAATTCCGTATTTTTAGCGCATAAAAAACACATATGAAACGATTCGACCCAATCATCCTGATAGCCATCATGATGCTAGCGTCCTGCGGAAACCATACCGGCAATACGACTTCAGAAGCCCTTGACACTGCAGCACTGAACCGTATTGAAGCGGAAAGTTTCATCCAATATGTAAAGGATTTGTCAGCTGATGAATTTTTCGGACGTAAGCCCTTCACGAAGGGCGACACGCTGGCCGTGACTTACATTGCCGAAGAATTTGAGCGTATCGGATTGGAGCCGGGCAATGGCGAACACTATTTCCAGGCGGTTCCTATGGTAGAAATTATGTCTACCCCCGCCACACCGCTCACATTCAGCAAGGGCAACAGCCAGTTTAGCTTGGATCATCTTGACGATT
This sequence comes from Parapedobacter luteus, assembly GCF_900168055.1. Taxonomy (GTDB): domain Bacteria; phylum Bacteroidota; class Bacteroidia; order Sphingobacteriales; family Sphingobacteriaceae; genus Parapedobacter; species Parapedobacter luteus. The sequence goes on from NZ_FUYS01000003.1 coordinate 67,659, forward strand.
TCGTTATCGGGAGCAAGCGATTAACTGCACAGGTCAATGTTCCTGAAACCGACGTCGTATTTGCCGGCTTTGGCATCGTCGCCCCGGAATACGGTTGGAACGACTACGCGGGGCTTGACGCCAAAGGGAAGACCGTGGTTGTCATGGTGAATGACCCCGGATTTTATGACAAAACATTGTTCAAAGGCGACACGATGACCTATTACGGCCGCTGGACATATAAATTTGAAGAAGCGGCGCGGCAGGGCGCTACCGGCGTCTTGATTATCCATGATACAGACGCAGCCAGCTACGGATGGAACGTGGTGCGGAGCGGATGGGCCGGCCCGCAACTGAGCTTGGTCACGCCAGACAACGGTGCGTCAAGAGCTGCCTTTGAAGGTTGGCTTACAGCGGAAGCTACCGAAAAATTATTTGAACTCGCGGGAGGCGCGGACAGTCTGATTAGCCAGGCAAAGAAACCTGGATTCAAGCCCGTGGAGCTGGGCATAAAAACGGGCATTTCATTGAAAAACGAGTTCAGGAAATCGGCATCCAACAACGTGTTGGGTAAATTGTCCGGCAGCAAGTATCCTGACGAATATATCATCTACAGCGCTCATTGGGACCACCTCGGCGTCGGCGAACCTATCGATGGCGACTCCATCTACAACGGCGCTATTGACAATGCCAGCGGCGTAGCCGCACTTTTTGAACTGGCCAAAGCCTTCAAAGGCGCCGCCGTACCTCCGGAGCGCTCCATCCTATTTCTCGCGGTAACCGCCGAGGAACAAGGCCTTCTTGGATCGGCCTACTACGCCGCCAACCCGGTATATCCCCTCGGCAAAACCGTTGCCAACATCAATATCGATGCATTGAGCCCCATAGGGCAAACCAGTGATGTAGCCGTCGTCGGACTTGGCCAGTCTGATATGGACGACTATGCCCGCCGTGCCGCAGCCCGGCAGAACCGGGAGGTTGTGCCGGGCGGAAATCCTTCAGCCGGCAGTTTCTTCCGTTCTGACCATTTCAACTTTGCCAAGGTAGGCGTGCCGGCGCTGTATACAGGTAGCGGCAAGAACGTGATCGATAAAGACAGCACGGAGGTCGCCGCATTGCAGGATGCGTTCGGTAAACGCTACCATGATGTAAGCGATGAATACGACGAAACCTGGGACGTCAGCGGCATGATAGCCGACATCCGCCTCGTGTTTGATATCGGCTACAGCTTAAGCCAGGAAAGAACCTTCCCGAAATGGAAAACAGGCTCGGAATTTAAGGCAATCGGAGACGCCAGGTTTTAGCAGGGAACGGAAACCCCGGGATCGGGAGATACCAAGCAGGAGACTTCGGATTAGTTAAACAGATAAAAGACTTGAGACATTAAACAACAACAACTATGTATACAGGAATCAGACACTTGCACTCAACACTCGCCTATGTATTATTGGCTGGATTAATTATTTCAATCCTTTATGTCCTCTTTGCATACCTGCGAAACAAACCATATAACCGGAAAATGGCGCTCCTGGGACTGATATGCGCACACCTGCAATTCGTTGTGGGACTGATTATGTACTTCGTTTCGCCTTATGGCATCAAGAACGCCTCTGGAGCAGCGATGAAAGATGGTATTGCCCGCCTCTATTTTCTCGAACATCCGCTCATCATGCTGATAGCCATCGCACTCATTACCGTTGGCTATTCCCGGGCTAAGCGGCAGGTGCCTGCCAAAAAGCAAAATGCCACCGTATTGGCATTTTACCTCATCGCACTTGTCCTCGTCCTGTCCCGCATTCCTTGGCACGTTTGGCCGCGGATATAACGGCGACCGCCAAGCGACCAAACATATATTGCAAAACCTAACGTAACAGCCACACGTTGGTTTTTTTTATTTCGAAAATCTTCCTATCTTTATCTCCGTACTTGCCGAACACCAATTATATACGATAGCCGCGCATAGGTTTATCCATGTTTTGTGTACCCCTGTTTTAATCTTCATCTACCCGAAGAGCTTTCGCATCATTAAATTATTGGAATCATGAAAACCGTTAAGCACATTCTCAACAACAAGCCTGCTGCCGTTTATTCGGTATCTCAAGACGTTTCGGTGCTGGAAGCGCTGAAAATCATGATGGAAAAAAACATCAGCGCATTATTGGTTATTGAAAACGGGCGCCTACAAGGCATTTTTACGGAACGCGATTACGCGCGCAAGATCATTTTACAAGGTAAATCTTCGAAAGACACGCCAATCCGGGACGTCATGACAAGGGAACCGCATACCATCACGCAACACGAGGCGATCGAACGCTGCATGCAGCTCATGACCCACAACCACTACAGGCATCTGCCCGTGGTGGAAGATAATATGGTCATCGGTATGCTGTCTATCGGAGACCTCGTGAAATACATCATCGAAGACCAACGCCAGACCATCAACCAATTGGAAAGTTATATCAATAGCTGAAAAAGCAACAAGTTATTTCATGATCCGGAATACCACACGGAATACGATGAACCAGCCAAGGGCCAGCAAAATATTCGATATGGTAGAGATCAGAAACGAATCCTGAACAAACCGGAAAAACGTTCCTGCAAGTCCTATGGCCACTGCAATAGCCAACGTTACATAATGACGGGTCTGATTCGCTTCATTATCGGTCTTCCTCGGTGGTGTTTTTTCTAATGTCGTTGCCATGTAAATAACAGTTTGCGCCAAAATTACAAAAAAAACCGAACGGTCATAATGATTGGCCTAATAATTCCGATTGACGGAGGTATTTGTTACCTTTGCCTTTCATCAATTGCGTGACAAATGGCTTTACAGGATAAAATCGATCAAGACATCAAATTGGCCATGCTGGCCAAAGATAACGCACGGCTTCGGGGCCTCCGGGCTATCAAAGCGGCTATATTGCTTGCGAAAACAGAAAAAGGGCCCGCGGAGACACTTACCCAAGATACGGAAACCAGGGTGTTGCAAAAACTGGCCAAACAACGCAAGGAGTCTGCTGAAATCTATCAACAGCAAAGCCGTGATGACCTCTATCAGATCGAAATGGAAGAACTCGCCGTGATTGAAAGCTACCTGCCCAAACAACGCTCCCGCGAAGAAATTGAGCGTGCCGTCAAGCAGATCATTGCAGAATCCGGAGCTTCCAGTCCGAAAGACATGGGCAAAGTAATGGGACTGGCCAATCAGCAACTTGCCGGCGAAGCCGATGGAAAGACGATAGCCGAAATCGCGAAAGCCCTTTTGGCCGGAAATTAGCCCTAAGCAACCAGCTTTCGGCTGTCGGCAATCAAATCAACTAACAGCCGAAAGCTGAATATACATTACTACATCACCTTCCGGCTTCCGATTTCCTTGTCTCGTTCGTACGTCGAGATGTGGCGTTCTTTTTTGCTCTCGAAGATGTCGTCTATGGTAATCATAATTCCCGTCTCTTCAACCGTGCCAAATTCGTCATTGACGGCCGTACCAAATGTCTTCATGGTAGAGGAAAGGTTCATATACGTGTTGATTAAGGGCGGTATATTTTCGCCAAGCGCCCTTACCCTGCTGTTTAGGACCTTGTACCCGTCTTTATACTCCAATCCGTCAAAAAGTTGTTTGTAGGGCGCGGGATCGCCGACATAACCCAGCGGATTAATCGGCCACACCAGCCGTTCATGGTCAGGAAAATAATGGTGCATGAAATAGATCAACAGGTCGCGGGCCTCCCTGTTGTAATGCGGATACATGGTCACCTTGCCAAACAGGTATTTGACATCCGGATTGAGTTTCACGACCGCCCCAAGCCCATCCCACAGATTGTCCAACGAAAACAACCCTTTACGGTTGTCTTTGCCAGGTTGGTATTTGGGTTGTACAAATGAGCGTCCCAATTCAATGGTATAAGGCAGATATTCCTGGATAAACTTCGGCGAAAAATGAAAATAATGCGCTGTTGACAGATTGATTTCCCCATCACTGTTTACCCCTACATCCTTGCACTTTATCAACCGGTAGCCTGCAATGATTTCCTCGTCTTCGGGATTCCAGGCAATGAGTTGATCGTAAGCGTCAAGACAGGTGTCGTTGTAGTCCAAATCCAGCGCCATGCCGGTACCGCCGCCAGCGGCTCTGAACGTCAATTCCCGCAGCCGCCCGATTTCCCTCACGGTATGGGGCGCATTGTGGTGATTTATCAAATAAATTTCGTTATTTCCATTGTTGGTATAACGGACAAATACCTCCTGAGTAAGCTCCTTTTTTATGGAGTTCCGTTCAACAGGTGCTATTATTTCTTGCATATAGTTAGTTTTCAGGGGCTAAGTTGTAAACCGTTCGTTTAACATCTGCAGCCCACTCCTTTTCACTTTTGGAGCTGTCAAAATAGGTATAAGAAATTGGTTTTCCTATACATATGGTTACTTTTTTGTTTCGCTGCGCAAACATTTCATCCGCAAGGTAAAACATTTCAACGTTGGCTTTAATACCAATGGATTCCCTGAAACGGGCGAAATTATAAAAAAAACTGGAATTTTTCCCATCGATGTAAACCGGCACGATGTCTTTCCGATATCTTTTTGCTTTGCTGATGAAGCTTTTCTTCCATTCCAGATCTTCAATCTTCCCTTGTTGCTTCCGCGACACCAGTCCGGCAGGGAACACCAGCAATGCGTGTTCCTGCGCATAGGCTTCCTCGATCTGTGCAATGCCCTGCCGCCCCTGCGCGCCGTGCTTATTGACCCCTATAAACAAAGGCTCGAGATTCTTTATGTTTAGCAGGATATCATTGACCAGAAACTTGATATCTTGCCGGTACCTGCCCAATGCGTGCATAAAAGCAATTCCGTCCAACCCGCCAAGCGGGTGATTCGAGGCGAAAATCACGCCGCCCGTCTTGGGGATATACGTTTCGCCCGTTAATTCAACAACAACCCCCAGCTCCGCTATCAGTGCATCTACAAAAGCCAAGCCATGTAGATGCCCGATCTTGGCCATAATGTGATTGATATCCTCTTCATGGACCACCCGCTCGATGTAACGCAGCACAAACCTGGGCATCCACCTGAGCAATGCCGGGTTTTTCTTACGGATAACCTCCCTGATAACAATATATTTGTCCTTGTCTTCCAAAACGATATTCAGTACAAATTTTCGATGCGCAATCGCCACAACGGTGGCTGCCGAAGTGATTAGCAGCCAAAAGTAGTAAAAGTTCTGGTATTGTCATTCCTTTGTTTAATTCACCAGGGGAAACCGCATTGAACATATACTGATGTTCTGCGGCGCGCTAGGCACCTGCTCTGCAACATGTCGTTCCTGACGGACACGCATGCTGGCACCTGCCTGAAGTTAGGCCGCCTACGGGATTTCGCATCCAAGTCCGCAGGATGGCGGAAAAGCCTGCTTTTAACGACGTCTTACGGAGAGCTAATCCGCTGATAGTTTTAAATGCCGTTGCCCGGTAATTCACGTGTGGCAACCACTTAAAAGCGAAAAAAAAAGTAAAATAATCGTTGTTGTCAGCAAAACGAATTAATTTTGACAAACAACAACGGATAATTTAAACGATTGGCGGTTTTATTCGTTTAACTAAAAAAGGAGTATAACAAAACCATGAATATAGGTCAAGTCATCATAGACCGCGACTACGCGGTGAGCCCATCGGATAGCGTACGCTATACGCTGGACAAAATGGCCGATCTCCGATTGGCACAGTTGCCGTTGGTAAAAGGCGACCTTTTTCTTGGCTTGATATCCTACGAGTCGTTGGCAGGGCTCGCCAAACTCAATAACAGCATCCAGCAGACTGATATCGCATACCAACAGGTACACATCTATGATACCCAGCACATCTATGACGCCATGCTTTTCTTCCAAATCCATCAGCTGGATGTGTTGCCGGTCATTGATGAACAGCACATTTATCTGGGGGCGGTGACTGCACTTGATTTGATCAATACCCTAAGCCAAGCCATGTCTATCCAGCAGCCCGGGGGAATTATCGTCTTGGAAATGGGAACCCGGGATAATGCATTGTCGCATATCGCTCACATTGTGGAATCGGACAACGCGCAGATATTGAACTCCTATGTCCATACGTTTTCGGATTCGTCCCGCTTGGAAGTCACCATAAAAGTCAACAAATCGGACATCTCTTCGATAATTGCTGCTTTTCTGCGGCATGACTATACCGTTAAAGCCTCCTACAATGATGAAAATAGCCGCGACAACTCCCGCGACCGCTACGAGCAACTGATGAACTATATCAATATGTAATTATGAAGATAGCGGTTTATGGGAGAGAATTCCATCCATCGGTCGTTCCTTATGTGCAGCATTTATTTGATTCCCTAATCGCCAGAGATACCGAGTTGTGGATATACAAGGATTTTCGCGACTTTCTGGAGCAGCAGGTCAATTGCCCGCAAAAATTATATACGTATGCCACATATGACGAGTTGCCCCAAGACGTTGGTTTTATGCTGAGCCTGGGCGGCGATGGTACGATGCTGGCTGCGGTCGCTATCGTAGCCGATTCGGGCATCCCGGTAGCGGGCATCAATTTTGGCAGACTGGGCTTTTTGGCTGACATCAGTAAGGATGATATCGACCCCTCGCTTGAAGCTATCCTGATTGGCGAATACAATATCCAAAAACGGACGTTGCTGTCCGTACAATCCGACCAGATGGAGCTGTTTGGAGGAAGTCATTTTGCACTGAATGACATCACGCTTTTCAAGTCTGACAGCTCGGCGATGATCACGGTAAGTGCTTACCTCAACGGAGAACTCCTGAATGCCTATTGGGCAGACGGCATTATCGTAGCCACGCCCACCGGCTCGACCGCCTATTCGCTGAGTTGCGGCGGCCCTATTATTACGCCCGGTAGCGGCAACTTCGTCATCACACCGATTTCACCGCATAACCTCAACGTCAGGCCTGTGGTCATATCGGACGACATGGAGCTGGATTTGGAAATCGAAAGCCGGAGTGGCAAGTTCCTGTTGTCATGCGATTCCAAAACTACCTCCATATCCACCGATGTGAAGCTCAAAATCAGTAAGGCGCACTACCAGGTCAACCTGATCAGACTGAAAAACTACAGCTATTTCGCCAACTTACGCAATAAATTGCTTTGGGGTCTTGATGCACGGAATTATTAATATCTTTACCCCCCACATATATACCCTGCTGAATTGTGCTTCAACGATTGCTGATACTCATCTTTTTTGCCCATGCTGCGGTAGCCCATGCGCAGGAATGGGAAGCTGGCCTGCAAGGCGGTGCTTCGGGGTATATGGGCGACCTTAATCCGGAAAATCCGCTGGCCTTCAACGATTGGTCGGCCGGTGTGTTTATCAAATATAACTTCGATCATACGTGGGGCCTTCGCGGTAATTTCGCTTATGCCAACTTATTTGCACACGATGCTTATTCTAACGTCCAACAGCGGCAAAATCGATACCTCGGTTTTTTCGGCGCGGTCAAAGAGGCTTCGTTATTGGTAGATTTCAATTTTTTCAAATGGCTGCCGCAACGGGGCAGAATTGTATATACGCCTTACATTTTCGCGGGCATCGGTGGTATTCTGTTCGAGCCGAAGTGGCGGAACGCATCGGGAAATGACGTCAAATTGCGGCACTATTATACCGAGGGCATGATCTATCAAAATCGGGCGGTCACCATCCCATTCGGTGCGGGCTTCAAATACAACCTCCGGGGCCCATGGTCTATCGGAGTCGAGCTTGGATACCGGCTGGCACTTACAGACTACCTGGACGATGTGAGTGGGGAATATTTCGATTATGACGATTTGGGCAGTTATGCGCCGGTTCCACGCGCCGATTGGACGCTGATCGCCAACCCCAGCAACGCACCTATCGGTTCCCAACGCGGTGACGGACGCCCCTATGATTCGTTCATGACGGTAGGCATCACCCTGTCTTACACCTTCTTCAAGGGCGGCTGTCCGGAATGGCGATGATCCCGTTCGAAAAATTATATTAACTTTGCGCCAAATTAACTGATGGATATCAAAGAAACGATAGATAAGGCTCGTCTCCCCCAACATATCGCCATCATCATGGACGGCAATGGGCGATGGGCGAAAGAGCGCGGCAAGCTACGCGTCTTCGGCCATCAAAATGGCGTGGCGGCTGTCCGCGATACCGTGGAGGGCGCTGTCGAAATCGGGGTTAAGTACCTGACGCTTTATGCTTTTTCCACCGAAAACTGGAACCGGCCTAAACTGGAAGTGTCTGCACTGATGGAGCTCCTTGTCAACACCATAAATAAAGAAACCAAAACCCTTATGGATAATGGTGTACGGCTCAATGCCATCGGCGATTTAACAAAGCTGCCTGCTAAATGCCGCCGCCAGCTACAAGAGGCGATGGAAAAAACAGCTGCCAACACCAATTGCACGCTGACTTTGGCACTAAGCTACAGCGCGCGCTGGGAAATCACCGAAGCTGCAAAACAGTTGGCCCGCCAAGTCCAGTCGGGGCAAATCAGTCCCGACGATATTGACGAAAATTTATTCGCCCAACACCTTGCCACCCGGACCATGCCTGATCCGGAGCTCATGGTACGTACAAGCGGCGAACAGCGTATCAGCAATTACCTGCTATGGCAATTAGCGTATGCCGAACTGTACTTTATTGACAAAATGTGGCCTGAATTCCGGAGGATGGACTTATTTGAAGCCATTGTTGCCTATCAAAAACGCGAAAGGCGTTTCGGAAAGACCAGCGAGCAATTGGCAGAGTAGGGATGGCCGTCAATTAACTCAAAAAATAACCTTTTAACAAAAATTAACAACTGTTTGACGTACTTTAGCGGCGATAAATTAGATAGATGAAGCGGATACTCTTTTTTGTACTTATTACCCTATTGGCGGTAGAGACTTCCATTGCCCAGCAACGCGGAATACCCGTGGGTAATTCAGATGAATTTAGCTACCTTAACCCACAGAATTACATCATTGGGGGAATATCGGTAAGTGGTACGGAATACCTTGACAACGATGTGCTTATCACCATCTCCAAGCTGGTGGTCGGATCCCGTATTGAAGTGCCGAGCGACGCTACGTCGAATGTGGTAAAAAACTTGATGAACCAGGGCCTGTTTGACAACGTGGAACTGTATGCAGACGCCGTAAAAGGCGACTCCATTTTTTTCAATATACATGTCGTCGAACGTCCCCGCCTCACACGCATCGATATCGAAGGGCTCAGCAAAACCCAAACGGAAGACGTCCGGAAGCAGCTCAACGAAAACACAGGCAAAATCGTCAATCAAAACCTGATGAATACGACGCGAAATACCATTACCCGATACCTGAGTGAAAAGGGATATTTATACCCCGAGATCACGATGGCACCGGTGAAGGATTCGACCCAAGCAAACAACCAAATCCTCGTGGTAAATGTAGATCGTAACCGTAAGGTACGTGCACATCGCATCAATTTCACAGGCAATGAAGAATTTTCACAACGCCAGCTCCGCAAGTTTTTCAAGGGGGTAAGGCAGCGCACGTGGTGGCGCATCACGGGGCCGGGCAAGTTCAAAGCAGAGAAATACAAGGAAGCAAAAGAAAACCTGATTGCCAAGCTACATGATCGCGGTTATCGCGATGCTGAAATTCTCAGGGATACGTTCTATAAATACAACAACCGCAATGTCATTGTAGACATCGATCTCTATGAAGGCCCTAAATATTATTTCGGTAACATCACCTGGCAGGGAAATGCCAAATATTCGGATTCGGTGCTGAATGTTATCTTGGGTATCGAAAAGGGTGAAGTATTCAGCGAAGAAAAGCTGAACACCAAGTTGATGGGGCCCACCCGAAACAGCGACGACATCCTTTCGCTGTATATGAATGATGGCTACCTCACCTTTACGGTAGATCCGGTCCAAACCCGGATATATAACGACACCATCGATTTGGATCTCCGCATCTATGAAGGAGCGCAGTTCACGGTCAACAACATTATCCTCAAGGGTAATGACGTGACCAACGACCGCGTATTGCTCCGGTCCATATACACCAAGCCGGGCCAAAAGTTTTCCAAGGAGCTGCTCATGCGCAGTACCCGTGAAATTGCCCAATTAGGCAACTTTGACGAGCAAAAAACCAACCCGGTGCCCACCAACCTCAACCACGCTGAAGGGACGGTGGACATCGAATACAACGTAACAGAGAAACCATCGGATCAGGTTGAACTGTCGGGCGGTTTTGGTGCAGGACAGGTCATCGGTACCTTGGGGCTTAACTTCAACAACTTTTCTACCCGGAATATTTTTGACAAAAGTGCCTGGAAGCCCCTACCCAGAGGTGATGGCCAACGGCTGAGTCTACGCGGCCAAACCAGTGGCAAACGCTATCAGTCTTACAGCTTCTCATTTTCCGAACCTTGGCTGGGCGGTAAGAAGCCGATCTATTTTGGGGTCAGTGCGTTTACCTCATCATCGTCCTTTGGAGGCTTTGACTACTTGACGGGGCGGCAAATCGTAGGCGACGCAGATTTGAACCGAATCTGGATGAACGGGGTCACCGTGAGCTTGGGTAAACGCCTCCAATGGCCGGACAACTATTTTCAGCTGAATTATTCATTGGGTTTCCAGCAATACAAGCTGCAGAATTATCCGGGCTTTTTGTTTGAAAATGGCACATCGTACAACATTAACCTTACGCAGGAAATCAGTCGTAATTCGGTGGATGCGCCGATATATCCGACATCCGGTTCGCATCTGCGGTTGACCATTCAGGTCACCCCTCCGTACTCAAGGTTCAACAACATTAACTATCCCACTGCGCCGAATGATGAGCGGTATAAATGGACAGAATACCACAAATGGAAATTTGACTCCCAGTGGTTCACCCGCATAACCGGCAAGTTAGTACTCAAGGCGCAAGCGCAGTTTGGCTTTTTGGGCACATACAGCAGCGTGACGGGCCAATCGGCATTTGAGCGGTTTAAGCTCGGTGGCGATGGGATGATGGGCTTTGACTTTTTGCAAGGCTCGGAAATCATCGCGATGCGGGGATATGCAAACGGGATGGTAATCCCTGACGGAGCAGATGTGAATATCGCGCGCAACTCGGGTAGCCCCATCTACAATAAATACCAACTGGAATTGCGGCACCCCGTGATGTTGAATGATCAGGCGACGGTATTCGTCTTGGCTTTCGCCGAAGGGGGCAATACGTGGAATAATTTCCGGGACTTCAACCCTTTCAAAGTACGCCGTTCGGTCGGTGTCGGTGCGCGTATCTTCCTGCCGATATTCGGGTTGCTGGGCATCGATTACGGCCATGCATTTGATCCGATACCGGGTGTCCCCTCGAGCACATGGCGGCAGAATTTCACGTTCAGCATCATGCAACAGATGGGCGGTTTTAATTAATAGAAATTTGATAACAAAAATGGAATTACTTTTGCAGTGATGTTCCAACACCAAAGTCATACAGTTATGAGCATAAAAAAAATAATAGGGGTCGTTGTCTTAATGGTCGTTACTTCGTCTGCGGCTTTGGCCCAGCGATTTGCCTATGTCGATTCGGAATATATCCTAAAACATATCCCCGAGTACCTTGCTGCGCAGAAGCAGCTGGACGCACTATCCGTACAATGGCAAGAAGAGGTAGATAACCGGTTTGCTGAAATCGAAAAGCTTTACAAAGCCTACCAGGAAGACCAAGTATTACTCAGTGAGGAGATGCGTAGGAAACGGGAAGACGAAATTGTACTCAAAGAACGGGAAGCACGGGAATTCCAACGGCAGAAATTCGGTTTCGAAGGCGATCTTTTCCAAGAGCGGATCAAGTTGGTAAAACCCATCCAGGATCGGGTGGCCCAAGCTATCCAGACAATCGCTACCGATCAAAGTCTGGATATTATCTTGGATAAGGGCAGTGAGGTTACATTTCTGTACGCCAACCCCAAATTGGATAAAAGCAACGATGTGATTACCCGGTTAGGATATAAACCTGATCCGTCGCTTGCGGAAAATTAATCCGTTTCGTATCATTGCGGAGTTTTAAGAAAGTAATAGTAAATAACGTATAATCACAGACAAAGGGGTATGTGATAATAACCCCCAACAACAAGTAAAATCAAAATGGATAGCATGAAAAATTTGTTTAAAGGTGTAGTGGTGGTAGGGCTGCTGTTTTTATCAACCGGACTCGTAAGTGCACAACAAAAGATTGGCCACGTCAATTCCAATGAGATCATCCAGGCAATGCCCGAGTTCAAAACCGCAAACGCGGAGTTTGAAAACCTTTCAAAAAGCAAAGAGGGTGAGCTGCAACAGATGGGTGCAGAATACCAAAAGAAGGTGACCTCCGCGCAGGAACTGCAACGCAACCGCAGCGAAGCCAACCGGGATTCCATCGACGCGAAGCTACAGACGCTTGGTGTAGAATTACAAGATATCGACCGGAGGATCCAAGAGTTTCAACAAGTAGCCCAGCAGGAATTGGAGCAAAAGCGCGAAGAACTATTTGCGCCAATCTTCCAGAAGGCCAATACAGCGGTACAAGCCGTAGCCAAAGAAAAAGGGTATGCCTATGTCTTTGACATCGCGGCAGCTGCCATTCCTTATTTCGCTGGTGGCGACGATTTGACTAATGATGTCAAAACCAAATTGGGAATCACAAGCTCGACTCCTGCAGCCACACCGTCTAATCAGTAAGCGAATATATAGCTAACACAATATCAGAAAGCGGAGCGCCCGGCGGGCACTCCGCTTTTTTTACGTTATCCCCCTCGGCAATCTTAAAATTCATCTAAATAATTTATTATGCTTGCATAGCATTTTAAATTCCGTATTTTCGTAATGATTAGATTACCCTGTGCTATATAATCCTATATGATAGGCCAGCTTATTTTCGGAGTACTATTCATTGGGGCGATGGCTCTGGCTATTTACAACGCCAGGAACATCTTCCGGAACATCCAGTTGGGACAGGATGAACGGCGGACGGACCAACCGGCGAAACGGTGGAAAGCCATGCTCCTTGTTGCTTTTGGCCAGAAAAAAATGTTTAAGCGGCCTTTCCCTGCACTGCTGCATCTTTTTGTGTATCTTGGATTCTGCATCATCAACATTGAGATGCTCGAAATCATCATTGATGGGCTGTTTGGCACGCACCGCGTATTTTCTCGCTTGGGCGGTTTTTACGCTTTTCTCATCGGCGCTTTTGAATGGCTGGCATTGAGCGTGCTTATAGGCTGTGTCCTATTCCTCACGCGGCGGAATATTTCGCGGTTAAAGCGCTTTTTCGGCATAGAGATGACCCCTTGGCCCCGGACAGATGCCAACCTCATCCTAATCGCTGAAATAGCCTTAATGGCAGCATTTCTGACCATGAATGCGGCTGATTATAAATTGCAACTGCTGGGGGCACCAAATTATGCGCGTGCCGGCGCATTTCCGGTGAGCGGATGGTTGCTTCCTTTATTGCCGGACACGATCCCGACGCTTGTCGGCATTGAGCGCTTTTGCTGGTGGTTTCATATCATCGGCGTGCTTATTTTCCTCAACTACCTCCCCTACTCCAAGCACTTGCACATCCTGTTGGCTTTTCCGAACACCTATTTTTCAAACCTGAACCCCAAGGGACGCTTTTCCAATATGGGTAGTGTGACCAACGAAGTCAAAGCGATGCTCGACCCCTCCTATACGCCGGAGGCTGCAGCTACGCCACTCCACTTCGGCGCGAAAGATATTCAAGATCTCACCTGGAAAAATTTGCTCGAAGCTTACACCTGTACCGAGTGCGGACGGTGTACGGCCGTGTGTCCGGCCAACATGACGGGGAAGCTGCTTTCGCCCCGCAAGATCATGATGGATACGCGTGATCGCATGGTAGAAGTGGGCAACAATATCCGTAAAAGTAAAAATAACGAACAAAAGGACGATGGTAAGTCGCTGTTGGATGATTACATCACGCGCGAGGAAATCTGGGCCTGTACCACGTGCAATGCCTGTGTGGAGGCCTGCCCGGTAAACATCAATCCGCTGGAAATCATTATGGAACTCAGACGCTACATGGTCATGGAGGAATCCCAAGCCCCTGCCAGTCTCAACACCATGTTCGGCAACGTAGAAAATAATGGTGCACCATGGAAGTATGCACAGGCTGACCGGGCCAATTGGGTGAAAGGCAGTTAACGGTAGGCGGTAGGCAATAAGCTGGTAGCTGTAGGCAATAAGCACAAAGCTCAAAGCTTGTAGCTTAAAGTATAAAGCAAATGAATGAACTCAAAATACCAACGATGGCCGAATTGACGGCAAACGGCGAGACCGCCGATATTTTATTTTGGGTGGGCTGTGCGGGCAGCTTTGATGAACGCGCCCAGCGCATAACCCGTGATATCTGCAAAATCCTGCACCACGTCGGCATCAAATACGCCATCCTCGGCACCGAGGAAAACTGCACGGGTGATCCGGCCAAACGTGCGGGCAACGAATTTCTGTTCCAAATGCAGGCCTTGACGAATATCCAAATTCTCAATGGGTATGAGGTTAAGAAAATTGTCACCGCTTGTCCGCATTGTTTTAATACACTCAAAAATGAATACCCCGACTTGGGTGGCCAATATGAGGTCATTCATCATACACAACTTATCCAGCAGCTAATAGACGAAGGCAAGCTGAAGGCTGAGGGCGGTGAGTCTTTCCGGGGGCGGCGGATCACGTACCACGACCCTTGCTACCTGGGACGCGGCAACAATGTCTATGAAGCCCCGCGCAAAGCTTTGGAACACCTCGACGCCCAACTCGTCGAAATGAAACGTTGCCGCAGCAACGGCCTATGCTGCGGCGCGGGAGGTGCGCAGCTATTCAAGGAACCTGAAAGGGGAACGAAAGACATCAACATCGAACGCACCGAGGAAGCGTTGGAAACCCAACCTGAAATCATTGCCGCAGCCTGCCCGTTTTGCATGATCATGCTGCGCGACGGTATCAAAAGCAAGGAAAAAGAACAGGATACCCAGGTTCTCGACGTTGCCGAAATTACGGCAAGGGCCAATGGGCTATAGTTTACGCACCGCGCGCCATGGTGGGTTTGATATTAGTTGATTTGGATTTCAAACGGCGAAGCTGGCAGTCCTTCTTTATTATACAGGTTGGGATTTACGGGATTATCGGCCCAGGCGTAGCGGACATACATCGGATCACCGACTTTCTCGCTCCATACCACTACCCGGTCTCCTCTTATTTCTGCCTTGGCCCAAACAAACTTCCTATCCGGCCCAGCGATGGCAAATTCGCTTAGTGCCCCCCCATCTCGGGCAACCAATCCACTACCTACATGGTCGAATGAAAGTGACACTTTATGCCCGTCTTTCTGGTACGACTGATACATCGGACCGGAGGCAACCAGGTCTTCGCCGTAAACAAGCTTCCGGGCAAGCAGGGCTAAGCGTTCGCCGACTTCCTTTTTCCTATCAGGATGGATGTCATTCCATTCCCCCAGATCAATCGCAACCGCCATCGCCGTTTGGGGGACAGCCAGCGCCTTGCGTTGGGATTCGCGCAACGCTGCCCAACTACTCTCGGACGGCAGGTAATTGTACTCCATGAAGCCGGGAAGCTGCACATACAAAAACGGTAGCATTTGGTTGCCCCATTTCGTGCGCCAGTCGTTTATCAACGCGGGTAGGCGTAGCGCATAGTCGGCGTGCTGGCCTACATTGCTTTCGCCCTGGTACCATAGCACGCCTTTCAAGGCATAGTCAATTGCCGGAGCTACCATACCATTGAACAGCGCAGCCGGTTGGTTCTGGATGTTGATGCTGGGCACCGTTGCATGGTGATAGTCGAATACCTCCCCGACTTTATACTGCCAGGTGCCTTTTAAATCAACAGTGTCCTGGCCAGCAAAAATGCAATACGGCTTATCCGGCACGAAACCGCCCTTACCACCATGGTTGGTTACCTTGACGAGAAAACTATTTTTCCCCGCCTTCAATACGCCGCCAGGGACCTTATACCTGCGCTGCGGATACATATAGGTCGTCCGGCCCACCTCAATGCCATTGATCGTTAAAACGTCTTCATCTACAATCCGGCCGAGAAAGACCCGTGCGGGTTTACCCGCCATTGCGGCCGGAATGTCCACTTCTTTCCGGTACCATACGACACCATCTAAATCCCTGATTCCCTGATCTTCCCAATAACCGGGCACGTTAATGTTGCGCCATCCACCTGCGGACGGGACAAAGGACTTGCGCCTTGCTGCTTGTGCCGCGGCACGGTTGACGGATTGTACATATGCGGTATCTTTATTTTGCTGTATGGTGCCGTTGAGAGCTGGAAATACGCGCAGCCGCTCTTCACTAATCCAAGCTTCTATGGGCGTGCCGCCTACACTGGCATTGATGATACCAATGGGTACCCTATGAGTATCGTATATTTTCTTGGCAAAAAAATATGCGACCGCTGAAAAGGACCGCACATCCTCCCCCATGGCCCTTGTCCAAGAGCCCGACGGAAAATCGTTTTGCGGTGCCAGCAAATCGGCGGCGGTTGGCACCAGAAATTGCCGGATCTCCTGATAATTGGCTTCCGCGATATCCGTTGCGTATGTTACATCGTGGATGTTCAGCATATGCACCATGTTGGATTGCCCCGAGCAAAACCATACATCGCCAACTAAGACATCATTTACCGTCACTTCATTGTCGCCCGTTATGGTCATCGTGTACGGCCCCCCTGCGTCAAGGGGCGGGAGTAAAACATGCCATTTTCCGTCGGCATCGGCGACCGCATCATATGTTTTGCCTGCAAAATCTACACGAATGTATTCGTCCCGTGATGCCCAACCCCATATCTTGAGCGCTGTCTCGCGCTGCAATACCATCCCGTCGCTGATTAAACGGGGAAGCGTGACGTCGGCCAATATAAACGAGCAAAATATCACCTGAAAAAAAATAGACAGTGCAGCGGCGCGAATGACATTCGCTAATAACATGTTTGACGCTCCTGTACTGCTCATGATGGTTTTAATAAAATTTGGTTAAACACACTGGTTACTTGGCAAGTATACGGAAAATTCGGTAATATTGCAATCGGTTGCATTTTTAGGAAAAGACGCACCTTGATTATTAACCATTTGACCTTAGTCATGATGAAGAAAAAAACCTATTTTTCAGTGTTGGCAGCCTCCGCTGGTTGCTCGCTCCTATTGGCCACATGCCAACAACAACAGCGCCCCGCTCAATCAACCGACAGCGCCCCGCTTTTTGAGGGAGCCATATCCCAACCCTTGGTATCGCATATTTATACCGCTGACCCCTCGGCCCATGTCTTCGAAGGTAAAATTTACGTCTACCCATCGCATGACATCGATGCCGGCACGCCCGAAAACGACAATGGCGACCACTTTGACATGCGGGATTACCATGTGTTTTCCATGGACAGCGTGGGCGGCGAAGTCACGGACCACGGCGTTGCATTGAAATTGGAAGACATACCCTGGGCCGGGAGGCAGCTATGGGCGCCCGATGCAGCATACAAAAACGGGAAATATTACTTTTATTTCCCTGCCAAAGACAAGCAGGATATCTTCCGCATCGGCGTGGCTACGTCCGACAAACCTTATGGCCCTTTTGTCGCCGAACCTGAGCCCATCAAGGGTAGTTTCAGCATGGATCCGGCCGTATTTACAGATACCGATGGCACATCCTACCTATACTTTGGTGGCATATGGGGAGGACAATTGCAACGCTGGGCTTCAGGCGAATATGATCCGCAGGGCTCATCGACAGACCTCGAAAACGATAGCCTGCCCGCCTTGACACCAAAAATGGCCCGACTGACAGACGATATGCTGCAATTTGCTGAAGCCGTACGGGATATCGTTATTTTGGACGAAAACGGACGACCGTTGCTGACCGGCGACCATGACAGGCGCTTCTTCGAAGGCTCCTGGGTACACAAATACCAAGGCAAATACTACCTGTCGTATTCGACAGGCGATACCCATCAATTGGTATACGCTACTGGCGACAGCCCCTACGGCCCCTTTACTTATCAAGGCGTCATTATGACTCCGGTAATCGGCTGGACCACCCATCATTCGATTGTAGAGCATGGCGGCAGGTGGTGGCTGTTCTACCATGACACCCAACTATCCGGTGGCAAAACCCATCTCCGCAATATCAAGGCCACCGAACTGCGGTATGATGGCGATGGAAAGATCGTGACCATTCACCCGTATGGTGAGTTGAGTACGCAATAAAGACATTACGCACGGGCGCCCCATTAGTCACGGGCGCCCAATCTCTCCGCGTGAAAAGCGTCGCTAAACGTCATTCGTAGTATAATAAGCTGTGGGAGATACGCCATACAGCTGTTTGAATGCGACGGAGAAGGTGTTCGCATCGGCATAGCCGACAGCATATGCCACCTCAGAAACACTCAAACCCTTATGGGTAATCAATTCAGCGGCCTGCTTCAATCGGATATTTCGGATCAAATCCCGGGTGGTTAATCCGGTCAATTCCTTCAATTTACGATGAAGATGTACCCGACTAATGCCGATTTCACTAGCGATCATTTCGACACTTAATCGCGATTCGTTAAGATTCCGGTCAATAATACGGTGAACCTTTTCCAACAACTTTTCGTCGGAACTTTTCAGCTTGACTTTGGAAATAAATTCACCTTGAAACTGCGCTTCGCGCTCACTGTTTTTGACCAGCTCACGGTTCCGGATTAAGCTTTTCGCGGTTTTCAGTAGAACGGTCATATAAAATGGTTTGACGAGATAAGCATCGGCTCCTGCATCAAAGCCGTCTTCGGTATCCGACTCTTCCGCTTTGGCCGTCAGCAGAATGATAGGTACGTGTCTGACAAGCGGACAGGATTTTATCCGACCACAGAGCGTCATTCCATCCATGCCAGGCATCATCACGTCGCTTACTATCAAGTCCGGTGTATCTTTCAATATTCCTTTGTAGGCGTCTTCTCCATTATGATATGTGACCACGGTATAAAACGATTCAAATTCGCTTCGTATGTAGTCGCAAATTTCCAAGTCATCGTCGACGATTACAATTTTGGATGATTTCCTATGTTTCATCTCGTCCTGGTCGCTGTCAGCTATTGGTGTGATTCGAATTCGATCGGTCGTTCCAAAGTGGGTAGGACTGAATACCGGGATCTGGGATACATCGCCAATAGGCAACTGTAATTGGAAGCGGCAACCTTCCCCCGCTACATTTTCGACGCCGATGGTACCGCTATGCATTTCCATTAATTGCTTCGCAAGGTAAAGGCCGATGCCCGTACCATTTGGATGGTGATCCCGATGGTGCGGTGATTGATAGAAACATTCAAAAATCCGTTCCTTTTCGTCCTCATTGATAAACTGACCCGAGTCTGTTATTGCGATAGTCAGATATTCCGTCGCATCCATTCCAATGAACTCTGATCGCAATGAAACGCGAATAGTCCCCCCCAAAGGTGTAAACTTGCAGGCATTTGAAAGGATATTGATCAATATCTTATCAAAATGACGCGGATCAATAATGGCAAACAATTCACTTTCTGGGCAATCTATCTCCAGTCGAATGTCTTTTGCATCCAGCTGTTCTTCAAATAATAAGCAGACGGCCCTGGTAAACTGATTCATCTCCACACGCTCAAATCGCAGTGTCATCTGACGTTTTTCAATCTTCCGGATATCCATCAGTTGGTTGACCAAGTCGAGCATGCGACGCGCATTGCGATTCATGATAGCATACAAATGCCCACGTTTACCATCCCCATCGTTTTCGATGAGTTTTTTCAGCGGACTGATGATTAGGGTCAATGGCGTTCGGATTTCATGTGCAATGTTGATAAAAAACTGTAGCTTGGCCTCGTTGACCGCTTCGGCTTGCTGATGGACCTGCATTTGTTGTTGTATGCGTCGCCGGTTTCGATAGGCCTTTGCAATGGCAACCGAAATCATAATCGTTACCAGCGCATACATCCATTTGGCCAATGTAGACTGGAACCAAACAGGATGAATGATAATCCGGGCCTCCTTAATATCGGAAAATGTATCGTTTGATCGGGCACGGATGCGCAAGCGATATTCACCGGCCTCCAGGTTGTCGAACGCCAGGCGATTGTTGCCCGGCCGCAAAGCAAGCCATTCGTTGTTATTTAGTGAATACACGTATGAAACCCTTTCGGAGTCATTGAAATCCATCGTGGAAAATTCCACACTGAATGAATTGTCACGGTAGTCCAAATGGAATGTTTGCGCATGGTTTACCGCGGTATCCACAATCGCATAGCGCCCGGATTTCATACCTTTTCTCACCGCCTTATCACGCACGTAAAAATCAACAATGTTCACGATCCGTTTTTTATTTTGAATGTGGATTTCGCCTGGTCTGAAGTAAGTGACGCCGTGTATTCCTCCAAAATATAAATCCCCGTTTTTCGCCGCGAGCGAAACCTTGGTCATAAACTCGTTGCCCTGAAGTCCATCCCCGGCATAAAAATTTAAAAATCGGGATTCCGACACGTCCATTTTTGCGATTCCGCGGTTCGTACTTACCCAGATATCCCCGTTTGGGCCTCCCTCCACAGCACAGATGAGGTTGCTGGGCAGGCCGTTATCCATATCAAAGATATTCATTTCAAGGGTAGCAATATTGAGGCATACCAGTCCCCGGGAAGTACCCGCCCACAAATGCCCTTTATCGTCGTCATGAAGTGAATACACCACCGTGTTACTGAGCAACCGGTTGGTCCCAAACGCCGTCACAAAATTTTCATTTTCCAAATCCAAACAGGCTAACCCATCAAAAGTGCCGATATAAAGCTTATTATTTCTCGATAACAGTAGACAATTGATCCAATCGTTGGGTAGATAGTTGCCATCCGGGCGGTATACCGTGCCGTCAACGGCGCTAAAATTACGGATGGTACCGGATTTCAAATCGAGACAGAACAGTCCAGATCCCATGGAGGCTATCCAAAGGCGCTGTTCCTTATCCTCCCGTAGCCCGTATATGCGCTGTACGTTATCTCCGTTTTTATCCACAAGCTCCGTTAAGTAGGTGCTTTGACCGGTGTGCGGGTTAAACTTTGCTAAACCATCCGAATAGGAGCCAATCCAGAGATCTCCATATGAGTCTTCATAAATGGACATAATGGTGGAAGGTACCGACCGTACTCCACCGCGGCACCCGTAATGCCTGCTCGAACCGCCATCTGGACCCAGGGCATATAGTCCGTCGTTATCAGTGCCAATCCAAAACGTGCCCTTACTATCCTCAAATATCGACATCACGCAATTTGAACCAATCAAATTACGGTTTACCGATTTATACCCGATATAGCCAAAGCTGTTTTTATGCGTGGGCAGCAAAAATACTCCGCGTTGGTACATACCCATCCAGATGTTTCCAGCATTGTCTTCAAGGATCGAGTTTATTTTTGTTGTATTGAAATCGAACGTCGTCATCGTCAGGTCCATGTCCTTAACCACGCCTGATTCCTCATCGTATAGTTTCATCCCCGCTCCGTTGGTAGCTATGTACAACTCATTCCGCGAACTGACCAGCAAATCTGCCACGGCAAGATCCCCTCCGCCACTATAATGTACCCGAACAAACGCATCGTCAATCGTGTTGTATCGGAATAGTCCACCGCTCATATTGCCGACGAAGATCGTACCGTATTTGTCTTCGCATATACTGGACACCACATTATTCTGGACTTTTTTAGCTGCAAAGTAATCCGTTAGTTTTCCGTCGCCGAACCTGAATAACCCGTTGTCTTCCGTCGCAATCCAAAGATTTTCTTTTTGGTCTTCGAATATCCGGATGATCATATTGCTTGGCACCAGCCCTTCAAGCTTAGTACCCTCCCACCGGCCAGACCTTTGTTGCAGTTCAAATATGCCGTGGCCCGACGTTCCAATAAGCATCTGGCCGTTTTTTCGTTGGACGATGGTCAAGACATGGGCAGCTATTTCCTGACCATTCTGAAGTTTAAGCGGGATATGATGAAACGAATCGCTCGCAGCATCGTAGTATTGAACACCATTAATGTAACCTACGTACATCTGCCCCTGCTTATCCTCGGCAAGAACCAACGCCATATCGTTCAGCACGGAATGAGGGTCGTGCTCGTTGTGCCTATACACCTTGAATTTGATACCGTCGAATCTATTTAACCCATCTTCGGTTGCAATCCATACGTAGCCACTCCGTCCCTGATGGACGTCCGTGACCATGCTGCTGGAAAGTTCCGAGTCTACAGTAAAGAGTTTACCTGATTGGGCAGACGCACACCTCGAACATAGCAATGCGGCTGATAAAAAGAAAATGTGTCGGAACATAACTTACGTTTTTGGTATATAAATGGCGTTCTGCGAATTTAAGTGTTTATTCGACAACTATCAACCGAATACCTTATAAAACATGATAAGTCTTGCCTTTTTGTGTGGCTATATCATATTCAAACACATCAGACATCCCATCGGGATATACCAATTGTTTGTCTATGTGCTGGTTTATTGCCGGCACATAAAAGAATGGATTTGGGTTTGCACCATCCGATGCCGCCTTAAGGTTAGCATGTGGCATCGGCGCGCCCAATCGCAACCGGAGGTTTCCGCCAAGTTCAGAGCGTATAGTGAGCCGGGTAATCCGGCCATTCTTCCATGCTAAGTGTTCGATAACAAAGCCGCCAAGCGCGCGCAAACCACTTACTGATCCACTTGGTTTCCAATCATCAGGCAGGGCAGGTAATAGGTGAATAGCCCCATCGTGGCTTTGCAGAAGCATTTCGGCAATTCCTGAGGTACAGCCGAAATTACCGTCAATTTGAAATGGAGGGTGGGCATCAAGGAGGTTCGGATAGCTACCGCCTCCGTCCTTGTTTGTTCCCACCGGGCTTAACTGCTCCCGGATCAGCTTCCACGCACGGTTTCCGTCCAACATACGCGCCCACCAATTTACTTTCCACCCCATACTCCAACCGGTGCTGACATCGCCGCGCTGTTCCAAGGTCACCCGCGCCGCCGCAAAAAGGCCGGGTGTCCGAAACGGCGATATTTGCCGGGATGGAAACAGTCCGTATAGGTGCGAAATATGCCGATGTTTATCCTCCGGATCATCCAAATCGGCCAACCATTCCTGTAGCTGACCATGCCTGCCGACCTGCATCGGCGGCAACAAGGCCTGCTTTTCCTTCAACAAGGTTGCAAACGCCTCATCAGTGCCCAACACATCGGCCGCCCGGATGGTCGCATCAAATACATCAAAAACCAATTGGTTATCCATGGTCGTACCGGCGTCAATCGACACTCCTGGGCGGCTTTGGGGTGCGTTTTCGGGAGAGATACTGGGCGACACCAACAGCCAGCCATGCGTGGGTTCCGGTATAAGGTAATCGACAAAAAATGCCGCGCTTCCTTTTAAAATCGGATAAACATGCCGCAAAAATTCCAAATCCCCATGGTACAGATAATGTTCCCATAAATGTTGCGAAAGCCAAGCACCGCCCATGGGCCACATACCCCAGAAAACACCGTCTACCGGCCCAGTAATACGCCACAGATCTGTATTGTGGTGGGCAACCCATCCTCCGCTTCCATACATCACCCGCGCAGTTTCCTTTCCGGTATCAGAAATATCCTTAATGAGGTCAAATAGTGGTTGATGAGTTTCCGGCAGATTGGTCCGCTCCGCTGGCCAATAATTCATCTGCGTATTGATATTAATCGTGTATTTGCTGTCCCAGGGCGGACTCATATCCTTATTCCAAATCCCTTGAAGGTTGGCGGGTTGCCCGCCCGGTTGGGAAGAAGCGATCAACAGGTAACGGCCGTATTGAAAATACAGATTGACCATATCAAGGTCCATCCCCTGCCGGAACGCTGCCAATCGTTCGTCCGTTGGCTTCGACGAGGGAGACGGTTTGCCGATTTGTAAGGCAACCCGGTTGAATAGCGGCTGATATTGTTTGACATGTTCATCCACCAGGCGCTTATAGGATTTGCCGCGCGCATTGATGAGGTATTTTTTTGCCCTTTTTGCTTCGTCGCCCCCTAAATCAGCGTAATGGATATGATTGGTGCCTATGCTGACTAAAATTGTGGCAGCATTTGCATCCGTAACATGGAGGCGCCCGTTTGTGGCAGTCAGTTTCCCACCGCTGACTCGCACTTGGGCCAAGCACTGAAACCGAAGTGCCCCGCCCGGCACGGATTCAAAACCCCCGGTGGCCCCGCTAATACTACATATGTTACCGCTGCATTCGACAGTTGCTTCCGGCTGCGGCGTAGACAACGCAACATCAAAACGCAGCGACCCGCGCTTACTGGCCGTCAACCGGATAATGATCAGGCGCGCCGGATTTGACGCGAAATATTCCCGGCGGTAAGTAATCCCATCTATCTCATATTCTGTCGCCGCTATGGCCCGCTCGATATCCAGTTCGCGCCGGTAGGAAGTAGGCTCCTGATGGTCCGGAAAGATTAGGTGCAAACTGCCCACGGGCTGAAATGCTTGACCGTTCGACTTCCCGGCCATCATGGTTTGGTCCGCAAGTGTTTGCGCTTCGCGGTGCTTGCCTTCAAAAATCAGCTTCCTAATTTCCGGTAATGCGGCCAGTGCCGTCGGACTATCGTTCCGATTTGGGCTTCCTGTCCATACCGTACCCTCATTGAGTTGGATTTCGTCCTTTTCCACGTTGCCATATACCATGGCCCCCTGGAAGCCATTGCCAATGGGTAGCGCACGCAGCCAGTCGTCGCCCGCAGGGGCATCGTACCATAGCGTCAGTGATCGTTCTTGCGCAGCAGCATAACCTGTCACTACTACCAAAAGCAAAAAGAGTCTAAGCACCTGTTTTGTCATACACACGTGCGTTATTTTATTGGCCGGTTAACGCTTCGGCAAAAGCTGCATAAGCCGGCTTCCTGACATACCCTTCCGTCCACAATCCAATCGGCTCACCCGCCCGCCAGCTTGAACCTTGGGGACTATCCAGCGGACTCCAGACCGTAATGCCGTAACGCTGTGCCGGAGGAATCAGCTCAAAATACTTTTCGACCACGTATCGGTACATCTCCGCCTGTGCTTGATAATCTTGCTCGGTCGCCTGGGCTGTCGGCACGCCCACACCAATGTCAAGTTCCGATATTTTTATCAACTTCCCTGTAGCGGCCAACAGTTCGAACATCTCTGCTATCCGCTCCTTGTCATTGGATGTGCTGATATGCATCTGCGTACCTATTCCATCTACCCGTGCTCCCTGACTTTCGATGTATTTTGCATATTCAATCAGGCCCTTGCACTTATCCAGGCTTGATTCCAGGCCGTAGTCGTTGATGAACAGCAGGTCACCCGGCTTGCCATACTGCTCCGCCAACTTAAAAGCTACTACGGCATAATCCGCTCCTAAATAGTCCTGCCAGTAAAACTCGTCGCTGGCCATGTCCGTTTTTCCCACGCCTGTTTTCAACTGATAAGGATCCGGCCAGTCTGACATGGGCTCATTGACCACATCCCATGCGTGTACATGGTCCTTCGCGACTTCCATCATGCCCGCTATCCAGGTTTCCAAAGCCGTTGTCAAAATCTCGTTCTTTTCCTCGGGGGTCTTTTCAATGATTTGATCGCCCACTCCACCGAAGCCTTCTCCGTACGCTGACACGCCTCTGGTCGATCCATTCCCCCATCCCGCCCATCCTTGGTCGGTCCCGCTCTCAAAATCACCGTTTGCAATCAAATTTGAAGCACTGTTTTTAACGGTTAGCGACACATTGTCGATATACACCGTACCCACATAGTCGCCAAAACTGATTACAAGCCGGTTGCGGTCGCCTTTGGTTGTAGTAGTCGTAAATTCATATTCGTGCCATGCCGGACTTACCGCGAAAGTGCCGAAGCTATTGGACGAATAATCCGACGTAGACTGGACTTCAGCACGTATAGTCCCTGCTTCCGTGGCCTTTACGGCAAACTTCAGCACGTATTCCTGATTGTTTTCCAAATTCGGCAAATCATACGCTACCTGTGCTTCCCAGAAGTTTACCGCAGACTGATTGGTAAATGTATACGCATAGCCGGCATCTCCTCCGCCGCCCGCCTCATCAGTCCCAGGAATGACCGTGGGTTCTATCAGCTTATTGAGGTAAGCGGCATTTTGATTGACATGCCAGCACAGCGTATGGCCATATACGGATAAGCCTGCCGCGTTGGCCATCGCCAAGAAACCAGCCACGTCCGACAGGGCAAGGCTGCCGTCGGCCTGTACCACTGCGCCGTGTTTCATTGCATAGCCCAGGGTTATCTCGTCAAAATTTCTATTCATCAGCCGGTACATCACCCCTTTTTGGACATAGCTGGAAAGGGAAGTCGCCCCCCCTAATTTGAACTGGTTGTGGACGCTTCTATCGATATACGACTTTAGCGCATCGTATGAATCAATATCCTCCTGCAGGACCACGCTCTCGGGCTTAACTGCATGGAAGGCAAGTGGCTCATACTCATTACAAGCGGCTGCCATGAACAACGCTATTGCCGGTAAGCCCATTTTACATAGTTGGTTCATCTTACTTTTGCTAAATGGTTAGATTTACTTTAATACGGGGGTAAATGTTTCCATTGATACCCCCCTGTTGCGGACGACCAGTGTATCCGTTGCGGCAATATGCATCTGGGGTAAATCGATCTCGTATTCCAGGTAAATCGCGTCGCGGTCCTGCGCTCCCCAACTGTTCTTTTCCCCACGCTTTACAAACTTACCGCTGCCCGATGCGGTGTATCCGGCCGCCGCCGAAGTCACGTTGCAGTTGCCATCCTCGTCAAACGTCAGCAGAATATCAGCTGTGACATTGACGCCGTCGACATCTGGAAATGCCAATGGGAACTCCACTTCGCCCCGGGATCGGGTAACCAACTGATTGACTTCGTCGTTCTCTATAAATTCGGCATGCCGAATAACCGTGCGGGTCAGGGAAGCATTTCCGTTCTTTCCGGTAATGACGTCTTTGCCCCTTCTCAGGTAAAAGCCATGCCACGGGTTGATATACTTCACCGCGTATAAGGTAAAGTCTTTGGGTGCCACCTCCCAATGCGCGGGGACACTCCGCTGCGGATTAGCGACTAACGGAACTCCAGACAGAATAGAGTCTGCGCCATTGACGCCCGTCATCCGTACCGGTACCACATACGTCCGCTTCAGCGCCAAAGGATCGGCAAAAAAAGCGTCTGTCAGCTGTACTTCCACGCCACCCGCGATTTCCCCAGCTGGAATGACCATGCGATCAGAAGCCAATGCATAGTAGTTTGACGGCATCGGTACCACATCGCCGTCGCCCCCTCCGAATAACAACCCCTGGCATAGCGCATCATCCACCACGAAATCAATAATGATATCCTTTCGTGTGGTATACACGCCTCCCGTGGTGGCCATGATCCGAAATTTGCCCTCGTTATCGAGCGTCGTATCAAAAATATCCTCCCCTAACGTAATGGTACGCACCGGGTACTGATAGGCAAAATACACAGTCTGGTAGTCAAAGTCCGGGAACTCCCAGTCGTCATTCTTACACGATGTGAAGCACGTGACAAGTATTACGCTGATATAAACTATATGTTTCATGTCTAAATGATTTATCTTCTAAAACAACCTCCAATTGACTCCGCAGTACTCACCACCCGTTATTTTGCCGTAATGCACTGAATTTCAATATTTCGCTATACGGTATTGGACCGTAAATCATAAAATCCCGGTACACCCGATCTTCTACATCGATAATTCGGTGATTTCCGTTTTCGATGTGGTCGCCCTTTGCTGTCTCGGTAAGGTTGGCTTTCCAACGGCGCAGATCCCAAAAACGGAATCCCTCAAAGCAGAGTTCCAACCTGCGCTCATTACGGATTAACTCCCGCATGGCTGCCTGATCTGCTTTGACCGACTCTAAATAGGCATCACCATTGTCGAGGCCAATCCCTGCCCGTTGACGGATAGCTTTGATTACGTCATAGGCGGAATAGTTATTGCCACCGGTAGCAGTCGGCCCCCATGCTTCATTAGCCGCTTCGGCATAAATCAGGTAAATTTCGGTATACCGGATATGCGGTTTGATGTGCCGTTGGGCGTTAACACTGGTTGGATTGAGGTTAACATCGCCCCGCAGCAGCTTACGCATATAATAGCCGGTACGTGTGGATGTCTCTACCCGGTTCAGCCCGTCATTGGTGCCTCCGTCTACTGCTGTGTAAATGGCCGTATTGTTGGCCCCTGCTGTACTTCCATTGACAATAATAAATTGCTGTAGCCGGGGATCCCGGTTTGCATAGGGTGTGTTATCATTATATTGTGCCTGTTCCGCAGTAATGGGATAGCCGTTGGCCATCGGAAATGCATCGACCAGGTTTTGGGTTGGGTTCAGCAATCCGGCTCCATATAGCGTGGGCGGGAAATGCTGCGCCTCCAGAGTGCTGCTTGTTCCTTCGATGTTTGTACGCCAGAGGATTTCGCGCGGGTTTACTCCAGACCCAAGCCCATCGATTTCGTTGCGGTTGTCGTACCACGTAACCCCGTTGGGTGCCAGTCCGGTAATCCCGCCGTTTAGATCGATCACTTCGGCAGCATAGTTCGCTGCATCAGCCCAAGTGGTGGTGTTCCCGTGGCTGAATGCCGGGCTTGCCGCCAGCAATGCCGCCTGTGCGCGTACCGCCCGCAGGATACGCCCCGACAACCGCAAACGCATCACTTGTCCGAACACCCGGTTATATTCGCTGATCCCAATACCGAGCGAGGTGTATTTGGCCGGTATTGCTGACACGTTGCTGACATCTTCATAATCATGGGGCAGCAAGCCAAGTGCTGTCTCCACATCACTGTACAGCTGCTGCATACAGGCCTCGAACGTAGCTCTCGGCTGATTAAAGTCGGAAGACGGGTCTTCCGGTTCCAGCACGATTGGCACACCCAACAATTCGCCATTGGCGTCGCCGCCATGTGCCTGGAGCAAATGATACATGAACAGCGCCCGCAGTCCGTAAGCTTCCCCTTTCGTGCGCTCAACAAAGAGCTGATTGATTACCGGATCATCGGAAAATTTCACCATATCAACCTCCCTCAGCATCACATTGAGGTATTGGATAGCCGCCAGTGAATTTGTCCATTGATTCAGAGGGTTGTTGTTTGAAGCCCATTGCCCTGTGGCTACTGTATAATATGCATTGGCTTCGTCATTGGAAACGGCATTATCCGTGGCCATATCGCTGAAAGACCAGCCATTCGTAGGGAGCCGTGTATAGCCATTGTACAACAATCCGGCAGCGTACTTTGGCTCATCGTGGATGTCACTCAAATCCCGGTTGTTCCGGATGGCCGGTTCAAAAAGATCGGAACAACCCGATGCCGCGACAAGCACCACAACTACATATACAAGTTTCTTATTCATCGCTTTTCATTTTTTGTAGCTAACTAAAACAGCACCTTCGCGCCAACGTTAAAAAACCGTGTTTGGGGTGCACTTCCAATATTCAACTCCATGATTTTCCGGTTGGGGGAAATGGTCAGCAGGTTTGCCCCGTTTATATATACCCCAAGCTCGTTGAAAAAGCCATCACCGATGATACGCTTTGGCAACGTGTAGGAGACCTGTACCCTGGCCAGATCAAACCGGTCCGTACTGTAAAGCCAAAAGTCGGATGATCTGAAATTGTTATTTCCATTCAGTGTAGTCAACCGCGGATAGGTCGCCTGGCCGCTGGTTTCCGGGGTCCAACGCCCTCTCACCACCTCCGAATACTTGTTTTCACCTGCAATCCAGAAATAGGAGTTGTCGCGCAGGGCATAAGCTCCTGTCCTGGCCATTCCCAGTACAAATACGGTAAGGTTGCGGTATTTTGCAGTCAGGTGTATCCCTGCGGTAAACGGTGCGCCGAACCAGCCACCCCGACCGAGATAGACCGCGTCTTGATCATTGATGACACCGTCGTTATTTTGGTCCTTGTATTTAATGTCACCGGGCCGCACCTGGCCGAATGCCTGCGTAGGCGAATTTTCAATCTCCTCGACGCTGCTGAAAAATCCTTCCGCCTGCAATCCCCAGATTGCATCCAGTTCCCTGCCTATCCTGTTCTGATAGCTGTCCTCAAAAATATCAGCCCTTCGGGTTGCTATCGCTTTGTAGTACGTACCGGTCAAACCCAAACTTAAATCCGCATTGCCGACTTTTTTATTCAGTTGCAAATCGAAATCAAAACCGGAACGCTCATCTTCGTCATAATTCACATAAGGAATGAAAGAAGACACCGGCCAGCCCGTGGTAAAATAACTCGGAAATAAGTTTCCGTTCTGGACAACCAATCCCTTCATCCGGCTTGCGAACCACGACGCGTTGAAGGATACCAGTTGGTTGAAAAAGGATGCATTCAGGTTTACGCTGACCTCTTCCCGTTTGGGAAAAGTCAGGTTGGGGTTCGCGCCACGCCTGGAGTCCGTTGTCCGTTCGCCCGCCGACATGTCTCGCCAGCCATACCATGCGCCACCTTCATCCCCGGCGTTCGCGTAAATGGCCTCATACAGGTAATAGTCGGCAATATCCAAATCGGTATGCAGGATCCCGCCTGATACCGACACCATCAGGTTGTCTATCGCCGATGAGCCAGCGATAAAAGGCTCGTTGCTGATCCGCCATCCAATCGTAGCAGTTGGGTTAAAGGCTTGCCGGTTGCGTTCGGGAAGCCGGGCTGAGTGGACCAAAGCACCATTGAATTCGGCATAGTAGGTACCCTGGTAGTTATATCCTGCATGTAAACCAAGGTTTGCATTGCTCGTCTTGTGGTAAACACCGGAAGTAGTCTGTTGGAAGCCTCCGGCCAGCAGCGTGGCCGAAACGTTGTGCCGGCTATCGAACTGCCGCCGGTAGTTGAGCTGGCCTGATGCGGCGATTGTCTGCCTGAATGCACTGTTGCTGACATTCTGGGTGCGCGAACTGGCATCCTGGCCATAGCGGGTCAGGCTGCCGATCAGGTCGTCCCCTGCATAATTATTCCATACAGGCTCGTATACTGCGTACTCATGGTTGAACGATTGATTATAGGATGTTGCGTAGTCCATTCCGAACATCGAGCTGAACGACAACCCGGGCAGTACATTCCGGAGGTCAAAGTCTACCGCGGTATTGAACTGGAATTGACGGCTGGTGTAGGTGTTCGAACCACCTGCATAGATATCAGCAAACGGATTCGTCTGATCCAGTTGCGTTCCACCGAGAAGGTACCTTCCATCGATCAGATTACTGCTGAGCCCCACCAACCTCATCGACTCCTCATCGTCCGCTTCAATCATGCTTATTGGAATCAGCGGTGCAAACCTGTGCGGCCTTAGGGTTGCAGCACCGTTCCAGTAATCGGTATTCACCCCTTTTCCATTGTAAAAAATTGCGGCTGCGTCTACCTTGGCATCAATAAACTGGTTGATATTCATATCTACATTGCCACGGATATTAAACCGCTCATTTTTGTTGTCAGCAGCCTGCCCGAAGTTCAGGAGCGTGCCCTCTGACCAGTAACCGAAGTTGGTGTAATATGCTGCCCGCTGGTTCCCTCCCGCTATTTCCACAGTGGCGTCATAGCGATTGTAGGTATTCTTCAGGTATTCGGGCGAATAATAGTCCACATTGGGATACCGGTACGGGTTGGCGCCCGCAGCATGGTGATAAATATCTTCTGCTGAATATAGCGCACCCAAACCATCGTTCAACCGCGCTTCGTTATATAGCGTCATGTATTCCGCAGACCCCAGGTATTGCGGATAGCGTCTTACGGTATGCAGGCCTGCATTTGCCCGTACCTCAACAGTCTGCTCAGCGGCCCGTCCTCGTTTAGTTGTGATCATCACAACTCCCTTTGCCGCGCGGCTGCCATAAAGCGCTACGGCCGCAACGCCCTTCAAAAAGGTTACCTGTTCGATTTCCGTGGGCATTACACTGCCTGCATCGCGCGGCACGCCGTCTACCAGCACCAGAAACGAATTATTCCCCCACAGGTTGCCGTGAAAGCCAGCAGCAAAAGCTTCCATTTCCGACAGGGAGTAGGTAAAATAATTTTTGTCCAGCAGTTGCGGGACGTCCACATAGGCCACTCCTCCCGTCAACTCGTGGGATTCGACTGTCCGGAAGGCCACCTGGACGGAATCACCTATATTCGCTTTGATGGTGTCCTGTGCTTGCAATGTCGCCGAAAACAGCGTCATGGTGACACTACACACCATCGCTAATCGTATATCTTTCATTGTCATTTCTCCATTTAATTTTCAGCATGCCATTACCAACCCGGATTCTGGTGTAACTCCGGGTACAACGTCACATCAGCGACCTTCAGCGGCAACCAATAATGCTTTTCGCTGAAATTACGCTCCAAAATCACTGCTTCCCTCAGGTTTACCACCCGGTTCTCTGCTGGATCTTCCGTATTGAACTCCCCGGCCCTATCAAATTCAATGGATGTCTTGATGGTGTATGGCCGCTCAATCAAAAGCAACCACCTTCTCAGGTCGTTGAACCGATGGCTTTCCATCGCCAGCTCAACGGCGCGCTCGCGGCGCAATTCGGGCAAAAAGGCCTCGGTTGACCCTAAAAATCTGGCATGCACCGGTTCAACACCAGCGCGCTGGCGGATGACATTCACCGCATCCTCAGCCGTCTTGGCAAAAGTCGAAGACTGCCCCGATGGCGAGCTGTACCCGACTGCTACCGACTCTGCATACATCAGGTAGATGTCGGCCAACCGCATATAAGGAATCATGATATGGAGCGCATATCCATAGTCGAATCCCCTGTCGATGTTGTTGGCCGTAATTGGAATGAACTTCCGATTCACGTAGCCCGTTCGGCTTCCCGTACTGACGTTGCGGTAACTTCCTCCGGTGAATAGGTTGGCATACCGTTCTCCCGCCATGTTTGCCGGTATGGAGCCTTGCACCACTTTCACGCCATCAAAAAGTATGTTGTTATAAAACCGCGGATCACGCCCACGCCAGGGAAATTCCGGGTCGTAGCCGGACTCCGGGTCGGGCTTGGTAATGTCATCCGGAAGCGGCAACCCATTGGCCATACCGTAAAAATTTACATAGTTGGCAGTGGGCAGGAACTTGATGTCACCGTCGCCAATGTGCGCTGGCAAATACTGTTTTGATGCGCCCCAGTTTGTATGGTTGCCCCGGTGGTAAGGTGGACGGAAAATAGCTTCTGTGCCACCAGGTATGGCCCAGTTCTGACCATAGGTGTAAAAATTCATGTGATAGTTCGCAAATGGCATCAATGCATATTGCGTCTGCCCGCTTTCCACCAATTGAAGCAGTTCGCCGAAAGCGTCCGCTGCCCGCCGGCAATAATCTGTATTGTAGGTTCGGCTGCCCGTAGACTCATAATTCATCAATGGGCTTCCTGCCCAAAGCAGATTCTTGCCCAGGTAGCCCAACGCCATGATCTTGTTGGCGCGCAACGCATTCTTGCCAAGGGTTCGTCTGCCTGCCTCGGTATCGTCCCAATTGATGGGTAGCAAGTCCGCCGCCCGCCTGAAATCCGCCGCGGCTTTTTCCGCACATTCGTGGTAGCTCAGGCGAGGTTCACGAAACGGTTCGTCCGCCGGGAGTACCCTGTCAATGTAGGGAAGCCCTCCGAAATATTGGATCAACTGAAAATGAAACCATCCTCTGAAAAAAAGCAGTTGCCCCTCAATCAAGTTACGCTCCTCCTGTGTACCGTCGGTCAGCATATGCAGGTTTTCCAACCCCAGGTTGGTTTTACGGATTCCATACCACGCCAGTATCCAAAGTCCCTTGTCGATACGATCCTGGTCTACACTACCCGAATTGTAGGATGTACGCACATAGCTTTTGTCCATCCAACCGGCTCCCCACCCATCATGTTCGACCTGCCATCCCCAGAAATCACCGTTTTCGATTTTCACGCCGAAATGGAAGTTGTTTGCTGTGGATTGGATTTCATCGTCGCCCCAGTTGAAGGAAGTGGTCCAGTAACTGGTTGCAAAATTGGGCACACAATGGTACAACTCTTCGGTAAATCCCTGGAAATTGACAAAATTCTGGAAAGCAATTTCCTCTGAAATAATTGACTCCGGTGTCCGTTCCAGATAATGCTCACAGGAGGACACTACCAGCACTGCCGGCACCAGCAGGCTACGTATAAACTTGGATTTTATATTCATTATCATAACCATCTGTATTAAAAGGTAACATTGCAGCCCAGGTTCAACCGCCTCACGGTGGGGTACGCCCCTTGCGAAGCCCAGCCCGTGCCGGCGAAGTTAGATTCCCGGTCGTCGGGCATATCCGTCCACAACAACAAGTTGTTGCCACTGACGAATACGCGGAAATCGGCTACGCCAAGCCGTCGCGTCCATTCAGGTTGGAAACGGTAGCCGATTTCGGCATTTTTCAGCCGCAGGTAAGAGCCATCGTAGAAATAGCGGTGTCCGGCGTTGAACCCGGCGGTCAGTGTCTGCCACCGCAACATGGGAACGTCCGCATGGATATTATCCTTCGACCAATAGGTTCCCTCTTCGTAAACCCGGTTTACCTGGCCTGTCAAACTGTTGAATACGACTTGCCTGGAAACGTTGTTAACGCCG
The DNA here is from genome assembly GCF_900168055.1 of Parapedobacter luteus. Classification (GTDB taxonomy): domain Bacteria; phylum Bacteroidota; class Bacteroidia; order Sphingobacteriales; family Sphingobacteriaceae; genus Parapedobacter; species Parapedobacter luteus. Next base: position 102,288 of record NZ_FUYS01000003.1, read on the forward strand.
TAGAATTGGAGGAATACGTTGAAGCCCTTCCATTCGAACCCGAGATTGGTGTTGTACGTATTCTGCGGTATACCGGAATACCCGTACGGAGCCGAATCAAATGCATCGATTATGCCATCCCCGTTGATGTCGAGGATATGGTAGTTCCCGGGCAATTTATTGGCATCGTTAGTATTGTGCGGCGTGCTGGCATAAAGCTCATCCCAAGAGTTGTAATACCCATGGCCGATGTGCGTGCGTGCTTGGCCGAGCTGATACCCCTGCTGCTTCTGGTAATCGTGCAACAGCTGCGGATCATCGCGGAAAAGCACTTCATCCTTGGCGTGCGTCATGGCAAAGTCGGCCCATATGCGGATGCCGTTGCTAAACGTATGGTTGAAGTTAAGCGTCAGTTCAAAACCTTTGGTCCGCATGCGGCCCAGGTTCGCCGCGGGGGCGTCCGTGCCGTAATAGCTCGGTACCGATCGATCGCCTGCCATTAGGATATCTTTGCGGTTATCCTGGAAAAAGTCTAACCTTCCACCGATGAGGCCATCGAGGAAACCGAAATCAAGGGCGAGATTGTATTTATAGGCAGTTTCCCATCGAACCGCAGGATTGCCCACCATCGTTTCGCGGTACCAAGTGTATGGGCTGAATTCTCCGGCTTCACCAACCACGCCCAATTGAGACGCATCGCCATATGCCCACTGGTTCATGAACAGAAAGCGATCCGGACCGATATTATCGGCACCGACTTCCCCGTAAGATGCGCTGATCTTCAACAGGTCGAGGCCCTTTACCTTCTTCATAAACGGCTCTTCGGAAATGTTCCACCCCACTCCGCCGGATGAAAAAAATCCGAACCGATATTCGGGGGCAAACTGTTCCGAGCCATTGTAGGCTCCGTTATATTCGACCATGTACTTGTTGCGGAAGTTATAGGTTCCCCGGAACACCCAATCTTCGCGGTAGCGCGGCACCATGCTTCCGGTAGCTTCCTCCTGACGGCTCATCAAGCCCATCGCCGTGTAATTGTGGTCATTGGCAACTGTACCCGCATAGTTCAACTGCAACTGGTAGAATAGCCTACGCTGTGTCTGCCCGCCGCTTACGCTTCCGCCGGTAGGCGACCAAGCGGCCCCCTGATCATAATAATCAAAGCCGGTTTGGCTGTCGAAAGCCTCTTTAAAAATGACCTGACCGGTCCGCGGATTGATCCATTTTTGCTGAAAACTGTTGTAAAGGTCATTTACACCCCTCCCCGTTTCCACGAAACGATTGTCTACCGCCAGCGTCCCTTTGAAATTCAAGCCTTTCAGCAGCATATCCAATTGTTGGTCGAGCACGAAATTGGTGGACAATTGGGCGGTGGTGGTATAGGATACTCCCCCGAGCGACAGTATTCTTATGGAATTCAAGGCTGCCTGCTCATTCGGTTGATAATAGCCCCACGTTCCGTCTGAATACCGTGGAATCAATGCATCGGGTGGATTCTGGTAGGCGGCGATCCAGAATCCGTATTCATTCCCTCCGCCCCAGGGGCTTTTTCGAACGCCGTAGGTACCGCTAAGATTGGATTGCAGTTTGGTGGACGGTGTTAACTGGAAATCCAAATTACTCCTAAAGTTCAACCGATTGTAATCGTATCCGGGCGTGTATCCGCGATTATTTTCAAATTGCCGGAACAAATCGCCTTCCTTTTGGTAATCGACGCTCGAGAAATATTTGGTGACCCTCGTGCCTCCCCGGATAGCAACGTTGGCATTATATGCCATCGCATAATCCTTAAACATCAGATCCTGCCAGTCGACGTTAGGGTATCGTTCGGCTTCTTCCTGATTAAGCGGCGAACGGTATTTATACCGAATATCATAAGGGATGATATCGTTCCAACTGGCTGGGTTCAATGAAAGCTCATATTCGATAGCCCGATTGCGAACACCTATTGCATCATAAGCATCCATCTTACCGGGTAGCTGCGAAACAAATTTGGACGTAGTGTTTACCCGCCCAGTGATCTCTGCTCTACCCTCAGCCCCCCGCTTGGTGGTCACGATGATGACACCGTTGGCGCCCCGGGAACCGAACACCGCTGTCGCCGACGCATCTTTAAGCACCGATATAGATTCGACCGACAAAATATCCATCTGACTGAAAAACTCCGGTCGCTCCACGCCATCCACCAATATCAATGGGTCGTTGCCGTTCCAGCTGTTTTGCCCCCGGATAACAATACGAGGGTTTTCCTCGCCGGGCATCCCGGTGCTCGCATGCGTGACCAAACCCGGCAAATTACCGGTCAACGCAGCCCCGAGACTGGAGACCCCGCCCGTTCGCTCCAATACCTTGCCGGTTGTTTGGGTGATGGCGCCAACCACCGTTTCACGCTTTTGCTGGCCATAGCCCACCACTACCGTTTCTTCCAGCATAATATCCGCACTGCTCAATACCACTTTGATGTCCGTTTCATTTTCGACAGCCAGTTCCAGCCGTTCCGACCCCAAATGGGAGACCACCAATACCTGCTTTCCACTGGGTATGCGCAAAACGAAACGGCCGTTATTGTCCGTCGCCACAGCGATACTTGTTCCCTTCACGGCTACCGATGCTCCTGCTATCGGCGTCTCAGCGGCATCCATTACGATTCCCTGTACCTGCCGGTAATCTTGTGCTGAAAGCTGGAGATAAATCATCACCAAAAAGGGCAACAGCCACCCCCCTTTTCGATGCGTATACCTCCATAAATCTTTCCAGCATTTAATCGGATAAAAATTTATGATCATGTTTATTCAATTAAGTTAGTCAATGTCAGGTCATTCGTTTCCATGGAGTGCAGCATCAAGACACTCTAGGTAAACGGTGTGTATTAGCGGTTCAATTACCCTTTATGTATCAATTAGGTTTAACATCACTTCATTGGTTTATATGGTCCAAAAATTCAGGTAGCACTATCTGTAGCACCAAGCGTTAGCTCACACGGGCCACCTTTATAAATGTTATTAAAACACTTTTTTAAACGGGAACAAAACGGCAAGCTCTCATAATCAAAGTCGAATAAAAGGTTAATAATACTTGGTTAATAATCTTCAGCCTGTGATTTTGAAACTGAGACGCAATGATAACACAGCAAAAAAAGAAAGCAAAAAAAACATGTTACATAAATCATCGGGCATGTTACATTACCACACAAACAACAGAAAATCAGCAATATAAATCAAATCTAAAAATCATTGATTGTCGGCAATCGGGTTGTACGATTCAAGATTAGTATGTAGGTTTGTAATTGTCTGTTGCCAAACAACCAGTCAGGCTGTCTGCGATTAAATGTATAAACCACAATAAATATCATCAAACCATGGAAAAGAAAATTGCCTTCTTGCTGTACGTTTCCCTTGGGCTAAGCCAAGCGCAGTCCCAAGAAATCCTACCCACTATCCCGGACTACTTTGACATTGTCACAGCGGACATTATGAAAGGGAAGGTCGACACGATTCACTATCCATCCAAAACGGTCGGAAACGACCGGACAGCGTTGGTTTACACCCCTCCGGGATTTACCAAGGATGCCAAATATTCCGTACTGTATCTCTTGCACGGCATAGGAGGGGATGAGTTTGAATGGTTAACCAACGGCCAACCTCATGTCATTCTGGACAATCTCTACGCCGGGGAAAAACTGGCTCCGATGCTGGTTGTCCTTCCCAACGGCAGGGCCATGAAAAATGACCGCGCCGAGGGTAATATCTTCGACCGGGAAAAGGTGGCAGCATTCGCAGCATTCGAAAAGGATCTGCTTACGGACCTCATCCCGTACATCGAAGCCAACTACCCGGTTTACATGGACCGCGAACACCGCGCAATCGCGGGGCTATCTATGGGCGGTGGACAATCGCTAAACATTGGGTTGGGTAACCTCGATAAGTTCGCTTGGGTAGGCGGCTTTTCTTCCGCCCCGAACACCAAACCGCCGGTCGAATTGATTCCCGATCCAAAAGCTGCCGGCAAAGCGCTAAGCCTGCTTTGGGTGTCGTGCGGCGGCCAGGACAATCTCATCCGGATCAGCCAGCAGTTGCACGAATACCTCGACACAAACGGGATACCCCACGTCTATCATGTGGAAGCGGGCGGCAAACATGACTTTGCCGTGTGGAAAAAGGATTTATTTCGGTTTAGCCAGCTTTTATTTAAGCCTTAGCTTTACGGCTCGGTATCTAAGCGGCCATCACTTACTTTCCATCAAACGTATATGGAACACGCGCCCGGTCTCTCGGCCTGCTGCCGACTGAAACCGCACCGTGATGTATGCTTTATTCTTAACCAGCGTATTCGGGATGGGATATACGACATCCCTGAATCGTTGTTCGTCCCGCTCACCGGTTATGTCTTCCACGCCCAACCGTTGGCCATCGATCAGTATATCAACGGTTCGGCCTTCGGGTTCAGCCCCCCAATATCTCACCATCAATACCAGGCCCTGCCTACCTTTCGTTTCCAGCTCATATTGGAAATACCCCCCGTCGCGTGCACTCCGCCACGAAGCGTCGCGATGCCTGCCCGTATGGGATTGGTGTGTCTTCATCGCATGGTCTACCTCAGGCTGCTGTTCTCCCGGCGTAACCGCATCGATGGTTCGTCGGTCAAGTGCCAAACGCCGCTCTTCTTCCGCTTTCTTCTCGGCCACGATTTCGGCGTAGCGCTCAGGTGTTACGGCCAGCCAATACATCATATAACGACTGTCGTGGATACGGTAAAACGGCTCCAGGACCAAACTGCTGTCGTTTTCGCGTTGCAAAAACTTCGGTACGGTATAGCTCATCGGCTTACCCACCATCGGTTGCATCGCCCTAAGTGCTTTCAGCAAAGTTTCGCGGTCGGCAATCAAGGCTGGGGCTTCAAACAATGAGACCAACGGACCGTGGGCGACGTGTGCCCAACGGTGATCGTCGGCGATCAACCCGTCAAGTCGGTGGTCGCCCACCCGCGCTCCCAACAAGATGGGGCCCCGCATAATGGCCACGTAATCCGGCACATCCGGCAATTCCTCAACGGCCATCTCCATGGGCATAGCCATCTCAATCACGTCCCCATCGTGCCACTCTCGGGTTATGGCAACGTAAGATGCAGGAGAAGCACCCGATGCATAGTTTCGTCCTCCCACATTGACCTGCATTTTCCCGGCGCCGACCCATCGCGGATACCGCACTAATACAGTAAGGTGCATAGGTTTATCTACCCTTACTGTCATCCTACTGGTTTCTTCATCCGGAAACCGCGTATCCTGGATAAGCCGCAGCCCCTGTTCTTCCCAGTTCAGTTCAGATGCGATAAAGAGATTGACCAGCAACGAATCACCCGTATAACCATATATCATTTCCCCGTATTTACCGTGGTTTTCCATCCCCGTACCCACGCAGCACCACATAGCGCTGTTCGGAGCCGAATAAACACGGTAATGCGCCGGACGTGCAGGTGTAAAATACACATAGCCCCCATGCACGGGATGTTGTGTTGATAAGATGTGGTTATACAGCGCCCGCTCGTAGAAATCCATGTATTCCGCCTCGTGATCCATCCGGAATAGTCCGGCGGTAAGCCTCAGCATATTGTTCGTGTTGCACGATTCGGGACCTTCGCGTTCATATACGTAGCTGATGGCATCATCTTTCGAAGGAAAATGCTCGCGGCGGCTATTGCCCCCCAAGGCCAGCGAGCGATTATAGGCCACTGTCTGCCAGAAGAACTTCGCTGCTTCGCCATACGCTGGTTCCCCACCGAGCTCAGCTACCCGTTGGTAACCGACGGCTTTGGGCACTTGCGTATTTGCGTGTTTGTTATCCAAGTCGTCTATGCCCGCGGCCATGCTATCCAAGATTTCGCGGTGCGAAAACCGTTTGGCGGCTTCAAGGTATCTCCTGTCCCCGGTAATGCCGTACGCATCGGCATACACCTCATTCATGCCGCCGAACTCATTGGCTAGCATCGCTTCCATTTGCTGGTCATCAAGGTGATCGATGAGCTCCACCCCCCAGTCGCATAACTCCAGAAACATCGCTTTGGCCGTCTCATTGCCAGCGTAGATCCACGCATCCCGTAGACCCGCATAGGTCTTGTGCAGGTTATACCAGGGCACCCAGAATTGCCAGACGATCGCGGTATTGCCGCTGCGGATTTCGGCCCACGCCTCCTTTCCGTTGGGTACACCGCCCACATAACCATCGCCGTTATGCTCTTGGCACTTGGACAGCTCCGATATCATGTACTCCATGCGTTGTTTACACGCTGTGTCGCCTGTCGCAGCATAGTGGATTGCCAGCGCAGACAGGTAATGGCCGCCCACGTGACCGTCCAAACCAAGCCAGTTCGGGAAGCTCTCACCTTTCGGGGTCAATCCCGCTTCCTTGAAGTAAGGAGCAAGCAGCCGGTCGACATCATACGCAAGTAGTACCCGGGTATTCAGCTCGCAAGCCTGTTTAAAAGGGCCGTCCAGCAGCTTGACACGCTCCAAGGGAAAAGTTCTCCGATAGAAACTGTCTTGGCCGAACGCCGGACGGCACAAGCAAATCAACAATAATAACAGGTATATAAGGCTCCTCTTCAACACGTTCACTTATTGGGCAGAATGTCATTTACCGAAGTCGCGTACAATCCGATCAGCGCACCGGTAAATCCGCCCGCCACATTCGTCGATAAAATATCTCCCGAAACGGTGCCGCCCAGGTTTCTGAAGCCGCCTCCGCCCTCGGCGTAGTTGAACCGATAATCATTGCCTTCAGCGGTTACCTGCAGCCGTATCGGTTTGTCCAAATCTACCACTTCGCTGGCCAGTACGGCAGCGTTACCATCTTCGGTACGCTGCAGCACAATGTAGTGGTCGTCTCCCATTTTCGTCACACCGAACACGTAGTGGTAAGTCTCTTTCTGTAAACATACCAGTCCGGCCAGATCTTTTTCGGACGCGGGCGCATAATCCAACGTGGTCGTTGCGGTAAAGGCGTTGTGCTGTTGGCGGTAAAATAATGTCGAAGTCGGTTTGATTTCGTCGATACTTGTAGCAAACGGCGTGATGCGCAAGCCCTCTTTGGTCAAACGGATAAACCGCTCGCGAGGCCCCCTTAAACCAAACCACCGGAGGTCCAGCACATCACCCTTAAAGTCCTCTTCGAAGATGAAGTTACCGTTAGGGAAGTAACCATGCTCGCCGGTCTTGTTTTTTACACCTGCGGGCATTTTCAGCTTAGGTGACAACGGTTGCATGCCTTCCTTGAAAACCGGAAATTCCCCGGTCCAGTCGACGGGCAGTATAAACGTCTCCCGCCCCGTATTCACTCTGCCCTTTTCATTCGGCCGGATACCCAGAAACACCCCGTAGTACCGTCCGTCCGGTCCTTCCACCAAATCGGCATGTCCCGCCCAGTCTACCTTGTACGGCCTGTCTTTCGGCAGGTGGCGTTGCGATAATATCGGGTTTTCGGCCGCCGGGACGTACGGTCCCCGCGGTTGGTCGCTGGAGAAAATGACTTCGCTGTGGTTGTCGCCCGTACCGCCCTCCGCACACATGAGGTAGTAGCGGCCGTTCTTCTTGTAAATATGCGGTGCCTCGATCCAGATGGGCTTTTTGCTGATATCCACTCCACCATCTACGATGATTTTATCCGTACCCGGCACAACCTGATCTTTTTCCAAATCGTAATCCCAGATCTTGATGACCCGATGCCCCTGGTACTGCTCCTTTCCCTTGTCCGGCGCATCATTGTGTACCACGTAAGCTTTGCCGTCATCGTCGAAGAAAAGCGATGGGTCTATCCCATCGAAGGCGAGTTTAATGGGATCGCTCCATCCCTGATGGGGGTTCTTCGTTTTCACCACGATGTTACCGAATCCACCGGCAAATTGGGTGGTTATCATATAAAAGGTCTCGTTGACAGGATTGTATCGGATAGCGGGTGCATAGACGCCCATGCTCATACCTGCGGAGTCGACCTTAAGCTGTGAAGTCCTATCCAGCACATGGCCGATTTGCGTCCAGTTAACCAGATCGGTGGAATGGAAGATTGGTACACCGGGAAAAAAGGCAAACGACGAACACACGAGGTAGTAATCACCTCCTTTACGGGTGATGCTGGGGTCAGGATAGGTACCCTGGAGTATCGGCGAGTAAAACTCATCGGGTTCTAGCGGATGTTCTTTGTATACCTGATCGTCTCCGCGATAGTTAAAATTCTTGAAGACTACTACTTTACTCGCATCCTTTTGTTGCGCGAAAGAAGTCTCATACCGTAATAACGTCGCCGAAAACACTATCAACGACCCTAAAAATACCCATACGTTTTTCATGTATTCATCAACCAATTTAGTCATTAAATTTATCAAATACCCATTAGCGTAGACCCAAAGCGATGAATCGCGGGACGCAAAACTAACGAGGAAATGTCGTCGCTTACTTAAGGCTATGTTTCGTAAACACTCGAATATGTTACATTCCGTCTGAAAATCGCACGTAATCGACATCCACGAATCCGCCGGTTGCTTTTGTGGCATAGTTGAACACACCGTAGCGATATCCCATAAAATGAGGTAACGTATATTCCATCTTAATAGGCGACCCGATAGCAATCCATTGTTTCCCGTCTAAACTATAATAGAAATAGCCGGTATCCACTCGGTCTTTGAAATCACCTACGGCCTTGAAGTATACCATCGGCTGGCGCAGCGGGACACGCATCTTTTCTACAGGCCGTTCCGATTCTCCACTGACCATGACAATCGACTTGACGCCATTTTCCGATACCACTCCAACCCAGCCATATTTACGCTGAAGCAGCGCCAACCCAGCCGCGTCGCCATCTTTCATATGGGAGATATCAATGGCAGTTTCCGCGGAAGATTTCGGTCCAAATGTACGCTGTGTTAAGGTATTCCTTGCCTGTAAAATGGTAGTATCCAGCCGTCCGGTGGTTAGCCGAAGGTAACCCGGGCGCTCCGTCACCGACCACAGGTCATTATCCGGATTATGATTCCATTGCCATGCTAACGGCAGGGGTGGTTCACCCACTGTCCGCTCAAACTCGTCCGAAGCCACAATACCGGGCATTAGCCCTTTCGAGGCAGGGAGATCCAGTGTCTCAGGCACTTTCCCATCCACACCCAAAACAGGCCACCCATCTTCCCATCGCACCGGGACGAGGTATGGGATGCGCCCAACTGCACCGTAGTCGCGGAATAAATAAGCATACCACGCCCCTTCCGGCGTACTGATCAAGCCACCTTGGGCAACGCCCTTATCCTGTAAAACCACCCGCCCCTCCCAAGGACCGGTCAATTGTTCTGCCCGGTGAATGATCACAGTACGCATCCCACCTTGGGGCCAACTGATATTGAACAGGTAATATTTCCCCTCCACCTTGAAAAGCTGCGACCCTTCTGCAGGCAGCATGACATTCGGGCCGGACGGCGCGGTTGCATTTTCGATGATGACACGCTCACTGGTACCCCGCTTCAGTCCCGAAAGGTCATCGTTCAATTCCAGCAAACGGATTTCTCCGCCCCCGTAGACCATATACACCCGGCCATCGTCATCGAAAAACAAGGAATTGTCATGGTAGCTTGGCGCGAATGACGATCGTTTCCATTGCCTTGCTGCGATATCCGTGGTCGAGAAAATATAGGTTTTTCCAGTAGTCTGCGAGAATGTAGACACATAATACGTACCATCATGGTATCGTAGGCTACTTGCCCACGAACCTCTACCATAGGCATTTTTTCCATTCGCCAGCTTTAGATCGTCAATATTGGCTAACGTATCATAAGCGTATCCAATGATTTTCCAGTTGACTAAGTCACCTGATTTCATTATCGGTACGCCTGGACTCAAATGCATGGTCGTGCTACTCATATAATAGCAATTGCCTACACGAATCATCGACACATCGGGAACATCAGCATACATGATTGGGTTGCGTGCCACCTCCTGTGCCGCAAGCCGTAAGGGTAAAAATCCGCACCAAATCAGCAAAAAACATAAGGAACATTTGTTTAAATTGGTCATTATTGATTAATATAAAAGCACAAATTTTATTGGTGTTAAAAATACAATTAATAAATAGTATTTTTACATCAGTAACGCAATCGGTTGAATAATGAAAAAAATGAAGACAGTCCATCTCCGTTTTATCCTATGTTTAGGAAGCCTCGTATTTAACACTTACGCCGCACGTTGTCAAGCCGTACAGACCGACAGGATTCCATCACTTAAAACCATATTCCAAGATGACTTTTTAATAGGCACCTGCCTGAACACGAGCCAAATAGCAGGCAAAGACAGTGCCGAGTCCAACTTGATCGAGCAGCAGTTCAGCGCCATTACGCCGGAGAATATCATGAAGGCTCACATCCTTCATCCTGCTTGGAATCGATTTGATTTTGAACTCGCTGACAAGCTGGTGGCCTATGCAGCCAAGCATCGCTTGAAAGTGAATGGACACACCTTGATATGGCATAGCCAATTGCCGGACTACATACGTCAGATAAATGACGTCGACTCTGTTCGGCAGTATTTCGTAAACCATATCGAAACGGTCGCCAGCCGCTACGACGGCCTGATCGAATCATGGGATGTCGTCAACGAAGCACTGAATGAAGATGGTACCCTGCGGAATTCTATTTTTCTTGAAAAGCTCGGTAAAAATTACATCATTGAAGCGTTCCGGCTTGCTCAAAAGGCGGCACCAAACACTAAATTATATTATAACGACTATAATATCGAACAGCCCCAAAAACGTGCAGGGGCTATTTCACTAATCAAATCGATACAAGCTGCCGGTGTACGGATCGACGGTGTCGGGATACAGGGGCATTGGCGGGCCGGTGATGTTCCAATGGAAGATATCGAAGAGAGCATACAGGAGTTCAGCGCATTGGGTATCGAAGTGATGTTTACGGAGCTCGATTTAAGCGTATTACCCAATCCGTGGGATAGCAATATAGCCGATATTGGTCGGAAGGCGGCATACCGTGCCGAAATGGATCCCTATTCGGGCGGCCTGCCCGATTCCATCCAACACGTGCAAGCCCTTGCGTATGAATCCCTTTTCCGGCTGTTTATCAAATACCGGGATAGCATCAGCCGAATCACCTTTTGGGGTGTTAGCGATGGTCAGTCCTGGTTGAATAACTGGCCTGTTCGTGGACGGACCAATTACCCGTTATTATTCGACAGACAGTTTAAACCCAAGGCTGCGTTTTACCGCGTAATTGCGGCAGGGTCAGTAAACTAAAAGAGGCTATCCGCATTACACGCCCGCACCAACGTTATTATCGCCCGTACCATGGGATAAGTAATCGTTCCGGGTCCTCATCCAGAAAGGTCTATATCGGCTTACCCTGGCCGACAGGCAAGCTATTAGCACTATCCGGTGGCAAAACCCATCTCCGCAATATCAAGGCTACCGAACTGCGGTATGATGGCGATGAAAAGATCGTGACGATTCACCCGTATAGTGATAGCCAATAGCCGCACCTAACAAAACGAAAGCCGCTCCAACAAAGGAGCGGCCCGCTTTCAACCTTGACGGTATTAACTGACTAATTATATCCTGGATTTTGATAAGTTTCTCGATCGCCTTCCATGGCATCGAGCTGAGATCGCGGTATCGGACGCAGGTAATGGTAGGGTTGGATGCTGCGTGTCACCGTTATCGGCGTATGGTCGCCGATATTGGGGCCACAGATCTCATACACGCCAGCCAGCTCCTCCCATTTCTGTGTACGCACCAGATCATACCACCGATAGCCTTCGCCGTAATACTCGCGCGAACGTTCGGCAAGAATGTAATTGATATCGATCGTTGCCGGCGTCCCAGCCACCATGGCGGCGCTGTTGTCTGCCACCTTTTCCGTATTCCCGTTGTTGTCCCAGCGCCATTTTCCGGCCCTTGCACGGATAACGTTGATGAGATCCCGTGCGTTACGAGCGCCCGACGCACCCTTGACGGCCGCTTCAGCCGCAATAAAATAGAGCTCCGAGAATTTAGCGATATTGAATGGGCGAGTGCTCGCTGCGTTCGGTTCTCCCAGCCCATTGCCGTTGTCCGTGCGGTAGGGTCCGAGCTTCCATAGCCCCGGATAAACCCGCCGGCTGATTCCCCGAGGTGATATCACAAAATCACTCCGTCCGGGCAATATCCCTGCGCCTACATTACTATTATACATTGAATTGGAATAGTCAATGGCTTGGTCCGGCTCTTCATCCAAAAAGGTCAGGATGGCATCTCCGGGGCTGACTGGTGCGTAATTCACGTTGTAAACCGGGCCACTGACGCCGGCTTTATTCCAATTCCCACGGTAAACGGTGGTAAATGTACCATCGTAGCGCGAATCGTTTGTCTTGTCGGCAAACGTGTTGGTTATCGCTCCGATGGTGGGGCTCATCCGTACCCAAGGCCGCCCCAACGCCTGAACAGCCTCCCGCTGGACTGAACTCACAGCCGTCCACGCCGAATTCGACGAACTGCTCCGGATTTCGGTATAATTCCAGGTCATCATCCAACCGGCGAAATTCTCTGTCCCTTCGCCGTTGCTATACGTCAAGCTGCTCCCATTATAAAACTCACTGGTCTCCGTATGGTCGGCATACAGGAGCAATTCATTGTTGCGATCATTCGGCCCCAAATTGACATCGTAGAATGTCTCCTGTAAACCGAAGGGACCGGGGTTGTCAATGGCTTCCGTCGCGATATCATAGGCTTGCTGGAAATACCATTGGGCGTCATGTCCATCCGGATCGGTCCGATCCGTTTCCGGATAGGTGGGGATGTTGTTTGGGTTTTCCAGCCACCAGGCATACGTCAAATACGCTTTTGCCAAGTAAAGCCGGGCAAGTGTTTTGGTTGCACCACCTGTTACACGACCTGCATCCGGCAAATCGTTTACGGCAATGCGCAGATCCGGGAATATTGCCCGGGTGTACACCTCGGGTACCGTATTGCGCGCCGAAGTTCTGGAAGGATTGGTATTGAATGCCAGCTCACCCGCCCCCAGATCCAGCGGTACCCCGCCAAAAGTCTGCACGAGCATGAAATAGTCAAACGCCCGGAAAAATCGTGCCTCGGCAATCAGGGCATCCGAGACCGTCTCCATCTGGGCGGCATGCTCAATGATGCCGCTTGCCGTATTGATGTTGCTGTAAACCACATTCCACAGCACATCGGCCCGGCTATTGTTGGAATTGAGTTCTGCGCGCCCACTCAAGTCCATGGCCAGAAAATTGTCGTCTGCTTGCTGGCCGTACGTCACTTCATCCGTACCGGTGAGCGTAGCGTTGTAATAATAGGCATTTCCGTAGATATAACGTAAATGCGCATACATCGAGGTGATACCGCCCTGGATACCCTTTTCCGTTGTGAAGAACCCAGGCTCATAGATACTACGTGGCTGTTCATCCAGGATTTTGGAACATGCCGACAGGAACAGCACGATTGCCGCCGTTCCGATATAGTTGATATTACGTGTATATTTCATGGCTATTTCGTTTAAAAAGCTAGGTTAACACCAAACAGGAAGCTGCGTGTTGCGGGCGCATTCGTACCGATGGTCAGCAGGCGGCTTTGGTAAGTCGTGGTTACCGCGGCGTTTTCATCGCCAAACGAGTTGGTTTCGGGATCCATGCCCGTCTCCCGGTGAAACGGCGATAACAGGACAAACGGATTTTGCACCATTACGTAACACCGCAATTGGTCGATGCCTACCCTGTCCATCCAGTTGTGCTGACCGAAATTATAACCCAGTGACAGCGTCCGTATCTTCAGGTGCGACGCATCAAAATACCCTAGGGTGCTTCCGTACCGCGGGTTGTCACCGCTGATGGCACCACCCGGCGCGGGATAACGGGCACCGGTGTTTTCCGGTGTCCAATAATCCACCTGTACATTATTTCGGCGTCCGCTCATCAGGTTGAGGTAACCGGATGACGAATGCAAGGTACTGATGAGCTTACCACCGCTTTGGAACATACCTACGGCACTTAAGTCGACATTCTTATACGCGATACGGGTGTTAAAACCACCTTGAAAATTCGGCTGCATGCTGATGATCTGCCGGTCATCGGGCCCGATTGCCCGCACGGGAGTCCCATCTGCATTATAATCGCCGGTGTACCTCACCTTAATCATGCCCACGTTGCCGCCTGGTTCGAGGATATCCAGGTATGGATCTCCTTCCTGCCAAAGCCCGATGTACTCATGGTCAAAGACGACGTCAATGGGGTGGCCCACAAACCACCAGTTGTTTTCATCCCGATCCTGTCCCGACGACAAGGCCACCAGCTTATTTCGGTTGCCATAGATGTTTATGCCGGCCTCCCACGTCCAGCCATTACGGTCTTCCAGTATGACGCCATTAAGTGAAAGCTCAAGGCCTTTGTTCTGTGTTTGCCCAACGTTGGCCGTATAGCTGCCCACCCCTGCGGTACTCGGCAGGTTCACATTCATCAGCAGGTCTTTCGTTTGGGTGGAGTAATACTCCAACGTGCCGGACAGGCGGCTATTCCAGAACGCGAAGTCCACTCCATAATTCCAGGTCTCTGAATATTCCCAACCCAACCCCGCATTTGGCAGTTGAGAAACGTAATACCCAACAGCATAGTTGTCATTACCAAAATTGTACGGCCTCGTATTCAAACGTCCCAGTGTGGCATAAGGAGCAATCGCCTGATTGGAGGTCTGCCCATAACCCACACGGAGTTTCAACATATCGACAAACGAAACATCACGCATAAATGCTTCCCTGCCGATATTCCAACCGGCAGAGATCGCCGGATAGGTATGCCATTTGTGGCTGGTTGCCAGCCTCGAGGACCCGTCCGACCGCAAGGTAGCCGACAGCATATAACGGTCGTCATAGGAATACATCACACGGCCCATCCACGACATCAGCCCCCATAACTCATATTGCTGGCCGGCGGGGTCAATCGTAATTTCGCCAAGCGCCTGCCCGAGGTTATAAAACTGGAACGCATCGGCGGGGATATCCCGCGCAGCCATTGCCGAGCGGTTGAATTTATTCTGCTCGGCAGAATAAAGGCCGGTTATGTTAATATGGTGTTTTCCCGCGAACGTCCGATCATAACTCAGCAGGTTTTCGACGACCCAGTGATAGGTGTGCGAGTTGCTGATGGAAGCGGTTGATGGTGTCGTGGGGTTGTTACTATTTATCCCCTCTCCGGTATAAGCCCCACCATTGCTCTGGCGATAGTCGAGGCCGAGGTTAATGCGGTACTTCAGCCCCTCAACCCAAGGGACGCTCACTTCGCCGTATAGCGAGTTGTACGTGGCATAAGCCCGCGTCTCATTCAACCACTGGTCTTGCACACTCTCGATGATCTCTCTGGAAACTGTCCACGGATCGTCCAGGGGCATGCGTATGGTCCGTTTCCATGTACCGTCTTCGTTGTACGGATTGGCAATGGGCGACATGCTTAAAACACTGTACAGTCCCACTTGAGAGCCTGCCGTAACGTTGTAATTATTATTGGTCGTAAATCCAATCCGGAAATAATCACCCAGCTGCTGATCGACCGTACCGCGCAATGAGATACGGCTGTATTTTTGCGTGGGTACCACGCCTTCATCCTGGAAATAGCCTCCACCGAAGTTATAGTTGCCCCGTTCAGTCCCTGCTGAGACGCCTACATCCTGACTGATTACGTTCCCTGTTCGGTAAAACAGGTCCTGCCAATCGGTGTCTACGTCATCGGATTCATCCAAGCCATTCTGGTATTGGCCAGCTGCCGTCCGAAGCGCCACAAATTCCGGCCCATTCATCATGGGATATTTGGAAAAAACATTCTTTAAGCCCTGAAAGCTGTTGTAAGACACCCGTGCCGGTTGTCCGCTCTGTCCTTTGTTGGTCGTCACCAGGATAACCCCGTTGGCGCCGCGTGATCCATAAATGGCGGTAGCAGAGGCATCCTTTAGGATATCTATACTTTTAATATCATTCGGGTTGATGTCTCCGATTGATCCCGGAAAGGGAATACCATCAAGGACGACCAACGGATCGTTGCTCGCATTCAAAGAGCGCGTGCCGCGGATGCGGATTTGCGTGGTTGCACCCGGTTGGGAAGAGGTTTGCGACAATTGCACTCCTGGCAAACGGCCCTGCAACGCCTGCGAAATATTGGCTGATGGCACATCGCGCATCTGATCACCGCCAATGGTCGCAACGGAACCCGTAACCGCTTCTTTCCGTTGGGTACCGTATCCAACCACGACCACTTCGTCCAGCGCACTGGCTTCCGCCACCATCGTGACGGTCAGTTGCTGGTCGGCACCCCCCACCTTGATTTCTTGCGCAGTGTATCCAACATAGCTGAATATCAATGTACTGTTTGCCGGAACACGGATGGTGAAACGGCCTCCGTCGTCCGTGGATGTGCTGGCCGTGCCAGCACTCGACCGTATGGAAACACCGCTTAGCACTTCGCCCGTTTCATCAACGACAACTCCGGATATTCCCACGCCGTCGTCCTGTGCGATAACATATGCCGAACAAAAAAATAATAGCAACGATACACAAGCGGCCCTTATCGAATATTTTCGCTGCCGCCGCAATCCCGATTTGTATACGCTTATCATACTGTAGGATTTTATTGGTTTAATAATTTAGTTAATTGCGCTTTATAGAAGTCCATACAACCCGCTTCTCACCTGCACCGTTCCAACGTTGGCATATTCACCTTTTACAACGACCCTACCATTGAAAATAAAAATGGGTAAGGTTTATAATGTCCGCATGGACTTTGGTTATCTCTTACTGTGGGTAAAGATAAAAACAAAAATTACTTTATGCAACCGATTGCAAAAAAATTTTTTTTCTTATTTTAGCCGAACCATTTTGTGAACCGTATTTTACCAAACAGATGAGTACGCCCAACGAGAAAAAAGAAGTAACCATTTATGACATTGCAGAGGCATTGCACATATCGGCAGCCACGGTAAGCCGGGGGCTTAAAAACCATCCGGCCATAAAACAGGCCACCAAAGACAAGATTTTTGCCCAAGCCGAGCGCATGGGCTATCGCTTCAATACATTTGCACGCAACCTGCGAACAAAACGTACCTATACAATCGGTGTGATTGTGCCACGGTTGAATAGCATGTTTATGTCTGATGTCATCGCAGGTATGGAAAAGGTTTCGAACGAAGCAGGCTATGAATTAATCATCAGCCAATCGTTGGAGACCATGGAAAAGGAAATGAAAAACGCCGTCACGATGTTCAACAACCGGGTAGACGGCCTTTTGGTATCCTTAGCCTACACCACAACTGGAATTGACCATTTCAAACGCTTCATGGACAAGAATATTCCCTTGATTTTCTTTGATCGTGTCTTTGAACATCCCAACTGTCCGAATATCGTTATCAATAACCATAAGGCAGCTTACGAACTGACGTCCTACCTTATCCAACAAGGTGCAAGGCGTATCATGCATATTGCAGGCAATCTCAACCGGAACGTCTATAGCCAGCGCTTCAAAGGATACAAAGATGCCCTGTCTGACGCCGGCATTCAATTCAAAGAAGACTGGCTTATCGTCAACAATCTGAGCGCGGAAGATGGTATCCGTACGGCTAAACACATCTGTGCACTGACGGAACGGCCTGATGCCATCTTCGGGGCCAATGATACTTGTGCGGTGGCCTGTATGCAGGAATTGAGACGTAATGGCGTATACGTTCCGAAAGATATGCTCGTTGCAGGGTTCAACAACGACCCGATCGCTACGGTCGTTGAGCCCAACCTCACCACGGTCAATTATCGAGGGCACGAAATGGGAGAAGTGGCGGCTAGGACACTCATCAACCTGCTGAATGAAGGCAGCGAACAACAAACCGCTGCAACTATCGTGCTGCGCCATGAATTGATTATACGGGATTCTACCCGACGATAATAATTAAATTAGTCATGAAATAAACCGATTATGAACATCACTATTCGCATTTTACTGTTTCTTGCCTGTGTGTGCTGCCACAATCTTCCCCTTGCGGCCCAATCCGGTTATCGACTGTGGCTGGATTTCAAACCGCTACCTACCGAAACGGCCGCCAACTACAAACAGCAGCTCAGAGCCTTACTTTTCCCGGTGACAAGTCAAACAGACAGTGTCGCCAGGCAGGAGCTGCTCACCGCGGTGAACGGTTTGCTGGGAGAATGCCTAAAATCGGTCGACACGCTCCAGGAGACCGGCACGTTGGTCATAGGCACACCTGCTACCCTCCCCTGGCTGGCGGGTGAAGCCATAGCGGAGCATCTCCGGCACGTCGGTGACGAGGGATATGGTATCCATCATACTGCTATCAAAGGCAAGCCTACGACGGTCATCCTTGCCAATACAAGCAGCGGCATATTATACGGTGTCTATGCATTTCTTGGTGTCTTGCAACGCGGTGAGGACATCTCCCAGCTAGCCACCACTACCCAACCCAAGATTGCTTTGCGTCTGCTCAATCATTGGGATAACCTCGACCGCACTGTGGAACGCGGCTATGCAGGCTTCTCCCTGTGGGACTGGCATCGCCTGCCGGGGTACCGCGACCCGCGCTATACAGACTATGCCCGGGCCAATGCCTCCATCGGCATCAACGGCACCGTGCTCAACAACGTCAATGCCAACGCGCTCATGCTCACAGCACCTTATCTCGAAAAAGCAGCCACGTTAGCCGACATCTTTCGGCCCTATGGTATCAAGGTATACCTGTCTGCGCGGTTCAGCGCACCCATTGAACTGGGCAGCCTTGCTGACGCCGACCCGCTCAACCCCGAGGTGCAGCAGTGGTGGAACGACAAAGTAGCCGAGATTTACCGCTATATTCCCGATTTTGGTGGCTTCCTCGTGAAGGCCAATTCCGAAGGGCAGCCCGGCCCGCAAAACTACGGACGCAGCCATGCCGAGGGAGCCAATATGTTAGCCGATGCGCTGAATCCGCACGGCGGCGTGGTCATGTGGCGGGCGTTTGTCTATGAAGATACGGAGCCCGAAGATCGCGCCAAGCAGGCTTACAACGAATTTAAACCCCTTGATGGCCAATTCCGTGACAACGTCATCGTCCAAGTCAAGAACGGCGCCATCGACTTCCAGCCGCGCGAGCCATTTCATCCGCTCTTCGGCGCCATGCCCGGCACGCCGCTGATGATGGAATTTCAAATCACACAAGAATACCTCGGTTTTGCCACCAACCTAGCCTATTTGGGCACATTATTCAGTGAAACACTACTGGCCGACACGTATGCCGATGGCCCACATTCCACCGTTGCACGTGTAATTGATGGCTCATTAACCGGGCAAAAGCTCACAGCCATGGCGGGCGTAGCCAATACAGGTACAGCCATCAACTGGACAGGGCATCCCTTTGCCCAGGCCAACTGGTTTGCCTATGGAAAAATGGCTTGGGACCCCGATGCCGATGCCGGTACTATTGCCGAAGATTGGCTGCGCCGCACCTTCGGCAACGATGCTTCCCTTATCGGTACTTTGCTGCCGATGATGATGCAGTCGCGCGAGACTGTCGTCAATTACATGACCCCCCTTGGCCTCCATCACCTGATGGGATGGAGCCACCACTATGGCCCCGGTCCCTGGATCAAGGACAAACAACGGGCCGACTGGACATCGGTTTATTACCACCAAGCTGGCAAGGACGGCATTGGTTTCGATCGGACGGCCTCAGGCAGTGGAGCCCTCAGCCAATATGCGCCCGAAGTACAGGCACTGTTTGCAGACCCGCAGACCTGCCCCGATGAATACCTCCTTTGGTTTCATCACCTCCCATGGGATTTCCGGATGAAATCCGGCGAAACACTCTGGGAAGCACTCTGCGGCCACTACTATGGCGGCGTGGAGGAAGTAGCCGATATGCAAGCCGTATGGGAAGCACAGCGCGGCAAGGTCGATTCGACGGTCTTTCAGGAGGTCAGTGATTTGCTGGCCATCCAGCACCAGGAGGCCACCCTATGGCGCGATGCCTGCGTGTTGTACTTCCAGCAATTTTCGGGCATGCCCATCCCTGATGGATTGGAGCAGCCGGAACATCCGCTGGAATACTACGAAAACCTGCAATTCCATTTTGTGCCGGGTATATAATAACCAATACCAGCTATGAAAAGGACTACCATTGCTCATCGGTTTACTGGCGTTGGCCAGCACATCGTTCGTCGGCTCCCGGCAGGAGAAAGGGCTAAAAGATTATTATGCAGACTATTTTCCTATTGGCGTAGTCGTCACCCGAGAAGTCCTGTCGGCGAGGAAGACAAAAATATCCCGATACACGGCGCGGGGTTGCAGGCACCCTGGTCCATTTTTGAGCCATCAGAAGACCACCACAGAAGATACATCTTACTTCGGCGCACCGGCTAAACAGCGGGGCAAAATCAAGGAGATGACTAAAACAAGAACAACACAATGATGAGGGACTTTCTATTGACCGTATTACTGGCAGCGATCGGCTTACAGGCACTGGCTATTGACCATAAGGGAATAACGTCCACGCAATTGTCTCCTGACCGGTTTACATTAATTGAAAACGCCACGCCGGGTACGATTTTGATTGATGAAAACGAAGATGGGGGGGTAATGATCGCTGCCCGGAACCTCCAGGAAGATTTTGGCAGGGTATCGGGCAACCGTGCAACCCTTGTCTTCCGGCCGGATAGCAGCCGGTTGATCATCGTGGGCACATTGAAGAGCCGTTACATCAACGAGTTGATCACGGAAAAGAAGATCGACGGCACTGAATTGAAAGGCAAAAACGAAAAATACCTGATGACGGTAGTCGACCATCCATTGCCGGGAGTAAAAGAAGCGCTGGTGATTGCCGGCAGCGACAAACGGGGGGTGATATACGGCATATACGAACTGTCCGAACAGATAGGCGTGTCGCCGTGGTACGACTGGGCGGATGTCCCGGTAGTCCTCCAGCAAAATTTGTCCATCGCCCGAGGCAGCTATACAGCGGGAGAACCGGCAGTGAAATACCGAGGTATATTCCTGAACGACGAAGCGCCTTGTTTGACCACTTGGGTACTCAATACGTATGGAACCCAGTACGGCGACCACCGGTTTTATGCCCGGGTGTTCGAACTGATCCTCCGTTTGCGCGGCAACTTCCTCTGGCCGGCCATGTGGAGCTGGAGCTTCTACGCGGACGACCCGGAAAACAGCAAGACAGCCCATGAGATGGGGATCATCATCGGAACCACCCACCACGAGCCGATGGCGCGCAACCACCAGGAGTGGGCCAGGAAGCGAAACGAGTACGGCGCGTGGGATTACAGTACCAATCAGGAGGTGATAGACCGCTTTTTCCGCGAGGGGATCGAGCGGGCATCAGGTACCGAAGACCTGATCACCATCGGTATGCGCGGCGATGGCGATACCCCTATGGGCGCCAAGGAAGGCGAAGACCACAAGTATGTGCCGCGTGATGAGGATAATATTAAACTTCTGGAGAAAATCATCAAAAACCAGCGGCAGATTATCCAAGAGGCCTCTGGTAAGGCACCCGAAAAAACTCCCCAGGTTTGGGCTATATACAAGGAAGTGCAGCGTTATTTTGATATGGGGCTGCGGGTGCCCGACGATGTTATCATGCTGTTGTGCGACGACAACTGGGGTAACGTGCGCCGCCTGCCGAGGGGAGAAAAAGAACGGAACCACCCCGGAGGTTGGGGGATGTATTACCATTTCGACTACGTAGGCGCGCCCCGCAATACGAAATGGTTGAACGTCACCCCTATCCAGAACATGTGGGAACAACTCCAACTGACCTACGATTATGGCGTGGATAAAATTTGGATCGTGAATGTGGGCGACCTGAAACCTATGGAATACCCGATCACGCTTTTCCTGGATATGGCATGGAATCCGGGCAAGTTCACCGTGGATAACCTGCTGGACCATACCCGGGAGTTCTGCGCCCAGCAATTCGGGGAAGAGCAAGCCGAAGAAGCGAGCCGTATCCTGAACGTATACAGTAAATACAACGGACGCGTCACGCCGGAGATGCTAGACCGCCACACCTACAATATCGAGACCGGGGAGTGGAAAAAAGTATCCGATGAATACGTCAAACTGGAAGCGGAAGCTTTGCGCCAGTATCTCACGCTCAAGCCGGAATACCGGGATGCCTATCAGCAACTGATCCGCTACCCGGTGCAGGCCATGGCAAATCTGTACGAGATGTACTATGCCCAGGCCATGAACCATAAGCTGTACAAGGAAAACAATCCACAGGCAAACGCCTGGGCCGACAAGGTGGAGGCGGCGTTCAAGCGAGACAAGGAGTTGAGCCATCAGTACAACAAGGTGATGGCCGGCGGCAAATGGGATGGCATGATGATTCAGAAAAAGATCGGATACACCTCGTGGAACGATAACTTCCCCGAAGATACCCTACCGGAAATACACCGCATTGCGGACCCCGAGAAAGCCGTTGGCGGTTATCTGTTTACCGGCAAGGATGATGTCGTAGTAATCGAGGCGGAGCATTATTTTGAAGCGAAAGACGCCCCGGAAGCCAAATGGACGGTTATTCCTCATATGGGACGTACGTTGAGCGGCATGGCCGTGATGCCTTATTCGAAACCGATTGGCAGCGCTTCCCTTTCCTATAAGATGCAGATCCCGAAAGACGTCACCGAGGTGACGGTACATGTGGTCGTCAAATCGACCTTGGCGTTCCATGATGACGAAGGCCATGAGTACACCATAGGATTTGAGGGCGGTGAGGAAAAAACCATAAACTTCAATGCCGACCTGAACGAAAAACCGGAGAATATCTATACGACATTTTACCCAACAGTGGCCCGCCGGGTGGTCAGGAAAGAAGCGAAGCTCCCGCTGCCCGCTACGGCCGACGGGGTACAGACATTAATCGTAAAGCCATTGGACCCTGGTATTGTATTTCAAAAAATAATCGTTGATTTTGGTGGCTATCAGGATACGTACCTTTTTATGGACGAGTCGCCCAACCAGCGAATTGCCCCATAGGAAAAGCTACCGAGAGGTATTAAAAATTATCCATCCAGCACCAAACCGTTCGTGGATCTTCCGTACATTAGCGACCGACCCAATGGCCGATGCCATTGGGGTTATTACCGCTATTACTATAGGATATATGTCAATCTATGACACGCACAATATCCTCGGGTTTTACGTGCTTATCCCGGCGTTGGCATTAGCGATTACAGGACTGGCCGCTTTCCATCGGCACCACCTGTTCGGCAATGAACAACACCGCGGTGGCGGAAACTCAGCGGGATGAGCTTTCACGGACGAGCAAGCGCGGCGTCAGGACGATTTTTTCGGGTTTATGCTTGTAATAGTCGCCTTTTTTAAGCAGTTTAAGGAACAAACGCGCCACCTCCTCTCCCATTTCCACCGTACACTGGTCAACGGTGGATATCGTCGGGCTCACCAGGTTGGTAAACGCTTCATTAGCGAAGCCGACAATGCCAACATCTGCGGGAATACGTTTGCCTATCGCCTTTAATTCCTGCACTACCCCCATGGCCGTAAAGTCTTCCAACGTAAATATCGCATCGAAATCAATGCGCGCAGCCATCAATTCACGCACGCATTGGCGCCCAAATTCCAGGGAAAAGTCTCCTTTGATGATCAAATTTTCGTCGATAGGGAGTCCATATTGTTTCAAAGCGTCCAAGTAGCCACGCAAACGTTCGTTGAAAATATTGATATCGCGGTACTGGTTGATATGCACAATCCGGCGGTAGCCCGCCTTAATCAGATGCTCGGTAGCCATAAACCCACCTTGGTAATCATCGATAGTGACCGCAGGCACATCAAGCCCCTGCGGTACGCGATCAAAAAAAGCCAACGGTATATTCCGGTCCCTGACCTCACTATAACTGCCATTGCCTTCCGTCTCCAAGGAAATCGAAGCGATGATGCCATCCACGCGCGAGCGAAGGAACGTTTCGATACCGCGGGCTTCCTGTTTGATGGACTCCTGCGATTGAAAAAGCAATATGGTATAGCCATTTTCGTTCATCACCCCCTCGATGCCATGCAATACCGAACTGAAGAAACTCACATCCAAGCGGGGTACGAGCACCCCGATGATTTTTGTTTTGCCGGAGCGCAATGAAGAAGCCACACGATTGGGGCGGTATCCCAACCGATCGGCCGTCTCACGTACCGCCTGTTTCGTGGCGGCGCTGATGGCTGGGTGGTCATTGAGCGCACGTGCTACCGTGGAAAACGTAATGTTAAGTTCTTTCGCGATATCTAAAATCGTAATTCTTTTCAAGCTGAACCGGGTTAAATGGCTAATAAATCGTTTTGCAACTAAACAAAAGTAGTGATAGATTTTGGAATTCTAAAGGAATACCCTATCTTTATGCCAACGTTAGCATTATCCATGAAACCTAGTACAAATTTGCCATGTTACTATTAGGCATTGATATTGGCACCTCATCCATTAAAGTATCAGTGGTGGATGCCGAAACCCAGACAAGCATTGCGTCTACCCGTTATCCGGACGACCATGAAAACCACATCCTTTCGGTCATCCCCGGATGGGCGGAGCAATCTCCCGATATGTGGTGGGAACAAGTATCGCGGGCTACTACAAAGCTCACCACCAATGCTTCATTCAATGCACATGATATTGGTGCAATCGGCATTGCTTACCAAATGCACGGTTTGGTTATTGTAGATAAAAACGGCGATGCGCTACGCAACTCCATTATCTGGTGCGATAGCCGGGCCGTGGATATCGGTGACAAAGCTTTTGCCAAGATCGGGCACCAGCACACCCTTGAGCACCTGCTCAATTCACCGGGCAACTTTACCGCGTCAAAATGGGCATGGGTGAAGGCAAACGAGCCGGACACCTATGCCAAGGCTCACCAGATCATGCTCCCCGGCGACTACATCGCCCTCAAATTGACCGGCGAAGCCACGACCAGCATCTCGGCCCTGTCTGAGGGCGTCTTTTGGGACTTCCAACTCAATCGGATATCCGAGGACATTGTTCGATGCTTCGGGTTTGACGAATCGATCTTTCCAATCATCAAGCCCCTATTTGGCGAGCATGGCACCCTGCGCAGTGAGGTGGCTGCGCAATTGGGCCTTAGGCCGGGCATCCCCGTGGCCTATAAAGCCGGTGACCAGCCCAACAATGCCTTGTCCCTCAATGTACTGCAGCCCGGCGAGGTCGCAGCGACAGCGGGCACCTCGGGGGTTATCTACGCCGTCAGCGACCAGTTGGTCTACGACCACGCCTCGCGTGTAAATACCTTTGCCCATGTCAACTATACGCCGGAAACGCCGCGGACAGGCGTATTGCTCTGCATAAACGGTACCGGCATACTCAACCGCTGGGTAAAAGAACATTTCGGGCACGGCCTCGACTACCAGCAGATGAACACGCTTGGCAAAGCCGTAAACCCCGGCAGCAATGGTTTGAAAATCCTGCCGTTTGGCAACGGTGCCGAACGGATACTGCACAACAAAATTCTCGGTGCGCGGTTTATTGACCTCGACTTCAATGCCCATGGGCGGTCACAGGTCTTCCGTGCTGCACAAGAAGGCATTGCCTATGCCTTCCGCTACGGGTTGGACATTATCCGCGAAAATGGCATGCATCCGGCCATCATCCGGGCTGGGCAGACCAACATGTTTCTCAGCGAGCTGTTTGCCGAGATATTCGTGGATGTGACCCGCGTACCGGTAGAATTATACGAAAACGACGGCAGCGTGGGCGCAGCCTTAGGGGCAGGCATTGGCTCGGGCATATTTACCTCGGCCGAAGAAGCGTTCAGCAAGCTAAAGGCCATCAAAACAGTAGAGCCGCAAGCGTCGCCCCATTACGAAGAATTTTACCAAGAGTGGAAGCAGTTGCTGGATGACCAACTGGCCAAGGAATTAGGAGAACCAACTGATTATTAACGATTAACTATTAAATATAAAAACATGTCAAACGTACTTATCGGCGAAAAAGAATATTTCAAAGGTATTGGCAAAATCCAATACGAAGGCCCCGCATCAGACAACCCACTGGCATACCGGTGGTATGACGCGGGCAAAGTTATTGCCGGCAAAACCATGGAAGAGCACCTTCGGTTTGCCGTAGCCTATTGGCACTCGTTCAATGGCAATGGCAGCGACCCCTTCGGCGGACCTACGCTATTTTTCCCCTGGGATGAAAGCAGCGATGTCATCCAACGCGCAAAAGACAAAATGGATGCTGCTTTTGAGTTTATCACCAAAATCGGCATGCCGTATTATTGTTTCCACGATGTCGACATGGTTGACTACGGCGATAATGTAGCCGAAAACGAAGAGCGGCTTCAAACGCTGGTCGGCTATGCGAAGGAAAAACAGGCAGCCAGCGGTGTAAAGCTGTTATGGGGTACCGCCAACCTGTTTTCGCATAAGCGATATATGAACGGGGCCGCTACCAACCCTGATTTTTCGGTGGTGGCCCACGCAGGTGCACAAATTAAAGCGGCACTAGACGCAACCATCGCCTTAAGTGGTGAAAACTATGTATTCTGGGGCGGCCGCGAGGGTTACATGACGCTGCTCAACACGGATATGAAACGTGAGCAGGAACACCTCGCCCGCGTGCTTCACCTTGCAAAGGATTATGCCCGCAGCCAAGGGTTCAAAGGCACATTTTTCATTGAACCCAAACCATGCGAGCCCACCAAGCACCAATACGATTATGATGCCGCTACGGTTATCAGCTTCCTGCGGCAATATGATCTGCTCGGCGATTTCAAGCTGAACCTCGAGGTCAACCATGCCACATTGGCCGGACACACCTTCCAGCATGAATTGCAGGTAGCCGCTGACGCGGGGCTGCTCGGCTCAATCGATGCCAACCGCGGCGATTACCAAAACGGTTGGGATACCGACCAATTCCCAAACAACATCAACGAGCTTACCGAATGCATGCTTATCATCCTTGAGGCGGGAGGCTTTGCCGGCGGAGGGATTAACTTCGACGCGAAGGTACGCCGCAACTCCACGGACCGGGCAGACTTATTCCATGCACACATCGGTGGTGCAGATACGTTTGCACGTGCGCTCATTGTGGCAGACAGCATCTTACAGCAATCCGACTACCGGAAGCTCCGCGCCGACCGCTATGCTTCTTTTGATGCGGGAAAAGGCAAGGATTTCGAAGAAGGCAAGCTGACCCTCTCCGATCTCCGCAACATTGCGGCGGCATCCGGCGAGCCCGAAACCATCAGCGGCAGGCAGGAGTTTTATGAAAACCTGATAAACCGGTTCATTTAGTGACACCTTGTCGGTGGTCAGTGGTCAGCCTAGCTGATCACCGACTACCGATTACCTCATCCTTGTACGCACGGGAGCACAAATGAATAAGCACAACCTAGCACATGCCGCGTCAGCACCACCTATTTGACAGACTAGCTGCGGCGAAGGTAAACATCAAAGCGCCCAATTTGGTCGCCTTGGCGGAGGACGATACCCTTTCCGTGGAAACACTGCACGATATATGTTATGATCGAAAGCATGGAACCATCGCCTTCCGAGCTGCCTGGGTGCTGGAATATATCGCGACTTATCATCCCAAGCGGTTTATGCCCGTATTGGACACGTTCATGTCCCGTTTGCCTGAACAGCAAAACCACAGCTGCCAGCGCCACTTCACCAAAATAGTAATGCACATTACCCACCCGAATGCCCCCACACTTTATCAGGAAGCCCGTAGCACAATAAACGGTGAGCGATTGGTAGAGACGGCTTTCGGCTGGCTTATTGACCCCCGTACGCCGGTAGCGGTACAGGTCAATTGCATGGATATTCTCTTCAACATGCGCAACGAGTTTGAGTGGATCGCCGACGAATTGGTACAACAAACCACCTTTCTCATGAAGGACGGCTCCGCGGCCATCCAAAGCCGGGGCAAAAAGATACTGGCTACGTTGCGCAGGCCATCAAAGTTTTAATTTTATGCCCACCGTAAACATGCTATAGCTATCCCGCTCATCGGGGAAGCCATCCATGCCTTGGTCGGCTGCCATGTTCAACTGGCCATTTACATTGATGTACCACATGAAGGTATCCATTAGGTAAGGAGCCATTTTGCTTAACGGGAAATCGAGGCCAATGTCTGCATGATAAACGTATCCAAAACGCGATCCGTTCGTATACGTTTCTACCGCTGTGCTTCTGGTGAAGTTAAACATGCCGCCAAGACCTGCCCCAATATACGCGGTATTGATAGCCTTTTGGAGGTACGACTTCCGGTACATGATCCTCCGGTCGTGATCATTCTGGATAAACATGAGCGGGTGGAAACGGACACTCGCCAATCCGGTGAAAAACAACAACGTCACCGGATAGGGGCTGATGCCATCGCCTTGGTCCCCACTTCGCAGCATCCCTTCCTGCGCTTCGATGCTGACACTTATCCCGTGGTGCAGAAAATAGTCGCCCCTGACAAAAATGCCTCCGCCCAGTAACCTTCCTTGCAGATCGCCCGAAATCATCGCGGGTCCTCCCCCGGCAGACAGCGCATATCTGAAATAAGGCACGGGCGACTCATCCCCAAACTGAGCTTGGGCAGACCCCGTTCCGATGATAAAACAACATGTAAATAAGAAAAGTGTGATTCCAGGTAGTTTCATATATCATAGTAAAGGTAAAGGAATTTTTCGTTTTAAGCCACTAAAGATAGGCCTACTTTTCATCATGTTCAAATTTTCATCCCAATAATTTGTTTTTTAGCGGCAGTGATACTTGCCTTGGCAGGGAATGCATATAGGTCTCATCAGAAAAGCGTATTCCCTTTTGTGTGGTGTATTCTCCCCAGGTGTCTATAGGCTATTTCTGTACATTCGCGCCCCCTGGAAGTACGCATCAAGTACCCTTCCTGGATAAGAAAAGGCTCGTAGACCTCTTCTATGGTTCCCTCATCTTCGCCCACCGCAGTTGCTATGGTTTTAAGGCCCACCGGCCCACCCTTGAATTTATCAATGATGGTGATTAGGATACGGTTATCCATCTCATCCAGGCCATGCTCATCCACATTGAGCGCATTGAGCGCATATTGCGCAATAGGCGTATCGATTCTGCCATCCCCCTTTATCTGGGCAAAGTCACGCGTACGCCTCAGCAGCGCATTGGCTATCCGTGGCGTACCTCGGCTCCTGCGGGCGATTTCATAGGCACCTTCTTCGGTAATGGGTGTACGGAGGATGCTGGCCGAACGGAGCACAATGGTCGTCAGCAACTTGGCATCGTAGTATTCCAATCGGGCATTGATGCCGAATCTTGCCCTGAGCGGAGCCGTGAGCAATCCCGAACGCGTAGTAGCGCCTACCAAGGTAAACGGGTTTAGGGTAATCTGTACAGAACGTGCATTCGGGCCGCTTTCGAGCATGATATCTATCCGGAAATCCTCCATGGCCGAATAGAGGTATTCCTCCACCAACGGGCTTAACCGGTGTATTTCGTCAATGAAAAGGATATCCCCTTCTTCCAGGTTGGTCAGCAGGCCGGCAAGATCGCCCGGCTTATCCAGTACCGGACCTGATGTAATTTTGATACCCACGCCCATTTCGTTGGCGATGATATGCGAAAGGGTGGTTTTCCCCAGCCCCGGCGGGCCATGGAGCAACACATGGTCAAGCGCCTCACCCCGCAGTTTAGCCGCCTGTACAAACACCTTAAGGTTTTCCAATATTTTCTGCTGGCCAGTAAAATCTTCAAAGGCCTGCGGGCGCAACACCTTTTCCAGTTCGCGCTCCGAATTTGACAACCTATCAGGATTTGGATCCAAATGCTCGTTCATCTTTTTTATGTGCTGTATAGCTGTAGGCTGCATGCCTTAAGCTCCCCGTCTGTCGCCTATCGCTTATACGTCCTAAACCAACTCTGCATCTTCATCTGGATGACACCAAAAAAAGCCTCGCGGAAGATGCGCGTGCTCATCTTGGAAACACCTTCCGTGCGGTCGGTAAAAATAATCGGTATCTCCACGACCTTAAACCCATACTTTATAGCCGTGAACTTCATTTCTATCTGGAAGGCATAGCCTACAAACTTAATCCGGTCGAGTGAGATAGTCTCCAGCACCTCCCGTTTATAGCACACAAAACCGGCTGTCGCATCGCGCACGGATATACCCGTAATCAGCCGTACGTAGCCCGAGGCAAAATAAGACATCAACACCCTGCTCATCGGCCAATTGACCACGTTGACGCCCTTAATATACCGCGATCCGATGGCCATATCGGCGCCCGATACGCACGCCTGCCGAAGCCGGGGCAGATCCTCGGGATTGTGCGAAAAGTCGGCATCCATTTCAAAGATGTACGAATACGCCCTTGCAATACACCAGCGGAAGCCATGAATATAAGCCGTACCCAAGCCAGACTTTCCATCCCGCTCCTCCAAAAACAGCCGTTCGGGAAACTCCGCTTGTAAATGCTTGACAATCGCCCCCGTCCCATCAGGCGAGCCATCATCCACGACCAAGATATGAAAAGCCACCTCAAGCGAAAACACTTTGCGAATGAGCCTTTCAATATTCTCTTTTTCGTTATATGTAGGAATAATGACTACGCTGTCTGACACTATCGACTGAAATTTGGCGATAAAGGTAACGATTATCGGCAAAAGGTTGAATACAAAAATACCGTTACCTTGCCCGGCAAGGTAACGATAAACCTAAGCTGCAGATACCGGGCTAATGGATGCCATGCATCATCCGCTTCAGCAGCGGAGAAAAAAGCACCAGTATCAATCCGGCCAGTCCCGGAATCACCGCAAAAATCATGAAAAATGTCGAAAGCGAATACGCCTCGCTGATGCGGTCGATTAAGCTTCCGGACATACCGGCCAACCAATTGGCGACAGCCGTGCAACCAAACCAAAGGCCGAAAATGAATCCGGCAAAGCTCTTCGGAGACAGCTTGCTCATATACGACAGCCCTACGGGTGAGACGCACAATTCGCCTGAAGTATGGAAAAAGTAGGCCAGCACCAGCCACACCATGCTCACCTGGGCCGTGGCTGCACCCTGCGGGATATCCCGGCTTCCATAAGCGAGGGCCGCAAAGCCGATTCCGAGGAGCACCAATCCAATGGCAAACTTTACCGGCCCGTTCGGGTTGAATACCCGCTCCCACATCCTGCTGAAAGGCGTAGCCAATGTGATGATAAAAAACGAATTGAGGATTTGGAACCAGGAGGCCGCCACTTCCGTTTCCACCGCATTGAATTCCCGCTGCACTTTCCAGATACCCAGGCACCAGATAACGGCAAAGCTCAATGCCGTAAAAAAAATCGATATCGGATACTCCGCAAAAATCTTTTTCGCCAACGAAAACAGTACCAACGTCACGATAAGCAGCGGAAAAATCGTCAGGATAGCATCTACCCATTTGAACGTCAATGCCGCATTGCCACCCAGCACACGCTGGGTATAATCTTTCGCAAAGATGCTCATCGAGCCCCCCGCCTGCTCAAACGCCATCCAAAAAAAGATACTCGACAAGCACAGGACAACGATGACGATCAGCCTGTCGCGCACCACACGCTTCGACACCTTTTCGGCCGGTTGCTCACCGGCGCCCCCTGTTTCAGCTATCTGATCCGCCTCGGGGGTATCTTTCTGGCGGTTGCCCAGCAAACCAAAAATCCGCTGCGCGTAATAAAACTGCAACATGCCAAAAAACATGAAAATCCCTGCCAAACCAAACCCATAATGCCAACCGATTTTTTCGCCGATGTAGCCGCAGAGCAGCATGCCGAGGAAAGCCCCAGCATTGATGCCCATGTAAAAAATGGTGTAGGCCGAATCTTTCTTTGCACTGTTATCCGGATACAGCTGGCCTACGATAGACGAAATATTCGGCTTGAACAGGCCGTTGCCCAGAATAATCAGCAACAATCCCAGGTAGAAGAAGCTCGAACCAGTGCCTTCCAAAGCCATGGAGGCGTGGCCCAGTGTCATCAACACCGCCCCGATGATGACAGCCTTGCGGTATCCCGTCAGCCGATCCGCGATAAACCCGCCAATCAACGGGGTCAAATAGACCAAGCCGGTATACCACGCATACAGTTCCATGGCACTTTCCCTTGACCACGCCCAGCCCCCGTTGGCCAGCTCAGATATCAAGAAAAGCGTCAATAGCGCACGCATCCCATAGTAGCTAAACCGTTCCCACATTTCGGTGAAGAATAGCACAAACAGGCCTACCGGATGCCCAAACACCATCTTCGTATTGACACCGTTCTTAATGAGGTGGTTATTTAGTTGTTCATCTTGCTGTAATTGTTGCATAATGTGATGTTAGGTATTACTCATTCGCCATATTCTGCTGGCATGGACTGCAAATAAAATAAAGTTTTTGCGATTACAGGGAATAAAAGAAAAATATTGGCGGCAGCCCCCGACCTTACTGGCCCGCAAAGCCACTTTTGGGATGGCTCTTGATGTTTTTCGGGTCGTTGTACCCATCATCAAGAGGACTCGGCGGATTGATCAACGGAATATCCGAAACAAACTCCAGGCGGCCCTCGCCCAACTGCCACGCGTCATAGGTCATATCCGGCCCATAGTGTTCGTATTGCTGCTCATATTGCACCTCTGCCGGGGCCAGGTGGTCCAAAACGATGCGGTGCTCAGCGCTGTCGTAATCCATGTACATGCTCGCTTGCTTGCTATACCGGTAAATCATGCGCGTATGCCGCTGCGTTTCCGTGCTGCCGAAAACAGCTTTGCCCAGCCGCGCGCCGCCATCCGTCAGTTGGAGTACATCGATGACCTTCTGCGTCAAACCAGGGGTATGCCCTTTCCAGCCCAGCAAAATGTAATCCTTTCCGAGCGGTATCATGCGGTAGTACTGCGCACCATACCAATTATCCGCCGAGGTAACGGATTCCTCGGGATTTTCGATTTCGTACGTCTTATCCAACAATGGATATAGCTTCAGGGTACCATCCGGCGTGTTCAGCTGGATAGCGCCATAATACAGGTACGATCCATCGTTCAGCTGGATATGCCAGGAGAATATCCGGAACCGATCATCCGGCGCAGTAAGTATAGACACCATGTTGAGCGAATCGAACCCGAACGAATAAGAATGCGGAATCTTCAGGGCAGACACCAACGTTTTGACGAAGGTGAAATTTGCGTCCAGCCGGTCGGGCTCGCTGGGCTCGTTGTACATGATGTACCCGAGTTTTACGAGGCTATCCTGCAATGCCGCGAGTTCGCCGCGGCTGCCGGGCTGGCACCACGCCTGAACTGTCCAGCAGTTGAGGCCTATCATCAACAAAAGAAACCGCTTCATCACCACGTCGCCCATTCGTCATCAAAAAAATCAAACTCGTTCCACAACCAAAGCGCTCGCTCCGCCCCCGCCATTGCAGATACCGGCGGCCCCTATCCGGCCATCATGCTGTGCCAATACCGAGAGCAAGGTCACGACAATGCGCGCCCCCGATGCACCCAACGGATGGCCGAGTGATACGGCACCCCCATTGACATTTACCCGGTCGGCATGCAAGCCGAGTTCGCGGTTGTTGGCGATGGACACCACCGAAAACGCCTCATTTATTTCATAAAAGTCTACTTCCTCGGCGCGGAGACCAGCATGCTGCAACGCCCGCGGTATAGCTTTGGCGGGTGCCGTTGTAAACCATTCAGGCGCCTGCTGTGCATCCGCATAACCGCGTATGCGGGCCAGCGGCTGCACGTTGAGCTCACGGAGTTTCGTCTCGCTTACCAGCACCAACGCCGCAGCCCCGTCATTTAGCGTGGAAGCGTTGGCCGCAGTCACCGTTCCATCCTTTTTGAATACCGGCTTCAACGCCGGTATTTTTTCGAAGACAGCCGTGTGGATTTCCTCGTCTTCATCCACCAGCGTCACTTCCCCTTTCCGGCCCGGCACCTCCACGGCGACGATTTCATCACTGAATTTGCCGGCCGCCTGCGCCGCCTGCGCCCGCTTATAGGACTCAATGGCATACGCATCCTGCTCTTCCCTACTGATATGGCATGCGGAGGCGCAAAGCTCCGCCGCCAGTCCCATATGAAAGTCGTTGTATACATCCCAGAGGCCGTCCTTGACCAAGCCATCCGTCACCTGCCCATGTCCCAACCGGTAGCCCGTACGCGCCTTTTCCATATAGTAAGGCACATTGCTCATGCTTTCCATGCCGCCGGCCACCACAATATCATTGATACCAAGCGCAATGCTCTGCGCCGCCAGCATGATGGATTTGGCTCCGGATGCACATACCTTGTTTACCGTCGTAGCCGGTATATCAGGCAGCCCGGCAAACTTAATAGCCTGGGTAGCAGGTGCCTGCCCCAGACTTGCCGATAGCACATTGCCGATGAATGCCTCCTGTATTTGCGCAGCTGAAAGCCCCGCACGCTCCACTGCCGCGCGGATGGCAACACCCCCCAACTGCGTGGCCGACAATGCGGATAATCCCCCGCCGAAACTTCCGATGGGTGTCCGCACCGCCGAGACAATATAGACGTTTTGCATCATGACAATCGTTTACAGGTGCTAATTTACAAAATACACACTGGAAACATCCGCCCAATCACAAATTTGTCCGGAGATGTTTTTTCTTCTTGCAATTTAAATCAGCCTGCAACAAATGTTAGATTAATCTAAATTTTGTATTTTTGTTTCGGTATGAGGAGTATACATATCGTTTTCGCAGCGTTACTTGGGATATGGGCGTGCTGGTCTTGCCAGCGCACTACAGACCGCAATGCCGGCCGCACAAAGCCTTATATCCTGGCAACTACCGGCATGATAGCCGATATGATGCAGCACATTGCCGGCGATTCGGCCGATGTGGAAGCGTTGATGCATCCCGGTGTAGACCCGCATCTTTACAAGGCAAGTCAGGGCGATCTGCGCAAATTGCTGGATGCCGACTTCATTTTTTACAACGGCCTGCACCTGGAAGGGAAGTTAGGCAGCATTTTGGCTAAGCAAAAGCGGGTGAAACCGGTCATTGCCGTGGGCGAGGGTCTGCCGGGCCTGATTTCGATCAATGAAAGCACGTATGACCCCCATATTTGGTTTGACGTATCGCTTTGGAAGGCGGCCACCCGCCATGCCATGCAGCAGCTGGCAGCGCTCGATAGCAGCAACGCCGCATACTACAGGGCCAATGCCCAGGATTATATCAGCCAGCTCGATACGTTGGATGCATGGGTACACGCGCAAATAAACACAATTCAGCCACGCCGCCGGGTATTGATCACGGCCCATGATGCGTTCAGTTACTTTGGCCGGGCCTATGGCGTGGAAGTACGCGGATTGCAGGGCATTTCCACCCTTTCAGAATTCGGCTTACAGGATGTCTCTGCGCTGGTGGACTACATCGTCGACCATCAGATACCGGCCGTCTTCGTCGAAAGCTCGGTGTCCGACCGGTCCTTGAAGGCCGTACTGGCCGGCGTGCAGCAGCGCGGACGGACGGTACACATCGGGGGCAGCCTGTTTTCGGATGCCATGGGGGCACCCGGTACGCCTGAGGGCACCTATATCGGCATGGTCAAGCATAATGTAAATACAATTGTAAAAGCACTGGCCGGCGAATAATAGAAGCACCGTTCGACGGAGCGGCGGCCAGGATTACCAAATAACAGCACCTTATGATTATACATGCACAAACGCCCGTACTTGAAGTCCATGACCTCACGGTAACGTATGCACGCAAGCCCGTGC
This sequence comes from Parapedobacter luteus, assembly GCF_900168055.1. Lineage (GTDB taxonomy): Bacteria > Bacteroidota > Bacteroidia > Sphingobacteriales > Sphingobacteriaceae > Parapedobacter > Parapedobacter luteus. Next base: position 138,024 of record NZ_FUYS01000003.1, read on the forward strand.
TTTGGGGGGTAGACTTCACCTTACCCGCCGGCTGCATCGCCGGCATTGTGGGACCAAACGGTGCAGGCAAGTCCACCCTGCTTAAGAGCATCATGGGCTTAATCCCCGTGTCGAGCGGTTACGTGAGGTTATTTGACCATCCCTTAGACGAGGTGCGGCACCGGGTAAGTTATGTGCCCCAGCGCGAGTCGGTCGACTGGGATTTTCCCGTATCGGTCCTGGATGTGGTACTCATGGGCCGCTATGGCAAAGTAGGCCTTTTCCGCAACACAGGCGCACGCGACCGGGCCATTGCACAGGATTGCCTGGATAAGGTGGGGATGGCCGCATTCGCCAAACGGCAGATTTCGCAGCTTTCCGGCGGCCAGCAGCAACGGGTTTTCCTCGCCCGGGCATTGGCCCAGGAGGCAGACCTGTATTTGATGGACGAACCCTTTGCCGGCGTGGATGCCGCCACCGAACAGGCCATCATCAAATTGCTGCGTGAGATGGCGGCCGCCAAGAAAACCATCGTCGTCGTACATCACGACCTCCAATCTGTGCGCGCCTATTTCGACTGGTTGGTGCTGCTCAATATGCACCTGGTGGCGGCCGGCCCTACCGAGCAGGTCTTCACCGAGGAGATGATGCAGCAAGCCTACGGCGGGCGGCTGAGCCTGTTGTCACAGGTGAGTGATGTGATGGAAAAACGAGCCTTCCCCAGCCGGGAAGATTAATATGGAGGAAGCCATGCAAGATATAACCGATTTTTTCTCATTTTCCGACCCCAATGTGCGATATGTCGTGCTCGGCAACATCCTGTTGTCAGCCAGTGCGGCCATGGTGGGTGCTTTCATCCTGCTTCAGAAAAAAGCGCTGGTCGGCGACGCCGTGTCGCACGCCGTCTTGCCGGGCGTCTGCGCGGCGTTCCTCTTTTCAGGCAGCAAAAATACGGCGCTCATGCTGGTGGGTGCCTTTGCCACGGGCTGGCTGGCGCTGATCACCATTGACTATATCGCCGCAAAATCAAAAATCAAGAAAGATGCCGCCATCGGCCTGGTATTGTCGGTATTCTTCGGCGCAGGCATGGTGATGATGACCTACATCCAGCAGTCCGGCAATGCCGCGCAAAGCGGCCTTGATCACTTCATCTTCGGCAATGCTGCCACGCTCGTCGGTACCGACCTCCTGGTCTTCAGTGTCCTTGCCGCAGTACTGCTCCTTGTCGTGGGGATATTCTTCAAAGCGTTTGCACTGGTCGCGTTCGACAGGCCGTATGCCGAGGCGCTGGGTTATCCCGTACGCAGGCTTGATTTGCTGCTGACGAGCCTTACCGTACTGGCGGTAGTCACCGGCATTACCGCCGTGGGCGTCGTGCTCATGGCAGCGATGCTGGTCACCCCGGCGGCGGCCGCTCGGTATTGGACGGACAACATCCGGCGTATGGTAGGTATTTCCGTAGCCTTCGGTGTATTCGCTGGCTTTGCAGGTGCTTATATCTCTTACGTTGCCCCGGCCATGCCTACCGGTCCGTGGATGGTGGTGGTCTCATCCGCCATTGCCTTTTTTTCCTTCTTCTTCGCCCCCCGGAAAGGCATTGTGCCGCGCCTGTACACGCAGCACAAAAACCGGCAAGTGATTACCGAAGAAAACACGCTGAAAATGTTTTACCACCTCGGCGAGCGAAACAGCCACTTTGACGGGCAGAGAAGCCTCGAGGAGCTGGCCAGCACCCGCGAAGTCAACAAAACACTGCTTAAGACAGCGCTTCGACGGCTGGTCGCCAAGGGGCTGTTGGTCGTCCGGGCCAACCAATGGGCGCTGACAGCCGCGGGCTATCAAAAAGCAATGCGGGTGGTACGGCTGCACCGCCTGTGGGAACTGTACCTGACCAAATACATGGATATCGCTTCCGATCACGTGCATGACGATGCCGAGACGATTGAGCACATCCTTACGCCCGAACTGGAGCGGGAGCTTGAACATCAACTGGGGTACCCCGATAAGGACCCGCATGATACGAAGATTCCCAAGACGTAACGCAATGAACGCAGATGACACCAATTAAACGAACTGACACGGATTTATCATGATAGCTTTTTGGATTATACTTACGGGCGCATTGGTAGCCATCACCTGTGGACTATTGGGATGTTTTTTGATTCTCCGAAAAATGAGTATGGTGGGCGATGCGATCAGCCACGCCGTATTGCCGGGCATTGTGATTGCTTTTTTGCTGAGCGGAAGCCGTGAGACGCTGCCCATGCTGCTGGGGGCAGGCGCCACGGGCATGCTGGCCACGTTTCTCATTGAGTATTTCCACCGGCGGGCCAACCTACAGACCGACGCCGCCATCGGCGTCACGTTTACATTCCTGTTTGCCGTGGGCATCATCCTCATCGGCGCATACGCCGGCCAGGTAGACCTTGACCAAGATTGCGTATTGTACGGCGAAATCGCTTACGTCCCCATCGACCTATGGGTTACGGAAGGCGGCCTTATCTTGGGCCCCCGTCCGGTATATATCCTGTCTGCCGTGCTGCTTGTAGTAGCCCTGTTTATCAAAATAGGCTATAAAGAGCTCAAGCTGACGTCTTTTGACCCTGCCTTTGCCTCGGCGCTGGGCATTTCCACGGCCCTTTGGCATTACCTGCTCATGGCCGCGGTATCCCTGGCTACCGTCAGTTCCTTCGAGTCAGTCGGTGCCATTCTGGTGATCGCATTCCTCATCGGCCCGCCAGCCACCGCATACCTGCTTACGCACGACCTGAAATACATGTTGGCCATCACCGCCGCGTTGGGCATTTTCATCGCGTTTACCGGCTATTGGACGGCCTACTGGCTCAACGCATCCATTGCGGGGTGCATGGCGGTGGTCACCGGCATCGGTTTTGCAGCCGTGTTTGCGGCACAACGCCTGATGAAAACCAAAGGAAGCCCAGCCGAGCCCACAAGGGCCATCGGCTAGGCTATCTTCTTACTGGGCCTGCGTGGGGAAGTTGATCATCCAATACACGCCAAATTTGTCTTGGAACGATCCGAAGTAATCGCCCCAAAACATATCTTCCATGGGCATTTCGACTTTACCTCCGGCAGAAAGCCCATTAAATAACCTATCGGCCTCCTCCCTACTATCCGGTGTGACGGAAATGTAATTGTTGTTGCCTACCTGCAAGACGTGCCCGGCAGACGGCAGGCAATCCGAGGCCATCAGGTACTGGCCATCACCGATGGGTATGGATACGTGCATGGCCCTGCCCTTCTCATTATCCGGCAGCTGATCCCCTCCGGGGGCATCGCCCATGCGCTGGACAAACAATTCGCCGCCGAAAACCGACTGATAAAAGCGGAACGCCTCTTCCGCATTGCCATCAAAATTCAAATAAGGATTGAGTTTCATCTGTTTATTATTTGTTTTTAGTTGTCCCATACCGGGGTTATTAATTTAGAAATTGTGCCGTTCTAATGACACAAAGGTAGGCGATATCGCCGCACGCTGTGAAGGGAAAACGAGCCAATCATAAGGGGCGATCGTGACAACTTTGGACATGCGTAGCCGGCCTCCGGCTGTGAAAACAGCACAATTAGCGCAAAAGACAGGAAATTTGAAAAACATTTTGCGGAATACGGATTAATAGATACATTTGCATCCCCGAATCGGGGAATCGTACTTTACAATAAGCCCAGGTGGCGGAATTGGTAGACGCGCTGGTCTCAAACACCAGTGGGGCGACCCATGCCGGTTCGATCCCGGCCCTGGGTACAACTAAGAGTTGTATTAAGAAGCTAACATGTCTTTAATGAACGTGTTAGCTTTTTTATTTTCAGCCTTTTAAAAAAGTGTGTCAAAAAGTGTGACACTTTTATCTAAAAATCAGCTAAACTATAATCCGTGTATTTACCGTGTCCTACTGAATAGGATTAAACGCTAACAAGGCCCTGCTGTATATGGCGGGGTTGTGTTTTGTGCACTACTTTCAATGATGATGGTGACGAATGTTAAATCGGTCTGTTAGAGCTAACCTCCTTGTTCGGGTAAGGTTTTCAACAGTTCCTTGGCAGGAACCTCTTTAATTTCCCCGTCAATTTTCACCACGAGACTGCCTCCTTTCATGGCGGTTTCCTCGGCAAGTTTACGCAATGCCTTCTGTACGCCATAAAGTATCCGCTCCCCAAAGGAGGTATTGGGTGAAAATGAGGATGTATTGATATCGTCAAGTGCCATTGCTCTTCCGCTGTATAACAGACCAAATTTCGTCATTAAAGATTACTTTTCCAAATCCATCATTTTGGGCGATGATTTCCGGAACCAAATCCATATTATCCACTACCATCCATTTATCGCAATACGGAATATACAAATGCACCAAATTGTAAAGCCCTCGGTGGTACCGTCTCGTCACCACATCGTCGGGGACGTCGTGGCCTCCCTCTGACACCCGCATAGCCACCCTTTTTATGGCTTGTCCGGGTGAATCCAGCCAAAAAACACAAGTATAATGCTGTAGCCTTTCTTTTTGGCTCCTTTGATCAATGACACATAGCTACGTGTAGCTAAGGTAGTCTCAAAGGCAAAATCCACGTATTCATCTATAAGTTCACGAATACGCGCAAGCATAATCCGGCCCGCTTCCAACGCCACGCTTTCGGGATTGAAAGGAGAAAGGCCTGCTGCAATGTTATCGGCGTTTACAAACTCCCTGCAATCCAGTATTTCCGGCAATATGGTATAACTGGCCGTGGTCTTCCCCGCCCCGTTGCAGCCAGCTATGATGTAAAGATTCGGCATAAGGGGCGTAAGTTACAATATAGACTGACAAGTTACAAGCCGCTCTATGGGGAGGAAAGACCAAAGCCATCTTTCAAAATCCGGCCCTGGGTACGAGAAAGTCCTATTTTTTGCCCGGATATCCCACATGTTCAATTTTACTTATCTGTATCACTGGCTGAATATTGGTGTAATTTTTAAAGTCAGCGACGATTACATCCCTGTTTTGCGCTACGGCATTGCTATATGCTGCGACATCCGTAATGTAAAAACACCCTATGGCTACAAAGGGTGCCTGATCATTCGGCGTACGGCCAGCAACGCCCTTATTAATTTCATAAAATTCCAAGTTTTCGCCTAATAACGCAGCCACCATGGGCATGTGCTTTTTTTCATAATAATCCATGTCAAAGGTCTTACCTTCCCCATTTGGATAAAATATCTCCACTTTGAACATCCCAACCTCCGGCGTGGGCGCAGGTTTAAGTTGGGTAGATTTAAACCCCATAAAACCTGTAAAAGCAAGGATTAGCGAAAAGAACGTGATGTTGCTCATTATCTATCAGCTTTAAATGTTTCGTTAGGCACTTACGGTGTTGCGCCCGCAATGGGCAAAAAAAAGCCAGAACCGCTGCACGCGATCGGCAGTTTGATCGCTATCCGGCTCGGCTATTTCCAATATGCGTTCTCAGATTCCTTAGACCGCAATGGCAGCTACTCTTCGTACAACAGCGTAGCGTTGTACCCCAAGGCACTCAATGCATCCGCTATTACTGAGCTTTTCAGGTTAATTGCCTTCACAACCAACAAATTGTAAATGGAATCAAAATCAAGCTCCCATTCCTTGATTTCTGAAAACCTGTCCAGCATCGACTTGATGCGGCTGAACTCCTTAGGAGAATCGATGTCTGTCATAAATTTTAAAGTCTCCATGGCTTAAAATTTAAGTTTACCCTGTGGTTTATAACTCCTTAATAAGGTTTTCGGTCCCTACCCGGCAATTTTGCTCTTCTTACCGAGGATATCAAATATAACAAATATTTGATTAATCAAAGAAGATTATGTAAAAAATATCCCGTGGCGCTCCCGCGTCATTCCCGCCTCCGCTTCCATGCCTCATGGAGCCCTTTTACATCGGCCTGCCATGTGGGCAACAGCAAGACCATGATGGTCTCCTCAATGATATCCAGCGCGGTAACGGCCACTGCGACATAAAATAACCCCTGAGAAGGCGAAGGCTGGAAGAATGCAAGCACCAAAAAGATGCCCTGAAAGACGGCCGCAACTTTGGCCAGGTAGGTATGGAAGCTGGTGGCCCTGCCATATTTAATAAAAGCGAGCGAGAGCTGAACCAAAAAAAGCAACAGCAGGAGCAGCACCCAGGCATACTCCTGTACAATGAATGGCCAGTGCCACACCAAGAGCCCCACGATGGCCATCAAGACCGTCAGGTCATCCGCGATGGAATCCAGCTTTGCCCCCATCACGCTCACCACCTTATACCTCCGGGCGAGGTAGCCGTCAATCGCATCGGTAAAAAAGCTCAATGCGAGCAGCCATTTAAACACATCCTGCTGCCCGGTTAAGATAAAAAGCAGCAATACCGGCGCGGCTATCAGGCGATAGTAGGTGATACCATTGACGATATGATAGGCATTTTGCATGTCACATCAAAGGTCGGGAAAATTACCCAACGCATCAACTCAGGCAAAAGTCATCGGGGTTTCGTATCTTGGCTCGTGTTTTTATCCGAGTCACTCTTTCAAGCTTTGGAAGCGGCAATCAAAGCCACGGCGCCCGGCGATTTCCGCATCCAGCGGGTCGTGCCCGTATCCGGCGGCGACATCAACCGCGCGTACCAGCTGCAGACGAAATCGGGCCGGTACTTCGCCAAAGTAAATGATGCCCCGCAGGCCCCCCAAATGTTCGTGGCAGAGTCTACAGGGCTGGCCATGCTGCGGCAGACCGTCGGTATCCGCGCCCCGCAGCCGTTCATGGCCGGTCAGGCGCATCGCGATGCTTTCCTGCTCATGGAATGGATAGATGCAGCGGGCAAGCACAGCGAAGCCGGGCAAGCGGCATTAGGCCGCATGCTGGCCGCCCTGCACAGCCAGCATCGCGAGACGTTCGGGCTTGACCACGACAATTTTATCGGCCGGTTGCCCCAGGCCAACACGCCTTCGGCAGATTGGACGGCATTTTTCATCGGCCAGCGCCTGCAAAAGCAGCTCGACATCGCCCAGCATACCTACAGCCAAGCCGGCCTGCGGGCGTCATTTGACCGGCTGTTTGCCCGCCTGGGATCGCTATACCCCCAAGAGCCCCCTTCGTTGCTGCATGGCGACCTATGGGGTGGCAATTACCTCGTGGACGCGGCAGGCCAGCCGGCATTGATAGATCCCGCCGTTTATTACGGCCACCGGGAGGCCGATATTGCGATGACCAAGCTGTTCGGCGGATTTTCCACCCATTTTTATGCAGCATACCACGAGGCCTACCCTTTGCAGGCAGGCTGGGAAGCCCGTATGGACCTGTGGAACCTCTATCCGCTGCTGGTGCATCTCAACCTGTTTGGAGCGTCTTATCTTGGCGCCATTCAGCGTAGTTTGAAGCGGTATGTTTGATTGGAGCAGTATACTTGAGCGGCTATCGCCCGCAGGGGCCACACGCAACTTATTTACCGCAGTGCCAGCAACCATCGCCCATGCAGCCATTCCAGCGGTTCAGCCCGCTCCCTTGGGGCCGGCAGTTTCTCCGGCCCCGGCATATCCCCCGGATCAAATTCAGGCCCGCAGAAACTGATCATGCCATCGCGCTCATGAAATATCGCACCTGCCTGCCGGATATGCGCGTAGATTTCGTCCACGGGCATTTGATAAGAAACCGATGCCGTGATGGTCAAGCTATCGGGGATGCAGATGGTACTTCTGACTTCTATCCCCTGCCACCGGCCTATTTCAGCGGCCACAAACTCCGTAAGCGAGGCGTTTCGGTATTTGTTACAGAAAAAAGCAAAAGCACCAATACCCCAAATGCGCGGCCCTGCCCGGGGAGGGCGAGGGCCTGCGCAAAGGTCTGCACATAGTAAGTTTTTCCGGTGACGGCTTCGGAGCTCAGACCGGACTTGTACTGCACTCCTACTGGACTTGAACTGGACTCGTACTGGCGCGGCCAGTACGAGTCCAGTAGGAGCTGGCTCTGAGCTTGCTTCAAGCTCGGTAGCCGTCTCCGAGCAGGTTCTAACACAAGCCCACCTCATCCCGTGCCTGTCTATATTTGCACTTGTGCCGCTGTATTGCCGCATATACTTCGCTAAAACGCCGCTTTGGGGCACTTTTACCGAAGTATATGCGGGGCATAGGCGGATTGGAGCCGAAGGAAGGGTAGGGGAAGGTGGGCTTAAGCACGGCGCTGGCTTAGCTTTCCGAAGATTAAGCGCATCGGTGTCCGACCTTCTTCTGCCCGTGTTCTGCGATCTTCCGTACGGTATCCGGGCTTCATCCGAGCTGTATCCGTGGTTTTCCCACATACCGCCCGTATACCGCCCGATAAATTCCCGGATAACGGCAGGAAAATGGCAAAAGAAAGTATGGAGAAAAGCAGGATGTGTTCGCAAGCTTTCTGCATAAATATTCCGCTTATCAGGCGCATTTTGCCGGTGCATATGGTGATTAGTTTTATTCGCTTTAAGCAATAGAAGCCCCTTAAGCGTAAAATTTGCTTCATCTATTGTTTGATTTTGGGTGTAAAGACGAATGAATAGACTTGAGTTTCTATACAACAAAAACGGCACTGCCAGAGGCAGCTACTACCCGTAGGTAGCACCAGGAACACAAAACCGCAAGTAGACCCGGATCAGCAGGAATAAATAATTAACCGACCATCACCCATGACGCCGCCGACAAAATCGCCGATTTGCTTGAAAAGTTCATCGAAGAAGACCGTGCCAAAACGGAATCCATCGCTACGTTGAGCAAAGCGGTGCTGGACCTGGCGGAAGAAGTGAAGAAGTTGAAGGGCGGCAAGTAATGCAAAACCTAAATCTATGGAAACTGTTGTAGCCGATGTCATAGCCATTATCAGGAAAGCCGCAGAAAAAGCGATTAATGCCGTAAACACAAGTATGGTGGAAGCATATTGGCTTACGGGTAAACGCATCGCAGAAGAAGAATTACAAGGCCAAGAACGCGCTGAATATGGGAAAGCTATAATCAAAAAACTTTCTGATGCTTTGACGGCAAAATACGGCAACTGCTACTCTCAAACCGCTTTGTATGGTTTTCGAAAATTCTATGCCACATACCCTGAGGAGAAGATTTTGTACACAGTGTGTACAAAATTAAGTTGGAGTCATAATAGACTCATTATGAGAGTCGAAAACCCAAAGCAAGAGATACTATCTCCAAGAAGCATACGCTCAGGATAACGCTTAATTACATGGACAGCGTGGCCATCGTCATGGACAGGTAGTAATTTGCGCAGTGCAATGCAGCCAACAATAGGATTTGTTTGCTCTTTAGTGTCTCAAAACTGCCTGTTGTGACAATCTCGTAGTCGTAATTCATTTTAAGCCATTTCAGGTGCGGCTTCATCACCAACAGTTCCTTACCTTCGTGATCCGACAATGCAAAAGATTCCTTGAATAATCCGCGATGGTCAAAAACATAGTCTTGCTCGTCACCATTGAAATAGGTCCGCAGGACGATCTTGCCTTTCCAGCCCATGCTGAATGAGAGCAATACGTCATCTCCGTCCCGGATTTCAACCAATGTTTCCCAGAAACCTTTTGGCTCAACGGCGTAGGTTGCATCGGCCATGGTAATGACTGCATTGAATTTATACCAACTACGGTACAAAAGGCTCCCGATGATGCCGCCGTCTTTTCTTACCTCAAAAGACAGTCCGTTAGTCGATTTTGCTTGATAAGTTGCCATAATTATCCTTGTTTCAGTGTTTCCATCTCGGCAATTGTTCTTTCCAGCTTGTTGAACACACGGCCATACATCAAGCGGACATCCCATCGGTAGATTTTATCCGAAAAGTAAAAAACGGCCAAGGTTGCCGCGGCCACGATGATGCCCGCAATTAACGGCATATCGCCCCCTCCCTGCCTATTCCACGCCGACCATCCCGTACTGACGGCAATCAGAAAGTACAGGGGGTACGAAAATCGCGCTACCTTGACACTCCGCGCGAGTACATCCCTAAGCCATCGGTCGAACGACCGGAGGTATTCAAAACTGGTGGCTCCCTGGTCCAGCGATTTGATGCCATCGATTTGCCGCTTGTTGTACCATGCGGTAAGAAGAAGCAGTATAGCTGCTGCAACGCCCTGCCAGATCACCTGCATGAAATAGCAAATCACCGGTAAAAGGACCACCATGACGACGATCATCACCAAGTTGACCTGGAATCTCCTTTTTATCCGATCGACCAGGTGTATGGATTTCCGGTTGTACAGGTCGTTGACACTGGGCGCAACTAAGCTCTTTTCATGTAAAAAGCCCTCCTTCCAAATTGTTTCAATTGAATCGTTCATTGATTATTTTCTTTAAGCGTTCTTTGATTCTGTTTATTCGGACACCGATGTTGTTGACATTTGTCCCGAGCACCTCGGCTATTTCCCCGTACGATTTTTCTTCCAGATACAGCAGGATCAACGCCCGGTCCACTTCCGACAAATGCCTGACGGCGACGTACAATTGGTTGAGCTGCTCATCTGCAAAGGCCCCGTTTTCGACTGTCACCACATCGGGCAACGCATCGGATGAAAAATAAGTATGTCCCTTGCTTTTCTTCCTTCTGAGCAGCGTCAGGCATACATTCAACGCAACACGGTAAACCCACGTAGACCAACTGCACTGCCCGCGGAAATTAGCTCTGCTCCGCCAGATTTGCAGGCAGACTTCCTGGTAATAATCTTCGAAATCTTCCTGCGAGGCCGTATAAGCCCTGCAGATCTTGATGATGACTGCCGCATAGGGTAAAATCGACGTCCGGTAAAAATCGTTGCTCACATTCTTTGCTCTGGCATTGAAAACTGTTCTTTTCGTTAGTTAGTGGCTAAATTTAAAAAAACATTACACCTCCGTGGAGATGTATTTGTTTGCCTCGATCAAGCAAGCGCCATCATCCCCCGGGATCAAGATTGCTCGTGCCCTTATTCAAATCTTGTATGCGTACACTCATACTTATTCTTATCTTTGCACCGTTTTTTAAAATTGACAGTTCATGGCATTACAGTGCGGCATCGTAGGCCTTCCCAATGTAGGCAAATCCACGTTATTCAACTGCCTTTCAAACGCTAAGGCGCAGGCAGCTAACTTCCCTTTTTGCACCATTGAGCCCAATGTAGGGGTCATTACCGTGCCGGATGAGCGGCTGAATAAACTGGCCGAACTGGTAAAACCGCAGCGGATAGTGCCCAACACCATCGAAATCGTGGACATCGCCGGACTGGTAAAAGGTGCCAGCAAGGGAGAGGGCCTCGGCAACCAATTCCTGGCCAACATCCGCAACACCGATGCGATTATCCACGTATTGCGCTGCTTTGATGATGGCAACGTGGTGCATGTGGACGGGTCGGTCGATCCGGTGCGCGATAAGGAAATCATCGACACCGAGTTGCAGCTGAAAGATTTGGACACGGTGGTGAAGCGCATCCAGCGGGTTGAAAAACAGGCCAAGACGGGCGGCGATAAAGAAGCAAAGCGCACGTATGAAATCCTGTCTGCCGTCAAAAGCCACCTGGAATCTGGCAAATCCGCCCGCACGGCCCCGATTGCCAAAGAAGATTTTGAGTTTATCAGCGACCTCTCGCTGCTGACGGTAAAGCCGGTCCTATATGTCTGCAACGTAGACGAGGCGTCCGTCAATGCCGGGAATGCGTATGTAGACCGCGTACGGGAAGCTGTAAAAGACGAAGATGCCGAAGTACTCATCATCTCTGCCCAGATTGAATCGGAAATCGCCCAGTTGGAAAGCTATGATGAACGCCAGCTCTTTTTAGAAGACCTCGGCCTCAGCGAATCGGGCGTAAACAAGCTCATCCGTGCGGCATACAAGCTCCTGAACCTGGCCACGTATTTCACCGCCGGTGTGCAGGAGGTACGGGCCTGGACCATCGAAAACGGCTTTACCGCCCCGCAGGCGGCGGGCGTCATCCACACCGATTTTGAGAAGGGTTTCATCCGTGCGGAAGTCATCAAATACGATGATTTCGTTAAATACGGTTCGGAAGCGGCGGTAAAAGAAGCGGGGAAACTGGCCGTTGAAGGCAAGACCTATATCGTGCAGGATGGCGACATCATGCACTTCCGCTTCAACGTATAGCGGGCCCGGCACTTCCGCTTCGTAACAATCCTGTTTGCTTTCATTGTTTTTATTGCGATATCAACCAAAATGCGATAAGATTGCAAGGCAAATGGCCGGATGATGGCTATTGCGCAGTGAGCAAACTCGAATTTGCCCCTCAACAGCGGAAACAACTCAAACATTTTATTAACTAACCATGAAAAGTACATCGATTACTTTATTTCTCTTGGTCTTTTTCTCATTTTTGACCAAGGGCCAGCGTTCACTCGTGGAGGTATGGCCTGAATCAGACACCACCACTACCTTCTACACCGTCAAAGGCGAACGATCAGGCATCAGCTATTTTAAAAAACATCAATTTGAGGAAGTGGAGTATGTCCCCAAGGAGACATTGACATTTGATAAATTCCACACGCCTGATGTCATTTACCATTGGTATAAAAAATGGGCGGATCAGTATCCGGACCTGATTGATTTTTATGAAGTGGCCCGCAGCTTTGAGGGCAGGCCCATCTACCAAATGACACTCACCAACAAGAAAACCGGTAAGGATACCGATAAGCCGGCGGCTTTCTTTGAGGGTGTGAGGCATAGCGGCGAAATCACCAGCAGCGAAAGTGTGCTGTGGCTTACCAAGTACCTCATTGAAAACTACGGCAAAGACCCGCAAGTCACCGAATTGATCGACACGAAGACCATCTACCTGAGGCCGGTAAACAATCCGGACGGCGTCAATATGTACATGCACACCGCTCAGCGCAACCGGAGCACGACACGGCCTGACGACAATGACGGTGATGGGCTTTTTGACGAGGATCCGGAAGAAGATTTGGATGGCGACGGCGTCATCTACCAAATGCGGAAAAAAGCCGTGGGCGACGAGCTGAAACGCGCAAACTACGTCATCGATGACCGGGATGCGACAGGCCAGCTGATGAAACGTGTCCCCGAAGGGGAAGGCGAATACCTTGTCTATACCGAAGGCATCGATAACGATAAGGATGGCCGGTACAACGAAGACGGCATCGGCGGATTGGACCTGCACCGCAATTACCCTGAAAACTGGCGTCCCGAACCCGGAATGGATGCCACAGGCCGTGGCTACACCCAACGCGGCGCGGGGCCATTCCCGTTGAGCGAAATAGAAACCCGATCGGTTGTGCTGTGGCTGCTCTCCCACCCCAATGTTTCGGTGGTCAACTCGATGGACACCAGTGTGCCCATGCATTTGAGACCGCCTTCTACTTCAAAGAGTGCCGAAAGCATGTTTCCGGAAGACTTGGCAATCTATAAACACATGGACAGCCTGGGCTTGTCATTCACGGGCTATCCATGGGCGGGCGATGTCTACGAGACTTACGCTACGCGCAACGTTGGCGGCGCCGGGGATCCGCCCAAGCCTAATCCCCTATTCGGCCATGGGCCGGACTTCGGGTATTTCTATTACGGTGCCATATGGTATGGCGACGAACTGTGGAACGGCGGGCGCCATGAGGACCTGAATGGCGATGGAGAAATCGATGCTTATGATGGATACTTGTGGGACCAGCAACATAATGGCGGCAGGGGTTACAAACCGTGGACTAAATTTATGCACCCCGACTTGGGTGAGGTAGAAATAGGCGGCGCCCATCCCAAGTTCTTTTCCCAGAACGCTCCCCCCAGTGTGCTGGAAAAATGGGCGAAAAATCAGGCGCTGTTCAACCTGGCCATGGCGCTTGAGCTGCCTCAGCTCCAGTTTGACGACGTTGTGGTAAAAGCGCTGGCCAACAACGAATACGAGGTGACCGTATCATGGACCAACACGGGGAAATTGCCCGTCGCACTGGAGCAGGCTAAGCTGGTGAAAATCGTACAGGAAGACCGCGTCATCCTCGAAATGGACCGAAAACTCCTAAGCGGCGGCGACGAAGCGGCAGTGGTGATTGCCAGCCCTGAAACGCGCGACAAGACCATCTATGCGGGCTACACCGGCGCCGGGGAATCCAAGACGGCCTCCTTCAAGGTACAGCTGAAACAGCAGCAACCTGTGAAAGCGACCGTCAAACTTTTGTCTACAAGGGGTGGATACCTCGAACGGGAAATCACTATCGGCAACTGATATGATAGCCCCCGCCGCAGCGAGGTAGTTCAAACCCGGCCATCGCTGCTTTTCTCAATCTTAAAAACAGAAAAAGCACCTTTTAGCGGTGCTTTTTCTATGTTCCCGAAGGGATTTGAACCTATCGGACAGCAATCTCTATCAGTATTTTACAGACTATCCTTTTCCAACTCACCGAATCGTTCACTGGTTTGATATACGTTTTAGCTGCAATTGCTATGATGCTAAGACAGAAAATTTTTGAGATAAAATAAACATCGAACAAGTCAAATTTGAAGGTATGGTTTAAGGTTCAATTCTTGAACAAATTTCGCTTTCATATTATTCTACGAAATGTGATTTAGACGAGGTTTTCCCATTTGAAGCAAACTAGCGACGTGTATTCGGGAAAAACGGTCATCAGGTCGGGAAATTTAGGTATCAGTGAAGGCTGCCCGCTGGTATACCTTTGTCTTATTAAAAAATTAAAAAGACATAAAAATTATGGAACACAGAAAATCAGTTTGGTTATCCCTTGTAATACTGCCCTTCATATTTACCGCCTGTAATAAGGATGGCAACGACGGCCAGCAAATGGGTATGTCTTCTACTATTACGGTAGAAAATGTGCTTGATTCCAGGCCTTTGGTACAATCGGGAACTTTCGAGAATGACGGAAATGCACCCGTGATCATGCCCGGTGAATCCATTTCGTTCCAATTTTCGGCAGCCAAAGGCCAGGCGCTTTCATTTGCCACCATGTACGGTTGGTCAAGCGACCTTTTCTTCGCACCAGAAAATCCGGGAATTACATTGTATGAGGAAGATGGCACCCCCATTGAAGGCGATGTTTCTTCACAGATCAAGTTATGGGATAACGGTACCCGCATTAACCAAGCTCCCGGACCAGATGTTATCCGGCCTGGAACGCCTGAGGCCACGGCACAAAATATTACTGAAGTTACGGGTATCGATGCACAGGGTAACACCTATGCAGCAGCCTCTTCTTTAATGAAAGCAAGCCTGCATTATGAGGGTAATTCAACCTTTACCATAACCATCGAAAACACCTCAGGCGGCACCGACAATGTAACCCCTTACAGCCCCGGTGTGTGGGCTATTTCCTATATAGCGGGAGGAGACCTTTTAGACCCTACGCCATTATTTGAAGCCGGCCAACCCTCCACAAATGGCCTTACCAATATTGCGGAAATGGGAGACAACAGTGTATTGAGTGAGTATATCGCTGGACAGACCGGTATCTTCACACCACTTTCTCCTATACTCGTTGTCGTTTACAATGGTATTGAAAACCCTATCTATAAAACAGGAGAAACAGACCGTGGGGAAGGTTTAAAGGAGTTGGCCCAACAAGGCGATGCTTCGGGACTTGCCAATTATCTTAAAGCCGTAGACGGTGTAAAAGAAGTATACGTATTACCTGCGGAAAATTCAACCATATTGCTACCGAAAATAGGCGACCAAGCAGGAAGCAGCGTAATGCAACAATTGAACATTGCCGAAGGTGACCGATTGGCCATTGCCACGATGTATGGCTTTTCAAATGACTGGTTCTTTGCATCGAAGGATAACGGTGTAGATGCCTCCCAAAAAGGAGATATCTCTAGCTCCATTGCTTTGTACGATAACGGAACAGCGGTGGATCAATTCCCGGGCGCAGGGATCACGCAGTTTAACCTGGCGGGCACCCCTTTGGAAGAAAGCAAAGCCATCGAAGGAGTGCCAAACCCCAACGTTTTCACCACTTTACCGGCTATTAAGGAAATTATCAAAGTGACGCTCCAATAAAAATCAATAATCAGACAACAGGAAGGGGCTGTCGCAATGCACCTCTTCTCTTTTCAAAAAAAATCAAGATGGAAAATGGATTCAGTATATTAAAAAAAGAGGAAGTATCGGAGAAGAATCGGGAGCTTTTCGAAAAGATGGAGCGCTCCTTTGGCAAAGTGCCGAACCTTTATAATGTGATAGCCCATTCGGAACATGCGCTGGCGGCTTACTTGCATTTGGAAGAAAGTCCCACCTCACTCTCCACTAAGGAAACGGAAGCTGTTAACTTGGTGGTCAGCCAGACCAATAACTGCCTTTATTGTCTCAGTGCTCATACCATAATCGCCGGGTCGGCAGGTATCAGCGCGGAGATGGCGATGGAGATCAGAGCAGGAAATGTTTCTTCCGATGAGAAATTAGACCGTTTGGTCAAGCTGGCAAAAGCGATAACCGAAAACCGCGGATCTATTGATGAGTCCCGATTGACACTGTTCTTCGGAGTGGGATACACGAGGGAAAATTTGGTCGACCTGATCATGTTGATCGGCGACAGAACAATCAGCAACTTACTGCACGCTGTGACACAAGTGCCGATTGACTTTCCCTTAGCAAAGGAAATTTTGGATCAAGAAACATTAAATCAATGAAAATCATGAGAACAATAAACCTACAGGCTTTACTTTCCGTAATGACATTTACAGGGATAAGCACCATCGTGATACCGGATATAACCATGGCTCAGGATAGTATGGATAAGAAAAACAAGATGGAGATATCGTCGGGAATGAATAAGGATGAACCGATGTATAGAATACCAGAGAAACCGGAGGACATCAGCCCCCTGCTTATCGGTGAGTCGATTCCAACAGTAACACTTAAGGATGCAAAGGGCATGGCCTTTGATCTGAACAGAGCTGTATCAAGCAAGCCGACCATTCTTGTTTTTTACCGGGGTGGCTGGTGCCCTTATTGCACCAAGCAACTATCCGGCCTACAGGAATTGACACCGGAGCTCGAAAAAATGGGCTATCAACTGTTGGCCATTAGTACGGATAGTCCGGAAGGATTAATGGAATCAGCCAACGAACAACAGCTTGGTTATACCCTACTCTCGGATGCCGGCCTACAGGTTTCCAAAAAATTTGGTCTGGCCTTCAAGGCGCCAAAAGGTTATTGGGAAATGCTGCCAAAAACTACCGGAGGAATGAATAAGGATCTGCTATTGCCCGTTCCTTCGGTCTTTATTTTGGACAAAGCGGGCAAAATACATTATGAATATATTAATCCCGATTTCAAACAGCGCCTCAGCCCGGAACTGCTGAAAGCGGTGGCAACAACGATTTACAATGAACTGTAAGATGATAAGCATGAACAGATACCCCAAAGCAATGGCCTATTTATTTTTTTTTCTGACATTGTGTCTAAGCGGTGAGGGCATGGGGCAAACGAAAGCGGATTCCAATAGGCCAAAAGGTATCCACTTTACCGATGGCCTATGGAAGGATATCGCTGCCAAGGCGAAGGAAAGCGGTAAGTATATTTTTGTAGACGCTTATACAACCTGGTGCGGCCCATGTAAACTTTTGAAATCAAAAACGTTTCTTGAGGAAAGGGCAGGAGCTTATTTCAATAATCATTTCATTAACTATACCGTGGATACGGAAAAGGGTGAAGGCATCCAACTTGCGGAACAATGGGATGTAACGGCCTATCCCACCCTGCTTTTCTTCAGTCCGGAGGGAAAACTGCTCTTGCAGCAGGTAGGTTTTGTGGACGGAGACAAGCTTATTGAATTCGGAAAGCAGGCGAAGGCAAAGAAATAGCTGTTTTGTTTAATCACAGTTAACATTTAAACCGACAAAATGGGATGGAATCTAAAAGGCAGATTAACGCTGGTAGCGGGTGGTTCGAAAGGAATAGGAAAAGCTATTGTAAGTGAATTTCTTGAACTTGGAGCAACGGTCATGCTTGTTGCGAGGAAACAGGAGAACATCGATACGGTAGAAAACGAATTAAAAAACGAACACTTAATGACGCTACGGGGCGATGTCACAGATGCGGCATTCAGGAAGACCATAGTCCAGTCCATCAGTAAATCGTGGGGGAGGCTGGATGTCTTGGTCAACAATGCGGGCATGAACATTCGTAAACCATCGAACGAGCTTAGCAACGAAGAGCTGCAACAACTGATGGAGTTAAATCTTTACGCACCCTTTTTACTCAGTAGGGAATTGTATCCGCAACTGGCCGAAGGACAAGGCTCTTCGGTCATCAACATCTCTTCGGTAGCCGGCCTGATGGAAGCCGGCACCGGCGCCCCGTACGGCATGTCCAAATCAGGACTATTGCAGCTTACGCGGAGCCTTGCTGCCGAGTGGGCAAACCGGGGGATAAGGGTAAATACCGTTTCTCCGTGGTTTACCCGTACACCGGCTACTCGCCCGCTACTGGACAATTCCCAAAAGTTGGAAAGCATCGTCTCACGCACCCCACTCGGAAGAGTGGCCGTCCCAGAGGAAATTGCCGCAGCGGTTGCTTTCCTGGCTATGGAAAAGGCATCCTTTATAACCGGTCAGAATATTATTGTGGACGGCGGCGCAACCTCCGTGATTTTATGAAAGACGGTAGAAAAAAGTAAATATATTCGTACAGGAATAGACTTCACAGTAAATAAACCGGACGAAAATGATCAGTGAATACAATGAAAAGGGAACGCTCGGGCGTTTTGTCATGCACAATAACAACCAACTGCTTTCGGGCAGAGGCCTGCGAGACCGGAATCCGGAACCCGTCAACACCTTTGTTTATAATAGAGGTACGGCACAGCAGGTAAAAATCGACGAGGTGACCTACACGATGCCCGAAGCGAGTATCCTGCCCTTGGTGTCCAACCAGCACTTCCAGTTCGAGCGGCCCGGAGAGCTGGTGGCCTGGCAGTTTAACCGTGAGTTTTATTGTATCCTGAACCACGATAAGGAAGTAGGATGTGCGGGCTTTCTTTTCTATGGAATACACCATCCCATGTTTATCAAACTGGAACCCGCGGAAGTAAAGGAAATAGAAGAACTGTCGCGTGTATTTTCCTTTGAAATGCTGGTCAGGGATAACTTCCAGGGAGAAATGCTACGCGTACTGCTGAAAAGGGTGATTATCAAAACAACGCGAATAGCCAAACAGCAGAGTGAAAGTTACCGGTTGTTTCCAGATGAAAAAATGGATCTGATGCGGATGTTTTCGCTGATACTCGAAGACAATTTCAAAAAGGAACATGAGGTAAGGTTCTATGCCGCGGCACTGAATAAATCGCCCAAAACGCTTAGCAATACATTTGCACTTTTAAAGCAACCGGCTCCTTCAGTTCTTATTCGTAACCGGATTATTCTGGAGGCTAAACGGTACCTGCATTATACCGACAAGTCTGCCAAAGAAATAGCCTACGAACTGGGATTTGAAAGTTCCGCTCATTTCAGCCGGTTCTTTAAACAGCATACCGGAAGCAATGCCTCCGAATTCAGGACAATAGAGCAGAATGACAAGTATTAAATGAAAAAGTGATGGTAGCAATAGAAATGCCCAATAGGGAGTCGGTAAGCCAAGCAAACAGAAATTATATTGCGTATTTCGAAAAACGGATCGGGCATATACCGAACCTCTTTCTATCCATGATGCACTCAGAGCACGCTTTTGACACCTATTTTCATTTTCAGGGCCGCAAAAACTCCCTCACCCTCAGGGAGCGGGAAGTCGTGAGTTTGGTAATGGCACAATGCAACAGCTCGCTCTACTGCCTCAGTGCACATACAATGATCGCCAAACTTAACGGCTTCAGCGATAATGAAATTATGCAGCTAAGGCAAGGAAAGGTCGAATTTGATCCCAAACTGGATGTATTGGCGCGACTTGTCAGAGTAGCGACGGAACACAGAGGCTGCGATATAGCGGATGAACTGAGCGCCTTTTTTGGTGCGGGATACACGGACGAACATTTGATAGACCTTGTTCAGACCATGGGTGAAAATTACATAGGTAACTTCACAGCAAAAACCTTGCAGGTACCTATTGATTTCCCATTGGCACCGGAACTTGATAAACATAATGATCATGAAAACAACAGGAAATAACCGTTCAGGAGCGGTAATTGGAGGATGCTTTGCCCTGCTATTGCTGGTCAGCCCCATAATAAGCCGTAGTGAGCAGCAAAAAGATGACAACAATACGACCAGTTTGACTGAGCCAAAGGTGATGGAAAAAGAAAACGCAATTAAAACAGATACAGCCACTTTCGCCGCGGGTTGTTTCTGGTGTGTGGAAGAACAGTTCAAACAATTAAAAGGGGTAGAAAGCGTAACTTCCGGTTATACCGGTGGAACCGTACCAGACCCCACTTACAAAGAGGTCGGTACCGGAACAACAGGGCATGCGGAAGCCTGCAATATTGTTTTTGATCCCGCAAAGATTTCCTATGAGCAGCTAATGGAAGCATTTTTTGTTGCCCATGATCCTACCCAACTGAATAGGCAGGGAAATGATGTGGGAACACAATACCGCTCTGCAATTTTCTATCATAACGCAAAACAGCAGAAACTTGCAACTTATTATATCAAGCGCCTGAATGAGGAGAAAGCCTATGAAAAAAATATTGTGACCCAGGTGATGCCTTACGGTATGTTTTATAAAGCAGAGGATTACCACCAGGATTATTATGCCAATAACAGCGATGCTCCATATTGCCAACTGGTGATTAAACCCAAACTGGAAAAATTCAAAAAAGTTTTCAAGCACGAGTTGAAATACAGAAAGGATACAAGATGATGTACACCAATAAAATAGTAATCTTTTCAACAGCCAAGCAGGAAATGAAACAAAACGATCAGAATCCTTACTATTCCCGTACAGATACCGTGCACCTGAAGGTATCCGATAAAGAATGGAAGAAAATTCTTACGGATGAGCGCTATCTCGTGGCCCGGAAACAGGGCACCGAACGTGCTTTCACCGGCAAATACTGGGATAATGACACCAAGGGAACCTATTACTGCGCTGTATGCGGCAACAAGCTCTTCCGATCGGATGCCAAGTTTGCGAGCAGTTGCGGCTGGCCGAGCTTCTTCGAGCCAGCCCGTAAGGGAAGTATATATTACAAAGCTGATGATTCCTACGGTATGCACCGCATTGAAATAAATTGCATCCGTTGCGATTCGCATCTGGGACACGTTTTTGATGATGGCCCACCCCCCACACATAAACGCTACTGTATGAATTCAGTCTGCCTGGATTTCGAACCCGATGGTCACCAGCGGTTCACGAGTACCGAGGGAAAAATAATTTAACGAATAATTTTTATAGATGAAGAAATTAATTTGGCTGGTACTGCTATGCCAAACGCAGCCACTATTTGCCCAGATCAGAGAAGTTGTTGACTGGAAATACCAGCTCAATAAGCTTAACCATGATGAATACGAAGCCGTATTAACCGCAGCCATAGAAAAGGGTTGGCACCTTTACTCAAAAGACCTGCCACCGGAAACAGGCATCCCTACCAAAGTCGAAATCAGTACCGAAAATATCCAACCAATTGGAGGTATCACGGAAGTGGGTGAAAAGATATCCGAATTCAGCGAAGCTTTTGGAGCCCAGATCGTATATTACTCAGATTCGGCCACGTTTATCCAACGCTTCCGTTTAGTAAATCCGGAAAGCAATGCGAATGTCCGTACACAAATCACCTTTCAGGCCTGTGATGATCGCATCTGTCTGGCGCCGAATACGCTGGAGTTTGAGCAAAGGATAACTATGGATACTATCGTTGATGCCCGTACAGCAGATACAACTGCGGCTGGTATTAACTATGGCAATGGAATGATAAGAATTAATACGCTTGACCCCGATGATCCGTTAACTACTAAGGGTATTAAGCAAACAACGGAAGACAATAGTCATGCTTGGGTCTTTGTGCTGGGTTTTCTGGGTGGAATGATTGCCCTGCTAACCCCCTGTGTATTTCCGATGATTCCGTTAACCGTCTCTTTCTTTACGAAAAGTGCTTCTGACAAAAGGAAGGGCAGAAAAAACGCATTGACATACAGTTTCTTCATTCTTGCTATTTTTCTATTGCTGAGCCTACCTTTCCATTTGATTGATGGTATCAGCGGCAATATCTTCAATGAGCTTGCCACCAGCATATGGTTGAATCTTTTCTTTTTTGCCGTCTTCATCTTTTTTGCCATTAGCTTTTTTGGCTACTACACGATCAGTCTGCCCAGCTGGCTGATCAACAGATCGTCCAAGGCAGAAGAAGCTGGTGGAATGGTGGGTGTCTTTTTTATGGCCTTTACACTTGTTATCGTTTCATTTTCCTGCACCGGCCCCATACTTGGAAGTTTACTGGGAGGAGTTGCCTCTACTTCAAAAAACATCCCTTTGCTGCTCACTTTTGCTTTGGGTGGGTTCGGGCTGGCATGGGCGTTCGTATTCGGTGCCCTCGCGCTTTTTCCCCATCTGCTGGCTTCACTTCCCAGATCCGGCAGTTGGATGAATACACTGAAAGTGGTATTGGGATTTGTTGAATTGGCGTTGGCCTTGAAATTCCTTTCGAAAGCTGACCTCGTCTCCAAAACATTCCTGCTGAAAAGGGAGCTTTTCATCGGTTTATGGATATTGATAGCCATAGTATTGGCGTTTTATCTTTTCGGCAAACTGCGTTTTCCTTACGATAGTAAAAATGAAAAGATAAGTCTATGGAGAAAAATAGTTGCTTCAGTAATGGTTTTCTTCGCGTTGTACATGACTCAAGGACTCGTACCTTCTGCTCAACCGAAACTTGCTCTCCTTAGCGGCATCCTGCCTCCGCTAAATGTGAGCTTTTATGCATCACCGGAAGATGGTCTTTTTGGGATACAGCCCCAGTATGACTATTTTGAGGCAGTTGCCCTGGCAAAAAAGGAGCGCAAGCCCGTACTGCTGGATTTTACCGGTTATGGCTGTGAGAACTGCCGTAAAATGGAAGAGTTCGTTTGGAGTGAACCGGACATACTGCCTTTGCTGCAAAATGAAGTGATACTCGCTTCCCTCTACGTGGATGACAGGGAGGAACTTGCACCTGATCAGCAACAGTCTATTGATATAGGCAAGGGTAGAAAGAAAAAAATCAGGACAATTGGCGACAAGTGGTCTCTGTTTCAGCAAGTTAACTTTAACAACAACTCACAACCACATTATGTGCTGGTAACACCCTATGGTGAAGTGATTAATTCGCCGGTTTCGGGATACATGTCTAAGAAGGAATTCAAAATGTTCCTAATAGAAGGGACCGCGTACTTTAAGGAAAATGAGGGTAAAGTCTTGGCGCTGTCTAAAAAATCGGATGGATAAATTAGAGAAGTGAGACAATTGTTTTCACTGGATTATTTCCTGTCCACGGGTCAGGGTACCGAAAAAGATTTCCTTGCCCACTCATGGCACATCGTGCAGAAACGAATTGAGCATTTGGAGCGAAAAGACCCGTTCTCATCCGAGCATCCCCGGTACTTGTCAAAAATCGGGAAACTTACCAAATTCCAACAATACCTCGGCACACGCGATAAATGGAACATTCGGCCGAATGATGCAAAATACTTCAACCAGGTGGCAAGGAAATCTGTTTTTGTCTTGATGTTCAGACTGGAAAAATAGTGCTTTGAGGTGTTGGGCAAGACAACATGTACCGTCTTTTTGTTCTTGTGGAGATGGCGGACCAGGTTCTCATAATATACCCCGGTGGCCTCCATCAGAAACACGAGCTCAGGTCCCGTACTGACAACCGTCTTTGACCAACGAAGGAACTGGTTGAAGCCTTTGGTATCATTATCAAAGATCCCGGTTGCTGAGAATGTTAATCTACCATCCTCCGAACGTTGGCATAGGCATGCCGAGAACGTTAACCTTGAGATATCAATCCCAATTGACTGTTTTGTAATGGCCATAATCAAGAAAAATTAATCGTATTTGACTTAATTCCCCCTCGTCTAGCCTTTTATCTTATCCAGGCTCACAAGATGCGGCCTTAAGTACTGTTCAGACTCTTGAGAATAAATCGTGCGGGCCAAATCTTTTTTACGGTATAATTTAACGTTTACCTAGCCACCCCTGGCCTTACAAGAACAGTCAATATACTTTGCATAACAACAATATAGTGACCTTTCTTAAATTCTCAGTAAAAATAAAAGCCATCCGTTGCGGGGAAGGCTTACTCTATAATGGTGAGCGTCTGTTAAAGCTTTTCGATTTCTTCGATGGACAGCTTGGTAAACTTGGCAATCTGCTCAACGGGAATGCCGTCCTTTTTCATTTAGGTTTATGATACGTGTTTTTAACATCAATGATCGCTGTGAAAACCAATTTTATTTATTTTCGAAGACCCTGATCGATTAACCCCGATAACTTATAAAATTGTATACGGGAAAAAGAGCGTTTGATTTCAGCGCTTTATTTTCATATATTCATGGTAATAGAACGCATCGAAGACAACCGGATAAAGACTACCCGGTCATCGGCTGTTGACAGTTTTGGCTTGCAACGCCTGATTGATGACATTAATTATTTGGAGTCCGTCGCCAAAAGCAAAGACACTCAAGCCGATGTGAATCAGTTGGCCGATGAGGTCAATGCGTCCTGGTGGGAAAAGAACAAACCCGTTTCGTCAAGTGAACTTAATCATTGACGCAAACATCATTTTCAACGGCATCCTGAATACCGATGGAAAATCGGAGATTTACTAATTAACCCGTCCGTACCAGTCTCCGGTCGACACAAGGATTTTCAGTCCTTTGCTCACAAAAAAACACCATCAGCATAAGATAACCGGCACGCAATAATTTGCAAAGCAGTAACTTATAAGTTGCCTTTGTGTCGTAAAAGTCTGGGAAGTCATTGCATTCAGGAACTACTTGATGGCTGAATATTACGAACAGAAAAGGAGCAAATGATGGAAACTAAGAGCTGGAAAGACATCAAGGATAGTGTTTACGGTGCCAAAGGCACCGAAAGAAGGGACGCGCTGGAGAGGGATTTCGAGGGATTCAAGGTCGGCTTGTTGCTTAAAAAGGCAAGGGAAGATAAACACCTCACCCAGGCGGAACTTGCCGATTTGGTGAACCGTAAAAGAGAATATATTTCGAGGATCGAGAACAACGGGAGCAATCTTACATTGAAAACCCTATACGACATCGTTGAGAAAGGGCTCGGTGGTAAGGTGAAGATTTCGATAGAGGTATAATCCTACGTCCGGTCAATAAGACGTCGAAACCCCATCCAGCCGGACGGGATTTCTTTTTCGGTTAAAATTTACAGCCTCACGGCCATACATCAAAGATACGGAATTATCGCCGGAAATACCCGCCATTAATCAAACCGACAACAAAACCGACAACGATATAACGAAAAAAGGCCATTTAAGGCCTTTTTAGTGTTCCCGAAGGGATTTGCTGCGTCCCGCTGCCCCACTCTCGTTTCCGCAGCGAGCAAGTTCGAACCCCCGGCCGACCCTTCGTTCTCATCCCTTGTAAATACGAAAAAGCCATCTTCACAGATGGCTTCCTAGTGTTCCCGAAGGGATTTGCTGCGTCCCGCTGCCCCGCTCTCGTTTCCGCAGCGAGCAAGTTCGAACCCCCGGCCGACCCTTCGTTCTCATCCCTTGAAATACGAAAAAGCCATCTTCGCAGATGGCTTTCTAGTGTTCCCGAAGGGATTCGAACCCCTATCTTCAGAACCGGAATCTGAAATTCTATCCATTGAACTACGGGAACGGGGATGCAAAGATATTCAAAATTTCGAAATCTAAACAGCCGATAATAAGTTTTTTCCTTTTAACGGATCGCCTACTGCTGACGCTCGACAGGTTGAAGCGTTGTCGGGCCTCGTTTGACCACGCGATCTACCCGATACATGAGAAACAAGCTCAGTACCGAGATCACCACCACCACATAACCGAGTGTATCGTAATTTTCGAGCGGGCTGAAACTGCTTTCCTGGATAACGATTTTGCCGGCCACCGCAGCGGCTATACCGCCAGCCAATTGCTGTAACGACGCGTTGATGCTCATGAACGCACCCCGGTCTTTCAACTCGGGCACGGCGCTGGTCAGCGCGGAAGAGGGCACCATCCGCCCCATCACCCCCGCCATCATCAGTACGTTGATGGCAATGGCTATCCACAGCGGTGTGACCGAAAGGTGGGTATACCAGATACACATAGCCATCATCCAAAGTGAAGCCATGACAAACAGCTTGTACTTGTCTACTTTATCGCTGATGCGACCGATGAAAGGCATGACCACCAGTGTACTGAGGCCAGACACCATAAAAAGGATTGGTAATTGATACTCCGTGATGTGCAGGTTGTTTACCGCAAAAGCACTACCGAAGGGCATCATCATAAAGCCGCCCACGGACAGTAAGGCGGTGGCCATGAATCCTATCCGGTAATCCCGCTGTGCAAAAGTATGCCATAAATGCGCGAAGGCAGATCGTTCGTTCTTGACTCCCAAATGCGCCGCGACTGGCTTCAGGTAAAACACAATGACAATGGCAATGATGACACCTAAAACAGCTACCATCAGGAAAGGGGCCTCCCACCCCCAGCCATTTGCTATGTAGAGTCCAATGGGTATGCCCAATACCTGGCTTGCCCCAAAGGCCATTTGTATAAATCCCATGACGCGACCACGCTGCTGTAACACGAATAAATCGGCCACGATGGCCATGGATATGGAGCCAATGACCCCGCCGAAAAGACCGGTAAAGATGCGGGCAGCCACCAAGAACAGGTACGTGTGGGCTATCCCGCACAACAACGTGCCGATGACAAATCCGACGTAAAAAAACAGCAGCAGCTTTTTGCGATCAAACCTATCTGAGAAACCGGCGGTAAGGAATCCCGAGATACCGGCACTGAACGCGTAGGCAGATACCGCCAAGCCAAACTCCGAAGGGCTCAAATGCATTGATTTCATCAAAATGTCTCCCAATGGAGACATAATCATGAAATCAAGAATGATGGTAAACTGTGTGATAGCCAAGATAATGACTACCAGGGTTTGATAAGGGGTAAAGCGTGTTGCCGATTCTGGTGTTTTCATCGGCACAAACTTAATGATTATTGTCGGTGTTATTTCCCTTTCCCTTGTGCCATGGCTTTTACCGTCTCCAAGATAATACCGATATCTGTTTTTATGCTCATCGTAGACAGGTATTTCAAATCGTAATTAACCCGTTCGCACATTTGATTTACGTTTTCGGCATAACCGTAATGCACCTGTCCGATGGACGTGATACCGGGCTTCAGCCGGAAAAGCTGCATGTATTCGGGCTTCCTTTCTTTGATTTCGTCAATAAAATGGCGGCGTTCGGGCCGCGGGCCAACGATGGCCATATCACCTTTCAGCACGTTCCAAAACTGGGGCAACTCATCAAGGTGCGTTTTGCGCATAAACTTCCCCCACTTCGTGATCCGCGGATCGTCATCCGAAGATAACTGCGGCCGGCCATCCTTTTCGGCGTCGACACGCATGCTCCTGAATTTGTAAATATAAAAGGGCTTTTCGTCCTTACCGATACGCACCTGGCGGTAAAATACCGGCCCCCTGGAGGTTGCTTTTGTAATCAGCATCAACACCACAAATACGGGTAATCCGGCAACCAGCACAACTGAGGAAAAAAGGATATCGAATACTCGTTTAAGGAAAATGGTTTCCTGATAAACCAATAGCTTTCTCTTTACACCCTGCAGGTCTATTCGGAAAGTCGGCTGATACGTTATCAACTCGTATAGACTGTTATCGACTTTATATGCTATTTGCTGAATTTGATTCTCTCTTACCATCGCTTTATCTTTTAATCAACATTGGTATAGATGCGAATTGAGTGCCATCTTTTCCAAAACCAGCAAATACGGCCTTTTCGGGCATCTAACGCAGCTTCAGCTGTGGAACCGTCGATAGAAGTGGGGAAAAATTCTACAAATCTGGGTATGGGTATCCCCAGCTAATGCCAATAGCCTTTATACATGGAGAAGGCCCGCCGCCAAGCTTTTGGCAGCCTCCGGTAACCAAGGCCAAGCTTATAGCCCAGCCACTTGGCTGCGAAAGAGCAGCAAACCTTAGGGAGCAGAAATGGATTGCGGCGGCCTATATAACGGATTTCGGACTTCGCGTAGCGGAATCCTTCGCCACCGGCGCGGCCGAATGACTCGAAGATCCAACGGTTGTCGCTGTGGAACACGCCGATATCGAAGTACCGCTCAAATTCCTCGCCGATGCGGTAGTCATGCGAATGGTATACACAGGCATCACCCACATACGCCATCTTCCATCCCTGCAGCAATAGCCTCCCGGCTACGATAACGTCTTCGCCCATGATAGTGCCTAACGGGAACCCGCCTACCGCTTCAAAAGCAGTGCGCCGGTAGGCAGCAAAAGAATTGGAGCAGGATATCGTTTTAATGCCATATTTCGGGGCGTCGGCGAGCGCCCGTACCTGGCTTTCGGCGGGATAATTAAACAACCGGGCATGCGCCTCCATAAGTGTGGCCCCTGCATGGGGGAGCTGCCGGCCATAGGCCATGCCTATCTGCGGATCGGCAAACGCCGCCACGATATTGGCCAGCATATCCGGATGGGCCGGAATCGCATCCTGCGTGAGGAATACATAGATATCGGCATCCGGAAAATTGGCGATGGCCCATTGGCGGGTACCGCCGTGGTCAAACCCTTCCGGGCCAAGGCCAATGACCTGAAAACCTTTTTCCCGCGCGAGCTCGACCGTCCGATCGTCCGAACCGGAGTCGACCAGTACCCGTGTCGCTATGGGATAGGTCTGCCGCGCGAGGGCATCCAGCAGGGTGGCAAAACGGGACCCGGCATTCAATGTCGGTATGTATAGATTCACGTTCATGGATACCTATGGTTGTGTTACCTGTTCGTCAAGCGCATTGCGCGTCAGCTGGAGGCCCGGTGAACCGGCATCATGCAGCGCTGCTCCACCGGAAGACACGAAATTACTGTCTATCACGACCTGGTGGGCTGTTTTGCCAATGGCAATGGCTGCGTTTTTTTTGTTGGTGATGCGGTTGCCTTTCAGGAACGCACTGCCGACCTTTACGAGCAGCAGCGCCCCCGCGTCATGCCCGCTGATGAGGGTATTGCCTTCGAACCTCAAATTTCCTTCCATGTTGATGTTTACCGGCCCGCTCTCGATTTCGTTTTCCTCCAACAGCAGTGAATCAATACGGATATCGTTGGGCAGCAGGGCACGGGTGACCCGGTTTGTCTTGAGGTGGAGCACACGGCCATCGGCATTGGCCAATAATCGCAGCGTCGGGAAGGTATTGCCTTCCATGCGTATACTGTCCCACCGGCCCACCAGTTCGAATGCGCCGTCGGTAAGGTTCCGGTTGGCGGTAATCGTTCCGCATCCTTCGACATAGAGGGCCGGCCGGTTGTTGCCAAAAGCCCGGTTGCCGCTCAGGGTCACGTCAGAAATACCGATAAGTGTGCCGATGCCCGACCCGTCCGGTGTAGACTCACCGCTCACGAAACCATTTTTCCAGCTGTAATTGCCGGCGATGAGCGCCCGCACCGGCATCACCACGCCATGCGCACGGTTGTTGATATCAATCGCATCGGCGGCATTATACTCGAGCCGGTTGTTCGTAATCCGGTAATTTGTGACGAGCTCAGCCGAGTTGAAGGCAACCTGTATGCCGCTCATGCCATTGTGGTGGATATAATTGCCGTCTATCTCGATGTCGCCGCTATCGTGGACGAAGATGCCGTTTTCGCCGTTGTGATGCAGCTCATTGCCCGACACCGTCACCCCTCTGCTGGACAGCACGCGTATCGCTGTGCCGGGATTGTAGGATTTTGCCGATTTACGGGCAATACCGTAGTAGCTGACCGTGCTGCCGACAACGCGGCAGGCTGAGCAGCTGTACCACAGGATACCGGGGAACGAACGCCTGTTGGTGGAATCGCCCGCGATATGGCTGTTGGCAATCGTGATATTGCTGCATTGTGAAGCATATATCGCTTCATTGACGGTCTCGGCACGAAAAGAAAGGTAGATATTGGATACCCGATGCGCCCGGAACAAGGGGGCGTCTGAATGCTGCTTTTCAACCGAAAATGAATCGGACAGGGCCTTCGGTTGCCGCAGCACGCCCTCAGCTACGAAATGTACATTAGGGGCGAGGCGAAGTGTGCGGACCAGGTAGTCGCCTTTGGGCAAATAAACCGTATCGCCCGGCGCAGCTTCATCGATAACCGCCTGGATGGCCTTCGAATCGTCTGCTTTGCCGTTGCCCCGGGCGCCGAAGCTACGCACATCCAGCCGCCGGCCCAGCCCTGGCTGCTCCTCCCCTGCGGGCTTCTCCTGCCCGCAACCCGCCAGAAAGATACCGGTGCATACGATGATTGCCGCAAATGCCGTTTTCAGCGAAAGACTTTTATGATGCATATCCTTATCATTGATTTTCCAATAGTATCGACCATGTTTCCGCCGCTGTTTTATCCCACGAAAACTGTGCGGCACGCTCAATCCCCCGGTTGCGCAACTGGTGATGCCTATCCGCATCCGCCGCAAGCTGCTCTATCGCTATTGCAATGGCTTCAGGCGAGCTGGGATCGACGCACACTCCTGCATCGCCCGCTATCTCGGGCAGGGCGCTCATTGACGAGGTGATCACAGGCGTGCCCGAGGCCATCGATTCAATCACCGGCAAACCAAACCCTTCCATCAGCGAGACAAACAGGGTGGCATATGCGCCCTTGTATAAGGCTGGCATGTCTTCCTCGGCGACAAACCCCAGAAAACGCACCCGGCCTTCCAGCCCGAGCTGGCTGATATGCCGGGTCAACTCTTCATCAGGATGGCCCGAGAGGTAAAACATAAACTCCTGCGGTATACGCGCCCGCGCGAATGCCGACAGCATGGTGGGGATATTCTTATTTTTGCGACGGTTGCCCACATACAGGAAATACGGCCGCTCCGAGGGGAACGTCCGGGTATTTTCATGATACCGCATATCTACGCCATTGTATACCACGGCGATACGCTGCTCATCGATACCCAGCAGCTCAACCAATTGCCGTTTGCTGAAATGCGAAACGGTAATGATTTTTCTCGCCCGTCTTGCAAGCCGCGCCAGTACCTGCTGGTAATACAGCCGATGCAGGGGCGTGTAATAAAAAAGATGCATCAGATCATGGATGGTGAATACGTAGGGAATACGGCTGTACAACGGCGGCATGAATGACGGGCTATAAAACACGTCTGCATCGGCGCTGCTGATCGCACGGGCCAGCATCAACGGCGTAAACAGGTTGCCCAGCCCCATCTGGCTTTGTACGAAAACGGGAGATACACTGGCGGGCATACGGGCCATTACTTCACGATACAACTTGCCGATACCTGTATCGCCATCCCACCGGCTGTCAATCAATACGCGTGTCTGCATCATACGGCCCTCCAATTCAATTGCTTCATATCAATCGGCCGGCTGCACCCCAATAGGCACACCAGCACAAGGTATAGGATGATGTCATTGTCATAACCGGAGTACAGGATCATCATAATAGCCAGCAGCGGCAGCCAGGCCACCCACCAGAACACCCGGTTGGGCTGCTGACGGTGACAGAAATGGAAAAAACATCCCAAAAACAACACGTACGAAAAAAATCCGATGACGCCAAAGTCAAGATAACAGCTCAGGAAAGTGTTGTGGATGTGCGGTTCGCCGTGGTAAAATTCGGCATGGCGGCCAAGGAATGTGCTACCGGCCATAAACCCATTGCCCAACGGTGAAATAGCGGTGAAATGCTGAAAAAACGCCTTCCAGTAGACCAGCCGTACACCCATGCCGTCGTTAGAGGCGGTAATATTATCGATGCGGACAACCTTTTCTGCAACAAACGGCAGAACCGACAGGGCGGCCAAGGCGAGCACCATCCGCCACCTTACCGCCGCCGCGGCCCACAGCAGGCAAAATACACCCAGAAATAAGGCCACCACCGGCGTGCGGGAAAGCGAGAGCCAGGCAAGCAGCAGCACGGCCGCAATGCGCCACCATACG
Organism: Parapedobacter luteus; assembly: GCF_900168055.1. Lineage (GTDB taxonomy): Bacteria > Bacteroidota > Bacteroidia > Sphingobacteriales > Sphingobacteriaceae > Parapedobacter > Parapedobacter luteus. The sequence continues at coordinate 170,058 of NZ_FUYS01000003.1, forward strand.
ATGACCCGTTGCCTGACCACAGGCAGCAATATGTAGACAAAGCCTATCAAGGCGATGCGGGCACCGAACATGTTCTTATCGTCCAGCCCCCAAAAATAGTGCGAGGGTCGATACAGCGCACTCCCATGAGCCGACGTGGGCGCACCGCCAATCCAGCGGAAGTCCGCAGCATAATGGTAGCTTATCAACTGCAACAACGAAAGGCCAAGCGCAAGATGGAGTGTGATATCCACCCAGCGCAACAGGCGACTATTGTCCCGCTGTATCACCCACCCTACCGCGAAATACAGGTAGGTAAAATTGACAGGCAGCTTAAGGAAATTGGTCATCTCCCGTTGGCCCGCAGGCATGTTCATAAAAAATATGAACGAGGCGTAGCCCGTAAACACCAGCAGGAACCACACCCAAGCATGGCGGAGCAGCGCCGGGGTATCAACGAAAAATGACAATGATGCCAGTAAAAATACCAGGGGATACCCCTTTACCGGCACGAAAACCGCCAGCAGGGCCATACAGAACAACACTTCACAAAGTGCGGCGCGATGCGCAGCTGTTATGGTTTTAGTATGTTGTATCATTAGCCGTTATCGTTTGGAGTACCTGTTCGTACTCATTTACCATGCGTGTTATATCAAGGTATTCGCTTACGGATGGCCTTGCCTCGCTGGCCAACCGATTGTAAAGCGCTACATCCCGCCAAAGTGCGAAGAGCGCCCCTCCGAGAGACTCCGGCACATCCGGATCACAAAGGATGCCATTCCGGCCATCTTCAACACTTTCCCGCAAGCCACCGCGATTGCTCGCTATAACCGGCAAATGGTTTGCCAAACCTTCGACGGCTACCATGCCGAGCGGCTCTTCCCACAGCGAGGGGACGACAAGCACATCGATATCGGGATAAAACTGAGCGGGATCTACGTACCCCCGGAAAACAATGCGCCTGTCATCACCTGCCAGCTCGCGGAAGTGCTGCTCGTCTTCGGACTTGCCCCGGCCGGCAATATGCAGCTGGCCGTCAATGCCCGATCCCTTGAATTGCTCGATGAGCCACTCCACTCCTTTGACACCGGATAAAGTACCGATATAACCTACCGCCAAGGGCTGCCCTTCCGCACGGAGGCGCAGCGCCCTGGCCTCGGGGATGCGGCGGGCATTGTGAATCACATATTGGCGGATGCCCTGGAAATACCCATGCGCGACAAACCGTTGCAAAATACTGTGGCTGATACCCACCACGGCGCCGAGTTTGGCCGACTGTTGCCGGTGCCTGTAGCGCAGCAGCCAATTTATCAGCCCCTGGCTGTTGCGCGGCTTGCCGTTTTTGAACATCGTGCTATCCGGGCTCAACAGGTACATATCATGCAAAACCTGCACAACCGGAATGCCTGCCTCCCTGATCGCATCCCAGGCTGCGATTGACCAGCCGACGAGGTTGTGGCATGATACGGCGGATGGTTGCTCAAGACGGATCACCTCTTTGACATACGCTCCCATCGCCGGGTTATACCAGTCGCGGAGATGCCAGGCCAGCCGGCTGAATTTGCCGGGCCGCTCATTTGAAAACGGCCAATACCGATTTTTCAACCCAGCGCGGTATACCTGCACCTCATCCACCTGCTCCTTGCGCAGCCCCTCCCCGGGCGCCATGCTCAGTACAACGACCTCATGGCCCTTGGCTTGCATCCCCTCAACGATGAGCTTGAGTGAAATTTCTGCGCCTCCGGCGATATAAGGCGAGTACAATGCATTAATGTACAAGATCTTCATCCGTTCCTCCGCAAAAGTTGATGATACACCTGTTCTAAGGCAGCCCCTACATTGCGCGGGTCATAGGCCGCTGCCACATAGCCGTACAATAGCTCACCCATCCGGGCCAGGGCCTCGGGGTCCTGCTGCTTCATGGCAACGGCCCGCGTTATCTGCTCATTCAACGCCGCCCGATGCTCTGCGGCCGTTGCATAGCTGTAATGGAATACCTGTTGGCGATGTGTGCCCAGATCCGCTATTGTACCGATATCCGGACAGATGACCGTACGCTTATAGGAAAATGCCAGGATTACCGTCCCCGAGTTGAGGCTGCTCGACATGTCATAAGGCAACACCAAGGCGTCGGCCTCACCAAGCAACGCCGCCAGTTGGTCATCGGGCACGAAATACGGAAAAAACTGCACATTGCCGGCCGTTGCCGCCTGTTTTTCGATTTGCTGTTGATACCGTTGGTCGATGGCTTTGCCAGCTATTGTCAACCGTACACTGGCACCGAAGGCACCCACCGTATCGATGAGCAGCTCCAGGTTTTTATAGGGTTTTACCATACCCGTAAATAGCAAGTGCAGCACATGGCCATGGTTGTTTGCAGCATCGCGAACCGCCCCGTATACACCGATGAAGTGGGGATGGGGAATATACACCGATTTGCGCCGTACGCCCTCGCCGTGCTCCGCCAAGACGGACATCGACTGCCGGGAGTGGATGACGATACGGTGCGACCACCGCATCAGGAGACGCGTGAGGGTACGGCTGAAAAAAGCCAGGCCTTTTTCGTGTGACGTGCGGTTGTGCATGGTCCATACAAGCGGTTTCCCGCTCAGTCGGATGATGGCCAAAACAGCCATTTTTCGCATGAAGCTTCGAAAAGCCACGAAAAAACCGCTGTCGTCTACGTTTTCGAACCAGTTGAGGTGGACCAACTTGATGGATCGGAAATGCTTCATACCCGAAAAGATGGTATCCAATGGATGTATGCGGTATCCCCTGCCGCGCAATTCACCAACCAGTAACTGGATATACTGGTTTTCCTTGTTGACCGGTGGGTTGAAGATGATATCCATAGCCTTTGTCAATCCGATAACCGCCTCCGTAGTCCTCTTGATTTTACAGCGGCGATGGCGATATCGCTGAGCCGCAAGCCAAATTCCCCGCGGTGGCGAATCCATAACCAAAGCTTGCTGACCAAACCGTGCCGCATAGACAATGCCATCGTGTATCGTTTACGCTGTTGCATGAACAGCGCTTGCTGCTCGCACAGGTTGTGATACACTACCTGCTCCGATGCATCGGGCGTGTGGCTTGCGAGAAAAGCCCGCAACCACTCGGCATAGCCCAAGTTGGCCCGCATTTTTTCCAAGTCATTGCCCGACGAGGAAATGGACAGGCTGTTGCTCCGGTAGTTGAATACCGGCTTGTTGGTATGCGCTATGCCTTTTCCGTTGGTGGCGATATAAGCGGTGATATCATCCGAGCCCCAAGCCAGGGGCAGGGAGTAGAACCCGCCCTGTTGCCTCAATGCCTCCGTACGGTACACAAAATCAGAGATGTATTGCGACCGCCATTGGCTGAGGCGGTGCCATATCGAATCGCATACCCGTTCGTATTCCGGGCAGGCGGGCGTCAGCTGCCGCGGCTGCCCCTCATCGTCGATGATGAGGCTCCGGCAGTGGTAGACATCAAGCTCCGGATAGGCGGCGATCAATGCCGAGAATTCACGCAGGAAGTCGGGCTCCATGCGATCATCATCGCCCATCATCACGAGGTATTCCCCGCCGGCCAGGGCCAGGCATTTATTCCAGTTGTCCGTAAGCCGCACCGCCCCGACATTATGCTCGTTTTCATAATACCGGATGCGGCTATCTGAAAATTCCGCCGCGATTTGCGCGACGGGCTCCGGCGAGCTATCATTAAGGATAATCAATTCAAAATCGGCGAAGGATTGCGCGAGAACGCTCTCGATGCATTCCTTGAGAAACCGGCTTTTGTAAGCCGGTATGCAAACCGAAAATTTAGGCATTGCCCTTCCCTTTCTCCATAAGCGTTTTTTTCAACTGCCGGATGTCTGCCGGTTTGACGACAAAAACCAGCAGATATAATCCATATACCAATGTAAATATGATCGTATTGGCGATTACCGTGCCATAGCCATCGGGAAAAACCAGTTTGGTGGTTATATACTGGCTGACGAGCAAGGCTAATCCGCCGCCGATTGCCGCCGGCAAAAAAGCGCGCGCAAACAGCCGCCGCCCATCCAGGTGCAGTACCTTCGGTATGTAATATACATAAAAAAAGCCAATTTGCAGCACCATATACACCAAATAGCCCACAACCGCCGCCCCCACCTGCAGTGTACCGGCGAAAATCACCGTGATAGGCAATGACACGATACAGGCGACAGCCGAAGAATAAACCAGAAAACGTGTCCTGCCGGTGGAAAGCACCAGGCTGGCTACGGGCGTATTGTGCATGGAAAGCAACACCGTGAGTAACCAAATCGACAGCCAAAGCGACAGGTGGCCATACCCTTCGCCCATGTACAATAGCAGGATATCTTCGGCATTCAGGATCAGCACAAAGACCATGAATCCCAAAAAAACGGAGATATACTTGGTCGCCTCAAATATCATGCGCGCAATGCGTTCTTGATTGCCCTCGGCATAGGCTTTGGAAGCCGATGGCAACAATACCTGCATGAACACCCCCCCGAACGCCACAATGAGCATGGCGATGGTCTGGATGACACGGTAATCGGTAAGCACCTCGGTGCCGTCAGCAAATTTGCCGAGCAGCAGCGGCCGCAGGTTGTTCGCCGTCAGTTGGAATAATCCCATGACAAATATGGCGAGGCTGTAGGTCAGTATTTCTTTGAATGCCTGACCATGCCATCGCGGCGTCAGCAAGGACTTCCGGGCTACCGGAAAGACCCGCAGGCGGGCAATATAAAACGGTATCGGCACGAGCGTGGAAAGCGTATAATAAATAAAATAAGTAATCAGTGCCCATTGCATTTGTATAGCCAGCAGGGCGACCAGAAAATTCAGGACGCTGCTGATGACGGTTACGCGGTTGACATACCCCAGCTCGTCCTTGGCACTGAGCAACTGGATAACGACGCTGGAAAGCCAATTGAGGACGGTGGAACATGCCAGGATGTACATGATTTGGCGGTAAAACGGCACCTGTGCTTCGGTGAGGTTGAAAAGTTGCTGCCCATAGGCAGACATGCCCAAGAATATGAAGGCATTGACCAAACCGATTATCCCATAAAACACGATACTTGAACGGGATACATCGCCGATTTTGCTCCATTCGCCGCTGGCCGTCCACATGGAGAAATAGCGTACCGCCCCCACGTTGAAGCCCAAATCCATCAGCCGCAAATAAGCATTGAGGGAAAAAGCCAATGCGATAAGGCCATAATCTGCCCGGCCATAAAAGCCCACGAGCATGGGAATGGTGACGAACTTGGCCAGTGCGTCAAGGGTTTTTGCTAAGATACCCCACGCAGAGCCTGAAAAAATCCGTTTGGCCCGACCCGACGTTTCCGTTGTCCTGTCAGTTGGTGCAGTAGTCCTGGGGTACATATTCAGCCAACTAATATCGGCAAAAACACCGACCGGCCAAAATACCCCGGCCTTATTCTTCGACAATCCGCTCGGCGAGCGCGACGTCCCGATCAGGGCATACCGAATCTTTCACTGGGCAGTAGCCTGTGGCTCCGCGAAGAATCAGCGCACCTCCCAGCACGACTTCGGCAAGGGACGCCAACGGTGATCTAAACATACGGGTAATGCCGGTATAAAGCACGAAAGCTCCCGCGCCTACAGACAGTAATCGCTCGGAATTGGCTATGTTGCGGTGTTCGCTGGCCTCCTGGAGCCGTTCTTTTACGTCATCCAGTACTTCTTTGGTCTTGGTATTCATACCTTCTATCCTATCTCTTGATAAACTTATTTTTGTTAACTGCTATAGAAACAACCGGTAACGCATTTGGTTTTAGGAAACCTAAGCAAAGCCGGGATTTTTCCCGAAAACGGCAACGATATTTTGTGGCGCGTTTGGTATCGTTGCTAAATTAAACGTACTTTGCCCCCAAGACCAATTCTTGAAGCACCCGATGGAAATTGTCGGCTACATCTTGTCCGTATTTATTGGCATTTCCCTGGGCCTCATAGGCGGTGGTGGTTCGATCCTTACGGTGCCGGTATTGGTCTATTTGTTTCATTTTGAACCTGCAGTTGCTACGTCGTACTCGCTATTCATTGTGGGATTTACGAGCCTTGCGGGCACGATCTACCAACATACCAAGGGATGCGTCAATATCAGGGCCGCCTTGTCGTTTGGCCTTATTTCGGTGGCAACCGTTTTCATGGTCCGCAAATATGCCTTACCTGCAATTCCGGATACGCTCTTCCAATGGGAAACCATTGTCATTACCAAATCCAATGCACTGATGGTATTCTTTGCGGCGCTAATGCTTGCGGCGTCCGTATCGATGATTCTTGGACACCGGGAAGTGGCATCCCCGGCTCCGCAGACCACCCTGCCTAAGCTACTCGGTTTTGGGTTCGGCATCGGTTTGGTTACCGGGCTTTTGGGTGCCGGCGGTGGCTTTCTGATTATTCCAGCCTTGGTATTGCTGATGCATATCCCGATAAAAGAAGCTATTGGTACTTCATTGTTCATCATCACCATCAATTCAATGGTGGGTTTTATCGGTGATATTGGGCATGTTTATATCGACTGGCCGTTTCTTTTCAGGATCTTAGGCATTACGATTTGCGGCGTTATCATCGGCAGTGCCATGAGCCGCCACATACCCGGCTACCAGCTGCGCTCCGGCTTCGGCTGGTGCGTACTCACCATGGGCATCTATATCCTAAGCAGGGAGTTGTTTTGAAATGAACCTAAAGCAAAAAGCCTATCTTTGTCTTTATGAAAATCGCCATCAAGAACATGGTATGTCCACGGTGCATCCAGGCCGTTTCGCAGGTATTTGCCGCTATGGGTATCACGCCATTGGACGTGCGGCTCGGTGAAGTGATCATCAGCCAACCGCTGACGGAAACGCAATACGTGGAGCTGCAGCGCCAGTTGGAAATGTTAGGTTTTGAATTACTGGACGACCAGCAACAGCAATTGGTCGAAAAAATCAAATCCATCATTATCCAGCATGTACACCAACGGGAAGACAATCAATTTGCATTTACCAGTGTCTTGCAGAACGAACTTCATAAAGAATATTCCCAGCTAAGCAAGCTTTTTTCGGAAAAAGAGGGCGTCACGATCGAACACTATGTCATCTTGCAACGCATGGAAAAGGTCAAGGAATTACTCTCCTACAACGAGCTGACACTGAGCGAAATCGCCTATCGGCTGGGGTATAGCAGCGTGGCTTACCTGTCTGCGCAATTCAAAAAAATCACCGGCCTTACCCCTTCGCAGTTCAAAAGCCTCGGTATCAACCTGCGTAAGCCAATTGATAACCTATAATTTCCTGTCATGTTCAAACAACTTATCGCAGTAGGCATCGGCGGGGCAGTGGGCAGCATGCTTCGGTTTCTCGTATCGGTATTGACCAGCAGATGGGCACAGGGGGCATTCCCTATTGCCACACTATTGGTCAATCTCTCAGGTTGTTTTCTCATCGGCTTGCTGGTGGGCATCTTCAGCCAGCCTCCTTATGCCAACAGCAGCCTCCGCTTGCTGCTCATCACCGGGTTTTGCGGCGGTTACACGACTTTTTCGGCGTTTGCCAACGAAAATTTACTCCTCATTGAGCAGCAGCAAACGCTTGCCGCAGTTGCTTATACCTTACTCAGTGTCCTGCTCGGCATCGCGCTTGTGTGGGTAGGAGTGGCAACCAGCAAAGTCATTTGATACGGCGCGCACGGTTGCATCAGCGGCATACTTACTAACAATATTAATCAAATGATTAAAATATTTGGTTAAACCAAAATTTCGTTTTAGTTTTGCCGCGTACAAGAACGATACATGGCAAAGAAGAAGGACATTCCGGGCGATTTGAGCACCGAGGAAAAAATCAAGGAAGCCGCCCGCAAGGTATTTACTCAAAAAGGTTATGCTGCTACGCGTACACGCGATATTGCCGAAGAAGCGGGCATTAACCTGGCATTGCTGAACTACTATTTCCGCAGCAAGGAAAAGCTCTTTGAAATCGTCATCATGGAAAAAATGCAGCTGCTGCTGGGTAAGATAGGTCCTGTCCTGGCAAACGAAAAAACCACCATCGAAGAAAAGGTAGCCGAAGTATCCGAGCATTACATCAACACCCTCTTATCCAATCCGGATCTCCCCTTGTTCGTACTGGCCGAAATCAAGAACAACCCGGACAAGTTTGCCAACTTAATCAAGACCAAAACAAAAATCGTTGATTCTGCATTCTTCAAACAACTGGCAGCAAGACGCCCCGATATCGATCCTTTGCATTTCATATTCAACATGCTGGGCTTGATTATCTTTCCGTTTATCGGCAAGCCGCTGCTGCAGCTGATTACCGGAATCACGTCCGAACGGGCAATCACCCTGATAAATGAACGGAAAAAATTAATAAAAATATGGTTTCAGGCCATGCTGGAAACACCGTGACGGCATGATGCCGTCCTATTTTTTTATCCAAATATTAATCAAATGATTAATTCAAAAGAATAAATAAAATGATTAAACACACTGCCCTATCCATCTGCTGGTGCCTGCTGCTCTTTCAGCCGCCGCTCCGCGCACAGACGCGATCGCTTACGCTACGGGAAACCTGTTCATTAGCCACGGCAAACTATCCCTTGGTGAAGCAATATGACTTAATAGCCCAAAGCGCTAAATATGCTACCGAGCAAGCACATGCCGGCTACCTGCCACAAATCAATGTCAATGGGCAAGCCACCTATCAGTCGGCGGTAACCCAACTTCCGATACAACTGCCGGGTGCGGATGTCCCCTCCTTGAGCAATGATCAATACAAGCTCTTTGGCGAAGTTAACCAAAGCCTCTATGACGGTGGTCGCATTAAACTGCAAAAAGCGGCCATCGAGGCTGCGGCTGAGGTAGAGCAACAAGCGGTGAACGTAGCACAGTATCAAATAAAGGAGCGTGTCACCCAGTTGTTTTTTGGCGTGCTTTTGCTGGATGCCCAATTGGCACAAATCGGACTGTTGGTAAACGATATCCAGGCAGGCATGGCAAAAACCGGGGCTGCCATTGCCAACGGTACGGCACTGAAAAGCACCGGAAGTTTACTGGAAGCCGAATTGCTCAAGGCCGAACAGCACAATATAGCGTTGCAGACCACGCGAACTGCTTATTTGCACATGCTTGGTTTATTCATCAACCAGCAGTTGGATGAAGATACCGTTTTGGAGCGGCCGGAGGCTGCCCCATCAACGGCGGCGATCAACCGCCCCGAATTGGGATGGTATGCACAGCAGCAAAGTAGCATAGACGTGGATCGCAAACTGCTGACAGCGAAAAATAGGCCCCGGCTTGGCTTATTCATGCAGGGCGGATTGGGCCGTCCGGCACTCAATATGCTGAGCAATGATTTTGAAGCCTATTACTACGGCGGTATCCGGCTGGCCATTCCATTGTCTGGCTTCTATACCTTAAAGAAAGAAAAGGCAACGCTGGACATCCGGAAAAAGATCATCGATGTGCAAAAGGATGTTTTTCTATTCAATACCGACCTCGCCATGAAGCAACAAAACACCGAAATAGCCAAATATGCAAAATTATTGGCGCGCGACGACAAAATCATCGCCCTCCGATCATCGGTGAAAGCGGCTGCGCTTGCGCAGCTGGAAAACGGCATCATCAACACCGCCGATTATTTGCGCGAAGTCAATGCTGAAGATCATGCCAGACTGGCCAAAATCCAGCACGAAATCGAGTTATTAAAAGCACAATACGATCGCCAATATACCGCAGGGAATCTATAAGTTACGGACATCACACCTCATCATGATTGAAACAGCAAACACCATGTACATCAAAATGAAACGTATCAATAGCGCAAAAACAATAACCATCGCCTCCCTCTTATTGGCGTCGTGCGCTCCGGAGCAACATCACTACGATGCGGCTGGCACATTCGAAGCGGTGGAAACCATCGTATCGACAGAAGCTAACGGCGCCATCAAAGAATTGAACGTCGTAGAAGGCCAGCACCTCCATGCCGGGCAGGCCGTGGGTTATGTGGATAGTACACAACTGCACCTGCAAAAACGCCAGCTTCAATCGCAAATCGCTGCAATGCTTAGCAAACGGCCGGACATCCGGGCTCAAGTGGCTGCGCTGCAAGAGCAACTGAGACAAGCAATACGCGAACAGCAGCGGATAGCCGGCCTGGTGAAAGCCGACGCCGCTACACGCAAACAGCTGGATGATGCCGATGCACAGGTGGCCATCATCAAGAAACAGATCGCAGCGCAGCAATCGTCGCTCGGCATTACTACTGCAAGCATCACGCAGGAGGCCTCGCCGCTCGAAATCCAAATCGCGCAATTGGAAGACCGATTGGCGAAAAGCCGTATCGTTAATCCCGTGGAAGGCACGGTACTCGTGAAATATGCTGAAGTAAACGAAGTGGCTGCAACCGGCAAACCGCTTTATAAAATCGCAGACCTCTCCACCATCATCCTCCGGGCATATGTGACCGCACCCCAATTTGCCCGGCTCAAACTGAATCAACCGGTGACCGTACTGGTGGACGGTGCAGACGGCGGCTACCGCGAATATGAAGGCCTGGTGGAATGGATAAGTGATAAAGCGGAGTTTACACCCAAAACCATCCAAACGAAGGACGAACGTGAGCACTTGGTGTACGCGACGAAAATCCGTGTGAAGAACGATGGTTTGCTAAAAATCGGCATGTATGGCGAAGTGCGGTTTGACGAAGGCCGGTGATGGCTGTCCGCGATGGAAGATAACGTATATAACAGGGAAGATATGGTTAGTTTAAAGAATATTACGAAAACGTATAACCACGGCACGGTCAAGGCGGTGGATGACGTCTCTTTTTCGGTAGAAAAAGGTGAATTGTTCGGTCTCATCGGGCCGGACGGTGCAGGCAAAAGCAGCATCTTCCGTATGCTCGCCACACTCTTGATACCCGACAAGGGATCGGCTACCGTAGCCGGGCATGACATCGTGAACGATTACAAGCTGATACGCAGCAAGGTGGGTTATATGCCGGGCCGCTTTTCGCTCTACCCCGACCTCAGCATCGAGGAAAACCTTGATTTCTTTGCAACGGTATTCAATACCACGGTCAAGGAAAACTACCACCTCATTGAAGATATTTACGTACAGATCGCTCCTTTTCACAAGCGCCGCGCGGGCCGGCTTTCGGGCGGCATGAAACAAAAACTGGCCCTTTGCTGCGCGTTGATACACAAACCCACCGTTTTGTTCCTCGACGAACCCACTACCGGTGTAGACCCCGTATCGCGCCGGGAGTTTTGGGAGATGCTTAAGCGACTCCGGCAGCAGGGCATCACGATACTGGTTTCGACGCCCTATATGGACGAGGCCTCGTTATGTGACCGTATTGCGCTTATCCAACACGGGCGCATCCTCTCGATTGACACGCCGCAGGGGATCGCGGCCGCCTACCCCAACAGCTTATATGCCGTTAAAGCCACGGATATGCCACGTCTCATCCACGTATTATCCACGTATTACCCGCATATGCATAGCTATTTATTCGGCGAAGTTATCCATTTGGATGCACGGGGCATGGGTGGATATAACCTGCCGGACGAACTGACGCAATTCCTTACGGCCGAAGGTTTCGCCGATATTGAAGTAAAGCCGATTGCACCGACCATCGAAGATTGTTTCATTAACATGCTTGTACGCCATGACACTTAGGGAACCGGTCATCACTGTCGAAAACCTAACCAAACGGTTTGGTGATTTCATCGCAACCAATGCGATCACATTCGACGTATACAAAGGAGAAATATTCGGGTTTTTGGGAGCCAACGGCGCCGGCAAAACGACGGCCATGCGCATGCTATGCGGCCTGTCCGTCCCCTCATCTGGCCGGGCCACTGTTGCCGGATTTGACATCTACCGGCAGACTGAACAGATCAAGCGCCACATCGGCTACATGAGCCAAAAGTTTTCGTTGTATGAAGACCTTACGGTAGCCGAAAATATCCGTTTTTTCGGCGGAATATACGGCCTGAGCAACCATCAGCTTCAATCCAAAAGCAAAGCGCTGATTGAGCGCCTGGGGCTGCAGGCCGAACGCGGGAAGCTGGTAGGCGAACTGCCGTTGGGCTGGAAACAGAAGCTGGCATTTTCCGTATCGATATTGCATGAGCCGCGTATCGTGTTTCTGGATGAGCCTACCGGCGGGGTCGACCCCGTGACGCGCAGGCAGTTCTGGGCGTTGATTCATGAGGCCGCCGCCAGCGGCATCACCGTGTTCGTGACGACCCACTACATGGATGAGGCTGAATATTGCAATCGCGTCTCCATCATGGTGGATGGCCGCATCAACGCCTTGGGTACCCCAAGCGAACTGAAACAACAATTCGGCGAGCCTTCGATGGACGGTGTGTTCTATCAATTGGCCCGCGGAGCAAAGAGAGGAGACTAACATGAGGCAGTTTATCGCGTTTGTCAAAAAAGAATTTTTTCATGTGCTACGCGACCGGAGAACGTTGCTTATACTCTTCGGTATGCCACTCGCACAGATCCTCATCTTTGGCTTTGCACTCACCAATGAGATCAAAAATGCCCAGGTGGTCGTTATTGACCACGCCAGGGATGATGCCTCCAGGCACATCATCAACCGCCTTGCGGCAAGCAGCTACTTTGAGGTCCGGGAAAACGTGATGGACAAAAATCGGATGGAAGCCGCATTCAAGGAAGGCCATATCAAACTGGCCGTTGTATTCCCTGCCCGGTTCCAGAGCGACCTCAACCACCAAAACCACGCGCAAATACAAGTCATTGCGGATGCATCCGACCCCAACGGGGCAACGACGCTGACCGGCTATGTCTCCTCCATCATCCAGGACTACCAAACGGAACTGAATGAAGGCAACGGGCTGCCTTACCGGATCACGCCCGAAGTCCGGATGCTGTACAACCCGCAGCTGAAAGGAGCACCCAATTTTGTACCGGGTGTGATGGCGCTGGTGCTGATGCTCGTATCGGTGATGATGACTGCCATTTCCATCGTACGTGAAAAGGAAACGGGCACCATGGAAGTCTTGCTGGTCTCGCCATTCAAGCCGATGTGGGTCATCCTCGCCAAAGCGGTCCCCTACTTGTTGCTGTCGTTGGTCAATGTGCTGTCCATCTTGTCGATGAGTGTATGGGTATTGGATCTCCCCGTGGCGGGCAACTGGCTGTTGCTTTTTGCCGAAAGTACGTTATTCATCATCACTTGTCTTACATTGGGCATCTTCATCTCCATCAGGGCCAAATCACAGCAGGTAGCCATGCTTATTTCGCTGATGGGTATGCTGCTGCCCACCATGATGTTCAGCGGTTTCATGTTTCCGATTGAAAACATGCCCGTGCCCTTGCAAATCTTCGCCAACATCGTCCCCGCCAAATGGTTTTACATCATCGTGAAATCCATCATGATCAAAGGGGTAGGCTTGGAAGGGATCTGGAGGGAGACATTGATACTGTGCGGTATCACGTTATTTTTCTTCGTCATCAGCTTAAAGAGTTTTAAGATACGGTTGGAATGAGAACGGTTAAATTTTTATTGCAAAAGGAGTTTCGCCAGATTTTCAGGAATCGGGCCATTCTCGCGCTTATCATCGTGATGCCTGTGATGCAGCTTATCATCCTGCCGCTTGCGGCCGATTACGAGGTCAAAAACATCAACCTTTCGGTGGTGGACCACGACCATTCGCCTTATGCGCAGCAACTGGTTGCGAAAATTACCGCCTCGGGCTATTTCAGGTTGCAGGGATACCATGCTTCCTTCAAGGAGGCCTACCGGCTTATTGAGCAGGATAAAGCCGACCTCGTGCTGGAAATACCGCGCGGTTTCGAGCGCGATCTGATCCGCAACGGACACCAGCAATTGTTCATCGCCGTCAACGCCATCAACGGCACAAAGGCCGGTTTGGGAAGTGCTTACCTATCCAGCATCCTGCGCGATTACAACGACGGTATCCGTATGGAATGGATAGCGCCTACGCGCTTCCGGCCGGCGGCTACCATCGAGGTCATTCCGGCCAACCGCTTTAATCCCTTGCTGAACTACCAGTTTTTCATGGTGCCGGGCATCCTGGCCATTTTGCTGACCATGGTGGGCGGATTCCTTTCTGCGCTAAATATTGTCAAGGAAAAAGAAATCGGCACCATCGAACAAATCAATGTGACGCCCATTAAAAAACACCATTTCATTCTCGGCAAACTCATTCCCTTCTGGGTATTGGGCAATGTGGTTTTTACCGTGGGCTTATTGGTTTCATGGGTGATTTACGGCATTTTCCCCCAAGGCAGCATACCGGCAATGTACGGCTTCATAAGCATTTACCTGCTGGCTGTACTGGGCTTCGGTTTGCTGATATCCACCTATACCGATACGCAGCAGCAAGCCATGTTTATCATGTTTTTCTTCATGATGATATTCATCCTGATGGGCGGACTGTTTACCTCCATCGATAGCATGCCCCCGTGGGCTAAGGCAGTATCCCGCCTGAATCCGGTCAGCTACCTTGTTGAAGTCATGCGTATGATCGTACTTAAAGGGAGCGGCTGGGCCGACGTATTCCCGCACCTGGGTGCTATGCTGGGGTTTGCCGTCGTTCTCAACGGATGGGCAATCCTCAATTACCGCAAAAAAAGTTAAAAAACAGCACTTTATAAAAATATCAAATTCAAATTGTAATTTATTAGTCATTATTATCGTCTACCTAAAAAAGTTGAATTAAACGATGAAAATATTTTATACTTTTGACTAATAAAAACAAAAAGTCAAACAGTCGATTGTTGGATCAAATAACTTCACAACATGCAAACCAGAGGGATTCTATTAAATTATGAGGGCACCATTGATACAAATGGGCAGCATTGGGGAGCCATCCTGTGGCATAAATTTCAAAAGCACATCATCGGCTTGGACAAGTCCGTGTTCAACAGGGCGTATACCTACTCCGAACAGGTATTAGCTTCCGAGGATGTCATCAAACCGAGCCATATCTTCCTGGATGTACTGGTACATAAAATCACCCAGCAATTCGACTACTTAACCGCGCAGGGCTATCAATTGGATTACAACAATGTACAGACTATCGCCAAAGAATGCAATAACTTAGCGCTGCGCACGCTAAGGGGCACAAAACGTATCCTGGAGCGTTTATCGAGCACATTCCCCATCGTCCTTGTTTCCAATTTCTACGGCAACCTAAATGCCGTGCTCACCGAATTCGGCATTAAACAATATTTTGCAGATGTTGTGGAATCCAGTACATCGGCGATGCATTTCAATACTGAGATATACGAAAAAGGGGTCAGCCGGCTCGGGTATTCACCTGAAGAGTGTGTAGCTGTGGGCGACTCTTACAACCGGGATATCTTGCCTTCAAAGGCTGTTGGCTGCAAGACCATTTGGCTCAATGTCATGGGCTGGGAAGAGTGGGGGATCGATGAGCTGGAGATATCGGATGCCGAAATCGGCGATTTCGGCCAACTGCCTGCCTTGCTGGAAAGGTGGCAGCCCCAACAGCCCGCGATCCGTGGCCTGGCTTAGCGGAAAAACGTACCCCATAACGCTCGTTGCACGCCTTCAAAATTTGGCATCCGTCTAAAAAATATGCATATTGCCGCCGTTGAAAATCTCCGGCTATGCGTGTCAAGAAATATTCAGGCGAATTGGTTGCGTTTGACGTCAATCGTTTAAAAGGCTCGCTGTCCAAATCTGGGGCAGCGCCAGATGTCGTAAACGGGGTCTGGGATAGGATGAAAACGATGGTTTACGACGGGATGAGCACCGGTGAGCTTTACAAACTTGCTTTCCGCTTATTAAAAAGAGAGGCCGATTCTTTCGCTGCCCGCTATAGCCTTAAACGGGCACTCAAAGACCTGGGACCGGCGGGTTATTATTTTGAACAATGGGTAGCGCGCCTTTTCGAACACGCTCATTACCAAACCTTAACCAGCCAATTGCTGGTCGGCAACGCCGTAACCCACGAGGTGGATGTGGTGGCGCAAAAAGATGATGAGTTGCTATTGGTGGAATGTAAATTCCGTAATACGGAGGACGCGAAAATTACGGTTACGACCCCGATGTATTTCTTATCGCGGGTAAAGGATTTCGACAGCCGCGAATTTTCTTTCTTTGGCAGGCAACTCCGGTTTACAGCAGGCTGGCTGGTCACCAACGCGTATATGACAAGCGATTCCATCCGTTTTGCGCAATACTATGGGCTGAATCTCCTCGCTTGGGATTATCCGGAGGATAAAAGCATCAAACGCCGGGTGGATAACGCCGGCTTATACCCAGTCACGTGCCTGACGACCATCAACAAAACCGAAAAAGACCAGCTGCTGTCACGTAGTTGCATCTTGGTAAAAGATTTGCTTGCGGATAAAACACACCTGGAAACATTGGACTGCGGGCCGCGGAAAAAGAGAAGAATCATACAAGAAGCTACTGAATTGGTAAACCATTATAACACATGACACGATGAGCAATGCGTTTTTTAGGGAAGAAAAGAAATTTATGGAGGGCGCACGCGCCCGCTGGAAGGAATTTAAATATGTTGGCGGGGTGGTCATGCAGTTTCTCAAGGGCTTCAGAGGGCTGCATTTCATCGGTCCATGCGTCACCGTATTCGGCTCCGCCCGTTTTAAAGAAGACCACCCCTATTATGAACTGGCCCGTAAGGTGTCGGCCGAAATCGGCAAACTGGGTTTTGCCATCATGACCGGCGGTGGCCCCGGCATCATGGAGGCGGCAAACCGCGGCGCCAAAGATGTGGGGGCACTTTCTGTAGGGTGCAATATCCTGCTCCCACATGAGCAAAAACACAATCCCTACCTCGACCGGTTTGTGACCATGGAATATTTCTTTGTCCGCAAAGAACTTTTACGTAAATACTCCTTCGCCTTCGTGGTCCTGCCCGGCGGCTTCGGCACGCTGGACGAATTTTTTGAAACGCTAACGCTCATCCAGACCGGCAAAATCCAGCGGTTTCCGATTGTGGTGATGGGCGTTGGGTTCCATAAGGAAATCATCGCCCATGTACAGCGCATGATGGAGGAAGAGACCATCAGCCCCGAAGACATGGACCTCCTGCTCTTTACCGATTCGGTAGACGAGGTGGTAGCCCATATCCGGAAACATGCGGAAGGCTCGCCCAGTATCAAGCTGGAGCCGCCGAGAAAAGCAGCCTGGCTATTGGGTGAGCGGAAACTTAAACGCGCATGACTTTAGTGGCGCGATCACACCACTATACAGCGGATAAGGGTAATCGATTTATTCCAACCCCAGATTAAAGGCTTTCCGTAAGGTATCAAGTGCCGGATTCTTGGCCGCCATGGCCTGGTATTTTTCCTGCGCGGTATAGGGCTTGCGCGTGGAGTCATTGACAACGTGCTTGGGTATCAAATCAACGGCGAAATTTCGCAACTTGAAACGGAGCTCGTTGAGGATATCGATTTTTGAAGCATTCAATAAATCCAGCTGGATGGGATTTTCCACAACTACGCCTACCTGAAAATCGGGCAACAACTGCGGGGGATTGGCCGTCATCAGTGTAAACAGGTTAATTTTGTTTTCGGCTTTCAGCTTATCAGCGAAGGCATGCCAGTGTTTCAGCAACTCGTCATGGCTGAACGGCTCACGCTCATCACCTGTCAGCAGCTCGGGCTCATCTGTTTGCGCGGCCGCTTGTTTGTCGTCAAAGATGGTATTCAGATCGGGAATCACATTACTGAGCTTCACCGCTCCCCAGGACCGCTTTTTTTGGGAGTCTGGCGACGAGCGGTCGGTGACCGGCGGCTGCGGATCGGCGACCGGTGCACTGTGGACGGTGCTTGCGACGGCTGAAGCCGGTGCGGGAACGGCCTGCACTGGAGCGGTCGCAGCCTGCACCATGCCATTGACGGGCGTACCATTGGTGGGTGCGCCATTGGTGGGTGTTACAGACTCACTGGGCTTTTTTTTTTCAACCGCTACCGACGCGGCTCCGTTTTTTGCCAACTGGATGGCCGAGGCGATATGGCACATTTTCAGCAACGCTAATTCCACCTGGAGCCGTTGGTTTTTGCTGGTGCGGTAATTGATTTCGCATTGATTTGCGATATTCAATGCCGAAAGCAGCAAACCCGAAGACACCTGCTGGGATTGTTGCAAATATCGTTGGCGGATAGTATCACTGGTATCCAACAGCTTCAGCGTGGACGGCTCTTTCGCCACCAGTAAATCCCGGAAATGTGACCCTAACCCACCGATAAAATGGCTGCCATCGAAGCCGCGGGACAATATCTCATCGAGTATAAGCAATGCAGCCGGAGAGTCCTCCCCAATAACCGCGTCAGTAAGCCGGAAATAGTAATCATAATCGAGGATATTAAGGTTGTCAATAACCGCTTGGTAGGTCACCTGCTTGTTAGAGAAACTGACGATCTGATCGAACATGGATAGCGCATCCCGCAGACCGCCATCGGCTTTCTGTGCGATGACATGCAATCCGTCAGCGTCATACGACACCCCTTCTTTGGCAGCGATGGAAGCCAAGTGATTGGCCATATCCGCTACCTTGATGCGGTTGAAATCAAAGATCTGGCACCGCGAAAGGATAGTGGGCAGAATCTTATGCTTCTCCGTAGTGGCTAAAATAAAAATGGCATAGGAAGGCGGCTCTTCGAGTGTCTTCAGGAACGCATTGAATGCAGCCTGCGACAACATATGCACCTCATCGATGATGTATATCTTATACTTACCGGTCTGAGGCGGAATCCGCACCTGGTCGATCAGATTCCGGATGTCGTCTACCGAGTTATTAGACGCGGCATCCAGTTCGTGTATGCTGAAGGAGTTGCCGTTTTGAAACGACTTGCAGCTGTCGCATTCACCGCAGGCTTCAGTGTCATCCGACAAATGGCCGCAATTAATGGTCTTCGCCAGAATGCGTGCACAGGTGGTCTTTCCAACGCCCCGCGGACCACAGAACAAAAAGGCCTGCGCGAGTTGGTTGTTTTTTATGGCGTTTTTGAGGGTAACCGTTATATGCTGTTGACCAACTACGGTGTCAAACGTAGCTGGACGGTATTTACGGGCCGAAACGATAAAATTATCCATCGGTACGAAGATAGGGATTTAGCTCGAAACATACAGACCATCCGCTATTATTTGACAAAGATGGTACTCACGTCAGTTTATCGATGATGACGAGCAACATTAAATATGGAATGTATTCCTCGTCAATCTTAAGACGTAAATACTTCAATGAATTATTGATTTGTTTTTTGACGGTCTGGTCAGAAATATGGAGCCGTTCTGCGATTTCTTTGTAGGATAGGTGTTCTTTACGGCTCAACACAAATACTTCACGCATGCGCTTCGGAAGTTTTTCGATTTCGGCATCCAAGAGATTGGCTAACTCCTTAGCTCCAACCAACTGTTCTAAATTTACCACGGGATCTCCATAAAACTGGACGAGCTTATCCTCCACCTCCGTCCGTTTTACGTAATCCCGGAATCGCCTGAAAGCAAGATTCCGCGCCATGACAAATAAATACGCTTTGACCGTCTTTACGCCATCCAATTGCCTGCGAAGTTCCCAAAATGTCACAAACGTCTCTTGGACGATGTCTGCCGCATCATCCTGATCCGGCAAAATCCGGATGACGTATTTAAACAACGACTCCCAATGCGCGTCGTATATCTCGGAGAACACAGACTCGTCACCTGCCTTTAGCTGCCTTAATCGGATACGGTCTTTTTCCTTCGCCATGGAGGTATAAATGGGAATTAATTGGTTTTTACTCTCACAATGATACAAACTTTCACTCACCAAACAAAAAAATAGATGCAACAAAACGCCTATTGGCCAACGGCTATATCGTAGCGGTAAGCCAATCTGTTAACCATCATTTAACGTTTATTAACAACTTATAATCACTTAAACTGCTTTCTTTGCTAAAATATAGACTAAAACAACATTCATACTTCATCAGATGGCTACCATGGCACACAGATCGCTATCCGTTATCGGCTTACTCCTACTTGTTACTTTCTTCACATCGATGGCCCAGCAGAAAACGGCCGTTTTGCGCGGCACAGTTGTGGATTCGGCCGGTAATCAGGCCCTGGAATACGTGACGGTCAATATTCGTACGGATAGTGCAGCAATCAAAACCATCCTGACCGATGCCTCAGGCAAATTTGAGCTACCCGGCCTGGCGCCGGGGAAATATGTAGCCGCTTTTGTAGCCGTGGGCTATAAATCGAGAGAACTTCCGATTGAGCTGACTGCCGACATGCCAGAATTGGATTTGCGCAAAATCGAACTCTCGTCTGAAGCGGAGACGCTCGACGAGGTGGTCATCACGGCGACCCGCCCGATTGTCAAGCAGGATATAGACCGGCTGACATACGATGTGCAGGCTGACCCGGAAAGCAAAATACTCACCGCGTTGGATCTGATGCGAAAGGTACCCCTGCTCTCGGTGGATGGCGACGAGAATGTCTTGCTGCAAGGTAATGGCAACTACCGGATTTTCATCAATAACAAACCGTCCGACATGATCGCCCGCAATCCAAAAGAGGTGCTAAAGGCGATGCCCGCGGAGTCCATAGAAAAAATTGAAGTCATTACCACACCTCCGGCGAGGTATGAAAGCGAGGGGCTGGCAGGGATCATCAACATCATCACCAACAAAAACGTCGACAACGGCTACCGCGGATCGGTCAACCTCAATTACCGTGCGCCAGCAGGTGGACCGGGAGTTGGCGGGTCGGTAACCATCAAACAGGGCAAATTCGGCGCATCGGCCTACTTCGGAGGTAGCCTATCGCAGCGCCCACAGACCCAAAGCAACTATGAGCGGACAACCCACATAGGCCAACCCAATATTTTGCTTCAGAACGGCTTCAACGAAGGAACCAGCAATTTTACTTACCTGGGTACCGAGCTCAGCTATGATATCGACAGCCTAAACCTCATCACGGGAGAAATCGGCGTAAACCTGGGCCAGTTCGGCAACGATTTGAGCCAATTCTCCAACACCAGTACCTTTGACGGCGCACCCATTCAAGAATTCAACCTCTACAACAGGGGAAAAAGCCGTTGGGGAGGGTATCATGGCGGACTTAACTATCAAAAGGGCTTTAAACAAAATAAGGACCAACTACTTACCTTTTCCTACCGGTTTAGCAGCTACACAGATGCACAAGACAACCGCATGCGTATCACGGAAAGGTTCAACTACCAGGTACCGGATTACAACCAAACAAACGATGGCACGCAAGACGAACATACCGTCCAGCTTGATTACGTGCATCCCGTCAGCAAGCTGAATATCGAGGGCGGCGTCAAAGGTATTTTCCGATTGAACAACAGCGACTTCCGTTCGGCAAATTTTGATGAGGCGACCGGTTCGTTCGTTGAGGACCCCACGCAGACAAATACGTATGAAAACAACCAATACATCCTCAGTGCGTACAACTCCTACCAGTACAAGCTGGAAAAATGGGGATTCAGTGCCGGCCTGCGTGCCGAGCAGACTATCGTCAAAGCGGATTTTATTTCGAGCCATTCCAATGTCGACCAGAATTATTTCAATTTCATCCCTTCAATAGCCATCAATCACATACTCAAGCAAGGCAAGACCTTGAACCTAGGCTATACCCAGCGGGTACAGCGCCCGGGCATATGGAACCTTAATCCGTTTGTCGACCGCTCAAACCCCAACTTTGAGTATTCGGGGAACCCTGACCTAAGGCCCGTGCTGAATAACAACTTTAACCTGCGCTACAGCAGCTTCGGTAAAGCCAGCATCAACATTGGCCTGAACTACTCCTTCGCCAACAACACCATTCAGCGGCTTATCAACTACAACGCCGAAACCGGCGTCTCGCGATTCACATTTGAGAATATCGGCAAAGACCGATCACTCGGCACAAACATCAGCATCAATTACCCCATTACCAAAAAGCTCAATTTAAATGTAAGCGGCGATATGAGCTACATTTGGCTGGAAGGTATCGTTGACGGCGAGGAGACGCGCAACTCAGGCATGCGCGGATATATCTATGGAGGGTTGAGCTACATGCTTGACGATGGATGGCGCCTCAATGGCAATTTTAGCTACAGCACGCCCTACATCATGCTGCAAGGGCAAAGCAATGCCTTTCCGTACTATGGGATCAGTGCTTCCAAGGATTTGATCAAGGAAAAACTGAGCCTCTCGGGTTCGATATCCAATCCATTTAACAAATTCCGCAACTACATCAATGACATGGCCGGGCCCAGCTTCACGCAATCGTCATTTTCGCAGAATTACTACCGTTCTTTCAACATGAGCCTCTCCTACCGCTTCGGCCGGTTGAAAGATGAGATACGGAAAAACCGGCGCGGCATCAAAAATGACGACTCGGCCGGCGGTGGCCAGCAAGGTGGAAATTAAACTGGCTTTTTTTCGGGAATTTTGGATATAAATTTTAAGTTTGCTAGCATATAGTTCAATTATGCACGTTTACGGAATTAAAAATTGCAATACGGTAAAAAAAGCCCTATCGTGGCTGGAAGAAAACAATATCCCCTATACCTTCCATGATTTCAAGAAAGAAGGCGTTTCAGAAGCGAAACTCCATGCCTGGGAAGAACAGACCGGCTGGGAACGCTTGGTGAATAAACGGGGAACCACATGGCGGCAGCTTTCGCCAGCGGAACAAAGCGCCGTCGTTGATGCTGCCTCCGCCAATCAGCTCATGCGCACCAAAACCAGTGTCATCAAGCGGCCCGTCATCGAAAGCCCGAAGGGTATCATTTTGGGGTTTGACGAAACGGAGTACAACGCCAAACTAAAATAGTCCATAACAAACTCAACACATATGAATAAATCGGTTATATCGAGTATTATCGGCGCAGCATTGCTGGCGGCCGTATTGCCGTCAACGGTGCATTCGCAGGCCGTGGAAAGCAAATACGATTACAAAGAGGCCTTTAATCCTTTTTTCTACAAAAACAATGGCAATGAGTACCGCTCAGCAAGTGGAATGCCGGGACCCAAATACTGGCAGAACGCCGTTGATTACAAAATTTCAGCCAAACTGGATGACAACACCCATGAAATCACAGCGACCGTGACCATGGAATATACCAACAATAGTCCGGATGAACTGGAATTTATCTGGTTACAGCTCGATCAAAATATGTTTTCGCAGGAAGGCCGCGGACACCTCATTGTCCCACTGACCAGAAGCCGGTATGGCGATGCCCAATCGGATTTCGATGGCGGTTACGACATCAAATCCGTTAAATTCGGCAATGGCAATGATGCCGAGCACCTCATCACCGATACGCGCATGCAGGTACTGCTACC
Organism: Parapedobacter luteus; assembly: GCF_900168055.1. Classification (GTDB taxonomy): domain Bacteria; phylum Bacteroidota; class Bacteroidia; order Sphingobacteriales; family Sphingobacteriaceae; genus Parapedobacter; species Parapedobacter luteus. Next base: position 193,371 of record NZ_FUYS01000003.1, read on the forward strand.
GGAACCATTGCAACCCAATGGCGGCAAAACAACCATCCGCATTGATTATTCTTATGTGGTACCCACGCACGGTGCAGACCGCACGGGCGTATTGGAAACACAGAACGGCAAAATTTTCGCTATCGCGCAGTGGTTTCCAAGGGTAGCGGTATACGATGACATCCTCGGTTGGAATGTGCAGCCTTATACGGGCCCTGGTGAATTCTACCTCGAATACGGCAACTATGAAGTGGATATCACCGCTCCGGCCAACCACATCGTCGTTATGGGTGGCGAGCTTCTCAACGCTGCAGAAGTTTACACCGCCGAACAGGTAAAGCGGCTGGAACAGGCGAAAAAGAGCGACAAAACTGTGATCATCCGCTCGGCAGAGGAAGTGACACAACCGGCTTCCCGTCCGCAGGGCAAAAAGGAGCTGACCTGGAAGTTCAGGCTCGATAAGTCGCATGACGTAGCGTGGGCATCGTCGCCTGCGTTTATCGTAGATGGCGCGAAAATCAATCTCCCCAGCGGCAACAGCTCGTTGGCGCTATCGGCCTATCCGGTAGAAAGCAACGGTGGCAATGCCTGGGAGCGTTCTACGGAATACACCAAGGCGTCCATCGAATTTTACTCAAAAATACTGATGGAATATCCCTATCCGGTGGCCGTAAACGTGGCGGCAGATATCGGCGGCATGGAATATCCGGGCATCGTTTTTTGCAGCTTCAAATCCAAGGGCGCAGGGCTCTGGGGGGTGACTGATCATGAATTTGGCCATATCTGGTTTCCGATGATTGTGGGTAGCAACGAGCGCTTACATGCGTGGATGGATGAAGGCTTCAATACGTTTATCAACGATTTGTCTACCGAAGCGTTCAACAACGGTGAATATTACCGCCCCATGGGCGATGCCAATCGGTTGGCACAGGCGCTTACTCGGCCCGATCTTGAGCCGGTAATGAGCGCCCCGCAGAATATGCAGGAGCGCAACATCGGCATGTTGGCCTACCTTAAGCCCGGCTATGGCCTGCGGTTGCTCCGCAATGAGATCCTTGGCCCCGAGCGATTTGACCGTGCGTTTAAAGCCTATCTTCACCGTTGGGCATACAAGCACCCCACACCGGATGATTTTTTCCGCACCATCGAAAACGTGGCGGGCGAAAACCTCAACTGGTTCTGGCGTGGATGGTTCCAGTACAACTGGCGGTTTGACCAAGCGGTACGCAATGTGGTATATTATGACAATGACCCCAGCAAGGGCGTGCTTATCACCGTTGATAACCTCGAAAAACTGCCCATGCCCATCGTAGCGGATATCACCACGAAGAGCGGAACTACGCACCGCGTGAAATTGCCCGTGGAAGTATGGGAGCGCAACGCGACATGGACCTTCAGATACCCAACCACCGAAGAGGTAACCGCCGTACAACTGGATCCGGACAAAGTGTATCCTGACCATAATCCGGATAACAACCGTTGGGAAGCCCCTAACGCACAATAGATAAAATAGAAATAGATAATAGACAAATTGCCCACTATGCAGTGCTCGAAATTAAGACTCAGATTCCATATGGCCAGGCTCTTAATCAGGGCACTGCATATCATACTCATGGCGATCATCGCGCATACCGTAGCAGCACAGGACACTGTGCTCACCGGTTATGTACTGGAACTAAACAGTGGAGAACCCCTCCCCTACGTAGAAATCAAAAACCTGAACACCGGTAAACTGGCAGAAAGCTCGGCGGATGGAAAGTTCACTATTCCCGTCAAGAAAAATGAGCGATTGCAATTTGAGTACCCCGGCTACCGTACAGATACGCTTGTGGTCATTGAATTTGATATAAAGCGGGTATATATGACTCCCGATGGCAGTGCAATCCAGATTGACGAGGTACAGATACAGGCGATGACCGACAGCCGCCTGGCAACGGAAATCGAACGTGCCCGGAAAGAAGGGCAGGTTGCCGAAACGTCCCAACACCGGGGTGGACTGCGTCTCTCGCCATCTCGCTGGCTGGGGCAGGAAGGCCGGCAGGCCCGGCTACGCTACCGGTTGTTGCTCGCTGAGCAGGAACGTCGCAAAATCGATGCCCGCTTCACCCCGGAGGCGGTCATGGCTGTCACCCCCCTTAAAGGCGAGGAGCTGGAATTGTACATGACCAAGTACCGGCCCACCGTCGAATTTTTAGCTGCGGCAGACGAATCTGATCTACGCCTGTATATTATGGATACGTATGCTAAATTCAAGGAACTGACCCCCAAGCAGCGCGCGGAGATAAAAATTCCTAAACGGGATAACCCTTAATGCGTTTCACTTCGGTCGACCCGGAACGAAACTTTGCATATAGCACCATAGGATGTGATTTCACCATCCTTTACATGTACCTTGAAATCTTTAACGTATACCGAGTCAATATTTTTCACGGTCGCTGACACCTCCTTTACCGCGCTACGGATGGCGTCGTCGAAACTGGAATCTGAAGAGGCGATAACCTCAATTACTTTTACAATAGCCATAATGTTTCTCCTTTGGTTTTTTTACCTTTCAATTAAGATACTAACAAACCTGCAAAAACGTTGTTTCGCAAAAGAGACAATGGAGTTTGCTTTTCTACATGCCTTTCTAACTGACTAAAAATCGGATGGTTGCCGGCATATAAGCACCGACATACACAACACAGAATTTCAACTCGCCATGCTTGAAGTAAAAAACAAAATCGAAGGTTATCAATATATCAAAATCGCGAGATTTAAGAAAGATATCCGCCGCACTGCACCGCATAGGCACAACAGTTATATGGAATTCATATTTCTCACGAAAGGTGGCGGCATCCACACCATCGACGGGAGACCCTACAACGTGACACCGCCGGTGCTGTTTATCGTTCGCCAAGAAGAAGTGCATCACTGGGCGCTGGAGGGCGAGCCTGAAGGCTACGTCATGATTATTAAGCAACCGTACGTCGACAACAGCCTGGATAGGGCTTTGAAGGCCCTGCTTTTAAGGCTAAGTGGGCATGTGCGTATACCGATAACCATGCCGGATAGCTTGGTTTCACTTTGCGACTTGCTGCTTGTTGAGTGGCAGTACGGACCGACAGTTTCCCTCGGCGGCGAAATCATGGAAGGCTTGCTGAAAGCACTGCTGGCCAAAATACTTCAACAAGCCCCGTCGGAACGACCGAGGCACATAAACGCCGTTGACACCTTCCAGCGTTTCGAGGCGCTTCTTGGCGAGACCGAAACGTTACAAAACAGCGTGGCGCATTACGCCGAGCTGTTGAACACAACGCCACAAAACCTCAATACCGCTTGCCGGAAGGCGGTCGGTGATTCTGCAACTTCCGTATTGGCTCGGCATATCGTGAATGAAGCCAAACGCCTGCTGCTTTACACGGACATGACCTTGGGCGAAATAGCTGCTCAGCTGGACTTCGGGGATAACTCGCATTTTATCAAATATTTTAAGCGGCATACCGGTATGACACCGCATGCTTTCCGCCGTACCGGCTAATCATTTAGTGTATCGTTTTATACCGTGCTATTTTCAAATCGACCGCATTCGCGGAGCACAAGGCACTTATCTTTGCGGCGGAAAAAATACGATTCACTATGAAATTGATGCTGAATACCGGCAATGTGCTCCGGGCAGCCCTCACCCGTCTGACGTTCGATGTGGCATTAGCCGGCTTCTTATTTTCGCTGGCAACGGTACCGGCATTTGCGCAAACGGGATCTATTGCGGGAGTCGCATTTGACCAGACGGCGGGGACGCCGCTGGGGTTTGTCAGCGTGTCATTGCATCAAGCTGGTGACTCGGCGCTGGTCGACGGGCAACTCTCCGATACAACAGGCACCTTCAAGTTTGACCGGCTGAAACAGGGCAGTTACTTCGTTCGCCTGCAGTTTCTGGGCTATAATCCGACTGAATCTGCGCAGGTAACCGTGACCGGCAACCAGCACATCGAGCTGGGCCGGATTGGATTGGAAGCGAACCCGCTGCTCCTCAATGAAGTGGAGGTAACCGGACAGCAGTTGCAAAGTATAAATAAGATAGATAAGCAGGTTTATAAAGCCGAACAATTCCAGGCTGCCAAAGGAGGCACAGCCATCGATGTAATCCGTAACATGCCCGCAGTCTCGGTGGACGGACAGGGCCAGATTACACTCCGTGGTGCGCAAGGGTTTCTGGTATTGATTAATGGCAAGCCCGTACAGACGGATGCCGCCACGATGCTGAGTCAACTACCGGCAAACCAGGTAGAGCACATCGAATTGATTACCTCCCCTTCAGCCAAATATGACCCCGATGGCAGGGGCGGCATCATTAACATCACCACTAAAAAAGGGGTTGACGACGGATTTGCACTTTTGGCGAACCTACAGGGAGGCCTGCCTTCCATAGAAGACTATGGGAACCCGGAAAGCCAACAGCGCTACGGTGCGGATGTGACAGTCAATTACCGGAAACGCGAGTGGGATATATCGGCAAGCGCTAACTACCTACGCAACGATAATGCGGGCCTCCGAGACGGTGATGTATACACGGTGATCGGCGATCGGAAGACGTCATTTCCGTCCTACGGAGAGCGCAGCTTTGACAAATACAACTACGGCGGCCGGTTCAATGTAAGCTACACGCCCGATAAACGCAACCAATTTTCCTTGGGCTTTTTCGCCGGCCATAAATTTCAAGATCGGACGGCTGATATCAATTACAACAACGTCACTACAGACCTAATAACGGGTGCAACCATCGGCCAAAGGCAATACTTCAATGCCAACCTTCAACGTAAGCAGGGCAATTTCATGCTGGGTAATTTTGATTATACCCACAGCTTTGGGGACGGTTCGTCATTAAGTTTCTCCACGCTTTATGAACGGGCCAATCTGTACGGATCAACCCTGAACCGCAATATTGAGTTGTCTGATACCGTCCAAAATACGGTAAGCACCTACCGGAATCCGCTTGACGGGATCCGTAGCAAAATCGACTTTTCTACCCCTGTCTGGAATGGCGTATGGGAAACCGGCTATCAATACCGACGGGATGCGCAAGATGGCAGGTTTATCTACGAGGTTAAGGAAGCGGGCGACTTGGATTTCGCAGCCGTACCGGAATTCAGTGGCGATGTCGTCGCGGTCAACCAGATTCACTCCGTCTATACGCAATATTCGGGCAACAGTGGTAAGCTGGCATACATGGGCGGTCTGCGCTATGAGTATGCAAACCGGGATTTGCGGGTCCGCTCACTGGGCGACGACGACTATGTGCTGAACCTACATAACCTTTTCCCTTCAGCAAGCGTCTTGTACACGATTGACGACCGCTGGAAAGTCAAAGGTGGGCTAAGCCGCCGGGTGCAACGGACCAGTAATTTTGAGCTAAACCCAATTCCCGAACGGGAACATTCTGAAACGCTCGAGCAGGGCGATGCAAACCTACTGCCTGAATTTATATACCTGGCTGAACTGGGCATCGTGCGGGATTTTAAGGGCGGCTCTGTCTTTACCACCGTTTATTTCCAGGATATCCAAAATCCTATCCAGCGCGTCAACAGTGTGTTTGCCGATACCATCCTGAATCGCGTTTTCACCAACGCCGATAGGGCGGTCCGGGCAGGTGTAGAGCTTGGCATCAATTACAATCCGGTAAAATGGGCCCAACTTTACCTTGGATCCAACGCATACCGGAGTACAACGCGTGGGGTAGTGCTCGATTACGCAGACGAAATGGAGAACCAAGCGTGGGTATATGCCATCAACGGAAATGCAAACTTCCAGCTAACTCAGCAGTTCAGTATCCAGGGCAATGTAAACTATTTATCTGCCCGGCCAACGGTGCAAGGGGAAGATTCCCGGTTCCTTTCGCCCAATCTATCGTTGAAACACACGTTTTTCGACGGCGCCCTCACTGCGCTTGTGCAATGGCAGAACATCGGGATGGGACTCTTGCCTAGCAACGAACAACGGATTACGACCTGGGCACCTGATTTCTACACGACAACAAATTACATTTATGAGACTGACGTGATTATGCTCAACCTCTCGTTTAACCTAAACAGGCTGACCCGTCAGCTCAGGCTTCCCGGAAGTGAATTTGGCGAAAAAGAATTCTAAGTTGCATAAAAACAAAAACACCCCTGCTTTCGCAGCGGTGTTCTTCGTTGTGCGGAAGAGCAGATTCGAACTGCCACGCCCGTAGGGCGCCACCCCCTCAAGATGGTGCGTCTACCAATTTCGCCACTTCCGCAGAGGATTTTTTACTGGCGCAAACTTAGATAAAATTGTATTGATATGCAAGTTTAAAGAAACTGCATATAAAACAATTTTGCCGTTCGCTTATCTGCCGCCAAAAGACATGTTTGCCGGTTGAGAAAACGTAATTTATCGGCTAATTGCTGTCTCTTGCAAAGTTGGCAAAAGGTGTTTGTCAATCAATGTTTGGATAATTCCATCTACCAGCCCCACCCTGGGCACAATAATCTGCCGTAAGTGGCCGTACTTCATCAAGGTAAGGAAAATCTCGCATGCGGGAATGATGACATCTGCACGGTCATTGTTTAAGCCTAACACATTGATTCGGTCTTTCAGCGAAAACGAACTGAGGTACTCATACAGCGATTTCAATTTGGCATAAGAAATAGGCTTGTCCTCCTTATCACTCGCCAGCCTTGATAGCTTGTTGATGTTGCCGCCAGTGCCGATGCCATAAACCGCTTTAAACATACGGGTATGCGTTTTTACCCAGGTTTTCATTTCTTCCCAGGTTTCCTCTTTATCTTGGTTGTCTAAGATACGGATGGTACCGATGTTGAACGATGCAGAAGCGACGAGTTTGGTATCGGCAAAGACCGACAGCTCCGTGCTGCCTCCGCCCACATCGATATACAAATATGCTTTTTTGTTTCCGAGGTGCTGCTCGATGTGACTACTGTAAATAATCCGGGCTTCTTCGCTCCCATCGATAATTTGCAGGTCAATCCCGGTATCCTTGATTTCGTTGACCAAAACGCTGCCGTTTTCAGCTTCGCGCATGGCCGAGGTGGCACAGGCCATGTATTCACTTACTCGATATACATCCATCAGATTGCGAAATGCCGACATCGTCTTCACCAAATCCACCGCTTTTGGCTCAGATATCTTACGGTCGATAAAAGCGTCGTCGCCAAGGCGCAATGGCACCCGCACCAAGGTGTTTTTTTTGAATGATACGATGTCATTGTTTTGAATAATATCGGCTATCAATAGCCTCACTGCATTCGATCCGATGTCTATAGCTGCGTACCTCACGATTGATTATGATTTATATTTCAGATAATTGTAAATGTCCTCCTGTGCGCGATGCCTGATTTTGCTTTTGGCACCGATGTATCGGTTATTATTCAGTTGGTTTATTTCACGAGCTTTGCTATTGTCTTTCAGTTGGATGTCGATGATGTCGCGAATTTCTTTTCGGACACGTGCGTCGACAATCGGAAACGCCACCTCTACCCGGCGATCGATGTTGCGGGTCATCATATCAGCAGACGACAGGTAAATCAACTCCTCTCCCCCATTGCCAAATATCCATACGCGTGCATGCTCCAGATAACGGTCTACAATGCTCCTCACGGTGATACGCTCGCTAAAACCAGCTTGCCCAGGCACCAGGCAGCACATGCCTCGTACGATGAGCTGAATGGTCACCCCCGCGTTATTGGCTTCATAAAGCTTCTCAATCACTCCTTCATCGGACAAGCTGTTCATCTTTAAAATCATGTAACCCCGTTTTCCGGATTTCGCGATTGTTATTTCGTTGGCGATCAGTTGATACAATCGCTGGCGGGTTTCCAAAGGCGAGGTGATGATGGTCTTATACCCGCGATGGAACGTCTGCTTTTCCAGCCCCTTGAAAAGACGTCTCAAATCTTTTGTAATCAACGGGTTGACGGTAAACAAACTGTGATCGCAGTAGATCTTGGCTGTTTTCTCGTTGAAATTGCCCGTAGCCAGGTTGGCATAATAGACCAATCCACGCTTTTCACGGCGCGCAACGAGGCAGATCTTCGCGTGCACCTTATACTGGACGACGCCAATATTTACATTCACGCCTCCCTCCTCCAGCCGATTACGCCAATAGATATTTGCCTCTTCATCAAAACGGGCCTTCAGCTCCAATAAACAGTTGACCTTTTTACCATTTTGTGCAGCATTGATGAGTGCATTGATGACACTGGAGTTTTCGGCCAACCGGTACAGACAGATATTGATTTCCTTAACCTTGGGATCTATCGCTGCCTCCCGTAAGAAATGGACGATATAGTCGAAAGATTGGTAGGGCAAGCTCACCAAGTAATCACGTTGCGCCATTTGGCTAAATATGCTTCGGCCTAAATCCATGTTGCTGACACGCAATTGGGGCATGGGCGGGTATTCCAATAATGGACCGCCTACATTTGGAAAATCGACAAAATCTTTAAAGTTGTGGTACCGGCCGCCCGGAATGAGTGCTTCCGGGTCCAATAGCATACGAGAAACCAAATAATTAAGTGCATCCAACGGTATGTCGCTGTCGTACAGCAACCGCATAGGCCGCCCTTTGTCCCGCCGTTGCAGGCTGTGCAACAAGGCGTCTACAAATTTTTCGCTCATGTTGGCATCAATGTCCAACTCGGCATCGCGTGTAAGCTGTATGCTGTACGCCTCTATGGTGTCGTACTCAAAGATGAAAAACAGGTCATCCAAGCAGTATCGGATAATATCATCCAGCAAGATAATAAACTTCAGCCCCCTGTTTTCGGGCAATATCAGGAAGCGCGACATGATCGTGGTGGGTATTTCGACGAGCGCATACCTGATTTTTTTACGGAAGGTCAGCTTTACGATAAAGTAAATGTGCCTATCTTTCAATTCGGGAAACGGCTTTGTCGCATTGTCGGTTTCCAGCATAATGGGAACAAGCGTGGGCAATACATGCCGTCGAAAATATTCCCGCACATAACTACCCCGTGCGACATTCAGCTGTTGTTCATTGATGATGAAAATCTTCTGTGCTTCCAGCTCTTTGATAATTTCCTGTTCGTAGAGGTAGTCAAACCTCTTCTCGAGCCGGACCACGATATTTTTAATATCGTTTAAGATTTTCTTCGGGTTGAACCCGAGCATGGTCTTGGTTTTGTTGTTTATATCTACCAGACGGTTAAGCGTTGCCACCCTTACGCGGTAGAACTCATCCAGATTGGAAGAAAAAATAGCCAAAAACCGGAGCCGTTCTATCAACGGAACTGTCTTGTCTGCAGCCTCCTGCAGCACCCGCTCGTTGAAATACAACCAACTTAGCTCTCGGTTTATTAGGGGGAATTTTCGCTTCACAACTGTTAACATACGGCCGTCTTAAGTTAATGGGCCAATAATAACAATGCAAAGTTTTGTTAGTGTTAATCGTGTGTTAATTCACCATGACCAAACATCGTATTGATAATAGGCTTCACGTTTTTGACGGCGGAATTTACTATACTTGATTTCATTCGCTACGGTCACCCGTTCCAGGCCGGCTGCTCCAGGATTTCCATTTGCCAAAGGATTTCCTCTGGTTTGACCGGGAAGGGCTCTCCTTTCCGTATTTGTGCATATACGGCATTGAACAGATCATTATAATCGCCTTTCAATGCTTCCCGATAGCGCATTTCGCGGTCGCCGTTCGGTTTAATAAGGGTAATCAATCCCTCTTTTCCCGGAGGCTCTATTCCGTACCCCGGATCTTTCGGGGAAATCCCCCCTTGCAACTGATCTTCCTGCACATCTGCCCGTACTTTTTGGAACGAACCTTTCGTGCCATGTAGTACATACGCTGGCAAGGGATTGGCCACCAATAGACTGGCGTGGATAAATACGGTAAATCCTTTGGGGTAGGTAAGCACAAGCGTGGAAAAATCATCCACCTCCGAACCTGGGCGATGACTGGACACTATTTTTATGCTCTTTTCCGGCTTTCCGAACAAGCTAATCACTTGATCAAGCAGGTGGGGGCCTAAGTCATATAAAACTCCGCTCCCTGGAATCTTTTGTTCTTTGAAGGTTTTGGGGCTTTTCTCCATACGGTATCGATCGAACCGCACATGCAATTCGATCAACTCTCCCAATGTCTGGCGTTCAACCACACGTTTAAGCAATTTAAAGTCGCTATCCCAACGACGGTTTTGGAAAACCATCACATGCTTGCCCACTTCCTTACTTAAGTTGAACAGCCGTCTAGCATCATCGCTGTTGGGGGCGAATGGCTTTTCTACCAAGATATGCTTTCCTGCCTTTAATGCTTGTGTCGCATAGTCTACATGGGTGTCGTTGGGCGTATTAACGATGACAAGCTCTATCTTTTCATCATTGAGCAATTCTTCTACCGAATTGTAACTGATAACGGACGGATATCGTTGATGTGCCCGTTTTTCATGCCGCTCCACCACAGCTCGCAATTCAAACCGCGATTTTTCGTGAATGAATGGCGCATGAAAGACTCTCCCCGACATCCCATACGACAAAATACCGGTGACAATGCTTTTTTTTGACATGGCAATACTTGTTTATCAGTGATGAGCCCCGTGATCAGCTTTGCCGCCCGAAAGTGCAAAAACCTCTTCTACCGCTGGTAACTTCTCGTGGGCGTATGTCCTCAACGTTTTAGCGGTATTCCGTTCGGCTCGCCTCAATTGCTCTAAAATAGTACCTTGCTCATGCTGAACATGCGCAATGTAGGCTTCGCTGCTGAAACTTCCCAAACTGTCAGTTGAAAAATGATGTGGCACCGAAAAACCAGGCATCCCCGGATCCGGCAGCACCACAAAATGAACTTCGGCAAGGCTTTCCAACTCCGGAATCATCCCTTCATAGGTTTCAATAACCTTTGCCGCCAATTCCTTCGCTGCTGAGGAAGCGGGCGCCGATTGCACATACGTGGCCAATTGAGTTTCAAACTTGGCCTTTTCATGTAACAACTTAAAAAAGACGTATCCATCCGTATCGACGTCCGTTTCATTGTTGTAAAGCACTGCCCGGCTGACAGGTTCCCCCGCATGCCTTGTACAGGAACTTATTGCTACAACTAAAGACAACCCCGCAATCCTGGAAATGTGTTTAAAGTTCATACACTATAAATTTTTAAAAGGCTACACTATTTGTTTATTTGAAGCAACAAACATAGCTAAAAAATGTGACGCCTGCCAACAATTTTGTCACATCAAGCCCCCATTAGGCCAAATTCCGTCCGGCGTTGACCACACCGTAAATCGTGCGTGTCACCAACTTGGCAAACACTTCACGGTCATGTTCTTCCAAGCCCCCTTTTTGCAGTTTTCTTATGGCATAGTGCTGAATGATTAAAAGGGGAAGCACTATCTTTTCGCGCATGGCGATGGACTCACGTTCTACCGGGTAATTTTCCATCAGTACCTTGCTTCCACTCAGTTTCAGCACATATTGCTTCGTACGCTCATACTCCTCACGCATTTTTTTCCAGAAGCCGCCAAATACCTCGTCATGTTGAATATAAGAGGTCAGGTCAAAATTTGATTTTGACATTGACATCATGCAGTTGTCGATGACGGTTTTAAACATTCCTGACGTTTCGTAAAGTTCCTTTACTTGCTCCCATTTGCCGGTATCTTCGGCTTTCTTAAGCGCTGATCCCACGCCGTAAAATCCGGGTATATTTTGCTTTAATTGACTCCAGGAGGTTACGAAGCTAATCGCGCGCAGATCTTCCAAGCGGAGTTCTTTATCCGAATTTCGCTTTACGGGCCTGCTGCTGATATTGATCTGTGACAGGAGCTTAAGCGGGCTGAACCGTTCGAGGTATTTGAGGAATAACGGATCGTGCCGCAACGCCAAAAACTGCTCATGGCTGACGTGGGCCATGTATTCTATCAACTGCTTCTTTTCCACCGACAGCGTATCGCCATCCTTCCGCCCGATGTGCGAGGTGAGGCCGGCATGAAGCAACTGCTCAATATTGTAGCGGGCCGAATCCAGCGAACCGTACTGGCTGCTGATGGTTTGACCTTGTATGGTCAATTGGATGTGATCGTTGGCAATCTCCTGTCCCATCGATGCATAAAAGCGTTGCGTCTTGCCTCCGCCGCGCGCAGGTGGGCCACCCCGGCCGTCAAAGAAGACCAAATCAATATCGTGCTGGCGCGCAATGGCCGTCAATTCTATTTTGGCCTTGTAAATCGACCAATTAGCCATCAAATACCCGCCATCCTTGGTACTGTCTGAAAACCCAAGCATGATGGTCTGCTGATTGCCCCGGCGCTTGAGGTGCGCCGTATAATACGGGTGGGTATATAACGCCTGCATGACATCCGCGGCCCGGGTGAGGTCGTCAACGGTTTCAAAAAGGGGTACAAAGTCGATAAACAACGACTCCGAATCCCAACCACTCCACAAGAACAGTTCCATCAGCTCAAAGATATCGGAAGCTTGCTGGCAATTGCTAATGATGAACCGGTGGGCGGCACGTTCGCCCCCAAACCGTTGAATGTCTTTGATTGATCGGATGACATCAAGGGTGTCCGCAACCAATGCTGCGGCGCTTTCATCGTATGACAAGTCATGCGCTTCGAATTTGAAAGCCTGCTGTTTCGCGGCTTCGCTTAATTGTTCGAAATCAGCTGCAATGCCGATGGCGCTTACATGTTTTTCACGAAGGTAAGCATGTGTCTGCCGGATGATACTGCTATCCTGCCGGATATCCAACGTTGCGAAAAAACAACCGAACGTCTTTACCTTACGAAGCAGGTCATCCACCAACTCGACGAATAGCCCGTCATGGTATTCGACCAGCACGCGCTTGATTTCCTTTAAGTTATGTATGATTGCGGGCTTTTCGTTTTCTGGATTATCAGAAGGATTGAAGCTGTTTTCGTAAAACAGATCCTGCAGAACATCCATATACTTCTCGACACCAGAGAATGTAATCCGCCTTTTGAGCATCCGGAAATCCCGGTAATAACAGCGGAAGAGGATCGTGCGAAGCAACAGCGCTACGCGCCGGGTGCTGTCTACGGTCACATTGGGATTGCCATCCCGATCGCCTCCGGGCCAAAATCCCAGTTCAATCAATTGCTTATTCTCGTCAATCGGCAGGTCAAACTCATCGTCGATTTTGGATTGAATGGCCGATGCCACCGGATAGAACACATTCTCCAGAAACCACACTAAGCTATTCGCTTCATCAACCGGCGTTGGCTTATTTTTCTTCATGAAGGGCGTTTTGCCCAATTGCTGCAACAACAGGTGAATATTGTGTATGTCATTCTTTTTCAATGCTTCCGTGAGGTCAGTAATGATCGCCAAAACAGGCCCTGGATAAAACTGTGTCGGGTGGGCGGTCAAAACCAGCCTTAACGAAAAGTCGTTCAGCTTTTTTACCAGCTTGCTCCGAAGTTCCTTGTTGTTTTCGGTTTGTTTGAAAACCGAATCCAATAACCCCGCCTCATCCGACCGGCCGGTTTTGCGGAAAGCGGCATCTTCCACGGCGTCGAACAGCACCACCTGCCGCTCAATATATTGAATGATGCGAAAGAGTAAGTCTATTCGGTCCGACTCGCCGATGTACTGTTCATATTGCTCGAAGAAACTCTCGATAATCGCTTCCGGATCAAGTTTTTCGGCAACACCGCGCTCACAATGCGTTGTGAAAAAAGGCAACAACGTACCGGTATGCTTCACTTGGTAAAACGGCAAAGTCATAAACAGACTGTTGAACAATTCAAAGCGCATGAGCACTTCATTTTCAAAGACTGCTTGTTTTTTACTTAATTTCATGTGACGGAAATAAAGAAACGAATATAGGATTTATTGCCTATTCACGACAAGAGCGCCAAATATATAAATTATCCATTAAAAAACACGCTAATTATTGAAATTATAACAACAATTTCAATAAAAAATTGAAAAACAAGCAATCGTTATGCTACCGTTGCGCCTGCGTTAAATGACGCCGTTATCGACCGCAAACCGATACAAAGCGATTTTTGAGTCGTCCAGGCCTAATTTTCTGATAATATTGCGCCGGTGGGTTTGGATGGTAAACGTAGAAAGGCATAATTTATCTGCGATTTCTTTGGAGCTGTAGTCATTGCAGACCATTCGAACGATCTCCACTTCACGTTTGGTAAGCTTATATTTCTTCAGGAACTCGTCAAAGTACGAAAAATCGGTTCCTGTAGGTTGATCCGATTGGGAAAAATCCGGGAAAACTGATTCGCCAGCCAATACATCTTGTATGCGCTTGACGAGTAGATATAAGTCATCAGATTTGACTAAATACCCATGCACGCCCGCTGCTTTGCATTGCTCGGCAAGCAGGGGAGACAAATAACTCGTAATAACGATGATTTTGAAAGATGCACCTAGCTTCCTTAATTTGTCAAGCGTTTGCAATCCATCGATGTCAGGCATATTCAAATCAAGCAGCAACACATCGACCCTTGCCAATAACGGCGATTGCAACAACGATTTGCCATCGCGGAATGTCGCCATCACATCAAACGCACCGTTTTTTTCTAAAATGTCTTTAACGCCTTGTATAACGACCGGATGGTCATCGGCTATAATTATGCGTGTTTTCATGGTATGAAAGACTGGCAGTGTTCGTATCGGTCTACAATACTAATATTTTTTTGCAAATACCGCAATTTCCGTCACTCGAAAGGAAGCCGCCACCTATGGCCAATCTTCATGATTGGTTTCGTAAGCCGAACTCCCGGCTAACGGCAACTCGATCAACACAAATGTCCCTTGGTTTTTGCGTCCATTGACCTCGATAATTCCATTAAAATATGCGACGTTGTGTTTCAATAGATTAAGGCCAGCACCGCCGCTCGTTGTAGTCGTATCGAACCCCTTGCCGTTGTCCTCGACATAGATAGTAATCGAGCGCTCCAACTCCACGACCTGAACCAGCACATGTGTGGCTTGTGCATGTTTGATGATGTTGTTGAGCACTTCTTGCAGAATACGGTATAAGCCAAACCTGAATTCATTGTTCCAGCTGTCCGCACCCTCTAGCCCTTCGATGATGGTTTCTACACTAATTTTACCAGAGGCGTTTACCGCATTTATCAAGTCAAGGATAGCTGGTTTTAGGCCGTATTTTTCTAACGCTACGGGTGCAAGCGAGTGGCTTATAGCTCTGACGGTCTCCCCCATTTCTCCCAACAGTTTTTTCGCAGTCTGAAGTTTTATCATCGCCTCGCTGTCTATCGCAAAGACATCGGCCTCCAGTTGGTCTACATTAAGTTTGGCTATGGAAAGCAGCGCACCTACTTCGTCGTGCAACTTATTAGCTATCTTTTTCCGTTCTGCTTCCTCAGCTCCCCGCAACGCTTGCGTTGTCGCTATCAGGTGCTCCTGGGTAAGTTGTTGCAATTGCGCCTGATGGCGCTCTTTGACTTGCTTGCGGCGAATCCACAGAACGCTTATTATCGCGATGAATGCCAAAACAACTAACACGCCAATTAAGAACGTCTTAACTTGATGCTCACGCTGCCTTTCCCGCTCCAACGCCAACTCAAGATCACGTTTTTCCAGTTCATATTTGGATTCAGCTTTCAACAAAGCTATCCGCTCGTTCTCTGTAAAACTATTTCGTTCAAGGTCTAGTACTTTTTTCAGGTATGTCAGCGCTTTTCCGTAGTTCCGTTTTTGGCTGTATAAATCACTCAAGTAGGTATATAAATCCGAAAGGGCTCGGGTTGTCTTCGTCGTGTCGATATACCTTTGTGCCTCAAGTAAGTAATTCTCTGCTTTAGAGAAATTACCCCGCCTGATTTCAAGTTGACCCAGATTTGCCAATGTGGTGCAGATCTCGGTATTTGAGCCTGCAGCTGTTCGCAATCGCAAGGCTTTTTCCATCATTACCTCAGCGGTATCCAGCTTGTTTATATCAAACAGAAACTTACCAAAGTTGTGGAAAGCCAATGCGAGGCCTCGGTTGTCAGACGCGCGACTAAAATTCGCTATGGCCTCTTTAAAAAAAAGCGATACAGAGTCCACTTCTCCTTTTTCGATATAAATGATAGCGAGGTTGGAGGCGTTAAGTCCTAGTCCTTTGTAGTTTTTAAAGGCGGCATTGATTTGCTGGCTTTTGCGTAAATACGAAATGGCTTTATCAAACTCCTTTGCAGCTAAAAAAACAATTGAAAGATTGGTAAAAGACTGACCAAGTCCCAGGCGGTCGTCAAGGCGCTCCTTGATTTTCACGCTTTTTAAATGCATATTCGCGGCCTCTTGGTAGTTCGATGTTTCATTATAGGTATTACCCAGATTCATATACATTTGGGCTAACATACGAATTTGGCCATTCTTTTCCGCTAATTGTATTCCTTCACTTAAGTATGCTACTGATTCTTCGAACTTACCAACAATACGACTGACTATCCCTAATTGATTATAGTTGGAAATCAAGCGCACTAGATCTTTATTCTTCAAGGCAAGCTCTAATTCGAGCGCCTTTTCATAACTTGACTTTGCGTCTAGGATGTTACCGATAGCGGCGTATTCACGTCCAAGATTTCGATATGCCAACACTTTGCCTTCAGAAAAGTTGACCTTTTCCGCCAGTGCCATGGCTAAAGAATCGTAGTAAAGTGCATTGCGATAGGCCTTCTGCTGGTGGTTGATGCTTCCCAATGCTACATACGCGTTGACCATACCTTTCTCATCATATTTGGCACGGTAATGATCCAAGGCGCTTGTCGCGTCATGGATCGCTTGATCATAATTGCTCGAAGGCAGTTGGATTGCCCGCTCAAGCAGCAATCGCACACGAGTACTGGGATTCCGCTCTTTTTGTATAAGCTTGCTCAAACTGTCAACTACAACTTTTTTGTCATTTGCTTGGCCAAAGCATGTATAAAAAGCCATGTTGACCAAAATAAGCACAAAAACAAGCTTTTCAGAACCACATGCGACGATTTTACGAGATTTAGGGGGTTGCATGTTGCTATATTTTTTTGACGATACGTGTCTGTTTGAACTATCGATTTACAAAAAGGCGCGAGGCATTGACGCCGCGCACCTTATTTAAATGATCTTATACTTGTTAAACGGTGCTAATTGCTGTATCGAAGAAAAGCTATTAATAAAACCTAAAACTGTATCCCCAGTTTTATCTGGAACACGCCCATTGGCATTTTCTGTTCGACGGTGCCACCTTCTGTCATCCCCTCGTTGGAGATATAATAATACGATTTACTATTGAAGGAACCCGATTCATAGCCCAATGTAAGCGTGCCTTTTTTGTAACGCAGGTTTACGCCAAAATCGCTTTTCCAACCAAAGATAACCGGATCTTCGTCATAAAAACTAAATTCCGCGTAATTCCCGTCATTGTCTTCTATATAAAATTCAGGGGCTTCAAACGACGATACGACGGTAGGCGCGACCTTTGCGAACACATCGGCGTAAACATCTTCCAGTACATTGAATGAAATGACCGGACCGAACTTCATGGCTATGGTGGTCAGGTCATACTTACCCGAGCCGGAAGAGCTCGATAAGCCCGGCCATTCAAACGAATTATACCCGAGCGAAAGGAATGTTGCGTCCAGCCCTACTTTGAATAAATCATTGATGGGTTCTGAATGAAAGAAAAAGTACCTGCCCAGTTCAAAATTAAAACCGGTACCAGCTTGCATCCCGCCATTCGTTCCGATATTTTCAAATATCGGTATATTGGGGTCAAATTGGTTACTGAAATGTCCTTGCGGAAGGTTAACCCCGAGCCTTAGGTAGAGTTTGCCAAAATCGGATTCATCATAACCTTGACCAACCACCGAAGCTGCCTGGCCATGGGCACCGGCCACTGCAAACACCAGATATACCGCTATGCAATATTTAATAACTTTCATGTTTAATATCCGTTAATTAACACCCAGCCGACTTTGCAAATCAGGCACAACATTTTCGTAAGTACGTAAAATACGGTCCCACCTACGGAACGATTCATCCGCATTGACGCTGGTACCGGGAGGCGCAATTTCGGACACCAGCTTTGCTTTGTATTCCAGGGGATCGGTATTGCTTGTCTTCACAATCAAGCGCGTACGTACCACGCCCGAATTGAATGATTTTGCGGACCAAGCCGTTGCCATGTAACCGGTGGACTTATCCATAATGGCAATAACATCAAATGAGCCCGTCACAATGCGGTTAAGTAATATCCAGGACTCGTCAGCGCTTCGGGACGGTCTGATATCGATATCCTGATTGGCCAAATTCGTCACAAAAGAGTTCTCGTAAGCTTCGTCTTTTGTCAACTGAATAAAATCCGTTTTAGGAATGATAGTAATACCGTTGTTTTCGTAATTGCGGATTTCGGTCACAAACCCTACTTTCTCTACGCGCACATTTACCGTGGCATGTTTAGGGATTTTGATTTTGGCAGGAGCGGTCACTTGACTGCCATCTACATACATGTTTGACCCACTCTCCGTATTGATAGTGATAGTCCGATCTTTGGCCTTTTGGCCATAAAGGGGCAGTGTAGTTGCCGACGTGATCGCTGCAAAGACAGCGAGGATGCATAGTAGCTGTTGCTTCATGGTAAATAAACTTAAAAATGTACACGATAAAACTGCTTGTTTTTTAAAAATCAGTTGATTGTCATTGACGGCACAAACCTAACGACGGAACGTTTGCCTTCAAATACTCACTTGTGGGTATTTTTTAGAAAGTGTATGCTACGGATTCTCGCGGTTTCATTCATTTGGATCACATTCTTTTATGTATCTTTGTTTACCATCCTACTGTGCATGAACAAGGCGAAAGAAATCCAGAATTTTTTATACAGCCAGTATTTTACCGATGGCTTGCGCATTACATTTGGCACGGTAATTCCCGCCCTTGTTTTCTCGTGGTTTGGGGATCTCCAGTTAGGCATTACCGTTTCCCTGGGGGCGATGGTCGTTGGTTTGTCGGACACACCAGGGCCATTGAGTCACCGAAGAAACGGAATGCTGATGTGCACGGCAGTGGTATTGGTTTCAGCACTTATCACGAATTTGGCCAATAGCGTGCCGCTGTTGCTCACGCTGACCATCGTCTTATTGAGCTTCTTTTTCTCCATGTTTGCTGTATACGGCGCTCGCGCTTCCTCGGTGGGGACGCTGGGCATTCTCATCATGGTACTCAACATCGATACGGCAGATCACACCGCTTCGGATGTCGTGGCACACCTATCTTATATCTTGGCGGGGTGCGTGTGGTATATGCTGTTGAGCCTGTCGCTTTACCAAGTAAGGCCGTATCGGCAAGCTCAGCAGGAGTTGGCAGAATCTATCCACAACGTGGCCGATTATATCCGTATCAAGGCCAGATTCTATGACATCAAATCCGATACAGACAAAAACTACCGAGATTTGATTGAACAGCAAATCATCGTGAGCGAACATCAAGACAACGTACGGGATCAGCTGTTTAGAAGTAAGAAAATCATTAAAGACACGACAAAGATCGGGCGGCTGCTGATTTTGATCTTCACGGATATCGTAGATCTTTTCGAACAAAGCATGGCGACTCACTATGACTACGACTCGATCAAAGAGCAATTTGGCGCCACGGGCGTTTTACAGCATTTTAACTTGACCATACAGCGAATAAGTAACGAACTTGACCACCTCGCCTATCAAATCAATGCGAATAAAAGACCCCATTCTTTATATAACTTCAAAACCGATTTGGAACGGATACGGGCTGCAATCGACAACGTAGAAAAGACCCACCATATCAATACGCTTGCCCTGAAAAAGATCTTAATCAACGTACGTAACCTCATCCAACATATCAATAACATCTATGGGTATTTCGGCATGGAGCCCAAAAATTCGTTCAGAAAAGAAGAGCCGGACCATAGCCGATTCGTCGACCATAAGGAAATTGACTTCAAGCAATTACGCGAAAACCTTACACTGAAATCCACCTTATTCAGACATGCGGTACGGATGGCAATCGTAATGGGTATTGGATATCTTTTGTCATTGGCTATCAATGTGGGCAACCATAGCTATTGGATACTGCTGACGATCATGGTTATCCTCAAGCCTGGATTCAGCCTGACCAAACAGCGGAATTTCCAACGGCTTATCGGCACAATCATCGGCGGCATCGGGGGAGCGCTCATTTTGATATTGGTCACAGACGAAACCGCCCTCTTTATACTCCTGCTGCTGTTTATGGTTGCAACTTACAGCCTCATTCGTATTAATTACATTGTCAGCGTCATGTTTATGACGCCATATATATTGATCATGTTTAGCTTTCTTGACATGAACACCTTGTCTATTCTTAGAGAACGCATCATCGATACACTTATCGGATCTGGTTTGGCCTTTTTTTCCAATTACATCATATTACCCAATTGGGAAAGCATGCAGGTGCAGGGTGCAATGCGGAAATTGCTCATTGCCAATTATCATTATATCGCCCAAGCATTGAAAATCATAGCGGGTCATCCCTTAAGTGTAACCGACTATAAGCTTGCCCGTAAAGAAGTATACATCACCACCGCTAATATGGCTTCCGCTTTCCAGCGGATGATCACGGAACCCAAAAGCAAACAAAAAGATGCGAAGGAGGTAAATAAATTTGTCGTATTCAATCACATCCTGTCTTCGTACTCCGTAACGCTGCTCAACAATGTAAGGGGCGCCGATAAAGCGTCCCTGACTGGAGAACATGTGCGTGTCATCAGGAAAACCTTGTTCTCGCTTGCGCAAACCATCAAGCTCTTTGAACCCGAAGAAGGGGCTGATGAATTCCAGGAAGTAGATATAGGCGTACCGCATGACCTGGATAGCAACAATATCGACTCGGAAGAATCGCGGCTGATCACCGAGCAGCTTCATTTTCTTAACCGCATCGTGGTAGACCTGCATAAAATCTGCGAGCGATTGATAAACCAGCACCAACCGGAAAAGGTCAATTCGCCGTAAAATCCGTGACTGCTTGCTATCGGGCGCCGCCGTCTTTGTATCTTTGTATCACATGGAAATTCTCAAGACTCAATATGATGTGCTCATTATAGGCGGAGGTCCTATCGGATTGGCCTGCGGCATTGCGGCTCAAGAAGCAGGGTTGTCTTATCTCATTGTCGAAAAAGGATGCTTGGTCAACTCTTTATACCACTATCCGCAAAACATGACGTTCTTTTCGACATCTGAACGCTTGGAGATCGGCGATGTACCTTTTATGTCTACGAATACCAAGCCCAGGCGGGCGGAAGCCCTCGAGTATTATCGCCGCATACAGCAGAAATTTGAATTGAACATTCGTTTGTTCGAAGAGGTGACCATGGTATACCGCAGAACGGACGGTTTCGAGATCACGACCTCAAAATCATCATATCGCGCCCGATATGTGGTGGTGGCTACAGGATTTTATGATATTCCTTGCTTAATGAATATCCCCGGCGAAAATTTAGCTAAGGTGAGCCATTACTACAACGATCCGCATTACTATGCCGGACAAAAAGTGCTGGTTGTGGGCGCCAGCAATTCGTCGGTGGACGCAGCATTGGAAACGTATCGCAAGGGAGCCGAAGTCACGTTGGTCGTTCGTGGGGCGTGTATCGGTCCGCGGGTAAAATATTGGGTCCGTCCCGATATCGAAAACCGCATCGCCGCAGGGGAAATACGGGCGCTATTCAGCAGCACACTGACGGCCATCCGGCCCACGGAAGTGGATATCCTTACGCCGGATGGCCCAATTACGATTGAAAATGATTTCGTACTCGCCCTGACAGGCTATCAGCCCAACTTTGCTTTTTTGGAAAAGATCGGGATAACTTTGGCTGACGCTCCGTCACGAGAACCATACCATAATCCAGAGACGATGGAAACCAACATTCCCGGCCTTTTTCTCGCCGGTGTGGTTTGTGGAGGCATGAACACACACCTTTGGTTTATTGAAAACTCCCGTGTGCACGCCACGCAAATTGTCAAGCGGATCCTTGAAATAGAGCGGTGAAAAGGCTACGCTGGTATTTTGTTGGATTGTTGTTTTGCTATCGCTGAGGGTCTGAGGCGCTCCGCACCTCCAACCCGCGCAGAAAGATGGTTGCCATTTTTTTCTGTAAGCTCAGTATCCGGTCAAACTCTTCTTTCGTGGGGAACAAAACGCCGTTTAGGTCTTTTAAGATACTAAATCGCATGCCAGCGAGTGCAAACAACATGATTTCGGCCGTTTCTTCCATGTGTTCGACATAAAGCTCACCGGTATCTACACCTCTTTGCAGTATTTTGCTGATAATAGCTTTTTCCTTTACTTTTGAATCCGCCATTACGGAAGCCATTTCATTGGGTGTTTGTTGTACGGCGGATATCGAATGCTCCAGCAGGTTGTAGTATTTTGTAATAAACGCAATTCGCCTGTCCAAGACGAACATTATCGTTTCATGGCAGCCATTGAAGGAAGGCAACGCTTCTTCAATCTCCTCGAACGACTGGTTGATTACATGTTCGAGCACAGCCGCATACAAGGTATTTTTGTCCGGGAAATAGTAATACAACAAGGCCTTGGAAAACGAAAGATCTTGTGCAATCTCCGACATGGTCGTCTTAGCTAAACCAAAATGGGCAAACCGCCGGGTGGCTGCCTCCAATATTTGCGTGCGCTTTTTATCTGCATTAATCATACAATCAATTTAATGATGCTGTCAGGTCAATCATTATATTTGGCGCTAAAGTTAATACGTTAAAGTTATACATTTGTTTGAATAATTGAAAACATCGGTCAAATTTTATGAAACTTTCGGTAAAGGAACATTTTTCACTAAAGGAGTACAATACGTTTGGTGTAGACGCGTTTGCACGTCAATTTGTGGAAATCCATACCGAAGACGAACTTATCCATCTATTTAGCCAACCAATCGTCAAGCAGCCTATTCTCATTTTGGGAGGCGGGAGCAATATCCTGTTCACCAAAGACTTTGAGGGGTTGGTCATCAAGATGAATATCGGTGGCATAAGCCATACCGTCGCTGAAACAAGCGCCATCGTAGTGGCGGGCGCCGGCGTCGTGTGGAATGATTTGGTATGGTACTGCGTGGATCGCCATTTTTGGGGCGTGGAGAATATGGCGCTTATTCCGGGAACGGCCGGAGCCGCACCCGTCCAAAACATCGGAGCTTATGGCGCAGAGCTTAAGGATGTGTTGCTTAGCTGTCGAGCATTTGATACAATACGTGGAGAAATTTCTACATTCGATAACGCCGCCTGCCGCTTTTCGTACCGAGAAAGCATATTTAAAAACGAAGCGAAAGGCCGTTATATCATTACGTCAGTAACGCTGCAGCTGTCCTTAAAACCAAACATCAACACATCCTATGGAGCAATCAACGCCGAACTATCAAGGCGGAACATCGCGCAACCGACGATAAAAGATATTGCAGAGGTCGTGTCGGCCATCCGCACCGAAAAACTGCCCGACCCCTCAACAATCGGCAATTCAGGCAGTTTTTTCAAAAACCCAATCGTATCCACACAACATTTAAAGCAGCTACAGTCCACTTTACCGGACATGAATTTTGTGTATTATCAACTTGACGACAATTGGGTCAAAATTGCCGCGGGCTGGCTTATCGAACAATGCGGATGGAAGGGAAAGCGAGTAGGCGATGCTGGGACATGGAAAAACCAAGCCTTGGTGCTCGTAAATCATCATAACGCTTCAGGATCAGACATATACAATCTTTCCGAACAAATCATCCAAGACGTAAATGAGCGGTTCGGCATCACCCTGGAACGAGAAGTGAATATTATATGAAATTATCAAGAAATTATCATATATTAGCTTCTCATTAAACGACCAATTAGTCTTTTAGCACGATACTTGCGGCACTCACCGTGACACTAATAAACTAAAAAAGCAAAACGTCAGGTTTTTCATTACGTAAAAGCATACGCTCATTTATACTCATAAAATGTTTAACTCGGAGATTCAGGCTATAAACCTGGACCCCCTTAAACCGTAAAAAGATGACGAGATTTGAATTTAACACATTAGTGGTACAGCATACCGAATCGTTAAGAGGGTATGCGCTGCATTTTACCCGTGACGACGATGATGCCAATGACCTCGTACAGGACACCGTACTCAAAGCAGTCACTTACCATGGTCGGTTTAAAGAAGGAACCAACTTGAAAGGCTGGCTCTATACCATCATGAAAAACACGTTTATCAACAACTATAGGCGGTTTGTAAAAACGAGCACACTGGTTTCTCAATCAACCGAAATCCCCAATGCATACTTAGCCCATAGCGCCACAACAAATGCTGGCGAAAGCAAGTTTGTGATGGAAGATATCAAAGAGGCAATGACCGGCCTGGCCGACGAATATTATGTCCCTTTCAGTATGTATTTTGAAGGCTATAAATATCATGAGATTTCCGATCACTTGCGCATCCCTATCGGTACCGTAAAAACACGTATCCATGTAGCCCGGCGGATTATGAAAAAAGCACTGAATGCTTATAAATATGAGCGGGCATAGTATACCACAAAATCTCCCCTCATATTCAAAAGCACAATTGGCGCTAAGAAACGGCCAAGACAAACCCGAAATATGGATCGCTTACCATGGCTATATCTATGATGTTTCCAAGAGTCGCTTATGGTTTGGCGGCACGCATTATGAGCATTGGGCTGGGCAGGACCTTACGGACGAACTGGCGGATGCGCCGCATACCGATACGGTGTTTTCACGATTTAAGATTATCGGGACACTGATCTAACCTAACAAAGACCGCCGCAAATCAATTTGCAATATCAAACTTGGTAAGCTCAGTAAAAAGACGAAGACGTTCACTTATCGATGCGCTGTCTAATTCCCTTAAACGTTCAGCACCGAATTTTTCCACACAGAAGGAGGCCAAAGCCGACCCGAAAATGACGGCGTTCTTCATATTGTGGAATGTCAACGTTCCAACCTTCGCTAAATAGCCGATAAAACCTCCCGCAAAGGTATCCCCTGCCCCGGTTGGATCATAAACCTCTGCAAGCGGAAGCGCAGGCGCGGAAAAAATCTGTCCGTCGCCGAATAATAACGCACCGTGCTCACCTTTTTTGATAACGAGGTATTTGGGGCCGAGCTTCAAAATTTTTTCCGCGGCTTTCACCAAACTATATTCCCCGGCCAGTTGCCTGGCTTCTGCGTCGTTGACGGTAAGTACATCAACACTTTTCAATACCGTCAATAAATCTTCCCATGCGGTGTCCATCCAGAAATTCATGGTATCCAGTACCACCAACTTGGGCTTGCGCTGCAACCGGTTGAGCGTCGTAAGCTGAACTTGGGGAGTAAGATTTCCGAGAAGTAGGTATTGGCAATCTTGATAGCTATCCGGTACGATCGGGTCAAAATCGGCTAAGACGTTGAGATCCGTCACCAAGGTGTCCCGGCTATTCATGTCATTATGATATCTTCCCGCCCAAAAAAAAGTCTTTTCGCCTTTCCTGACCTGAACACCATCAAGGTTTATACCCTTCGACCGTAAAACATCCAGGTTGTCATCACCAAAGTCCTCACCAACGACACCAACCAATTTCACCTGATTATACAAATAAGCCGCAGCCAGCCCTGCGAAAGTGGCCGCACCGCCTACAATTTTATCTGTTTTGCCGAAAGGCGTCTCTATTGCGTCGTACGCGATGGTTCCGATGATGACTAAACTCATAATTCTTTTTATCAAATTTGGGCGCAAAGGTATGGGTTTTCAAGGGGATATAAAATATTGATTAAAGATATTTACTTCTAACAACACACGAATGAAACCCAAACTTAACACGTTATTAACATTGGCATTTTATTTTTAACCGTTTTTAATCAGCATTTAAAATTAGTGATATTGGGACGTATGTCACCTTTTTTCCCAAAGATATGCCTGCTACTTTGGGTGATTTTTCCATTAGTAGCCAATGCCCAGAAAAATAATCGTAATCAATTAGAACATACACGCACCCTGATTAAGCAAAATCCGGACGCAGCGTTCCTGCAGATCAAACGGATACTCAATGAGGCACTGGAGGAGCAAGATAATTACATCGCGGCCATGTGCTACGAGCAAATAGGTGAAGTATACTATTATCAGGCGGCGTATTCGCAGGCGTTGGACAATTATCACAAAGCCATCAAGTTTTTCCGGCAAGAAAAACATGCAGCAGAATTGGCCAATACACTTATCAAGGTTGGCGAAACACATTATTACAACCGTCAATATCCCGCAGCGCTGGAAATTTTTCAGGAAGCACTGGCCATCTATTCGGATTTGGACAACCATCGGGGCATGGCCGATGCCTATGGCCATATCGGCCAGGCGTACGAGAAAAGCCAACGCTATGAGGAGGCCACCAAGTACCAAAACCTGGCCCTGAAACAGCTTAAGCAGGAGGATGACCCCGTTGGCGTCGCCAAGATCTATGAAAATATCGGCAGTATCTATGAGGACAAACTGCAGCTCGACTCGGCCCTGCATTATTTTACAATGGCCTTGGAGCTTAATAGGCAGCATGGCAATCAGATGGCGCAGATCGAGGTAATCAACAATCTTGGTGATGTGTACCGAAAAACTGGGCAGTACGAAGCGGCCCTCGGGTATACCCGCCAGGCAGCGCGCTTGGCCGATACCCTAAACGAGCATTACCAGTTGGCTTCTGCATATCGCGACCTATCCAGGACGTTCGATTTGATGGGACGCTATGATAGTGCGTATTATTATAGTGAAGCCGGTCGGGATATTTTCCTTGACATTTTTTCCGAAGACAGCAAGAAGCAGCTCACCATCCTACAGACTCTTTTTGAGCTGGAACAAAAAGATGATGCTATCAACCAGTTTCATAAAGATCGCCGCATATACGGCCTGTTTACCGCAGGCGCCATTGTCATCACTGTGTTACTCGTCAGCCTCGGCATCAGCATCATCAGCCGCCAGCGTCTGAAGCTAAAAAACCAACAGCAGCTCAACGTGCAGAACAGCATGCTCTATGAGGCCCAGAAAAAGGCTCTTGAAACCGATCTGCACAACAAACAACTCCGGGAGGAAAATCTGCGCGGCGAACTCGAGCTAAAGAGCAAAGAGCTTACCAGCCATACTTTGCACCTCATTCAGAAGAATCAGCTCCTCGAAGAGCTGCGCGAAAAACTCACTCGCATGGTCAAGGACGATAAGCGCGACCAACGCAAGGAACTTAAGCAACTCCTGAGCCTCATCAACCTGAACAGTAACCATGACAAAAACTGGGAAGACTTCCGAACAGTGTTCGAGCGGGTGCACGAACATTTCTTCGACAGCCTGAAAAAGCACAGCGATGCACTCACCTCGACCGACCTGCGCCTAGCGGCGCTCCTGAAAATGAACCTCACCTCAGCAGACATCGCCACGATGCTGGGGATTTCCCAAAACAGCTTACGTATATCCCGCTATCGACTGCGGAAAAAACTGAACCTTGAAGACGGTGAAAACCTCAGCGCTTTCATCCAGCGCCTGTAAGGTTATGACCTTGCAATAAAATACTAGTAACATGAGGTTAACAGAAACTTAATAGCCATAAATCAGGAACACAATCAACTGACAAACAGATTATTAGACGACAAAAAACACAGCCTGTTGCTTTCCTGTCTATGCTCAGCAGACGCCTGTATACCTTTTGTTTACACACCATCGTTGGATGCCTAATCGGCTATCACCAATCTTTGTACCGGAAACAAAAAACAATTTTTATGAAACAAAAACGATTGCTATTTTTTGCATGCCCAATCACCCTCCCCTTGGATATGACAGCTATTCGCGGGATGATGAGACAGGTATGCTTTACGCTACCGCTGGTTTTATTGATTTCGATAACGGCATTTGCCCAGCAAAATGGCGTGATTTCCGGCAAAGTGATAGATGGCGCTACCCGCTTGTCCTTACCGGGAGCCACCCTCCGGGTCAATGTAGGCAACCGGTACACGGTTTCTTCGCAAACCGGTGAATACGAATTTCTCGGTGTGCCCGCCGGCACCTACGAGGTATTGGTAAACTATCTGGGCTATCCCTCGCAGACAAAAACCGTCACTGTAGCAGCCGGAGAAAACTCCAGGATTGATTTTCAGCTGGATCCCAGCGATACCCAACTTAGCGAAGTGATCATCATGGGTGACCGTCTGCGCAGCCAAGCCAGTGCTCTCAATCAGCAGAAAAACAATGCAAACATATCCAACGTGATTAGTTCAGATCAGGTTGGACGGTTTCCAGACGCCAATATCGGCGATGCACTCAAGCGGGTACCTGGTATCGCCATGCAAAATGACCAAGGTGAAGCGCGGGACATCATCATCCGTGGCTTAGCTCCCGAACTCAACTCCGTCACACTGAACGGGGACCGCATCCCATCCGCTGAAGGCGATAACCGCCGCGTGCAAATGGACCTCATCCCGGCGGATATGATCCAGACCATTGTAGTCAACAAGACGCTCACCCCGGATATGGATGCAGATGCGATCGGCGGTTCGGTCGATCTGATTACACGGGCCTCCCCTAACGGCCAGCGTATATCAGCGACGTTATCTGGTGGTTATAATCCCATTAGGGAAAAAGCGTTATATACAGGCGGCTTCGTCTACGGCAATCGCTTTGCTAACGACGCCATTGGCATAGTGCTCAGCGGCTCTTATAACAATAATGACTATGGCTCTGACAACATCGAGGCTACCTGGGTACAAGATAGCCACGGGAATACCTACGTCAGGCAACAGGATATCCGCAAATATGATGTGCAACGTATCCGCAGGAGCCTTTCCGGTGCGTTCGACTTCCGCCTCAGCGAAAACCATACCCTCACAGCCAACGCCATGTACAATTGGCGTGATGACCTGGAAAACCGGTTTCGGTTTCGGGTAGACAACGTCAGCCCAACATATAGTGAAAGCAACCCAACGCAAATAGTCGGATATACTGGCCGCGTAGGCCGTGAGCTTAAGGGCGGTGCTTCCGGCAGGAACAAGAACAGGCGCCTGGAAACGCAGCAGGTACAAAACTATTCCCTGCGAGGGGATCACCTGCTTGGCTCCTCAATCGATATGGATTGGGCAACCAGTTTTTCTACCGCATCAGAAAAAAAACCTAATGAGCGCTACGCCTTGTTCAGAAGCGGCGGATTTCCGGTTTCATTTAATGGCGACAACAATTTTCCGTTGTATAGCGTTAGCGGCGACCAAATGGGGCTTGGATTCAATGAAATAACGGAAGGAAATGGTTTTACCCGGGAAAAGGAGTTCGGTGCCAAACTGAATTTCAGAGTGCCGCTTTCGGTCATCGACGATCAAAAAGGTCGGTTGCGTTTTGGTGGCCGGTTGCGCCTGAAAACTAAAATCCGCGATGATGTCGCTTACGAGTATGAGCCTATTGACGAAAGTGCGTTTGCTTCTATCGGCAATGTGCAAACGGTGACTTTTGCCAAGCCACTTCTCATGGGCGATGCATTTGTACCCGGCACCTTCATGGCTCCCCAGTTTCTCGGCGGACTCGCCCTGACCGACGCTTCACAGTTTGAAGAAGAGGCCATCCCCGACGACTACTTGATGGAGAATTATGATGCCAGCGAGCGCATTTATGCGGGTTATCTCCGCTGGGATCAGGACTTTAGCAACCAGTTTTCGGTGATAGTGGGTGCCCGGCTGGAACACACCGGAATTAAATACACAGGTAATGTTATCGAAGATGAAGAGGATCTTCTGGGCACACGCACCATACAAAACAGCTACACCAATATCTTTCCCAATCTGACGTTCAAATACACGCCTGCCGAGTCGCTCGTCTTGCGGGGGGCATTCACCACTGCACTAGCGAGGCCCAACTATTATGCGCTCGCACCGTACCTTAGCGTCATTCCGGGGTCAGACGCCGAGATATACGCCGGAAATCCAGACCTGAATGCAACGTATGCGTATAACGGCGATTTAATGATCGAAAACTATTTTAAATCGATCGGCTTGGTGTCTGGCGGGATATTCTACAAGCGTCTCAATGATTTCATCTACACGTTTGTGGACCAGCAATACACCACCGATAAGTTTGCAGCGGATTTCCCTTCGGAAAGCAATCCAATCGCACCCGGCGAAACATGGCAGTTTACCCAGATGCGAAACGGCAGTACGGTAAACTTGTATGGGTTTGAGGTGGCTTTCCAGCGGCAGCTCGATTTTCTTCCCGGCAAATTTTTCCGCGGGCTTGGCATTTACGCCAACTATACGTATGTAGCTTCCAACGCAAAAGGTGTGACCGACGAAGACGGCAACGAAAGGGACGATATCAGTTTGCCGGGAACGGCTCCACACATGCTCAATGGTTCAATCTCGTGGGAGAATAGCCGCTTTTCCCTGAGGGCATCCGCTCATTATACAGCCGCTTATCTGGACGAACTGGCTGCTACCAGTTTTGATGACGCATATTACGATGAGCAGTTTTTCCTGGATGTCAACGCCTCCTACAAGGTACAACGAAACATGCGGATCTTTGCCGAGGCAAATAACCTGACCAATCAGCCATTGCGGTATTATCAAGGCGTTCGTTCACGTACCATGCAGGCAGAATATTATCGCCCCCGGTTCAACATTGGGGTAAAATTGGATTTATAGTCTTTAAACTTATATTGCACATTGGTACACCGCTGGCCCGGACTTTGGATAACATTGGTTTCCGGCCCATTGGTGTATGGTAAGCAGCAGTGGAAAATAAAAAAAATAATTAACCGACTTCACAACATGAACAAAACCCTTCATCTTTTAAGTGTGCCACTGACATTGACTCTGCTGGCAGGTTGCACAAGCCATGACGGTGTAAAGCCCTTGTACGTTACCGAACGCGTAGTACATGATACGGATGACCCGGCGATCTGGGTTAACTCGGCAAACCCGGCAGAGTCTCTCGTCATTGGTACCGACAAAAACGAAGACGGTGCCCTTTATGTATTTGACCTTAAAGGCCAGATCATCCACGACAAGACGGTTAAAGGCTTAAAACGGCCTAACAATGTGGACGTGGCCTACGGCCTTTCGTTGGGGGACATCACCGTGGACATCGCCGTAACTACGGAACGGATGACCCACAGCCTTCGCATCTTTACCTTGCCGCATATGAAACCCGTGGATAACGGAGGTATACCGGTTTTTGCCGGTCAAACAGGCCCAGAGTACCGCGACCTGATGGGCATTGCACTCTACAAGGCCCCTACGGGTGCCATTTATGCCATTGTGGGCCGCAAAAACGGTCCCACCGACGGCACTTACCTATGGCAATACCTATTGGAAGACGATGGCAAAGGCCAGGTAAAGGCTACGTTGGTACGCAAGTTCGGTCATTTCAGCGGGCGGAAGGAAATCGAGGCTATAGCCGTGGATAACGAGCTTGGCTTTGTCTATTATTCCGATGAACAGGTAGGCGTACGGAAATATTATGCCGACCCCCAAAAAGGCAATGAAGAGCTGGCCCTGTTTGCTACCGAAGGATTTAAAGATGACCATGAAGGCATCAGCATCTACAAAACCTCAGACAGTACAGGGTATATCCTCGTCTCCGACCAATCGGCCAACCGGTTTAAGGTGTACAGCCGCGAAGGCACCGCCGAAAACCCCCACGCCCATAGCCTGATTGCCGATATAAAAACCTCGACCAATCAAAGCGATGGCTCGGACGTAGTCTCTATCCCGCTAAATGCAGATTTCAAACATGGACTCTTCGTGGCCATGAGTGACGACAAAACGTTTCAGTATTACCGCTGGGAAGATATAGCCGGCAGGACACTAAGTGTCAACGAATAGCCTACCGGCAACAACATCTTCTTATCATAAAACGCCGTGGATTCCATGGCGTTTTTTGCTTGCTATCATTCATGCCGATGAGATAAGTAACCGAACAAAACAGGGGGAATGCCTGTTACTATAACATGAAAATGCTATCGCCATGGTTCGCTAGTAAGGAGTATCCATATCTTTATATCAATACAAAGTAATCCCGCTAATGGAAACAATTATCATTGCTACCGACTTTTCGGAATCAGCGACCAATGCTGCTCAATATGCAGCTTATTTGAGTGGGCCGCTGCGTGTCCATACCATCATTCTGTACCACTCCTATGACTCAGCGCCCCAAGCTACCGAAATCCCGTTGCCGGAGTCTAAAGATGCCGCGCTGGCGCATGAAAGCAGTTTAACCGCATTAGAAGCGACCGAAGCCAAGATGCAGCCGTTTATCAGCAAACATACATCCGTAGAAATTATAGCCAACGAACTTCCGATTGTCGTCGGCATCCAACGTTTATTGGATGAACGACGAGTCGGATTGGTCGTCACCGGAATAACAGGAAAAAGTAATTTGGAAAAATTTCTGATTGGCAGCAATACGATAGCCATAGCCGATGCATGCACCGCTCCCGTATTGGTGGTGCCCGAGCAAGTTGAATTCAAACCAATCGCGAAGGCTGTATTTGCCTGCGATCTTGACAAGGTCGACGATACCATGCCTGTCGGAACTTTGGCACAACTTGCCGACACCCTTGCGTTTAAACTGTTGGTGCTTAATATTGTAAAACCCGAAGCGGGATTCGATCCGGGTATCATCCCCGAACAGTACAAGCTCCATGGATTGTTGGACCGACTCAACCCTGAATATCACTATGTTGAATACAATGACGTTGTTGAAGGAATCATGAACTTTGCTGAAACCCAGCAAGCGGATCTGGTGATGACTGTTCCTAAACGATATGGTTTTTTCGACAACCTGTTTCACAAAAGTGTGACCAAGAAGCTGGCTCATCACACCCGCCTACCCCTATTGATATTCAAGCATGAATGAGTATAATAACGACGATGATGAGCTTTGGGATCGTGGCGCTGGTATTATTAGCAGTCATCATATTGATAGGCTGGCTGCTCCGGCGAAATAAGAAGGACAAGAAAGACCTGGCAAAGACGTTGAATCAATCTTCGCTAAATCCGGAGAACGATAAAAACACGGATAAAATCTAATCAGCGAAAAGCCCCGGAACCTATCTTGGCTCCGGGGCTTCAAAATGTATTCGGATACCCGAAACTACTTTGTGTTCTTAGCTTCGGTCACTGCGTTACGGATTTCCTGAGCTAACGCCTTTACTTTTTGCAAACCTGTACGCACACGCGTGCCGGCTGCGTTGTTTCCTTTTTCAAAAAATTTAACCGCATCTTCCTCGATGGATGCAATTAGCGATTTCAGTTCACTGTACTTTTCCATTTAATATTTGTGTTAGAGGGTAGAAAATGTATTAACGTCACAAGGATAAGCATTTTTTGTGCCGAAATCCCACATCGCAAAAAAAATTCGTCGATTTCTTTTTCTTAATATGCACTGCCAACATGCAATAGCCACTGCCGGAAGCTATCTGACAACGTTTTTGGTAAGGCCCGAAAGGAATAGAAAAGCCCGATTTGGAAAAGGACGGAAAGACGGACGGACTACGCGTATACGCAAAAAAGGCCTCTTTTTAGAAAGGCCTTTTAAGTTTCCGCTCCTCAGGCTGGGCTCGAACCAGCGACCCTCTGATTAACAGTCAGATGCTCTAACCTGCTGAGCTACTGAGGAGTGTTTTTATATCCCCGTTTTCGGGACTGCAATATTCGGAACTTTCTACCGAATAAACAAAAAATATTTTAAAAAATCCGCAACTCACTAACTATCAATACGGCTTCCCTACAGCTACTCAAACAGATAATCATAAGGATAAACAAGTATATCCCAGCTTTCCCCACCATCATCCGTAATGAACAGCTTATTCCAGTCATAAATTATCCCTCGCCTTTCGTTATAAAAATCCATCGCCATCCCCGACACGTCAATCCCGTGGGTACGACCCTCCAAGCGGATCCATGTTTGGCCTGCGTCGGTACTCTTGGCTACCCCATCGGCCAGTAAGGCATACACCACGCGCGGGGATGCGGCGTAGCACATCTTGATGCCGTTTTCGCCAATTGGCACAGGTACAAACGAATCGCCACCGTCGGTTGAATAAAGCGGCTGTCCGGTTTGAGGGTATACCAATAGCACATCACTGGCTATGGCTTCGATGGCTGGTTGATTAAGATGACCTAATACCGCTCCCTCCGACCAAGCCTGCCCTCCGTTTACCGTCTTCAGTACACGAACTGCATCGTGCGGTCCATACCGTTCCCTGTAGAGCAACCAACCGCTGTGATAATCCGCGAAATCAATGGCAAGCGCGATAGCATTATTGCGTTTCAACACCAATTCATGGCTCGCTTCATCCAAGTTTACATGGTAAAGTAACATCCGTATATCCATTCCTGCATGGTACTCGGCCAACACCCATAAAGCGCCATCGGGACCAACGACCAGTTGGACAACAGAAAGTGTTCCTGATATCAAATCGTCACCCTCGCCAATGGACATCTCATGCACTTGCCATGTAGCCCCCATATCACTTGAATGACGCAACACAACCGATGTGCCTTCCGCCGCGGCATACACAAGCAAACCTTCCCCAAACGCTGCCGTATGCGCGTCCCACAGCCATGAAGACGGATTGAAACTAAACGACTTGAATCTATTGCTTGTCGAAAAACTGCCCTTTTCCGTAATTCCTCGGATTTGGTTACGTTCATCCAAACATGCATAGACTATACGATTACCCTGTATCAACGCGCGGACGTCCGGGTTCACAATAGGCTCTGCAGGATACAATCCCAACAATGTACCGTCGCCTTTACAGCTAAACAGCAAGGACGCCACCAAGAAACCTATCCCAATCGTTTTACCTGAGCTTATCATAACTCCAGAATTATGCCCAAAGAAAGGTTAATAACATTGAAATTGAAGGGATACGAAGTCGGCGTGATATAACCAGCAGCCACATCGTCATTCATGACCTTTTTTTCAACCTTTAGCCGGGGATAAAAAAACTCGTAGCCCAGCTTTACGTAAAACTCCCGATACTGCATCCGTAGCCCCAGCGCTTGTGAAATGCCTGAACCTTTCAGGTAATTATCCGAAAAAGATACACGTTCTCCATCGCCAGCAGCCGCGCTTTCAGCATCGTAATTTGCCACCCAGTTGAAGTCGATAGCAAAATAAGGGAAAAAAGTTGTTTGGCCGACAAAAAACGCATCGTAACTTGCTTGACCGCCTAAGCGTATGACACGCAAATGCTCGGTAGTCCACTCATCCAATTCGTTAAAGAACAGCTTTATCCCGGTCTGTGGCCGTAGCCGAAGCCGCCCCTGATCCGCCACGGAGAATGCCGGACCGAGCGTCAAATTTATCCCCCCAGGGAATACCGATCGCAGGGGTGCATCGCTGAACCTTTCGACCCCGCCTTCCAACTCCAAGAAAACAGGCGATTTTTCCTGGGCAGAGAGCTCGCTTATAAAAAACAGCAACCACGCCCATCCTATTCGGTACTTGGTGAAGCAAATCATAATAAAACACCTGTAAGGACAAGCGTAGCCACGGTGAAATAGATAATTAAGCCGGTCACATCCACGAGTGTAGACACGAACGGCGCCGATGAAGATGCCGGATCAGCCCCGAGTTTGCGGAGAATAAAAGGCAACATCGAACCAACCAAAGAGCCCCACAGCACGACACCAACGAGCGACAAGCTCACAACCGTGCCTACGAGCAACCAATATTCGCCGTATTCCTGAGAAAACGCTTGCCAAGTACATATCCGAATAAAGCCCAACGCACCAAGTATCAAGCCAAGCAACAAGCCAGAGAGGATTTCGCGTCGCATGACCTGCCACCAATCAAGCAAAGTCACTTCGCCCAAGGCCATCGCTTGAATAATCAATGTGGAAGCTTGCGAACCACTATTGCCACCACTGGAAAGAATCAACGGCATAAACAAAATCAATACCGCGCTTGCCAATTGACTCTCGTAATGCTCGAGCACGGTTGCCGTAAGTAATTGCCCAAGAAACAGTACAATCAACCACCCAGCCCGCTTTTTCACCAGGTGTAAAATAGACACGTCCAGATAAGGCTCATCCAGCGCCTCAGTACCCCCTATCCGCTGCATGTCTTCGGTATATTCTTCGTTAGCCACCCAAAGAATATCGTCTACCGTGACTATACCCAACATGATCCCCTGTTCGTCGATAACAGGAAGCGCCACCCGGTTATTCATCCGGAATACATTGATAGCTTCTTCTTGCGGATCATTCGCATTGAGCGCAATAAGCCGATTATCAATTAGATCTTCGACCGTGGTTGCAGGGTCTGCTAATAAAATGTCTTTAATCCGGATATCATCAAGGAGTTTGCCGTCCTTATCAATGACATAGAGCACGTCGATGGTCTCGGATGCCTTCCCGTACTTGCGTATATGGTGTAATACGCGGGTGATGTCCCAATGCTGCTTTACGGTGATATAATCCGGCGTCATCAGCCGTCCGACGCTGTCCTCCGGATAGCCCAATAACGCCAGTGCCTCTTTGCGATCAGCTGGTGGAAGAAGGATGATTAGCTGCTTCACCACATCGCCTTTCAGCTCACTAAAAAAAGCCGTTCGGTCATCCGGCGGCATCTCGTTAATGATCTCCGAAATCTTAGGACCGGAAAGCTTCTTAAGAATGCGTTCTTGGGTAGGAAAATCGAGGATACGAAATACGTTTACCGCCCGGTTGATACTCAATGTTTCAATGAACGTTGGACCATATTCCGGCAGCTCATCTATCAACGCTTCCACCTCCGAAATATTTAACTCATCAAGGTGTTCTTTGAGCTGTTGTTCGTTGCCTTCGGCCAAAAGCAATTCGGTTTGTTCTACCAGCGTATCCAATTCGTCCATGGGCCCTCCTAAGTTAACGGTATTCTACATCGGTGAATGATTTTGCTTGCAAAAGTCGTCTTTTTAAATGAAAAGAACGAACAAGTGGACGTTAAAAAAACGCCCGCAATCCAATGATTAAAATATAAAAAAACAACCGCGAACAAGACAAAGTGTCAGCACGAATCGCCCCGATATCGAGTGAGCTTTAAATGCATTTAGTGAGCCTTTGCGGCCTTGCGCAAAAGTCCCAAATAACCTGCGGCAAACCGGCGACGCCACCCAGTTATAATTACAGGGCAACACCGCAGGTGCTGCTTAAGCGGCTGCTCAATGTATCAACACCTATCGGCAATCTCCCCGCTTGCACCGGCACACCGTTAAAAATTTTGACCACTTACTCGAAAAGATAGTGTAGATTAGCATGTCCTCCACATCATGTAGCCCACAGAGCTTCAGGCATCGGTTTTGGGGGATTTTCTTCGTTGTTTACATACATGAAAAACGATAATATTGCAAATATGATAGCCAGCATTAACAACTATTAATCAGTATTTAACTAAAACTATATAAAGAAATAAATTAATTGCGAACACTAGCTCAACAATCATTTATACCAAAAAAATTAGCAACCCGCAATAAATCCAATGAAAAATCACCAGTACGTATTTACAATCAATATCTTATGTTTATTAACATTATGTTTTTATTCACATAATGGTTTTCCTCAGGTTTTTAACGCCGACCAATACCCACCAAGTGTAAAGTGGAGGCAAATCAATACCGAAAACTTCCAAGTGATATATCCGTCCATTTTCGAAGCCGGCGCCCAACGGTTGGCTAATGACTTGGAAATTCTTCGAGAACGGGTAAGCGAATCGTTGGGAGTAAAACCCCGGAAAATTTCCATCATCTTGCAGAACCAAACTGTAGAATCCAACGGAAACGTCCAGCTAGCCCCCCGCCGTTCGGAGTTTTACACGACCCCTCCCCAGCATAGCGACTTCCAAGATTGGCTCAATAATTTGGCTATCCACGAGCTTCGACACGTTGCGCAATTTGACAAATTGACAGGCTACCTGCGCGCACCTTTTTTTGAGCAACTCGCACTTGCCATTTACGGTGCCAACTTACCAGCTTGGTTTTTTGAAGGCGATGCCGTCCTAACCGAGACCAAGCTTTCCCTTGCCGGCCGGGGACGCCTGCCCTCTTGGGAAATGCCCTTCCGGACAAATCTGCTCAGCGGCAAAAAATACAGCTATCAGAAGGACTATCTGGGATCGTTGAAGAATATCACGCCGGGTTTCTACGAGCTTGGTTATTTCCTTACCTGGCAACTTGAAAAAGCGTATGGTGCCGATATACTCGACAGCCTGATCACCCGTATCGCCAAGCTTCCCATCCGCCCATATAATTTCAGCAGTTCACTTAAGAAATACACGGGCTATAACACCAGGCAGTGGCACGAAAAAACAAGAGAGGAACTGACCCAACGATGGGAACAACAACTAATCGAAAATGCTCCCGAGGATTACCCCGTATTTCCCGACAAGCAAGCAGGCAAACCAGCAAGCTGGCTGCTGCCCCGAAGGTTAGCTGATGGCCGCGTCATGGCCCTCCATCAGGATGTACACCGGGTGCCAGCCATCGTCATACTGGACACCGCCGGGCGGCAGGATGAAGTCGCAAAAACCGGCCGGCAGACGGACCCTCATTTTTCGTATGCTTCCGGAAAGGTCGTCTGGGATGAACTCAGGCGCGACAAGCGTTATGGCAAACGTACCTATAACGTCATTAATCTTTATGACCTTGAGGCGCGGTCGTACAGACAGCTTACACGAAAAAGCCGCTATTTCTCGCCCGCCCTGCGCCCTGATGCAAAGCAGCTGATCGCAGTCTCGGTAGATGAGGATAATGCCATAAGCCTCGTCCTCCTGGACACCGAAAGCGGCCAGAGAATCGCTCGGTTTCCATCACCTGAAAACATCCAACTACAGACACCAGCTTTCGACCAAACAGGCACCAAGGTTATTGTCACGGGCGTATCCCGGCAGGGCGCAGCCTTGATTGAGCTGGACCTGCCTTCCGGCTCATACCGCATGGCGCTCCCCTGGCAAGCCCAGCAGATCGAACGGCCAACCTACGCAGACAACCGGATTATCTTCAAGGCGCACTACAACGGCATTGATAACCTCTATGCCCTCGATACCGCGGCCAATACGATTTACCAACTTACAAACGCCCGATTCGGGGCTTTTAATCCGTCTGTCGATACCTCGAGCAACCGAATATTGTTCAACAATTACCAACTCGACGGGTACCGGATTAGCCAAGTGGAGCCAATTACCTCGAAATATAGCGATTTTAAGCCGCTAACGCAGCCAAACCACACCTACACGGACAATGACACCACCTACTTTGAGAAATGGGCTTCAAAGCCCTATAAAGGGCTGAAAAATATATTCAACTTTCATAGTCTCTCGGTAGACAATGACAATTTCGACAACCTCGATGACATGAAGCCCGGTGTTTACTGGCTTTCCGATGATTTGCTGAATACTACACAACTCCGGTTGGGTTATGTTTACGATGGTGATATCCGCAGCAGTGAGTACCTTGCTTCGGTGACCTACCAACGCTTCTTTCCGAAGTTCTCGTTGGAATACCTCAATCGGGGACAGGTAGGTGCAGCGAGGATTACCTCGGGCGGCCAGGAAGATGTGATCGGCCTGCGGTGGCGCGAAAATACGGCAACACTGACCATGGATATTCCGTTCGTTTTCTACCAACGCAACCATGTAATCGCCTCCGGCTTCAGCACCGCCACCTCTTATACACAACGCTACAACTTAAACGAACCGCAATTTGAGAACCGCTTTATCGATCGCATCCAATTCCCGATGCACTATCAAGTGTATTTCAATCATAGCACCAGACAGAGCATGCTGGACCTCGCTCCTCGCTGGGGGCAACATCTCAGCATTACTTATCGGCATTTCCCTTTTGACAACCAGGTTTCAGGGCAGCTTCTGTCTTTGCGCACGGCGTTTTACTTTCCTGGACTTTGGCGCAATCACTCGCTACTGGCTCGATTTAATTACCAGCAACGAAATGGGACGTACCAAATGGCTAATGATATTCCGTTGGTAAGCGGCTATGACCAATTACGCCCGCTACCGGTGGACAACACGTTATTGGTAAGCTATCGATTTCCGATAGCTTACCCGGACTGGTCTATCGGTCCCTTGGCTTATATCAAACGTTTCAAGGGCGGCTTCTTTGCCGATTTCCAAAATGTACGGGCCGGAAACGCATTCCAGCCTCGTACGTTTGGCATTGAATTCCGATCGGATATGAATTTATTGCGCTACTACCTGCCAAATTTTGACATTGGCATTAAACTGGTCTATGCCAATGAACCAAATCCGAGGCGACGTGTTTTTGCAACGTATGGCATCGGATATAGTTACTAAAAAAGCGGCTTGCGCCGC
Source organism: Parapedobacter luteus (assembly GCF_900168055.1). Lineage (GTDB taxonomy): Bacteria > Bacteroidota > Bacteroidia > Sphingobacteriales > Sphingobacteriaceae > Parapedobacter > Parapedobacter luteus. The sequence goes on from NZ_FUYS01000003.1 coordinate 233,679, forward strand.
TTCAGTTATTCGTTTATTGCCTTTACTCCCGGGAGCTCTTTACCCTCCATGTATTCCAGCAACGCACCGCCGCCGGTACTTACATAGCTGACATGCTCCGTCATCCCAAACTTGCTCACGGCGGCAGCAGAATCCCCACCACCGATAAGCGAAAAAGCCCCTCGCTCTGTAGCTGCCACCACCGCGTCAGCCACGGCCTTGGTACCTTTCGCAAACTTATCCATTTCAAACACACCCATTGGACCGTTCCACAATATGGTGTTGGAGGCCTGAATAACCTGGGCAAAATGTTCTGCCGATTCCTTACCGATATCCAGCCCCATTTTGTCCGCAGGAATCCGGTCATTCCGGCCATCGTAAGCCGGCGAATCGGGTGAAAATTCGTCAGCAATCTGCGAATCGGTGGGCAACACCAGATTAACACCTTTTTCTTTGGCTTTTTTTACCAAATCATTTGCTAGATCCAGTTTATCCAGTTCGACTAATGATTTCCCAATCTCTCCACCGCGGGCCTTCACGAAAGTATACGCCATGCCTCCGCCAATAATCAGGTTGTCGACTTTTTCCAGCAATGCCTCAATAAGCTCCAGCTTATCGGACACCTTTGCGCCTCCCATGATGGCTGTAAATGGACGTTTTGGGTCATTCAATACTTTTTCGGCGTTGCCAATCTCGGCGGCCATTAAATATCCAAAATATTTAGCTTCAGGAAAAAACTGTGCAATTACCGCCGTGGAGGCATGGGCGCGATGAGCGGTACCAAATGCGTCGTTTACATAAACATCACCGAGCTTCGCCAGCTTTTCAGCAAAGGCCGCATCGCCCTTTTCCTCTTCTTTGTAGAAACGAAGATTCTCAAGAAGCAGTACTTCTCCAGGCTTTAGTCCCTCCGCCTTTGAGTAAGCTTCCGCACCGATGCAATCATTAACAAATTGTACATCCACCCCCAATACATGTGAGAGGTGGCCAACAATATGCTTCAAAGAGAACTTCTCCGAAGGGCCATCCTTAGGCCTACCAAGATGAGACATCAGGATGGCTGCACCGCCGTCGTTTAAAATCTTCTTAATCGTGGGCACCGCCCCTTGAATGCGGTTGTCGTCAGTAATGTTGTACTGCTCATCTAGGGGAACATTAAAATCCACCCGTATCAATGCCTTCTTGCCGGAGAAATCTAAATTGTCTATGGTTTTCATATTAATCGTTCAAAGTATTTGGGCTAACAAAGCTAATATAAGTATCGGCAAAAATTCAAGAAATTGCGAGTTTTTGTTTCTGCGCTCTTAAATCCGCCACCTATGCAAACACGTTCGTGCTATATTGTATCGCTTGGGCCCAGGCGTCCATATCCAACTGGGTGGCTATACCTCGCTCGTATAGCACTTCCAGCAAAGTCTCCGTGGCGATGTTACCTGTAAGCTTGTCTTCGGCCATTGGACACCCTCCGAATCCACGCAATGCCGTATCAAAACGTCTACACCCGACATCCAGCGCAGCCCGAAGCTTGTCACGACTGGTATCCGGTGTACTGTGTAAATGCAATCCCAGTTGCACGCCCGGAAATGCCTCGGCGATATAGGTGTATAAAGCAGCGATGCTGGCCGGCGTAGAATTGCCAATTGTATCGGCAAGCGCAAAGTGCCTCACCCCCAACGCTACCAGTTGGTCCGTGTAATCGGCTACAATAGCGGGGCTCCAGGCATCCCCATATGGATTGCCAAATCCCATGGAAAGGTATATCAGTGGAGTTTTACCATTGACGTGACAAATCGCTACAACCTGTTTTACGACTGACAATGCCTGAACAATGGTGCTATTCGTATTGCGAAGCTGAAATGTTTCGGACACCGAAAAAGGGAATCCCAACAGACCAACCGCATCATGGCTAACAGCTGCTTCGGCCCCCCGTATATTGGCCACTATAGCCAACAGGTCAGTCGTACTGCCGGTGGTATCCAGCAGGCTAAGTACCTTCGCGGTATCACGCAGTTGTGGGATGGCCTTCGGCGAAACGAAACTACCGAAATCCAATCGTTCGAACCCCACATTCAGCAGCAATTGTATATACGTTGCCTTCACCGATGTTGGAATAAAGCGGTGTATTCCCTGCATTGCATCGCGCGGGCACTCCGTTATCGCAATGTTTTTCATCAGTAAATTTCTAGTTCAAACGGTAGCCGGGCTTGTATACCCCGCAGCTGAAGTGCTGACTTCACTTGCTCATAAAACCGATATTGCTCACCAAGTTGGTGCCGGGCGAACCATGCACCGATTCGATCCGTAGTGTTGCCTAACAAGGATTCAAAGGGCTGCTTAATGGCCGGATAAGTGACTATCCGGAAATCATTTAGCCCTGCTTTGTTAGCCGCAGCAGCGATGGCATCGTCAATACTTCCCAAACGGTCTACCAACCCAATGGCCAATGCTTGCTGTCCGCTCCACACCCGGCCCTGTCCGATACTGTCTACCCGCGCTTTGGATAAGCCCCTGCCGTCGGCCACCCGTTGAAGAAAAGTGTCGTATATCCGTTCAACTTCCCGTTGAAGAATATTGAATTCATCGTTGGAGAGTGGCCGATCAAACGTGGTCAGCATATCGGCATATTTACTCGTTTTGACTTTATCATAGGTTATACCCAATTTGTCGTTATACAGTCCCTGTAAATTAGGTATCAGACCAAAGACCCCGATAGATCCTGTAATCGTGTTGGGCTGCGCAAAAATCGAATCGGCAGCAGCAGCGATATAATATCCACCCGACGCGGCTACATCCCCCATCGAAACAATAATCGGTTTTTCCTGTCTCAACAGTTCGACCTCCCTCCAAATCACGTCCGACGCCAATGCACTGCCTCCCGGTGAATTAATGCGAAACACAACAGCCTTCACTTTGTCGTCGCGGCGCACTTTGCGCAGTTCACGAGAAATCCGTTCTGAACCGATGATTTCATCTCCCCCTTCGCCGGAAACAATTTCACCGACAGCATAAACCACGGCTATGCGATCCCGTATTGATGCGCTCGCCACCTGCGGTTTGGGTTTGTATTTTGTAAGCGAAACCGCGCTGATGTCTGCGTCTTCACTGATGTCCAACAATACCTTCAACTCACTTAGTATTTCGTCTTTGTATTTTTTGCCGTCGGCCAATCGACGCGTTATCGCGTCATCCGCATTGCGAACAGCGTACTGGTCGGCAATGGCACGCAATGAATCGGGGCTCAGCTTTCGGCTCTCCGCTATTTCACCAAGGAAATGATCGTAGATGCTGCCTATAAACGACTCGACCTGCTCGCGGTTTGCGGTGCTCATCCTATCCAATGTATACGGTTCTACCGCACTCTTAAAGGAACCCACCTTGACCACTTGCGCCTCAATACCGAGTTTATCGAACATCCCCTTCAGGAACATCGTCTGGGAAGCAAGCCCTCGGAAATCAATCGTCCCTTCCGGATTAACATAAATCCGATCAGCAGTCGATGCCAAGTAATACGCCCGCTGCGTATAAAGTTCGCTGTAGGCTATGATAAATTTACCCGACTCCTTAAAATCCAGCAACGCATCCCGAATCTCTTGCAACGATGCGAAACTAGCCGATACCACGGAAATATCTAAATAGATGCCTTTGATGCGATCATCGCTTTTGGCCGCCTCAATCCGTTTCAGAATGTCATCCAACCCTAAGTTTTTTGTAAAAATAAATCCGGGCACATTGAATCCATCGAACGGATCCGGCATTGTACGCTCAGTAATCTCATGATTCAAATTTATAATGAGTAGTGAGTTGTTGGGAATCTTCACCTCTCTGTCGGCCCCCACACTACTTATCATCCCCCCAATGATGATCAAACCAATAATAAACAATAAGACAAATGATAGGATAATCCCTGTCACCGTAGCCAATACGTACTTAAAAAATGCTCTCATGCTTTGAAATTCTTGTGTCAAACTTAGCCAAACTTGACCGGATATACAAACATACCTGTTCAGTAAGCCCTTGGATTTGACCATGCAACGGAAAGATAGTTACAATTGCTGATCTTTTCATTATTTTTGCCGGATAGGGCCTAACAACATCAGTTTTTAGAACATGCCAATGCCGGTTGACGCAGACACATATCTTTTATTGGGCACAAATATGGGCAACAGAATATTGCTTTTGCAGCAAGCCCGTAATGAAATTGCCCAAGAAATAGGGAGTATTGCAAAAATGTCTTCGATATATGAAACCGCAGCCTGGGGCAATGAGGACCAACCGAACTTCCTTAATCAAGTCGTACTTGTGACTACGCCACTGCAACCGCATCTATTGTTGGAAAAAATAAATGCAATTGAGAAAAAATTGGGCAGGCAACGCGTTAAGAAATGGGAATCAAGACCGATAGATATCGACATTTTATGGTATGCGGACCAACTTATAGACGAGGTTAATTTACAAGTACCTCACATGCACCTCCCAGACCGAAGGTTCGCATTAATCCCACTGCAAGAAATTGCCCCTTCACTGATTCACCCTGCATCAAAAAAAACGGTCACCGAAATGCTGAACGATTCCCCTGACCGATTACCCGTACATCTTTATAAACAATAGATACATATGAACAACATGAACTTTGAACAAGCCAACATGGACTATCTGGAGGATCTATCCGGAGGCAATACGCAACTTATCAAAGAAATCCTTGAGCTTTTCATCAAACAGACGCCGCCCGACATTGAACTCCTTTCTTCATATATCCAACAGAACGACTGGGAAAAGGTATACAGACAGGCCCACCATATTAAGCCCACGCTAGCTTATGTCGGTGCAAACGGCATGCGCCAGGAATTGCAGGAAATAGAAAACCTTGCCAAAAACAGGCAAGGCCTCGACTTAATACCCGAAAAATTTAACGCATTACTACCTAGGCTGGAAACGCTCTATCAGGAATTGAAAACGTATCTGGAAACCTTAGAGTGACTAAATTGCCTTGATTTCAAAGTCGTAACTTTCCATAATCAAGTTTGCTAACAGTTTTTTGCATGCCTCATCTACTTTTTGGCGAGCGGTGTCCTCATCTGGCGCCTCCACTTCCAATGTGATGCGTTTACCAATTCTTATATTACTTATTTCGGTCAATCCTAAGTTTTTCATACTTCCGGTCACCGCTTTTCCTTGAGGATCCAAAATTTCCTTTAAGGGCATCACATTGATCTCTGCCAAAAAATTCATAGACTAAATAATTTTGAAGGCTACGATGACCCGCGCAACATGACCCTGCCGCGGGTATTTCATGCCATTTGCTTAAAATGAATATAAGAAAACAAAAAATACAATACCAGCACTGCCGGAATAGCCGCAAAGTTAAATAAACCAACCAATACTGCGCTCAAAATTATAAAAATGAATTTCCAGCGATTTTTCCGCCAAGACAAGGACTCCAATTTTAATGAAAACAGCCTGATATTGCTCACAAGTAGCGCACTCGTTACAACGATGCTACCCAGCAAAAACAACGGGTGATAAACGCTACCGCTGTAAGCCTCTCCGATGAATGGCAGCGACACCACATAAAAGGCATTCATTGGTGTGTTAAGTCCAATAAAATCTGTCGACTGGCGTTCATCAACGTTAAATTTGGCTAAGCGGATTGCCGAAAACAGGGTAACAAGAAATCCCAGGTAAGGCAGGTATTCGGCGGTAGGAAGTGCTACACCGAGCATATAATAAAGCACTGAACCGGGCACAAGGCCGAAGCTCACGACATCGGCCAACGAATCCAGCTCTTTGCCTACGGCCGACCGCACATGCAACGCTCGCGCTACCAACCCATCAAAAAAATCGAAAACCCCGGATAGTAAAACACAATACGCTGCCACATCAGGCCGGCCGTCCAAAGCGAACGTAACCCCAACACAACCGCTGAAAAGGTTCAGGCAGGTAATAGAATTGGGTAAGTGTTTCTTCATAGTGGATGGCTGTAACATGCCATGGTGCTACAGCCATTGAGCTATTTAGCTATTCATACTAATCAAGAACTCTTCATTGGATTTAGTCCCCCGCATTTGAGCCAAGAGGAATTCCATCGCTTCGGTTGAGTTCATATCCGCAAGGTGGTTGCGTAGCACCCATATCCGCTGAAGGGTTTCACGGTCATTAAGCAAGTCGTCCCTACGCGTGCTCGATGCGATAAGATCAATGGCAGGGAATATCCGCTTGTTAGACAGCTTACGATCCAATTGCAGCTCCATGTTGCCGGTACCTTTGAATTCTTCGAAGATAACCTCATCCATCTTGGAGCCGGTATCAATCAGCGCTGTCGCCAATATCGTTAATGATCCGCCATGCTCAATATTACGCGCTGCGCCAAAGAAGCGTTTCGGTTTGTGAAGCGCGTTGGCGTCTACACCACCCGACAGGATTTTTCCAGAAGCTGGCGCCACCGTGTTATAAGCCCGCGCTAAACGGGTGATCGAATCCAGCAAAATAACCACGTCATGCCCACATTCAACCATCCGTTTTGCTTTTTCCAACACAATATTAGCAATTTTCACATGCCTCTCCGCAGGCTCATCGAAGGTGGAGGAGACCACTTCGGCGCGGACACTCCGTGCCATGTCGGTAACTTCCTCGGGACGTTCGTCAATCAAGAGAATAATCAAGTAGACTTCAGGATGGTTTTTAGCGATGGCATTTGCCACATCCTTCAACAACATGGTTTTACCTGTTTTAGGCTGCGCCACAATGAGACCGCGTTGCCCTTTACCAATGGGCGTGAATAAGTCCATGATTCGGGTGGAGTAATTACCCGGTCCCGTAAACAGCTTTAACCGTTCTGTCGGAAATAACGGTGTAAGAAAATCAAACGGTACACGATCACGTACATCTGCCGGGTTTTGCCCGTTAATGGCCTCAACTCTTACCAGTGGAAAATATTTCTCTCCTTCTTTCGGCGGGCGAATGCTCCCCCGCACGGTATCACCTGTTTTTAGTCCAAAAAGTTTAATCTGAGATTGGGAGACATAAATATCGTCAGGCGAAGTCAGGTAATTATAATCCGATGAACGGAGAAAACCATAACCATCTGGCATGATTTCCAACACGCCCTCATTAACGATGACATTATCAAAGTCGAGGCTAGTTGTAGGTCCTTCAATCTTGCTTCCGTTGGCCGGCTTCTGCACCGGAGATTGATCAGTCCGAGATTCACTCGCCACAGGCGCCGCGGTTTCCCGCTCATCGCTTAAGGACTCCTCTTTAGTGCTTCTGACACTTACAGGTTCGGCAGCCTTTACGGTGCGTACCCGTTTCCGCGGCCTGTCATCGGCCTCTTTTTCATCATTGCCCGTACTAACTTCTTCCTTTGCCGCCTTCCTCGCTTCCTCCTCGCCTGTTTCTACAATCTTCCTAACCAACTCTTGCTTTCGAAGTTTATCCGCATCGGGGATGCCAATTAGCCTCGCTATCTCACGTAGCTCGGACACGAGCTTCGCGTTTAATTCATTAATATTCATCAACTATTATTATATAATATAAGGATTTTTTAATAAAAAAGGGTTTTGCTGTTTTACACAGAAATTTATCCACTTTGCCCAGCCACACATCTTTAAATAACAATGATTCAGCATTTTGGTCTTCAGAAATCAAAGATTTTCGATGAAGTGTTAGGATAAATTTTGAGAATACTGCGCAAAGTAAAGGAATACATTTGGATTTTCAAAAAAATATTTTAAAATAAAAAACGCCTATTCCGGGAATAAAATTATCCTGTATGCCGTCCAATTCTTACTAAGCCTATCATTCAAAAGTAACGAGCTGTCTATCAATCAGGTAAAACGATTTATTAAAAGGAACAACGTAAAAATACCGAAAAAGTTTGAATAATTGCCTGTAAAAGCCCTATGTTAGTCAAAATTTTTTGGTTTACCTGTATTTGATATGACTACTGCATCCAATAAAAGCTATGCGTCAGCACTGTATTCGTTGACGATGGTATTTTTCTTTTGGGGATTTTTGGCTGGAGCCAACGGCGTATTTATTCCGTTCTGTAAATCACATTTCGATCTTACCCAATTCGAGTCTCAGTTAATCGATTCATCGTTTTACGGTGCCTATTACATTGGCTCCCTGTTGTTATATCTTTACTCAAGCCGTGTAGGATACGATTTCCTGAATAGAATCGGCTATAAAAAGGGTATCATTTATGGATTATTGATATCGGTGATTGGCGCAGTATGCATGATTCCAGCAGTAAATAGCTCGCAATATATCTTCATATTGATGGCGTTTTTTGTGATTGCTTTGGGATTTTCCCTGCAACAGACCGCAGCAAATCCGTTTGCTGTTGCATTGGGCGATCCAGCTACCGGAGCGCACCGCTTAAGTTTAGCTGGTGGGATTAATTCGTTTGGCACCACGATCGGCCCTATCATTATTACACTGATCCTGTTTGGTACCGTCGTAGCAACACCTGAACAGGTGGCTAATGCGCCCATCAGCTCGATTAATATTTTATATATCATATTGGCCGGTGTATTCTTGTTGGTCGCCGCATTTTTTGCCATCAAGGATATGCCCAGGGTTACTTCTGATGAAGAGCCCGAACACAGCAGTAAACTCACCAGAGCTTTGTTGGCCATTACCGTGTCGCTATTGGCACTGATAATTATCGGCTTCACGCTTCCTGAACACTTCGGACATAACAGCACTTTAGCATTGCTTATCATAGCGCTATTATCGGTGGTGATAATATTATTCTTTTCGAACAGTGCCGCACAAAAGGATGGTAGTGGCTGGGGTGCAATGAAATATCCTCAGCTTACGTTAGGCATGCTGGCAATTTTCGTTTACGTAGGCGTGGAAGTAACCATACAAAGCAATTTAGGCGCTTTATTAAAAACACCCGAATTTGGCGGATACGATGAATCCCAAATTTCGCATTTCATTTCCCTTTACTGGGGAAGTTTAATGATTGGCCGTTGGATGGGAGCGGTCACCGTTTTTAAAATGAGCAAGCGCATGCGTATGTTGTTGAGTGTAGCCGTTCCTTATCTGGCGTTTGGGGTAATTTTGGCTGTAAACCGTATCAGCGGTCGCGATGTGTCTGATTTATACATCTACGCGGTCTGCATTGCTGTGATGATAGGGGCTAATTTCTGGGCGCAGGCAAAACCAGCCAAATTATTGATGGCGTTGGGCATATTGGGGGTAGTAGCCATGCTGATTGGGCTGTATACTGACGGAGAAATAGGAATATTTGCCTTCATCAGCGGAGGGCTCGTCTGCTCCATCATGTGGCCAAGTATTTTTGCGCTAAGTATTACCGGCCTGGGAAAATATACCAGCCAAGGCTCGGCGTTGCTTATCATGATGATTTTAGGCGGTGCTATAATCCCTCCTTTGCAGGGAAGCATTGCCGACGTTTTACATGATATCCACTTATCATATTGGGTACCGGTGGTGTGCTTCGCGTATCTTGCATTCTTTGCCTGGAAAGTCTCGGATATCCTCAAAAAACAAGGACACGACATTGAAAACATCAATACAGAGGGTGGCCATTAGTAAGGCAGCTGCAGGCGGGCGGAAAAAGATTTTCAAATAAGCGGGGCGATAATGTTTTTTTTTTCGGGGAAAACTGTATTTTCGGCGCATATAATTTGGATGGATATCATTAACTAAAACACCAACAAACTAAGACCCAACAAATGATTATTATTGCAGACGGAGGATCAACCAAAACCAATTGGTGCTTGCTGGATAACGCTGGAAAAAAGGTGTATTTCAACACTGAAGGCTATAACCCGTATTTTGTAAATAGTGAGTATATTGTAAATTCACTAAAAAAGGGCCTCCCTAAAGACTTGCCGTATGACCAAATCGCCGAAGTAAATTACTATGGCGCTGGCGTACACAACGAAGAAAAGGCCAGCGTTGTCGTCGAAGCACTTAAACAAGTGTTCGTTAATTCTCATGTGTTTGTCGGGCATGATCTGTTGGCCGCTGCCCGGGCGCTGCTCGGTGATAAAGCGGGATTTGCGGCTATCTTGGGTACAGGTACCAATACCTGTGTATACAATGGCGAGGAAATCATCCATAATATCGATTCGGCAGCTTACATTTTAGGCGATGAAGGCAGTGGTTGTTATATCGGCAAAAAATTGCTTACTGATTACATCCGAGGGTATATGCCCGAAGACGTCCGGGAAATTTTTTGGGAAACCTATAAATTAACCCCCGATGATGTCATGGATGCCGTATATACCAAACCATTAGCCAACCGTTTTTGTGCCAGTTTCAGTAAATTTGTGTATGATGTTACGGTGAATATCAACTATTCGCGCGGCATCGTACAAGTATCCTTTGATGACTTTTTCCGCAATCTGGTGTCTCGCTACCCCGATTATCAAAGCTACACATTTAATTGTATCGGCTCCGTTGGATACAATTTCCGAAATGTACTGGAGGAGACAGCTATCCAATACGGCATGAAGGTGGGCAGAATCGTACGTTCACCGATAGATGACTTAGTGCAGTATCACATCAATAAGTCTGTTCGATAAGCACGAAAGATATCTTAAAACGAAGAAGGCTGAAAATACACAGTGTGGACAGCCTTCTTTGTACAACCACCTTACCCGCCGCAAGCGCAACGCACATAGGTACCGCCGGTAAGGGACCTATAATACGAGCTCATCGCCAATTGCCAATAGGTGCAGATTGAGACCTGCATCCGCGAATTTCTGCTTGGCTGCCTCCCTATCAATGGTAATAGGCGGAAATGTATCGTAGTGAATACCGATGATATTTTTACAGTTAATAAACTGACTGGCTATGATGGCGTCGTCTACATCCATGGTAAAGTGTCCTCCTATTGGCAAAAAGGCCCAGTCAAGTCCTACATGTGCCAGCAGTTTCATCTCCATAGTTAATCCCGTATCCCCCGCAAAATATATTTTCTTTCCACCGCTCTGCAGCACATACCCCGCCGGAACGCCCGCATACTGCCCGTCGGGGGCGATGTTTGTATGTAAAGCATACACCATCTTGACGCTTCCAAACGTGGTCTGGACGGTGCCGCCAAAATTGAACGGAACAATATCCGACTCCGGAATATCCTGACGGCTGGCCCACATAGCTGTTTCCACTACCGCCAACACTTTGGCCCCGCTGTTTTTCTGTATAGCCGCCACATCGGCTACGTGGTCGTCGTGAGCATGGCTTAGGATAATATAGTCGGGTTTCAGACTGTTAATGTCAATGTGGCGCGCATTTGGATTAGGACTGATAAAGGGATCGAACAATGCCGTCGCCCCCTCCAAATGAAGTGCTACACTGGAATGTCCGTAATAAATTGCTTTCATGGCTATTCTCGATTATAAATTCAATAAAATGTACTACGATTGGCCAAACAATCCGCCAAGTCCGCCCAGCATATCCTTGGTCGCGGCTTGCATTTCCGTCTGGCTGATGTTATCAGCTTGCCGCATTGCATGGTTCATGGCTACGGCAAGCAGCTCTTCCAGCTCTTCCTTATTCGCATTGGATAGAAATACCTGATCAATACTCACTTCCGTAACTTCCTTATTCGCCGTTGCAGTTATTTTAATAAGTCCCCCTTCAGCTTCTCCCCTCACGATGATATTATCCAATCGTTTTTTGATCTCCTCGGCTTTCTGCCGGGCTTCCAACAGTTTATCAAACATCTTAATCTAATTTATGGCCCTAAAAATACGGAATCTTATGTAAATATAAATACGGAAGACACCGCGCTTCTAAAGGAAACGAGAATAAGGCAAACTTTGTTTTTATCTTTTCCGTTCTGCGACAACGACAGCAATGACGAAGCATGTAATGACATTGGTCAATGCCGTGGAGACGGTAGTTGTAGACAAGTAAACAGGCAGCGAAAAACGCTCGCTGGCCAGATGACTGTCTACCTCCTTGACCTCAATTGAAAATCGTGTCATATGTTCTAAAAAGGCAGGATTTATCACCACACAGTACACATACCATACCAGGGGACATAAACATGTGGCCACCAAACTGATACCCAACCCTTTTGCAAATACCCTCCGAAAACTCAACCGGCCATTAGGTTGGTCTGCACCGCCCCGTATTCCACGGTACAGGATATAAACCGACGGTACAGCAAAAAAATAAGACAAATACTCGTGGTAGCGGATATACCGATCGTGGAGGCCTACCAACCATTCAATCACCACCCACAAAAAGATGGCTAATGCAAAAAGTATCCCATACTTAATCGTATGCATAATCTCTCTATCGTTTATGATGCCTTTCCCTGCACCCTGAGGTAAACCACACTATTATGCGGCAGGCCCAACGTGGTAGCCGGCGTGACATCCAAAAGGTTTTGAAGATACACATCGATGATACCAGACAATACTCGCCTTCGTGATTCTTCAAATTCAGGCATGACAAAAAATTTACCCAAACGAAGCTTTCCATCGGGACCGACCAACATCGAGAACGTATAGTCGAAATCTTTATATGCTCTGTGGATAACAATATCGTATTCCGGATATAGATACGCATAAGCCGGCGATCGCCCCATCACTTCAAGGCTATCGTACCGCCTGCGCTTGATTTCCAACAATGGGCTTTTGCTCACCAGCTTAGGACAATTCTTAGAAGAGAATGAACTATCCACATTGGCTGGATTGTTGTTGGCTCGTTGTACCATCTTCCGTACAAATAGACTGTCGTACTTACGTGGTTTACGTAGCTCGGCCAAGGGCGTAGCCAGTTGGTTGAGGTAGTCCTTGGAATAAAAGCGCATGTATACGTTCGAACGAATCTTATTTACCTTTAAGCCATCGAGACTGAGGCGCTGGAGCATCATGCTGTCCGGATGCAGATCAATTACCTTCCAGCTCTCGCGCGCGAAATGGAAAAAGGAGTCATGATCATGCGTAATCTGAAAATTGAAGGACGAATCGCTTCCCGGCACATAAATCTGAACAGCATCTTCACGGGTAAATTTGATATGCCATTCCGGTTCTTGCACAAAACCGATAGAATCGTAAGCCAGTCCGTTGTCAAACGAACGCCGCACTTCATAAAAATCGATACCCACGATCGGGACAAAGGACGGTTTTCTTGGATCCTCGTCACCTCTCCCCTCGCCTGAACAACTAAAAAAGCAATAGGATATCAAGATAAAAAAGACATTAATCGTTATTAAACTATTCGTTACTCGCATGGGACGCTAACCTACTACAAATACCAGTAATATCCAATAAATTTTGCTGTTACATTGGCTCATGCACTAATGCGTTGTTGCTTGAACATCAGCAACCAACCACCCGATGCTGGATAATCCGGCGAAATATAACGTACACTCCTGTTAGCGTTTTACGACGATCTGTGAGAATAGCCATCCAGCGCGTTAACCTCCTTTCTGTAAGCTGACGGTAATATTGCATTTTTAAGCCATGATTTTACCCCAATGACCCCGCTGAATTTATATATACCCAGCATCGCAGTTGCAAAAGGACTTTTCCGGAGGCTCAGCAATTCATTTACTTTTTCTGGAACCAAAATTGTTTGGACGTGCTTTAAAATGAGAAACCTAAACCAGCCCAAATGCCGCCGGTATTGTCGGTAAAGATCACCGGTGAACGGACCATTCGTCATGTTTTCGTGCAAGCCTGATGCCCTCATAAGTAACCAATGGTCGTAATCAGCTGGCAATTCCTTAAGTCGCATGCGCGCACCGACCCGTTTAAACACATGGTATATCTCTTCTTTTTCGCTTATGCTTAACTTTCTTTCCAACAGTTCATACGATCGAATTGAATAATCGATCAACATTGACAATACATCTCGATAAGCCCAATCTGGAATATTTTGGCCACGTTTATCTTCCACCTCCTTATGGATGGCAGAAATTTTATCGATGGCACACATCGCATTCTCCTGCTCAGCAAATACAATCTGACGCGCATAGGAAACTGTCGAGAACAGCCGCTTAAGTGGCTCGGAAGGAAGACGTCCCGTGAAATAAAGCCAGTCAACCGCCTTGTTCAGAGCAAACTCTGCTGATGCCCCTGCAAAAATCAGTAGAATGGTATCGCCGTTTCCCCAAATTCTGCGGACTATAGAATCTTTGCTCACAAAATACGTTGTAAGCTTTCCCTGCCTTGCTATCCCCTCAGTTTTATCTTCCATGCCACGGTGATTTCATAAATAAATTTTATGAGTCCTTGCAAATTTAAAAATTCTATTTAACTTTGAAAAAAAAAGTACTTTTAAATGGAAAAGGAAAAGGACTATATTCGGGATATCGCGGAGATCCGCTCCATGATGGAGCGCTCCTCAAAATTTCTGTCACTTTCTGGTTGGGCGGGTGTCATGGCCGGCATTTATGCAATCATAGGTGTCTACATTGCACATAAACTTTTCCATTTCAATCCCGGGGAAACAGCGTATACCTCGACAACGCCAGGAAGTTGGCCGGACAATTTCACGAACGTTTTCAGCCTGGCGCTATCTGTGCTGATACTGGCGATAGGAACGGCTATTTTCTTTTCTTACAATAAAGCAAATAAGCGGAACGAAAAATTGTGGAATCCTACCTCGAGACGATTACTGGTAAACATGGCCATTCCGCTCGTAACAGGCGGAGTGCTGACCTTCATACTAATCTCGAAGGCCTTACTTGACTTGATTGCACCATTCACGCTTCTATTCTATGGCTTAGCGTTGTATAACGCAGGCAAATTCACCTATGGAGAAGTTCGAGTATTGGGTCTTATCGAGATTGGACTTGGTCTGATCGGCGCATACTTCACCGGTACTGGACTGCTATGCTGGGCGATAGGTTTTGGGGTACTTCACATCATTTACGGCATTTACATTCATTACAAGTACGAACAGTGAAAGTATCAATCGACGGATTATATAAAGCGTTCGAAAGCAGAATCAGACTGGGCATCATGTCGGCCTTAGCGGTCAATGATACGCTTGATTTTAATTCACTGAAAGAATTTCTGGGAGTGACCGACGGCAATTTGGCGAGTCATCTCAAAGCACTGGAAAAAGAGGCCTTTATAAGCCTGGAAAAATCATTTGTCGGGAGAAAACCAAACACAAAATATTTCATAACCAAAGAAGGCAAAAAAGCTTTCGATAATCACTTAAGAGCATTAGAACAACTCATCAAATCACAGAAGTAATAAACACAGAAACAGCACCGCGTATTTTTTTACCTACTGACTTTGAAAAGCAAAGCACTTTTAATTCACAACGAAGCTCGACATTTAAAAATTATAATTTTCTCATGGTACAGCAAAAAAAATTAACAACACAGCCAATTCGTGCTACCGCGTTAGCTAAATGTATGTTATGGGGCGCAGGTATTGCGCTAATCCTGATTTCGCTTTTCTTGTTTGCCGCTGGCGATCCAAATCCGGATTGGGGAAAGCTATGGATGGTCCGGCCGCTCCTGATCGTTCCTTCTGCCGGCGCAATGGGCGGTATATTTTATTACGTTATGAACCCCATGCGCTACCGGGGTGGCTGGAAAAAGCTATCAGCGAATCTATTGAGCTTGGTGGTTTATGTCATCGTGCTCTGGCTCGGCACCGTTTTGGGACTGGATGGCACTTGGTGGAATTAAGACGCTACTCAAACAACATCCAAATTAAAAAATGCTTAATAAGATAAACTCATGAAAGACGAAATACTGACCCATCTGAACGACCCCCGGCAACTTGAGAAGTTGTATAGGGCCAATAAGTCTTCATTTAAACAGGCGTTCAATGCACTGCTTCCGCAGCTGAAAGGCAATACACTTGCTGATTACTGGAACGAAAGATTGAACTACGAAAACGAAGAGATTAATCGAGGCACAAACAGCGAGCTTCTATTCGTCATAACGGCCTCTTTGCTTGCCGGAATTATCGCTAAGTTGCCAGCCATTCTAGCAATAGATGAAGAGTTTTTTTATTCCAGAAACATCGGCTTTGTCATTTTTCCGTTGTTAACGACGTATTTTGCATGCAAAAATAAGCCATCGCGGGGCAGCATTCTGTTCCTCGCAGGTGCGAGCATTGCAAGTTTGGTTTTCATCAATTCCTTTCCTGATGTAAACAAGAGCGACACCTTAACGTTAGCGTGTCTTCACCTACCCCTATTGCTATGGTCCTTACTTGGGTTAGCTTTTGTCGGAAAAAAAGAGAATGACAATGAAAAACGGCTTGGCTTTTTAAAATATAACGGCGACCTGATCGTCATGACTACGCTGATCGTTATAGCCGGTGTCGTCCTGACCGGCATAACCATCGGACTCTTCTCCCTGATAGGCTTCCATATAGAGCAATTTTATTTTCAGCATATCGGAGTTGTCGGGCTTGCCGCTGCCCCGATTGTGGCAACTCATCTCACACAAACTAACCCACAGCTGGTCAGTAAGGTTTCCCCCGTAATTGCTAAACTGTTCAGCCCGATAGTCTTGGCAATGCAAATCGCCTATCTTATTGCCATCATTTATTCAGGCAAAAACCCCTATAATGACCGAGAATTTTTGCTCATTTTCAATGTGCTCCTGGTTGGCGTTATGGCTATCATTTTCTTTTCTATCGCAGAAACATCGGGGATGACTAAAAGCCGTGCTGAACTATGGATCCTCTTTTTATTGGCAATTACAACCATCATTGTGAATGGCATTGCGCTTTCTGCTATTTTGTTCCGGATTTCGGAATGGGGAATTACGCCGAATAGAGCTGCGGTCTTAGGTGCCAACGTTCTGATTTTAGCGAACCTCCTATCCGTAGCCGTGCAGCTTTTCAGGGTGCTTTCCAAGAAGGCCAATGTAGCTCAAATTGGAAATGCCATCTCCTTTTACCTGCCTATTTACTGTTTATGGACAATCGTTGTCACCTTCATATTTCCTTTAATATTTGGCTTTAGCTAACAACTGCCTACCAGGCGCAAGCTTTGTCGCACCCGTGGCGAATACCTCGACCGTAGTCTCAGGAACGGCGTTTCGATCCGAAATCATTACGATGTGCTTCATTTTTAAGGTTCATAAGGTTGGTTTTATCTTGTGAACCTTAAAATAAATCCCCAGCATTCGCAGATATTGAATACCTATTGTGCATTGATTTTGGCATGATCGCAGCTAAAAAACTCCCGCTACTTTTTGGTCAATTTCTGTAAACGCTCTTTCGCGGAAGGGACGACGTCATCTTCTTCTTCATAATTTTCGATCACACTTGCCAACGTGCTCTTCGCCTGGAAGTCATCGCCTTTGCCTGCATAGGCATCCGCAAGCAGGATGAAGCTCTTGGCCACCCAATAGTCATGTGACCCCATATTGTTGATTACATCAAACGCCGTTTCCTGGGCTTTGTCGTATTCCTTGTTTTCGTACTGCAGTTGCCCCACGCGGTACCTTGCCTCTGCGCCGACTGCCGTTTGGCTCTTCAGCGCCGCCAGATTCAGTTCCTTCATGGCGGGCTCCACTTTTCCTTGCCGCAGCATGGCCCGCGCACCGTACAAGTGTGCCTTGGCAATGTCCTCCTCAGATGACCGATCGTAATTCTTTATCAACTTCGCATACTTGGCCACCTGCTCCAAGTCACCGATTTGGAAATAACAAATCATCAGGTTAGTTATCGCGTAGCCATAGTTTTCTTTATGCTCAGAAGTGAGCTCCAGTTTTTTGAGGTGAACGATGGCCTCGTTGTATTCCTCTAAGCTCAAGTATAACGCGGCCACGGTCAACAAGGTGTTCTCCGTATATTGGCTCGTCCAGTCGTTCAGGATAATGTTCAAGTCGTGCAGCGCTTCCTTCGGGTACCCGGTACGGTACAAGCTCACCCCGCGGATATAACGGGCATGCTTTTCCTGTATGGGCTTCGGAAATTTATCAAAATATGCATTGATTGCTTCCACAGCCGGTCCGTATTGCCCTCTGGCAAACAAGGAATGGGCCGCCTGGAAAGCCAGGTTATCCTGCTCTGCGGCACTCAGATCACCGATATTGGTGCTGGTCGCGTAATTAATATAACTCGAAGCATCCCCCTGATCCAGGTAGATGTTTTCAATGGAACGCATCGCTTGCCGTGCCTCGTCGGTTGTGGCATGTTCCTCCACCACCTTCTGGAAGGTGGCTTTCGCTGCTTCGGTGTCGTCTTTATTGTACTGGACAAGCCCGATGGTCATCAACGCCCGTGGGACATAGCTGCTGCGGGGGTATTGTTCGATCATCTGCTGCAGCCCTTCGATGGCCGTCTCGTAATCCCCGGCAGTGAAATACGTGTATGGAATCTCAAAGGCCACGTCATCTGCATAGTTCGAACCCGGGAATTGTTCAGCAACGGATCGCAGGGTGCTGAGCTTGGTTTCATTGTCGCCCTGCAATCCATGGATAATACCGCGCTGGAACAACGCATAGTCCTCATTGGGAGCCTCGCTGTTGATCAGCTGGTCATAATATTGGTTGGCTCGGCCGTAATCGCGCATGGACAAATACGAATCGCCCAAACGTGCGATGACGTCATGACGTACATCTTCCTCCATCGAACTTCCCTCGCTAGCCAAAAAACGTTCAAAATAATCGGCAGCCACGCCAAAGCTGTTGCTGCGGAACGCCGCATAAGCCAAGGCATAGTTCGCATAACTGTATACATCGGTGTTTCGCGCTGCGGGCAACTGGAGGAACCGGGAAAAGTTTTCCACCGCCTCCCTGTACTTGCGCACCTCATACATCGCCTCCGCTTTCCAATACGTGGCCAATGCCGCCATTTCCGCATCGATCGGAAATTTTTCCGATCGCATGAACATGGATATGCTGTTTTCGAAAGCGCGCTCGTTATAAAACTCCAGTCCGCGGTAATACGTTACCTTTTGATAAGCCATATCGGCTTTCCGCTCCCTGTTGTTGAACGATTCCAGCATATTTACCGCTGCGTGAAAATTGCTCGTGCCCAACAAGATCTCCGCCAACAGTGTTTCCGGATTCTCTGTGTTACTTGCATCCGGATTACTATCCCCATATTGCTGAGCGATATATTCCTGGGCGACTTTCAGGGCTATCTGGGCGGAATCCAATTCATATAAGATTTTGGCATAGTTAAACAGCCCATCCGCTTTCAACGCCTGATCAAAATCCAGTCTGGACGCTTTGACAAATGCACTCCGTGCACGTTGCTTATCACCGGTTTCCAGGGCAATATGGCCTAAAGCGATTATCGAGCTCTGATAAAAGGCATCCGAAGCCGCCAACTTCTCCAGAATAGCGGTTGCTCTTTCGTATTCGCCTGCTTGGTAGGCCAGGAAACCGATCCGGTAATTATCGATATTGCTGCGTGAAGCGTCCGGATGCCGTTCCAGCAACCTACCGTAATAAGCTTGTTTGAATTCATTCTTTGCAAAATACGTGGCCGCGGCGATCTGGCGCAGCTCGACCTCAAGCGCTTCCCGGTCGATACGCATATCGGGACTCCGGCGGATCTTTACGGCATCGGCCAGCATCGGCCGGTAATCACGTACAACATCGATGGAGTCCATAAGCGTAGGTTGCCTTTCGTCCCGCCGCTCACTGGATTGCCGTATATCTTCCTGCTGTTCCTCCTTTTCTTGTGCATACCCCATAGCCAGCAAGGCTGAAAAGACCCCGGTAAGCAGGTATTTCAGGTAGCTATAGCCGTTCCTTTCCTTCAATATCATTGTTCGTCCGTATTCCTGAGCTTTTCCAAATGTTCCTCCGCCAAGGGAATGATATGGCAATCTTCCCCTAATTAGCCACACCCAAAACTAAAAAATTCCGATCACAATTACATAAATCGTCAGCAAAAAGTGAACACTAAAAGGCTACTTTTTTGACTTTGACTTTAAAACAAAGCTGCGTTGCCCGGGCGATCGCCGTGTCCGATCATGTGGTTCACCGTTTCAATGGATACGCCTTTATCCAGCGTAACCTTGGTAGGGGTCTGTCTAAGCAAACAGCCTTCCCGAGGAGCTTTCTCTTGGATTTAAGCATCTTTCAGTGACATCATATCGATAACGAAGCGATATTTCACATCGCCTTTTAACATACGCTCGTAGGCTTGATTTATTTCCTGGATATTGATAATCTCCACATCCGAGGTAATCTGATGCTCGCCACAGAAGTCCAACATCTCCTGTGTTTCGGCGATACCGCCGATCATCGAACCGGCGAAGTTCTTTCTCCCCGGGATCAATGAGAATGCAGCTACCGGTAGCGGCTTCTCAGGAGCGCCGACCAATGCTAACGTCCCATCTGTCTTCACATGATGCAGGTAAGCATTGATATCGTGATCTGCCGACACGGCGTCTAAAACAAAGTCCAGCTTACGCGATAGCTTCATCTGTTCGATATCCGTCGACAGAACCACTTCGTCCGCCCCTAACCGCAGCGCGTCTGCTTTCTTTCTTTCAGACGTTGTAAACACGGTAACGTGGGCGCCCATCGCGTGGGCAAGTTTGATAGCCATGTGGCCCAATCCGCCGATTCCAACGACTCCGATCTTTTTGCCGGGGCCGACCTTCCAATGACGTAATGGCGAGTAGGTGGTAATGCCCGCACACAGTAGCGGCGCTGCTGCGGCAGGGTCCAGATTTTCGGGTATACGCAACACAAAATTCTCATCAACCACTACGCGCTCCGAATATCCTCCGAATGTCTGTATGCTGAGATGCTTGTCCGGCGAGTTGTAGGTCTGGATGTTTCCGGCTTCGCAATACTGCTCCAGGCCTTGCTTACAGTGCTCACAGTCCTGGCAGGAATCTACCATGCAGCCCACACCTACCATATCGCCCACTTTGAACTTATCGACATGCGCACCGACGCTGATGACTCTTCCGATTATTTCATGCCCGGGGACACAGGGATACACCGTTCCGTGCCACTCGTTGCGGGCAGTGTGCAGGTCGGAATGACATACCCCACAATATAAAATATCTATCTCCACATCACGTGGGGTAGGTGTGCGACGCTCAATGGTCAAAGGCTGTAAAGGAGCCGAGGCCTCCCGTGTACCGAAGGCTTTAGCCGCCGTTGTTAATGTTTCTGACATATTCATCTCGTTTTTGATTTATCGATAATTTATTCCTAAATAGACAACCAAGATCAGATGTCCTGAACAATTTTTTCACGATCGAGGCGTAACTTAGGTCTCCTGTCGGGATGGTTCGTATCGTTTTCGTCTTGCACGCCCAGCGCCACAGCGAAGAGGCTTCTGTACTTGTCGTCACCTAAGATACCGTCGTATTTGTCAGGCTCGATACCCTCCATCGGTGTAGAGCCGATATCCATCTGTGCGCAGGCCGAAAGCAACACGCCGAGCGCGATGTACACCTGGTTGACCAGCCACCGGCTGATCTCCTCATCACCGCTGGGCTTGATCATATTGTAATAGTAGTTAACCGCTCCTTCAGGCAAATGATCCTTAATCTGCTGTTCAAAAGCGGCCACGTCCTTTATCACCTGAAATACCACGACGCAGCTGCTATCCAGCACACGCTGCTTGTTATGGTAGGAGAATGGAGCCAGCCGCGTTTTAGTTTCCTTATCCGTGACGAAAGTGAATTTCCAAGGTTGGCTATTGATGGATGACGGGCTAAGTTGAAGGATTGCCTTCAGCTCGTCAAGCACGGTCTGCGGCAGCTCACCGTCGGACTTATATTGCTTTACGGTATACCGCTGTTGCATCTTTTTCAGAAAATTGCTCATGTTTATGTTGCGTTGTTTAATTTTAAACTATACATTTGATAGTTGCAAAACTAAGTAGTGTTATCCGGTTATGCAATAACGGTCAAAAAGGATAGTATGATGTATATTATAGACGACAAGGAGTACCCATGCCGCACGAGTGTGACGATGCGGTTCATCGGAGGAAAATGGAAAGCGGTGATTTTAATCTATCTTGTTGATGGAAGCAAGCGTTACAACGAGCTCAGAAAGCTGATGCCCACGATCACAGAACGTACGCTGGGCTTACAACTTAAGCAGCTTGAAGCCGACGGCCTTATCGACAGAAAAGTGTATACAACCAAGCCTCCCTTGATGGTAGAGTATTCCTTAACAGAATTTGGCAAGAGCCTGGCCCCCGTGCTTCGCGAAATTGCCCGCTGGGGCGGCAGGGCCAAGGAGCTATCCTCCAAGATAGCAGTCAGGTCGCCGGTTCAGCGTTGATCTCATGCTTGAACGCTATGGCTCTAGAAGAGGATTTGTTGAGTGGTTCGGCATTGAGCCGCAGAGCTGCCTCTAAATTAATCCTGGCGGATTGTGTCAACCACCATCATTTCATGTGCGCTCCTATAAAATTTGACGAGCTGAATAATCCCTATCCCTCCCAGCCGACCGTCCCCCCTGCTTCCGGCCTTCTCATTCCGACGAATACGTTGGAAGAACCGCGTTCATTCTCCGTTTGAGGTATGGAAAGATAGACTGAAAGCATTACTTGCCGGGGGAACGCAAGCCAACCTGATTGTAATTTCGGGGCTCCTCAGACCCCATGAAGCTATCATCAGTGCCAGCACCGGACATAAGGTGCTGGCACTGGACACCCCGGACGGGAAGCTGAACCGCGAAGCCAGTGATTGCTGCACATAGCATGCGTCCGCATGTGGTAAGGCCGCGTTTGGCATGTATTTCTATTTCTACCGAAACCGGGTACGTTTTACCGCGCCTCAGAATTACATAACTTATCGGATTATTATTGCCGCGACAAAAACCTCTTGTTGCTTCTGGACGGCGCCAGGCTGGACAAAGTGCGGGGCTATACTCGGGGAGGCCATCGTGGTGCCCCGACCATCAGCAGACCTGCATTTGGACTACATCATCAAGCAAAAAGGCGCGCTTATAGCTAAAGTCAGGTTATTGGGAATACAGTTTCTGACGCTTTTTAAAAATTATCTTTATACCAGGCTGACAGCCCCAAGGTAACGCACAGGCAGCGCTGATTGCCGCTGCCATCGCGGGTATGATTTTTTATATCTGCCGGAAAGTAACCAGTTGTTCTCTGTACCACCCGTACCGGTTATCAGTGAGTTAGAAAAGAAATATTCGTTTTCCGTATGGAAGAAAATAGATGAAAACAACGCTGCCCTGCTACTTATCACTTCATGGCCCACACCGGAAAACCAGGTGGATGATTTTATTGCCGATCTTTGCAAGTCATCCGAAGCGTCTAAATAACTAAAAATGGGTAACTTCGCGGAGAGGAGGACAAATGTTGAATCTAACAAAAGGCGAATATCTGGGATCTGTAAGCAAATCCATTGCGGCCGGCGGTTTGATTATCGGCATAACGGATTACCGTTCCGGTCAAAGTCACTCTCCCTTGCATGCGCATGAAAATGCTCATTTCAGCCTTGTGCTTAAGGGAACGATGGTTGTCGGGCGCAAACGGCACTCGGGGCTTCAAACCGCCGCTGAACGGTTTCCCTATATACAATCGGGCGAACAGCATCAGACCCGTCTTGGTACTTCGAGCGGGAAAAATATCAACCTGGAAATAGAACCCGCTTTTCTGAGAAGATACGATCTTAACGAGTGCCATGTGACGCAAATGGCCCGGTCGCCGGGGGCCATGCTCATGATGCTTCGTTTTTACAATGAATTACAAAAAGCTAATCCGTGCTTCACCGACCACATCGACTTCCTGGTACTCAGTCTCCTGCAAGATCGAAACAAACTAAGCAAAGTTGCGCCGCCAAGCTGGGTGGTTATCCTTCGCGACCTGCTGAATGTCAATTGGGACAAGGAACTTAGCTTGCAGCAGCTGTCTGAAGCTGCGGGCGTACACCCGGTCACGATATCAAAAAGCTTTCACCGGTATTTTGGTTGTGGTCTGGGTGATTATAGGAGACGAATCAAACTCGAGCGCGCCGTTGAACTTATTGCTTCGGGTAATAGCTCGCTGACTTCCGTCGCCTGTGCCTGCGGCTTTTTTGACCAAAGTCATTTCATTAAATCATTCAAGGCAGGTACGGGCATGCTGCCTAAACATTTGCGGTTTTTATCCGCTATTCAGGATGGCTAATCCCGTACTATTTTTGCAGCACCGGTATACTCATCTTTGGCCATCAAATGATTAGGCTATGGGAAAATGTTTAAATACCGTGTCGAGCGTAGCGCTTAATTTAACGCTGAGTCTTCCGCTTTTTGCCCAGCGGCAAATGGGCATCCTGATTCAGGGGAAAACTGTGACTGCAGAAATTTCCGCCGGAGAAAAGCATCTTTATCAAATCACCCTGGAAAAGGACCGGTTCGCTCACCTCAATATCCTACAAAAAGGAGTCGATGTCAAAGTAGTCACCTATGACGCAAATGGCAAAATAGCCGGTGATTTTGATAGTCCTAACTACACGAGCGGCCCTGAAAGCGCGGCACTCTACTCTTCCGGCAAAGGCATATATATACTTGAAATTCAGGCGCAATCAACTGACCGAGAGCATGCCAGTTATGAGTTAACTCTTGACAGGGTCAGCCCGAAAGCTGTGCAGCCGGAAGGAAAGATTGACGAATTGATGGCAGCCTTTGATAGTAACCAGTCACCCGGCGCGTCGGTGGCCGTTGTTAGCGGTGGCCGGTTGCTCTTTGAGAAAGGCTACGGCATGGCCAACCTTGAGCACGGCATTCCTTTACGGGCAACTACTCCCCTTCATGTTGCCTCAGTTACTAAATCCTTTACCAACTACTGCATTTTCCTGCTGGAAAAGCAGGGAAAGTTAAAACTGGATGATGACATTCGTAAGTATGTACCTGAAGTGCCCGATTTCGGATACAAGATCAGTCTTCGTCACCTTGCTGAGCACAGCAGTGGTATGCGTGATTATGCAGCTCTGCGCGGTATGGCCAGATATGAGATCGATACCAGAGAGATGTTTTTTAAAATGCTTGCCCGGCAGCATGATCTGAATTTTATACCAGGTGAGAATTGCGATTATAGCAATACGGGCTGCGTGCTGCTCGCCGAGGTCATACAGCGGGTGTCAGGAAAGTCGTACTCAAGGTTTGTGAAGGAAAATATATTCGATCCGCTTGGAATGAATGCAAGTACGGTCCAGGACGATCAGTCGATGATCCTGCCAGGGGTTGCAGACAGTTATGACCGGACCGTGGACGGTCCGAAAAAGATGTACGTACTTGGAAGTCTGGTTGGCGGAACCGGCATCATTTCCAATGCACGGGATATGGCGATCTGGGCAAATCACTTGCTTCACCCCAAGGATGATGCGGACATCGTTGCAAAAATGAGTACCCCAGGAAAGCTCAATGATGGAACCAGAACGACGTTCGGGCCAGGCCTGATGGTGTCGGATCATAAGGGACACCTTGAAATCGGCCACTCCGGTGCCACAGGTGGTTTTAAAGCACACGTAGGAATTTTTCCGGACGATGACCTGGCAGTAATTGTTCTGGCCAATACGAACGACATCTATTCCCGGCCGGTAGCCAGGCAAATCGCCGAACTTTATTTTAATGCCCCACCGAAGCGTACGAGGCCTGCGCTGGTTTCCGTTGTACCAGCAAACGCTGTTGAAGACCCCAAGCCAGCATGGGACAAGTCTACGTTAAAGCTGGTTGAGTATACAGGCAAGTATTACAGCGATGAGGCAGCGACCACTTACTCTTTTGAATTAATTGGAGGCCAGCTGGTCATACGACCCGGCTACCTCTCCGACATGACGTTGACCCCGCAGAGCAGGGATACCTTTCAGGGTGCTTTTGGAGGTATTGTTGAATTTGTGAGGGCGCACGATGGTAAAGTTCTTGGCTGTAAGTTTACGTTTCCCCGGATGAAAAACTTGTTTTTTAAAAAACTTGCTGGAGGAAGTTAACTCTTGGGCAAAGGTCGTACCGGTTGTACCGCGCAGCCGTTTTTGCCGTTTCAGGCTCTCACAAATGGGCTTTAGTTCGCCTTAAACGAAAAAGCCCCTGCTTTCGCAAGGGTTTCATTTTAGTTAGTCGGGGTGGCGGGATTGGCTGCATCCCGCTGCCCCGCGCTCGTTTGCCGCAGCCATCCCGTGAAGGGGTGGGGCGTCTAACTAACATGAAGCCGGCACTCCGTGCCTTGGTTTTTTTATGTAATAGGCCCGCTCAAGCAAGCTTGGCGGGCCTATTACATAAAAAAACCCCTGCTTTCGCAAGGGCTTCATTTTAGTTAGTCGGGGTGGCGGGATTCGAACCCACGGCCTCTTCGTCCCGAACGAAGCGCGCTACCGGGCTGCGCTACACCCCGTCGTTGTCATCATACCATCCGTTAAAAAATAGCCGAGCAAAAGTATTATTTATCTCCGAATAGAACAACTATTTTAAAAAGTTACACCTAAAAGAATCGGCAAAATTACGTTAGCGCTCTTCGGATGAATCCAATAGCAAATCGTAACGCTCCTCGCGAAGCACCTTACCCCATTGCACTACCTCTACAGCAGCCGTTGGCCGGAACCCCATGCACTTATACATGGCAATAGCCCGTTGCTGAATGTCCGTTGTCAATAAATATACGCATGTATATCGCCGTTCCCTGCAGTGTGCTAAAGCCATCTCCAACAAATTCCTACCGATACCTGCGCCGCGGAACCCCGGATGAACAAGAAACCAACGCAACTGGGCTTCATTCCCCGGGCGATCCACGATAGCGATGCAGCCAACAATTTCACCGTCGTACAGCGCTAACCACACTTTGTCTTTATCAGGCTTATAGCGTTCAAGAAACTCGTAAAAAGTCTTGACTACGTAGCACTCAAACGCTTGCGAATAACCTGACTCCTCAGCATAGAGTTTCCCGTGTAAGTGAATCAGGTAACCAATATCACCCGGATACAACTCCGCACGATAGGTCACACGGTCCCCGAGCGCCTTATTATCGCTCGCCATCGACACAAGCCGCTTTATCGTCTGCATCGCACTTATCAACCGATCACATTCACCCGAACGAAGTGAGCCGATAAATCGCCTGATTTGTTCGTCTTGCTTACGCTGGAGCTCGGCCAACTGGGCTTTACCCCTATCCGTCAACCGAATATCGTAAGCCCTACGATCCGCGTCAGATGGCTTTTTCTCAATAATGCCATCACGTCTATATAACTTAAGTATTCTACTGAGGTATCCTTTATCCAACTGAAGTAACTCACTCAGTCTGTGAGCGGTGATGCAACCGTGTTCCCCAATTTCGTAAAGTACGCGCACCTCTGAAAGCGAGTATGGGCTATCAAGAAAACGGTTACTGGGTATGCCAAGCTGCGCTGTATAAAACCTATTAAACAACCGTATTTGGCTTATTTTTCCGTCCATGCAGACAAATCTCCAACAAATAGTTGACAAAAGCAACTATTTGTTGGAATGGGCGTTCAATCCACCGTAGCACATCTGCTCACCCGTACGGAAAGGTTAACCGCACTGTCTCCAAGTTCAGTCACCACAATCTGCGGCGCCGGATCAGCGTAAGCAAATTCATTGTTTTTTACAACCTCCAGTAAAATCTCCTTTGCCTGCCTCAAATCAGTGGAATAGGCCACCCCGATATCAAACCAGGTCCGGCGTGTACCCAATTGGGTGTAATTCGTAATACTACTGTTTGATAAATCGCCATTGGGCACCACCACCAATTGGTTCTGGGGAGTATTCAATTTGGTATTGAAAATATCGATTTCTTTGACTGTACCTGATACCCCGGAGCTAGACTGAATGAAATCACCGATTCGGAACGGCTTCAACACCAATATCAGTACGCCGCCGGCGAAGTTGGCCAACGACCCCTGCAATGCCAATCCAATAGCCAGACCGGCTGCACCGATGATAGCAACGAATGCGGAAGTTTGCACACCCAGTTGGGTGATCACCACGATAAAGAGCAGAATATTCAGCACCCAGCTGATGAGATTGTTGAGAAACCGCTGAAGAGAAATATCCAAGTTTCTGCGTTCAAAAGTCTTTGCTATGAAGCGCTTGAGCACTTTGATGAGCCACGAACCGATCAGGTAAATCAGTACCGCTGAAATAACCGCAGATATTAATCTCGGCGCCCATTCGACGACTGCTGTCAAAAAATTATTCCAATACTCTTGAATGTTTTCCGTTTGTGTAGTTTGCATAATGATGTGATTTTTGGGGGTTAAAGAACATTAACTTGCTTCAAAGCTACATTATTATTTGTTACCATCAAAAACCCAGGGCCATGTTTACTGGCCGTGATAAAGCCATCTTCAAACTGAATGGTCGATTTGCCGCACCTCACTCCTTCTTCTACCGCTCGGCTGATCGTTCAAGGCGCACCGCCAAAAACAACAAAAGCCCTTGCTTTGGCAAGAGCTTCTTGGATTGGTCGGGATGGCGGGATTCGAACCCACGACCTCCAGCACCCCATGCTGGCGCGATACCTGGCTACGCTACATCCCGAACGGGGGTGCAAACTTAGATAAAATTGTATTTATATGCAAGTTATAAAAATCGAATCTAACGCACGGAATGCGTCAGCCATTTTTATCGCCGATATACTTATAAAACGAATCACGGTATGTATCACCTACAGGGATTATCTTATCTCTGATGTAGATTCGCCCTCGTTCTATACTTGCTATTTTATCAAGCGCCACGATATACGACCGGTGGACACGCACGAAACGATTAACGGGTAGGATATCTTCCATTTTCTTCATGTTCTGAAGTGTCACGATACGCTCATCGGGTGTATAAATGGAAATATAGTCTTTTAATCCCTCAATATATAAAATGTCATCGAGATCGACCCGCTGAATTTTGTGTTCCGTCTTAACAAAAATAAAATCTACAGCCTCGCTTTGCGTGGGCTGCGCCGTTGCCTGTTGTACCTTGGGTGGCTTATTATTAAGTACTTTCTGCACCGAACGATAAAACCGGTCAAAGGCAATCGGTTTCAATAAATAGTCGACCACATTGAGCTCATAACCATCCAAGGCATACTGTGGGTAGGCCGTGGTAAGAATGACATCGCATTTGCCATTGATGATCTTCAGAAACTGTATACCCGTCAGTTCAGGCATCTGCACATCCAAAAACACCAGATCGACTTCTCCATTTTGCACCAACGTGAGTGCTTCTATGGCATTGGTAGTGCTACCTACAAGTTTCAATTCTGGCACCTTAGATACATAATCCGTTATTATATCTAATGCCAGCGGTTCATCATCTACAACTATACATCGTACCATGGGCGGAATTATTATTCGGGCTTATAAATATATGAAAAGTTCGCTACTGTAGTAATCTTCTGACTCAACAATATTAATAGTATGTCTGCCGGGATAGCCAAGCTGGAGCCGCCGCTTGAGGTTGGTCAGTCCGACACCTTTGGTTTGGTCTTTATTGAGCTGACTTTTAGCGTTTTCAGCCTTAAAGTGCAAGCGGCCATGGTGCACTTCGATATCGATACGGATTGGCTTGCTCGCATTAGTAGATACACCATGCTTGAAAGCGTTTTCGAGGAATGAAATCAGCAACAATGGCATGATGCGGTGGCCGGGCTCATCCACATCCACATAAAGATCGACATAAACCTTTTCCTTGAAACGCAATTTCTGTAATTCGATATAGTTTTTCAGGTAGTTAATTTCTTCCTCCAGCAATACAAACTCTTCATTGCTCTCATAAAGCATGTATCGCATGATTTCGGATAATTTGAGGATGGCTTCGGGTGTCTTTTCGGACTTTTGGTAAGCCAAAGAGTAGATATTATTCAGCGAATTAAATAGAAAGTGGGGATTAATCTGTGATTTCAGAAACGCCAATTCGGCATTCAATTTCTCGTTTTCTAAACTTTTGCGATGTTCACGGAGCTTGAAATTAGCTGAAATAATATACGCCGCCGTGCTTAATAACATGAAAAACAATCCAGTGATAAGCGCCGCAACGGTATATTGCACAGGCGTCAATAGTTTTTCCGTATTCTCTTGATCGCGATATTTTAAGATAACGTCTTCGTAGTGCAAAGCTATGGCGTATTTCAGGGCAATAGATGCTAACAACACAAGAATAACATACAATATAGCACGTTTATAACGGTTGTCTCCGATAAAAAGCGGGGTGACGAGAAAATAATGGACGTAAAAGATAATCATATTCAACGCGCCATATAGCAGAATCAAAACCGCCGTCTCCCCAGGATGTTCCCTGGCGCTCACAAAAAACAAAACGGTCAACATAACCGCCCACACAAGTGCATGGATAAGAATAGCTTTATTTTTAAGCATAATCGCAAATATAACGTTAGCCAATTAATATCCGCTCCGCTGATAGACAAACGCCTTGCTTCGCTCGGCCAACGCCCTGTTCCGACGGATGAACTCCCCGGTTCCCGTTGGTCTACAAAATCCGACCGTTGGTCTAAAACTTTTCTATCCGGAATCAGGAATTGGTTTCTTTGTATCGTGCATTGGGTCGGTGTGATTGTATAACTTTATAAACATTAAGAAAATGAAAAAGTTTATTGGCAACATTTCGCCTTTTCTGCTACTCATAATTCCTTTTTTTGTGGCCTTGATACTGGTAGCGGGGCAAGCAGGCAGCGAAATCATCCAAGAACGTATCCAGTTAAATGCCTCATTCATTTCATTGCCGGACATCAATGTTTTTAAGGTGCTATTATGGCGATAATGGGCCGACTTACGTACCTTTGCTGTCATGCAAAATCCACGTTTATCGCTGCAGAGTGTATTGACAGCATTGAATCTCGATTCGGCTTGCACTCCCCTGATTGAGCAGGCTCCTTTATATGAAAAGCTTATCCATGCGGTTACGCCGCAATCCGTTTACGCTGCAATACGCGAAATCGGGGAGACACTGAACGTTCAACAACCGGCCAATCAAATGGCTGAAGATCTCGAAGAGCGCATTGATATCATTATCCACAAGCTCAAATTCATTGCTAACGACAACAAACCGCGGGTGCTCGCCCTGTATGATGTACACCCCTTAAAAATAGCCCATAACGAATACCTTGCCAGTCTTGTTCAAATTTGCGCTGGCATCAGTTATCCCGGAGACATCACCGCCTCGATCTGGAATCCTGATATTATCATCGTCATTAATGACAAACCAATGCCGCGGTTGCTTGATGAACTGCCGGCGACATTTTCCGATCCGGCATGGCGGCAAGTTAACGCCTTAGCCAACAACCAGGTATATATCGTTCACAACAGCAATTATTTGCACCAGCCTGGTGCGCTAATCGCTGATGATGCCGAAATACTGGCTGAAATCATCCATCCAAAGTATTTCGTGTTTGGTCGGGATGAAGATGCCTGGATGAGGTTTGAATGGCAATAAATCAGGAGTTCGCCAACAGGTAACTTTTAAATGCCGAAAAATCGTTACCTAATGCCGTTATCTCTTTATTACGCCCTGCCAGTAGCTTAACCTGGTCGGGTATCGTAATGCGAGCAGCAATTTCCGGGGCGAACATGTCTGGAAACTTACAGGGGTGCGCCGTCGACAAAAATACAGTAGCATACGAACCCGGGTACTGACGGCGATAGGCTTCTGCAGACAACCAAGCAATAGCTGTATGGGGGCATGCCACGTAATGATACCGATCGAAAATAGTCTGGATAGCCCTACGGGTATCTGCATCGGTAAAGGTGAAAGCAGTGACTGCCTGCTTAACGAGCGCATTGTCATACCCAAATAAATCCATGATACGCACCCAATTACTTGGGTTGCCTACATCCATTGCGTTGGCTAACGTCTGTACAGACGGCCGTGGCTCAAAACGGCCGGTTTCGAGAAAGCGCGGAACCGTGTCATTCACATTCGTGGCCGCAATAAAACGCCTGACAGGCAACCCCATTTTATGCGCCAGCAGACCGGCGCCGATATTGCCGAAGTTGCCACTGGGCACCGAAAACACCACCTCTTCCATGCCTTGCACCAACAGTTGGGCATAAGCATAAAAATAATAAAACGTCTGGGGGATCAGTCTGGCTATGTTGATTGAATTAGCCGATGTGAGCCGGAATGCCGATTTTAACGTTTGGTCATTGAACGCTTCTTTGACCAACGCCTGGCAATCATCAAAGGTACCGTCGATCTCGATAGCCCGGATGTTTTGTCCATGGGTGGTCAGTTGCAGCTCTTGCACGGGACTTACCTTCCCTTTGGGATAGAGAATGGTAACCCGTGTGCCCGGTACGCCCAGAAATCCCAATGCTACAGCTCCCCCCGTGTCACCCGAAGTAGCCACCAACACGTCTAATACACGATCATCACCGGCCGAGAGAAAGGCCATTGCCCTGCTCATAAAGCGAGCGCCAAAATCTTTGAAGGCCAATGAGGGACCATGGAACAATTCAAGCACCGCTAAACCGCTGTCCAACGGACGGATGGGCGCTTCGAAGTTGATCGCATCGCTTACTATCCTACGGAGGTCTGCTTCCGGGATGTCGTCGCCAATAAGCGCCGTTGCTACAAAAAAGGCAATATCGTGTAGTGAGTACTGCGGAAGGTTCCGTATGAAATAACTGTCCAGCTGAGGAATCAACGCTGGCATATAAAGCCCTTTATCCGCAGGCAGACTGTTAAAAACCGCCTCTTTAAACGATACACGTAAGTCGCTGTTGTTTGTGCTATATAACTGCATGTTTATTGGTAATTTCTTTCGGTCCTTCCATATTTATTTTCGACATATATCCATGGCTACCGATCCCCTGCGCTGTCAGGTGTGCCTGAATAACCGAGGTGATACCGTTGGCTTGCTCCGCATTTTGCGCAAAGGCGAAGACAGACGGCCCCGAGCCAGAGATACCAAAACTCAGCGCTCCAGCGTCGATAGCCAAGCGGCGCATCTCATAAAACTCAGGGATGAGAATTGCCCGTGTAGGCTCGATAAGCACATCTTGCATACTTCGCCCAATCAGCTCGTAGTCATTGCGAAACAACCCTGCCACCAATCCGGCCACATTACCCCACTGGGTCACCGCATCTTGGAGGGCTACTTTTGTGCGAATCATTTGCCGGGCATCGCGCGTTGGAACGTCTACATGAGGGAACACCACGGAGGCATGCAATGCAGGGGGGGCGGGAAGCGCTACCACATCTAAGGGATTATACCCTCTAATCAACGTAATGCCCCCCAACAAGGCAGGAGCCACGTTGTCCGCGTGGCCATGGCCACAAGCCAGTTCCTCACCTTCCATGGCAAAGGGCAGCAGCTCCCTCCGTGACAGTGGACTGCCTAGCAACTTGTTGACAGCATATAATCCCGCCACGGTACTTGCCGCACTTGATCCCAAACCACTACCGATTGGCATATGCTTATGCAATTCGATTTCAATCCCGATATCGCACCGCCCGATGTACTGCAAAAACGATATTACGCTTGCACTTACGGTGTTCCTCGACACCTCGCGAGGCAACCTGCCTTCATCTCCCGTTATGTTTACTAACCGCACACCCGGTTCGCCGGCTCTTCGAATGACCACCTCATCCCCCGGTTCGTGTAATGCAAAACCCAACACATCAAAACCACAAACCATATTGGCGACGGTGGCTGGCGCAAATACATGCACCTTGTCCCGTTCCCCTGAAGCCACACCCGTTTTGGTGGTCTCTTGTTGTTCCATGATAGTTTTCATCTAATTATTATCTTTTGTGGCTGATGAGCGCTCGCTGTAAATAATAATTGCCGTGTCACCATTTATTACACCTCGGCTTCATTTACATGCTTACCTCGTCGTAGGAAATTCATGCGCCAACATTTACCAAATCCGCAAAAACACCTGCAGCCGTGACCTCTGCCCCAGCCCCCGGCCCTTTAACCACAAGCGGCCGCTCTTTATACCTTTCGGTGGTAAACGAAATAATATTGTCGCTTCCCGAAAGTGCAAAAAAGGGATGGTTAGCATCGACCAATTCTAAAGCGATAGAAACTTGCCCCGCTTCTAACTTGCCAATATAGCGAAGCACCTTATTTTCTCGTTGAGCTTTTGCCTTCAAATCGTCAAAATACGCGTCAGCCGCTTTTAATTCATCGTAAAATTCTCCGACCGAAGCAGCTTGGATGCAGGCTTCCGGCAATATTGCCCCCAACTGGACATCCTCGGGTTCAAGCTTATATCCGGCATCCCGTGCCAAAATCAGCATCTTACGCATGAAATCCGTACCCTTAAGATCGTCACGTGGATCTGGCTCTGTATAACCCAATCGTTGCGCGGTTTGGACCACATCGTGAAAGGAAGCTGTTCCGTTGAAGTTATTAAAGATATAGGATATCGTGCCTGACAATATAGCTTCCACACGTATAATCCGATCCCCACTCATCATCAAGTCCCGCAGTACACGCACGATAGGTAGTCCAGCTCCGACATTGGTTTCATAAAAAAAATCGACGCCGTGCCTGCGGGCAGTATCCTTTAACGTCTGATACTGGCTGTACTTGCCCGAGTTGGCTATCTTATTGCAAGTGACAATGGAAATGTTAGATCTGAATATGGTTTCATAATAACGGACAGGCTGCTCACTCGCCGTGTTGTCTACAAACACACAGTTTGGAAGATTCATCTGCATCATCCTTGCCACAAACGTATCCAAATCAGCCGGCTCTCCCGATTCGTGTAATTGCACTTCCCATGTAGCTAAGTCAATTCCATCCGCATTAAAAAGCATCCTCCGTGAATTACTAAGACCGATTATCTTTATTTCTATATCATTATTGTCCAGCAGGAAGCCATACTGCTCCTGAATCTGCCTGAATAACGTCGAACCGATGTTTCCTGTGCCAACATTGAAAACATGCAACGTTTTATTTAACTGGGCAAAGAAAGCATCATGTACAGCATTCAGTGCTTTGGCCAGATCGGTTTGGGCGATAATAACCGAGATGTTGTATTCCGAAGACCCTTGGGCAATAGCACGGACGTTAATGCCATTTCGGCCCAACGCATGAAAAAGCCGGCCTGACATACCGGGAGTCTGCTTCATGTTCTCACCGACAATGGCTAACACAGATAACCCATTTTCGATTTCTGGATTCGACAATTTGTTTGCTTTCAACTCCAATTCAAATTCGCTCTCAATCAGCGATTTAGCACGCAGTGCATCAGCCGGGTGTATGGCAAATGTAATGCTGTGTTCGGAAGAAGACTGTGTAATCAGCACCACATTGATTTGCTCCCTTGCGAGTAGCGTGAATAACCGGCCGCTGAAGCCGGCACGGCCAACCATGCCGCTGCCCACTAAATTGATGACACTGATAGTTGGAATGGAGGAAATACCTTTGATTGGCAGTGCCGCCTTACCGCCGTCATGCTGGATGGTCGTGCCTACGAAATCTTGATTGAACGTATTGCGGATTACAATCGGGATTTCCTTTAGAAAAGCCGGAACCATTGTTGGCGGATAAATAACCTTGGCTCCGAAATAAGATAATTCCATAGCCTCGGTGTATGACAGTATCGGCAGTGAAAATGCTTTCTTTACAATCCGTGGATCGGCGGTAAGCATGCCATCGACATCGGTCCAGATTTCAATCGCTTCGGCATCGATGGCCGATCCGATGATTGCAGCGGTATAATCGCTGCCTCCCCTACCCAACGTGGTGACTCTTTCCTGCTCACTGGACGCAATAAAACCTGTGACAAAAAGTAAGCGTCCCGGGTTCGCCGCTACAAATGCCCGTATAAGCTGTTCGGATAGCGCTTGATTGACGTGCGCACCTCCGAAGTGGCTGTCAGTCCGGATAAGTTGTGTTCCATCCACAAACAGCGACTCTGAAAATTGCTGCTCAGCGGCTTTACTGACCAAAAAGGTCGAGCACCGTTCCCCATAGCTCAATATCAGATCCCTGCTTTGCAGGCTTAGCTCACGCAAGCTGCAAACACCTTGTAAAAGATCCTCCAACTCGTTGAAAAAAATCTTCAGTTTGGTCAACACCGGATTTTGGCATTTCACAGGAATCAACTGCTTGACTACCGTAAAATGACGACCTTCGATCTCCTGTAAACCCTGAACGAAGTCCCGTCCCTCCGCGGCCTCCTCTGCAAGGTAGGCCAGCAAATTGGTTATTCCACTCATTGCCGACAAAACAACCAATGGCCGCTCACCTGACGTTTTAGATTTTCCTACGATTTCAAGCACCGCCCGGATGCCATCAACAGAACCAACGGATGTACCGCCAAACTTGAGTATTTTCATTTGTACGATAAAGTGTCTATAGCATTTGCATTCATTCCTTGCATAAAATCAATTGCGCATTCAAACCGCTGAAATTAAAAGCGCCTTCCTGTATTCGAGGAAGGCGCTTATATCTATTGTCAACAATTACAACATATAATCACTTCCCCCGGGTTTTCCGCCCCGTGGATGTAATGGATGTTGTAATGGTCACGTATCTTTCCATTGTTTTATAATTTCCGCGACAAAGGAAAGTTTTTATTTTCAAATTATCAAGGAAAAAGTCGTTTTTTTATGATTCCTATATTTTTATAGAAATTCAAAACAAATAAACGATCGTCATTTTTCTCTTGCCTGAATGAAATTTTTACCATAGCTTTGCGAACCAATGGGCATAACGTGTTGTGCCCGCTATAAACAATCAACGTCTGTATGTTCCATAAAAAGGCAAATTAATGAAGAGGAAAACATCAGTAGCGTGTATACTATTTGCTTGCATGTTTGCCATATCGCAAGCCCAAACCTTAACCGAACAGCCGACTACAAACCCATCCGATCCGGATAATTTAGCAAAAGACTATTTTTCTCAGATAATGGGTGTTGCTGTTTCAGCGACCACGAATACAAAGCTTTACCAATTTATCTATGAATGGATAGGCACGCCTTACCGTCTGGGAGGCACCACCAAAAAAGGCGTTGACTGCTCGAAATTTGCTTACGAGCTCTACGATAAAGTTTTTAACACCACATTGGGCCACAATAGTCGTAACATCTACACACAAGTGAATCCCATCCGGAAAGAAGAATTGAAACCCGGAGATTTGGTGTTTTTCAAAATCAGGAGCCGCAATATTACGCATGTAGGAGTTTACATTGGCGATGACAAGTTTGCCCATGCGTCTTCAAGCCGCGGCGTAATGATCAGCGATCTTAATGAAGCTTACTGGAAACGTTATTATTATAACGGCGGCCGAATGCTTACAGCGATGGCAGCTGAAAATACTGCGGATGATAAACAAGACGGCGGCCGGCAACCAGCATTAAACTAAATATAGCGCTTCGCATAAAATTGCCCAGCATCGTCTCGTTAAAGTCCATCAATTCCTGTTGAAACATTGGAAAGCGGATTTTATTTGTGTTCCATATCGATTTTTACACCTCTCCGGGCTTGAAGCCTTCGTTAATATTCCCTATTTTTACCAACCATTTCACTGTAAAAATTCAGGCATGTCCGAAAAAAAAGTTTTGATTCTCAACCAGGAGCAAATACGGAAAAAGACCATCCGTATTGCTTACCAACTACTTGAAGACAACTTCGAAGAAGATTCACTTGTATTAGTGGGCATAGCCGACAGGGGGTATGTATTTGCTCAGCGAATTAAGGCAGTGCTTGAACAAATTTCCTCACTCAATATCGAACTCATCAAAGTCTCGCTTGATAAGACAAGCCGCATACTGGACGCAAAAACGGACGTCCCGATAGAACAAGCGGAGAACAAGGTGGTTATCCTGGTAGATGATGTATTAAACAGTGGCCGCACCTTGGCTTACGGAATGGGCGTCTTTTTCGATGTACCCCTTAAAAAGATGCGGACGGCGGTATTAATTGACCGGAGCCATCATAAATTCCCAATTTTTAGCGACTTCTCCGGCCTGAAATTGTCCACTATCCTAAAAGAGCATGTGACCGTCACACTCCATGAATTTGATGGAGGGGAAGACGCAGCTTGGCTCCTATAAAGAACACTATCAATCGACTTTTATTTTCAATGTCATACCTGGCTTTATATTGTTGTTCGTCAAGCCGTTCGCGGTCTTAATGGCTGACACACTGGCTCCGCGGTGACGTTGCGCAATACCCGATAGCGTGTCTCCACGTTTTACCTTATAGGAAATATACGATCCTGAGGCTTCTTTTCCAGAAGCGGCCGGTGCCGTTTGCCGCCGGACGCTTAGTCGCTGACCGGGCACAATGATATTCTTTTTGATGTTGTTCCAGGCACGCAAATCCTGCACAGTAACACCGTAATGTTTGGCTATACCACCCAGCGTTTCCCCTTTTCGCACCCGATGGATAAACGTTTTATCCCCTCCTGTATTATCGGATGCATTCATTACGGTCGGTATCCCGCTTTGGGTGTTTAGCGCAGCATATAATGCGGAATAGGCTTGCGGCGGCACCTCCGGCAATATCAGTCTTTTCGGGAATTCCGGACTGCCGTTTACAATCCCCCTTTTATACGCAGGGTTTAGTGACTTAATGATGCCTTCATCAACA
This sequence comes from Parapedobacter luteus, assembly GCF_900168055.1. Taxonomy (GTDB): domain Bacteria; phylum Bacteroidota; class Bacteroidia; order Sphingobacteriales; family Sphingobacteriaceae; genus Parapedobacter; species Parapedobacter luteus. The sequence continues at coordinate 272,072 of NZ_FUYS01000003.1, forward strand.
CCTAACGCGTTAGCTACGTTATCAAATGACACAAACTTCTGAACCCATACGGTTTCCGTAGTCAATAGCAAATCGTCTGAATTATCCGGCATGATACCATGCTCTTCATGATAACCCAGCATATAAGTCATCGCGATAAATGCTGGTACATAATTACGTGTCTCGCGGGGTAAATAAGGACTGATAGCCCAATAATCGGGGTTGGTTAATCCCGAACGCTGTATCGCCCGCAATACATTTCCCTTTCCACAATTGTATGAGGCTATAGCCAATAACCAGTCATCGAATTCGTTATAAGCATCCAATAAATACGCTGCAGCTGCGTAACTTGCCGCTACGGGATCCTTTCGTTCATCGACATAGCTATCCATAGCCAAGTTGTATACCCGTGCGGTAGCATACATAAATTGCCATAAGCCCGTGGCCCCAACCCGGGATATGGCATGCGGGTTTAACGCCGACTCGACAATGGACAAATATTTAATTTCATCCGGCACACCGATCTCTGCAAAAACCTGCTCGTATATCGGAAAGTAATACTGCCCAAGCCCCATCATCCGAGACAGGTATCTCCGGTATCGCTCTGTACTGTACACATCAATATAAGACTGCACTTGAGCATTGTATGTAAGCGGAACAGTTCGCTGAAGATAGGCAAGCCGCCCCTCTACAGTTGCGGGCACAAAATCTAAAATCGGGGAAGTACCCAACCCCTCTTCAAGGTGAACAAAATGCACGCTGTCCGCTATTAGATCGAGTTGCGCACTGATTTGGCTGGCAATATCGGTTTGCGATAATGTGTCCGAAAGTGAATCCAGGGAGGTATTCTTCGAAAATGCCAATTGTGCACACAAAACACTACTCACGGCTACTGCCGAAATCTGTTTTAATTTCATGTTTTCGTTAGTAGGTATCTATGCCATAAGGCCTTCTCACGACATACTCATAGCTATCCAAGTTAACAACTAAGTACCATTGGTTAAGTATATTCTACGTTGAAAAACGTGTAGATTAGGTTTTTTATTGTACGATTGAAAAATAAAAGTTGTAGCCCAATGACGCCCATGTAACGAAGGAGCTTTATGCCAAATCCCATGTGCTGGCATAACGTCTCGCTTGATATCGGGCATACTACCTTAGTTATTCTCTTCTACTTTTTCTTTAGGACTTTCCTTTTGTCCTTCCTTGAATTCCCGGATACCACGTCCCATCCCACGCATTAGCTCAGGAAGCTTGCGCCCGCCGAACAACAAAAGCAACGCCACCACAATCAATATAATTTCTGGTGTCCCAAGAAATAACAACACTGAATCAAGCATAATAGTCATTTTAAATTACTTACTCCACCCCGCCTAAGCACAGTGGATTTACAAATGTACATATAATATTTTCATCCGAACAATTTATTTTCAAATGGTTTGAAGCTTATTGAGATCGCTCCCTCCTTTTTTCAAGAGCATCGCTCATGCCGTTTCATTGTGATAATCATTTCGCCAACCAAGGTTCAGGGTTGATAGGTGTTGCGCCCTCCCAAAGCTCAAAATGCACTTCTGATGTCCCATCCGTCGGATCCACCGAAGCCGTCCCCAAAGTTTGGCCCCGTTGAACGGTTTGTCCGCGCTTAACCGCTAAACTGCCCAAGTTTTGGTAAACCGAAAAATACTTGCCGTGCTGTACGAGAACAAAATAAACTCCGGTCATATTGCCCACCGTTCGTACGGTACCATCAAAAATTGCTTGTACCGGCGCGTTATTGGATGTCCGAATCTTAATCCCCGAATTATTTACCGTGACATTTCTTCCGACAGTATGCCGTCCAAACCCTTGTGTGATAAACCCTTGTTGCACCGGCCATGGCAGCCGGCCACGGTTGCCCGCAAAGTCGGCGGAAAGTTTCGCCGCTGCCGGTGTATTGGCCAATACTTCGGTATCGCTCTTACGGACGGATGGGTTTTCAGCCTCCACTTCTTTTACGGTCTTGCCCGTCCGCTCGGCTTCCAATGCCAAGGCCGCTTGGCGTGCTTCCTCTTCTAACCTTCGTTGTTCTTCGATTTCGCGCTGGATAGCCGTCCGTATTGCCCTTGCTAAGCGTTCATCTTCTTGTTGCTTCTTTTGCAGTTCTTGTTTAAATTGCTTTTCCTGTTGAGTAAGCGCCTGCAAGATTTTGGATTCGGCTCCTTGTTCTTGTGCAATCACCTTACGTTCTTCCTGCTGTTCTGCGAGTAGGGCTGCCTGTTCCTTTTTATTCGCCTCTAATTGTGCAACTTTCAATGCGATCGCTTTCTGCGTGTCTTCAATCTCTTTCGCACGTTCTTTACGGGATTCATTAAACTGCTGTAAGTACTTTACCCGTTTGAATGCTTGGTTGAAATCCTTCGACGCAAAGATGAACATCATCTTATTATAAGCATTTCGGTTACGGAAAGCAAACAACACCATGTTTTCATAATCCTTCCGCAGCTTGGCCAGTTGGTTGCGCAGGTTTTGGATGGTTTTATTGTGCGAAGCAATCTGGCTGTTAATCAGTCTAATCTCGCTATTGATGGTACTGATTTTCTGTTCACGCAGCCGAAGTTGCATATTCAATGCGTTCACCTGCTTAAGGGATAAGCTTCGATCACTTGATGTCGTTTTAAGACTTTGATTTAGCTGCTCTATTTCCCGATTTAGGCGTTCCCGCTGCTTTTTAAGTTCGGCACTACTTTGGGCAAAACCAGTAGCCGACGCCAGGAAAACAACGAATGCACTTAAAATAACCCTCATAAAATTCATCAACATGCTGCTTTGTCTGCGGTGGGAACACCAGTAAATTCCTACACCTGTAAATCGTGTCATTCAGCCAGATATCGTTCGCGAAGGTAATAAAACCAGACCGATAATCAAACTGCTAATGGATTTCCTTGTACCGTGCAGGAATGCTAAAAGGCATAGCTAACGCCTCGTCATACGTAACCCTGCTGTAACTCATCTCGGCCTGTAGATTGAATCCGTCTGCAACGGCTGAGATCGTTAGCTGGTAAGGTGATGTCATCCGTCCAGATTCCTGATACGCGGAATAACGCACCTCCAGCCGTTGATTATGTACTGCTTCATCCAACAACGTGCTCATCATACGATACGCCGCATCCACGTGTATTGTATAAACCAATTCATTGGTCTGACCACGCAGAATATGGCCACCGTCCACCGCCCAAACTTTGGTATCTCCTTCAACCGCTTGTCCAATGATGTGCCCCGCCAAAAGTTGCTGCAGATTGGTAAAATCCAGCGCTTTGTTGGTAAAATGGTGGATATAGCTAAATGGCTTCTTTAGATATTCGGCTTTCAAACGATTGATGATTTGGACACTGTCCGGTGTAATTAGCATCCGGCCTGCTTCAATGCCCATCAACGCGGTAACGGAGATCCAGATAGCCTTCCCCCTTTCCATCCGCACATTCGCGGTAACATCGTAATTATCTTTATTGATAACTATTCGGCTTTTAGCACGTCCACTAAATGTCGTGAACTGTGGCTCATTTTGTATGATACTGTTCATGACATCCAATCGTTCGGTGTCGGACAAACGCCTTTCGTTTCCTTCTCCATCAGTAACCAATCGTTTTTTGGGCGCACATGAAAGCACCGTTATAAACAACACCAGGACAACGGCGCCTTTAATCAATATATTGTTTCGCATCGATCTTTTTGGATAATTTATCAATATCCTTGCCAACGGATTGGGAGATGGCTCGCGCCTTTTTCCATTGCGTTACCGCGCCATCGATATTTCCCAACTTGGCAAGAATATCACCGTAGTGCTCCAGTAATGTGTCGGAAGCCTTCTCCGAGTGCTTAATGGCCCGTTCTATCCAAATCAACGCCTCTTCATATTTTCCCTGTTGGAAAAGTACCCAGGCATAGGTATCCTCGTATGACGCATAATTGGGCATAATTTCGTTTGACTTTTTTGACATCTCAGCAGCAAGCGCCAATTTCTCATTACGGATCGCCAGGTAATATGCATAGTTATTGAGCGCATAGGCATTTGTACTGTCCAATGCGATGGCCTCTTCATAAGCAACATCGGATTCCGCATGCATCGACAGCACATGGTAGATATCCCCAAGGTTGCTATATAGTTGAGTCAGCAAGGGTATATGTGTTTCATTGGCATTGTTCAGAGCCGCTTCTAAATGAGTACGGGCTTCCTGATAATTTTTGTTACCAAGAAAACCATGCCCCGTAAAAAATAAAAACAATGGGTGGTTTGCAAATAAACGCAAAGCTTCTTTGCCATGCGTTTCCACATCATGATATCGTCCCATTTGAAGCTCCACTTGAAGCAATTGTTGCCAGACACCTTCGATATATTTATTTTTATCCAACGCTTCCAGATACGCTTCGCGCGCCTGTTCCAACTGTTGCAGCTGCATATATATATCCCCTCTCACGGCGTGAGCCTTAGCCTCTCCCGGATAAGACTCAGCCAACAGGTTGGCCAAGTCAGCCACATACTTGCCCTCGATCGGATGTTCTTGTTCGCCAATAGCAGTATATAATATACCGGCTTTGGCATCTATGTCCAATTGGTCACTTAGGAAGGCCTGACGGAGAAAATCGTATGCCTGCCGTTGTTTGCCCATAACCAAATAAGTGTCCGACTTACTAAGTAAGACGAGCGGTTCATTCGGAAACAAATCCGCCGCACGATCCAGCAAAGCCAAGGCTTTCTTGGATTTTCCTGCATTAGTATACAATTCAGCCAGTAATATGTAGCTTTTGCTTTCTTCAGGCTTTTTTGCGACAAGCAGCTCCAATTCCCGTATCGCCGAAGCCGTATTGCCCTGCGCCAAATAGATCTGATATTTAGCTAAATACTGATCGTCGGTTTCTCCAAATTTCTCAGCCACTGTCTCCCATACCGCAAGCGCATCATTGTACCGTTTATCCAGGTATAGCGTGTATGCCTTATCCTGATAATGGGATAGCTTGTCAGGATTGAGGTTGATAAGCTCATCAAACACCATCGGCATTTCACGTACATTTGTCGTCTTTTTATAAATATCCAATAGCAGGTTCCAGTACCATTCATTTTCAGGATGCAGCGCTGCGGCACGCTTTGCGGACCGCTCAGCAGCCGCGAAGTCCTCATTCTCAAAATAAATTCTTGCTAACTCGAAATGAGCCGCATCGTTTTCCGGCTGCAGGTTTACCAATTTGTCAAAGGTGTTTTCTGCGGCCGCGAGCTGGCCGGATGACTTTTGCTGTATACCTTTGAAATATAATTCCTTTATCAATAGGCTATCACCGACACTGAGCACTTTAGGTACAGCAACTTCATCCTGGGCTTGAACAGCGCCTCCCGCTACCATCAACCATCCGAATGCTACCAATTGCCCAAAACAACGCACCTTTATTATTACTTGCCACATAACTTTGAAAAATCAATTTTATTATCGTACCTTTGCAGACCCTTAAACAAGGGGCTAAATATATTTATTAATTATTTCAAAACAAAGCAAGTGAATACGTTAAGTTACAAAACTGTCTCTGCCAACAAAAGCACCGTCAACAAGGAGTGGATTGTTGTTGACGCTGAGGGCGAGATCTTGGGGCGCTTGTCATCTCAGATTGCTAAAGTGATCCGGGGAAAGCACAAGCCTTCTTACACCCCACACGTAGACTGCGGCGATAACGTAATTGTGATCAACGCAGACAAAGTTAGACTGACCGGCAATAAACTTGAGGACAAGGTGTACAGCCGTTACACCGGTTACCCAGGCGGTCAGCGTTTCACCTCTCCAAAGCAGTTGTTGGCCAAGCATCCGGAGCGCATTCTGGAAAAAGCCGTACGCGGCATGCTGCCCAAAAACCGTTTGGGACGCGCGTTGTTCAAAAACCTGTATGTATACGCAGGCAACGAGCATCCTCATGCAGCACAAAATCCAAAAACTGTTAAATTCTAAGGAGAAAAGAAATGTCAACAACTAACACTTCAGGAAGAAGAAAAACTGCTGTTGCCCGCATTTATCTTTCCGCTGGCAGCGGCAATATTACCGTGAATGGTAAAGATTATAAAGAATATTTCCCAACATTGCCATTGCAATACATCGTTACCCAAAGCACGGAAGTGGCCGGCGCTGCCGGTAATTACGATGTAAAAGTTAACGTAGCCGGAGGAGGCATCAAAGGTCAGGCGGAGGCCGTCCGTTTGGCAATAGCCAAAGCGCTCATCGAGCTTAATCCCGAGGTGAAACCTGCATTACGGGCTAAAGGCCTGGTAACTCGTGACGACCGTATGGTGGAACGAAAGAAACCCGGACGCCGTAAAGCACGCAGGAGATTCCAATTCAGTAAACGTTAATTTTAAGGAGAACAAAAAATGGCAAGAACAACATATCAAGAGTTATTGGATGCAGGTGTGCACTTTGGCCACCTTACCCGTAAATGGGATCCGAAAATGGCTAAGTACATTTTCATGGAACGTAATGGCATCCACATTATTGACTTAAATAAAACCCTTACCAAGCTCGAAGAAGCGGCGTCAGCAATTAAACAAGTTGTCAAGTCTGGCCGGAAAGTCTTATTCGTAGCAACTAAGAAACAAGCCAAAGACATCGTAGCCGCTCAAGCTAAAGCTGTAAACATGCCCTTTGTAACCGAACGCTGGTTAGGCGGAATGCTTACTAACTTCGCTACGGTACGTAAATCCATCAAAAAGATGTCAAACATCGACAAGATGACCAAAGATGGCACTTACGATGTCTTGTCCAAGAAAGAAAAGCTGATGATACAGCGCGAGCGGATCAAGTTGGAAAACCTGCTAGGTGGTATTGCTGATTTGAACCGCCTGCCAGCAGCGCTCTTTATCATCGATGTGAAAAAAGAGCACATCGCAGTAAGTGAAGCACTGAAGCTAAACATCCCCACATTCGCCATGGTGGATACCAATTCGGACCCTACCAATATCGACTTTCCTATTCCGTCCAATGATGACGCGACGAAATCCATTAGTCTCATCACAGAGATTATAGGAAAGGCAATTCAGGAAGGTCTTGAAGAGCGGAAACGCGACAAAGAGGAAGAAGCTGAGCGGGAAGCCGCTGCCGCTAAAGCCAAAATTGACAGCGGTGAGGAGCCTGACACGGAAATTAAAGAGTCAAAAGCCGACGCGGACGCGTCAGGAAAACGCCCCCGTAAAACAAAAGTAGAGGCTTCAGCAGAAACAGACGACGAAACGCAAGACGGAGAATAATCTCTACAGAAGCCGGATGGTAAACAGCAGGTTTCGGAAGCATTATTTTTCCGTTAACCGGTTGCCTTCCGGCTTTTTTATAGGTACTTTGCAGTAGTCAAAAACATATTTACGTATACACAAAACAAGGAAAATAACATGTCCACAGTACAAATTTCAGCATCGGATGTAAATAAGCTGCGCCAACAGACCGGCGCGGGCATGATGGATTGCAAGAAGGCACTCATTGAAGCCAATGGTAATTTTGAGGCCGCTATCGATTATTTACGTAAAAAAGGTGCTAAAGTAGCCGCAAGCCGTCAAGATCGTGATTCAAACGAAGGTGTCGTGATTGCGAAAACAACAGCCGATGGCAAGAAAGGCGTCATTATTGAATTGAATTGCGAAACGGATTTTGTTGCCAAGAATGCCGATTTTATTGCCTTTGCAGAAAGCATCGCAGATGTCGCCGTAAATCAAGCCCCTGCATCGTTGGACGCGCTAAAACAATTGGAAATAAATGGTATCAAGATTTCCGATTTGCTGCTTGATCAAACTGGGAAAATTGGAGAAAAAATAGATGTCTCCAAGTATGAAACTGTCGAAGCCGAAAAAATAGTTGCTTATATACATGGCAATTATCGATTGGGCGTATTGGTAGGACTTAATCAAGCTATTGAGGGCGCTGACGAGGCCGGCAAAGACGTTGCCATGCAAATTGCAGCGATGAACCCTGTTGCCATTGACAAAGGTGATGTAGACGCCCGCACTATCGAGCGTGAATTGGAAATTGCAAAAGAACAAATTCGGGCCGAAGGTAAGCCCGAGGAGATGGTTGAAAAAATTGCGCAGGGCAAACTCAATAAATTCTACAAAGAATCCACGTTGCTCAATCAAGAGTTTGTAAAAGATTCTTCCAAGAACATTGCTCAGTTCTTAGACAGCGTCTCCAAAGGATTAACCGTCACCGTTTTTAAACGGGTACAACTGGGCGCTTAACAGCACAGTGCCCCGCAAATTATATCATCTCATGCCGGGCAAAATAAAACACCTCCTTATTATTCACATGATAAGGAGGTGTTCATTGCACCTTTCTTTCCGCCAAACCATCTACAAATAAAATTAGTAACTAATAGGATAATTTTATCTTAAATATTGCCATCTTTTTGCACATTATTGGTTTTAACACACACTAGCGTCAATTTATTAATTATTATTGCCATTTTAACAATAAAGTTTACTAACTTGGAATTTGAATTGGCATACACCTTATTAACGTGAAGTTAAAAAATTCGATACCAGGCTGTGTTAGGTAGCTCGTGCATATTCCTTTGGATTAAAACTGTGAAAACATGGAAAGGAAAATTTCAATTTTATATGTGGATGATGAGGAGAACAACTTAATCTCTTTCCGGGCCACATTCCGCCTAAAGTATAAGGTATATACGGCCTTGAGTGGTAGAGAAGCTATCCAACTGATCAAGGAAAGACCAATTAACGTCATTATCACCGACCAACGGATGCCGCAAATGACGGGGGTTGAATTTCTGGAAGAGGTGATCAAAGTCAACCCGGACCCGATGCGAATACTCCTTACAGGATATGCCGATATGAGTGCGGTGGTTGACGCGGTCAATAAGGGCAAAATTTTCCATTACCTGAGCAAACCGTGGAGCGAAGAAGAATTAGATGATACCATTCAGCGGGCGTATGAAATTTACGCCGAAAGAGAACGGATAAAAGAGTCTTTTTCGAAACTTGAAGTAACGAACGAGCAACTTGAATTTCTACTCAGACAAAAGCTGCTTTCATGACACAAACCTATAAGGATGGCCGATAAGCACCGGCTTATTTGCTCGGGATAACGACCGTAAAGGTGGTTCCTTCGCCCTCTACAGAGGTCACCGCTATTTCTCCCTGAAGTTTAGCCAACGCACTTTTCACATTGTATAACCCAAAACCTGTTCCTTCTGCCTGATCGCTTCCTCTAAAAAACAACTTAAAAATCTCCCCGATATCCTGCTCCGCGATACCGATTCCCGTATCACTCACTTGTATAGTAGCTTTGCTGCCTTCCACAACGACAGACAACTTCACCATTTTATGGTCGTTGTCCCGCTTTTGATATTTGAAAGCATTGGACAACAAATTATGCAAAATAAGCTTCAACGCTGTTTCGTCGCCCTTAAACACTTCCTTTTGGTCACTACTGATCACGAATTCGACGTTGTGGTTCCGCGTATATATACTATAAAAATTTTGTAAATATTCAAATAAGGACTCAAAGCTTATTTCGGAAATTGTCAGTTCTCCACGTTTCAACAAGTAATAATCATGGAGGCTGTTTATGTAAGAATTTAACTTTAGCACAGAACTTTCCATTAACGCCAGAATCTCGTGAATTCTGTCTACGGAATCAAATTCCAGCGCCAATTTTATAGCAGACAATACGCCTGTCAAAGGATCCCGAAGATCATGGCTCACACTATAGGCGAATTTATCCAGTTCATCATATGCTTTCTGAAGTTCTTCATTCCTAATATCCAACATCGAGTTAGTAATGTAAAACTTGTTGGCCTCCTCGATGGAAGATATAATTTCTTCCTCAACCCACGGCTTTCGCACAAATCGGAAAATATGCCCTTTATTCACAGCGTCCACCACTGTTTCCATATCGGCGTATGCCGTCAGTAGAATCCGGATCGGCCTCGGAAAATCATGCTTTATTTTGTGCAAAAAGTCAATCCCCATTTCTCCGGGCATCCGCTGGTCGCAAAAAATGATTCTAATGTTGGGGTTTGAACGCAGTATCTCGCGAGCTTCATCGGTATTGATTGCCGTGTATACGGGGTAACGATACCTAAACGTAGCTTTGAAACTGATTAGGTTGTTGGCCTCGTCATCGATGTACAGTATTTCCGGGGACTTGAGCATAAAGCTTTGGAACGTTTATATGGCCAATGAAGCTAAAAAACAAAAATAAACATAAATGATTTGAATAAAGAAAAACACTTAATGCATTTGTTGCCTAAGCGGAATGATTAGTATAAAGTTTGTCCCTTCACCTACTTCAGACTCAATCTTTATCTCGCCTTGATGCTTTTTAATGGTGTTATAGGCTATCGACATACCCAACCCTGTTCCTTCACCAACCTCTTTGGTGGTAAAAAAAGGTTCAAATATTTTTTCCTGCACGTCCGCCGGCATTCCTATTCCGTTATCCTTGATTGATATGTATACATTCACGGCATCTACCCCCGTTTTTATTTCTAAAAGGCCACCCGGTCTTCCTTCGAACTTCTTATTAATCGCGTAGAGCGCATTGGTTATAATATTGAGAAACACCTGATTCAGCTTTCCCGGATAACATTCAATATGAGGAAGGTCGGCATAGTGTTTAGCGACATGCACGCCCTCTTTGACCACGCTATTCAAAATCACTAACGTCGACTCCAACCCTTCGTTGATGTCTGCAAACTTCAACGAATCTTCGTCGACCCGCGAGAAAATCCGTAAGCTCTTTACTATTTCCGCCGTCCTATTCGCCCCTTCGTGCATGCCTTTGAGCAGGAAATCGATTTCTTCTTTAAGGTAATCAAAATCCAATTCGTCTTTATATGTGTTGATATACCGCTTTTTTTCTTCAATCGACGAGTCTGCACACGCGATCCGTTCAATTTCGCTCAGCGTATCCCATATCATATTAATGTCCCGTCTCAGCGGTGCCACATTAGAGGTGACAAAGTTAATTGGATTATTGATTTCGTGTGCGACGCCGGCGGTCAATTGGCCAAGAGAAGCCATCTTTTCCGCTTCAACCAATTGGGCCTGGGTTTCTTTTAAATAGGTCAGCGTCTTCTGCAACGACTCGTTGGATTCTTTCAGGGCATGAGTGCGTTCTTCAACCCGCTGTTCAAGAATAATATTTTGCTCGCGTATCAGCTTTTCGTTTTCCTTGGACATCAGCAGGGCCCTCGCCTGCGAATCTTCTTTTTCTTTTCTATACAAGTTGATCTTGTCCCCAAGCGCAAACGACAGCAGCAATGCCTCGACCAGCGATCCAATCTGAACAGCGTGCACCGTCAACAGGCTATAGCTGAGCATACCATAATCCTTCAGGACAAACGTAATTACACTACCAAGGAAAATACCCCATGCAATCAGAAACAATTTAGCAGGACGGTTACCCCTTCTATATGTAATATAAGCTATTATCAATACAATCAAGGATCCTGAACCCGCAACCAAATTGACCGCGCTGTAACCTACGGAAGGTCCCTGTAGAAAGAGGAGAGCGATGGCAATTAAATCGCCGACAATAATCAAGTTCAACCAGCCGTTAAAATACTTGCTATAATTTTTTATGTTCAAAAACGACTTTACAAAAAAGACAGAAGCGATACCAGACATGGCGCCGAAAAACGTGACGACATATCCATTTGGAATCTCAATCCACTGGAAAAAGCGATCAAAATAACCCAGTAAGGCAACCTGCGCAGCTGTAACCCAAAAAATATAATGAACATAGATCAAGTAGTGCCGATCACGCGCCGAGAAGTATAAGAAAAGGTTATACAGTAACATCGCCAGCATAACACCTATGTAGATCCCCGAACGTATATCGAATCCGCCTACCGCCTTAATAAAGTTTCTGGAATCGCTAATCATCAATGGCACGAGCAATTGTGTCGTGCTTCTTAATCTCAAATAGAACGTGGCCGAGTCGCCCCGTGGAATCACCAGGTTGTGCGCAAAAAACTGGTGATGGTAATCCCTTTCTACATAAGGCGTAGCCGTAGTAATGGGCACGCTGTCCACTATCGCTCCAGCCAGCTTGAAAAGGGCAACTTCCTCTATCGTCGGATTGCTGATGCTGAGTATGAGCTGCGGATAGTCTGTATCGTTGAAAATCGTAAACCGAATCCAATTGTTGACCTCACTGGTACCAAAGTTCAATACTTCAGAATTGCTTCTTTCAAAAACCCCTCGGCCAGCAAGAATATCCTCAACGGTAAGCCGATTGCTCGTATCCTGAAATATTTCGACTTCACGCCCTATGTATTTGGCCGAATAGCCGTCTGCAACGTGTATAACCGGTTGGGCAAACAGGCAAGGTAAGCACTGAAACAAAAAAAAAATACTGCTAATGAATTTAATGTCCATCTAATAGTTGGTCAATATCAAAGTAATACCTGCCTGATTTTACGTGTTCGCCCAACAGCACTTTACGCGAAACATCGGTAACAACCCCGCCTCCCAAAACAACTGATGATGCCAGTTGCGGCCATGACCGCAACGTTTTTCCGATTTCAGCAAATGATTGTTTCATTCGCGGAGAAAGCATTTCAGCATTTACGATTTTTTTGACGATGTTCATCCGTTCGCTATTTGCCATAGACCCAACGTTTTCAGCATCTCTTTCATCCACAAACCCATGCAACAAGGGCCGATCCGGCTCAAGATCAAATCGCTCGATGTCCAGCATCCCGCGATCGTTGGTCTCCATGATAACGGGCATATTACATTTTCGTGCTTCTACCCGGCTTTTCAGTTTGACTTCCATATTATCACATACTTCAATCAGTAGATCAAGAGATCCGCCCGCCGTTAAAAAGTCCACCATATTATGCGCATGTAAGCCTTCAGAAAACACTTCCACGTTTATAAACGGATCCAGTTCGGCAATTTCGCGCGCTGCGATGATCGCTTTGTTTAGGCCTAAATTATGTACGCCGGTCCGGATACGATTCAGGTTACTCAATTCGACAGTGTCAAAATCAGCGAGCCGCAAGGTCCCGCAAACGCGTTCCATAGCCATCGTAAGCGCGATAGATTGTCCCACCGACAGCCCAACAATGCCGATCACCTTCTCTTTCAGTACGAGCTGCTCCTGCGCAGATATCTTGAGCTGATTACGATTGGTTCTTAACTCATAAAATTCAGTATCAGGCACCAAATGCACTAATTTCCTACTCCAAGGATAGTAAACCCAAACACCATACGATGTTAAATCTTTACCATCCAAGTACTGTTCAATCAAATGCGGCTGATCCAGGGTAGACACATCAACAGATGGGTAGCGTATCTTATGCAGCTCCTGTAATTGATGCATGACCGTATCATAAACAAACAATGCTTCACCGTTTCTTAGCTCGTTATAGCGTTTTCTGTCGGTTGGTGATTCAAGCCTTAACAACTCGGGACGATACATTTTATCCGGTTCCATATAGGTTACGATTGATATATCTTGTTTAGATTACATTAACCACATTATCTCTGTTTTCCAGATGGTTAGGACGAGTAGCCTTATAGTTACGTATGACTTCCTGCAAATCCCATCCTTCCATTTCTGGCAATAGGATTTCGTAGTGTATTTCTATTTCCTTGCGCCTTAGCCGTTCGACTCGGACCAGGTTTAGGTGCTGCCGGATGCTGAATATGGCGTTGCGGTTCTCCTCATCTGCACGCTCCAAGCCGTCCACATCCTTCAAAAGCATGGTCGTCGCCAACAAGTCCAGCTTGGGATAATAAAATGTCCCGTCGTTGCCCACACTGCGTTCTATCATATACCCAACACTCTCAGCCATCTTCACCGTATATGGCGCGCAGAGGGCGAAAAGAGACTTCAAACCAATTTGCGTAGAGATTGCAACGGCCGCCCGTGTCAAGAAAATACTTCCAACTCCATAGCCGGCAATTTCACGCGAGTTCCATAGTCCGCAAATTTCACCAGTTCCCTGCTGTGCATATTGCCACACCAGGTCGAAAATTTTCGGATCCATTCTTCCGGTCGCTTCTTCAATCGGCAATGGCTGGCTACCTCCAGCAACGTGTATCCGCGCGCCTCCAAACACCCGTTCCTTATCCAGGGATTCAACGATCAACACGAAAGCCGCCGGATTAAACATCCACTCGTTTTTGGATGAGGTGACCTTCTTTACACCGATATTGGTTAATACTTGTTCGTGCCCCTTCAAAAAGAGCTCACAAGTTTTAGGATCATCGATAGCCCGAAAGGCTCTTAGCCTTACAACAGGATGTTCCTCGTTTAAAGTTAAAGACATGAAATGAATTCAAGCGTACCCTTACAAAAATAATAAATTAAACGCAATCTATTTAATAAAATAATTTCTTTCTTATATTCAAAATTAAATTCCATAGTCCCTCATCCTATTGTGCCGCCAAGATAAAGAACGAAAAGTGACATGACATCAGGAATTTTAAAAAACAAGAAGAGGCCGTCTTTTACGTACAGAAGGTCGTTTCCGAATCTTCCGAATCGGTCAGAAAGGAGCAACGAAGGCAAATCCACACTTTTCTCCCTCAGCTTCTGTATTTTTGTATTGAAAGGTTCGTCCCCTTCCGAAAATCGCAGATACATCAACGAAGCGTATTCCGCGAAAGATTCAGTCAACCATTTTTCCATGCTGTGATGGTTGCCTCTGTTCCACCACGTGTGTGACACTTCATGTGCCAGTGTATAAAATTCATCCAGGTCATTGACCAGCGTAATGTAATTGCCCTCAGCTTTTTGAATCCTTACAACAGCTTTAGGAAGTGGCCGGATCAAGATCGAAATGTGCTTACCGCCTGGAGCGCTTCCCATTTGATCGTTATAAAAATCCACCATGCTAACTGTTTTCTCCTCCCCCTGCTCCAGCAGCTCCCCCCTGGTTGCCCTTGACGGCCAGCAGGTAATCAGACTTCTTCGAACGTATCTTCGCCGCGACGTCTCGCTGGCATCCCATGGCGTTGAAACAAGTGGGTCCAGCCATAAACTGTGTAAAAAGCAAAAGGGCCGCGATTTACGGCCCTTTTTGTCGGTAGCGGGGAGCAGGATCGAACTGCCGACCTTAGGGTTATGAATCCTACGCTCTAACCATCTGAGCTACCCCGCCAAAAAATTAGTTTGCAAATATAGTTTATTTTCCTTTTCTTTAGAAAAAAAGTTGAGAAAGTATAAATAGGATAAATTAAACGCTTAACCATCACCATTGGCATGACAGAAAAAATCAAATTCCAGCTGGAATACGAAATCAAGTCTTCACCAAAAATTCTATTCTCCTTCCTGCATGAACCCAATGCATTAGCACAATGGTTTGCAGACGACGTGACATACAAAGATGGTGTCTACGAATTCAGCTGGGATGATGAACAACACATTGCTAAGCTTATCAGTCTTAAAGAAAATAAATTGGTTAAATACAAATGGTTGGACGACGAACCCTATCATTTTGAAATGGAAATCGTTCAGGACGAGCTCACCAATGATGTCGCACTGGCCATCACGGATTTTGCTCGGGAAGAAAACCTCAACGACCGCAAACTAATCTGGAATAACCAAATTGAATACCTTCAAAGCGTAATTGGTGCCTAAAAAATACTACCTTTGTATAGAGGTCATTTAGGGGCGCTTGTTAATGAAAAAAATCCATCTTCTTATCCTTAAAGCATTTATCCGGCCGTTCATCGTCACCTTTTTTATTGTGATGTTTGTCTTGCTGATGCTTTTTCTTTTCAAGTACATTGATGACTTGATTGGAAAAGGATTTGAATGGTATGTCATCCTTGAACTATTAGCCTATCAATCTGCCGTACAGATATCCATGGCGATGCCACTCTCCATGCTACTTTCTTCCATTATGACGTTTGGCAATTTAGGAGAAAGCTATGAATTGGTTGCCATCAAGGCTGCTGGAATTTCGCTTAGAAAAGCCATGACGCCGCTGTTTATTCTGGTAGGCCTATTCAGTGGGGGTGCTTTCCTGTTCAGCGACTACATACTACCTGTAGTTAACCTCAAAATGGGTGCTTTGCTATACGATGTCCGGATTAAACAGGCTGACTTTCTCATCAAGCCCGGCATCTTCAACAATACTATTCCCGGATATTCCATCAGGGCAAAAGGCAAAAGCAAAGATGGAAAAATTCTGTATGATTTAATGATATACGACCATAAGTCGAGCAACACAGCAAGTAATGTCCTATTGGCTAAAGAAGGGTATATTTATAATTCCCCGGATAACAACACCATGATTCTAAAACTTAAAGATGGTGTGCGTTATGAAGACAGCAGGGCCAGGAACGCTAAGGTATATAATCCCCGTCAACAATTCACCCGGTTTTATTTCGATGAAACCGAACAAAAGTTTGATATGTCGGCATTCCAAATGAAGCGTACTGACGAAAACCTGTTTAAAAGCCATCACATGATGCTCAATTTAAAACAATTAAGGCAGTACACCGATTCAAATGCCGTGCAAATGGACAGCCTTAGACGCACCGTATTCAAAGAAGTACAATCCTACTATTACCATTTTAATGACTATTACAAAGCTAAAGACACCCTCTTATCCCCATCCGTTCCTGTAGTTACTTACCAGCATGGATTTATAGAGGCTATACCTAATGACAAACGTACCATGGCAATCAACAGCGCCATGAATCAGGTTCGATATATCAAAGATGTGCTGAATATTAAAGCCAACGAGGATACGTTTTATCGCGACAAGGACATTCGGTACAATATCGAATTTCAACGCAAATTCACGTTAGCCGTTTCCTGCCTATTGTTGTTTTGTATAGGTGCTCCTTTAGGGGCAATCATCCGTAAGGGCGGCCTTGGCCTTCCTGTCGTTATGGCGATCATCTTTTTCTTGATTTACCACATCATATCCACGGTAAGTGAAAAGTCAGCGAAGGAAGGAAATATAGACACCTTCTGGGGGATGTGGATGGCCATTTTCACCTTATCTCCCCTTGCCGTCTTCCTCGCTTATAAAGCCGCTACGGATTCTGCGTTATTTGATATTGAGCAATACAGGCTAAAAGCAGAAAAGGCCATAACCTGGATAAAAAACAGGTTTGGCGCCCGCAGCCGCAAAGTCGTGCAAGCGCGGAAATCTTTACATGACGATTATACATTATCGTCATAAGTAACGTACTTTTGTGTGGTTTATTAGGAGACCCAAATGAGCATCAGGCTAAATACAATCGAAGAAGCAATTAGCGATATTAAGCTAGGAAAAGTGGTTATCGTGGTCGATGATGAAGATCGCGAAAATGAGGGTGATTTCGTCACCGCTGCACGAAACGCTACACCTGAAATAATTAATTTCATGGCTACCCATGGCCGGGGTTTGGTATGTGTCCCGCTTACTGAAGAACGATGCAAGGCACTTAACTTGAACCTGATGGTCGGGAATAATACCGCAGTTTATGAAACCAACTTTACTGTATCCGTAGATCTGCAAGGTTATGGCTGCACGACGGGGATCTCAGCATCAGATCGTTCGAAAACAATTAAAGCATTAATAAATCCGGCTATAAAGCCTGAAGAATTCGGCCGACCGGGCCATATCTTCCCCTTAATTGCAAAAGACGGCGGTGTATTGCGCCGTGCAGGGCATACCGAAGCAGCTGTCGACTTGGCAAGACTCGCCGGATTCGAGCCAGCAGGCGTATTAGTGGAGATTCTTAAAGATGACGGCGAAATGGCTCGCTTGCCCGATCTGCTTCAAGTCGCTGACCATTTTGATTTAAAAATTATTTCCATCAAAGATTTGATTGAATACCGGTTAGCGAAGGATACGCTCATCACCCGTGAAGTATCCGTAAACCTGCCGACCGAATGGGGCCAATTTAACTTGATGGCGTACACGCAAAAAAACACCGGAGAGCAACATATCGCAATCTATAAAGGCGAATGGACACCAGACGAACCTATTCTCGTGCGCGTGCACAGCTCGTGCGTTACCGGCGATATTTTTGGCTCATGCCGCTGTGATTGCGGACCGCAGCTTCACCGGGCGATGCAGATGATTGAAGAAGCGGGAAAAGGGGTCGTTGTTTACATGAATCAAGAAGGCAGAGGCATCGGGCTTATCAATAAATTACACGCCTACAACCTGCAAGAAAATGGCCTTGATACGGTAGACGCCAACCTTGAATTGGGCTTCAAACCAGACCACCGGGATTACGGTGTCGGCGCACAAATTCTAAGAGATTTGGGGGTCACCAAAATGCGCTTGATGAGCAATAACCCCACCAAGCGAGCTGGCTTGATTGGCTATGGCTTGGAAATCGTCGAAAATGTCCCTATAGAAATCGAGCCAAATCCGTACAATGAACGCTATTTAAGGGCTAAACGGGATAGAATGGGGCATACGATCATGAAGGATCCGCTTCCATAATCTGACGGTATATCCGCCTGATCAACAGAACTAAACAAGCCAGGAAACCACCTAGGACTCCACCGATGATGATGGCTTTGACCTTGCCAAGCTTATCATTTTCAAGCGGGAGTATGGGCCTGTCCAGAACTTGAATAACAGGCTTTTCATTGCGGAGCGTTATCTTAGCAAGCTCCTGGTTTTTGACCAGCTCTGTTAATATCGCCGTATTGGCCTGTACATCCACCGTACGCCGCTGTGACCCCACGCGTAAGCTTTGGAAAGCCCTATTGGGATTCGGGTTAGCATCCGCCGCTGCAGCCACACCACCAATCGCCTCATTAAGTTCCCTACGTACGGAATCTACCTGATGGGTAAGAATAGCCAAATTCTCCTCCGCTTTTTGCGTACGCGTTTTGATATAAAAATCCGATGCGTTTTCGATCAACGTTTCGGCAAACGCCTTTGAAAAAGCTTCATCGGGGGTTTCCATCTTGATGGCGATGATGTTCAGTTTTTTATCGGGTTTGTCAATTACCAGATTTTTTTTCAAAATCGCCTTGTAGAATCGAGACATCAAGCTATCCTGTAGAAAAACACCAGAAGTATCAGCAAACTGGAAACCCTTTAATCGCTCCTTTTCGGCCCACTTTTCTCTAAAATTGTTATATTCAACATAGCGGTTTACCAACAGATCCTTTTTTCCCTCAATTTCGACCTCCGTAAGCAAGGTCTTGTCAATCATCGAACGGGATTTCAGGAACTCAATGATATTATCTCCTTGGAAGAAACCGCCAGAACCACCAATCCCGCCCAAATTGAAGCCCAGCTGGGCTGCAATACCTGCCGCCGCACCTAAACTGCTTTGCGACGCCCCCTGTTCCTCCATGACAAAGTTAAGCGTTGCCGTGTAATTAGTTCGCTTTGCTATTGAATATACAAGTCCAACGACACCACCAAGTAATCCAACGATTAAAATAATCGCCCATTTATTTAAGAAATACCTGAACCATTCTCTCACATTTGTGATTAATTCTTTCAAGCTAATGTCATCATCCTGTGGCTGCGGACGTTGAGCGATGCTAACTTTGTTTTCTGCCATAGTATTACTTTCAAACGAAATAGAACACGTCACAAGTTGTTATCGGATCATTGTCAGAATAATCGCCGCAAGCGAGGCTATCCCGGTTCCAAGTCCCAACCATTGCTGCGGGCTCATTGGCGGCCTCACCTCTTTCTGAGGCACAAAAATCTCGGCCCCCGGTTTAATCGGCGGATAATTATTAAAAAACAAGAACCGATTGGTACTCTTGACTGATCCATTGGCGTATAACACATACGAACTCTTTCGCAGCGCACGAGCAGAAAAGCCACCTGCTTGAGAAATATATTGTTTAAAGCCTTTCGACGGCGAATAGACCGCTGTCGATGGAGCCAACACCTCCCCCGAAATTTTAACGGTCTGCAATTCTTTGGGTACCCGAATAATATCGCCGTCTTCCAAGATCAAATCTCCTTGTTGTCCGGGCCTTTTTATAATCCGCTCCAGATTAATACCCACAAAGCCATTGTTTATGCTTTTGTTGATGTTCATATCCCCCACGATGTTAGCATCACTTTGCAACTGTTTCAGCGCAAGCATCCGGCTTTGTTCTTCTTGTAAGCGAAGTTCCTTTTCTGCCATTTCGGCGGTGGTTTCCGCGGTTTTGGTTGTGTCTACAGCCAATCCCCGTTTTAGCGACGCCCCTGCTACATACGCAAACGGTGTGAACCCCCCCGCACGCTTAACGAGATCCGAAATCCGCTCATCTTTGCGTGTTATCGTATAAATCCCCGGATAGAGCACTTCCCCTTCGATCCGTACTGTCTTCTGCGTTTCGTAACCCGTAGCCGTACGGACGACCACTTTGTCAAATGGCATCAGCACAAAATCCCGCTCGGTTTTAGTCAATCCTCTATGTGCATCCACCTGAAACACTTCCGCAATTTGAGCGGATTGAGATAATGCGTCTGCGTTCTTCACCCGTCTTGACACTTCAATCCGCGTACCTGTCGCACTTTCCCTAAAACCACCGGCCTGCATAATCAAATCTTGCAACGTCATCCCTTCGGCATAAATAAATTGACCCGGTGAGCGGATTTCCCCATCGATAGCTACCGTGTATTCTTCACGCAAATCGAAGATTGACGATATGGCAACTACATCTTCGCGCTTCAGTTCGATATCGGGTACTGTTCCCGCGATAACTCCTGCTACATTAAACGCCAATTGCTCTGTTTGCATATCGTCCTTCAAACGGACGATATAGCCACGGTTTAAAAAAGCATCCTCTTTTAACCCCTCTGCTTTTTTAATCAACATCGAAAGTGTCAGCCCTGGACTTAGCTCATATTCACCCGGCCTGAACACCGCACCTTCGATGGCTACCCTATTTTCAAATCGATCGAGTACGCGTTCTGCCATATATTTATCGCCTGTCTGGGGCAAGTAATGCCCAAATTGACTTTGGAGCACGTCTTCAATCCTTCGTTCTTTATCCGTATATCGCACGACTTTTACCCTGGCCTTATATGCGTCCTCTGTAAAACCTCCCGCATAACGCAGCAAATCCTCAAACGTTTCGCCTTCCTTCAGTTCAAATATAGCAGGCCGCTTCACTCGGCCATTAAATTCAATTCTCGATTCATACGGAGGGACCATCAGAATGTCTTGATCCTCTAAACGAACATTGTTCGTAAAGGCACCGTTAACCAATACATCATAAATATCTAAGTAGGCGATAACTTTTCCATCCCGGATGACGCTTATGTTCCGGAACGATCCGTTTACCGACGGCCCACCGGAATGATACAATGCGTTAAATGCATTCGCTACGGAAGGCAAGGTATACGTACCTGGCTTCACAACTTCACCCGTTACCGTTACTTTAATGCTGCGAATGTTACCTAACGCGACATTGATCTTTGTGGCGCCCGTGCGAATAGCGGAATACACTGTTGCCATTTGGCTACGAATCCGCTCGGTCGCCTGCTCAATGGTCATGCCGGCGACTGCAAGCACACCCACATAAGGAATATTAATCGTCCCATCGGGCGTGACCATCAGCGAATGGTTTTCTTCTGACCGTCCATATATATCGATTAACAGCTGGTCTCCCGGACCAATGACGTAATTCCGGGGTGTTGCAATCTGCAGACTCGGTTCGAACACCGGCGTAACACCTTGAAACAAGGACGCTCCATATATCCGCAATCGAAGTTCATTAAAGGATTTCTCCGCTTCGTTTACCGTATCTAGTCGTGGGGTATTTTCTTCCACCGCAGCATGTGAAGAGTCTAAAAATTGACGCTCGGTATTTCTACCCGATAATCCTGGTTTATTCAATGAAGTTGTTCCTCCCCCCAGCCGTTCAACCCGCTCACGCAACTTATCGATTTCGGCAGGCGGCATTCCGCGCTCCAAAGCCAGCCTTTCCATCTCTGCTTCAGACAACCCCGAAGCCTCAGCTTGCCGCATATAGGAGCGGATTTGGTCGTCCGATAAATCCTCGACACGAATCTGGGACAAGTCAGTAGCGTTGAGATTTTGCGCAAATCCCATTCCCCCGAATAGACTCGTCAAAACAAGAAAAAGAACTGCCGGGAAATAAAAATATCTTTTTGCCATTACCTATATCCTAACCTTTTAATACATCACACTAACACTTCCATTTCAATCTGCAAATATGTTTTTTTCTTTATCTATTTTTCAAAACCGATAGAGTACGCCTAACCTGAATTGAAAATTATTTCTATCAATCGGCGTAAAATCCCAAAACTCTCCGGACGTATCGCCTTGCTCGTATTGGTAGTTATGGGACTTTATGTAAAACAGCCGCCCGTTAAAAACCATATTTTTATACCCCCACTCACCAATTGCTCCTACAGCCAAATCGACCCACATCCGCCTGTAATCTTCACTAGCTCTATAAAAAAAATCGTTGAACTTCACGTGTCGTTCTACTTGAAGCCCGATATTTTTAATCCCCTTCACCCAACTGACATTTAGCAGCTGGACATTGCTCCCCGGACCGATCCCTGCACCAATTACCTGCCCAAGATGCGTATACCCATGGCGTACCCTGCTATCTGTGTACCAAGAGGGGCTCGTCCGTATGGTGGTTGTTCGCGATTTTTCAAGCTGCGTAAGTTCAAATCCAACCTGCAAAAGCTCTTCATTAGCCAAATTCAACGGCACAAGTTTTCGAAAGCCCAATACATATGCCCGCGAATGCTCTAATTCCACCACCAGATCCCGTTGGTTCCAGGGTGGATCGGTTCGCCCATATTCAAAATAGATTTCGGCGTTGCCTTTCGGCATCAACCATCGAGCAAACACGGATGCGTATACGTCTCTATTCATTCTATCTTCCCGTCCTTCTAATTCGTCAGGTCTACGGACGACATCGTTTGAACCCGGTCCCAATAAGGGTAAGTAGCCTTTGAGTCCCCCTCCTAAATCTTCACTATATACGACAAAACTCCTGGACAATCCAACAAAGAGTCCGGGCAGCCATTTGGGTTGATAGGAAACTGTAATACCCGAAATGTACCGCCAGTCGTCTCTTTTCGGAACATAATGCTCATCGAAGTGGGCCGGATTCCCAAGTAGTGTCGGTGTAAAGCCCGATTCCTTTAGCCTGCCTGCAATGAGTTGGCCTTCGATAGTCCCTATCGGTGTCGAAATCGGACGCGTAGTATTGAGTGTTAGATGCAGAAAACCTGGCGCATTGTTGGTCATCAATAGCGAATTGTATATACCGGGCCCCCACCAAAGATTCTCGGTCGATATTCCGATTGACGCCGGGCCATAATTGACCCTGAAGCTACTTTGGCCGGGTAACAGCTTCGTATAGGCCTTATCGCCGAACCGCTCCGGCATATCGATATTATTTGCAAATTCATACCAGGCGGCCCACGCATAGGTGTTGTCGCCATTATAGCCCATAAAGGGTTTATTTTCCGCAAAGACCAGTTCCGGACGGAGTTGCAGGCTAAACCATTTGTACTTGGCATATATTCCTGCGCCAATCATTGTTTGGTAACCGACCGAAGGTATCATGCCTCCGTCATTCCAACCATACGGCAATTTGGAATTATACTGATGCTCCCATACTATCGGCATCAATTGCAGGGAAAAACCACTGTCTACCGATGAGATAATTTCTTTGTTGAGATAATAATCGGGTCTTTTTGCTTGATTATCAGGATGAATGATAGATTCGTAAGTCAGGGGACGAACAGTAAAAGAGATATTGGAATCGATCAAGCCCAATAATTGATCCCGACGTATTTTTTGTTCCAATACAGGCGTCCCTAACGGGAGGGTCTGTCCTGTTATATGCAACACTGATGATAATAGAAAGGCCGTGGCCAACACGAACTTTATCTTCATATATAAGTTATTAAGTGGCTTCAGAACCGATAAGAAACGCCCAGTTGTAATTGAAAATTAAACTTATCCTGTTCGTCAAAACGCCAGAAATTTTGTAAATCAGGTTTTTCCTCCAACTCATATTGGTAATTAAATGCCCGGGTAAGTCCCATCTTACCGTGCGCTAAAAAATTTTTATAGTTCCACTCCCCGAAAACTGCCATGGACATATCCACCCAATTGCGCCTCATATCGCCATAGGTGAAATAAAAGAAATCGTTGTTATGCACATAGCGATAGTATTGAACCCCCAATTGTTTTATCCCTTGAACCCAACTGATGGATAACGTCTGCAAATTGCTCCCCGGCCCGATTCCCAATCCCACCATTTGCCCTAAATGTGTATATCCATGCCTAACTTGGTGATGCCTATACCAAGGACCACCTGGACGAATTGTTTCGTCTTTAGGGCCTTCCGATTGTGTTACCTCTACGTTGACGCTCAGGTAGTCATTTCCCCACCAATTTAACGCCGTTAATTTCCTGAAGCCAACTGTATAGGCCCGTGAATGCTCCAGTTGTACAAACAAATCGCGCATATCCCATGCATGGTCGTTTCGTCCATATTCGAAATAAGCCTCTGCATTCGCCTCCTTGATTACCCACCTTGCGAACACCGAAATATACTCGTCGCGTCCGTAACCTTCATCAGCATTCGCGCTGTCTGACCCGCTGGAATAGCCCGATTTACTTACGGGATCCAGAAAGGGCAAATAATTCCGGAAATTGCCTTTGACTTCTTCATAATAGGCGATCGACGAGCGGGCCATTCCTAATGACAGCCCTGGGAGCCACTTCGGCTGGTAAGTAAACGTAAGACCCGAAAAATACCGCCAATCATCGCTTTTCCGGCGGTAGTACTGGTCATAATGATTGGGATTGCCCATTTGCTTGGGAGGATAGCCAGACCCCTCCAGCCGGCCACCCACCATTTGTCCCTCGAAGGAGCCAATCGGTGTGCGTATGGGCCGCGTTGTATTTATCGTCAAATGTGGAAACCCCGGCGCGGTGTTGGACAGGAGCAGCGAACTATAAATACCAGGTCCCCACCATAGATTTTCGGTAGAAATCCCAATGGAAACCGGATGAACGTTCAGCCGCACACTGCTCTGCCCGGGCAGTAATCTCGAATACCAACCATCCCCAAATCGCTCCGGTAAATCAATCTGGTTACCGATGCGCCGGTACCATTCATACCATTCGCGCTGCGTTTTCCCATTGAACCCAGGATAATCCCCGTTTTGAGCCAAAACATATTCCGGTCTCAATTGCACGCTTAAAAACGCATATTCCGCGTAAATACCGGCACTCACCATGGTTTGGTAGCCTGCTGAAGGTATCATCGCACCGTCATTCCATCCTTCAGGCAACGTAGAGTTAAGTTGGTTCTTCCACTGTACTGGCAACAAGGAAACCCGTAACTTATCCCGGGAAAGCAACGTTTCTTTTCCGTTGTAATCCGACTCCTCTTCCACCGCAAAGAGCTGACCTGATGGCTGCAACGCAACATGCGTAAGTGGTCTAATAGAAAATGAAATGGTCGAATCCAGTTTCCCCAGCAATTGTTGCCTCCGATAATAGTCTTCAAGCAAAGGGGTTCCGACGGGTATCGTTTGCGCCTTGGAACTATCAGCCATTCCAGCCAACAATGACGCTATGGCAATAAGCGATATTATGGGTTTATTAATCATCGTATACGCTTGTCAGTACTTCATTCGAGTTCAAATATAAGGGATAAAACGATAACCAAATCATTTATTCCCTATTGGGCCGGCGATTGCAGGATTTCATTAATCTGTTGAACATAAATCGCGTGTATGAATTGATCCCTGTAATGTTGAACTACCCGATCGCGGGCGGCTTTTCCCATGCTAACCCGTTCTTCTGTCGGCAACTGGGCAAACCTCCGCATACCGGCAACTAACGATGCAATGTCTTTGGGCGTCGTCAAAAATCCAGTAGTATTATCAATGACAACTTCCCTACACCCGACATGATCAGTCGTGATGGCAGGCACCTCCATACTCGCCGCTTCCAGCAAACAGCGCGGAATACCCTCACTGTAATATGAAGGGAATACCATGCAATGTATCTGTTCGATAAACGGGCGAACATCAGATGTCTTACCTAAATAGCGAATAACACCTTCTCTTTCCCATGCCTCAACGGTGTCCGATGAAATCGCTGATGGGTTTAAGGTGTCCGTGAAGCCCAGCAACACACCTTCTACAGCCAGACCTTCCTTTCTTAAAACACGAATCGCCTCTACAAAGTCCGCGACGCCTTTGTCATATAATAACCGGCCGGAGTAGATAAATTTAGTCGTTTCACCATCGGGATAAGCCACCTTACGCTTAAAATGTTCCACGGATATTCCCTCGCCTGGAATAACTTTTGAGGCAGCCAACCCCAACATTCTCCTGTCCGTGAAATATGCATGATCATCTTTGTTCAAAAACCATACACTGGACGCATGCCTCAGCGAAAACCGATAAAGCCGCTCGACCATAGCCCGCATTATCCCGCCTTTCGCGATCCCATACCCTAATCCTGTGATCACCGCAATGGAACGAATGTGCAACGATCGGGCAGCCAGAATTCCGTAAATATTCGGTTTAATGGTGTAGGAGATCAGCAAATGAGGCTCAATCCGCTTAAAAACAGCGATAAACTCCTGATATAACCTAAAGTCAGCTAATGGATTTGTACCTTTGGCCTTCAGTCTGTACAGCGGAACAAATCGGATGCCGAACGACGAAAAACGTACTGAATAATCATCGGGAGGCGCAATGACGATTACCTCTGCACCAAGCTTTTGAAGCATCGTCAATGTGCTTATCCGGAAATTATACATACTCCAGGCAGTATTTGCTAAAAACGCTATTCTCCTTCCTTTCATGATTTCATACCGATTCGCCGCGGCAATTGAACACATTTTATTGCTGTAATCACATCGGACAGCTGCCTCCGCTCGTCGCTGTCTAATTGTTCATTCCTTCGGGCAGACAGGTGACGCTGCAGCTTGGCTATGCCCGCAGCCAAATATAAAAATGATTTGAGGTAGGTGTCCGCCACTTGTTTCCAATACACCGCAGGTGGCAATATCCCCTTTCCATATACCCTTAAAATTTTTCTTAACGTCTTTTTGCTTTTCAAGTAATTAGCTATATTGACGTTACCCTCTCGGATGATATATAGGTATTCAGGCACGCGTTGAAAATCAGAAACAGCGTGTGTTCTACAAAACAGTTCATAGTCTTCAGCACGCACATAAACCGGATCATACGGATGTTGAGCAAACCATTTCTTCCGGCCGAGGATAGAACCATGCAATAACATCATTGAGGTAACTACATTTTGTGCTCCCCGTCTAATCGGCTGCGCACCTCTCTTGCCTACGGGTTGGCAATGTTCATCCATGGTATAAGCAGCTGTGTCAACAACGTCAATCTGGCTATCAGACAAAATGAGCGCAAGTTGCTTTTCCAATCGCTTTGGCATCATCATGTCATCGCCGTCCATCCTTGCGATGAATTCTCCCTTTGCTAAAGCGGTGATTTGATTCAATCGATAGACCAGCCCCCGGTGCGTTCTGTCATCAATGATTTGTACCCGTGGATCATCGATATCTCCTAAAACTTCCACCGAGCGATCGCTTGAACCATCATTGATGAGTATCAACTCCCAGTGTTGATAAGTCTGCGCAAAGACGGATTTCACCGTATCTACAATCGTATGTTCATTGTTGTAAAATGGAATGCCAATAGTAATCAACGGCTCACTCATTATCGTGTGTACATTTCGTTTCGATTGGCATGAGTTTTATCTGGTAAAACCGCTACCCAAAACAATAAAAACATAAAAGCGTTAACATCGGCAAAGCCCTTAATATTTAGCACCAGCACATAAACAGCCATAAATAACATGCTCAACCGCAGTAAGGGCGTTTTATACAGCAAGGAGATGACCCTAAAAAGGTAAAATTGCCCCCCAAAAAAAATAATCGCACCAAAAATGCCAAAATAAAAAATCAGCCGCAAATATCCGACGTCCGTGCCCATGTAATAGCCATCCTGAACGTTAAATAATCCGTCGCCTATCAACCATGTCTTCACGTTATCCGGCCAAATAAACATCGTACCCAGATGTTGCGTGGATCCTGTACTCACTTCGCTGTTATCACTTGCATTGATAAACATCTCAAATGCCCACCCTACGATTTCCGAATCGAAAACTTGTGGGTAACGATAAAATACGAATGCGACTGCCATGGCGATAATAAGCAGTAAGGTACCGTAAAAGAAAAACATTCGCCTGAGCCCGGGCTTGCTCAGTGTTAAGCGCCAATCCCTGGGCCAACAGATATATACAAAGCCCAATAACGCACCAACTAATGTCGTACGCGCTATAAATGTACCCACCAGCATGATAAAGAAATACAAAAATGTCAAACCCAAAATCCCCCTCCCCTGCTCCGAATGTACCCGTATAAGATAGGCCACGAACAGCAAAGCAAGCCCCCAAATAATTCCCCCCATGAAAAACATGCCTATACCCATCCCCATCAACCTCAAATTGAGTACCTCCTCAATGACCATGTCCGCCTGGTCATCAAAATTCTGGATGGAAAATATAAAAGCATTGAGTGAAGGCATTAAATACATCGCTACCGCAAGTACGCTATTCGCGATAATCGCGGCAAAAATATACTTGAACAGCTTTTCGACTGAAAACATGGGATAGCAGCGTTTGGATAACCACACAACCAAATAAGCGCCGGTAAAGTGGAGTGTTAAAAGCACTAAATATTGGGACATCCAGACATCGAATGTGCTATTCAATAAACTGGAAATAAATATGGGCAATAACAACAGGTAAAACGCGACCGATAAGCGAATGATATATTTGTTAACTTTTATAAAGTTACCTAAAAACACGATCAAAACCAGTCCTAAAATTCCAAATATGACTCGTGTACGCAAAAAATAAGGCAGGGGATTGAATGAACAATTAAAGATGTACAAAAAATAAAATAGGAATAAACCTAATTTCTTCATACCTACCCTCGCGCTGTTAGTTGATGAACTTTCCTTAAAAAATATGATGCCCTTAACAATGCGGCCGCTCCTATGCCTATCCATAGCTGAAATGAACTCAGGAGGACAATAAAATTCCACACGCCCATATCCTTTCCCCGGTACAGCAGCAATTTTAAGTATATTTTTCCACAGACACTGTAAAAAGATGCTGCGCGGCAATATCCAGTGTTCCTGACGCTATTCAGTAGCTCATGAAAATGATCACGTAAAACCTCCATTTTTATGTCCCCCAGCTCCATACGCTTTATTCCTTCTGTACTCGACAATTGATAGTGGATGTTGAGCGCGTCAACCGTGGGAGTGTAGCCGAGATAGGCAAAATTATCCTGATGTATGCGCGAAATTATCCGCTTACGCTCGTCGATGCGTTTGCTCGCCTTGGCCGTAATATCGTCTGAAGAAATACGATAATGAAGCAAAAACCCGGGAAGATTCACTCCCCGGTGGGTACGCAACAACCTACTCCACAAATCATAATCTTCCGCATGCAGCGCTTCGGCACGATAAGGGTTAGCAAGGAGTACCTCCCGTCTCACCATGACACCCGGATGAGGGAAAGGGCTGTTAAAAAGTGTTTCTGCTTTTAACGTATCCCAGTCGAGATTATAATAAACCTTGCCTATTATCCCCTCGTCGTCGAAGAGAATCATCCCGCTACCGCATAAATCCACATGCGGATGATTGGTCAGATAACGATGTTGCAACATCAAGCGGCTTGGCTCAGATATATCGTCCGCATCCATGCGAGCAATAAACTTGCCTTGAGCTAATGAAATGCCTTTGTTCAATGAATACACAATACCCCGGTTGCCCTCGTTTTTGATTATCCTGATCCTTGAATCGTCAAACCTGCTAAGCGTCTCCATCGTGGCATCTGTCGAGCCATCATCAACGATCAACAACTCAAAGTCCATAAACGTCTGATTAAGAATGCTCGCAACGGCCGAACCGATATATCGTTCAGCGTTAAAAACCGGCATCAAAACCGTAATCTCTGGATATCGGTTGTTTTGCATCGCTTAATCTATCGTTATTAGCCGGTGAAATGCCTGAATCGATTTCATCAAATCGAAAGAAGTTCCTTTATTGATGGCTGCTGTCCGCATTTCTTCTCTCAGTTGGGAGCAACTTGCCAATTGATTCAGTGCATTGATGTAATCAACCGTTTCACGGCAGAAGAAGCTGTCGCGCTCATCGCAATAGTCTCTGATGGATCCTACTTCCGTAACGACCTGAATCAGTCCGGCCGCCAAAGTGCTGGTGATCACATTGCTACCTATCGTATCTTCTAAAACAGACAAATTAACGTCGCAGCATTGCATCAATTTTAGCATCTCCATCTCTGTCAAATAACCATAAATACGCACATGGTCGCTGTGGCTAAGTAGCATACGCTTTGACTTCCCCATCCCAATGTGGAATACAATACCCTGCCCCGAACAAGCAGCTATGATTTTCTCCAGTTGTGCAAAATTGCGCAGCAAACTCCCCATGAAAAGCACATGTAACCGGTTATCATCCTGCTTCTTCCGCATATCCGGCTGATAGAACGCGGTGTCTACATAATGAAATGTCTGGACGACTTCGCCTTCATAACCGACTTCCCTTATAAATTCGGCTAAGCTACCGCCAAACACAATGACTTGATCCAGTACGGCCAACTGCTTCTTTATCTCCCGTTTACTTCCATATAACGACAATAAGTGCTTCCCCCCAAGGTGAACAAGGCCTGCTAACCGTTGCTTCAATCCAACACGGCGTAGTAGATTGGCTATCACATTTTGATGGGCAAAATATTTGCTCAAATATTCCATAAACACTACCTTGTCACCTTTTTTTAGCACGAAAAGAAGATAGATGAAAATGCAGATCGCGTAAATATAGGCAACAAACCTTCCCCCCCTGTATTCTTGATTAATATGTTTAACCAATACGATCTGCGGCACTTGGTTTGCCAATTGCCGCGAAAAGTAAGCCATCCCCGCATGATTGCCGGAAGTATGCTTAAAATCATAATAGAGCAGATAAACCTTATTCTTCATAATCCGTATTCATGGATGTTTACTGAATTTCCGGCGAACCTGAGTGGCAAAATCCTTTATCAAAACGTTTTTAAACAAGTTGTATTGAATTAGAAAATAACCGATTATACAAAACAAAATACCTAATGACAGTATCATTAGCGGATGGCCATCCAACCTCTTGACAGTCCAGTAAATAGGCAAAAAGGCCAATGCAGATGTGAGGGCCTGCAAGATCAATGTCCAGTCGGGCGCAAACGTCACCACTCGTTTCGAATAGCGGTATAAAAAGAAGAATACCACCAGTTCAGTCAGCAATGTAGTCGCTGCTGTTCCGAAATGGCCGAAAAGAGGAATAAGCAATAAGTTCGTCGTCACACTGACCAACATGCCAATGAGTGCGGCCCTCAGGAAAAATCGTTCGTGATTAGACGGATTCAATATTTGCATGCCAAAGACGTTGCTTAAACCAACGACAAATATGGTGGGAGCCATAATCTGTAGCGAAAGAATCGCTGGTAAATATTGTTCTCCCGCAAAAAGCGTAATGAATTCTTCGGCATAGATTGTAATCCCCGCCCACGCAGGCACTCCAATCAATACGATATACCCAAAAGACTTATGCAGCAATCCAATGACACGCTGCATATCCGACTGGTGGTAGGCTTGGGACAGCGCGGGGATGGTTACCAAGGTTAATGCAGTCAATACCGTTATGACCAATTTGTTGAGCTTGACCGCCGTTGTGTAATATCCAACATCCAAATCCCCCTTGAATAGCCCCAAAATCGCCGTATCTAAAAGCGTATACACACTGACAACGATGCCGAATGCATAGAAATTTACCAAAGGTTTCATGTGACGGCTTAATTTCAGGCCCTTAAATCGTAGACTGACGTACCGCTGAGCATACAATACGTTCATGCATAAGTTTCCCCAAACCGTAAGCAATGATATTCCATAATAAACCAGTGTATCACTTTCATCTTTGACCAAAAGAAATATCAACACAATGGACATCGTCCTAATCAACAATGAACGCCAGGTAATGTACTTAAACGCTTCCAACCCTTGGAACAGCCATTCAATAAGAAAAACCTGACCAACCAAAACTCCCAACCCAACCCAAAACAATGTGCGATATTCGGATAGCTGAGGCGTAAATAAAAACAATCCAATGAATATCAACGAGATGACAAGTGTTGAAAGCAAGTGAATACATAACAATTCACTAAAAATCGCCGAGCGATCGCGCTCATTTGACCGCACTTTAGCAATCTCCCTTACCCCATAAATGGGTATCCCCAATGCTGCAAGCAGGATAAAATACTGCGTAAAACTCTCTACAAAACCAATACTCCCCATTCCCTTTGGTCCCAACACCCTCGATACATATGGAAACACGATAACGGGAAACAATACCTGGCTGGCAGATAAGACAATATTGTACAGCGCATTTTTCTTGATGGTATTTGTGGCCAAGAGCTCGTCAATGTTTATGGTGCCAGATTACTCCTTCTTGCACGTATCGCACAAAAGTACAAGAAAGATAATAATTTTGTCCATATTAGCGATAATGTTGACAATTCGAACAAACCTACCAATATCATCGGTTGTTGGTAACCATAGATAAAGTTTTTTTAATGAACGGACAGATTCTGGTTGAAAAAGCCTACATCAACGGCCAATTTGTCAAAGGCCGTCGATCCTTCAATGTCGTCAACCCGGCCACGGGTGAGATCATCGCGGCCGTGCCTGACCTTACGATAGCCGACTGCCATACGACCATTGACCATGCTTATGATGCCTGGCCCTCGTGGCGTGATACAGCGGCCGCCATACGCGCAAACACTGTGCGCAAGTGGTACGACCTCATCATGGCCAATAAGCAGGAGCTTGCCCGTATCATGACCATGGAAAGCGGAAAGCCATTGGCAGAAAGCCTCACCGAAGTGGACTATGGTGCCTCTTTCGTAGCCTGGTTTGCCGAAGAAGCACAGCGCGCTTACGGCGAAACCATTCCTTCGCCTAAGGCGGGTCAACGACTGCTTACTATCCGCCAGCCGGTTGGAGTGGTTGCAGCCATTACACCGTGGAATTTTCCATTAGCAATGATTACGCGTAAGGTAGCTCCCGCATTGGCCTGCGGATGCACGGTCGTGCTCCGGCCTGCCTCGCAGACGCCGTTAACGGCGTTCGCGGTAGCCAAATTAGCGCATGAAGCGGGATTCCCAGCGGGCGTACTCAATGTCATCACCGGCAAAGACAGTAAAGGCATGGGCACGGAATTGGCCACCAATGAGAAAGTTCGCAAAATCTCCTTTACCGGTTCAACGGAAGTAGGTCGATCGCTGATGGCGCAAGCGGCAGCGACCATTAAACGGGTATCTTTCGAGCTTGGGGGCAACGCCCCTTTCCTTGTCTTCGACGATGCCGACATCAATGCCGCAGTGCAGGGAGCAATCGCTGGCAAATTCCGTAACTCCGGCCAGACCTGTGTATCGGTCAACCGTTTTTTTGTGCAAGACAGTGTGTTTGACAGCTTTGCCAAACAGTTGACCGTGGCGGTAAAGAAACTAAAAGTTGGCAATGGTTTAGACGAAGGGGTACAAGTGGGACCATTGATCAACCAAGAAGGGCTGGAAAAGGTAAAAACCCACGTAAAAGATGCCGTTGATAAAGGGGCTAAGCTGCTCACGGGCGGTAAACCGAAGAAAGGGCTTTTCTTTCAACCGACCGTTTTGGCCGACGTCAGCCCTTCAGCGCTGATTGCTCGCGAAGAAACATTTGGTCCCGTTTGCGCATTATTCCGGTTCAGCACTGAAGAAGAAGGCATTGCGATGGCCAATGACACGGAGTTCGGCCTTGCTTCCTATTTCTACAGCAACGATGTAAACCGCTGCTGGCGCGTAGCCGAACAACTGGAAGCCGGTATGGTGGGCATCAACACCGGATTGCTATCTAATGCTGTAGCACCTTTTGGTGGCGTCAAGCAATCCGGTATCGGCCGCGAAGGCTCCAAACACGGCATTGATGAATATACAGCGATCAAGTACTTTTGCTTTGGAAGCTAACCACGCTCCCGGATTTTCTTGTATATCTTCACCGCCAGCATCAGCATAAGTGATAGTAAGAGCAGTCCCAAAACCCCGTATATCCAATTGACAGCGCTTTTTAACACTACTGCAAAGACGATAGCAAATAAGATAACCGTGGCCAATTCATTCCACATCCGAAGGCGCGTCGACGTCCATTTGCTCGTTTCGCTCCTAAGCTTGAACATGATGCGCTGGCAGGTAAAATGATAGCCGACCAACCCAAGGACGAAAGTAAGCTTCACGTGCATCCAGTCAGCTTGTAGCAAACCAGGCACCACATACAGCATGGTCAGCCCGGCCGCGATGGCTAAGTACATGGATGGTGTAGTGATAATCCACCACAATTTGCTTTCCATCTGCATAAATTGCCTGTGCAGTACCTGATATTCCTGCACGGACTTTTGCCTCGCTTCGGTGTGATAGATAAATAACCTTACCATGTAAAATAATCCCGCCATCCAAGTGATGACGAATATGATGTGTACCGCTTTGGCGTAAAGATATAACATGGCATCACGTATTGCGTATTGCGTATATGGAGACTCCCAAACAAGTCGCTATACAATACGCAAAGCTAAAATCGTAAAATCTAATAGCTAAACTCCTTCACCACCTCAATTGCATACTTCACGTTGTCAAACGGAATATCCGGCATAATGCCGTGCCCCAAGTTAAAAATGAAGCCATTTTGCCCACGCATGCCATCAAACAGGTGCAAAATTCTTTCCTTGATTACCCTTTTATCAGCATACAGTACAAACGGGTCAAGATTGCCCTGTACCGCCATACCCTGGGGAAGGCTGTCTTTCACCATACGCAAATCCGCATTCCAGTCCACTGAAACGACATCCGGTCCAGCCTCTGCCATGATTGGAGCAAATACCGAGCTTCCCTTACAAAACGAGATTACGGGCACCCCCTCCCTTGCGAGCTTCGAGAAAATATACGCATTGTAATGGTGGGCAAACCGCTTGTAGTCGTCCCATGCCAGGGCCAGTGCCCAGCTGTCAAACAATTGTAGTGCATTTACTCCCGCTGCAATTTGCATATTCAGATAGTCGACGGTCACGTCGGCTATTTTCTGGAGGATCATATGGGCAAGCTCGGGTTCGTTATGGAGCAGCAATTTCGTACGTTTGAAATCTTTCGATGAGCCACCTTCTACGAGGTAACTCAATACGGTAAAGGGCGCCCCTGCAAAGCCAATCAATGGAATACGTCCCTGCAAACGTTGCTGAATCACTTGGATGGCTCCCGCCACGTATTGCAGCTTATCCACTACGTCCACCTGCAGCGCTTCCGCGTCTGCCCGATTACGCACCGGGTTGGCAAACCGAGGTCCCACGCCCTGCTCAAAGCTAAGCTGTCCGCCCATGGCTTCCGCAGTCACCAGGATATCCGAAAACAGGATAGCGGCGTCCACTCCAAGCAAATCGACCGGAAGCATCGTCACATCTGCCGCAATTTCAGGGGTCTTACACATTTCAAGAAACGAATATCTGTTCTTGATATCCCAATATTCCTTCATAAATCGGCCTGCCTGGCGCATCATCCACACGGGAGGCCGCTCAGTGGGCTGCGAAAATGCTGCCCGTATAAATAAGTCGTTTTTCAAATCAGGTGTCACTAATTAATCCTTGGGTATTTCGTTTTCGATTTTATTAATGATTTGCGCCACACGCGAAGTCACTTCAAGTTTCCTTGCGAGGGCGGTATAAGCCTTCACCCGTTCGAAATCTCGTTTCCGAAGGTTGATGTTGGCCAAATTTATCAGAATGATTGCTTTGTCATTCGGTCGCCGGAATGGCAGTCGTGAAGCAATCTGGAAATGCCGTTCAGCCGTTTCATAATCCCCCGCTTTCAAAGCGAGATTACCGCTCATGAACTCATAGTAATTGCGGCGTCCTTTACGGAGGTATTGAGGCTTTTTGATGTCCGCCAATAAACGCTTGGCCTTATCGTAATCGTGGTTTTGAAATGCTTGGGTAGCAATGAATACCGTGCCTTCACGGTAGTGGCTCCACGTCAGGTAACCCATTGCTCCAGCAATCATCGATGCGAGCTGATAACTTTGCTCATACACAGCCCAAACCAACAATAAAAACGCAAGCGCCAACACCACGGCACGAGCTCTGGATGTCATCATGAGGCTTGCGGATTGTCGGTAAATTTATAGCCTACGCCGCGGATGGAATGGAAATACACCGGGTGCTTCTGGTCGGGCTCAAAATATTTCCTGAAGGTCAGGATGAAGTTGTCGATGGTACGCGTGGACGGGTATACGTCATAGTTCCACACGGTTTCCAATATCTGTTCACGGGAAACCGCTTCATTACGCCGTTCAATCAGCAGTTTGAGCAACATCGTCTCCTTCTTCGTCAAAGACGTCACCGTGCCATCCGCATGGTGTAGTTCAAACGAATTGAAATAAATAGTTTTATCCCCTATGGTATACGAGTTAAGCTCCTTAAGTTCGTCGCCCTTCATTCCCCGTCTTACCAATATACCTACGCGCAGGATGAGCTCCTCCAGGTTAAATGGTTTCACGAGGTAATCGTCGGCACCTTTACGAAGCCCCGTAATTCGGTCCTCGCTGCTATTTTTGGCCGTAAGGAACATGATAGGCACCTCCGTATTTTGTAACCTGATGGTTTCAGCCACTTGAAATCCATCGATTTCAGGGATCATGACGTCCAGTATGACCAAGTTAAACCGCTCCTCTTTGAATATTTTCAGCGCTTTCTTCCCATCCGTCGCTGTCGATACCCGGTACCCTTCCAATTCCAGGTTGAGCTTGATGGCGTCCAAAAGGTGCTCCTCGTCTTCCACCAATAAAATCCGATGCTTAGTTTGTTGCATAATGGTTGCTAAATATAACTTCGAAAACACTTCCCGACGGTGTGTTATCTTTCACTTTGATCTGCGCGCGGTGTTTCTCCAATACCGTTTTTACAATATATAATCCAAGTCCGGTACCCTTGGTTTTCCGGGTATCTTCATTTCCCACCCGGTAAAATTTATTGAAGATTAGTCTTTTCTCATTGTCCGCTATCCCAATGCCGTGGTCGGCCACGCTGAACACCACCTGTCCATTATCTTTCTCCAGTTTCACAAACACATGGGCGCACGGCGGTGAATACTTAACAGCATTTTCGATGAGGTTGGTCACCACGTTGGTGATAGCAAACCGGTCGCCTTCAATCCGAATATTCGGTTGCAACTCGGTCTTAATGACCTGCGTCGTACAGGAATGAATCTGAAGCCTGCCAGCCACATTTTTAACCAGCTCAGTAAGGTCGATTTGCTCTTTGGGGAAGTTGTAACGCAAATCTTCCAGCTTGGTTGCAATTAATACATTGCCGACCAAATCATCCAAGCGTTCAATATCCTTCAGGGAATTGGAGAGGAATTGGTCGCGCTGTTCTTTACTGAGATCTCGCTTAATGATCGTTTGGATAGCCAGCTTAATAGCTGCCAACGGCGATTTCAGCTCGTGGGTAACTGCCAGCAGGAAGTTCTGCTGCTGTTGTTGTATTTTATGCTCGCGGACAAATGCCTTTTTTAGCTTGAGCGCTCCTACTACGAAGATAAGCATAAAAAAAATCCCCTCGCCGATAATCATGATCTTCCGGCTAGGTTGTGCCTCAATAAGCAACACCCCCCACCAAATCAATTGCGCAGTGGCATAAAAAACAAGAAAATAAAACAGTACCAACGGCTTCCGCATAGCAACCTCTCGAAAAGCAAAACACAAAAGTATTGATTTACATCCGTTAATCACAAATTGGGGGAGACATTATGACAATAATACGAAACTCGCCGCGATTCCGGCGCCTTACCCCCGGCTTCCAGCCGCCGACTGGCACAAAATCCGTATCTTTGCGCCATGGGCATCAAGAACAAAAAGGATATTTTCTTTGATTTAGACCACACCCTCTGGGACTTTGAAAAAAATGCTGAAGAGACCTTACTGGAATTGTTTGACACCTATCGTTTCAGTGCGTTCGGTTTCGGATCTGCTGAGTTATTTATCGAAACCTACAATCGAAACAATCACCGGCTCTGGGCAAGCTATCATCATGGCAAGATAACCAAAGCTGAACTCCGGGAAGCCCGTTTCGCCGACACATTCAGCGAATTGGGCGTAGACCCCCGTTTATTTCCGAAAGCCTTCGAAACCGATTACCTGCGGCTATGCCCGCAAAAAACCAACCTTTTCCCCCACGTTCATGAAACCCTGGGATATTTGCAGGAGAAATACACCTTACATCTTATCTCAAATGGCTTTGGCGATGCCGCGGAGACGAAAGTGACGAAGTGCAATTTGAAAAAGTACTTCACGACCATCGTGATCTCTGAAACAGTAGGTGTCCACAAGCCTCATCCCCAAATCTTCCATTATGCTGTTGCTAATGCCAAGACAGCGATTCCCCAGAGTGTGATGATTGGCGATAGTCTCGATGCGGACATCCGGGGCGCGCTAAATGTCGGTATGGATGCGATATTTTTTAATCCCAAGAAAAATGAGGTACCAACAGACGTCAAACAGAGCATAACCACATTGGACGAATTGAAAGCCCTTCTCTGATTTTCCGCAAACTTCCGCTGCAGATTAGAACTGCTCACCGCCCCCATTGAAGTCCTCATCCATTCCACGATTCCGACGACGGTCCTCACGTTCAAAATCCTGCCTTCCAAATCGGTAGTTGATTGAGACCATAAACATGCGCCGCATCCAGCGGTTCTCGAAATAGCGGTAAAACTGGTGGGTCTGCGTGTATCCCCCCCATCTCCGCTGGTTAAACAGATCGCGTACATTGAACATCACACTCGCTTTCCGGTCCAAAACATCCCACCGGACACCGGCATCTACCACAAACTGCTCGATGCCTTTTCCTTGTGCCATAACTCTCGGCGCTTGGTATTCCGCGCGCGCCTGGGCCGACAGGCCGGGCATAACCCGGTAATTCGCTGTGACATTGGCATTCCAGTTGAAACCCTCTGCCGGCGCAATATTGAATGCCTCACTGCCGTGGAATCGGGTATGGAAAAAATTGGCATTAAACATAGCGTCGACCTTCTTACTGAAATCAACCCTCGAAATTAATTCCAAACCGGCTGCTTCGTTACGGCTGATATTTTGCCACTGAGAGAATGTGACGCCGTCCATTCCTTCGACTGTTGTAATAATCGGCTGTACCACATCGTTCATTCGCCGATAATAAGCGGAAGACGTAAACGTCACGGCGTCCCAGAATTTGGCGTAGCTCAATTCAAAGGAATGAATATCTTCCGGCAACAGATTAGGGTTACCCTGCCGGATATTCATGGGGTCAGACACGTCGATAAACGGATTGACCTGCCAACCACGGGGCCTGTTGACCCTTCTCGTATAACTCGCCTGCAACTGGTTGCCTTCACCGAACTCCTGGGTCAGGAATATACTGGGATACACCCGAAAATAGTCCAGCCGTCCGGTAGCTGTCCGGTCCGATGGCGGCACATCCGGATCAAACGAAAGGTATTCCGTATTCAAATAAGCCTGTTCTGCACGAAGCCCCGCTTGGACGCCCAATTTTTCGGTGAGCTTACGCTGATAATTAGCATATAACGCATGTACAATGCTTTCCATACTGAAATCATTGCTAATGTCGTAGTCGGGGAGCATCGTGCCTTGTCCTACATCAAGGTATTCTGACCGCTGCGTATCTTCAGACCTTCTGATAATCGAACGATAGCCCGCTTCGAATTTGTTTTCGTCACCTAATGGACGCACATAATCCAGTTGCAGGTTAAGGTTTCTGCCGTCTTCACCGGTGTTATTCACCCTCAGATCTTGCGCTGTCGACGGATCGGTAAACGTTTGGTCAAATACGTTTACGCCTTCTTCACTATCGCGCCCGAAAGCCACATTGGCCACCAGCTCCTCGCCTTCTCGGGCAAACCCATGCTTCAAATCAAAATTGAGGTCAAATCCGAGGTCATCTTCATCTTGTCGCGAAAACCGGTTACTCGTGCCGGTCAACTCGGGATGGCCGAAATACGAATAAAACATATCTTCATTACGGTTATTCCCCCGAAGGCTCAAGTTTCCGGAAAAACCAGCCATTGTCTTCTCGGTGATGTAATAGTCGGCCCCCAACCGGACACTGTGATTCAGCCCCAGTCGCCTGCTTTCGGTCGAATTTTCCGTCAAGCTGTTGTTGGAAAACTGCCGGGTACTGTTTAATCCGTCGCCTACGTTGTTACGGCGGTTAAAGTTATAGCTGCCGAAATAATTGAATTTTTCGTTCCGCAGATTCAGGTTAAACCCTGCATTATAATTGTCATATGACCCTGCCGAAGCGTTTACTCCCCCATTGAATCCAGCCCTTGCTTCTTTTTTCAACACAATATTAATGATACCCGACTGGCCCTCCGCGTCGTATCGCGATGACGGGTTCGTTACCACTTCAATACGCTCTATGGAGTTGGCGGGCATGGCTTGCAAGAGCTGTGTTATATCGCTTCCTGCCATGGCAGATTCCCGTCCGTCGATCAAAATTCGCACACTACTTGACCCCCGTAGGCTCACACTTCCATCGACATCGACCTGCAAAGATGGCACATTAGCAAGCAAATCCGATGCTGTCCCGCCTACGCTGATAGTACTCTGGGCCACGTTGAATATTTTCCGGTCGATGCCCAATTCCATGGCAGCAGGAGTCCCCTGCACCACGACTTCTTCCAATAATTCACCCGAAGGTTTTAACAAGATGTTCCCCAGGTTAATGTCCTTCCCCGTTTCAACGACGATGTTTTCTTTCAGGTAATCCTCGTATCCTACATAGGTGATTCGTACGGCATACCGGCCGGGAGGCACATCAGCAAACTGAACTTTGCCATCATCCACCGTCTGCATGCCTTTCACATACGCTTTCGATTCCTGTCTCAATAACGCCGCACTTGCAAACCCTACCGGCTCGTTAGACGTACTATCCACCACGACAGCAGTTATAACCGAATTTTTCTCCTGAGCTATCACGGCCCAAGGCCAAGCAAAAATTGCCAATAGAACGATATACCTATTCCTTATTTTAAACGCCAAATCCATCTGTTCGTACAATATAGTATCTGAATAATATAGTATCTGAGGAATTACCGCTGCAAAGATTGTGCTTTTATCGAAACGATATGGATATGGTAACCGCATTATTACAGCTCTGGAGCTGCTTCACCTACATTGTTACCTAATGGGGCGTTTATTCGATACTAACGGTTAACCCCTCTGACT
Source organism: Parapedobacter luteus (assembly GCF_900168055.1). Lineage (GTDB taxonomy): Bacteria > Bacteroidota > Bacteroidia > Sphingobacteriales > Sphingobacteriaceae > Parapedobacter > Parapedobacter luteus. The sequence continues at coordinate 313,423 of NZ_FUYS01000003.1, forward strand.
TGAGTATTTTTCGATACACATCAACCTCCGTATACGTACCTTCGAGCACGGCACATTTACCTTCGGTGTGTACCTTCCAGGCGATTTTTTCGGCCTCTGCCTCGGTATATTGCAGGTGTTTCACCAGGCAATTGATTACATGGTCAAATGTATTGGTATCATCATTCCAAAGGATGAGCCGATGGGTGGGCGAGATAGCGGCCAACACCTCGTCAAGCGTATAGGTTTCTTCTTGCGTTTCGACCGTCATGACTGCAAACTTAGCTAAACTTGCATATAAAAGCAAGTTATCGATCGCTCATCTGCCAGGAAGACAGGCCTGACAGCTGAAATTACGTCTTTTCTAAAAATTTCCGTACAATTGCGTTAGGTAAGTTTAAAACGAAGGCGTGATTTATGTACCAGTCAAGAATAGCCGGCACGGGATATTATGTCCCCCAACAGGTTTACACCAATCAGGATTTAACCCGTTTCATGGATACAAGCGACGAATGGATACAAGAGCGCACAGGCATCAAGGAACGCCGCTTTGCCGACCGTTTCAACGAAACCACCACCACAATGGCCATCGAGGCGGCTAATATAGCCATCAAACGTGCGGGCACCACCGCGCAGGAAATCGATTTTATTGTATTTGCCACATTGAGCCCCGACTACTACTTCCCCGGTTGCGGCGTACTGCTACAGCGTGAAATGGGTATGCGCGAGATCGGCGCATTGGATGTAAGGAATCAATGTTCAGGATTTGTATATGCCTTGTCTGTAGCGGATCAATTCATCAAGACAGGCATGTACAAAAACGTGCTTGTCGTGGGGAGTGAGAAACATTCATTTGCCATGGATTTCCATACCCGCAGCCGCAATATTTCGGTCATTTTTGGGGATGGTGCCGGTGCAGTGGTACTGCAACCTACTCAAGAACGTGGCAAAGGTATTTTAAGTACGCATTTACACAGTGATGGCAGTGAGGCCGAGCTCCTGGCTATGTATTATCCCGGTGCTCATGCCAATAAGTGGATAAGCGGCAAGCCGCCGTTTCCAAATCAGGAACTTGGCGGGCTTTTCCTCACCACGGAGCAATTGGAGAGCGGAGCAGCGCTACCTTACATGGATGGACCCGCTGTATTTAAGAAAGCAGTGGTTAAGTTTCCAGCGGTAATAAAAGAAGCCTTGGCCGCCAATAACCTATCGGAAAAAGATATTGATCTACTCATACCCCATCAGGCCAACCTCCGCATCAGCCAGCATATACAAGGGCAATTGGGGTTGCGTGATGATCAGGTTTTCAACAATATTCAACGATACGGCAACACAACGGCGGCCTCAATACCTATTGCGCTATGCGAGGCTTGGGAGACCGGAAAAATCAAGGAACATGATTTGGTATGCCTTGCTGCTTTCGGATCAGGGTTCACCTGGGCAAGTGCACTGATTAGGTGGTGATTATCCAACGTAGTTATCCTACCGAATCCAAGGCTTCAAACGGTGAATTTTTACTAACAAACTCGGGAACTATCTCTTTCATCTTTCGAACGACACCGCTGCTGTTCTTTCGCTCATTTATTGAGATCAGTTCGTAAATTACACGTTTAGCCCGTTCGTAGTCCATCGGATTGACACGAGCTATGTGTATTTTATCATGGTGAGTTGGCAGTACTTTCTCTCCGTCATTTAACAGCTCTTCATACAGTTTCTCGCCGCTACGCAAACCGGTATAAATGATCTCAATGTCTTTATCGGGTTTCAATCCAGCGAGTTGAATCATCTTCCGGGCCAGGTCGACAATCTTCACCGGTTTGCCCATATCAAACACATAGATTTCTCCACCGTTGCCCATGGTACCCGCTTCCAATACCAATTGGACGGCTTCCGGTATGGTCATAAAATACCGGGTAATGTCCGGATGTGTTACGGTGATTGGCCCCCCTTTTTCGATTTGCGCCCGGAACCGTGGAATGACCGACCCATTTGAGCCCAATACATTTCCAAAACGGGTGGTGATAAACCGTGTTCCTTTTACTGTTTTGGTTGTTCCGGTAGCCGTGTCTACCAATTGAAGCGACTGTTCCCTATCCAAACTTTGCGTGTAAATCTCTGCAATCCGTTTGGACGCCCCCATTACATTGGTTGGATTGACCGCCTTATCTGTAGAAATCATCACAAACTTCTTCACGCCAAAAAGAACGGCCAGATCAGCGACATTCTTTGTCCCACCTACGTTGGTGCTGACGGCCTCCCCAGGATTCCGTTCCATCATCGGCACATGTTTATACGCCGCTGCATGGTACACCAATTCAGGCCGATAGTCGTTGAATATCTGATGCATGCGTTCCAGGTTGCGGATATCCGCTATGGCAACAACCACATTACTCGACGGAAATTTCTCCTCGATCTCCAACTGTATGTCATGCATAGCCGATTCGGCTTGATCACAAAGGATAAGCATCTGCGGCTCGTAGCGTAATACCTGGCGAACGATCTCCGACCCAATGGAACCAGCAGCACCGGTAATCAAAATGCGCTTGCCACATAAATCATCGCAAACTTTATCATTATTTATCCGTATAGGCGCCCGCTGGAGAAGGTCTTCTATGCGCAGATTCTTTATCTGTTGCAATCGCAGTCTGCCCGATATCCATTCTGACGCAGGAGGTACCGTCAATACCTTGATACCCAATCGCAAACAACGTTCTACAATGACCTTTTTATCCCTACTGCCCAAGTGGTCCTTTACAAAAATCATCTGGTCAATGGCATACCGGTCTTTCAACGCTGCCAGATCCTTTACATGATAAACCCGCTTCCGTTCGATATAGCTATTTAATTTGCTTCTATTCGTATCGATAAAACCGATAATAATAAATTTCGACTCCGTACTGTTCTCCAGCGCTTGTTTAGCCATAATCGCATTCTGATCAGCACCGTAAATCAGCACCCTCACGGTGTCTACGTCACGCACTTTCCGCATCAGCATAAAGTAAATGCTCTTCACCGTAATACGCAGCATAATCAGAAAAGAGGTGGCGATAAAGAAATTAATCAACAAGACCAGCCCTAATTGGCTGTCTTTAATATTCCACAACGTTGCAAGGATTAAATAGGCGACGATCACATACGTCACAGAAGTGATCAGCATGGCGGAGAAAATCTTGAGCATATCCCGCGTATCCGAGTAACGGATCAGGCCCGTGTGTATCCGCATAAGGAAAAATACCGGTAAAGCCAGGCCGCTATAAACCGCCGTATGGACGAAGAAATGCCCCCGGGTAATGTCATGGAAATTAAATTGCTTAGCAATAAGATAAGACAGCGTGAATGACCATGTTAAAACCAAAAGATCCAGCAATAATATTGCCCAACGAGGTACGGTTTTGAAGCGAAGTATAAGTTCTTTCATGTAAGCTTGATAATTGTAGCCGCTCCCACCCTTCACTCATTGCAACGAGTGTAATCTACCTTTTGCTACAACATGTGTACAACAATAGCAAATTATTAACCTCAAAAGCCCCCATCACCTATCCTGCTACTCGCTCAATAACCTTGCCAAAGGGTATGTTGGCCACTTTCAGGATTAATAACACAAAAGTATGCGAATTGTTTATCAAAACATATACCCAATAATAGGTATTCTTCATTCGCCAAAAAAACAAAAAGGGCACAAGTGCCCTTTTTATCAAACGTTGTATGATCGACTATCCATTGGACAGCGCGGCTGCTCCGCTCACAATCTCGGTGAGTTCAGTCGTAATAGCAGCCTGACGCGCTTGATTATAGGATAATTTAAGCGACTTCAACAATTCGCCTGCATTGTCTGTCGCCTTATCCATCGCGGTCATCCGTGCCCCATGTTCAGAAGCATGCGAATCCAATATCGCTTTATAAAGCTGTACTTTTATCGCTTTCGGTATCAATTCCTCGATTATCTCGCGCTTAGATGGCTCAATGATATAATCCGCTTCCACCGTTGGCTTGTCCGATGCTACCGTAGCCGGCAACAGCGGCAACAGTTGTTCGGTTGTTAGGATTTGGACAGCCGCATTTTTAAACCGGTTATATACCAATTCAACCCTGTCGTATTCGCCGTCCACAAACCCTTTCATGATGGTTTCAGCGATCGTTGAGGTGTTTTCGAAATTCAGCGCGGCAAACAAATCATTGTGGTCGCCTATAACCTGATATTTACGTTTCTGGTAGTAGTCCTGTGCCCGTTTACCGATAGCGATAATGCGCACATTACCCGCCTGCAGTTGCTCCCTATAACGTTCGGCAATCAACTGGTTCGCAGTTTTGATGGCATTCGTATTGAACGCACCCGCTAATCCCCTGTTGGAAGCGATGACAACTACCAGCACCCTATTTGGCTTACGATCCACCGTGTAGGGAGAAGTTCCGCCTTCCACACTGGCAGATACGTTGACCAGAATCTCCCGCAACTTCTCCGCATAAGGACGTAACTGCACAATGGCATTGGTTGCCCGCTTCAGCTTCGCTGCGGAGACCATTTTCATAGCCTTCGTAATTTGCTGTGTAGAAGTGACCGATGTAATTCGGTTTCGTACTTCCTTTAAATTTGCCATATCTACTTTTAGATTTTAGATCTACGACTTCAAATTGAATCGCAAATCGTAAACTCGCTAATATTTACCGGCCAATTCTTTAGCCACGGTTTCTAATACACCAGTAAGCTCATCCGTAAATTTACCTTCCTTAAGTGCTTTCAGCACTTCCGGGTGGCGCAGCTCCAACTGCTGGAGGTATTCGGCTTCAAACGCTTTCACCTTGTCCACCGGGACATTTCGAAACAGTCCTTTTGTACCGGCATAGATGATGGCCACCTGCTTTTCTACGGGCACGGGCGAAAATTGTCCTTGTTTCAGGATTTCCACATTACGTACGCCCTTATCCAATACTGCCTTCGTCGCCGCGTCAAGATCCGAACCGAACTTAGCGAATGCTTCCAGTTCGCGGTACTGCGCTTGGTCAAGCTTCAATGTACCGGCTACTTTCTTCATGGACTTGATTTGGGCATTACCACCTACACGTGATACCGAGATGCCGACGTTAATCGCTGGGCGAACACCTGCGTTAAACAAGTTAGACTCCAGGAAAATCTGCCCGTCTGTGATGGATATCACGTTGGTAGGAATATACGCCGACACGTCACCCGCCTGGGTCTCGATGATAGGAAGCGCCGTGAGTGAGCCTCCTCCCTTGACCAACGGCCGGATGGCGTCAGGCAAATCGTTCATCTGCCTTGCGATGTCATCCGAAGCATTAATTTTTGCCGCACGTTCCAAAAGCCGGCTATGCAGGTAAAATACGTCACCGGGATATGCTTCCCGGCCCGGCGGACGGCGGAGCAGCAACGAAACCTCGCGGTAAGCGACCGCTTGCTTCGACAAATCATCATAGATAATCAGTGCTGGACGCCCCGTATCACGGAAAAATTCACCGATGGCCGCCCCGGCCATGGGTGCATAGAACTGCATCGGCGCAGGATCAGCAGCCGAAGCGGAGACCACAATCGTGTAGGGCATTGCACCATGTTCCTCCAAGGTGCGCACGATGTTTGCTACCGTTGAATTCTTCTGACCAACAGCTACATAAATGCAATATACCGGCTCACCTGCATCGTAAAATTCTTTCTGATTGATGATGGTATCGATACACACCGCTGTTTTTCCAGTTTGGCGGTCACCAATAACCAACTCCCGCTGGCCACGGCCGATTGGAATCATCGCGTCAATCGCCTTAATACCGGTTTGTAGCGGCTCATTTACCGGCTGGCGGAAAATAACCCCCGGAGCTTTGCGCTCGATAGGCATTTCGTAGGTCTCGCCAAGGATGGGGCCTTTGCCATCTATTGGTTGTCCCAACGTATTTACCACACGGCCCAACATACCCTCCCCTACCTTGATGGAGGCGATACGGCGGGTACGTTTGATAGTATCTCCTTCTTTGATCTCATCTGACTGGCCAAGCAATACGACACCCACGTTGTCCTCTTCAAGATTCAACACTATGCCTTGCAAGCCATTCTCAAATTCAACCAGCTCGCCAGACTGGACTTTCGTTAAACCATATATCCGTGCTATACCGTCGCCAATCTGCAATACGGTACCCACTTCTTCAAGCTCGGCTTCTGATTTGAAGCCCGACAGCTGTTCTCTTAAAATTGCCGATACTTCATCGGGTCTTACCTCTATCATTTCTGTCTTATTAGGGGTTTCTTATATTTTTACAACTTGTGAATTGAAGTGAAGTTCCAATTTCTTCAACTTGCCTGCGATGCTTGTGTCGATTTGCCTATCACCTACCGTCACCACAAAGCCGCCAATCAATGAGGGGTCCACGCTGTTTTTCAACACCACCTCAGCATTCACTTCGCCGGCAATTATCTGGCGTAAGGCATCCAGGTTCTTTGCCGAAAGCGCCGCTGCCGAAGTGACCTTTGCATGGATGATACCCTTCACTTCATTGTATGCACGGATAAATTCCTGTGCGGTCCCGTATAAAATACCGGCGCGGCCTTTCCGTACCATGATATGGAAAAAAGCTGTAATACTTGGATGGACTTTATCGCTAAATAGCGCGTCCAGGATGCTGCTTTTCTTATCCTGCTTTATAATAGGGTTCTGCAATACGGCCTGTAACGCTTTATTGGCTCGCAATACCGCTATAAAACGTTCCATATCTTGTTTCACAGTTTCCAGATTCCCTTGTTCCTGGGCCAAATCGATGAGTGATTTAGCGTACCGTGATGCAACTGTAAATTCTGACATATCCTTATGCGGTTAGCTGCGGGCTACTTTAATTCAACTTCACGTCTTTAAGCAAATCAGTCACCAACGCCTCTTGCTTGCGTTCATCCTCAAACTCTTTTTGGAGGACTTTGCGGGCAATCTCAAGCGAAAGGGATGAAACTTGGTTTTTCACGTCTGCTAATGCCCTTTTTTTCTGATCGTCTATTTCCTTCCGTGCCTGCTCAATCAGTTTGGCCCCCTCGGCTTGCGCGAGATTCTTTGCATCTGCTACAATTTGGTCTTTCAATGCCTTGGCTTCCTTCAGGATAACGTCGCGCTCCGCGCGCGCTGCTTTTAGCAATTGTTCATTTTCGTTGGTCAGGCGAGCCATCTCCGCTTTTGCTTTTTCGGCAGACGTCAGCGCGTCCTCGATCGACTTCTCACGTTCACCGATAGCCTCCATAATAGGCTTCCACGCAAATTTCCGCAAAAGCAACAGCAATAACAGGAACGCGATAAGTGTCCAAAATACCAATCCGATGCTCGGATTACCAATATCAAAACTCATATATCCTTTTAAATTTAGTTTCGTTTAAATGAAAGCCAGACACCAAACCAACCGTCAGGTGTCCGGCTTCTAATTCAGCTTCTTTGCGAAGGATTACAATCCCATCAAAGACACTACGATTGCAAACAGCGCAGCACCTTCGATAAGGGCAGCAGCGATAATCATAGCGGTCTGAATTTTGGAAGCAGCCTCAGGCTGGCGAGCAATACCTTCCATTGCCTTACCGCCTACTTGTCCGATACCAAGTCCGGCACCGATCACTGCTAATCCGGCACCAATTGCCGCAATTGAACCTACCATAACAAATTTAATTTAATGTATATTTAATATAAGGATTTGCAAATCAATGATGCTCCTCTACCGCCATACCAATGAACAGCGCGGTAAGCAAAGTAAATATAAAAGCCTGTAACGCAGCCACCAGTAGCTCCAGCACATTCATAAACAATACGAAGGCGAGCGATACCGGTGCTATCGCCAGCGATTTGAACACAAAAATGAGCGAAATCAAACTAAGGATGATGATGTGCCCTGCCGTAATGTTGGCAAATAAACGGATCATCAACGCAAATGGCTTGGAAATCACCCCGACCAATTCCACCGGTATCATGATAGGATACAACCACCAAGGCACATCGGGCATTAAGATATGTTTCCAATAATATTTATTACCGTTGACATTGACTACGATTAACACGATAAGCGCCAGCACAAACGTCACCGCAATATTCCCGGTGACATTCGCTGCTCCCGGGAAAATCGGTATCAGCCCCAGCAGGTTATTAACCCAGATAAAAAAGAAAATGGTGAGCAACAACGGCATAAACCGGGCATAGCCATGGCCAATATTCGGCCGTGCAATATCATCCCGCACAAAGAGGATAATCGGCTCCAAAAAGGATTGCAGTCCTTTGGGCGCTTTGCCTTCCCGCCGTTTGTAAGCCCTTGCCACGGAAGTAAAAATTAGCAACAAGACGATTACTGACAGGAACATGGAAGCTACATTTTTCGTAATGGAAAAGTCCCATACGTTCTTGGAAGCCTCTTCATCCACTGCCCCCGCAGCGTTCACCACTTTAATTTTCTTTTTGTCGACCAGTCGATACGTGTAGTGTTTGCCGGGGTGGTCATGTTCCCCATGGTGAAATGCGGAGGAAAGAAAAAACTCAAAGCCTTTATCTGTATATAAAATAACCGGGAGTGGGATCGAAGTGTGGCCCCAGAGGTGCCAGTCATGCGCATCGCTAATATGCTCCATGATTACTTTGGTCGGCTCAAATTCTTCATCAGCATGCGCTTCATAACCCGTTGCTGCAGCGGTATCCGGTGCAGCGTATGTGGTGGCCTTAGCGACTGAAAAGGTCGTTAAAACGGCGAAAATTGCTATAAAGCTTATTTTTTTTGAATCGAAAAAGTGCCTAAAATCCATCTATTCCCAATTTTTTACGTCTGATTTTGGTCGCGCAAGTTACGTAACAAACATATAAGTTCAAAGAGGGTAAACAATAAATATAATGAAAAAAAGTTAAATGCCGTAAGCGTCTTATTTTCAGGGAATTTTATTATCAAGAACGCGACGACGGCCAAGCACGCGAACAGCTTAATAAAAAGCCCGCCTATTAGACTATAAATGGACAATTCCCCCCCTTTGCGGATACCATAATCACTCATTAGGTAAGCAGCCAGGGTAAAGGTGAACACCACGACAAAAAGCAACCAGAAATGAGGGCTCAGCAGGTCGCTCTCATCCAATAGCCGTTGTAATGCCGAAGCCAGCAAAGCCACGAACAATGCGAAGAGATGGTAATACAGGATAAAACGCCCAAGTCCCATTACCACGAAATCTCACCTTTAAAAACAAACTCGGCCGGGCCCTCTAAGAAAACATTCGTAAAATGATCACCTGCCTTGGAAAAACGGATAGTAAGTTTCCCTCCCGCTACGCGAATCGGCGTCTCAAATTCGCCGTCCTCCCCTTGGCGCCATGCCATCGCCAAGGCCACAGCGGTAGCGCCCGTACCGCATGCCAACGTTTCATCCTCCACACCGCGCTCGTAAGTGCGCACGTAGTAGCCTCCGTTCTCAGCTTGTACAAAATTCACATTGATTCCTTCGTCGCGGTAGGTATCGTTATAACGAACTTTACGCCCCTCCTCAAACACGGCAAAAGTATCCAGATGCTGCACGATTTTGATGTAATGTGGCGAACCGGTATTTAATATATAGGCTTCGCCGTCTTGTTGGACGGCATCGACATCGATCATCTGTAAGCTTATCCAACCCACGTTATTGGCATGGATCCGTGCATGGTGCACGCCATCAGCTGCCAAAAAGTCAGTCTGGCTTCCGGTAATCCCCAGATCTTGAGCAAACGCCACGATGCACCGACCGCCATTGCCGCACATGCTCCCTTCATGACCATCCGCATTGTAATAAATCATTTCGAAATCATGCCCCTCTACGTCCTGCAATAGCATTAACCCATCAGCCCCGATACCGAATCTTCTATCGCAAAGCTTTCGCACCAAATCCACGTTTGCGCGGTCGAATAGCTCATTTCTATTATCGAAAATAATAAAGTCATTACCCGCTCCCTGGTATTTGTAGAATGTGTGTGTTTCCATGATATCCCCTTTAACCAGCCAAAGGTAGTCATATGCTGGCAGATTTTAGGTGGTTTTCCTGCAATCCGGTCTTTTTTTGCTTTAACATTATTTAACAGAAAAGTGCCGCCCCTCGTTTGCTTTGGATCATGAAATGGTATTACATTTGAACAGCTTTTTGCAAAAACAAAATTTCGACTTATAACGATTGGAATTATGATGAAAAAATTAGGATTAACATTATTGACCGCACTTGTAGGAGGCTTGATAGCTGTGGGCGGTTATAAACTGTTTGAAAACAAACAGGAAAGTAAAATGTCTTTTGAGGAACGGCAACAATTGCACTACGCCAATAATCCGGTACCGAATGTGGTTTCGTCTACAGGAAATCCAGATTTCACGCAAGCAGCCGCCACGGTTGCTCCTGCGGTTGTGCATATCACCACGACTTATCCAGGGCGTACGAGAAGTTCCGGTGGCGCGGCTCCGCTTGACTTGTTTGAGGAATTTTTCGGTGTACCAAGGCAACGGCCACAGCGCTCGCAACCTCCGGCTCAGGCGACCGGCTCAGGCGTAATCATTTCCGAAGATGGCTATATCGTCACCAATAATCACGTGGTAGAAGATGCCAATAAAATTGAGGTGCAGCTCACGGATAAACGTGTAGTGGAAGCAAAAATCATCGGCCGCGATCCAAACACGGACCTTGCGTTGATCAAAATCAACGAAAAAGGGCTGCCTTTCGTGCGGTTCGGCGATTCGGATGATGTCCGCATCGGTGAATGGGTATTGGCAGTGGGCTATCCGCTTGGACTGGAATCAACGGTAACAGCAGGTATCGTCAGCGCCACTGGGCGCTCCACAGGCATCATCGCCCGCGAATTGCAGCAACGGCAGTACCAACAGCGAGGTTATCCTCAGTCAGACGACGAGCCCATGCTCAATACTGCTGTTGAATCGTTTATCCAAACCGACGCCGTGATCAATAAAGGAAACAGTGGCGGTCCCCTGGTCAATGCCAATGGCGAACTAATTGGCATCAATTCCAATATCATGACCCCAACAGGTACTTACGCAGGCTATGGTTTTGCGGTTCCTGTCAACCTGGTTAAGAAAATTGCCGATGACTTCATCAAATTTGGCATGGTGAAACGCGGTTTGATAGGCGTCACGTTCAGGGAGCTCAACCCAACGGCAGCAAAGGAACTGGAAGTTAGCGATGTAAACGGCCTCTACATCATGGAAATTGTCCCCAAGGGTGCAGCTGAAGAAGCTGGCCTTAAAAAAGGAGACATCATTACCAAGCTCGACGGTCGGGTTATTACCTCATCTTCGGATTTGCAGGAACGGATTTACCGGTTACGCCCGGGCGATAAGGTGAAACTGACCTATAAACGAGATGGCAAGGAACGTGATGTCACCGTTACATTGAAAGAAGACACACGTGCCACCGAAAGCAGCAGAGCGGAAAGCGAAGCAAAACGCAGTGCTACGGAGATCTATAACAAGTTAGGTGCCGGGTTTGTTCCTGCTACCGACGCCAGGAAGAAAGAACTGGGCGTTTCGTCAGGTGTTGTGGTCACGCAAGTCCACCAAGGAGGACTCTTTGACTACTTCAATGTACAGCGCGGCCTGGTAATTACCCATATCAATGGTAAACCGGTGAACAGCGCTGATGATGTTGAAGCAGCATTGGCAAATTCCGAGCGGGGTATCGTCCGCATTGTCGGCGTACCGCAACGGGGCAGTCGGGTCGAATTGAATGTGCCCATTGAGTACTGAGGACTGACAGAGGTCAGCCAATAGATATCGGACTAACATCCAAAAAAACCGGCTCGTTTAATGCGAGCCGTTTTTTTTTTGGTTTTCTGGTTGATGGTATTCTGCGGTACATTTTCATTCCGGGGATGCTCGCCATTATGTTTAGCAGCCGGGGAGTGTTGGCGTAAATTTTTTATACTACTTATCTCCGCGCATAAAATTCCCCGTCGATTACAAGGGGCGTTTCCAATTCAACGATATTGCCTAAGGGCGTCATGTAAGGCAATACCGCTTGACTCAAGACACCGTGGAATGTTCCTTTAAAGTAAGTTGAGGTAACCTCTTTCAAAATAACGTGAGCCGAACCGGTCTGAAACGAGCTATTCGTCACATAGACATACTGGCTCGCCAGCGCCTCGGTAAGGTATTGCACACTTATTTGATCTTGTTTATCAGCGATACCCGTCGTTTCGTCTGGCTCGAACGTGTTTTCGTATTTTTTGTTTGGTTTCCAGGTATCGTACACAAAACAATTCAGGAAAAGGGCCTCTTTTCCTATGATACCTCTCCTGATACCCTCACTACCCTCCACCGTCAAACTGAACTGCTGGTAATCGATAGTCTCATCGGGAGCTTTGCTCAGCGCAGCCGTTACACCCGACTTATAGTCAACACGCTTGCCATTGACGGTCATCGTCACATAATAACCATCCTCCTCACCTTCGTCAACCTCCGGCAATTCATTTTTCGCACAGGCCGATACGACCAAAACCAACGTGATCAGTGCAAGGTTATTCCATGACAAAAAAGTCTTCGTTGTTGCAATCTTCCTTTTCATTTTATTAAAGCTGTTTGATAGACCTTGACAAATCTAACGGTGTTTCCAGTCGAATAGAATACCCAATAGTGAGTATTTTTAGACAGTTTTTTCATCACGGTCCGTACATTCGCAGACATCGGGCCGCAGATACGGGTAAATGAACCGAGAAAAACTGATTGGTGAAAAAGTTTCCGGCTTCTGCAACCGGTTGGTACCTTTGGCAGACCGGAGCAGGTTCGGGGTACGCCCGCTCTCTTGTAGATTGGCAAATAGGAAAGCAACGTAGTCCGATTGACGCCTATTTTCCCACTGATTTTGCTTACATCGGAAACGGAGGATGGTCTATGTTCAGAAAGCTAAAAGAGCAATGATAGGGGGAACAAGTAGCTCAAAATCCTGAGCTTACCAAAAAGAAAATATAGTTAATACCAAGAAGCCGCCTTCTACGTGGAAAAACTCGCCGATAAACTTGTTTTTCCACATAGAAGACGGCCCCTTTTTTATCAACCACCAACAATCATTAACAATATTCATCAAATGCGGCCACCAGATTATCCGCAATCATCTGCGCGGGGCGTCCCTCAATCTGATGCCGCTCAATCATGTGTACGAGTTTGCCATCTTTAAATAATGCCATAGCCGGCGATGACGGCGGATAAGGCAGCATGTAAGAACGAGCTTTATCTACCGCGTCTTTTTCCATACCCGCGAATACCGTGACTGTCTTGTCGGGATGCTTTTCATGCTTGACTGCGGCAATCGCTGCCGGACGGGCATTCGCCGCGGCACAACCGCATACGGAATTTACCACCACAAATACGGTCCCTTCTTGCTTAATGGCCGCATCAACTTCTTCGGGGGTTTTCAGTTCTTCAAAGCCAACGTCAGTCAGCTCCTTGCGCATCGGCGCTACTAAGTATTCAGGATACATGTGTTTATTCCTTTCTATTGTTTAATTTAATCAATTCGTATACAAAATCTTTGCAAAGATACGGCTCCGTTTCGCCTTAAACAACTCTACACTTTCACCCCAATGTCAGAATTCATCCTAAAGGGCGTGGCCAATGCACCGCCACAATATCCATGAAGGCTGGCCGATGAAACCGGATTAAAACTTATTTAATAACTGCTTTACTTTTTCATTTCATCGTAAATCCATCGTATTTTCATCGTATTTCCATCGTATTTTATTCGATGAAATTATAATAAAATGACCATTATCGTACGTTACTACTTAATTTTAGTTTACTTTTATATCAAATTCAAAGCTATTCTAATATAGGAAACAGTGTCGTTCCTTTTACAAAAGAACCGCCCATCGGGTTATCAGCGCGTTGTGTTTATCCAGATTTGAAAATCACATCGGGATACCGTATCTTTGTTTCCGTTTTATTTACATTAAAGTAGCACGAATATGTCATCAATAGACACCTCCTATATACCCTACAAAGTAAAGGATATCAGCCTCGCATCATGGGGCCGCAAAGAAATCGAGCTGGCAGAAGCCGAAATGCCCGGTCTCATGGCGATCCGTGAAGAGTTCGGCACCTCCAAACCGTTGAAAGGGGCTCGCATCGCCGGTTGCTTGCACATGACCATTCAAACGGCTGTACTAATTGAAACGCTTATTGAATTGGGTGCAGAAGTATCATGGTCATCCTGTAATATCTTCTCCACCCAGGATCATGCCGCTGCTGCCATTGCCGCAGCAGGCATCCCGGTATACGCCTGGAAAGGCATGACAGAAGATGAATTCAACTGGTGTATCGAACAGACCTTATTTTTCGGCGAGGAACGTAAGCCACTCAATATGATATTGGATGACGGTGGCGATCTCACTAATATGGTGTTTGATAAATACCCTGAGTTAATTAGTGGCATTAAAGGTTTATCCGAAGAAACCACTACGGGCGTGCACCGTCTTTATGAGCGCATGAAGAACGGCACCCTCCACCTGCCTGCCATCAATGTAAACGACTCGGTCACCAAATCCAAATTTGACAACAAATACGGATGCCGCGAATCGTTGGTCGACGCTATCCGCCGTGCGACCGACCTGATGCTGGCCGGCAAAGTAGCTGTGGTAGCGGGGTATGGCGATGTGGGTAAAGGCTCTGCCGAATCATTGCGCAGCGCCGGAGTACGCGTCATCGTCACTGAAATCGACCCCATCTGTGCATTGCAAGCAGCGATGGAAGGCTATGAAGTAAAGAAATTTGCCAACGCCGTCAAGGAAGCCGATATTATTGTAACGGCCACCGGCAACCGGGATATTGTCCGCCCAGAACATTTCAGGACGATGAAAGATAAGGCTGTGGTGTGCAATATCGGCCATTTCGACAATGAAATCGATGTAGCGTGGCTCAACTCTAACTACGGCGACACAAAGGTGGAAATCAAACCGCAAGTAGACAAATACACCATTGACGGCAAGGATGTCATCCTGTTGGCCGAGGGCCGGCTGGTCAATCTCGGCTGTGCTACCGGGCACCCTTCCTTCGTGATGAGCAACTCATTTTCAAACCAGACGCTCGCACAGATTGAATTGTGGACCAACAGCGAGAACTACGAAAATAAAGTTTACACGCTGCCCAAACATCTCGATGAAAAAGTAGCCCGGCTTCACCTTGCTAAGATTGGCGTCGAACTGGATACGCTGGACGAACACCAGGCCGGGTATATTGGCGTACCCGTCGAAGGCCCTTACAAACCGGATCATTACCGGTATTAATTTTCCTCGCCGTACGGAGACGCTATTATGGGCGGCACAGTACCTTTACTTGGCGTCTTCGCGCTTCCATTTTAAAGCGGTCTTTCGAGGAAGGCTTGCACGGCTTTCCGGGCGTTCGCAAACCGGTCCTCACCTTGTCCGGAAATTACCGCGTAATTTGCCTGGATTGCCTGTAATTCTTGGTGCCACACTTCCATAAAATGCTCCCGAAGGTGCGGGAAATCACGCAGCGGATCATCCACCCACGGCAAATCGATATCCATTAATAAGTAAAAATCATAATGCGTAGATCGGAGTGTCTCAAGAACAACGGCTGGTGTATAACCAAAGAGATGGTCGCACCAGACCTTAATCGTGAGTATCATGGTATCGCAGATTAAGCGTTTTTTTTTTGCAAGCGGCACCAAGCTGCGTTCGAGCGCCAATTGCCCGTAAAACATATTCAATTCGTCCTGCAATGTATATTCACGGTTAAGGTATTTGCAATATTCCCGCGCATATTCCGGTACACATATGGTACCGTACGCTCTGGCCAACTGTTCGGCTATAGTCGACTTGCCGGTAGACTCGGGCCCTACCACTGCTATTTTAACCAACCGGCTGCTATCTGGTCTCATTTCCAAGTTAACACAAATAAAAATTGCCATCAGCTCCATCAGCTAATGGCAATGCCTTTGAAAAGTCTTTAGCTGAAGCCGGCTAAAATGTGTACCGCGCAGCGATGCCTAGATTAGGAAAGAAATTCCCCCGTTGCTTTAATCCGTCGATATAAATGGTAGGCCTTAAATCGGCCGACAGATTTAAAGGAATATTATCAAATTTGTAATCTGCCCCACCCGTCGGGTAAATACCCACGCCGAAGCCTTGAAAATCATCTAAATCCGAAAATGCGGTATATAGTGAAAGTCCGCCACCGACAAACCATTTTAATCCCGGCACTTCGGGGATATCGAAATGATATTGGTATGTGCCTGACAGCGCAAGGGATGACCAATTCCAGTCATTTCCGCCCCATCTTCTATCGGCTCCGCTAAAGCCAAGATTAAATTCCACGGCCGCAGGCCGGGCAATAAACATCTTGTAAGACGCGGCTATCCAATCATAATGACCGGCACCGAATCGCAACCCAACCGACTGGTTATACTCGCTTTGCGCAAAGGATGTCATCACGCAAACAGAAAAAAGAGCTGATAATAGCAATCTGATTTTCATCTATTTTATTTTTTTTCAGTGGCGATAAAGCTGTCATGGTTTAATTATTCCACTTTGTGATTTTTGAAAACCATGACAGTTTCATTTGTAAATAAATTTATTCTTAACGGCCTCGAATTTAAATAATCCTTTTACCGGCGTCAAAGGTAAAATATTAATGACAATAGCGAAAAAAAATTCCTAAAATAAGCCAATAATACCGCAGAACAAACCTATCCGCGCCGCGATCAGATAATGAAAATATTTCACGGATTATTCCACAAAAAAAGTATACCTTTGCACTCCGACAAAACAGTCGGAATATCCTACCTCATTTTCTCAGGCATTCTCGCTGTTTTGACACCAGGTATCGTTGAAACATTGTTAACGTTTTTCACCATATAATGCCCAGAAACACTTCCATCAATTCTGTTTTGATTATCGGTTCAGGCCCCATTGTCATTGGACAGGCCTGCGAATTTGATTATTCCGGCTCGCAGGCGGCTTTGTCGCTCAAAGAGGAGGGGATTGAGGTATCCATCATTAACTCGAACCCCGCGACCATCATGACCGATAAGGTCATTGCCGACCACGTTTACTTGCTTCCGCTGACGTGTGAAAGCATTGAAAAAATCCTCCA
The DNA here is from genome assembly GCF_900168055.1 of Parapedobacter luteus. Classification (GTDB taxonomy): domain Bacteria; phylum Bacteroidota; class Bacteroidia; order Sphingobacteriales; family Sphingobacteriaceae; genus Parapedobacter; species Parapedobacter luteus. Next base: position 330,480 of record NZ_FUYS01000003.1, read on the forward strand.
GGAACGCCGCATCGATGCCGTCCTGCCAACCATGGGTGGGCAGACAGCGCTCAATCTTTGCATCGAAGCCGATGAGCGCGGCCTTTGGAAAAAATACAATGTCCAGGTTATCGGCGTGGATGTAGCCGCGATTGAAAAGACGGAAAACCGCGAAGAATTCCGCAAGCTGATGGTTGACATCGGGGTAGGTATCGCCAAATCGAAAATCGCCAACTCCTTCCTCGAAGGGAAAGAAGCTGCCCAGGAAATCGGCTTTCCGCTGGTTATCCGGCCGTCTTATACCTTGGGTGGCACGGGCGGTGGTTTTGTACACAAGAAAGAAGATTTCGAAGCTGCGCTTAGCCGCGGACTGCAAGCCTCTCCTACGCATGAGGTATTGGTAGAACAGGCCGTATTGGGCTGGAAAGAGTTTGAGCTGGAATTGCTTCGCGACAACAATGATAATGTCATTATCATCTGTACCATTGAAAACTTCGACCCGATGGGTATCCACACCGGCGACTCGATAACGGTAGCACCCGGTATGACGCTCAGCGACCGTTGCTACCAACAGATGCGCAACCAAGCCATCCAAATGATGCGGGCCATTGGCAACTTCGCGGGCGGATGTAATGTGCAATTTTCTGTCAATCCGGAAAACGAGGAAATCATCGCCATCGAAATCAACCCGCGCGTATCTCGCTCGTCGGCATTAGCTTCTAAAGCCACTGGATATCCCATTGCCAAAATTGCATCGAAGTTAGCCATCGGCTATAACCTCGATGAAATCGAAAATCAAATCACGAAGACGACTTCCGCGTATTTCGAACCAACGCTTGATTATGTCATCGTGAAAGTTCCTCGCTGGAACTTTGCTAAATTCAAGGGGGCTAACCGCGAATTGGGCCTACAAATGAAATCGGTAGGCGAAGTCATGGCCATTGGCCGTACCTTCATCGAAGCGTTGCAGAAAGCTTGCCAAAGCTTGGAGACCGGACGCCATGGGCTGGGCGCTGACGGCAAGCAACTGCGCAACCTTGAGGAGATTATGCACAGCCTCGAACACCCAAGCAGCGACCGCATATTCCACATCAAAGATGCGTTTGAGCTGGGCGTTCCGTTGGAATCCATCCGGAAAGCGACGCACATCGACAAGTGGTTCCTTCTACAAATCCAAGAGTTGGTGCATCTTGAGGCCGAGCTACGCCGGTATCAACTGAATAATATCCCGCGCGACTTTTTCCTCGCATTGAAACAAAAAGGCTATTCGGATGTACAGATTGCCTGGTTGCTGGGCAACGTCACGGAAGATGATGTATACCACCGCCGCACGGAACTCGGCATCCGAAGGGTATATAAAATGGTCGATACGTGTGCAGCGGAATTTCCGGCACAAACTCCCTACTATTATTCAACCTTCGAGGAAGAAACCGAATCGGTGGTGTCCGACCGTAAGAAAATCATCGTGCTTGGCTCTGGTCCGAACCGTATCGGACAAGGCATTGAATTTGACTACTCCTGTGTGCATGGCCTGCTGGCAGCCAAGGAGGCCGGATTTGAGTCTATCATGATCAACTGCAACCCTGAGACGGTGTCCACCGATTTCAATATGGCCGACAAGCTGTATTTTGAACCCGTTTATTGGGAACACGTCCGCGAAATCATAGCATTGGAAAAACCTGAAGGGGTAATCGTACAGTTGGGGGGTCAAACTGCCTTGAAGATGGCGGAGAAACTCGAAGCCAATGGCATCAAAATCATCGGAACCTCCTTCAAAGATATGGATTTGGCGGAAGATCGCGGTCGTTTCTCGGATTTACTGAAATCGCTCGACATCCCTTATCCGAAGTACGGCGTAGCTGAAAGTGCCGAGGAGGCACTCAAGGTTGCGAACGAAGTGGGTTATCCGGTACTGGTACGCCCAAGCTACGTGCTCGGGGGCGAGCGTATGAGCATCGTCATCAACGATGAAGAACTCGAAAAAGCTGTGGTAAAACTATTGCGCAACTTGCCGGGCAACCGTGTTCTTATCGACCACTTCCTTGACCGCGCCGAGGAAGCAGAGTCTGATTCTATTTGCGATGGTGAAGACGTTCATATCATCGGCATGATGGAACACATTGAACCTGCAGGCATACACTCGGGCGATTCAAGTGCCGTACTTCCGCCATTCAGCCTGCCTGAAAACGTGCAGCGCCAAATGGAGCAATACACCATCAAGCTTGCCAAGGCTCTCAAAGTAAAGGGCTTGCTCAACATACAATTTGCCATCAAAGACGAAAAAGTGTATGTCATCGAAGCCAATCCGCGGGCGTCACGCACCGTGCCCTTTATTGCCAAGGCTTATGACGTGCCTTATATCAATATTGCCACCAAGATCATGCTTGGCGTAAACAAACTGAAAGACTTCAACATCGAACGCAAGCTTACGGGTTATGCCATCAAAGTACCGGTCTTCTCGTTTGACAAATTCCCGGATGTGGATAAACAGCTGGGTCCCGAAATGAAATCGACGGGCGAGGCAATTCGCTTTATCAAAGATCTGGATGATCCGTTCTTCCGCGAGATGTACGCCAAAAAGTCGATGTACCTAAGTAAATAAGGAAGTATTCCCAGCCCTCATACAGCCCCCGGCGCCATTTCGGTTCCGGGGGCTTTTTTAAATTGCGGTATTGTTCAAATTTGCTATACTTGTTGCAACCAACGGTATAAATAGATGTCATTCGAACAGTTCAAGTCGGGAGATGAGCGGATACTTTCCGCGTATTTCGACCGGTATGCCCGGGGCCTTTTACTGTTTGCTTACCGTATGGTCGGTGACGATTCGATAGCCGAAGAGCTCGTCCAGGATGCGTTCCTGAAGCTTTGGGAAGCCCGTGAACGGTTGGAGAGCGAAGCACACCTGAAATCGTTCCTCTACCTAACCACCCGCAATGCTTGCATAGACTACCTTAAAGGAATTGGAAATCGCCTACGGGCGGCATCCGGCGAACTTAAGGAAGAGTTGCTACAGGCAGACAGCGACTTGCTCGCACGGATGATACATGCGGAAACCTTACAACTCATCTACGCAGCGATCAAGAGGCTCTCGCCTACGCAACAACGGGTTTTTAAACTCACTTTCATTGATGGATTGAGCACGGAAGAAATAGGCGCTGAATTGGGCATGAATTCAAACGCCGTATTCATCGCGCGATCCAAAGCATTAGCACGGCTTCAAAAGTTATTTAAAGGAAAAGACCTGTTAATCTACGTCGCTTTTTTGTCGTTAGCGAATCGGCAATTTGAATTGTCATGCTCCTAAAACGTGAGCATTTCCGGATACAGTTTTTTTGTAATAATCGGAAAGGTTTCATTGGAAATATCGTAATAGCGTCCAAAGACCCTTAGATTGAGAACCGGAAAAGACATCGAGCAATTGCTTGTGCGCAGGCTACAGGGGATTGCCACCGATACAGAAAACCAACAAATCGAGCAATGGGCAGATGAAGATGTCCAACATCGCGCAACGCTTGCGCGGTTGGATTCCGAAGAAACGCTCCGGGAAGATCTACGCACATTGCTTTTCCTCGTTGACACGGAAGCGGGTGTTGTCCGTCTCAAACGCATGAATGAACATATCCGGCGATCCATCGCACGTCGTCCAAAACGTCGGTTGAACAAGTGGCTGCCGTATGTTGCAGCGATGGTCATCGCAGCGGCTACCTTGGCTTGGTGGTTTCTTGAAAAACAACCCGGCCATACGCGGTCGGATATCGTACGTGCAGAGAACATCCAACCAGGTGGAAACCGGGCTACCTTAACACTCACTGATGGGCGGACAATCACGCTCGATGAAACACAACATGGGATAATTTTCAGAGATCAGAACATTTCCTATACTGATGGCAGCAGACTACTGGATCAATACGAAGCTGCACCGACAGGCCACACCGGTCCGCCGTATGCTATACTCACGACACCGAGAGGGGGAACATACCAAATCGTATTGCAAGATGGTACGCAAATCTGGCTAAACGCATCCTCGTCGTTACGGTATCCGACAGCCTTTGACCGTAATGAACGTGTTGTTGAAATCGCGGGCGAAGGGTATTTTGTTGTTGCGGAAGACTCCAGACCTTTTAAGGTCATTTCCGGCAGGCAGACGATCAACGTGCTGGGTACTGAATTCAACATCAGTGCGTACCCAGACGAGCCCGAAACGAAAACCACGTTGGTAAAAGGAAAGGTGCAGGTAGGGCTTGACAACTCGCGCATTAATCACGCGCATGCGCCGTTCACACTCCGCCCGGGCCAGCAAGGGATTGTCGACACATCATCCGTTCGGGTTGAATGGGTGGATGTCAGCCAGCACACCGCATGGAAAGACGGGTTTTTCTATTTCGACGGCGATTCGCCACAGGAGGCTTTTGCCCAATTGGCACGATGGTACGATATCGAAGTGGTTTACCGAAACGACCTGCATACGATTGAGTTCTATGGAAAGATTGAGCGAAATATGTCGCTTGGAGCGTTCTTGAGCATATTGGAGGAAGCCGGGCTTGACTTCGAAGTCATCGCTAAAAAGAGCGGACTTCAGCTCGTTGTGGGTACCGAATAACATGAATTAAACACGACCGATTAAATAACCAATTAAACTGAAAAGCGATGATAAAACCAGCACCCGAATGAGTTGAGACCTCATTTACAGCGCAAAAATCCGGATGATGCTCACAACACCACCCGGCATATACGTTTGGATAGTACTCCTGACGTATCGCTACATGGAAATAACCAAAATTATAACCACCCAAACAAAGCAAATATATGAGTTTTTCACGATGTGTGAACAAGGATATCTATTCCTGTATCTACCAATATATACGAATAATGAAACTGACGACTTTTTTGATTGCGGTGTTCGTTTTGCAATCCTTCGCTGAGAGTAACGCTCAAAAAATCACGCTGAATGTCCGCAATGCAACGCTACAAGAAGTGATGAACAGTGTACAACGGCAACAGGGTGTTTCGTTCTTTTTCATCGGAAATAAGATTGCGTCAACCCGCATCAGTTTGAATATCGAACAATTGGAGTTGGCTGATGCGATGACGGCCATTCTCGCAAACAAGAATCTCGACTGGCATATCCAGGAAAATACGGTTGTCATCAAGCGTTCGAGCAACTCACGAACGGATATACAGCCCGAAAAAATGGCAATCGTAACTCGGCAACGAACCATTACGGGTACGGTGACGGACAGCCTTGGCGCACCATTGGTTGGTGTTTCGGTGGCGGTAAAGGAATCGAAGGCGACCACCAGTACGGATATCAATGGCAAATTCGTATTGGACGCGCCGTCGGGCCCTGTTACCACCCTAATCTTCTCTTACGTCGGCTATGTCACCCAAGAAATTGCCGTTGGAACGCAATCCGTTTTCGACGTGGTTTTGCAAGAGGATAATACCGGTCTGGACGAAGTCGTCGTGGTGGGATTTGGCGTACAGAAGAAAATCACCAACATTGGCTCTCAGGCCACGGTAAAACCAGAGGAACTGAAAACCCCGGTACGGAATCTTTCAACGGTATTGGCGGGCAGACTATCGGGAATAGTGGCCGTCCAACGGAGCGGCGAACCGGGATATGATAACGCAAATGTCTGGATCAGGGGTGTTTCCACGTTAACGGGGTCAAGCAGCCCCTTAGTGCTGGTTGATGGTGTGCAACGTCCGTTTTCCGATATAGACCCCGAAGACATCGAAAGCTTTTCCATTTTAAAGGACGCCTCGGCAACGGCGGTCTATGGTGTTCGCGGCGCGAACGGTGTCATCCTTATCAACACCCGGAAGGGCAAGCCCGGCCGCATCAATATCACCGCAGGTTATAATGAAGCCATCAACCAATTCACACGTATCCCGTCGCTGGTTGATGGGGCCACTTATATGCGAATCGTCAACGAAGCGCATACAACAAGAGGCAAGGCAGCCCGTTATTCGGAGGACATCATTGCGAAAACAGCCAGCGGCGAAGACCCTGATCTTTATCCGGACGTCAACTGGTACGATGAAGTTTTCAATAAATTCGGCCATAATCGCCGCGCAAACTTGAATATGACGGGCGGATCGGATCGTGTGAATTTTTATGTCTCTACAGCATACTTTAGTGAGGTCGGACTATTCAAGCGTGATGAACTCCAGAACTACAATTCGCAAATCAAGCTGGACCGCTATAATTTCACCACCAACCTTTCTATGCAAGCAACCGCTACAACAAAAATTGATCTGGGTGTTCAAGGGTACATCATGAATGGCAACTTTCCGGGCTCTTCTACCGGAGGGATTTTCGGGATGGCCATGCAAGCCACACCGATCGCATTCCCTGTTTTGTACAGCAATGGATATGTTGGCGACCAGCGTGGCGGTGAATTACAAAATCCCTATGCTATGCTGACACAAACGGGATATGTCACGGAGTGGCGCAACCGAATCAATTCGAATATCCGAGCCACTCAGGATCTCCACATGCTGATCCCCGGCCTGTCGTTAACGTCGATGTTTTCATTCGATTCGTATAACGAAACAGCTGCCAGAAGACTAAAACGGCCCGACACATATCTGGCTACGCAACGGGATGAAAACGGCGAGCTGGTTTTTGAGCAAACGTATGTCGGCAGTCCCTATCTGGGGTTTGAACGAACAAATCAAACCAGCAACCGTAATTTTTATACCGAGAGCGCGCTGAACTACACAGGGTCGTTCGGTAATCACCAGGCAACGGGTATGCTCCTTTTTAATCAAAGCGATTACATCGACAATTTCTCCGGAGACTTCATCGGATCTTTACCCTACCGGCTCCGTGGCCTTGCAGGACGCGCCACTTATGGCTTTAAGGAAAAATACCTTTTGGAGGTAAACTTTGGCTACAATGGGTCCGAGAATTTTTTACCCAACCGCCGATACGGGTTCTTTCCGTCGGTCGGTCTGGGCTGGGTTATATCGAATGAACCATTCTTCGGGTCATTAAGCGATGTCTTTCCAATGGCCAAATTCCGCTTCTCACATGGCCAAGTCGGTAACGCCGACATCGGTGGCCGCCGTTTTGCATATATCGGCACGGTGGGCGAAGGAGCGGGAGGATACACCTTCGGCAGGGATTGGAATAACTCATTCAGCGGATTGGATATCGCCGAATACGCGGTCGACGTCAGCTGGGAAAAGGCGACCAAAACGAATATCGGCATCGACGTAGACACACGCTTTGCGCCGGGTAATCGGTTAAATATACAATTCGATCTGTTTCATGAACGTCGCGAAGGCTCATTCTTGCGCAGAAGTTCTGTCCCCGCATTCGTGGGCTTGCTGAATAACCCATATGGCAACCTGGGAATCACCGAAAACAAAGGATTAGACGCCTCACTGACCTATGACGGAGCATTATCCGGCAACTTCAGTGTCAACTTCCAGGGAACAGTCACATACAACCGGAATGTCGTGATTGACGACGACCTGCCTCCCTGGAACTATCCCTGGCGCGAGCGGAAGGGCCAACGTATTGGCCAGCGCTTCGGCTTGATAGCAGAAGGGTTATTCAGGAGTGAGGAGGAGATCGAAAACAGCGCGACGCAGATAGGCGATGTGCGCGTCGGCGATATCCGGTACCGCGACCTCAATGGCGATGGAATGATTGACTCCAATGATGAGGCGCCTATCGGTTACGGCGATACGCCGCAGCTGGTGTATGGCCTGCGTGCCGGCTTTCGATGGGGGCAATTCTCCATGGCGGCATTCTTTCAGGGAATCGGCAATGTAGACATCCTATTAAACGGAGAAGGCCTTGTACCATTTCAGCAGGGAGGTACGAGAGGGAATTTATTGACCATTATCGAAGACCGTTGGACAGCGGAAAATCAAAACTTCAACGCGTTCTACCCCCGCTTGACGTTCGGTGACGAGAACATGAACTATCGAACAAGCTCATGGTGGGTCAAAAACGGTTCGTTTCTGCGATTGAAGACATTGGACCTGAATTACACGCTCAATAAGCGCTTTACCAATCGATTCCAACTGGAGTCTGCTACGATTTTCTTCCAAGGATTTAACTTATTCACGCTATCGGAATTTAAGATCTGGGATGTGGAGATGGGGAACGGGCGCGGAACAAATTACCCGCAGCACAAGACATACAGTTTGGGCATTCAATTAACATTTTAAGCTTCGTCAACCATGAAACAAAAGACATACATTACAGCGCTTGTCAGTGGACTGTGCCTTTTACTCACCACCTTTGGATGCCAAAAGAATTTCTTTGATCAGGTTCCGGATGATCGCATCACTATTGAGGAAGTATTTAATAGGCGCCTGGAATCGGAACAGTACCTGGCAAACATCTACGCCCGTATACGGGAAGAAAATAACCAATGGTCGGAAAACCCGTGGATGGGCGTAGCGGATGAAGCGGATATGACCTGGGCCCGGAGCGGCTATAACACCTATTTCATCAATCTGGGCGCTTGGGACCCGAACTCCGGATATTTCCAATTCTGGGAACATTACTATCGCGGCATCCGATCGGCTACCTATTTCATGCAGCATATTGGCGGAAATGCGGAAATACTCAAGTTACCCAACGGCCAGGCATTGATTGACCAGTATTGGGCGGAAGCCCGGTTTTTGCGGGCCTATTTTTACTTTTGCCTATTGCGGCAATACGGGCCTGTCATTCTGCTGGGTGACGAGGTAATTCCACCCGATACGCCGTTTGACAACCTATTGATCCCGAGAAATACCTTTGATGAATGCGTCAGCTACATCGCCAGTGAATTGGATGCAGCAGGACAAGCCCTGCCACTTGTGCAGACCAATGCAAGGGAAGAAGGCCGCGCCACCAGGTCAATGGCCATGGCTGTAAAGGCGCGTCTGCTGCTGTATGCGGCAAGCCCCCTTTACAACGGAAATACCGACTACGCCTCGTTTACCAATGAAGGCGGAACACCGTTGATCAGCCAAAGCTACGACGAAAACAAATGGAAGCTTGCTGCTGATGCGGCAAAAGCGATTATTGATCTCAATCATTTCGACCTGTATAAGGTGACGGACAGCGACGGGAACGTTGAGCCCATTGCGTCCTATTCCGGCGTAGTTTTGGAGCCTTGGAACAGGGAGCAGATTTTTGTCCGTCCAGCGTGGAATGACGGGGATTGGGAGCGACACGCTTCTCCCCGCTTTGGTGGCGGATGGTCGGGTATTGGCGCTACGCAAAAACAAGTGGACGCCTATTTTATGGCTAATGGCAAAGCCATTGATGAAGAAGGCTCGGGGTATGTCGAAACCGGATTTTCCACAGCGGATACGCGGTACACCACGGCTGGGACTTACAACATGTACGTAAATCGGGAGCCCCGTTTCTATGCATCGATTGTCTATAACGGTTCGTATTGGGTTCATCGCGACGAAGGTGATATCAGGGTTGGGATGCATCGTTATGGAAATACCGGCATGGAGGGCACCTGGGATTTCTCACGCACCGGCTATTTAATCCGAAAGAACATTCACCCGAACAGTAATCCACGGCTGAACCGTTTTGTCAGGAGGCCGTACGTCATGTTTCGTCTGGGCGAGGTTTATCTCAATTATGCCGAAGCACTGAACGAGTATGATCCCGGGAATCCGGATATCCTTCGTTATATCAACCTGATACGTGAGCGGGCCGGTATCCCAAAACTTGAGGGCGAATACACCCAAGAAGAGATGCGTCGGCGCATCCAACAGGAAAGACAGGTGGAATTAGCATTCGAAAACCACCGCTATTTTGATACCAGACGATGGAAAATCGCTATGGAAACAGACGGTGGGCCATTCGAAGGGATGAACGTAGAGGCGCCCGTATCAGATTTCGATGACCCCGAGTTCTATCGCCGTACGGTATTTGAGACCCGTGTATTCCAAGAGCGGCATTACTTATGGCCGATCCCTCAATCTGAGATCGACCGAAACCGTGCGCTGATACAGAATCCCGGCTGGTAGGAAGACACCCGATAGGACAGTGGAGTTTTCCTCATGCCGTAGGCCCCGGGAGGCGCAACGAAAATAAAGCCACCCAATATACCATGTTGGTTTTGGGTGGCTTTGCATATAATATATCCTAGCACGATGAAATTCCTGCCCGGCCGGGAAATCTTCATGATATCGAGGTGGCGAGGTAATGGGGGTCAAACAGGTTTTCTACCTTTTCGCTGACTCAATGCTTTCGATATTTCCACATCTCCCATATCTTCGTAACTTTGTAAGCATAATCAAAATAACAATTCCATGTCATATAGAATAGAACACGATACCATGGGCGAGGTGCAAGTACCTGCCGACAAGTATTGGGGCGCCCAGACCGAACGCTCGCGCAACAATTTTAAAATCGGACCTGCAGCTTCCATGCCCGCGGAAATCATCGAGGCCTTTGCATACCTCAAGAAGGCCGCGGCTTACACCAATGCAGACGCGGGCATACTGCCTACTGAAAAACGTGATCTGATTGCGCAGGTGTGTGATGAAATTCTGGCAGGGCAATTGGCTGATCAATTTCCCCTGGTTGTTTGGCAAACCGGATCCGGGACCCAATCAAACATGAACGTCAACGAGGTGGTATCTAACCGCGCTCATGTCATCCAGGGCAACAAATTGGGGGAAGGCAAGCCTTTCATTCACCCCAATGATGATGTAAACAAGTCACAGTCATCCAACGATACCTACCCTACGGCCATGCATATCGCAGCCTACAAAAAAATAGTGGAAGTGACCATCCCCGGCGTGGAAAAGCTACGCGACACGCTGAAAGCAAAAGCCGAAGCGTTCGCCAATGTTGTCAAGATAGGTCGCACCCACTTGATGGACGCAACCCCCCTGACCCTCGGACAGGAATTTTCGGGCTATGTGGCCCAGCTCGACTATGGCTTGAAAGCGCTTAAAAATACGTTGGCTCACCTCGCTGAGCTGGCCCTGGGCGGCACCGCTGTTGGCACCGGCATCAACACACCAAAAGGTTATGCAGAAACCGTAGCCAAGTATATCGCCGACTTTACGGGATTACCCTTTCGCACGGCACCCAACAAATTTGAGGCGTTGGCGGCTCACGATGCGATTGTAGAAAGTCATGGCGCATTGAAGCAATTGGCCGTATCGCTGCACAAAATTGCCAATGATATCCGTATGCTCGCTTCCGGCCCGCGTTCGGGCATTGGCGAAATCCTGATTCCAGAGAACGAACCGGGCTCATCCATTATGCCTGGCAAGGTAAATCCAACGCAGTGCGAAGCGCTTACGATGGTGGCTGCACAAGTTATTGGCAATGATGTAACCATTTCCTTCGGTGGCGCTAACGGCCATTACGAACTTAACGTCTTCAAACCGGTTATGGCGGCCAACTTTCTGCAATCCGCCCAATTGATTGGCGACGCTTGCATTTCGTTCAATGAGCATTGCGCTACCGGCATCGAGCCAAACTACGACGGCATCAAGAAACATCTCGAAAATTCGCTGATGCTCGTCACTGCGCTCAATCCTCACATTGGCTACGAAAATGCAGCCAAAATCGCTAAGAAAGCCCATAAGGAAAACAAGTCCTTGCGTGAAGCGGCACTGGAATTGGGCTTGCTCACCAACGAACAGTTTGACGAATGGGTTCGCCCAGAAGATATGATTGGCGGGCTGAAGTAGATCGTGGTTGTGACCCGTCTAGTACGACATAAATCGCACAGCATAGTATACCGGCTACATTTGGCCGGTATGCTTTTTCTAAGCATGAGCAGTTGCCACTTCAATCCGGATGTACAAAGTGAAGGAGCGGATTACCTGCAAGGCCTTTGGATACAGGACAGCGTACCCATGCAACATGCGCTTTTACAATATACGCTGCACGAATTAAAATTCACGTGCGACTCCATTTATGCAACGCTGCGGACGAGATCCAAAGTCAAGAATGTAGCAGATTCTTGCTACAATGCGGGGCAATGGACTGAATACGCCATAGGTGTGTATGTGGTACGTGGCGATAGCCTTCTGGTAGATGGGCTTTATACCAAGCCGGACTGGCGCCGGAAAACCTCCGGGTGCCACCGTACTGGGCAGTATCTACCGCGTTTCAAAATTGTCCGGTATAGTGCCGACTTCCTTGTGCTCGAAAACCGCTATGACCAGCGGCCGATCCTGCTGCGGAAAATTGCCGACATGACCTGTACCCCGAAAAAACGCTGGGAGTAAAAAGAAATAAAAAAAGGCAGCACTCATCGCACTACCTTTATTGATTTATTATCAACTAAAACTATATTCGGATTAAAAGGGCAAATCGTCGTCTTTTCCATCATCTGCAGAAATATCTACCGTAGGAGGGGCATCAAATGCCTGAGGACCGGAAGCTGCCTGGCCCGCGTTTGCCACCGGAGTGGTGGTAACCTTGGCTACACGCCATGCAACCAGTGAGTTGAAATAACTGGTTACCCCGTCTTTATTGGTCCAGGGACGTCCACGTAGATTGAATGAAACTTCTACCTCATCGCCCACACTCAGGTTGTCGAACAACGTCGTCCGATCCTGCGTTGCCTCGAAACGGATATATTCGACAAATTGAGGGTTTTCCGCATATTGGATTATTAGATCTCTTTTCTTGAATGTATCGGTAACCTGTTGCACATCACCAATTTCGTGTACTTTTCCTCGTATTTCCATTACTTGCCTCGTTTATTAAAACGGTAAAACTACATATTTTTTAGCGAACAATAATAACTAACTTTGCCAAAATCTTATGGAAGTTTTCAACACCCCCAGTAAAATCATCATCACCTGTTATCGACGGTTGTCGCCCTACCTGCAAAACGAAGTACAAGAGCTCGGGTTTGCTACCAAGCGTACCTTTGCTACCGGCATAGAACTGCAAGCCACAGGGAACGATTGCATCAGGCTCAACCTCAATTTACGCTGCGCCAGCCAGGTGCTTTACTCGCTAAAAGCCTTCCGGGCCAGTAATCCGGATGAACTTTACGAAGCATTATCGGATATTCCTTGGGAAGATCTCATCGCTTTTGATGGCTATATTTCGGTCACATCCAACGTGCATAATCCAACCATTACCACGCCGTTGTTTGCAAACCTGAAAGTAAAGGACGCAATTGCTGATCGCATTAAAAGCAAAAAAGGGCTACGCCCCGATAGCGGTCCAGATTTCCACAAGACGGTTGTGCATTTATACTGGCAGGACAACCAAGCCGAAGTCTTTCTCGATACCTCAGGCGAGGTGCTTGCCAAACATGGTTACCGCAAACATCCCGGTAAAGCGCCCATGTTAGAGGCATTGGCCGCATCGGTGGTATACGCCACTGCGTGGGATGGGCAGTCGGCATTCATTAATCCCATGTGCGGTTCCGGCACATTGGCTATCGAGGCAGCACTTATTGCCACCAACCGCAGACCGGGCCTTTTCCGTATGAACTACGGGTTCATGCACATACTGGGTTATGACGAGCAAGTGTTTTTTGCGGAACGGCGGAGACTTAAAGAGCAGGTGGATAAAAAGACGACGGCCAAAATCATTGCTTCCGACATTGCAAAAGAAGCCGTGGAAATTGCCCGGATGAATGCCAAGACGGCCGGTGTCGATCAACTCATCGACTTCCAAGTCTGCGATTTTGCGGAAACGCCACTACCCGATGGCCCGGGAGTAATCGTGTTCAATCCCGAATATGGAGACCGTATGGGCACGCACAGTAAGCTTGAAGCAACATATGGCCGTATCGGCGACTTCCTTAAACAACAGGGAGCCGGCAAACGCGGCTACGTATTTACCGGCAATCCGGACCTTGCCAAAAAAATCGGCCTCCGCGCATCGCGTCGGATCGAATTTTACAACGGCAGGCTGGATTGCCGCCTGCTGGAATATGAACTATATACAGGAACAAAACGCCACACCACTGATGAGCCAAGCTGACGAATCGCTGATCCGGCAAACAGCCGGCTTTGTCCGCCAACGACTTGTCCATGCCGAGGCCGGCCATGACTGGTGGCACATCCAACGGGTGTGGAACAACGTGAAGCTTATCCTTCAGCAAGAATCGGCCGACCGCCTTATCTGTGAGTTGGCTGCCCTGCTGCATGATATCGCAGACAGCAAATTCCACGGCGGGGATGAAACACTGGGGCCAAAGATTGCCGGCGACTTCCTGCAAAGCCTCAAGGTCCGGCAGGATATCATAGAACATGTGCAAGCGATCATCCTGAATATGTCGTACAAAGCCAGTTTAGGCCATATCGCCTTTCATTCCAAAGAACTCGAAATTGTGCAGGACGCCGATCGTTTGGATGCGATAGGCGCTATAGGCATCGCGCGAGCCTTCCACTACGGCGGATTCAAAAACCGCGAATTATACGATCCTGAGGTCGCTCCAAACATCCATCAGGATAAAGAAGCCTACAAAAACAGCACGGCGCCGACCATCAATCACTTCTATGAAAAACTCCTGCTATTAAAGGACAAAATGAATACGACCAAAGCCAAGCAGATTGCGGAGGAACGGCATGCCTTCATGGAACAGTACCTGGAGCAGTTCTACCGGGAATGGCACGGGGCTTAAAATCCGCCCATCACCATCATAGCCGACTCGCGGGCCATCCGCTGGTTGTATTCATCGGTCATGCTTTTATGGTTAATCAGGTCTACAATCGTGCCGATAAAGCAGAAGCCTACCGTAAGGAAATAGATGATGCCCATGGCTACCTGATTCAGGATAAATCGTTGGATACCTGCAAAACCCAAAAATCCCAGTAAGGTAAACAACAAGATATCCTGGGCGTTTTTCCGCTTACTATGATAAATAAACACGAAATGCTTCACTTGCTCCTCAGTAAATGTCTTCGTCGCGTGTTCGAGGTACATCAACTCTTCCGGAGAAATGCCCCTAATGGTCATTAATATATTGCGGTTGCTCATATTGGTGATATGTTATCCTGTTGAAATGAATTCTTTTTGACAAGGTGTATATTCGATGAACAATGACAAAAAAGGCTGGTATACCAAGCCAATGCATACGAAAGGATTCCATGACTTCGCCGTGCATAAATAGACCGATGGCCCGTCCGATGCCACACCCGGGGCACCACTCAAACCCTAAATTTTCCAATGGGCATAATGTAAAATGATGGCCATGCCCGGCCGAACAATAAAGAACCACCAACGCTGCCATCCAGCTTATCAGTTCGATTGGAAGCGCGTGCCACCATCTGCGCAGTATGCTTTTCGTACTACTCATTAAAAATATGACAACCGATGGTTCATGATGTTACATTTGGTCAGACAAATATAGTTAACTCAGCTCCAGCAAGCCAAAAAGTCCTACCAGCATGCCGCCAAGCATAAGCCATAACAAATTAGTTTTCAGCAAAGATACCAATTTACTCAGTGAAATCAGTGATGGCAGGCCGCTAAAAAACTGATATTTGTATCGCATTTTTAACAAAATGACTACCTTTAACCAACATTACGCTAATACAAATAGGCTAACTAGCGGCCAAAATTGAGAACATGAACAAACTGACACGGATTTTTTTTATGCTAACGGTATACGCCATGCCGCACATTTCTTTTGCGCAGTTTATTGACAATCAAGTCATCGCCCACCGAGGAGCATGGAAGGCCGATGGCCTGCCGCAAAACTCCCTCGCATCACTACAGCGCGCCATTGAACTGGGATGTGCAGGCTCTGAGTTCGACGTCCATCTTACGAAAGATGATGTATTGGTTGTTAATCACGACGCTGAATTTTACGACATCGATATCGCCACGGCTACTTATGCCGAGCTGCTGAACAAAAAGCACCCCAACGGCGAATCCATCCCTACAGCCGAAGAATACCTACGCGCGGGTATGAAACAGCAAAACACCAAGCTTATCTTTGAGCTAAAAACGTCTAAGCTGGGTAAAGAACGTACCCTGTACGCTGCCGATCTGGCTGTGCAGTTAGTTAAAAAGTTGGGAGCCGAAGCATGGGTAGAATACATCGCCTTTGACTACGACGCCTGCAAACAATTCATCAAGCGTGACCCCAATGCCAAGGTTTACTACCTCAATGGAGATATCGATCCCGAGCAAGTAAAGCGAGATGGGCTATATGGCCTGGATTATCATTTCAGCGTATACAAGAAAAACCCGACCTGGATCAGGGAAGCCAAGAGCTTGGGGCTTGTTATCAACGCATGGACTGTCAATACCGAAGACGAAATGCGCCTCCTGCTCAACCAACATGTAGAGTTCATCACGACAGACGAACCGGCATTGCTACTTGATGTCATCAAAAAACAAAAAAAATAACACATGAAACGGATTTTAAGCACCATTACACTCCTTTTTTTCAGTCTCACCATCTGCATTGCGCAGCAATTCATCGTGGCCTCATACAACATCCGGTATGATGCTTCCGGCGATGTCGGCAACTTATGGAAAGACCGGCACCCCCACTTGGTACAGCTTATCCGGTTTCATGGGTTCGATATTTTCGGCACCCAGGAGGGTCTCAAGCACCAATTGGAGGATATCAAAAAAAATCTACCCGGTTATACCTACATTGGGGTAGGCCGTGATGACGGCAAGGATGGTGGCGAACATTCTGCGATATTTTACAACACCGCCAAGTTTGAGGCGCTCAAACAAGGCAATTTCTGGCTTGCCGAAAATACGGAAGTGCCCAATAAAGGATGGGATGCTGCATTACCCCGCATCTGTACTTGGGGGCTTTTCAAGGACAAACATACCGGTTTTGAATTTTTCCTCTTCAATGCCCATTTCGACCATGTAGGTGTCGAAGCACGTAAGGAAAGTGCAAAACTCATTGTGAAAAAAGCCCATGAGCTGGGCAGTGGCGTTCCGATGATTATCACGGGCGATTTCAATGTAGACCAGCGTAACGAAAGTTATGAGGTGCTCAATAATAGCGGCGAGGTGACCGATGCGTATGTGTTGTCGCCACTGAAATATGCACCAAGTAGCACATATAACGGCTTTGACATCAAGAAAACAGGAGACAGCCGTATTGATCATATTTTCCTGTCAAAGCCGTTTACGGTACTGCGCTATGGAATACTCACAGACAGTTATCAAGGAAAGGTGCCTTCCGATCATTTCCCGGTAATGGCAGAAGTCCGTTATCAACAATAACAAAGCCATGGCTTAAAACTTGCATATACAGGGTAAGTTGCCTATGTTTGGGACGATATTCGTTTTTTAAAATTATTAGTTATTGATGAGTGGTTTGAAAACACTTCCTGCGGCCTTGTGCCTACTGTTGTTTACACAATGCGATACGCTTAACCAGGTGGCCACCTCCGGTCGGACAAGTGAGCCGGCTTCTTCTTCGGCTTCTTCTTCGATAAGTGCCGGCGAAGCCGCTTCCGGCATTAAGCAGGCCCTCAGCCAGGGACTAGATCGCAGCATCAAGTCGTTGGCCGTACAAGATGGCTTTTTGGGCAATGCCGCCGTGAAGATACTGATGCCGCCCGAGGCCCAAAAAGTGGAAAGCGCCCTCCGCGGGATAGGGCTTGGCTCGCTCTGTGACAACCTCATCCAAAGTCTCAACCGCGCAGCGGAAAGTGCCGTGAGCGAAGCTGCTCCCGTCTTTGTGTCTTCACTCTCCCAGTTGACCATCCGGGATGCGACAAACATCCTCCTCAGTGGCCAGCAGGATGCCGCTACCGACTTCTTTAAACGGACCACCACCAACGAATTGACAAAGCGGTTCAGCCCGATTGTGCAGGGAGCGCTCGGCAAGCATAACGTCGCACAATACTGGAACGCCGTGGTTACCCGTTATAATCAAATACCCCTGGTTAATGAGAAAATAGAAACGGATTTGAATAAATACGTTACTCAGAAAGCCATCGATGGTCTCTTTTACCAAGTAGCACAGGAAGAATTGAAAATACGGAACAACCTGGGTGGTACACGCACCACTCCTTTGTTGCAGAAAGTATTTGGATACGCTGATAAACAGAAAGGATAGATTGTGATATGAAGACATTTTTGATACCGGTGGACTTTTCTGACGTTGCCTACACCGCAGCCCAATATGCCGTAGACATGGCTACTTACCTTCATGCGAGTAAACTGATATTTTACCATTCGTATGCCCACAGGCCTTCGGATGGCTATGGTGAGCATGCGACGTATGAGCAAGCCACCCTCCGGCACCTGGAGAAAATGACGGCTAAGCTATACATCCCCGCCGCCCTACCCAAAGATCAGTTTGTCTTCATAGCAGATGACAAGCCGGTAAAGGCGGGTGTAGAAGCGATCGTGGCTGAGCATGCCGTATCACTCATTGTTATGGGTATTGCAGGCCTATCCGATATCGAGAATACACTCATCGGCCGGAATACGATGGATGTTGCGAAATCCGGCGCTGCCCCCTTGCTTATTGTGCCCCGTAATCATGTCTTCAAGCCTATACGAAAAGTAGTCTATGCCACGGATCTTAAAGATGTGGAATACATTACTCCCGCGGCAAGCATTATCCGCTTAGCGGGTCAGCTTGGGGCAGAAACCCACATCGTGCATGTCGACCCGGCGACACAGGGACAAACCCCTGAAAAAATTTTGGGCAAGCAACAAGTGCTCCGCATGCTGGAACCGCTAAACCCAGGATTTGAAGTGATCAGTGAACCCAAGGACAAAGCCGATGGAATATTTGACTATGTCAAGAGACATCACATAGACCTCATTCTTATGGCGTCGCGGAATCACGGTTTTTTTGAAAAGCTCTTCCACGGCAGTGTTAGCAAAAAACTACTCAACATTGCCGAAGTGCCGGTCGTACTGCTAAAGAATAAACCGACCGGGTAAACCGCTTATGTTGACAATAAATACATTGCGCGTGCTTGGCGTTGAAGAACGCTTCCTCCGATATGTGCAAGTGGATACGCAGTCGGATCCTGCATCGAAGACATGCCCCTCCACTGAGAAACAAAAAAATTTGGGGACACTGCTGGTGAAAGAGCTGTCAGCAATGGGCATCACTGACGCGCATCTCGATGCGCACGGCTATATCTTTGCGACCATACCGGCTAACAGCGACAAGCATGTACCGACTGTCTGTTTTTGTTCGCATATGGACACTTCCCCGGATTGCTCGGGAGCGGGTGTGAAGCCAATCATACATCGCGATTATCAGGGTGAAGACCTGGTTCTTCCTGACGATCCTTCGATAGTGATTAAGCCCACCGAACACGCTGACCTGAAAAACCAAGTCGGCAACGATATCATCACGGCAAGCGGGACCACCCTGCTGGGTGCAGATGACAAAGCTGGTATAGCTGAAATCATGACCGCCGCCGAGCTGTTGATGACGCATCCTGAAATCAAGCATGGCACCATCAAGATACTCTTCACGCCCGATGAAGAAATCGGCCGTGGTGTGGATCGTGTGGATCTGAACAAGCTGGGGGCTGACTATGCGTATACCATCGACGGGGAAACTGCTGGTTCCATTGAAGACGAGACCTTTTCCGCCGATGGGGTTACTGTAACCATCAGCGGCGTAAGCGTACATCCGGGTTTCGCCAAAGGCAAGCTGCAAAGTGCGATCAAGATTGCTGCCGAAATTATCGCTGGATTGCCTACCGACAGGCTATCGCCGGAAAGCACGGAAGGACGGGAAGGCTTTGTGCATCCGGTATCATTGACAGGCCATGTTGAACAAGCGGTTATCGAATTCATTGTGCGGGACTTTACCGATGATCGCCTCCATACACACGAAGCCGAACTGGAAGCCATTGTCAAATCAACCCTATCCCGTTATCCGGGATGCACCTACCACTTCGAAGTGAAAGAACAGTACCGCAATATGAAGCAGGTGCTCGACAAACATCCCCAAGTCATGGCTATCGGCTTGGAGGCCATCGAGCGCGCTGGCATGCAGCCTATCCGACGAAGTATACGGGGTGGAACGGACGGCTCACGGCTTTCCTTCATGGGACTTCCCTGCCCCAATGTCTTTGCAGGGGGGCATGCATTCCATGGCAAACAAGAATGGGTATCCGTACAAGATATGGAAAAAGCCGTGCGAACCATCTTGCACATCGCGGCATTATGGGAAGAACAAGCGTGAGTTTATTCAAATTAGACACCATGTCCTTTAACGATTTTAATACCATCCAGCATATCATCCACCACCGGAGGAGCATTTTCCCCGCGAGTTATGTGAAAAGGGAAATAACCAGAGATACGTTGATGCAATTGTTGGATTGCGCCAATGCGGCTCCAACGCATAAGCTTACCCAACCTTGGCGGTTCATTGTATTTCGGGAAGAAGGCCTTATGCGGTTAGCCGACCAGCTGGCAAGCCTGTATAAGGCTCACACGCCAGCTGAGCAGTTCTTACAAAAAAAGTACGAAAACACACGCGAAAAAGTCTTGCAATCCGGAGCAGTCATCGCCATTGTGGTCTCCTACAGTGGTGCCGTGCCGCAATGGGAAGAACTTGCCGCTACAGCTTGTGCCGTGCAAAACCTTTGGCTTGCGGCTTCCGCTGCAAATATCGGCGGCTATTGGAGCAGCCCCGGAGCCGTTAAGCACATGGGGGGCTTTTTACAGATAGCGGACAATGAGGAATGTCTTGGCTTCTTCTACATGGGCTATCACGAAGACCCTGCCCGCAAAGCAAACCGGAAGGCCGTGGCCGAAAAAATAAGGTGGGAAGATTGATTAACCCGTCAGATTATGCATAGACTATTCACGGGTCAGCACCAGCTTTCCCTTCGAACCTTTCCAAATCGGCCCTTCCGTCAATACCTGTCGTATTTCATTTAATAATAGTGGGTCTGCCTTGCCAACATGTTGGATAGCCGTTGGTTTCCCTTCGGCGTCGATCTCAAACATCAGTATCACCTCGCCGCTTACTGTAATCCTACCTGCGTTTTCGGCGAGGTGTGCATTAAGTTGCTCCCACCCGCCTTCTGGTTGGGCATCGAAGCCAGCTTCATTAACGGCTTCTGCACGGACATGCACTGCTCCTCCGGCTACCGGTGCCAACGCTACTTCCACTTCTTTCTCGGTGGTTTTGGGCTGCAAAGATTGGTTGCGCATCCACAATAGCACCAGCACCAGTACCATCAATACACAGGCGGTTGCTGCGATAGCCAGTCGTTGCCAACTGAAGTAGAAGGTACTTCGCTCTTTAGCCTGCTGCGCAATACGGGCAGCGAGACGCTGCTGCAGGAGACTCAACTGGCGATGACTGACTTCTTTTTGCATTCGGTATCCGTCAATGGCATCCTGAAGCAACGGATCGTCCAGTGCTTCTCGTTCGAGCCGATACATTTCGTCGCTGCTTAACTCACCGTTGAGATACTGTTGTATGCGTATGATGTTGTAATTGTTGTTCATCCTTGCTTTCTCTCCATACAAATTCTCAGATTACGTTTGCCGTTCTGGATATAGCTTTTCACCTTGCCGGGGTCATATCCGGTAAGTTCCGCGACCTCTTTATAACAGCGCTGCTCGAGATAAAACAACCTTATGCAGCGCTGCTGTTCTTCGTTCAGCTCCTTTAAGCATGACTCCATCAGTGCGAGCCGTTCTTCCGGGATTTGCTCTCCACTATGTTGTTGATGCAAAAACGTATCACTTTCCACAATATAGTCGTCAATATCAACGGTACTGACGCGGTTGGCAGTCCGCAAATCCATCAGGCAATGATTCCTTGCCAACGTATATAACCAACTTTTAAAGTTGGTTACTTCGTGTACGCGTAGTTTCGTGATTAAAGACTCGAAGATCTGCATGACAGCGTCTTCGCTTTTTGCCTCATCTTTAAAATATTTAAAACATAACCCATAAACCAACGGCATGTAGGGCTCATACAACCTGCCTAAAAGTTGTAATTCCCCCGTTTTTCGATATTCTTCCAGAAGACGCCGTTCGTCAAGCACAATGTAAAATCTATCCTTAGGTAATACGTTATCAGCCTACCTTGTATCAAACATACAAATTCTTACGGGTTTGGGAAAGCTCAAGATCCTTTTTCCGCCAAAGCCATAAGATAGATGCTTGCAATCCCCGTTTTCCATAATGACACGTCCACCCAAATGTGATCAATGTCACCAATCGATGTGGCAGAAAGACGACGACCCGCGTCGATAGGTAAAAAAACGCATTCACTCCCCCTGGAATCAACCGGAAAAACTTAACGAAGATTACTTTTTTGGCTGTTTAAGGCCACGTAGCAGGCCAAAGCTTTGCCATAGTTTTGTGATGTAATCAAGAGGATTACCCAAGTAAACGAAGTGCAAAATAAAATAACGACCATGAAAAGAACAATAAATCTGGCATCCTTAAGAGCTACCGCGCTGATGATCGCTGTCGCTTCTTTCAGCCAAGTGAAGGCACAGACAACGTACCAGTCAAGTGCTACACAAACGACAATAAAAGGAACATCCACCCTGCATGACTGGAATATGACATCCGCCAAAGGGCAAACCAAAGCGACATTCACGATCGAAGGCGACCAGGTCAGTGGAATTACCGCACTGACCTTTACCCTACCCGCCGAATCGCTAAAAAGCGATAAAAGTGGGTTAGACAAAAATGCTTATAAGGCTTTGGCTACCGACAAGCATGCAACCATAAGCTTCTCGATGACGTCCGGTACACTAACCCCGACAGGCAAAAACACCTTTCAGGTAAGGGCTACCGGCAACCTCACCATCGCCGGCACCACAAGACCGACAACCATCACGGCAACCGGGCAATACAGTCCTACAGATAAAAGCATCACCGTAAAAGGAGCAACCGCGTTTAAAATGACCGGATACAACGTAAAACCGCCGACGGTCATGATGGGGACTATTAAAACGGGTGATGAAATTACCGTTGACTACAGTTTAAAACTGACCCCCCAATAAATTGAACAACGAGTCTTTTACTTTCTTTTTTAATACAACAATCATGAAAACGACATTTACCACCCTCGCGACCATAGCTGCATTTATGGTCTCGACCATCCCCGCAACCACATTTGCGCAAACAAGCGAGGATGACAACGATCCCATCATTTCATACGGAAAGCCCGACTTCTTTAGAAGCTATGACAAAAAGGGCATTAACGTCTTTGAGACCACAAAGGATGATGTCAACAAACCCTATACCGGCCGCCGGATTAATATCGGCGCTGGTTTCACCATGCAGTTTCAATCCATCGAACATGAAAATCCCGGCGCACTGAACAACCACAGTCAGCTGGCCAACCATCTATTTCCCCTAAAACCCGGCTTCATGACGTCCCAAGCCAACTTGTACTTCGATGTGCAATTGCTGGAGGGGATCACGATGAACCTGACAAACTACCTATCTTCCCGCCACCATAATGAATTTTGGGTCAAAGGCGGATACCTGCAAATCGATAAATTCCCTTTTGAGGGTCAGTTTTGGGATGAGTTGAGTAAAATCATAACCATCAAAGCGGGCCACATGGAAATCAACTATGGCGATGCACACTTCAGGAGGCCTGATGGTGGCCAGACATTTTATAGCCCCTTCATGGAAGGCAACATCATGGATGCCTTTGCTACCGAAATCGGCGCGGAGGTATACCTGAAGAAAGATGGATGGCTGGGAATGATAGGGATAAGCAACGGGATGATCAAGGGACATGTAGACTCCGCCGCCGCCAACGCAGATGGCACTGATAAGCGGGCTCCCTCGATCTACCTAAAAGGCGGATATGACAAACAAGTAACCGAAGATGTACGGCTTCGTCTGACCGGTAGCTGGTATCACAACAGCGGCACCAATGGCAGCGGGCTCACCCTGTATAGCGGTGACCGTACGGGTTCCAATTACCAGAATGTGATGGAACAAGGGTACACCGCGGACGGTACACTCAAGGGGTATACGGCGATGTACTCATCAGGGCGTTTTAATCCTGATTTCAACGGCAAAATAGACGCCGTGATGATCAACGGATTTGCCAAGGTGCAGGGATTCGAATTCTTCGGCACGTATGAATATGCCACCGGATATGCGAAAAACCAAACCGAAAACCGGGTGGCCACACAGTACGCCATAGAAGGACTGTACCGCTTCGGCAAAAATGAAAACCTATACGGTGGCTTACGCTATAACGTTGTCAACGCCGAAATGCCCTACGGTACCTCCATCGAGGATGTAAAAATCGACCGCTTTGCCGTGGCCGGGGGCTGGTTTATCAGCCGCAATATTTTGGTGAAAGCCGAGTATGTAACCCAAAGCTACAAGGACTTCCCGAATACCGACTTCCGCCACAACGGTAAATTCAACGGGGTTGTGCTGGAGGCGGCAATCAGCTTCTAACACGTGCAGGAGCAGTCCAGAAAACCTCCCTGCTGAGGTTTTCTGGATTTATTCGAAACACACCATATGATGGAAGCAACAAATTACATCCGACGACACGCTATCTTGCCACTTATCGGCATGCTATGTACGTTTGTTTCTTTCAAGTACGCTAATCCGCAATATGCTACACACGCTACCGGCGAACTGCACTGGACCGTGCTGCCCAGCAGCTTCATCACCATCAACGGCAGTTCCAATATCAACACATTCGGATGCGAAGCTTCCGGCACCTTCAAAGCGGACCGCCTCCAAGGCGGCGTTTCAAAAGATGGTAAACGCGTGAACATGAAGGGCGCCATCACCATCGCCATCAACCAGTTTGACTGTCATAACCGGATGCTGAATGCCGATCTCCGGAAGACCTTGAAAGCAGACGAACATCCACAGATGACCATCCGGTTTGTGTCGCTGGAGCGGATGCCCTTGTGCGATGGCGGGGAAGACTTTATATCCGGCAGTGTTGTTATTGAACTTGCCGGGCAGCGTAAACCTTTCAATCTCAGGTACGCGTTTTCAAAGACGAACACCGGCTATAAGCTTGAAGGCAGCCGCACATTCTCGTTCGCTGATTTCAATCTTACGCCCCCGAAAAAGGTCGGAGGGCTGGTCAAAGTGAAAGACCAGTTTGACGTGGCGTTTACCCTACTCCTCGATAACTGCAAGTGATCAAAAACACCACCCATTTGCGTCAATCAATTGGTTTGCCACCCGTTGCCGCGCGTCCTTGGCATTATAAGGCTCGGCTTTAGTGAAGCGCTTCAGGCCCATCAGCATCATCTTCAGTTCATCGCCCTCAGCAAAAGCGTTGAGCGCATCCTTGCCTGCGAGGAATACCTTGTCGATGGTCGCATGCAAATATATTCGCGCCATATCCAACTGGCCGAGTACCGCTTCCTCACCTTTCTGGTTCACCAGTTTTTCAGCTCGCAGTAGTGCAGATTCAGCCAGGTAAATCGATCCGATAATGTCAGCAATATTCATCAATATCTCCTGTTCTTTCTGTAGCGTCATCATCAGCTTCTGTACGGCGGCGCCAGCCACCAGCAACCCAGTTTTTTTTAGGTTAGCAAGGATTCTTTTCTCATACGCAAAAGATGTTTCAGCTTCCGTCAAATCGGGGATCGCCAAGAGCTCGGCCGCTACGGCCTGAGCGGGCCCCAGAAGGTCGAGCTCGCCCTTAAGCGCACGCTTGAGCAGCATGTCTACAATAAGGAGGCGGTTTACCTCATTGGTTCCTTCAAAAATGCGGTTGATGCGTGAGTCGCGATACGCGCGCTCCATGGGAGCATCGGCAGAATACCCCATGCCACCATAGATTTGCACACCTTCATCCACCACATAATCCAGCATCTCTGACCCCCAAACTTTCAAAATGGCACATTCAACGGCAAATTGTTCGGTAGCTTTCAGTTTCGCCTCTACACCATCCATACCGTCAGCAATCAAGGCTTCATAGGCCTCATCGATATGTTGCCCTGCGCGATAGGCCGCGCTTTCTACGGCAAAATTACGTGCGGCCATCTCGGCCAGCTTATGGCGAATTGCACCGAACTTGGAAATCGGCAAGCCAAATTGCACACGTTCATTGGCATAGTTAATGGCTTGATTAATGACGCGGCGCGAAGAGCCGATGGTTGCAGCTCCAAGTTTGATACGCCCCACATTGAGGATATTTACTGCTATCTTGAATCCATTCCCGCGTTCCGACAGCATGTTCTCTACCGGCACAGGGCAATCGTTGAAAAACACCTGCCGGGTGGAAGATCCCTTGATACCCAATTTGTGTTCCTCAGGATTCATGGTGATGCCACCGAATCCCCGTTCGACGATGAAGGCTGTGTGGTTTTTGTCTTCGTCGATTTTGGCGAAAACAATGAATACATCCGCAAAGCCTCCGTTGGTGATCCACATCTTTTGCCCATTGAGCAGGTAATGCGTTCCTTCGGCATTGAGTGTGGCACGGGTACGGCCGGAATTAGCGTCGGAGCCCGCATTCGGCTCGGTCAGGCAATAGGCCGCTTTCCATTGACCTGTCGCTAATCGGGGAATATATTTTTCTTTTTGCACAGCATCGCCGTAATACAGGATGGGCAGCGTGCCGATACCGGTATGCGCAGAGAAGGCCACAGCAAAGGAGTGGCCCGCGCCGATGACATCAGCGACAAGCATAGACGTATTGAAATTTTTGCCAAACCCACCGTATTGTTCAGGAACGGACACGCCTAACAAGCCCAACTCGCCTGCTTTGTCAAGCAGGTTTTGCATCAATCCTTCTTCTTGTGCATCGATGCGATCAAGATTCGGAAAAATCGCTGTTTCAAGAAAATCCTGACAGGTTTGCCGAATCATGATTTGTTCTTCGTCGAAGTCTTCGGGTATAAAAATATCCGTTGCCGGTGTTTCTTTGATGATGAACTCACCGCCTTTGATCGTTGTTTCGTTTTTCGTTTCCATGTTTTCATTGATTAAGGGTGATTTTATTGATTAAGGATGAAAGGATTAAGGAGCAAGGACGTGGCTGGCTTCAATCTCAAATCCTTGCTCCTTATTCCCTAAGCCCCTCAAAACACCTCAAAAATCCCTGCTGCACCCTGTCCTGTACCCACACACATCGTCACCATGCCATATCGTTGGTTCCGCCGCTTCAACTCATGGAACAACTGTACCGACAATTTCGCTCCGGTGCACCCCAGCGGGTGGCCTAAAGCAATCGCTCCACCATTGACGTTGAGGGTATCCGTGTTGATGCCAAGCTCCCTGATGACAGCCAGCGATTGGGAGGCAAAAGCCTCGTTCAATTCGATAAGATTGATATCGTCTAATGCCATCCCCGCCATTTTAAGCGCTTTCGGGATCGCAACGATAGGGCCGATACCCATCATGCGGGGTGGCACACCGGCCACGCCATAGCTGACCAGCCGGGCAATGGGCTGCGCGCCCAATTCCTTCAGTTTCCGCTCGGATACGACCAGCACAAATGCCGCACCGTCTGATGTCTGGGAAGAATTGCCCGCGGTAACGCTGCCCCCCATCGCAAAAACCGGCTTCAACTTAGCCAGCGCTTCGGTACTGGTATCCGCCCGGGGACCTTCGTCGGTGTCTACGACATATTGCCGGCTGCTTATTTTGCTTCCATCGTCAAGATAGCGCTCCACAACAGTAATCGGCACTACGCCTTCCTTGAGCCTGCCATCCTTGATGGCTGCCAACGCTTTTTGATGTGATTGGAAGGCAAATATATCCTGATCCTCACGACTCACTTGATATGCTTTTGCCACGGCCTCAGCGGTAAGCCCCATATTCCAATACCAATCGGGGTGGTGCTTAGCCACCTCCGGGTTGGGCACCAGCTTCCAGCCACCCATAGGCATTCCCGACATCACCTCTACGCCACCCGCAATGATAGCGTCGGCCATACCTGTCCTGATTTTAGCGACAGCCGTAGCGATCGTCTCTAAACCAGAAGCGCAGTAGCGATTGATCGTCATACCGGGTACTTTGTCGGTATCCAGGCCCATTAATGAGATTAACCTGCCGATATTAAGGCCTTGTTCTGCTTCCGGCGTTGCGTTGCCCACGATGACGTCGTCTATCTGTTCTTTATCCAGGTTGGGTACCGAAGCCACCAGATGCTTAATCACATCGGCAGCGAGGTCATCCGCCCGCGTAAAGCGGAACACACCACGTGGCGCTTTACCCACCGCCGTACGAAACCCTGCTATGATGTATGCCTCCATATCTAATTTCTTAATGGTTTACCTTTGGTTAACATATGTTGGATCCGCTCCAACGTTTTCTTCTCGCCGCACAATGACAGAAATGCTTCGCGCTCCAAATCCAACAAATATTGCTCGGATACTTCGGTAGGTGACGACAAGTCACCGCCACACAGCACCCATCCTAATTTTTCAGAAATCTTTTGGTCGTGTTCAGAAATGTAATTTCCCGATCGCATCGAATTGGCCCCTACATAAACGATGCCCAACCCCTGTTTGCCCAGCACTTTAATGTCCGTACGTGGTACAGGCTGTGTATAACCTGCCTCAGCCAGTTCAATGGCTTTGGCCTTGGCATCAGCGAGCAGCCTGCTTCTGTTCATACTGATGGCATATTGGCCGGCCCGTAAGTATCCAAGTTCGGCTGCCTCTGCCGCCGAGGTCGATACCTTGGCCTGCCCAATCGTGAGGAAGCGCTCACGCAGTACGTTCTGCTCAATCTGCCCATCTTTAAACTCGTCAGACGCTCGAAGTGCGAACTCCTTGGATCCGCCCCCACCAGGAATGACGCCCACACCGAACTCTACAAGGCCCATGTACGTTTCGGCATGGAGCTGTACAAAATCGGCATGCATGGAAAATTCGCACCCTCCGCCCAGCGTGAGTGCAAACGGTGCGGCGACTACCGGAATGGCCGAATAGCGCAAGCGCATGGACATATCCTGAAACGTCTTCACAGCCCTGTTTAGTTCGTCGTAATCCTGCTCCACCGCCATCATGAAAATCATACCGATATTGGCGCCCGCAGAAAAGTTGGAACCATCGTTGCCGATGACCAGGCCCCGGAAATCCTTTTCGGCCAACGCTATGGCCTTATGCAATCCTTGGATAACATCCCCGCCTATCGTATTCATCTTGGTATGAAACTCTGCATTGAGGATACCATCGCCCAGATCGACAATGGTCAGCCCACTGTTCTTCCATACCGTCTTTTGCCCGCGGAGATCGTCCAAGATCAGGAAGGCCGCTGTACCGGGGATAGGCTTGTACGACTTGCTTTGGATGTCATAGTAATGCCTTATCCCCTGTTCAGTCTTATAAAACGATTCATGCCCAGCCGCCAGCATCTCATGAACCCACGTAGCCACTTCGCCGCTTTGGCCCGGTATCCGTTTTTCTTCGGCCTTGATTTTTTCAAGCGTTTCTTTCACGCCAAGCGCGTCCCATACCTCAAACGGACCGAGCTCCCACCCGAAACCAGCACGCATCGCATCGTCTATGCGGAAAAATTGATCTGTAATTTCCGGCACACGCCGTGATACGTATTCAAACAGCGGGTAATGCATAGCACGGAAAAGCATACCTGCATTATCCGTCCCCTGCTCATATACTTTCATGCGTTTGCGGATGTCGTCTACCGGCTTGGTCGCTTCCAGTGTGGCAGACTTTACCTTCTCCTGCCGGCGATACTCCAACGTCTTCAGGTCCAGCGCCAATATCTCGCTGTTTCCTTTGTCGTCCTTAATTTTTTTATAAAAACCCTGGCCGCTTTTTTCACCCAGCCATCGGTTTTCCACCATTTGCCGGATATAAGCTGGCAACTGGAATACTCCGCGGGCCTCATCGTCTTTTGCATTCTCAGCCAGTCCATTGGCTACGTTCACCAGCGTATCCAACCCGACAACGTCAGCCGTACGAAACGTCGCAGATTTGGGATGCCCCATCGCCGGGCCGGTGAATTTATCTATTTCCTCAACAGTGAGACCGAGCTGATCAACCAAGTGCGTAAGGGCCAGCATGGAATACACACCGATACGGTTACCGATGAATGCGGGCGTATCTTTACAAAGCACGGTCGTTTTACCAAGGAATTTGTCGCCGTAATGCATGAGGAACTCCACAATCTCCGGTTTGGTATCCATTGTGGGAATGATTTCAAGCAGACGCAGGTAACGCGGCGGATTGAAGAAATGCGTGCCACAGAAGTGGGCTTTGAAATCGTCATTTCGCCCTTCAGCCATCAGGTGGATAGGGATACCTGAAGTGTTAGAAGTAACAAGTGTGCCGGGCCTGCGGTACTGCTCGACCCTATCAAAGACCTGCTTTTTAATATCCAGCCGCTCCACAACCACCTCAATAATCCAGTCTGCCGTATCAATTGCAGCCATATCATCATCAAAATTTCCGGTGGTAATCCGTTTGATAAGGTGTTTGCTAAACACGGGCGACGGGTTGCCTTTTATAGCCGCTTCGAGCGATTGATTGACAATGCGGTTGCGTACCGTTTTACTTTCCAACGTCCGCCCCTTTGCCTCTTCAACGGGAAGCAGTTCACGGGGCACGATGTCAAGAAGTAATACTTCTAC
Source organism: Parapedobacter luteus (assembly GCF_900168055.1). Classification (GTDB taxonomy): domain Bacteria; phylum Bacteroidota; class Bacteroidia; order Sphingobacteriales; family Sphingobacteriaceae; genus Parapedobacter; species Parapedobacter luteus. The sequence continues at coordinate 360,911 of NZ_FUYS01000003.1, forward strand.
ACCGATGTTGGCAAAGTGGCAGGCGATGCGCGAGCCCATTACGCCCGAACCCAGTACCGCTACTTTTTTGATGCGTCTCATGATTATCTATTCTTCTGGTTTGTATTGTGCTGCCAATTGATTGATGCGTTTCAACAAATGGACGGCAGCCGTTCGTTCTTCCTGAGACAGGTGCTCATCCAGGTATGCATTGAATTTCCGCACCACGTCCTTAGCTTGTTCTCTTTTTGCTTTCCCCAGTTCCGTTAAAAAAACCTTTACCGAGCGCTTGTCGGCACGGTTGGTCTCTCGGTATATCAACCCCATGGCCTCCAAATTGTTGAGGATACGTGATAAACTTGTCGTCTTCACGCCCAAGAGGTAAGCAATTTGCGACACCGGCGTCCCCTCTTTATGAATATTGATAAGCACGTAACCCGTCGCCTGGGTAATCCCGAAACGGGCCGCAATCTGGTTGTATTTATTGGCTGCGGATTGCCATGCTGCCTTTAAATAGTAATCAATGGTATTATCATCATTCATATTGGCCAGCAATCAAATTATTATGCATGCATAGCAAATTTATAGGATAATAAGTTCAGATGCAAATTTTTTATGGGAAAACTGCATTCTTCGATAAGCAGTGTTTTTAGGTAACTTTCGGGTGTGAAGGCAATCGAAGATGGTGATACCTGGCGCTTTTCAATTCGGTTTTCGTGGGCGGGGACAGCCTGTTGGCCACCGCCCGGGAAACCTTTATTACGTGGAAATCATCGATGGCATCGCCGTTACCACCAAGTTTACATTTGTCGACGGCAAATTGGTTGAACAATCCGTCCACAAGATGGATTTCGAATCTCGCGAAATAAAAAGACTGGAAAAAGAAGTTCGCCGTAACAGACTAAGAACCTTTATGAAAAATTCCGCTGATTAACAAGACTTTGACTTCCGTGGCATCCTTGTTCTTTAATCGTTACATCCAGCCTATGGGCTCCATTGCAGTCCTTTGAATAATCGTACTCAATCCATTTCATCAGCCTTCCTTTGTGCCAACCGTCTAATGGAAAGGTTTGTCAATAGGTTTTTAATACGATCTCGAAAGCAAACCCCAAGGCCCAACAGGACCAAATACAAACCGGCTACCGCAAGGAAGCCAAAAGAAACGCGTCCGAATAGTTCACCTATGTAGTATCCCAAGGCCAAGCTGAGAAAGAACAGCACGAACACGCTTGCGATTAACCCTGCCGCGCGCTCAACAGCCTTGAGCCGAAATATCCTTAAACGGGTATCCCGGTAATCCGCAAGTTTTCGAAATATGCCTTTCAGTGGAAATTTGCTTTCTGTAGCTTGTTCTTTCTGCATGTGCTTGGCTAATGGATTTGGCCTATGGCCAAAAAACAACAAATAAACTTTCATCGCCAGGCTATGCAGCCTGTACGACAATCGATATATGTTTCTGGGAAGCCCTCTTTGCCGGACTGGGAACGTCCGTGGGCCGTCAGCTCATTATACGGAAGCAGGTTCGTCCGCGTCTTGTTCTACGCGTTTTGCGGCCTTGCTGAGCTTGGTTTTCAACGCTGCCAGCGCTTTTTCCTTGAACTCACGCAGGTGTTCGGTTTGCTCGGCGGAGCTTTCTTTGAGTGCCTTGGTGAGCTTCTTTACCGAAGTATTTAATTCATCACGGGTTTCCGATCCCTTTTTTGGTGCCAATAAAAGCCCTGCGGCTGCCCCGGCAACCAGTCCGGCCAGCAGGGCTGTTACGATTTTTGTGTTGTCGTTCATACTCATCATGTATGTATTTAATAGTTTAACAATTAAGCCGAACAGCATTAATAATTTATCGCTGGTTTTACCCCAACATTCGACGCTGTTGCTGCTATTTTGGCTCAAAATACAAAAAAAAACGGGGAAGAGGCAAATAATGCACGCATAAAATTCAAAAAAACCGCACAACCGTAGGCAAAACGGCCCCATTGTTCAACTATTGTTATTAATAAATAAAATCAGAAAACCGATCGCCAAAAACAACTAACAGCACAAAATAGCGCATGGAATACCATGGTCGTAAATTGAAAAACCGTTATCTTTACCTGAAAAATAAGCACGTTTATGACACCTACAATAAACATCCCACGACTGGATCTACTCCATTATACGCAAGGAACTACCGACCAACGCCACCAATTCTCCAAGGAAATCGGCAAAGCTTTTAATGAGACCGGCTTTGTTACCATTGCTAACCATGGCATGGATAAGGCATTAATTGACGAATTGTATGCTGTGGTCGAGGCTTTCTTTGCCCTGCCGGAGGTCACCAAATTGAAGTACGAAATCCCGGGGCTGGCGGGACAACGCGGTTATACATCGAGGGGCAAGGAAAAGGCTAAGGACGCCACAGTACCCGACCTGAAGGAGTTTTGGCAACGGGGACAGGACGACAACCCGGCGGTAAATGAGCTTCCACGCTTCGATGAGATCACCGGTGAAGTCTACCGCCGCCTGGAATCAGCTGGCCGCGAGCTGCTTAAGGCCATTGCTGTTTACCTGGACTTGCCGGAAGATTATTTTGAAGGAAAAGTGCACCAAGGCAACTCCATTCTCAGGGCTATCCATTATTTTCCCATCGATGAGCCCGATAGCCTTCCCGATGATGCGGTACGGGCAGGGGCACATGAAGATATTAATCTGATTACCCTCCTTATCGGGGCGAGCGCCGATGGATTGGAAGTACTGACCCGTGAAGGCACATGGTACCCTGTCAAGGCGCATGGCGAAGACATCGTGGTCAATGTAGGTGACATGCTGCAACGGCTTACCAATAATAAGTTGAAGTCGACGACGCACCGCGTGGTCAATCCGCCGCGCGAACAGATGAAAACATCGCGTTATTCCGTACCTTTTTTCCTGCACCCAAAAGCCGACATGAGCCTGGCCGTGCTGGAGTCCTGTATAGGAGCAGATAATCCCAAAGCGTATACCGATATAACGGCTGGGGACTACCTGGACGAGCGGCTTAGAGCGATCGGACTGAAGATGTGATGTCGCTAAGCAAGCGCGTCAGCTCTTGTTGTACGGCATGCCCCTTATCCTTGTTATACCAATTCTGAAGGGCTATTTTTTGGGTCTCGAAGTCGGCGCCCTCCGCTCTCAGGCGTTCGTATAATTGCTGGCAATCTGTTGGCCTCGGCCCCCACACCGCCAAGTCGTCCCCTTTGTCGTCGCGGATTATCAACTTGGGAATCGATTTGCCTCCATTGGTTAAGTATTGCTCGATGCGGAATGGGGGCGAGTCCCTTAGCTCATACGCAACGCTAATTAACGCATTATGCTGGGCCATCAACTGGATGAAAGGCACGGTATGCGCCGCATCCCCACACCACGGCTCCGTGATAATCACCCAACGCAGCGGCTGGGCAATACCTTCCAGCACTTCCTTCGTTTCGTCCGCCAACACGCCCTTTTTCAGCCAGCGGTGCATCCGCGACCAATTCAACTTCGTATACTCCATATAAGCCGGATTGTCATAAGGTCCGGCAGGCGCAGGATCATGCAGAATACGTTCAAATTCGATCAAATAACGCGCGAAATCCATCATTGAAAAAATTATCGGCAAAGGTAATGGAATGGTAGAAGAAAATGGTCGACGTAATGTCATAACCATTGCGTTGTCTATGCACGCTTTAATGCTTCTCGATCTTGTTTGCGTAAACCGGCCACGACCAGTTCATAGCTATGGCTGATAAGGTTTTCCAACACCCCATCACTTAATTCGCCATTGCAGACCACCTCGTTCCAATGGCGCTTATTCATATGGTACGCTCCTTTTATGGTATTGGGGTGGCGTTCCCGCAATTCAACGGCATATTCGGGATCACACTTTGCACTGAAGGACAGCGGCTGGCTATCCAATGGCGTGAGCAAAAACATTTTGCCGGCCACCTTAAACACCAGTATTTCCGGCCCGAAAGGGCAGCTCTCCGTAACCCCTGGTTTGCTGAGGCAATAATCACGTAGTTGTTCGATGTGCATTGTTAAAAACGGAACTGGATATCCGGCGTTGTAAAATTAACACCTTAAACTTGAAATTTAAAATCACCCGGTTCAAAATGACACATTGTCATGACGACGTCATAGATATAATGACGGTTCTCACCATCCTACGCCTAATTGGTGCCAGAAAAACGATTGGCACAAGGCTTGTTAAACCATTATGAAACATATTGATTTATCATCAACGTAGAAAAGGAACATAGATATGGCAAAAATTATTGGAATCGACTTAGGAACTACCAACTCTTGCGTAGCCGTGATGGAGGGTAATGAGCCGGTAGTCATTACGAACAACGAAGGAAAGCGAACTACGCCTTCGATTGTGGCTTTCGTGGAGAATGGCGAACGCAAAGTAGGTGACCCTGCGAAACGCCAAGCCATTACCAATCCAAAGAAGACCGTGTACTCCATCAAACGGTTTATGGGTACCAATTACGACGAAGCCCGTAAAGAAATTGAGCGTGTACCGTACTCCGTTGTGAAAGGTGACAACAACACCCCCCGCGTGGAAATCGACGACCGCAAATATACACCGCAAGAAATTTCTGCAATGATTTTGCAGAAAATGAAAAAGACTGCGGAAGATTTTTTGGGCCACGAAGTAAACGAAGCGGTTATCACCGTACCGGCATACTTCAATGATGCGCAACGCCAGGCAACGAAAGAAGCTGGTGAAATTGCTGGCTTGAATGTAAAACGTATTATAAACGAACCGACCGCAGCAGCACTGGCATACGGATTGGACAAGTCCAACAAGGACATGAAAATCGTCGTATTCGACTGCGGGGGTGGTACACATGACGTATCTGTACTGGAGCTGGGAGACGGTGTATTTGAAGTAAAATCGACAGACGGTGACACTCACCTGGGAGGTGATGATTTTGACCAAGTCATCATTGACTGGCTTACCGATGAATTTAAAAACGACAACAACGGGTTCGACCTCAGCAAAGACCCAATGGCTTTGCAACGCTTGAAAGAAGCTGCTGAAAAAGCCAAAATCGAGCTTTCAAGTTCGTCATCCACTGAAATCAATCTGCCATACATCACGGCGGACCAAACCGGACCGAAGCACCTGGTCCGCACATTGAGCCGTGCCAAGTTCGAGCAGTTGGCTGACGATTTGATTAAACGCACCATTGAGCCTTGCAAATCAGCATTGAAAAATGCAGGCTATTCCCCATCGGATATCGACGAAATCATCCTTGTGGGTGGTTCTACCCGTATCCCTGCTATCCAAGATGCGGTAAAAAAATTCTTTGGTAAGGAGCCTTCGAAAGGCGTGAATCCGGATGAAGTAGTAGCCCTTGGTGCAGCGATACAAGGTGGTGTATTGACCGGTGAAGTAAAAGACGTGTTACTCTTGGACGTTACCCCACTTTCATTGGGTATTGAAACCATGGGTGGTGTCATGACCAAGCTCATCGAGGCCAATACGACTATCCCGACCAAAAAGTCGGAAGTATTCTCTACGGCATCAGACAACCAACCTTCTGTGGAAATCCACATCTTACAAGGTGAACGGCCCATGGCTGCGCAAAACCGGACCATCGGACGCTTTCACTTGGATGGTATCCCGCCCGCACCGCGCGGTGTACCCCAAATCGAGGTAACATTTGATATCGATGCAAACGGTATCCTCCATGTGTCGGCCAAAGACAAAGCTACGGGCAAGGAACAAAAAATCCGTATCGAGGCTTCTTCCGGTTTGACCGACGACGAAATCAAGAAGATGAAGCAGGAAGCGGAAGCCAATGCTGAGGCAGATAAAAAAGCGAAAGAGGAAATAGAAAAACTCAACGCCGCTGACGCCTTGATCTTTTCCACTGAGAAACAGTTGAAAGAATATGGCGACAAAATCGGCGCTGAGAAAAAGTCGCCCATCGAAGATGGCCTGAAGAAGTTGAAAGAAGCTTATGCAGCTAAGGACTTCGCAGCTATCGACGCCGCACAGGCCCAACTGCAAACAGCTTGGAACGCCGCTTCGGAAGACATGTACAAAGCTTCGCAAGAAGGAGCCGGGCCGCAAGCTGACGCCGGCCAATCGGCTGCTGGCAGCACCGGCGGCGACGATGTGACTGACGTAGAATATGAAGAAGTCAAGGACGATAAAAAGTAAAAGTCCAAGCCGGACGGTACTTTAGCAGTTACACAAAAAAACCTCGGAGGATAATCCTCCGAGGTTTTTTTACGTCCAGTCTCCGGCAGCTTCCGGTTTTAAAACAACTTCTCCGGATATACACCATCCTTCACCAATTGTGCAATGTTCTCCTGCACGATGGGTTTATCTTCCGGATAAGTAACACCAAACCATTTCTGTGAGGTAGGAATGACTTTAAAACGCGCCTTACCCTGCTTGATGAGTTCGTCAGCCACTTTAGGAATCAGAAACTCCGATTTCGGGTTATCTTCATTGGCCGGCACGAATGCTTTGAACAATTCTTCGCTGACTCCGAAAATCGCAGGTGTGAATCCCCAAAAATTCATCGAAACGCGGCTGCTCTGCGGCAATTCCGTCTCTACGCCATCTTCCTCGAAGAAGATACGTTTTTCGCCGTCAACCTCCTTAAAATAAACTTTTAACCGCTCATTAATCTCGGTCATATTCCCATTATCATCAACCTTGCACACACCTCGTGATACCGACCCATGTTCGGACAATGTCTTGTCGATTTGATAGCCCATTAACGAAAATTTATCGTCAGCTACCTCATCACTGAGGAACTTTGCCATTTTCTCAAAAGCCTCATAACCATAGAAGTCATCCGCATTAATCACACAGAACGGTTCGTTTATTTGATTGCGTGCAGATAACACAGCGTGTGCCGTACCCCAAGGCTTGGAACGTTCAATCTCCCTATTGATACCAAACGGCGTTAGATCATAACGCTGGAAAACGTAGTCTGTCTCGATCTTACCTGCCAACTTGGGTTCAAAAATCGATTTGAATTTATCGGCAAATTCTTCGCGAATGATGAAGCTTACTTTTCCAAATCCTGCCCTAATCGCGTCATAGATGGAATAGTCGATAATCGTTTCGCCATTAGGCCCGAACGGGTCAATCTGTTTCATACTTCCGTAGCGGCTGGCCATTCCGGCCGCAAGAATCAACAAGGTGGGTTTACTCATCGTTGGAAAAATTATGGTTATTGAATTAAAACTTATTCACTGATGCCAAATTGATGCCAAATATATCATTCACCTACTATCTTAACGTTTTCTCCGCAACATAGCAGCCAAGATGCCGTTGGCAATCTTGCCCAATAATTTTGCCCCTTCCCTGGCCAACGTTGTGGTGGCTGCTTTTTGCGCCGCTTCAAGGGGCGTTTGCCGGCTACGCGTCCGGCCGCCCCGCTTCGCCGTTTCGCGGTTGGTTCCATCCTTAGCTGTCTGAATCGCGTGCGCACGCATCTTATCCTCCAATATTTCCGCCGCGCTCCGTCTGTCCACGGGCTGGTGGTATTTGGCATAGAAGGGAGAAGTGTCTACCAGCTTAGCGTACGTGTGTGCGTCAATAGGGCCCATCGTTGCACGCGGCGGGATAAGGTGTGTAGCCACTACTTCGGTAGGGATTCCCTTTTCATTGAGTACGGTGATCAGCGCTTGTCCTGTGCCAAGCGATGTCAATACCCGATCTATCTCGTAAAAATCTGACTTTGGGTAGGTCTTTACCGTTTTCCTTAGTGCTTCGGCGTCATTGGGGGTAAACGCCCGCAAAGCGTGTTGCACGCGGTTGCCCAGCTGCCCCAGCACACTTTCGGGGACATCCATCGGCGACTGCGTACAAAAGAATACACCCACCCCTTTTGAACGGATGAGCCGAACGATTTGTTCTACTTGAGCAAGAAATGCTTTTGGCGCGTCCTTAAATAGCAAATGGGCCTCGTCGAAGAAAAAAACTAATTTCGGCTTGTCCAAATCGCCCACCTCGGGCAGCTTTTTAAACAACTGTGCCAGCAGGCTCAACAAAAACGTCGAAAACAATACCGGCTGTTGCTGAATATCCGAAATGTTCAGCAGGCTAATCACGCCTTTACCGTCCACCCTTTCAAACAGATCATTGATATCAAATTCTTTTTCACCGAAAATACCGGACACATCCTGTTGTTCCAGCGCGACCAGCTTACGCAGTATGGTTCCAGCAGTACTTCCGCTAATGCGGCCATAGCTGTCTTTGATTTCTTCGGCTCCGGCTCCGCCGGTGAGGTAATTGAGCAGTTTCTTTAAATCGGCGAAATCGACCAACGGCAGCTGGGTATCTTCTGCATACTTGAACAACGCCGCCAGCACACCGGTTTGGGTATCATTCAATTCCAGGATTCGCCCAAGCATTACTGGGCCGAAATCTTCCACCGTAAGCCGCATGGGATTGCCAACGTTGCCAGACAACGAGAATAGCTCCACTGGAAAGCCGGACGGCACGAAGGGCCACTCCAACGCGTCTCCCCGCTCCACTAAAGCCGGATTTGGCCCGCCCGGCTGGTGCAGGCCGGAAAGGTCGCCTTTTACATCCAGCAAAAACACCGGTACTCCCGCATCCGATAGTTGTTCGGCAATCAGTTGTAAGGTACGTGTCTTGCCGGTACCCGTAGCGCCCGCAATCAGGCCATGGCGATTCATCATCTTCAAGGGAAGTTTTACCTTCGCCTGGGCTACTATTTCCCCATCGAGCAGACCTGCCCCAAGGAAAATAAAAGCCCCCTTTGGATTATATGAGGCTGTTATCTTGTCGATAAATTCGGCTTGATTTCCCATAAATGAGCGACGAATATGATGGGTGAAAGCTACGCACTTCCTTGGGTAAATCCAAATAGCGGGCCGTTAAATTTGCGGTTTTTTTACCGCTTATCGTGTCGTCGGACCCAAAACGGTCAATACCCCATGCTCATCTATTTCCATCTCGTCGATGAATACCATCCGTTCGTCACCGGTCTTTTTGGTACGACCGTGGTACACACACAGCATCCGGCCATCCGGCAGGAATACCACACTATTGTGGCCCGTACCCGTTACATCACCACCCTTTGCCGTGTTTTTCTCCAGCACCGGATTGTTAGCCGCCTTGGTGTAAGGCCCCAGCGGATGTTGCGCAGTAGCATAGCCCACAGCGTAATGCTCTCCAGCAAAATGGTTCGCTGAGTACATCATGTAATACGTATCGCCATGTTTAAATGCAAACGAACCTTCCGTCCAGCGGCGATTGACTTCGCGGCCAGTCACCGAGCGGCTCTCCCATTCGGCCTGGGCATCGTCCATCCTCACAGGTGGGCGCAAGAGCAATACCGGCTCGCCGATGACACCTGAAAAGTCCGGCTTGAGCTCCACGCCATACACCCAACTTTCTTCGATTTCGTCAAACCATCCTTTGTGCTTTGCCCACTCGGCGACTTCGCTCTTTACGGGATGCTTGTAGCAACAGCGGGAGTAATACAAATATACCCGTCCATCCTCTCCAAAATAGACATTGGCATCGATGATCGGATAACCGGGGTCGAAGATGGGGTGGTTATATAGGTCGATAAAAGGCCCTGTGGGCTTGTCCGCCACGGCAACGCCAATACGGAAGTTTTCCAGTTCCTTACCGGGATTATCTTTCCATTGCGCGCTATAAAACATATAAAATTTGCCCTTATGCGCGTATACTTCGGGTGCCCAATATGCCCCACCCCAGGCAGCGGTGGAATCGCTCCAGCCATTTTCGTTGCCAGCGTCATAAACCTGGCCTTCGTTCTTCCAGTCCGACAGATCGGCAGACGAATAGACTGCAAAACCATGCTTGGCACCACCTCCCGTCCCATACATATAATAGCGGTCGGTTGCGTCGTCATAAATGACATAAGGGTCGCCGAAAGCGACATTCAAAGGGTTTTGAAATGAAGATAAAGCTTCCTGTGCGCTACCGACATATGGCATCGCGAATAAAACGCTGGCAATAATTATACGGACATTCATTTGACTGATTTTTTTGTCAATTCGTTTACATGGTGGAGCAAGATATGGAATCCGGGTGCGGCCATGGCACCATGGTCAAAACCATCCAGCTCGTAAAGGTATACGTGCTGATGGCCGGCGATCTTCATCATCCGGTAGAAATAAGCACTCTCTTCGTACCTGCCCAATAGCTCCAGCTCACGGTCTCCCGATACCAGCACCAGCGGCGGAGCATCGCCGCGCACATGAAACAGCGGTGCGTATTCATCCACGATGGGCTGGGTCTCTTTTATCCCTTGCTCCGCGCGGATGGTCATGTGCGTGATCGCATGGCCGCTGAAGTCGATAATCCCCGCAAGTTTGTCAGCATCCACGCCGTACTGGCGCAGCCAGGATTTGTCCAAGCCCACCATCGCAGCGAGGTACCCGCCTGCGGAATGGCCGGTTGCGAATATTTTGTCGGCGGTTCCGCCGTATTCACCGATGTGCTGAAATACCCAAGCTATCGCTGCCGCAGCGTCATCGATGTACGCCGGATTTTTGACTTTCGGGCTTAGGCGGTAATTGACCGCCACTACCGCTATACCTTTTTCCTTCAGCTCCTGCGGGATAAACTTCTCTCCACCCGTGATCCCGCCGCCGTGAAACCACACGACCGTTGGAAAATCTTTCGTCTGCTCTGGATAATAAACATCAAGCACACAACGCTCACGGATGTAATCATCCGTGCTATCCGGGCGGTAGTTGACATTTTGCACCAGACGATAGGTGGTGGGCACCGCTGCTTGTTGCGCATATGCAGTCAGTACAAAAGCAACCAGACACCAGCCCATCACCATTGAGTAATATGTTTTTTTGTTGATAGTCATACTTAGCTATTTTGATTCCAACTTGGACATTGAAATCGCTAAGGTACACAATGCCGCTGAAAATGGGAAACCTACTCCCTACGCGGGCTTTGCGGGCGCGGGGGCATCGCTGCCGGGTGCCGCCCGAGCATTGCCTGAAGCGTAGCCCTTACCTCGGGTTGTTCATCAGCGATGTTCTTTAGCTCCATTGATCCGCTGTGGTAATCATACAGTTCGTACTCCGGGGCCTCCTCGGCGCCATCGAGTTTCGTCCACTCCACCAAGCGGTATCGGTCGGTACGGACAGCCCTCCCCAATCGGCCGCCCCTTGGGAAACTGTGGTAAGCATGATCGCGGATATGACTTCCGGGGTCTTTGAGCACGGGCACCATGCTGACTCCATCGATCGGCTGCCGGACATCCGGTGCTGGCAGTCCGGCGAGTTCCACCAATGTCGGGTAAATATCGACCGTTTCCGACAGCTGATCGGTATGCGAGCCCGCACGGGTGACGCCCGGAGCCGATATGACCAGCGGAATACGGTTAGCCAATTCATAATTGACATGTTTGGTCCACATCCCCATCTCCCCAAGCATATAGCCATGGTCGCCCCAAAGCACTACGATCGTATTATCATCGAGCCCGAGCGCCGCCAGTTCATTCAACACCTTGCCAATTTGAGCATCGACGTAGCTAACACCCGCGTAATAACCATGAATCAGCTTACGCGTGAGGCTATCCGGAAACGGTGCCTCAGTCACGGTCGTTGGGATCGGCACATACTGGTCGATTTCGTCGCCATATTTCACGGCATACGACGGCGCTCCCTCCGGCCGTACGTTGTGTTGCGGCAGAGGGAGCGCGCTTTCGTTATACATATCCCAGTACTTTTTCGGCACCGAAAAAGGAAGGTGTGGCCGGGCAAAACCGACAGCAAGGAAAAAGGGGCGATCCGCATTCACTTTCCGGTCCCTAAGCCGCTCGATGGCCCGATTCGCGATACGCCCATCCGCATAAGCATCATCGGCAACGTCCGGTGATTCCCAAGCCGATCCCCTGGGCAGCGATCGGGCGTATCCCCACTCCATATTGGAAAACAAGGCCTCTTCACGCGTAAACCCGTCTTTTTTACTGACCGAATCCACATACTCGATGACCAAATCCTTATGATGCGGCACACTCCAGGAGGCGGTATCGTCATACGTATTGTGCCCCACATGAAACACCTTGCCCATTGATTCCGAGTGATAGCCGTGTTGCTTGAAATACTGCGGCAATGTCACCGCATCGGGGTAATGGTCGCGACAATCACTCCCGAAGTTATAAATTCCTGATGAGGTAGATCGGCTACCGAGCAAGAGGTTGTACCGGGAAGGGCCGCAAACGGCTTGGTTGGCATACGCCCGTTCAAACAGCAGGCTTTTTGAAGCCAGCTTATCCATGTTGGGCGTAAAGGCGATGGTGTCTCCATAGGCTCCGAGCGCAGGGCGCAGGTCGTCAACGAGGATTAGCAGGATGTTGGGCTTTTCCGTTTTATGTGCCGCAGTACAGGAAATGCCAAGCCAAAAGCCGACAATGGCGCATACCGTTATCCATTTGGCGTATCCGTGTCCTGGCTTATGATTACGTATCATTATAGTAATTTGTTTTAGCTAAGTCTCCATGACGCGTGTTGTCTGTAAAGCTACAAAACATGAACGTTGTACCACGACTAATTCAAGAGCTTCAGCAATTCCATTTCGAAGTTGCTCTCGCTAGGCCGGTAAAAATCGTCACCAAACACCAGGGCAATAATCGGCAAGATAATGAAAATTACTTTCATAGCTCATTATTTTTTGTATGTCAACAGGTGGGCATTTTTGCGCCGTACGTGCATATTCCATCTGCCGATATAAAGGTAACCGCTATCGCCCATTTTTGACGATAGCGGTAAAATCATAAGAACGAATAATCATCGCAATTGAACCACCTGCGAATAAATCGCCTGATCCTTACCCGCAGGGCGCAATCCTACTCGGGCGAACAAGGCCCGGCCCGAATTGAAGTCGGCATTATTCGTCAGGTCAAGTGATCCGGTGATGGTGCTTCCCTCGGTCACGTCATTGATATCGAGCCGGGCAGTGTACGACACATCATCGACGAAGGACGTTTTGCCCACCAAAATCATCACATATTCAATGTCCCTGCCACCTGCTACTTCGTTGATTTGAAACGAAGCATTCGCGCTACTACCACTCAGCGACAGCTGTACATTGGACAAGGTATAAAACGGCGTAACCGGCACATCCACGTTGGCCGTACCCCTTAAATTCACTATCGTCGTATCACGGTCATTCACCCACGGGCCGTTGTTATCCCGGGTAACCAGTTTGTATTCGCCATCAAATACTCTTGCCTCAAAGGTACCATCTTGCCCCACGTAAACCGGAATAGGGTTGCGCAACTCGTATCCATCTTGGTATAGCTGAAGCTGGACCGCCTCACCTGTACCACGTACCCCGATAGGCTCGCCATTGTAGACCACACGTCCATATATCGTCGACTCCGGCGCATCATAATTATCCAGTCCGCAACTGCTTACCGCAACGACCGCGGGAAACAGTAACATATTTAAATATCTTCTCATTGTCTTTCAAATAAAATTTACTGAAACGGATTTAATACAATCTTCGGGTTTGCGTTTTGCCACGCCAGGTCGATGAAGTTATAGTAATTTCTTAATTCAAAGAATCGTGGATGCAACGAGTTGCTAAACGTCAACCTGTCGAACACATATTTGCCATCATTCGGTGTACCGGGAGCGACCACCAGGTAGGGAAACAATGCCCAATGCTGGGCCGTTGGGCTATTGACTACGCCATTCCATACAATATGGGCCCGGCGCCAACGCTTCAAATCCCAATACCGATGATCCTCGAATGCAAACTCCACCCGGCGCTCCTGTATGATATCATCCAACGTCACGGAGGTTAACGGCTGTATGCCAGCACGCTCGCGTACTTGGTTGATGTAACCAACCGCTACTGGCTGCTGACCCAATTCCATCGCAGCTTCGGCAGCAATCAGCAACGCTTCGGCAAAACGGAAGCGGGGGAACCACATCTCGCTGTTGCGTCCGCGGGTGGACGCCCCGGCCGCCTCGTCCAAGAATTTACGGAAGAAAAAGCCGGTTTTGTTGATGTATTGCTCATTAGAGCGGTTGGGGCCATTGGATGAGGTAATCAAACGCCCTTGCCCATCACGTTCTCCAGGTTGTCCTGCAATGGTTTGCCAAGCACCATTGCTCCAGACTTTCTGACCTGCCTGCAACTCAACAGGCGTTCCTTTAAATACCGCATTGGGGGTGATAACAGAACCGCCCAACCTGGCGTCCTTATTTGCGAACGCATCAGCCGGATCGTCATAGAAAATATAGTTCCCTTGATTGTCCCGGATTTGGATCGAGCCATCCCTATTATTTACATATTCGAAATCCTCGACCAGATTGAGTATCGGGCCTGCAGCAGCACGATCGATATCCTCGGCGTGTGACCCTGGGATATTCTGTGTGGTAAAGCCAACGGTCTGTCCCGGATAACGGTAATCTCTTGCCCAAATCACTTCCGTATTATTATCCTTGACACTTGTCGCCTCATAAAAATTGCGCTCCAAATCGTCAGGTTTGTTTAGTTGAAGCTGATACGGGCTGTTGTTAATCACTTCTTGTGCCGCTGCTAATGCTTGTTGGTAATATCCTTCCGCGTGTTCAGCCGAAATCCCTACTTCGCCACCAGCTGTGCGAATTGGGCTACTCATCTTATTGTTATAATTCGCTAATGATCCCGCATAGATGGCCGCACGGGCCTTTAACATCAAAGCAGTCCATTTATTTGCCCTTGCAGAATTGATGGTCTTTTCCTCATCGAGCATGGCGGATACTGCGTCACATTCTTCAATGATGTAGTCATATATCCCCGCCTCAGTGGAACGCGGATATTGCAACGTTGTGATGTCCATACCACCTTGATAGTCGAACACCTCATCACCTACGATCGGCATGCCTCCCAAACCACGAGCCATATTGAAATAGGTCCATGCCCGAAGAAACCTGACTTCTCCTTCGTATACCTGCTTCTCAGTATCAGTTATTACCGTAGTGGCGCGGAGGCTTTGAAGAAACTGGTTAATGTTACGGATTAACGTGTAATCATATACCCGCCATTGGGCATTATCGTAATTCTGAATATTATCTGGCCCACCATCGGACTTACCGGCTTCATCTAATACCGTGTACTGATACCAGTCGCCGATATGTTGGCTCCAGGTTACACGACCATAAAAGTTAGCCAACACCGATTCGATCATGATGGCATCACTAAATACCTGATCATCGGTAAGAATTTCGTCGGGTTCGCGTTCAAGGAAATCTGAACAGCTACTGACGCATGTCAGTCCCCCGGCCAACAACAATACGTTGAATATGCTTGACTTTTTCATAATGATTGCTTTCTTAAAAAATGTTCAACTACTAGAATCTGACATTAAGTCCAAAATTCAGAATCCGTAAAGTAGGATATCCCAATCCGTTAGTAGCATCCATTTCAGGGTCGATGCCAATCAGATTGGTTAATGTAAATAGGTTCTGGCCGGAAAAATACACCCGAACGCCCGTAAGGGAAAGTGGCTCTAAAACGCTCGACGGCAATGAATAACCGAAATCCAGATTGCGGAGTTTGATATACCGAATGCTCTGTTTCCAAAAATCGCTGTTCCAGTAATTGCTATGCGCACTATTGCCGATCAGGGGCATCGGGTACTTACCGGGAACCAACTCACTGTTGGCATCCCAGATATCGGACAGTTTCCATGCATCATCGAAGTAGTATTGCGGATTGTTTCCTCCATCATGGAACGGGTTACGCATTTCCCATTCTTTATAATAGGTAAACATGCCACCACCCGAGAAATCTAGAGCCAAATCGAACCCTTTGTAAGTGAATGAAAAATTCAATCCGAAATTGAGGGCGGGTGTTTCGTTTTGGCGATAGCCAATTGGACGCTCGTCCAACCCGTTGATTACACCATCTCCGTTGAGATCTTTATACTTGATATCGCCGGGGCGCAAGGTACGGTTACCCTGCCGATCATTATCAATCGGCCAGCTGGCAATTTCCTCCCAGCTTTGAAATTGCCCATCAGACTGTAACCCCCAGTTCAGATGGCCAAAGCGCTGTACAATCGAGTTTCTATATACGTCCCACGAGTTGCTGAAACGCGGTTTGTAGCGATCCCAGTCATAAAACCGGGAGTACGTAACGTTACCTCCCAATGAGTAAGTCAACTCACCTGCCCGATCGCTCCAGCGTACCATTGCTTCATAACCGCGGTGCATATCAGAGTTCAGGTTCTCGTTGGGTAACCCGAATCCAACTTCGTTTGGCAACAGCACATCATATCGTGCTGCTGGTAACCCGGTACGCTTACGTTGGAAAACTTCGACAGTAGTCGTCAATCGGTTACGGAGGAATGCGGCGTCGAAACCGATGTTGGCTATCTCCGCTCGCAACCAGGATAGCGTCGTTACTGGAAGTCCTCGAGGTTGTGTACCAACAACATAGCGCCCGTCAATGACCGATGAAGACACGTTCACCCAGTCGCCATTCGCATTCCTATATCGTTTATAATTGTAACCACTCATGTAGTCGAAGGGGTTATATCCAGGCGTGTTGTCATCGCCAACCAAACCAAATGACCCTCTCAATTTGAAATAGTTAACCACGCTCCCCAGCTTACTGTCTTTCCAAAATGACTCTTCGGAAGCCACCCAGCCACCCGTCACTCCAGGAAAGAAACCCCAGCGATCATTGGGCGGGAATTTCCAAGACCCGTCATAACGCCCGATAAACTCTATTAAGTATTTGCCTGCATAATCATAATTGACTTTTCCAATGTATCCGATTCGTGCCTGTGGATTCTCACCCACATCATCATAGGTATCCATGGTTTCATAGTCGATCAAATTCAATGCATTGGAAGTCGGTATCGAGTGTACCCATGTAGTCGGTTCCTTTCTTAGTATGGTCTCCACACCACCAACTACTGCGAGATTATGGTTGTTGAATGACTTGACATAGTTCAATTGCACGTTGGACGTCATTTCTTCCTTGTGGCCCATACGACGCTCGCGCCACGGGTTGTTGTTCTCGAATATTACAGGATACGTGTCAGTAGCTTCGTCATAGCCATATAGTTTATACGTATACTCGTGGTTATCCAACCGCTGATTTTCGAAAAAGTAACCGACGAGCGCCCTTGCGGTTAGTCCATCGAGGATATCATATGAAGCATCAAAATTTAACTGAGCCACACGTTTTGTATCCTGGAACTTACCGGATAAGTCGTAGGTCAGCCAACCGAAATTAGTGCCTGGGTCATTCGACGTCAGTGTGGGATATTCGGGGTTATCGTTCGCAAATGGGCGCACCGTGGGCAAGTTGCGGAATGTGCCGAAGCGGGGCAGCCACAGGTCGTCGCCTCCAGGCACACCAGGGTTTACTTTTTGTTGGTGCCGTGCATTGAAAGTCATCCCTACGCGAAAGCGTTCAGAAATATCTGATGTAATACCCATTTGGACATTTGTCCGTTTGAAACCACCGTAATTTACAATGACGTCGTTCTGATTAAGATGGCCCAAGCTGAAATAGTAGTTGATTTTGTCTGATCCACCTGAGACGTTAGCATTAAGATAAGCTTGCGGAGAGGTTTCCCAAATGTAATCATACCAGTCAAACGGCACATAACCTTTCTCCGTACCTTGGCGCCATTTCTCCAAATCCTCGGCATCATAACGATAATTAGTCGCCCCTTGTACGGTTTCGGATTGGATGTAATTCTCGACGTAGGTCACTGCATCCGCTGGCTTTGGAAATGTAGATAAATTCTGAAATCCATAGTTTGATGTCAAGCTGATGGTGTTTTTTGTGTTTTGTCTGCCCCGTTTAGTCGTCACAACAATAACGCCGTTGGCCGCTCGCACTCCATAAATCGCTGCGGAGGCATCTTTCAAAACAGAAATGGATTCAATATCATTGAAATCCAAGTTATTGAATTGTTCGGCGTCTTTTTGCACGCCGTCGATAACGTATAGGGGGCTGCCCATGTTACGAATTTGGATGTTGGTGGTCGCACCGGGCCGTCCATCCGTTTGCCGGAAATTCAAACCAGGGATTTTGCCGACTAAGGCACCTGACGTAGTTGATGCCAGTGAACGACTGATGTCCTCCGCATTTATCGTTGATATTGAACCTGTCAATGATGCCTTCTTCTGCGTCAAGCCGAACCCCGTCACCACCACTTCTTCCAGCGACTCGGACGATGACGTGAGCGCTATTGACACCGTGTTCTGCGAGGCTTCCACAGCAACCCGTGCTTCCTCATACCCGAGGAAGTAGACCAACAGGGAGTCGCTCCCCGAAGCCACTTCAATGGAAAAAGTCCCGTCCGCTCCCGAGGAAGTGGTTCGCTGGCTACTCTGCACCCGAATGGTCGCTCCGCCAATCGGTGATTGATCCGCCGCATCCCTTACCGTCCCCGTGATGGAGCGGGTTTGGGCCATTGCTATGGATAGTCCAACGCACCATAGCAACGATACAAGTAAAGCTTTACTCATAATTGTTTTGTTTTAATTGTTTATAACTGTATTGGTCAACCGGACTTCGAAACGCTATTTCAAGTCCGCAAAATGGAACCTATTTCTCCCGGGTGGCAAAAACAGGTTCCTGAAAAGATTTTTAGCTACTTCAACGCAGTAACGCCATGCCAAATCCAGGCGCAGCAGGTGGAATCAGCTCACCGTCTTTAATCGTATATCCACTGAGATCCACGTCATCTGATGTACTCGTGACACCCTCGATTGTTACGGTATTCCCAAGGCCTCCAGCCAAATGGGCCGTATAGTAAGATTTCAACAACGAGCCCCAAGCATGGGGCGATGCTTGCACCTTATATTGAACCAACTTCGGCATGAGCTTCCGCCAATTGGTGAATCCAAGCCCCTCGATATCGGTAAGGTGGACATCCATGAGCTTTTGCTGCATCAATTCGTCGAGCAGCGCTGGATCGGGGTCGGCTTCACCATCGGCAAGCAGGCTTTTGACATTTGCCCGGCTCATCCAGTCGCGCAATTTCCGGTAGTCGTCAACGGTTTCGTGAAAAGGCTCTTCGATCCAGAACAGTGGAATGTTACCGATTCCCTTGAGGTATTCGATAAACTCGTGAACGGTGAAGCCGTTGTTGCCGTCTACCAAAATATCGCAGTCGGGAAACGCCGCCGCGACGGCCTTCGTCACCTCAACATCCCGTGCCAGTCCGTCTTTGTACGACATCCACCGGTGGCCGCGCCCGATCTTCAGTTTGAACTGCCGGTAGCCGTAGTCGTAGTCGTAGCGGCAGTTAGCAAGCACCTGGTCGATTCCCCCCGGCGCGTGGGCGGGCTCCAGGTCGTCGAAGTAAATCATGCCGCTGTAATACTTCGTGGTAAACGGCTGCTCACGGCCCAACAAGGCGTATACGGGCTTATTAAGCACAACCCCGGCCAAATCGTGCAACGCCATATCGAATGGGAGATAACGCTCGTCCGTAATGCCCATGGCTACCTGAAACACATCCGAGAGTTTCTTTCCTACCAGCTCCGGCACGACACGTTGCGCCCCGCCACGGCCACCGCGAAGTGATGCCCAGCCCTTAGCACCCCGGTCTGTCGTGATGATGCAGATCTCATTTCTTATGCCATACCCATGTAGATCGAGCCGGGCGTTCTTCCCGACAAGCCGGGGGTATTGCAACCGTACGTCGCCAAACGTGATCGATTGAATGGTGTGATAAGCAAGTTCATCCTGCATACGTGCAGATTGGCCGTCCATGAAGAGCGCTGCAAGTGATGGCTTTGCTACCAAGCTCAATGCAGCCCCCGCATTCAGTGCATGGATAAATTTTCTTCTGTTCATCATAATCGGGTCGTTTTTAACAATTGGTTTATCACTTAATTTTCGTTACTCCGTTTAATGAAAACTTTCCGGTGGGTCTTCAAGGACGACGGGTTTATATCCTCCCTGCGCCCTGAAGTACAGGACAAGTCCGAGATAAAATAGAAACATAAACATCGGCAGTATCGACACGGTAGATAGTGCCGATTTTTTTGCTTCGTTCTCCACGCCGGCGATGATGTCCAGCGTCTCCGTGTCTGCCTGCGACAGTTTTTCTTGGTTTAAGGATTTATACTCGCCAAAGATGCTCCGCTTAACCTCCGTAACATACTCGCTGTAATAGGTGGTATGGTGCTCCAGGTCGTATGCCTGTAGTGTCGAATCGATTTCGCTATCCTGCACGGCTCCCAAAAAAACGGCGCCGATAATGCCTACGCCTAACTGCCCCACCGCACTGGTGATGTTCAGCGCCAAAGCACCGCCCCGGGGGAACTGCTCGGACACCACGCCCAACATGGTGCCCCACAGGTAAGTCTTGCCCACGGCGTAAAATCCCGCTGCCAGCAAAATAGTGGCTCCTGCCGAAAAAGATAGCCACTGTAAGCCTACCGCTGATACCAACGCGCTGATCGCAAGGATGCCTAAGGGCGACATACGCTTGGTGACCACCCCTGTATAGAGGCGGAGCACGGTCATGATGATCGCGGTAAACACCAATACCCATCCACCCTGAAAACCGAGCTTCTGCATTTCCGGCGTCATGAGGTCTGTGATCCAGCTATCCGTACCCAATTCCATCGTAGCCAAGGGCACCATGACAAGCAGCAGCACGACCAACAGCGGCCTGCCCAATGCTTTCAGGTAAAATCCCACAAACGCCACTACAACGACAATGACCAGCAAACTGACCGCCGTACCCCAACCCAGCAAATTACCCAATTCGAAGGCGCATAGGCTCGTAATGATGAGAAACCCCAATACGCCCACTTCCCGAAGCATGTCGATATATCTCACGCCCGCTTTTACACGCTCATTGACCGGAAAATGTGCATTGAATATCAATGCACCGTACGCCATTGTAGGCAACAGAATAAACAACATCATGATCCGCCAGTCGACCTCGAGGTGGAGCAGCGTGATCCCAAACAGGCCGGCGATGGCGATGCCCATCGGCCACCCGGCATGCAGGATATTCAGCCATTTGGTCTTTTCCCGCGGATACATACTGGCCACCACCGGATTGATGACAGCCTCGGCGGCTCCATTGCCCAGCGCAAACAGGAATGTACCGAAATAAAGCATCCAGTAACCGTTGGCGAAAATGGTCAGCAAGACGGAAGCTGCGTGGCAGATGAACGCAAAAATCATGGACTTTTTATAACCGATCTGATCAATCACTAGGCTGAACAAAACAATGCTCAACGCAAATGGCCAGAAACTGACCCCAAAAATCTGTCCCTGCTGGGTCTTGCTCAGGTCAAAGCGGATGCCCCACTCATGCATCAGGTATGAGCGGAATACAAACCCGAAGGCTGAAGCGACCAACACCATGAAGCATCCCCAGAAAAGTGTTTTGCTGGGTGTCTCCGGGTGCTGGGCGTTTTGTATGGTTGTAGGACTCATCAGGTTAAGCGGTAAATGTTTTCTTCAGGAAAGCAAATCCTTCTTCGGCCAGTTCGTCGGCACTGGCGGCCAACGGTCTCCATATGCTGGCCGCTCTCGCCAATTCTTTGGATGGCGCACCAAACGTTTCGATAACCAAGCTACCCTGGTAACCAATGGTCTGGAGTGCATCGCAGATACCGACCCAGTCGAGGTGGCCTGTGCCGGGTGTACCCCGGTCGTTTTCGTTGGCTTGGATATGGGCCAACCGGCTACCCAGTTTGATAATGCTTGCCGGAATATTTTTTTCTTCGATATTGCTGTGGAAGGTGTCCAGGAGGATCTTCAGCTGGGCACTCCCCACCTCATCCACGAGCGCTATGGCTTGGTCAACCGTGTTAACCATATCGGTTTCAAATCGATTTAGTGGCTCCAACGCCAAGGTCACACCGAGCGCCTCGGCACGCTGCACCGCTTGGTACAGGTTATCGAGGCACCACTGGCGTTCTTGCTGTTTCTGTCTCTCTGGAACCAACCGCGTCTTGCCCACGGCTGAGTATAATGGTCCGCCGAATAGCGGGCTTTCCAATTCGCTGGCGATTTCGAGGCAATCGATGATATAGGAAAGCCCGTTGGCCCGGATCTCGGGCAGTTCATTGGAAATATCGCGGTCCATGCCAAACGCGCCGCTGACGGTGACGCTCAGGTCCATTTCCCGGCAGGTTTTCCTTAAAACAGCCCAATCGATCAATTCCCGATCTTCCACAGCAATCTCGATAACATCATAGCCGATGTCTTTGGCTTTGCGCAAGATGTCAAACGACGCCGTTGAAAACGGTGAAACCCAAACAAACGTGCTTATTCCTATATTCATCGTAACAAACCAACATTAGATTATTCAAAACTTGGCACTTCAATACGGACACCGCCCTTCATGGCCGACTCATGGGCGCATATTCCTGCGCAGGTGTAGTTGGCGGCCAATGCTGCATCCACGGCAGAATCCCGCCCTTCCACGATAGCCGCTACAAACTCCTGCACCAGATGCGGATGCGAACCGCCATGACCTGCTCCCTGCAAAAAGGACACGTGGTTGGGGTCATCAATCCGCTCGCGCTTCGTGAAGTCCGCAATTTCCGGAATCAGCAGTTCATCCGTGTCGGGCACATCCAGCCGCTGGGCATTTTCACCGCCATCAAAGACCGCGTGGCCCTCGTCCTGGAGCTGTTCCCATTCAAAGGACATCTTGGTACCGTAAACATCGTAACTCTCCCGATACTGCCGCACCACGTCAAACAACGAACGGGTTGCCTCTGCCACTACATCGGAACCTTTCAGCTTGAACGTGGCAGTTTCCACGGCATAAGGTGCATTATACCGGCTGGCTAAATCATCGGAAAGTCGACCGGAACCATGGCAAACCACGGATTCCGCAATGGTGTTATTGATGCGCAGTAACGGGGATATCGCATGGGTACCGTTGAGCATCGGGGGATAGCCCTTCCAATATTCAGCCCACCCTTCCATGCTCATGTCTTGGATGTGCGACCCGCGGACAAATTGGATTTTACCCAGCTGGCCGCTTTCCGCAAGTTTCAATCCGTAAAGAAATTCCCGGGTGTAAAGTGCTGTTTCCATCATCATGTACACCTTCCCTGCACGGCGCTTGGCTTCCACAATGGCTTTGCAGTCTTCCACGGTCATCGCCATCGGTATGGTACAGGCCGTGTGTTTATTTGCATTCAACGACGCCAGCGTCATCCGGGCATGTTCGGGCACAGGCGTAACAATATGGATGGCATCCACGTCTTCCCGTTTCACCACTTCTTCGAAATCAGTGAAAACAAGGTTTTCGTCTAAGTTAAACTTCGCTTTCAGCTCGTTGAGCGTGTTTTCATTTCGCGTACAGATTCCGACAGCTTTAATATTCGGATGCTTCTGATAAATGGGAATGAACTCTTTTCCAAAACCCATACCAACGATAACGACAGTGATTTTTGACATATTTGATTTTTATTTAGCTGGTTATACTTGTTATTTGCTAGAAACCCAATTGACCGCATTGATTAGCAAGGTTTTGTAAGCCTCATGCTGATGACTATGCTCGTCATGCCCTAACGTGATTCCTACGATTTTCGCCTTGGGATGCTTTACGGTATATACCACCGGATAGACCGCATCCGTTTCTTTTGACTGGCCGATAACCAGTACTTCAATCCCCCTTGCGGCCGGGTCGGGAACGTGGCGATACAGTTCGTCCTGAAACTCGAATTTTTGAGCAACGCCCTGCGTAACGGGATGCGCGGGATTGACGACATAGTTTTTAAATTCCTGGAATTTTTCGTGGCTCTTGCTGCCGCCGCCCACGTAATTCAGGTTGTACGCTGGCCAATCCTCCCAGTTATACCACACGGCGGCATGGAGCAGCAATAACCCCTTCCCCTTTTCGACAAATTTGGTAATGGCAGTCTGCCCCGTTGCATCGATGGGTTGATTGTTGGCCAGAATAAGGATATCGGTGCTTTTCAGATAGGCCGGTATAGCGTCCACCTGCTCGGTGTATGTTACTTGGTAGGCTCCCGTCGATTCAATCGTTTTTGCATCTTCCTCGCCGTACCAACGACTAAAATCATGTGATCCGCCGCCGCCCACCATCAGTATCCGGAGCGGTTTGGTTTGAGCGAGCGCTGTGCCAACAGCCATCGCCATTAAGGTGAGGACTGCGAATAGCTTCATTGTGTGTTTCATCTTGATATACATTTTGTGTTCCTGATTTACTTAATAACGCGCATAATCCCATTCATCCCCCGCCAGTGACCCGGAAAGGTGCAGACATACGGGTAATCGCCGGGCTCCCTGGGTGCGGTAAATTCCAGCGTGAAGCTCTCGCCGGGATTTACCAATGGGGTATGGTGCAATACTTCAGGAATCGCTGGCACGTACTGCCTGTCAAATGCTTCTGATGACCGCAGCATGTCGTCCGCCGCCTTGCCGACAATGTCCAACGTTCCGGGCCGGATGATTAACAGGTTATGCTGCATACCATCGGGATTTTCAAATACCAACGTGATTCGCTTACCCGCGGGAACCGTAATTAATTTCTTATCATACTGCATGATGTCTTTGACCGCTTTTAGCTCGACACGCTCGGAGGGTATATGAGTGGCTGGGTCTACAGTCGCTGACATCCCCCGCTGAGCGTGTACAGCAGATTGTCGCGCTTTTGACAGTCTCAAGGAGATGTTATTGATATCACCTGTAAAACCCGATGGACCGCCGTAATCCGCAAAGGCATAAGCTTCATCAAAATCTTCGCCCGAGCGCAGGTTGAGCTGCAACGGCTCGGTAAACAAATGCATAACTTGCTGCTTGCCTTGGGTAGCCCCATTTACGGATAACTCAATCGAGGCATCTGCCGCCATCCGTGCCTCGGCCACAAACTTATCAGGCAGGAGGCCCCGTGAAGAAACGGTGGCCGTCTGGCCATGTTGATAGACCTCAAAAAACAGCCGGTTGTTTTTGACATAAAGCGCGTATCCCGCCGCCTTGTCTCCTTGTCCGACAATCAGCCCATTATAGGCTTGGTTAT
Source organism: Parapedobacter luteus (assembly GCF_900168055.1). GTDB lineage: Bacteria > Bacteroidota > Bacteroidia > Sphingobacteriales > Sphingobacteriaceae > Parapedobacter > Parapedobacter luteus. The sequence goes on from NZ_FUYS01000003.1 coordinate 385,873, forward strand.
CACGCCTATGGATATCTGCTTGGATCTGGATTTCCTTATTTGAAACATCCGGCGAGAACGGGAAACGACTACGGCGCCCCAGCATGTACTGCTCATTGGCCAGCGATTCGAGGATTCGGTTGGCGAAACTGCTGCCGGCTTGTGCAGGCGCCAGCTTAAAGAATGCATCTTCGTGCCGGGCAATCGCCGCAAACAGGGCTTGCGATAACCATCGGTCTGCTTCGTTGGCGGGATCATCTGTCGCTTCAAGCAGGGCCCTGGCAACGGCCTCCGAAGCAGGATATTCGGCCAGTTTTACAAACGCTGCCATGCGGGTATTCAGGTTGGTGTCTGCTAAGATCCCGCTATTCAGTAGTGCGTCGCGGGATCGATAGGCTACGGGAAGTACCTGGGCAGCCGCCTTCCGTACCCCCGCCGAAGGGTGTTTCAAGGCCTCCACTACGATATTGAATACGTCTTGCCGCTTATCAATAAGGTGTAATCCCTGCAACGTCCAAAGCGCATGGATAGCGGGGGCGTTCAGTCCGATTTGGTCTACTTTTTGGTCGGACACAATCCGGATCAGTTCACCTGTTACGTCGTCGCGCTGCCGTTCCACCAATAGCCGCTGGGCATGCGTCCGCCAGAATTTGTTGTCGCTCTTCAGTGCCTTCAGCAGGCCGCCCGTATCATCTTTCGAAAGCTTATGGAGAGCTTTATGTTTGCCGTCTTTATGCACCAACCGGTAAACACGGCCGTATTTCTTATCGCGCAGGTCGCTTTCAAACGCATTTCCGGGACCATGCGGCTGCTCGACAAACGGCAACACCTTGTCTGAAGGCGCCTGCGCCGGCACGAATACATTATGTTGGATGATAAAGTTATACCAATCAAGTATCCAAACTGCACCGTCCGGGCCTACTTCTGCGTGAATAGGGCCAAACCATTCGTCCGAGCTGGCCACTAAGTTCCACCCATCGTGCTCTTTAAAACCGGCACCATCAGGCTCAATGAGAGCGTTGTGTACCAAGCGTACCGTCGGCTCTGTTACAAAGGCAACCTTATTCCAGTATTTCTGAGGATAATCGCGCGCCGTGTAAAGCTGGTGCCCCGCAGCAGATGTGAAGCCACCGACTACATCCACCTGCCGAAGATTGGGTTGCATAGCATGCACATCATAATGCCCGTCGATTTTCTGCACCGCATTGACAGTAACCCTCCTACCGTCGTCCGTAAGCTGGCGCTGCACCAGTTGTTCAGGCATGGAATAATATGCGCTATGTGTGTTGTTTGCGGTAGAAATAAATATGTTGTTGTCTTCAGTCATACCTAACCCCCATGTATTGTTGCTGGTGGTTGCCAGGTATTCGAAATCGGTACCGTCCGGTCTAAAGTGATACACGCCTTGGCCGAAGGCAAGCCGCCGACCATTGATATGGCCATCGAAGCCTGCATAGCCCGTGACACCCCAAATCTTATTATCAAACCCATACTGCAAGTTTGAAGGCCCGGCATGTGTGTCATTCTTATTCCAACCGGTCATGATGGTGTCCCGTAAGTCAACCACATCGTCTCCATCCGTGTCTTTCATGAAGATGAAGTGTGGGGCCATGGCCACAATCACACCATCGTTGGCAAACGTAAGGCTCGTGGCAATATTTAACCCATCAGCAAACACCGTAAACTTGTCGGCGATGCCATCGCCGTCCGTATCTTCGCATATTTTGATCCGGTCATTTGCTTCCCCTTTGAGCTCGACGAAATTATTGGGGTAATCGACAGTCTCAATGATCCATAACCGCCCTTTTTCATCCCAGCTCATTGCAATGGGATTTACGATATCCGGCTCTGCGGCAAATAGTTTTAGTTCGAAACCTACGGGGACCTGTATCAGTTTTTTCGATTCTTCAGGCGACAACGGTTCCTGCATTTTCGGCACAAAATGCCGAGCAGTGAAATCGGCAATTGTATCTTCATAGATGCTGACATCGGGAATCTGCAATTGTGCAACCAATCCCATTACCCGATCTCCTATCGCCCATTGCACGCCTTTGTTAACGGACCGGAGGAAATCCAGGCTTTTCCAGGTCTGCTCGTCATGGCCGCTGACTGTACAGTATACACGACCTTTTCCTTTATTAAACCGGTATAGGGAATCAGTGGATACCTCCCTTGAGCCTGTATCGGCAACAGGTGCACTGCCATCAAGTGCCTTGGCGACCCATCGCGGTTGATTGGCACCAAGAAACTGCCCACCAAGCACAACCAACCCCTTGCCACTATCTACGAACTTTTCCAGTGCGCGCTCCTGATCGGAAGAAATGGAATCCGGGAGCGTAAATAAAATTACACCGTCATACAAATGCAGGTTTTCATCGTTTAAGTCTGCACGATCCGTTGTATAAGTAAGGTTAATGCCACTCTTGAAAAGTTCGATGGCCAACCAAGACGCGTATTTGCCCGATACATCGGGCGCATCGGCGCTTTCCAAAAACAAGACTTCGGCTCTCCGTGGATAATTACGGTTGTCATGCGTACATTGGAAAAAAAACAGGCAGAAAAAGACAATATACAAGTAGGAAATTATTCTCATAAAATATAGCTCTATAACCGTTGGTCATACAAAAGTAGGCCGCAAAATCACAGGAAAACCGCATTATGTTATCCCTTTATAGTCAAATTATATCATAATTGCGTATATTTATGGGCAACCAAAGATAAATCATGAAGAAAAGCCACATCATACCGAAAGCACTTATCCCGGAAAACAAGTCGTTTGTCGTGCGAAAACAGGTTGAACCATACTTCGATCCCACTTTTCATTTGCATCCCGAATTCCAGCTGTCATATGTCGTAGAAGGTGAAGGGAACCGGTTCGTGGGGGACAGTATCAAGCCCTTCAAAGCAAATGATCTGGTATTAATCGGCCCCAACTTGCCGCATGTTTGGCGTAACCATAATGCCTATTTTGAAAAAGACAGTCGATTAAGCACAACCGTGGTCGTCATCTATTTCCATGATCATTTTTTAGGCGAGACCATCCATAATAAGGAAGAATTTGAAAGCATCAAACACTTGTTTCTGCGTTCCCAATGCGGTATTGAGATCAAAGGCGATACACAAGTACAGGTAAGCCAGCTGATGGTAGAATTACTGGACTTGAAAGGTGCGGACAGTATTATCCAACTATTGCGAATATTGAATACCATTGCCCTATCCGATGAATGCCAGCTCATCACGGACACCCATTCCAAGGCTTACAACACCGAGGCGGAGACAGACCGGATGAATAAGGTCTATGCGTTTATCATGAAAAATTTCCACCGCAAAATCCATCTGGAAGAAGTCGCCTCCATCGCCAGTATGACCAGCACATCATTCAGCAGGTATTTCAAATCACGTGTCAACCAATCCTTTTCGGACTTTTTGAAAGAAATCCGCATTGAATACGCATGCAAACTCCTCAAAGAAGACAAAATGAACATTGACCGTATCGGTTATAAGTGCGGCTTCCAGTCACTCACCAACTTCAATAAGCAATTCAAGATGGTTACCGGGAAGCAGCCACACCAATACCGAAATGAATACCAAAAAATGGCGATCGAATCTTATCATCACTATCACTGAAAGAAAGGCACCCGCTGCGGGGTTGTGCTGGGCGCCTCACCGGCGATCTCCGGCCAACCGTTGCGCCAGATGACCTTATCGAGCATCAGCATCCTCCGGCTTGCCCCACTTGAAACCTTGCCTTGCGTTCGATCGATACCATGATAGATGAACCAATCTGTTCCTGCATCATCGGTAATGAGCCGCGCATTGTGTCCAGGGCCGGCGAACTTGTCGTTGCCTTTCAGGAACAACGTCCCATTGCCGCGGGCTGTGATCGGATTCCCAGCTTTATCGAGATAAGGTCCCATCAGGCGCTCAGACCGGGCGACCAGCACATGATACTGACTGTTGGCTCCATCGCAACAACTTCCCTTGGAACCGAAGAAATAATAGTATCCATCCCGCTTATGGATCAGGACGGCCTCAAAATCGCCTGCTGCCAGCTTGATTTTTCGGCTAAGATCAGGTACGGACAGGCCGTCGTCTGCCAACTCCACAACATAGGTGCCCTGGGTAGGCGCATCACTGAAACTGCCCCAAAACAGGTACTTTTTCCCTGCTTCTTCATAATAAAATGGATCGATGGAGTTGGGTACATCCACTTCTTCGCTGGTAAATAGTTTGCCGTGGTCGACAAAAGGCCCTGTAGGTTTCGTTGCGATGGCTACGCCGACACCGGGATTGGGGTCGCCCCATGTGGAATATGCATAATAGAGGTAATACTTGCCGTCTACATAGTTTACATCTGGCGCCCAAAGGCCGCCATTGCTTTTCCACGTAGGCTTACTGGAAAACGCCTGCCCTACGACTTGCCAATCGACCAAATTGGCTGATTGCAAAACGGGAATCAACCGGCTGCCTTGGCCATCACCCCAATTATCTTGGGTACCATAGGCGTAAAAGTATCCCGAGTGTGGATCACGGATAACCGATGGGTCAGCGAGGATAGGTTCAAAAACGGGGTTGATATAGGTGCTGTCTTGACGGACAGGGGCATGCTGACTATCCGGATGCGGGCTGGCGACCATGGTGCCGCATCCGGCAACAGCTGCTGTAAGTAGCTGGGAAAAAAATACAGGTAATATCATTGCTTATTATTTTTTGTGTTTCAATCCACCGCAAACACTTCGGAAGGATATCGATGTATGCACCATTGAAAAGTTCAATTTTTTTTGGCCAGCACGGGTTCAATGACCGCGTCGCTATTTATACTAAACGTGTATAGGCCGGCCTCAGCGTCCCATTGTTTGATGACAGGGACTATCCGCGTCTTCCGGGGGCTTACCTGCTGTTGATTAAAATGCACGTGATATACATAATACAATTGGCCGTCTAATCCTTCGAACAAATCACCGTGCCCAGCGCCGTTTTCGCTTACGACAGAACGGTGCAGGATGGGGCTATCATGGTGCTTGACCCAAGGGCCGTATGGCGAATCCGATACGGCATATCCGACAGCATAATCAACGCTTTTGTAATGGTTGGCCGAATAGAACAGGTAGTATTTGCCCTTCAGTTTGACAACGGTTGGACCTTCCATGATGGGCGACGCCCCATAAGCCGGAGTGGCTTCCCAGGGTTCGGTCTGGCCAAAGCATTTTGTCAGCGTTTCCGGCTTAATCGTGCCCTTTGCTAAATCAAACTCGGCTACCCACAGGTAATTACCGTCATCAAACCGCACATGGTAAAGGTAGTATTTATCGTCGTCATCCTTGAAAATATAAGAGTCGATATTTTTTTCGGAGCTGTCAATGGCGACGACTTCTTTTTGCCGGTATGGCCCAAACAAAGTCGTTGACTGTGCCAATACGGTTTGTTCATTGGCTGTATACGTGAGGTAATACGTGTCCGTTGCCTTGAATAGCTGTGGCGCCCAAAAGCCTTCTGTACCATACGTTTGGTCTCCTTGGGTCAGAATCATGTGTACAGCATCATTTGCTCCGGTAGGCGGAGCCCAGGTTTTCAAGTCATCAGATTCCAACATGGAAAACCCCGGTGCCCCACCGGCACTGCCTCCGGTTCCGGTCAAGTAGTATTTACCATTGTCTACATATATCGTCGGATCTGCAAAAAACAAATCTTGCTCTTCCTGGGCTGATAGCCGCATTGCAGAAAATGACAAGACATGGATGAGCATGACGGCATAACGAATAAGCATTTTCATTTTTTATCTTTTATACTCCCCTTTTATTGAAACACCGGCGCTTCTTGCGGAGAAGTACTAGGTGTACCGCCGGCAATCGCCGGCCAGCCGTCACGCCAGGTTATGCGATCAAGCATGAGCATCCGACGGCTGGCGCCGCTGCTCACGGTTCCCCGGCTTCTATCGATACCATGATAAATAAACCAATCTGTACTATTGTCGTCGGTGATTAACCGCGCATTATGCCCGGGCCCTACGAACACATTATTACCTTCGATGAGCAGCGTTCCTTTGCCTCGTTCTGAAATATCATCTCCGTTTTTATCCAAGTAAGGTCCGGCCAAATCCGTTGATCGCGCAACCAATACGTGATATTGACTATTGGCTCCCTCACAGCAGCTGCCCTTTGAACCGAAAAAATAGTAGAAACCTTCCCGTTTATGAATCATCACTGCCTCGAAATCCCCTGCGGCGATCTTGAATTTCCGGCTGAAGTCCGGTACGGATAAACCATCGTCGGCCAACAGCACGCCATAAGTACCTTGCGTGGGCGCGTCGCTGAAACTACCCCAAAACAGATACTTTTGCCCATCTTCTTCAAAATAGAATGGATCAATTGAATTAGGCACGTCTATCTCCTGGCTGGTAAATAGCTTGCCATGATCGACGAAGGGCCCGGTAGGATTTTCAGCCAATGCCACACCGATCCCCGGGTTGGGATCACCCCAAGTGGAATAAGCATAATACATGTAATACCGGCCATTCACGTGAACGACCTCCGGCGCCCATAGCCATCCATTGTCCTTCCATGTTGGCTTGGCGGTGAACGCATTGCCCATTACCGTCCAGTTCACAAGATCTGCGGATCGCAGAATAGGTATCAGGCGACTGCCTTGTCCGTCTCCCCAATTATCTTCGGTACCATAGGCGTAGAAAAAACCGGTCTGTGGATCGCGTACAACCGATGGATCCGCCAAGATGGGCTCAAATACCGGGTTGGTGTACCGAGTCACCTCCGGCTCAGGCCCAGGCACCTCCGGCCCATCGTTGTTACTTGACTTGCTGCAAGCGATGGCAACCAGTATAAGTACAACCAAAACGGAAGAGCGAACGGTTGTTGTTTTCATCGATATCTTCATCATTAACGCTAATAATTTTGGTTCTGCGATAAGTTGGGGTTCAAATCGATATCGGTCTGCGGAATGGGATAATACTCGTGACGTCCCTCCACAAAGTTAGTAAATTCGGGATCACGGTCGGCAAGATGGGGGCCAAGATCTCCCCAACGCAGCAAATCTGCCCACCGCCAGCCCTCACCAGCCAGTTCCACCAATCGCTCATGCTTAATCTGTTCGTGGAAAGCCTGCTGGTTCAGCCCCGGCCGAGCCTCGCTCAGCGGCTGCAGCCCAGCACGTACACGCACGCGGTCCACATATGGATAGGCCTCAGCGGTACGATTCATACCATTAAGGCATTCAGCATACATAAGCAAGACATCTGCATACCGGATCATCCGATAGTTGTTGGGCGAACGAAATCCCTCCTGATTTTTCCAATGGTCATTCAAAAATTTCCTAAACCAAACGCCATTGGCCTGAGGCCCCGATCCATACCGCTCGGCGAACGTCTGTCCGTACACCATGGTAGCCGCTGGCCCGGCCGGATCCGTATAGTCGAAGATAAATGAAGCCGCTAGCCGTGGATCGCGTTCGCCGTCTACCGTCTGCTCTTGCAGGAACTCATCGACTACCCATCGACGGGCAGCACCATCGCTGAAGCCCACGCCCGGCGGCGCATAGAACTGGGCTATCGACGTACCAGTGTTATTGATCTGGCTTTCGTTCACGTCGTCATCCGTGGTTTCCGCCAAGTTTTCGCTAAATTGAATTTCAAACACCGATTCGATATTATTTTCAGTGGTTACCAAAAAATTATCCCTGTAATCTTGTGTCAAGTCATACACATTACGCCCCTCTCCGGTGACCAACCACTCAAATGCTTGGGCGGCCTGTTCATACAGGTTTTGTTGCAGGTAGGTTTTGCCGAGCAGCGCATACGCAGCTCCTCTTGTAGCCCGCCCGACATTATTACCGGTATAGGAAATGGGCAGGTCGGGAATCGCCTCGGTCAGGTCGGCCGCAACCTGCGCATATGCTTCGGCCGTAGTGGCATTCGGTGGCATATCATCCACTTGTGATGGCTCGAGCATAAGCGGCGGACGCCCGAAGTAAAGGGTCAGGTTGAAATAAAATAACCCCCTAAGAAACTTCGCCTCAGCGATCAGCCTTCTTTTCAGGTTGTCGTCCATCGTTATCTCAGGTACATTGGCCAATACTTGGTTTGCCCTGAATACCCCGACATACAACGTGTGCCATGTAGAAGCTGTCAATCCCAGGTTGTAGTCCGTTTGGTTGAAACTCATCAGGTTGTTGAGCCCGCCGTCACCGCCGGAGCCAAAACCCTCGTCCGATTTGAGCGTACCGTGGTAGTAAATCCATCTCGAATACAGTGCAGGGGTCCGGTAGAACGTGCTATATACTGCGTTCACTCCCCTTTCGGCGTCATCAGCGGTCGCCCAAAAACTGGCGATGGTAGCCGCATTGGGATTTATCTCGTTGAAATCGCGCGTACATGAACCTGCTATCAACAGCACCGACAATACTATCGTTCCTAATTTTTTCATGTCGTAGTTTCTTAATTAGCTAACTTATTTACATCAAAATCCAAAACCCAATCCGAATGAAATAATCCTGGATGCAGGGTAATTTCCGTTGTCAACCCCCGGTTGGAGGTTGGCGTTGGCGCCTGTCACATCGGGATCGAGCCCCGTATAACCGGTAAGCGTGAACAGGTTTTGTCCGCTCACATAAACGCGGGTATTGGTAATACCTATTCTGCCCAGGAGGCGATCAGGAATGGTATACCCCAATTCAACGTTGCGCAGTCTCAGGAACGATCCGTCTTCCAGCCAACGGTCGGAGTTTGCTCTGGCATTCGAAATAATACCCCGGTCGGCTATTTCTCCTGCGGGGAGTTCACTCACGCCCAAGCGCGGGAAACTGGTGTTGGTATTCTCCGGGGTCCATGGGTTGATTGCCCGGCGGTAGTTGGAATTGCCATAGCTATCCAAATCGCGGCGGACATCGTTGTAGAGCATATGACCAAACACTCCGTGAAGCTGGATTCCCAACGTAAAGTTCTTATACGCCGCGTTAAACTGCATGCCTGCGGTGAATTTCGGCCAAGGCGATCCGGCAAACGTCCTATCGTTGTCATTGATATCATCGCCAGTGCCTCCGTCAACCAAGTTGACATACCGGATGTCGCCGGGCTGAGCAATGTCTGCCTGCGCCCTGTGTTCGGCGATCTCTTCGGCGGATTGGAACAAGCCGTCGGTGCGTATCAGGAAATACTCACCTACCGAGCGGCCTACTTGTGTACGCGTATGGCCTGAGGTAATGTAGTTGCGTTGAAGCCCCGTTTCCGGATCGACGCCCAAGCTCCCTAGTTCGAGTACCTTATTCCGGATAAAGCTGACGTTAGCCATGACATCCCATTTGAATTCGCCGCCGATCTGGGGCCGATAACCGAGATCAATCTCAATACCTTTGTTTTCAATCGATCCGATATTGACCAACGGATCCCCCTGCAAGTTGCCCAAATACATTGGCAGCGGCTGCCCAACCAATACATCTTTTGAAACCGACCGGAAAATATCGAATCCGACCATCACTTGATTATCCAGCACGGTGGCGTCGAAACCTATGTTCGTGGTAGCTTTTGATTCCCACCGGAGATCTTCATATACGAGACGGGCTTGTATGGCGCCGGGGAACGTTTCCTGCCCAGGTCCCAGGACAACGTTGGGGCCTTGGTTGAGATATCCAATGTATTCATAAGCACTGAGGTTTGCCGCACCAAGTACCCCGTAGGATCCGCGTACTTTAAAGTCGTTTACCCAGGGTATGTCGAAAAATTCCTCATTGCTGAGCCGCCAGCCCAAGGCTACGGAAGGAAAATTACCTACGCGGTAATCGGGTGAGAAACGCGAATCTTTGTCCGAGCGAAAGGTAAACGTAGCCAAGTACCTGTCGTCATACGTATAGTTGATCCGGCCCAGATAGGAATCGATGTAATAGCGCTGCAGGCTGCCTGCTGCCGCCATATCGCCTGTTGCCGAGTTGATCGTGGTAAAATACTCACCGCCAAACCGTGCCAGCTGCAAACGCGAAGCATTGACATTGTCCGTCTGCACAGTCTGCTGCGTGAATCCGACCACTCCATTCAAGTGATGTTTGCCAAAGTTATAGTCGTAATTGACCGTATGTTCAAAAAGGTAACTCAAAAACTGGGACCGGTTTTCCCCGACGGAGCTAAATTCGGGTGATTGGTTTTGATACCATGAGCCGTCCTTACGGATCGATCTGCTCTTGTCGAAGCTGGTTTCCAGTCCGGCATTGAACCGGTAGCTCAAACCATTGATGATATCGACGTCCACATAGGCGTTACCGATGATTTTTGCAAAGTTATTCCTCGTCGAAGTGATATCAGCGATGGCTACCTGGTTGCGGGAAAAGGTATTGATAAACGATGCCGACCCGTAACCCCATCCTCCAGGGTTGGCGCCGCTGATCAGGTCGTCGCTCCGCACGGGGAGAATTGGGACGCTCGTCCACATATCATACCAAGGATTACCAGCGAATGCCCCACCTTGGAACGGCGTATTCCTCGTCGAGTTGGTAATCGCAATATTTTCACCTATTTTGACCCGGCCTTTTCGAAGCTCGCCATTTACGCGAAGGGACATCCGTTCGAAATCGCGGGCAATAAGTGTACCCTTGTCCTTGAAATAGCCAGCAGATATCAGGTAGTTGGTGTTTTCGCTTCCGCCGGATATAGACGCGTTCAGGTCGCTTACCGCTCCGGTACGCAACAGTTCATCGGCCCAATTGGTATTCACATCCCCCTGGTAGTTGGCAATGCCCGGTTGAATAGCGTAACCAGCCATTTCATAGGCCCTTCTGTTGGTTGCAGCATATTCCGGGCCGTCCATCATGTCATACCGGCGCGGTACGGTGGATACGCTTTGCCGGGCTGAAACCTCGAATTTCGGTTCGCCGGGACGACCCTTTTTGGTGGTGATAATGACCACGCCGTTCGCCGCACGGGAGCCATAGATGGCTGCCGCGGACGCATCTTTCAACACCTGCACGCTTTCAATATCAGCGGGGTTTACGGTCGTGTTGGGATCGGCAAACATGCCGTCGATAACATACAATGGATTGGCGTTGCCGTAAAAAGTGCTGAGGCCGCGTATATTCACCACGGCCTCCTGCCCGGGCGCCCCACCATTCCGCACCGTGATGCCGGAAGACAGTCCCTGCAAGGATTCGGGCAGCGACCGCGCTACGGTCCTTTGTGCTTCGGCGGTATTGACAATCCCTGTGGCGCCGGTAAGGTCTTTACGGCGAACGGCCTGATATCCGATAACCACTACCTCATCCAATGTAGCCTGCGCTTCATCTACCTGAAGCGTAAATACCTGATCCAGCTCATTGCCCACCACCGCCTCAAGAGGCAGGTATCCCTGGTAAGTAATCACAATGACGGCATTGCCATCGGCTACCTCAAGCTTGAACCGTCCTTGCTCATCCGCCGCTGTGCCACGGCTAGTCCCTTTGACCACAATGGTTGCATTGGGCAGCGGTTGCCCACCCTCGTCCACTACTTGCCCGTTCAATACCTGTTGCGCAAACGCCATGGTATGAACACTGACAAAAAAGAAAAAACATATAAAAATCCTGTGTATCATAAAAATAAGTTTAGCTACGTTTGAATCTACTCAGCATTCGTGAGCGTTTTGATCACGTCCACTTCTCCTTGTTTGTACGGCGTGCCATCGCCGCGGAAAATATCATGAAACCACAATGGAGGCTCCGCCGTGTACGATTTTGTCCAACTGTCCCACGGGTAAATAGTCTGTGTCTTGCCATCGACAAATCCCCAGTTGAACATGGCTACATTGTATTTTTTGGCGATGGGCAGAAACCCTTCGAATGTACTGCCGTTGGGACGTGCCATGTATTCGGTGCACCAAAGCGGCTTGCCATAGCGTTGAAGCTGCTGGATGCGTTTTTCAAAATCTTCTGGCGTATCATAATTGTGAAAACTGATAATATCAGACTGCTCGATTTGCAAACGCTCAATTGGCTTCAAGGTACTATCCGATGACCAATCCCCTGCCCACACTCCAGACGTCAGTGGTTGGGATGGATTGGCTGACCGCGCCCATTCGAAAGCTTGTTCCAACAGGGGCAACACGTACGATACTTTATCCTTGATTTCAACCGCTTCGTAAGATGGCCCGGTCATGTTATCCGGCTCATTCCAGACATCCCAACCCAAAATCCGGGGGTCATCAGCAAAATGGCCAATCACTCCCTTCACATAACGCTCCAGCCGCGGGTACTGGGTGCTGTCTTTCAGCGCATGCTGTCCAGGACTCTGTACCCACCCCGAATTGTGTACATGGGGCTTGGGATCGCGCTGCTTTCCGGCGACAGGGAAGGGATCCCAACAGGAATCAAAAAAAACGAACAACGGCCGGATACCATGCTTATCAGTCAATTGCAGAAAGTGGTCAATTCGGGCAATAAACCCTACCGAGTCGTGCTCATACGGCAAATCGTGCAGGTAAACACGTGCCGTATTCATGCCAAGATCCGCGGCCCAACCCAGCTCTTTGTCGATGGTCTCGGGGTCAAACGTATCTTCCTGCCACATCTCAAGCTGATTGATAGCTGTCGCCGGGGTATAATTGGGCCCGACCAGCCATCCCTGCCCCGCTTGCCAAGCATTAGCTTCCTCGGCCGTCCAGATCTTTCGGTTTGGGTCAACATCCCCTGTTTCTGTTTTTCGATGGTTATCGCAGCCACACCATAAAAAAAGGACACATAACGGAATAAAAAGGGAAGATGTGCTAAAAATTCGCATAGTGTTTGGTTTCATTATTGGTTATTAAATCGGCGCTTGGCCTTCGTCATTACAAATGACGGCATTACGCACGCAGCTCACGATATCATTTTGTTTCAATTTTTCACTATTTTGTCTCATTGACGCGGCATAGGCTTTCAGTTACTTGCCGATCAGTTCGGATCCGCTGCCGTCGACGACTTGCTTCATGGTGATAACCGTGCAAATCAGCGCGCCCGTTATCTGAAACAAAGCACATATAATAGACTTCCAATTCAATTTTTACTCCTATCTTTGACTTAAACCACAAGGCCTTTTGATGTGAGATTGCTCCTGCTGAAATATTTTTTATGCGTGTTGGTATCCCTGGAATGTGCTTATGGCCAACCCTACTACTTCACGCACTATCAGGTCGAAAACGGCTTGTCGAACAACGCCGTACTGTGCAGTGTACAAGATAGGATGGGGTTTATCTGGTTTGGCACCAAAGATGGACTTAACCGCTTTGATGGGTATTCATTCAAGGTGTTCCACAGCGACCCTGACAACTCAAACGGTTTGGGAAGTAATTTCATCCGGGCGCTATTTGTGGATGAAACAGCGCGTGTTTGGGTGGGTACCGATCAAGGTATCTACATCTTCGACCCGAAATCCGAAAAATTTTCGTTGTTTCACCCAACCATCATAAATGAAATTCTCCATATAGCGGGCGACGACGCTGGCAATGTCTGGTTTATTGATAACCTGACACTATATCGATATTCCGCTACAACGGCGCAATTGACGCAAATCGCCGAAGCAAAATCTTCAGTGAGCTCATTTGGAATAGGTGCAAACGGAGACATTTGGATAGGCACCGCCGGCGGCGACCTGCTCCATTACCACCCCACCCAGGGCATAAAAGGCCGATATTCGTTATTCGACCATTCCCCATCCGTGGTCTCTGAATGGATTGAATCCATACATTGCAGTGACAAGGGATTTTTTCTGGTGGGTACCTCCAAGCAAGGTGTAAAACTATTCGATCCAACCACGGGCACGTATCGCGATCTATTGACCCATGACGAATATGGGACGAACATCTTCGTGCGGGACATCCTGGAGAACGAACATAATGAGTACTGGTTTGCCACTGAATCCGGTATTTTCATTTACCACCACGATACCGGCGAATGCATAAACCTCCGGAAGCAACTGGGCAGTCCCTGGGCGTTATCTGACAATGCTGTCTACACCCTTTGCAAAGACACCGAAGACAACATCTGGGCGGGCACCTATTTCGGTGGAGTGAACCATTATGCGTTGAACAATACGTTTTTTGAAAAATTTTTCCCCCAAGGCGAAGGCACCAACACCATTTCGGGTAACGCGGTAAGGGAGATTTGTGCGGATGAGCAAGGCTTTTTATGGATTGGAACCGAGGATGCCGGACTGAATAAGATGGATATTTCCTCCGGCAGAATGACCAATTATCAACCCGCCGGCCATCGGGGTAGCCTTGCCTATTCAAATATCCACGGCCTGCTGGTCACCGGTGATACCCTCTGGGTAGGCACATTCGATCATGGACTTGATTTGTTGGACGTCAACACCGGAAAGGTTATCTGCCATTACACGGCAGAAAATAAAAAAGGGGCATTAGGAAACAATTTCATATTCAACAGCTACCGAACCAGCGCTGGAAGGATATTACTGGCCTCAGGCCGGGGCATATATGAATATCTTGACGTAAACAAAGGTTTCCATCTCGTTTCCGGATTTCCTGCACATATCTTTTATACCACATTGTTTGAGGATAGCAGGGGAACGATATGGGCAGGCACCTGGCGTGACGGCCTGTACTATTTTAACCCCAAGACAGGTGACAAGGGCCTATTTACCCATCGGGCTGACGAACCAACCTCTATCGGGAGCAATCGGGTCAATCGGATATTCGAAGACAGCCGCGGAACCATCTGGATAGCCACCGAAGGCGGACTATGTCGCCTCAACCCCGCCAGCGGCACCTTCAGGCGGTTTGGCACCGCTGACGGAATGCCGAGCAACCTGATATTGGCCATGCTCGAAGATTCGGACAATAAGCTTTGGGTCACCACTTCCAGGGGACTTGTACGTTTTGATATCGCAACAGAAGAAATCAAGGTGTTTACGCAAGCCAATGGGTTGCTGAGCGACCAGTTCAATTACAACTCGGCTTATAAAGCTCCCGACGGGACACTTTATTTTGGCAGCGTAAAGGGATTGGTGAGATTCAATCCGGCCAACTATCGGGAAAGTACCTTCCAGCCACCAGTTTATATCACCGGGTTACAAGTGTATAACCGCGAACTGGAAATAAATAAAAAAGGGTCGCCCCTGCGCCAATCGATTACTTTTACGGATCATATTGAGCTCAAATATAACCAATCATCTTTCAGCATCGACTTTGCCGCACTGAGCTTTGTTTCGCCCCGCATGACGGAGTATGCTTATAAGATGGAAGGACTGGATAAGGCGTGGACACACATCCGCACTAATCGTAAAGCGTATTTTACCGAACTGCCTCCCGGGGATTACCTTTTCCGGGTAAATGTGGCAGATAGCCGAGGTGGGTTCATTGGCAAGGAAACCCAATTGCGCATCACCATCCTCCCCCCATTATGGGCAAGCCTCCCTGCCTATCTTGTGTATATAATGTTAGCACTTGCCGTTACTTGGTATGGCATTCACAGTTACCATCGCCGCATGAAGGAAAAAAATAAGCAAAAACTGGAATTGATGCGGCACCGCAAAGAGGAAGAACTTTACCGAGCCAAAATTGACTTTTTTACCAACGTGACACACGAAATCCGGACGCCACTCACGCTCATCAAGGCGCCGTTGGAAAAAGTAATGAAAAAAGCGGAAGAACTGCCGACCGTGAAAAGGCACCTGCAGACCATGGAACGTAATACCGAGCGCTTGCTGGCACTCACCAACCAATTGCTTGATTTCCGGAAAGCGGAGGTAACCGGCTATCAACTGTGCTTCACGCCAGTGGACATCAACGCCCTGATTCGCGAAAACCTACTTGGCTTTAAATTATTGACAGCGCAGAAGAACATCCGGCTCCGTTATTCGCTTCCCGATACACCGTTCATCGCGACGGTGGATAAGGAGGCCGTCACACAGATCATCAGCAACTTACTAGGCAATGCGCTCAAATATGCCAAGCGGCATATAGCGGTGTCGTTGGTGGTACATCCATCCGATGATCGTGTGTTTATGATATCGGTCAAAAACGATGGCTACCTTATTCCTGTAGCGATGCGGGAAAAGGTTTTCGAGACGTTTGTCCGGCTAAAGGCGACAGACACGCAGCAAGGAACGGGACTGGGTCTGGCGCTCGCGCGAACATTAGCGCTGCTGCACGACGGCAACCTTCATTTGGCTGCTCCCGAAAATGGGATGAATGTATTTGTACTGACGATGCCCCTCGAACAACAAACCCAACAATCTTTTTATGGCACAGGAATTACCAAGAACTGAAAGACCGGTGATATTGGTGGTCGATGACCACCCGGAGATTCTCGAGTTTATCGCGGACGATTTGAGTGACGATTATGAGGTTTTAAAGGCCGAAAACGGCCAGCTTGCGCTCGAAGCCCTTGCTAACAACCCCGTGCAGCTTATTGTGAGTGATATCATGATGCCCTACATAGACGGATATGAGCTTTGCCAACGTATTAAATCGGATGAAGAGCATAGTCATATACCAGTCATTTTGCTGACGGCCAAAAACACGCTACAGTCCAAAATCCAAGGGCTGGAACAAGGTGCCGATGCTTATATCGAGAAGCCGTTTTCGCCGGCGCATTTACACGCGCAAATCAATAGCCTATTATCCAACAGGAATAAGGTACGTGCCTATTTTGCCAGCTCACCCCTGGCGCACATCAAAACGATGGCGCACACCAGGGCAGACGAACGTTTTCTTGAGCGCCTGAATGACATTATCCAACAGCATATGGCCGAAGTACACTTTGATGTAGAGCATTTGGCCGAGAAGATGAACATGAGTCGCCCGACATTATACCGGAAAATTAAGGCGATATCGGATTTGACACCCAACGACCTCATCAACGTGGCACGCTTGAAGAAAGCTGCCGAGCTACTCAGCGAAGGCCAACTTAAAATCTACGAGGTATCTGATCTGGTGGGATATAGTTCGCAAACGCATTTCGGGCGGAATTTCCAGAAACAGTTTGGCATGTCACCAAGCGAGTACCTTGCGCAGCATAAGCAATAAAAAAGGGGCTATAAAAGCCCCTCTTTAAAGATTTATTGATCTATTCGGATGTCATATAAACGTTGATGCCACCCTTTTAATTCGGTTTCGGGCATTTTCACCACCTTCCTGTCGTAGGTCATCAATCCATTGGTTTCCACTTCTACATCGGTCGTTTGCGTGTATACTGCCGCAGACAACCCCAACGGGATCAACCGTGCGAGATCATTGACCATTCCCCGGTAGCGATTTTTCAGTTCGTCTACGTTCTTGAAACTTTGGTATCCCCAATTATCCTTATTTTGCCAGGTGTGTCCTTCAATAGGCAAGCCTAATCCACCAAACTCCCCAAGCACCAAGATTTGCTTCTCGCCAAACAATTCCGGCCTTGGCATTACCGCATCGGGGTAGTTATGTATATCAAGAATGTGTCCAACAGGGAAAAAATTTCCCCCACTGGCGCTGTTGACCAGTCTCGACTGATCGTAATCCACCGTCCATTGCGTGATTTCTTTTGTTTTGAACTGTCCCCAAGCCTCGTTGAACGGCACCCAGACCACAATGCTGGGGAAGTTATACAGGGCATCGATAATCGCTTTCCACTCTTTGCGGTAGATGGCTTCCGACTCAGCAGAGCGATCTTTGTCATGTTGTTTCCCAGAAGTGATTCCCGGCCGCATATCCCAGTGGTTGCCTCCCAAATCGCCGCTCGGCATATCCTGCCACACCAAAACGCCAATACTATCGCAATAGTAGTACCAGCGAGCAGGTTCGACTTTGATGTGTTTACGGATCATGTTAAAGCCCATGTCCTTGGTTTTTTCCACATCAAAGCGCAATGCCTCATCTGTCGGCGCGGTATAAAGCCCGTCAGGCCACCAACCTTGGTCGAGCGGTCCGTATTGGAAAACAAATTCATTATTTAGCAGCATCCGCTGGATTCCTTTTTTGTCTTTTTCCATCGAAATTTTGCGCATGGCAAAATAGGATGATACTTCATCTACCGCTTTTCCTTTCCGGATTACCGCGACTTTTAGATCGTACAGGAACGGATTGGTGGGCGACCACAATTGGGGATTATTCAGTTGCAGCGTGATAGCCGATTTGCCGTCGCCCGCCGCTTCCGCGACTTTTTCGCTGCCATTCCATGCTGAAATACGCACTTCATCCCCCTGCCTAAGCCCCTCGATAGTGGCCTCGACAGCTAACGAGCTCCGATCAATATCAGGCGTGTGCTTGGTTGACCGGATATAGGTTTCGGGCACACCTTCCAGCCACACGGTCTGCCATATGCCCGTCACGGGAGTATACCATATACCATGGGGCCGCACGACCTGCTTACCGTTGGGCTGAGGGCCTTCGTCTGTGGGATCCCACACGCCAACGACAATCTCCTGATTGGCACCTTTCGCCAGATAAGGAGTAATGTCAATAGTAAACGGATCGAAACCACCTTCGTGTGAACCAGCCTGCTGGCCGTTGACATACACTTCGCATTGCCAATCTACGGCGCCGAAATGGAGAAGCACACGCTGATTCCGCATCTTTTTATCAATGGCTACCGTTCTGCGGTACCATAAGGAACTATCTTTTCCAACGGTCTTTCCAACACCTGAAAGCGCTGATTCCACGGCAAACGGCACGAGTATCTCTCCGCTGTACGCGGTCGGCACCTCCGTTAACTTACCGGGCACAATCGCATAGTCCCAAAGTCCGTTGAGGTTTTGCCAGCCCTCACGTACCAGCTGCGGCCGTGGATATTCAGGAAGTGGGCTTGCGGTGGTTAGTTCTTCGGCCCAAGGAGACATGATCTTATCCCCAGCGGGATGCCATGCCGTCGCCTCCTGCGCAACAAGCTGTCCAGCTTGCAACCCACATAAACATAATAAAACCAATGCATTTTTCATTCTTTTTGACTTATCCATACGGTATTTTTTAAATGTTTATAACTGTATCTGTTTTATGGTAGAGCCTTCGCCGAACACTCCAGCCATTGAGCAAAACAACTGAATAATAACCGGGTTTGGTTCGCCTTTTTGTCTCATTATTTCTTCATATTGTCTTATCGGCTGTCGACCGGCACCTTTAATCATCAAAATGTCAATTTGTTAACGCAGCCTTTTATCGCATACCGTTTTTGTAACATTTTCAATCAATGTTTACAATTTCACACAAATTTTTACATATTTTTGTGCAGAGCAGTAGATACTATATGTCGACCAAGATAAAAAGGGAAATATACGCAAAATTGTTTTTTGCCATCTTTTTTTCAAAGATGGTCATTTCTACTGCGCCAATTTTCATGCATGGGTTTGATCGACAGGCGCTGCTACAAGTGGTCCTTCAGATCGAGATTGAAAATAACAACGGCAAATCCGGTCTTGGCGATCAAGATTTCTTTGCCAAAGATTACGCTAAGTCTATTAGCTGTTTCATGCTCCAGCCGCCTGCCGAATCTACGATAAAAACAAACTATATTGCGGACGATGAGCGGCACATCCGCGCATTTTATCCAGCAGTACCTACCCCGCCTCCTAATTGTTAGCTTACTGAATATTCTCATGCCAATAGCTTTTATTGGCCCTAGTCATTCCATTGCTGATTAATTATTAGCCACCAAGTGAACATGATGCACGTTGAGTTGTTAATGTTAATAGTACAGTGGCGAATGAATTAAACAACACAATCAGTTAATAACATTTACAACATGTTTGGTACACGAGTATCTGCGTTTTTGAAGTTATCAAAACGGGATTTGAAATATGATTTACCGGCAAGTGTGGTGGTTTTTCTTGTCGCCTTGCCGTTATGTTTGGGAATTGCGATGGCTTCGGGAGCCCCCTTATTCGCAGGATTATTGACCGGAATTATCGGTGGCATTGTCGTAGCCTCATTCAGTGGTTCGCAATTAAGTGTAAGTGGGCCCGCAGCTGGGCTTACGGTCATTGTGCTGGGCGCTATCGAGCAGCTTGGCGCGTATGAAACTTTCTTATTGGCTGTCGTAATTGCCGGTTTGATGCAATTGGTACTCGGAATTATCAAAGCAGGGATGATTGGCAATTATTTTCCTTCGTCCGTTATCATTGGTATGTTAGCGGCCATCGGGATCACAATCATCCTCAAACAGCTTCCTCATGCAGTGGGATATGACTCGGCATTCTTTGGCGAAGAGAGCTTTACGCAGAGCGATAATGAAAATACGTTTTCTGCTTTGCAGAATGCGTTCAACGCGATCAACTATGGGGCGTTCATCATTTGTGCGGTTTCGCTTGCCATTCTCATTCTATGGCCAAAACTAAAAAAAGTGAAGCTGATACCCGCACCCTTGGTGGTCGTCGTCTTAGGGGTAGCGTTAAGCCAAGCGTTTTTAGGTTCCGATTTAGCGCTGGGAAGCGATCATTTAGTAACCATCCCGGTGGTTCAATCGTTCGGCGAATTCGTGGGCTTATTTACGTTTCCTGACTTTACGCAGATTTTAAACAAAGACGTTTGGATAGTTGCCTTTACAATTGCCATCATTGCCAGCCTGGAAACCTTGCTGAGCATTGAAGCGGTTGACAAAATAGATCCATTTAAACGGAACTCTCCCACCAACCGCGAATTGTTGGCCCAGGGTATCGGCAATACGACCAGTGGTCTTCTGGGAGGTATCCCGATGACTTCCGTCATTGTCCGCTCATCTGCCAACGTCAATTCGGGTGGCAGGACCCGGCAAAGTGCCATCTTACACGGTATATGGTTATTGCTGGCGGTCATTACTATCCCTAAAATTATCAATTTAATTCCCTTGTCCTGTTTGGCTGCCATCCTGCTTCACACCGGCTATAAGTTGGCAAAAGGTGAAATTTTCAAGCAAATGTGGCATAAAGGGTTCGATCAATTTATTCCCTTCATTGTTACTATTATTGCCGTGGTGTTCACCGATTTGCTTACCGGTGTAGGTGTAGGCTTGTTAGTGGCCATGTTCTATATTCTTAGAAACAATCTTTCTAACGCTTTTGAATATGACGTAGAAGACAATGAGGATGGAGCCAAAATAACGTTTACCTTAGCAGAAGAAGTGACGTTTCTCAATAAAGCGGCCATACAGAAAGCGCTCTATAGCCTTCCGCGGCGCATCAATGAAATCATTATTGATGGCTCGCATAGCCGATACATTGATAAAGACGTGATCGAAGTCATCAAGGATTTCGAGCAACATGCGGTGAGCAAGGGAAAAACCGTTGAACTGGTAGGAATCATAAACAAAAAGAATGTACCGAATATTAAGCGTTTTACACAAAGTATTTTGAAGAACGACTCATTAAATCGGAAACCCGTAAAACAATCATCATCTGAAACAATAGCAAAATAAAATAGCATATGTACAAAAAACACATTGAAAGTCCGGAATTACAAGCAGGATTCGAGAAAATCCTAGAAGGAAACAAACAATGGATGAAGCTGGTTGCGGAAGATACCACCGGCAGGTACCAGCAACTTGCCAAGGGACAAAGCCCTGAGATTTTGTGGATCGGCTGCGCCGACAGCCGCGTACCGGCCAACCAGATCACCAACACGTTGCCTGGCGAAGTGTTTGTACACCGCAACATCGCTAACATGTGCGTACACTCGGATATGAATATGCTCAGCGTGTTGGACTACGCCGTTAACGTATTAAAGGTAAAACATGTCATCGTAGCCGGCCACTATGGATGCGGCGGTGTCGCAGCTTCCCTGAGCCGTAAGCAATTTGGGATCATCGACAACTGGCTATGCCACATCAAAGACGTATACCGTCTCCATTCGGAAGAGATCGATGCGATTCAAGATGAGGAAAAGAAGGTAAACAGGCTCGTTGAACTCAACGTAGCTGAACAGGTATCTAATCTTTGTTCGACATCGATCATCCAAAATGCATGGAAGGAACGCGATGATTTGGCTGTTCACGGTGTTGTTATTGATATCGCTACCGGCAAGATTGTCGATCTTGACATCACCTTCACCAACTCGGAAGGGTTAGGGAAAGTTTTGGCATTCGCGTAGAATACCTCTCAGACGAGCCATAAAAGCAAAAAGCCGTTTTCATTTTGAAACGGCTTTTTGCTTTTATGGTGCATATCCATGCGTTCCTTCAACTTAACGAAGGATTAACCTGCGGTTCATATTGCGCAGATAGCTTCGCAATATGGAAGATGTGGAGTTGCTCAAACGCATGCAGAAAGGTGACGAGCGAGCTTTTGCCGGCGCGAAAGCCGCTGCCAACTCACGGGCGGATGGATGTATGGGAAGGATGGTAAAGCTACATAACCGTTACGTGTCCCTGGCACTGTTGCTGCTGGGGACACTTCGGTTGCAAGCGCAAGCACGTATTGAACCCCAAGGTTACGGCCTCATCGCCCACCGTGGCGGAGTGGTGGATAATACCACGGCCGAAAATAGTCTTGAAGCATTGAAAAAAGCCATCGAACGGGGTTATGACCGTGTAGAGATCGATGTGCGCATGAGCAAGGATAGTGTCTTCATCGTACACCACGACCGCAATTTTATCCGTTACTATGGCCTCGACAAGCCCGTAGACCAGCTGACATGGTCAGCGATGCAAAAGTTGAAAGGCAACCTCGGCAATCGTGTGCATAGCCTGGAGGAGATCCTCTCGGCGGCACGGGGGCACATCAAGGTGATGGTAGACCTCAAAATACCCGGCAATGATACGCTTCTGCACGCCAGGCTCATACACATGCTCGCACAATATGGGATGTTGGCCGACGGGATGATGATCGGCACCGAAGCTTCGACCGACTTTTACCGGGGCAAAATCGCCTTAAGTTGTACACGGCAGCAGTTGGAGGATAACATGCTACGGCCGGATTACCACCCATCACATTATTACCTGTTTTCTGGTCAGATTACTGCCGATGACGTGAAATGGGCTGCAAGGCATGGCATTCCTGTAGTGGGTGTCATCAATGCATGGGCACAGCGAGGAGACGCCATGACCAAGGGGGCGGATGCCGCCAAAGCGCTTCTGGCGGCGGGTGTTCGAACGTTCCAGATCGACAGTATGTTTGACGTATTTTTTCTGTAGTAATAAACCAGCGGCGTAAAAGAAAAGCCGTTTCGAATAATGAAACGGCCTTTCTTTTATTCTTGCTCCAAAAACGGATACCTGTAATCCGTTGGTGGGTCGAAGGTCTCCTTAATCGTTCGCGGAGATACCCAGCGCAACAGGTTGATCATCGAGCCCGCTTTGTCATTCGTACCCGATCCCCTAGCTCCTCCGAATGGTTGTTGGCCCACCACCGCGCCTGTGCATTTGTCGTTGATGTAGAAATTGCCTGCGGCATGGCGTAGGGAGTGCGTGGCCTGACTGATTGCGTAACGATCCTGTGCGATAACCGCGCCAGTAAGTGCGTAAATGGACGTCTTATCAATTACCTCAAACATTTCTTCCCATTGCTCATCATCGTATACGTACACCGTAAGCACCGGTCCGAAAAGCTCCTCGCACATCGTTACATAGTCCGGGCGCTTAGCTACAATGACCGTCGGGTAAATAAAATAGCCTTTGCTCTTGTCGTATGTGCCGCCAGCGATAATTTCGGCATCGGGATCAGCCTTCGCCCCATCGATGTAGTTCGCTAATTTATCAAATGATTTTTCGTCTATCACGGCATTGACGAAATTACTGAAATCCTCTACCGGGCCTACCTTGAAGGAGGCAATATCCTGCAGCATGCGATCTTTAATCTCCGGCCACAATGAGCGGGGAATATATACCCTGGATGCCGCGGAGCATTTTTGCCCCTGGTACTCAAACGCTCCGCGTACAATAGCCGTGCTGGCAGCTTTCACATCGGCCGAAGCGTGTACCAAGATAAAATCTTTGCCTCCCGTCTCACCCACAATACGTGGGTAAGAACGGTAACGATGAATGTTTTCCCCGATTGTCTTCCAGATGTTCTGGAATACCGCCGTCGAGCCAGTGAAATGAATGCCCGCAAAATCCGGGTGTTTAAAAATAACGTCCCCAGCTTCGGGCCCGTCCACGTAAACCAAATTGATAACACCATCCGGAACCCCGGCTTCGCGGAAGACTTCCATCAATACATGAGCCGAATAAACCTGTGTATTGGCCGGCTTCCACACGACGACATTGCCCATCATCGCCGCTGATGTCGGGAGGTTCCCGGCAATCGCCGTAAAATTAAATGGCGTCAAAGCAAACACAAATCCTTCCAGCGGACGCTGCTCCACACGATTCCAGCTGCCCCTCGGTGAAACCGGCGGTTGTTGACTGTAAATTTCGGCCATATATTTTACATTGAAACGAAGGAAGTCCACAATCTCGCACGCCGAATCAATCTCTGCCTGATAGGCATTTTTCGATTGCCCCAGCATGGTCGCTGCATTAAGCCGATAGCGATATGGCCCCGCTATCAGGTCCGCCGCCTTCAAAAATATTGCCGCGCGTTGCTCCCATGGCAAGTCCTCCCATGCTGACTTCGCCGCAAGGGCCGCATCTATGGCAGCCTGGACGTGGCTTTTATCCCCGTAATGGTAGTATCCCAGCACATGGCCGTGATTGTGGGGCGGGCGTACTGCGAAACGGTTCCCCGTACGTATTTCTTTCCCTCCGATGTACATCGGGATATCAGCTTCCGTAGAAAGTGCGGATTGCAGAGCTTGCTGAAGTAATTTCCGCTCCGCGCTCCCGGCGGCGTATGATAAAACCGGCTCGTTCACCGGAACAGGTACATTGAAAAATCCTTTTGACATAGTGTTGTTTCTTTCTTGAGTGTACAAAACTACCAAAACCCACACGGCTCTGCAATTTATTTCGCCTGAAAAACAACGGTTAAGTGTCGCAATTTATGCTACTATTCCATATTTTAACCGATTTTGACCGAATATTAACCAACCATAAGTCGCCGCCCCAGTCATCGTCAGTTCGCGAGGCCGTAAAACGAACGCAGTGAACAACATCGGAAAAAAACAGTGATGAAGGCCTCATCAACACGTATGACATCCGTAAGCTAAACGGTTGTCCTCAAAATTATTTAACTTGCAGTTGTTGTATTGCCAAGATATTTTTGCACAAATTGGTACGGATAAGTGATTAGTTTAAAAACGCACTAAAAACCAAATCGCATATATGAAGACCATCCTCATCACAGGGGCGAGCCGTGGCATCGGAGCCGCCACAGCACTATTGGCGGCAAGCGAAGGATATGCAGTGGCAGTAAACTATCGCAGTGACAAAGCTGCTGCCGACACCATTGTCTCCCGAATTATCGAGGAAGGCGGCACTGCCGTCGCGATACAAGCTGATATTTCGCGGGAAAATGACGTGATAAAATTGTTCGCTGAGACAGATAAGCGACTTGGGTCGCTATATGGCTTGGTGAACAACGCGGGAATTCTTGAAACGCAAATGCGCTTGGAAACCATGGACAGCGAGCGCCTTCATCGCATGTTTGCAGCAAACGTTATTGGGCAATTTCTCTGCGCCCGGGAAGCGGTCAAGCGCCTGTCGGCCAACAATGGCGGCAACGGCGGTGCAATCGTGAATGTGTCTTCCCTTGCGGCAAGAACGGGCGCGCCAAATGAATACATAGACTATGCCGCATCAAAGGGTGCGTTGGACACCTTCACTATCGGGCTTTCCAAGGAGGTGGCCGCTGAAGGCATCCGCGTTAATGCCGTACGCCCCGCGTTCATTTATACAGCGATACATGCCGACGGCGGCGAACCGAATCGTGTAGATCGCCTAAAAGAAAGTATACCCATGCGCCGGGGCGGACTTGCCGAGGAAGTGGCGGAAGCTATCATGTGGCTGATTTCCGAAAAATCATCGTATTCAACAGGAACATTTATCGATATAAGCGGGGGAAAATAATGAAAGCGCTTTTTAATGAATTATTTGCTTATAATTTTCATTGCAATCAGCAATTGGCAGCGGTGCTGATGGATCATGCGGCCGCAGTTGACGCGAAATCCATGGATCTGTTCAGCCATATGCTGAACGCCCATCACATATGGAATCATCGGATATTAAACCAGCCAACCCAGCATAGCGTATGGGAAAAGCACCCCAGCAATATATTGGCTGTGTTAGATAGGCGTAATTATGACCAGACGTTGACTATCTTGGAAACCTCAATCGTAGGTGATGAAGTGAATTATAAGACCAGCAAAGGAATTCCGTTTACCAATACGGTTGGGGATGTCCTGTTTCATATTATCAACCATTCCACTTATCACCGTGGACAAATTGCCTTGTTATTCAGGCAAAACGGCATGGAGCCGCTACAGACGGATTATATTTTTCGTAAAAGGTAAGCGGCATAGCGTTTACCGCTTAAGCCGCTCCTTGAATACCGCCTTAAACTTTTCCAGTTTCGGCACGATGACATATTGGCAATAAGCCTGCTTGGGGTTCAGATTAAAATAATTCTGGTGATAATCCTCAGCCACGTAGAAGACCGTATACGGCTCCAAAGTGGTTACGATTGGCTGATTATACACCCGC
Organism: Parapedobacter luteus; assembly: GCF_900168055.1. Taxonomy (GTDB): domain Bacteria; phylum Bacteroidota; class Bacteroidia; order Sphingobacteriales; family Sphingobacteriaceae; genus Parapedobacter; species Parapedobacter luteus. The sequence continues at coordinate 412,333 of NZ_FUYS01000003.1, forward strand.
TCTTCATTCAACCGCTGGATGTAATATTCAGCTTTTTTGCGTTCTTCCTCATCGTGATAGAAAATGGATGAACGATATTGCGGACCGATATCATTACCTTGCCGATTGAGCTGGGTAGGATCATGGGCAATAAAAAACGCTTCAAGCAATTCATCATAGCTGATCACATCCGGCCGATATACCACATTCACCGCTTCTGCATGGCCTGTGCGTCCGGTTGTCACCTGTTTATAGCTGGGATTCGCCACCGTTCCTCCAGTGTATCCGGAAATAACCGTATCGACACCCGCCAACTGCTGGAATTGGGCCTCCGTGCACCAGAAACATCCACCGGCGAATGTGGCCGTATCCGTCCCCACGGAACCGCCCCCATCATGCCGCTGTACCTGCGCCTGCGACGTATTGGTATTTGCCGTCTGCAAACAGGCTGTACACAACATTGCGGCACTAATAACGAGTAATATCCTCATAATCTGATTCCATTTCAACACAAAAATACAAAGGGTCCACTGCTTTTCCTTGAATAATCCCGAAAATACACCAAAATAGGTATTCCAAAGCAGGTGCTCCTCGCCGCGAAAAAACTACTCCAGCTTTAATACAATTTTGCCGAATTGCGATGACTCGGTCATTTTTCTTATCGCCTCCTCAGCTTCTTGTATGGGATGGACGCTATCGATAACCGGCTTGATTTGATGGTGCTCAACAAATTCCAGCATGTTGCGGAAATCTGTCGGTGAGCCCATCGTCGTACCCAGTAAGGATAGCTGTTTCCAAAAAATCTGGCGTCCGTTGAGTTCGGGGATATTCCCCGCCGTACCCCCGAAAAAAACAATCCTGCCGCCTGGATTCGCCAAATCGAGATAATGAGCAAAGCCATCGCCCAGCGCGCTGTCTACAATGACATCAAAGCCGCCCACTTTTTCTTTCAACGTTTCACTCCAGCCGTCATCTGTATACCGTACGCCTCCTTTAGCTCCCAAGGCCATCGCCCGCTCTATCTTTGAAACCTTGCTGGACGTAACATATGCGTCTGCTCCCGCATGCACCGCCAATTGCAGTGCAAATGTCGCAACGCCACCGCCCACCCCAACGACCAGCACCTTGTCGCCGGCCTTCAGCTCTGCTCGCCTAAACAGTGCACGGTAGGCCGTCAGGCCGCCAAGGGGTAATGCCGCGGCTTCCTCAAACGTGAGATGACGCGGTTTTTCGTGTAAATTTTCGACCGGTACACGTACGTATTGTGCAAATGTGCCGTCCTGGGGCAATCCCAGTATATGAAATGCCTTTTGTTGGACAGCTTCGCGATCGCCCCATGCGATAGATGGGTTGATAATTACTTCCTTGCCGATCCACGCCTGGCCAGCGTCCCCGGCGACGGCCTCTACAATGCCCGCCCCATCCGAGCCCAATATGATGGGAAATTTCAGGCCTGCATACTGGCCTTGCTGTATCCACCAGTCGCGCCTATTGAAAGCCGCGGCTTTCGTACGCACCAACGCCTCTCCCTTCTCCAACTTAGGGATGGGAACTTCCATCCATACGAGGGTTTTTTTGATGCCGTCAAGTACAATAGCCTTCATCGTCTGTGCCATAACAGTACATTAATAGACAGAAAAAGCGACCCATGCATATCGCATCAGGCCGCTTCGAATTCCAGTAATATTTCGTAATCAATTTTTATTTCGCGTCCGCATAGCGCTTAGCCACGGCGTCCCAATCGATAACATTGAAAACAGCGTCCAAATATGCGGGACGTTTATTTTGATATTTCAGGTAGTATGCATGCTCCCACACATCAATCCCCAGGATGGGTGTGCCCTTAACCTCGGCAATGTCGAACAATGGGTTATCCTGATTGGGCGTTGAGGTCACCTGAAGTTTACCCGTTCCGTCTACCACCAACCAGGACCATCCCGATCCAAAACGGGTTGCCCCGGCTTCCTGTAATTTCTTTTTCAGTTCGTCAAAGGAGCCAAACGCTTCATCAATGGCAGCGGCCAAATCACCTGAAGGAGCTCCACCGCCATTTGACGAAAGGATGGTCCAAAACAAGGAGTGATTGTAATGCCCACCGCCGTTATTGCGCACCGCAGCGGGATATTTTGAAATGTTTTTGCAAATCTCTTCAATGGTTAGGTTTTCTGCATCTGTGCCCGCGATGGCTTTATTCAGGTTATCTACATAAGCTTGATGGTGTTTTCCATGGTGGATTTCCATGGTTTCCTTATCAATATGAGGTTCCAATGCATCAGTGGCGTAAGGTAACGCCGGTAATTCAAAAGCCATAATATATTGTTTTAAATTAAAAATTAGTTAATGTGTTGGACAAATATAACGATTATCAAACCAATTTTGTTTACCGAAATATTAACGCTTGATTACTTGTTCCGTTTATTACGGAAAAATGACGTTACCAATGCCGCGCATTCATTTCCCAGGACACCGCTTATAACAGTCGTTTTCGGATGCAGCAGGTCCCGGCCAAACCCTGAAAAGCCTCGTTTTTTATCAATCGCACCGAACACGATGCGTGTAATCTGCGTCCAATAGGCGGCTCCGGCACACATCACACAAGGTTCAATGGTCACGTAGAGCGTACAATCCAGCAGGTATTTTCCACCAAGGTAATTGGCTGCAGCGGTGAAGGCTTGCATTTCAGCATGCGCTGTTACGTCATTCAACCGTTCGGTCAGGTTATGCCCCCGTCCGATGATTTTGCCATTGCATACAATCACTGCACCGATAGGCACTTCGTCTTGCTCTAACGCCTTCTGTGCCTCCTTCAACGCTTCCCTCATATAGATTTCATCGGAGACAGCATCACCGGCATCTTCAAAGTTGATGTATTTCATGGCTAAAATAATCTCGCCCCATTAGGCACCGGACGTTCAACAGCGCTAAGCACAATATCACCGTTTTCATCAGCAAAACCGGTGATTAAACATTCCGACATAAAGTCTGCAATCTGTTTTTTCGGAAAATTGACTACTCCGATTACTTGCTTACCTATCAGCTGATCTTTGCGGTAGTGCTTGGTAATCTGGGCGCTGCTCCGGCGAATGCCGATATCCTCGCCGAAATCTATCAGCAGTTTGTACGCCGGTTTTCTAGCTTTCGGAAAGTCTTCGGCACCGACGATCGTTCCTACGCGCAGCTCCACTTTTTCGAAGTCAGACCAAGCAATTTCCTCCATATCTTGATAGCCTTATTTATAACCGGTTGCTTTCCAAGTCCGCCAGCCCCTTCTGGAGGGTGAACAAAACGTAATCTCTCGTGCGCCGCACACGGCGGGCCAGTCGATCGACTAATTCATCTTCCTTACCCTCTTCGAAAGCAAGGTCTTCATCCGAAAGGTGGTTGTACTTACGAAGAAACTTCTTTTTCAGCACATCCCATTCTGCTTGCGTGATTTTGATAGCTGCCATACTCCTTAGTTGTTTTCGACAAAAGTAGGGATTCCGTCCGTCCTGACCAAGTTTGTGAGGTACGAATCATTTTCGGCTTGAATTTTGCTTAGCAAATCATGGACCGTATTTTAATGCTACGTACAAAAATTTAACTGATGAAACCCGCATGAATTGCCTTCGTAAACAAACAAGAGCGATTCATGCAAGCTATTGCTACTAAAAACACTATTCAAATGAAAAAGTATTTTATTATTGCATTATTGTCTACCTTTACTGCTGTTGGCGCTAACGCGCAATTACTGCCCACCTTCCAATTAGGTTTAAAAGGGGCTTTAAACTTTTCCACCTTGAGAACAGATGATGGTAATTGGCTCGACGGAAGCACCCGCACAGGGTACCAGGCTGGTATCTGGGCGCGGATAGGTGGTGCTGGGGTACATTTCCAACCTGAGCTCTATTTTACCGGAAAAAGCTCAAAAGCTGAATTTGACAATCCTGAAGGAGGCAATGTAACGGCAAACGTAACGTTTACCAGCCTTGATTTGCCTTTACTTTTAGGTACTCGGATAGGGTTAGGGCCATTAGGTGTACGGGTACAAGCTGGCCCTGTGGTTTCATTTGTCGTTGACGAAGGTATTGGCCAAGCGCTGCAAGACGTCGCCGATTTTAACAGTTATAAAAGCCAGGCTTGGGCAGTAACGGGTGGCATCGGAGTAGACATTAGCAAATTCCGGGCTGACCTGCGTTATGAACACGGCTTGAGCAACTTGAGCGAGAACAGCAATCGGTCACAAAAGATCAATCTTTGGTCGCTGGGTGTTGGCTATCGATTGTTCTAACAAACCATAACGAAGGTCCTCCATTAACGCCATGCTGCCGATCAGCATGGCGTTTTTTATTTACGCAACCAAAATTAGAACAGTTCTAAATTGCCGATTTTCCTTGTTTGTTTTCACCGGTATTAAATCAATTGGTAGATTTGCTTACCAAAAATAAAATAATCGAGGAGAATGAGCAAGTCCACACATCTGTTTTCTTCATCATTGGGGAAGAAGCTGATAATGAGTTTAACGGGTCTATTTTTATGTACGTTTTTAATTGTCCATCTGATTGGCAATTTGCAGTTATTTTACGATGACCAGGGCAAGGCATTCAATGATTACGCCCATTTTATGACGCATTTTACCCCGATTAGAATCGTCTCTTATTTGTTGTACGCTTCCATCGTTATACATGCCGTTTACGCCTTGGTGCTCACCATAAACAACCGAAAGGCTCGGCCTGTTCGGTACGCGGCATACGAAGGCTCGGCAAACAGTGCTTGGAGTTCACGGAACATGGGCCTTTTAGGTACGGTACTGTTGGTATTCATTGTGACGCACATGAGCAACTTCTGGTGGAAATACCATAACGACGGCGTACCGTACATTGAATACCGCACCGATTTAACGACCCAGGAGACGACCGCAACGGAATTAGTAGGTGAGGAATATACGGACTATGTGAAATACGTAGATAATGACATTGAGATACTTAAGGCGAAAGACCTTTATAAACAAGTGCAGTTTACCTTTCAAAACTGGGTTTTGGTAGCTTTTTATGTGATTGCTATGGCTGCCTTGTCATTTCACCTTATCCATGGATTTAAGAGCGCATTCCAAACCCTGGGCTTTGACCATCAAAAGTATGCGCCTATCATCCGGTTTATTGGCATATGGCTGTTTGGCGTGGCTATTCCCATCGGATTTGCCGCCATGCCCATTTATTTCTATTTTTTCAACTAAGCTATTTACGATGTAGTCGCCATGGTTGCGGCACATCCTGATATAAGAGAGATTTATCATATGTTAGATTCAAAAGTACCAGCAGGGCCGTTGGCCGAAAAGTGGTCGAAACATAAGTTCAACCTCAAATTGGTCAACCCCGCTAATAAGCGGAAATACACCATCATCGTGGTCGGCACGGGATTAGCCGGATCGTCCGCCGCTGCATCGCTTGCGGAGTTGGGCTATAACGTCAAGGCGTTTTGTTATCAAGACAGTCCGAGACGGGCGCATTCCATTGCCGCCCAAGGGGGCATCAACGCTGCGAAGAATTACCAAAACGACGGAGATAGTGTATACCGCCTATTCTATGACACCATCAAAGGAGGCGATTATCGTGCCCGCGAGGCAAATGTATACCGTTTGGCCGAAGTGTCGGTAAACATTATCGATCAATGTGTTGCGCAAGGAGTTCCCTTTGCGCGTGAGTATGGGGGATTGCTTGACAACCGCTCATTTGGTGGCGCACAGGTTTCACGTACATTCTATGCACGCGGGCAAACGGGACAGCAATTGCTTCTGGGCGCGTATTCAGCATTGAATCGCCAAATCAACAAGGGAAAGGTAACGATGTACAACCGGCACGAAATGCTGGATCTGGTGACCATCGACGGCCATGCACGTGGCATCATTACCCGTAATATGGTTACCGGTGCCATCGAATCGCACGAAGGCCACGCAGTGCTACTCTGCACGGGCGGTTATGGCAACGTCTTTTTCCTCTCCACCAACGCTATGGGGTGCAACGTGACAGCCGCCTGGCGTGCACATAAACGGGGCGCTTTCTTCGGCAACCCTTGCTACACGCAGATCCACCCTACCTGCATCCCTGTAACGGGCGACCATCAGTCAAAGTTGACACTGATGTCGGAATCACTTCGCAACGATGGGCGTGTATGGGTACCCAAGACCGTCGAGCTCGCTCAAAAGTTGCGCAAAGGGGAAATAAAAATCTCCGATATTAAGGAAGCAGACCGTGACTATTACCTGGAACGCAAATACCCTTCATTTGGTAACCTCGTGCCTCGCGACGTAGCATCAAGAAATGCTAAAGAAGTCGTAGACGAAGGCCGCGGTGTGGGCGCTTCAGGTATCGCTGTTTTCCTTGATTTCGAAGACGCCATCAAACGGTTGGGTGAGGATACCGTACGCGCGAAATATGGTAACCTCTTTGATATGTATTATCAGATCACCGACGAGAACCCCTACAAACAACCGATGCGCATCTATCCTGCGGTGCATTATACTATGGGTGGTTTATGGGTAGATTATAACCTGATGACCACTGTGCCTGGATTGTACGCGTTGGGCGAATGTAACTTTTCCGATCACGGAGCGAACCGCCTCGGAGCGTCCGCATTGATGCAGGGACTCGCCGATGGGTATTTTGTCATCCCCTATACCGTGGGAGATTACTTGGCCGGCTTAGGCTTTGACCCCGTAGACAAAAACCACCCTAACTTTGAAAAGACACGCAAAGAGGTGGAAGATAACGTGCGCAAATTGCTTTCGCTTAAAGGGAGTAAAACCGTGGACGATATTCATAAAAAACTGGGGCACATCATGTGGGAATACTGTGGCATGGCGCGCAACGAGGTTGGATTGACAAAGGCCAAAGGGCTTATTCAAGAATTGCGAAAAGAATTTTGGAGCGACGTGACCGTTCTTGGAGAAAACGAGGAAATGAACCAATCGCTCGAAAAAGCTGGCCGTGTAGCTGACTTCCTTGAATTGGGCGAGTTGATGGTCGACGATGCACTTAACCGACGGGAATCTTGCGGTGGGCATTTCCGCGAAGAAAGCCAAACAGAGGAAGGCGAAGCAAAGCGTGATGATAAGAATTTCCGTTATGTGGCCGCATGGGAATACAAAGGCGAAAATCAGCCCGAGGTGCTCCATAAAGAACCCTTGGAATTCGAAAACGTGAAATTGACACAACGAAGCTATAAGTAAAATAAGCAATAAGCTCTAAGCCTGAAGCTATAGCCGTAAGCATAAAGCCTCAGGCTTACAGCATAAAGCACTGTAATATGAGTGGAAACATGAATCTGACGCTGAAAGTATGGCGTCAAAAGAATGACAAAACCAGGGGTAAATTTATTACCTATCAAGCCAACAATATATCGCCGGATATGTCTTTTCTGGAGATGCTGGATGTTGTCAACGAAGAATTGGTGCGTAAGGGGGAAGATCCAATCCACTTCGATCACGATTGCCGCGAAGGTATCTGCGGCATGTGCTCGCTGCATATCAACGGAAGGCCCCATGGCCCCAAGCAAGGCACGACAACGTGCCAATTGCATATGCGCAGTTTCCACGATGGACAAACCATCGTCATTGAACCATGGCGGGCGGCGGCCTTCCCGGTGATTAAAGACCTGGCTGTAGATCGCTCCGCATTTGATCGGATCCAACAAGCGGGCGGATATATCAATGTAAATACCGGTGGGGTACCGGATGCCAACAGTATTCCGATTCCCAAAGTGATAGCAGATGAAGCGTTTGAATCAGCAACTTGCATCAGCTGCGGTGCCTGCGTTGCGGCGTGCAAAAATGCGTCAGCCATGTTGTTCGTTTCAGCTAAGATCTCGCAATATGCCTTGTTGCCTCAAGGGCAGACGGAGCGGTACAGCCGTGCGCAGGCCATGGTTGCCCAAATGGATGCGGAAGGGTTTGGTAGCTGCACCAACACCGGCGCGTGCGAAGCAGAGTGTCCGGTGGGCATCAAGCTGACCAATATCGCACGGATGAACCGCGAATATTTAACCGCCAAGCTCTTCAAAGAAGAGGAGCCTCACTAAAATTATTACGATTAACCCAATACCCTTGTGCTCCCGCAACCTTATTGCGGGAGTTTTTTATGTTATGTAGGGATATTTTTTAATTTTACGTGGAATCATCATTGTAGATTGTGAGCACGGTTGTTAAAATAAGGCTATTATTACTGGTGTTGACCCTATGCTTTATAGGTACGGCCGTCACCATCAATCTTACGTTCAATGATGAAGAAATCCTTCTCCTTGATGCACGTACCATCCAAAACAACCTACATAAAAAAGAGGAGATTGTCTATGATTTCCTTAATGACTCCAGTCTTTTCAATGTGCTTAAGACCTTGGAGAATGACGTCGAACGTACCGAGGAGATTCTCGACTACTTCGTCAATAAACATGAAATTTATCCCTTCGTCTATGTAAACAGTGAATTGGTTATTTGGGGAACGGATAAATTTGTTCCTAAAACAGATGCTGGCATCCGCAATGGTGTCGACATCATACAAACCGGAAATGGCTGGTATGAGTCGATTAAAAAAAATATTGGCAATTTTTCAGCATTATTTTTGATTCCTATCAAGTCAGACTTTCAAAAGAACAATGAGTACTTGCAGAATACGTTTTCGAGAGACCTCATCGAAACCAACAACCTGGAGATAGCCGAATACGATGACCAACTGATTTACAACATCAGAAGCATGACCGGCGAATATTTGCTTTCCGTCAAACTACGTGACGGGCAGCACGACACGTTTTTTTCCAAATTGGAGTTGGCCATGTGGATGCTCGCAGGGTTTTCGGTCATACTTTTGTTCAACATCATCTGTGTGTGGCTAGCCAGACGGGGATGGGTATGGTCTTCCGTGCTGTTGTTTGCATGCTGTCTTGTTGGCATACGTTATTTGGATCTGCATTACGGTCTGTTGGCTTCTCACTTTTACACGGGGCTTTTTGACCCACGAAATTTTGCTTCAAGCTTTCTCTTTCCACATTTGGGTGGTTTCTTCCTGAATATCGTTGCCTTTACTTGGTTCGTCGGTTACTTATATTCTTTCCGGCGTCGGCTGAAAATCCCCGCTTTTGGCTATACCAAAGTAGGGAGTTGCATGTTGATTTTTCTATTCAGCGTGCTGATTTATTTTGTAAGCCATGGCATATCGGTGGTATTTGCGGGGCTTGTCACGAACTCGGGCATCAACTTTGACGTGACGAACATCCTGAATCTTAGCGCATACAGCTGGGTTGGAATATTCGCCCTGTGCCTGAGCATCATGTCGCTTCTCCTGCTCATCGATTTGCTGGTAGAACTCGCCCAAACTTTGATCCCTGATCCGCACAGGCTACTTACTATTGGAACGGTAATTATCTTTTGTGCGGCAGTACTACTTATTTACTTCGGCGATTTTCAGCTCCGGGATTTTCCTGTAACGTTCATTTTACTGAGCACGCTCATAGGGCTGCGCGCTTGGTATGTCAAACGTAAGGGCCAGTTTGATCTAGCCATCTTTATCTCCACCTTACTCCTACTGGCTGCAATCACATCGATAAAACATGGCCAGTTCCAACGCTATAAGAAAGAGGAGGAACAAAAGATGGAGATTTCTAAACTGGAAGCCGTAGATGACGCCAATGCCATTGCATTATTTCATGATTTAGAGAAGGAAATAGTAAAAGATCCAGTCCTTATTGACTACTTTAAGCGGCCAAAAGACGGAAATCAAGAACTACTCAACGAACATCTGAAACGAACCTACCTAAGTGGCTATCTATCCCGATATGAATTTGTTGCAAATGAATTTGACACCAACTGGGTTCCGATTGGTAACAGCTCGGCAAGCAAACGGGAAGCTTACCGGGATAAGGTAATATCCGGTGCGATTAAAGTGTCGGAAAATTTTTACCGTGGCAGTAGTCGGTTCGGCAATTTTGAATATTTCGCCCAGCTTCCTGTAGAAGAGGACGGAAATCCTTTAGGCATTTTGCTTATTGAGATGCAGAACCGATCATTCAGCCAGTTGGCCGCCTATCCCGACATTCTTGCAGACAGCAGAATAGGCCAGCAACAAACAGAATTATCAACCCGCTATGCATACGCTTTCTACCGAGATGGCAACTTGGTAAGCCAATACGGCGATTATGTATATCCGCTGTCCGAAGCGACTTATCCAGCAGAGCAGCGCAAATACATACCGCTGGGCGTCGAAGGCGGCTTTGAGCATATGATGTACCGTCCAAATAGCAGGACACTGATATTACTCAGCCAGCGTCAGCAGAGCAGTTGGATGCAACTGGCAGCATTGTCGTTTATTTTCCTTGTTTTTTTGTTGTTCGCCATACTTGCCTTCATCTGCCAATGGCTGGTCTTGACGTTAAACAGTAATGACTTCAGTTTGCGAAATCTCCGATGGAGCTTCCTGATCCTCACCAATAAAGTACTTTACAGTACACGCATTCAAACGTTTATTGTCGTAGCGGTTGTGTTCACGTTGATCGTTGTCGGTATCATCACCTTCTTCAGCATCAGCAGTCAATTTAGAAAACAACAGGAAAACGGTGTTTTGAAATATGTCGTGGATATTGCCGGAAGGTATGAATCGCGGATACTCAAGGAATCCAACACCAACCGCGGAATATCCACGGACGAGCAATTCAACATCATTGCCGAGTCCATAGCGTCCGACTTAAATCTTTACGGCACCGATGGCCAGCTAATATACTCTACACAACCTAGGATCTACGACCTCCAATTAACGTCTCGTTACATGAATCCCCAGGCTTGGCTGCACATGGCCCGATATCAGCGGTCGGAATTTCTTCAACATGAACATATTGGCGGCTTAAACTTCATTGCCGCTTATGCGCCCATCCGGGATGATGAATATCAGCCGGTAGCCTTTTTAAGTTTACCTCATTACAGCTACCAAAAGGAATTTGACCAAAACGTTGGGTTGCTCCTTAATACGCTCGTTAACATTTACGCATTGATTATTCTGGTATTGGGATTGTTTGCGGTATTCGTCGCAAACAAAATTACCGCTCCGCTGGCGTTAGTACAACGCAGCCTTGCCAAAACCAGCATCGGTAAGCAGAATGAGCCTATCTTTTGGAAAAGGCACGATGAGATCGGTAGCCTTATCAAGGAATACAACCTTATGATTGCCGCGCTTGAACAAAGTGCCAATACCATCATGCGATCCGAGCGGGAATCCGCTTGGCGCGAGATGGCTAAGCAAGTGGCGCATGAGATCAAAAACCCGTTAACACCTCTTAAGCTTGGTATCCAACAGCTGGAGCGATCTTGGAAAGAAAAGGATCCCCGGTTTGACGAACGCTTCGCGAGGTTCAGCGAATCGTTTATTGAGCAAATCGATAGCCTTTCGCTCATCGCATCAGAGTTTTCAGAGTTTGCAAAGATGCCCGACACACAGCTTAAGGAAGTGGATGTGCTGGACATTATCAATAAAGCAGTAGAGGTATTCAGCAATAATGTAGGAGTAAAAATACAAGTAATCAATCAATGCGGCGACGGCCCAATAAACATCCTGGGGGATCGGGACCAACTGCTGCGATCATTCAACAACCTGATAAAAAACTCGATAGAAGCCGCCATAACCAAACGCAGATGCCATATCCATATTACGATAAGTTATGACATGGATAATTATCTTTCGATAGCTGTACGGGACAACGGCCATGGCATCAGCCCCGAAGCGAGGGAAAAGCTATTCCAACCCAATTTTACGACCAAAAGCTCCGGCACCGGACTTGGCCTTGCATTTGTGAAACAAGCAGTAGAAGGTATGGGCGGAAATATCCAATACGAAACAACTGTGGGAAAGGGCACCACTTTCTTGCTGCGTATTCCATCGATAAGCATCCGGAAAACACAGCAGCAAGAGGTTATCTGAGAAACGGGGGATTTTATTTCAACACAACGCTGCTTTGGCCCATGACCGTATTATCCGCATACAGCAATATGGTGTACGTACCTTTCTGAAAGCCCTTTGTGTCCGTCCACTCAATGACATAGTCTGCGCCATCATTCACAAAATTGATGGCCGTCTTATAGGTGTACTGGATTTGGTTGCCGTCAACTTCAAAAAGGCCATTATCCGTTGTCCGTAAATTGCCATTCGGGTCAATTACACGCAGGTAGACGTCATGCATACCCACTTGTGCCAAGGGATTGTCTGCTATTGTAAAGTGAATCTGGAATTTATCTATCCGGCGTGCCCGTGTCTCCACACTTTGCTTATTATTGCTGCGTTCGCGAACGCCGTTTATCGAGATGTTTGAAACTTTGAGGGTTGAAGCCAGCCTGACCTTATCGGTCAGGTCGGTATTTTCCTCTTCAAGTGCAGCTACTCGGTCGGAGGAAGAAGAAATCTCCTGTTTCAATTCATCCCGCTCAGATCGGAGCTGCTCGTTTTGGACTCGAAGATTTTCCACTTCGGTTACGTATTTGGAGACTTGCTGCTTTAATTGGTTGATTTCGTGTTGGGCGCTAACCAGTTGTTCGCGTGTCAGGTTGTTTTGTGTTAATTGGTTGCGCAATGCTGCAATCGTGGTGCGGACACTATCCTGAGCGGCTTTCAAGGAGGTGCTAAGCGTCAGATTCTCGTCTGTTAACCGATCAAGCTCGGCTTCAATCCGATCGATCTCCGCCTGCATACTTATCCGTTCATCCGTTAGCTCGTAGACCCTGTCTCCAGTATTTTTATACTTGATATAAAAATATACATTGGTGGCAAGCAGAGCCAAAATAGCTACTACAAAGAAGTAAATCTTTGTGGAGTCCTTTCTTATTTCGCCAGGTTTGGACTCCATACCTGTTTCTTGCATCGTATGTATTTCTTGCATGGTCTATACATCAAAACGCTATCCTAACACACGGCAACCAGTATGCAAAAATTGTTCCAACATCCTTTCGAAAGAAGGATTGATGTAGCTCGATAACTACAATACGCGAAATAAATTAAATGTCTGACGTCAGGCTTCAGTACGCGGTAAGTCTGCCCTCACACCGAGGGGCATCCTTACCGCTTCGTATCGAAAGTTAGCGCTTTCGCAATACGGATTTCAGGAGATATTGCCCGTATCCACTTTTCAGCAAAGGCTGTGCTATAGCCTCAAGCTGTTGGGCATCAATGAAGCCCATCCGGTAGGCCACCTCTTCAATGCAGCCAATCTTCAGGCCCTGCCGCTCCTCGATGACCTGCACAAATTGGCCTGCCTGCATGAGGGAAGTAAATGTCCCTGTGTCCAACCAGGCCGTACCCCGGCTGAATACGCCTACTTTCAACCGTCCCTGTTCAAGATAAGCTTTATTGACATCGGTGATTTCATATTCACCACGTGCCGAGGGCTGGATACTTTTTGCAATCCCAATCACCGAATTATCGTAAAAATACAAGCCCGGAACCGCATAATTAGATTTTGGATGGGCAGGCTTTTCTTCAATGGAAACCACATTGCGTTGTTCGTCAAACTCGACTACGCCATATCGTTCAGGGTCGGACACCGGATACGCGAACACAACGCCACCATCCGGATCGGCGCTTTGCTGCAGCAAACGCGACAGTCCCTCGCCATGAAAGATATTGTCGCCCAATATCAATGCAACCTTGTCATTCCCTACAAATTGCTCGCCTAGTACAAAAGCTTGCGCCAGCCCATTGGGAACTTCCTGCACCGCATAGGTAAATGAACACCCCAACTGCGAACCATCGCCCAATAATTTGCGGAAAGCAGGCAGATCATGGGGTGTAGAAATGATCAGTACATCACGGATTCCCGATAATAGCAATGTCGATAAAGGATAATAAATCATTGGCTTGTCGTAAACCGGCATCAACTGTTTACTCACTGCCAATGTTAAGGGGTGCAGCCGCGTACCGGAACCCCCGGCTAAAATAATACCTTTCACTTCGTCCGTTAATAATTAGCCCGACACTCTATTTTGCAGCCTTCACCGTAAACGGCACACGCCAAGTTCCCCAAAGTAACGCAACCGTCCCAGTTTTATCAGCGGTGATGGTAAACTGCTCCCTAGACTCATCGCTGTTTGTCGGGGTGGCGGCCACACGCAGGACATCTGCTGACTCGTCATATCGCGTGCCCCATTGATCCCACACCTTATTGAAGATAAGGGTTGTGCTATATTGATCCGGAATGGAGCTAAGCCCATATTTGCCCGCAGGCAACAGCTGCCCCTGAATCAACACGTCTTTGTCTACTTCGAACGTGGTGGTTTCGTTGGCACCTGTGCGCCATCTTTTACCAAGCGGCACAAAATCCGCTGAACCCAGTTGCCGTCCATTGAGCGATGGTTTGCTGTAATGGATTTTTATTGTGACGCCGTCATCGGTGGTGACGTTGACACTATCCGGCGGACTAGCCCGCTGGCTTTTGTCTTGTTGAGCGAAGGAGCTTACCGACAGGGTTGCTACAAACAGCAACGACAATACACTTGCTTTCATGAGTTATAACGTTATAGTTTCACAATATTATCGTAGCAAACGGCTGGGATAGCCATCTCTTAAAACCGTTCGAAATTAAACACCAGATACCCCGTCTGGCCTTCCATATCAACAGGCATCCGCAAGGTGAGTTGATCGGCATCCGCGTAGGCCAAATCCAATCGGTAACCGGCCGTTACATTGCTGGCTTTGTCTCCCGGGTAAATCTTCTTAAATTGAAATTGGGGCTCTCCCCCACTCTTTCCCGGATTATAAATTGACCAAACGATATTACGCACGGCGCCGGGAGCACAAAGCTTACCCTCTGCATCAAAAGTGATGCTTCCCTTGCCGTTGTTTGGCAAATTCCATATGCTCCCAATGAAACATTCTGCCGGAGCTTCTTCAAAAATTGTTTTGACAGCGTAAGCGGACGGAAAGGCCTCTTTATCAATGGAGTGCAATACCCATTGACCTTTCACACCATTACGCCATGCTGAGGCCGAGGGCGCCCCCCCTGTCGTGCCTTGCTGTGACGAGCAAGCGGTTGCACCAATAAAAACAGCTATCAATGCGGCAAACAGAAATGGTAATCTATTCATAGTGTTTAAAAGAAATTGTAAAGATAGTAGATTCTTCTATAAAATATCGTTTTTTTATGCGTGATGTTGAATATTCACGTATGTTTGTTTTTTTAAGGCTAAGAAAGCAATTTACATGACTCCTTCCAAAAACCATACCATCAGTAAATTTGCCGCCAAACTGCTGGTGCGGTTATTTATTTTGTTGCTTTTATTCGCTTTTGCTCCCGCAATTCTCGAGCAAGAGACCGTAAGACCGTTAGGGCAAACGTTCGTATACATTGAGCATAAATGGGCTTTTATATTCCCTGGGTTGCTTTTTCTTTGTTTCCTGGCCTTACTCATTCTCACGCTTCGTCATCGTTATCAAAAAACGGACCTCAACTGGATGCTTTCGCTTAATACCCTTCTGTTGATCATCTATGTCATTATGTTGTATGCCAGGCTCTATCCACTTATCTTCGGATAAGGCCGGATAGTCATCCCATTTTTTTTATCTTTGGGATCTTTATCAACGACGTATGTATGGCTCAAAATAAAATTTGGCGTGCAACCAAAACAGTGCTTAAGATTGCGATCACCGCCGCTGCACTGTATTGGGTGTTCAACAAAGTGGAGCCAAAGGATTTGAAAGAAGCCTTGGCTGGCTCCAATCCGCTGTTTTTGGCGCTGGCTTTTGTGGCTTATACCTGTTCAATTATGATTGCTTCCACACGCCTGAACGGCTTTTTCCGCAATATCGGGCTGGAATTAACCGAAAGGTATAACTTCAAACTTTATCTTTTAGGCTTATTCTATAACCTGTTTTTGCCTGGCGGCGTAGGCGGCGACGGTTACAAAATTTTCTTCCTGCGGCGCAAATTCAAAGTCAAGGGCCGCCATCTCTTGTCTGCGGTTTTTTTTGACCGTCTCAGTGGGCTTTGGGCACTGTGCCTGATAACTTCAGCGTTGATCATCTTCATACCCCGGCTGCAAATTCCAAACGAAGTTCCCATCATAGCTGTCGCGCTGGGCACAGTAGCTTATTATGCGGTGCTCCGCCGATATTTTACTGTATATAGCCGGCATTTCGTGACTACCCATATCAAAGCAATAGGCGTACAGTCAATGCAGGTTGTATGTGCCATCTTCCTACTGTATGCGCTTGGTTTTGAAGGCAAATTTTCGCCTTATTTGTTTATGTTCTTGCTTTCATCGTTAGTGGCGGTGATCCCTTTTACGGTAGGCGGGCTCGGTGCGCGCGAAATGGTCAACGTTTATGGAGCGCAATATTTTCAGCTGGATGAGCATCTGGCTCTGTTAATCAGTTTACTGTTCTACCTAACCTCAGCTACTTTGGCTGCCTCAGGCGCTTATTTTATTTTCCGGCCCCGGAAATTGGGTGAAGATAAGCTGCCCACTTCCGAGGAGGCGGCAATGAGCAATGATGATGAAGACAATAATTAACAAAATAAGCCATGGCAACGATTGTAATCACAGGAGCAAGCAGCGGCATCGGATTTGAAACCGCCTTAGCCTTAGCGGCGACCGGGCATTCGATTGTAGCCGTTGCACGTTCGCAAAGCGGCTTAGGCAACTTACAGCAGGCTTCCGTTCAAAACATTGTCCAATCCAACATACATATTCTGCCGTTTGACATCATACACGGTGATTATGAAAACTCCCTGTTGCCGTTTGTGACGACGCAACTCGGGCATGTAGACATACTGATCAATAACGCGGGTGCACTCATCAACCAGCCCTTCGAAAAGACTTCAATTGATGCATTTTCTGACATGCTTCAGAGCAACTTCATAGGGCCTGTGCACATGATTCAACACCTATTACCTCTGATGCGTCCAGGTAGCCATATTATCAACATTGGCAGTATGGGCGGATTCCAGGGCAGCGTGAAATTTCCCGGCTTAGCTGCTTATTCGGCCAGCAAGGCAGCGTTGCACGCGCTGACCGAGTGCCTTGCTTTGGAATTTGAGGCTAAAGAAATCAAAATAAATTGCTTAGCTTTGGGTTCGGCGCAAACAGAAATGCTTAGAAAAGCGTTTCCACAATATGAGTCGCCTGTGACTGCGTCGGAGATGGGTGCTTATGTTGCGCATTTCGCACTTACCGGTCACCGGCTGTTCAACGGTAAGGTATTGCCTGTAGCGGTTACCACACCATGAATTACAGAAGCATGAATAAAAACAAGATGAAAACGTCAGGTTTATATCAATTAACGTTATTGCTATGCGCCATCGTCGTAACGCTTTCTTGCCGAAATGAATCAAGGGACAGTGCTGAAAATGCAGGCAGTGATGCGGCTGCTGAAATCGCCGAGGAGAATCAAGCACCGCTGCCGTCACTACCCTACATCGCCGTTTTTGATGAAGCGTCGGAGCAACTTGGGGCCGAGAAAAATCCCGATTTTGATGGTTCGCCACTAACCATTGAAGCGCTGACCCAAGCACTAATCACTAACTATCCCGAGATCACCATAGTGGTACGAAACGTATCTAACGACACGCTTTACCTACAGATTCCGGATGCTCAATACCTTACCCAGCAGATGGGATCTTCCGGATCGCAGATGTACTTACTGGAAGCCACGTACGCATATACGGAGCTCCCCGGCATTAATGCCGTCAACTTCGGATTTGAAGAGGGTGATCATGCCATTCCGGGAACATATACCAGAAAGCACTTTGAAGAGCTCCGTGCGCTCCCCAAATAACTCCGTTGGCAGCCCAACTCAGGCTGGTACCGCGGAATATTAGCATGCGATAAATGCGGTCCTGTCGTATTTCATCCTGTATTTGGTAATAGCTGTTTAAATAATATCTTTGCAACCGAGACCGGTTGGTCCTATCGTGTTGCTAATGAGAAAGTTTTTTGGTTATATCCTTTCCCCTGTTTTCTATTTGCTTTTTGGTATCGTCATCACCGTGTTTCATCCTGTCCAATGGCTGTGCCTTAAGCTTGGCGGTTATCAGGCACATAAGAAATCGGTTGATACGCTCAATTGGTGCCTGGTAGCTTGTTATTATGTATTAGGCAATACTGTGAAATTCGTAAATAAGCAACCGTTGCCTACAGACAGGCCGATCCTTTTTGTGGCCAACCATCAAAGCATGTATGATATCCCTCCCTTAATTTTTTTCCTGCGCAAACATCATGGCAAATTCATTTCTAAGATAGAGCTTGCCAAGGGTATTCCCAGCATCTCGTTTAACCTCCGCCATGGCGGGGCAGCCAACATCGATCGCAAAGATCCCAAGCAGTCTATAGCCGAAATCCTCAAGCTGGCCAATCATATGAAGACAAAAAAGTGGTCGGCCTTTATTTTCCCGGAAGGCACCCGCTCAAAAACCGGCAAAGTAAAACCGTTTAATGTGGGCGGCATTGCAACGATACTGAAAAAAGTCCCTGACGTGCTGGTCGTTCCCGTGGTTATAAATCGTTCCTGGGAAATGGTGCGCTATGGTTTTTTTCCACTGAATACATTTACGCGGATGTCCTGGGAAGTGCTCCCTCCCATCGAGCCCCAAGGACTCAGCGCAGAAGAGGTTGTTGCGCAAGCCGAAGCCCGTATCAAGACAAAGATTTTGGTTAATTGACGCGCCTTCCCTTCCATTGATATTTACCTATGTTGCCCGCCATACCAATATACACCATATACACAATGTGTAAAACAGTGAGCAACGGCAGATAGGCCAATAGGCCCATTCGCTTAGCAAACCGGCACAGGGGATACAAAAAGCAGCATTCCACCATCAGTTTCATGGCAAGGGCCAACGTGAACATTGGCCACAGGACAGTGTCGCAACATAGCACCGCGATGCCCGTAAACAGCAATAAACAATTGAACAACCAAATGGCTACACCCAACGCGACGAGCCCTTTATTTTTATAATGCGTGCTTTTGGATGCCCATCGCTTTCGCTGATGAAGGAATCCACGTAAGTTTGCCTTGGCATCGGTATATACAATGGCGTCCCTCGATTTGCAAAACCCAACCTTATCGGGATACTTAGCCGCTACTTTATGCAAAAATAACTCATCGTCACCCGATGCCAAGTGATCAATTCCGTTGAAGCCGCCCATTTCATGAAACACATCGCGACGATAAGCCAGATTCGCCCCATTGCAAGTGGACGGGCGCCGGTGCCCTATGCCCGCGGCACCGAGCCCGATCAGATATAGAAACTCCAGCGTCTGCAATTCTTCAAAAAAACTTCGCTGCTCCGAATATATCACCGGGGCAGAGACTAAAAAGCTATGATGTTGTTCTACATAACTCACTATTGTAGCCAGCCAATTCTTACCCATCCGGCAATCGGCGTCTGTGGTGACGATAAGTTCGCCGGTCGCAACGGCGATAGCCGTAGATATCGCCTTCTTCTTATAAGAGTTCAGCGGTTCAGACTCGTTTAACTTCAGCAGCTTAACCCCTAAAGGGGCAAACGTCTGTACAATAGCCGACGTATTGTCCGTAGAATGGTCGTCTACCACGATGACCTCCAACAGATCCGCTGGAAAATCCTGCGCCAGGATATCACTAAGCGTGCGCCCGATATTGGCTTCTTCGTTACGTGCCGCTATAAGCACACTGACCTTGGTCACAGGTCTTGTTTTTTTTGAGAAAACGGGGAGCGCCAGCCAGCCAGCGCGCATATACCATACCAATACCGCGTATATTCCTGTAAATACCGCTAAAAAGACGTTAATTAGCTGTGTCGCCAAAGAAATTAATTTTTAGAACAAACACCGAACCTAAAATGGCGGGCAATATAAGGTTTATAAACCAAACGCAAGAAGCTATCGCCATTACCGCAATATCTTGATCAGTAATGTGCGCATATAAATAGCTTGCGGTAACGCTTCTAATCCCAAAATCAAAAAGGTCAAGTGTCGGTAATGCCGACTGGACAAAGAAGAGAATGAATATCATCAACAACATGGGCAGAAATTCAATACCCGGGATAATAACCAGCATCAAGATACAATACTGCGACGTAAAAATAACAAACCTTGCCAACGAGTTGAGAAACACCAACGCCAATTCACGACGACTGTAACGGGTCAAAATTTCAAAGAAACGATGAAACCGGCGAAGGAACCCAATCCGCTTTATCCAGCCGTTAATCAATTTGACATTGAAATAGAGTACGACAAAAAAACCTGCGTACAATACAGCCAATAACCAAAGGGCAGCCCCATAAATAAAGCTAATATCAAAAAACCGGTTGACAAACCACGCAATACTTAGCGAACCCGCGACACTCGTCAGCACCAGCTGAGCCAATGCACCTATCCCCATGGCCACTACACCAAAAATACGTTTACGCGGCGGAAGGAACATAACCCGCCCCCCATATTCACCTATTCGATTGGGCGTAAATACCGCCCATGTTAATCCGCAAAAAACAGACTGCACGGACGCCCACAAACTTATCCGTTCGATATACCGGCAAAGGTATCGCCACTTTACCGCTTCTAAAAACCAGTTGACAAACATCAGTGCCGCCACTACCGATAGCGTGGCAGTTACGCCATCTGCGCCTAACTCACGCATCAGCCGTCCGAACTCCCGTAAATTTTTGTGATTGTTGAGCTTGTGATACAGCACCCAGACCACCAGCAGCAAAATGGCGATTTTAAGGACTGCACTTAATATCTTTTTTGTTCTATTGCTCAAACCAGATGATTTGCGTGCAATGTTACTAAAATTTACGAGCCAAACCTAACGGGATGATTTATGGCCGGTTTATTCGAACGAAAAGCCGTAATATTGCATCATGCAACAACCCGCTAACAAGGAGCGAATCATATTGGGCATTGATCCCGGCACGACGGTACTGGGATATGGGATCATCAAAGAAACCGGCAGGATGCTCTCTCTTGTCAGCCTTGGCGTAGTCAAACTGGATCATCTGGATGACCACGGTCTAAAGTTACAACGCATCTTCCAAAAAACCAGCAACCTTATCGAACAGTATCAGCCCGATTGCGTAGCTCTTGAAGCGCCTTTCTATGGCAAAAATATTCAAGTGATGCTCAAGCTCGGCCGCGCACAAGGAGTGGCCATGGCAGCGGCGTTGAATAAGGACATCCCCATCTTTGAATACGCCCCTCGCAAAATTAAACAATCCGTCACCGGCAACGGCAACGCGGCGAAAGAGCAAGTAGCGGCAATGCTTAAGACCCTGCTAAGGTTTGAAGAAACCCCGCAGTTTTTGGATGCTACGGATGGATTGGCTGTAGCCGTCTGTCATGCATTCCAAAACAGGCCATCGACTTCGAAAAAAGGGAACTATTCAAGCTGGGAAGCGTTTGTACGCAACAACGCAGACCGTTTAAAGTAAATCATCATAATTTTACCTGCCGAATTACATTTTTTACATTCAATTCGATTATATCGGTCATCGTACGGCATTTCAGGTAGTGATGATTTTGATAATAATGAGCGTACCCCTCCCTAAGCTGCTTGACGTTGGCAGACGTAGACAATTCTTCGGTGTTGGAAACATCACGTAAGGCTGCAATTCGATGACGTTCGCTACGCACACGGTGCACAATGGATGAACGCTCTTCCTGCTGGTATTGCAATACCGTGCGGTCGGTCAGGTGCTCCATGCAAAGCCTGACATACGGTAAATTGTCTTTGAAAAACTGAGGCATGTACACCTTCGGATTGCCCTCGTAAAATTGCTGGTCAAAATCAATCGCACGAATACGGAATTGGAAATCATCAAAGTCGGGCGTAATCTGCATAACAAAATTATACGCCCGCATATCACCCAAAAGCGTGATAATACACCGCTCATTGAATTTTACAAATTCCTTTGCAATCCGTTTTGGATTATAGTCGGTATTATACATCAACGATTTAGCGAATACATCTCCAGGAATCCCCACAATATGTTCCTCCACGAGTGTCTGCCCATCTACCATGTAATTCACCGGATTAGGAGATATTATCTGTTCCAGTTCCAAGCCATATATCCGAGATGCATCTGCCTGCTTCACATAGAAATAATCATATACATCATTCAATCGGTTTACAATGCGTATCCGAAAAGGATGTGTATTGCCGAAAGCACAATATTCCACCCTATCAATGTATTTATGCTCCACAATCCGAGTGTTACCGGAAGCTTTAAGCTGTGCATAAATAATTTTCAATCCATTGTAGAGATTTTCTTGAATATGTGGTGGATAAAGCGGCGTTTCCCATAAGGTATCCTTCCCATTTTTGTCGATAACCGGTACAGTTTCATAGAAATCCAACAAATTTTTATAGCTGATGGGCATCCGGGCATCGCGCTGATAGGTACGCAGGTACTTCTGCAGCGCAGGGGCCACCGGATATACCGGCTTCTTACGAGAAATTCTTACATCTTCAGCTTCCATACATTCATACCGAACTAGTAGGTAAAAATACGCTTTTTAATATATACATCAGAAAATTAAAAAGTCTTCATAAATAACTGTAATTTAGCCTAAATTTTTAAAGAATTGGCAATAAATACGGGTTTAATCTATCAATTGAACAAAGAACCGACAAACAATATCAGATATAAAAGGAAGAAGCTCCTTTGGGAGAGGAGCTTCTACGCTAACCAATTATAAACCTATATTAAATTGAGGGAGGGCAATACCAAAATCAGCAGTCGTCATTGTTTTTTGCTGATCGATTGATACAAAAGTAATAATAATATTGATTTATTAAAGTTTTTTTATCAAAAAAATTCAATTTTTACGTTTTTTATAATTAAATTTGAGATAATTTGAAAAAAACATCAATTTTTATGGAAAAAAAGCACGAAAATTTAGACCTTGACAACTTAGATATCCAAATTTTATCTATTTTAATGAACGATGCCTCCATACCTTACACCGAAATTGCAAAAAAACTGATTGTATCGGGAGGAACCATACATGTCAGGATGAAAAAAATGGAAGAATTAGGCATCATAAGAGGATCAAGCCTAATTATTAATCCACAAAAGGTTGGATTTGACATCACAGCCTTTCTTGGCATCTATTTAGAGAAGGGCTCTCAATACAACAATGCCGTTGAACAGCTAAAACAGGTAAAGGAAGTTGTAGAATTGCATTACTGTACCGGGACGTACAGCATGTTCGCCAAGATCATTTGCCGGGATACGACACATCTGCGAAAAGTACTAAACGAAGATATTCAGTCAGTGAAAGGCATACAACGAACAGAAACCATCATTTCGCTTGAGGAAAGTATCAAACGGCAGATCAGTTTGGTATAGGCCAAAACTCAATAGCCTAAACCCAAGCATCAATCGGGAAGCATTGCTCCGTAAGCCATAGACGGAGCAATGTAAAATCCATTCGGAAAGCAAAGCTGACCAACTACCGCTGGAGGACCCCATCCAGGCCCACCTTCACATCAAACGGTTTACAATATGCATCCAGCAATACCGCGGTAAGCCTCCGGGTCAGCGGTATGTTTTCGTCATATTCACCATCCAACTGGAAGCGGCGTTTCCAGTATTTTTGCACCTGCCCTTCCAATTCGTTTCCGCGCTGCCCCACAAATTTGATATAGCTAAACAAGTCGGTTAGCGTTAATGTATCGACATCGGGATGATCGACAAACCAAATCTGGCTTCTTGAAAAAAGCTGGTTTGAAACCGGCTTGATTTCGTCGGCCGTCACAGGCTGATCGACATCGAAATACAGTCTGCCATCGCTGTCGGCTCTTCCCAACAGCATACCCGTAGCACCGATGCGCTGAATAGCCGCGAAATGCGGATCTTCAATGGCTACATCACCAAAGGGAATCAGACGCGCTCCATATTGCAGTATTTCACCCTGCACGTTCCGACTATCCAATTTATCTGAGGTTGTTTTGAAAAATGCCGTGTATGCGGCCGCCGCACCGACCGCCTGCCCCACATGCATTAATAACGGAATATCGTCAACCGTGCCGCTTAACAAACGTTCGATTACCGGCAGTCTGTGAGTCACAAAGAGGTTGCTATCGTCCGGGGGTACCAGCGAAGCTAAAGGCAATGTAAAGGATCGCCCGCCCAAATCTCCGACGGCCACTCCAGTACGGGAAAGCCCCTCATAAGCACCAGCTTGGAAATAGTCATCCGCCAATGCTGTTCGCGCCGCTATACTATCCACATTGCCCTTAGCCAATTGATAAAGATAGGCGTCAACCGATGCATCAATCACAGCCCGCACCTTGAAGCGGCTTCGATCGGCCAGCTCGATTTGCCAACTTTTACCTGATTTTTTAACGGAACGCAATTGCCCTCCTTCAATTAGTGTCAGGTTTTTATTTGCCTTTAATACACTGTCGACGACATTCTGTACAATTCGAGGGTTTATCCGTCGTTTGGCCAGAGCCGATAGGGAATCACTGGGTTTGTCATGGCGCAACGTATTTGCCAATAGTTTGGCCCATATTCCGGCATCCAGACCGGTGTTGGCATCGACGGAAACTACCGTTGAAGTCAACTCCGGCATTACCTTATCCCCGTTTATGACCCAAACGGTATTCAGATTTGACATGCAGGATTGCAGCGCTGCGGCATACGCATCCGGACCATAACCATATACCAGCACCTCCGGATGCTTGCTTTGGGACATGCTCCACAGCGGTGCAATAAAAATTAGGAAGTATATATACAGTTTATTCATATTAGCCGATTTGAAAGAAAACGTAAAATTAGACATAAATGCTTCACCAAGGTTTATTTTTTGATTTTTTGGCTGCAAGCCGTAAACTATAGACTGCAGGCTGTAAGCTGTAGGTATCGGCTGTTCGTAGCAACTACAGCTTAAAGGTCAAATCCAATAAAAAATCAGCCAACTAATAATTACCTTTGCGACATGATAAATGAAGAAAAATCACTCAATTTCCTGGAGGAAATTATCGAAGAAGATATACGTAAGGGCAAACATGGTGGCAGGGTACTTACCCGTTTCCCACCCGAGCCCAATGGTTACCTTCATATCGGCCATGCAAAATCCATCGTGCTCAACTTTGGTCTTGCGCAAAAATACAACGGAAAAACCAATTTGCGGTTTGATGACACCAATCCGGTGACTGAAGAAACCGAATATGTGGACAGCATAAAAAACGACATTAGGTGGCTCGGCTTCCAATGGACCGAAGAGCTTTATACATCTGATTATTTTGAGATTTTATATGGTTACGCCATAAAACTCATCAAAAAGGGGCTCGCGTACGTAGACGACAGCACGCCGGAAGAAATAGCCGCATCCAAGGGCACCCCCACCGAACCGGGCAAGCCTACCCCATACCGGGACCGCAGCGTGGAAGAAAACTTGCGCTTATTCGAAGCTATGCGGGATGGTAAATTTCCCGACGGTGCTAAGGTTTTACGGGCCAAAATTGATTTGGCCAACCCCAACATGCATCTGCGGGATCCGTTGCTGTACCGAATCAAACATGCACATCATCATCGCACTGGCGATAAATGGTGTATCTATCCGATGTACGATTTCGCACACGGGCAAAGCGATTCGATCGAACAAATCACCCATTCGGTATGTACACTTGAGTTCGTACCCCATCGACCGCTCTATGACTGGCTCATTGAACAGTTGGAAATTTTCCCGTCGAAACAATACGAGTTTGCTCGTTTAAACCTTAACTATACCGTCATGAGCAAGCGTAAACTCCTGCAACTGGTCAACGAACGGCATGTGGAGGGATGGGACGATCCCCGTATGCCAACCATCAGTGGACTGCGCCGGCGCGGATACACGCCAGCAAGCATCCGCAATTTCTGCGAACGCATAGGCGTAGCCAAACGCGAAAACATCATCGATGTAGGATTGCTGGAATTTTGCATACGTGAGGATCTCAATAAAACGGCATGGCGCCGCATGGCTGTGTTAGATCCCGTGAAATTGGTCATTACCAACTACCCTGAAGGCCGGGAAGAAATCCTCTCGGGCGAAAACAACCCCGAAGTAGCAGGCGGCGAAGGTGAACGTGACATCCCATTCGGCCGCGAGCTGTGGATAGAACGCGAAGATTTCATGGAAAACCCGCCGAAGAAGTTTTTCAGGCTCGCACCTGGACTGATGGTCCGGCTTAAACATGCTTATATCGTCAAATGTGATGACGTTGTAAAAGATGCCACAGGGAGCGTGATCGAAATTCACTGCACTTATATACCGGAGTCCAAAAGCGGCGAAGACACCAGTGGCCTCAAGGTAAAAGGCACCATCCACTGGGTGAGCGTAGCGCACGCCAAAACCGTGGAGATTCGACTATATGACCGGCTGTTTAACGTAGAAAACCCAGCTGCCGAGGAAGATTTCAAAGCCAGCATCAATCCGGATAGCCTCCAGATAATCAAGAGCGCATACGTAGAACCCGACCTATTGAACGCCGACCCGGGCAAAGGGTACCAATTCATTCGGAAGGGATATTTTACACTAGACACGAAGTCTCCGTCTGACAAGCTGGTATTCAACCGCACCGTAACATTGCGGGATACGTGGGCCAAGGAAATGCAGAAGGAATAAGGCCGTTTCAGAAAACGGCCTGTATAATGCGTTTAGTCGGATTCGGGTTACCCATGGTGTAGAAATGCAAGACAGGGGCTCCCATGGCAATGAGCTCCTTGCATTGATGGATCATCCATTCAATTCCTACATCCCGAACTTCCTGTTCGGATCGACAAGCCTGCACCGCCTCACTCAATTCCAAGGGGATGTCCAAGTGGAATGTTTTCGGCAGGCTCACCAACTGCTTACTTCCGGTCAACGGCTTCAGCCCGGGAATAATGGGGATATGGATGCCATTGGCCCGGCACCTATCGACAAACGCCTTGTACTTGCTGTTGTCGAAAAACATCTGGGTGACTATAAAGTCCGCACCCAAATCCACTTTCATTTTCAGGTACTTGAAATCTGTATCGAGGTTTGGCGACTCAAAATGCTTCTCCGGATAGCCCGCCACTCCGATGCAGAAGTCCGTCCGCTCGGAGTTTTCCATATCCTCATGCAGATAACGGCCATTGTTCATATTAACCACGTGCTGCAGCAAGTCGGAAGCATAAGCATGCCCGCCCGGCGTAGGGATAAACGAACTATCACTTTTGCGGGCATCGCCCCGCAACACCAGTACATTGTCAATCCCCAAAAACTGCAGGTCAATGAGTGCATTCTCGGTTTCCTCCTTGGTAAAGCCCCCACAGATCAGGTGAGGCACAGCATCCACCTTATATTTATTGATAATCGCAGCGCACGTAGCCACCGTACTGGGCCGCTTGCGGTATGCCACCTTTTCAAGCAACCCATTGGGATGCTGTTTATAGATATAGTCTTCGCGCAGGTAAGTAACATCGATGAACGGCGGATTGAACTCCATCAACGGATCAATAGCGTTAAAGATGGATTGTATGCTCTGCCCTTTGACGGGTGGCAATATTTCAAAGGAAAATAGCGTCTTTCCTTTAGCGTTCTTAATATGTTCGGTTATTTTCATACCAGCGAGCCCTGACTTTGCAGCCGCCAAACTTAGATAAATTCGCCTTTATATGCAAAGCGAATTTGTTGCGCTGCCGCCGTTGACCGCTTAAGAGGAATACACATCTATCAAACCTTCCGGCAAATCCACGTTGAGTCGGCTGTCAACTGCATCAATGGACACAATCAATTTGTCATTCAACGGAAACATGAGTTCATTACCTTTATAATTCACTGTCGCGACATGCTGCTGCGGATATTCATGAATAGCGATGATCTGGCCTAATCGGCCGTATGTCACATCGTATACGACAAAGCCCTTTAAGTCAGTGATCCGGAAGTCACCAGGATGCCGTTCAGGCCGTTTATTATTGGGAAGATATACCTTTTTACGAACCAGCGCTTGCGCCTTGTCCACATGATCGACATCTTCAAGGAAAATATAAGCGGTACGATTGGGCTGCAATTTCAGGTTTTCCACGAAAAAGGGCACCAGTTTACGATCAACCTCCAAAAACAGCACATCGAGTTCCAGCATCTCATAGTCTTCAAACTCGAAGAACAGTTGTACCTCCCCCTTAAGTCCCCGGGTTTTGCTAATATAACCAATATAAAAGTTGTCGGGAAATTCCATTTTTTACTTAATACATGATGAGCGGCTCAAACATAAAAAAACCGCTTCAGGTGCATATATCACGAAGCGGCTTTGTTTTTCCGGCGAAATTTGATTTATTCGGCAGTCTCATCGGAGGCTGCAGCCTCTTCCTCGGCTGGAGATTCTTCAGCAGGAGGCGTATTCTTGGCTTTAATAGCCTCAGCTATTTCCGCTTTCTTTTTCGCTTCAGCAGCCAACGCTGCTTTCTTCACCTCTTCTTTAGTTTGAGCTAAGCCTTCTTTCTTACCTTGGATTTTAGCTTCCTTGGCTTTCAACCATTCTTCAAACTTGGTATCAGCGGTAGCTTCATCAAAAGCCCCTTTTTTCACGCCACCCAACAAATGCTTCTTATAAAGCACGCCCTTGTACGACAAAATCGCGCGGGTCGTATCCGTTGGCTGTGCTCCTTTATCCAACCAGTCCAGTGCCTTATCGAAATTCAGATCGATAGTCGCCGGGTTGGTGTTGGGGTTGTACGAACCGATACGTTCGATGAATTTTCCATCGCGGGGTGCACGTGAATCGGCCACCACTACGTAGTAAAAAGGCTTACCTTTTTTACCGTGTCTTTGCAATCTAATTTTAACTGCCATTTCCTTTTTGTTAATATGTATCCAACATAGTCCCCGGAGTTTCGCGCTGCGGGGCTGCAAAGGTAGGAAAACTATTACTCATAACCAAACCGTTTCAGGTAATTATCTTTCTTCCGCCAATCGGGGATCACCTTTACAAAGAGTTCTAAAAACACCTTCTTTTGCAGGAACGCTTCAACATCCTCCCGCGCATAGGTACCCACTTTCTTAATCATACTACCACCCTTCCCGATAATAATATTTTTCTGTGAATCACGCTCCACGATGATTTCCGCGCTGATGCGGGTAATGGCGGGTTCTTCCTTGAATGCCGTGATGATCACCTCCGTACTATAGGGAATTTCTTTTTCATAGAGCTTGAACACTTTTTCCCGTATGATTTCCGATACGAAGAAGCGCTCGCTCTTATCCGTAAGTGCGTCTTTTTCATAATAAGGAGGGTGTTCGGGAAGATGTTCCAAAATAAAAGACATGACCGCTGCCAGATTATGCCCGTGCAATGCGGATATTGCAAAGACCGCTTGTGGATGCAGGGTTTCTTCCCAAAAAGCGATTTTGCTTTTAACTTCTTCCTCAGTCGACTTATCTATCTTATTAATGAGCACCGCTACCGGTGAAGTGGTCTTCCGCAACTTTTCGATGACGTCACGTTCGTCATATCGTTCCTGGATATCCGCCATCAATAAAATGACATCGGCATCGATAAGTGAACCCTCTACAAAACTCATCATTGACGCTTGAAGTGTATAGGCTGGTTTGATGACTCCCGGGGTATCCGAAAATACAATTTGATAATCCGGTTCATTCACAATCCCGATGATCCGATGCCGGGTAGTTTGGGCTTTAGGGGTCACGATAGACATCTTTTCACCCACTAACGCATTCATTAACGTAGACTTACCCGCGTTTGGCTTTCCAATGATGCTCACGAATCCGGCTTTGTGCGACATTTTTTTTACAATTTGATTTGTTTTGCAAAGAAACAAATTATATCTTTGCAGTCCAATTCGGAAATAGAATTAAAATCCGGCAGCGATTGCAGGAACTTATTATAAAGATACATTGCGGGGTGGAGCAGTTGGTAGCTCGTCGGGCTCATAACCCGAAGGCCACAGGTTCGAGTCCTGTCCCCGCTACTTCGAGAACGAGGCGATTAACAAAAGTTAGTCGCCTTTTTTCGTTATTATGATTTATTGAATATTCCTTAATTCTTGCGGCTTGACACTTCTTATCTGAGGAGGATCGGAAATTGGGTGCACATTTCCACTCGGCGCTTGCGATCTTAAAGCTTACAGAACCGGTTGCCGCTAAGCCGTAACCATTCGGGCTATCGTGCAGCCTTATCAAATTCAGACTGGAAATAAGTAAAAAAGTCTTTACCTTTAACTCCACGGAATAAAATAAAAAAAACAATTCCAGCGGGCACCGTCACGATGTGTAGTGACAAAAACAATAGACGGAAATGCAAGACCTGTTATTTAACTTTATCTCAAAGTTCGTTTCCCTTACGGAAGATGAAAAAAAAGCAATAGCCGCTTTCGACATATTCCGATCGGTAAAGAAGGGAACGGTCTTACTCAAAGAAGGACAGCTATCCAACAATTGCTACTTTGTCTTAAAAGGCTGCCTGAGGACCTATTACATCATTGACGGCGACGAAAAAACAACGGCCTTTTATACCGAGATGGAAGGCATCACCCCACATTGTGTGATGAGCGGCAACCCATCCGTATACTACATCGCTGCTGTTGAAGATACAATCATCACCGCCTCCACACCTGAGATGGAACACGAGACATTCGCAAAATTCCCGAAGTTTGAAACGCTTTGCCGGATGTTTTCGGAACAAGAACTCGCCAAAAGCCAACTTACACTTGATGATTTCAAGACCTCATCACCCGAACAGCGGTACCTGAAATTGCTTCGTAACCGTCCCGACCTATTGCAGCGTGTACCACAGCATCAAATTGCAAGCTTTTTAGGGATTACACCCCAGTCGCTAAGCCGGATCCGAACCCGTATATCCGGAAAGACTTAATGCCTGCTGGATTTCTTAACTTAAGTGAACGTTTGTGACGTCGGTGTTGCGTAATTTTCCAACGGCTAAACAGGACGAATGTAAATTTGCAAAAAACAATGGACAAAAAAGTATTGCTTTCCACGCTATGGATATTTTTGACAGTGAATTTCATCTTTTGCGATGTGTTTACACTCATGCACGCCGACGATTTGAAAAACATATTGAACGGTAGGGTCGGTGATATGCAGATAACCCAGGAGTTTCTCCTGGCGTTTGCTGTCATGATGGAAATCCCGATGCTGATGATTTTGCTTTCCCGTCTATTGAGGTATCAATCAAACCGGATACTGAATCTAATTTTCGGCATACTGCTGGCCATTATCCAACTATGGAGTCTGACTGTCGGGGGCAACACACTGCATTATTGGTTTTTCAGCATAGTCGAGATTGCAGCCTGTATCGGTATTGTGTGGTCTGCATGGAAATGGAAGAAAGAGGAAACCGCAATTAGGTAACCGATGATCGAATACAAAAATGAAAACGTTGATAGTCGGGGCCAGCGGGGCGACGGGAAAGCTTTTGGTGGAGCAACTTCTGGCAGCAGGGCAGCATGTTAAAGTAGTAGCCCGTCCAACGAGTAATTTACCTGACCATTGGAATAATAATAAGCAATTGATGGTAATCCAAAGGAATATAACGGAAATCACCATCGAAGAAATGGCTAAGATCCTGTCGGACTGCGATTCGGCAGCTTCCTGCCTTGGCCATAACCTGACCTGGAAAGGTATTTTTGGAAAGCCGAGAAAACTCGTTATGGACACGGCAATTCTGTTATGCCAAGCCATTGACCAAAACGCGCCTCAAAAACCAATCCGGTTCGTTTTGATGAACACGGCGGGGAACCGGAATAGGGGTATAAACGAACCTGTTTCAATGAGGCAAAGCATAGTAACCGGATTACTCAGGTTGTTTCTTCCACCGCACACGGACAACGAAAAAACAGCGGACTATTTAAGAAAAGAAATCGGGCAGAACAATGCATACGTTGAATGGGTTGCCGTCCGCCCCGATAATTTGATAAATGAAGAAGAGGTAACGGAATATGCGTTGCATCAATCACCAACAAGAAGTGCAATCTTCAATCCGGGTAAAACAAGCCGTATCAATGTGGCACACTTTATGGCGAGGCTTGTATTGGACGACCAGCTATGGAATACGTGGAAAGGACAAATGCCGGTAATCTACAACCATAGCAAAGACGAAATAAAATAACCTAAACCCGCAAACGAAAAACAATGATTTATTTCTCCGACCATTGACGCTCAATGTCGGCCAGTGACCTGCCCTTGGTCTCGGGCAACAACCGGTAGACCGTGATAAAGGCGAGTATACACCACAGCGCGAAGAACCAGAATGTAACAGCAGCCCCTATACGATCCAACAGCAAGGGCGTCAATTGTCCGATGACCGTATCTGCAACCCACATAACCATGATACTGAGCGCCATCGCCCTTCCCCGGATGTTTGAAGGGAAAATTTCGGCAGCCACTACGAACTTCAGTGGACCAATCGAAAACGCAAAGCTGGCCAAAAATATGATGACCGAAAACAACAACAGCATCCCCGGTGTATTTTCTCCATAAAGGCAGCCTCCTACCACCATCAGGCTCAATGCCGCGGCCGCCGTACCGATCAGATAGAGCGGCCTCCTGCCCAGCTTATCCACTTTCCATACCGCGATTAAGGTAAACACCAGATTGGCTACGCCAAAGACAATCTGGCTTTGCAACGAGCCGGACAGACTCACACCAGTAGTATTCAATATGCTCGGACCATAGTAAATAATCGCATTGATCCCACAGAATTGCGAAAAAAACGGTAAGAGCAACCCTAATAGGAGCGCTTTGCGTAATCTCGGCGAAAACAAATCCCGGTAAGCAGCCAAGCGTTGCCCTTGACCCCTACTTTTCAAATCTGCCGCTGCTTCCGCTTCGCCCACGAACCGATTAAGCAATGCCATTCCAGCAGCCGTTTGTCCCTTCTGCAGGAGCCATCGCGGACTTTCGGGAATACCCAGCAACCCCAGCAAAAAAACCAGTGCCGGCAGCGTACCTACGATAAACATCCCCCGCCACACCTCTTCATGGAGCCATAGACCGCCCCACCCCGACAAGCGGCCCACCATACTGGGCGCCCCCTGTACCAAGAATGCGTTGCTCAAATACGCCACCAAGATGCCAAAGGTCACAGCCAGTTGGTAATACGTCACCAACCGCCCCCTAATCCTTGCCGGGGCGATCTCGGAAATATACAGCGGCACCATGCTGGAGGCGATGCCCACCCCCACGCCGCCCAGGATACGCGCCACAATAATCGACGAAAATGTCGGCAACAGTCCGCATCCCAGCGCAGACACTAAAAATAAGACGGCGGCCAATATCAATACTCGGCGCCGGCCGTACCGGTCACCGAGCTCGCCGGACATCGCCACCCCCACAATGCAACCCACCAACGCCGAGGACACAAACCAACCCTGCTGCAAAGCAGAAAGCGAAAACTGTTTTGTCACCAGTGGCAGTATCCCCGATACCACTGCCATATCAAATCCAAACAGAAAGCCCCCAAGTGCCGCAACCGCGCAGGCCAACCACAGAATTTTTGGAAATTTATGTTGTTGCTCCATGATCGTCCTTAACAAACGCTTTAACCACCTTGGCCGTCCCTCCTCCGGTATTTACCAGCGTATACTGCAATACCGCTGCGGGAATCACGAACGTTTCCGCGTATCGAAATACCGTTTCCCGATCACCTATCCGTACCGAAATTTCCGTACCCTCCACCAACATCATCACGTGACACGCCTGCCGCGTGTGTACCGTCACTTCGTTCTCAAATTCGATCCTATGCACATCATAAAAATGCGCTTCATGCGTGGGTAAGTGGATCATCTTCCAGCCTTTGCCTTCTTCCAATACATACGGCTTGGAAATAAGCTCCCGGGGCACACGTTGTCCTTTCCGGTCGAACCGTAGGTTGTTGAAGGCATGCTCGATATTAATAGGACGTGGATCTCCATTTAGATCTTTGCTCAACCAATCATACATTTTGAATGTGAAAATATATGGTGTTGCACTGATTTCTAGTACCAGGTTGTTTTTCCCTGAGCTGTGTACTGTTCCATTCGGAATCAAAAACAAATCATGCTTCGCCGCAGGAAAAGACTGCACATAATTGCCTATAGCCACTTCCGTGTTTTTTTCCAAGCTATTTTCCAGCTCTTCCCTGAATGCCGCCGGATCGATATCGTCCTGAAAGCCCAGGTATACTTTCGCATCCGGCGCACTGTCCAGGATATAATAGGTCTCGTCCTGCGTGATCACTTCGCCGAAGTTTTTCCGGATATATGGCAATGAAGGATGGCATTGGATGGATAAATTGCCTCCGTCAAATGTATCGAGAAAATCAAACCGTATTGGAAATTCGTTACCGAAACGCGCATGGTGTTTACCCAAAATCTCCAAGCCGGCGACTGTCATCAAGCAATCGAACGAGACTTCCAGCAAAATCCCATCACTTTCGAAAACTAAACCATTCTCGGGCGCGATCAGCTCGAACGACCATGCGTAATTGGGCTCTTCCTGACTGACCTGGGGAATGTGCTTCTTAATCCATTGTCCACCCCACGAACCAGGCGTAAACCAAGGACGCGGCCTGAACGCCGATCGGGAAAGTGTTTTCAAACCATTCACAACATCCGGCGCATACGCCCATGTGATCCAGTCGACCCCCTGCCCGTCTGCCAATACATCCACGCTGCGCAGCAGCGATTCCTTATGTTTATTGCAGACCACCCAATCTACAAAATAAAACCGTTTGTACATTGCCGTCGGCTTTTCCGGTGCTGACTTTCCCAGGTTCGTAATTGCACCGGCATTCATGCGGTGCTGCAATTCATTCTTGGGCAAATCAACATAGATCACCGACGCATCCCATCCGCTCAATGCGGCTCCCGTACCGATTAAGATATTGATTGCATAGTTCGGATCAGGTTCGACGCCAACCAAGTCATCCCATCGGTAAAAATCAGTTAAGTTGAGTGCCGTCTTTGAGCCCCAAACTGAATCTTCACTTCCAAGAAAAGGTTTTACAAGTTGTTCGATGTCCGCTTCTGGCTTAAGGAAGTCATGCATAGCATACCAATTGACTTGGGTATCCAGTTTTTCCAATTCGGCCATTAAGTGAGTGGCTATGCGGTCCCAGAAGTTACCCACATAACCATCAATGATCACTGTTTTCTGCTCCACTACCCATTGCGCCAACGTATCATAACCATAGTGAATCTTCCCGTTGCCCAGTGGGTGGGCGGGATAAATGCCATATCCCGCGCTGTCCGTGGCCCGTACTTCCGCTGGCATGATTTCCTGTTTCGTGTTCCGCAACGTTAAGGAGACACCCGTCGTCATTACTTCCTCCTGCGTCTCACCATTACGCTTCAATTTCATTAGCATAAAAATTATTAAGTTACTACAATATGTACAAGGTTACCTTTCAGCCGTTCATCACGTAGTCAAGCGCCGGTCAGTAAGCGGATTGACGTATTAAACCCCTAATGAATGGTCGCTGCAAACTCCTCAAATAGGACGATGGCATCGTAAAGTACTCCCGCAGCCCCGCGGAAGGTTCCCGAACCATGCGGTTGGTTGTCGATGGTATACCATTCATAGAAACCGTTGTGATCAACGGCACGGCGCAGCATAGGCTGCACCTGTTCATAAGCTTCCGCCACGAAGCCATGGCGGATAAGCTGCTGAATCATCCGGCCCCCAAACCAGTCCCAATCACCGCCGTTCTGGTAGCCATAAGGATGCATTCCCGGGTTTTTGAAACTCCCGGCCGGGTAAGGGGGATATAAGGTTAACCCAATAGATGCAGCCCCCGAAGCCTGTACATTGGCTACCATGCGGCCGAGCGCGTGCTTCACCTGTTCCTGCGAAAGCAATCCAGCCTCGATAGCCACGGCAGTACCGCCGTGGTAATAGACCCCTGCTTCGTCGAAATCTCGGGAAAAAGGTGAACCATTAAGATAAATATGAGGTATGAATTGCTGCCGGTCAGTATCCCAAAGATGCCTAGTGCTGTTCGCAGCCACATGATCCCGGATAGGTGTCCATTTTTCGCGGGTATCCGGCAGAAGCTCCACCAGGTTATCCAGCGCAATCAGGAACATAGCGTTATCATAGATGTCGATAGCATAGTGTGTACTGTCAGTCAGGTAGACACCCCACGGATGTTCCGGTTGTACGTCGCCCCAATCTGCCGTGGTAGCACCCCACAGCAATCCATATTCCTGATTGAATCGCTGAGCCATAAGAAATTCCATCGCATGTTCCAACCGCCTGGCAACCGTCTGCCCGCCGATGGTGTCTTGCAGAAACGTATGATTCCCACTTTTACGGATGTATTTATACACGGCCTGAACCAGCGAACTTTCTTGATCGGTTTCCACCGTATTTTTGTGGCCAGCATAATTGGGCTCCAATACCGTATAGACATAGGCATACCCACCCTCTGAACGACGAGCCCTGGTTTTCGGTATAAACCCATCGACGATGTTTCCGTCCTCACCCTGCAAGCGAAAAAAAACGCGGAGGTTTTCTTCGATGGTTGTTGACGGATGGAGTTCCGTTGCCAGGGTGATAAAGGTATTATAATCACGTATCCATACCTCTTGATACCCATCGCCAGCGTTAAACCCGGATCTAACGGTTTCCCGCGCCATGGATTTGACGGTTTGCAGAAGCGTATCCTGTTTGATCAGCGAAGCGAGTGCGCGGTCGGCGCGCGAAGAGGTACCGCAGGCCATCGTGACAACGGCTGCTACCATTAAAAATCCTACAACTTTCATCCTTAGCTTTTCATTGTTAATGATTAATTACTGATTGACAGGCGGGATTGCAGCAATACCCCAATGGGGATTAGGTTCGGGACCCATTTCCAACTCTAGTGTCCCTCCTTTCAGCAATTCCGATGCGTAAAACCAGCAATTTTCCAACGGTTTCCCGTTTAGCCGTGCTCGCTGAATATATCGGTTTTTCCTGGAAGTGTTTATTGCAGTGATGGTAAACTGTTTGCCTCGTCCGTAGCGTTCGCCCATATCAATATCGACACGCTCGAAGATCGGACTACCGATTTCATAAATCGGCTCGTGGCGGGCACCGCCATCGGTCTGAAACAAACCGAGGGCACTCATCACAAACCAAGCGCTCATCTGACCCTGATCTTCATCGCCCAAATAGGCATTGGAAACCCCGTAACCATAGTAGCGGTCCATGATGGCACGGCTCCAATGTTGGGTAAGCCAGGGTTTGCCCACCCAGTTGAACAAAAAAGCAAAATGCATGGATTGCTGATTACCCTGCACCACGGGGTAATCCCAATATTGATCATTCGGTCCGTTGAACCGCCATTTGTAACTTTCCTCGAAGCCCCACTTTAGCCGATTGATAAAGGTATCCCTTCCAATGAGCGTCGCCAGCGCGGGAATGTCCTGGGGAACGAAATACGTGAGCT
Source organism: Parapedobacter luteus (assembly GCF_900168055.1). Classification (GTDB taxonomy): domain Bacteria; phylum Bacteroidota; class Bacteroidia; order Sphingobacteriales; family Sphingobacteriaceae; genus Parapedobacter; species Parapedobacter luteus. Next base: position 449,688 of record NZ_FUYS01000003.1, read on the forward strand.
GCCAAGCATTGCCCTCCACATACTGCTTATTTGCTCCAGACTTGAACGGATCAAAATCAGGAAACCAATTGCCCGCCGCATCTTTCATACGGGCGTATCCAGTAACAGGGTCAATTGCGTTGCGCCACCATTGCCCCCTTTCCATGAATTCCCGATATTCGGAGTGTTTGTCCAGTGACTTCGCAAACTGTGCCACGGTCCAGTCATCAAAACTGTACTCCAACGTATTGGAAAACCGACCCTCATCATACGGCACATACTGATGGGCGAGATAGGTTTCCAAATCACGGTTGCCCGCCAACCCTCCGCCGACACGTTCAGCCGGCGTCGTTTGCATCTTATAGACGGCCTCAAAGGCCTTTTCAGCGTCAAAATCATGAATACCCATGTGGTAGGCACCCACAATCAGCGGAATTTCATGTTCGGCAACCATCACGGGGATGTATTCCATCCCTGCCGGTCCCTTGGCAAGCCAACCGCCGGCATCGTACATAGCCAATTGGGAGCGCACCCAGCGGCTTGACCATTCCGGCGTTACCAAGTTCCAGAATTGGTTGAGATTCCAAAAGGTATTCCAGAAAGCATCGCAACCCAGGGCTACATCGTCGGGGTTGCTAAACTGCCGGACGTGTTCATCAGCATCACGCCAACGCCCATCCACGTCGCTGAATATGTTGCGACTGGCCAAGCTCCGGTACATATTGGTATAAAATCGCATCTTCTCCCGATAATCGTTGCTGGTAACCGTAACGCGCGTCAGCAGATCGTTCCAAACGTCTCGATGGTGTCCTTGCACGGCGGCAAAATCCCAATTGAAGGGTTGTGTAATTTCGGTCTCCAAGTTAGCACCCGCGTTAGCCGTACTCACGTACGAAATCCCGGTACGCACTTGTACCGTCGGCGATTTTCGGGTATCGAATTCGACAAAAATACCAGCGGCATCTACGACCGTCGCCTGCAAGTCCCCCGTGTTGCCCACGATACCGTTGAGCCAATGGCCCGCCCGGATGACCGGCTGATCAAACTCCATCACAAAATGAACAATGTAGTCTTGATCGGCATCTTTAGACCAAACGCCACGCGACAATTGCTTACTGTACCCTTCAAGGCGGTATGGAGACACTTGCTTGATGTCAAGTTCCTCAACTTGATAACGGTATTCTGCCGGAATGGTCAAGTCGACCATCACCCGGCCGGTGTCAGCGTCGTGGTACGTATACCGTTGAAAGCTGGCCCGGGTAGTGGCCGTAAGCTCAGCCGTAATATTATAATCTGTCAGATGCACCTTATAATACCCCAACGATGCCGCCTCGGTACTTTTATCGATCCGGGAGCGGTATCCCGACTTAGGATCCGATTGATCGCCGATTTGTGTCTCCAACGTCCCGGTTACTGGAAACGTGCCCAACCCAGCCATGGTCCACTCATGGATATGGCTGAACGTACCGATCGATTCGAAAGTCGGATCATAACCGGCTTGCCAACCACTATTCTGGTTATCGGGACTTATTTTTACCATACTGAAAGGCATCCACGGGCCGGGAGCGATCATCCAACGCGAATGACCGACCCCCATCATGGTGTTAACGTAGTCAGCGGGCGTCACCAATGGCTGCGGCGCACGAACGACCTCTCCTTCTTCGGCAAGTATATCGTCCAGATATATCGCATACCGACTGGATGTTTCAGCAGTTACCCGGGACATCGGGACCTCAAGCCCATAATCCCCCTGTTCGATTCGTTGGCTGAAAACGGTCTCCCCATCCAGCTCTACCGCCAAGGTTGGCGTATTTTTCAAATGTGCCACATCGATCAACAATGGTTGGTAGCGTTGGTCGCTCTCTACCACTTCGTATTCAGCAGCTGTTACTCGCTTAATGAGGGCATCCCCTGGAACCGCAAGCGTAGCGGCCGAAGGTCCTTCAAGACGCACATCGTCAAACACGACCCAGCCTCCGATGAGCGTGGTCAGCATGATTTCGTTATATCCCGGTTTAATGCTTCCCCCCGGCAAATCGATAACCACCTGCTGTGCCTGTTCGCTTAAATAAGGGCCGGTTGGCTCTTCCCTTCCACTACCGCCTTTCAACTGGTGAACCCATGACACGCCATTAACGACGACTTTGAACAACGGTGGTGCTTCCTGCTCCACATCGAGCAAATCCACCACTAACCGACTTACGCCATCGGTGGGCATAGCAGTTAGTCTGAAGTAGACATTCAATTCATGCGAGCGGATGCCAGATGTCCGCCCTGTCCCTCCCCAACCATTGGCCGGACCAGGAAGCACATACGGCCAATCGGTTTCAGGCGAGGAATGGCCGACCAGAAAAAAGCGGTCTTCATAACCAAAATCCTTCTCGATAAATTGGGCATAATCATGGGGTGCGAGTGCCATACCCTCCGGCGAGCCATCCTGTTGGCCGATTTGCCAGATGATATGGGACTGCGCAAATGCCGTTTGTCCTACCGCAATCAGCATGGCTAAGGCAATGGATGAAATTATGATGCTTCGTTTCATGGAAGTGCTTTGTTTTATGGATATGCTTTTGTCCTAATTATGATCATTCGGTGTATCCCGGATTCTGCTCAAGTGCGGGGTTACGCTGCAACTCATCATCCGGTATAGGGTACAACAAATGCCCTTCGGTGTAGGTCGCGCCAAAACTGTTTCGGTGCCCCACCACATCCACAAAATTGATTTGCCCATTGTCAGTTACCGGAAATTGCCGTGTACGCTGGATGTCAAACCAAATATGAAATTCAAATACCAGTTCGCGCAACCGTTCTTTCCATACCTCAGCTACAAATTGCTGCGGGGTTAAACCGGCTAATGCAGCTTTGATCTGTTCCTCCGATTGTTTCCAATACGCACGACTCCTCACTTGTGCCAAATAGTTCACGGCTTCCGCGGTCACCCCCTCTGATTGGGCGATTGCCTCTGCGGCAATGAGCAACACATTGGCGTAGGTGTAGATTGGCAGATCTTTGCCGGATGTCGCCGTTTCCAATGCGGCTTGCTCATCATACCAAAGGTGTGGAGCCCACTGAAAATTGGTCACCCCGCCATCGGGTCTGGTGTAAGAGGAATGGAAATATTGCTTTTCCTGCCTGCGCAAATCATCTTGCGGGTGGTATGCCTGCAGTAGGCTGACGGAGGGCTCATAAGCGTTGTTGACAATCGCATAAGCCACTTCGGGAGAAATATTCGTGGGGAACGCCCACTGTGCGTATTGGGAGTTTTCGATGCCTACCGTATATTCAAAATAATAGATCTGTTCGTTGGGCAGGTTGTCTGCAAGCCGTGCTTTATTGTATGCGCTCCTAGCTTGGACGACTTCGCCCTGTGCATCCCGATCGTGCTGGGTGAGGCTATAAACGCCGCTGGCAATGAGCTCTCGGGCTTCCCTGGCGGCATCGGCGTGGTGGTTGGCCTGTAGGGGGTAGCCGCTCATGGTGAGATAGACCTCAGCCAACAGCGATTTTGCGATGCCGTGGGTAATCCGGTTGCCGTTACTGGCCATCGTTGTGTTGGGAAGGCGCTCCTGTTGAGTGGCGTATTGCAGGTCGCCAACGATAAGGGCGTAAATATCAGCCACAGATGCCCGCTCGATATACAGGTTATCCAAGCTCTCATAGGGTTCCGTAATCAACGGAACGCCCCCGAAGAAACGAACCAAGAAATAATAGTTCATTGCCCTGAAAACACGGGCTTCGGCCATAAGCCTGTCGGCTTCTGTTTCGGGAAGTCCCGGTGTTGCAGGGATGTATTTGATAGCGTTGTTAGCCCGTGCAATACCGAGGTACAGATCCCGGTAGATGCCCCCCAGGTAACCCGAAAGGTTGACACCGTTCAATGTAAGCTGCTGAGCATGTTGCACGTGTACTTCCTGTCCCTTGAATTCGTTGTCTATGAGGCCGGAGGTGTACGGACCAAACATAATCCTTGTTCCAGAATAAACACCACCGCTAAACAGGGACGGAACACCTGACCGGTACAAGGCATTTACCGCGTTGTACGCATGGTCCGGATTCGTAAAGAACTGGCCCGAGGAAATCTCATCTTTCGGCACTTCTTTCAGGAAGTCCGAGCAGGAGGTTGCTAACACCCCTGCGGAAAATATCATTGCGATTAACTTTTTCATAATCTGAAGTTTTGTCGGTTAGAATTGAAAACTGGTTCCTAAGGTGAACGTTCTCGGATTAGGGTATTGATGAAAAAAGACATTCTGCCCCCACTGGTTGCCGCTGTGGGATGTCGCTTCCGGATCGTACCCCTTGAATTCGTCCGATTTGACAAGAAACGCGTTCTGCACGCTGGCGTAGACGCGAAGTCCCCTCAGGTTAAGCCTGTTTAACGAGACGCCGCCGAAATTGTACCCCAGTGAAATCAGGTTGCCGCGCAAATATGAGCCGTTAGCCACCCAGTGGTCATCAATCTGACTGTTTTGTCCGGTATACGGACCGTTCCTGATCTGCTGGATCATCGTGTTTTGGTTGGTTTCCGTCCAGCTTTCGTAGAGGGTTGCCGCCAGGCCATTGGAATACCCCGTTCGGTCTTCCATGGAGTGCATGAATTGCTGCATGATATCCACCCCGTAAACGAATTGGAGATCAACGGTGAGGTCGAAGTTTTTGTAGCTTATGTTGTTTACAAAACTTCCCACCCAATCGGGGAGTCCGCTGCCAATGACATAGCGGTCAGCGCTTCGTTTGGCCTCGCCGGGGACGGCACCCACCGCAGCTGCTTCTGTCGCCTCGTGGGTGCCCCACGTGCCTAGGCGCCTATAGCCCCAGTATGAGCTCAGCGGTTCGCCAACACGGAGTATAGTCATGCTACCAGACACGAAGCTTGGGCCAGGGAAGATATCCTCATCGTTTTCACCTAATGCTTCAATGCGGTTCTTGTTGAAGCTGAAATTGAGCGTAGACTGCCATGTTATCGTATTGTTGGACACCGGCGTGCCACTAAGCATCACCTCAACACCTCGGTTGGACACCGAGCCGATATTGTCTCTTACACCAGTGAAACCTGTAGACGTAGGTACCGGTTTGTCGAGCAGCAGGTCGGTGGTAAGCTTGTAATAGTAGTCGAAACTGGCGCTGAGACGGCGGTTGAACAGTGCCAGGTCGAAGCCCACATCAAACTGGTTGGTTTTTTCCCATTCCAGGTTGGGGTTAGGCAACCGATTAACATAGCTTTGCGATACCCGCGTCCCGTTAAGCAGGGTGGTACCACTGGATATGGTTCCGAGCGACAGGTAAGTCGGTATTTCCGTATTTCCCGTTATCCCGTAGCTCGACCGGATCTTGAGTTCGTCCAATCCCCGCATATCGCGAAAGAATGGCTCTTCGGACAGTACCCAGCCGATGCCAGCCGAAGGAAATATACCGTATTTGTTATTTTCACCGAACCGCGAAGAACCGTCAACGCGGCCCGTAAGGGTAAGCAGATACTTGTTCTTGTAGCTGTAGCTGCCGCGCAGGAAATAGGAGTTCATTGTCCACTTGTCATGCGACGAGCCAGGTGCGCCGGGTTGGCTGGCCGACTGGATGGCATTGAAACGGAAAAAATCGTCCGCAAACCCCTGTGCAGTAATCCAATTGTTTTCATAGACACGCTGCTGCCAACTTAACCCCAGTACACCATTGATGCGGTGGTCGCCGATTTCGGTGTTGTAGTTCAGGTAGGTTTCCTCCTGCCAGTAAAACGAGCGTTGGTTTTCCAGACGGGCAGATCCCAACGGCGCCGAGATATTAATGAGGTCCGTGGGGCTGTATTCCTGAATGTTATTATCGTGCTTATCAAACCCGAATTGTGTACGCAGGTCCAATCCCGGCAGGATATGGAAGGTCAGGTAGGCATTGCCGAAAAGCTGCTGGCGTTTGCGGATCCGATCCTGTGTTTCCAAGACATGTACCGGATTGGGTATCGCTTCCAGGCCATATGGGTCGGTGATCATGCTACTGTTGGACCACGTACCATCCGGGAATTTCACGGGGAATATCGGAGGCATCTCCAACATCGATCGGCGCGGCATTTGATAACCGCCCCCTTCATCCACTTCATTTTCGCGGGTATAGTTTGCTAATAAGTTGACGCCCAGCGACAGCCAATCCTTTGGTTTCGCATCATAAGCAATTTTTGCGTTGATCCGTTCGAGATCACTCCTGAGCATGATACCCTGCATGTTAGCATAGTTGAGGAACGCTCCGAATGATGCATTGTCGCCTTTGGTCTGCACAGAAAACTGGTGGTTATGGGATACCGCTGTGCGCGTGGCCTCTTCCTGCCAATCTGTATCATATAGCGGATTGCCTTGTGCATCAAACAGCCTTGGATCGCTGCGCGTTAATGCCGGGATACTGCTGGTGCGGTATTTCGAATGGTTGGCAAATCCACGCTCCAGCACTTCCATAAACTCTGCGGCATTGAGCACGTCCAGCTTACGGGGCAATACCCCCACGTTCATGAATCCTTCATAACCCACGATGGTACCTCCGGCGCTGGCACCTCGCCGAGTCGTGATCAGCACCACACCATTCGCTCCCCGTGCTCCATAAATGGCCGTGGAAGATGCGTCCTTGAGTACCTCCATGCGTTCAATGTCGTTGGGATTGAGGAACTGTATGTTTTCCATCACAACACCATCCACCACGAAAAGCGGGTTGGACGAAGAATTGATCGTACCTAACCCCCGGATGAGAATGCGAGGGCTGCTGGTTGGCGACCCGGAGTTCAAGAATACGTTGACCCCGGCAACCCGCCCTTTCATGCCCTGCAGCGCGTTGGTAACCGGAGCCTGCAATAATTCCTTTCCGGACAGCACCCCAACGGATCCCGTCAGATCCGATTTGCGTTGGGTACCGTACCCCACGACGACGACTTCATCCAATTGCTGATCACTGGGCACAAGCAACACGTCTATCGGTTGCTCACTTGCGACACCCACTTCCTGAGTCTGGTAACCCACGTAATTGAACACCAATACCGACCCCGTCTTTGGGACTTCAAGTCGAAACCTGCCACCCGAATCGGTCGTTGTGCCCGTAGCGCTCCCTTTTAGCGTAACACTAACCCCTTCAAGAACCGGATTGTTCCCCGAGGCGTCGGCGGACCGCACGACACCTGTAGCGGTGAACGTCGTCTGCGCATGGCCGATGGACGGTGATGCTCCTATCAACACTAGGCAGCAAAACACCGAGCCCCATCCCATCTTTTTTGTCAAGTAAAATAAATCATGTAAAATCATAACAAGTTATAATTAGGTATATTGAATGTAAATATGTATATACATTTAAACGAACAACGCACTTACAACCTCATATTAATTCTAAAAAAAACATTATATCGGCAAATATTTAGTGATTACAAAGGTTTTAATAATTTTTATATGTACGTACAAATATATGGAAATAAAAATCAAACCTCCAAATTTCCTGAGCGATTTATCGACGAGTAACCGGTTGCCCCATTTAGATATTCCCTTTTTTGGTATGTTTGCACATAAATCATACAACTATCAGGCATGAAACTTTCGATTGACCATAGTAGCCCCATTCCATTACATGTACAGGCTGAGGAGTTGTTACGCTCGCTGATTAGCACGGCAGAATACCGAGACGGGAAATTATTACCCAATGAGATCGAGCTCTCCAAAAAACTCGCCATCTCCCGCGCCACCCTTCGACAGGCGCTTAATAAACTCGTTTACGAAGGGTTACTCGTTCGTAAAAAGGGGGTAGGCACCAAAGTGGCATCGGCTCAGTCCATCAGCTCTAAATCCAAAAACTGGCTCAGTTTTTCACAGGAGATGGAAGCAAGAGGTATACCCATCCGGAATTTCGAGCTGCATATCAGCTGGGTTTTCCCTGACCAGAAAGTTGCCAACTTCTTTGAAATGAAAAGTGAACGCAAGGTACTTAAGCTGGTCCGCTTGCGCGGACGCCCTGAAGGACCTTTCGTTTATTTCGAATCCTATTTCCACCCCCGCATAGGCCTGACAGGCGACGAGGACTTCAAGCGCCCGTTGTATGAGATGCTCGAAAAAGAACATAACACCGTTGCTTATGTCTCTAAAGAAGAAATCAGCGCCATCTTAGCCGATGACTTTATCGCCCAAAAACTGGAAACAGAAAAGGGCAGTGCCATATTGTTCCGGAAGCGTTTTGTATACGACGTCGCGGAACGACCAATCGAATACAATCTGGGCTATTATAAAGCAGACAGCTTTGTTTATACCGTGGAAAGCCGGCGGGAATGATCGATCAGGGAACACCAAAGACAACCCGCATAAAAGATTTGCGGTACCACCTGCCGCATTAAATAAAAGGAACGAGGAAAACGCTACCGTTGTAAACATTGAACGCCAGTTCATGTTATATAATAGTTGATTATGGGCATCGCGCAACGAATTATACAGAAAAGCACGTTAAAGAAAGGCATTGTGGTGCCGAGCCTGGCCTTCATCCTGTCTGTTTCCTTCATTTCGAGCTTTTTCCCGAAACGGGCGGCTGCGTTACTGAACCAAATACAGGGGTTTATCTTCACCAATCTAAATTGGGTATACATCTGGGCGGTCACGCTTTTTGTGTTCTTTTTGTTCTTTCTGGTAGTAAGCCGGTATGGCTCGATTAAACTGGGAGACAATGACGCCACACCGGAATACTCATTTTTTTCGTGGGTATCCATGCTGTTTGCTGCGGGTATGGGTATTGGGTTGATGTACTTCAGCGTGGCCGAACCGATTTCACATTTTTCGGATCAGGTTTTCGGCCAACACAACGAAATACAACGTGCAAAAGATGCACAGCTCTACACGTTTTTTCATTGGGGCATCCATGCCTGGGCAATTTATGGGGTCGTCGGTTTATCGCTCTCCTATTTTGCGTACCGATACAAATTGCCCTTGTCTTTGCGTAGCTGTTTTTATCCGCTGCTGAAGGATAAAATCAACAGCCCCGCGGGAGATCTCATTGATACGTTCGCATTATGCAGCACGTTTTTCGGCATCACAACAACACTGGGCTTCGGCGTGGTGCAGTTAAATGCGGGGCTCGTGCAGGTTGGCGTGATGGACGGCTATGGCTTTGGCTACCAGGTTGTCATTGTGGCCGTCATTATGGGCATTTCAATCACGTCGGCAACAACCGGTGTAAACAAGGGCGTGAAATTCCTAAGCCAGGTCAACATTGTCGCTGCGATAGCATTGATGTTGTTCATTTTGGCCCTTGGGCCGACGGTGTTCCTGCTCGGTTCATTTTCCGAAGGGCTGGGGCATTACATCAACGAGTTTTTCAACCTGACCTTCAATACCCACGCGTATGAGCCAAATCTGCATCCCTGGTTTTTCAGTTGGACCATCCTCTATTGGGCGTGGTGGATTTCCTGGTCGCCATACGTTGGCTTATTTATCGCCAGAATATCACGCGGACGGACCATCCGTGAATTCATCGGCGCGGTGCTGATTATTCCTACCGCCTTTAATTTTTTCTGGATGACGGTATTCGGAAACAGTGCAACTTGGTTGGATAGCTATCAATTAGGCGGACTGTTGAGCAGTATGGCCGATCAGACGGATAGGTTGCTATTCGAATTCCTCAATTTTTTTCCGGCAACGGGAGCTACCAGTACACTGGCCATTTTCATCATTTTCATCTTTTTTGTCACCTCTGCAGATTCGGGGATTTTCGTAATGAATAGTATCGCCACGAAAAATGCTGCCAAATCGCCCAAATGGCAGCTTGCTTTCTGGGGTATATTGCTGGCGGTGTTGGCGCTGGTGCTGTTGAATGCGGGCGGACTGGGTTCCCTCCAAACGATGACCCTGCTTACGGCGCTTCCCTTTTCCTTCATCATGCTGCTTTTCTGCTACAGCCTCATGCAGGGTCTCACGGTAGATGTCAACTATTATGAGAAAGAATTTTCACCCGCTACGGTCACTTGGTCTGGCGTACATTGGAAAGAGCGCCTGCAGCGCATTTTATCCTTCAAGGATCGCAAGGCTGTTGTAAACTTTCTGCAGCATACCGTTGAGCCGGCGCTTCACGAACTTGCTGCGGCGTTCAACGCACAAGGGGTGTCGGCCAATGTGGCTGCGGCGGATGATTACATGTGGGTTGAACTGACCATCCAGCATGAGCGTATTGATAACTTCAAATACGGAGTGCGTTGCGAAAAGAAAGACATCTCCGATTTTCTGGTGAGCGAAGAAAATATCCCCGACCTCGACCAAAACCGGACCTATATCCCGCAGTCGTATTTTGGCGACAACCGCGTCGGATATAATATCGAGTATTTTATGCGGGAAGAAGTGATTGCTGATGTGCTTAAACAGTATGAGCGTTTTCTGGAGTTGTCGTCGCAGGTAAAAAACGAAATATTCACGGCAACCAATTTAAAGCGCCGGAATGAATGAGCTGGACCAAACTGTTGACCGACTCATCCGGCAGCGTCATCCTCCCATGGACCACCATTTCCGCGTCCGCCTTGCGGATTCCCTGTATTTCAATGGTGGAAAGCGGCGCAAGCAGGGCTTCCAAGCGTCCGGGCAGGACCCCTTGTTGCGTGGCGGAAACGATGTCGAGATAGCCATACAGGAAGTCTCCGCCGCCACTGCCTTTACCGACGGCGGCCAGCTGTTTTTCCGCATCTTGCACCGTACTGAAAAACAACCGCTTATCCGCGTCAGCATAAGTATATAGCGAAAACAACGGAAAGACCTCCGGCTTTATCCGCGCCAAATCGGCATCCAGGATACCCTGCGCTGCCAAATAAGCGGCCAAATGCTTTGTATCCGACGAAATTGCCCCAAATAAGGCCGGTACCGACCGATCGACCGCCTCACGCACTTCCACCGGATTGAAATCGTCGTCGTACGCATAGTTAATCACGGTATCCTGTTGCGTGGTAGCTCCCCGCCACTGCACGCAGGTCTTGCCGCTGATATACCGCATCAAGCTGTCCCGGCTTACCGTATGCCCGCCAGACTGCCAGGCAGGCGGCATCAAGGACCAGCACCAAGCAGGTAACTGTAAGAATCCGGTGTTGCCCGTTTTCAACTGCGACGGAAATTCAGCAGCATCTCCTGCCCCGTCGGTGGAGAAGGCTATTTCCCCGCGCTTAAAGTCCAGCCGGAGCGCGTGTTGCCCCATGATATTGAGGTGCCCCTTTCGGTTCTTTAACTCGCTGAATCGGCTCGCCGCCAACGGCTCCTGTTGGTCGCCCTGCAGCAGCCCCCGGAGGTGTTCCGCTACCGGCGCCAGCTGCTCACCCGGTTCCCAGCAAAGGGCGAAGGCGATACTGTCCGCGCTGTGAAGCGCAACCAAGTGCTGCGATACCACCCGGCTAAACGGCGTCGCAGCCTCATACGCCCAGTCCTGTTGGCGGATAAACGCCTGAAGCTCCCCGACATCATTGATACGCAATACACCAAATAACACGCGCGGCCTATCTGCAAATTGGTAGAGAAACAGGTTGGCAGGTATCGCCAATCCGATACCGGACCGTAAAAAACGATAGGTCCCGCCACGTTCCGCGTCCCGTTTAATAGGCGAAGGGCTCCAAAGTTGGCTCCATAACACATCAGCAACCAATCCGTCAACTTGGACTTTGACCACCGAAACGGCGCCCCGGGGAACCTGCACGGCATACGATTGGCGCTGCCGATGGGCAAAAAACAAGCCTGTCCCCAAGGTCAGGAGTACCAATACAGCCGCTGTGATCCAAAGAAGCCGCTTCATAACCGGATATCGTTCGCAGCCGGGCTACCGCCTATCGTTCGACGCATAATCGACCAACCATAACAGGTATTGCAGTGCATTACTGAAATCTTTGGGCGCCTGCGCAACAAATTCACCGGAGAACGTATTCCCTTTCATTTTTCCGCTACGGAAATAGAAATTCCCCAGATGGCCAAACAATTGCTTGAACCGGATATGTTCTTCAAGTGCCGAGAGTTCCTCATCGGAAAATCGTCCCAAGGCTTGCTGGGTGTTCAGAAAACCGGTCATTATATTCTGGCGGAGCAGTTTCCGGTGAAACCGGCTGGCTTTGCTCGCGGTGCGATTGCTTGCTATCCGTTCCAGTTGGTTGTGGGCAGTCCCGAGAAAAACAATACCGTTTCTGTAAGTCACATAAAGCGGAGCGGGCAGTTTGCGGTGACTCAGGGCATACACCCGGTTGTCCAACGTCCCCACGCCTTTGTTCACTGTGTAGTCCATAAGCCGCTGGTACAAGGCGTGGTTGTCGGATGAAAACATCAAGAGGAAGTCGGGAATGGTCTCGGTTTTCGTCTTTTCGACTTCCGTCACATTGTAGTCCTCGTCGTATTCATAATCGGTGTAGGCAATTTCGTGCTGGGTGAGGCCATTCAGCACGAACAATGCATCCCCCTTCACCGTTTCACCGATTGCTTTTTCATCCAGCAGCAACGCCAGGATATCCGTTCCAATATGGATTTCTTCTTCATATCCGCCCACCATCGGACCGTAAATCTTGCCGAGCATTTTGGGAAACTCCTCCATATACGCTTCCATATCAATCGCATAGGCGAAAAACCCCATCAACGAATCGCTGTCCAGGTAACGGAGGAATTTCCGGTTGATTTTGTGGTCGTAGATCCGGGCATATGAGTGAGCGAGGTCGCCCTGCACGTCGAGTGAAGTCTTCAGTGTCAGCTCATTTTCATTGGCATAGACACCGGCCTGAAGGCTGCCGAAACCTATGGCCGATGTAGACGGGTAACGCCCTGCCAGCAACGAAAGGAAAAATTGGTCATAAATCAGTCCAAGGTTACGCACCCATGCCGTCACCAAGGCATCCTTATCCAAGCTTTGTACATAAGAAGCATTGTTTAAGATATGCTGCCGGGGCAAATCGGATAAGACCTGCTCCGCATAAGTGCCGACCCACACGGCCACCAATGAATCCTTCTTTTGGCGATTGGTTTCATACTGACTCCAATAACCGTCATCATAGCCGTCTGTTGCCGCGGTATCCCATGTACTATCGTCCCAACCGAAGCCGTTATCCAACGTATCGATGTCCCACCCGGCGGTGTCAATGACGACCTCGGTCGTGTCCAAACCTTCATAAGGAGGAAGCACGTACTCATCAGCATATTCTTCCGTATACCCATCGTTGTCAAACGTGTCGGCGTATGCATAGGTATCGCCATAGTTGTCCTGTAAAATACCGTACCGGGCGGCCACCCCCTCATCATAAAAAAAATCGTCTACCACGCTGCCGAAGGTAATCACGGCCAATCGGTCATTCCACCGCACGGTGGCGCCCGGCGATGCCGTGTCGACTTCGGCACGGTATATACCGTCTGCTTCAGTGAGGGCACCGCCACCGAACCCCTTAGCAAACTGGCTGCTATTTTTCAACGGCAACAATATGGTGTGATACCATATGCTGTCGGTCTGCCGGGTATAATAGTATAAGGATGAGTGGATGTCTACCCCCATATCTTCAATGGATGTCAGGGAAATACCTGCTTCCTTTCCGAAGGCTTGCAGCATTTTCGTGCCCAACGTGGAGGTGTTGAAATCGGCCACGTCCACTAAGTTAAAAAAGTGACCGGTCCTGACGGACACCACGGCAAAGGCGTCCTCCGGAATACGGTGCGCCAAGTCCTGCGCATACGCATAAATCTGGCATAAACACGCCATGGCGGTTAAGAAAGAAGTGGTTTTTGTCATACTACTGTGCTAATTGAATACGGTTAGAAAGTGATTGGTTGCCATTGATAAGATCCATGATACGGGTTTGCAACATGACGGCTTTCTTTGATGCGGCCAGCTTTGCTGTGCCGTTGCTTTGTTGGCTGACCGGCCGCTCGAAGCGGTAGATACTGGTATATAACGCGTCCTTGAATATGGCCTGATCGGCGGGCTTCAGCCGGTTATACTCCGCCTTCGCTTGCGGAAGATGCGTATACGCCCGCCTGAATGTGCCATGGCGCCGGTCATACGCATATGAACTCTGGCTGTCCATCGGCATCTTCATTTCTTTGAACGCCATATTCATCACGTCGTTGAGGTCCGACACGTTGCTGAACGAGAATTTCATCACGGCGATGTAGGTATCGAAATTCACCTGATGCGTGACGTTGGTAATGCCGGGTATAGCTGCCAGCCGATCGGCCAGCGCGGACATCTCGCGGCGGATATCCGCCTGTGAGGGCACCTTATAGCCGTTGACGCTGTCCAACAGCATAATCGACGCGAGCTTCGTACGGCTTTGACTCAGATTGGCCGTCAGCGTCACCGTTCCGGAACCATCCTCACGCACGGAAATGTCTTCAATAATCTGAAAACACGAGGTGAGACAGGAGCATGACAGTACAACGCACATTAACCGGACAAGTCGACTTTTCGTCTTAATCATGGAAGCTTTCGATAACACCGGCAAATATAGTCTTTCGTTCCAGCTCATGAAACCCCTGTTTTCGGGGATGTTTTATTATCGTCTTCGATGCGATGTACCGTTGGCAGCCTACTTCAAGCATACGATTGGCGTAGGTCTACCTTACCCGAAATTTAGCTAAACAAGTATATTAGCATGAATATAAGTTGCATTTTCTTTTTAATATAGTAGATTAACAACTGAGCAAACTCCGAACGAACACCGATAAAATCCGAGCAAAAGGCAAGAAATGTGGAAGCAAGAGGGAGGAAAGAGGTACCGCAGGCGGAATTTGGTGTGGGCACGGCTGCCGAACCCCGTGTTAAATGCGGTTGCCCTGCCGCTTCCACCGTGTGACATTTACATATTTACATATTTTGCTTATTTTGCAACCCATAATTGCAAAAAGGCCTATGGACAATCCCCGCATGCATTGTTGGCTGGCCGTCGTTTCTGCTGTATGCTTCTTCGGAATCGGCACCGTGATAGCCGCGCCACGCCAAACAAACAGCCTCACGCAGGAATTCAAGACGGCGACCACAGACTCCGCGAAGATCGCTATCCTGACGGAAATGGCCCGGCGGGTGCCACACAGCGATTCAGCCAAAGCGTTGACGCTGTGGAAACAGGTGCTGGATCTGGCCATCAGGAGCCGGGATCCGCTCAGTGAGGCGAAGACCTACCTGAATATAGGCTCCTGGCACTACGACCATTACCGGACCGATGAAGCCGACCGCTACAATAGGCGGGTTCAGGAGTTAACTGAACACGACACCGCACGCAACGCACGGGTACTGTATGCCAAAAGCCAAATCAATGCGGCCAACATCGCCTGGCAGCGCAATCGCGTCGATGACGCGCTGAGCGGCTACCTGGACGTCCTCCCCCTGCTCAACCAGCTGGCCGACATGGAGTCCCTGGCACTCATCAATACCAACATCGGTATTTTATTCAACAACCAACAGCAATACGATAAATCGGCACACTATTTCCTGGCGGCGGCTGATCAATACAAGCAGCTAACGCCTATACGCCATAGCGATATCGCCGACATTTACATCATCCTTGCTGGGCACGGTCTACGCACCGATAACCTGCCGGATGCACCGCCAGATACCTATAATGGTCAGGGAAATGCCTACCTCGATAGCGCACTCCACTACCTGCTGTCCTTGGATGGCCGACACCGCAAATGGGCGGATTACTACAACATGAAAGGGCGCTACCAACTCGCTTCGGGCGACCTGACGGGAGCGGAGCAGGCCTTCCGCAGGGGTTTGCCCATTGCGCGGCAATACAACGACACCTATACGTCCTGCGACATCCTGCTGCATCTTTCGGAGCTGTACGAGCGCCGGGGGGAGTTTGCCAAGACGAGGCCGTTGCTGGACGAACTGCTGCAGACCAGCCAAACCAACCAGGTAGGCACGTACCAGTTGAAGGCGCTTCGGGCACTATCGCGCATGGAGCATCGCCTCAAGCAGCCAGACCGGGCCTATCGTTACCTGGCGCAATACATCGATTTGGCAGACAGCCTGCATTACGTGGAAAATACCAAAACCCTCCATGAAATGGAGGAAAAATACAAGCTGGCCGAGGCGGAAAACAACGTATTGATGCTGCAACGGGAAAACGAGCAAAAGGATTTCGCCATTGAGCGCAACCGTTGGTACATCGGATTGCTGCTCGGTATTTCCGTCCCTTTGCTGGCCACCTGCATCCTGATTTTCCTGCTGTACCGCAATAAACGCAAGCTGTTGGTTCAGCAGCAGCGCGTGCACGCCCTTGATGTGGAACGCATGGAACAGGTACATCGGAACTCCCTGCTCTCTGCCCTGCTGGAAGGCCAGGAAAAAGAACGGGAACGGCTGGCGCGCGACCTGCACGATGGACTGGGGGGTATTCTTTCGAGCATCAAGATGGATCTCTCACGCATTGCGCATGCCTTGCCGGAAGACGTTGCCCAGCGCCCGATGTTGGCTTCGGTAGCCAGCAACGTGGATGGTGCGGTGGAAGAACTGCGTGGAATCGCCCACAGCATGATGCCGTCCATGCTGGTCAAGTACGGTCTGGTGGAGGCATTGCGAGAGTTTTGCGACAAATTAAAACGCGCGGGTGTACCGGTTTTCTATCAGGTCATCCACTATCGCCAACCGGTCGCGCGGTCGCGCGAAATGGCGCTTTACCGCATTGCACAGGAACTGATCAACAATTGCGTCAAGCATGCGGAAGCAACGGAAATACTGGTGCAGTTGCAGCAATCCGATGCCACGGTCACGCTCGTGGTCGAAGACGACGGCCGGGGATTTGACACTGCGCGCTCCCGCAGCGGCGCAGGGCTCCGAAATGTGGGGATGCGCACCGATTTGCTGGAGGGCACATTCGATATCCGGTCCGACAACGGAGTCGGCACGACGTTTACCGTCGAATGCCCCATATCGGCTACGCTTGTATCAGCCCGTATTCCATCGCCAGTTTGATGGCCGATGCCAGGTTTTTGACCTCAAACTTTTCCATCAGGTTCTTGCGGTGGCTTTCTACGGTATGCGGACTGATAAACAGTACCGCGGCGATCTCCTGCGTGGTCAGTCCTTTGGCCGCCTGGTGGAGGATCTCTTTTTCCCGGCGGGTGACCTTGGGTACGCTCTTCAGCCCCTCCGTGGTTTTCCGCTTCATGATTTCGGCCGACTGCGAGCACAGGAAGCGCCGGCCGTTGATGACGGTACGGATGCCGTCGACGATTTCCTCCCCCACCGCATTTTTCTGAATATAGCCGTCGGCGCCTTCCTGAAACATGCTATTGATTACCGCGTATTCATTATGCACGCTGAGCGCGATAATCCGCGTGGCCGGCGACAGCGCCTTTACTTTCCGGACCAGGTCGATGCCGTTGATATCCGGCAGGTTGATGTCAAGCAGCAGCACCGCGGGAGGTTCCGATCCAATGGCTTCCAGCGTCGCCGCGGCGTTGGCAAAGCATCCGCTGACCTGAAAGCCGTCGGCTTCGGAAAGTACATTTTTGAGCCCTTCCAACACCAGCGGATGATCATCTGTAATGAAAATGGATACCATAATAAAAATTGAGCTGGCTTAAAATTCGATATAATTTCCCAAACCAGCCGTGCCGTTCTGAAAAATGGCTGATTTTCGGGATGCTCACATCGCGGCGGAATCAGAGGTTGTGGCTCTTTCCAGATGTACTTAAAATAAATCGCTATGTGTGCCTGTTCTTACCAATGTAATGAGCCTTATGGTGTCCTCTTGCTCCCAAACCAACAGCCAATCGGGTTGGACATGGCATTCCCAAAACCCTTTGTACTTACCCGTCAATTTGTGCGGTTTGTTTTTTTGCGGGAGTGTACCTTTTTCAACCAACTGGGTAACGACTTCATCGAGAAGTCGCATATCCAAACCGCGCTTTTTTGCGAGTTTAATATCTCTTTTGAACTTTCCCGTCTGTTCAAGTTGATACATTACGAGTAAAGTTCTTTTCTGAAATCCTCCAGCGTGGTTTTGGTCGTCTTGCCTGATTTAGCCTCTTTTATCGCTTTTTCAGTATCTTTATTGTAACGAGGTTCTTCAAACTCTACAAAAGGAAGCGTTTTAAGATATTCATAGAATACTTTTGCCTGTTTGCTTCGCTTATCGATTTTTATCGTGATTTCCATATCCGCACATTTAATGATACTCCCCCCAAAAGTACGAAAAAATAAAATTGTTCGCCATTGATAGCGAAAGAATTGAGCTTATCCATGAAAATGGCTGATTTTCGGGATGCTCACATTGCGGCGGAATCCGAATCGTAGCGGAATCCGGGGCGCAACACGGCCTTCAGCTTTTCATAGGGCACAAACAACCTGAAGTATCCGTATGCATAGGGCGTCAGCTCATATAACCCGTAATGAAACGTAATGCCCTGTTTCGATAAAATGAAGTTCGATGAATAGGTGATCGAATCGGCGATGAAAATCCCGTATTCGTCTTCATTGAGCTTCACGTCCGGCTCAATACCATACTGCTCCCGCACTTCGGCATCCAGCAGTCCATTGAGGGCCTGCTCCTGACCGACATCCAGTATATCTTCCAATTGAAGCCATTTTTTGTCGCGCTTACGGTACGTGTAAAAGTGCTGGGACGACATGCCATGCGCACCGCCCGTATAACGAAAGGTGCTGAAACCCATGACCAGGTAATCAGGGGTGTTGAGCACCGGGTAAACCGAATATTCGTATTGGTGATTCAGGGTATACGCAAGCTGCTCATCCAGCTCTTCCACCCTATCCGTCATCTCGGCTTCATATCCTTCCTCGAACAAGCCAAGCTGCTGATCGGCATATGCACCGAAATCGGTGAATCCACCGCCCGTGATGAGCGCTGTCAACGCCCCGGCCAAAGCCCCGTCATCGGGCAAAAACCCACGGAACTGCATGGTCCCTTCCAGGGCTTCCTCCAGTTGCCCGGATTCCACCGTCACAATCGTGTGCCGCTCAAACGGCAAAAACCGTTCGACCCCACGCCTATCCGACAGCGTGAAATGGAAGGCGACGGTATCCGCTTCGCTCGCCAGCATACCGGTATAGGAGCGGCCGTCAAACGCGCCGGTAAACGTTTCGCTGTCGCCCTGGTCTAACCACGTACTGAGTACCAGCGACTGAAAATTACCGCTGCGTGAACTGCGGTACAACTCAACGGGTAAGCATTCATCGAGCAAGTAATAGTGCGCTGCAACCGGCGGTATTTCCTCGGGCAATCCGGCTTCCAGTGCCGGATAAATGGCAATTTCCATACAGGCCGCGTGCTGACCGATTTCCCCTTCAAGGAGGTAATAACCCGGCGATTGCGCCAGAATTGCGGACGAGACACACAGTAAAAGGAGAAGTAAGGACAACCGTTTCATTGCGATAATTGACACCGGCACAAAAATACCGACAAAACCGGCGACTGCCCTCACTGAAATCAGGGATTTTCAACCGTTAAAAATACCCCTGATTTCCACTATTTTTTTCCCTGCCGGGCCGCACTAACTTTGCGTCATGCGAAATGGCTGTGCACATCCGATTGCCCTGACGCTGGCTGCCGTATTGAGCACGTCGGCCAGCGCCTGTATGGCGCCCCCTGTGCAACCGCCCAGTGGACAACGCACTGATACAATGAAACATTATCTTTACCTGGCAGCCGATGGCCGGTATGGCTATGCCGACGAACAGATGAACGTCGTCATTCCCCCTTCGTTCCGCTCCGCCGGAACGTTTACCTCCACCGGTTTCGCCGTAGTGGAAGATGAGCAACTGCGTTATGGCGTAATTGATAAGTCCGGCGAGCTGGTTATCCCCTTCCGGTACAGAAACATTTACTTGCGAGTGGCGGGTAACCGTACGCTCGCCCGGACGGAACGGACCTATACCAATCGGCTCCGGTTTTGGGAGTGGCGTTTCCTGCCGGGGTTTTCCATTACCGGTGGCTCATCGGATAGCCGGTTGTTTGATACCGAGGTTAAACGCGCTCACGTGAAAATCACCGTACTGGAAACGAATCAGACCATTTATTCACAACGCGTACCAGCGGCAAGCAGTTATGGCCAGCAGTTTGCTATCAGGCCGCTGGACAAGCTACACTTCCTGCAAGGGAACAGGCTTTTTAAGCTCACCGACCGGAAGGTAAAGCGCTTGGCGCGGCATATTTTTGACGAGGTAGATGGCGGACTGCTCCTGCAGCAGCGGGGAAACGGCTTCCGGTTGATTGACCGCGAGGGGAAACCGGCTTCCGGCACGCGGTATAGACAGGCCGACAGCCTGCACACCGCTATCAACGGCTTGCCACTTTCCATTGCCGTAAGCAGCAATCGATACGATGATGCGTGCCGTGCCATGGTGCTTGCAGACGACGAAGGACACCAGTATATCTTTCCCGATTTCAGCAAAGCATTTCCCGCAAGGATAGACGCAGCAGCCGTTCATGGCGTCGCCGCCGACACCGTACTCCGTACGGCTCGACTGATCAGCGGGATGCCCGGCACAGACCGCTTCATGCTGCGGTGGTTCAATCGGCAGGCATCCTGGTTCGAACACACCATGGTCGATACGGCGGGCCACTGGCACATGGACCCGCCGCTTGACAATAAATTCACCGTGGTAATCCCTTCGGGAGATATACGCTGGCCTCCCGCGGGGCACATCATCCGCGATGAGGCCGTGGAAACCGGTTGGCGAATTGTCGCTTACCGCAACATAGCAGACGAGCTATATGAGGTGACCATCAAACGCGACAGTACGGAACGCATGGGCGTTTGGGATGCCGGGGCGGGGAACTGGCGCTGGAAACCTGAGCACCATTACATCCGCTGCCTGAATCTGCGCCAGGGCTATTGGACTTTTAAGCCCGGCAAAGACAGCCTCTACGGCTTGTACCATTTACCGTCGGGGCGCGTCGTCATTCCGCCGAAATACCACGACATGTCGGCCGATGGCACGGTATCTTATTACGATGAAAAGCTCGGTTATACCCGGTTTTATGTAAATTGGCAGACGCAACAGGAATTCCGGGAGAAAAGCAACTGAAATGAGATGGTGGTTTGGTTTAATGGCATTCATTACCCTTTCGTATGCCTGCACGCAGCACGGGCGGAAGGTCGAGCCGGCCTTTTATTACTGGAAGACCGTGTACCAAGCCGATGATACGGAACAAACCTACCTGAGCGGGTTAGGCGCAAAGCGGCTTTTCGTGCGGATCATGGATGTGGACAACCAAGGACCGAACGGCGAACCGATTCCGGTCTCTCCCATCGTGTTCAAGGATACGCTGCCCGATTCCCTCCAGCTGGTTCCGGTGGTGTTCATCGCCAACCAGGTGCTCAAAGACCGTACGGAAGCCGAGCTTGACAGCCTGGCCGAACGGGTAAGCGCCTTCGTGCTGGGCAAAATCAAGCAGGCAGGTAAATCGGAATTTGATGAGTTGCAAATCGATTGCGACTGGACCGCCAGTACCCGGGAGGCTTACTTCCACCTCCTTGACCGGATACGGCAGCGGATGCCGGCGGGCACGCTGCTCTCGGCCACGTTGCGCCTGCACCAGGTGCGCAATCCGCACAGCAGCGGCACGCCGCCGGTAGACAAAGTGCTGCTGATGTGCTACAACATGGGCAACTTGCGCAGGTTCGGGCCGCAAAATTCCATCCTGGACATCAACGAAATGCACGTATACCTGAAGGGGTACCTGCGCGCCTATCCGCTGCCGATGGATGTGGCGCTTCCGCTATTTAGCTGGTCAGTGGTGTTCCGTGACGGACAATATGCCGGCATCAGTAAGCGCCTGGACCCCGCCCTGCTTTCGGACACCGCCTTGTTCAACCCGCTGGACGACACGTCGCTCTTCCGGCTTAGGGAACCGCTTCCTGAAGCCGGCCTTCGGAAAGGAGATGTCATCCGCCGTGAGCATGTCGGCTATGCGGACGTACGCCGGGCCGCCCGTTTCCTCGCCGACGAGCTGCCTGCGGCAGACTTCACCCTGCTCTACTACCACCTGGATAAAAACTTGCTGGCTGGCTTTCCAGCTGAAACGCCACCGGCATCATCACATGTACCTTCACCACAACAGCTATTCACCCATGCATCGCTTCAGGAAATTATCGATTGCTTTTAGTGCGTTTGCCGGCGCTTTCTTCGGCGAAATCGCACTCAATATCGCCTGCGGTCCCGAACCCGACCCGTACGACTATTACGTGTCGTACTTTCACAACAACGTGGCCGGCGATGGGTATGCGCCCTTTTCGTTTACCGACCTCCGCTTTCTCTACGACGAGGAGGAACCCGGGAGCGAGTCCCGCATCAACAGCGCGGAGTGGGCTGAATACTTAGGTGAGGCCGTACGGCCTGCTGATGTGCACGCCGCGATGTACCGCACCGATGCCGCCACGGACTCCGCTATACGCGCTTTTCTGGAAACGCAGGCCGCCCCGCTGCCCGACAGCCTTTCGGAAAACACCTACCTCCAGGCGCTGGCGCGCAACAAAAATGCCCGCGCGCTTTACCTGTTTGCCAAGACCGCGGAACCCCATGCACTGGCTGCGCATGCGGGTTATGACCATTACTGGAATCCCGAACCGCGTGATACCGCTAGCATGAACGTATTGGCCGCACAGGCGGAGGCATTGGCAAGGCAGCACCGGAAAGCCCCGTTTCTTCGCATACGCTACGCCTACCAGGCGGCACGCATGTACCATTATGCCGGCGATTATGCCAACTGCGTCCGCATTTACGACCGGTGGATTGATGAGGCACCCGCGACGACAGCCCTGAAAGGCTGGGCGCTGATGCTGAAAGCAGGTGCGCTGCGGCGCCTCGGGGAGCCCGCGGAAGCGGCGTACTTATTCGCAAACGTATTTTCCAGTAACCCGGAAAGGCGCGTACAGGCCTACAAAAACATCCACTACATCGATGTGCCCGTTGAAGAAATACTGGCCCATGCACGGTCCGATAACGAACGGGCAACCATCCACGCGGCGCTGGGCTTCCGAAATGCGGACCTCGATACCGCAACCCTGAAAACGGTGTACCGGCTGGCGCCGGGCAGCCCATTGGTTGCCACGCTCCTTGTCCGCGAAGTGAATAAGCTGGAATCGCGCCTCACGGAGCAGTCGCCCTACTACCAGGGCCGATGGGGCGGGTGGGGGTTCTACGACGGCAGCACCCCGGCATCAGCCGCGCAGGCACATGCACGGGCAATCATCGGCTTTTGTCGGCAGCTGTCGGCCGATGCCGCTTATCCCGAACCGGCGCTCGGCACCGTCGCAGAAGCCTACCTCCATTGGCTGCTGCACGAGGATACCGAAGCCGTGGCCCTGCTGGGCGGACTGGCTCCCGGGACACTGTCGCCCCGACTGGCCGACCAATACCGCATTGTCGACCTGCTGGTACGTGCCCGGGCGCTGGAAACCCCGCAGCCGGCCGATGTAGCGCGGTTAACCGAGACCTTAAACTGGCTGGATGCCAAACGCAGTGAAGAACTACGGGAAGCCATGGAACGGGCGGGCGACGAACCGGGCTATGCATTTTGGGCGCAGAAAGACCTGCGCTTTACCCGCACGGCTACCAATTTTTACCAATCGCTGCTTGCGCCGCACTTCATGGCGTCCGGCGATACCGCCCTCGCCGCAATGGCCATGCTGAAGGCTGACATCCCTTCCCCGGGCCACGTGGGAAATGCCGGCAGGTCCCTACTATCGCAGATATCGTGGAGCGCTGCGACGTTCTGGCAGGAGCAACTGCCCCCCACCGCACTGGAACAACTGGGGCGCTGGGCTACCGAAGGCATGGATTCGCCATGGGCGCCCCTCTTCGGCAGCCTGCTGGGCGATCTCATCGGCGACGACTACTGGGACCTGCTGGGCACCGCCTACCTGCGCACGCATGCGTATGGCGCAGCATCCCGCGCGTTTGCAAAGCTCTCTCCACAATTCCAGCGCGAATCGCCGGTAGACTGGTATGGCGGGGAGGAACAGCCGCTGTACCCTGACCCGTTTATCACTGCCATCAACGACTACCCCAAACGTTTCGGCGGCACACCGCTCACCAAAGCCGGATTCGCGAAGGCCATGGCCGACCTGCAGCGGCGCATTGCCGAAGACCCCGGCAATGCGGCCTCCTATTACTTCCAGCTGGCCAATGGCGTGTACCAGACCGGCGCTTTCGGCAACGCATGGCAATTGATCAGCTACCACTGGACCAGTACGCACAATTACATCCGGGGAAATTACTACTATGCCGGCGATTACCACGATGCCCGCCAGGCGGCAGCATGGTACGAGAAGGCGCGCGAGCTGAGCAAAGACCCCGAATTCCGCGCAAAATGCACGTTCATGCTGGCTAAATGCGAACAGAAGCGGTACAGTTACCCCAGCCTGAAAGCGTATTACGACGGTGGCTTCTCATACGGCAATAGGCCCGACCCCTTCTGGCTGTTCAGTCAACGGAACAGGTATTTCGGGGAACTGGAAACCCACTACGGAAATACGGCGTTTTTCCAGGCGGCCGTACGGGAATGTACCTACCTCGCTGATTTCATAAACAGGCCGTAGTGCAGGCCGATAACGGAACGCATGAGAAGCATCGTCTTATCATTCACCTGTTCGTTGGTATGCTGCCTGGCCGTGTTGGTTTGCCGTGCACAGGACGCATTGGATGCCGTGGCCAAGGCCTATCAGCAGGCCGGCTATGAAAACGGCGAGAAATTCCTGAAAGCCGGCCCCTATGTCCGCGCATTGTTTTTCAACGAACGCCGGGACGAAGCGATAGCCGTTCTGGAAGAAAACATCCGCTTGGCGCGGAAAAGGCAAGACGGCAAATATGCCGCGTACCTATACGGACTACGGGCACTCAACACGTTCATACTGGGCGATTCGGCACAGGCTGCCCGGTACATCGACAGCGCATCGGTTTTCGCGGCCCGCACGGCCGACCGCAAAATTAAGGGCTACGTGCACTATTGCCGGGGGTGGTTGCTGGCGCGCGCCGGCCGCGAGGTGGATGCCGTAACCACCTTTGTGGAGGGCCTCCGCCTGCTCGAAAACACCGGCGCCCACACCTACCAGCGTTCGATCTACAGCGAACTATATGCGATATACGCCAATTGGCGGGCTACCGACCTTCAAACGAAGTATGCCTACCTGAATCTGGGCCTGGCCGTAAAATGGAAAGAACCATCGGCCCTGTTCGATGCACACATGCGCATGGGGCACCTGTATGAGACGCTTACCTCGGAAACCGGAAACCCATCGTTTGCCGACAGTGCAGTGCGCTATTACCGGAGCGCGATAGCCCTCTTCGAGGATAACCCGTCAACGATGGGAACCTCGCCCACCGATTTGGCGCATGTAGCCATTAACCTGGCAAACCTGCACCTCAACAACGCCGATACGGCTGACCGGCGGCAGGCAGAAAAGTATGCGCGCAAGGCGATTGCAATCGCCGACCAGTATGGGCATACCCAATTCAAAGCCGCTGGCTACGGTATCCTGTCTGCCCTGGCACGGAGCAGCCATCAGCCTGAAAATGCAAAAACCTACCTGCTGGCCGCTCTGGCTGCCGCTTCGCAGGAGACGGCCATGAATACCGAAACGCTTCCCCTTATTTTCCGGAACCTTGCCGAGCTGTCGGAGGAGCAGCAGGAGCATACCGAAGCGCTGCATTATTACAAGCAGTACGTAGCCGCCGCCGAGGATCGATTCGATGCAGAGAAGTTGGAATTGTCTGCACGGCTGGAAGCCCAATACGAGCGCGCCAAGCAACAACAGGCACTGGGGCAACTGCGCCTGGAGTCCGCGCAAAAGGAACAGCAACTCAAGCTGATGGATGCTCGTGCTGCCGAACAGCGGCAAGCGATTGAAGTGATGAAACTCAACGAAGAAAACCAGCGCCAGCAACTGGCGTTTGCTAACCTCCAAAATCAGCAGAAGGAGCAGGAGCTCGCAGCCGTGCAACGCGAAGTGGCGCTCAAGTCGCGCATCAGCCAGACCTACATTATCCTCTTTGCTGTTGCATTGTTCATGATGGCGCTGCTGTTCTACGCTTACCGGCAGCGCTCAAAGACGTTGACCCAGCAAAGGCATCTTCATCGGCTGGAAATGGAACAGGTCCAGCAACAACACGAAATATCCAACCTTACCGCCATGCTCAGCGGACAGGAGCAGGAGCGTTCGCGGTTGGCGCGCGACCTACATGATGGCCTTGGCGGACTGCTTTCGGGGACTAAGATTGAGCTTTCCGCCGTATTTTCCCGCGTGAACGACGCGGCCGCCCGGGAAAAAGTCACCCGCTCACTGAACCAGCTCGATGCGGCGGTCAATGAGCTCCGCCGTGTGGCGCACAACCTCATGCCCGAGCTGCTTTTGAAATATGGACTCACGGAGGCCATCCGCGAATACTGTAACCGGATGTCTCACGGCGACCTGGAGGTTGCCGCCGAGATTGTCAGCTACACCGACAGCCTCGACACCAATCGCCAGGTGGTCGTTTACCGCATCATCCAGGAGCTGGTAAACAACGCCATGAAGCATGCCGAGGCCAAGCACATCCTGATTCAGCTGGCACAGGCTGACGGCACCCTATACCTGACCGTAGAAGATGACGGCAAGGGGTTCGACGTCGCCACGCTGGATGGGCGGAAGTCGGCCGGCATACACAATGTGCAATCGCGGCTGGATTACCTGAAGGGGCACCTTAACCTCATCAGCGAGCCAGGCATGGGTACCACAGTGGAGATTGAATTTCCCTTGGCACAACCGGCCAAGATTATCCAGGCGAGCGGATCGTGAACGGAAAACCTGAGCGACTTCGCTAAAATTCCCTTTTTTCAGGGATTTATTACCTGCACCATAGCCTTGATATTTGTTTCGGTGAACAGGCAGCATTACCTAAAGACTACGTGGATGAAAACAGCTATCTATTATCTTTTATGGGCATCATTAGCAGCACTCGTTGCCCAAGCTTGCGCATTAGAAGGCGGCAGCAGGAGCGCCCAACCAGCAACACGTATTTCCGTTGAATTGAAACCCACCGCATCTGCGATCGACACCGCGCACTTGCTAGACGAGTGGAAGGCACTGGCCAGCCTTACCCAACCCGCTGGAGGTCCATCGCGGTCGTTTGACGTTTCCATGGTGGTGAGTGATACGGCCGTCACTGCCGAAATCTGGCCGAAGCTGTCCGACCGTCACCGCCAAAACTTTATCCGATTGTTGGACACACTAACCCGGCATCCGTCACCTATCCCACGGACACTGAGAAATCAGCAATTATCCGTCAATGAAACGGACACCAGCCTGCTGAGACTGCTTGCACTTACACCTGACACGACGTTTGCATTGCTTCCCGACCTTGGCAGCGCGCACTGGACGTATACCCACCGTGAAGTACCGGGTTACGCCGGCATGTCGCAATCGTATGTCACGACCTACCTCACGTACCAGCTGCGGCAGCCGATCCCTTCGCTCCAGTATAGGCTCGGGTTTGCGCCTTCAGCATCGGGGGAGGAAAACCCGATCCGCGAATCGATGGAAGCTATTATGCAACAGCTGCCGCCTTCTTCGGCAGACTACTCCATCGGTACCGGCGACCCCATTGCCGACAGCCTATGGCAGCGGCTGCGCGGCAACCAGCGGCTCACTATCGATTCCAACACCATGCAAATCCGGTGGACATCGGTCGATTTTAACTTTAGGCCATTTACCCCCATACTCGATCAGGATACGCTTTTTACCGTCAGTGTTATGAAATTACTGGAAGAAACAACTCCCGAAATGTATCACCTGCTGCTTGCGCCGGAGCTGACCCGCATCATGGCCGCTTATCGGATGGACGACGATGAATAAGAACTTCTTTACTACGTTACTCGCGGTATTTGTCCTGCTTGCTCCCGTTGCAGCTCAGGAGAATTCGGGATTTATGTTCCCAAATCGTTTCGGTTTGTCCATGCAGAAAAAACTGGGGGTTGATGTCGGGCTGATTTCGTTCAATCAATTTACTGATTCTTCTCCGATGACCTTTTATGACATCTCTCTGGGTGTTGAATCCTATGTGACCAACCCCTTTACGCTGGCGCCAAAACTCAGCTTCGATTTCGGCCTTGGCGACATGATCCTATTTGGCGGAGGTATTGATGTGTCTCTGCCTACCGATTTTTCCAAACACACGTGGATGTTTACCCCAAAAGTAGGAATAAGCATAGCTTCTATTATGCGGTTGTATTACGGCTATAATCAATTTGGAAAAGAAAATGGCTTTCCAAACCTGGGTAACCACAGGGTGTCATTGGAAATTAACCTGGCGGCTTTCCACGACTTCGGGATTGGCTTATAGCAGCCCGGTTGAAGCCCGTCTACTCCAAGCTACTCCGCAAAAACGTCAATCTTCCTTTGTATACCAGGTACTCCACATGCACAGGCGTTTGCAACGGATCCAGCAGCCCCCGGTCGGCCGCAGCGATGTCATGCTGAATGTGGTGCAGTCCGCCGCATAACCGAACCCAACCATCGAACACCGATGTTACCGCATTGTTTCCGCGGTACCGGGTCACCGTCAAGTACCATTCTGTTGCGGTACCGCGATAAATCTCGACGTACGTATCCGGATTGTGTTTGTTCAGCCACGCCCGGATTTCCGGCCAGCTTACGAGTGCATGTCCTAACATAAGCAGCAACACAGCGCCATTGAATACGACGAGCATCTCCCCGAGGTATTCCCACCCCCCGCCGACCTGCCATTCGATAAACCAGCAAATCCCTACTAGCAACAGGGAAACGAACAGACAGATGCCAGCATATAATTTCAACATACCGGAAAGGCTACCCCCGATTACCTGCCAATCTTCGGTGCTTACCGGCCTGCGGATGGGCTCGGTCACATCCGAACCGGGATAAACCGCACCTGCAATCAATCCGCCGGGCAACAGGTACAGCTCAATCGGCAGCCGGCTCCAGGAGATCACCTCCACGATCCGCGTGTTCTGGAACGCTTTGAATCCCATAAATGCCAGGGTACCCTCAATCGGACGGCCATCGATTACATAGCGCACCCGCTTCCCTTTGAGGCGCTGGATGCCATCCAGCCTGCCACTGATCAGCGAAAACCCCTGGTTGTTGAGGCAGTCATCCAACACCCGGCGGCGTTTGCGATGATAAAAAACAAAATACGCCGGGATTCCGAAAAACACCATGTAAAGCAATACGAGAAGAACCTGTAACCCGACTTCTTCATCCCGTAAGCCGCCATTCCGTAAACTCAAAACGATGGCAATAAAAACCAAAAAGAACACAGCCGTTACAGCCACAAACGTAGCATAAAACCGGTGGTGATACCCGCGCCGCTCCTCAAGTGTCCGGCGGATCGATATCGGTAAGTCGGCGGAAGCGTTTTTGTTGTGCGGCATCATTAATGATTATCGGATAACGGTTGCACCCTATATTGTTCTTGTTGTATATCCCACACGACTTTGGGCAGCGGTAGGCGCAGCATCGCCGCATTGGAAACCAGTGCCAGGTCATGCCGACGATTCACCATGGCGATCCGGTAATCATAGTCGCCGGGGCTGATATCCGACGGTAAGACCATGCCTCCATCCGCTGCTCCGTCCAAGACATAAGCACCATCTTTCCAAACGACGAAATTATCCGCCCACATCGCCACTTCCCCTACGCCGGGGATGGGGTACGACTGCTTATAGCTCGATACCTGCCACACCCGGTACGCTTCATCGCCCGCTTTTGGCCGGTAGAGGAGGTACACGCCTTCGGCTTCGAACGTTTCGAGATGAGTAGTCGAATTTTTTGCGCCCATATACAGCAGTGCGGCATAAACGCTATCCGCATCGCCAGCCACGCCCAGATCGCCAACGGTCAATTCGAGTCCATCGTTTGCGGCAAACACCTCCCGGTAAAAGTCCAGCCGGTTGCTGCTCGCCTCCATCACGGTGATGTATTTGTCGATGTTGCCGCGTGCCGGGTTCACATACCGGATTTTCAGCCAGCCTTTTTCCACATAGTCCAGCACTTCGTAATGATCGCCCTTGACCAGGTACATCGCCGACCGGCGTTCGGGTTGTGGGGCATCGTGCAGGTACAGCCGCTCCTGCTCCACCGGCAGGATGACCGGCTCCATGTCGTCTGTCGGCGAAAACAGGTATACCGCCCCACTGTGCACCGTATCCCCTGCCCGGTTGAAGACGGTGTGCACCGCAGTGAGCGGCACCAGTGCTGTCCAGGGAGCATCCTGTTCGACCGGGCGGAGCGACTCAGCCAGGTAGACTTCGCCCTGCGGCGTGAACTTCCAGCCTTGCCGCCGGTACATTTCCCGCTGGTCCTGCAGGACTCGTCTGTAGTCTGCCTGGACAAACAGGATTCCCTCCTCCTCCAGGAAATATGGGTTCAAAAAGCCCGTTGGCCGGCCCACATGCCCATTGCCCTCGGGCAGCGGCACTTCCCTGAAACGGCCCGCCGAAGGCTGGAATAGAAAGATGCGCCAGCGGTGCGGCGTATGATACCTATCGCCCAGGAATTGCACCGAAAAATCGGCATAACCATCACCATTATAGTCCGCTGCCTCCACCTGAGCCGTTGCGACCATTTCGCCGAGCACGACCGCCTGGGTATCGGTTTGGTTCTCCGATAGAATCATCACTTCCATCGTGTCGCCCCGGAACTCCACTAAAGCACGCTGCTGGCCGCTGACGGCGATGGCATGCCGGTCCTGTGCCCGCGCACCAACGATGCAGACGACCCACACAGCACCGAATAGGATGGGTATACGAAACATCATTTTATTGCTTTTCTTTCCGCCTGACGGTTAGCTCATGGAGTTCATCGGTAGCGGTATTCCATTGATAACCGCACGCAACATCGCCCATGAAAAGCTGGACTTCCCATAGGTTTCCATCCAGCCGCCGGGCATACACCTCCCTCCCCAGTAACCAGTCCGCCGCCCAATTATAGCCCAGATTATCGGAAGTCATCACGTACGCTGCCGTCGTCAAAACCTGCGAATATTTCAATTCATTAATGGAAATCGATTCAGGCAGTATTTGGTCCCCAAACGAGTCAAATAACCCGAGGTTGGATTGCATTTTTTCCGTCAACCCCAGGTCTTCTTGCATAAATTCTGCCCAACGTTCCCGTTGGATTGGTGGATAGCGACCGAGTACCGCATTGCGCAGGGCGGTATACGCCCCGCGGTTTTCTGCCAGAAATTGCTGCTGTCTTTCCTCGATTTCACGGTCGTCAAAATCCGGGTAGAAGTCGTCATACAACATCCATTTAAACTCGTCGATTTTGTTCAATAGTTCCTGCTGGGGGGTAGACGCCTTCGGTAACCGTCCGGCCAGCCACCCCGGTTGCTGCTTTCCGCCGGTATAGACCAGTACCTGCAGCAGTTCGATACCGTTCGTGGCATAGTCCCAGCTGTATTTCATGACAAAAGCCCGGTTAACTATCACTACGCTCCATTGCGTGTCCTTTATGCGATCGGCAAAACACAACCACCCCAACCCATAAAGTTGAACGTAATCCTGCCAGCGCATCCCCTTTTCCTGCGTCAGGTAGTCCGACACCGCGATGTGGATCAGGTTTACGGAAGATAGGGTTCCTCCCGGGCCGAATGTCCGCGCCGCAGTCAGCACGCTCGTCAGGTCAATTATTTCCCGCACCGAAACGCTATCTTGCTGAAAGTATTTGTCCAGCACCTGCAAATCCAGCACTTCATAGCCGGGAAAGGCCTCCGGCGCAGGCGGCAGTGCCTCCAATCCCGCAAGGCGCAGGCGGAGATAGCGATCCTTGTTTTTTTCAATAAATACCTGCATATGCCGGGTTACCGGGTGCGCTAAAGCGGCCTCCGGATTATCTTCCCCCGCCGCCATCCAGTCTACAAATTCCGCTTTCTTTTCATCGCGGTAAGGGGCCATCCAACGGTCCAGTTCCGCGCTCAATTGCTGTTCTTCCGCTTCGGCAGATAGCGGCTTCTGGCAGGCGGCGGCGCTGCCCGCCCACAGTAAAAAGGCGATTAAAAATACTTTTGGTGTATTCATCGCCCAAAACAACACAAAATACCGTTCGGATAAAACCCCCGTTTTCAGGGATTTTCTGTCAGGCAGCGATGGGTACGTTTAAAGGACGATAAGACTGAGGTTAATTTTCCGCACGTTTCCCGGGGGGTGTAGAACTCTCTCCGTAACTCACTGATAGTATATCGTTTATAAGCATCACTTTACAGTGTATTGTTGTATTTCTCGACAGCTTCAACAATGTCCTCTTTGATAAACTCCCAGTATTTGCCTCGTAGACATATGGGATCAAATTCGTCGTCCGCTAAGGTAAAATCTGTAAAGTTTTTTAAAATGAGGTCTTTGTCATGCGTGTAAGGATAGCGATGTTGATGTAATGCTATCATAGCCTGGACATCGTGATTAGTCAACAGCTCATGCAGGTCCCAAAAATCTTTCTTTCGGCCGACACGTTGAACGACATCGACCTTCATTGCAATAATCTCCTCTATCGTGGCCAATCGAATGCCGTCTACTACCGAGGCAGGCTGTATGAATGAATCGGTATAAAACACATCTAACTTGACGGTATTATCGTTATCAGTACCGATACTGTAGGACTTTCCCATTGCTGGGTTAATTCCCGAAGAATGAACGTGGAAGGGAAATGTATTTTCTATAAAATCATCAATCTCTTTAAAGTCAATACTGCCGTATGGCGCATCAGTGAATAAGTCGATATCGACCGATATACGATGACCGATCTGGAGACTTAGTGCAGTGCCACCAACCAATCGAAATTGCGTCAATGCGGAGGAGGAGGGCTTCATTAAAGCGATCAACGAATCCTTCAAGAGGTCCGTAACGGTACCATAAAATAAACTGCTCATCCC
The DNA here is from genome assembly GCF_900168055.1 of Parapedobacter luteus. Taxonomy (GTDB): domain Bacteria; phylum Bacteroidota; class Bacteroidia; order Sphingobacteriales; family Sphingobacteriaceae; genus Parapedobacter; species Parapedobacter luteus. The sequence continues at coordinate 482,511 of NZ_FUYS01000003.1, forward strand.
TATTAATTTGGCTTATAGATGGTGTATGGAGTTCTGGCTTTGGACGCTTCTAACGCCTGCTTTACTTTTTCAATGCCATAAAAACGCGTTATCTCTCCTTTTTCGTCTTCATTGCCACGTTCAAAGACGCGTTGGATGACCGCACGGTATTGCTTCTGCCAATCTATTTTGTTGATATCCGTATCCCAAAAAAGGGATGTACGGAGAACGGACAGATTTGGCGTGGATTGAATTTCTTTTTCTTTGACCTTTTGGATATCGTAATAAGCCTGTAGAACTACCAACGTACCCTCTTCCAAACCTAGTTCCCGTTCGATTTTTAACGCCAAGGCTGTACTAAGCCCACGTTTGCCTTTGGTTATTGCGTTAAACGTCTGTGGATGTTCGTCTAAAGACAATGCAAACGGTCGTTGCTTAATCGCACGCTTTTTCAATTCGCGTTCGAGAACAATCCCCGGATGTATGCCTTTATATTTTTCGAACTGCTTAATCACAGAACAAATATAAACATTTTTGTTTATATAAATATAAATTTATAGAGCTAGATATTTTTACTGGTGGGATTCAAATCACCGTTTTTTCTGCTCTTTATCTAAACCTAAATATTCACAGACTTCCTCCGTACTAAGCAATTGGTGTGATTGTTTGCCACGTATTTTTTTTATCGTATTGTAAATACGTAAGCTCTGCCGGTAGCTCTTGCCGGTGATACGTGCTATATCCTTTGGATAAATACAGATTCTTCTCATTTTTATACTTTATGTACGCTTTATCTACTCTTTTGATACTGAGATAAAGTAGCGTAGCTGTTCATCATTTTGATGCCCAACTTGGTAACAAGTTGGTATAAAGTTGAGGTGGAATCTTTATTGCAATTTACAAAATAAACTTAGGAAATATTTTTCCAACTTATTTTGACTGCAGATAATGTCGGAAGTTCTAAACGCTGCTCTTCAGAATTCCCTTTGACGCGCATGCAAGGGGTTTTGATACGTTTTGTTTACTAATTTGTGAAGCCGGAGGACCCCGGAGTTCAAGCGTTTGTATCGGCTTCTCGAGCGGATCCCAGACCGCAGTTGTGTCCACTTGCATCCGGCTAAACACGGTACGCAACGGAAACGTGCGGGTGTAATGCCCATGGAGGTGGGGCGACAAGGAAGCTGTATCACTTGCTGCCACGAAACCATCCCACCCGCCCTGGCCATTTTCTTTCAGGAAGAGATACGGCTGGCCTATATTTTCCCGCCCGCAGCTGACGCGCAGCAGCTCTACAGGACGTTTCCAGTCCGTTACATCCATACAAAACAAGCCGTATCCTACGGCATTACCTGTTAAAAAAATACCATCATGGTGCAATCCACCCAACGTCCCGCTTACGGCATCCTCCCGGTATTCCACTTGTGTGCCCGGCACGATGACACGGCTCACCTGACCGGAATCGGGGTGGTACAGCACCACCTCGTAGCGGGAACTTATCACCAAGGTCTCCCCATCCGCTGAAAGCTTCAGGCCGATCATATCACCATCCACCCATCCGCCGTCGCCCATACCCTGCTCAAAAGGCAAATCCACGATATACTCCCTCCCCTCCCGGTTAACATAAAGTTGCCGCCCATCAAGACACCTGTATTCCGCGCCCGGGACTTCTACTGTGGATTGCGCCAACGTAACAACAGAAGCCGATAACACAACTAAATAGGTCAGCAGCGCGTTCATGTTCGGTACTTTACGGTTTTCAAACATCCCGTATCCGTATACCACAGTTATTTCGGTATTCATAGCAATGCGCGTTAGACAAGTAAAATAATGCAAAAAAGATCCGGCCCAAAACCCCTGAATTCAGGGATTTATTCCCCCACGCAAAAAGGTAAACTTTGCAGTCACAATAAAATACCAAACTATGCAATAATGACTGCACGATGATATCCATTATCCTATTGTCAACGGCTGCCATTTACACACCGCAGCTGACGGACTCCATACCCGATAAATACAGCTGGCATCCCGATGGGCTCATCATCTATGCAGCCCCTTCGCTAACCGCCGATTCGATCAATCGCGCCGGTTATGGGGAATTTATCCTCGTCGAGGAGTTATGGGATGGTGAGACCGTCTACGTGACCCGCTACCAACACGATGAAGATAAGTGGATTTCAGACGAATACCTGAAACTGTACCAGCATGCATCCCATTGGCTACGGGTAAAGCACGGCGGCCGGCCGGGTTTCATCTTGGACACGTACTTGGCCCCCATTCCACCGCCGGATACCTCGCATGCGTCCGGCTTGATCTGGGAGGAATATCTTAAAAGCCTGTCAATGGTAACGTTCGAGGAATCCGAGGGCCAAACCGAAGACTTCTGTGCAAGAAACACCCTGCATTTTGCGAACGGCATCATATACACCTATACAGATTTCGGGCCCTGTGAGCAATGCGGTCATGTCCAAAAGCAGCTGTACCTCCCGCTCACCAGTAAAGCCGAGGCCATGATGATGGGGTTGCATTTCTTCCGCTACTATGGTCTTTTCTCGGGAGCGAACAGCGTGTTGCTCAAGCGCGAGGGTGAAGCCGTGGCATTAGAAGGATATATGGAGTCCGGCCAAGTAACGATCATTTCGTTTAGCAAGCAACAAGATGGCGTGTGCCTGATTGAAGACAATTACTTGTAAGCGAATCGCCAATGAAAGCTGCCTAGGGAGCGGATTTCATTCTAAACAGATAAATCACTAACTTTGTATGTATCAAAACTGGAGTGCTATGGAAACATTTATTGTCCACACGGAAAACAAAGCGCAAGCGAATGCGATAAAAGCAGTGCTTAAAGCATCGAATATTACGTTTGAAAAGACCACCGAGAAACCATACAACTCGGAATTTGTGAAGAAAATCCAAAAAAGTGATCAAGAATACAAAGCAGGCCAGTTTAAAACCATAAAAACCGAGGACTTGTGGAAGTAGATTATTCCGAGCAGGCTCGGCTTAAGCACTGCAATCGGTAGTGACGCGGTCAATCAATGTTAAATACCATTTATCGGCGATCAGCGTAAGGTTAAAAATTAACTCCTCATCTTCCTGGCCTGTGAGTACAATCCGTCGGCTCTGCTGCGCAAGGTCGCGGAAACGTGCCAGTTCAGTCTCCGGAATGGAGTCCCCGCGATACTTGACGAGATTCTGCGCCGTTTGAGCGAGCTTATCGTCGCTCCGTGTGGTATCGGCAAAAAGTCCGGTTTTATCCCATACCATCTCGCCGCAGTCATAAACAGGAAGTTCCGCGTAGTGAACCGAATCGGGTACGGCAACCATATCCGGATAACCCAAATATGCCGGCACCGGTTGCTCAAAATCAATCGAATCGACGAGCACATACTCATCAAAAACACCGATCCGGTAAATCACCGCGAGTCCGGTTTCCTCCGATATCAACCCGTTGAGCGTAGCGCCATCCCGGTCATGAAACGCGTGGATAACCTTCATGACGGTCGCCTCAAAATGATCCGGTTTGACGGGGGAATTACAAGAAGAAAACGACGCAGGCACCACCAAGGCAACGGCACATAAAGCGCTCCTTGCTTTTAATTGCAGGTGTATCACCACAAGCCAGTATTTACGGTAAACGTTCCCGAGGGTACGCCCTCCACCTGCAACACCTCGCCCTTGTCTGTGTAATATTGCCATTCTCCGTTTTTATAACACAACATAGGAAAGGTAATTTCCGTTCCCTTTTCGTATCGGTTCAGCAATAGGTTGTCGAATTCCACCGGAAGGATAATTTGTCCGCTGCGATCGGCAATGCCGAATTTGTAACCAACCGAAAGCAAAAAATATGCCCCGTTGTTGAACACCTCCACGCCGTCATATTTCGGAGGGACCAGCACCTGCCCGGTACTGTCGGCGATACCGGCCCGTAGTTCACCTGTATTTTCCTCCACCCTCCGGATGACCAGGTGCCGCCCGGTAAAATAATCCATCGCCATCAAAAACTCATTCGGAGCGGTATACACTTCGCTGGAAAGCGGTCGGCCGTCGCGGCCGAGGAACTGATAGGCTACATATCCCACTTGGGAGCGCCAGTCGGACGCCGGAAAATACCTGGCGCCGACGGCGATGCCGTGCGCGTTGAAGTCCAGTACCCGATCGTACACCGGTTCCGTCACCCAATTGCCTGCCGTATCCAGGAGACCATATCGGCCATCAACCCGCACCCAGCCAAGGCCGAACGGCGAAAACCGCTCCAGCAGGGCATCTTCCGTCCTGTCGTCATACGCGTAAGCAAAGGCAAATTTGCTGTTTGGTACCGACTTCCCGAGCACCGGGCTGTACAGCTGTGCGCGCACGGAGTCGTCCGAAATCAACACCAAACCGGGGTACCTGACCGATTGGGCATACCGGGCAGGGAGTTTGGTTACCACTCCGCGCCGGCCATCGATGAGGATGGCTGGGCCACCGTTCCGGGCGCCGGATAACAAGGCAAACGTCCCGCCGACGCTATCGTACACCGTGTATTCGGCAGGCACAGCCTCCTGCCCGTCCATCCTGCGTATACCATATCGATAGTCGCCGTAATCGCCGTTTACCGTCAGCACAATCGGTCCCGAGCCGGGCAGTTTACGCAACTGATCGAATGCAGGCGGGATAATCTCCCGCTGCAACTCCGCATCGTACAGGCCCTGCTTACCGGCCTTGGTCACGACAAAATACCGCAAGGACGAAGTGTCCCATAGCGACCACGATGCATAGCCGAGCGGTAGCAGCTCCCTGCCCGTGAAATCGTATACGGCCTGCTCGCCCTGATGCTCGCCGACCACCACAGCATCGGGGCCGTCGTACGTAAGCGAAGCCAGGTCGATTTCGTGAAATTTCGGGGAAACCACTTGGCCGGTTTCCGCAAAGTACAGGCCGTACAGCGCCTTTTGCCGGGTCTTGAAGATGGTAATTCCCTTGCTGCCCGACGAATAGAAATAATCGTTCACGTGGGTTACTGCGGTATACGATGGCGCCAGCAGTTCACGGCCCGTCGTATCATAGAGTCCCCAGCGACCGTCTTTCGCAAGGGCAAAGTAATCATCGTATACATTCACGTCGTCCCATTGCGGCGGAATCAGCACGCCTTTACCCCGTTGGTAGACACCTTTGCGCCCACCCTTCTCCACAATGGCATAGGGACCATGATACCCGCGGAAATCATTGGCATTGGGCACGGTGATGCGCTCGTATTCGGCAGGCAGTATTTCATTGGCATCGTGATCAATCAATCCGTATCGGCCGTTTACCTGGACAACCAACTCGCCGCCGGCGAGTATTTCAAGGGGATCCCGGCCGTCAGCAGAAAACTCCCTGCCCGTCGGGATATGCACCACTACCGGGCGGCCGTTTTTCGAAAACGAGCGCACCCATTCGTCACTCCGCATGCCCCAATGCTCGTGCTCGTATGCAAAGGGCACCCGTACTTGGCCGTCGAAACCCATGATGCCCCATTTTCCATCCCGCTGCGCATACACATAATCCGACTTCCGGCCGCATCCCCCGCAATAGTCAAAACCATCGTACTTCGCCGGAATGGCCAGCTGCGCGGCCTCCCGATCATAAACACCCCACTTTGTTCCGGCTTTGACATCGAAATACCGGCCATCGAGGTAACCCACGTCATCAAAAAAAGGCAGCAGCATTCCCTCTTCCCTACTGTACAAGGAGTGCTTGCCGTCTTTCATCACCTTCCAGAACGCGCCGAACCGGGTATCGATCTGCTGATATTCCGGGGGTAACACCCAACCGCCCGATCGGGCCAGTACCCCATATCGGCCATCCTTGGTTACGACGCCGAGTGGTTGAGCGGCGGTATCGGCACTGCCGATATCTTCGATGTAACTATCAAACAACCGCTTGCCGGCGCGGTCGATGTAAAACGTACGGTCGCCAGCGGTTATCTGCGCAAAGCCATGGCCGTTGAAGCGCTCCGCCCGCGCCGATGCCCCCTCTTGGGCATTGGCCGGCATCGTTGCGCCGCCCAGTGTCGCCGCCAAGACGCCATACCCTACAATAGCGGATCTAAAATTGTTTTTCAGCATCACCTGTAACATCGGACTAAAGGAAAAACAGGTAAACCAACAATCCGGCCAAGAGCGTCAACGCGATGGAAATGGCAAAATAAACAGCCACCATTTTCCAATACGCCCCAGCGGTGAGATGAGGCAAGCCCGCGGCTATCCGTTTCGCGTCTGTTATGGTGACGGGCATAAAGCTGATGGTGCCGACAAAAAAGATCAATCCCAACTCCCACAGATAGATACTGGCGTTTCCAACGCTGATGTAATCATCGATATCAGCAAAGACCAGCTTGAGCGCAACAGCCAGCAGTCCCCCCAAGGAAATGATGACTGGCCAACCGCCAAACCGGTCTTTCTTGAAAGCCTCCTGCATTTTAGCAGCGTACTCCTCATCCGTATCTTGCCGATTTCCATTATGGTCGTTACTCATACTCCTTATATTATAATTTATATACACAAAACTAACGGCCAACGCCATGTGCTGCAATCCCTGAAAACCGGGCTTTTCACCTTCTATCGCTTGGTCAAACCCGTTTCAAATTCGCGGTCGATGAATCCTTGGGTGTCCACGCCTTTTTCCCGCAAAGTCGTTCGGACGATTTCGGCCGCTTTAGCAAAATCTGCCCGCGTAAGCCCATGAAATTGCGACGACGCCAGATAAAATCGAACACTCGGAAAGCTTTCCAAGAACCAGCTCAAATCCGTCAAATTGGTATATCCAAAACTACCGGCCATTTTTTCGGGAAGTTCTTCCGGATGTTCGTACTCCAGCATCCACATCAGCGTGAACGGCGCACGCGGCTTCTCCCCGGTCATCCTGATTCTGAAAAACGACGACAGCTCGGCCCGTTCGTCATACAGGAAAAAATAGAGTTTCTTGGATTCGCGTGCGGCTGCGTGGGGGTGATACTGGATCTGGGGAAACTGCAGGGAATCACGCCAAAGGTAAATGCGGTAGCCGAGCGAATCTTTATTGCGGATAAAATCCTGCATGATGCGGCTGTCTTCAGCCACGTCCAGCACCGGAATACCGGTCGGCACGCGTACGCCATCGTTCGGTATCAATACGGGTTTCAAGTTAGCCGAGGGATCGTTGCTAAACAGGTACACCGCGCCCTCACCCGCGATGGTACGCTGAAGTGCATTTTGCTGTTTGCGGTATTGCTTAGCGGTATTTTGGTGCAGGTTCGCCAAAGGGTCTGTTTTTAGTTTCTGCACGATATCGGGCATGCAGGTTCTGATAAAAAGAAACACCGAAAAGACCAGCGATACCGGAATGACGATGTTCCTGGCCCGGTTTTGCCGTTTCCGTGCTGCTTCCAGCGCTTCCCTCGCTTCGGCATGGGCGGCGGGGGCTGCCTTTTTACGTGGAACAGGCGCCGGAACAGGAACAGCCTGTGGAATGCCTGTATCGCCGGCAGTCAGCGTACTGCCCGTCTTTGGGTTGCCAATCTCCGGACCAACCCCCGCATCCGGGACCCTCCCGTGCCGTTGCCAGGCATCGATATGACTGACAAACGTATCAAGAAAAGCCATGTAGCCCTCAATCTCCTGCTCATATTCCTTCACGTGTAAATCGAAGCGATACCTTTTCCCGGCTTTGGTAAATATCAACAGCGAAGGGGCTGGTTTGTCAAAATTCAGACGGGAGAGGCCTTTCCGGATTTCGTAATGCTGGATGTCATCGTACCGTATCGCACCGAATATCTTAGAGATAAATCCGCCTTCCACAAAGGTGATTTCCTCTTTTGCATTCCGTGACCGGGTCTGTTTTACGGCAAAATAAACGATGCTTCCAAACCAAACGGCCATTCCGAAAATAAGGCATATGGCAGCGTACCGTGTGTCCACACGGTAATGCTCCAGGAGTAGCGCAACGGGAACGAGCACCAGAAACCCCGCAAACAAGGTGATGAGGATGGCGTAGGTGTAACGTACTTTTATGAAATAGAAGGTGTAAGACCGCCGTGTATGCATCTGTGGTTTCTTCCTGTTTTAATACCCAAGCTTATCCCCCGCCGACACCGGCAGTTCCGTACCGTCGGCCTGCACATAGGTCCACTGCCCACCCACCTTCACCCGTGCCGGAAAATAGCCCGCATGGGAGTCATTCAGCCGGACCTCCTCATAGCGGGGCGCCACGAGCACTTTCCCCGTGCTGCTCGCGAAGCCGGACTTTCCGTCCTTTTCCACGCGAAGAAGTGAATCACTTATTAAGCGGATATGATCGTATTCCGTCGGCAATACCGTAGCACCGTCAAGGCCCACCAATCCCGCTTTGCCATTCAGGCGGACCTGAAACAAGGCAGGCTGCTTCAGGTAATCCACCGCTTCGTACGCTGCTTCCAATATCACCCGGCCACGCATATCGATCACCCCTACATTATCGTTTCGCCAGATTTTCCGCATTTCGCCGTTATAGATCTTGTCCATACCATGGTATTCAAGCGGCAATACCACGTTCCCGGCGGAGTCGATGATACCGATGAGCGCTTTACCATCCACGCTTCTCGATGCGGCGGCGAGGCCACCGAAGAAGTCATCCACGAAGTCAAACCCCTCAAAACGGACTTCCTTACCCTGCCGGTCCACAAACAGGTTCTTTTCAGCACCCACCTTGAGCAGCCCACCTTGGAAAGGCCGAACCTGTAGTAACCGGCTGATGCTATCGGGCATCAGTTGCTTGCTCAGCCGGTAGGGGGAGAAATCCCATTGCGGATGATGGTAAAGCTGTTTGCCATCGGCGTCAAACAGGGTGGTCGACCAATGGCTATCGTTCCGCGTTGTTACCACATAACGGTCCGTATCCACCGCATGGACAAGCAGCCTTTTGGTTGGCGGAATTAACGGGCTGCCGTCCGCCCGGAAATAAGCAGATACCGGATCGGCTGTGGCGTTGCCATTTCCCCGCCCGCTCGTCGCCTTGATGAAGCAACCCAACTGCCATTCCAGTTGCTCATATTCCGGTGGCAACAGGAGGTGCTTCCGCTCCAGGTCATACAAACCGATCGATTCCCCATCGGGAATGCGAATGATCGAAGCGGGGCCGGTACCCGAAACGTTTGCGCTGTAACCGCCCATGGGAAACCGGTAAGAAACCGGTAGCAGTTCTTTCCCCTGCAAGTCGGCCAATCCGTATCGTTCACCCGCAACGACATAGAGGCAACTCCGCGCTCCCGTGTTACCAAACTGTATACCGTCGTATTCCATCGGGAGCAGTTTCTTGCCAGCGCGGTTGAACAAATTGTATTTGCCTGCTGCCCGAGCCATGAAATACAGGTCGCCGCCCGTTGTTTCTTTATCGTTTCGCTGGCCAGATGACTTACTCGGGCTACCCGGAATCATGGGAGGCCCGTCGATGATTACCGAACCGGATATGGCCGGTCTGCCACGGTCGTCGAGGATTTTGATATCGCTATATTGGCAAGGCACGATCAGTTGGCCATCGTCGGCAAGCACACCCTTTTTTCCATTTTGGGTCACGATACACCGCCCATCCACCCAATCTGCCGCATCGTCATATATCGGCAGAATCCGCACGCTCCCGTCGGCGGCTAGCCATCCGGTTTTTCCGCCGCGTTCTATCCGCACCAGTGGGCCGTCGGCGCTCATCCGGTCATATTGCTCCATCGTCAGCCGCTTGCCGAGCGTATCCAGCAAGAAAATCTCATTCCCCTGCTGGCCTAAAAGTAGCGGCCCGCCATCCAGCCGTATACCCATCAGATCATCATAAACAGCCGGCATCACTTCCCGCTTTCCATCAGGCGATCGGAGTCCCTTCTTGCCGGCGGCGGTTACCTCCAGGTAGCCGTCCGGCACATAACAACGGGTCAGATCGTCATAGGTAAACGGCAGTACCTCCCCGCCGTCGGTCAACGACAGCAACCCCCATTTTCCCGCTTTCTGGGCAGCCAATACGTGTGCATTGATGGGGCGGAGGTCGTCATATACCGGTTCGGCAACTGTTTTGCCCAATGTATCGATAGCTCCCACCTTACCATCAAGCTGCACGATAGCCAGAAAATAATGATAGCTTTTATCCGCGCCCGGATGACGCTTATCGGCATATTCATAACGGATATCATCATAAATGAAATCCGCAATCACGTCCCCTTTGCTATTTATGGCACCGTATGCCCCATCGGTTACCGCGATGCACACCGGGGCACCGTATCGCACAGGCTTATCCACCACCACCTTTCCCGAGCGGTGCAGGTACCGGGATTTTCCGGCCACCCGTATTTCCGCAAAGTCGCCCTTGAACGGGCCAAGCGCATCGGCATGGAGCGTATCAGTCGGCAGATGGTGAATGGCGGGTGTAGCCGACAAAGGGGCTGATAAAAAGACCACACTGCCAAGCAGTGTAACAGCGATGAAGTAAACGAATCGGAACATGATAAATCACTAATCTTAACCCTGCAAAAATAGCCTTTGTTGTTCCGGGTATAAATACCGGATTTCAGGGGTTTTAAATGCCGAGCCTGACGACTAACTTTGTTTACAAAGCCAACGGATGAATACATATACATCACCTGATCAGAAACATCGCCTGACGTTTACGTACGAAGGTGAGATCCGTTTTGGACCTGAGTTTTACACCGTTAAGCTAGACGGTATGCCCATTTCCGAAAGAATATTTGGGGATTACTGCCTGTGGCAGCCAAATTCCCGCATGGTAGCCTTGCAAGAATGGCTCAAAACGGGGGCTCACTTAGGTGTCGTAACAGCGCTGACCTTAATCGATCTTCAGGAAATGAAATTGGCGCAAATACCAAAGGTGGATATGAGACGTATTTTTTCGGTCAGATTTGAAAATGAATCGATTCGTTATCGGGAAAAACAGTTGTGGACAACAGTGGAACGTGAAATCAAGCTGGATGACATTCATGACTGGCAAAACTTAACTGATGAGACCGGCACATGATAGATCATTTAACAGCACCATGGACATGCGGCGACAGGTTCATCTACCGAAAAAATCACGGATTTCGGCTATTGCCTGGGTATTGTGTCGTTAATAGCTTTAAAAAAGTGATTGCCATGACGATGAAAGAAAATATCCCGATGAAATCCAACTTTTTTCACACGCTGTTTATAGGTGCCTTAATCGTCTGTGTCGGCATCTCCCCCGTTCGCGCGCAACGTGCAACCGGTTTTATGCCCCTCAATAGGCTGGGCGTATCGTATCAGAAAGCCGTTGGCGTAGACCTTGGTTTCGGCGCATACAATCTCCTCTTTGGTCGCCAGCTGACGCATTTCTTCGATGTTTCGCTTGGCTCCGAAGCTGTCTTCGCTAATCAGTTGATATTAGTCCCTAAGGTGAACGCTGATATCGGGTTCGACATTATAGAGGCGCTGACCTTCGGTGGCGGAATTGATGCGGGATGGCATACCGATTTCTCACAAGGTACTTGGCGATTTTCGCCGAAGGCCGGTTTTACGGCCGGTTCGGTAATCCGTTTGTATTACGCCCGTCACCTGTACGGTAATCCACAGCAGTTCGCTCATATCGGGCAGCACCGCATATCGCTGGAAGTAAACATTGCCGCCTTCCATAATATGAAAATAGGTTTTTAATATCACTGTTATGAGCAATGCTTATCCATCGAAAAAAAAGCAAGTACTTACTACCTGGTCGTGGTTGTTCCTGGCATTGGCCGTTCTTTCGACGCTCTCGTGGACGTTCATGGACGTCCATCCGGATATTGGTATTTCGTTGGCCGTCCTAGCGGCAGCCATCGCAGCCATCCTCGGTGGAATCGGTGTCGCTACGAAACGAACGGTCGGCGGCGTGGTATGCATCGTGGTGTCGGTACTGGTCATCGCCTTTCACGTGATCTTGATCATCGCGCTTCGCAACATGTGCGTTATTTGTTAGTATAGTTACTGCACGTACATATCCGCGCCCATTGTTTCGAGTCTGGTTTCCTTTGCTTTCAGCTGCTCATACCGTTTCAGACCACGCGCCGCCTGCTTTGCATGGTCAGACGCATCCAATGCCCCCGCTTGCACCCGGATTTCCTCACGTGTGCTGATCCGTCTCAACAACCGGTTTTTAAGCCTTTCGGCATTCTTCTGCGTGGGATCATACGGAACCAGATCGACGCGGGCGCGGGTCAGCCCTGACGTGACCCGCGTGTTGACCAGGTATACCCGGCCCGCTTCCAGGTCTGCGTCGATAAAACTCATGTTTTCGGATTTACCCCAAAGGACGTGGCTGCCGGGATCGCATTCATAGACCAGGTAACTGCCCGGCCCGATTTTACCGAGGTATTGGCCGCCGTCGTAATACTGAAACTGGATAACCGGCGCTTCCAATGGCGGGCGCGTAAAAATCACCAATGCCTTATCCGGCGCTGGGGCGGGCAGCTCGAAAGCGATAGGTGTATCGTCTTCTTCACTATCCTGCGCGACCACGTGGCGCTGGAACAGCAGCAACACGGCAAATAGCGTGATAATAGCTATGCGATTCATGGTGTAATTATAATTAGTTAAACAATCTACTGACCGGTCCCGCTTTTTGCATCCATTGGCTGACTTTGCCCTGCACGCCCGATTGCGCAGCGTGGGGTGCCACACGCTCAAAGGTGCCGCCATAGCTGCCCTTCACGGACTCGCCATTGTTCATCATCAGGTCGAATTCAATCTTATAGTTGTTTCCACTCCCGGCCACTTTGACGGTGCCCCCTGAAATGAAGGCGATTTCATCGGCATCCGCACTGCTTATCCGCATGTTCAAGATAAGGTATCCGTCGTCGAAATAATGTTTGCCTGTTACATCTTCTGCCTCGTAGTCGGCGAAACTAAAAATGCCCTGCTGGAACGTTTGCTCACTTGCCGAGTACAGGTCTAAAAACAGGTGTACCGGTACATTGTCGTCGTCATCCTCGGCAAATTGAAACAAGTAAAATTCCTGGTTGTAATGCGACCCATCGAAACCGTAGTCGCTATAGCCAGCGTCGTTAAGGCGGTAGGTGTGCCCCTTATATACGAGGCTGTTGGTTGGGTTGATGTCCGGTTCAATTCCTTCATCGTCGTCTTTTGAACATCCGCCGACACCCAGCGCTGCCACGATAAGGAGCAGCGTGATCTTGCGGCTTTGTTTCCATAGCTGTTGCATGATTTTTCATTATTGGTACTACGACAAAGGTCGTTACCTCGTTCAAATGAAAAAATCCCTGAAAACATGGATTTATCTGCCGAGCTTCGCCGCTTAATTTTGAAAACGATGACAAGCAACTCGTCCATACTTCCGTTAATCGGCCTGGCAGCTGTCCTATGGTCGTCATGCACCACAAAACGGCTGGCTACCGCTATAGAAATCCAACCCGCCATATTGGACTATATCGGCGATCGTTCCTGCGGTTGGCAGCGCATCCGTCAGGACACGCGCTGGGGTTATATCCACACATCGTCAAAACGGTTCATCACACCACGGTTTGATTGGGGAGACGATTTCCATGACGGCTTTGCCGTGGTGCAGCGCGGCGGCCGCGCCGGGTTCATTACGTCAACGGGGGGACGTTGGGGACGGCTCAAGTATCAACGGGCCGGCCATTTTTCCGATGGGGTAGCCCCGGTAAAAATCCGCGGTAAGTATGGCTACCTGGATGCAAGGCGGAAGTGGGTTGTCCGCCCCCAGTATGACCACGCGCTGCCGTTTCAGGAAGGCCGCGCCGTAGTGGCCGATGGGCTGCACTATGGTTTCATCGATCGCACAGGCAACCGGGTAACCCGGTTGGAATACGAGGATGCCACGCCATTCCGAAATGGGCTGGCCAGGGTGCGGAAAAACGGACATTTCGGGCTGATCGATACCCATGGCGTGGAGGTGCTGCCATTGGTGTATACCGCCATTGAACCGCTTGCCGGAGGGGACTATCGGCTCACGGGAAAGGATGGCGTTGGACTGGCCGACGCAAACGGGCGGCTGCTGGTCAATGCGCGATACCGCCGGGTTCAGCTCCGGGACGACGGGAATTATTCCATCGAGAACCATTTGGGAAAGGTGGGCCTATTCCATCTAAATCAGCGGCGGTTGATTTTACCGGTCGTCTTTGACGCCATTTATGACGCCGGTGAAGGGATATACCTCTGCCACCAAAACAACAACCATTATGTATACGCAGACTCCACCGGCCACCTGTTATATGGATTGGCATTTGAAGATGCCGGCACATTCAGCGAAGGACTCGCAGCCGTTAAAAAAGATGGCAAATGGGGATACATCGATACCGCCGGCCGATTGGCGATTCCCTTCCAATTCGATGCCTTTGACAACCGGCATTATGCGCGGATGCGGTTCAGCAGCAACCGGGCCTGGGTACGGAAAGGCGGGATGACCGCGCTCATCGACCGGTATGGGCATACCGTTGCCTTAACCGACTACCCATCTGCCCTTCCGTTTACCTGCAATCGCGCCTTGGTGGTGGATCAATCCGGTCGCATCGGCTACGTAGACACGATGGGAGCGGTACGTATTCCGTTGATGTATACCGGCGGCAGCGCCTTCAATACGTATGGCATCGGCTGGGTAACGAAGTCCCCTTACGACATACCGTCCTACCACACCATCAACACCGCGGGCGAAATCATCGACAGCCTGGGCTTTCAACCTCCCAAGATTTTTAATGCCCGATACTGGTATACCGACCGGCCGAAGCGGTCGCTGCTGGTCGACCGCCGCACAGGGAAGATCACGGATTATCCGTATGATAACATGTACCGATCATCGTATATGCCTGATGACCTGTTTCACGCCACCCGGGATCAACTGTCGGGACTGATCGACACTTCCATGGCCGTAGTGATCCCATTGCGTTACCGGACGGTCGAAACGTTTCACCACAACCGTGCCCGGGTAGTCAGCGATACCGGCGAAGGGTTTGTGGACCGGCTCGGCCGCGAAATCCTGCCGTTGCATTACGAAAAGTTTTCCTATTTCCGTTATCCGGTCACCGTGGCCATACGCAATGGCCGGCGCGGCGTGCTGGACACCGCAGGGCGCGTCGTCATACCGCTCGACTACGATGCAGTGGACATCGACTATGCGAACAACCGCATCATCGCAACCGACAGCCTCGGCGCGCGGATATTCGACCGGCATGGGTACCTGCTCCATGACCGGCAATACGACAGGGTATCTGCCTTCCATGCCAACCGCGCCACCGTACGGAAAAACGGAAAAACCGGTGTTGTGGACTACCTCTTCCGGGAGCTGTGTCCACCCATCTACGACCGGATAGGCCCTTTTAAAGCCGATGGGATGGCCTGGGTGGTCAATGACGGAAAAATCGGATACCTGGATTCAGCCTATCAGGTTTGCATTCCCATCATCTACGATGACGGGGACATCTTTATCCACGGCATGGCCAAGGTCAAACTAAACGGCGAGGAGCTATTCGTCGACCGCGCGGGGAAACGGGTTTATCCGGATGAAGCGACTATCCAAGCCCGGGAAGCGGCCATCGCGGAAACCAAGGAAGATAGGCGCTGGCTGGATTTCAGCGGTTGATGCGCTCATGACTTAAAGGCTAGCCCGGCTTCCGCCAATGCCTTGCGAAGCAACGGCATGGAAGCTTTCCCCATACCGTGCAAAGCTAAAATATCCTTTTCGCTGTAAGACGCTAACTTCGCCAGCGAGTCGATGCCCGCATGTTCAAGTGCCCGACGAGCAGGTGCACTCAATAGAGACGTGAAACCCGTCGAAGGCGCCCTTTTAGCTTCACAAACGGGGCATACGGGGCAATCACTGATTTTGTGATACCGATGTCCGTTCGGACAGGTTTTCAAGTGTCTCATCCGTTATGCTTCACAAATTTCTTTCAGTTTATCCAGCGCCTTGGGATACGTTTTCTGGAAATAATCGACCATCTCGTCATTTACATCGATATCAACGGTTACGATGGTGGAGCCGTCTTGATACTCAAATGTGTAATTCTCGAAGCCCTGCCAAGCCTCAGCAATCGGACCTTCAGTAACTTCCTCATCGTCATCTAAGATACCCGCGTATTCGATGGATACATATCGATTTGGGGTATTTTCCCTGATATAGCCTACCATCCCCTCCCGCTTACCTTCCGCGTTGGTTCCGACAAATAGGATTTTCGATCCTTTTTCCCAATTTCCCTCAACGCCACCACCTTCGAAGTCAGACGTTGGGTTGAATACTGCTGTCCACTGTTTGAAGGTTTCCTTGCCAATCATCTTGCTGTACACTTCAGCTACAGGTGCGCTGATAACGGTCTTAAATTGAATCTTTTCCATCTATACATTTTTCTGATGTTTAAAAACCGGCCGGACTGGGGCCGAATACATTACGTTACAAAGTTACGAAGCTCCGCAACAGCTGACATTGGCATCATGCGCCAATATGGAGGGGTATTTACGACAAAATGATAGGCACATCCCGGGCTTGGGTAAATTAATGCCATTTACGGCTTTTTTGCTATATTGCCAGGCAATACAACTAAATACGCACGAAATGAATACCTTCTGTTCCTGCCTCTTTGCGGCAGCATTGTGGTTTGCTATGCCAGCTTCATCACAAACTGCTGCCACGTTCCTTTCACACCCCACCTTAAGCCCCGATGGGAAAACCCTGGTTTTCAGCTATGAGGGCGATCTCTGGAAAGTTCCAACAGCTGGTGGACAAGCATTGCGTCTTACAGCGATGCCGGGTGATGAAATGGCACCCCGTATATCGCCGGATGGCCAATGGCTGGCCTTTTCCTCCAATCAATTCGGAAATTTTGATGTGTATGTGATGCCACTTGAGGGCGGAGATATCCGGCAGCTTACGTTCCACGATGCTGCCGACGAAGTCGACAGCTGGGGCTGGGACAGCCGGACCATCTATTTTACCTCGGGCCGGTACAATCGCTTTAGCAGCTACACGGTTGATGTAAGCGGAGGCACCGCCAAACGCTTGTTTCCCCATTATTTCAACACCATCCACGGCGTCGTGGAAACACCATCGGGCGAACTGCTCTTTAACAACACTTGGGAGAGCTACTCCGCGGCAAACCGTAAGCGGTATAAAGGGGCATTCAACCCCGACATCCTGTCGTACCATCCAGGCACTCGCGCGTTCAAGCGATACACCGATTACGAAGGCAAAGACTTCTGGACGACCGTGGACAACCAGGGCAACATTTATTTCGCTTCGGATGAAGCCAACGGCGAATACAACCTATATACGTTTGTCAACGGCCAGAAAACGCCCCTCACCCGCTTCAATACATCCATTAAACGACCGGCCGTCGCTGCAAACGGCGAAAAGGTGGTGTTCGAAAAGGACTACCAATTGTTTGTATACGATGTAGCGAGCAAAAAAACCGTGCAGCCCCCCATCTCCCTGAATCGCAACATGGTGCTGGGCAAGTCACAGGAGTTTGATGCGAAAGACAACATCAGCTACTTCGATGTTTCGCCGGACGGCAAAAAATTGGCGTTCGTTTCCCGCGGTGAGCTGTTCGTGAGCGATATCGATGGCAAATTCATCCGCCAAATGCCATCGTCGGGCGAACGCATCATGGAGGTCAAATGGCTTGCCGACAACAAAACGATCCTCTTCAACCAGACGGCCGATGGTTACCTCAACTGGTTCACCACTTCCGCCGACGGTACGGGGGCACCCAAGCAGCATACGACAGACCTACGCAACAACCGGGATATCACCCTCAACAATGACCGTACACAAGGTGTTTACCTCAGTGGCCGGGACGAAGTGCGTATCCTTGATCTTAAAACACTGAAAAGTAACACGGTCGTGAACGATGAAATCTGGGCCTTCCAAAACTCCAAACCTTCGTTTTCGCCCGATGGAGCGTACGTACTGTTCACGGCTTACCGCAATTTTGAACAAGACATCTTTGTGCACCACCTCGCCAGTAAGCAAACCATCAACCTGACCAACACCGGTGTCTCCGAGGCGTCGCCGGTATGGTCGCCGGACGGAAAATACATCTATTTTGCCAGCAACCGTACCAAACCATCCTATCCAACGGGCATGCGTGATGCCAGCATCTATCGGATGGCCCTGGACAATGTCGATGACCCTTACCGCATGGATAAGTTCGACGCGCTTTTCGAAGAAAAGAACGAAGACAATAAAAAAGATTCCACCAAAAACGATAAAAAGGCCGCCGAGCCGATTGTCATCAATACGCAGGGTTTACTCGATCGAATTACCCTCATCGGCCCGACATTTGGTACTCAAGGCGGAACATCCATTTTCAAGAAAGGCGAAAAAACCTACATCTTTTATTATTCCAACCATGAGGGCGGCCGCAGCGCATTGTTCCGAACCGTCATTCAACCGTTTGAGGAAAACAAAACCGAAAAAGTAGTCGACGGCGGCGCCGGCAACCTGGTCGAAGCAGACGGGAAGTTTTATGCGCTCTCCCGGGGAGCCATACAGAAATATAATATCGACGGCAACAAGCTGGACAAGTTAGACATCGGATTCAAATTCCAGCGCAACCTTGAAAAGGAATTTAGGCAGCTGTTTTACGAAACCTGGGCCGGCATCGAGGAAAACTTCTACGACAGCAATTTCCACGGGGTCGACTGGGCGGCGATCAAAAAACGCTACGCCACCTATCTCCCCTACCTGAATAGCCGAGCTGACCTCCGTATCTTGCTCAATGACATGCTCGGCGAACTCAACTCGTCGCACCTTGGCTTCAGCTCCGGTGGTCCCGAGGAGCGCAAAAACCTTACCTACGCAACCAACGAAACCGGCATCATCTTCGACAAAGACAATCCTTACCGCGTGCACCACATCGTCACAAATAGCAACGCTTCGAGAAAGGACGTGGATATACAGCCCGGAGACGTGTTGGTAGCGGTTGATGGCCAGCGTATAGACAGCAAGGCCGACCGCGATTACTACTTCACCCGTCCATCATTGGCCAACGAGATGGTGCTGACATTCAGTCGTGGAGGGAAGGAAATCACGGCCAAGGTACGGCCGCAGAGCAGTGCGGCATTGCGCGACCAATTGTACGACGAATGGATAAGAAGCAACCGCCGGAGGGTGGATTCCTTGGGCAACAACCGCATCGCTTATTCTTATATGAAAAACATGGGGAGCGGCGAGCTTGAGCGGTTCCTATTGGATATGGTCGAACAGGAAAACAACAAAGACGCGATCATCCTTGACCTCCGTTACAATACCGGCGGTAATGTCCATGATGAGGTACTGCGCTTCCTTTCCCAGCGCCCCTATTTACAATGGCAATACCGAGGAGGCAAACGTTCGCCGCAAAGCAATTTTGCCCCCGCTGGCAAACCGATCGTATTGCTCATTAACGAACAGTCATTGAGCGATGCGGAGATGACGGCCGCGGGGTTCAAAGCACTTAAGCTGGGTACTGTTATAGGCACCGAGACCTACCGGTGGATTATTTTCACCTCGGCCAAGGGGCTCGTCGATGGATCGATGTACCGCGTGCCGGCATGGGGCTGTTATACGCTTGACGGTGACAACCTGGAGTTGACGGGCGTATCCCCAGACATCCATGTCGAAAACACCTTCATGGATAGACTGGAGGACAACGACCCCCAATTGGAAAGGGCCATACAAGAACTTCAGGAAGCATTGAAAAAGCCCTGACAAAAGCAACAGTTGTTCACCCGCGCGTGGTTGAAATGAATATTTGATATTTTCCCGATGGTTTCTATATTAGTCGAGACAATCATTTTGTCTTTTCACATCAAAATCGGTAACCATGGGAAAATTTGTTATCACCACACGCAAGAACGGCGAGTTTCAGTTTAACTTGAAAGCTGGCAACGGGGAGATCATCTTGGCAAGCGAGGGCTACACCACCAAGGCCGCCTGCGTCAACGGCATCGAATCCGTCAAGAAAAACGCTGCAAATGATGGCCGTTATGAACGGAAAGAAGCCAAAAACGGTAAGTTGTTCTTCAACCTGAAAGCTTCTAATGGGCAGGTCATCGGCTCAAGTGAACTGTATGAAAGTGCTTCCGGACGCGACAAAGGAATCGAATCCGTCAAGCGCAACGCCCCTGAGGCCGACGTCGTCGATCAAACAGCGTAAACCGCGACGGATTGGAAGAAAGGATTTCTTCCAATCCGCTTTTTTTGCTAACTTGCGTGCCAAGCAATTACAGTTATGAACGAGGCAGCAACAACAGCAATCCGCGTGGAGCAAACACGGCAGTCGAAACTCCCGCAAGTCGATTTCAACAACCTGAAATTTGGTCAAACATTTTCCGACCACATGCTGGTGGCCGATTACGTGGACGGGCATTGGACAGACGTGAGCATTGTACCCTATGGCAACCTGTCTTTGAGCCCCGCTACCTCTGCCCTGCACTATGGCCAGGCGATTTTTGAAGGCATGAAAGCCTACAGGTTTGCCAATGGCACGGTGAGCCTTTTCCGGCCGCATAAAAACCTCGAACGGTTCAATAAGTCGGCCTTACGGCTGGAAATGCCGGAAGTACCCGAAGATATTTTCATCGGCGGGCTTAAGACGCTGATCGATTTAGATCGCGACTGGGTGCCGGGTGCTGAGGGTTCATCGCTGTATATCCGTCCGTTCATGTTCGGTACGGAACCCGCGTTAGGTGTACATCCGTCTGACTCGTATAAATTCATCGTCATCACGAGCCCCGTCGGCGCGTACTATCACAAATCACTGCGGCTCAAAGTGGAAACCCACTTTACGCGTGCTGCGGAAGGCGGCGTCGGCTTTTCCAAAAACGCCGGCAACTACGCGCTCTCACTCCATCCGACGCGGCTGGCACAGCAAGAAGGTTTCGACCAATTGATTTGGACCGATGCCAACGAACACAAGTATGTAGAAGAGGCCGGCACAGCCAACCTGCTGTTCCGTGTAGGGGATACCATCATCACGCCCTCCTCAGACACCATATTGCATGGCATTACCCGCCGGACTATCATTGAAATCGCCCGCCATTGGGGTTATCAAGCGGAAGAACGCAAGGTATCCGTAAAAGAATTGATCGATGGTATTGAAGATGGCAGCGTCACAGAAGCGTTCGCCGCTGGTACTGCAGCGACACTCACGCCCATCACCGAGATTGGTTATGAAGGACGGATCTACACCTTACCTGATCCCGCAAAACGAGTGTTTTCAAACAAAGTCCTACAGTACCTTAATGATCTACGTTACGGCCGCATCGACGATGAATTCGGCTGGAACCTTATTGTGGATTAAAATTGATTAACTTCATGGCTTATCCACATGGTCAACATGCTTGACTATGTGGGATACCATTTGATCAATCGCTTCCGGTGCAAACCAAACAGTTGTTGGATCTTTCTTAAACCAGGTCAGTTGGCGCTTGGCGTACCTCCGCGTATTCTGCTTGATTTTAGCTATCGCCTGCTGCCAGGTGTACCGGCCATCCAGGTAGTCAAACAGTTCGGCATAGCCCACGGTCAGCAACGGGGGGCGATGCCGAAACGGCAGCAACGCGCTCACTTCGCCCAGCAAACCGGCCTCCACCATCGCATCCACGCGATTGTTGATACGCTCGTACAAGTGTAGCCTATCGGCATCAAGTCCAATTTTTAGCACATTGAAAGGACGCGCGGCTGCTGCCCGACGCCGAAAATGCGAAAAAGGTTTGCCCGTACTTTCATACACCTCAAGCGCGCGGATCACCCGTTGCGGATTGTTGATATCCACCTGCTCATAATACACCGGATCGACTTGTTTCAGTCGCATTTGGAGTGATTCAAGGCCGCCCTGCTCATACAGGCTATTCAGCTGTTCACGTACACCAGGAAGCGCCTTAGGTAGATCGTCAAGTCCACGGCATACCGCATCGACAAACAATCCCGATCCCCCCACCAATAGGACGATATCCAGTCGAGAAAACAGCTCTACCAAGCATTTCAAGGCATCACGCTCGAAATCACCAGCCGAATAATCATCCAAGACGCTATGGGAATCAATGAAGTAGTGGGGTATAGCGGCCAATTCCTCAACCGAAGGCTTTGCCGTCCCGATGGACAACTCGCGATAAAACTGCCGGGAATCAGCAGACAGGATAACCGTATGAAAATGTTGTGCCAACCGGATCCCGACGGCCGTTTTGCCGACGGCGGTCGGCCCCACAATGCACACCAAGGTTTTTGCCACGTGACTCGCTAATAATCCTCTTCATAGCCACCGTTCTCTTCCTTGCTCTCTCCCTCCTGTTCTTCTTCATCCAGCATGTCTAAGTCCTCTTCCTCATTAATACCGTATTCGGTCTCCTGAAGAAAATCATATTCTTCGCCAGCTTTTTTAGACGTGGGCTCTGTAGCCACAGGCACCACCGGTACCCCCGGTAGCTTAGGGGCCTGACCAACACTTTTAAACAATGCTGGATATTCTTTGCCCGCTTCTTCCTTCAAAATTTTGATAAGCTGCACATGAAAGTCAAGCGGGTGCTCGAAGTTATATACGTAATAGAATTTTTGGTGCGGGTCATCAATGAATTTATTCAGCTTCGATTCCTCCATCAATGCCACGTCCCGCTCCTTTTTCCGTTCGTCGGGTAAGTAAGCGATTTCATCTCCCTTCTTCCAATGATCATTACTCACATAAAAGGATGAGGATGCTTCAGGGTTATAGCCCAAAGCTGTGTGAATAGCTTGGTGTAAATCTAAGAACGTTTGCTTAGGCAACACATCAATCTCTCGAATCACATCATCATAGTCCTCAAATGAAATCCTAAACCGGTAGATAGCCATGACGCGCCTTTTGTATAAGTTAGTTAATGCGATTTTTTGCGAATATCAGAAAATAAGTCGGAACTTGGAAAGTTGGAGCGGTCGAAAATTGGAAAGTCGAGCGATTGGAAAACGTTAAAACCCGCTATTTTAACCCCAGTTCTTTCCCTTTTTCGAGCATAAACTGGTAGGCTTTCTCCCGGTCGTTAGGGATTTCGCCCTCCAATATCGCTTCACGAATCGCATTTTTTATAATGCCCACCTCCCTGCCGGGCTTCAAGCCAAATGCCGCCATGATATCTTCACCAGATACCGGGGGTTGCCAATTCCGGATTTGGTCCCGTTCCTCTACATCTTTTAGTTTCTGCTTGACCAGCTCGAAATTTTGCCGGTATTTTTTCTTTTTATACTCATTCTTGGTGGTCACGTCAGCATGGCAAAGCATCATGAGGCTATCAATATCGTCACCCGCCTCAAACAACAGCCGCCTTACCGCTGAATCGGTCACGATATCCTGAGCCAATACGATTGGCCGGAGATGCAACAGCACCAGCTTTTGCACGAATTTCATTTTATCATTGAGCGGCAACCGAAGCTCCGCAAACAATTTGGGCACCATCCTCGCCCCTTTATCTTCGTGGCCATGGAATGTCCAGCCATGCCGCTTATCGAAACGCTTGGTTGCGGGTTTGGCGATATCATGCATAATGGCCGCCCAGCGGAGCCACAAGTCATCACTTCGCTCGGCCACATTGTCCAGCACTTCCAACGTGTGGTAAAAATTATCTTTATGGCCCTTGCCGTCGATGACCTCCACACCATGAAGATCGGCCATAGCCGGAAAGACAAGATGTAGCAGCCCCGTATCGAACAAGTACCTAAAACCGATGGAAGGTTTGGGTGCCAAGATAATCTTATTCAGCTCATCAATGATGCGTTCCCGGGAGATGATTGCTATCCGTTGGGTATTGTCGCGTATCGCCCGGATCGCCTGGATATCGATTTTGAAATTCAGCTGTGTAGCGAACCGTATTGCCCGCATCATGCGTAAGGGGTCGTCAGAAAATGTCTCCCGGGGGTTTAGTGGCGTCCGGATAATGCGGTGCTCAATGTCAGCAAGCCCATTAAATGGGTCCAACAGCTCTCCAAAATTATGCTTATTCAAGGAAAGCGCCATGGCATTGATGGTAAAATCCCGTCGGTTTTGATCATCTTGCAGGCTGCCGTTTTCGACAATAGGTTTACGCGAGTCCGTCCGATACGATTCTTTTCTGGCCCCAACAAACTCGATCTGGAGCGACCCGTAGGTCAACATGGCCGTCCCAAAGTTTTTATAGACAGTCACTTTCGTGTTTAACCGGCTACCCACCTGTTTTGCAAAATCGATACCACTCCCTATCACCACAATATCGATATCGTTTTTGAAATCACGGCCCATGATTTTATCTCGCACATAGCCGCCAACGACATAACAATCCGTACGGGAGGCCTCGGCGATGTCCCGCAGTACGGAAAATATAGGATGTTGCAAAAAATTTTTCATGGTTGTACTCGGCATCGCCAAATCGTGTGCGGCGGCAAAAATACACATTCGATTGGGTAATCGGCCATCAGTCAAGCCTGATTAGTCCCTATCACGGGCCAATCGCCTGGTCACCAACGGGTTTGACATTAACGCCTCTTGCTCACGCCTGCGTTCTACGATATGGATAGCGGCAAAAATCGCCTCACGGAAAGACGTTTCAGTGGCCACGTTCTTCCCTGCGATATCATATCCGGTACCATGGTCCGGAGACGTACGGACTACAGGCAAGCCAGCCGTATAGTTTACGCCGCTCCGCGAAGCAATATGCTTAAAGGGGATAAGCCCCTGATCATGGTACATAGCCAGCACGGCATCGAATTTCGTATAGGTATCCGATGCGAAGAAGCCGTCGGCTGGATATGGGCCGAAACAAAAAATGCCTGCCGCCCTGGCTTGCTCAATCGCCGGGGTGACAATCGTCTCGTCTTCCAAACCGATGAGCCCCTTATCTCCCGCGTGGGGATTTAATCCCAACACCGCTATTTTAGGTTTTTGAATCCAAAAGTCCTGTTTTAGGCTCGCGTCCATTAGCGCCAGCTTCGAGACGATCGTCTCAATCGACAATTTGGGCGCGATATCTTTCACGGGAATATGTCCCGTGACCACGCCTACGCGCAGATTATCGCTAATCATAAACATCAAAACATCTCCGCTGGCTGTCCGCGATTGGAGGTATTCGGTATGCCCAGGGAAATCAAATTCATCCTGCTGGATATTATGTTTATTGATCGGAGCGGTTACCAGCGCGTCAACCTTGCCTGCCAACAGATCATCTACGGCGTGCTTCAATGAAAGAAATGCGTACTTGCCGCCAATCTCATTTTCTTCGCCCAAACTGATCTTAACTTCCTCCTGCCAGCAATTGATGATATTTGGACGTTTGCCATGAGCTTGTTCAGGATCGTGGATGACATTGAAACTGAAATCATTAATACCCAGCGCCTTGCGATGAAATGAAGCAACTTTGGTATTCCCATAGACAATCGGCGTAAAATACTCCAGAATCCGGTTATCCAGCAATGTTTTAATAATCACCTCTAACCCAATACCGTTTACATCACCGATGGAAATTCCTATTTTCAATTTGTCGCTCATATCCGCATTCGTTTTGCTTTGGCTACCAAAAGTATGAATTTTAACGGATGCACTCAAAACAATTTGCGTACCAACCAAATCACGGCACTGAATACGACACTTAAGAGCACCATGCTGGTGATGGGCATATAGAAGCTAAACCCTGGCCTTTCTATCCGGATATCCCCGGGTAAGTTGCCAAACCATTTCAGCTTGTCACCCAGAAAATAGACAACAACCCCCAAGACGACGAGCAGCCCACCACCGAATATAAGTATTTTGGCTATTTCTTTCATGATTTGATTCACTGTAAGCAGCCACCTATTTGCGTAAAACATCCTGGCCTATGGCCCCGAAGGTCTGCCGCCCTAAAGCCTCATGCTTATCGCCTATCGCCTGCCTATTATTCCAAAAACAAAACAACAAAAAAACTATCTTTGCCCAAAATCCATTTCGTCCATGAGCAGTGTCCGCGCCAAAAAGCACCTTGGCCAGCATTTTCTTACCGATAAGAATACCGCCGCCAAAATCGTCGGTGCGCTAAGGCCTCAGTTGGGGTATCAAATCGTGCTGGAAGTGGGCCCGGGCATGGGTATCCTGTCGGATTTTCTCTTGCAGGCAGACCGCTACCAAACCTGGTTCATTGATGTGGATGGCGAATCCATTCAATTCCTGCAAACCAAATACCCTCAGGTGGGCGACAAGCTCATCCACGGCGATTTTTTACAGCTGGATTTTGCATCGCACTTCACCGGCAAGTTGGCTGTCATCGGCAATTTCCCGTATAACATCTCCTCCCAGATCCTGTTCAAAATACTGGAGGAACGCCAGCGCGTGATAGAGGTGGTCGGTATGTTTCAAAAAGAGGTAGCCGAACGCTGTGTCGCCCAGCCGGGCAGCAAAGCTTACGGGATATTGAGCGTATTCATCCAAGCCTATTACGATGTAGAATACTTATTTACCGTTAAGGCAGGCGCTTTCAACCCACCGCCGAAAGTGCTTTCAGGGGTCATCCGGCTTACCCGCAATGCGATGGAGTACCTCGATTGTGATGAGACGCTGTTTTGGCGGGTGGTGAAAGCTGCCTTCAACCAACGACGTAAAACGTTGCGGAATGCACTGGCTACCGTCATTCCCAAAGATCAAATGGGTGACAACCCCGTGTATGATCTCCGTGCAGAACGATTAACCGTAGCAGATTTTGTTCAACTAACTCAAGATATTGCTCAACGAATATGACAAATACCCCTACCAAAGTCCTTATCGTGGATGACATCCACCCTATTTTCATTTCCAAATTGCAGGCATCCGGCATTGGGTTTGAATACCAGCCCGATATCGGAAAAGAAGAAGCCCTACAGATTATTGCCCAATACACAGGGCTGGTCATCCGATCCAAGTTCAAGGTCGACGCCGCGTTTATGGACGCCGCTCCGCAACTAAGGTTTATAGCGCGCGGCGGCGCCGGTATGGACAATATAGACGATGCGTATGCGCAGAAAAAAGGGATAACGCTGCTTAATGCACCGGAGGGCAACCGCGATGCGGTGGGCGAGCACATGGTAGGCATGCTGCTGGCGTTGATGAATAACCTCAACCGGGCAAACCTGGAAGTTAGGCAAGGACTATGGCGACGCGAAGAAAACCGCGGGCTGGAGCTGGGTGGCCGCACGGTAGCACTCATTGGCTACGGCAACAACGGGCAGGCTATGGCGCGCAAGCTGTCCGGCTTTGACGTCACGGTCATTGCCTATGACAAATACAAAACAGGTTTCAGCGATGCCTACGCCACCGAGGTCAGCATGGAAGAAGTGGTCAAGCGGGCTGATGTCCTTAGCCTCCACATCCCGCTCACCCGGGAGACGCGTAGCATGATAGATGATGAATACCTGTTCCATTTTCGCAAACCCATTTTCTTCCTCAACGGCGCCCGCGGCGAAATTGTTCACATCCCCGCTATCCTCAAGGCACTCGACGAGGGGCGGATACTCGGCGCTGCATTCGACGTATTACCCGTGGAGAAATTTCCTGATCTGGCCAAGCAACCGTGGTTTATCCCGTTGACTGGACATGAAAAAGTGGTGTTGAGCCCGCATGTCGCTGGCTGGAGCGTAGAGAGTTATTTCAAGATAGCCGATGTATTGTCCGAAAAAATCATCAACTATCTCTCGGCCGTTTAGTATTCGTCCATACGCGGCGGATACCCGTCTGGCTCTACACCGTACACCTCAATATAAGCACTGACCGACGGTTCGGGATCTTCCTGTACGAACTCGATATAGCTGGATTCAAAAGAAATGTCTGAGAGACCATGTTGTTTGTATTGGTCGGCGCCCGGAGCCAGATCTTCCGGTTCAACGGGCTGCAGCTCATAGCCGTCCGGTTCCTCCTGTTCGTCGTCTTCGCTGCGACCACTCCGGTGACCGAATGCGCCCGATTCGATTCTTTTCGAAGCAGCAAGATAGTCCGAACGGTATTGCCAATTGTATCCTTCATCCCGGAGGTAGCGGAATATAAACACCATGAACGGACGCAAGAGAACGCTTTCCCAATCTTCAAACAGGGTATCCATATCCTCATGCACCGCATCGCTTTCGGCATCTGTACCGGGAAAAGGCAGGTTGTCTTGAGCTACCTGCAACAGCCGTTTGCTTACGGTATGGGGTTCGCCAAAATAATGGTAACGTCTGGTATTGATATGATAAACCGTGCACACACTGGCAAAAATTTCGCTCATCGCACAAATCATCCCCGCTAAAGACGCCCGATCAAGGTCAAACTGCGAAGGCTGTTGATAGACCCGGATGTACTCGGACTTGGAATACGGAGTACCGTCATGAGGGGGTAACCCGCTCGCGGCAGAAGCCCGATACGAAAAGTAACGCTGGAACCGATACCAGACATACCCCAAATGATGCTCGTGGATGCGCATGGTAAAATACACTTTTCTGAGCAACGACGTGTCTTTCATTTCGGCTATGAATTGCGGAATACGCCGCAACAAGCTGACAATCAACCGATCAGTCTCTTCGTCAGGATATACGGACAATTGACCCCTCATAACGCTTGGTTTTCAGGTTAAGAGTTTTAACGATTTTTACGTTAAAATTAAGAAAAAACAACTAAAACTTGTATGTTTGATTAACAATAGCGTCTAATTGCCATGAATGACCTAATAAACCGTTACTTTTCACACCAGCTATCCTTTTTCAACACCATTAGCCTGAAGAAGTTGATGGATGAAACGCCTAACCGCGAGCAACAATCGTTGATACACTACACGACCCGGGACTTCCGACAACGCTCTGCCTTCTTCAAAGAGCAGCTTGCCAAATGCCATGAAGATACCGAAGAAATCAGGCAAGGATTGATCAGCTATTTTACACAGCAATATGCCGCCTTCCGTAGGGCCAAGAAGCCCGCTGCCAACAAAAATTTCGTCAACAGTACTTCCCCCATTTTCGAAGCATTTTTCTGTATCTATTGGTCAGCAGTGATTTGCGCATGTACACGGGGGAAGGTGATCATTCCACAACCCGTCTCCCACTTGGACAAAATCGTACGTGTCTTTCTGCGCCGAACCACGGCATTGATCCTAAACCGGCTAAAAAAAGAAAAGTTTAACACGCAATTGGATGTTGTCGAATTCCTGACCGCGTATGTCTCGCTTGATGATACCAAGGGCATGAAACGATGGGCCGCGCTACTCCGCCGCGCTGCTACACCCGTGTGGACGAGATAGCGACCACCCATTAATTTGCAGCCCATACCACCAAAAACTGAAGCAGCATCGTCCCGTCCAGCACCAGGAAATAGTAGTACTCATTCTTCTTCATCGGTGGAAACAGGATAGCAAGCAGGCAAAACAATGAAGTCACGGACAAGGCAACACGAACGTCCAATGCATGCCCGCTTGCCCATACCCAACCGATATGGATCACCAGCAATATAGCCGACAGCGCAAGCGCCTTTCGCTCGCCGACCAATACAGGAATCGTTTTCAGCCCATAATACCTGTCCTGATAAATATCCCGCACATCAAACGGGATTGTGATAGCCACCACAAACAAAAACACCCACGCGGCCAACTGTCCAACCTGCGTCCAAGCGATAGCGAACCCATCGTGATAAGCTTCGGCCACCGGTAACAACACGCAGCTCATTGCCCACACTGCGCCGATGTAAAACAACTTGACTCCTGTCAGTTGCCTGAGGCCGACCCAACGCCTTTCGCCCTTCATGCGAATAAGCGGTACGTTATAAGCCAGTCCCATGGCCCCTACCGCGCCCAACAGCAGGAACGAAGGCAGGTGAAGCTGGAATCCCAATAGCAAAGCGACGGCCAATGCCACCGCCGTCCATCCCCATAGCGACCGTTCATGGCGAAATATCCAACGTACCCGCCGATAAGGCGACGTTTCGGGATACTGGGGCCTTGCCAGTATCATACTGAAATTGTACAATGCCAGCGTTGCACAGCCCAGTATAGCCAAGACCGCGTAATCCATCGGCAAGGAAAGCAACAAGTAAGACAAGCTTCCCTGAGCCACGGCACAACACGCGATGAACACGTTGCTAAATAGCAAAAGATCCAATACCTTTATAAAGTAATTACGCGCCATTTGGCAGAAAATTCTCTTTTTTCCAAAAAGTATGTAAATTAGCCAACGTTAAAAACCAAAAGTAGGCCAACGTGTTGTCCAACAAAATAACACATAAAAACATAAACTAAACATGGATTTACAAATCAAATCATTTGAAGAATACCAAGAAGTGTACCGTTACAGCGTCGAAAAACCCGAGGAGTTCTGGGCGGCTATCGCCGAAAATTTTTATTGGCGGCGCAAATGGTTCAACGTATTAGACTGGAATTTCAAGGAGCCAAAAATCAAATGGTTTGGAGGCGCGAGACTCAATATCACCGAAAATTGCCTCGATCGCCATATCTATAAGCTTGGCGATAAGCCTGCCATCATCTGGGAACCCAACGATCCCAATGAAGCCTACCGCATCCTTACCTATAAACAATTGCTTGACAAGGTTGAACAATTTGCCCATGTCTTGAAAAACAACGGTGTTCAAAAAGGTGATCGGGTATGCATATACCTTCCGATGGTGCCAGAGCTGGTCATCGCAGTATTGGCCTGTGCACGTATTGGAGCCATACATTCCGTCGTCTTCGGCGGATTTTCAGCGCAATCCATCGCAGACCGCATCAATGATGCAGACTGCCGGTTAGTCATTACGGCCGACGGCGGATACCGGGGAACGAAGATCATCGAGTTAAAAAGCATCGTGGACGACGCGCTTGTGCAATGCAAATCCGTTGAACGGGTCATCGTACTCACCCGTACCCGTACGGCGGTTTCCATGATCAAAGGTCGGGATGTCTGGTGGGAAGATGAAATCAAAAAGGTAGAAACCCAAGGCAATCCACCATGCCCTGCCGAAGAAATGAGCGCTGAAGACATGCTGTTCATTTTATATACGTCCGGCTCCACAGGCAAACCCAAGGGGGTGGTACATACCTGCGGGGGCTATATGGTTTACACGGGGTACACATTTGCCAATGCATTTCAGTATCAACCCGGCGAAGTATACTTCTGTACAGCAGACATCGGCTGGATAACAGGCCATTCATACATTATATACGGCCCGCTTTCGCAAGGTGCTACTTCGTTGATGTTCGAGGGTATCCCCACTTGGCCCGACGCCGGCCGCCTGTGGGATATCGTCGAAAAACACAGCGTCAATATTGTGTACACCGCGCCAACGGCTATCCGCTCCTTGATGGCGGCAGGGGATCAATTTGTCGAAGGCAAAGACTTAAGCAGTATTACCAAACTTGGTTCGGTCGGCGAGCCAATCAACGAAGAGGCTTGGCACTGGTTCAACGAAAAAATAGGCCGCGGCCAAGCGCCCATCGTTGACACCTGGTGGCAAACCGAAACAGGCGGTTTCCTCATTTCGCCGATTGCCGGCGTAACGCCGACAGTCCCGGGTTATGCCATGCTCCCCCTTCCCGGCGTGCAGCCTATCCTGGTGGACGAAAACGGCAACGAGATCGAAGGAAATGGCGTGAGCGGGAATCTTTGCATTAAATTCCCGTGGCCAGGGATGCTCCGCACCACATACGGCGACCATGAGCGGTGCCGCCAAACCTACTTCTCCGCCTATGAAAACCTTTATTTCACCGGTGACGGCTGTTTACGCGACGAAAACGGCTATTACCGCATTACCGGGCGCGTAGATGACGTATTAAATGTTTCCGGGCACCGCATTGGTACCGCCGAAGTAGAAAACGCCATCAATATGCACAGTGACGTAATCGAATCGGCAGTCGTCGGGTATCCCCATGCGGTTAAAGGCCAGGGAATATATGCCTTTGTTATTGCCAGCCAACATCATTTAGATGAAGACCTCACCCGGCAAGACATTCATAAAACCGTGAGCCGCATCATCGGCGCCATCGCCAAGCCGGATAAGATTCAGTTTGTGTCCGGTCTACCCAAGACCCGATCAGGCAAAATCATGCGGCGCATTCTCCGGAAGATCGCCGAGGGCGACACCGCCAGTCTGGGCGATACCACCACCTTGCTTGACCCTGGCATTGTCGACGAAATCAAGGCCGGAGCGGAAAAACTACGGGACTAACCCGCAACATAAAAACGCCTTGGTGGCCAAAATCCATTGCATGAAAGCATGGATGCTGGCCACCAAGGCTCTTAAACCGGTCAACCGGTTAGTTCGTTATAAAATGTCCGCAATTTTCCGTGTGGCTATGCCGTAGAAAATCCATGCCAGGCATGATGGGCGCTCCCGGTGGCATTTCAAACGTACGTCCCGGCTGGAACTCATCCGGATCCTTCTCAAATTTCTCAATCTGAGACACCGCAAATAACGCTTGTGCCTTTTGCTCGTCATTAGCTGAGTTGAGGTCCGCCTGTAGCCTTGTTTTCAAGTCGTTGATTTTTAGCAATGCCTGGCCCCGTACAATGCCTGAAGCCTCCTTGTCCGCTGCCAGTTTCAACAAGTGTGTGAGCACAAGGTGATTTACCGTGGTTTGCAGCGCGCCGGCATAACCAGTAGCAAGGGGCTTGCCCCATGTTTCAGCGAGTAGCCGGTCCAGTACTGCCATCAAGCCGGGTTGTTTGCTATCCCGCGCTTTGTATTCCACAAGACGGGCAGCCCGCTCGGCATTGAGCAGCGACGCAACAGTTTCGGTAGCCGCCGAAGCCGCAGCAGCAAGCGGATCAAATGTGGGGCCGGTATTCCCTGAGAAAAGCTCGATGCTACGGGGATAGCCCGATGGGCGGGGCGGTATTTTTTGAATCAGCGTTTCGGGCAGTGCCAATGCTTCGGGCGTAATGGTAGTCATCAGCGCATCGAAAGCCTTCCATTGCCGGTCCGGCTCAACCATGCGCGTAGGCTCCTGCCCATCGCCTTTGATAGCATGCGTAAAATACAATCCGCCCACACTTTTCGCCACAGCTTCGATCTGGTACCGATGCAGCAGGTAGGCCGGCACCAGCACTTCGTGTATCGTCGTCATGGGCTCCCCGTCGCGTATGGCCCGTTCTGAAAACCGGTCAAGAACCAATCGGCGCACCTTCATCAGGTGTTGCAGTTGTTCAATGGGATCCACGCCATCATCCCACTGGTGCGACACCGGATGAGTATACCCGCCGATGTCAGGTATATATTGGTGCCCCTGCGCCAGCGTCTCCTGCATAATTTTTTCAAGTTCAGCATCTTCATCTGCGCCCGGCGGAAATTCAGCGTATCCCCAGATAACTGCCCGGATATCCCAGCTGCCAATCCCCACACCATAAGCGCTGTCCAAGCTAAGGGTTCCATCTTTATCCAGATCAATACGCGGGAATGGGTAATCCATGACCGACGCACGCCCCTTGGGACTGGCCGCAAAATTATGCATGAAACCCAGCGTATGCCCTATTTCATGGGCAGACAGCTGCCTTATCCGCGCCAGGGCCATTTCTTCCATCTGCTTAGAAGCCGGCTTACCGGTTTCATAAGGCTGCAACAACCCCTCGGCAATCAGGTAGTCCTGGCGGTGCCTATCAGCCCCCAGGGTGACTACCCCTTTGATGATTTCACCGGTACGGGGGTCGGTATACGAAGAGCCATACGAAAACGCCCTTGGGCTACCGCTCCGGTTGATCCAGTTAACCACGTTGTACCGGATGTCCATCGGATCAGCATCGGCAGGCAGCTCTTTGACGATGAAGGCGTTGCGGAATCCCGCAGCTTCAAACGCTTCATTCCACCACGCCCCCCCTTCGATAAGCGCTTTTTTAATCAGCTCGGGCGCGCCCCTATCGACATAATACACAATAGGTTCCACAGGCTCACTAATCGCCGCCTGAGGGTCTTTCTTTTGCAAGCGGTGTCGCCTGATAAAGCGCTTGGTCAGCGGCTCTTCCATGGGAGCGGAAAAATCCATATAGGTAAATGCGTTGAAGCCCGAACGAGCATCAAACTTCCGCATGTTGAAACCCGGCTCGGGAAGCGCCACAAAGGACTGGTGCAGGTGCAGTGTCACCGCTGCAGGATCCGGCGCAATGCCGCCCCCGCGGCCAAAACCGCCACCCCCACCTGAGGCTCCCCCTGCAAAGGTGACGACCGCCTCGAATTCCGAGTTTTTCGGAAAGTTCTTGGTATTCTCCATGAAAATAGCTGAACGGCTATCATCGACACGGTACGCATTCCCACCACCGGCAGCACCGCCACGACTACCACCACCAGCCAGGCTCCCCGCAATGCCCTGGCTATCGCGAATCAGGAATGGCGTCAAATCAACCAATACCCGGCCGCCTTCCGCAGCCACCGGATTGAATGCCCAAATAATCGATTTGGCAAACGCCGTTTCTACGGATTTCACCTCGTCCTCATTGCCATTCACTGCACGGTAATTATACTCCGGACGCAACAGGAAAACTTTGGGCCCTACCTTTACAAATTTGACGATGTAGGAAGTCGCACGTCCCTTTTCGGCTGCACTGCCGGCTCCTGCGGCGATCGCACTGAAATACAGAAACTCCTCATCGAACCGATCGACCTCCAGCAGGATCTTGCCGCTGCTGTTGTCATAATAAAAATCAAAAAAGCCTTCAAACTTCTGATGGTTTGCGGTGGCAGCTCCGATGGTCTTTGCCGGCTGGGGATTGCCTGCATCCTGCCGCCCCTGTCCTAAGACCGGTCCAACAGAAGTAAGTAGCCACAAGCCTACATGGATAGCACGTTTCATTCGTTAATTAATTTATTGGTTAATGGCTTCATGAAATCCTGCATTGCATCGTCTTTTGCGCAAGTCGCTGTCATCGCAGGTTTCATACAATTATGGTATTTGGTAAAAACGCCATGAATATACATGCTAAATCAATCGGAAATCAAATTATTTGTCAAAATTTCGTCGTTCGACATTGGCCAGATGTAATTTTCCGCAGCGGGTGGCACCGCCGAAGCCGAAAAGGATGGGCCTACTTTTTCGGGAATCGTATACAGCCGGCGCAGCAAATCATTCGATCGGAAACCTTCACCCAATAATTCGATTCGACGCTCGGTTTCTATGCTGGCAACCAATGCCCCCCTTGTAGCAGTAGCCGATACAGGAAAGACATAGTCTGGATCAGACCGATGATGAACAGCTTCCAGCAATCCCCTGGCTAAGACAAAATCTCCGGTCTCCGCCGCCGCTTCCGCATAGTTCAATAACACTTCTGCGTAGCGAATCACAGGTATATATCGCAGGAAAGGCGCATCCCGACCATATTTACTCAGGTAATAACGGCCATTGGTCGCGTTGAAGCGCAGCAGTCCCCACCGGTCGTCTCCTTCAGCCCATTGAGCGCTACCCAATATCCCCGCTGGATTCAGGAAATACTCCGAGTTGCCATTGTAGAGGTATCCCAGCGCGGACTGGCCGCTTAAATTGTCCAGGTTGGTAAATGGCATGGAAAAGATGGATTCTGCCGTGGTGAAGTTATTCGTTAACGTCTCGACAATATCACTTTGAAGCGCGTGAGCCACGCCGGTAGTCGCCGAAAAAGGCGCCGCGGTCTGGGGGACAATCTTGCGGGCCTCAGCAATGACCGCGTTCCAGTTCCCTTGATTGAGGTACACCCGCGTTTTCAACGCAATTGCCGTATTTCTATGTGCCCGTGTTGTATTCAATAAAGCCGAAGCATATTCATCGGGCAGGTTTGCCTCGGCGTCGTCCAAATCCTGGAGAATCTGCGAATAAACCTGAGCCACCGTACTACGGGCTAAATTATTATTTTCAGACGTTGTCTCGGCCTGCAACCGCAGAGGCAGGCCGGGCGAAGCGCCATCGTTCTCCGCATAAGGGCGGGCAAATATGGTCACCAACGTAAAGTAAGAAAGCGCACGCAGAAATTTGGCTTCCGCCACATACCCCGCTGCTGTCGTTTCATCCACTACGCCCGGATTTGCCGCCAGCCCTTCAATGACAAAATTGGCCCGGTTTATCGTGGTGTACCCCGTGGACCAGACGTTAAGGATGTCAGCTGAAGAAGAATTGTACGAATGCGCCCAGGCGTCATAGCCGGTAAACGAGTTGGCCGTCGTATTGATAAAATCCTCGCCACGCACATCCAGAAACAGTAATAACCTCCCCCCATAGAAATTTGATCCCTTAAGTGACGCATAGATGCCGTTTACCAGCCCTTCGATGCGTGCCGGGGTTCTGAATATATCGGAATAACTAAGCTGCGTGGGGGGAATCTGTTGCAGGTACTCCTCTTCACTGCACGAAGAAATGCTCACCAAGCAAGCAATGCCTAATGCGGCTCCGAGCTTCTTGATGGATTTATATGTGATATTCATAGCTGTTCAATTTTAATGATTAACCTTATCCGAAATCCTGCCTGTTTCATTCCTAAAAGCCGAGGTTCATCCCAAACGTAAACGTACGTCCGTTGCCCAGGGAATTGTACTCAATACCGGGAGATCTGGGATTATTCCCATTGATGGATGATTCCGGTTCCACCCCTGTGTAATTCGTAAACAAATACACATTGGTAGCTTGCACGTAAATCCGTGCCGAGCTGATACCGGCTTTTGCGAGCAACTGGTTAGGCAGCCGGTACCCTATCAGTACATTTTGCAAGCGCAAAAAATCGCCTTTTTCGACATAATCGGAGATGTTCGGAATGTTTGCACTTGCAAAATTGTCGTTGAATACAAGACGTGGCACGTCCGTCACATCGCCGGGCTGTTGCCAACGGTCCAGCACTTTGACCGAATTATTGAAATACCGTTGGTCCAACCAGGTTCCGGTATTGCCATTCAAGACATAGTTGCCGCCAGAAAAGGAAAAGTTAATTCCTGCATCGAAGCTTCCATACCGAAACGTATTATTAAAGCCGCCATACCATGTGGGCAAAGCATTTCCCAAGGGTTGGTAATCAGCCGCCGTGATTGCCGGTGCCGGGCGACCATCCAGGTATGTCCACGCAGAGCCTCCCGAAGGAAAAGCTGCCGAATATTGCACTTGTTCACCAGCCGCATTCATGTAAATACGCTGGCCGGTAGCCGGATTGACACCATTGGTGACCGCTCCGTACAACGTGCCTACGGAGTAGCCCGCCTGCGTCATGTTAAACGGATTGCCCGAAGAGGTGCTTACGATACGCGAGCCTTCGCCTTCAAGTGCAGTCACCTCATTCTTGATGCTCGTGAAATTGAACGAAGCATTCCATGAAAACTTCCCTTTTCTGACGACATCCCCGCTAATTCCTAATTCAACACCTCGGTTGTACAATGATCCGACGTTCCCCAGAATTGCATTGCCGGGAATACCCTTTGAAGGAGACTGCGGCACCTCCAAGATCAACCCGTTTACATTGTTATTGAACCAGCTGAAATCAACCGATATCCGGTCGTTCCAAAAGCCCAAATCCGCCCCGATATTGGTTTGTTCACTGGTCTCCCAGCCCAGATCCGAATTGCCTGCTTGGCTAAGGTGCCACGTAGAAGCACTCCCGTAAAGCGCCGAAGAGAACAAAATGAGCGAGCCATACCGTGAATTCATCTCGCCGTTGCCTACCCGGCCCCAGCCGCCCCGCAGTTTGACACTACTCATGACGGTACTTATAGCGGAACCCTGGTAGAACGCTTCTTCAGACAGTGTCCATCCGGCGGATGCCCCGCCAAAGTTACCCCACTTGGTCGAAGCGCCTAACGCCGAATTGCCATCCCGCCTGAAATTGAACTTAATGAAATAACGACTCTTATAGTCGTAATTCAAGCTTGCGAAATAGGATAAAAAGGCCCAATTTATCAGCAAGTTACCTGACTGCGATACTTGCCCCCAGTTACCCTGAACATCGGTAAAATACGGATCGGAAGCTTGCTGCACATTGACTCCCCATCGGTTCGTCGAAAAATCCTGCACATCCATACCACCAACGGCCGAAATGTGGTGGTCCGCAAATCGCGTGTCATAATTCAACGTATTGGTAAAATTCCAGTTGTTAAATAAAGTCGATACGTTCGTCACACTACCGTTTGTAGACGAACTGGATCCATGCTCGGGACTCAGCGAGCTGACATTAAGAGTGGACAACCGGTCTACCGAATAACTGGTCGTGAAATTCAGGCCCTTCAACAGGTTAACGGTCGCTCCCACATTCGCCAATATCCGATCGTTGGTCGAGCTGTATTTAGCCAGCTCAAATAAAGCCACCGGATTATAATAGACGCTCACGACCTGGTTGTTGCCATTGCCGATAGGTCCGCCCGGCGTGTTGGCCAGGTGTGGGGTACCATCCGGATTATACGCCGGCACATTCGGATTAAGGGTATAAGCCATCCGGGCAGCGCCTACAATCAGCTGTGCGTTGCCTTCCATGGAACCCGAGTTTGGCGCCCTATTTTCAGACTTGGTATAACTTATATTACCTCTCAACTTGAGCCACGAGTTTACATCATGGTCCAAATTAAATCGAAGCCCCGTCCGGTCAAACTCGTTCGTCTGCAAGAACCCCTCCTGCTCGGTAAGGTTGGCCGAAAAGAAGTAACGCGTCTTCGGACTGCCACCGCTCACCGTTACCGCATGGCTGTGCTGCACACCCGTTTGAAAAATATAGTCATACCAATTGGTATTCACCAGCGACCCATCTGGATGATAACTTGGGAAGAACAACGCCGACGCAACAGCATCGTTATCCGCCTGACCGCTCAGTATCTTCCTGTTCAGTTGCGCTTCGTTCTTGATCATCATGAAGTCTTCCGCCTCCAGCAACTTTGGAAGCCTTACCGGCTCGGTCACGCCTACCCAGCCGTCATAAGTCACCCGGGCGCTTCCCTCTTTACCTCTTTTGGTAGTAACTAAAATGACGCCATTAGCCGCCCGGGATCCGTAAATAGCCGTTGATGCAGCATCCTTCAATACGTCAATCGATTCAATATCGGCTGGGTTAATGTCTGCCAGCGGGTTGTTGGCCACGGTAGCGTTTGAAGACACATCGCCGCTTGTCACCGGAATACCGTCTATGACGATTAATGGATAAGAGCTTAGTGATATGGAATTCGTTCCCCTGATGCGGATAACCGGCGCATTGTTCAATACCCCGTTTGGTAAGTTGATTTTTACGCCGGCAGCCCTTCCTATAAGCGCCTGATCAAAACTCTGTACCGGGATTTCCTTGACTTGATCAGCCACAATGCGGCTTGCGGCACCTGTAAATTCCTTTTTTGACTGGGTACTATATCCAACGACAAGCACCTCGTCCAACTCCGACGCGTCGGGTTCAAGGTTAATGGTATAAGGACCCGGGGTTCTCACGACAACCTCGGCAACGCTATACCCCAGGAATGTCACCTCAATGGTTGATCCCACCGGCACCCGAAGTGAAAATTGCCCATCGTCATTCGTTTTCGTCGCCAGTGTACTGCTGCCTTTCACATGTACAGTAGCCTCGGGCAAAGGAGCGCCGGTCTCATCGCGCACCGTTCCCGAAACCGTTATGAGTTCTTGAAAAGCGGCGTCCGGGACCAGCGATACGGCACCCCGAACGCCCATCGTGCCTGAAAACATCAGGGCACACAGGAACGCAAAGACGCTGCAGACGGGTTTGGGTTTAGGTTTTAATTGGATATGCCTATGCACACCACTTGGCATCGTTTTGCCAAATAAAAAGTATTTCATACTTTTACCAAATTAAGGTTAGCTATTAGAGAATAATGACGTTTTATTAGTAGTGATACCTTGTCCATGCAGGAGTGGTGCGAACACTCCTGCTTTTTTATTGGTATCGGGTATTTCCGGTCATGCTCAAGGAGGGTAAAAATGATTCATATAAAACGGTTAAGCCTGTTGACGCCTATATTTAATTACATACATTTGGCAGCTAAAAATCGTTAACCTGCAAACACCGTATGTGTTTGATAGTCCAGCTATCAGCATACCAGACTACTACGGTCCCGTGCAAACCACCGATTCACTTATCTTTTCAAGACAGAAAAAGCGAGAATCCCCAAAAAACAACCAACACAGCACAACACCAGCAATGGAGAAATAAAAAAATTAAAACTCACCTATCAATACACACAAACATAACCATATTCTTATATAATTCACAATAAAATAGTAAAAATATTTTATTTTTCATCAATAAAAAACAAAACAAATAAGAAAAACACAATTTTAGTCAGTAAAACAAGACGAAAAATTCAACAAAACCCAAAAAACCTACACATTAACGACGTTTTTTGAATCCCCTTTCTGATAATCCATCAAATTACACACAGCAACCTCCATCAGGCGGGTCCGCGCCTCTTTCGTAGCCCATGCAATATGCGGGGTAATCAAACAATGTCGTGCGCCAAACAACGGATTGTCCGGAGCCGGCGGCTCGGCGGACAACACGTCAAGGCCGGCACCGGCGATGCCGCCGCTGTTCAGCGCTTTCGCAAGATCTTCTTCCACCACAAGTGGCCCGCGCGCCGTATTGATAAGAAATGCAGTTTCTTTCATCTTTTTCAGGCTACCGGCGTTTATCAGGCCCTTGGTTTGCGGCGTGAGCGGACAGTGGAGACTCACTACATCAGCCTGTGCCAGCAATTCGTCCAAGCTTGCCCAACGGAAATTCCGTCGGTAAGACTGATCGGTTTGCGTACGGCTATATCCAATGACGTCCATGCCGAATGCGGCGGCGGCGTCTGCCACGCGCTGGCCGATATCACCGAATCCGATGATGCCCAATGTCTTGCCCGAAAGCTCCATCAATGGATAATCCCAGAAGCAGAAATCAGGTGATCGCGACCATTTGCCCGAAGCGACGGCGTCACTGTGTCGCTGTACATGGTGGCAAAGTTCCAATAGCAATGCAAAAGTCAGCTGCACAACAGACGCCGTGCTGTATCCCGGCACATTGGTCACCACGATTCCCTTTTCCCTGGCGTAGTCAATATCCACGATATTGTACCCGGTGGCCAGCACTCCGATGTATTTCAGGTCCGGCAGTTGTTCCAGTATTTCGGCATCCAATGGCACTTTATTCGTCAGTAAGGCTTCAGCGCCGTTTGCCCGTTCCACGATTTGGTCGGCGGTCGTTCGGTCATATACGGTCAGTTCACCCAAACTGCCCAGATCGTCCCAACTTAAGTCGCCGGGGTTCAGCGTATGTCCATCCAGTACAATGATCTTCATCTTTTTATTCGTTTGATTTAAAAACCCAATATTAAGCATAACTTTTAACTATCGCGAATACGCCGGTCGGTTCACGTCCATAACGACAGCGGCGCGTATACGGTCTATTCCAGACCGTATACGCGCCACCATGACACGCTACCGTAGGTAGAATTTATTTAAACATCGAATGATGGTAAATACCCGGCTGCAGGATTTCATACTTTTCCTTGGCCTTTTCCTGACGTACCATTTCCTTCACATCATCCAGCAATTTCTTTGCATCGTAGACAATACCGTCCTTCACGGTATACGTTACGCCACCCACACGCACCACCTCATTCTCTTCCGTCACCCGGATGGCGCCAGTGCCGTACAATACCTGCAGATTTTCCAGTGGATTTTGGTCCACGATGACAAAATCCGCCAGCTTGCCG
Source organism: Parapedobacter luteus (assembly GCF_900168055.1). Taxonomy (GTDB): domain Bacteria; phylum Bacteroidota; class Bacteroidia; order Sphingobacteriales; family Sphingobacteriaceae; genus Parapedobacter; species Parapedobacter luteus. The sequence goes on from NZ_FUYS01000003.1 coordinate 524,041, forward strand.
ACTTCCACGCTGCCGATTTCGTCGTCCATACCCAACGATTCCGCACCGTTGAGCGTCGCCGCCTTGATGACCTCCAACGGATGGAAGCCCGACTCACGCAGGAGCTCCATTTCCCGCGGATAAGCAAACCCGTACAGCGCATAGATAAATCCGGCATCCGTGCCAACGGTGACGCGGCCACCCCGGTTTTTATATTCATTGATAAACTTCATCCACAGCTGGTAGTTGCGTTTCCATTGCAGCTCCTGTTCCGTCCCCCAATTAAACCAATACGATCCGTGCGAAACCCGGTTGGGCTTGTAAAACTCCCACAACGAAGGCAGGGTGTATTCCTCGTGCCACTCCGACCGCCTTGCGCGCATCAGGTCCCTGCTGGCCTCATAAATCACCAACGTAGGCGAAAGCGTAAAATCCAGTGCAATCAGCTCATCCATCACCTTATTCCATCGTTCAGAGTAAGGTTCGGCTGCCTGTTCCCACAACTGTCCTGCTTCACCGAAGCGATCTTGCTCATCCTGGTAGTTGTATGACAGCGAATAATCCTGTACCGTACGATCCGTAAACATCGCCTCCGGCAACCCATACCAATGCTCCAATGCTGTAAGTCCCGCCCGGGCACTGTGCAGCGCATTCCAGCGTCCTACGTACACCTGTGCATGGTGCGTTTTTGACCGTAGCCCCAGGCGTTTGTTTTCTTTGATGGCGGCATCCATGATGTGCGGTTCAGCACCGAAAAATTTGATGCCGTCGGCCCCCTTTTCCTTGTTGCTGCGCACCCATGCGATGGCCTGCTCTTCGGTACTGATGGGTCCGCTTACCCCTTGCCCGAACCGCGCGTAAGCCTTAATCCTTGGCGCTGTAATCGTATTTTCCGCACTTTTCTTTTTCTGATCCAACACCCATTCCAGGCCATTGCCACATCCCGGATCGGCAATGGTTGTCACGCCATGCGCCATCCACAGTTTAAAAACATATTCGGCGGACGCCGCCTGCGATCCACCGATATGGGCATGCGTGTCTACAAAACCCGGCAGCAGATACATCCCTGTGGCATCCAGTTCCTTCCCGCCTTCCACGAGTTTTGGCCTGCGCGCTTCGTTGACCGGCACACCCGGTGCACCGACAACCGCTACGTTGGTAATCCGGTTACCTTCCACCACGATATCCACTGGCCCCATTGGTGGCGAAAGCGTACTGTTTATCAGCGTCACCCCCCGGATGATCAATTGTTTCCAGGGCCCCTCTCCCTCTGCCCTATCGGGTGCCCCCGCTACTCGGCCTTGGGCGTACCCCCTGCCACTCATGCCGATACCTGACAAGCAACAGGCGGCAATCACGATTAGTACATGCTTCATACGCTCGTTCATTAAGTTAATCAACACGATATTTTGCGGGCATATCTTCCGCTGGCAGCGTTTTGGCGATAAACGCCCGCAAGTCGTCGTTGGCTGCCTTCAGATCCTCCTTGCGCAAATACATCATGTGACCGCTGCGATAGCCTTTCCAATCCATCCGGGATTTCAGTTTGCCGCTGGGGTCCATCTGCCAAAGGTTGTATTGCGCATTGAAATAGTCGGTAGCCCCGTCATAATACCCCGATTGGACGAGCACATGCAAAAACGGATTCATCGCCATGGCCTGCCGCAAGCTCTCGCCGGTTTTGTTTTCCAGCGCAAACCGGTTCCATGAAGCGTGGCCAGCCACGTAATATTCCAGATCCGTATCGTACTTCAGGTAATTTTTGATGTAATAGTTGTTTGCTGGTGTGAACGTATGCTGCCACGACGTATTCTCCGCTGCATAGTCCGGTCTTTCGCCTGCGACCGTCCGGTCGATGCCCAGGTACCGCGAGTCCAGCCTGCCAATGGAATAGCCTTCTGCGCGCAACAGCTCTTTCCAGAAAAAGGCCATCGGCACCACCAGGTTATGTTGCAGGATAGCGGTTTCGGAGATCCCCATGTACCGGGACATTTTGTGCGCAATAGCTTGCCTCTTCCCTTCATCGAGGTAGCCGCCCCTTACCAACGCAGGTATCAGCGAGTCCACCGTATAAGCCTCCACTTCGGGAAGCATCTCCTCCAGATCCTTCCGCTGCAGGTCCGCCGGCAGTTTTTTATGGTACCAAGCCGTGGCCGCATAGTAGGGCAGCAAATTGGCATCACCCACCGGTCCATACCGCCAGAATCCTAACGTCCCGGGAGATACCAATACCACACCATTGATGTACATCCAATGCCTGTTTTGCAGCTCCAGGGCCAGTCCCGACACGCGGTACGTCCCATAACTTTCGCCAATCAAATATTTCGGCGAAGCCCATCGGTTGTGCCGGGTCACAAACGTCGACAACCAGTTTCCCAAGTAGGTGAGGTCGTTGTTGATACCCAGGAACTGCGCAAGCGGCGCATCGCCGACAGGGCGCGAATAGCCGGTATTGACCGGCTCCACATACACCAGATCCGTGACATCCAGCAACGAATGCGGGTTATCTTCTATTCCATAAGGCTGGATCGGATACCCCTCGTCATCGATGCGTACGCGGTGCGGCCCGGTATAGCCGAGCCGCATCCACAGGGCACCTGCACCCGGCCCCCCGTTGAACGAAAAAGCAATAGGCCGGGTCGCCTGATTCGCCACATCGGTGCGGTAATAATAGGTGTAAAAAACACCGGCAATCACCTTGCCTGATTCATCCCATACCGGCTGCATGCCGGTTACTGCGTTGAACTTGACGGTTTGTCCATTTATCATGACCTCATGCTTGGTCGTTACCGCAGAATCGGGATTAAATGATCGATCTTGCGCTTGGCAAATGTAGGGCAAGAGCATAAGGGCAAAAACAAGTTTATTCATAGCCATACGCTTACTCAGTCAACGGTATATTTCGCAGGGACGCCTTCTTTGGGAATGCTCAGTTTGATAAATTCGCGCAAATCCTCATTTGAAGAAGCCAAATCTTCATATCGCAAGTACATCATGTGGCCACTGCGATATCCCTTCCAATGCATGCGATCTTTCAGCTTGCCGCTTGGGTCGAGGTTCCACATGTTATACTGCGCATTGAAATAGTCGCACGCCCCGTCGTAATAACCCGATTGCACCAGCAAATGCATAAACGGATTCATGGCCATGGCCTGCCGGAGATCTTCGCCGGCGGTCTCCGTCTCGGCGCCCTCCCGCGGCCAGGGCCGGGTATGGCCGGCGACATAATATTCCAGATCCGTGTGATATTTCAAGTAGTTGGTATAATAGTAGTTGTTGGCTGGCGTAAAAATGTGCTGCCAGGTCGTATTCTCCGGTGAGTAATCAGGCTGTCCGCCTGCCACCATCCTGTCGATACCCAAGTACCGCGAATCCAGACGCCCAACCGTATATCCTTCCTTGCGCAGAAGTTCTTTCCAAAAGAATTGCATGGGCACAGCCAGGTTATGATCCAAAATAGCCTGCGATGAAATGCCCATGTACCGCGACATGCGATCGGCAATGGCCTTCCGTTCGTTTGCATCGATAAATCCACCTTGAGCCATTGCCGGAATCAGTTCCTTGATGGTAAACGCTTCAACTTCGGGCAGCACAGCTGTGAGGTCCTTTTGCTGCAAATCGCTGGGCAGCTTCTTATGATACCAAGCCACCGCCGCGTAATACGGCAGCTTGTTGGCATCAGCCACCGGGCCATCGCGGCGAATTCCCAGACCAGTAGGCGACACCAGCACCACCCCGTTGATATACATCCAGTGGCGGTTTTGCAACTCCAATGCCAGGCCGGAGACACGCGTCGTGCCGTAGCTCTCGCCTACCAAGTATTTCGGAGAAATCCACCGATTGTTTCTCGATACGAAAGTCGTAATCCATTGGGCCAAGTATTGCACATCCGTTTTTACGCCGAAGAAATCCGATGCGGGAACACCATTCACCGGCCTTGAGTATCCGGTATTGACCGGCTCGATATACACGATATCAGCGACATCGAGCAGCGAATGCGGATTATCCTCGATACCATACGGCTGGATGGGGAACCCTTCCTCGTCAATTTTGATACGGTGCGGGCCCGTATAGCCCAGGCGCATCCAGAGCGCTCCGGCTCCCGGCCCGCCATTGAACGAGAAGACCAAGGGACGGGTATCCTGCCCCGGGACGTCCGTCCGCTTGTAGTACGTATAAAAAACCCCTGCACGGGCTTTCCCTTTATCGTCCCATACCGGTTGCATGCCCGTCGTGGCGCTAAACTTGACCGTCTGGCCCTTTACCACCACTTGATGGTTGGTCGTGACTGCCGAATCCGGGTTGATTTTGATGTCCTGGGCATGGGCGCTACTGCATACACCCGCCGTCAGCGTCATCAGCACAACAGCTAATCGTTTTATCCTCATTTTTAAGTAAATAAAGTGTTAGTAATGAATTGTTTTTTGACTATCGGTAAGCCTCATTTTGTTGTACATTGTTATTAGCCCGGGTTTCAACCGAAGGGATGGGCATGACTTGCCTACCCGCATTCGATAACGAATAGCTGGGCTGGCTTCCTGTGGTCCGCACAATGTTGGTAAATACCGTTGTGCCAAGCCCCCGGCGGATGACGTCAAACCAGCGCTGTCCCTCGCCCACAAACTCCAGGCGCCGTTCTTCCAGGATAGCCGCAATGATCGCGTCCTTGCCTGCAGCAGTCCGCGCTGCTACACCAGCCCTTGCACGCACGGCATTCAAATCTTCCAAAGCACCATCAAAGTTCTCCAATTCGGCGCGCGCCTCAGCACGTATAAGGTACTGCTCCGCCAGGCGAAGCAACTGAAAATTATCCCCCTCTTGCGGATCATCCCATTTCGTAGGGTAATAAACCGGCCGGGCAGGATTCTGTGCAATCAACTGGGCACGCGTATCAGCCGGGTCAGCCACAATCGCCTCGTAGGTCGATTGATGAAGCGCAGTACCTCCCCGCGCACTCAGGTTGGACGGGTAGTACCAATTGCGCAGCCCGTTGATATCCACATTGCTAAACTGCACTTCAAACAACGACTCTTCCGTATTCTTGTTCCTGAAAATGCTCATAAAAGGCACATTCAGTGATTTCCCCGCAATCGCATCGGTGGCATACTGTTCAGCCAAATCCCATTGCCGGTTATACAGGTAATACCGGGCCAGCAGTGCGCGCGCGGCGGGTTTGGTTGCTTTCACTTTAGACAATACCGTAGACGACCGCGCTTCGGGCAGCAGCTGCAGTGCCTGAAGCAAATCCGACTCAGCCTGCGCATATGTTTCGGCCAATGTACTTCTTGGCTTCAAATCACTTTCCGTGATGCCCGAAGAAGGCGTCAAGACGATCACGGCACCCAACTCACCATACACCTGCGGATACCCCCCGAAAAAGCGCGCCAGATCGAAATAAGCCAAGCCCCTGACCCAGTAAGCTTGTCCCAGCATATCATCCTTGATCCCTTGATCGATAGCCATTTCGGGCACATAAGCGATGATGTTGTTTGCGATATCGATACACCGGTAAAACGACGTATACAAATCCTCTACCTCGGAGTTGTCCACACTCCAGTTAAATTCATCGGTAGCAATCAATGCGTCCCACGTGTCAATCTGTTGCGACATGTCCGACGCCACGTCGGACAAGACCTGCACACGCCACATATACGGCGTTTGCAAGTTGTTGTACATCCCGTTGACGGCTCCTTCAGCACTATTGAGATCAGAAAAAGCTTGGTTACTTGTAATTTGGGAGACAGGCTCCAAATCCAACAAATTGCATCCGGAAAACGTGAGCAATCCCGCACATATAACGACTAAAACTCTCATAGCAGTAATTTTTAGAATGTTAGATTTATTCCCCCCATCCACACTCGCGGCTGTGGCATTACACCCTGGTCTATGCCTTGAACGGTTTCTGACGGGCTTACCGACACCTCGGGATCCAATCCAGTATAGTTGGTAAACGTCAGCACGTTTTGTCCAGACACATACAGCCGCAACTGGCTAAGCCCCAATTTTTGGATGGCGCTGCTTGGCAGCGAATACCCCAGGCTGATGTTTTTCAGCCGTAGATAAGACGCATCCTCAATATGCCTTGATGGGCGGTAGTTGACATTGTAGTTGATGTTTGCCATCCGCGGAATATCGGTCACATCGCCCGGCTGTTGCCACCGGTCCAACTGCTGCGCACTGTAGCCTGTGGTCCGCTCGCCACCATGTTCGAAAAAGTAACGGTTGTAGTTGAATACATAATTTCCGTAACTAAACTGCAGGAAAGCAGACAGGTCAAAATCCTTATACCGCCAGGTATTGGTGAGCCCGCCCTGGAAATCGGGCCAAGCATTTTTATCCGAAATGAAGCGGTCTCTGTTTACGTTAAACTGGCCGTCGTCGCCCGTCCGCCAGATGATATTTCCCGTTTGAGGGTCAACCCCCAATTGTTCATGCACATAAAACGAATACAGCGGATATCCTTCTTCCAGCCGAATATATTCCCGTGAAAATTGGTTGAAAGGCGAAGCAAGCTTCTTAATCAAGTTCCTGTTTTGCGACACATTCAAATTGATATCCCACGAAAATTGCTCATTGTTAATCGCCTGGGCATTGATCCCGAGCTCAATACCCCGGTTTTCCATTTCGCCGTAGTTTTGCAGCATCACGCTATATCCGGTAGATCTCGGCGTAGGCACTTCCAGCAACAGGTCCTTTGTCTGCTTGTCATAATAGTCCAACGTCAAGCCCAATCTGTTGTTGAAAAAGCCGATATCGACCCCGATATTCAGTTGGGCGGTGGTCTCCCATTTCAGGTCCGGATTGGCCAGCTGCACCGGATTGAACCCAGCCAAGTCGCCATAAGAAGCCGCTCCACCGGCACCCGGTGTGGTTCCGCCGCCGCCCCGATAACCGCCTCGCTGACCTCCCCACAACCCCAGGGACGCATAGTTACCAATACCGCTTTGGTTACCAGTTACACCATAGCTGACGCGCCATTTCCACTGCGAGATCACCGGCAGCTGCTGCATGAAGGCTTCATCTGACATCACCCAGCCCAACGATGCCGAGGGGAACAATCCCCAGCGATTGTTGGCACCGAACCGAGAAGAGCCATCGTACCGCATGTTTACACTGACGAGGTATTTCTGTTGGAAGTCATAATTTATCCGGCCAAACACCGAAGCTATTGCCCATTCGCTTTCATCGCCACTTGAATTCTTGACAGCCGCCGAAGATATTTTTCTAAAGCTGTCACTGGGGAATCCCTGTCCCGTTGCAGTCACAAACGTATTTTTATTTTTTTGGAACGTCGTGCCCGCCAGGAAGTCCAGGTTGTGTACAGCATTGAAACTGGTCTTATAGGTCAGTATATTTTCATTGATCCAATTCAGGTCGTTGACCACGCTGCTCGTCGCCTCACCACCTACGCCCGCACCGGCCACCATCTTGGTATTTGCATAGTTGTCTTCCTGGATGTAGTTATTGTCCAAGCTCCAGGTCGTCCGAAACACCAGTCCCTCGATGATTGTCCAATCTGCAAAGAAATTACCGATAAGCCGGTTTGTATTCATCAAGTAGTCCGTCTCGTTGACAATGGCCAGCGGGCTTTCCCAAACCGGGCGGTTGTACGATCCGTCCTCGTTGTAGGCCGGGATATTGCTTGGATAGAAAAACGCATTGGCCAACGCGGAGTTGATGTTGTTCCCATTTTGAATCCGGTTGCGCCGGCTGTTGGAATAAAAGATACTCGTTCCGAATTTTAAGCGGTCGGCCGCCGAAAAGTCGATGTTGCTCCGAAACGATTTGCGATTAAACATGACCGGCTTCATGATCCCTTCCTGATTAAAATTATTGGCAGACACCATATAGCGTATCCGTTCGTTGCCCCCTGAGATTGAGGCATCGACATTGTACATCGCCCCCTGCTGCATGATGGGATCCATCCAATTGGTATTTATGGCATTATCGGGATTGGCATATGGCGGGGCAAAGGCCGCTCCCGAAGGGTTCAGTGCATCGAGGCTTCCATAGCGGTCTATCCAGTTATTGGCCGCCGCCTCATTTTGCAACCGCTCGAATGCCGGGCCGTCAACGCGCAGTTCATTCGGGTCTTTCCACGCCTTGGAAGTACCCGCATAGCTCGAAATCGAGATCGTCGGCTTACCGGATTTCCCACGTTTCGTCGTGATCAGGACCACCCCGTTGGCCGCCCTGGCGCCATAGATTGCCGTCGCCGCCGCATCTTTCAATATTTCCATAGACTCAATGTCGGATGGATTCAAATCCGCAAGCGGGTTGGTCGGTTGGCCGAAGGTCGTCCTTGCCAGGTTCTGTGACACAATCGGCACACCATCGATGACATACAACGGCTCGGAGCTGGCATTGATGGACGTACTCCCCCGTACCCGCACCACCATGCCTGCGCCCGGCTCACCGGAGGCGGCCGTCACCTGTACCCCCGGGGCCCGTCCCTGGAGCATCTGATCGGGGCTTGGCATGGGTAGATCTTTCAGCGTTTCACCATCCACACGGGCAATAGCGCTGGTCACTGTCCGGCGGCTCTGCTCGCCATACCCCACCACCACCACTTCATCCAACTGCGACGCGTCTTCCTGCAGCTGGACGTGGTAAGGGCCCTCGTTTGTCACCGTCACTTCCTTTGGTAAATAGCCGATATAAGACACCTGAATGGTAGCATTTTTGGGCACCCGCAGGGTAAATCCACCCTCGGTATCCGTTTTTGTACCGATACTTGCCTGGTTTTTCACCGATACCGTAGCCCCGGCCAAGCTTTCGCCACCCGCGTCTTTAACCGTGCCGGTAATGGTCACTTCTTCCTGCACAGGCGTGGCCATTTCATGCTTCATGTTGGCAAACTGCGCCTTCGGAAGCGTGATGATGATCGTTTCCGAAATAATTTTGTAGGCCATGCCCTGTGGATAAATCACACGGTTCAGCACGTGCTGTATATCGGCATTCTTTACCGAAATACTCACCAGGTCCGATGACTGGACTACTTCATCGCTGTACAGAAAACGATAGTCCGTCTGTTTGGTGATTTCGCTAAAAACATGTTCGAGCTTAGCATTCTTTAGGGACAGCGTCACCTTCTGCGCGCTGCTTTCCGCATACGCGCCAGCTACAAATGCAATAAGCAACAAACAAGTAATCTTCACAGCGATTAGGAATTTAGTGCACCGAGCATACCAGCATTTACGGTTTGGCATACCCTTGCCAATTGAAAAGTATTTCATACTTTTGCCTAATTAAGGGTTAATTGATAGATTAATTGATACTTGTTTAGCTTTTAACCTTCCGGGAGTGCTGCCAACACTCCCGTTCTTCTTTTACAAGCTTTTTCTTTTCAAATCCAGCATTTTTTCCATTTTGTCGGGTTTTTCCATCGTTTTTGATTTGTTGGATACCAGTTAGTTACTATAAAGAAACGAAGCGTCCCAATCGGGGTGACAAGAACCGCAATTTTTATTCGTTTAATAACCCCATGCGGCCAAAACCGGTCTGCTGCTACCGGTTTTTGGCCTACATGGAGCATTTTTTAATCTTATTCCGTCGCCACGTCGGCCTTCAATCCCTCAAGTGTCCTGTCCAGTCGGCCGATTGCTGTATCATCGCCATTGTACAGGTCTTTCAGCCCTTGGTAGGCTTGCACCTGATAACGGTTGTGCCGGATGGCTTGCTCAAATAGCGCAATAGCCTCCTCGGCGCGGCCATCCTGCACGGCCAGCTGTGCAGCAGACAACGCCCGGGAAGAGCGGTAAAAGCGGTCACCGTCTTGCGGAAGCTTATCGAACAGTGCCGCTGCCTCCTGGCCTTTACCTGCTTTACTCAGCAGGCGCACCAAGCGTTGGTTGTGCAGTTCATCCAGCCGGTCAGGGTCTATCCCGTTCACCAGCAACTTTCCGAGATACACATTCAGGGAATCCGCCTTGCCTGGCTGCATGGCGTAGGCCTCAGCTATCCGCAATTCAAAATCCGGACGGCCGCTTGACGACGCTTCCAGAATGCGCTGCGCCTCCAATAAGGTGGTCACGGCTTCTGCATACCGGCCATTGGCCATCAATGCATCGGCATAGCTCCCGCGCAGGTTGTAATTTTGCGGCCTTTTGGCCACCAGTGAAGCCAATTCAGCCAACGGAGCAGCAATCCCCAGCAACGCGCGTTCGGTAGCCGCATACGCCCGTGCATCATCCTTGCGGTCCCGCAGATAAGTAGATACCTCGGCACCGATGGCCACATATTGGCCAGCCGCCTTGATCGCCTCGGCAATCAAGCCATTCCGATGATAAAAGGTGCGCAGTTGGATGGCATTTTGTGCTTTGATCTGAAAATCAGTCTCTATCGCCACCGCCTTATCATAGAGCATCGCCTGTTCGCCTATTGCAGCGTCGTTATCGCCCGATTCCCTGCCCACGATTTCAGCTTTCACCACGTAAGCTGGCGCATACCCGCTATCCAGCTCCACGACCTGTTGCACATAGCCCTTTGCGCCGGCAAAATCACCGGTTGATAACTTCAGGCGTGCGTATGCAAGCAATGCAGGTAAGTATCGGCTATCATACGTCAAGGCCGTATCCAAGTAGCGCTGCGCCAAGTTGACGTCTGCCCGCTGTGCACGGTTGCTGAGGTTGAGGTACACTTGGGCCCAATTGGATGCCATCGCATCCTTGTTGCCGGCGAGGTAAGCAGCCTCGTTTGCCGTAAGCTCCTGCAAAAACTGGTACATTTCCGGATCTTTCGTCGTCAGGTCATGATGCGTATTCATGGACTTAAAGTCCAACGGGTGCACCTTCACGTGTTCAAAGTAAGCCGGATAGGTCTGCGCCAAGTACTCCGACTCATTATTTTGCGAATAATAATCCAGCGTCAATCCCTTTTCCATCGCGTTGAAGTACAAGGCCCTGATACGCCTGTTCTGCTCATCGGTGAGCACGCGGCCATGGAACAAATGGACATACTCATGCAAGATCACATTCCGTTCGCCGTACGCCCCCCGCTCAACGTACCCGATATCCGCCGCGCCGCTGCCAACCCCACGGATGTCCATCCATTGTCTATTATCAAATGTCGTATTGAACCTGAAATGCGGCGATTTCATGGCAATCGCAAGATCGATATGCAGCGGCGGTATCACGAACGCATTGTTTTGTTTCGTCAAAAACGGGAAATAAACCACCGCGCTATACAGCTGATTCCAGACCATGCCTTTTGCTATCTCACCTGGGTAATACGTCACATCGGGGAATACTTTCGCAAAATTGTCCCAATCGTGAATGGTTGTATGCTTCAACTCCGCCGTAACCGAATCGTACGAAGCCAAGTAGGGTATCCGCTTCGATTTGATGACGGCAGACAAGCCATTATGGGCCGGCCCATAATGCTGCTTCCTTGCCAGTATCTCCAAAAATATCGCTTGGGCGGTATCCAATCTTGCCAGCCTTTCGGGATGATCGAAATCGCTGTAATAAATAGACGCACGGTGCATGAGTGGCAATACCGAGTGGTTGTACTCCTTTTCGACCTCCCGGGTCACAACCAGTGCCTGATCGACGTTACCTTCCCGCACCAGCTGATCAGCCGCTTCCAATTTCGCCCGTATGGCCTTTTCATCGTTATCGACATAATCAGCGAAGGTCAGGTTCGTATGGCCATTGCCCCAGTGCCAATGGGTTTGGAAATGCAATGGGTTGATGGCCAAGGCCACCTCCCACTGACCCGCCATATCGTCCAGCTGAGTAGCATCTATCCGTCGCCATATAGCGTATCCGTAGCTAAACCGCGCATTGGCCTCCAGGGGATTCAGCTCCAGGCACCGAAATATCGGTGCCTCGGCAAGTGCCGGCCGCTGGTCCCAGAAGTACACGTCGCCCTCCAACAGATAGGCCGCCGCAGACTGCGGGTTCCGCCGCTGCATGTCCTTGGCCAGTGCGAGCGCCTCATCGTATTTCTTCTGCAGCAACAGCGCCCTGCCCAGCACGGCCCTGAGCCGCTCATCTTCCGGGTTGGATGCCAGCATGTCTTTGCAGCGTGCTTCAGCTTCGGGCAATTTCCAGGCTTCGATAAGCAATGTCGCCTCCATGCGTGCCACCAAGGGCGAGCGGTTAGCTGCTGCCTTCACCGACCGGAGTTCACGCGCTGCCCTATCAAAATCATTATTCAACCACCAATACTCCGCGCGCAGCACCGCCTCTTCCACCTCGGTCACGTTAGCCCCCGCATCCAGGTATGACAGCACCTCATCCCACAGCCCTACCGCCAACATGCCGTCCAGGATGCCGTACATATCGCGCCCCCCCTGTTTAAGCTGAGCGCGGAGCTTCTGGCGGTGTTCTTCCAGGTGTTTCAGCGCAGCGCCGGTATCATTGACCAGATCCTGGCAAATGCCCTGGGCAAGCGCTGCAAACACCAAAAAGCAGCATATCCATATTCTTTTCATGACGTCCTGATTTTGGAACCGCATGGCCGGCCATGCGGCCAGCGCTAATACTTAGCAGGCTGGCCTTTAGCCGGCGTTGAATTTTTGATAAACTCCCGGATATCCTCATTAGCCGTTTCCAAATCCTGCTTCCTCAAGTACATCATGTGGCCACTGCGGTACCCTTTGAAACTTGTCCTGTCCAACAACTTTCCAGAAGGATCCATCTGCCACAGGTTGTATTTGGCATTGAAGTAATCGCAAGCGCCGTCGTAGTAGCCCGATTGCACCATGACGTGCAGGTAAGGATTTTGTGCCATGGCCTGGCGCAGGTTCAGCCCGGTATTGTCGTTGCTTCTGTCCCAAGGATGAACGGGGCCAAACATGTTGTACTTTACATCCGTCTGATAGTTCAGATGATTCTTGTAATAGTAATTGATGGCCGGCGTAAACGAATGCAACCAAGAGGTCAATTCCGCCGCATAGTCCGGGCGTTCGCCACCCTCTTTGAAGTCGATACCCAAATACCGCGAGTCCAGACGGCCAACGTTATACCCTCTATCGCGCAACAGTTCTTTCCAGAAGAACGACGTCGTGATATCGAAGTTATGCTGCAGAATCACCTTTTGCGAAATGCCGGAATAACGGGCCATTTTTGCGGCGATCTGCTCCCGCTCTGCTTGGGGTAAGCTCCCACCCTTGGCTATCGCGGGGATAAGCTCGTTCATGGTAAACTCCTCGACTTCGGGCAGCATGTCTGTCAGATCTTTCTGCTGCAAATCCGCCGGCAAAGCCTTGTGGAACCAGGCGGTAGCGGCATAATAAGGCCAACGCAGGGCCTTCTCCAGCGCCGTGCCCCTATCGATGCCCAAATCTGTCGGCGACACCAATATGACGCCGTTCAGGTACATCCATTGCGCGTTTTGCAGTTCGAGTGCCAAGCCGGAAACCCGGGTAGTTCCATAACTTTCGCCGATAAGATACTTAGGCGAGGGCCACCGGTTCGTCCGGGAGACAAACGTGTTCAACCATTCCGCCAGGTATTTGATGTCTGCATTTGTACCAAAGAACTGCTTGCGGTCCGCATTCTTATCCAGGATTCGCGAATAGCCGGTATTGATCGGGTCGACGAACACAATATCAGCCACGTCAAGTATAGAATACGGATTTTCCTTAATTCCATACGGCTGCAACGGATACCCTTCATCGTCGATATTGAGCAACCGCGGGCCGGTATACGCGATATGCATCCACACCGACCCCGATCCCGGCCCCCCGTTGAAGGAGATGACCAACGGCCGTGCATCCCTGTCTTTTACATCATTCCGTTCGTAATACGTGTAATGCACAGCAGCAATGGGTTTGCCCTCCTCATCCCATACCGGTTGTGTGCCTGTCGTTGCGGTGTAGCCAAAACGCTGTCCTTTGACCGTCACTTCATGCTTGGTGACGATCGTCGAATCTGCCCACGGTATCCGTTGGGCGTGCAGATTTGCGACATACAGTACCGTCAACAAAACCATCATTAACATTGTTCTCTTCCTCATATAGCTTATTGTTTAAAAGGTTATTAAAGTAAAAAATTTTTAACCCAGCGATGAGCCTACCGCTGGCTATTGCCTGGTATCCCAAAATGCCCGATCAAGCAATGACGATCGTTGCGTGATGTGCGGGTTATTATTGATTTCAGATTGCGCATAAGGCAACAACCGTGGCACCTCATCATAGATGGCAGCCGGCTGCTGATGCGGCACCAAGCTCGGGTAGCCTGTCCTGCGGTAGTCCGTCCACGGTTCTACCAGCACGGCATAATTTGCCACATACTTTTCGGTGATGATTTGTTCCAGCCGTTGCGCGTTGGTACCGCTAAGCGTACCGTGCTCAGCCAAGTAGCCGTCTATTTCTGCCTGCGTCAACCCTGCTTCCAGCATGGATGCCCGGATCCCCTCCGCAAAAAACGCATTCGGGTCGCCAGCGGCGCCGTAGAGCAGCGCTGCCTCGGCGCGGATGAAGTTATATTCGGCATAGGTGAGCAACCGCGCCGGACCATCGCCACCGTAGGTAATCGCACCGTCCTGCAGGCTGCCATTGGGGTTTATCCGAGCCGGATCAACTGCCGACGCCGTCCCATAGACGTACGAATGGATGCGCGAATAAGCCGACGATGGCTCAATATCCAGGAAGCTCGCCCCCCGGTAAGTAGCCGGGCTCGAATTGTAGGGGAATGGCACGAAATACGAACGCCTGCGCGGATCATCGTTGCTGTTCATCAAATCCACGAGGAACCTGTTCGGAAAAAACTGATTCCTGAACTGGCCGTTTTCCATGCTATACAGCGGGTTCTGGCGCTGCGATTCGGCCAAAAACGGCATCTGGAAGCTGTCGTCATTGCTTTCCATAAACTGTGCGCCGCTGTTAATCAACGCAGTGATTTGCTGCGACGCGAACGCCGCATCTTTTGCACTATAATGCAGGAAGATCCGTAGTTTCAAGGTATTGCCGAATTTCTCCCATTTTTCCCGTGCTGAAGGCCAATCGTTACTTGTATAGATTGTGGAATACTGATTGGGCGACAAGGTGGAGCTTGCCGCATTGATATCGGCAATCCCTTCATTGATCAACCGGATCAGATCAGCATATATTGCTTCATCATCGTCCACTTCGGGATACAGGTTTTCGGCATGCTTCGCCGCATTGAAGTAAGGTACATCGCCCCATGAGTCTACCACGATTTGATACACATACGCTTTCAGCAGTTTACCCACGCCGGCGTAGTGCGGGCTTCCGCCCTCCGTTGCTTTATCTATCAGGAGCTGGGCATCGCTCAGTGTTGTTCCGAAGATACGTACCCATTGGTTGTTTACGTCCGAGTCATTGATGTTGTAGCGCTCGTACTCCCTAAACGTACCGAAACCGGTATTGGGGCCATGGCCACTGAACTGCTGCACCAAAAGCGAGGCGTAGCGAAACAAATCGCTTGCTCCCATGTAGCCTACATTGACGGTCACTGAAGGCAGCAACTGGGTGACTTGCACGTCCGTCACGTTATTGGGGTCGTCATTCACATCGAGAAACTTCTCACATGACCCGAAAAGTACGACACTTGTCGTCAACAAAATATAGAATAGCTTTTTCATCTGTTTATTTAATTCTATGGTCTCCAATGTTAGAGCGTTAAACGAATACTGCCACCAATTGTACGCGCTGTTGGTTGGATGCCAAACTCCAATCCCCTTGCGTTGCTAATCCCCAGCAGGTTTTGCTCCGGATCCAGGTGCGGATAATTCGGTGCGTAGATAAACAGGTTACGCCCATAGACCGACAGGTTAACCGCTTTGATGAATTTTTGGCCACCCAGCAGCCGTGCCGGCAACCGGTAAGACAAGTTGGCTTCACGAAGCTTGAGGAAGGTGGCATCCAGCACATAACCTTCCCATGCCACATATTTCCCCTGCAAGCCGTAGTACTGCTGTGCCGTGACACCAATGTTATTTGGTGTGCCGTCTTCCAGCACGCCTTCAAAGACATAAGGTGTGGCGGGGGTACCATCCGCATTGAACCGGGGATATTCAGCAGTTTCTGCCGCTACGCCATTGATTTGCAAATCGCCGATGGTCCGCGACAGCTGGTCGCCCTTATATTTGAAGTCAAACAGGAAGGAAAACGTAAAATCCTTAAACGAGAGCGTGTTGTTCCATCCCAATACAAACTTCGGATTGGGGTTTCCGACACGTTGCACCGCCGAGGTCGGCCTTGGCAATCCGTTTGCCCCGATAATCACTTGGCCGGCCTCATTCCGTTGGTACGCATTAGACCAGATTTGGCCATATTCTTCGCCAGCAACCAAACGGATGTTGGGCGAGGTAAAGCCGCCGATGGAAATGTTATCTACCCCCGGCGCCAACTCCTCGACGACTGATCGGAAGGTCGTGAAGTTGAAGGAAGCATCCCAGTTGAAGTTTTCATTCTTGACGGGCACCACCCGCAGCAAGAGTTCAAGCCCTTTGGTAGACAACTTGCCCGCATTGGTCGATATGCTGGTAAACCCGGATGAAGACGGCACCGGTACGTTGAAGATCAAGTTGCGCGTATCACGCCGGTAGACCGACCCATCCAGAAACACCCGCCCGCTGAAGAGCGACACTTCCGTACCCAATTCGATTTCACGGGTAAACTCCGGCTCCAATTGCGGATTGCCGGCACTATTGTTCAAGGTATAGCCTGCCAAGCCATTAAAGGGGAAATTGACTGCCGTAGATCCCAAGCCATCGCCAGCATTAGCCCGGCCATAGTACGTATTGGTTTCATAAGCACTGGTGCCTTTACCCACTTCGCCAATGTTGGCCCTGATTTTCAACGACGACAGCACATCCGATTTCAGCGAAGGAAACGCCTCGGTAGGCACCCAGCTGATGGCCAGCGCAGGATAGAAAATCGATCGGTTACCCGGTGCCAAGGTCGACGAAAAATCGTTCCTCGCCTTGACGTTTACCGAAAGGAAGTTCTTATAGTCGACCACCAAGTCGGCAAATACGCCTATCGCCCGCTGCTCGTTGACGCTCGTACCGTTTGCCGTATTGTACGTCAAAAAGTTGGATTGATGATCAAACCCTCGCAAGACAATGCCAAGGCCATCCGCCCGGAGGCTGTTGCGATAGTTGGCAATAATCTCATTTCCCACGGTAGCCAATATATTGATATCCTCGCTGATTTTCCGGTTGCCGGTTACAGTGAAGTAGGAGTTGATGTTCCTGACGGTCATTGACCGATCCGTGACGCCGCCAGCGCCGGCGGAGTTGGTATTGGCATTACTCCGCACGCCCATGTCGTCGAAACCTTTCGACACGCTGTTGAACACATCCGTACCCACTTTCAAGTCGGCCTGCAACCAATCCAGGATATCATACTTAAGGTTTACATTGCCGTAAAAGCGGTTGACCTCACCACGGTTGGTAATGTGTTTGATGGACCAGTACGGGTGATCCTCTGCCGCATACCACAGCTGGTTACCCTCTTCGTCTTCAAACGGCAGGTTTGTCAAATCATAGCTTCTCGGCGCGTAGATGCCCCGCCACAGCGGGTTGGCACCCTGGTTGCCGGATTGCGTCCGATCGGAGGTATTATTGGTATACGAAAACGAAGTACCAATCCGCAACTTGTCGGAGATATTCGTCCCAACGTTTACCGATAAGTTATTCCGTGTCAGTTCGTTGTTGGGTACCAGTCCTGTTTCTTTGGTATACCCATATGAAACGCGGTAATCGTACTTATCCGTTGCGCCCGAAAAGCTGAGGTCATTCTGGGACGATATCGAATTCTGCAAGATATCCCGTATATTATTCGGGTAGGCACGTAGCACCTCTTCCTCACCAAACCAGTTTTCTACGATTTGCCCTTCGATCCGCGGTCCCCACGAGCCGGCCACGTTGTTGATGTAATTACCGTTGCTACCTTGCGCATATTCATTTTGGAAGTCGGGAAAACGGCTCACCGTACCCACCGCCGTATTGGTTCCTACCGTCACCTGGTTGCGCGTACCCTGCTTGCCTTTTTTGGTGGTAATCAGGATGACGCCCGAAGCAGCCCTTGAACCATAGAGCACGGTTGCAGCGGCGCCTTTCAGCACGCTGATGTTTTCGATATCCTGGGGGTTGATATCCGATATCCGGCTGGAGGTAACCACCCCGCTATTCACCGAGTTGTTGCCGCCCGAGTTGTCCAGAGGAATCCCATCGACCACATAGAGCGGTTGGTTGCTCCCCGTGAAGGTCGAAAAGCCGCGGATGGTGATATTTGAACCCGCGAAGCCCCCTCCAGCGCCACTGACCTGCACGCCCGCCACTTTTCCGGACAATGCGTTCGTGACGTCTGTCGTCGGTGCTTTGGTCAGTTCCTCACTTTTCATTTCACTCACCCCATAGCCCAACGTCTTCCGATCGCGCTGAATACCAAATGATGTGACGACCACTTCATCGAGTTCGGCAAACGATTCATCCAGCACCACCGTTATCGGCTTGCTATCCGTGACGGTGATTTCTTTTGCTTCATAGCCGATAAACGATACCACCAATACCGAATTTGACGGCACGGTGAGCGTGAAACGCCCGGCGGCGTCGGTGTTCGTCCCCCTGCCGGCAACGCCTTTCACATTCACCGATGCTTGCGTTAGCACGTTACCCTGCTTGTCCATCACCACCCCGCTTACGGTCAATTCCTGCATGAGGCCGCTTGCCGCATGAATACTGGCCATACTTTCTGTGTGTACGCCCATCGCCAAGACCAGCATCATCACAAAGACCGCTTTAATGGCCAGCCGTGTTTTAGGTAAGGTTGAGTCACTTAACTTGCCTGTTTTTTTGTAGAATAAAAAATGCATACGTTTATGCAATTGAGGTTAATTGAATAAGTTAGTTAAACGCGTTAGATTTTTGTAGCCATCAGTGAGCACGCGAGCACTCCCGATTTGAGGTTTGGTTTACGTTCGATAGTAGTAGCTGTCGTTCATGTTCGTTAGTTTGGTGTTAAAGTTTGTAATTATTCGAATGCTATGGTCACCGTATTCCCCGCTATCGTAAACGCCGCACCACTTACATAGCTCAGCATCTCCAATACCTCGGAAATATTCACGTTCCGCCGGATGGCACCACTATAGCCTTTGTTGGTCGGGTAGGTCCCTTGGTATTTCACCTCCACATCGTACCAACGCGATAGTTGGGCCATGATTTCGTCGATGTTATCACTTTTAAAATAAAAATCCCCTTGTTTCCAGGCGATGGCTTTCTCAATGTTTGCCGGCAGCACCGTGATGTGTTCGCCCACTTTCGCCTCCTGTCCCGGGGCCAGCAGCCGCTCACCTGTCGGGTTAGACACCCGCACGGCTCCCTGCAGCAACGTGGTAGACATCA
Source organism: Parapedobacter luteus (assembly GCF_900168055.1). Taxonomy (GTDB): domain Bacteria; phylum Bacteroidota; class Bacteroidia; order Sphingobacteriales; family Sphingobacteriaceae; genus Parapedobacter; species Parapedobacter luteus. Next base: position 543,340 of record NZ_FUYS01000003.1, read on the forward strand.
CCTTATCGTATGCATTGATATTGAAATGCGTGCCCAGCACTTCCACTTTGTTGCCATTTACATTGACAAGGAATGGCTTTTCGACATCATGAGCCACTTCAAAATAAGCCTCTCCCTGCAAGAACACCTCCCGGTCGTCTGGCCCGAAGTGTACCGGAAACCGCAGTTCGGACATGGCGTTCAGCCATACTTTCGTACCATCCGACAGCGTGATGCTGAACGTCCCGGCCTTGGGCACCACGAGCGTATTATAGATCAACCGATCGTCGTGGCTTGCACCCTGCCCATACATCAGCTCGCCCCCGCTGGTGACGATCTGCGTACCATCCTGCTCCTGCAGCTCGTGCTGGTACACCTCTAAATCCACCAGCCGCCCGTCTGACAGCCTCAGCAATGCCTTACTTCTGCCGGGCGCCACATCGTTGGCATACTGCTTGTCGGGGACAGGCTGCTGGTCGGCGGTCGTTCTGGTCAGCTGTCCGGAAAATTTAATACCCAAAAACGTAATCAGGGCTATCGCCGCCGCCACGCCGGTAAAACCCAACAGCCGTTTCCACCGTCTTCTTGTGCTTCGTGTCGAAAAACGCTCCCAGGCCGCATCCGTGTCTATACTGTTCAAGAACGCTATATCCGCATCCGATTCCCGTCCCTGAAATGATGCCAGCATTTCCTGATGCTCCGGCGACTCCGCCAACCATTGCTGGAAGACTTCATTTTCATCTTCCGACAAGTTGTTTTGGAGATACTTGCTGACCAATTTTGCGATTTGGTACGTTTTCGGATCCATTTATGTCATGATTAGTTACCGCAACAGGGCATAAAACCACACACCGCGCGGAAGAAGCCGAGCTCCCGTATTTAATATAAGAAAACGAAAGCAGGTAAAAGGGTGACAAGAAAATAAATCAACTATCAAAAAAAAGCAACAAGAGCCCGAGGAGTTCGGGATTAAACTTGCTTTTAATAAGTTTCATTCCCCGCTGTTTCTGGGTTTTTACGGTGTTGATGCTGATGTTCAGCTTTTCGGCAATCTTGAGATTAGACAGCCCTTCCAAGTAGCCCATGCGGAATACCTGCCGGCAGCTTTCCGGCATGGCCTGCATGATACGATGGATTTCATCCATCACTTCCGAGCGGATGATTTTGGCCATCACGTGGGATTCCTCAAAATCTTCCGGGCGGTAATATCCCAAAAACCGCTGCACCACCTTTTCATGACGCGAAAGGTTGAAACAAGCATTCCGCACGGCGCTGTACAAAAAGTTCTTAATGGCTACGTCATCTTCGACCAACGCATCACAGTTCTTCAAATAAGCCATGAATGCATCCTGCACGATGTCTTCGGCCAATACCTTATCGTGGACGAATTGCCAGGCAAAATGGCAAAGTCGCGGATAGTACTTTTTGAATAGCGCTTCAGGCAATAAGCTGTAATGATCTTCCATTTAATTGTGACCGGGATAACCAACGTGACAAAACTCCATAAAATAAAACCAGTCCCTCGCTCAATTCACAGTGTGTTTACAATTGGATGTCCAAATATTAACATTATAAATAAAAATAACAAAAAAACTTCAGATTCTAATCCCGCTTTTTCAACTTTTATGCATCAGCGTTGAAAAAAATGCGTATTTTAGTCGCTTTCCGCGAACAAAACAAACGAACAGATGCTATTCGCTGTACTTGCAGGTTTTATTGTTTCCATTCTCTACATCCCCTTCGGCCGGTTCTTGAAAGGCAAGCTGGCGGGGCTGGCGGCACTACTGCCCATCAGCTTGTTCGCCTATTTTGTCAGCTTCATTCCCGCTGTCAGCGACGGGCAGCGTGTGACGTTCCATCAGCCGTGGGTACCTTCATTGGGCATCAATTTCGATTTCCACCTGGATGGGCTATCGCTGCTATTCAGCCTGCTCATCACCGGTATCGGCTCACTGGTCTTTCTCTATGCGGCCCCCTATCTCCGGGGGCATCGATACCTTGATCGTTTTTATGCGTACCTAAGCCTGTTTATGGCGGCCATGCTGGGGGTCGTGCTTGCAGACAACGTGCTGTTGCTTTTTATCTTTTGGGAACTTACCAGCATCAGCTCCTTCTTTCTTATCGGTTTCAACAACGACAATGCCGCCTCGCGCAAAAGCTCGCTGATCGCCCTCGGGGTGACGGGCGGCGGCGGCTTCCTGCTTATGGCCGGTCTGGTGCTGATGGGCCACCTATCCGGCAGCTATTCCATCCAAGCGATGGTCGAGACCAACGAATACCTCAAAAACCACGTGTTATACGGGCTGATCCTCCTGTTGGTCTTCGCTGGCGCATTTACCAAATCGGCGCAATTCCCCTTCCACTTCTGGCTACCGGGGGCAATGAAAGCGCCCACTCCCATATCCGCATACCTACACTCGGCCACCATGGTCAAGGCGGGGGTCTATCTCCTGGCCCGGCTTTATCCGGTACTGGGCGGCACCGATTACTGGACCTATCCGCTGATTATCATCGGCGGCATCACCATGCTCTACAGCGCTTTCCATTCAATATTCCGCACCGATCTGAAAGGCATACTGGCCTATTCGACCATTTCTGCACTGGGTATCCTCGTGTTCCTTATCGGTATCGGCACGCCGCAGTCGCTGCTGGCCGCCTCGGTATTCATTTTGGTCCATGCGCTGTACAAAGCATCATTATTTTTGATCACCGGGGTAATTGACCACGAAACCGGCACGCGTGACATTACGCAGCTGGCCGGTCTAAGGAAGGTCCTGTTTCCGCTGGCCATAGCGGGCTTGCTCGCCGCCCTCTCAAGCGCCGGCCTGCCTTTCACCTTTGGCTTCATCGGCAAAGATTTGGTGTATGAAGCCACGCTGCATACCGATGGGGTGATGCCCATTATCCTTACGGCGCTTGCGGTCGTCACCAATATTTTCCTGCTATACGCCGGCCTGCTTGCCGGCCTGAAACCCTTCACTGGCCAGCTGCCTGATCGGTACCAACGCATTCACCTGCCGTCGTTGCTGATGTGGGCACCGCCGTTGCTGTTGGCCCTGTTGGGTATTGCCTTTGGGGCATTCCCTGCCATAGCAGACGCTTCGCTGCTCAATCCGGCTGCCTCGGCAATGATCAACAAGCCGATTGACACGCCACTGAAAATCTGGCACGGCTTCAACCTGGTGCTATTGCTCAGCGGCTTGACGCTTGCATTGGGTGCCTTCCTGTACCTGATGCGCAAGCCTTCGGCTTCCGGTCTGGACTGGATCGAACGATTCAACAACCTGTCACCCAAACACGTTATCAGCCAGTTGACACATTATGTACGCCACTTTGCCATCCGGTATACCCGTACGCTGCACAATGGCCTCCTGCGGGTGTACCTGCTCCGTATCGTTGTATTTGCCACCTTGCTGCTGGCCTTCCGCCTTTTTGCCGGCGGCAACATTTACCTGTTGCCCGGTTACCTGACGCCCCTGAGCGTCTACGAGATCGCCGTCGTGTGCATCCTGATTGCGGCCATTTACCTTACGGTCACCTCCTCTTCGCGGCTTACGGTCGTGGTGGCCACCAGCGTCATCGGCTACGGCATGTGCCTTTTGTTCGTCTTTTACAGTGCACCGGACTTGGCCATGACCCAGTTTACCATTGATACCCTTACCGTGGTGCTGTTTGTACTGGTACTATTCCGGCTGCCGCCATTCCTCAATTTTGCCAACCGCGGTGCCCGGATACGTGATTGGGTGGTCGCCGCCACATTCGGCGCAATCATTACCCTGATAGGCATACAGGTTTTGAATCAATCGTTTGACGACGCGGTGAGCAAGTTTTACGGCGACAATGCCTACATCCTGGCAAAAGGAAAAAATGTAGTCAACGTCATTTTGGTTGATTTCCGTGGCATGGACACCCTATTCGAAATTGTGGTATTGAGCATCGCCGCCATAGGCGTGTTCAGCCTGTTGAAACTAAAGCTCAAAGCATCCGAAAAAGAATAACCATGAAAAGCACGATATTAAACACGGCATCAAGCTACTTATTGCCCATTCTGTTACTTTTTTCGATATTCATTCTGCTGCGGGGACACTACCATCCAGGCGGTGGCTTTGTTGGTGGCCTTATCGCTTCCATTGCCTTTGTGCTGCATAGCTTTACCCACGGCACGGACGACACACTCAAGCTGCTCCGTATCCATCCAGGCGTACTGATTCCGGTAGGGCTTGGGCTTGCCGTCCTGAGCATGTTTGCACCCGTACTCATCGGCGATCCGGTGATGACCGGTTTGTGGTTTGACGAGCCTTTCCCTGTCATCGGCCTTATCGGCTCGGCACTGTTTTTTGACATCGGCGTGTACATTGTGGTCGTTGGCGTGGTGCTCACCATATTGTTTACCATATCCCAATACAGCGAATAGCCATGGAACTATTACTCGTCATTTTACTCGGAGTCCTGTATGCGGCGGGCATTTTTATGTTGCTCAGGAGGAGCATGGTCAAGCTGCTCATCGGCCTCATCCTGCTGGGTAATGGTGCCAACCTCATGATTTTCCTGGCAGGCGGCATCACCCGGGGCAAACCCCCTGTCATTGATGATGCGGCCAAGCTTTTCACCGATATCTACGCCGATCCCATTCCCCAAGCGTTGATTCTGACGGCCATCGTTATCAGCTTTGGGCTCCAGGCCTTTGCCATTGTACTGTTGAAGCGGGTATACGTATTGATCAATTCGGATGACCTCGACGATTTAAACACCCCGGAAGAAGAAGATATATGATTGATAATACGCTCATTTTTCCTGTAATCGTTCATTTGTTTACGGCCATTGTGCAGCTGTTTTTCTGGCGCAAGACCGTTGCCCAGCGCATTGTCAGCATCACGGGCAGCCTCATCGCGATGCTGTTGGCTACACGCCTCTTCACGGCGGTGTGGAACGACGGCATCCGCACCATGCAGGCAGCGGGATGGGACGCGCCTTTTGGCATCACGTTCGTAGCCGATGTATTCAGCAGCACCATGGTGCTGCTCACCTCGTTTTCCGGCTTGGCGGTATCCATTTATTCCGCCACCGGCGTCGCACGCGGGCGCATGCTGTACGGCTATTTCCCGATATTCCATTTCCTGCTGATGGGGCTCAACGGCGCGTTTCTTAGCGGCGACATCTTCAACCTGTACGTGTGGTTCGAGGTGATCATCATCGCGTCATTCGTGCTCATGACACTCGGTGGCCGCAAGGCGCAGATTGAGGGTGCCGTCAAATACATGGCCATGAACATCCTGGCTTCCACGTTCTTCCTCACCGGCATCGGCATCCTTTACGGCATCACCGGCACACTCAACATGGCCGACCTGTCGCTCAAAATCGCCGCTCTCGAAAACCGCAAGCTGGTAGACCTCACGGCCAGCTTCTTCATCATTGGCTTCGGCATCAAGTCGGCTGTCTTCCCACTGTACTTTTGGCTGCCCTCGTCGTACCATACGCCGCCCTCTGCGGTTGCGGCCGTCTTCGGGGGGTTATTGACCAAAGTGGGCATTTACGCCTTGTTCCGTGTTTTTACCCTCATTTTCATCCCCGACGATTTCCTGGCCACGCTGCTGGTCATCCTGGCGATATTTACCATCCTCACGGGCACCTTTGGCGCGGTCATCAAAAACAATATCCGCCGGGTATTTTCGTACCTTATCGTCTGCCACATCGGCTTCATGTTAGGCGGCTTGGGCATGTATTCGGAGATTGCGCTTACGGGAGCGCTGCTCTATTTATTTCATGACATCATGGTCAAGACGAATATCTTCCTTATCGCCGGCCTTATCCGGAAGCTACGCGGTACGATGAACATGGATAAGCTCGGCGGCCTCTATGCCGAGTACCCGTTATTGTCACTGGTTATGGCCCTCGTGCTCTTTTCGCTGGTGGGCGTGCCGCCGCTCTCTGGATTCTGGCCCAAAATTTACCTGTTTGAGGCCGGCTTCATGGACGGGCAGTATGCGCTGGTGGCCGCTATCATCGTGGGCAGCTTTGCCACCCTATACGTCATCGCCAAACTATGGGCCAAGGTATTCTGGAAAGACCAGCCGGACGCACCGGACGGGGAAACGCCCGCGGACGAGTTCAAGCCGCTCAACCCGTTCAGGAAATCACTTTTGGTCGTGCCGATTGTTTTCTTGGCAGCCATCACGCTGTACATCGGTCTGGCCGCTGAAAATGTTGCCGCGGTGGCCAAACACATCGCACACGAGATGAAAGACATTTCACCGTATATCGAAGCCGTTTTAGGACCCAATGTATCACCGTAAAAACGTAACGTCATGGTAAAACAATTTTTGATGAACCTCCTGCTCGCCTTCACCTGGGTTGCATTGACGGGCGTACTGTCCTACTCCAACTTCCTATTTGGCTTTGCCGTTGGTTTTCTGTTGCTGTGGCTGATGAACCGCAATGAAAGCGACCACCGCTATTTCACGCGCGTGCCGAAGATTATCGGGTTTTTCCTGTATTTCCTATATGAAATGATCCGCGCCAACATCCAGGTGGCCTATGACGTTATCACACCCAAGTTTTTTATGAAACCCGGCATTGTCAAGTATCCGATGAATGCCAAGAGCGATTTTGAGATCAACCTGCTCTCTACGGTCATCTCCCTGACGCCGGGCACCCTTATCCTCGATGTGAGCGAAGACCGCAAAGTACTGTACATCCATGTGATGTATCTCAGAGACAAAGATCAGTTCATCCAGCAAATCAAGGATGGTTTTGAACGCAGACTATTGGAGATTATACGATGACATTAAGTACCTATATTGATTACGTGATTTTGCCCATTCTGGGCGTAGCCTTGCTGCTGGTATTGGTCCGGATATTCAAGGGTCCCACGATCGTGGATCGCGTGATAGCCTTGGACCTGCTGATAACCATTGGCGTGGGCGTCATCACGGTATTCAGCATTAGCACACAAAAATCGACATTCATCGATGTGGCGATGATTCTTGCGCTGATTGCCTTTCTGGGCACCATCGCGTTTTCGTATTACTTAGAAAAAAGGGGGAGAAAATGATCGATATTCTTATTGGCACATTATGCACCATCGGTGCAGTCGCTATCCTTATTGCCGCCATCGGCATCCTGCGGATGCCCGATTTCTATTTACGGCTATCCGTCACGGTCAAGGCCGCCACACTTGGCGGGGGGTTGCTGCTGCTGAGCGCCGCCTTCTATTTCCCGGAAGAAGTGTCGGTGACGACCAAGGCAGTGGCCATCATCTTCTTCCTCACGCTCACCGCCCCTGTAGCGGCCCACCTCATTGGCCGTACCGCCTACTTCATCGGCACGGAAAAGTGGAAAGGCACCATACGAGACGATTTGGCGGGCATGTATGACAAGGAGACCCACCAGCTCGGCAGTGGCGACAATGAAGGAGACAACATCTCGCACCCATCGTCGTGAGGGATTCAGTTAGCGACGTGCATAACGCGATGATTACACCAATTCGGCGAGCGCCTCTTTCGTAAAGCCCCTTAGCTCATCTGCACGGCCCAACTTGATTTTGAGCAGCCAGTCCGGATCGGCCAACAAGGCCCTGCCTACGCCCACCAGGTCAAAATCGCCCCGGTCAAAACGGCGCAGCAGCTCATCCAACCCGCTTGGCACGGAGCTTTCGCCGCGGAAGGCGGCGAGGAACTCACCCGAAAGGCCGACCGACCCAACCGTAATCGTTGCTTTTCCCGTCAGTTTCTTGGCCCATCCGGCAAAGTTAAGATCAGCGCCTTCAAATTCAGCATCCCAGAAACGGCGTTGCGAGCAATGGAAAATGTCCACACCCGCATCGGCCAATCGTTGCAGCCACGCTTCCATTTCCTGCGGTGTCTTGGCCAACTTGTTTCCATAATCCGCAGGCTTCCATTGCGATAAACGCAGGATAATGGCAAAATCGTTACCCACCTGCCTCCGCACCTCTTTTACTACCTCTACGGCAAACCGGCTTCGCTCAACCAAGGTTTTACCGCCGTAGCCATCGGTCCGGGTGTTGGTGGCTTCCCAAAAAAACTGGTCGATCAAGTACCCATGTGCGCCATGGATTTCGACGCTGTCGAAGCCCAGCCGTTTGGCATCAGCGGCAGCACGGCCAAAAGCAAGAATGGTTGCCTCGATATCTGCCTCGGTCATGGCTACGCCATTGGCAAACCCCGGCCTATTGAATTCAGACGGCCCTTCAAACGGCATCGGCGGCAGCCAGCCCGAATGGTGGTTGTCCATAATGCCCTGGTGCCATATCTGGGGGGCCATGCTTCCACCGGCAGCATGCACTTCCTCGATGACCTGCTGCCAGCCCGCGAGCGCTTGCTGGCCATAAAAATGCGGAATATTCGGGTCGGCCGATGAAGAAGCCCGGTCAATGACCGTTCCTTCAGACAAAATCAGTCCCACCTCTCCGGCAGCGCGCTTAGCATAGTACCGCGCTACCTCAGCAGTAGGTATACCATTCGGCGAAAATGAACGTGTCATCGGCGCCATTACGATCCGATTTTTCAGGTTCAGGGATTTCAGTTGAAAAGGCTTAAAAAGCGTTGTCGTGTCCATTGAATTTGATATCTTGAATGACTTAAAGTGTAGATTGCACGAACTTTCCCAACGCCTCAAACGCTTCGTCGTTGCGTTTGTAATAGGTCCATTGCCCCATGCGGGTAGCCGTTATCAATCCCACCCGCTGCAGCAATGCCAAGTATTCGGATACCGTAGACTGCGTCAGCCCACATTTTTGCTGGATTTGCCCCACGCAACCCCCCACTTCGGTAAACGAATGCCCCTGCGGCGGGAAATGCTTCTCCGGCTCCCGCAGCCACTGCAGAATTTGCAAACGCGTTTGGTTTGATAAGGCTTTGAAAATCTCCAGTTCGTTCATGGCACAAAGATATATCGGTTTTTCCCGATATACCAATAAACAAACAACGTATGACATTCCTGTGATTCTGCATTGATTTTCAATTGCTACCTTTAACTACCAATATGAAAAGTGTTGCACCTGATCATATTCATTACACGGTATACCAGCCGGAAGGAACAGCCGTAAAGGCAGCTATCCTACTGCTGCATGGCATGCAAGAGCACAGCGGGCGGTATGAACGTTTTGCGAACTATTTAAAAAAACAAGGCTATGCCATGCTCACCTACGACCATATCGGACATGGGCGTACCGCAAAAACGAAAGAGCAGTTGGGATTTTTCCGCAGGAACCAGCCCGACAAGCTTTTGGTTGATGACGCCGTACGCATGGCCGATTTCATGTCGCAGCGCTTTCCGGGTGTACAACTGTTTTTGATGGGGCACTCCATGGGTTCGTTTATGGCCCGCGTGCTGCTCCAGAGGTCCGCACACCGTTTTGATGGGGCCATCCTGATGGGGACGGGCGGCCCGAATCCGTTGGCCGCCCTGTTTCGTCCGGTACTGTACATGGCCAACCTTATCGCACCTACCAAACGCAGCAAGCGGCTCAACGGCCTCTTCGGTGCGATTAACAACCATAAATTCAGGCACGAAAAACCCAATGACGGCACGAATTGGCTGAGCGCCGGTTTAACAAACCGAAAAACATTCCTTGACGACGACCTATGTGGCGTGGCTTTCAGCAACAATGCATTCTTCGGCCTCATTTCCCTCAATATCGAGGCGACCCGGTCCAGCTGGGCAAAACGCATCCCCAAAAAGATGCCATTGCTGTTTGTCAGCGGTGCGGACGACCCCATCGGCGAATTCGGGAAAGGTGTGGAAAAGACAGCGGTGGATCTGCGGCACCGCGGATTTGAACACGTCGTTTGGAAGCTCTATTCCGGTATGCGCCATGAAATACTCAACGAGGACGACTGCCTGCTGGTTTTCGATGACATCACGCAGTGGCTGGAGCAAACCGTATCCCACAACGTCTCTAGCCGGGACGCTACTTAGCCAACGTGTCCAGTGCCTCGCCAACGGAGGCAACAAAATTAATATGCTTCCCCTGATTGCTTTCGTAAATAAAATCCTTCAGGCTTTGGCTTGTAAACTTCGAAAAGTCGCCGACTATTGCCAGACGGATACGGTAATTCGAAAATTTCTGAAGTATCTCGCCCGCCATCTTGTTTTTTAAGTCAAAAAAATCCGCGGTGACATTCTGCTCGTAGATAATGACACTGTCAAAGCCTTGATAATAGATATTACCCAGCAGATCCAATGCATCATCAGCGTGCTGAATGATTACGTTGTCTGAAGTTACTTCAGCAATTTCCTTACCGTTTACCTTATGGATTTGGATGTTCATGATACCCCGACCGCCGTCTTGCAAGTATACAAAATTTCCGCGCGCTTTCCTGTGCGCGGCGGCTTGAATATTTTTTACTGGCGCGCAAAATAATCCCATGCCGCTTTGGCAATGTCAGCAATGATTCGCTCATTTGTTTCCAGATCCTCCTTCGAGTCGGTTACAAACACGCTGATGTAAAAATAGTTGCCATCCGGCAGAAACACCACACCAATGTTATTTACGGCAGCGGTTATGCCTGTGACTTCATTCCGGCCAGACCAACCCGTTTTGTGGGCCACGACTGTCCCTTCCGGCAACTGCCCCTTCAGCCGGTTCTTCCCGGTTTCAGTGGTTTTCATCAGCCCCCACAGGAAATCATAGCTTTCCGGCGAAAGCAGGTTATCCCGGTTTTCATAGCATGCTTGCAGGATGCGGTTGGCCTCATTCGGTGTCGTCCAGTTCCGGAACTGCGCCTCCCAGTCGCCCTGCATAATTTCTTCATTGATCTTGATGGAAATCTCCTTAAAGCTGCGCTCATGGAAGTACCGCTCAACCACCTGCGGCGAGCCAAGAAGCCGCAGCAAGACGTCGCACCCCACATTGTCGCTCAGCGAAACGGTGTATCGAAGTATTTCGGCAATGGTAAGCGTAGCACCTTCGGGATACGTTTCCCGTATCGGGCTGTAAATCCCCGGCAGCAGCTCGCTCTTTTTGATTGTTATTTTTTGGTCAAGGGAGAATGTACCCTTGTCTACCTCCGAAAGCATGGCCACGGCAATCGGAAACTTGAAGACGCTCTGCATGGGAAAGCGCCTCGATCCATAAACGCTCAGCGTATCTTGACCGTCGCGGCCAGTGATGGCCACACCGACGACCGCATCTTTCGAATCGGCGATTTGCGCTATCTGCCGGCGCAGCGTTGCAATGGATTGCGAGTAGGCCTCCGCCGAAACCAATAAGCCCAACAGAAACAGTAATCGCATCTTTTTAAGCATTTTCACGCTAACTGTGTTGCTTGATTTCACTGAGATGCGCAATTTCCTTCAGGTCAAACGGCGTCTCCTGGTAAACAAAATAATTCAACCAGTTGTTGAACAGCAGGTTCGCATGGCTGGCCCAACGGACTACCGGCTCGCTTTGCGGATCATCGCCGGCATAATAATTCCTGGGCGTATCTATGGGAAGCCCTTTTTCCAGATCCCTGGTATACTCCTCATGGAGGGTCCATGGCGCATACTCCGAATGGCCGGTCAAGTAAAATTCCCGCCCGCCCCTTGAAGAAACGATAGCTACGCCGGCGTCCTCCGATTTGGAGAGGATCGCAACATCCGCTAAGCCAGCCAGATCTGCTTCCGTAATGGTGGTGTGCCGGCTATGCGGAATATAAAACTCATCATCGAAGCCACGAAACAACGGATGCCTCTTATCCAGCGCGCTGTGTTTGAAAACACCGAACAGCTTTTTATCCAATGGAATTTTGCCGACACCATAAAAGTGGTACAGCGCCGCTTGGGAAGCCCAACAGATGTAGAGAGTAGAGGTGACGTGCGTTCGCGCCCAATCGAAAATCATCTTGATCTCATCCCAGTAGGTGACCTCCTCAAAATCCAGCATCTCCACGGGCGCGCCGGTGATGATCATCCCATCGTAGAAGTTTTCCGCAACCTCCTTGAAACCTTTGTAGAACATCTCCAGGTGTTCCACGGGCGTATTTTTGGGGGTGTGCGTATCCAAGCGCAAAAATTCAACCTCCACCTGCAACGGATTGTTTGACAGCAGCCGGATGAAATCAGTTTCCGTAGAAATTTTCAGCGGCATCAGGTTCAGGATGATGACGCGCATTGGACGAATATCCTGTGTATTGGCCCGCAGGTCATCCATCACAAAGATGTTCTCATTTTTGAGCAGTGATATCGCTGGGAGATTGTCTGGTATCTTTACTGGCATGCTATTTATTTCCTCGCAACTTGATTTGCAAAAATACGAGAATTTTTGCGGCTTCGGAAGTTTTCGCAACCCGGCCGGGATTTCTATCGGCTATTTCCCTCGCGGGCAGCGATAGCCTGTCCGATGGCATTGACCTCCTCATCCAGCCCAAAAAGCGGGATCCCCGATGCCGGATCGAGCTTCAGCCACTGGCTTTCGGTGTCCTTCTGTATCTGTAGGTATTCCTTGCCATCTTTATAAATGGTATACACGCCCTCCTCCTCCGGAAAAACGGAATAAGTATTGTCAAAGATTTCAAGATCAAATGGCTCTAACATGTGTGACGATTTTAATTGATAAAGGTAGCAAAATTTCATGTGCTTTTACGACACCCGGCGTCATTCCGCGCCGGCAAGAGACCACGCCACGAAATCATGCGAACATTCCCCGCTGCCCATTGTTATACCGGCAGCTTATCGTCGCAATGATTACGTTAATCGACATGTGATGCCGGAAGGACCGTCCATCGTTATCTTAAAAGAAGCTGTCCTATCCTTGCACTTGGAGGGGCAGCCGATCCGTGCCGTCTCAGGCAATAGCAAAATCGACCAGCATGTATTGCCGGGGCAGATTGTGCTCAGCTTCCGTTCGTGGGGTAAGCATTTTCTGGTTTGTTTCGAAACGTTTACCCTGCGGATTCACTTTCTTTTATTCGGGACCTACCGCATCAACGAGCGGAAGCCCTCACCGGTGAGATTAAGCCTGCAGTTTGCAACGGATGAGCTGAACTTCTATGCATGCTCCGTAAAGATCTTAGACAAACCTGCGGATGAAATCTATGACTGGTCAAGCGATGTCATGGCTGAGGAATGGGATGCCGGAAAGGCCTTAAAAAAGTTAAAAAATGCCCCGCACGCACTTTGCTGCGACGCCCTGTTGGACCAAGACATATTTGCCGGAAGCGGAAATATCTTCAAGAATGAAGTGCTTTTTCGCATCAGGGTACACCCGTTGTCCCATTTAGGCGCGTTGCCAAACGCCAAATTGGAAGAAATGGTACGGGAGGTCAGGAACTACGCATTTGAGTTTCTTCACTGGAAAAAGGAATTTACGCTAAAGAAGCATTGGTTGGCCCACACCAAAAAGACCTGTCCCCGGTGCCAAATCCCGTTTACCAAAGCCCATACGGGCAAAACCAACCGAAGAAGTTTCTTCTGTGGCAACTGCCAGGTGCTTTATGCGTAATGGTCCACTTTCCGATCAAGTACAACCGGGCGATAGTTATCGAACAACGGTCCTGCTATTCGTCTATAAAATCGACCATTTAGTCTAAAGCCTTTTCCGTTGGTCGATTCCTACCTACCGTTCGTCTAAAACCACCCTGTTGCCGTGCAACGTTTTCCAACTGCCGTCGTCATATCTACAAAACAACAGCAAAAAAAGTAGTAACAAATACATTATTCACCACAAAAAGATATCATCATGAAAACGTTCGTATTAAGCACCCTGATTAGCGTAGCAGCCCTCGGAAACAGCTTTGCCGGCACCGCCCCTATTGATCCGTCTAACGAAAAGAAAAACGCCACTGCACTGAAGGAAACCGCAGCCTTTCATCAGCACAACATGGTGACGCTGTACAACCAGTATGACCTGGCTGAAGCACGCATCAAAACAAGCCGTGGCAACCATGCCGAGCTGGACCGCGACCACAAATTTTTCGTAGGCCTGTACCAGCAAGACATTGCCAACGGCATCCGCGTGGAGCAAAGCAAAAAGGCCATTGAAGAGATAAACGCCCGCTATGCCAAGCTGCATGCCGAGCGCGATGCGTACGAGGCCAAGGAAATCGCCAAGTTGCAAAAGCACCTGGACGTAGCCCTGAAAAAAGAAGAAAAAGCGTTCAACAAAGCAACCAAGGCCTTGTCTAAGACCGTCAGCGCGGCCCGTTAATGCAACATCCCCTTGGCGGGGCTCCATATATCAGACAGCAAGCCTTCCCTCAATCTGGGGGAAGGCTTTATCGCTTACACCCTCACCGTGGGTTGCCGTACTGGCGGCAATCCACGGCCGGTGCTGTATTCCTTTCGGCAATCAATTGCAAGGCAAGGCGCAGTTCGCTATCGGTTCCTTCCACGAATTCAAAAAATGGCTTCAGCCGGCAGGAGCAGGTTCAATACCCAAATGCGCGGCCCCGCCCGGGGAGGGCAAGGGCCAGCGCAAGGGTCTGCACACATAGAAAGTTTTCAGGCGGCTGCCGCCGCTTCTGCATATTTTTACCAAGGCAACGAAAAAAACACGTAATGCACGTCCGGAACACCGGCCGGATGCGGGTATTCGTGGATGCCGCAGACACACCGCGGGCTTACCCGAAGAGGTCGCTCTTACGCCGTTGCTTATTGATCTTTTTGACAACATCCTTTCGTTTTTAGGTTCTCAGGCCGCGGCTCTGAGGATGTTATGGACAAATATAGGAAATGATTTCAAAATACACACATATTTGTGTAAATTTTTATCATTTGTATTGGCTACTTCGCTTCGCAAGAATTGTTAAGTCCTACGAGGTGGAGAAAATTGAGCAATATGTTATTGATTTTGTAAGGAATTTGAGGAATCAACATGACTTACGCCAGGAAGATATTGCTAATATTCTGGATGTAAAACCTTCCTTTATCGGAAATGTCGAGAGCGCGTCCCATCCCGCGAAATACAATCTTAAACATATCAACAAGCTTGCGGATCATTTTGGACTTTCACCCCAGGACTTTTTGCCGAAGAAGCCGTTATAAATATCCATTATGTTTATTTACAGCTAGCTGTAGCAAACAGCCTAAACTAGTCGTTTTATATAACGAACTTAACTGATCAATTTATGAGTACCTATCGTATTTGTTTACTGGTGATAGTTGTTTGCTCCTTTTTTAGCTGTGAAAAGAGTGATTATGCCAACCTAGAGAATACCCTTCTCGATCTGACCAACACCCGCTGGAAGATGGAAAAAACAATCGATAAGACGACGAAGTATATCAGCACCTATCCAAGAAAACCGGATTTATATGAGATATCCTTTCAAGCCGAAGGAAAATTGAGGCTGCAAGGCGGATGTAATTACCACTATGGAAGCTATCATATCGGAGGCAATAACACGATTCGGTTTTCAGAGCTGGGCCCCGCCACTTATGGCTATTGCGCAGACATATTCGAGTGGGAAATGCAAACTATCTATGGACTGGAAAACGCCTCAACCTACCGGAGTGACGGGGACCGGTTGATCATCGAAGGAAAGCGGGTGGTGTTCCATCTTCAAAGAATACCCTAAACGAAGTTCGATCGCCTTACGCCACGCTTCGCGTGGATGTCATGAAATAATCCCATGTTGCGCCTGTGCGCTGCACTATGTTAGCGCTGCTCGTCGTTGATCTCTATCCAATAACCATCGGGGTCCTTGATATAAAGCTGTTTCACGCCGTCCACGCGTGTCCCCACTTTGCCTGGCTCATGCTGCACGTTGTAATAGACTATTCCAAATCCATCAAGCCGATCAATGAAATCGTCAATGGAGGCCACGCTGAAACAGATATGGGTACTCCGGTTGTGTTCCTTGATTTCTGCCGCGTCGGCAACAAGATGTAGCGAAAAACCGGGGGCGATCTCGAACCACTTGTGCTTACCTATTTTAAAGGGCTCCGGAAGGGTATCGAGTAATAGCACTTCCCGATAAAAGGATGCGCTCTTCTCGAGGTCATAAACGGACAAGGCAATGTGGTTGAAACCCCCTTTGCTTACTTGAGCATAGCTTTTGACGGGGCCTCCAACGAAACACATTCCGATGAAGGCATACAGGATCAAGAACTGTTTCATTTATCAAACTTACATAAAGTAACCGAATTCCGGCGACCGGATACGGTACGGCTAAAAATCCACTTGATAATAGTTACCAAAAATGAAGAGAATACTGCTAACCCTTGTGACGGTAATTTACCTGGTTGGCGCCGATGCGCAAACTGACCGGCCTGTCTTGGACATCATGCTGTCCAATTACGACTACCCCTTCACTGTACACTACTTGGATCTCAACAACCAAAACCAGCAGTTGAAAATGGCCTATATGAATGTCCGCCCGGCACGGCCCAACGGAAAAACGGTGGTGCTGCTGCACGGATAGAATTTCAATGGTGCCTACTGCAAAACCGCCGCCGATGTCCTGACGGAATCCGGTTACCGCGTGGTGATACCTGACCAAGTAGGCTTCGGAAAATCATCCAAACCCGTGGGCTACCCGTTTAGTTTCCAGCAACTGGCCCAAAATACGAAAGCGTTGCTGGACGAACTGCGTCTTGATAACGTCTATCTCTTGGGCCATTCGATGGGGGGCATGCTGGCTACCCGTTTTTCGCTGATGTATCCTGAAACGGTTGGAGAACTGGTACTGGAAAACCCGACCGGACCGGAGGACTGGAAGCTCGTGGCGCCATACGTTCCCATTGACGCACACTACCGGAATGAACTGAAGGCCAACTACGAAACCACCCGCAAATACCAGCAGGGATTGTACTACGAACAGCATTGCAACGGTACTAAGGACGGCGGGCAGCCTTTGTACAAAAACTTCCATATAGAAAGGGCCACCATGGCCCTTTTTCAATATTTCAGGGAGCTACTTTTGCGGATTTCTTTTGGGAAATTCATCGACCAGCAGTCTGCTAAAAACCCCTAAGCGGTTCGAAGAGATGCTATTGGAAAAATTCCAAAATACGGTTTACTTCTCACAGGTCAGTCATTGAATTGATGAAAAAACGTATCGCTCACATACATCCCCACAGCGCCGCCGTTTGATAGCCACAGAATGCTGTAGCCAAAATAACCATATACCCCGTAGCCAAAATCACCTAACTGCGCGTTAGACGTACCCTACCTTTGTCTGTATGAAGGAAGCGAAAGACGTAAGTTTTATTATTCTTGGGGGAATTGCCGTAGCAGCCATCTGGTCGGTAACAGCCCTTTATTTCGAGTACGCCGGGCACTCCTGCATTGAAACTATTTTGTCCGAGTCGGACACCGGTTGGTATTATGTTGATACACCGGTGGGACTCCATATGAATACACCTGTACATATACCATGAATACGAAGACATTATATCTCGACATTGCGATCCGCGTACTTTTCGTGGCCCTTTATACGTATACGGCAGCGATGAAGCTGCTCGACTTTCCCGTGTACCGCATCAAGATGCGGCGCCAGCATTTTTTCGAGCCGCTGAAGGAATGGCTGGTTTGGGGTGTACCCATTGCCGAACTATTGGTAGCCACCGGTTTAATACTTCCGTTTCTGGTGGCGGCACCAAGGCTGAGGCGGGCGGGGTTGGTGGGCAACCTTATGCTTATCAGCGGTTTCACACTGTATACGGGCCTGGCAGCGTCCGGCATTTTTGGCTATGTGCCCTGCTCTTGCGGGGGATTCTTGGAAGGCATGGGCTGGTGGGTACATTTCCTATTCAACTTGGTATTTACGGCACTTGCAGCCGTTGGCGTCTGGCTGCAACGGGATATGATAAGAGGCGCCGATGTTTCACCATCGGTCTGTGGGCGGTTTTCGGGCTGATGTGGCTTGGCCGGCTGCGCGATAGCAAGACAACAAAGGGGCGATATCAAGGCCCAAACTCACAACGGTTATTTGCTTGCTTACTCGCGCCAGCGCAGCCAACATCACACGGAGACGGTACAGATTGATAAAACTTTAAAGCCTATGGTTTTTAAAAAAGTTGTTGGTTTATTTATGGTGGCAGTGATGATGGCTACCGCGGTTTTTTCCTTTGCAAAACACAAGGAAAGCAAGGCGAGTCTCGCAAATCTCCGACAAATGTCGTGGATACATGATGGTTCTGGCCCCGCCACTGATCCTGAAAGCTATCAGCCCGGGAACATTTCTAATTGTGTGGGGGAGTCGGAAATTTGTGGGATTTTAGCGCCGTTAGATGAGGAAAATTCAACTCCTACAAACCCGGTGCCGTTCATTGACGACGATTTGGAAGATCGTATACAAAGTGAGAATACGGCAAACGGGGATGTGTTTTTGTTGAATTGAGGTAAAATGCAAAGCCGATTATCAAAAAGGCGCCTATCGTTATGGGCGCCTTTTTTGATGTTATCGTTCATTTTGCGGTATACCCGTTTCCTGTACTACACTGGCCGGTATTAAAAACGTATATCTACTATCTTCTGGCTGTAACGTATAGGTTGTCCCGCCCATTTCTCTTGTGACGGTCCTTTTAAAACGGCTGTCTTTATTCAGCCGTCTAAGGTCACTCCATCGTACCCCGCCCCGCAGCGCCAACTCTTTCTCCCTTTCCGTGATAATGACTTTCAGTGCTTCTTCGGCATCATCTGTATCATAGGGGTTGAAAAGGCCGGCTTTCCAACGGTTTTTCAGCAGCGTGTTAAGCGTTTCGAGAGCCAAGCCTGTCTCTCCCAATCTCGCCAGACATTCAGCTTTGATAAGATACACCTCATTTGTGGCTAAGCCGCAAAACGGCGCAGTGACCGTGGCGCTTGTTCCATAATCTCCGGTAAACCGATACGACCCGTCCGCGTTCTCCTTATAAAAGATTTCCGTTCGCAGGTCATCCGCTGTGTACAATGCGTGAAGCGCTGGGCTTACTTTTGCCCTTGTGTTATTGAACCCGCCTCCTCCATTTGGCATCTGTAGGTGTAAAAGTACCTCTTTATTAAGCGCGGGTACCGGCTTAGCAGCGGCGGGGTCGAGATCATTGAAGTCAATTAGTTCGCTATAGAGGTCTAAGCAGGCATTGGCATGCTCAAGGCTGTTTTGATAATTTCCCATAATAAGGTATGCCTTAGCCAGCGCAGCATGGGCCGCAGCTTTGTTTGGCCTTACGGGTACAGGTGTACTGGTAGGGAGCAGCGCTACAGCCTCCGTGAGATCATGGAGTATTTGATTATAGGTCTCTGCCAAGGAAGGACGTGTGGTAGGCGTTTCGATGTTTGGTGAGAGCCGCAGTGGCACACCTAACAACTTCTCGGCCCCCGCTTCGTCAAAAGGCGGTGCAAAAATCTGGGCTAAATGGTAGAATGCCAGCCCCCTGAAGAAGAGTGCTGCGCCTTTGATATGCCTTCTATCCAATTCGGTTAAACCATTGAGTTGCGCATCATCTACCTCTTCCAAGACTACGTTGACGTCAAAAATATTAAGATACATATTGCTCCAATCCCGGTCGGCCACTGCATCTGACTTCCATAGATAGATATTCCGCGCATCAAACGCGTCATTCAGTTGATTGAAGCCGGCCTCGTCCAGATAATAATAGTCGGCAGCAACATCCCCGGCATAAGGATACAGCGTATTCCGGCGTGTCTCATTATCCAAAATAGCTTGGAGATCCCTCAGCGTGTTCGGGATGGCCAAAGACCGGATGGGTTTCACATCCAGATATTCGGCGCAAGCGCCAAGGGTGAGGATGCCTGTAACCAAGCAAACGGTCATTGGTATATTTATTTTCTTTCTCATTGTTTAAAATGTTATGTTCATACCTATTGAAAAACTAAAGGGAGCGGGATATCCACGAAAGTCGGGATCCAGCCCCGCGTTGTTTGCCCGCCATAGTATCGGAAGATTGCGTGCATACAGCATCATTGATACCGATTTGACCGGAAGGGATCGAAGGGCAGGACTATTTAGCCGATAAGTTAGATTGACGTCTTGCAGTCGGATATGATCACCGCGTTCAACCGTAGCTTCGGAGTTCCGGTACACTTCATCTCTCCTGTTGTTGGCAGGATATATCATTGAGGGCACGGTGGTGGTACGTTCGTCCCCCGGTTGTTGCCAGCGCAAATAATAATCGCTATGGCCCGTCACGCCGTTGTTCAATAACTGCGCATATTCTATTGTAGGTCTGCGGAAGAAGTATCCCATACGGTATGTGACGTTTGCGGAAAGGCTCAACCCACCAAATGACCACGTGTTACGCAATGAACCGAATGCCCTTGGAGTTGCGGAGCCATGGAATACCAAGTCGTCCATGGTCGTGTTATTGATGATATGGAGGTAGTCTGAGGTCAGCTCCCCGTTTACATAACTCTGGGGGTTTCCTTGAAGGGCATCAAGGCCGCCCCATCTGTAGCTTACGATATTATACGCATCGTAGCCCTCGATGGGATGCAGGCTGGCCCCGTTGCCTACATAAGCGCTCGGCCTGCTTCGCTCTACCAGATAACGTGTGACCTTCGTCTGGTTGACGGAAAGGAAAAAATCGGTAGACCAACCTATCCTTCCCCGAAGATTACGGCTGTTAAGTGTCACATCCCATCCGCTGGTCCTGATTTCGGCAGCGTTTCTTGTGAGGTTGGTAAAGCCGGTTGTTATATCGGCAGGGACAGATGCTATCAAATCGCTGGCATTCTTGACAAAGTACTCCACACTACCGGACACGTTGTTGTTCAGAAGACCGAAGTCCAGCGCCAAATTGGTCGTGGCGACGTTTTCCCACCGCAGATCCGCATTGGGCGGATTCATGATAAAAGCATGCAGATTTCTGCCCAATGGGGTGAGCCCACGGTAATCGATCGTCGTTACTGCCGCTGTCGCATTGTTAACATTTCCGCTATGGCCATAGGTAGCCCGTATCGAAAGCTGGGGTAGCCATTGCCAGCTGTAAAAAGGCGTGTTGGAAATATTCCACTTATAACCTAAAGACCATAATGGCTTCCACTTGTTATTGGTATTTACACCGAAAAGATTGGATGCATCTCTGCGCGCACTGGCTGTCAACGTATGGTTTGCCTGGAAGCGATACGACGCGTTGGCGAACAGTGACACGAAGCGGTTCATCAATCCGGCAAACGACTGCGGCTCTCCCAACGGGCTGTCGAATGCCATTCCTCCATAGATTGGATATCGATTTACCAAGTCAATGGGTTGAGCAAGCATCAATTCGTCATCATAACCATAGGCAGTGGAAGCGTTTTGCAGGTCTTCCACCTGTCTCAGCTCCCCTCCAACCAGTACTGCTAAGTCGTGGCCGGAGTTCCATGCGGATGAAAAGTTCAGTTGGCCACGTAGGTTATGACTATATCGATTGCCTTCCTGAGACCGGAGAATACCTCCCAGCGGGAGTGGACGATATACATCGTCGCCCGAAATTTGGGTGAACCTATTGATCTGGTCACGGGTATAGAACGTTTGATCACTGTAATGATTCCTGTCGCCGGTGCGCTGATTTTGATACTGATACCTAACCTCCATGTTGAGCACAGGCAGCAACTGATAGGTAGCCGAGAGGTTGATCAACAGATCGTTTATGCGTGAGGTATTATCCGCCAAACCGATCTCTTCCAAAGGTCTGTAGTGCCAATCCAGCAGTTTTCCATTGCCTGCCGTATCCACGAAACCCAAGCGGTAATTTTGGACAACCGTTGCGGGTTTACCGTCGGCGTCCACCAGCTGTGCGTAGGGATATATTGAGCTGGATGCATTCGAGGTGCCCAGCACGCCCAACCCGTTGTTTTCCCGCTGGCTGTGCACATACATGATGTTTGATTGCACGGTTAGGTTCTTTATGGGTTTATAGGTGTTTTGGGAACGAAGTGTAATGCGCTGGTAGCCATCGCCCACCTGTTGGGAAGCCGCCCTATCAAGCCCGCCGGAGATTAAGTAACCCGCCCGGTCACTCCCGCCGCTCATGTTGAGGGCATACTGCTGGCCTACCGGTCTTTGGTATACATATTCAGCCAAGTCTTTGCGAATGTCCTGTGAGCGCAGCGCATCAAGTAACCGATCTGCCTCTTCCGTTGAAATAAGGCCTTGGCGTTGCCGATGCAAGATTTCCACAGCCGGAGTGATTACCGGCCAAGTGACGGTGTTGGATAGCGCATTGTCAAAGGCTCCTTGCTCAAAAAGGAATCGTTCAATATCGATAAAATCTGAAGGGGTCATCTCAGGCCGGTAATACAGATCTGTTTGATTCTGGACAGATACATTGGCCGTTGCGGTTATGGAAACAGGTTTGTTTAGCGCTCCCTTTTTAGTGGTTATGACCATTACCCCGTTGCCAGCACGCGCTCCCCAGATGGAGGCGGCAGCGGCATCCTTCAAGAACGTAATATTCTCGACATCGTTTGGGTTGATGTTTTGGATATCTCCTTCATATGGAAAATCATCAACGATTATCAACGGCTGAGCCGCAGCGGGAGTGATGCTGCTAAGTCCCCGTATTTTGAAGGAGGTTTCGTTGCCGCCCCGCTTATCAAATAACATACCCGGCACCAGCCCGTCCAATCGGCTGATGACGTCCGGGCCGATCTGCCTATGGAATAATTCGTTGTCTACATGCCCGAACGATCCTGTAAGCCGTTCTCTGGGCAAGGTCTGATATCCGGTAGATACTTCTACCTCTTCGAGAATGCTCGTGTTTGCCTCAAGACCGATAAGTAACGGGGCTGATGGCGGCAGTTTAGACAGCATGGTGTCTACGGACATATATCCCAGGTGCTGGAAGCTAAGCAAAACATTTGCACTATCATCGGCAAAGAGGATAAAGCGCCCTTTGGCATCTGTATATGCAACAGGATGCTTACCGTTCACTTTTACAGATGTGCCTTGTAATGGACTGTTCGTTGATTGGTCAATTATGGTGCCTGTGATGCGGTATTGAGCAGATAGTGTTGCGGCGTGCAAGAGTATGGCTGTCATCACGCCAAGCGTTTTAATGTGCATGGTTTGGTTTATTATTGTTTAGCGGTTGATGAAAAAATATAGCCAAAATCAGTAAGTTGAAGCCTGCCGGAGTCGCCGTCAAATCCGTTTTCGGTAAGGACAAACATGTCCATCTCACGTTCGACCCAGCTTAGTTCAAGCCCTTGTGCATTCAGCGCTGTGTTGATGGCTTCCAGCGTTGCCTCGTTTGTAGATGGGAAATCGAGGTCGAACCTACCCTCATAGCCCGTCTCATTAAGAATCGAGGGCAAGGGTTCGTTTGTGATTTCGTCAATCATCATCATCACATCTGCGAATTTGCCGTGCCTGATATAGGTATCCACGCCATTTGGCAGCGCGCCTACATCCTTTATTTGATCGACGAATCGGCTGTTTATGCGGCCACTTACCACTTTGACCCGACTGCCGCTCTCCGATTTATACGTTGGAGGACTGTCTATTGCCCTTAGTGCAAGGCAGCGCATACTGCGTGATTCGATGCGCCCATGTAATTGCAGGAAAAAGTCGAGATCACTTTTCATTTTTTCCAATACCTGATGCCGTCCGAGCACACTGGGGAAAAATATTTCATAGCAGAAAAGATCTGGACGATCGGTGCTCATCGTATTAGCTGCGGGCATGAGCAGGTTGCGGATACGGGCATGGGATATTTCCAGGATAATTCTATTTTTATTGATTGGCAGCGGCGAGTTGAGGGCTATGGTGTACAATTTGGGGATAACAGCGTTACTTACAATGAGCCGGCTTCTATGATTCGTTGAATCGGTTTCCCAGATAATCTGGTGAACCGCTCCGACATGATGGCCGGAAAGTGCACTGTATAATTGCAGGCCCGCGTGCCTATTGTCATTTATATCAAGTACCGACAGGTCTGTAGCGTCCGCTATCGTGTTTATGCCCGCTTCCTCCACGCCAGCTGTCAAAAGGGTCGAAACTCTCTTTTCATCCAATGCCTGTGGCCTTGTAATCACTTGCACGATGCCGCGGTCATCTACGATGACGGTATGGGGCAACGATTGTGTTGGAAATAGACCAGCGAGGGTTTTATCATCTACAGCCGATATAAACTTGTCTCTTATCTTATCGATATGAGGCGATCTTGTTTTGCTGAGGAATTGCCTGATATGATCCCCGGACTCATGAGTTACCGGAATCACGGTGAGGCTGTCATTGAACTTGGCCTGCAGGTCAAAAAGATGGGGCAGCGATGCGATGCATGGACCGCAGAATGTGTTCCAAAACTCAAGTATTATCCATTTACCGTTTGCAAGACGGCTAACGGTTGTTTCCCGCTCTGCATCCGGCGAACTAAATAGCGTTATAGGCAAATCGGGTATGGCATCGCCTATTTGCAGCGGTGTGATGTCTGCCTGCCTGCCAGACAGGCTGTCGCCGGGGACCGATTGGCGGGTAAGCGGACTGGCTTGGATGGAAATGCTTACCGCCAGCAGGAGCAGTGCCAGTACCCCATTTGCGCGGCCCCGCCCGGGGTGGGCGGGGGCCTGCGCATGGGTCTGCACACATAGTAAACTTTTCTTGATACAGCTTCCAATACATCTTCCATACCCCTCCGTATACGCCTTTATCCCGCCATAAAGCCGCCAAACCTTCGCTAAAATGCCGATTTTGGGTACTTTTACCGAAGGATACACGGATATGACTGGGATAGGGCACGGATGAGGGATAAGGGAAGGTGGGATTTGGGATAAGGGGAACCGCTGCTTACCCCATAGGGATTGTCCGTCGAGATTGTCCGCTTCCGCTCCGCTTATCTTCCGCTGGAGACCATTACTTGCGCAACACCTGCTGTACACCTGCGGGTTATCTGTACTTCCGGTTTTCCCCTTATTGTCCGTTTGTTTTCCATTCCTTCTCCACTTCTCAAGCAGAAGAGCAGCAGAGAAGCACCGAAGGAGCAGCGAAAAACGAACGGAGGATGAGCGAATGTCAAGCGGAGCATGGACTGCTCGTTTTCGTTTATGTTTTGTATCGTTGGTTGCCAACAGGGCATAGTTATCCCCTAAGCGTAATTTTTGCTTCATTTGATGTTTGACTAAAGTGAAAAATTGAGTAACTAACTCCGGGTTTTCACTTCAATCAAACTGGCCTACCAATGATGTTTTTGTGAAGATTAACCGTGGAAATCTCCCACGCCTTAGATAAAATAGCTCTCCCCTCTCCTATTCGAGATGGAAAACTGGCAGGTTGTAAAAATAAAAAACTCGTTTTCATGGTTAGATTTGAAAACGAGTCTCCGGTAATCTAGTGGGGTCGTAAACACGAATAGCGCTGTGAACCCTACCTACTACCGCTTCACAAGGCTCTAACCCCTCACAGAACGGATTCAGTAGAGCCCACAGCGCTACCTTAACGCACCAAAAGTACGCAAAATATCACCATGGGCATTAACTACCTACCGTCTCGTCTGTGATTAATTGTTAGAGTTTGTGAACGAGACTCTTTTGTTAATGCTCTTCTTTAAAAAATTACAGAAGCCTAAACACACATCGACTTCTGTTTTACTATATTTTTCTACTTATTTACTTTTCAACAATTTGGTAACGACGCAAATATAACGTAAGCAAATATATAATGCAAATTTTTGTCACAAAATTAGATGCTATTTATATGCTCTTTTAGCAATAAATGAGCTCAAGCAAAAAAGACAATAAGAAACCAGCTAAAATTACCCCGTTAGCCCAATATTTTATAGACAGAATTCGTGAAAGACGCCTAGAACTTGGTATTTCACCAGAAAAGCTTTCCCGCGAGATAAGTCCATTTGACGGCGATTCCATTGTGAGAAAAATTGAAAATGAGTTTACATCCAATAAATATACGCCAGGCACGCTAAAAAAGGCTGCATATTATCTTGGGTTGACCATGGAAGACATACTTCCGGACACTCTCTTACCCGACGACACCCTACAGGACAAGACCAAAATACCCATATTGAAAGAAATGTCTGCCAAAGCTGCGCTGCGGTCATTATTGGAGGAGGGTTATTTTGATGAAGGCCGAACACGTTACGAAATCCGGGAATATGCCAACCGCTTCTTCGATGAAGAGAAACCTGAAAACTTCTTTGACCCAGCATTGGAAGACGTATACTATGAGGCCAAGCTGATTAAGGTTGAAGCTGACGAATCCAACAAGCTCATCCGCTTCCAACGGAATCCAACGTATGATCCGAATGCATGATAACGAACATATTTTGATTAACAAGTCATCTTTCGTAAATTTGCTGATATGAGAACAGTAACATTGGAAATATTGAATGACAAAGCAATGAGCCTCCTTCGTGATTTGGAGCAATTGAAGCTGTTGCGTTTTCGTAAAGATTCTCAACAAGCTACCAAACAAGCAAAAAAGAAGGTGACTTTTGACGCCGTTGCTATTGACACAACTGGCTTCAAGTTTGACCGAGACGAAGCGAATGAGCGATAAGGTTTTTTTGGATACCAATATTTTGGTCTATTCCTATTCGGTATCAGATAAGGACAAACAGCTTACCGCCCGTAAGATTATCGCGGAAACCGATTCTTATGTCAGCACGCAGGTATTAACCGAACTGACCAACACGCTCACCCGCAAGTTTAAACTTCTTTTGATGCTGCATTGAAAGCCGTCAGTGAATGTTGCGCAAATAACCATGTGTTCATAAACAATCCTGAACCCTATTTCTACAAAAAAGCAAAACGGCTTCTGAAAAAATATAAGACGCTTGGTCAAAGCCTCGCTACCTTGGAAGGTGATTTGCTCGAAAACCCACAGATGGGAAACAGCTATGGCGCTAACATCTATAAGGTACGAGTAGCCGATGCTTCGAAAGGCACTGGAAAAAGTGGCGGGTTTAGGGTAATCACCTATTTGGTGAGGGAATCGGAAGAGGGTACCGACATTTATTTAATCACCATCTTCGATAAATCTGAGGAAGCATCTATTAAGAAGGAAGATGTTGTAAAATCATCAGAACACTAGATTTATAGGTTGTTGATTATGCTCGTATACCCTTCCCTTGATTATGAATTGAACACCCAAGTACGCAAGCACCGGGAGGCCAATGGCTATGCGCAAGAGGAATTTGCATTTTTGATAGGACGAGATGTAGCAGATGTAGTGAAGTACGAAGACCTTACCACCACAGATGCCTACGATTTCAACCACATCAACCGCTACGCAAGGGTGCTCCATCGTGTGCCGAAGGATTTTGTATTCAAAGAGTCGCTGCCTGAGAACGACATCAAGATTGAAGCGCGGAAAACCACATACAAGACAAAAACAATGTATCGTGGCGAACGGCAAATAATGGTTGGCGGAAAACCACAGTGGGTTAAACTGGAGCCTTATAGCATCCCAATTGCGGAAATCACCGTAGACTCAAGCGATAGGCAACGGATGGTAGCATTGCTGGATGGATTGCTACTTGAAGGCTATTTCCGAGATGGAGTGACCGGATATGATTTGTATATGCACGTTGGCACTTTGTGGGCAGGAAGTTTCCGGCCTAAATTGCTAATCGAGGGGTTGGCCGTTCTCTCCGGTCGTCGCAAACGCCCAAAACTACTCCCTATGCGCAAAGCGCCGAAAACCGATGAAAAATGGATATTATATAAAGAGGATTTAGACGAAGATTGAATTTTGCACACCGTGTATTGAAAATTCGAATACATAAATACTTCTTTGTGATAAAAATGAATTAGTCACAGCCATTCAAACCGCATAACACCATCATCGTATATTGTGATTTGCTTTCATTCTTTGATTTACTGATATTAGACACAGCTTATAAAGCTTTAACAATGATTATTTCCGAGTTGTGATTTGCTTTCATTCTTTGATTTACTGATATTAGG
>NZ_FUYS01000002.1:0-407 GCF_900168055.1 Parapedobacter luteus
GACGTGGTGAACAACACGATTAATATCTGGAGTGAAGACCCTGCGGGCGATTACAGCACGCCTGAGGGTACGGATACGACGCCGGATTACAACGTAGACCGAGCGTCGACGCTGTCCATCACCAAGGTGGCGGACGCCGATCGGGTAACTGCGGGCGAAAGCATCAGCTTTATGCTGACGATCACCAATGATGGCCCGTCAGCTATCCAAAGCGGTAAAATAATCAGTCTGGGCGAACGCCCGAGTGCAGGGCTGACCATTACGGGCTATACCGTGACGAGCGGCAACGGCACTGTAGCAGGCACGGGCAACAGTGCCACGGTGACCACCGGTGCGGTGATTCCGGTGGGGGGTACCATCACGGTGAGCGTAACGGCCGACGTGGATGCGGATGCGCCGGCAACCAT
>NZ_FUYS01000002.1:887-755360 GCF_900168055.1 Parapedobacter luteus
GGCTATACCGTGACGAGCGGCAACGGCACTGTAGCAGGCACGGGCAACAGCGCCACGGTGACCACCGGTGCGGTGATTCCGGTGGGGGGTACCATTACGGTGAGCGTAACGGCCGACGTGGATGCGGATGCACCGGCGACCATCGCCAACGGCATCAGTGTGTGGGGTCCGGATAACGATCCGGATACCGACACACCGGATGATGAGGATGATACGCCGGAAATTCCTGTGGATCGCGCTTCGAATATTAGCATCACCAAGGTCGCTGATCAGCCGCGCGTAAAAGCGGGTACCACTACTTCCTTTACACTTACGTTGGTTAATGACGGACCATCGGTCATTGAGGTGGGCAAGGCCATCCACTTGGCAGAGCGTCCAGGTGCCGGCGTGACGATTACCGGCTACGCGGTAACCGCTGGTGCAGCTACTATTGCGGGTACAGCCAACGAAGCCGTACTGACTACCACCGTTAAGATTGCCGTGGGCGGTACGATTACGGTAAGCGTTACCGCAGTTGTCGATGCCAATGCTCCGGCTACCATTACCAATGGTATCAGCGTATGGGGTCCCGACAAAGATCCGGAGACCGAAGATCCGGACGATGAAGACGATACACCTGAAATACCGGTAGACCCCAATGCCACCCTGAGTATTACAAAGGTAGCTGATCAGGCACGGGTGAAAGCCGGCGAAAACACATCGTTCACGCTTACAATCACGAATGAAGGCCCGTCCGACATCGGCGTTGGCGAAGATATCCGGCTCGTGGAGCGACCCGGTCAAGGCGTGGCGATTACGGGATATGCAGTCAGCTCGGGTCCGGCAACCGTAAATGGTACAGGGAATAACGCCGTGGTGACCACAAACGCAGTATTGCCAATGGGTGGCACCATCGTGGTCAGCGTAAGTGCGACCGTAATGGGCGATGCTGAGGGCACTATCACAAACGGCATCAGCGTATGGGGCCCGAACAAGGATCCTGAGACCGCCGATCCGGATGATGAGGATGATACCCCCGAAATACCGGTAGACCCGAGCTACGCGCTGCGCATCACGAAGATGGCCGATGACCAAACCGTGGTCTCCGGTGGAAGCACCACATTCACGGTTACCGTTACCAATAATGGCCCGTCAACCATTGCAGCGGGTGAGGTCATCAGCTTGGAGGAACGGCCAGGAACCGGAGTTGCCATTACCGGATACCAGGTGACGTCGGGCAACGCATCGGCGACTGGTTCAGGAAATCGGGCTGCGCTCACCACGTCGGCCGCTATTCCATCCGGCGGCACTGTCATCGTATCCGTCAGTGCGGATGTGACCGCACCTGCCGGGTCGACGATTACCAATGGAATAGCCGTATGGGGCCCGGATAAGAACCCCGATACGGACGACGAAGACGATGAAGACGAAACGCCCGAAATTCCGGTGGGACGACCCTACACGCTCAGCATTGAGAAAGTAGCGGACCAGTCCATAGTGACCGCAGGGCAGCCGACAACCTTCACCGTGACGGTGACTAACAATGGACCGCTGGAAATTGGGTCGGGAAGGGTCATTACCCTCGATGAGCGCCCCGGTGCCGGGGTGACGATAGCTGGATATGAAATTGTCTCCGGCGCGGCAACCATCAATGGTACAGGCAACACCGCTACCATCACGACCACCGGTACGGTAGGCGTGGGATCAACCATCGTGGTACGTATAAATGCCAATGTAGAGCCAACTGCCACCAATACGATTACCAACGGCATTGCAGTTTGGGGGCCAGATCGCAACCCGGATACGGAAGACCCCGATGATGAGGACAACACCAATCCGATTCCGGTTGATGCGACGATAGACATCCCGAATGTGTTTACACCAAACGGAGATGGCTTGAATGATCGCTTTGTGATCAAAAACGTGATGCAATACCAAGGCAGGGAACTGATCATAATCAATCGGTGGGGAAATCAAGTTTATAAAAGCATGGATTACAACAACGATTGGGATGGTGGAACTTTGGCAGAGGGCACCTATTATTATATCCTACGTGTCCGAAATAATAATGGCGAATGGCAGACCCATAAAGGTCCGATTGCCATCATCAGAGTCACCAACCGATAAAAATTGAACGGCCTGCCGGGACCGATCGGATCCCGGCAGGTATCATCGTAACAATGCGCTGAATGATTACCTCAATTATAAGAGAATAAGATGAAAAAGATATTTTTCCTATTGCTGACAACGTTCTTTGTGCTGCCCACCGTAGCCCAGCAGGTAGCCCAGTACAGTCAATACATGTTTAATGCACTATACATCAACCCCGCTTATGCTGGTTACCGCGGCCCTGCCAATCTGCATACCTATTACCGCTCGCAATGGACGGGTATGCCCGATGGTCCTCGGACGTTGGCATTGGCAGCCGATATGCGGGCGGCGAATGATAACATGGGGCTTGGCTTCAATTTGATGAGCGACCGAGTGGGGCTTGAGAAACGTATCTATGCCTACGCAAATTATGCGTATCGGCTGCGGGTGGGATGGGACCCCGAAGATCGGCTGGCTTTCGGACTCGGCTTAGGCGTTATCCATTCTGCCTATGATAACGCCGGGGTGAGAACCGGCGACCCCGAGCCACTGAATATCGAAAATTCATTTCTCCCGGACGCACGATTTGGTGTCCATTATTCCAATAACCGTTTCTTTGCGGGAGTGGGCGTTGACAACCTTATTTCGCGGTTGATTTTCAACGAAAACAATGGCTCCACCCGGATCCCTCCGGTTACCCAATACTATATCAACGCTGGGGGCATTGTGCCGTTCGCTTCGGATATCCTTTTTAAGCCGTCGGTATTGGTCAAAAGCGCGCACAATTCGGCGGGCCGTGGTTGGGTGTCTGACCTGAATGCGGCGGTGATCTTTGCTGAGCAGTTTACGTTTGGTGTGTCATACCGGACCGCCTTATCGAGCGGAGGAAATCTTTCCAACGATTTGGCGCGCCCTAACTCCGTTATCGCCTTAGCCGAATTTGTGGCCGCTGGACAGTTCCGGATAGGTTATTCCTTTGATTATGCATTAAATAAGTTGCATAACCAAGTGGGAAGCACGCATGAAATATCATTGGGCTATTCGCTGATTAAGGGTACCCAGCGCGTACGAACCCCCCGTTATTTTTAATCGTTGAGTACTGTAAACCATGCTGACACGCAAAGGATATAAACAATTACCTATGGATTTTTTAGACAACAAGGTTAACCTATTAATTGTTGGGCTCTGCGTCCTGATTGCAGCTCCCTTACAGGCACAATATTCCCTTTTGAAATCTGCAGACAGAGAATTTGACTCGTTCAACTTCATCAAAGCGATAGAATTGTATCAACGGGCATACGAAGAAAAAGCAGATATCAGAACGGCGGAACGGCTCGCTGAGTCTTATTACCATATCCGGAATTATCGAGAAGCAGAAGCGTGGTATGCCAAATTGGCCAACCAGGACGACGCGGAAGTAGATCATATCCTGCAATATGGGCATATACTCCGCAACAATTCAAAATTCAGGGAAGCCAAGGCGCAGTATCTTCGAGTTGCATCGAAAGCGACCGGCACCATCAACGAAGATGAGTTAAACGTGCTGTACGCATCGTGTGACTCTGCTGTCATCTGGCTGGAAAATCCCGCAAAAGCGGTAGAAATCCGCAATGAACGCGCGCTGAACAGTAAACAGGCAGAATTTGGCGCGGTGCAAGGACCTGATGGGCTTTATTTTGCGTCCGACCGGTTTACAGGGGCGGATCAGCCGGATGTTATTTATGGCTGGACGGGGAACCCTTATTTGTCGATGTACGTGGCCAACGGCAAAACCGTCAATAAAGTGGATGCTACCTGGGGAGATGGCGCTAATCATTTCGGTCCGGCCACCTTCTCCACCAAACGGAATGAAGTATATTTTGCCGTTACCCGCAGCCTAAAACGGGAGGAAAGGCGGAAAGCCGGAAAAGACGTGACGGTTAACATCGAAATTTTTTCCAATTCGCTGGATGCGCCCAATTGGGGCGAAAATGCGGTTGCTTTTCGGTATAATAACATCACAGCGTGGTCCGTCGGCGATCCCTTTCTGACCGCTTCAGGCGATACGCTGTACTTTACATCGGATATGCCCGGCGGGCAAGGAGGCACCGACATCTACTACGTGACCCGCCAGTCGGATGGGAGTTGGGGGGAAGCCGCCAACATGGGAGCTGCCGTCAACACACCGGGCAATGAACGTTTCCCAAGTGTCGATGGCAGGGGCGATTTTTATTTCTCTTCGGATGGCCATCTGGGTATGGGGGGATTGGATGTGTATCGGCTGGACAAGCGCAGGGGCATGCCAAAAGCGGTCAATCTCGGTTTTCCGTTTAATTCCCCATACGACGATTTTTCTATCCGGTTTGATAAGGAACTGGAAGGATACGTTGCGTCAAATCGAAGCGGCGGGATGGGTGCAGACGATATCTATTGGTTTAATTTAAACAAGGTCGTGCAGCTCGATCTGGAAGGTGGCGTATATAATGAGAAAACAAAATTGCCAGTCTCAGGTGCTAAGGTGACGCTAATCCCCGCAGGAAATGAAGCAAATGCTGTGGTGGTGAATGCCGATGCAGGAGGTCGGTTCAAATTCAATTTGGCGGAAAATACCGACTATACATTGGCTGCCGAACAAACCGGTTTCCGCGAATTCAAACCGATGGCGTTTTCAACGGCCGGTATCGATACCTCCACCACCTTGAAGAAGGATATCTTCCTTTCCCCCGTCGAAGTGCAGGAGGTAGTCGTACTCCGCAATATTTACTTTGACTTCGACAAAGCCGATATCCGGCCGGATGCAGCGTTGGAACTGGATAAAATAGCAGCATTTTTGAACAGCGACCCGGATGCCAGAATTGAGCTGAGCGCACATGCCGACTCAAGGGGTACACACGAATATAACCTGAAGCTTACACAACGCCGGGCCGATTCCGCCGTGGCTTATTTGGTAAGTAAAGGGATTGCCGCGGACCGCCTGGTGGCCAAGGGGTATGGCTTTACCAAGTTGGCCAACCATTGCGCCAAGGGGGTTGAGTGTACGGAAGAAGAACACCAATGGAATCGGCGGGTGGAGTTTTTTGTGATAGGCCAATAACCTGTCGCAACTCGTTTGTTGACTACAGGCCGAAGGGCGTGATGACCTGCTCATCACGCCCTTCGGCCGTTTATTCGTGTAACGCCATCATGCGATTTGGCTAATATACTATCAGAATAGGCCAACAATTTAGTGTAAACTTATCGAATTATTGATTTATTTTGTAAAGGTGTGTCTGCGTTCATGTGATAAGGAATGAACTGCGAAGCATTTCGAAACATTGATGAATAATTATTCTGATGAAGTTGTATAAAACCACGCGGGGCCATGTTCTCCAGGCAGATGGCCGTTATTGCTTAATTCAACAGGATTGGGACGAACTTATCAACCGCGACGGCCTCCATGCGTACCTCAGGGCACAGCTGGAGTCCGTCGATTCGATCGAAGGCACGGAGGCGTTGGCCTTGATTGATAAGGAACTGCTTCCCCCGATAGGCGGCCAGGAGGTATGGGCGGCGGGAGTAACGTATAGGCGGAGTATGGAAGCACGCATGGAGGAAGCTAAAGATTCGGGGGGAGCTGATTTGTATGATCGCGTTTACCATGCTGAACGGCCGGAATTGTTTTTCAAAGCGCTGCCGCATCGGGTGGCCGGGCATGGGCACCGGGTAAGTATCCGTAAGGATTCCGCGTGGGATGTGCCCGAGCCGGAACTCACCCTTTTCATCAATTCATCTGGAAGCATTCAAGGCTACACGGTCGGCAACGATATGAGTTCACGCAGTATAGAGGGCGAAAACGCATTATATCTGCCCCAAGCGAAGGTGTATGATCGCAGTGCTGCACTTGGGCCATGTCTCTATATTCCTGAATCGGGCATCGATCCCGATACGACCATCGAGATGGATATTGTCCGTAATGGACAGCTAATGTTCCGCGATTCAGTAATAATCAGCCGGATGAAACGGTCGTTGGACGAGCTGGCGGCGTATTTGTATCGCGAATGCTATTTCGATAAGGGCAGTTTCCTGATGACCGGCACATGCTTGGTGCCCGCCGATGACTTTACCTTACAGGTAGGGGATACCGTGCACATCACGATTGGTGACATCGGCACATTGACCAATACGGTCGCCTATAATTGATAATAGCGGGACGAGGTATGCAGGTAGATTAGCGCCTTCGTTGCCTGAGCTTCAGCGTATGCTTCCGATAGTCTATAATCCCGCCATAGGCGCTGAGGATATCGCCGCC
Source organism: Parapedobacter luteus (assembly GCF_900168055.1). GTDB lineage: Bacteria > Bacteroidota > Bacteroidia > Sphingobacteriales > Sphingobacteriaceae > Parapedobacter > Parapedobacter luteus. The sequence continues at coordinate 7,225 of NZ_FUYS01000002.1, forward strand.
AATAACCCCAATGACGGGTTCGATATCCAACTGTTGATAGGCGTAGTTGATGGTGGATAAGTCCAAGACGGCCACTTCGTAATGTTTCAGGTGGAGGCCGCCGATTTGCAGATCCGGCACATTCAGGATAAAGCTTTGCATCGATGTCGTGCCTAAGCCGGTAGAAACCATGTCGGTATGCTGGAGTACCATATCCCGGTGAAGGTAATTTTCTACGGTCGCTTTGTCAAACACGGTCTTAGAAGCACCTGTATCCAGCACGGCCTTAAAAGGCGTATTAAAAACGATGACTTCCAGCAAAAGGTGGAAGCCATCGTCCTGCAGATTAAGTAAAGTCAATGGGACAGCTATCATTGATTAAAGTGTCCCGATTTCTTTCAGCACGTTATTCATGCTGCGCACAGCATCGGCGCTTTTCGCGAAGGCGCTTTTTTCGTCTTCATCAAGTGGAATGTCAAGAATGCGCTCCCATCCGCTTTTGCCGAGGATGACAGGCACCCCCAAATTGATGTCGTGTTGTCCGTATTCGCCTTCGAGGTAAACCGAAGCGGTGAAGAGCTTCTTCTGGTCGCGTACGATACTTTCTACTACGGCCGCGCTCGAAGCGCCCGGTGCGTACCATGCCGAAGTGCCGATGAGCTTGGTCAACGTGGCCCCACCAACCATGGTATCAGCCACAACCTGTTGCTGTTCTTCGTCGGAGAGAAATTGGGTCACCGGCAAGCTATTCCATGTTGCATGTTTGATAAGCGGTATCATCGTGGTATCGCCGTGTCCACCGATCACGATGGCGTTGAGATCAGCAGGCGAAGCGCCGAGCCGCAGACTGAGCTGATACTTAAAGCGCGACGAATCCAATGTGCCTCCCATGCCGATAATACGGTTTTTGGGAAGGCCAGTAGCTTTAAGTGCGAGATAGGTCATCGTGTCCATCGGATTGGACACCACGACGAGGATAACCTCGGGAGAATATTTCAACAGGTTTTCTGCCACGGTACGCACGATGTTGGCATTGGTACCAATCAGTTCTTCTCGGGTCATCCCCGGTTTGCGCGGAATGCCCGATGTGATCACAGCCACGGTTGAACCAGCTGTTTGGCTGTAATCGTTTGTGACACCGGTGATTTTGGAATCGAATCCCAGCAAGGCCGCGGTCTGAGCGATATCCTGCGCTTTGCCCTCGGCGAATCCCTCTTTGATGTCAAGTAAGACGACTTCTTCCGCAAGTTGTTTGCGGACGATGTTGTCAGCGGTAGTGGCGCCTACTGCTCCGGCACCTACGACGGTTATCTTCATAAGGTTATTTTTTGGGTGTTCACTACTGTTCAACGGTAGCTAAGGTAGTGATTTTAGAATGGATATCCAATCGCCAAATTGAATACCAAATTATTCCGCCGCCAATCGGGGCTGCGGAAATTGATTTCGTCGAATAGCCAACGTTCACCCTTTGGCCGGTACGGGATACGCAGTGGCATGGCTAAATCACCCCGGAGAATCAAGAACGTAAAATCAAACCGCAAGCCCAATCCGGCCCCTACAGCCATCTCGTTGACGAAATTGCTGCTGAACGCTGCTCCCGGCTTTTCGGGGTCTGAGTTTTGCAGCCAGACATTGCCCGCATCGACGAACGCCGCCCAATGTACGATGCTATTTAGCCGCGCACGGTATTCAGTGTTTAATTCGATTTTGATGTCGCCGGTCTGATCAGCAAAAAAGTTGTTTTCGCCATAGAATTCGGGGGTATAAGAGCCCGGGCCCAGTGTCCGTGCACGGAATGCCCGTATGCCATTTGGACCACCCGAAAAAAATTGTTTCACATATGGAAGTTGCGTGGAATTGCCATAAGAATAACCAAGTCCCGCCATTGCCCGGGAGGCTAATGTAGCATTCGTTCCCAATTTCATGTAATGCCTAAAATCAACTTCAGATTTTATGTATTGCGAAAAGTTGGCGTTGAAGATTTGGTACTGGCGCCCTTCGCGGACATTTGCACCCCGAATGAGCCCGTAAAGGTTGGCCGAGAGATCCAGCCCTCCCTTGAAATAGAAGGTGTGCTTGAGGTCCGTCCGCGCCGTATTGGTACGGGTATAATTGTAAATGGGACCAAAGGTAAACTGCGGCTCAATGGCATGCCGGAGTGGTGGCACCGTATCCATAAGCGCCTGGTATGCATCGGTGATGTTCCAGGGTTGCACGTAAGCGATCTCGAGTACTTTTAGGTCATGTTCTTTTTCAGTGTTTTCCCGCCACATGTATCCAAATGAAAACCGCATGGAATTCAGGCTGTACGCCGTACGCCGGTTGAGAAATTCGTAACCGGCGGTAAACACGGTGCGGGGAACGAACCGCCGTGTGGGTTTCCAGTCAAATGGCGCAATCATGCGCGGAAAGGAAAGGCTTGCCTCAATACCGTAGCGATAGAAGCTAGAATTGAGATTGACGTTGCCCCCCGTTTGTGTCTCGAAGCCGCCATACACCGTAAAGGTGAGCAGCTCGGCACTCCTGAACGCATTGCGGTGCTGCCAGTTGACATTGATCTCCGACCCGTTGTATACCGCTGCGGTTTTGCCGAGCAGCTCGATGCGGAGCCCATGTTTGGGCATTGGCGTGAGGTAATAGTACGCATCCAGCTTGTTCGTTGTCTTACCGGCGGAATCCACATCCACAAATTCGTTGCGGACAAAGCGGAAACTTCCCATGCCGACCAGCTGCCGGATAGTTCGGTTGTGACGCTCCCGGGTATACAATTCGCCCTGCCTTAAAATCATGGCGTTGGTCAACGCAAACCTCCGGAAGGTGTGTTCGGGATCGATGAAGTGGTATCCTTGATAAACATTGCCATCGGTCGGATCAGCACGCTGGTATCCGCGCTGGGTAAGTGTATAATTCGGATAAATATAAATGTTGTTGATATAATATGGCCGCTTTGCCCTGGCGGGCGTCTCGTTTTTGACCATGACGTAAAGATCGACCTGGTGATCGCCCGCAACGCTATCCACCTCAACGATGAGGTGGTCCGGGTTGAAATAATAATAGCCTTTGTTTTTCAGTTCATTGTCTATTCGCTCTCGTTCGGCAATAATATTATCCAGGTTATAAGGCCTGCCCACCTGAAGGAGGGATCCGGACGCCGCAGACTTGATCGCCTTGCCCAGGTCGCTACTATCCACATCGAAGGTGACCGACTTAATTCGGTAAATGATATGCGGCGTAGCGGTGTAGGTGACGGTCGCTTTTCGGTTGTCGATGGTGGTATCCGAAGCCACCTGTGCATGGAAAAAGCCCAAATTTTCGAGTCGGTTGCGAAGCACGTTTTCATTGTATTCCCGGTTGACATCACTCAGGAGCACGGGCGGCTGGCCTACTTTGTTTTTGAGCCAATTCCTGAACCCACGGTCGCTTTTGGGCTCACCGGCAATGTTATACAGGTAGAGCTGCGGACGCATACCCAGGATGGTGGTATTGGGCTTAGGGCGCAGCAGCGCCTCAAGACCTTCACTCAAGGGGCCGATATACCGCTCAGGAATGGTGTCCGAATTGATTTCGACTTCCCCTTTGACATAGAGGTGTTCACCTTCTGGCAGGTATTTGAGGTTGCTGCAGCTTGCTAAGCAAAGCAAAGCGAAGGCGACATAGCACAGCGATACCAACCTATTGCTCATCACTCCCCCTTTCTTCTTGCTGTAGGTCCTCATCCCGTTCATTGCGCAGGGCAGTGTTTTTCCGGGCTGTATCCGGTACGGACGGCACCTGGTCCCCGCCCTGTTGGTTTTCCGTCGTTTGCTGATTTTGCTGTTCCTGCTGCCGTTCCATTCGCCGCTGTTGCATCCGTTCCCTAAATTCGGGGTCATTTCGTTCGAGGCTATCCAAGATGACCTTACGCACGCTGTCGCGGTATGCGGTATCGGTCTCCATCCGTTCGACGTCCCAACGGCGTCGAAACTGGCGGCTTTCCGTGTTGAATTCATCCGCCAGACGGCTTCTACGATTGAAGATTTCCCTAAATTCGTTGTAATCCATGTTTACGATGAAGCCGAGGCCCGTTTCTACGAACTGGCCCTGCAGCGTGATTTGGTATTGATTTTTGCGGTAGGCCCTTGCCATATAACGGCCGTCATCGGTGAGCTGGTAATCAACAGCGATGTCCCCGGCGATGTTGGTGGTTTGTTCCCCCGGCCGTGCATTGCCTTCTAATTCAAAGTTTGATCCTACGGTTACCTTCATACGGTCATTGAAAAGCATTTTGGATACGCCTATGTTAAGGTCGGTTCGGTTTTGTCCTGTTCCGGTGCTGTAGTCCTCTTCCGATTGTAAGCTGAAGTCAAATTCGACACCTTGAATGAGATCGCCAGCGAGGCGATTGAGCTGGCCGCTCAGGAAAGAGCTTACGGTATTGCGTGCTATCGCTTCCGCACCGCCGCCGCCAGAAAGGCTTTCGAACGGATTGGCCGCCATGAAGCGCCCGAGCACAATCAGTGAGAATACCTGCTTGTTCATTTCAGATTCGTTTTCCTGCAGCTGCGCCAATCCGGTATTGACTTTGCTGGCCACATCTTGCGAAACCATGGCATTGTCTTCATCCAGATCGATACCAAACTGCAGCTGGGGTTGGAAGAGCTGTTCGCTGATGTGAAGCGTAACGTTAAACGGTACCCGTTGCTTATACAAATTTGGGGATTCTGTGCCGATTTGGTTTTGTACCAATTCCAGTGTCGGTGCTCTTAAGTTATATACGGCGGTAATATCCATGCGGGCATCCATCGGATCACCTGTCCAGGTGAGTGTACTCCCTTTTCTGAATTGGAATAAACGTTTTACCGGGCCGAATGAAAACGAATAATTGCCCGACTCAACGGTATACGTACCGTTTAACGTGATATCCCCACTGGGATCGATACCGGCATTCAATTCGGCCTCTCCCTGGATTGTCAGCGCATCCTGGCTACCGGGATCGATGACAACGGTAAAGACGGCGTCCTTATCGGTCACAACGTTGACGGATACGTTAAGGCCGCCCAATTCGGTATGCGTAAGGGAGTCGACCTTGGCAAACACGTTGGCGCGGGCTGTGTCGCTCCGGTTGACAAACCGCACGATCCCTTGGCGATCCACCATGCCCGGATCATCGTTGGGCAAAACGAAGGTGACATTGGTTTTCTCGTTTACCAGCAAGGTCCCGCTGACATTGGGATTATTCATGTCTCCCTGGATGCGTAGATTGCTCGACATGAAAAGCCGACCGTAGTACATATCGTTGTCTTCCTGCGTGGAGTTCAATACCTGAAAATCGTCCGCAACGACGGTTAGTGCAAATGCAAAATCCGTGTAGGTGGTCGTATTGACCGTACCATTGATGACGGCGGCGTTGCCCACGCTATCTTCTAAGCGGAATTTATTGAAACGAAGACCTTTGTTATTGAAATTGATGCTTTGGTCGTCGATATTAAATGTCGCGTTAAGCATGGCGACATTGAGTGTAGCCTTATCAAATAAGAGCGCACCATTGATGCGCGGTTGGTCTACCGTACCGGTGATATTGAGCTTGCCGTTGATAGCCCCAGCGGTGTTCCGGAGGTATCCCAGGCTGAATGCTTCGAGGGTATGCATGGATAACGGGTTGACATCCAATACGAAATCCAATTGTGACGGCTCATTTGGCGGATTGATGAAATCACCCGTCAGCTTTACGTCGTTGCCATTGCCGGTGATGCTGATGTCCGCGGCAAATACGTTTTCACGCTCGTTATTGACCTTCAGATTGATGTCGCCTACCGTGTCATTTCCAAAGAAAAACCGGTCAATGGTAATGTCCGATACAAATACGGGCGAAGTTTCAAGCCGTGATATGGTCGCCGTTCCATTGATTCCGCCGCCCATATTGAACAGCTCGCTCTCAAGCATTTTACTGAATGTCTCTATTCTGAAATCATTGAAAGTCAGATTTATAGGTGCATTTAACGTGGAGTCCTGCGATTGCACTGCCATTTCCTGGCCGTTGTTGCGCAAGATAAACTGGTGTGCCCGGATCCCGTCATTGCCAAATAAAATAACGTTCTCTGGGTTTACCTTCCATTGTTCATAGTTGAGCATGAGTCCATCCTCTTGCAGGTTGAACAGGAAATTCCGCGCATCCACCTTGAGCGCCATCCCCAGGTGATAACGTTCTTTATCGGCATCATCCTTAATCCACAGACCGAAGTCCAGTTGATTTTTGACGACGGTGCCACTGAGCAACGTATTAATAAGCTCGATGTTACCCAGCCCAATCCGGTTGATGAGGGCATTGTAATATAAGGTGCTGTCGTAGGTGTTGATATCGACGCCGACATGGTCTATCGTGGTACCTGCATAGACAACGCGCGGCGCGGTGACCTTGGCGAGCAACAGTTTTTCGGCGCTATTGAATGACCCATCCAGCATCACGTCTTCCATCTCCGTGAGGTCCGGCAGCAGCCCTTGGATAAACCGCGAACGGGTAAATTGGGCACTGAAGTCAAACCGTTGGGGCGTATATTCAAAGGTTGGCGCTATCGAATCAGGCTGGTAGTACACCGCAAGGATATCTTGTACGGATGCTCCCAATTCGCTGAGCTTGAAGTTGCCTACCATGTGTGCATTTAGAAACTCTGACCGCAGTTGCAGCATGTTGGATGTATCTCGTGCGATGGCGCGTAGCCGCACGGTATCCAAGGTATAGCGCTCGTCATTGTAAGCAATAGAAGAATTGACGATATCCACCGTCCCGTTTAGGTGGTCAATATCTGCCGTCTCCAGATCAGCTACAAGGCGTCCATGGTAACGGAATTCATCCTGCATCAGGCCCAGGTTTTTCAAGTTGATGCTGTCGACCATGAGGTTGACGTTTACGCTCGGGTATTGGCCCCGCATATCGGCATGCGCATCCAGATCAAAATCAATATTGGCGTCGTCGCTGGTCATCGTTGCGGTAATGTCGCCATTTTTGGCTGTTGCATTGATGCCAATGTTGGTATATTGATAACCCATTGCTTCGAGGCTGAGGAGTTCGGCCTGGATGTCGGCGACGGCCGTTGCCGGATCAAGTCCTGTACCTTTGGCGTGGGCCGCAAACGATACCTTACCCAGCACCGAATCCATTTTCATCAACTGGCCGATATCAATGTCCGAAATCTGCAGTTGCGCATCGTATACGGTGTCGCGCGTCCTGCTATTGACGCGGTAGTCTGCATCCACGTTGGCATTGCCCATCGTGGTATTTAGTTGCATGGCGGTTTGAAAGCCATTTAGTCCACCGTTGAACGTGCCGGCAAGCCGGATATCGGCCGGCAGGTTGATGCTGTCCGGCAGCAGGCTCGGCGCAATCAGCCGGTCGAGGTCGGCCTTGCCGGTAACAAATTCCTGCAGGTCAAGATCCACATCCAATCGTTCCATATCGGGCAGCCCTTTGATGTGCGCGCGGGCAACGATGCGGGTCTTATCCAAGGTTTCCAGCCTGAGGGTGGGGATTTGTAGATCATCCAGCCGGCCGTCGATAGTCGTATTGATGTGGAACGTAACCGGCCAGAGTGGCTCCATCACTTCCATCGTATCCAAATCAGGCACGAAATACCGGACGTCTTCCATGCCCAGGTGGCTTTCGCTGATATCGGCCACTATGCGCACACTGCCCAGTTGCTCGGTAATGGTTTCCAGGGCGGGATAACTTATTTTGATGTAATTGCGGAATAGGGTATGGGGCGTTTCCGCATACAGATCGTCCAATTCAGCACCCTGGTTGGTGTAGAAGAAGCTGGTCTGCAAGCGGTTCAGCACAAAACCACTGTGATCACGGGCTTTTAGTCCGGCCACACGGCCGCTTATGGTATCCGCGGAATAGCGCAGGTCGGTCAGTTCCCCTTCAAAATCAGTGATACCGATGTTGCCATAGTCAAATCCCTGAGCTATGCGTGGTTGGTTGGCGTCTTCAAACGCAAAATTGGTGCTGGCTATGCGTATCGACGATGCGTGCACGCGCCAGTTGACGGGCTCAGCCGGTGCCGCCGTGTCCGCAGCGGAGGAAGGCTTCGTGGTCTGTCCGAAAAAAATGCGGGAATCCGATCCGTTTAAATCGATCTCGCGGATATCCACAAACTCGCCATTGAGATCCAGTTTATTGAGCCTTGCCAGCAGTTTGTTTATCCGAAAGCGGGTATCCATTGCACTTGCTTCATCTACATATGCAAAATCGATAGCCGAGAGGTTGAACGTTTCAAATTCCAATTCCGGCAGCAGTGATGTTGCCGCTGTATCCGCGATGCCGAAGTCAGCCGCATTGGGCGCTTCCTCAGGTTGGGCGACAGCCCATTGCCTCACCGAACCTTGTAGCCCATTGACGTTTATGCGGGGAATGCCGAAGCGCATATTTCCTTCCAAATCAAACGTTTCAATCCGCGTATCCAGGTGATTGAGGTTGACTTCTGCAGCCATGCCGATTACCTCGTCACGGTAGAGGAAGCGGATGCGGTTCAGATTTACCCGGTCGATATCGAATTTCATGGGGGCAGAGCTGTCGGGTTGAGCCGGCTCTTTTTGTTCGGTCACAAAAGCATTAATGATGTAATCAAAGTTAAACGCGCTGTCGGGAAGCGTTCGGTTTATCTTGGCCGTAATTCCCTGTAAATCGATACGGCCGATTTCCACCGTGTTGTCCAGCAACTTCAACATGCTGATATCCACCCGTAGTTTTTCTCCGGCAAGGAGCGTGTCGCGGGATTGATCCTCAAAATAAACGCCCTCAAGCACCAACATCTTGGGCAAATCAAGACTCACACGAGCAATCCGGACCGGCGTTTTAATTTTATTTTCAAGGTAGGCCGTTACCTTCTGCACGACATAATTCTGGACGGCAGGAATACGTATCAATACAAAAAGGAGTAAAACCAACCCAATGATGCTCCCGATGATCCAGAGGAGCGTCTTAATTGCTATCCGACCGAACTTATTCAATGTAAATTAGTAATTTTAGCTTTATATAACCAATATATAACCTTTAGCTTTTCCTAATACGATAAACAGCGCTGCCTTTCAAAAGGTTTAGCGAAGATGCTTAAATCTTTTCAGATTCAAAAAAAAGCAAAAATCAAACCATAATGTCCGTATGTTTACAATCTTTTGCCGCCGCCGACGTTATCTATAATAATCAGCACTTGGAGCAAACGGTAAAGCACAGGTTTTCAATAGACAATAGCGGCCAATTTTGTCAAAACCAATAAACGCACCTGAATTTAAAAGTCAATGTCGCTTTTAAAAAAATATATTTTTTCTACTTTTGGAGCAAACGCAATTTAATTATGTCGGATACCCATATTAAACAAAGCGAACACTCAACTCAGGGCAAACTCAGCTTTGACGATTTCCGGGCAATCGTCATGGCAGATTACCGGCTTGCGGTGATGAGCAGGTTTGTGAGTTTATTAGGCCGTAAGGAAGTGCTTACCGGTAAAGCCAAATTCGGTGTTTTCGGGGATGGCAAGGAATTAGCGCAAATAGCCATGGCCAAGGTGTTTCAGCTTGGCGACTGGCGATCAGGATATTACCGGGACCAAACCTTTATGTTTGCCTCGGGCATTGTATCGGTATACCAATTTTTCTCCCAGTTATACGCCCATCCGGATGTAGAGGCTGATCCGTCCTCCGCCGGTCGGCAAATGAACAGCCATTTTGCTACGCGGATGCTTACGCCCGAAGGGAAATGGGTGGATCAGACCTTGATGAAAAACTCAGCAGCAGACATATCCACCACGGGCGGGCAAATGCCGCGCCTGCTCGGGTTCGGGCTGGCGTCAAAGCTGTATCGCGACAATCCCGAATTAGCCGGTATGAGCACGTTTTCCAACAACGGTAACGAGGTGGCTTTCGGTACGGTGGGCAACGCTTCGACATCCGAAGGTGTGTTCCTTGAAGCCGTGAATGCAGCGGGCGTGAGGCAGATTCCAACGGTGATTTCCATATGGGATGACGGCTATGGCATCTCCGTAGCTAACGATATACAGACCACCAAAGCCGATATCTCCGAGGTATTGAAAGGCTTTCAGCGGGATGAAAACGGTGCGGGATATGAGATTTTCAAAGTAAAGGGCTGGGACTATCCGGGCCTTTGCGAGACCTACGAACAAGCTGCGGCAATCAGCAGGGAACACCACATCCCGGTGCTTATCCACGTAACCGAAATGACGCAACCCCAAGGGCATTCGTCATCGGGGTCGCACGAACGCTACAAATCCCAGGAACGTCTGGCCTGGGAACAGGAACATGACTGCATCGTCAAAATGCGAGCGTGGATGATAGAATCGGGCATCGCGAACGAAAATGAGCTGGCGGATATCGAACGTTCGGCAAAAGAAAGCGTGCGTGCCGAGCAGAAACGAGCGTGGGCAGATTATAACGCGACGCTGAAAAAAGAATCAGACGAAGCCATAGCGCTGCTGGCAGCCATTACGGATGATACCGTGCAAATCCTACTCAATGAGTTAAAATCACTTACAGAGGCGTCGCTCCGGGAAGTATATAGTACTGTCCGGCGGGTTATCCGTGTATTGCGGGGCAAACAAAGCGACGAAAAGACGGCGCTGTTGGCTTGGTACGCGCAGCGGCAGCAGATCAATGCCGACCGGTACAACACGTACCTGTTTTCAGATACCATAGAGTCACCTAAGCATGTGGCCGTCGTATCGCCGGAGTATGGCGCAGCAAGTCCGGTGGTAGACGGAAGGGAAGTGCTTAATGCCTGCTTCGATGCAAATTTTGCAAGAGATGCGCGCCTGGTGGCGTTTGGTGAGGATGTCGGCAAAATCGGTGACGTAAACCAGGGATTTGCCGGACTACAAGCCAAGTACGGCGAACGCCGTATTTTTGATACGGGCATCCGGGAGTCGGCTATTATCGGGCAAGGAATGGGATTGGCTATGCGGGGATTGCGTCCTATCGCCGAAATCCAGTATCTGGATTATTTGGTGTATGGCCTCACGGTTTTGACGGACGACGTGGCCTCCCTCAGCTATCGGACGAAAGGCGGGCAGAAGGCGCCCCTTATCATCCGGACACGTGGCCATCGGCTGGAGGGCATCTGGCATTCCGGATCGCCAATGAGCATGATCTTGGGATCCATGCGTGGTATACACGTGTGTGTGCCGCGCAACATGACCCAAGCTGCGGGGATGTACAACACCTTGCTCCGCGGCGATGAGCCGGCCTTGGTTATTGAGTGCCTCAATGGATATCGGCTAAAAGAACGCATGCCGGCCAATGTTGGCGAATTTACCGTACCCTTGGGGAAAGCGGAGGTGGTGAAGGAAGGCAACGATGTGACCGTGGTATCCTACGGCTCTACGTTGCGTGTGGTGCAGGAGGCGTCTGCCGAACTGGAAAAACTCGGTATTTCCATCGAAATTATCGACCCGCAGACCCTGCAGCCCTTTGATGAAGAGCACCGCTGTGCACAGTCACTGAGCAAAACCAACCGGCTGCTGGTCGTGGACGAAGATGTGCCCGGTGGTGCTTCTGCCTTTATTCTGCAGCAGGTGCTGGAGGTGCAAAACGGCTATTATCACCTCGATGGCCAGCCCCGGACGTTGACAGCAAAAGCGCATCGGCCGCCATATGGCTCAGATGGTGATTATTTTTCCAAACCTTCGGCAGACGACGTCATTGAAACGGTATATGCCATCATGCATGAAGCCAATCCGGCGAAGTATCCCGCGTTGTTCGATTAGCAGGCGGGATTGCCCGGGGCCCCTTAAGCGAATATCGCTGCCGCACCGATCAAGGCAGCATGCTCGCCCAATTGGCTGATGTGGATGTCAAATTGGTTAAACGCCTCCGGGTTAAACTGCTGGAAAATAGCCCAAGCCTTCGAGATATTGCCACCGATGATAAATCGATCCGTTACTTCTTTCTGGCTGAAGTACCGCATGAAGTTCAGCAAGTGATGGCTGTACTCGGCCAGTATATCGTCTACGAACGCATGCTGGTCACGCAGCTGAAGCAACTCACGGAGTCCGGTTACCGCTTTGCCGTGTTGTGCTGTGCGGCGAACAAACCACCGTGTGACCAAATGTTCCTCCATATTGCTGTCGAGGTATGGCGTCTTCCACAGGTCGGCATCCACGGCATTTTTTCCTCGCTCCCAGACGGCGCTTCCCAAGCCGGTGCCTAAGGTGATACCCAGCATTTTAGCATGGCCATTATGCTTGCCGGCAAAAACTTCACCCTGCAGAAAAGCCGCTGCATCGTTGATAAAGCGGATGTTTTGGCCCTCAACGCCCGTTCGTTCCGCCAGTTCAGTACGGATATCCATGCCATACAGGTTGTCATATTTGTCTTGATCCCGCATGCGCGAAATGCCACCTTCATAATCGAACGGCCCCGGCATCGCGATACCGATGAGGTGTGCGGGCAAATCAGGATGCTTACTGATAACTTCCTGAAAAGGTGCTGCCCATGCTGATAAAATCGATTTAGCATCGGCATGAGAATCAACGTGATACCGGCAGATAGAATCATCAATGACCCGCCATTGACGCGTGTCTACCAGTGCCGCGGTGATATGGGTGCCCCCGATGTCGGAAGCGATTACGTAAGGATTATTTTGTTGCATGATAGATTTGGTGTCTAAGTAAATGATCAGCAATGACAAGCGCGGCCATGGCTTCCACAATAATCACGGCGCGGGGCACCACGCAGGGGTCATGCCTGCCCTTTCCGGTGATTTCGGTTGATTCCCCGGTTTGGTTGATGGTCTGTTGGGGGCGCATGACTGTGGCCACGGGTTTGAACGCTACACGGAATGTGATGTCCATGCCGTTTGAGATGCCTCCCTGGATGCCGCCAGAAAAGTTGGTTGACGTTTCCAGTTTACCGGCATCATTGTTCGGGTTGACGAAGATGTCGTTATGTTCAGTGCCCTGCATTTCAGACCCGGCAAATCCGGAGCCGTATTCAAACCCATGCACTGCATTGATGCTCATCATTGCTTTGGCCAGGTCGGCGTGCAATTTGTCGAATACCGGTTCGCCCAGGCCTACGGGCACTCCCTGGATGATTGCGCTGATGCGGCCGCCTACCGTGTCTCCCGCTTTGCGTATGCCGTCAATGAAGGCGATCATCTCATTGGCCGTGGCGGGATCGGCACAGCGAACCATGTTGCTTTCCCGTATGGCAAGCAGCTCATTGACGTCATCCGAATGTAAATTCGGTGCCTCGATTTTGCCTACACCTGACACATGCGCAAAAATGCGGATTCCCTGTTGAGCTAACACACTTTTCGCTATAGCGCCGGCAGCGACACGGGCGGCCGTTTCGCGGGCAGACGAGCGCCCTCCGCCGCGGTAATCGCGGATGCCATACTTCATCTGGTAGGTGTAGTCGGCGTGGGAAGGACGGTATTTGTCTTGGATGTGCGAATAATCCTTAGATCGCTGGTCTTCGTTTGGAATGACCATGGCTAAAGGTGTGCCCGTGGTTTTGCCTTCAAACACCCCGGACAGTATTTTGGCGGTATCGCTCTCCTTACGCTGCGTGGTAATCTTGGACTGCCCCGGCCGCCGTTTATCCAGCTCGGACTGGACAAACGACTCGTCAACGGTGATATTCGGTGGGCAACCATCGATAATTACGCCAATTGCTTCCCCATGTGACTCGCCGAAGGTGGTAATACGGAATAGTTCTCCAAAAGAGTTTCCGGCCATGTTATGTTAGATTTCAGTTTATCAGTTATCAGCTTTTTGCTATCAGACTTCGGATTTTACGACTTCCAATAGGCGGCTAAGATATAACAAATCCCTGTTGTTTCAAATGTTTCCAGAAATCGGGATAGGATTTTTCTACCACCCGCGGCTCATTGATTTGCATATTGCTGAACACCAAAGCCAAAGGCGCGAAAGCCATAGCCATGCGGTGATCTTCATACGTATCGATGATGAGCTGTTCAGGACTGTGCAGGCCTTCGGTGTGCAGATGGTATACTGCGCCGTCTTCCACCAGCCTTACGCCGAATTTCGCCAGCTCGTTCTGCAGGGCGGCGATGCGGTCTGTTTCCTTGATTTTCAGCGTGTGCAATCCGGTGAAAGAAAGGTCGCGTTTCAACGCCGCTGCACAGACAATCACAGTTTGCGCCAAATCGGGGCATTCTTTGAAATCAAACAGTTTCTTTGCCGAGTGTACGGTGGTTTTTTGGATGCGTAAGCCGCCGTCTTCAAAAGAAGAGGCCACGCCGAAGTGGGTCATGATTTCCACAATGGCGGCATCCCCTTGTAAGCTGCTGCTTTTCAGGTTGGGCAAAAATAGATTTGCTTCGTTGGCTAGCGCCACCATGGCATACCAGTAGGAGGCGGCGCTCCAGTCCGGTTCGATGGTCAGTTGGCAGGGCGACGCCGTTTGCGGCATAATCGAAATGGTTTCTGCCTCCCAGCGGTGTTGGATGCCGGCTTCGGCCAGCATGTTTAATGTCATGGTGAGGTAAGGCCGCGATGTCAGTTCGCCCTCAATTTGCAGGTTTAGTCCCTGCGGGAGGGATGAGGCAACCAACAGTAATGCCGACAGATACTGGCTGCTGACATGACCTTGTACCCTGACATGGGCGGTTTGCTGCGTAAAACCCCCTTGGATGGCAAGTGGAGGATAACCCGCTGTTTCAGCGTACCGGACATCTGCGCCCAAGGTGGTCAGCGCGTCCACCAGTATACCGATGGGCCGCTGCTTCATCCGGTCACTCCCTGTCAGCAGGTAGCGGCCGTCGGTGATGGCCAGGTAAGCGGTCAGAAACCGCATGGCCGTGCCAGCGGGACCGACATCGATCACCGTCTGCTGCGTACTGTCGCCCCGTTGTCCGGAGGCAGCACGCAGCGCCTGTTGTAAGGTCACAGTATCGGCGGCAGAAGACAGGTTTTCAATGCGGACCTTACCGCCGCCAAGGGCCTGTATGATCAGCGCCCGGTTACTCTCGCTTTTCGAACCCGTAAGTCGTACGGTCCCGTTGAGCGATTTCGCTGGATGCGAAAGTTTCAACGCACTGATTTCCATTATGCCTCTGCTACCGGTTTGGTGTTCATGATTTCGTTCTGTTTGCGGATGGATTCGTTATGAATCAGTTCCAGCAACTTCACCGTGAAATCGCGGTCAAGTTTAAGTGCCTGGGCCACGTTGCTCCGTTTTTGGATGATTTCATCCCAGCGGCTGACCTGGAGGATGGTCACATTGTTGTCGCGTTTATATTCACCGATTTTTTCGACGATCTTCATTCGGTCGCTCAGGATTTTGATGATTTGGTCATCCAGCTTGTCAATATCTTTGCGCAATTGTGCCAGTTTATCTTCAAAAACCGGGTCATCTGACTTGGCGTGCCGGAAGGTAAGGTTGGCGAGAATGTCAGAAAGTGCTTGGGGGGTGACTTGCTGTTTGGCGTCCGTCCAAGCCACGGATGGGTCGATATGCGATTCAACAATAAGCCCCTGCATGTCCATGTCGAATGCTTTTTGTGCAATGTACGGAATCAACTCCCTGTTTCCGCAGATGTGGCTGGGATCGTTGATCACCGGAAGATCAGGCACAAGTGTTTTCAATTGGATGGCGATATCCCACATGGGCTCATTACGGAAGGCGGTTTTTTCGTAGGAGGAGAAGCCCCGGTGGATAGCTGCCAGTTTTTTGATGCCTGCACGGTTTACGCGTTCCAGCGCGCCCAACCAAAGAGACAGGTCCGGATTGACGGGGTTTTTGACCAGTACGGGCACGTCTACACCTTTCAGCGCATCAGCGATCTCCTGCACGGTAAACGGGTTGGCGGTAGATCGGGCGCCTATCCAAAGGATATCCACGCCTGCTGCCAGCGCTTCTTCCACGTGCTTTGCTGTGGCCACTTCCGTCGCGATGGGCAGTCCGGTTTCATCTTTAGCCCGGCGGTACCATTGCAGTCCAATGCTGCCGATGCCTTCAAATTCACCCGGACGTGTGCGGGGCTTCCAGATGCCTGCCCGTAATACGTTTACTTTGCCGGTGTTGGCCAGCAGGTGTGCTGTGGCGACGAGCTGTTCCTCCGTCTCCGCACTGCACGGGCCGGCGATGATCAGTGGCGCGTCGCCGGTGTCAAGCCATGATTTTAAGGGTACGATGTCTAATGTCTGTTTCATTGTTTTATTTTTATTGAGTATTGCGATTTTGTTTTTTTCGTTTTTCTGTTTTTCGTTTCACCGGCCAAGGATCATCCGATCACACCTTGTCATTCTTCACGTATTCCCCCATGATGTTGAAATTGCTGGTGTACTTGAGCACGCGGCGGATGGCTGCATCATAATCTGCTTGATCCTTCCATTCCACATCGACATAGAAATCGTATTCGTTGCGCTTGCCCAATACAGGCATGGACTGTATCTTGCTGAGGTTGATGTTCTGCTCGGCAAAGCACTGCAACACCGTTGATAGCGAACCTACGCCATTGCCGGTCTGGAAAGATATGGAAGCCTTGTTGACTTTGCCTCGTTCTTCAGGCTTGCTGCTCAGGATAAGGAAGCGGGTGTAATTTTTCTTGTTGGTTTCTATGCGGCGTTCCAGAATTTCCAGGCCATATAATTTTGCCGCCAGTTGGGGAGCGATAGCCGCGGTATCCCGGAGTTGCAATTCGCTCACTTTCTTTGCACTTGCCGCGGTATCTTCCGCTTCGGTCACCTTAAACTGAGGGTTTTCTTCCAGGTAGTCATTGCACTGTTGCAGCGCGATGGGGTGGGACTCCACATATTTGATGTCCTGGATTGATACGTCGGGCAGGGCCATCAGGTGCAGTTTGATGTGCAGGTACGCTTCGCCCACGATCGGAAAACGGTAGTCGCGAAGCAGGTTGTAGTTGGGAAGCAAGCTGCCGGCGATGGAATTTTCAATGGCCATCACGATGTAATCCACCTTGCCCTGCTTTAGCAGTTCACACATTTTTTTAAACGATTCGCACTCCACGGTTTCGATTTTATCGCCGAAATATTTATAGGCTGCCTCTTCATGGAATGACCCTTTGATGCCTTGTATCGCTACTTTTATGTTCATAAATTATGTAAATGGACAAAAAAAAGTCCCGGCTTTTCTGCCGGGACTTTCTACATTTCTATCTTTTAACGTTATCAATGCATATCAATCCCGGCTCTCACTGCTAAAGTAAAAGAAACCAAAAAACCAATATGCGTTGTTCCGTGTTAACATCATTGTTGTTTGACGAGCCAAATGTACATCAATTTTTTTTATTGTCAAGATAAAAATAAAAAAAGTAGTGTGTCCGGATGCCGGCTTCGTGTCGTGTCTCTGTTTCCTGCCTGTGTGAGCCACCGGTAATCCACGTATTTGCCACGTATATCCCACGTATAATCCACCTTTTATTCACCTTTACCTATGGCGCTATCAGATGCTTTATGGCCGGATTACTCCCGGGAAACCCTTGGATTGTCCCTGAGTTTTTCTTATCTTTGTACTGTACCACAACCACATAGGCCGTGGCCATTCAGAAAAGCTCAATTACCCTTGAAGGACAAATCGGGGATTTGTCTTTCTACAACAGCAACGGTAAGGCACTTGTCCGGCAACGCACTGGGGCCAGTAAGGAACGTATCAAGACCGACCCTTCCTTCGCGAGGACACGCGAAAACAACACCGAATTCGGACGTGCCAGTACTGCGGGGAGGCTCATCCGCGTAGCGACGAGGCTGGCGCTGGGTGAGCGTTATACGTTGTTTGAAGATCCAACGGCAGTCAATCGGCTGACGACACGTATGACGGGCGTCGTCCGGTCAGACACCATGCACAGCCGGGGCGAACGCACTGTATTGCCCGAAAGTCTACCTTTGCTTCATGGATTCAGTTTCAATGCGGTTGCCGCATTGAAGGATGTATTGTTTATCCCGCCCCGTTGTGCCTATCAGCGGGAGACCGGCCTGCTGGAGGTCACGCTTCCGGCGCTGTCTCCCGGTAACGCGATGGCGGCGCCTAAGGGCGCGGAGCGCTGCAGTTTTCATGTAGGAGCCATCTTGTTCAATGCCGGCGTGGAGCCGTTGCCCGTTGTCGCGCAGCATCAAGAACTGCTGCCAATGGATTGGCAGACCATTCCTGCGCAGACCTTCCGGCTGGAGTTGCCCGAGGCGTCGACTGACCCGGTAATCATCTGCTTTGGAATTTCTTTTTACAGGAATTTAGGCGGTTATCCCGTGCCGATATCGGATCAAGGGCGAAATGTCTTCGAAGTGATTGGTGTAGATGTAGCGGCCGGATGACATGGATTTTGGCGCAGGCGATACCGTGTGGTACAGCAAAAAAAGCTTAGCTTCCCTTGCCGGTATCGCTTTTTTGCTGTGTACAGTCTCCGTTTATGCGCAATCCGATCGCTTCGTTGCACATGCGGCCTTTGCCGAAAAGATTTACCTCCAATTGGACGCCGATGTGTATACGACTGATCAGCCGATCTGGTTTAAGGCCGTGGTTGTGGAGTCCGCAAGCCACCGCCCCAGTACCATGAGCGGCGTGCTCCACGTAGAGCTGATCGGACCGGATGAACGCGTTGCCGATCGCAAGCGCATCAAGTTGACCGATGGCGTTGGATCAGGAGGCTTTGAGCTGAAAGAAGGCTATGTACAAGGTCCATATTTGCTACGGGCTTATACGGAATGGAATAAGAATTTCGGTGCAGACTTTATTTTCCGGACCTATATCGATGTGTTTCCCGCTTCAACAGCAATAGCCCGTAATCCCATGACGGCACTGCACTTGAACGAGCGCGAACCCGGAATGTATTGGCTGCAAGCCCAGCTGAATCCCGAACTGATTGATCCGGAACACCGGAAGCAGCTTACGGTCTATTTAACGGTAGACGGAGAAAAAGACACACTTTCCCTAAAGGCGGCGCGCAGCGGGTATTATCCGCTTGATCACCCGCTACCCAACGGTGCGCGGATGGCTACCGTAAATATGGAGACGCAACATGGCATCCGCTATACCAGGACCATCGCTTTGCAGGAGGGGCCTCCGGACGTTCAGTTTTTTGCCGAAAGTGGGCAACTGGTACACGGGTTGACCAGCAAGGTAGGTGTCAAAGTGCTCAATGGCTCAGGCAAAGGCATCGCCGTTTCGGGTGTCATTCGAGATAGCCGCGGAAATACCGTTGCGCCATTCAGGTGCAACCATTTGGGAATGGGAAGCTTCACGATGACCGCCGACAGTGGCTTGTCCTACTACGCGGTATTGGACTCCTTATCCACAGGGGACTCGGGTCGCTATCCGCTCCCCCAGGTTGTCAGCGAGGGGCGTGTCCTCGGTGTCTCAAAAAGAGCGGACAATATTGAACTGGCTCTCTCCTCCAATTGCTGGGAGACCGACAGCCTATTTGTCCAGGTGAGTTGCCGGGGCGTGCTGTATTACCACATAATAGCATCGTTGAAAAACGGCCATATCACCACGTCGCTGCCAGCAGCCGCACTTCCGGAGGGTATCATTTCCTTCACATTGATGGACAGGCGGATGCAGCCAATGGCCGAAAGGCTTTTCTTTAACCAACGGCCGGGTGCGCGACTTCGTATCGATGTCTCGATGGACAACCCCGAACCCCGGAAACGGGATAGCGTGGATCTCTCCATACAGGTGTTCGGCAGCGATGGTGAACCCGCCGACGCCAAGGTCTCGGTATCGGTGGTGAATGCCGATCATATCGGCAAAGCGCAGACAGCACGGGATAACCTGCTTACACGGTTGTTGCTGTCTTCGGAGCTTCGTGGCGATATCGAAGACCCCGGCTACTATTTTCAGGATGAGCACAACGCACCGTTTGACGATTTGGATGCGTTGATGCTTACGCAAGGGTGGCGGCGGTACGTTTATGATAAGCCGCAGGACACCTTCCTTTTACCAAACGAGCCTTCGCCCTACGTCAGTGGCAAAGTCGCCGGTGTCTTATCCAAGAAAGCGCAGGCAGGTATAGGCCTTACGCTGATGACCTTCGGCAAGACCTCGTCCGTGGCGGCACAACATACGGATAGCCTTGGGCGCTTTTATTTTGAATTAGGGGATGAATTTGTCGATTCCTTGGATGTACTGATCCAAAGCGCCAATAAATCCGGAAAAAACCGGGATTATGCCCTGTCATTGGATGAGCGAAAACCTCCGGAGATTGCCTATGATCAGCGCCGCTCCATCGAACGGGTGGACAGTGTCGTGTCGTATCTCGTGCAGAAACGGCGGGAGCGTGCACAGCGTGAGTATTCATACCGGCTTTCAGCCGGCGAAATCTTGCTGGACGAAGTGTTGGTAGAACGCCGGGCACTCAGTCCGCAGCAGCAAAACGTGCTTGATCGGTATGGGGAATCCGACGTCATCATTTCCGGGAAAGCCATTCAGGATAAGGAGGAGAAGTGGTCCTACGGGTTGTACAGCGTGTTGCTGTTTAATTTTCCGGACGATTTGCGCATCGAACGGGTTGGAGGTAACGGCGGTTATCTCCGGGCGAAGATTATTGGAGGAGAGACCACGCTTGTCGTCGTAGACGGTATCCCCGTACCGGGCCACAGCTACGAATTTATTCCCAACATCCCGCCCAGTGAAGTCAAAACCGTGGAACTCATCCGTTTTGCCAAGAATTTCAGTTCGTTGTACCGGGAAACCTATCCGGAGGCGTCGCCGCTCGAAATACCGGCAGTGGGCAGTGTCATCGCCATTTATACGCATGCAGGGAACGGCTTGTTTGCTGTCCGTAAACCTACGGGGCTTTTGCAGGCTAAGGTGCCCGTGTATTCACCTATTATGGAGTTTTACGCGCCGCGTTACGAGGCGCCCACTGAAAACGACGCGGAGCGGCCGGACCTGCGCACGCTGATTCATTGGGTGCCCGAGTTGGCTACCGATGAAGGTGGGGCGGCCGGGACATCATACTATCATTCGGATGCAGCCGGCGAAACGGTTGTCATCATAGAGGCCATATCGTCGGAAGGCGAAATCGGTTACCAGGAGCTGGTGTACAAAGTAGCCAATTGAGTCATTGTGGCTAGTCCTCGGTGTTCTCGTCCGTTGCTCCGTTATGAGAATATAGGCTTAATCCTTTATTTTATTACAAGAAATGAGGATATTTACCTTTATTTTATTACAAATAATTCTGATATTTGCCTTTATTTTGTTACAAACAGTTAAAAATGGCTTTTAGAAGAAGCATATCGAACCAATTGTTACGATGGAAATCCAGCGATAACAGGAAACCGCTCATCGTACGTGGTGCGAGGCAGGTGGGTAAAACAACACTGATTAGAGATTTCGCCAAGACCTATTCGCATGTGATTCATCTCAATTTGGAGAAGCCGGGGGATCGTCGTTTTTTTGAGGATATTGAAGATGTGTATACCATCGTGGAGTCGCTGTTATTGACACACGGTATCCCATCGTCTGGGATGGATAACACATTGCTATTTATTGATGAAATACAGGAGAGCCCTAAAGCAATTCAATTACTGCGGTATTTTTATGAAGAATTGCCCCAGCTCCATGTCATCAGTGCGGGTTCACTGTTGGAATTTGCCTTGCACAGCGTGCAAAGTTTTCCCGTAGGAAGGGTTGAGTTTTTGTATTTGCATCCATTAAATTTTCAGGAGTATCTGGAGGCAATAGGTAAACCCGGCCTCCTTGAAGTGCTCCGGGAGGTGCCCGTACGGCCAGCTGCTCATGGACCACTGCTGGAAGCTTTCCACCGATATGCTATCATAGGCGGAATGCCCGAAGTGGTCAAGGTAGATAACGCCAATCACCAACTTTCGGACTTGGTAGCAGTATATGAGAGTATCTGGGGAACGTATAAGAATGATGTCGAGAAGTATACCTCCAACGATTCCAAACGTAAAATCATTAAGCATTTGATGGATACGGCACCATTATACCTCGATGAACGAGTAAAGTTCCAGGGGTTCGGTAATTCCAATTACCGATCAAGGGAAGTCGGGGAAGCTTTTCGTACCTTAGATGCGGCCCGAATTATCCGCCTACTCTATCCTACAACCGATCTTGCACCGCCGCTAAAAGCCGACTTAAAGAAATCTCCACGGCTACAATTGCTTGATACGGGAATCATCAATTATACGCTCGGTATACAGGCTGAAATGCTGGCGATGACAGAGCTTAGTACGGCGTATCGTGGTGCCATAATTCCGCATTTGATTACCCAAGAGCTGACTTCGTTGCAGCAGCAAACAGACGGTAAACCATTTTTTTGGGTTCGGGAAAAGGCACAGTCAAGTGCCGAAGTAGATTTGGTTTATGTTTACCAAAAATGGGCGATACCCATCGAAATTAAATCGGGGGCTACAGGTCGTTTGAGGTCATTGCATCAATTTGTTGATGTGGCTGACCACCCCTTTGCTATCCGTATTTATGGAGGAGTGTTCCAGTTAGAGCACACGGTTACTCCCAATAAGAAACCGTATATATTGCTAAACCTGCCATATTATACGGTTACCATGCTGCCACAATATGTCTCATGGCTGGTGAATCAAGTATGAGGATCCGTTCAGCGAGGATCATTTCAGGTACCATTCTTCCCACGTTTTCATCCAGCCTACCCGGGCTTGGATGAATCTCGGGTGGAAGAAAAAGTTGGACCAGTCTTCGAAGTTCTCGTAATGGAAGCGGAAATAGAACAGCCAGAAAAGGTATCCCCAATGGGGGATGGAAGCCAATTCAGCTTCACTTAATGGCCGGATCGCGCGATAACCCTGTATAAATACGGCAAACTGGCGGTCTGCTTCCGGCTGCGTCATTTTGTGGTGAAGCACATCCAGGAAGAAATGGACATAGAATGAAGCAAGGTCATTAATCAGGTATCCGGATCCGGCAAAATCGAAGTCAAAGAACGTGACGCTGCCGGCCGAGTCAAAGTGGAAGTTCTTGGGCAGGAAATCGTAGTGGCAATACCCGTGGCTGAACGAAGGCAGGTCAAACGCTAACAATTGCTGCTTCACGCGGGTTGCCGTATCGTGCAAGTATTCGTATTCGGCTTCCAGCCCGTTAGCGAATGCGGGTTTTATGACGCGCAATGGCGCATCCACCAGTGCTTCCATGTCCAGCGGTTGGCGGTGGTGCGTCAATTGCAATCCGGCGGTGATGTGATGGATGCGGGCCATACCCCGCCCGACTTCCAGCAACTGTTGGTCGCTCATCGCGGTGTATACTTCGCCCTCGGCATAGGTAAACAATACGCCATATCGGATACCTTCCGCTGCGTCAAAGGGTTGTAAATAACGGCCTTCCTTATCCGCCAACGGGCGGCTTACGGAAGCCCCGCCCGCATGCAGGATGTTGAGCAATTCGACTTCGCCGTTTATCTCCTCCATTTTGCGGTGCGCATCGCGGTAAATCTTGAAGATATACCGCGTGCCGGAGCTTTCGAGCAGGTAGGTATCGCTGACGTTGTGGATCAGCAGGCGGCACGATGTGTCGCTTAGCGCGTAGCATTGCCGTAAATAGTTGTTGAGCGCCGTTGCGGAAAGCAGCGAATAGCGGGTGGGGAAGATGGCCATGGCACAAATATAGTGTAATATAAATGCATCTGGCCGCTTAATCCCCCCAATCCTCTCTCCGGATTTCGTAGGTGAAATTCGGTTTCGGGCCATCTCCATGGTAATCTGCCGATACTTCCGCTATTTTTCGCGCTCCCAGCTTCTTGACGGCCTTTTGGGAGCGGATATTGGCTGCTCCGACATGCAGCAATACCGTATCTACATATCGGAAGGCGTAGTCAAGCATGAGCTTTTTCACCACAGCATTCAGTCCCGTGCCCCAGTAGCGCGCGGCATAGAAGGTGTAGCCGATGAAGATGCTCCGGTTTTGCGCATCGTAATCGTAAAAACGGGTACTTCCGGCAACTGCGCCAGTTTTCCTGTCGATGACTTTGAAGGCCCCTTTGCTGTTGATGGCTCCATTAAAAAATATGCGGAAGACACTTGCTTTCCATCGGTCAGGCTGCGGGTGCTGCGCCCATACGACGGGGTCGGATGCGAGTGCATACAGCACCTCAAAATCCGTCTCCAGCAACGGCAGCAGGATGGCCCGGTCATTTTGCAGTAGGGGAGGTATCGGGAAAGTGTTCATCGGTATTAAACAGCGGGAATCCTGTAGGTGAGAAAATCAACGTCCGGAGTCTGCCTTTCGAATCCGATATGCTCGTAGAGCCGTTGGGCGGTGACGTTGTCAGTCGCTGTTGAAAGCTCAACAAACGCAGCGCCGTGCGTCTTCGCGAAAGCGATGGCTGCTGTGATCAACCCGGTCCCGATGCCCTGGTTACGGTAAGGTGTATCCACATACAGGTCATTAAGGATCCAGTTCCGCACGGCCCTGGCGGAGGAATATTTGGGGTAGAGCTGCGTAAAACCGGCGCACGTTTCTCCGCCATCGAGCAGAGCGGCAAAGATGACGGACTCGTTGTTGTCCAATCGGGCTTGTATGAACCGCCTGGCCAAGTCGATATCGGATGGCTGTTTGTAGAAAACCCGGTATTGGTCAAACAGGGCGAAGACAAGGTCGCCCTGCGTGTTGTTGATGCGGATAATCTCCATGATCTGGTGGGATTAAATGATTGTTAGGGTCTTATGTTATCGTTTTTCTGATATAATCCGCGAGTGCTTGTTCAACGCTGCCAGCCGTCGTTTCCAATTGTTTGACAATGCGCATGCGCTCGGCGGGCGTCTTGTTTTGGCTGAGCTTCTGCTGCCCCTGGAGTTCGGCCACATCCATGGTAAACGCCACGATACCGCTCATCATGCCGGTCTTAAACCGGAGCGGGAGTGAGGTCCATTGGTTGAGGTATTCCGGCTCGTAGAAGCCTATCATTTTTTCGAGCAGCGCCAGCTTCGCGTTGTGGTCTTCCACCACCCGGCAGGTGCCGTAGGCGTGGACGGCAATGTAGTCCCAGGTCGGCACACTTTCCAGCTTATCATAGTGGCGCGGCGAAATATAGGCGTGGGGTTCGCTGAAAATGACCAACGAAGTACATCCCGTAATCAACCGTGACTGATTGTTGGCAGCCGCAAAATGTGAGCTCAGGGTAATCCCTGCCTGGTGTTCCTCCACGGCGAAAGGCAGGTGTGTGGCCAGCGGCACCCCATCATGAGCAGTAACCACCGTGGCAAACGGATAGCGCCGCATGAACGCCGCGATTTCCGTTTTGTCGCTGAATTGAAAGCTTTTGGGTATATACATGACTTTTGTATTGCAGCACAAAAATATGGGTAGATTGGATTACCTTTGTCATCCAATATCAATAAAATGGATAGTCCAATTTTGTATTCGTTGTTTTCCGGGATTGCGCTGCGGCCGCAGCTGGGCAAAGCCGTGTACCTGCAGCTGGCCGAGGCCATCATGGTGCTCATCAGACAGGGCAGGATACCGCCTGGCGGGCGGCTGCCGAGTTCGAGGGAATTGGCGGATATCTTTCGGCTGAACCGTCTGACCATCACCAGGGCGTTTCAGGAATTGGAGATGCAGGGTTGGCTGGAAAGCCACGTCGGCAGGGGTACGTTCGTCGCATCCCGTCTGCCTGAATCACAGCCCATGCGATTGGACAAGGGCGGGCAGGAACGAGACCGGAAGCGTGAGGCGGGCTTTGAAATCAGGGGTGCGGATTATCTGCGGCATGGCGTCGATCCCGTGACTGCACGGCTGCATCTGGACGACGGTTTCCCCGATCCGTCGTTGGCCCCGCTGAAGGAGCTTTACCGGGCTTATCGGGCGCAATTGGAGCGGGGCGATTTATATGGGCGGTTCGGTAGCTATGGCCAGGCCAAGGGATCCGGACGGTTCCTGGATGCGCTGGCACGCTACCTCAACCTCACGCGCGGGCTCGACATCACCGAGCGGAATATACTGTCCGTGCGGGGTACCGTCATGGGCATCAACCTGGTCTGCAACGGGCTTATCCAGCATGGCGATGTCGTCGTAGCAGGCGTGCCCGGCTGGCGGCGGGCGGAGGCGAACTTCCAGCACGCGGGAGCGCGGTTATTGGGTATTCCGGTAGACCAAGCGGGGATACAGGTGGATGCGCTGGAGCAGCTGTGCCGGACCACGAGGGTGCGCATGGTGTACGTGACTCCGCACCACCATTATCCGACGACGGTTTCCCTGCCGATGGATCGCCGGCTGGAACTGCTCCGTTTGGCGGACAAATACGGATTCATCATTTTCGAGGACGATTACGATTATGACTTCCATTACAAGCACAAGCCGTTGCTTCCTTTGGCCAGTGCAGATGACAGCGGGCTGGTCATTTATTGCGGGTCGTTCAGCAAGACGTTTTCGCCCGCTTTCCGTTTGGGATACCTGGTTGCGCCGGAAAACGTTGTTGCTCACCTCGCGTCGGTGAGGACTTTGCTCGACAGGCAGGGCGATCATATCCTGGAGCGGGCGATGGCCGAGTTGTTGGACGACGGGACTATCCAGCGCAGCCTGCGAAAAGCCATGGCCGTATACCGGGAGCGCAGGGATCATTTCTGCGACTTGCTGGCAGCTGAACTGTCCGGTATGATGGCGTTCGATACCCCGGAGGGTGGCCTGTCGGTATGGACGCGGATCGACCGGCGTATCGACCTTGCGCGGCTTGCCGCAGACGCCCGTAAAAAGGGATTATACGTTTCGGACGGGGTGGCGCACCGCTATCCGGCCTACGATGCGCACGCCATCCGGCTGGGGTTTGCGTCATCCACGGAGGATGCGTTGGAAGAATGTGTAGGGGTATTGAAGGACGTCGTGGATCGCTTTTGACCCAAAGATAAGCTACATTTATCAGGCTGTGTTTCACCAACCGGCACTAGGGAAATGGTTTTGTTTTTAAGCGCTCCAAAGGATCCCACCATGTTTATTATAATCCGATCAACAATAAGACCGCTATTGTGCCATACCACGGCGGTAAGGATTTGAAGAAAGGTACTTTTTTGGCAATTTTAAGGCAAGCTGGTATCAGATAAATGCTGGAATGTGAATTTGTCCAACGTTGATTCTTATTTCCCGTTTTCCAACTCATTGATCCGCTTCTGCAACGCGGTGATCGTTACGGCTTGCGACTGAATGGTCGTTTCCTGCGACGAAATCACTTTTTTCAGCGTTTGAATCAGTTCATTGGTCAAGTCCGTTGGATGCTCCGCGGCATATTTTTCTTCCAATTCCCTGAGCACATCCGCCTTCCGCATTTCGCCTTCGCCGGTGAGCAGCCATTCGGGTGAGTAGAGGGGATAATTTTCAGCTAACTTCACCAGCCACTTGCTTTGGATATCGGTTCCATTGGCCAAAGCCCGTGAAAAAACACCTTTGCTGGCGCCTATGGACGCTTCCAGCGCGGTTACGCTGATGCCTTCCTGATTGGCTATTTCTTTAATTCTCTTCAAAACAGAACCCATTGGTAAAAATATTCTTCATAAAATTTTGTATTGAAGAAAAATAGTTCTTAAATTTGATGTGTCAGGAATAATTATTTTCAAACCATTTTTCTTCAATCCTAATGAAACAATTATGGCGAAAATTAAACAAAAGAAGCTGAAAGCCGAAAATTTCCGGTATGTAACCAAGCGGGTTATTAAAAACCCGATGATTTACTTGAACAATTTTTTTGGTTATGAATACCAAATTGACGACTGGATGCGAACTGTTAGCCTCACCGTCCATGCTGGGGCTTACCCGGAAATGGCATGCCCGGACGCGGTGGAAAACGGATACCATTGCAAGCAGTTGGTTGAGCAGGTGGAGGTTGCCTATGTGATCTTCAGGCAATGCGGGCTGAAAAAGCAAAAAGAACCGTTGAATTTTTTCAAGTCGTCGGATGATTACTATGCGTATGTGTATCGTGGAGAATATTCCTTTGACGGTCAGATTAATCCCGCGGATACGCTGAGCAAATTTTTTTCATTTCAGTCGATGAAAAAGTGGTACAATACGCTGGATGATTTAATGCTGTCGTTTACCCAAAGACAGGTTCCCAATTACGAACAGTTCGGTGATAAAATCACCGCCATCCACGAACTCCTGCTCCGGCTCGCCCAGGCGCTGTATGTAATATACCGGGAGGGTGGCTTACCGTTACAGATGCCATCGTATGTCATTGCCAAACCGACTAATAGGTTCGAGGGAAAGATGCCGCTATCCAGATTAGGTGAATTGATGCACAGCATTATTGATAAACGCCAAGCGGAGGCTGCTGTCGAATTGGAGCCGATTTTTGAGAAGGCTGAGTTATGGGATAAGCATAGGAACGGAGTGGATGGGGCAGCGGTGGTGGATGGTGATCGTGACCAAGGAAACAGCCATGGAGACCAAGAAGCGAACCCCACCACTGATGCAGCGAAGGGGTAGATTATAGTTAGTTTCAAACCACTGAACATATGAGCGATGCTATGCAGGAACCCATAACTCAACGTGTATCTGTTTGGGTATGGAAAGAAGTTACCCCAGCTCATTGAGCGAGGAAGAGCTGCGAAATCAGGAAAAGGGACTCCAGCACAGCTGAAAGCTTAACTCAATCCAAGAAGGCGATGAATTCAAAAAATATAACCCAAACCCCAGATCTGACACTGCAACTCATTATCCAGCGCATCACCGAAAATCTGGCAGTGGAGGAGATATACTTATATCCGTTTCGGATGCAGGGCAAATTGTTCAATCAGCTATACGTGCTGTTGCGGCACGAAAGCGGGCAAGAAATTATTTCTGCGCGAGCACTGTGTAACGTGGCCGTTTCTGAAAAAGCAGGTTACCATGCCGAGGTGTTATTCCCGGAAGATGTGAACCGCCAAATAAACCAGGGAAACATACGTGTCACACTGATTTATCACCCAAATAACAGGGTTTACGAAAATCCCAATCCGGGTAGCCGGGTGGTCTTTCAGGAGGTCAATTACCAGAAAAGGTACAAAAAGGCGGCGCGTTATTTTGAAAAAGAAATTGCAAAATTGTACGCGTTTGAGAAGGGCTATCGGTTTTATATGGATAGCGAAAACTATTCCCAGGCAAGTTTCATGTTGCATCAAGTTATTGAGCTCGGCTTCCGTCTCGCTGAACATTTAATCATGGGTAAAGCCAAATTGACGCATTCCATCCGTAAGCATCAAGAATACATCCGAGCCGTTTCGCCGGAAATGGGTTCGCTATTTGCAGAAGAAGAGTGGGATATTCTCCGGAAACTCGACGAATCCTATAGCTCGGCACGGTACGACCATGATTTCTCCGTGTCCAAAGAAGATTTGGACGTAGCGGCTGATAAGTCCAAAGCGCTGCTCGCCTACCTAACAGCGTTTAACCGCGACCTGCTTGACGAACTCCAACGCCGACAGGCCGAAGAAAGCCGGGTTATGGAACAATCGGAAAATTCGGAGCAAACCACCACTAATCACGAAGAAACCGTGGATGCAATGGATGTAGTCGATGCTGTTAATGAGTCAACGGAGGGCGACGGACCGGCGGGCAGCGGAATATTCAGCGCCGAAGACCACCGCCACCATATCCTCGCGGCCATCAGCCGCTATTTTGCACCCACCCATGTGTTTTGCTTTGCGCATCAATCGCGGGAAGAACGGTCGGTGAACCTCGTCACACTGGAAAAAAGGGAAACAAAGCGCCATCGGTATTACCTGGCTATCCTGACCGAGGAAACACTTGAACATCCATTGCGGCAACAGCATCAGATAAACGAGGTGCTGGGGGACGAGTTGGAGATCGTCGCATTGTATTTTAAGTTGGGCACGTTCAATAAAAAGTTGGAAGAGGGGGATACGTTTTTTCATTTTTTAGTGGATACAGCAGAAAGGTGGTGCAGTAAAAACGGGCTATTGACACAAAGCGGCACGCCTGAGGCAGTTGATTTAGCGGAACGGGATTGGCAGTGGAAGCGTTACCTTTGGAGCGCGGAGGGGATGATCGAAATGGCGGAGGAACATATCGGAACCAGACATGATGAAAGCTGCGCGGTTGTCATGGCGCAAGCGATGGAACAGCTCTGCCTGGGGATGCTGCATGCGATTTGGGGGTATAGGCCGGATAACATTCTTAACCTGATGTACTTGATACAGCTGACGGAATCCATTACCCCGCTTGCCAGCGAACACTTTTGTCTGGATATTCCCGAAGAACGGAAAATGGTGGTGCAGCTTTCACAGGCGCTGAATCAGCTCCGCTATAATCCGGGCTATCGAGCGGACGGTTATGCCTTGCATATTGTTCACGATCGCCTAAAAACGTTTTCAAAATCGGTGGAGGAATTAGTCAACTACCATTTTGAGGAGCAGGAAGCGGTTGTTCAATAAAAATTAGTATTTTTGAAATACTTATGGGATTGATTTACGCAGATATCGAGTTAATTAATGGGGAGGACTTGGTTCTTTCCCGCAGAAATATTATTGGCGAGGAAGAAATTAAACGTATGCCGATCAGGATGCTTGTTGATACGGGTTCAGCGTATATGTGTATCAACGAGAATATACAGGAGCAACTTCAATTGCCTGTTATCGAAAAGCGGAAAGGCCAGCTGGCAAATGGTAGCATTGTGGAGTACGAAGTGGTAGGCCCTATAGAGGTACGTTTCGAAAATCGCCGCTGTAATGTGGACGCGATGGTTTTACCGGGAGAAGCTGAACCGCTTTTGGGAGCTATTCCGATGGAAGACATGGATGTCATTATTCACCCTTTGCGGCAGGAAATGATCGTCAATCCTGATCACCCATACTTTGCGCAAATGAAGCTGAAGTAAGCGAATTGCGCACGTGAAAGACTTGGACTTTGTTGAAATCCATGGAAAATTTCTTCAACAGTGAGATTTATCCTCGGCACACATGAAAGATAACACCAAACACGTCATTGTCATCGGAGGAGGATTTGCGGGAATCAATTTAATTAAGCACCTGGGAAAGGATAAGCGGTTTATCATCACCCTGGTTGACCGGAATAACTACCATTTTTTCCCGCCGCTGATTTACCAGGTTGCTGCGGCATTTATCGAGCCGTCAAACATTTCTTATCCGTTTCGCCGGTTATTTCAGGAAAAGCCACATATCCGTTTCCACATGGGCGAGCTGAAACGCATCGATCCTCGGGCAAGGGAGGTCGAAACGACGACTGGTACGCTGTCATATGACTACTTGGTGCTTGCCATGGGTACGGGAACAAATTACTTCGGTTTTGAAAACATCGCCAAATTTGCCGTGCCCATGAAGACGCTTGACGATGCAATGAATCTTCGGAATCACATTTTACTCCGGATGGAATGTGCCGTGCGGGCCACTGACCCTGCCGAGCGGGATAAGGCGTTGAATATTGTTATTGCCGGCGGTGGCCCCACTGGCGTTGAATTGGCGGGTATCCTCGCCGAGATGGGGCGGGAGATCGTGGCGAAGGAATATCCCGAATTGACCGATTTCCATGCGCATCTGTACCTTGTTAATTCTGCGCCGGTACTGCTGCCGCCGATGAGTACTAAGGCGCAGCGGGAGGCGTATACGGTTTTAAAAAAGCTCGGAGCTAAGATTGTTCTGAATACGAAGGTGGTTGATTACGCTTCCGGCAATGTCATGCTGAGCTCGGGAGAAGCCATACCGACGGATACCCTGATCTGGACGTCCGGCGTTGTTGCCGTCCGCGTAGAGGGGCTTCCCGGCGATGCCGTTGCCCGCGGCGGGCGTATAAGCGTGGACGCATTCAATCGGGTAGCACATACGGAGTCAGTTTTCGCCTTGGGCGATCAATGCGTAATGACGGACGATGAAAATTATCCTGAAGGCCACCCCCAAGTGGCGCAGGTGGCCATCCAGCAGGGGAAACTGCTCGCGAAGAACTTATCACGCATGGCCGATGGCAAGCCGATGCAGCCTTTTATGTACCGCGACAAAGGGACGATGGCGATCATCTCCAAGTACCGGGCGGTGGCTGACCTACCCAAAGGTTTTCTCAGGGGGTGGATCGCCTGGGTGAGCTGGCTGTTCGTACATATCATTCCCCTCATCAGCTTCCGCAATAAAGTGGTGCTGGCTACCAACTGGGCATGGTCATTCGTCACCAATGACCCGACATTGCGGCTTATCCTCCGCCCAAGTAAGGAGCAGAAACAGCCCTCAACGGAGGATAGCAAACAATAACGACAGCCAGCCCGCCACGAGCAACAGCCCGCCAACGGGCGTAACGGGGCCCAGAAACCGCCATTTTGTACCGAAAGCAGCACTTAAACACAGGCCGTATATGCTAAATGAAAACAGCACCGTGCCACTGATAAACAGCCATGTGTAAGCACCCGGCTCGATTACCCCGGCGGTCTGCGCGAAACCGGCAGCCAGCAATGCCAGTGCATGGTAAAATTGATACCGAACGCCGGTTTCGAAACTGTCGTGTTGGTCTTCCGTAAACTTCTTCTTGAGTGCATGGGCGCCGAAGGCACCGAGTATGACGGCGGTTAGCCCGAACATAGCACCGGATAATTGAGCAAGCATGATTTAAACGATGGGTATATGGACAAAGGTATGGTTTTTTTGTGGACAGATAAAAGCTGACATTATCGTTTTGCCAACTGATCAGCAGTATAGGCATACACATATTCGTAAATGCGCATCAATTCTTTTTTTCCAAACATGCCGAATTGCAGCATGTCGGGCGGTTCGATGAACAGGTCGCATTTCTTGGCATTGTGCAACACCGATTGGCTGATGGCCAGGTGGGTGATGCGGTCCAACGTCTTGATGGGCGTCAGTTGCTCGGGTGAAACGGTATCGGGCGCGTTGACATGCACGCCAACGAGGAGGTCACATTGGCCGAGCAGCGGCTGTACGGGCAGGTTGTCAAGTATGCCGCCATCGTAGTACACCCCCTTGTTGCGCCGCACTGCCGGAAACATCAGCGGAATACTGGATGACGCGAGCAACGCTTCGCCCAGCGGCCCGGTATAAAAATACTCGGTTTTGCCCGATAGGAGGTTTGTGGCGGCTACATACAAGGGAAGCTTTAACGACTCGAACGTGTTAGCGGGAACGTACTGCTGGAATAACCGGGCGAGGAAGCGGGTATCGATAAAGCCCGAAGCCCGGAGCCGGAAGCTCGTTGCGGGAAACAGATCGTTTTCCTGCACGATATGCAACATCTTGTCTACCGAATGGCCGGCAGCATAGAACGCGCCGATAATTGCGCCCGCACTGCAACCGGAAACGATAGAAGGCTTCAATCCGTGTTCTTCCAGGGCCTTGATGGCGCCGAGGTGCCCAATGCCACGTAATCCGCCACCGGAAAGGACCAGACCCACTTTGTGAGTGCGCCGCTTTAATTTTTTCCAAATGAATGCCATGGGGTAAGGTTACGGTTTTTTCGTCGGATTCTTGCTATTTCATGTATATCTGGGTGTACGCCAAATTTCCGTTTGTTTACAGCCATGAGATTTTAGCTGGAACGCTCACTACGCTCACGCTCCTAGGCCAAAAATCTCATGGCTGTAAACATCGCGAATTGTGCAAAAATCTGAATTTTGTCGGGCGCTCACGCGCATTTACCACACGAAAACCTTAAATTTGACGGTATGAAGAATCTTCGCATCACCTTGCTGGTATTAACGGTTAGTATATTGGGGTATTCCTGCCAGCGTCCGGAGCAATCGGGAGGAGTGCCCGTGGTTGGTTTCGTGGAGGCCTTTGAAGATGCGACAATTGCGCAGGCGCGTGACGGCTTTGAAGCGGCACTACGTGACAGTGGCTACAGTGAATCCGATGGTACCATACGATTTATCCGTCGTAACGCACAAGGCGATGCGGCCACCCTGAATCAAATTATAAGCTATTTCAACAGCCAGCAGGTTGATCTCATTGGCACCAGCACCACCTTGGCTACAATTGCTGCCGTGCAGCGAAGCAAGGACATCCCGATTTTCCAGACGGTGACTGCAATGCCCGAGATTCTGGGGCTGCTGGAATCCGATGGGCAGCCACCCGCCCTGCTGTTTGGTACGGGTGAAAACCTGAATTATATCGATACGTCTTTCGCCATCATTACCCAGATGGTAAAGCCGAAGGGTGAACAACTGCGCGTCGGCATGATTTATAATCAATCCGAGCCGCAATCTGTGGAGGCTTATAAACGTATTGAATCGCTTGCAGAAAGTATGGATGTGCATGTGGAAGCGCTGCCGCTTAACAGCTCCGCCGAAGCACAGTTGGTTGTCCGTACGTTGCTGACAAACCAGATTGACGCGTTCTTCGCTAATCCGGACAATACGGTGTTTGCAGCGTTTGAAACCATCTTAAAAAACTGCCATGACAAAGGTGTACCTGTGTTCACGAGTGAATCCGGACTGGTATCAAGGGGGGCGGTAGCTGCTTTTGGTGCTGATATTTACCGCTGGGGGTACCAAAGTGGCGCACAAGCAGCTGTTTACTTAAAGAACCGGTTGACAGACAGCCTCCAGGTAGAAATGCTTCAGGTGAGGAAACGGGTATATAACCCCGATGCCGCCGAACGGTTTGGCTTTTCCTTTCCCGAGACGTTCGAAGCGTTATAGCTTATACTACTTTGCGAGGGCCTTTTTGATCTGCGGCGCTATTTTGGTACCGAAGATCTCAATGGACTTCATGATATCCCGATGCGCGGGGGCACCCACGTCCATATGCGCCGCAAAACGCGTAAGCCCAAATAATTCTTGGTAGTGCAGAATTTTGTCGGCCATGGCATCGGCCTCGCCCACGAACAAGGCCCCGTGCTTGGACATGCCGAAGTCAAACTGCGTGCGCTGGTACGGCGGCCAGCCGCGAGATCTTCCCACCCTGTCCATTTGCGCAGCATACTTGGGGAAATAAGTATTGCTCAACTCAGAAGCATGGTCACCGAAAAGGGCGTGCGAATGGATGCCCACCTGAAACCTCGCCGGATCATGCCCATGTTCAAGGTATGTAGTTTTATACAACTCAAAAAGAGGCTGGAACTGTGCGGGCGTACCGCCGATAATGGCAATCATTAAGGGCAGGCCGAGCTTTCCTGCCCGGACGACCGACTGGGGGGTGCCGCCAACGGCTATCCATATGGGGAGTTCGTCATTCACCGCCCGGGGCAGGACTGCCTGATCGTCAAGCGGCGCCCTGAATTTACCTCGCCAGGTGACCCGCTCGTTTTTATTGATGGTGAGCAGTAGATCCAGCTTTTCGGCAAACAGTGCGTCATAATCCTGAAGGTTGTAGCCGAATAGGGGAAAGGACTCGATGAAGCTACCCCTGCCGGCCATCAATTCGGCCCGGCCTCCAGACAGCAGGTCGATCATCGCGAAGTTTTGATAGAGCTTTACGGGGTCGGATGAGCTGATCACGGACACTGCGCTCCCCAGCTTGATACGCTTAGTCACCGTTGCCGCGGCAGCCAGCACGATTTCGGGGCTTGGTACCGCGTAGTCCGGACGGTGGTGTTCGCCGATGCCAAAGTAATCCAATCCTACTTCGTCCATTAATCTAATCTCTTCGATAATTTCCGCAAGCCGTTGCTGCGTAGGCTGGAACTTGCCCGTTGCAAGGTCCGCACCCAAATCGCCAAACATGCTGATGCCTAATTCCATGGTTTTTGTTTGTTTAAACACAAAGGTAATGATGTTGTTTCAGTATAGCCTTAATGTAGGTTAATAAAGGTGGAAGCATGATTTTTTTCGGTTGATTTTCAGTGAATTGTTGATTTTTTTTGTTGTGGGATACCACTTTACGTACGCTGGTGTACTCCTACTAACAAAGCACCAAGTATAAACCGTCGACATGCAACAGGACGAACTGCGAGATTTATTACGTCGCTATGCCAATGGAAACTGCACCCCACAGGAGAAGCGGTTTTTGGAAGACCTTATACTCCGTCATCCGATTGCGGGCGATTGGGATTGGAACAGTGAAGAAGAGCGGGTGTTGATGGGAATACGGATTAAGCAGGCAGTTGATGGACGGCGTTCTACACAAAAGCATGCACGCATGAAAATCCGCTGGTATAGCTGGATAGCGGCGGCATCGTTGGTGATATTGGGAGCAGGGGTTATATGGCGCCTTGTTTATCCTGATACTGACGATAGCCGCCAACCATTGGTCATTAATGAATCGGTGCTGGGATCGACAAGTGATATCGTGCTAACACTGGCCGATGGCAGGACGGTGAAGCTTGATGAACAGTCACCGGAGACAATTGCGTCAATTGAAGGAACAACGATACGTCGGAATGCTGATGGACTAGTATACGAGGTTGACGACAGGTATATGCAGCCCGGGTCCGTTGGTGAAAACAATATCCGTACACCGAATGGAAAACGGATTAACCTAAAATTGCCGGATGGAACGGCCGTATGGATGAATACCGCGTCGTCGTTGACCTATCCGGTTGCATTTGTCGGGAAGGAGCGCCATGTTGAGCTAACCGGGGAGGCCTATTTTGAAGTGGCGAAAGATAATTCCAAGCCGTTTAAAGTCATGGCAAATGGGACTGAGATTTTGGTGACGGGAACACATTTCAACATTTCGGCATACCCGACGGATGGCACGGTAACGACCACACTTTTTGAAGGTGGACTAAATGTACGGAAAGGCCGGCGCGAGGTGGTGCTTACGCCGGGGTATCAGGCGATAACGTCCGTGCAAAGCGAAAAAATAGAACAATTGCAGGGCAAGCTGGAACAAGTAATGGCTTGGAAAAATGGCTATTTCGTATTTGACGATATGGACGTCGTTTCGGTGATGCGCAGCGTTGCCAGGTGGTATGACATCCGTATTACCGTCGAAGGGAAGATGCCGGCTAAGCGTTTTGGTGGTACATTTCCCATATCTGCAGATTTAGACGAGTTGCTGACCGATTTGGAGTTGGTTGGAAAAATGAAACTTGAACGCAATGGAAAGGAGGTTCATATTATGTGGTGACAAGGACTACCTGATTGAACAGCCTGAAAAGAAACCAGAAGTGCCGCTAACACTCCTGGCTCACTGGCACGAGTGCCCATCAGGCTTTTTTAATTTAATGCTTAGATAACCAACATTAACAATACCTGATTATGCAAATGTATAAAATTTGTTTTGCATCTACATGCACATTGAACAATAGCGCGCTGTTTAAGCTTTTGGTTATGTTTAAGATCACGTTGGCTATTTTGTTAGCTGCCATCACGCAAGCTGGAGCCGCGGTTTACGCCCAAAAGGCTAGCATAACAGCGAAAAACGTCCCCCTGCGGGAAGTATTTACCGAGTTGCGCAAACAGACCGGTTATCATTTCCTTTACCTAACCGATGATCTGAAGGATGCGAAGCCGGTAAGTCTGAGTTTCTATGAAGCTTCGTTGGAGGAGATCCTTCAACACTGTTTTGCCAATCAGCCGCTTACTTACAATATCCGGAGAAATCGAGTATTGGTATCGCGCAAAGAAGCGCCACCTGGTACGCTTCATGATTTGCTTATGCAGCATACCGTTACGGGTAAGGTGACCGACGAGCGTGGACAGGCGCTTGAAGGCGTAACGGTTGTCATTAAAAATACCCAGCAGGCCACGACGACGGATGCCGAAGGAAATTATAGGATAAACGTGCCGGCAGAAGGCGTGACGCTGGTATTTTCCATCATCGGCTTTTCTACCGAGGAGCGGGCCGTATCTGCCGGAGCGACGCTAAATGTCCAACTCAGGGAGCTGGTATCGGACTTGGAGGAAGTCGTGGTTGTGGGATACGGAACGCAGAAAAAAGTGAATCTCACAGGGTCCGTTGCCACGGTATCCGGATCCGAGCTGGCCAAGCGCCCTGTCGGGCAGACGACGGCAGCGCTGCAAGGCGCTGTGCCGGGTTTGACGATCGTGCAGAGCTCAGGCCAACCGGGAAGGGATGGAGGCATCGTGCGCCTCAGGGGGATTGGCACCTTGAGCGATTCCAACCCTTTGGTGATGCTGGATGGTGTGGAATCCAGCTTGGCCAACGTAGACCCCAACGAAATCGAAAGCATCACGGTACTCAAAGATGCCGCCTCTGCATCGATATACGGTTCGCGTGCTGCTAACGGCGTGATCCTGATCACGACGAAGCGAGGAAGCCGAGAAGGGCTGACCGTCAATTACAACTCGTACGTTGGATGGCAGCGGCCTACGGATATGCCTAAAATAGTGAATGCAATTGACCATATGGAGCTGATCAATGAAGCGTATACCAATACAGGGCGAAGCCCCTTGTTTACAGAGCAATTCATTGAAGAATACAAGACGCAAGGCGCCTCCAACCGCGATCGTTATCCAGACACCGATTGGCAGGATGTGACGATGACGGAAAACGGCTTCATGCAAAGTCATTATTTAGCTATGAGCGGCGGGACTGACCGCATGCGTATCCTTGGCTCTTTCGGTTATCTTGATCAGGGTGGAGTTGTTCCGAATGTCGGATTCGACCGGTATAACCTTCGGTTGAACACCGATGTAAAGCTGAACGAAAAGCTGAATGCATCGGCTGATATTTTCCTGCGCCGTACGGATTTGAAGGAGCCATCCACTGGAACGGGATATATTTTTCATTGGATGCGCCGTATTCCTGCCAATCAGGCCGCTATTCTATCCAATGGACTATGGGGGGAGGGATGGAACGGTGACAATCCCATTGCAAAAGCGGTAGACGGCGGGCTTCGCAATGAAGAAACATTAAGTGGGTTCGTCAACCTCAATCTCCGCTATAAGCCGGCGGAGTGGCTGACGACAGAAGTAATGTATGCTCCCAAATACAACGAACCGCATAGTAGGGTATTCGCCAATACCGTACAGACTTACCGTTGGGACCTTACTCCCAGCTTTGCCACCCCGGCGCGGAATAACCTCAATCAACAGTTTACCCGCGAGTGGTACAACAACCTCCGGCTGACGGCTACGTTTGATAAGTTATTCGCCGAAGCACACCAGGTAACGTTCCTCGCAGGTTTCCAGCAAGAAGACCAGCGTAACGATTGGCTGTCGGCTTACCGCGAAGTGTTCCTGTTTCCGGAATACCAACAAATAGATGCCGGAAATCGGGAAAATGAACGGACCGGGGGCTCAGCAAACCATTGGGCGCTTCGCTCGTTTTTCGGACGCCTGAACTATAATTACAAAGAACGGTACCTCTTTGAGGCCAACGCGCGCTATGACGGGTCCTCGCGGTTCGCCTCGAACAATAAATATGCCTTGTTTCCTTCGGTATCCGCCGGCTGGCGAATCGGGCAGGAGCCGTTCATGGCTTCGCTCATGCACATCGTGACCGATGCGAAGATTAGGGCGTCCTGGGGTACGCTGGGCAACCAGAATATCGGGGGACTTTATCCTTTTGCGGCGTTCATCAATGTAGGTGGGCCTAACTATGCGTTCGGCGATCAGATCAGTATGGGCGCAGCACTCAACGATATGGCCAATCCGGATATCAAGTGGGAAACGACCGAAATGACCAATATCGGGCTGGATTTGAACCTGTGGTCCAAATTTAACCTGACCTATGACTGGTACTACCGGAAGACCACCGGTATACTGCTCCAATTGGATATCCCCAATATGCTGGGGCTAACAGCCCCCTATCAAAACGCCGGGGTTGTGGAGAATAAGGGATGGGATTTGGCCTTGAGTTACCGGGATCAATGGGGCCAATTGAATTACGGTATCACGGTGAATCTATCGGATGTCAAGAACAAAGTGATTGACATGCGGGGCATCCAGCGTACGGCGCGGCAAGTAAGCCGTGAGGGATATCCCATTAATTCGTTCTTTGGCTATATAGCCGATGGCTTTTTTATGGATGAAGCGGACATAGCGAACCATCCAGCACAGTTTGGGAACGTGGCTCCCGGCGATATCAAATACGTAGATGTCAATGGCGATGGCGTCATCAACACGCTTGACCAACAGGTCATCGGAAGTCCGATACCCCGCTATACCTACAGCGCGAATATTGATCTCGGCTACAAGGGGTTTGACCTGTCGCTCTTCCTCCAGGGTGTGGGCAAGGTTGATGGGTTTATGTTCGGTCAGGGTATTATGCCGTTTTTTGAAGGCGGAACCGTGCAGGAACAGCATAAGGATCGGTGGACGCCGGACAATGTCAATGCTGCTTTCCCCCGGTTGGCATTCAACGAGAGCAACAACGAACAGAATTCCACATTCTGGCTGCGAAGTGCTGCATATCTTCGACTGAAAAACATACAGCTCGGCTACACTTTGCCCACGGCATTGCTGAAGGGCAAATTGCAGCGCTTACGGATCTATGCAAACGCCCAGAATCTGTTCACCCTGACGGACTTTTGGCAAGGATACGACCCCGAAGCCCCAGGATTCGGAAACGATTCGGCCAGCAATGGCGGATGGTATCCTCAAATGAAGGTGTTTAATGTTGGTCTTGATGTAAGGTTCTAAAAAAAAGAAAGCGATGAAAACCAAATTCAATGTCATTATACTGGCCTTCGGCCTCACTCTTGTGTCTTGCAGCGATTATTTAGATCGTTATCCACTGGATAGTCCTTCAGACGAGACGTTTTTGCGCACGGAAGCGGAGTTTGAAGCGGCGGTCACTGGTTGCTACAACACGCTATGGTTTAAACCCATCGATAACGGCTCGTTTCTGCTTACCCTTGAATGCGCTTCGGATATCGGCTGGGATCGTAATGTGAGCGATCTGCAGATACTGGGACAGGGCGCTGCCACACCGGATAACACGTACACCGGAAACTTTTGGAATACGTTGTACCGCGGGATCGGCCGGGTAAATTACATTTTGTCCAAAGCTGAACCGCTGGCGGAAATCGTTCCCACGGAAAAATATAACCGCCTGCTCGCCGAAATACGGTTTTTGAGGGCTTACTATTATTTTTACCTAAATGAATTGTATGGTGGAGTGCCGTTGCTGACCACGCCTGTCCCGTTGTCGGAGGCTGTGCTGCCCCGCTCCAGTAAAGCGGAACTGACCGATTTTATCTTGGCTGAATTGGATGCCGCGGTGCCCAACTTGCCCATCCAAACCGATGCGGCAAATCGTGGTCGGGTGACGCGGGGTGCGG
Source organism: Parapedobacter luteus (assembly GCF_900168055.1). Lineage (GTDB taxonomy): Bacteria > Bacteroidota > Bacteroidia > Sphingobacteriales > Sphingobacteriaceae > Parapedobacter > Parapedobacter luteus. The sequence goes on from NZ_FUYS01000002.1 coordinate 48,229, forward strand.
CCTTGGCGCTGAAATCGCGCGTAGCCTTGTATGCCGGCCGTTGGCCGGAAGCTATCAGCGCGGCGCAAGCGGTCATGGACTTAGGCCAATACCACCTGCATGAGAATTTCGGTGAGCTGTTTTCGTATGCAGGGCAGACGTCATCCGAAATTATCATGTCTATCCAGTTCCTGAAAGGCGTGATGGTACATAGTACTCCCCGGCATTTTTTCTCGCGGATTGCTTTAGGGCATTCCAATAAGATACCGGTGCAAACACTGGTTGATTCGTACGAGTGCACCGACGGATTGTCAATCGACCGATCGCCACTGTTTGATCCCGCGCATCCTTTTGCTAACCGGGATCCCCGGCTGGGATACACTGTGGTGTTGCCGCAGTCTGTGTTTGTTGGCTACGTTTTTGAAACGCATCCTGACAGCTTGCAGACTTGGAACTATAACTTTGACCCACCGCGGAGGGTGCAGAATGAGGAAGCTACGCACGCTTATGCAACGTTTTCAGGGTACTTATGGCGGAAATATGCCGACCCGGCAGATTACGGTGATATCGACAATAGTGACCTGAATCTGATCATGTTCCGCTATGCTGAGGTGCTACTGAACTATGCCGAAGCAAAAATTGAACAAGGTTCCATCGACCAGTCGGTATACGATGCTATCAACGCCGTGCGGCAACGCCCGTCCGTGAACATGCCCCCGATCACCCCCGGAAAGACGCAAGCTGAATTGCGATCCATCATCCGGAAGGAACGGAAGTACGAACTGGCTGGCGAAGGTATCCGACTGTTTGATATCCGCCGATGGAATATAGCCCATGAGGTGATGCCAGGTGATTTATTGGGTCGCATCCGGAATAGTTTCTTATCCGATGCTCCTCGTATAGACGAAAACGGCACGCCGCATTATGACAACGTAGCGAATGCCGCACAGATGCGGGTGATTGAGCGGCGTCAATTCCGGCAGGACAGGGACTATGTATGGCCCATCCGTAGGCTTGAATTGGAGACAAACCCGGCAATAGAGCAAAACCCGAATTATTAACATAAAAAAAGGATTAGACTATGCGATTCATGAACAGGTTTTTTGTTGTATTGTATGCCTTCGTAAGTGTTGTCGTTTTGCCGTCCGCAGCCACGCCGCGCGCAGACAGCTACGACCTATGCATCTATGGCGGCACTTCGGCGGGCGTAATAGCGGCTTATACGGCAGCGAAAGCCGGAAAGTCCGTCGTCCTTATCGAGCCCAGCCAGATGCTCGGCGGCATGAGCGCGGGCGGGCTCGGGCAAACGGACATTGGCAACAAATACGTGGTCACCGGCTTGGCACTGGATTTTTACCGCAAGCTGGGGAAACACTACGGCACTTTCGAGCAGTGGATATTCGAGCCTCACGTAGCCGAACGGTTATTCAATCAATATATGGAGCAGTGCGATGCCGAAGTGCTTTTGGGCCAGGCACTGTTGGATGTCAGGAAGTCCGCCACTACCATCGAAGAGATTGTCTTACAAGCAGTCGATCGGCTGGGCACGCCTTCGCTATCGGTGAAAGCCAAGATGTATATGGATTGTACCTATGAAGGGGATCTGATGGCCAAAGCCGGGGTCTCTTATCACGTAGGGCGGGAAGACAACCGGGTATATGGCGAGACCTTGAATGGTGTACAACTGATGACCGGGCATCAGTTTCCGGATGGTGTCGATCCTTACGTGGTGCGGGGCGATCCAAGCAGCGGGCTGCTCTGGGGGATACGCGACGGCGAACTGTTGCCGAACGGTACCGGAGACAATAAGGTGCAGGCGTATAACTACCGCATTGCGCTGTCCAATGTGCCTGAAAACCGGATTCCCATCACCAAGCCGGACAACTATGACCCTGCTCGCTATGAGCTGCTGAAACGGCAAAAGGAAATCCAGCCCTGGAAAGGCTTGAATGATGTTTTTATCTGGAGCTTGATGCCGAACGGCAAAACGGATATCAACAACCGGAATGGTTTTTCCACGGATATGATTGGCATGAACTGGGACTACCCCGAAGCGGATTACCAACGTCGGCAGGAGATCATCAAGGCGCATGAAGATTATACGAAGGGATTGCTGTATTTTGTGGGTAATGATCCATCGGTACCTGAGTTTATACGCAAGGAGATGCAGCAATGGGGATATCCAAAGGATGAATACGTAAATAACGGCCATTGGAGCCCACAGTTGTACATCCGTGAGGCGCGGCGGATGATAGGAGAGCTCGTGATGACCCAGCATCATTGCCAGGGCCGCGAAGTGATCACGGATGATGTAGGGTATGCCGCCTATACGATGGATTCGCATAATTGCGACCGGTTGGTGGTCAACGGGATGGCCAAAAACGAAGGGAACGTGGAAGTCGGCGGCTTCCCGCCCTTCCCGATTTCTTACCGCGCCATCGTGCCCAAACGCGAGCAGGTAACGAACCTGTTGGTTCCGGTATGCCTATCGGCAAGCCACATCGCCTTTGGATCGATACGGATGGAGCCTGTCTTTATGGTGCTGGGCCAATCTGCGGCCGTAGCGGCATGCATCGCCATCGACCAGCGCATCGATGTGCAGCAGGTAGGGGTCGAACAACTCAAGTCGATATTGGCGGACAATCCCAAAGCTGATTTCAGAAAGGCGGATTATCTGGTAAATTGTACCGATTCTAATGCGGTGGCCTTTACCGGTAAGTGGGACACGGGTAAATCCAAAGGATACGGACGTACTTATTACCAGGCAGAAAGTGCCGACGGGCTAAGCACGGCTACCTTCACGGCGCCGGCCATCACCAGCGGCAGCTACGACGTATATACTTATTTCCCCAAGACAGCTGAAAGCTCGGGAAAATTGACTTATGTCGTATTTGATGGGGAAAATCAGGATGAGCGGGTGTTGGATTTGTCGGGGGTTGAAATCAAAGGACAAACCTCCAGCACGTGGGTATCCTTGGGTAGCTACACGGTGACCAATGAAACCAAGCCGCCATTTGTAACCATCAGCACTAAAGGAGCCGATGGAATAGTCGCCGCGAATGCGGTACTTTTTGTACCTTCGGACGATCAATAGTTTTTGTTAACCAGTTTAGCTTATTATGATACGAACCATTTTGTCGTTACTTCTGCTATGCTGCCACTTGGCGTGCAGTACAACGGATCCAAATACTTATGAGGCCGATCTTATTGTCTACGGGGGTACTTCAGCGGCGGTGATTGCCGCCGTACAGGCCAAGAAATCCGGCAAGTCGGTCATTGTTGTTTCGCCGGACACCCACCTGGGCGGCCTTTCCTCCGGTGGGCTGGGATTTACCGATACGGGAGATAAGTCCGTCATCGGTGGTCTTGCCCGCGATTTTTACCACCGTGTATATCTCCACTATGCCGATAGCGGCGCGTGGCGGTGGGAACGGCGCGAGGACTATGGCAACAAAGGGCAGGGGACTCCCGCCATCGACGGCGATGCGCGTACGATGTGGATATTTGAGCCGCATGTGGCCGAGGGAATTTTTGAGGGCTATGTGAAGGAATACGGCCTTGACGTGCACCGCGACGAATGGCTGGACAGGGAATCCGGTGTGGAAAAGGTAGATGGGCAGCTCGTGTCGCTGACCACGTTGAGTGGGAAAACTTACCGGGGAAAAATGTTTATCGACGCCACGTATGAGGGCGATTTGATGGCGGCCGCGGGTGTAAGCTACCATGTGGGCCGTGAGGCGAACAGCGTGTATAACGAACAATGGAATGGCGTGCAGGTGGGAGTATTGCACCACCGGCACTGGTTTATGACAGACATCAGCCCGTATAACATTCCGGGCGATTCTTCCAGTGGACTGCTTTACGGTGTTTCGGCTGATCATCCTGGTGAATATGGGGAGGGCGACAACCGATTACAGGCTTACTGTTTCCGTATGTGCTTGAGCAACCACCCGGACAACCGGGTGGCATTCCCTAAGCCGGACAACTACAACCCTGAAAACTACGAGCTGCTGGCCCGGGTCTTTGCGGCTGGCTGGCGGGAAACATTTGACAAATTTGATATTATCCCCAACCGCAAGACCGATACGAACAACCACGGCCCGTTCAGCACGGATTTCATTGGCATGAACTATGACTACCCCGAGGCAAGCTACGAACGACGCCGTGAAATCATCAAAGCACACGAGGACTACCAGAAAGGCCTGATGTATTTCCTGGCCAATGACCCGAAGGTCCCGGAAGAAGTGCGGACGGAAATGGCGCAATGGGGGCTGGCCAAGGACGAATTTACCGACAACGGTAATTGGCCGCATCAGCTGTACATCAGGGAGGCACGCCGTATGGTAGGGCAGTATGTGATGACCGAGCATGACACATTCAGCGATCGCGAAATCAATGATCCGGTAGGAATGGGATCGTATACGCTGGATTCGCACAACGTGCAGCGCTATGTAAAGCCGGACGGTTTTGTGCAGAATGAAGGGGATATCGGTGTTTCACCGAAAAAAGGCCCTTACCAGATATCCTATGGTTCGTTGGTGCCTAAAAAGGACGAATGTACAAACCTGTTGGTGCCGGTATGCATGTCGAGTTCGCATATCGCTTTCGGTAGCATCCGAATGGAACCGGTGTTCATGATCCTGGGGCAAAGTGCGGCGCTGGCGGCTGCTTTGGCCATCGATGGCAACACGGCAGTACAGGATGTACCTTATGCCGACCTGCAAGCTCGGTTGTTGGAAGAAAAGCAGGTGCTGGCAAGAGGTGAATTTAAAACAAGATGATCACTTTTTTTATATGCGTGGGTGTGCTAATCGTGGGGTATTACAGCTACGGGCTTATCTGCGAACGGATTTTCGGCATCGATCGCAACCGGCCTACACCGGCAATGGAAATGGCTGATGGCGTGGATTATGTGCCCTTGCCGCGATGGAAGTCGTTTTTGATCCAATTTCTCAACATCGCAGGACTGGGCCCCATCTTCGGAGCGGTGGCCGGGGCTATGTGGGGGCCGGTGGCCTTCCTGTGGATCGTGCTCGGCACGCTGATTGCCGGAGGGGTACATGATTATTTTTCGGGCATGCTTTCCCTGCGCAATCAGGGAAAGAGCTTCACCGAAATCACGGGTAAATACCTCGGAAGGCCGCTGATGCAGGTTATGCGTGTACTCACGCTGGTATTGCTGATCATGGTAGGAACCGTATTTTTCGTCGGGCCCGCCCAGATTCTGGCTGGACTGTCCGGTACAGGCTGGATGTCTGTAACCGTTTGGTCGATTATTATCTTATGCTATTATCTGCTGTCTACGATATTACCAATCGATAAGGTAATCGGAAGATTTTATCCCATATTCGGCGCCGTGTTTTTAACGATGACAGTGGCGCTGTGGGTGGCTATGGTTTACGGTGGGTTACCGGTGCCGGAGTTGTCCATAAGTACGCTAGGTATCAACCAACACATCCACCCCGAAAAGTTTCCGGCTTTTCCGATGCTGTTCATCACCATTGCTTGTGGTGCCGTTTCCGGTTTCCATGCCACGCAATCGCCACTGATTGCCCGCTGCCTGCAGCATGAAGGGCAAGGTAGGAGTGTGTTCTATGGCACGATGGTGACCGAAGGTGTGGTGGCCATGATATGGGCTGCCGTCAGCATGAGCTTTTTCGGCGGCATCAGGGAACTAAATGTATTCATGGATGAACGATCGGGCAATGCGGCCATGGCGGTCAATGAAATCTGTACGGGTCTGTTGGGGCGGCTGGGTGGTATATTGGCTGTCATCGGTGTTGTGGTGGCCCCCGTTACTTCGGGCGACACCGCATTTCGCAGCGCACGCTTGCTGCTGGCGGATATTTTTAACCTTGGCCAACGGGCATTGAAAAACAGGCTGCTACTGGCAGTACCGATGTTTTGTTTAGCCTATGGGATTAGTTTGATGGATTTTGGTGTCATCTGGCGATATTTTGCCTGGACCAATCAAACATTGGCCACAGTGGTGTTGTGGACGGTCACTGCATACTTAATCAACGCCGGCAAAAACTACTGGATTGCATTGATACCGGCGCTGTTTATGACCAACGTGGTCGTCTCCTACATCTTGATCGCACCGGAGGGGCTGTCGTTGCCGCATGGATTTTCGTATTCATGCGGCATTGCGGTGGGCGTGGGATTGCTCTTATACACGTTCTGGTATATTTACCGAAAGGGTAAATATGTGGTTTCTGTGGATAACAGATAATTTTTCCCAAATTTGGTGCGTGAAAATAAAAAACGTGACCTTTTTTTGCCCTTTAACGGCATTGGTGCTGCTTGTTTATGGGGTGTGTGTGCAATGCCGCAGTACATCACACGACGGCGTGCTGTCTCCCGAAGCGTCGTTGAGGGCTATGGAACTGGAGGAAGGCTTTGAAGTGGCCCTGGTTGCTGCTGAGCCTTTGGTTGTGGCCCCGGTGGCCATGACATTCGATGACCGGGGCCGTATATGGGTGGCCGAGATGGATGGATACATGCCTGATACGGCGGGCACGGGTGAAGATGCTCCTGTAGGCCGCATCGTCATACTGGAAGATACTGATGACGATGGCCGGATGGACAAGCGGACGGTTTTCCTTGACTCGCTGGTGATGCCCCGCGCGCTTTGTCTGGTAAACGGCGGACTGCTGATGGCCGAACCACCTAACTTGTGGTTTTATGAAATCCACGACGGACATCCGGTCGGCAGGTCGCTGGTAGACAGTGCTTACGCGGAAGGCGGCAATGTGGAGCACCAGCCAAATGGGCTCTTGAGGGGCTTGGATAATTGGATCTATAGCGCCAAATACGACTGGCGGTATCGAAGGCTGCCCGACGGGACCTGGGAAAAAGCAAAAACACATTTCAGGGGCCAATGGGGCATCAGCCAGGACAACTGGGGCAGGCTGTATTACAACGACAATTCGAGTAACCTGTACGGTGATTACTTCCCGCCCGGGTTCGGTGCCGGCAATCTTGGCCAACGCCGGGTGGCCGGATATGGCCAAACCATTGTGGCTGACACGCGCGTGTATCCCATCCGTCCGACAACGGGGGTAAACCGGGGATATATGGAAGGGGTTTTGGATACCACCGGACGGTTGGTGAATTTCACGGCGGCTTGTGGGCCGCTGATCTACCGTGGCGGCTTAATACCCGGGGAGAACGCTTTCGTAGCGGAGCCGTCTGCTAACCTGATCAAACGGAATGTGCTTACGGAGGAGGGCTTTCGCATGACGGGGAAGCAGGCTTATGAAGGGAAAGAATTCTTGGCTAGCCATGACGAACGGTTCCGGCCGGTAAACCTGTTTGATGGGCCGGACGGGGCGCTTTATATCCTGGATATGTACCGGGGTATTATCCAGCATAGCACGTACCTTACACCTTACCTGAAAGATGAGATTACCAAACGGGGATTGGCCCGTCCGCTCGGCATGGGAAGGATTTACCGTGTGTTTCCCAAGGACAGCAAGCGGCACAGGGTTGCCATGCCCCGACGCACCGATTCGCTGGTTGCGCTGCTGGGGCATGGCAACGGGTGGGTCCGTGATCAGGCACAGCGTATATTGGTAGATAGACAGGCGGTAGATGCGACAGCTGGCTTGCGTGCCCTGCTGCATGGTACTGCTCGGCCGCTGCAATGTACCCACGCGCTATGGACGCTGGAAGGACTGGGGCAGTTGACGGCAAGCGATATCCAGACCGTATTGGCTCATCCACAATGGCAGGTACGTGCGCAGGCGTTGGCTGCACTTCCGTCGCTGGCTGGTATGGCTGCCAAGGATGATTTAGTCGCTATAGCCGAAAAGGCCGTTGCGAACGGCGATACACTGCTCGTGCCCTATGCGGCTCTGGCTGTAGCGTCGTTGGGCACCGTGAGGGAGCCGGCCATCATGCGTATCATGGAGCGGTGGGCCACGCAGTACGCGGATAATCGTTATGTCGCTGATGCCATCATCAGTGCAGCGACGGGGCATGAAGCACAATTCATGCGGGCGGTGGCCAAGCGCGTGCCGGATACGTCAATGGTAGTACATAAGCGCCTCCTATCCGTGGTCGATGCGGCCAACGAGCGGGCAGACCGCGACAATCAGGAACAGTTGGCCAAGCACTATGCCAATGGCATTACGCTGTTCAGGAATGCTTGCCAACCTTGTCACGGAGAAGACGGCCGTGGTGTGTCGTCTATTGCCCCGCCCTTGGCGGGGTCAGAATGGGTGCAAGGAGATAAAGAACGACTGATAGCCTTGGTGCTCTATGGCCTTACCGGGCCGGTCGATGTGGGTGGCCATACTTATAGGGCTCCGGAAGTCAGTGGCGAGATGCCGGGCATCGCCCATAATCCGGCTATTGATGACGCAGACCTGGCCCAATTACTGAGTTATATCCGGAATGCCTGGGGGAATAACACCGGCGATGAGGTAGTGCCGGAAGACTTGGGAACCGTTCGGTCAAAGTTTGGCGGCCGGACTCAACCCTTCACACAGGATGAACTGTACGAATTATTTGGAAAGCATTAACGTATTTGGCTGGAAGTTCACTACCTTTGTGTGGTAGTCTCTGCCCTATAAACCCTAAGTTGTATGTCTACATTATCAGAAATCAAGGAAAATGGCATCATCGCAATTATCCGTGGCCTTCGGCCCGAGTATGTGCTGGACGTTGCCGAAGCGTTATATGCCGGTGGCATCCGCATAATAGAAGTAACCATGAATTCCGAAGAGCCGCTGGCGGCCATACGGCAGCTGGCCAACACCATCGGTGACCGGATGGTTATCGGAGCCGGCACGGTACTTGACACACCGACGGTGGAAGCTACAGTAGCGGCGGGAGCACGGTTTATCCTTTCGCCCGTGGTGGATGCCGATGTTATTCAGGCAACTAAACGTCTTGGTGCAGTGAGTATACCGGGCGCATTCACGCCTACGGAAATTTATGCCGCATATAAGCGCGGCGCCGACATCGTGAAGGTATTCCCCGCGATGTCTCCTGCCTACATACGAAGTATCGGCGGGCCGCTTCCGCATATACCGCTGCTGCCTTCGGGAGGTATCACACCGCAAAATATCAGGGATTTCAAAGACGCCGGAGCTGTGGCTTTTGGTGTAGGCAACACGCTGATTAACACCGGGCAGCCGGTAACAACCGCATATTTTGAACAACTGACCGACAAGGCTCGTCAATTTGTGTCGGCTCTCGCTGGTTGACAGCCAACTAAAGCGGATACCACGGCTTCGTTGCTGATAAGAAAAAAACAGATACATGAAGATCAAATCCTACGAATTATTCCAGGTGCCGCCGAGGTGGCTGTTCTTGAAAATCGAAACGGATGAAGGCATCACGGGCTGGGGTGAGCCGGTAATTGAAGGGAAGGCAGCCACCGTAAAGGTAGCGGTTGACGAACTGATGACCTACTTGATTGGTAAAAGTCCCCTGCCGATAGAAGATCACTGGAATGTGATGTACCGCGCCGGTTTTTACCGGGGAGGTCCGGTTTTGATGAGCGCAATAGCCGGCATTGACCAGGCGCTGTGGGACATCAAAGGCAAATATTACAATGCGCCCATACATGAGTTGCTTGGCGGCAGGGCGAGGGACAAAATGAAAGTGTATTCATGGATTGGCGGCGACCGGCCGGCTGACGTGGGCCTGGCTGCGAAAAAAATGGCAGACAACGGATTTTTAGCCGTCAAGATGAATGCCACCGAAGAACTGCAATACATTGATAGCTACGATAAGATCGATGAGGCTGTGGCACGCATAGCAGCCGTAAGGGAGGCCACGGGGCCCGCCTTCGGCATTGGCATCGATTTCCACGGCCGTGTACATAAGCCCATGGCAAAAATACTGGCCAAGGCATTGGAGCCGTACCGGCCTATGTTCATCGAGGAGCCGGTGCTTCCGGAAAACAACGAAGACCTGCGGGAGATAGCCAACCACGTAGCCATACCCATCGCTACCGGGGAGCGTATGTTTTCTAAGTGGCAGTTTAAGACGTTACTGCACGCCGGTTATGCCGACATCATCCAGCCGGACGTGTCTCATGCCGGCGGAATCACGGAATGCAAGAAGATCATTTCGATGGCGGAGGCCTATGATGTTGCGGCGGCTCCGCACTGCCCCTTAGGGCCTATTGCACTGGCCGCATGCCTGCAAGTAGACGCCACCTGCCACAACGCTATTATCCAGGAGCAAAGCCTAGGCATACACTACAACCAGGGCAGCGACTTGCTGGATTATCTGGTGGACAGCGCCGTGTTTCAATACGAAGATGGTTATGTGAATATCCCGGATGGCCCCGGATTGGGTATCGTCATAAACGAAGCGCATGTGCGGAAGATGGCCGCCATTGGGCATCAGTGGCAAAATCCCGTCTGGCGGCATACCGATGGCAGTGTAGCGGAATGGTAACTCATGGAAAAGTTTTTAAGCTGCGATTGGGGAACAAGCAGATTCAGGCTTCGGCTGGTTCAGGTCGCTGACCTGCGCGTGCTGGCTACAATAACGCATGGACGCGGGATCGTAGATACCTTTAACTCGTGGAAGGCACAAAAGGGACAACGCTCGTCGCGCAAGGCATTTTATGTGAATGTATTGAAGGAAGCGGTCACTGAACTGAGCCAAAAGTCGGGCATTACGCTGGATGGCATTCCCATTGTGCTTTCGGGGATGGCTTCCGCGACGGTGGGGCTGGCCGAGCTTCCTTACAAAATGCTTCCGTTTCGGCTGGATGGTACTGATCTGCTCGTCGAAACCATGGATGCCCAAGGGTTGGAGCACCGCCTTATTCTTATATCCGGGGTGAAAACGGACCGAGATGTCATGCGGGGCGAAGAGACCAAAGTGCTGGGATGTGCATCGGTCTTGGATGGCCGGGAAGAAAAACAGCTTTTGATTCTCCCGGGTACGCATCCGAAACATATTTGGGTAATGGGTGGCCAAGCGATGGCTTTTGAAACCTATATGACCGGGGAGTTTTTCGAGTTGCTTACCCGGCATAGTATATTGTCGGCTTCGGTAACCGCAGGGGCAGACGTCAGTGATTCGATGAGCCGCGACTATTTCCGCGAAGGCGTGCGCACAAGTCAATCTTTTGATTTGCTTCATGCCGCCTTCATGACCCGGACCAACGAGGTGCTTCGCCATGTCCCCAAGGCAGCGAATTTTTATTACCTAAGTGGTGTGCTGATTGGTGCCGAGCTGAGGGGGATATCCGCAGATGTGCCGATTTGCTTAGTTGGCGGACCGAAGCACAACCCACTGTATGAATGGGCATTAAGTGAGCTCGGTGTGCCGGTCGCGAAAACAATGGATGCAGACGAAGCGCTCATTAAAGGCCAGCAGTTGATTTTTTCTGCGCAGAATTTTATCAATCAATTATAAATATGGGCTCGACATGGCAGGAATACGGCAATGCTCCGTTATTTCGACCATCAAAGGTACCATCAGACAATACAAAACAAAAAAACAAACAGATGAAAACGGATAACCAGCATTCCAGACGTAATTTCCTGAAAAAAATGGCCAGCACTGCGGTTGCGGCTAGCGTAGCGCCTACCATTTTGTTGCCTCGGAACGGCAATGTGCTGAGCAGGGAGATTGCGTACCGCAAAACGTTCGGCGCTAATGATCACATTCAAATTGGACTCATTGGTGGAGGTATACAAGGCACCTCAAATATGGAGTCGGCATTAAAGGTGCCCGGAGTAAAACTCATGGCTGTAGCGGATCTATATGACGGGCGGTTAGTGCGGGCAAAGGAATTGTATGGCCATGATATGGTAACGACAAAAGACTATCGGGAAATACTGAACAGGCCAGACATTGATGCGGTCGTTGTAGCGGTTCCCGACCATCTCCACGCACAAATCGGCATCGAAGCCTTGAAGGCCGGTAAGGCATTATATTGCGAAAAGCCCATGACCAAACTGATTGAAGAAGGGCATGACCTGATCAAAGCGGCCCATGAAACCAAGCAATTGGTTCAGGTGGGTAGCCAGCGCGTGAGCTCCATCATCTATGCCAAGGCGCGTGAGCTGTTTCGGGCAGGCGCAATCGGCGAACTGAACCTGGTGGAAGCATATTATGACCGCCACTCTGCCCAGGGGGCATGGCAGTATTCCCTGCCGTTGGATGCGTCGCCGGAGACGGTTGACTGGGATCGGTTTTTGAGTGACAAGGCACCGAAAATACCATTTGATCCGCTTCATTTTTTCCGTTGGCGCAATTACCAACGCTATGGTACCGGCGTGGCCGGGGATTTGTTTGTCCATTTGTTTTCGGGAATACATTTTGTGCTGGATTCCAAGGGACCAAACCGGATCATGACCAGCGGCGGGCTCCGTTACTGGAAAGATGGCCGTGACGTGCCTGATCTGATGGTTGGGATTTACGATTACCCGAAAACCGAATCGCACCCTGAATTTACGTTGACCCTACGGGTTAATTTCGCCGATGGTTCAGGGGGAGGGCAACAGTTTAGGTTCATTGGCAGCGAAGGACAGATGATCATCTCCGGCAGGGGGGTGAGTATCAAGAAGAAACGGCTGGCGGAGGCCCCCGGATATACGATTAATACGTTCCCTGAGGCAATGCAAGAGGCATTTCTCAAAACATACCATGAGAAATATCCTGCCAAATTCGAAGTGATTGGACCTCAGGAGGAAGAATATACTGCACCGAGGGAATATAGCGATAGCTATGACCACTTCGCTAATTTCTTCAACGCTATCCGCAATAAAACCGGCGTCGTGGAAGATGCCGTCTTCGGTTTGCGCGCAGCCGGCCCGGCCCTATTGTCCAATACCAGTCACTTCGAACGGAAAATCGTGCACTGGAACCCCGAAACGATGGTTGTCGAACGCAGCGCTACAACGTAGCATACGGCCTGCCGTGTGTCCATTATACGATAACTTGGCGGTCGCGGGCCTTTATCGGCCACACACCGCTTTGTTGCCCCTCGGCAATGGCAATGGCCCGTTCGTACAGGGCCACCGTGGGGCAGATGTGGTAGGGCAATCCGTAAAACACGTCGCCAATTTTCCAACCGTGGCCTTCGTGAGCTTCCACAACGAGGTGCTCTTCGCTTTGCGAGATGGGCTTCAGCCCCGGGGCGTTGAGCAAGTGTATCCGGCGATCGATTGGATTTTCCGCGGCAATAGCTTTATGGCCCAAATCGAGGCACAGTGTCGTAGGCGTAGGCAACGAGATGACTCGGGTCAATACCAATGCCGCATGCACGAAATGTTGTTCAGGCAGGCCATCGCCGTAGCCTTTATCCCAGAAAATAAACGTGCCCGGGCTACACACTACCCGCGTATCGGCAGCGTGGATGGGAAACGTGGGTGAGCCGCCGGCGACAACCACCGGCGTGGGATAACCTTGGCGCTCCAACTCGGAAACCATGGCCCAGACAGGGGCAATGCCGAGCAGACAGCGTTGCCTACGTTGGCTGACATCCGGATCGCGGAGGTGGCCGTCATAGGCATGTAAGCCCAGTACCTCGATGTTGTCTAACAATTGGATGCCTTGGTAAAGCTGTACGGCCTTATCGCCGGCCGGGATACCCGTTCGGCCCATGCCTACGTTGATATCGATGTACACTTGGATTTTCAGGTCGTTGTCGGAGGCGATGGTTGACAAGCGTTCTGCATTGGCCGTATGGTCAACCAAGCAAGAAAATGCGGTGTTGGGATACTTCTTTATGAGTTCCAGATACCGGTGTGCTTTAGGGCCAACCGGCTGGTAAGCCAGCAGGACATCAGGTGCGTTGGACATGGCCAATAGCTCGGCCTCGGCGATGGTGGCACACTTAAATTGGCGGATACCCGCATCCATCAGCATGGCAGCGGCTTCTTGGGTTTTGTGGGTTTTTACGTGCGGCCGTAATCGGCTGGTATCCCCATTGACCATTTTTTTTAGTGTATGGATATTTTCACTTACACGCTTGGGATAAACCACAAGCGCCGGGGAGTCGATATGATCGATATCCTCGATGGTATACCAGGATTGAGTGTCGTTCATTATTGATGTTTTTTAGTTGTTTTTCCATGCCCGCCGGATAAACCGAAGCCAGTTGCCATGGAAGATGTTGGTCCTATCGGACGCGGTGTATCCTCTTTTCTCCAATATGCCTTCCAGTTTCCGGAGATCGGCAATGGTACTTAAATCATAAGGGCATTGTTCGGAGCCAAACATACCGTCCAGATCGCTGCCGATGGCCGCATGGTTGCTGTTGCCGGCCAGCTGGCAGATATGGTCAATGTGGTCGGCCAGGCGGTCAAGATTTACGCCACATAACGATGGCGTTGACTTGCCCCGGGTCCAGTTCGGTGCTAACATCCAGGCATCCAGGGCGCTCCCGATGATTGCGCCGCGTTCAATCAATGCGTCCAGTTGGTCGTCATCCAATTGCCGTTGGTGGTTGACAAGCGCTCGGCAGTTGTGATGGCTGGCCCACACGGGACCTTTGTATATCGCCATCGCCTGCCAGAAGCCTGCGTCGGTCAGGTGGGTGATATCCAAAACCATGTGCAGGTGATCCATCTCCTTGAGGAGCTCAACACCCAGCGGGGTCAACGGCCCTTCCATGCCCGTGCCGGGAGCATAGCGTCCGGGGCCGTAATGCGCGGGTCCGATGGCCCGAAGCCCGTAGGCATATGCGCGTTCAAGGTAAGAAAGGTCAATCAGGGAGTCGGCGCCCTCCAGGCTGAGCATGAAGCCGACCGGCTTGGTATCGTTGGCTACCCCCTCATCCTCCCATAGGACAATGTGGCGCTCCAACGTAGTTAAATCTGTGATTTGCTGCATTTCGCCGGTATCGATCATGGCCCGGTACCAGGCCAGCTGACCCTGTGTCTGCGCCCAGGCTTGTTCCGGTGAATACCAGCCTGGCAATATGCGGTGATTTTCTGTAACCCGGGCGATTTGCGTGGCCACAACCAAGCCGATTCGCCCCTTCCTCAGTTCAGGTAGCGATACCACGTTGTTCCCGCGATCAGGTTTGTCTTGCATGCCCGACTCGCGGGCGCGAATGCTATCAATATCGGCCGTTAGGTCACGGTTCCACTCCATGGCGTTCATCGCCAGATCGAGGTGTGCGTCGATGATAAGCATGGCGATTGCGCGGCTATTTCTTGGCGATGCAGTCGATTTCTACTTTGATTCCGTTGTCCAATACGGATTGAACAGTGGTTCGCGCAGGCCTGATGCCGGTGAAGTATTCGGCATATACCTTGTTGAACCGTTGGAAATCGGCAATGTCGCTCAAATGGACCGTGCATTTCACGACATCTTCCATGGTCATTCCCGCCTGTTCCAGGATAGCCTTGATGTTTTGCAGGGTGAGGTGCGTCTCTTCTTCAATGGTGCCTAAAACAAACGTTGACTTCTTGAAATCAATAGCGGCTTGGCCGCTTACAAATAACAGGCCATCGATAAGCACGCCATCGGAATAGGCGCCAGTAGTAAAGCCTTGTGCTCGGTGGGGGTGGACGATTTTTGTTTTTTCCATGTCAGTCTGTCGTTGTCGTTTTATTTAATGCGTGCTTTGTTAACTATTTACCCTGCGAAAGGTAGCAAAAACGAATCGATTTTTGAAAGCGGCGTAGGCAAAAGGTGATGTTTCCTGGTTTCAAGTGCCGGTAAAATCTAGTACACCGATTGAAAAGCGCAAAAAATCGATTTTTTTTGGCATAACACATATGATGCATGGGAGTTTTACGTTAAAGAATAGTTTGACAGCACGCTTTCTTTACCTTTGCTATTGCATAGTGAACACCTGCAATTCGCAGGGCACTTTAATGAGTTGGGGGGCGTATCCTGTTTTTGGGTGGCGGATTAAGTCCAACAACAATAAACCTGATTTTTGCCCGATTTCATAGGGTTGTTCTTTGAGGGAAGCAAGTGGAGGCCGCTCCAGGTACTGGATCATTGGATTTGCGCCATAGCCTATGAGCTCGATGGCATCCGCTTTTTGTGGAAATTCCCTGCGCAGGCAGTTCAGCGCATCGAGCATCACCTGGTCTTTAAATGCCAGGATGGCGGTCGGTGGATTATCGAGCTGCATCAGACGCCGGATGGCCTGGAAATTGTGCTCGTGGGTAAAGTCACTTTCCTGGACCAATGACTTGTCAAACGGAATATGGTGCTGTATGAGGCCGTCGCGGTATCCCAGGAAACGGTCGCGACTGGTGGTCCAGAATGACGAGGCGTTGATGAACCCGATTCGCTGATGGCCCCGGGAAACCAAATAGGCGATGGCATCGATGGCTCCTTTGTATACATCACTGCATACGCAATGGTATTCTTCATTGATGGGCTTGCGGATGAAATAAACAATAGGTATGCCTGAATAGACAAACTCATTGATGTGTGTGGTGTCTGCCGTTTCGCGGGATATGGCAATGACTAATCCGTCTACGCGGTTTGCTTGCATGGTGTTCAAGAGTTCTTTCTCGCGCTGGAGGCTTTCATGGCTTTGGCTGATGAGCACGTTGTAGCCGTTGTCATAGGCAAACTTTTCGAAACCTTCCACGGCGGCAACATAAAAATGGTCCAGCATGTTGGGGATGACAATGCCAAGCGTAAATGACTTTTGTTGCTTGAACCGGATCGCAGTTTGATTGGGAACAAAATGAAGTTGTTCGGCAAGTTTTTTGACGCGTTCTTTCGTGACCACGCCGATGTTGGGGTGATCGCGTAATGCTTTGGAAACCGTGGAAGGCGAGATATTTAATGTTGCAGCAATATCCTTGATGGTAGCCCGTTTGTGATCCATTGGGCTAATATAGGGAAAAAGCCGCATGTAGTATACCGCTCAAGCAAACGTAAATTATGGTACACCCAGTGAGGGGCATTTATAAACGATAACCAATTACATTTAACAGATAATTCATATTGATGGAAACAAGAAAAACGTTCATTCAGAAAGGGCTGCTTGGAGTTTCAGCAGCAATGATGGGGTTCTCCGAAGCTTGGGCGCGTCCGGGTAATTCGCTTGATAGCATGCGCGGCGACGATCGGTTTGCGCTTGGCATTGCAGGTTACAGCTTTGTGCATTTCGGTTTAGACGAGTCGTTGGCCATGATGAAACGCATGGATGTACGTTACTTATGCATTAAGGATTTTCATTTGCCGCTGACCAGTACCGACGCCGAAATAAAAGCGTTTCATGAAAAGCTGGCGGCATCGGGGGTGACCGGCTATGCGGTAGGCCCAATCTACATGACGAAGTCTAAGACCGAAATTGATAATGCGTTTGAATACGCAAAGCGGGTAGGCGTCAAACTCATCGTGGGCATACCCAACAAAGAAGATCTGGCATACATCGCTGACAAGGCCAAAGCATACGATATTCGTTATGCGATCCATAACCATGGGCCGGAAGACAAACTATATCCCAATGCAACCAGTATTTTCGATTTGGTGAAAAATCTGGATGAACGAATGGGCCTTTGCTTCGATATGGGCCACAATATGCGGGACGGGCAAGACCCTATCGGGGATCTCAAACGGTATCACCGTCGGATCTTTGATATCCATCTCAAAAATGTTACCGCTGCGACCAAAGACGGGAAGACCTGCGAACTGGGAAGAGGAGTCATTAATATCCCCGAATTTGTCAAGATGCTACGCAAAGTGGGATATGATGGAAAATGCAGCTTAGAGTTTGAAAAAGACATGAAAGACCCCTTGGCCGGATTGGCGGAAAGTGCGGGATACTTCAGAGGTGTATTGGATGCCTCTGCATAAAAAATGTTGTTTATTTTTGTTTCAATAACGTTATATCCATTAAAATCAATTATAAATGAATAATTCAAGAAGGCGATTTCTCAAGCAGGCCATGTTGGCGTCCGCTGCCGCTGCCGTGGCCCCTAATTTATTGATGGCGAGGCCCAGATTTGCTGCCGCCAATGAACGGGTTAACCTGGCTTGTATCGGTATTGGCAATCGGGGTGGCGAAATCATCCGCGATCTCTACGCAACCGGACTCGCTAACATTGTAGCACTGTGTGATGTCGATATGGGTGCGCCGCATACGCAAAATGTGCTGAAGCAGTTTCCTAATGTGCCGCGGTTCCAGGACTTCAGGCAACTATTTGACAAAATGGGGAATGAAATTGATGCGGTTTCCATCGGTGTGCCGGATCATTCTCATTTCCCCATCACCATGCATGCCATGGCCCTTGGTAAACACGTATATGTGGAAAAACCGATGGCGCGCACATTTAACGAGGTAGAACTGATGATGAAGGCCGCCGAAAAGTACAATAAGGTTGTCACGCAAATGGGCAACCAAGGGCATTCGGAAGCGAATTATTTTCAGTTCAAAGCTTGGGTAGATGCGGGTATTATCAAAGATGTCACGGCCATTACGGCACACATGAACTCTCCGCGGCGTTGGCATGGATGGGATCCCAATATCAAGTCATTCCCACCGGCAGAGCCCATTCCTGATACATTGGATTGGGATTTGTGGCATTCCGCCATAGCCGACCAGCACGATTACAACAAAGATTTCATAAATGGCCAATGGCGTTGTTGGTACGACTTCGGCATGGGGGCATTGGGCGATTGGGGTGCACACATTATCGATACGGCTCATCAGTTTCTGGATTTGGGATTGCCTTACGAAGTCGAGTGCACGAAGGCTACGGGCCATAACGACTTTTTCTTCCCGATGTCGTCGACGATTGTATTCAAGTTTCCGAAGCGCAAACGGATGCCTGCACTTGACATCACATGGTACGATGGCCTTGACAACCTGCCACCTATCCCGGAAGGCTACGGCGTCTCGGGGCTGGACCCCAATATCCCCCCGCCAAGCACCGGCGAACTCGAACCGGTAAAACTAAATCCGGGCAAAATCATTTATGGTAAGGAATTGACCTTTAAAGGTGGGTCACATGGCAGTACACTTTCCATTATCCCGGAAGAGAAAGCGAAAGAAATGGCGTCACAACTGCCTGAGGTGCCGCAAAGCCCTTCCAATCACTTCGCTAATTTCTTAAAAGCCTGCAAAGGCGAGGAAGAGACGCGCTCGCCGTTTTCGGTGGCGGGACCCCTGAGCCAGGTCTTCTCGCTTGGTGTATTGGCGCAGAAACTGAATACCAAATTGGAGTTTGACCGGAAGAAAAAGGTCATTACCAATAACGAACTGGCCAATCAACTCTTGGTAGGGCCTCCGCCACGTAAGGGCTGGGAGCAGTATTACCAAGTGTAACCAGCCGTATCAGCACGGATAATGCCTGCATTTGCGTGAAAGGTATTATCCGTGTTTTTTGTTTGATGGCATTTTTTTGCTATCTTCACCTCCATGATTGGAAGGTGTCTCATACTCCTCCTAATCTCCTATGAAAGCCTCGCCCAAACCTACGTCGGCCCAAACTACCAAGCCATGGGTTTTACGGGCACCGCCCTCCAGGGGATTTACAGTTTGACGGCTAATCCGGCCGGTCTGGTGGGAGTGGAACGCCTCACAGCCAGCGTGAGCTACCAGCATCATTTTTTTACGGCGGACATCACCACGCAAGCGGCGTTATTGGCTATACCTACCCGTTTGGGCGCGTTCGGCCTCGCTGCGAATCGTTATGGACTAAAGGAGGCATATGACGCTACGAAGGTGAGCTTTTCTTTTGCCAAACAGTTTGGGACGCAATTTTCCATTGGGTTATCCACCAATTACCACCAGCTCTTTATACCCAATTACCTCAGTACATTTTCCCTGTCGGTAGACGTAGGCGGACAATACCATTGCGGCCAGGGGACAATCATTGGGCTGCATTTCAGTAACCCCAATAACGCCCGGTATGGGCAGGATGTCTATGGCACTATCCCCGCTTTCATACGGCTGGGTGCCAGCCACCCATTGGCCGGGGTACTGGTTTCTGTGGATGCTGTATACCCCCTGGAAGGTACGCTGGGAGGGAGTTTCGGTGTCGAATACCACATCGGTGACATTGTATGCTTACGTGGCGGATTATCAACCAATCCGTTGCAACAGCATGCAGGCTTTGGCGTGGATTGGCAGCAGTTTACGCTTGATGCGGCAGCCACGTTCCACCCTCGTTTAGGTACATCACCCCAGATAGGCTTGAGTTATGTGTTTTAGCCGGTATATCCTGTTTGTGTTTGCATTATTGGCCGCTCGCGGCCTCAATGCCCAGTCCGGAACGGATTTGCTTATCGAACGGCTGACAGAACTTATCGCTGAGGAATTGGCCGAAGATTTTGATTTTTCGGAACTGGCTGAGCGGCTTGAATTTTACGAACGGCATCCCATTGACCTCAACCATACCGATGGCAGGGAATTACGGGAGCTTCAATTCGTCCCGCAATTATTTATCGATAATGTGTTGGAACACCGTGAACGTTCAGGAAAATTTATCGCCACATTGGAGCTACAGGCCATTGAGGGACTGGATATTGACGTGCTTCGGATGCTGTTGCCCTATGTCACGGTAGATGTTTCCCGCTCCCTATCCGGGGTAAACGCGCGTCGGCTATTGAATGAAGGAACCCATGATTTGATGGTCAGGTATGGGCGTACGGTGCAGCAACGGCAGGGATATCGGATTACGGATACCACCCGGTCGCGCTACCTCGGCAGCCCCAATCAACTATTCGCGCGCTACCGGTATCATTTTGGACCTGATTTGCAGCTTGCGCTCAATATGAAGAAAGACGCGGGTGAAGGGTTTTTCAGCGGGGCGCAACGGTACGGTTTTGATTTTTACTCCGGTAGCATTTATGTGCGCAATCAAGGCCGGCTGAAAGATGCCGTCATAGGGGATTATGCATTGCAATTTGGGCAGGGGTTAGCGATGTGGAATGGCTTAGGGTTTGGCAAGGGCGCTATGGTACAAGGTATGATCAAACAGGCCACCGGTTTGCGCCCCTATACTTCGTCCAATGAGGTGCTTTTTTTGCGGGGCGGTGCCGCCACAGTTGCGTTTGGGCGCTTATTGATTACGCCTTTTTTCTCCCAGCGCAGTCTGGACGGCTCCAGGACTTACACCGCGGACGGTGAACCCGCGGTAAGTGCTATCGGTCAAACCGGGCTTCATCGCACCCCTACGGAAGTGGCCAACCGCGGCGCGGTATCGCAACGGGTGTATGGTATGAATATGCAGTATGAATACCGGCGCTTTCGGCTGGGGGCGATGGCCTATCGCACCCATGTTGACAAGCCGATTCAACCGCAGGACGTGCTGCGCAACCAATATGCGTTTCGTGGGCGAAGCCTTTCGAACACCAGCGTCTATTATAATTACTCGTGGCGGGGGGTATATCTGTTTGGCGAGGCAGCCCATAGCTTGGGGAGCGGCTTCGCATTCGTTAATGGGCTCATCGCCTCGCTGCATCCCCATTTGTCATTGGCGTTGCATTATCGCAATTACCAACGCGATTACCATTCGTTCTTTAATCAAGGTGTTGCTGAAGGAAGCAGCGCAACCAATGAACAGGGGTTTTATTCAGGGTTGGTGTATCATCCGAGCCGGGCGGTTGAATGGGTGTTGTACGCCGACTTTTTTCGTTTTCCCTGGTTGCGGTATCGGGTAGACGCGCCGTCCCAGGGGGTCGATGTACTCTCCCAGCTCACCTACACATGGTATAAAAAAGCGAACATAGCAGTTCGCTACCGTTATCGGCAACGAGCGGAAAACGCTTCGTTGGAGCTGCCCCACAATGCTATTGTAGACGTGCTGCGGCAGCAAGTGCGCATAGGTGGTCAATATAAACTAAACGATTCCTGGACGACGCGTGCCCGCGTGGAGCTGGCGCATTACGCGAAGGAAGGAGAAGCTTCGGAGTTGGGCTGGATGGTTTACCACGATCTCATTTTTAAGCCGATGAGTGGCAGGTTGAGCGGCAACGCACGCATTGCCCTGTTTGGCACTCCCGGTTATAATTCGCGCATTTATGCGTTTGAAAATGACGTCTTGTATGCCTATTCGTTTCCACTTTACCACAACAACGGCTTGCGGACCTATGTCAACCTCCGATATCGCTTCGGACGGAAAACCGACGTATGGCTGCGGTATGCCACATTCATCTATCGCGGCATTGAAGAAATAGGCAGCGGACTGGACCTGATCGAAGGCAACCAGCGTTCGGACGTGCGTATACAGGTGCGGTGGCAATTTTAATTCATTTGGAAATATGGTTATTTTAGTTAAGTTTGCAATAAGCATTCAATAAGCTTTGTTGTATTGGATATACTGATACACTAACCAATTTCCCAAAATGGCAATAAGGTATCTTCCGGAACCCCATCTTTGTAATCGTCTGTCAGCCGGAGATGAACAGGCCTTTCGCGAAGTGTTTGATCGCTTTCACCGCAAAGTTTTTCAATTTGCTTTTAATTTCTTGAAAGACAATGCGCAAAGCGAGGAGATTGTACAAGACACCTTTCTCAGTTTGTGGCTTCATCGGACAACCTTAAATCCTGACCAGCCAATAGCTCCTTTTTTGTTTACCATTGCACGGCGCACATTGGTAGACGCCTGGCGGAAAGCTGCCGCCTCTGAACGGTTCAGGGACCAGGTGCGGTTGTTTATGGATTTTTCGAATAATGATACCGAGGAAGCAGTGTTTAAAAATGAATTGGAACAGATTGCTCAAGATGCATTAAGTAAATTAAGTGATCAACAACAAGAAGTGTTTACCCTCAGCCGCTACGAAGGATTATCTTACGAAGAAATTGCTGAGCGGATGCATATTTCAAAAAATACAGTTAAATACCACCTTGTCAATGCATTGAAGATATTGCGGGCGCATTTTGGTGAGCATGATGTGCTCTATTGTTATTTTATTCTCTTCCTTTGGAACGGCAATTAGTTGCCCAACCTGATTTTTTCTAAAAAAACACTTTACCGACTACCCACTTTCTTTTTTCATACGTATTACTAAACAAAGCCGCCATGGGAAACGTTCCTTAACGGTTATAAACCTTGAAAAGTAATATGGAAAGAAGTAGGCTGCGGCAGTTACTGGTTCGTTGTGAGCTCATAATAAACCACTTACTAAATTATGATTAAAAAAACTAAAAGTTCAATTGGTGTTTTCGAACGCAAGCCGGATATGCGATTGTTTTACGCGTGTGTCATTTCCTTAGTCGCCACATCGTTTGGCTTTGTGTTGCGAGCCTTCGTACTCAACGATTGGGGGAAGGAGTTCCAATTAACTCAAACTCAACTTGGAGAGATTTCTGGAGTCGGTCTATGGCCTTTCGCAATCAGTATTGTGCTGTTCAGCCTGATTGTCGATAGGTTGGGTTATAAAACGTCCATGGTCTTCGCTTTTTTATTCCATGTGGCTTCCGCAGTGGTCACCATCTTCGCGACAGGCTATTGGATGTTATATATTGGTACGTTTATGATGGCGATCGGAAATGGTATCGTAGAGGCTGTTGTAAATCCGGTGGTGGCCACGATGTTTCCACAGCAAAAGACGAAATGGCTTGCGATATTGCATGCCGGGTGGCCGGGCGGATTAGTATTGGGCGGATTGATGGCATTAGCTTGGGGCCCCGAAACTGCTTGGGGATTTAAAATTTCACTTATATTAATTCCCACGCTGTTGTATGGTGGTATGATGGTTAGCCGCAAATTTGCAGCCAATGAACGGGTTCAAGCCGGTGTATCTTATTTAGAAATGTTGAGGGAACTAGGAGGAATCGGCGCGTTGTTAATCACGGCGTTGATAGTCTTTCAATTGGGACAGGTATTTGGCTGGAGTCCTTGGGTGAGTCCGGCGGTAACGGTGCTGATTTCCGTAGGTTTTGGGGTGTATGTAAAAAGCTGGGGGCGGTCGCTGTTCATCGTGCTCCTGTTGGTGATGGTGCCGTTAGCGATTACGGAGTTGGGTACGGACAGCTGGATAAGCAGTTTGATGGAGCCGGAAATGGAAAGGCTGGGGCTTCAGGGAGGCTGGGTGCTGGTCTATACTTCTGCCATTATGTTGGTCATGAGACTTTTTGCTGGGTCCCTTATCCACCGAATGTCACCTTTGGGCATGCTAGCGTTGAGCTCATGTGTTGCAGCGATTGGCATGTATTATTTGTCTCATTCTATCGGGGTATCCATCTTGATAGCAGCGACGATCTATGCATTTGGAAAATCCTATCTGTGGCCGCTGATGTTGGGGGTTGTTTCTGAACAATTCCCAAAAGGAGGGGCTCTTACGTTGAACGTTATCGCGGGATTGGGGATGATTAGTGCAGGCGTGCTAGGAGCTGGTGTATTGGGCTTT
Organism: Parapedobacter luteus; assembly: GCF_900168055.1. Taxonomy (GTDB): domain Bacteria; phylum Bacteroidota; class Bacteroidia; order Sphingobacteriales; family Sphingobacteriaceae; genus Parapedobacter; species Parapedobacter luteus. The sequence goes on from NZ_FUYS01000002.1 coordinate 72,466, forward strand.
TTGCAGGATAAGCGTGCCGATGGAAACATCGTCCTGCACGACGCCGAGCATCATACATCGCTGCATAGTACTTATCTGACAGAAAAGAAGACCAGTTTGTTCGGCGAGTACCAGGCATTGGATTTTGAAAAACTTGAAAAGGCCCCACAAGAGGACAAGGATGCCATCGTGGCCATGCAGGAGAGCGCAAAGAAACTGGCGCTAAGGGATATCGTAGTCTTTCCCGTTGTCATGCTGGCTGCCTACTTGTTACTGATATTGTATTTCAAGCAAAGGGGCGGGTACAAAATAAAAATGTTGGATGCTTCCATTCAGACGAAAAATGGAAGCCGTAAAATCGAACAAGACCAATAATTACCGTATACAATATGAACAATAAACAAATCAATGTGGCCATTGTCGGTTTGGGTTTTGGGGCGGAGTTCATTCCGATCTACCAGCAGCATCCAGCGGCAAACATTTATGCCATCTGTCAGCGGAACGAAATAAAATTGAACGAAATAGGCGATGCATTCGGAATCGAAAAGCAGTATCGGGACTATGGTGAACTCTTAAAAGACGATCAGGTAGATGCGGTGCACATCAACACGCCGATACCCAACCACGCCGAGCAATCGTTGAAGGCGTTGCGGGCAGGTAAGCACGTAGCCTGTACCGTACCGATGGCCACGACAGTGGAGGAATGCCGGCAATTAGTTGAGGCAGTGGAAGAAACGGGTCTGACCTATATGATGATGGAGACCGTGGTGTATGCGCGTGAGTTCCTTTTTATGAAAGAATTGTATGAGCGCGGGGAGCTGGGAAAGCTTCAGTTCTTGAAAGCCAGCCACCAACAGGATATGGACGGCTGGCCGGACTACTGGCCGGGATTGCCGCCCATGCATTATGCGACACATTGTGTGGGGCCAGTACTGGGACTGGCACGGAGCGAAGCGGAGTATGTGTCTTGCTTCGGCTCGGGGAGCATCCGGGAAGAACTCCAGCGCCACTATAACTCGCCGTTCGCGGTGGAAACCGCTCATATCAAGTTCCGGGATTCGGATTTAAGTGCCCACGTGTATCGGTCCCTGTTTGACACCGCGCGTCAATATAGAGAAAGCGTTGAAGTGTATGGTTCTAAGAAATCGGTCGAATGGCCGTTGATGGAGGGTGGGCTCTTGGTGGTACATACCGCCAAGAAACCCGAGCCCGAAATCCCGGGGGAAGTGCGCTGCCCCGACTATGCACACCTGTTGCCAGAACCGATCCGGCATTTTACGTTGGGTGGGGTGTATGATGAATCGGACAACCAGCATCTTTCCTTTACCCAAGGTTCCGGACACGGTGGGTCTCATCCGCATTTGGTACATGAATTTGTCAGTGCGGTCGCAGCGGGCCGCCAACCGTTTCCGAATGTGCGGCAGTCAGCCAATATCACCTGTGTGGGCATTCTGGCACACGAATCTGCACTGAACGGTGGGGAAGTCATTCGTTTGCCCGACTTTACCTTAGAAAAGCGATGACAAGCACACGGTCTGATGACTCCCGGGTTGTCCGTGCTAGCGAATGGGTTGGATACAGCTGTTGATTAACTTGCAAAATGGAACGATATAGACTGCGACAACTGTTGGTTGATTACGCCAACGGAACGATTACTGCGACCGACATGGAGACACTGTTGGATCATGTGGCTAGGTATCGAAAAGGCGATGATTTGGATGACCTGTTGCAGGAGTTATTAGAAAGTACCCCCGCCGACATGGATGTCCCGACAGATTCGGAAATTTTATATCAACGGATTGTGCAGCATCCGCGGTTTGGCCACCGCCGTCGCCGGTGGCGTAATTACTGGTGGTATAGTGCTGCGGCCGTTTTGGTGATCGCCGGCGGTTGGTTTTTTGCGGATATCGGCGGGAGTGGCGATAAGAACTCAACCCCACTTATTGCGGAAATCACGCGAACGGTCACTTCGGCACCGACGGAAAGACCGATATTGCAATTGTCAGATGGAAAGATCATCGATTTGGGCCAAGCGGTCAACGGCGTACTTGCCGTGGAGGATGGTACTCTGGTCAAATTTGACGGTCTTACGCTCAGTTACGAGGGAAAACCGGCGAATGAGGATGGGCAACTGCGTAAACACCGCATCATCACTCCGAAGGGGCACCAATACCATGTCTTGTTGCAGGATGGTTCGGAGATATGGGTAAATGCAGCGACTGAATTGGTATATCCGGTACGTTTTGACAGACATAAACGGGAAGTAAGCGTCATCGGGGAGGCCTATTTCGAAGTGGAAAAAGCAATGGATTGGCCGTTCGTTGTAAAGACAGGTATGCAGGAAATCGAGGTTTTGGGTACTCATTTTAACGTCAGTGCCTATGAAGATGACGAACGATCAAGCACGACGTTGTTGGAAGGGCAGGTGCGTGTATCGGCTGTCGAAAATCAAGACGCATCGGCACCTACGAATCGCCGATCCACGGTACTTAAGCCGGGTCAGCAGGCTGTTACAAAAAAAGGAGGAAGCGGTATCTCGGTTAGCCCGGTCGATACCGAAGAAGTTGTCGCTTGGAGAGACAACCTGTTTGTCTTCAACAACGAGGAGATAAGCGAAGTGATGAAGGCAGTGAGCAGATGGTATGACGTTGAAGTGGAATACCTCGATGGCATGGCGGGTAAACGTATCGGGGGTAGCATTCCTCGTTTTGACCAAGTTGAGCAAATGATGGACGCGCTTCAGGCGACAGGCCTGTTGCATTACAAAATGAAAGGAGGTGTGATCGTGGTCATGAAATAGCCCGGTGTCGCGCCCGAAAAGAAAAAGCCGGAAGCGAGGCAACGCTTCCGGCTAAAGATTTCCTCACCCTTGGGGCTGAGTCGGGCCTATCAAAAAGTAAACGTGATTAACCAACAGTCTTAATAAACCCTTTATGATGCAAATGTATGAAAAGCTTGCCACAATTTGTGGCGATAGGCTAACCAATTTACTTAATTCGTCGATCGTTATGCGTTTGTCTTTGATGTGGCTGGTTGTCAGTATGCACATGAGTGTCTTCGCAATTGGGCAGCATGTGACACTGAACCAACGAAATGCCTCTTTGGCGACGGTGTTGAAAGAAATCAAACGACAAACGGGATACCATTTCCTGTATGACGCCGAAGCGGTGCTGGAAGCACCTCCCATTTCCTTAACACTGAAAAATGTGCCGGTAGAAGAAGCCCTTAAACAGTGTTTGGAAGGATTGTCATTGAAGTTCGTGATTAATCAAAAGAACATCATCATATCCAAGCAATCCTCGCCCGTCGCCAAGCCGGAGATAACCACACAGCGCACGGTTACCGGGCGTGTCACGGATACAAACGGGACTCCCCTCGAAGGGGTGACCGTGTCCGTAATGGGAACGGCAATCGCCACGACAACAGACAACGAGGGCACCTATCGATTGGTACTGCCGTCGGAAGTTGGGACCATAGTGTTCACAATTGTCGGCTATGCCCGATATGAGGCCGATTCGTCTTCGGGTGATGTAATAAATGTGTCGTTGAGGGAGGAGATCAGTGACTTGGAAGAGGTTGTTGTGGTGGGGTATGGAACCCAGAATAAAAGTACACTAACCGGTGCGGTTTCGGCCGTCAGTGAAGAACAGCTTGGGCTTGCTCCCGCCGGCGACGCCGCATCCAGGTTGCAAGGAAGGGTGTCCGGCGTTACCGTTACCAATAACAATTCGCCGGGTGGCAGTGCAACAGTTCGGGTGCGCGGAATCGGATCCATCAATAACAACAACCCGTTATATGTTGTAGACGGCGTGCCGATAAGTGGCGGACTGAATGCCATAAATCCAAACGATATCGAAACGATGACCGTATTGAAAGATGCTTCGTCATCGGCTATATACGGGTCGAGGGCTGCAAATGGCGTCATTGTGATCACGACGAAAAGTGGCAAGGGAGGCAAGCTAAAGTTGGACTTCAGCGGAAGATATGGGCTGCAGAATCCGATGAATAAGCTCGATTTGCTGAATTCGCAGGAATTGGGTGAGAAGAAGTGGCAGGAAAAGATCAACGACGGACTGACACCGGAGAGTGCGGGTTGGGGAGACTTGCAGTACGGTTACGGGCCCGACCCCGTGATACCTGACTACACGTTTCCCCAAGCCGGAAAGATCGGAGAGGTGGATGAGAATTTGTATAGCTATCCGTCTCCCTACTACGGAATAACAAAAGCCAATAAAGCGGGGACGGACTGGCTTGATGAGATATTTAATACGGCAAGCATTCAAGAGTATAACTTCTCTGTGCGGGGAGGCGGTGAAAATAGTAGTTATTTTATTTCCAGTGGTTTGTTAGACCAACGGGGTATCGTTCGGGAAACCGGATTCAGGCGTTATAGTGTTCGATCCAATTCAAGTTTTAAGATTACTAATTGGTTGGAAATCGGTCAGAATCTGGGTGTATCTTATTCTGATCAAAATGGACTGAGAGACGGCGATGTAACGGCGGCAATTACTAGCGCAATGAATGCCCACCCTATTTTGCCGGTTTATGACATCAAGGGCAATTTTGCGGGAACCAAATCCCCGGGAACCGGGAACGGGCATAATCCGGTTGCCCAGTTGATAAGGGGGAAAAACAACTATTCGCGAGAAACTCGTATTTTGGGAAATGTCTATGCACAAGCGAATTTTACGAAGGACTTATCTTTTAGGTCAACTTTCGGGACCGATCTCAACAACAACAAAGCCAAGGTCTATACGTTGAGAAACCCGGAATTTACGCAGACCAACCTGAATAACGGCATCCTGGAAACGCATCTCAGCGGGTTTCAGTTTAATTGGTCTAACACATTGACTTTTAGTAAAATTTTGGGTGATAATCATCATTTTGATTTATTGATCGGTACGGAAGCCATCAAGCACACCACTGAATTGTTCAACGCTGGAAGATCTTCATACGCATTTGAAGATGAGGATTTCATGATCCTGGATGCAGGTGAAGAGAATTTTATCAACGCCGGAAATTTCGATAGTTGGTCCCTTTTTTCCTACTTCAGCAGGCTAAATTACAACTATAATGGTAAATACCTACTGGAGGCCGTGGTACGCCGGGACGGGTCATCCAGATTTACCAAGGCAAACCGATGGGGTACCTTCCCGGCGCTGTCGGCGGGCTGGCGCGCGCTTGAGGACCTTGGGGAAGTGAGTTTTATAGACGATCTGAAACTGCGCGTGGGTTGGGGGCAGAATGGCAACGACAACGTCGGCAACTACAATGCCTATAGTACGTTCCGCTCGCACGGATTTGAATCGTACTACAACATTTCGGGTTCCAGCAGGAACCGGTCGGAAGCCGGAATCGCTCCCTTTAGGCTTGGAAATCTTCAAGGGAGATGGGAAACAAATACGACCACAAATGCCGGAGTTGACTTGATGATGTTCAACCGGAAGTTGGAAGTCAATTTCGATGTGTTTACCCGAAGGACCACCGATATGCTCTATCCCGATACCCGCCCTGCTACATGGGGTGCACTGGAGTTGGCCTCCATCAATGTCGGCGAAATGAAGAATTCAGGTTTTGACCTGATGGTTGCTTACCGGCATGATATCGGAGAAACCTGGCACTTCAATGCGAGCGCAAACCTATCGCATTATAAAAACAAAGCGATCAACCTGAACGGCAACCCGAATGAAATCCGGTATGGAAGTCAGTTGCAAAACGACTATTACACCATCACGCAGGCAGGCATACCGATCTCATCTCATTATGGTTACGTGGTCGAAGGTTTTTTCAACACGCAGGAAGAGATAGACGCACACCCGAAATTCAATCCGAACCTTGACGGGATCGACACGTACAGCAAACTTGGTGTGTTTAAGTATAAAGATGTGAACAACGACGGTGTGGTCAACCAAGACGACCGAACCATCATCGGAAGCCCCCACCCGGATTTTACGTATGGCATAAACCTGTACGCGCAATACAAAGGGTTGGTGGATCTGACGATCTTCTTTCAGGGAAGCCAAGGAAACGACATCGCAAATTTTGCCAAGCGCACAATCCTGTTTAATCGGAATGACGGCAACTACCTGAAGTCTCGCTTGTATGAGTCCTGGACGCCAGAGCGGTATGCAAATGGAGAAAGAATTACCCTTCCGATCACTACCAATAACGATGCAATCTTGCAGCGGCCCTCAACGTTCTTCGTCGAGGACGGTTCCTATTTTAGGCTTAAGGATGTGCAGCTTGGTTTTAATGTTCCAGATGGGGCACTATCAAAACTGAGAGCTTCCTCACTGCGTATTTTCTTGCAAGCGACAAACTTGTTTACCGTCACGGAATATTCTGGTTTGGATCCCGAACTAAGTTCCGGTAATGATTCAAACCTTGGTGTCGATTCAACCGTTTATCCGACACCCCGTATGTTCACTTTTGGAATTAACATGAACTTTTAACGAAAGAAAAAATGAAAAAGTGGTTTAGATATAGCTATGCGCTGTGTATATCGATATTTTTTTCTTGTTCCGATAGTTTTTTTGAGATCAAACCCAAGGGGCAAGCCAGTATCGATGACTTATCATCAAAGACAGGTGTGGAAGCCCTGTTGCTGGGGGCCTATGCGGCCGTCGATGGAGTGAACGGCAAACTTGGCGATGGCTGGGCTTCTGCAGAATCCAATTGGGTCTGGGGGGAGGTAGCGTCTGACAATGCTTATAAAGGAAGTGTGTCGGGCGATCAGAACCCCATCAATGCGATCGAAGGCTTTTTTGTTGAGGCCACAAACGTTTATGTAACCGATCATTGGACGACTCTTTTCGACGGCGTGCAGCGTGCGAATGTCATCCTTCAGGTGCTTCCCCGGGTGCAAGACATCGCGGAGACGGAAAGGCGCCAAATTGAAGCGCAAGCCCGGTTCCTGCGGGCGCATTTCTACGTTGAACTGGTGCGCGTACACGGGAACGTGCCATACATCGATGAAAATACGGAAAATCCGGGGGAAGTCCCCAATGATCGTCCGATATGGAATGAAATAGAAGCCGATTTGCAGTTTGCCAGCGACCACCTGCCCCACCGTTGGACGGACAAGGGACGGGCAACCAAGTGGGCGGCCATTACCTATAAGGCGTACATCCATATGTTGCAAAACGAACACGCGGAAGCAAGGCCGCTGCTGTTGGATGTGTATGAGAACGGTGGCTTCAGTTTAATGCCCAGTTACGAGCAAAATTACCGAACGGCATACGTAAATAATGAAGAGTCCATTTTTGAGGTGCAGTATGCCGTGAATGACGGATTCCAGCTTGGACAGTACACCGGCAGCCCGAATGCAGGGCCGGGAAATAGCATTATCGGCATGACGTTTATGGGGGGAAGCGGCTTTCTCCAACCTTCTCATAACCTCGTCAGCGCGTTTCGAGTGGGAGACAATGGCCTGCCGCTATTGGATGACACCTATACTCCAGACGATATACTGCCGTACTCGACTACCGGGGCAAGCGTGCTTTACACGGAGCCGGTAGACCCAAGGCTGGATCATACGGTGGGCAGACCCGGGGTGCCTTTTCTGGACTGGGGAGTACAGTTGGGACATGCCTGGATCCGCGACCCGACAAATGGCGGGCCATACATCACCAAGAAACAGATGTTTCTGTTGGCTGAGCGGGGGTCAAATTCCGGTGCAACCGGTCGAACGTTTTCGAATGCAAACAACTACCGGAAATTCAAGTTGAGCCACGTCATCCTTTGGCTGGCTGAGTGCGAGGCCGAGATCGGGTCGTTGGCCCGCGCAACAGAATTGACCAACCTGCTGAGGAACCGGGCAAAGCAATCCAACGTCGTCTCGTTTGACGATGGGACCCCTGCGGCCAATTACAAAGTCGAGCCTTATCCGGTTGCTTTTCCGACGAAAGAATATGCAAGGAAAGCAATCAGGCACGAACACCGCATGGAGTTGGCAATGGAGGGCTACCGTTTCTATGACTTGGTTCGTTGGGGAGTCGCAGGCCCGGTGTTGAACAATTTTATGCAGGTAGAATCGACCCGCATGAGTTATTATCAGGGAAGGCACTTCACGGTCGGACAAAATGAAATCTGGCCGGTCCCGCAACGAGAGATTGATCTGTCGGTGAAAGATGGCGTGCCGGTGCTTGTCCAGAATCCAGGTTATTGATGATGTAACAAGGCATTTCTGCACCGGAGTCTACAGGTGTGGAAATGCTGTTCTTTGAATACACAAACACGTATATAAATGTTGTTTTTTCGTAATAGATGGCTGCCGGCAGCGGTGGCGGTTGTCATGCTTTGGGCATGTGACACAGGACAGGACGGATACCGGACATGGCAGGTGTACGGAGGAAATGAAGAAAATATAAAATATGTTGCCTTGCGCCAAATCGACACCAGTAATGTCGCACGCTTGGAAGTTGCTTGGGAGTATGCCTCCGGTGAGGCTTCCGAAACCAATACGACCGACATGAAAACCAATCCGATTATCGTGGATGGCGTGTTGTACGGACTAAATCCCCAACTTAAGCTGTTCGCCTTGGATGCAGCAACGGGGGAGGAATTATGGACATTCGATCCCGGTGAAATACCGGTTCAGGGCGCCAATATCGGAAGGGGGCCATTTGCGGCTTCCACCAAAATATCGCGCGGATTGGCATTCTATGACGGAGGAAAAGATGATAGAAGAATACTCTATTCACCGGGTGGCGGACACACCTTGCATTGCGTGGATGCCAATACCGGAAAGCTCATCCCCTCTTTCGGAACAAATGGCATGATCGACCTTCATGATGATCTTGATGTTGAGAATGCGCATGACTTGCACATATCCAATACCAGTCCGGGAATCATTTTCGAAGACCTGATCATCGTGGGCTCCAGGTTGTCCGAAGCGGCGCAATCCCTGCCGGGGCATATCCGGGCGTATGACGTACATACAGGGGAGCGGAGGTGGATATTTCACACGATCCCGCATCCCGGGGAGAAAGGGTACGAAACCTGGGATAACCCGAAGGCGTATAAGTATGCGGGCGGCGCGAACGTCTGGGGCGGGTTCAGCCTGGATAAGGAACGGGGGATTGTCTTTGCGGGGACGGGTTCTGCGACGCCCGATTTTTACGGCGCTTACCGTGGGGGAGACAATCTTTTTGCGAACTGTGTACTGGCATTGGATGCCCGCACCGGGAAGCTGGTTTGGCATTATCAGACCGTACATCACGATCTGTGGGATTGGGATCATGCTTCGCATCCGATTTTAGCGCATGTAAAGAAAGATGGAAATGAGATCGACGTCGTCGTACAGGTCACGAAACAGGGCTTTATTTTCGTGTTAGACAGGGATACAGGCGAACCGATTTACCCTGTTGACGAAGTGCCGGTTCCTCAATCGGACCTTGTGAATGAGAAATCGTCTCCGACCCAGCCTGTACCTACCTTTTACAAACCGTTTGTACGGCAGGTGCTGACCGAAGCCGATCTGTTCAAAGCAGGGTTGCCCGATACGTCCTATCAACAGATCTTGCAACGGTTCCGTTCGCTCAAGACCGATAACATGTTCAATCCGCCATCCCTGCAGGGCACACTCCAGAACCCGGGGTGGAATGGCGGGGCAGAGTGGGGCGGGCCGGCGTACGATCCTGAGACGGGGGTGATGTACCTGAATGCAAACGAGTCGCCTTGGATCATGCAGATGGTCAAGGTGGAAGATGAACCCAACCCGCAAGGCTTTGACTTTGGTTCCGTCTATCAAACAAACAAGGAAGTGGGGATGCTGTTGTATCGGCAACAGTGCAGCAGCTGCCATGGGGCGGATTTGGGTGGGGGGGAAACCAATCCCTCCCTGGCGACCTACCCCTCGCTGAAAAATCTTCCTTTCGATGAAGAATCGTTTAAAAGTTTGATTGCGACAGGCCGGAACACGATGCCTGCATTTAGCCACCTGAGCAACGAGCAGCGCACGGCCATTGCCTCCTATGTCCTGAACTTGGAGGACAGGCAGAAAGAGCGTTATGTGCGGTCACAAGCGGAAAAGGTGCCGGAATACCTGACCAGTCCCTATCGCGTCACGGGAATGAAATTCCTTACACCTGAGGGATATCCGGCAGTAGCTCCTCCTTGGGGACACCTGTCTGCGATCAACCTGAGCACGGGCGAGACCGAGTGGAAAGTTCCTTTAGGCGATTACCCCGAACTAAAGGCTAAGGGTATAGCAGCCGGCAGCGAAAACTTCGGCGGGCCTGTCGTTACCGCCGGCGGGCTGGTGTTCATCGCCGCAACTAGGGATGAGAAAATCCGTGCGTTCAACAAGCAGACCGGAGCATTGCTTTGGGAAGCGGATTTGCCGGCGGCGGGCATTGCGACGCCAGCCGTGTATGCCATCAACAACAAACAGTACGTGGTGATCGCTTGCGGAGGAGGAGGTAAACAGCGGACAAAGTCAGGAGATAAGTACGTTGCATTTGCCCTTCCGGATTAATCAGATGTATAACACAAATTATTGCAAGATCATGAAAGCTAAAATTATCGGTAAATTATGGCATGTCAGCACAATTGTTGGCGTGCTGCTTTTGGCCTCGTTATCAAACGGTGTCGCGCAGTCCCCGGATGATGACTCTTGGGAGATACTCTTCAACGGTAAGGACTTGTCTGGCTGGAGACAACTGAATGGCAAGCACCGTTGGGAGGTACGCGACGGCATGATCGTCGGCACGACGGTAGCAGACCAGCCCAACGGCTTTTTATGCACCGAAGATGAGTATAGCGACTTCGTGCTGGAATTGGAAGTCTCTATCGATACGCTCATGAACAATTCAGGAGTCCAGTTCCGGAACCGGAGTTATCCGGCTTATCAAAACGGCCGCGTGCATGGCTATCAGATGGAAGTCGATCCCAAACCGCAGCAGTGGAGCGGCGCGATTTACGAGGAGGGAGGTGACAGACATTGGTTATACAGCGGGTTCTTGTTGACGCAGGCGGCGAAAGATGCATTCAAGCTGGACAATGTCGATGGTTACCAGTGGAATAAATATCGGATTGAATGTGTCGGGGCGAGGATCAGGACTTGGATCAACGGCGTGCCTGCGGCACACTTGATCGATGACCGTTTCCCGAGGGGATTTATCGGCCTTCAACTGCACGCCAACCAAGCGAACGATCCGGAAGGAGACTACCAGGTCAGGTTTCGGAATATCCGGATAAAGCGAGCTGACTTTACCCCGGCTCCATTGGATGATATTTACGTGGTAAACTACCTCCCCAACCAGCTTTCTGCGCAAGAGGAAAAAAACGGCGTCGTCTTGTTGTGGGATGGGCATTCCGCGGGTAAATGGCGGAAAGCGTCGGGCGAGACGTTGGACCAACGACAGGAAGGGAAACATGCGGCCGGGTGTTTGGCAGGCCAACAAGATACCTGTGTGTTTCGTTTCGATACGCCAATCACGATGGACCTCCCTTACACGGCGTTTGAGTTGACCTTTGACTTTAAATACGATGAACACGGCGAGGGAGGGCTGATCTACTTGGCTGATTCCCAGTCGGTGGTTGAGGATGGGAGCAATGCGCTGCAATATCATATCAGGCACGATGGCGATGGAGCTTCGCTGGATACGACCCGTTCACTAGGCGCGTTGTACGGCCTGCTGCCGTCTACGAAGCACTGGTGGTTTACCAAAAAGCCCAACCACTGGAATCAAGCCGTCGTTCGAGTCTTTCCCGACAGAAGGGTGGAACACTGGCTGAATGGATATTTAGTTTTGGAATATGATCTGGACAGCTTGAGCGATCAATTAACCGACGGTACAACCATTGCCTTGCGAAGCGGCGTAGCCTATCGCAGCCTTAAGGTGAGAAAATTAAATTAATACATACCGTCAAAGCATCAGCAATAGTTATGGCAATAAGGAAGTTTCGGGCATAGGGTTAGACGCGTTAGCAGCAGCATCTTTCCAGGCCCGGACTTCTTATCGCAAATCGTGGCGTGTTTTAGCTTTACACGTAGTTGCAACATAAAATCGTACTTTTGAAGCTGGATTCAGGCTTCGGTTACACCGGAAGGACATGGATATTGTTTTACAAACGGGAAAGGAGCTGGCTACGCCGTTATATGGAGCTTCCCAAGTAGCAGCTTATATGGATGCAGCAATTGCTGCGGGCGGAGGTGATTTAGACCACAGTGCGCTTGCGCTGTTGACGGAGCGGCTCGCTGGAATAACAGATTGATAGAAATGCATATTCTGATCGCACCAAATGCGTTTAAACATGCCCTCGACGCTCCTAAAGCCGCGGCATGCATTCGGAGCGGCCTGTTGGCGAGCAGGCTCTCCTGTACATGTGAGTGTTTTCCGATTGGTGATGGGGGGAATGGGACTTGCCGGTTGATTATCGATAAACTACATGGTGAGGTGGTCAAAACCCGGGTTGCTGATCCATTGGGCCGACCAGTCGAAGCAAGCTATGGCCTGATACATGACAGGCAAACGGCAGTAATAGAAATGGCGGATTCTTCGGGATTACATCTGCTCAAGCCGGAAGAGTTGGCGCCGCTCCGGGCAAGTTCCTATGGCACGGGCCAACTCATGACTGCCGCGTTGGCGAAAGGGGTAAAAAAAATCATCCTTGGCATGGGCGGGTCTGCGACGGTTGATGGAGGCAGCGGCATCCTGTCTGCCCTTGGCGTCCGGTTTTTGGACCGGCAGGGAAAAGAAATCACGGCGCTCCCGTCGGGCTTGGCGCATCTACATGCCATAGACGCCTCGGGATTGGACAAACGGCTGGCTTCGTGTACGATTGATATTCTTTGCGATGTCGCAAATCCATTGCTTGGGCGAGATGGCGCTGCGCATGTTTTCGGGCCGCAGAAAGGTGCTTCACCCGCCGACGTAGCACAATTGGAGGAGATTTTAGCGCATTATGCGCAGGTGGTACTGGACCAATCCGGGCGCGATATCACCTCCATTACCTCCGGGGGGGTAGCGGGTGGTGCAAGTGCGGGGTTGTTTGGTTTATTGGATGCTCGTCTGGTGAATGGTATCGATTATTTTCTTCAACTCACAGATTTCTTAAAGTCTTTGGAGGAGAGTGATTTAGTGATTACGGGCGAAGGGAGCCTTGATGGGCAAACATTATACGGAAAAGGTCCGTACGGGGTTGCATTGCAGGCAAAGGAAATGAAAAAGCCGGTTATCGGCCTTGCCGGAAAGGTTCCTATGGATCGGCTGACGGGGCTAGAGGATTATTTTGACTTGATATTGGCCATCGGAAACGGACCGATGCCATTGGAAAATGCATTGCAGGCGACCGCCGAAAACCTTGAACGGGTAGCCTTGCAAATCGGGAATCTCCTGTCAGCGCTCAACGCTAAATGACAGTATACCGGGATAATTTTTAAATTAGCGCCGACGGAAACAGCCGACGCCATGAAACAACTAAGCCGGATATATCGGGGCCATATCCCTTTTGTGCGTTTTTTGCTGGCATTGCTGGCAGGCATCGCAGTCGGATACGCGATTACACCACAACAACCGCTGTATATCGCCGCATGGATGATGTTAGTGATCCTGGCGGCAAGTTTCGTCTGCTTCATGTGCTTTACCAAGCTGCGGCAATACGGTCATTATGCCACAATGGGCTGTTTGGCGTTGTCGGCCTTGGCGGTGATTGGTTTTATTCAATCTTGGCATTCCGACCCTGAAATCGATCGGTCGCATTTTAGTCGTTATGAATCGAAGGCGCTGGTCGGCTATATAGCGGATGAGCCGCTCATGCGGGGTGAGCATTTGCGCTTTCCGCTTGCAGTTACCCGAGTATATGGCGAGGATGGGCTGGTGGATGTTTCCGGAAAACTGATGCTGACGATACGTATACAGGATACCTTATCCGTACCGATGCTTCGATATGGTGATGAACTGGTCATCCCCGCGGTGTACCGCGAAGTGCCACCGCCTTACAATCCCGGCGAATTGAATTATCAGCGATATTTGGCAAATAAGGACATATGGCATCAGGCTTACTTGCAAGCGGATGAGACAAAAAAAATCGGGACAGACAAGGGGAATCCCCTCGTGGCTCAAGCGCTCGCTGTACGGCAGCGCATGGTCGGCAAGTTTTCCCGGCATATCGCCCATGAAGATGCGTTGTCTGTAGCGTCTACGTTGATTTTGGGATACCGCGCGGATTTGAGCGAAACGTTGCTCCAGGCATTTTCCAACACGGGCACTATCCATGTCCTGAGCGTATCGGGCATGCATGTGGTCATTGTGTTCTGGCTGTTTTCTAAGCTGTTTTGGTGGATGAATCGCAACAAAGGCCTTCGAATCGCTAAGTTTATGCTGTTGTTGACGGCAATATGGGGATATGCATTGCTTACCGGGTTTTCGCCGTCTGTATTACGGGCCGCCATGATGACAAGTTTTGTCATGGCTGCCATGGCCTTGGGGCAGCGAAACCGTGTGTATAACAGCATCGCCGCTTCGGCGTTTTTTCTATTGCTATACCATCCTAAGTTTATTGCGGACGTTGGCTTCCAACTTTCGTATCTGGCGGTGCTGGGTATTGTTTTCCTGTACCCCGTTCTGCAAGCGGCGTTCCCCGTGGCCAATCGTTTTGCAAGGCCGGTGCTGAGTTATACGTGGCTATCGATCGCTGCCCAAACAGGTGCCGGGCCCCTGGCTACCTATTACTTTCATCAGTTTCCGCTTTATTTTCTGCCTGCAAATCTGCTCGTTGTATTGCCGGCAAGCGGGATTATGTATTTAGGGTTCGCTCTCCTGTTGTTGCCGGCGGGGCCGTTGGCCGCATGGACCGGCGCAGTGTTGGAAACGCTAATCTTAATGGTCAATCGTTTGCTCAGCGATATCGAGTCGTTGCCGATGGCCAGTATACGTGGGATCTGGATGACGTGGTGGCAAAGCCTCTTGATTTATTTCTCCCTGCTTACCGCAGTCCTTGCCTTCGTGATGCGGAGTAAGCGCCTGGTCTATGGGATGTTGGCTTGCTGTCTGCTTCTGGCGTTTTCCGCATTTTCGGCGATCATCCAAGGGTCGCATGGGAGGGAAGTGACCATTTTCAACGTCGGGCGGGATATGGTCATCGGCTTGGTCAGCAAGGGAGAAGCGTGGATATACAGCGATCGACCGGCGATGGATGATCGGACGATCCGTTATTCGGCGCTGCCAAAACTGGAAGCACATGTGCCTATGCCGGCCATCGGCTTTGTACCGCAGGACAGTAGCTATCGTGGTCAACAACTATACATAAAGGAATCGATTATTCAATTTGGCAATTTAAGGCTCATGGTATACGATGGTAGCGAACGGTATACGGGCCATGTACACGTTGATATACTGCTTCTGCGAAACAATCCGCGAATCGCATGGGAAAAACTAACGGAAATTGTCAGCTGTAAGCGATTGCTGTTGGACGGATCCAATAGCGACTCGACCATTAGGCGCCTGAAGGGAGCCGCCGAAAAAGTAGGTATCCCCGTGTACGTATTGAAAAATAATTTTGCGTATAGCCAACGCGATGGCGAGGGATGACAACCAGGCTTCGTTATTTTTTGCGTGGCAATGTGTAGCCAATGGTCCATTCCACGAAGTCGGCCACACCTTTGTGTGCCTTGATGGAGACACCCATGTAGGAATTGCCAAGTACCTTATAACGTACGCCGATCCGTAAAAAAAACGGGTCCGTTTCGCCGTTAAATCGATTGCGGTGCACGTACCAACCAACATTGCCGTTGAGATAGAGCCTGCTGGTAAGCAGATGGTCAATACTAACGGCCGGACCACCCGAAAACAATGCACCGAACGTGGAAGCATCGGCTCCTGCTTTTTCAAGGTCTCGTCCGGAATCCGAGTAAAAGATATTGGCACCCAGGCCCAACCGCCATTTATAATGCAATGGGTGGGTCCAGAATAATCCCAACGTCGATTTGAAGTATCGCCGGCTGCCCTGGTCGAGTTGTTTGATGCCGACGGCGTAATAAAAGTCAAATCCGTCTGATGTTTCAAGCGCGAGCACGGAATCTTTGCTGAAATCAAACTGTGTCTGCGCTGGCAGGTAAGTCAGCGCTACCGTAAGCGGGACTAAGTTTATTCCGGAGTTTGGTTTTTTTATGGAACCGTTTGAAAAATGATGGAAGGCAAATCCCGCCCCGATTTGAAAACGGCTGCTTAATTTGTAGTTAGCCTGGACGCCGAGATCGATAAATACATTCCTATGTGTGCCCAGGAGTTCGTTGAATGGATTGTTATCTTCATCATAAGGTTCGAAATTACTGGCCAAGCCCAAGGATATCCGGTAGTTGAAATCCCACCGGCTGAACCGGCCGGGTTTTATGGGGATCGCAACAAAGCCATACAGTGCATTCGGCGTGCCGATTTCGGACTTCCGGAACGTGCTGGAATATAATCCGATACCGTACACCGGATAGTTATACAATTGATGATATGCGTCCGAGCCCCGCTCGGTTTGCCAGCCGATTTTAAGATTGACCCCGTTGTAATAGATGTCGCCGAGTTCTTCTCGGATGCGATCATTTTTATACAACATCCCGCCGTTTTCCACTTCCAATTGGATTAGGATATTCGATAGTCGGGTCTCGGTGGCCCCTACGGAAGACGATCCGTCGGTTTGGCCGTACCTGGGGACAGTCTGTGATAGCACAAACTTCGGCGCTAGCCAAAGGACACAAGCGAAGGCTATTGCCAGCATGCTTGGCAACCGGGAGAAAGGACAATGACGATGGATTCGATATAGGGCCGATGAGTGTGATGGCATATACAAGGGATGTAGAATACGCTTTTATCTCGGCGAAGGTATCACTTTTGCTTAAAAATTCGCTTTAAAAATACACTTTCTTAACGCTGAGTGCTGGATTTGACTGCCGGAGTACGCGTGATCGCCAGGTGTTGTGTCCGCCATGTATGTGTAGCTGGGGATATTTTTGTATGTTTGGGAGGTTGAAGCCCATTGGCCATGAACAGTGTAGAAATCCTGCGCAGATACTGGAAACATGAATCTTTTCGGCCGTTACAGGAAGAGATTATCCGTTCTGTACTGGATGGCCGTGACACCTTGGCGTTAATGCCTACCGGTGGCGGCAAATCGATTTGTTTCCAGGTGCCTGCAATGGTCAAACCGGGCATATGTATTGTCGTTACGCCACTTATCGCATTGATGAAAGATCAGGTGGAAAACCTGAAAGCCAAGGGGATTGAAGCCATAGCGATCTTTTCCGGCATGACGAAACGGGAGGTGGACATCGCGCTTGATAATTGTATCTATGGCCGTATCAAATTTCTTTACCTGTCTCCCGAGCGGCTTGCGAGCGAACTGGTGCAGGAGCGAATCCGGTACATGAACGTCGTTCTTTTTGCGGTAGATGAGGCGCATTGCATCTCGCAGTGGGGCTACGACTTCAGACCGGCTTACCTCAACATCGCCATGCTGCGGTCATTGCATCCGGGTGTACCCTTTCTTGCGCTGACGGCCACCGCTACCGCCAGGGTCGTGGATGACATCCAGGAGAAACTGGGGTTTACTGCCCGCAATGTGCTGAAGAAAAGTTTTTTGCGGGACAACCTTGCCTACATGGTCGTGGAGGCGGAAGACAAAATCGGACGGATGTTGCGGGTGATCCGTAAGCTCGGGGGGAGTGGTATCGTGTACGTACGCAACCGGCGGGAGACGCAAGAAGTGACGCGTATTTTGCTGCATGAGGGCGTGTCTGCCGACTTTTACCATGCCGGCCTGGAAACGCAAGAACGTGCGCGCAAGCAGGAAGCATGGAAAAATAACACCACGCGGGTCATCGTCGCTACCAACGCCTTCGGTATGGGCATTGACAAGCCCGACGTGCGTTTTGTCATCCACCTGGATATACCGGATTCACTGGAGGCTTATTTTCAGGAGGCTGGCCGTGCTGGCCGCGATGGGAAGAAGGCGTATGCGGTGTTGCTGCATCATGAAAGTGATCGCGACCGCCTCCGTAAGCATTTCGAACTGAGCTTCCCGGCTATTGATTTTATCAAGCAAGTCTACCAGCAGCTGGGCAATTATTACCAATTAGCCTATGGAGCGGGAGAAGGAATTATGCTGGACTTCGATGTGGCTGATTTTTGCCGCCGGTATAAATTGGATGTCATCATGACGCTCAATGCCTTGAAATTTCTTGAGCGCGATGGCTGGATTAGCGTAAGCGAAAACGTATACCTGCCCTCCCGGGTTAAATTAGAGACCAGTCAGCAGGACTTGTACAGATTCCAGGTGGAAAACGCGGCATACGACGGATTCATCAAAACTATCTTGCGGAGTTACGGAGGCGCATTTGATTATTTTGTCCCCATCCGTGAACATGAGCTGGCACGCAGGATGGGTAAAAGTGTCAAGGCTATCACCGAAATGCTGGAATACCTTCAAAAGGTTGGGATCCTCACTTACCTCCAGCAAACCGACGGGCCCCAGTTGCAATTTTTGCGGCCCCGGATGGATAATAATCGTTTGTATGTTGATAGCCAGTATCTGCGTGATCGCAAGGCAACGAAACAGGAACAACTGGACGCCGTTTTTCGCTACCTGGATGTGAAAAACTGCCGCAGTATGCAGTTATTGGCTTATTTTGGTGAGCAAAATTCGGCACCTTGCGGCAGCTGCGACCGCTGCGTGAACGACAGACGGGAAGTCGACGCGGAACAGCGGCTGATGGCCGAACTCGTTGATGTACTGGCTGATGGCGCCATGACCATCGATCAACTTGTGACGAGCATGCAGACGGGCAGCGAGGCTACCCGGTTGGCATTTATTCGTAAACGGTTGGATGAGGGGACGCTGAAAGTCAACGGTGATAAGTATTATTTGGGTTGAGTGGGGCGTCGGTTGTTTTTTTGAACAAGGTGTTCGCGAATGCAAAGCATTTTAGTTAAGTTTGTTGCCATTCATGAACAAATAACCTTTCGCATCAATAACTTTTGATCGTACATAATATGTCTGAAAACGCCAAAATTCATTACACCAAAACAGATGAGGCCCCATTGTTGGCCACGTATTCATTGTTGCCCATTGTTAAAGCTTTTACCGCCACGGCTGGCATATCGGTCGTCGAGAAAGATATTTCGTTGGCTGGACGGATCATAGCGAATTTTCCGGACTACCTTCAGGACGAACAAAAAACGGGTGACGCCTTGGCTGAACTCGGCCAGTTGGCGACCACGCCGGAAGCGAATATTATCAAACTGCCGAATATTTCCGCCTCAATTCCCCAATTGAAGGCAGCGATCGCTGAATTGCAGTCTAAAGGATATGCGGTGCCCAATTATCCGGAAGATCCCAAGACCGAAGAGGAGAAGGCGATCAAGGCCCAATACGCCAAAGTGCTTGGATCGGCCGTCAACCCGGTCTTGCGTGAAGGGAACTCGGACCGCCGGGCACCACGGGCCGTAAAGAATTATGCCAAGCAACATCCGCATTCCATGGGTGCTTGGACAGCTGATTCCAAAACCCGCGTAGCTTCCATGGCTGATGGCGACTTTTATGGTAGCGAACAGTCAGTCACCATACCGAATGATACGACTTTTGTCATTGAATTCATTGCTGAGGACGGAACAAAAACGCAACTGAAAGCACCAACAAAACTGTTGGCTGGCGAGGTCATCGACTGTTCACGGCTCAGTGTCCGGGCGTTGAAGGATTTTGTCGCCAGGGAAATCAAGACTGCCCACGAGGCGGGGGTACTGCTGTCGGCACATTTAAAAGCCACCATGATGAAGGTGTCCGATCCGATTATCTTTGGTGCAATTGTCGAAGTGTATTTTGCTGATGTATTCACCAAATACGCTGCGTTGTTTGCCGAACTGGGAGTGGATACGCGCAACGGCTTGGGTGATGTTTATGCAAAAATCGCTGGGCACCCCCAGGAGGCCGAAATAAAGACTGCCCTGGCGCAGGCCATGGAAAATGGGCCGGATCTGGCGATGGTCAACTCCGATAAGGGCATCACCAACTTACATGTGCCTTCTGATGTGATTGTAGACGCTTCCATGCCGGCTATGATCCGCAGCTCCGGTAAAATGTGGAATAAAAACGGTGAATTGCAGGATACGATAGCCCTTATCCCGGACCGCTCTTATGCAGGTGTATATGTCGCTACGATCGACAACTGTAAGCAGCACGGTGCGTTTGATCCATCGACAATGGGTTCGGTGTCAAATGTGGGACTAATGGCTCAGAAAGCCGAAGAATATGGATCGCATGACAAAACGTTCCAAGCTGCTGCTAAAGGTGTTATTCAGGTATCCGATGGTGAGGGCAATGTCTTGATGAAGCAAGACGTGGAAGCCGGTGATATCTTCCGGATGTGCCAGACTAAGGACGCGCCAATCCGCGATTGGGTTAAACTGGCCGTAAACCGCGCTCGCCTATCCAATACGCCGGCTGTATTCTGGCTTGACGAAAACCGTGCTCATGACAGGCAGATTATTGAAAAGGTAAATGCGTATTTGCAGGACCATGACTTGACCGGGTTGGATATCCGTATATTAAGTCCGGTGGAAGCAACGAAATTCTCTTTGGAACGTATCCGTAGGGGCGAGGACACCATCTCCGTCACGGGCAATGTACTGCGGGATTACCTGACCGATCTGTTTCCTATTCTTGAGCTGGGCACGTCTGCCAAGATGCTGTCTATCGTCCCGTTGATGAACGGCGGGGGGCTGTTTGAAACGGGTGCTGGCGGTTCGGCGCCAAAGCATGTGGAGCAGTTTCTCCAGGAGGGCTACTTGCGCTGGGATTCCTTGGGCGAATTCCTCGCATTGGCGGTTTCCCTGGAGCATGTCGGGCAGACCCAAGGAAATGCCAAGGCACTGGTATTGGCAGAGGCGCTGGATACAGCTACCGAAAAGTTCCTGGAAAATGATAAGTCACCGGCCCGTAAGGTCGGTCAAATAGATAATCGCGGTTCGCACTTTTATTTAGCGTTGTATTGGGCGCAGGCATTGGCTGCCCAGGATAAGGATGCAGACCTCCGATCGGTGTTTGCGCCGGTAGCAGAAAGACTGGCCGCGGACGAACGTGTCATCAATGAAGAATTGATCGCTGCCCAGGGAAAGCCACAGGATGTCGGTGGGTATTATTTCCCGGATGATGCATTGGCCGGCAAAGCGATGCGGCCGAGCGCTACGCTCAATGCTATCATCGAGTCTGTAACACGGAGTTAGGGCTTGTCTTCGTTGCTTGCCTCAAAGTAAGCAGGCAAGCGCCGGAAACGGCACCAATCAAAAGAAGCCGTCTCAAAAGCAATGAGACGGCTTTTCTTTTATGGGGCGCTGCCTACCAGCTGTAAGGCTGACAGCGGGCCAGCCCATCGGCGCATGCGGTGAGCGATTAAGCAAAAAAATCCCGCTGCACGTTTATGCAGCGGGAGTAGTTGTTAGTTAAACTTGCTTACGCAGTCAACTTACTTTTTGGCTCTTTTAGCGCTTTCTTCGTCTTCCAGTTGCTCTTTCAGTTGTGCCAGAACATCGAGATCGCCCAGTGTGGATTTCTCTACCGATTCTTTCACTTTCTTCACAGCAGAAGACGCTGCTTTTGCCTCTTTCTTACGGTTGTTGAACTCTTCCATCCGTGCCTCCGCACGTTGGTCTTCCCAGATGCGGGAGTGTGAGATCACGACGCGTTTGTTTTCCTTGTTGAACTCGATGATCTTGAAATCAGCGGTTTCGTCCAGTTTCAATACGCTTCCGTCTTCCTTCACGCTGTGCTTAGCGGGACAGAAGCCTTCAACGCCGTAAGGCAATGCCACGATATTACCTTTTTCGCCCACCTTGATGACGGTTCCTTGGTGGATAGAATCAAGGGTAAAAATGGTTTCGAAGGTATCCCATGGATTTTCCTCCAATTGTTTGTGGCCAAGGCTCAACTTGCGGTTTTCCTCGTCAAGCTCCAATACAACCACTTCCAGTTCTTCACCGACTTTGGTGAATTCATTTGGATGGTTGATCTTCTTCGACCAAGAAAGGTCAGAGATGTGAATCAAGCCGTCGATACCTTCTTCAAGCTCCACAAACACGCCAAAGTTAGTCATGTTTTTCACGACAGCCTTTTGCTTAGAGCCTATCGGATAGCGGTCAGCGATGTTTTTCCAAGGATCAGGCGTCAATTGCTTGATGCCTAAGCTCATCTTGCGCTCGTCGCGATCCAAGGTAAGGATTTGGGCTTCCACTTCGTCACCTACTTTCAGGAATTCCTGCGGGCTGCGAAGGTTTTGCGACCAAGACATTTCCGATACGTGAATCAGTCCTTCCACACCGGGGGTGATTTCGAGGAATGCGCCGTAATCGGCCACGGTCACGATCTTGCCTTTTACCTTAGAACCTATTTCCAAGGCAGGATCTAACGATTCCCAAGGATGTTCGGTCAGTTGCTTCAAGCCAAGCGCAATGCGTTTCTTTTCGTCATCAAAATCCAATACCACCACATTGATGGTCTGGTCAAGCTGCAAAACTTCTTTGGGGTGCTCGATGCGGCCCCAAGAAATGTCGGTAATGTGCAGGAGGCCGTCTACGCCACCAAGATCGATGAATACACCAAAGTCGGTGATGTTTTTGACGGTACCTTCCAATACCTGCCCTTTTTCGAGTTTGGAAACGATTTCGGTTTTTTGATTTTCCAAATCGTCCTCGATAAGTACTTTATGGGATACAACGACGTTCTTAAATTCATGGTTGATTTTCACTACCTTGAATTCCATGGTTTTACCCACGTAGATATCATAGTCGCGTATAGGTTTAATGTCAATCTGTGAGCCAGGCAAGAACGCTTCCACACCTTTGATGTCTACAATCAGACCACCTTTGGTGCGGCTTTTCACGAAGCCATCAATGATGGTGTCATTTTCAAGCGCTTCATTAATTTCTTCCCATGATTTCTGGGTTTTGGCGCGTTTGCGCGAAAGTACCAACTGTCCATTGGCGTCTTCCTGTGATTCGACAAATACGTCTACCACATCACCCACTTTCAAATCAGGGGTGTCACGGAATTCAGAAAGGGATACCAAGCCGTCCGACTTGAAACCGATATTGAGCACCACATCTTTGTTATTGATGGATACAACGGTGCCTTGTACGATTTCCCCCTTGTTGACGGAATTGAAGGTGCCGGCGTAGAGGTTTTCCAACTTCGTGCGTTCTTCGTCGCTGTAGTTGCCAAATCCTTTTTCGTCCTTATCCCAATCAAAATCATCGTCAGGAGTGTTCCAAGTGGTCGATTTGATTTCGTCAATGAACTTCGAATCGGCTTCCGACTCGATGTCTTCTTTTTCTTTCACCAAGGTGTCCTCAGCGTCTTGAAGTTCAGCTTTTTTTGCTGCTAGTTCCTTTTCTGCTTCTTGTTTTTTTGCCATTAATTCATTTTTCTCCTTTTTCCCGATTTTTATCGGGACTGCAAAGGTACGAAAACTTTTATTTATAGGGAGTTATTATTTTAATTTTCTGTTTTTTTGGCGGATTTGGACGGCATTTGATTGCGCCGTGCCTACCGATTGTTTACTGCTGGCTTACTCGTTGCCTATGATTTGCTTACCCTTCGTTTACTTCTTCCTTACCCGTTGTTTATTGCTGGCTTACCGTTTCCATACCGTTTCCATACCGTTTCTATACCGTTTCTATACCGTTTCTATACCGTTTCCATACCGTTTCTATACCGATTCCATACCGATTCTATACCGATTCCATACCGTTTCTTTACCCTTTTCTTACCCCTGTAGTAACCGAACGGTAGGGAAGGGGTAGGCGATGTGCGGTACTGAACTAAGGCGATGACGGCAACACCGTATTTTTGGCATTAAGTTGGCATAATATCCGTTGAATAACAAAAAAGGAGATGTTATGAGACAGTTGTCAATATACACAGGAATGGCCTTTGCGGCCATGGTATTACTCTTACCTGGGTGTGTGAGTAATAAAAAATACCGATCGTTGCAAGCGAACTATGAAGAGATGCGCGCAAAAGAACAGGAACTGAACCGGCGGTACCAAGAGGCGCAGCAGCAGCTTTCTTCCGCGAATACCAGGGTAACAAGTCTGGAAGACCAGATTGCTTCGGAACGGGCCAATGTGAAGTCGCTACAGGAAGCGCTTAACCAGTGTCTTACTTCATCCAATCAGGGCAATGTAAATATTGCTAAGCTGGTGGACGAGATCAATGCTTCCAACCGGTACATCCAGCATTTGGTCAATACGAAAAATAAGAGTGATTCGCTGAATATGGTGCTTACCAATCGGCTGACACGTTCGTTGAGCCGTGAAGAAATGCGGGATGTGGACGTACAGGTCCTGAAAGGGGTGGTCTACATTTCGCTTTCTGACAACATGCTGTATAAGTCAGGAAGCTATGAGATTTCCGAAAGGGCCGGCGAAACACTTAGCAAGATAGCCAAGATCATTATGGACTACAGCGATTATGAGGTGTTGGTAGAGGGTAATACAGATAACGTGCCGATTTCGCAGCGCAATATCCGCAATAACTGGGATCTGAGTGTGTTGCGTGGTTCGTCTGTCGTGCAGGCTTTGCAAAACGACTATGGTGTGGATCCTAAGCGCCTTACCGCAGCGGGACGGGGTGAGTACAATCCGATTGCAAGCAATGACACGGAAAGCGGAAGGACCCGCAACCGCCGCACACAGATCATTATCACGCCAAAGCTCGATCAATTCATGGAGCTCATCGACAAAGCACCCGAGAACGGCGCAGCTACCGGCAGCGAATCCACACCGTCGGATACGACAGCCGTATCACCTATACGCCAATAGGCTACATTCGTCATTCGATCGTTGGAAAACCAACGAATGCAAACACAGCTCACTGATCGGGGCTGTGTTTTTTTTGCTGCAGCTGTTGCCTGTAACATTTATATCACATGAATTGCTGAATCGTGACGGTTTGCGCTTTTTGCCTAAATTGCGCGAAAAAATCAAACCCAATGACTGAATGAATCTAATTAGCTCGTGTTCCTGAATAAAGTCATGCCGTGGCTTCTATGTGGGCGGTAGCTAAGTGGGCTTCATCACCATTAAAAAAACGATTTATGTAGATGAAAAAAATCTTACTATCATTATGTGTGGCATTGGTGTGTGGAGGAAGCCTTCATGCACAGTCCGATTACAGCAACAGGCAGCAGCTTGCGCAACGGGTGGCTGCTCTTGCAAAAAGTCACCCCAAGTATGTCAAAACCCAGTCACTGGCCAAAACTGCAGGTGGCTCGGATATCTGGCTGATTACCATCGGCACCGGGCAGACGGACCAGAAGCCGGCTGTTGCCGTAGTGGGTGGGGTGGAAGGCAAACACCTCCTCGGCGTTGAGCTTGCCATCGGGTTTGCTGAAAAACTATTGGCCGACGTCCAGTCAGACCGCATCCAAGGGCTTCTTGGCGACCAGACGTTCTATGTATTCCCCAATATGAGCCCCGATGCGACAGAGCAATATTTTGCTGCACTGCAATACGAGCGCAGCGGAAACGCGAGCAAGGCTGATTATGATAGGGATGGCCAGGTGGGAGAGGATGGCTACGACGATCTGGATGGAGATGGCAAAATCACGTTTATCCGTGTGGAAGATGCTACAGGTACGCATATCATCAACCCGGACGAGCCGCGGTCGCTGATCCCGGCAGATTTGTCGAAAGGACAAACCGGACAATACCTGCTTTTTACGGAAGGGATCGACAACGATAAAGATGGTGCGTTCAATGAGGATGGCGAAGAGGGAATCCATTTCAACAAAAACGCTACCTATAGGTACAAGAATTTTGTGCCTGGCGCTGGCGAACATGCCGTATCAGAAGTGGAAAACCGGGCCTTATTTGACTTTCTGTACGATGCATTCAATGTTTATGCCGTGGTCTCATTCGGCCCCTACAACAACCTTTCCGTGCCTGAGCAAGCTGGGCGGGGAGGTGAGGAGCAGCCGCAATTGGGACGGCGTCCGGGCGGTCGGAAAATTACCAGCTGGTCGGCACAGGACGTTAAAGCAAATGCATTCGTGTCTGAACAATATAACAAAATAACGGGAACGGCCGGTGCTCCCAAGACAGCCGCCGGAGAGGGCAATTTTGCCGAATGGGCATATTATCACTATGGGCGGTTTAGCTTCAGTACCCCGGGATGGTGGGTGTCTGCCCCCAAGCCGGACTCAACGGGCCGCAATCGGAGTGCAAATAACAGTGCCGCGGATCCGGTAGCCACGTACCTGAAATGGGCCGCTGCGGAAGGGATAACCAATACGTTTTCGGAATGGAAGGCTATCGAACATCCCGATTTCCCCGGTAAGCGCGTAGAAGTTGGCGGAATCCATCCGTTTGTGTTGACCAACCCACCCTATGCGTTGGTCAGCGATATCGTCGACCGCCACACGGACTTTGTCGTGGCTCTTGCCAATATGGCTCCGAAACTGGAAGTGGTGGATTTAAAAACCGAAAAGCTGGACAACGGACTCACGCGCGTGTCGCTGAAAGTGTTCAATGCTGGATTGTTGCCCAACCTAACCCAGGTGGGCGAGCGGAGCTATTTTCTTAAGCGTATCGCCGTAAATGTACAGACCACCGGCAGCCAGCAGGTGGTGAGCGGCCGTAAAACGCAAACCCTTGACGCGATTGGCGGCCGCGAAGCGGTCGAGTTGAGCTGGTTGGTACGAGGCAGCGGTAAACTGAACATCACAGCAGGGAGCGTTTCTACCGGGACGCAGACAGTGGAGGTAACCCTTTAAATTTTTACAACGATGACAAGAAACAAAAGATATATACTTGCTCTTTCCATCGCGATGATCATGGCTTTTACAGCGATGGCCCAGCAATCGGAGCATTTCCTGGCGGCGGCCGGATCGCCGGCGAATCCCAAAGTGCCTATTAGTTGGAACCGGTATCACGACAATACGTTGCTGGAAGAAATCTACCGCAAAATGGCGGCCGAGCATCCCAACCTCGTGTCGTTGTCATCTATCGGAAAATCAGTGCAGGGGCGTGACCTTTGGATGCTGACCATTACCGATAAAGGACAAGGCGAAGCTGATCGCAAGCCTGCTACATATATCGATGGCGGTATCCATGCTAATGAAATACAAGGCGTCGAATTTGCCTTGTACATCGCTTGGTATATTACGGAGATGCACGCGGCCGGCAACCCGTTTTTTAAGCAATTGCTGGCAGAAAAAACGTTTTATATTGCACCCAGTATCAGTCCTGATTCGCGTGATCATTTCATCCATAACCCCAACACGCAAAACTCCTCGCGCTCTGGGCAAAAGCCGGTAGACAACGACCGCGATGGCTTGGTCGATGAGGATGATTTCGATGATCTCAACGGCGACGGACATATCACGCAGATGCGCAGGAAAAGTCCGTATGGCGAGTACATCCCGGACCCGAAGGATCCGCGCAGGCTTATCCGCGCCGAGGAAGGACAACGGGGCGAATACGAGCTGCTGGGCTACGAAGGTATAGACAATGACGGTGATGGCCTGGTCAACGAGGATGGTGCCGGCGGATACGACCCCAACCGGGATTGGGGATGGAACTGGCAGCCCAACTACATCCAGGGTGGGGCTTACAAATACCCGTTTTCGCTTCCCGAAAACCGTGCGGTAGCCGATTTTTTCCTGAGTCACCCCAATATTGCGGCAGCGCAGAGCTTTCACAACACGGGAGGGCTTCTGTTGCGTGGGCCGGGGGCACAGGAAGATGAACCTAACTTCACCCGTGATGATATCGCGGTGTATGATGCGCTTGGCAAAAAAGGGGAGGAGCTTATCCCCGGATACCGCTATATCGTCACGTATAAAGATTTGTATTCGGTATATGGCGGCGAATTTGATTGGATGCACGGCGCACGGGGTGTCTTCGCGATGAGTAATGAGTTATGGAATGCGAATTTTTACTTCAACAGGCAGCAGCAGGGCGGCGGATTCGGGGCCGCTCAAGCCGATCAATATGCGTTTGATCAATACCTCATGTTCGGCGATGGATTTGTCGAATGGACACCGTATAACCACCCACAGTACGGTGAGATTGAAATCGGCGGTTTCAAGAAAAATTACGGACGCCTGCACCCCGGGTTTCTGCTCGAAAGCGATGCCCACCGGAATGCGTCGTTCGTCATTTACCATGCGTACCATACACCCAAATTGGAGGTGGCTGACGTTGAAGTGGTCGACATAGGTGGCGGGCTCAAGCAGGTGACGGCGATCATCAGGAACGATCGCCTCATCCCGACGCATTCAGCGCACGACATCGCAAATAAAATAGAAGTGCCGGATGTGGTGTCATTGCGTGGGGGGCAAGTGGTGGCCGGGATGGTGGTGGAAAACCGCGACCTCGGCATAACCAAAGAACAACGTAACGATCCGGCAAACATCCGGGTAACCAATATCCCAAGTAATGGCATAGCGACGGTACGGTGGCTGGTGAAAGGCGGAAGTAAATTTACGGTGACCGTGGATAGCAAAAAGGGCGGTACGGCCTCCAAATCACTTTAATACCTACATCAAGCTGGCGGGAATGCCATCCTGTCAGCTTGATGTACATTAAGCAAGCGTTTTTAAGATCGTTTTCACGATTTCACCTTCTGTAAATGGTTTTTCTATGAAACCGTCGAACGATGCTTCAGCAGGACTTTCTTCGGCATATTTCAAGGTGGACCTGTCGGCCGAGATGGCCAGTACGCGGATAGACCTGTAGCGGTCGTCGTTTCGGATTTTTTCCAGTAATTCGACCCCACTTATACCGGGCATATTAATGTCGGTAATGATCACATCGATAGGCTGTTCTTGCAGTAATGCTAATGCATCTTCTCCGTTATTGACGGTGTGAATGCTCCCGATCCCCTTGAAAAACTGTTTCATCAGCAGAATATTGATGGGATTGTCATCCACAACCAACAAACGCAGGTCGGCAGGCAAATCAGACAGCTTGGTTTTTGGCTGTTCAAGTTTTTCGGTTTTGCTTTGAAAAAATGGAATGTCCGCGAAAAAGATAGACCCTTGCTCATGCTTGCTTTTCAACCCGATTGTACCGCCCAGTTCTTCGACCATGATTTTGGTGATGTAGAGTCCCAGACCAATGCCGCCTGAGTTCGGGCTGGCTGTGAAGTATTTGCGAAAAACATGGCGCCGATCCTGCTCCTTGATGCCAATGCCGGTGTCTTCCACTTCGATGTGCAGCCAAGAATTACTGCCGGCTGGATTGGATACCGATGCACGGAAAATAATCTCACCTTTCTGCGTATACTTGATAGCGTTGCTTAAAAAATTCGAAGCGATTTGCCGGATTCTGAATTCGTTGCTTAGTATATTCAGTTGTTCGTTAATATTGATTTCGGTGCCTAAGCGCAGGTTTTTGAGTTCGGCTTGGTGTCGGTGAAGGGAGACGACTTCCTGAAACGACCTGTTCGGATCGAAGTATTCCAATGCGATGTCGCCTTTGTTGGACGCCTCCAGTTTGCTTAAACTCAGAATATCGGTGATGTTATTGCTGACGATGTTGATGCTGTAATATGCGGAGTCGATGAGTTTTGCGTCGATATTGCCGGACGCTGTTCTGTTTTTAAACAGGTCAATGATGCCCAGGAGCGAGTTGAGCGGCGTACGGATCTCATGGCTGATATTAGCCAATACACTGGTTTTCTCCTCGGCGAGCTTAGCAGCGTAGTCTTTTTCTTCCCGGAGCCTGCGTTCGTATGACGTTGCATAAACTTGATAATAACCCAATGCGATGATCATCACAAACATCAGGATCAACGCAAAAATCAATTGCTTACCAAAACGTTCGACATTTTCTTTGTAAAGCGCGAAATCATGCTCTTCTGCCTGGCGCAGCACATAAATATTGAGCTCTTTAATCGCCTCCACGTTTTCTTTAAGTCCGTTTAATAGATTAAGATTGGTGGTGACCAGCTGCCGTTCTTTCTTTTGAAGCTGCACGAACGTATTTCGCAGCTCGTTGAAATTATGGTTATACAACTGGGTGATGTCTTGCTGCGCGGCTGATAGGTTTTGCTTGAGTAGGGTCACGCGCTCGATGTCGAGTTGGTGCTGCTCGTTGGCTATTACAATCGTATCGTCCTTCGTGTTGAAAATCCGCTGGAGCAACCCGGGCCGTTTCCGTACGATGGTGTCGACTTTTTGTTTGTTTGTGGAGTCGATCAGCACCTGATTGACAATGGACTCCATTTTTCGTGGACTAACCCGCTTTTGGCGAACCGAGGTGTTCAGCAAATAGAGGGAATCACTGGTATGCAACACCAAATGGTCCAGCCGCTTTTTGAGCGTAGCGAATTCCATTGCGATTTGTTGTTGTGCCGTTATTTTCAAAGCAGGATTGTTCGCCGAGGTGTCGCCGACGGGAAGGGACGCCAGCGAATCGATGAAGCTCTTGAGCAGGTTGATTTTTTCAAGGTATGCATGGTAGCTGCTGTCAGCAAAGTCCAGCGTATAAAGGCGAAAGGTGTTTTCGACTTCACTATACGTCGAAAACAGGTAGTTGAGGTTTTCCAAGCCCATTTGGCGAATCTCATATGCGTTGGTCAACCGCTTTTCAAGTGTCCGGTATTGCCGATACTGATAAATAAAGACGGCTCCGATAAACAGAAAAAGGGTAATAAAACAACACAACAATACGATTCTTACCGCAGGCGTTTTTTTTGTGTTTTCTTTCATGGTCAATTGGCAGAGGTGCAACAGGCACGGCCATATGGCAGCTTATCCGATAAAAGTGTGCCAGAGTTCATTCAGCGGAAAAAAAATTAATCGGTTCGTTCTTATTTTGTCGTGCGTACAGCGTCCGTAACGGCGTCGTTGGATTTGAATGTGTTGAATCTACGGGGACGTACAATCTTGATGCTTTGCTTCGAAAGGGCTATGCTGGCGTTTAATTCAAAGCCTACCAGTAAAATCAGCGAGTTGAGATAAAGCCAGATCATGATGACAATCAAGGTGCCGATGGAGCCGTAAAGTTTGTTGTATGCGTTAAAGTTGTTGATGTAAAATGCAAATCCCGAAAATGTCAATATGGCAAGAATGGTCGCCAGCATGGCACCGGGGCTAAAAAGTTTCCACTTCCTTGACGATGCCGGGCCGAACTTATACAGCACACTTACCGTAAAAAAATAGATGCCAAAGAGAATCAGCCACCGGGATGCCGTAATGACGAAGCCCCAGAACGCCGCGTTGAATTCGAGGTTTTTCCGCAAATAACCGATGACATAACCGGCGGCGGTAAAGACGGTCATCCCTACTGTGAGCGCGATGATGATCATCAAGGTCAGGCCTATAGCGACTAACCGGTGATGGCCCCAGCTCCGGCTTTCGATAAGTAACGATGATTTGTTGAATGCCAGCATCAGTGAACTGACGCCATTCGTTGCAAAGAAGGTTGCTAAGATAAAACCAACGGAGAGCAAGCCGCTGTTTTGGTTCTTCACGATGTCTTCCAACGTAGATTCCACCGTAAGAAAGGCGTTTTCGGGCATGACCACCTCCATGAAGTCAAGCAATTGCTGCTGAAAATTGTTTATGGGAATATAAGGAATCAACGTAAATAAAAAAATAATGCCCGGGAAAATAGCCAGCATGAAGTTGTAAGCCAAGGAGGAAGCTTTATTGAGAATGGATTCACGCGCTATTTCCTGAAAAAAAAACGTAGCGACCGTATATAGGGGCAGCGATCCAAATCCGGGAAGCACAACCACTTTGGTCCATTCTACAAAATGGCTGTAGGGTTTGAATTTCAGTAGTATACGGTGTGCCCAGCTCATCGTTATGGGAAGTAGCGTTGCAAGTGGTCCAGAAATTCAGGGGGTGCCATGCATGGCTTGTTGCGCTTGATGTTGACGAATACCAAGGTGGTTGTCCCTGTATTAAGTAACTCGCCTTCTGAATTAAACAGCTCATAGTCAAACCGGATTTTGATTGCCGGCTTTTCTTTTAAAGAAACCCGTACCGTAAGTTCTTCATCATATCTGGCCGGTTTTATAAAACGGGAGTGCAGCTCCAATACCGGAAGCATGATGCCGCTGTCTTCCAGTGCTTTGTATGAGAATCCCAGGCTGCGGAAAAGTTCCACGCGCCCTACCTCGTAGAATGTGGCGTAATTGCCGTAATAGACGTATCCCATCTGGTCGGTTTCCGCATAGCGAACTCTTACTTTCGTTTCAAACGTGTACATCAGCGCATGATATTTCGTTCGTTCAATGCTTGTTGGAATTTGCGCGCGTTCCTGCTATGTTCAGCCTGTGACACGGCAAAATTGTGGTACCCCGAGAAATCCTCTTTGGCAACCATATACAGGTAGTCGTGCTGTTGGTAGTTCAGCACAGCATCAATCGCCGCGATACTGGGCATCATAATGGGTCCGGGAGGCAGGCCACGGTACAAGTACGTGTTGTACGGCGAGTCTGTGCGGAGATGCCTGTATAACACTCTGCGGATGGTAAAATCTTGATTGGCAAAGATAACCGTGGGGTCGGCCTGTAGCAACATACCTTTTCGCAGGCGGTTGAGGTAAAGTCCAGCAATGGTAGGCATTTCATCGGTATGCAAAGCTTCACCTTTGACGATGGACGCCAGTACGCTGACTTCTTGGGGCGTGAGGTTGAGTTTTTCCGCTTTTGCCCTACGCGCAGGGTTCCAGAATTTCTGGTATTCTTCATGCATGCGTTCCACAAAACGCGTTGCGGAGGTATTCCAGTACAGCTCGTATGTATTAGGGATGAACATGCTAAAGAAGTTTTCGCGGTTGAACCCGTATCGCGTAGCGAGGCTATCGTTGTTTAACAGGTCAATAAAGGCGATGGAATCCGGTTCAAGATGGTTGGCCAGTACGGCGGCGAAGTTTTCCTTGAGCCGGATGTTTTCAAATCGGAGCTTGACGGGTTCTTGGAAGCCTCCGCCTAATTTATTGATTAGCGTGCGGTTGTTCATGCCCGGCTCCAGTTTGTACTTCCCCGGTTTGATACGGTCAGGGTATTCCATCTTGTTGGCGGCCCAGCGGAATGAAGCGGTATCGTCGACGATATGCAGTTCTCCGATGCTGGTCATGACATCCTCAAAATCCCAATGCGTATAAACATACAAGTATTCGGTTTCGGCAGTGACATTCGGGGCAAAAAAACCTTTGTAAAATCGATAAGCGAAGATGATTCCGATGATTGCCGCCACGCTGGCAATCACGAGCAGTAGCCTAAAAAGCCCTTTCTTTTTTGTTTTTTCCATATGTATTGTTCCTCAACGTACCATCACCGACCACCTATCACTGATTCGCCAATGCGATGTTTACTGGTGTCCCAATGCTTACCATCGGATCATCCGGTGCTGGCGTTTGGGTGATGACCACAGCAGTGAGGCTATCGGTCACCATGCCCATATAGTTGACCGTGCCTAACGTCAGCGATGCGCCTTGCAGTGCAAACTGTACTTCGGCCAACGTGAGGCCGGTGAGGTCCGGTACTTGCACCTCATTGGCACCCCGTCCGTCGCCCAAGACCAAATCGATGGTCGATCCCTTCGGCACGGGGCGCCCGGCATTGAGCCGTTCGCCACCGAACTTGACATCGAGCACGACGTCACGCGCGATATCGGGAATATACGTCGTATCTCCCAGTTTCAGTCCATAGCTATTCAATACGGCCCGCGCTTCCACAAACGTTTTTTCTACGAGGTCCGGAAAAGCCACTTCCGGCGCCGTACGCGTAATGATGGTTAGGTAAAGGGTCCGGTTTTTCTTTACCTTCGTATTGGGATCTGGATCCTGTTCAATCACCAAGCCGGGTTTTGCATCTACTTGATACACCGAGTCCAGATCGTATTCAAACCCTTGCGACTGCAATTTTTTTACGGCATCATCTATCAGTAACCCTTTGAGTTCGGGGACCGCCACGGACTCGCTGTGGCGCGTGTATTGGCGAAGGCTGAAAACGATGATTAGAAAAAAGACGGTCAGCCCGATAAGTGCACCTATAAGGTTTTTTCTAAATGTGTCTGTTCTTAGGTACTGAAAAAATTTTACCATGTTGTCATCTGTCGTATCGGTGTTGAATGCCCTGTTTATTAGGTGGCTCCGCAATATTAGCGCCACACTTTGCATCCTGTCAATCAAAATCGGATATGCCGGACAAACTTAGCCAAACTTGCTTTCATATGCAAGAGAGGTGGCGCGGCGATGCGGGCCTACGGTGAAATCGTGAACGGCCTCATCCGAAACTTATCATGCACCGCGAAGCATCCGGTAAAAAAAGTGCCCGATTTTAACTAAGTTTGCTGCATATGAAACTGAAAATTGCATTGGTTACTGGGGGATATACAGCGGAGGCTGAGATTTCGCTGAAGAGCTCGGAATTTGTTTACCAGCAACTTGATAAGTCCAAATACGATGTATATTTGATCACCATCACGGCCACCAGCTGGTTTTTCGTGGCTGATAATGGCGTGAAACACGCGATTAACCGGGAAGATTTTACATTACCGATGGACGGAAATGTCGTCCGTTTTGACCTGGCCTTTATCATGGTGCACGGCTCCCCGGGGGAGGATGGCCGGCTGCAAGGCTATTTTGATATGATAGGTCTGCCTTACACCTCGTGCGATGCGCTTACTTCGGCGCTGACGATGAACAAGGCGTATACCAAAGCGGTATTGGCGGGCATACCAGACTTGTATCTGGCTAAGTCGGTACAGCTATTCGAGTCACAGCGGGGAGAGGCAGCAGATATCGTCTTTCGGGAGTTGGCATTGCCCTGTTTCGTAAAGCCGAATGGCGGCGGAAGCAGCATTGGGATGACCAAAGTGAAAGCCGAAACCGAACTGGCCGAAGCGATTGAAAAGGCATTCAATGCAGCCAATACTGGCAGGCAAGTGATTGTGGAAGCGTTTGTGGAAGGGAGGGAATTTTCGGTAGGCATTTACCGGCGTGCGGACGGGTTGTTTGTGTTACCGGCGACGGAGGTCATCACGGAGCGCGAGTTTTTTGATTTCGAGGCCAAATATGTGGCAGGTTTGACGCAGGAAATTACCCCGGCAGCCCTTTCTGCCGAACAGCGGGACCGTATCGAGCGGCTGGTGAAGGCTATTTATATCCGGCTGAACTGCCGGGGCATGGTCCGCGTCGATTTTTTCCTCGAAAAAGACACTGAGCGTTTCTTTTTCATTGAGATCAATACCGTGCCGGGGCAGACGGCTCAAAGCTTCATCCCCCAGCAGGTTCGTGCGGCAGGAATGACCGAAACCGAATTTTATGGCGAATTGATTGAGCAGGCATTGACTGCAGTTCGGTGATCGGCGGACAGCGATCAGCGGCCACCGGCCACCGTTCACTGACCGCCGTCCACAACTTCTACCCAGTTTCCGGGGACGATGGCCTGAATCCGGTCGTCATACATCGCCTCGGCGCTTACTGCTGGCAGGAAATAACGGCCTGCATAGGAGGCGTTAAGTAATACGCGGTACGTCAGCGTTTCGCCCTGCCTGATGTTGAAATGTGTAAGCACACGATCGTCACGGATGTCCTTGAACGCAGCGGGGGAGGAGCGCAACGCCGACTCCGTGTCGTTTAGCCGGGTGTTGATGATTTCCCAGCCCGACGGAAAAATCTGCGCGAGTGCCATATGTTCATATGTGCCCATGTTTCCGATATTTTTAAGGGTCACTTCGGCGATAAAATCCGTGCCCTGCATGAGTCTTGCCGGATGGATGACTTCCCCCTTGTTGTCGGTATAACGCACGTCCATCGCCAGCAAACCTTCATGATTGGCCACGGGCGGGTTTTCGCCTGCAGGCACTTGGCCTTCGCGTACAACGCGGATATACAATTTGCGGTTGCTGTCATTTTGGATGCGCAATTGATTAATAGGCGTCTTCATGTCCAACGTGATGCGGTGCAGGTAGGTGGCCATCTTGACGGTATTGGACTTGCCATTAAGTGTATAGGAAAAAGGGGTGCCTTGTTGGGGGGCGCCGCTAAATTTGCCGATGGCAAGCAAGGCATAAGCCGTGGTTTGCGTGCTATACCAGTTGTCGTCTCCCAGCTTAGCGGCTACTGCGGTCAGTACGCGTTCAGCTTCCTCACGCCGCCCCACCAATGCCAGCGTTTCGAGTATCATCGCACGATCGCGCAGCGCCGATCCGAAGGTACGTCCGGCTTGGCCATAAGGTTTGCCATCGGTCGGCTTGTTCTTGACCAATTGATTGGCGATGATGCCCTGGCCCGCCAGTTGGTAAGCGGCCGCAAGGCGCCATGCTGCCTCGTCAGACAGGTATTGAAATTCTTTCAGCCGGTTCATCGCACCAATTTCTGGCGCTTTGGCTAAGGCCAGCAAATACAGCCTGTAAGCCTGTACAAGATCGCCCCCGCGCCAATTGTATTGATTGGGCGTCCAGTTTTGTGCCATGTTTCGCTGGTAGCGCAACCACCCGTCTAAAAAGCCGGCGGGCAGGGCAAACCCTTTGGCCTGCGCTTCAAGCAGGAAATGGCCTGCGTAATTGGTGCTCCATTCATCGGCGTCATTGGCGCCCGGCCAGTATCCCAGTCCGCCATTGGGCAACTGATAATTGCGGAGCCGATTGATTCCCGCCTTGACGTTTCGGTCAATAGCAGTCTTGTCCGTTCCGCTGAGTTCGACAAGCCGATCGAGCACCAACTGGGGGAAAACGCTTGAGGTGACCTGCTCCACACATCCATAGGGATAGCGGATGAGGTAGTTGAGCCGTTTGCTGAGGTTGATGGGAGGCAGGGAAGATACCTCCACCATCGCGCTATTGCGGTTGCCCGGCCCGAGCGGCGTAATATCCCGTTGCCACGAAGCACCGCCGTTGACTTCGGCTTTATCCACCGAGGTAACAAAGGGGTTGGGATTGCGGATATCGATTTCCACTTCGTATACGGCCGTTTCATTACCGCTGCTCGCCACGGCCCGGAGCTTGCCCACTCCGGTATGATTTCCCGCGGTGACCGTTGCATATGCCATTTGTTCGCCCTGCTCGGCAAATGCGAGCGTTTGCCTTCCTTGCTGTACGGACAATCCGCCGGATGCGGTCACTTCAAGGTTTACCTGTTTGACGTGGTTTTCCATGGCAAAGACCGTAAGGGGGAGCCTGAAGGATTCCCCGGGGCCAATAACTCTCGGCAGGGTAGCCAACAGCATCAGGGGCTTTTTGACGGCTACTGCCTTTTCGGCAAATCCGTATGCCCCGTCCTGTCCGGCGACCACCATGGCGCGTACCGACCCGACATATGGGGGCAATGTAAAGGTGTGGGTGTTTTTGCCGCCCTTACGCAGCGTGAACGGCCCCAGGAACTTGACCACAGGCTGAAAGCGGTTCGCTTTAGCGGGATTTACGTTGCGGTCGATTTCACCGTCGCCACCGATACTGAGGATACGCTCCAGGTCGCCGCCCCACGCCCCGAGCACTTGATCAAAAAGATCCCATGATTTGACGCCCAATGCTTCGCGCGCGTAGAAGCTGGCGTGTGGGTCGGGCGTCTTAAAGCGGGTCAGGTCAAGCAGTCCCTCATCGACCAGGGCTACCGTATAGGTCATGGCCTTGCCCGAAGCTTCGGAAACCGTGATGCTGGATTTTGTCTCAGGACGTAGCGTTTTGGCCAACGTTATGGCGGGCTTGAGGACGGTTTGCGGATTTTCAACGTTCAGCGGGATAACGCCGTACATGCGGATGGGAAGGTCGTTGGCCGTTTGCGCGTGCGGTTGCAGCAGGGTGACATTTGCAAATACGTTAGGGGCCATCGCCGCCGTTGCTTTAAACTTATAAACGGTCTGCCCCTGCTCGGTGGTTATCCACTCACGTTGGAGTACGCGGCTGCCGCTCTCAACAGAGATGAGGCCTCGTCCGCCCGCCGAGGACGGGATGGTCAGCGTAATCTCATCGCCCGCACGATAGGTTTGCTTGTCGGCAGTAAACGACAGCATGGCTGCTTCAGTAGGATTATTTTGCTGTTCGCGCTGTGCCCAGCCGGGCCAGTCGATATACAAGGTCTTTCCGGCAGCATGGCCACTGGAAAGATCAACCACCCGAATGAGGTAACGGCCCCAATCGGGATAATTTATGCGGATATTCCACTTGCCGCTGCCATTGTTGAGTGTGATGGTCTCTTTTTTGAGTAGTTGGTTATACCGGTCTTGCGTGAAGTTGCCGAAAT
The DNA here is from genome assembly GCF_900168055.1 of Parapedobacter luteus. Classification (GTDB taxonomy): domain Bacteria; phylum Bacteroidota; class Bacteroidia; order Sphingobacteriales; family Sphingobacteriaceae; genus Parapedobacter; species Parapedobacter luteus. The sequence goes on from NZ_FUYS01000002.1 coordinate 110,631, forward strand.
ATTCTCCCTCCTGGTTCCACCACCATCGCCAGCGGATTTTGTAAAGTTCGAGCTGAACGCGGCGGCTGCCGGCGATTTTTTTGCCATTGGCATCTACATCCACGATTTCCACTTCATGGTCCTGGTCGGTCAGCAACATGCCCGACAGGCGGTCGCCTTGCGGCGTGCGCAAACCCACGTAACTGTCATATGGGCTATATGGCATGTTGACGTTATCAATACTAAAATGGCCACCCGGCTCAAAAACCCGGGTGGTGAAGCTGGCGCGCAGCATACCGGGGGCTTCATTGGTAGCGGTTATATCCGCAGGGAAGGAGGCTTTCCCCTGCCCATCCAACGTGCCGTCAAAAAGCACCTCACTTTCCGTGGTGAAGCTACGTGTGGGGTCGTCAAACGTGTATTGCGGGTAGCCCGCAAAAGACGTAGCCACGGGTGATACAACGGCCTCGACACGCGCATTCAGGTGTTGCACATCGGCTCCGAAGAGCCACTGGGCAGCAAGTCGTACGGGAATGTTGCTGCCTTTACGCAGTACCTTGTGATCGCCGAAGTCAAGCGCGATGCGGAGGCGGTTAGGGATGACGGTTTCTATTTTCAGTGTTTTCTGGAATACGGCGCCGCCGACACTGACCTTGGCCAGCCAATTGCCGGTAGGTGCGGTGGATGCGGTCTGCGTCTTGAAGGTATAAAAGCCATTTGTGTGCCTCGATTCCACCAAACGGCTGGCCAGCTGGCCCTTGGGGTTGTACAATTCCAACGTGACAGGATGGCCGGCCGGTAGGTTGGCTGATTGGTTTTCCATGATGAAACTGATGAAAAGCGAATCACCAGGCCGCCAGACACCGCGTTCGCCATAGATAAATCCCTTGATTCCTTTTTGCACCACGTCGCCGCCCACGTCAAATCGCCCGAGCGGAAGCGCCGAACCATCGTCGAGTTTGAGATAACCCCGTTCGTCATTCTTCGCGGCGATGAGCATGAAGGGCTTCCGGATAGCCGCTATTTCAACGAAACCATCACGGTTTGTCGTGCCGGTTTGGATGACCTGCTGTTGATAATCCAGTAATTTGATTTCCACGCCTTCCAGCGGTTGGGCGGAGAGAATGCTGGTTGCAATGACGGTCATGCTGTTGTCGTTGCCGCGCTTGGCAAGGAGCCCAATGTTTGAAGCGAGCATATCCCGGCTTGCCCACCGTTCGGTGGTATAGTATGAAGGATGACAGGGGTTGTCGCGTTCGTTCCAATCGTAATCGTAAGGGTAGTAATTGTTGTACCGTGACCAGAATTCGTCGTCTTCATCGATATGGTCTGCGTAATAATATTGGCGCCCCTCTTCTTCGCCGGCCTCGCCGACGCTGGCCTCGCCGCATGGGTATACGGAGTAGCTGTGGCGAAAACCAATCAGGATACGGTAAATAGCGCCGGGCTCGGCTTTCAGCAATTGGTCGATGTCTAATGAAAATCGATTTTTGCGCCGCAGATTGAGTCCGTTGTCCGTGTCCAGCGGGATGGTTTTCTGCACGACCGGTTTAGCCACGCGGCGGAGTTCGAATTTGCTGTCGTAGGTGTTCTGAAAATACTGGGGCACATTGTTTTCGTAGATTTTCACGATGGTTACGTCTACGGCGCGGAGGTTAACCGCCTCGAAGGGCATCGTAAGCTTGCCTGAACCGGGCAGAATAGTGCCTTTTCCCGGGATACTTACGGACGGTAACCTGTTTTCAAAGTTGAGGTTGGCCGCATAGGCCGTTGTGATTTTTTGCCCGTTGATGTTCGCTACACCTTCGTTTATTGTCGCCGAATAATTGCCTTCAAGCCTGTTGGGTGCATAGACCTTCACTTCGCTACCATCAATGGTGTAGCGCGTGTCGCTGACACCGCTGACGCCAATCAGGCCATGGAGTTGCTGGGCTACCAACAGCGGATCTGAAAACTGTATCAACACATGCTGATCGGGTTCATGTATTGCGCGGATGTCAAGCACCTTAAATGCGCCGACTTCCGGTACCTCAACATCCTGCTTATCCTTTTTTCTGGCATGGATGGGCGTACCATCCCACTGCAATGTCAGCTTGGTCGCTTGCTCGCCACGTAAGACGGAGTCAATGGTAAATGCCGAAACACGGGCGGCGCCGTCATGTGCCCATTTGATGCGCAGGGGGTCCCCTTCATGGGTGGCGGTCAATATCTTTTCGATGGCTTCCGGCTGTTCATTGTCCGAAAAACGGATGCGTCCCGTAAATTTCATCCGGTCCATTGCACTGGAGGTCTGTGTCTTCAGCCCATCCATTTCGATGCTATAGGCGGGGGCGATGACCTTAAAGTCGAATACGAAGGCCTGCAGTTCTTCGGCGACTTCCGCTACTTGGCCAAGCTCAAATTTTGCGCGGTATGCCGCTCCGGGGGTTAAGGGTTCGTCGGGTCTAAATTCTACGGTACGGGCATCAACCCAGTAGGTTTTGCCTTTTAGGGCAGGGGTGAAGGTAAACAGCCGGCGATTTTCTTCCTGATTGGTCTGCTGGAAGGTACTGACCTGTGCGGCGAGGCGTACCCGTATCGTGCTTTTCCGGGAGATCACACCGGTTGAGTACCCTTCAATGTATTTAGCAAAGGCGATGTTGCTGGCGTTCACGGCCACCGGTTGGTAATTTTTCCAAATAAAAAAGGTGGCTACTGCAATGATGATCCCTGTCGTTGCGATGATAACTGTTCTACGCGCCGGGATCCGATAGGCGTTGTCCATGGGTGATAGGGTTTATGGAAGCGAAGGTACGGATTTTTTATACTTTGAGCTTGCTGGGCAAGTAGCCGAAGTGCTTCTTGAATGCCTTCGTAAAGTTGTAGGGGTCGCCGTATCCCAGGGTGTAGGCCACCTCATTCACATGGTGCGACGTGTCAAGTAGTAATTTGCGCGCATATTCCATCCGGAGTCTGGTGAAATATTCGAACACGGTGGTGCCAAAAAGTTCCTTGAAGCCCTTTTTTAGCTTGAAATCATTGAGCCCTGTTTCCTGGCATATCCGCCGCATGTTTAACGGTTCCAGCATGTTTTTCTCGATAAATGCTTTGGCCGCATGCAATCGAGCCCGATCAGGCGACGATAAGTCCTGAGTAGTCATGCCGTAAGCGGTTTCCGCCTGTAAGGCCTGGGCTAAAAAGAGTTCAGCGATTTTCGACTCGTAGAACAATTTTTTCATTTCGCCCGTATACGCACAATGCTGAAGTTCGTGGATTAGTATCTTCTGCAAGGGCGTAATGGGTAAAGGAAAAGGGGCAATATCGGCCTCTTCGCTGCGGCTTACTTTCTCCCAAAACCGTTGGAGGCAATCCAGCTCACTAACCATCAGCCGTTTGAAGTGGCGCTCCGTCATGCTCACGCCAAAGGTATCGATACGCTCGCCTTTCACGGAATACATGCCTTCGAAGTATGGCGAAAAGCTAAGGATATGGTGATTGTGTCGCAGTTCGTAGATTTTTGGGCAGTGTTTTTCCTTGGCCTGGCAGATTCCGACCATCGAAAAGTACATCGTCAATATCGGCTCTGTCTGGCAGTCCGTCACCCACGCGTGCTGGTAACGCTGGCTGCTGGCAGAGAACACGCCCAATCCGTCATGCGAGAGATGAATGGTGGCGGACATATCATCCGGATTTTCGAGACCGATACCCTGGATATTCGTCAGTGGAAAGTGTTGGTAAAAATCCATGTTTCACGGAAATTGATGCCAAGAATGTTTGATTCCAAAAATAAATTTTTAGCGCGAAATAGCCTAAAGTTGTGCGACAAATTTCCGTTTATCCCCAGCTGTTTGATTCTGGCTGGAACGCTCACTTCGCTGCGATCCTATGTCCGAAATCAAACAGCCGGAGACGTCGTGGCTGCCGCAAAACCTGAAATTTGTCTTAGGTTCACGGCTTATATTGCCTGAAACAGGAGGTTAAATATTAGATAATCAATTTGTTGTAATTTTTGGCGGGTTTTTAATCCGTTTTGCACGGGATGTTTTTGATCGTTGTCGTTCATTTTTGCACGGTCGAATTCAATACGTTAATGGTCTACCGAAAGGGATGAAAAGTGTTTATATGCAGCCTTCATTGGATGGCAAATTACTGATTACCGTGTACCGGACTAATGTGGTTGAAGAATGGCAGGCAAAACCCATACTGGAAATGCTGGCTTTACGATTTCCGGGCAGCTGTTTTAGTTTTGATCTATGGGACAGCGATCGGGTGCTGAGGATGGAATCCACAACAAATATCGATGCTGAGGTCGTATCGCTGTTTCGCGATCATGGGTTTGAATGTGAGCTTTTATAACGGCGGGCTTGCGTCCTATTCTACCCCATCCCACCAGCGGTTGAATACCTGCGTGCTATCGCTCAAGTAGACCGGCTGGCCGATCTGGGGTGTCAACAGTGGCATATCCGTGTTTTTACTGCTTTCGGATACAAGAATTAAGGGTTCGTCCCACGCATGCATGGCCAGTGGAAACTTGGAATTATGTACGGGCAGCAGGCGTTTTGCTCCCAGATCTTTGGCCGCGAGTACCACTTGATGGGGCAGCATGTGGATGTATATCCAGTAAGCATTGTACTGCCCATTTTCAAGGATGGCCAAATCAAACGGCCCGTATTGGTTGCCGATTGCTTGAAAATGACTGCCATAGCCGCTGTCTCCGCCAATAAAAATGCGCCGGGACGGGGTGTTGAGCACGAACGATGCCCAGAGTGTGCCATTGCGCTTGAGGCCGCGGCCGGAGAAATGGCGTGCGGGGGTTGCTCGTAGCGTGAAGCCTTCGGCCAGCGGTGCCAACTCATGCCAATCTAGTTCGGTGATCTTGGTTGGCGGATATCCCCAATGTTCAAGATGCGCGCCGACGCCCAAGGGGCAAATCACCTGTTTTACCGTAGGCTCAAGTTTTTTGACCGTGTTGTAGTCGAGGTGATCCCAATGATCATGCGTAATGATAAGATAGTCGATGGCTGGCATGTCCGATGCATGATATCCGGTAGTGCCGGGGAAGCTCTTCGTTGTAAACGAGACGGGCGAAGCGTTGCCATTGAACACCGGATCAACGAGGAACCGTTTGCCATCGGCTTGCAGAAAATACGATGAGTGGCCGAACCACACCAATACGTCCGTCTGGATATCGAGCGTACGGAGGTCGGTCTGCACGCTAGGAATGTGATCGGTAGGAACTTGCCTCGGTGTTTTATTAAAAAGGAAACTCCACAGGACAGTAAGCATATTCACACCTTCTGCCAGATCCGGCGTATCTTCAATATTTTGGAAACTTCCGTTTTTATAGTTGGGTGAGTTTTTCACGCGTTCGAGGCGTTCGCCGGCAGGTGCTTTCCCAAACGGCGGTTGTTGAATGAATACGGCAATAGCAATGGCAAATACGGCCAAAATGATGATGAGAGCTAGCAACATGCGCTTAATGATTTTCTTCATGCGGGGTGTCGGTAAGGGACAACGCAGCAAAGTAACCATGTAGCATGCAATAATGCAATCCCCGGCATGGATTTTTACAATGGCTTGATACGGTTCAAAAACGTATTCATTGCCGAATTGAAGCGTTCGGCATCCTCGAGGTTAGGTAAGTGCCCGCATTCGGGGATTTCCACGTATTCGGCGTCCGGTATATTGGACACCAGAAGTTGTGCCTGCTCCTGGGTAGTTATCCGGTCTTCCGCACCGCGGATGACGAGCGTTGGGACGGATATATCCTTAAGGCTATCGGTAGTGTCGGTACGGGAAGCCAGCGCCAGCAGGGTCGCGCAAATGCTGGTCTCCGTATTGCGGCGTATGCTGCTTTTGATGAGATCGATTGCTTCGCGGTTTTCAGCGAGGCTCCTGGTTGAAAATACATTGTTGACAAAACCGATGGAAAAGGCACGTTTACCATTTTTCAATACGGATTGGATGCTGTCAAACCGCTTGAGCTTAGCGGTATTGTCATCTGCCAAGGAGTGGGTATCGCTCAATATCAGGCCTGAAAAAATTTCCGGTTGGATTTGGTAGGCCCTCAGGGCGATGTATCCGCCCATGGATACGCCGCAAAGCACGGTTTGGGTAATACCCAGTTTCCGGAGGAAAACCAATAAGTCTTTCGCAAAAACATCCACACTGAAGAATCCGTGGCCCATGGTGCTGTTGCCGTGGCCGCGTACGTCTACGGCGATGCCGCCCGTATTGGCGGGCAATGCCTCCAACTGGGGTATCCACATGTTTTTGTTGAACGGAAATCCATGGACAAATACGACGTTTTTTTGTGATGGTGTTACATCGCTCGACAGGTAGCTGATACTAATATCTCCAATGCGGATTCGTTTTCTTTTGATTAGGCTTTTATTGTATTCCATATATGCAGTAACAAACCGATACGGTGATAAGTTTTGATTTTTAAAAGTAATGAAATCAATGCAATAATGCAATCAGGCACGTATATTTTGTGATTTTTCCAAAAAATATTTCGGTTATATCGATCAGATTTCTATCTTTGCAAACCGATTCGGGAATGCGCTTGTAGCTTAATTGGATAGAGCACCTGACTACGGATCAGGAGGTTAGGGGTTCGACTCCCTTCAAGCGCACATGTTTCACTTATATAGCCTAATCAATATGCCGGTTAGGCTATATTTTTTTATGGATAGACTTATATGCTAAACCTTGTTTTGTTTGGCCCTCCCGGGGCAGGGAAGGGTACCCAATCGCAGAAGCTTATTGATCATTATCAATTGGTGCATATTTCAACTGGCGATCTGTTCAGGGCGCATATCAGCAACCAGACCGAATTGGGGCAGCGCGTAAGTAAGCTGATTGCAGACGGCGAATTGGTTCCGGATTCCATTACGATCGCCATGTTGGAGGAAGAAATCGATAAAAATCCTCAGGCAAAAGGTTTCATTTTTGACGGCTTTCCACGTACCGTTGCACAAGCCGAAGCATTGGATCGCTTTCTTGAATCAAAGGGAACGACCATCGGTGGAGTCATTGCGCTTGATGTAACCGAAGCGGAATTGACGGCACGCATTGCCAAGCGCAAAGCCATCAGCAACCGCGCGGACGATGATAGTGAAAAATTGAAAAAACGCATTGAGGAGTATTTCAATAAGACTATCCACGTGCTGCCTTACTATGAGCAGCAGGGAAAGTTGACCAAAGTCAATGGTATCGGCGATATTGATGCTATTTTCAGGGAAATCAAAGGGATTGTTGACGGATTGCCGGTTTAGCCAGTGCCACAGGGATCGAACTTCGTTGATTATGTGAAGGTGTGCTGCCGGTCTGGCCGCGGCGGTGCAGGATCTGCGCATTTGCACCGCGATAAATTCACGGCCAAAGGCGGTCCAGACGGTGGCGACGGCGGCCGGGGCGGGCATATTATCCTGAAAGGAAACGCGCAGCTTTGGACCTTGCTTCACCTAAAATACCGCAAGCATGTCATTGCTGAGGATGGTCAACCTGGCGGCAGCGCGCTGAAGCATGGAGCCAACGGTAAGGATGAGGTGCTGGAAGTGCCGCTGGGGACGGTAGCCCGCAATGCGGATACCGATGAGATCCTGTTTGATATCACCGAAGATGGGGAGACCAAGGTGCTGACTGCCGGCGGACGCGGCGGACTGGGCAACTGGCATTTCAAAAGCGCTACACAGCAAACACCGCGATTTGCTCAACCGGGAGAACCGGGTAAGGAAGAGTGGATCATCCTCGAACTCAAAGTGCTGGCGGATGTGGGGCTGGTCGGTTTTCCCAACGCCGGCAAATCCACCTTGCTTTCCGTGGTGTCAGCCGCGAAGCCCGAGATTGCCGACTACCCTTTTACGACGCTGGTGCCCAACCTGGGTATTGTCTCCTATCGCGACAATAAATCGTTCGTGATGGCCGATATCCCCGGCATTATTGAAGGCGCTTCCGAAGGGAAGGGACTGGGCCACCGTTTCCTGCGCCATATTGAGCGCAACTCCGTATTGTTATTTATGGTTCCGGCGGATACCCAGCGCACGATAGCTGAAGAATACCGGATACTGCTGAATGAACTGATTGCCTTTAACCCCGAGTTGAAGGACAAACCCCGCATCCTCGCTGTCACCAAATCGGATTTGCTGGATGATGAGCTGCAGACCGAAATGCGGCAGGAAATCCCGGCAGGTATTCCCGCTGTGTTTATTTCTGCGGTTTCGGGAAAAAATATCCTTCAACTCAAAGATCTGATTTGGCAAGCGATCACCGGCTGATATCGTCGGATTCGTTTGGTACAGCCGGATTCCGTACGATGAGGCTTTGCGTGGGGTAAGCAAATTCGATGTTTTCGTTCTGGAAAGCTTCGTAGATATATAGATTTATTCCCTGGTTAATGTCCATATACTTGTTGAAATTATCGCTCAGGACAAAATATACCACCTCAAAAATTAGGCTGAAATCGCCATAAGACGCGAAATGCGCCCGATCGAAGAGCGTTTCCGGCTGGCTGGCAATGGCATCGCGTATGATTTGTGGTATTTTTGTCAACTTATCCTTCGGTGTATCGTAGGTAACCCCGATGGAAAAAACGATGCGCCGCCTTTGCAGGCGCTTGAAATTATGCAGGCGCGAATTCGTTAAGTCGGTATTGGAGAAGACCAGCTGTTCGCCCGTAAGCGCCCTGATCCGGGTGGTTTTGATGCCGATGGATTCCACCGTCCCGCTTTTGTCTTCCACGACCACGAAATCGCCCACTTCAAATGGACGGTCAAAAAAGAGTACAAAGTAGTTGAATAAGTCGGCAATAATATTCTGGGTCGCCAGGGCGATGGCGATGCCGCCGATTCCCAGGCCGGTCAGCAGCGTTGCTACGTTATATCCCAGGTTGCTGATAAAGAAAAGGATGGCTATGATCCAGATCAAGCCGGATAGGATGAGCGTGATGCCCCGTATTTGCTGAAAGCTCGCATCTCCCTGTCCCCTTCGTTGGAGATGGTTTCTGAGAAAATAATGGATGGCGAAGATGATGAGCCGCGTGATTAGGAAAGTCCAGAGGAACATGCCCGCGATCTCCAGTGCCCGATTAAGCCAAGCGGGCAGGATGAGGCTTTTCAGGGCAAAATAAAAAACGCCAAAATAAAGGAGAGGCAAGAGGGTGGAGCTGATGCCCTGCAACAGGAAATCGTCAAAAGTAGATGCTGTTTTGTCGACAACCCGCCTGAGCCAAGTCAATATCGCGCGTTTGAATAGCCGGATGATCAATATGCCCGCGAGTATGACGGCCAGTACGATAAGGTATGCCTGCGGTGTATTTCCAAAAATGACGGTTTCCATAGCCAGCTAACAATCCGTTGGCGTAAATTGTTGTATGGAAACTCGATTTATGAAGTCGGCTGCCGCTTAAGTGCAAGCGCCGGGCGTCAGGCTAATGCCAACCTAATACTGCTCGTTTTCATTCGGGAACGCCGAAGATTTTACATCGCGGATATAGTGGCCCACGGCTTCGCCGATTGCTTCATAAAGGTTGAGGTATTGCCGCAGGAATTTTGGTTTGAAGCCCTTATTGAGGCCTAACATATCATGAACCACCAACACCTGTCCATCGCAACCAGCCCCGGCACCGATACCGATGGTTGGGATGGCGAGGCTGGCAGTTACTTCCGTAGCCAGCTGTGCGGGAATTTTTTCGAGCACAATACCGAAACATCCAGCGTCCTGCAGGTATTTGGCGTCAGTTTTTAGTTTGTTGGCTTCTGCTTCCTCCTTGGCGCGTACGGTGTATGTGCCGAATTTGTATATCGATTGAGGCGTAAGGCCGAGGTGGCCCATGACAGGTATGCCTGCATTCACAATGCGCTTGACGGTGTCCTGGATTTCAATGCCCCCTTCGACCTTCAGCGCATGGGCTCCGGTTTCCTTCATCACCCGCACGGCGGCCTTCAGCGCATCACTGCTGTCGCCTTGATAGGTGCCGAAAGGTAAATCGACGACGACCAGCGCATGTTTGGCTGCGCGCACCACCGCGGCGGCATGAAACATCATTTCTTCCAGGGTGATAGGGACAGTGGTTTCATAGCCCGCCATGACATTGGCTGCGGAGTCGCCCACCAGAATGATATCGATGCCGGCGTCATCCAATATCCGGGCCATGGAATAATCATAGCCTGTAAGCATGGCGATCTTCTCGCCATTGGCCTTCATTTGACGGATGGTATGCGTGGTGACGCGCTTGATTTCTTTGTTTACTGACATGAAGCAAATGTAGGAAATTTTAAACAGATGATAGCGGGTCAAGCTTCCGGATAATCAGGGCGGCTATTCGCGTACGCATGACGGATGTAGCTTCCAATTATTTTTTAAAGTGACGGTTATCACGGGTTGCCCAACAATTTCAAGTATCTTTGTTAACACAAAGCTCACCATTTAGTTGTAATTAGTATTATGAAAACGATATTAGTCCCCACCGATTTTTCGGAGAACGCGTATGTCGCGGCTGAATATGCGTGCGCATTGGCCAAAGCTTCTAAACAGCAAGTCCAATTGCTGCACGTGTACATCGCCCTATATTCGGGGTATGGCGAGGAAGGGCATAGTGTAAAACAAATCCGTTGGGCGGAGACGGAATCAGCCGAGGCCATGAAGAACTTGGTGAAAAACCTAAGCAGGCAGTTTCCGGAAGTAAGCATCGAGGGCGAATGTGTCAAGGGATTCATGATTGAGGTGGTAACGGAAAAGCTCAAAAATGGCGCGCATTCGTTGGTTGTGATGGGTACTAAAGGCGTAACCAACATTACGGAAAGTATTTTGGGAAGTACCACCTATGAAGTGATTAAAAAATCGCCCGTTCCGGTGCTGGTCGTGCCGATCGATACACCAGATTTTGCGTTCCAGCGCGTGGGCTTTTTTACGGCTTACGATGATCATGAGCTGGACGCACTGCTTGCTTTTCAGCAGGCTATTAACCTGAGGCCGCATCTTTCTATGCTGCATTTTTACAAGGCAGGGGAGGAAGCGCCGGATAAGGATTTGGAGCGGTGGCGGCGAAAGGTCGAGGAGGCTTACCCCGACTGGGGTATCTCTTGCAAGGCCATGCCTGTAGATAAGGTGGATATCAATGCGGTCGTGCAGGAAGCGATGGCCGATGGTTTGGATTTGCTCGTATTTGTGAGGCCGCAAAAGTCGTTTTTCCAAAAAATTTTCACGCCCAGCCTGACCAAGGCGGTAGCCAACTATCCGGCAATCCCGTCGTTGTTTATTCGGGTTTAGCCGTAGTCCGACAGTTCGTTGGGCGCTTATCTGGTGCTTTGACACGGATAGCGCCTACATAGTAAAGTTGGTGCGGAAACGAGATAAATGTAGAACCCATATGTTTGTCATTTTATTGTCACAAGTAATAAGCAGGGCAATTTTGTTTATTTACGTAACCACTTGTAAAGAATTTTTAGTTTACCTTTTATATCTAGGTGCCGCCCGGCTTAGATGCAGCAATGTGTTTTTTGATATACTTGATAAACTAACGTAATAGCAGAATCATGGAAAGGCTTGTTTGTTTAATCCGAAGATTCAGCATGTTTGTTATGCCGCTTCTTATTTTAACATCTGTGGGTCCATCCAGAACACTAGGACTCTTCCCAACCGATCGAAGTAGCACAGTAAAAAATTTTCAGCAAGATTGGAAACAAGAAGTGAAGGCGATGAAAGCCCCTGAACTGAAGACTTATCTTTCACCGGAAACTGTCGATTCGGTAATAAATACGTTGCCGAAGGAAAGTGAAAGCATCAAGTTTTTTATCCTTGATCCATCAGGCATTGGAAAAGCGACTTCTACCCCCGTTGAAGACTATCAGCAGCTGAAAATGTCAGGAAAACAAATGACATTAACCAAATATAGGAACCATGGTAGCAGCCGTGCGTACAAATATCTATATGTCCTAACCAAAAACGAATAGTGAAAAGATTATTTCCTGCATTGTGTTTATGCGTTGCATTCTCCGTTTTCAATTCTTGTCAGCAAACCGAACGGCCGGATTTGGGCGATAGAATTTCATTATCTACTAATTTTACCGCTTCTTCATCCGAATTTGTAATTGCGGATGACGAAAGCGCGCTTATTTTGAAAATTCGGGATATTATAAAGAACCAACTTGGATGGAGTGGCGCATTTACGGTAGATAGTGTAAAGGACTATGACCCGGGTGATGGAATTGCTGCCTTGATCTTTCTCACCGCGTCTGAAACCGGTGAAGGTAGGATTGTGGCCTATGCCAGAAGTACGTCCTTTTTTATTCCTCGGTCACAATTGGATAGTTTCAGAAACTCTTCGTTTGCTGCATTTATCGCTAATGACGACCTCGGGGATAATGAGTACCAATTGATGAACCTGCCCCCTGAGGACGAAATGTCGTGGACGTGTTTTGGAACATTTTGTTGCGTCCCTACGGTAACCGTGGTGGGGACGTACCCCGACCATGAAATCCGTTATGGTTGCGGGTCTGATGCATATTGCCAAATGGGGCCTCCGGGTAGTCCGTAACGGCAATCATTTCCATCTGTTCATACAGTCTGGTATTTCAGGAATAATATGCGTTTCTTCCACCGCAAATCTTTGGTACTTTTTGAATGGCATCCAACGCCAGGTGGATAAAGTTAGTAAAGCGATGCGATACAGCTTTCTCATGAATAGGCAATACTCCAATCCTCTACGGAAATCTCCGTACTGATTTTTATGTTATTTTTGTTGATCTTTAAGGAAAATAAAGCAAGCAAACGATAAATAAATAGATGAACACACAAGAAAAACCGATACGGGTGCTGGTAGTTGGATGCGGCAACATGGGGGCTTCCCATGCCAGCGCTTATCATGAAATCGACGGATTTGAGATATGCGGTCTGGTATCTACCGGCGAGAGCAAAGTAAAACTGAACAGCCTCCTGGGTGGTGGGTATTCGCTATACGATGATTTTGGAGCGGCGCTGGCTGCCACCCACCCGGATGCCGTGTGCATCTCCACCTATCCCGATACGCATGAGCGGTATGCCATCCAATCACTGGAAGCAGGTTGCCACGTGTTTATCGAGAAGCCGCTTGCTGACAGCGTAGAAGGGGCGGAGCGTGTGGCAGCCGTTGCCGCAAAAACCGGAAAGAAGCTGGTTATCGGATACATCCTGCGGTACCATCCTTCCTGGCAGCGGTTTATTGAACTCAGCGGGGAGCTCGGCAAGCCACTGGTCATGCGGATGAACCTGAACCAGCAGAGCCATGGGGTGATGTGGGATGTGCACCGCAACCTGATGAAAAGCCTGAGCCCGATTGTTGACTGCGGCGTGCATTACATTGACGTGATGTGCCAGATGACGGGCAGCAAACCGGTTCAGGTGAATGCCATCGGCGCCCGACTTACGGACGATATCCCCCCGGACAACTACAACTACGGCCAATTGCAGATACGTTTCGAAGACGGTTCGGTAGGATGGTATGAGGCAGGCTGGGGGCCGATGATGAGCGAAACAGCATTTTTCGTGAAAGATGTGATCGGCCCCAAAGGCTCCGTATCCATCGTGGCCAGGGAAGCGGGGACAAGCGGCAAATCGGATTCCGTGGCGGCACATACTAAGACAGAATCACTGCGTTTCCACCATGCCGATATCGATGGCGCGAACAACTTCACCCAGCCGGATAGCTGGATAGACCTCAAGGATGAGCCGGACCATCAGGAATTGTGCAATCGCGAACAGCGCTTTTTTTTGAAGGCCATCCGGGAGGATCTGGACTTGACAGCGGAAACCGAATATGCCATCAGCAGCCTTCGGGTGGCGTTTGCCTGCGACGAGTCGGTAAAGACCGGCGAGGTCGTCCGGCTGGCGTAGTTTACCATCGCGTTTGCCTACGTGGCGGATATCCCGTATATTTACGCAATTCACAAGAATAAAACATGATAGACGGGAATCCATCATCTGCGGGCGCACGCTGGCGTGCGGCTTTAAAAGCCGAACAGCCCCTGCAAATCGTAGGGGCCATTAATGCCAACCATGCCTTGTTGGCCACGCAAGCCGGTTTCAAGGCGATCTACCTTTCCGGTGGGGGAGTGGCTGCGGGTTCTTTGGGGGTGCCCGATTTGGGTATTTCATCATTGCAGGACGTGCTCATTGATGTCGAACGCATGACCAACGTATGCGACACTCCCTTATTGGTGGACGTTGATACCGGATTCGGCCCTTCGGCATTCAACGTGGCCCGTACGGTGAAGAGCTTAATCAAAGCCGGTGCAGCAGCTCTGCACATGGAGGATCAGGTAGGTGCGAAGCGTTGCGGGCATCGCCCCAATAAAGAACTGGTGAGTGCCGGGGAAATGGTAGACCGGCTGAAAGCGGCAGTAGATGCCCGCACGGACAGCCATTTTGCCATCGGTGCACGTACCGATGCCCTGGCCAGCGAAGGGTTGGAAGCTACGTTGGTCAGGGCTGTGGCCTATGCCGAAGCGGGGGCTGATTTTATTTTTGCCGAAGCAGTATCCGAGCTCACCCAATATCGCGCTTTTGCAGAGACGACGGGTCTTCCGGTGCTGGCCAATATCACCGAGTTCGGCATGACCCCGCTGTGGACGGTCGCTGAACTGGCTCAAGCAGGGGTTTCCATCGTGTTATATCCACTATCCGCATTCCGTGCGGCCAATAAGGCAGCGCTGAATGTCTTTACCCATATCCGGCAGGACGGTACCCAGCGGCATGTGCTGGATACCATGCAAACCCGTGCTGAATTATATGACAGCATCGGTTATTACGATTTCGAAAGCAAATTGGACGCGCTGTATGGGAAGTAGCGGGACAGCATACAACAACTAAATTATGAGCGACAATAATCAGCAATCAACGTTTAAGCCCAAAAAATCGGTTGCCCTTTCGGGGGTTTCGGCCGGTAATACCGCGCTATGTACGGTAGGCCGGAGTGGCAATGATTTGCATTACCGGGGTTACGATATCCTTGATTTGGCGGAGGGCGCTTCCTTTGAGGAAGTGGCTCATCTGCTTATCCATGAGAAATTGCCAAACAAGGCGCAACTGCAGGCATACCGTGCGAAATTGAAGGCGCTTCGTGGATTACCCCAGATTGCGAAAAATGTGTTGGAACAGATCGGTGCGGCAGCGCATCCGATGGATGTCCTCCGTACCTACACATCGGTACTGGGAACCATTTATCCGGAAAGGGATGATCATAACCCTGTCGGCGCACGTGACATTGCAGACAAACTCCTGGCTTCGTATGCATCGGCTTTGCTATACTGGTATCACTATGCGCAACACGGACGGCGTATTGAGGTAGAGACTGACGACGAAACGATTGGCGCCCATTTTCTTCATTTGCTGCATGGCAAGGAGCCGTCGGCCGCATGGAACAAGGCTATGGCGATTTCGCTGAACTTGTACGCGGAGCATGAATTCAACGCTTCCACCTTTACCGGGCGTGTGATCGCCGGCACGGGGTCGGATATCTACTCCTGCGTTGCGGGGGCCATCGGAGCTTTGCGGGGGGCGAAGCATGGCGGGGCCAACGAGGTGGCCTATGAAATCCAAAGTCGGTATGCCAGTGCAGACGAGGCAGCTCAGGATATTAAACAGCGGCTGGAACGTAAGGAGGTCATCATTGGCTTCGGCCACCCGGTATACACCATTTCCGACCCTCGGAACGTGGTTATTAAAAAGATTGCCCGGCAATTATCCGAGGAATCGGGTGATATGGCGCTGTTTACCGTTGCAGAGCGGTTGGAGACATTGCTTTGGGAGGAAAAAAGGATGTTTCCGAACCTGGACTGGTTTTCGGCGGTTTCTTATCACCTGATGGGAATACCCACGGCCTTTTTTACGCCCTTGTTTGTGATTGCGCGGGTGACGGGATGGAGCGCCCATATCATTGAACAGCGGCAGGACGGGAAAATTATCCGACCGAGTGCTAATTACACCGGACCGGACCCCAGGGCGTTTGTTCCGCTTACCGATAGGATATAAGCTGTAAGCAAAGCAAGAGGCGGTAAGCTTTGGGCTTAGGCTTATAGCTTGCCGCCTAACAAGCTAATGCATAAACATAAATCAACATAAAAAACATGTCATCACCGATTTCAAACGTACGTCCCGAAACGGATAACGTCATTGCCGATATTGTAGATTATACATTGACTTATCAAATCTCCAGTGATTTGGCCTTTAAAACAGCGCATTATTGCCTGTTGGATACCCTTGGATGCGGATTCGAAGCGTTGACTTATCCCGCTTGCACGAAATTGCTCGGCCCCGTCGTGAGCGGTACTATCGTGCCTCATGGGGCCAAGGTTCCGGGCACTTCTTACCAACTGGATCCGGTACATGCGGCGTTTAACATCGGGGCGATGATTCGTTGGTTGGATTTCAATGATACGTGGTTGGCTGCCGAGTGGGGCCACCCCTCGGACAATCTGGGCGGTATATTGGCCACGGCTGACTGGCTTTCCCGTACAGCGGCAGCCAACGGCAAAGCGCCATTGACCATGCATGACGTGCTCGATGCGATGATTAGGGCCCATGAAATCCAGGGCGTGATGGCACTGGAAAACTCGTTCAACAAAGTGGGGCTTGATCACGTGCTCCTTGTGAAGCTGGCTTCCACGGCGGTGGTGGGCAAGCTGTTGGGGTTAAGCCGCGAGGAGTTGGTCAATGCCGTATCGCTTGCATTCGTTGACGGCCATTCGCTGCGTACCTATCGGCATGCCCCCAATACGGGGAGCCGTAAATCATGGGCCGCAGGTGATGCCACTTCCCGGGCCGTGCGGCTTGCCCTGATAGCCAAGACCGGTGAGATGGGCTATCCATCGGTGCTTACCGCTAAGACCTGGGGCTTCTACGATGTGTTGTTTAAGGGCAATTCGTTCCGTTTTCAGCGGGATTACGGTTCGTATGTGATGGAAAACGTGTTGTTCAAAATTTCATTTCCGGCTGAATTCCATGCACAGACGGCCGTGGAAGCCGCCATGGTGTTGTACCGTAAGCTCAACGAATTGGGCAAGACGGCGGCTGATATCCGACATATCCGCATTCGCACGCACGAGGCGGCTATCCGCATCATTGATAAGAAGGGGCCTTTGCATAATCCGGCCGATCGTGACCATTGTATCCAATATATGATTGCCGTACCCCTAATCTTTGGGAGACTGACAGCTGCGGATTATGAGGATAGGGTGGCATCCGACCCGCGTATTGATCGGTTGCGTGAAGTGATGGAAACCGAAGAGGATGCGCAATTTACGTCGGACTACCACGACCCCGAAAAACGGTCCATCGCCAATGCGCTCACGGTGACACTGGCCGAAGGAACGGTGCTGGATGAGGTGGTCGTGGAGTATCCCATTGGTCATAAGCGCCGTCGGGAAGAAGGGATGCCGGTGTTGATAGAGAAATACAAAACCAATCTCGCACGTATATTTTCGCCAAAACAGCAGCAACAGGTGTTTGATGCGTCGCTGGATATCGATAAGTTGGCCGCAATGCCCGTTAATGAATTTGTGGATTTGATGGTCATTCCCTAAATTATTATCTTTGCGGCGTAACGTGAAGATACTTGAATATGCCTATTTCCGACAGCGATATCATCTATGAAGATAACCATTTGCTTGCTGTAAATAAGCGCGCGGGGTACCTTGTGCAGGCCGATCCGGGTGGCGACGAACCGTTGGAAGACATGGTTAACAAATATTTAACCAAAAAATATAGTAAACCCAACGGTGCTTTCGTGGGCGTGGTACACCGGCTTGATCGCCCCGTAAGCGGGCTGATACTCTTTGCCAAGACGAGCAAGGGGCTGGAGCGGATGCAGCAGCTTTTTAAAGATAGGGAAATTCAGAAGACCTATTGGGCGGTCGTGCGGAACCCTCCTGAGCAGCCGGAAGCTAAACTGGTGCACTGGCTCTCACGTGACCGTACGCAAAACGTCACAAAGGTACATCGTGAAGCCGCGGACGGTAGGGTATATGCCGAATTGGATTACCGGTTATTGGGCGAATTGGATGGCTATTATTTGCTTGAGGTGTATCCGCTGACCGGACGTACGCACCAGATACGTGCGCAGTTGGCTTCTATGGGGTGCCCGATCGTAGGTGACCATAAGTATGGTTACCCAAGGGGAAGCCTGAGGCGATCGATCTGCCTTCACGCTAAGAAGCTGTCTTTTGTGCATCCTATCAAAAAAGAACCCATAGTGTTGTTTGCCAGACTGCCCAAAGATGGCTTCTGGGATCGCTTCGAGGTATTCGACGGTGAATAAGTGAATATGGCAGAACATTTTGTATCTTTGTATTTATGAACAGGATAAAGCGGTTTCTGGGGGCCATCATGGTCACACTCGTATTGTTCGCGATAACGCCAAGTGATACCCAAGCACAATGTGCCATGTGCTCACTCACGGCCGAAAACGCGACCGAACACGGGAATACACAGGGAAAGGGGCTGAACAAGGGCATATTGTTCTTGCTGGCTATCCCTTATCTGGCGGCGGTTGGGATAGGCGTATTGTGGTATAAAAAATACCGGAGCAAAAAGACCGTGAATGTGGACAATGATCCGATTGTGTTGAATTAGTATGTCTTCATGGCTGCACATACTTCCCGAATCAAGGCGGTAATCACATCTAAATGTCCGAAATGCCGGGTGGGCAACATGTTTGTAGGGAGTACTTATGGGATTAAGCGGCAGCGGATGAATGATATATGCCCGCACTGCGGCTTCCGGTTTGAGATTGAGCCGGGTTATTTTTATGCCGCCATGTACGTAAGCTATGCAATGTCCGTGGCGCAGGTCGTGACGGCAGGCTTATTGACCTATCAAATCACCAAAAGCGAATCGCCGTGGGTGTACCTCGCTGTCTTAGTAGCGGCCATCGTGATTTTTGCGCCCTTCAATTTTCGCTATTCACGTCTGATTCTGTTGCATTACCTTACACCGAAGGTAAAGTATGACCCCAAGTACGAAGACCAGCTCCACGAAGACACGCCTTAGTGGTACTGGGAAAAATCAGTCAAAAGGGGTTGGCAATGTCTTTCAGAAACGGCAATTGGCGGTCCTTCTCGGAAATGATAAGCTCATCGCTGGCCAACGGCCAATCGATACCTAAGTCGGGATCATCCCACCTGACGCCTACTTCACCAGCCTTGTCGTAAAATCCGGTAACTTTATAGGCGAATAAGGTGTCGTCTTCAAGCGCTACAAATCCATGGAGAAAACCCGGAGGTATCCAGAGTGACTTCGCTTCCTGCGCGTCAAGGATGATGGAAAAGTGCTGACCGTAGGTTTTGGAAGCTTTCCGGATATCGACCGCGACGTCCAAAACACGGCCACGCAGCACCCTCACGAGCTTGCCTTGTGCGTTTGGGCCCGCCTGAGCGTGCATCCCGCGTAATACGCCACGGTGAGAAGAGGAAAGATTGTCCTGCACGAACGTTGCGGTGATGCCATTTGCCGTAAAAGGCTTTTCATTATAGGTTTCGATAAAAAAACCGCGCTCGTCTCGCCACACTTGTGGCTCGATAACGACGATGCCTGGTATTGTTGTGGATGAAAATTTCATGATATCAATAGCTGCTAAGGTACTTCATGACGCTGTCAAAGAAGAGAACTTTTCCGGTATGTTGTTGGTTTGCAAAAGCTTGGATCGGGGCCAGATACTGCTGTTGAAACAGTGCGATTTCTTCGTTGTGCGCCGCACGCAGTTGAAGGCAGTAAGTCGTCCCTTCATGTGGTGAGTCCAACAGCTCCAGCAAAGCGACCGATGCGGTTGCCTCCCGGTAGTGCTTCAGGTGTTCTTCAATGTGCTGCCGGACAATTTCCCGGATATCGTCTTCGGTGATGATGGTCACATTATACAGATACATGGGGCGAAGATAAGCAATCCATCGAAATAGCCGCGACAAAATGACTTGGCGAGTTGCCGGCAATGATAGGTGAGACGTGTAAAATTAAGGTTGCATAATGAGCTTTTACGCTAAATTTTTCCACCTTTGAAAGAATGGAGAGGGAATACTGTTAATATGGTACGTCGTATAGTTTTATTATTCGGGGTGGTTTTCATGGCGTGTTTAACGCGCTGTGACAACCATAAGACACGTATTATACCTGTAGAGGATTTTTTTTCCGAACCTGAAAAGACCAATTTCAAGATATCCCCTAACGGCAAGTACATCGCTTACCTGAGTACCTATGCAGGGCAGAAGAACATTTTCGTCTTGGAGGCAGGCAAAGAAAGCGGTGAGCAACGTATTACATCGGAAACAGAATTGGGCATCCAGTCATATTTTTGGGCCAATGACAGTGAGTTGATATTTACGAAGGATAGAAAAAATGATAGCCTGCAGGTGTTTGCCGTTAACCGGGCTACGCTGGCCGTGAGGCATCTTATGCCGGCTGCTTCGGTAAAGTTGCGTTGGATTCCGCCTTCGAAGGTGATAAACAACGGTTTCTTGATTTCGCTCAACGAGCGGGACTCGTCTGTATTTGATGTATACCGCCTCCGTACGGACGCCTGCAAAAAAGAATTGGTGGCCAAAAATCCTGGAAATATTATCAAATGGTTTGCTGATTTAGACGGGCAGTTGCGGCTGGCACTGGCCAGCGACAGTGTAAAAGAGACCGTGTTATACCGGGATAGCGAAAAGGAGGCCTTTAGGCCGGTGATGAGCAACAGCTTCAGGAATTCGATCTTGCCGATTGGGTTTTCGGGCGAAAATAGGAGCCACGTGTTTGCCCTTTCCAACATCAACCGGGACAAACTGGCCTTGGTGGAAATCGACATGAACACGGGCAAGGAAGTGCGGATGATCTATAGCCATCCGGACGTGGATATGGACAACGGTGGCTATTCGAGCGACCGCGGTGAAATGTCCTATGCGACCTACGCCACGTGGAAGCAACAACGGCATTTTCTGAACAAGCAGACCGAACGGGTTTACCGGGCAATCAGCGAGAAGCTGAATGGCTATGAAGTGAGTATATTGGATCGGGATACCGCGCGCACGCGGTTTATCGTGCGTTCTTATACCGATAAAGATCCGGGCGCGACGTACTACTACGACATCACTGCAGATCAGTTGATAAAGTTGGCGGATAACAGCCCCGCCCTGAAGGATTGTTTGCTTGCGGAAATGACACCCATTACCTATCGATCACGCGATGGACGCCAAATACAGGGGTATTTGACCATGCCGGTAAAGTCAAAAGGCAAAAAGACCCCGGTGATCGTATACCCGCACAATGGGCCGAGTGGCAGGAACCAATGGGGGTTTAATCCCGAAGTGCAATTTTTTGCCAATCGTGGATTCGCCGTTTTTCAAATGAACTTCAGGGGATCGACCGGATATGGAAAGGAATTTTGGTCTGCCGGTTTTAAGGAATGGGGAGGGAAGATTCAGGATGACATTACCGATGGTGTACGCTGGTTGATTGAGGAAGGTGTCGTAGACTCGTCACGGATTGGTATTTATGGCGCTGGTTTTGGAGGATATGCCGCACTGCATGGTGCCTGTTTCAACTCTGATCTCTACGCCTGTGCCGCCTCTTACTCCGGATTTGCCAACCTTTTTACCTACCTCAAAGAGATCCCGCCGCATCTCAAGCCTTACTTACAAATGTATTATGAAATCATCGGTAATCCGGAATCTGAGCCTGATTTAATCAAGGCAATGTCTCCGGTATTCCACACCGACAATATCAATATACCGGTATTCATCGCACAGGGAGGGAAGGATAGCTGGAGCACGGTAAACGAGACGAATCAATTTGTGCAGAAGCTAAAAAAGCGGAAGATCCCCATTACGTATATCCTGCGGGAAGAAGAAGGCCGGTATTTTCGTGATGAGGAAAACCGGATACTGTTTTACAGGGAATTGGGCGCATTTTTTGACAAATACCTGAAATGACGCACCGTCGCAATACCTATCGCGTAACCTATGTATTGGTAAGCGCTTTTATCGTTGTCGGCATCGCTTCATTCGTGTTGGCTATCATCCTCGCCCGTGATTTGACCGTTACGTATGTCGAAAATGAATTTGCGTCCAGGAAAGTAGAGGTGCTGGAGTACAACATCGGCCCGTTCAATGATTTTTTCCAGAATCGGATTCCAGAGATATCATTCTATCAGGGTTATCTGGATTCGGCGGGCGTTGCTTCCTATGCCGATAGCGTATTGCAAACGTATCCGTTTGTCGAGCGCATCGTATTTTATGATGTAGCCTTGAGCAACAGCGAGTCTGTCGATTATGGGTTCTCGGCGAATAACCTGGTGGTATACCCAAAGGGTATCTACCAGTTCAGTCAGCCAAACCAAACCGGCCAGCCTTCATCAACAGCCAACCACAGCGGACAGTTGCCGCTGTCGTTGTCGGATGATTTCAATAACATGGCGGTTAAATTTGCGGCATTCATCGAACGGGTGGATACCACCAAAGCATTGCGGGACGAGGATATCTTCAAAGTGTTCTATGCCGTAACACCCGGTAAGATATCTTATATGAATATCCCCAGACGGGATGACCTAAAAGCCTATAAGGAGCTTATGTACGGGAAGCATTTGCATGATGCCGTCTATGAACAGGATATTTTTACGTATTTTATTAACCCCAATAAGCTGTCGTTAAACAATACCGTACCCGAATTATATCAGCATATACAAATACAACCGTTGGTTTATGAATCCATCGATACGGACCCGGATTTACTGACCACGGAAACCCCCTTGCCCGGGGCGTTGGCCGATTACAAAATCTACTTCAGCTCAAGCCGTTCGTTTTTACTGACCGAAATCAACCGGCGATTTCTGCCGGTATTGGCCGGTGTGGTTGCGATCTATCTCCTGCTGGCAATCATCGCATATCTGATTTATCGCAACTTATACGTAAACGAACGCATGTTTAAGTTGCAGTACGATTTTATCAATAACCTTACCCATGAATTTAAGACACCGGTAAGTGTTATCAAGATTGCGGGCAATAACATCAAGAGTGCGAAGCAACTATCGGACAAAGAACGCGTCCACTACGGGAAAATATTGGATGAGGAAGCGGATAAACTCAATAACCTGATGAATACGTTGCTTTCCTTTACACAAATTGAAAATAAATCAATAAAAATAAAACGCGAAGAGGTTGATTTGCACGAATTTTGTGATAAAGTGTTGGCTGCCTCCAAAATTAAGTATGGCGATTTAATTATTCAGTGTCAAGTGGATGCAAACCGGGCCTTATACATTGATCCGGTATTGTTGGGCAGTATATTCCAAAACTTGATAGATAACGCCTACAAGTATTCCAAGCCCGATAATAAGGTGCTGGATATCTATATTACACAGACGAAAAAACAAGTGACCATGCGGTTCGCGGACAAAGGCATCGGCATTGCCAAGAAAGAGTTGGCACACATTTTTAAAAAATTTTACCGTGTACAAAACCAGTACAACCAACAAGGCAGTGTGGGGCTGGGGCTTGCTTTCTGCAAAGAACTGGTTAATTTCATGGGCGGGGAGATCCGGGTGGAAAGTGAGCTGGATAAAGGCACGACGTTTATCATTGTTTTCCCGGTAGACTGACAAGTGGATTATAAATATACCCATAAATCGTATTCAAGATATGCAAAAAAACATCAAAATAGCCGTCATTGAAGACGACGAGAATTTACGTTTCTTAGTTGCCCACCGCCTTGAATCGGAAAATTACCAGGTTATACAGACTGGCAATGGTGATGATGCAGAAAAGCTGATATTGGAGCAAAAGCCCGATATTGTCTTATTGGATTGGATGCTGCCCGGGAAGCAGGGCTCGGATATCTGTGCCAGCCTGAGGAGTGAGGGGTTTGCCAACTTGATCATCATGATGACGGCAAAATCCCAAGATGTCGATAAAATTGATGCTTACAGCTTTGGTGTGTCGGATTACATCACCAAGCCTTTCAGCATGGACGTCCTGGTGGCCATGATAGAAAACAAGGTCAAGTACTTTGTCAATAGCCAAAACGCGGACTTATATACATTCGGCGATACCGAGCATCACCCCAACGTCCATTCGCTGGTGCGTAATGGTAAGAAAATTGAGCTGACGATTTTGGAAAACCGTATCCTGCTATATTTCCTTCAAAACGTGGGGCGGGTCATCAGTCGCGACGAATTGATGCAGGTGGTCTGGGGCTACAGCTCCAATGTAAACACCCGGACATTGGATATGCATATCGTGCGCTTGCGTAAAAAAATTGAACTCAACGCTGATAAGCCTGCATATTTGCAGACCGTGAGGGGGATGGGGTATAAGTTTGTGGATAATCCTTGATTATTGCCGGCTTTTTTTGCTTTATTCAAAAACATTGCCTATCTTCGTCACAATGAGCAAGGCCATGCCACTTCGAACGGTATGGTCTTGCTTCTTTTTTTGACTTTATTTTTTTAATTCATAATTATTATGGCAGAAGTAACGTATTACAGCAAAGAGGGATTGGAGAAACTCAAGGAAGAATTGCAGTATCTCAAAACAGAGGGCAGAGCAAAGATTGCCAAGGCTATCGCCGAAGCACGTGACAAGGGTGATTTGTCTGAAAACGCCGAATACGATGCAGCAAAGGAAGCCCAAGGCTTACATGAGGCCAAAATAGCTAAATTGGAAGAAAGTTTGGCGAATGCCCGGATTATCGACGAGTCGACGTTGGATACTTCAAAAGTGTTGGCGTTATCCATTGTTAAGCTAAAAAATGTAAAGAACGGGGCCGTTATGACCTACCAGCTGGTGTCAGAGACGGAAGCCGATCTTAAAGCGGGCAAAATATCCGTAAAGTCGCCCATTGCTCAGGGATTGCTGGGTAAATCAATTGGCGATAAGGCACAGATACAGGTGCCAGCAGGCCAGGTAGAATTGGAAATTTTGGATATTTCCAGGTAAAGATGAATGTCGGTTATGTGCGGGTCTGCCATAACCGCACATAACAAACAATATTTATCCAGCGGCTGTTTATCAAAAACAGCCGTTTTTATTTATCTTTGTGCATACCAACAAGAAAGCAATATGCCGACCATATTTTCTAAAATCATCGCTGGTGAAATTCCCGCGTACAAAGTAGCCGAAAGTAATGACTATCTCGCTTTTTTGGATATAAACCCGCTGGCCAAAGGACATGTATTGGTCATTCCCAAACGCGAGACGGATTACTTGTTTGATATGGCTGATGACGATTACATGGGGCTTTGGATTTTTGCAAAAATTGTCGCCCAAGGTATTAAGCGGGTATTCCCCTGTGAAAAGGTGGGGGTGGCCGTGGTCGGCTTGGAGGTGGCTCATGCGCACATTCATTTAGTGCCCATCAATGATGTGGGCGATATTAATTTCAGCAAGCCGAAGCAGAAACTTACGCCAGCGGAGCTTGCCGAGAGTGCCGAAGCGATCAAAAATGCCGTATTATCGATAACGAATACACCATAGCTTGCCGCTGCAATTCCTTTTATCCCGATACTTTATGGCCTTAAAGAACGCCTGTCAAAGCATTTTGCCCTTAAGTGCAATTTGTGTAAGTTTGTAACTGATATTTATGCAAGAGTTCTGGGAGTCATTTTTGCAATTGCTGGATGCCGAAGCGTTGATAAGGTCTGGAGGCTTCTATCTTGTCATCTTTATCGTATTTGCCGAGACAGGGCTCTTCTTTGGATTTTTCCTTCCGGGAGATTACCTCCTGTTTTTGGCAGGCCTATTTTGCTCGTCGGGTCTGTTAAGCGTTGATATCACGACATTGTGCTTCGGACTTTTCAGCGCTGGCGTGTTGGGCAATTTCACAGGCTATTGGTTTGGATGGCGAACGGGGCCTATGCTCTTTAAACGTAAAGAAACTTGGCTCTTTAAGCGGCGATATGTTGTTATGGCTGAGGAGTTTTACCATAAATATGGCGGCCCGGCATTAATTATCGGTCGGTTTGTGCCAATAATCCGTACATTTGCGCCGATATTGGCGGGTATCGTACGACTGAATTTCCGGAAATTTGTACTATATAATGTTTCAGGAGCAGCAATTTGGGTTTTGCTGCTGACATTGTCCGGCTTTTTTTTGGGACGTGAATTTCCGCAGATTATTAATTACATTGAATACATTATTATCGGTTTTATAGTGATTTCGTTTACACCGATATTAATAGCGTTGATCAGAAGAAAATTGCGCCTCAACAAGAAAGCGGGCGAAGTAAAGAATAACAACCATAGTGCTATATAGAATGAGCAAATCACACCCTTGGCATGACATATCTCCGGGTGACGACATTCCGTCATCGGTCAATGCGATTATTGAAATCCCAAAAGGTTCAAAAGCTAAATACGAAATAGATAAAGAGAGCGGGCTAATTAAACTGGATCGCGTCTTGTTTTCGTCGGTAATGTATCCGGCCAATTACGGATTTATCCCCAAAACGTATTGCGACGATAAAGACCCATTGGACATTTTAGTGCTTTGTTCAGTGGACGTGTATCCGATGAGTATTATCGAGGCCAAGGTCATTGGTGTCATGCATATGATAGACAACGGGGAGCAGGATGACAAGATTATCGCCGTGGCCAAGAACGATATGTCTGTCAATTACATCAACGACCTTTCTGAACTTCCCCCGCACACCATGAAAGAAATTGTCCGTTTCTTTCAGGATTATAAAGCACTGGAACGGAAGAACGTTACGATAGAACGCCTTTTTGGTCGTTCGTATGCTTATCAAGTCATTCAGGATAGCCTCGATCTGTACCAAAAGGAATTTGGTAATCTAACAATGACTTAATGGGCTGGGAAATTTTCTGGACATTTTTTCTGGTTTTTGCCAACGGGTTTTTCGTGGCGGCGGAGTTCGCTATTGTCAAAGTTAGAGCCTCGCAAATCGAAATTAAAATCAAGACAGGTAGCCAGGTAGCCCAAGTAGCCAAGCACATCACCAATCACCTTGATGGGTATCTGGCGGCTACCCAATTGGGTATTACCATTTCCTCGCTGGCTTTGGGCTGGATAGGTGAGGCGGTAATGACCGAAATTGTGACAGGTATTTTTGGCTGGTTTAACGTGGAGCTCACCGGGACGTTGGCCAAAAATCTGGGCCATGTGCTTGCGTTCAGCATCATTACCGTGCTGCACATTGTTTTCGGCGAATTAGCGCCGAAGTCCATCGCGATCCAGCGTCCGGTTGGAACTACGATGAACATCGCCTTGCCTTTGCGGTTTTTTTACCTGGTGTTCAGACCCATTATCTGGGTATTGAACGGGTTTGCCAACCTGATTCTCCGCCTGATGGGATTCCAAGTCAATGTAGGGGAAGCTCACCATTCATCTGAAGAGCTGCAGTACCTGCTCGATCAGGGCAAAGAGAGCGGAGCACTGGACACCGTGGAACATGAATTGATTAAAAACGTGTTTGATTTCAACGAACGGATAGTCAAAAATATCATGGTGCCGCGTACCAAGATTTCCGCCATTGAAATGAATTGCCCGGGCGACGAGTTTATCGAGCGGATCACCAGGGAAGGGTATTCGCGTATTCCCATCTATGACGATAATATCGATCAGATTATCGGAATCGTACATACCAAGGATATTTTGCCCATCATCGCCAAAGGCAAGGAACTGGTGCTGCGGAACATCATCCGTAAACCTTATTTCATTCCGGAGACCAAAAAAATCAACGACCTGATGGCTGAATTCCAGCAGCGGCGCATTCAGATTGCCATCGTGCTGGACGAATTTGGCGGCACGGCAGGGATGGTGACGCTGGAAGACATCGTGGAAGAGTTGGTGGGCGAGATACAGGACGAATACGACGAGGAAACGCCTGTTGTGGAAAAGATTTCCGAAACGGAGTATATGGTGGATGCCAGCGCCAGTGTGCATGATGTCAATGAATTTTTGCCAAGAGAGCTGCCCGAAAGCAACGACTACGATACGATATCGGGGTTGGTGAGTGACTTATTTGACAAGATACCCGATGTGGGCGAGCGTAAAGAGTTTCACGGATATAATTTCATCGTCATGAAGAAAACCCAGCAAAACATTGAATTTGTAAAGCTGGAGCTGGTGGAAATGGACGATAGTGACGAGGTCGAATAAACGATTGTAGCTTTGCAGCTGTTTTATACACCCGGTATCCAACCTAAGGACAGGGCTTTCGTGCTCGATGAGGAAGAAAGCAAACATGCTGTACGCGTGCTGCGTATGGCGGCGGGGCATCACGTCAATCTGGTAGACGGGCGGGGCGGGCTGTATACCGCCGTTGTTGTAGATGCACATCCCAAGCGGACCGCCTTGGAAGTCACCGCGGTAAACCTGGACTACGCCAAAAGACCTTATTATTTGCATATCGCGATAGCGCCCACGAAAAATATCGATCGGATGGCGTGGTTTCTTGAGAAAGCTACCGAGGTGGGCATTGATGAGATTACTCCCCTTATTTGTGAACGATCGGAGCGGAAGGAAGTGAAAACCGACCGGTTGAACAAGGTGATGGTCGCCGCAATGAAGCAGTCATTGAAGGCGTTTCTCCCAAAGCTCAATGAAGCCGCGAAATTTGTTGATTTCGTGAAATTGGCGGCTACGCAAGATACCCATAGCCTTATTGCGCACTGTGCCGAAGGGGAAAAACACTATTTGAACAAGCTCATACCGCCTGCAGGGCGGTATACCATTTTGATAGGTCCGGAAGGCGATTTCAGCGGTTCGGAAATAGAAGCCGCTCTGGCAGCAGGATATCATCCGATAACATTAGGCGATACACGATTGCGCACGGAGACCGCTGCGTTGATGGCTTGCCTGGAGGTGGCGATATCAAATCGGTGAACGCGGTACACGCGCTTGCTGATTACTGAATCAGCTCCGCGTCCAAAATCTGGATTTCAGAATTACCTTCCTGCGTATCGGGGTTGAGGCGCACCCTGCCCCTTATTTTTATCGGTTCTTCCGTAAAACGCACCTTTGTGCCCTTCTTCATAAAGATTTCGACCATGGGCGGGATATCGCCTTGGCCACAGAACATGCATTGCATGATGGGCAACACCGAAAGCATAAAGGTTTCATGGTCACGCCCGCCTTGCATCGGCACCAAATACCCGGGCAATGTGACGGTTTGTTTGTCTATTGCCTTCAATTCATCGGGGAAATGGGGGGTGTAAATGGTCTGATTGTCTTTATAGGTAACCTTATACATCAATTTGTTGATGGTTTCCCACGTATCGTTCATCATGGGGGTGTGGTCGGGTACCTCCCCGAATGGGTTATCCTGTTGTGCGTTGGCTAACTGTACGCCAAGCGCGATGAATGCAATAACGATAAGCTGTTTTAACATTTCTTTAATTTCCTGACAATGTTTGTGATATAGAAGTTTTGTATGCCTTTATAGCAGGAATCACGGAAGCCACGAAGCCAATGGCGACACCGATAAATACCAGCCATGCTTCCTGCGGCAATAAAACCATGGCTTGCAACAAGGTCGCCGTGCCGCCGGTACTGACACCGATTAAATAAATAGCTATATGGCCAACGACGATTCCCACCATTGCACCTACAAAGGTAAGCAATATTCCTTCTGCAATCACTATGCCGAATAGCTTTCCTTGCGAAGCTCCTAATGTACGCATGATGGCGAGATCATATTTCCGGCTTTTAAGCGCATTGTACAAACTGATAAAAACACTGAGGGCCGCCATAAGCATGATGACATAGGCCAATACCTGCAAGGAGTCAATGCCTATCCCTAACAAGGAAAACAACCGGGCACTCTCAATGGCCGGTGAAGCGGCTTGCATGGCTGTTTGCTGATTGACCAGCCGGGGAAACATGCCAATGGCGGCGGGATTGCGGTATTGGATAAGCATGCTGGTGATTTCCCGCTCACCGGAGCCGATGTCGCCCATGATGCTTTTGACAAGCCGGGGCTCATTGCCATGGTCGTGTTTATGTTCATGTTCATGGTTATGCTCGTGGTCATGATCATGTGCTTCGCCGTGGTCATGTGTTTCGTCATGCGCATGGTCGTGATCATCATCATCATGGTCGCCATGCATCCGCCAAACACTGCTGAGGTTGGTCAATATCAGGCGGTCTGCGATATGGTGCGCAGGTTTGAAGATGCCTGTAATGGTGTACGGGTGTTCATCATGGGTGTGCCCTTCGCTGCTCAGGCCATGGGCACCATACAGTTGGTCACCGATTTTCAGGTTGTGTTTCTGTGCAACGTCTGCACCGATTGCTGCTTCGAAGTCGGCTTGCCAGATACGGCCTTCCGACAGTTCGAGTCCGTATAATTGCAGGAACGTGCTATCGGTACCGATGATGCGATGCCCCTTGTAATTATCGCCCAATGACAACGGTACTGCCAGCCTAACCATCGGATTGGTGGCTAACTTCTGTGCTTCGGTCAGGCTGATATTGCCCGTAGGATTGTCCATGTGGTAGATACTGCTTAATATAAGCTGTATGGGGCTTCCTTTGGCGCCCACGACCAGATCAATGCCGCGGCTGTTGTTGCCAAGCTGCTGTTCGATTTGGTGTGAGGTCAGTAGCAAAACACATAATATGCCGGTGCCGAAAGCAGTAAGCAGTATGCCTAATATCGAGGTTGCTGGGTTCTGGCGAATATTTTTCCAGGCGATTTGCAATGCGTTCATTTGCGCGTCGTTATAGCTAAGTAATCATTTATTTGACAATGCCGGCCGGGTGGCCATCTCATAAGCCCGCGTTATGCGATTTTTTACACGCTTGTCGTGCGTGGCTATGACGAGTGTGGCCCCTTGTTGGTCGGCTTGCGTAAGCAACAGGTTCAGTACACTTTCGGTATTGCGGTCATCCAGTGATGCTGTAGGCTCGTCTGCCACTAAAATTGCCGGTTTGTTGATGACCGCCCGGGCGATAGCTGCCCGTTGCATTTGCCCACGGCTCAGTTTATTGGGGTAACTATCGGCCTTGTGGTCCAGGTTGAGCAATGCCAGCACTTCGTTGATCCGGGTATTGTCGACCTTGGCGCCAGCGAATCCCTGGGCAATCTGCATGTTTTCTTTTATGGTGAGGCTTTTCACCAGATGCGCTTCCTGAAAGATCAACCCGATACGTTGCCCACGAAATTCATCCAGCTTCCGGGCCGGCAACTCATAAAGCGGTTGTCCGTCAATATCCACCATGCCTGTTGTCGGTTTGAGCAATCCGCTGAGAATGTGCAACAAAGTGGTCTTTCCGCTGCCTGAATCACCTAATATCAGCGTATGTTGCCCGGAAGGCACCTCCAGGTCAGCAAAGTGTAGGGATTCCCCCTGAGGATATTGATAAGTAACATTATTTAGACGAATGACCGTCTTTACTAAGTTATCCTGCATAACATGGCGTTAATGTTAATCTAAAGGTAATAGCCCTTTAGGTTTCGCAAGTTTAACGTATTCTGATTAAATATACATCCTTATCATGCAACTTTATTGATATTGTTTGTCTTGGGCGGGAGTAAGCGGCCGGGAGTCGAGAGCTGAATGTAGTCGGTTAAGATGAAAATATCGGCGTTTCGTCTGTGTAAAGATTGAATTTTTTGATTTTAAGTTTGTTTTAATGTGGTTTTTTTGGTTTTATGGGCTTGTTTGTTCTGTTTTTTGTTGGTTTTGGTTTGAAATATACAAGTTTATGCTTGATTGTGTTATTTGTTTTTTCTTTTATTGTCATGGTATTGCGTTATTTATTTGTTATATTGGTTTTGTTTTCGTATAAATGTGTATAATTGTTCGAAATTTTATACGAATTATAAAAAAAATGACGATAGGTATACCTAAAGAAATCAAAAATAATGAAAGTCGGGTGGCGTTGACCGCATCGGGTGTGTTTGAATTAAGGCAATATGGTCATCATATTTTGGTGGAGCAGGGTGCAGGAAAGGGAAGTGGAATATCAGACGTGGAATATGAACACGCAGGAGCGGAAATCGTGACCAATCCACATGATATTTGGGCAAGGGCGGAGATGATAGTAAAGGTGAAAGAGCCTATCGATGAAGAATTGCGGCTGGCCCGCGCCGGACAGATCGTTTTTACCTATTTTCATTTTGCCTCGAGCATCACGCTTACAGAGGCAATGATCGGCCGTGGAGCCGTATGCATCGCGTATGAAACCGTTGAAAAACCGGACCGGTCATTGCCATTGCTCACGCCGATGTCTGAAGTAGCCGGACGGATGGCCGTGCAGCAAGGAGCCCGTTACCTGGAAAAGCCGGTGAAGGGTAGGGGGGTGTTGCTCGGCGGCGTACCTGGCGTACCTCCGGGGAGGGTGCTTATCTTGGGGGCCGGAATTGTCGGCGTTCAGGCAGCCAAAATGGCCTCCGGTTTAGGTGCGCATGTGACGATTTTGGATATCAATACCGATCGGCTCCGTTATGTCAATGACATCCTGCCCCCTCATGTGGTGACGCAATATTCCAGCCAATATACCATCCGTAAGTTGGTACAGACACACGACCTCATCATCGGTGCGGTACTGATACCGGGTGCCAAAGCACCGAATCTGGTCACGCGCGATATGCTGAAGACGATGCGGCCGGGCACGGTCATTGTCGATGTGGCCGTCGATCAGGGCGGTTGCGTAGAGACCTGCGTGCCAACAACGCATGAAAACCCCACGTATGTCATTGACGATGTCTTGCATTATTGCGTGGCCAATATGCCCGGTGCGGTACCTTTCACCTCAACGCTTGCGCTTACCAATTCGACCTTGCCTTACATCATCAACATTGCCAATAAAGGCTGGAAGGCGGCTTGTGCGCATGATCCTGCACTGATGAAAGGACTTAACATCGTCGAGGGCAAAGTCGTGTACCAAGGGGTTGCCGAGGCATTTGATTTGCCTCTGCATGACGTAGTGGAGGTTTTTTGATGAAGCCGTTTATTCGTTGGGTTAAATGACTTGTAACTAATGCTATATGTTGTCTATTTGAATATCGTTTATAATTAATTAACATTAATTTCATTAAAATATGATTTTCAGTAAATGTTGCCTTTATATTAAATAAATTCCTTTGTAAAAGGATTATTGAGGTATCAAACATTAAATTGAAAAATCATGAAAAAGTTATTTTTACCATTCCTGACCGTGTTTGCATTAGGTTTTGCGACGAGTTGTAGTGATGATGACGATCCGGCACCAGATCCGGGAAACGAGGGGGAAGAAATTGTAAAACAAGGTGTCCTTACGGAAAATGAGACTTGGACTGCAGATAACATTTATATTTTGGATGGACGAGTTGTCGTTGGCGAGGGCGTGACATTGACTATCGAGGCAGGAACCATAATTAAGGGCGAAGAGGGGCAAGAGACATTGGCGTCTGCGTTGATTGTTGACCAAGGCGGTAGATTGATCGCTAATGGTACTGCGGAGCGGCCTATTATCTTTACCTCAATCCAAGATAATATACAAATAGGGCAAACTGCCGGCACCAACCTAACGGAAGATGATTTCGGATTGTGGGGTGGAGTTATCATCCTTGGTAGGGCTCCAATTTCTGTAACCGGTGGAAATTTAACAGCTCAAATCGAGGGTATTCCTGCCAATGAGCCTTATGGTCAATATGGTGGAGACGATCCGGATGACAATTCGGGGTCGCTGCAGTTTGTATCTATTCGCCATGGGGGGATTACAATCGGCCAGGATAATGAAATCAATGGGTTAACGTTAGGAGGTGTTGGTGCCGGGACAACCATCAGTAATATCGAAGTAGTAGGTAATCAGGATGACGGTATCGAATGGTTTGGTGGTACCGTCAATGCATCGAATTTATTGGTTTGGGCACAACAGGATGATGGTTTGGATGTTGATCAGGCATACTCCGGAACCATTTCAAATGCGGTGGTCATTCAAGGAGGATCTGAACCTGGATTTGCGTTGGAGCTTGATGGTCCAGAAGGTGAAACGCTTCCAACTACGGCTCCATTCACCATAGAAAATGTTACCGTTATTGGAAATAGTGAAAGCGATATCATTGCAGACCTTCGTGATGGAGTGCTATGTAATTTGAATAACATATTGGTGCACGGCGTCAATGCTAATGCTTGGGTACGTGTGAACGGTGCTGACTCTCAAGCTGAACTTGTAAATGATCGGATCGCCTTTTCTAATTGGGAGGTGGTATTGGCGGAGGGTGCTACTATTGATGGTCTTATCGCCGCAAACGACAGAGTGGCGCTTCCCGCAGCGTCAGCGTCCAAATTTACAAACAACGTGACGGCTATTACTTCAGCAGACGAAGCATCTGTAGGTGCAAATCTTTCAGTGTTCTCTTGGACATACGCTGCGAGCAAGGGCGCATACTAGTTATCAGTTAAAAATAAATGAAAAGCATGTCCATCTCCAAATCTTTTAAGGGGATGGACATTCTTTTAAAAAAATAGTTTTTCCAAACCGAAATATGTTAAAAAGAATTTTGTTCCTTTTATTTGGGAATGTATGTTTATCGTCTATGTTGTTTGCTCAACAAGGACGTATTGTTGGCACCGTATCGGAAAGCGGAACTACCGAAAACCTTTCGGGTGTGAGTGTTGCAGTGAAGGGTTCAACTATTGGAGTAGCGACCGATTTTGAGGGAGATTATTCGCTTGAACTCGCACCAGGTATCTATACCATCGTTTATTCTTTTATCGGATATGAAACCAAAGAGGTTGAGTCTGTTGAGGTCAAAGCGGGAGACGTTGTTCATTTAGATGTCGCAATGGTGGTAAGTGCAGATATGTTGGGGGAGGTTGTCGTTACTACTACAGCTAGGCAAAATACAGAGATTTCGTTGTTAAACATGCAACGTAATGCATCGACATTAATGGATGGATTGTCGTTGCAGAGTATCAATCGTAGCGGGGCAAGTAGTATCGCATCCGCTGTGCGGGTGGTCCCAGGAGTTTCTATTCAGGACGGTAAATTCGTTTATGTGCGGGGGTTAGGCGATCGTTATACAAAATCGATTCTGAATGGAATGGATATTCCGGGGCTCGATCCAGATAAGAATACTGTTCAAATGGATATTTTTCCAACTAACATTCTGGAAAATATTGTCGTTGTCAAATCGGCGTCTGCTGAGCTTCCTGCTGATTTTACGGGAGGTGTAGTCGATGTTGTAACGAAGGATTTTCCAACGCAACGGCAGTTTAATATATCAATTTCCGGTGGATTCAATCCAGATATGCATTTTAAAAACAACTATTTGAGTTATGCCGGTGGTGGGACAGATTTTCTGGGGTTTGATGATGGAACTAGGAAATTGCCGATTTCGTCGAGCATGACCATTCCGAGCCCTGCAGGTGATAATGGCACGTTGGAAGGCATAACACGTTCCTTTAATCCGATTATGGCGGCAGACCGGCAAAATAGTTTTGCAGATTTTAGTATAGGAGCTAACTATGGTAATCAATACAATATCGGTGTCAATAAATTAGGAGTTATCGCGTCCATCGAATATAAAAACACGACTACTTTCTATGAAGGATTTAGGAATGGTGTTTATCAAAAGCCCGAGAATAATAGTGAGCTCGAACTCCGTTCTGATCGGACAAGGTGGGGGGATCTGGGGGTGCGGGGGGTGCTGGGCTCGGTATTGGCTGGCATATCTTACAAGACAGAGCGATCTAAATACGTGCTTAATTTGCTGCATATACAAAATGGCGAAAGCCGTGCAGCATTGTTCGATCAGCGTACTGAGATTTCCAATGTGATTAACGTAGTTAAAAACAATCTAGAATATACACAACGTTCGGTTTCGAATTTGCAATTGGGAGGCAAACATACAAATTCAGATGCTTCATTTACAACCGAATGGAAACTGTCGCCGACTTTAGCAAAAGTTTATGATAAAGATGTGCGGTTAACTACATTTATTGTGGGAAGTAATGGATATACTATTGGCTCAGATGCTGGATTTCCCAATCGGGTTTGGCGAGATTTAGATGAGATGAATTTGGTGGGAAAACTAGACTTTACGAAAAAGTACCAATTGTTTGCCCAAGGAGCTTCACTCAAATTCGGTGGTTTATATAGTTACAAGCAACGGGATTATTCGATTCAAAGCTATAACATAGCTTATAGGGCCGTGAGTACAGGAGACTTGAATGGCGATCCAAACGCAATATTAGCAGACGAAAATGTGTGGACACCGGAGACTAATTCGGGGTACTTTGTTCGCGGGAATTTTCAGCCGGCGAACACATTTGACGCTACGCAACTAACTGCAGCAATTTATGTATCTAATGAAGCAAAGATAGGCGACCGATTAAGGACTGTCATTGGCCTTCGGGCTGAGCAATTTACATCTCTGCTAACAGGGCAGAACAGTACCGGTACTATAAATTACGACAATGAAAAGACCATCGAGAAGCTAGATCTGTTTCCCTCAGCTAACTTGATTTATGCGTTGACTGCTCAAAGTAACGTAAGGGTCGCTTACTCCCGTACTACCGCACGACCTACGTTTAAGGAAATATCACCGGTACAAATTGCCGACCTGCTTACTGATCTTACATTTCTAGGAAATTTAGATTTGAAACCTACGTATATCAATAATATCGATGTACGTTATGAGCTTTTTGGCGACAACGCACAACTGTTTGCTTTAAGCGGTTTTTACAAGCGATTTAAAGATCCCATCGAGTTGGTTGCTTATTCCAATATCGCCCCAACTAATGTGACACCTAGAAATGCGCCTGAAGCCGATGTGTTCGGTGTCGAGCTAGAAGGAAGAAAAAATCTAGGTTTTATTTCCGATGGCTTGGAAAAATTAAGTGTGAATGTAAATGTGTCTTTTATTGAGTCGCGTATCGCCATGAGCAAAGGGTTAGGTATGGAATATGATTCGCGTTTGATGTTTGCTCGGGAAGGCGAAGTTATCGATGATACCAGACAACTACAGGGGCAATCTCCTTACTTGATCAACGCAGGATTGAATTACAATAATAGTGATATCGGCTTGGAAACTGGGCTGTTTTACAATGTTCAGGGGAAGACATTAGAAGTGGTTGGACTCGCACAAAACCCCGATGTATACGTACAACCCTTTCATAGTTTAAATTTCAATTTTTCCAAGAAACTCGGAAGTCAAAGGGGGACGATAAGTGTAAAAGTAGAGAATATTTTGGATGATAATCGAGAAAGCTTATACGAATCCTATGGGGCAGCTAAACAAGCATTCCAGTTTAGGAACCCCGGCCGAAATTTCAGCTTGGGATATAGCTGGAGCTTTTAGTTGGTGAATAGAGATGGGTTAAGTGGCTGTATCATTTTACTTTGATACAGCTTTTTTTGTGTCTTTGTTACTTGCTGTTTACTTGTATTTTTTATTGTATTCCAAGCATCAGTGGATCGTATAAAAAGTTATTGAGATTGTCCATTATTGTGGTTGTCTTCGTTTACCAGTAAACACGAATTATGAGAAAACGAGACAGGCTTTTTGAGGTACTGACCCCATTAAGTACCATTGCATGGGTATCATGTGAGAAATTCAATGATAACATTGCTGGCTTTCTCCAAATGACCTGACCGAATGCGAGACTTGGAACTTTGTGTGCCGGGAAAACACTCGATTGGACGGTTTGTTCCGGTAGACGGAGAAAACAAGGTCTTTATGTAATACTACTGGAAGGATGATTCAACTGAGAGAGGTGATGCGAATTATCCCGTCCTCTTCTTCGAAGTGTCGCAGGCTGGTGAGATCTTTTACTTGCGGAAATCGGAGATGCGCAACTGGAAGGTGGTTCACATTACCATGTGTCCGAATTGTAATTTCGTTGCATTGGACCGACGGACGGATCAATCAAGGGCGAGTCTGTCAGCGATAATAAATGGTTGATAGAAGCCAATGTGGTATTGGCACTCTTCAGGCAACGTATTTGATACATGGTGCTAAACAGTATTTCCTACGCTGATTAAAAGTAACTTTCCATTTGTCTCGGGGTAAGAAACTATTCCGCTTAGGTTGTGACATATAACGTATTCGTAGCGGTTTCTCGTGCCGATTCGCTGTTTTTTAAAGGATAGAATATCTTCTTGTTTGGAAAAGCTTTACTATAAGGGTAATTTGAGTGCGTTCAAAATTCAAGTTTTCTTTACTAATATTTTACATAAAAGTCAAGTAGTGTGCATAAATTAAAGACGACAAATAAGTATTGGAACTATGAAAAGAAATGTATTTTTCCTCGCAATGTCGGGGCTTCTGTTACTAGGCTCTTGTCAAAAAAAGTTTGATCGCCTTGATGTTATTCAAGAAGATTTAAGTTTGGATATAGCTCCGCTGTCCATTACGGACCCCAATGATCCCAATCTTGATGCAAACTGGAATTTTTCTGATCCGAATGTCACAACAACACAAATTTATTATGGTCAGCGAGCGAATAACCAGCCCGTCAGTAGTGTGGAAGTAACTTTGCCTTGGTTTACTGCTGGTAATCCCGCAAACAATGAAGATAGGGACTACCGTCCCGAATTAGGTTGGGTGTTATATTTAAAAGACTTTGGTACCCCCGAACGGCCAACGCAAACTCCTTTCTTCGCATTGTACAATAAATATTCAGGCGTGTTGCGCTTCTTCGTTTATAATTATAGGGTTCGTAATCAAGGCGAACCTTCGAAGACCTATTACGTAGCGGAGTTGGGTTTTAACAACGCAGCTAATTACAATGCGTCGCTTTCCTTTTTTGCTCCTACGGACGAATTTGTAAAGAACAATACCAACCCAAGTACCAAACAAATCGTTGTGACCAAGAAGGATGCTTCAGATACGTGGTTAAATTTTGATTTTGTGATGACTTATGATACCAAATACAGCGAATTGAAATTGACTGTATACGGGGCGAGCCAAGCAGATTTAGCACTAGGAACGGATTTCTCTACGTTGAACGCGAGATCTTCGGTGGGAGGGGCAGGCGTTACTTCGGATTTTCACAATGCCATGACGAAGGGTTATGAATATATTGGTTCCACAAAATCGCTTTTGGATGCTATTAACGATCTACTGGGGAAGCGAGATTCTAATAAGTCAGCCAGTCAATATGTTGTCCAAAGTGAGGCAGCATCAGGAGGAAACGTTGCTCCTCAATCAGTGGTTGGGACGGTAGCAGCTGCAGTAGGTGTCGTACAAAGCGTTGTGGGGTTAATTAGATCTTTTTCCGGTGGAAAGAAGTCAACAGTCGCAACACAGACTGTCTACCAGTATTCAGGTATTGTTCAAACCAC
Source organism: Parapedobacter luteus (assembly GCF_900168055.1). Lineage (GTDB taxonomy): Bacteria > Bacteroidota > Bacteroidia > Sphingobacteriales > Sphingobacteriaceae > Parapedobacter > Parapedobacter luteus. The sequence goes on from NZ_FUYS01000002.1 coordinate 149,823, forward strand.
GGGGACAGCTACGATTACAAATAATCTATATAGCATTCAATTTCATCAAGACCCAAAAGCGCCGTTGACAGCTAACCGATATAGACCGATATACCAATATGACACAGGGTTAATTGGAGCGCCGGATCGGTTTCATTTGTTTGCTAGGGGAACTCTGTATGATATGGGTTGTTATTTTTATCGAATGAGAGATTTGCACTTGTTTACGTATAATACAGCTTTTAGGTTTGACAAATTCGTTGATGCATTTTATCATAATCCAGACTTGCTTGGAAAAGTCAAACTCGTCAAGTTCGATACATACTTAGTCAATAATATTATATCGGAAATTGGACTAGGCAGTGAATATAACTCTTTTGATTTTTTGCAATGGGCTGATGCAAGTTTAAATGGCGGGGTCACTGGCGATAGTCCACATAGCTTACCTGTAAACGCTGACAGACGCCGAGATATTGATGATGCGCAAATCACCTATGGAAGATATATCCATCCCTTGATAACTGATAATTATAACCCTTTCCCTACCAGGTTAAACCATCCAAAGATCGGAATAGAAATTCATTACGAAATCATTGATCCGAATTATCCATTGGAGGATTCGAGAGAAAGAGTTATCTTTAAAGTGGTTGACCTGACGACATTTGACTTTACGCCACATACGGGTCGTCCGCTAGATTATTGTCCACAACCTTTTGAACATTTTTATTAGCCATAGGAATTACCCACGTCCAATAATTAGCGTTGTATAAAACATAATAGAAAACAACCATTGGCCTCTCGGGGGCCATTTTTGTTTTTGTTGACTGCAAATTTGCTGTCAGGAAAAGGCAATCGTGTCGTGAATTAGAAGTGATGAAATTAGGGATTCACATTGCCCACGGGTCAGGTGCAGGTTTCTATTTGACATATGATAGAATAGATGCAAACGATATTCGGGTAGCCAAGGCAGCCTTTGTAGGGAAAAGGATTGGAGACCGGCGTGAGCGCGACAACGTGTTGCTGGAAACCAAACGTCTCCTGATGTATGCTATGCTCTGCTGGGATATCCCAAAGGACAAAATTAGGTCACTGGTTATCTTTATGACCTATTACGTAAATTTTGAATTCAAGGAAACAAACACTATTTTGAAATGGAAAAATAACAACTTACCAGAGGCAGTGATACCATAGGAATTGAGCAATTGTTAATCGAGACTGAAAAGAAGCGGAGCGAGAAGAAAGGTGTTGAAAAATGGAAGAGCAATCTGGTGAATCTTATTGTCAAACTTGGCTTATCCGATGAGCGGGCAGCCAATGTAGCCGAAGTCCCCATCGGCTTGGTTCGCAAAGTCCGCGCCGCCTAGATAAGAAGCAGAAATAAACCGTCCGCCTTTCTCCACCCTTTCTTCTACCGTAATGCGGACTGGATACGGGTCTCATCCGAGGCGGATCTGGGAAATCCTGAGATCCGCCTCGGATGAGACCCGCATCGCGCACGGATAACGGCAGGAGAAGCAAGCGGATTGATAATAAATTAATCCCGATTTAATTGAGGGATAATATGTCGACCCTACTTTTGCTGATGTAAAAAGAAACATAGAGCAGCATTCATTTTGTTAGGTTTGGTTAAATGGAAAGACCCCGCTGTGAAGCGGGGCTTTTTTTTGTTTGAGTTGTTTTGTAATAAAAAACTTTTTACTTTCGATAAACTAATTTATTATTCAATTATGGAAATTAAACTATCGACTAAATTCGTAGCCGAGCTCGTCGGTACTTTCGGATTAGTACTTTTCGGGTGCGGCGCCGCCGCTGTGGCAGGTGTAGACACGTTGGCCGGTCTTTCGGGCTTGGGACTGTTGGGGATTTCTTTGGCCTTCGGCTTAGCTGTGGTCGTTTTTGCTTACGCCATTGGTGGTATAAGCGGTTGCCACATCAATCCGGCCATTACTATTGCCATGCTGGTTAACGGCAAAATTTCTGCAAAAGACGCAATCGCTTATATCGTAGCGCAATTAATCGGAGCCTTGGTAGGGGTACTTTTGCTACGGTTGGTGCTCGGTGGTCAAATCGAAGGGTTTACCCCGGGAGAGTGGGCTTATGGTGCCAACGGCTGGGGCAAAGGTTACCAAAGTGAATACGGCACCGCTGCAGCGTTTCTTGCTGAAGCGGTGTTGACGTTTCTCTTTTTGTTTGTGATTTTCGGTACCACTTCCAAGTGGGGAAATAGTACCATGGCCGGATTGGCCATAGGTTTCACATTGGTACTTATTCATCTCGTGGCGATTCCCATCACCGGCACATCCGTTAATCCCGCCCGTAGCTTTGGCCCCGCTGTTTTCGCCGGAGGCGCAGCCCTGAGCCAGCTATGGTTGTTCGTCTTAGCGCCCATTACCGGCGCTGTGGTGGCTGCGGTCGTTTGGCGGTTGTTGGAAAGGCGAGTTTAATGACGGAAAAGCATTATTCACGAGGTTCATTTCCTTCCGCTAATTGCGTATTTGGCACCTAAGCTAAGCCACCTTCCGGGCATTGGGATAGCGGCGGCTTCAATGTAGGTGACATTAAAAATGTTTTGTGCATCCAGGTACAGGGCCACGGGCTTGAAGCCGTAAGCGATGCGCATGTCGCCGACAAAATAGCTTTTATAGCTGATGCGCTCGTTAAAGCGGGCCGTTGTCGTAGCTGAAAACGCCCCGATAGAAAATTGGAGATTGGCAACCAGTTGGTGTCGAAGGCTTTCGATAACATATTTGGAAAGGAACCCGGCGTCCTGGCTATCTTCGAAATGGGGAGATAGCCAGGTATACGAAAGACCAGCCATCAGTCCTATGCTGCTTTGTGTGGGAAATAGGCGATAGCTGCCGGAAAAGGTAATGCCCTGCGTACGATTCCGCTGGAAGTTGTGGGGCTGCCATGGTTCGTCTGGTAATAGGCGTACCCAGTCAATAAAGTCGTTCATGTTTCGGAAAAAGTAACGGGCTTGTGCCATCACACCGCCGGCTACATATTTGATGCCGCCCTCCGCGTGCCAAGCGCGTTCGGAAACCAGTGACGGGTTGCCGATATTGCCGGGGCGTTGGTCGAGGTACAAATCGGTAAACGAAGGAATGCGCTGGCCAGTCCCCGTGTGGGCGACTAATTTCCATCGCTCACTTAGCTGGTAGCCCAAGTCGACGCCGGGAAACACCTGCCAACCGTAGTCTGAATTGTAATTGAGATATGCGCCGGCATTGAGTAACAGTTTATTGATTACCTCAGTTTTGAACTCCGCGTATAGGCCATAGTTGGTCCGGTTGTGGTCGCCAATATTGGTGCTTCGGATGATTTCATTGCGCATTTCCAGCCCGATGCCGACATCGCCTGCGGTGGTCTGTAATGAGCCGTTGAGTTCTGAATTGATTGCGTGGCCATGATGTTGGCTCCGCGCCCGGGTGAGGTCATAGCGGAAGTAACGGTAATCGTCATACGCATAACGGTAGCTGACGCGCGGCGACAATGAAAACCGGCTGGATAACTGGCTGCGGTATCCGATAGCAGCCAGGACCGTCTGGACGATTTCCTGGGATTCGGTGTCGCCGGGTGCCGCGTAGAAGCCATTGGCTCCGAAATCATTGGATACATATCCGCCCATCAGGGAAAAAGCGTTGGTTGTGCCTGTGGGGATTTCGCCCTGATAAAATACTTTGTTGTTTCGGAATCCCGTATTGTATCGATATCCATTGCCTGATTCATGGCTACCATACAGGGAATGGGTACCAAACCGGCCTGTGTGGGTGCCGCTGAGTTGTATGCCGCGCCCGTTGAAAAGGGCATCGTTATTGGCGGTGTCTTTTTTGAATCCGCTCCCGCTATAGGCATGGGCAGTGATTTCTGATTGTTGGGGCTTGCGGGTCACGATGTTGATGGCGCCGGTGAGGCTGTTGATACCGTAGATACGTGCCGTGGGGCCCCGGATGATCTCGATGCGTTCGATGGCATCGGTGGGAATAGGCAGGTTAAGGCTATTGTGCCCCGTTTGAGCGTCGAATGCCTTGATGCCATTGACCAAGATAAGGGTTTGCTCAAAGGTTCCTCCATCGATGCTGACGTCGGCTTGTACGCCGAATGGGCCCCGTTGTCTTAAATCGACACCAGCTACATAGCTTAGCAGTTCATTGACCGACCGCACGGGTAAGGCTTCGATTTGCTTCCGGTCGATGATTTGGATATTTCGGTTTTGTTTGGCGAAAGGCAACTGGAGTCGGTTTTCCGTGATGACAACCTCATTCAACGATATCGCGCTGGTATCCTGCGATGAAGGACGGAGGTGGTTGGTTTGTCCCCGGGTTGGTTTGGTCGTCAGCCAAAAAAGAGCGAGCGCAATCATGGTAATACGTGTTATCGGTAATATTTGCTTCATACTGATTCGTTTTTTTGCAAAAGTCGTATCTTGCGGGCATATCAAGATGTGCCAGTTTTTATTTTATGGGTAGTCCGGTTTTAGTTCCATATCGTAGTTTTATCCAAATTGATCGCCTATCGGCCACACCTGTATACCTTCAAGTGGCCAATCAGCTGATCAGCGCCATTCAACGTGGTTATTTGACGGATGGGCATAAACTGCCCGGAAGTCGGCAAATGGGTAAATTGCTGGGCGTGCATCGCAATACGGTGGCAGCAAGCTATGCCGAACTGGATGCCCAGGGGTGGATAGCCATCCATCCCAGCAAGGGCTCGTTCGTCAGCAATAGCGGGGCGGAAAAAAAACGGCGATTGCGGGCAATGGGCGTGGTCGCTTACCCTCAGCAGGCTGGTTTCCATTTTAGAAAATGGAGTGTCTTGGACAACCCCTTTGACTATTCGTCTGCAAAATATACGCTCGACGACGGGCTTCCGGACCCCAGGTTGTCTCATGTGGATTACCTGACACGGTTGCTGCGTACCAACATGAAGCGAAAGGGCAATCGGCCCAAGTTGGGCTATAACAACATGATGGGCGTCGCATATTACAAGGAGAACCTGGCGAATTTCCTCAACCTGACGCGAGGGCTGCATATCTCAAAAGAGCACATCCTCGTGACACGTAGCTTGGAGCTAAGTGTTTATATTGTGGCGGAGACACTGATAACTCCGGGCGATCGTGTAGTGGTTGGTGAACTTAGCTACTTTGCGACCAACATGATCTTGCAGAAGGCTGGAGCAGCCATCATGACGGTGCCGGTTGACGCGGAGGGACTTGATGTTGCTGCCATCCGGACGCTTTGCGAGCGGCAGCCTTTCCGCATGCTGTATATTACGCCTCACCATCATTATCCGACTACGGTGGCATTCAGTGCGCAGCGCAGGGCAGAGCTGTTGGAATTATCCGCCCAATATGGATTCGTCATTGTGGAGGATGACTACGATTATGACTTTCATTACGACGATTGCCCCCAGCTCCCCATGGCTAGCACAGACACGGAAGGAATGGTCGTTTACGTCGGGACTTTTGGTAAGCCGATGGCGCCTGGTTTCCGTTCCGGATTTATTGTCGCCCCGCCGGAACTGATTAACGAAATGGGAAAGCTTTTAGGGGTCATGGACCGCCACGGCGACGCGCTGACCGAATTAGCCCTTGGAGAGATGATTGCTGATGGTGAAATTCATCGTTACTTGAAAAAAACAACCTTGGAATACAAAGCTCGCCGGAATATGTTGGCGTCATTGTTGAATGAGCATTTGGCGTCATTTGTCGATTTTAACGTGCCAAGCGGGGGACTGGCCATCTGGACACGATGGCCTAAAGAATTGAACTTAATGCGCTTAAGGGATCTTTGTGCGCAACATGAGGTTCACTTGCCTCGGTACCTGTTGTATCAATCCAACATGCATTGTGGTATTCGCTTGGGGTTTGGCAGTCTTCCGCAACCCGCATTGACGGAGGTGGTGGCGTTGATGGGGCAAGCAGCCCGGACAATGTAGGCACTGTTATTTAGCTAATGCCACTCCTTCCTGCCAAGGATTTCCTGCCCGTCTGCGGGCATGGGTAAGGTGTCCGTGGCGGCGTCATTTCCGAAGGTGAGTTTTTGCAGGTTTGGCTGCCCGGCATCTATCCACGCGGAGTACCAAAAGTTGCCGATGCTCAGGATAGCTCCACGCATCCTCCGCTCGACCATCCCTGCTAACGCCTCGTGGTATGCCAATGAATATTCATCGGAATACGAACGTGTGAGTACCCGGTTGCGTTCAACATATCCATATTTGCGGTCAGCGGGGTATGCCTCATTCAGTTCGGCTTCGATGCCCAGCACATCATCCACTAATGCATAGCTTTCTTTTACAATACGCCATGCTTCTTCCAGGGGTGAATTTACGTAGCGGGCGCGGCCAACCATAAAGTCATAGCTGCCCGAAAAGAGCTCCGGCAGGCGGCTTTCCCAAAAGGCATGGATGCCCACTTGGTTGGTCTGCTGTCCGTTGTAATTGCTCGTGGTATGTAACGGCACATGGGCGTCCGCGACATAATGACCAATGTCAGCTGAATGCCGTAATATCCGCTGCAGGTCTCCGGAAGAAAGCGCATCGACGAGATTTAGGTAGCTCCGGTTGATTTGCCAGGGAAGAATGCCTGACGCGAGCAACCTGCGTTCGGTGAACTTACCGATAGCGGCTGACCAATGGATAGGGATGGTGTCGAATGGCTGCTGGCCATAACGGTCGGCGTCAATGAAGTGACGGGGCGATTCCGCGGTGTCTACATAACATCGTTTATCAGCGTCGATAGCATGCTCGGTGATGTAGTCTACATGATGTTTGTAGAATCCGGCCACGGCAGCCGGCAAGGTAAATACGGCCATCTGATTGATGAGCTTATGGGCATGGAAGCCCCAGGAGGAAAGCATCACCCACAATAGGATGCATAACGGCAGTAGGCAGATTCGGTTCATCGACGAAAGATAGCGGATATAAGGCAGAATCACAAATCTTTCATGGGTTTTTAACGCTGGGGTAATATTAAATTCGGTAATTAGCATAAGAATTTTCAACACGGCAGCTATGAAAAAGTTAATAAATTGGATGGTAGGTTTGAAAAGCCGTATTTTTTTTCGTTTTTTGGCCTCAGCGTTTAGGCATTGAAGAGTCGGAAGCCCGGAAGTGGGGAGCCTGATGCTTCATGTTTATGGTGTCACGTCTGATGTCTATCGTCTTACTATGAAAATCCTCTATGCAGTGCAAGGTACGGGCAACGGTCATCTAAGCCGTGCTATGGATGTGGTACCCTGTTTGCAGCAGCGTGCTACGGTTGATGTACTGGTCAGTGGTATCCAGGCAGATTTGGTCTTGCCGTTTCCTGTAAAATACCGTATGCACGGGCTCAGTTTTATCTTTGGCAAAAAAGGTGGGGTAGATTTGTGGAAAACGTTTATGAGTTCCACCGTGCGCAGGCTTATCCAGGAAGTCAACACATTACCCGTTGACCAGTATGACTTAATCATCAATGATTTTGAGCCGATATCTGCTTGGGCGTGCAACATCCGCGATAAGGCATGCATCGGACTCAGCCACCAGGCTGCGGCAATGGATGTCCAGGCGCCTAAACCCAAGGATCAGGACATGGTAGGCAAATTTATTATGAAGAACTATGCGCCTGCGACGTTCAACTATGGCTTCCACTTTAAGCGGTACAGCGCGAGGATATTTACGCCTGTGATTCGCCAGCAGGTGCGCCGGTTGGATGTGACGGACAAAGGGCATTACACGGTATATCTTCCGGCATATGACGATGCGCGACTGCTCAAACATCTGATGCGTTTTCCCGATGTTCAGTGGGAGGTGTTTTCGAAGCACAACAAGATTCCGTTCGAGATGCGCAATGTGCGTGTGCAACCGATAGCCAATGAGGCCTTTATCCAAAGTATGGCCAGCTCGGCGGGCGTGCTATGTGGGGCAGGGTTTGAAACGCCTGCGGAAGCGATGTTCCTGCAAAAGAAATTGCTGGTCATCCCGATGAAAAACCAGTATGAACAGCACCTTAATGCGGCGGCACTTGAAGAGATGGGAATTCCGGTGATTAAGAGCCTGAAGCCTAAAAATGACGCTGCTATTGAAGCATGGTTGACCAGTAGACACACGGTTGCGGTAGATTACCCGGATTGTACACAAGCCATCATCGACAACCTCTTGGACGCGCACGTCCGCAAAGCATTGGCATAGCTACATGGTAAGATCGGATTTTGGACATGACTTTCAATGGGGGGTCTCCAGTGCGGCCTTCCAGACGGAAGGGGTGTGTGATGCGGATGGCAAGGGCCCATCGATATGGGATACGTTTGCCGGTAAAAAAGGTAAAATCAAGTATAATCATCGCGCACATACCGCGTGTGATTTCTATAACCGGTACCAAACGGATATCGCTTTGATCAAAGAAATGCATATTCCCAACTTCCGGTTTTCGCTATCGTGGCCCCGCATCTTGCCGGAAGGAACCGGTCGGTTCAATGCACAGGGCATGGATTTTTACGAACGTTTGGTCGATCATTGTTTGGCGCAGGGTATCACACCCTGGATCACGCTCTACCATTGGGATCTTCCACAAGCGCTGCAAGACAAGGGTGGATGGACGAACCGCGATGTGCTTGGTTGGCTGGAAGCGTATGCCGAGCGTGTCGTAAGGCGCTTGGGCGATCGCGTACGGCATTGGATGGTACTCAATGAACCTGCAGTATTTACAGGCGCAGGTTACTTCTTCGGGGTGCATGCGCCCGGTCTTACCGGATTGCGCAATTTCTTCCCGGCAGCTCACCATGCCGCGCTGGCGATGGGCCATATCGGCCGGCTGCTACGTGCTGAAACAAAAAATGCGCGAATTGGAAGCACATTCAGCTGCTCGAGTATTCACGCGGCGAGTTCCAGAAGGCGCGATGTGGATGCCGCGAAACGGGCCGATGCATTGATCAACCGGCTTTTCATTGAGCCTATATTGGGGATGGGCTACCCTACGGCCGATTTGAAAGCGCTGGCAGGCATTGAGCGGTACATGATGGCCGGAGATGAAACACAGCTACCGTTTGATTTCGATTTTATCGGCATTCAAAATTACACCCGGGAAGTGATACGCCATTCGTATTTTGTACCCTACTTGCAAGCACGTCTTGTTCCTGCAAAAAAACGGCACGTGCCGCTCGTCACCGAGATGGGATGGGAAGTATATCCTGAGGCGATCTATGAGATGATTAAGCAATTCAATGCGTACCCCAATATACCCGATATTTACATAACGGAGAACGGGGCGGCGTTTGCCGATGTCGTGGAGGGGGGAGCAGTGCACGATCGGTTACGTATCCAGTATTTGAAAGATCATCTTGCACAGGTGCTTCGTGCCAAACGCGAAGGACTGAATATCCACGGGTATTTTATTTGGACGCTCACAGACAATTTCGAATGGGCGGAAGGCTATCATCCACGGTTTGGCTTGGTACATGTTGATTTCGAAACACAACAGCGGACGATGAAAGACTCCGGGAAGTGGTATGGAAGTTTCTTGGCGAATAGTATCTTTGCTGAATGAGAAATCGTGGGCATCGGTTTTTTGGATAGCAGCCGAAAGTGATTTGTCACTACAATGACATTTCGGGTTGATGGCCCTGAAAATAAATCATGTTTTCTCCAATGTGGCATGATTTTGTACAATCTTTTTCCAGTTTTGGTTAGTTCTTTTGCTTTTATTTTTTTTAATCAGTGGCGGAATTTTTAGCATTTTTGAATAATCTCAGCAATCCCGATTGGATTGTTGCACATGGTGGTCTTTATTTATTGTTATTTATTGTTTTTGCCGAAACCGGCATTCTTATCGGGTTTTTCCTGCCGGGTGATCCGATCTTGTTTATTGCAGGAATCATTATTGCCAACCTGACGCTTGGCCCGGTAGACTCCGTGCTTACGTTGTTGTATTGGATTGCCTTGATTGCTTCCGCAGGCATTTTGGGCAATTTTGTAGGTTATTGGTGCGGCAAGTATTTCGGGCATCGTTTGCTGAAGATGAAAGATAACTGGCTTTTTAAGAAGGAATACATCTTCCGGGCACAGGACTTTTATCATAAACGGGGCGGTGTAGCGATCATCCTCGCGCGTTTTCTTCCAGTGGTGCGGACATTTGCCCCCATCGTGGCGGGCATCGTGGAGATGGATTTCAGGAAGTTTGCTTTTTATAACGTCGCGGGGGGAATCCTCTGGGTGGGCAGCCTCGTCACGTTGGGGTACCTGCTCGGCGAAAATGAATGGGTACAGCATAATCTCGAGTATGTGATTATCGGTATTGTAGTTGCTGCGACGGCGCCTGTGGTCATAAAAATGATTACCGGAAAGAAGAAGACACCGGCTTATGCCGAGGCCGAGATGCTTGAAGAAGAGGAATGCTGACCCGACCCGCCGTTCCCAAATGCGGATGCTTAGCTTCCGGGTGTTGGGATAAGTAAGTTGATACGTAAAAATGCATGGTGGAGTGAAAGGAATGTTTAGCTTTGCGCAAAACTTCATTATGTACTTATGGACACAGAAGAATCTGTCGTTACCAAACAACACGTATCTGCCACCATTTATCCCGTACTGTTTGCCTTAAGCTTCTCGCATCTGCTTAATGATACCATCCAATCCCTTATTCCGGCGATTTATCCCATCGTTAAAGATTCGTTCCAGCTGAGTTTTTCGCAGATTGGCGTGATTACGCTGGTATTTCAGCTTTCATCTTCATTACTGCAACCGCTGGTGGGCATCATTACCGATAGTAAGCCTTATCCTTATGCCTTGCCGGTAGGGATGGGATTTAGCCTTACAGGGCTGGTCATGATGGCCCTGGCGCCGAGTTACTACTGGATCTTGGTATCCGTTGCTTTCGTGGGAGCCGGTTCGTCTGTCTTTCATCCTGAGGCTTCGCGTATGGCTTATGTCGCGTCAGGTGGCCGGCGGGGCTTTGCACAGTCGTTGTTTCAGGTAGGGGGCAATGCCGGAAGTGCCATCGGCCCGCTGCTGGCAGCGATGCTTATCGCGCCCTTTGGGCGATTTAATGTCATTTGGTTTTCATTTGCCGCGCTTACAGCTATTGTCATCCTCTATCGGGTAGGGAAATGGTATAAACCGAAATCTATCCGTAACTACATCCTAAGGCGAAATAAAGTCAAGGCAGTCGTCCAACAGTCATTGCCACGTAAGACCGTGATAGTGTCTATTGCGGTGTTGCTGGTACTTATCTTCTCCAAATATTTTTATTTTGCGAGCCTTACCAGCTATTACACCTTTTACCTGATGGATAAGTTTGGTGTATCCGTGCAGCAATCACAGTTTTATCTATTTATCTTTCTGTTTGCCGTGGCTGCCGGAACGATGATTGGTGGCCCCGTGGGCGACCGTATTGGCCGGAAGTACGTTATCTGGCTGTCTATCTTGGGTGCGTCACCGTTCACGTTGGCATTGCCATACGCTAACCTGTTTTGGACAATCATTTTATCCTTCGTAATCGGTGTGATCATCGCCTCCGCGTTTTCGGCAATACTGGTTTATGCGCAGGAATTATTGCCGGGCAATGTAGGGTTGGTGTCCGGATTGTTCTTTGGATTTGCCTTTGGCATGGGCGGAATCGGGTCCGCGGTGCTTGGTAAACTTGCGGATAGCCAAGGCATTGATTTTGTATACCACATCTGCTCATTTCTGCCGTTGATCGGCATTGTCGCTGCATTGTTGCCGGACCTGGCGAAGCGATCGCATTGATGCCGATCGGATGAATAGGCTATCAATAATTAAAGAAAAAACACCCGCAACGATGAAATAAGTGTGTATATTTGACACGCTGAGTAGGCACTATCACTAATTATCCAATATGAATTATTTACGTATCACCGCGGTGTGTTGTTTGATGTATGCTGGACTTGCAAATGCGCAGCAAACCGGCGTCAATAGTGGGGCCGCCTTAAAAAACCGCAAAGACTCTGTTGCCTATGCTTTTGGCGCTTCTATTGCCCGCGACCTGAAGCGCACAGGACTTGAGGAAATCAACGCCACGGCACTTGGCCAGGCCATTGCCGATATATTTGCTGGAAAAGCATCCGTTTTTGAGGAAGAGCAAGAACGCGAACTGATTATGGACGCGATAACCGCTGCCCGGGAGAAGCTCGATGCACGATTGAAGGATGAAGCGAATGCATTTATGGAAAACAACAAGGCAAAGCCGGGTGTTGTTACCACAGCCTCCGGCCTTCAATACGAAATTATCCGGGAAGGCGCAGGTGAGAAACCTGCACTGGCGGATACCGTCACGGTGCATTACAAAGGACAACTGAGTGACGGTAAGGTCTTTGACAGTTCGTATGAACGGGGCGAACCCGCGACGTTCCCGCTTGATCGTGTCATCGAAGGATGGCAGGAGGGCTTGCAACTGGTACCAGTCGGCGCTCACTATCGGATTTTTATTCCTTATGAGCTGGGATATGGTGAGCGCGGAGCTGGGCAGGATATTCCACCTTTTAGCCCATTGATTTTTGATGTGGAGCTTATTTCCGTGCAGAAGGCCAACGAGGAGACTCCGATCACGATCGGGCCGGCTGATGAAATGAAATGAATCAATTAGGTAAATCGGATTTATATGTGAGCCCGCTCAGCTTTGGCTGTATGTCTTTGGGTGAAAACGCAACAACTTACAAAGATATGTTGCGTAAAGCGGCTGATGCGGGAATCAACTATTTCGATACCGCTGATCTATATCAAAAAGGATTAAATGAATTGTACGTGGGGGAAGCCCTTCGGCCGATTCGCAAAGATATCCTCATTGCCACCAAGGTGGGCAACCAGTGGCGTAGCGACGGGAGCGGTTGGGATTGGAATCCGCATAAAGCGTATATCCTGAAAAGTGTTGAGCAAAGTCTCAAGCGGCTTAAAACGGACTATATCGACTTGTACCAACTGCATGGAGGTACCATCGACGACCCCATTGATGAGACCATAGAAGCCTTTGAATTGTTGAAGCAGCAGGGGAAAATACGTTGGTATGGCCTCTCATCTATCCGGCCAAACGTGATTAGGGAATATGTCAGGCGGTCAAATATGGTCAGTGTGATGATGCAGTATAGCTTGTTGGATCACCGGCCGGAGGAAGAACTGCTGGATTTGCTAAATAATCATGGCATTAGCGTCATCTGTCGCGGAGCCGTTGCTCAGGGGCTGCTTGTAGGCAAAGCCGCTGACAGTTATTTGCAGTATACGGATGGGGAAGTCGCAAAGGCAGCGAAAGCGGTAGCCAAACTAGCGGCTGAGACGGACCTGGACCCACTGGATATCGCACTGGGCTATGTATGGGGCCATCCGGCTGTCGCTACTGTCGTCTTGGGGATGCGGACGGCAGCGCAATTGGATGAAGCCGTCCGCACGCTGCGTCGTGCGGTGCCATTGTCCGGGCTTCAACGGGAACAGTTGCGCCATGCTGTACGTTCGTTCCACTATGAAGGGCACCGTTGACGGCGGGGGAAGGATTTAGCCTGGCTGAACGTCGGCGTACCCTGCTTGCGGCTGGCTGTTCACTTATCGACTACTTGACACAATATTATAAACACTAATTCAATAGCAATGAAAAAGCACCTAAGATTCGCTATCCTCACAGGATGCATAACGTTAGTAATGGGCGTGACCGCTTTATATGCACAGCAGCCGGAAAAGAAACTGGGCTGGTACTTATCTGCGCAAACGTATACCTTCAACCGGTTTACTTTTTTTGAGGCTGTCGACAAGACATTAGGCGCAGGAATGAATTCGGTGGAAGCGTTCAATGGGCAAGAGATTGGCGGCGGAATTGACGGGAAAATGGATTATAAAATGGATGCTGAAAAGCGTAAGGCGATTCTTAACGCACTGAAAAAGAAAAAGGTAAAGCTATGTGCGTTTGGCGTAGTGAATGGTACGACGGAAGAAGAATGGAAACAGCTGTTCGAATTTGCGAAGGCAATGGGTATCAAGGTCATTAATACTGAGCCAAATGTGGAGTTCTTGCCTTTAATAGGCGAGCTGGCCAATCGGTATAAGATTAAAGTGGGTATACATAACCATCCGAAGCCTACCAAGTACTGGGATCCGGCTATCGTGCTGGAAGCAATTGCGAAAGCCAATAGTAAGTATGTGGGCGCTTGTGCTGATATCGGTCATTGGGTTCGGTCGGGCTTGGATCCGGTAGAAAGCTTAAAACAATATGAAGGTCATCTGGTGAGCTTGCATTTCAAAGACTTGGCAGAAAAGACACCAAAGACCCATGACGTGCATTGGGGGACGGGTGTGTGTAACGTGGAAGGCGTAATTGCCGAATTAAAACGCCAAGGCTTTAAGGGCAACATTTCAGCAGAGTACGAACATAACTGGGAAGATAATGCAGGCGACGTGGCCCAAAGTGTTGCAAACTTCAGAAAGTTGTTGGCTGAGAAGTAGGCTTTAGGCTATGGGCGGTAGGCTTTGGGGTACCGCCCATAGCCTACTGCTTCATCGCTTTTAGCCGATCCAAGTCTTCGGGGGTATCCACGGCGATGGTTTCTACCTTGGTTTCTGCCGTTTGGATGTGATAGCCGTTTTCAAGCCACCGGAGCTGTTCCAACGCCTCTGCCTGTTCAAGGGAAGAAACCGGGAGTTTGGTCAATTCTGCCAAGATGGCTGACCTGTAGCCGTAAATGCCAATATGTTTATAATAAGGATGCAAATGAAGCCAGTCCTGGGAGGGGGCATTCCGCTGAAAAGGGATTGTTTGTCTGCTGAAATAAATGGCTTGCCCCGTACGGTTGACCACCACTTTGGGAATTCCTGTATTGAATAACTCTTCGGCAGTTGAAATTCGTTTTATCAACGTTGCGATTTGAACATGCTTATTGTCAAAACAGCTGACCAATAAATCAATCTGTGCAGGATCGATGTACGGCTCATCACCCTGGATATTAATGGCGACATCAAAACCGCTGTAAACGGTAAGCACCTCCGCACACCGGTCTGTACCGCTCTGGTGAGTGCCTGCGGTCATCAATACGTTCCCGCCGAAGGTGCGCACATGGGCAAGGATGCGCTCGTCATCGGTGGCGACGACCACTTGATCAAGCGACTGACTTTGTATGGCCTGCTCATATACCCGCTGTATCATACTTTTGCCCGCAATATCGATAAGAGGCTTGCCCGGAAAACGGCTTGACGCATAACGCGCAGGGATAATGCCTATGGTTTTGATGTGAGACACGTTTAAAACAATCCAAACAATTCTGTTTCAATTTTCTGAAGGACAAAGCCCATATCTTCGGGATTATTAGCAAAATCGAGTTTGTCTTTATCCAATACGAGTAGCTTTCCGTCCTTATAATTCTTTATCCATTTTTCATACTTCGCATTGAGCTTAGAAAGGTAATCCAACCGGATGTTTGCTTCGTATTCCCGCCCCCTTGTCTGGATATTCTCGACCAATGTCGGTACGGAAGCCCGCAGGTAGATAAGCAGATCGGGTGGTTTGATGTAGGAGATGATGCTTTCGAAGATATTACTATAGTTTTCGAAATCGCGGGCACTCATCAACCCCATATCATACAGGTTTTCGGCAAAGATATAAGCGTCTTCGTAAATGGTGCGGTCTTGGATGATGTTTATTTCTTTTTGTTGTAGCTGCACAATGTGCCTAAACCTGCTGTTGAGGAAATAAATTTGCAGGTTGAACGCCCAGCGTTTCATGTCGCTGTAAAAATCCTCCAGGTAAGGATTGTCATCCACAGCTTCAAACTGCGGTTCCCATTTGAGGTGATTGGCCAGCAGTTTGGTAAGTGTTGTTTTTCCCGCTCCGATATTTCCTACGATGGCGATATGCATACTATAACGTTCTAATGCCGATAATTTCGCGTACGTCCGCGATGGTTTTGCGAGCACTTTCCCGTGCTTTTTCATTTCCAAGGCGAATCATCTTGCTAATATACTCGTTATCGTTGGAAATTTCATGGATACGTTCACGAACAGTTGCCGTGGCGATAATCATGTCCTCCGCCAATTGCTTTTTCAGATCGCCGTAACGTATTTCGCACCGGTTGTATTGTTCGTCGAAATGCATCACCGTGTCAGGCGAGGATACCGCTTCGAGCAGCGTAAAGAGATTTTGTATGGCTTCCGGCTTTTGCTGGTTGGGCTCCGTGGGGCCACTGTCGGTCACGGCACGCATCACTTTCTTCCGGATCGTTTCAGGGGTGTCCGACAGGTAAACCGCATTGGCCTCGCCTTCTGATTTCCCCATTTTTCCTTTGCCATCCAGTCCGGGAATCTTGATGAGCTGCTTGCTAAATGAAAATGCGTGCGGTTCCGTGAAATACGCTGTGTTGTACATGCGGTTGAACCGATTGGCAAACGTTCTGGTCATTTCCAGATGCTGCTCCTGGTCTTTACCTACCGGCACCTTGGTAGCCCGGTGCAATAGAATATCGGCCGCCATTAATACCGGATAGGTGAGCAAGCCGGCATTGACGTTGTTGGGATTAGCTCTTACCTTATCCTTAAATGATGCCGCACGTTCCAGCTCGCCAAGATAGGCATTCATGTTGAGGTAGAGGTATAATTCAGCCACTTCGGGCACTTCGGATTGAACGTAGATGGTTGCCACCTCGGGGTCAATGCCGGCCGCGAGGTATTCTACCACCACCTGGCGTACGTTGGCCTGTAGATCGTCGGGTGTAGGGTGGGTGGTCAGTGAATGGAGATCAGCGATGAAGAAAAAGCAGTTGTGCTCATGCTGCATCTGTACAAAATTTCTCACTGCCCCGTAGTAATTTCCTAAATGTAGTTTTCCGGTACTGCGGATACCGCTCACAACTGTTTCCATATTGACCGCGAAAATAAGGAATTCTCCGCTATTATCCTTATTTTTGTGACCGCAAGGACTAATCAGCGGTCGACTATGGAAACACTCGTTAAACCAACATATAAGAAGCCCGGACCGGACGATTTCTTTAAAAAACTTCAAAAGGAAGTACAGGAGAAGGTGTTGAGCGATAAGCGCATACAGCGGCGTAATGTGGCAAAAACCTATTTCCTGCTTTTTCTTTATTTTGCCTGCTATACCTGCATATTGCTTTTTGGAAACTATACCCCGTTGTTGTTTTTGTGTTATATTTTGTTGGGCTTTTCAATGATTATGCTCTTCATTAATGCGTTTCATGATGCCGCCCATGGAGCGGTATTCAAAAAACGCAAACACAACCGGCAATTTATGTATGTGCTGGAACTGTTCGGCAGTAACAGTTGGCTCTGGGGCAAGCGCCATAACCTGCTGCACCATCCGTATCCCAATATCCAGCATTGGGATACCGATATCAAGCAAAGCGACATGGTACGCATTTTTCCTGATACGCCCCATTTGAAGCAGCACAATTACCAGCATATCTATATGTTTCTGCTTTACCCGCTGTATACCCTCAATTGGTTATTCATTCGTGACTTTAAGGATTTTTTCGGTACGAAGGATAATTACGTCAAGCGAGTTGTGAAAATACCTAAAGTGGAATATTATCGGCTGTTTGCGGCGAAGCTCGGTAACCTGTTTTACCTGCTGGCTATTCCAATGCTGGTGCTGAACCAGCCATGGTATGTGATTGTACTGGGCTGGTTATGTATGCACATTTTTGGTAGTATGCTGGGGGTTATAGCACTCATATCTACCCATGTAGATGAGACCGCCATCTTCCCGCTGCCTCCGGCGGATGGCAAAATGGGGGTGACGTGGGCCGAACACCAGATGATGGTGACCAAAGATTTCAGTGCCGATAGTCCGGTAGCCAATTTCCTTTTTGGCGGCTTTACGCACCACGTAGCCCATCACTTGTTTCCGCATGTGGCGCATACTTACTATCCTTATATCACACCCATCATCAAGCGGTATGCAAAGGAATACAACTTACCCTACACCTGTTATCCGGCGATGAAAGCGGTGCGCTCACACTTCGTGTTGTTGAAAAAACAGGGATCGGGAGAGAGCTTGTTCCAACATGGCGAATTATAGGTTTTTGGCTTCTTCCCAGTAAACATCCATTTCGGCAAGCGTCATCTCCTTAAGGCTCTTGCCCTGTTCGTGTGCGCGGGCCTCCAAATGAGTGAATCGCTTAATAAACTTCTTATTTGTGCGCTCCAGGGCGTTTTCGGGGTTGATACCAATGAACCGGGCGTAATTGACCAGAGAAAAGAGCAGATCGCCAAATTCTGCTTCTGCCCGTTCGGCATCTATGGCTTCCGCGTTCGTGACGTCAAACTCGTTTTTGAATTCAGCCAGTTCTTCCTCTACCTTCTGCCATACTTGGTGCTTTTCTTCCCAATCAAACCCGACGCCTCGCACTTTGTCCTGGATACGGTACGCTTTTACCAACGCGGGTAATGAACGAGGTACCCCAGCAAGTACGGACGTATTGCCTTCTTTGAGTTTAATCTGTTCCCAATTGCGTTTTACATCCTCCTCATTGGCTACATCCATGTCGCCATAGATGTGGGGGTGGCGGCTAATTAGTTTTTCGCAGACGCTGTTAAGCACATCCACGATGTCAAAGGCGGCTTGTTCTTCTGCGATGCGCGCGTAGAATACCAAATGCATCATGAGGTCGCCGAGTTCTTTTTTTACTTCGGGTAAATCGTTGTCCAGAATCGCATCCCCCAACTCATACATTTCCTCGATGCTTAGATGGCGGAGCGATTCCATCGTCTGTTTCCTGTCCCATGGGCACGCTGTGCGTAGCGTATGCAATACGGTCAGCAAGCGCTCGAAGGCTGTTGCGGGTGTTTCCTGGGGAGGGGGTGGGGTATGCGGCATGTTGTCTTGTTTTTACCAACAAAGGTAATAAAATTGCATCGGACGCTTATACACCCACCGCATTTGGGTTGCCGTGAATCTGCAATTGTTGCATCAATTCATCGAGCTGCAAGAGGGTGCGCCGTAATTCTGTTTCTTGCGGCAAATCGCCACTGCGGGCGTCGATTTCCATTTTGCGTAGCAGGAAGGCTATTTTTTCGGCTCCGATTTGCGCTGTCCGTCCCGCGATGCGATGCAACAGCAATTCTACATTTTCCAGGTCGTGTGCGCGGTAATACTCGTTTAAGGCGGCAATATCCGAGGTGGTATCACGGGTATAAAGCGCGATGATGTTGTGGGTTTGCACCTCGTCGTCCGGCGAAAAGCGTTGAATTGAGGTTATTTCGCCATTGGCACCGTTGGGCTGTATGGGCTGGGAAACGCCCAATAGGTGAAGTAGATCGGCCTCCTTGAACGGCTTAAGCAATAGGCCGTCAAATCCTTGTGCGAGGATTTGTTCCTGCTCTTCCGGCAGCACTTGGGCGGTGCAAGCGTAGATGTTTACGCCTGTTGTGGTGATTTTGCGGCGCAATTTTCGATTGAGTTGGGTACCATCCATTTCCGGCATCCGGATATCCATCAACACGGTCTTAACCTGGGGATCCCATTCCGCCGCCAATACGTCGCGCGGGGATAAGAAACAACGATAGGGAATGTGGTATTTGTCAAGAATATTTTGGCATAAACCAAGAATCAGCCTATCGTCGTCAATAATCCATACGCCGCCGTCGACCTGTTTCCGGGCGGTATGCGCCTCAGGCACTGGTTTTTCAGGTGCCGTGACGGCGGCTGTTTTTAGCGGGAGGTTGACTTTAAAGACCGATCCGAATCCCTTCTTGCTTTCCACCCGGATATCGCCGCCCATGCTCTCGCATATGGCTTTTACAATGCTCAATCCCAGCCCACTGCCGAAATGGACACCCGAGTTGGCATTTTCTGACTGTTCAAAGTCATTGAATATGCGGTCAAGATCTTCCGGAGGTATGCCTTTACCGGTATCCTTTACCACCATGTTGAATTCGGTCTTTTCGTTATATACAGCCGTACTGACGTTGAGCGTCACCTTGCCACGTTCAGTAAATTTAATGGCATTGCTGAGCAAGTTGAATAAAATCTGTTTGATGCGGAAGGCGTCGCCCGTTACTTGCCCCGAACCCAAAATGCGGGTGTTGAACTCCAGGACCAGTCCTTTGGCTTGAGCCTGTGTTTTCATGACAGACACCACACTGTTCACCAAGCCTTCCACGGCAAAAGGCTTTTCATTAAGCACGATTTTACCGGATGTGATGCGGCTATAGTCCAGAATTTCATTGACGATTTGCAAGAGATGCTCCGAAGACTGGTAGATAGCGTCAATCTTAACGTCATCGGCTTGCCGTCCATCCTTGAGCTGCTCGGCATAACCGATGATGGATTGAAGAGGGGTACGCAGTTCGTGGCTCATATTGGCCAGGAAACGTTGTTTTGCCGCGGCGTGATATTCAGCTTCTTCCTTTGCCGCCTCCAGCGCCACACGGTATGCATTGTTTCGACGGATATCACCTAAAATTAAATACACCATGATGGCGGTGATGATGAAAAATGCGAGAATGATAGCACTGATACGCCATACACTGTCACTCACTACGGCGCGGGCTTGCTGGTTATCCACTTCCATCTGCTGCATGGCCTCGTTTTCTACCGAATGGAGGATGCTGAGCATGTTGCTGATAAGCGTATTGCTGGCGATGGTCAGGTCTTTTTCCCGACTGACAAATAGCTCGCGCTGTTGTTGCTGCAACATTTGGAAGCGCTGCACTGCGCTGTCAATGCGGGCTAATGTGCTATCATGTTGTACCGCCCTGATGGTGTCAATGATGGTTTCCAGTTCCTCCTCAACCATCCGGCGTTCCTCGACTACCGGCAATGGTGGCTGCTCCTGGCGTTTGCGGCCGAAAAGCCGGCCAAGGAAGCCGCGGTCGTCATTGTCCATGGGGACGGATATCGCACTGGTATCTCCCGCGATGGTTGTCGTGCGGCGTTTCCGTTCGGTGGTTACAATGGTGCTGTCCGGGCTTGGCTCGTAAATAACGTCGCTTAATGATTGCAGCTGTTCCAGAAATTCGCGACTGTCAACAACCTTTTCACGGACACTCACATAGGCATTGAATAACCTGTCGCGTTGCCGGAGAAGGGTTTTTATGGAGTCTATCCGCGACTGCTGGACATCGCTGCCCGCATACAATTGTTTCAGTGAATCCAAGGAGGAAACGATTGCGGCAGATTCTTTGGAAAAGCTTTTGTAAGAGGTGTTGCCGCCAAACGCCTGGGCGCGCTGCATTTGATCGAGGCGCATGATATCCCGCGATATAGCGCTGACCATTTCCAGTTTCGGATCGGGCGTCGTAATGTTTTCGACGGTATCCATCATCTCCGTAAAAGCCACGCGACTGATCACCCACGCCAGGGTCAGCGCAACCGCGCAGGTGACGAACACAAAGATCACCTTGCGCCGTACGCTTCCTGTGGACTGTATGTCTTGTGTCGGCATGGGCTATCCCTCCTTATTCGTAACTTCATGTAAAGTTACCAAAAATTATGCTAAATATATTATGACAGCCGGTGATCATCATAGGTGGTCCATGATCATCCGGCGCCCGCCGCCGTTCATTGTCCGCGAATCACTGATTTAAGAACACAAACTTGTTGTCAAACATATCCAACTTGATGTTGCTCTCTTTGTCTATCTTTCCTGCGAGAATCTCCTTGGAAAGCTCGTTGAGGATGTGTTTCTGGATGACGCGTTTGAGCGGACGGGCGCCATATTGCGGGTCGTAGCCCAGCTGTGCCATCCAGTCAAGCGCTTCCTCGCTTGCTGTAAGATTGATGCCTATCTCGGCCAGTTGTTGCTGTACCTTGCTGAACTGGATTTGTACGATTTTGCTCAGCTCATCCCGGCTAAGTGGCGTAAACATGATGACCTCGTCGATGCGGTTGAGAAACTCCGGCCGGATGGTTTTCTGGAGCAACTCAAAGACTTCATGCTGTGTTTTCGCCATGATTTCCTCTTTATTGCTTTCATCCAACTGGCTGAAGTTTTCCTGGATAAGATGCGAGCCGATGTTGGAGGTCATGATGATGATGGTATTTTTGAAGTTGACTACCCGCCCTTTGTTGTCGGTGAGGTGTCCATCATCCAGTACCTGCAACAGGATGTTGAAAACGTCAGGATGGGCTTTTTCAATCTCGTCCAGCAATACAACGGCATAGGGCCTGCGGCGTATGGCTTCCGTTAGTTGTCCACCTTCGTCGTAGCCTACGTATCCCGGAGGCGCTCCAATAAGACGCGACACCGAGTGGCGTTCTTGGTACTCGCTCATGTCAATGCGTACCATCGACTGCTCATCATTGAAGAGAAACTCAGCCAACGCTTTTGCCAGTTCGGTTTTACCCACGCCGGTGGTGCCGAGGAAAATGAAGGAGCCTATAGGGCGGCGTTTGTCGCTGAGCCCGGCACGGGAACGGCGGATAGCATCGGAAATCGCTTCAATAGCCTCGTCCTGGCCTGCTACCCGTTTGTGTAATTCTTCTTCAAGATGTAGCAATTTTTCACGTTCGCTTTGTACCATCTTCGTTACGGGAATGCCAGTCCACCTGGACACTACGCCGGCAATGTCTTCGGCGGTCACTTCCTCTTTTAGCATCCGGCTGTCGCTTTGTTTTTCGGCGAGCTCTTTTTTCAGCGCATCGACTTTGTCTTGGGACTCTTTGATACGTCCGTAGCGGATTTCTGCGACTTTGCCATAGTCGCCTGCCCTTTCGGCCTGATCTGCTTCAATCTTGTAGTTTTCTATCTGCTCGAGCTCGTGGTTGACGCTGTCGACGAGCGTTTTTTCGCTTTGCCACGCTGCGCGGAGGGAATCCCGTTCTGCACTCAGGTTGGCTATCTCTTCGCTCAGTTCGTCGACCTTTTTTGTGTCCTTCTCCCGTTTGATGGCTTCCCGTTCAATTTCCAGCTGCATGATGCGACGTTCGATCTCATCCACCGCTTCGGGCACCGAATCCATTTCGAGGCGTAGTTTTGAAGCTGCTTCATCCATGAGATCGATGGCCTTGTCGGGCAGGAAGCGGTCGGCGATGTAACGCTGTGATAGTTCCACGGCCGCGATGATGGCCTCGTCAAGGATACGCACCTTATGGTGGGTCTCATAACGTTCTTTGAGTCCACGGAGGATAGAAACCGCATCTTGGGTATCCGGCTCTTCCACCATTACTTTTTGAAAACGCCGTTCCAATGCTTTGTCCTTCTCAAAGTATTTTTGATATTCATTGAGGGTAGTGGCTCCGATGGCACGTAGTTCACCACGGGCTAGGGCCGGCTTCAGAATGTTTGCGGCATCCATCGCTCCCTCGCCGCCGCCTGCTCCAACAAGCGTGTGGATCTCGTCAATGAAAAGAATTATCTCCCCATCACTTTGGGTTACCTCCTTGACAACAGCTTTGAGCCGTTCCTCAAACTCTCCCTTATATTTGGCTCCCGCGATGAGTGCGCCCATATCTAATGAGAAGACCGTTTTGGTCTTTAAGTTTTCAGGGACGTCGCCTTTGATAATCCGGTGTGCGATGCCCTCGGCAATGGCTGTCTTGCCCACACCGGGCTCACCCACCAGAATAGGGTTGTTTTTCGTCCGTCGTGAGAGTATCTGGATTACCCTCCGGATTTCCTCATCACGACCGATGACCGGATCCAGTTTGCCTGATTCTGCAAACTCATTAAGGTTGCGGGCATATTTATTTAAGGCGTTGTATGTGGCTTCTGCGTTTTGATCGGTTACCCGTGCATTGCCCCGTAGGTCGCCTATGGCCCTTTTCAAATCTTTCTCCGTCACGCCTTGATCTTTGAGCAGTGCGGCCGTCTTATCACCCGCGTTGAGTATTCCAAGCAACAGGTGTTCAATGGATACGAATTCATCCTTGAACTCTTTCAGATACGTCTGCGCCTTTTGCAGCGCGGTATTAGCCGACGAAGCAAGGTAGATATTGCTGCCGCTGACCTTTGGAAACGTGGCAATTTGTCTGTCGAGCTCATCTTCCACATGCTTGACGTTGACATTGAGCTTTTTAAGCAAATGGTTTACGACATTCTCGTCTACCAGCAACAGCGCTTTGAGCAAGTGTGCCGTCTCAATAGCTTGTTGCTGATTGCCGGCAGCAATTTCAGAAGCTTTTTGAATGGTCTCTTGCGCCTTGATGGTATAGTTGTTGAAATTCATCATCTTAATTTTTATGGATGTCTAAACAAAACAAGTACCACGGGAGATTTGATTTCGGAATCGGAAATTTTGTCGTATTTAGTTTAGGTATTGCTGAATAATTGACTGTATTTTAGAAGATTATACTGAAAAAATTGCAGGTTGTAATAGCAGGCATCGCTGCTAAAAATTTGGCTTGAGTAGGTACTTGTCATAGAACCGGAAGATGTGCTCCGCGGCTTCTTCGGCGGTATCCACAAGCCGGTAGAGGTTGAGGTCTTCCGGACTGATATTGCCTTCTTCAAGCATCGTATTTTTTATCCAATCGAAAAGGCCACTGTAATACGCTTTGCCGACCAAGACGATGGGGAAACGTGCGACTTTACCGGTTTGGATTAGCGTAATGGCCTCAAATAGTTCATCCATCGTGCCGAAGCCCCCGGGGAGCACGATAAAGCCTTGGGAATATTTCATGAACATGACTTTGCGGACAAAGAAATAATTGAATTGTAAGAGTTTGTCACGGTCGATGTATGCATTGTGGAATTGTTCAAAGGGTAATTCAATGTTAATTCCAACCGATTTTCCCCCTGCTTCATACGCCCCCTTGTTGGCGGCCTCCATAATTCCGGGTCCGCCTCCGGAAACAACGCCATAGCCCCGTTCGGTCAGCAATCGCGCTATGTCTTCGGCCAATTTGTAGTATTTGTGATCTTGCGGTGTCCGTGCTGAGCCAAACAGCGATACGCAGGGGCCTATTTTGGCCAGCTTTTCGAATCCATCCACAAACTCGGCCATGATCTTGAAGATTTGCCAGGAGTCTTTTACTTTGATTTCTTGCCAGGTTTTGTTTTCGAATGCCCTTATGATTTTGTCTTCTCTCGTCCTTGCCATAAGATAGTGTCTTTGTGTCTTTGATTTTCGCTAAAATACTAATTTTTGCCCGGTCTGCCTATCGATAAACGGTCGACTTATCACTTATGACTTTCGCACTAAAAAAGTATCTTTGTTCCATGAATTTTTCTTCCAAATTGTTGGAGCAGGCCGTGGCGGAGTTTGGCCGCTTGCCAGGGGTAGGGCAGAAGACCGCTTTGCGCCTTGTGCTGCATCTGCTGAAACAACCGCAGGCCGATGTTGAACGGTTTACAACAGCTTTGGACCGCCTGAAGCGCGAAATCCGGTATTGCGTCACTTGTTATAACATTTCAGATAACGCGATTTGCGAAATCTGTGCATCGCACAAGCGTGATAAAGGACTTGTTTGTGTGGTTGAAGACACACGTGATGTGATGGCGATCGAAAATACCAACCAGTATCATGGTGTATATCATGTGCTGGGAGGACTGATATCACCCATGGATGGCGTCGGACCTTCAGATCTCCAGATTGACAGTCTTATCCGGCGTATAGAAGCTGGGGGCGTACAGGAGGTTATATTGGCCTTGAGTGCTACGATGGAGGGGGATACGACAATTTTTTACCTTTATAAGAAACTCAAAGACTTCGGCGTACAGATCAGTACCATCGCAAGAGGCATAGCCTTCGGCGGTGAACTGGAGTATGTGGATGAAGTAACCCTCGGACGTTCCATCGCCACCCGTGTGCCTTATGAGCGGAACATTGCGTAACAAGACCGTTGTCATTACCGGGGCATCCTCCGGTATCGGCTTAGCCTGCGCGGAAGCATTTGCGCGGCAGGGTGCCCAGCTTGTCCTTGGTGCCAGGCGGTATGTGACGTTGTGCGAAATCGCGCAATCACTGGAGCGGCAATACGGTGTCCGTGCACTGGCTGTGCAGTGCGACGTCACCAAGGAGGCGGATTGCGAGGCATTGATAAGGCAGGCGACTACTACCTTCGGTGTTATTGACGTATTGGTCAACAACGCTGGGCTTAGCATGCGGGCATTGTTTGCCAACCTGGACCTTGCTGTGCTCCGCCGTCTGATGGATGTAAACTTTTGGGGTACGGTACACTGCACAAAATACGCAATGGAGGCATTGCTGCGAAGCAAAGGAACGGTGGTGGCGGTTTCATCTATCGCAGGTTTCCGCGGGCTTCCTGGTCGCACAGGGTATGCAGCTTCCAAATTTGCCATCCACGGATTCATGGAGTCACTCCGTGTTGAAAACCTGAAAACGGGGTTGCATGTCATGGTGGTGTGTCCGGGCTTTACCGCTTCCAACATTCGGCAAACCGCACTGGATGCAATGGGTGGCGAACACGGTGAAACCAGTATGGACGAAACGAAAATGATGACAGCCGAAGAAGTGGCCGAACGGATTGTGCAAGGTGTTGTCCTTCGCAAGCGTACGTTAGTCATGACCCGACAGGGTAGGCTAACTGTGCTGATGAACAAACTATTCCCGGCCTGGGTGGATAAGCAAGTCTATAAATTGTTTGCTAAAGAAAAGAATCCGTTGGTGAAATAGCCCATCGCAGCACATGGGGCTGCTACCGAACAGGTTTGTGTACGCTCTTGCATGGGGCTCACAATTTCCTGACAATAACATAGAGTCCAATGGCTACGCCCACAAGTACGATAGTAGTGCCCCACCATAGCGTATTGAACCCATACTGATCGGCAATGCGGGTGCCCAGGAATGGCGAAAATACGTGAGCAGCGGAGAAGGCTAACGCATTGAGCCCCATGTAAGCCCCCTGGGTGCGTCTTGACGCCCGCTGTACAGCCACGGAGGCCATGAAAGGCATGGCCAGTATCTCGGAGATGCTCAACAGAAAAATAGACACATAGAGTATCCAATAGCCTGTGGGGATGGGAAGCAAGGCAAACGATAAGGCACAGAGTGCCGTGCCCCAAAAAATGCTGCTGGCATAGGAGAGGCGCCGCTCCGCGATATGCACAAGCAGCATCTCGAACAGGACGACGACAAATCCGCTGAACCCTAATATGATGCCCACCTGCTTTTCGTCCAGGCTATGTGCCTTTTGGTAGAAGAGTGGCAGGGTGCTCAGCAGTTGAAAGAAGCAGATCGCGTAGATACAGCAAAAAAAGCTGAATAATAGGAATACCCAGTCGCCGTAGGGGGACTTCGGTGCTGCGGTTTCGTCGATGTTGTGCGTAGACTTAGACCGGATCGTTCCTTTGCGTTTTGCAAAGAAGGCGATAAAAATAAGCGCAGCTATGAAGGCGCCCAGTGCGTTGCCATAAAATATCCAGTGGTATGAAATAGAGGCAAGGAAACCACCCATCGCAGGGCCGACGGAAAAACCAAGGTTGATGGCCATGCGGTTGAGTGAAAATGCCCGTGTGATGTTTTCAGGGCGTGCATAGCGGGCCACCGACACGGAGTTAGCGGGCCGGAACGATTCGGTCACCACACTGAGTATATAGATGGCGGCAGCCAGCGTTTCAACCGATGTAAACAGTGGCGTCACAACGAACAGCGGTACCGAGGCCAGCAAACTTAAGGTCTGTACCCAGAAATTGCCAAAACGGTCGGTCAGCCAGCCGCCAAGCCATGAGCCCGTGACTGCGCCAAGGCCAAAACAAGCCAGTACGACCCCGACTTCCCTGATGGAAAAATTGAGCGCCTGTGTCATGTAGATACCCAAAAAAGGCAGCACCATGGCGCCTGTGCGATTGACGAGCATGACCAGGGCCAGCATCCATGCGGGGCGCGATAGTCCCCGGTACGCGTCGATATATAGGCGTATAAACTCCTTCATTTATTTTACACCGATTTCAGATTTTGCGTGGCGATCGCTGCGATTAGCGTTTATGTCGTTCTTCGCATCTGACGCGGCCCGCCAACACTCTTCTCAAGCGGAGCGCTTCCCGAAATTTCATATCGGCTCGCTGTTAGCAAGGTTTTTTTGCCGGATCGCCGCTCAAATAGGTAGTCCAGCCGTCCGAGATTGATGCCGCCAAACCCTACTTGGTTTATCGTAGTGACTTCGCCATCCAGGTTTCGGATATCCTCAGGTTCGGGCATAAACGTGTGCGTATGTCCGCCAATGATGAGGTCGATACCACGGGTATGGGCAGCCAGTACCTGGTCGGAGACTTTATTGTCGCGGTAGCGATAGCCCAAATGCGATAGGCAGATGACGAGGCTACACTTGTAATCGTGCTTGAGTCTAGTGGCAAATTCATTGGCAGTATCAATTGGATTGAGGTAACGTACATCGCGATGGTGATTGGGATCAACTAATCCTTCCAATTCGATGCCCAGTCCGAAGATGCCGATGCGTAGCCCCTGTTTTTTGACGATAAGGTAGTCTCGGGTTTTTCCCTTCAGGATGGTATCACGGAAGTCGTAGTTGGCCGTCAGGAACGGAAACTGGGCATAGGGAAGCATTTTTGCCAATCCATCCAGCCCGTTGTCAAATTCATGGTTGCCCAAGGTGCTGGCGTCATAGCCCATTTTACTCATGAGCTCAAGCTCAACTCTTCCCTCAAATAGGTTGAAGTACGGTGTGCCTTGTACGGTATCGCCGGCATCGAGCAACAGCACGTTGCGCTGTTCGCGGCGAATACGCTCAACTAACGTTGCCCGGCGGGCCACACCGCCCAAGCCCTGGTTTCTGGAGCCATCCATTGGGAATGGCTCGATGCGGCTATGTACATCATTGGTATGAAGGATGGTAAGCGCAACATGATCGTCATTGGCCAAGGCCGATAACGGAATGCCGCCAAGGGTTGAAAATGCCGCAAGTGCGCTGGCTTGTTTCAGAAAAATGCGCCTACTGGTTGCGAGTGATTCGTCCATCGAGTTGCGTGTTAATATTTTTGCCTTCCTTGGTTTGCTGGCTGACGTAGTCTATTAATGCTTCGCGGACTTTTTTGCCCAGATCGATGCGTTTCGACGGTTTTTCGAGTCCCCGCGAATTGTCGCCCCCGTTAGCCAAATAATCATAGGTGACCAAGGTGTAGGTGCGGGAAAGATCGATCGGCTTGCCGGCGATTTCGATATCAACGGGTTTGCCGTCTTTAGTCTTCATCCGTATACCCGCAACGGGTTGCCCGCCTGTACTGGCGATAAACTGCGCCAACTGCTGTACGCTTTGGCCGGGTAGCTCCAGCACTACCAATTCATTTTCGAAAGGCATCAGCTCAAAGAGGAGGCCGACGGTTATATTCCCCTGTTGCAGCTCGGTACGCAGGCCGCCTTTAGTACCAAAGGAAAATTCTGCATTGGGATAGTGCTTACGGCCTTCAGCTAAAAGTGCGTCCGCAAAGAAATTGCCAAGCAAGGTTTCCGGCGCGTCGCTCGGCTTCGTCAGGTCTACATCGGTATAGCCGACAACCCGGTTCATTTCGGCCTCCAGCTGTTGTTGGTAAGGTGAATAGTACTTAATGTACGCCGAATCGGCGGGTATTTCGCCGCTGATTCCGTATTGCGTATACTGTGGTTTGGTTGGAGTAAAGTACCTGGAGCAGGCCATGATACTCCATACCACGAGAATCAAAGGAATACCCATTTTGGTAAGTCTCGCCATCCGAATCGCGTATTTAAAGGGATAAAGGTAGTCAAGAAGTATGGAAAACGGAAAAAGATATCATTAAGCTTTCGTAAAATACGTCTCAAGGCTGTTCATCAAGCGCTGACTCCATACTGATGATGCTGCGCTGTTCGGCCACCTTCAGTAAGAATACCAGAAGCTTCTCAAGGACAACCGGCTTATTGAGAATGTCATACGCATGTATTTCTGATAACCTTACCCGAACATCACCCATGATGTCTGCTGTGGAAATAACGATGTGTGTGTCCGGATAGTGTTTGTGGACGAATTCAGAAAGGGCTTGTCCGTCCATACCCGGCATATGCAGGTCGATGAATGCAATGTGATACGCATTGTTCTTCAATAATGATAAAGCCTCCAGGCCATCGTAGGCACAATCGGGGACGATGCCAAAATAAGCCAGTTGTTTTTGGGCCACCATTGCATTAATGGGGTTGTCTTCTACGAGCAATACCCGCAAATCCCCCAATTTATTGGCATAAGTGTCTACGGAATAGCTTATGCTCGGTTGGTCAATTGCCATGTTGCTCTGGGGCAAATCGAAGGCGATATCAAAACGGAATGTCGTGCCTTTTCCCATCGTGCTCTCCATCGAAATATGGCTATTGTGAAGTTCGATAAGTTTCTTGGTAATCGCTAAGCCCAATCCGGTACCGGTATGTTTCCTGGACGCCGGCTGCTGCACCTGCTTGAAACTATCGAAGATAACCTCATGGTACTCCTCGGGGATGCCGATGCCGGTATCTTTGATGGTAAAACGGATGGTCACCTTATGCGCATCACAGGACAATGCTTGCAGGGCAACCGTTACCTTCCCCGCATCCGTGTATTTAAGGGCATTGCTTATCAGGTTGTTTAGTATCTGGTTTATCCGGACGGCATCAGCTATGATTTTTTCTGGTATTCCGGGGTCCACAAAAGTGATCAGGTCGATATTTTTTGACTCAGCCAGTGAGTTGAATTGGTTCGTGATACGCTGCAACAGTTCGAACAAGTTGACTTCGTTTTGCACCAGCTCAACATGGTCACTGTCTATTTTCGTGAGATCAAGGATGTCATTAATAAGTTGCAACAAGTGATCTGCCGAGAAAATCAAATTATCCACATAGGCTTGGTGATCTTGAAAGCGGTTCATTTTTAGTAGGTTGCTTATGCCGATAATACCGTTTAATGGGGTCCGTATTTCGTGGCTCATGACCGATAAGAAGTCAGTCTTTGCCTGTGCAGCCTCTTCCGCTTTGTTTTTGGCTTCCAACAGCGCTTGGGTGGTTTTCATTTGCTCGGTAATGTCCATCGTTGCTCCCCGCAGTTTTACGACGCAGTTGTTTTCAACCACGGGAAAGCCGATGCTCCTCAACCACTTCTTGTCACGGATACGGAAAATAAAATCGTGCGGCTCCTTTTTTTCCAAGGATCGGCGAATATGCTGATCAAAGATGTAATCATAACCCGGGTCGCACAACGTCAGGATATCCTGGTAATTGATGGTGTCATTTTCGCCAATCTCAAAGATCAATTTGGTCTGGTTGGTCCAAAACATCTCTCCCGTCAATACGTCAAATTCCCAGCCACCGGTATTGCTCAGCTTTTGGCTGGATTCCAGTATCTGGTTTGTCCGTTCGAGCAATGCTTTTGTTTGTTTGAGGGCTTGCTCCTGTTTGATGCGGCTTGTGATGTCTTGGATTGTCAGCGCCAGGCGTTGCTGTTCTGCCGGTTGGTTAGTTTTGCTTACCATCGTTACTTTGGCTTTAAACCATTTATCAATGGTGGGATCAATGTGCTTGTATTCGAATTCTTGGGGCTCGCCTGTACGGATGGCCGCCGTAATGGGGGCGGAAAACAAGCTTTCCATGTGGGGAAATACCTCGGCTATGGTTTTACCGATAAATTTTTCCTTAGGTAGAAAAAACAGTGTTTCATCTTTGGCCCAAACATTTATAAACCGCCTTTCGGTATCGATTTCCAATACAATATCTTCAAGGAAGCAATCAACGAGGTAAGGTAGGTGTTCATTTCCCGTTGTCTGTTTTCGGCTTCCTTTAATTTTATATGGGTTAAATGGTCGTCGGTAACATCTTGTACATAACCGATAAGGCATTGGCTTCTATCCTGTTCGTTTTGTATCAGCCGTACATCCATGCGGCAAAAGCGGATGCCGCTTTGGGGGTGGTGTATGCGAAAGCCGAAGGCTACGGTTTGCTTTTGCCCGGTTGTTGCTTCCCTGATGGCGGTGGCGATCACCGGTATGTCCTCGGGTACCAAGACGCTATGCCAGCCTTTGCCCAGGGAGACGCCGACTTCGAGACCAGTGATATCTTCCCATGATTTGCTGACAAAAAGCGCATTGCCGTCCAGATCGAGCTTGAAAAAGCCGAACGGGGCCGCATGGAGTATTTCCTGGAGGTTTTGATCGGTTGTCTGGTCAAAATTTTTCATAGCGTACATAGCGGGGTCGTCCGATAAAGGCAGGCAATAAAGATAGTAATAAAGTAAGAAACCAAAAAGTTTTCTATTTCTTTTTACTTAATATTTTTAAACGACTATGCAGCTATTAGCCAGTCGGTTATAATTTAATGGGTGCGTTGCCTGTGCGCAGGGCTATCCTATTCCGGATTCTGGATCGAAGGGATGGCCTCGGACGGCCGGTTTTATCTGGTTTCCTGCGCTTAAACGAGGTCGGAAGATTGTACGCGGTCCAGTTGATGAGGAGTACACTGATAAGGATAACCGCCAATCCAGTAATTTGGATGCCGGTAATGTGCTCATCTGTAAGCAAAAGGCTTAGCAATACCGCTACGATAGGGTTTACATAAGCATATGTACTCACCTCTGTTGCCGGCCGCACCTTGAGTAACCAGATATACGCGCTGTATGCAATGATGGACCCGAATAGGATAAGGTATGCAATAGCCCACCAGGCTTGAGCGGGGATCTCCTGTGGGCGGAAGGCCTCCGCTTCGCCGCGAACAAATGCCGTGATGGTGAACGCCAGGCCGGCAATCAATAGCTGCCAAGCGGTGCCGACCATGCCATTGGCGGGCGTAGCCTTATCCGGTTTGCCAGTATATTTGGAGTATAATGAGCCAATTGTCCAAGCGATGGCACCGAACATCAACAACAGTAGGCCATTGGTGTTGGTTTTCCGCTCGGCGAGATCTACGGAAAGCGCCACCTGCTCTCCAAAAAGCATGACCACACCAAAGAAGCCCAGAAAAAGGCCAGCGATGGTCGGGAGGTTTGAAAAGTTTTCCTTCCACTTTGGTTTATCCAATAGGATAAACCAGATAGCGGCAGACGCAGCCATAATGGCTACCAGGCCGCTGGCCAGAAACTGCTCCACCCAAATAATGATACCCGTGTCAATGTATAGCAGCAGCAATCCGGTTATGCCAGCGTTCCGTATCACGGACCAATCGAAAATCGGATATTTTTTATAGGCATACCATCCAAGCATGAGCAGACCGGCGGTTGTAAACCGGATAGCGCCCAGCGTGAAAGGTTCGAAACCAGCCAGCGCTTTGTGGATAAAGAAAAAGGTTGAACCCCAAACGAGGTAAACGATGGCAAATGCCAGCGCGACCATGAGCTTAAATTGGTTTTGATTTGTTCCAGTCGTCATTGCTTTTGCTGTCAATTTTGGGGGATAAGTACCTGCTGTTGCTCTTTGACGGTTTCCAACACAATGGTTGTCCGGGTAGAGATGATATTTGGAATTTTAGCAAACGAATTGCGCATTAATTCTACCAGTGCCGAAGCGTCTGCCGTGCGGACCTTTACGAGGTAGCCATCGTCGCCCGCGATATCATGTACTTCCTGCACTTCCGGAATGGCCGCTAAAGCCTGTCCGGTGGTCGCACAGCCGATGCCATCAGCCGCTTTGATAAAAATAAAAGACAACAGCTTTTGGTTGACCGCAGCCGGATTAATTTTGGCGTTGTATTGCAAAATCACCTGTTTCTGCTCCAGTTTTTTCACCCGTTCCAGCACCGCCGAAGGCGCCATGCCGAGTTCGCGTGCGATATCTGCATTGTTGATACGGGCATTTTCCTGCATCAACCGGATAATGGTGAGGTCTACGTGGTCTAACGTGTATGTTGTTTCGCTCATTGTTCTCTACAAATTGTGTTATTTAGAATATTATTCAAAATGTATGCCATATATCGGAATAATATTCAAACCTGTTGATT
Source organism: Parapedobacter luteus (assembly GCF_900168055.1). GTDB lineage: Bacteria > Bacteroidota > Bacteroidia > Sphingobacteriales > Sphingobacteriaceae > Parapedobacter > Parapedobacter luteus. The sequence goes on from NZ_FUYS01000002.1 coordinate 183,537, forward strand.
TGTCAGTTTCGAAAAAAAGAATTTGCTAATATTAACACCGTTAATTAACTTTGCCACGTTAATATTTGTCATGGGAATCAAAGAAAGAAAAGAGCGCCATAAAGAGGATTTGAAAATAAGGATATTGGAGGCGGCAAAGAAGCTATTTGTAAAAGAGGGCTATGAGGCGACGTCTATCCGCAAGATCGCGGCAGAGATAGAGTTCAGTCCTACAACCATTTACTTGTATTATAAAGACAAAACAGATATCGCGTATGCGTTGCATCAAGAGGGGTTTAGTTTATTGCGCGAGCGGCTGGCTGCCTTGGTGTATGTGGACCAGCCGTTTGAGCGGCTGAAAGCCATGGGAAGGGCATACATTCAATTTGCCTTGGATCATCCTGATTTTTATGAGCTTATGTTTATTATGAAGGAGCCGATGAAATATTTGCAGGCCCATCATCCAGAGGAGGAATGGCCAGAGGGTGAGCGCATTTTCGATGGGCTGATAAAAACTGTGGCCGCCTGCCAGGACAGCGGTTATTTCGGGGGAATGGATACTAACGAGGTAGCGATGCTTTCTTGGAGTGTCGTGCATGGCTTATGCTCGTTGCATATTACGAGCCATTTCAAGCATATCGCTGAAAAGTGCGGCAGCTATGCGCTGCCGGCGCATGAGGCGCTACTGGAAAGCGTTTTCCAGGTTTACCTGAGGTCGCTCGAGCGGTTATCGTAATTTTTTTTGTTTATATATAAACACTGTTAATAATGAGAACAGTATTAATTATCTTGATTTGCATTCCGCTGTTTAGCTCGTACAGTGTGCATGCCGTTGCTCAGGACGCGTTAGCGGGCTATGTACAGGAAGGGCTGGCCAGTAACTTGGTACTCAAGCAACGCGATGTCTCGTTGCAGCGGGCCGAATACGGATTGAGGATTGCCAAGAGTATGTTTCTCCCTGCCGTCAACCTCCAGGCCGGCTACCAGACTGCGGATGGCGGTCGCAACATCCCGTTGCCCATCGGAGACATGCTTAATCCCGTATATCGTACGTTGAACCAATTGACGCAATCCAACAACTTTCCTCAAATTGAGAACGAAACCATCAATTTTCTTCCCAGGAATTATTACGATGCGCACATCCGGACCACCTTACCGCTCATCAACACGGATATTGCTTACAACAAACGCATTCAGGAGCAACAGGTGCAGTTGAGTGAGCTGGAGGTGGACATTTATAAACGTGAGTTGGTCAAGGAAATCAAAATCGCCTATTTTAACTACCTGAGTGCCCAGCAGGCCGTCGGTATCTATCGGTCAGCATTAGAGCTGGCCCGGGAAGGGAAACGCACCAATGAACGCCTGGTAGAAAATGGCAAAGGACTCCCAGCTTACGTCCTTCGCTCCAGTGGCGAGGTGGCCGAGGCTGAAGCTAAATTGACCGATGCTGAACTAAAAGCACGGAATGCGCAGCTTTACTTCAACAGTTTACTTAATCGTACAGCAGATTCAGGGATTGATACTGCTTTTAACCATGATGATGCCTTATTGGAGGCAGCAGGTATGCTCCGGCAAGGTACGCTATCGGTGGGCGAACGAGAAGAATTGCTATCGTTGGCTACCGCAATAGGTATACGTGAAACTGTGCTTCGGATGAACAAGCGTTTTGCGGTGCCCAAGCTGAATGCGTTCTTTGACCTGGGCTCGCAATCGGAAGGGTTTCATTTCAATGGGCAGACACGTTATTATATGGCCGGCTTACAATTGGAATTCCCTATTTATAACGGTAATCGGAATAAATACAACATTCAACAGTCACGGCTCGACCTTCAGGATGCCCAATTGCAACTGCAGCAGGTGCAGCAGCAATTGCAGCTTGCCAACTCGGTGGCACATCACAACCTTCAATCGGCCTGGCAGAGCTACCGGTCGTCCAAAAGTCAGCTGGAAGCTGCGCAGGCTTATCAGCGCCTCATCAGTAAGGGGTATCAAGCAGGTTCAAATAGCTATATCGAGACCGTCGATGCGCGCAATCAATACACGTCTGCCCGCATGGCTTTATTAATAAACACGTATCAGGTGCTTTCGGCAGCCGCTGCGCTCGAACGTGAAAATGCAAATTATCCGCTTATCCAATAAATTGAACAATCAAAAGAGATAGAAATGAACAAGTTCGGGAATATCAGTGTCGTGTTGGGCCTCTTGCTGAGTGCGGGGGCATGCGGGCACCGCAAACAGCAAGAAAGCTTGCCGGGTACGGAAGTCATCCCTGTCGTCGTGGTGCCGCTTGCATCACGGGATACGGTACAGTCGGTAAGCGCTACGGGCGTATTTACCACGGATGACGAGACCGTACTTTCATTCAAGAACGGCGGCGTCATTCAGCACATCCAGGTGAAGGAAGGGGATGCATTCAAGCGTGGCCAGTTACTTGCTTCGCTGGAGCCTACGGAAATAAACACCGCGGTGAAGCAGTCACAACTTGCGCTGGAAAAGGCCGAGCGCGATTACAAACGCGCTCGGCAGCTTTACCTCGATAGTGTAGCAACATTGGAGCAATTGGAAAACACGCAAACAGCGCTTGAGGTGGCCAGGCAGGATGCGGAACGTGCGACTTACAACCTGGGGCATACCAGCATCCGGGCGACATTCGATGGTTATGTGTTGCAACGCCCTGTCAATCCAGGGCAGATAGTTGGGCCCGGTACACCCGTGTTGGTCGTCAGTGGCACGGGACGTAGTGGATGGTTGCTCAAGGTCGGTGTCAGCGATAGGCAGTGGGCGGCCATCCGTGTGGGCGATAGCGCTACGGTATATAGCGGTGCTATTGCGGATGGGGCAATGCGAGCGGTGGTATTGCGCAAATCCGAGGGCATCGATCAGCAATCAGGAACGTTCACCGTCTATCTGAAGCTTTTGGATAAGCAGCTGCCTGCCTTGGCTTCAGGCATGTTCGGTAAAGCGGAAATCCGGCTGGCCGGTAAAAAGGACGCCTGGTTCATTCCATACGAAGCACTTTTGGATGGTGATGCCGGAACGGGTTATGTCTTTGTGACCGACGACGGTAAAACGGCCAAGCGGGTGCAGGTGCAGATAGGTGATATCCAACGTGATCACGTGATGATTACGGGCGGGCTGGAAGATGCGCAATCGCTTATCGTTTCGGGGAGTCCCTATTTGCGCGACGGTTCAACGATCACGGTAAAGTAAGATGACATGGATTTAATCAGATATCCCATAAAAAATTATCAGTTTACGCTAATCATGGTGTTGATGGTCATCGCTATCGGTGTGAGCAGTATCCTGACCATGCCCCGGGCTGAGGACCCCGAGATGCAACCACCTAATTTCCCTGTGGTGGTCATTTATCCAGGCACCAATCCGAAGGATATGGAGCAATTGGTCGTAAAACCCATGGAAACCCGGATCTACGACCTCGACAATATTAAGCGTATACGTACCACAATCCTGAATGGGCTGGCCGTACTTTTCGTCGAGTACGAACACGGTGTTGATTACGATGATAAATACCAAGAGCTTATTCGGGAAGTCAGCGCATTGCGTCCGCAATTGCCTGATGAGCTATACAGCATTGATGTACAGAAAATCGATCCTACGGGCGTAAATGTTTTGCAAGTTGCATTAATCTCTGAGAATGCGTCACGCAAAGTGATGAAGGATGTTTCCGACGATCTGAAAGAGGCGCTGGAGAAGGTGAAGGCCTTGAAGGATGTGAAAGTAAGCGGCCTGTCTGACCAGATAATAAGGGTGGATGTTGAGCCGGCGCGGCTCGCACAGCTAGGTATCCCGCTCAATCGGGTCATGCAAGCTATCCAAAGCGAAGGGGCTAACATTCCTGGAGGAAGTATATTGGCTGGAGGCAAAGTGTTTAGCATCAAGACCAGCGGCAACTACCAAAGTATTGAGAGCATCAAAAACACCATCATCTCCAGTGCGGAGGGAAAAAACACGCTGTTGAGGGATGTTGCGGCCGTGTATGCCGATTTTGCGCCGGAGACACATATTACGCGTCTCAATGGCCATCGGGCCGTATTTGTGAATGCGGCGCAAAAGGCCGGGGAAAACATTAGCCGGACACAGGAAGCGTATCTGAAGGTGCTCGATCAATTCAAAGCGCGCTTGCCGGACAATATCGACATGGTGTTGCATTTCGACCAAGGTGAAAACGTCAATAAACGGCTCAGTGGCTTGGGGATTGACTTCCTCATTGCAGTCACGCTGGTGCTTATCACGCTGTTGCCCTTGGGTATGCGTGCGTCGCTCGTGGTGATGATTGCTGTACCGCTGTCGTTATCCATGGGGGTCATTGTTCTCAATGCGCTGGGTTATTCATTGAACCAGCTGAGTATCGTCGGCTTCGTGGTGGCGTTGGGTTTGGTCGTAGATGATAGCATTGTGGTGGTCGAAAACATCGAGCGGTGGATGCGCGAAGGGTTTTCGCGTGTGGAGGCAGCCATCAAGGGCACCCATCAGATTGCGCTGGCAGTAGTCGGCTGTACAGTGACCTTGGCGATAGCCTTTATGCCCCTGATGTTTATGCCTGAGACGGCGGGCGATTTTATCCGTAGCTTACCGATGGCGGTCATCGGTTCGGTCATCGCTTCCATGTTGGTGGCCTTGCTGGTGGTGCCTTTTCTGTCGAGCCGGTTACTAAAGCCGCATGAAAATCCCGACGGAAACGCCGTGCTTCGCTGGCTCCAGCGCGCTATCCATAGCACGTATGCGGTATTGCTCGATAAGGCGCTGAAGCGCCCGTGGCAGACGGTCGCAGTGGCCGTTTTGATTTTTGCTGGCGCATTGGCACTTATTCCTGTGGTCGGTTTCAGTTTGTTTCCGTCTTCAGAAAAACCTCAGTTTCTAGTCCGTATCAATGCGCCGTTGCAGGCTAATATCTATGTGACAGATAGCATTACGCGCCAGTTGGAAGCTGAGCTTGCGGAGATGTCTGAGGTGCAATACTTCGCGTCCAACGTCGGTAAAGGGAATCCCCGGATCTATTATAATGTGGAGCAAGCCAACGAACGAGCAGATTTCGCTGAGCTGTTTGTGCAGTTGCAGGCGGATACCTCCCCAAAGGAGAAGGAAGCATTCATTGAGCAACTGCGGCAGCGTTGGACGCCTTATCTGGGCGCGAAGGTAGAGGTGAAGAATTTTGAGCAGGGGGTTCCTGTGATATCCCCGGTGGAAGTGCGTCTGTTTGGTGAGAACTTAGATACGCTGAAACGTTTAGCTGCGCAGGTGGAAACGATGATGGAGCGCACGCCAGGTGCATTGTATGTGAATAATCCTATACGAAACGATAAGACAGATATCCAGGTGGATATTCATCGGGATAAGGCGTTGGCCCTGGGGGTACCGAGTGCAAATATTGATCGGACGGTTCGTCTGATGTTGGCGGGATATGACGTGACTACCTATACCGATCCGGAGTCGGATGACGACGATTACCTGGTACGGTTGAGTATGCCTCGCGGCTCTTATCCGGATCTGACGGTGTTTGATCGGATTTATGTAGACAACGTAGCGGGTGTAGCCGTGCCGTTTAGCCAATTGGCTACGCTGAAACTGGTGCCTTCGCCACCTGCCATCTACCATATTGACCGGGAACGCACCGTATCGGTCAATTGTTTTGTAGCAAGTGGTTATACGAATGACGAAGTTATCCAAGACGTTGTCCGCCAAATGGACGAGATGTCTTTACCCATGGGATACCACTATGAGATGGGCGGTGAGGTGGAAAGCCGAGAGCAATCGTTCGGGGGCTTTGGAACGGTCATTCTGATTACAGTATTTATGTTTATTGCTGTGCTGGTATTAGAGTTTAAGACCTTGCAGAGTACCGTGATCGTTCTGTCGGTGATCCCGCTGGGAATTGTTGGTGCTGTGTTGGCCCTGCTGGTTACAGGCAATACGCTTTCCTTTGTGGCTACGGTAGGTTTGGTGGCGCTGGCGGGTATTGAAGTGAAAAACACGATATTACTGGTTGACTTCACCAACCAGCTCCGCCGGGAAGGTATGGAGCTTAACGAGGCGATTGAGAAAGCGGGGGAGATGCGGTTTTTGCCGATTATCCTGACTTCGTTGACAGCAATAGGTGGTTTATTACCGATTGCATGGTCAAGTAATCCACTGATTTCGCCATTGGCTATTGTCATGATTGGCGGACTGATTAGCTCAACGTTGCTGTCGCGTGTCGTTACGCCGATTGTTTATAAGCTGATGCCGCCAAAGGTATAAACGCAAACTGCCCGGCCTCTTGTGTGCCGGGCAGTCCTGCATTGGTCATTTATCTTTTTTTATTTGTCCGGTGCGTACGCCACCTGCATTAGGCAGCCCTTGTGCCCGTTTTTGCTTTTTTGAATCGGCGAATGCTTTGTCCGCAGTTGAGCTGCCCATTTCGCCTTTGCGGCTTTTGTCTTGTGTGCCAGTTACATTTTTTTCCTTCATGGTACCCCTCCATTTGTTTTGTTACCTTCAATAACAACCGAAGCGGTAGCATTGTTCTTTCCCATGAAGTAAAAAATCATTCTTGTTTCCCGCTGTCAGGCTCTTCGGCTTTTCTTTCTATCTCTTCCTTCATTTTCCGCTCCTTGGCCTCCAGCAAGTCCCGCAGGTTCCATCGTTTCAGGAGAATCTTGGTCGAATACCGCTTGAGGTGGTATTTTTCCGGCTCACCGATCAGGAATCCGAAAGCATTCATGGAAGGGATGGCATCGAACAACACCTTGATGGTCGCCGTTATGGGCAGTGCGAGAATCAATCCGGCCAAACCGAACAGCATGCCACCCAATAGAATGGATATGATAGCCATCAACGGGTTGATGCTGACTTTTCCACCCACGATGTTGGGGGTAATGACGTTGCCTTCCAAAAATTGCACCACCTGAAACCAGGCGATGACACCAATGGCATACCAAGAGCTGTCTTTGGTGGCCAATGCAAAAAGGGCGGGCAAGATTGACCCGATAGCGATACCAATGTAAGGTAGCAGCATGAGTAGCGAAGCCAGCGTGCCGAAAAACCAAGCGTACTGGATACCCATGAGCAATAGCCCCACCGTATTTAAAATAGCTACGATGCCCATCACGGTGACAAGCCCCAGCAAGTAGCTTTGTACGACCGTGTAAATTTTGTTGAGTGTATTGTGGACGCGTTCCTGCGGTGTGGATTTAAATGCGCGGAAGAAGAACTCACGGAAGAAAACCCGATAATACAACAGGAAGAACGAAAACAGGGGAACCAGCACCGCTCCCGCGAGCAAGTTGCCAATAGAACCAAAGGCTGCGGTGATATGGGAGGCTGCATTAGATAAAAACTGGTTGGCTTGGCCCCGTAACCTTTCGGCGACCTCCGTGGGTTCAAGGCCGAAACGGTCATGCAGCCATCGTTGTATCGTGTCAAAAATGGAAAGGAATTTTGATTGGATTTCGGTGCCATCCCTGCCGATGACGATGACTTGATGGATGATAAACCAGATCAAACCGGAGATAATTGCGATAGCCAATATGACGGCGAGCAGTGCCGAAAAAGCCTTGCCGAAGCGCAAGCGCTCCAGGAAACGTGCTACTGGGTACAGTGAAATGGCGATCAGGATGGAAAACATCAGTGGCACCAGCACGCTTTGCAATGCATACATGAGCGCGATGATAAGGGCCAGCGCAAACAGCGTTGCCGCCAGCTCCAGGGCATAGGGTCGTTTGGTGGGTGTTTCCTGCATAGTATAACGTTCTTTATGCCTTTCTCAAAGATAAGCAAAATTTTTGCGATCAAGACGTTAGCGTGAAATCAATTTGGCGCTTGGCCAAATCCACTTTTTTCACCCGGATACGCACCTCATCGCCCAACTGATACCTTTTTTTCTTTCGCTGGCCGATGATGGCGTAGTTCTTTTCATCAAGGGCATAAAAGTCGTCCGTGATATCGCGCAATCGTACCATACCTTCACATTTGTTTTCCTCAATCTCTACATACATACCCCATTCGGTTACGCCGGAGACGATACCCAGATACTCTTCGCCCACTTGGTCCTGCAGGAATTCAGCCTGCTTGTATTTTATCGAAGCCCGCTCGGCATCCGCTGCTTTTTTTTCCATCTGTGAAGAATGCTCGCAGAATTTCTCATAGGCTTCGGCGTTGGCCGATTTGCCTCCTGCAAGGTAATGTTCCAGCAACCGGTGCACCATGACATCGGGATAACGCCGGATAGGGGAGGTAAAATGGGTGTAATAATCAAACGCCAAACCATAATGACTGGTTTTTTTTGTCGTATAAATGGCCTTGGCCATGGAGCGGATGGCCAGGGTGGTCAGCACATTTTGTTCCTTTGTGCCTTCAATGCGCTCCATCAGGGCGTTGAGCGAACGGGCGGTCTCCCGGTCGGACTTGGTATTGAGCTTGTAGCCGAAGCGTGCGGCAAATTGCGCGAAGCCGGCAATGGTCTCTGCGTTGGGCGCATCATGTACGCGGTAAACGAATGTCTTTTTTGTCTTTCCTTTACCTTGCTTACCGATGAATTCGGCAACGCGCTTGTTGGCCAGTAGCATAAAATCTTCGATGAGTTTATGGGCGTCTTTGCGTTCTTTGGTATATACGCCAAGCGGCTTACCGTTTTCGTCGAGGTGGAACTTGACTTCGGTGGTTTCAAAGCTGATGGCGCCATGCTTAAATTTGCGGTCGCGCAACATGTAAGCCAGCTCATTAAGTGTAAGAAGTTCCTGGGCAAATTCGCCCGCCTTGTTGTCGAGTATTTCCTGGGCTTCTTCGTAGCTAAACCGCCGGTCGGAATGGATAATCGCTTTGCCGAACCACTCATTGATGACGTTGGCATTTTTGTCCATCTCGAATACGGCAGAGAAGACGAGCCGATCTTCGTGCGGTCGTAGCGAACATAGGTCGTTAGAAAGGCGTTCGGGAAGCATCGGAATAACGCGGTCTACCAGGTACACCGATGTGCCCCGTTCGAACGCTTCCTTGTCGAGTGCGGTGTCCGGCCGTACAAAATGGGTGACATCAGCGATGTGTATCCCGATTTCGTAATGGCCGTTGGGCAACTGCTGGAACGAAAGGGCATCGTCAAAGTCTTTGGCATCGGCGGGGTCGATAGTGAACGTAGTGACGGGGCGGAAATCACGTCGCTTGGCGATTTCATCTGCCGATATTTCCAAAGGGAAGGCTGCCGCATCCCGTTCGACGGCTTCTGGAAATGCCAATGGAAAGCCAAAATCGGCAAGAATGGCATTCATCTCCGTGTTGTTCTCGCCTTTTTTGCCGAGGACGTGTCTGACCCGGCCGACCGGGTTTTTGCTATCCTGGGGCCATTCGGTTATCGTCACCACGACCTTTTCTCCATCTTGCGCGCCGTTGAGATCGGCTAATGGCACGAAGATATCATTGAGCATCTTTCGGTCGTCAGCAACAAAAAAGGCAAACCGGGGCGATATCGTGATGGTGCCTGTGAATTCCGTGCGGGCACGTTCGAGTATTTCCACGACTTCCCCCTCTTTGCGCTTGCCCCGGCGCTTTTCATAGGCGTGTACTTTGACGCGGTCGCCGTGCAGGGCTTGCCGGAGTTTACGTGGTGCAATATAAACATCGTCTTCGAACTCGTCTTCGGGTACAATGTAGGCTGAACCATCCGCCGTCATATCAACACGGCCTATGACAAAGGCTTTTAGTTCTTTCAGTATATATTTTCCTTTTTCGATCTCCTTGAATAGGCCGATGTGGGCTTCCTCTTGCAGGATGTCGCGTATGGCGTTGCGCGATTCCGGATCAGCCAGGTTGAGTTTCGCGGCTACCTGCTTATAGTTCATCGGCTTATTGCCGGACTTTTCGATCACATCCGAAATCAGTTGCGTGAGGATATGTTTGAATGCGTTGTTTTTTTTGTTTGACATAGTTGAGTATTGGTACGTAAGATTTGAAACATCAAATAGGAACCACCAGATAATTTATTCCGCAAAACTAATATCGTCCGGCTCAATCAATGGCTCGCCGCGCAATCTCCGCAAGATTTGTGCCGTGGTGATAACGTCCTTTTCACAGTAGACACGGATACGTTCTAAATTGTTTTCTTTGTAATACACCTCGTAGACGTCTTCGCCGCTAATGTCGTCCTTGGGCGTAGGTATCCCCAGGACCGCCGCAATCAAGTTGAGAGACACGTTATTGCGGAAATCCCCGAAACGCCACAGTTCCATGGTATCTAAATGGTTGACTTCCCACGGTTTTTTGCCCGATACATCGAGTTGCGGCGGAAGCCCAAGCCCATTGATGATTGTTCTCTTGCAGATGTAAGGAAAATCGAAAGATTTGCCATTATGCCCACAAAGCACGAGGCTTGCCGGCTGTCTGCGGAGCAGTGTGGAAAAGCCAGTCAGTAATTCTCTTTCATCGGCTTGGGCAAACGACTTCACGCGAAACCCCATCCGGCTGTTCCGTTGGTAGAATATGCCGACAGACAGGCAGATTATTTTTCCGAATTCTGCATGTAGTCCGGCGGTGTGGTAGACGTCGGCAGCAGACTCTCCGTCTTGCAATATGTTTTTTACTTTGTGACACCACAATTCTTGGAAATGAGGTGTTAACGCGTCATATGAAGCGTATTGAGGCACGGTTTCGATATCCAGTACCAACACTTGCTGTAGGTCCAAAAGTTCTAGCATATTATTTCGTTAAAATTTCGAATCGGTGACTAATGCGTGCGCCGGTGTTATCAACCAATGTGATGCGGTGTATTCCCGCAGGCACATCAAGCGCAAGCTGATGAAATGTCTCCGTTTCGCCCACAAATGTTTCATCAAGATGCCAATATATTTTGCTGCCTTTGCTGCGATGTGCGGCACTAAAGATGACCTGACCGCGCTGGCCGTCAATTTCTAAAGGTATGTAAATTCTCGCGTCATTTTTGGGGTAAATCATTTCCATGACCAAATCTTCCGTGTGGGCCGCGCAATCGCTGGCAAAAGGAGGTAGTTCGCGGTAATTGGCGTGCCTTGACTTATAATAGAACTCCATGGCCGGAGGTAGTACAAACCAGGAGGTGGTTATCATATCCCCCGGGGCGGCACAGTCGGCGGTCACCCGTCGTGTGCCGCCCTTATTCGTGTGCACAAGTTGATGGTAAGGACAAACGGACGAGCGGTGGCCCGGTGCAGGGATGTAGATGGTATCGGGTTTAGGGCAGTCTTGCCCCGCGAGGTGACCGCTTTCGCGACATACAGCGGTCTGCACCATCCGGTCTAATGGCACTTCAAACCAACCTTGGTGAGGCAGCAACCCGAAAATTTCAAATAAGATTGGGGCAGCGGTCTCAATACCGGTCAGGCCGGGCCGTCCCTCGCCATCGGCATTGCCTACCCATACGCATACCACATGGCCGGGTGTAAGTCCTATGGCCCATCCATCGCGGAAGCCAAAGCTTGTGCCGGTTTTCCAAGCTATTTTCTTCGATGAGGTGAATTGCTCCCATAGCGCTTCCTCGCCAGGGCGCATTACTTCGTTCATCGCCTGGAAAGTGAAATATAACGAAGCGTGGTCAATCAGCGATGCTCGATCCCTGCCGTCGCCAGGCGGTCTATGGGTGTTTTTCTGATAGCTTGGGGCGTGATAATCGGCCGGGCTGTATCCACCATCATGGCGTCGATAATGGTTCAACGTACGAGCCATGCTGGCATATGTTCCCGCAAGCTGCCACATAGTCACCTCGCATCCCCCCAGAATCATGGATAGCCCATAGAAATCGGCCGGTCTGTTAAGCGTGCCGATACCTGCTTGGCGAAGAAAAGGCTGAAAGCGCTGGTATTTGTACTGTTGCAACATCTTCACTGCCGGAATGTTGAGTGACCGGCTTAACGCGCGGGAAGCCGGAAGGGCACCGTCATAGCCCAGATCATAATTTTGTGGCGTATAACCGCCGATTTGCGTGGGGATGTCCGGGATCAACGTATGGGGCAGGATCAGCCCGTCGGTAAGCATTGCCGCGTAGAGCAAGGGCTTCAGTGTGCTGCCGGGACTACGAAGTGCGGTTATCATATCTACATGGCTTTCGGCCTCGACGTTTTGCGGAGTATGTACATTGCCCACGTAAGCCAATGCGTTGCCAGTCTCGACGTTCAGCACGAGTGCTGCAGCATTGAGGATACCGTTGGCGCTCAGGCTGCGATGATGGCGATCAATAATATCGGCTATTTGCTGTTGCAAATTGGCTTTGAGTGACGTTTCGAGGCGTGTGGTGCCGGTACCGAGCTGGCGATATTCCTTCCTGAACCGATCCAAAAGGTGAGGAGCCAATCGCGGGAGGGGGCGCGGTTTGTCCGGTAGCGGTTCCAACTTGGCTAATGCTGCGGTAGCACTGTCGAGGGTGCCTTGCGCGGACAGTTTATCCAGCAGTGCATTGCGCTTGGCAAGTAGCAGCTGCCGATTGCGTCCTGGATGGATGAGCGATGGAGCGTTGGGCAGTACGGCTAGCATCGCGGCTTCTGCCCATGAAAGCTGTTGTGATGCACGGCCGAAATATCGCCAGGAAGCGGCGTCCAACCCGACCACATTACTGCCGAAAGGGGCATTTGCGCAATACATCCGAAGGATAGCCGTCTTGCTGTAACTGACTTCCAGCCGGAACGCCAGAAACGCTTCAATGCATTTTTGCCAAACCGTCCGCGGTTTGTTTCTGCTCATTCGGATAACCTGCATACTAATGGTGCTGCCTCCGCTAACCACGCGCCTGCCTGTCGTATTTTGCCACCCAGCGCGTAGCAACGCGAGAGGATCGATGCCTGGATGGAAATAAAAACGTTTGTCCTCAAAGGCGATGATGCACTCGATGAATTTTTCCGAAATGGTATCCGCTATCGGAAAACGCCATTGGCCGTCTTCCGCTATCGACGCACCTAAAAGAGCACCGGCTTCGTCCACGACCACAAACGAGGTAGGGGTACGGAAAAGTGGTTTGGGCAACGAGAAATAGAAAACGACAGTCATTAAAACGACCAACGTCAGGACCAACGCCCCTTTCGGCGTTTTACCAAAGCCAGTGAAACGCTTTGCCCATGTTTGCACCCCCGTCATCATTTTGCTAAAGTACAAAATATCATGACACCTTGGCAAGCTATGGTTTTGGATTTTGCTAAAAATACATGAATGTATATTTTGTTCATGTAATTATATTATCAATTTGAATATCTGATATTTAAAAATGATTTTGCTAAAGCTTTACTTAATTCTATGGCTATATTGTTAGCAAATTCAAGCGTGGGCGGCAACTGATAGGGAGCGGGGTTGGTAAATGATTGTTTGCTAAAATGGCCGACATGTATAACTAAGTTATATTGCTGTTATAACGAGTTGTTTCATAGGTTTTTATGTATTAATTAGCTATTCTTTTAGTGATGGTTTTGTGGTCTGTTTTAGCTGCTGTCCTGTTGCTGTTTGACGGGGAAACGGCAATCTGCAGAGGAAAGGAGGGTTATTTGCTGGCTGATTTGCATTGGGCGCATAACCCCACTGCGTTAATGCCTACGGACGTCAGTTGGTAACCTTCAGGAAGGCTGATTTTAGGCAGCTTGATTTCGTCTAAGCAATATATGCTATTGCAAGCCGAGCAGATAAAATGCACATGCTCATCATGGTGGTGGTGCTCGTCGCAGTCTGTTGAACAAAGCGCATAAGTGGCTGTACCGTGCAGGTCAAATATTTTATGCAGGATGCCTTTTTCTTCGAACGTGGCAAGCACCCGGTACAGTGTCACACGGTCTACCGCGTCGCCCAGTAATTTTTCAAGTTCCGGCTGGGATATAGCGGTGTCTTTGTCGGAAACAATTTGAAGTACACTGAGGCGGGGTTGCGTTACTTTCAGTTTGTTTTGGCGGAGCAAGCGGACGAACTTTTCGTCGGCGATGCCCTGTTCTCTTCCTGTTGCTGTCAACATCACATGCTTGCTGAAGCACCCATGGCCGGACCATGGGTGCTTAAAAGATCAATACAACTGTTACTTTCCGGCTGCGGCTTTAGCGTGGTCAGCCAAAAATTGGGCGAGGCCGTTGTCGGTAAGCGGATGTTTGAGCAGACCCAATATGGCTGATAATGGCCCTGTCATGACATCAGCTCCGATTTTTGCGCATTCCACAATATGCATGACATGGCGTATGGAGGCTGCCAATATTTGTGTTTCGTATCCATAGTTGTCATATATCAACCGGATGTCTTCTATCAGCGACAATCCGTCCGTTGATATATCGTCGAGGCGGCCAAGGAACGGGGATACATACGTAGCTCCCGCTTTTGCGGCAAGCAGTGCTTGTCCGGCGGAAAACACCAGTGTGCAATTGGTCTTGATGCCGCTGCTTGTAAAATACTTAATGGCTTTTATACCTTCCTTAATCATGGGTACTTTCACGACGATCTTATCGTTTAATTTGGCTAAAGCTTCCCCTTCTTTCACAATATTATCGAAATCAGTGGAAATCACCTCTGCGCTGACATCCCCGTCTACAATATCGCAAATGGCTTTGTAGTGGTTGATGATATTTTCCTCGCCTGTGATGCCTTCTTTGGCCATTAGGCTTGGATTGGTCGTTACCCCGTCCAACACGCCCAAATCTTGCGCTTCTTTGATTTGTTGTAGATTGGCGGTATCAATAAAAAATTTCATGTCTGAATGATAAAGAAGTTAAAATGAAACAGTGAATTTCAGCATGTAAAAATAACGATAATGTGGCAAAAAGCGAAATATTTAAGTAGTTTAGATTGAAGGCGGTAGCCGCGCGTGGTATGACTTTTGTGCGAGTATGGAGGTGAATCTCTTCCGAGCGCTCAGACATCGCAATTACCGGTTACATTTTACAGGACAGGCCATTTCCCTGATGGGTACGTGGATGCAGCGAATCGCTGTCAGTTGGTTGGTGTACCGGCTTACTGAGTCGGCCTTTATTCTAGGGTTGGTATCCTTTGCGGCGCTTATTCCATCGCTGGTATTGTCACCGTTTATCGGAAGTTTCGTGGATAGGCATCAAAAATATCGCATCGTGGTAATTACGCAGTGTGGTTTGATGCTTCAGGCCGGTGCACTGGCCCTGATGGTGTTTTTGGGATATTATAGCGTTTGGTGGATTGGAGTGCTTAGTTTAATTCAGGGTGTAATTAACACGTTTGATGTAACTGCTCGACAGTCTCTTATGGTCGAATTGGTGGACGATAAGGCCGATTTGCCTAATGCGATTGCTCTTAATTCTTCGGCATTCAATGCTGCGCGGATGCTCGGGCCGGCGTTAGGGGGTGTTTTACTAAGTACCTACGGCGAGGCAGTTTGCTTCGGGGTCAATTTTGTAAGCTTTATTGCGGTGATCGGTTCGCTATTATCCATGAGACTAACGACGAAGCCGATAGAAGCCAGGCAGGCTAGCACTTGGAATGGCTTTAAGGAGGGCTTTATTTACTTAAAGCATTCGCCACATATACTGTCCCTTATATTATTGCTGACAGCGTCCAGTATGTTAATCATCCCGTACACAACATTGCTGCCGGTAATCGCAAGGGAAATGTTTGATGGTGATGCGACCACATTCAGCTGGTTCGAGAGCGCGGCGGGTTTGGGAGCGATGGCAGGAGCTGTTTATATGGCTCGGACGCCGATGGGCGTTAACCTGCGCTTCCGTGTAATGAAGGCTTCGGGATTATTCGCGCTTGGTATTTTGGCGCTCTCATTTGCCTCTTGGCTACCTCTTGCGTTGGTAAGCACGTTGCTTGCTTCCATGGGAATGATGGTGCAGAATTCGAGTATCAATACCTATATCCAGACGCATGCCATGCCAGCATACCGGGCGCGTGCTATCAGCTACTACATCATGGCTTTCCAAGGTGTTTTTCCGCTGGGGAGCCTGTTTATCGGTGCGCTCGCCCAGGTTTGGGGCATTCATTATACTTTGCTCTTCCAAGGGGTAGCTGGATCGCTCATCGCTATGGGCTTCGTTATCTACATCTGGCAACACATCAACCGGAAGTACGTGCCTGTTTAAGCCATATCTCCGGCTATCAGCCACGGATAAATCAATGACTGATGCCGTGATATCAGATGTTACCTATCCCAGAATGCCGGCGGCTCGATGCCCAACGCGCGAAGGTAGACGTAGCCTTGCCCCCGGTGATGAATTTCATTGTCGATAAAGTAACACAGGTGCCACCAAACTTGGCCTTCCCACTGGCCGTAGGCGTTATCGATCTCCTGTAGCCGAAAAGGGGCAACTTGCGGCCATATACCGTTGATGTATGCTGTACTCCAATCCCATAGATTGAGGATGCCAGCTTTTGTTTGCGGGCTTGTGTCTATTGTTTCCGCGCCGCGTAAGTCATGTAATTCCTTCCATTCACCGGTCGCGATACCATGGGCGCCGGTGGCCCCCATACTGTTCAGCTCCATCGCTAATTCAGCAAATGTACGCATGCCGCCAATGGTGTACGATAAGAGTTGGTCTTCTGGAAAAGCGTCGATAACTTTCCGGGTAAGGCTTCGGTGCCCCTGCCAATGAGCCAGTAACTGCGAAAGCGTGATAGTGGTTTCCTGTTGTAATGATTCCATTGCAATTTATTTTTGATTACCGTAACAAAGAAAACAGGCCTCGCTGACAGCCCTATGGCAGCCGGCTATTGCATAAAGTTTTTTTAGTCTGCTGCTTGGTGGTGAGTTTATGCTATGTAGAAAGCCCCCAGCATCTCTTATTAGGTAGCTTTGTATTGGCAAGATCGGGTACATTGTTTGGGAAGTGACGGACAGGGGGCGATACAATTTCAGTTTTCATCAAGTACAGTTGGGGGTCGGTTGTCCGGGTTTCCATATATGACTCGGATGTTTTTCTGCGTAGCTGTAAATGAGTTGCATCATGTAATGGTTGCTATCGTAGCGGGTGAGGCACGCTTTCATATCCACTGCATCACATATGTCGGCCTGACGACTTACATAGCCCATGCCATAAAGATGCCCGTTTTCGACCCAGATGCAACTTAGTTCATCTGGTTCACGGCCTTTATCAAAAACAGCGAAAGTGGGCAAGTGCTGGTTGAGGTGTTCAATTGCCGACAGGACACGTTGATTGTACTCCATTTGTGGGACGTCCAACAAAGCGTCGCTTGGAAGGGCTGAGGTCGCTTTAAATGGAACGGAATCGGATGGCTGTATCCCGAAGATACAACGATGGGGGTGAAGGTCAAATTGCCGGATTAATCGATGGAGTAAGTTAAAGGCATCCAGTTGCCTGTGGAATAGCTGGATATGTTGGTGGTGCTTGGCATGCTTTCCAACGGCAAGGCGAAGGTACCCCCCTTGATCTTGGTAAGTATATAAAGCATACTTCGGTTCAAAGCGTTTCAGCGCACGGTTGTAAACAGGCCACAGCCGCTTGATTTCGATCGCTTCGAGGAGCAGCGCGAGTAGTTCAGTGCCGCACCGCTCGTATGTAACGGAATGGATATGGCGCAAAAAATGTTGGCGTTGACGGTTGGGGTTGTGTCCGCTGAAATGCTGCGCTACCCGGTTGCGTATATTCCGTGCTTTACCTACATAGATGACCTGGCCGCCCTGATCCCTGAAATGATAGACGCCCGGAGCAGTGGGGAGGCTGTCGAATTGTTCCTTCGGAAGGTTAGGAGGCAACTGTTGATGTTTGGATGTTTTCTTCAACATTTCGGGAATGATTCCATCGACATCCAGTGTCATCAACTGGGTAAATAAGATGGCTGTGGCCTGGGCGTCGCCTCCCGCCCGGTGACGGCTATTTATAGGGATGCCCATTGCATCGCATAACCGCCCCAAGCTATAAGATAGGAAGCCCGGTTTGATTTTTCGACTTATACGTACTGTGCACAACTTAGGTGCTGAAAGGTGAAACCCGGCTATTTCGAGGTGATGCCTCAAGAATGAATAGTCGAAATTGACGTTGTGCGCCACGAAAACACGGCCATCAAGTAGCTGATAAATGCGGCTTGCCAATTTATCAAATGTCGGGCTATCGGCAACCATCTCATTGGTGATGCCTGTTAAGGCTTGGATGGACAATGGTATAGGACACTGGGGGTTGATGAGCGACTCAAACCGTTCAACTATCTCTTGTCCATCATGAATGAGAATGGCAATTTCCGTGATGCCGCTTCCGGACGCATATCCTCCGGTGGTCTCAATATCCACGATGGCGTATTCGGTATGTGCAGACGGGCGCCCCATACCGGCAAATATACTAAAATAATTAGTGGTTCGCCAAAATTGATGAGGCAGAAATACCAGAAGGTATCAGACAACAAACTGACTTTGCCCGGTATACCACAGGTACCATTCGACAAAATGTTTGACCCCGATATCGACAGGCGTTTGGGGTTTGTAGCCGAAGGTATCTGCCAACTTACTGACATCAGCCCAGGTCGTTTCTACATCCCCCGGTTGCATAGGCAACAGTTCTTTAACGGCCTTTTTGCCCGTATGCTTTTCGATGGCCTCAATAAAGTCGAGGAGCTTCACGGATTTGCTATTGCCAATATTATACACCGCGTTTTTTGGCAAGTCCATCGCATGATTCTTGTTGTTTAACACGAGCTTTATTCCACCCACGATATCATCAATGTAAGTGAAATCGCGAGCTAAGTTACCGTTGTTGAATACCTTAAGCGGCTTGCCTTTGAGAATAGCATCAACGAAGAGAAACATGGCCATGTCGGGTCTGCCCCACGGGCCGTATACGGTAAAGAAGCGTAGTCCGGTGGTCTTTAATCCATAAAGGTGGCTGTAACTGTATGCAGCGAGTTCATTGCTCCTTTTGGTAGCTGCGTATAAGCTCACGGGCTGGTCCACACGATCAGCTTCGCTGAACGGTATTTTATTGTTCAGTCCGTATATCGATGAGCTGGACGCATAAATAAGATGCCCGACGTTGTAGTGTCTGCAACATTCCAAGATATTGATGAAGCCGATGAGGTTGGAGTGTGTATACGCCTGTGGATTCTCGAGCGAATAACGTACGCCCACCTGCGCAGCCATGTGCAGCACGGCATCGAAATGCTGGTTGCGGAAAAGCGGCTCGAGCTGCTCCATGCCCGCGATGTCTGCTTTCACGAAATGATAGTTTTCATGGGTCTCGCTTTGGACCAGCTGGTCAGCCGGAAGATCGACTTGGCGGATTCCGCAGGAAGCCAATCGCGCATATTTGAGTTTGACATCGTAATAATCATTGATGTTATCGAGCCCAACCACACGATGTCCTTCATCAAGGAGCATACGCACCAAGTGAAAACCAATGAAACCTGCAGCTCCGGTAACTAATACATTCATTTCTGTTGATTTTGGGGTTACATCACCTTGACCAATATATAGCGGCTCAATTGCTCGCTTCTTGTCTCCGCGTTGAGGAAAGCCGGCTTCAACCGGGTAATCCGGTAATGGGAAGCTTCAGCTACGGTTTCATACGATCGTCCGGCAGCTTTCCACTGTTCCATATCCGGAGCTGATATAAAAAGGTATTTTGCCGTTGCTTGGATGGCGGCGTCCATGGGAATTCGCTCAATATTGGTTTGTGTATAAAAGTCCAGCGTCCAGTTCGTGTAGTGATCAGGCATGACAATGTCTTTCGGCTCGATTCCCTGTTCCCGAATTTGTTTGGCGATCTGTAAACCGGCTTGATACTGTGTTAGTTGGGGGTAGAATTGCGTATTTAAGAAAATATTAAGCATGGCGGCAAAATATATGCCTATTGCAACGATACGTGATGTAAGGGCCTTGTTCGACCAGACGGAGCGTGCGAGAAGCACGCCTGCGCCCGCCACCAGTAGAAGGCCGCCAACGCTTGGAACGCCAAACGCGAAGCCAGTTAGATAGAACATCAGTGCAAGCCCAATGCCGATCAACAGGTATTCGGCCAGCAAATAGATTTTAGTTGTCCGCACTGCAGGCTGTTTGCCCAATTGGAATAGGTAAGAGGCCGTGAGGATGCTGATAATCGGAATAAGGCTGTTGAGGTAGTGAGGCAACTTGAACTTCGAAAAACTGAAAATCAACATAATCATCCAAAACCCGCCAACGGTAAGGAACTCGCATCCATTGGATTTGGAAAATCTGCTTTTGATAAAATACCATGTCCGACTAAAGACGCCGCCATACAACGGCACAGAAAATGGTATGAACACCCATAGCAGGCTATGAAAGAAAAAAAGGTAATCAGGGCTGTTGGCCCCGAAATCTTCGCCACTGAACCGTTTGAAACTTTGATCCCAAAGGATGAAGCGCACACCAGAAACGCCATATTCGCCACGTACAAGCATTTCGGGATGCAGATCGAACTGCTGGTAATATGCATAAAGGACGGGCGTTATCCCCACAACAAAGGACATGAGCCCCAAAAGCACTTTCCAGCGAAAGAACTGGCCCCACTCACGGCTATACAACAGATAAGCGAACACGCACACGCCAATAATACCCACACCGACCATCCCCTTTGCACCCAGCGCCATTGCTGCCCCTAATCCGCCAAACAGGATGTGTACGCTTGCTCCGTTTTTTATATAGGCGACGACGTGGTAAACACCAAAGATGACTGCGCCGGTAAGTATTGCGTCTGTACGGACGTCATGCGCTGAAAGTACAATGGTCTGTGCCGACAAGAACATCAAAGCTGCTACATGAGCCATCGCGCGGTCGCGGTACAGCATGTGTGTGAGTTTATAAGTGCATGCCGCTGCCATGGCAAGAAACAGAAAGGCCGGAATGCGGTACGCGATATGGTTAATGCCAAATAGTTTCATTGACCAGGCGGCCAGCCAGAAATGGAGGTGTGGTTTGTCGAGATATGGTTCATTTCCCTTGTAGATATGGAAATAGTCGTTATTCAACGCCATGCGCATAGCCATGGAGGCGTGTTGCGCTGCGTCGTTTTCCATCAATGGGACAAATAACCCCAAAAAATAAGCAACCGAAAGGGCGACATAAAGGACGATGAAATCCTTATCTGATAATTGCGTGCTCATTACTTGCATTAAATCAATAAATTTGCGCCCGTATAGGTGCAATTGGAGGCGCAAAAATAAACAAAACTATCAGCATACAACATGGACAGCAGCCGTTTTTACTCAATAGTCATCCCGTTATATAACGAGGAGGAGAATGTGCCTTTATTGATCGCAGCCATTACCGAGGCAATGCGGGGCCTGCGGTACGAGTTGATTTTGGTTGATGACTTCTCATCAGACGGCACACGTCACGCTGTCAAAAGAAGTGCAGACCCGCACGTGATCCTAATCGAATTCAAGAAGAATTATGGACAAAGCTCGGCATTGATGGCAGGGATCGACAGTGCACGCGGAGATTATATCATCACGCTTGACGGCGACCTGCAAAACGATCCATCGGACATCCCTATGATGGTCGATGTATTGGAGGCTGGCGATTACGATTTGGTCATCGGCGAAAGGCAGAAACGCCAAGACAATATTATCCGAACATTCCCATCGCGGATAGCCAATTCCATCATCCGGCGTACAACGAAGCTCAATATCCGCGACCATGGGTGCGCCCTTAAGGTGTTCACCCGGGATACCGCTAAAGAACTCCTACTGTACGGCGAGTCGCATCGATTCATCACGCTGTTGGCCCACCTCAATGGCGCGCGCATCAAGCAAGTGCCCGTGAAACATCATGCCCGTCGTTTTGGTGTCTCAAAATATGGTATTGGCCGTACATTCAAGGTGATTAATGATCTCCTGCTGCTGCTTTTTACGCAACGTTACCTTCAAAAGCCCATTTACCTGTTTGGCAATTTGGGGCTGTTGACGTTTTCGCTGGGCTTCATCATCAATGTATACCTGTTGATCGAAAAATTGCTTGGCAACGAGATAGGCGGCCGACCGTTGCTTATTTTGGGTGTGCTGCTAGTATTCGTGGGGATACAGTTTTTCACTATCGGCATCGTGGTGGATCTGCAGATGAAAACCTATTATGAGTCGCAGGACAAACGCCCGTTTATTATCAGAAAAGTCAGTACGTTTGAAAAAAGCAAGGAAAGTAGTAGCCAGTTTGGCTAGGATACTTGTCAGTGCAGTTTTGCTGTACGTCGTATTCACCAAAATTGATCTCACCGGCGTGAGGTCGTTGGTGAGTACTTCCCGCTTTGGGTTCCTACTACTCGCAGTAATAGCGTTTACCGCCTCGCAGTGGGTCTCGTCGCTCCGCCTGCTGATCTACTTTCATGCGAATGGGTTCTACCTAAATGCTGGAAGCAACCACGCGCTGTACTTATTAGGTATGTTTTACAATTTTTTTATCCCCGGGGGGATCGGTGGGGATGCTTATAAAATATATGTACTCAATAGGCGGTTTGGGTGGGCGGTAAAACCGCTTACGTCCAGTGTATTAAATGACCGGCTATCCGGATTGGTGGCCATCGTGTTGTTGGTGTTGACTATAGGTGTTGTGTTGTTGCCGGGTATATGGAAACTCGCGGTACTGCCGGGCATTGCTATGACCATATGGATAGCCCGCCTTGTGCTCCATAAACTATTTCCGATGTTCGGGCGTATTTTTTTTAAAAGTTTGGGGTATTCCTTAGTGGTGCAGATGCTCCAACTGCTTTGTGTTTACCTGATGTTGGCAGCCTTTAAAGCAACAACGGCAAGTTTGGTGTATTTTTTGGTATTCTTATTGAGCGCCATACTAAGTGTGGTGTCGTTTTCGGGGATTGGGGTGCGGGAATGGCTGTTTTTGCAGGCGTCTCAGCGATTTGACTTTGATCCTGAAGTGGCTGTTTCGGTGGCGCTATTATTCTCCTGCATGACCATATTGGTGTCGCTGTTTGGTATATGTTACCAGCTTGCAGGCACTCCCCTCAAGGCAATGGAGGAGGTGGAGTAGGAGGCCCCTGGGAAATGGCGGCGTTTATGGCCCCCGGCTCGGTAGCAGCAGGCATCGCTTGTTGGTCAATCGGTTTTCGTACGATGCGCATCATAATAAAATAAATGCAGGATAGCCCCCAAGCGCCCCAGAATAAGTAGCCTCCGGAATGAAATCTCGCCTTCATTAACCGATGGGTGGTCGTCGTAAAATCAAGATAGGTGAAATAAGATCCGATAAGGCCGGCGATGAGAAATAGCAGGATGGTAATGAAAGCCATTCTTCCGCTCAGACGTACCTTTACCAGCCATAATACGAAAATGAGCGCCAGTTGGATTGCAAAAAGCAATAATGCGATTTTCCACCATATCTTGAAAACGTTATATTGGCTGTACAATACGCTGATACCCATCTTTCCGACAAATGACATCTGTGATATCAGCACGCCGGAAACAGTTGCAAGCAAGGCCTGTACAGCAATAAGTGTTCCTATTCCTTTCATCCTGTTGCTGGGAGTTTGCTATTTGGTGACGCCCCATCCCGTTTCTTTATTGAAGCGGAGTGTATAGGTCTTCTTAGTAAACGAAGCGTTGTTGTCGGCACCTTTTTTTGCAAAGTCCACGAAGTCTGTTTCGGTCTTTTTGAGTGTTACGGTTGCTTTCGCCCGGTTTTTGCCCGTCTGTTCAACAGCAATTCCACCGTCTTCGTCAAGCGTATATTCGACGGTCTTCACGGTTGCTTTCTTATCCGTCTTTTCAAGCACGAATGGGATGGACTTATTGGTCAACTTAACAAGGTATACGAAGGTGCTGTCTTTGGCCAGGAAACGCTTTCGCTCCTTAAGCAATTCGAGTGTCACATATCCTCCTTTTTCCAATTCTTTATACGTTGCCAGGAGATCGGCATCTGATTTTTGGTCGAATTTCACTTCGCCGTATTCCATTTCGGCGGTCTCAAACACGGGATTGGATTCCAGGTGATAAGTTACCTCACTTAGCGCCACCCGATCACTGATGGACTTATCACTGCCACAGGCGGCCCACAACAGCGTGAGGATCACAATTAGCGATTGATGCTTGACGATCATCATATGCGGAAGATATCTTTGTCAAATATAGTATATTGCAAAAGTTATTCCAATGTTGCAAAGCGCTATTGATAACCTAATAGCCGAAGTACCTGCTTGCTGTTCTGCTCTTCGCCGAACACTTCAAAATTGAACGTTTCGTCGCGGTTTCTCCGCACCAGTACATGCTTGGGCGAGGGGAGCAGACAGTGGTGGATGCCGCCATAACCGCTCAATACCTCTTGATATGCGCCAGTGTGAAAAAAGCCAAGATATTGCAATTTACGCGTTTTCGGCATGAACACGCTATTGATATGTGCCTCTTGGCTATAATAATCTTGTCCGTCACACGTAATACCTCCCAAATTTACGCGCTCATATTCGGCGTCCCAGTTGTTGATCGGCAGTAAGATATACTTTTGGTTGAGCGCCCATACATCAGGTAAGTTAGTGATGAACGAACCATCCAGCATCAACCATTTTTCGCGGTCGTTTTGTTGCTTGCGGCCAATTACCTTATAGAGAATGCCGGAAGCTTCCGCAACGGTATACTTACCGAATTCGGTGATGATATCGGGTTCCATAACGTCATGCACTGCGCAGATTTGCTTGATACGGTTCACGATTTCATTAACCATGTATTCATAATCGAAATCGTGCACCAAGGAATCCTTAAACGGCATGCCCCCGCCGATGTCAAGGGTGTCCAGGTCTGGGTTAATTTTTTTGAACTTGCAGTAAAGTGTGACATACTTCTCCAGCTCATTCCAATAATAGGGGGTGTCCGATATGCCTGAATTAATAAAAAAATGGAGTAATTTGACCCTGAAATTGGGATTGGGGGCAACTTTGTTGTTATAGAAGTCGAGGATATCCTCCAAACGGATACCCAACCGGGAAGTATAGAACGGTGAATCCGGCTGTTCCTCCGCTGCAATACGGATACCAAGGTTGCAGGGCTCTTCAAGCTCTACCTCGTCGTCATAGATATTAAACTCTTCTTTATTGTCCAATACGGGAATAATGTTCTTGTACCCATCGTGCAGCATATCGATAATGTACTGCTTATACTGATAGGTCTTGAATCCGTTGCAGATGACCGTAATATCCTTATTAACCACTCCTTTCTTCTCCAATGCATCGATCATGGGCATATCAAAAGCTGAGGAAGTCTCCAAGTGGATGTCATTTTTCAATGCTTCTTCCACCACATGCTTGAAATGCGAACTTTTCGTGCAATAGCAATATTTGTAGGTGCCGCGATAGTTGTGTTTCAATATCGCCGTTTGAAATAATATCTTGGCTTGCTGTATCTTCTTACTGATAATGGGTAGGTAGGTGAAACGCAACGGCGTTCCATATGTCTCAATCATTTCCATCAGATTGAGATCATGGAAGTACAGCTCGTCGTCTATGATTTCAAACCCATCCTGAGGGAAACCTACGCTTAGGTCAAGAAATTCCTGATAGCTCTGCATTTTTTGTATATTTTTCTTCTAAATAATCGTCTGCGTTTCAATGGCAGAGGCGAATTGGACAAACATCAATTTGCATATGATGGCCTGTTTGTCTAAGTTTGGCAAAGATATATTTTCGCTACGAAACGATGTATATATCTAATGTAAATTTGCGATTTCGCATATCAATGCTAAGAAATTAATGCTTAAATACTTACATGGTCAATACGATACTACAACAGCTTATTTATCATACCCAGCAGGCAGTCAAAGCCTTATATGACTCCGATATCCCGGAAAATCAGCTAACAATACAAGAAACGCGGAAAGAATTTGAGGGGCAGCTAACCATTGTTGTGTTTCCAATCACGCGGTTTTCCAAAAAATCTCCGGAAGTCACAGGTGCCGAAATTGGCGCGTACCTAAAGGAACAGCTTCCCGAACTAGCCGCGTTTAACACCATCAAGGGCTTTCTCAACCTTAGCTTGTCTGACGCGTACTGGACCGATGTGTTTAAAACACACATTATTGGGGAAAGTTTTGGTAAATTTCCTTCAAACGGAAGCAAGGTAATGGTCGAATATTCATCGCCAAACACCAACAAGCCGTTACACTTGGGACACATCCGTAATAACCTGCTGGGTTATTCGGTTGCTGAAATACTGAAAGCATACGGGTATGAGGTTATCAAGGCTAACCTCGTGAACGACCGCGGTATCCATATCTGCAAATCGATGTTGGCCTGGCAGCGGTGGGGGAACGGAGAAACACCCGAAAGCAGTGGATTAAAAGGGGATCACCTCGTAGGCAAATATTATGTACAGTTTGATAAGGCATATAAACAAGAGATAGACGAATTGATGTCGCAAGGCTTCAGCGAAGAGGAAGCCAAGAAACAAGCACCTATCATCCGCGAAGCGCAGGCAATGCTCCAACGATGGGAGGCCGGCGACGAATCGGTGATTACGTTGTGGAAGTTGATGAACGGTTGGGTATACGCTGGATTCGAGCAGACATACGACCGCCTTGGCGTAGATTTCGATAAATACTATTACGAATCTGATACCTACCTTCTCGGTAAGGATATCATTCAAGAAGGGTTGGACAAAGGGGTGTTTTTCAGGAAGGCTGACAACTCCGTATGGATAGACCTGACAGGGGATGGGCTGGATGAAAAGTTGGTACTGAGAGGGGACGGCACGTCTGTCTACATAACACAGGACTTAGGTACTGCCCAGTTGAAATATAATGACTTCCAAATGGACGAATCCATCTATGTTGTGGGGAATGAACAGGATTATCATTTCAAGGTGCTTTTCCTGATTTTCCAAAAGCTGGGTAAGCCATGGGCTTCCGGCCTATTCCACTTGTCATATGGCATGGTCGACCTGCCATCCGGCAAAATGAAATCACGTGAAGGCACGGTGGTTGATGCTGATGACCTGATGGACGAGATGTATCAAACCGCCAAAAAACGGACGGAAGAATTGGGAAAAACAGAAGGGCTGTCCGATACGGAAAAGGAGTATCTCTACCATATCATCGGTATGGGCGCATTAAAGTACTTCCTGCTTAAAGTGGAACCAAAAAAGCGATTGCTCTTTGATCCCAACGAATCAATCGATTTTCAAGGACATACCGGGCCGTTTATCCAATATACTCACGCACGGATCAAATCGGTACTGACTAAAGGGGCTTATTCATTGGATACGCCATTAGTGATGCCTGCAACGCTAGCTTCCAGCGAGCGCGACTTGATTCAGCTGTTGTATAATTATCCGGTTATCATCGAAGCGTCGGCTAAGGAGTTCAGCCCAGCACAATTGGCCAACTATTGCTATGAAGTCGCCAAGCAATATAACAAATTTTACCATGAGGAATCTATTCTTAAGGCCGATGAAGAGGAATTGCGGGTGTTCAGGCTACATCTATCGTCAGCTACGGCCCGTATACTTGCAGGAGGCATGAAATTGTTGGGAATTGCGGTTCCAGAGCGAATGTGATGGCAAGCGAGGTTAACGTTGGACTTATCGGCTTTGGTATGGCGGGGCAAGTGTTTCATGCCCCAGTCATTACGGCTATCGACGGTTTGCGGTTGCGTAGTGTAAGTGCTCGCAAGCCGGAGCAACAAAAAGTGCTGCAAGAACGGTATCCCGGGGTAGCCGTTGTGGCACATGCGGATGACATCATCCATGATGATGACATAGATTTGGTCGTGGTGGCTACTTCGAACGACGTGCATTATACACTCGCCAAAGCTGCATTGCTCGCCGGCAAACATGTAGTGGTAGAGAAGCCTTTTACCAATACCGCAGCGGAGGCGGATGAACTGATAACGTTGGCCAAGGAGCGAGGGTTGCTGCTCAGCGTGCACCACAATGCCCGCTGGAACAGCGATTTCCTGACAGTCAAAAAGGTGATGGAAAGTGGCCGACTAGGTCGGCTGGTTTCCTTTGAAGCGCGATATGACCGGTTCCGTAATACGCTTAGGGAAGGTGCCTGGCGTGAGGCCGGACTGCCCGGATCGGGTATTCTCTACGACTTGGGCGCACATCTTATCGATCAGTCCCTTCAACTGTTTGGAACCCCCGAAGCCATCAATGCCGATCTGCGCAAGCAGCGGCCTGGTGCACAGGCGGTGGATGACTTTGAACTTATCCTTCACTACCCGCAACTCAAGGTGTCGTTGAAAGGTGCGATGCTTGTAAAGGAGCCGTCGCCGCGCTATGCGCTGTATGGTTTGAACGGAGCTTTTGTAAAATACGGTGTGGATCCTCAGGAAGCAGCCCTCAAAGCAGGGGAATCACCTCGTGGGAATCCCGATTGGGGGAGGGAATCCAGTGACATATGGGGAAAACTGAATGTACTTCAAGCCGGTACGGATATCATTGAATATATCGAAAGTGAGCGCGGTAACTATCCAGCGTTTTACCGGAATATCTGGGCCGCCGTTTTGGGTCGGCAAACACTTGCTGTAAAGCCCGAAGAGGCACGTAACGTTATCCGTATCATAGAGCTGGCTGAAAAAAGTTGGATGGAGCGGCGAACGGTGGATTTTAACTTATAGCTTACAATTGCTTGTGGATAAACAATACGATGCCATTATTGTCGGTGGTGGGGCTTGCGGCTTGATGTGCGCCGTACAAGCGGGCATGCGTGGCAGGCATACATTGGTATTGGAACGTAATGACCGTCCGGGGGCGAAGATACTCATATCAGGTGGGGGGCGGTGCAACTATACCAACTTACATACATCGGCGGCGAACTTTGTGTCGGCCAATCCGGCATTCGCCGATCAAGTGTTTGCGAGGTGGACGGTGGCCGATACCGTTGCCTTTTTTGAACAGCAGGGAATTATCGGGAAGGAGAAAAAACTGGGCCAGCTTTTTCCCGTAAGTGATAGCGCCAAAGATGTGGTACGGGCTTTCGCCAGATTGATTCAACGGCACGGGCAGGCGCTGAACCTGAATAGTCAGGTCCTATCCGTTGCCAGAACACCGGACGGCATGTTTGAGGTAAGCTATGAACATGAGGGGAAGCTGAAACAAGCGAAAGCGAAGGCGGTGGTCATCGCGAGCGGGGGGCTGCCGGTGGCAAAGTTGGGAGCCAGTGACTTTGCATTGCGTACTGCACGCCAGTTTGGCTTGGACATCGTGCCTGTAGCTCCAGCGTTGGTGCCGTTGGCCATTACGGGAAAAAATGCCGAATGGTTTGCTTCGCTTTCGGGCAACAGCGTTTTCTGCCGCGTCGCCAATGAACGCATCAGCTTTGAAGAGAATATACTATTTACCCATTGGGGACTAAGCGGTCCGGCGATATTGCAGATTTCATCGTACTGGCGGCCAGGCGAGACCATTGCAATCGATTTGTTGCCCCATTTCTCCATCGAACGATTGATAAAGGATGAACGGGAGGCAGGAGGGAGGCGGTTAGTTTCGCAAGTGCTCGGCAATTTCTACTCCCGTAGGCTGGTGGAAGCGTTCGGTAGATTTCTGCCGATCGATACAAAAATCGCGTCATTGGGAAAGACAGATTCCAAGCGGATCGCAGAAACGATCCATCGGTTCGTCGTAAGGCCAGCGGGCGACAAGGGGTACGACAAGGCAGAGGTAATGCGCGGTGGAGTGGCCGTAGACGAATTGAACCCGCAAACCTTGGAAGCAAAGAAAGTAGCCGGATTGTATTTCGGCGGCGAATGCGTAGACATGACGGGATGGCTGGGGGGGTACAATTTTCAGTGGGCTTGGGCAAGTGGATATGTGATCGCGCAAGCAATTTGATAAAAAAAATTATATCGTCATGATGTTTTTGAAATCTTTGATACTTGTTGGGCATCTTTTGACTTGCTCGAAGCAAGGAGCGGAAAACCGTGGTATTGACTACTGGGCTGCGCTGGCAGATTCGCTGCAGCAATCCACCTACACGACCTATCTATCCGCTAATGGCAATTATTACATTCAAGACAACGCGGGAGACACCACGTTCCACTATTGGTGGAATGCGCATGCCCTCGATGTGCTGGTGGATGGCTTTTTGCGTACAAAAGACAGTACGTATCTTATACGGGCAAAACGGCTGTTGAGCGGAATGCATGAAACCAACGGCAGCCGATACCCGAATGTGTTTTACGACGATATGCTGTGGCTGGCGTTGGCGAGCTTAAGAGCGTATGAAGCCGGAGGAGATCCCGTGTTTCTCGATGCCGTAAATATTCTTTGGTCTGATATCCAAACGGGTATCAACCCGCATCAAGGCGGTGGTGTGGCATGGCGGAAAGACCAACGAGCCTATAAAAATACACCGGCAAATGCGCCGGCAATTATACTGGCATGCCGGCTATACCAGCATTTTGGACGAGCATCGGATCTTCAGACAGCTATCGCTCTCTATGACTGGCTGAAAGCCACACTCGTGGATCCGGTATCCGGAGTGGTATGGGATGGCATTAACCGGCAGGGGGATGGCCGCATTGACAAAGATTGGCTTTTTACTTATAACCAAGGTGTCTTTTTGGGAGCTGCTCATGCGCTTTATGAGGTGACCAACAAGCGAACTTATCTGGATGATGCCCGCTGCACTGCGGATGCATCGCTCAAAAGCAGCGTCATTTCGCCCAATGGTATACTTCGTTATGAGGGGCAGGGCGATGGAGGATTATTTAAAGGTATTTTTGTTCGCTACCTTGCGCGACTTGCCCAAGATACGGTTGTACCGGCAGGTAAACGGGATGAATATGTCCAATTTATCGGTGCAAACGCGTCGGCCGTGGCGGGCCAAGCATTAATAAGACCGCAACTGTTGGTAGGGCCAGATTGGAATAGATTGCACCATGGTGTGGTGGACCTGTCCGCTCAATTAAGCGGCTTGATGTTGATAGAGGCCCAAGCTTACCTCGGAAGAAAAAATAATTAGCTTTTTCTTTCGGATAGCTAAAACGGTTTATATATTTGGCAGGTCGTAATGCGTTATGGCTTTGACCGAGCTGATTTAACCTTAAAATTGCATGGGAAATTTATTGTCGAAATCTGGCAGTCAGGAGTTGCCAGCTAACCAAACATCTAAGCTTACCGAACGTAAATATTGGCTCGTATTTGGCTTTGTCACGCTGTTATTTTTACTTTGGGGTATCGCCATCACCATGGGTGATGTATTGAATAAACATTTCCAGAACGTACTTGGCGTGTCGAGGGCTGAGTCAGGTCTTGTACAGTTTTCAATTTTCGGCGCATACGCCGTGATGGGCATTCCGGCCGGTCTCTTCATGAAGCGGTTTGGATACAAATCGGGTGTATTGCTTGGCTTGGCTTTGTACGCTGCGGGCGCCTTCTTGTTTGTTCCGGCTGCTGATGCGGAGTCCTTTACCTTTTTCCGTGTAGCATTATTTATATTAGCGTGCGGATTGGCCACTTTGGAAACGGTCGCGCATCCATTTATTGCTTCGTTGGGTGATCAAGCATCGAGTGACAGGCGCATTAATTTTGCGCAATCCTTCAACGGACTCGGAACCATCATCGGTCCAACGCTGGGAAGTTATTTTATATTAAGCGGTAATATCGGCGAAGCAGGGAGCTTGACATCAGTCAAGATGCTTTATGTAGGGATTGGTGTAGTCATTGTCCTTGTTGCCATCATGTTTAGCTTGTTGCGCATTCCAGCGCTACCATTTGAAGGCGGGAATGTACATGGCACGGCACAGGAGACAGCACCTATGCCGGCTAAAAAAGGTTTATTCCTGCATCGCCATTTTATCTGGGCATTTATAGCGCAATTTTTCAATGCTGCCGCGCAAGGAGGTACATGGGCGTTTTTCATCAACTATGGGCATGAGAAAATGGGACTGTCCGATGAATTAGCCGGTTATTATTTTGCCACGAGTATGGTCATGATGACCATCGGCCGGTTTGTGGGCACATTCCTGATGAAGTATATAGCTCCCAATAAGTTATTAGCTGCATTTGCCGCATGCAATATCGTCATGTGCCTAATTATTGCACAGAGCTGGGGATGGCCGTCGTTCATTGCGTTGCTGATGCTTAATTTCTTTTTCAGTATCATGTTTCCCACGATCTTCAGCCTTGGCCTCAAGAATCTTGGGCCGCATACACAACAAGCGTCCTCCTTCATTGTGATGGGGGTCGTAGGAGCGGCTATTTTTCCGTTTATTATGGGGCGGGTTGCTGATTATGACGTTGCCGTTGCCTATTACTTACCCATCATCTGCTACTTCGTGATTTTCCTTTTTGGAGCGAAGTTTTATAAAACAAGTACATAGAGCCTGTGTTCTTACGTAAAAAAGCTCGGCAGCCGCACGGATATGCTGCACTTCCAAATTCGTGACTTATTGCTTACCTTTGCAGGGTAGCAAACCTGTTCTATCGCTCCGGCCGGATGCCGGGGAGGAAAGTCCGGACAACGTAGAGCACCCCGCTTCCTAACGGGAAGGGTTTCGGCGATGGCCGGAATACGGAAAGTGCCACAGAAAAAAAACCGCCTGTGTTTCGGCATAGGTAAGGGTGAAAACGTGGGGTAAGAGCCCACGGCTTTGCGTGGTGACACGCATCGCGGTAAACCCCGGGGGTTGAAAGGCCAAATAGGTTGCGGAGATTAGGAGGTTGCTCGCTTCCATCCCTCATGGGAACCGCAACGGGTAGGCCGCTGGAGCTTGCCAGTGATGGCAAGCCTAGATAAATGATAGAAGTCCCATGCACCTGCTGTAGCAGGCTATTGGGATACAGAATCCGGCTTACAGGGTTTGCTTTTTTTGATATATGCGGAGGGAAAAGTGTATTTGGAGGACAGCAAAATGGAAGAATACTTTTATTTGTGTATCCGGTACGCAATACGCTATACCCAATACAAAATATGACCAAGATATTAATCATTGACGACGAAAGAGCGATTCGAAGTACATTAAGGGAAATCCTTGAATACGAGGATTACAAGGTAATCGACACGGATAATGGAATCGACGGTCTGGACATCATCAAGAGGGAAGATGTAGACCTGGTGCTCTGTGACATCAAGATGAGCAAGATGGACGGCATGGAGGTGCTTACTGAAGCGCTGACAATCAAACCGGATCTGCCTTTTATCATGATCTCCGGCCACGGTACAATTGAAACAGCCGTCGAAGCTAGCAAGAAAGGGGCGTACGACTTTATATCCAAACCGCCAGATCTTAATCGGTTGCTTATTACAGTCCGCAATGCGTTGGAGCGCGGTACCCTGGTTACCGAGACCAAAGTGCTGAAACGGAAAGTAAGTAAGACACGGGATATTCTTGGCGATTCGAGTGCTATTCAACGCATCAAAGAAACTATTGAACGTGTGGCTCCAACAGATGCCAGGGTGTTAGTGACGGGTGCGAATGGCAGCGGCAAAGAACTTGTGGCTCGTTGGCTGCATGAAAAGTCGCCTCGTGCAAATGCGCCGCTTATTGAAGTGAATTGCGCCGCTATCCCGTCGGAACTTATTGAAAGCGAACTGTTCGGGCACGAAAAAGGGTCGTTTACGTCGGCTGTTAAACAACGTATTGGAAAGTTTGAACAAGCACACAACGGAACGCTTTTTTTGGATGAGATCGGAGACATGAGTCTTTCGGCACAGGCCAAAGTGCTTAGGGCCCTGCAGGAAAACAAAATTACGCGGGTGGGTGGTGAGAAAGAAATTGCTGTAAACGTACGGGTAATTGCTGCTACCAACAAGGACTTGCTTAAAGAAATCGATGCAGGCAACTTCCGTATGGACTTGTATCACCGGCTGAGTGTAATCATTATTCATGTGCCGCCCTTGACTGAGCGAAAAGATGACATTCCCGTATTGGCAAAGCATTTCTGTGAGGAGATTTGTGCAGAATACAACATGCCGGTGAAACAGATAACTGAAGAGGCCATGGAAGCACTGAAAGCGTTACCATGGACGGGAAATATCCGTGAGCTCCGTAATATGGTGGAGCGTCTGATTATCCTCAGTGATAAATCCGTTACAGACCACGATGTGCGGGCATTTGCTAATCCAGGCTCTTTTTCTGAAGCATCGCCTGTTGCTCCAATCAAGACGGAGCCTACCATCGAAGCGAAGCCCGCTGTCGTCGCTACATCCCACAGTGTTTCTGCCAACCACTATGACGATTTCTCTTCCTTTCAGGATTTCAAGGACTATACAGAGAAGGAATATATTAAATATAAGCTGGAAAAGAATGGCTGGAACGTGTCAAAGACCGCGGACGAAATCGACATACAACGTAGCCACCTTTATAGCAAGATAGAAAAATACGGCTTAAAAAGAGAAGCTTAGGTTTTCATGCCCACGGCACCAGGCCGTGGGCAATCCCATCTGTTCATTCATTGAACTTCCGATACTGTCTCCGAATCAAAACCACTACGACTATAATGAGCACGATCGCGCCTAATACGATATAGCCATAAGTTTGCCATGCGGTTTCCTGGACCGTATCGTGCTGCTGGGCGAACGCAATATTAGCGGAGTTTGTCAATAAAAAAAGTAATAAGGCAGCAATACTGTGCATAATATCAGGATTTTTAAAGCAATATATATATTTAAATGCACAACCGAAGCTTATGTTTTATTATTTTTACTTTTTTATCAAATACCTGGCTTGCTACGCTATCTCGGCGAGAAAATACCCTTCTCTATCGATAATATCCCGATTTTTTAGGATATTGCTCAGATTAACTTTTCCTATAATATATTTAAAGTCCTGGGCATAATAGCGCTCGCTGATCGAAGTGAACTTGAGATGTTCAATAAAGCTCTCCTCTTTGTAACGTAGGTAGACTTCTATTTCCCAATCCGTGCTGTAAGCAAGCCCGTTGGCATCAATGTGTTTTTTGTACTCGTATTTATAACCATACCGCAAAGCCGCTATGTCGGATAGTACGGCGGATCCCGTTGGATGGCCGCCGGCGCCTTTGCCATAGAAAAATTGCTCATCGGCGAATGCGGCTTTAACCAGCACACCGTTGTATTCGTTCTCTACGCCATACAATATGTTGTCGCGAGGAATCAGCTTTGGCAACACATATAAAATGACAGATTTATCATTGATTTCCCGCGCTGTAGGGACCAATTTGATTTTGAAATTCTTTTCTTTGGCGAATTGGATATCGGATGCGCTAAGCTTGTCTATTCCGATATTCAAAATCGCTTCCGGGGCGATATAAAGGCCGTAAGCATGCGATGCTACAATAGCCAGCTTAAATTTTGGATCGTACCCACCGACGTCCAATGTAGGATCAGTCTCTGCAAAACCGAGGTCCTGAGCTTGTTTCAACGCCGTAGCATATGCCAGATTTTCGTTAAATATTTTAGATAAAATATAGTTGGATGAACCATTGAAGATACCCGTCACTGCATGGAGCAGTTCATTGTCATAGTACTCTTCGAGGTTCCTGATAATGGGAATGCTTCCGCATACCGCCCCTTCATATAGCAAACTTGTGCCATACTCCTGCTGGATGGCTATCAAATCAGCTAAGTGGGTTGCGATCATTTTTTTATTGGCAGAAACGACGTTTTTCCCCGACCGGAGGGCGCTGGACACGATATCGAAGGCAGCCTCCGCATCGTCGATAAGCTCTACAACAGTATTGATTTCCGGGTCGTCCAGCACGGCGTTGGCATCGGTGGTAAACAGTTCGGCGGGTAATGTGCGTTTCTTTTCAGGGTGTTTGATGACGAATCGTTTGATTGCAAGGTTGAGATTTTTGGTTTTGATGATATCGTGCAGCCCTTGCCCCACTACACCAAAACCGAAAATCCCCAAGGTAAGTTTGTTGTTCATGTTTACTGTTACGTTATTTAATGTCTGGCTCAGCTAACGTGGCAACGTGCGCTCCACTTTCAAGTTAAATGTTCTGGAATTTGTCAATATATGTAACATGCATTGTGTTTGTTTGCTGCTTAGTGATCGGGGTTACCTAATCTTATCAAATGCCTGTTGCAGATCGGCTTTGATATCGTCAATGTGTTCGATACCCACAGAAATACGGAGTAAACCAGGAAATACGCCGGCGTTCAGCTGGTCAGCTTCACTCAATTGCTGATGTGTGGTGGCTGCAGGGTGTATGATTAATGTTTTCGCATCGCCAACATTTGCCAGATGGCTTATCAATTGCAGGGCATCGATGAATGCATTGGCCTTATCCGCACCTCCTTTGATGATAAATGACAATACGCTGCCGAAACCATTTTTTAGATACTTTTGGGCGTTGTTATGGTGTGGATGATTTTTTAAGCCCGGATAGCTTACCCGCTCAACCTGTGGGTGGCTTTCAAGCCATTTGGCTACTTCAAGGGCGTTGTCTACGTGGCGTTGTACGCGTAGCGAAAGTGTTTCCAGGCCTTGTAATAACAGAAAGGCATTGAACGGCGAAAGCGCGGGGCCATAATCCCGAAGCCCTTCCACACGTGCACGAATAGCAAATTGAATATTCCCGAATGGGCCGCCCACGCCGAACACGTCACTGAATACCAAGCCATGGTAGCCTTCAGACGGCTCGCTGAATTGCTTGTATTTGCCATTTCCCCAGTTGTAGTTTCCTCCATCAACAATTACGCCGCCGATGCTGTTGCCATGGCCGCCAATCCATTTAGTGGCCGACTCAACCACAACATGTGCACCATGTTCCAATGGTTTGAAAAGGTAGCCGGCTGCGCCGAATGTGTTATCTACAATGAGTGGTAAATCGTATTTTTGCGCGATACTCGAAATCCGCTCAAAGTCTGGAATGCTGTAGCTCGGATTGCCGATCGTTTCTACATAAATCGCTTTGGTATTGTCATCGATGAGCGCCTCGATATTCTCTGGAGCGTCGTCTTTTGCAAATCGTGCTTCTATGCCTAATCGTTTGAAGGATACCTTGAACTGATTGAATGTGCCACCATATAGGTTTGCGCCGCTGACAAAATTATCACCGGTTTCTAATATGTTGGTCAATGCGATGAATTGAGCGGCTTGTCCTGACGCAACAGCCAATGCGGCCACTCCGCCTTCCAACGCAGCGATGCGCTTTTCAAACACATCAGTGGTTGGGTTCATAATCCGTGTGTATATGTTGCCAAATTCTTTCAGGGCAAATAGATTCGCGCCGTGTGCCGCACTATTGAATACATACGACGTGGTTTGATAGATGGGTACCGCACGCGAACCCGTAGTGGGGTCGATTTCTTGGCCAGCGTGTACTTGCAAGGTCTCAAATTTTAGATTTTCATTAGCCATAATCTGCTGTTTTTATTTGTGGATTAATCTGATATTACAAAGGATGCATGCGCTACGGTACACCAGTATCGCTGCGGGCGCTAGCCAGCAACTTGTATACCTATTGCGTGTACGGGATTAGCAGCATGTACACATCGTTCCGCTGCACATTCGGATGGCTTGAATGACGGTAAGGGAGGCGGTCTGATGCCCAGATGTCCAATTGGCTGGATAACGATTGCTGCTTGTTGGATACATGTTCATTGTCTTTTTATTTATATGCTCCCAACAACAATGTTGGTTGGGACAGGATTTGGCACCTTTTCCGTCGCTTCAGATGGTTGCCAGTGGGTCATTGAGCCAGTCTCTCGCCACTTCTTTATAAACCAAGACCTTTTGAAGAGGAATTGATTTGTGTGTGCATGCACACATCGATTGCAAATATAGGTTGTGCGATTTGTATGTGCAAAGTATTTTTGATTTTTTTGTACCAATGAATATTACATTTAATACAGCAGCGCTGCTATTTCCGGCAATCAGTTTAATTATGTTGGCTTACACCAATCGGTTTTTGGCGTTAGCTGCGTTGGTCCGCAGCCTGCATGCAAAATATCTTGAACACAATAAAAGCGGTGTTTTGCATGGACAGATTCAGAATCTTCGGTATCGGTTGAAGTTGATTAAGCAAATGCAGGCCATGGGTGTATTGAGCTTCGTCGCCTGCATCGTTTGCATGTACTGCATTTATATTGAAAACAACTACTTCTCAGAGCTGACCTTTGCGCTGAGCCTGCTTTTTTTTGCTATATCGCTCATTATTTCGTTGCTTGAGATTCAGGTCAGCAATAAAGCCCTGGAACTGGAGTTGAGCGATATGGAAGAAGGAGATGACAGGTCACTGGTCGACTACATCAAGAAAAAGTTTGATAAGAAAAAAAGTGGCCCTCAATCGGAGGGCCACTAAATTTAAGTTTAGAGGGAGGTAAGTTATCTTACGAAAAGGAGCTCCCGAAGTTTTGGCAATGGCCACTTGCGGTCGTCAATTATCTGCTCAAGTTTATTGATGTGATACCTGATTTTGTCAAAATAAGGTTTTACATTTTCATCATAAGCTATGGCCTTTTCGCGTGTGTCTTCCAATACATTGGCTTTTTTGCGTTCTTGGCGCATGGCCTCAGCTTCAGCAATAATGGTATTGACATGCGTGGATATACGCTCAATAAGCTCTACTTGAGCATTATAAGTATCCGCTTTTAATCCGATGTCTTTTAGCCCTTTGACATTGGTTATCAGATCATTCTGATAGTTAAAAGCGGCCGGAGCGATAAGACTGTTTACAATTTCACCATATACCCGTGCCTCAATCTGGATCTTCTTATAATAGTTTTCCAGTAAGATCTCGTGGCGAGCCTTGCTCTCCCGCTTACTTAGTACGCCAAGTTTTTCAAAAAGTTCGAGTGATTTCTCGCTAACGTAAACGTCCAGTGCTTTTGGCGTCGTCTTAATGTTGGAAAGGCCCCGCTTATGCGCTTCTTCTTCCCATTCTTTGCTGTATCCGTTGCCTTCGAAACGAATAGCTTTGGATTCTTTGATGTATTTGCGTACAACGTTAAGCAGCGCCAAATCTTTCTTCGTGCCTTTTTTGATTTGCTTGTCAACTTCCGACTTGAATTCGATTAATTGGTTTGCTACGATAGCACTGAGGACGGTCATCGGGCTGGCACTGTTTGCCGACGAACCGACTGCCCTGAACTCAAATTTGTTTCCCGTAAACGCAAATGGCGACGTTCGATTCCGATCGGTATTGTCTAATTGCAGCTCAGGAATTTTGGGAATACCATGCCAAAGTAACGTTTCGTTTTTGACTTTCTTTGCTACCCTTGCGGTTTCTACTTCGTCAAGCACAGCATTTAGTTGGCTGCCAAGGAAGATGGAAATAATGGCAGGTGGGGCCTCGTTAGCACCCAAGCGATGGTCATTGGCGGCACTTGCGATGGATGCGCGCAGGAGGTCTGCATTGTCATGTACCGCTTTGATGACATTGACGAAAAACGAAAGGAACATCAAATTGTTTTTCGGTGTCTTGCCGGGAGAAAGCAGGTTTACCCCAGTGTTGGTAATCATTGACCAGTTGTTGTGCTTGCCTGAGCCGTTGATGTCGGCATAAGGTTTTTCGTGGATCAACACCTTGAATTTATGCCGTAGGGCTACTTGCTCCATGACATTGAGTAATAGCTGGTTGTGATCAATAGCCAGGTTGATTTCCTCAAACATCGGTGCACATTCAAACTGTGAAGGGGCTACTTCGTTGTGCCGGGTCTTCAGCGGAATACCCAATTTGAGTGCTTCTTGCTCCAGATCCACCATGAAGGCCAATACCCGCTCAGGAATGGCACCGAAGTAATGATCCTCCAATTGCTGACCTTTAGCAGACATATGGCCAAACAACGTGCGGCCAGTAAGTTGTAAGTCGGGTCGGGCATTGAACAACGCCAAATCTACGAGAAAATACTCTTGCTCTACCCCTAAGGAGGCATTGACTTTGGTTATGGACTTATCGAAGAAATTGGCAACGTCCACCGCCGCCTTATCCAAAGCATTGACTGCTTTTAATAACGGTGCCTTGTAATCCAAGGCCTCACCGGTATACGATACGAAGATGGTAGGAATGCAAAGTGTTTTGCCGCCCCCAGTTTCATAAATAAATGCGGGAGAAGAGGGATCCCAGCCTGTATAGCCCCTTGCCTCGAATGTATTACGAATACCACCGCTTGGAAAACTGGAAGCATCTGGTTCTTGTTGTACCAAAGCACTTGCTGTAAATTTGTCGATAGCCGAACCATCCGGAAGCGGTTCGAAAAACGCATCATGTTTTTCGGCAGTTGCGCCCGTAAGTGGCTGGAACCAATGGGTATAATGTGTTACACCATTGCTGATAGCCCAGCTTTTCATTGCCTGAGAAATGTGCTCGGCGAGGTCAAGGCTAATGGCTTTTCCTTCGTCAATAGTTTCTACCAACTCGGCATAGGCATTCTTAGGAAGATATTCCTTCATCTTCGCCGTTGTAAAAACATTTTTGCAGTAATAGGAAGAAGGTTTAATCGTTTCGTAGATTTTGTTGTTGTTTAACCGGGATATGGCAGTTTCAACTGCCTTGAATCTCAAACCTGACATTTAATTTGTGTTTATTTGTTTGATACGCTTTGTTGTTTTTTTGTTTTCTGCTCCAATATTCGAAAAAAAAAATGACATTTCATTATTTTTTTACTAAAAGTGGAAATAAAAATAACATTTTATGCAGATTTGTCGGACTTGCTTTTTTTCTATTGCTTATTTTATAATAAGGTTGCTTTTCCGATCATAAGAAAGCGCCCAAAATACCAAGTGATTTTGGACGCTGAATCATGAAAAAAGTAAATATCCGTGAGTGGTGGACGTTATTTGCCGAAGCCCCAATCGATACCCTTTAATACAGCAGGAACACCCTTTTCAATCCAAGGAGCTGCTGGCTTTCCTTTCAGGAAGTGGTCAAAAAACTCCAGTTGTCTTCGCTGAATATCTTTACGGTTTTGCCGCTGTACAAGGTTGTGCGCTTCGCCGTTGTAATTGAGCATCCAAACGGGTTTCTGTAAACGGCGTAATGCCGTAAACATTTCGATTCCTTGATACCAGGGCACTGCGCCGTCTTCATCATTACTCATGATGACCACAGGAGTCATGACATTGGGTAAATGAAATAAGGGAGAATTTTCGATATACAGTTGTGGGTTTTCCCATAATGTCGCACCGATGCGGCTTTGTGTGCGTTCATATTGAAACTGCCGGTTCATTCCGCTGTCCCAACGGATACCACCGTAGGCCGAAGTCATGTTGACAACCGGTGCGCCAGCCCAAGCCGCCGCATACATGTCGGTGCGTGTAATGAGATGGGCGACCTGGTACCCACCCCAACTTTGGCCTTGGACGGCCAGGTGTTCACCATCTACCCAAGGCTGGGCTTTTAAGGCCTCCATGCCCGAGTTTACATATTCTTCGGCAGATTGCCCCGGATAGCCAATTTCATACCGGATATCTGGAGCGAAGACGAGGTAGCCGTTGCTTACAAAGAAGCTAATATTGAGCCGTGAAGGTGTAGGGGATGGCGGAATATAGCTGTATAGCCCGTTTGACAACCGCTCATAGAAATACGCGATGACGGGATATTTTTTGCTGGGATCAAAATCTTCGGGCTTATAAAGAATGCCCTCTGCAGCATAACCTTTGGGAGTGGTCCATTTCACCAACTCAGCAGTCCCCCAGTTGTATTGTTGTTGCTGTGGATTGATGCTGCTGAGTTTTGTTTCCCTGATTAGATCGGTAGATGTATAGAGATCGGGCGGGGATACGTAATTTTCTTTTGTATAAACATATAAATCAGTATCTTCCGCGCTTTTTATTTGACCGTATCGGTATGGGCCGATGACAATGGCTTTGGGATCACGGTTATTGCGGCCATCGGTGGTATACCAGCCGTTTTCTTTGGTTACGTGGCTAAAAGCCGATAATATCCAAGGTTTCTTTACGTCGATGACAGCAGCGCCACCCCGTCTGAACATGCTTGGCCGCCCGTCTGTTAAGTCCTGATAACGGAAGGTGATCTGATTGCTCCTTCCTGCGCCGTTCGTGACTAACCGGCGTTTGGTGCCATCTGGGCGAAATGCCCAGATGTCGTATTTGTCATAAATAAAGACTTCCTTGTCGTCTTCATCCCACCCGGCTATTCCATATCCATTGGGCTCATCGGGTACGTCATTATCTTCATCTGCAAAACTAACAGGTACGTCCGTATTCAATTGCACCGTATGGCCGCGTTGGATGTCATGGCTGTACCAATTGCCATCAGTACGGTTAAACCATACCGCATAGGTGCCCTGAGGGGAAAGGCTGATGGAGCCCCTGACGTTTTCCGCTATTTTTTTTCGGCTTCCATCAACGGTGGAAACTGCGTAGATATCTTGGAATGATCCAGTTTGCCATTGCGTTTCAATGCGTCTGCCTACGTCTGTAGTTGCAAGTGCAAATTCATTATCAGCATCTTCCGTAAGCCTGGTGTCCGGCAGTTGTTCGTCTGCCAATGGGATGATCTTGCGCCCCTGTTTGGGATAGGTTACCGCCAGGTAACTCCGATTTTGTTCGCGGCGCAGGTTAGCCAGTTGCTGGGATTGCAAGTAGTCGTCTTTCCAATGCCAGATATCTACCTTGGCGTGTTCGAACTCAACCAACGTGGTATCCTTGACCGCAGGAATGGGAGCCACGCCAAAAAAGAGCTTCGCCCCATTTTTGCTGAACCGTACATTGCCTTCGCCACTGACACTCCAATGTTGCGGCATGCCGGCGGTTTGCCGATGCGCAATGATTACGGCCGTGTCCTGATCGGATGTGTAATAATATAAGTTGAACGTTTTTTGAAGCGATTTTTCCGGACTTTTATCGGCTACAAACGCCAATTGCGAGGCCGATTCATCGAAGGCTATATTTTTATACACACCCTTGCCACGGCTGATATGTCTGGATGTCTTGGTGGCCAAATCATAATAGTATAGTCCCGCATCAGTGCCAATGCTGTCCTTTTCGGCGGCAGTACGTACGTATACCAGTACGTGCCCGTCTTTACTGAAGTAATACGTTTCAACGCGTTCAATGGTTGTTTCTTCGCCGTCCGTGAGGTGCCGGATATGCAAAACGGACTGGGCCTTTTTGCGTTCGGGTTTGCCCGCTTTGCTGGTGTCTGCCGCCGTCGTATCCGGACGCACAGGGTTCTGCTCGCTGATATAGGCGATATAATTGCCTGATTCTTCAGGTGTCTTATATGATTTTACGGCTGGTATCTTGTATACGTCAGCTGTTCCCAATGCCATAATGGCCAGCGAATCCTTCGGCATCTCATCGGGCTTCTTCTTTTTTATTTTTGCTTCGCGGGTATCTTTGAAAAATGGCTTGATTTGAGCTATTAAGAACTTGCCATCGGGCGAGAAACTTGGGTTGGCTGCCCTGTGTATGCGGCCCAACGGCTGGTTTTGGGGCGTGGTAACAACCAGTTCCGCGTCGCCCTCCTGTGGACTGATGATATAATAAATGAATTGGCCATTTTTAGAAATCGCAGATGTACTGATACTTTGCCAGCCATCGTAAACGCTATGGTCAAGGGGCTTTTTTTGCGCTAGCGTTGTACCGGCGACAAAAAGTAGAAAAAAAAAGGTAGCAATCTTTTGCATGGTTAAGTGGGGTTGGGTATTCATGGTGCAATATTGGCACAAAAAGATGTTATTGTAAGGGGCTGTAATATCATTTTTACATAAAATCACTCGATGGGCTGACTGCCGTCATTTCTGTAGCGTAACAAGAACGTCAAAAATGCGTCAAACCAAAGGTTTTTAGTCCTGTTTTCGTTTTGGATTTCCTTTTATGGTGTTAAATCGTTTATTTTTACAGAGAACGATCAATAATTAGCGAGTACGTGACCATTATTTTAAGTATAAAAAACGTCGGAAAGACGTATCAGAGCGGCGGTAAATCGCTGACGGTTTTGCAACATATCAATTTCGAAGTAGAGGCGGGTTCAACGCTGTCCATTGTTGGCCCGTCAGGTAGTGGTAAAACCACTTTACTTGGGCTATGTGCAGGTTTAGACCGCGCGAGCACCGGAAGTATTGTATTGAACGGGATTCCCCTTGATGACCTCAATGAAGATGAACGTGCGAGGGTTCGCAATCAGCATGTCGGCTTCGTATTCCAGAATTTTCAACTGCTCCCGACGTTGACTGCGCTTGAAAATGTAATGGTTCCCCTCGAACTGCGTGGACAACGAAACAGCCGGACTACAGCGCTTGAGCTGTTGGATAGGGTAGGGTTGGCCAACAGGGGGCACCATTATCCATTGCAATTGTCGGGAGGCGAGCAACAGCGTATTTCTATCGCGCGGGCATTTTCGAACTCCCCTAAAATTCTTTTTGCTGATGAACCGACCGGTAATCTGGACGCCGATACAAGTGAGACAATTGAACATTTATTGTTTAACCTCAATAAAGAGATGGGAACGACCCTGATACTCGTTACCCATGATTTGGATCTGGCTTCCAGAACACGACGTGTCATCCGAATGAAAGGGGGCGCAGTGGTATCGGATACTGTTGTACAAGACAACGCGTTGTAAGCCATGCAGCCATTACAAAACAAGATTGCGATGGACTGGATTATCCGCATGGCGTGGCGTGACAGCCGTAGGAGCCGTTCGCGGTTGTTGCTCTTCATTTCATCCATCATTATTGGAATAGCTGCGCTTGTAGCCATATATTCGTTTGGCCATAACCTCCAACGTGATATCGACAATCAGGCCGCTACATTGGTAGGGGCGGACCTGGTATTGCACAGCAACCGCGAATTGACAGGGGAAGCACGGCAGCTTATTGATTCGATCCGTGGATTGAGTCAAGGTTTTTCAGAGGAACAAAGCTTTGCATCTATGGTGCTGTTTACAAGTAATGGCGG
The DNA here is from genome assembly GCF_900168055.1 of Parapedobacter luteus. Taxonomy (GTDB): domain Bacteria; phylum Bacteroidota; class Bacteroidia; order Sphingobacteriales; family Sphingobacteriaceae; genus Parapedobacter; species Parapedobacter luteus. Next base: position 228,161 of record NZ_FUYS01000002.1, read on the forward strand.
CACCCGATTGGTACAAGTACGGGCTTTGAGCGAAGGTTTCCCTTATTATGGGCAGTTGGAAACAATACCAGAAACTGCTGGAACCAGTTTCCGAAATTTTAGGCAGGCTTTGGTTGACAAGACATTGATGCTGCAATTCGATACTAAGGTGGGAGATTCGGTTAAAATAGGTGCGCTGACCTTCGAAATCGCGGGCCAGTTAGAACAGGCGCCTGGACAAAGCGGAATATCCGCGACGGTAGCCCCGGCCGTATTCATCCCATTGAAATATTTGCCGGCTACCGGACTTAACCAGAAAGGAAGTCGGATAAATTACGATTATTATTTCCATTTGAAAAATGGGATGGATGCTGATGCCATTGTGGCGAACCGCGATTCGCTTTTGGAAACGCATCGCATGGGATATGATACCATCGCGTCACGTAAAGAGGAGACGGGTCGCTCATTTTCGGACTTGAACAAATTTTTGTCTTTGGTCGGCTTCGTCGCACTTTTACTGGGATGCATTGGCGTTGCCGGCGCGATACACATTTACATCAAGGAAAAGTTAAATAGTATTGCGATATTACGTTGCCTTGGTGCGAGTGCGCGGCAAGCTTTCCTGATTTATCTTGTGCAGGTGCTTGGGGTGGGTATTATCGGTTCGCTGATAGGTGCGTTGCTGGGCACGCTCATTCAACAGCTCCTGCCCTCCATATTCAAGGATTTCGTGCCGGTGGATATTAGCAATGATGTTTCATGGGGGGCGATTGCACAGGGTGTTGGTCTGGGCGTGTGGATATCCGTGTTGTTTGCACTGTTGCCGCTGATAGGTATTCGCAACATCGCACCATTGAATACACTACGGCTATCGCTGGATGCACCCAGTCCGCTTAAGGACCGGTGGAGCTGGTTTGTCTACGGTCTAATCGCGTTGTTTATCGTTGTCTATGCTTACCTGCAGCTCGATGGGATGGCGCAGACTTTGCTATTCACCGGTGGTGTCGCCTTGGCTTTTACGATGTTGTATATGGTGGCCCGTTTGCTAATATGGCTGGTTAAACGGTTTTTTCCTGCGTCATGGGGATATTTATGGCGACAAGGGCTTTCTAATCTATTTCGGCCAAATAATCAAACCGCCATTCTCGTGGTGGCGATCGGGCTGGGTACTGCATTTATCGCAATGTTGATTTTGGTGCAGGGCATGCTCATTAGTCGTGTAGCGCTATCGGCAAGCGAAAATCAGCCAAACATGGTGCTGTTTGATATCCAGTCTTCGCAGAAGGCGGAGGTGGCACAATTGGTGAGCGCGCAGGGATTGCCGGTATTGGATGAAGTGCCCATCGTGACGGTTCAGCTGGAGGCAATCAACGGCATTACGGCCGACGATGCCCGCAAGGACAGCACCATTCAGGTGTCGCGTAGGGCCTTGGGGGGCGAACTTAGGGCAACCTACCGTGCAGTGTTGAGTGATTCGGAAAAAATCACAGCAGGCGAATGGGCGGGCACGGCCGCTCCGGGCGATACAGCCCGCGTATCGTTGGAGGAAGATTACGCCCGCCGTATCCGTGTGAATATCGGTGATAAACTGCTATTCAATGTGCAAGGCGTCCGTATACCAGCTATTGTTGGAAGTTTCCGGGAGGTCGACTGGAACCGCGTACAGACCAATTTCAGATTGATATTTCCGGTAGGTGTGATTGACAATGCTCCGCAATTTCATGTGCTCATGACTCGGGTGCCAAATGAAGTGGAATCGGCAAGGATGCAACAGGCGATGGTACGCCAATTTCCGAACGTTTCCATCATCGACCTGGGGCTGATTTTGTCGGTGTTGGACGAAATATTAGAAAAGATTGGCTTTGTTATCCGTTTCATGGGCGGATTCAGCATTCTTACCGGTTTTGTGGTACTGATTGCATCGGTGATGATAAGTAAATACCAACGGATTAAGGAAAGTGTGCTGCTGCGTACGATGGGCGCGTCCAAACGGCAAATACTGATCATCACTGGTCTTGAGTATTTCTTTTTGGGCATGATTGCGTCACTCACGGGTGTATTCCTTGCCTTGGGAGCGAGTTGGGCGCTTGCCGTTTTCAGTTTTGAAGTGCCATTTGCGCCCGACATCATTACGATATTGCTGCTCATGCTTACTGTTACCGTCCTTACGGTGTTCGTCGGTCTGGTCAATAGCAGAGCCATTACCTTACGTCCGCCATTGGAGATCCTGCGAAAGGAGGTGTAAGTAGCTTACAAAAATGGCGGTTTACCGTTCCAGCAGTCTTCCTACCGGGTACCGAAGGTGGGTTTTCTCGTAATATGGCGATCGCTTATAAATCCATTCCAATTGCGCCCGGCCATCGTTGCGCAATTGTTCGTCTGCAGCTTTTGCGGCATTAAACTGACGCCTCAGTTCGGCATCTTCATTTAACATCCGGAAGGCTTCATCTTCGAAGATATACGCCGAAAAATGTTCTTTTTGACTAAGAATACTGTCGAAGAAGTTCCAATTGAAGTAAGAATCTGTCGCCTGTGGCTCCAGTGCTTCGATGATATACCGGTTGCCTGGTTGGTCTGTAATGACGAGGTAATCGCCCTGGTAACACGGGATGAGCTGGTTATCCGTGCGCAGTTTGACATTGCTATGGGGATAATGTCCTTCATAGGGGGTACGGGCCGTTTGGTAATCTTCAATGTAATAAAGTTGAAGCATAAGTGAGGTGTCTTTCTCCAATCGGTTTACCTGTATGCCATTCAATGTCAGGAGGTCCGCCACATCCTGCCATCCTTGCGGGATGACGTATGCATATGGCTTTTCCACTGTTATCCCCGGCTTATAGCGGTTATAGTAGGGGATTTCTTTTGTAAATGGCTTCTTGCGGTCGTAGTATTGGCGCGGAAAGCCGCTTACATCGCTTGGCTTTTCATTGGATTCGTATCCATTAAACAGGATGTGCTCGTATTGCGCGGTGTCGAGCTCCCAGGTAAGTACGAATTGTTGTTGGGTCTTGGACTGTTCACGGGCCCGCTTTCGCTGGGCATGGATTTCAGTAGCCCGTTCATCAGCTAAGGTAATAAAATGATTCAATAGCGTGTAGGTAGACCATACGCGTTGGGCATAAGGTTTCCACATATGAGTCTCAGGCATGTAGCCGAATGTATGGTGTAGGGCAGCATATCCCGTAGAGTAGCGTGGGCTTTCAAAGAACGATACCAATCCCGATTCGGGTGTTCGCCCACGAAAGTTGACGTAAGGAACCATGCCGAAGTTGCTTATTTCCATACGTTTATATAATTCGGCCGTGAACGCCGACGCCGTATGTTGTATTGCGGGATGCAGTTTATCAACCTGTGTGTCGATGAGTGTCATGACGTATTGATAGTCAGCGCCGTTGCTTGTGTGCGTGTCCATGAAGACATCCGGTTGCCACACGTGGAAGATTTCCTGAAAGGAACGAGCGTTGCGCGAATCGGTCTTTAGGAAATCTCGATTGAGGTCATAATTACGAGCGTTGCCACGGAAGCCATAAGATTCCGGCCCATTTTGGTTGGCGCGTGATGTACCGCGGTTGAGCATTCCGGCAATATTATAAACCGGAATGATGCACAATACCGCATTGGCGGGAAGACTATTTTGTGCCAGCAAGTCCCTGGCCAGCATCATTGAGGCGTCGATTCCCTCCGGTTCGCCCGGATGGATGCCGTTGTTGATGAGGATAATGGTTTTGTCTTGTTGATGAAGTTTTTGGGGGTCGAATTGTTCGTCTTTGGAGATAACAAATAAATGCAGTGGCTTACCTGAATCCGTTAGGCCGCAGGTAAGCAGCGTGCAAGTCTGGTATTTTGTGTCAAGAGATTGATAGAAGGCTATCACTTCGTTATAAGTGGCCGTCGTGTTGCTGTCGCGTTCGAAGGCTGTCTGTTGGGCCACAACACATGGTCCGAAGCCGATTAATGCAATAAAAAGAAACCGTTTCATGGTGTGTATGCTCTTTCACAGCAAAAATATCAATTCTACCTACAAGAGGGATGATGCAACGGAATAGATACAAAAATAGACGAACTTGAGTTCGGTTATTGCATGGCCAGGATAAAATTCAAAATTGCTACGCCGATGGTATCTACGGATTCTGCGGTATTGGAAAGTACAACTATCGCTATTCTTTTGTCGGGGGTAAATGCCATGTAGCTATTACTACCGGACGTGCCGCCGTTGTGCCAATAGACAAGCTCGTCGCCGATGAGGTTCATATGCCATGCAAGACCGATGTCGGTATCCGGAGGGTTGAAGTACGTAAACTGCCGAGTGCGTGCCAAGGCATGTTCCAGATCACTTTCGGGTAGCTTAAAGTGAGCTTTGGCGTAATTGAGCAAATCTGCCGTGGTGGACTTCAGTGAACCATGAGCCGTAAAGGCATCGAACGTCCATAATGGTGTTTCTTCGCCCTTTTGGTTGTATACCTTTGCCACATATTGGCTTTCCGGGTTAGGGTGTTCAGTGGTGTTTTTCAGTCCCAATGGTTGGCAAATAATCGCTTGTACCATCTCATCGTATGGCTTCCCATAGCTCGTTGCAAGTATGTCGCCTAATAAGCCAAAGCCCAAGTTGCTGTACAGATAGACAGAGTCAGGAGGCGTATCCGCTTGATAAGACTTTAAATAAGCATACAGATGTTCCTTGGAATAGCCGCGATACGGATCCAACGGATGTGCAGCCGCAGTAGCGTTGATATTGCTGGGCAGGCGTGGCAGGCCAGAGGTATGATTAGCTAATTGTTTGAGTGTAATCCGTTGAAGATCAGGGTTTGATGCTACGGAGTCTGGCAAGTATTTGGTAATGGTATCATCGATGCTCAGCTGCTGCGTTTGATCCAGGTAAGCGAGCAATGTAGCTGTAAATGTTTTGGTTATTGAGCCAATTTCAAAGAGGGTGTTTTCATCCGGAAGTTGTTTGTTGCCTTTTTCCGTTTCGCCATAGTAGAAGCTGCTGGTCTTGCCGGCGTTGAAGATACCGATGGCGAGCGCATGGGTATGGCCTTTGCGGCTATAACTTAAGGCAACAGAATCTACATATCGGTCAAATTTTGCGGCCACGGCATTGCTGGGGGAGGCAGGTTCGGGTTTTTCTGCCACCGGATCACCGGCATAGGGTTGGAAAAGCAATGTTTCAATCCGGTGAAGGCTATCAAGTCCCAAAACAACTTGTAAGGGGGTACTGAGGAAATTCAGTTTATAGACGCCTACGCCTTTTTCATAGCTTTTTAATTCGGCTGATTGAATCTGTCCAAGGCTATAGAGCTGTTGGGTCATCACCGTTTGGAAGGCTTGCAGCGAGAATGATTGCTTAAATTTTGGACCGGCCAGCGCGTAGATAGAATCGGTTTCCTGTAGGTTGAAGTGATATTCTATTTTATTGAAAACAGCCTGGTTGATGCGTTGGGCGTCTTCGTCTTGGGCAATGGCTGAAAATACGGATAATAGTAATGTGAATAAGGCGCAGACTATGCTATTCATGGTTCCAAACATTCAGCAAAATTACGTGAAACCAAACTACATTCCTAATAATTGTTTTAGGCGTGCATAACCGGCTTTACTCACACTGACGTTTTTTCCGTTAGTGAGTATGGCGATATGGCCGTCCTTTTCATGGGGCTCTAAGCGGATGATATGGTCTATTTTGACAATGAAAGAACGGTGGACGCGGACGAACTGAAGTGGATCCAATTGCGCTTCGAACGCAGCCATTGTTTTATTCTTCAAGAATGTACCATCATCCGTATGTATCCTTACGTAGTCATCATCCGCCTCTAAGTATAACACGCTGGTTACCGGGACAATTTTGATTTTAGCACCCGTCTTTATAACTAGTCGTTCTAATTTTCCGGGCGTATGTGCTGCGTTATCCAATAATTTCCGCGTATTTTCCTTTCCGGTCTCCATTTGCCTCGTATCAAGGAATTTAGCCATGGCCTGATCAAACCTTGCCTTGGTGATGGGCTTTAAAAGATAGTCCACGGCATGTTGTTCAAAAGCCCGGATTGCATATTCGTCAAAAGCCGTTGTAAAGATAACAGCGGGCGGTTTGTCGATGATTTCAAGCATTTCGAACCCATTGATTTTAGGCATCTGAATATCCAGAAAAACAATGTCGGGCTGGTGCTGCATAATCGCCTTGGCCCCTTCAAATCCATCATTACATTCTGCCACAATGTCCACTTGAGAGTAGCCTTCGAGGTACTCCGCCACCATACTTCGAGCCAAAGGTTCATCGTCTACCAATACCGCCTTAATCATAGCTGAGGAATCTTGATTATGCTGGTAAAGATATGTGTTGTCGCTTTAGTTTCCAACAAATCTGTACGGCCAAATAGCAAATATAGGCGGCGTTGCACTCCCCGGAGGCCAAAGCCTGTTCCCCTTTTGATTTTGTTGCTTTGGCTATCATATGGATTTTCGATCTGAATTTCCAGTAAGTGGTCGCTGCATGTGCAGGCGATACTGATCGTTACCTTATCCGTCGTGTCATACAACCCGTATTTAATAGCGTTTTCCACGAGTGGTTGCATGATCATGGCAGGCAAGGTCATGTTCAGGCACTCTTCGTCGTAATCGACCTGTGTCTCCAACCGGTGGCCGAAGCGTACTTTCTCGATTTCCAGATAGAGCTGCAGGTGTTCAAGTTCGTCTTTTAAAGCGATAAGTTGCTGGTCATCCTTTCGTAGTGTGCCCCGGAGGAAATCTGACAATTGAAAAGTCATATTCCGGGCTTCGTCCGGTTTGCGGCCGATAAGCGCAATGATGGAATTCAGGCTGTTAAATAAAAAATGAGGCTGAAGCTGTTGGCGAAGATTGTATAGTTCGGCCTCGCGCGCGAGCCGTTCGGCATCGGCTTTACGTTGTTCATTTTCTTTATATTCCTGTTGAATATTCCACAGAATGTTGATGACGGCTATCCACGCAATGAGCAACGCATTGATGAAAAAACGCAGTGGGAGAGATACATCAAGGCGATCCAGGTATGTTTTGTCGTTCAGGACATATTGTAAGATCCATCGGTCTGCGGATATGCTAATGCCTGCTAACACCAAACCCCACACAACAATATAAAAATATCCTTTCCTTCTGGGGGAATAATGATTCAACGCACTCGCAATGGCATAGCAGCATAACGTAAGGACGGTCGCGCTTATGAGGCTGTCATTCAATGCCAGATTGAAATCGACCTCAAACCACCATAGCAATGCGGTTTGTATAAGTGCATAAGCTACCCAGATAATAAAACAACTGATATTGATTAGTCGTTGTTTGGAGGCAGTATATGGTGTGGCACTCACTACGTTCGTATTTGTTGGCATGCGTTATTGTGGTCCTGCGCTTTGGTTAGATGTTTTTAATAGTAATTCCTCCAAATATCGAGGTACCTCTAATATAAACAACCTTTTGATCATCGGGAGGGATGCCCTGTGTAAACCGCCTGTCATCCACTTCACCGAAAACCGATACCACTTCGGACTGTATTTTCCAATGGGCAGGTACAATGATTTTGGTACCCGCAAATATCTGGAAAACATCGATGGCAATGGGATGCTGTATGTCCGCTTGAATCAGATTAAGATCTGTTCCACCGAAGATATTGACCATCTCGCCACCCTGGAAGCGCTTGGAGATCACGATCTTTTTGACTTCGCTGAAAATCGTTGTCGACTTGAGGTAGTCTTCACTGGACAATGGACCTTGGTCGATGCCCGATGTCTCGGTTTCGCTAAACGCAGTAGGCCCGTCTGATGCAGGGCTGTCGGTCTCGTCTACCACTCGTTTATTCCAATCGTAAGGCTCTTCATGGCGTTGCGGGTTCCTGCTATAACATTTATGGCCTCCGCTAGGTCCGCGTGTGGGGGTGCCAGACCTGCCCCTTCCAGCCAACAGCCATAAACCGATGCCAATGATGATCATAGGCCAAATAAACGGGCCAATATTAAAATCAAATGCCCGTTTCAGGATAAAAAAGACGCCGAAGCAAATGAAGAACAGCGACGCTGGATTTCTGAAATTCGAGTTGCCTCCGATGATCAGGCCCACGGCAATGAACATGACGGGCCACAGGTTGTGCCAATTAAATAGCCACGGCGGAAAGATCCAGTCGAGCCCCAATTTTCCGGCAAGTAACGCCGCACCGATGCCCAAGATTATAATCCCCGCCCACATTCTTCCAGAATTGGCATTGTTACGTGTCGGATACTGCTGCTTATTCATGATATGTTATTAAAATCTTAATTTATTGTTCTGTACGCTGCTGTATATGATATTCCAAAGGTATATTGAATAAACGCCTTATGCAATAGCGATTAGGCGGTAGCAGGCTTTTTTTCGGTGAACGGCCGTTTTATTTCGGTTAACGCTGCCATCTTTTGCCGCGAAGTGTGTTTAATAAGAGACAATGAAAAATATTTTTTACAAAATCCGGCAAACATTTGTTTTAATCGACTAAATTCTTTTATATTTATCCCGATTCTGAGAATAAAAATTAAAAGCTTAACAATGGGAGATTTTGACAACAAAGAGCGTGAAGAGGTTTTTTCAAAAAAGGTAAGGGCTGGTAAGCGGACTTATTTTTTCGACGTAAAGGCGACCCGTTCAAATGATTACTACATCACCGTCACAGAAAGCAAGAAGCGGTTTGAGGACGGCGTGTTTATCAAACATAAGATTTTCTTATATAAAGAGGACTTTGAGAAATTTGCTGAAGGTTTGAATGAAGTGGTTGATTACATCAAAGCCCATCAGGAAGTAGTGGAAAAACGTTATGAGCCTGGGTTTGAAAATAATGGGGTAGGGGTAGCTGAAGATGCGGAATCTAAAGATGATTATTCGTTTTAATTGGAATAGCCAAGAAGATAGTAATCTAATATAAGTGGCCTTGCATCAATGTGCAGGGCTTTTTTGTTGTAAATAGTGGAGTGTTGGACTTACAATAACAGCAGGTTGCAACCCCGGATGTCACTGTTATCAAAACGTCCCAACACTTCAAAGCGATCACCGGGCTGCACTTTCCCTAAATCTTTTGTAGCAATGAATGAACAGGAATATACATTGGCCAGGTCGATAACGTTTATTGCACCGGTCTGTCCCGAAGGAAGTGTATAGAAAGGGTCATTGGTATCCTTGATAACGACCTTCATCCAAGGCGGGCACCGGAATAAGCCCTGCCCGGTCGAATAGGCTTGAGACAAAAGTTCGGTCATGCCGTATTCCGAGTGGATAAGCGGTACATTAAACCCCGCACGCAGCCGCTCGTGTACTTCCTCACGAATCATTTCATGCCGTCTGCCTTTCATCCCACCGGTTTCCATGACCGTTAGTTCGGGAAAATCGATGGCATGTGTTTCTGTAAAATCCAATAGCGCATAGGTGACACCGATGAGCAGCGTTTTTGTGCCTTTGGCTTTCAATTCATGCAAAACGTCATGCAACTCATTGTGGTTATAAAGAAAATATCCACTCAACGGGTGATCGCTTTCTCGGATAAGCGCGTCCACCATATAGATGAGTGAAGAACCTTCCCGCTCGGAATATGCCGGTAAGAGCGCTAAGATGGTTAGATCCTTGGGGTTGCCATAGTGTTGGGCAAACGCCTGCCGGAAACTCCGTTCATAAATCGATACATCGGCTACATAGTGTTTGCTTTGCACACTGCCGGTAGTCCCCGAACTGCTAAAGACAATTTGCGGTTCCTGATCCACCGACATGATTTTATGGTGCTTGAAAAGCTCAATAGGCAGGAACGGGATATCTTCTACACGGCGTATCGTTTCGGGGTCCCGTTTGATCAGCGATAAGTACGCGCGATATACGGCGCAGTGCCGTGCTTGGAAAGCGAAGACACGCAGGCAAGCTTCCTCAAAAGCTTGAGCATGTCGTATGGAAAAAATATCATATGCGGACGGAATCACCATTGCTGTATTCATCGCAGCAAAGGTAGCGTTTTACACGCACCTATAGCATCCCGCCGCACACAGAAAGCACCTGTCCGTTGATATAGGAAGCCAGATCAGAGGCGAGGAATAAGCAGGCGTTGGCCACATCCTCGGTCTCCCCGGCACGTTTCAGCGGAATATTTTGTTCCCAGCCTTCCACAACTTTTGGGTCCAATACATCGGTCATTTCCGTGCGGATGAATCCGGGGGCGATGACGTTCGTACGGATATTCCGTGACCCCAGCTCTTTGGCCACCGATTTGGAAAAACCGATAATGCCTGCTTTGGAAGCCGCGTAATTGGCTTGTCCAGCGTTGCCCTGCACACCTACCACCGAGCTCATGTTGATAAATACGCCCTTCCGGTTTTTCATCATAATCCTTGAAGCAGCCTTCGTGACGTTGAATACCGATTTCAGGTTGACGTCGAGTACATCATCCCATTGCTCTTCGGTCATCCGTAGCAGGAGGCCGTCTTTTGTAATGCCTGCATTGTTGACGACGATGTCAATCGTGCCAAAATCAGCAACAATATCGTTGATAAGTTTATCCGCCTCCTCAAATTTCGAAGCGTCAGAACGATAGCCTTTTATATTAGTGCCATTTGTTTGCAACTCCCTTTCCAGTGCTTCCCCTTTTTCGACAGAAGATAGGTAAGTGAATGCCACGTTTGCCCCATGTTCGGCAAATTTTTCGGCTATCTTCCGACCAATTCCTTTGGAGGCGCCGGTAACCAAAGCGGTTTTTCCTTCAAGTAACTTCATATTTTGCTGTTGTATACCTGTCTAAGATTGGGTGCAAACATAGGTAAAATGCATGGTATTCGCGAATGTGTCCAACAAAAACTGTCGGATTCTGCGGTACTGCCGAAATTAAAATTATTGTAATAATTAAACGAAATTGTTGCCAGCGTCCAAATAATTTGTTTCCTTAGTTGTATAACAACAACAAACGATGAATGACGAGTTTTTTAAACAACTTTATCATAAACAGCAGGATATAGCCGACGTGCCGCCAAACGGTGCGATTGCCGCATGGGCATTGAGCTTGCTTGATTTGCTTTTCCCCGAACGACAGACACATCCCGACCGGACTATTGCACAAATCCGCGAGCAGTTTGCGCAGTCAGAGCGCACATTGATCGCCATATTGAACCGAACAAAAGCATGTCAGGACTGCAACAACGGGTTGGTGGTACAACAGTTTTACAGTGCGATCCCCGAATTATACCGTGTGATGTATTCCGATGCTTCAGCGATCTACGAAGGCGATCCGGCCGCGGTCAGTGAGTTTGAAGTGATTCGTACCTATCCGGGCTTTCTGGCCATTGCGCTGTATCGTGTTGCGCACACACTGATGAATTTATCGGTGCCGCTGCTTCCTCGGATACTTACAGAATATGCGCACTCACAGACCGGTATTGATATCCATCCGGCGGCAGTGATAGGTGAGTATTTCTGCATAGATCACGGCACCGGCGTTGTCATTGGCGAAACAGCGGTGATTGGAGACAAGGTAAAGATTTATCAGGGGGTCACGCTGGGTGCAATGAGCGTGGAAAAACTCCTGGCGAATACCAAGCGGCACCCGACTATCGAAGATCGGGTGATTATTTATGCCGGGGCAACGATTTTAGGCGGCGATACAGTTATCGGTCACGATAGCATCATCGGAGGTAATGTATGGCTGACGTCCAGTATACCCCCTTATTCCACGGTATACCATCAGCCCACGGTGAAAATTGTGGATTCCAAAACAACACATTGACTTTATGCGGACGTTAATCGATTGTGTAGGCAATACGCCGCTGGTGGAAATCAGCAAACTTAACCCCAATCCCGACGTTAAGCTATATGCTAAGCTTGAGGGCAATAACCCTGGGGGGAGTGTAAAAGACAGGGCAGCACTCCATATGATTCGCAGTGCGATCGAACGTGGCGATATCAAACCCGGTATGCAGTTAATTGAAGCGACCAGTGGCAATACCGGTATCGCTTTGGCCATGATCGCCCGCATTTACGGTTTGGATATCGAGTTGGTTATGCCATCAAATTCCACCAGAGAACGTACGCTCACCATGGAAGCATTCGGTGCCAAAGTGACGTTGTTGGATTCGATTGAGATTTGCAGGGATTATGCGGAAGATAAAGGTCAGCAAGCGAATTATTTTATTCTAAATCAATTTGCCAATCCGGATAATTACCTTGCTCATTACAAAACAACAGGGCCGGAGATATGGCGGGATACGCAAGGGCAAATTACCCATTTCGTCAGCGCTATGGGCACCACGGGCAGCATCATGGGCAATTCAATGTTTTTGAAAGAGCGCGATGCTACGGTACAGATTGTGGGCTGTCAGCCGACGGAAGACTCCGCTATCCCCGGCATCCGCAGGTGGCCTACTGAATACCTGCCCAAGATCTATGATCCGCAACGGGTGGACCGTGTAATGGATGTTTCGCAGGCCGAGGCAACCGAAATGGCCAGGCAACTGGCCAAGGTAGAGGGCTTGTTTGTTGGTATGAGCACTGGAGGGGCCATGGCGTGCGCTGCCCGGTTAGCGCAAGAATTGGATGAAGGACTTATCGTATTCATCGCGTGTGACCGGGGCGATCGCTATTTGTCGAGTGATTTATTCGGCTAAGAGCCGAATTTACTTTTTAGGGCGACAAGCTTCGCGGCCATATCTTCCTCTTTCCGCTGCAGATGGCGACTCGGCTTGCGCGGGTACTGGCCCCCGGACTTCTGATTTTTCGGACTTCCGGATTTTTTCTCGGCTTCCGTTTTCATCGAAAGACTGATTCGATTACGTTTTTCATCGATTTCAGTTACCGTTACCATCACTTTTTGCTGTACTTTGACCACTTCATTGGGATCTTTTATGTAACGGTTGGCTAGCTGGCTGAGGTGTACAAGGCCATCTTGGTGCACGCCGATATCTACAAAAGCGCCGAAATTCGTGATGTTCGTGACGATGCCAGGCAAACGCATTCCGATACGGAGGTCGGCAATGCTATTGACCCCTTCCGTAAAGGAGAATTGCTCGAACTGCTCCCGCGGGTCGCGCCCTGGCTTAGCCAGTTCGGCCAAAATATCGTGAAGTGTGGGCATTCCAACGCTGTCACTCACATACTTTTTTAAGTCAATTTGTTTGCGGAGCTTTTCATCGCGGAGTAAGTCTGCCACGCGACAGCCGAGATCAGTTGCCATCCGTTCAACGAGAGCATAGCGCTCTGGATGAACCGCGCTGGCATCCAGCGGGTTCTCGGCGTTCCGAATCCGGAGAAAACCGGCGGCTTGCTCAAACGCTTTCTCCCCTAAACGCGGTACACCTTTCAGTGACTCCCTGTTTTTGAAAGCACCATGCATGTTACGGTAGTTGACAATTTGCTGGGCCAATGAAGGCCCTAAACCCGAGATATATGATAAGATTTGTTTGGAAGCCGTATTTAACTCAACGCCCACTGCGTTGACGCAGCTGATCACCGTATCATCCAGCGCGGCTTGCAGCTTAGCTTGATCCACATCGTGCTGATATTGCCCTACACCAATAGACTTAGGGTCAATTTTGACGAGCTCTGCCAGGGGATCCATCAGTCTGCGGCCGATGGATACTGCGCCACGGACTGTGACGTCGTGGTCGGGGAATTCCTCGCGCGCCACCTCGGATGCCGAATAAATAGAGGCACCGCTTTCATTGACCATCACCACAGCGACTTCGGGTAGCGACAATCGGCGTACAAATTCTTCGGTTTCGCGGCCAGCCGTCCCGTTGCCGATAGCGATGGCTTGTATACGATGTTTTTCAATCAAGTAGCGAAGGGTTTTAGCCGCTTCGTCTGCTTTCGCAGCGCCATTATGCGGAAATATGGCTGTGTTTTCCAGTAATGCGCCCTGTTCATCAAGGCACACCGTTTTACATCCCGTACGGAACCCCGGGTCAATGGCCATTACCCGTCGTTGGCCCAGTGGTGCAGCAAGCAATAATTGCCGCGCGTTTTCAGCAAAAACGCGTATAGCCTCCTCGTCCGCCTGTTGACGGGTAAGCATGCGCACTTCGGTTTCCATGGAAGGCTTTAGCAACCGTTTATACCCATCGAGCATGGCCATACGTACCTGCGCACTGGCAGGTCCAGAACCTTTTATATATGCATTATCTAAAATAGGTAATACCTCGTTTTCGGAGATTTCAATGTCGAGGTAGAGCATTTCTTCTTTTTCCCCGCGGCGCATCGCAAGGATGCGGTGCGAAGGAGCTGTTTTCAATGGCTCGGCCCATTCATAGTAATCCTTGTATTTAATCGCGGCTTCTTCTTTGCCGGGCACTACCCGAGAGACAAATTGCCCTTTTTCAAGAAAAATCTGTCGGGTTTTCGCTCTGATGGACGCGTCTTCGGCGATGACCTCGGCGATAATGTCACGTGCCCCGGCAAGCGCCTCTTCCGCATCCTTTATTCCGCTATTGGATGTTACCAAAGCTTGTGCCGCCTGATTAATATCTGTACCATCCTGGGCAAGAATGAGCTGCGCAAGCGGTTCAAGGCCTTTCTCGCGGGCTACACTTGCCCGCGTTTTCCGTTTCGGTTTGTACGGAAGGTAAATATCTTCCAAATTGGCCATTGTTTCAGCCGCGAAAAGCTGGGCTTCAAGGTCCGGCGTCAATTTACCTTGGTCTGTTAAGGACTTTAAGATGACCTCCCTGCGTTTGTCCAGGTCTCGCAATTGCTGAAGCCTGTCCCGGATACCGGTGATTTGTACTTCATCGAGGCTCCCCGTTAGTTCTTTGCGGTAGCGGGAAATGAAGGGAATGGTTGCACCTTCGTCGAGAAGGGCTATTGTGGTGCTTACTTGGCGTTCGGACAAAGCAAGCTCCTTAGAAATGCGTATTTCGTGTGTCATTTAAGCGTACTGATTATCTGGGGAGGCTAAGGGGCTTGATACGCGATCGATCCCACCTATTTGTGCGTTTTCTCTCCGCTCTCTTCCACTGGCCCACTTTCCGGGGTTGAAGCAGCATTATCCGATGTTTGATAGGCGTCGCCATAGTACGGACCCTGACTGCCATA
Source organism: Parapedobacter luteus (assembly GCF_900168055.1). Lineage (GTDB taxonomy): Bacteria > Bacteroidota > Bacteroidia > Sphingobacteriales > Sphingobacteriaceae > Parapedobacter > Parapedobacter luteus. Next base: position 243,179 of record NZ_FUYS01000002.1, read on the forward strand.
GTAGTCTGGTTCGCGCCCAGGATTGTGTTGGTAAGTGCCCGCCGGGGCAGATGGATTATTTTCGTTTAATTTTTTGGGTTCATCTTCTACTATTACGTCCTTCACCTCCAAATCTTTCTCGAAATTATTAATTTGATCGCTGATGTCACGTTTAATGCTTTCTGAGGCATCCTTAAACTCGCGTATGCCCCTGCCCAAGCCCCTCGCCAATTCAGGTAGTTTTTTGCCTCCGAACACCAACAATGCCACAAACACGATAAGCATCATTTCACTTGTTCCAATGTTCAGGAAGGCGAATATTATACTCAACATAACAATACCTTTTTTATAAGCGCTAAGGTAGGGCTAAATTTTGTGATATCCATGGATTGTATAGAAAAATTGAATCGACTGACCATCCAACGCAAAGGAGCGCAGCTCCCCGGGACAACTCATGGTCAGCAGGCCGAAAATCGTTTTATCTGCTTCCGGATGCGTTTGAGGGCTTTTATCATGTGTTTTTCGACGGTGCTTATCGATATATGCAGAGAATTGGCGATTTCCAGGTAACTCATGCCCTGATAATATTTCAACTCGAATACCCGGCGAGGTTGCAAAGGCAGCGAGGCGAGCGCACGTTCAAAAGCTTGGTTTAGCTCATTAAAATCCAACCTATCGCCTGTTGAATTTGCCGAATTAACGTGCTTGTAGTTACTGGCATAATTTTCATGGGCAATTTTCAGTTTCGTATGCTTAAATAACTTGTAGCGAATTGCAGCATGCAGGTAGGCGTTTAGGGAGGTGCGGATATCAAGGCTATGCCGCTTATGCCACAAATCCGTAAACAAATCCTGAATTAATTCTTTGGCCTCATCTTCGTTTTTGACCCGTTGATAGGTATGGTTGAATAGTGATTCCCAAAATTGGAAGTAGATTTTTTCAAAAGCTTGCTCGCTTCCCGCCTTTAACTCCTCCAGCACAACTCTTTCATTGAAATGAACGCTCATTTTGTAACCATTAATTTGCCATTTACATTCTATAAAAAAATAGCAATTTAATATTTGGTGTACTGTTGGCTAGCGATATACAAATATATGAATACCGGTTTGATTACACAAAATTTGTACTAAATTAATGTTGCTTTATTCGGGGATAACTACTGGTCAATGTAAGTTTTCCTGCCTACATTGCAGACAGGAAAACTTACGGCCTAACACCCTAAAATTACTTTTGATATAACGCGTTGAATAAGAGCTTGAATGTGCCATGCGGCTGCGCCCGATAGGTAATCTGAGGGCCATAGGCATAGAGGTAGCCTTTGCCCACAGGCGCCTTAAAGGCTGCAATGCCGTCTTCAAGGTAATTTTGCCCCCAGGCCCAGCCACTCCGTAAGGGCTTGTCCGTGGCAAACCAGGCCAGCGCTTGGATGCCCTGTAAGCTCGCTTGGGGCTTCAAACCGAAGACTGGGCTGCTGTTGAAAATCACGTCGGTGTCTTCCGACATTCCCCAAGCGGCGTCAATCTCAGGATTAACCTTTACCCGCAGCACACTCCCCGGTATATAGAATCGTTCGCCGGGGATAGGTTGTTCCTTGCCGTCGACAGTCTCAACCAACGCGTTTTTGACAGGAAGCCCCAAGTGGTAGGCGAGGGCAGTACTGCTTCCTGTTGTAAGAATGGAGCCTCCAGCCTCAAGGAACGCTTTCAGTTGCGGGATAGATTTATCTGCCGTCAAGCTGCCTACCATGTGGCGATATTCCTCCGGTAAGTCGGCAGGGTCTGGGCCTCGTCCGCCGAATCCGCGGCCTCCCGTTTCACCACGGCCAAACGGCGGGATTCCACCCTCAATAAATAGAATGACGTCGTACTTGTCTTTGAGATTGCCGCGGTCTATTTCTTGAGGGAAAATAAGGCTGAATTCGAAATGATATTGCTCGAGCATCCATCGCACCCAACCTGAAGGCATGGAGCCTCCGTAGTTGTCAAAAAGTGCTATACGTGCGGGCTTGATTTGCACCGTGTTGGTTGGTGTCCGGGAGACTGGAACAGCCTCTATTCCCAATTCGGTGGCGGCTTGCTTAAGTAGATCGGCGCCTTTGGCAGATACGTAGAAAGAACCAGCAGGCATGCCATCCGTTGCTTGCTGGATGCGGTGTACATCGATACCCGCTTTTAGCAAGTCATTGACCACGATAAATGCATTGTTTACGTTTGCACTGATAAAAAATCCCCTGCTCGAAGTGGGAACAGCTTTTGCGGGAGGTACTTCCAATACACCATGTGGGAGCCGTTCAAATGGGCCATCCACCCCGTCGAGGACGCGATCGAAGGTGACACCCATTTGGTAAGCCAATGTCCAGCCGGCAACATCATATGGACGGGTCGGAGGGCCTCCCGGATAGGCAAAATCGTTAGGGTAATCTTGCGGTTCAAACATGTCGATGATATGGGGGCGGAATGCCTGATCTGTTTTGACGATGTAAGAGCCTTTTTGATACTTTTTGCCATTCAGGGTAAAATCAGCAGTTGCTTTGTGAATGAAGATACCGTTTTTTATCAACGTGTTGATGAATTTTACTGCCGTGGGAAAATCTTTCTGGTCAGCCGGAAGTATATATGCGCGGGCGTCCCGTTTTTCTGGATTGCCAAAGACACTTTCATAATATGAAGTGGGCAGTCGGCTACTTGGCATGCGTCCGCCAAGGGATTCGGCGGTTTCGGTGGTCGCCCCGCGGGCTTTATCTGCGTCATAATTTGCCTGGATTTGATCGATATTTCTGGGCGTCAGCTGCCAATAATCTTTGCTTCCTTTTTCAATGGAATTTTTGCCCATCTTATAGATGTTATAAAGCACCTGTTCACGATGACGGGCCGCATAGTCCAAAATGGCGTAATTCAACGAAATGGAATAGTCGATGGATTGTTTGAAAAGCCATTTTTGCGGAGTGACCGGATTCGGCGTATTGTTATTGGGCACAAGCCGTTCGGGGACCAAAGGCACTTCCATGGGAGTTGGATTTCCAATGATTTCGGTCAGCAGGCCAATAATGTTATGGAAATAAGTGGTGGTGCGTAGCCCACCGTTGTACCATGTGCTGAAAGGGGAGCCTTTCATACGAGTAAAGCCAGGTTTGTCCTCCACGTTAAGCCGATTGATCATGCTGGCACCGACAGCATCAATGCCGGTCATTAGCAAGGGGTCGATGTTATAGTTAAATGGGTCCGTATACGGAGGGCCGGCGACCACGGCACCCGCGGGAGCCGATTGATGATGGTTATACATAATTTGTGGCATCCATTCCAGGAAGAGCTGCCTATTCATGTTTTCCGATTCCTTCATATTTACCATATAGAAATCGCGATTATTGTCGTGGCCGATGTATTTATGGTACAGTACGGGGATGTTCATGGCGCGCTTGGTTACGTCGTTGTTTCGCATGTACCAATTGCCAACCAGCTCGTGCCCATCCGGGTTGGCGTGTGTTAGCAGGACAATGACATCATCCAATATGCGGAGCGTTTCCTCGTCGGTCTTGCTGGTGAGTTGGTAAGCCATTTCGATCAATTGGTGTGTACCCACCATTTCCGTGGAGTGCAGGCCTCCGTCAATCCACACGATGGCCTTGCCTGTGGAAGCCAGGGTTTTGGCGTCGTCGTCGGTTAATCCCTCAGCATAAGCCAGTTTCGTTGAGATTGATTTATATTCATCCAACTTTTTCATATTCGCCGGCGACGTAATGATAAGCATGTATTGGGGACGGCCTTCTTCGGTTTTGCCGATGTCCACCAGCCGGACCCGATCGGATTCCGCTAATTTTTTAAAATAGGCTTCTGTTTGCGTGTAATTTGTTAAGCTATAATCATCCCCCATAGCGAAGCCGAAATGCGATTGAGGTGTTGGTATGGACTGGGCAAGCGCTACCGCTTGCCATAGGCATAGCAACCATAAAGAAGTGTAGTTTTTGATTCTTTTCATGTTTTGCTTATATTGAGTTTTGTATTAATTAGCACTTATACCGGCTTCCGCCAATAAAAGAAGCAAGGCATATTGAATGGCTTCGTCTCCATTTTCATCAAGCCACCATTCGTTGAGTGAGTGACCCCCGCCGCCTTTGCCACCACGCCCGATAGTTACCGCAGGGACGCCCAACGAGAGGGGTGTGTTGGCGTTCGTCGATGCAGCCGACAATGAGGGCTCTTTTCCTAAATACTTAGCCGTGGCCATGGCCCGTTGTACCAAGGGGGATTCGGGTGCAGCTGTGCCTGTCGGCCTATCGCCTATTAGTTCGATGGTTACCGCAAGATCGTTCCCTTTCTTCTTCGTTTTATTCACTTCGGCAACGCTTCCCGCCACGGCATCATGCAGTAGCCTATCAATTTCTGCCAGTTTTTCCTGACTTTCCGATCGCATATCTACAATAACCCACGACTCATAAGGTATGCTGTTGACGGACGTGCCGCCACCTGCGACGCTTACGCTGAAAGTGGTCTTAGCACCTCCCTTGTCAATGAGTTTGCGTGCCGCTTCATCCCATTGGGCCATCGCCTTAGCCATGGCAACATGGGGGTTGACAATGCCATAAGCGCCATAAGAATGACCGCCAGGACCTTGAAATGTAATGCGATAACGATGTGATCCAATCCCTTGATTGGTAATCTGGCCGATGTCGCTACCGTCTACCGCCAAATAGCTATCGATTTTTGGTCCTTTTTCAAACAAGTATTTGACGCCCCTTAGGTCGCCTTCCCCTTCTTCCCCTACCGTACCTACAAACAACACATCCCCCTGTGTACGGAGGCCGGCACCATTCATGCTTTTCAACAAAGTGAGTAATATGGCCAACCCTCTGGTGTCGTCGCCAATGCCGGGCGCATAAAGCGTATCCCCCCTGTGTTTTACCGTGACATCGGTCCCTTCAGGGAATACCGTATCCATATGTGCTTCAATGACGGTGGTTTTTTTTCGCTCGGAGCCTTTCCGGAGTGCGAGGACGTTGCCGATGCTGTCCATCCATACGGAATCAGCTCCGGCTAGTTCGAGCATGGCCTTAAACTGGTTTGCCCGATCGGCTTCCTTAAACGGGGGTGCCGGAATTTCGGTAAGGAGAATGTGATTTTGGGTCGTTTCATCATGCAACGTAGTAATCCAGTCAAACGTTTCCCTGACGGTAGCGTGGACTGCCAATGTTTTTACTTCGTCGATGTAAGTTGCGGACACTTGCGTTGCTGCCGCTGCGGAAGATGCATCCTTCGGAGGCGATTGGCAACCGCATGCAATCAGGGTAACCAAGTAGCCCCCGATTGCACGCGTTAACAAATTACTTTTCAACAGGTAAAGCATCGTTATTTGGTGGCGTATAACTGATTGAACAACCATTTAAAGGTGCCGTGCGGCTGCGCACGGAAGGTGATTTCCGGCCCAAAGGCATAAAACGTGCCCTTACCTACGGAAGCGGTGAATGCCGTGATGCCGTTTTTCAGGTAGTCTGCTCCCCATATCCAGCCGCTGAGCAATGGGTTGCTGTCGCCGTACCAAGCTAACGGCTTGATGCCTTGGTTTTTGGCGTCCTGATCCAGCCTGAATACTGGGCTGTTGCTGGACATGACATTGACGATTTCAGGCATGCCCCAACCTGCCGGATCCGTTGTGTCCGCAAAAACTTGGTGGATACTGCCGGGCGCATAATACTGTTCGCCGCGAAGCGGCCTTTCACGGCCATCGTCATCTACTTCAACCAGCGCATTCTTGACCGGTAGCCCCAAATGATAGGCCAACGCGGTGCTGCTGCCCACGGTAAACAATGTGCCTCCGGCTTCGACAAACGCTCTGAGCTGCGGGATTGACTTGTCTACGGTGATGTTACCAACCATATGGTGGTACTTTTCAGGAATATCTTCCAGGTTGGGGCCGCGTCCGCCTCGCATTCCTGCACCGCCACTTGCCGAAACCGGCGGGATGCCACCTCCGATAAATAAGATAATATCATACTTGTCGATTAAGCCGCCATTATCTATTTCTTGCGGGAAAATCAATGAAAAGTTATCGAAGTGGTATTGCTCAAGCATCCACCGAACCCAACCGGATGGCATTGAACCGCCATAATTGTCGAATAATGCGATTCGACGAGGTTTTATTGCTGTTAAGTTGCCGGGCTTTCTGTCGACAGGGATGGGCTTAATGCCCAAGGTGTCTGCTGCTTTTTGAAGAATGGGCAACCCGTTAGCGGGCACATAAAACGAGCCCGCTGGAGCGCCGTTATACGTTTCCTGGATGCGTGATACATTGATACCGGCAGCCAACAGGTTGTTTACCGCAACAAAAGCGTTGTTGACTTCCGAGCTCAGCAGGAAGCCCGCTGATGATTTTGCAACAGTCTGCGCGGGCGGCGTTTGTATTTGTCCGTAGGGGATGGCTTCAAATGGTCCATCAAATGCGTCCTGAATGCGGTCAAAGTCGATGCCGAACTGGTAGGCTAATGTCCATCCCGCAGCGTCGTAAGGGCGTATGGGGGGACCACCCGGATATGCAAAGTCATTGGGATGATCCTGGGGTTCGAACATGTCGAGTACATGCGGCCGGAATGCTTGGGCAGTTTTTACAACATAAGAACCTGCCGGATAAGATTTACCTGCTACTGTAAAGTCCGAGGTAGCTTTATGGATCAATATACCCGATTTGATTAACGCGTTTACGAATTGCACCGCACTTGGAAAATCAGCTTGATTGGCGGGTATGATGTATCCCCGCGGATCGCGCAATTCGGGGTCACTGAATACCTTATCAAAGTACGATGCTGGGATGTTATCCCGCGAGGCATAACGGGCGGATTGCTCAAGCTCCTCCGTTTGGACTTTGTTGGCAGCTTTATCGGCTTTATAAGTGCTCTCTATTTTAGCGACATAGCTCGGCTTAAGCGGCCAGTAATCGGAGTTGCCGCGTTCGATGGAATTGCGTCCCATGGCATACATATTGAAGAGCAATTCATCGCCAAAACGGCTGGCGTAATCGAGAATGGCATAATTCAGCGATACGGAATAGTCAATCGATCGCTTGAAATTCCATGCTTGTGGCGTCACCGGATTAGGGGTGCCGTTATTCGGAATAAGCCGTTCGGTTATCAATGGTACACTCGAAGGTGTCGGATCGCCGATAATTTCGGTGAGTATGCCGATGCTGTTGTGGTAGTACGGTGTGGTACGCAATCCACCATTCCACCAAGTAGAAAACACAGAACCGCTTAACCGCGTATAACCTGGCTTTTTTTCGAGATTGAGCCGATTGATCATTGCAGAAGCGACCCCGTCAATGCCGGTCATCAATAACGGATCCAATACGTAATTAAATGGATCACGGTAAGGAGGGCCGGCGACTACAGCGCCAGCCGGTGCTGATTGGTGATGGTTATAGATAATCTGTGGATTCCAATCGATATACTGCAAGCGCGAGATAATGGTGGTCTCGATCAGGTTGTTCATATAAAAATCCCGGTTATTGTCATGGCCGACATATTTGTGATAAAGTACCGGCGTGTTTTTATTTCGCTTGAGTGGGTCCTGCTGCTGCATGTACCAATTGGATACCAGTTCCTGCCCATCAGGGTTGCAATGAAAAAGCAAAATCACGACTTCGTCAAGGATTCGTAAGTTTTCCGGATCATTGCGGCTGACCAGCTGATAGAATGTCTCAAACAATTGGTGTGTGGCGACCACTTCGGTTGAGTGCAGTCCCCCATCAATCCATACAACTGGTTTTCCTGCCAAAGACAGTTCTTTGGCTTCTGCTTCTGTCATTTCCGCACGCGCGAGCTTCCGGGAAATTTCTTTGTAGGTGTCTATTTTGGCCAGATTATCCGGCGAGGATATGATAATTAAATGCATGTCCCGTCCTTCGGACGTTTTTCCGGTAAATTCCATCTTTACCCGATTGGATAAAGCCGCTATCTTTTTAAAATAAGCCTCCGATTGTGTGTAATTGGCCAGCATGTAGTCGTCACCAATAGCAAAACCAAAGTGTTCCTTTGGTGAAGGAATGTGCTGCGCGAGGACTTGCATCCCTGCCAGGATGAAGACCAATAATGAAACAGTTATACGTCTAAGCATCGATTTTTGAATTATAATAAAGTTAGTTAGTTACACATCCATTACAGATTCTTAAAACGAACCCCCGTACGGCAATCACAGGGCTCACCTCTCGACTCATCACATGCGTTATCTTGAAATTGAACCAAACGGGTGCCATCGGTCATGGTGATTGCAAACTTAAACAAAAAGTAATCGTTTGGTTCAACTGTATCTAAATCGATACCGACGATTTCTGCAAGCTCAGCAGGTGTGTGACTGAAGGTCTTAGGAAACTCGGTAACCGTCTCATATAGCATATCCGTACTTCTTATGGTGCTTGGTAGCGGGAACTGCCTGATATTGGGCCACACACCAGCCAACGATAGGGTAATGGGATAGGTGGGAGGGCTTGATTCCCGACGATTGAAACTGATGTAAACATCGATGGACTGTGCGTGGACACGCCCGTCGGCATCATAATAATCGAGTGTCCACTCAAACTCTTGTGCGGTGGCATAATCGGGGGTGGCCATGTTGAAAAAAGAGACATTGGCGGTCTGATAAGTGGGTAGCGCTGATTTTTCAATGTTGATGGTGACCTTGGGCGTGGCAGCAATTTTGAATTGTTCCCAGTCATAATCCACATCTTTGCAAGAATTGGCCGCCCATGCCGTTACGGCGATCAAACTGTATATTAATGCCTTTCTCATTGTATTCGTATTAAGGTTCTTTTTCATTTCATTTGATTTGATGACTGATTTAATCGTTCACATCCCAAAAAACTGGTGTGAATTGTTGTTTTCGCTGAAACTCATCGCGAATCGCGATGACCGTCTCATTGGACGTCAGTTCGGTTTCTGAGTAATAAAAGCGCATGGGATATTCATCCAGCGGGGCCAGCAGATCCGCTAACTCGGGTAACCCTGTGCGACGGTAATCGTTGTATGCCTCCACACCGTTGCCATATAGGGCTATCCATTTCTGCATCATCAGCAACTCCATTTTTCCAGCAGCATCGGCAGCATCGAACTGCTCGCCGATGCGGTAAACGAAGCCGTTAATGTTGGCGGGCGGTATTGTCTGGCCTCCATTGCTGGCCGATACAGCGTTGACTAATGTAAGATGAGCTTCCACGCCATCCTTCAGCAGTTGCTTCGCATCTTCGCCGGTATTCAAGGTTAGCGCCGCCTCTGCGCGGATAAACTTAACCATGAAGTTGGTGATAAGCGGCAATATGCCGGCGCCGTTACCATCACCGTTCGTAAAAAGCGCTACCTTAAATGAGTTGTTGGTCGTGCCGGACACAGCGCCATCATTATTCAAGTAGACATGCTGTTCAGTAAGTGACGGGATCGTACCATTGTCATACAAGCCGCCCGCTGGATAGATGCCTACAATCGCCCGGGTATTCAAATCGGCAGGTGATGCGGTGCCGTCTCCCGGATAACGGCCATAATAGCCTTCGCCGTTGGTTGAATTGGCCAATCCACGTCTTTCGTCCATCCGGAAAATGTAATAGCGCAGCCGGGGGTCGTCCTGTGCCTTAAGGCGGTCGATGAGGGGCATACTTACATAGCCGCCCCGGCCGGTATTGTACCAGCTGACAAACCAAGGATGGCGAGCGTTGGGAGAAACGGTCGTACCATATTGAAACGTAAAATCGTGACGATTGTCGTCAATCAGTCCGTCAGCGTCGGCAATCAAGGCTTTAATGCCCGTCTCCGCACGGACCGCATCTACAAGGCGGATTTGATTGAGCAATTTCAACTTAAGGGATTTTCCCATCCGGCTCCATTTTTCGGCCGAACCCTGGAAGAATAGATCGGCAGACGAAGTAACCGAAAATCCCTTGCCGATATCGGACAGCCCTTCATCAATCAAATCGAATAAACTATCGTATATTTTCTGGCCATTTTCGAAGGCTGGGTTGGGATAACCACCGCCGGCCTGCGAATATGGGATGTCACCCCACACATCTACCATTATGCTGTATAAGTACGCCTTTTGGAGTTTAGCAATAGCAACATAGCCCCATTCTTCCTGTTCGGTGCCCACGCTGATAATGGTTTCAAGGTCGGGGATTGTCTCGGTGTAAAATCCTGCCCAGGGGGTCGAAAATGTGTTGCCTGTTTGGCTCCATCTGTTTAGGTTGCCTGACGCCACATGCTGTGAGACCGTAGTGGCCCCACCGTTCAAACCACCTGTAGCGCTTGAACCACTGAAATGACCAACCAGTGAAAGCTGCGTCGCAGGTAGCAAAAGGTTCAATGTAGGTTCCGTAGGATTATTGGGATCATCGTTGATGTCAACGAATTTCTCGCAGGAAATGGTAAAAACACCTACCAGAGCAAGACCCAAGTAGCTGCGCAGATTTTTTAGGATATGGGAGTAATGATTTGCTTTTTTCATTTTCTTCTTAATTAAGGGCACAATGGATATTAAAAGCTGAATCGGAGGTTTACCCCGTATCGGCGGCTGGTCGGCACGCCGCCGCCGTCGGTGCCGGCGTTATTGCCGGAAGTGGTGCTGACTTCAGGATCGTAATTCATATATTTGGGAAAGTTCGGAGCTTTATACCAGAGGTTTCGTCCGCTTATGGAGATGTATGCCGAGCCGAACGGTGATTTTTCCAGCCATTTAGACGGGATGCGGTATCCGAGCGAGACCTCGCGAAGCCGGAAAACCGTGGCATCGAAAACGGTGCCTTCTGCGATGCCTCCTGGTCCGAAGCCACTGCTAAAGAAGTAATCGATGACGGGGATAGCGGTATTATTGGGTATCTTGTTGCCGTTTTCATCGCGCAGGGGTTGCAGGGTGTTTACATCGCCCAGTACGCCCGGCCCGATATACAGCAGCTCCCTATCTTCGGTGTCCCGGGATACTCCACGGGCCATGGCCTCGCCGACGCCATCGGCATAGATCGCACCACCTTCTTTCCAGTCAAACAGTACATCCAGCGTGACTCCTTTATAGGACACGGTGTTACTGACACCTACCATAAATTTAGGTGCGGGATTGCCTATCGGCCCGCTTACGCCCGAAGATATGGGCTTGCCCGTTTGCGGGTTGACCAAGATGTTTCCTTCATCGTCTCGAGCATAGCGGCTACGGTATATCTGCCCATAAGGCTGTCCAGGGATGTGCACGTTATTGCCATACACGAGCTGTGCATATTCCCCAAGATCATCTACCATGTTATTGTTGTGGGTGAAGTTGGCGTTAATGTCCCAATTGAACCCGTCGCTATGGCGAAAGGGGGCTCCTGACAGCATGATCTCCACCCCACGGTTAGATGTTTGGCCCAAATTGATTATCCGGCTGGTGTAGCCGGTCGATGGTGGGGCATCTACGGTAAAAATTTGTTGCGTGCTTTGCTTATGGTAATAAGTCACATCCAGGCTGGCCCTGCGGTTGAAGAACTGCATTTCCGTACCAATCTCAAATTCAGTAATAAACTCAGGTTTGAGGTTGGCGTTGGTAAGCGAATTGGATAGGGTCAGGGTGCTCACATTGGACACTGTGCCATTCGAAAAGGGCGAGTCTATTCCACCGAATGATTGGTTGGCATTATACACATTCATGGTTAGGTAGGGAGACGCTTCATTGCCCACCCGTGTGTAGCCGATGCGCAATGTTCCAAAAGACAGGACATCGCTTTGTATTTTGAATGCATTGACATAGTTAAATGAAGCATTCGCACCACCGTAAAAGTAACTTCTGTTTTCTTTTGGCAGGGTAGAGGAGACGTCATTCCGTCCGACCAGATTGAGCGAAAGGAAATCTTTGTAATCAACGGTAATGTCTCCGAAAAACGCGTAATACCGTTGTTTGATGCGGGCACGGTTGTTGGGGAGCGAACCCAGCACAATGGTTGAGGTGTTGCTGATATCGTTGATGCCCCGCGTAATGATGTCGTTGCCATCGAATACCGAGCGGTTGGTCATCCGTTGGTTAATGTTGTTTCCGAAGATGGCCCGCACGGAATAGTCGGCCGCGAATGACTTGGTGACGGTGAGTAGCAGGGTGTTGTCCAATTCCTGCCGGTAAATGTTGTCTGCACTCATTGAGCCATTAGCGTATACGGAAGATCCTTTTCCTAATACGCTCAGCCGCCGGTCGGTATAGGCGTTGAATCCTACGGCGTTCTGAATGTTCAGCCAATCGAGTGGATCGTAGCCCAACACAAAATTGCCGTAATACCGGTCGACATTACTGGTGGAGGGGCTATTGGCGACCGACCAATAGGGGTTGTCAAGGCCGGCCCGTGCATAAACGTTATCCCCATTTGGTGTTTCATAGGGCAATCCGGTCAGATCATAGCTGGTGGGCAGGTAATAAAGGTTACTCATGACGTTTCCACTCCCCCCAATGGGCGGGGCTGTTTGATCCGTCATGACATAATTAATGGTACCGCTCGCGTAGAAATTATTATCCATGCGAACATTTCCGCCGATATTGATGGAGGTGCGGGTGATGCTATTGCCAGGGACGATACCTTCGTTTTTGGTACGGCTAAGGCCAGCGGTGAAGTTGCCTTTCTCACTGCCGCTGTTGATACTCAATGCGGTCTCCAGTACATTGCCGGTGCGGAAAAAAGCATCCTGTGCCTGTCCTGCATAAGAACGGTAGGGCACCTGCACCGGAGTGACGCCATCAGCCTCAAAAAACTCCGGAAAGTCGGCAGCCGATACCAGGCTGGCCAGCGGGTGGGGAATGGTGGCCCGGGAGCTATAAGCCGATCCCGAAGATCCGTATACGCCATCGCGGTAGTCGAAATTGGTGCCTTGGCCGTAAATTTGTTGATAATCGGGCAAACCTGCAATCTCTTCCAGTGAATAGGACGTGTTGAGGGTAATTTCCGTCCCCTTACGACTTCGCCTAGCCGATGCCTTAGTAGTGATGATGATAGCGCCATTGGCTGCCCGAGAGCCGTAAAGTGCGGCAGCCGCTGCACCCTTCAACACGGTGATGCTTTGAATATTGTTGGGGTCGATGTCGAATGCCCGGCTGGCTGTTGTTTGGTTACCTTGGGTATTACGCTCGCCTACACGGTCAAAGGTGGAGTTGTCAAACGGAATGCCATCTACCACGTAAAGCGGTTGGTTGTTGTTGCCTAGGGAGGAATTGCCGCGGATGGTAATGTTGGTCGATCCTCCGGCTACGCCGCCGCCGCCCTGAATGTTTACACCGGCGACCTTGCCAGTAAGGGCCCGTACGGGATCAGGTTCGTTTTTCTGAGCCAAAGCGTCCGCATTCACTGTAGACACGGCGTATCCCAACGTATTGGATTTGCGCTCGATGCCAGCAGCGGTAACCACCACTTCACTCAGTTCAAGCTGGTCAGGCTGTAGGCTTACATTGATCACATTGGATGTGCTCAGTGGTTCGTTGACGTCGGCGTATCCTACAAAGTGGAAGGTCAATGATGTTGCTGTTGGGGGCACCATAATCCGATACTGCCCGGTATTGTCTGTTGAGGTACCGGTGGTTGTACCGGTAACGGTCACCATCACGCCCGCCAGTGGCTCGCCGGTTTCGTCTGTCACCTTACCTGTGATGGGACGCTGCTGGCTTTTGGATGCATCGCTATTCTTGTAGATGATATAAAAATTGTCGCCGTTGTGTTTATAATGCAGACCGGTGCCCTCCAAAAGGAGATCCATCGATTCGGTAAAGCTCATCGCCTGGTATCTGCGTACCACCTCTGCCGCAACCCGGTGTTCAGGTAGTAATCCGCTCCGGTAGGCAATGGACACACCATGACGCCGCTCAAGTGACATGAGCGCCTCCCGTATGTCCGTCTCACCGTCGCTATCCATATGTCGCGGGCGGTTTCGGACTTCATGTCTTGCATTGTGCGACGCCAGCTGTGCCCACAGTGGGGTTCCGGCTAGCATTGCGATTAGCAGCAGGCCAAAAAATGGGGTAAAAATATTATGCATAATGCTCATTGATTTGGTTAGTTATTTAATGAATTGTTTCGTTTACCCAATAGTTTTCCCTTGACGTCCGGATACACGGACGACGCCTCACTGTAGTCAGTGAACAATCGTTTATCGTATTGATTGGAATGATAACCCGTGGCTGTACACCTTAGCGGGTTGTAAGAACGTATTGCCTTTCTTCTTCGGCCTCAACAATAGCCAATCCGTATAACGTAATAATGTGATCCAGTAGTTGCCTGTGATTGTCGATCACGGGTATTGAACCTGAAGCCTTTCGCTTCAATATACTTTCCTGTAAGACGGCCGTCCGTATATCGTATGTTTCTGCAAGTAATAGTTGAATTTCTGCGAACGATGTATTATCCAAAAGTATTTTACGGTCTTGCCATGCAAAATGCGCAACAGCCTTTTGGCTGACTTTTTTTGTTATTTCACCTGATGTAGAGTTACCGATATAAACCACATCATTTGGCTCCATCTCCACAATTTCCGCAGGCTTCCCTTTACGTGCATAATGCAACCTTATTTTACCGGTTTTTAACGCGATTTGTATTCCAGACGTACGTTTTTGAACGTTGAACTCGGTACCTACCACTTCTATGGACAATGTATCCGCGAGGTGTACGATAAATCGTTGCTTATCTAATTTCTTGGTCACTTTAAACGCCGCCTCGCCGTCAAGCCATATTTCTCTGTTCGTGGCTTTGTGATAAGAAATGGTGGAATTGCCGTTCAGCGTCACTTCGGAATCGTCTGGCAGCATCACTGATCTGATTTCTCCATATGCCGTCTGAAAGGTGGTTTGCCGCTGGCTATGTGGGTTGAGGATAGGAAGCGCAACGATGAATAACAGGACTGCTGCGACTGCATAGAGCCAAATCCGCTTTGGAAGCCGCTTGATCCTTGCTTCTTTGGTGCCAGACCGCGCGGTCTGGTGTTTGATTTGATGGAGTAGGTCTTTTTGCAGCGCGAGTCTGCGCTCGGTACTAAGACTGGCGGTATATGGTGACTCTGCCTTCGGCGTATCGTACCAGTCCATCAATCGTTGCTCTTCTGATGGCGTACATGTTCCGGTCAAGTATTTGTCGATTAATATTTCGAGTGTTTTGTTGTCCATTCCAGCCGTTCTTCAGTGTATATGTGTCAGATGGCGACAAAAACCTCTATATAAATTTTAATTTTTTTATAAAATTCTATTTTTCCGTTGATTTTATTTGATTTTGTAGCTGATTTTGTTGTTGTATTGTTGAAAACATGTTTTTTTTTGTTTGTTAGAAGTGCGGGCTATTTGTGTTTGGGTGTTTTGGTTTGCAGTTCCTGTTATATCACAAGCCAAAGCAATTCAATCGGATCCCACAATATACATATCAGCCAGGTTTTTATTTGTGTGGGTAGATAACCGAAATACTTTTTAAATGCCGCCGTGAAATGGGTGCCGTGTTTGTAACCCACACGTTGAGCTACCGACGCTACCTTTTCGTTTTCCTCCAGCAGCATTTTTTTTGCAAGCTGCATGCGGTGTGCGGTAAGGTAATGGAATACCGTGGTGCCAAGGACCTGTTTGAAGTGCTTTTTCAGTGTCGCGTCATTGGTCCCCACGCGATGAGCCAGGCTCAATAACGTGTGGTTGGCGGCTGGCTCGTTGTGAAGGATGTCCCTGACTTGGTATACACGATGTACTTCGTCGTCGCGCAGTGGCTGGTGGTGATAAACAGTATCCGACTCCCAACGTTGTTCCGCTTGCAAGAGGAGAAGCTCAATGATTTTCGCTTTTAGGTAATAAGTCTTGGAAAAATCCCGTCGTTTACAATAGATGATGTCAAAGACGAGTGCGCTTATCTCAGGGCTCAATGGCAGGCCTGCATCGCTCAAGGCCACCGGGTGCTGGCGGCTGATACTGCCGTTTAGCGCTGCAAAAGTGCGATGATGGAGCGGAAAATATTTCGTGAACAAATCAAGATGTAAATCGATGATAAGCAGTTCTTGCGGTTCTTGATAAGGCCACTCAATGACAACGGGGGTATTTGCTGTGACGAAATAAAGGTTGTGACCGTGGGCCGACACCTCTGACGATAAGGATTGGCGTACTGTGATTCGCGTATTTCCCTGAATACAGCATACTACCTTGACAACAGACTCACGATATTCCATGACCATTTTACCCGCGGCAGCGCCGCCGGAAATTGCTGGCGCCCTGCCGTGCAGGCAATAGAAGTTTGTGCCCCGAAATCCAGACCAAATGAAATGATCAATGTCCGGTTGTACATCGATAGACAACGGGTTACAGGGGGCGGTTGGGTGCATTTCTCCGTTTTGCGTTGCCGTATTTCCGTTTAAGGTCATTGTTATGTTGTTTAACCAGCTATTTTTGCGGCCAAATTACAAATTATTTAGACTATTTCTAAGTAAAATGACGAATATACGATGAATAGACTTTACACATCAATCTTACTGCTTGCCATGTATGCAAATGTACTGGCTTTGCATGCGCAAGAACATGTCACTATCCGGGGGCGAATAATAGATCAAGGAACGTCAAAACCGGTTATCGGTGCAACTGTTTCGATAAAGGAGAACGAGCGATCAGGCAGTTCCATCAGTGGTTCGGAAGGCGGGTTCACTATCCGGGCGCATGTAAACCAGACCATCGTCGTTACCAATGTAGGTTATTTGCCCGCGGAGTTAAAAGTGATAAATGAACAAGAACCTGTGCTGATCGCATTGGTTCCGGACAATAGGCAGCTATCGGAGGTGGTAGTCACCGGTGCACTGGGGCTTCAACGATCCGCACGCGAGTTGGGTACTTCGGCGCAGGTGGTTGACAATGAGCACCTCAATCAAGGACGGGTAATCAATCCGTTGTTGGCACTGGCAAGCAAAGTATCCAGCCTGCGCATCAATGCCAGTGATGCCACTTCCGGAAAAACAGATCCTTCCGTGCAAGTAAGGTTGCGGGGAACCCGTTCGTTTAACCGTGCGCAGAACGATCCCATATATGTCGTAGATGGCGTACCTATTCCTGACATTGGCCGGCTGAATCCTAATGACATCGAAAGCATCACGGTGTTAAAAGGCGCTAACGCTGCGGCGCTGTACGGTTCAGAAGGTGTGAACGGTGCCATCATGATCAACACCAAGGCCGGTAGCCGGGGAAGGGGCACCATACAGTTCAACAATGCAACCACGTTCTCAAACGTATTTCTTCTCCCACCCGCACAAACGGAATTTGGACAAGGTCAGAACGGCGTTTATTCGGCTACCACTGCCGAATCCTGGGGGCCGAGGTTCAACGGCGAAATGATGCCGTTTGGTCCCCCCATCAACGGTGTACAGCCCGAGATTCGTTATGCGGCGCCAGGCAGTGACAACCGGCTCGAATTTTTCGATACTGGCGTAACCACGCAAAACGATATTTCATTCTCCGGTGGAGATGAGCAATCGACCTATTACCTGTCTGTACAAGACGTACGCATCAAAGGGGTAATCCCTGGAGACCAGTCGGCTCGCACCGGAGCGCGTTTCAATGGGGCGCGTAATTTCGGCAAACTGAAGACAGCGTATTCTGTCAATTATATTTATTTCGACCGGAATACTACTCCTGATGGGCCGTGGCTCTCGGTCTATACCCAGCCGGCTAACCTGGACTATAGCGAGTATCGCAACTGGGAAGACCCCAATTCGCCCGCCCACCCGTTGAATTGGTACAATACTGTCTCATCGACTAAAAATCCATTTTTCATGGCCGACAATACACGTAATACAGCCAAACAGCAGACACTCAACGGCCGAATCGAATTGGATTATCAATTTACGGATTGGTTTAAAGCGATTTACCGGCTTGGGTATTACAATACCAACGAAGACACCCGTGCGATGACAGGCAAATTGGCATCGCCCATTGGTGCGCGTAATGTAAATGGCTCGGTAGAGGACGGAGCCAATACATTCAGACGGCTGAACAACGACTTAATACTCAACTTCAATAAGCAGTTTGGCGATTTTAGCACCAATCTCTTACTCGGTCAGAATGTGCGGATGGACGAAACCAAAGCCATCGGTGTAGGAGCGTCCAATCTGTTGCTGGAAGATCTGTTTAATCCGGGCAGCCGTATAGGGGAGCTTTCGGGAAGTTCGCGGATTGAACAGTACCGTTCCTTAGGCACGTATGGGGAGCTGACCGGCGGATACCGAAATTATCTCTTTTTGACCTTGACCGGCCGCTATGATCAAGTATCGGTATTAAGCAAAGACAACAGGGGGTATTTTTATCCCGGTATCAGCACCTCGTTCGTGTTTACGGATGCCATCCCGAGCTTGAAAGATCATCGGGTAGTCAACTACGGTAAAATCTATGCATCGTTCAACCGTACCGGAAACGTGACGTTGTCGCCTTATAGTCTCAATAACCCGTATAGCCAATCCGGCGGATTCCCATACGGTTCGCTTGTCGGTTTCTTGCCGTCCTTGACCAACCCGAATCCGAATATAGAACCGGAATTTGTGACGTCTTATGAAGCAGGGTTTCAGTTGGCCTTGTTTAACAACCGCTTGAATATCGATGCTGCGTACGTCTATTCGGATTCAGATGGGCAGATTTTTACGGCACTCTCGTCAAGCGCAACAGGATATAATAATTCCATCGTGAATGCCGGCCGCTTGACGAATAGCATCATTGAACTGTCGCTCAACGGGGATGTCGTTCGAAATAATAGCCTGAGATGGAACCTTGGTTTTAACTTCTCGTATACCGACAATCAGGTGAAGGAGCTATATTCGGGCAACGAATTCCGGATTTTCCGTCAGTCTTATGCGATTATCGGGCAGCAATACCCGACGCTGAAGGTAAGCGACTATGCGAGGGATCCGCAAGGACGGATTATCGTCGACGAAAATGGCAATACCAGTACGCTGGATGACAATACGGTGCTGGGCACCATGGTGCCTCCTTACCTGATGGGATTGAACTCAACGGTGACTTATAAAGGCTTCCAACTGGGCTTGCAGTTCGACGCCCGTATGGGCGGATGGATTTATTCAGAAGTGGTGCCGCGTATGTATACCGCCGGTACACACCCCGCTACCGTAGCGTATGGGCGACAGCCATTCATCATGCCCAATACCGTGATAGACAATGGCGATGGGACGTACAGCCCCAACACGTCGGTGGAGTCGAGGGGGGATAAGGCATTTTGGCAGTCGCAGGGTAATGTGCAAATAAATACCGCCGCGAAGGGCGATTACTTAAAGCTTCGGGAACTGAATTTATCGTACACGTTACCCAAATCCTGGCTGTCCAACCAACGGGTTATCAGCGCGGCAAGCATCGGTTTTATCGCAAACAATTTGTTTATCATCCGGCATAGTTCCAATACATTGGGCGATGCCGAGTCCTTATATAACCAGACCGACGGTTACTTGAGCTTTCGCCAAATCCCGCCGTCACGTACGTATGGATTTAATGTGAATGTGACCTTCTAATGAGTTTTTTAATATTCAAAAGTAAACGATTACAATGAAACATATTTTTAGAGTAGCTGTTTTTTCAGGGCTGTCTATCCTGGCCGCTTCCTGCGACAGTTTTCTGGACGTCAATGTGAATCCGAATGCGCCGGTTAATGAAAACCTCACCTTGGCTTCGAAACTTCCTGCGGCCCTTAATAGCACGGCCACGCAGGAGGTGTTGCAGCTCAATCAATTAGGTGCATTCTGGGGTGGGTATTGGGGCACAACAAGTGAGGCACTCGCGTCGTTTAATGACATTAAGTACTACGACGGGATAGGAATCCGTGGGTCCAGGGATGGCATCCAGATTTGGGAGAATACCTACAACATTTTGTTGTATTATAAATTAATAAAGGATCAGGCAGAAACGGAACAAGCAGGGTTTTACGCAGGAATCTCCAAAATCATGATGGGATGGCATTTTATGCGGCTTGTGGATATTTATAACAATGTGCCCTTCGACGAGGCTTTACAGGGCACCAATATGCCACAGCCGACCTACCAATCCGGCCAGGAGGTGTATCAAAAGTCGATCGACTTGATCACCGAAGGTATCCTAGACATCAAATCTGCATCGGTGGCACCGGCCAGTGACGATATTTTCTTCGCCGGAAACCGAACACTTTGGGCGAAATTTGGAAATACTGTCAAGTTGCGCGCACTGTTGCAGCAATCGGAGGTCTCTTCCCAAAGCGGTTACATATCGGCCGAAATTCAAAAGATCATACAAGAAGGGTCCGGTTTCCTGGGCATTGGCGAAAACGCCTATTGCAACCCCGGTTACTTAAACACGGCCGGCAAAATGAACCCATTTTATGAGACATATTACCGTAACGCGGGTGGCGCAACGGTAGCCAACCATACGAATATTCGGCCTACCGAATACCTCATCGAGAAGTACCAAGCATTGAATGATCCCCGTTTGGACCAGCTTTATTTAACAGCCAGCGGATCATATAAAGGTGTACGGTTTGGCAACCCGGTAGCGGCAGACGAATATAACGCAGACAATACTTCAGCATTGAAAGGGCCGGTCGAAAACGGTAACCAGCCTGCTGGTTTGTTGAAAAGCTTCAACCAATCTACGGTGATCCTCTCTTCTTTCGAAAGCCTGTTTCTGCAAGCTGAAGCTGCTGAGCGCGGTTGGATTGATGGTGCTGCCGCCACGTTTTATCGTCAGGCCGTTGCGGAGTCGTTTGCCTATATCGGACTTAGCGGTTCGGAAGCTGAAACGTATACCGCGCAACCGGCTGTTGCATTGGGCGAGGCAGGTAACAGGATAGCACGGATCATCGAGCAAAAATGGCTGGCCATAAACAGCATCAATAGCTTCCAAGCCTGGAACGATTTCAGAAGATTGGGATTGCCCGATTTTCCTAATTCCGAAAGTGCGCCGTCGGCTGACGCGAGGCCCTTGCGGCTGATGTATCCCGAAACCGAACTCCAGACAAACAGGGACGAGGTAAACCGGCAAGGGGGCGACAACATTACGAGCGATCGTGTGTGGTGGGATATTGATTAACGCTTTACCGGCATAAACTATGGAACACACGTTGCCCGTTCGGGTGGTGTGTTTTTTTTATGATTTGGGCGCGATAAATTTGTACCTTTATCGCTCCTATATTAGACAGCTGTATACTGTGCGACAACGATTCGCTCTATATAAACCATACTATTTAAGTACACTGGCGTTGGCCGGTCCAGTAATGATCTCGCAACTGGGGCACATGATGGTGCAGACAGCCGACAGCATTGTCGTCGGGCATTTTGCCGGTACCATACCGCTTGCCGCTGTATCTTTGGTGCACAGCGTGTTTATGATCGTCATGGTTGTTGGCCTCGGTATCGCCTATGGGCTCACACCGTTGATAGCACAGGAAAATGGTCGGAAGCACTATGAAGAATGCGGAGTCCTGCTTTCCAATAGTTTGTGGATTAATACCTTGTCTGGCATCTTGTTGTTTTGTTTGGTGTATTTCGGCTCCATGGCTGTCATCGATCACCTCGATCAAGATCCCGCAGTGGTCCGCGAAGCGAAGCCTTATCTGTTTATCCTCGGTCTGTCCGTTGTGCCGATGATGGTATTTAGTACGTTCAAGCAATTTGCGGAAGGATTGGGATTCACCAGGCAAGCGATGAACATCACGATATGGGGGAATGTATTGAATATACTGTTGGCAATTATTCTGGTGAAAGGAATGTTCGGTTTTGCTCCCATGGGCGTGAGGGGTGTAGGCTATGCGACGCTGACTGACCGGTGCTTGATGGCGCTTGTGATGGGATTTTATGTGTTCCGATCGGTTAATTTCAAGCGCTATTTAAAGCGATTTGACGTCTGGCGCATTGGCTTCCACAGGTGTATAGCCATCCTGCGTATCGGTGCACCAGTAGCGCTGCAATACGTATTTGAAGTGGGGGCTTTTGCGGCTGCGGCGGTAATCGCTGGAACAATAGGAGCCAATGAGCAGGCGGCACATCAAGTGGCAATCACCATGGCGGCCACCACCTATATGATGGCGAGCGGCATTGCTGCCGCAGCAACCATCAAGACGGGCAATAGTTATGGAAAATACAATATCCCGCGGTTGAAGCGATTTGCGCTGTCCAGCTATCTTATCGTTCTGGCATTCATGGGCTTTGCAGCTGTGGTGTTTGTGGTATTCAACCGGTATCTCCCATGGATTTTTACCAGCGACCTCGTAGTTATTGGCATCGCCGCCCAGCTATTGATTATCGCGGGATTGTTCCAGCTGTTTGATGGTACGCAGGTAGTCGGGCTGGGCATTCTGCGTGGCATGGGCGATGTCAATATCCCCACGCTGATAACTTTCGTGGCCTACTGGGTGATAGGGTTACCCTGCGCCTACGTGCTGGGTATCTCCCTTGGTTTTGGTGTGAAGGGGATATGGTACGGGCTTACGCTCGGCCTGTTTACCTCTTCGGTATTGCTGTATCTACGGTATCGCCGGGTAGTGTTTAAATCTCCCGATTTACATCCCAGTTTTCGAGGTAATCCGCAACGCGTTTAACAAACCGCCCGCCGAGCGCACCATCCACCACGCGGTGGTCATAAGACAATGAGAGGTACATCATATGCCGTATCCCGATCATGTCGCCGTACGCCGTTTCGATGACCGCAGGTTTTTTTGTGATGGTGCCCACGGCCAATATGGCTACTTGCGGTTGGTTAATGATAGGCGTCCCCATGATATTGCCGAAAGCGCCGATGTTGGTTAGGGTGAATGTGCCGTCTTGGGTATCGTCCGGTTTCAGCCGGTTGGCTCGAGCGCGGTTTGCCAGGTCGTTTACGGCTTTGCTAAGGCCGACCAAACTGAGCTGATCGGCATTTTTGATGACCGGAACAATCAGGTTACCTGAAGGCAATGCGGCGGCCATCCCGATGTTGATATGACGTTTTTTGATGATTTGTGTCCCGTTTACCGAAACGTTGACCATGGGAAAATCCTTTAGGGCCTTGCTTACGGCTTCGATAAAGATAGGCGTAAAAGTGATTTTTTCACCTTCACGCTTTTCGTACGCATCCTTTACCTTATTTCTCCAATTGACCAGATTGGTCACATCAGCCTCCACAAATGAGCATACATGCGGTGAGGTTTGCACACTCCTGACCATGTGGTCAGCGATTAATCGGCGCATGCGATCCATTTCGATGATTTCGTCCTGTGGAGATAGGACGAGGGTTGGTTCTTGGTGATGCCAATCCTGCTTGCTGGTAGGAAGCGGATCGGGGATAACCGTTTGCGTCTGTGCTGAAACGTCTGACACCTGGGTTTTGCGTTCGTTTTGTGCCTGATGCCGCGCCGCCTTTTTGGTTTCCAAATAGTTCAATACATCTTGTTTAGTCACCCTGCCCTCATTGCCCGTGCCAACGATCTTGTCCAGCTCTTCACTGGTAATGCCCTCTTCAGCAGCGATGTTTTTGACGAGTGGTGAGTAGAAGCGCGAATCAGGCGCCTGGGTATGTGGCTGGCGCTCCGGTTCTGCCAACTGCGCAATGCCCGGGATATCATGAGCGGTATGTTCCTCGGTAGTTGTTTCGAGGGGCTGTTCGGCAGGCCGGTCAGTGGTATCACTGTTTTCGTCCGCTACTTCAATAATGGCTACAACATCGCCTACCTGGGCAACCGTATTTTCGGCAAAGCGTTGTTCTTTAAGTATCCCCGCCACGGGCGATGGTACGTCCGAATCTACTTTGTCCGTGGCAATTTCCAATACCGGCTCATCTTCCTCGACGTGATCACCGGGATGCTTTAACCATTTTATTACGGTTGCTTCCGATACGCTTTCACCCATGCGGGGGAGTTGTAAATTGAATGTTGCCATAAGCTAATTTTATCTGTTTCACGCCGGCGCTATTCGGATGGGATAGCTTGCCTGCTTTGTGACACTGCACCTCCTGCCAATCCGGCCCAAGTTACATAAATAATCGAATAAAAATAAAAGAACGGAATTTTATTTCGCTAAATTGTGTTTTTCCGCAATTAAAAAGTTGTCTCGTAGCCTATTTATGCTCAGCGTTCAATATTTGCCAAAGCATAAACAAAGCCGCCATCGACGACCGATCGATGTTAATGGCGCGGTCATGACCAAAAAGATAGCCATGTGCGGCCACTTGGGTTTTTCCAGCTACGGCTATCCAAACCAGGCCCACTGGTTTTTCCGGTGTGCCCCCATCCGGCCCGGCAATACCACTGACGGCAATGGCGTAGTCTACCTTAAAATTCCGCTGTGCGCCCAACGCCATCTCACGCACGGTTTGTTCACTTACTGCCCCATGACTGTCGAGCGTCTCTTGTTTGACATCCAAAAGCTTCATTTTCATGGCGTTTGAATAAGTCACCGCGCTTCCTTCAAACATAGAGCTGCTTCCCGGGAGCGCGGTGATAAGCTTGGCGATGTTGCCACCCGTACAGCTTTCAGCGGTTGCCAGGAGCAGTCCGCGCTGCTGCATGAAATCGCGGATCAATTGTTCGAGCGAAGTATCTTCACCAGCCAGGAAATGTATGCCAATGCGTTGCTTTATTTGCTGCACAATCGTCGTGGTTTCCGCTTTTAAGGCGTTTAAGTCACCTCCGGTAGCTGACAGCCTGAGCCGTACAATACCTGGTTTGGGTAAGTAGGCGAGGTGAATATGGTGCGGTAAGGCGGCTTCGATATCGGCAATTTTTTCGGCCAGATACGACTCACCGATGCCTCCGGTGAGTATGGTATGGTGCCACAATGGTTTTCTGTCCTCAAACTGCTTGAGCCGTGGGATTACCCGCTCGAGCATGATATGCTTCATTTCAAACGGTACGCCTGGCATAATGATATACGTTTTGCCCTTGTGCGATACCCACATGCCCGGAGCGGTGCCCATTTCATTGAACAACACATCACATTTATCCAGCACGTCGGCCTGCCTGCGGTTTATTTCAAGCATTGGTCGCGCACTACGCGCGAAAATTGATTCGACATGCGCAAGGACTTTGGCATCACGGCGGAGGCCGCAGTCAAAATATGCGGCAAGCGTTTGCTTCGTGACATCATCTTTGGTGGGACCCAATCCGCCAGTGACCAAGACGACATCGGCCCGTCCGGACGCCAGCGTAAGCGCGACAATGATGTCTGCCGGATAATCAGCTACGGAGCTGACCTGCTTGACATGGATGCCTATCGCGTTCAGTTGTTGGGCTATCCATGCCGAATTCGTATCGATAATTTGACCGATAAGGATTTCGTCGCCGATGGTAATGATTTCTACTTGCATACGGTTAGAAACTACCAAAAGAGTCGTTTCGTTTGGTTAATTTTAAATCTTGTAAGATGGATGCTTTTGCCCGGATGGTGACGTTGTAGCTTTGAAACCGCCCGAAGGGTACCCAGCCGAACGACATATCCCAGCAATGGAGGTCGCGGTAAATACTAAAACGGGTCAAGGAGATTTCTTTTTGCCTGAAATCATATCCCGAATTGAATTGAACCTTCCATTTAGGCGTAAGGCTGAAATCGCCATGTAAATTCAGCGTGGCGGTGACGGTAGACCGTGTACCCGGATTGGAATATTGAAAGCTGAATGAGCCAGCAAGGTTCCAGGGGATGTTGAAATCAACAAACGCATTGGGGTCCGAACTGATTCTCGCCAGTGCCTGTTGCTGCTCAGGGGTCATATTTGCTTTCTGGTTGTCCAATGAATCAAGGCCACGCTGCCGGCTGTCATTGGCTTTGGGGTTAAAGCTATAGTCAAACGATAGTCCGAAATTCGTGAGCCGGGCAAGCTGGCCTTCTGTAATAGCAAAGCGGTTTACGCGTCTTCCCATGCCTTGGTCAAAATGATAAGGGTCAAATGTGCCATTGAAATTGAGGTTGATTTTTTGGTTGAACAACGCCGTACGTCCGGAAAAATTGATGTTTGACAGGTTAAACGAATCGGCCACGAAATTATAGTTGCCGCTGAAAGTAAGCCCTTGCAGGATAGGAATTTTCTTGACCCCACCATTGGTGGTATCCTTACTGCTCAGGATTTTTGCCTCGATATTATTGTCGACGGAAAAACCGATACCCATCGAACGTCCGCTGCCCGGCGAACCGTACCGGCTACCCTGAAAAATCGAATATAAGGTTTCCCTGCCCTGCGCATCAGTAAACCGCCGGTAAAACCCATACATCGGATTAGAAAAGTCGGGGCGGTAATTGAGGTTGACCGATGGCGTGATGACATGCCGCATGGCCTGTATCTTGCCAATTTTGGGGTACATCCCGTAAATCTTGGTGGAAAGTCCCGAAGAAACCGAATAATCGTACGACCGTTCGAACCCATTAACGGTATCCCGCAATTCGACATAACCGTTAGGGGTGTTGTCCAATCGTCTTCTATACGTTTGCATATGCCAGCTTTCGTTATAGTTGACACTGGTATTGAACTGGAAAAATTTCAAGACGTTCAGTGACAAACTGATGGGGATACTGTGTTGAAAGCCGCTTTGAAATTGACTTAATGTTTCTTTACTGAATAACCCTGATTCTTGCGCATTCAACACGTTATCCCCTCGCAGAGAATAGCTGACATTGATGCGTTGATACCATTTCTGTTCGCCCACCCGATCTTTTGAATCAAAGGGATTGAACGAGCTTACGCTCAACGCAAAGGTTGGCAGGTCCAAGGAGACGGTTTGCGCCGTCATATCTTGAGAATGCCGCATGCTGGCCGTGAAGTTTACTTTTCCATCAGCGAATGTTTTTCCATAACTGATGCTGGAGTTCATTGAATTCCGGGTGAGCTCTTGATAGTTGTATGAAGCATTAGCCGCTGTATTGTGTGCGTAAGAGCTCGTTCCAAACATGACATTAGCACTGAAGGTCGTTCCGGGATTCGCTTCCTGCAATTGAGTATGATTCCATGTAACCCTAAAGTCATTTCTCGTTTGGTATTGGGCGGTACCTTCCACACCGCTTTTCGTATTCGCATAGTTAAGGTTGAATCCGCCGTTGTACTTGTAATTAACGCGGTAGCGAGTAAGTATGGCGGCTTCGTATGAGCCTTTTGAATACAACGTTCCACGGATTTCACTGTCCCAATAATCATTCAGAGCCAGGTACCAACCGATATCGCGCATAAAAAAGCCCCTATTGAATTCCTCGCCGAATGTGGGGAATAGGAAGCCCGAAGCTCGTTTATTCGGCTTGGGGAAAAAGCCAAACGGGATGGTGATAAACCGTAGTGGTATTCCTTCCATCACCAGATATGCCGGTCCGGAAATAATTTGGTTTTCCGTAACCACACCTTTACTAATCTGGATACCAAAATGGGTGTGGGGTTCGGGCAGGTTACAGGTGCTATACATGCCATGATAGAGCGACATTTCATTGTATTGATTTTTGCGTACCCTGCTGGCCTGAATGAATCCACCTTCTACTTCGGTGAAAATACCGAACGTTATGCCATTCCCTGTATCAAAATTATATCGCAATGAATCGACGGCCTTAGGTGTTTCGTTGGGGAAAATGACGATCGGTCTGCCAACATATTTATTATTATGGTCGTTCCGCCCGCTGGCAAATACTTCATTTTCAGCCTGGTTTACACGGATGTAATCTGCGGCAAGCTCAAAACCTTCATATTTGACTTTAGCATCGCCATACAAATAAATAATATTCGTTCTCAAATCAGTAATCTGGGAGTCGGCAGCTACGATGCTTACAACCGCTTTTAACCCATCCTGGGTATTGATTTGGACGGTATCTTGTCTATTGAGTGTGTCTGCGGCAAGACTGTCTGGGCGAAGAGCATCGGTGGTATCGACCGGCAAAATCGGCCGCTGCAGCGAATCAAGTCTGGTGCTATCCTGTTTGGAGCGTTCTTGACCATGTACGGATACGGTCAAAACTACCGTTAATAAAAAAGACGAAAAAAAAACAGCAACAGCCTTCAAATTTGACAACGAATATTATTTTTGCAATAAATCGGAATTGCGCACAAAATTAATTAAAAATAGTTAGGATTCTGGTGTATTACATCGATATGATAAAACATCCCACAAAGCAAGTTCTTTATTTCATTTCCCTGTTTATATTTATTCCAACGATTTCTTTTGCAAATAAGTATCAGGATACCGCATATACCGTTAGAACCATCGTATTGGATGCCGGGCATGGCGGGGACAAACCCGGAGCTCGCGGTGCAACATCGCTGGAGAAAAACATTGCTTTGCAAGTTGCATTGAAGTTAGGCAAGGCTATTGAATCTGAGATTCCCGGAGTGAAGGTACATTACACACGAACAACCGATGTTGATGTCGAGTTGTACAAGCGTATCGAGTTTGCCAACGCAAAAAAAGCAGACCTCTTTATTTCCATCCATTGCAACGCTGCGCCTGCCCGGCGGGTAAGGATGCGCAATAGCAAAGGGAAATATTATTATACGACCGTTCAGAATAAACAAATCAGAGGTACCGAAACGTTCGTGTCGGGATTTGGCAGGCTGGATGAACAGGAAGTTGCATTGCGGGAAAATGCGGATATTTTGCTGGAGGAAAATTATGAAGAGAATTATCAGGGGTTTGATCCGAACGATCCCGAAAGTTTTATCGTATTTTCGCTGATGAAGAATCAATTCCGCGAACAAAGTATTCGGCTCGCCTCATTCATCCAACAACAATATGTCAAATCAGGAAGGGAAGACAGGGGAGTACAAGAATTGAGTTTGGCCGTATTGGCGCGGGCGGGTATGCCTGCGGTATTGACCGAAATTGGTTTTATCAGTAATCCGGACGAGGAAACCTACATGAAGTCGGAAAGTGGGCAGGCGGAAATTGTGAAAAACTTGCTGGAGGCAATTAAAGCCTACAAGCGGCAGGTGGAACATTGAACGTGCAGCATAAACAATACAACGTTTAGGTTGTTAAGTGGTGGTTAGGGCCGCGATCGGTGGCCGGTGAGCGGCGGCTGGTAATCGGTGGGCCGTGGTCAGTCATTGTGTAAGAACTAAATTGGAAAATCTTGAAGATTGCAAACGAAACCAAAGTAGGTATACTGGCTGTGGTAGCCATAGCCATCCTCGTTCTGGGCTACAGTTTTTTGCGGGGCAACGATGTCTTTAGTCGTGAAAATACGTTTTACGCAACATACGAACGGGTAGATGGGTTGACCGCATCCAAGCCTATCCTTGTAAATGGGTACCAAATAGGGCGCGTATCCGCCATGCAGTTGCAGGCAGATGGTAGAATTAAAACCGAATTTAAAGTCAGGCGGGATTATGCCATTCCGGTAAACACTGTTGCGCGCCTTGCGAGCACCGACTTGTTGGGAAGTAAAGCCATCGTTTTTGAACTGGGCGACAGCCCGGAATACGCCAAAGACGGCGATAAGTTGGAAGCGGGTTTACAAAAGAACATCATGGAGCAGGTTGAGCCTATCCAAAAGAAAGCTGAGGATATTGTTGCGGTATTGGATTCGGTATTGAGTTCAATTAATAATACCATCAACAAGGATTTTCAACGAGATTTTAACCGGAGTATAAACAGCATCGCCAATTCGCTTCAAAACCTTGAGGGAATTACCGGGCAGTTGGACGGTCTGGTGGTTTCTGAGCGAAATCGCATCAGCCGAATCGTCGCCAACGTCGAATCCATTACGGGTAATCTGAAGGACAATAACGAGCGCATCGGGCATGTACTGGCCAATCTCGACAGCATAACTGATCAAGTGGCTAAAGCTGACTTCGCGCAGACCATTGTCAGTGCAAATCGAGCAATGGCCGATTTTCAGTCGATCACTGATCGGATAAACCAAGGCGAGGGGTCTATTGGTATGTTGCTTAATGACGAACAGCTGTACAACAATCTTAATCAAGCTTCGAAAAATCTGGAGGAATTAATAGCCGATATGAAAGCGCGGCCGGGGAGGTATGTGCATTTTTCAGTATTTGGACGCAAGAACGATTAATGGCCACTGCGAGGCTGTTAGCACGCTGAAAACGAGCCGGTTGTGTTTAAAAATAAAAAAGTTTGTCATTTTAAAGAATAAGCCTTACTTTTGCAGTCCAAATAAAAATCCTATGCGGAAGTGGCGTAATTGGTAGCCGCACCAGACTTAGGATCTGGCGCCGAAAGGCGTGGGGGTTCGAGTCCCTTCTTCCGCACTTGAATCCTCCCGAAGATATCGGGATCCTCCCGAAAACATCGGGGGGATTTTTTATATATGCGATAAACGCTTAAAATTGAGTATGAACATTTCACACGAAAACATCGACGAAATCAATGCTGTCATCACCGTAGACCTTACTCCCGAGGACTACAATCCGCAAGTAGACAAAGCTATTA
Organism: Parapedobacter luteus; assembly: GCF_900168055.1. GTDB lineage: Bacteria > Bacteroidota > Bacteroidia > Sphingobacteriales > Sphingobacteriaceae > Parapedobacter > Parapedobacter luteus. Next base: position 273,485 of record NZ_FUYS01000002.1, read on the forward strand.
AGGAACAGGCCAAAAAAGCCAAGCTGCCAGGATTCCGGCCGGGGATGGTACCGGTATCCCACATCCGGCGGACGTACGGCAAAGCGCTCTTGTTTGATGAAGTGAATCGGTTGGTCAGCGACAAAATTAACCAATATATCAGCGATAATAAATTGGAGATTCTTGGTCAGCCGCTGCCCAAAGAAGATGATAAAAATGATTATAACTGGGATTTTCAAGATACGTTTTCCTTTCACTACGAGATAGGGTTAGCGCCGCAGTTTGAAGTTCCCTTCAACGAAAAGACCACGTTTACGGAATATGTCGTAAAGGCCGACGAAGAGACGCTTGAATCGCGCATCAAGAATCTGCGCCGTAGCTATGGCAAGATGACCAACCCCGATATAGCTGAAGACGGAGATGTGCTGTATGCCGAGTTGAAGCAAGTAGACTCTGAAGGGAAAGAAATAGAAGGGGGTGTTGTCAATACCGCTTCTGTACGAACCGATTTGGTTGACGATAAAAAAATTAAGAAATCCCTCGTGGGATTGAAGAAAGATGATGAGGTGACCATCGATCTGAAAAAAGCTTTTAAATCGACAGCGGATATCGCCCGCATGCTCGGCGTAAAGGAAGAGGATGTTGAGGCATTAACGACCAGTACATTCAAGCTGACGGTTAAAAATATAAATCGTCTGGAAGAAGCGGAATTGACGGAAGATTTCTACAACAAACTGTTTGGTGAAGGAACGGTTAAATCCGAAGCCGAGTTCAGGGAGAAAGTGAAGGAAGAAGTAGAAAGTATGTTGGTGCAGAACGCCACACAAAAATTGCAGAACGATATGTACCTGAAGGGGTTGGAATCTGTCAAGGTAGATTTTCCGGAAGCATTCCTGAAAAGGTGGCTGAAAGCCACTAATCCGGAGATCAAGGATGACGAATTGGAGGAAGGGTTTGCCGATTTTCTGAAAAACCTAAAATGGACGCTTATCGAAAACCGCATCATTACCCAAAACGGACTGGAAGTCAAATACGAGGAGGTCTTGGCACTCGCAAAGGAGCGTATCGCTGCGCAGGTCAAAATGTATAGCCCCGGACAGGAAGCCACTGACCAGCAATTGTCCCAATATGCCGTGCAATTACTTGGCGACAAAGAGCAGGCAAACCGGCTATTTGATGAGGTAAAAGCGCTTAAAGTATTTGATCATCTTCGCGGAGTGGTCAAATTAGAGAAGAAGGAAATCGAGTACAACAAGTTTTTGGAGCTTTAAGTAACCGAGATTCTCGGCTAACGCATTTAGAAAGGGGCTGTATCAAACTACAGCCCCTTTTTTTGAGATTTTTTTTATTTTTCCACGGCAACGAATTTCGCCAGTGGCGCCATTCTTGCACGGAAGAGCTGGAGCGTGTCGTTCTGGAGGTGGTAGCTGTCGGTCATCTCCAACACCCGTTTTAAGCCATTTTCCACCTCCATGTTTTCGCAAGCCATCATGGTGCCGATGAGCTGGGAAAATTTAATCCGGTTGGGCTCGGCCAATTCATACGTTCCGCCCAAACCATTACAGCCACCGTTGGCCTCCAATCTATTGTTTTCTTGATTTAACCGGATGTAAGGCTCCTTTTGTGTCGTGCCAGCGTCGACCGCAGTGCCATCCAGTTCAATCAGTTTCCAATATCTCCCAATCACGGTATCTGTTAGTTTGGTCAGTATATAATGGGCTGCCAGATTGCCCGTAATACGGTTGCCATCCCTATCAAGATGAAACAGGCGGTTTTCGCCTACTTGGAATTTTTCGTTCCGTTCGTCCAGCGTAATCCGGCTCCCGCTTTCATCCCAACTGAATGACCCCGATTCCCTAAACACGGAATCGCCTTTTTCAAGGTATTGTGTTTTCAATAGATAGGAATTGTCCGTTTTCAACGTTAGTGTGTAATCAATCCCCGGACAATCTGCGCACGGCAATGTGCCGTGATAGGTGCCGCTCCAATCCACCGCGTTGCGGCTATTATGTGCGGCATCTGGCGGCTGGGTGGCGGTTGTCTTTTTCATTTGGCATGAACCGGCCACGACTGCGGCTATGACCATGCAACCAATAGCCCACGTAGAATTTGTAATAGGTTTCATAAGCGCTTGTTTAGAAAAATAAAAGCATAAAGTATACCAAAAGACTTATCGACCGGATATTTTAGCAACCAACAACTTCACGCCTTCGATGCATGCGACGCACGAGACAGACACCGCTGCGGTCAGCCACAAGGCTTCAGCAGGCAGGGCTGCGGTTTTAAATATCGGCTGCAAGACTGGCGCATACACCAACAACAGCTGCAACCCCACTGAAAAAAGAATGGTCATAATCAGGAACGGATTTCGAAAAAGGGGAAGCCGGAACAACGAGGTGTTTAAGCTTCTAACGATCAATGCATTTCCCAACTGCACGAAGCTTAACATGGAGAATACCATTGTCTGCTGCAATACGGTTTCATACCCCTTATTCGTCGCCGCAAATTGCAGCACAAAGGCTCCAATAGCCATCAGGCAGCCAGTGAGCACTATCCGTGGAATCAGTCTTCCTGCAAAAAGATTTTCGTCCGGCCGCCGCGGCGGCCGTCGCATGGCATCGTTTTCTGCGGGTTCTGAGGCGAGGGCCAAGCCAGGCAAGCCATCCGTTACGAGGTTTATCCAAAGGATATGAATAGGCAATAGCGGGATCGCCAGTCCCAGAATCGGGGCAAAAAAGATGACGAGAATCTCGCCCAAGTTGCATGACAGTACATATAGGATGAATCGCCGGATATTGTCATAAATGCGGCGCCCTTCCTTAATGGCTTTCACGATGGTCGCGAAGTTGTCGTCGAGCAGAATCATGTCTGCCGTTTCCTTGGAGACATCCGTTCCGGTTATGCCCATGGCTACACCGATATTTGCTTGTTTCAAAGAAGGTGCGTCGTTCACGCCGTCTCCGGTCATGGCCACAAACTCGCCGTTCTGTTGTAGGGCCTTCACTATCTTTAACTTCTGCTCGGGCGATACCCGCGCATAAACAGCCGTATGCTTTGCCGTGTCTTTCAATTCATCGTCCGACATTTTATTGAGTTCGGCCCCGGTAAGCGCTTTTTCATGGTCGGAAGTGATAAGCTTCAAACGCTCGGCAATGGCAACCGCAGTCAGCGGCTGGTCACCCGTGATCATCACTGGCTTGATACCTGCGGTAGTGCACAGTTGGATGGCCTCCACCACCTCTTCCCGCGGCGGGTCAATCATGCCTGCCATACCCAGAAAATCCAAATCCGTTTCCAGTGACGGCGTTAATTGTTCCGGCTGTTTATCCAGCCATTTATAGCCAAAAAAGAGCACTCTTAGTCCTTCGCGGGCCCATTCGCGGTTGGTGTCAAGCCATTCTTCTTTTTTTTCGGTAAAGCCGGCAGCCAATGTATCAGCGATTTGACCTGGCGCACCTTTCACAAGCAAAAGGTATTTGCCGTCAAATTGATGGAGCGAGCTCATGCGCATGCGCTCCGAGTCGAAAGGCACTTTACCTACAATAGGATAGTCGGTCTCCGCTTGCTGCTTGTCGATTCCCTTTTCAAGCGCATAAGCGACCAGTGCGATTTCTGTAGCGTCGCCCAATGGTTTTCCGCTTTCATCAAACCGGATTTCGTTGTTCAAAAAAAATGCATTCAGGAGTAGCGATTCCTTTTCTTCCGGACACCATACGCGCTCGACCGTCATTTTATTCTTGGTAAGTGTTCCGGTCTTATCGCTGCAGATATAGGTTACCGATCCAAGCGTTTCCACAGCTGGCAGCCGTCTGATGAGCGCCTGCTGTTTGACCATCCGGGCGGCACCGTTGGCCAAGGCGATGGTGATGACTGCGGGGAGGGCTTCAGGCAGCGCCGCCACGGCGAGTGACAATGCCGTGAGAAATATGGTCAACACCTCTTCGCCACGGTATAAGCCATGAGCAAATATCGCTGCACAGATAAACAGCACGACAACGACCAATTGCTTGCTGAACTTTCGGAGCCGGCGTTGCAACGGGGTTTGCTCGGCTCCGCCTTCCAGCAGGGAAGCTATTTTGCCCATTTCCGTGGCCATGCCGATTTCGGTCACCACCATCTTTGCCGATCCATTGCTGACAACAGTCCCTTTGAAAACCATATTCAGCCGGTCGCCGGGCAATAATTCTGCCCCTGTAATCGGGGCGGTATGTTTTTCCACAGCGTGGCTTTCCCCGGTGAGCATGGCCTCGTCTACTTTGAGAGCACTGATTTCCAGTAGCCGTCCATCTGCAGGAACGATATCACCGGCGTCAAGCAGCACGACGTCGCCTGGAACCAATTGACTTGCTTCGATCTCCGCTGGTGCGCCGCCTCGGACGACCGTGGTTTGCTGCGCCGCCATTTGTTGCAGTTTTTGGATGGATGCTTCTGCCCGGCTTTCCTGAATATATCCGATAATGGCATTGCCCAGGATAATGCCGAGGATAACATACGCATCAGTATGTTCGCCTACAAAAAAGGAAATAGCCGCAGCTACAGCAAGGATGCCAATCATCACATCCATAAATTGGGAAACAAAAATCACAATTTTTGATTTTTGCCTGCCGCCTTTCAACTTGTTGAAGCCGTGGTGTTCTCGCCGTGCGGAAACATCTTCTTGGTGTAATCCGTCCGGAGAAGAACCCAAATCTTCCAATGCTTGTTTAGCAGTTTGTTGATGCCAATGTGAGGCCATATCATGAGATAACAGGTGTTTTAAGATAGCTATTTATACTAATCGTAACGGTAAGCTTCGAATTATGTTTGTTTCGTGGATAATTGGTATCTTGTTTGGCGAATTGACGTTATGGAAAACTATGATACACTAAGCATTCCTGAGGCCACCCTTTTGCAGAACAAATTGCGCGAACGGGTGGATACATCGGAAAGGGAGCTGTCCATTCAATGGATTGGCGGCGCTGATGTCTCACTCAACCTATATAGTACCACCATTTATGCAGGCATTATCGTACTCTCGTTTCCCGCATTGCAGCCGGTGGGGTGGTCACTGGTCAGGGCGGAAACCCGCTTTCCATATGTGCCTGGATACTTAGCGTTTCGCGAAGTGCCTGCATTGGTGGAGGCATGGAGAAGGTTGACCCTCAAACCTGATGTGCTCGTGGTCGACGGCCATGGTATTGCTCACCCACGCCGGCTGGGCATTGCCGCCCACTTCGGTGTGGAGACCGGACAACCAAGTGTGGGCTGTGCCAAGAAGCTGCTGACGGGTAACTATCATGAACCCGGTTTATTAGTGGGCGATCATAGTCCAATCATGGCCGGTGTCGAGCAAATTGGATATGCCTTTCGTAGCAAAAGCAAGACCGCGCCGGTATTTGTTTCGCCCGGGCATTTGGTTGGCATGGAAAACAGCCTGCAAATCATCCGGCAATGCATAGGAAAGTACCGGATTCCCGAACCTACTCGACTGGCACACGAGTTGGTCAACCGCTTCCGGCGTGGCGAGTTGCCAGAAGGAGTCGGATAATTTAAGGCAGTTTTACCTTATAGATTTGATACGGATACTCCACCTTATCCTCGCCATTGTTCCATTGTGGATCGCGCTGCAGCTGGGCACATGAAAAATACAAATATCCGTCCGATCCGATGCCAAATGAATCCGGCCAAAGCAGGCGATCATCCTGCACCAGGGTATGCAGCCTACCGTCGGGCGAAAGGTACTTGATGCTGTAATCCATGGAAGAGGTCAAATAGATATTACCCTTGTTGTCAGCTATCAGACCATGCGTTACGGCAGTCTCACCCATGTCTTCCACCTGTGTCGCCAGTTCGGTATCTGTTAGTGATGTATCAGCCAGATATCGGGTTTCAATGCGATAAAGGTTTAACTTATTGATTGGCTTGAAGTAAAGGTACCGATTGTCTTTGGTCAGCGCGATGCCGTTGACATTCGAACGGAAGGGATTGCCGCTCCGGTCGCGCATTTCCTTGCCATCGTAGGTCAGGATGATGTGAGGGTCGGCCGTGGTGAAAGGTTGGCCACTGAGTACGGTACGTGTCGATCCGGATGCAAGGTCCAATACAACGATAGCGGCGCGGCCGGGGTCGGAAAGGTAGGCTAAGCTCTTATCCGGGTCGATACGCATATCATTGAGCCCCGATGTACTTTTGTCGAGGTCGTCAAAGGTATATACGCGTTCTACTTGGTTGGTGGCAAGGTTTATTTTTAGCAGTTTGAACGCACCCTCGGCTGCGGCAGCGCCGTTCGGACCGCCGAATATCGAGCCTTTCGGCGCAGGTTTCGAGTCCAGCACCCAGAGGTTATCGTCGGTATCCACATACAGGTCCTGCACGTTGATGAAACGGGTGGCCGAATCGCCGGTATGCGCATTCCAGGCTTTGTCGGGAAAGGGTAGGGGCTGGCCGTTGACGATTTCGGTGAGCCCATACCGATAGTCCTTCCCTTGGTTGGGGAAGGAGACGAACAGGCGGTTGTCTGACGATACGCTGACGCCTATGGCGCGGCGCTTACCTAAGTCTACCACCGGAATCAGCTTGTCACTATAATGCCGTTGTTGGCTGGTCGCATCCAGGCTGGTCATCGCGCCCAACACCGAAACGATTATGGCCACCCGGCCGCATTTCTTGAAGGTTATCATAGCATCTTCATTATTTCCAATATGTCAAAAGTCCATTCTCCATGCCAAAGTAAGGATCCGTTTTCGGTAAAGGCACCTGCGCCATGTTTTGGTCTGCTTGCGGCCGTTCTCCATCTTCGCCCCGGAGAAGATCCCAATCTTTGCCATCCGGGTATGCGCCCACTACGATGAAGTCCGGACTGTGCCGGATACACTTATGCCCAACACCTGCCGGAATGATCATGATATCTCCGGCTTGCACATTCATTTGCCGGCCCTTCTCGCCACCTAATTGCAGTAGCGCGTTGCCGCTGAAACATCCCAGTACTTCATGCGATGTGCTGTGGTAATGATGGAAGGGATAAATGCCGGCTTGCCATGAATTATACCAGTCGTTTTGCCTGAAGTGCTTTTCAAGCCAGACGGCCCCTTCAGATCCCCTAGCCTTGAAACACGCACGGTATAGCAGCAGTGGGTAATGACTATTGGGGATGAGGCCATCATCGTTGAATAGGTATTTTTCGATGCCAATCATAAAACCTTACTATTGAAACAGTTATTTCTCCTTATGTCCCTGCAGGACTGTCAGGATGAATGAGACGTTCGTCTTTTAGCGCCTTCCACAGTGCTGCCGGTACGTCGGTGTGGAATGACCTTACATTTTCCTGCACCTGTTCCGGGCGGCTGGCCCCCGGGATGACCGCGCCCACTACCGGATGCTGCGCTGCAAACTGCAGCGCCACGGTAGACACGCTTACATTATATTGGTCGGCTATCGCTTTTATCCGTTTTCGTTTGTCTACCATTTCTTGCGGCAAACCGGGGCCGTAGTTCCAGCGATCCAAGCCCGCGGCAAAGCCACCATTAAGCGGGCCACCGATGACAGCCTTCACGTTTTTCTCGGCCATCGCGGGAAACAAGTTCGTCAAGGCATCTTCGTGTTCGAACAATGTATATTGGATAGCCACCAGCATGACGTCCGGATCGGCCACTTCCAGTGCTTTCAGGATGGGTTGTGGCCTGTTTACTCCCAGTCCCCAAGCCTTGATGATGCCCTCTTCACGCAGCTGTGCCAACGCCGGAAAAGCCCCTTTTGCGGCGATATCGAATTGTTCCGTCCACCGATCACCCAAGTCGCCGTTGTCCGGAGACAAGTCGTGTACAAATACTACATCGATAGATGACAGACCCAGCCGCTGTAAGCTGTCCTCAATGGATCGCTTTACGCCGTCTGCCGTATAATCATACCGGAATTTAAAATTGAGGCGTCCTTTCCAGAGGCCGGCCGACCCGGGTGCAAACTTCGGGTCGGCCTCGAATATTCGGCCAATTTTGGTGGATAGCACATACTCCGATCGGTCTTTCTCAAACAGGAAATGCCCGAAACGGCGCTCGCTTAAGCCGTATCCATAGAATGGCGACGTGTCAAAATACCTGACACCGGCGTCCCACGCAGCGTCCAATGTCTGATTGATTTGCTCGTTGGTGTGGGCCTGCCAGCCGTTGCCGGCCGCCACGCCGCCCAATCCAAAATTTTGTGGAAATTGGAATACATTTGATGAATTGCTCATTGTTTGCTGTCTTACAGATAGGGTTTGTTGATGGGCAGGGCTTGCGGCAACTTGGGCATGGAATGAGGCCATGCCGGCACTGCCTGCTATTGCCGCAGCCTGTTGGATAAATTGTCGTCGGGTAGTCGTCATGGTTTGCTAACGTTGTCTAGTTCTTCGAGGTCTTCGCTGTCAAGTGTCAGCTTCGCAGCATCGAAAATAGTTGCGAGCTGTTGCTTGCTGGTGGCGCTGACGATTGGCGCGCCAATATGCGGCTGGGCGAGCAGCCAGGCTAATGACACGGTAGCTGGCGTCGATTGGTGTTTGGCCGCCACCTTATCCAGTGCGTCAAGTACAGCTAATCCTTTTTCATTCAGGTATTTTTTCGCACCGCCCCCACGGACGCTCTTGTTGAGATCGGCTTCACTGCGGTATTTTCCCGTAAGGAATCCTGCCGCTAGCGCCCAGTAGGGGAACACCGTAAGCCCATATTTTTCAACCAATGGCGCATAGTCGGTTTCGTAGCCCGCACGCTCCAAGAGGTTGTAATGCGGCTGTAACGCCACATAGCGGGGGAGCCCATGCGTTTCCGCCGCGGTAAAAGATTCCTCCAGCCGTGCAGGAGAAACGTTGGAAGCGGCGACATAACGCACTTTTCCCGCTCTAATGACTTCTTCATAGGCCGAAAGTGTTTCTTCAACAGGCGTTTTGTTGTCATCGAAATGCGTATAATATAAGTCGATGTAATCGCTTTGCAATCGCTGTAGTGATTCGTCTACGGATTTCAGGATATGTCGCTTGCTGATATCAGATGGGTGTGCCTGAGTTTCCGAACCCACTTTTGTTGCGATCACTACCTTATCGCGGTTGCCCCGGCTTTTGAGCCAGTTGCCGATGATGGTTTCTGATTGTCCGCCCGTGCCGTTGACCCACCAGGCATAAGTGTCTGCGGTATCGATAAAGTTGAATCCGCCTTCGATGAAGGCGTCCAATATATCGAAAGATCCGGTTTCATCCAACGTCCATCCAAATACATTGCCGCCCAGGTTGATGGGCGCTACCTCCAGATCCGATGTGCCTATTTTTACTTTTTCCATATCTTTTTAATTTACGTTGTTTATGACTTTTTGTTTTCCGGTACGCCGAAAGTAACCGATTTGTGGTTAGCCGGTGTTCCGTTGCTGCACGCAAATTAGCGCCTTTAAAGGACTAAACGGCTAAATAAAAGCCATCATTCTGTAAAAATACGTCGGTTGCCGCGTCTGGGTATGAGGCGCCGTCCATAGGTGGCCGAAAGGCCTTGTCAGGTATTTGTTGTACGTGTACTCAATCGGGTGGCAATGATGCTGACGAGAAGGATCTGCAAGGCATGGAAAATCATCAACGGCAGGAGCATGAGGCCTACGGCGGCAGTTTGGCCAAACAGTGCGTTGGAAAACACCGTGCCATGTACGAGCGATTTTTTGGTGCCGCAGAATTGTACCGTGATGCGATCCGCAATGTCAAGTCCCATGCGGCGAGCAAAGAATCCCGTTAGGCCATAGACCAGGTAAAACAGTGCAATGACCAAGGCGGAAATAACGCCGATATCCAACCATTCCATGCTGCTGAATATGTGCGCTTCAAAGGAGTGAGCAAAGCTTTTGTAGATGATGAGCAAGATAATGGTTTTGTCAAATAAGCTGAGGTTTTTGGTATTGCGTCGGGCAAAGTCGCTTAGCCAGGGGCGTAGCGTCAAGCCGATGGCAAGCGGAAGCATAATACCGAGGAGCAGGCTCAAGTAGATATCTCCTGTATCCACAGCGGCGTGTTGCTGAAGAAAAGGCGCCATCCATAACGGCGTGACGGCAATACCGATAATGCCTGAAATACTGGCGTTGAATATGGCAGCGGGTATATTGCCGCGGGCCATCACGACCATTACGACTGATGACGACACCGTGGATGGTAAGGCTGCGAGGAAAAGAAATGACAACCATATCGTCTGCTGCTTTTCGCCATGAACGAAGGGAAAAGCCAATAGCACAAGCAATGGGAAGAGTATAAAGGTTGTTCCCTGCACCAGCAGGTGCAATCGCCAGTTGTGGAGGCCACGTAGCAACTCGGAAGTGCTCAATTTCAAACCATAAAACAAAAAAATCAGCGAAATGCCAAAGGATGATATCCTATCAAGCGGTATCGGGCTTTGCGAACTCCCCGGCTGCGGGAAAAAATAAGCGAGCAGAATGCTGGCGATGATGGCAATGACAAACTTATCAAGTTTCATAATGGTACAGCGAAGATACAGATTTTATGTATGTTTGTGGTGAGATACACGTTATACCGCAATGATTACCATAGCCAACGAATGGCTGCAGGCCACGATAAGCCCGATCGGTGCTGAGCTCAGAAGCTTGAAGAGACAGCATGATAATCACGAATACCTGTGGAACGCCAATCCGCGGTATTGGGCAAAGACCAGTCCGGTGCTTTTCCCCATCGTGGGTGCGCTGAAAGATGATACGTATTACTACAGGGGCCGTGCCTACCGATTGCCGCGCCATGGATTTGCTCGAGAAAAGTCATTTGACGGGAAGCTCTTATCGCCTACGGAAGCGGTCTTTACGCTGACTGACAGCGAAGAAACACGCACCGTTTATCCGTTTGCTTTTCAACTGATGCTGCGCTACCGGCTTGACGGGCACGCGCTCACCTGTCGTTATGAGGTTCACAATCCATCGGACAGCCAACCGCTGTTTTTTTCCATAGGTGGACATCCGGCATTTTCGGCCTTGGCAGAAAACGGCGGACCGGCGTATACGGATTACTTTCTTGAATTTCCGGATGACGATGCATTATTGTGCCACAAACTCGAAGGTAACCTGATTTCGGAACGTAAGGAGACCATCCTGCTTGACAAACGGCATCGGCTGCCGCTGCGATATGAATTGTTTTATGCAGATGCGCTGGTATTGAAGACGTTGCAAAGTAACACCATTACCTTGGGCAATGTGATAAATGACCGAGGTATCCTATTCCATCACGACGGTTTTCCTTATTTCGGTATTTGGGCGGCGAAAGGCGCAGATTTTGTATGTTTAGAGCCTTGGTGTGGCATTGCCGACCATATAGGGCACAACCAGCAACTGGAAGAAAAGGAAGGTATGCAACACCTGAGCGGGGGAGACAACTGGAGCCGCAGCTGGGCAGTCACTTGTTTTTAACGATAGTCATATGGGAGCCAATAACTGGGAGACCATCCAAAGCCATACGGTTTACGAAAATCCATGGGTTCAGGTGGAGCATCATGACGTGATTACACCTGCCGGTAAGCCCGGTATTTACGGTGTGGTGAAATTCAAAAATAAAGCCATCGGTATTGTGCCGGTGGATGATGACGGGTTTACCTATCTGGTAGGCCAATACCGGTATACCCTGGGTGAATATTCCTGGGAAATCCCGGAAGGAGGGGGACCGCTGGTAGAAGACCCGTTGGCTGCTGCCCAAAGGGAGTTAAAGGAAGAAACAGGGCTGGTAGCAGAAAACTGGCAACGCATCGGCCGTATCCACACCTCCAATTCGGTCACCGACGAAGAAGGCTTTATCTTCCTCGCGCAAGGGCTGACACAGGGCGATGCGGAGCCGGAAGAAACCGAGCAGCTCCAGGTGCGGAGAGTCGCGTTGACGGAGGCGGTAGCGATGGTTATGCGCTCGGAGATTACCGACTCGATTTCTATGTGCGCAATACTGATGGCTGCCCGGATGATGGGGGTATAAAACGCCATTTTCTGGTCATTTCTTCGTTGGCGGGATTGCAAGTGACGAAAGGAATCACGACATTTGCGCCATGTCACATCCAAAAGTCCAAGCTGTCTTTTTTGATATCGACGGCACACTCCTTGGGCTGAAAAGCAAGGCCATTCCGGACTCCACCATAGAAGCCTTGGCTATCTTGAAAGCAAAGGGGGTCAAAATTATTGTTTCCACCGGCCGCTCGTATGAGCATGCGCAATTTTTGGCGCCTTATGGGTTTGACGGGTTCATCACATTTAACGGAAGTTATTGTGTAGATAGTCAGGGGCAGCCTTTCTTTCGGCATACCATCGATGCCGATGACATTCGTATATTGCATAATCACTTAAGCACGGTAGATAATTTCCCGGTAGGGGTGATGACAACCGAAGGGGCATTCATCAGTGACATCACGGACGACGTGACGGCGATTTTCGAGTTGCTTAAGTTGGAAGTGCCCCGCCCGGAGCCGTTTACCGAGGCATTGAACAACGAGGTGCTCCAGCTCAACCTGTTTGTAGACGAAGACAAGGAATCCCACATCATCAACCATGTATTGAAAAACTGCGAGTCGAGCAGGTGGTGCCCCGTCTTTATCGATGTCAATGCCCGCGGGATCAGCAAAAAAATCGGTATGGAACAATTTTTTGCCAGGTATGGCCTCTCGGCCGGACGGACCATGGCTTTCGGTGACGGAGGAAATGATATTCAAATGCTGCGCACCGCCGGCGTGGGCGTGGCAATGGCCAATGCCGGAGACCATGTAAAAGCCGCTGCCGATTACGTGACGGGGACGACCGAGGAGGATGGTATTTGGAATGCGCTCAAACGGTATGAAATCATTTAACGTACTAATCGTACGAATCGTTATTTTTGCCGCCTTAATTCCTTCCTGTGCTTAAAAAAAGTTTGATTTCGCTGGCATTTGGTTCATTTGCCATCGGTATGACGGAGTTTTCCATGATGGGCGTGCTGCCCGATGTCGCCGCGGATTTATCAATAGACATTCCTACGGCCGGCTATTTTATCGCTTTGTATGCTTTCGGCGTGGTCGTCGGTGCGCCCACATTGGTCATGGCGTTGGCAGCGTATCCACCCAAAAAGGCATTGCTGTTTTTAATGGGATTGTTCGTGTTGTTCAATGGGTTGTTTGCCCTTGTACCGGGTTATCATACCTTGCTGATTGCCCGCTTCATGTCGGGGTTGCCGCATGGTGCTTTTTTCGGAGTTGGTTCGGTTGTGGCTGCGTCGTTAGCCAGTAGGGGTAAGGAGGCCCAGGCTATATCCATCATGTTTACTGGAATGACCATTGCCAACCTGCTGGGGGTGCCACTTGGGACCTATATTGGCCACCATTATTCATGGCGATATACGTATGTGTTCGTAACCTTGTGCGGTATTGCCACGTTGGCGGCTTTATACGTTTGGTTACCCGCCATTAAGTCTCATTTGCAGGGAGGGGTTTCTCAACAATTCCATTATTTCAAGACAAAGACCGCATGGCTGATGATGGCTATGATATCCATCGGCACGGGCGGGCTGTTTGCGTGGATCAGTTATATCGCACCGCTGATGACGGAAGTAGCAAAGGTACAGGAGGATCAGGTGTCGTTTGTCATGGTGGTCGTTGGGTTGGGAATGGTGGTGGGCAACCTTATCGGCGGAAAACTTGCTGATACCATTACGCCCAATAAAGCGGTCATCCTATCCTTTGCCAGCATGGCCGTATGTCTTCTCGTTGTCTATTTTACGGCACATATCAATGCGTTTGCCTATCCGATGGCATTCATTACCGGGATGATTTCTTTTTCGAATGGCTCACCCCTTCAAATGATGCTGATTAATTCGGCAAAGCATGCAGAAACACTCGCTGCAGCGGGTGGGCAGGCAAGCTTTAACCTGGGCAATACGCTTGGTGCTTACCTGGGTGGTTTACCTATCGTTTGGGGGTTAGGGTATCACTCGCCGCTATTGGTTGGCGTGCTGATGGCGACTGTGGGCGCGCTCTTTGCCTTGTATATCTTGGTCATGCGCAAGTACGGTCGGCTTTGATATCAGTGCGCGCTCTTTACCGCGTAACTCGCAAAAGCCGATAGGATATATGGCCATCCCTGTTCGGACGCCATCGCATCCCGGTATGCGGTATAGTTATTCCCATGGTTTTCGAATTTGCCGTGCGTTAGTTGTATACGCGTGGCGCCCGGTGCTGGCTGTTCGAACAATATGTAAACTTCACTGGCTTTGTTGGCATCCGGTTCAGGTACGCGCGATGCGCTAATTTGCCATTTGAAAGCGAAGCGTTTGCCCTGCTCGACTTCCATTACCGTACCCCAATCACATCGGAATCCATTTGGACCGATTTCCGTGCATAAACCATGTGGTATCGGGTCGATTACCAATTCCACCAGTTTATCTTTGGACCACGTGTACTCTTGCGGCCACCATAATGTTAATTTATTGACAAACAGATCGAATGCTGTTTTTATCGGTATTGTTACTTCAATTGTTTTTATAATGGTCGTCATGGTGTTGGCACTAATTTCGCCTGGTATGCTTGTTGTTATCCTCATGTGCTGGCTGGCGTTTTCAGCAATACATCGTAAAATTACGTCATTTTTTTGGGGCTAACGACCAAAATGTCGTCTTTTTTTGCAAAGATGGATTTGAAGCAAATGAAAAACATCGTCGTTTTCTGCGGTTCGAGTATGGGAACCGATAGTATTTATGAAGACCAAGCCTATCAGCTTGGTAAGACACTGGCTGAGTCAGAAATAGGGTTGGTCTATGGCGGTGCCAAGGTGGGCCTGATGGGGGCTGTGGCCAGTGGTGCACTCCAGCATGGCGGCCGTGTGGTTGGTGTTTTGCCGTATTTCCTGCAAACCAAAGAAGTAGCGCATGACGGTTTGACTGAGCTGATACTTGTTGATACCATGCATGAGCGCAAAACGAAGATGAACCAGCTTAGCGATGGCGTCATCGCCCTACCCGGGGGCTTTGGTACCATGGAGGAGCTCTTTGAGATGCTCACTTGGGGGCAGTTGGGCCTTCATCATAAACCAATGGGATTGTTTAATATCAATGGCTTCTATGATGAGTTGATTGCGCTCGTGCAAAGTATGGTAGACAAGGGATTCCTAAAAGAAATTAATCGACATATGCTATTGTGTCATAATGATATACACAAATTACTTGAGCAAATGAGTAATTACCGGCCGCCTGCGGTGTCTAAATGGATAACGAAAGAAACCACGTGATGGATGTGATCCCTTATTTTTTCTGCTTACAGGCTAAAAGAATGCATCGCACCATCAGCGACTGGGGGATATACCCGTTGTTTGTGTACATAAGCCTGCCGATTCTATTTGTCGCCGCCTCTGTGGCGCTTTTTCAGCGGACGTTACATGCGCCGTGGATTTATGTGGGAGTTGCGGGTGTGGTGCTGTTGCAGTGGTGTGATGTGGCGCGTCAACGCTTTCTGCAGCAGCTGTTTGGTCGCCAAGCTTATTTCTGTCTCCGTTTCCTTGAGAATACGGTGACAATACTGCCTTTTGCCTTTTTTTTGTTTTATGAAGGAGCTGTATGGTTTGCATGGGGTGCGTTGGTCTTGGCTGTCTTGGCCGTTTTCGTCCGGACGGGAAACTCAGGCCCGCGGGTGTTGCGCACGCCTTTTTCACGTGAGCCCTTTGAGTTTGCTATAGGCTTCAGAGCGTCCATATTTTGGGTATTATTGGTTTATTTGCTGTTAGTTATAGCTATTTATGTAAACAATGAAAACCTAAGCGCCGCCACGATCGTCCTGATGGTATTGATCTGCGCCAGTTATTATGGGCGGAGTGAGCCCCTGTTTTATGCGTGGATATACCCATTGGGTCCACATGCGTTTTTGAAACTGAAAATTAAAACGGCGCTGAAACAGGTCTCCCTGTTGGTATTCCCTATGGCGGTGGCGACAATGATATACTTCTCCGACAACTGGTTAGCTATATTACTTGTGTTGGTGGTGGGTTGTGGCTACCTTGTGCTGGCTGTGCTGGCCAAGTATGCGGCCTTTCCGGGGAGCGTCAATTTACCTCAAGGTATGGTGATGGCGCTTTCCTTGGTACTGCCGCCGCTATTGCTAGTGACCATACCATATTTTTATCGGAGGGCAGAAAATAATATATTACGCATCTTATGAACGTTCAAGTACGACAACTAACCAAGTCGTTTGGGGTTAATCCGGTGCTCGCCGGCATCGATTTGGATTTCGTTGGTGGACATGTTTACGGCATCGTGGGGCAGAATGGAGCAGGCAAGACAACGTTATTCAATTGTTTGGCCGGCTTGGAAGCCCACGGTGGTACGGTGACCACCGAAGGCGGACGGCTGAAGGACCGGCTCGGTTTTCTGCAAACAGAGCCGTTCATGCTGTCGAGGATGACCGGCAGGGAGTACCTTCGTTTATGCTGCAAGGCACGTGGCGTACCCGATGGTGACTTGGATGCGCGGAATGTATTTGACCTGCCGCTTGACCGGTATGCACAGCAATACTCCACCGGCATGAAGAAAAAACTGGCCTTGCAGGCTATCCTTTTGCAACCGAATGACGTTTTTATTCTGGACGAGCCTTACAATGGGGTTGATATCCATAGCGCGTTGCTGATTACCGAGATTATCCACCGCCTGCGTGCAAGCGGAAAAGTGATTCTTATCTCCTCGCATATTTTCTCGACATTGAAAGATACTTGCGATGTCATCCATGTGTTGGATAGCGGTAAGATGGCGAAAACAGTAGAAAAAGCTGATTTCAATCGGTTAGAGCAAGCGATGACCGACTTCGCGGTGGGGAACAAGCTGGATGCTTTGCCTCTGGGTTGAAATCGCTCCTATAAGGGACTTCGGTGACTCGCTGAAAAGCCGAGCGCCTTTCAATCGAAAGGCGCCCGGCTTTTATTGAAAAGGCGCCCGGCTTTTATTGAAAAGGCGCCCACCTTTTGCCCGACTGAAGACGGTCGTTATCCTACTTCGTTGAATACGTTGTGTTCGTAAGCTTCTTAACCAACTGTTTTCCCGGCCTGAAGTAAATTTTGCATCCTTTAATCGAATTGGCATTCACAGCTTTCGGCGTGTCTTGGGCTTCAGCATCCAGCGATAGATAGAAGGAGCCAAAATCGCCCAGCTTAATGATATACCCATCGGATAGTGCTTGGCTGATTGCATGGGTAAGACCTTCGATAACGGCAACGACGTCTGCCGCATTCAACGTAGAAGCATGCGATAAATTACTGCTGATGTCATGGATGTCGACATGCCCGCGGCTTTTGCATTGCGCAATATACCGCGGTTTGCCGGGGTCTTTAAAATTGTGTTGTTTGACGGTGATGTATTTTACGGACATAGGCGTTTGTATGAGTTTTTCTGTTCCAATATACACATCACGATTTAATATTCGCACTTTTTGCTGTCAAATTGTTTCCTGTGCCGTTTCTTCGACGCTTTGATTCGCTTTGACGCCCAATTTCATCAATACGGGCACAAAAAATGAGGCGATGCCGACAACCCCAACAGCGCTGCCCAATATGACAAACGTAAGCGTGATGCCGATGCTGTCAGCGATGAAACCGGTGCTTAACAGGCCAATCATGGATGGCAGCAGTGCGATGCTGAAGTACATCGAAAATACGCGGCCGAGCATCGCCGGATCGATTTTTTCCTGTAGTATGGTCGTGAAACTGGCGTTATTGATGGCGGCCGAAATGCCTCCGACAACGGTCAGCCCGACAAAGAAAACAAACCCGTTCCCGGGGATTAAACCCGAAGCACCCAGTGTGATCCCCAAGACGACATAGGTGCTGTTGATGATGACCACCTTATTCAGCGAGGGTTTGAAAATGCCGAGTAGTCCACCGCCGACCAACATGCCTACGCCCCAGACCACTTCAATCAGGCTCATTTCAAATTTTCCACCGCCGAAATGCTGCAAGGTGAGCAAGGGGAATAACACCGCCACCGGCATGATGCAAAACATCGCCAATACGGAAAATAGAAAGAGCCAGGAAATCCCCTTGTTTGAGCTTACAGCGTCGATGCCCAATTTGAGGTCGCGCAGGACTTGTTTTGCACCAGCCTGTTGCTCCGACATTTTTTGAGGATTGGGAATATGTACCAGTAGGAGTGATGAGATAGCTACTACTGCACCAATGATGTCCAGCAGCAAGACATAGCCGATGTCCATCAAACCAATGGCTAACGCGCCCAGTGCCGGTCCGCCGATATTGGAGACAGACTGGATCATCTGGTTGATGCCGCCGATACGTAGCAACTCGGATTCTGGTGCCAGCAACGGTACGGACGCTTGCATGGCCGGCATATGGAAGGCCGATCCGACCGATCGTAAGGCCAACAAGATATAGATAAAAATAAGCTCGGAATAACCGATGTAGAAAAGTACGGACATGGCCAATGTACATAAGGCAATGAATCCATCCGCCGCTATCATTGTCCGTTTACGATCCCAACGATCGATGTATACACCGGCAAATGGCCCAATAAGGGTCTGGGGAAGTATGGCTGCGATAGCTGCGTAGGCGAGGACCTCGGCCGATCCGGTTTCCAGGCTAAGCCAAATGATGATGGCAAAATTGACAGCTGAACTGCTTAAAAGTGATATAAATTGGCCACTCCAAATGATGGCAAAAGTTCGTTTCCACGAGTGTTGCATGATGATTAAATAAATCGTTCTCCTTTAAGGAAAAAGATGGTTAAACTAAGACGTAAAAAATGGAGAAAATGTTTCAGGGGGCAACCTGAAAAAGTAACTAAAGCCAGACGGCATGCCGTCCGGACTTAAGCCCTGTCCCGATAGACAAAGGCAATTTGGGTGCTTACGAGTCTCATCGAACGTGTTTGTGTTTATTGCGGGACAAACTTAGATAATTTTGATTTTATATGCAAAATAATCGTATTGCATATTAAGCATAGTTTCGCGCGCTTCGCTGCCGTTGAACACTTCTTGCAGCGGAAATGGCGCGTTTTATTTTTGTGACATTCGTATTGCATGTCGGTTTTTTTGGCTAATCTTTTCTAAGTTTGCAGCGTTTTAAGTTAATGTTAATAATGCGTGAAAACCGGACATGACAGCGGTGCTCAAACCGCAACGGATGTTATACGGATTGCACGTGGCCGTTTAAATAAATAATGATTGCGCATGAATAAAACGTATTTGGCAATGGCTATGGTAGCCGTTACCGCCACGACTGCCGTGGCACAGCAGCACCAGGCCATCAGGCTTGACTTGATGGACACCTCGGTGCGACCGCAGGATGATTTTTACAATTATGTAAACGGAAACTGGATGAAGACGGTGGAAATTCCGTCAGACCAGTCCCGCTGGGGGAGCTTCAACGAACTGGGAGAAAAAACCAACGAAGCGACACTAAAAATCCTTAAAGAATCGTTGACCGGAACGTATCCCAAAGGGTCCGATGGCCAGAAAATCGCAGACCTTTATCGCAGCTACACCGACTTTGATGCACGGGATAGGGCAGGTATCGACCCGATCAAACCATTACTTCAAAAGGTGGATGCCATTCGGAGTTTTGATGATCTGTATGGTTATCTGGTAGCAGTTGCTCCTATTGGGGGAAATCCTTTTTTCGGCGCGAATGTATCTGCACACATGAAAAACAGCAGCGTAAATGCCGTATATCTTGGTTCAGCAAGTTTGGGGCTTGGTAGGGCTTATTATCAGAAAGAGGATGAGGCCAATGCCAGAACACTTGCAAATTACCAGGATTACATCAATACATTAATGCCCAAGGTAGGGCAGATGTCCCGTGACCTTAAGGGACCCAAAATAGTTGCTTTTGAAAAAGAGTTGGCCAGCCACATGCTTACCGTGGAGCAAATACGCAACGCGTCGCTCCGCTATAACCCGGTAGCGGTGGCGGACTTGAAGAATCTGGTGAAAAACATTGATTTGGCGCAATACCTCGCAGACTTAGGGTTCAAGGCTGACACGGTAATCATCGGCGAGTTGAAATACTACCAGGAGTTAGATGAGGTGCTCAATCCTGCAAACCTGGAAACCATTAAAGACTTTCTGCGTTTCAAAATCGCAAACGATGCGGCGACGAGCCTGACGCGCGAATTGGACGAAATCAGCTTCGAGTTTTGGGGAAAAACACTCAATGGACAACAGGAACAGCGTTCGTTGGACAAGCGCGGACTCCAATTTGTCAATGGCATGGCTGGCGACCTGCTCGGCAAGCTGTATGTAGAAGCACATTTTCCGGCTGAGGCCAAAGCGGCTGCCGAAGAGCTGGTGTTCTACCTGCGTAAGTCGTTTGAGCATCGCATCGGGCAGCTGGAGTGGATGTCTCCAGCTACCAAGGAGAAAGCATTGGACAAATTGAGGAAATTCAACGTTAAGATTGGCTATCCAGATAAATGGCGGGATTATTCCAGGTTGGAAGTGGGCACATCGTTGTTTGAGAACATTTTGAATGCGCGCCGTTGGCGATTTGGAGAAAATCTCGCCAAACAGGATAAACCCGTGGATAAAACCGAATGGGGTATGACGCCTCAA
Source organism: Parapedobacter luteus (assembly GCF_900168055.1). Taxonomy (GTDB): domain Bacteria; phylum Bacteroidota; class Bacteroidia; order Sphingobacteriales; family Sphingobacteriaceae; genus Parapedobacter; species Parapedobacter luteus. The sequence goes on from NZ_FUYS01000002.1 coordinate 293,989, forward strand.
ACCGTCAATGCATACTACAGCCCCCTGTATAATGAGATTGTATTTCCGGCAGCGATTCTGCAGCCGCCGTTTTACGATTACACGGCTGATGCTGCGGTCAACTTCGGGGGAATCGGTGCAGTTATCGGACACGAATTATCCCATGGGTTTGACGACAGTGGTTCGCAATACGACGGCGATGGCAACCTGAATAACTGGTGGACAGATGAAGACAAGGCGAAGTTTGAGGCGGCTACATCGGCATTAGTGGCTCAATTTGAAGCCTACCAGCCCGTGCCGGGCGTATTCGTCAACGGTCGGTTTACGCTGGGCGAAAACATTGGCGACCTGGGTGGTGTGTCCGTAGCCTACGAAGCGTTGCAGATGTACCTGAGCGACAAAGGCGATCCGGGCAAAATAGACGGATTCACGCAGCAACAGCGGTTTTTCCTCTCATGGGCAACCATTTGGCGGGCAAAGACCACCGAAGCTTTTGTGGTTAACCAGGTGAAGACCGACCCGCATTCGCCGGCGCAGTACCGTGCCGTGGGACCGTTGGTCAACGTGGATGGGTTCTACGAAGCGTTTGACATCAAGGAAGGGGACAAGCTGTACCTGCCGAAAGAAAAGCGGATTGTGATTTGGTAACAAGGGCAATGAGGCCCCGAAATGGAAATGGCCGTCCTGCTTGGGGACGGCCATTTTTGTTGTCGCTTTTAAGAACGGAACATTGGGATAAGCTGTAGTACGAGCGAATAGAATAAGTCGTTCGAGGCAACGTGTTGCTCCCAAATGCGATGAGATGATGCAATTTCACCGTATCTTCGTGCATCGTTTTGTAATCATATGGTGAAAAAGGCCATCCTTACCGTTGGGCTGCTGGTGCTTTCCAACGCGTTTATGACGCTCGCCTGGTACGGGCATTTAAAGTTCAAGGAAATGAACTGGTTCAGTAACTTAGGACTGGTGGGGATTATTTTCATCAGCTGGGGTATTGCGCTCTTTGAGTATTCCCTCCAGGTGCCCGCCAATCGGATAGGTTTCAGTGATAATGGCGGGCCATTCAATCTGTGGCAGTTGAAGGTCATTCAGGAAGTTATTACGCTCACGGTCTTTTCCGTGTTTGCTATCGTTTTCTTCAAAAGTGAGCCGTTCCGGATCAATCACGTGATTGGTTTCGTATTTTTGGTGCTTGCAGTGTACTTTATTTTTAAGAAGTGAGTGATAAACGCCACCTGTAGCAAAACATGCGTGCTTCACGTCTCATCAGCAAACCATAAAACTACGATGAAAAAAATAGTTGTTTCCTGTTTGCTTCTGGCTACTGCCGTGTTGTTGTCCTGTTCAGTACGAGAGGAGGCTGGCGCAAAGGCCGACACATCATGTGAAGGGGTGATGTGTACTGAACAATTTGTGACGCTCTCGGTAACGGTAGTGGACAGCAAAAGCGCTCCCATAGCGCTGGATCGCATTAAAGTGACTCGCTTGTCTGACGGACGCGAACTGACTGCCGGAGACAATAGTGAGTGGGAAACCGCCCGGCAACAGGGCATGTATCGGCTTGCTGATGATGGCGATGAAGATGCTGTTCCCCGGTTTGAAGAAACCAAACTACGTTTTGAGGGATTCATTAATGGCAATTTGGTGGCGACAGGTGATTATGTAGTAACCTATGACTGCTGTCATATCTCGCTTGTCTCAGGCGAACAGGAACTGGTGATTGATGGAGCACCGCGGTGACTTCGTTAAGGCTGAAATCAAGAACTATAAAGGCGGTATGAGTTCTCGTCTACTGCCCCTCGCCGAGCGCAGGAATGCCTTTTGGGTAATTGTTCCGCCGTGCGCGGAAATCCTTATAATGCTGCTGGATATATAGGAGCAGATCGTATTCTGTAAAACCAAGTAACTGTTCGTAAGTAGGTCGGAAATACCAGTGAAAGACGTCAAGCTCCGCATCGGGTATGTTGGTTTGGGCTTGAATAAGCGCCTTAGTGAATCGGCGGTCTACATAGTCTTGCCGCTCGTCGTGGAATAGGGCGGCTTTCAGTCGCTTATGTTGCTTCTGTTCGCGCGAAAAAGAGGCGAAGAGCACATTGAGGTTGATGCCGATACCCACCGGACTGAGGGTCATCGCCTGCCAAGGTTTCACAGGTTTGAAGTTGAACTGGTCGGCGTACTCCCGGCGCATCCACAGTGAATCCTTTACGGAGTTGCGCCTGCCCAGCACGGTTACCTCGTCCAGACCTATGGCTTTGCCCGACAGGAAAATTTGCAACAGCGTGTCTGGAGGCATATACAGCTTGATCGACACGGGGTCATAGCCGACATGCGTAGCGGTGACGGTAAGGGGAAATCCCGTTGGGCTGGGCAGGTTGAAGTGGCCGGCGGCGTCGGTGGCGGCGCGTATTTGGCCCACTACGATGCTCGTCCCCCGGATCGGGTGTCCCGTTTGCCGGTCGCGGACCACCCCCTCCAGATGCTGGGCCCGCGCGCTTAAGAAAGGCAGGGCGCCGACGAGCAGCACCCGTAAGCAGAAATGCATGATGGAATTGAGAAGACTCATCAGTCGGTAAAATTAAACGTAGATGGCTCGATAGTCAACAGGTTTAACATTTATTAACCATAACCCGCGCGTTCGGGATGTCAATAAGTACGGGATTAATTGCTATCTTTACAAAAAGACCGATTATATTTAAAGACCACTTTGGTGGAGTATCATTCCAAATGAACATGCACAGACGGGAAATGTTAAAGAAGGCCAGCGCGCTGGCATTGTCAGCAACAGGACTGCCGTTGTTGGATGCCGACGACTTCGCCCCCAAAAAGCCAACCAACAAGCTGCCCCGGTGGAAGGGGTTCAATATTCTGGATTTCTTCAATCCCGACCCACGGAACAAACGGCAAAACACACCGGAGGAATACCTGCGTTGGATAGCGGACTGGGGGTTCGATTTTATTCGTGTTCCGATGGCTTATCCATACTATGTGGACTTTGACCGGACGCGGCCAATCACCAAAGAGGAGGTATACCGCATCAATGTGGATCGGGTACACGAGGTGGTGGATTTGGTAGAGAAAGCCAACCGTTGCGGCCTGCATGTGAGCTTAAACCTACATCGGGCACCCGGATTTTGTGTCAATGCCGGATTTGAAGAACCGTATAACCTGTGGGAAGATCCCGAGGCGCTTGAGGCTTTTACTTTCCATTGGGCATACTGGGCTAAGGTGTTTCGTCATAAGACCCAGGACCAAATTAGTTTCGATTTGCTCAATGAACCCTGCTGGCGAGCGGATATGAATGATCAGTTCTCGAAACGCTCAGCCGTGCCGAAGGAACTGTATCGTTCGCTTATCGTCAAAGGGTTTGATGTGATCCGGATGGTCAATCCGAAGCACCGTATCATTGCAGATGGCAATAACATCGGGAATGACGTGATCGACAATATCCCCGAGCTGGACGTGGGGCAAAGCTGTCGGGGATATGCACCCGGCTTGGTGTCTCATTACAAGGCGCCTTGGGTCTTCCCGCGCCCGCAGGACCTGCCTGCCGTATCCTGGCCCAACGTTGACAACGGGAAGCTACAGGCTAAGGCCTGGCTACGGGAGCAGTTTGCGCCGTGGATAGCATTGGTAGAGCAGGGGGGAGGTGTACATTGTGGCGAATGCGGTGCTTGGCGGGAAACGCCGCATGATGTGGCCTTGACGTGGATGGACGACATGTTTTCCGTATTAACGGAATACGGTATCGGGTTTGCATTATGGGAATTTGATGGAGACTTTGGTATCCTGAATTCCAGCAGAAAGGATGTGCAATACGAGGACTGGTACGGTCAAAAACTCGACCGGCGTATGCTGGCGCTATTAGAAAAATATATATAAGTTATCAACACATGAAGTTCGTCGCCCATGCCGGCTTGCTTTTCAATATTTCGGCATGCACAGGGCAAGAGGGGGCATGTGCACCCGGCAGATAGCCTGTACTCATCAGAAATTCATTGACAATCTCGCCACCGGTAAATCTGAAGGTCTTTTTGAAGAGCTTCAGCCACTCTTGGAGTGTCTTTGGATGGTGGTGATCCAGCCACTTTTCAAATGAGCCATATTTCTGTTGCAATTGGCGGATGACTTTTGCATTTTCAATCGCCGCATTGACTTTGAGCCGGTTGCGGATAATGCCCGCATCGGCGAGTAGCCGTTCGCGGTCGGCCTCGGTGTATGCCGCTACTTTAGCGATGTCAAAATTGTCGTAAGCCGTACGGAAGGCTTTTTCCTTTCGGAGGATGGTTTCCCAGCTTAGCCCCGCTTGATTGATTTCCATAATGAGCCGTCCAAATAACTCATTGTCATCGTGGATGGGGAAGCCATAGTGGTTGTCGTGGTAGTTTTTATGTAATGCCCTTCGGGATTCGGGCTGCATGGAAGGAATATGATCGCAATACGACATTCGTGCAAATGGAATTGAATACGGAAGCGAATTTAGCAAAAAAATTAGTATTTTGCTTATCCCTTATGATGGGCTGCTCCCAATGCGGTAGGTGGGTAGCCAAAGTGTTTTTTGAATGCATAGGAAAAATGGGACAGGTTCTCAAACCCTGTCTCGAAATACACCTCTACTGGCCTGCGTTGCTTTTGAGCCAGGTGATAATGCGCGAGCTCCAGCCGTTTACGGGTAAGCCACCTTTGGGGTGTTGTGCCAAAAGCCCGCTTAAAGTCCCGCTTGAATGTGGTAATGCTCCTTCCGGTCAGGTAGCCGAATTTTTCCAAGGGCATATTGAACATGAAGTTCTTTTCCATGTAGCTGACCAAGTCTATTTTACCCGGCATTTCAAAATTGGCCAGTACATCATCTATCCCCGGGTCGATTGCCCTGAGGATACTGATGGCTTCCGTAATTTTCAACGATGCGATGTTGTCGGGGAGGTTTTTCATATCGAAATAAGGCACCAATGAAGCGAGGCAGCTCTCCAGCAATGGGTGGTTGTCAAAACGACGGATGCTCTGTACGGCCTGCGCTTTTGGTTTCACGTGCAGGTGGGCATAAAAATCACGAAGCCTTGCCGTGGATAGGTGCATGACTACCGTCTTGTGCGGTTGCCCATCTTTGGGGTAATTGATGATTGTCGCCAGCTGGTTTCTTGGAATCAAAAAGATATCACCTTTTCTGAATACGTAGGTCGCGTCTGCCTGTACAATTTTTGTCTCACCCGAAAGAAACCATATCAGCATGTGATGGTCAAACATGATTTCCGATTTAAAAAGCTTGTCCTCATAGCAAGAAAGCTTGATGTCGTCCGTGATGTATTTTGCTTGATATTCCATATCGTTATATCAGTTCAGTGGGTGCATTCAGGGTACAAAAATACGAAGTGCAACCATTAAGCCGTCTGCCAACGCAGTGTCGTTATCTAAATCTTGTTAATCAGTACAAATATAGGCAAGCTATCATTTAGTGGCTTTGTTCAAACGTCCTGATTTGCTTTGTTCAAAAGGTATAAGTAGCTTCTTTATCCGAACCAGCCCTTGCCCGTGAAATAATTTTACGGTAGCTTTGTATAAGCCGGTATACACTCCGGTGACATAACCACCTAGCTGTAGCCAACATGACAAGGAGGAGATGCGATGGAAATTTTCCCGTTAAATAAAGTCGTCCGGCTCATCGAACCGGGGCCGGTGGTCATGGTATCGACCCTTCAGCAAGGCCACGCCAACTTGATGACCATGGGGTTCCATATGATGATGCAGCACGACCCACCGTTGATTGGCGCCATTGTGGGTCCATGGGATCACAGCTACCATGCGCTACGTGCCAATAAGGAATGTGTCATTGCTATTCCTGGTGTGGATTTAATCGATAAAGTAGTTGATATCGGCAATTGTTCCGGAAACGAAGTAGACAAGTTCGCCCGCTTCGGCTTTACTCCGCGTAAGGCTAAACATGTTGCGCCTCCTTTGGTGGTCGAATGTTTGGCTAACATTGAGTGCCGGGTAGCCGATATGCAACTGGTCGACCAGTATGACTTCTTTATCCTCGAAGCTGTACAGGCATGGATAAATCCCCACCGGAAGGAACAGCGTACGTTCCACCATAAGGGCGATGGGACGTTTTCCGTCTCGGGACGGACGCTGAACCGGCAGGATCGGATGGTGCGCTGGAAACAATTTCAGGACTGAAACGAGCGTTATACCGCTATTTTATCGACAGCGCTTGCCAAAGCATGTTGTTGGATATCAGTGATGGCTACGCCTTCCACGCGATATGTCGTGATGTCGGTGATGCCGATGAAATTCAACATCGTGGTAAGGTAAGGTTCAATGAAATCGAAGGATTTCATTGGGCCATTGCTGTATATTCCGCCCGACGATATGGCAAGGTAAGCCTTTTTGTTTTTGACAAGCCCTACGGGCCCATTAGCTGAATAGGTGAACGTAACACCGGCACGTGTAATGTGGTCCAGCCAGGCCTTAAGCGTCGAATGGATATTGAAATTATACATCGGTGCGCCGATAACGATGATATCGGCCTCCATTAATTCCGCAATTGCTTCGTCGGAATGCTTTGCAGCCTCCGCTTGGGCTGCCGACCGCTGTTCCGGTTCGGTCATGAAAGATGTCAGATGTGACTCTTCCAGGTGCGGAAATGGCGTATCCGTCAGGTCGTGCGTTTTTACGGTGCTTCCAGGATACTTGGTGATCAACCGCGCGATGACTTCATTGCCGAGCTTGATACTGTAAGAGGCATTGCCCCTTGGACTTGAAATAATGTGCAAAATCTTCATTTCCGTATTTTTTTTTGCACAAAAATAAGTGGTTGTAACTATAAAAAGTATATTACTATATTGTGGTATAGTGCTATCGCATTGTATAGTATGCAGAAATAAGATGCCGGCAAACAATACAGGTTATCGTAAGTTGGCAAATAAAATAGATACTTGTTAGCTTGTACGTCGATGAAATTACATGTCTTTAATGCGGATACGCGCCGTCAGTGGGCAGAGGCCGGCTACCAATTTGTCAAGCTCTCTTCATCGGAAGATATCGGGTTTGAGCGCCGGGGGAACGGCACATTTATATTGTTGGAACCCTATCCTCCAAACCGGAATATTGCGCGCCATGATCAGATCGTGGGTCTGTTTGATTCCAAGATCAATAAAATCATTGCCGATGGTTGGGGAAGGTACTATAAGTAGCATGCTTCAGGTCCCAGTTGAAGACTGCGGAAATCGGCAGATGGTCTGATAATTCATTGCCGCTGGGGTCGGTAAACTTGCCTGCTTCAACGCGGTAAGCTACTGGCATCAGGCTTATTTCGTGGTTGCTACGGTATAGTATTTTATCCAATGATTCAGTCCGCTCATCAATGGAAAGGTTGGACAGGGCTTGATGGTGAAGGTTTTTTTTCGGTACGATGCCATTTTTCATAAGTTGAACCCAGGCATCGGTCAAGGAAGTCTCCTGGAGAAACTGTTGCATATCGTCGTTTATGTAGGTATAGTGAGCATTAAAATCTCCCATCACGACGATTGCATTTTCTTGTGACTGTTTCTGGATAAAGTGCGAAAGCTGACGCAGATTTTGCTGCCGTGCATAATCGGCGCTTGGTTTTTTTTCGGCGGTTGCATGGAGGTTGTAAAAATCAATGAACACATGCTTGGCAAGTTGTATGCGCGTAAACATGAAGCCTTTTGGAGTCAAGCAATCAGTGCCGCTGCAATGCCGCCAGGCAACGCGTTTACTTTCGATAATGGGATACTTTGACAATGTGTTCAGGCCATCGCCGAACGGCACCACGCCGTTGTGTTTGGTGCGGAAGCCGTGGCTGTCCAAACCGGTATATAATTGGCGATTGTAATTAAAGTCTTCCTGTATATGAACAATGTCATATGGTGTAATCATACGGCCGATCTGGGCGATGCTCGTTGCACGGGGCGTGCCGGCGCTGGAGATGAATTCCGGCAACCCGGCTATGTTGTAGGTCATTAATGAAAGCAAACCCTGTGATGCATCGGGCATCGCCAGGTTCGTTACAGCCTCAGCTCGGTTGGCTCCCGATAAATTGGCCCATGGCATGCTGTTGGCAAATGCAAACACAATGACGGCCGTCAGGCTGATAAATAATATAACGCGAAGCGGCCATTGATGATTCCTGATAAGGGGGTTAGTGACAATCATAAGGTCGTCTTGATATACGGTATAAAGGTATCACTCAAAGGTTAACCGACGCTTAATTGCCGTTTAAGGAATTGTGTGGTTCGTGTTGATGGACCGTAAACTGGTCAACGATTTTTTTAATAAAAATTCACAATTTGTTAAACTTCTGTTGTGCAAGGGATTATATCGATTTTTTACATTGCATTACTTTGTGCAGATGATTAAAGTCGCCTTTTTTGCCGAGATACTAATTGAAGAGTTTGATGGAGCATCGCGTACAATGTTTCAGCTTATCAAACGCATTGATTCTGCTGAATTTGACTTCCTGTTTGTGTACGGAAGGGAGTCGGGGCACATAAACCGTGTGCATCGGGCATTCCGTGTGCCGTCCGTGAAGGTTCCTATTAATGCCGATTATTCAATAAGTATTCCCCAGTTGTCGAAACATAAACTGGAACACGCCTTGGATGCATTCCGCCCGGATGTCATCCATATCGCGACACCTTCTTTGCTTGGTTTTTTTGCGTTGAAATATGCCCGGAAGCGGCGGATTCCGGTGATCACCATTTATCACACCCATTTTATATCTTATTTGGGGTATTACCTGAGCAAAACACCGTTTTTGGTTAACGCCATGGAGAAAATAACCCGGGCTTCGATGAGGCGGTTTTACAACGCGTGCGACAAAATTTACGTGCCCTCCATGCGGATAATCAACGAGTTGCTTTCAATAGGTATCGAGCGGACGAGATTGCAGTTGTGGCAACGGGGTATTGATTTTCATACGTTTTGCACAGGGAAGCGAGATAGGGATTATATGCGGCGTCTTACGGGGAATGATAAGCCCACGTTGTTATTCGTAAGCCGCCTGGTCTGGGAAAAAAACTTGACTACGTTGATACAGCTATACCAGCTACTCAAAGAAAAGCGATGGGAAGGCAACTTCGTGGTGGCAGGCGATGGGGCTGCTCGCCGCGAGCTGCAGGCACAGATGCATGATGCGTTGTTTTTGGGTAAGGTGGAACACGGCCAATTGGCCACACTATATGCGTCTTCAGATGTTTTTGTATTCACGTCGGTCTCTGAAACGTATGGTAATGTCGTGGTTGAAGCGATGGCATCCGGCTTACCCTGTGTTATAGCAGATGGTGGAGGCAGTGCCGATCTGATAATACATGGGTATACGGGTTTTAAGTGTACTCCCGATGACCCGCAGGCGTATTTCAATTACATCAAGCTGTTGATAGACAATCCGTTGCTTTGGGAAGAGATTAGCCAAAATGCTTTGCGTCATGCCCGGACTTTAGACTGGGGGCAATTGGCGGCTGTTTATTTCCGCGATGTCCATGCGTTGAATGACCCGAATAAGAGCTTTGAACATTCTTCGGTTTTATGAGTATCACATTGCGCATAGTAAAGGGTATTTTTTTTGTAAGCGTCATTATTTGTGTTGGATTATTTGTTTGGCATACGGATTTTGAAGCGGTCAAAGCGGAGGTGTACACGCTTGGTCATCGTTTTTTTTATATCCTGTTTGTGTCGTTTATCGCCTATTTTTTTGGTACGCTGGGCTGGTATGTCTGCCTGGGTAAGGAGAGACACAAGATTTCCATTGGGCGATTGTTCATCATCCGGCAAATCGGTGAGACAGTAGCGCTCTATAATCCTACCAACATCGTAGCAGGTGAACTATATAAAGTACAACTGCTGAAGCCCTACGGTGTCGACGAAAAAGCCGCGTTGACTTCAGTAGCCTCTTCACGGATCACGACCATCTTGTCCCAAGTATCGATGGCATTCCTGGCCTTAATGTGGCTTTTGTTTTCCCCTTCTCCTTCCACTGCATTTTCTGGAACAGCCGAGGCGCTGCTTGCCATTAGCGTTGTTGCCCTGGTCGGTATCATTTTCATTTTGTGGTTGAGCAAGCGCATGCCTGAGCCCCGGCACTCATTGCAAACCAAGCATTGGTGGAAGCGTCTTGGTAGGAAAATCCACGAAGTGTTATATGCATGCAGCCAGTTTCAAAAACATCAGAAAACCGCGTTTTATTGGTCGCTTTTCTTTTTTGCCGTTCATTGGTTGGTGGGTAGTCTGGAATGTTTGCTCATCCTGCGTTTTCTGGGATATGACGCAGGTGTGGTGGAAGGGCTGGCTATGGATATGGGCATTATCGTGCTAAAAAGCTTTGGATCGTTTGTTCCGGCGCAGTGGGGCGTGGAGGAACTTGCCAACAAAGTCGTGCTCATTGTTTTGGGCATTTCTGCTACGAGCGTTTGGGTGACGGTATCGATTATTCGGAGAAGCCGGCAATGCTGCTGGATGTTGGCGGGGTTTGCTTGTATGGCCTGGCTGCGTTATAGACACCACCGGCTTTTGACAAGTGATGCGGCATAATGGAAGTATTATTCGTTAGTCATAAGCACCCCCCCGCAACAGGGGGAATGGAAAAACAGAGTTTGGAGCTTATTGAAGGGATGCGGACGTATGCGGCCGTGCACAAACTGGTCTATACCGGGGAGGAGAATATTCTTGTGTTTTTCCTGCGGCTCGAAAAACGCATCATAAAACTACTGAAGAAGCATCCGGGTATTGGGCTTGTCCATTTCAACGATGCGTTGATTGGTTCATTGGCGCTGCGCTATCACCGTCGCTATCCCCAAGTAAAAAAAGTCGTTACCGTACATGGCTTGGATGTTGTGTTTCCTTGGGGTTATTACCAGCGTAAGATTTTGCCGTTGTTCAATCGGTTTGACCATATTGTAGCGGTAAGTGAAGCTACTAAACGCGCGATGATAGCAAGAGGGGTTTCGCCGGCGCGGATAACAGTAATCAACAACGGGGTAGACCATGCGTTTGCCCACTTCGCTAAGCATTCGGTGACGGAGAGTTCCATGATTAGCCATTTACAACTGGCTGCCCAAAAGCCATATTTTGTCTTGCTGGGCAGGCCGGTCAAACGAAAGGGATTCTCCTGGTTCCTCCGTGAGGTGGTTCCTCGGCTACCGGACAACGTCCGTATTATCATGGCAGGGCCGCTACGCGCCCGGAGGCGCTTAGCTCGTACGCTGTTATGGTGCTGTCCGCCCGTATGGCGCCATTTGATCGAGCTTTTCCTTGGATATCCTTCCGATGAAGGAGAGATTGCCCGGATATTGCAACAGCCGTCAATGCAGGCTAAGGTGACCCACCTGGGAAAAATCCCGTTGCCAGCTTTACAGGTGTTACTGCGGCATGCCGCCGCATTGCTGATGCCCAACATACCCGTTGCTGGCGACATGGAAGGGTTCGGTCTGGTGTGCCTCGAAGCCTCCGGAGCGGGAACACTGGTGGTGGCTGCCGATATCGACGGTATTCCCGATGCTGTCTCGCACCGGAAGAACGGCCTGTTATTGCCTGCCGCTGATGCGGATGCTTGGGCGGAACGGCTCCATCACATCATCAGCCACCCTGCGCAATATCGGCATATCGCAGCCGATTTTCAGCACTATACTCTCCAGCACTTCGGATGGGATAGGATGTGCCAAGCTTATGCATCCTGCTTTAGCGCGTTGTTGGCATGACGCTTCGCTGGAGGGGGGCTGTCGCAGCGGGGCATACGCTTGGAGCATCAACCGGGTGCTAAGCTACCATTAACCTAAGCCGGCATTGCAGTGGCTATACAACCACGGCCGCAGGGTTTTCGGGCTCCAGTCCTTGCGCCAACCGGGCGAGGTTTTTCAGTGTGGTTAAGGCAATTTCTTCCATCGCTTCGCTGGTAAAAAACGCTTGATGACCGGTGACCAACACGTTGGGAAAACTCATCAATAACTGGATGGTGTCATCGTCAATGATGGTGTGCGAAAGGTCGCGAAAAAAAAGTTTGTCTTCCTGCTCATAAACATCAATACCGAGATATCCGATCTGTTTAAACCGCAGCCCCTCCAGCACCGCCTGACTGTCGATGAGCCCGCCGCGGCTCGTATTGATGATCATCACCCCCTTTTTCATCTGGCGGAGGGTTTCTGCATTAATCAAGTGCCGGGTGCTTTCCAATAGCGGACAATGCAGCGATAGGATATCCGATTGGGCAAACACCTCACGCAGGGGTAAATATTGTACACCAAAGCGTTTAAGCTCGTCGCTCTCCACAACATCGTAGGCGATCAGCGTGCATCCGAAACCCCGCATAAGCCGTGCGAAGGCGCGTCCGATGTTTCCGGTACCGATGATACCGATAATTTTCCCATGGAGGTTGAATCCCATCAAGCCCTTTAGCGAGAAGTTCTGTTCGCGTACACGATTATATGCCTTGTGGGTTTTGCGGTTTAGTGTCAATATCATGGCCAAGGCATGCTCGGCGACGGCCTCAGGCGAATAGGCCGGTACGCGGCAGACGCGAAGGCCTGCTTGTCTCGCGGCTTCCAAATCAACGTTGTTGAACCCAGCACACCGCAATGCGATGTATTTTATGCCCTTCCTAGCCAATACGTCAATTACTTCTGCATTCAGCTTGTCGTTGACAAATGCACAGATGGCCGTTGCATGCTCCACTGCATTGACAATATGCGGGCCAAGGTGTGTCTCATAGTATTCCAGTTCAAAACCAAAAGATGGATTGAACCGGTCAAAAAACTCCCGGTCATAGGGTTTGGTCGAGAAAAACGTGACTTTCATGGTTAACGATACAAAATACGCTGCTTTATACAAACACGAAATTGGATGTATGGTTTTGCGTGCTTGTGTAGATTCACTAGCTAATTTGATTTTTATATACCGTTCGGTTTATTTTTTTTAATTTTGCAAAGCAATACTGGCAACACCATGACTAAAGCGGAGCAAACCAAGCAATTCATTATCGAGAAATCGGCCCCTATTGTCAATAAGAAAGGGATGGCGGCTACGTCGTTGACCGATATCATGGATGCAACGCGGCTGACGAAAGGAGGAATCTATGGGAATTTTGGAAGCAAAGATGACATCTGCCAGGCCGTATTCACGCACCTTAGCGGACAACTTGCTGCATTGCTGGATCAACGTGTAAGCAAAGGGCGGTCCGCTAAGGAAAAATTATATAGTGTTCTATCGTTTTACGAGGGGCGCGAGCAGGTAGAAGGGGGGTGCCCGCTGTTAAATTTTGGCGTTGAAGCTGACGATACGCATCCAGTCGTGCGTGATATGGTCAAACGGGCGATACTGAATGCAGAACGCCGAATCGCCTCAGTCGTGCAGGCGGGCATCACGAGTGGCGAGGTCGTTGCGGGCTTAGATGCCGAAGCCTTTAGCGTAAAAGTCGTTGCGCTTTTGGAAGGCGCTATGCTTATAAGGCGTGTGATGCGCGACAATACACAGATGCGCATGGTCGTTGCCGCGATTAAATCGGAATTTGAACGGCATCTGACGGCGTCGCCTGCGTCGGATTCCTAATTCGGAGTCTGACATTTTTTTTGTACAATAAAAGACCGTTCGGTTTATTTTTTTTAGTCATCATAATTAGGTTTTTTTTAATCACAAGTAAAATGAATACCACAGGAAACACCATTTTAATCACCGGCGGTTCGGCCGGTATCGGATTGGCCATCGCCAAACAATTTGCAGCGCAGGGCAATCAAATCATCATCACAGGCCGGAATCGTGAGCGGTTGGATCAGGCTATCGCTGAAATTGCCAATATAACGGCGGGACAAGTCAATGTAGTAGCCATTCAGAGCGACGTGGTCGATGCGGCCGATATCGGCCAGTTGGTCAATCGGGTAAAACAGGATTACCCGCAGTTGAATCTCTTAATCAATAACGCGGGGAGTGCCTTTGCTTATTCGCTTGGTGAGGATGATACATCGCGTTATGCGGCAGAGGAAATCCGAACCAATTACCTGGCTGTCGTGCGGCTGACCGCTTTGTTGCTGCCGATGCTAAAACAACAGCCGGAGGCGGCCATCGTCAATGTCACGTCTATCGTTGCATTTTCGCCATTTATTGCTGTGCCAACGTATTCGGCCAGCAAGGCTGCGCTGCATGTTTATACGCAGATGCTCCGCGAACAACTTAAGGCGAGCTCCGTACAGGTATACGAACTGATACCGCCGCTGGTCAATACAGCATTTTCCCAAGCCATCGGCGGTGCGGCGGGCATACCGCCGGAGGAGGTTGCATCAGACTTGTGGAAGGCGATACGGATCGGCCAGCTGGACGTGCCGGTAGGGCAGGCCAAAGCGGTTGTGCCTCAATAAGCAGTGAGGCTTTCGACATCTTCGCCAGACAGATCGAGCTCAACAGCTTTCAGGTTTTCCTGCAAGTGCTTAAGCGATTTGGTTCCAGGGATGAGCAGGATGTTGGGCGATCGGTTCAATAGCCATGCCAGTGCAATCTGTGCTGGGGTGGCTTCGTATTTTTCCGCTAATGTCCCGATTTTTTCCTGCATCTTGGCCGGGCCGGAAGCAAGCGGGTACCAAGGGATGAAAGCGATGCCCCGCTCAGCGGTGTAGTCGACGATTTCTTCCCAACTGCGTTCTGACAGGTTGTATCGGTTTTGCACAGAGACGATGGGTACCACTGTTTGGGCGCGCTCAATATCGGCGATTCCGGCTTCCGAGAGGCCTACGTGGCGTATTTTGCCAGCTTTTACCGCGTCAGCCACCGGCCCCAGCGTTTCCTCGATAGGCACGTCGGGATCCACGCGGTGCAATTGCCACAGCTGGATCTCGTCCTTGCCGAGCCGCTGAAGACTCCCGTCTATAGTTTGCCGGATGTACTCCGGACGGCCGTTTACAGGCCATTGGTTGGGGCCGGTACGTTCCAGCCCACCCTTGGTGGCCACGACGATATCCGAATAGTGGGAGGACAGCGCTTCCCGGATGAGCACTTCATTGGTATGCGGACCGTATGAATCGGCCGTATCGATAAAGTTGACGCCGGATTCCACAGCGTAAAGCAATACACGTTTGGCAGTTTCACGCTCGGGAGCGTCACCCCATACGCCGGGCCCCGTCAGTTGCATGCCGCCGTAACCCATCCGGTTGATTTCCAGTACGCCGCCGATTTTGTAAGTCAGTGATGTTGGTGTAGCCATGAATGATTGGTTTTAGTTATTAACGAAGGTTTTATACCCGATATTGCTTTTGTGCGTAATATTGCGTTTGTACGGGGCAACGATACGCCACCGGGCGGACCAGCCGCAGCGGTAAGATTGCTTTTTTACCGTCAACACATGAATAGTTGTATATCAAAGGAACTTTGCCTAAGTTTGGATTTTACAAATAGAATCATCCAATCAATGGAAATCATCAAGTCCACCTCGCTCGACGAGTTCTATCAGCAGGCAGCAGGCTTTACCGGCAAAAATGTAAGCGAATTATTGCCGCCCGGCATCCATAAAGAAATCGGCCATTTCAATATTTTCGATATCGCCGCTACCATTGAGGAAGTCAAGCGGAAAAACACCATGCCCTATAATCGCCGGGCTTATTATAAAATCAGCCTCATCCGTGGACGCAATAGGGCTGAATATGCGGATAAGGTGATGGAGATCGAGCGGAATGCCTTATTATTTGCCACACCCAAAGTGCCTTATCACTGGATTCCGATGGACGCCAACCAATCTGGGCATTTCTGTGTATTTACGGATGAATTTCTGGTCAAAAATAAAAGCGGTGTCGTATTGGATGACCTACCGATTTTCCAATCGGGCGGGTATCCGGTTTTTGAGATTGACGATGAAACAGCCGATGAAATCGGGCGCGTTTTTGTTAAAATGAAAAAGGAGATCGCTTCCGATTACTCCTTTAAGTACGATTTGCTTCGCAATTATGTGCTGGAGCTTATCCATTGCGGGCAAAAGTTGCAACCAGCCATGGCATTGGCTAACACGCAAAACGCGGCTACCCGCGTCGCATCGTTGTTTGTGGAATTACTGGAACGGCAGTTTCCCATTGAATCGCCCCAACAGCAGCTAAAATTGCGCACCGCGAAGGACTATGCGGATCGCCTGGCTATCCACGTCAACTACTTGAATAGGGTGCTCAAAGCACAGACTGGGAAAACGACCACTGAAATCATTGCGAGTAGGATAACCCAGGAGGCCAAAATCCTGTTGAAGCAAACCGACTGGAATGTTTCCGAAATTGCATATAGTTTGGGCTTCGATGAAATTGCTCATTTTTCCAACTTTTTTAAGAAACAGACCGATCTATCCCCGCTGGCATTCCGATCTTGATGCAAATGTTTGAATTTTGCAACTATTGATTTGCTCCTCGCAAACGCATGCTTACCGTTGTAGGCCATCTTTGTATCATCAAAATAAAAACGATAAAACGATGGAGAAAAACACAAGTAAAATAGCGTTGGTTACTGGCGGTAGCCGGGGCTTAGGCAAAAACATGGCTTTGAAACTGGCTGCAAAGGGCATTGATGTGGTGCTGACGTACAATCGCAATCAGATCGAGGCTGAAAAGGTCGTGGCGGCGGTTGAGGCAGCCGGGCAACGGGCTGTTGCCCTTCAATTGGATACAGCCGACACAAAAGGGTTTGATGCGTTCATAATGCGGCTCGGTAACGTATTACAGGAGGTATTCGGCACAGCACGTTTTGATTTCTTGATCAATAATGCCGGTACGGCATTGCATGCCGATTTTGCTGAAACCACCGAGGAACAGCTCGACACCATTGTGAATATCCATTTTAAGGGTGTGTTTCTTTTGACGCAAAAGGCGCTGCCTTACCTGGAGGACGGTGGGCGGATTATCAACATTTCATCCGGCCTTGCCCGCTTTTCGTTCAACGGTTCGTCCGCCTACGGTGCCATGAAAGGGGCCGTCGAAGTACTGACACGTTACTTGGCCAAAGAGTTGGGGCCTCGTGGCATTGCGGCCAATGTTGTGGCGCCTGGAGCTATTGAAACGGACTTCAGCGGTGGCTTGGTGCGTGACAATAAGGAGATAAATGCACATATCGCCGGCCTGACGGCATTAGGTCGTGTCGGCCTGCCCGATGATATCGGCGGCGTGGTAGCATTCCTTTGTTCGGATGAAGCCCGATGGATCAACGGACAGCGTATTGAGGTGTCCGGCGGAATTTTTCTTTAATAGGCCGCTGATCGTTTATCGGCAAACGTAGGCCGCCTTGCATAGGTTATTCAATATTTTGTCGTATCTTTGACGTTGGCTTTAGGGGTATTCTGAAGAAGAATTGAGAAAGACCCTTTGAACCTGATCCGGCTTATACCGGCGTAGGGAAAAGTTCAACCGTCACTTTTAGCGTGGCCACTTTGCGCTTCTCGATCCTTCCAAGGAAACCCACTTTAGCCATTGAAATTTTAAACGTTTGGAGCATGGAGAAGCGACTTTGGGATCACGTGCAACGGGTGCGCCAGCAATCACCTCTGGTGCAAAACATCACCAATTTTGTAGTTATGAACAATACGGCAAATGCCCTGCTGGCTGTAGGTGCGTCGCCCATTATGGCACATGCTGACGGAGAGCTGACCGATATGGTTGGTGTTTGCCAATCGTTGGTGATTAACATCGGTACACTGGATAACCAATGGCTTGAGTCGATGCTGCAGGCATCTGCCACAGCACATCGTTCTGGTAAACCTTGGATATTGGATCCAGTAGGAGCGGGAGCTACGCGGTACCGCGACAATGCGGTCAGCCGGTTGCTGGCCCTGCGGCCAACGGTGGTGCGGGGCAATGCTTCTGAAATTTTAGCGCTTGCCAAGGCCAATAGCGGCGCTACAAAAGGTGTAGACAGCAGGGCGACAAGCGGTGAGGCGCTGGATGCCGCACGGTATATTCAACAGCGGTATGGCAGTGTCGTTTGCATCTCCGGAGAGATGGACATTGTGGTGGGAGAAGGCCCGTTGGTTTATATCCGCAATGGCGATCCGCTGATGACGAAGGTGACCGGCCTGGGCTGCTCGGCGACAGCTATCATCGGTGCTTTTATCGCGGTTTCTTCCGATACCGTGGAGGCGGTGAGCGCCGCCATGGGCCTATTGGGGGTCTGCGGTGAGCTGGCGGTCGCCGTAAGCGCCGGGCCGGGTAGTTTGCAGGTCAACCTGCTGGACAAGCTGTATAATATCACGGAAGAAGAATTTGTCACCCGGGTCCGGATTTCCCATGAAGCTTGATCGCCCATTCCCTTACCGCCTATATCTGGTGATGTCGGAGGCTGACTGCCATGGCCGGGATCCACTGTGGGTGGCTGAAGAAGCCATCCTCGGCGGTGTGGATATCATCCAACTGCGCGAGAAGGGAGCAGCGGTTGAAGTATTTTTAAAAAAAGCAGCGCAATTGAAGACCGTGACCGATCGGTATGATGTGCCTTTAATCATCAACGACGACCTGAAGGTAGCCATACGGGTCGGGGCTTTCGGTATGCATGTCGGTCAGCAGGATCTTCCCCCAAGCGGCGTCCGCGAAGCATGGTCCGATTGTCGGTTGCTGGGCTATTCCATTGAACGGCTGGAGCAGTTGCAAAGTGCCGAGGCAGCCTTGGCTGATTATTTGGGTGTCAGCCCGATCTTCCGCACTGCTACAAAGACCGACACAGTGTCGGAGTGGGGGATCGCCGGCATCCGGCAGCTTCGAGGGCTTACGGACAAGCCCTTGGTTGCCATCGGCAGGATGAACCGGGGGAACGTGGCTGCGGTAATCCAAGCGGGTGCTGATTGTGTCGCGGTGGTGTCAGCCATCTGCGCTGCCGACGATCCGCGCGCCGCTGCCGCTGACTTGAAAGCACTCATCAATAATGCAATAGCTATATGAACACAAAAACGTACCGGTATCCGTCGGTGCTGACCATCGCCGGATTTGACGGCAGCGGCGGCGCTGGTATTCAAGCGGATATCAAGACTATTTCGGCATTGGGTTGCTACGCTACCTCCGCGCTTACTGCGCTTCCCGTGCAGAATACGCAAGGGGTAAAGGCCATCTACCCGATACCTTACCACACGGTGCAGGACCAGCTTGTCACTATTCTCGACGATATTTTTCCTGACGCCATCAAAATCGGTATGGTGCATACTGGCGAACTGGTGGATACCATCGTGGATACGCTGGCAGAATATGCCCAGACGCCGGTCGTGTTTGACCCCGTGATGGTAGCGACCAGCGGCGATAAACTTATCGAGGATAAGACCATTACCACCATTGTCGAGCGGTTGTTTCCTATGGCGGCCGTCATTACGCCCAATATGGATGAGGCGGCTATCCTCGCCGAAATGCCGGTACGCACGCTGGACGACCTTTACGTCGCTGGACTGAAGATCCGGAAATTGGGTTGCCAATCGGTGCTACTCAAAGGCGGCCACTTGGATGCACCGCGACTTACCTCCTTATATTTCGATGCGCAGGGGACTGTCCACGAGTTTGGTTTTACCAAGTCTGAGACAAACAACACGCACGGATCGGGCTGTACGTTGTCTTCGGCAATTGCCAGCTATATTGCGCTGAGGAATAGCTTGTTGGAGGCTGTGCGTAAAGGGCAGGAGTATGTGTATCAAGCCATTCTCCACGGCAGTGACGTGCAGGTAGGCAAAGGCAATGGGCCGTTGAACCATTTTTTTAATCCGCAGAAACTCACGAAATATGACCTGGTCTGAATACGCTTGGGTGGCCATCGAACCGATTTACCAATCCATCATCGCCATGCCCTTCATCACCGAATTGCAGGACGGCACACTTCCCATTGAGAAATTCCAGTTTTATATGGCGCAGGACTCGGGCTACCTGGAGCATTTCGGCCGGGCACTGGCGCTTATCGGTGCGCGCGCCCACGACACGGATGACGTATTGGCATTCCTGCGCTTCGGTGAAGGTGCTATTGTGGTAGAAAAAGCTCTGCACGAGTCGTATTTCAATGATTTCGGCGTTGCCGAACATGGCATGCTCGAGCCCGCCTGCCACCACTACGTGCATTACTTGAAAAGCACTGCGGCATTAGCCCCCGTGGAGGTAGCGATGGCTGCCGTGCTGCCCTGTTTCTGGATTTACAAGAAAGTGGGCGACTATATCTACGCTCATCAACACGCGGGCGACAACCCTTATCAACGGTGGATCGATACCTATGCCGGTGAGGACTTCGCGATTTCTGTGCGGCAGGCCATCGCAATTTGTGACAGGGTAGCCGCAGCTACTACAGACAGCGTACGCGAACGGATGACGGAAGCGTTCATCACGGCCAGCCGGCTGGAATACCGATTCTGGGATAGCGCATACCGGCTGGTCAGGTGGCAGTCGGTGGGTTAATTGCCAATTCCATTTGGATATTGCAGCGTTTGTACGGTGAAGGGTATCCGGTGACTTTCCGGAATCCTAACTTGTGGTACAGATTAATTGCCGGTTTCAGGATGGTGTTGCTTTCAAGGTACAGCGCTTTAGCGCCCGCTTTCCGGGCTTTGTCCACGATAGCCTTGCCGAGCAGCCAACCAATACCTTTGCCCTGCACCTTGGGCGAGACGGCCATCTTTGCCAGTTCGTAATCATAACGGGGGTCGTTCATTTTGATTAGCGCGCAAACGCCGACAGGTTCACCTTGGTATAAGGCTACCAGTATTTTGCCGCCATTGTCCAAGATGTATTCCTGCGGATTATCCAGCGCCTTATAGTCGGACTCTTCCATTTCAAAGTAGTCGGAAATCCAGGCCTCGTTGAGCGCCTTAAAAGCTGCCTGATATTTCGACTGGTAGTCAACAAGGATTACCTCGTCGCTTTCCCGGCGTTTTTTCTCCTCCTGCACCCTGCTGAATAACGATTGCTGTTCCAGCAAAAATTCCCATTCCGCTAAGGCTTCCCATAAGTTATGGGTCGCTTCAGCAATGATGCCATCAATAGCCCGGTCAATGTCCCGGTATTGGAAACTGATTTTGTCAATTAACTCCTTTCCTTTCTCCGATAAGGAGATAACGTTCTGGCGTTTGTCTCCGGAGTTGATGTTTTCGACGATTAAGCCGCTTGCGGCCATTTCGCGCACGATTTTGCTGACGGAAGGTTGGGAATGGCCGATCTCTTTAGCGATTTCGGTAATAGTTTTTCCATCCGCTTCGGAGAGCACGAAAAAAACCGGAAACCATTTGGGGGCGAGCGTTACCTCATACAACCCGTAGATTTTAGCTGCATCATCTGTCACCTTTGCAGCGAGCATCCGCAGTCGGCTTCCCAAGGCCATCTTGCCTGTTTTTGAAAATAAATCCATCTGTATAACTAATTACATAACCAGTTATGCAAATATAACGACAATATTCGGTACTATGCATCGCTCCGTCATTTATACCTGCTTTTTTCTTCCTCTTTTTTGTTCTTGTTCTACCGTAATGCGGGTTTGATCCGGGCCGCATGCGACGTGGATCCGGGAATTTCACAGATACACCCCGGATCAGCTCCGCATCGTACACGGAAGATGACAGGAGAATGATAAAAGAAAGGAGGAATAGGTTGTCTTGTTTTGCACCCATGATTGTCGCAACCTGCCGTACCATCGTTGGCCGGCAATCAGTAAATTTGCTCATGTTATATTTATATTAAAATAAACGATTATGCAAGAAAGCTTATCACGCTCTTTGGAAAACGCCTTTGGCGAGTTACTGACCACGTTGTCGTCTCTTGATGAGCAAGAGCTGAATACCGTGCCTTTCGCAGGGAGCTGGACAGCCGGGCAGGTGGGCGATCATCTGCGCCAGTCTTATGACGTGGTTGGGTGTCTTACTGGGCGTACTGAGGTGACGCAGCGCGATCCCGGTGCATACGTCGCGCCATTGAGCGAACAATTCCTGAATTTCGAGATCAAAATGCAATCTCCTGATTTTATTCTGCCTACCGAAGCCCCCATAGCAAAAGAACGGCTGCTGGATGGTCTAAAGCAGCGGACATCAGTAATCCTTGATTTTGCAGCAAGCCATGCGGATATGACATTGACTTGTCTTGATTTTGAATTGCCCACGTTAGGCGCACTCACCCGAAACGAATGGCTTAATTTTGTGCTGGTGCACACGTTACGGCATAATCACCAATTGGCCAATATCATGCACCGGCTGGATCACACGCTGTCATAGCACTGTCACTGGTAGGTTGTAGCTTTGCAGATGCGGACCAGTCACCGTAAGCGATGACATGCATACCACCAATTACCGGCATACTCAGCGGCAGACGATCGATATAGTTGCATATAAAAGCAACTTTATCTAATTTGGCGCCATGTATAAAACGAAAAACGCGCTGCTGCTGCTGTGTGCAATGGCAGCTTCCCTACAGGTGCTATGGGCTCAACGCTACCAGTATACGGTTGATTTGACCGATCTGCAGAATGATAAATTCAACGTGACGCTCCTTACGCCTGAGATCTCGGAAAGGACCGTGATCTTCGCGTTACCCAAGATAATCCCGGGTACCTATTCCATTAGCGACTATGGGACTTTCGCATCAAACATCGTGGCGGAGGACAGCAAAGGCAGGCGCTTGCCGGTAAAACAGCTGAACACCAACCAGTGGGAGATAAGCAACGCGAAGCGCCTCTACCGGATTACTTATGAGGTGGAGGATATCTTCGATACCGATAAGGAACACAAAATATACCCAATGGCGGCGACCAACATCGAAGAAAAAAACGTGGTGGTCCATACACCGGGGATTTTCGGCTATGTAGAAGGCCAAAATAAACTGCCTATCGAATTGACGTTTGAAAAGCCTGCTGATTTCTATGCATCGTCGGCAAAATTGCCGGTGGAAAGCACGGCTACGCGCGACGTTTTCCTGATGGAAAGTATAGATGATCTATACGACACCCCCATTATGTATGGTGTGCCAGACACCACAACGGTACAAGTAGGTAACTGCGAAGTTTTGGTATCGGTATACTCGCCCAATAAGACCATCACATCGCGTGAAATCGCGGATTGGTTGAGCGGATTGCTACAGGGCGCCCGTAAATACCTCGGAGGTAAGCTGCCGGCCGATCGGTATGCGTTTCTGTATTATTTCAAAGACATGGCGATCCAGCAATCCTTCCAATTGGGTATGGCCGGGGCTTTGGAGCACACCACATCGTCGTTTTACTACATTCCGGAACTGCCAGCTAATGTTTTGAAAAACCTGTTGGTGGATGTCTCGTCACATGAGTTTTTCCACATTATCACGCCATTGACCATTGCATCGCGGGAAGTGAAAGAATTCAACTACGACACACCGATATTATCCAAGCACCTATGGCTGTATGAAGGTACCACCGAATATACGGCACACCACGTACAGGTGCAGCATGGTATGAATACACCCGAACAGTTCTTGGATAAACTTGCTGAGAAAATCGTCGACTCCCGAGAACACTATAACGATACCCTGTCATTCACCCAGCTCAGCAAATACGCGGCTTCCACGTATGCCGATCAATACGGAAATGTGTATCAGAAAGGTGCGTTGATAGGGGCTTGTCTGGACATCTACCTGCTCCACTTGTCGGAAGGAGGATATGGATTGAAAAACCTGACGCACGATCTGGGTATACGCTATGGGAAGGACCGTTTTTTTGAGGATGATGAACTTTTCGACGAAATCGCCCGATTGAGCTACCCGGAGGCCAAAGCGTTCTTGGTGAAATACACACAAGGAAATTTGCCCATTCCCTACGAAGAATATTTCGGTATGGTGGGGATACGGTATCAGCCCGGGGAAACCAAGAAGTTGGTTGTTGATGAGCATGCCAACCCACAGGCCGAGTGGTTGCGGGCAGTTTGGTTGACGGGTACAGCGCCCTGCCGATAGCGTCAAGTCAGGAATTCAGCCCAGAGTGGGAAGTGGTCGCTGATGCGCCACGAGAGCTGGCTTTCGTTATAATTCCTGCTTTGCAGCACTTTACCACGAAAATCGTAGACGCCTCCGCGGGAATAGGTCATGGAGAGTTCGCTTTCAAACCAAGCAATTTGGTCGTAGAAGGAATACGTCTTCTTGAAGATTGTGCGATCGATGTCCTGTAAGTCCGCCGGCACATGCAGGCCCTTGGAAACAAAAGCCTCGTAAGTGGGATCGCCGGCTTTGGCAATATTGAAATCGCCCAATGTGATCAGGCTGTGATTCCAGCTGTGTAGTTCATCTGCCCAGTCGTGCACCCAATCGGCGATAGCCTGCAATTCGGGTATGCGCGAGGCAGGTGTACCGTACAGTACATGCAAGGTGAGCAACACAAAGGTTTTGCCGCCGACGAGGAAGCTCACGCCATATGGTGTGCGGGCGAATTGTCGTTGGAGCGAATTATTGTTCAGCGCTCGGTTTTCTTCCAGTACGTCATCGGGGATGACAACTTCACAAGCCAGCCCGGAGAGCTTCACCTTCCGCGTGTCAAACAGGAAGGCCAATCGTTCGTCATTACCTGGACGTCCCTTGGTGACATCGGTCATGAGAAACCCCCAGTGCGGTCCCATAAGTTTTAACGCATGGCGCAAAGCCTTGAAATTGCCTTTGACCTCCTGGACGGCAATGATGTCGAACCGCTTCAATATCGTCACGATGCACAGCAAAGATTGTAAATCCCTTTTGGGGCTTTGCTGGTCGGACGCTTGCCATTCTTCGGTCAATCCGCCGAAAGCACGGATATTCCAGGTGCAGATAAGCACATTGCGATCCAACTGCTTGGTGGGTAATTGCTCGTCGAGGTCGGCAGCCAAGAACTGCAGCTCTTGTCGCACGTTATGGGGTGGGGTATCCGTTATTTTTGGCATGGCAGGCATGAGATGCGGTGTTGCTGCCAAGTTATCCAAAAGTTTCCGGTAATTTTAAGCTTTTTACTAACAAAATAACTGCTAAGATTTTTTAGGCAGATTTTGCGGTTCCCGGCCAAATGCTTTCCGTAGCTCGCCTTTAGCCCGTTCAGGCACGCCCCTTTGCAGGTCATCGAGAGATCATTACGCCTTTATGCCTGCCCGCTCACAGGTGACTCAGGACAACTATTTGCCGAAACGCACGCGATAGATCACGCCGTGCGCATCGTCCGCTATCAACAAAGAACCATCGGTATATTGTGCGAGACCGCATACACGGGCGAACTGTCCTTTTTTGTCGTCCGTGAGAAAGCCAGTGATAAAATCCTCCACACGGGTTGGATGCCCATTTTCGTACCGGATGCGGACGACCTTATAGCCGGAGGGTTCGGCTCTGTTCCACGAACCATGCATGGTGACGAAAGCGTCACCGCTAAATTCTTCAGGAAACTGATCGCCCGTATAGAACAGCAAATCCATCGGTGCGGCATGTGCATCATAAAGCAGGGTTGGTTTGACCGATTTGGCTGCATATTCCTCGTGTGTCATCCCTTTGGGATCATGATGCACCTCGAATTGTCCATCGCCGTATACAAAGGGCCAACCGTAGTCCTGGCCTTCCTCGATTTTATTGAGTTCTTCCCGCTGCTCATCGTTTCCCAGCCAATCGATACCGTGGTCAAAGCCCCACAAATCGCCGGTTTGCGGGTGCCAATCAAACCCGATCGTATTCCGTAGTCCCGTGGCATATGTCGCCCGTTGGCTTCCGTCGAGACTTACCTTGAGCATTGTGGCATTTTCCTTATTCGTTTCGACGCAGGCATTGCAGGTGCTGCCCACGGAGACATACAAAGCGTTGTCTGGACCTACCTTGAGCGTCCGGTTACCATGTTGGCCGCCATCGGGAAGGTCATCCACCAACAGCTGCAGGCTATCGATGTTGCCATCGGGGTGGATGGTAGTTTTATACAATTCATTGACCGTGATGAGGTACAGATTGTCACCATCTACCGCGATGCCATGGAGTTGGTCTTTTTTTGTCAGTATCCTTACCACGTCGGCCTTCCCATCTTGGTCTTGGTCTTGCAGCAACGTCAGCGTGCCGTGGTCACGGTCGGTCACATAGACCGACCCGTTGGCTGCCACAGCCAGCATGCGCGATTTGCCCAACCCCTCAGCAAACTTCTCAATGGTAAAACCCGGAGGAAGTTTCAGGGAGGCAATGTTTTCCGGTGTCGGCAACAATTGTTTCGGTCTGAAAATATGGCCTTCCATGCGGCGTTCGATAATTTCCTTATTGCCGTCCTGGCCGAATAATGGCAATTGATGGATTGCAAATGAAAAAACCGCAATAAATGTCATCGTTTTCATGGTGTGTCTATTTCATGGGTACCATTCAAAAGAGCAAACCATTTAGGAAGCCAGATGTTTTGATTTACGTAATAACCGACTTGAGAATTGTAGCAAACAGGAATGAGAGCAATCAGGATACATGAATTTGGTGGGCCGGAAGTGCTGAAACTGGAAGAAGTGCCCATCCCGCGGCCTGCCCCCGGTGAAGTACTGGTGAGCGTACATGCGACCAGTGTGAATCCGGTGGATTGGCGGATACGGTCAGGCCAGCGAAAGGAAAAATTCCCGGTACAGTTTCCTTTCACCCCCGGCTGGGATGTCTCCGGCGTAGTGCAGGAGGTAGGAGAGGGGGTTCAGGGGCTAAAGGCCGGCGACGAGGTCTATGGCCGGCCCCACCCAACGCGAAATGGCGCTTACGCGGAGTATATTGCCTTACCGGCCGATGAGCTGGCCAAAAAACCAAAAAGCATTGACCACATCCATGCCGCGGCGGTGCCGTTGGCAGGGCTGACCGCCTGGCAAGGGCTGTTTGACCATGGGCACCTCACCGAAGGCCAGCGTGTGCTCATTCACGGTGCATCGGGTGGTGTCGGTACACTTGCCGTTCAGTTTGCCAAATGGAAGGGTGCTCATGTCATCGGTACAGCTTCGGAAAAGAACTTCGGGTTGCTGAATGAACTTGGTGCAGACGAGCTTATTGACTACCGGCAGGCGTATTTTTGGGAAAAGCTAAGTAACCTGGACCTGGTGTTCGATACGATCGGCGGCGAGACCCAACGGCGGTCGTTGGATGTCATCAGACCTGGAGGAAGGCTGATCACCACGTTAAAGCCGGAATACGTTGACGAAGCAAAAACCCGCAACATCCATTTGGAGGGCTATACCGCCCAAGCTTACCCACATCAACTCGAAGCCATCGCTTCGCTGATTGATGAACGCAGCGTGAAGCCTGTCATTTATAAAGTCATGGAACTGGAAGACGCGGCTGCCGCCCAGCAAGAGAGCCAAGGCGGCCATGTCAACGGCAAGATTATCTTGAAAGTCGCCGGCAAGTGACGACCACGTTGAATGGCATTACGTTATGTCAATCCAAACGGGTGCATGGTCGCTGGTCTTTTCCCACCCCCTTACCTGCCGGTCTACTCCGGCGGATTGGAGCCGTGGGGTCACCATGGGGCTGAGCAGAAAATGGTCGATGCGCAACCCCGCATTGCGGCCAAATGCATTGCGGAAGTAATCCCAGAAGGTATAGATGGTTTCATCGGGATATAGGCGCCTGAGCGCGTCTGTCCAACCCTGAGCAAGTAGCCTGCGGAAAGCCTCGCGGGTTTCAGGTCGGAAAAGTGCATCGTCTGTCCAACGTTCCGGTTTGTAGACGTCCACTTCGGTAGGGATTACATTAAAGTCGCCGGTTAGTATGACCGGTACATGTTGGTCGAGCAACGATTGACCGTGGGCGATGAGGCGGTCCAGCCAGCGGAGCTTATAATCAAACTTAGGTCCCGGTGCGGGATTGCCGTTGGGCAGGTACAGGCAGCCGATGACGATCTCATTGATTTTTGCTTCGATATAACGACTATGGTTATCTTCCGGCTCTCCCGGTAATGCACGGCAGATTTCTTCAGGCTGTCCCACTCGAGATAGGATCGCCACACCGTTCCAGCTTTTCTGACCGTGCCAGATGCTATCGTATCCGGCATCCCGCAGCGCTTGCTCGGGAAAATTTTCTTGGATGGCCTTCAGCTCCTGCAAACAGACGACATCGGGTTGGGTTTCTTTCAGCCATCTTAATACGATTGGAAGACGGGCGTTGA
The DNA here is from genome assembly GCF_900168055.1 of Parapedobacter luteus. Taxonomy (GTDB): domain Bacteria; phylum Bacteroidota; class Bacteroidia; order Sphingobacteriales; family Sphingobacteriaceae; genus Parapedobacter; species Parapedobacter luteus. The sequence continues at coordinate 322,003 of NZ_FUYS01000002.1, forward strand.
TGCTGTTGACGTTGTATGTAGCAATTTTCATGAAAAATAAACTTCAATAGGTTGGTGTAAAGATGGGAAAATAATCGTTGTCTTTTTCAATGGGATATGATGTTTTTTCGTGGAACCGATGTCGTCGCAGCGGTGTAACTAATTTTTAACAATTACCCGTTTGCAAAACAATCAACTTTCTCTATTTTTGCCGCCACATGATGGGTTCATCGTTTCGGTTTCCATGGGTAATTTGCCTATTCTTGCTGCTCGGTTGTAGCGGTTTCCGCGTCTATGCAGAAGTTGATGCCGTTCATGTTGCCATCCCCGCGAAAGACAAGCAACAGGGTGAGGTGCATGCCGGAATTCTGAAGCACATCCAGTATGCGACCGTCAGACCATTTTCAAACGATTCAGACAGGCATCGCGATCAGATTGACGCTGCCAACAGCGAATCCGAAAATAAAGACGAGCGGCTTGGTTCGCTCAAAAAGAATAAAAAAGCTGTAAGATTTCTTGCAGCTTTTTTTGATTTTAAGATTCGCGAGGCAAATTGCCGTTATGTGAAGGCGCCCCAGCTTTCGCAAGGCTGTATTCGGCTGCCGTTTCGTGCCTATCTCCTGTTTGGCGTGCTGCGGATTTAGCCCCTTATAACCTCTTTTTCAAAGCGACAGTCCGGAAAGCGCCTGCCAATCTACGTAGTGTGCATCTACCCGGACACTTAATGTGTCTAAGCGTATTCGCGTAGATCACATCCTTTACTATGTCAATTTAATCAAAACTCCATTATTGTTCAACGTGAAATCGTTATGAATAGAATATTTAAGCTAGCAGGCCTATGTCTCCTGCTATGGCCGATTGCCTGTGCTCCAAAGCATGAACAACAACACGAAGAAGCAAGTTTTTTGGTGACCAGTCCGGTTCTGAAAGATACATTGGTAACCCAAGAATACGTATGCCAGATTCACGCTATCCAACACATTGAATTGCGGGCACTGGAAAAAGGTTATCTCCAGGAAATCTACGTCAATGAAGGTCAAGCCATAAAGAAGGGCCAGTTGATGTTTAAACTCAACCCTGCTGTATATGAAGCGGAAGTGCTGCAAGAAGAAGCAAGCATGCGCCATGCGCTGATTCAGTATGAGAACACCCAGAAATTGGCCGACAGCAACGTGGTTTCGGCACGGGAACTGGCATTGGCTAAAGCCGAATACGAAGAGCGAAAAGCGAGGTATGAGGTGGCAAAAGCGCACTTGGGCTTTACCGAAATCCGTGCGCCATTTAATGGTATTATGGATAAATTCTACGTGCGCTTGGGTAGTCTTCTGGATGAAGGCGAATTGCTTACCTCACTTTCTGATAACAGTAAAATGTGGGTGTACTTCAATGTGCCCGAAGCGGAGTACCTGGATTTTGCGGCACGGTCCGGGCGTGGCAAGCGCCAGGAAGTTCTGCTAAAAATGGCAAATCATCAGCTGTTTAACCAGAAGGGCATAGTCGAAGCCATTATGGCGGACTTTAATAATGAAAACGGAAACATCGCTTTTCGTGCGTCGTTTGATAACCCGCAAGGGCTATTGCGTCATGGCGAAACGGGGAGTATTCTGATGGCGGTACCGTTGAGAGATGCCCTTATCATTCCGCAGAAGGCTACCTTCGAAGTGCTGGATAGGAAATATGTCTATGTGATCGATCAAAACAACCGTGTGCAAGCCAGGGAAATTGTTGTTGCGCAGGAACTGCCCCATTTGTTTGTCGTAGCATCCGGGCTTTCCGAAAAAGATCGGATCCTCGTTGAAGGTCTACGGAGGGTGAAGCATAATGATCAAATCCATCCCCGATTCGAAGCGCCCGAAAAAGTCTTTGCATCACTCAGCGAACTAATGGCTGAATAGCCTCACACCTTCATATCGTATACCATGTTTAGTAAATTCATACAAAGACCGGTGCTGGCCATCGCCATTTCCTTGGCCATCGTATTCATGGGAATTTTAGCTATCAATACGCGTCCGGTTTCTCAGTTTCCAGAAATTGCGCCGCCGCGGGTCAACATTTTTATTGCCTATCCCGGCTCGAGTGCACAAGTATTAGTCGAATCAACGCTGATTCCCTTGGAACGGGCCATCAACGGTGTTCAGGGGATGCAGTATATTATCTCCGACGCAACAAGTGCAGGCGAGGCGACCATCCAAGTGATTTTTGAGCCAGGTACGGATCCGAACGCCGCCGTGGTGAATGTAAAGACCCGCGTAGATCAGGTGATGAACAATTTGCCGCCGTTGGTACAGCGGGAAGGGGTGGTGATTACACCTATCCAACCGAGTATGTTGATGTATGTCAACCTATACAGTACCGACGATCATGCAGATGAGAAGTTCCTCTACAACTACGCCAATGTACATATTTTGCCGGAACTGCAACGTATCAGTGGCATGGGGCGCGCCCAGATATTGGGTAGCCGCCAATTTGCTATGCGTATCTGGCTGAAGCCCGACCGCATGCGGGCTTATAACATTTCCACAGAGGAAGTGATGGAAGCCATGGAGGAGCAAAGCGTGATTGGCCGCCCGGGGCGGGTAGGGCAAGCCTCCGGGAAAACCGCACAGTCGCTGGAATACGTGTTGTCTTACGAAGGCCGGTTTAATAAGCCGGAACAATATGAAAACATCATTGTGGAGGCCACAGCGGCAGGCGAAATGGTCAAGCTGAAAGATATCGCCGAGGTCGAATTGGGCAGCGAGTTTTTTGATATCTATTCCAACAAGGATGGTTATCCTGCGGCGTCCATCATGCTGAAACAAAACTTTGGCAGCAACGCCAGTAAGGTGATTGAACATGTAAAAGCCAAACTGGAGGAACTAAGGCCGACTTTTCCCCCCGGCATGGACTATGAAATTAATTACGACGTGTCGAAGTTTGTAGACGCATCGATAGATAAGGTCATGCATACCTTGGTCGAAGCATTTGTGCTGGTGGCCTTGGTGGTATTTGTGTTTCTCGGCGACTGGCGGTCTACGCTCATTCCTACGCTTGCCGTGCCTGTCTCCCTGGTTGGTGCGTTTGTGGTCATGCAGCTATTCGGTTTGACCATCAACTTGATTACGCTGTTTGCGCTGGTGCTGGCAATCGGTATTGTGGTCGATGATGCCATTGTTGTGGTGGAGGCCGTACACGCCAAAATGGAAGAAGAGCACCTGTCGCCCTTCAAAGCGGTGAAGAAAGTGCTGGGCGAAATTAGCGGTGCAATCATTGCCATCACGCTAATCATGACAGCGGTATTTATACCCGTGGCGTTCATGACTGGTCCAGTAGGGATCTTCTACCGTCAGTTTTCCATCACTATGGCCAGCTCCATCGTGCTTTCGGGTGTCGTGGCGTTGACCCTTACACCCGTGCTATGCGCCATGATACTCAAGAACCATCATGGCAAGCCACGAAAAAAATCATTGGTGGATAAGTTTATCGACTGGTTTAATCAAAGGTTTGACCGGCTGACCGGAAGGTATACCGCCCTACTGAAGGTTATCGTCAACAGGCGAGTAGTTACGTTCGCAATACTCCTTGCTTTCGGATTCGGGATTTTTGCGGTCAATAAGACCTTGCCTTCTGGGTTCATCCCAAATGAAGACCAGGGGCAAATCTATGCCATCATCCAGACGCCTCCCGGGACTACCCTGGAACGCACAAACGATGTTTCCCGCCAATTGCAAAAGATAGCTGAAGAGGTAGAAGGTATTCAGTCCGTCTCGTCATTGGCGGGCTATGAAATCCTGACCGAAGGCCGGGGGTCAAATGCAGGTACCTGTATGATTAACCTGAACGATTGGGATAAGCGTAAACACTCCGTGCATGAGATCATCGAAGAACTGGAAGAAAAAACCAAGGACATCGGTGCTGTTATCGAATACTTCGAGCCGCCGGCCGTACCTGGCTACGGTTCGTCCGACGGGTTCTCGCTCCGGTTGTTGGACAAAGGTAGTACGATAGATTACCACGAATTCGATCAAATCAATAAGGATTTCATGGAAGAATTGCATAAGCGGAAAGAATTGAGTGGGCTTTTTACCTTTTATGCGGCTAATTACCCACAGTATGAGCTGATCATCGATAACGAACTCGCTATGCAAAAAGGTGTGTCGATAGGTAAGGCCATGGAAAATCTCAACGTGCTAATCGGTAGCTCGTATGAGCAGGGCTTTACGCGCTTCAACACCTTTTTCAAGGTGTATACACAATCTGCACCCGAATACCGGAAATTGCCTTCCGATATCCTAAACCTGTTTATCAAAAACGAAGCAGGTGAAATGGTTCCGTATTCATCGTTTATGACCATGGAAAAAACACAGGGGCCGAATGAGATTACACGTTTCAATTTGTACACATCTTCGGCCATCCGCGGCGTGCCAGCCCCCGGTTATACGACCGGAGACGCTATTGCCGCTATCCAGGAAGTCGCCAAAAGCACCCTGCCGATTGGCTATGACATCGCATGGGAAGGGCTTTCTTACGACGAGGCGAACAGGGGGAATGAAGCCGTTTACGTCTTTGTCGTGGTCTTGGTTTTCGTTTATCTGGTCTTGGCATCGCAATACGAAAGCTTTATTATTCCGTTGGCGGTGCTTTTATCATTGCCGGTCGGAATTTTTGGCTCGTTCCTCATGTTGAAGCTTTTGGGCTTGGCAAACAATATCTATGCCCAGATCGGGCTGATCATGTTGGTGGGATTGCTCGGTAAAAATGCGGTGCTGATTGTGGAGTTTGCGGTGATGAAACACTGGCAAGGGGCAACGGTGTTGGACGCCGCTATCGAAGGTGCCAAAGTGCGTTTTCGCCCGATACTGATGACATCTTTTGCCTTTATTGCCGGCCTGATGCCGCTTGTGATTGCTACTGGTCCGGGAGCCGTGGGAAACCGTACCATTGGCGCTTCGGCCCTGGGAGGTATGCTATTCGGGACGGTATTTGGGGTAATCGTCGTGCCGGGTCTGTATTATGTTTTTGGAACGATGGCCGAGGGACGGAAACTTATCCGCGATGAAGACGAAAATCCGCTTACTGAAGATTTGGTGCAAGAACGGCCCGAAAGGAAGCTACTGAAAAAGCTGAAATCCTTACTTAACTCCAAGCAAAGCAAATAAAAAAGATGAAAATAGCATATAAAACCGTACAAATTGCGTTTTTGGTAGCGATGGTGGTGAGCTGCAAAGGTCCCGAGTTCATTGTGCGATCTGAAAACAATCAAGTTCCGGCGAGCTTTCAGGGCTCGTCGGACACCACCAATATAGCCACCTTGACATGGAAAGAATATTTCACCGATCCGTATTTGATTACCCTGATTGATACGGCATTGAAAAATAACCAGGAGTTGAACATCACGCTACAGGAAATTGAGATTTCGCGCAATGAGATTCGTGAAAAAAAAGGGGAGTATTTGCCTTTTGTAGGGCTAAGGGGAGCTGCCAGCGTGGATAAAGTGCCCAGGTATACCAATATCGGTGCAATGGAAGCAAATACCGACATCAGGCCAGGCCAAGAAATGCCAGAACCGCTGGCCGATTACCTGATAGCGGCGTATGCTACCTGGGAGGTCGATATTTGGAAAAAGCTGCGTAATGCGAAGAAGGCAGCGGTGATGCGGTATTTGTCTTCGGTGGAAGGCAAGCACTTCGTGGTCACCAACCTCATCGCCGAAATCGCCAGCTCATATTACGAGTTGCTGGCCCTTGACAATCAGCTTGGGATTGTAAAAAAGAATATCGAGATCCAACAAAACGCACTGCGTATTGTGCGGTTACAGAAGGAAGCAGCCAAAACAACCGAACTTGCCGTACGACGGTTCGAAGCTGAAGTACTCCATACGCAGAGTCTTCAGTATGGCATCCAGCAACGGATTACCGAAATAGAGAACCGGATAAACTTTTTGCTGGGCCGGTACCCCCAGCCGATACCAAGGACCAGCCAATCCCTGGAATCGCAATTGCCGGAGGCTATACATGCCGGAATCCCCGCGCAGTTGCTGGCCAACCGGCCGGACGTCAAACAAGCGGAGCTTGGACTCGCCGCGGCAAAGTTGGATGTCAAAGTCGCTAGGGCAAGGTTTTACCCTTCGCTGGATATCTCTGCCGCTATCGGGTATCAAGCATTTAATCCCGCTTATTTGATCACAACACCCGAATCGTTGCTCTACTCGTTGGCCGGCGATGTCACGGCTCCAATAATTAACCGGAATGCTATCAAAGCAGCCTATTACAGTGCCAGCGCCAAACAGTTGCAGGCGGTATATGAATACGAACAACGGATTCTAAACGCCTATTTGGAAGTTGCCAACCAATTGGCAAAAATAGCCAATCTCGAAAAAAGCTACCAGCTGAAATCAAGGCAAGTGGAAGCCCTTTCGGCGTCTATCGGCATTTCAAACAGCCTTTTTGGATCGGCACGGGCAGACTATATGGAAGTGCTCCTTACCCAAAGGGATGCACTTGAGGCTCGATTTGAGTTGATAGAAACCAAAATGCAGCAGATGAACGCCATGGTCAACATCTACCGTGCGCTCGGTGGCGGTTGGACGGAATAGCAGGGCAAAAACCGGTAAAATTAAAAGCCCCCATCAGGGTTTTTTATTTTACCGGTTAATTCGTTATAGGAGCAAGTAATCGGATATTGTATGTACATTTAACCGTATCTTAAAACTTTTTTAACGGATTTTTTTGTCTTGATGTATTTTATATTCTATTATTGTCGACTAATAAGTGAGGTTTTTGTTGTTTTATGGATTTATTAATCCGTTTAACATATAATTCTTATCAGATTTTTATTGTTGTATGTATGTACATTTATGCGTGTGATTGATGAGGCCAAAGATAGTATGCTTTTTATGCTGGTTGTTATTTTCTAGCGCTTCATTGTCTGCTCAACAGGTGGATAGTACGGTTAGCGAAATTGTTATTGTATTTAAAACGCATTTTGATATCGGGTATACGGATTATGCCGAAGCTGTTGTGCAACAGTATAGTACTTCGATGATGGATAATGCGTTTGACATACTGGAGCGGAGTGAAGGTAGGCCACCCGAAAAACAATTTATTTGGACCGTGCCCAGCTGGCCGATGAGGCAAATGATTAATCAGAGCTTGCCTGATGTCCGGTCAAAAGTCGAAGATGCGTTAAGAAGTCGGCGCTTTGTTGTACATGCGTTGCCCTTTACGCTGGAGACAGAAGCCAGCGATCTTGAAGCATTAGTTCGGGGGATGAACATCTCGTCTACTATTTCACGGACGTATGGTTTGCCTTTGGCGATTGACGCAAAAATGTCCGATGTACCAAGCCATTCGTGGATATTGCCGACACTTCTATCGCACTCCGGTGTGAAATTTCTCCATATAGGCAGCAATCCGGCCCCCCAAACTCCGGATGTGCCGGTATTGTTCTGGTGGGAGGGACCTGATGGCTCAAAGTTGATGACCATGTACTGGAAAGAAAATTATGGTACTTCCTTACTTCCTCCGCCCAACTGGCCCTATAAAACTTGGCTGGCCATTATGCAAAACGGGAACAATGCAGGTCCTCCCACACCGGAAACCGTTGATCAATACCTGGCGGAAATCCAGAAAAAGGCCCCGCATGTAAAGGTCCGGATTGGACAGATGGCTGATTTCTATGACGCTATAATGCGCGAAAATCCCTCCTTGCCCGTTGTCCGAGGGGATATGCCGGACACCTGGATACATGGGTTTATGTCTATGCCTCGTGAAGTTAAAGATTCCCGCAGGATTAGCCGTGATCTTTTTGCATGGGAATCGCTGAATACACTATATAATACCTGGTTGCCTAATGGATATGATATTTCAGCACGGCTATCGGATGCGTATACGGATAAGCTCTTATTTGATGAACATACCTTTGGAATGGCGATGCCTCATGGCAGGAATGGTACATGGAGCTACGGCGATGAATTTAAAATACAACGCGCAAAAGGGGTTTATGAAGACATAGAAAAATCATGGAAGGAAAAAGCCAACCGGGTGTTTTCGGCGGACAAGGTTGTCACCCCGTCCTTGAACAGGCAATTATCGGAGTTGGCCGGCGAGGTTAATATAACAGGGAAAAGAATCTTTGTGTACAACCCGCTTCCCTGGCAAAGAAGTGGTGTGGTGACCATCAAAGCTTCCAGTTCATCGCATAAGGGGACTGCCATTAAAGATGTCGAGACGGGCGAGGTTATCCCGTTTTCAAACGAGAAAAACATCCTTCAATTTGTAGCGAAAGATGTGCCCGCATCCGGCTACCGGAATTACATATTGACGGATGGGGGCTCCGTCAATTCGGGAAATGAGCTCGAAGCAGACGAATCTGCCTATACCATAGCGAATAGCTATATAAGGATTCAATTGGACCCGGCCAAGGGAAGCATCACCTCCATCGTAGAAAAAAGTTCCGGCAGGGAGATGGTGGATAAAAACAGCGAATTTGGGTTTGGACAATACCTATACGAGCGATTCAGTAAAGAAGATGCAGCTAATTACGTAAAAAGTTATATAAAAAGCGGAGATGGTGATCGCGTAGGCAAGCCGAATTTAACAGAAGAACCTCATGTAACAGCGAAAGGGAACAATGCAAAAATTTTCTTCTGGAAAAATGATGTTTCCGTAACCGCAACGATGCTTTTTTCGGCATCCGCTGATCTTCCTCACGATTATAGTATTACGGTAAGTTTGTACAGAGACAGCCCGAAAGTAGAGCTGATTTGGAGTATCCATAATAAGCCTGCCGATTCCTGGGCGGAAGCGGGGTGGATAAGCCTGCCCTTCCAAGTTGATAATCCGACGTTTAGATTAGCAAGATTGGGAGCCGTGGTAAACCCCGCGACGGATTTCGTTAAAGGAAGCAATTTTGATTATAATTTCCTTAATTCAGGCCTGGCAGTAATTGATGATGAGGGAAACGGAATCGGCATGGCCACGCCTGACGCACCGGGGGTTAGCCTCGATAGGCCCGGTTTATGGAAATATTCAGGGCATTTTATTCCGGAAAGGCCGAATGTTTTTGTCAATCTCTACAATAATCTTTGGAGCACCAACTTCACGGAATGGATTGAAGGCTCGTGGTCTGCACGGATTGACTTATGGTTTACAACCGAGTTTAATAACGAGAAATCGCTTATTACGCCTGCTGAAGAATCCCGTTCTCCGCTGTTGTCCGCTTTGGTAAATGGTAATGGAGGCCGGTTGCCTGCAGCCGCGGCGGGTGTTCAATTGTCAAGGAAGGGTGCCATGGTTACTGCATTTGGACGAAATCCAGACGGGGATGGAATGGTATTGCGATTGTGGGAGCAAGCAGGGACTCCAGGGAAAATTACCGTAACACTTCCCAGCGGCCTACAAGCACGAACGGCAATGCCTGTTGATTTGCGGGGAGAGCAGGTAGGGGAACCGATAACAATAATATCAGGAACATTCAATTGTTATATGAATGCCTATGCTCCTGCGAGTTTTATTTTGCGATAGGACTTGTAGGGAATGATGTTGTGACACCACGGATAAAAAAAGGGACAAATCTAAAAAAAGACTTGTCCCAAGAAGTGACCCCGGACAGGTTCGAACTGTCGACCCACTGATTAAGAGTCAGTTGCTCTACCAGCTGAGCTACGGAGTCAACAATTCTTGGCAAAAGTACGCTTTTTCCGTCCAATTAGCAATGCAATAGAAAAAATATTAATGTTCCGGGACCGAAAACTGCTGGCCTATTCCGTATCGGGATGGGAGGCTCGCTTGGATCCATTGGCAGGCCGGCTGTGATAAGATGCTCCCCACTCACCTAAAGCATCGATGACGGGTTTTAATGTCTTGCCGTAATCCGTTAGGATGTATTCGACAACCACGGGATAGGAGTCATGAATGACACGTTTTACAAAGCCGTTTATTTCCAAGTCCCGTAATTCTTTGGATAGCATGCGGTCGGTGATGCCATTTACTTCTTTTGATATCTCTGAAAAACGCTTGTTGCCAAGCCAAAGGGAGAGAATAATGGGAAGCTTCCATTTGCCGCTTAAAAATGCCAAAGCTTCCTTTACGGGACGTATCCGATTCTGGCATTCTGAATGATCTAATTTGTGAGAGTCTTCCATGAAATGAGCTGATACCTTTCTTGCAAAGATACACTTTTTGCATAATAACATAAGCTATACATTAGTATAGTAATATAAAATATATAGTGTGTATATGCTAACTTTGTAGTTACTATTAAACGTATAATTATATGAAACAGAAATTGATTTATTGGCTGGCTACCGGATTAATCTCCTTAATGATGTTATATTCCGGATATGCCTATTTTACTGATCCCAACATCAATCAGGGCTTTGTTCATCTGGGTTTTCCGAGCTATTTTAGGATACAGCTGGGGGTTGCTAAGATTATCGGTGTATTGCTGCTATTGCTGCCCTTTGTGCCGATTTGGTTGAAAGAATGGACTTACGTGGGATTTGGTATCACGTTTATTTCAGCATTTATTGCACATGTAGCCAGTGGAGATCCGGTTTCAATGGTCATGGGACCACTGATAGCTTTGGTGATTTTGTTGGTGTCTTATGCCTACTTGAGAAAGCAGACGTTTGCCAAGGCGTTTACCGTTCGCGGCCACGCTTAGCGGTTACTTTTGTACAGCATGGGATAATTTACAACCGGTTGTCGTCGGGCAATTTGCTTGATTTTAGCCGTCAGCATCCGCTTGGTAAGCGGCTGTAGATAGTCGAGGTATAAGACACCTTCGGTATGATCATATTCATGCTGTATCATGCGCGCAGTGATACCGCCGAACACCCTCGTACGCGTCGTAAAATGGCGGTCTTCATAACGGATGGTTATACGCCAAGGCCTTTTTACCTTCTGGGAGAGATGTGGAATGCTTAGGCAACCTTCTTCATCTTCCCAGGTTTCATCAGATTGCTCGATGATTTGGGCATTGATAAACGTTTCGACGATACCTTCGTCAGTGGCGGCAAAATAGGTTTCACGTTCGGCTGTGTCATAGCTCTCATAGCTAGTCTTGCTGTCCACCGTAAATAACCGGATGGCGTGTCCGACTTGGGGAGCTGCCAATCCGCACCCTTGAGCGTTGTACATGGTTTCCCACATGCTGTCTATAAGGGGTTGCAACCCTGGATAATCACTGGAAATGGAGGCGCATTTTTGCCGAAGTATAGGATGCCCATAAGGACGGATGGATAGTATCATTGCCAATAGTTTTGCAGCAAAGATCCGCAGAAACTCTTTCCGACACAATGAACCGATGTTAACAAATCTGCCTGCGTATTCTGCTGAGCGCTTGCGGTGTAATGCCTATATAGGAGGCGATGTATTTGAGTGGAATGCGTTTGATAATCTCGGGTTGCTCGGCAAAGAGATTGAGGTAGCGTTCTTTGGCGGTCTGCCGAAGCAATTCCAGTTCCCGCTTATTCTTTGCCAAAAATAGCCTTTCTGCGGTATACCGTCCGATCACGTTACCGATTTGTGTTTTTGCGTATACCTTTTGGAGTCCATCGTGTGATATGCGCCAGGCGATTGTGTCCGCCAATGCTTGAAGTCGGTACGTTGAAGGGCTTTGCATCAGCAGGGAGTCATAGGCACTGGCAAATTCCTTGCTAAAGCAAAAGCCGAATGTCAGTTCGCCATCATCGTCAGGGATATAATAGCGGAGCACACCACACTCAATAAAATAGAGGAACCGTTCAATGTCTCCCTTTTCAGTCAGCACCTCACCTTTTAAAAAGCGGACCCGCTCAAATTGTGCAGAAATGTATTGCCAATCCGCTTGGCTTATTGCAGTGATTTGTTCGTAATATGCTTTGATGTGCCCCATAATGATTTTTGATGACGGCCTACGTCACAAAGGTACAAAATCTTATTTAGCCCGCTTTGGCCACTATCGTTATGGATTGGGTGAACAATCCCCTGCCGGAAAAATTTGGTTTCTTTCACCTTTTTTCACATACAAGTTTTTCAAATTCGATTTTTTGTAGTACGTTTGCACTCGCAAAAACGGTGAGGTGCCTGAGAGGCCGAAAGGAACAGTTTGCTAAACTGTCGTACTGGAAACGGTACCGCGGGTTCGAATCCCGCCCTCACCGCCAAAGCTGGGGCAGCCCGACTATTGTCGGGCTTTTTTGTTTGCCAGGTGAAGCGAATGGCTTGCTGGGGTTTTTGTGCTTGTTGTTAGCGGGGCGTCGTTGTTTCTCCGATTAGTCGTTTAACGAATTGACACCTTGTGCTTTAAGTTCATCAAGATGTTCTTTCATTGCCTTAACTTGCTCGGCTGGGTGTCCATGCCAAATCGTAACTTCGCCTACAACCCTGAACGGTCGTGTTGAGCGATAAGATTTAGTGGGGTTTCCTGGGAATTTTTTATCTGTCAAATCAGGGTCATCTTCAATTTCTCCCGTTGGTTCTACTAAATAAATCCGCTCTCGTCCGTCACCTAAGGCAAGTTCAGCGCCCCAGATAGCAGCGTCCAGCGTCGCCGTTAGGAAAATATATTTTGCGTTTTTCTGCAGCCCATAATTTGAATTGTAGCCTGCTTCGATTAGGTCGCCAACATTTAGGTCTGCCTTTGTCCCATGGAAAAAAGTTTGAGTGAAAGGGGTTGCGCCCTGTCCATTCGTGAGCCGGTCTTTGTCGTTTTGTTCCGTTGTCATTAGCTTATGCCATTTGTTTGTTTTTATTGTTTAAACCCGTTATCCATTGCGATGTTTTCGTGTTCATCACGGGGGATCCACGCCATTGGATTTCTGGCCAGTCACCGATCAGAAATCTTCCGGCAAAGCATATCGTTGCGGGGAAACTTCTGGTACGCCCAGCATCTGAGCCTTCGACTCAATGGGTGCGATAAACAGCATCGAGTTGCCTGGTCAGTGTTTCGTAGGCTGTCGTTGCTTGGCTTGGGAAATCGGTCCAGCGAGCCTCTACACCGATACCTCCCTGGTAGCCGATCGCTTTCAGAGCTTCCAGATAGGCGGTAAAATCGGTTCCCTCTACGCCTGGAGGCGTGCGGCTTTCCGGCTCAGCAATATCGCAATGCACGATGTGCTTTCCTGCCTTCTGCAACTGCGTTGCCGGCTCACGTTCCTTTAACATGTGGTAGATGTCTGCGTTAATGCCGAAATTCGGTCGATTCACCTGCTCGCAAATCAGCCGTGCTTCCTCCAAGGTCGTAATGAAGTTTGTTTCCTCGCTATTGAGGTTTTCCAAGGCTATTTTTACGCCGTATGTGGCAGCACGGTCGGCAAGCTTTCTACAAAGCGTAACGAATTGTTCCGTCGCTTGATTGAGGCTATATCCATCAGGGATCCTCCGCGCGGCGCCACTCCCAAAGATGATAATAGGGACGTTGAGTTGCTGTGCCCGCCGGAACACAGTATCGGCATAAGCCATTAAAGCCTCTGCATTGGCCTCGGGCCCTACACATTTTGCCTTTGCGGGCAAAAACACGTTGCATGCATAAACGGGAAGTGCATGTATTTCGTTGCCGTCAGCGGCTGCCAACAAGTAAGGAGAGACACCGGGGACCATAAAATCAAAACCGGCCCGTTGGGCTTCCTCTTGCTGTGCAGCCGATGCGCAAACGCCCACCGTAGGTCTTGGATGTTGGCAATAGCCCAAAAACGTGAACATACTGAATATTATGGTAAGCCACGCCGGTGTTGACAAATACATTGAAGTCGTCATGATCATTATGACCTATGTAAAATTGGTTATCGTTTCGTCAAGACACGGATGCACAAAAATAGGGGAATATTTTTGCATATCCAGCAGCAATCAGTTTGTGTGTGGCGTCTCCATGTCGACTTTTGTCGTCGTATTGCTTTTTTTGCCACTGGTGTCATAGTCAATGCGTACGTGGTAGATGCTCTTTAGCATATCTTTGAATATTTCGCTGACCATGGTGATGTCTTTCAGGGTGATATTGCTGTTTACAAGTTGTTTTTGGTTCAGCTTGGATTCAATAATTTTATCAACCAGATCATTCAGGCTTTGTGCACTGGGCTCCTTCAAACTCCTTGACGCCGCTTCGACGGAATCGGCCATCATCAAGACGGCAGTTTCCCGCGAGAAGGGAACAGGGCCAGGATAATGAAAGATATCCTCATCCACGAACTTTTCCGGAAACGACTTAATGTAGGATTGATAGAAATAATCTACCCTGGTTGTACCGTGATGGGTACGGATAAAATCGATGATTACTTCGGGCAGCTGGTTCTTTCTGGCAAGCTCTACGCCTTTGGCGACGTGCGAGATAATAATCTGCGCACTTTGTTCGAACGAAAGACCGTCATGCGGATTGTGTCCTTTGGTTTGATTTTCGATAAAATACTGTGGATTGAACATTTTACCGATATCGTGGTACAGGGCACCGGCTCTTACTAATAAGGTATTGCCACCGATTTTATAAATGGCCGCCTCCGCAAGATTGGCCACTTGCATGGAATGCTGGAATGTGCCGGGGGCTTTATATGACAATTCGCGAAGCAATTTCGAGTTGCTGTTAGTAAGCTCCATTAAGGTGACATCTGAAATAATGCCAAACAAGCGCTCGAACGCATAAATAAGCGGATAAGCCAGCAGGGTGAGCAACACGCTGAACACAAAGGGCGCGATGTCCGACCAGTAAAGGTTGCCGAGTGACCCGTCGCGCATCAGTCCCATACCGATATAAGCGATCAAGTACGTGCCCAGTATGATGGCGGATGAAATCAGGAACTGCTCCCGTTTCACCAGTGTTTTGATGCTGTATATGGCTACCATACCCGCGGAAAACTGAAGAAACACAAATTCAAAACTGTTGGGCACAAAAAAGGCGGCTAGCAGGACCATAAGCAGGTGGATATTCAGCGCCAGACGCGTGTCAAACAGGATCCGTATAATGATGGGGACAATGCAGTAGGGGATGTAATAAAGACTCGGCAGCTTGATTTTAATGGCCCAAGACAAGACGAGCAGCATGCCGGTAATGACAATAAGGATAAGGAATATCAACCGGTTGTTGTGGTAAATATCCTTGCGAAAGAGGTAAATGAACACGAAGAGCAGCGAGACGACCAAGGCGACAATGAAAAACTGTCCTAGCATGACCAATGCGCGGTTGCCTCCGATGCGCGCTTCTTCTTCGTAAGCTTTCCGCAAAGACTCTATTTTTTGGTAGATTTCGTTGTTGACCGTGGTGCCATTAGCCACAATGAGTTCACCGCGTTGTACCATGCCCCTTGTCGTGGAAATGCTGGCCAATGCGTCTTCTTCCAGCCTTGCGGTCAGCGATTCGTTGAAGAGGTAATTGACGGAAATATAGCTGCCAATGACATCGATGAACCATTCTTTTTGTTTGATGGCCGTTCGGCCATTGATCGTTTTGCTGACATATTCCGCCGCGGTTTCGGTTGTAAATACAGCCGCAGTATTCATTTGTTTGGCTACATGATCGGTCAATAACGTAAAATTGTAATGTGTACGATCACCTTGGAATTTGTTGTTCAGCGCAATGACTCCCCGCCGGTAAATATCCGTCAGTAGCTTTTTGCCCGTTTGTTCATAGGTGGCGACGTCTATATTCAACGTATCCAAGCCAGCGGCCTGCCATTTTTCGGGTAGATCAGCCTCGAATTGGGCAATTTGCTGTTCAGCGATCTGGGTATTGTGGTCGTAAATGGGATATACCGATTTTAAAACATTTTCCCGTTCCTTCTCAAGCTCGGCCTGCGTTTTTAAAACGGCAAAGTTATAGGGAGATATCAGATCTTCGTGCATCCAGACTTTCCCTTTCTCAAACTCATACCTGAAGCGGGGCTGCTTAGGTAAAAATAAGGTAATCAACACAATACTGGATAATATCATCCCGTATTTGAGTATATAACCATACCGCCCGCCTTTATGAGCTGCTTGATATTTAATTTTTAGCCGTGCCACGATGCCGTATTTTTAATCTCAAACTTACTAAAATAATCCGTTATACGGAAGGAACGGAGGATTACCTGTGGCAAATGTAGCAAAACGCTTTTATTATGGGCGGACGAATAGCCTGTTTTTAACAGTATCATAAATAGCAATTAATGATAGCTTATTATTTGTGTTGTAATTTTTCACCCTGAAATGGGCATGAGGCCATAAAGGGTAATTAATTACGGATGAAAACAAAAAGTCGCATCATGACAAAATCTAGTATTGAAATCACGGACAACGCATACCTCATCACCCTGGATAAATCAGAGTTTGAATATCCGTTGGTGCGTAAGCTGTTGAACAGATTGCTCAGTGGTAATCTTCATCAAGAAACAGGGCTTCCGAATGACGAAGATTTGACAGGTAAATATCCTGCAGAGCTCGGGGAGCGTTTCGACTTCCTTGCCGACAAATAATAACGGCGCTCGCTTTGGCTGACAATGGCAGCAATTCGTTATCTTTGCCAAAAAAAGTCATGCCCAAGCGTAAACACCTTGTTGCCCCGTCCGTATTGTCCGCAGATTTTGCGCATTTATATGATGACATTGCAATGGTCAACCAAAGCGAAGCCGATTGGTTCCATATCGACATTATGGATGGCGTTTTTGTGCCCAACATTTCTTTTGGTTTTCCGGTGTTGGCTTCCATAGCCCACTACGCAAAAAAACCACTGGACGTACATTTGATGATTACCCATCCCGACCGTTACATTAAGCAATTCAAAGCTGCGGGAGCGGACAACATTACCGTGCATCTGGAGGCGTGTACCCACCTCAACCGAACGGTACATGCCATTAAAGAAATGGGATGTACCGCCGGCGTGGCTATTAATCCGAGCACGCCCGTGGCCCAGCTTCACGAAATTGTGGATGATGTAGATCTCGTGCTTATCATGTCGGTTAATCCCGGTTTCGGCGGGCAAAACTTCATTGAAGCGACCTATCGGAAGATTAGGGAATTGAGGGCATTGGCAGCAGGACGAAATGACGGGCTGCTCATCGAAATAGACGGCGGAGTAAACAACCACAATGCCCTGGCATTATTGAAGGCAGGGGCGGATGTGCTGGTGGCAGGCAACTTTATATTTGCTGCCAAAAACCCTATCCATACCATTGCTGAGCTCAAACGCATAACGCCGGATTTGATTTCGACGTAAAGGGCCCGTTGCCATACGTATCAACTTGTTTAGAATATTTCCAAATTAAACGGGCGATTGGCCAAACCTCGTTGTAACTTGTTTTTTTTGTAAATTCGCAACAATTTAAAAATAACGACACCTTATCGACCGTTATTTTGTCTTTTCTTTATCATAATTAATTACTAGTAATAGATGGCATTTGATATTGACATGATTAAAAAGGTCTACGCCCAGTACGCCGAGCGGATTGCTGCCGCCCGTAACGTGGTGAATAGGCCTTTGACACTTACAGAGAAGATTTTATATACTCACTTGTGGGACGGCAATGCTACCCAGGGGTATGAACGAGGAATTTCGTATGTAGATTTTGCGCCTGACCGGGTGGCCATGCAAGACGCTACTGCCCAGATGGCCCTGTTGCAATTCATGCAGGCAGGAAGGCCTCGGGTAGCCGTTCCCTCTACTGTTCATTGCGACCACCTTATCCGGGCAAAGGAAGGCGCCGAAAAGGACTTAGCCGTTGCGACCACGGAAAGTAAGGAGGTATTTGATTTTCTGGCGTCAGTGTCCAACAAATATGGCATCGGTTTTTGGAAGCCAGGTGCAGGGATTATCCACCAGGTGGTTCTGGAAAATTACGCTTTTCCGGGCGGCATGATGATCGGAACGGATTCGCACACGGTCAATGCGGGCGGGTTGGGCATGCTGGCCATTGGCGTTGGTGGGGCTGATGCCTGCGATGTGATGGCTGGTTTGCCTTGGGAGCTTAAATTTCCGAAATTAATCGGTGTCAAGCTAACCGGTAAGCTTAACGGTTGGACGGCGCCCAAGGATGTGATCTTGAAAGTAGCTGGTATCCTCACCGTGAAAGGTGGGACAGGCTGCATCGTTGAGTATTTTGGTGAAGGCGCACGGTCCATGTCCTGCACCGGCAAAGGAACCATCTGTAATATGGGCGCAGAGATAGGGGCGACAACCTCTACGTTCGGGTACGACGAGTCCATGGAGCGCTACCTGCGAGCCACCAATCGTGCGGATGTGGCCGACGCTGCAAACGCTATCAAAGAACACTTAACTGCGGACCCGGAGGTATATGCTGATCCGGAAGCTTACTTTGACCAAGTCATTGAAATTAATCTTTCTGAGCTTGAACCTCACTTGAACGGTCCCTTTACTCCGGATTTGGCTACGCCGGTCTCGAAAATGAAAGAGGAGGCCGCGAAGAACGGCTGGCCATTGAAGGTAGAATGGGGGTTGATCGGCTCCTGCACCAATTCATCGTATGAAGATTTATCCCGTGCAGCGTCTGTGGCGAAGCAAGCGGTAGAAAAAGGGCTGGCCAGGAAGGCTGAATTTGGTATCAACCCCGGCTCTGAACAGGTGCGTTATACAGCGGAACGGGATGGTTTGCTGGATACATTTACCGATTTGGATGCCACGATTTTCACCAACGCATGCGGCCCGTGTATTGGTATGTGGGCACGCGTGGGAGCTGAAAAAGCCGAAAAAAATACAATTGTTCATTCGTTTAACCGGAATTTTGCAAAACGGGCGGATGGCAACCCGAATACGTATGCGTTTGTGGCTTCTCCTGAGCTAGTCGCAGCCATTGCCATTTCTGGCGATTTGTCGTTCAATCCGATTACGGATACATTGATCAACGACAAAGGCGAGGCAGTGAAATTGGACCCCCCTGTTGGCGATGAGTTGCCGCAAAAGGGATTTGACGTGGAAGACCCGGGCTATCAAGCACCCGCGGAAGATGGTAGCCACGTTGTCGTGGCGGTATCGCCCACTTCTGATCGCCTGCAGTTACTCGATCCGTTTCCGGCGTGGGAGGGAACAGACCTTACGGGGCTGAAGTTGCTTATCAAAGCCAAAGGCAAGTGTACTACTGACCACATTTCCATGGCTGGGCCTTGGTTGAAATATCGTGGCCATTTGGATAACATCTCCAATAATTTACTTATCGGTGCCGTTAATTTCTTCAATGATAAAACGGATTACGTGAAAAACCAGTTGACGAATGAATACGGTCCGGTGCCTGCTACGCAACGGGACTATAAGGCGGCGGGAATCGGTTCCATCGTGGTGGGAGATGAGAATTATGGCGAAGGTTCGTCTCGCGAACATGCAGCGATGGAGCCCCGGCATTTGGGGGTCCGTGCGGTATTGGTCAAATCATTTGCCCGTATTCACGAGACCAATCTGAAAAAGCAAGGCATGTTGGCTTTGACATTTGCTGATAAGGATGACTACAATAAGATATTGGAGGATGATACCTTTGATATTGTGGGGCTTACTGAATTTGCGCCCAATAAGCCGCTTACATTGGTCATCCGCCATGCGGATGGCTCGGTAGACGAAATCAACGTCAACCACAGCTATAATGAGCAGCAGATTGGCTGGTTCAGGGCAGGAGGGGCGTTGAATATCATCCGCCAGACCCAAGCTTCTGCGTAATACGAATTAACTAACTAAACTAAACAAAAGCCGTTCCGGTGTGCCGGAATGGCTTTTATTTTTTATAGCCATTCGTTCAGCGAAAAGGTGTCCTTAAGCCGATATCCTTTTTCGGTAAGCTGTATTGTGCAACATTCGTTGACGGGGTCGTGCTCTAAGAACAATGCGTAGTCGTTGTCAACAGCTTCCTGCCAGTAGTGTTTTCGCTCTTCCATCGTGGTAAGCGGCCTGACGTCATAACTCATCACGTAGGGCAGGGGGATGTGTCCCGCCGACGGGAGAAGATCGGCCATGTAAAGCAATGTTTTTCCGTTGTAATTGATCTGTGGCAGCATCATCGCATCGGTATGGCCGTAAGCAAAGCGTACGGTAATGTTCTCGGTAAATTTCACGCCGTCTTCAACGGGTATGAAACGAAGCTGGCCACTTTCATAGATGGGGATAATGTTCTCTTGCAGGAAGGAAGGCTTTTCCCGGTGATTGGGGAACAGGGCCCAGTCCCAATGCTGTTCATTACTCCAGTAAGTGGCATTTTTGAAAGCAGGAACTAAATTCCCCTGTTCACGTATGATAGCGCCCCCTACATGGTCGAAATGGAGGTGGGTGATGAATACGTCGGTGATGTCATCCCTGTGGAATCCATGGGTGGCAAGTGAGCTGTCCAATGTGGCATCGCCATGGCGATAATAATGGCTGAAAAATTTATCTCCCTGTTTATTACCTATACCGGTATCCACCAAGATCAAGCGCGATTCGTCTTCAATAAGCAGCAGCCTTGTCGCCCAAGTACACATGTTTCGCTCGTCTGCTGGATTTGTCCGTTGCCATATTGACTTGGGTACTACGCCAAACATAGCTCCTCCGTCAAGCTTGAAAAATCCGGTATCAATCGTATATAGCCTCATCGTTTTTAATTCTTAATGTTATAATATAGCCTTGGTCAGTTGCTAAAGATAGCAAATGCATACTTAAAAGTAAAACGCCAATAAATATGCCGCATTATCGTCCTTGATTTTTTTCTTTTTGATAAAAATGGCTAAAACGTTAAACGGTATTGTGCGTCAGTTTGTTGTCTTAGTGTATAATTTACAATAAACTGATTTTCAGCGATTTTTTGTTTTATTTTACCAATTTTTAGTCTGACATTTGCTACGATTTGCGCTACAGAAGTAAATAAAATATGTAAATAAAACGCTATGAATGAGTATACAAAGTTGTTTTTTGACTTGAGTTATCTTTTTATTCAGGAAAACGTAAATGTACACTATCAGAAAAAAACGGCAGAACTGGTTGAACAGGCCGTTGCAAGAAGCGAGGGGAAACTTGCTGATTCCGGTGCGCTATGTGTCGATACCGGCCGTTTCACCGGTCGCACGCCGTTTGACAGGTTCATTGTCCGCGATGCGCAAACTGAAAATACGGTGTGGTGGGGCTCCAATAATCAGCCGCTGACCAGCGAGGCGTTCGAGCGGCTGTTTGAACAAATGGGGCGGTACTTTCGAGATAAGGATGTGTTCGTGCGTGATGCCATCGTCGGGGCCGATCCCGGCCATAGTATTGATGTGCGGGTGGTTACTGAAACGGCTTATCAGAGCATTTTTGCAAACAATCTATTTGTAAGGCCGGCCTCGCCAGATTCCAAAGTGCGCCCCGAATGGTCGGTGTTGGCGGCTCCGGGATATACCTGCGCCGAACCAGAGCAGCATGGATTGCATAACCCCAATTTTGTGGTCATCAACTTTACGTGGAAAGTGGTTTTGATCGCCGGCACAGGTTATACAGGAGAGATTAAGAAGAGCATGTTTTCAGTAATGAACTATATTTTGCCGCTCGAAAAACGGATACTCGCCATGCATTGTGCGGCCAATACGAATGATGACGGGCACACTGCGCTTTTCTTTGGCCTCTCAGGGACCGGGAAGACCACACTTTCTGCTGCTCACGACCGGTCGTTGATAGGAGACGATGAACACGGTTGGGACGAAAAAGGGATTTTTAATTTGGAAGGGGGCTGTTATGCCAAATGCATCGGGCTGAATGAAGATGATGAGCCGGAGATTTTCCGGGCGGTTCGCTTTGGTGCGCTAGTTGAAAATACTAATTTCATCCCCGGTACGCGCGTACCTGACTACCGGGATGTCTCAAAAACGGAAAACACCAGGGCTGCTTATCCTATCCACCATGTGGCAGATAGTGTCCCAACCGGTATGGCACCGGCGCCGCGGGACATCTTCTTTCTCACGGCAGATGCCTTTGGCGTCATTCCCCCGGTATCATTGCTGACTACCACACAGGCGATGTATCATTTTATCTCCGGCTATACAGCTAAGGTTGGGGGTACAGAGGTAGGCGTTAAGGAGCCAAGGGCTGTATTTTCGGCATGCTTTGGAGAGGCTTTCTTACCGCTGCACCCTTCGCATTACGCCGAGCTGTTAAGGGATAGGTTGGCAGGCAGGAAAATTAATGTGTGGTTAATCAATACGGGATGGATTGCTGGCCCGTTCGGCGTTGGTCGTCGTATCAAACTGGAATATACACGGGCTATCGTGAGGGCAGCCCTGAACGGCGTGCTTAAGGAGTCTACGTTCCGGACCCACCCGGTATTTGGGCTGCATTATCCCGCCAGTTGCCCCGGTGTGCCGGATGCGGTGCTGGATCCGGTGCAGCTATGGCCTGACGAAAATGCGTATTACGGCCAAGCGAACCAGTTAGCTAAGCTTTTCATAGCGAACTTCAGGAAATTCGAAGATGCGGTAAGCGACGATGTGCTGGCCGCCGCCCCGACGGTACTTGCCGGCAACCCTTCGGTATAGGGCCCTCATCGATAGTGGGCTTTTTTTGATAAAATCACGCAAACGATTGCTTGTGGAAAAGCTATTGTTTTTACTGGGTGAATTTGCATATTGCGTGTCATTTTGAACGCATAAAGCCGATTCAGTTATCGCTATGAGCAATTTTAATCCACAGCAACTCGCTACGCTAGCAAAACAATTCATTATTGAAGGCGATGTGCTCAATGTGCTGCCGTTTGGTTCAGGACATATTAATGATACGTACCGTGTACATGTGCGTGGAACGGGAAGCGATTATTTGCTTCAGCGAATCAACCATCACGTCTTCGGTGATGTGCCGGCGCTGATGCAGAACATCATGCGGGTCACGCAGCATTTAAAACGGAAATATGACTCCTTTGGCGGTGATAATCTGCCCGTAGCGGATCGGGTATTGACGTTAATACCAACAGAAGCGGGGCTGACTTATCATCGAGATGAGGCAGGCAACTTTTGGCGGATGTTTATCCTGCTTGCCAACACACGAAGTTACGATATTGTAGAGACTCCGCTGCAAGCTAAGGAGGGGGGGCGTGCATTCGGGCAATTTCAACGGCTGTTATCCGATTTGGATGCTCACCTTATTCATGAAGTGTTGCCTGATTTCCATCACATTGGCAAGCGGTTAGCTAAACTGGACAGTGCCATCGCTGCTGATCGGGTAAACCGGGTATGCCGGGTAGCTGACGAAATAACGTTTATAAAACGCCGCGAAAACCGCATGCATACCCTATTAAATCTTGCAGCTGCCGGGAAGTTGCCCCTGCGTATCACGCACAACGACACGAAATTTAATAATGTTTTACTGGATGTTCATGATCGTGCACAATGCGTAATTGATTTGGATACCGTAATGCCGGGATATGTGGCCTACGATTTCGGCGATGCGATTCGCACCATCATCAACAGTGCAGCCGAAGATGAAGCCGATTTGCGTAAGATCACATTGAATATCCCGTTGTTCGAAGCCTATACCGCCGGTTATTTTGAAGAGGCGGATTCTTTTTTGACCGCGAGTGAAGTCAACTCGTTGATAGAGGGCATACTGCTGTTACCTTATATGCAGGCTGTGCGGTTCCTTACCGATTTTCTCGAAGGCGATCATTATTATAAGACGCATCACGCCGATCACAATTTGCAGCGTGCTAGGGCACAGCTCAAATTGGTTGAGCTGGTTGAAGCCCACGAACATGTGCTGCAGGACTGCATTCATCGGACAGCGGGACGTTATACGTAGCTGGGTTTGTAGCGAAGTCAATAGGAACACATATGAAAGGACTGGTCATACCTTTTCTGGATCGGGTAAACTACCATTCATCTACGGATGAGGTGTTGGCGGCTCTCGCCGGTTTGAGTGCCTTCAGGTTGGATGAAGTGGCTTGGTCGGATTATCCATATAAACCGTCGGTGTATGTCAAGATAGCCCATACAGCGGATAGCCTGTTGCTGGTATATCAGGTCAGCGAAAAACATGCCATCGCGAACCGCCGGAACACGAATGATCCTGTTTATAAGGATAGCTGTGTAGAGTTTTTCGTATCTTTCGACCATGTGCATTATTACAACATCGAGTTTAACTGCTTGGGAACAGGATTGATCGGGTATGGCCGCGAAGCCGAAAACGAGCGGTCTCTGTTGCCGAGGTCCCTTGTCGAACGTATACATACGGATAGTCACATCGTAACGAAACAAAAACATGGCGAAGACACCGCATGGCGACTCGTGCTGAATGTGCCGTTTAGCGTATTTGATGCGCACAGCATCAAATCCCTGGCTGGCATGCAGTGTACAGGGAATTTTTATAAATGTGGCGATGAACTGCCCGTGCCGCATTTCGTTTCGTGGAACAGGATTAATCACCCCACACCCAACTTTCATGTGCCCGGATGTTTTGGCGAATTGTTTTTTCAATGACCACTATGTCTGTCGCTCAGAACGGTATAGAGCATCTCATTGCTATGAAAAATATTTATCAGCGAAATAATTGGAAATTAAAATCATATTAGCTACTTTTGCACGCTCAATAACGCATATTAGTAACTCATAGATAAAATGAAGAAAGACTTGCATCCATCGAATTATAGGTTAGTGGTTTTCAAGGATATGTCAAATGACTATGCTTTCATCACGAAATCATGCATCGATACGAAAGAAACCATAAAATGGGAAGATGGCAATGAATATCCGTTGGTGAAACTTGAAATTTCGCACACTTCCCACCCTTATTATACCGGAAAAATGAAATTGGTCGACACTGCAGGACGTATCGACAAGTTCCGTAACCGTTACAACAAGAAATAAGGCAGGCATTAGATTAATGATATTGGTCCCGATATTTTATCGGGACTTTTTTATTTTAGCCGTTCTAAATGGAGACCTATGCATGTCGTTCTATTTAATCAGTCGGATAGGCGGGACGGGGATTTATCCATTGAAACGTTGGGCGGCCGATTTGTGTATCGGTATGACCCCTATTCTTCGGCTCAGGGGGGTATCGACGTTTATTCCGGGTTTTTCATGGAGTGGGGCCGGAGGGGTTCGCGACCTGTTGACTTGTCAAATTCTTAGGGGTCACGATGTTGGTGTATCAACGCGCGGATCGTACATTTGACGAACAGAAAGGTGTTGTGGCCAGGGGTTGCTAAATAATTTATTTAATCATTTATACATTAAAATCATGCGAAAGAAAATTGTAGCCGGAAACTGGAAAATGAACCTCGACTTTCAACAGGGGATAAGTCTGTTTTCCGAGATTGTCAATATGGCCAAGGATGAGGTGGTCGGCCAGCAGCAAGTAGTTGTTTGCAGTCCTTTTATCCATCTACATGGCATTGCGCAGCTGGCTAAGGGAACTTCCCGTGTAGCAATAGGTGCTCAAAATATCTATTTCGAAGAAAAAGGCGCCTATACCGGAGAAATATCGGCTACTCAGGTAAAGTCCGCAGGTGCTGAATACGTGATTTTAGGTCACTCAGAGCGCCGTGCGTACTTCAATGAAAGCGACGAACTACTTAGTAAAAAAGTAGATGCTGCTTTATCACATGGTTTAATTCCGATTTTTTGTATTGGCGAAACACAGGAAGAACGCGAAGCAGGCCGTTACTTTGATGTCATCCGTGGTCAATTGGAAAAAGGTGTCTTCCATCTTCCCAGCGAAGTGTTCAACAAGGTTGTACTCGCTTACGAGCCCGTGTGGGCTATCGGCACTGGGCTGACCGCAACGCCCGAGCAAGCGCAGGAAGTGCATGCATTTATCCGCCAACAAGTGGCCGGACAATACAATCAAAGCGTTGCCGACCAGTTGACAATCTTGTACGGGGGAAGCTGCAATCCGAAAAATGCACCGGAATTGTTCGCGCAAGCGGATATAGATGGTGGCCTTATCGGGGGCGCATCCTTGAAGTCCCGTGATTTTATTGATATCGTCAAGGTATTCAATAACTGAACGGATAGGCGATTGTTTCATGAAATACAGCGCGATTATTTTCACCTGCAATGGTGGTGAAGATTGGCACCAGGATCTGCTGATTGATAGCTTGGCTCATATGGGATTCGATACCTTCGAGCCCCGAAATGATGGGTTTGCGGCGTATATTGCCTCTGAACAGCTTGATTTACAAGCTTTGGAGGCATTGTTGATAAACCAACCCATGGGATTTCAAGTAGATTATCAGGTGCATGAAATACCGTCGCAAAACTGGAACGCAGTCTGGGAGGGCAATTTCGAACCCGTTGTGGTAGCAAATCAATGTTATGTGCGGGCGACGTTCCATCAGCCACCAGTCGGGTACCCGTATGAAATCATTATCGACCCCAAGATGGCCTTTGGTACAGGGCATCATCAGACCACCGCTTTGATGATACAGTACATGCTGGAAACAGCGTTCGAAGGGAAGACGGTGCTGGATATGGGATGTGGTACAGGGATATTGGCGATATTGGCAGCGAAGCGTGGTGCATCCCGTGTTCTGGCGATTGATAATGACCCGGTGTGCGTAGCCAGCGTCGAAGAAAACAAAGTGCTGAATGGTGCCCCTGGTATCATTGCCTTATGCGGTTCGGTTGATTTAATGGCCGACCAACTTGTGGATGTCATATTGGCAAACATCAATCGTAATATTCTGTTGGATCAAATTGCGCAATATGCCCGCTCGTTGAAACCAGATGGGATGCTATATATGAGTGGTTTTTATGACGGCGATGATTTAGCACTGCTTAAAGCCGCCGGTCTCCAGCATCAGCTGATCTACGAGCGTCATAAGCAGCAGGATGGTTGGGTAGCAGCACGGTTTATTAAAAAAGAATAGTTATGCGTGTACACTTTATTGCTATTGGCGGTAGCATTATGCACAACTTGGCCATTGCACTGGCCAAAAAAGGGTATATGGTGAGTGGTTCTGACGACCACATCTATGAACCGTCGCGCACCAACCTGGCCAACGAAGGGTTGCTTCCCGAACCAGGGTGGGATCCGGCACATATTACGGCCGATATCGATGCCGTAGTATTGGGAATGCATGCAAAGGCTGACAATCCCGAATTATTGAAGGCGAAGGAGTTGGGTGTCCGTATTTATTCGTATCCGGAATTTATCTATGAGCAAACGATGGATAAAACGCGGGTCGTGATAGGGGGGAGCCACGGCAAAACGACCATCACCAGTATCATTATGCACGTGTTAAAATCCATCGGGCGGGATTTCGATTACCTGGTGGGCGCTAAACTCGATGAATTTGAGTACATGGTACGCCTCACCAAAGATGCGCCCCTGATGATTATCGAAGGTGATGAATACCTGGCCTCGCCCATTGATCAACGCCCGAAGTTCCATTTATACCGCCCGCATATTGCCTTGATCAGCGGCATCGCCTGGGATCATGTCAATGTATTTCCAACGTTTGAAAATTATGTGACCCAATTCAGGCTCTTCATTAAAAGTATCGAACCCAAAGGCACATTGGTCTATAATAAAGAAGACAAACGGCTTCAAGAACTTGTACTCGAGGACCAATCTAAGATCAACAAACATGGCTATCGCACCCCGGAATACACTATCAATAAAGGAATCACATATATGCATACCCACTTGGGCGATATCCCGCTGCAGGTTTTCGGCCGGCACAATTTATCTAATATCGCAGCTGCATTTACGGTTTGTGAGTGGTTAGGTGTTGAGCGCGAGGCATTTTATGAAGCAATAAAACAATTTAAAGGGGCTTCAAGGCGTTTAGAATACGTTGCCAGCAATAATGATAGTGTGGTTTACCAGGATTTTGCCCATACGCCCACCAAATTAAAAGCAAGTATACACGCCCTTAAAGAGCAATTTCCGGGCAAGGCATTGGTGGCTATTATTGAGTTGCATACATACAGCAGCCTTAATAAGGCATATTTGAATGAGTATATGGATACCATGCAGGAAGCAGAGTATCCGGCGGTATTCATCAATCAGGAAGGGTTGAAACAGAAAAATGCCGAGGCGATCTCGGAAGATGCGCTTAAGAAGGCGTTTAATCAACCCAATTTGATATATTTCAACAGTATTGATGGCATGAAACAGTATCTTGTGGAAATGGACCCGGCTGGAAAGAATTTATTGTTTATGAGTTCAGGAAATTACGGTGGTGTGAATCTTGTTAATTTTGCCGATAAATTTTTGTATAAATAAAAAATATTAATTACATTAGATTTCCAATTAAAGAAAGCATTAGATAGTCATTAAGTTTCAACAATCATCTTACCAATGAATGCATTAGGAAAAAAAATCAGATTATTACGACACCAAAAAGGGTGGAGCCAGGAAGATGTAGCCAAGCGATTGGATATATCGATACCGGCTTTCTCCAAAATCGAAACCGGCATCACGGACGTCAACTTATCCCGGCTAGACCAGATATCCAGATTGTTTGGCTTGTCTGTAGTACAACTGTTAGCTACAAACGACTCTGAAGAAGAGAAAAAATATATCTCAGAATTGGCGATCGCCAACAAAAAACTCCAGGAACGGGACGCGGAAGTAATCGAGCTGCAGAAAAAAGTGATTGAACTTTACGAACTATTGCATAAAAAAGCGGCAGAGTAGTTTTTTATTGCAAATTCTTTTAATAGCCAAACACATCTACTATCATGACGCGGGTCATACATAGTAGATGTGATGAAGTAGTATGGATTCAAAATGGGCTTCAGTGCTGCTACTCCGG
The DNA here is from genome assembly GCF_900168055.1 of Parapedobacter luteus. GTDB lineage: Bacteria > Bacteroidota > Bacteroidia > Sphingobacteriales > Sphingobacteriaceae > Parapedobacter > Parapedobacter luteus. The sequence goes on from NZ_FUYS01000002.1 coordinate 350,597, forward strand.
CAAACGAAGCAGCTTATCGAAGCCTACATTTGTGGTGTCAGGTAAGGGTTTACTTTCAATATGATGTGAGGGTGTTTTTTGTCAAAAATCATCGTCGTCATCGAAGTCATCGAACTCATCCAACGAGTCAAACTCATCCAACTCAAAATTATCCTCATCCTCAAAAAGATCGTCCGAATCGTCATCATCATCGGGCCCACCGTCAAAAGCGACCAAAACGTCATCCTCCATAATCGCTAAATCATTGTCGTGCATCATTGGCGTTTTCATAATCATCATTAAAAGATATTGTTGTTTTATTCAGGATAAAAATAGCAAGTTTTTGATTTTAAAACATTTTTTTTAAAAAAAATATCTCCCTCATCCTCATTCGCTTATCTCACCTATGGCGTTGTCTTCCTGGATGATTTCTTTGAGCTTTGGCAGGCCGGCTGTGTTGGTTATACCAAAGTGATCCATAAATAAATCGCTCGTGCCATATAGCAGAGGTTTGCCCAGCGAATCGGCTTTGCCAACTATCTTGATAAGTTCCTTTTCCAGCAGTCGTTGTATGGAATAGTCGCAGTTAACACCGCGGATCTGCTCGATTTCCAATTTGGTAATTGGTTGTCGGTAAGCGATAATGGCCAATGTTTCCAGCGCAGCTTGGCTGAGCTTTTTTTTTGCACGGTGCGTTTGGAGCTGGTTGACCGTTTGGTAATAATGCTGTTTGGTCAAAAATTGATACCCATTGTTTATGGTTTTCAGTTCAACCACATATTCCTCTTGGAGGTAACGGACCCGAATCGACTCCAATGCCGCTTCAATCATATGTTCTTCGATATCCGTACCTGTGGTTGACTCGAGGACTTGTTTAATTTCTGATATGCCGATGCCATATTCGGAAGCGTAAATAAGGGCCTCAATTTGTTGATTCAAGTTTTCCAAAATCCAATCCTTTGTGGGCGATTAATAATTGATAACTTGTTCTTCCATGGCCTCCGGTAATTCCCTGAATTCGTATTTCTGTGTGCGTAACTGCGGTTCGAACCCAGCTTCGCGGATAGCATCTTGAATGGATTTAGAAGTAAACCGATGGGGAGCGCCGGCTGCTGATACCACGTTTTCTTCTATCATGATGGACCCAAAGTCATTGGCTCCGGCATGTAGGCAAAGCTGAGCCACGCGTTTTCCGACGGTGAGCCACGAAGCTTGGATGTTCTTAATGTTGGGCAACATAATCCGGCTCAGCGCTATCATACGGATGTATTCTTCGCCGGTGACATTGTTGCGGATGCCACGAAGGCGCTTAAGCAGCGTGCCATCATCCTGAAATGGCCACGGAATGAAAGCGATGAAACCATAAGCCCCTGCGGGGCGCTCTTCCTGTACTTGCCTGATCCAGACTAAATGCTCAAACCGCTCGGTGAGCGTTTCAACATGCCCAAACATCATGGTCGCCGATGTGGGCAGGTTAATCTGATGGGCAGCACGCATCACATCCAACCATTCCTGGCCGCCACATTTACCTTTTGATATAAGCCGTCTTACCCGGTCATTTAGGATTTCCGCACCGGCTCCCGGCAACGAATCGAGGCCGGCATCCTTCAGCGCACGGAGTACATCGATATGGCTCATGCCCTCCAGCTTGGCAATGTGCGCCACCTCGGGAGGCCCGAGCGAATGCAGCTTCAGTGTCGGGTACAACGATTTCAATTCCCGAAAGAGATCGGTATAGAATGCCAGTCCCAAATCGGGGTGGTGCCCCCCCTGTAAGAGTAGTTGATCGCCACCATAGCGGAATGTCTCTTCTATTTTCCGCTTATAAGTCTCGATGTCGGTGATGTAGCTGTCTTCATGCCCCGGCCTGCGGAAAAAATTACAGAACTTGCAGTTGGCAATGCATACGTTGGTGGTGTTGACATTACGGTCGATTTGCCAGGTCACTTTGCCGTGAGGAACTTGTATTTTTCGTAACTCGTTTGCTACGTACGATAAGTCGGCTATCGTGGCATTGTTGTACAAATAGATTCCTTCGTCAATGGAGAGAAACTCGAATTCCAACGCCCGGCTTAGCAATTTGTCAACATTCATGAACGCAAAGATACGCAGTTTTTGATAAACGCAACAGCTTTTTGAAACGCGTTGAATTTTATTCGGCTGGAACCAATTTTAGCAGTATACCAGGCCCCTCAGTGAGCACCGTGATAAAGCCATCCGTATCTTGCGCGATATGGCGTACGCGCCCGATACCGGCAAGTAGTCGCTCCTCATGCTTGTAGATGCCATTGGTCACTTCAATACGTGCGATGTGCGTTTGCGCCAATGCTCCAGAAAATAGGTTGCCCTGCCAGTCCGTATAACGGTTGCCGGTGTAATACAATAATCCACAGGTGGCAATGGACGGCGTCCAATAATGGATAGGTTGTTCCATGCCTTCTTTGGTTGTCAATTCTGAAATGATTGCGCCACTGTAATCGATACCGTAGGTAATTATCGGCCAGCCGTAGTTCTTGCCTTTTTCGATGATGTTGAGTTCATCACCGCCGCGGGGACCATGCTCAGTTGCATAGAGAATACGGTTTACAGGGTCGTAGGCCATGCCTTGTATGTTGCGGTGTCCATACGACCAAATACTCGGCTTGGCCGCCGGATGATCTATGAACGGGTTGTCGCTCGGTATCCGGCCGTCGTCATGCAGCCGGTGTATCTTGCCCATATCGTTGGTGAGGTCCTGTGCATTTGCTTTGATGCCCCGTTCGCCCGTGCTGAAGTACAGATAGCCGGCCTCGTCAAATACAATGCGGCTTCCGAAGTGTACACCGGATGTTGATAGGGGGGTGGTTTGATACAGTGCTTCAAAGTCGATAATTTCGTTGCCTGTCAATCGGAAGCGGGCTAGTGTTGTACTGCCCCCTTCCTTTCCAGGCCGGGCATAGGTTACATATATCCATCCATTTTTAGCATAATACGGATGGAGCTGGATGTCCATCAGTCCGCCTTGCCCACGTTCGTAGACTTCCGGGAATCCCTTGAGTTTTTCTGTCTTGCCAGGATCGTTTCCCAGCGCGAGTATTTCGCCCTTCCGTTCGGTAACGAGTACGCGACCATCCGGCAGCCACACCATTCCCCATGGATTCTCAAGTCCTGTGCGAAGTGTATCAATGCGGAAGCTTGCTTTCTCAGACGTTATCAGGCGATCCGCAGTAACTTGTTGGTCGCTTTGTTGCCCATCGCCGGCACATGCCGGACACAGTACAGCTATAGCAGCTATATATAATAGCCCTGGCGTTTTCATGCTTTATGTTTGTGGTTGTCTATCAGTCAAAGATAGGAATATCTGTCGTTTTGATCGGACTATCGTCGAATGAAAGTTATCGCTTATTTTCGTGAATATTTAATGCCCCCTTGCAAATTTGTAATCAAAATGTTAAGTTTGTATAACCAATTGTACAAGAGCCTTGTTGAACAAACCAAACATTGAAACGGACGCTGAATTGCTGGAACGCATAAGCAAAGACGACCAAGTGGCTTTCAAAGCGCTGTATAAGCGGTATTGGAAAAAATGTTATATGTTGGTTTTGAGGCGCTCGGGAGATACAACATTGGCAGAGGATTTGACGCAAAGCATTTTTGTTTCGTTGTGGGAAAAGCGCCGGTCTTCGATGGTCAGAAATGTGGGTGCCTATTTGGCAGCTGCCGTACGTTTTCAGTTTATCTCGTACCTGAAATCCCAATTCCATGAAGATACCTATGTGCATCATTTGCAGCGCGAACAAAGTGATTTGCAAAATCCGGTGGAGGTCTCTATGCGAATAAAGGAATTGAATGAGGCAATAGACAAGGGGGTAGCCATGATGCCGCCCAAAACGAAAACCGTCTATACGCTCAGCCGCACCGAGCATTATTCCGTGAAGGAGATAGCGCGCAAACTAAACCTGTCTGAAAAAGCGGTGGAATACCATATCACGCAATCTCTCAAGATGATGCGTTTGGCATTAAAGGACTTTCTTCCCATTGCCTTATTTTTTCGGGAAATTTTTTAAAATAGTTTTAGGGATTTCGCCGTTTTGATAGACACCCTATATACCTATAGGTATTTATCAATGAGTAGGGAAAACTTTCACCGTTTATTGCAGCGCTACCTGGATGGGCAATGTACGCCTGCTGAACAACAGTTGGTGCATCACTGGTATGATATGCTGGATGAACACCAAGAAATCAATCCGGAAAACCTGGATGCCATCGAAGATGCCATTTGGCGTAAAATACACCAGCAGATGAATGCCGGTTTGCCGGAAAATAAGGCAACGGTGCGTCCGTCAACCTTCTCATCAAAGCGGCTGCGCTTATGGTTGGCCGCCGCTGCTGCAGTGGTGTTTCTCATCGGGGCTGGTATATTCATATACTTAAGGATTATTTGTTATCCGGTTAGCCCTTCGTTTGCAACCGATCCCATGCCGGATGGGCAGGTAATCACGGTGAAGAACGACACCGAATACCATATGAATATCATTCTACCCGATGAGTCGTTGGTTGAACTTTACCCGGGGGCGTTGCTCGAATACCCGAAACGCTTTAAAGAAAAAAACAGGGAAGTCCGATTGGCTGGCGACGCATTTTTTGCTGTGGCTGCTAATTCGGAAAACCCATTTTGGGTTTTTCACGAAGGGATGATCACAAAAGTGCTGGGGACCAAGTTTAAAATCAAGGCTCCTAAAGGAAATGCCAACGGCGAAGTGATTGTTTATTCAGGTAAAGTAGACGTATTTTATAATCAAGGTAGCCGCAACTTGGTAAAACGAATCCTTGCTGCTCCGGAGAAAGCATCCATCACCACTAATCAGCGTGCGGTACTGCAATCCAAAACCATCGAAGAAACCGTCATGGAAAACCCTTTGCCGGTTCGCGAACAGGTGGATGCTATCCGAAATGAAACGTTTAAAGACATTCCGATGACGACGTTGGCAAAAACACTTAGCGACCTTTATGCACTGGACATCGTGGCAGACAGTAGCTTGGCAGGAATCACCTTTACAGGGGATATCAGTGGTATCGGGCTTTTCAAGCAACTCGATATCATCTGTATGGTCACCGATACGCAGTATGAGACCCAAGGCACCACGGTTTTTTTGAGAAACAAACATTGACCCAATAAACACAAATTTTATCCCAAACACACTAATTGTAAACGATATGAAAGACGATAAGACTTAACTCATTAACTAATTACCGGCAATAAAGAAGTATTGCTGCCTTATTGTACCAAACTTGTTGTTCGTAGTGCGCTTGGCATCACCAAAGTGCTGAGTGCTGTTTTTTGACCATTCCCACCGACAGATGGTGGGGCAAGGGGTACTTACGCCCATTAAACAAACACAATTATGAAAAAACCAGAGACATAGCCTTAAAAAAAACCGGCAATATGGGGGTATTGCCGGCTACATCCGGAAGTGATGTTTTCCGGAAATTTTACAGTTCAAGAAATCTGTTTAACGAACCATAATTTTTCAAAAGTATGAAAAAAGAACGAATTGTTGCTTTAACCAAGATAGCGATGAGACTAACCTTTTTATATGCCCTCACTACATTGACTGTGGCATTTTCCACCCATGCTAAGGAGGCTGATGCACAGGGTGTTTTAGATAAAAGGATCGCATTTTCTGCCAAGCGTATTACCATCAAAGAAGTGATAGCAGCCTTAGAGGAGCAATCGGAAGTACATTTTATCTACAGCTCATCTGCTATCAAGGCTGATCGAAGGATTAAAGTGCCGACCATTCAGGGGGCGTTGTCCGACGTGCTTGAAGGGGTATTTAAACCTGTAGGAATTACGTATAAAGTAGCGCATGATAAAGTGCTGCTGTTCAGTATGGTCCAAGATTTTACGATTACCGGAACGGTAGTCGATGCCCAGGACAATGCACCCATAGTGGGCGCTGCCGTTAAGGTAAAAGGGACAACCAGAGGTACCAGTACCAATGATAACGGCCAGTTTTCGCTGGTTGTCAATCCTGGCGAATTGGTTGAGATAAGCTATATTGGCTTTGCCGCGCAGGAATTTACGGTAGACAAGGACAAACAAGTTTATAGCATCAGTTTGCGTCCATCACTTAGTACCTTGGACGAGGTGGTTGTCACCGGCTATTCCGCACAGCGTGTAAAAGATGTGACAGGCTCCGTGGCCGTTGTTGATGTCAATCAACTCAAGGCACAGCCGGTAGCCAGCCCTGTTGAGGCCTTGCAGGGAAAAGCCACGGGAGTCCAAATCATCAGTGACGGTGCACCGGGGGCTACTCCGCAAATCCGTATCCGTGGCTTTAGTACCATCAATAACAACGATCCGCTCTATGTCATCGACGGCGTACCTTACGAAGGAAAGCTGAGTTGGCTCAATCAGAACGACATTGAAAGTATGCAGGTACTGAAGGATGCCTCTGCCGCTTCTATCTATGGAGCGCGTGCAAATAACGGTGTGGTCATTATTACCACCAGGAAAGGGGCCAAAGGAGCACCGCAAATTTCGTTGGATATGTACTACGGTACACAGAATCCCCGGCGGGAGGCTTTCCCCGAAATGATGAACCCGACACAGTATGCCAATTATCTGTGGCAGTCCTTTGAAAACAATCCTAATTTTACGCCGGGCACTTCGGAGACTACCGGTAACAATTACAGGCTGGTAGACGGCGTTATCCAACTGCCAGAATATCTGGTAGCCGGGGCAGCCACTGGCCATAACGTAACGGCGGCCGATGCAGATCTGGCAAATTACAACTACAGCCGCGACCCGGGTACGTTCTATCAAATCACACGAGCCAATCATGCAGGTACCAATTGGTTTGAAGAAATGACACGCAATGCACCGATACAAAGTTATCAATTGAATGTGAGCGGGGGTGGGGAGGCCGCCAGTTATTCGATCTCCGGTGGGTACATGGAGCAGCAAGGTATCGTCAAGCACACGAATTTTGAGCGATTCAATGTGCGTTCGAATACCACTTTTTCGGCATTAAATGAACGGGTGCGTTTCGGCGAGAATCTGCAATACAGCTACGAGGAGTTTTTCGGTGTAGGCGTGAATCCTAACGTGGCGGGAGATTACCAGGGTGAAGGCAGCGCATTGGGATTTGCATACCGTATCCCGACCATCATACCGGTTTATGATGAGATGGGCAACTTCGCAGGTAGCCGGGGCGATAAGCTTGGCAATGCGCAGAATCCGGTAGCCATGTTGTACCGCGCCAAAGACAATAAACGCCGCCGGAATTTCTTCTTCGGCAATGTGTTTACCGAAGTGGATGTAGTGACCGGCCTGACCGCACGTACCAGTTTCGGATTGCGGTATGAAAACTACAACGGAATGAATATCGGGTATCCTAATTTGGAGTTCTCAGAAGGCAGCAATGCCAATAACCTAGATGAATGGCAAGGCTTCTCGATGGATTGGACTTGGACAAATACGCTCACTTATAAACGGACGTTGGGCGGCCTACATGATCTGACGGTGATGGCTGGTACGGAGGCCATTCGTTCAAATGCACGCGAGCTGGGGGGCGCCAGAAACGACTTCTTTTTGTTGGGCAACCTGGATTTTTATTACCTCTCGCGGGGAGCCAGCAATATCAGTAACAGAAGTTCGGGCAGTATTTGGTCCATGTTTTCCATTTTCGGTCGGGCAGATTATTCGTTTAATAACCGCTACCTGCTCAGCGCCACAGTTCGGCGGGACGGATCTTCAAACTTCGGCCCCGAAAATAAATACGGTGTGTTTCCAGCGGCCAGTGTGGCATGGCGTGTTTCCGAGGAAACATTTCTCAATGATGCCGAATGGTTAACCGATTTGAAGCTGAGGGCTGGCTATGGCGTAACCGGCAACCAGCGCATTCCGGGATTCCAGTATCTACGACGCTACGAGGTCTCTATCCCGTCGGCGTCTTACCCGATGGAGGGAAGTGGGCTGACGACCGGGGTATGGCAGAATGCGTATGACAATCCTGCCGTCAAATGGGAGCAGGTAAACTCGTTGAATCTCGGTGTGGATTTTACGCTGTTTGACGGTCAGTTTGACGGTGTGTTTGACTGGTATACCCGTAAAACGACGGACATGCTGTATCCGGTGCCACTCCCTGCGGCAGCAGGGGGTATGGGCAGTTCGCCATTCATCAATATTGGCGATATGGAAAACCGGGGCGTTGAATTGTCTTTAAATTACCACCATGGCCAGCGAGACAACCGTCCTTTCCAATTTGATGTGGGCATCAATTTTACTAAGTATACCAATAAGGTTGTGTCCCTGGCGCCCTCGGTTACGGAGCAACTGTATGGCAATTACCGCAGCTTGCAAACGACAATCCTTCGGCCCGGTGCGCCTTTCGGGTCGTTCTTTGGCTACCGGTTAGCTGGGATTTATCAAAGTGCTGAAGATATCGCCAACAGTCCATCGTATGACGGCGCGCGGGTAGGAGGCCCCAAATACGCTGATCTTTCCGGTCCGGATGGCACACCGGACGGTGTCATCAGCCCCTTTGATCGTACCATTATTGGCAACCCCCATCCGGATTTTTTGTACTCGCTGAGTTTCGGCGCCCGGTACAAGAATTTTGATATCAACATGTTTTTCAATGGTTCACAGGGCAATGATCTGTATGAAGCTACCCGATATTTTACGGATTTCAGCACGTTTGACGGCTCGGCCAGCGTACGCATGCTGGACACCTGGAGTCCATCAAATCCTACAGGTACGGTCCATTCGCCATACCGTGGTGCTTCCGACTTCGAGCTGGCCTCATCCAGCTATTATGTGCAGGATGGCAGCTTCTTCAGGATGAAAAACCTGCAGATCGGATATAACTTCCCTGGGGGGAGCCTGTTCCAAGGAAAAGTCAGGAACTTACGGGTGTATGTAAGTGGCACCAACCTGTTTACCATCACCAAGTATACCGGATTGGATCCCGAGGTGAGCCAAACTAACAGTACTTTTTCGGCACTCGGTGTTGATTTCGGGATATATCCGGTCGGTAGGCAGTATCTATTGGGTCTTAGTGTAGGGTTTTAACATGTTAAGGAGCGAACAAATGAAAAAGTTGAAAAATAATATCATCTGTCTTACATTAGTTGGTGTATTTACCGCTTGCAGCGGTGATTTTTTGGAACGTGTGCCACAGGGCGAACTGATTACCGCTCAATTGGAAAACCCGGAAGGGGTAGAGGCGACCTTAGTGGGGGCTTATGCATTGTTGAATGGCAACGTGAATGGAACGTGGGGAAACTATGCGTCAGCCCCGAGCCAATGGCTGTTTGGTGAAGTAGCGGCAGATAATGCCCACAAAGGCAGCAACAATGGCGATCAGCCGAATATGAATCAAATTGAATCGCACCAGGCTATCAGTACCAATGACAACCTGGCGGTGATGTGGAGCCGGTATTATGAAGGTATCGCACGGTGCAATAATACGCTGCGTCTGCTGAATGCGGTACAGGCCGGTTCAGGGGAGCGGCTTAGCGATAGCCGGGCTACCGAAATTACTGCTGAAGCGCGGATGCTTCGGGCCCATTATTATTTTTTCTTGAAGCGGGTTTTTCGCAACGTACCCTATGTGGATGAAAATACGGCGACAGCCGACGCGGTGACCATTCCTAACAATACGGATGTATACCCACAAATCGAGGCAGACCTCCGTTTTGCTGTAGACAATTTGCCGCCTGATAAACCGCTTGGCGAGATAGGTCGTGTCGATCGGATAGCGGCACAGGCTTATCTCGGCAAAGTGCTGCTATACCTGGGGCGGCATAGCGAAGCGCTACCCTTATTTGAAGCTGTGATGGATGCTAGGCCTGATATCACCACCTTGCCTTTTACAGACAACTTTGATGTCACCCGAGAAAACGGTCCGGAATCGATATTTGCTGTACAGCACGCCATCAACCCCGATGGAAGCGGTGACAATGCCAATGTGGGCGACATGCTTGGAGGCTTTTATGGCAATGCACCGGTCAATTGCTGTGGTTTTTTTCAGCCTACATTTGATTTGGTCAATGCTTTCCGTGTAAACGCAGCAGGCCTTCCAATGCTGGACGGAAGTTACCGTACCAATGCCTATACCTCGGATTTCGGGCTTACCGGCAATGCCAAAACGAATTATGCAGTGGATCGGACAATCGCTTTCGATCCTCGGTTGGATTATACCGTTGGCCGTCGTGGTGTTCCCTTCCGGGATTGGGGCATTATGCCGGGAGACAGCTGGATCAGGGACCCGGCCTATGCAGGACCGTTCGTCGGCGCCAAGCACATGATTGAGCAGTCGCAATTCTCTACGCATGCCGTGCAAGGCACCCTGCAGATTACCGGGCTCAATGTCAATCTTATCCGCTTGGCTGATGTGTACCTGATGGCCGCTGAATGCCAGGTGGAGGCCGGTAATCTCGGAGAAGCGTTGGCGTTGGTTAACGCTATCCGTGAGCGCGCAGCACAGTTGCCGGGCAAGCAAGTGAATGGAGCGCCGGCGGCAGCCTACAACGTGCAGCCTTACCCGTCGTTTCCCAATGCCGACTACGCACGTGATGCCATACGTTTCGAACGGAGACTTGAACTGGCGCTGGAGGGGCACCGTTTCTTCGATTTGGTACGTTGGGGCATTGCCAAAGAAGTGTTGGAAAGCTATTCGGCGTTTGAAGGACAGTTGCTATCGGCCTACCGCGGTTTGGTTTTCCAACCCCGGAATGAGTATTTCCCAATTCCGCAAGAGCAGATAGACCGAAGCCAGGGCGCATTGGTACAACACGACGAATATTGATGACTTATGATATCACGGAAAAGATTTATTCGTAACATAGGCGCTGGGATTGCCGCAACGGTGGCATCCCCAGCCATATTGCCGTTGTTTTCCTGCGACGGGCAGGAGTCCAAAGCGGAAGAAGGCGGTAACGGGTTATTCTTTAAGATTTCATTGGCAGAGTGGTCTTTGAACCGGTTGATTTTTGGCGGGCAGTTAGACCACCTGGATTTCCCGTCGTATGCTAAGGAAAAATTCGGGATAAGTGCCGTGGAATATGTCAATCAGTTTTTTAAGGATAAGGCGGAGGATCAGGCATACCTCAAAGAGATGAAGCGGAGGTGTGACGATCAAGGTATTACAAGCGTGCTTATTATGTGTGACTTAGAGGGCGATTTGGGGGATGCGGATGCCATTAGTCGCAAACAAGCCGTCGAAAACCACTACAAATGGGTGGAAGCCGCTCAGTTTCTGGGGTGCCACGCTATCCGTGTGAATGCCGCAGGAAGGGGGACAGCCGCCGAAGTCGCCCAACGTGTCACGGAGAGCCTCCGGCAACTGGCTTCGTTTGCGCAGGATTATGGCATTTCCGTCATCGTAGAAAACCACGGTGGTTACTCTTCCGATGGGATATGGCTGAGCAAAGTGATGCAGGATGTGGCGTTGCCCAATTGCGGCACCTTGCCGGATATCGGCAACTTCTGTATCCGCCGGAGTGAGCCGTCGGAGCAAACCATCGAGGCCTACCTGGCTGCCGAATGCTTAGAAGAATATGATCGTTATAAAGGCACCGAAGAATTGTTGCCCTTTGCAAAAGGCGTGAGCGCGAAGACATACGATTTTGACAAACAGGGAAATGAAAGCAGCATCGACTATAAGCGGATCCTAAAACTCATGCGTGATGCCAGATTTAGTGGATATGTGGGCATTGAATATGAAGGGCATAACCTTCCGGCCGATGAGGGCATTGCAAAAACCAAAGCCATGCTTGAGCGGTTGGGGCAGGAGATGGCATAGGCCAATTGAAGATTAACTATTAATACAAACACGCAGATGGGGGTGCCTGAGGCGTAATGGCTGTTCAGCCCCCCTTTTTATTGGAGGGTTCCCCCGAACCTAACTATTTCCTATCTTAGCCCTTTCAATGACATCATGGTTACATCTAAAAATCACAAACCCACTATACGGGCGTGGGCTATGTTTGACTGGGCAAATTCTGCATATAATTTGGTCATCACTTCCACGATTTTCCCGGCATATTACACGGCCATCACTTATACGGAAGCACACGGAGATCGGGTTGAATTCTTTGGATTTCAGGTGGTTAATACTGCATTGTCAAATTTTGCCCTGTCGTTTGCGTACTTGTTCATGGCGGTGATTTTGCCGATATTATCATCGGTAGCTGACTTCAAAGGCAATAGAAAGATGTTTATGATGGCATTTACTTACCTGGGAGGGGTTGCCTGTATGGGACTATTTTTTTTCAAGCTCGAAACACTTGAATGGGGGATAGTCTGCTTCACATTAGCCGCCATGGGATATGTAGGGGGCGTCTTGTTTAATAATTCATACTTGCCACAGATAGCTACCGCAGATCAGCAGGATCGCGTGAGTGCACAGGGATTCGCTTACGGTTATGTAGGATGCGTCGCCATACAGATTATTTGTTTCGTTTTTATCCTTAAGCCGGAGTGGTTTGGAATTACTGATCCCAGTTTCGCACCCAGGTTGTCGTTTTTGTTGGTCGGCGTGTGGTGGATAGGTTTTGCTCAAATACCGTTTGTAAAATTGCCGACAGACGCGCGTAATGGGCAGCGTGTCACCAGCCAGGTGTTGCGCAAAGGGTTTGCTGAGTTACAGGATGTATGGAAGCGGGTCAATGAAATTCCTCAGATCAAACGATTCTTGCCGGCCTTTTTCTTCTACGCGATGGGCGTACAGACGGTCATGATTGTGGCAGCTGCATTCGGCGAAAAGGTTCTTCACCTTGGGGCACCCAAACTTATTGCGACCATCCTGATTATTCAGCTCGTCGCAATAGGCGGTGCTTACCTGATGTCGTTATTGGCCCGTTATATCGGGAATGTGCGTGTATTGATGTTGGTCGTCTGCGTTTGGATAGGGATATGTGTTGCCGCTTATTATATCGATAGCGAAACGCAATTTTATATATTGGCCGCGTTAGTAGGTTTAGTGATGGGCGGTATTCAATCGCTTTCACGCTCTACGTATTCCAAGCTGTTGCCTGCAGGCGAAGCGGATACGGCGTCGTTCTTCAGTTTTTATGAGGTGACCGAGAAAATAGGCATCGTAATTGGTTTGTTTTCGTTTGCGCTTATCGAGCAACTGACGCGTAATATCCGTTATTCAGCGTTGTCGCTAAGCCTGTTTTTCGTAATGGGGTTGATTTTATTGTTTAGGATGTTGATATTGAAAAAGCCGCTTGAAAATGATCGTTGAATTGTTCATCCCCTGTTTTATTGATCAGTTGTTTCCCGAGACTGCGTTCAATACCATAAAGGTATTGGAGAAAGCGGGATGCCGGGTAACGTACAATCCGGAGCAAACCTGCTGTGGCCAGCCTGCATACAATGCGGGTTTCTGGGACGAGGCAAAGGAGATAGGCCAAAAATTTTTACATGATTTTTCTCCTGATCGGGTTATTGTGTCGCCGTCAGCATCGTGCACCGGTATGATTAAAAACGCATACAATGATTTGTTTACCAATACGATGGTACACAACCGCTGCAGAGCTATCCAGGGAAACATCCATGAGCTGTCGGATTTTCTTGTAAATATCCTTAAAAAGGACTATTTTGGAGCCGAATTGGAAGGACGTGCGGTATACCATGATTCCTGTTCGGCGCTGCGCGAATGCCGCATCAAAGATGAACCACGGCACTTACTGAGCAGGGTTGATGGCTTGGAATTGGTCGAGATGAAAGATACCGATGTGTGTTGTGGTTTCGGCGGTACGTTTGCGGTAAAGTTTGAAGCGATATCCAGCGCCATGGCCGAGCAAAAGGTACACCATGCGTTGGAGATGGAGGCGGATTTTATCATATCCACGGATTCGTCGTGTTTATTACACCTCCAGGGGTATATAGACAAACACAAATTGCCTATCAGGACCATGCATCTGGCCGATGTGTTGGCTCATGGCTGGGGAAATATCTGATAGGACAATGTTTACAAAACCTAATTTATAGATTATAATATATGACGAACAGACGAGCATTTTTAAAACACCTTGGTATCGGTGCGTTGAGCGTTTCCGTGTTACCATCGATGGCTTTACCTATGAATTTTGCGCGAAACAGAAAGCCGTTCTTTGAAATCTCGCTGGCGGAATGGTCGCTGCACCGGACGCTTTTTGCGAAGAAATTAGACAACCTTGACTTTCCTGAGACGGCGGCGAAAACCTTTGGTATTCATGCTGTAGAATATGTCAACCAATTCTTTAAAGATAAAGCAAACGACAAAGCATATCTAAGCGATCTATTGCAGCGCGCAAAGGATCATGGTGTAAAAAATGTGCTGATTATGGTAGATGGCGAAGGCGCTTTGGGGGCACCTGATGACAAAGAGCGTTTACAGGCTGTGGAAAACCACTTTAAATGGGTAGAGGCCGCTAAATTCCTGGGGTGCCATGCCATCCGTGTAAATGCAGCGGGGAAAGGTACTTCAGATGAAGTAAAAACTGCGGCTATCGATGGGTTGGGCCGGTTAAGTGAATTCGCCGCACCACATGGCATTAGCGTCATTGTGGAAAACCATGGCGGCATATCCTCCCATGGTGATTGGTTGAGTGCCGTGTTGCAGGAAGTCGGCAAAGAAAACTGTGGAAGTTTACCCGATTTCGGGAACTTCTACGAATACGATCGGTATCAAGGCGTACAGGATCTTATGCCTTTCGCTAAAGGAGTGAGTGCAAAAGCTCTTACCTTTGATAAACAAGGTAATGAGGCCAACATTGATTACCGGAAAATGCTTCAAATTGTTAAGGACGCCGGCTATCAAGGATACATTGGTATCGAGTATGAGGGCAAGGAGTTGAGTGAGGAGGAAGGGATAAAAGCTACCAAGCGACTATTGGAGCGTGTGGGGGAGGCCTTAAGCTAAGCCCTTGCCCGCGGTCGACCGTACGTTCGCTTCCGGAGATAATGCTGTAGAAGCCCGACCAAAAGCAACAGCGCAGGGGGCAGCGCTACGTTGAACAATTGCCAGAGAACATAGTGTGTCTTGACCTTGATTTGATCGAGCAAACGAAGTTTAACCTCTTTTTCTCGCAATGTGATGATTCCTATGTCGTCGGTAAGGTAGTCGATGGCATTCAAAAGCAGCGACTTGTTGCCGAACTGTTGTTCGGTATACCTGTCCCAACCAAGCGGGTAGGGCGATCCGTCCGTAGGATTGACCTGCCCTTTGAAGACGTCGCCATCGGCAATAACGATCATCTTAGCGTTTTTTCCCCTTCGGGGTAAGGTAATAGCCGGATCGATCCCTGCAGGTACTGGCCGGTCGGCAAACACTGAGGGGAATTCGCCTTCCAGCAAGGCCGCTACTGGATAAGGTTGCTGTTTGAATTTGGCGGGGTCGGGCGTTTCTTCCACAAGCTGCAGAGAGATGGTCGCTGGCACGTTTAGTAATCGTGAGAACGGTGATGATTGCAGGATTACCGTTTTGTGGACGCCCGGAATAGCAATGGTATCCAATGTGCCCGCAAATTCACTGCGGATTCCGTTGAGGTTTTTTAACACCGGATGTGGTGTGTTGGGTACAAAAATGGGATAGAATAGCCAAGGGGCTAGTTCGATTTGAGCCTGGCTGCCTACCTTTCCTACGGTCAAGGGAATTTGTGCACAATTCATGTCGGCAACGAGGTTGTAGTTGAACCGTATGCCATAGGTAAACAAGAGGTCATCCAGATTAAGGGAGCGCGCCACTACGGTCTGCTCACCGGTGGTGCGCAGACTGTCCAATTCGGCGTCGAGCTGGTCAATGGCCCACAGTACGTTGCCTCCGTTCATCACGAAATGGTTGATTTTAAACTTTTCCGTTTCGGAGAATCTTTGGGTTGGCTTAGCGACAATAAGTGCCTTCAACCGGCTAAGCCCCTCCACCGTGATGCTGTCGAGGTCTACAAACCCCACTTCATAGCCGTCCATCAGGCTCTGGATAGCATCATAGAGTTGTAGATTGTCCAGTTCGCCATGTCCTTCCGTGAATCCAATCAGGGGTTTCCCGCCCAACGCCACTTTCCTGAGGGCGGATACAAAAGCGTACTCCAGGTTTTGCACTGAATTATTCAGTACTTCCTCATGGGACGCTCCTGCGCGATTTTGCAGTAGATGTACCGGTATTTCGTTTTCTCCATAGGTAATCAACGCAGCCGGGAATATCAATTGCTGATTAAATCCGGTTTCCGTACGTACATTGAGGTTGGTGGCGGTTATCCCCATGTCGGCTAGGGCCGCGACATTTTGCTGTTGTTGCTGGGCATCGCCATCCAGGGGATTAACGATGCTGAATGTCAATTTGCCTGCGGAATATGAGGCCAAATCATGCAGCAGGTCGGTCGTCGCTTGCTTCAGCCGGATAAAGCCTGCCGGTAGTTTGCCGGCTAAAAATACGGTGATGTGCACTTCGTGGTCGAGGGTGGTTACGGTTTGCTTTGACAGCGGCGAAAGTGTAAAGCGCTTGTCTGCTGTGAAGTCCAAACGGCCAAAAGACCATGTGGCCAACAGGTTGGCCGCCGTTATTCCTATGATTAGCAAAAGTCCCTGCCAAAGCATTTTCCGTCCACCGTGGTGGTGTTTTGCGAGCAGTCTTTGCGTACACCACAGCCAGAATAATATGATGCTCACGAAATAAACGAGATCGCGGCTGTCCAGTACGCCTCGGCTCATGGCTTCGTAGTGGCTTTGGATGCCAAAAAACGATACGGTTTGCGGATAACTGGAAAAAAACTGCAGGCCGCTCAATGCATCAAAGGCGTAAAAAACCAAAAAGCAAAGCGCCAAGGCCGTCAGAAAAGCGATGATGGCATTGTTGCTCAATGCGGATGCAAACAAGCCGATGGCTGTAAAAGCTGCGCCTAAAAATAGTAAACCAATGTAGGAGCCGATTAGCGCGCCGACATCCACATTGCCTACCGGCAAAGCCAGACGGTGTATCGAATAACTGTAAATCAGTGTAGGCAATAGGGCCAGTACAACGATCGTCAGGCCTCCGAAATATTTTCCGAGTAATACGCTCCACATCCGGATTGGCCTGGTAATAAGTAATTCCCAGGTGCCGTCGGCCTTTTCGCCGGCAATACTGCGCATGGTGATCGCAGGAATCAGAAACATGAAAAGGTAGGGACTGAGCCGGAAAAACCCGTCAAGCGTCGCGTAGCCCGAACCCGCTATGCTGGTGTCTGGAAAAACCCACAGTAACAAGCCGGTGGCCAACAAAAACAGGCCTATCGCCAGGTAGCCGATAAGCGAATTAAAATAAGCAGCAATTTCCTTTTTGTAGATACTCCGCAATGGTGACGTTTTGAAGCTCCGAAAATAGAAAAACAGCGGCTGTAAAACAAGAAAGCGCGAACAAATGGTTGCCCGCGCTTTCCAACGTTATCGTAAATCCCCCTTATCGCTGCCCCGGCAAATAAACTTGGAAGCCTAAATTGACACCCAAGCCACTTTGTCTTTGTGCCCCTTCAACGGTAGCTTTACTGTAATTATAACCGGCAGACACTTCCAGCGCAACCGAGGTAGTGATGAAATGTGCATAACCAACATTAGCACCGAAGTCCAGTGTTGCGCCATCGCCAGGCGAGCTTCCAGCTATCCCGACATTACCATGTGCAAAGAAACGGCCCGATGCGCTGGCTCCCTCAGGAAAATAATAGCGTGCAAATGGAGAAACGCCGTAGCCCCAGATGTTGTCTCCACCCTTTACTGTTCTTAATGACAATGAAGGTTGCAAACCTATAGCAAAACCATCCGTAATAAAATATCCAGCCAAAGGTGCAAGGCCAATCCTAAACGTTTCGCCTTCGAAGCTATAGCCGATATTGCCTATCGTTCCGCCAACAATCCAGTTGCCTTGCTGTACGGGAGCTATCCCAACGCTGGCGGAGGTTTGCGGCCTATTAATATCCTGTGCAGAGGCAGCAAACATACCAACTAAAAATAGTGCTGAAAATAAAAGTACATGTTTCATGGTTTTTCGTTTAATGTCAATTAATTAATAAACAATGTTCTTAGTAAATAAACACAAAACGTGCCAGATTGTTTAGTGCATGGAAAGAGAATGCGCGATATTAGGACGTCAGCCGGACGAATAGCGCTTCGAGATTATTGTCCGCGTAGCGACCCGAAAGTTCATTGAGCGGGAAATCGGCGATGATTTCGCCTTGATGGATGATGACCACGTCATCGCAGACCGCTTCCACCTCCTGCATAATATGTGTAGATAGCAGCACGGTTTTTTCTTTGCCTAAATGTCTGATCAATGAGCGGATGTCCTGTAGTTGATTGGGGTCCAGCCCCGATGTGGGTTCATCCAGGATAAGCACGTCCGGATTGTGTAGTATCGCCTGCGCGATGCCCACGCGTTGACGGTAGCCCTTGGACAGCTGGTCGATTTTCTTATGTTGTTCAGGACCGAGGCCGGTCAAAGCAATGACCTCCGCGATCCGCGTTTTTTTTTGTGGTATCTGATGTAATGCAGCGATGAAGGCCAAAGTTTCGTGTACATACAAATCCCCGTACAGGGGATTATTTTCAGGTAAATAACCCAGGTGGCGCCGCGCCGCCAGCGCGTTTTGCCGGATATCGATACCGTATACCGAAGCGGATCCGCCGGTGGGTGAAATACTTCCGGAAAGAACTTTCATGGTTGTAGACTTGCCGGCGCCATTTGGTCCAAGGAATCCCGTAATCCTGCCCGGTTTGGCCGTAAAGGTAATACCCTTTAGTGCTGGATGCCCGTTGTATGACTTATGAAGGTTGGATACATGGATAGACATAGGGTGCTAATTGACAAAGGGCGATGTAAGTTTGTGTGCGTTGCGATAAGCATGGAGTGCCCTGCCTGCCTCAATGGGCCTATCGGTAGACAGGATATCCGCTCCCTGTTCAACCAATCCGGTATACACCGTATCACCCCGTGTCGCCGCCCGCTTGTCCAAATTGCCCATGGTCCCCAGGATACAAGGGATGCCATGGCCATGAAGCAGTTCATAAACGCTTGTGGGCGCCTCACTGGTGCCTACAAAAGCGAGGAGACGGTTATCAGGGATGTTGCGGTCACTGAGCCTGAGTAAATCATCTGCTGATCGGATGGACGCCGAGATCATCAAGTCCGGAGCCAATTGGTGTACAGCGGCCGCCTGATCGGCATTGTACGTGATTACGACGCTGTAGGCTTGTGCGCTGTTTCGCCGTATCGCTTCTATGACGGCAGCGTAGGGTACGTCGCGCTTAACATCGATAGTAAAGACAACTTTTCCAGCCCCCCATTGGAGTGCTTCGTCAAGCGTAGGTATGCGATAGGCCGTTAAATTGCCTTCGGAGTCTTTCAGCCTTAGTTTTCGTAGGGCCGCAAACGTGATTTCACTCAACTTGCCGGTACCGGATGTGGTTCGGTCAAGGGTTTCATCGTGCATCAGCACCAAGACCGAATCTTTCGTGAGACGGACATCGAATTCAATGATGATTGGCTGATGGCGATAGCTGTTTTCAAACGTCTCGATGGCATTCTCCGGGAATCCTGGCGCGGGTCCACCGCGATGAGCACTGACCAGGGGATAACGTTTTTCGTTGTAAGTAAAAAAACGATATAAGTCGCTAACACTGGTGAGTTTGATTTTATTGGCGGCATAACGGAAATCACTACTGCCGAGATTGGATGGTAGGCAGGACGTTATAAAAAGTGAAATAACAGCAACTGTCAATAGCGAGGTAGAACGCCGAATCATAAAAAAGGAATTTGACTTCACGGTAAAACTGGCATAAAGATACAAAATTATGCACAAAGTCAGTTTGCCAACTTGACCAATTCTTCCAGTTTCAGCGACAGCTGGTTTACCACGTGCCCGGCCTGTCGGTAATAGGGGTCCCGTTCAGCAAGCTTAGTCTCGATAAATGCCAACAGCGCTTCGCCCGACAACCCATTGAGTGCTGGACGTGTGCTGACGTCAGTCTGCATAAGTCTGTCCCATAGGGCTTTGGCAGGCAGATAAAAATATATGGTTATCCCGGTTTTGTTCATCCAAGCCATGTTGTCGAAGTAGCAGGGGGCGCCGCCGCCAGTAGATACGATCGTGGGGCGGTCCAACGGTAAGTTCTTTAAGATGCGGCTTTCGAGTTCCCTGAAAGCACATTCTCCATGCTGTGCAAAATAGTCGGTAATGGCGACGCCGGTTTCGCTAACGATTGTTTCGTCAAGGTCGATAAATGCGCGTCCAGTCTGGTTCGCCAGCTTGCGACCCCAGGTAGTCTTACCGCTTCCCATGAAACCGATGAGGAAGACCGCTTTGGTGTTCGTGTTGTTGTTTTCGTCAGGCATTCGGAACTATCAATAGTCTTTGCTGAAATAGGTCTTGTCCAGCACGTCAAACGTTGGCAGTGTATTGTAATGCCATTTGTCGATTACCGTGCCATTCTGCATGAGTAAAATGCCGGGGTTTGCCCGCACCATGCTTTTGAGCGGCACCGCATCGGCATAAAACACTTCCATAAGCAAGTCCAATTCATCGCTTATCCGCTCTGCTTCTTGGGTGCTACTTGCCGTGAGGAGTATAGAACGGATGTTGTAAGCTTCTGCCGCGTTCATGACCAGCGCATTGATTGTACGCAATGCGTTTAGATTTGTCGACTCCAAATCCCAGGCTACCACGATGATGTTGTAATAGGGGTTTTCAATAAGTTGCTGCGTGAAGTCATCGCCATTGGCATCCGTGATCAAGAGATCCGGTATAGGTACCTGATAGCCCTTTTTCACCAATCTGCTTTCCGGGTCGCCGATAATTTCCCAATTATCATCTTTCCAAAGCTCTTCGGCAAGATAGACCTTGTCCGACACGTTTTTCTTTTCACCCGACGTTTTATGCTTTAAGGTGTATACGACCTCATACTGGTCGCCTTCGGCACCCTCGGGAAGCGTCATCAGCGCGGGGAGGTGATTCCCTTTTTTATAAGGCAGAAAGTCAATGAACGGCAAAAAATTAACGGTGTATATGCCAATACCCAGTGATATAACGACGAGCGCAACGGTAGTGATTGATTGGGTGTATCTGTCAGACGTGATGGGTTTAATCCGCTTTCTATTGACGAAGATAACCAGGATAAGCGCCAGCAGCACGAGGTCTTTGCCGAAAGATTGCCACGGTGTAAGTGGTATGGCATCACCGAAGCACCCGCACGAGGTGACCACTTCAAAAAATGCGGAGTAGAACGTGAGAAAAGTGAAGAATAAGATCAGTATCAATAATCCCCAGGCAACCGAACGTCCCCAAAAGCCGAGCAATAAGAGCGCACCGAGGAGGACTTCGAAACCACAGACCACGATGGCGATAGCCACTGCATAGTCATTGAGGAAATGGGTGCCGAAGACATGGAAATATTCTTCCAGTTTATACCCAAATCCAGTCGGATCATTCGCCTTGATGAGCCCTGAGAAAATAAATAACAGTCCGGTGACGATTCTGGAAAATCCTAATAAGTAGTTAGTCGTTGTTTGGTAGTTATTGGATGCCTGCATCTGCGGTATGCTTTAGGGGGTCGTTGGTTGCCAGTCCGAGTTTAATCAGTGCGAAAACAGCATAATTGAGCATGTCTTGGTAGTTGGCTCTGATACCTTCCGATACCACGGTTTGTCCTTGATTGTCTTCGATTTGCTTCACCCGGTGGATTTTCATTAAAATGAGATCGGTAAGCGACGTCAGCCGCATGTCCCGCCAAGCCTCTCCGTAGTCGTGATTTTTGGCAAACATTAGCTCTTTGGTTTCCTGGATGGCATGGTCGTACCGCTGGGCTACGGTATCTAATGGGAGTTGTTCGTCGCCGGTTTCGCCCAGTTCCAACTGCATCATCGCAATTACGCAATAATTCACAATGCCAATGTATTCATCAGCTACCCCATCGCCCACTTTGCTGACTTTTTTTTCTTCCAGCGTGCGTATACGTTGAGCTTTGATGTAAAGCTGGTCGGTGATGGATGGCAGTCGCATAATGCGCCAAGCGGTGCCGTAGTCGGCTGTTTTTTTTATAAATAACTGTTGGCAATGTTCAATGACCCTATTGTATTGTACTGAAGTATCCATGTTAGGAGCAAAGATAAGGATAAGATGCGAGCGAAAAGAATAAGTCAACGAAGTTCGCGTAGCGTATTACTAAAATAATACAGATATTTGGGCGTGGATACTTCAACGATACGGACAGTACGGGTGACGCGTTATGTGACACCCTTGCGCGAAGGCGGGTCGCTGCCGGCCCTTGCGGAGGCCGATGATGGCTTCTTGTACGCGCTCAAATTTCGTGGTGCCGGCCAGGGAAGCAAAGCCTTGATCGCCGAACTGCTTGGCGGCGAAATCGCGCGGGCCTTGGGATTCCGGGTGCCGGAGATTGTGTTTGCTCAACTTGACGAAGCTTTCGGCCGGACAGAGCCCGACGAAGAGATACAGGACTTGCTGCAGGCCAGCACAGGACTTAACTTAGCCCTGCATTATCTTTCCGGGGCCATAACCTTTGACCCCGTAGTGACCACGTTGGACCCGGCGCTGGCTTCCCGCATCGTCTGGTTGGATTGCTTGTTGACTAATGTGGATCGGACCGCCAAAAATACGAATATGTTGATGTGGCATAAGGAGCTGTGGCTAATAGACCATGGGGCGTCGCTCTATTTCCACCATACCTGGGATAACTCGCACGAGCAGGCTGTGAGGTCTTTTACACAGGTGAATAATCATGTATTGCTTCCCTGGGCATCACAACTGAGGGAGGCTGACGCTGAATTGAGACCCAAACTCACGGCCTCTGTCATTCAGCGTATTGTTCAATTGGTGCCTGATGAATGGTTGGCAAACCACGATGTGCAATCACCGGAAGAAGCCCGGGAAGTATACCGGCGGTTTATAACGATGCGGGCGGCGGCGTCTGAAAATTTTGTAAACGAAGCACAAGATGCAAGAAAACGGGTTATTTGAGTATGCAGTAATCCGCTTGGTGCCTAAAGTGGAACGCGAGGAATTTTTCAACGTAGGAGTGGTGCTGTATTGCCGGGGGCAGCGCTTTTTGGATATGCGGTATTCCTTGGACGAAAACAAGCTGCAAGCCTTTTGCCCATCTTGCGATGCCGACGAATTGGAAGCTTACCTACTGGCATTCCAGCGAACGTGTCACGGATCGCATGACGGCGGGCCGATTGCCAAGTTGCCAGCAGCCGAACGTTTCCGGTGGCTTACCGCAAAACGGAGCACGGTCATTCAGACATCGCCCGTACATCCCGGGCTATGTACGGACGCACAAACAACACTCGAACGGTTGTACCGCGAACTGGTCTTGTAGGCTCCCGCTATTTGCATGCTTTCAATGCTTGATTGATCTCTTCAAGGGTGAAGATCCCCATTTTATTGCCAAATGAATTGCCCACATAGGTAAGCACGTAGGCGATTTCAATAGGGGCAAGTTGCGGGTTAGGCGGCATTTCACCATCAAACAGTTGTCCGTGGACGGTGATCGTGTCTTTAAGCCCATTTTTAATTATGCATGCCAGTTGCTCCCGATGGTTGAGCAAAAATGCACTGTCCGTCAATGCCGGATACAAATTTCCCAGTCCTTCGCCCTTGGCACCATGGCAATTTTGGCACTGGGCGGCATATAGCTTTTGGCCATTTACAGCATACTGCGCGGTTCGGATGGCGTCTTCACTCTGACAGGAATGGAACAGTACATACACGGATAGCAATGCGGCACAGCCATAGATATAGGTGTTCCGCATCACTCATATTCCTTTAAGAGGAGAGCCAATTCGTCGAGCAAGAGCTGTACCTGTGCGTCATTCGTGCCGTCGTAAGCTCCCCGAATGTGCTTGTCTTTATCCACCAAAAGGAAATAGCCCGAATGGTCATATCCGCCCGGCGCATCGCCGTCTTCTTTTGTATAGACCATATAGGCATCTGCCAGGCTGTATATTTCGGCTTTGCTGCCGGTGACAAACTGCCATTGGTCGTTGGTGACGCCCAGTTTATCGGCATAACGCTTGAGCACCGAAGGGGAGTCGTGGCGAAAATCGATGCTATGGGAGAGAAACCGCACGCGTTCATCACCTTTGTACCGCTCGTATACCTTCAGGAGATTGCGTTGCATGGTAGGGCAGATGCTTGGACAATGCGTGAAGAAGAAGTTGGCGATATACACCCCATTGTCAAATGTATGGTTGGTAATGAAAGTGCTGTCCTGATTAAGCAGCTTAAACTCGGGGATACTATGGTACAGCGTGTCTGTCAGTGTCTTGCCGTCCACCGCCTTCGTAATAGGCTCGCGGCTACCTAAGATTGGAAGCGTTTTGGTTTCCTGATTGCTGCATCCGGCTATGGCTCCGATAATCCAGCTACCGATAAGAAAAGAGACGATACGCATGGGTGGCTAAAATTGAGCTAATTTATCTGTACTTTCTTTAGCGACTTCTTCAAAGAGCTGTCGAAGGTCTTTGACTTTCTCGACCTCTTCTTCGTAGTAGGCCTTGATCTCAGCGTTTGATTTGTCCTGAGGCGCTACGTCGAAGTTCGTCATCCACTCCATCATAGCATCGGTTGCCTGCTCCAGCCGGGTTTTAAGGGCCGTGAGTTCTGTACGTGTTTGTGTCGTGTCCAAGTCGGGGTAAGCTGCCTTGAGCTGGGGAAGGCTTGCCAATAAGGAGTCTATTCTTACCGTATTACGATCAAAAGCACTGACTTCGGGCATGATTTCGTCGTGGACAGCAATTGCCTCGTTGCGTAATTGCTCAATTTCGGCTGCTTCCTGGCTACCGCCATTGCATGCGAACATCAATGATGCGGCTGTACCAAGGTGTAACATTAATTTCTTCATGAGATTGCACATATTTGGTTAACGGACAAAGATAGGGAAAAACTAATAGGTAGCTAAACCGGGTTTTCGGTATAATACTCTTCGTGGTCCCCACTGTGCACCTGGAGAACGCCAGCGACAATCAGATTAACGAGGATCCGCTGTGTCTTGCGCCTAGAGAGCCGGAGATGTTTGCACAATTCGGGCAGTTGCGATTTGGTATGTGTATGGACATATTCCAGTAATTCCTTCTCTTTTTCCGTATAATTGATGAATATTCCGTTTGGTTGGCTGCCCCGGCGCAATACATCGACCACCACCTTCCCGGCGAGGACGCTTTTGTCTTTTACACGGACATACACCCACCAGCGCTGGTCCTCGCTAAGGGCATAATGTGGTTTCGTGTCACTTTCTGCCACTTCGGCAAGTAGCACCAGCTTATCATCTACATATATTTCGTCAAAATGGAGATCAATGGCCGGCCGGCAATAAAGATGGCCGGCCCGTTGGAGCATATACCTTTCCTCGTCTTCGTTTTTCACGCCTTTGATATAACCGTTGTCGGCGACACCGACTAGCAACTTTCCGCCCTTATTGTTGGCAAAAGCAACCAATGTTTTGGCAATTTTTGCGCAGCTGCTAATCTTATTTTTGAAATCAAGCTGTTCGCCTTCTCCTTGCAGTATCAATGTCTTGATGGTCACGCCCTTGTATTGATTAACTGTTGCCATTTGTTTTTGTCGTACACGCACCAATAGCCGTATGACCATTTCCGTGCATTCTCCGTAGCCGGATAGGACTACTAAGGTAGCCACAAATTTTGAAAGATGAAAAAATCGATAGCCATCGCCAGCTTTACCAGGGCGGTGGTACTATCCAGCGGTCGAATACTTTCTTAGGATGCAACGTAAGCGCTGCCGTGCGATTAGACGGGCTTCGCCGGGCTGCCAAGCAATTGCTCCAGCCGGTATAGCAGGGATAGCTCGTCTTTGTTACGGCCATGGAACGCCAGAGCAATTCGGTGGGCAGAGCCCAAGGTCCGCTCTTTGATAGCCTCGACAAAGAAATCCGGATTTTCCTGGACAAAAGCCTCAAATTCGTCAAAAGCGTTGGCTGGGGCATAATCTGCATCATCCAACCAATCGAAGAGGCTTTCAATTTGAAACGCGGCGTCGCTACCAAAGGCATCGGCCGTGTCTTCCAAATCCAGCCAATTTGTCTGGACCTCTTCTTTGAGTGCGCTGCGTTCCGCGGGTACAATATGCCGGTCAACCGCAGCGATGCTGTACAGCAGGAAACCAAGTTTACGATAAAACTCCAACCATTTGCGTCTCGGGTACATAACCTATTGCTTTTTAGATATAACGAAAATCGGCTTATTAATGGTATATGGGCATGACGATAGTTAGTAAATAATATGATTGACCGCATGAAATTTTAAGAAGAAGATGCCAGCATTCGATTTAAATTTTATTTTAGCACGGTAATTCCTATTATAAATGACCGAGGATAGAAGCCTA
This sequence comes from Parapedobacter luteus, assembly GCF_900168055.1. GTDB lineage: Bacteria > Bacteroidota > Bacteroidia > Sphingobacteriales > Sphingobacteriaceae > Parapedobacter > Parapedobacter luteus. The sequence goes on from NZ_FUYS01000002.1 coordinate 376,937, forward strand.
ATAGTATCTCACACCAAAAACGTATGGATGTTGGTTATTGTAGCCGCTTTAGGCTATTTCGTCGACATTTACGATTTGGTTATTTTTTCCATTGTCCGTGTCCAGAGTTTTCACGATATCGGTATTCCTGAAGCCGATATGCGGGTAGACGGCGAGTATGTGCTCAATATGCAGATGGCCGGGCTCTTGGTTGGCGGGATACTTTGGGGGGTATTGGGTGACAAATTTGGTCGCATTAAGGTCTTGTTTGGGTCTATCTTACTGTATTCGGTAGCCAACATCGCAAACGGATTTGTATATGATATCCATTCATATGCAATCATTCGTTGCATCGCGGGCATCGGATTAGCGGGCGAATTAGGTGCCGGTATTACCCTGGTCAGCGAGAGTATGAGTAAAGAGAAGCGGGGATACGGTACCATGATCGTGGCGTCAGTGGGCGTATTGGGAGCTATAGCAGCCTACTATGTTTCGGCAATATTTGATTGGCGAAACGCCTATTTCGTAGGCGGAGGGATGGGGTTGCTGCTGCTTGTCCTTCGTGTTGGTACATTTGAATCGGGCATGTTTAAAGATGTGGCAGGCAAACCTGTGGAAAAAGGAAAGCTCAGTATGTTATTTACTGATCCGGATCGTTTCAAACGTTACCTGTATTGTTTGCTAATAGGGCTGCCAATATGGTTTGTGGTGGGCATTTTAATCACACAGGCTCCCGAATTTGGCAGCGCATTGAACGCGCCCGTCACATTAAGTGCAGGCAAGGGCATTCTGTTTGGCTATATCGGGATTTCGATCGGTGATATTTTCGCCGGATTATTGGCGCAGCTGACAAAATCAAGGCGACTGGTTGTTTTTCTCTTCCAGTTGTTTATCATCGGAACCGCCACTTGGTATTTAAGCAGTGATGGGCTTTCAGAACAACGCTTTCATTGGATAGCGTTTTGTATGGGCACCGCAGTAGGATATTGGGCAACGTTTGTAACCATCGCCTCCGAACAATTCGGTACTAACCTGCGTGCCACGGTCACGACCACTGCTCCGAATTTTGTGCGGGGGGCGCTGATACCTTCCACGTTGCTGTTTGAGTTTTTTGTTGGGCGTTTCGGGATCATCATGGCCGCCTATATCATGATCTTTATACTCACGGCAATCGCTATGTTTGCCCTAAGCAGGCTAAAGGAAAGTTTCAATAAGGATTTGGATTTCGTGGAAGATTAACCTTTAGGGCATTTTTTGCACCGCTTACCGCGCTTGTATTTTTTACAGCACTTTTTGAATTCACACCCACAGCCGGGGCCATACGGATTAAAGCCTTTATAGGTTTGCGGATCGGCCGCTCCGGGCAACCGGCATTCCGCCGTGGTCAACACAATCAATGGGCGCTCATCATACATCACGTTGCAAAGTTAAGGCTTTATTTAGAAAAATTCCAATTAACACGGGAAATTTTTGACGGGCTGATGTGGAGACTTGGATGATTGTCATAAGTTTTGTAACTTGTGGACATTCCCGGTAGGGAAGTACCCAATATATACCAATGTATAAACGTCATGATTAATAAGGTTGTAAATGACGCGCGCGAAGCCATCGTAGGTATCACTGACGGTATGACGCTCATGTTGGGCGGTTTCGGTCTGTGCGGTATACCCGAAAATTGTATCAATGAAATCGTCAGGCAGGGCATTTCGGGGCTTACCTGCATTTCAAACAATGCAGGAGTGGATGATTTCGGCATCGGCATGATGCTCCAGAAACGCCAGGTAAAAAAAATGATAGCCTCTTACGTGGGAGAAAATGCAGAATTTGAACGGCAGTTGCTCAGCGGCGAGCTTGAAGTGGAATTGATCCCACAGGGCACCTTGGCTACTCGCTGCCTTGCGGCGGGCTATGGCATGCCCGCGATCTTCACGCCTGCCGGCGTAGGCACTGAGGTGGCCGAGGGAAAGGAAATACGGAGTTTCAGAGGCAAAGACTATGTGATGGAAATGGCCTTTGAAGCTGATTTTGCGCTTGTAAAAGCATGGAAGGGAGATACCGCTGGCAACTTAATCTACCGGAGAACGGCCCGTAACTTCAACCCTGTGATGGCCATGGCCGGCAGGATTACGATTGCGGAAGTGGAAGAGCTCGTAAACGCAGGTGAATTGGATCCCGATCATATTCATACCCCTGGTATTTATGTGCATCGGATTTTCCAGGGGCAGGGCTATGAAAAGCGGATTGAACAACGCACGGTGAGGAAACGTGAGGGAATCAATTTAACGAAAGCGGTAGATTATGCTGGATAAAAACGGGATAGCCAAGCGTATCGCTCAGGAGATAAAAGACGGTTATTATGTGAACCTGGGCATCGGTATACCGACGTTAGTGGCGAATTTTATACCTGACGGTATGCAAGTGGTATTGCAGTCTGAAAATGGGTTGCTGGGTATGGGGCCATTCCCCTACGAAGGAGAGGAAGACGCCGATCTCATCAATGCCGGAAAGCAGACCGTTACCATGTCGCCTGGCGCTTCGGTGTTCGACTCGGCGATGAGCTTTGGAATGATTAGGGCGCAAAAGGTCGACCTAACTATCCTCGGCGCGATGGAAGTGTCGGAATACGGAGACATCGCCAACTGGAAAATACCGGGAAAGCTTGTCAAAGGCATGGGCGGGGCCATGGATCTCGTAGCGTCGGCCAAAAACATTATCGTAGCCATGCAGCAGGTTAGTAAGGCCGGGGAGAGCAAGCTACTTTCCCGGTGCACGCTGCCGCTTACAGGAGTGCGCTGCATCCGGAAAGTGATAACCGAAATGGCGGTTTTCGAGGTCGATATCGAAAACGGTGGTTTCCACTTGCTGGAACGCGCTCCCGGAGTCAGTGTTGATGAAATACGCAATGCCACGGCAGGCAGATTCAAGGCGTCAGGAATGATTCCTGAGATGCAGCTTTAGAAGACTTTTGTGCGCAGCTCGGTGGAAATTTCGTCTATGATTGCCACAAGGGGGGCCGGATCATCCGTATTATTAATGATAATGCGGTCGCACAGGTCGCGATAGGGCAGAAGATATTGCCGATAGGCGGGCATGACATGATTTACCCATTTATATCGCACGTCTTCATCGTTGTAGCCGCGCTCAACCAAGTCTCTTTTCAGGCGTCTTTGCAAAGCGATTTCTTCTTCCGCATGCAAGAATATGCGATGATTGAGCAAGGCGTTTACTTCCTCGTAGTAAAAAATAAATAATCCTTCAATAATTAAAATAGGGGCAGCCCGGGTCTCCAGCAATTTCGGTTTCAACGCCGGATTGTTGAAGGTGTATTCTTTCCGGAAAATGGTCCGGCCATCGACAAGCGTTTCAATATCCCGGAAAAATGCGGCACGGTCAATAGCCGTGGGCAGATCAAAGTTATATAATTTGTTCTCTTCCCGTGTCTTGGTATTCGCAGGGATATAATAATCGTCTTGCGAGATCAGCGCCACCTCGTGCGGGGCGAAGTGGTTGAGGAAACTATTCAGAAAAAATGTTTTTCCAGAGCCACTGCTTCCCGCGATGCCAACGACGTACGGTGCGTTAGTTTGAGTCATTTGGGGTGCCGTAGGAGATTTCCACCTGGAAGCGTCTATCGAGTACGCCGATTAAAGACGCTGCTGATTTTGAGACAACAATAATGGCATCCTTCGTTTCTGCAGTCTCTGCAAATTTGCCCACCACTTTAATCAGCGCGGTGCGGTTCGTCATTGGGTTAGTGATTTTGATCACGGTACCGATGGGAGCGGTTTTATGCAACGCAAGCATGCTGCCTTCCCCTTGGTTGAGGTCATCTATCCACACGCCGACTCCTTTTTCGGTCATTTCACGGATGCCATATCGGTTTTCGGGGATGACCAGAGGGTCCGCTTCACTGGCCGCAGAATCTTCCGTGACAATAAGCTGGCTCGCTTTGGGAGGCGCGGGCGGAAGTTCCTTGTTTGGAATTTTCAGGATGGTGCCCGCTTTCAGTGCTTCGTCGGTGAGACCGTTTGCGCGTTTGATGCTTTCAACGGATATGACAAACCGTTTGGAAATATTGAAGAGGGTTTCGCCGTTGCCAACCTTGTATGCGGTGTATTCGTCTTGCGATAATGCCGGGGGAGCGGCTACATCCGCGGCAGCGAGGGCTGTCGATCCGGTATCGTTTGTCGTGCTATTACCGGCGTTGGCATTTGAATCTGCTGCAGGGATGCGCACGGTATCGCCAACTTTTAGTGATTTATTGCCATTGGCAGCTATGATTTGCTTGACGGGTACCCCGTATTGCCTGCTCAACCCGTAGTACGTTTCTCGCGCCTCCAATTGGTGGATAACTATTTTTTTGCCATTTTCATAACTCACACCTATGGAATCCAGTACAGATGAAGCCTTTGACGAAAAGCTGCAACAACCGATTAGCAGCGCCATAAAAAAAGAGGTACGGTATAAATAGGTGGTTTTATATGTAATGCTCATGTTAAAAATTCGTTGCAATTATACTAAATACGAAACAATTTCCTGTTTATTATCGCTGATGATGAAAAGCAACTGATCAATCATAAAAAAAACTTCCGGTGTCATTTTAACCAGGTTTGCTAACACAACCACATCCGCCAATATGGCTCGTCCGCTGGATACAACCAGTCTGACACGGAATGCCTGTCCATCTTTTTCATGGAAAGCCCAGATATGTTTTGAACCCACCTGGCAATAAAAAATATCGCCATAAACCGCATAATTTTTCAGAAACGTAGGAACGTCTGCCGTATACGTCCGGGGTAAGACTACGGCAGAGCCAATAGGTTTATCGATTGAAATGTTAAATTGTGTTAAATTTCCGTCGGATGGCGCGAGGTATTGTTCGTAGCCGGCGGCAAAACTGCGATGCCTGACAATGAGTTGCCGGTTGGCGATACCCAGCAACGTATAGTTAAACTGTTCCCACAGGAGGTTACCGGTAAAGGCATCAAGGCAGGCGATGCCAGGATGGTCGGGACTGTCCGTGCCAAACGCCCGAACAATCAATTTACCCTCAATAATCCCGGCTAAGGTCCAATGGCGGTCGCCATAGGGTATTTCATGGATCAACGAAACGCCCGTTGTGTAGTCTACTACCGAGAATGAAGGGGTTCCTTGATCCCGGTTGCGGGTTTCGATGGCAAGCACACCATTTGCCGTATCGGCTTCAATGCGCCAAATGAGTCCCAAAAAACTTTTTTGGAATACCGTTTTTAATGTATATTTATCCATTAATTAATAGCCCTCAAAATTATAAGGTTTTGAACGATATGTGCAAAAAAAAGCAGACAAAGAAACTGTTCGGGCTGGCGTCATTCTTCTTTGGACTGTTACTCGTGAGTTTTTCCGTACAGGCGCAACAGGTTTACCGGTTTGATCTAAAGGAAGATATCGGTCCCAATGCCTGGCGAACGGTAAAAAATGCGTTCGCCCAAGCGGAACAGGCCAAAGTGGATTTGGTACTTATCGAGATGAATACATTTGGCGGGATGGTCAATTTTGCGGACTCCATCCGTGTTCGGATATTGGATTCGTCGGTTAAGACGGTGGTTTTCATCAACCACAATGCTGCCTCGGCAGGCGCGCTGATAGCGTTGGCTACCGACCGGATTTACATGAGCAAGGGGTCCAGCATTGGTGCCGCGAGTGTCGTTGATCAATCAGGGCAGGTGCTCCCCGAAAAGCACCAATCCTATATGCGGGGCCTGATGCGGGCAACAGCCGAAGCCAAGGGCCGTGATCCGAAGATCGCCGAAGCGTTTGTAGATCCAGATGTGGATCTACCCCACATCAAACCTGCCGGTAAAGTGCTTACACTGACGTCGTCGGAAGCTGTTGACGTCCGGCTGGCGGAAGCGGAAGTTGCGTCGGCAGACGCAGTGCTCGCCGCAGAGGGGATACGTGATCCGCAGATCACGGTGCATCGCATTACAGCCATTGACCGGATTATCGCCTTTCTTATCAATCCAGCGGTTAGCGGTATACTGATGCTGCTCATTATCGGTGGGATTTATTTTGAGCTGCAGACCCCGGGTATTGGCTTTGCATTGGTTGTTGCCATTATCGCAGCCGTACTTTTCTTTGCACCGCTATACCTTCAAGGGCTGGCCGACAATTGGGAGATTGCGTTGTTTATAGCTGGCTTGGTGCTCATATTACTGGAGTTATTTGTAATCCCTGGCTTCGGTGTTGCGGGTATATTGGGTATTATCTGCCTGGTATGTGGGTTGGCATTCAGTATGGTTGTTAACGATTATTTTGATTTTTCAATTGGTGAGCCCGGTATGCTGTTCAATTCGTTTTTATTGGTCATCGCCTCTATGGTGGTGGCGACCATCGTGATGGTTATTTTTGGCAAAAATCTGTTGAGAAGCCGTGCTTTCCAACGTCTGGTATTGCAGGACGAACAACGTTCGCAGGAAGGATACACCTCTTCGCAGAAAAATAGCGCATTAGTCGACAAGGAGGGCAAAGCCAAGACCGTACTCCGCCCATCCGGCAAGGTCGAGATAGAAGGCAAGTGGTACGATGCAGTGGCGTTGGACGGTTTCATTGATATCGGCGAAGATATTTATGTGGAGAAGCATGAAAACTATAATCTTTTTGTCAGAAAGAAACGCACCCCATGATGACATGGGAAACTTTTTGTAGCTTCCGCTGTTTTACAGACAAATAAACTTATAACATCATGAACCCAAAAGTAATTAGTCTAGAAGAGAAAAAACTAAGGCCGGTTGTTGATCACCTGAATGATTTATTAGCCAACTATCATATTCATTACCAGAAATTGCGCGGATGCCATTGGAATGTCCGCGGGAACCATTTCTTTACGTTGCATGCGAAGTTCGAAGAATTGTATACCAATGCACTGACAACCATTGACGAGTTGGCGGAGCGCATTCTTACACTGGGTAAATCCCCCTTCAGCACATTCAAGGATTATGTAGAGAACGCTGAACTCAAGGAGGCAGATACCATCGGGATGAAAGATGTCGACATGGTCAAGGCTATCATCGAGGATTTGGAAGCGCTAATCGCCATGCAGCGTGATTTGCTGGAAATTACTTCGGAAGCAGAAGATGAGGGGACTAATGACATGATCAATGCGTTTATGCAATTCAACGAAAAACAGAACTGGATGTTGCGCGCTTTTGTGAATAAAGCTTGATCTCTGGTTCTCCATATAGGTGATGCCGCCCAGTCTGCGGGTAACCGGGACACAAAATCGAAAAGGCCTGTCCAAAAAATTTCGGACAGGCCTTTCGCCGTTAGTATCGGACTGGCTTGGATGATTCCCTGTTTCCTAAAACTTTAAGCCCACGGATAACAGCACATTATGCCGCTGGTTTTTTACTTCGGCAACCGGACTATACCAGCCAGCTGCGTCGTCTAACAGATAAGGGCTCATGTTGTAACTCCGTTGGAAATTTTGGTAAGTCAAATCTACGTAGACGTTGTTGATGCGATAGCCCAGGCCACCGGAAACCGTTTGACCACTATAATCAATGCCTTCATCTTTGTACGGGCTGCCAGCATAGCCGTACCCAGCCCTGATCATCAATAGCGGAGCAATTAAGTACTCACCGCCTATTCTGAAATTGACGGCACTACCATAAGTAGCCGCAATCCCATCATTGAAATCGCGGTCATATACCGCATCGGACGAAGACATCGACATGCTAGCGTAATCGACGTAGTCAATGTCGGCGCTCAAAAGCCCTTCGCCAAAGATATAGGCTACGCCACCGCTTAGTTTGTAAGGGGTACGCAGGTTGTAATCATAATATACCGGATCACCGGGGTTTTCATCAAAATTATCCGAACCGTTTGTCAGGTAATTGGTAATACCGAAGTAGTCTTCATAATCGTTGGTGAGGCTATACCAAGTCGGTGTGGTGGCCGAAAGTCCGATCTGAACTTGCGGGACTGGTTTGAAAATTACACCAAGCTTAGCATTAAATCCGTTTCCGGTAGTGTTTGACCAGTATTCGTCGTCAAATTCATACGCCGATTCCAAGAGGGGGTTGTATATCCCGTAGTCACTGTGGTTCGGATTCACAAAACGGGAGCCGGGGTTTTGGCTATAAATATAACCATAATCCAGGATGGCACCATCTTCCATAAACAGCCGGTTCATACGGTTGTTGATACGGGTGAAGCCCACACTTGCACCGATGTAGAATTGATTCGAATAGTTAGCACCGAAAGAAAGGTTGGTTTCGGATTGATGTCCTTGCTCACGGTAGTATGCGGTTTGTACATTGTCCACCGCGGTCATTGGAATCAACTGGCCATTGGCATTTTCGTCTACCATGCCAAACTGCCAACCGATATCACCAAGGAGGAAACCATCTTCCAACGCCATAAAGTCACCGTAGCTGCTCTCATGGTTTACGCCGGTAAATCCCAGTGTAGAATGAAAGTTGTTTGTCCGGTGATAGCCGATACCGACATTGAAGTTGAGCCAGCCTGACGAAAGGTTGCTGCCGCGCACTTTCCTGGTGGGGATATGAAAGACCGCAGCTGCTTGGTTGATGGCAAACTTATCGACATTGTTACTGCTATTAGTACCAAAGTATAAGGCGCTGTTGACATCGCTGCTGAAGTCAAAAGACAAGCCGATGTCCGATTGTCCGAAGAATCCGAGGCCGGCGGGATTTCCGGATACCGAACTGAGATCCCCACCGAGTGCCGTTTGGGCATTTCCAAGTGCCTTAAATCGCGCAGATGCGCCCTGTTCGGGTTGTGAAAACCGCAAAAACTCATCCAACGATTGCGCTTGGGCAGGGATAAATGCGCATCCCCATAACGACGCTAAGACTATTATGCTTTTTGGCTTTATCATATGTTTAGTACATTGAAACTTGTATAATGAAGGTCAGCCAATCCTTTGGTATAGATTGTAGCTGACCTGTCTTTTATAATATTGTTGTCGTGCTCTGATGGAATAACGATTAACCTCTGCCTCTTCCGCCTCCACGGCTGCTGCTACCACTGCTACCACGGCTAACGCCACCGCCGGAACCTGAAGAACGGGATGGAGGTGATACGGAAGAACCTCTGCTGCCGCTTCCGGATGACCGGGGGGCTACGCTACTTGGACGTGTAGAGGAAGCCGGGCGGGCAGGCCGGGCATTGCTCCCAGTTGGACGGGTAGTCGAAGCGGGGCGAGCACTTTGCCCCGCAGGCCTACGAGTGGTTGTCCCTACTGGCCGGGCAGTCTGACCGGCGGGACGGCCACTCCGTATACCTTCGGAGCTGCCGGTACTGCGTGTACTGCTTGGCCGAGTACCTCTAACGGTAGAGGTTGCACCTCCACGGGTGACCGAAGTGCGGGTCGCATCGCCTGCACTTCTCGTAGCTACCGTGCGAGTGGAAATGCGGCCATTTGCATCACGGCTAATCGCCGTTCTGGTCGCTGTCCGGGATGATCCAACGGCATTACTTGAGCGGCCTGTCCGGACATCCATGCGCGAACGCGAGGCCGTGCGGGTGCCTCTCGTGCGGTTGTCAATAATAACGGCACCGGGATAATAGCCACCCCAGCCGCCCCATCCCCAGCGGCTGTACGCATAGGGACCCCCGAAGCCTCTGCCATAATAAGGTGAACCCCAGCCCCAATGACCGCCGAAATAAGGGTTATACCAGCTGCTGCCCCAACCGAGGCCCCAGCCACCCCAACCCCAGCCGAAACCGAGACTCCAGGCGCCACCCCAGCCCATGCCCCATCCGGGTCCGTACCAGGAATTGAATCCGAACCATGGATCAAACCAAGGGTCATAATAGCTCATTCCGGGGGAATTATAATAAAAACGGTTTATCCGATTGGCATATTCACTGTCGCTGTACTCATCAGCATAATAATCATTGTAATAGCCATCATCCGCATACTCGTCTTCATAATATCCGTCCGCTGCTACCGCTTGTTGCTCATCCTGCTGAGCCCGTTCATCATAATAATAATCCGGGCTTTGATAACTTTCCTCCACTGCCCGGGCATTATTATTATAGACGTCGTCGCGGAATGCAACCTGCCTCGACGTGCTGCACGCACCCAAAAGCAGAATGCTTGCTAAGGTTATTACGCTGACTACTAATCTATTGGTCTTCATGTCAATTATCCTTTCGTTTGGTTAAAGCCCTCGCTTTTATGTGTATAGACGATATTTTGTATGATTGGTTTAATCCGCCGATCATTTTTTGTTCGGTAAATTTGCCAAAAGGGACTACCTTTGCTTGGCAAAATTTAAACAGTACATTACGGTTAAACGTATTGCAATCTGCAAAAATTACACTAATTTTATAGAAAGTCAACTATGAGCAAAGGAATTACAAGTCGCAAAACGGATTATTCCCAGTGGTACAATGAACTTGTCGTAAAGGCTGACCTGGCTGAGCACTCTGCGGTGCGGGGATGCATGGTGATAAAACCTTACGGCTATGCCATTTGGGAAAAGATGCAAGCGGCGCTCGATAAGATGTTTAAAGATACAGGGCATAGCAATGCTTATTTTCCTTTGTTCATTCCAAAATCTTTTTTTTCCAAGGAAGCTTCGCATGTTGAAGGGTTCGCCACAGAGTGCGCCGTGGTGACCCATTACCGCTTAAAGAATGACGGTTCGGGCAACATCGTGGTCGATGAAGAAGCAAAGTTGGAAGAAGAGCTCATTGTGCGCCCCACTTCTGAAACCATCATCTGGAATACTTATAAGGGATGGATAGAGTCCTATCGCGATTTGCCCATCTTGGTCAACCAATGGGCAAACGTTGTTCGCTGGGAAATGCGTACCCGGCTTTTCCTTCGTACGGCCGAATTTCTTTGGCAAGAGGGCCACACCGCCCACGCCACACGTGAAGAAGCGATGGAAGAAACAGCGCGAATGCTGGGAGTTTATGCCGACTTTGCCGAAAATTGGATGGCCCTGCCCGTGGTACGAGGCCGCAAAACAGAAAACGAACGGTTTGCCGGAGCCTTGGACACACTGTGCATTGAGGCACTGATGCAGGATGGTAAAGCCCTGCAGGCGGGCACATCTCATTTTTTGGGGCAGAATTTTGCCAAGGCGTTTGACGTAAAATTTACAGCCAAAGACGGGAAGCTCGATTATGTTTGGGCTACGTCATGGGGAGTGTCTACCCGGCTGATGGGGGCGTTGATTATGGCGCATTCCGATGACCAAGGATTGGTGCTGCCACCTAAGTTGGCACCCATACAGGTGGTCATCGTGCCGATATACAAAAATGAGGAAGAGCGGCAAACGATAGGCGGATTGGCGGATACGCTGATTGCCGAATTGAAATCCAAAGGTATTTCCGTCAAGTATGACGACCGCGATACACACCGGCCCGGATTTAAATTTGCCGAGTGGGAACTCAAAGGTGTGCCTGTGCGTATCGCCGTAGGGACACGCGACATGGAAAATGGTACGGTGGAGATAGCACGTCGTGACACCCAGACCAAGGAAACGGTATCCCAAGCGGGATTGGCCGACCGGATAGAACAGTTACTGGAAACTATCCAGCACACAATCTATGAAAAAGCATTGGGTTTCCGTGATGCGAATACCGTGGAGGTAGAGACCTATGACGAGTTTAAGCGGGTACTCGATGAGCAAGGCGGCTTTGTGTCTGCGCATTGGGATGGCACTGTCGAAACCGAAAAGCTCATCAAGGAGGAAACCAAAGCGACGATCCGCTGTATTCCGTTGGCCAATAAAGAAGAAGCGGGTGTGTGTATACGTACCGGGAAGCCTTCGACGCAGCGTGTGCTTTTTGCGAGGGCGTATTAGGTGACTATGTCCGCAAAGAAGGTTCTTATCATAGGATGTGGATGGGTGGGTACCTATGTAGCCACCCATTTGGTCAATGGGGGGCACCAAGTGTGGGCCACCTGCACATCCGAAGACAAAGCCGCGCGGTTGGTACAGCTGGGGTTAAAGGCACACGTCGCCAATTTCGACATCGAAAATAAGGTTGCAGGCATTCGTGAGGCGGTGTTTGACGTGGTTATCATCAGCGTCCCTATCACACATAAGGACACTATGGAGGTGGTCGAACGCCGGTTTTTCCGCCTCCGTGTTTTCCTGGAGACCCATTCGTTCGGGCAATCCATGTTTTTCGGATCGGTGGGTATTTATCCGAAGGTCGACGCTCGGATTGCTGAAGATACATTCGCAGCCGAAGAATTGGAACCCAAGTTGTTACTGGGCGAATCGATGCTACGTTTGGCTTTTCCCGATTTAAATATCCTGCGGTTGGGGGGGCTCTTTGGCCAGGAGCGCGTCATGGCGAAGTATTTTGTCGGCAAGGTCTGCGAGATAGGGTATCAAACGGCAAATTTCGTGCATGTTGAAGATGTTTATGGCATCATCCGCGCCATGATGGCAGCGCGTTCGCAAGGAAAGACATACAATGTAGTCTGCCCCGAACATCCGCTAAAGAAAGACGTCATTGACGTTTCCGCAACAAAATACGGTTATGGGTTACCGGCAGCTTTTTCGGAAGCCGACAAGACCGCAAAGATGGTGTTGCCTGACCGGTTGGTAGCCGATCTCGGTTACCGGTTTGTCTATCGTTCGCCGCTCCAATTCTGATCACGATGTTGGCCGTCATCCGATTCGTTTCTTCGGTGAATGTTTGATAACTTTACCCCACTATTGTTCATCGATTCATTGATTATCATGGGATATAAATTTGCAACAAAGGCCATTCACGCAGGGCAGCATGCTGATCCGACAACCGGTGCAGTAATGACACCCATCTATCAGACGTCGACGTATCGGCAGGCGGCGCCAGGCGACCATAAAGGTTATGAGTATTCAAGGGGCACTAACCCGACACGTAAGGCATTGGAAGACTGTCTTGCGGCATTGGAAAATGGACGTCATGGATTGGCATTTTCCAGTGGGATGGCAGCGACAGAGGCCGTACTGAAGCTGCTGGCGCCAGGGGATGAAGTGATTACGGGAGATGACCTTTATGGAGGCTCTTACCGGATGTTCACAAAAGTATATGAGCGTTATGGCGTCAAATTTCATTTCGTGGATACCTCCGATCCTTTACAAATCCAAGAGAAAATCACGGCTCAAACCCGTTTGATATGGATTGAAACACCGACCAACCCAACGTTGAAATTGGCGGATATCGCGGCCATAGGACAACTGGCAAAAGCAGCCGGCGTATTGTTCGCTGTCGATAATACCTTTGCCTCGCCATATCTGCAAAACCCGTTGGATCTGGGGGCAGATATTGTGATGCATTCCGTGACGAAGTACATCGGGGGGCACTCGGACGTAGTGATGGGTGCCTTGGTGGTGAATGATAAGGTGCTGTACGACAAGTTGTTCTTTTATTACAATGCCTGTGGCGGTACACCAGGCCCCCAGGACAGCTTCTTGGTACTGCGGGGGATTAAGACGCTGCACTTGCGCATGCAGTCACATTGCGAAAACGGTCGTCAGGTAGCCAAATACCTCCGTACACATCCCCGGATAGCGAAAATCTATTGGCCAGGGTTTGAAGACCATCCAGGCCATGCTGTTGCAAAGCGGCAAATGCGCGATTTCGGCGGCATGGTATCCATTGTGCTGAAAGATGCATCGCTTGCCGATACGTTTGCCGTAGCGTCATCCTTTAAAGTGTTTACCTTAGCCGAGTCGCTGGGCGGTGTGGAATCGCTCATCAACCATCCCGCGACAATGACACATGGCTCCATACCAAAGGAAGTCCGAGAGCGGGTGGGGGTAGTAGACAACCTGATCCGCATCAGTGTGGGAATTGAGGATATTGACGATTTGTTGGCCGATTTAGAAGGGGCACTTAAGTAATGGCGTTTGATGTTAAGGGCTTTCTTGACGGCAAGGTGGACGAATACAACCGGCCGGCATTTATTGCCGATGACCCGATATGTATTCCGCATCGGTTTACCCGGAAGCAGGATATCGAAATCATGGGGTTTTTCGCGGCGGTCCTGGCTTGGGGGCAGCGCAAGACCATTATCAATAAGTGTACGGAGCTGATTACCCGTATGGATGGCGTACCATTTGATTTCGTGCGGCTCCATCAAGAAAGCGATCTGAAGCAATTGGTCGGTTTTAAACACCGTACATTCAACGATACCGATTTGCTATATTTCATCAGCTTTTTTCGGGCGCACTATGCGATGCATGATTCATTGGAAAACGCATTTCTGCCTCCCAACGCGGCCGATACGGAATTTCGTGCCGAATACTTGGAACCTCAAACAGTGGCGCATGAAAGTCCGGCGCTTGCTTCATCCGTTTGCTATCTCGGCACGCTGCAAACCCATCATTTTGGAGTGGAGGAGGCTTTGAATCATTTTCGTGCCTATTTCTTCAGCTTGCCTGATTATCCGCTGCGCACGCGGAAACACGTCAGCTCGCCGTTGCAGCAATCCGCCTGTAAGCGGCTGAATATGTTTTTGCGCTGGATGGTGCGGCATGACGACCGAGGGGTAGATTTCGGCTTGTGGCGGCGGATCATGCCTTCCCAATTGATTTGTCCCTGTGATGTGCATGTCGAGCGGGTCGCGCGTAAACTAGGGCTTATCCAACGGCGCCAATCCGATTGGAAGACAGCGATGGAGCTGACCAACAACTTACGATTGCTGGACCCCGAAGACCCCGTAAAATATGACTTTGCCTTATTTGGCCTTGGGGTTGAAGGGGCGTTATAAGAAAAACGAATAACGAATTCAAATGAAAAAGATTAGCACATCCACCGTCATCACGCTTACGCTGTGTTTATTTATGGTTGTATTGTTGTTGAACCCAGATGCAAAGGCGTGGGTAAGTCGGGGCTTGATGGCAATCGGCTTATACAAGCCGGATTTGGCCAATAGTACGGACACGGTGGCACAGCCAACGCCGTCGACGGCAGCAGGGCGGCCACCGGTTTTTTTTAAGGATGGCGAAGGTACCCGCATCGACGTAGCCAACCAATCGGGTAAGGTGGTGTTCATTAATTTTTGGGCCACTTGGTGTCCCCCCTGTATCGCCGAGCTGCCATCTATTGACAAGCTTTACCAGCAATTTAAGGATCATGAGCATGTCGTCTTTGTCATGGTCGATGTGGATAATCAATACGAGCAATCCAAGCAATTCATGGTCGATAGAAAATTGAGCTTACCTGTGCACATTCCTTCGGGTAATATCCCGGCTGATTGGCTTGGCAATGCCATTCCAACCACCATTATCCTTGATAAGCAGGGGCAAGTCGCGGCGCGCCATGAAGGGATGGCTGATTACAGCCGCCCTGAGGTCGTCGAGTTCATCCAGAAACTGGCTGCCGAATAACCATGGGCCATGCCATGAAGCGTAGCTAGTGGTTATAGACCTCCGGATTGACACAGTAGGGGAGTTTGTCGCCGCGGAGACCTGCGAGTACATTTTCTACCGTAAGCTGCATCATTTTCATCCGGGTTTCAACGGTTGCCGAGCCTATATGCGGTAAAATGGCCACATTGGGCATATTCAGGAGTGGATTATCGGGTGCCATCGGCTCCGGGTTCGTGACATCGAGGCCCGCACCCCAAATCACTCCATTTTCCAGGGCGGTCCGGAGGTCTTCTTCATTATGCATGGAACCCCTCGCGGTATTAATAAAAATCGCTGATGCCTTCATTCTGGAAAACGCATCACGGTTGAAGATCCCTTGAGTCTGGTCACTGAGGTTGGCATGTACACTGAGGACATCACTTTGCTCGAGCAGTTCTTCAAATGATACCCTACGTGCATCCAAATCCTGCTCGGCCTCTTCATTATGCCCTCTGTTGTGGTAAATGACGGGCATATTGAAGGCATAGCGGCAGCTCTTAGCCATCTCGTAGCCGATGCGCCCCAGCCCGTATATTCCCAATGTTTTGCCTTGTAAATCAATGCCGAGGTCCACCATTGGATCAAAAAATTCCCAATTGCCACGCAGAATTTCCTTGTGTTTGTGAATCGCCTTGCGGGCGACATTTTGCATCAGTAAAAAGGCCGTGTCGGCCGTCGCTTTACTCAGCACGCCCGGTGTATTCCCGATTGGGATGCCCAAACGGGTGGCGGTGGCCACGTCTACATGGTCATAGCCTACGCTACACAGTGCAATGACGCGGAGGTGGTCGCACGCCGCCAATACATGGCTGTCGATGGCATGCCCGCCTACGCTAAATAAGGCATCGCTGTCTTTTGCATACTGGATGAGCTCATCGGGAGTCAGATCGCGCTTTTCCGTCCATTCAAAAAGCCTATGGCCCTGATCGGTCAATGATTGTTTGATGATTGCCGGGACTTCTCGGGTTATGAAGATGTTCATCATGAGATATCTGACGATAAATATAAGGTTTTTATTTTTTAGCAGCGATTTTTCTTTTAGGTTTGCGCAATTAAAAAAACCGTATAGCATGACCCGCCACGAACTTATCCGACAAATCAAGACTAAGCGATCCTTTCTTTGCATAGGCCTCGATACCGATATCGATTTGATTCCGCCGCACTTGCTGGACAGTGAAGATCCGGTTTTTGAATTCAATCGGCAGATCATTGCCGCGACGGCGGATTTATGCGTGGCATACAAGCCCAATATAGCGTTTTATGAGAGGAGGGGAGTAGCTGGCTGGAAAAGCCTGCAAAAAACGTGGGAAGCATTGCCTAAAGATTGCCTTCGCATCGCTGATGCTAAGCGTGGGGACATCGGCAATACGGCCAAGCGTTATGCGCAGGCATTTTTTGATCAGGGGACATCGGGGCTTGGCTTTGATGCCATTACCATTGCGCCGTATATGGGGCACGATTCGGTGCAGCCTTTTCTCGGGTTTGAAGGCAAATGGGGAATCGTTCTGGCGCTTACCTCCAATGCAGGGGGGCTGGATTTCCAAACGATTGCGGACGAGCAGGGGGTGCAGCTTTTCGAGCGGGTCATTCAAAAAACCAATACCTGGGGCGATACCGGCAACCTCATGTATGTTGTCGGGGCTACGCGAGGCGAAGCCTTTGCAACCATCCGCAAACATGCACCAGACCATTTCCTGCTGGTGCCCGGCGTGGGGGCGCAGGGCGGTAGCCTGCGCGATGTGTGCAAATATGGCATGAATGCCGACTGCGGGTTGCTGGTGAATGCCACACGTTCTATCATCTATGCGTCCAACGGCCTTGACTTTGCCGAGCAGGCAAGACGGGAGGCACTGGCCTTGCAGCAAGAAATGGAACGTGAGTTGCTGGCAAGCGGTGTGCTGTAACCATTTGCCGTAGCTCAACCCTTGATGGTAGCCACCCAATCGGCGAAAGCACGCATGAAGTCACGTAGAAACTCTATGGTAGCGGCGTTCGTAAGGCTTCCATCCTCGTCAAAAAGTTCGTTTGCATGGCCGACATACGCTTCGGGTTGCGCCATGGCAGGTACATTAAGGTACGCCAATGCCTGTCTCAGGTGATGATTTGCGCCGAAGGCACCGATAGCACTGGGGGAGACACTGACCACGGCGGCCGGTTTGCCATCCCAAGAGCTTTCGCCGTACGGACGAGAACCAACGTCTAGCGCATTTTTCAACACACCGGGTATCGTCCGATTATATTCAGGTGTAACAAACAGGATACCGTCGCAATCTTTGAGCTGCTTACGAAACAGGACCCATTCTTCCGGCGGTGATTCATCAAGATCTTCGTTATACATCGGCAACTTGCTGATGTCCATGATTTCCAATTGGAGTGACTCGGGGGCGAGCGCTATCAGCGCTTTCGCCATTTTCCGACTAAATGAAGCCTTTCTGAGGCTTCCTACATAAACTGCAATATTATAAGCCATCATAATAGCTATAAGCGTTTATGTGCCGAAAATGTTTGCGGTTTTCGTTATTTATAGCGAGGTTACCAATACTTTGTCAATGCGGTTGCCATCCATATCTATGACTTCAAACTCATAATTTTTCCACTGCATCCGTTCACCTGTGATAGGCATACGCCCAAGTTTAAGCAAGACGAGTCCGGCTATGGTATTGATATTGCCAAGCCCATTGTCTTCGTCATCTGTTGTAATGTTCAACAAGGTAAACAGGTTGTCCAGTTGGTACTGTCCATCAATAAGCATGCTACCGTCCTCACGTCTGACGATTTCGGGCCTTTCAGCGGTATCGCTGTTGGATATATCGCCGACCAGGCTGCTTAGGATATCATTAATGGTCACGATACCTTGCAGCGACCCATATTCATCAAGCACGACGGCTTGGTGGATCTTGGATGCTTTAAATTTATTGAGGATGCTATAAGCTGAACTGTTTTCGTGGACATAATTGACGGGTTGCGTCAGCTGCATGAGGTTAATGGGTTGATCAATAAGGTATTGTTTTAGCAAAAATTTGATGTGCACGACACCGATAATGTTGTCCAGGCTGTCTTTACATACCGGATAAACAGTATGGCCACTCTCCAGAATGGTTCGTTTATGTTCCTCGTATTCGTCGTCGATATCCAGCCACACAATATTGCTTCGGTGTGTCATCAAGTTGACGGCGCGCTTATCTCCCAGACTAAATACGCGGTCCACAATTTCGTGTTCAATGTGTTCAATGGCACCGATGTCGGCACCTTCATCCACCAGTGCTTTTATTTCTTCTTCCGTTACCGCATTTTGGGATGTCTTGATGTTGAGCAACTTGACAATCCCGTCGGTGGTTGCGCTAAGCAGCCACACAAACGGTGCTACCACCTTGCTGAGAATGTCCATGGGAAAGGCCATTATCATGGCATACTTTTCCGGGATGGCAAGACCAACGCGTTTGGGCACCAACTCACCAAGCACCAATGTGAGAAACGTGATGATGACGACTACTATCAACACGGATAGTTGAGCGCTGTATCCACTGAGCCAGGAAATTTCCGAAAGGTAAACGTCGAGACGCTGGGCTATGGTCGCTCCGCCGAAAATACCGGTGAGGATTCCAATGAGCGTGATGCCGATTTGCACGGTAGAAAGAAATCGGTTTGGCGAGTCCTTAAGCTTAAGCACTTGTTTAGCCGCCGCACTTTTTTTATCAGCCAGTACCTGTAAACGAGCCTTACGGCTTGATACAATAGCTATTTCGGAAGCCGAAAACACACCGTTTAATAGAATCAACGCCAAGATAATCAGCGACTCTGTAAGCATGAAGCTAAGATAACAATTAATTTACATAAACAAAAGTCAAGGAATACAGCGCTACGCTTCATCCAAGACCAGTTTCTTTGGTTTTTTTACTTGTTGCTTCAGCAGCGCCAGGTTAACCACTTCATGCATTTCGGTAACATAGTGAAACGTCAGATCCTTGATATAATCTTCCTTAATTTCAAGCACGTCCTTTTTATTGGCTTTCGAGAGTATCACCTCTTTGATATCGGCCCGTTTGGCAGCCAATATTTTTTCTTTTATGCCGCCTACCGGAAGCACTTTTCCACGAAGTGTGATTTCACCAGTCATGGCCAGCTTCTCTTTCACCTTGCGTTGCGTAAAGCTGGAGGCCAACGCTGTAAGCATCGTGATGCCGGCTGACGGTCCATCTTTCGGCGTGGCGCCGGCAGGTACGTGTATGTGTACATCCCACTTATCGAACACGCCATAGTCGATGCCAAATTCGTCGGCATTTGCACGAAGATAGGCCATGGCAATGCTGGCTGATTCCTTCATTACATCGCCCAGGTTGCCGGTCAAGGTCAATTTCCCTTTTCCAGGACTTAAGCTTGACTCGATGTACAGGATGTCACCCCCAACTTGGGTCCACGCGAGTCCGGTCACGACTCCAGCCACTTCATTACTTTCATAAAACTCCTTGTCGAATATGGGGGCGCCAAGGATCTGCTCTACGGTCGCGGCATCGATTTGCTTCGGTAGCGGGTCCTCCATCACCACGTGGGTAGCGATTCCACGTACGATCGATCCGATTTTCTTTTCCAATCCCCGCACACCAGACTCGCGGGTATACTCGTCGATGATTTTTTCGATGACCTTGGGTCGGATGGCCACATCCTTGGGTTGCAGCCCATGCAGTTCCCGTTGCTTCGGTATTAAGTGCTTTTTGGCGATTTCGATCTTTTCTTCAATCGTATAGCCATTGACCTCAATGATTTCCATCCGGTCAAGAAGTGCCGGTTGTATGTTGGTCAATGAGTTGGCCGTAGCGATAAACATCACGTTTGACAAATCATAGTCCAACTCCACATAATGGTCATAAAAAGCGTTGTTCTGCTCTGGATCGAGCACTTCCAGCAATGCAGAAGAAGGATCGCCGCGGAAGTCGCTGCCTACTTTGTCAATCTCGTCCAGTACAAATACGGGGTTGGAAGCCCCTGCCTTTTTGAGTGACTGGATGATCCTTCCCGGCATGGCACCGATATAGGTTTTTCGATGCCCCCTGATTTCGGCCTCATCACGGATGCCGCCGAGCGCCATACGGGTATATTTACGTCCCAATGCCTTAGCGATGGATTTGCCCAAGGATGTTTTTCCCACCCCCGGAGGGCCCACGAGGCAGAGGATTGGAGCCTTCATGTTTCGTTTGAGTTTCAGCACCGCCAAGTACTCGATAATCCGTTGTTTGACTTTATCTAAGCCGTAATGATCCCGGTCCAGAACGCGTCGGGCCCGGTGCAAGTCAAAATTATCTTTGGTGAAGTCATTCCACGGTAGCTCAAGGAGGAGTTCGAGGTAATTGACCTGTACGGAATAATCCGCGGCAGCCGGATTGATGCGGGCCAGTTTGTCCAGTTCCTTATTAAAGTGCTCATCGACTTCCTTAGACCACTTTTTCGACTTTGCGCGTTTCCGCAGGTCTTCCATCTCCAAATCAGGCGTGTTACCCCCTAATTCTTCCTGGATGGTCTTCAGCTGTTGATTGAGGAAATAATCGCGTTGCTGCTTATCTAAATCGCCTCTTACTTTGTTCTGTATCTGTGTTTTAAGTTCCAGTAATTGAAGCTCAACATTGAGCTGTTCCAGCACCTTTGAAGCACGCTTTTCCAAATCAGCCATTTCCAGCAATTGCTGTTTGAAAGACAGGTCTGCGTTGAGGTTGGAGGAAATAAAATTAATCAAGAACGCTGGGCTTTCAATGTTTTTTATAGCGATACCCGCCTCGCTGGGAATATGCGGCGACAGCTGGATAATTTGCAGCGCCATCTCCTTGATGGAAGAGAGCAGGGCATTGAACTCCCTGGTCGCTTTGTGTTTTTTTTCTTCAAAGCGTTCAATAAAGGCTTTGATATACGGATCGCTTTGAATCTGATCGCTTAGTCTGAAACGCTGCTTTCCCTGGATGATTACCGTTGTGTTGCCATCAGGCATCTGCAATATTTTGATGATCATGGCCACTGTGCCTACCTTGTTTAGCTGGTCAAACGTTGGGTCCTCGATCGCCATGTTTTGTTGCGACACAACGCCGATGATGCGATCGCCTTTATAAGCGTCCTTTACCAACTTTATGGACTTGTCCCTGCCCACTGTAATGGGAATAACCACACCGGGGAATAATACCGTATTGCGCAGAGGCAGGATTGAAAGCGATTCAGGAAGATCGGCGTTGCTCATCTCATCTTCATCTTGCTGGCTTAACAATGGGAAGAATTCGGTGTCTTCATTTATGATAGGTATTGCCTGATTAAAGTCAAATGGATCGAAATTACTCATGAATATTTTTTGTTCTTTTTATATAGGCGCCACATTGGCAGTCCCTATCTATTGTGCTTGTTTAATCTATCTTTATCTCGTGATGTATATGTATGTGCAATGGTTATGCCAATAGCAAACTTTTCTGATAATTCCATGTTAAGTTGTATCATCAAGACACGTTTACTGAAAAAAAGTCAGCTGTAGGAACAGGATAGCTTAGTTGTATGCTACGCACCACATTTGCTAATATATAAAAACTATTTTTGATAAATAATAAAATGGACCTTTTAGAGTTTTATGTTTTAAATTTCATTTGGGAAGTTGTGTGACGCAAATTGTATTTGAGTATAATAATAATTATGTTTGTAGCATGGAAATTGTACCATTAGATGGCGGAAAGCCGCTTTAGGAGGATATCGTAGAAAGGCAGAAAGGATTTTTGTAATTTAAATGTGATGAAAAGAAACAAATTAAACAATTTTTTTAGCGGGCTTAACCGTGTTGTTTCGGGTGCAGCATTATGTTTTGCAGTGCTGGTAGCGCAGGCTCAGACTACCGAAACGGCGCCCAGCAATCCTAATGTTCGTTTAGGACAGAAAGCCCTGATTGACGGGGATTTCAAAGCGGCTGCCAGCCATTTGCAAAAGGCAATGCCGGCCGAGTCGGGAGATCCGGATGTCATGTATATGTTGGGATATTCGCAGTACCAAATCGGAGACTATAGGAAGGCGTTGGAATCTTTTGGTAAAGTGGTGCAGTTGCGCCCCGATCACGAGTCGGCATACTATTATCGTGGTAAAGCTAACAACATTTTGGCTGTGCAGATCGACACAAAAATCAGCTCCAGCAATCGGGAAAAAATGTTGAACGCCGCTATCGCGGATTACACCAAAGCCATCGAATTGAATGCCGCTGATGCCAAGTATTACCAAAACAGGGGGATTGCTTATCGTGATTTGGGCATCCTGCGGGGTACCTCAGGCATGGCCAATTACGATAAGGACAAGGCGATTGACGCCTATGACAAGAGCATCGCTGATTTCGAACAGGTTTTGAGCATGACGCCGGGTAAGAAGGATATCCAAACGGAGATCAAGAAAGCAAAAGTTTACCGGGATAACCTGAAGTAAAAAGATTGGCTGTCGAAACAAAACGTAGAAAAGGCTTTGCGGTACCGCAAAGCCTTTTTAGTTGGAATCCTGTCCCTTTAGCGGATAAAGGCACTCACGGCGTAATTGCTTTCACCAATGATCTGTACCCGTTGTTTTCTGATGATTCGATATAGCGAATCAGGATAATAGTCAAGTTGCTCGCCAGTCTGGTAAAGCATATTTTGTACCTTATTGACAATCCGGATACGTTTGATGTGGCCATTCGTATCTTTTTCCACCGTAATCTGTTCAGTGCGCAAGTCCGGGTCGATGGCGGTATAAGTCAGCAAAGACGCTGTACTGTCCACTTGATAGCTATGCTGCCAAGCCGGCTTGTTGATGTCAGACTCGATAAACAATGCCAGTTCATTTTGCCAATTACCAATCCGGACATCATGAGTTTCTGTTTCGCCGTTTTTCGATACGGTTTTTGTAACCGTCGGTGCACGTTCCTGCAGCCGCGTTGCCTCGCTGTTGAAATACGCTTCCAGGCCGAAATAAGGGCTTGTTTGGCTGTCGGACTGGACGTCGGCAGACCCAGTACAGGATATTACCCACACCGAAAATGCGCAAAGGAGGCTTGCGCTGAATATCCGATTACGTTGAACCATGCGCCACTAAACCAATATCGTTCCCGTCATTTCCGCAGGAATAGGCAGCCCCATCATCGTTAGTATCGTAGGTGCGATATCGCCGAGCTTGCCGTCAGACACGGACTTGTAGTCGTTGTCAATCAATATACAGGGGACAAGGTTTGTCGTGTGCGCCGTATTGACCGAACCGTCATCGTTGATCATAAATTCAGCATTGCCATGGTCAGCAATGATAATGAATGAGTAACCAGCTTTAAGCCCGCATTCCACAACCTGCCTGGCGCAGCCATCCACGGTTTCCACCGCTTTGACTACCGCGTTGAATACGCCGGTGTGCCCCACCATATCGGGGTTGGCAAAGTTGAGGCAGATAAAATCCGGTTTGTGTGTGACGATATCATCACATATCGCATCGGCGACGCCTTGTGCGCTCATCTCGGGCTGCAGGTCATACGTCGCAACCTTGGGCGAAGGGATGAGTATGCGGTTTTCACCGTTGAACACCTGCTCGCGGCCACCGGAGAAAAAGAAAGTGACGTGCGGATATTTCTCGGTTTCGGCGATGCGCGTTTGAGTTTTATTGTTCGCTTCGAGCACTTCGCCCAGGGTATTGACGAGGTTATCTTTGAGAAAGAGCACCTGAACATTCTTAAATGTCTCGTCATAAGTAGTCATGGTGAGGTAGCGCAATTGAAGCGGATGCATACCCTGTTCCGGAAAGGCCCGTTGCGTAAGTGCCATCGTGATCTCACGCCCCCGGTCCGTACGGAAATTGAAACATACCACGATGTCGCCATTTTTGATCGTCGTAAGCGGAGTGCCATAGGCGTCGGTCTTGACGATTGGCTTAACGAATTCATCGGTGACACCCGCTTCATAGGATTGCTGTACGGCCTTCGCCAAGTCCTGCGTAGATGTCCCAATGCCATGCACCAACAAGTCATATGCCTGTTTTACACGTTCCCAGCGGTTGTCGCGGTCCATCGCATAGTATCGGCCAATCGCCGAAGCCAGCTGCCCTGTACTCGACGAAAGAAACTGTTCCATGTTAGTCAGGTAGCCAACACCGGAATGCGGGTCGGTATCCCGTCCATCCAAAAAGGCGTGGATAAATACCTGGTCATTGCCAAGTCCCGCATGTTTTGCAGCATCACACAAGCCTTTCAGGTGTAAGGTGTGCGCATGCACACCACCATCAGACAGTAAACCGATGAAGTGCACATGCTTGCCATTGTTTTTGGCGTATGCAAAAGCCTCCTGAAGGAGCTGGTTTCGTTCAAACTCCCCCTCTCTGACGGCCTTATGTATCCTTCCAAGCTCTTGGTAGACGATTCTTCCGGCCCCCAAATTCATGTGGCCAACTTCCGAATTTCCCATTTGGCCTTCAGGAAGGCCAACCGCTTCGCCGGAAGCCTCTAATTTAGCATGCGGATAGCGGGATAATAGTTCATCCAAAAAAGGTGTATTTGCCGCTAACACAGCATTTGACTGATCCTCTTTGCCATAACCTAAACCATCTAAGATTATGAGCGCTACTTTTTTATTCGTATTCACAGCAACAAACTTAGACAAAGTTGCTTTTATATGCAATTATAATCGCGTTCATAAAAGCAATATGACCGATAGCGCCCTGCCGCCGAGAAAACTTTTATCGGGAAAATATAATCCCATTGCTGTGAAAAAATGGGGCGAAAGCCGCGTAGCCGCAAATGACTTTCCGGAAAAAATGGCATGTTTTTGGCTAATGATACCCCAGAAAGAGCATTGGTGGTTTAAAATGCCTTTTGTAGAAAAAATGCTACACTTTCTTATACATTAAAGTTTTAATATTGCCAATTAGCAAACAACACGCTTGAATAAACAATTACGGTGGAAGTAAAGGGAAACAGATTAATAAGAAGGGCAACGATTACGGGGATAACGTGCTTATTTATGGTGTCGAGCCTCGCCCATGTCAGCGATGTAATCGATGATATTGCCTCATGTATCCGAAGCGCCAATACGAAGGAACTCTCCAAATATTTTTCTTCCACGGTAAGTATGACCCTGCTGAATGACGAGGGCATTTATTCGCGGGTTCAGGCCGAGATTATCCTGCGCGATTTTTTTGGCAGAAATACACCTACGGGGGTGAAAATGGCCCATAGGCTGGATTCCAACCCCAGCTTCAGGTATGTTGTGCTCAACCTGGAAACCTCCAAGGATACCTACCGGGTTTCGTATAAGTTGACAAACAATGAAAATACCTTTCAGGTAACGGAGTTCCGTGTTGAATCCGTTTACTAACCATTGCCTAATTTTACTTTTATTCGCATTATTTTATTTTTAATAGCCATCTTAGCAGCGTTTTTAACCAAATGCTTGAATGTTTGTATACCTGGATAGCCATCGCTTATGACAGGTATAAATGGTTTTGATGCTATATCGAATGACTCAAGAAGAAAAGGACAGGCTGCGCCGATTCATCGAGGCTGCACTTGCTGAAGATGTCGGGGAGGGCGACCATACAACGCTATCAATTATCCCCCCGGGGAAAATCGGAGAGGCGCAATTAATTATCAAGGAGCGGGGCGTGTTGGCGGGCGTAGAGGAAGCGCTTGCGGTGTTCGACCAAGTGGATCAGGGGTTGCACGTATCGGTCTTTCTTGAAGACGGGCACGAGGTGCAAGTCGGCGATGTTGTCTTGCAGGTACAGGGCAGCATTCACAGTATTCTGATGGCAGAAAGGCTGGTATTAAATATCATGCAGCGCATGAGTGGTATTGCTACGGCTACCCATCGGATTGCGGTGGCCCTGGCTGGCACGCCAACCAAGGTATTGGACACCCGCAAGACAACGCCCTTGATGCGATTTTTAGAGAAAAAGGCGGTATCCTTAGGCGGCGGGGTCAACCATCGATTCGGTCTCTATGATATGATTCTGATTAAAGACAACCATGTAGACTATGCAGGCGGCATCAAGCAAGCCATCGAGCATGCAAACCAATACCGGAAAACCCTGGACAAGCCCACTGCCATTGAAGTCGAAGTCCGGAATCTTGACGAAGTAGCCGAAGCGCTGAATGTCGGGGGTGTTGATCGGATTATGCTGGATAATTTCAGCCCCGACCAGGTACGGGAAGCGGTGACACGCATTGACGGCCGGTTTGTGACCGAGGCCTCGGGGGGTATTACAGAAGAAACGGTCCGTCAGTATGCAGATGCCGGTGTGGATTACATTTCCATAGGTGCACTTACCCATTCGGTCAAAAGCTTGGACATGAGTTTAAAAGCCAAACTTATCGAGTAATAGGTAGATGTTGTTTTTTGCGTCTTTTTCGTTAACTTGCGGTTCATGATATCGATTTATTTAGTCGGGGCAGTCGTGTTAGCCTATCTATTCGGTTCTATTCCCACAGCCGTATGGTTAGGCCAGTCGTTTTACGGCGTAGATGTACGGGAATATGGAAGTGGCAATGCAGGAGCAACCAACACGTTCCGGGTATTAGGCACCAAGGCCGGTGCAGCCGTTATGTTTATCGATATCCTAAAGGGCTGGACGGCCACCAATCTCGCTTATTTTATCGGGCCATCCGTCACCGGTCCACAAGCGGCAGCCCAATTTGTCAACTATCAGCTGGCGTTGGGTGTCATAGCGGTACTGGGGCACCTTTTTCCTGTTTTTGCGGGCTTCAGGGGCGGCAAGGGAGTCGCTACATTATTTGGGATGATATTAGCAGTCCATTTTCAGGCGGCGCTGGTCTGTGTGTCCGTTTTCATCATTATGCTGCTTCTTACGCATTATGTATCATTAAGCTCTATCACGGCGGGATTTGCCTTTCCGTTTAGTATCGTCTTTTTGTTCCATACGTCGGTCAAGTCGGTTTTGCTATATGGGATGTGCATCTGCGTGTTGATTTTAATTACCCATCAGAAAAATATCGAACGGTTGCTGAAAGGCAAGGAATCAAAAGTTTATTTGTTCCGAAAACGCAGTACATAGTCTGTGCGGCAATTCGGCATGTATATTGCTGTTTGGCATAACAAGGATCGTCAATCGAACAGTGTTAAATTTGAACGTCATGAAACCATTTATTAAAGGCACTTTTTTATTACTGATTTTTGCAACAATCGTTTCCTGTGCAACCGTGCCGCTGACCGGGCGGAGGCAATTGAGTTTAGTCAATGAAGCAGAGATCCAGCAGCAGGCGGCGCTGGCCTATCGCGACTTTCTGGGCGATTCGAAAACCAAAATAATCAAAGGGACATCGCAGGCGCAACAGGTACAACGCGTAGGACAGAACATTGCCGCTGCGGTGACCCGCTTCCTGCAAGAAAACGGGTATGGTAATCAATACAATTTCGAATGGGAATTTAACCTCATTCAGGAAGATCAGATCAATGCTTGGTGTATGCCTGGCGGTAAGGTAGCTATCTATACCGGTATTCTGCCTGTTACGAAAAATGAGGCCGGCCTGGCTACGGTAATGGGGCATGAGATCGCACATGCTATTGCGAAACATTCTGCCGAGCGCATGTCGCAGACCATTATTGCACAGGCCGGGGGAGTAGCAGTGGATGTCGCCACCGCCGAGCGGTCCAATACCACCCGTGCAGTGCTTAATACCGCATACGGATTGGGTGGGCAGCTTGCACTGTTGAGTTATTCGCGAAATCAGGAGAGCGAAGCGGACCGGCTGGGGCTTGTTTTCATGGCGATGGCCGGCTACAACCCCAATGAGGCTGTCGGATTCTGGGAACGCATGGCACAGGCAAAGCAAACCCAGGGCGGAGGTGCTCCACCGGAGTTTTTAAGTACCCACCCCAGTGATGCGCGGCGTATCAACAACATCCAGCGCTTGATACCCGAAGCCATGGCGTATTACAAGAAGTAGCGGTTTTCGCGCGGTTTTTCGTATGTTTGTGCAATAAACAACACATGCGAAATGACGAAGCAAACGGATATAGGAGCCATCCGAGCAGAATACGAAATGGGACAGCTCGATGAGGGCGATGTCCTGCCCGATGCCGTTGCCCAATTTCAGAAGTGGTTTGACGAGGCACTCGATCGGCAGGTCATGGAACCCAATGCCATGGCCTTGTCCACGGTCTCCGCAACGGGTCGGCCATCTTCTCGGATCGTGCTACTCAAACAACTGGATGAATCAGGTTTTGGTTTCTTTACCAATTACGAAAGTCAGAAGGGCACCGAGCTGGCAGGCAATCCATACGCTGCCCTGCTGTTTTTTTGGCCGGAATTGCAGCGCCAGGTGCGTGTCAGCGGCCGGGTGGAGAAGATGATTGACGAGCTCTCGGATCGCTATTTTCAGTCCCGTCCCAAAGGCAGTAAGCTGGGTGCTCTCGCGTCGCCCCAAAGCCGGCAGATTACAGGGCGGAGTGTGCTGGACAACCGATTGGCTGAACTCGAAGAGCAGTATCAAAACGTAGCATATATCCCAAGGCCACCGCACTGGGGTGGGTACCGGTTAGTGCCGGACTTGGTGGAATTCTGGCAGGGAAGGGGCAGCCGGTTGCATGACCGGCTGGTTTACGAAAAGCAGGACGGGCAATGGACGATCAAGCGGTTGGCACCTTAAGCAGGGCGTTTAATATGGATGTTTTTTTACGCGTTAAATCCTTGCTTGCCGCGCAGTTCGGCGAAGCGGTTGTCGTAGGCGAGGAGGTGGCCGGATTGCAGCCGGCGCTAATTATATCGGGCGAGTGGCTGCCGCAGGTGTGTTTGTTTTTGCGGGATCATGAAGCAACTTATTTCGATTTTCTATCGTGCATCAGTGCTGTCGATAATGGGCCAGCTGCCGAAACATTTACCGTGGTGTACCACCTGGCCTCCATTCCGCACCAACATCAGCTTACGCTCAAAGTCATGATACAAAACGATCGGCGGTTGGATAATTTGCCTGTCGTGCCCAGTGTAAGTTCGGTATGGCGTACTGCCGACTGGCATGAACGGGAAGCGTTTGATCTCATGGGCATCTATTTTGAAGGCCATCCCGATCTAAGGCGGATATTATTGCCCGACGATTGGCACGGGTATCCTTTGCGTAAGGATTATGAAGAAGCTGAAACTTATCACGGTATCCCCATTAAGTAAGGCAAGATGTCAGAGCTACAATCAGTATGAGCGAAACACCTTATCAAGAAGCCCAGCGCGCTTATGAAGCCCGGATAGCGGCCATTGGCGCCGAAGAGATGGTCATCAATATGGGGCCGCAACACCCGTCGACACACGGCGTATTGCGTCTGCAACTGATTACAGACGGTGAGCTTGTGAAAGAAGTCATCCCGCATGTTGGTTATTTGCACCGTTGTTTTGAGAAGCACGCCGAATCCATGAATTACGGAAAGACCATCCCGTTCACGGACCGGATGGATTATTTGGCCTCCATGAATAACAGCCATGCGTTTGTAATGGGGGTAGAGCGCATGCTGGGCATCGAAAAGCAATTGCCCAAGCGGGTTGAATACATCCGCGTTTTGGTATGTGAGCTCAACCGTATTGCTTCCCACCTGATTGCAATCGGTACCTATGGTATCGATATCGGCGCATTTACGCCGTTTATGTGGTGTTTTCGTGACAGGGAGCATATCATGAATATGTTGGAGTGGGCTTCCGGCTCAAGAATGTTGTACAACTACATTTGGGTAGGCGGATTGTTTTACGACTTGCCAGTGGGGTTTGAAGCCCGTTGCGCTGAATTTGTGCAGTATTTTAAGCCCAAGTTGGCCGAGCTGGACGAGCTGTTGACCAATAACCGGATTTTCGTGTCACGTACTGCCAATATTGGCGTGTTGCCTGCTGACGTGGCTATCAACTACGGCTGTTCGGGTCCAATGCTGCGGGCCTCCGGTGTAAAATGGGACCTACGAAGGGTAGACGATTATTCCGTTTATCCAGAGCTTGAGTTCGATATTCCAATAGGGGAGGGAGAAATGGGTCACGTAGGAGACTGTTGGGATCGCTTCAAAGTACGCGTGGAGGAAATCAAGGAGTCGGTGCGGATTATCGAACAATGTCTGGATCGCCTGACCAAGGCATTAAAACGAACGGCAGATTTCGATCCGAGGGCCTTGGTACCCAAGAAGGTCAACTTGAAGGCGCAGGATTACTACGTGCGTGCTGAAAACCCAAAGGGCGAGCTGGGATTTTATTTTGTTACACAGGAAAAGACAGACATCCCCAAGCGGGTGAAGGCCCGTGGCCCAAGTTTTCACAACCTGTCGGTGCTACCGGAGCTGGCGAAGGGTGTACTTATCGCTGATTTAATAGCCATATTGGGTTCAATTGATATTGTTTTGGGAGAAGTTGATCGATAATTCCGCATTTATGGCGATATTCAGCGTTGTCCGGGTTAATGGACCGCGTTTTTGGCAGATATAAAAAAATAATTTAAAATAATTTTGAAAGTGTGAAATAAACACTATCTTTGCACTATCATAATTTAGGTTTATAATTGGTTAGTAAAGGTTTCCATTCTCCCCGTTTGGAAACCTTTCGTTTTTTACTGAGGTGTTTATTTTCGGTGCTTGCCTGCCGGTTCAGCGGGGGGCATAAAAAAACCACTTGGAGTAACCCAAGTGGTTTTTAGCAGGAGTAGTCTTTACTGCTTAGAAGTAAAACTGTACACCAAGCCGTGGAGCCAAAGAGTTAGCATTCAACCCAAAAGAGTTGGTGGTTACGTTGCTTCCTTCTTCCGGCTTAATGCTGGAGTTCTGATAGTACAAACCTCTTACTGAAAGTTCAATGCCGATTTTGCTCGTTGGGAAATATGCGAATCCCGGAGCCAGCTCAACACCGTAGCTTTCAATGTTGCCCAGTTTGGTGTCGTCAGCCTTTGCTGTACCCCAGGCCATGGGTACTGAAAGTTGGCCAAAGAACTTGAAATTGCTGTCGCCTTTGTATAACCGGGCAAACGGCGCCACGCTGAACGCGTGTACGGTATTGCTGCTTGAGAAAACGTCTGCGCCTGCAGTGTTTTTCTCGTACGCATAGCCAATGCCGGTACCCACGGCAAAATTGTCACTGACAAAGTAGCCCACGGAAGGGATGATGCCCAGTGAATGGCTGTCGATGTCAGCGTCCTTGACGCTTGTATAGTCATACGACACGTTTCCGCCCAAAATGAATTTTCCTTTTTCAGTTTGTGCATTAGCTACGAAAGTTACTGCAATTGCAGCGGATAAGGTTAAAAATAGTTTTTTCATGATGTTAAAAAATTTAGTTAAAATTTTGCCATTTTGCTGTTAAACAATTTGACTTTTTAAGTCAATATGCAATTGCAGTGCCAAAATTCATGAGTTGGATATGAAATATGTCATCCTTAGGTCTCTTTTTTTGGCAAAGTGATTTAGATAAAATTATTGTCTATTGTATGTCAAAAAGCGTTTTTTTACCAGAGTCAGATTTTGGTATTGAATTGATGGCCGGCCTTTTTTTGGGATGTGTAGTGTGCTGACTTTTTGATATTTATAGTCAGTGCTAAATAACAAGGGCCAAAACGGAATTCCGTTTTGGCCCTTTCCTTTATAAGAAATTTAGTGAAATGTGCCTTTATTCGAAGTACTCCTTTATGCGTTCGAAAAAGGTTTTTTCGTTCTTTCCCGGCTGGGGCCTGAAATTTGGCGAATTGCGCAAGCGTTCGAGGAGCTCCTTTTCTTCAGCGGATACGATTTTCGGGGTCCACACGTTGACGTAAACCAACTGGTCGCCCTTATGGTAGGAATTAACTTCAGGTACACCCTTCCCTTTAAGCCTTAATATCTTACCTCCCTGGGTGCCGGCTTCAATTTTAATTTTTGCCTTGCCGTCAATAGTGGGGATTTCGGCGCTCGTACCCAGTGTTGCGTCGACGAAGTTAATGTACAAATCGTAAATTACGTTGGTGCCGTCGCGTTTAAGGGTTTCGTGCGGTATCTCTTCAATGAGGATGATCAGGTCGCCTGGCACACCGCCACGTGGGGCGGCATTGCCTTTGCCGCTCATGGACAACTGCATGCCTTCGCTTACGCCAGCCGGTATATTGATGCTGATAGTTTCCTCGCCGCGTGTCAATCCGTCACCATGGCAGACGGGGCACTTTGCCGAAATTTCTACGCCTTCCCCATTACAGGTAGGGCAGGTGCTGGTGGTTTGCATCTGGCCAAGAATGGTATTGGTGACCCGGCGCACCGTGCCAGTACCGCCGCAGGTACGGCATGTATGAAAGGATGCTTTGTCCTTTGCGCCGCTTCCGTCGCACGTGGTGCAGATGACCTGTTTGTTTACTTTTATTTTCTTTTCGGCTCCTTTGGCGATCTCCTGTAGGTTGAGTTTTACTTTTATCCGTAGGTTGGTGCCCTTGGCTACCCGGCGGCCACCACGCTGGCCACCGCCGAAGAAACTCTCAAATGGGCTGCCGCCACCACCGAAGATATCCCCGAACTGGCTGAAGATATCCTCCATATTCATATTGCCGCCACTGAAGCCGCCGGAAGCACCGCCTGAGTGTCCAAAACGGTCATACCGTTGCCGCTTTTCGGGATTGCTGAGTACTTCGTATGCCTCCGCCGCTTCCTTGAATTTTTCTTCAGCTTCCTTATTGTCCGGATTTTTATCCGGGTGATACTTGATGGCCAGTTTTCGGTAAGCTGACTTTATTTCCGCTTGATCTGCGTTTCGCGAAACGCCCAATACATCATAATAATCTCGTTTTGCCATGCTTACTTACTATTAACTGCCAACAACAACTTTGGCATGCCGCAATATCTTGTCATGCAAAAAGTAACCTTTTTCGATCTCATCGATTACTTTGCCCTTCAGGTCTTCACTCGGCGCAGGCACGTTGGTAATCGCTTCCTGCAATTCGGCGTCGAAGGGTTTTCCAATTGATTCCATTTCTTTCACTCCTTGGTGGACCAAGACATTTTTTAGTTTATGCCCCACCAGCGATACGCCTTCTTTCAGGGGAGCAACTTCGGTAGCCGTCTCAAATGCTTTCAGCGCCCGCTCGAAATCGTCGATTACGGGTAGTAAACTGGCAATAATCTCTTTGCCGGCAGTCTGCATAAGTTCGATGCGTTCTTTGGCTACTCGCCGTTTGTAGTTGTCAAACTCGGCATATAAACGCAGGTACTTGTCGTTAGCGGCCGCTAATTCAGCAGTTAACCGCTCTTCGGCTGTCGGTTCTTCCTTCATCGGTTCTTCGGTCGTCGTACCTGCTTCGTTTGCGCTTTGCACATCGGTTGGCTGCATTTCTTCCGCAGCAGATTCTTTTTCTACCATTATTTCGTTATCCTGATTCTTTTTTTTGTTTTTCGCCATAGTTAGTTGTCGTTACTGTTGTCAACTAGTTAATCCGGGTCTCAATTTTATTGCCAATAGCGAAATATCGGTCACCCTGTCAGTTCCGTGCGGCGACGGGCCCGCAAAATGGCGGGCTGAGGGAGGCACGATAGCCGCGGCGGCTATATCGCCACATTATCGAGCAAAGCGCCATTGGCCGTCTTAATGATACGCGATGGCATATTGCGGATGATCTGGTAATCGTGCGTTGCCATAAGGATAGCTGTTCCGCCTCGGCTGATTTCCTTCAGCAACAAAACAATCTCTTCGGAGGTTTCGGGGTCGAGGTTGCCGGTGGGCTCATCTGCCAGGATAATTTCCGGATTATTCAGCAGTGCACGCGCGATGACCACCCGTTGTTGTTCACCGCCGGACAGTTCATGAGGCATCTTTTTCAATTTGGAACGAAGCCCCACTTTTTCCAGCACATCCAGCATTCGAGCATTGATAAGGGCTTTATCTTTCCAGCCTGTGGCCCTAAGTGCAAACTCCAGGTTTTTTTCCACGGTGCGATCGGTAAGCAGGTGGAAATCCTGAAAGACGATTCCCAGCTTCCTGCGTAGAAAAGGTACTTCGCGTGCGCTAAGTTTCTTCAGATCGAAGCCCGCCACCATTCCCTCTCCGCTGGCGATATGCAAGTCGCCGTAAATGATTTTCAGCAGGCTGCTTTTTCCGCTCCCCGTCTGGCCGATAAGGAAAACAAATTCGCCTTTATTGATTTTCAGATTTACGTTGGCAAGCACCAAGTGTTTGGGTTGGTAGATATCAACGCCTTTGAGTGTAATTACCGTATCGCCTATCATAAGCTTACAATTCTAGTTTCTTGATTTGTCCAAAAGGCATCTTTTGCACAATTTCCATGATATACTCCGCTTTATCGGCCAGCCCAAGTTTTTCCAATGATTTATCCGGGCGGTCTACCCTGAAGTAGGCAAGCAATGTAAATGCATCATCACGCAACTGGACATAATCCGGTATTTTAGCTACGCCCTTGACCTTAATGACATACATGGTGTGGCAAAGTTAACATTAATTAGGTGAAAGATGAAGGCTTTATCGATGTTCAGCCAAAAAGTCCAACGTATTTACGCCATCCGCATAATCGTCGAGTGCCGGCCACTGGCTTTGGCCAAACCGGACAGTAGGTACAGCGGTTTCCAGCGGCTCAAGGCTGACCGCGCATTGCAATTGGGCCGCTGATTCGGCAAGCTTGGCAACGAGCGCATCCCGGTTGTCATATTCCTCCATGTACACCGTGGCCAATGGCGAGGCTATCCGTTCATCAGGTTTTACCAAGAGGAAGCCGTTGTCATAGTGCACATCGCCATTGATGAGATAAATTGATTTGTTATAGTCGTAGTTGTTGGCGTATTTATGGTGGTTAATGATGTCAGAAAAAGGCGTTATACCTTCAAAAAATGCCGACAGCGCGTACCCTTTCGGTACAAAAAGCTTTGCGACGCTTCGACAGCCCAAACCAAAGTAATCAAAGATGTCATTGCCCAACAGCCGGAGCGCTTCAGACGTCTCTTTTCCGGTCAGGACGGCTACGCTGTTGCGGTTTTTCCGTATAATGTGGGGTTTTTTGCCGAAATAGTAGTCAAAATAACGCGCCGTATTATCGCTGCCTGTAGCGATGACCAAATCGAAATTTCCCAAGCGTTCGGCGACGGCAATCTTGCGGGCGAAGGCGGGTTCGATCTCCTGCAGTTTGGTTATCACGTGCGTAATCAGCAGTTGGTCGGCAGTGGCGGGTTTTATTTGGACGTTGAAGCCCGCACAGAGCGCGCACAAGATGTCATGGAAGCCTACCAAGGGGATGTTTCCGGCCAATACCAATCCAACCGTTTGGTCCGTTTCTCCGTCAAATGGGTATGGCTCAAGCCATGCACCAAGTTGCTCTTTGGATAAGTTTAATGCTATGTTTTTCAGTGCTTTATCGATGTTAGGCTGGGTAAACCAAGCGTTGTGATATCCGGCGGCTTCTACAACACGCCGTAATTCCGGACTGTCTGCGCGTAGGTAATCTCCCAATAAAGCAAATGCATCGATACGTTGTTTCTTTGTCAAAATGTTAATCTTTAACCCCGGTTTGCACAATATTTGTATTATCTTTGCAGAAAATCAGCATCGTTTAAAGACGACTGATTAGGTCGTGAACGTTTAGCCCGGTACATCGGCGCGTTCAAAACGGATACAAAAATAAGTTTTTTATTTTATCATAATTGTAAGCGTTAAATGGCAATCAAGATAACAGACGAATGCATCAATTGCGGGGCGTGCGAACCGGAATGCCCAAATAATGCGATATACGATGCAGGGGTGAGTTGGCGGTTTTCGGAAGGTACTGGACTCAATGGGATTATCGATTTCGGTGATGGCACCATGTTAGATGCAGATGAAGAGCAACCCGCGATATCGGATGAGGTCTATTATATCGTTTCGGACAAATGCACTGAATGTGTAGGTTTCCATGACGAGCCGCAGTGTGCAGCAGTATGTCCAGTTGATTGCTGTGTAGACGACGAGGACGTCCGGGAGACGGAAGAAGAGCTATTGGCCAAAAAGGCGTGGCTGCACGGCGAGTAATGGCGGAATTACGTCGGATACGACAAACAGAAAAAGCCTCCGCCAAGAAACGGGGGCTTTTTCGTTAGCACTTACCGGGTATTACCAATACCGGGCAGGGGGCTCGTCTAATTACGCTTTCAGATACGCTGCCGGATATAAAGTGGTCAAATCCTGTGCGCCCATGCGTACCCATAATAATGAGATCGGCTGCCCATTCACTGGCCACGGTCAGTATCTCTTGTTTCGGGGATCCGATTCGGCTAAATGTAAACACCTCCTTTACATCGTGGAATTGCTTGCTGATTTCCTCCAGTAGGATTCTCGAATTTTCCTCCTGTATTTCCGTGGTTTCGGGGATGACGATCGGCTGCTGTCCCATTAACGGATCAGCACCGTAGTTTGTCGGTGCCGCCGGCTCGATGACATGTACCAAGGCCACGGATGATTCCATCATTTCAGCAAGGCTGTGGCCATGCTGCAGCGCTTTCTTTGAACATTCGCTGTCATCCGTTGCGATGAGTATGCGGCTGTATTTTGCGGGTTTTGCGTCCATAACTACGAGGCTGATAGGGTTAAACTTTTGTAAAGATAACAACTATTGGTTTAATTTAGTTTTTTCGGCGCGCGAAATATGCAGCGATTGATTAACAAAGTTTGGCGCTACGACAGCTCTTGCATCAGTTTATCAAATTCGGCACGTAGTGCAGCCAACTCGGCTTCAACTTTGGATAGCCGCGCTGCAAGTTCGGCGGACGAGCCTGTGTCACCGGTTTCCAGCTCACTGTCGTCCGGAAGCTCGTCGCCGCCCAACAGGTGCATATAGCGGGCTTCTTTCTGTCCCGGCCGTTTAGGGAGTTGCCTCACATAAGGCGGCTCGGATCCGGCAAGGTTATCCAGCAGCGCTTGGACCTCGTCGAGCGATTCAAATTCGTGCATCCTGCCCGAATTGGTGTTAATCTCTCCCGGTGTCAGCGGGCCGCGCAGCAACAAGAGGCATATGATGGTCACCTCGGCGGGAATAATGGGGTAGACGACCGCAAAATTGTGTTTGTATTTGGTTACCCGGCTCGAGCCCCCGGTGACCGTCGATACCAATCCCTTTTTTCGCAACGAATCCAGCGTGGCAATCACCGTACTGTCGTCGTAATTGACCACCGGTTTCCGCGATGTTTTCTGATTGCATGCCGCAACCAGCGCATTCAGTGTAAGGGGATAGTATTCAGGCGTCACTTTCGATTTTTCCATCAGTGCCCCCAATACGCGTTGTTCTTCAGCAGACAGGACCGGAAGGGTGGGTGTTGTATCCATGGTGTGGTTTACTATCATTTTGTTAGCCATCAAAAATCATGTTTTTATCGCAAATAAACAACTTTGTATTCAATATGGTTGCTTCATTTGCTATCTTCGCCGTCTAATAGATGGCTGTTCCGTTGCTCAAGATCGCTTATCATCCCAGCTATGCCCACCCGTTGCCAGAGGGCCATCGGTTTCCCATGGCCAAGTACGAGTTGATTCCGGCGCAGTTGCTGCACAGTGGCACCGTCCAGCCCGATAATTTTTTTGAGCCGGGGTTGGCCGGCGTTGAAACCATCATGCAAGCACATGCAGCTGACTATTGCCGGCAGTTGCTTGACGTATCCCTCGCTCCGGCGATGGTGAGGCGCATCGGGTTTCCGTTGTCAGCGGCACTGGTTGCGCGCGAACTCCGGATCGTGCAGGGCACGATTGAGGGCTGCTTTTTTGCGATGGAATATGGCGTGGCGTTCAATGTAGCGGGGGGGACCCACCATGCAGGATACGACTGGGGCGAAGGTTTCTGTCTGCTCAACGATCAGGCTGTCGCTGCAGCCCATTTGGTCAATAGCGGTATATGCCGCCAAGTATTGATTATTGATTTGGATGTACACCAAGGCAATGGCACGGCACAGATTTTTGAGGGCGACAGCCGTGTGTTTACGTTTTCGATGCATGGCGAGCACAATTTCCCGTTCCGCAAAGAGCGGTCAGATCGGGATGTCGGCCTGCCGGACGGCACAGGAGATGAAGTCTATCTGGCCTTACTCGCCCAGCACTTGGAGGCGCTTTTCCGCGAAGTGCGTCCCGATTTTGTGTTTTACCAAGCGGGCGTAGACGTACTTGATACCGACAAACTGGGCAAGCTTGCGCTGACCAAAGCCGGATGCCTCAGCCGTGACGAGATGGTGTTCAGCCGCTGCAAATCCGCCAATATACCTGTACAGGTAAGCATGGGCGGCGGCTATTCTCCCCATATTCGCGATATTGTGGACGCCCATTGCCGTACGTTCGCCGCAGCTATCCAATGTTACGATTGAATGCATTCACCATAAATCAAGTACCATGTTTTACCATACCGATGCTGTTATCGAACAGTTGGCCATCCACCGGGTGGGCAATAAGCTACAAGATGAATTTTATGTGCTCAGTGACCACCCCATTGCCTTGGAAGACGAACTGCTGGGGCAACTGCTGATGCATTATTTCTTAAGCCCGTTTGCCAAGGTCAATGAAGTTTATCGGCTGTTTCACGCCAGTGGTACGCTCGCACTCAACGAGGTTTTCCATTTCTCGAAGGCTTTTTTCCAAGGGGAGCTGGGGTTCCACGAGTTGAGCCAGCAGCTATGTAAGCACCTGTTTGAAGCGTCCAATCATCCGAATATCAAAGGCGGTGAGCTATACGTTGTGCGCCTGCGCGGTGTCCAGCTTGAAGGGGAGCTCCATGAGGCTGTTGGCATTTTCAAATCCGAGCATAAAGAAACATACCTCAAGGTATCGCCTCGCCAAGGAGCGTTCGACGTCGATTATGAGCAGGAAGCCATCAACATCAATAAGCTGGATAAAGGCTGCTTGATCGTCAACACCGAACAGGAAGAGGGGTATAAGGTGCTGGTCGTCGATCAGACCAACCGCCAGCAGGAAGCCCTTTATTGGAAAGATGATTTCCTGGGCTTGCGTATACGCAACGATGCTTTTCACCAAACAGGCAATTTTCTGAAAGTATACAAAAAGTTCGTCGATGAAGGGCTGGACGAAGCGTTCGATCTGGAGCGTACAGACAAAATCGACTTACTCAACCGGTCGATGGATTACTTCAAAGACAAAGAAACATTCAAGCAGGAAGAGTTTGAAGAAGAGGTGCTGGGCAATCCGAAGGCCATCAGTCTATTCAACGATTACCGGCAACAGTTTGAGGAGGCATATGAATCGCCGTTCGGCGACCAGTTTGACATTTCCAACCAAGCGGTAAAAAAGGTTCAGGCCGCCTTCAAAAGTGTACTCAAGCTGGATAAGAACTTTCACATTTATGTGCACGGCAAGCGGGAATATATCGAGAAAGGCTACGACGAGGAGAAAGGAATGAATTTCTACAAGCTGTATTTTAAAGAAGAGCACTGATTTTTCCAGTTTTTTTCCAGATTCGACGGCTACTTTGGTCGCCATCAATCCTTATAAGCTGGAAAAAACTTTATGAGCAGTACTAAAGACAGTGTATTCAGTGAGGTGATCAAAAAGCCTTCAGACTTTAAATTCGGCGCTACGGTGGCTAACGCATTCGACGATATGGTGGAGCGCTCGGTACCCTTTTACAACGAGATCCAGCGGATGATTATTGAACAAGCCAGTGATTTCGCCGTACCGGGCACCAACGTCTACGATTTGGGCTGCTCCACGGGTACGACTTTCCTCAACCTGGACCCCTACGTGGATAGTACCGTCCGTTTCATCGGGGTGGATGACTCGACAGACATGCTCGCAAAGTGCGCCGAAAAACTTGAGCAAGCAAACCTTACGCGGGACTATGCGTTGAAGCATGCCGACCTTCATCAAGACTTCCACATCGAAAATGCTTCGGTCGTCATACTTTGTCTTACCTTGCAGTTTGTACGGCCGATATACCGAGAAAAGTTGATCCGTAAGATTTACGAAGGCCTTACTTCGGGGGGCGTGCTGCTGATAGCCGAAAAGATATTGGCGGAAGACAGCCTGTTCAACCGCAATTTTATCACCTATTATTATGACTATAAGCGCCGCAATCAGTATAGCGAGCTTGAAATTGCCCAGAAAAGGGAAGCGTTAGAAAATGTGTTGATTCCATACAAGCTCAGCGAAAACATGAAAATGCTGATGGAGGCCGGTTTCGGCCACACCGAAGTGTTTTTCAAGTGGTATAACTTTTCGGGATTCATCGCCATTAAAAACTAGCTATTTATGGTGCGCATTGGCAATTTTTTCTTTAGGTACCGCAATTACCTGTTCATCTTCCTTTACCTCGCCCTGTTTATCCCGTCGCCACCGCTATTCAGCGAGCGGGATTTCGGCCCCGATTTTTACTGGTACCCCTTGATCATCGGGCTGGCGA
Source organism: Parapedobacter luteus (assembly GCF_900168055.1). Taxonomy (GTDB): domain Bacteria; phylum Bacteroidota; class Bacteroidia; order Sphingobacteriales; family Sphingobacteriaceae; genus Parapedobacter; species Parapedobacter luteus. The sequence goes on from NZ_FUYS01000002.1 coordinate 417,599, forward strand.
TTACCGTTATCGGACAGCTCATCCGGGGCATGACGATTTCGCTGGCATATATCGTACGTGGGGGCAAAGACAAAAAAGTGTATGCCGACCGGTTGGTAACCAATGGCATCTTTGCTCATTGCCGCAATCCGCTGTACGTGGGCAACATCCTGATGTTGCTTGGTGTGGGCATTCTTGTCAATTCACTGTTGTACCTTTTGTTTTTTATTCCGCTTTTTTTATTTATCTATCAAGCCATTGTGCTGGCAGAAGAAAAGTTTTTGCGGCGTAAATTCGGCGTTGAGTTCGAGGCCTATGCCCAAAACGTGCATCGCTGGCTGATCAATCCGGTAGGGCTTGCCAAAACCATCTCCGGCATGCATTTTTTATGGCGGAGATGGCTCATCAAGGAATACAATACGCAGGTGGTCTGGCTCGTAGGCATAGCGCTGATCCTTTTTTTCAAGTACACCCACTGGCGTTGGGATGCCGCCACGCGCAATGGGTGGTTCATTGTAGTGCTGCTGACGCTGGCGGTCTACTACCTGACCGTGCGCTACCTGAAAAAATCCGGCAAGTGGGCGGTTGCTGCTTAGCCCCTTAGTTCCTGCCGTTGGCCGGTTGCACACGCGGCATAGATGGCGTCCATGATTTTCAGGTCTTTCAAACCTTCCTCGCCATCCACCGGCACGACCGGTTTGTTGTTATCGAGGATAATGCCCGCCATCTCGTCCATTTGCAAGGTCTGGTGCGTCACATGAGGTTGGGTAAGCTCGCCCTTGTTTGTGCGGCCCTTAATGGGGCCGTATCCGGTTGAGGGCTGCAGCTCGGCAAAGCCCTTTTCGCCGTTGAGGAAAAAGCGGTCGAGGTAATTCATGTTGTATGTAGACAAGCATGACGCCACTGCGCCGCTGGGGAAGCCCAGCTGGAACTGGATGGTTTCGTCCACCCCCTCCTTGAATTTGGCGGTATCGGTTTTGGTTTCCTGTGCGGTGACCCACACCGGCTCTTCGCCCACCATGTAGCGGGCACCGTTTACGGCGTAAATACCGATGTCCATCAGCGAACCACCTCCAGCCAATGCTTTGTCGAGCCTCCATTGGTTCGGGTCGCCGATGCGAAAACCGCACTGGCCCTGAAAGAACATGATTTTCCCCAATTCGCCCGCCTGCCGCATCCGGACCACCTCGAGTGTTTTCGGTTCGAAATGCATGCGGTAGCCTACCAGGAGTTTGACGCCGGCGTTAGCACAGGCATCCACCATTTCCTGGCCTTCTTTAGCGTTTAGCGCCATAGGCTTTTCACAGATGGCATGTTTCCCCGCTTTCGCCACGCGGATGACCTGGTCATGGTGCAGTGCGTTGGGCGTGATTACATACACCGCGTCGATGTCGGGGTTGTCCTTGATGTTATCAAAATTTTCATAGTTATAACGGCTTTTTTCCGGTACCTGGTACTTAGCGCCCCACTCCTGGAGCTTACCAGGCGTGCCGCTTATCAAGCCGGTTATTTTTGCCCGTTTGCAGGATTGCATGGCCTCTGCCACACGAGAAGCGTATCCCCCGAGGCCCATCAGTGCCACCCGCAGTACGGGGCCTTGGCTGACGGGTAGGCGAAAGTCGGCATGGCCGAATGCATCGTATGACGACAAGAAAGGCATAGCTAAGGCTGAAGCAGCCAATTTTTGCAGGAAATCACGGCGTGAATTCATCATCGTATTTGTTTTATGGTTTTGTAATTTGATAAGGTAACAATACCGTAATCAGTTAGTTTGTCTTTAAGTTACATAGCAAACTTAATTAAATTGCCGCTAATATCCAAAGCGGCAAAATGACCCGCAGGGTCCCTGCGATTATCGTTGCATATCAAAGCAACTTTACCTAAGTTTGTAATACGTCGAGTTGGTTTCCCGGAACAACATTAACTTTTCATCATGATGAACCCAAAACAACTGGTATTCGAGCAGACCTATGAAGCCCCCATTGAGCGGGTATGGCGGGCACTGACTGATAAGGAGCAACTGAGCGCATGGTATTTCGATATAGCCGGTTTCAAGGCCGAGCTGGGATTTGCATTTACCTTCATCGGGAGCAAAGGGCATGAACAGTATGTCCACCAGTGCCGGATTATCGAGGTAGATCCACCAAACAAACTATCTTACACCTGGGCCTATGAAGGGTATCCAGGCGAATCCATTGTCACCTTCGAGCTCGAATCCCCGGCGGAGGGACACACCAAGCTGGTATTGACGCATCACGGTATCGACACCTTCCCGGCAGAAGATGATGCCTTTTCGCCAGCAAACTTTAGTGAAGGCTGGACGTTTATTTTAAGCGAATCGCTCCGCAATTTTGTACAGGCCACGCCTTTTTCATTAGGTGCAATGATTCAGGCAGATAGAGCAACTGTATGGCAGCTGATCCAACACCCCAACCGGCAATGGGGCGATGCTTTCGGCGGCGGGGCATTAGTGAATGACACTGACTGGCAGGTCGGTTCGCCCGTGATCTGGACAGACCTGGAAGGCCGCATCGGTGCCCGGGGGGTTGTCACCGCCCGGCAGGAGCAAGACACGCTGGAAGTAACGTTTTACGATGATATCGACCCCGTTCCCGGCGCGCCGTTGGGCGACTACATCGAGCGCTTCAGGCTTTCAGCAAACAGCGATGGTCAAACTGGGCTTACCGTTGAGATAGCTGGACTGCCCAATACCTATATTCCCTCGCACAAAGAAATGTGGGAAAAAGCGTTGCAGCTAATCAAAACAACAGCAGAGCGAAAATCGGCCGACGGGCCGGCACAAACGAAGTAAACGGGCCGTCAGCAATCAAACCACAGCAGCATGAATGCAATAATCGATGCGGTCTTAGCATTCGCAACGAACGCCCACGAAGGGCAAACGCGTAAGTACACCCCAGAACCCTACATTTCACATCCCATCCGTGTGATGGAGCGCTGCAAACTTCATACAGACCGTGCCGCTATCCATGCCGCGGCTTTGTTGCACGATGTGTTGGAAGATACCGCGGTGGATGCAGCGCAGCTCTCCAAGTTTCTCCATGGCCTTATGCCCGAAAGCATGGCCCGGGAGACGATGACCTATGTCGTGGAGCTGACTGATGTTTATATCAAAAAGGACTACCCGCAATTCAACCGCAAAACGCGTAAACAGCTGGAGCTTGATCGGCTGGCCAATATTTCGCCAAATGCACAGACGATCAAATACGCCGACATCATTGACAACGCATCCGAAATCGCCGTGCACGATCCGGATTTCGCCCGCGTGTTGCTTTCGGAGTATCGCCAGGTACTCAAGCGCCTGGTCGAGGGCGATAGCGCGTTGTACCGGCAGGCGGTAAAGGCAGCATCGTCTTTATCGTAAAGGTTTTGATGGATGGTGGCGGTAATAAGTTATTTTAGATAAAAACATCGCAGCCATCTTTTCCGCGCGCCATTTAACCTCTTCCGCTTTTTCACCCTCAAAAAGGCTATCCACCGTATCGCGCCACAGTCCCAGCCAGGTGTTGAAGTGTGCTTCTTCAATAGGTAGAGGAGCATGCGGCGGAAACGGGCTGCCACCATACGTATGTTCACCCAGTAGAACGGTTTGCCAGAAACGGTACATCTTGTCCAAATGTTCCGGCCAGCGGTCCTGGATGGCGTTGTTGAAGACCGGGCCGATAAGTGCATTGTGCCTTACCATTCCGTAAAACGTATCGACAAGCAGCCGAATGTCTGCGATTGTTTCAATATCTTTCCTATTGCCCATTTGCCAGGTAAATATAACACATTTTACGGAGATTTCCTTATGCGGGCGTTCGTTGTTTCATCGGTGGCGCTATTGGACATCCAAATTCAATTCGACCGGCTTTAACCACGGACTGGAAAGCCTTACGGTCACCGTGCCCGGTTCGCGGGTGGTTTCGATATATGCCAGCAACCGGCCATGGTAAGCGTTGTGGACATTATCGGTATAATCACTCATGTCGGAGTTGTTGCTGCCTTCCAGCCCCAGCAGTCTTGCGGGGCCTTCTATTTCCACGGTGATTTTGTCGTCCGAAATCATCACCGGTATTCCGTTTTCGTCGGTTACGCCGATGGTTATGTGTGCGACATCCCGATCCGCGCTTAACACCGAGCGATCGGCACTTGCCGTAAGCTGGTATGGGCGGTTTGACGTATGGATGGCATAGCGAGCAGCTTCGGCGCCTTCATTTAAGCCTATGGCTTCCAGCTTGCCGGCGCGGTAGGGGATGTCCCAATAATATACGCCGGTTTCCTCATCAAAGCTGGGCGGCGTACCCAGCTGCGTACCGTTTAGCACCAGCTGCACATCAGCACAGTTGGTGTAGCTGACCACCCTTACTGTATCGCCTTCGGCATAGTTCCATATCGGCCATGCATCTATTGACGTCTGCTGCCGTCCGCGGTGGCGGAGTGGGTAGGTGCCGATATACACCATGGGGTCTTCGGCCCATAGCGACTGCCGGTAGTAGCCCCTCGGCTTGATAAACCCGCCAAAGTCGAGCAATCCGGAATAAAATCCCCGAGACGGCCATCTTCCTGACTCGCCGAGGTAGTCAATACCGGTCCACAGAAACTGGCCGAATATATAGTCGTTGTCACGCACAGCTTTCCACGCATTTAAATCATGCCTGTTTTCGCTGCCGTAAATGATGCGTTCGGGGTACGTGCGGTGGTCCTCTTCATAGCGGTTTTCTGTATAATTATAGCCCGCCACATCCAACGCATCCGGGTAACCGGTATAATTTGACATCACCACGCCTGCCAGGGCAGCAGTGACGGGCCGTGACGTGTCGTGCTCCTTGACCACCGTTACCAATCGCTTGGCAATATCGCCCAGTTCCATGGCATCGGGCCGGTCCGGCTGATAGCCGCCATAAACCTTCTGTCCGATAGTAGCGCCGTCAAGTACAGGGTGCGAATACGGGTCGTTGGGGTAATCGACCTCATTGCCGATACTCCACAGGATGATGGAAGGGTGGTTTTTGTCACGCAGCACCATGTCGCGCAGGTCGGTTTCTCCCCATTCTTCGAAATTCGGCGCATACCCATCGAAGCCGGGCGTACCGACGTTCCAGCCCTCAATCCATTTCCGCTTTGGATGCCTCCATTCATCAAATGCTTCGTCCATGACCAGTAATCCGAGCTCATCACAGAGGTCATATACATCCGGCGCTTGTGGGTTGTGGCTCATCCGGACGGCGTTGCAGCCAAGCATTTTGAGGTTTTTCAGCCGCCGTTGCCACACTTGCCGGGGGACGGCCGCACCAAGAACGCCAGCATCGTGGTGTATGCAGACCCCCTTTAACTTCATCCACTCGCCGTTGAGTGCAAACCCCTTGTTGGCGTCAAACGTCAAGGTACGGATACCGACCGTGGTGGCCATTTCGTCGATCGTATTTCCCTGTCGGACAATGGTGGTTTGCAGGGTATACAGGTTGGGGTTATCCACAGACCATAGGCTTGGAGACGGCACGCGCATTTCCTGTGCAATAGCTGCTACACTTTTTGCGGCGACCTGCTGCCGTTTTTGCACCTTTGCCACCGGCTTGCTGCTGCCTCGTTGGAATAATTCCTGTACGACGGTCACTTCCGCCGGCGCGTCGGTTGTGTTTTTCACCTTAGCTTCTACATCCAGCAAAGCCATATCCGTTTTGACATCTTTCGCAGCATAGCTTATCCCCCAAAGGTCGATATGCACTGGATTGGCATACGTCACGTATACATTCCGATAAATCCCCGAGCCGGTATACCAGCGCGAATCGGCATACCGGCTATGATCGACCTTCACCGCAATCGTGTTTTCCGTTCCAAAGTCGACATACGGCGTAAGGTCATATTGGAAAGACACATATCCATTGGGCCGTTTGCCCACAAGGTGTCCGTTTACAAAGACTTCACTGTTGTTGTATACCCCTTCGAAATAAATATACACCTGCTTACCTTCTTTATCAGCGGGTATATGGAGCTGTTTCATGTACCAGCCGATACCTCCGGGCAGGTACCCGGTAGCGCTGGCCAGCGTGGGGCTCAGCGGAGCTTCCACGCTCCAATCGTGCGGCAGATTTACCGGTCGCCAATTGTCATCATCCCATTTGGCTGCAGCACCGCTATCGAGGTCGCCTTGGTGGAATTTCCAATCGTCATTCAAGCGTACCGATTGGTTTGACAGCTGCGCGCAAAGAGCGGCAGGCAGAAGCAGCGAAAGCGCAAGTGTGCTGAGCGAAAAAAGGTGTTTTATTTGCATGATTGAGTATTGTAAGTACTAAGAAGATGTTGCTTGTTTTTAATAGCCGTTTTTGTGTGATTTAGTAATCCGGATTTTGTTCCAGTAGGTTATTTGAAGCCAATATTTCCTCCCTTGGTATAGGCAGCCAATAGTGCTTTTTCATAAAGCTCCTGCCATCCAGGGCAATCTTACGCTGATAGCTGAAGGTATCGCCGTTCCGCGTTATCTCTATACCGTATGCCGGTTCATTTTCCGTCTGCTCGGCAATCAGCCACCGTCTAACGTCATAAAACCGGTGTTCCTCGAAGGCCAGCTCAACCTGCCGCTCATTGCGTACCAAGGCACGGAATTGATCCGGACCCAACCCGGTAGGCACGTCCGGCATTGCCACGCCGGCGCGCGAGCGGATAAGGTTTACGGCCTCCCTGGCCGATAGCGTTGCTCCAGCAGGGACGGCATCGGGCCCCACCAATTCGTTTGCCGCTTCGGCAAAGTTTAGCAGGATTTCGGCATACCTGAAGTAAATCCAAGGTTGAAGTCCCGCAATATTCCAGGGGTTATTGATGGGCATATCTTCATCCGTAAATTTCATCAGGTAATAGCCCGTCCGGCTGGTATTCCAGTTGGAGGGGCCATCGCGGCTATCGCGGCCGCCGGGCACAAAAGTTTCCACATTGCGGCCACGGTAAGGAGCACCGTTGTAGAGAATGGTTTGATAGAAGCGCGGATCGCGATTGAGGTAAGGCTGCTGTGGGTCATACCCAGACCCGGCCTCGTCAATCGCCATGCCGTTAGCCATGCGGTAAGCATCCACCAAATTCTGCAAGGGTACATTCCCGCCCCAGCCATCGTAGCCGTTTGGTCCATTGGCGATTTCCATGGGCACATGGCGCGCACCGACGGTATAGTAGCGGGCAAAGATGATTTCATTGTCCGTAGAAGCCTTTTTGAACAGCTCCCGGTAGCCACCCTGAGAAATGCTGTACTTATTCAATGCCATGACCGCGGCGGCAGCATCCACGGCCTGGTCCCAGGTGCCCGTTTGGTAAAGCGGGCTGGCGGCATAGAGCGCCAGTCTCGATTTCAGCGCCAGTGCAGCACCCTTCGTAGCCCGGCCCAGCAGCCAGGCTGAACTGTTATCCTCCGGCAAGCCAGCCGCAGCCTCATCCAACTGCCCCAGCACGTACGACATACAGGAGGCAATGTCCTCCCGTCTAAAAAGCGCCGGATCCGTAAAATCGTCGTTCAATTGGTAGACCTTATCACCGATTAGCGGTACTCCGCCATAGTTCCTGATGAGATCATGGTAGCGGAATGCCCGGATAAATTTAAGCTCAGCCACGAGGAGGTTTTTGCGCGCGGCGCTCATGGGTACCTGCTCGATGTTGGCCAGTGCAAAGTTGCATTCGCGGATACTTCGGTAACTTCGTTTCCAGAGTGTCCCGGCGATGCCTGTATTTTCCGGCGAGAGCTGCCCACGTTGGATCAGCCAGGTATTGTCATCATTATTGTAGACCGATTCATCCGTCAGGGAAGACCACAGGGCATATTCAAATCCCCGGCCAAATCCCGGGGGAGTGCCTTCAGCCTCCTTGTCCGTAAGCCGCACCCCCATATACCGATTGATGACAAATGATTCAAATAGCACTGAGTCTGATAATATCGCAGCATCTGAAACGCGGTCTGTCGGAACCACATCCAAAAAGCCCTTGTTGCAACCGGCGAGCATAGCCAATCCCAGCAGCAGTATGTTATGGAGTTTTTTAAACGTTTTCATAATAATGGTGTATAAGTATTAGATTCAGAAGCCAACATTTACGCCCAGGTTAATGATGCGTTGCTGTGGATAAAACTGTCCGCTTTCGCTGGAGCCTTCCGGATCGAAATCTTTCAGCCCGGTGATCGTAAAGACATTAAACCCATTGGCAAAGACGCGCAGGCGGCCAATGCCAATCCGCTGGACGAGGCTTTGGGGTATCGTATAGCCCAGTTCAATGTTTTTAAGCCTTACAAAAGCGGTGTTGAAGAGCCAAAAGTCATTTCTATACAGCCCCCCGCTGATGGAAGAAGAAGCCCTTTCACTCACCCGGGGATACGTACCCGCCGTATTTGAAGGGCTCCACCGGTTTTCTGCCCAAGTATCGAAATAATTCCCTATCGTGCCCGCCTCAGACAAGATGTACTGTCTGGACTTGCCCTGGCCCGCGAATACCGCTGAAAAGTCGAAGTTCTTATAGCTGGCATTGAGGGTGAGGCCAAACGTAAGTTGGGGGATATTACCCAAATCGGTACGCACCATGTCGTCGGCTGTGATTTGACCGTCGTTATTATAATCCTCAAAAATCAGATCGCCCAGTCCAGCGCCAGGGACGTGGGGGTAGGCGTCCAGATCAGCTTGTGTTCTAAAAATTCCCAGGGTGCGATAGAGTAAGTACGTGTTTAGCGGGCGGCCGGTTTGCCGTTGATATTCGGGGATGCCCGGAGCCTCGTCCATAAACACCACGTTGCTGCGCACCAACGTGGTGTTTGCGGCAATGCCGAAGGTGATATTCCCCTGGCGTTGGTACCCCAAGGTGGCTTCGAAGCCACGATTGTCCACGCGGCCGATGTTTTCAGAAGGAACCAGCGGATTGTTTGTGTCGAAAGGGTTGACAATACCCGTGGTACCTGGGATGGAAGCATTGCGAGGCAGCAGTATATCCGAGCGTTTTTCGTTGAAATAGATAACTTCCAAATCAAAACGATTGAAGAGCCGAGCATTGAAGCCGATGTCGGTTTTCTTGGATACCTCCCAGGTAATCTCCGGGTTGGCCAGCTTCGCGAGGTCCACACCCGCGTAGATGCCACTACCCAGTGTGTAGCTGTTGTTGAAGATGTAGTTATTTATAAACTGATTTGCGCCGACATTATCACCGCCCAGTTCGCCATAGGAAGCACGCAATTTCAATTCATCAATGAACGATACGCTTTGCTTGAACCAATTTTCGTCTGAAATCCGCCATCCGGCAGAAATTCCGGGGAAGTAGCCAAATCGACTGTTTTTCGGAAAGATGGACGACCCATCTACCCGCAGCTGCACTTCAAGCAGATAACGTGTTTTATAATCGTAGTTCGCCCGGCCAATGAAGCTGGTGCGGCTTTCGCGCCAGCTAAGCCCGGCATTGGTGCGATCTTCCAGCGCAGTGCCCCCTTGGGAGAGCTCCGGGGTGAGCGGCGAAGGGAAGTTACGCCGTCCGGCTTCCATGCGGGCAAGTTCACGTTCACTTTGTTCGTAGGCAGCAAACGCCTTGATGTTATGGTCGCCAAATGCCTGTTCATAATTCAGCTTGATATGTGCGGTTGTGAGTGTGGTATTTTCCTGGAACTGTTGAAGCTGAGCGCGGGCTTCGCCCACGGTCCTGGGGTCATACTGGCCTGTGGAAGCATCGTAGCTGTACACGAGGTAAGGGGTTATGAAATTTTTGCCCGATTCCTGGGATTTATCAACCGAAAGGAAGCCATCCACCATCAATCCGTCCAGAAAAGGCAGCTGGTAAGAGGCGCGCAGGATGCCGTTAAATACCAGCTTCGGATTGTCGTTGGTGCCGCCCGCATCGGTGACCATCATCACGGGGTTGTTATTTTCGATTCCGGTGCTGGGCAGTCCATTCGAATAGCGGGCCAGCACCGTTGGATAAGCCCGATAGATGTTGCGAAAGATATCGCCGGCGCCCACCGTCGGAAACCGGCGTTTCTCTTCGCGCCCAGCGACAGACAACCCTGCTTTGAACCGGTCGGTCACATCCATATCAATATTCGAGCGAAAATTATGTTGATTGTATTTTGTGACACCTTCTCTAAAAAGGCCATCCTGCATCAACGTTCCGGCAGAGACGAAATAACGGGTGGTTTCCGTGCCACCGGAGACGGACAGGTTATGCTGGTTTTGGAGTGCCGTAGCGGCGAGCACTTCTTTTTGCCAGTCGGTATTGGGGAAACGGTCCGGATCAGATCCATCCCTGAACTTGCGGATATCCTCCTCGCTATAAAACTGGTTCATTCCGCCACTTGGATTGTTGTAGTAGTCGATTTCATTTCGGATTGTTGCATACGTGGCTGCATCGGCCATGGCAGGTAGCCGTGTTGGCGAGGAGAATCCCTGGTTGAATGAATATGACACGGTTGGTTTGCCCAGGTTTCCCTTTTTGGTAGTCACCAAGATAACGCCGTTAGCGGCGCGGCTGCCGTATACCGCTGCGGCCGCATCCTTCAATACGCTGATGCTTTCGATATCATTGGGATCCAATCGTTCCAGGCCACCTACTTGTCCAGGCACACCATCAACGACGACCAGCACATCCGTATTTCCCGTGGTGGAAATCCCCCGAATCCGGATTTGCGAACCATCGTATCCCGGTTCGCCACCCCGGTTGGTTGCCACCAAACCAGAAAACCTGCCCGCCAGCGAGTTGGAGAGGTTTGGCTGCGGGCTTTTTACCAAGTCGCCGCCCTTTACTTCCGATACCGAGCCTGTGATGGTTGCCTTGCGCTGCGTACCGTATCCCACCACCACGACTTCTTCCAACGCCTGTGGGTCTGCCACCAAGATGATATCCAACGACGTCTGGTCTGGCGTCGTATCGGCACGCGCTTCCTGCGTGATATAGCCGATAAAACTGAATGTCAGCACCGCCTCGCCGGCTGGGAGGACGAGTTGGTAGCGGCCCTCTTCGTTCGTTACCGTGTTGATTCCCGATTGTTTCGCGCTCACGGTCACGCCAGCCATCGGGTTTCCGGCCTCATCCCGTACGGTGCCCGACACCGTGGTTTGCAAACGTTGCGATGCAGAAGGCCGCGAGCCATCCGTTGGCAAAGGCGTTGCGCCAAAGGCCACAAACACATGGAGGATGCATATCCATCCCGTCAGGAGCAAGCACATCGGTCGGTTAAGACTCCCATGGCAGTGCATTGCACATTGTACATCTTTAGTCATAGTTTTACGATTGGTTTATAACTTGATGACAAATGTCAGGCATACACCCATTCAGGAGTGAGGGGTAAAAACAAAAATCGTAGGGGGTAAATTAGATGGATATCAGTTTGCGCGGTGGATTTCGTGGAACGGCTTGCGGTACTTCCTTACAAATTCAGACGGGTTCAGCTTATACAGTTTGACAAACTGTTCCCTAAAATACTTGACGTCTTTCATTCCCACCTTGTAGGCCACTTCATACACGGCATTATCGGTGGTAAGCAGCAGCTGTGCGGCACGATGTAGCCGTACGGTGCGGATTAGGCTGTTGAGTGTCTGCCGGTTAATCTCCTTGATGCGGTTGGAGAGCGTCGCGTAGGTCATTCCGCACCGGTCCGCCAATACATGGACGTTAAAGTCATCATCTTCAAGATGAGCTTCAATAATTGACACACATTTGTCGAGCAGCGTTTTATCTTCGCCAGATAATTTCTGGTGCCCTACGGTATCGGTCAGGCTGTTGAAGAAATACTCCCGTAGGTTTGCTGCCCGTTTGAGGAGGGCCCTCACTTTAGCCAGCAACACATCCTTATCAAACGGCTTAGCTAAAAAATCATCCGCACCATTTTCCATTCCTTCGAGCTGTATCTGTGCACCTTTGGTTGCCGTGATCAGCAAAATCGGGATGTGTTTCCAAGAAACCGTCTGCTTCACCATACGGCAGAAATCGATACCATTGCCATCGGTCAGCATGATATCGCATACGATGATATCCGGCAATTCCGCACCCACGATTTCCAATGCATCGGCTTCATTGTCTGTGAGCCTTACCCCGTAGTCCGCCTCGAACAGCACTTTGAGATAACCCGCAAGCTCGATGTCATCCTCCACAATCAAGATTTTGGTTGGCTTTGGCATCTCCAATATTTTCCGGGCCATATCGTTTCCCGAAACGTTGTTTTCAGGCGGTTTGTCAGCTGCCGGAGGGATGGGGAGGTCCTGAGGCAGCAAGATGGTGAATGTTGTCCCTTGCCCTCGCTCGCTGCGGTAATTGATCTTGCCGCCATGTAGTTCTACGAGCGATTTCACCATCCAAAGTCCAATGCCAAACCCCTTGGGTATGTGACCATCCGATGCCGTTCCCTGGTAGAACTGTTCGAAGAGGCGGGGCCCCACCGAATCCGGAATGCCACACCCCGTATCCGCTACGGCAATTTCCAGCAGCTTATTGTGTATCCGTTTGATGCTCATGCAGACCTCGCCTTGGTCGGTAAACTTGACCGCATTAAACAACAGGTTGAAAACCACGATTTCCAATTTCTCCCTATCAGCTCGGATTAGGAAGTGTTCTTCATCGGCGAGCAGCGTCATGCTAATCTTTTTCCGGTTAGTTTGGTTAGTAAAACAAGCCATGACGTCGTTAGCCAGTTGGACCACATCCAACTCTTCCCACATGACTTTCTCGGTTATCAGATCATCCTTCCGGATGTTCAAGGCTTGGTCGGCCAGGCGCAACAGGCGGGAAGTATTGGCATGCAACGTGTTTACATACGGTTCAAGCTGCGGTGGCGGGCCGCTATTCAGCAGGTCTTTCACCGGATTGAGGATGAGCGTGAGCGAAGAACGAAATTCATGGGAGAGCCGGGTATAGAAATTCATTTTCAGTTCATTCCATTCCTTTTCCTTTTCGCGTTCGATGCGCGAGATAGCCAGTTCGTATTTCAGCCGTTCCTGTTGCCGGCGGTAGCGCAAGTAATAGTAGATCACGGTGCAAGCAGCCAGCAGGTAGCCGAGGTAGGCCCATCCATTTTTATACCAGGGCGGCAGCACGATGACTTTTAAGGTTTTGACACTGCCCTCCAATACGTCGCTTCCACTTTTGATCCCCACGCTGAAGGTATAATGGCCGGGTGGCAGGTAGCGGTAGGTGGCGGGCTGCTGCCCTTTGACGAAATTCCAGTCGGCATCAAGCCCGTCCAGCTTATACGCATAATCAACTTCGTCGGCATAGCCATATTCCAGCGAAGAATAATGAATGGTAAACGTCGATTGGAAGGGCTTTAAGGTCAAGGTAGATGTTTCGTTTAGCGCTTGGGGCAGGATCGGCTGGCCGCAGGGGTCGCCGGCGTCGATCCGTTCGCCGAAGATTTCCAGGGCGGTCAGCATTACCGGTTTTGGGGGCATGCCTGATGTGAGCTTCCGGGGGTTGAAGTAGGTGAGGCCGGCCGTGCCGCCAAAGAAAAGGAGTCCGCGACGAAGACTGAAATGGGCCGATCCCGGATTGAAGATACCCGCTTGGATGCCCGAAGAAGACGAATAATTGGTGATCGCACCCGTACGCTGATCAATCTTCGATAGCCCATTATTGGTACTCACCCAGCATGACGAGTCCAAGTCAAACTTGATGCTGAAGACGGTATTGCTGGCCAGGCCGTTGCGTTCGTTATAATGTTTGATGATCCGATGCGTATGCAGGTCATAGACCAATAACCCCAAACTTTCAGTAGCAATCCAAAGTTTGCCCCCTGTGGCAACATGCAGTGCATAGATTACTTCGTTGGCCAATCCGCCGTCAGCAGGATTGGCCGTAAACGGAATAAATTGCTCCCTTTCCGGATTAAAGTAGGTCATGCCGGCACCATAGGTGCCAATGATGAGGTTGCCTTGAAGATCTTCCGCAATGGCGCGGATATCATTGGATGGGATATCAGAGTTGGTATGGAGGTAGCGGCTGAATTTCCCGGTAGCTTCGTGGAGTCTGTTCAACCCGCCACCGTTGCTGCCGATCCACAGCCGTCGCCTGCTGTCTTCGAAAATGACACGGACATCATCCCCACCCAGTGAGCCCTCTTCATCCGGGCTGAACCGGTACGACTGGAAGTCGCCCGTTGCCTTGCGGTACATTGACAGCCCACCGTTGTATGAGCCAAACCACATCCGATCCCGGTTATCCCGGTAAGCGTAAAGGATAGCGTTATCCATTATGCTTCCGGGCCGGTCATCTGCCAGGTAATGGCCGACAAGCCGATTTGACCCGTCGAGCACGAAAATGCCGTGGCCGTCGGTGCCGACAAACAAGTTGCCTTCTGCATCTTCCGAAAGGCCATAGTAGCGAATGCTGTTTCGCTCGGCGGCCGGTAAGGGACCAACGTGCCGAAGATTCTCAAAGTTGTATTTTGGTCTCGGCAGGAGGAAAACACCGTCGCCTGTCGTCCCAATCCAGAGGTTGCCATCGCGGTCAAAAAAAAGGGACGATACCGAGCGGTTCGTGAGTGCCGCCGGTTGGTTTGGATCCGACACAGCCGGCATACGGCTGAGAACGGTTAGTCCCTGTTTTTGCACGATGCTGAACCGGTATACACCACCATCTTCCAACCCGATATAGATTTCGTGCATATTTCTTGAGACGATAGCCCGAAACCGATTGCTGGGCAGTCCCAGCTCATCAGCGGTAAACCAATGCCGATAGCCCGTTTTCGGGTCTACCAGAAGCAACCCATTATTGGTTGCCACCCATATCCTTTTACCTGCATCCTCATAGATATGGTGTACCCGTGCATAGCTGTTTTCATGCTGTAATTTTTTGAGCGGTTCGTACAGTGAAAGTTCGCCATTGGTCATGTCGAACACTTGCAATCCGGCATCTTGAGTCCCTATCCACACCAGCCCACGGCTATCCTGCAAAATGCGGGTCACCATATTGGACCTCAGGCCAGGAAGGCTTTCCGAGGTATAGCGCTTGAAATCACCACTGAGCGTATTGAATCGGAATAAGCCGAGTCCGTTGGCCGAAATCCACAACTCATTATCTTCCCGCGAGCGGCTTATCGAGCTGACATCGGTTTTATACCGCCCTTTGGATGTGGCCAATAATTGATGGTGTACAAATGATTCGGACGAATTATCGTATTTACTGATTCCATTCCGCGAGGTGACCCACATGTTTCCCTGCCCGTCGGTATGCATTTGCGTTATGTAATTGCCCGCCAACCCATTGATGCGTTGCGTATCGTACTTTATATTGCGGAATGTTTTTCCATCAAACCTGCTCAACCCGTCTTCAGTCGCTATCCAGATGAATCCCGCTTTGTCCTGGGCAAAGCTGTTTACCTTGTCAAAGACCATCCCTTGCTGCGTCGTATAGTGGTGGGGCCTGGATAGCGATAGCTTGGGCACTTCGGCATAAACTCCGAAGCACGAAAACAGCAATAAGCCAGTTATTAAGCCTTTCAAGGTTAGCCGCATACTGGATAAAGATAGGTAAAAATTTTACACGGAAAGACCGGTTGTGAGGATGAAGAACAAATCGTTTTTGCTCGGTTATGATTTTAATTTCGGTTGCTGCCTTTATGTCTCAAAAGGCCGATGAAAGGCCAAAAAGTTTGTTTTCGCTTAGAAACTTTTCTAAGTTTGAAAGGCAAATTGCCTTGGTGCGGCCTCAATGCGTCGCCCAGAATCTGATTTGATCAATTTAATTCCATAAGCATGCATGAAAAGTTAGTCCGTACGTCCAGGCGCCTTCATTGTCCGTTGGATTGGAATTGTAACAAGTAAAGTAAAACTGCATATGCGAGCAAAAATTCCACCCGATATCGTCCTCATAGGCTGTGGCGTACTGATGTGGTTGTCGGCAAGATGCCTGCCTCGGTCCGGTTTGGCTATACCGTATCATACCGTGTTATCGGGGCTGATAGCGCTGTTTGGGCTGGTCATCATAGTTTCGGCCAAAGCCGCTTTGCGCAAGCACCGTACAACGGCGCAGCCTGGGTGGCGCTCGTTGCCCACGGCATCCGTATTGGTGACCACCGGTGTTTATAACCTTTCGAGAAATCCCATTTACCTGGGGATGGCGCTACTGCTCGTTGGATGGGGGGTGGCGCTCGCAAACTTGGCCAGTGCGATAGGCGTGCTTATTTTCGTCGGGTTTATGACCAAGTGCCAGATCATGCCCGAAGAAAAGGTGCTGGGGCAGCGCTTCGGTGACGAATACCGGCAGTATAGCAGCCGTGTGCGGCGCTGGATTTGAATGGCACGACCGCCTAAATCATAGGCGGGCATGCCGATGTTTGCTTACCGGAAGTGTCAAAGGTCAGCAAGCTGCGCCAGGCCATACTTGTACAATAAGCTGATCAATAAGGCCAATCCGAAACTTAGCAGCGTGCCGATCAGTACATACTCGGTCAGCTTTCTGTCTTTAGCCGTTGACAAGTCGCTGAACCTGAAAATAGACTTTGCTGCAATCATAAACCCTATTGCCTGCCATTGGTTCATTAAAATAAAGCAGAAAAGAAAAAGCCGCTCCAGATATCCGATGTATTTGCCTGCGTTGGTGAGTGAATCTTTCTCGGACGGTCCTTTATATTGCAGGATTCCTGCTTGTTTTGATTTTTCCGGCGGGGTTTGCTGGGCTTCGAGCCCCCAGCTTGACAGCGACTGTTTGATAATTATTGAAGATACAAACGTGACGCATATAATTGCCAATGCAAAAAGCAGCGTTTCGTCGGTAAACAGCCCTTGAATAGAAAAGGTAAACGGCTCATAGAGATAGACGGCCAATAATATGAAGATGCCATGTGCCAATTGGTCGAGCCAGAACAATGTCGGTTTGTTTATGCTGCCATCCAGGTGAGTCTTAATCACATCAATAATGAAGTGGCTCGGCAGAACCAATAAAAAGGCTTTCCAATAAAAAAAATCAAATCTCAGCAAAACCAGCATCGTTATGGCATGTACCATGATATGGAGATACAGGTGCCATGATTTGTGCTTTCTTTCCGACTTGCTTTTTGCCCATTTATCGGTTTGTAAGACAAAATCGCCCAAGACATGGGCAAGAAATAATTTTAGGGCCAACGTGATCATACGCTACCAATTTGTTTTCTGTAAAAATGCTCCATACGCATCACGGCATCAAATCCTCCTCTTTTGAGTGCTTCGCTGATACTGCTTTGTGATTTTCCCATTTTGCTTGCAATGCCTTCCTGATTCATTGCGGGGTGTTCGATGGCCATTTTGACGACCTCGGCCACTGTGGGGCTCCAATTGTCTATGGTCAGCGCGGCAAGTGAGAGCATGAGGTTAAGCACTTCGTCCAGCTTTTTGCTGCCGGTAGCAATCCCCATGGTTTGTTTCTTGAGTGCGTCGAAGCATTCACCGGAAAGGATAAACGCACTGCCGGTAGATGATGTGATTTTATTTGCGGTGTGTTCCCCCGAGCCTACGCCCACGGCTATTCTTACGTCAAGGGGAGGCACCTGTTTCATCCCTGCTTTTATGTGGATTGCCACGTTGAGCGCATGCTCCGGAGCAACGCGGATTTGGAAACTATCTCCCCGGAATATTTCCCAGTCAGTCGGTTCCTTGCCATATTGGTTCAAGATACGCGTCAGTACGGGCTGCCATTCGTTGGCAAGTTTTGATCGGGAGCTTACGATGTCTCCTGTTAATACAGCTATCGTTTTCATATTCCGTCTGCTTTAGTCAAATATCGGTTTTATATCCGATAATTGCAAATATCGGCTTTATGTCCGATAAATCAACTTATCGCCCCGATGGCCAATATTGACTTGCGGCTACCATCAATGCATCGTGTTATCAATGCAAATATAATACTAAAATTATTAGTTTTATGGGTTGGGTGGAAAAAAATTTGATAGCGGTGGAGCAGACACTCAATTAAATCCCGCCCTGAATTCCAGCGGGCTTTGGTTGGTCTTCGCTTTAAATAAGCGGCTAAACGACTGCGGCTGTTCAAAGCCAAGTTCGTAGGCGATCTCCGACACCGTCAGTTGGGTGGTCGACAACCTTTCTTTGGCTTTTTCAATCAACTTTTCATGGATGTGCTGCTGGGTAGTCTGTCCCGTCAGCGTCTTGAGCAAGCTTCCCAGGTAGTTGGGCGATACATGCAGTTTTTCCGCAATGTACTGAGCCGTAGGCAGCCCCTTGCCGGTAAGGCCATTGGTGAAATAATCGTGTAATACGTTTTCCAGGCGTTCCAGCAATTGGTGCCCGCTCTTTTTGCGGGTCAAAAACTGCCTTTGGTAAAAGCGCTCACTGTAATTAAACAACAGCGCTATTTGCGTAATGATAATATTCTGGCTGAATGCATCGATATTGGCATGATATTCACGTTCGATATTTTTCAGGATACCGATAATGATCTGCTCTTCCTTTTCAGAAAGAAATAAGGCTTCATTGACCGCATAACCAAAAAAATCATATGCTTTTATCTTTTTGGCCAGAAACGTATTCCATATAAAATCTGGATGAACCAGCAGTAACCACCCACTCGGCCTTATTTCCGGGTTTTCTGTTGAGATGCGTACCACCTGGCCGGGAGCAACGAACGATAAAAGCCCCTCGTCAAAATCGTATTGTTGCTGCCCGTAACGGAATTTTCCCTGTATATTCCGCTTAAGGCCCATCGAATAGAACTGCTGCACCCAGCTGATTTCCTTTTCTTTGGTTTGGTAAGTTACCAGCCCGTAGTCTACCAGGCTGACCAGTGGATGTTCCGGTTTGGGCAATCCACTCATTTGGTGAAATTCGCTCAGTGTTTTGAATGTATGGACGAATGTGTTGTTCATTTGCTCAAATTTAGCTAAAGCTGCTTTGACCTGCAACAATATTGGTCTATCCCCGCTCATCAGCTGCACGTTTGTGACAGCGTTCAAAAAAAATGAGACGGGATACCGAAAACCCGTCTCATTTGTCTTTCCGTGCTTAAAAATCAGTAGATTTACTTAGCTCTTCGTTGTTGCTCAATTCGGCTTCCAGCAGTCCTATTTTGTTGCGGGCCATGCCCAATGAATCGCTTCCCATGAAGAAGTGCAGAGGCGGTTGCTCACTTTCGGCCAATTGGATAAAAGCAAGCGCTGCCTTTTGCGGGTCGCCGGGCTGATTGCCGACAATCTGTGTTTCATGCAAGGCTTCAAGGTCACGGGCTTCTTTATAAGCAGCCAGCGGGTTCGCTGCCAAGCGGAGGGAGCCTTTCAACAAAAAATTGGTCTTGAAATAGCCGGGATAGACAACGGTCGCCTTGATGCCCATGGATTGAGTTTCTGCCGAAAAAGCCTCGGTAAGCCCGGCCACGGCAAACTTAGTGGCGTTGTAGATACCCCATCCGGGAAAGGTGCCTAAAAAGCCAGCAATGGACGAAATGTTGATGACGTGCCCTGACTTCTGGCGGCGCAGATGCGGCACTGCGTGCCGCATGACGTTCAGCAGGCCAAACACGTTGACCTCAAAGTTCATCCGGGCTTCCTCGTCGGTCAGTTCCTCCAGCGTACCGAGCTGGCCATAGCCCGCGTTGTTTACCACCACGTCAATAGAGCCGAATCGTTCTATCGTCCGGGCAATGGCTGTGCTTACACTTTTTTCATCAGCGATGTCCATTTCAATCGGCAGGAAATGGTTGAGCATGCCCACCTCCCTTGCCAGGCCGTCTGCATCTCTTGAGGTCGCCGCTACCGCGTAGCCAGCTTTTAATAATGCCTGTACGAGCGATAGGCCCAGCCCCTTTGAAGCTCCGGTTACAAACCATACTTTTTTCGTGTTCATGTTTTGAGTGTTTATTGTTTACGATTACGCTACAAAATTGGCCATTGGGCCAACTTTGGACGTAACCGAATCAATGGTTGATGTAACAGAAACAACGATATGGTTGTAGCCACTTGGCTGGCATCACCTTACCCGATCCCGCGTTAAGCTGTAATTGTCAAAGTTCGGGTGGTGCCAAAACGCTTCGAGTCCGATTTTTCCAAAGACCTCAAGTTCGTCCGAATACATGGGGTAAAGGCCCGAGATGTTGATCGTATAGTCCGTACCGATGTCAATATCGAGGTAATCTTCCCGGTCTAACGTGCTCGGTGCGAAAACAAAAAAAGCATCCATTGCCGAATCCGGGCTTATCTGCTCGCCAACGTTTATCGTTTGTCCATACGAGAAAGGGCCATTGCCCCTGAGTTGATTGGCGATATACCCGATGATCTGTCCCCACGCTAAATTGGAGGACGCTACCGAAATACAAAGTTCAAGCCTGCCGTGTTTCCAGGCGGGATGATCAACCAAGGACAATCCGTAGGTCAAAGCGGTGATATACCCGCTGTCCGGGATTTCGGGATAGACGATGGATGCTACGCCGGGCAGGCCATCAATGAGGCTCTCGTTTCTGTAAAACAGCGGCTCCCGTTGAAAAATATGGTCCAGGTATTCCAGATACTTTTCTGCTGCCATAAGCTGATATGATTTAAAACAGTATGCCCCTAAAGGTACAATAAAAAAACACGCCCGAGCGAATCCAGCTCATCAACCGCAGCTTCACCCTGTCGTTACGGTTTCCCGTAACGGAGTGCCTTCATCCTTAAGTACCTTTGAAGGCAGGTCAGTACGGAACTGCTACTAACTCACATGGTTATGAAATTTATTTTTTTACAAGCCACACCTTCAGGAGAAATCGTGGCGTTCGTCTTTATTCTTGCCATTTCGATTGCCGTATTTTTTGCGATAAGGGGGATTTTGCTGTGGTATTGGAAAGTTGATACCCTGGTAAAAAACCAGGAAGAAGCAAACCAGATTTTGAGGTCCATTGCGCGGATGCTGGAGTTGAGGGAAGAATCTACTTCCAAGTCAGACTAACGCCAGCTGGAGCCAAAAAAATTATTTTTCCAAAATGATGTCGAGCACGTTGTTCCGCTCGGCGTCCGTGCTCAGCTGAAACGTTTTTGTCTGCCCGCCGGCGGTTATCCGCAATGCCGCCGTATTCGGCGGGATGCGTCCGAGATTTTCGGCCCTGAACAGAATGCGGTTGTTTCCGGGTTTCAGCATGACTCCAAAGCGTTTGCCAGCCTTTGTGACCGCCAGTCCGTCTGCAACGGTGGCTCCGTTTACCTGGATGGAAATGATGTCTCCGTCTTCGACCTGCTGGTCCCAGATCTCCAGCTCGATCTTTTCAGTGCGGACCGTCCACTGCCCGATGAGCATATTCCGGCGGCCTGCCGTTTTTCCGCGATAGGCGGGCACTGTGGGCTCGGGGTGCGGGCGGACGGCAGCCGACCCGGGCCGGTATTGAAACCGCGCTACCATGACGGTCGCATAAGCATTAGCGCGATTGCTGAAGTCAAAGGCAAAAAGCCCTGCGTCGCTGCCGCCCGTGCCGATAAGGAAGTTAGCCGTGTTCGGCGGCAAGGCACCATAATTATCGGCAAAAAAAGCGATATAATTTTCCCCCGTATCCAACGTCAATTCGTCCAGCTCCATCGCTTTTTCTACGGGCAGGTTGTGCGCTATTAACCGGCCGTTGTGCACCACGGTTACGGTGTCATGGTCATACCGTTCCTCATCCTGCACGGCAAAAGACAGCGTAGGTGCATCGGTAGGTATTGGATCGTACACACCATAATAGAGGGAATCTGTATGTACGATGCGGCTGGTATGCGGATGCACCCAGGGGGTGGTATCCGCGCGCTGAAGGACGATTGCCCCGCGATAAAGGAAATCCCGGATATACACTTTGGTATTGGTTTGGAGCTCGTCGTCGTACAATCCACTCATGAAAACGCCGAAATCATCGATCCAAAGGCGGCTTAGCCGCAGTTGATCAGCGGTATCGCCCCGTTCGTGGTCAAGGGTGCCATTCAGGTACATCATCCACGGACCCAATCCGAAAGGCTGCTCATCCACGGGCACCTTGTTTCTGCCGATACCCAGCCGGCGGTCATGTTTCTTGACCAGTAGCAGTTCATATTCGCCCGCGAAGCCGCCGTAGGTCAATGATAGCTTGGCCGGGTAGAGCATGTTTTTCACCGGCGCCGAAATATGCAGCTGCATGCGGATGGCCGGGATATGTGGCCATGGCTGGTACTTCATCTCCCATATCCCCGGCCACATGGAGCCTGCCTGGGCCGCAGCAACCAGGGCGAGGCAGCATAAAAAAGCCGTGCACGTATTCCTGAGGACAAATCTTTTGGTGATAATGATCATCTATAGGCGTTCGAAGGAAGTCACCGAGCCATCCCGGCGAAACGATATTTGCCAAAGCTCCCGTGCACCATCGATGCGGTTGGGGTACCACCGGGTAAGGCCACTATGAATGATCAGGTACACATGGTTGGCCTGCCGTGCCCCTTCAATGGCGGCTGCTTTCTCATTATAATTCCGGATAACGGCTGCCGCCGTGCGGAAGGGCACGCTGTCCAGGGCAATCATTTTGTCCGATAATCGTTCGCGCGCCGAAAGCTGGACAGGGTGGGGGCCACT
Source organism: Parapedobacter luteus (assembly GCF_900168055.1). Classification (GTDB taxonomy): domain Bacteria; phylum Bacteroidota; class Bacteroidia; order Sphingobacteriales; family Sphingobacteriaceae; genus Parapedobacter; species Parapedobacter luteus. The sequence continues at coordinate 440,038 of NZ_FUYS01000002.1, forward strand.
CCATTTTCCTTGGCGGTAGGTATACGCATCTACATAGTCCATGTTTTCGGGGTGTTGCAATTTTGCCGCGATGCGGCCATCGTCATAAAAGTGGATATCCGCGTATAAATTGATGGACCTCGAGCGGTATTGCGGCAGCTCCCTGAGCTGCTGTTCGGCACGGGCCAGCGCATCCTCGTCAGCAACGAACCTGGCAACAGATTCCCGATTCGCAGAAAAGAATGGCTCTTCAGGCCGCGTATTGAATGTATCCTTGATGCTTTTGGATACGTGTTGGCACGCCGTCAGCAGCAGGGCGGCACACCATATCGCCGCGTTGCGCGCGAATACTGAGCATGAAGTTTTCATCGTCATTCGGTCTGATCAAGATCTGTGGCAAAAGCTACCGTTTGCGGTTGGTCTGCCAGGTAAAAAATCGGGATGGTTTCTGCCCGCGTAATATCCATTCCCAGCAAGCTGACAATTTTTTTGCAGCTCGTTCGGTGGGTAGTACCCCGGTAGTCCTCATATTCCAGTTCAAAGCGTACCTGTGGCTGCTCGTTGATATACGTGCCGGTTTGCTTGGCTTCCAGCAGCCGTGCCGTCGCTCGGTGTCCCGTGTATTTCAGCTGCACGGCAATCTTGTCATTCAGAAAAAACCGGCCCAAGCCACCATTCATAAGCCACCGCAGGCCTAGCAACGTCAGCGGGCAGACCACCAGCGGGTGAAAGAACGTAAGAAAACGCCAGCCCGTGCCCTGATGTTCATAGCGATAGCTTAGCAGGTAGTAGGCTACAACCAATCCCAGCAGCCCCATCCACCCCAGAAAAACGAGGAGGCGCCGAATAGTATCCGGCTGGAACGCCGAACCGTCGATAACGATGGCGGGGTTTTTCGTCAAGGTTTCATCAATCCGCAAGCGCAGCCGCTGCCCCACATCGAACCGGCCTAGCTGCGGGCGCATATCTACCACGGGAAACGTTTCCTGAATAGGCACACCCGACAAGTTGTTGAAGCGTAAAGTGACCGCCAGTTGCTGCGGATTTTTCCCCGCTTTGCCCGCCGTCCGTGAGGCGACCACTTCGGCATCGCGTATTACCCCCGTTCTTAAGAGCTGATTCATCTGGCGCAGTTCCTTGGCCGGCGCTATAAACCACTGCCCAAAATAGCGCGCCAACAGCCAGCTCCACAGCACGACCGATACGACCAGGTATACAAGCGCCCAGTAAGGAGCAGACAAGGAGCTTACAAAACGCTGGCCCCCGGAGTAACAGATGCTATAGTACAAAAACATCGGAAAAGGCACCGCAAAAAAGAAGGCATACAGCGCCCAGAAAAGTGACATACCGTTTTTAAACGCCATATACAAAGATAAAATTTTTTGTGAATGCCCAAAACTTGCGGTTTATACAAAATGGGTTGCTATCCGTTTGTGATGCAGGTTTCGCTCTATATTTTGCCTATGCGTAAGCTATCATTCTTTCTGTACGGTGAAATAGTAGAGATTCCATGCTTCTGAATTGGCCTCCACTATATCAAGAAAGCCATCGTTGTTCAAATCACCGATTTCAATATGATACGTGTCATCACCTAAATCTTCTCTCAAATACTTTATTGTGAATAGATGGTTGCCATTCCCTATAAATACACGGTTGGGCGTTCCACTGTTTCCTTCAATAATATCGATAATCCCATCGTTATTCAAATCGCTCAATGCAATTGAATTGGTAGCGCTAGAATCACCGAATGCTATCGATTCTTTAAAATCCATAGCCGTGTTGCCAAGGTATATCCGATTAGGCGCACCCAAGTTTCCAACGACAATATCTAAGTTTCCATCATCGTTGATATCAGCTACCGCGACCGAGCGACACGCTAATCCTTCTTCGCCAAAGGGTATGGTGCGGGAAAAATACCTGTTGCCTTTGTTGAAAAAGACTTTATTATTTCCGCTTCTCTCCGCAGTAATCAGGTCTATATTTCCATCTACATCTGTTGCGACAGTCATTGTTGTTTCGGACTCGTCATCGCCAAAGTAAATGCATTGATCGAAGTGACCCTTCCCGTCGTTGAACCATATCTCATTTTTTGACCTTCTATTGGAGAATATAACGTCCATATATCCATCGTTGTCAACGTCCGCTGTTTCGACATGTCTTGTTGGCGACTTAAGGTTTCCAATGTTTACCGACTTCTCAAATGACCATATGGAATCTCCAAAATATATCGTGTTTGGTATCTTATCGTTGGCTACAAGTATATCCTGATAACCGTCATTGTTTAAGTCCGCTGCCTTGATGCAATATGATGCGTCGAGCATTTTTCCGAGCAGTTGGCCCGATTTAAAATTACCAGTTCCGTCATTGAAGTAGATGTAGTTCTGCTCAGCCCAATGTCTTCCATTCGCTACCAGTGCATCAAGATCACCGTCGTTGTCAACATCGGCTAATGTGATCCAACCGGTTCTATTGGATTGGGTTCCGATAGCTAACGCACCATCACCATTTAAAAAATCGACTTCTTGACAAAAAGCACTGAAATAAGTAAAAAGGGGAAGTATATATAAAATGGATCGGTTTGTCATTTTGAGTTTTTATGCAAATGTATCCATTTTGAATTGGTATTGTAATGTCCTAACCATCGTTTTTTATCGGCTCATAGTAAAGCGCTATCGTGCCGGAGCCAAAGCTTTTCGTTTTTATGAGTTTAAGAACAACCCTGTCGCTTATATTTTTAAATAACTGCAAACCTGTTCCTACGACAACCGGATGTACACAGAACTGGTATTCATCAACTAAGCCAAGATTCATTGCAGCTACAATCAAACTCGGGCTGCCAACCAGCACGTCTTTGTCTGATTGTTGCTTGAGCGCCAAGACTTCTTCTTCCAAACTCCGCTTTGCCACCGTTGCACTTTTCCACTCAACATTTTCCAGCGTATGAGAAAAAACAAATTTCGGAGTGCCGTCTATGATCGCCGCAAATTCATCCATCGCGTTGTTGCCTGTGGGATTTTCCACTACGGTCAGCCAATATTCCATAAGCCGGTACGTTATCCTTCCGTATAGGACAACGCCAGCGCCGCGCAGCAGGTCATTGTAATGTTGATGTAGCTCATCATCGGCAATCATTGCCGTGTGGTCGCAAAACCCGTCAAGCGTCATATTGATTGCTGCAATCAGTTTTCCCATGTTGTTTTGTTTAAATCGCTTTCAACCCATGCCATGCAAAGATATCGCTATGGTTCGGCAACCGTGCTGGGAAAAACGGACAACCTACGGGGGAAGAGCAGACAAAAGCCCTCCGAAAGCCTGCCTTATGGATCCGATGGCGAATACGGTTGGCTGTTCAATGATGACGAATTAGCGAATATTTTTTCTAATTCTGCTCAGTGAAGACGGTGTGATCCCAAGGTAGGAGGCCAAATAAGAAAGCGGAATACGGTTGGCAAGCCCCGGGTAATTATTTAAAAAATTCAAGTAACGTTCCGTCGCATCTTCTGTCATCATTGGGCTAATCCTGTTTATCTTATCAGACAAGCCTTTTGCCGTTATCTTGGCAATAATTTCGTCCCAGCCAATTATTGTCAAGGAAAGCTCTCGCATTACGGGTCTTGATAACACAATGTACTTACAGTCCGTGATAGCCTGCACATACTCCGTTGAGGGAATTTGCTGATTATAGCTGTTAATGTCTGCAAGAAAGTTATTCTCATCAATAAAGTACTTGGTTAACTCATCGCCTTTATTGTTGTAATAGCACACCCTCATAATTCCATCCGTGAGGAAAATAACCTCGCACGGAATTTTCCCCGCTTCGTGGTAGTATTCGTCTTTTTTGATTTCCTTTATGACGGCTTTGCTACTTATTAATCCGATCTGTTGCCTGTTCAGATTGCCAAACTGCAACAAATAATTGATCAGTGTTTCCATGGTTTATTTCATCTGGTTCATTAGCATACGGTCAAATAGCTTATCAGGTAGGAGTTTTCGCATCAAGAGAGATGGCCTCGCGTTACTCGCCATATAGCGAGTTTTCGGATTTTTTGCTTCAATTCCATTTTTGATGAGCTTCGCAATTTCAATGGCTTCTATGGCATTCGCTGCCAAAGACGCATACATTTTCGTTACCCGATTTGCCAGGTCTTTGTATACTGTTTTCCCTGAGATACGCGCCAAATCGGCCGCCCCGTTTTCAATCATTTCCGATTTTGTTCCGCCCGGTTCAATGACCATTACATCAATGCCGAACGGCTTCACCTCGTTACGCAAACAATCGCTCAATCCTTCTATGGCAAATTTACTGGCGTGATACCAACTTCCCATTGGCAAACCGACTTTACCGCCGACCGACGATATATTTACAATCTTGCCGTATCCATTTTTGCGCATTTCAGGCAATGCCAATTGAATTAAACGCGCAACGCCAAACAAATTTATATCCATCAGGTTTCTTGCATCGGCCATTGGTACGTCTTCCAATGCTCCATATGACCCCAAGCCTGCACTGTTGACTAAAATGTCAATATTTCCCGCTTCACTGAAAATCTGGTTTACACATGACACCACGCTTTCATCTTTTGTAATGTCCAGTGCAATCGCTTTTACGCCATAGGTTTCCAGCTCCTGGATTTTTTCCTTTCTACGTGCCGCCCCATAAACGTTGTAACCGCTTTGTGCCAAATAAATTGCAGTTGCCTTTCCAATTCCTGAGGAAGCTCCCGTAACTAAAACTGTTGTTGCCATTCTCTAATTTTTAATCGTTAATAACGAAACAAAGATGCTGCAAAACAATATGGAGTTACTTGTCATTTGGCAAAAAGCGTATGCAGTCCAAAGACTTCCGCGATAGCTACGTTAATCATCAATCCCTTTGCCGTCTAAGATATGCTGGTAATATTTTTCGATTCTTGCTTCCCGGGTTTTGGGTTGTTTGGCTTGGTTGAAATAAAACAGATATCCTTTCTGCCTTCCCGGTGTCAGCGAATGGAACGCTTTGGCCAATGCTTCGTCTTCGGTCAGTGCCCGTTGAAATTCTTCGGGAATGGGGTAGTCGGTTACTTTTTTCATTGCAACTTTCTTGCCCGACTTTTCAATTTCAACCGCTTGGTTGATGTAATCGTTGATAGCAGGCTTCAGCCTTATGATTTGTTGGGCGTTGGTAAACCTGATTTGTCTTGCAGACTGCACGTTTTCCGTTTGCTGGATTAAGAGGCCCGCTGTGTCCTTCAACGAAGCGCCTTTATGGAACAGCAACGCACAATACTCCTTAAATCCGTGAATAAGTACAACATTCTTTCCCTGGAAGGTATAACAAGGATGCATCCATTTATAATCTTCTTCGAGCGATTTGTTTTCACGGATGATCTCCCGTAGCAACTGAAATTCTTCGCTCCATTTTCCGGTTTTTTCGAAAAAGCGTTCAACCTGTTCATTCATACGGTGTAAAATTAAGCTTTTAAACCGCTCACAGCAAAATTGCTGCTAGAAACTAGGAATAGCTCGTCGAATCACCTACTCCGAAGATTGCTTATTGTTTTATCCACATGAGCTGGTTGAGGGTAAGCGCCTTGATTGCCGAACCTGGACCTGTAGTAAATTGGTACTCCATAGCATGTCCATCGTATCCTACAGCCTTCAAAGAATTGCTGCCCGAGAAAGACAGTGGTAGATCGGGCAGGACCTTTTCCAGGTAAGTCGAATACAATCTGCCATCTTTCAGGTATATCTTCAGGCTGTCATAACCGCCTTCTAATGTATACGTTCCAACATATTTTTCCGGTTCGGTCACGGGCTTTTCGATATATTGGGGTACGACTAGGCCGGCAATGTAATCGTTGATCCGGTTGAATTGAAAATCAGTGGTATTGACCAATACCACCCATCCGATTTTAAGGTCGGGATTGAGTACGATTTCACACCGTGCCCCCAGCATCGAACCTTCGTGCATGACAAAAGAGATAGGCGCGTAGCCAACCGATGCCCAGTTGCTGCATCATTCTCCTGCTTTTCCCCGAAAGAACAGGGCTGTTGTCATCGAATTGGGCGCTGATGAATTTTGCGAGGTCGGCTGCAGTCGAATACATGCCCGCAGCGTAGACCATCGAATTGGGATAATAGTCGGGCGTTCTGATGAACCCTTCCTTATCGCCCCTGTAGAAATATCCTTTAGCGATCGGGTTGCTTTCAGAACCAACGGTACCGAACCCTGTATCGTAGAGCTGCAAGGGGGTACAGATGTTGGAAAGGATATATTGCTCGTATTCGGTCTCTGCGGCTTTCTCGAGCCCCATGCCAAGCAGGCCATACCCTAGGTTGGAGTAGCGACGAGTACCCTGGTTTAAGAACTGATACTCCGGATACTGTCTGGTCACAAACTTAATCGACGTGATAAATGCTTTTTTAGAGGCTGACTGGATAGGGCCTTGCTCCATTTTGGTTAGTAACCAGTTATCGACCTGTTTGGCAAACTCGATATCTGCCGGAGCGTTCCTAGGGAGCCCTGAATTATGGGTTGCCAGTTCCAGGAACGTCGCATCGCTGGTATATTCCGGCACATATTTCCTGATATCATCATCCAGGTTTATGATACCCCGTTCCCATAACTGCATGAACATGGTCGCCGTAAATAGCTTTGTAATGGACTGGATCTGGTACCTGGAATCGATAGTGGCCGGCACTTTGTTTTCCAAATCCGTGAATCCCAGTGCCTCGCTGAAGATTATGTCGTTGCCATGTACAACGGCCACCACGATGCTTGGTGACTGGTACCTTTTTTGAAATTCTTTGACCCCAAGACTTAATTGTGCGCGAATGGAATCACTCAGCTCCTGCACCCAAATAGGGTTTGCCGGCAACAAAAAGAAACCGATTAATAAATATAATCCGAACCTCATAATAGTCTGTTTTTTTTGCAAAAGTATACTACGTCCGTCATTTCGGTTGCGACAACAGGGCGCCATTTTTGCGTCATTATTGCGACAAGATGTTTGCCGGACTTATAGTATTACAAGATGTTGGGAATAAAAGTCAGCAATCGCTTTTTGTAATTTATATCGCCGGCCGTTTTCAGGGTAATGAGCACCAAAAGGATGACCAGCGCCAAGTAGCCCCATATAAACAATGGGATTTCCATTACTTCATCTATGCCAAATAGATAATGATCGACAACCGAAATGGCTATCATTAAGATTACGACGAAAACCGACCAAAGAATCTGAAGGCTTAAGATTTTCATGGCGGCTTCCGTATTGTGAACACCTGAAAGCGACTTTTTGAATACAAAGTAGCAGACAGCCGGTAGTACCAAATTTAGAAAAGGAAAGCACAGGACCGAAAGCGCGCTGAAGTTGATATACTTCAATCTTCGATCATAGGTGTCTTTCACCGGATTCATACTTCCTACTGGGATGGCCGTTGCGGTTTCTTCCATATGATGGTCCGGATCACTGACCAGGTCTTCAAGATCGATATCCAATGATTTGCACAATGTCCTGATGACATAGGGACTGCCTGTAGAGTTCCCGCGCTCTATTCGTTGGATTGTCCTGAGGGAAATTCCCGACAATGCCGCAAGTTCCTGCTGGGATAGATGCAGCTGTAACCGATGTTGTTTCAACGTCTTTTTCAAAGTCTTTCGTATCTGCCCTGACAGTATTCAAACTTAAATAAAGTTGTTTTTAAATGCAATTATAATCTTTTGACAATTCAGATATCGGCGTGCAGGGCCGGGAAGTAGGGCAATAGTGAATGCCAATTTCTCGGCGTGTATTTCAGGTTCGTGTTTCTTTCAGCCGCGCTATTTCCTTTATCAAGGTCAGTTTTTCTGTCTTGGATTTTGTATGCCGGATAGCTTGTTCGTAGTGTGCAATCGCTTTATCAAGGTCTGTATCCGCATACAAGTAACCTAATAATTCGTGATAATAGGTGTTGCCTGTCAGCTGTAATTTTTCGGCTTCGGTTATGGCTTTGTCATGTCCGTAAACTTTGGCAAAAGCAAACGTTCTGTTCAACGCTGTTATTGGCGAATATTCAACAAGGATAAGCCGGTTGTAAAGCTGTAAAATATGTTGCCATTTGTTTTGGTCTGCCGGCGCGGTATGCCAATAGGCAATGCCTGCTTCCAAATGGTATTTTGAAATCTCGTTGTTGTTGCAGGCGTTTACCAGAAAGTAATTCCCTTTCGCTATCAATGTGGTGTCCCACAGACGTCTGTCTTGTTCGTCAAACAAAACGGCTTCGCCTTTCTCGTTTGTTCTTGCTTCAAGTCGCGAGCCTTGGAAACACATCAAGGCAAGCAAGGCGTTCGTCTGCGGAGTGTCGGTCAATGGGTTTTCTGTCAAAATCAACGTCAGCCTTATTGCTTCCGAGCAAAAGTCCTTCCGGATTTGCCGGCGGTAGGTTTTTGAAAAATAACCTTCGTTGAAGAGCAAATACAACGTTTTTAGCACGGTATCTAACCTTGATTTGATGGCCGTTTCACTTAACGATTTGATTTGGAAATCGTCGTTGCGCAGGTTGGCTCTTGCTCTAAGCAAACGCTTCTTAATCGTTTCGGTTTTTGACAAAAAAGCATTGGCAATTTCTTCAACGCTGAAACCGCAAAGAATTTGCAACGCCAAACAAATTTGTGCTTCGGTTGAATTTGTGGGATTGCAAACCGCAAAAATCATGGCTAACTGGCTATCAGAAATGTTCTGGCTGCTTAGCTCAAAATCGTTTTCGGCTTCAATTTCGGTTGGTTTTATGGCTTCTTTAACCTGCGTTTCGAAAACTGCTACGTGCTTAAAGTAATCCTTGGTTTTGTTTTTGGCCACGGCGTAAAGCCACGCCGTAGGGTTCTCGGGTATTCCGTTAATTGCCCAATTTTCGGATGCTTTTAAAAAGGTGTCGCTGGCGATATCTTCGGCAATTTCAATGTGCTTAAGACCAAAATGACGGCATAGAACAGCCGTCATTTTAGCGTATTCCTGCCGGAACAGGTGAGGTAAAAGCTCATCATGTGATTGATGCTGCACTTTCATCACTCACGTCTTAAAACTTCCCGGACTTCAATGTTTCCGCCTACCTGGTCAAAAATCGGATTGGCCTTGGCCATTTCTACCGCTTCATCAATGTTTTCAGCACTTACCACGATGTAGCCGCTGATAAATTCTTTGATTTCGGTGTAGGGGCCGTCCGTGACCACATTGTTGGGTTTTACCGTTTTTGCACTTCCCGGAATGGGCAGAAGGGTGTTGCCTTTGTCCACCAATTTGTTCTGTGCGGCGATACTGGCCAGCCAGTTCATGCGTTCCTGCATTTGTTCGGGCGATGGTTTGAAATCCGCAATGTCTTTTAATCTGAAAATTAACGCAAATTCTTTCATTTCCTTAAAAATTTATTGTTCGTCTTCATGACGACCGACATATCAGAACGGGGACAAAGTTCGCTTTTTTTTTGTCGGACGGATCACATCGTCGGCCAGCTCCGTTGAGTATTTGCGATATTCGGTAATCGAAGGGATTGCGGGGCATATATCTTTTTGCCGAAAGTTAAGGAGCTAACCAAGAGCGGTCCACATCAAGCCGGTAGATAGTCGTCGTATCGGTCGTACTGTCATCATCTTCACACAACAGAAACGCAACGCTTCCCGTTTCGGTTGGATAACGGGCAATCCCCTCGAATTTATGCGTCCGGGAGATTATCCGGCTGTACAGCAGTTTCCGGCTTCCCAGATCGATGGCGCCGAACAGGCTGCCGCCCACCTCGCCATCATGGTAGGTAGACTGGCCCGCCTCGGCCGTAGCGATAAAGAACAGCGTATCTCCGGCAACCGTTGCATCCGAAAACCCAAAGGGCAGGCCGTCCATCATGGGCAGGTCTATCTCCTCATAGGAGACCTGGGGATTTTCAGTCAAGCTGGGGCCGTGGACGGTAAATAAGACGTTCCGCCCGCCCGGTCCGTTCCCCCGGTTGAGGAACAGCCAATCGGCGCCATAAACAGCCACCCCTTCGATATTAAAATCATCCGGACCGATTCCGGCAGCCGAACGCATGACATCATATAACGCATGCAGCTGCAAGGTATCGGTCCGGCGGTCAGTTTTTGAAACAGCAAACCCAAGCTCCCGGGCAGGGGTGGAGCCCGAGCCGAACACATAAGTCGCATCGTCGCGCTCCACGATGGCTTCCAGATCCATCTTCCAAGCCTTCGCCACCTGTTCGGTATGTTCGCCATCCTTGAGCAGATACCGGGTCAGCTGGCCCGTATCCAAGGGATATTCGTAGAGATAATTGCTGTTGTCGGAGACCAGGCGGATCAGGCCATCTGAAAACGTGATTCCCGAAGCCGCACTGATGCCGACGATTTTTAAGAGTGCCTGTAAATAAAATCCATTCATGGTTTGTCCCCTGTCCAGTCTTATGCCACACGCAAGTATACATAAATTCCATGAATCAACGGGGTAAGTTATTTCAGTGTATAGCCGATATAACCACCATCTACCAACAGCTCCGTTCCGGTAATAAAACTTGCCTTGTCAGAAGTCAAGAACAGAACGGTATTTGCTATTTCGTCAGGGTTGCCCATTCGCTGCAAAGCCGTTGTTGTGGCAAATTGTTTTTTTACATCATCATCAGGAACGGCTTTGTCGAATCCCTCGGTTTGCGTTGGTCCGGGACTCACAATGTTCACCCTGATTTTTCTGTCAGCCAATTCGTTTGCAGCCACTTGGGCAATTTTATTTACCGCACCTTTGGTAGCCGAATAAACACTTCCATACATTTGAGATGCCGTTGCCACAGTTGATGACGTGAATAATACCGAAGCGCCGTTTGCCAAATGCGGGATGAGTTTTTGCAACGTAAAGAAATAGCCTTTTACATTGGTGTTGAATTGTGCATCAAAATCCGCTTCGGAGGTTTGTTCAATCGGAGCAAATGTGGCGATTCCTGCATTGAGGAAAAGAACATCCACCTTGTTGCCGCTTTCTGCAACGGCCTTTTCCAATACAGCAATTCCTTCCAGGCTTGACGTGTCCGAAACCACGGTTTTTAATTTGGGGCTGTTTATTTTTGTAGCTGCTTTTTGCAGGTTGTCGGCGCTTCTGCTTGTTATCCAAACGCTTGCCCCTGCATTGATAAATGCTTTTGCCGTCGCAAACCCAATCCCTGTGCTACCGCCTGTAATGACTACATTTTTGTTTGTAAAATCCATTTTTAATATATTTTGTTTTGACAGGCAAAGGTAGGTTGTACTGGTTATTTTTAGTAACTTTGTGTCGAAAAATAACTGTATCATCGGTGTAACCAAGTAACATATATGAAGTGTCAGACAAAGGATTTCAGGCAAGAGCACAAAAAAGAAATGAGGGCCGTTCAAGATTCTATGGACGTGCTGAACGGGAAATGGAAAATACCAATCATCTCATCCATATGCTTTTACAACAAAAGGCGTTTTTCCGATATTCTAAACGATATAGATGGGATTTCCAACAGAATGTTGAGCAAAGAACTGAAGGAGCTCGAACTAAACAAGTTGATAAAACGAACTGTTTTAGACACGCAGCCGGTGACAGTTGAGTATCAGCTTACCGAGCACGGTCTGACGCTGAAAACCATTATCGACAATCTTACAGAGTGGGGAATTTCGCACCGCAAAAAAATAATTGAGGAATAATTCTGCCACCGGATTTCCCAATTATACCATTTTGCCAACAAATCAGCTTTCCGCGTGTTCATAAAAGTAATAGCAGTACAGCGTGCAACGGCGGCAGCGCCAAATGATGCAAGATGGTCAGGACAACAGCTTTACTTTGGTTATTGGCACCATGTGGATGGTTAGTATTATGCCTCAACGACAGCGGTGGCAAAAAAGGCCGCATGCAGGAACAGGAATTTGTGGAGTTGGCAATGAGCAGCCTCCGGTTTGAAATTGAAGCCGGCGGGTACGCCTACGCACAAGGTACCGATAGATACATCATTGAAGGGGGCGCTCGGCTGGCATCAGACTACGGCGCTGCATGTACACAACTGGCCGAACTGGCGGCATCCAAAGGCCTGCGGGTTCCAGACGTCCCGTTAGAAAACGAGCAGCAGATGCTCGACGGACTAATGGCTCCGGAAGGAGGGCCATTTGATCAGAAATACACGGAGCAGATGGCGCTTTGGTATGGTAGGGCCATCGAGTTGTTTGCGCAGGCCGCCGCTCCGGGCGGCGTGAGGGACGATGAGTTGCGCCAATGGGCCGCCGAGAAATTGTCGATGTTGAGTGATGATGCCATCTACCAAGCCTTTCGAGCAGCGCCAGAACCATCAGGGCGCGCCAATAGCGCAGCCGCTTCATTACCGTGATTAAGCACCTTTTTTCTCGCCCGGAATACATCGCGTATCATCGCAAACTTGATAAACCACCATTCCTTTAACGGTTGGCTGCCCATGAGCGGCGGAGCGTGCCGCCCGAAAGGAGCCCACGGCACGGAAGGGGACGGGTGATGAGGACTAGCCGGCAACCCCCTTCGCAAGTACCTGTACCTGGTTTCGGTTCCTGACGTCCAGTTTGACATAGAGGTTGCTGATATGGTATTTTGCCGTACTCAAGGTGATGAAAAGCCGTTCGGCGATTTCCTTGTTTGTCAGGCCATCCCAGATACATAGGAGTACCTCAGTTTCGCGCTCGGTAAGTGCATACTGGGCGCGAAGCTCATCTGCCAGTTGTTGTTTCGTGGCCATGGCTGGTGTATGGTTGGCAAGGAATGCTTGCTGGTAATGGTTGTCCGCCGCCTTCACTTCGAGCGCTTTGAGGTAGTTGTCCAGCTCCTGGCGGTACCGCTCGTTTTCATGCTGCAGCGCCCGGACCCTGAAGATGATGGCAAAACTGATGGCGATAATTTCCAGGGCGCTCACCACCCGGAATGTGTGTACCCCAAAGCCCCTGAACGCCGTTGCATCGACGCGGGTGTGCAGCACATACAGTAGCCCGGTAAGCACGACCATGCCAAAAGAAAGCAGCAGAAACCGGGCGTATACATCTTTTTGGAACCGTCTGGCCGCAAGGTAAAGGCAAATGGCCGGAGCAAGGAAGCAAAGCGTGTATACAAAGATACATATGGCAAGGCTGCCGGTAAGGGTATACACCAGCACACTGAGCAGCAGCATGGCTGCCCAAGCGAAAAATCGCCCCTTGAGCCGTCGGAAGGTAGCCTGTAGGTCAAGAAAATAAAAGGTGAAGGGCACGGATACAATAGAGGTAACGGCGCTGTTGAGCACAATCAGGTAGTCCATGGTCCACCGTCCATTGGAAAAATAGTAAAACATGCCATCTTCGTAGAAGAAGGAAACAAAGGTGGTCAGCAACAACAGGCAATAGGTGATGAACCGCATGTCTCTGAAAACCAAGTAAAAAACAAGGTTGAAAATGAGCGACATGAGTGCCAGGCCATAGTACAGCCCGATACCAAGTAAATTGAACGATTCGGCGACGGCAAACCGGCTGCGCTCCGAAAACTCGACCTCCAGCAGCTGGGGCGTATGGTCTTTGACCTCAAGGTAAAAAACGGAATCGTGCGAAATGAATTCGTATTGCGGAAAACGGGCGCGGAAAGGGCTGGACGGACTACCGGTATCTCGCGGGATGCGCGTAAGCTGGCCACCCTGTAGCAAATAAAGACGATAGTCGTGGATGCGTGCCGACGGAATCCGGAAAACGGCGGGTACTCCACGTAAGCTGGCCGGTACGGTACCCCGGATCCAGGTACTTCCCAGGCTGTCTTGGGCAATGAACAGCTCCGGGTGATTATCCATGGGCACAAATTCCAGCCGGTCAGGGGAAGGAGTGGCCGAGCCGGGAGCATGGACTTGCGCACCACATGGAATGGAAACAATGCAAAGAACAATGCCGGTAATAAGCAAGTAAAGGTGCCGAGTCATATGATAGGATGATGTACATGGCAAAATTAATATTTTCATCGAATACATCGATTTTTCTTCAAACCTATACCAAAGTATAGGTGTTTTTTTGTGCCAAAGTGCTATGTTTGCGCCAGCTAATAATTAAAAAATCTGCTTAGTAACACTAAAATCTGCCTAATGCGTAATGTCGCCTATTTCCGATTGTAACCGCAAGTGTATTTCCTTTTTCGTGTGTGTTTCCCTTCGGTGTGTTCTTGGGTAATTCGAGCGTATAAAGACCCCGCATATAGCGTTTGGTGTATAAATTTGGTGTATAAAATAATGAACCTAAAGTATAGACTTGTTTTAAGATAATATGACTATGAGACTTTTAGTAAGAAAAATGGTGTTATCATCACTGTTTGTAGCAGTTTTTTGTGCAGCCACGGTTCCCGATGTCCGGGCGCAGGACGGGTTTATCGGTGAAATACGGATGTTTGCCGGAACCTTTGCGCCTCGAGGCTGGATGTTTTGTGATGGGAGCTTGTTACCAATTAGCTCTTATAGTGTATTATATTCAATTTTAGGCACCACCTATGGTGGGGATGGGCGTACTACTTTTGCGCTGCCGAATTTGAGCGGAAGGGTGCCCATGGGGGCTGGACAAGGGGTTGGCTTAAGCCATCGTGTCCTCGGAGAACGGGGTGGGCAGGAAATTGTCTCATTGACGTTGAACAATCTTCCAGCCCACAGTCATTCCCTCCCCGGTATACAAGTCAGCAGCTCGCCAGCGACAGAGCAAGTCGCCGGAACCAATGGCGCCAATACCCTCGCCGCACCTACTGTCACCGGCCGTGCAGTGCGCGCTTATAATAGTGGTACTCCTGACGTGACGCTGAATAGTGGTGGCGGAAACTCCGGGAACACGGGAGCTGGCCATCCAATAGACAACGTGCAGCCGTATGCAGTAATTAACTTTATTATTTGTGTTGAAGGGTATGCTCCCTCCAGGCCTTAAATGCTCCTCGTCAACGGTCACGGTATTCACTTTATTGGATCATTTATGAAAAATTTTTACTCCGCCTTCCCGAAAGGTATCGTATTCGTAGCGTTGCTATGGGCTGGGTTATCGCAGGTATCGGCACAGGTAGTCTTTCGTGAAACCTTCGATACCAACCCTATCGGTGCTACGCCGCAGACCAGTTTTGAGGTCACCCATCAAGGTGTATTATTCGATATGGTGTTTACCAGCGAAGGTGATGGCGGAGATATCGCTTGGGATCATGTGGGGGGCTACGAAAATTCTCCTTCGATCAATTTTAATTCGGCGAGTGACAATCTTGTGACCAGGGAGGTGGTCACCATCACCCGTAGAGATGGCGCAGATTTTCTGTTTGTGGCGTTGTATATAGACAATACCGCAGAGCCGGTGACGGTGCAGGGGTTTAAAGACGGAAATGCGGTTGCGGGGAGTTTGCGGACGGTTCCGACCGGCGATAAAGCGGTTTTGGATTTTGGGGGCGTCTTGGTGGATGAAGTGAAGATAAGCGCTGATGATTTTTTCCTCACGATTATTGACGGTGTTTTCCTTAACTATCCGCCGGAAATCACCACCTCCGGCGGGACAACCACCTTTACGGAATCCGTTAGCGGTGGCCCGGTACCGGTAGTGATCGACAATGGCTTAACGGTAAGCGATCCGGACAATACGACCCTTGCTTCGGCCACCGTGGCGATTACCGGCAACTTCCAAATCGTTGAAGATGTGCTTGGCTTTACCAACGACGGTGTTAACATGGGCAATATCACCGGTAGCTACAATGCGGCTACAGGCACACTGACGCTCGCATCAGCCGGTGCGACGGCAACATTGGCCGAGTGGGAGGCCGCCCTCCGGGCTGTCACCTATAGCAATACTTCAGAGGACCCGAATGTTGCTACGCGTACGATCAGTTTTGTGATAAGCGATGGAACCGATGACAGCGCACCGGCAACGAAGTCCGTCGCTGTGGTGGCGGTGAATAATGCGCCGGTGGTGACGGTGCCGGCCTCGATTACCGTCACGGAGGACGAGGCCAGCCCCCTTAGCGGCATCAGCTTTGCCGATGTGGACGCCGGGACGGGCCTGGTGACCGCTACCTTTTCGGTGCCGAGCGGTTCGCTGGCGGCGACCAGCGGAGGTGGTGTTACCGTTGGCGGGACGGCCAGTGCCCTGACGTTGACGGGCACGATTGCAGACATTAATGCGTTCATTGCTGCAAGTGGAGTCACCTATACCACGGCCTCGAATGCGACAGCGGATGTGACCTTGACCGTGACGATCAACGACAACGGAAATACAGGCTCGGGTGGGGCTCATGAGGATACCACCACGGTAACGCTGGAGGTAACGGCGGTGAACGATGCCCCCGTAAATGCGGTTCCGGCTGCACAGTCGGTCGACCAGGACGGCATATTGGTATTCAGCACAGGCAATGGCAATGTGATTTCCGTTTCGGATGTGGATGCAGGGGGAGGCACCATACAGGTGACGCTGACAGCCACGAATGGGCTGCTGACGCTGGGAAGTACCACAGGATTGTTATTTACGGTCGGTGATGGAGCCGCTGATGGCACAATGACCTTTACGGGGACCATCGCCGCTATCAATGCCGCGCTGAACGGGTTGGCATTTGTGCCTGCAGCAGGCTACAACGGCCTGGCGAGCTTGCAAATCAGCTCGAACGATCTCGGCCTTACGGGGGCGGGTGGACCACAGGAAGCGAATGATACAATCAGCATCACGGTGAATCCCATCAGCCCGATAGTGAATGCCGTGGGAGCTAGTAGCCCGGATGGGATGTATAAGGTTGGTGATGTGGTTTCCTTAACGGTGGCGTTCGACCAAGTCGTGATGGTGGATGAATCGGGTGGAAAGCCTGGTCTGCTGCTGGAGACGGGCAGTACGGACCGGGAGGCGGTGTATGTATCGGGCTCGGGCTCGAATATGTTGACGTTTGCCTACACGGTGCAGGCTGGGGATGCGAGCGCCGACCTCGACTATGCATCCACTGCCGCCCTGGCACTTAACGGCGGCACCATACAGAATGCTGCCGGCCTGGATGCCGTACTGACCCTGCCCGCAACGGGCGGTGCCAACTCGATCGCCGGCCAGCATGCAATCGTGATCGATGGCGTGGCCCCGGAGGTTACGTCGGTAGCGGTGCCGGCTGACGGATATCATGTGGCGGGCGATGCGCTGGATTTTACGGTGCATTTCAGCGAAAACGTCACGGTGGACGCAACGGGCGGCAGGCTTCACCTCGAAGTGACCATCGGCACGGCTGTCGTACAGGCGGGCTATGTGAGTGGCTCGGGCAGCAACGCGCTGGTATTCCGCTATGTGGTGCAGGCGGGCGAGGTAGACCTCGACGGCATTGCCGTGAGTGGCAGCCTTGTGCTGAATGGCGCGACGGCCCGGGATGCGGCGGGCAACGATGCACTGCCTGCGCTCAACAACGTCGGCACCACCACGGGTGTGCTGGTCTATGCGGTGCGGCCCAGTGTGACGCTTAGTACGCCGGTCTCATCGCCGGTGAATGCACCGTTTACCGTATCAGCGGTGTTCAGTGAAGCGGTCACCGGATTCACTGCAGCGGATATCAACGCTACCAATGCAACGGTGGCTAACCTGCAGACCTCGGACAACATCACTTGGACAGCACTGGTGAGCCCGGCGGCGGACGGAGTGGTGAGTGTCCAGGTGCCGGAAAATGTAGCCGTCAATATCGGAAGCAACCTCAACACGGCTTCGAATATACTGGATGTGAGCTACGATAACACGGCCCCGACGGTAGCGATAGCGTTATCTCAAACCTTGCTGAGGGACGGCGATAGCATGCTGGTAACGTTGACGTTCAGTGAGCCGGTGATCGGGTTGGCCAATGCGGACATCACCACGCCGAATGGAACGTTGACACCGATAGGATCGGCTGACGGGGGGATTACCTGGGCGGCTGCCTTTACGCCATCGGCGGGGGTGGAAGTTGTGGACAATGTCATCACCGTGGACAATACAGGCTACCAGGACTTGGCCGGAAATGCGGGGGCAGGAACGTCGGATTCTGACCGCTACGCCATCGATACCAAAGGCCCGACGGTCATTACACAACATATCACCGTTTACCTGGATAACGACGGCATGGTAAGTATCCTTCCGCAGCAAATAGACAACAACAGTACGGATGGCTTCGGTATTGCCAGCCTCGCGCTTAGCCAGACAGACTTCGACTGTGGCCAGTTGGGCGATAATGCCGTGACGCTGACGGCTACCGATGTGAACGGCAACGTGGCGAGCGCCGATGCGATCGTGACCGTGGTGGACAGCACGGTGCCGGTGGTGCGTACCCGGGACATCATCGTTTACCTCAATGCGTCCGGCGCGGTAAGCATCGCCGCGGCAGATATCGACAATGGCAGCTCGGATGCGTGCGGCATTGCAACCGTCACGCTTGACCGGGCCGACTTCGATCGTAGCCATTTGGGCAATAACACCGTGACGTTGACGGTCACTGATGTGAACGGCAACGTGGCGCGTGCTGATGCAACCGTGACCGTGGTAGACAATATCGCTCCTGTGGTCACTTCGACGGATGTGCCGGCCAACGGTTATTACCGCGAGGGGGATGTACTGGACTTCATAGTGAATTTCAGCAAAACCGTAACGGTTGATGAAAATGCGGGCACACCGTATATGGAACTTACTGTGGGCATGGCCACCGTGCGGGCAACTTATGCCGGTGGCTCGGGCAGCGATGCCCTGCAATTCAGCTACATGGTCCGGGCGGGCGATCAGGATATGGATGGCATCGCCGTGGGTGGTTCCATCGTGCCGGACGGCGGCACGGTACGGGATGTGGCAGGCAACGATGCGGCAATGGAACTGATTAACGTGGGCAATACAGGCGGGGTGCTGGTCAATACGACGCATCCTGGTGTCGTACTCACCACGACGGCCGTATCGCCGGTAGATGGGCCGTTCACTATTTCGGTTGCTTTCAGCGAGGCGGTGACCGGATTTACGCTCGACGACCTTACAGCGGTGAACGCTACCCTCAGCGGTTTGCAGACAACAGACTATATCACGTATACCGTTTTGGCGACACCGTCAGCGGGGGGCACGGTGCGGGTGTCGGTTCCGGCTGGTGCGGCTGTCAATGTCGCCGGTAATGGAAACGGTACATCTAATGTGTTGGATATACAGTATAACCAGACAGTCACGGGCGTCACACTGGCAGGTCGCAGCTTCGTGTACGACGGTACGGCCAAATCACTGGCCATCACGGGAACATTGCCCGTGGGTACGTCGGTGCGCTATGCGGGCAACGGCCGCACCGAGGTGGGAAGCCAGACGGTGACGGCCACCATCAGCGGCAGCAACTACGAGACGCTGGTACTGACGGCGGAGCTGACCATCACACCGGCTGTGCGGAGCATCGATTTTCCGCCGCTGCCGGAAAAGGCGTACGGGGATGCGGACTTCGTTGGGGGTGCTACGGCGAGCAGCGGGGAGGCGGTAAGCTATACGAGCAGCAATACGGCGGTGGCTGAAGTGGTGGCCGGTGGGCGCATCCGCATCACCGGCGCGGGAAGCGCCACCATCACGGCGACGGTACCGGAGAGCGGCAACTACAGCAACCGGCCGGAGGTGAGGCGCGAGCTGACGGTCCGGCGGGCACAGCAGTCGATTTCCTTCAGTGCGCCGGCGTCTGTACACCGCGATGCGGGCAGCATCGCGCTGGAGGTATCGGCCTCAAGCGGTCTGCCGGTGAGCCTGGCCGTCGACGATGGGCAGGTGGCTACGGTGGAGGGCACGGCGCTGCACATCCACCGCCTGGGCACGGTAACCATCACGGCCACGCAGGGGGGGGATGCCAACCATGAGGCGGCGGCGCCGGTGGCGTTGACGGTACGGGTCACGGACCCTTCGTCGGACTTTCCGGTGCGTGTGCACCCTGCGGTATCGCCCAACGGGGACGGCATCAACGAGTTCCTGATAATCGAGGGTATCCGTGATTACCCGGCCAACCGGGTGAAGGTATTCAACCGCAACGGTACGGTGGTGTGGGAGGCCAGCGGGTATGACAACGACCGGGTGGCGTTCCGGGGCATCGGCACGGGGCAGCAGCGGCTGCCTGCCGGCACGTACTTCTACATCGTGGAAATCGGCAGGGGTGGCGGCACGGAATACCGGAGGGGCTATTTTGTATTGAAGTATTGATTGACTAGGGAATAGTGGGGTGTTGATTATGGGGATATTTATGAAAGATAATAACCGAAACAGCGATAACATGAAACGGAACCTGATTCTTTTGCTGGGCAGTTTGCTTTCAGGGACAGCCCTGCATGGCCAGCAGGCGCTGACGCCGACGCAGTACGGCCAGCTGCGCACGGTCATCAATCCGGCGGCGAGCCTGATGTCGCCGGCCGGGGAGGTTTCCATACTGGGGCGGCGGCAGTGGGTGGGGCTGGACGGCGCGCCGGAGGTCTTCTGGGGCAGCGGCCACCTGGGGTTACAGGGGCTTGGCGCCACGGCCGGGGTGAACATCCGCCATGAAAGCCTGGCGGTGGAGAAGCTGACGGAGGCCTCGGTGTTTTTTGCCAAGTCGGTCCGGATATCGGAGACAGAGTACGTGGGTTTATCGCTGAATGCGGGGCTGAGTTACATGGACGGGCGTTTCTCGCAGCTGGACCCGCAGGATCCGGCCTTCCGGGAGGATGTGCGGGAGACGGATGCGCTGGTGGGCTTCGGGGTGGTGCTGTACCGGCCGGAGCGGTATTATGTGGGGCTGTCGCTTCCGCGGCTGATGCTGGGGAGCCTGGGGGTAAGCAGCGACAGCCGGTACAACTTCCGCAACCTGTACCACCTGACGGCGGGAGCGCTGTTTGGGCTGGGGGCGGACTTCCACATCAGGCCGAGCCTGCTGGTGACTTACGCAGAGAGCCTGCGGCCGCAGGGTGAAGCCTCGGCGATGGTGTTCGTCAGGCAGGTGTTCGGCCTAGGGATGAATGTGCGGAGCTACGGGGAACTGGCGGGCATGGCACAGTTCAACTTCGCGGGCTTCGGGCTGGGCTACAGCTACCAGTTCGGCACGCGCAACGAGCCGCTGAACCGGCGTATCAGCAACAATACCCACGAAATCGGCCTGAGCTACCGGTTTGGCGGCATCATCGGGATGCTTTAAGGTCCGCGGGTTTGCGCGTTGCTATAAATACGCTGCCTATACAAGATACAAGGCCTGTACGGCATGCCCGCAGAAAAATGATATCTTTGGGCATTTGTATAATCGACGTCGCCCATGAAAGGATTGAAACAACTGGGGCTGGTCACTTGGATAATGTGGCTGTCTGGCCAACTGCATGCCGCGCAGGAACCGGCGTTGCCGAATATGGTAGTGTTTATCGCGGATGATCTCGGGGCCACGGACATCGGCCCCTATGGCAATACCGCAGCCCGAACGCCACATCTGGATGAACTGGCCCGTGAATCGATGGTGTTTCGGCAGGCATTTGCGGCTTCGCCTACTTGCGCGCCTTCCCGCAGTTCATTGCTCACAGGTTTGTACCCCATGCGCCATGGTGGGCATGGCAACCATTCGGGGGTGCATGCCGGAACGATGTCGTTGGTACATCACCTTACAGACCTGGGTTACCGCGTGGCAATTGCCGGAAAACTGCATATCGGCCCCGAAGATGTTTTCCCTTTCGAACGCATTGCCGGTACCAACGTGGTGGAACCCGGTTTCGAAAAGAACCCGGGCCTGCATTACGACCTGAACCTCGATCCAGTAGACAACTGGTTGGCGGGGCTGGACACCGGAAAACCCTTTGCACTGGTGGTGGCCGACCATAGCCCCCATGTGGTTTGGCCGGAAGTACCGGCCTATGACGCTGCCGAAGTGGACATCCCGGCGTTCCATATCGATACGGAAGATACCCGCAAAGCGCGGGCTCGGTACTATACGGATGTGACGAAAATGGATCGTAACCTCGGAATATTGCTGGCACTTCTGGATAAACACCGCATAGCGGAAAACACGGTGCTGATGTTTACTGCAGACCAGGGGCCCCAATGGGCATTCGGCAAGT
This sequence comes from Parapedobacter luteus, assembly GCF_900168055.1. Classification (GTDB taxonomy): domain Bacteria; phylum Bacteroidota; class Bacteroidia; order Sphingobacteriales; family Sphingobacteriaceae; genus Parapedobacter; species Parapedobacter luteus. The sequence continues at coordinate 462,013 of NZ_FUYS01000002.1, forward strand.
GGGGGCTTTATGACTATGGTATCCAGGTGCCGCTTTTGGTACGTTGGCCCGGGCGTGTGGCGCCGGGCTCAACAAGCGATGTGCTGGTATCGCACGTGGATGTACTCCCTACGCTGATTGAAATCGCGGGAGGTAACCCGCCAACGGGTATTGACGGCGCCAGTTTTCATGCAATACTGCGCCAGTCCACCGAGACACGCAGCGGGGTCGTTTTTGCGTCCCACACGGGCGACTTGCAGATGAACCGATCGCCGATGCGTATGCTGCGAACGCAGCGGTATAAATACATCCTGAACTTGGCTCCCCAGGTGCGCTACCATACGCACATGGACCTGGCTGATGACCACGATGGGGGCCGGGAATACTGGCCTTCATGGCGCCGCGAATCCTTTCGCGACCCGCATGCTGCCTCGGTACTCTGGCGATACCACAACCGGCCGAAAGAAGAACTGTACGATGTGCTGAATGATCCTTTCGAACAGCATAACCTTGCTGAGGATGAGCAGTACATGGCATTGATGGAAGTATTCAGGAAAGAGATGGCGGCATGGCGGAAGCGGCAGGGCGATGGCGAGACGGGGCCGGAAGAAGCAGTGGCGAAGCCCAGGAAACCGGGCGAACCGCCGATAGCACCTTATGTGTTTTGAATCTGCAACGGTATTGATGCGGCATCGGCAAGCGGCTGCCCGATATTCCTGATCTGACAATGCCCCACGCATCAGGTGGGGCATTGTGCGGCGTCGGTATGACGCCTATGGATGTCCGGGCCTTGGCAACGGATTATCGGGTGGCGATAATGGTTTTGTGCGTATCTGACAGCAACATATCGGCACGCTTGATGGATTCGTGGATGTACTGTTCAACCTCGGTGAGCATGGGCAGCGTCTTTGCAAGGCTGGCATGGGCTTCTTTCGTTTTCTTGAGCGCTTTGGCCTCGCGTTTGAGTTCCTTCTTCAACTGGGTCTGCAGCACTGCGATGTGGCGTGCTTCCTGGGCGGTCCGTTGCTCATGGGCGCGGGCGTATCGCACCTTGATTTCGGCGATGGCTTTTTGGCTTTCCTCCACGCGGATGCCGTTGTCGATGTCTTGCTGGTATACGCCTACAAAAAAGGCTTCATCGCGCGCCAGGTCGGCGTGGCTGCCTGTCTGGTTTTGGATGCGCTGTACTGCTAAGTCGTATTGCTGCCATAGAACGCTGACGTTGCGCTCATGGAAGGCGACCTGTGATTTGAAAGCTTCCAACCGCTTGGTGAGTTCGCTGACCTCGTTTGTAATGGGATGGATGGCCACGGGTTTGTCGGCAGCATGGGCAAAGCATGTGGTTCCTGCATTTGCTGTGGCAAAAAGTGTGATGATGGCTAATGTTTTCATGATGTTGTTTTTTTGATTATCAATTTTTATTTTCTCTCCTGATTTTGCCGGCTTCTGTACCGCCGGGTGTTTTCCCCGGCTTGGCATCGCCGTACTGTGCCAATACATGATATTTCTGTACCAAAATCACAATGTGTTGATATTCAGTAAAATAAATTTTGTTATAAATGGAGGGCTGTTCGATAACGGACAATCGATTGTCCGCTTGCGTACGGAATCGGGCAATACGATCGTGGTATCAGGCTTCCACCAGTTCCAGCAAGGCTATCTCTGGTGGCATCCCCAGTCGGCCAAGGTAGCCCAGAAAGCCGAATCCGCGGTTGACGTAAAGGTATTGTGACCCCCGTTGGTAAAGCCCAGCCCATTGTTTGTAAAAATATTGCACTGGACTCCACCTGAGCCACTTCGACTCGATGCCGAATTGCATGCCGTGCGTATGCCCGCTGAGGGTAAGCGCGATTTGCGGATAAGCGCCGACCACCTCGGCTTCCCAATGGGAGGGATCATGGCTGAGGAGGATGACCGGCGGCTCGCCTGATATCCCCGAAAGGGCTTTGGCGAGGTTCCCATAGCGGGAAAAGGCGGCCCGGCCGCTCCAGTTTTCGACTCCGGCGACGACGAGTGCATCGCCATTTTTCTTGATGGTCACGGATTCATTCAAGAGCACCCGCCAGCCGGCCAAACGCTGGTAATGCAGCAACGTCTGGAGGTTGTGCTGCTTGGCACTGAGCGATGGCCAGCGGACGTAATCGCCGTAGTCGTGATTGCCCAAGACGGAAAAGACGCCCAAAGGCGCGCGGAGTCTGGCGAAAATGTCGAGGTAGGGCTTAAACTCAGCTGCCCGGTTGTTAACCAGGTCACCGGAGAAGAGGATGAGATCGGGCCGCAGTGCCATGACCATATCGACTCCCTTGCTGACCGCGTCAGGATTGTCAAAACTCCCCGAGTGGATATCGGACAGCTGCACAATCCGCAGCCCATGGAATGCTTTCGGAAGACCGCGGATGGGTATTTTCACAGTTCGTACCTGATAACGGTAACGCCGGGATACGCCATACAGCAAACCGATGGTCAGCATGCCGCCGGATAGCATGGCCAATTGGCCGGCAATGGGACTGCGCGATAGGTTGGTGGTCCCGCTGGAAGGCGTAGCGGACCAGGCAGTTTGCAACACCACCCATACGGCCCTCACGCCAACGAGCAGATCACTCATGAACATCACCGATGCCATGACGATCTGCCCGAGAAGCACGGCAATTAGCGCATGTACGGTGTGCTTGAGGGCAGCGCTGGGCCAGCCGATGGACGACCAGCGGCTGAACATCACCGGGCTGACCAATGCTCCTGCACTGACCAACAGGTAGGCGGCTATCAGCACATGCCGGGTGGGCACATCCATGTCCTTCAGCCCCGTGTATACAGCGGTGAAGGCGTAGTATACCGTGCCTGCAAAAAATACCAGGAAATAAAATATCCGCATGCTGTTTGTCCCAAAGCCATAAATATCGGAAATAGAATCCGTAACCCGCTAAACAGGAGAGATTGTTTTACTTTTTTGAATATGCGCGGATTTTTGTTATCATTGGTGATGCGAAAAGTTAATCGGGCGATGTTATTGTTGGTCATGGCCGTGGCCTGTAGCGTCCATGCATGGGCCATGAATGCAGCCGATACGTTGAGAGTATTGGCTATCGGCAACAGTTTTTCGGAAGACGCTGTAGAACAATATTTATATGAACTGGCCGCGGCCGCCGGTAAGCCGGTAGTGATCGGCAATATGTACATCGGTGGGGCGCCGCTGTCACTCCATTGGGAAAATGCGCAAGGCGACAAGGATGCGTACAGCTACCGGAAAATCGATGCCAACGGAAAGAAACACACGCGCGAACAGGTGAGCATACGTACTGCACTGCGTGACGAGCCGTGGGACTACGTGTCCCTGCAACAGGCAAGTCCGCTCTCCGGCCGCTTTGACTCCTATGCGCAGCCTATCCATGCGCTGCACCGGTATATCGACAGTGTGTCCGAAGGCACGGTGAAATATAGCTGGCATCAGACCTGGGCATACGCACCGTCTTCGACACACGAGGGCTTTGCTGCCTACGGCAAAAACCAACAGACGATGTACCGCGCTATCATGGAGGCTTCCCGAAAGGCACAGGCGCTTATTCCGTTTGACTTGCTGATACCCAGTGGAACGGCTATCCAGAATGCGCGCATGACTTTCCTGGGCGATGATCTGACACGGGATGGCTACCATCTTGACCTGCATATCGGGCGGTTTATTGCGGCATGCACGTGGTTTGAAGCGTTATTCGGCCAGCAGGCTCCGGTGGACCGCTACCGTCCTGAACAGGTGACCCAGCAGGAGGCTGATGTGGCAGGTGAGGCAGCCCATGCCGCTATCCTGCAGCCGTTTGCCGTGTCGGCAATCGCTGCTTCCACTACTTCTCATTCCAATGCTCGGCACCGGTAATGCCGTGTTCTGCCGCGTTAAATACGGGATCCTTGCCGGCTTTTTTCTGCTTACGGTAGTCTTTCAACGCCTGTAAAGCGGGCTTGCGAAGCAATAGAATTGCGATAAGGTTGAGCCACGCCATGAGACCTACGCCGATATCGCCCAGTGTCCAGGCTGCTTCGGCGGTTTTCACGGTGCCGTAGTACGTGGCAAATAAAATGAGTACGCGTAGCACCCAAATTGCCCACCGATGGCGCCCTTTGCTATCCAGGTAGCTCAAATTGGTCTCGGCCATGTAGTAATAGGCCATGATGGTGGTAAAAGCAAAAAACAGCAGCGCAATAGCCACAGCAGGCCCGCCGATGGTAGGGAAATGCGCTGCAATAGCATGCTGAGTATATGCAGGGCCGATTTCTACGCCGGGAAGGTTTTCGACAAGGTATCCGCCATCGGGATGCTGGACATTGTATTGGCCTGTGAAAAGAATCATGAAAGCCGTCGCTGTGCAGACAAATAGGGTATCCACATATACGGAAAATGCCTGCACAAGCCCCTGCTTGGCCGGGTGGCTTACCTCCGCTGCCGCCGCCGCGTGGGGTGCTGTGCCTTGTCCGGCTTCATTGGAATAAATGCCCCGCTTGACGCCCCATGCGACCGCCGCACCGATAACTGCGGCAAATGCGGGTTCAAGGTTGAATGCGGATTCTACAATCAACAGGAGTACATCAGGCACCTGCCTGAAATGAAAGGCAATGATGATGAGCGCAAGTAGGATATATCCGCCGGCCATGAACGGTACTACAACTTCAGCTACTTTGGCGATACGCTTGACCCCGCCGATAATGATCAATCCGAGCAGCAGCACCAACGCTATGCCCGTGTATTCCACGGGAATGGAAAATGCCGTAAGGCTGCTTAATGCGATGCTGTTGCTTTGCACGCTGGGAAGAAATAAAGCGGTGCTTAATATCGTGGCCACGGCGAATACGATGGCATACCACTTGACGCCAAGCCCTTTTTCAATATAGAAAGCAGGCCCGCCGCGGTATTGGCCGTCTTTTACCTCTTTATAGATTTGTCCAAGGGTTGCTTCGACATAAGCGGATGCACTGCCAAGGAATGCAATGATCCACATCCAGAAGACTGCGCCGGGCCCGCCCATGGCGATAGCGGTGGCGACGCCGGCGATGTTGCCGGTGCCAATCCGCCCCGACAGCGCGATGGCGAAGGCCTGGAATGAAGAAACTCCTTTTGTTGATGACCCGCCAGTAATCAGAAGCTTGACCATGTCTTTGAAATACCTGACTTGCACAAATCCCGTGGCAAAAGAAAAATAGACGCCTGCTGCCAGGCATAATAGTACTAAAGCATTGCTCCAAATAACGTTATTGATGGCGTTTATCGCTTGTTCCATGTATGGTAAGGTTTGTATCTTGTTGTTGTTTATCTTATCTGCATGAAGTTAGGTAGACCGTTGTACCGGATGTCTTAACGGGGGCGTACCGGCAAGCTTTCCATGCTCCCGTCGAAAAATCGGCAGGTGCCGAAATACTGGACCGTAGATGCCTGCCGACACGGGCAAAGCCGTGGCATTAAACATGGAAAGAATGGTACATCCAATAAAATTACTGATTAAATTCGGCAAAGGGATTGCTGACATCCCGCAAATCTATAGTTTTTTGCAAGAAATATTGTCCTTTGTCCTGTTTTTTTTACGGCAAGTTTGTATTGCACAGCCCATGCAACATCAACCGGGCGTAAACGGAGGTTAGTCGATATAAATTTTTACAGAATCGGTAGCCAATCGTGAGCGAAGCCAGTTTTCAAGCTTGGGTTGGTTGTTAATTGTTCTTTTTCTGTCAGACGTTTCCAGGAAAAGCGTCAGGTAGTTGCGTGAACGCAGCGAATCGTCATAGACCACTTGGTCGGCAGTGCCGCACGCAATAATTTCTGGGAATAGGGGCTTCAACTCCTGCAGCAATTGCCGGCCTAAATGTTGCCGCTGGACGACGCTGTCTTGCGCGTGCAGGGCTTTGGCCAGATCAGCCCGTAAGCGATTGATCTCAGACTGCTGGGTATTGAGCGCCAACAGGTTTTCGCTGGCCTCTTCATCGGCTAATGAGAAGCCTTGCTGGATGATGATGTTTTCCTCATCAAGGCCATAATGCCTTGCCTTTGCAATGACTTCTTGCTTGGTGTGCTCAGGGATAAGACGGCCGCCATAGATGAGGCGTATGCCCCGCTTAACCGGATCGATCTCGGACTTCAACAGGTAATCGCCTTCGATATAGGTTTCGTTGCGGATGTAAGCGTTGGCTTGCTGCGTAAATCGCTCCTGTTTGACTAATAGGTAGCCGAAATATAGACTGGGAAGGATGGTGACGGTAGCAATAACGCTGACCCACCGGTTGGCAATCTTCTTCGTGCTTTCATCGACACCGTGCCAAATGGGATAGTTCAGAAAGCGGACGGTCATCAGCGTCGCTACTGCAATGAATACCGTATTAATGGTAAATAGGTAAAATGCACCGAAAAAATAATTCCACGTGCCGGTGGCCAGCCCGTATCCTGCTGTGCACAGTGGCGGCATCAACGCCGTGGCAATGGCCACTCCGGGTATGACGTTGCCTTTTTGTTTGCTTGAGAGTGCCACGATACCTGCCAGCCCGCCCACCAGCGCGATGATGACGTCATAGATGTTGGGCTGCGTGCGGGCAAGCAACTCCGAGTGGGCTTCGCTGAGTGGCGTGGCCAGGAAATAAAGCGTGGAGGCGGCCAGACTGGATCCGACGGCAAAGCCGAAATTGGTCAACGACCTACGTAACAGCCGGAAATCATAGGTGGCCAAGCTGTAGCCGACGCCTAAAATAGGCCCCATTAACGGGGAAATTAACATGGCTCCGATGATTACCGCGGTGGAGTTTACGTTTAGCCCAACGCAGGCAATGACGATGGCAAAGATGAGAATCCAGAGATTGGTTCCTTTGAAATAGATCCCTTTCTCGACGGTGTCGTGTATGATATCAAAATCTTCCTGTTCGGATTTTATATTGAATTTCTCCGAGAGCCGTTGAATATTCATGGCTCGAAGATACGATTTTTTTGATATCAGGGCTTACGGGCAGCCCCGTATCTAGTTCCACATCGGGTTTTGCGGGAAATTGGCGACGTGCGCATACTTGGGTCCAAGGGAGACAATAGCTTCCTTCCAAAGGTTTTCGCCGTCGTTGCCCAATGTAATGTCGGGATGATAGTGGTTGCTGATAACCCATGCATTCTCTTTCAGCTCGTCGTCCAGTTGGCCGGGGCTCCATCCTGAGTAGCCGATAAAAAACTTAATTTCATCTTGCTGTATGTCGCCATTGCGGATAAGGATTTGCAGGCTTTCGAAATTGCCCCCCCAATAGATGCCGTTGCCCAAACCTATACCGCTGTGCAGCTTGTCGTAGCACTTGTGGATAAAATGAATACTTTCCTGGGCTACCGGACCTCCGAAAAACAGCGGGAAATCTGCTTCGGGAAAACCGTCCATGACATCTTTAAGCTGTACGGAGGCAGGCTGATTGAGCACATAACCGATGGTTCCATCTTCGGCGTTGTGTTCGCACAGCAGGATGACGGCCCGCTGAAAATTGGGATCGAGCATAAAAGGCTCTGATATCAGCAAACTGGCTATCTGGGGTATGTTTTTGTTGAACATGGCTAATCTGTTTATGATACTGTAAATGTAGTGAAAAAAGTTTTATCTAAATTTACGGCCATGTGTTTGTTGCCACCAATTTGGTCAATTTGTTTTCGTCTGTGAGATCGAGCCGCAATGGCGTTACGGAAACAAATCCATTCTCTACCGCCCACCTATCGGTGCCTTTTTCGGCCGGTTCCAGCGGACTTACCGTAAACCAATAATGCTTCCGACCCATGGGATCTTTGCCGGGCTCGATTTTACCATCGTAAAGCCTTACGGATTGCCTCGTCCAGCGGATGCCTGTGGGCTCCGGCGGATAGTTTACGTTGTACAGGGCGATTTCCGTGGGATCTTGAAGCAGCCGGTCCAGCGTTTTTTCGACATAGGGAGTGAGGAGCTCAAAGTTTGGCTCGGTATTGCCTACCGGGGTGCTTAGCGCGATACCTTTTTTGCCGAGTAGCACGGCTTGTTTTGCGGCTGCCAATGTGCCTGAATGCCACATGGAATTGCCGAGATTCGGGCCCATGTTGATGCCGGACAGTACTACTTGGATATTGTTGCGCAAATGCGTGCCCAACGCTACGCAGTCGGCCGGTGTGCCGTTGACACGGTATGCCTCTATACCCGGGAAATCAATGGGAGACTTTTTGTAGGACAACGGTCGGGAATGGGTCACAGCGTGGCCCATAGACGACTGCTCGACATCGGGAGCCACGACGACCACTTCCCCGAATTTGGCCGCAATCTTTGCCAATGTGTTGATACCCGGACTGTAAATGCCATCATCGTTGGTCACTAAAATACGCATAAGTAATTGAATTAATAAGCACCAAAGTGGTGCGATATGAACGTTGCTATGTTACAAACAAGTCTTCGCGATTTTTTGTTTTGTCCAAAAATGAGAAGGAACTATCGAACATGGAAGTTAGCAGACATGCACACTTGTTGCATAACCCCAAGGCTGGGGACGGGGATCATATGAAAGAAGAATTGATGCAGACGATAGTGTCCTGTGGATTTACCTGCCAATACAGCTCCACCAAGGAAAAGCAATGGGGGCGCTTGAAGGCTAAGACGGCGCTGGTGGTCATTGCCGGGGGTGACGGTACGGTACGGCAGGTGATGAAGCGCTTACTTGCGCGCCGGCTATTGGACAAACGTTTGACCGTGGCCATCTTGCCTGCCGGTACGGCAAATAATTTTGCAAAGACATTAGGGGCTTCCTCGGCATTGGCAGGCCTGAGCCGCACAATTGCCGAGTGGAATGTGAAGAAAATCGATGTGGGGGCGATAAGCAACGTGCCTGATGCTAATTTTTTCCTGGAAGGTGCCGGGATGGGGATTTTTCCCAAACTGATCAAGGAAATGAAGGAAACCGACCACAACGAAGTGGAGACGGCGGACGACGAATTGGATGTGGCGTTGGACAAGTTAATCGAAATAACGGAGCGATACACGCCGAAATGGGCGAGAATCACCGTCGATGGTGTACTATATGAAGGTGATTACCTCCTCGTGGAAGTGTTGAACATCAAGTCCGTCGGGCCCAACCTGGAGCTTGCGCCCCAAGCGGATCCTACGGACGGGAAGTTTCAGGTCGCTTTGTTGAAGGAAGCTGATCGGGATGCATTCCTTAAGTACCTGCACGCCTTGAAAAAGCCAACCAGTAAAAAACGTTTGAACCTGCCCCTGCAATTGATAGAAGCCCGTCAGGAAATCACGATTACCGCTGACAACCGGTTGATCCATGTCGATGACGAGCTGATAGCGATAAAGCGCCGCCGTCTCATCAAAGTGGAGGTAAGACCCGGTATTATCGATGTGATTGTTTAGCGCATTCGGCTCAAAAATGCAGGTAGCGTGTCGCCCGGCAAGAGCAGGTGCGTCTGGATCCCAAGCGCCTTGGCGGTGTCGATGTGCTGCGGGCTGTCATCGATGAAAAGCGTTTGTGCTGGCAACAGGCCATGGGTTTGTAGCACAAATTCGAAAATTTTTTTGTCTGGCTTGCGCATCCCAAGCAAGTGGGAGTAATAGTCTTTTTCGAAAAATGCCGAATTGTCTGTAAGTCCAAATTCGCGTTTGAGATAAGCCATAATCCAGCGATAATGGATCTCGTTGTTGTTGCTCAACAAAAATGTGCGGTATTGTTTTTTTAGTTCAAGAAGCAATTCGTGATGACCGGGCCGTACACCAAGGAGCAGACTATTCCATGCGGCATCTATTGCTTCATCTGGCAAGGTTTCGTTTCGGGCAGCTTTTCGGATCTCATGACGGAACTGCGCGGCCGTGATAATGCCCTTGTCAAACGCGTCAAAAAGCGCATGCTGTGCTCTATGGCCATAAAATTCATCGACATCTTTGATGCCCAAATCAATAAAAGATTGCCTTAATACAGCGAAGTCAATATCAAACAATACGTTGCCGTAATCCAGGATGATGTTCTTAATATTTTGCATAAAAATTTCGCGATGTATATGCAAATATGTAAATTTGCACCCGCAAAACAATAATGATTTGTACTGCGCCTATAGCTCAGTTGGTTAGAGTAGAAGACTCATAATCTTTTGGTCCCTGGTTCGAGCCCAGGTGGGCGCACTAGACAAAAATGGCTTTTTTCGTAAGGAAAAAGCCATTTTTTGTTTACTGGCAACGGTGGGATGGGATTCACTTGGCATTTTTGTTGAATGCGAGCAGTGGGTTTGATTTTGCATAGTACAATTAGCTGTATCGGGAATGAAAAGGACAAAATCGGATAGGTGAGCGAGTTGTTATTTGGCGATGTCCCTTTTTAGTGTAACTTTAGGATTATGGACACAGATTTTTTTATCACCGTATTGATAGTCGGAGGACTACTATTGTTATCGTTTCTACATTTAACGAACGTCACCTCTGTTAATCGGCGAGCTAACCTATTGTTTGGTATTTTTACATTTCAATGGTCGACTTTTTGGCTTGATGAGCTCTTGTTTGCAGAATACCTCAACACGACAAATGCCGTGTTCGTCATATTCAGGTTGTTCCAGTTTTTAGTTCCTATATCGTTTATCTTAAGTGTTAAGTTTTATACCGAACCGGATACGAGGTTGGCTTGGAGACACGCGTGGATAGCTGTTGCGCCTGTGGTATTTTTAGTGTTTCTTTTATCTCCGGAAAGCATCAAAACGGAATCGTTCGAGCTCAGTGCTATCATGTTTTTCTTAGGACATTCCATTTTTTATACGATATGGGCTCACATAAAAATTTTAAAACACCAACGCATTATTAAGTCCATTCATTCTTATACTGAAAATATAGATTTGCGTTGGATTAAATACATTACGTATTCTTTTATCGGGTCAGCGATTGTGGTTGCGGCATACAACTTTTTAACGAAAGCGGAACCACTGAATATTTACATCAATCTGTTTTTTGTTGCGGTTGTTTACCTGGTCGCATTTTACTCGCTTCGACAAAAGGAGATATTTCCCCGGGGAATGGAGCTTTCTGACGTGGTCAGCGGAAATACGCTTATCGAGAAAGCGCAAGATGCGCCTAAGACCAAGGTGGTAGAAGACTCGGAATTGTACATACTGAAGGAGCGGTTGCTCCAGCTGATGGAAAATGAACAACCCTATCTGAATAGCGAGTTGAACCTGGTTAAGTTGGCCGGGCAAACGGGTTTATCTACTCACCAGCTTTCTTACGTAATAAACACGGCATTTGGGGAGAATTTCTTCAATTTCATTAATAGATACAGGGTCCGTAAAGCTAAGGAATTGTTGAAGAACCCAGCGTATGATCGTTTCAATATCTTGGTGATCGGGTATGAATCAGGGTTTAATTCGAAGACATCTTTCAACACCACGTTCAAAAAAATGACAGATTATACGCCCTCAGAATATAGAAGGAAGCGTATTCAGACCTGATTATGTATCGAATCAAACGGAGCTTGGTATATTCAAAATGCTATTTTTTTCATTCTTAGACCTTGCCTGGTCGATAGCCACGAGGGCAAGATGCTTTTCGTTCGTCTTTATAAGTGCGGACGTGTAAGTGTTTGTTTTGTAGTACTTTATTTGTTTGATGAAAGGTTGTTCGACTTGATAATGGAGGGCGTTTAACACGCGCTTTGCTTTTAGTTTTGTTGCGGAAATTAAAATGTACTGGGCTTGACTGATGAGCAAAGCATTCACAAAACAAAACGTAGCTATAATGACTGATTTCGTTAAAGGTTCGATTTCAATTGGAGCAGATGTGACTATCATTCAACAGGTACTAATCCAATACAAATACATTAAAGAATGGGAAAAGGGATTTGATTCATTTAAGGAACTTCATGTTTCTGACGGATTGAAATCAATTGTGCATTGGGATATCGAACATGATATAGACTATGTCTTTAGCCTGGCAGAAAATAAAAACGGCGTTTCGTTGGAAATTATGGTAGGTGACTTAACTCGGCGTCACGGCGAAAAATACAAGTTGGATGAGATAAAATACTACGTTGATACCGTCCTATGCCGTATCAAAGGGTTGTCCGAAAGTCTACATATTGATTTACGGCATCGCTCGGAGGCTCGGTAGGGGCTAAGCCATATCTTCACCCTATCACGTGATAAACAATTCTCCGAGCGTTATCAGGGTTTTGCGAATGGGCCACTTTTGACCACAAGAATGATACTTCAGATGATGGAAGGAAAATATGCTGTAATTACGGGTTCAAGTCAGGGATTGGGCAAATCCTTTGCCTACGAATTGGCAAAGAACGGTTGGAATCTGATCTTGATCAGTCTGCCGGATGAGAATCTACAAACGATAAGCAAGCGTCTCCATAGCCTTTTTGGCATACGTGCGTTTTATTATGAAACCGACTTGGCCATAAAGGAAAACGTGATGGCGGCGTCTGATTGGATAAACGGGAATTTCGATGTCCAAATGTTGATCAATAATGCCGGGATCGGTGGTACCAAACGGTTTGATGAAGCCTCTTCCGCATATATAGAAAAAATTATTCAACTTAACGTACTTGCCACCACATTACTCACGCATCAGCTTTTGCCGAATTTAAAACGGCAAGAAAAATCATACGTGTTGAATGTTTCAAGTCTTGCGGCATTTTCGCCCATTGCCTACAAAACGGTGTACCCGGCATCGAAAGCGTTTATCCATTCTTTTTCCCGCGGGCTTTACCAAGAGCTTAAAGATACCAGCGTTTTCGTTAGCGTGGTAAACCCGGGTCCTATGCGTACTAACCCCGACGCGACTAAACGAATCAACGAGCAAGGAATCTTCGCGAATTTAACCGCGCTGGATCCGGACAGGCTGGCTCGCTACTGCATTCGTCAACTAACGAAAAGAGACACGGTGATCATGGTTAATCCCTTAAGCTGGCTGTTTCTGAAAATCTTGCCAGTTTGGATTCGGCTACCTTTATTATCAAATAAAATAAAAAAGGAACTGCGATAACATGTCGCTGTTATGTTTCGGGATGCATGCGCATTCGGCACATCGATTGGGATACCTATGCAGTTTTATTTTATATTTCAAATAATTATACTACCTTTGCAATCCACAAATTTTCGTACGAAAGGAGGTATAACAGGACATGATTATAGTAAATGTAAAAGAAGGTGAATCACTTGATAGGGCGTTGAAGCGTTTTAAGAAGAAGTTTGAAAAGACCGGTGTGTTGCGCGAACTGCGGGCCCGTCAAGCTTATGAAAAAAAATCTGTTGCCCGCCGTACGCAAATAAAAAAGGCTATTTACAAGCAGAGCCTTAACCAAGATACCATCTAAGGATTTTTATCCGGTATAGATAAAAAGCAATTTATTTGCAACATCAGAAAACTATCTGTATATTCAGCATGTAGAATATAAGGGTAGTTTTCGATGTTTATAGACCGTTTTGCCAAATTCCTCCGCTATGAAAAGCGCTATTCGGCGCATACACTTACTGCATATGACCATGAGGTCAATCGTTATATCGAATACCTCGGCGAAGCGGGCATCGACGTCAATGCGGTGACCAACCGCCAGGCAAGGACTTATTTGGCTAACCTGCTGGAAAGTGGCCAGAGCCCGGTAAGCGTCAACAGAAGCCTTTCCGCGCTTCGCACGTATTACAGATTCCTGATGCGCGAAGGGCTGGCATTGCAAAACCCTTTTACATTGATAAAGGCACTTAAAACGCCCAAGAAACTACCCGTAGTAGTCGATAAGGAAAAGCTATCGGCACTGCTGGATGCGGAAGGCGTATTCGCCGATACCTTTGAAGGGCTCCGTGATAAGGTCGTCATGGAACTGCTGTTTGGTACGGGAATCCGGCTTGCTGAGCTGTTGCAAATCTGCGAAGGACATATCGACTTCTACAACAGGAATGTCCTTATCTTTGGTAAACGGAACAAGGAACGGCTCGTTCCGCTCAACCAAACATTAGGTACATTACTTCAACATTACATTGACGTAAAAAAAACGCAACGTTTTGATAACATTTCATCCCGTCTGATCGTTACTAAAGAAGGGAAGGATGCTTATCCCAAATTGATCTATGACATCGTAACGCATTACCTCAGCGCTATATCTTCGCAACAAAAAAGGAGTCCACATGTATTACGGCATACATTTGCCACCGCGCTGCTTGACAACGGAGCGGATTTAAATGCAATTAAAGAACTATTGGGACACGCGGGGTTAGCTGCTACGCAAGTATATACACACAATTCAGTAGAACGCCTTAAATCGATTTATAAACAAGCCCATCCAAAGGCTTAAAAAAAAGGAGGAAATATGAATATTATTGTGCAATCTATCCGGTTTGATGCAGACAGGAAGTTAATCAAATTTATCCAAAAAAAGGTAAACAAGTTGGACCTGTTCTTTGATCAGATTATTGACGGGGAGTGCTACCTGAAATTGGAGAATGTGGAAGACGAAGCCAATAAAATTACGGAGTTCAAGCTCAATATCCCCGGTAGCCAATTGTTCGCTAAAGCACAGGCGAAATCCTTCGAAGAGGCCACTGACTTGGCTGTGGAATCGCTGCGTAGGCAGATTAATAAACATAAGACTAAAACGCGGACCAAAGCGAGTAATCACAAGGCATTGCTGTCTTTGATCGATGAGCGAGTGGCATAAAATACGTCGCGTATATCAAAAAGCCCGGTAAATCAGCGAATTTGCCGGGCTTTTTTATTGTTTTTGCTATCTTGCGGTGCTGGAACCTTACACGTTGTCATGTCGAGCTGGTTTGAAAAGTTTTTTGCTTTCAGTCGTAGCGAATTAAGGGGAATAGGTGTACTTGCCGTGCTGCTTCTGGCCATGGGAGTAGGCGCGCATATATACCGTAGCAGGGAGGTCCGGGAAAATGAGACGTTTCCGGCTTATATAGACACGATTGAGCGTTTTTTGGCGTCGGTAGATAGGCGCACCGAAACGGACAGCCCGGCTGAAACGGCTTCGTCCGAAATTGCATATCAGCTGGCGGAAGTAGACTACTTTCCGTTCGATCCCAATGGTTTGGCTGTGGTAGCATGGAAACGATTGGGGCTTTCCGACAGGCAGATACGCATGATCAAGAACTACGAAGCGAAGGGCGGCCGATTTCGTAAAAAAGAAGACCTGAAAAAAATCTATGCCATCAGTGAATCGGACTATGCCCGCCTTGAGCCGTATATCCATATCCGGCCCGCGACTGCTGAGCGGCCTGCGACTGCCGGGCGGCCTGCCATACCCATTGAAAAAACCGCCCCGGAAGCGCTGTACCTCGACTTGAATACGGCCGATTCACTGGCATTGCAGGCATTGCCGGGCATCGGGCCGGTGTACGCCTCGCGCATTGTGCGGTTTCGGGACAGACTGGGTGGTTTTCATCAGGTCTCGCAGCTCATGGACGTTTATGGGTTTGACACACTCCGGTTTGACGGACTGAAAGACCACGTTTTTGTGGACACCGCGAAAGTGGCTAAAATAGCGCTTAACATGGCGGACTATGCACAGCTGAGCAGTCATCCCCTGATCGGGGCTAAGCTGGCAAACCTCATTGTCCAATACAGAAAGCAGCATGGACCTTATCGCACGCTCACGGATTTATTAGATATTGCCATTATTGATGAAGAGATTTTCCGTAAAATTGTACCTTATTTAACCATAGCTAATGATTGACCAACGACTGAAATCTGTCGTACGCGACGTATATGACTTTCCTCAACCGGGGATTGTCTTTAAAGATATCACCCCAATCCTCAAAGACCCGGCGCTCTGCAAGGCAATAGTGGATGCGTTTGAAGCGCGATTGCAAGCGGATACAATTGATGTGGTAGCCGGTATTGAAAGCCGGGGCTTCCTGTTTGGGCTGATGCTGGCCCAGCGGTTGGGAAAGCCGTTTGTGCCTATCCGAAAGCAAGGGAAGCTGCCATACCGTACTGTTGCACAGTCATATGCCCTTGAATACGGGGAGGCAACGATTGAGGTCCATGAAGATGCTTTCAATGCCGGCGCCCGGATACTCATTCACGATGACCTGCTGGCCACAGGCGGCACGGTGGCGGCGACTAGCCAGCTCGTACAGCGGCTTGGTGGACTTGTCGCGGGTTATGCGTTTATCATCAGCCTCGATTTCCTTAAGGGTAAGGAACGGTTGGCTGATTACAGTACGCAGGTTGTCTCCTTGGCGGCGTATTAGCTATAATTTTTTACCCGTAATCGTGATGTCTGAAACAATGGACATCGGTATCTGCATGCCCTGTATTTCGATGTCGCCACCGATATCTTGTTTGAGGTTGGTCTGTATCGGGAGTCCGGACTCGACATCTACTTGCAAGGTGCCTTCTTGTGTGCCCTTCAGTTTGAACTCGGCGCCTTGCAACATGGGATTGCCGCCGTTTTGCAGCTTTGAAAAATTCATCTGACCGGCTACCGTCAGGGTAGCCACGTTGCCTTCGGTCTTGGAGAGGACAAACGTGGAGGTTGCTTCGGATTGCATCATGCCGGCAATAGGGCCTGTGAATGCTTTGACCCAGCTGTCGCCGATTTCCACTTGGTTGGCTGGATAAATATTAGTCATCTGATTCATGCTGAGAATCATGGAAGAATCGCCAAAGCTTTGCTTCAGCAGTTCGGCCTGCTGCCCACCGGCCGCATCGATGATGTCGGCCAGACCTTCCACTTTTTCTACGTTTCCTTCTTCATTGATGTACATCTGAAAAGACTTACCGACGAGATTGGAGATTGCGCTTAATTCGTTTGAACTTGCTTCAGGGTTTTCGGAATCAAATGTGATTCTTTGCATGCCAGCGACGTCTGTATCCATTTTTATCCTGCTGAAGGTCACGTTGATGGCAGTGATGCCATTTTGTACCGACTGGATATCATAGATGTATTCGGAAAGGATATCCTGTGTGGTGGCCATCTGCTGGCCCATGAAGCTTTGTGTAATGTTTTGCTTGGTTGCTGACGAAAAAAAATACTGCTCGCCTGGCTTGAGATTGAATTTTAATGTCAATGCCCGGTTATCCGGCAGCACATCTTCTTTTTGGGGTAATGGTAGATCGGAGGATCCCTTGGCAGTGGTAAAAAAGGCTACCAATAAGCCTAATGCGACAGCATGTTTCATAATGTGTTCTTTTTAATGATATGCGTTTCCCTCAAAGGTATACTTTATGAAGGTTCGTTGTGTTTATTTTTTTAAAAAATACCGGGTCACCCCTTTATATGGCTTAACACAAATTCCTTCCGTTTGTCAATAGCGCCTTTGGGCACATCTACCACGTCATAACCGTATTGATGATAGGTTTTTTTCATCCGATAATAGGTATATTCGGCTTCTTTCCATGATTGTTTCCGTTCTTTATCCGTTTTATAAATTTCCGGCCAAGGCGGTAGCATAAACACCACCTTGTTGTATCGGCAGGAAAGGGCCGCTTTCATTAGGGATGCGTCAATGGTATAACCAATCATCGTTGCATAACAGATGGCATCGAAAACACTTCGGTCGAAAAAAATGCTGCCGGTGTGGTTCTCGACCGCTTGCTTATAATCTCGGATGGCGGCTTCCAGCATCAGATTTGTATATTTTTCCTTGTTTTTCCAAGGTAAGCCGTCGCCGTTAATTGCCATTTGCTGCTGGATAATGATTCTCGCTGCTTCCGGAACCGCCGGATATCCTGCATTTTCCAATGCCTGCACCAGTGTGGTTTTTCCGACTCCAGGTCCTCCGGTTATCACATAAAAACTGAGACGCATATGGTGATTTCTTTTTTTAATTTTATCTTGTAAAGTTAGCGGTTTGCAGTTGCAAAACTATGTCCTTTCGGCGTGCCGTTTGCCCTTGCCGTTTTTTTTCTGAAAAATATATCATGGTCGGGCCATGTCATAAACCATCTCGGTAATCCAGTGGATAAAAAATTCATACCAGAAACTATTTTATTCTATATTATACCGTATTTTCTTTGGTTTGCTTTTCTTTTTAGATTGTTTATCATTGTGCAAAACCCATTATGATAACGCATTAAACCAATGAATATGCATAGACAATCCGCAATGCACGAAGAAGAAAACCGTGAAATGGTACGCCAGATGGTGCGCGAATTTGTGGCGAAACACATCCAACCGCATATGATGGAGTGGGATGAAGGACAGTATTTTCCTGTGGACACCTTTAAAGCAATGGGCGAGCTCGGCGTCATGGGGACCCTGGTGCCCGTTGAGTACGGAGGCGCAGGCTTAGGCTACCATGAATATGTAGACATTATTGTGGAGATAGCGAAGGTCTGCGGGGGCATAGGCCTTTCGTTCGCGGCGCATAACTCGCTGTGCACCGGGCACATCATGACCTTTGGCAACGATAGTCAAAAGCAGCGTTGGCTGCCCAAGCTGGCAGCAGGCGAATGGCTAGGCGCATGGGCACTGACCGAGGCCAATACTGGGTCGGACGCCCTGCGCATGGGGACGACGGCGGTGCTGGATGGAGATGAATATGTGATAAATGGATCAAAAAACTGGATAACACATGGCCAAAGCGGCGACATTGCCGTGGTTATGGTACGTACCGGCGAAAAGGACCGGTCGCATGGCATTTCTGCGCTTGTGGTAGAGAAAGGTACACCGGGTTATAGTTCGGGAAAAAAGGAGAATAAGCTGGGTATGCGAGCGTCGGAAACCACGGAACTCATTTTTGATAATTGCCGGGTACCACGGGAAAACCTACTCGGTACGGAAGGGGAAGGCTTCAGGCAAGCCATGTCGGTGCTGGACGGCGGACGCATTTCCATTGCGGCATTAGCCTTGGGCATTGCTAAAGGTGCATGGGAAGCTGCCGCCAAGTATGCAAAGGAACGCCATCAATTCGGCCAGCCGATAGCGAATTTCCAGGGTATATCTTTCAAACTGGCGGATATGGCCACGGATATCGAAGCGGCAGAGCTGCTCATCAGGAAGGCTTGCGAACTGAAAAATCAGGGCAGGGAGGTGACCAAAAACTCGGCAATGGCAAAGTACTATGCATCGGAGGTGGCTGTACGCTGTGCGACGGAAGCTGTGCAGATCTTCGGCGGATACGGGTATACCAAGGATTTTCCAGTGGAAAAATTCTACCGGGACGCCAAGTTGTGCACCATCGGCGAAGGTACTTCGGAAATCCAGAAACTAATCATTGCACGTGAAGTGCTGAAAGCTTGAGGCCGGGCCAACCGAATATCAAAAAAAATGGAAGACTGCATCGGCAATGAAAAACAATGCGTACGTTTGCATGTTAATTGGTTAATATGGAATGGCTCTTAAACCCGGAGGTCTGGATATCCCTCCTGACCCTTACCGTATTGGAAATCGTCCTCGGTATTGATAATATCGTTTTTATCTCGATTTTAAGTGGTAAACTGCCGGGTGAGCAGCAGCAGAAAGCCCGCCAGCTGGGCCTTTTTCTTGCACTGATCATGCGGGTGGGGCTGTTGTTTTCGATAAAGTGGATCATGTCATTGACGGAACCATTCCTGACCATCGGTGAGTGGCTGGGCATTCAAAACGGCAATATCAATCATTACCTGAACCTCTCGGGGCGGGATCTGATCTTATTGCTTGGCGGTTTGTTTTTGATTTATAAGGCGACGTCCGAAATACATACCAAATTGGAAGGCGAGGAGCACCGCCATGAACTGAAAGGGAAACCCGTCACGTTTGGCAATGTGATTGCCCAGATTGTCGTTTTGGACATTGTGTTTTCTTTGGATTCGGTCATTACAGCCGTTGGGATGGTCGATCGGATAGAAGTCATGATTGCAGCAGTAATTATAGCAGTGGGGGTTATGATGCTTTCCGCTGCATCGATCAGCCGTTTTGTAAACCAGCATCCAACAGTAAAGATGCTTGCGCTGGCGTTCCTGCTGTTGATAGGGGTGTCACTAACGGCGGAAGCTTTTGAACAGCACATACCGAAGGGATACATCTATTTCGCAATGGCATTCTCCGTGCTGGTAGAGTTCCTCAACCTTCGGGCCCAGAAAAAAAATACGAAACCCGCTGCACCAGGAGAAATCAAAGTGAATTGATGAGCACCCAATAACGGTATCCCAAAATCGCACGTTGGGCTTTGGTAAGCATAGCAGGATCCTTGCCTGCGTATTTGGGCAGCAATGCGTTGTTGAGCTTGACAAGCAACTTGAATAAGCTTTTTTTCATACCTCAGAACTTTGTATTTTGATTTGTGTCGCCATGGCCATAATAATTTCCTAAATTTGGCGGCGGCTAATTTATCCGTAACATAAAAACCAACTATAGTATGGCTAAAGCAAAAAAAGAACCAAAACAACATACCGCGGTCGTCACGCCTAAATCGTTGAATTTTTTTGAGCAGTATATCAATAATCCATCGCCTACTGGTTTTGAATGGGAGGGCCAGCGCCTGTGGCTGGATTATCTGAGGCCTTACGTCGACGAGACATTTACGGATCATTACGGGACAGCGGTGGGGGTGATTAATCCCAACGCGGATTTTAAGGTGGTTATCGAAGCACATGCCGATGAGATATCGTGGTTTGTCAACTACATTACGAAAGAGGGGCTGATCTATGTCATCCGCAACGGCGGCTCAGATCACCAGATTGCGCCGTCGAAGCGGGTAAATATCCATACGGATAAGGGAGTGGTGAAGGCTGTATTCGGGTGGCCCGCTATCCATACGCGATCGGGCGAAAAGGAAGAAAGCCCGACATTGAAAAATATCTTTTTGGACTGCGGCTGTGCCAGCAAGGAAGAGGTGGAAGCGCTTGGAATACATGTGGGCTGTGTGGTGACCTATGAAGATCAGTTCATGGTGTTGAATGACCGCTACTATGTGGGGCGAGCATTGGATAACAGGGCGGGGGGCTTTATGATCGCAGAAGTGGCCCGCTTGCTGAAGGAAAACAAAAAGGAACTTCCCTTCGGCTTGTACATCGTTAATTCGGTGCAGGAAGAAATTGGCTTGCGTGGAGCGGAAATGATTGCCCATCGGATCAAGCCTAACCTGGCTATCATCACGGATGTGACCCACGATACCCAAACACCCATGATCAATAAGGTCACGCAAGGCGATCTCGCATGTGGTAACGGCCCCGTGGTTTCCTATGCGCCTTCCGTACAGATAAACTTCAATAGGCTCCTGATCGACACAGCGATGAAGAAAAACATTCCTTTCCAACGGCAGGCCTCTTCACGGTGGACAGGCACAGATACGGATGCGTTTGCGTATTCAAATGAAGGGGTACCTTCGGTATTGGTGTCGCTGCCGCTACGCTATATGCATACGACCGTAGAAATGATTCATAAAGAAGACGTAGACAACGTCATCCGCCTGATTTACGAGACGTTGCTGTCCATCAAATCAGCACATGATTTCCGTACCTTCGCACAATAACGAACCGTCGGCTTCGCGGAAAACAGGCTGAAGCCGATGGTTTCTCGTTTTTCATGCATTATTGGAAAATTCTTCGCACTTTTGTCTAAAGCTACATTATAAACGATGGCATGAGCATGGTAGAAAAGAACGAAAACCAATTGAATATAGAGCTTACGGAGGACATAGCGGAAGGGATTTATTCCAACTTGGCTATCATAACCCATTCCAACACGGAATTTGTAATCGATTTTATCCGCGTTATGCCGGGCATTCCGAAGGCCAAAGTGAAGTCCAGGATAATCTTGACGCCGGAACATGCCAAAAGGCTATTGCGTGCACTTGATGACAATATTGCCAAATATGAATCTGTCAATGGCAATATCGATGCGCATGACGACCCGCCCTTTCCGATGAATTTCGGGGGGCCTACGGCTCAGGCCTAAGTCCGCTTGGGCTTGCTGAAAATAGCCATGATAAACGCGATGGCGGCCAGTATGATGACAATATTAAACAGGCCCTTCAACGCGTATAAAAATATGCCTATTCCCCAGACAGCCAGCAGAATGAGTGCTAATATAAAAAGGAATCCTCTCATACGGTGTTTTTTTCAATACAACGGTTTATGTGCGGATTTGTTTGAATAATGAATTAAATAAAGGATGACGGGGGGGAAGAACGTTCCCTTTTTTGGAGCCATTTCGACCTTTGTGCCCAAACTGGTATCCCGCTTGTTGCAGACAGGCGCACAAATTCCTTTGTAGCGGAGAGTGAGGGATTACCTTCATCTCGTTTCGGTGATCCCTTGGAGGGGGGGCTGCTCAAGCAAATGAAGCCATTCGCTTCGCTCATTCCTTTTTCCGTTTATCGCTGCATCGCACAAGCAAGCTTGGCTTGCCTGCAAACGAAAAAACCCCGCTATTGCGGGGCTTCATTTGCTTGGCGGAGAGTGAGGGATTCGAACCCCCGGTCCGGTTAAGGACAACGGTTTTCAAGACCGCCGCATTCGACCACTCTGCCAACTCTCCGCCGCAAAAGTACAAACTCTACCACATTTTGCAAATTCAATTATGCTTTTTTTGTTAAGCCTAACATTTTCAGTTGAATATTTTTTACGGACCCCAGAAAAAGGGAATGGGAATGAATATTGTTTTTTATATGGACAATTTTAGCTAAGTTTGCAGCGAAAAAAGGGAGCGCCCATAGCTCAGTTGGATAGAGCAACGGTTTTCTAAACCGTCGGTCTTAGGTTCGAATCCTAATGGGCGTACCAAGAGCCTCTTGATGTTCAAATTGAGGGGCTTTTTTGTTAGCTTACCATGCAAAAGCTAACTTACCAATTGGGTGATAGGTATCGTGAAATATAGGTTATGAACGTGATTAAGCAAACAGTTGGAATGGTGGGCAGCGGCAGCTGGGCGACAGCGATCGTAAAAATGCTGGAAGACAATAATGCGAATAAATCCGTGTTTTGGTGGGTGCGCAACCGCGAGACGGCTGATTACATCCGCCGGTTCAGGCATAATCCGAACTATTTGAGCGCGGTGACCATAAAAATCCCTAAACGTCATATTCATACCGATGTACGTTTGGTGTTTGACCATGCCGATATCATTATCCTTAACACCCCCGCGGCGTTTTTAAAGGCTGCGCTGGCTCAGGTCCCCCCCGAGGCTTTTCGGAATAAAATAATTGTATCTGCGATTAAAGGCATCATACCGGATGAAAACCAAATCGTGGGCGACTATCTTCAGGAACATTACCAGATACCTATCGAAAATATCGCGGTCATCAGTGGGCCTTGCCACGCAGAGGAAGTATCGCTGGAGAAGCTATCGTACCTGACCGTGGCATCGAAAAACACGGATGTGGCTGCATTGGTGGCCTCTTTGATTGGTACCCGTTACATCAAAACCAACGTTTCCGACGATATATACGGGACGGAGTATGCTGCGGTATTGAAAAACATTTACGCTGTCGCTGGAGGAATGTGCCATGGCGTGGGGTTCGGGGATAATTTTCAGGCAGTCTTGGTCTCCAATGCTATTAGGGAAATGGCTTATTTTGTGGATACCGTTCATCCGATTGAGCGTGATATCAAGGAATCTGCCTATTTGGGCGATTTGCTGGTGACGGCCTATTCGCAGTTTAGCCGCAATCGTACATTTGGAAATATGATTGGCAAGGGCTATTCGGTCAGATCGGCCCAACTGGAAATGAATATGATCGCCGAGGGGTACTATGCGTCAAATTGCATCCAGCAAATTTGCACGAAATATGCCATTGACTTGCCGATTTGTAACGCGGTGTATAACGTGCTTTACCAGCACCGATCGCCAGTTGCGGAAATGAAAGCTTTGGCGGAAAAATTAACCTGATAACATGAATAGACGAACCTGGATCACTTATCTATTATCTTTTTTCTTGATAGCAACGGCTGTTTCATGCGGTACATTCAAGAAGGAACGGCCAACACCCGTTTATCGCAATGGCATGGTCGTGACTGCCCACCCGGAGGCTTCGGGGGTGGGGTTGCAAATTCTTAAAGCCGGCGGGAATGCCGTTGACGCGGCCGTTGCCGTACAGTTTGCTCTTGCGGTGGTATATCCCAATGCGGGGAATATCGGCGGTGGCGGATTTATGGTATATCGGAGTGCTGGGGGCGACTTTGCCGCGCTTGACTTCAGGGAGGCTGCACCTGCGGCAGCGACGCGAGATATGTTCCTGGATGAAACAGGCAATCCCATTGCCGAGCTCAGCCTGCGCGGACAACTGGCTTCTGGTGTCCCAGGTGTGGTAGATGGTATGATCAAAGCGCATACAAGGTTTGGAAAGCTGGATTGGGAAGCACTGCTGCAACCGGCCATCCATTTGGCGAGGCAGGGCTTTCCGCTTACGGAGATGCAGGCCAAGGAGCTCAATAACAGGAGGGAGAGTTTCCAGAAGTACAATCCTGAAGGGACTGCTTTGATCAATGATGGAGAATGGAAGGCGGGAGATACATTGGTGCAGCCCGAATTGGCACATACGTTGTCGTTGATTAGCCAGAAGGGAAGGGCTGGATTCTATGAGGGGGAGGTAGCAGACCGTATCGTCGCAGAAATGGCCAGCGGCAACGGCATCATCAGTTATGCCGATCTCAAAAATTATGAAGCAAAATGGCGGGAACCCGTGATGTCGACCTACCGTGGGCTCAAAATAGTATCCATGC
The DNA here is from genome assembly GCF_900168055.1 of Parapedobacter luteus. Classification (GTDB taxonomy): domain Bacteria; phylum Bacteroidota; class Bacteroidia; order Sphingobacteriales; family Sphingobacteriaceae; genus Parapedobacter; species Parapedobacter luteus. The sequence continues at coordinate 486,582 of NZ_FUYS01000002.1, forward strand.
CGCCGCCTTCAAGTGGCGGGATTGCATTGATTTCCATGCTGAAATCCGTGGAGGCGTATCCGCTGTCGAAATGGGGGTTCCAAAAGGACTCGACCATGCGTGTGATGATAGAGGCTGAGCGCCGGGTTTATGCCGACAGGGCGACCCATCTCGGCGACCCGGACTATTATGAGGTGCCGCAAGCGATGTTGATTGACTCGGCGTATAATGCCGAACGGATGCGCAATTTTAGTTTTGGTCATGCCTCGTTCAGCAGCGATATTCATGCCGGCAGCTTGCCGAAAATCGAACATGAGGAAACTACTCATTTTTCCATCGTAGATAAAGCGGGAAATGCGGTGGCCATCACCACGACGATCAATGGTTCATACGGTTCGTATGTGGTGGTTGCCGGGGCTGGTTTCTTGTTGAATAATGAGATGGACGATTTTTCGGTAAAACCCGGCGCCCCCAATATGTACGGTTTGATTGGCGGCACTGCCAACGCCATCGAGCCGGGGAAACGTATGCTCAGTTCGATGACTCCCACCATACTGGAGAAGGAGGGGCGGTTGTTTATGGTCGTGGGCACACCGGGAGGGTCTACCATTATGACGTCAGTGTTTCAAACCATTCTCAATGTTGTGGACTTCGGCATGGATATGCAAGAAGCTGTTGCGGCGCCGAGATTTCATCATCAGTGGTTGCCGGATGAAGTTGCACTTGAACGCGATGCAGTAAGTAAGGTTGTCCGCCATTCGCTATCCACGACAGGTTATAAGTTGGTAGATCGAGCAAGTATCGGCCGTGTGGATGCCATACTGATGTTGCCCGATGGTGCCATGCATGGGGGAGCCGATCCTCGGGGTGATGATTTAGCAATGGGGTATTAATGGACAAAATGATGGATAAACAACAGATTGCCAACCAGTATAAATCCATTCAGGATATCATAACCCGAGGGTTGGAAGCTTTGGATGGAAAATCGACTTTTCAGGAGGAGCTTTGGCAGCGTGAGGGAGGCGGTGGGGGCCGTACGCGGATTATCCAGCAAGGCGCTGCCATCGAAAAGGGAGGAGTCAATTTTTCGGCTGTACACGGTGTATTGCCCGAACCGGTGAGAAAGGCGTTTCAGGTGGACAAAACCAACTTTTTTGCTACCGGTGTTTCCATTGTTATCCATCCCAATAATCCGTTTGTGCCGATCATCCACATGAATATCCGGTATTTTGAGTTGGACGACCGGGTTAAATGGTTCGGAGGGGGAATAGATCTTACGCCGCATTATGTTCAAACGGAAGATGCCGTCTATTTTCACGGCCAGCTCAAAAACATCTGCGACCGGTTCAGTCCGGCGTTTTACCCGGAATTTAAAGCGCATGCAGATCGTTATTTCTATATTAAACACCGGCAGGAAACACGCGGCATCGGTGGTATCTTTTATGACCGGCTTACGCCTGAAAAAACACAGGTGTCTTGGGAAACCATTTTTGACTTTTCCGCGGCGTTGGGACACGCGTTCGTACCCATATACTCCGAACTGGTGAACCGGAACCGCCATCGGGAGTTTACTGCCGCCAACAAGCGCTGGCAACATCTTCGCCGGGGACGGTATGCGGAGTTTAATCTCGTATACGATGCGGGGACAAAGTTCGGCTTGGAAACCAACGGCCGCATAGAGTCCATTTTAATGAGCCTGCCGCCGCATGCGGAGTGGGCGTATGATTTCAGGCCTGAGCCAGGAAGTGCTGAAGCACAAACGTTGTCTTTGCTCAAGCAGGATATCGACTGGCTGGCACTATAACGGATTCAACGATTATATATAGGTAAGAATGGTTACATTCAATCGATTCACATTGGCTAACGGGTTGCGGGTGTTGGTGCACGAAGATGCGGCTACCCCCATGGCTGTGGTCAACTTATTGTACAATGTGGGAGCACGGGACGAACATCCCGATCAGACGGGCTTCGCGCACTTATTTGAACACTTGATGTTCGGCGGATCCATCCACATCCCAAATTATGACGCGCCATCGCAGGCTGTGGGTGCACAGAACAATGCTTTCACGAGCAACGATATTACGAATTATTACATCACCTTGCCTGCGGCTAACCTCGAAACGGCTTTCTGGCTGGAGAGTGATCGGATGCTTGGGCTGGCATTTAGCGAAAAAAGTCTGGAAGTGCAACGAAACGTCGTGTGTGAAGAGTTTAAGCAGCGCTATCTTAATCAACCTTACGGCGATGCGTGGCTGAGGCTACGCCCGCTGGCTTATAAAGTGCATCCCTATCGCTGGGCGACGATCGGCAAGGAACTTGCGCATATCGAGCAAGCGAACATGGCAGATGTCAAAGCTTTTTTTGCGAAACACTATCATCCAGGCAATGCAATCCTGGTGGTGGCTGGCAACGTGGGGACGGATCAGGTAAAGGAGTTGGCAACGAAATGGTTTGGTCCCATCCCGGCAGGCCGTGTTTATGCGCGCAATCTCCCGGCAGAACCGAAACAAGAGGAAGCCCGACGGGAGGTGGTGAAGGCCGATGTGCCGCTGAATAGTATTTATATAGCCTTTCATGGACCGGCACGCTTGGATGAAGGGTATTATGCCATGGATTTGATTTCCGATATGCTATCGCGTGGATCTTCTTCACGGTTATACAGGCGGCTGGTAAAAGAAGAGGAATTATTCAGCGAGATCAATGCTTACCAAACGGGAAGCTTGGACGCCAACCTGTTTGTCATCGAGGGAAAACCGCTGCCGCATGTTGCCATTGAGGCGGCCGAGCAGGTCATCTGGTCAGAATTGGATAGATTGAGGATGGAGCAGGTAGAACCTTACGAATTGAATAAGGTCAAAAACCGGATAGAATCGACGATGGTTTTCGCAGAATTGGCTATTCTCGAAAAAGCAATGAATTTGGCTTATTTTGAGTTGCTCGGCGACGCGGAGAAGTTCAACCATGAAGTCGAACGTTACCTCGCTGTTTCTGCTGCCGATATTCAGCAGCAGGCTCAACAATTGTTTAGAAAAGAAAATTCGTCAACGCTCATTTATATTGCCAAATCCCATGCTTGATAGAACATTGCCGCCGGCATATCATCCAGTAACTGACTTCAAACTGCTCAAACCTCTGCATATCCCGTTTCCGAATGGGGTGCAAACCTTCGTGTTCAATGCTGGTGACCAGGATCTTGTACGCATCGAGTGGATTTTTGGGAATGTGTTTGCCCAGGAAGATCAGTCGTTGTTGAATAGCTGCGCGAGCGAGCTCCTGCTCGAAGGGACTACCAAATACAGTAGCAAACAGATTGCTGAATTGGTGGATTTTCATGGTGCATTCCTCGTTCCAGAGTACGGCTACGATCAATCAGCCTTAACATTGTTTTCGCTGAACAAACACCTGGATCAGTTGTTGCCCTTGGTCAAGAATATTCTTACAGACGCTATTTTTCCTGAAAGGGAATTGGCTACCTATATCCGCAATAATAAACAGAAGCTTCAGGTATCGTTGAAGAAAAATAGTTTCGTGGCGCGTAGGCTTTTTAACAAGACATTGTTCGGGCCGACGCGCTATGGTTACATTCCTGATGTGCCCGACTACGATCGCATTGCCCGGGAGGCCTTATTGGCGCTGTTCAAGCAGCAATATACGCCCGCCAACTGCACGTTGATTGTCTCCGGTAAGGTCACCGACGGGGTCATTGACGCATTGAGGCAATTGTTTGGGGACAGCTGGCAATTGGCGGATAAGGCAATACCGGTGGATCCGGCACCAAAATTTGCGCCGACGGAAGGGCTGTTGGTCGTAGACGAGCGAAAAGATGCTTTGCAATCGGCTATCCGCTTGGGGAGCCAGAGCATCCAGCGATCGCACCCCGACTTTCCCGGCCTGCAGGTGTTAAATACCTTGTTGGGGGGGTATTTCGGCTCGCGCTTGATGACAAACATCCGTGAAGAGAAGGGATATACTTATAGCATCGGTTCGGGGCTGGCATCACTCCGCCATAGTGCCTTTTTTACCATCAGCTCCGAGGTAGGGGTTGCTGTAACCAAGGCCACATTGGCCGAGATTGAAAAAGAGATTCAGCGGCTTCGGGAAGAGCCGGTAGAGGAATCCGAACTGGCCTTGGTAAAGAATTACCTGATGGGCTCGATGCTGGGTAGCTTGGAAAATGTATTTTCGCATGCCGATAAATTTAAGACCGTGTATTTTTCAGGACTCGGCTTGGAATACTACGACTACTATTCCGATACCATCAATAGCATCACGGCGGAAGAAATAGCGAGGCTGGCCAACACATACCTGAATTACCAGAATATGATCAAAGTAATCGTTGGGAAATACGAAAGCTGATGCAGGCAACTTTGGCAATAGGGTGCAATTATTGGCTTTTAAGCACTTCAAACAATGCTTTCCCTTTCAGTAGGCACTCATTGTATTCCTTTTCAGGATCGGCATGGTGGGTGATGGCCCCGCCGGTATGGAACGATAGGTAACCATTTTCCGCATTGTATAGTAGGGTACGGATAACGACACTAAAATCATAATTGCCTTGGGGGCTGAAATATCCGAGCGCACCGGAATATACACCCCGGCGACTGTTTTCATAGCGATCGATCAGCTTCATGGCACTGATTTTTGGTGCTCCGGTCATCGAACCGGGAGGGAAGGTATTCCGGATTGTTTCTGTGGCGTTCATTCTTTCCTGTATCTGGCACGTGATGGTTGAAATCAGTTGATGCACTTGTTTGAAGCTGTGTATCTGCAACAACTCCGAAGCCTTCACCGTGCCCGGCTTGGCGCTCCTGGTCAGATCGTTCCTGACCAAGTCTACAATCATGATGTTCTCACTGATTTCCTTGGGATTGGCAGCAAGTGTAGCTTTCAACTGTTCGTCTTCAGCTGCGGTTTTGCCCCTTGGTGCGGTACCTTTAATGGGCTGGGATAACAAGGTGTTACCGCTTTTGGACAGGAACCGCTCCGGCGAGGCTGAAAGGATATATTTTTGCCCAAATTTGAAAAAGCATGAAAACGGCGTAGGTGAAACCTCATTGAGCCTTCTGTAAGCACTCAACGGATTGAGTGACACCTCTTCGGCAAAAAACTCCTGGCAGAGGTTTACTTCATAAATATCGCCTTGCTGGATGTAGCGTTGTAAGGCGGAAAAGGCAGAAAAATAAGCAGACCGGTTCATTCGGGATTTCAAGTGTCCTTTGAATTCCAACGGCTCTTCGCTTATTTCGATCGCTTCGATTTGCTTGATGATAGCTTGCGGATCAGGGCCTTTGATTTCGGCGTTATATTGACCAATGAGCAAGGTGTATTGCGGAACAAAAAAATAGGCATCGGGAAAGTCGGTGTAATTCGGGTGGGTAGAATGTAGATCCTCGATTTCGTTTTTTAGGTCATACCCCAAATAGCCGGGAATCCACGTATTCGGATGGCGATCGATGAATCGTTGCAGCCTTCCAAACGTATCTGCGCCAGTTGATGTAAACGATTCGACGCACCCCACGGCAATGAATACGTCAATGTTGCCGTAGTTGTCGCGATACCCATTGGAATCGAGATAGCACACATTATCAAACTGCGCGGCCCACTGTAACGCCTGCTGAGTGAATGTATCACTATCGTCAAGATGACATGCTAATGATACCATAAACAAAAAACAAAATCAGCTCAATACCAAAGTCTGCTTACGATCGGGCCCCACGGAAAGGTACTTTATGGGTACGCCGAGATGTTGTTCCAGGTAATGGATATACGCTCGCAGCGTCTCGGGAATTTGGTCCTCACGGGTAATACCGCATAAGTCGGCGTTCCATCCCTTGAGTTGCTCATATACCGGCTGCGGTTTGACGGTCACGATATCGTAGGGCATGTAATCGATTTTCTCGCCGTCCTGGATGTAATGGGTACAAACGTTGATGGTCTCAAACCCGCTCAATACGTCGGCCTTGGTCATTACCAGTTCCGTAACGCCATTGAGCATAATGGCATATTTGAGCGCTGGCAGGTCAATCCACCCCGTACGGCGCGGACGCCCGGTGGTTGCACCAAATTCATGCCCCAACTGGCGGAGCCGCTCTCCGGTCTCATCATCGAGTTCGGTAGGGAACGGGCCGCCCCCCACACGGGTGCAGTAAGCTTTAAAAATACCGATAACTTGGCCAATCCGGGCAGGAGCAACACCCAAACCGGTGCAGGCGCCGGCCGTGGTCGTCGTAGATGATGTCACAAAAGGATAAGAGCCGAAGTCGATATCCAACAGCGTGCCTTGTGCACCTTCGGCAAGTATGCGTTTGCCTCCCCTTAAATATTGGTTGACCAAATGCTCACTATCGACATGCGGGATAGTTTTCAGGAACTCGATAGCCTCCATGAAAGCCTGCTCACGTTCGCTAAAATCAGGGATTTCGCCATAATGGGATAAAATCGATTTATGCTTTTCTACAAGCCGCTGGTAGCGCTCCATAAAATCAGGCAAGGTCGTATCACCCACACGAAGTCCATTGCGCCCAGTTTTATCCATGTATGTAGGGCCGATACCTTTGAGGGTCGAACCAATTTTACCGGCACCCATATTGCTCTCCGAGGCCGCATCCAACAGTTGATGAGTAGGCAGAATGAGGTGAGCTTTGCGGGCGATGACCAATTTCCCTGTTGACACCGGATCAAAGCCGCTTTTCTTCAACGTGTCGAGTTCCCGCTTGAGAATGATAGGGTCTATCACCACCCCGTTGCCAATGAGATTGAGCGTGTCTTTATTGAAAATTCCGGAAGGGATGGTATTCAATACATATTTCTGGTTGTCAAATTCCAAGGTATGTCCTGCATTCGGCCCCCCTTGGAAACGGGCAATCAAGTCATATTGGGGGCAGAGCACATCCACAATTTTGCCCTTACCCTCGTCGCCCCATTGCAGGCCCAAAAGCACATCAACTTGCATAGTTTAATTAGCGTTGAAAAATTGAAATCATTTAATAATCAGTGAAAGATGGTAAGCGTATTAACCGACGACGCGGATTGCCGGAACATCAATTTCGTGGCAAATCTAACATAATTTTGATATTCTCCGACTTTAAAATCGAAAAGGCAGGCGGTATCCGCTTGTCGCTGCTCTTGAAAATAAATGCTGGCGCAAATCAAGTTCAATGGGTCTCGGCTAATTCTCTTTTCTTTGTGGAGAAGGACGGTTCGGGTAATTCCGCTTTCTTGGCCGAACAATCGCTGCATACGCCGTATAAATTCAGGGAATGATGTTTGATGTCGAATTTGAGCAGTTCGCCCATCATGCTCTGTATTTGATGGATACGCGGGTCGCAAAACTCAACAACTTTGCCGCACTCAATGCAAATGATATGGTCATGTTGCTTGTACCCGTACGACTTTTCAAACTGCGCCATGTTTTTGCCAAATTGGTGTTTGGTCACCAAATCGCAGGAAACCAGCAGTTCCAAGGTGTTGTATACCGTGGCGCGGCTAACGCGGTACTTTTTATTTTTCATGTGGATATACAACGATTCCACATCGAAATGGTCGTTTCGGGAATAAATTTCTTCAAGAATAGCGTAGCGCTCCGGCGTCTTGCGGAGGCTTTTGTTTTCGAGGTAAGCCTCAAAAATTTTTTTTACTGTTTGGTAGTTTTCCGTTTGAGTCATCATCCGAAAGTTAAACGTACAAATTTACATTAAATTGCGTAGAAATACAAATCGCATGGCATCTCAATTGGCTGAGTCAAACCGTGTAATACCGGTGATCCCTTTAATCTGTTTAAGGTGCTTGATGAGATTTTCAAGATGCGCCGTGTCGTTGACGAAAATCATAATGGAGCCCTCAAAGATGCCATCATTGCTTGAAATCGTGATGGAACGGATATTCACCTTGAAGTCATGGGAGATCACTTTCGTGATCTTATTGACAAGCCCTACGTCATCTATGCCTACGATGTGCAAACCTGTAAGGAACGCGAGTTCTTTTTGGGATGTCCATTTTGCTTTGACGATGCGATATCCGTAATTGGCCATGAGTTTGGCGGCATTGGGGCAATTGGTGCGGTGTATCTTGATGCCATCATTTATCGTGATAAAGCCAAAAACGTCATCGCCCGGAATGGGGTTGCAGCATGGCGAAAGCGTATAATCGATCTTTTGCAGGTCATCACCAATCAGCAGCGTTTCGTAATCCTTTTTATTGATCTTGTCAACCAGGCCACTGATGTGCGAATTGAATTGCTGTCCATTTTGCTGCTCGGTAGTTTTTTCGCTCAGCGCAAACTCCTTTAAATTTTTAATGTCAATGGCTCCTTTCGCCACGTTGTAAAACAAATCTTGCGACGAAGGAAATTTAAAAAACGAGGTTAGCTTATTGATGTTTTCGGTATTATACGTGATTTTCAGCGATTTGAGCTTTCGCTCAAGGATTTCCTTTCCGTCTTCTGCTACACGCCGCTTCTCTTCCTTCAGGGCAGATTTTATCTTCGACTTGGCCTTGGCGGTCACCACAAAACTAAGCCAGTCTTCTTTTGGGGTTTGCTTACTGGAAGTGATGATTTCCACCTGATCACCGTTTTGTAGCTTATGGCTGAGCGGCACCAACTTATGATTCACCTTGGCCCCGATACAACTGGCGCCGAGGTCAGAGTGTATTTCAAATGCAAAATCAAGTGCTGTCGCATTGTTCGGCAACTGGATCAGTGCCCCTTTAGGGGTAAAGATAAAGATCTCGTCCGAAAACAGGTTCATTTTGAAATCATCGAGAAAGTCCATGGCATTTGGCTCAGGATTGCTCAATATTTCCCGGACCTTCTGTATCCATTGGTCAAGCCCACTGTCCGAATTTGATTCCTTGTATTTCCAGTGGGCGGCAAACCCTTTTTCGGCGATTTCATTCATCCGTATTGTTCGGATTTGCACTTCTACCCATTGGCCTTTAGGTCCCATCACCGTGGTGTGCAGGGACTCGTATCCGTTGGCTTTAGGCGAGGAAACCCAATCGCGCAGCCTATCTGGATTAGGGCGGTACAGGTCTGTCACGATCGAGTAAGCTTTCCAGCATTCAGCCTTTTCGTTTTCCTGGACCGTGTCAATGATGATACGGATGGCAAACAGATCGTATACTTCTTCAAAGGGAATGGACTTTTTGCGCATTTTATTCCAAATGGAATAGATCGATTTGGGTCTGCCGAATACCTGTGCCTTGATGCCCTGTTCATGCAGTATCTCCTTGATAGGCTCGATGAAGTTATGGATAAAACGCTCTCGCTCAGCCTTTTTTTCGTTCAACTTCCGAGCAATGAATTTATACGTGTCAGGGTCTGTATACTTCATGGAAAGATCTTCCAATTCGGACTTGATTGCGTATAGGCCAAGGCGATGCGCGAGCGGCGCATAGAGGTAAGAGGTTTCCGAGGCAATTTTCAGCTGCTTATCCCTTGGCATGAAATCCATGGTGCGCATGTTGTGCAAGCGGTCGGCCAGCTTGATGAGAATAACACGGACATCGTCGGCAAGCGTGAGCAGCATCTTGCGGAAATTCTCCGCCTGCATGGAACTGTTTGGATCAAATATGCCAGATATCTTGGTAAGGCCGTCGATAATGCGCGCTACTTTTTTACCAAATTCACGTTCGATGTCTTCCAGCGTAATGGTCGTATCCTCCACGACGTCGTGCAGTAAGGCGCAAACGATCGATGTGGTGCCCAAGCCTATTTCCTCTGCTGCGATCTGGGCAACGGCTATCGGATGATAAATGTAAGGCTCCCCTGATTTGCGGCGCATGTCCTTGTGGCTTTCCAGGGCCATATCAAACGCTTTGCGTATCATTTGTTTATCGCCGCGCTGCAAGGTAGGCTTGCAAGCCCGGAGCAACGCACGATACCGTTTACGTATTTCTTTGCTTTCTGCTTCTAAATCGATCACTAATTCTTTCATATATATTGCCTTACGCTTTATTGTAAGAATTTTTATATTTGTATATCCGTAAATGAATATTGGACGGGCTGGATACCGTTTCGTTTAATGTATAAATATACGGAAATTTTTTGGGATTAGGCATGGGCTATCTGCGTGTATTATTTTTTTTAGGTGTTGTAACGTTTGCAAGCAGGGCGGTGGGCCAGCAGGATACAACGGCTTCGGCGTCGGGGAAGGGCTCTCGCCCCGAAGGCCGTATGGTGCTTACCACGATCATCGACGGGGAGCGGATGCCTTGGATGCTCATCCCAGAAGTGGAGGTCACCCGTAGGCGGGTATTTAAGAGCCCGGAAGATAAGGCCCGTTACATGCGGCTCCGGTACAATGTAATGAAGGTTTTACCTTATGCCAAATATGCCCAAAGCAAATATCAGCAGCTTTACCGTGATTTGGCGTTGACGGATAGCAAGCGCGAGCAGAAACGGCTGGTAAAAGCCTGTGAGAAAGAGATCAAGGATATGTTCAATAGGGAGGTCAAGAAACTGACCATTTCACAAGGTGAGATTCTCATTAAACTGATTGATCGCCAAACAGGGAGCTCCAGTTATGATGTAGTGAAGGATCTAAGGGGTGGTTTTACTGCATTTTTTTACCAATCTATCGCAAAGGTGTTTGGACACAATCTTAAGAATACCTACCATCCGGAAGAAGATTTTGAGATTGAAAACATCATCCGAAGTTTAGAACGGCCTGGTGTTGCAACTGCCCGTTATTTCTGATATGCACGGCGTTGGCCGGTTCCAGGGCAAAGCGCCGGCATATGGCCCAAATCGCGGCCTTGGCGCCTCGGCCAACCGTAAATCCGATACATTTTTTATCTTTGTGCCTATAAAGACCTGCACATGGAAGAAAACAACAAGCTTGATATATTGGTTGTCGCGGTACATCCGGACGATGCCGAACTGGGTTGTGGTGGCACAATCCTCAAACACGTAGCGATGGGTAGAAAGGTCGGAATCGTTGACTTGACGCGCGGTGAACTGGGTACGAGGGGGACACCGGAATCACGGGCTGCGGAAGCCCGCCGTGCTGCCGAACTGCTCGGGCTATCGATACGCGAAAATCTCGGAATGCGCGATGGTTTTTTCCGCAATGATGAGTCCCATCAATTGCAGGTGGTGCAAACCATCCGTAAATATCGTCCCGATATCGTGATCGCCAATGCGCTGTTTGATAGGCATCCTGACCACGGGAGAGCCGGAGATTTGATTAATGACGCTGTTTTTTTAGCAGGCTTGCGTAAAATAGAGACCACCGATGCAGGTGAAGTACAAGCGCCGCATCGCCCAAGGCTGTTGCTCCAGCTTATCCAAGACTACTACATCAAACCAGATATCGTATTGGATATCAGTGAATATTGGGAAGGAAAAATCAATGCCATCAGAGCCTTCCGGTCGCAGTTTCATAATGAAACATACGCGAGCAACGAACCGGAAACATACATTTCGAGACCTGACTTCTTGGAATATATCGAAGGAAGGGCAAGAGAATACGGCAAATATATCGGGGCCAAATATGCCGAAGGTTTCACATGCCGCAGACTGCTGGGAGTAGATGATTTGTTTGCATTGAGGTAGTCGAACCGGATTAAAGTTGAATTGTTTCAATCCGGTTCAACAGCATAGCTTCAATGCATCGGCGCTATACGGCGAAGCTTTCGCCGCATGCACAGGTACGCGACGCGTTTGGATTATGAAATTCAAACCCTTTTCCCGAGAGGCCATCCGAATAATCGAGCTCCGTACCTGCCAGATAGAGGTAGGACTTAATGTCAAGGCAGATTTTAACACCATTATCTTCGAAAAACTGATCGCCTTTTTTTTCCTCGTTGTCGAAATCAAGTTTGTAGCTTAATCCTGAACAGCCGCCACTTTCCACTGCTACCCGAACGAAATAGGTGTTGTCGTAATTTTCCTCGCGCATGATGTTGAGGATACGTTGTTTTGCTTTCTCTGTTACCGTTACCATATGTTCTTAGACGTTAGCGATCCGACTTCAAGATACAAATATCGCAATATAACTCCATTGTACAAAGTGCCAAACGTTTGCCGGGTGTCATATTTATGGATAAGGCGACCGTTTGCTGAATACGCGCATCAGGTGAAATAAAAATGGTAAGATAAAGACGCTTCCCAATAGTAGTGCCCAAGCAAGCGACGTTACGGTTTTGGCATTTCCGGCGTGCTCAATCAATGATAGCCCTCCGCCATTCTTGAAAAGCACCAATTCGGGATAATGCTGGTACGTGGCAGCCAATAGGATCATCGTTACTTGGAAGCCCGCCAGTATGCGGGCGGCTATCGCCCTTCGTTTTTTAAAGGCGATAAAGGTCAAGATCAAAGAGACCGTTGCTAGAAAAATCGCCGCGCGTCCAATAAAATCACCGAATATCCATTCGATTAGCGGAATATCCGATAAAGAGGCCGACAGGAAGACCAGTGCACCCGAACCGACTACGAGATAAATAAACCGCCTGGCAAGGTGAATCATCAGCGTGCAGTCGTATTCATTTTCAACAGCGCCGATGGCGTAGGTCGCCGCGAGGTATCCGCAGATGCTCGTCGTAAAAACGCCAATCGCTACGCCAAACCAACTCAACCAACTGTTTACATAGGCAGCGATAAAGTCATTGGCCTCGACGTCGATAGTGCGGGCCACCGTGGCGGCGGCAATAATGCCTAAGAAAAAGGGCGTAATAACGCTGGACCACGTGTAAATGGAGGTGTAGACGCGCTGCCACTCATCGGCTACGGCATCATAGCTGCGGAAAACAAATGCGGTGCCCCTCGCCATGATGCCCAACAACATGGCCACCAGCGGAATATGCATATAAATCGACATTGTCGTATAGATCGCAGGAAATCCGACAAATAGAATAACGATGGCAATGATCAGCCACATGTGGTTGGCTTCCCAAATTGGGCCGATAGCATGTGACATGATGGTCCGTACCCGCAATTTATGCTTACGGCGTACAAGCAATTCGACGATGCCCGCACCGAAATCAGCTCCGCCAAGGAGAAGATACAAACAGATGGAAGCCCAAAGGAATACGATGACAACGTATAACATGATAGTAGAATAACGATTAATTGGATTGATAAGCCGGATCAGTCGTGTCATAAAGCCTGCCGACCATCGTCATTTGGCGATAAAGCAGGAAAACAACAATCGCAGAAAGGGAGATAAACACGGCAGTAAATAAATAGAACGAATAGACGATACCTGGCATAGGGGTGACGGCGTCAGCAGTGCGCATAATACCATAGATGATCCAGGGCTGACGGCCCACTTCCGTGACAACCCATCCCGCCTCTAAGGCGATATAGCCCATCGGCGTGGCGATGACAAATAACCGAAGCAGCCATTTGCTATCGAGCCATTTCTTCCGTGTAAAAAGAGCCGCAAAATAAATCAGGGCTAGCACCACCAGAAGCATGCCTAAGCCAATCATGAGCTGGAAGGCATAGTGCGTGATGGCTACCGGAGGCCAATGCTCTTTCGGGATGTCATTCAGACCCGTGACGGGCTTTTCGGGATCGCCATGGGCAAGGAAACTCAACAAGCCCGGTATCTTGATTGCATGTTTCACCGTTTTTTTATCCTCGTCAGGTATGCCGCCAATGACAAATGACGCGTTGGCTTCGGTTTCAAAATGCGCTTCCATCGCGGCAAGTTTTGCCGGTTGGCGCTGCGCGACATCCTTGGCCGATATATCTCCGCTCACGGGCTGTAAAAGTGCCGCGACGCAGGCGCTTAATGCTGTAATCCGAAAAGCTGTCGTGTGGAAAATGACATTTCTTTGTTTAAGGATCATCAAGGCGTGAATGCCTGACACGGCAAACCCGGTGGCTACAAACGCGGCTATGGTCATGTGCAACGCCTGTGAAAACCAGGCATCATTAAACATGGCTTGTATGGGATCCACATTTAAGTACTGGCCATCGACGAAATCAAAACCAGCGGGGCTGTTCATCCAGGCGTTGGCAGCGACAACCAATATCCCCGAGGCCAGTCCACTTAGTCCGACAATTAGACCGGTAACCCAGTGAAACCAGGGCTTCAGCCGGTCCCAACCATACAGAAAGAAGCCAAGCGCAATCGCTTCGATAAAAAAAGCCGTGCCCTCCAAAGAGAACGGCATACCGAATATCGGACCTGCATGTTCCATAAAGGTAGGCCAGAGTAAACCCAGCTCAAACGAAAGCATGGTGCCGGACACCGCTCCCGTAGCGAATAATATGGCTACACCCTTACTCCAAGCTTTGGTCAGCCCCTTGTAAATCGCATTGCCCGTCTTTAAGTAGATGAAATGTGATATGGCCATAAAAAATGGCATAACCATGCCAACGCATGCAAATATGATATGGAATCCGAGGGATACGGCCATTTGCGATCGTGCAGCGATAAAATCATCCATGATATAAACAGTTGGTTGTTTAAAAATGCTTAAAGTTACCAGTTTAGCAAACATGCTGTTCCGGTGATTAACGGATTAATTTGTAAGGGTCGCAATTTGTATTCTTTCTAAATAAATTGTGCCGTGGATTGGTGACGCGGGGTTGATATCCATTAAATAAATAAATTTTCGCTGTACTTTATGTACTTTTGTATTATGACCGTTAGGCTCTTCCAAAAAATTAAAATTTATACCAAGCGATGCATAAGTTTCTTAATCGGAGACGGAACCGCCCTGACCTTGGAAAACAAATTGTTTAATTCCGTTTGTCTGATTGCTATTTTTATCATGGTCTTTAATATTCCCTTCAACTATTTTTCTGGGTTGAAGGTTACGGCTTTAATTTTTTTTATCCTGACGGCTTTTCTCAGTTATATCTATTATGCAGCCCGGTTCAAAAAGCGTTTGGTATTTAGTTTAGTCGTATCATCCATACTGGTCATTCTGTTATTTGCTGTGAACTATTTTTACAGCGCAGGGATAAGGGGTGCATCGCTCTTGTCTTTCATGCTGACTTTTATACTCATTATTATTGTTTCACCCAAAAAACTTTATTGGCTGTGGGTGCCGCTTTGCTTACTTGTCGTCGTCGGACTGATCACTATTGAATATTATTTTCCTGCTTCGGTGCGGGTTTCGTATGTAGACGACAAGGCACTGTTTGTGGATATCGCTTTTACATACGGTACTGGTATTATTGTCAGCTTCTTCAGCTTGTTTTACTTGAAAGAAGCGTATAACAAGGAAAAGAAATCGTCTGACCAGAAAGCGATTGAATTAGCGCAATTGAACGATGAGAAGTTGAAGCTATTTTCGATAATTTCGCATGATTTACAGGCTCCGTTGTCTTCTTTGCATAGCTATATCCGGCTCGTAGCCAATGAGCGGCTTACCGCCGATGAACGGAAACAGGTGGAACGCGGGTTGGCCAATGCGTTGCACGGGACGCAGGAAATGCTTTCTAATATGTTGGTCTGGTCTCAGAGCCAATTGCGTGGTCTTCATGTTGATTTATTGCCGAATAATATCAGCGAAATACTAACACCTGTTATTGATATTCAAAAAATCTACGCTGCTCAAAAAGGAATTTCGCTGGAAACACATCTTGATCATTCGTTGCGTGCCCTGGTAGATCGCGATATGTTGCAGTTGATTGTCCGCAATTTGATTAACAACGCCATTAAATTTACATTGCCGGGTGGACGTATCTGTGTATCGGTGGATAAAAACGGCGCGAATTGCAAGATTGTAGTAGCAGACAATGGTATTGGGATGTCAAAGGACCAACAGGCCGAGCTGTTTTCTTTGAAGACACGTTCTACCTATGGTACAAATAACGAGCGTGGAATAGGCTTGGGATTGTTTTTATGCAAAGAGTACACACTGGCCCAAAATGGGAGCATATCGTTCGACAGCGAGCCGGGCAAGGGTACAAAGTTCAGCCTGCTGTTGCCTTCAGTGATTTGATGTAATTTTCCGGCTACAAGTGGGGTTCCCTGCACAGGTGATGTTTAAAAACGATATATTGGCGGCCTTAAAAACGTTAACTTGATTCTCATGAGACAACTGTTACTGCTTACCATTAGTATTTTCTTAGCCCCGGTTATCCATGCACAAATAACGCCCAAATGGGCACGTTACCCCGCGATTTCTCCGGATGGGAGCACGATTGCTTTTACCTATAAGGGCGACCTGTACCGCGTACCTGCCTCGGGTGGAAGAGCGACGCAATTGACATTTCACAGCGCTCATGATTTTATGCCCGTATGGAGTAAAGATGGGCAAAAGATCGCTTTCGCATCCGATAGGTACGGCAATTTTGACGTGTTTGTAATGGCGGCTGAAGGCGGCGAAGCTTCGCGACTGACGTATCACTCCAATGATGAATTTCCATATACATTCAGCGCTGATGGGTCGGCTATTCTCTTTGGCGGAAATAGACAGGATTTAGCGAGCCATCGCCAGTATCCCACGGCCTCACAACCGGAGCTCTACTCGGTGCCGGTAACAGGGGGGCGCGTGCAATTGCTGTTGACCACGCCGGCTGAATATGTGCAGGTCAGCAAAGATGGCAGCATGTGGCTATATCACGATAAAAAAGGTGGAGAGAATGAATGGCGCAAGCATCACCAGTCATCCATCGCCCGTGATGTTTGGTCGTATGACGCAATAACAGGCAAGCATACCAAAGTAACCTCGTTTTACGGGGAAGATCGCAATCCGGTGTTTGCGGCAGATGGGGAGAGTATCTTTTATCTTTCGGAGGCGAGTGGTACATTCAACATCCATAAGCTGTCACTCGCTAATCCTGCACAGCAGGTGCAGGTGACCAAGCTCGCGACGCATCCCGTGCGTTCCCTGACTATTGCCGATAATGGATTGATGAGCTTTTCGTACGATGGTGAATTGTACACCGTGAAGGAAGGCGAAGAACCGCGTAAGGTGGGCGTAACCTTGTACACGCAAGACCAAGCTAACAATGATAGCTATATTGCGGTCAACGGTGGCGTGCGGGAGATGGATATTTCTCCCGATGGGAAAGAGGTTGCCTTCATTGCAAGAGGCGAAGTTTTTGTGTCTTCGGTGGATGGTAAACTGACCAAGCGCGTGACCAGCACGCCTGAACAGGAGCGATTCGTTAAATTCGCGCCGGATGGGAAGTCACTGCTCTACGCCAGCGAACGCGACGGCCGGTGGCAGATCTTCCAAACAAAGAAAGCCAGGCCCGAAGAGCCGTTTTTCTTTGCTTCCACCCTGCTGGAAGAGACGCCGTTGGTCAGCAATGCGCACGATAATTATTTGCCGGAGTTGTCGCCCGACGGCAAGAAACTGGCTTTCATCGAGAATAGAAAGACGCTTCGGGTGCTCCGCTTGGATACAAAGGATACGCTGACATTACTTACACCGGAACAATTGTTTCACATGCAGGATGGCGACCAGTACTTCACCTGGAGCCCGGATAGTAAATGGTTATTGGCAACATATCGTCCCACCATGGTGAATAGTGAAGTGGTATTGCTGGACACCGACGGAAAACGTCCGATGGTGAACCTTACACAAAGCGGATATAGCGACCGTTCGCCGAAATGGGTAAATGGTGGCAAGCAATTATTATGGTTCAGCAACCGCGATGGATTAAAAAGCCATGCGACAAGCGGTGCTACCCAGATGGATGTGTATGCCCTGTTTTTTACAAAAGAGGCGTGGGATCGGTTTAATCTGGACAAGGATGACTTCAACCTGCTGAAAGAGCTGGAAAAGGCAAACAAAAAAGACGATAAAGATAAAAAGGACGAGGGAAAGGATAACGCCGAAGCAGTTACGCCCGCGACGCCACTGGTGATGGATTGGGCGGGGTTGCACGACCGGAAAGCGCGGTTGACCATCCATTCGTCATCGCTGAGCGATGCGGTGCTTTCCAAGGACGGCGAAAAACTTTATTACTTGGCACGCTTTGAAAAAGACGCCAACTTGTGGAGTACTGATTTGCGGACAAAGGAGACGAAGATGGAGATAGCACTCAACGCCTCGGGAGGAAGTCTCATGTGGGACAAAGCAATGAAAAACCTCTACCTGCTGAGCGGTGGCCGGATTACTAAAATCACACCTGAAAATAATAAGCGCGAACAAATCAATGTGGCGGGTGAAATGCTGTATGATGCCGCCGCCGAACGGCAGCATATGTTTGAGCATGTATGGCTGCGTACCAAAAAGATGTTTTACACGCCGGATATGCACGGGGCGGATTGGGACGGCCTAAGGGAAAGCTATGCAAAATACCTTCCGCACATCGGCAACAGCTATGAATTTGCCGAGATGCTTTCTGAATTACTGGGCGAATTAAATGTTTCGCACGCGGGCGCTCGCTACAGCAGCAATATGGAAAATGGTGACGAAACGGCGTCATTGGGCATCTTCATGGACTACGGTCACCAAGGCCACGGTATCCGTATCGCAGAAATTATTCAAGGTGGACCGCTCGATAAGGCAAACCTTGATGTAAAAGCGGGAATGATCATCGAAAAAATCGATGGGGATACCATTGCGCCAAATCGAGACGTCGCGCGTTACCTGAACCGGAAGGCGGCTAAATTCGTTTTGATAGAGGTCATTGATCCCGCTACGAACAAACGCCAACAGCTGACCATCAAGCCTGTGACATTAGCGGAGGAAAACAGATTGCTTTACCGCCGTTGGGTGAAACGGAATCAAGAAGAAGTGGATAGCCTGAGCGGGGGGAAGCTGGGTTACGTGCATATTTCGGGGATGAACGACGGGCAATACCGCAACACTTATGAAGAAATGATGGGCAAATATGCCGATCGCAAAGGGGTGATCGTAGACACGCGCTTCAACGGCGGTGGCGATTTGGTGGCAGACTTAGCGATGTTTTTCACCGGTGAGCAATTCTTGGATTACGCGACGGCGGATCGTTCGGTGGGGTATGAGCCCACGTTCCGCTGGACGAAACCCACGTTGGCCATGTTCAATGAAGCCAACTACAGTGACGGTCATTGTTTTTCTTGTGGATATACAGATTTGAAAATCGGTAAAACCGTCGGTATGCCGGTGCCCGGTACGTGTAGTTTCGCCGGTTGGGAAATGTTGCCTGATGGGGTTCGTTGGGGCGCTGTGCCCATCAGTGCAAAAAACAAGGCCGGTGAATGGCTCGAAAATAACGAGACCAAACCTATGTTTGAAGTAAAAAATATGCCCGATGTCATTGCCAAGGGAAAGGACCAACAGTTGGAGAAGGCAATCGAAGAGCTGCTAAAAGATGTTGAATAATATGCTTGGAAAAACGGGATATCCAAACGAAGTACTTTTGAATGGGCAGTGGCTGCCCGCTGCCCAGGCGACCGTATCGGTATTCGACCGTGGATTCATGCTGGGGGATGGGATCTATGAAGTGATTCCGTTTTATCGGCGTAAGCTTTTTGCTTTTGAACAGCATTTACAGCGGCTTCGGCAGGGACTTGAGTCGGTAGGTATTGATTACGGCACCGACCAGCTTCGGGAGCGGACAGCGGAAGCTATCGCCCGCTCCGACTATGAGGACGGTGCGGTATATATGCAGGTGACACGCGGTGTTGCACCACGTAAGCATCACTTCCCGGCTGACACTGAGCCGACCGTATTGCTTTATGCGTATCCATTTCGTTTTGATGGGTTTGAGCAAAAGCTGGCGCATGTGCTTCTCTCGGAAGATTTCAGATGGCACCGCTGTAATATCAAGTCCATCTCGTTGATGGGTAATATACTGGCTAATCAAGCAGCGCACCAAGCTGATAAGACCGAAAATGTGCTCCATCGGCAAGGGTGGATTACCGAAGGTTCGCACACCTCGGTGTTCTTTGTGAAAGATAATATTTTATACACCCACCCCAATGGCCCCTACATTCTTCCTGGTGTCACCCGGGATGTCGTGCTTTCCATTGCGGACGAACTGGGCATGGCCGTTAGGGAAGAAGCTGTCGCTGTTGCCGACCTGAGGCTCGTAACCGAGGCGTTCCTGACCGGCACGACCGTGCAAGTAACCGCAATAGGCTCGTTCTTGAGCGACGACAGGCGGTTGGTCATAGGAAGTGGAAGTGCAGGGCCGGTTACCCGCCGTATACAGACTGCTTTTGCCGGTCGTACGAAAGCGTTGTAGGTGCGTTAGGCGGTTTTCAGTCATCCGGGTGGAGGAGGGGAAGGATTCGATCGACCGGGAGTGCTTCTATCTTCCGTCCGGCTTTTCCGACCATTGTTTCGGCAGCGAAGAGGGAATTGATAATCGCTTCCTCGGTCGCCTCAATGGCCGCCATGAACAGGGGAGACATCAGGTCATTAGGCACCAACGCCATGGAATGCAACGCGGTATCCACACGGAAGGGGATACGGACCTGGGAAGCCGTAGAAAACGAAATGACATAATCACCACTACCGTTGGAAGCGATGCCACCCGTTTTTGCCAGGCCCATGAAAGCGCGTTTGGCCAAACGTTCCAAGTTGCGGCTATCCAAGGGGGCGTCCGTTGCGACAATAATCATGCAAGATCCATCTACATTGTTGAGCAACTGGTTACTGTATTCAAATTTCCCTAAATGCTTGCCTACCTGTAGGCCATTGACTTGCAGTACGCCGCCAAAATTGGTTTGTACGAGCACACCAATGGAATAACCGCCGAGATGGACGGGCAGCTGACGGGAGGCTGTGCCGATGCCGCCTTTGAAACCGAAACACACGGTGCCTGTGCCGGCGCCTACGCTACCCTCCAATGGCCGTTGTTCGCTTGCCCCGTGGATCGCGGCCAGTACATCTTCCTTTTTAACATGACGCCCGCGTATATCATTAAGGTAACCATCATTGGTTTCACCAACGACTGCGTTGACCGATTGGACATTTTCGTTGCCTGGCAGCGCCAGTATATAGTCGATTACAGCGTCCATAGCCGTGGGGACGCTAAGCGTGTTGGTGAGAATGATGGGCGTTTCCAGGTTGCCTAATTCGGTCAATTGGGTGCTGCCGGCAAGTTTGCCAAAGCCGTTTCCGGCAAACACTGCTGCCGGAACTTTTTGCTGGAATATATTGCCGCTATGCGGAAGTATGGCCGTTACACCCGTCCTAACCGAATCGCCCTTAAGCACCGTGGTATGGCCGACCTTCACCCCGGATACATCCGTGATGGAATTGGACGCACCGGTGGGTAAGACGCCTATCATAATTCCCAGTTCGCGAGGGCTTTTGGTTTGCCCTTGGATTGATAATACAACCAAGCAAGTAAGCAGCCAGGTGCATGAGGCGTGAATAAAGAGCCTACTCACGAGGCTTTTTTCCATTTAATGGTGCAACCAATAGCCTTCGTCATATTAGGATTGGGGGTACTCCCCCCGTTCAATGCTGCGATGGCATCCTCTACGAATTTCGTTTGGGGATTTCCGCCCCGGCTATCGTCGTCTATAGCACCAATATACTGCAATACGTTGCCCTGGCTTGTCTTTTGCAGTAAAAAAGTATGCGGCGTGTGCGTTGCGGCGAAACGTTTGGTCACGACGTGATCAGGATCAAGGAGATAAGGAAATGTAAATCCTTTTTCTTTTGCACGTTGTTGCATTTGTTCAAATGACTCCCGAGGCTCAACGCCGGCATCGTTCGGATTGATGGCAATCACCGGATAGCCTTGCGCTTTGTATTTCTTGTCTAAAGCGATGATCCGATCTTCATATCCTTTGGCGACCGGACATGTATTGCACGTAAAAATCAGGATAAATCCTTTTGCGTCGCTATAGTCTGCTAAAGATACCTTATTTCCATCGACGTTTTTGAGGCTGAAGTCTTCCACAACATCGCCTATCTGGTATCCTTCATTGAATACAGGGGCATTGGCCGCTATGACGACGGACAACACCATGCACAGTAAACTGATTGTTTTCATGGCTTATTGGTTTTGTTGTACAATGGCTAAATAATCACGCTCTAATTGTTGGTAGTCAAACTCCTGTTCGCTGAAAATCCGCACTCCTTTGCTCGTATTGACGAACAGCGTTGCTGGTATCGCTCCTGACCATTCTTCGCTGATTAGGGGGATAAAATGCTGTTCGTTTTTTTCATCAAGTATCCACACTTCGTTTTTTAATCCCTTGGCATCGACAAACCTGCGCACAGCGTCATGATATTTGGCGGCATCTAAACTAACAAAAATAACGCGCAAAGGTTTTAATCGGTATTCTGCTTGTAATCGCTCGAAATGCGGCATTTCAGCAACGCAAGGTGCACACCAAGTAGCCCAAAGATTGACCACGAACGTTGTATCTCCGCCATTTTGCAGGCGTTTTTCCAGCTCATTCAAGGTAACCAAGGGCACCCGTTCCTGCGCCGTCGCCAAATCAGTGGAAAGCACAGCAATTGCAAACGCACATATCCATGCCGTTTTCATAATGTAAAAATAAAGAAATAGCCATTAAGCTTGTCGTTTGGTAACGCAATAATTACTTACCTTACGCTTCCGGCTCTTTTGAAATATTTATAATACCAAGTGTCATGAAGGTCGCTGATGATCACGCCTTTGCTGGTGGATACATGCACAAATTTGTTGTTGTGCAGGTAGATTCCTACGTGGTCAATATCCCTGCGGCCGAAGGAAAAAAAGACGAGGTCGCCTTCCTGCAACTGGCGTTCGTATTTGCGTTTGATTTGTGCAGCCATTTCTCTTGATATCCGGGGCACCGACTTACCATATACATCGCGCATGACCATCCCCACGAAAGCCGAGCAGTCAAGCCCACGTTTATCGGCCCCGCCGGGCCGATGGGGAATGCCCATCCATTCGTCGATGTAGGCATATAGCGTAGTGTTCTGCAATTCATGGGGGCGGACGCCAAGTACCTGCGCATAGCTGTCAATCAACCGTCCTGCGGTGCGCACGTCTTTTGGGGCGGACGAGGCATCGGTAAGAATCGTATTGCCCGGTACCTTCTTAGTTCGCGGCGCGGTCATAACCCTATCAGGAGGAAGCGCATTTTTGCGGGTAAGGCATCCGCTAAGCAAGAAGATGCCCAACGTCAAGAAAAACAGCGTATATATTTTGTAGGGTATTGGCAAGCTAATCATTTATAGATGGCGATTTCGATTTCCCCGGATTCGGTGACGGCCCCCCGGTACATGCCCGCTGTGTTGAATGGCATGGCCATATTTCCAGCACTGTCCAAGGCTATCATTCCACCATCTCCGCCCATTTTACCAATTTTTTCGATTACGGCAGAGGCTGCTTGAACCACAGGCGTATTGCCGTACTCCATTTGGGCGGCCACATCATATGCGGCTATCCCTCTGATGAAAAACTCACCCCACCCTGTACAAGAGATGGCCACCCGTTGATTGGCATAAGTGCCTGCACCAATGATAGGCGCATCGCCGATGCGGCCGTATTGCTTGTTGGTCATCCCGCCAGTAGATGTGCCGGCAGCGAGGCGGCCGGCCTTGTCGAGCGCCACGGCTCCTACGGTACCGTATTTATAGTCATTGGTGAGTGCTATGTTCGACGATTGGTTATTTCCATCGTGATCAAGCTGAGTTTTGAGGGAGTCCCGTCTCAAAACACGTTCCAGTGCCTTCCAACGGCTTTCCGTCCAAAAATAGCTTGGTTCGACGATTTCCAGCCCTTTGGACGCGGCAAAAACTTCGGCGCCTCTGCCCGTCAGCATGACGTGTTCAGATTGTTCCATCACAGCACGCGCTGCTTTGATGGGATTGCGGATGGTGGTTACCCCGGCAATTGCCCCAGCGGCTTGGGTCGGCCCCCACATTACAGCAGCATCCAACTCATTTTTGCCTTCATGAGTAAAGACAGCCCCTTTACCTGCATTGAATAACGGATTGTCTTCCATGACCAGAATCGCAGCTTCAACGGCGTCCAGACTACTTTTTCCTGCCTGGAGCTGGCTGTACCCGGCTTGCAGGGCTTGCGTCAGTGCCTCGCGGAACGCACGCTCCTGATCAGGTGTCATGTTTTCTTTTAAGATGGTACCCGCGCCGCCATGAATAACCATAACGTAACGTGCCTGGCCAAAAGCCATTGAATTCATGGCAAGTACAAGTATTAGTGTGTATAAATAGTTCATTAGGTAAAGTTTAATTACGCGACTAATTTAAACATTTCTCCTGTAATTGACGAAGGTAACTCCTGAACAGCGACGATGTTTCTGAATGATTCGTTCAACAAAACTAACCAATTGTATTACCTTTGCACCATGGTCATCAAGACGGCAACGTTTGTTAGCAGTAATACCCGCATCGATAAATTGCCTGCACCGGAGATGCCGGAATATGCTTTTATCGGCCGTTCTAATGTTGGGAAGTCTTCCCTTATCAATGCACTTACCGGACGTCGTCATTTGGCTAAAACTTCGCAGACGCCCGGCAAAACCCAGGTGATTAACCACTTTCTGATTAATGATGCGTGGTATTTGGTTGATCTGCCCGGCTATGGTTTCGCAAAGACATCCAAAAGTAATCGCGTGGCTTGGGAAAAGTTTATCCGCCGCTACCTATTACAGCGTGAAAGCCTACAATGTGTGTTTGTACTGATAGATAGTCGTCATGATCCGCAGCGAATCGACTTGGATTTTTGTTACTGGCTCGGCGAAAACGGCATTCCGTTTATGTTGGTGTTTACTAAAGCAGATAAACAAACACGGACTAAGTCGGATGCCAACATCGATAAATTCCGGAAAGCACTGCTGCAATGGTTTGAGGAAGTGCCGCAGCATTTCCTTACATCTGCTGAGACACGGATGGGATGCGAACCGTTGTTGGACACGATTGATGACATCAATCGCAATTTCCGTCCCATAGCTATGAATCGTTGATAACGTTATGAAGAAATATTTTTCACTCGTCCTCTTTGCCCACAGCGTCTTTGCGCTTCCTTTTGCTATCATCGGTTTTTTTCTGGCCATCAATACTACACCGTATCCCTTTGATTGGTTTAAACTGGCGCTCATGCTGGCCTGCATGGTTTTTGCACGTAATGCTGCCATGGCGTTCAATCGTTATTTGGATCGCGATATTGATGCCGCAAATCCGCGTACCGCCATGCGTGATATTCCGGCGGGGCGGGTAAGTCCCCGTCAAGCATTGGTGTTTACAATCGTCAACTGCCTATTATTCATTATTGCCACCTGGTTTATCAACCGTATATGCTTTTATCTTGCTCCCGTAGCCTTGGCCGTGGTATTGGGATATAGTTACATGAAACGGTTTACCCCCCTTTGCCATTTAGTGCTGGGATTAGGGCTTGGTTTGGCACCGCTGGGTGCCTACCTGGTGGTGACCGGCGCATTTGATGTAGTTCCTGTCTTTTACTCCTTAGCGGTATTGTTTTGGGTAGGTGGGTTTGACATCATTTATGCCCTGCAGGATGAGGAGTTCGACCGCCAGCATCAGCTCAACTCTATTCCCGCATGGTTGGGAAAACGAAGAGCATTGCGTGTATCGGAAGCGTGCCACGTCCTTTCGGCGATCTTTGTTGTCTCGCCCATGTTTTTTGTTCCGTTGAGCTGGATTTACCTTCTCGGAGTCGCTTTCTATTGCGGGCTGCTTGTTTATCAGCATCGGATCGTGAGCCCGGCCGATTTGAGCAGGGTAGACCGGGCTTTTATGACAACAAATGGTGTCGCCTCGGTAGTGTTCGCTTGTTTTTTCCTGCTGGACATGGTTTTTTAGTTTGGCATGCGGGAAGTGGGCGAGCCTATTGTTTTAAAAAACGTTTTGTCATTCCCTGAATAAATCCCTTTATTTGCAAAAATCTAAAAAATCAATGGCGAAAAACTTACTGATTGTAGAGTCACCGGCGAAAGCGAAAACGATAGAAGGATATTTAGGCAAGGACTTCCTGGTCAAATCCAGTTATGGTCATATTCGTGATTTGGTGAAGACCGACGACGCAATAGATACGGCAGATAATTTTAAACAAAAATATGAAGTGCCGGCTGATAAAAAAGCTGTAGTCAGTGAGTTAAAGAAGTTAGCTAAAGAAGCGGAGACCGTTTGGCTCGCATCCGATGAAGACCGGGAGGGGGAGGCGATATCGTGGCATTTGTATGAAACTTTAGGGCTTCGCGACGACAAGACCAAGCGGATAGTTTTTCATGAAATTACCAAGCCGGCTATCTTAAAGGCCATTGAAACCCCACGGGGAATTGACTTTAACCTGGTGAACGCACAGCAGGCGCGGCGTGTACTTGACCGATTGGTCGGCTTTGAGCTTTCTCCGGTACTGTGGAAAAAAGTGAAACCGGCGCTTTCGGCAGGGCGGGTTCAGTCTGTCGCTGTAAGGTTAATTGTCGATAGGGAACGGGAAATCAACCGATTTAAGGCTGAGGCTGCGTTCAAGGTGGTGGCCATTTTCCACACCGACAATCCTAAAGAATTGTTCAAGGCGGAGCTGCCGCAGCGTTTTGCCACTGTCGCTGATGCCGAACGCTTTCTTGCGGATTGTATCAATGCGACCTTTGTGGTCAACAGCTTAGAGACCAAACCCGCTAAGCGAAACCCCGCGGCACCCTTCACCACGTCGACCTTGCAGCAGGAAGCAAGCCGCAAGCTTGGCTTCTCCGTGGCACGTACCATGGCGGTGGCACAGCGTCTCTATGAGGCTGGCCGTATTACCTATATGCGTACGGATTCGGTCAACTTAAGTGATACGGCATTGCAGGGAGCTGAACAGGAGATTAAAACCGCATACGGCGAAAAATATCATAAGCGTAGGCAATACCGTACAAAGTCTGCCGGAGCGCAAGAAGCCCATGAAGCCATCAGGCCCACCTATTTTGATCGTCATACCATCGATGGTGATAACGCTGAAAAGCGACTTTATGAACTGATATGGAAACGGGCGATTGCTTCACAAATGAGTGAAGCAGAGTTTGAAAAGACTACGGCAAAAATCGGGATTTCGACCCGATCGGAAGAATTGGTGGCCAGCGGCGAGGTCATGCGTTTTGACGGATTTCTCAAAGTTTATTTTGAGTCGACAGATGAAGACCAGGAACCTAATCTTGACGGTGATAGCGATAATACATTGTTGCCTCCGTTACAACAGGAACAGCAGGTGAAATTGCAGCGTATGACCGCTACCGAACGTTTTTCGCGACCACCGGCCCGGTATACAGAAGCAAGTCTTGTTAAAAAGTTGGAAGAGCTGGGAATCGGCCGTCCTTCGACTTATGCGCCTACGATATCGACCATCCAAAACCGCGGTTATGTCGTCAAAGAAGAGCGGGATGGAAAACCTCGGGATTATCGGGTGCTGGAACTTACGGAAGGAAAGCTCACGATGCAGACCAAAACCGAAATCACGGGAGCCGAAAAGGCTAAGTTATTTCCTACCGATATTGGCGTGGTGGTCAACGATTTTCTTGTAGAACACTTCAAAGGAATCGTCGACTTTAATTTCACGGCAAAGGTGGAAAAAGAATTCGATGAAATCGCCCAGGGAATGAAAGAGTGGACGGATATGCTGCATAGTTTTTATGGGCCGTTCCACAATGAGGTCGAAACTACTATCAAGACGGCAGATCGGGCAACCAACGAACGGGAGTTGGGTACGGATCCCGAAACAGGCAAACGCGTAAGTGTTCGCATCGGCCGCTTCGGACCCATGGTACAAATCGGATCGGCGGATGACGAAGAGAAACCGCGTTTTGCAAGCCTGAGGCCAGGACAGATGATAGAGACGATTACATTCGAGGAAGCGCTGGACTTATTTAAACTGCCCAAAAAAGTTGGCGAATTTGAAGGGAAGGAGATGACCGTGGCCATTGGCCGGTTTGGCCCTTACATTCGCCATGACAACGCGTTTTATTCTTTGCCAAAAGATGTGGATCCCCATAATGTGACAACGGAGTCGGCCATTCAAATCATTCAGGATAAACGGCGGAAAGACAGCGAGAAAGTCATTAAAGTATTTGACGAGAATCCGGAGGCACGTATTGAAAATGGTCGTTGGGGACCTTTCATCCGCTTCGGCAAGCAGAATATCAAGATACCGAAAGGCACCGACATACAATCTATCACTTACGACAATGTGCTCCAGTGGGCAGAAGCAGATGACAAGAAACCAAAGAAAAAAGCACGGGGGCGCAAGTAGGCCAAGCTGATAGCATAGCGCTTAAAGCCTATACTTTAAGCTAAAGCAGCATGATATGAAAAAAGATTTGCCTGAAAATATTGTTCAAGATATTTCTATCGCGGTAGTACTGGAAAGCGACTCGCCGTCGGGTAAAGTGTGGAATGTATACCTCATCAATGAAAAGACGGTACCTATCAAGAATGTGATGGTGAGCTCTAAAGGATACGGATTAAAGAATGAGAAGGAAGTGCGGACAACCACATTACGGCATTTCATCGGCGATATAGACCCGAATGACTACGCCAAGATAGAGGCCATAGATGAACAGGTTTTCGGATTGACCAATGAGTATTGGCTTAGTTATTATATCGAGGGTACGATATATGATAAGAAGTATATTTTTCTTCCGGAGAGCATTATCGACGAAAATCTTATCAAAATTCCGGTATTGAACAAACCGGGTGTTTTGATTGGTGGAAACAATTAATCACAAATGGCCAGAACGAATACGATCATTGCCATAGACGGCTATTCTTCCTGCGGAAAAAGTACGTTGGCCAAAGCCTTAGCTAAGAAACTCCATTACCTCTATATAGACAGCGGGGCGATGTATCGCGCCGTAACCTTGTATTTTATTCGCCATGCTGTTCCGCTTGATGACGAACAAAAGGTTGCAGCGGCATTGGCGGCCATCCATATTGATTTCCATACGGCCGCTGGCCAGACGTGCATTTCGTTGAACGGTGAAGATGTCTCGGAGGAGATCAGGCAGATGTTTATCTCGGATTACGTCAGCGAGGTGAGTGCGGTCAAGGCGGTGCGCTCGGCAATGGTAGCCCAGCAACAGCGGATGGGCCGAAACAAGAATATCGTCATGGACGGCCGCGATATCGGTACTACCGTTTTTCCGGACGCGGACCTGAAAATCTTCATGACCGCTGATCCGAAAGTGCGGGCGGAGCGCCGTTACCTGGAATTAAAAAACAAAGGCGAAGATATAACCCTGGAAGAGGTATTTGAAAATTTGGCCCACCGTGATTACATTGATACTACCCGGGAAGAAAGTCCACTGGTGCGTGCAAATGACGCGCTTATCTTAGACAATACCGATCTTAATGAAGAGGAGCAGCTGCAGTTTGTACTCGACAGACTGTAGGATAACCACTTGGTGACGCATGCCGCGTGAAGCTTTAATGGTGTAACTGGGCTATATCATGCTGTGGCCGTCCTGCCGGGATATGCTTCCAACCCTTTCTCGAGGCATAGCAAAGCCTTATTCAGATCGTTGGCGTTTAAAACGTAAGCCAGCCTTACCTCATTCCGTCCG
This sequence comes from Parapedobacter luteus, assembly GCF_900168055.1. Lineage (GTDB taxonomy): Bacteria > Bacteroidota > Bacteroidia > Sphingobacteriales > Sphingobacteriaceae > Parapedobacter > Parapedobacter luteus. The sequence goes on from NZ_FUYS01000002.1 coordinate 515,936, forward strand.
GCATTCGAAGTGCTGTAAAAACCACTGGCGGGAGCCATCATGACAGTCTGGTTTTGATATTCGAAATGTTCCAGAATCCATTGGCAAAACGAATCCGCATCATCAATCGGAAGCTGAGCCACCACATAAAATGCGCCACCGGGATTGGGGCAATAGACACCTTTGATGCCGTTAAGACCAGCGACCAACACATCCCTTCTGGCCGTATACTCTGCTTTCACCGCGTCAAAATAGCTTTGCGGTGTGTCAATGGCTGCTTCCGCGGCGATTTGGGCCACCGCAGGTGGGCTGAGCCTCGCCTGGGCAAATTTCAAAGCCGTGCGCCAAACCTCCTTGTTCTTGGTAATCATACAGCCTAGCCTTGCGCCACAGGCACTGTATCGCTTGGATACGGTGTCCAGCACGATGACATGTTGTTCGAGCCCCGCCAAATGCATCGGCGAGATAAACTCCCGTCCATCGTAGCAAAACTCCCGATAAGCCTCGTCAGATAGCAAAAACAGATCATATTTGAGGCATAGGTCACGAAGGGCTTCCAGCTCCTGTCGTGAATAAAGGTACCCCGTTGGGTTATTGGGATTGCAGATGGCGATAGCCTTGGTGTTCTTCGTAATTAGTGCTTCAAATTCAGAAATCGGCGGCAATGCAAAACCATCGGCAATATAAGATAGGATTGGCTTTATCTTAATGCCGGCCGAACAGGCAAAACCATTATAATTGGCATAAAAAGGTTCGGGAATAATAATTTCCTCGCCGGGGTTAATGCACGCCTGCATGGCGATAGTAATGGCCTCGGACCCGCCGTTGGTAACCAGGATATCATTGGGTGTAATCGCATATCCCAGTTTGTTGTAATAACTGCTCAATTTGCCTCGGTATGAGGCGGTTCCTTCCGAGGGTGTATAAGCCCAAACCTTGAAATCGATATTTTTAATTGCATCAAGCATGATTTGGGGCGTATCAATATCGGGCTGCCCGATATTTAAGTGGTAGATGTGTTTACCCTCCTGTTTAGCTTTATCGGCATAAGGTGTAAGCTTACGGATAGGTGAGGGAGGCATCTCAAGGCCCTTATTGGATACTGAAGGCATACGATTCGTGCTATTTTGCTGCAATATTAAGCATAGCATTTGATTTAAATGTACAAAAAAAACCGCCAGTTAATTGGCGGTTTTCCTGCATTTTTGCAACGCGCTGTCGGTTAGCCGGTTACCTCTCCTTTGATGTAAAGGGTTTTTACGGGGGTTTTGGTGTTGGAGCGAACCGTAAAATTTTTGGTAAATGGCTGCTTTACTTTCGCGTCATAGGTCACTTTAATGGAGCCTGTTTCGCCGGGTTTGACAGGTGTCTTTGTAAATTCAGCGACCGAGCAACCGCAAGAAGGCTTCACCTCGCTGATGATAATCGGCTCAGTGCCTACATTGGTAAACGTAAATTCGTATGAAACCGGTTGATTCTGGGGAACTTGCCCAAAATCATGGGTTTCTTTTTCGAATTTAAACTCCGCTTTACTGTTTTGCTGGGCCAACGCAGCCGAACCAACAAAGGCAACTAACAGCATGCATATTGTCGTAATCTTTTTCATCATTGTTTATTTGTTTTAGTATGACACATTGAAAATGGTATACAAATTTACTGTTTTAGATGAGAGGGTCAAAAAATGTTCCAAAAACTGATGGCTTTGCAACGAATTTGCTACATTGGAGGGCGATAGCGGGTCATACCTGTCTATGGAATATTCAGGTATTTATGGGTTTGAAGGGAAATCTCCCACTTCGGATGTTGCTTTACATAATCTACTATCAATGGGGTGATCTCCGCTGCTTTGGACCATTCTGGCTGCAAATATAGTCGGCAGGCGGGTGGCACGAGCGAAGCGTGCTTTTCTGCCCAAGCGAAATCGCTTTTGTTAAACACGATGACTTTTAACTCGCCGGCTGCAGCAATAACATCGGGCAATGGCCATTTGAATTTCTTTGGAGAAAGGCAAATCCAATCCCAATGGCCGCTCAAGGGATAGGCTCCGGAGGTTTCAATGAATGTCTTAATGCCTGCTGCTTGTAAGCCCCGTGTCAGGTAATCCAGGTTATAAAGCAAAGGTTCGCCCCCGGTGACCACGACCGTTTTGGATGGATACTGCTTGGCATGTTCAATGATTGTATCCGCAGCGGTGAGGGGGTGTAATGCAGCATCCCAACTTTCTTTAACATCACACCAATGGCACCCCACATCGCATCCGCCTAAACGAATGAAGTAAGCCGCTTTACCTGTGTGATACCCTTCGCCCTGAATGGTGTAAAACTCTTCCATTAGGGGTAATAATGAGCCGTCTTCTGGTACCTGATGCGCCATATTGTTTAAAGAGGTTGCAAAATTACGGAAAATTATGGAGATAAATTGAGCGCGGTGGTGTTGGGGTATTTCAAATGCCGGTGCGACGTCCAATTTTTGTTTCGTATTTCGTGTTCGATTTCGTTACCTTTGTGTCCGAAAAAGAAGTCACACCTTGTATTGTGATTTGTTGAGCTATTTTAATTAACATAAAATCATAGTTGTAAGTGATTAACATTACCCTACCCGATGGTTCGGTACGGCAGTTTGCACGAGGAACCACAGCGATGAAAATCGCACAATCCATTTCAGAAGGTTTAGCCCGAAACGTATTGGCTGCAGAGGTTAACGGTGAGGTATGGGATGCGTCGCGCCCTATTGAGGAAGACGCTACTGTACGCTTGCTAACTTGGAACGACAACCAAGGAAAAGCGACGTTTTGGCATTCCTCGGCACACTTAATGGCCGAAGCATTGGAAGCCTTATACCCCGGAATCCAATTCGGTATTGGACCCGCCATTGAAACAGGATTCTACTACGATGTCGACTTTGGCGACCGTGAATTTTCCTCAGATGACTTCAAGCAAATTGAAGATAAGATGGTCGAACTTGCTCGTACAAAGGCTGAATATCTGCGTAAACCGGTAAGCAAAGCAGAGGCCGTCGCTTACTTTACGGCGAAAGGTGACGAGTACAAGCTGGATCTGATTAAGGATCTGCCAGATGGTAGTATCACCTTCTATACGCAGGGAAATTTTACTGACCTCTGCCGTGGTCCGCATATACCGAACACCGGATTTATCAAAGCGGTTAAATTAACTAATGTGGCTGGTGCATATTGGCGGGGTGATGAAACCCGCAAGCAACTTACCAGGATTTATGGAGTCACATTTCCCAAGGCGAGTGAGCTGGCCGATTACCTGCATATGATAGAGGAGGCCAAGAAGCGTGATCATCGCAAGTTGGGACGTGAGCTGGAGCTGTTTGCCTTTTCAGAAAAAGTAGGGCTGGGGTTGCCGCTGTGGTTGCCTAAGGGGGCGCGGCTGCGGCAGAAGCTGATTGATTTTATGCAAAGGGCTCAGGTCAAAGCAGGATATGAACCTGTTGTAACCCCGCACATTGGGCATAAGAATTTATATGTCACATCCGGGCATTATGAGAAATATGGAGCGGATTCGTTTCAGCCTATCCATACGCCGCAGGAAGGGGAGGAGTTTCTACTGAAGCCCATGAATTGCCCCCACCACTGCGAAATATATAAGACCAAGCCCCGGTCGTACAAAGACTTACCTATCCGGTATGCCGAATTCGGCACCGTGTACCGTTATGAACAAAGCGGTGAGCTGCATGGCCTTACCCGGGTACGGGGGTTCACACAGGATGATGCACACTTATTTTGTCGTCCGGATCAGGTAAAGGATGAGTTTAAGAAGGTGATTGATTTGGTGCTCTATGTGTTTGGCGCGCTTGGTTTTGAGGATTACACGGCCCAGATTTCGCTGCGCGATCCGGAAAATAAGAGCAAATATATTGGTTCTGAAGATAACTGGAACCGTGCCGAGCATGATATTATTGAAGCGGCAGCGGAAAAAGGATTAAAAACGGTAGTAGAATATGGTGAAGCGGCATTTTATGGTCCTAAGCTGGATTTTATGGTCAAGGATGCATTGGGCCGCAAATGGCAGTTGGGTACGATTCAGGTAGACTACAATTTGCCAGAGCGTTTCGATCTGGAATATACGGGCAGTGACAACGCTAAACATCGTCCCGTCATGATTCACCGTGCGCCGTTTGGTTCGTTGGAACGCTTTGTTGCCGTGCTGATAGAACACTGCGCGGGCCAGTTTCCGCTGTGGCTCGCACCTGAGCAATTTATCATTCTTCCCGTGTCGGAAAAATACGAAGAATATGCAAAAAAACTTTTAGAATCGCTCAATAATTCCGATATTCGCGGCTTGATTGACCTGCGAGATGAGAAGGTAGGTCGGAAAATCAGGGACGCGGAGTTGAAAAAAATCCCTTATATGCTTATAGTCGGTGAAAAAGAAGCGGAAAACGGCACGATTTCTGTTCGAAAACACGGCCAGGGGGATTTGGGTACGATGCGTGTAGAGGCGTTTAGCGCACAGTTAATAAAAGAGATAACCGTTTAATTATTTTAGACATTTGGCATTAAATAGACCAGGATTCAGAGGCCCGAGACCTCCATTCAAGAAGAAGGAGCCGGAGCACCGTATCAATGAGAATATTAGGGTACCTGAGGTACGATTAGTGGGCGACAATGTAGAGCAAGGGGTTTATCCCACGCGCAAAGCATTGGAGTTGGCTGATGAATTGGAACTGGATTTAGTGGAAATTTCACCGAACGCTAGCCCGCCGGTCTGCAGGATCATTGACTACAGTAAGTTCATTTACGAACAGAAGAAGAAGCAGAAGGAGATTAAGGCAAACGCGAAACAGACGGTTATTAAGGAAATCCGTTTCGGGCCGAACACAAGCGACCACGACTTCGAATTCAAGCTTAAGCATGCGATTAAGTTTTTGGAAGCAGGCGAGAAGGTACGCGCGTATGTTCATTTCAAGGGCCGCGCAATCGTCTATAAGGAGCAAGGGGAAATCCTGCTGCTGCGCTTTGCCCAAGCGCTTGAAGACTACGGCAAAGTGGAGCTGCTTCCTAAATTGGAAGGCAAGCGGATGTTTTTGACCGTGGCCCCTAAAAAGTAAGTAAACTAACAAATCGATATAAAAAATAGTGAATCATGCCAAAAGTGAAAACCAATTCCAGTGCAAAGAAGCGTTTTAAGCTGACTGGAACAGGTAAGGTTGCGCGTAAGCATGCTTTTAAAAGTCACATTCTGACAAAGAAAAGCACCAAGCGCAAACGCAACCTGACGCAGACCGGTTTAGTGTCTGATGCCGATATGGGCAACGTTAAGCGGATGCTTACCATCGGCAAATAAGTCGGAGTCCGGAGTCGGAAGTCCGAAATTTTAAGTGTATTGTTAAAAGTTAAATAACCGGGTATTGGGTTGTAAGTTCATTGAGAGACATGGCGCCCACTACCAAAAAATCAAAAGATTATGCCACGTTCGGTTAACGCAGTAGCGTCAAGAAGACGACGCAAAAAGATTCTCAAATTAGCCAAGGGCTATTATGGATCGCGTAGCAAGGTTTATACCGTTGCAAAGAATACAGTAGAAAAGGGATTGTTGTACGCTTACCGCGACCGCAAGACCAAAAAAAGGGAATTTAGGGCTTTATGGATACAGCGTATCAATGCTGGAGCCCGTCAGCACGGAATTTCATATTCCCAGTTGATCGGAAAGCTGAATGCCAAAAACATCGGATTGAACCGTAAGGTACTGGCTGATTTGGCCATGAACAATCCGGAGGCATTCAAGGCAGTAGTTGATGCAGTAAAATAGAGTTTTAACCCGATATTGATTTTGTTAGGAAAGAGGGAGGCCGGCAGGCTTCCCTTTTTTAGTTCAAGGCCAGGTGCATCACGCTGTGCGGACCGATACCGGGTATCTCAAATTCTGCCGATAGTGTCGTAAAGCCCAACTGCCGGTAAAAATCATAAGCGACCCGGCGCGCGTTGCACCAGAGGTAATCAGCCATCAAACCGGTTGCCAAATGGTTGATCGCCGCATTCAATAGTTCGGTTCCAATCCCCTTGCCTCGCCAGTCGGGATGGGTAGCCATACCACGTAGCCGGTAGCCGGTTCCTGGGTGGCCTTCCAGCGCTTCGAGCTGGCAGGTCAGGATGCATACCGTGTCGCCATCACCTGACAGATATCCCATGTGGAACGTGGTTTCGAGATTGTCGCCTTGAAAATGACAGTCGGATAGCGGTGCACCAACCCGCAGTACAGCACTTCGCAAAGAGAGCGTTTCCTGCGCATTGATGAATCTAATCATGGTTAGTTATTTTTAACAACAGGTCGACCAAGCGATTGGAATAACCGTATTCATTGTCATACCAGCCAACTACCTTGACCAATCCGCCTACTACAGATGTCAATTGTGCGTCAAAGACACACGAATATGGGCTATTGAGAATGTCTATGGATACAATTGGATCGGTGGTGTATTGTAGTATCCCGTTCAATTCTGCGTTGGCTGCCTGTCTGAACGCGGCATTGATTTCATCGACCTTCGGTTGGCGTCTCAAAGTACAGGTGAAATCTGTCAATGAGCCATTTAAAACCGGTACGCGTATGCCAGCACCGCCGAGCTTGCCTTCCAGGTGCGGAAATACGCTGGTGATGGCTTTGGCAGCGCCGGTAGTAGTCGGTATGATAGAGGCAGTCGCTGCACGCGCCCTCCGTAAATCCCGATGTGGGGCGTCATGCAGGTTTTGGTCGCTCGTCATGCTGTGTACCGTCGTGATGTAACCGTCTAATATGCCCCAGTTTTCGTCCAGTACTTTTACCAACGGTGCAACATTATTGGTTGTACAGGACGCATTGGATAGGATAGGGGTACGCAGGCTGATAGCTGTATCATTGACCCCCAATACTACCGTCGGCACTTCCTTATCGGGCGAAGGCGCAGTAATGATCACTTGTGTTGCTCCGGCGTCAAGGTGCCGGGAAGCCTTTTCCCGGGTCACGAATTTACCGGTAGACTCTATCACAACATCGATGCCAAGCGATTTCCAGGGAAGATTTGCCGGCACAGGTTCGTTAAAAACGTGGATGGTATGCCCGTCAATCAGCAATTGATTGGACGTTGCATCCACCGATCCCCCGTACGGCCCGTGAACGGAATCGTATTTAAAAAGATGAGCGAGCGTTTGGGTATCGGCCAAGTCGTTGATGGCAGCGATATGCAGGTTGCTTGCCTTTCTAAGTAAAATGTTCCGGAGCGTATTTCGACCGATACGGCCAAACCCATTGATGGCGATAGTTGTCATGTTATGCATATACGAGCTGCCAAAGTTACACAATAAGCAATCATTCCCTAAAACAAATCGTTACTTCCGGCTGTTTTCCTGACATATGGGAAAGCATGAAGAACTAAAGCCGAGCGATTCAAAGCAGAATCTCAAAAAGGATAAACAGGTCGTCAAACGATCAGAAGACAAACGCTATGACAAGGATGAAGCTGATTTGGCGAATCCAGCGACAACCAGGAAATACAGCGAACAACCCCCAATTAAGCACAACTCCAAAACATAGCGTTGGAAATTAACAATGGAATGACATTGGACGTTCGTTTTTATATCAAATGGAATTACCTTTACCGAAATTCCATTTTGATACATGAAAACCATTATCGTAGCTACTGACTTTTCTAAGGAAGCCGAGAATGCCGTGGACTATGCAGCAGCATTAATCCAACAAATAGGGGGCAAAATTGTACTTTTCAATCTATACGTACCATCTATCCACGTCTCCAATGCGCGGCTTTCTCCGCAAGCTTTTGATCAATCCGCTAACCGCACCAAGGAACGGTTGGCCAGCCGCGCTGCAGCATTGAGCGATGCCTATGCTATTCCAGTATTGAGTTACCTTAGCGTGATGGGTGACATGGGCGAGGAAATTGAGCACCTCTTTGCCACCTATGATGCCAGCTTACTGGTCATGGGAATGGCGGCAAAGTCGTTGGAGCAGGATTTGCTTGGAAACACGACGACGGCACTGATTCATCAGTTTAAGTTTCCGGTATTGGCTGTTCCATACGGGGCAAAATTTAAGGGTGTCGATCGGATCCTGTTTGCCTGCGACAACCTGCAGGGAGTCCATCAGGTGATCTTACAGGAGGTCAAAACGTTGGCTTTGGGCATGAAGGCATCGGTGGAGATTTTCCACGTGAATAATCAAATCCGGAGGATTCAGGACGAAGGTATCGACGATCAAACAATAGCTGCCTTCGGGGAAGGGTTGGAAGGCGTGACGTATTATTATAAGGATGTAGCGTCCAATGCGGTAATCAAAGCCATACAAAACGAATTGATTAATATCAATGCCGACCTACTCATTATGTTGCCAAATAAATACGGTTTCTGGGGCTCGCTTATCCACCGGAGCAAGACACGCATTATGGCATCTGGTTTGTCGATAGCGCTGCTTTCCATTCCCTTGACCCTTGCCAGCAGGAAGGAAAGAACCGACGCTTAATTCCGGATAGCGGCAATCACTTTGTCAATATCGCGCTCACCGTCCCAATGGTCTTTCAGCTGGCCGTTATTTCCGTATATATATACGGCCGGGTACTGTGACGGAATATGGAATTTGTTGATGAAATCTGCGTTGCGGTCATATAACAATTCTACATTGGCCTTTCCCACCAAGGGTTTTGCATGGGTTTCCAGAAAGGACGCCATCAAGGCCGGATCGTTCATGGATACAAAGTAAAAATTTGCATCTTTCACTTGATCATAACGTTCGCCAATATGCTTTGCTTCATGCTGGCAGTGGCCACAGGTTGGATCGAACAGGATAAAGACGATATTCCCCTTCTTGGCGAGATCTTGCTTAGTGAAGCGGATGCCGCTACGGAGCATATAAAACGTAAAGTCGGGAATGGTCTGTGCGGGCTGGGGCGAAGCGGATGGTGTAGCCGGTTGCGGGGCGGCCGATACCGGATTGACGTCGGTTGCATGTGCCGCAGCGGAGGCGGCAGCTTGGGTATCTTCTGTTTGCGCTTCAATCGGCTTGGTGCTGTTTCCGCATGAAAGCATAGCCAGCAATAACAGTGTTCCAGTTAATGTCATCATGGTATTCTTCGTCGTAGTCATAGCAGCAAAGGTAAGGATTATCCGTCCAGTTTGCGAACCAAAAGCTGACAAGTGTACCGGTCTTTCAGTTCCATGATAATCGCTTTGTTGACCAGTACCCGATCTATCGTTTCTTGGTTATAGTGGCGAATGGTAATCAGTTCCAATCCGTTCTGGCATTGTACTTCATATCGGGCTTTGAGATCATGCAACAGCATGTTGACATTGTCTCCCGTGTCATCCACACTTACCGAGAAATTCACGGCACTGTTGTGCATCATGTTGACTTTGATTTTGTGTTGATGGAAGCGGCTGAAGATATCGCTCAAATTGTCTTCAACAATGAATGAAAAGTCCTTCGGAAGTATGGAAATCAACACCTGGTTGACCTTAAAAATAAATGATGGTACGGGCAGCGGGCCGTCAGTCCCACATATCTGTGTGCCTCCGTTTTCAATGTCTATGAACGACTTGACATAAAGTGGTATATTCTTGTTTTGTAACGGCTTGATGGTCTTTGGATGGATAACGGTGGCTCCGTAATAAGTCAATTCAATGGCGTCCAGATAAGAAAGCTCGGGGATTAACTGCGTTTCGTCGAACCATTTGGGATCTGCGTTTAGTACACCTGGTACATCTTTCCAGATCGTTACACTTTCGGCCTCGAGACTCGCTGCAAAAATGGCCGCTGAATAATCCGACCCTTCCCGTCCCAACGTGGTCGTGAAGTTTTCCGAAGTTGAGCCGATAAAACCTTGCGTAACAGCAAGCTGGTTTTCAAGCAACTGTGGAAGGTCCCGTTGGACGCGTTCTCTGGTGACGTGCCAGTCTACTTTCCCTTCGCGATGCGTGTTGTCTGTAGCGATGTAGTCACGGGCATCCAGCCATTTGTTTGCTATCCCGATGTGATTTAAATAGTGGCTGACGATGGTGGTAGAAACAAGCTCGCCTACCGACACGATCTGGTCATAAAGGTAATCATATGGATCCGCCGGTGCTTCTTCCAATATCCATTCGATCTCCACAAAACGATTGGAGACCTCATTGTAGACCGGATGACTGGTGTCGGTAAACAAGGCCCGCACAATCGAAGCATGATATTGCTTCGATTGTTCCAACAGGCCGAGTGTATCGTCTTGTTTGTTGAAATAACTTAAGGTTAGTTGCTCCAGCAGGTTCGTGGTCTTACCCATGGCGGAGACGACAATAAGCAGCTTGCTCGGTTGATAAGCGGCGACGATGCGGCCCAAGTTTACTACGCCTTCGGCGTCTTTGACAGATGCGCCTCCAAATTTGAATACTTGCATTTAAGGTTAATGATTTTGCATGTTTAATTCAGCGATGATACGCTTCGCCCGGTTGGTGAGAAGGCGTTCGATTTCACGATAGGGGACGCGCAATTCCGTTTGACCATCCACGTAAGGCTTAATCTCATAGATATTGTAGAGAAACAGCATGCTGTCCCGCTCTAAGGCAAAGTTATCGGGCAGCCTGAAGCGTCCTTGATCAAAAAAATACCGGTCTTCAAGCGATTGGTTGACGTCCAGGTTTTCCTGTTTTCTGAAATAACGTTCGGCTACCGCGGCCAATTCGTTTTGGAAAGTTTTGGCCACAACATCATCCAATCCCAGAAATGAGCGGTCTGTGAGGTCATAATGAACAAAGACGGTAGCATAATTGCCGTGGGCACCACCTGTATAACTAGAAGCATTGATTATCAGTTCTAAGTACGACGGTGTGATCCGGTACACTTTGGCATGCGATTCGGAAGTCCATACCCGGGGGAAGGGATCGGAGGCATGAAAATCGTCAAATTCACTGATGAACGTTTGAGCAGCCCCCTCTACGGTGGCCGTGTCGCTCCCTAAGACCGCTGCCAGGACGAAGCGGTTGACGACGGAGTCCTGAAACCTGGGATAGGACACGGTGAAATACGTTGTATCCGTTGTTTCACTGGTCTTGACCAGGTTCGAACTGTATTTTATGTAGTGTTCGTATTCGTATTCCAGCGTGTCGGAAGCGGCACTATTGGCTGTCGTTCCCTTCGTATCCGTATGGTTCTGGCATGCACTCAACAGCACTGTGCTGAGTAGATATAAGTTACGTAGCTTCATTGATTTTGCCATTATTATTGTTTACTTCCAGTGACACATTGACCCATTCTCCATCAAAAGACGCACCATATTTTTTATAGAAATTGATGGCGGGTTCATTCCATTCTAGTACTTGCCATACCATACCGCAATATTGCCGTGCGCGGCATAGTTCTCTGGTCGCATCAAACAATAACCCGCCGATACCCTTGCCACGCATCTGCGCCGTGACGATGATGTCTTCAAGATAAAGTCGGCGGCCTTTCCAGGTAGAATAACGGACATAGAAAAGCGACATGCCCACCAATTGCCCCGCCACATCGGCTACAAACGCTTCCCATACGGGCACGTCACCAAAGCCGGCATCGATAAATTCCTCCATACTTACGGTCACCTCGTCCGGAGCGTTTTCGTAAGCTGCCAGCTCCTTGATGAGCTCCAGCATCTGCGGGCAGTCAGCAGCGTTGGCTTTGCGTATCGTGATGTTCATTTTATTTGCCTGCTTCCCTGCCATTCATCACCGGTTACCGAAGATTGTACTTCCTAACCGCACCATGGTGCTGCCTTGCTCAATTGCAAGTTTGTAGTCAGCCGACATGCCCATCGAAAGGGTATCAAAGTGCGCGTCGTCTTTAAAAAAGCTTACCTTTATGCCGTCAAACAAAGACTTTAGCTCATGGAATTCTTCTTTGATTTCCTTCTGATTGGGCGTATTTGTAGCGATGCCCATCAACCCTTTAATCCGTATATGCGTTAATTGCGCAAATTCCGTCGATCGCAATAACTCGATGAGCTCTACGTGGTCAAGCCCAAATTTAGTGTCTTCCGTTGCGATATGTACCTGCAAGAGACAGCCAATGGTACGGTTATATTTTTGAGCCTGCTTGTTTATCTCCTTCAAAAGCTTCAGGCTGTCTACGGAGTGAATCAAGGTAATGAAAGGCGCTACATATTTCACCTTGTTGCTTTGTAGATGGCCAATAAGATGCCACTCAATATCTTTGGGCAGCACATCATATTTTGCAACGAGCTCTTGTACCATGTTTTCGCCGAAAGCCCGTTGCCCCGCATGGTAGGCTGTCAATATTTCTTCAGGTGTTTTGGTTTTTGAAACGGCGACGAGTGCCACATCTAACCGTTTGAGTTCTTCTTGAATCGTTTTTATCTGGTCAGCGATATCCATGAATCCGGCTTTATTTTTGTTTTTGTTAGCTATCTTTAACGTTTTCCCTCAATGGTTGACGGGTGATTGGCAAATTGCTTTTCATTGGCAATTTGTCTAAGTTTGCACAAAACTACAAAACCCGTGGGTTTCCACCAAAAGGGAGGTTGAAGGGGATAGAATAAAAAGAATGCAACGGCTGCTTACCGGAATTACGATTTTGTTTTTGTGCATCTCCTGCGGGGAGAAAATCCCGGATGGAATCATTCCGTCTAAAAGGATGCCCGATGTACTGTTGGATGTACATTTGGCGGATGGGCAGTTGATGGCCATGCCAATTGATTCAGCGCGTGCCTATCGCGACTCCTATTACCAAGCGATTTTCGACCGGTGGGGAATCGATTCAGCCGTGTTTAGACGGAGTGTTGAATATTATTCGACGCGGCCGCGTATAATGAATGAGCTTTATATAACGGTAGAAAAAAGATTGGAAGCACTTAACCTTGCTGAACAGAAGGCGGTGGAAGAAAAGTACAACCTGCAGCGGCGGGCAGATTCAATCATTAATGTCAGGCGATTGGATAGCTTGAAACGAATAGCCTTAGACTCACTGGATTTTAAACGCAAGCGCTTTCTGCTTTTCCTTCACGCTCCGGACAGTATTTATGGAGCACCCCATCCGATCACTCACGAAATGCTCCACGATAGACTATTGGAGTCGATTGGTTTGTCCCAGATGGCCATTGAAGGTCAAAATAAGGTCATGCCACGCGGCGAATCTCCAAGGCCTCCCCAGCCCCAGGCAAAATCAACAGAGGCCTCGCCCGTATTGCGGCCAATTGAAAAGATAAAATGAGCATGATTTACCCAGATAATGCGATCGAGAAGCTTGGTTTTGCCGATATAAAGGCTTTAATCAAAGCAAAATGCCTGAGTGAACCGGGGATGGAGATGGTCAATAAGATATCGCCACAAACGCGATTTGATCAGGTTGATAAGTTTCTAAGACAGGCTCATGAGTTTAAAGAGCTGCTTATTAATGACGCACCACTTCCTGTGGATCACCTCTATCCCATACGACCATTGGCAGAGAAAGCAAGGATTGTCGGTACGTTCTTGGCAGAAGACGAGTTTTTTGCGATATTGCTTTCTCTCAAGACCGTTTTTGCCGTTATCCGGTATTTCAATGAGCGAAGTGGCCAGTATCCCAATCTGGAAGCGTTGTTTGAACACTTGCCCATTGAGAAGAACATCGTGTCAGCGATTGAGCAGGTCATTGACGCAAAAGGCAGGGTCAAGCCTAATGCCTCGCCCATACTCGCTGAAATTATTTCAGGCATTACAAAGGCCGAACAGGAGGCCCGGAAGCGCATCGACCAGGTATTCCGGACTGCACAGCAAAATGGATGGACGGCAGACGGCAATTTGACTGTTCGCGATGGCCGGTTATGCATTCCCATCCTCGCCGAGAGCAAACGCAAAATAAAGGGCTGGATACACGATGAGTCAGCCACTGGCCAAACGGCTTACATTGAGCCTGAAGAAGTATTTCATCTGAACAATAAGGTGCGAGATCTTGAATTTGACAAGCGGCGCGAGATTGTTCGTATATTAACCGAGCTAACGGATGAATTGCGGCCTCACGTGCCGCTACTGATCGCCTATCACAACCTGTTGAGCAAGGTCGATTTTGTGCGAGCCAAAGCACTGTTTGCCATTGATATCGATGGGCATATGCCCGAATTGGGTAAAGATGCTTCTATTTCCCTTGTTGCTGCGCGGCACCCCCTGCTGTTGTTGACGCTACGCGAAAGCCAGCAATCGGTCGTGCCGCTCAATGTACATATAGACGATCGGCAGCGCATCATTGTCGTGTCGGGGCCGAATGCGGGCGGGAAGTCCGTATGTATGAAAACCATCGGACTATTGCAGTTGATGGTTCAGTCGGGGTTACTCATTCCCGCAGATGCCACTTCCAAAGTAGGTATATTCAAGCAACTGTTTGCAGATATTGGGGATGATCAATCCATTGAAAGCGATCTTAGCACGTATAGTGCTCACCTGTCAAAGATGAAATATTTCTCCGAACACGCTGATGCAAAAACATTGGTACTCATCGATGAGTTTGGCACGGGCACCGATCCGCTTTTCGGCGGACCTATTGCGGAGGCCGTACTGGAAGTGCTCAATCGGAAGAAAGTAAGGGGGGTAGTGACCACCCATTATTCCAACCTAAAGGTTTTCGCCAGTAATACGGAAGGAATCGAAAATGCGTCCATGCTTTTTGACAATGTAGCAATGCGACCACTGTACATTCTGCAAACAGGCAAACCCGGCAGTTCTTACGCCTTCGAAATCGCCCAGAAAATTGGATTGGGCGAAACCATTTTGCAGGCTGCGAGGCAAAAAATAGGCGACCAACAAAAACGTGTGGATACACTATTGGTTGATTTAGAACGCGACAAAAAGGAAGTCTATGAAGCGAAAATTGCTATTGCCCAAAAAGAAAAACAACTCAGCAGGTTAAAGGCGGAGAACGAGCAATTGCAGGCATATCTGGAAGAAAACAAGAAGACAATTATTAGCAAAGCACGGGAAGAAGCGCGCGACATTATCCGGAATGCCAATAAGCTGGTCGAAAATACAATATCAGGCATCAGGGAGAGCCAAGCGGAGAAAACGAAAACCAAGGCGTTGCGCCAACAACTGGATGCAGAATTGCACAAACATACTGAAAGGGCTAACATACAGCCTAAAGCCAAACAAAATCCCGTCGAAGCGGTTGCTATCAAGGTAGGTGATTGGGTGAAGATATTGGGCACGGACAATGAAGCACAGGTGATCAGTATAGCTAAAAATAACGTGGTACTGGCCATGGGCGAATTGCGCACCGTACAGAAGCGGTCAAATGTCATCCGTATAGCCAAGAAGGATGAACCGACACGCTCGCGCCAGCCCCATCAAACCAGGATTGCCGATGACGTGGCCAGTTTCCGGCCTGAGGTCGATGTGCGTGGCATGCGCACGGAAGCAGCACTATACGAAATTGAAAAATTTTTAGATAAAGCGGTAATGATGGGCTTCCCGAGCTTGAAAATCGTGCATGGTAAGGGCGACGGGATTTTGCGCAAGTTTATCCGGGAGTATTTACGCAAGTACGGCGAAGTGACGAGGATGGAGGACGAACACCCGGATAGGGGAGGTGAAGGAATTACATATGCGTATTTAGTCTAACAGCGGGTTCACCGAACACAAAATGGAATTTTTGCCTGAAAATAACGATTTGGTTGCTATTGGAGTTTCCGTACTTTCCGGCAGTTTGGTTGGACTGGAGCGGGAATACAAAAACAAGTCCGCGGGTTTTCGTACCATTGTATTGATTTGCCTGGGGGCGACAGCTTTTACCATTGCATCGCGCTATGGTGTGGGTAGCGACGACAGGATTGCAGCAAACATCATTACCGGTATTGGCTTTATCGGCGCCGGGGTAATCTTTAAAGACAAATTTTCCGTTATGGGGCTGACGACAGCAGCGGTAATTTGGATGGTAGCGGGTATTGGTATGGCGGCCGGAATTGGATATTATGGGCTTTCACTCTCGCTGTCGGTCATCACGGTTGTCGTGCTCTCGGTTTTCAATAAAGTGGAAGGGGCCATGGAACGGCTGTTTCTAACCCGTACCCTGTTTATCGTCTTTCAAGACATGGACGTCAACAACCTGGAAGAATTAAAACGACAAATGGACAAGCATCGTATTAAATATGTACGTAAAACGGTCAGCAAGCGGGCGCGCAGGTTGTCCGTAGTGTTTGAACTCACGGCCGACCGGAAGACCTTACAGCAATTTAACAATGAGATGATGAATCTCAGTTATGTGGAGGAATTTTATTATAATTCATAACAGCTAAGCGCGGCGGCTAAAAATGGTGGCAAAATTTGCTCTTTTTGTCAGAGTTTTAATCTTAACAAGCGGACCTCGTCCTATTTTTTTATGTGAATTAGCCAAAACTCACGTATTCTGAACGATTTTTCCTGTTTTTATTCTACTTTATTGTTAACATGGATATTTTTGTATGTTATGTTAATGTTTTGTTAACATGATTATGTGCTAAAATTAAGATAGACTTTTTACTTTTGCTTAAAAATAAAGCAATTAGTTGTTTACCCAAAAACAAATCACATGAAGAAGTCTTTACTTATGACGTCCTTAATGCTGATTGTTATTTCCTTTGTGCATGCACAAGTAACAACCAGTAGTATGACAGGTTCGGTGTCCCAAGTCGGCGGTCAGCCAACGGCTGGTGCCACTGTAAAAGCAACCCACGTGCCAAGTGGTACGGTTTACACGGGTACCTCAACGGAAAGCGGCCGTTTCAACCTCGCAAACATGCGGGTAGGAGGACCATATCGGGTTGAAGTGACGTACGTGGGGCAATCACCGGAGATTTACGAAGATATTTTCCTGCAATTGGGACAGCCTTACGTGTTGAATGCGATACTGTCTGATGCGAGCACTACGCTCGATGAAGTAGTAATTACGGCGTCTGGAGCGATTAATGTGAATAAAACTGGAGCTGGTACCAATGTTAGTACGCAGCAAATTGAAAATTTACCTCAGATAAGTCGGAGTGTTACGGAGTTTACAAGGTTGACTCCACAGGCTTCAGGAAATTCATTTGCGGGGCGTGATGCTCGCTATAACAATTTGCAAATCGATGGAGCCAATTTCAATAATGGTTTCGGACTCAGTTCAAACCCATTACCTGGTGGAAATTCCCAACCCATCTCATTGGATGCTATCGAGGAGATTCAAGTTAATATTGCTCCGTTTGACGTTACACAAAGCGGCTTTACTGGGGCAGGTATTAATGCGGTAACTCGGAGTGGTACAAACACTTTCCATGGTTCGGTATATGGTTTTTTTAACAACGATTACCTTACAGGTAGAAAAATAAAAGATAACCTGTTAGAGGCGGAGGATGGCGCAAAACGTAATTATGGCTTTCGCTTAGGTGGGCCGATTATAAAAGATAAGCTGTTTTTCTTTGTAAATGTGGAGCGCGAGGAAGCGACAGGTGCGAATGCTTCGGGCGCCAACCTTTGGAAAGCATCTTCAGATGGTGTCGCCAACCCAGATCAATATATCGCTCGAACCAGACGGGATGATTTAGTCGCTGTTCGGAATCACTTGATAAATGTATGGAATTATGACCCGGGGCGTTATGAAGGATATGCCGATGAGGCCAGTCAAGGTGCGACGAAAATTCTGGCCCGGATAGATTATAATATCAGTGATATTCATAAACTGTCTGTTCGTTACAATCAGGTCGTAGGGGTTAATGATCAGCAGGCCAACGGCAACTCGGGTCCGTATCCGCGGAGTTCGTTTAACCGGGTGAGTCAGAATTCCATCACCTTTGAGAATGGAAATTACGGATTCGAAAATACTGTTCGTTCGGTAAGTGCAGAATTAAATAGCAATTTTAACTCGCGGTGGTCTAATCAGTTTTTAGCTACTTATACCCGGATCCAGGATCTGCGTACTACTCCTGGGGATAGACTGTTTCCATTCGTTGATATTTGGGATGGGGGTAGAGCGGATGGTAACGGTAATTACATGAGTTTTGGCACAGAATTATTCTCTTTTAACAACGATGTGGTCAATGATAATTATTCATTTATCAATAATCTGACCTACGTCGCTGGTAGACATACGTTTACCGGTGGCGCCGCTTTCGAAATACAGAAATTTGGAAACAGTTATACCCGGTCTGGAACTTCTTATTATCGCTATGCATCGGTGGAAGATTTCCTTACTACGGGAACGCCTAATGAGGTAGCTCCTATTATGTTTTCATTGACTTATCCTTATGAAGGGCAGGACACTTACGCGCGAATCAATTTCGGTCTCGCATCATTGTACCTGCAAGACAGGGTTACTGTTACCGATCGATTGGCGTTGACATTGGGCGTACGTGCTGAGTTACCGCTATATTTAAATGATCTGACACCAAATCCGGCAATTAATGCAATAGAGTTACTGGATAAAGACGGTAATCCCACACATTACGACTCAGGTTCATGGCCAAGATCAAGGGTGTTGATATCACCAAGGCTGGGTTTTAACTTTGATGTATTAGGTGACCGCTCATTTATTTTACGTGGAGGGAGCGGCTTCTTTTCTGGACGGGTTCCTTTCGTTTGGTTGACCAATATGCCTACCAATGCGGGTGTCTTGCAAAATACGATTGAACCTGGAAGTTATGATGATGTTGCTTCATGGATTGGAAATGTTACTTTCCAGCCTCAGGATCCTTATTATTATGTGAAGAACCCTCCCCGTGGTGCAGAGGGTGTCTTCATTACTACGCCATCAGGAGGGGCACCTGGCTCTTTTGCATTGGTAGATCGTGATTTTAAAATGCCGATGGTGTGGCGTAGTAGCTTGGGTGTTGACTACAAGATCCCGAATTCCCCTGTTACGTT
The DNA here is from genome assembly GCF_900168055.1 of Parapedobacter luteus. Lineage (GTDB taxonomy): Bacteria > Bacteroidota > Bacteroidia > Sphingobacteriales > Sphingobacteriaceae > Parapedobacter > Parapedobacter luteus. The sequence goes on from NZ_FUYS01000002.1 coordinate 534,732, forward strand.
AATCGCAGACGCGTTATACACTCGTGACATCAACGCCGTATTTCAATTGGGAGCAAACCGCGTAGCCTCAGGAAATACCATGAACTACGGTGGAAATCCGGGGGATAATCGTGAATTTTTCCAGCCGGGTCAAAGCACGGCTTATAATCCGGTGATGGGGGGAAATAATGCAACAGTATTGACGAATACAGACGTAAAAGGACACGCATTTAGTGGTACTATTGGTGCTTCTATAGCTAATTTCCACAACTTGTCCGGATCAGTTTTCTATACGTATTCAGCAGCTAAAGAAGTGTCTGCGAATGCCGGATCGAGCGCAAGTTCGGCTTGGAGTGGCAGCCCGAACATCAATAGCCCCAATGATCAATTCTTGTATGCCTCCAATTTCGCTGTACCTCATCGGGTGATTGCAAATTTGAACTATAGATTCCAAAACACTACCATTGGGCTTTATTACAATGGTTCGCATCAGGGCAGGTTCTCTTACACATACAATGCCGACATTAATAACGATGGTGTAAACGCTGATTTGATTTATCTACCACAGAATACCGCTGATATTCCATTCTCCGCATACTCGGTTACTATTAATGGTGTCGCATATGAGTTTAGTGTTGCCGACCAACGTGCTGCCTTTGATGCCTATGCTGCTGAAAACGGCCTAAATAAATACCGTGGCGATTACTTGCCCAGGAACGCATTTCTTATTCCTTGGCTCAATCGATTCGATTTGCGCTGGACGCAAGACCTATTTAACAATGTAGGTGGACAACAAAATAAGATTCAGTTCACCGCCGACATTGTAAACGTAGGTAACTTGCTGAATAGGGATTGGGGTATTCAGAAAATGTTTAATAACAATATGCAGAACCTGTTGACAAGAGCATCTGCGACCGACGAATCAGGTGTTCCAAGCCTGCGGATGAACTACATTGTCGAGTTCAACCAAGAAAGGGGGCGAGATGAAGCTGTATTGCCGACTTCTCCTTTCCGTGATGCCAGCACATTCGGAACTACGTGGAGTGCTCAGCTCGGTTTACGTTATACCTTCTAATAGATTTATCGTAAATTAATAATGTGATAAGCGGTCCAAACTAAATTGGGCCGCTTATCTTTTGACCATTTGGGCAGACGATGACAAACGAATGTTTTCGGCAAGTGTTATAACCTCTGCGCAGATTCGCGTCCAGGTAAGCAGCTGTGAGGGTTTTCCGATTAGGCCAATGCCACTAGCAAAAGGTGAATCGGATCATACAGGTCAACCACAACCTGAACCGCCTGAAACAACGGGCCGAGAAAAAGCTGAAAAGCAAACGGGGCGTCAAAAAGCGGAAGCAGCGATGCCACGATGTCGAGCCGGTCTTCGGCAACATCAAACACAACCACAACTTCAAGCGCTTCATGCTAAGGGGATTGGATAAGGTCAATGTTGGAATGGGACTACTGTCATTGGCACACAGCCTGAGAAAAAAGAGCTTCCTAAAAGCTCCTTCGCCTTATTGCTAACAACCTATAGCTTACCCCGAACACAAAACACCTCTTTCAATCTTGCAAAACGATCACTGAATTAGAAAAAAAGGAAACGGGAAGCGCGCCGATAAAAAATACCTGTAATACTTCAAAAATCAAAAAGCCGCCTCAGTTATTTTTGAGACGGCCTCTTTTAGTTTTATACAGATATGACTAAAGGACTTAAACGGTAGGCCCCTGCGACTTCCCCGCTTCCACTTCAGCCCGGATCTTACTGTGTCGCTTACCATAAAGGAAGTAAATCACGATACCAAGTGCCATCCAGATGGCCAGCCGTTCCCAGCTTTCGATAGGAAGTGAGGCCATCATCGCGATGCACACGATAATACCGAGAATGGGTATAAGCGGTACCAGCGGGGTACGGAAAGGCCGCGGTGCTTCGGGGTTAACCTTTCGCAGCACCATTACTCCGATGCAGACCAACGTAAAAGCAAACAACGTCCCGATACTTACCATGTGGCCCAAATCGGATACCGGCACAAATCCGGTGAAGATGCTGACAAATATCATGAATATGATATTGGTTTTCCAAGGGGTTTGTCTTTTTGATAAGTCGGAAAAGAAGCGGGGAAGCAAGCCATCCTTGCTCATGGTATAGAATACCCGGCTTTGACCAAGCAGCATTACCAAAATCACAGATGTGTATCCGGTCAGGATGGCGATGATTAACGCGGTATTAAGAAACGTATACCCCGTTTTTGCAAAGGCTGTAGCAACTGGCTTTGCGTCACCGGCAAACAATTTGTAGTTTTCCAGGCCGGTCAGCACGTAGGAAAATAATACATACAATACGGTGCAAACCAACAGCGAGCCGATGATGCCAATAGGCATGCCTTTCTGTGGGTTTTTAGCCTCTTGGGCCGCTGTGCTCACCGCATCAAACCCGATGAAAGCGAAGAAAACAACCCCCGCACCGCGCATGATGCCGCTAATGCCAAAATGGCCAAAATAGTCGCTCTTAAAAAACTCAAAGAATCCCAGCTGACCGGACTTGACCAGTTCTTCACCCTCATTCACCGGAATGAACGGCTGGTGGTTGAGCGGATCGATGAAACTCCATCCCAATGCGATAAAAATCAACACAACCGCTACCTTCACTACCACGAGAATGTTGTTGACTAGCGACGATTCTTGGGTGCCGCGCATCAACAACAATGAGAGCAGGCATACAATGAAGATGGCTGGAAGGTTGACCACACCACCTTCCCAGGGGCCATGAAGGAAATTGTGCGGAATATGAATCCCAAACTCCAGCAAAAATTGATTGAAATACTGGGACCAACTGGAAGCTACCGTCGCAGCACCTAATGCATACTCAAGCACGAGGTCCCAACCAATGATCCAGGCTACAAACTCGCCCATGGTGGCATATGAATAGGTGTAAGCACTGCCTGCCACTGGAATCATGGCGGCAAATTCCGCATAACAAAGTCCCGCAAACGCACAGCCTACAGCCGCTACAATAAATGAAAGCGTGACCGCAGGGCCCGCGTTTTCTGCAGCTGTTATCCCGGTAAGGGAAAAAAGACCGGCGCCGATAATGGCACCAACGCCCAATGCTACCAAACCACTACTTGATAATGTCCGTTTAAGTGTACCTTCACCGCTTTCCGCTGCTTCGGCAATTAACGTAGGAATCGATTTTTTAAATAACATACAATTTTTGTTTTGGCAATTCAGGCCATTCCAGCTAGTTGGGGCCAAACCTACAAATTTTTATTTTTAAATAAAGGCTTTTTTTTTCTTACTGCAGCTATGTAATGATTTTGTTGATATCGGCTGTGCTTTTTAATGCAAAAAAGGGATTTGCACTAGCAAATCCCTCTATTTATATAACTTTTCTTATCCCACAAACACGATTTAGTAGATGTAGGGATTGATGGGGCGCGCTTGCGTTTGTTCTGCCTTTGTAAACTCCGTTTCTATGTGCTTTTTCAGATCGACGTTGACATGATTGCCACCGCCATTCACACTGATATGTGGTGCGATGATCAGCGACACAATTGACATCAGCTTGATCAGGATATTCATAGAAGGGCCGGAAGTATCCTTGAATGGGTCGCCCACGGTGTCGCCGGTTACCGAGGCCTTATGCGCATCAGAACCCTTGTATTCAATCTTGCCATTGATTTCTACACCTGCTTCAAACGACTTTTTAGCATTGTCCCATGCACCCCCTGCGTTATTCTGGAACATTCCCAGTAACACGCCGGATACTGTGACACCAGCAAGTAGCCCGCCAAGAATCTCGGCCGAGGAGGTATCTTCGAATACGCCTTTAAAGCCAAACCCTACCAATATTGGCACAATCAGCGCAATTGCACCGGGTAATATCATTTCGCGGATGGAAGCCTTCGTGGATATGGCAACACACTTGTCATACTCGGGCTTCGCCTTATATTCCATGATGCCGGGTATCTCCCGGAACTGCCGCCGCACTTCTTCTACCATCGACATAGCTGCACGGCCCACCGCAGCGATCGCCAACGAAGAGAAAATAAAGGGAATCATCGCACCGATAAAGAGCGCTCCCAATACGGGTGCTTTATATAGGTCGATGGAATCGATGCCCGCAATACCGACAAATGCCGCAAACAAGGCCAGCGCCGTCAACGCCGCCGAGGCAATGGCAAACCCTTTTCCAGTGGCTGCGGTGGTATTACCCACGGCATCCAGTTTATCCGTGCGCTCACGTACTTCTTTCGGCAATCCGCTCATTTCGGCAATGCCCCCGGCATTGTCGGCGATCGGACCGAACGCATCAATAGCCAGTTGCATAGCGGTAGTTGCCATCATGCCGGCGGCAGCGATTGCTACACCATATAAGCCTGCAAAGGCATACGATGTAATGATGCCGGCGGCCAGGATAATGGTAGGGACTGCAGTTGATTCCATGCCGACGGAAAGGCCGCCGATAATGTTGGTGGCATGCCCTGTAGATGATTGTTTGACAATGGATCCGACCGGACGCTTGCCCATAGCGGTATAATATTCAGTAACAATACTCATCAGTGCTCCCACGATGAGGCCCACGACGATGGCAAAGAAAACATCCAGAGAAGTAAAGGATACGCCGCGCAGCGCCAATTGATCGGGTAGCAACCAACCGACCACGAAGTATGATGCCAAGGCTGTAAACAAGATAGAAGACCAGTTTCCGAGATTCAGCGCCTGCTGCACATTGCCTTGATCATCGTTGACTTTTACCAGTGCCGCACCAACAATCGAGAAAATCAGTCCCAAGCCAGCGATGAGGATAGGCAGCAGCACTGGAGCTATACCGCCGAAACTATCGGCCGACACAATTTCCCGTCCTAAAACCATGGTGGCTAGTATGGTGGCTACATATGAGCCGAAAAGATCGGCGCCCATACCGGCAACGTCTCCCACATTGTCACCCACGTTGTCCGCAATGGTTGCGGGATTGCGCACATCATCCTCTGGGATTCCGGCTTCAACCTTTCCGACCAGGTCGGCCCCCACATCGGCAGCCTTCGTATAAATGCCGCCGCCTACGCGGGCAAATAACGCAATGGATTCGGCTCCAAGCGAGAAACCGGCCAACACCTCCAGCGCTTTTTCCATTTCAAGGCCGTTGACGCTGGCGCCAGTGCTCACGACGTAAATCTGATAAAAAACGATAAATAAAGCCCCCATACCCAAAACCGCCAGACCTGCAACCCCGAGCCCCATTACAGTACCGCCCGTGAAGGAAACCTTGAGGGCTTTCGCAAGGCCGCTTCTCGCGGCTTGTGTGGTTCGGACATTGGCCTTCGTGGCGATGTTCATGCCGATATAGCCCGCGAATGCCGATGTAACCGCACCGATGACGAATGAGACTGCAATAACCCAACTGGAGGTCTCCACCAAGGTGCCGGACCATGCTAACAAAATGGCCGCTATCACCACAAAATAGGAGAGTACTTTCCATTCTGCTTTTAGAAAAGCCATTGCACCTTCGGCGATATGGCCGGCCAACGAGCGCATATTTTCGTCACCGGCATCCTGTCGGCTTACCCATGCTGACTTGACAATCATCACAATGATGCCTACCAAACCCAATAGTGGAATCAGGTAAATCAGATTTGCTTGTAAAAATTCCATTTATAATCGATTATTGTTTACAAAACGTTTCATTGTTAAATAGGTTTCAACAAAGAGTCGCCAAAAATAAGATGCTTATTGCAATAATCAAATTTATTTATATGAATTAGTCAATTTTACCTGCTCTCGTGTCACTAACTTAATTGGAGCATAACCTAATGAATATCACACGCAATATCCACTTTCGTCATAGCACTTATCGCCGGCGTGGTATTTCCCGGTTCATTTCGGTAATGTCTACGTCGTCTTGGTGATTACCCAATAGGTGCTTACAGAAATAATCGCCCATCTTCCAGAAGAAATACTCGGTCATGTCACCAAAGCCGTGACGCTGCCCGGGCAGTAAAAGGAAATCAAAGCGTTTATTGGCTTTGATGAGCGCTTCAGCCATGCGGATGGTGTTGGCAGGATGTACGTTGTTGTCGATATCCCCTGTGGCCAGCAATAGGCGCCCCTTGAGGTTTTTGGCCAGCTCGGTGTTTTTCTCGATCGCGTAGGAAAACGTTGTATCTCCCTTGGCAGATATGCGTTCGGTCACGCCATGATGCCGCTCGCTCCACCACCGGTTGTAAATATTGTTTTCGTGGTTGCCTGCACCCGAAACAGCTACCTTGAAAAAATCCGGGTAAACCAGCATGGCCGCAGTGGACATGAACCCGCCGCCGGAATGCCCAGTAATGCCCACCCGGTTGATGTCGATGAATGGATGACGGTCAGCCAACTGCTCAGCCGCCGCTTTTTTGTCGGCTAAACCATAGTCGCGCAAATTGCCATAGCCATAGGTGTGATACCATTTTGATCGGGCAGGATGTCCGCCCCGGTTGCCTACAGTTATGACTACAAAGCCAAATTGCGCCAAACGGTCTATACGGTCCATGCTTCGCCCAAAGGCTTTGTTTACCGACTCGGTTTGCGGACCCGGATACACGTATTCAATAAGGGGGTAGGTTTGGGTCGAGTCAAAGTGAAACGGTTTATACATCACGCCATATAAATCCGTGATACCATCATCAGCCTTGACTTTGAAGGGCTCGGGAAATTTATATCCCGCGGCAAATAGCTGCGACAAATCGGCTGTTTCCAACTTCAGGATTTGCTGTCCAGCATTATTGTAAAGAGCTGATTCCGGAGTAGTATTCACCCGAGAATAATTGTTTACAAAAAATTGGCTGTTTTCGTCCATGAGGGCCTGATGGTCGAAGTTGCCGGCATTTAGCAATTTCATTCCGCTACCATTCAGGTTTATACTGTACAAATGTTGATAGTAGGGGTCTTCGTTTGCCTCACGGCCGTTGGCTACGAAGTATAAGGTGCGAGTTTTTTCATCCAATCCGGTGATTTCCGAACAATAAAACTCGCCGGAAGTAATCTGGTTTTTTAGGTTCCCGTTGCCGTCATATAGGTAATAATGTCCCCAACCGTCGCGTTCTGACCACACCACAAATTCCGGTCCGTTGCCAACCAATTCCGGTGGCTGTACGTCCAGGTAGGTGTTTGATCGTTCTTCGATAAGTATCTTTACGCTTCCATCAATGGCGGCGGTACCGATATCAATGCGTTTGAGATCACGGCTACTCCGGGAAAAGAAAAATTGTTCATTGGTACCTAACCAGGTATTCACACGGATGTCGTCCGGACGGTTGTTGCGGGGTTGACGCTTGGTGTATACCGCGAGTGTTTGGTTTTTAAATGCTGCCACGTCAATGCGGCGGGGCTTCTTGGTGGCAAACTCAAAGAGGTGAAGTTCCTGTTCCGTACTGTCCGGCTCACCGGGCATTTGGTATTTGTAGGTTTCCAGCGTAGGACGCTTGCTCCCTACGTTGTTGATAACCCAAAGGGAGTTGAGATGGCGGTTGTCCTTACGGGTCACGAGGAAATAGCGCCCATCGGGTGACCAGATGATACCGGCGCGCCGGCGTTGGTTTTTCTCATCTTCGTCTTTCTTTTCATCGCCGGTGGTGACGCTGCGGTCATCCCCACCCCAAGCATAATATTGAATTCCATCTGTAGTAATCTGGTGTTCTACGATGGTGCTGTCTTTCTCATCTTTTCGGGCTTTTTCGTAATTTTCGCGGTCCATCCAGTACAGGTTGTAGTTTTTGGCAAACACTACAGCGTTGGTATCCGGCGAGAAGGACGCCCAGGAAAGGTGCGGCTTGGGCTTCAACGAATCGGCCAGCTCGACCAATTGCCGGGTTTGTAAGTCATATTCGAGGTAAAACACTTTTTTCTTGAGGGAATCCGTTTTATTGGTACTTTTCTCACGTTCTTCTTTGGTTTTCAATGTGTCTTTGGTACTGTTTACTTCAAAGCGGATGCGGCGCTCGTCCTCCGTAAATTTCAGGTTTCGGATATCGATATGCTGCGCATCGAAAGGATCTTTGACTATTCGTGTCAGCTGAGCGGCAAGCTGTGCATTATCAAAAAGAACGTCTTTCTTTCGGGCAGAGGGATCCACGATATACCAATTTTTTCCTTGGGACGTTTCATATACATACCAAAAGCGGTTGGAGTTTTTCAGCCAGTTGGGGCTTACAGAAGTGGAAAAAATCAAGCGCCTCAGCTTGTCTGGTGAGAATCGGGCGGCGAGCTGGTAGTTTGCCTTTACTTGTTCACGGTTTTCTTGTGCGATTCCTACGTTTACTACCAAAAACATGAAGAATACCAAGTTGTATTTTCTGTACATAGGGGTTAAGGAAAAGTATTACATTATTTGCAGGCGCAAATTATCAGTTTTTGATCGATATCTTTAGGTTTAAGATTGTAATATTCGCGTTAACCCGGTTGGAACAGCATTGTTGGCGGTGAAATAGCAAGTTAACATAGATTGAACGGCCAACGGAAAGGCCGCTCAATCTATATCAATGCTGTTGCTGGCGCTAATTACCTATCGTCCACAAATAGATAGTGTCACTACCTACTTCTATCGTCTTCTCGGCCGGCCAATCGCCCATATCGAAGTCGTGCGATACGATACGGCTGCCCGGTTTCAATTCTTTCTGCAGCTTTGGCCTAAGCTTTAGGTTGACCGACGGCAGGAGGTACATGGTTACGACGTTTGCTTTGCTGAAATCGAAATCAAACAAGTTTCCTTCGACAAACCGCACTTTGTCTGTGACGCCTGCCGCTTTGGCATTTGCATTCGCTTCTTTGATGCGTTGCGGATTAAGGTCTACGCCAACTCCGGTGGCACCAAATTTCTGGGCAGCTGTGATGACTATCCGTCCATCACCACATCCCAGATCATAGACGACGTCACCGGGCTTGACACCGGCAAGTTTGAGCATCTCTTCTACCGTCTCTTGTTTGGTGGGTACATACGGTACATCCAGATCAGGTTGTTGGGCGTACGCACCCGAGCATACGGCAACAAACAGAACCATCAGCCAATTTTTGAGTGTGTTCATTGTGTTCATTTTTAATTGTTATACCTAAAGTTAATTGCGTTGCATCATGTCTGCGGTATTACTGATAACTACCGAACTGTGAAGAAAAACAACATACCCAGCAACAGTACGGCTACCCCCACTAACGCGCCGATGCCCGTATAGGCTAAGCTTGAGTAAAGCAAATAAGCACACGAACCGCAGAATATGAGCGGCGTTACCGGATAGAACGGTACGCTGAATGGGCGGACAACACCGGGTTCTTTCGCGCGCAGAACAAACAGGGCTACGCCGGTAGCAAGGAAAAAGAACCAGAATACCGGCGCGGTAAAGTCTACCATCGACTGGAAGCCATCGCGCGTAAGAGCGCCCAGCACTATCAAAGCGAGCGCGATCATGCCCTGCAATATCAGGGCATTTACCGGTGACGACGTCTTGCTGTTCCATTTGCCTAAGCGGCCAAAGACCTCAAAATCCCGCCCCAGCGCATAATTAGTGCGGGCGCCCGTAAAGATGGTGGCATTGATGGACGTAAGTGCAGCCATAGCCACAATTACGCCGATAAGCAATACACCCGGTTCACCCAACGTAACACGCATTAAGTCGATACCCACCGCTTCGGAAGCGGCTATCCGCTCGATGCCGAGCGCGTGTAAAAACGCCCAATTGATAAGCAGATAAATCGCTGTAATGGCTAAAATGCTGATGACCAGCACTTGCACCATTTTCCGACTCCCGGCTTTCAGTTCGGCGGAAATATAGCCTGCCTCGTTCCAGCCGCCGAAAGTAAGCAGCACAAATACCATCGCCAGCCCGATTGCCGACGAGTTGTCTAAGGATGTGACTGGCAGCGCAGATAAGGCAGTAGGGGAAGGGCTGATAAAAAAGCCGACAACGATCACGCATAATATGCCGATAAACTCAAAGGCGAACAGCAGTTTCTGCATACCCGTGCCGAAATTTACCCCGAGTATATTGATGAGCGTAAGCGTCGTCACCACCAGCGCCGCAAAAATCGCTGACGAATAGCTGCCAATCGGGTAGAGCTGCGAAAGGTAATCACCGATAATATAAGCGAGTAGTGCTATGGATCCGGTTTGTATTATACTTAGCCTTGCCCAAGCAAATAAGAAGGCAAAACGTTTGCCAAATGCCCGCATCAGGAAATGGTAGTCGCCTCCGGTATTCGGAAATGTGGTGCTCAGCTCCGCATAGCAAAGGGCGCCGATGAGCGACACCAGTCCGCCGAGTAGCCACACGGAAAGAAACAATTCGGGGCTGCCCGTGTTAGCCGCAACAATCGATGGGGTACGGAAAATCCCTGCGCCCACCACGATGCCTACGATAATCGTGATGGCGTCAATAATCCGGATTAAAGGTCGAGGGTTTTTATCTTCTTGGACTTCGGAATATGGCAACGTTGGTGTCGCTTGGCCATTTTTGGATGTTGTCGTGAAGGCGTTGACCACCTTGCTTTCCTCTTTCATATAACGGTCGTTACGATTGGTGTACGGTTTATATACAAACGGATACCTGCTTTGTTTCCAAAGGTCCTGTAATATTTTTGTGAGGTAACCTTCGGCCTACGCTCGGTTATCGGTCACGAGCCTCCTTCACCGAAAAAGCCGTCGTGAAAGTTCACCAAAAACAGCTCTTTGGTTGCGCGGGTGCAGGCGGTATAGAGCCAACGTAAAAACTCCACGTCGAGCTGTTCGTCGGTGAGATAGCCTTGGTCTACGAAGACCGCCTGCCATTGTCCGCCTTGCGCTTTGTGGCAGGTGATGGCCATCGCAAACTTGATTTGCAGGGCATTATAATACGGATCCGCTTTTAGCGCGGCCATCCGTTCCTTTTTGTCGGGGATGTCTATGTAATCCTGCATCACGGCGTCAAACAGGCGCTGTTGATCGGCCTGCGATAAGCTGGGAGAATCCGTGTGCAGCGTATCAAGCATTACCCGGCAATCGATGGGTTCGATTTCGTCAGTATCGATAAAGGCCAAACTCACGTCGGCGAAACGGAAGCCGTGCTGTTCGTGGACATTGCGTACCCTGCGTACTTGTGCCATGTCGCCGTTTGCAATAAAACCTGTCCGATTCGAATCAGCCGAAAGCCAATAGTAGTTGTTACGTACTACCATGATGTAGTCGCCACCGGTCAGCTCCTCATCCCTAAACAGAATGCGGTGACGGATATTTTGATTATAGCTGTTAGCATTCTTATTCGAACGGCAGATAACCATGGTATTCTCCAGGCCGTATTTATCATAGGCATAGTGCAAGCCATCGATAAGCCGTTCGCCTGTCATTCGGTAGATATCGCCGTAACCTGCTACACGGATGCGTGGAAAAGTAATGGCTGCATGGTTTGTAGCCGATTGGAGTTGCTGGCGTATAGCTGTCGCATTGTGAAGGATGCCCGAATGCTTTTCCTGCCGTACTACCTCCGTAAGCTCAAAGGTGAATACTTGCATACCAAACGTGCCGGCAAGCCATTGCGCGTCGAGTGCGGGGCTTTGCAAAAGCCCCACCGGCGGAAGCTGGGCCGTGTCGCCGACAAACATCAAGCAGCAGTTTTGACCGCTATTTACATAGTCTACTAGATCCTCCAGAAGACTTTTGCTGTTAAAGGAAAAACGTTCGTTGGATATCATCGATGCTTCATCCACGATAAAAAGCGTATCCGTATGCGGATTATTAGCTAGCCCGAAAGCCATGTCGGGAGACAGGGCCACCTTTTTGCGGTATATCTTCTTGTGGATGGTGGAAGCCTTTTTGCCGGAATAGCTGCGCATTACTTTGGCTGCCCTCCCCGTGGGGGCCAAAAGGACCGTGCGCATTTGTAAAACGGGGAGTGCATTCACCAGTGTGCTGATGATGGTGGTCTTTCCCGTACCTGCGTACCCCTTAAGGACGAAACATGAATGATGACCAGCCTGCCCCAGAAAAATAGCTAACCTTTGGAATGCTTCATACTGCTGTCCAGTAGGCTGTAAGGGGAAACGGCTGTAAAGTAATTCAGCAATCTGCACGACCAAAGGTAGCCAAAAGTTTGTTCAAAATGATTTATCTAAGTAAGTTTGTCGCGACATATAAACGGTGATGACATATATTTCCGCAGATTTTGACCAACAACATGCCGCCGAGTACACTTTATTGGCGAGAATAGGACATGAAGAGAATGCCTTGGCTGTGTTAGACAATGCCGGACAACTGAAAGTCATTACCGCTTATGACCCGCGCCATACCAAGCAAGAAGTGGCTGATTTACTGAATCTCAATTTCGGGCGTGTGAAGTTGGCTGTGCCCGATGGTTCATATTCGTTTGTACCTGGCGAGGCATTTCGTGAAAGTGCTCTCGATATATACCGTCGGTACTTGCCCGGTGACGGCCTTGCCGATACCGTGATATCCAGTTTGCCCGCGCTTGGTATTACGTTGCTTCATCATGTCAACCAATTGGGCTTGGAACCGTTTGTCGGACGGTTTTCTCATCTGGGCATTTATCCTGTGGTCCAACCGTTGCTGGCGGCGGTGGTGGGGCATGCGCGGCAGACGGCGGGCCCATTCGTCAGCATCAACAAACAAGCTTCCTGCGTCAATATCGCTGTGCTTGATTCGGGAAAGTTTATTTATGCCAATGATTTTGAAGTCTTCGGTCCGGACGACCTAAATTACTACCTGCTCGCAGTATTAACAAATGGTGAGCTGATCGGTAAGCAGCCCGTTTGTTGTTTGTCCGGCGATATTGCGGAAGACGGCGAATTTCATCGACGGGTGACAAAATACAGTGAACATGTGGTATTTGCCGACAGCGGGCAGCTTACTGGGGTAAGCCTACCCCAGGCATTGCAGTTGGAGCAACATCAATACCTTACGCTTTTAGGGCTATATCTATGCGAATAATCGGGGGCAGTCACGGCGGACTGCGATTACATCCTCCATCCACTTTGCCTGTACGGCCCACTACGGACATGGCCAAGGAAGCACTATTCAATGTACTGGAAAACCGGATAGACTTCAGTGGACTGGGCGCGTTGGATCTTTTTTCAGGAACAGGAAATATCACATTCGAGTTCGCTTCCCGCGGTGTAGCCCGTGTTGTGGCGGTAGATGCCCATTTCAAATGCATCCAGTATATCAATACCGTCGCCAAGAAATTGAACATGACCGCTATAAAAGCGGTAAAGGCCGATGCCCTCAAATTTATACCATCTTGCAAAGACCAATTTGACTTGGTATTCGCGGATCCGCCATATGACCTGCCGCAATTGCCGCAAATTCCCAATCTTGTGTTCGCCGCTGGCTTATTAAAACCGGGCGCTTGGCTAATTTTAGAACATGCATCTACACGGAAGCTTGAAACCAGTCCACATTGGGTAGAAACACGCAAATACGGATATTCATCGTTTTCGTTTTATCGACTTTAGTACCGCTTCTGGAACGAATTGGCTAATGTCCCCACCGTTTATGATGATCTCGCGGATAATCGTCGAAGAAATGTGAGACAGCCCGCTACTGCTTACCAGAAACACCGTCTCAATATCCGGAGCAAGCACCGTATTGTTGAGCGCGATGGCCTTTTCAAATTCAAAATCACCGGCATTGCGCATACCGCGCAGAATATAATACGCACCGACCTTGCGGCAAAAATCTACCGTAAGCCCGTCAAACTGTACGACCTCCACACAGTCTCCATGTGATGAAAATACTTCCTGCGTGATAGCCAGGCGCTCGTCATGATTGAAATAGCCTTTTTTTGTCGTGTTCGTTCCAATAGCCACATAAATTTTGTCGAAAAGCCGCCGGCCCCTTACGACAATATCCACATGTGCATTCGTTATGGGATCAAAAGATCCGGGAAAAACCGCAGTCTTCATGTGTAGTTCTTTTTAAAGGTATTACATGGTAAATGATATCAATTGGGCGTAATCGTATTCAAAATGTCCTCAATAAGCGGATAGGTATTTTTCCTTATTTTATTGAATTTATCCCGTCCCAGCCATATCGCCTCGGTAATGTCCTCTTCCAGCTGGGGTTTTAGTTTTGGAACTTTGTTGACTCCCATTTCATACCAGTTTGTCTTTTTCAATACCAATTCGCCTTTCAGCATGTAAGCATGATAAGTGGTCATGACCTTCTGTCCAAGGTAATCGACTTTAATTCCGCACTCCTCTTCTACTTCCCGCACGGCGGCTTGTTTCATTGACTCATCATCATCCACTTTACCCTTAGGCAGGTCCCATTTCCCAAGCCGATGGATGAAAAGGTAGTCCCCTTCGCCATTTTTCACTAATCCACCTGACGCTTTAATTACTTTGATTCTTTTTTTAATGAGGCTCAAAAACTCCTTGGGGTTTTTTATTAGTATGAAATATGTAATAAAAAATTTATTATGCTTTGATTCTTTGAAAAGTTTTTCGAAGTCAAAATCTTGATCGTCAATCGTTTGAAAATTGGGTAAGTCACCGGGGATAAAATCTGCCAAAACGAGGGCCGATTGGTTCATATAAATTTTATAGATTTGCGCCATGAATAATATGAATGAGGTTGCACAAAAAGTTGCCGAATCATTGTTGCAAATTAAAGCAATTAAATTACAACCCAAAAAACCTTTTACATGGGCATCGGGTTGGAAGTCGCCGATTTATTGCGATAACCGGGTAGCTTTATCACACCCGCCTATCCGAACATATATTCGCCAGAAGCTTTCTGAGCTGATACAGGAGGAGTTCGGATCGGTGGAAATGATTTCCGGTGTGGCCACGGCTGGTATTCCGCAGGGGGTGTTGGTTGCACAGGACTTGGGGTTGCCGTTTACATATGTACGCAGTGGATCCAAAGATCACGGCCGGCAAAACCTGATTGAAGGCGAAGTCGTCGGTGGTCAGCGTGTGGTGGTTGTTGAAGATTTAATCTCAACAGGTAAGAGCAGCTTGAGAGCTGTGCAAGCACTGCGCGACGCTGAATGCAACGTTGTCGGCCTGGTATCCATCTTCACGTATGGTTTTGCGGAGGCAGATGCGAATTTCGCAGAAGCAAGGTGCAGGTACGTAAGTCTATGTAATTATGACACCCTTATTGAGGTCGCCGCTAAACACAACTATATTTTAAACAACGATATCGAAATACTCGGACAGTGGCGGAAGAATCCGGGCGAATGGTCACCAACCGAGTAATAAGGCCTATATGACCATTATTCAGAATCAAGTCTCCATCGATAAACCGGTTGCCGAAGTGTATGCTTTTCTGGCGGATTGCAATAACCACGAGCAATTGATGCCTTCATCGGTTTACAGTTGGTCATCCACGCAGGACGAGGCGCAGTTTACTATCCAAAACATGGCTAAGTTGGCGCTCAAGGTGGATAGTCGGCAGGAAAAGAGCGAAGTGGTGCTAGTGCCGTCTGAAAAAGCCCCGTTCGATGTATCTGTGCGTTGGTCTGTCAAGCCACAGGGCGACAACTCGACCGTGGCCAAGCTGGTCATTGAAGCAGACTTACCGGTGATGATGAAGATGTTAGCTGCTTCTCCCTTACAAAAATTGGTGGATGAACAGGTGACCAATCTCCGCAAGGCGCTGCAGAAAGCGGCAATTAAATGAGCAATGAGATATTAGCTTATTGAAAAACCCCGACTCTTTTTCGTTTTAAAGTCGGGGCTTTTTTGATCGCATTGGCAATGCATTATCCGTTGAATTGCTCAGCCACAAAATCCCAATTGACTACGTTCCACCAATTGCTGATATATTCAGGCCTCCGATTTTGATAGTGAAGATAATAGGCATGCTCCCATACATCAAGGCCAAGCAGGGGCTTCCCTTTTAGCTCCGCATCATCCATTAATGGGTTGTCCTGGTTAGGGGTCGAGCCTATTTTTAATGAGCCGTTATCACGTACGAGCCAAGCCCAGCCCGATCCAAAACGGCCGGTTCCAGCCGTAGCAAATTGCTCTTTAAATTGGTCGAGAGATCCGAATGCTCCATTAATGGCATCCAACAGTGCGCCCGTTGGCGCATTGCCGTCTACCGGCGCACGGAGCGATTTCCAAAAAAACGTATGATTCCAGGCACCACCTCCATTATTACGGATTTTTGCGGAGAGGCCCGAGATATTGGCGAAAAGCTCCCCAGGAGTGGTATAAGTTATTTCTTCGGCTTTGATAGCCTCATTAACCGCATTGATGTAAGCCGTATGATGTTTCGTATAATGGATTTCCATTGTACGTGCATCAATGTGGGGCTCCAATGCGTTGTATTCGTAGTCCAAAGGTTCCTGTGAAAATTCCAGTGAGCCGCCCGATTCATCAGATGATTCGCCGGATGAATTGGGTGAACTGCATCCCACCAAAGTATTTAACGGGCTCACGCCCAAAGCAGTGGAAGCAACAGTCAGGCCAATGGTTGTACGTAAAAAATTCCTTCTGTTGGTAGTTGCCATAACGGTTAAGAGATTTGATTTACAGCTTAAATACAACCAAAGGTAAAAATTTGTTTTCTAAATCCCATGGATTTATTGATATGAAACGGACGAATCGATTAATGTGATGGGAAGACTCAGTCACAATCGCCATCAGGACGACATGTGAGGCCTCCCGCCAGGTCAAGTGGTTTGTTGGGGTTTTCCTTCTTCCATGTTTCGAATGCCTTTTCCAGTGTTTCCAAAAATACTTCGGAAGGCTGTGCACCGGAGACGGCATATTTACGATCGAACACAAAAAAGGGTACTCCACGGGCGCCGATATTGCGCGCCTCCTGGATATCCCTGGCCACGTCATATCCATATTGATCGCTGTTCAGCATTGCTGTGATAGCCGCCTGTTCCAGTCCTGCGGATTCCCCCAGAGCCACCAATGTCTCGCGGTCGCTGATATCTTTTCCTTCCGTAAAATGGGCGCGGAATAAGATTTCTTTCATAGCATTGCCCACACCCCGCAATTGGGCCATGTGCAGCAGCCGGTGAGCATCCCACGTATTGGCTACTACCGTCCGCTCAAAGTTCAGCTCAACGCCGGCGTGTTTCGCCATGGCCGCTACCCGAACGGTCATATCCCTCGCCTGTGCAATGGGCAATCCCTTCCGTTCGGCGAGGTAATGGTAGGTATCGGTGTAAATAGTATCTTTGGGTAGGTCGGGGTCCAACTGAAAGCTCTTCCACTCCAGTCTCACGGCTTGGCGCCCGCTAAACCGCGCAAGCGCGGTTTCAAAGTGATGTTTGCCGATATAACAAAATGGACAAGCGATGTCCGACCATACTTCGATTTTCATCGTTATTATTCCTTAAATAGCGGAGCTATACAATTTGCAAAAATAATTCATCTTTAGGTGAGCGTACTTTCTTTTGGTTGACCAGCCAGTCGTTCTCCGAATCCCGATAACCTAAGGGCAAGATGGTTACGCTTTTGAGTCCCTGTGCGGGCAACTGCAGTAATTCGTCCAAAGCAGCGTTGTCAAAACCTTCCATTGGGGTGGCATCGACGCGGAGTTCCGCCGCGGCCGCGATCGCCAAGCCAAAGGCAATGTAGGCCTGCCGTGCCGCGTGTTCAAAGTTGGCATTGGCAGGTCTGCTAAGATACATGTTTTTTAGCCGATTCTTGTAGTCATCAAACGTATCAGCCGGAAGACCCCGTTCTGCTGCCGTATGACTGAAAACACGGTCAATCCGTTCAGCAGTGTAGTTGTCCCATGCCGCAAAAACCAGCACATGAGACCCATCCACAATTTGACGCTGCCCATAAGCGATTGGCTGGATTTTCTGGCGGAGTTCCGCATTGGTAATTACGATAATTTTAAAAGGTTGCAATCCGGATGATGTTGGAGCAAGGTATGCTGCCTGCAGTATTTTATCCACCTTCTCCTGCGGAACGGGTTGGCCGTTCATCTTCTTCGTGGCGTAACGCCAGTTTAGCGCATCTAATAATTGCATAGTCAGTCCCAAAAACTTGTTTTCGTTGAAATATATACGGATGCAAAGGTAATCAATGTTTAAACACTAATATGGGTGCCAATCGAAAATATACATTGAAATGACCGTCCACTTGGCGGCGCTAACGCTTGGCGAGAAACTGCTTCAACGGTTCGATGAACCGTGCGTAAGCTTCAATATGTGGCAAGTGACCGATATCAGCGATTTCCACGAGTCGCGCGTTTGGAATAGCCTCAGCAGTTTTCTTGCCCAGAAGAGGATAATTGCCCAACGTTTCCTGTACAGCTTTAGGCGCATTGGCCTTACCCAACGCTGTACGGTCGCGTTGTCCGATGATGAGCAGGGTTGGGACCTTGATGTCGCCGAATTCATAGACTACGGGCTGCGTAAAAATCATGTCGTATAACAATGCCGAATTCCAGGCAATGCGCGGATAATCGACATCGTTGGTCCAACCGGCAAGCATATGTACCCAGCGGTCATACTCCGGGCGCCATTGATTGCCGTAGTAGAAGGCAAGTTGGTAACTTTTGATTTTATCATAGGTCTGCTCAAGTTCGCTCTTATACCAGTCATCTACTGTTTGGTAGGGCACCATAGTTTTCCAGTCTTCCAATCCAATTGGGTTTTCCAGAATGAGCGATTGAGTTCGTTCAGGATACATCAACGCAAACCGGGTGGCCAGCATGCCGCCCATGGAGTGACCGAGGATATGAGCTTTGTCGATTTGGAGGTTATCCAGCAACTTTCGTGTATTCAGCGCCAGCAACTGGAAGGAATACTGAATGCGGATTGGTTTCGAAGACTTTCCAAATCCGATTTGGTCTGGCATCACGACCCGATAGCCTTGCTGGGCCAAGTCGGCTGCGGTCTGTTCCCAATACGCACCATTGAAGTTCTTGCCATGGAGCAGCACCATGGTTTCGCCGTTGGGCGCTTTCGGAACTACATCCATATAAGCCATCTTCAGTGTTTCTCCCTGGATTTGCAGCGATATGTAACTCACCGGAAAAGGATATTCGATGGTTTCGAGGTTGGCACCTATGGGCGAATCATTTTGTGCGGCAGCGGGGGCCATTGCGCCCAACACCAATGCGGTTATTCCCCACACGCCATTCATAATTTTAGTATATAGCATAGCCTATTGAATTCCTTGTCAGTTTGCGTAGCGATATAGCAATAAGTGCCCTGCCAGCATGAGCAGCGCGAAACCCACGCCTACTAAGGTAACACCCGTCCACTGAAAATGTTCCCATGCCAGAGAAGCTACAAAAGTGCCCAAAGACCCCCCCACGAAATAGCTGGTCATGTAGACCGTGTTTACCCGGTTGGTAGCTTCGGGATGTTTGGCAAAGATGATCGCTTGATTGGTCAGGTGGATGCCCTGCAGCGCTGCATCAATGAGTAATACACCAATTATCAGCGCTCCATAGCCCGTTGCTCCGGGGATGCCGATAAGCCACCAAGAAATCAAGGTGAGTACTGACAACCCGATGACCAGCTGATTACGGTCTATCCGGTCGATCATCTTGCCGAGAAATGCCGGCACGAGTGCACCCGCTATGCCAAGGATGCCGAACGCACCGGCCACGTCACTGCTTGCATAGAACGGCGGTGCTTCGAGATGGAAGACCAGTGTAGTCCAAAAGGTGGTAAAAATAGCGAAACTGCAAGCCCCCCGCCAGGCGGCAAGCCGTAAGGCGGAATCAGTCCTAAAATAGTGGACGAGCGAACGCATTAGCGAGCCATAGCTACCCTTAAACGATGGCTTCACCTCTGGTAAGGTTTTCATGACCAGTACCCAATAAATAAACATGATGGTAGCGCCAATGAAAAACATGTACCGCCATCCAAGCTGTGCACCAATGAAGCCGCTGATAACACGTGAAGCCAAGACCCCGATAAGCAAGCCGCTCATAACCATCCCGATGGACTTGCTTTTCTCCGCCGGGCTGGACAGCGTAGCAGCTAGTGGTACAAAAAGTTGCGGGATGATGCTGGTAAGGCCGATAAAAAAACTGGCGATGACCAACCACGATAGCGTATAGCTGAATGTAGCCAGCAACAATGACAGCACGATGAATGGAAAAATGGTCAGTATAAGCCGCTTTCGATGAAACATATCAGCGAGTGGGACCAAAAAAAACAGTCCAGCAGCGTAACCGATTTGGGTAACCATCGCCACGCTGCCAGCTTGGGCCTCCGAAACCTGGAAGTCCCGCGCAATCAGGGCAAGCAGCGGTTGGTTGTAGTAATTGTTGGCCACCACGAGACCGGCACCTACCGTCATCAGCCACAGTGTGCGTTTGCTCAATCCGGTCATCAGCGGAACGCTCCCTTTTCTGATTTCATCGTGTTCGTCGTTTGCCAAATCAACAGCCCGGCCAAGTAGATGCTGTGTACAAGTTGTACGGACACAGCGTTCCAGTTTTCGATGAGAGCACTCCCGAAAATCAAGGTGGTCATCACGGTGAGTCCTACCATCAGCGCTTCATTGAACCATCGGCCGGTGAAGAGCCAAATGCCTGTAATGAGTTCCACGAAAACAAGTACATAGCCGAATGCCGAAACCACTGCATATGGTAATGGGGTGCCGGCAAATTGCTCTGCCATGCCTGCGGCAAAAGTTTGCAGCTTCGGCAGGCGAACGAGCCCATGGCCAAAGAATGACATAGCGATAGGTAGTCGGATAAACAAAGCAGCGAATTTGGGATGACTCATGGTAGTCGTTTTTGTGAATGAACAAATATAGGGGGATTTGTTTAAGGACGGATGCAACAATTTTGGGAAAGTATAGTAACTTTGGCACATGTCAGTTACTACCAACACGAGCTTTCGTACGCAGCAATTTATCGAAAGGGAATTGCAATATGGCGCCCATAATTACCACCCTTTGCCTGTCGTTTTGGAAAGGGGGGAGGGCGTCTTTCTATGGGATGTCGACGGCAAACGGTATTATGATTTCCTGTCAGGGTATTCAGCGGTAAATCAAGGGCATTGCCATCCGAAGATCGTCGGCGCATTAATTGAGCAGGCACAAAAGCTAACGCTCACTTCAAGGGCTTTCCACAGTGATTTATTAGGTGAATATGCCCAGTACATTACCACGTATTTCGGGTATGATAAAGTACTGCCCATGAACAGCGGCGTCGAGGCTGTCGAAACTGCATTAAAGCTGGCTCGGCGCTGGGGGTATGACCGGAAAGGTATACCGGTCAATCAGGCTAAGATCGTCGCCGTCGAAGGGAATTTTCATGGCCGGACGCTCAATGTCGTGTCTTTCAGCACCGATCCATCCTCACGCGACGGGTTTGGTCCGTTCATGCCGGGCTACGAAATAGTCCCTTATAATGATTTGGAAGCGTTGGCTGAGGCTTTGAACGATCCCCAGGTTGCAGGGTTCCTGGTAGAGCCCATACAGGGCGAAGCCGGCGTATTTGTGCCGGACGATGGGTACCTGGCGGCCGCTTATGATTTATGTAAGCGGGCAAATGTCTTGTTCATAGGAGATGAAATCCAAACGGGATTGGCACGGACAGGAAAGCTCTTGGCTTGTGACCACGAAAATATCCGTCCAGACATCCTCATTTTAGGTAAAGCGCTCAGTGGTGGCACGTTGCCTATTTCCGCTGTTTTAGCTGATGACGACGTGATGCTGTGCATTAAGGCTGGTGAACATGGCTCTACCTATGGCGGTAACCCATTGGCTTGCAAAGTGGCGATAGCTGCTCTCGAAGTCATCCGGGAAGAAGGACTGGCCGAGAACGCGGCGCAATTGGGTGCTTACTTCCGACAGAGAATACAACAACTCCAGCATCCGTTCATCAAACAAGTCCGGGGTAAAGGACTTCTTAATGCCATTGTTATCGAGCACATTAACCCCGACGCGGCATGGCACCTGTGCCTCGTGTTGAAGGACCAGGGGCTACTGGCCAAGCCCACACATGGCGATAAAATTCGCTTTGCGCCGCCCTTGGTCATCAATAAAACACAATTGGACGATAGCTTGTCTATTATTGAAAAGAGCCTCGCCAAGTTGGCTGATTTAGTATAAAATTGCATCTCGCCCCGACAATGCGTAACTTCGTGCCCAAAATCGTACGATATGCAATATCAGCAATGGCGCGGCAGCGGGAATGAAAAGCGGGAAACGAACCAGCACATATACGGGATACGGGCGGTCATCGAAGCCATAGACAGTGGCAAGGAAATCGAATCGCTCTTCGTTCAACGCGGGTTAGGGGGGGCGCTGTTCCTCGAATTGAAGCAAGTGCTCAAGCAGCAGGGGATCAGCTACCAGCAGGTGCCTGTCGAAAAGCTCAACCGGATGACACGCAAAAACCACCAAGGTGTCATCGCGGTAATCTCGCCAATCACCTACCAACGTACGGAAGACGTCGTACCGATGATATACGAGAAAGGTGAGGTACCCTTGCTGATTATCCTTGACGGTATTACTGATGTACG
The DNA here is from genome assembly GCF_900168055.1 of Parapedobacter luteus. Lineage (GTDB taxonomy): Bacteria > Bacteroidota > Bacteroidia > Sphingobacteriales > Sphingobacteriaceae > Parapedobacter > Parapedobacter luteus. The sequence continues at coordinate 557,141 of NZ_FUYS01000002.1, forward strand.
AAACCTTGGCGCCATAGCGCGCACGGCGGCATGTACGGGTGTACATGCCTTTATTGTACCCAAAAAGGGGTCGGCCGAAATAAATCCCGACGCCATTAAAACGTCCGCCGGTGCACTCTACAAAATCAACGTGTGCAGGGAAGATAGTCTCGCCAAAACCGTCCGCTTTCTGCAAGAATCAGGGATTCAGGTGGTAGCTTGTACGGAAAAGACAGACAGCGATTTATATCAATTTGATTATTCAGTGCCGACAGCCTTGGTGCTGGGCTCAGAAGAGCATGGCATTTCCGATGATCTGCTGCGCGTCGTAGACCATTTGGCGAAAATACCCATGGTTGGCACCATTGCTTCACTCAATGTATCCGTGTCAGCTGGAGTAGCTTTGTACGAAGTGATTAGGCAGCGACGGGCTACCTAATCTTTTTCTTCCGAAGCAGCGGCTTCAGGTGCCTTTTTCTTCTTCTTGCTTGGCCTTCTTTTGCCATACGATCCATTGACGATTTTTCCACGTTTGCTTTTCTTATCTCCTTTTCCCATATTGAATTGAATAATTAGTTACAACAAATACAACAAATATGAAATTGAGTTTTCGAAACCGAAGACCAAATTAATAAAATTGGGGCTGAAAGAGAAATAAAGAACGTGCTGCAATTTTGTCAGTGCGGATGATGTGGGTGGTTTGAGGGGTTAACTTACAGTTAAAATTTGTTTTATTTATCTTTGTATCAGCTATTTGTGGTGATTACATGATGCGTTAATGAAAAAAGAATATCACATTGCGAATAGTGTGGTGCCTGTGCGTTTCGAGGATGGCCTTGTGCGCATCACCAACGGCGAATCCACTAAACGGGCCATGACAGCGGGATCCGAACAGCCGATTGCGTTGTTAGTACGCCTGATTAGGAAAGATTATCACACAAACTATGGAAAACCGTTGGCCATTAGCGACGACTCGTTTTCGGTAGAGATTGTGGGGCATCTTTTGGCTGAGTTTTTATTACTGAAATACAGTGGTTTACTTCGTGTAATCTTGTTGTTTGGTTTATATGATCGCTTCCGTCGTTCATGCGAGGTGATTGACTGCGGGGAGGCAGGCAAAGACCCCAATCGTTGGTTTTGGGACAAACTGAGCCCTTACCGTGGCAAGCTGGCCGGATGGTTACCCAAAGCCGAGTCCTGGCCGACGGAAACCCATCGCCAGTAATTTTTAGGCGACCTCGCGCATATCCACAGCCACGACACGCGATACCCCCTGTTCGACCATGGTCACGCCGTAAATGATATCCGTGCTTGCGATTGTACGCTTGTTGTGCGATACGATGATAAACTGCGATTGGTTTGAAAACTTGCGGATGATGTTATTGAACTTGTCGATATTCGTATCGTCAAGCGGTGCGTCTACCTCATCGAAAATACAGAAAGGTGCCGGCTTAAGCAAGTACAATGAAAACAAAAGGGCGGTGGAGGTCAATGTTTTTTCGCCGCCGGAAAGCTGATTGATGGACAGCGGCCGCTTACCTTTCGGGCGGGCCATGATGTCGATATCAGATTCCAGTGGATTATTGGGGTCACTTAAGATGAGATCGCAGGTGTCTTCTTCATTAAATAACGAGCGGAACACATTGATGAAATTTTCCCGAACCCGGGTAAACGCGTCCATAAATTTTTCCCGTGCAGTGTCGTCGATTTCTTGAATCGTTTCCAGCAGCGAATTTTTGGCGTCCAGCAGATCTTGTTTTTCTTTGACGATGAATGTGTAACGCTCATTCATTTCTTGGTAGGCCTCCATAGCCATCGGATTGATGCTGCCGAAGTCGTCCAATTGCCTGCGCAGCTTGTCTGTTTTCTCGCGTAGGGTTTCCTCATCGTCTGCTGGCTCGGTATTTGTAGTCTCCGGCTTCTCGGAGGCTGCGGCCATCAGCTCATTGATATCGATCGAAAATTCCACCGAAAGACGTTCCTTCAGCGCATTTAGATCGAGCTTGAGACTGGTCTTTTTATCACGCAGCTCGTCGAATAAAAAGTCCACCTGCTCTTTCTGCCTGCGCAGCTGGGTGATTTGGTCTTCCGTCTCGTTTATTTTTCCGCGAGCGGCATAATACGCTTCTTCTACCTCCTGCAGACCTTTTTCGAATGCTTCCTTTTGCGCATACATGGCGATGAGATCCTCATCCGAGTCATCCACGTGCTGCAGCGTCCCTTTGATATCGGCCTGCACCTGCTCGTATTCGGTAGCGTTTTTTGCGATGCGGGTTTCGTACGTATCTCGTAGGCTTTCGCGGTATTCGAGATCCTTATTGATGCTGGACACCTTGTTTTGCTGCTGATGAAAGCGGATATTTTCCTGATTGTAGGCCGACGACCGCTCGGTGAGTATTTCGGACAGCTCTTGGAAAGCCAACTGCATTTCCTGCACGGTCGTATCAAGCTCCATTTTTTCGGCTTTCAATCGTTCCAGCCGCGGTTCAGCCTCCCGGAGTTCACCGACGATACCTGTTATTTTCTGTTCGATGTCATGCTTTCGGTTTTGACTGGTGGTGATGAACGCTTGGTATTGTTCCTGCTTGGTCTTTACCGAAACCAGCTCGTTGTTGAGCCGGTTGAGTTGCTGGCTGAGTTCTTCCATCCGCGCTTTTTGCGAGCTATTTTTTAAGCTTGCAACCTGCTGTATTGCCGTATCCAGTCGTTCTTGCTGGGCAGCGATATGCTGCCCCAATGATTTGATCTCTTTGGACAGGTTTTCGAGGTTTTTAGCCCGCCCGATGCGTTTTCCCTCAAAGAGGCCCACCGAACCGCCAGAAATGCCAAATCGGTTTTTGCCAAATTTGCCGCCTTTGTGAAGCACGACGATCGCTTCCATCGGTAGTGGTTCTTCCAGCGCCTTTTCGTCGTCTGCCTGAAGCAAGAATACGTTATGCAACAACATCCTGCACAATGGAAGATATCGTTCGTCCGCGCTGATTATATCGAGCGCCGGGATTAGACGGTTGTCTGGCACTGGCAGCGACTCAGGCACGCGCAGGCCGTCGATGGCGTCAAGCACAAAGAAATTGGCCCGCCCACGTGCGGCATCGCTCAATAGACGTATCGCTTGCACCGCCTCCCCGTGGTGTTGCACCACGTAGTGATTCATGTACGGTTCGAGGTAATTTTCGACCGCAATGCGGTAATCTTCTTGGCAGAAGAGGATATCAGAAAACAACGGGTATTGCTTTTTCCAAGCCGCGCTTTTACGCAGGAATCGGATAGACTCCGGGAAACCTTCCAGATTGTCAACCAGGGATTTGGTTAGGTTATATTCGTTTTGTTTGGCATCAAGTTGCCTGTTGTCCTTGATGATTGCATCCTTAAGCGACTGGATAACGGCCTCGGTATCGGTAATTTGCCGCTGCAATTCGCCTTCTGACTGAACGGCGAGGTCGTACTCCCGCTGCAACGTAGTTGTTTGGTCCTCGAGTTCAGCAACCAACGCGTTGAACTGATCGAGCTCGGCCGCCTTTGATGCGGCGTCCGTTACATTTCGTAGGCTTTCCTGCTCGAGTGCATCGCGCTGGATATGCAATACGGCAATTTCCTTTTCGAGCTTATAGCTTTCGTTTTGTAGCTCGTTGTGTTGCCGTGTGATGGCGTTGAGCTTGTTCTTAGCCGTTTGCTGTTGCCCGCGCAGTTCGTCAACCTCGGTCCGTTGCCGGTTAAGTGCGGTGGTGATGGTATCGAGTTTCTGTTGTTCTACGGCATGCTCCTCGTTTAGCCGTTTGATATTATACAGCGCATGATTGAGCTGTTGTTTATCTTGGGCAAGTTCTTCGCTAAGCCGCTTTTCCTTATCCTGCAGGTTGCGAAGCTGTTCGTTTTTTACTTTTTTTTCGCTTTCGTATGCACGTATTTTCGCGATATATTCATGCGTGGCCTTCTGCTGGGTGGAAAGGTTTTTCTCTTTCGCCAGGCTTTCTTGTTTCAACTGCTGGAGTTGTGCCTCCAGCTTGGCTATTTCCGCGCTCACGCGGGCCTGTTCGGTACGCTGGCTCAATTCTTGTTCGTCTAAACGTGCCAGCGACTCACTGAAATGCGTAATGCGGTGAGTGGCCAATGCCATACTTAGCGTTTTGTACTGCGCTTTAAGCCGATGGTAGCGTTCTGCTTTTTTGGCCTGGTTTTCCAGGGTCTTTAGGTTTTTCTCGATTTCAAACAGCAGGTCTTCGACCCGTGCTAAATCACTTTCGGTATCCTTCAGCTTATTAAGCGTCTGCTTTTTGCGGACTTTGTATTTGGAGATGCCCGAAGCTTCCTCAAAAAGGTTGCGGCGTGAGTTTTCTTTATTGTTGATGATTTCATCAATCATCTTCAGTTCGATGATGGAATAGGAATCGGCACCGATACCTGTATCCAAAAACAAATCGGTGATGTCTTTCAGACGACATTTCACGTCATTAAGCCGGTATTCACTTTCCCCATTGCGGTAAAGCTTGCGGGTGATAGTTACCTGTGAAAACTCCGTGGGTAGGATGTTCTTCGTGTTATCAAACGAAAGCGATACCTCGGCAAGGTTTGCAGGCTTGCGATTTTTGGTGCCGTTGAAGATGATGTTTTCCATCTTTTCCGAACGAAGCATACGGGTACTCTGTTCGCCGAGTACCCAACGGATGGCATCCACCACATTGGATTTGCCGCAGCCATTAGGCCCTACAATAGCCGTCACGCCTTCGTTGAAATGAATGGTAATTTTGTCACCGAAACTTTTAAAGCCTTTTATTTCGAGCTTGGTAAGTTGCATCTATGCCGATATTCTCCTCATTATTCGTGGGCGAATTTAAGAAATTGGATTGATTAAGCGCAAGTATCGCCTATCTTTGCCACAAACAACTCAATTGCCCCATGGGATATACTAGCCTTGCTGCATGCATCGATGACCTGGAACGCCATAACCACCTGATTCGCATCAAACAGGAGGTCGACCCGTATCTGGAGATGGCTGCCATTCATATGCGCGTCTACGATGCTCAAGGACCAGCCTTGTTGTTTGAAAACATTAAGGGAAGCCAGTTTCCGGCAGTGTCCAATCTCTTCGGCACCTTGGAGCGATCGCGTTTTATGTTCAGAGATACACTTGACAAAATCAAAGTGCTGGTAGACGTCAAGTCCGATCCTATGCGGGCACTCAAAAATCCCTTGAAATACGCGCATGTAGCAACGACCGCTTTATCGGCGTTGCCGTGGAAAAAGCGAAGCGGTGCCCCGATCCTCTATGGCACCACGCAAATCAGCCAATTGCCTCAAATCGTGAATTGGCCCATGGATGGCGGTCCTTTTGTGACGATGCCCCAGGTTTATACCGAGGACGTAGCCAAGCCTGGCCCCATGCATGCCAATCTTGGCATGTATCGTATCCAACTGGCAGGCAACGATTACGTACGTGATGCTGAAGTAGGTCTTCATTACCAACTTCACCGAGGCATTGGGGTGCATCAAACAAAGGCGAATGCAATGGGGCAGCCGCTCAAGGTAAGCATTTTCGTGGGCGGCCCGCCGTCGCACCCGTTATCCGCCGTAATGCCGTTGCCTGAAGGGTTGTCGGAACTGACGTTTGCTGGAGCGCTGGGCAATAGACGTTTCCGGTATTTCTATGATGAGGAAGGTTTTTGTGTTTCTGCAGATGCTGATTTTGTTATTACTGGTACAGTTTATCCGGGGGAGAATAAGCCAGAAGGGCCTTTTGGCGACCATCTGGGCTATTACAGTCTGGTGCACCCATTCCCGCTGATGCGTATACATAAAGTATATCACCGGAAAGACCCCATCTGGTCGTTTACTGTCGTTGGACGCCCGCCACAGGAAGACACCAGCTTTGGGGCATTGATACACGAAATCACCGGATCCGCTATTCCGCAGGAAATCAACGGACTCCATGCCGTCCACGCGGTGGATGCTGCCGGTGTGCACCCGCTGCTGTTTGCCATCGGCAGCGAGCGTTACACACCTTATTTGGAAACTGATCGGCCGCAGGAAATTCTTACCATTGCTAATCAGGTGCTTGGCAAAAACCAATTGAGCCTTGCCAAATACCTTTTTATAACTGCATATCAGGATAACCCCGAATTGGATATCCATGACGTAGCAGCTTTTTTGAAACATGTGCTCGAACGTATAGACTTCCAGCGGGATTTGCACTTTCATACGCAAACAACCATTGACACCCTTGACTATTCGGGCGACGGATTGAATGCGGGTTCGAAGGTAGTCTTTGCCGCCGCTGGCAGCAAAAGGCGCGAACTGGCTACCGAACTGCCTGCCGGTCTGTCATTGCCCCAGCCGTTTCAGGACTGCAAACTCGCACTGCCCGGCATTTTGGCCGTCGAAGCCCCTCCATTCACGGACAACGACACGGAGGCTGGCCGCATTGAGCGGTGGAGTGCTGCAGTACATGCAGTTGACTTTACAGGCATCATGCTTATCGTGCTTTGTGATGATGCCGCATTTACTGCTGCCAACATCAATAACCTGGTGTGGATTACATTCACCCGCAGCAACCCTTCGCATGATATCCATGGCGTGGGGAGTTTCACCAGGCACAAGCATTGGGGATGCCATGGACCGGTAATTATTGACGCACGCAAAAAGCCCCATCACGCCCCCGAGCTCATCAAAGATCCCCAAGTAGAGAAACGTGTGGATGCGATGGGAGCGAAGGGTGGACCGCTTCATGGCGTGATATAAAGTAAACAAGCTAAAGCCGCCATCGTTGATACCCATATTTAGGGTAAGTTGTTGCCCGCGCTGATTTTGCCGGTCGACAAACAACCAATAGCCTGGGTAGAACAATCCCGTCGTCAACCTGTTAACCCCTATAGCAAGTAAGTCACAGATGTTTTACAAAAACCAGTATCGTTATGAGAAAAGTGCTGATGGTGCTCACTTCCCACCAGGATATGGAAAATACGGATAGTAAAACGGGCGTATGGCTCGGCGAGTTTACAGAGCCGTACTACGAGTTTATAGACAATGGCTTCGCGGTGGTATTAGCAAGCCCGGTGGGTGGCGAGCCTCCCGTGGATCCTATGAGTAAATTGGCGGAGCATATCACCGCTTCCAACCGGCGGTTTCATGACGACCCGGATGCGCAGCGTCTGTTTAGTAACACGTTGACGCTGGATACATTAACGGCTGTAAATTTCGACGCGCTGTTTTATCCAGGCGGACACGGGCCGCTTTGGGATTTGGCAAGGAATGCCACCAGTGGGCAGCTAATTCTGGATTTCATGGCAGCTGGCAAACCCGTCGGTGCAGTATGCCATGGACCGGCCGCACTCATCAAGGCGGCGGCATTGCAACCTGGGCTGTTGCGGGGTAAGCGGGTCACAGCATTTACCAACATGGAAGAGACGCTGAGCGCCCGCACGGGCAACATCCCGTATAACCTTGAATCGGCGTTGAAAGAACTTGGTGCCGATTTCCACGCTGCGCTGGTTCCATTTACCAAGCATGTAGAGACCGATGGTATGTTGGTAACCGGCCAAAACCCACTGTCTGCCGGCCCCACTGCCCGGGCAGTCATTCAGCTACTCGGCGCAAAAGGTGAACTCGGGGTGGTCGACCCGCTGCCCTGAAAGGACAAAATCCGGTCCCACTACTGCGCGGGACCGGACTTGCCATCATACCAACTACTTAAATCTAAAAACTAACCTTTATACCGGAACCATTTTGCCAGTTCTTTGTAACTTGCTTTCTTGCCATACATCAAAATACCTACTCGGTATATACGGCCAGCAACCCACGTGGTAAGGACGAACCCGCCAACCAACAGGGCCAGCGACAAGCCGATCTGCCAAACGGGTACACCGAAGGGTATACGCACCAGCATCGCAATCGGGGAGGTGAATGGGATCATGCTTAGCCAGAAGGCCAGCGGCCCGTGGGGATCGTTGACCAAAATGCCGAACGACAGGATATACGTGAATAATAGCGGGATGGTTATCGGAAACATGAACTGCTGGGTTTCTGTTTCGCTGTCTACCGCAGAACCGACAGCTGCAAACAAAGCGCTGTAAAGCAGATATCCCCCAAAGAAATAAAGCAAAAAGGTAATGACGATGGTTTGAAAATCAACTTTACTCAATTCATGCGTGGCTTTGCTGAATAAACCGCCTTGAGATTTGGTTGCTGGCGTGACCCCGTCGCCCGAGACACGCTGCTGATTTTCGATTTGTGCCTTGATATCCCGCCCGTCCATGATTCCGGCACTTGCTACGCCCATTAACGTAGTAGAAAGGACAATCCAGAGAATAAACTGGGTAAGCCCTACCAACCCGATGCCGATGATTTTGCCCATCATCAATTGAAAAGGCTTGACCGAGGAGATGATGACTTCCACAATGCGACTGTTTTTTTCTTCGATAATACCCCGCATCACCTGTGCGCCGTAAAGAAACAGGCAAATATAAACCAGGATAGAAAGCGAAATTGCAATTCCCATCGCGGCCCCAGCACTGCTATCCTTCTCCCCATCGGCGGAAATCTCCTTAGCGGAAAGGGTTACGTTTGGACTGATACGCTCTACGGTTGCCCGATCAATCCCTGCATTGGCAAACGCGATGTCACGCAATACCTGTTCCAGCTGGCGGCTTACTTCGTTCTGTATGCCAAAACTGGCCGTTTCCTTGGCATACAGCTCGACGTTGGATGACGTCGCTACATCAGGCGGAATGATGAGGAGGAGTGTTTTCTCTTTTTCGCTCAGAATCCGTGCTTTTTCGGCAACGATGTCATCCGACACATCCATAAACGTGATGTTTTTGGTGTTGGACAGCTTTCCTTCAATAAGACTGCTCTGATCAATGACATATATGGTTGCTTGATTACCTTCGAAGCTCTTTGCGGTAAGGTAAATGGTGAGCGCATAAATCCCTATCAGGAACAAGGGCACAAGGAACGTCACCAGTAAAAATGACTTTTTCTTTACCCGGCTAAGGTATTCGCGCTTGATGATGAGTAATATCTTGTTCATTCGGATGTCGCGATTAATGTATTTGAAGTTTGTGCGGTTACCTGTTGCACAAAAATATCATGGATGCTGGGAATTACCTCTTTAAGTTCTTGGATTTGAACCAGCGGGATTAAATAGGTCAATACGTCATTGATCGTTTTCCCTGCCGCCACCTTGATGGTTAGTATGGTGTTTTCACCGGCGTGTACCGAATTTTCAATGGAAAACAAACCTTCTACCGCCGGTATGGGCTCGTCATGGGCAAGGTGTTCTACGCGATAAGTGTTGGTCCGATAGGTATTTCTGATTTCTTTTACTTTGCCATCCAATATTTTCTTGGATTTATTTATCAACACGATACTATCGCAGAGCTCTTCGACAGATTCCATGCGGTGAGTGGAAAAGATGATAGTAGCACCGCTGCGATTCAGCGCTAATATTTCTTCTTTGATGATATTTGCATTGACGGGGTCAAAGCCGGTAAACGGTTCGTCCAGTATAATCAAATCGGGTCGATGAATGACCGTGGCCACAAACTGAACCTTTTGCTGCATTCCCTTGCTGAGATCTTCCACTTTTTTATTCCACCAGCTCTGCATCTCCATTTTTTCAAACCAGTGCTTGATGCGATCGACTGCCTCTTTTCGTGAAAGTCCCTTGAGTTGGGCAAGGTAGAGCATTTGTTCGCCGATTTCCATTTTTTTGTACAGGCCGCGTTCTTCGGGCAAATAACCGATACGGCTGATATGGTTGGGATTAAGCCGCTCGCCATCGAAATACACCTCGCCGCTGTCGGGAGCAGTGATTTGGTTGATAATGCGAATCAGTGAGGTTTTCCCCGCTCCATTAGGGCCTAACAGCCCAAAAATGCTGCCTTTTGCTACACGCGTGGAAACATCATCCAATGCTCGATGGTTGGCGTATTGCTTCACGATGTTTTTGACTTCAAGCATATGTGTGTATTGGTTCATGCGGTTGAGACGCCGCAGTTCCGATATTGTTACATTACATGTTTTAACATTTTTTAACAAAGGACGGGGTTAAACTTTTCCGGTTAAATCTCCTCTTATGATTAAACGCAGCAAGTAACAGATAGCAACAATAACGAAAGGAGATTATCATGAAAATTGCACTATTGATTACGCTTTTAGTTTCTGGAATGACCTATGGAACCGTCGCTCAACAGCCACGGCCAGAGCACCCGCGGAGCGCGGAAGAAATCGCCAAAATGCGGACGGACCGGCTGGCGGAAAATCTGGGGCTCAGCGACGAACAACAAAAAGAAGTTTATGCGCTGAATCTCGAAAAAGCGGAAAAATTGAAAGCTACGCGCGAAGAACGGGCAGCTAAGATGGCCGAACTGCGTTCGGAAATGAAAGCTGATCAGGAACGGCTGAATGATATCCTGACGGAAGAACAGCGCGAAATGCTGAAACAGCAACAAGCGGAACGCGCTGAAAAAATGAAAGCCGCGAGGAAAGGGCGCAACGAAGGAAAATTTAGGGGCGACCGGTTTAGAAAAGGAGATAGACACTTCCATAAAAGGGGAGGCGCCAAGGCGGATACCACACAGGTCACCCTGTCAGAAGTAACCCCGAATGTAAAGTAGTTTAATTGTTCTATATTTTTTTGGTTAAGTTTGATGATGAACGCCCATTCCGCCTTTGGTGGATGGGCGTTTTTTTTGCATCTCGCACGAGTTTTATGCTGTATCGGATATGGGAACTCATGCAGGTTTGTTATGTTTGTGCCATACCAATACAATTCCATTATGCGGCATATCAGTATCATTGGTTCGGGCACCATGGGAAATGGAATCGCCCATACATTTGCTCAATTCGGTTTTGACGTTTCCCTTGTTGACATCAACCCGGATGCATTATCAAAAGCGCTGCTCACGATTGCGGACAACCTTGATCGTCAAATCAAAAAAGGAACGATTACCGATAGTGACAAACTGCACACACTTGGACGCATCGCTACATATTCGAGTGTAGCCGACGGCGTCAAGGCGGCGGACTTCGTCGTGGAAGCGGCCACCGAAAATGAGGCGGTAAAGCTGGGCCTATTTGCCGAACTGGATCGTTTATGTCCAGCCCACACGATCTTAGCCAGCAATACTTCGTCAATATCGATAACCAAAATTGCGTCAGCCACTTCGAGGCCGGACAAGGTTATCGGAATGCACTTTATGAACCCCGTGCCGGTCATGAAGCTTGTTGAAGTGATAAAAGGCTATGCCACATCAGTGGATACAATAACCACAATTATTGCCCTTTCAAAACAGTTGGATAAAGTCCCCGTGGAATCAAATGACTATCCGGGCTTCGTGGCTAACCGCATTTTAATGCCCATGATTAACGAAGCGATCTATGCCTTATACGAGGGTGTAGCGGATGCCGAGGCGATTGATACCGTCATGAAACTGGGCATGGCCCACCCGATGGGGCCTCTGCAATTGGCTGATTTTATTGGACTTGATGTGTGTTTGTCCATACTGCGGGTACTCCACAGCGGCTTCGGGAATCCCAAATACGCACCATGTCCGCTGCTGGTCAATATGGTGGCCGCGGGTAAGCTGGGCCGTAAAAGCGGACAGGGGTTTTACCGATATTGATGGAGCCTTCGGGCTGAAAAACGCCAAAGTCCCTAAGACAATCGCATTCAACAAATGCTGGTGTTCTATGGCACCCTAAGGTACTTCTTTCGTACTACTTCCTTACACTTACTTTACCTTTTACTCGGATTTTATTCGGCATTTGTTCGGATCATGTTCGGAGTTTGCTCGGTTATTAACCGAATAAACTAAAAAGAAAAAACAACTTATATTCATAAGAATATACCGTTTTATGTAAATTTGGGGTAAGGCTGACTTACGTTATGAGTAGGGGGACACCTGCCTAAGTTAAGCCCTCAACAGGAGATCGTGCGGTTGACCCGCCGAGTCCTGGATGTTTTTGCGTCTCGCAAGGAAATGCGTACCTTTGTAACATGAAAACCCTGGATGGGCGCACGCCCAAATTCTTGCAGTTTGCCGATTTGATTATCCACGAAGATGACAACCTTATTGTCATCAATAAACCACCGTTTCTAGCATCACTCGATGAACGCGAAGGGGGAGAAGCTAGTGTGCTACGCCTGGCAAAAAAATACCATCCGGATGCCCAGATATGTCACCGGTTGGATAAGGAGACTTCGGGACTCTTGCTGATTGCTAAAAATCCAGAAACATACCGTTTGATTGCTATCGAATTTGAGCGCCGCCGGGTGTCTAAGATATACCATGCCATCATTGAAGGTACGCATGTGTTTGAAGACCTATTGGTAGATTTGCCCATTCTGAACTTAGGTAACAAGAACGTAACTATTGACCGTGCCAACGGTAAACGTGCCGAAACGTATTTCAGATCGCTACGCTATTTTAAACACTATACATTGGTAGAATGCCGTCCCATAACGGGCCGCATGCACCAAATCCGTGTACATTTGGCTACACAGCACGCTGCTATAGTGGGTGACACCCTCTATCGCGGTAAACCCGTTTTTCTTTCGCAAATCAAGAAACGGGGGTTTACCTTGGGTAAAGGACAGGAAGAACTTCCGATTATGAAGCGGTTTGCGCTCCATGCCCGTGAGTTGCAATTGACCGTTGGCGACCAAGCCTATCGTTTCGAAGCCCCATACCCGAAAGATTTTGCTACGCTGCTCCGACAGTTGGAAAAATACGATGACTGAATGCACCCCGTCGTATTGGATATCCATACAATTTTACTAAGTTTGGCTCCGTGAAGTTACTTCGTGTCATATTGCTGATGTACATCGGCGTATTGTCGTTGATTCCTTGTCGTGATGATATCTCGGCATTAGGGTTTGACGGTCCATTGACACATGCGGCTTCCGGCCATTCGGACGCTCATTCCCACGACTCATGCAGCCCATTCTGTGTAGGCAACTGCTGTGGTGCAGTATGGGGGCTCCGTATGGGGATTGGTCCGATAAAAGATCCCATTTATTTCCCTTTCACGAGTGACCGCGCAATTCTTTACGATATCGGCCTCATCCCTAACTGGTTTTTGAGCAAAATCTGGCAACCCCCGCAGGCTACCGTTTAATCTTACTTTACATTTCTATTTAATCGCTGTAGATTGGCGTTGGCATGCCTATGGCTGTACGCGGCGGTATCGGCGATCCGAAGTTGATTACTTATAAATTAATCGGTCAAGCAATGTTAGATGCTGTCATAAAATTTAGTATAAAAAACAAGATTATTATTGGCTTGCTGACCCTATCCCTCATCATTTGGGGAATATGGAGTGCTAGCAGACTGCCCATTGATGCCGTACCCGATATCACTGACAATCAGGTACAGATTATTACCATCTGTCCAACACTGGCGGGGCAAGAGGTGGAACAATTGGTCACCTTTCCGATTGAACAAAGCATTGCAAATGTACCCAACCTGGACGAGATAAGGAGTATTTCGCGGTTTGGTTTGTCGGTTGTCACGGCTGTGTTCTACGAAAATACCGATATTTATTTCGCCCGACAGCTTATCCACGAACGGCTACAGGAGGCCGTTGAACAGATACCGATTGGTATCGGTACACCTGAATTGGCACCAGTAAGCACCGGCCTGGGCGAAGTATATCAATACATCTTGCGCCCAAAGGCAGGAAGCGAAGCCAATTATTCGGCCATGGACCTGCGTACCATGCAGGATTGGATTGTCGCCCGTCAGTTGCGGGGAACGCCCGGCGTTGCTGAGATCAACAGCTTCGGCGGTCAACTCAAGCAATACGAGGTTTCGGTCAATCCAGATAAGCTCAAATCCATGGATATCGGTATCCCGGATATATTTGACGCCCTGGAAGTCAATAATCAAAATACGGGCGGGGCGTATATTGATAAAAAGCCAAACGCGTATTTCATCCGAGGGATCGGGCTGGTCAACTCACTGGAAGATATCGGCAATATCGTTGTGAAAAGCCGCTCCAACAGCGTTCCGATACTCATCAGGGATGTTGCCGAAGTGCGGTACGGAAGTGCTATACGGTACGGGGCGCTCACATACAACGGCGAGGTGGATGCGGTAGGAGGCGTGGTGATGATGCTTAAGGGACACAACAGCAATGAAGTTGTCCAGCGTGTGAAAGCCAAGATACCCACGATACAGCAATCGCTGCCGGACGATGTGGTCATAGAGCCCTACCTTGACCGCACCGAACTGGTGGGTCGAGCCATGGGTACAGTGGAAAAGAACCTTGTTGAAGGGGCGCTAATCGTCATTTTTGTATTGGTGGTTTTTCTGGGGAACCTTCGGGCGGGACTCATTGTCGCTTCTTCCATCCCCCTTGCAATGCTTTTCGCGCTGGGCATGATGAATGTCTTTGGCGTAAGCGCAAACCTGATGAGCCTGGGTGCGATTGATTTTGGACTCATCGTTGATGGCGCAGTGATTGTCGTAGAGGCCGCCCTGCACCACTTGGGAATACGAAAATCTACCGAACGCCTTACCCAACGTGAAATGGATGAGGAAGTGTACCGGTCGGCTTCAAAAATACGCACGAGCGCGGCATTCGGCGAAATCATCATCCTTATTGTCTATATTCCGATCCTCACACTGGTAGGTATCGAGGGCAAAATGTTCCGCCCCATGGCCATGACCGTGGGCTTTGCCATATTAGGGGCATTGATATTGTCGCTTACTTACATCCCCGTGATGTGTGCCTTGTTCCTTCCAAAGGCAAAGACCGCAAAGACTTCGTTTTCAGACCGGATGATGGCTCGCCTGCAACAGGTTTACAGGCCGCTGCTGGAAGGTGCAATGCGCATAAAATACGTGCTTATTGGTACTACCGCGGTGATTTTTGCTGTATCCCTCATCGTCTTTTCAAGAATGGGCGGAGAGTTTATCCCACAATTGGAAGAAGGCGATTTTGCGTTCCATTGTATCCTGCCGCAGGGTACGTCCTTGAGCCAAAGTGTCGAAACCTCCATGCTGGCATCGCGTATCATCAAACAATTCGACGAGGTCAAAATGGTCGTCGGCAAAACCGGTGCTGCCGAGGTGCCAACTGACCCAATGCCTCCCGAAGCTACAGACCTGATGATTATCCTTAACCCCAAAGATGAGTGGCCGGTACGTAAAACATATAAGCAACTTGCCGATGAAATCATGGAAAAACTGACCGTAATCCCAGGCGTTTTCTTCGAGTCAAACCAACCGATTCA
This sequence comes from Parapedobacter luteus, assembly GCF_900168055.1. Lineage (GTDB taxonomy): Bacteria > Bacteroidota > Bacteroidia > Sphingobacteriales > Sphingobacteriaceae > Parapedobacter > Parapedobacter luteus. The sequence goes on from NZ_FUYS01000002.1 coordinate 572,352, forward strand.
AATGCGTTTTAATGAGCTGATGACGGGTATCCGACAGGATGTAGCTGTGAAGATCTTCGGGGAAAACCTGGATTCGCTATTGGTCTACGCAAACCAAGTGAGCCGAATCATACAAGGCGTGGAAGGTATCACTGCACCACAGGTAGAACGGATAGCCGGTCTACCGCAGATCAACGTCGTATACGATCGTGCGCGGATCGCTAACTACGGATTGTCAGTTTCGGCACTGAATGACATATTGAGTACGGCATTTGCCGGAAAGGCCGCTGGATTGGTGTTTGAAAATGAACGGCGGTTCGAGCTTGTTGTCCGGCTAGACAGTGTATATCGGAGTTCGATAGCGGATGTCGCCAACTTATGGGTACCTTTGCCGACCGGAGAACAGGTGCCGTTGTCCCAACTGGCACAGGTGTCATTTAAGATTGGCCCGGCACAGATAAGCCGCGAAGATGGAAAAAGGCGCATCGTTATTGGATTCAATCTGGACGGCCGTGATGTAGCTAGCGCAGTAGCCGAAATACAGGCAAAACTCCAGCAACAGGTCCAACTACCCGCGGGATACTATTATACCTATGGAGGAATGTTCGAGAACCTACAAAAGGCCTCAAACCGCCTGATGGTGGTGGTCCCTATATCGCTGGCGTTGATTTTCATGCTGCTTTTTTTTACGTTCAACACGTTCAGACACGCAGCATTGATCTTTACGGCTATCCCGATGAGTGCAATCGGTGGCGTATGCGCATTGCTGTTGCGGGGCATGCCGTTCAGCATCTCGGCGGGGATCGGTTTTATCGCACTCTTCGGCGTCGTGGTATTGAATGGAATTGTATTGATCGGCACATTCAACCAACTTGAAAAGGAAGGGTGGACTGACGTAGTTGCGCGAGTGTTGGAGGGAACGAAGATCCGGTTACGGCCGGTGCTGATGACCGCCGCCGTGGCCAGCTTGGGCTTCCTGCCTATGGCATTGAGCAATACGGCTGGCGCAGAAGTGCAACGCCCTTTGGCAACGGTGGTAATTGGCGGGCTATTGACCGCAACCTTTCTGACGTTGTTTATTTTGCCGTTGCTTTACGTGGTGTTCGATGGTGGCAAACGTCGACGATCCGGTGTAGCAGGTACTGCAAAAAGAACGCCGCTTGTTGTTTTCCTGACGTTGTTGGCTGGAATACCACAGGCCTCCCGCGCACAGCTTACCGACTGCACCAACGGGATTACCATTGAACAGGCCATATCGATGGCTCTCGCCAATAACCAGGATGTCCTGGCAGCTGAATTGCATGCTAAGGCCTCGGAAAGCATGCTTGTGGCCACGGCGGAGCTACCCAAAGCAGAAGTCGGCGTGCAATCGGGAAGCTTCAACAGTTTGGCGCGTGACAATGCCTTTCAATTGTCCCAGGCCATACCCTTTCCGACGGTGTTTGGTGCCCGGCGCAAACTATATCAAGCTGAAGCGGAAGCGAGCCGGATTAACCGGGAGATTACCGTCAATACACTCAAAAATCAAGTGCGGACATCGTTTTACTACATTCAGTACCTTCTGCACCGGCAGGACAAATTGACCTACCTTGATAGCCTGTATGCCGATGCTTCCAGAGCTGCTTTCCTGCGCTACCAAACGGGAGAGGCGAGCCAGCTGGAAATGAGTATGGCTGACACGAAACGAGGCGAAATCAAACTGCTGTTGGAGGAAAACGGGACACAACTGCGTAATGCGTATCGAGATTTTAGCGCGTTATTAAATATGGATGGCATGCTATCAATAGCTCCTGGGGCTACCTATGAACCCGTGGAGCTGACTACGCTTGTTGACAATGCAGCTGTCATCCGCCATCCGATCATCCGCGAACTTCAGCAACGTGCTTTTATTACCGAACAGCGCAAAAGAGTTGAAACCGCCCAGACACTACCTGACGTGACAGTAGGATATACGAACCAATCCCTTGTTGGTACCTATTTGATGAATGGCCGCGAGCAATATTTCGGACGCGATAAACGGTTCGGTTTTGTCAACGTCGGTATTGCCATCCCGCTTACATTAGGAGCGACCAAAGGCCGCATACGCGCAATGGAATACCAGCAACAAGCAGCCGAAGCGGTGAGCCAGCAAGCTGTACGCATGATGGAAGCGCGGCTGCTGAATGCTTATGAGCAATACGAGCTTCGTTGGAGACGCTACCAGTATTTCGTCAAAAAGGCTTTGCCTAATGCAGAACGTATTATCCAAGCGGCACAATTGGGTTACCAAACCGGTGAAATCACTTATGTAGAGTATCTGTATGCGTTGCAGACCTCTACCGATGTAGAACTGGATTGTCTTGAAGTTATCCAATCGCTCAATCAGGCAGTTATCGATATCAATTTTTTACTAAACAATTAGCTATAAAATGAATAACACCGATTTTGTATTCAACAGTCGCAAACAGGTAGACTGGTGGCTTATCATGCTTATGGCCGTTTTGCTTAGCGCCTGCGACAGCCACGGGACAAGGGATGCACACGAGCATGGGGCTACACATAGCCACCACGGCGGAGCGGGGCAGGGTGGGACAATCGCTCGGCTTACCAAGGCACAGAGGCAGTCTATCGACCTGACGTTGGGAACGTTTGAACAAATGGAACTGGCCGCTATCATCAAGGCCAATGGTCGTTTGAAAGTACCCAACAGCAACAAGGCAAGTATTACCGCTTTATATGGCGGGGTGATCAAGACCTTGCGTGTAGATGTGGGCACTTCCGTAAAACAAGGTGCGGTCATTGCGACCATTGTGCATCCACAGTTTGTGCAACTCCAGGAAGAATATCTCGCCATCAGCAGTAAGATCGCATTTGCCGAGCAGGAACAGGAGCGGCAACGCGCACTGAATACAGGCAATGTGGGCGCACTGAAAAACCTTCAGCAGGCTGATGCGGAGCTCAATGTACAACGCACACGAAGGGCGTCACTTTTTCAACAGCTCCGGCTGATGGGAATCGACCCCGACGCCGTGACGTACAACAACCTCCAAACGGAATTGGCCGTCACTAGCCCGGTGAGCGGCATTGTCAGCCAGGTATACGCGCAGCTGGGTAGCTATGTGGATGCATCGTCTCCGGTGGCCGAAGTTGTGCAAAACAATCAGCTTCACCTGGATTTACATGTTTTTGAAAAGGATCTTCCCTTTTTGCGTGTCGGACAGCGGGTACATTTTAGGTTGACCAACAACCCAAGTAAGACCTACGATGCTCGCATATTTGGTGTCGGCGCTTCATTTGAAGACGAAAGCAAAACCGTGCCTGTGCACTGTGCAGTAGATGGCGATAAAGCCGGCCTTATAGACGGAATGAACATCACGGCTGCAATCAGTCTCGCCGAGATATCGTCCACAGCCTTACCCGATGATGCGATTGTAGATGCAGAAGGGAAGGCCTATATCTTCGTGGTGGTCGATGGACAAGCGCATGACCACAGTCATTCTCATGGCCACATCGGGCACGACCACGGTGAGGAACCCTCGTATCATGCCGAAGATTGGATGAGTTTCGAAAAAGTAGAAGTTGTAAAAGGGATATCGGAAATGGGCTATACAGCGGTTACTCTGGTTAATCCGATTCCAGACCAAGCACAAATCGTAACAAAAGGCGCATTTTTTGTAAACGCAGTATTAACCGGTACGGCAGGGCACTCGCATTAGCACAGGCCCGGCCAACCGGCCAACCTCGTCTGTATACGTCCATCGGCGTATTAGGTAAACAATTGATGTTGGGGGCCACGGACCTGAAGCCCCAAAGCTTTATTTAAAGCTTCAATGAAATAGGTGGACAGCAGCGGCGATTCAATCTCCACATTTTGATGGACAAAGAAATAAAGGGCTTGCAAACCAGCGTCCCGCCATTCCTGGATGCGTTCAACCCAATCATCCAGCCGACTTTTGTCCGTAGGGTGGTTTGCACCCACATAGCGCACGAAGGCCGTGGGCGTGGTCAAGCGCATATGCAGCATGTCTCGTCGTCCGGCAGTATCCACAATGACGTTTGCCACTTTCTCGGTCTCCAGCAGTTTATACAGCTTTTCGCGCGCATCCTGATTGGCAAACCACTCCGCATTGCGAACTTCCACCGCGAGTGGTACCGAACCGGCAAATTTTTTAACAAAGGAGGCTAACCGTTCAAAATCCTTGAGCTTGAAATTGTCATGCAATTGAAGGAAGCTCATCCCCAATTTTTCTTCAAACAGGGCAATAGCATCACAAAATGCAATCATCTTCTCGTCTACATTCAGCAACCGGCCATAGTGGCTGATCGTCTGTGGTACTTTAGGAAAAAACTTGAAATCGGCAGGCGTTTTGGCTTTCCAGATTTCCACCTGTTGCTTATCGGGTGAGTTATAGAATGTGCCATTCAGCTCGATGCTATTGAACTGGGTGGCGTAGTAGGTCAGCTCATCTTTGGTGCCGCGGGGGTAGAATCCCTTAAGGTCCTGTTTGTTCCACTTGGCACAACCAACGAACACTTCCAAGTCTTGGCCCTTGTGCTGCTTGCGAAGCAGGGCTGTCGTGTCCGGGTGAGTGGGGGGGAGGGTGAAGTCCACCGCTTCTGGATGATCTACGCTTCCGAATTTCATGTTTTTTGCTCTATGCCGTAGGCCTATGGCTACACGACTAATGTTTAAAATGCCTTACTCCCGTAAAGACCATTGCCACGCCTTTTTTGTTTGCCATTGCTATGGATTCCTCATCGCGGATAGAACCGCCGGGTTGGGTGATTGCCGTAATACCAGCTTCGGCAGCTATTTCTACACAATCCGAGAATGGGAAAAACGCATCTGAAGCGAGTACCGCGCCATGGAGATTGAAACCGAATGACTTCGCTTTTTGGATGGCTTGGCGCAGGGCATCTACCCGTGAGGTTTGGCCGACACCACTGGCTGACAGTTGTCCATCTTTGGCCAACACGACGGCGTTGGACTTGGTGTGTTTTACCACTTTGTTGGCAAACAAGAGATCGGCCAGCTCATTGTCCGTAGGTTTGTTATCCGTAACGACTTCCATTTGCGAAGCCCCTTCAATCACAGCGTCTTTGTCCTGTTCGATGATACCATTTAGCAGGGTCTTGAATTGCGTGGCCGGAAGCGGGGTGTCTTTTCTCCGCAGGATAATGCGGTTTTTCTTGCCAGTAAGGATGCGCAATGCGCCCGCTGTATATACAGGTGCGATAAGCACTTCAAAGAAAAGCTTATTGATTTCTGTCGCGGTAGCCTCATCGATTTCACCATTGCCGATAATCACGCCACCGAATGCCGAAACCGGATCACAAGCCAACGCATCTTGCCAGGCTGTTAATAGGTCTGCACGCGTGGCCACGCCACAAGCATTGGTATGCTTCAGGATGGCAAATGTAGGTTCTTCAAATTCGTCAATCAGCGCTAGTGCGGCATCCACGTCTACCAAGTTATTATAAGAGAGCTCCTTGCCGTTCAACTTGTCGAACAGGTTGTCCAAATTGCCGTAAAATATACCCCGTTGGTGTGGGTTTTCGCCATACCGCAGTACCTGAGCTTGCTGCTCACTTCGTTTAAACACCGGCAGTGGCTGCTCCTGGTTGAAATAATTAAAAATGGCTGAATCGTAATGGGAAGACACGTTGAACGCCCGCTTGGCAAACTCCTTACGGTGCTGCAAAAATGTATAACCTTCGTTTTCGGCGAGGATATCAGCCAATTGCTGGTAATCATGCTTAGAAGCAATAATCACCACATCGTTGAAGTTTTTCGCAGCGGCACGGATGAGCGATATGCCACCAATGTCAATCTTTTCTATAATATCCTGCTCCGGTGCTCCAGACGCCACGGTCTCCTCGAACGGATAGAGGTCTACAATCACCAAGTCAATTTCCGGTATTTCGTATTCTTGAAGTTGTTGCTTGTCTGACTCAAGGGGCCTGCGGGACAAAATACCCCCAAAAACCTTCGGGTGGAGGGTCTTTACCCGTCCACCCAATATAGAGGGATATCCGGTAAGATCTTCCACCGGCACCACGTCGTACCCCAAATCACGAATAAATGTCTCCGTGCCACCAGTTGAATAAAAGGTGACGCCGTGTTTATGCAGCAGATGGATTAACGGATCAAGGCCGTCTTTGTAGTATACGGATACCAGTGCGTTTTTTATTTTAACCGGATGGCTCATGCTTATATTTAGCTATGTTAGTTTTTGAGCGGCAAACTTAGACAAATTTGCTGAAAATATAAGCAAATTATTCGCAGAGGTCGTACTCATCAGTACGTTTGGTTGGCTGCGCCTTTCGGTAGAAACAGCGTTTTGCCAGGGCGAATTACATTTTCTTCAACAAGTTTTCAATAATTTTCGGATAGTGTAGGTGTTCCAATTGCTGCCCTTTGAACTTAACCACTTCCAGACTGTCTCCGGGGTCGATGCGGAAGCGTGCCTGGTAGATGATTTCGCCTTCATCGAAATTTTCGTTGACAAAATGGATGGTGATGCCGGACTCTTCCTCATTTGCATCCAGAATAGCTTGGTGCACGCGGTCACCATACATGCCTTTACCGCCGTATGCAGGAAGCAGCGCCGGGTGGATATTGATGATCTTATTTGGATAATGACGTAATAGGTTTTGCGGCACAAGCCATAGGAAGCCAGCCAATACGATTAAATCAATTTTAAGTTTATCCAATAGATTGACAATCTCATCGGTTTCATAAAATGCATGTCGATCAAAAATATGCGTGGGTACTTCAAAGTTGTCAGCGCGCTGCAATACATAAGCGTCAGGATTATTGCTTAGTACAAGCGATACCTCGGCCTGATCGTGGTACTTGAAATGCTCCATAATCTTTTGGGCATTCGACCCGGATCCGGAGGCAAAAATAGCGATTCGTTTCTTCACGTTTTGATGATTGATGATGTGTTTTTGTCGATTGTATCCAAACTTAAAAAAGTTTGCGAAACAAAACAAACTTAATACGTCACGTGGGCAGGAAAACTACTTTCGGCGACGGTGTCCCTTTTTGCTTGCAAAAGTAGCCTTTATGACGCAGTCGACCAAAAAGTTCAACCTATCGATGTAGCGGCCGAGTCGTTTGCCGTTGAAATGAAAAGATTAACGCGGTTGATCAACACCGCTTTATATTAAAATTGTGACAAGTATAACCTTATATTTGTTGATATTATTTCTCAAAAAATGCAATTTTATTGAAAAAATGATTAAAAATTGTGTTAATTGTTGCGAATGTTAATGTTTTTATTCGTTACTTTGTGACTCTATAATAACTATCAAATTTAATTGATTTATTTATGTGTGGAATCATTGGTGCTTTTGACCTAAAAGTAAAGTCAGAAGAATTGCGCCCCCAAGTGTTGAAGATGTCGAAAAAAATTCGGCACCGTGGGCCGGATTGGTCGGGTATATATAGCTCAGAACGAGCTATTCTGGCGCATGAACGTTTAGCAATTGTTGATCCGAAGTCCGGCCAGCAGCCCCTGTACAGTCCCAATCGGAATGTTGTGCTTGCTGTGAACGGCGAGATTTATAATCACCAGCACTTGCGCAATCAATTACCCAACTACGAATTTTCCACGCAATGCGACAGCGAGGTGATATTGGCGTTATATGAGCAGAAGGGACCAGGCTTCCTTGAAGACTTGAACGGTATTTTTGCCTTCGCGTTATACGATGTTGAACAGGATGCTTATTTAGTTGCCCGGGATCACATTGGGATCATTCCGCTCTATATCGGTTGGGACAGCGCAGGCACATTTTATGTGGCGTCAGAACTGAAAGCATTGGAAGGCTATTGCACTCGTATCGAAGGCTTTCCTCCGGGACATTACCTCTATAGTAAAGAAAGCAACGAACCTCGCAAATGGTATAAACGGGACTGGGAACACTACGAAAGCGTAAAAGACAACGTAACGGATATCGAAACGTTGCGAAAAGGGTTGGAAGATGCTGTACATCGGCAGCTCATGTCTGACGTGCCCTATGGCGTATTGCTATCCGGAGGCTTGGATTCATCAGTCATTGCGGCGGTGACTAAAAAGTTTGCATCCCGCCGCGTAGAGTCGAACGACCAAGAGAAAGCTTGGTATCCACGGCTGCACTCATTTGCTGTAGGATTGAAAGGGTCACCTGATTTGGCAGCAGCAAAGAAAGCCGCTGAACACATTGGAACGATACATCACGAAATCAATTTCACAATCCAAGAGGGCCTGGATGCGATTCGCGATGTTATTTACCATTTGGAGACTTACGATGTGACCACCATACGGGCGTCTACGCCAATGTACCTACTTGCCCGCGTCATCAAATCAATGGGTATCAAGATGGTTCTTTCAGGAGAAGGCTCGGATGAATTATTCGGTGGGTACCTGTATTTCCACAAGGCTCCCAATGCGAAAGAATTTCACGAGGAAACCGTACGCAAACTCAGTAAGCTGCACCTCTATGATTGCCTGCGCGCCAACAAATCGTTAGCTGCGTGGGGCGTGGAAGGCCGTGTACCTTTCCTCGACAAAGAATTTATAGACATCGCTATGCGATTGAACCCCGGAGATAAGATGATCAGAGAAGGGCGCATGGAGAAGTGGGTGGTACGCAAAGCTTTTGAAGACTACCTACCGGAAAGTATTGCGTGGCGGCAGAAGGAGCAATTTTCGGACGGCGTGGGCTATAGTTGGATTGACACGTTGAAGGAACAAGCTGCACTGCGTGTCAGTGATGAAGAACTGGCGGCCGCTGCTGAACGTTTTCCGATAAACCCACCGCAAAACAAAGAGGAATACTTATATCGGTCTATCTTTACCGAGCATTTTCCTTCGGACACCGCGGCACTAACAGTGCCGTCTGTCAAATCGGTGGCGTGCAGCACACCCGAAGCATTGGCATGGGATGCTTCTTTTCAAAACGTGAATGATCCATCGGGCCGTGCTGTCGCGAATGTGCACAATGAGAGCTACGAAAAGGAAAAAACAAAGGTAGCCGAAGCGCTATAATCTTGGTCAGGGAATCAGTGATGGGAGGTTGGCGGGATGACACTTAAGATCAATGCGAAAAATATGATAGGCTGGATAACAATATCCAGCCTATTATCGTATTAGCCACTTAGGTGGCGAACACCGATTATCTATCGCTGCTAAAGTGGCCGTATCCAAATATTTCTGAAGCTTACAGGATTGCCATGATCCTGCAAAACAATTGGACCCGGGCCATGAGCCTTGTATTTCGGTATGCCGATGTACTCGGTGGGTCCATCCAATTCAACGTTGTTTTGCACCAGGACGCCATTATGGAGCACTGTTACGCGTGCCTTACTGATTAGGATGCCGTCGGCGTTGAATCGCGGAGCTGTCCAGATGATGTCATAGGTTTGCCATTCACCCGGCGGCTTGGTGGCGTTCACCAGTGGGATGCGTTGTTTATAAAGACTTGCGGCTTGCCCATTGGAATAGGTACGGTTATTGTAACTATCCAATACCTGCACTTCGTATAGTCCCTGCATGAAGATACCGCTGTTGCCACGTCCTTGGCTTTCCCCGACGATTTCCGTTGGGCTACGCCATTCAACATGTAATTGATAATCTGAGAATTCCTGCTTGGTTTGGATATCCCCCTTACCCCGCACGACGGTAAATGCTCCATTGGATACCGCCCATTCAGCAGGAGAGGATCCATCTTTCTTGCTTACCCACTGGTCGAGCGACGTGCCGTCAAACAAGACAATCGCATCTGACGGTGCGCGATCCGGATAGGTCGTAACCACGCGCGGTTCCGGCTCCCATACTTCGGTTTCTTCTGGTTTCATTTTTTGTTGTTGTGCAAATGCCGGAACGGCCAATAGTGCGACCATCCCAGCGGAAATAAACGACTTCATATTCATATACATCATATTAATTTAACTTGCTTCTAACGTCCGCATCCGACGTGATGACCAACGTTAACTAAACGCATTTATTCCGGTGATATCCATGCCGGTGATCAGCAAATGGATGTCGTGTGTACCTTCGTACGTCACCACCGATTCGAGGTTCATCATGTGTCGCATAATAGGGTATTCACCAGTGATACCCATCGCTCCGAGTACCTGCCTGGCTTCGCGGGCGATATGCAATGCTGAGGCGACACTATTGCGCTTCGCCATGGATATCTGAGCCGGCGTAGCGCGACCCTCGTTCTTTAGTGTGGCCAGGCGCCATACCAGTAATTGCCCCTTGGTGATCTCCGTGAGCATCTCCGCCAGCTTTTTCTGCTGCAGCTGGAATCCTGCAATGGGTTTGCCGAACTGCTCCCGCTCCCTGGCGTAACGCAGCGCTGTATCATAGCAATCCATTGCCGCGCCCAACGCACCCCATGCAATACCATAGCGGGCCTGGTTGAGGCAACTCAGCGGCCCGCGCATCCCGGTAACGCCCGGCAGGATATGGCTTTTGGGCACGCGCACGTTGTCAAACACCAGTTCGCCTGTGGCTGATGCCCGCAGACTCCACTTGTTGTGCGTTTCTGGTGTGCTGAACCCCTCCATTCCGCGTTCCACGATGAGGCCCTGCACCTTCCCATCCGGGTTTTTGGCCCAAACGATGGCAATGTCGGCAAAGGGTGCGTTGGATATCCACATCTTCGAGCCGTTGAGCACCACATGGTCGCCGTCGTCTTTGAAATTGGTGAGCATCCCTGCTGGATTTGAACCGTGGTCCGGCTCGGTAAGGCCAAAGCAGCCCATCAGTTGGCCGCCTGCCAGTTTGGGCAGGTAGTTACGTTTCTGTTCTTCGCTGCCATAAGCGTAGATGGGGTACATTACCAATGAACCCTGTACCGACGCCGTAGAGCGGATGCCTGAGTCGCCGCGTTCCAGCTCCTGCATCATGATGCCGTAAGCCAGGTAGTCGAGCCCCGCACCGCCGTACTCCTCCGGGACGGTAGGGCCGAAAAGGCCAAGCCGCGCCATGTTGGGAAGCAACTGGCGCGGAAATTCTGCCCGTTGGGCATAATCCTCGATGATAGGCAATAACTGTGTGTTGACCCATTGCCGCACGCTATCGCGGATAAGCAAATAGTCTTCGCTTATCAATTCATCCAGCAGGTAATAATCTGGCGACCGATATTGGCTCATAACTTGTATTTAGCATACAAGTATAGGGATAAAATCTGGTTTAATGAATAGGTAATGTAACACGCATCCAGTTTATAGTTTTCCGATAAAACGTCGTCTTTTCGCGTTTTACCGGCTCCAAAAAATGCGCCCGAAGTCGGTTAGCGTTGGGTGGTGATGTGTAGCAGTCGTTGCCCGTTATCCAGTAGAAAGCCGGCTTCCGTGTGCCTATTGCCACAGTGTGGCTTGGTGACCTGCCGGCATCGTTAAGGTATCCCCGTTTAATATTGGCAAAAGTTATTGTCCCTCTTCTTTTATTAATGCGATGATTTGAGGTGTAAATTCTTGAAAATTAATCTTTTCTCTATTATCCCAGTATTCGTTTTCAATTAAGTTGACCACTTTTCGGTATAACGGACTTCCATAAGATTCATTTAGGCTAAGATGCTCCTCGGCTTCTTCAACTCCAATATATTTTTTCTTCAAAAATATGGTAACTGCATCCGCAATGATTTCGTGGATGTAGGAATAGGTATTTTGTGCGTCACTTTCAAAGGTTTTAAAATTTATGGAAAGTGAGTCTGCATATTTAAGTGCCAGTATTTCATCGCGATATGGAGCGTTCAGGTACTCCCAATAAAGATGGCTTACCTCGTGCCATACATTATTGTTCAAGGATACTCTAGAATATTTAAAATTGGGCTCTTTACTTTCATTATCAATAAACCTGTTGTCAAACGGGATAATAACGGGGGCGTAAATTTTGTTTTCGGGGCTGATTTCTGCTTGAAAAATATTTGCCCTAAGCACCACCCCCATGGGTGAAATGGAAAAGTATATTTTTTGTCTCAATGGTATTTGATAGAAATTTCCCAATGCTTGCAATGGTTTTTCTTCCCGTAGCCTGGTTAGGAATTGATTTTCCCATTTGCTATAGTTATCCTCTTGGCTGTCAAAGAAGCTCATAAAATCAGATGCTTTGGCAAACTCCGTGCTAAGTGTTAAGTAGTTGGCAAGGAGATTTTTATCAACTATTTGATCGAAATAGCCGTACTTTTCAGGAAATGTTATACTATAATCCGGGAATTGGATACACCAACCTAAATCAACAAAGTCATTGTAGGGAAGTTTCCTGGCCACATCAAGCACAGGATGGTCTTTGAAGTTGACAAACCACTCGTCTACTGCTTTTCGATAACTTGAGTTTTGTACTGCCGGACTATAGACCCCGGCCAGATAATTGATGATGTGTAACAGCTCCGTACCCTTGTGTACTTCAACCACATAATTATGTTGGCTTTGTCGGCTGCATTGGCAAAAACAAAAAAACAGAATGGTGATTATTACAGATCTCATTAGTGTTGACCTCGATAAAATAGTGTTGACACCGAAAGAAAATCGGCGTCCGCGTACACTTTTTCCAAAGATAGCATTTCCCGTTAAGAAACCCAAATAGGCGCCGCGTGGGCCGGCCCTAAACTGCCCGGCAATTCAGCGTCTGCCATGCGGCTTTTGCATCGGCGGTTTCGGTGCCATTCTCATCCGTCCGGGCAGCGAGGAGAACGTTCACGTCGGGCCTGGCCTGGGCGAATGTAACCTAGGATGCGACGTTTTTTCAACGTATTGGGAAACGCGAAAAAAACACTAACTTTCGGGTGTTTTTTTATCTTTACCGTGTGAAATAAAACCTAAAGCTTAGACTTATGACCAATTTATTGCCTACTGAATTCAATTGCAGTGATGCGGAGCGCACCACATTTTTAAGCATATCGCGATACGCGAGAAACCGACCGAATCACTCAGAAGGTATTTATTTCGGTATCATCAAGTTTGCACGGGCATTTAATTTAACACAATCCCAATAATAGTCTCATAAATAGCTATGGACGATTTTTTACCTCCTCATTTTAACTGCAGTGATGCCGTCCGGAAAAATATAATACGGAAACTGGCCGCATTTGAAGTCATTGCTGATGAACTGCCGGTGTATATCATCCACGATGTAAGAGACTTTTCGGTGGTTTATCTATCCCAAAAAGGGTTGCGGCAATTGGGAGCTTCGCTCAAAGATGTAAGGCGGATGGGGCAGGAGTATTTTATCAAGTTTTTTAACCCGGACGATGTGCAGTTTTATTTGCCCAGATTCGTTGAGCGATTGCGGGATAAGGAGTCGGCTGCTCGATGGTTTTCATTTTTCCAACAAGTGACAACTGGACAAAACCAGTCGTTTGAATGGTACTTGAGTGCATCCCGGCCTTTCATTTACGATGAAGAAGGTAAGCCGCTGCTTTCGCTCACCTTCGCGCTCCAATTGGATCCGAATCATCATTTAGCCGAAAAAGCTGAACGGCTGATGATGGAGAACTTGCTCCTCAAAGACAATTACCAGCGCTATGCTTCATTGACCAAACGTGAAAAGGAACTGCTCCAGTACATCGCTTCGGGCCAGAAGACTGCTGAAATCAGTAATCAAAATCACATTTCAGAAAAGACGCTAAACACCCATAGGAGGAATATCAAACGTAAGTTGGGGGCCAAAACACACTATGATATTATCAAATTTGCGCAGGCATTTAATTTGGTGTAATCAAGGCATTATCAGTAGGTTTGTTGCATGGAATACGTTCGTCGACAGGTGGCGCTAACCAATTTGCGCTTTTTTGCCTACCATGGCTTTTATCCGGAAGAGCAAGTGATTGGTAATGAGTTTGTTGTATCGGTGCAGGTGGGCTTTGTTGACGAAAATGATGATCATGACAGCCTTTCCAATACTGTAGATTACGAGGTGCTGTATGGTATCGCGAAAAGCGAAATGCAGCATCCCCGCAAGTTATTGGAAGCCGTAGCAGACGCTATATTAAACCGTATAGTACAAGAATTCCCCTTCATTGCAAACGCTGAAGTAAGTATCACTAAGCAACACCCGCCCTTTGGTGGTGATCGAGCCAATGCGACGGTTACGCTTAGATGGCAACAACAATGATGTTAGCGACATAATGTCATTTTAAAGTACGGTATGGTGACAAAAAGTCATTAAAACAATTCCTTTTTTTCGTTGGTATATCTTTTGGATAACATTTACCAAAGTTTGCAATTAAACAAAATTTATAGGAGGGATTAAAAATGACATTGGTAAAATTTCAAGGAAACAAAAACAGGGGAGTGGACAGTTGGGTAAATGATTTTTTCAACCCGATTTTTAATGATTCGTTTTTGTCTGATCGTTTCATTTCCCGCGTACCGGCGGTGAATGTAGCGGAAACAAACGAAGCGTACCACATCGAGCTGGCTGCTCCGGGACTGGAAAAGGGCGATTTCAAAATCAATGTGGATGGCGACGTGCTGACCATTTCGGGTGAAAAGAAATCGGAAACAACCGACGGGAACAAGAAATACAGCAAGCGGGAATACAGTTATACCTCATTTACCCGATCGTTCACATTGCCCGACAGCATTGACCACAACAGAATTGACGCAAATTACAAGGATGGTGTGTTGAAAGTGGATATTGCTAAAAAAGAAGAGGCCAAAGTGGCTTCTCGTTTGATTGAAGTAAAATAACCCAACGAGATTAGCGGTAGATAATCAGTGGCTAACGTGGAAAGCCCGCGGAATCAAGGGTTCCGTGGGCTTTCGCTCTTCATGCAGACACGTCTTGATAATCGTCGCTTTTCGGCAATTGCACAACCAAGGCCTGCCATTCGGATGGCAAAACAGTTAGTTTCCGTTTAAACAGATCCATCCAGGCACCGTCTACCGTCACCACAGCACATTTTGTACCATCCGAACGGTAAATCTCATGACGGAAAGAGAACCTGGAATTCGCCGCATTGTATTTGGTCATTTCCACCGTCACGGCCACGGCATCATTAAGGTGTATTTCCCTGAGATACACAAGCTCCTCGCGGAAAAGTACAGGCCCGATACCGTCTTCTGCAATCCGGCTAAGGGAAAGCCCTATTTTTTCAAGCATGTTGCTTCTTGCCTGCGCGCAGAAATCGGCATATGCTGAATGCCGTAGGTGCCTATTGGCGTCAATTTGAGCCCATATAACTTGTCCTTCATAAAATACATTCTTCTTCATAACCCAAACATAGTAATATTAGCATAAACTAAGGCGCACTATTTTTGTTTAATATCCACGATGCTGAAATTTACTGAACGTGGTGTTTACTGTCCGCAAGCGGATGTGTATATTGATCCGTGGGAGCCTGTGGAACGGGCTATCGTCACTCATGGGCATAGCGACCATGCTCGACGGGGGATGGGGCGCTATCTGTGCCATCAACACACCGCGCTTATTCTGCGGTCACGCTTGGGAGTAGATATTGTCATACAGGAACTGGCGTACCAGCAAGCCGTTTCCATCAACGGCGTACGGATAAGCCTGCATCCGGCAGGGCATATCATTGGGTCGGCACAGGTTCGGCTGGCATATAAAGGGGAAGTATGGGTGGTATCCGGCGACTATAAATGCGTGAATGATGGTGTAAGTATACCATACGAACCGGTACCGTGCCATCATTTTGTTACAGAATCTACTTTTGGATTGCCTATTTACCGATTTCCGCAACCGGGTGCTGTCTTCTCGGAGATAAATGGGTGGTGGGCTCAAAACGCAGCGGAGGGCACCAATACCGTACTCCTTGGCTATGCGCTCGGCAAATCTCAAGTTATCCTTCGGCATTTGGACACATCGATCGGTCCAATATTCTTACACGGTGCTGTGGCTAATGCCAATGCCGTACTGGCAAGCGCAGGATATCAATTTCCGGGTGATTATCTTATACCGGAGACAGGACGGCAAACCGTAAAGGGTGCAGCAATCGTAGCCCCGCCGTCAGCCTTGAATACTTCATGGCTAAGAAAACTGATGCCGTACCGCATCGCGTTGTGTAGTGGTTGGATGCAGCTTCGTGGTACCCGGCGGCGCAAAGGTGTAGACCGCGGGTTTGTACTTTCCGACCACGCCGACTGGGATCAGCTCAATCGTGCGGTAATAGCCACCGGAGCTGGAGACGTATACGTTACCCACGGCTACGAAGGGCCGTTTGCCCGGTGGCTACGCGACCAGCACGGGCTGCAGGCGTCTGAGGTGCATTTGCGGGGTGCTGCTACTGTGGAGGATGAGCTATGAAGTTGTTTACCCAACTATTTGTCGCCGTCGATCAGACGACCAAGACAAATGATAAGGTTGCCGCGATCGTTAACTACCTGCAGCATGCAGACGATCGGAGCAAACTGTATGCTATAGCACTGTTGATTGGCAACCGGCCAAAACGTCCAGTACGTACCAGCGATCTCAAGTTTTGGGCAGCCGATATAAGCAGAATCCCGTATTGGTTATTTGAAGAATCCTATCACATCGTAGGCGACCTTGCCGAGGCAATCGCTTTGATGTTGCCCCCGCACGCTCCGGAAAAGGAACATCGGTTGCCCGATGTTATTGGGCAGCTTGCCGGCCTTCATGGGCTGAGCGATGACCGCAAAAGGGAAATTATCACAACGTATTGGCGAGACATGGACACCGATCAACGATTTGTATTTACCAAACTGATCACTGGCAATTTCCGGATCGGCGTATCTCGCCAGCTGGTTATCAAAGCGCTGGTCATCCACCTGGGAATTGATGAGGCTGCGGTGGCTCACCGTTTGATGGGTAAATGGCTGCCTGCTAAAGAGACCATGACATCGCTGTTTGCGGAATCTAAAAAGGGGGCGAGGGATTTTCAACCGTATCCCTTTTATCTCGCCTATCAGTTGGACAGTCCCCCGGAATCACTTGGCGATATCGGTGATTGGTATATCGAGAGGAAACTGGACGGGATTCGAGGGCAGATCATCGTGCGTAACGGCCAGTTGTTTGTATGGAGTAGAGGAGAAGATCTACTCACCGACAAGTTTCCTGAGTTTGCGCCACTGAGGAATTTATTGCCCGATGGAACGGTCATCGATGGTGAAATCATTCCATGGAAAGATGAACGACCGTTATCCTTCCAAGTGATGCAGACGCGTATTGGAAGGAAATCACTCTCCCCGAAAATACTTCAGGAAGCCCCGCTTGTGATGGTATGTTTTGACCTGTTAGAATGGAAAGGGGAGGACATGCGGGATACTCCGATGTATTACCGCCGGAAGCTGCTTGAGACCTTGTTGTCGTCGCCAGGCTTACGCCATGTATTGCTGCTCTCTGAATTAATGCCCTTTAACCACTGGGGAGAAGTAGCGGTTTTCAGACAACATGCCCGGGATTTCCATTGCGAAGGTGTCATGCTCAAACGCAAAGGCAGTACGTATGGCAGCGGCCGCAGAAGAGGCAATTGGTGGAAATGGAAGACTAATCCGCTGACGGTAGATGGAGTGCTCATTTATGCCCAGAGTGGCCATGGACGACGGGCCAACCTTTATACAGACTACACGTTTGCCGTATGGGGCGATGACGGTACGCTGGTACCATTCGCCAAAGCCTACTCCGGATTGACTGACAAGGAAATCGCCGAGCTGGACAGGTGGATAAAGCATCATACGGTGGAGCGTTTTGGGCCGGTTCGCAGCGTGCCCCCTCACCATGTGTTTGAAATTGCTTTCGAGGGCATTCAAGCGAGCAGTAGGCATAAGTCGGGTGTAGCGCTGCGCTTTCCGCGCATCCTGCGCTGGCGGCGTGATAAGTCGCCCGAGTCGGCCAATACCCACGCTGATTTACTGGAGCTGATCCAATCGGCGAACGCGTGAAGCCGAACAAGCTGGGCGGGTGCATTATTCGGGCGAAGAGATAACAACTTTAAATTCGTTGGCAAAACCTTACCTTTGTTGAAGGGATTACATCGTTGAACGTATTCGCAGATACATGGTTTTTCAATAAAGGCTGGCGACCTCACCGGTTTCAGCAAGAGACTTGGTCAGCCATTGCAGATGGCCAATCGGGGTTGCTCAATGCACCTACGGGATACGGGAAGACCTTCGCCGTATGGTTTGGCATAGTGCAACGGTATTACCGTAGTCAAACGAAGCCGAAGGGCGTTCATTGCCTTTGGATTACGCCGCTTCGGGCACTTTCGGCAGAAATTTTACAGGCCACCCGCACAGTAAGCGAAGACCTGGAACTCGACTATAATATTGGACTACGCACGGGAGATACGGACACCAACGAACGGCAACGCCAGCGCAAAACACCACCGCAAGCGCTTATAACCACGCCAGAAAGCATTCATTTATTACTCGCTTCCAAAGGCTATCACGATTATTTCAGGCAGCTGGAGTTTGTAGTAGTGGATGAGTGGCACGAGTTAGTGGGCAGCAAGCGGGGAGTGCTCGTTGAGCTGGCACTCAGTCGCTTGCGTAAAATTTGTCCAAATTTATGCGTATGGGGTATTTCGGCGACGATTGGCAACTTACGCGAAGCTATGGATATCTTACTCGGTGCGAATAATCGGGGGCGCCTCGTGAAGGCCGATCTGAAGAAGGCTATCTACATGGAAACGCTACTGCCTGACACGTTGGACCGGTTTCCTTGGGCCGGTCATCTGGGCACCAAAATGGTTAATAAAGTACTCCCCATTATCCAGGCCCACCGATCGACCTTGTTATTTACGAATACTCGATCCCAAGCTGAAATTTGGTACCACCACCTATTAGCGGCAGCACCGGAACTGGCTGGTGCGATAGCCATACACCACGGATCGCTGAGCGAAGAGCTCCGCCAATGGGTGGAGGATGCGCTGCATCGCGGCGTACTGAAAGCCGTGGTCTGTACAAGCAGTCTCGATCTGGGTGTCGATTTCAGGCCAGTAGATTGTGTAGTACAAATTGGTTCGCCCAAGGGCGTTGCCCGGTTCATCCAACGTGCGGGAAGAAGCGGCCACCGCCCCGGTGAGACTAGCAAGATCTACTTTTTGCCAACTCATTCGCTCGAAATCATGGAAGGAGCAGCTATCCGTTACGCTGTGGAAAACGGACTGCTGGAACAACGCCTACCGTACGTTCGGTCTTTCGACGTGTTGGTGCAGTATATGGTCACGCTGGCCGTGTCCGATGGATTCCGCGCCGATGAATTGTACGCTGAAGTAAAGAATACCCATTGTTTTGCGTCCATCAGCCGCGAGGAGTTTGATGAATGCCTGCTGATGATCACAAAAGGAGGGCGTACGCTCGATACCTATGAGGAATTCCATAAAGTGGTGTTGGAAAACGATGTTTACCGCGTGACGAGTAAACCGGTGGCCATGCGCCACCGGTTGAGCATCGGTGCCATTGTATCCGACACGATGATGCGCGTGAAATTTCTTAGCGGCAAATATTTGGGGACCATCGAGGAATGGTTTATTTCGCGCCTACAGCCGGGCAATACCTTCTGGTTTTCGGGTCGATTATTGGAATTGGTGCGTGTAAAGGATATCCACGCTATTGTACGTCCCGCCGCAGGAAAGAAAGGGGCGGTGCCTTCATGGATGGGTGGCAGGTTTCCCATCTCCGACAACTTCGGGGCGGCGTTGCGACATACCTTTACCGAGCTTCATGGCGAGCCGCACACCTATCCAGCGGAATTAGATTTCCTGCAACCCTTATTTGATGAGCAGCGTAAGGTATCGGAGCTGCCCACGGCGGACGAATTGTTAGTGGAATACATCCATACACGATATGGTTATCACCTCTTCGTATTTCCTTTTGAAGGCAAGCTGGTGCATGAAGGTATGGCTGCCGTGGTGGCTTACCGGCTAAGTAGCATCCGTAATGCTTCGTTTAGCATTGCCAGCAACGAATATGGCTTTGAGCTGCTCTGCGACCATCCGCTACCCTTAGAAGAAGCACTGCAAAAGGGATTGTTTTCAACCGAAAAACTGTTTGATGATATCCAAAGCGGCATCAACATCCGTGAAATGGCACGGCGAAAATTCCGGGACATTGCTGGCATAGCGGGCTTGGTATTCCAAGGATATCCCGGCAAACCGATGAAAACCAAACATCTGCAAGCCAACTCTGGTTTGTTCTTTTCTGTATTCGAAGAATTCGATTCGGACAACCTGCTGTTGCGGCAGGCCTATGACGAGGTCTATGATTTCCAATTGGAAGCATCGCGCATGTATAAAGCGTTTGAACGCATAGAAACACACCGCATTGTGCTGCAACGTCCGGGTCACCTCACCCCCTTTGCGTTTCCTGTGTTTGCTGAATCTTTCCGCGAGCGATATAGCAACGAAGATTGGCAAGCACGCTTGGAGAAGCTGAAAACACAATTGGAGGCCTAACGCCATGAGCAAAACGATTGATATCATGGGTACGCCATTCGCCTTGCTTCCAGAAAGGGCGCTTCTCCTGCCTGCGCAAAAAACCTTGGTCGTTGCAGATTGGCACTTAGGTAAGGCCGCACACTTTCGCAAGGCTGGCATCTTCATGCCCTCCGTTCTGCATGATAAGGATACGACACGCCTACAGTCGTTGCTTGATGGCTATCCGATTCGCACGGTTGTGTTTTTGGGAGATCTGTTTCATAGCGATTTGAATAGTGAGTGGCTGGCTTTTGAACAGTTCCGCAGCGCCAATACCACGGTCCGGTTTGTCCTTACTCGAGGCAATCACGACATTCTGCCGGATAATTTGTTGAAAAAAAATGCTATCGAGGTCTTTGTCTCTTATCCGGTAGCGCCACATATCGTCTGTACGCACCACCCGATGGAACATGTGGCGGCCGGTCTAATCAACATTGCTGGCCATGTGCATCCGGGGTGCCTTATCCCAACGAAAGGGCGGCAAACTTACAGGCTACCTTGCTTTTATCACTATAGACAAACACTAATACTGCCCGCGTTCGGCGCTTTGACCGGAGTCCATCTTCTTCAGCCCCTCCGTGACGCGAACATTTACCCAATAGCAGGAAACGAAGTGTGGAAGTGGATACCAACGGAAAGATGACATTTCAAAAACAAATTTCGCCGTTTCCCTGTAACTTACTATTGAATGGTAATGACAAAAAGGAGGATAGCATTATGGCTGAAACATTGAGCAATCGAAAAGTGGCTATTTTAACGGCCGATGGGTTTGAAGAAATTGAATTGACCAGCCCTAGGGATGCATTGCAATTGGAAGGTGCGACCACACATATTGTATCGCCAAGTAAGGATGTTGTACGAGCTAAAAAAGGCAACGAATGGAGTCTTGATTTCGATGTGGATATGTCCCTGGATAAGGCGAATCCAAACGACTATGACGCCCTATTGCTACCGGGGGGCGTAATAAACCCAGACACGCTCCGAGTAGATGAAAAGGCATTGGAATTTGTAAAGGCCTTTTTTAGCGCCGGTAAACCGGTGGCAGCAATATGCCACGGTCCACAGGTGCTGATAGACGCTGAAGTGGTGGAGGGACGCCGAATGACTTCAGTCAAAAACATCAGCAAGGATCTGATTAACGCCGGGGCATTATGGGAGGACAGCGCCGTTGTTGTAGACCAGGGGTTGGTGACCAGCCGTACCCCCGACGACCTTCCCGATTTCAACGAAAAGATTATTGAAGAGTTTGCTGAGGGCAAACATGCTGGTCAGCATGCTTAGTATCATGCGGTAATTAGCGGTAATAACCAGGGGGGTCAGTAGCCCCCCTTTACTTGCATTTTCAATATAAATACCTTGTCGGTGGCGGTAATAAAAAGATAATCGCGATCCCGGCCCCCGAAGCATACATTAGCCGTCCAGTTGACTGGCACATCAATGTGTTCGATCCGCTCTCCTTGAGGGTTATAGACATCCACGCCTTTGCCGGTAAGGTAAATATTCCCTTTGCTGTCTATGGTCATACCATCCGAACCTTGCGATGCAAACAACTGCTTATCCGTGAGCGAACCGTCACGTTCAACGCGATACCGATATATTTTACTGTCACCAATATCTGCTACGTACAGCATTTTGCCATCCGGGGTGCCGATAATGCCATTGGGTTTTTTAAATTGATCGTCCAAGCGAATGACTTGGCCGTTTTTGTAAAGGTAAAGGCCCTGCGTCGGCATGTCCGGCTCCGTGCGGCTCCAGTAGTTGCGCTGGTAGTAAGGATCGGTAAAATAAATGAGCCCTGAAGGGGACACCCATACATCGTTGGGACCATTGAATAGCGAGTCATCATAGCCTGCCGCAAGCTTTTCGACCTGCTTATCCATACCGATGCGCCATAGCTCATACTGTTCGTCGGCACAGGCAATCAGGTACCCCTCGTTGTCGAAATAGAGGCCATTAGCACGCCCGGCGGGTTCCATGAAAATGGAAAGCTTGCCCTTGGTGTCATATTTCCATATCCGGTTATTGGGTTGGTCGGTAAAGAACACGTTCCCTTCCGCATCCATGGCCGGACCTTCGGTGAAGCCAAACCCGTCGGCCACCAGTTGTAATTTAGCGGCGGGTGCGACGACCTGCGCTGTGCATTCTAAACCGCATGCCAATGATAATAATGCAAGTAGATGGAGTTTTCTTTTCATGTGTATGGCAATTTATTTAATGATTTTAAAGTCTGTGCGACGATTTAGTTGGCGCCCCTCTTCAGTATCATTTCCAGCGATGGGCTGCGATGGTCCATACCCTTTATAGTGAAGCCGCCCCACGGCGATGCCTGCATGAATCAGGTAGTCATGTACGGCTTTGGCACGGTTCTCCGAAAGTGTTCTGTTATAGGCGTCGCTTCCCGTGTCATCCGTGTGCCCGCCGATTTCTATTCGTACTTCTTTATTTAATTGCAGAAAATCGATCAAATTGTCCAAGTCACTTTTGGACTGTGGCAACAACTCATACTGGTTTGTCTCAAAGAAAATATTGTTGAGTGTTTCTTTGTTCCCTATTTTTATCGGCGAAAGTGCAATACGGATTTCGTAGGCATCATTTATTTTTGTGCTGTCGTCAAGAGGGTAGTTTTTGGAGAAAAAGAGATATCCCGGATGTTTGACGTGAAGGGCATAGGTCTTGCCGAATGGCAAGGGTGCGAGGAATGTACCGTCTTCGTAGTCTGCGGATTCTTGGTATAGCGGTTCATTGGTCAAGATGTCTGTGACCGTTATTTCCGCTTGGATAGGCACATCACTGTCCGAGTCTACGATGGCGCCCTTAAGGTAAGCTACCGGGTTAGGTCGGCTAGCTTCGGGCAATTCGAACGAGTAAATATCCAATCCGCCCAGTGCATCCGGCCTGCGGCTGGAAAAGAAGGCATACCGACCATTCATGCTCACGGTCAGCGCGCTTTGTTCACGGTGGTCGTTAATGGGATAGCCGAGGTTATTTGGCTGTGGCCAATGACCATCAGCATCCATTTGGCTTTTGAAAATGTCCTTATCCCCAAATCCCGGCCATCCATTTGAAACGAAATAAAGGGTACGGTTGTCGGCGTGGATATACGGCGAACTTTCGTCAAAAGGAGTGTTGATAGCTGGACCGAGATTCTGCGGGTCACCCCATTGCCCATTACTTTGGAGTGTAGATTTCCAGATATCGTAGCCGCCCTGGCCACCACTTCTGTTGCTTACGAAATAAAGTGTTTTTCCATCTGCCCCCAGTGCTGGCTGTGCCTCCCAGCCCGCGCTGTTAATTGGCTCACCTAAATTATAGGGCTCGCCCCAACGGTCGCCTTCCCGCCGTGACACATAGATATCACAACTGCCTAATCCATTCGGGCGGTTGCATCCGGTGAAAAACAGGTATTTACCGTCAGCTGAGATACAATGTGCTCCTTCATTATATTGTGCTGAATTGATATCTCCCTCCAGAAACCGTGCTGGTTGCCATTTACCATTGCTATCCAGGGAACTCTCATAAAAACTTTCCCTTTCATTTACCTTACGGGTGAAGATAATGGTCCGATGATCGGCGGTAAGCTTGGGGAAGTACTCGTCATATTCCGTGTTGATGGCAGGCCCGGGATTGACAGGATGGAAATCCAGTGGATGTTGTTGAGCAGACAAGCTAAATTCGCAGTCCGCTATATATTTATTTGTGAGCCGTTTACCCGATGCATCCAGTCCGGGTATGGCCGCATAGTTCCGCAGTGCAGGTAACGCCTCCTGATAATTTCCGGTATGCAAAAGACTTTCGCCCAAGCCAAACCAGGTGAGCGGCGTCAAAGCGGGGTTCAGTTGAATAACACGGGAATAGTGGGGAATCGCCTTTTCATAGTCGCGTTGTCTACGATAAATATCGCCCAATTGCTGGTGAGCTGCAGCGAAGTCTGGGTCAAGTGCAACGGCGGATTCCAAAGACGCAACAGCCAGTGCGTATTGCCTGTTTTTTAGTTGACTACCCGCCTTTTCGAAAGCTTGCTGGGCTCTTCGGTTTAGGGAATGTTCCTGCGCGCTGCCAGTCACAAAGAACAGCACGACGCATAACGGGAAGGTATACAACGATTTTCGCATTGGATCGACTCAGTTTTCTACGCTAAGGTAATCGTTTTTTTTCTTAGCCGAGATGGATTTGCACCTTATTTGCTCTTTTTAATACTGTTCAGCTGTTGTTTAATTTCTGCACCAACTGCTAACCTGCCACTGATAGCTGCCTGTTCGTAAAGCAGTTCATCCCAATCTTCAGTCCCGCGCCAAAGCGTCTTTTTGAGTGCCAGGAGCGCTTCCTGGTTTGTATTGAGCAAGGACATACAAAACCCATGAACCTTGTCGTCAAGATCATCAACAGAAGGCATCACCGTGTGAAAAAGGCCATGTTGCAATGCCCATTGCGCATCAAAAAACACCGTCGGATTAAGGGAAAGCGCGGTCAGGGCTGATACGCCAATTTTGCGGGCCAAAGCCGGTGCGATGACAAACGGACCTAAATGGATGCTGATTTCGCTCAATTTAACCGCAGCTTTCTCCGATGCAAAACAGTAATCGCACGACGCGATAAGGCCTACTCCGCCGCCGACAGCCTTACCTTGTACTCTTCCAATGACGAGTTTGGTCGACTTCCGTATGGCGTTTATGACATCGGCAACACGCGAAAAAAAAGCGGTCCCGGCCTGTTCATCTGCTAAAGTCAGTAGTTCATCGAAACTTGCACCAGCGCAGAAGGCCCCTTCACCACTGCTTTGCAAGAGAATCAGTTTAGTTGCCATACTGGCGCTCGCTGTCTCAATATGTTCACGCAGTTGCGTGAGCAAGTTCGACGGCAACGCGTTATGAACAGGATGGCCGAAGGTGATTATGGCTAATCCTGAAGTATCGATTGCTGTTTTTACGAATCCAGAGTCCATGAAGTCGTTGTGCGCGTCAGGCCGTCAAACGAATTTATTCCCGGATTTTTCCTTAACATCCGCGACAATCTGTTTCACACCTTGCTCTTGATCTTTCGGACAGATCATCAACGTATCGTCTGATTGGACCACGATAAAGTTATGCAATCCTTTGACGATGACCAGCTTATCTTTAGGCGTATGGATCATGCAGTTGGACGAGTCATATACAATGACGTTTTCCGCAGAAGAAGATACGTTGCCCAAGTAGTCCTTTTCGGCCAGTTCATAGATAGATGCCCAGGTGCCTAAGTCAGACCAACCGAAGTCTGCGGGAAGCACATATACATTATCCGCCTTTTCCATGATGGCGAAATCGATGGAAATATTGACACACCGGACAAAAGCGCCAGAAATAAATTTGGTCTCGTGGTCGGAATTATACAGGTCGGTTCCTTCCTTAAACACCTCATTCATCTCTGTCTGATATTTTTGGAACGCGCTGATAATGGAGTTGGCAGACCAGATAAATATGCCGGCATTCCACAGGAAATCGCCACTTTGCAAAAATGTTTTGGCTAATTCAAGGTTGGGCTTTTCTGTAAAAGTCTTGACTTTCTTAAATCCCGGTGTTGTTGCGCTTTTGCCATACTGAATGTAACCATAGCCTGTATCTGGGCGAGAGGGCTTGATGCCTAAGGTAATCAGCCAATCATTGCTTTCCGCGCATTTGAGCCCTTTGGTGATATCACTTACAAAAACGTCCGTTTCGAGAATCAAATGGTCGGCTGGAGCAATGACCATCGTGGCATTCGGATTCAGTTGGAGTATTTTGTGGCTCGCGTATGCGATGCATGGTGCGGTATTGCGCATAATGGGTTCCAAAATCAATTGCCGGGCTGATAGCTCGGGCAATTGCTCACGAACCAAATCTGCGTAGGACTCGTTCGTGGCCACAAAGATGTTTTCTGGGGGGACAATTTTCTGAAAACGGTCATATGTCGCCTGGATGAGTGTTTTTCCGGTGCCCAGCATATCGATGAATTGCTTTGGCATTTTGGTGCGGCTTACGGGCCAGAATCGGCTCCCGATACCTCCGGCCATGATAACGGCATAATAATTCTTCATTGGTTCTTGTTTTGTGTCGGCCAATCAGCGGTCAATACCTACTGCAGCTTTATTTTGTTAAAACTAAAAATTTAAATTTAGTATTTAAAACCCAACAGCCTAAATTATCCCTTCTTTCAATAAATCATGTAAATGCACGATTCCATCATATGATTGTTCGTTCAATACCAAAAGCTGTGTAATATTATGTTGACGCATTATATCGAACGCGTGCACCGCCAACTCATTTTTATCGATGGTTTTGGGACACCTGCCCATAATGTCTTTTGCAGCCAACCCATCGATTTGAGGATGATTTTCAAGCATCCGTCTTATATCGCCATCCGTAATGATTCCAATCAAATCGTCTCCGCGGATTACCGCTACTGCGCCTAAGCGATGCTTGGTTATGGTCACGATAACTTCACGCACCGATGCTTCCGATGTCACCCACGGCTTTGGATTTTGCGTGGATAGATCGGCTACCTTGAGGTACAGGCGCTTACCCAAGGCGCCGCCGGGATGGTAGCGGGCAAAATCCTGATCGGTAAACTGACGGCACTCCAAAAGACAAATGGCCAAGGCATCGCCCATTGCTAATTGGGCTGTCGTGCTGGTGGTGGGAGCAAGGTTATGCGGGCAGGCCTCTTTTTCTACCGTAGCATCCAAGACATAGTCGGCTTGGTGCGCCAAATAAGATTGGATGTTGCCCACAATGGCTACCAGCAGATTTTGTGTTTGCCTCAGTAACGGTACCAATACTTTTATTTCCGGCGTATTACCGCTTTTGGAAACTACAACGACGAGATCATCTTCCTGTATAATACCCAAATCGCCGTGTATGGCGTCCGCGGCATGCATAAATATTGCCGGCGTACCCGTAGAGTTTAGCGTCGCTACAATTTTTTGCGCGATGATAGCACTCTTGCCGACTCCTGTAACTATCACTCTTCCCTTCAATTTCAAGATAGCCCCGACAACGGCAATAAAATCACTGTCAATTCGTTCCGTCAGTTTGTTTAAAGCATTTGCCTCTTGCGTCAAAACGTTTATTGCGATATTTTTGATTTCGGAATTGCTTTTCACAAATATATTTTCTAATTTTAGATACTGATATGCGCAAAAATATGTTATTTTGGGCATTCTTTGGTTATCAGTCTATCTAAATTTTTGCGAGAGGCGCAATGGAAATAGAGAAAAGATTATTTGACAATTTACAGGAATTTTTTGGTTTTGATACATTTAAAGGCGATCAGGAAGCAATAATCACCAATATTTTGCAGAAAAGGGACACCTTCGTGATCATGCCTACCGGAGGGGGAAAGTCCATTTGCTATCAACTGCCAGCACTGATGAGTGAAGGCACAGCCATTGTTATCTCTCCGCTTATTGCGTTAATGAAAAATCAAGTGGACCAGCTCCGATCCTTTGGTGGCGATGACAGCATCGCCCATTTTCTGAACTCGTCCTTGAATAAAAGTGATGTCATGCGCGTAAGGCAAGATGTTATTACGGGTAAAACCAAGCTGCTTTATGTCGCACCCGAATCATTAGCCAAATCAGAGAACGTAGAATTCCTAAAGCTTATCACAGTGTCGTTTGTAGCTGTTGATGAAGCGCATTGTATATCAGAATGGGGGCATGACTTCCGGCCGGAATACCGCAAAATTCGGTCGGTGATTAACTCCATAGGCAATGACATCCCTGTGATAGCACTTACGGCTACAGCTACACCTAAAGTGCAGTCGGACATCCGTAAAAATCTGCAAATGAATGAAGCGACGTTATTTAAGTCGTCATTCAACAGGCCAAATCTCTACTATGAGGTGCGACCAAAACGCAATGTCGTCAAGGAAATCGTTAGGTTTATTAAAAATAATTCAGGGAAATCGGGCATTATTTATTGTTTAAGCCGCAAGAAGGTTGAAGAAATTGCCGAGGTGTTAAATATCAACGGCATCAAGGCACTGCCTTATCATGCCGGATTGGACGCCAAAACAAGAGCTGATACGCAAGACAAGTTCCTCATGGAGGATGTCGAGGTTATTGTAGCGACAATAGCCTTCGGTATGGGTATTGACAAACCGGATGTGCGTTATGTCATCCACCATGATATTCCCAAGAGCATGGAAGGCTATTACCAGGAAACTGGCAGGGCAGGGCGTGACGGCGGAGAAGGGCACTGCCTGGCATTTTATTCTGAGAAGGATATCGAGAAGCTGACCAAATTCATGAAAGACAAACCGGTCTCCGAACGTGAGATAGGTACGCAAATCCTAAAAGAAGTCATCGATTATTCGGAGTCTTCAGTATGCCGGCGAAAACAGATCCTCCACTATTTCGGCGAAAACTTTGACGAGACGGGCTGTAACAGCATGTGTGATAATTGTAGCTCGCAACAGGTTCAGTTTGATGCGGAAGAATCGTTGTTAAATGTGCTGAAATTTATTCAACAGCAAGGCGAGAAGTTTGACGACCACCACATCATCAACGTTTTCATGGGCCAAAACAATCAACCGATTTCTTCTTACAAACATGATACACATCCGTTGTTCGGAAGTGGAAAAGAACACGGGGTTATTTATTGGAAGTCGTTGATCAGGCAGGCGGTGTTGAACAATTTTTTAGCAAAGGACATCGACCATTACGGGTTATTGATGCTGACCGAATCAGGTAAACGATATATCGAAAATCCTTATGGCATCAAATTTATCCTGAACAAACCGATGGAAGCGGCGTCAGAAGACGGCGTTGATGACACTGTACAGCAAAGTGGGGGAGCCGTAGACACGCAGTTGCTAAAAATGCTGAAGGATCTCCGAAAAAAGATAGCGAAACAAAAGGGCTTACCTCCATTTGTTGTTTTCCAGGATCCATCATTGGATGAAATGTGTACCCACTATCCTGTGACCATTGATGAGCTAAAGCAAATCCATGGCGTTGGAGCGGGAAAAGCAATGAAATTCGGCGCTCAGTTTGTGGAGCTCATCAAGCAATACGTAGAGGAGAACGAAATCGATCGCCCACAGGATTTGGTGATTAAAGGCACGGCGAACAAGTCGGCATTGAAGGTATCCATTATCCAGAACATCGATCGCAAGATAGGCCTTGAAGACATCGCGCACTCGAAGGGCATTAGCTATGAAGATCTGTTGAAAGAGGTGGAGTCTATCGTCAACTCAGGTACCAAACTCAATCTGGGCTATTTTGTCGACGAAATCATCGATGAAGAACGGCAGGATGAGGTATTTGATTACTTTCGAAGCGCGGAAGTGGACTCCATAGATCAGGCACTCCGTGACTTAGGACCGGAAGATTATACGTATGAAGAGATCCAATTAATGCGCATCAAGTTTATGTCCGAATTGGGGAATTGATTTAGAAAATGACACTACACAATATTCCGGGCATTAAACATGCCGATTCTACTAATTTTTTCCTGATGGCCGGTCCCTGCGCCGTCGAAGGTGAAGAGATTACGCTGCGGATTGCTGAACGAATCGTCGCGATTACAGACAAACTGGCCATTCCTTATGTTTTCAAGGGCTCTTATCGTAAGGCAAACCGCTCGCGGGTAGATTCGTTTACCGGTATTGGCGACGAAAAGGCGCTGAAGATATTGCGCAAGGTAGGAACGACTTTCGGTGTGCCGACGATAACCGATATACATGAAAGCGGTGAAGCGGAAATGGCCGCCGAGTATGTGGATGTATTACAAATACCGGCATTCCTTTGCCGGCAAACCGATTTGCTCATCGCTGCGGCAAAAACGGGCAAAACGGTCAACATAAAAAAAGGCCAGTTCCTTTCGGCGGGGGCCATGCGGTTTGCAGTAGACAAGGTAAAGGATGGAGGCAACGATAATGTAATTCTCACGGACAGGGGCAATACGTTTGGTTATCAAGACTTAATCGTAGATTTCAGGGGGATCCCCGAGATGAAGAGCTTTGGCGTGCCGGTAGTAATGGATTGTACACACTCGTTACAACAACCCAATCAAGCGTCCGGCGTGACCGGAGGAAAGCCGGCACTTATTGAAACCATTGCCAAGGCGGCTATCGCGGTAGGGGCAGACGGATTATTTATTGAGACACACCCAGACCCAGCCAACGCGAAATCAGACGGCGCGAATATGCTGCACTTGGATTTGTTGGAAGGCTTGCTACAAAAATTGGTGAAACTACGGGCCGCCATACAATAAGCTATCCCACATGCGGCGCCTGTACGTGTTCAATGCCGCGTGGAAGATTAACTAATAAAACCTTTTACATATTGCTTGGTTAATTCCTCCTTGGGGTTGAGCAACAGCTCTTCCGTAGGTCCGAACTCGACAATTTCCCCCATGTATACAAAAACGATGTAATCCGATATCCGTCGGGCTTGACGCAAAATATGGGTCACCAACACGATGGTATATTGTTCTTTTAGCCGTACGAACAGGTCTTCTATCTTATGCGTTGAAATGGGATCAAGCGCCGATGTAGATTCGTCGCCGAGGATGATTTCAGGCTCAACAGCCAGCCCCCTGGCGAGGCAAAGCCGTTGTTGTTGGCCAATAGAAAGTTTGGCCGCAGAGGTGTGCAAGCGGTCCTTTACTTCTTCCCAAAGCCCGGTGTCTTTCAGCTGCTTTTCGACGATGTCGTCCAAATCCGTTTTTTTTCGTATACCGTGTATTCTTGGTCCATAGGCGACATTGTCATAGATAGACATAGGTAACGGATAAGGGCGTTGTGACAGGAGC
Source organism: Parapedobacter luteus (assembly GCF_900168055.1). Classification (GTDB taxonomy): domain Bacteria; phylum Bacteroidota; class Bacteroidia; order Sphingobacteriales; family Sphingobacteriaceae; genus Parapedobacter; species Parapedobacter luteus. The sequence goes on from NZ_FUYS01000002.1 coordinate 603,470, forward strand.
CCCATTTTCTTACGGATATGCGTCACTTCGGCACCGGATGCATAAATATCTTCCTCGTCTACCAATACACTTCCGGTTACCCTTACCTCGGCTGTATCATCCAGCAATCGATTAAAGGTCTTCAACAACGTAGTTTTGCCACATCCCGAAGGGCCGATAATCGACGTCACGCTTTTATCGGGAATATTGATATTGATATGTTTAAGAATATGATGGCCACCAATGTGAACATTCAAATCCCTGACACGTATGAGCGGATGTTGCGTCATCTATATTTTGTGTTTAGTCTGTTTTGCTGCAAGAAAATGTGAAGCGACAACAATAGCTAAAATAATCACAGTAAGGATAAGTGCGGAGGCATATGCACGGCCCTGCACCTCGGGTATGGGGCTTCCCAATTGGAAAAATATTGCTAAGGGCAACGTAGCCGCGGGTTCATCCAAGTATTTCGGAATGTTGTCGCTGAAGCCTGCTGTAAAGAGTACCGAAGCTACGTCGCCAATGCCGCGGCCAAAAGCAAGGAGGATAGCTGTATAAATGCCAGGTTTGATTTGACGAAGGATCACCTTGGCAGCTTCCCATCGCGTAGCCCCCAAGGATAGCGCAGCATGTTTAAGTTCCTTGGGTACGGTAGTAATGACCTCATCCAGCGTACGTACCAAAATAGGAATAATCAGTAACGTGACAGCAATGACACCGCCAAGCAACGAAGCGCGAACGCCCAGCCAAATCATAATACTGAAGGCGAAAGCGCCATATACGATAGAAGGGATGCCAAACAGAACATCATAGGCTAGTTTGGCTGATTTGTTCAATAAGCTTCCGCTCTTTAGGTAGATATTCAGATAAATGGAAATCGGGATGCTGACTAGCAGCCCCAATATGGTGGCGCCTCCTGCCAAGTAGAGCGAGCCGATGATTGCATTGAGCACGCCGCCTTCTTTGCCTATATAAAAGCCGCCTTGTGGGGCTTTAGATACCATATCCCAAGTAAGATAGGGCAATCCTTTGATCACAATAGTACCAACAATTAAAAACAAGCTGGAACTGACTACGGTACAAGCGCCTACCATCAATACCTTAAAAACGGTTTCTTCAGCTTTTCTTTTTTTGATACTCATGAGGCGCTGTATTTTGATTCAACACGATGAAGAACAATGCGCGAAACGAGATTAAACAAAAAGATGATAACAAATAACAGCAACGCCGCAAACATCAATGCGGAATCATACAACGGAATGGACATCATTTCGCCAAAATTATTCGCAATAAGTGCAGGTAGGGGATACCCGCCGTCAAAAACAGATGTAGGTGCAATCGGCACATTCCCGCAGACCATTAGTACGGCAATGGTTTCACCGAATGCTCGCGATACTGCCAATACGGTTGCCGCAACAATTCCAGATAACGCCCGCTTAAGCACGACTTTTTTAATGGTTTCCCATTTAGTAGCCCCCAAAGAAAGGGATGCATCCTTGAGTTCTTTAGGAATGGTGCGTAACACTTCAGAAACAATGCTGACCAGAATGGGAAATATCATCACCGCCAACACCACGCCGCCCGTAAATACCGTATAACCGCTTGAGTAATCGGTAAACTGAGGGGCGATATACTCACGGACGATGGGTACCACAAAAAATATACCCCATACTCCATAAATCACAGGAGGAATCCCTGCAAGGATATTGACCAACGGCAGGATAACACTACGCACACCTGGTTTGGCATACTCAGTAAGATAAATTGCAGTAAGTAAGCATAAAGGCAGCGCGACTACGATGGCAATCAGTGTAACCCACAATGTACCCATGATAAATGGGTAAAAACCAAACTGGCCTTTGGAGGGAGCCCACTCACTGGCACTGAAGAGCGATAGCAGGGTTTGTTCTTCGAATAAAGGCGCGGCCCGCCAATATAAACCAATGCCAATCAAAAACACAAAGGATACCGACGCAATTGATAGGATAAGCATCGTGTTGGCTATCAATTTATCTTTAATAATCCTCCAGTTCACAATATCGATTTAGTTTAGCAAGTTCTTCCTTTAGCAGCTCTTCATGTAGTGGGATATAACCGTTTTCCAGCAGAATCGCCTGCGACTCCTTAGTCAACACGAATTTGATAAATTCAATCACCACAGCATCATCCGGTTTGCCCTTCAACAGAAATGAGAGATTGCGCGACGGAGGCGATGGATACCGGCCGAGTGCGACTGCTTGGGTAAGGCTATCGATGGTATCATAGAAATTTTCCTCCGATGAAATCCTGCCGTCTCCGTTTAAATCTATCGGGATGACCCGGATACCCGCCGTCTGTTGCCGTGTTTTTAAATCATAAACGTAGTTGATGTTGTTGAACCCTACGGCTAATGGATTTTTTTGGATAGCCTGCGCAATGCCAGGATCCCCGAAAATACCCACTCCTTTGAGTTCTTCCTGCGAGCTCCCTAAGAACGCTGCCCAGGTCTCTGCGGCGCCCGCAGCGTCCGATCGGACATATACATGCAAGTCCTCAGGAGAAAATGTGGGATCCAACTGACTCCATTTTAAACGGTTGCCTTTTACGAATACCTCACTCAACTCCCGTTGCTTTAATCCACGTTCCAAGATGGCATTCCGATTAGGATTGTGCTCGCTGAACGTCCCAACAACTGCATCTTTCGCCACATTGATGACATAAGCGCCACGCGCATATTCCTGCTGGTGAATGTCGCGTGATACTAACCCGATGTCTACCATTCCACTTAATGCATCAGCGATACCTTTGCCGGCGCCCCCGGCAGAGATGTTAAAGCGAACATTAGGATGCACCTCCTTGAATTGTTCGCTCCATAATACGACAAGGGGATAGAGCGCAAAGGCGCCCGATATACTGATCGCTCCCCGCAGCTCCTTTCCGCCGTCCAAACTGGATGAATTTTTAGGAGCACAGCCACACTGTACACTGATAAAAATGACTGTTAAAATACGAAGTGATAAATACCGTATGCCGTCAATCCTCATATCGTCATAAACTCGAGATGGCAAATATATACAAAATAGGTAGACATTATATAATTCAGTAAATTTTAGTTGTTGAATAAAAATTATACTACTTATTCTATATACTTTACGTATATTTGCCTGCGTGGGCTATACACATCGAAGCATGGTCTGAAATGGCGCAAATCGTGCAACGTATAAACAAGGCCCTCCGTGTAGGTAGTTCTTAAAAACTAAACAACATCATGCAGAGTTTTAGGACAGAACTCGAGAACCCGATAGTAGAAAAGGAGATTATCGAACTCGAACGTAAAATCAGGGAGTACCAGGAAGGCAAGATTGCAGAAGAGAAGTTCCGCAGTCTCCGGCTGGCGAGAGGCGTATACGGCCAGCGGCAGCCCGGTGTGCAGATGGTCCGTATTAAGCTGCCATTTGGCAAAGTAACATTCAAGCAGTTGCTTCGGATAGCTGATATATCGGATGAATACGCGAGCAGTAATTTGCACTTGACCACCCGGCAGGATATCCAAATCCATTATGTTAGCTTAGCCAAAACACCTGAATTGTGGACTAAACTTGCGCAAGACGATATTACCTTGCGGGAGGCGTGCGGCAATACGGTCCGGAATGTGACCGCGTCGCCCAATGCGGGGATTGATCCGGAAGAGCCATTTGACGTATCGCCGTATGCGCAAGCTTTGTTTTCCTACTTCCTCCGGAATCCGATTTGCCAGGAAATGGGGCGCAAATTTAAGGTCGCTTTTTCATCCAGTGAACGGGATACCGCGTTCAGTTATGTCCATGATTTGGGTTTCATTCCCAAAGTCCGCACCGTAGCAGGCATTGATGAACGAGGTTTCAAGGTCATGCTGGGTGGCGGATTGGGTGCACAGCCGATGATTGCCCATGTGGTTCATGACTTTTTGCCTGAGGACCAACTCATCCCTTATACAGAAAGCGTCATTCGTGTGTTTGACCGTTATGGCGAACGCAATAACCGGAATAAAGCCCGATTTAAGTTTCTTGTTCAAAAAATAGGACTTGAGGAAGTGCTGCGATTGGTTGACGAAGAACATACAGCAAATAAAGTGAAGTCGTTTATGGTCGATCGAAATGCAGTGCCCCAACCGGAGCCGCCTGAGGTATCCCCAGTCGTTGCGGAACTGCCGATAGACCTGTTTCGTTACGAGGTATGGGAAAAAACCAACGTGTTCCCCCAAAAACAGGAAGGGTTCTATGCAGTCTATGTGAAAGTACCGACAGGCGACCTCAGCACGACCAAGGTCCGTAAACTCGTCGAAGGCGTAAAGGGTCATATCGCCGATGAAATACGCATCACGCAAAATCAGGGCTTACTATTTAAATTTGTCAGGAAGCAGTCATTGCCTCATGTCTTTAACATATTGAACAGCCTCGGGCTTGCGGCGCCGGGTTTCGACAGCGTGGCGGACGTGACAACCTGTCCCGGTACGGACACCTGTAATTTGGGGATTTCAAATAGCACAGAGATGGCGCGGGTGCTCGAACAGTTGATTTACGAGGCGTATGCAGATCTGGTCTACAACCGCGAACTAAAGATAAAAATCAGTGGCTGCATGAACTCTTGTGGACAGCACGGATTGGCGCACATCGGGTTTCATGGCAGTTCGTTAAAAGCTGCCGGCAAGGTGGTCCCCGCAGCACAGGTTATGATGGGTGGAGGTACACTCGGCGATGGCCTCGGCAGGGTGGCGGATCGCGTAATCAAGGTTCCTTCCAAACGGGTCACCGACGTTTTACGATTGATCTTAGACGACTATGCGTCCTATGCCATGGAGGGCGAACTATTTCACGATTACTACGATCGGCAAACCAAGGATTATTTCTACCGTTTACTTAAGCCGTTGGCCGATTTGACCACATTGACGGATGACGAGTTTGTGGATTGGGGCCACGAAGAAACATTTCAAACGGCAATCGGTGTTGGCGAATGCGCGGGTGTAGTAATCGATTTGGTCGCTACTTTGCTGTTTGAGGCCGAGGAAAAGCTGGACTGGGCGAACGAAAGTTACCGAACGGGGGGATATGCCGATGCCATATACCACGCCTATAGCGTGTTTGTCAGCGTCGCGAAGGCATTATTACTCGATAAAGGGGTCAACAGCAGCTCGCAGCATGCCATTCTTAAGGACTTCGACAATCACTTTGTCGAAACCGGGGAGTTTACTGTTTCGGGTGGTTTTGCCGAACACGTCTTGCAAATTAATAAACATGAGCCTTCCGAAACTTTTGCCAGCTATTACTTGGCGGCGGCGATCGATTTCTTTGAAACAACGAAGGCAAAGCGAAAGGCCAAAGACATGATCAACGTCTAACGGCCTGAAGACTATCATATCCAACGGACAGACATATGAAACTTTACCCGAAAATAACGTTGGTAGGGGCAGGGCCCGGCGATGCCGATTTGATTAGCCTCAAAGGCTTGAAGGCATTGGCTATGGCCAACGTGGTCCTTTATGATGCATTGATAAATGACGAACTGTTGACCTATGCGCCAGCGCATGCACTACGGGTATATGTGGGCAAACGGGCAAATCGCCACGCGTACAGCCAACAGGAAATTAACGAAATGATGGTTGCCTACGCACGGTCCCAAGGTCACGTCGTGCGTCTCAAAGGGGGTGATCCGTTCGTATTTGGCAGAGGCGGGGAAGAGCTGGAATATGCAGCTAAACACTTTATACCTACCGCCGTCGTGCCAGGCATATCCAGTTCCATAGCCTTAGCGGGGCTACAGGGCATTCCGCTAACCTACAGGGGGGTGAGTGAGAGTTTTTGGGTAATCACCGGCTCTACGACGACAGGTGTAATAGCCAAGGATATTTATACCGCTGCCAAGACAGATGCGACGGTGGTCGTACTGATGGGATTAAATAAGTTAACCGAGATCACCGAAATCTACAGGCAGGAGGGAAGAGGTAATCTTCCCGTGGCGATTATCCAGAATGGTTCCTTGCCCGATGAAAAAATCGCATTAGGAACAATGGACACCATTGAAGCTGAAGCCGGCGATCAACAAATAGGGGCTCCCGCGGTGATTATAATAGGAGAGGTGGTGGGTAAACACGAACGGTTTACATCACGCCAACGGCGTGCGGTGGCAATATAAATAACAGAAAACAAGAATGGACAATCAGTTATTCCCGATCTTTCTGCAATTGAATCACTTACGAACACTCCTTGTCGGCGGGGGCGGTGTAGCACTTGAAAAGCTTACCGCCTTGCTCCGGAACAGCCCACAGGCGTCCGTTACCGTGGTTGCGAAACGCTTAATACCTGAAGTTCGTGCATTTGTACGCGACTATCCTTCGGTTCAGGTATTCGAACGGGCTTTTGACGATACGGATTTGGATAATGCGGATTTGGTGGTCGTGGCATCAAATAACCCTTTTTTAAATGCTCATATCCGCCAGGAAAGCCGTAAGCGGCACCTTCTGATCAATGTTGCGGACAAACCGGATCTATGTGACTTTTACCTGGGTTCAATCGTCAAGAAGGGGAATCTCAAGCTAGGTATATCCACCAATGGCAAATCACCCACAATGGCCAAACGCATCAAGGAGTTATTGGATGAATCGATTCCCGATGAAATTGACGAAACGCTCCAATACATGAGTGAATTGCGCGATTTATTAAAAGGGGATTTTACGGATAAAGTGAGGGAACTGAACGCCCACACTGCTTCGTTGCTGATGTCAAAACGGACGCATGGAAACACTGGTAGATGAAATAAAGAGAAGTTTGGCCGATAGGCACGTAGTGGAGGCGTTGGCTATATTGACCGAACGATTTCCAGGAAAGGTTGTGTTTTCCACTAGTTTTGGTATTGAGGATCAGGTTATTGCTCATTTTATTTTTAGCAATAATTTACCCATCCGAGTTTTCACCCTTGAGACCGGTCGGCTATTTCCGGAAACCTACTACGTATGGAACCGAACCTTAGAAACATATGCCGCAGAGATAGAAGCTTATTTTCCGGATACTTGCGCAGTGCAGCGATTAATCAGCCAAAAGGGGCCGTCAAGCTTTTATGAATCCATCGAAAACCGGAAGGAATGTTGCCGGATTCGCAAGATTGAGCCATTACAGCGGGCCCTCGAAGGCGCAGCATGCTGGATTACGGGAATCAGGGCCGACCAATCGGACAACAGGCAGGGCATGTCACAAGTAGAGTGGGATAACACCAATCAACTTATTAAATTTCATCCAATCTACACCTGGTCACTTGACGATGTATGGCAGTTTGTCAAAAACCAAAATATTCCCTATAATCCTCTTCACGACAAGGGATTCCCTAGTATCGGTTGTGCACCGTGCACCCGTGCAGTACGAGCGGGAGAAGATTTCAGGGCCGGGCGTTGGTGGTGGGAAGACAAAAGTAAAAAGGAGTGTGGATTGCACGCAACGAGCTCATAGTTTGAAAAATAGAGAAAAGTATGGATTATTTAGATCAGTTAGAGGCAGAGGCTATTTACATCCTACGGGAAGTGGCAGGCCAATTTGAAAAGCCTGCATTATTGTTTTCAGGTGGAAAGGATTCAATTACATTGGTTCACCTCGCTGAGAAAGCCTTCCGCCCCGGCAAATTTCCCTTTCCATTGGTGCATATTGATACCGGACATAACTTTCCAGAAACCATAGCCTTCCGTGACCAATTAGTCGCAGGTTTGGGCGAAAAACTGATTGTGGGCTATGTACAAGACAGCATAGACGCCGGTAAGGTAGTTGAGCAAAAGGGCAAGCATGCCAGCCGCAATGCCCTGCAAACGGTGACCCTCCTCGACACGATTGCCGAGCACGGCTTTGACGCTTGTATCGGCGGTGCCAGAAGGGATGAGGAGAAAGCACGAGCCAAAGAACGGATATTTTCCGTGCGCGACGAATTCGGACAATGGGATCCGAAGCGCCAACGTCCCGAACTTTGGAACATATACAACGGACGGATCCAGAAGGGCGAAAACGTGCGGGTATTTCCCATCAGCAACTGGACTGAGCTGGATGTGTGGAATTACATTCGCAGGGAGGGCATTAAGCTTCCGTCGATCTATTTTTCACATGAACGAGACGTGATTACTCGGAATGGCCAGTTGATGGCTGCCTCCGAATTCTTGAATATTGACCATGAAGATGTTGTGGAGTACCGCAAGGTGCGCTTCCGTACCGTGGGGGATATGACCTGCACGGCAGCTGTGCCGTCTGAGGCTTACCACATCGACGATATCATCGATGAGATTCGTCTGTCGAACATCAGCGAACGCGGAGCACGGATGGATGACAAGGTTTCGGAAGCGGCCATGGAAGACCGCAAGAAAAGTGGGTATTTTTAAGACAAATAACACAAGGAAAGACTGAAATCATAACCTGAATAATAAATGGATATACTCAAATTCTTCACCGCGGGCAGTGTGGACGACGGGAAAAGTACCCTGATCGGAAGGTTGTTGTACGATACCAATTCCGTGCTGGATGACCAACTCGAAGCCATCCGACGTGCCAATCGCAAGAACAATGACGGTACATTGGATTTAGCCATACTAACCGATGGGCTGAAAGCCGAGCGCGAGCAGGGTATCACTATTGATGTAGCCTATAAATATTTTCAGACCGAGGAACGGAAATTTATCATAGCCGATACTCCCGGGCACATTCAATATACAAGAAACATGGTAACAGGTGCCTCTAATGCCGACTTAGCCATTATCTTGATTGACGCCCGGAAAGGGGTGGTCGAGCAGACGCGAAGGCATTCGTTCATCGTATCGTTGTTGGCTATTCCAAATGTATTGGTTTGCGTCAATAAGATGGATATGGTAGACTACGACCATTCGGTCTTCGATAAAGTGAAGGATGATTACGAACGGCTAACCGAAAGCCTGAACATCCGGCAAGTCGACTATATTCCGGTAAGCGCGTTAAAAGGTGATAATATCGTCAATCGGTCAGCCAATATGCCGTGGTTTACAGGATCACCATTGCTCAGATTCCTGGAAACCATACCGATCAGCCAAGCCGTGGAAACCGCAAAGGCGAGATTCCCCGTGCAGTGGGTCATCAGACCCCAGACAGATGAATTGCACGACTACCGCGGATATGCGGGACGGGTTATCGGCGGTTCATTCCGGGTAGGGGATCCCGTGGTCGCGATGCCATCGGGCTTCGGCAGTGTCATCAAGCGCATCGAATTGGCCTCGGATGACCTGAATGTCGCCGAAAATGGCGCCTCTGTGGTCATCCACTTGACGGACGATATCGATATCAGCCGTGGCGACATCCTGGTAAAACAAGGTGAACAGCCAGCGGTATCCCGACAATTCGAAGCCGAAATTTGTTGGATGGATGCCAAATCGCTTGACCCAAGCCAAATTTACTTATTACAACATCACGGCAAAACAACTAAAGTGAAAGTACAAGATGTTATTTATCGCATCGATATGCAAACGCTGGAAAAATCGTCTGGCAGTGAATTCGGACTAAATGATATCGGTAAAATACAGTTCAAATCGGCGGATCCATTAGCCATGGATCCATACACGGCAAACAAAGCCAACGGCGGTGCCATCCTTATCGATTCGCGTAATAATTTGACCGTAGCTGCATTAATGATTACAAAACTGGACTAACTCGTACAGTAGCCGTTCATGCAGCTTGGACGGTCTAATGGGTTGATGAGGCGAACACTATTTAACATAACATCAATTATATAATTTACTCAACTTAGTGACTTTCCAAAAATAGCCCGACCCATTTAAAAATTAGTTTACAGAACACAATCATTATTAAAAATTTTTAAATTTGTGGCTCCAGACACTATATTAAATTTACATGTCAGAATATTTCCAATCGTTTATTGATTACGTAGCTGCACGCAATCCAAACCAAGCTGAATTTATACAAGCCGTCAAGGAAGTCTCAAGCGATGTCATTCCTTACATCAACGAACATGCACCTGAGCTTATCAATTTGAAATTGCTGGAACGAATGGTTGAGCCGGAGCGAACAATTTCATTCCGGGTTGTCTGGCTTGACGATAATCAGCAGGTGCAAATAAACCGGGGTTATCGTGTACAGATGAACAGTGCGCTTGGTCCGTATAAAGGCGGACTACGATTTGCTCCAACGGTTAACCTAAGTGTCTTAAAATTTTTAGCATTTGAGCAAATATTCAAGAATAGTCTCACCGGGTTGCCCCTTGGTGCAGGCAAAGGTGGCGCAGATTTCAACCCCAAAGGCAGATCGGACAACGAAATTATGCGTTTTTGTCAAAGCTTTATGACCGAACTTTATCGGCATATCGGTTCAGACACGGACGTGCCCGCGGGTGATATTGGTGTCGGCCAACGCGAAATCGGTTATTTGTTTGGCCAGTATAAACGTCTCCAGAACAACTTTACTGGTGTCTTAACGGGCAAAGGTCCGGCCTGGGGCGGTAGCTTTATGCGGCCCGAAGCCACTGGATTTGGATTACTGTACTTTGTCGAGCGAATGCTTTATGAAAATGGTGACTCATTGAAAGGAAAAAAGGTGGCTATCTCCGGCGCCGGTAACGTAGCTTATTATGCAGCTTTGAAAGCAATAGCGCTTGGCGCTAAAGTGGTTACCATTTCGAACAGTAACGGGACAATCTATGATGAAAGTGGATTTACGCTGGAGAAGCTGGATTACGTGAATTCGTTGAATCGTAACCTTGAAGCGTATACTGCACGCTATGCTGGCGAATATCATGCGGGTAAAAAACCTTGGCAATTTACGTGCGATATCGCCCTCCCCTGCGCCACCGAAAATGAGCTAAACGAGCAGGATGCCGAGCTGCTGCTAAAAAACGGTTGCATCTGTATAGCGGAAGGCGCAAATATGCCTTGCACGGCAGAAGCTGTAGAAGCTGTTTTGAGGTCGGACATGCTTTATGCACCGGGTAAAGCTGCTAATGCAGGCGGTGTGGCGGTATCAGGGCTTGAAATGTCGCAGAATCGGCTTGGTCAGCAGTGGCCTGCAGACGCCGTGGATAATCAGCTCAAAAAGATTATGCATGACATCCATGACACTTGTGTGCATTACGGCAAAAACAAACATGGCAAGATCAATTACCTGAAAGGCGCCAATATTGGCGGTTTTATCAAAGTTGCGGAAGCCATGAAATCGCAAGGCTTAGTATAAAATAAACGCATGAGAACGGTAGCCGAACTCCCCCACCCTGACTTTAAGATTACGATTTTCGCGATGAATCAGAAATTCATCATTAAGTTTGAGCAGGGCTCACTTGAACAAGTTTACAAAATCGCCGAATCAGCGATCACAAACGGCGTCGATGGTGTATTCCAGCTTATTGATGATGAATTTAGCCATTCTGTTGCAGAGCGTTTTAATGACATGCGCAAGTCATTTATCAGTGCCTACGACCGGCATGAATAGTGATTTAGGTGGTCAGCTGTGCGACGATCCACGGCACACCAACGGTAGCTTTTTCATCAACACAGATAACGTCGGTCCGCTTAAGTAATTCCGACGCCTGCTGGTCAACAAAATATTTCGTCGCGGTTGCTGGCACCTCGTTTAATAAGCCGGCAGCTGGATAAACTTGGAGTGAAGTACCAATTATGATGAATATATCTGCTGTCTGGCAAATACGGATAGCTTCCCCCATTGCAGGCACCGGTTCCCCGAACCAAACAACGTGCGGTCGCAACTGGCTTCCTAATTCGCAACGGTCTCCCATGTGAAGTTTGCTTCCCGTTATCGGATAAGTCAGCTTAGGATTGATACTCGACTGCGAACGTGTAATAAGTCCGTGGAGGTGCAGTACAGTACTTGAGCCCGCACGTTCGTGCAGATCATCGATATTTTGTGTAATAATACTTACCCGATTGGTTTCCTCCAACGTTACCAAGGCGCGGTGTGCAGCATTTGGTTCCGCTTCTAATACGGCCTTGCGACGGATATTGTAAAAATGCTGTACCATTTCCGGGTCTTTTGCCCAAGCTTCTGGCGTGGCTACATCCTCCACCCTATAACCTTCCCACAGGCCGTCTTCGCCCCTAAAAGTTTTTAACCCGCTTTCCGCGGAAATGCCAGCTCCGGTAAATACTACGATGTGTTTCATTTGTGCAAACTTAGGCAACCTGCTATTTTTTCGCAAGGGTTTCCCTCCGAATAACTACCTTTGCTGGCCATGATTGAATTATATACCGATGGCGCGTCAAGCGGCAATCCCGGTCCTGGCGGATACGGAGTTATCCTACGCTCAGGTCCTCATTATAAAGAAATATCAGAAGGCTTCCGAAAGACCACCAACAACCGCATGGAACTCTTGGCTGTCATAACGGGCTTGGAGGCACTTAAGAAGCCGGGGCAAGATGTCGTTGTTTATTCGGATTCGAAATATGTCATTGATGCGGTAGAAAAAGGCTGGGTGCACGGATGGGTAAGAAAAGGATTTGCAGGCAAGAAGAACAAAGATTTGTGGATGCGTTTCCTCAAGGTTTATAAAGTACATAAGGTACGCTTCGTTTGGGTAAAAGGTCATGCGGGTCATGCTGAGAACGAACGGTGCGACCAACTTGCCGTACAAGCTTCGCTTAATTCCTTGAACTGGAAAATAGATGCCGTTTTCGAATCGGGCAATGTATAAAATACCCATTTTGGTGTATTGCCGTTGATGGTCTTTTTTTTGATGTTTGTGAATCTAAGTGCAAACATAAAAGACCTTTATTATGGAAGATGCAAACAGCCGAAAAAAAAGCAAACTTACCCTCATTTCAGTCAAGTTAGCCAAGGAAATGGTTGATGCCTATGACGTCCAAAGACGACAACCCGCAGCAAAGGAACGCAGCAAAATCCTTGGCCGAAAGGTAGACGAACCACGTTGCGTTTGGGTGAGTAAGGAAGCCATCCTTGAGCTTCTGGAAATCAATAATGCAGACGGTATCCGCTTCTATTACGCAGTCGCGGATGATTACCCGGATTCCAAGCTTAAGAACCAAGAATATAAGTTGGCACAAACGCTTGTCATGGTAGCTACCAAATCCAAGGATCCGAAAGATCCAACGATGGAAAACAGTGTTGATTGTTTAAATATCCCCAAGGAAGACGAGACTGCCGTTAAATCTGACGAAAAAGCCGGACCGATAGTAATGCCCCTCAGTTCAACGAATGCAGGCCTACCAGCGGATGATTTAAACATGTGTCCGCCGCCCCCGTCGGAAGGCATGCTGCTTTAAGGTTATGTGCCCCAGACATCGATGAATACAATCACCATCGCTTTATTGTCCTTAGTTTTATTGGCGGCAATTCTTAGTTTCTATAAGAGAAAAATTTTGGGATCCTCCGTCCTGAAATTTTTCTCCTTTTTCCTGCTTTTCCAATTCCTCTACCAGTTGGCGGCGGCGCTGTATTCGTTTGTATTCACTCAGCATGAACCAAATTATTTTATATTCAACCTCACGATGCCAGTCAACATCGCATATTTTAGTGCTTTGTTCTATGACATCGTCAAACATCCGGCAAAACGGAAGTTTATCGTTTCCACCACCGTAATAAACTTGCTATTCTATGTTATCAATCTGGCTTTTATTCAAGGCTTTTTCGCATTGATGACTTACTCCCGTACAGCCTTGGCCGTTTCGTTGGTGATTTATTCGTTGCTTTATTTTCATGAAATGTTGACCTCATCGGCCGCGGAAAATGAAGTAAACCCTACCCGGAGTGCCACATTCTGGATTGTCACTGCCATCTTTTTCTTTTACCTTTGTAGTACACTGACCATCATTATTTGGGATTATTTAGTCGCCAGCAATCCGATCATAGGTCCGTTGATGACAAGAATATTCGGTTTTTTGCTTTACGCCATGTATGTTGTCGGCATGATGTTACATAAAGCTGAACACAAGGAGCCAACCGCATAAATAAATACGTTGATAAAACGGGATAATACCTGAAAACATGGACGCTTCCAGTAATGAAATCATCATCGCATTCCTGTTTGGAAGTTTGATGCTCGCGTTGATTGGCGTTTTTATGTTTATGATGGTCATCTTTTATCAAAAGCGGAAAATCAGGTCCATCGAGGAGCGCCAGCGCTTAATCGCGCAATACGAGCAGGCTGCATTGAAAGCCAAAGTGGAAATACGTGAAGAAACGTTGAAATACGTAGGTCAGGAACTCCATGACAATGTTGGCCAGCTTCTATCCTTGATCAAACTGTATCTTACTCATCCGGAAACGCAGCAAAAGACAGCCGTTACTCAATTAATTGACCAAGCTATTACAGATATCCGTGTCTTGTCCCACGATCTTAATATCAATCGTGTCGAGCAATATTCGCTAGGCGACTTTATCGAACAGGAACTTAATAAAGTACATAAGGCGGGTACGATGCAAACATCATTCGAGAGCGAGGGGATATGCGAGCTTCCAAGTATCCAGAACCGTGTGATGATAAGTCGCATTTTTCAGGAATGCATCAATAATATCTTAAAACATGCGGAAGCTAAACATATATTTGTTAAGTTAGTGGCGGAAAAAGGAAGTTGTGTATTATCCATTATTGACGACGGCGTCGGCTTTGAGACAAGTACTGTTCGCAATGGAACGGGATTCATTAATATCTATGATCGCTTGAAGCTCATCGGCGGAGATATCCGGATAAATTCTGCACCCGGCAATGGAACCAATATAACACTCCGTATTCCGCAAGGGTAACTGCTTTCCATAGTCTTTTAGCAATGATAACGATTGCGATAGCTGATGATCACAAGCTAATGTCAGAAGGTGTTGCATCCATTTTGCAATCCGATCCGAGTTTGACGGTAACTAAGATCTGCACCAATGGAAAAGAGCTTATAGACTTTCTGGAAACGCATACCGTCGACGTGGTGTTGATTGATTTAAACATGCCGATCTTAAACGGACCTGATACCATTCGCGCCTTGAAAAGAAATCAAACCCCCAGTAAAATCGTTGTTTTGAGCATGTATGCCGACGAGCATGTTTATGCAACGTGCAGGGAATTGGATATCAACGGATATTTACGCAAAGATTCCAATGCACAGCATCTCATCGATACCATTAAAGCAATCCATAACGGCGAGAATCGGTATGATTATGACCGAGCCGACAAGTCTAACTCGATAGTGGCAAACGCGCTGTTCGAAGATAAATTCTTGAATAAGTTCAAGCTTTCCAAACGCGAACTCGAAATCATTAAGCTGGTAAGCAACGGGCATACAAATCAGGAGATTGCGGATATTCTATTTTTATCCATCCATACCGTGATGACACACCGTAAAAATATCCTGCACAAGCTGGATGTACGCAATACCGCAGAAATGCTGACACTAATCAATGGGTAGATCAGGATTGCTGAATGTCGTCGCTGTACACGTACCGTATTTCGTTTCGTAGGTTATAGTGCGAGGCCATGACCTCACCGTAAGCACCTGCCGTGCGTATGACTATCAGGTCTCCGCGTTCTGATTTTGGAAGCAGCACTTCCTTGCCAAAACAGTCGCTACTTTCGCAAATCGGCCCAACAACATCGTAATGCAGCATTTCCGTCTCCGACTCGGTTTGGTCGAGCCGTTCGATGCGATGATATGCCTGATATAACACCGGCCGCATCAATTCGGTCATACCTGCATCCAGAATTAGAAAATTTTTCTTGATTCCATTTTTCACATACAGCACCCGGCTGACTAAGCTACCACACTGTGATACCAATGCCCTGCCCAACTCAAAATGAACCTCCTGACCGGGCTTGCGTTCAAGAAAGTTGGCAAAAACCGAGAAATATCCAAGAAAATCCGGAACCAATGAAGCGTCAGGTTGGTGATAATCGACACCAAGTCCGCCTCCCACGTTAAGCACACGCAGACGGAAGCCACGTTCGTCAAACCAATTGTTAAGTTCATTAACTTTTACACAAAGGCTCTTAAACACGTTGAGATCAGTAATCTGGGATCCAATATGGAAATGTATGCCTATCAGCTCGATGTGTTGGCATTGCCTCAGTGTTTCGATGGCTTCGGGCAGTTCCCACTGTGCAATACCAAATTTATTTTCATCTAAGCCCGTAGTGATATAATGGTGCGTTTGGGCATCCACATTCGGATTGATACGGAGGGCTACACGTGCTTTTTTCCCTTGATCCGCCGCCAACCCATCAATAACCAACAACTCCTGAACCGATTCGACATTGAAGCTAAAAATGTCCTGGGTCAGCGCATACTTGATTTCCCTATCAGATTTGCCGACGCCGGCAAACACGATGTCGGTCGATCTGAAGCCAATTTCAACGGCTTTTTTTACTTCGTTTCCACTCACACAATCGGCTCCGAATCCGGCTTTGCAAATAGCGTTCAACAGCCTGTGATTGAAATTCGCTTTAAGCGCATAATGCACGTGAAAATTGTGGATATCGGCAGCTTGTTTAGCAGCGTCTAACGTCTGCTGCAACAATGCTAAATCATAAAAATAAAAAGGGGTTTCCTGCTGGGAAAAAGCAACAATACGTTGTGCGTCAAACATAATTGATCATTGGTAAATTAAAAAAGTCGGTTGTGTAATGACCGCAAAGCCTCAACTTTGTGTGCTGTTTGCAGCAGCATGGATATGTTATAGTTACTTCCCCCATAAGAAATCATGCGAATGGGGATGTGTTTCACGGCGTCCAGCACCCGCGAGGCGTAGCCGTGGGTGTCTAATCCGAAATCACCGACTACGCATACAATCGTCTGGTCCTTGTCTACTTCCACCGAACCGAAGTCCTTAAGTTCGTTTTCAATCTCCGTCAAGTATTTGGTATCGTCTATCGTCAGTGATATGGCCACTTCTGATGTCGTGATCATGTCAATAGGCGTTTTATAACGTTCGAACACTTCGAAGACCCTGCGTAAAAAGCCATAGGCGAGTAACATTCTCGACGAATGGATACGGATAGCCGTAATACCATCCTTCGCCGCGACGGATCGCACCACACCTTTTGCGGCACCTTCCTTGTTAATCAGTGTTCCCGGGGCCTGTGGCTGCATGGTATTCAATAACCGTACCGGCACATTATAACGTTGGGCGGGGAAGACACTCTGCGGATGCAATATCTTCGCTCCGAAGTAAGCTAGCTCCGCGGCCTCATCAAAACTGAGATTAGCAATCGGCTGGGTCCCCTTCACGATACGGGGATCGTTGTTATGCATACCATCGATATCTGTCCAAATCTGGATTTCGTCGGCACGAATAGCCGCCCCTATAAGCGAAGCAGTATAGTCACTCCCTCCCCTACGGAGATTATCAATTTCGCCAAAAGAGTTTCTGCATATATAGCCCTGTGTGATAAAGAAATTGTGGTCGTTTGATTGGAGTAACAGTTCGTTCAACTGCTCTCGGATGAAATCTATTCTCGGCTCGTTGTCTTCATCGATTTTCATGAAGTCTAATGCCGGCAATAATTTTGACCGTATCCCGAGTTCAGTCAGGTAAAAATGGAAAAGTGTCGTCGAGATCAATTCGCCTTGTGCCAGAATAATTTTCTCCTCAATGGGAGTAAACAGATGGCTGGAAAAAGAATCGATAAGGTTAAAGTGATATTCGATTAGTTCTTTCCCGTTTTGAAGCCCTTCTTCCGTAGTAAAAAGCTCGGAAATCAATGCACTGTATTTATTGCGGAGTTCATGGATAAGCGCTGCGGCCTGACTCTTATCGCCTGCTGTGAAAGCTTGGGCTATTTCGACCAAGGCATTGGTGGTGCCAGCAACAGCCGACAGCACAACGATTTGGCGTTCCCGCGTATCGATGATATCAAGGAGTGCCTTCATGCGCTCGGCGCTCCCTACAGATGTTCCTCCGAATTTTAATACTTTCATTATAAAAAAATAAAGGCACAAAGATAGCTAAATGCCCCTTCATGCCACCATAACGCTTTGAAATTATTTTTTTAGGGTCTGGATGATTAAGTTGGCCAATTCCTCGCCAATACGCTCCTGCGCCTCATTAGTTGCTGCCCCGATATGGGGGGTCAGCGATACCCGGGGATTTGTCAATAATTCCTTACGGGGTGTGGGCTCGTTTTCGAACACATCCAAGCCTGCAAAGGCTACTTTTCCACTATTGAGCGCATCGATAAGTGCCAACTCGTCGATCACACCGCCGCGTGAAGCATTGACAAGGCCGACCCCGGGCTTCAACAGCTCAAATTCGTCCTTTCCAATAATCGGTTTATCGGTGAAGGGCACATGCAATGAAATGAAATCAGCATTTTGCAATAACTCGGCAAGTGCAACCTGTTTGATAGGCACGTCCACGGTAATGCCTCCAGACAAGGTTAGCGGGAGCGCCGCAGGAACTTCAAACAGGTCACTTACCATCACGTCCATTCCCAATCCCAGTCCGACCTTGGCTGTCTCTTTGCCGATTCGTCCGAACCCAACGATACCCAACGTTTTTCCGCGCAGTTCGACACCTTTCGCATACGCCTTTTTAAGCCCACCAAAATTGGTATCTCCCTCAAGAGGCATTTTGCGCTGTGCATCATAAAGGAACCGCACACCGCCCAATAAATGCGCAAACACCAATTCGGCCACGGACAATGAGGAGGCCGCTGGCGTATTCACCACGGCAATTCCCTTGGCAAGGGCATAATCGACATCGATATTGTCCATCCCTACTCCTCCCCTTCCGATCAATTTCAGGTTTGGACACACATCAATTAGCGCTTGGCGCACTTTCGTTGCACTGCGTACCGTAATAGCGTCGTATGCAGGTAGTTTTAAAGGGAGCTCCTTTTGTGGTATATGATTCGTATCTACGGTGAACCCTGCCTTTTCAAGCAGTAGCTTGCCAAGGGGATCTATTCCGTCGTTTGCTAGTATTTTCATCTATATATTTGCTTTTTTATCCGCGACGAAGCTCGCCTGCCTACGATAAGCGGCGGGCGATAGCTTACAGTTACAACTATTTATTTTTTTCTTCAAATTCCTGCATGGCATCGACCAGTGCATTAACACCAGTGATACTCAACGCGTTGTATATGGAAGCCCGGAAACCGCCAACGCTCCGGTGACCTTTAAGCCCTACTAAGCCGCGTTCTTTAGCCAACGCTAAGAATGCGTCTTCATGTACCTTGTCCTCCATTACAAACGTGACATTCATCCGTGAGCGATCTTCCGGTACAGCCGTTCCCCTGAACAACGGATTCCGGTCAATTTCGTCATAAAGCGTACGTGCCTTAATGATGTTCTCCTGTTCGATCACTTCGACCCCTCCCTTGCTTTTCAGCCAACGCAGGTTGAGCATAGATACATAAATCGAGAATACGGGGGGCGTATTATACATGGAGCCCGCAGCGATATGAGGTTGGTAATCAAAAATAGTCGGTAAGGTACGCCCTGTTTTACCCAACAAGTCGTCTTTCACGATCACTAGGGTCACCCCTGCCGGTCCCATATTTTTCTGGGCACCTGCATAAATGAGGCCATAGTCGGCGACGTTTATTTTCCGGCTAAGGATATCCGAAGACATATCACATACGAGCGGTGCCGTACTTATTGGTGTTTCGAAAATTTCCGTTCCGAAAATTGTGTTGTTCGACGTATAGTGAAAATAAGCGGCATCGACGGGTATCCCGTACGCCTTGGGAATGTAGTTGTAATTAGCATCTGCTGACGAGGCGACAACAGCAACATCACCTACCTTTTTTGCCTCTTTAATAGCCTTACTTGCCCAAGTTCCGGTATCCAAATAAGCCGCCTTGCCTCCTTCAGGCAACAGGTTTAGCGGCACCATAGCAAATTGCATGCTCGCTCCTCCCTGCAAAAAAAGGATGGAGTAGCCTTGCGGTACAGCAAGCAGTTCGCGCACCAACCGTTCGGTTTCGGCTACCACGGCTTCAAATTCCTTGCTGCGATGTGATATTTCCAAAATGGATAATCCGGTATCGTTGAAGTTCAATATTGCCTGGGAGGCCTCTTGGAAAACCTCCTGCGGCAATATGCATGGTCCCGCTCCAAAATTATGTTTCATTTTTAGCTAAATTGAAAGGTTTCTTATTTAATTGGCCGCAAAAATAATAATTATTTATTGAAATTCATTCAATATATTCTTGGAATAATTGCGAATAATTCAACAAGGCTGAACCGTATGACCGAATCTACACCATCACACGGCATTATTCGATTCCATACTTTTCCATCTTGTTATACAAGGTTTTGCGGTCGATATTGAGCATCTGGGCAGCTTTGCTTTTGTTGTATTTCGCTTTCTGCAGTACATCCAAAATTAATTTGCGCTCGTGTGCTTCGCTATGTAAGCGGAGGTCCGGGGTGTCGGTTGTAGGTATCGTCTCCGTTGATACAGCCGGATTTTTTATGGCGAATACCATTTCTTCGGGCAGTGCAGCTACTTCTGCTTTCGCTCCTGGCGAAAGCAGCACCATGCGTTTAATCACATTTTTTAATTCCCGGAGGTTTCCGGGCCAATCGTAATTATGAAAAATATCCTTCACTTCTTCAGACAGTTCCACCACCCCCCTGCCAAGCTCTTCATTTGCTTTTTTGATAAAAAAGTCCACAAATTGCTGAAAATCAGCCCGGCGATCCCGAAGGGCGGGGACAATAATTTCAAATTCATTGATCCGGTGGTACAGATCTTCCCGGAATTTGCCTGAACCGAGCAAGTCTTCATTCGTTGCCGCTATAACCCGGACGTCTACATTGATTGTTTTATTTGCGCCCACCGGCTGTATAACCTTTTCTTGGAGAGCGCGAAGCAACTTGACCTGTACATCATAGGACAGATTGCCTATTTCGTCTAGAAACAGTGTGCCTCCTGACGCCTCCACAAACTGGCCAGTTTTGTCATTCAGCGCACCGGTAAACGATCCCTTAATGTGACCAAAAAGTTCGCTGGAAGCCAGTTCTTTGGAAAGCGTGCCACAATCAATGGAGATAAACGGCTTGTCGGCCCTCATGCTCCGTTGGTGAATGGACCGTGCTACATATTCTTTCCCAGTACCACTTTCCCCACGAATCAGTACAGACATATCGGTTGGTGCCACCAGGGCAATGTATTCATGGAGTTTTCGGGCGGCAGCGCTGGTGCCTTCCACGAAATCGGCCATCGTATTGCCGGTGATGCCTGCTATCCGGCTTCGCATAACAGCAGGTTCTTTTTCAGTGGATTTGCCTTCCAGCGCCTCATTTACCACCATCAGCAGTTCGTCAGGGTTGACCGGCTTGGTGATGTAGTCAAAAACCCCCTGGCGAATAGCCTTTACAGCAGTCCGTACATCATTGAAGCTGGTCATGATTATGGAGGGAATGATCTTTCCTTCTGCGTGGAGTGCCTCCACGACATCTAACCCGATGCCATCACCCAATCGGTAGTCCAATAAGATCAAATGGAACGAATCGTGCTTAAGTGCCTCGATGCCACTTTTTACGCTATACTTTACCACCACCTCAAATCCTTTTTTCTTCAAGAAATTTTCAAGTATAGCAGCAAATGTGGTATCATCTTCTACCAACAAAATATTGGCCATGGAGCAAATGATTAAAAAGTTGAATGTCTTGTCTTAGTACCTTAGTATATCGAACGGTCAAAGCCCAATTTTATTTTATCAATGATTGCTGTCGCAAACTCACTCGTTTTTAGTAGCTTTCCCGCTGTCATATGATCAAAAAAATCTACGGTGACCGTTTGCTGTAATATGGTCATCTGTAAGGCATCGGTAATCAATGAAGCCACTTCATTCCAGCCGATGTATTCGAATAACATTGCACCGCTGAGTATCACCGAAGAGGGGTTCATGCTATCTGTGTCCGCAAAGCGGGGGGCGGTGCCATGCGTCGCTTCAAATACCGCATGGCCAGTTTGATAATTAATGTTTGCACCCGGCGCAATGCCAATTCCTCCCACGATGGCTGCTAATGCATCCGAAATATAATCACCGTTCAGATTTAAGGTAGCAATTACGGCATAATCTCTTGGATTTAATAAAATTTGCTGTAAAAAATTATCGGCGATGATGTCTTTTATGATGACCTTCCCCTTCCTTTCGGCATGCTTCAATTCGTCATTGGCTTCATGCTCGCCGTTGGCCGCCTTCGTTTTTTCCCATTGCCTCCACGTGTAAGTCCGGGCTGCAAACTCAGTTTCAGCCACGTCATAACCCCAGCTTTTAAACGTGCCCTCGGTATATTTCATAATATTTCCCTTATGAACCAAAGTGACGGATGGGAGGTCGTTGCGGATTGCATGTTCAATTGCTGCCCTGACCAATCGCTTTGAACCGTTTTCAGAAACCGTTTTTATCCCAATGGCGGTATCGGGCGTGAGATCATAATCCACAGCCATTTCACGCTGAAGAAACTCTTTTAGGCGCGTTCCTTCTTCCGAGTGCGCCGGAAATTCGATTCCGGTGTAAATATCTTCGGTATTCTCCCTGAAGATCACCATATTCACATATTCAGGGTATCTTACGGGAGAAGGCACCCCTTCAAACCAGCGGGTCGGCCGTTGGCATACGTAAAGATCTAGCGCTTTTCGTATTGCCACATTGAGCGAACGTATACCGCCCCCAATTGGCGTGGTTAAAGGGCCTTTTATACCTACCAGGTATTCCTGGAGCAAGTTGATAGTTTCCTGCGGCAACCATTCGCCCGTAAGCTGAAAGGCTTTTTCACCTGCCAACACTTCTTTCCAGGTTATGCGGCGTACACCGTGATAAGCTTTTTCCACGGCAGCATCGAATACCCTTACCGCGGCACGCCAGATATCGGGTCCGATGCCATCCCCCACGATAAACGGTATGACGACCTTGTCTGGCACGCGGAGCGTCCCATCAGCGTTCTGTGTGATTTTGCGTTCCATCATGGCATCAAATCTTAGTCTTTCGTAAACATGTTGCCAATACCCCTTCCGATTCGCTGTAGTAATGGGGCTGTGGCCACATCTTCATACTCGTCAAGCGAATACCCGGCTCGCCTGCTCGGGAATACTAATATACGGTTATACTGCGCATATACCTTGCCCAATTTTTTCGGAATTCCGTCAAATGAATGACGATAAGACATCTCTCCCTGTCTTGCCGAAAAAAACACAATGATATCGTTTTCTTTGACAAACTTCCTCAGCCCGGAGAGATTATCCCATTCATCGTAATCAGAAAACAACACCCGAGTGCTATTTTTGTTTCGTTTTATATACTCAGCAATGGCATGCTGCGTACGCTCATCACAGACGTAAAGAATGGGGATCGTAAGCTCTTGCGAAAGGAGGAGTACTTTCTCCATGCAGTAATCAAAGCCAAGCTCCGATTCGGAGAGAGGCGGACAAAAAGCCAAGATTCGCTTTTGTGTAACCATTGGTTTGTCCAAATGGCACATAAACAAGTTGGTATCGGTTTGGTTAAGAATGCTTTCGGTCTTTTCACCAACCATCTTTTCGATAATACCCGGTTTACTGGGCCATCCCAATAAAATCCCGTCGGCCCCTATTTCACGGGCAGCCCTGCTGATACCATTAGCAACGTTGTGGTCGATGGTAGCCATCATGTTTACTTCTGTTTCGCTTCCCGAGGCATATTTTGCAGTCGAATCCAGGTTTTTTCTTGCACGTTGCAGATTCTGTTCGGCCATATCGTTACTAGGTACAACGGTCAATACCGTGATGGGATGCGGCGAATAGTTGCTCTTAATAAGCGTAGCGAAGTCCAGCAAGGATTCCATGTTGTTCAGATTTGCGATCGGCAACATCAGCTGTTCTTCTCTTGCGATGTTTTTTTCATTAGTTACCTCATCCTGATCGCCTGCAAGTACCACTTTCTTAGACGCAGACTCCGTCGCCAGCGAAGCCACGATGCACGTAATCAAAATGAGCACGATAGTCCCATTGAGTACATTTTCATCAATGATTTCATACCGGAAGCCTACCATGATGACTGCCAAAGTAGCCGCAGCATGCGCACTGCTGAGCCCAAAAATAACCTGTCGTTGAGATGGTGTGTAGCCGAAGACAAGTTGCGTAAACCATGCCGCAATCCATTTGCTGAAAATGGCTACTATGGTCAGCGTCGCGGCAATGAACAATGCCGCTGGCCCATTGAGCAGTACACTTACATCTACGATCATGCCCACACTGATTAAAAAAAAGGGTATGAATATAGCGTTGCCGATAAATTCAATCCTATTCATTAATGCCGACGAATGAGGAATGAGTTTGTTGAGTGCCAGGCCAGCCACAAACGCCCCGATAATATGTTCCAGCCCCGCGATTTCGGCTAAGAAAGCCGCAAAGAACACCACAGAAAGCACAAAGATATAATGAGCTGTCTTTTCACCCTCCACTTTCTGGAAAAACCACTTGGCTACGCGAGGTATGATTCCAAACATAATCAGCAGGAAAATCGCAAACGAGACGCCCAACGTCATCCAGAATTGCCTGTCAAGCTGTCCCTGGGATGCGCCAATGATGACTGCAAGGATAATCAACACGGCGGTATCGGTAAGAATCGTGCCTCCGATAGTGATAGCTACTGCCTCGTTTTTTGATATGCCATAACTATTTACAACCGGATAAGCAACTAATGTATGTGTAGCAAACATGCTGGATATCATGATGCTGGCTAGCATATCATATTCAAGGATGTAATAACATACCGGATAACCGATGGCAATGGGGATCGCGAAAGTAAAAAGGCCAAACAAGACACTTTTATGTCGGGTCTTCCGGAACTCGTTCATGTCCAGCTCAAGACCGGCGATAAACATGATATACAGGAGACCGATGGTTGAAAATAGATCAACCGCAGAGTTTTTTTCGAGCAAATTTAAGCCATGCGGGCCGATTGCCACGCCCGAAAGAATAAGGCCGATAATACCGGGGACCTTAATCCAGCGCAGCAAAATGGGCGACAACAGGATAATAAAAAGGATAAGGGCAAAAATAAGCACCGGGTTGCTCAACGGTGTCTCAAATACATGGCTTAAATGATCGAAAAAGTTTTTAGCCATAGATTAGATTTTAGCACATCATTATGTCTCGTCGTTCTGTTAAATCAGCCTCAAAGATAATAAAATCGGCCATGTTTAACGGGCACACTTTCATTTATTGGAATTGGATTGCTTTTATCGGACTGATTCTGCTGATAAGATAGGAAGGAATAAGCAAAACAGCCAACGCGATAACGACGATGCCTATATTCAGCACAATGATTTCGAGCGCATCGATCCTAAGGGGAATGTAGGATACATAATAAGAGGCCTCATCCAACTTAAAATAACGGGTTTGCTGCTGAAAGAAATACAAGCCGCCACCCAGCGCATTGCCGATAAAAAGCCCCACCCCTATCAAATAGGCAGCTTGGTACAAAAAGACTTTCCGGATGCCACCGTTGGTATATCCCAGCGCCTTTAAAATGCCTATCATCGGTGTACGTTCCAAGATGATGATCAACAGCGCCGATACCATATTGACCACGGCCACCACCATCATCAGTATCAAAATAATCACCGTATTGACATCCAGTAAATCTAGCCACTGGAAGATTTCCGGCAATTGATCCCTTACATTGATTGCATCTACTTGGATAGGAAGCAGATCCTGTATTTTGTCCGTAAGCTCATATAAGCTATCAAAGTCGGAAATGGACACCTCATAGCCGCCCACCTCATCGTCACTCCAATTGTTCAGCCTTCTGATTAGCGAAAGGGAGCCAACCACGTAAGTCTTGTCCAGCTCCTCCACGCCCGTGTGAAAAATACCTATTATCTGGAATTTCCGCTTCCTGACAGGCTCTTGGATAAAGTACATGATGAAGTCATCCCCCACGGCCAATTGCAGCCTATCTGCCGTATACTGGGAGATCATGATTTGGCCCACTGCCTTGGTGGTGTCTGCAAAGTCGATGGCGCGCCCTGCTACCAATACATCCTTTAAAAAGCCTTGGTCATACACGGCATCAATGCCTTTGAACAGCACGCCTTCAACTTCATCGTTGACATTGATGATACCGGCTTTGGTCGCATAGTACTGAAGCGAAGAGACGCCGGGTATGGCCTTTAATGCCTGAGTTTCGGCATCGCTAAGCCTGAATGGAGCAGGCTCATAAGAGACATTCAAATCGTATCTGCTCAACGTGACGTCCCCAAAGAAACCACGTTGTTTGGCCGTCACCTCGCCCTTAAATCCCTTCAGCACAGCAATTGCCAGCATCATGGCCGCTACGCCCAGAGCGATTGCCCCGATGGCCACACGTACAATAAGCTTTGAGAAGGTCTGTTTACCGCTTATCGCAATTCTTCGTGCTAAAAAATATGGGAAATTCAATCCGCTCTCGATATAATTTGTACTTTTGCAAAGATAACAAATTACTAAAAACAAAAATTCATGCGCATCATATTTATGGGTACTCCGCAGTTTGCGGTAGCGTCCCTCGAAGCATTGCTTAATGCCGGAGAAGATGTCGTAGCGGTGGTAACGGCGCCGGATAAACCGGCAGGCCGGGGGCAAAAACTACAGCAATCTGCTGTGAAGCATTATGCCGAATCCCGCGGAATACCTGTTCTGCAGCCTTTAAAACTCAGGGATTTGAATTTTTTGGCTGCACTGCGCGAATTTAATGCCGACTTACAGGTTGTGGTGGCCTTCCGTATGTTACCTGAAGTGGTGTGGGCTATGCCCCCCTTAGGCACCATTAACCTGCATGCCTCCCTACTGCCCCAATACCGCGGGGCGGCGCCTATTAACCATGCGATTATTAACGGTGAGACCGAAAGCGGAGTCAGTACATTCCTTTTGCAACACGAAATTGACACCGGCCATATCCTGTTTCAAGAGAAAGTACGCATCGCACCGGATGACACCGCAGGAGACCTGCATGACAAATTGATGGTCATTGGTGCTGAATTGTTGACAAAAACAGTCAGAGCCATCGCCGGTGGCAAAGCTAACGCCACGCCACAAAATACGCTGATTGCCGATACCGAGCTTAAACATGCCCCCAAGATTTTCAAGGAGGATTGCGAAATAGATTGGAGGCGGCCGGTGGATGACGTGTATAACCTAATTAGGGGCCTTAGTCCGTATCCTGCAGCTTATACCTTTTTGGACGGAAAGGCATTAAAAGTCTTCAAAGCAACGAAGGAAAAAACCGCAATAGCACATCCGCCTGGAACCTATGTTACCGATGGAACCTCATTCCTGAAATTTGCTTGTAATGACGGCTATATCGCCATTCAGGAGCTCCAAATAGAAGGAAAGAAGAGAATGGACGTTGTGGATTTTTTACGGGGATATCGCCCTTCCTCTGTCACAATTATCTCATAATTGAGGTGTGATCTGTACCCTCAAACACACAATCAAATACTTAAATTTCAGAAAACCAATATTTTATGTGAAAACAAATGGATGTCTGCACAAGCTGACATCCATTTGTTTGGAACACTTTTTGTTACTAAAATTACTGCAAGAAAATCCGATAATTTCCTCTAAATCAGACAACTTTTTCCAAAAAAATCAGTTTATATGATTAGAAAATCGTATTTTCGCAAACTTTTTAGAAAGGAAGGTACTTAATAGTTAATGAGACAGCTCAAAATTACACAATCCATTACCAACCGTGAGTCCCAGTCGCTGGACAAGTACTTGCACGAAATTGGTAAAGTAGACTTGATTACAGCCGAGGAGGAGGTTATCCTCGCCCAAAAAATCAGGGAAGGTGACCAAGCGGCTCTGGAGCGACTGACAAAAACAAACTTGCGTTTTGTGGTCTCTGTGGCCAAGCAATACCAAAATCAGGGACTTACCCTTGGAGACTTAATTAACGAGGGCAATCTCGGCCTGATTAAAGCGGCTAAACGCTTTGATGAGACTAAGGGATTCAAATTCATCTCGTATGCTGTATGGTGGATTAGACAATCTATTTTACAGGCTATTGCCGAGCAGTCGCGTATTGTGCGTTTGCCTTTGAATCAGGTGGGGTCGCTAAGCAAGATAAGCAAAGCATTCTCCAAATTGGAGCAGGAATATGAACGCGAACCGTCACCTGAAGAATTGGCAGATATTTTGGAAACTACGGTAGACAAAGTGTCGGATACACTGAGCAATTCCGGACGTCATGTATCCATGGATGCTCCGTTTGTTCAGGGCGAGGAAAATACCTTACTCGACGTATTGGAAAACACCGACCCGGATACGGACAGTACGCTGATTGACGAATCGCTCTCTGAGGAAATCAAGCGATCGCTGGCCACCCTGACCGAACGGGAACGTGAGATCATTGTCCTGTTTTTTGGCCTCGGTTCCAATCACCAGCTTTCATTGGAAGAAATTGGTGAGAAATTTAACCTGACACGCGAACGTGTACGCCAGATCAAAGACAAAGCATTGCAACGGCTCCGCCATACCTCCCGTAGCCGGATTCTAAAATCCTACTTAGGTTAACTTGATTTTTATCAATTGCCGCATAAGGAAGCGCGTCTTGAACTCAGGACGCGCTTCTTTTTTGAAGTATTCCGGGTCATTGCGCTTCCGGCATCAGCACAAACTTAAATAAGTGGTCCTCCACGAGATACTTGTTGGCTACGGCCTTCACACTTTCTACCGTCACCTTACGAAGCTCATCCAGGTACTTCAAAATATACGCCGGATCTTCGCCGTTTTGATACGAACCGGACAAGTGACCTAACCAAAAGCCGTTTTCCCGCAACTGTACCTCCAGCACACGTCGCTGTTCGCTGACAAATTTATCAATATCCGTCTGTGTTGGACCCGATTGTTTAATAGTGTTAATTTCATTCATGGCAGAAGTCATCAGTGGTTCTACCATATCCGGATTAGTACCGTAACCTATGCCGAATGAATATCGATAACGGGGGGATTTGGCGTAGGAGGCATTGACAGAAACACCATAAACGCCGCTTTCGGCTTCCCGGAGTCGCTCGGTCAGCTTGATGTTGAGGATACTTTCCAAAGCGTCCATCTGCAAGTTCTCGTCCTCCGAATAGTCGTAATTCCCGAAATAATACAACCTTACACTCGACTTCGGCTCTTTACCCCGGTATACGGTACGTTGTAAGCCTTTTTCCGGTGGGTAGATGCCTAAATCAGGAGCTTCCTCTTTTCTGTTCATGGCCGGCAACCCACCCAGGTATTGTAATACCAAAGGTACGATTTCATCTTCGGTAAAGCTCCCCACAACAGTGACTGTGAAGTCCGAAGCATCGGCAAAACGCTCTTTATAAATTTCATAGGCCCTTTCGGGATTAATCAGATCGACCTGCTCAACGGTCATGCTGGTCCGTCGGATATTATTATTGTATAAAACAGCGTTTATCGTATCGGCAAATACCGCATCCGGATCATCCAGCCGATTGGCCAGCGACGCCTTGATGCGCTGCATATAACCTTGGAATACGTCGATGTCCAGCCGGGGTACAGTGAAATAGGCATAAATTAGCTCAAAGGCCGTATGCAGGTCCTTTTTTCCACTTGAAGCATTGAACCCTTCATAACGTTCGGCGATATATGGTCTTACGGACACTTTCTTGCCGCTAAGGAACTTCATTAGCTGGGTGGCATCATACGGTCCGAGACCGCTTCCCCCTACTATGGTAGCGGCATAGGTCGCCGAGAGGAAGTCCTTTTCATTATACAAGGCCGTCCCGCCGGGACTGAAAGCAGCGAAATGAATTTCGTCATTTTTAAAATCCGTGGGTTTCAGCACAACGGTTATACCGTTGCTCAACGTAAGCTCAACCATACCCAAGTCAGGCCGGTCCACCCGTTTAATCACCGTTCCGCCCTGTGGTTGCTGTTCCAGCAAGGGTTCATCCTGCACATTGTCGTCATACGGCGCAATATCCTTAGCTTTTAGCGTATTAAACCAGCTATCTACCGCTTTCTCATCGGGCAGACTGTCTTTGTCTTTATCCGGCGCCATAATAAGCACGTCGCGGTTGTGGTCTACATAATATTGCCTGCCTATCCGGTTCACCTCATCCAACATGATGGTACCAATAAGTTGCTTGCTTAATTGGTAGCGGTATTCATTGCTCAATACGTTCTCGCCTTCAAGGAAATGATTGAGATAGCTGTCTACATAGCTTTCGGATTTACGTTTATCTCGTTCAGCATAAGCCGATTCAATACTGGCCACGAAATTACTTTTTGCCCGTTCCAATTCAGTAGCGGTGAATCCATGCCGCTTGATACGCTCAAACTCGGTGACCACCGCCTCAAAACCCAGTTTAACTTCGCCCGGTTTGGAGGCGACATACATTGTAAAGGCATCCAACCCACGCAGGAACCCACCTATGCTGCCCCCTCCCTGTATGAATGGCGGGTCGGCCTGTCTGGTGAGCTCTGCAAAACGTGCACTTGTCATCTGATTGAAAAGGGATTTGGTGAGTTGGGTCCGGTAGTCGTTCACCGTTTTCACTTTGGTTTCGGGGTGCTTGACAATAATTTGCACTACGGTTTGCGTCATTTCAGGGTCCGTCACGGCCATGAATTGGTTTTCTCCCCGAAGTGGAATACTGTACTCGCTACGCTCAGGGGCATCCGCTGGATTTTTAAGATCGCTAAACAACGTCTTGATTTGAGCTTCGATGACTGCTACATCGATATCACCTACGATGATCAACGCTTGCAGTTCGGGCCGGTACCACTTCCGATGAAAAGCACGCAACGTTTCGTGATCAAACCCCTCGATAATTTCTTTTGTCCCTATAGGTAGACGTTCGGCATAACGCGAGTGGTTAAGAATCATCGGAAAATACTGGTCGCGCATGCGCTGCTGTGCTCCCCGGTCACCCAGCATTTCATTAAGCACCACACCACGTTCCTTGTCTATCTCTTCCCCATCCAGCAGGGCATCCTGTGCCCAGTCGCGCATCACCTGTAATCCGTTTTTAAGTAGCTCTGGGTCATCCGAAGGAATGGGCAATTGATAAACCGTTTCGTCGAACGAGGTATAGGCATTCAGATCCGACCCGAAGCGCACGCCCGCCCGTTGCAGGTAATCTATCAATTCATTTTTTGGAAAATGCCTGGTTCCGTTGAATTGCATATGCTCCAGGAAATGCGCTAACCCCCGCTCGTTCTCATTTTCGACTATCGATCCGACCCTGGTAGCGAGATACATGACAACGCGATCCTTGGGCTCTTCGTTATGGCGTATATAATATACCAGGCCATTGGGAAGTTCCCCTCGTATGACACCGGTGTCCATAGGAAGCGTATCCGTCAGCCGCAGACTGTCCGATGGCGAAAATTGGCATGTGCCCAATGCGGTAGCCTGTGAAAGCGACAAAAGCAATGACACCGTCACAGCACAGGTAAATCGTTGGTAAAAAGACATATATAAAAAACTTTAATGTCAATGACGTTAAGCTGTGTTTTGATACAGCATCGATGCCAAATGTAACATTAATTCAATTGTTATTTGTTAATTGGTGCTAACATCAAGCCTCTACTGTTCATAAAACCTTAAAGTATAAACTTTTTCCATCATTATGTAAACCTTATCCTGCTTCGCGTGCCGATATTTGTTTACATCAATAAATAGCATGGAAAACTCAAAAAACACCATATATTTACCACTGGAAGACGTCAGCAGTGAGCACTGCGCGATGATTGTAGACAATGGTCTGGCCGAATTGCCAAATATCGACCGCCATCACGTGGAGTTGAACAATAAGCGCGCGGTCATCGTTGCCGACAACGTCGCGCCCTTGATACCGCAAGCCGTGAAGAAAATCCGGGATCTTGGTTACGGCGTCCCGTCAACGAAAAAGACATTTCCCGTGCTTAATCTATCCTGTGCTTCTTGTGCCAACAGTACGGAGACCATCCTTGCTGCGCAGCCCGGCGTGATTACCGCTTCGGTAAACTATGCCAACGCCACCGCGCAAGTAGAATACATTCCCGGCGTCACAAATGAGCAGCAGTTGAAAGCGGCCGTGCAGTCCGCTGGCTATGATTTGGTGGTGGAAGAAACGGAGGAAGTCGTTGATACGCTGGAGATGCTGCGGCTGTCCCATTTCAAATCGCTGAAAAAGCGCACAGTCAGTGCTGTCATATTGGCCATTCCCTTGGCTATTATCGGTATGACACCGGTGCTGATGAATCAAGGATGGGCAACTTATGTAATGTGGCTGCTGGCTACGCCCATCGTTTTTATTTTTGGAAGGCAGTTTTTCGTCGGAGCCTACAGACAGGCCAAGCACCGATCCGCCAACATGGACACATTGGTGGCACTAAGCACAGGGGTAGCCTACCTATTCAGTGTGTTTAACATGTTGTTTCCCGATTTCTGGCACAGCCGCGGGCTGCATGCGCATACGTATTATGAAACAGCGGGAGTGGTCATTACCTTTATCCTGCTTGGCAAACTGTTGGAAGATCGGGCAAAGGGAAACACGTCATCAGCTATTAAGAAATTAATGGGGCTGCAGCCCAAAATGGTAACGGTCGTGCACCACAGCGGTCATCAAATGGAAGTCCCCCTCGCTACAGTGAAGGTCGGCGACATCCTTTTGGTGAAACCCGGCGAAAAAATTGCTGTAGACGGCACCGTGATCTCCGGCTACTCTTATGTGGATGAAAGCATGATTAGTGGCGAGCCGGTTCCGGTGGCCAAACAAGCCGGATCCATCGTCTTTGCCGGCACCATCAATCAAAAAGGAAGCTTCCAGTTTCAAACCGAAAAGGTAGGTAGTGAAACACTCCTTGGCCAAATTATTAAGTTGGTACAGGACGCGCAGGGCAGTAAAGCTCCCGTACAAAAGCTGGTCGACCAGATAGCAGGTATATTCGTCCCTATTGTGATTGGCATCGCTGTCCTGAGCTTTGGCTTATGGATGATACTCGACGGTCAACAGGGTTTCACACATGGTCTTTTGGCATTGGTCACCGTGTTGGTTATTGCATGTCCATGTGCGCTGGGCTTGGCTACCCCTACTGCCATTATGGTGGGCATGGGTAAGGGAGCGGAACAAGGCATCTTAATCAAGGATGCCGAAAGCCTTGAGCAGGCCAAAAAGCTTGATGCCATCATACTGGATAAGACCGGTACCATCACCGAGGGCAAACCAGAGGTGATAGCGCAGCAATGGTTTGTGCAAGAAACAGATGAACTGCGCAATATTCTGTACAGCATCGAGAAGTCATCGGAGCACCCTTTAGCTGATGCTGTGGTTGCCGCTTTTCATGAGCAGGCGGTATTTCTGAATGGTTTAGGGATAACGAACATGCCAGGGCAAGGGGTATATGGCACTTACGCGGGAAAAACATATTCGATCGGTAATATAGGGCTGCTGCAACGGAGCGAAATCATCGTCGGCCCGGAGGCCGAGCCGTGGATAAACAAACAGTTGGAACTCGCCCATACCGTCATTTATTTTGCCGATAATACCATGTTACTCGCGGCGATTGCCATTGCCGACAGCATAAAAACCACCTCCAGCGAAGCTGTCCGCAGCCTGCAAGCGGCAGATATCGACGTTTATATGCTGACTGGCGACAATGAACGAACCGCACAAGCGGTAGCTCGGCAAATCGGCATCGCCAATTACCGGGCAAACGTATTGCCTGCAGAAAAGGCTGATTTCGTTAAGGAGCTGCAAAACCAGGGCAAAGTAGTGGGGATGGTAGGCGACGGCATCAACGACAGCAATGCCCTGGCACAAGCCGATGTAAGCATTGCTATGGGTAAAGGAAGTGATATCGCCATGGATGTAGCCAAGATGACTATCATATCCAACGATCTCACTAAGATATCGCAAGCTATTCAGCTTTCGCGAAAAACGGTACGGACGATCAAACAAAACCTCTTTTGGGCGTTTATTTATAATGTCATCGGTATTCCCATTGCTGCAGGGATCCTCTATCCTATCAATGGTTTTTTGCTGGATCCGATGATTGCCGGGGCTGCCATGGCACTCAGCAGTGTCAGCGTGGTGAGCAATAGCCTGCGGCTGAAATGGAGTTAACACAAAAAAACACATATCATGAACGAACAACTCAAATTCAAGACAACTATCCACTGCGGAGGCTGCGTGGCGGCCGTGACCCCATCCCTTAATCAAGCTGTTGGTGAAGGAAAATGGCAAGTAGACATCAACAATCCTGATAAGGTATTGACTGTAGCTGCGGATACGGCAACGGAAGAAGTGATTATTGCGGCAGTCGGCAAAGCAGGATTCAAGGCGGAGCCACTGACCGCTTAATTCATTGACCATCATGAAAACGGGATTATTCCTTGCGTTGCTCTGCTGCTGGGCTTCGCTGTTGCATTATACGGAGAAGCCGGCAGGCGGTGGATTGACGTTTACATATTAAAAACCTACCTTTGCGGCATGGATAATTATGCGGTCATTTTTGACATGGATGGGGTTATTGCCCATACCAATCCTTACCACACGGAGGCATTCAAGCAATTTTTTGACAAATATCGTGTTCCTTACACTGAGCAGGAATTTGAAGATCATATGTATGGCAAGCACAACAGCTATATCATGAACTACTTCTTCAAGCGTGTCATTGAAGGTGACGAATTTATCCGCTTGGAACAAGAAAAAGAAGGGCTTTTCCGTGAAATTTACAAGACTCAGGTCAAACCTATCGATGGATTCCTAACGTTCCTTGCAGCACTTAAGGCCGAAGGCTTCCGTACAGGTGTAGCCACATCGGCTCCTCGGGCCAACCTCGATTTGATTATGGACGGATTGGGCTTCGAATCCCAAATGGAATCAATATTAGCGAGTGAGGATGTCACGGCACACAAACCCGATCCTGAGATCTATTTGAAATCTGCCAGCAACCTTGGCGTATCGCCGGCAAACTGCGTCATTTTCGAGGATTCCTTTTCCGGCGTATCCGCGGCCATCAATGCCGGTGCCAATGTGGTTGGAGTGCTCACTTCGCATACGAAGGAACAACTTCCCCCCTGCCGGTATTATATCAGCGATTATCACGATATCAGCATCGATCACATCAAGCAACTGCTGACCCCCCGCCATGCCTGATTTTTCCGGCCTGTTGCAAGGACCGGAATGGGTCGTTTTTTTTTGTTGCGCCCTGCTTATCGGCATGTCCAAGACAGGCCTACCTAATATCGGTACGCTCACAGTGCCGGTTTTCGCATTACTTTTTGGCGCCAAAAACTCGACCGGAGTCGTACTGCCGATGTTGTGCATGGCCGACTTATTGGCCGTCATTTACTATCGCAAGAAATTCCATCGAGAATTGGTTTTCGGACCCATGCCCTGGGCACTACTGGGCTTGATGACCGCATTGGTGCTGGGGCATGTTGTCCCCGAATCGGGATTCCGGGTAATGATGGCTGGATGCATTCTGCTGGGAATCGGCACCATGTTCGCGTCCAGCCGCACGGAAAAGCTCGAACTCCTCACGACTTCACGGTGGTTCGCTCCTTTTATTGGACTTGCGCTTGGATTTTCCACGATGATTGGCAATGCCGCAGGCCCTATACTTACCGTCTACCTGCTTGCTATGCGCCTGCCGAAATTCGCCTTTGTCGCTACGGGCGCATGGTTCATCATGATATTGAACTACCTCAAAATCCCATTGCAGCTATTCGTCTGGGACAACAT
Source organism: Parapedobacter luteus (assembly GCF_900168055.1). GTDB lineage: Bacteria > Bacteroidota > Bacteroidia > Sphingobacteriales > Sphingobacteriaceae > Parapedobacter > Parapedobacter luteus. The sequence goes on from NZ_FUYS01000002.1 coordinate 639,084, forward strand.
CACCACCGCCGGCTTTTTGCTTGATTTGACTGCATTACCCTTCATTGTTTTGGGCGGCTTCATCGGTATCCAAATGGTCAAGGTAATACCTGAACAGCAATTTAAGCGACTCATGATCTGCTTGACGGTAATAGCTACGCTTATTTTATTGATTTAAGGCGACTGCCCTTTGACCGCTTATTAATTTTTCCTATTATTGATTAATTTATCAGGAACGGATGGATGCATATCAAAAAAAAACCAGTGCGTTCTTCATCTACGCGTTGAGTGAATATGCGGTTACACTTGATTTCGGTGAAGAATTGCGGGCCGACCACTTAACGCGCATCACAGCCTTTAACATGCTGTTGCACAGCAATCCATTCGATGGATTCCGTGCCTCGGTGCCTGCTTACACGACATTAAGCGTTTTTTTTGATCCCATGGTGGTTATTCGGTCACCCAATCTTGCCGGTATTCATTGTTTTGAGCGCGTGTCCGATTACCTGAACAAGCTCACTGATGAGGTGGATAATTCTGTGCGGGCCAAATCCCAGCCAATCAGCATTCCGGTTTGTTACGGAGGCGTATACGGCCCGGATTTGGAAGCGGTAGCCAATCAGCATGGCATGACTTCCGAAGAACTCATCGAGTTGCATTGTACGGCAAGCTATCAAGTACATCTGATAGGATTTACGCCTGGGTTCGCCTATTTGGGAGGAATGCCCGAGCGTTTGGCAACGCCCCGCAGACCCACTCCCCGCGCTATGGTTCCTGCGGGATCCGTAGGTATCGCCGGAAAACAAACGGGCATATATTCACTGGACACACCGGGAGGTTGGCACATCATCGGCCGCACGCCACTTCGCCTTTTTGATGCCAATTGCACGCCGCCCGCTTTGTTGAAAGCAGGCGACACGGTCGCTTTCCAAGCCATCACGCCCCGCCAGTTTAAACTTTACAACAAACACTATGGGCATCCGTATACTTAAAGCTGGCATCATGAGTAGCGTACAGGACATGGGGCGCTGGGAATACCTGTCGCAAGGCGTGCCCATTTCAGGGGCCATGGATCGGTTGGCGGCCCGAATTGCCAACTTAGCGGTTGGCAATCTTGGGAACGAGGCTGTTATTGAGTTCACCTATGGACATGCGGCATTCCAAACCAACCAACCGGCACTATTAGCCTATTCTGGCGGCGGTGCTATCCTTAAAGTGGGGTCCGGAATGTTGCCGGCAGATAGGCCCCTGTTTGTTCCATCGGGTACAACCATTCGTCTCATCAATGATGCCCATGGCTGCCGCAGCTATCTTGCCGTAGCGGGCGGATGGGACGTCCCGGAGGTATTAGGAAGCAGGAGCACCTACATAACAGCGGCCATTGGTGGCTACCAGGGACGATTGCTACGGAATGGTGACGCGTTGGAAGCACGCCGTGAACTTACTGACATTGCGGTGGAACTGTACCGTAGGCTGGAAGGGCAGATCATCAACTATCCCAAGTGGGCTATCGCCCGCCCGCTGTTATTACCCAAAGATCGCCATACCGTGCGGGTAGTCCCCGCGCATGAATTTACTTGGTTCGGCGGAAAATCTGTCGTGGATTTCCTATCCGCTCCTTACACGGTCAGCACAGCTTGCAATCGGATGGGTTACCAGCTAAACGGGCCGCCAATACAACGGTTTGTCGACCGGGAACTGCTTTCTACAGCTGTGGCCCCCGGTACCATCCAAGTAACCGGCGATGGCAACCTGATCGTATTGATGGCAGATTGCCAGACATCTGGCGGATACCCCCGGATTGCGCAGGTGGCGGCGGTGGATATGCCGCTGTGTGCCCAGCTGAAGCCCGGCGACACCATCTATTTTCGGGAAATCAGCCGCGCTGAAGCGGAGAAGCTATATATCCGCCAAGCGGATCAATTAAATAAGTTGGCTGCTGCGCTGGCAGCCGACCTACCTGTTGCATTCAAATGACTACGATAGACTTAAACTGTGACATAGGCGAAACTCCGGGGAGCCAGTCCAACGTGATGGACGAATTGTTGCTTGCTTATGCCTCCTCGGCGAATATCGCTTGCGGTTTCCATGCCGGGGATCCATTACGCATGCAGTTGACTGTCCAACAAGCGCTTCTGCGAGGCGTGGCCATCGGTGCCCATCCTGGATTGCCGGACGTCGATAACTTTGGCAGGCAAGAAAGGCCTATTTCGCCCGATGAAGTGTATCAAATCACCCTTTACCAAATCGGCGCGTTATCTGGCTTCACTAAGGCGGCAGGAGCTACCCTTCATCATGTTAAACCACACGGTGCATTGTACAACATGGCGGCACGAGACATAAATTTAGCTGAAGCACTGGTATCGGCTATCTATGAATTTGACAGTAATTTAGTGCTTTATGCACTCGCTGGTAGTGCAATGGTAGACGCAGCACAGACAAAAGGGATACGCGTGGCCACGGAAGGTTTTATGGATAGAACATACGAAGCTGATGGTTCGCTTACACCGCGGTCTCGTCCCGGTGCGTTAATTACAGATACGCTACAAGCCCTTAAACAAGCCTTCACGCTACTCGAAAAAGTAGACACCCTTTGCATTCATGGCGATACACCACATGCCATCGCATTGGCCAGAGTCGTATATCACGCGTTCTTACAGGATGGTATTGCCGTTAAAGCACCGTTCGTATCATGAGCAAATACAATTGGAGTGTTTTATTGGGAGCCTCCTTCCTAATGGCTACTTCGGCAATTGGCCCCGGATTCCTCACGCAGACCGCAGTGTTTACTGCCCAGCTTGGTGCAAGCTTTGCTTGCATCATCTTGCTGTCCATCTTGATTGATGCCGCAGCCCAACTGAATATCTGGCGAATCATTACCGTGGCCAACCAACCAGCCCAGCAGGTTGCCAATCAGGTATTGCCCGGGCTGGGCTACGCGATAGCTATCCTCGTATTTCTCGGCGGAATGGCCTTCAATATCGGTAATGTCGCGGGGGCTGGCCTGGGATTGAATGTGCTCCTCGGACTGGATGTGGCACATGGCTCCATCATTAGTGCAGGTATTGCGATTGCAATATTCATTTATCGAGAGGCCGGAAAAGCGATGGACTGGCTAGCCAAACTACTGGGCATGCTGATGATCGCGCTAACGCTCTATATTGCTTATCGAAGTAGACCGGCCATGCATGAAGTGTTGGTTCAGTCTATTTTTCCGAAGACGTTCAGTTTTAACGCTCTACTGACCATAGTTGGCGGCACAGTGGGCGGTTATATTACGTTTGCCGGTGCCCATCGGCTTCTGGATGCGGGGATCGGGGGCGATCGCCATCTGCGGGCTGTTAACCGCGGAGCCCTCAGTGCCATCGGCATTGCCTCGCTGATGCGTATCTTGTTATTTATCGCTACACTCGGGGTCATTCACGCTGGTGCAGTTCTGGATCCCACCAACCCGCCGGCTGCCGTGTTTAAGCTCGCGAGCGGCGAAGTCGGCCATAAATTATTCGGCTTGGTTATGTGGTCAGCCGCGATTACCTCAGTAGTAGGTTCTGCTTATACCTCAGTGTCTTTTATTCGGAGCTTCCATCCGCGCATCACGCAATGGAATAGACTGATTATCATCGCTTTCATTGTGGTTTGTTGCGCCGTGTACCTCGCCGTTGGCCAGCCGGTCAAGACACTTATTGTGGCGGGCGCTTTCAACGGCTTGATTCTGCCGGTATCACTTGCGGTGATGCTCATAGCAGCCTATCGCCCAGCGATTGTGGGCGGGTACAAGCAGCCGCTATGGCTCAGTGTTTTTGGACTAGCCACGGTCGTCCTGATGGCTTGGATGGGGTGCCAAACTATCGCGCAACTACTGGCATAATACCAGTTTTTCCGTATCTTTGATGATATGGCGTGTATGAGCAAGTAAGCAAATGATTAACACCGATCCAAACCATGTGCACACTTATGATGAGCATGGTCATAAGGCCTGCTGCACGATGGAAGAACAAAGCCAGACTGCGGTCGCCGCTGACCACGGTCATACACACGAACTCGCCCGCGATCAGCATGTTGCGATCTCGAACGTAATAATGATGTTCCGTCCGGCCATCGTTAGCTTGGTGTTATTACTCTTAGGGCTTGCCTTTGATAATAGCTGGATACCGGTACCTCGTTTTTTTGATGGTTGGATACGATTGATTTATTATGCGCTTGCCTACTTCCCTGTTGGCCTCCCGGTCATTATCGAAATGTTCAAGGCCTTCGTTAAAAAAGAGCTTTTCTCCGAATTCACCTTAATGACCATTGCTACGATTGGCGCTTTCTCTATTGGCGAATATCCGGAGGGCGTAGCAGTCATGCTATTTTATACCATTGGCGAAAACTTACAGAGCCTCGCCGTGCGGCGGGCTAAGGGAAACATCAAGGCTTTGCTTGACCAGCGCCCGGAACAGGTGACCATTCTTGAAGACGGCCGCCCCCGTACCATCATGGCGCGGCAAACGGCCGTTGGGCAGACGATTCAGCTGAAGCCGGGCGAAAAGCTCGCGTTGGACGGCCAGTTGCTGTCACAACACGCTTCCTTCAATACCATCGCACTCACCGGCGAAAGCAAACCGGACACCAAGGTTAAAGGTGATGCTGTATTGGCCGGTATGATCAATCTAAACACCGTGGCACAAGTCCGTGTCACTACTGCGTATGCCGACAGCAAGCTCAGCAAAATTATTGAGCTGGTACAGCATGCGGCAACTCAGAAGGCTCCTACCGAGTTGTTTATCCGTAAATTTGCAAAAGTATATACGCCCATCGTGGTCGTATTGGCAGCCTCTATTGCTGTTGCTCCCGCGCTGTTCGTAGCCGATTATGTCTTCAGCGATTGGTTGTACCGCGCACTGGTCTTTCTCGTTATTTCGTGTCCCTGCGCACTCGTTATCTCCATCCCGCTTGGCTATTTTGGTGGGATTGGGGCAGCAAGCCGACACGGCATCCTGTTTAAAGGAGGCAACGTCCTTGATGCGCTGGCCGGTGTGAAACAGGTTGTGCTGGATAAGACGGGTACGCTCACTAAGGGGGTATTCCGCGTCCAAGAAGCAGTCGTCGTTGATGGGTACGATCGCAAGGAAATCCTTGCCTTGGTCAATGCGTTGGAAAGCCATAGTACCCATCCCGTAGCAACGGCTATCCATGCCTTTGTAGGTGAGGCCGATCACACCATTCCTTTGGAGCAGGTAGTGGAAATTCCTGGCTATGGGTTGACGGCGATGGTGGCGGGCAAGAAGCTCGTCGTGGGAAATTTAAGACTGCTCGACCGGGCCGGGATCGTACATGAGGTTGAAACGAGCGGTATTCCCCACACCATCGTGGCAATAGGCTATGATGGCCGTTTCGTTGGTTACCTTATCATCGCAGATGAAATTAAGCCCGATGCGACGGAAGCGGTCAACCGGCTGAAAGCACTTGGGATTACGCTTACCATGCTCAGTGGAGACCGTTCCAGCGTGGTGCAAGCCGTGGCCGGTACATTGGACATACTTGCATACGGCGACTTGTTGCCGGAAGATAAAGCCAATAAAATCAATGAAATGCGATCGATCAACTCCCGTATCGCTTTTGTCGGTGATGGAATCAACGATGCTCCCGCTATCGCACTAAGCGATGTAGGTATAGCTATGGGCGGGCTTGGCAGTGACGCAGCGATCGAAACTGCTGACGTGGTCATTCAAGACGACCGGCCCGGCAAGATTCCGTTAGCCGTCCACATTAGCAAAGCCACGCGCCGCATTATCTGGCAAAACATTACGATGGCCTTCGCTGTGAAAGCTGCTGTACTTATCCTCGGTGCCGGTGGCCACGCCAATATGTGGGAAGCCGTCTTTGCAGACGTAGGCGTAGCATTACTGGCTATTGGCAATGCTATGCGTATACAACGAATGCATTTTTAGGTGTCTTGACATCTATTGATGTAGCCCCCCTGGTTGCCGCGACCGTCCGCTATGGTTTAGGGTTATGGCGATTTTCCAAGTCGACTACTCGTTTTTCTATCGCCTCCATGATCTCGGTTAAACTTGACACGGCTTCCTTAATCTGGGCGTCCGTTACTTTTTGCTCCAAGTGTTTCATTTCTGTGGTTAACGCATCCAGCCGCTCGTGTAATGCACGAAAATCAGCGGTCGATTGCTGATCTTTTTTCTTGAATACGGATAAGGCAGCAATGACCAATGCTATGATTCCAATAGCGAGGGCGAGGTAGGCTATCATGTTATTGTCTGTTTTAGTGTTGTCGTTACGACTGGCAAATTGCTCAGGATTGGTTTGGAGTAATTCGTCAGTACCGGGGAGTGATTCCTGATTGGTATCCACGGCGATTTGCTCCATGGGTGTTTCTTCGACGGCGGGATGTATCAACCGCTCGACCCGAGCCACATATGCCTCATAGCCTGGTAGCTGCTTCCGATAGCTTTTCCCCGGCCGTTCAAAAATATCCGCAAACACCTGATCCCGCAAGGCTACCAATCCAGCTTCATCAGTGACCCTCATGGCACGCCAACTCGCATACCATCGTTCAATGCCCGCTATGGGTTTACTGGCCAGCTGGTCCGTGAAGCAGTCGTAATCCAAGGTCTCACAGGATATGTCGAAGCTGGTATCTTGCGAAACCGCTTTGTCCGTTGCCAAAAAGTTAATCGTTTCCCGGATCAGCTCGTATTTGGCATGGCCTACCTGGTCTTGTGCGAAGACGGACCAAGCAGATACAACCAGGTATACGATAGTTACCAAACTGCCCCTCACATTCTTAAAATTTGTCATAAACGTAGTCGTTGGCTTACTTGACGGCTAAAATAGAAAGAAAATGAGGAGCAATTACGCTTTTTCTAAAAATTATATTGCCTATCCCGAGGTCAAATTTTGCATCAGTCCAACCGGTTCAACGCATTACGCGACAATTCGATCGGAAACCATTGCTGGCTTTTTTTATTTTTATGGCGAGATACATCGATGTGCCGCATGGCGCATGATGGAACATCAAATTCATCCGTTATGTTTTTTTATCCTTCTTTGCTTGCCGCTTTTAGTGTCTCTTTCTTATTCAACAAAGAACCCCACTTTACCGCTGAAACCATCGACGATCAGATCAACGCTGGACTTAGCTTAGCGGTTGGCGATGTAGACGGCGACGGCCGACCAGATATCCTACTGGCCGACAAATCGCAGTTGGTCTGGTACCGCAATGGCGATTGGAAGCGCTTTGTCATGGCGGACGATATCATCCAATCCGACAACGTCTGTATTGCTGCCCGTGATATAGACGGGGACGGAAAAGTAGACGTGGCTGTAAGTTCAGGCGCTGTGCATTACCTAATCCGGCCAGGCGATCCGACACGGTTATGGTCTCCGTTAAAGCTTTGCCATAGATCTTCTGCAAACCGGATAAGTTGGGTTAAGACGGGTGACAGCTCTTATCAGTTGGTCGTGTTGCCCATATACGGCGGGGACGGCACGGACAACCAAGGCCGATCCGCAAATATTGTGGCATACCAAAAGCCAGCGGATCCAACGACGTCATGGGGGCATCGGACCATCTGGCAACCCATGTTAGCGAGTCATTTGGACGTGTACGACTATGGAGACAGGGAGGTCTTTTATGTCTGTGGCGATAGTGGCATGATGGGATTTTCCTTTAAGGATGGACGCTGGATGCGCAACTCGGCTGATTGGTTAGCGCGCGGACGACAGATTAGTGGGGCGCGCATCGGTAGCACGGCTAGCCGGAATACGCATGTCTTTGCCGCTATTGAACCATTTTGTGCAAGTATGGCAACGGTGTATACCCCTAAGCTTACCGACAGTGTATTGGTATACAATAAAATAGGACGGATAGTAATCGACCGGCAAATCAATGAAGGCCGTGGATTGGGAATGGCAGACTTTTTGGATTTAAAAAGAGACCAGGTTGTGGTCGGATGGAGAAAATCAAATGCGAACGGCCATTTTGGGATCAAGTTATACGTGCCATTCAACCACTATTGGGAAGCAATGGATGTCTATTGGATAGACCGTGGCGGTATCGCCTGCGAGGGCCTGCAAATTGCCGATATGGACGGCGATGGCAAGCCGGACATCATCGCATTTGGCCGTTCAACTCACAACCTGAAGATTTATTGGAACCAAAGCAAGTGACATCTGAAATTCCCTGAACCAAAAGATGTCGTCGCAACATTGGCCTATATATGTGCGCACAACGTGACAAAACGGCCGTTGTTTGTCTGACGCCCGTAAAAATGAAGCGGCTTCCACCGCAAGCAGGCCATCTAGACTGCCAAACCGGAAAAATGGCTACAAAATTGCACGGCATATCAAACGGACGCTGCGTGCTGCGCGCCGGTATGATAAGCAATGAAACTATTACTATCCTATTTAAGCAGGTACAAAGGTTTAATCTTCTTAGCCTTGTTGTTAGCCGCCATTAACCAAGTCTTTTCCTTACTCAACCCGTATATCCTGGGTAACTTAATCATTGACCCCTATGCCAATAAGGCGGCCGATTTCCGCGCACAGGGTGCCGATTCGGCGTTTTTTTCCGGTATAACGATTGGGCTGCTCCTGATCATCGGCGTTGCTATGGTTTCGCGCATCGCCAAGGCTTTTCAGGATTACGTGGTCAATGTCATCATCCAAAAATTCGGCGCGCGCTTATATACCGACGGACTGCGCCATGCGTTGCGGCTGCCTTTCCAGGATTTCGAAGATCAGCGTAGCGGCGAAACATTATCCGTATTACAAAAAGTAAGAGCAGATTGCGAAAAATTTATTACCAACTTTGTAAATGTACTGTTTGCTACGCTGGTGGGCATTGTTTTCGTAGTTATTGTCGCTTTTCGCCTGAGCCCTTCACTACCGTTAATTTACCTCATAGGCGCAGTGACCCTGGCTTTCCTTACCAGCTACCTAAGCAGGAAAATCAAATTTATCCAAAAAAATATCTTAAGTGAGACAAACGCATTGGCTGGCTCGACCACCGAATCGCTGCGCAATATCGAGCTGGTAAAAAGCTTAGGACTTACTCAACAGGAAATTCGCCGGCTCAATACCACCACCATGAAAATCCTACAACTGGAGCTACGGAAGGTGAAAAGCGTACGGGCCGTCAGCTTTGTGCAGGGCACTTTTGTGAATTTCCTACAGCAATGCATCATGTTTGCCTTATTGTTTTTTGTGTTCAGGGACCAAATCACCGTAGGCCAAATGATGATGATGCAGTTCTATTCCTTCTTCATTTTTGGCCCATTGCAGGAACTTGGCAACATTATCCTGTCATACCGCGAGGCAGAAGCCTCCCTGCACAACCTTCAAAAACTATTCAGCCGAAAGCCGGAATTTCAGCCCACGAATCCGGAAAAGATCAACGCCATCACCAGTCTGCGGTTTGACAACGTGCACTTTCAACACCAGTCCGCCAACCGATCGGCATTGGAGGGAATTTCTTTTGAGGTGCAACGGGGAGAAACCATTGCTTTCGTTGGTCCCTCCGGCGCGGGCAAGACGACGTTGGTCAAATTATTGGTGGGCCTTTATCAGCCCAGCAATGGCCATATTTTCTATAATGATTTTAGGGGCGACCGCATAGACTTTGATGAGTTTCGTCACCAGATAGGTCTAGTGACGCAGGATACGCAGTTATTTTCAGGCACCATACGGGAAAACCTGCTCTTCGTGAATCCGGCTGCTACGGATGAGCAGATCATGGATGTAATGCATAAAGCTGCGGGACAAAACATACTCGCTCGGGCAGATAATGGGCTGGATACCGTAATCGGTGAGGGCGGGCTGAAGCTGTCCGGCGGCGAACGGCAGCGACTCTCCATCGCACGGGCCTTATTGCGGCGGCCTCACCTCATGATTTTTGACGAAGCGACCTCGGCACTTGACTCCATCACAGAGGAGGAAATTTCCAATACCATACGCCGTATCACGGCAGAGCGGCAGCACATTACGATTATGATTGCTCACCGCTTATCGACTATCATGCATGCCGATCGCATCTTTGTACTGGAAAAAGGGCAAATTATAGAAGCAGGTAACCACGCCAGACTGCTCGATGCAAAAGGATTGTATTACGCAATGTGGCGACAGCAGATCGGCGAACGTAAAGACACCATGCCTGCCGCGGTTTAGCCGCTGTATCCTTGATACAGATCGGCTTTACTCATCTTCAAGTTCGGCTAATTTTATTGATACGCAATTACGAGCATTCTTAAGGAATGGGAATTAAAGGATAAAAAACGTTTTGGGTTTTGCCGGTTCCGGCCATGTATCCTCACCAAGCAACTGCCGGATATTGATTTCAATAGTACGTGCAATTGCCGTCATCGGAATATCGCTCGGACGGTTCCTGAACGGATCTTGTAGATTGTATGCAGTCTTTTCCGCCAGGAAAAACAAGGCAGCAATCAATACCAATAGTGGAATCTCAAATAGTGCGTGGACATCCTGTATCGCAATCGACAAGGTGATGAGGAAAAGATAGATCGCCGCATGCAAGAACAACCGGTATGTGACGGGGAATACCGTTGTGTTAATACGTTCTGCTCGTCCCATCGAATCTACCAGGCGAACGAGTGTCTTATCAAGTTGTACACGACAAAACACATCCAGTGCACCTCGATTGGCCAGTTCCTTGATAGCGTATGCTTGTTGCTGTGTAAGGGCAAGGGCTTTATTTTGGTGGTTTGATAGCTTTGCAATATCTTCTTGCCGCAGGCATCCGGTATCGCGTGTCAATGGATTCAGCCCACGTAACGAATCACCCAATGCATAGCACCAAGCGATTTGCCGGTGTCCGATTTCAGTAATGACAGCCTGATGCTCGGCGGTCAAGTAGCTCTGCAGTTGTATGACCAAGGTCCGCGAATCGTTTACGATGGATCCCCAGATTTTCCGCGCCTCCCACCACCGTTCATAAGACTGGTTCATCTTGAAGGAAAGTAAAATGGAGATCGCGGTACCCAAAAACGCCGGTACACCTAATGGCATCTCAGGTAAACGGTCCGACAAGAGGTAGGTAAAGGTGTTGAAGATCAAACCGACAATAAAAACTACCGCTACTTCGAGTTTAACTTTATTAAACATGTAGCGGAATGGTATACCTTTGGTTTTTATAAGCATAGATAACTTGCGTATGATGAAGCGGGTCCGTGTTTTTCGATAAACAACATTTACCCCCAGATGTTTTGATAAATTAACGTGTTTTATTACGCGTATTTGATGCGTATACTGTACGTAGAAAGCGTTATCCGTACGCACCATAATAGGCTGCCCCGATTAGCGCAGCCTTGCTATTCAATATCGTTTTTATGGATACGCTTTGTAACAGTTCAGACATGCGCGAATTCTGAATAAATTGTTGCCGGAACAGCTCTCTACGCAGCAATGGGTAGATCCTGGGTGGTATACCGCCGCCCAGCAGGAGTCCTCCCGTTGCTTTATGCTTCAACACCAGGTTAGCGGCTTCCCGTGCCATATAGCCTACAAATAACTCCATTGCCATGATGCAAGTACCATCCAGCTCACGCATAGCCGCATGACTAATTACAGCGGCCGGGTCACGGTTATGCTTAAAATTTTTCGTTAGCCAGGCAGGTTCTTTACGGCCCTTTATGTCGCGCAGAAAGCGGTAAATCCGGTAAATACCCGGACCCGACACAACGTGCTCCCAACTTACGATATTGAGCTCCGCTTTCAGGTGAGTCCACAGTTCGATATCGAATTCCGTTCGGGGCGCAAATTCGCAGTGCCCGCCTTCCGTTGCAAATGGTCGGTGGGCCTCGCCATCCCAGAAAATACCCGCCTCCCCTAATCCGGTGCCGGGAGCCAAAATGGTCATATTGCCCGAATTCGTCGATCCATTGTCATATATCGTAGCGATATCTTCTTGCGCCAATCCAGCCAACCCATAGGCTGTAGCTTCCAAGTCGTTGATAAGCACAACACGCTCAACGCCGAGATCGCGCTCCAAACGGCTGCCGTCGAGCTCCCACTGCAAATTCGTCAGCTTCACCGTGTTGTCTAAAACAGGACCTGCAACACCGATGGATAACATGGACGGTACACGCTGGCTATCGGCCCGGAATGTTTCAAAAAGCGCTTCAAATGTAAGATGTTCCCCGGATGGGAAAGTGGCCTCACGCAAAAGCGAAAGCTTTTCGCGTTGCACTTCAAACAAACCCAAGCTCGTCTTGGTGCCACCAATGTCGGCAGCCAAGATCAGCTGTTTTCGCGTATCAGGCTTTCCCTTTTTCGGCAGATACAATAGATATGACATTGTTTTTGTATTAAAATGCAGCATATCCGGTTATAACGGGATAACCGAGAAATGTTGTTAAGATAAGCTATGGGGTTGGGATTTGCAAATCGTACTTTTGTATATCAGATTTGCGATAATGAGAAATCAAGCTGAACAACGGATTGCGGACACTGAAGCGGCATACTCCAGCGTTAGAATCGCTGTTCCGACAGCCTATGCAGACGTGTTTTCCCATTTTTATTTTGCCGAAAATAATACGGATGAAGTCGTCGCCAGAACGTTGCTGCCATCCTATCAAACTATTTTAGTTTTCTGTTTTGGCAAAAATGCATTGCTGCGAACGCAGCAAAACACTCCGCTCGAAGTGGACAAATGCCTGGTTTTGGGCCCGATAAAAAAGGCATTTGATTACGCGTTATTTCCGCAATCCAGCATATTAGTCGCCAATTTTAAACATGACGGTTTTTATCGTTTCTTCGGTACCGCTTCAATCAGCGAAAGACCATTGTTGCATCCCGATGAGCTGTTGGAGGAAAACTGTTTTACGGCGCTATGGGCCGAACTCAATCAAATACCCGAAGTAATGCGCCGTGTGGATTATATGCTTGACTTTTGTAAACCTTACCTGGGCCGGCGCAATATTATTGCCGAGCGGTTAGCAAATTTCAACAAACAAAACCTGGACCCGATTAAAGCAGTTGCCAATGAGCAAACCCAGACTGAAAGGAATATTCAGCTCCACCATAAAAAGCATTTCGGCTATTCAGCTAAAGAACTAAACCGGTATCGGCGATTTTTGAGTGTCATCGAACGGATACAAGTGATTGCAACCAACCACTCCAGAATGGATTGGTTTGAAGTCATCGACGAATGTGGTTATTATGATCAAAGTCAACTGATTCACGACTTTAAGTATTACCTCAATATGACCCCGGTGAAGTACTTGGAATTCCAGCAGGATATTTGCAATCCAATGAGCTGATTTCGTTTTCTTACAATTTACGCGGATAATGGCGTACTAACTTTGTCTCAAACAAATAAGTAACATTATGAGACATTTAATCATTTACGCCCACCCCCATCCGCAGAGCTTAAACGGGAGGTTAACACAAAAACTCGCTTTGCATCTGTCGAAAAACGGACACGATATTAAGGTCAGGGACTTGTACAGACTAGATTTCAATCCGGTGCTATCCCTACAGGATATGGAAGGGCAACGCGCAGGAAAGGTGGCCGATGATGTCAGAAAAGAGCAGGAATTTATTCAATGGGCTGATTGTATCACCATCATTCACCCCATTTGGTGGACGGGCCTGCCGGCCATCATCAAGGGCTACATCGATCGCGTATTCAGCTATGGTTTCGCTTACCGTTATGACCAGGGCATTCAAAAAGGGTTACTTACTGAAAAAGCTGCGGTGATCATCAACACACACGGCAAGTCGCAGGCTGAATATGAAGCCATTGGCATGGATAGAGCACTGTCTCTCACCTCCGATACCGGTATATACGCGTACTGTGGGCTTACAGTTAAACGGCATTTTTTCCTCGATAAAGCAGACCGTGCTACGGATACCCGGCTTGAACATTGGATAAAGCAAATTAACGAGGTATATGACACCGTTTTTATTGCATAATTCATTAATCCTTTTTTACTTTTGTATAAGGTATCCAAGGTGTCCCAAAGCAAACGCATGAAGACAAAATTATCCGGACGGCTCACCAGCATTGTTGATGCATTGCCCTTGACAGACGACATCAGGATTTTGGAAATCGGTTGCGGCTCAGGTGGAATGGCGAGGGAAATTTCAAGGCGAATCGGCAATGGACATATTCTTGCCATTGACCGCTCCGCAAAGGCTATACAACAAGCTATAACAGGCTCTCAAGCTGAAATAGAAACCGGTAAACTTTCCTTTAAGCGAGTTGCCATAGAAAGGTTTGAGCTTGAACCCAACGAAGAATTATTTCACATAGCTGTTGCAATACGAGTCGGAGCATTGGATGGGCGACACCCCGAAATTGAAAAGCAATCGTTGACAAATATTGCAAAAGCGCTGAAGGAAGACGGAAAACTATTTATTGACCGAGGAACCCCATTAAGGGAGATATCACTCGACTTATACAGAGAAAATGCCGGCCGCCAGCATAACGGTCAAACACCTAATAAGAAAGGCAATGAATACAAGCGATAAACACAATGAGCGTATAGCTAAAATGACGTTTGCATCCGTGTATCCGCATTACGTCACAAAGGTAGAAAGTAAGGGCAGAACCAAAGAAGAACTGCATCAGGTCATTGAATGGCTGACAGGTTTTGAAGAAAGAAAACTACAAGCGCTTATCGATGAGAACGCAACGTTTGAAACATTCTTTGAGCAAGCAACATTGAATCCCAATGCTCATCTCATTACAGGTGTAATCTGCGGTTATCGAATAGAAGAAATCGAAAATCCATTGACAAAAAAAACGAGATATTTGGACAAGCTGGTGGATGAACTGGCAAAAGGGCGGAAAATGGAAAAGATTTTAAGAACGCCTTGAAGGGATTTGCTCAAGCACGCTTGGCCGACCTGTTAAAGCCTTCTTCTAAAAAAATTCGGACATTAAGTACATTACCTTGCTGGTTCTCGCTGTCAAACGTGAACAGCTTGCGCTTGTCCACGGTGTAATCCGGTCCCTCGTATATAATCGCTTCTTCGCTGATTTTCCCCTCGATTTCCGCCAATCGACCGAGGCACATATCCCTCGCGAATGTTGCCACCGCCTGAATGATGACGAGTTTTTGGCGGCAATTGGCTTGAAATTTGCCGGATACCGTGGCTGCTGCCTTTGCTTTCCTGTTATTTACCGCTTCCTTTGTTGTTGTGGCCTTTAGGTTGAGTCACTCAGTTGCGGTCGCAAGGGAATCCCGTCTTCATTCGAGGACTGGATGATGGTACCCTTCTTTATTATTCAACGTGATTTGATGGTTTTTCCTGACGAACTTCGAGGGCCGACATGCTTGCTTTCGGGAAGTTAATAATCCGCAGCCACTTCAATAACAGGACAATGGGGTATACCGGATCGATTTCGTGCCAGCGCCTGCCGAAGTTAACCGAAGAAGGGTGTTTATGATGGTTGTTGTGATAAGACTCGCCGAGCATCAGTACGTCAACCACCAGCAGGTTTCGTGAAGTGTTTTTAAGCCTGAAATTGATGTAACCGTATTTATGCGCAAACCAATTGATCACAGCCCCATGAAAGGCACCCATGGTAACGACGATGGGAAGCAGCAGGAACCACCAGAAGCTGCTGGCAAACACCAGAAAAAAGGCTATATAGGCGGCTACCCACAGCACTCTCGAAAGCGGTGTATTGCCCCACCCGGTCAAGCCGCTCCCAATTGGGCAGTTTTTTTGTAAACCGCTCTTCCACCAGCATACGCCGCCTGTCAATGTCGAGGTAAGTATTCCGGGTGCGCCACATCATGGCAAAGATATTCGATGAAAAGTTAGGTGAGTGGGGATCGCGCTCGGTATCGGTATACGCGTGATGCATGCGGTGCATGATGGCGTAGGCCCGAGGGCTCATGTAGGAGGAGCCTTGTGTGATATATGAAAAAAGGAAGAAAAAACGTTCCCAAAACCGGTTCATCGTAAATGATCCGTGCGCTGCATACCGATGCTGGAAAAAGGTTTGCGAGAATAACGAGAGGTACCATATCCCTACGAAAAAAAATAAAATGACCATGATGATGGGCTTTAAAATGTAAACGATGGATGCAGAGATCGAATATTAAAGCCCACTTTGGTTGTGGTAAGAGGAAAGTGGTAACCCGGAGACGTGTATCTGTATCGCATTAATTACCATAAAGGTAGGTTATTTGTTTGGAAAAAACGCCGCAACACCCGTATTTATTTTTTTCATCCCCCCTAATCACGGTACGATGCTTTCATAGGGCTTTTCAAAGGTATGTTGCAGCGCCAGGTACGAAATGAGATAGGCTAAGGTGCTTTCCGCTCCCTGGTTGCGGTTTACGCCGTCGTGTTGCAGCCCATCGCAGCAACCATGGGTATCGAAATCATAAATGCTCACGCGGAGATCGTTCTCGCCCAAGAACCACATGAATGACGTATACAGCCGGCTGAGGTAACGGGGATCTCCCGCATAGTTGTACGCCTGGAAGTAAAGCAGCACCATGGCCATGGCATCAACGGGCTGTTGGGCAAATGGCGATGGAACACCGGTTTGCATATACCAATTCTCGTTTCCGATGAGACTCAGGTGCCCCTTGGACAGGGTATGCGATTCCAAGAATGCCAGGCTTTCAAACGCCACATCCCTGAATGAGGCATTGTTTGTCACCTCGGCCGCACACAGCATGGCCATGGGCAGCAGTCCATTGTCATAGGCCAAAAGCGATTCATACCAATGCCAGGTGTCCGTTCGGTGCAGTTGATAGGCCTCATAAAGACGTTGGGCGAGCTTCCGAGCCAATTCGACCATCTCTTCGTTTGATGGATTGTCTTTCAAATAGTAATAAAGGCCTATAAGTGTATTGGCAATGCTCCGGATAGACTTCAGGCGTTCAAAATGGGGTACCGAATTGGCAAAGAGCCGTTGTACAACCTGATAATAGGCGTCCATCGGCGAATAGGCCGTAGCATATCCGAGCGCCCAGACAGCCCTTCCAAAGGCATCCTCCGAACTCACTTCATCGAGGAAACTCCGATTGAACCCCATGAAGTTCCGGAACGTGCCATCCGGGTTCTGCGCGTAATTCAGGTAGCCAAGGTAAACAGCGATTTGTTTGAGCGCCGCCTCACTGTTGGTCCGCCTGTAAGCCATCAGCATCATGAGCAGCGCGCGTGCATTGTCATCAAGGCAATACCCTTCGTGGTAATTCGGTATCCCGAAGTTGGCATGCTGGAATATGCCCACCCGATCCGTGAGCCGTTCGATGTGGTCGAAGCGCAATGGAGGCAGTATGCTGCGGTCCAATGCCGGATCCTTTTTGAGGATCGCTTTAGGGACGTTGGCCATGAGATCTCTGGTAAGTTCATGGTACCTTGCTCCCGTTTTCGGCCAGGTGATGGTTTTCCCATATTCCCCCGCCTTGTCGCGTAAGGATTCCAATTTATCGGGATGTGCGAGTAAATCCACCAGCAGGTTGGTCAGTTGCCCCTCATCGGCGAAATTGAACAGCTCCCCCCGCCCTTCGGCCAATAGCTCGGCCGCGTGCCAATAGGGAGTGGATACGACGGCTGAACCAACACCGACTGCATAAGACAGGGTGCCACTGGTAATCTGTGCTTCATTGAGGTAGGGAGTGAGGTAAATGTCGGAGGCCGCTAGGTATTTGAACAAATCGTCTTCCGATGCGTACTGATTAAGGAATACCACGTGGTCTTCGAGGCCAAGTTTCTTGACCAGCCGGTGCAAAAATAACCGATATTCTTCGCCCGCGTGCCGGACCACATTGGGATGCGTTTTACCAAGGACAACGTACACGACGTCGGGGTATCTGGCTACCACCTGCGGCAAAGCGCATATAGCCGTTTCGATCCCCTTGTTTCGGCCAAGGAAGCCAAATGTCAGCAATACCTTTTTTGCCTCCAGCCCCAACTCAAGCCGGGCTGCTGTCCGATCGTACCGGATGGCCGGCACACCGTGCGGCACCAGTTCGATTTTTTCGGCCGGTACCCCATACGTTTGCTGCAGTATCTCCGCTGCCTTGTGGGCCATGACGATCAATTTGCCGGCAACCCTGGTGATTTCTTTCATCACCGCCAGCTGATTGTAGGATGGCTTATTGAGCACGGTGTGGAATGTAGCCATCACGGGAACGTCCAGACTATGCAGCAACGTCAGGATGAATATGCCGTTCTGCCCGCCGAAAATACCAAATTCGTGCTGGACAATACATACATCCACCTGGTTTTGGTTAATGAAATCAGCCGCCTTGAGGTACGTGCCATGGTCGTCCTGGTCGATGATAAATTTCACTTCCGGAGGATACATATAAGTACTGCCGGGATCATTGATGGCGACGACAAAATTGCCTGATGTCCCGGAACCGTCGCCGGTAGATTGGAAGAGGTGCTGCGTAAATGACCCGATACCGCATTGGCGGGGGGCGTAAGTGCCGATAAAAGCTATTTTCATTCGAATTATTATTAATTTTTGTCTGCTTTTCGGTATTAATGAATGCTTCGCAGTTTGTTTTAATGGCAATGAAGCTTGCATAAATTAATCATGTCCTTTTGTTTATGGCAATTTATGCAGGTTTCATCTGATTAATTTTAGGAGTGTAGGTTTTTTCACCGTCTGTTTGCTTTCAAACGCGCTCAAGCGATTGCTACGATTAATTTATTGCCTTTTGTTTATGGCAATTTATGCACGTCTCTTGGGGTGTAATTTTTAACTGTAGAAAAGGCGGCAAAAGACCGTCGTAAAGAGCTTGAAGGAAAAACGTGCTGACAAGAAGGAGAAACAGGCAGAGAAACGCAGGAAAGATTAATTCCTGAAGTGGATCAGCTTTTTCCCTTCCGTAGAATGCTGCAACCAAGCCAATGCCTTGGTTTTGATCTGCCTCACACGTTCGGTAGCCAATCCCAACTGCCGACTGATTTCTCCAAGGTTTTTCGGTTCAGACCCACCGAGTCCGAAAAATAGTTTCAGCACCAGTTGCTCCCGTTGCGGGAGCCTGCGTATCGCATCCCCGACAACGATTTCCAGCGAATCGCTCATCGCCTGATGGTCCGTCGGCACCCCGCCATCAGGCAATGAATCCAATAAGCTCATATCCGGCGAATGAAGGGAGGGGGCATCTACCGAAACCTGCTTGTTGCCGTTTAACAATATGCGGCCCAATCGCTCAGACGAAACGCCAAGCACCTCGGCCAGCTCCTCCACGGTAGGTTCACGCTCCAAATGCTGCTCCAGCTCGGATTGCGACCGCTTCACTTTGACCAAATCAGCGATTTGGTTTAATGGTAGACGGACCGTGCGCGACTGCACGGAAATGGCCGACATGATGCTCTGCCTGATCCACCAGACGGCATAGGATATAAATTTAAAGCCGCGTGTCTCGTCAAACCGTTTCGCTGCTGTGACCAGCCCCAGGTTTCCCTCGTTGATCAGATCCTCAAGCACCACGCCCTGATGCTGGAATTGCTTGGCTACCGAAATCACGAACCGAAGGTTCCCATTGACCAACCGGTTCAACGCCGCGGTGTCCCCTGCTCGTATCCGGACGGCCAGCGCAACTTCCTCATCGCCGGTGATCAAGTCATATTTACTTATATCATGCAAATAGCTATTCAGGGATCGATTGGCGCGGTTGGTAATCGATTCGGATATTTTCAGTTGCCTCATGTGCTGCTTTCGTGTGAAGGGTATGCCGTAAATGTAGGCAATTAAGTCGGACAGATTGGGGAAAACCCGATAATATCCTGCCGTTGCGCCATCCTTTCTGAATTTCCGTGCTCACCAGGTGTGAGTGCTGTCGTGTGCTAACACTTTTTTAAACAAGTCATTGCAATTTACATCATTCAATTTCATCGACTGTAAATAGTCAATAACTAAGATCTCGTACACTTTGCGTCCTGCAAGCGCGGTGTGGAAGGAATAAAAAACCACCAGGGTTAATGCCCGGTGGTCTTCATACAATATCTGAAAAATAGAAATTAAATCAATTTTACGTTTACTGCATTGAGGCCCTTTTGGCCCTGCTCGACTTCAAATGAAACATCATCATTCTCGCGGATCTGGTCTTTCAACCCGGAAGAGTGAACAAATACCTCTCGTCCACCGTCTTTTGGGGTGATGAAACCGAAACCCTTAGTCTCATTGAAAAATTTTACTACGCCTTCTTGCATGGCTTTTGAATAAAAATGAATTGAATTATTAATTGGCTTAAAGGTAAGAATAAAATATTGTAATTCAGCGTTTTTTATTTCGGTAGAGCGAGATCGTATACTCCTAGGTATACCGCGGAAGTTGGTGATGCTGCAAGACACCATATTGATATAATAAAATATGCAACACCTTTTGCACAAGCGGAAACCTGCGCGACACTGATAATGGAGCAGGCGGTTAAGCGGTAGGTATTTTATACGCCACGGCATTCATATTCACGCCAGCGCCCATGGAAGCAAATACAATCACACTTCCTTTCTGCAGGACTTGATCAGTTAATTTCCCTTTATGCATCAAGTCGTATAAAGTGGGTAATGTTGCTACAGAACTGTTCCCGAGCCATGAAATCGTCATGGGCATCATGTCTTTTGGCGAGCTACTCAGGCCATATAGTTCAAATAGGTTCCTCAGGATCGCCTCGTCCATTTTTTCATTTGCCTGATGGATCAGCACTTTATCGACTGCCGTGACTGATAGACCCGATCGGTCAAGACACTCCTTCATGGTTTGTGGCACGGCCTTCAACGCATACTCGTACAGCTTCCTGCCATTCATTTTGAGGAACAGGTGATCGTGGCTGTATTCAGGATTAGAAGACTTGCCCATGCGTAATACATAAGCCAGTTCGGCGGCGTAAGACTTAGTGGCATGGCTCAGTACGCCCTCCGGTGTGTCACGCTGCCTGGCTTCCAAGACAACAGCTCCGGCTCCATCGGCGTAGATCATACTATCCCGGTCGTGCGGATCGGAGATCCGTGAGAGTGTTTCCGTTCCGATGACCAATACCCGTTTGGCACTGCCGTTGCGGATGTAAGTATCTGCCTGGATCACACCTTGTAACCAGCCGGCACAACCGAAAGGCAAATCATAGGCGATGGTTGACGGGTTTTTGATAGTTAAACGATGCTTGACCCGGGATGCCAACGTCGGCACGAATTCACTTCTGCGGTTATCTGCCCTGATGTCGCCAAAGTTATGGGCAACGATGATATAATCCAGTGTTTCCCCGTCTATCCCGCTTGACACCAGCGCGTCCTGTCCGGCGAATGCGGCAATGTCAGACGCTACCAGGTCATCGGTCACGTACCTTCTTTCCTGGATACCGGTAATCCGGCCAAATTGCCTGATTATCTCCGCATTCATTTTTTTCAGCCTGGTACCATCTTGGTCATAAAAGGCATGTTCAAGGAAATCTTCGTTTCGTATTCTTCTGGTCGGAATATAACTGCCGCTTCCAACAATAACGGCATAACTCGGATGATCCATTGGGTTGTGATGTATGAATTATTCCTTTCCAAGGAGCTTTAGCATTTTTGCAGATCGGATTATTGCCCATTAAAGAACAAGCTTGCAGAAGTATTGTTTAGCAAAAATTAATCGGACCGGATGTCTATTTTAGTTAGGGCTTGTGCTGCTGAGATACGCGAAAGCATGTATGGGTGTAACTCTTGCCGGGGTGATCCGGGCGATACCCGCCTTGGTAATATCACGGTCGAATGGTCCAAGTAACGCTATTTAACCTTGCTGTAATCATCTTCAGGGTAGTCAAAATGGCTTCTTCCTCTGGTAATTGTCCGTACACTGGGTCTTTGAAATTGCCAGTATAAGCGGTGCGCAGCCCGCGCCAGCTATTTTCCAAATCTTGCTCAAAGATTTTCCGAAACGCGTTATCCGCCTTTTTCAACGCCCAAGACGATATATCCGACTTCAAGTAAAACCCCTTCTTTAATGCCGGGAGCAGCATCAAAGAAAGACGGATAGTATCGACGATCATGATCAGGTCTTTGAAATCCCTGTGATGATGAAGATAGTCCGCGCGCTTAGCGAGACCCTAAACCAACCATTTTTAGGGTCTCGCTAGAACAGGGAATTATTGAATGATCAAAAAGGCTTATAAAAGAAAAAACCCTATAAACGCGCTGTTTATAGGGTTTTGATAGAAAGGATTCCTTTGTTGCGGAGAGGGCGGGATTCGAACCCGCGATACGCTCAACACGTATACACACTTTCCAGGCGTGCTCGTTCGACCACTCTGACACCTCTCCGTAATACCGGGATGCAAAAGTAAGAGTTTTTCAGCATATCACAACACGGAATAATGAATATTTCAATGTCCTCCGCCCTTACGTATCTTGAACACATGCAAGATAGCCGGGAATATTGCGTCCATGGTTTCGCGTACGCCCTTCGGAGAACCGGGTAAGGTGATAATCAACGTGTCTCCCATAAACCCAGCTATCCCCCGCGATAACATGGCCAGTGCCGTGCGCTCTTGGCCATAACGCCGGGCAGCTTCCATCACGCCGGGTATTTCTTGATCAAGCAAAGGCTTAATCGCTTCGGGAGTGACGTCACGGACGGATAATCCTGTCCCCCCACTGAAAAGGACAAGGTCATATCCTTGCGCATGTAGACGCATTGCTGTCTCCTGGATTTGGCTCACTTCGTCCGGCACAACGGTAAATTCGCTGGGCGCTATCTCCCATTGTTGCAGCATATCGACCAGCACCTTCCCCGACACATCGGTTTCAAGTCCGGCCGAAATGCGGTCGGAGCAAATCACCACCGCACACTTGAAGCCAGGCAGTACGGCCACCTTATGATCCGACTTGCCCCCGCGTTTACTTTCAAGCCTTACGGACTTTATTTCCAGTTCTTTATCAATGGGCTTCAGCATATCATACAGCGTAAGCGCTGTTATCATTGCCCCATGCATAGCTTCGACCTCCACGCCTGTTTTGTAGATGGTATGCACTTCAACCCGGATTTCTATCAACTGGTCCTCCATGCGGTAGGTGATAGCTGCATATTCAATGGGCAACGGATGGCAATCAGGGACCACATCGCTGGTTTTTTTAATAGCCAACAGGCCGGCTGCACGGGAAAATTCAAGTACATCTCCTTTCGGTACGCTTCGCTCCTGTACGGCCCGGATTGTTTCCGCATTCGAGACTTTCACGGTCGCCAGCGCAATTGCCTGGCGGAGCGTCGTCGTTTTGTGCGTAATGTTTACCATGTTATTGATTTGTCTTCCATTGGTATTCTTCGCCTGCAAAGTGCTCTTTGCCCCAGATAGGCAGTTCACTCTTTATACGCTCCACAAGCTCCCCGCACGCGTCCATGGCCGGACGGCGATGGCCCGCGGCCGCAAGTACAAAGAGACAAATTTCACCCGCCAAAACGGTGCCCAAGCTATGCTTCACCACGATTCCATTCAGTGCATAGCGCTGGCAGACGTCAACGGCAATCGCCTCCAGATGCTCGTCAACCATAGCCGTATACGCTGTATATTCAATGGCTGTTACCGACTTCCCTCCAACAACGTCTGCCCGTACCTGACCGATAAAACAGGAGTACGCCCCCACCGTCGTTTCAGCGGCGTATTGTTGGACGCATTGGGCGACCATCGTAGCCGGAATGGCGCCTTGCACAAAAATCGGTTTTGCAGTTACTCCCATGTTGTTATATCATTACTTTGATAAGATGCACGCGCCGTCATGCGCCACTTCTCCTAACCTAACCACCCGAAAAAGGCGGTAAGAAGGCTATCTCGGCGTGCGTAGCGAGCCGCGTATTTTGGCGAACGATTTTCCGGTCCACGGCGATTACATAGGTAGCCTTTTGGAGCGCCGGATATCGCGTGTAAAGCCACCGCAAAAGCTCATCTGTATCATCCACCTGTGGTGCGCCCACGTTTGAACAGCCCGTAAGCTCGATCAGCTGCCCGAAAAACTGTACTGATAACGTATTACTCACCATACATTCGGTAAAAATAACTTAAATGAAGCCACAGCCAATACCATGGCCAATAAAAATTTTATCGTTCGCTGCTGAAAACGCAAGGCTCCGAAATACGATCCCAACAGTCCACCCGAAAAAGCAATCACTACATATGCCGCCATGTCCGAATCGAAGGAAACACCTTGGTTAAGCTGTCCTGCCAGGCCCGAAAGCGAATTGGCGAAAATAAACAAAGCGCTGATGGCTGCAGCTTGCTTCTGGTCCGCCCAAGCCAGCAATAACAAAACAGGAGATAGGATGATACCACCGCCGATACCCAGTATTCCTGAAAGCAAACCGATTGTGGCGCCGACGAGCAACAACCATACGGTCTTGGGGTTGGCCGTACCGTCCACCTTGATGTCGCTAAAAAACAAGAAGCGGACAACAGGTATCAGCAGGAATATACCAAGCATCTTCTTATAAGCATCCGAATGTAGCGCCAGGCTCCCCCCCACGAATGCCATTGGCACGGAAGCCAGTGCCAGCGGGATGAACAGCTTGCGATTGAAGTAATGCCCCCGGTAATAAAAAATAAACGAAGTCAACGAAACAAAGAGATTAAGTAATAACGCAGTAGGTTTCATGATTTCCGGCGTCGCACCGAACAACGCCATAAGCGCTAAATAACCGCTGGCACCACCGTGACCGACAGACGAATACAAAAAAGCTACACAAAAAAGCAATAGATAAAACCAAAGTATATTATCCATAATGGGGCAACAGGTGTATATCGACTTTCTCATTCGCTTCATAATGCCGTTCCGTTTCGTCGAGTACGACAAAGCAGTTGGCAACGGCAAACGTACGCATCCGATAGGATTCCTGGGCTGGGAGGATGGCCACATATCCATCTCGGTACAAGCCCTTGAGAAAATGCGTAAGCTGGTTGTTTTTTTTATACGCTGCGGCCAGCGGCACTTGCAAAACCGTCAATAAATCGTTATGCCCTGTAAGCCTGCGCAGCACCGGCCATACGTATTGATAGAAACAGGTCAATACGGACGATGGGTTCCCCGGCAATCCAAACACCGGTTTGTTGTTTTTCCGACCCGCGAAAAGCGGTTTCCCCGGCCGTTGTTTAACGCGATGGAACAATTGTGTTATACCGCAGTGCTTAGCCGCTCTCACCACAAAATCGTATTCACCTACACTCACCCCGCCAGTAAGCAAGACCACATCCGATACCTGCAAAGCGATGGCCAGCGCTTCGGCTGTCGCTTCAAAAGTGTCCGCCGTATACTGAACTGATACATCCGTGATTCCCATCTGAGCCAGTGCCGCCCGCAGCATCGACGAAGATGCTTCGTATACTTGACCATGTGATAAGGTTTCACCCGGTTGTTTCAGTTCGTCACCCGTAATAATCAATGCAACAACCGGTGGTTCATAAACAGTTACCCTATCGCACCCCACTCCCGCAAGGAAACCCACAGCTGCAGCGCTAAGCGGCGTTCCGTGTGCCAATGCAACTTCTCCCGCATTGATTTCGGCACCTCGGATCCGGACATGGTCACCCCGCTTTATATCCGCTTGATTAATATGCAGCTGACCACCGATCACTTCGGCACGTTCCTGCATGACCACTGTGTCTGCGCCTTCCGGCAGTGGAGCACCGGTGAAGATGCGTGCGGCCTGGCCCTGCCCTATCGCTATCCGGTCGGCCATGCCGGCTGGCACTTCACGGATCACAACCAACGGATCGCGGGGCTTCCATTCGTTATAGGCAAACGCGTAGCCGTCCATCGATGACTGGTCAAAGGCCGGCACGTCTACTTGTGCACAAACGTTTTCCGCCAGCACGCGCCCAACGGCTTCAGGCAGCGCCTTGCATGCCGTCTTTGCATGGAAGTTTTGGTGTGCTAAGATGGTCTTAGCCTCAGATACTGAAATAATTTGATCGCTCATCGTCTGTCGTTATCCCCCGATACTAATCATACTCCGGTTGACAAGTTTGTCACCCGGCAAGTCTTTGAAGGGTATATCCCCAAATTGACCGCCAAGTCGCTCGGCTTTCCCTAAGATGTTTTTGCGTATGAATTGCTCCAGCGGTTTGCCGCTACGTAAGGCCGAAAGTAAATCGCTTTCGGTTTTCGAAAATAAGCAGTTTTTCATTTTGCCGTCTGCAGTGAGCCGCATGCGATTACACCCCGAGCAGAAAGGTGCACTCATTGTACTGATGATAGCAAACGTGCCCTGGTGACCCGGTACCTGGTAAGGTTGGCTTGTTGCATGGGGGTCGTGGCGAAGAGGTACGGCATGATACTGCTCGGTGACGAGATTCATGATTTCCTGTTTTGGAAAGACCTGGTCGCCGGTCCATCTGTTGCCTTCAAACGGCATAAATTCAATGAACCGTACATCGATCGGATCGTCTTTCGTCCATGCCACAAAACCAAGTACTTCATCGGCATTCACGCCATTCATGACCACGGTATTGATTTTTACATGGAATCCGCGATCAATAGCCGTCCGGATATTACGCATCGTCTGGCTGAATTTATCCCTACGGGTAAGTTGAAAGAACCGCTCGGCAGATAATGTATCCAGACTGATGTTGAGACTACGCACTCCAGCCAATTGCAAGGTATCGAGGTGCCGATGAAGCAGTGTAGCATTTGTTGTCAGTGTCAGTTCAACCGGCAATAACGAAAGGCGCATCAAAATATCATCAAAATCGCGTCTGGCCAAGGGCTCACCACCGGTGAGTCGAATTTTGGTCACCCCCAGACGGACAAATACGGCAGCAATCGCTTCAATCTCCGCCGGTTGCATGAGATGGCGCGTTGGCATGAAATCGTAATTTTCATCGGGCATGCAGTAGAAACAACGTAGATTACACAAATCAGTGAGTGATATACGCAGGTATGTATGATTTCGATCGTATGTATCCAGTATCATGATTCAGCGTAAGTTAATCATACGTTGGCAAATAGTTTGTTATAGGCGTCCCGGGTATCTACATCCACCGCCCCCAGCGGGAATGCCACAATGGCCACTTCATCGCCGAAGCTTTCAATCACATGTTTGGCTCCTGTGTCTCCGTTAAGCGCCAACAATAGCGGAAAGACTGATTGATGAAAGAGCGCGGGAACACCTTTCCTTCCCTCGTAGTAGCTGGCCGTAATCGGCGCCGCGGTCAGTCGCTGCTGGTTTATCAACGCTCGGAGATGTGCTGCGTCTACATATGGTTGGTCGCACAACATAACGATAAGATGTGCCACGTGTGGATGGTGGGTCATGACGTGTCGCACACCGCATACCAGCGAGGTAGCCATCCCCTCGGCGTAGTCGTTATTTACCACGGTGTCTACGCTGATATCCGCCAACTGTTTTGCCATTGCTGCCGCTTCGGATCCTAAAACCACAGTTGTGCTTCCTACTCCGGCCTCCAACGCTGCGCTGACGGCATGTTGCAGCAACGTGCGCTCTTGATAGCGCAATTGCTGTTTGGGTGTTCCCATCCGTTTAGATTCACCAGCCGCCAGCAGGAGCACACCATAGGTTTGCAAGGACGGATTAATGCGGGATTGCCGTTGGTGTATCCTGCCTGTCAAATCCCGGAGATGGCTGCCACGCCGGCCGGCGAATACGGCCTTTATTTCCGCTACCACAGCCAGGGCGATTTCCTCGGACGTTTCCGCGCCGATATCCAATCCAACCGGGCCGTAGACTTGTGCCCGTCTGTCTTGGGGAATGACAATCCCTTCTTCTTCCAACTCGTCCAGCATCCGTTGCCGTTTTTTTACAGGGCCTAATATCCCAACGTAGCCTGCAAGGCTGCCAACCACCGCCTTGAATATCGCTTTGTCATAGGCATAATTGTGAGACATTAACACAACAGCAGTCCGCTCGTCGATGCGTACGTTCTGCAACGCTTGCTCCGGTCCCGACACGATGACTTGGCAGTCCGGAAAACGACCGGTATTTGCATAATTAGGCCGGCCGTCTATCAAAGTAAGCTCCCATCCCAAAAGTTCAGCCAACCGGGCCAGCGGCAACACATCGTTGCCCGCCCCGGCTATAACTAAAGCTGGCGGCGGCGCCACATATTCGATACAGGCGAGAATAGCGGTTCCCCCCTCTTGCTCGGACTCATAGGCAATGAAAGCGGTGTGTTGTGCCGCCAGCACGCACTGCATATCCTTACTTATGCGCTCGCATGGCACGAGCGATGTACTGCCCGCTGTATGGATACCTTCCTCCGTCGCTGCGATGGTAGTGCCTTGTCTGCCATTCCTTTTATCGTCCGGTGTAAAAAACGTGACCAGGGCCGATGGCTGGCGGCTTGCCGCCACGCGCTTCAATAACGAAATAGGTGTCTCTTCAATGTGGCTGGTTAGCGGCTCAATCAGTACCCGGATAATCCCATCGCACCCCAGTCCGACGCCCAACACAGAGCCGCCTTCGTCCGAAGTGTCATAAGTGACCAGCATGGGGTGCTCATCCATCATCACAAGCAATGCTTTGCGGAGCGCGTCCCCTTCAAGGCAACCTCCACTAATCGCCCCGGTAAGCCGACCGTCTTCGGTAATCAACATGCGTGCACCTGCACTGCGGTAGGAAGAACCCTCGATATGCACGACAGTTGCCAATGCTGCTTTTTGTTGCTGTTTACAAGCCGTTTCGTAGGCTGCTATAATCTGCTTGATTTCTTTCATCGCTCTTACTGCCCTTCTCCAAAATTTTAATCGGCAACCGTTTCTGCCTCCAGGACAGCGTGGGCAAGCCGATCCGCGGCTTCGTCTACCTCTTCCGCACCGGTAAACCGACCCAAACTAATGCGGATGGTACGACTTGCCTCACCATCGCTCAGCCCCATCGCTTTCAGCACGTGTGACGGTCGCCGAACCAGACCGGAGCAGGCGCTTCCCCTGCTCAAAGCCAGGTATGGAGACAAGGAAAGCAACAGTTGTTCTGCATCACCCCGGGGCAACAACAGGTTGCTTACGTGGGGCAATCGATCCGCATGCCCATTGACCATTACGTGCGGGACATTGTTCCGCAACCTGTATTCCAGCCTATCGCGAAGTTGTTGCATTGCCGTAGCAGCCGCCGCCATTTCATAACGGCATAGCTCAGCGGCCTTGCCAAAGCCAACAATGCCGGGGATATTTAACGTGCCACTGCGGAGTCCCCCTTCATGGTCGCCTCCATGCTGCTGGGGCAGGACGTGTGCCCGCAGTTCGGCGTTCCGAACGACGAGCGCCCCGATCCCCTTAGGTCCGTACAGCTTGTGGGCCGAACAAACCAAGAGATCGATGGCATCCGCTCCGGCGTGCACCGGTATTTTGCCGACGGCTTGCGTGGCATCGCAGAGAAAGGGCACGCCATGTTTCCGGGCAATGGCCCCGATAAGCTTAACAGGATGAATAACCCCCGTCTCGTTGTTGGCATACATGAGCGCGATACAGATGGTATCGTCGCCGATGGAAGCTTCCAGCGCTTTGATATCGATTCTTCCCTGCCTATCCACCTCAAGATAAGTAACCCGGCAGCCTTTTGTCTCCAAGTACGCACACGTATCCAAAACTGCTTTATGCTCCGTCTTACAAGTGACAATGTGACTATCTCGCCCGGCATTCGCTTCGGCAATCCCTTTGAGTGCCAAGTTGATGGACTCGGTAGCTCCCGAGGTAAAGACCAGATCTTGCGGGCGGGCGCTAATCAGCCGGGCAACTTGCTCCCGGGCATCTTCAACGGCCTGCTTAGCCTGCCATCCATAGCGATGATCGGCACTTGCAGCATTGCCGTATTGCTCGGTAAAGTAGGGCAGCATGGCCTCCACCACTCGTGGGTCGCAAGGAGTCGTTGCGTTGTAATCCAAATATATAGGCCGTCGTCCCATTTCAGGCAAATAATCCACTCTTGACAAATGGTTGCGTCCGAAGGCGCACGCCAGTAGCGGCATAGGCCGCGTTGGCAACGGCGGGTCCAGCCGGAGGCAATCCCGGCTCACCCAATCCTGTCGGATCGATGTCACTTTCAATAAACTGGATCTCAATTTCCGGGACCTCCGCCATGCGAATCATCCGATAGGTATTGAAATTCAGCTGGTCCGGCTTACCCCGTGTCAGCGTCAGTTCGGGATACATCGCATGGCCAATGCCGTCTATGATACCGCCTTCCACCACATTTTCAGCACCGCTTTTATTGACGACAATGCCACAATCGACCGCACAGTATATTCTCTTGATCTTCAACTTCCCATCGTCACGTTTTTCCACTTCGGCTACCTGTGCCACGTAGGAGTTGAACGAATATTGCGCTGCAACGCCCTGGAATATGTTCGGTCCTTTAGGTGTACCCCACCCGGCCATCGCTGCTGCCTTTTTGATGACGCCAGCAAAGCGGTCCGGATCGTACTCCAGCTCACCGGCAGGCTGTTGCTTGGCCTGTTCGAGCACCTCCAGCCGGAAGGTCACCGGATCTTTCCCAATGGCATGGGCGACTTCATCAAAAAATGACTGTTCCGAAAAAGCAATAAAGTTATGGATGGGGCCTCGCCAAGGAGCAGTGGTCACCGGTGTTTTATACTCCTGCGCATCCACCTGCAGGTTAGGTACAGCGCCGGCGGGGAAGCTACCTGCCCGGGCCGGGTTACCTGTCGTACCGACAGACTGATGTTGCCATGCAATAAGCCGGCCGTCGGCATCCACGGCGGCCTTATACCGATATGTACACATTGGTCGGTAATAGCCGCCCCCCATATCGTCCTCCCGCGACCAAATGAGGTTTACTGGTACCCCCGCCGTTTTGGATACCAGGGCAGCCTCTTCTACAAAGTCAGACATGAGCCGCCGGCCGAATCCCCCTCCCATACGGGTCATCATCACCGTGACCTTCTCTTCCGGTACATCCACAAGCTTGGCCACCGTGGCCCGTGTCCGCTCCGGCGTCTGTATCGGTCCGTAAAGCTCCACGCCATCGGCACGTACGTCAGCATAAAAATTCATCGGCTCCATGGTGTTGTGTGCAAGGAACGGCGCTTCATAGACCGCCTCGAAGACCTTAGCCGCATTGTTGTAAGCTTGCTGCACATCACCATCCTTCCGTTGGGGATCACCGGCCGGGCGCCTTGCCACGATTTCCCGGAACTTGCGCTGGTAGTCTGCCGTGCTTTCCATCTGCTCGCCGTCTTCCCATTCAGCCTTAATTTTCTTCGCTCCTTGCATCACTTCCCAAGTAGACCGGCCCAATACGGCTATCTTGTTATCGATCCGAAGTACACGCTCTACACCTTGCTGCTGCAACGTTTCGGTATCATCATAGGCTTTGAGTGTCTGGCCAAAAGCGGGTGGCCGCACCAGTGCGGCGTATCTCATCCCTTCGCGTTTGGTATCGATGCCATATTTGTATTGTCCGGTCACGATGGCGCTATTGTCGACATTCGGAATCCATTGGCCGATGATGGCAAAAGATGCGATAGGTTTGACAGGTACATCCTCCGGCACTTCCAGCGTCGCGGCCCGCTCCACGAGCTCACCATAGCCAAGTTTCCTTCCCGAATCATGGTGGATGACCTGCCCCTTTTCGGTCGTGCAGTCCCCGGGTGCAACATCCCACGTGGCCGCTGCCGCGTTGATGAGCATCTGCCGCGCGGTAGCTCCCGCTTTGCGGAAAGACTCCCAGCTATCGCGGACTGAGCCGCTGCCACCGGCGATTTGCCGGCGATATTTGCCGGTATCCAATCCGGCTTGTTCGACCTTGACATCCTGCCAATCGACATCCAGCTCCTCAGCTACCAGCATCGGCAAGGCGGTCTTTACCCCCTGGCCAATTTCCGGATTGGGGTTCATCAGGGTAACCTCACCATTGGTGTCTATTTTCACAAATGCGTTCAGTTCGTATATCACGCCGGCTTCCTGCTGCGGCCCACACGAAGAAAAGAGTTTAAAGCCCAATACCAGCCCTCCCCCGGCAAAAGCACTGATCCGTATAAAATCCCTCCTACTTACGGTATGTTGTTGCGTATTCATTTTATATACTGTTTAGTGATGGTTAATCCATGAATTGCATGAGTCCTTCCGGCATTAAGCCCCTTCGGCAGCCAATTTAATCGCTTTCTTGATGCGATTGTAGGTGCCGCAACGGCAAATGTTGGTCATGGATTCATTGATCGCCTCATCCGTTGGATTTGGATTTTTTTTCAAAAGCGCCACCGCGGTCATGATTTGTCCCGCCTGGCAATAACCACATTGAGGGACATCGATCTGTTCCCATGCCCGCTGCACGGGGTGGCTGCCATCCGCGGAAAGACCTTCGATGGTCGTAATCGACTGGTTAGCGGCACTTTCTACAGGGATAGCACATGAACGCACCGCTGCATCGTCGATATGTACCGTGCAGGCGCCGCATTGCGCGATACCACATCCGAACTTTGTTCCCGTAAGACCGATGACGTCCCGAAGTACCCACAGTAACGGCATTTGCGGGTCTACATCCACTTCGTATGCCTTTCTGTTGACGGTTAACTGTATTGTTGCCATATGAGTTGTTTAGTTAGTTCATTTTTAATCCTTGGGGAATCAAGGGCAGCTGATGCAGCCTGACGCCCGTTGCGTCGGCGATGGCGTTACGTATAGCAGGCGCAGTCCCGACGATAGGCGTCTCGCCCGCCCCCGCCGACGGAATGTCTTTTTGATCAATCAGCACAATATCCAGCGGAGGAATATCAGCAAAGCGCGGCACGCGATAAGTAGACAATGTCGGGTTCAAGATGCGGCCATCCTTAAAATCGATGGCTTCGAACAATGCACCGCCAAGTCCCTGCAAAATGGCGCCAAGCACCTGATTTTCGAGGTGTTTGGGATTGACGATGGCTCCGCAGTCATAGGCAGCCACCAACCGTACGACCTCCAATTGTCCGTTGGCCTGTCCATAGGCCACTTCCGCACACGTAGCGATATAAGAATTTTTGACGAAGCCGCAAGCTATGCCGAAACCATGTCCCGGAGCCTTCTTCCCTCCCCAGCCAAATCGATCCGCAGCCGCCGTCAATACGCCGCGCATGCGTACATCGGTCAATTGACTTAACCGGAACTCCAGTGGATCGCGCTGCAATAGCCTTGCCAAGTCATCCACCATGCATTCGATGGCAAATACATTGGCCGTAGCGGCCAATGCCCGATATGACCCCTGCCTAAGCGGCGTCCGCGATGGATGGTACCGGATGTGCTTCACGCCCGCCTCATAAGGGAGATCGATGCCTGCGTTGCCTGAATTATAATTATGGAATTCCCATGAAGCAATGGTGCCATCGTCCTTCAATGCGGCAGCCACCTCGATGAGCCCAGCCGGCCGGAAATAGGCCCACTTGAACTCCTCTTCGCGGGTCCAAACGATTTTCACCGGTTTGCCTACTACTTTGGCCAGCCGTGCCGCTTCCAGGGCGGCCTCACCACTATGCTTGCCACCATAAGCCGAACCCGTATCAGGCATAATCACCCGCACCTGTTCCTTGGCCAGGGAAAACGCCCCTGCAAGCTCTTCCTGTACCCCAAAAGGCCGTTGTGTGCCAGTCCATACCGTCAACTGGCCGTCGTTCCATTCCGCTATGGCGGCCCGGGGTTCCAAGGGTACATGCGCGATATACTGCACTTCCACCCGATGTTCCAACCGGTGTGTTGAAGCCTCAAATAAACGGCGGGCCTCCTGTCGATCGTCTTCATCCCCCCCACCGTGCCGTGCATTGTCTTTGAGGTAAGCGAAGAGTTCCGCTTTTGACGGTTGCGGCGTGGTATTCCATTGCGCTGCTATACGGGCTAATGCATTGGCTGCGGTTTGCGGATCCGGGGCTGTCACGCCAATAAAATCAGCTGTTTGGACAACCGTTACATGGGGCATCGCTTTTGCCTTTGTTACATCCACGGCAGCCAGCGTCGCCCCATAGGCGGGAGGTCGGAGTATTTTCCCATAGACCATATCGGGCAGTACCATATCCGACGTATATTGGTGTTTGCCCGTAACGAAGTCCCGCCCGTTTATTTTAGGGATCGACGTGCCTGCCACTGTCCATTGCTCAGCTGCGGTCAGCGTTACCGCTTCATTTATCGGTATCAGCAACTTCTCCCCACGGGTGAGGGTCCCATACGCCAACGTTTTGCCCGATGAGCCATCCACAATTTTTCCGGCTTCCGCCCGCAATGCCGTGGCGGGCACTTTCAATGCTTTTGCTGCTTTTTCCAGCAGCGCTTCCCGGAGGGACGCGGCGGCTTTGCGCAGTTGCGGGCCCATATAGGGTGTCGTGCGACTGCCGAAGGTGCCGGCATCGTAAGGTGTCAGTGATGTATCGCCCATAATGAGCGCTATGTGTTGTATAGGTACAGCGAGTTCTTCGGCCACCACCTGCGCCAACGACGTCCGGATATTCTGGCCCACCTCTACTTTGCCGGTAAACACGGACACGCTGCCATCTTCATGGATATGTATCCAGGCAGCAATGGTGTTTTCATCTGCGGCCAACTGCTCGCTCACCGGTGGCGCGTCCGACCAACCGTATACGCATGACTGGGATAGGGCGACCGCGATGCCACCACCAAGCAGACGAAAAAAATTTCGCCTGGTAACGACCTTACTGGAAGTGGCTATCCTTAACCGGTCCGGCGTTTCTTCCGGATATCGTATGGAGTTTTCCATGGTTGTCATGGTCAATTTGTCCATGGGATCTTCTTTTGCTAAACGTTACTTATGGCCTCGATGATGCGCGGATAAGCGCAGCAACGGCAGATGTTTATTTGCATGGCATCAATAATCTCCTGCCGGCTTGGCTTAGGACTTTTATTGGTTAAAGCGACTGCCGAAATAATCATTCCGGACGTACAATAAGCACATTGAAAGGCGTCTTCATCCAGGAAAGCTTGCTGCACCGGATGGAGCCGGCCGTCTTTCGCCAACCCTTCGATCGTGACCACTTCTTTGTGCTGAACGCTACCGACGGGCGTAATACATGACGCCGTAGCATGCCCATCAATGAGCACCCGGCACGCCCCGCATATTCCCTCTCCGCAGCCATATTTACTGCCCGTAAGTTTCAGGTGTATCCGTAAGACATCCAGTAAACTGGTATTCTCCGGCGTATCGATATCATATTCATTGCCATTTATGTGGAGTTTCATAAGCAGGAAGTTAATGAGTCGGCACCGCTTTATTTGATACGTGAAATCAAATATAACAGTAACGGCGAACTTATGCAAACCGTGACCGTATTGTTACGAACGGAGCCTGTCGATGGCCATGTTGGCAGTCACGCCGGTACTTTGACGTCATTGCGTCCTTTTTTGCGCCAGCTCTTCAAGCCTTTTTTGTACATAATCTACATACCGGCTTTCTTCTGGGGGCGGGTTCTGTTTCAGGTATAGGCGGTAGTACCGCAGCGCATTGCGCGTATCGTTGAGCTTACGATCATAAAGCACCGCAAGGCTGTAATAATGTATAGGAATGACGCTAAAGTGAAAGCTGCGCAGGTAGCTCGATGCGGATGCAGACGGCTGGTTGGCCAAATCGTGTAGGTCGGCCTTGCGTCCATAATAAAATGCCGTGTTGGGCGAAATGGCGAGTTCCAATACGTTATCCATACACGCCAACGCCTCCTTATAGTGTTTCAAGGCCTTATGCGCCATGGCCAGGTAATAGTAATCAATTTCGCCCATCCGATCGTGAAGCGCAAGCAACCGGTTATAGGTTTCAATACAGCCATTAAAATCGTCCCGATGGAAATACCCCTTAGCCAGCAGGCCCAGCACTTGCTGGCTTTCATCACCGAGGGCCACCAGCTGTTTTCCCAGCTCCACCATCTCCCCGTATCGCTTGAGCTTATCAGCCACCAGCAGCTTGCCAAGTAACAGCGTACCATGCTGCGGGTCGGCCTTCAGCGCTTCCTGCAAAACCGTATCGGCTTCATGATAACGCTCCAAATCCATACACAATCTGGCGAAATCGTAGGCAATATCACTGTTCGCCGGTTGTATCTGATTTGCCCGCTTGAGATTCACATAGGTCAAATCGAAATTTCCTTGCCTCCTCATCAGGCCAGCGAGCGCATGATAAGCCCCTACATGATTGGTATCTATCGCTACAACACGATCGTAATAGCCAACCGCCGAGGGGTATTGTCCCCGCTGCACATTGATAGCGGCTAAATTCAGCAATACCGAAACATCCAGGCTATCCAACATGTGCAACTGCCGATAATACCGTTCCGCATGGATGTAGTCTCCGGCCATAAGGTAGCAATAGCCCAACCGACTTAATACAGCAGGTTCAGCGATGCTGTCCGGATAAAAACTTAGCAGGTATTCAGCAGCATCAGCATATCGGCGAGCTTGATAGAACTCAACCAATTTGTTATTATCCAACTGCTGGCCAACGGCCGTTTCCAACATTCCCAACAGCCAGATGCCAATTGCCGCAACAACATGGGTGGTACTTCTCATCGATACATTCGTTAACTAATAAACCTTCCGACAACTCAATCGCTCGGATTTCTATAACTAAAACCTTTGCAATATAACTAATTAGTTAGTTTAATCAAAACTTTTTTCATTTTCCCCTGTTTAATATCATAAAAAAGACATGATGGATAAGTTGAAAAAATTTGAACTGATGGAGAAAATTGTCCGCGAGTTGGAAGATTTAAAACGAAGCCAACAGGCGGTTTTGGAAAAAATAGGCAAGATAGAGGTTGATAACATCGAATTGGGAGATAGCCGCCTCGAAAGGGTACTACCCGATATTTATCAACGCACGGCCGAAAATTCGGACGCAATTACCGAATTACTGAACAGCTTTGCAGAAAAAACGGATGACTTTGCGGCAAAAAACAACGTCAACCAATTGAGGCAGCAGCAGGAGTTAACCGGTAACCGAAATACGTAGGGGTGATATCGGTTCCAGACAAGCAGACCTGGCGCAGCCTGCACGACGGCGACACGATTTATAAACGTAAAAGTCCCGATTGTTGAACAATCAGGACTTTTTTTAAGTTTATAACGAGTCAGTTTGCGCCATAAAAATATGGAAAATGGCCTAACTTGCCAATTAATTTATTCGGAAAAGTCATATTTTTTTAAAAATATATTATAAGAATATCTAAACCAACACATTAGCAAAAACAAGATTCCTGTTTGATTGCTATAACCGTTTATAAAAATATAAGATTGCGGCCATGCCCAAAGGTCTTTCGCTCAACGTATAGTAACCGTCTCCTTCGCGGGAAAACGCGATGGCCTCGCCTTGTGGTTCAGGAATATACGGCAACGTTACCGCAGGCCTCTTCAACATGTCCGGTATGGTCTCACCGGGTTTTCGTTTCCAATAAAATACCGCCACCAGATTTTTGACCAAAAGTTCCTGCCCGTCTGCACTGATGGCAGCCGAAGTGGCAAAGGCGAGTGGCAAGTTACCTGCCTTCTTCAGTACCAGTGTGTCTACAGGGCCGGATGGCAGATCCGTATAATAGACACCTACGGAAAGCTCCCGTTTACTGATAATGTACAGGCGTTCGTCTTGAGGATCAAAAAATAACGATTCGGCGTCTCGTGGACCGTCTTCGTATTTCAGTATGATGGAGCATATACCTGTTGGCGGTATCGTATCCACCACCGGCGAACGGACCGTCACCTTGGGTTCTTCAAAGATATGTACGGCAACGTAAGGATATTGCGCTTTATTATCGCCGATATCGCCGACGATGATATAATTCGTTCCATGCCGTCTCATGATGCCGATATCCTCCCAGTCGCGGGCCACAACGCCTTTCAGGTAGCATGTCTTCTTAAGCTGTGCCGAATCGTTTATGAGGAATATCCTTGCATGATCGCCGCTGTCATTGTGGGTCCAGAAATTCCCCGGATTCCGTACCGAAGCGACGAGCCCGGAAGCCTCCTTGATCTCGTCATAGCTGAGACTACCTTTGGCTTCCCGCTCGCCGAATGCGCCCCTCTCCTGCCCGTTTGTATGATTCGTCAGCAAGCTGCATACAACCAAGGCATAGCATACATAAATGATCTGCCGCATGATGCCAAGTTACGAATTAATTTTCTGCCAAAACATTTTCCCTATCTTTGTAGCCTAATTTATGCCTTATGCATATACATCAATTTTACGACAAAGGGTTGGCACAAGCTTCTTATGCCATCATAAGCGAGGGTCAGATGGCTTTAATCGACCCGGCACGCAACCCAAAGTCCTATTTGGATTATGCCGCGGAGCATCAAGCAACAATCGTTGCCGTCATTGAAACCCATCCGCATGCTGATTTTGTCAGTGGACATCTGGAACTGCGTCAACTCACGGGAGCAACCCTTTATACCAGCAAGCTAGTCGGCGCGGAGTATCCGCACGTTCCTTTTGACGACGGCGACCAGCTTGCGCTTGGCAAGTTAGTATTACGGGCCATCAATACACCTGGGCATTCGCCCGACAGCATTTGCATTTTGCTCGTTGACGAAAATGATAAACCTCACGCAATATTTACGGGCGATACGCTATTTGTCGGCGACGTAGGGCGGCCTGATTTACGAGAAAATGTGGGAAACATCACTGCGAAAGCGGTGGCATTGGCCAAACAGCTATACCGTTCCACTCGGGAGAAGCTGATGACGCTGCCGGCTGACGTGCTGGTTTACCCAGCGCATGGCCCCGGCTCCCTTTGCGGCAAAAATATGGGCGACGATCTGACCAGTTCCGTTGGGCGGGAGATCCATCACAACTATGCCCTGCAACCGATGAGTGAAGATGAGTTTGTAGCATTAATTATCGAACAGCAGCCGTTCGTTCCGGGCTACTTTGAATACGACGTGATGCTCAACAAGAAAGGTGCTCCTGCATTCGAGGCAAGCATTGAAGCGGCTCCCTTGCTCAACAGCCCTGCTGAAATTAGCGCGGGTATCCTTATCGTTGACGGCCGGCCGCAGGATCAATACCGTGCCGGGCATTTACCCGGTAGCATCAACATACCGGACGGACTGCGATTTGAAACATGGCTGGGCACGATTGTCCAACCAAATGAAGTGTTTTACTTATTGGGTGGGGACCGCCAGCAGCTGCGGACGCTTCTCGAGAAGGTTGCCAAGATTGGTTACGAGCAGCAGGTGAAGGGACTACTGGCAATTACCGATGGAGCAGCGCAGACCACCCCGTTTAACAAGGAGCATTTTATAGACCACCAACAGGATTACACCATTGTGGATATCCGCAATCGCCATGAGGTGTCGTCCAATCCGATTTTTAATGAATCCATTAATATACCCTTGAACGAACTTCGCTCGCAAGCCCATCTTATCCCGGCTACCCGCCCTATTGTCGTGCATTGCGCGGGAGGATATCGATCGGCAATCGGTTCAAGTATCCTTGCGGCTACGTTGGCCGATACGGTTATACAGGATATGAGTACAGCTATTCTGGATTTTTCTCCTGGAAAATGATCTGGCAGTTCGTTACCTGGGCGGGGCTGATCGTCGGAAATGTGCAGCAGGATTCAACAGCTAATCCGGGATTTGCCGATCAGCTGAACCGTGTTTATCGGCATACCGTTCCGACAGTGACGGTAAGCGAGCTAAAGGCAATGATGAAACAAGGTATCGTTATCCTGGATGCACGGGAGCAGGAAGAGTACGAGGTGAGCCATATGAGGCATGCGCAGCATGTCGGTTACGTATGGTTCGATATGCGCAAAATATATAATATTCCAAAGACCGACACCATCGTTGTTTATTGCGCAATCGGCAATCGCGGCGAGCGTATCGGCGAAAAGCTAAGAAAAGCGGGGTACCAGCATGTATATAACCTATTCGGCGGCATATACGAATGGGTAAACCAACGCAATCCGGTGTACAACAGGAATAATGTACAAACCACCAAAATTCACATATATGAGCCCAGCTGGTCCAAGTGGCTTGAATATGGAACACGCATACATTAATGCGCGATAGGCTACAGGCTATACGATGGCATGTTCTTTGGCCGCAAGGTAGCGTTCAGCTTCCAGTGCAGCCATACAGCCTGTTCCCGCAGCTGTGACCGCTTGGCGATAGATGTGATCCTGTACATCACCGCAAGCGAATACGCCCTCGATATTCGTTCGTGTACTACCCGGGTGGGTGATCAGGTAACCATTGGTATCCATATCCAGGATTCCCTTAAAGAGTTCGGTATTCGGTTTATGGCCGATGGCTACAAAGAACCCGGTTACCGGAAGCAGCCGCTCTTCCAATGTTTGGTTATGATATACCAGTACACCAGTGACGCTCTGGCCATCTCCGATGATTTCCTTCGCCTCGGTGTTGTAATGTATTTCGATATTTGGCGTGTTCAAGACGCGATGCTGCATAGCTTTTGAAGCCCGGAATTCATCTCTGCGCACGAGCATATGTACCTTATTGGCAAGCTTCGCCAAATAAGTCGCTTCCTCGGCCGCGGTGTCTCCGGCCCCTACAATGGCGACGTCCTGTCCCCGGAAAAAGAACCCATCACAGACCGCACAGGCCGATACACCAAAGCCGTTGTATTTTTGTTCACTTTCAAGCCCCAACCACTTGGCCGTAGCGCCCGTAGCGATGATAACGGTTTCCGCCGTTACGGTTTTTTCTCCATCGACCACCACGCGGTGTACATCATTCGAAAACTCCACGGACGTAATGTATCCAAAACGTATATCGGTACCAAAGCGCTCGGCTTGTTTCCTGAAATCTTCCATCATTTGGGTACCTTGTACGCCATCGGGATAACCGGGGAAGTTTTCCACGTCAGTCGTTTGCGTAAGCTGGCCGCCCGGCACTATACCCGTATAGAGAACAGGTTTCAGATCAGCTCGGGCAGCATAAATAGCCGCTGTATATCCCGCAGGGCCCGAACCGATAATTAGGCATTTTATGTGTTCGTTTTCTTGTAACATGGTCGTTTTTTTGACATGCAAAAATACAGGTTTATCCCGGCTAATTCAACATGCGTTTGTCATTTCCCAAACTTCTCTTGCAGGCTTTTCAACATGTCAGCGGTTATGGGGCCAGGCTTTTGTTTAGGGCGTTGATGATGCTGTTGTGCATGGTCACGTTTCTCCTGCTTAGGCTGTGCGGTACCGGGAGCGGGCTTCGGTTGGTTCTCCGATTTATTTGTGACAGCACGTTGTTCCTTTTGCTTTGCCCGAAATCGCTGCCATATCGCATCCAAACATTTTTTTGTATACAATGGAAAATCGCCCTGCATCATCCATGAATAATAACTGGGTTCAATGGCGAATACCTCTTCGACGGTGCGCCCTTTGTGTTTACCGAAGTTGAACACTTCTTCACCTTGTTCATTGAAGACCATCCGTCCCGCAAAATCCACTGGTCGGGTTAGGTTCGTAAACCGGTGCAGCGCTTCGACATCGTTGACCACCGGTACGCATTTATTGCCGAGCTTATCTTCCCATTCCATGCCTTGGTATCGATCCAATTGTGATTTCAACACTTCGTAGGTAGCCTTTACATCGTTTTCGGCACTGTGGGCATTATTCAGTTCACAATTGCAATAGAAGCGGTAAGCCGCCTTCAACGTGCGCTGCTCCATTTGATGGAAGATGTTTTGCACGTCGACGAAGTGCCGTCCCTCCAATGAAAAATCAACGCCCGCGCGGATAAACTCTTCCATGAGCATCGGAATGTCAAACTTATTGGAGTTGTATCCTGCCAAATCCGAGTCTCCGATAAAGTCGGCTAATTCTTGAGCCACTTCCTTAAAAACCGGGGCGTCCTGAATATCTTTATCATAAATACCGTGAAACAAAGACGATTCCATCGGTATAGGAATTCCGGGATTAATTTTAAGCGTTTTTACCTCTTCACTGCCATCTGGAAAAACCTTGAGGATGGAGATTTCCACAATGCGGTCTGCAGACACATTGACGCCCGTTGTCTCCAAGTCAAAAAATGCCAGTGGACGGTTTAATTTGAGATTCATGATAAAGTTGTTTTGCGGAGTGCTTTTAGGTATAGACAAGTGATTAATTGAAATCAGTTAAATAGCATAATACCCAACAGAATACCAACCACCATAATTACATATAGCAGAATTTCATTTCCGGCAAAACGTTTATACCGTGTCCAAAAACTATAATCTTCTTTCTCCGGTTGTTTGATTTCCATTGCGACGCAAAGGTAAACATTATTTCCGATTCTACCCCCATGCTGCCGCGTTAGTTACTCCGTTATAATTCGTATTCCATATGCTCGCAGCTTATGCCTGCGGTCATCAGCAGTTGCACAACCGCCTCGGGCTCAAAATCTAAGGCCACCACACGAAGAATCCGATCACAGTCTTCCAGGTCAAAACTCCATTGCCTGATGGCATCGATCGACCGGAATAATGACGCAACTCGCTCCACATGCGCAGGGGTGTCCACACTGGTTTTGAAAATAAATACTTCATTCATCGTATTCCTGTTTAGTTATGGCGTTACACGTCGCCCTTTTGTTCCTGCTCATCGGCCTCATGCTTCCAGCCACATGCTTTCCAGCGCATATATGCCCCAAAGCGGCTTTTATCTGCCTCGGTCATCGGACTGAAAGCGCCGTGATCGTCCTTTTTCTTCCATCGGCCTCTCCCCCCCTTCGCCCCGTCTCCGCCGAAGCCGAATAAAATTTTACAGAGGAAAAACAAGGCCACGGCCTGCCAAAATGTTATCGTGTTTACCCCCAATAAGGCAGGCAACGTATAGTTCCATAACATCATCACCAAATAACCCACCAATATCACGAACGCAGCAGCCATAATCGGGATCAATACAAACCGCATTTTACTTTTAAATAACTTTTCCATGTTTACTTATCAATCAATTAATTCATCATAAAAAATTTTCAGCTGTTTCCTCAAGTGCAACACCGCGTGGTGCTTCCGCGACACCAGTTTGCCAACGGGTTCGCCGGTGAATTCGGCGATCTCCGCGAAAGGAATACACTCCAGTTCATGCCACACGAATACATCCCGTTGTGCCGGAGGCAACTCATCCAAGGCGGCATAAAACCGCTGCCAGATCACACGTTCGCGATAAGCGGTCTCCGGATTGCTATCGGTAACCATGGAACCCACAGCCTGCACGGCATCCTCTTCCCCATTCGCTTGGTATTTCAGCGGCACTTCCGATTTTTTTCGCCGTTTATCGATAATTTTATTTCTTGCTACGCGGTAAAGCCACGCCCCCATTTGTTCAACCGGCCGCGTGTTAATTACCGCACTCAGCTGATACCACACGTCCTGCAAGATGTCCTCTGCATCAGCGTCATTATTTACATATTTCCGGATAAAGCCAAGCAACCCGTTTCGATGGGACGTTATGGTCGCTGTGATTTTGCTTTGTTTTTCCTGAGTCATTTTCGGCACATTACCGTAATAGCATCTCGCTGTCTGTTTATATAGACGAATAGGTCATGAAAACATTTCAAAAAATTTTACTTTTGTTGCTTACCTTTGCACCATGCAAGTATATTTAGACAATGCAGCCACCACGGCGCTCGACCCCGAAGTCCTCAGCGCCATGGTGGAAACGATGGAAAAATATTATGGTAATCCTTCGTCCATCCATGCGCATGGCAGGCAGGTAAAGGCCATCGTCGAACAGGCACGTAAGACGGTAGCAAGATTGCTAAACGTGGCCCCCGCCGAGATTTTTTTCACATCAGGAGGCACCGAGGCCGACAATACGGCCATCGTACGCGGCATTATCGATCATGGCATCACCCACGCCATCACCTCCCCGTTGGAGCATCATGCGGTATTACACACACTGGAAGAATTGCAAAAAAGCGGCGTTATCCGCCTCACCCTGCTTAACGTTGATCAGCAAGGGCGTGTAGACCTCCACCAATTGGAAAAATTATTGAGCGAAAGCCCGCGTTCATTTGTATCGTTGATGCATGCCAATAACGAAATTGGCACCTTGACAGACATCGAGTACGTGTCGGCACTCTGTAAACAATACAATGCGCTTTTCCATTCGGATACGGTGCAAACCATGGGGCACTATGTGCATGACCTGGCGAAGTTGCAGATCGATTTCGTGACGGGCGCTGCGCATAAATTCCATGGCCCGAAAGGCGTCGGATTTCTTTATGTAAATCACAACACGAAAATCAAGCCTT
The DNA here is from genome assembly GCF_900168055.1 of Parapedobacter luteus. Classification (GTDB taxonomy): domain Bacteria; phylum Bacteroidota; class Bacteroidia; order Sphingobacteriales; family Sphingobacteriaceae; genus Parapedobacter; species Parapedobacter luteus. The sequence continues at coordinate 683,154 of NZ_FUYS01000002.1, forward strand.
TCATTTATGGCGGGGCACAAGAACGCAATATGCGTGGAGGCACCGAAAATGTCTATGGCATCGTCGGATTGGCCAAAGCGCTTGAGCTCGCCTATGCACACATCGACGAACACCGCCAATACATTCAAGGATTAAAGGATTACATGATCGCTCAGCTGAAAGCGTCCATCCCGGACATTCGTTTCAATGGAGACATCAGTCCCCAAAACAGTCTGTATACGGTGCTTAACGTTTCATTTCCCTGTACCGACATTGCGGATATGATGTTATTCAACCTCGACATTTCGGGTATTTCCGCCTCCGGCGGAAGCGCGTGCAGTTCGGGTTCGGACATCGGTTCGCATGTGCTCAACGCTATAGGGTCTGACGCCAAACGGCCCTGCGTCCGGTTCTCGTTCTGCAAAAACAACACCCGTCAGGAAATTGATTTCGTGGTGGGCAAACTACGCGAACTCTGCCTGGAAAAAGCATAACGGCGTCCGGCTTCGTACGTCAGATAATTCCCAATTTCTCCAAACATTGGCAGCTACCGGCTGTTGTCCTTTTAGTAATAAGACATAGAAAGGAGAGCAATCATGGATAGGAAAAATCAAGTAACGGAGAACATTCCAAGCAACAACAGGAACGACAAGCCATCAGCAAAAAAGGCAAAGGATGAAAACGAAGTGGTGGCGGAAGCCGAACAGGTAATCGACATGGACAAAGAAAGCTTTGCCGATCGCAATCACAAAAGAAAACATGATTCCCCGGCGGACGTTAGCAACCCTGGAACGGTGTAGTTATTCGTCGTCACCGTCCTCCATACTGGTTGCAGCATGAAAAGCAGCCCGCAATTCGGACAGGGCATGCAGGTCGCGCTTACTTTCCGCCGCCTGCATGCCCTTTTCATAGACGGCTATGGCATCTGCTTTTCTTTCCAAGGCCTCATATAATTTAGCTAAATGGTAGTAGGTTCCCACATAATCGGGATGTTTGTCCAGCAACTCCTCATAATACCGAAGTGCATTATCGACTTGCCCCAATTTTAGATATTCAGTGGCCAGCGCATATTTAAGGAAAGGATCAGACGGACTCTCCGCGAGGAAACCAATCAACTGCTGTAATCGTTCGCTCATCAACGTACTATTTAAGCCACAAACTTACGACTTTTCACGGTACTTCCCGTGTGGAGCGCCATCCTTCCGCTTGTATAAAAGCAAAAGTTTGTCGATGTTTGTAGAAAACCAGTGTTATGAACATATTAGTATGCATCAGTAACGTTCCGGATACGACCTCGAAAATTACCTTTTCCGACGGCAATACCTCACTCAACACGAGCGGAATTCAATATATCATCAATCCGTATGATGAGATCGCGTTATCGAAAGCGATCGGCCTGGCCGAAGGGGGTAAAAGCACGGTGACCGTTCTCAATGTTGGCGAAGCGGGTACCGAAGCAACCATCAGAAAAGCGCTGGCCACCGGTGCGGATGAGGCTGTCCGTATCGATGCCGCACCCCGTGACGGGTGGTTTGTAGCTCATCAAATAGCCAGTTATGCCAAAAGCAGATCGTTCGATCTGATTCTGACCGGCAGCGAATCCATCGACTACAACGGCGCACAGGTAACCGCATTTGTCGGGGAGCTCCTGGGTATACCCTCGGTGTCCATAGCGAAGAAAATTGAGATAAACGGCGGTATGGCCACCGTCGAACAGGAAATCGAAGGCGGCAAAGAAGTGCTGTCTATCCCGCTTCCCCTGATTGCGGGCACGGCCGAAGGCGTTGCCGAGCCCCGTATCCCAAACATGCGCGGTATCATGGGCGCCCGCACCAAGCCATTGGCAATCGCCGAACCGGTGGATGTCCCTGTGCTGTCGAGCATTGTCCGGTACGAGACTCCTGAGCCCAGGGGTACGGTTACATGGGTGGACGCTGGAGACATCGACAAACTGGTTGATCTGCTTCGTCACAAAGCCCGGGTGATTTAACCATTGTATGAACTTGTAGAACACGAATATAGCGAACATGTCAATTTTAGTATATGCCGAACATGCCGATGGCACATTCAAAAAATCTGCATACGAAGCAGTCTCCTATGCCAAGGCCATTGCTGATATCACGAATACATGGGTTACAGCGGTAACCATCGGTGATATATCCACATCCGAGCTGGCGTCTCTTGGTCATTACGGCGCAACGACCGTGTTGCATGTGTCGTCAGAGCAACTCAACCGATTTATCAATCAAGCATACGCGTCCGTCGTAGCAGCAGCCGCCAATCACGCCAATGCGGACCTGGTGATTGTTTCCAATTCTTTCAGCGGAAAAGGCTTAGCACCCCGGATAGCTGCCAAGCTCGGTGCCGGGTTAGCTGACGGGGCAGTGGAACTGCCCGTTGTCGAAGGAAATAAACTGACGGTTAAGAAAACTGCTTTTTCAGGTAAAGCTTTCGCCTTTACCGAGCTGATTTCCGATAAAAAGGTTATTTCACTCAATATCAATGCTTTCGAGGCACAGGAAACAGGGGACACCCCCCAGATCGAGACGTTTAGCCCACCTATCGAGGAACGCGACTTGGCGACTATCGTCGAAGAAATTGTCCGCATCACGGATAAAGTATCACTGCCCGAGGCCGAAATCGTGGTCTCCGCAGGCCGTGGCCTCAAAGGCCCCGAAAACTGGGGGATGATCGAGGAACTTGCAGACGCACTTGGTGCCGCCACCGCCTGCTCAAAACCGGTGTCGGACGCCGGTTGGCGCCCCCATTCGGAGCATGTCGGCCAAACCGGCATCACAGTAAGCCCCAATCTGTATATCGCCATCGGAATATCTGGCGCCATTCAGCATTTAGCAGGGATCAGTGCTTCAAAGACCATCGTAGTCATCAACAAGGACCCCGAGGCGCCGTTCTTCAAAGTAGCTGATTACGGCGTCGTCGGCGATGCCTTTGAGGTGATACCCAAGCTTACAGCGGCCATCAAGGCTTATAAAGGCCATTAATGGATGGGATTTGCCATGGATACCGCTAATTTTATAGCAGAAATGAATAAAGGAAGCGGAATTTTTCAATAACAATTCGCATCTTTGTGATCGTGCATCGAATCAGGCATGAAAAAGATTAAATTAGATATCGTCGGTTTATCCTACAGTCAAACCCAATCGGGAGCTTATGCATTGGTTTTGGGAGAAGTCTCGGGCCGCCGCCGTCTACCAATCATCATCGGTGGATTTGAAGCACAAGCCATCGCCATCGAAATCGAAAAGATGACGCCCAGCAGGCCATTAACCCACGATCTATTCAAAACATTTGCCGAAACCTATCACATCCGTATCGATGAAGTGATTATCTACAACTTAGTGGATGGCATCTTTTATGCCAAAATCATCTTCAACGACGGCCATAAGCAAACTGAGATAGACGCTCGGACATCGGATGCAATCGCATTGGCCGTGCGGTTCAAGGCACCGGTATATACCTACGAATTCATCCTGGCTTCTGCAGGCATCGTCATCGAGGGCAATGATTTTGTATTCCTTGAAAATATCGAGTCATCGGGTGCCAATGATCCGGAGATCATGGCTTCGAAAGAAACCTCTTCGTTTGCATCGATGACCGATGATCAACTGCAAGAAACGCTATCGAAGGCATTGGCAGAGGAAATGTATGAAAAGGCAGCCCGTATCCGGGATGAAATCACCCGAAGGAAATCGTCTTAACACGACGAGGTTTCTTGTTCTCAGTCGTCGTTAACCTAACAATGACATGTCAATAAAAATCCGACTCATCGTCATGAACTTCCTGCAATTCTTTGTATGGGGTTCTTGGCTCATTTCCCTCGGTGGATATATGAGTACCCAATTGGGATTCTCCGGTCTGCAAATCGGGTCAGTTTATTCAACGATGGGTATTGCGTCTGTTTTCATGCCGGGGTTGCTGGGCATCGTGGCCGACCGATGGATCAATGCCGAGCGCGTATTTGCTGTTTCGCATTTCATCAGCGCAGGGGCGCTCATTGCGGCCACCCGTGTGACCGATTTTCAAATGTTCTATTCCTTAATGCTCGTCAACTCGCTGTTTTACATGCCTACCCTCGCCTTGTCCAACTCCGTATGTTACAACGTTTTGACCCGCAAGGGATACGATGTGGTCAAAGCCTTCCCTCCCATCCGTGTATGGGGCACGGTAGGGTTTATTGTAGCCATGTGGACGGTCGATTTCATGGGCTGGACCAAAAGCACCTTCCAGCTCTATCAAGCTGCAGGTGCAGGCATTTTTTTAGGCTGCTATGCATTCACCGTACCGCCGTCCCCACCTTTCCTTGATGAGACCCGTAAAAAGTCGCTCGCATCTTCACTGGGCCTGGATGCGTTTGTCTTGTTTAAACACAGGGATACAGCCTTGTTTTTTATTTTTTCGCTGTTGCTCGGCGCAGCGTTACAAATAACCAACGCCTTCGGCGGCCCGTTCCTCGATGATTTTAAGACCACCTATCCCGATTCGTTTGGCGTACAGCATCCCAACCTTTTGTTGTCTATATCCCAGATTTCCGAAACATTTTTTATTTTGCTGATCCCCTTCTTTTTGACGCGGTTTGGTATCCGGAACGTGATTCTGTTTAGCATCTTCGCCTGGGTACTCCGCTTCGCCCTTTTCGGCCTCGGCAATCCCGATGACAAGCTTTATCTCCTGATATTATCGATGATTATCTATGGGATGGCTTTTGATTTCTTCAACATTTCCGGTTCGCTGTATGTCGAGAAAGTCGCCGAACCGAAAATCCGTTCCAGCGCACAGGGGGTATTTATGATTATGACCAATGGCTTCGGCGCTATCGTCGGCGGATATGGTAGCGGCTGGGTAGTCGACCACTTTACCACGGAAGGAATACGAGACTGGCCAAGTATCTGGTTCACATTTTCGGGTTACGCCTTGGCTTTGGCCGTGTTGTTTCTGTTGGTATTCCGCGATAAACGGATAGCCGTACGGTAGATAAGGCGGCCACCTACCGGGCCGCACGCATGAGATCATGCTATCGATGACCTACAGCAGTCCCAATAGCTGGTCTTTATCCAATGTCCTGAAAAATGACGCATCGCTACCTACCAAGCCATCTGCCAACGCACGTTTAGTAGCTTGCAATTGCAGCACCTTTTCCTCTACTGTCGCCGGTGTCACCAGCCGATAGGCCGTCACCTTCTTATCTTGTCCGATGCGGTGCACCCGATCGATGGCTTGGTTTTCCACGGCGGGATTCCACCATGGATCCACCAGATACACCACTTCGGCAGCGGTGAGGTTTAAGCCTGTTCCTCCGGCCTTAAGGCTTATGAGAAAAACGCGTATCGCTGGATCTTCTTGAAACGCGTTGACGACTTGTTCACGCATACGTGTGCTACCGGTAAGGCTTACATAACGTACTCCGATATCATCCAGCATACGCGCAATCAGGTGCAGCATCGCCACAAACTGTGAGAAAACCACTATTTTGTGGTAGGGGGCCTTGTCTTGGATCTGTTCTTTCAGTACTGCGATTTTGGCTGATACAGCGGTATTTAACATCCCATCGGGCAACAATGCCGGCGAATTACAGATTTGGCGGAGCCGGGTCAATCCGCGAAGCACATGCATTGGGCTGACATCCAGTTCCTCTCCGGAAAGAGCTGATACAAAGTCCCGGAATTCCTTTTCATATGCATCATATATCTTGCGTTGTTGATCGCCCATTTCGGCGTACAGTATCACCGAGACCTTCTCGGGCAGGTCCGACGCAACGTCCTGTTTCGTGCGCCGCAAGATAAACGGCTGTATTTTCCGCTGGAGTTCCTTCCGGCGTTTCTGGTTCTTGAATTGGTCTATAGGCTTGCCATATACATCCCGAAAATACCGCTTGTCACCCAACAACCCCGGACAAGCAAATGATAATTGCCCATACAGGTCAAATGAGCTGTTTTCAAATGGAGTTCCACTGATGGCTATCCGGTTGCGCGCTTGCAACAGCTTGGCGGCCTTATGCCGTTGCGAATCGGGATTCTTGATGTTCTGTGATTCATCCAGGTATATGGAGTTGAAAGCGAAATTTTTCAAGAAACGAATGTCAGCCAACAGTGTCGTGTAGGACGTCAGCACCACATCATGCCGTCCGATAGCTTCGATTGACTTGGCGCGGCCGGCGCCGTACAATGTCAGCAACGTCAATGAAGGTGCCAAATTGGCCAGCTCCCGCTGCCAATTGAAAATCAACGTCGCAGGGACCACAACAAGGTCCGTGCCGATACGGCCGGCTTCCCGCTGTGACAGCATAAAAGCAATAACCTGCACGGTCTTGCCCAATCCCATTTCATCTGCCAGTATACCACCGAAATTAACGCTGTCTAAAAAGCCGAGCCAATTCAGGCCTTGTCGTTGGTACGGACGGAGACGAACGGTCAAGCTACGGGGCTCGGCCACCGGTTGTGCCGATCCAAGATCGGCTATCCGTTCACGCAACATCTTTATTTCCTCGTTTGCTTTTTCGTCAAACATCGATGTGTCGTAAAGTGTCGCCACAGTCTCGAAGTTAGCGCTGGCAAAACGGATGGTTTCGTCATCGACTACTTTCCCTGCAAGGAAATATTGCCTGAATTTTTCCTGCCACTCCTTCGGCAGGATCCCCACCGTGCCGTCATCCAGGGCCACATATTTGCTCTTGTTGCGCAGCGCCGCCTGAATTTTTTTTAGCGACGCCTTTTTCTTTCCGAAACGCACCAGATGCGTGGCATTGAACCAATTTAAACCGCTAATGATTTTGATATCAACCGTTACTTTATTTGGGTTTAGCTTATTGTTTGTCAACTCATTAAATCCAAAAACCTGGATTCCTGCTTCATACCACGTGTCGAATACAGGCAGAAACCATTCTTCTTCAAGAAAGTATTTCTTATGCAAATAAAAATAATAAAGCTGATTATTTAGCTGTTCGGCAAAATGCGGATGCTGCTTGACCAGCAACTCAATGAAGGTCTGTTCAAAATCGCTATCCCTCGGCACCAAAAAATCATTCCCTTTCCCGTCCATCGCCTTCAACTGTTTCTCGGTACGAATCGCCACCTCCGCATCGCCGTAGCGCACAACGGGGATAACCATCACCTGATCGCCGAAGTCCGACAGGTAAATCACCCGTTCCAACGGTGCCCCGAGGCCAGTTTCGGCAAGTTGCTCCGCCGTGCCTTGTTTGACGTCGGGGTATTCCACGCAAATGCTGTCAGCCAGCTTATCCAACAATCGCTGGAAATCCCGGAATTTGCTGGCATGGACGAGCAGTTTGCCTCCGCTTTCCTTCAGCAGCACCGTCACAGTGCACAAGAGCGGATGGTCCAATAGATACAATATGTTATCGTCAGATTGAAGAAAATAGCTGAACTTCAACGGCAGTGCCTGCAGGGGATATGATTTTTCTGCGAGGGTTATGGCGCCCGTCAGCGCGTAGCACACACCTTCGGTCCGCACTGACAGTCTCATTGCGCCGTGCAGCAGCGCTGTTTTCACCGGCATAAGTGATTTGGAAGAAAAATTCTCGCTAAACTGTTCGTCATGGTAATAAAACCGGCAATTACGGCCGTTTTCAACGATAATTTGCAGAGCCTTCAAATCCCATGTTGTACGGTCCCCTTCCTGTACCTGCTGGAGTTGTGCTATCGCCGCATAGAATTTGGCTTCATCGGCACTTGTGGCGGCTGTGGCCAGCTTGAGTGGATCGATTCGAGTAAAGGGAGGCTTTAGCCTGCCGGATTTGGTTAGTTCAGTGTCAATGAGTTCCACTATCGGATTCCGATAATATTTATGGCGACTGATAACGACGGCGAGCCTGTCGGCAGGTGGTGTGCTGACGGGTTGCCGGTGGGGTTGGTGCTGGTACAGCTCCGCCTGGTCACTTAGCATCCGCAACCTGGGCGACGTGAGCGGCAACAATCCCGCTAAACGTGGCCGGATAATCAGCCGCCCGTCTGAAAATACCGGCATCAGGTATCGCTCGAGATCCGGTTCATGCTCCAGCCCATAGGCAATGGCTGCCTGCCGCAGCTTTCGATGGCGGAGCAACGGCCTGAAAAACACACCAAATTCCTCCCTCCGCAGAATGGTGATTAACACGGCAGCTTCCGCCGGGGTCAACCGGTCGGGCAAACCGGTCGTATCGCTGGACAATGTTACCTGCCCATGTTCTTGCACAACCTTCACCGTGGCCGTCGGGCCGTCGCCCATGCAGCAGGTGAATGTCCCAGCATCCACGTTCAACATGTTTGGCTGCACCGTAGGCGCCGCCGGAAAATCCGTCCAAAGGCCGCGATCGATCACTGACGCTGCGGTCCCTCCCGAAAGCTGATCCATCAGCTGATTGCGAAATGTGAAAACATGCGACTCCTGGAACTCAAGCATGCTGCAAAGATATCCTTTTCCTATCTTTGCCGGGCATGGCAGCACGTTTTGATTTGACACAGGTCCACCTCCCTATTGTAGCGGCGATCCCGCAGGTGAGGCAACACCTCGCTACACAGAACACCCTCATCCTCAGCACACCGCCGGGAGCGGGAAAAAGCACCATTATACCGTTGTCTCTTTTGGATGAACCTTGGTTAGCCGGACGAAAAATCGTCATGCTTGAACCACGCCGGCTAGCCGCGAGCAGCATCGCCCACCGTATGGCGTCCTTATTGGGCGAAAAGGCCGGTGAGACCGTAGGCTACCGTGTGCGCTTCGAAAACCAGACGTCTGCCCGCACACGCATCGAGGTGGTCACCGAGGGTATCCTCACCCGTATGCTGCACCAGGACAATGCGCTGGAGGACGTCGGTATTGTCATCTTCGATGAATTTCATGAGCGAAGACTGCACACCGATCTGTCCATGGTACTTTGCCGCGAAAGCCAGCAGGTGCTTCGCGCGGATCTTCGATTGCTCGTGATGTCGGCGACATTAGATACCAGCCAACTCGCTGCGCTCCTCCATGCACCGGTTGTGGAAAGCCAGGGACGGCTTTATCCCGTTGACATCATTCATACGGAAGAGCCGGATTTACGTGAACTACCTACCCAGTGTGCCCGCACCATTCTCCGTGCCCTTCGGGAGCAACAGGGCGACATTCTTGCTTTCCTGCCGGGTGAAGCCGAGATCCGCGCCTGTGAGCAGTTGCTGCTCACCAACCCCGTCGGTGCAGCCATTCATCCGCTTTACGGACAACTTTCATTGGCTGAACAGCATGCGGCGATCCAACCTAACCGAAACGGAAAACGGAAAATTGTGCTGGCCACCGCCATTGCGGAGACCAGTCTAACCATAGAAGGTATCACTGTCGTGGTCGACTGTGGCTATACGCGTACCATGGTGTTTGACCCGCCTTCGGGGCTGTCACGCCTCAAGACCGCACGTATTTCCGTTGATGCGGCTAATCAGCGTACCGGCCGTGCAGGCAGGCTGGGGCCGGGCACCTGTTACCGCATGTGGACCGCAGCTACCGAACAGCGCATGGCCGCCTACCGGACACCCGAAATTCTGGAAGCGGACCTTACGTCTCTTTTGCTTGATACCGCCCAATGGGGCGTACATGATCTTAATCAGCTCGACTGGCTTACGCCGCCGCCACCGCCAGCCGTCGTCCAGGCGCGTGATCTGCTGCACGGATTGGGTGCAATTGACGGCGGGAAAGTCACCCTCCACGGCAAGGCAGTCCATGCCCTGCCGTGCCATCCCCGCATTGCGCATATGTTGCTTGAAGGCAAGCGCCTTGGCATGTCTGGCCTCGCTACCGATATCGCCGCACTGCTCGACGAGCGTGATCCGCTTGGCCGCGAAGCCGGCACCGACATTAACCTCCGTATCGATACGCTGCGCAAGCACCGGGCGTATACCAAACAAAGCAGACGCCTGGATAATATCGAGAAGATCGCCCGTTCTTATCGAAAACTGCTCGGCACTCACGAAGATAATGGCCCCGTAGACAGCTATCATACCGGTATCCTTTTGGCGCGGGCCTACCCCGAGCGCATTGCCAAGGCCAGGGATGACGGCAAGGGTACTTATCATTTGGCCAACGGCAAACAGGCCGTTATACCATCGGGCGACGACTTGGCCCTTGAGCCTTGGCTCGCTATCGCGCTGCTCGATGCGCGCGACGGATTGGGCAAAGTATTTTTGGCGTCCCCGCTCAATCCGGCTGACCTATTCCCCTTCGCCCAAATAACGGAACGCATGTTCTGGAATACACAAAAGGGAGGCATCATTGCCACCCGCGACCATCGAATCGGCAGCGTTACACTGGCCTCCTCACCCATAGCCGTAGCCGACAGTGCGTCCATGACCAGCATACTTTGCGATGCCATCCGCAGCGAAGGAACACAACTACTCAATTGGACCGACGCGGTGCTGCAGTGGCAAAACCGCGTGCTTAGCCTCCGCCAATGGCGACCTCACGAAGACTGGCCGGATGTATCCACCGCAAGCCTGCTCCACCGCCCCGAACAATGGCTAAGTCCTTATCTCCAGGGTATCCTTAAAGCCGACGAACTGAAAAAGCTGGACGTACTCCACATGCTGCACCACAGCCTTGAATACGAACAACAACAGGCATTGGATCGCCTAACCCCCACCAGCATCACCGTGCCGAGCGGCTCAGCCGCTAAGCTGCGTTACTCGGCCCTTGGGGAGCCGCCTGTATTGGCGGTACGGTTGCAGGAGGTGTTCGGCATGATGGATACGCCCAAAGTAAATGATGGGCGTACCGCCGTCGTGCTGCATCTCTTATCGCCAGGCTTCAAACCCGTGCAGGTCACTGGCGATCTACGCAGTTTCTGGAAGACTGCTTACTTTGAAGTAAGAAAGGAATTAAAAAGACGTTACCCCAAGCATGCCTGGCCCGAGGATCCCTTAACGGCACAGGCCGTACAGGGCGTTCCCAAAAAAAGGCCCACGCCAAAAGATGCAACGCGTTAAGGGGCTTCACACGGTTACCATTTAATCGCGTTGCATATAAAGGATAATTTCGCTAAGTTTGGCTGCTATAATCGCCACCGGCGTAGCCGGTGCTTCATAAATTTGAAGATTCCATGGACAATCCTTTGTTGAAGCCTTTCGGCACTCCCTTCGATAGCGTACCCTTTGAATCCTTGAAACCCGAACATTTCAAGCCGGCTATCCTCCAGCTTATTGAAGAGGCCAAGCAGGAAATCGATGCCATCGTCAGCAACGCGGCGCCACCGGACTTTGCCAACACCATTGCCGCAATGGAATACGCTGGTAAGCGGCTTAACGTGGCGTCAGCTACGTTTTTTAATCTTGATGCCGCGGAAACCAATGACGACATCCAGCAACTTGCACAGGAGCTATCGCCCGTACTGGCCGCGTATAGCAACGACATCATGCTCAACAGCGGACTGTTCCAGCGCGTGAAACAGGTGCATGACGAGGCTGACGAATCGACATTAACGCCGGAGGAAGTTCGGCTTTTGGATAAAACGTACAAGAGCTTTGCACGCAATGGTGCACTATTATCGGCGGAAGATAAGGAAAAGCTGCGCGAAATCGATCAGCAGCTTGCGACATTGACCATGAAGTTCTCGCAGCATGTGCTGCAAGAGACCAATGCGTATCAGCTACATATTCAGGATCAGGCGCAACTGGCGGGGTTGCCCGATTCCATTGTGGCTGCTGCCAAATCGGATGCAGAAAAACGCGGGCTTGACGGGTGGGTATTCACGCTCCATTTCCCCAGCTTCGTGCCATTTATGAAATATGCAGCCAACCGCGATCTTCGGCGGGAGCTTTACCTGGCTTCGGCTACCCGCGCGCTGAAACCCAACGAATATAACAATGAGGGCATCGTACGCGACATTGTCACACTGCGCGACCGCCGGGCCAAACTGCTCGGCTTCGGTACCCATGCAGACTTCGTCCTCCAGGAACGCATGGCTTCCTCTCCTGCCCTTGTACTGGACTTTTTGCAAGATCTGCTGCAAAAAGCCAAACCCCGGGCGCTGCAAGAGGTAGCGAAACTGCAGGCACTGGCTGAAACGGATGGTATTTCCTCCCTCATGCCTTACGACCATGCCTATTACGCCGAAAAATTACGGGAAGCCACGTTTAAGCTATCGGAGGAGGCGCTGAAACCGTACTTCCCGCTTCCGCAGGTGTTGGAGGCTGCCTTCGATGCGGCAAGCAGGCTGTACGGCCTGGTCTTTGAACTACGCACGGACATCCCTACGTATCACCCGGAAGTGACGGTATACGAAGTGCTGGAAAACGGCCTCCATAAGGCCCTGCTATATACCGATTGGCATCCCCGGGAAGGCAAGCGCGCAGGCGCCTGGATGACCGCCTTCCGTGGCCAGTGGAAAGAAAATGGCCAACAGGTGCGACCGCACATTTCCATAGTATGCAACTTCGCCCGCCCCGTGGGCGAAGTGCCGTCCTTGCTTACCTTCAGCGAGGTGACTACGCTCTTCCACGAATTCGGGCATGCACTGCATGGCATACTTGCCGACACGACCTTTGAAAGCCTCTCGGGTACCAACGTCTACTGGGATTTCGTGGAACTGCCTTCGCAATTTATGGAAAACTATTGCTACGAAAAGGACTTCCTTCGCTCCTTTGCCCGTCATTACCAAACCGGCGATCCACTGCCGGAGCAAGAAATTGACAAAATCGTGGCCGCCGCGAACTTCATGGAAGGCTACCAGACTGTACGCCAACTCGGTTTCGGCTTGCTGGACATGGCTTACCATACCGGTAAACTCGACAACGATACGCCGATCGAGCGATTCGAGAAAGATACCGTACGCGACACCCTACTTTATCCGGATGTCCCCGGCACCGCACAAAGCACATCTTTTTCCCACATCTTTGCTGGGGGATATTCCGCTGGTTATTATTCCTACAAATGGGCCGAAGTGCTCGATGCCGACGCGTTTTCATACTTCAAGGAAACCGGTATCTTCAACCCCGAAACGGCGGCTAAATTCAAGGCGTTGCTCAGCAGCGGCGGTACAATCGATCCCATGACGCTTTATATCCAGTTCAGGGGGCGCAAGCCTGCACCTGACGCATTGCTCAAACGGGCGGGATTAGTGGAATAACGGATTTTTATGTACTTTTGCCGCCATATTCAATTTCCATGAGCGAACATAATAAACGGATTTTTCTCGCTATATGCATCATTGTGCCCTTCGCGTTATATTGTTATGTCTATTACAGCCAGATGATCCGGAATGCACCCTATCGGTTTTCCGATTTTGAATCCATCGTACTTAAATATGGCGAAGGTGACAGCCTCGTCAATCGCTTTGACTCACAATCAGGAGTTTATCAATACCTAAATAGAAGCGATTCATTGGTGACCGACACGGTACGGCTCCGGGAAGACGACATGCGCCACCTTCATGGCAAGGCGGCCCAGTTGGGATTCTGGAATCTCCCGGAAGATATGACGTCCCCGGTGCCGCAATCGCCGCAAAACAATACAGAAAGGCCTGTGCCACGGTTTTACCTCCAGTTTAACTATAAGGAAAAAAGCAAGACGGTAACGTTAGACGCCGATTTTGACGGCAATCCAAAGATGCGGGAGACTGCAAAATCCGTGATCGATGAGGTAATACGTGTCATCAACGACGCACGAGACCGCTGAACGATCAGGCCGGCGTATCGCCGTTGTAAGGCGCTAATGCCGAAAGCCGCAGACTGCGAATGTCATCAGATGCCGGCGCTTCGAACACTTCCAGCTCAAAGTATTTAATCGCCGCCAGCAAGTGGTCGAAAATATCCGACATAATGCCCTCGTAAATCGCCCAGCGCGTATCTGCTGTAAACATGTACAACTCTATCGGCAGGCCGTGCTCCGTAGGCTGCAATTGGCGCACAAGCAGTGTCATATCCTGGCGTATTTGTGGATGACTTTGGGTATACCGATTGATATATTGGCGAAACAGTCCCACATTCGTCATATTACGGCCATTTACGGGCATCGTACGATCAGCTTGGGTCTGCTCGTTGTATCGATCGATTTCTTCCTGCCTCTCCTCAATGTAGGGCTTCAATAACTGGATTTTCTTTAACCGGTCGATTTCATCGGACGTAAGGTAACGAATGGACGATATCTTGACGTTGATGGCACGTTTGATGCGCCGCCCGCCTGCATTTTGCATGCCCCGCCAATTTTTGAACGAATCGGTAATTAAATAATAGGTCGGAATGGTGGTAATGGTCTTGTCCCAGTTCTGGACTTTTACCGTGTTCAGGTTGATTTCGATCACATCGCCGTCCGCCCCATATTTGGGCATCTCAATCCAGTCGCCTACACGCACCATATCATTGGTGGAGACCTGTATACTTGCCACAAATCCAAGGATAGTATCTTTGAATACCAACATCAAAATGGCTGAGGCTGCACCCAAGGCGCCCAAAAAAGCCCATGGAGATTTTCCCGTTACCATCGAAAATATAATAATACCCGCAATGAAAAACATAAAGATGTTGATCACCTGCAGGTAGCTGTCCAGCGGTTTATCGTGAAAGCCCCGCTTAGTACGCAGATGGTCGCGCACGGAACGAAACAGCGCCCGAAGCAACATCACCCAGCCGATGACGAGCAGGATATCGACAAATTTCCGCACCGGATCAATCCATGTCGGAAAACCGGAAAACACCACCGGGATGAAGTTTATGGACACGATGAGCGGAATAAGCCGCGCAAAGTGAACCAACGCCTTGTTGCGCACCAGATAATCATCAAACTTCGTGGCCGATCGGCTCGCTGCCTTCGTTAACACATTAACCAAAACTTTACGGACAACAAAATCAACAATCCCCAGAAAAATCAGTAGCAACGTAAGCAGTAAAAATAGATTGATCAGGTTAGCTTGTGCGTCGGGAACTCCCCACGCAAGTAGCTTCTCATATGTCCATTGGTAAATCATGTTTGAAGAATTGGCGATAGTATCCATTTCCATTTCAGCTTAAATTAAATAAAACTTCCGGATTGCAACAAAAAGAAAACGGCGGCAAAGCTAAGCATTTCAGCCGGTTTTCAAAAACGGTATTGCTGCCAACAAGCAGCGGCCAGCTACCGCTGACAAACAACCTATCGATTTTAACTCAAAACATAAAAACTTTATTATCAACACATTAAAATGAAACATGTAAACAGTGACGACAAGCCCTTTCCGGAGTGCGTACGTCAAATCTCCGCTGATTAAAGTTTTCGCTGTACGTCCAGGGCAATGATTATTTTTATCGTGCCGGTTTCGCCAAAAAATTCTTAATTTCGCATGCGCAATAAGCTAATCTGCTTATTCTTGTTGCGCTTAGTGATTCTAGAATTGGAAACGTATAATGGCTGAAGAAACAGAAAACGACAACAACCTCCTTCCGGCAGACGACCGGATCATTCCCATTAATATCGAAGATCAAATGAAGTCGGCATACATTGATTATTCAATGTCTGTCATCGTCTCCCGCGCCTTGCCTGATGTGCGGGATGGGTTGAAGCCCGTACACCGCCGCGTGCTGTATGGCATGCTCGATCTGGGTGTCACCAGCGGCAAACCATACAAAAAATCAGCACGTATCGTCGGTGATGTACTGGGTAAGTACCACCCACATGGCGATTCATCGGTATATGACACGATGGTACGTATGGCGCAGGAATGGAGCTTGCGGTATCCGTTGGTTGATGGACAAGGAAATTACGGGTCTGTTGACGGTGATCCCCCGGCGGCCATGCGTTATACGGAGGCCCGGCTGAAAAAAATTGCCGAAGAGCTGCTCTCAGACATTAATAAAGATACCATCGATTACCAGCTCAACTTTGACGACTCGCTCGAGGAGCCGACGGTGCTGCCTACGCGCATCCCCAACCTGCTGGTCAACGGAGCATCGGGTATCGCTGTCGGCATGGCCACAAACATGGCACCGCACAACCTATCCGAAGTGGTGGATGGCATCGTTGCTTATATCGATAATCGTGATATTGAGATAGCTGAATTAATGCAGTATATCAAAGCTCCTGATTTTCCGACGGGCGCGATTATCTACGGCCATGCGGGTGTCCAGGAGGCGTTCCAAACCGGTCGCGGGCGTATTGTCATGCGGGCAAAAGCGGAAATCGAAACCACAAAAAGCGGCCGCGAACAAATCATCGTCACGGAGATCCCGTACCAAGTGAACAAGTCGGACATGATCAAGCGTACAGCCGACCTGGTCAATGAGAAAAAATTGGAAGGAATATCCGAAATCCGTGATGAATCCGATCGACACGGCATGCGCATTGTTTACGACATCAAGCGGGATGCGAATGCGTCTATCGTGTTAAATAATCTATACAAGTATACGGCGCTACAGACTTCATTCAGTGTGAATAACATTGCACTCGTGCATGGGCGTCCGATGTTGCTCAACCTCAAAGATATGATCTATCACTTTGTGGAACATCGCCACGAAGTTGTTGTGCGCCGCACCAGGTTTGAACTGGCGGAAGCGGAAAAAAGAGCCCATATCTTAGAAGGGTTGCTCATCGCGCTCGACCACCTCGACGAGGTCATCCAACTTATCCGATCTTCGGCAACACCGGATGACGCGCGGGTAGGCTTAATGGAGAAGTTCGGCCTTTCCGACATTCAGGCACGGGCCATCCTCGATATGACGCTTCGCCGTCTTACCGGACTTGAACGCGATAAGATCAAAGAAGAGTACGCCGAGTTGATGAAAACCATTGAGTACTTAAAATCCGTATTGGAAGATGAAGGCCTCCGGATGAAAATCATCAAAGATGAATTGCTGGAGATAAAAGACAAATATGGCGACGAACGCCGCTCCACCATTGTGCATTCAGCCGAAGATATGCGCATGGAAGACTTCATCGAAGACGAGGAAGTTGTCATTACGATCTCGCATGAAAGCTACGTAAAACGCACCCCATTGAGCGAGTACCGCCGGCAAAGCCGCGGTGGCAAAGGGTCATTGGGTACAAATACGCGTGAAGAAGATTTTACAGAGCACATCATCACGGCTTCGGCGCATAATTACATGCTGTTCTTCACGGAGGCGGGCCGTTGTTTTTGGCTTCGGGCATTTGAAATTCCCGAAGGGAGCCGTACTTCAAGGGGTCGTGCCATCCAGAACATTATCAATATCCCTAAAGAAGAGAAAATCAAGGCTTACATCAAGGTGAAAAACCTCAGGGATCAGGAATACCTTGAGAACAATTTCATCATCATGTGTACAAAACGCGGCACCATCAAGAAAACGTCGCTGGAAGCTTATTCACGGCCACGTGCCAATGGCATCAACGCTATCAACATCGCCGAAGGTGACCAACTACTGGAAGCCTGCCTGACCGATGGCGGCAGCGAAATCGTTATGGCCCTGCGATCAGGACGAGCTATCCGCTTCAACGAATCTACCGTGCGGCCCATGGGGCGTACGGCCACGGGTGTACGCGGTGTCACGTTAGCCGGACCGGATGATGAAGTAGTTGGCATGATTAGTGTTAATAACTCTGAAACCACCGTGCTGGTGGTGTCCGAAAAAGGCTATGGCAAACGCACCGATATTGAGGATTATCGGGTGACCAACCGGGGCGGGAAGGGTGTAAAAACTATCAATGTCACCGAAAAAACCGGTAAATTGGTGGCCATAAAGGACGTGACCGATAACGACGACCTGATGATTATCAACAAGTCCGGTATCGTTATTCGAATCGCCGTCAGCGAGTTGCGGGTCATGGGCAGAGCCACACAGGGCGTACGCCTGATCAGCCTCAAAGGTGATGACGAAATTGCATCTGTAGCCAAAGTGGAGCATGAAGAGGAAGAGCTAAATGATGAAAATCAAGCAAGCAGTGAAAATACCGATGAAAACAACAGTGAGTCGACCCAATCGGAATCGGATGACTAAAGTGGTTTTTATCGCTGCCTTATGTGCAGTGAGTGTATTGCCGGTTGTTGCGCAGTCCAACCTAAAGGAGGGTAACAACAATTTTGCATTATACACCAAATCCAAAGATTTCAAACACTTGGAGGCCGCTCGTAAGTTTGCTGATGAAGCTTTTAAGACCAAACGCGACTCGGTAAATTTCCGTAATATTTTATTGCGTGGATTGGTTTACAGCACCTTGGCGGTCGTTGATTCCAACCGTACCCAGAAATACACGGCAGATCCGATCGATGTGGCGTCGGCCGCGCTCAGGCGGCTGACAAACAACAAGCAACAGAGCTATGAGCATGGTCCGCAAATCAACTACATCCGGCGCTCGATAGCCAATGCTTACTTGATTAAAGCAAACCGGGCGGTAGCCAAAGCCAATTACGAAGAGGCCTTCCATCAATACCGTAAGGTCGATTCCATTAGCGGCTCGGCGATTGATGTCAAGCACAACCTCGCCGTATTAAGCACCAAAATCGGCGGCACCGATGACGCTATCCAGCGCTACGAGGCTTTTACCGCCCAGCGGGAAACGTCCTCTCCTGCTTATATCCTTGAATTGACGGCCCTTTACGGGAAAAAAGGAGATAACAGGGCCATTTTGAATACCCTGCTCAAAGGCAGGGAGCAGTTTCCCGAAAACAAGGAGATTTTGTTTGCCCTTATCAACACGTATGTGGCCAATGAGGCCTATTCGGCCATCGTGCCTATTATCGAACAGGCTATTGCACATGAGCCGGAAAACGTAAACCTCAATTACATCGCCGGCTATGCCAACGAAATGGAAGGAAATCACGCCGCCGCAAAGCGGTTCTACGAAAAAGTGATAAGCCTTGATGCCAACAACTTCGAGGGTAACCTCGAACTTGGACTGCTTTATTTGAGAGAATACATGGCCAATCCGGACGATGAAGAAAAACAAAACAAAGCTCAGGAATATTTGTTAAGAGCAAACCAAATCAGACCTTCAGAGGTAAATACATTAAAATCCCTTGCGGTGCTGTACGATCAGTCAGGAAACATTGTCCAGTTGGAACGAGTAAATAACATATTAAATCAACTCACAATAAACTAAGATCATGAAAGTGAAATCCATTTTATTAGGTGCACTGGTTTTTTCCACATCAGTGGCTTTTTCACAAACCAGTAACCTGAGGAAGGCAAAAGCCAGTTATGATAAGTTCAATGAAGTAAAATCCATCGGGAATGCAACACTGGGGGTAAGTGACTTGAACGCCGCCAAAGACGCCCTCGAAAAAGCTATTGAACACGAAAAAACAAAGGAATTGGCTGAAACGTGGACTTACTATGCGCTGGTCAATGCCGATCTGGCGCTGCTGGATTCCACCGAAGCGGCAGACGGTTACATCCAAAAAGCAGTGGAAGCGCGGGACAAGGCCGTTAGCCTGGATTCAGAAAAAGAGAACGAGCAAAACCTGAATATCCTCAATTCCATTCTGGCGCAACACGAACTAAATAAAGGCGTACAAGCATGGGACAGCCAGGACTTTGAAACCGCGTACGGCGCTTTTGACCGCGGCCTGAAATACCTTCCGGGTGATACCACATTACTGTATTATTCGGGCTTGGCAGCCGTAAACTCGCAAAATTACGACAAGGCTTTGGCCAAATATGTCGAGCTGGTACCGGTAGATAGCTTCTCCAACAACCGGCAAATCATATTGGACGTATCAAGACTGTACTTAATGCAGGGCGATACCGCAAACGCCATTAAGTATGCCGAGCTGGGTTCAAGCAAATATCCAAACGATAGTGAGCTCGCTACCCAAAACATCGAATTGAACTTGATGGCCGGCAATCAGGAAAAAATCATCAGCACCATCAACGAACAAGTGGCTAAAGAACCGGACAATAAAAATTTGCACTATTACCTTGGAATCGCATACAACGAGACCGGCGATCTGGAAAAAGCCGAGGCAGCTTACAAAAAAGCGTTAGAAATCGATCCGAACTACCTGGATGCAAATATCAACCTGGGTGGATTGATCTTGAACAGGGGGATCGATCATTTCAACAAAACAAACAACGCTAACCTTGCCCAGTCTGAATACGATACCGAAATCAAAAAGGCTTACGATATCTTCGATACGGCATTGCCCTATTTGCAGAAAGCAGTGGAAGTGGATGGCAAATCGTACTTGGCCTTGGCTAACCTGAAAAAGTACTACGAGATCAAAGAAGATCAGGCCAAAGTCGACGAGCTGCAAGCGCGAATAGACGCGTTGCAATAACGAAAAGCCATTCGACAAAATTGGAGCTAATAGCCCGCAGATACAATTATCCGCGGGCTATTTTTTTGCAAATGCGCGTTACCAAACCTGGCCCTTCATAAATAAAGCCGGTATATAGCTGCACGAGGGCGGCCCCCGCTTCCAGCTTTTCCTGCGCATCCGCCGGTGAATGTATCCCACCTACACCAATAATCGGAAACGCGTGATTGGATTTCGTTGCCAGGTAACGGATGACATCCGTGGCACGCTTGGTCAAGGGCCGGCCGCTCAATCCCCCCGATTCGTTTTTCCAGCGTCCTTCATGCTCCAATCCTTGGTGATCAATGGTCGTATTGGTCGCAAGGACCCCCGCAATACCGGTATCTTGGACAATGGTTATGATATCGTCCAATTGTGAATCTGTCAGGTCAGGTGCTATTTTCAGCAACAAAGGCCTTGAAACATCCCCCTTCCGGTTGCGCTGTTGCAGCGTATTTAAAATATGGGTCAATGGTTCCTTGTCCTGCAATGCGCGCAGCCCCGGGGTATTCGGGGAGCTTACATTGACAACAAAATAGTCGACAACATCGAATAACGCATCGAAGCATTTGATATAATCGCTTACCGCGTCCTCATTCGGAGTCGCTTTATTCTTCCCGATATTGCCGCCTATGACAATATGTTTGCGGTCTTTGAGGTGTTTCAGCCTGGTAGCGGCTACGTCCACGCCCTGGTTGTTGAATCCCATGCGATTGATTAACGCCTGATCTTCCACCAATCGAAACAAACGCGGCTTATCGTTTCCCGGTTGCGGCAATGGTGTCACCGTGCCGATTTCGATAAACCCGAAACCCAAGGCGGACATTTCTGCTACATATTCGGCATTCTTGTCAAACCCGGCGGCCAGACCGACGGGGTTCTTGAATTTCAGGCCAAATACTTCACGTTCCAACGATGGGTGTTCATAACCGTAGATCGATTTCAATAACCGCTTGCTTCCCCATAGCTTGCTGAACGATCGCAGGCCGCCGGAGACAAGCCGGTGGGCCTGCTCCGGATCGAGCGAAAAAAGGAGTGGTTTCACGAGTTTATACATGGTTGCAAAGGTAGATGTTAGATTTTAGATTTGCGATTCACAAACGACGATTTTAGGGTTTTGACTTCCGACGCTGGACTGCTGACTTTTTCGTACCTTTGCACACGAAATGATTGCGATAAACAACCTTACATTTGAAATAGGCGCGCGCGCATTATATGACGAAGCCAGCTGGCATATCAAGCCCGGGGATAAAACGGGGCTCATCGGGGCCAACGGAACGGGAAAAACCACCCTATTGAAGCTCATCGTTGGCGACTACTCCCCCACCGCGGGCAGTATATCCATGGCTAAGGATATAAAAATAGGCTATCTCAATCAAGATTTGCTGTCCTATCAGTCTGATAAGAGCATCTTGCATGTCGCCATGGAAGCCTTTGAGCGTCAAAACCAATTGCATGCCGAGATTGAGCGGTTGCTCAAAAAACTCGAAACCGACTATTCAGATGACATCATCCAGAAGTTGAGCGACAAGCAAACCGAGTTTGAAGCCTTGGATGGCTATAACATCGAATATCGGGCGCATGAAATACTGGCTGGCCTGGGATTCAGTGACGGCGATCAGCAGCGCCCGCTTTCGGAGTTTTCAGGTGGCTGGCGTATGCGGGTAATGCTGGCCAGGATACTGCTTCAGACACCGGACATCCTGCTGCTTGACGAACCAACGAACCACTTGGACCTCCCCTCCATTAAATGGCTCGAAAGCTATTTGCAGGCGTTCGAAGGGGCTATCGTCATTGTGTCGCACGACCGTTATTTTCTCGACAGGGTAGTCAATTCCATCGTGGAATCCAAACGGGGAAAACTGATCCAGTATGCGGGAAACTACAGCTTTTATTTGGAAGAAAAGGCGCTGCGGGAAGAAATACAGAGCAACCAGTATAAAAACCAGCAAGCCAAAATCAAACAAGAGGAACGGCTTATTGAACGGTTCCGTGCCAAAGCCAGCAAGGCGAAGATGGTACAGTCGCGTATCAAAGCACTTGAACGCATGGAAAAGGTGGATGATGTGGATGACTATAATCCTACCGTCAACTTCCGCTTCAAGTTCAGCAAGCAATCCGGAAGGCATGTCGTGCGGATGGAAAACGTGAGCAAATCGTATCCGGGACTTCCCATCCTCGAACATGCGGATGCTATCATTGAAAAGGGCGATAAGATCGCACTCATCGGTGCCAACGGGAAGGGCAAATCAACCCTGCTGCGCATCGTCGCCAATACGGACCGTGACTTTACGGGAACGTGCGAGACCGGGCACAACGTTACGCAGACGTTTTTTGCACAACATCAACTGGAAGCCCTGCACCTCGACAACGAGATCCTGCAGGAATTACAGGTGTTTGCGCCCAAGCACACCGAGACCGAACTTCGCTCGATTCTGGGGTGTTTCCTGTTTACAGGTGACGATGTATTTAAAAAGATACGGGTACTCTCCGGCGGTGAAAAATCCCGGGTTGCGTTGGCAAAAGCACTGACCGCTGACGCCAATTTTCTTATTCTGGATGAGCCGACCAACCACCTGGACATCCAGTCGGTCAATATCCTCATCCAGGCACTCAGGCAATTTGAAGGTACGTTCATCGTCGTATCGCACGACCGTTACCTGCTGGACCATGTGGCCAATAAAATCTGGTATATCGAAGATCGCCAGATAAAGGAATACCCCGGTACGTACCAGGAGTACGAGGAGTGGCAGGCCAAACGGATCACAAAAACGGCAGCCGCAGAGAAAAGCGGAACAAAGCCAGCCAAGGCAACGGCCAAGCAGGCTCCCCCGAAAAACGAAGACAAGGAGCAACAGGCCAGAAAGCTGAATAAGGAACTCGAAAATATAGAACGGCGTATCGATGAGATCGAAACATCCATTAAAACTACGGAAACTTTAATGGCTGACGAAAACCTGTATACTGATCAAGCAAAACTTAATGAAACATCCCTGCGATACGACGGCCTAAAGCGGGAATTAGCCGGCTTGCAAAAGCAATGGGAAAAACTTGCCGAAGAAATTATGCTGTTAGCGGACTGACGGCCGGTGAGCTGTGGTTGATAAGGGGATATAGTATGTCACCAATATGATTAGAAAATTCGTCGTACTCGCTGTGCTGCTTCACATCGGGTTGGGCATCGCTGCCCAGAAACCAAAAAAGAAACGCGTGCAGCGCGAACGCAGCCCACAACAGGAGCTACGCTATGACAACGTCAATTACCTGCCGGTCATCAAAACGGTACAGCTGT
Organism: Parapedobacter luteus; assembly: GCF_900168055.1. GTDB lineage: Bacteria > Bacteroidota > Bacteroidia > Sphingobacteriales > Sphingobacteriaceae > Parapedobacter > Parapedobacter luteus. The sequence goes on from NZ_FUYS01000002.1 coordinate 706,637, forward strand.
TTCCGGTAGAACAGGAAAATGCACTGCCGGTGATTGAGCTGCACAGCAATGAGCAGTTAACGCTGGCCTTTGACGATCTGCGGGCCGATGTCCGCAACTACTATTTCAGCATCGAACATTGCGACGCCAATTGGACTCCAAGCCGACTTTCGCCACTGGAATACGCCGAAGGCTTTAATGAAGAACGTGTCCGGGAGTATCAGCCATCCGTAAATACGCTTCAGCCGTACACCCATTACCGGGTCAATTTCCCCACGGATAATATACGACCGAAACTGGCAGGCAACTACCTGCTGAAGGTGTATGAAGACGCCGATAAGAGCAGGCTCATCATCACCAGGCGATTTTATGTGTTGGCCCCGTTGATGGCCATTACACCCCAGCTTGTTCCCTCCCCTGATGTCAGCAAACGCAATAAAAATCAAAAACTGAACCTCAACGTCAATACCGGAGGGCTTACGGTCAACAATCCCTACCAGGATGTCAAAATCCTGGTCATGCAAAATCAACGGCCGGACGTCCAGCAATGGCTCACCACGCCGCTCTTTGTAAGCAACAAGGAGCTGACCTATACCGATAATAAAACGCTGGACTTCGGCGGTGGCAATGAGTTTCGGTATATCGATTTGCGGAGCCTTCGCCTGGCATCGGAGCGGGTAGCCAGTATACGCATAGATAGTACGGCCAGCGTTGAGCTCGTGCCGGACAATAATTATAAAGATGCAACCTATGCGTCGGTATTTGACGAAAACGGGGCGTTTTTTATCCGCAATCAGGACAAGGCCAATGCCGACACCGAATCCGATTACATTTCCGTCACATTTACCCTTGAGGACAAGGCGGTAGCGGACGGCTCCGTATATGTTGTCGGTGGCTTCAACAACTACGTACAGGAAGCATCCAACCGCATGGTATACGATACGCTGCAACGCGCATGGCAATGTACTCTGCTGCTGAAACAGGGCCTATATGACTACGAGTATGTACACGTCAGTACCAGTGGTGCGATAAACACTTCATTCTCCAGCGGAAATCATTTCGAAACCAACAATACCTATCAGATTCTGGTATACAACCGGCGCCAAGGCACGACGTGGGACGAGCTCGCAGGATATGCCGAGGTTAGGAATTGACCATCGCCAGCCGTTCCTGGAGCATACGTGATATCCGGTTGAAGTAGCGTTTTTGTTTGTAGCCCATCACCCATTGCACACCGTGTACTGCATTGGTGTGGAATATTTCGTCCGCTTCATTCATAATATCCGGACTTATCTGGGCCTCAATCACCTCCAAGCCACTATCCAGGGCCATGTCAATGACGACTTTGCGCATCACTCCATCAATGCAGCCTTCACTGATAGCCGGCGTGTAGAGCTTTTTGCCATACCACACAAATACGTTCGAACTGAGCGACTCGCAAAGGAACCCTTCCTGATTCAGGATCAGCACATCATCCAACCCCTTCTTTTTACGGTACAGTCCGGCCATGACATACACGAGCGCATTCGCTGATTTCAGCTTCGATAATTCACTGTAGGGTTTTCGGTATTCAGCATAAACGTCGACAATGAGGCCAAGCTTTCGGTGCTTCACATCATCGGTGTCCAGTGGCGACACACTCATCACATAGGCGGCTTTATTCTGCTGCGGACTGTAAAGCCCTTCGCCATCCCGGTAGATCTGGAGCCGTACACGTACATGCTGGCCATCCAATCCGTTCTTGCTGACCAACGCCGTAGCGCGTGAGCGGATAAACTGCTCATCAACAGCCGCATCATATTCCAATTGGAGCATTCGCATGCCTTCCTGGAGCCTGGCCACGTGGTGGTTCAAAAAACGGATATCGCCATCCATCCATCGCATCGTCTCAAACAGTCCATCGCCATACCGAAATGCTCGGTTATTTGCGGTTAGGATAGCTTCCCTTTCGGGGACGTGATTATTATTAAAATCTATATAGTGTACTGGCATTAATATTAAATTGAAAAGTCAAAAATCAGCATGTACATACCCCCGCCACTTTTCCAGACACAGGCGGAAATCGTCGGGCAACGGTGTGCTAAACGCCATTTTTTCCTTGGACGTGGGATGTATAAATCCAAGGCTTTGCGCGTGGAGCGCCTGCCGGGGCAGTAATGCGAAACAATTGTCTACAAACTGCTTGTATTTGCTGAATACGGTACCCTTCACAATGTGGTCGCCTCCATACACCGCATCGTTAAACAACGGGTGTCCAATAGACTGCATATGCGCTCGTATCTGGTGCGTGCGCCCGGTCTCCAGTTGGCAAGCTATCAACGTCACGTACCCAAAGCGTTCCAGCACCTGATAATGGGTCACTGACCACTTGCCTTTATCCGGCTCGCGGTACACAGCCATGACCTTCCTGTCTTTTACGCTCCGACCAATATATCCCGTTACGGTGCCATCCGCTGCAATGTCCCCCCAAACCAACGCAAGGTACCTGCGGGATATGCTGTGATCAAAAAACTGCTTCGCCAGGTAAGTCAACGCCCACTCATTTTTGCCTACAACCAATAAGCCACTGGTATCTTTATCAATCCGGTGCACCAATCCCGGGCGCCCGTCATTGCCGGGCAACTGCGGAAAATTGGAAAAGTGATAGACCAATGCATTAACCAAGGTGCCCGAATAATTGTTGTATCCCGGATGTACCACCATTCCTGCAGGCTTGTTGACCACGAGCAAGTCGTCATCCTCATATAGGATCTCCAATGGAATGTTTTCAGGATAGATTTCAGTATCGCGGGGCGGATGCGGCAGCACAACGGAAATCACGTCCGACGGCTTTACCTTGTAGCTTGCTTTCACCTGCTGCCCGTTGACGAGTACTGTCCCAGCGATAATGGCATGTTGGATGCGGTTGCGGGAGGCGTTTTCTATCCTGTTCATCAGGAATTTATCAATGCGCAATAGCGCCTGCCCCTTATCTACAACTATGCGCAGGTGCTCAAATAAATCCTGCTCATCTGATTCCTGCAAATCCAAATCGTCTGACATGGGCGCAAAATTAGCTAAAAAGCCGTGCATTTTGGCTAAGTTTGCAAAAACAACATGCTGCCGTTTGATTTCCATAGCCCGGTTGAGCCCCTCGATTTCCCGCTGTTCAAAGAAAAAGGGATCAAGGTTGCTATCAAACGGGATGACATGATCCATCCGTTTATCTCAGGTAATAAATGGCGCAAACTCAAATATGTGCTGCAAACGGCAGCCAGCCTGGGCAAGGAACATTTGGTCTCCTTTGGAGGGGCCTGGTCTAATCACTTGCTTGCGATGGCCTGTGCCGGCGCCAAATTTGGTTTTCGCACGACTGCCTTTGTCCGGGGCGAAGCGATATCCAACCCCAATCTGTCGTTATGTAGCCTATTTGGCATGCAGCTGCGGTTCGTAAGCCGGGCGGCCTACAAAGATAAAACGTTATTGTTCGATCAACATTACAGACGGGATGAGCAAGCTTATTTCGTTGATGAAGGCGGATGCAGCCTGGAAGGCGCCCGCGGCTGCATGGAGATTTTCGACGAATTGACGCAATCTTATGACCACATATTTTGCGCTTGCGGTACAGGCACCACATTGGCGGGCCTGTCCATGGCGAAGGCCGCACATGGCGGGCCGACACAGCTCCACGGCGTTCCGGTGTTGGCTGGCGGGACGTTCATAAAGGACGCCGTGGCCAGCTTGTCCGGGACGGCATGCGCCGATGCGATCATCCTGCACACCGATTACCATTTCGGCGGTTACGCGAAAACCGATCCGGCCTTGAACACCTTCGTCAAGACGTTTGCAGCGCAAACCGGCATTTTAATTGAGCCGGTATATACGGGCAAGCTATGCTATGCGGTGTTTGATCTGGCGGCTCGTGATTATTTTCAGCCAGGCCAATCTATTCTCTTGATCCACACGGGTGGCCTCACCGGCTTGTTGGGCATGCATGAGCAATTCGGGCTGCCCCAAAATGCGAATGTGCTATAAACTGTTTAAACGGCCAAATGGCACCGGAATATGCATTAGCCCCACAATTGTTTGCCATCGGCCACCCAAATTGATATATTTCCTCTATAAAAGTTGTCTCTCAATGGCAGAGGAGAGACCGATAAATTCCTTTTATATGCAATGCGATTAAATTGCATATAAGAGGGAATTTATCTAAGTTTGGGCATAACCAATCCGTTATGCCATGTATAAAATAGCCGTAACGCCGGACGAAGTGCACGCTGTATTGGCCACGCATATACTGGCGGATGGATATGACATCACCTTTGACATGGAGCGCAGCCAAGGAGTTACCATCTACGATTCCAAACATCGGCGCGAGCTGCTTGATTTTTTCACATGCTTTGCCGCGGTTCCCTTGGGATATAACCATCCCAAGATGGCGGGCGACGAAGCGTTTATGAAAAGCCTGCTCCGTGCCGCCTTGATCAATCCATCAAATTCAGACATCTATACGGTCGAATATGCCCAATTTGTATCAACGTTTGCAGGTGTGGCTATCCCACCTTACCTACCCCATGCTTTTTTCGTTTCGGGAGGTGCCCTGGCCGTTGAAAATGCATTGAAGGCGGCCATGGATTGGAAAGTACAGAAAAATTTCAAGAAGGGCTATGGTTATGAAAAAGGCACCAACGTGCTTCATTTCGAACAAGCGTTTCACGGACGTTCGGGATACACGCTCAGCCTTACCAATACCCACCCAAATAAAACCAAGTGGTTTGCCAGGTTTGACTGGCCAAGAGTTAGCAATCCAACACTGACGTTTCCGTTGACGGATGAAAATCTCGAGAACGTGCGGCGACGCGAACAGCAGACCGTCGATCAGATAAAGCAAGCATTCGTTGATTATAAGGATGATATCTGCGCAATCCTTATTGAACCGATACAAGCCGAAGGAGGCGACAACCACTTTCGCCGGGAATTCATGGAACAGTTGCGTGTGTTGGCCGATGAGCAAGATGCCCTGCTCATCTATGACGAGGTGCAAACCGGTGTGGGGCTGACCGGAAAGTTCTGGTGCCACGAACACTTTGGCGAATATGCGCGTCCGGATATCATTGCTTTTGGAAAGAAAATGCAGGTCTGCGGCATCCTGGCCAGTACCCGCATAGATGAAGTCGACACCAATGTATTTCGGGTACCGTCCCGCATCAACTCCACATGGGGTGGCAACTTGGCGGATATGGTGCGGGCCACGAAAATACTTCAAATCATCGAAGAAGACCGGCTGTTGGAGCAGGTTTGCGACACGGGCCGCTACCTGCAACAACAGTTGCTGCAGCTCGCCGCAAGGCATCCCCGCTTATCCAATGTACGCGGCAAGGGGCTGCTCTGCGCTTTCGACTTTCCGGAGACCCGCCTACGTGATGCGTTTTTGAAAGCCAGTATGGCACGTGGTGTACTATTTCTCGGATGCGGCGACCGATCCGTTCGATGTAGGCCTGCATTGATCATGCAGCAGGCAGATATTGACAAAGGGATGGCAATCGCTGACCTCGTTTTATCAAGTATTTAGTAACTTTCGCTCAAAATAGAATCGTAAACATACGTTAAAAAAAGATCTTATGGCAAAGCGAATTTTGTTGTTAGTCGGCGATTATGTCGAAGATTACGAGGCAATGGTTCCCTACCAAGCTATGCTTTCCGTCGGCCTTTCGGTTGATACCATTGCGCCCGACCGAAAAAAAGGCGACACGGTTCCGACCGCGGTCCATGACTTTGTCGGCGACCAGACGTATAAAGAAACGCAGGGACACCGTTTCGGCATCACGGCCGATTTTGATGCCGTTGACCCAGCCACGTATGATGGATTGTACATCGCCGGCGGGCGAGCTCCCGAATATATTCGGCTCAATCAGCGGGTCTTGGCCATTACGCGGCATTTTTTTGAGGAAGACAAGCCCGTCGCCGCGATATGTCACGGAATCCAGATCCTGACTGCAGCGAAAGTGCTTTCGGGCCGCACGCTCACCGCTTATGTCGCGGTAGGACCCGATATCGAGCTCGCTGGCGGCACCTGGAAAAACATTGCTCCGGATGAGGCCATTGTCGACGGGAACCTGGTCACCTCCCCTGCTTGGCCTGGCCACCCAGCCATTTTAAGTGAGTTTTACAAACTTCTGGGTATCCACATCGGGTGATTAACAAAAAGGGGCAGTCCGACTGCCCCTTTTTGTTATATCCTGTTGCCGGATCCCGGCAGTTGCTCCAATCTAGGGCCTGCTGTGGTAATTAGGTGCCTCTTTGGTGATGGTGATGTTATGCGGATGGCTCTCGCGCAAACCCGCGCCCGTTATTTTGACGAAGCGAGCGCCCTGCAGTGCCTTGATGGTCGGTGCGCCGCAATACCCCATGCTTGCCCGCAAGCCTCCCACATATTGGTAAACCACTTCCGCCAGCGTGCCTTTATAGGCCACGCGGCCGACAATGCCTTCCGGCACCAGCTTTTTGATATCATCTTCCACATCCTGGAAATAGCGATCTTTCGAGCCCTGCTCCATCGCTTCCACCGACCCCATGCCCCGGTAAGATTTAAACTTCCGGCCTTCATAGATAATGGTTTCTCCCGGTGCCTCTTCAACCCCGGCAAATAATGAACCCGCCATGATGGTATCCGCGCCGGCGGCTATCGCTTTTGCGATATCCCCGGTCTGCTTGATGCCCCCATCGGCAATGACCGGCACATTACGGCCGCGGAGCGCCTTGGCAACTTCATAAACGGCATACAGTTGCGGTACCCCCACTCCGGCAATAATACGCGTCGTACAGATAGATCCGGGCCCGATTCCCACCTTCACTGCGTCCGCACCGGCATCCGCCAGTGCAATGGCTGCTTCCGCGGTAGCTATGTTACCGACGATAAGCTCCAAGCTCGGAAAAGCCGATTTCACTTCTTTCAGTTTTTCAATAACTCCCTTGGAATGCCCATGCGCGGTGTCGATGGTCACGACGTCGACCCCGGCTTTCACCAACGCTTCCACGCGCTCCATGGTATCGCCCGTCACGCCTACTGCCGCCCCCACAAGCAACCTGCCATGGCTGTCTTTAGCTGCATTGGGGAAATGTCTGTATTTCTGTATATCTTTAAATGTGATGAGCCCCACGAGCACATGGTTGTCATCAACAACCGGTAGCTTTTCTATTTTATGGTTCTGTAAAATGGCCTCCGCTTTAAGCAGATCCGTACCAATTGGAGCCACGACCAACCCCTCTTTGGTCATCATCTCGGTGATCGGGCGGCGCATATCCTTCTGAAAACGGAGGTCGCGGTTCGTCACAATCCCCACCAGCTTATTGGTGCTGTCGATAATTGGAATTCCGCCAATCTTATGTTCTTTCATGATTTGAAAGGCGTCGCCAACCGTCGCATTTTCGCCAAGCGTCACCGGATCTTGGATCATGCCGCTTTCCGAACGCTTCACTTTGCGTACTTCTGCCGCCTGGTCGCCAATGCTCATGTTTTTATGCAACATACCTAAACCACCTGCCTGAGCAAGCGCAATCGCCAGATCGGCACCGGTCACGGTATCCATTGCTGCCGACACCAAGGGGATGTTCAACCGGATATTTCTCGTCAGGTGCGTCGTAGTATCTACGTCACGGGGCAATACTTCTGAGTAAGCAGGAATTAAAAGCACATCGTCGTAGGTGAGGCCTTCAGCTACGAACTTTTCGGGATCTAAATGCATGGCAAATATGTATTGGAGTTACTATTTGCCGGGCAAAATTACTGATTTTTTGCGTCGTTTACAAATAAAAAAGTTTTAGCACCTTAAAAGGAGTACCCGACGCCGATTTGGAAGACACGGTTTAGAGAAATCTTATCCGGATCGTCAAAAATACCCAAGAAATAATCATTGTTGAATACATCAAGCAAGCCGGTTTTAAAGCGGCCTTCAATCGTCAGGCCAAATGGCAGCGTATAGCCAAATCCAAGGGTAAGCCCCAGATCAGCCCCATTGTAATCACCGTCAAAATCAATACGCGGGAAATTCCTGCCTATTTTCACATCAAACGAGGGGCCTGCCATACCGTGGAAGCCTCCCGCAAAATAGAACTTGTTGATTATCCCCAACGAAAGGTATTCGATAGTTACATCCCGTTGCCCAATGGGTACTCCCCCTTCATCAACGGTCGCTACGTTACGAGCACCTTGCCGTGAATACGTCAATTCCGGTTGCAAGGTATAACGCGGGCTCAGACGAACGCCTAAGGCACCACCTGCATAAAAATCCGTTTTAAAATCTGCATCAATATTGCTCAGCGTCGATACGTTCATACCGGCCCGGATACCGGGAGATACCTTTTTCTGGGCATACAATTGCGCGGTTGCAGCCATTACGGCCATCAATATGCATAGTCTTCTTATCATAAGTCTCCCCCTGTGCCGTCCCCGTGCAGATTACAAGCCATTAGGTTGCAAAATCAGGCAAATTGCTTTGGCACTTTTGGTATTTTTTTTGCAAGGATACAAAAAATGCAAGTCTCAAGTCATCTGCTATGAGCAAAAATTTTTTAACACCTTAAAAACAAGTGTCATGAAAAAAATCTTTTTTACCTCATTATTTTGCACATTGTTGCTATTCACCACCCATTACAACGCTAGTGCCCAATCCTACCGGACAGGCGCCGGATTGTTTATCGATGCCGGCGATGGCCGTACGTTTGTAGGACCGCATATCAAACATTTCTTTTCCGCCAATAACGCAGGCCAGGCGATGATTCTGTTTGCAGACCGGACCACCATCATCGGTGCCGAATATTCCTACAACCAGCCGATCCCCGGAGCGCAGGGCCTTTCATGGAATGTCGGGGTTGGACCGCAGGTAGCCATCCGCCGCGAAAATTCCGATTTCCTGATTCGGCCGATGCTCGGCCTGGAGTTCAAAATCCCTTCCGCCCCCCTGGCTTTTGGTTTTGATTGGCGCCCTTGGTGGAATGTAAGCGACAGTTTCTTTAGACCCGGCCGGTTCGGCCTAGCCTTTAAGTTTACGTTTTAACGCCTTCCGTTATTCAACAGGCAACACCCCGTATCATTGCGGGGTTTTTATTTGTACCTTTGTGCAGATTTTGAACATATGCTATGGAGCGCCCTGCGCTGAATCACGCTACACGTACCCACCGTATCGCCATTGGCGTAGCCTTTTTTGTTTATGGGCTATGTTTTGCTTCCTGGGCTTCCCGGATTCCGGACATCAAAAACATGCTTGGATTGTCCGAAGGGAAATTAGGCATTGTATTGTTTTCCTTGCCTATTGGCACGTTGGTGTCGCTGCCCATTTCAGGCTGGATAATTGGCCGGCTGGGCAGCAAACACATCGTATTTGCCGCCGCGTTATTTTACACATTGTTCCTGGTAGGGATCGGTTATTGGGGGCATATGTACAGCCTGATGGCCAATTTAGTGCTTTTCGGCGCATCAGGCAACCTGCTCAACATCGCAGTCAATACGCAGGCGGTGACACTTAGTAACCACTATGCCAAACCCATCATGGGTGCGTTTCATGGGATGTGGAGCATTGCGGGATTCGTCGGCGCGGGTATCGGGGCGCTGATGATCGACCGGCACATCGTGCCGTTCCACCATTTTATGGTGATTGCATCCGTATCCACGCTGTGCATCATCGGCATTACCACCTACCTGATTTCGGAGGACCGCATCATTCAACCCAAAAAAGAGCCGTTGTTTGCGATTCCGGACAAGCCATTGGCCGTATTGGGCGCCATTGCGTTCTGCGCGATGATTGGAGAAGGCGCTTTGTACGATTGGAGCGGCATCTACATGGAGCAAGTGGTTCGTGCAGACAAGCAATTGGTCGGATACGGATTAAGCGCCTTTCTCTTTAGCATGGCCGCCGGCCGGTTTTTGTCCGATTGGACGGTCAGGCGCTTTGGCGCGAAGACAACCTTGGTGCTGAGCGGTATGCTTAGCGCTGCCGGACTGCTCCTCGCGGTCTCCTATCCGCATTTCGGCACCGTTATCTTTGCTTTTTTAATGGTAGGCATCGGTTCTTCAGCCATTATCCCGCTGGTATACAGCCTTGCCGGCCGCTCGGGGCGGCTATCCCCCGGCTCGGCGCTTGCAGCGGTCAGTACCATCGGCTTTTGCGGCTTCCTCGTGGGGCCGCCCCTCATTGGCTTAATTGCCGAATTTACAGGGCTCCGGGCGGCCTACGCAGTCATCGCTTCCATGGGTATTTTCATCATTATTCTGGCCACAAAAATCAAGCACACAACCAGTTAACAAAAACAACAGCACCGCAACAATAAACTGCAAAAATAGCCTTTCATTACACGAAAATTTTATACCTTTGCCGTTCTTAACAAAATTTTGTATAAAAAGAACAGATTAACACAAGTTAACACAAGAAAATGCAAGGTAAAGGGCTGATTAAATTTTTGGTAGTAGTGATCGCCATTGCGTGTCTCTATTCCCTGTCATTCACATTCGTAACCCGCAAGGTAGAACGGGATGCCGTGGCATATGCCAAGGGTGATATTACGAAAGAGAAGGCATATTTAGATTCCATGGCCGGCGAAGTAGTATACAACCTGGGTATTGCCAATTATACCTACCGCGAAGCCAAAGGAAATGAAATCGCATTGGGGTTGGATTTGAAGGGCGGGATGAATGTGACCATGGAAGTGTCGTTGCAGGAATTGGTGCGTAATCTGGCCAATAACCCGAAGGACGAAAATTTCAATAAAGCATTGGAAAATGCCACCGTCCGGAGCAAAAACAGCCAAAATGGATACGTCAGCCTCTTCGTTGAAGAGTTCAAAAAACTCAGTCCCAATACCCCTTTAGCAAGCTTCTTCGCTACGAAGGACAACACGGCCTACGTCAAACCCAATAGTACGGATGCGCAGGTGGCAAGCTTCCTCGAACGTGAGGCAACCAATGCCATCGACAACTCGTTTAAAGTGCTCCGCACCCGTATTGACAAATTCGGCGTCACTTCTCCCAACATTCAATTGCAGCAGGGAACCAACCGTATCCTCATCGAATTACCCGGCGTAACCGATGAAGACCGCGTACGCAAGCTGCTACAGGGCTCCGCAAGGCTGGAATTTTGGCAGACCTATGACAACATGGAGATATACCCCATGTTAGAGAATGTCAACAGCGCGCTGGCAGCAACATTGAAAGAAACCGAAAAGACAGCTCAAGGCACAACGGATACGGCCACGGCAGACAGCACAGATGCCGGTCTGTTGGCCACCCTCGGCGCAAACCAAGACTCTGTGAGCACCGACTCCTCAGAGAACCAATTAGCGCAGCAAAACCCGCTGTTCAATATTTTGCGGCCGGCTACCGCAATGGCGCCGAACAACCAGATTGTATTGGCTCCAGGACCCATTGTAGGGTATGCCCAGCTTCGGGATACCGCCAAAGTAAATCGCTACCTCGCGCATCCGGTCGTAAAGCAGATAATCCCCGGTAATGTACAGCTGTTATGGGGCGTAAAACCAAGCCCACGCACGCCTGAACAACTCGAGCTCTACGCAGTTAAACCCAGTGGCGCAGATGCCGGACCTATCCTGAGCGGCAATGTGATTACCGATGCCAAGGACGATTTCGATCCGCAATCGAACAGTCCCATGGTAACGATGTACATGAACAGCGAAGGTGCGCGGGAATGGCGCAGAATCACAGCCTCGGCTTCTGCTGACCCCAACAATAAACAGGCCATCGCCATTGTGTTGGACGGAGTGGTATACTCCGCTCCTACGGTTCAGGGCGAAATCCCCAATGGCATCTCGCAAATCACCGGTAATTTTACCATCGAAGACACCAAAGATTTGGCGAACGTGCTCAAAGCCGGCCGTCTACCTACAACAGCCAAAATCGTTGAAGAAGCAGTTGTCGGACCTACATTGGGTCAAGCGGCTATCGACGCAGGTATCAATTCGGCTATCATCGGGCTGCTCATCGTATTGGTATTCATGATTTTCTACTATAACCGTGGCGGATGGGTAGCGAATATCGCTGTGATATTCAACGTCTTCTTCCTCATGGGGGTTATGGCCTCGCTGAATGCCGTATTGACACTTCCCGGTATTGCCGGTATCGTATTGACATTGGGCACGGCCGTGGATGCCAACGTACTCATATACGAGCGTATCCGCGAAGAGTTAGCGCTCGGAAAATCGGTTCGACAGGCCATCGCTGATGGTTATAAGCATGCGATGCCATCGATACTCGACTCGCAAATCACCACGTTTTTGGTAGGTGTAATCCTCTTCTTCTTCGGCAGCGGGCCTATCCTGGGCTTTGCCACCACGTTGATGATCGGTATTATCACCTCGCTCTTCACGGCTATTTTCATCACCCGCATCATATTTGACTGGATGTTGAATAAAGGTTGGGACATCAAAGTATCCTATCCGTGGAGTGCCAACACGCTGAAGAATGCCAACTTTGCATTCGTGCAAAACCGCAAGAAGCTATACCTTGCTTCCGGGCTGTTCATCGTTATTGGCTTTATCTTCATCTTCACCAAAGGATTCAGCTTAGGGGTGGATTTTCAAGGAGGAAGGACTTATACCGTGCGGTACGAAAACCCAATCAATCTGGAAGAGGTACGGAGCAATCTCAACCAGACCTTTGGCCTGACCACGGAGGTGAAAATTTACGGCGCGGACAACCAGGTACGCGTAACGACCACCTACCACATCGAAGACACTGATGATGCGGCGGACAAGGAAGTGCTGGCCAAGTTGAATGAAGGCCTTTCAAAAATCGACGGGAATAGCTATGAGATACTGAGTTCGCAGAAAGTAGGCCCCACGATTGCCAATGACATCAAATCGCGGGCCGTCTATGCGGGCATCTTTTCGATTATTGTCATCGCACTGTACATTCTTATCCGTTTCCGTAAATGGCAGTACAGCTTGGCTGCGGCAATTCCAACCATACATGATGCCTTGGTAATCCTCGTCCTATTCTCGATGCTCGACGGTATCGTTCCGTTTTCGTTGGATATCGACCAGCATTTCGTGGCAGCGATATTGACGGTGATCGCCTACTCGGTCAACGACACTGTGGTTGTATTTGACCGGTTACGGGAATATCTTGGTATGTCAAAGCGCAAAAATGAGGACATCAGCGAGACGGTAAACTTAGCTATCAACAAAACCCTTAGCCGTACGATTGTCACCTCACTGACCGTGATTTTTGTCATGGCTATTTTATTCATCTTCGGCGGTGAAGTCATCAGAGGTTTTTCATTTGCCATTTTGGTAGGCATTATCGTGGCCACCTATTCTTCGATATGCTTGGCTGCACCATTGATCGTGGACTTGCAGAAAAAACCAAGTACCGCTGATGCTTCCGATGCACAATCGGCACAAAACGCGACGATAAGGACCGCAAAAGTATAGACGGGTGACATTGTCCAAACTATACAACAGGCTGTCGGAATGTAACCGACAGCCTGTTTTCATTTACGGCCATTCGGTAAGAGGTGAAGTGAACTTTTTTCTCAGTGTAACGCTTTTAGTGAGTTTTCACCACGAGGGCGAATTATTTAGGCAAATAACAAGGTCATTTGACACATTTTTTTAACTTTGTCGCGGCAAATCACTAACCAACAATAGCATTTTCGGTTACATATATGCCGATTTGGATACTTGGACCCGTGCGATGATAGACACTCCATGTAAAAAAACAAGCATACAAGCTATTACTCACGGTATTGACTTTAAATTACGCAAATTTTCAACAAACAATTAATGAAGTTACACACTAAGATTTTCATTGGGATGATATTCGGCATTGGAGCTGGATTAGTTGTCAAAAATCTTGGATTGCCTCAAGAAACACTTGACAGCATCGTAAAATGGGTAGAACCGATAGGCAGGATATTCATGAACCTCATTTTCATGATGGTCATCCCGCTCATCTTATCTGCGCTGATTTTAGGCATTGCCGAAATCGGCGACGTAAAAAAGCTCGGGCGCATGGGCATCAAGCTCTTGGTTTATACCATCATTGTCAGTTTCATTGCGGTATTGATTGGCGTGACCATGGTCAACCTATTCAACCCCGGGGGAACGATTTCAGCGGACACCAGGGAGTACCTGGTCAGTGAATTTGGAGCCGAAGCGGCAAAGGCCAAGGCCCAGGCCGAAGCCATTGAAGCAGACGAACGGACGGTCGGCGATATCCTGGCCCAGATTATACCGCGAAATCCATTCGACGAAATGGTCAATGCCTTTAATTCAAACCACACGGGAGGTGGTTTGCTTTCAGTGATGTTCTTCGCGTTGATTTTTGGCGTCGCCATGGCTGCTGTTGGTGAAGAAAAAACGGCCACGTTGAAACGGTTTCTGGAAGGCCTCTATGAAGTGGTTATCAAAGTCATCGGCTATGCGATGGCCTTGGCGCCCTATGGCGTAGCGGCGCTCCTTTTCAATATGGTGCTCAATGTGGGTGCGGACTTCCTGATATCCTTACTCTGGTACGTGCTTATCGTTCTGGGAGCGTTGGCCATACACCAGTTTGTCGTGTATTCGATTATCCTGAAATATTTTGCCAACCGCAATCCTGTCCAATTCATGAAAGACATCGGGGAGGTGACGCTCACGGCATTCTCCACCAGTTCAAGTAATGCCACCTTGCCTACGGCAATACGGGTAAGCGTCGAAAAGCTGAAAATTCCTAAGCCCATTGCGCACTTCGTCCTGACCATTGGAAGCACCGGCAATCAAAACGGAACAGCGCTGTTTGAAGGCATTACGGTACTTTTCCTTGCTCAGGTTTTCAATGTGGAGCTGACCCTGGGGTCGCAGATTACCGTGGTACTGCTCTGCATATTGGCCGGCGTCGGTACGGCAGGTGTTCCCGGCGGTTCATTACCGGTAATTGTCACGATTCTCGTATCCATAGGCGTACCGGGTGAGGCTATCGCACTTATTTATGGTGTCGACCGTATACTGGACATGTCGCGTACGACACTCAATGTCAATGGCGATATCACGGCTGCAGCCTACATTCAGCATGTCGAAGCGAAACATGCCCGGAAGCATCAGCAGCCCCAGTAGACCGCGGCGGACTCGTTGCTAATCATGTTTTTCAATTCGATCCGGGTCGTGTAGCAGGCCAACCGACTTGGCCACCACGGCTGCCACGGTCGCGTCGCTTGTCACGTTGGTGACCGTGCGGCACATATCCAACGGTCGGTCTATCGCGAATATCAGCGCCAGACCGGCCTCGGGAATGCCGGCCTGTCCGAGCACAATGACCAGCATGACAATGCCTGCACTGGGTACTGCGGCCGTACCGATAGAAGCCAAGACAGTGGTCAGGATGATCATTAGCTGTGTCTCCAGCCCCAAGGCCTCCGGAAGCATGGCCTGTGCGATAAAGATAGCCGCCACAGCCTGATACAACGCGGTGCCGTCCATATTGATCGTAGCCCCGAGGGGCAACACAAAACTCGATACTTCGTCGTCAACCCCTAAATGATCCGTTACCCGCTCCATCGTGACCGGCAAGGTCGCAGCGCTCGAACTCGTCGAAAACGCAAGCAACTGCGCCGGTGAAATGGCGTTGAAAAATCGTCCCGGTTTCACCTTCGCAAAAACATAAAGCACCGTGGGATAAAACGCAAACATCAGCAACAACAGCCCTAAGACAACGGTCAGTCCGTAAATTCCCAACGCACCCAACGTAGAGTAATCCGGAATTTCAACAATTAATGCTGCCATCAATGCAAAAACGCCTATTGGTGAAAACAACATGACGATATCGATGACTTTTAATATCACGTCGTTAAGTCCCTTGAAAAAGTCCACTACCGGTTTTGATTTGCGTTCGTCAACCATGATAAGCCCGATACCGACCAAAATCACGAAAAAAATCACTTGCAGTAAACTGCCATTATCGGTCAGCGCACCGAAAAAATTATCAGGCACAAGATCTACGATCGGTTGCAGGGGGCCTTGGTTCTTGGTTGCTTCGGCCAACTTGATTTTCTCGTCGGCCTGTCCGGCAAACCCTGCCAAGAGCCGTTCTCTTGACACCTCATTGATGAATCGTCCCGGTTTGATAAAGTTTGCCAGCAAAAGCCCCAACGACACGGCACAGGCGGTGGTAAACAAATAAAAGAGGATGGTCCGCCCCCCCAGCTTGGAAAGTTTTGAAATATCTTTCAGGTCCGCCAAGCCAACGATCAGTGAAACCGCCACCAACGGCACGGCGATCATTTTCAACATGTTGATGAATATCGTTCCGAAAGGCTTTATCCAATCGACCACCGCGTCCTGCAGCCCCATCGCCTTCATCACATACCCAAACAGCAGCCCTAAAATCATTCCAATCAATATTTTCCAATGTAAAGCCAACTCTTTCATGAAATTTCCTTAATCGTATACGGTTTTGTGGTAAACAAGTTATCTGTAGCGACCAAAAGTACTTGTTTTGATCGACTTTGAAAGGATTATCAAGAGGTTTTTACGGTAATGGCGAAAAAAACGCAGCCTGCAGAAGTTAGGATATATCAAAAAATGGCCCCGGTGAAACAGCTGGCAGACCAAAAAATTACCCCTCCGGATCGACGGTAAATTCATCAAAATTCCTTATGTTTGTCACACTAATTATTATTGTGCTAATGGAGCAATACAACGCCTATTCTTTTCTTTTGGACCGCACAGCGCGGCGTGTCAAGCAGTACGCGCAATACCAATTCAATTGCCGCCAATTTGGCATCACGGTAGACCAATGGGCGATATTGAAGAATCTCAAGCGGCAGGCCGATTTATCGCAGAAGGAGCTCGCCGAGTACTGCGGCAAAGACCAGCCCACCCTTACGCGCATCGTGGATTTGCTGGTCGGTAAGAAGTTGGTTGAGCGCCGCCCCCATCCGATGGACCGAAGGAGTTTCGTCGTTCACCTCACGGCAGCCGGCGAGCAAAAAGTCGAGGCGTTGTCCAACAGTGTCAACGAAATCCGCATGCAGGCGTGGAAGAATTTAAACGAAGCGGATTTCGAACATCTAAAGCGCATATTGAACACGATATATACAAATTTGGAGATCGATAATGGAAATGCAAGCATCAAAGGCTGACAGCCAAAGCCTGAAGGCCAATAACAACATTACAACCGACATCTGCATCATTGGTGCCGGTCCGGTAGGACTATTCGCCGTATTCGAAGCCGGCCTGCTCAAAATGCGGTGCCACCTCATTGACGCATTACCCCAGATCGGCGGGCAATTGTCCGAGATCTATCCCCATAAACCGATATACGACATTCCTGGCTATCCCACTATCAATGCACAGGAGCTCATTGATAACCTCATGGAGCAGATAAAGCCCTTTCATCCGTCCTTTACGTTGGGCGAGCGTGTAGAGGCTTTGGAGCGGCAGGCCGACGGATCGTACTACGTCATAAGCAATGAACAGACGGTCATCCATGCCCAGGTGGTGGTCATTGCCGGCGGCCTGGGTTCCTTTGAGCCCCGCAAGCCTGAAATACCCCGGCTGGCCGAGTTTGAGGGCAAAGGGGTCAGTTATATGGTGAAAAATCCAGAACATTACCGCGACAAGCGGGTAGTTATTGCAGGAGGTGGAGATTCAGCGCTTGATTGGACGGTTTTTCTGAGTGATGTAGCCAAGGAAGTGACGCTGGTACACCGCAGCGACAGTTTCCGTGGAGCCCCCGATTCCGCTGATAAAGTTTTCTCCCTCGCCGAACGCGGAAAAATAAGGTTGCTGCTACATAGCAACCTTCGCCGTGTCGACGGCAACGGCGTGCTGACCCACGTTGGCATCGTGGATAAAGAAAAGAAGGAAACCATGCTCGAAACCGACGCACTCATTCCGTTATTCGGCTTAAGTCCCAAACTGGGCCCAATAGCGCACTGGGGGTTGTCCATAGACAAATCGGCCATCGCTGTAGACACGGCAGACTACTCCACCGGCGTCGAACGCATCTATGCCATCGGCGACATCAATACGTATCCCGGCAAACTTAAGCTTATCCTTTGTGGATTCCATGAGGCGGCACTGATGGCGCAAAGTGCATTCAAATATGTGCACCCTGCCGAGAAACTAAGCTTCAAGTATACCACCGTCAACGGTGTAAACGCTTTTTGATTGACAACGAAATGGAAGAAACAATTCATATCACGGTAGAAGATCAGCACGGGGAGGTCCGGCAACTGGAAATTCCCGATGGCATCAATTTAAGCTTGATGGAAGTCCTTAAGGCTTCCGAGTACCCTATTCTGGCTACCTGCGGGGGAATGGCGCTTTGTGCCACCTGCCATGTCCAGGTGTTAGCAGGCCAGGAAAAACTCGAACCGCGCACAGAAGCCGAGTTAGACATGCTGGATACCTTGCCCGATGCCGACGACCATAGCCGGCTGTCGTGCCAGATTCGGCTGACCGCATCGTTGGATGGACTAAAAATACGTGTATCCGGAAACAATTAACGTTGCCATCCGTTCAATAGTAATAGATGAGTTTTCTTAACAAACACATACATGAAAACGCAACATACCGATAGTAAATTCCCGCGGGTTGTCATCATAGGTGGTGGGTTCGGTGGAATCGAAGTAGCCAAAAAACTTAAGAATAAGGAAGTCGAAGTCCTGCTCTTGGACCGGAACAACCACCATACCTTCCAGCCGCTGCTGTATCAAGTGGCGACGGGTACCCTGGATGCGCCGTCCATCGCTTTTCCACTGCGCAAGATGTTCAGAAAACAGGAAAACTTTACCTTCCGGATTGCAGATGTACAAAGCATCGACGGTGAACGGAAGTTGCTGAACACCGACATCGGTCCCATCGCCTACGATTACCTGGTCATTGCCACAGGGGCCACGACCAATTTCTTTGGCAACAAGGATTTGGAATATTATGCAATGCCGATGAAAAGCGTGCGGGAGGCAGTCAATATCCGGAGTTTTTTGCTCCAGAATATTGAGGAGTCGCTCCTGAAAACCAACCCCGCAGAACGGGCTCCTTTCCTCAACTTCGTCGTCGTAGGGGGCGGACCCACCGGTGTCGAACTCTCCGGAGCCATTGCCGAAATCCGCAACCATATTCTTTCAAAAGACTACCCCGAGCTCAAAAAGGAAGACATGAATGTCTACCTCGTTGAGGGATTATCCAAAATACTGGCCAACTTATCTCCCCAGGCATCCGAAAAGGCCGAGTTGTACCTCAAAGAACTCGGCGTAAAGGTCTTGCTGAATGTCCAAGTAACCGGGTACGACGGCGAGGTCATTACGTTTGCCGACGGCAAACGTATACAAACCAAGACCGTACTTTGGTCTGCGGGCGTCATGGGACAGTTCCCGGCTGGCATCAGTCAAGATCTTGTCGTACGCGGAAATCGCATCCGCGTTGATGAGGAATGCCGGGTTATCGGCATGAATGATGTATTTGCCATCGGCGACGTGGCGGCGATGATTACCGATGAGCTGCCCCGCGGCCATCCCGGCGTGGCGCCCGTAGCGCAGCAACAAGGGCGGTTTGTTGCCAAAAACATCGTGCGGTTGCTGAACAATCAGCCCACCGAAAAATTCAAGTATTTTGATAAAGGCTCGATGGCTACAATCGGCCGGAATAAAGCGGTCGTCGATATCGGGAAAATCCGGTTCCAGGGTTTTTTCGCGTGGTGGATATGGATGTTTGTCCACCTCATGTCGCTCGTAGGATTCCGCAATCGGGTAGTGACCTTCATCAACTGGGCAATTAACTACCTCACGTTTAACGCTGGCATACGGCTTATCATCCATAAATACCGGCGCCCGCCAAAACCTGTGGCGGAGGTCAAGGAAGTGAACGAGGCACACCGTTAGTTTTTCCATGAAAAACGTTGTTGTCTTTGCGAGAAATCGTTAATTTGCCCCGATGGACAACAAGACTATCGCAAAGACCATTAGGCGGTACGCACAGCTTATGGAGCTCCATGGGGAAAACCCTTTCCGAACCAAAGCCATTGCCGCTGCCGCTTTCAAGCTTGATAAACTGCCTTTCGTGATCTCCCCCCAGACCATTGAACGCCTTGGCGAAGTTCCCGGCATCGGTCAGCGCACGGCCCAGAAAATTGAGTCGCTGCTCAATACAGGTACATTTCCCGAGCTGGACAGCCTGCTTGCCGCGACACCGGCCGGGGTCCTGGAACTGCTGGACATCAAAGGGCTTGGGCCCAAGAAAATCCAGATCATTTGGCAGGTGCTGGGCATCGAAAACACCGGCGAATTGTACTATGCGTGCAACGAGAACCGCCTGGCAGAAGCTAAGGGTTTCGGCTTGAAAACGCAGGAGGAAATCAAGCTGGCGATCGAGTTTTCCATTGCCAATCAGGGATGGTTTCTGTATGCCCATGTTGAAAAGCTCGCCGACGATATCATTACGCTGTTGCACGATTTATTACCCAACGGCCGGAAAATAGCTTATACAGGTGATTTCCGGCGGAAATGCGAAGTGGTCAAAACCGTGGACATCATCGTGGAAGCCTCCATGACGGAGTTGGTCGAAGCTGTCACGAAGGTGGCTGCGCTGGCCATCCACCCCCCGGAAAACGCTTCGCTTCTTGAAGCCAAAAACGACATCGGCGTCACGTTCCGCTTCATCCCTGCCGATCCCTCCTCATTTTATCGCCAATTGCTCATTACCACAGGGTCCGACGGCCACTTGCAACAATTGGATGAGCGCTTGGTGGAAGCGCAGTTGCCCGAATTTGATTCCGAAGAAGCCATCTATCGCTCCATCGGCCTGCAATACATCGAGCCGGAGCTCCGTGAGGGCACTAATGAAGTCGCGCTGGCCCGTGCAAACGCTATTCCCCGGCTCATTTCTTATGCGGACCTCCGGGGGACGCTGCACAACCACAGCACGTACAGCGATGGCGTCAATACACTGGAAGAGATGGCGCTATATTGCCGCGACGAGCTACGGCTTGAATACCTCGGCATATGTGATCACTCCAAGACCGCCGTCTATGCCAAAGGACTGACGATTGACCGCGTGCAGGAGCAATGGGCAGAAATCGATGCGCTCAATGCACTTCTCGCCCCATTCCATATTTTTAAAGGTATTGAGTCGGATATCCTTGGGGATGGTTCATTGGATTACCCGGATGAGATCCTTGCAGGCTTTGACTTCGTGGTTGCCTCGGTCCACTCCAATCTCCACATGGATGTCCAAAAGGCCACCACCCGGCTGATCCGTGCCATCGAAAACCCGTATACAACCATCCTGGGGCACCCCACAGGTCGCCTCTTGCTCAGCCGATCGGGCTATCCCATTGACTACAAACGCGTCATCGACGCCTGTGCAGCCAACGGGGTCGTCATCGAAATCAACGCCAATCCATTGCGGCTGGACCTCGATTGGCGCTGGCACCGGTATGCGGTCGAACAAGGCGCACTGTTGGCTATCAATCCAGATGCCCATCGAAATAGCGGCTTTTCAGATATGCAGTATGGCGTATACATGGCACGCAAAGGAGGGTTAGTTGCCGGCAATTGCCTGAATACATTTTCTTTATCCGAAATTACGCGGTATTTTGAGCGACAGAAATAAATCTTTTATTAGTTTTGACCATCACATGTTCAGCAAACAAACCTATATCGCACGCAGAGCGACCCTGTCGAAACAGGTTTCGGGAGGAATCATCTTGCTTCTGGGCAACGGCGAAAGCCCCATCAATTTTAAGGATAATGCCTATCCGTTCCGGCAGGATAGCACATTTCTCTATTACCTCGGTATTCAATCGCCGCGTCTGACCGCGATCATCGATGTCGACGGCGACCGGACAACGCTCTTCGGCGACGAGTTGAGTATGGATGACATCATCTGGATGGGCAGGCAGGAAACGTTGCAGGAAAAAGCCGAAAAAGCGGGCATCAGCGATGTCTTGCCGCTCAGCACTTTGCCGCAGGTCATCCAAAAAGCGCAACAGGGGCGCCGCCCTATCCATTTCCTTCCGCCCTACCGGGCCGAAAACCACTTGGCATTATCCCACCTTCTGGCGATACCGGATCCGGATGTCCTGCAGGCGGCCTCCGTGGAACTCATCCGTGCCGTGGTTGCGCAGCGCTCCGTCAAATCAGCGGATGAAATTGGCGAAATCGAGAAAGCGGTAGACATCAGCGTGGCCATGCACCTGGCCGCCATGGCGGTGGCCCGGCCAGGTATGTCCGAGAACGAACTGGCGGCCAGCGTACAATACACGGCACAAAAGGCCGGCGGCAGCCTGGCCTACCCCACCATCCTCACCGTTCGTGGCGAGATATTGCACAATCATTACCACGGCAATATCCTGGCCGAAGGGCAGTTGGTGCTCAACGATTCGGGCGCTGAGACGGCCATGGGGTACGCCGGTGACCTCACACGTACGTTTCCGGCCGGAAAACAATTCACGGCCGTACAAAAAGAAGCCTACGAGGTGGTGCTCCAAGCACTGCAAACCGCTACCGACGCCCTCAAACCCGGCGTCCGGTACCTTGATATCCACTTCCTGTCATGCCGGACGCTTGTCGAAGGACTGAAAGCACTGGGACTGATGCACGGCGATACCGAAGAGGCCGTCGCTGCCGGAGCGCACACGCTGTTTTTCCAGTGCGGCACGGGCCACATGCTGGGGCTTGACGTGCACGATATGGAAGACCTCGGCGAACAGCACGTGGGTTACACGGCTACACTCCTCAAAGACACCACGACGTTCGGGCTGAAATCCCTGCGGCTTGGCAAGGCATTGCAAGCCGGTTACGTGCTGACGGTGGAACCGGGACTTTATTTTATTCCCGAATTGATCGATCAGTGGAAGGCGGCAAACCGATTTCCGCAGTTCATACATTACCAGAATGTGGAAGCGTTCAGACGGTTCGGCGGCATCCGTATTGAGGATAATGTGGTCATTACTGAAACCGGATACCGGATATTGGGAAAACCCCTCGCCAAAACCATCCCGGAGATTGAAGCCATCCGGGGCGGGGCTTTTTGAGGGCGCCCGGAACAATGCAAGTTAAGACAGCTATGATGAATAACTCAAGAAAGACGATCATACGTGTATGGTATACCGCGTTCGCACTCGCGTTATGCATATACCAGGTTGCCAATGCCCAGTTCGGGCAGCAGATACAATGGTCTGCCGATGGCAACGGAATAATTCGGCTTGAGCAGGGCGAAATTATCGAAGAAGCCGTGGTTAATCCCCGGCAACAGGTCATCCTGGCCTCAAGAGCCGACCTCACTCCGGTGGATAGCGCCGCCCCCCTTGCCGTAAGGCGCTTTGCGTTGTCGTTGGATAGAAGCCATATCCTCATCAACACCAATACCAAACGCGTATGGCGCTACGATACCCGTGGCGATTATTGGGTATTCAACCGGCAGGATAAAACGCTCAGGCAATTGGGCAGAAGTTTGCCGCCCTCGTCCCTGATGTACGCCAAATTTTCGCCCGATGGCAAGCAGGTGGCCTACGTGAGCGGCCACAACCTTTATGTAGAAAACGTCAGCGGCAGCACCATCACGCCCTTGACGCAGGATGGCACCGACCGCATCATTCACGGCACTTTTGACTGGGCGTATGAAGAGGAGTTCGGCTGCCGCGATGGCTTCCGCTGGTCGCCGGACGGCAAAAAAATCGCCTTTTGGACCATCGATGCCCGCACCATCCGCAACTTCCTGATGATCAACAACACCGACTCCGCGTATTCCTACACCATTCCCGTGGAATACCCCAAGGTTGGCGAAGCGCCAAGCGGCGCCGCCATCGCAGTGGTTGATGTAGCCAGCGGCCGCACCGTGAAGATGGACATTCCCGGCGACCCGGTGCAACATTACCTGCCCCGCATGGAGTGGGCGGCCAACAGCGATGAACTTATCATTCAGCAACTCAACCGCAAGCAGCAGGAAAGCAACCTTTACCTCGCCGATGCCGCAAATGGCCGGTGTACGCGGATTTACCAGGAATCGGACGAAGCCTGGATAGACGTCAAAGGGCGGTGGAACAACGACGATCCTTCGGGATGGGAATGGATAGCAGACGGGAAAGCGTTTATCTGGGTGAGTGAGAAAGACGGTTGGCGTCACCTCTACCGTATCGATCGGCAAGGCCGTGAACAACTCATCACCCCGGGCGATTACGATGTGATCGCCATTACCCGGATTGACGAAGCGAATGGCTATATCTATTTTTCAGCATCGCCCGGAAACGCCACGCAACAATACCTGTACCGCGTAAAGCTTGCCGGTGGACCTCCCGATCGGATTACTCCGGAAGGTCAGGACGGCACGCACCACTACACCATCTCCCCCAACGGCAAACTTGCGCTGCATCAATACAGCAGCCATGCCGCCATTAGCCGCGGTCATGTGATCAGCCTGCCAGACCACAGAACACTGGCCGAAGGACACTATCATGAACTCCCCCCGGATGAGCGGAGAGCCGAATTTTTTTCAGTGACCACGGCAGATGGCGTTGAAATGGATGGCTGGATGGTCAAGCCCAAGGCCTTCGATCCCACCAAAAAATACCCGGTGGTCTTTTACGTCTATGGCGAACCTGCAGGGCAGACCGTTTCAGACACCTATGGGGTTGGCACCAACCGGCTTTACAAAGGCGATATGGCGGCCGATGGCTACCTTTACATCTCGGTAGAAAACCGGGGTACACCAGCACCCAAGGGGCGTGCATGGCGCAAGGCCATCTATAAAAACATCGGTATCCTGAATATCCGTGATCAGGCCATGGCCGCTAAGGAAATCCTAAAATGGCCCTTCGTCGATTCCTCCAGGGTAGCGGTATGGGGATGGAGTGGCGGCGGTTCGTCTACGCTCAACCTGCTTTTTCAATACCCCGAAATTTACCAGACCGGCATCGCCGTGGCGGCAGTCGGCAACCAGCTGATGTATGACAACATTTACCAGGAACGTTACATGGGCGTTCCCCAGGAGGACCCTGCGCCCTTCGTCCAAGGATCGCCGGTGACCCACGCGCGGAATCTCCGTGGTCAGCTACTGTATATCCACGGCACGGGCGACGACAATGTCCATTATCAAAATGCAGAACTGCTCCTCAATGAGCTCATTAAGCACAACAAGCAGTTTTCATTCATGCCCTACCCCAACCGCAGCCACGCTATCAACGAGGGGGAGGGAACCACCGAGCACCTCTCCACGCTATATACCAATTTTCTGAAACAGCATTGCCCGCCCGGCGGACGGTAAAAATATCGACGATATGAAGCCATCACTTATCCTTGTTTGCTTGCTATGCGTAACCGTAACGGCCGCCGCGCAACTGTTTGTGCCGGCCAATCAGTTGTTTGGACGAGCCGACTCCTTGCGTGGTCAGCTCACCCCTTTGCGTACTTGCTATGACATCAGCTACTACCACCTCGATGTCAAAGTTGATCCCGATGCGCGTCATATCAGTGGGTCCAACTTGTTCCGCTTCACCGCCGTGGAAGACTTCTCCCGGCTGCAGTTTGACCTGTTCGACAACTTACGCATCGACAGCGTGATGTACCATGGTCAGGAGCTCCCCTTCAAGCGGGAGTACAACGCCGTCTTTATTGACTTCCCCGCTCCCGTAGCCAAAGGGCGGATCGACTCGTTCGTCGTACACTATTCAGGCCACCCCGTACAGGCCAAACGCGCACCCTGGGATGGTGGCTTTGACTTCAAGAAAGACAGCAACGGCAAACATTGGATAGCGACGGCCTGCCAAGGGTTGGGAGCAAGCGTATGGTGGCCCAATAAAGACCACCAGTCCGACGAGGTAGACAGTATGCTCATCAGCATCAGCGTGCCCCAGGGGCTCACGAACGTTTCAAACGGCCGGTTCCGAGGCCGGGAAGACCTTGGCGATGGTTATACCCGCTTCAATTGGTTTGTAAGCAACCCCATCAATAATTATAACGTAGCGGTCAATATCGGGGATTACGTGCATTTCGCCGATACCTTCCATGGCGAAAACGGCGTGCTCGATCTTGACTATTGGGTACTTCGCGAAAACGAAGCGAAAGCCAAGCCACACTTCCGCGCCAATGTGAAGCCCATGCTTCGCGCCTTCGAGCACTGGTTCGGTCCTTACCCGTTTTATGAAGATGGGTACAAGCTGGTTGAGACCGCCCACCTGGGCATGGAACACCAAAGTGCGGTTGCCTATGGCAACAAATACCAAAACGGTTACCTCGGCCGCGACGGTTCCGGCACCGGTTGGGGCAATAAATGGGATTTCATCATCATCCACGAATCCGGTCATGAATGGTTCGGCAACAACATCACTGCAAGCGATATCGCCGATATGTGGATACACGAGAGCTTTACGAACTATTCCGAATCGCTCTATATCGACTATCATTTTGGCAAACGGGCCGGTCAGGAATACGTCCATGGCAATCGCCGGGGTATCCAGAACCTCGCTCCCATTATTGGCACCTATCATGTCAACCATGAAGGATCGGGCGATATGTACAACAAGGGAGGCGTACTACACAACATGGTGCGTACCATCATCGATGACGACGAAAAGTGGCGACAGATTCTCCGTGGACTCAACAAGCAGTTTTATCACCGTACGGTGGATTACGGTGACATCGTGGATTACATCAGCAAACATGCTGGCAAGGACCTATCCAGCGTCTATGCCCAATATGTACGCCATGCCAATATTCCGACGTTGGAATTTTATTTCAATCCGGACGGCAAGGTGTTCTGCCGTTGGATTGCCGATGAACCAGCGTTCAATATGCCCATACGAATACGCACCAAAGGGAGCAAGTACCAGTTTATCCAACCCACGAGGCAGCTCACACCGGTCAGCATCCCGGGACTTACGCGCAGCAACCTGGAAGTCGACACCTTCAACTTCTATGTTGGCGTACTGGTCAACGAGTAAAAATCAGCGCGTGGTCAGCACCGCCTTGTAGCTGTCAAGCGCACTCACGCGGTTGATAAATGCACAGAACGCTGCATATCGATCGGGCGGAAAAGTCCCCTCATTAAGGGTAAACCTCCGGTAATAAACAATCGTGTCTCCTGCTTGCCTGACGGTGGCGTGATAGTATCCGAACGGGCTGTCAATTTCTTCATCGAGTGGCGTAGCCGCCAACCGGTAGCCGGCCGGCAGGGTGAACGTAATCTGATCTTCATCGGTATATCCACGGTTGATATAAACCGGCAGCGCCCGATTCTTGACGGCCGGAATGGTCCTGCCCCGGTTAAACATGTTGGTAATCAGAAAGACCTGCCCGCCATTTTCAGGCGCATAGCGATCCAGTGCCACACGAAAAGTTTCCACCAGTGCAGGTGTCTCCCCATCCCCTTTCTGATAGGCGATCTGGCTGAACCTGATTTGGTCGATGTCATAAGCCTGCTTCAGCAACTTCGTTTGCTCCGTCCCGGTACTTTCAGCCAGCTCGAGGTGGTTGTCATACTGCCCCCCGGCAAAAACCGTTTCGACCTTGCCCGCAATATTCCCCTGCGCATCCAATTCCAGTTTGGCCTGCCGCTGCTGGGTACTCATGGCCGCGCCGTAGCGCGGTGTACGCAACAAACGCCCGCCTTCCGGCGTACAAGCCCACACCACGCGGTCATCGGTAGAAGAACCCAGGAAACCAAAAGGGGCGCGTTGGCTGGTGCATTCCAGCCAGGTCGTATCCTGTTCAAAAGGCAGGCATAAAATGACATGGTTTCCTTGCATACCCGCAAAGTCCGCCTGAAGATCACGTTTGGCATCGCCCGCCTGCACCACGCAATAGTAAGACGGGATGCCCGCCACGTTCAATAATGCCTGCATGTAATTCACCAGGCCCTTGCAATCGCCGTACCCAAGCCTATCTACCTCGCTGGCCGACATGGGCTTAAAACCGCCGATGCCGATTTGCACGCTTACATACCGTGTTTTGCGTTGCAGGTAATCATACAGTACCTTCGCCTTCTCCCGGTCGGATGTCAAGCCACCGACCAACTGTTTCACCTCCTGTACCGTGCGTTCAGGAAGCGCCAGGCCATCGGCCAACAACGCGTCATAAACCCAGCGGCCCAAATCGTGCCAATTGGTATAGCGTCCGTTACGTTTGTAGTAGCTGAAATCGACCGGAGCAATCTTCACCACCGTCTGGTAGGTTTCAGGGACCGGGCTATAAGGTTCGTATCGCTGCGCCGGGATATCGGCCACCTCCCATGTCATGGCCTTCCGCCCCTCAGCGCTGCTCAACGCCGGTTCGCCCCGGTAGTTCGCCGCGCTGATGCGCACCTCATCCGACGGCCCGCACACAAACGTATACCGGCTGTGCTCCACGGCGACGTCCCGGTACGCATCAGGCCGCCAGGCCGGGATGATCAGGTTTTGCTTAAGCTCCAGTTCATAGGTATATTCGACGGTGTACGGATAGGAAGTCATTGCCGGCAGAAAATGCTTCACCCGATTATCCTCGTACAGCGAAAAACTGCTTACCGCACTTTCATCCTTCAGATCACGCTGCGTAAATTTACCTACCTGTAAGCCATCCCCGCTGAATACCCTGCCGGACACACGCCTGATGGCCACGTTTTTGTCGTAATAGATGACCAACCTGGCCCTATCCTCACCCGCACGGTTGAATACCGTTACCGCCTGCATCACCAGATAGCGCACCTTCGTGGGAGCCTGCATGTCAACCACGATGGACTCTTGCCGCACTACCGCATCGGCCCTGCTTTTCAGCACAGCCGGAATGTCAGCGACCGCATATGCCTGCTGCGCGCGACCATCCTGCATGGCCATTAGTAAAGCCACTAACATCACCGCTGTTCTCATCTTTCCTCCACTTTACGCAGCACGACATCGATCTTTTCCTGCTGAATGATGCGACTAAAGAACTCCTTCAGCGCAAAATAACTTTCCGGCGGATAAATGGCGGCATTGAGCGCCAATAGCTGTGAAAACGAAAACGTATCGCCGAGCTGTTGCGTCTGTGTCATGTACCTACCCCCCTGATCGGCAAGCCCGAGGCTATAATCGTCGGGTTTTGCCGAGATCTCATAATTTCCAGGTAGTTTGATGGTGATGATCACCCGTTCCTCCCGCGCCGCTCCCAAGTCAACCGGATAGGTCCGTTCATCCAGGTTGAACGGGTTTTTACCAATCCGGTTGATGAAGAAGGGGTTGAAAACCACTTCCTGCGCCAATGTACCGTCCTGCAATTTCACTTCCACGTCATAGCTTTCTACCAAGGGCTTTTCCGTATCTTCCAGTCCCTGGATTTCACCGGCGATGATGCTGAAGCCGGCATTTGTTTCGTCGACATGTTCGATATATTCGTCCATGGTGTTGTAATTGGCGAGCGCCTGCCGCTTGCGATGCGCGGCATAGCCACTGCTGTGCGTCACCAGCTTACCTTTTAGCATGCCATCGGTATCCAAGGTTGCGTGGAATGCATATTGCATCGTCGATTTTTGGGACGATGTCGGCGTTATCCAGTAGGAAGGCTTTTTGAGGTTGATGACGCGGGCCTTTCCATTGATGCACCGTAAGGGTAGCAACCCAAAAGGCAGCAGCGGGTCGGATGCATCCAGCAAGTAATACCTGTCATCAACATTCACCTTGGCCACCACGTAATTGAAGTCACTCAATACGGGATGCACATCGTTGACCACGCCGTTGTCGCGCGTCGAAAGTATCACAGCTTCAGCATCCAAGCCTGCCGCGCTCAGTCCGGCGATCAAGGCGAGGTTGATATCGCCTATGTTGCCTGAGCGACGTTCCAGCGCTTGCTTGATGTTATTTTCACTGTATTTCCCCAGGTAACGGTTCCACTTGATATGGCGCTGCACGTAGCGGTATACGGCTTTCGCTTTGGCCAGATCATCTGCCGCACCTTCCAGTATATCAGCCAGCATCGGTTTAAACACATTGTCGCGCTTCATTTGGCCACCGAAGTCATGATGGGTCACCAACTCGCGATCGACATCCCGCCAGTCTTTGGTGATCTTAATATTCGATCCGTTGAGTCGATAAATATCCGACAATTCAAAATAAATAGCTGACTTGAAATTACTTGCAGCCGTCATGTAATCTTCCGATACAAAAGCAGGGATGTTGCGCATGCCATAGATCATGCGCGAGCAATCCACATCCCGGCCTGCAATCCGGAAACCGCCCCTGTCGAGTTTAGCATCCTGCGTAGTCAGCGGATAAGGCCCCCGTAAAACGACATTGTACGTGTACATACCGGGAATAGTCGCTTCAAATGTGCTGTTGATTTTCGGAATATCCTCCTGAAAATACCATGTTTTAAAATTAAAAATATGCGGAGAAATCAACCGGTAACTGTATTCGACGATGCTTCCATCCCGTAAATCCGGAAACGTAAATTTGGTGTGCGTCAAGTATTTGCTGACTTCCTCATTAAAGACCTGCCGCTGATCCAACGGTACGGACACGATACGTCCGTCCACGACATTGATGGTGGTTGCTTTAAGGTCGGTGATTACGTCCGCCCGGTCGCCACTGTCATCTTTATACGTTGGCAACACAATATTTGCATGCGCATAGCCGTCTCTATTAAAGACCTTAATGCGTACGTGATAATCCACGAACAGTTCGGTGATACCTTTGGTATCGTTATACACCATGAAGGCTTTACCGAATTCGTTCAGCACTGCCGCATTGGAGAAGCTATCCAGGTCGTTTTTCGCGAGCCGGATATCTTCAGGGGTAAGGGAGCCAAAAGCAAAGTCCTGGGCGAGCACGCAAGGCGGCAGAAGGATAAAACAGGCTAAGGTCAAATAGGTTTTTATCATCCCTGAAATAAATTAGTTAAGGCTGCAATATAAATCACTTATTGCTGGCTAAAGTTATCAGTTTTTTTGGTAGGTTTGCACATTATTTAAAATTCTCATAAAATTCACCGAATGGGGTTGTTTAACTGGTTTACACAAGAAGTTGCTATAGATTTAGGTACTGCCAATACACTCATTATCCATAATGACAAGGTAGTTGTAGATGAGCCCTCAATTGTTGCCTTTGATCGGACTACCAATAAAGTCATCGCCATCGGCCGGCAGGCCATGCAGATGGAAGGCAAGACACATGACAATATCCGCACTGTGCGGCCTTTAAAAGACGGCGTCATTGCCGACTTCAATGCCGCCGAACACATGATTCGCGGGATGATTAAAATGGTCAACAATGGCAAAGGTTGGTTTTTCCCTTCGCTCCGTATGGTCATCTGCATCCCGTCGGGCATTACCGAAGTGGAAAAACGCGCGGTGCGTGATTCCGCGGAGATAGCCGGTGCCAAGGAAGTCTACCTGGTACATGAGCCGATGGCTGCCGCGGTGGGAATTGGCATCGACGTGGAGGAACCCATGGGCAACATGGTCATTGACATCGGCGGCGGCACCACAGAGATTGCGGTTATTGCCCTATCCGGCATCGTATGCGACCAGTCCATCCGGGTAGCGGGTGATAACTTTGATTCCGACATCGTGCAGTACATCCGCCGGCAGCACAACATCATGATAGGCGATCGCACGGCAGAAAAAATAAAAATCGAAGTCGGCTCAGCCTTGCCGGAGCTGCAAGATCCACCGGATGACTTTGCCGTGCAAGGGAGGGATTTGATGACCGGCGTACCCAAACAGATCACCGTATCGTATACTGAAATTGCCCATTGTTTGGATAAGTCCATTTCCAAAATCGAGGAGGCGATTTTAAAGGCGCTGGAAATCACGCCGCCGGAATTATCGGCAGACATCTACCAAACAGGCATATACTTGACAGGCGGCGGCGCATTATTGCGCGGTTTGGATAAACGTATCCAAGCCAAGACCAAGCTACCGGTGCACGTGGCGGAAGATCCGTTACGCGCCGTGGTACGTGGTACAGGTATCGCGCTGAAAAACATTGGCACGTTCAAGTTTTTGATGCAGTAGTCAGCTTTAATTCAGTGCTGTGCGCCATAAACGATAAGCCGCAAACAAACGATAACCATAAGCTATAAGCAGGAAGTTATAGGCTATAAGTAGCATAAGCAGCAAGCGTAACGCCCAAAGCTTATCGCGTAAAGCAACACAAGGCATGAAGAACCTTTGGCTAATTCTTACCAAGTATAATGCATTTTTTTTATTCATTATATTTTTTGGATTGGCCTTTTATTTGGCCGTGCAAAACAACACCTTTCAGCGTGCCTCAGTTGTCAATTCATCAAACCACCTTGTGGGCGCGGCTTACGAAAAAATCAATGCCTGGAAAAGCTACTTTCATTTAAGTGAGGAAAATGCGTTATTAGCCGAAGAAAACGCGGCACTAAGGGAGCAATTGCAGCACTACACGATGCCTGACACCGTGGTGCAGGGCGTAGTCAACGATACGGTACGGGACGTGCAATACCAGTACATCGTTGCCAAGGTGACCAATAACAGCATTCATCAGCAAAACAATTACATTACGCTGGATAAGGGACGGAGGCATGGCATTGAAAAAGGAATGGGCGTTATTTCCAGCAGCGGCATTGTCGGCATCGTCCTCCATGTATCCGAACACTTTGCTACCGTGCAGTCGCTCCTGCACAGCGAAACCCGCATCAGTGCAGCGTTAGAAGACAGTCAAGCGTTCGGATCGCTGGTATGGGGAGACAGTTACGACGCCCGCTTCGGCACGCTCAAGGATATTCCCAATCACGTCAAGGTACGCAACGGCGAACTGGTCTACACCTCGGGGTTCTCACTCTTCCCCCCCGGCATCTTGGCCGGCAAAGTCATCGAATCGGGAATTACCGGCGGAGACAGTTTCCTTGACATCAAAATCGAATTAAGCACGCAATTCCACAACCTGCAGCAGGTATATGTCGTGAAAGACGTGTTGGCCAAGGAAAAAGCAACGTTAGAATCCCAAAACGAAGACAATGGCTAAAGTTCTTTTATACAATATCATTCGTTTTGGTGCACTGCTGATCATGCAGGTATTCCTGTTCAAAAATATCGGCTATTACAACCTGGCTACCCCATTTCCCTATGTCCTATTCCTGCTGTTGCTTCCCGTGGGAATCCCCAATTTTATCTTATACTGCCTGGCATTCATGACCGGGGTCACCGTGGATGCGTTTTATGATACCTTGGGTGTCCATGCTGCTGCTTGCGTAGCGCTTGCCTGGAGCCGCATCGTTTTTGTCCGTATCACTATCCAGACCGACCATTACGAAAATTACATGACTCCGCTGTGGGGCACCGTACCGTTCCAATGGTATTTCCTATACGTATTGGTACTCACCCTATTCCATCACGTGATATTGTTTTCGCTGGAAGCCTTCACTTTCCATCAATTCCATTACACACTTATCCGTATCTTATTAAGTTGTATCTTTACCGTCATTATCATTTTGTTGTTCAGTCTACTGTTTTACCGAAAAAAGCAGCGTTAGGGCTGCCTATACGCTTCTATCATACGTAAAATGAACGGTCTTTTTGAAAGAAAATACATCATTCAGGGCATTTTCATTGCTGTAGCGGCCATTATAGCCGCCCGCCTGTCTTATCTTCAATTGATCGACAAGTCGTATCTGCTTTCTGCCAACAACAACGTGTTGCGCAAGATGGTCATTTACCCGGCACGGGGCGTTATTCTCGATCGCAACGGCCAGGTGTTGGTCCAGAACGAACCCGTTTATGACCTGCTGGTGACACCACGGGAAGTCAAAGAACTGGACACCGCACTGCTGTGCGAGCTGGTGGGTATCGATAAAGAAGGCTTTGAACGGCGGATGGCCACCGCAAGAGCCTATTCGCCTTACAAAGCTTCGCAGTTTGAAAAACAACTTCCGGCCACCGCCTATGCCAAGCTACAGGAGCACCTGTACAAATTCAGAGGCTTTTACATTCAAAACCGTACGGTGCGCAGCTATCCCGACAGTATCGCAGCCCAATTTCTGGGCTACATCCAGGAGGTCAATGAACGCGACATCGAGCGGTCAAACGGCTTCTACCGGCCCGGCGACTATATTGGGGCCAGCGGTGTCGAGAGCGCTTACGAAGAGTTGCTACGTGGCCAGCGGGGTGTCAAGAATGTGATGGTCGATGCCTTCAACAGGCCCCAGGGATCCTTTGCCGAAGGCCGGTATGATACGTTGGCCGTAGCCGGCGACGGGCTGATTTCTTCCCTGGATAAAGATCTGCAAATCCTTGCCGAAAAGCTGATGCGCAACAAGATTGGCAGCGTTGTGGCCATCGAGCCAGCCACCGGCGAGATACTCACGTTTGTGAGCAGCCCCAGCTACGACCCCAACATGATGGTGGGCCGGGAGCGCGGCAACAACTATGCAAAACTGCTGCATGATCCGTACAAACCCATGTTTATACGGCCCATGCAGGCGCAATATCCGCCGGGATCGGTATTTAAGGTGGTGAGTGCACTTACCGCCCAGCAAGCGGGCATGATTGACGAGCACACCATATTCAACTGCCCGGGCGGGTACCGCTATGGGAGTGGGCGCGTCATGCGCTGCATGCACGTCGACGGCCCTACGCAGCTCATCAGATCCATCCAGCATTCCTGCAATACCTACTACGGTTACACCTACGCGCGAATGATCGATCAGCGAGGTATGCCATCGGCGCAAGCATACGGCCTTTGGCGCGACGCCGTCATGAAATTTGGCATCGGGCAACCATTGGGCATCGACCTACCCGGCGAAAAAGCCGGTTTGTTACCCAGCGCCGATTTTTACACCAAGCGGTATGGCAATGCAAAATGGGGTTCCAGCTACAACATCTCGCTATCTATCGGCCAGGGCGAAATGGGCATCACCCCCTTGCAGATGGCCAATGTCATGGCGATCGTAGCAAACAGGGGGTTTTACTACCGGCCACACCTGATTAAAGCCATCGGTGACAAAAAAATTGTCAAGCCCGAGTTTACCGAAAAAATATCCGCGGGAGTCGACGCGAAATATTATGAGCCTGTCATTGAAGGCATGAGCCGGGTGGTCAATCTGCCGGGTGGCACCGGATATTCGGTCCGGATTGCCGATATCGAGATGTGCGGAAAGACTGGTACGGCGCAAAATCCGCATGGGCAGGACCACGCTGTATTTTTCGCCTTCGCCCCCCGGGAAAACCCCAAAATCGCCATTGCCGTGGTCGTTGAAAATGCCGGCTTCGGCGGTACATGGGCAGGCCCTATCGCCAGCATGCTGATTGAGAAGTACCTGAAAGACACCATTACCCTTCCACAATATATCCAA
This sequence comes from Parapedobacter luteus, assembly GCF_900168055.1. Lineage (GTDB taxonomy): Bacteria > Bacteroidota > Bacteroidia > Sphingobacteriales > Sphingobacteriaceae > Parapedobacter > Parapedobacter luteus. Next base: position 741,844 of record NZ_FUYS01000002.1, read on the forward strand.
GACCGGATATATAAAGCCGATCTGCTGCCTAAGCCCAAGACGGCAAAACCTCAGGAAGTGGTCAAATCGCCGCCCGCTAAGCCTTCCCAGCCAAGCAAATCACCAGAAGAAGAAGAAGAAGAAGTTTTATTTGTCCACCACAGCGCTTTAGCAAGAAGATATGACTAACCCCCATCGGCATAAGCTATTCGGCGGCGAAGTAGATTGGTTTACGATCATACTGTGGCTGCTGCTGTGTATCATTGGCTGGTTTAATATCCATGCCGCCGTTTTTGATCCGGATAACCCAGAGCTATTCAACATGAATACCAACTATGGCAAACAGTCCATCTACATCTTTTCGGCCATGGTTTTAGCCGTTACGATACTCATTGTCGATGCCAAATTTTACAGTTCCGTTTCGCCTATCCTCTACGTCATTACCATCCTGCTGCTTATTGCCGTACTCGTCATCGGGCGCAATGTAGGCGGCAATCAAGCGTGGATTCCCATCGGCAGTTTCCGGCTGCAGCCGTCGGAGTTCGCCAAGTTGGCCACTTGTTTGCTACTGGGCAGGTACCTCAGCACCCAAAGCACGAAAAACCCCAACCTCGGCACCCTACTTACCGGCGCATCGATTGTATTGCTGCCCGTTATGCTGGTATTACTCCAGCCTGACACCGGATCAGCGTTAGCGTTTTTTGCACTGGTGTTCGTTTTCTACCGGGAAGGCTATATATCCGGGCCGTGGATGCTTTTCGGCGCACTCTGTATCATGTTGTTTGTCCTCACGCTCGCTTTTAATCAATGGGTGATTATTTCGGTAATAGCCGTTGTCTGCGCGCTGGGGATCTATTATTTCCGGAAAAGGCGGAAAGCCATCACGAGCCTCATCATCTTTTTCGTCATATCCACCGCATATGTGTTTTGCGTAGACTTTGTCTACGAAAACGTCCTGCAATCTCACCAGCGCAACCGCATCGATGTCATCCTCGGCAAGATAGATGACCCCCGCGGCCAGGGTTACAACCTCAATCAGTCGATGATCGCCATCGGATCCGGACAATTTTGGGGCAAAGGATACCTTCAGGGTACGCAGACCAAATATAATTTTGTGCCCGAGCAGAGCACGGATTTTATTTTTTGCACGATTGGCGAGGAATGGGGGTTTGTGGGTTCCATGGTTGTCATCAGTCTATACCTGACGTTACTGTTGCGCATCGTCAACATTGCCGAGCGCCAGCGTACCGCATTCGCCCGCATCTACGCCTACGGTGTTGCGTCCATCCTGTTTTTCCATTTTGCCATTAATATCGGCATGACCATCGGTATCGTGCCCATCATCGGCATCCCCCTGCCCTTTATCAGCTATGGCGGCTCTTCGCTTTGGAGTTTTACGATCTTGCTTTTTATTATGCTCAAATTTGACGCAAACAAGAAAGGAATCGTTTAAAAAGGTTGACCAAATGCGAGGCCCCGCATGGGAAGCAGGGCACTACGCAAATGGCTGCACACATGAATGACGACAAATTTAATAGAATTAAAACAATATCCTAAAATATTTGTAATTTTTTTATTAATAATTGGCCTCGCTTATAAATCTTCCTGCTCTTTTACCGGAACGTTGCGAATAAAGTCATCATAGTACGGATTGTCCTGGTCCGAGTAGGTCCCGTAAGCGTTCAGCAGGTACCCTACCTGTCCGTCATCGGCCCTCACGGCATAAATGACAGCCATGTCCGCCGGATCGGATTCCCCTTCAAAGCGATACACCTTGATGATGGTCAGTTGGGATGGAGCATACACGTTGGGCCTGCCCTCAAAACAAGCCCCGTCTTTTGTAATGGTAAGTTCGCGGCCGTAGCCCTTTTCCTTAAGGCGCTCCATTACGGCAGCTATTGGAGTCATGGATCTGGATGTGCTCATCTGTGTCGTTGTTTATTAGGTTAGAACAAGCTTCCCTGCGTTATGTTTACCGGATAAACACGATCACGGTCTCAGCGGCGGAACCTCCCTTCGTCAGGGGGAAGCGGGCGCATTGAGAAACCGGCGCACGGCCAGCCCCGCCAGCCCTGCGAAGCCACTTACAGGGCCCACCACCAGCACCGCGATAATCAGTACCAGCACAATACCTGGCACAGCAGCCAATGCCGGCACACCCGCCGTGAATATACCGGCCACCTTGGTTGCCAGGTCAACCCCGGAATTGAAGTGAAGATAGAGTGCGTACCCCATCCACAACGTTATGCCGGCCATCGCCGGCGTCCAAAACGCCTGCGATGCGCTCGTCGACTTCCACCAGCACACCGCAAAACAAACCGGGGCGATGGTCCACCATGGACCGACAACAGCCAACAGCCCCGCTATGACCACGATTAGTACGAATAACATACCCCTTCTCATTTTGTTGGTTTCAATGCCATGCGGCGTTGCAGCCTGTCCGACGGCTCATCCGCACGCTTCATAAACAATAGTGTGTCCAGCTCGCCCTGTGCCCAGCGATCGATCATGTTGTCGTAGTACCGGCTTCCGGGGTTGCCCGACTGGCCACCCGGATACAGCCCGTATGCCACCGGCCATTCCTTATCCAGTTGCACCACCATCCGCCATGACGGACCGTTTGTACGCGATGTGGCATTGACCACACTGCTGCCCCCGCCATTGTTGACGCCGATACGGCCGAATGACCTGAAGTTAGGCACCAGGTGCATGATGCGCGTCCCTTTCACCTTGCCCAGCGCCCATGTACGCGCCGAAATATCGCCAAGGCGTTCACGCATATGCTTCACGGTGATGTTGAAGCTCTCCCGTATGATGTCATCCAGCGTTTCCACCGTATCCGGTGTATTCACATTGTCGAACCACGGCGCATCCGGTTCGTTGTTGATGAGCTCAAACGTACGGTCGAGGCTGGGGAATAAGAAATCGTCATCCCGCGGAAACTCATCCTCCCAGATCGCCGCCATCAGGTTGTCCAGCCAACTTTCAAAAATAGCCGCCCCTACGGCGTCCGCGTCATTCCGGCGGTTCCAGCGCTCCACGGCATCAAATTCGGCTGATCTGCGGATGGAATCCGCTGCCGCCAATGCCTTCATCAACCGCGGAAGCACCCGTCTTGCATCCACATTGTAATTATCATTCTGCAACGCACGCAGGCTATCAGCTGTTGCGTCTGTCATCGCTTCCAAGCGTTCATTGATGCGGATAGCCCTGGCCGGATGTGCAAACCGCCAATCGAGGTAGTACGGATAGGTCGTATCAGTGGGCGATTGGTTCGCCGAGCTGACGAAGCCCCGCGATGGATTCCGTACCGCGGGATTCTGCTCCTTTGGTATCCACCCCTGCCAGTCGTGCGATGCGAGGGTGCCATCCAGCAGATACTTGCCCTGCCCCTTCCATTTCAAGGGCAGTTTGCCGGCAGCCGCGAGGGCGATATCACCGCCATTGCTGGAAAAGACGAAATTCTGGGCCGGTGCCGTAAAATAGCCAAGCGCTTCACGGTAGTCGTCGTAGTCCGTGCCACGGTTGAGGTAATAAAAAGCAAGCATATCCGAATCATCCGTCTCGTTCGTTACCCAGCGCATTGCGTAGCCCGGCGGTACCCGATCAGTATTGGTCGGGTCGGCCTTATGGTACACAACCGGCCCATGATGCGTGTAGTATAGCGTGTCGTACACCGTCCGGCCACCCTTCAGGCTGAAGGTTTCGATGTGCCTCGTTGCCGGCTTCCATTGACCATCATGCCGGTACTCGCGAAAGGTCGAGTCCCTGAACTGAATGCGGTAGAAATCCATCACATCCGGCCCCAGGTTAGTGACTCCCCAAGCAATATCCTTATTAAAGCCGATGATGATATTCGGCGTACCCGGCAATGCCACGCCATAGACATTCACGCCTGGCGCGGCGAGCTGCATCTGGTACCAGATAGACGGCAAGGTTAGCTGCAAGTGCGGGTCATTCGCCAGGATGGGCAGCCCCGTAGCCGACTTGGTGCCACTCACGGCCCAGTTATTGCTCCCTATCTCAGGGCGCGGTGCAGGCATGTAGAAACTCAATAAGTCACTGTCCGGCAACGCCGTCACCCGCTCCGGCACGACGGGTCTTGGTACGGGCGAAAATTCCCATTCCGTTCCTTCCGGTATCGCGGGTGATTCCAATGCGGGATAGTCCGGAAAAAGGTTGGCCACCACATCAGCGCCATATCTTGCCAACACCTTGGTCAACCCGTAGTCATAGCTACCCCCGTTCAACGTATTCCGCATATTCATCAGCATCAAGATAGACTTATATGGCGTCCACCGCTCAGGACTGTAGTTCAACAGTTTGTATTCCACGGGCAGGTCACGGTAAGTCAGCTGTTCGATATATGCATTTACGCCCGCCGCATAAGCTTCCAGCATCCGGTTTGCCAACGTATCGGCCTTCAATTTCTCGGCGATGGTTGCAGCCGATCGCGCCATGCCGATACGGCGGTTAAACCGGTCATAAGCCAAGGCGGCCCCGCCCACCACCTCCGAGAGCCTTCCTGAGGCAACCAGTGTATAAAATTCCATCTGCCAGAGGCGATCCCGGGCGATGACATACCCCTGAGCGAAATACAGGTCCGCATCATTTTGTGCAAAAATATGCGGTACGGCATTGTCATCGTAATATACCGTTACTTCTTCCGCAATCCCTTTCAGCAAGATTTCTTCATCCTGCCGGCTGTGTCCAGCCACCGCATGCTGTAAAAAGCCTTCAAACGGGCTGAAGACCTTACCCAATGGCGGCACCATGCCCCACGAACGGTTAAACACATAAAGCAGCGCGAGCGCGGCAAATAGCGGCCAAAAATGCTTGATGAATCTCATTATCATTTAGGTGTCATTTCAAAGGCACGTATTGTCACCCAAACATAATCAAAGCGCGCGAAACACGCAAATCCAGCGCTTAAAAAAACAACCTTGTGCCGACTATGTTAGTAAAAGCGTATGGAAAGTCCACTATTTGATGTCCTTGTTGTCGGCGGAAGCTTTTCGGGCCTTTCCGCCGCGCTGACGCTTGCGCGTTCCGGCCGCCGCCTGTTGATTGTCGACGATGACGCCCCCTGCAACAAAACCAGTGAAAAGGCGTACAACCTGCTCACCAATGACGGTTTAAGTCCACATGAAATCAAGGCCAAAGCCATTGCCGATGTTAGGAAATACCCATCGGCACACTTCAGCCCAGGTACTGTTGCCGAAATAGCTGTCGGCTCGCCCTTCTTGGTAAAAACAACCGGCGGACAGGCCTACCGTTCCCAAACCGTCCTCCTCTGTACGGGCATGGCCGATATCATTCCCGATATCCCCGGATTTGCTGCCTGCTGGGGCAAATCCATCATCCACTGCCCCTATTGCCACGCCTATGAGCAGCAAGCCAGCCACGTAGCCATGTTTGGAAACAGCGATGACGATGTCGCTCTTGCAGGCCTCCTGAAGACCTGGAACAAAGGTGTCACGCTGCTCACCAACGGTCGCCCGGTATCTACCGATCAGCAGCAGTTGCTAGACAAACAACAGCTATCCGTTATCACCGCGCCCGTATCCGGGCTCCGCCACCATGATGGCCAGCTTCTCGCCGTATTGTTTGACGGCCATGAGCCGTTCAACATACGCGATCTCTTTGTCAACCCGCTAGCCAAGCAGCATTCCCCTCTGGCCGAGCAGAGCGGTTGCGAGCTCATCGAAAACGGATTAATTAGGGTAGATGACTTCCACCGTACCACCGTGCCGGGCATCTACGCCGCCGGCGACTGCTGTACCGCATTCCGCACCATTTCCACGGCCATTGCGTCCGGCACCCAGGCGGGCATCTTCATCCATCAGGACCTGCACAAAAATTACCTCAAGGCCCTCATGGAAGACGGGTAGTTTGCCGCCCATTTAGGCTGCGCAATGAAGAGATTGTACCATGCCTTGGACAAAAACAAATTACCCCGTTTCGATGAAGAACCTGCCCGTTGCAGTTCGCAACAAGGCCGTGGAAATTGCGAATGCCCTGCTTGATGAAATCCTATTATGGCTGAGACTCATCCGGCTGGATGGTAAGCACGGTATCCGTAAATGAGCGCAATCGCACGGTACCGCTAAAATCCCCTTTAAAAAATTCGATGACCTGGCAGCGTACGGCAGACTTTAGTGACAGCTCATCGTCGCCCATGGCTACAAGTCCGAAATTTCCTTCTATCGCCGTGAAGCCGCCTCCCTCTCTCCTATATATAACAAATATCAACTCGTTGATTTTACCTAACAACTTTTTCATCTTATTGACTTATTTCTTCACCCCCCGAAGGAAGTGATAATCCGACAATATGCCGGGCAATAGCTAGCCCCGGTTTGGCCAACTTCGTGGTTGGTCTTAACCGAGCTTCAGCCCTTGCCGTAGATGTAAACTACATCCGGCACACGCAAAATCACCTAACAACTATCAACAAGAAACTACAGGGGGGGCACGGAGTCCGTTTGAATGTAGATAGACTTTTTCTACATGAGGTTTGGGCAATGAAAAATATTGACAACGGAAAACAGCTGCGGGCGGATAACCGATGGCTATCCTATCGGTTTTCGGTGAAGCGGCAACTGTTTGCTGCTTGGCGTACTGCGATGTGAAGGTAGGCGCATATGCATGGGAATGGTCATTAAGGGAATGAGTCGTCAACAACCTGTCCAGTATGCCTTCTTCAGCACTTTCGCAAACGGAGTGATCATGCGGGTGGTGCCAGGCATGATCATGGGGATGAACATGCGGAAAAGCATCGTGCCCAATGATGAGCACCATGGCCAGCAACATCAATCCTACCTTTAACCTTCTTGGCATACCCATTTCAAGTGGCAAAGATAAGAAATTGCTTGGAGCCAGCCATACAGACGTCCGTTTGTTTACTTACCTTTGCATACGATGAGCGCAAACACGGTATCCCAAGCCACCAAGATTGCTTTACTTGACGCGTGCAAGGCGTACGTTGATCAACGAACGGCGAATGCTTTGCAAGCCATCGCTTCTGCGAGCGACGCGGCCGCGGATGACACCAAAAGCAGTGCAGGCGACAAATTTGAAACAACACGGGAAATGATGCAGCAAGAACTTAACCGGCATCAACAGCTCTTGACGGATGCACAACGCATGGCCAAGGTGCTGGCGGATCTGGACGTTCGCATACATACCGAACCTGTTAAACTCGGCAGCGTGGTGGAAACAAATCACGGCATGTTTTTTATCGCCGTAAGTGTAGGTCAGCTACAAATTGACGGAACGACATATCGGGTAATTTCTTCGGCATCTCCCCTGGGGCAACGGCTTATCGGCTTAAACGCGGGCGAGGCGATTACGTTCAACGGCACAGCGTACCGGGTAACCCATGTCTGCTGATATGGGGTATTTTTTTACTTTGTATACGTTGACCGGTATTTCCCGACGATTTTGATGACCACCGGCACCGTAACGACAACAATGATGGCGACGACCAGATAGTGAAGGTAGGGCCGCAAAAACGGCATGCTTCCGATGAGATAACCGGCAAACGCGAAAGCGAGAATCCATCCCACCGATCCCATCAAGGCGAAGGCGATGACGCGACTGAACTTGAGCCTGACGATGCCGGCAACGATTGGTCCGAAGGTCCGGATCAACGGAAAGAATATGCCGATGGACAAAGCGAACGCGCCGTATTTTTTATAAAACTTTTCGGCCGCCGATAAGTGCTGCCTTTTGAAAAATCTGGAATCCGGCCTGCGGTATACCAGCGGACCGGCCTTATAACCGATGACATAACCCGTCATGTTGCCCAATAACGCAGCGAGAACACCTAAACTGCATAGCGTGAAAAGGCTATGCTCAAACAGTCCATTGGCGATCAATACGCCCGCCATAAAAACGAACGCGCCGCTCGGTACGAAAAAACAGAAAAAAAGCCCAATTTGCCCGTAGATTGCCAGGAGAATGAGCAGTAACCCACCGAATTGAATCAAAGCCTCGACGTCAAACATCTTGCCGTTAAAGATAAAGAATCCCGGCAAAACCAGCGGACAAAATTACCGCTAATGCGTACGCATGTATCCACACAATTTACACCTTAAAATTTTATAGCCACCTATTTTAAACCTATATGTATTTTACATTTCATCGTATTTTCATCGTAAAGTCATCGTATTTTCATCGTATTTTATACGATAAAAATAGGTTCTTTTTATGTTATTCTAATGATTTTAAGTAAAATTCAACCAATTTCTATTTAACTTTTACCACGTATTATTTGGCCAAACAGATAGAATTGCGTATACTTACCGTGTAAAAGCCATGTTCATTATCCCCGCATGGACGACATTTTTACATTGAAGCTATGGGCATCATCAAAAAAGGCATCAACGGACCATTCAAAGGCAAAGCGGGCAGTGTGATAGGAAGCAGTTGGAAAAAGATTAGCTACATCAAAGGGTTGCAACTGAAGAAAAGCGCCAAGCGAAAGCCTTCGCCCGAACAGGCGATCCAGCAACAGCGGTTTAAGCTACTTAACGATTTTCTGAGACCACTTTCCCAGATACTGGAAATCAGCCTGAAACCGCTCTTAACGAAGACCACGGGAGTAAACGCGGCATTTAGTCTGAATTATGATCACGCCTTCCTTGTGGATGGCGAGCATACGTCGTTAAACTATAAAGCCATGCAGTTCAGCCATGGATCACTGTGCACCGCCGGCGCTGAAAAGGCGTGGCGCGAAAATGACCAGGTCACGGTCACTTGGCATACAAAAACCTATGGCATGGGCGGTGAAATGGATGATGTGGCCTACGCATTGGTGTATTGCCCAGAAACTGACCGATTTTTTGGGAGTACGGCGGAGCAGATCAGGCAAGACGGTATGGCAACCGTCGATCTCAGTGGCAATAACGGTACGGAGCTGCACACCTGGCTGTTCTTCGTGGACAAACGCCAGAAGCGGGCCTCCCCGACCGTGTACATCCCCCTTTCGTCAAGCAAACCTTAAAAACCAGCCGATATGGATCTTCTTTACGATCGCAACGTCCCCAAAAAGTCGGATAAATCCTATGGAAAGCTTGCCGTTCAACAGCGGATGCGCTTGGCCATGGCATTCCTCAACCCCTTACGCCCGGTCATCGCTGAAAGCTGGTTGAGCAGAGGCCGGGGCAGCAAAAAGAAAGCTTTCGGCCAGGCGCTCAAAAAATTGATGCAGGATGCACTGGAGGGCGATTATCCCGACCAGCACGTTATCCCCGACCGGGTGGATATCAGCATGGGCATACTTCCCGGGCTGTTGGTTAGGGAGGCCGTACACAGTGAGCAGACACTGGAGGTTTATTTTTCCAGCAAAGACACCCCCTTAGCCCGGGCCACCGACGAGGTGGTGTTGGTGGTATACAATCCCGGACGAGGTGTCGCGGCTCGCAACACACACGTTTGCAACCGTAATGAGGGGTATATCAAGGTTGACTTGCCGCCTCAATTGTGGTCGGCGCCCTTCCACGTTTACCTGTTCGCACACAGCGCAAGCAAAAAACAATACAGTAAAAATGTGTACATCGGGCAGTTGGGACCATGACGGGACAGGGGTATAAACTACGTCGTATAAGGATGTTGCCAGGGCTTCCGGTAAGACCGCCGCAATAACGCAGTGGCCTCGGGGTCGTCCAGGCATACTTTCGTTTGCGGATCATAGACCAGTGGGCGGTTTAATTGCATCGACAGGTTGGCCAATATACAACTGGCCGTTGATATGTGCCCTTCCTCGATATCCGCGACGGGCAAACGATCATGTTGAATAGCTGAAAGGAGATCCTGCATATGCCGCCGCGTGGCCGGTGCTGTATGCAGTTCAATCCGGGGCTCGTCTATGTCTTCCGGAAATTCGTCCCGCTCGTAAACCACATCTTTGGCAATCCGGTCGCCTTGGCCGGCAGGAATAAACTCGTACTTCATCACACTCCCCTTCAGGGTACCTTTATCTCCATAAATAATAAATGCCCACGGATATTCAGGATCAGCCGGAGTGCCCCATGTGCGATGCTGCCATATACAGTTGAGCTCGTCGTATTCAAAAACCGCCGTCTGGGTGTCGGCAATGGTCGACTTCCCGCCTTTCTGAACGTAAATCCCCCCGGTTGCACTGATCCGCTTCGGCCAGTCAAGTTGCAGCAACCAGCGCACCGTGTCAAACATATGGATACACATATCGCCGGTGATTCCGTTCCCGTATTCCATAAAAGTCCGCCACCAACTGCCGTGCGGCAATCCATCGTATGGACGTAGGGGCGCTGGGCCGGTCCACATTTCATAGTCGAGAAATTCGGGTACCGGAGCCAATGGGGGGTTCCCATCCTTCCGCATATGATAATAGCAGCATAGCTCCACGTGTGATACGTTGCCGAGCAAGCCTTTGTCGATCACATTTTCTTTGGCGTCAATCAGATGTGGCGTGCTTCTCCGTTGTGTACCTACCTGTACTTTTCTATTGTACTTCCGTGCGGCGGCAAGTATAGCTTCCCCTTCGAGTACATCGACGCTAACCGGCTTTTGTAAATAAAGGTGCGCTCCGGCCATCATGGCGTCAATCGCCTGCCGGGCATGCCAGTGATCCGGGGTACCGATGAGCACGAGATCCAATGGATGATCGGCCAGCATCTTCCTATAATCACTATACATTGCCGGAACCTTCCTGGAGGCTTGCCGTTCACTAATGAGCCGGCCTGCCTCCTCCAGGTGATTGCGGTCTACATCGCACACGGCAACGACGTCAACGTCACTTACCTGAATGAGTCTGAACAGGTCGCTTTTCCCATACCAACCGGCGCCGATTAAACCCACCCGCAGTTTGTTGGGTGTATTTGCAAAGGGGCCTCCTTTAGCCTGTAGGGCAGCCAATGCTAAAACAGCGTTGGCACCTTGAATGAATTTTCGACGGTTCAGCTTAAAATTGGTCATAATTTATTGGTTACGTTCTATGATAGGGCCGAGCCCCATATCTTCCGTAGGCTAAAATAATGTTTTTCGCCGATTTCTGCTATACCCATGTTTGGAATTGCAACTCAAAATAGGAGACTTTTTATGCAGCCGCGGAAAATACCGCTCGGTTCTCCTTTATGGATCGTATATTAGCTAAATTTCTTTTTAGTAAGATGTGTATATCCGTATTTTATTATCGCCAAGTTGTAGTAGTAATCAGGAATATATTATACTTATTAAGTTTAATATATTTTCTTGTGGGTTGTCAAAATCCAACTGATCATTCTGTCGCATTGAATATCGACCTGCACAAACAGCAAGGTATAATTAAGAAATATTTGCTAGATAGTGCAAGACAATACAGTTATTATTCCAAAGAATGGCAAAAGTACATCGACATGGGCCTACAGGAAGATTCGACAATCGCTTACTTGTGGCAACAAAAGGCCATGCCACTCTTTAAGCAGGGCAAGTATGAATTGGGAATGCAGTATCTGGACAAAGCGGTGTATTATGATAGGTCCAGTTGGCTGAGTTACAGGGCATTCATCAAATGTATTTTCGCTAAAACCTATAGGGCTGCGATTGCTGATTTTGAAGAATGCATGAGCTACGATGGAAATAGCCATGTGATGGATCACTCATATCGGTTTTACATTGCACTTAGCCTATTACAACTGAATGAGTTCCAGAACGCGGAGGCTCTATTCAAGGAAGAAATAGATCAAATGCAGAAAGAAAGAGGCGAGGAATGGGTTCACCACCTTGAACTCTTTTATTACGGTATTTCACTGTATGAACAAAGAAAATATGAATCCGCTGTGGAAGCGTTTGATCGCGCCTTAAACAATTACCACCGGTTTTCTGATGTGAAGTACTACAAGGCCATTTCATTAGCTCATCTTGGCAAAACCGAAGAGGCTTCTGCTATACTTGAAGAAGCCAAATTCGACAGAAGTGACGGGTATACCATAACTGAGGATAACGTTATCTACGAACGTTATCCTTACCAAGTCAGATGGGATCAGCATGGGTTACATCAATAAAGACGAGGCTGTAAAAGATAAAACGGTTTACGAGAGGAGGCGTTTACCGCGGTAGCGTTCCTAGCGCCGTATTTAAACCTGACAGGTCTAAGAAACATTTATCTTAAATTTGGGACTGGAGATTGGACAATGACAAAGAAAACAAATTCCATACCTGTACATCTAATGACAGCTGGGTTTAGCACAACTGGTGTTATCATTGGAAAAATGACAAACAGCGATTTTCATTTATACGAACGGTTTGAGGGTTTCCAACATATAAAACAGTCACACAGACTGTAAGCTTCCCTGAAAAAAAGACTGTTAGAGAATAGAAAAATGATTGATAACTTTAACGGTGTATTATGAAAGGGAAACGATTCAAACCGGAGCAGATCAGCAGGATCCTTAAGGAGTTCGAGGCAGGAAAAAGCGTTCAGGAACTCACGCGAGAACATGGTGTTAGTGCCGCCTCATTTTACAAATGGCGGCAGCGATACGGCGGGCTTGACGGCAGCGAGCTGAAACGTGTGAAAGAACTTGAGGAAGAAAACCGTAAGCTTAAGCGTATGTATGCAGAGCTTGCCCTGGATTTAGAGGCGGCCAGGGAAGTGATTGCAAAAAAGCTTTGAAGCCCTGCCAGAAAAAACAGATTGCCCAGGAATTGATGGAGTCAGGGAAAGGCATCAGCAGGGCGTGCCGGGTGTTGGGATTGAGCAAGACGTGTTACTATTATAACAGTATACGTGACGATAGCGATGTGGAATCAGCCCTACGTCAGAAAGCGGAGGATTTCCCGCGTGAAGGTTTCTGGAAAGCGTTCAGGAGATTACGCCGGGAGGGCCATTGCTGGAACCACAAGCGCGTCCACCGGGTATACAGGCTCATTGGACTGAACATCAGGAGGAAAGCAAAGCGGCGGTTGCCGCAAAGGATAAAGCAGCCGCTTGTTAAACCCATATCGCCCAACGACACCTGGTCTATGGACTTTATGAGCGACGCACTAAGCAATGGCCGACGGTTCCGTTCTTTCAACGTAATGGATGATTTCAACAGGGAAGCGCTGCATATCGAAGTGGACTATTCCCTGCGCAGTTCCCGGGTCGTCTGGGTATTGAACCACCTGATCAAACGCAGGGGTAAGCCGGGGAAAATCAGGATGGACAACGGCCCGGAGTTCATATCCCAGCTTTTAACGGAATGGAGTATGGTCAACGGCATTGAGTTTATCTACATTCAGCCCGGCAAGCCCACGCAGAACGGTTTTGTGGAAAGATTGAACGGGACCTACCGCGATAATGTGCTGGACTGTTACCTGTTTGACACCCTGGATGAAGTGAGGGAAATTACCTGGCAATGGATGGATGACTACAACAATCACAGACCGCACGACAGCCTGGGTAATATGTCGCCAACGGAATATGCTACTCTTTCGGCTTTTGAAGGCGATAAACAGGCGTGTTAGGGCAGTTAGGTTTAGGTTAATTTGATGAGAATTTTGTAAAATTACGCAGTCTTAATTGGGGGAAGCCGACA
>NZ_FUYS01000001.1 GCF_900168055.1 Parapedobacter luteus
CAAAGCCATGGCTTACGCCTATGCCAGATGGGACGGGCTGTCGGCTTACCTGTATGACGGGAACCTGCAGATAGATAATAACCTATGCGAAAATGCGCTTCGTGGGGTTGCCCTTGGCCGGAAAAATTACCTGTTCGCCGGAAGCCACGAAGCGGCGCAGCGGGCAGCCATGATCTATTCCTTCTTCGCCATCTGCAGGAAACATGAGGTCAACCCCTTCCAATGGCTCAAATACACGCTGGAAAACATCATGTCCATCAACCACAAAAACCTCAAAGACTTATACCCGCAGAACTATAAAAAGATAGTTCAAAAATCAAACATGTAGTTCATAGGGCGGATACTAAATAACAGCTTACAATTCGAATAAAGTTATTAAGCCCTTATATGAGTTGAAACGTTCGGTTTGCTTCGAAAAACATGCTGCTGTTCGTTGCGGTGTTTTGATTTAGATGCAAAATGACTTTACCGAAAGTTTGTCGGGTTGTTTTTTGTTCGATATGGCATGTGTGTTTGTATAAAATGTAGCGATAATGTGTGATTTACGTTATAAAATGTGTTTGTATGTGCAATTTTATAATAAAAAAATGATTTTTAAGTAAAAAAAAAATTACATTTTTATTTTATTATTATTGTATTATGCTTTTTTTACTGATTAACTGCTGTTTTTATTGGGTCATATCTTGTGTAAATAGTAGTCGTTTCGATTTATAAGGCATTTTTTTAAGAACGGCGGATGTTTCCATCCACCGCCTTCAACTAAACAACAAACAAACCTCTTTATTTTCCCGTTGCCGTCCGGCAAAAAATATCTACTTATTTGGTAGTCTTTTTTAATAAAAAAATATACTTTTGCATTGCAACAAAGATAACAGGTTCATGTAAGGGAAAAAACGCATAAATCCTGCGGCAAATGCGCAGATTCTATGCCCAAAAAAAGCAGTTATGGTACAAACGGGTATTTTAGCTAATATTAGAAGACTCCGGAAGGCACGCGGGTTCTCACAAACGGATATGGCGGAAGCATTGCATATCGCATTGAAGACTTATCAGAATATAGAAGGTGGCGTTACCCGTATAGATATTGATCGGCTTGGCCAGATAGCCCAGGTGCTGGATGTTGGCCTGCCTAAACTGTTAACCGATGAAGAAACGGCCGATATGGACGTCGCCAAATTTATCAGTGAGGAAAAAGCATTATACCACAAAATTATCCATGATAAAGAGGCGTACATCGCGCAATTGGAAGATAGCATTCGCTTTTATCAGGAAATGCTACGAGAACATCGGGTCATATGACGGAAGGTTCAGTGAAAATGTTTAACCTTGCACCATGTTGTTTACCATTGATTAATGAACTTCCTTCGATCTAAATTGCCCGATACCAGTACTTCGATTTTTACCCGAATGTCGCAACTGGCCGCAGAGCATAAGGCGATCAATCTTTCACAGGGCTTTCCGGATTTCGACTGCTCGCCAAAGCTCATTTCATTGGTGGAACGGGCGATGCGGAGCGGGCAAAATCAATATGCTCCCATGGCAGGGGTAATGGCGCTCCGCGAGCAAATAAGTGCCAAGGTGGAAGCGACAATCGGCGTGGCTTACCATCCTGAGACCGAAATTACTATCACGGCTGGAGCAACCCAGGCGCTTTTTACCGCAATGGCGGCCGTAATACATCCCGGTGATGAAGTGATTCTGTTCGAGCCGGCCTACGATGCTTACGCACCCAGTGTCAGGGTGTTTGGCGGCATACCCAGGCCTGTTGCCTTACTTGCCCCTGATTTTGCGATCGACTGGAAAGCAGTCGGGGAACTAATGACGCCCAGGACGCGACTGATTATTATCAATTCTCCCAATAATCCTACCGCGCGTGTGTTGACAGGCGCTGATTTCGAGCAGCTTTCCCGTATCGTCCAAAATCGGCATTGTTTTGTGCTGAGTGATGAAGTGTATGAGCATATCGTGTATGATGGGATTACGCATCGCAGTGTTATGCATGATGCTGAACTTCGTAAGCGGGCTTTCATCGTAGCCTCTTTCGGTAAACTATACCATTCCACAGGCTGGAAAGTTGGGTACTGCATTGCGCCAGAAACTCTTACCAGGGAATTCCGTAAGGTGCACCAGTTCAATGTGTTCAGCGTAAATACACCTGTCCAGCATGCACTGGCGGGCTTTTTGCATCTCAAGGATGAGTACCTTGGTCTTGGCGCGTTCTTTCAGCAGAAGCGCGACCTTATGCTTGACGCGCTTCAGGCAACTCGCTTTGGGGTGCTGCCTTGCCAAGGCACCTATTTCCTCCTGGCTGATTATTCGTCCATCAGTGATTTGCCTGAGCATGTCTTCTGTCAGGAGCTGACCAAGCAGTATCAGGTAGCCACGATCCCGGTTTCGTCGTTTTACAGCCAGGAGACCAATCAACGACTTGTCCGGATTTGTTTTGCTAAACAATCCGAGACAATGGCGCAAGCTGCCGACCGCCTTGCCCGTGTCTCACAGTTGTAAAGCTATGGTGGGCATTTTTCACCGTCCGATTGTACCGCCGTTAGTTGATTTGCCGTACACCCGTAGTGGCACCGCCATCTAACGTGAGGTTCACCGGTTGGTTGGTCTCCCACGCCCCACGTGTGAAATCCGGTATATCGAGTGAGCCTGATCGGTTGGTTACGGACTGTTCGCTCAACGGAAAGATACTGCTCCATAGCGCGCCGTCGTAAACGTCTTGGTCCAGCGGCAGGCCGTTTCGCAGGCAATCGATCAACCGCCAGTCCATAACGAAATCCATTCCCCCGTGTCCGCCTATTTGCTTGGCTACCTCGCCAACATGTTTGATGAGGGGCGGTGTGTACCGATTATACAAGTCCTGCAATTCGTGTTCTTTAAGCCAATCATGGCCAAAAGCAATGCGCTCAGGTGACGGCCATTTGGACGCTACGCCCTTGGTCCCGCTGATGAGGTGAATACGCGAGTAGGGACGCGGTGAGCTGACGTCATGTTGTACCATAATGGACTTTCCCTTAGCGGTCTTGATTAAGGTCGTGTTCATGTTTCCACGGTAGTTCGCGCCTACAAAAGGTTGGAAAAATCTGTCTTCTTTGGCTTTTTCCTCAGCGGTTTGCGCCATTATGAAGTCATTGGTCGAAAGCGAGACCAAATAGTCCATCTTGTCGCCTCTATTGATATCGAGGCATTGGGCAATAGGGCCAAGGCCGTGGGTGGGATATAGGTTTCCGTTGTGCGTGGCATTCATCCGTAGCCGCCACATATCGGCATAGCCGTTTTTGTCAAAGTTCAGTTCCAGTAAATCATGGATGTATGCACCTTCAGCATGAATAATTTCGCCGAATAAGCCGTTTCGAGCCATATTGAGGGTGAGCATTTCAAAGAAATCATAGCAGCAGTTTTCCAGCATCATGCAATGCCGCCTTGTTTTTTCGGAGGTTTCCACGAGCTCCCAGCACTCGTCAAGGGTGACCGCTATGGGTACTTCGCACGCCACGTGTTTACCGTGTTGCATGGCGTAGACCGCCATCGGGGTATGCAGGTGCCAGGGGGTACAGATATACACGAGATCGAGTTCCTCGTTGGCCACCATGTCTTTCCAGCCCTCTTCCCCACTGTAGGCCTTGCCTTTCGGGAGCCCCGCTTTTTCCAGTATAGCCTGTGTTTTTTCAACCCGATTGGGATCCTTGTCACAGAGCGCTTTGATTTCCACGCCGTCGATGTGCGATATGCGTTGCACAGCACCGGGGCCACGCATTCCTAAACCGATAAAGCCGATGCGTACCTCGTCGATCTTGGGTGCGGCGTATCCGCTCATGTTAAAGCGCTGGGGTCGCATCTGTTGATAAGATGATGGCTGTAAGTTCTTTGCATTTGCTTCGCCCGTCACGGCCGGTAGCGTTGCTACGGCTCCAGAAAGCAAGGTAGCGTTTTTAAGGAAGCTTCTACGGTTGTATTTCATAACAGCAATTGGGTAGTAACAATTTTTATAAGCAAGTATAGGACGGTTAGTCGAGTAATCAAAGCGTTAAGTCAACGCAACCGTTTGTTTAAAATGCGTTATCCGTCAATAGTTCTTTTTTTAGCAATCCCCTCCGCTTCCGAAGGCTATTGTGGTTTACCGATCGGCTACCGTTTGCTTACCTTTCGTCTATCCCTCGCTTACTCCTGGTTTACACTTGCTATACCCTTTCTTTACCGATTCCATACCGTTTCTTTACCCCTTCTATACTCTTTCTTTACCCTTTCTTTACCGTTTCTTTACCCTTTCCATACCGATTCTATACCGTTTCTTTACCCCTTCTATACCCCTTCTATACCCTTTCTTTACCGTTTCTTTACCCTTTCCATACCGATTCCATACCGATTCTTTACCCTTTTCTTACCCGTATAGTAACCGATGGGTACGGTAAAGGTAGCGGATCTGTAACGGAATACCGTTCAATTCCTATCTTCAGCGGCTACCGGTGGTCAATCCGGTGGATGTTCTGGTAAGATTCGAAATTTTATAAGCATTACCTGGCGCGGCATTGATGACAATGTGCGTTCCGGGGGCAGATCAACCGACGCACACGATTGCATAACGTTGTCCATCTAAAAAAAGCAATTATTTGCAAAAAATCTACGCGACGTATAGTCATTTATCATTAGTTTTGCGTCTCACCTTATACGTAATTCCTAAAATGGCGAGATTAAATTTACTGGAAGAAACACGCTTCGAGAAAGTACCCGTAAGTGTTTACTCCAATCCGACCACGGCTTCGTTGGCCGTGGCCAAGCGTATTGCCGACCTTATCCGCGGCAAACAAGAAAAAGGTGAGCAGGCCATCCTTGGCCTTGCTACAGGTGCAACCCCTGTAAAAGTATATGCAGAGTTGGTACGCCTGCATCGGGAAGAAGGGCTCAGTTTCAAAAACGTCATTACCTTCAACCTTGACGAGTACTACCCCATGTTGCCCGATTCGGAACAGAGCTATGTGACGTTCATGAACAGGCACCTCTTTGATCATGTTGATATTGACCGGGCCAATGTACACATTCCCGATGGCACATTGCCTATGGAGGCTATCCATGATTATTGCTTGGCTTACGAGCAGAAGATTACGGAATTGGGTGGCCTCGATCTGCAGATACTTGGTATCGGCCGTACAGGTCATATCGGATTCAACGAACCGGGTTCTGCTCCCAATTCCGGCACGCGATTGGTTACGCTCGATGATTTAACACGTCGTGATGCCTCCCGCGATTTCGGCGGTAAGGAAAATGTACCCACCAAAGCCATCACCATGGGTATCGGCACTATTTTCAAGGCCCGGGAAATTATCCTGATGGCATGGAATGAGAAAAAGGCCGAAATCGTAAAGAAAGCTGTCGAAGGCGAAATTTCGTCCGATGTCCCTGCTACCTATCTGCAATTGTCCGATAGCGTTGAGTTTGTACTCGACAAGGATGCGGCCTCCCAACTGACTCGCTTCGATACTCCTTGGCTGGTTAAGGACTGTGAATGGGACCGGAAGACCATTAAAAAAGCAGTTGTTTGGCTTTCGCAGACACTTAAAAAACCCGTGCTGAAGCTTACCGAAGACGACTACAATAACAACGGTATGGCTCAATTGGCAACAGAAAAGGGCCCTGTTTACAACATTAACATCGATATTTTCAACCAATTGCAGCATACCATTACGGGATGGCCCGGAGGAAAACCGAACGCTGACGACAGCCAACGGCCCGAACGGCGTGATCCGGCGAAGAAGCGTTCCATTATCTTTTCGCCACATCCGGATGATGACGTAATCTCCATGGGGGGTACGTTCATCCGCCTGGCAGACCAAGGACATGAGGTGCATGTGGCTTACCAGACGTCCGGAAACACGGCGGTTTGGGATGATGACGCCTTGCGGTTTATCGAATTTGCAACGGATTTTGCCAAATCGCAGGGTATCGACACGCAAAAATTGGAGAGCCTGTATAAGGATGCACGGCAATTCATCCAAGGCAAAAAACCCAACCAAATCGATACGCCGGAATTGCTTACTGTCAAAGGGCTTATTCGCAAGGGAGAGGCTATTGCCGGTGCCCGGTTTGCAGGCCTCCCCGATGAAAACATCCATTTTCTGAATTTACCATTCTACGATCGCGGAAAATACAGTAAAAACTTGGTTTATGAAGACGATATTCAACAGACAATGGAACTGTTGCAACGTGTAAAACCTCATCAGATTTTTGCCGCTGGTGATTTCGCAGATCCGCATGGTACCCATAAAGTGTGCTTTGATATCATCCATGAGGCAATGAAACGGCTGCGTAAAACAGAGGCGTGGACAAGAGACTGCTGGGTATGGCTGTACCGCGGAGCTTGGCACGAATTTGAGATCCACGAGATTGAAATGGCTGTGCCGCTTTCGCCACAAGAAGTGTTGCGCAAACGGTATGCGATTTTCAAGCACCAGTCGCAAAAAGATGTACCCGTGTTTCCCGGCGACGACGCGCGTGAATTTTGGGTGCGTGCTGAGGAACGTACACGGGAAACCGCCAAATTATACGACGGCCTGGGAATGGCTGAATATGAAGCGATAGAAGCGTTTGTACGGTGGAAATTTGAAGATGACTAACAGAGAAGCCACAGGCAAAGGCTTTTAACTGAAAATGGCCGTCTGGAAATTGCTCCAGACGGCCTCTTTTTTTAACGCTTTTTAGATCGCGTCAGACAACGAAGTAAACGTGAAGTCTCTGATTTTCATGGGGGGTACCATGATATTGCCTGAGCGCTCGGTCTTGCCTAAGTCCTCGACGTTGTTAAGCATAATGATTGGGCTCTCATTGAATCGGAAGTTTTTTATCGGAAATTGAATGGCTCCATTTTCAATATAGAACGTACCGTCGCGGGTGAGTCCGGTAAGTAACAGGCTCTGTGGATCTACCGATCGGATGTACCAGAATCTGGTGACCAGGATGCCACGCTCCGTGCTTTTGATCATTTCTTCCAGCGAAGAGTTGCCTCCCGGGATGATCATCCCCCAACTCGATGGAAGTGGGTCTACCCCTTTTTGGGCAGCCCAATATCGCGAGTACGACAGATTTTTTACAATACCGTTTTCCACCCAGGTTGTCTTTTTCAGGGGAAGCCCATCGCTGTCCCATGTTGGCAAAGGTAGTTCGGGATTTAACGGATCGGAGTAAATGCTGATGCGTTCGTCGAAAAGCTGTTCGCCGAGCCGTGTCCCGCCCCCTTTCTTGCTCATGAAGCTCCTTCCTTCGTCGGCACTTCGGGCATCGAATCCGCGTAATATCCAGCTTACCAGATCACTCGCCGCCAAAGGCTCGAGTATGACGGTATACTTACCGGGTTCGATGGCCTTTGCGCCGGCGGATGTCTTGGCTTTTTGGGCAGCCACCTTGCTCATTTTTAGGGTGTCCAGCTTGTCTACGTCGTTGAAACTATTGCTGGTATAGCCCGATCCGGTGCCTTCCTGGTTGCGTATGGTAACGGAAAAAGACACGTTGGTACTCCGGTTGTAGGCATAAAGTCCCTTTGAATTCATCATTGCCCGAAAGCCGGTGTTGTTGTTTAGAAACCCGGCGGCTTCTAACTGTTCATCCTTGGAGACTTGGATGCTTTGACCGACCATGTCTGCCCGACGGGCCGGGTCAATGGCTGCAGTATTCGCTACGTAGGTCAATGATTCATCATAGGTCTGGGGACCCAACATCGGCATATATTCTGGATTCTCAGGGGATAGCCGGGCCAATTCTTCCGAACGTTCGACGGCCTTCTTCAGCGAGGCGTCATCAAATTCATTGATACTTGCCGAACCTACTTTTTTACCATATACCGAACTTACCGAGAGGCTCATGGTGCTCGCCGCGCCAGCGGTTGAAACTGCGTTGTTGGCATAGCGGATATTCCCTTCGTCGTTACCGCTCAGTGAGGCTACGCATTCGTCGGCCGTGGAAAAACTCAGTACCTTGGTTAATATAGCCTGTGCTTCTTCTTTGCTTAAAATTGCCATTGTATTAAATATTTCTTGCTGTATTGATTACATTAACTCCATTGAACCGTGTGGTCGCACTGCCGTGGGATACGGCATTGCTCTGCGAAGGCTGGCCTTTGCCGTCATTAAATGCACCACCGAGTCGGTAATCCGATTCGTCGCAGATGCCTGCACACGAATTCCAAAATTCCTGTGTATTGGATTGGTAAGCCACATCATTGAGCATGCCCACGATTTTACCATTGCTGATTTCATAAAATAGCTGTCCGCCGAACTGGAAGTTATATCGCTGTTGGTCTATAGAAAAACTACCATCGCCAATAATGTAAATCCCTTTTTCCACATCTTTGATCAGATCGTCAACAGATAACTTCGTTTTGCCGGGCTGCAATGATACATTGGGCATGCGCTGAAACTGCACATCCTCCCAGCCCTGGCTATAGCTGCAGCCGTGTGATTCGTTTTCACCGAGAATATGCACTTGATCGCGGGTGGCCTGGAAGTTGACCAGAACGCCATCCTTAATCAGATCCCATTTTTTGCATTTCACGCCTTCGTCATCGTAACCCACCGCACCAAGGGAACCAACTTCGGTTTTGTCGGCTATAACATTGACCAATTCGTTGCCAAAGTTGAAATTTTTGGAATTCAGCTTATCCATCGTCAAGAAACTCGTGCCTGCATAGTTGGCCTCATAGCCCAATACGCGGTCAAGTTCGGTGGAGTGCCCCACCGACTCATGAATAGTAAGCCATAGATGCGAGGGGTCAAGCACAACGTCGTATTTGCCGGGTTCAACGGATTTGGCTTTGATTTTCTCTGTCGCGTTCTGGGCGGCAGCCTTTACGTCTTCCAGAATGTCGTACCGCTTCTTATAACGTGTGACCACGCCTGCTACTTTGTCTTCCGGGCGGGCGTTTAGGTATTCATAGCCCATCCCCATTGGCGAGCTTAGCGCATTTCGCGTTTGAAACTTGCCTGAGGCACGGTCAATGACGGTCACGTTGAAACTTGGATAGATGCGGTGGATGTCTTGGTCGATATACGATCCGTCCGTGGAAGCAAAATATTTCTGCTCATTGATGGCCGCTATGCGGGAGCTGACAAAATTAGCGCCATTTTCCATGGCTACGCTATTGACCTGTAGCAGCAAATCTACCTTCTCTTTGATAGGCACTTCAAAGGCATTGGTTTCAATAGGGGTCTGCCAACTGACTTCGCCATAACCTTGTTGTGGAGCTAAGACAACCGGGCTGCCCTGTATCTTTGCGTTTGCTTTTGCGATAGCAACGGCTTGGCCGGCGGTTTTTGCGATGTCTTCCTTCGTCATATTGTTGGTGGCGGCAAAACCCCAGCAGCCATTTACGATGACGCGGATTCCTACGCCATACGACTCCGTATTGGCAACGCCCTGTACCTGTTTTTCGCGGGTAAAGACAAATTGGTTGAGGTAACGGCCGATGCGTACATCAGCGTAGGTAGCGCCTTGTGCGGTGGCCTCATTCAATGCGGCATCTGCCAGTGCCTTCTTGGTCTGGGCATCTGCTCGCTCCATCAGGGCTTCCAAGGGGTCGATGGGGCGGGCAAATAAGCCCATTTTGGGCATAAACAATGCCCCCATGCCCATTGAGGTGTAATAGAGGAAATCTTTTCTTTTCATCCGTTAATAGTTTGATATGACAATTTGTTTTTACGGCATTTTGGATACTTCGCACTTCTTTGGGGTGACTTATCCAATGGCTCGGCCGGTATTAATGACATTGATACCCTTAAAATGGGCGGTTGACGACCCATGCGACACCGCGCTGACCTGAGAGGGCTGCCCCTTGCCGTCGAAAAACGTCCCAAACAGGCGATAGTCTTCTTCATCGGCAATGTCGGCCATGGCATTCCAGAACTCCTGCGTATTGGCTTGATAGGCGACGTCTTTCAGCATGCCCACGATTCTTCCGTTGCTGATTTCATAGAACAGCTGTCCGCCAAATTGGAAGTTGTACCGTTGCTGGTCGATGGAATAGGAGCCGCGTCCTACAATATAAATGCCTTTTTCTACATTTTTAATGATGTCTGCCACTTTGCGGCTTTTTTTGTTGGGTAGTAATGAAATGTTCGGCATGCGCTGGAATTGGATGCTGTTCCAGCTATCGGCGTAGCAGCAGCCTTGCGAAGCATCAAGGCCTAAGATGTGGGCCTGATCGCGGATGGTTTGGTAGTTGACCAATATGCCGTCTTTGATAACGTCCCATTTTCCGGCGGGGACTCCCTCGTCATCATATCCTACGGCACCCAGGGAGCCGAGCTGTGTACGGTCGGCCACCACATTTACGAGTTCATTGCCGAAGTTAAAATTTTTAGCTTCCCATTTGTCAAGTGTCAGGAAGCTTGTGCCGGCATAGTTAGCCTCGTATCCCAATACGCGGTCAAGTTCGGTAGAGTGGCCTACCGACTCATGAATAGTAAGCCCGAGATGCAATGGATCTAATACCAGGTCATACTTGCCGGGGGCTACGGACTTCGCCCCGATTTTTTCCTTGGCATGCTGGGCGGCCGTGGCGGCGTCGGCGAGGATATCGTACCGATCTTTGTAAAGTGTTACGGGTACGCCATCGATCTTGTAGGGTGTACCAGGCGTAAGGTACTCATAGCCCATCCCCATGGGGGCACTTAAACTATCGCGGGTTTCAAACTTGCCGGACGAGCGGTCAATGGCCGTGACGGTAAACGTTGGCCATATTCGGTGGATGTCTTGGTCAATATACGAGCCATCCGTACTGGCGAAATATTTCTGCTCATTGATCATGAACAGGTTGGATGTGACAAAATTGGCTCCACCGTCCAATGCGGATTGATTGGCAGCGAGCAGGAGTTCGACTTTTTCGCCCACGGGTACCTCAAAAGGATTTTTTTCGATCGGTGTCGCCCATGTCTGCTCCCCTAATCCCTTTTGGGGAGCCAACTGGACAGGTTCAGCCATGAAGCGTGCATTGCCTTTGGCGATGGCAATTGCCAGGGCCGTCGCTTGTGCGATGTTGTCTTTATCCACTTTGTCTGTCGCTGCAAACCCCCAGCAGCCGTCCGCGATGACTCGAATGCCTACACCATAGGACTCCGTACTTTGCAGTCCGCGTACCCGCTTTTCCTGCGTCGCAATCGTCTGGTTGAGGTAACGCCCAATGCGTACATCTGCATAAGTGGCGCCCTTGCTTTTGGCTACGTTGAGTGCCACATCGGCCAACTCCTTTTTGAGCGACGTATCGATGCGATCCAAGGCTGCTTGCGGATCGATGACCTTTGCAAAAGCAGGTAAATCCGCTAAAAGGTAAGCTCCAAAGCTCAGACCCGATAATTTCAGGAAATCTTTTCTTTTCAATTTAGTACTGTTTATTAGGGTGTTGACAGAAAAAAGCGTGTGTAGTCCGCACCTGTTAAATTATGAAACCAAAATAAGGTTTGTAAATGCAAAATCTGCAAGATTTACATAACATTTTGGTTATATTGTCTTGAAGCGTACCACAATATGCTTGCTGCTATTAGAAATAAGAGAAAAAATAGCCATTTCGGTACCTCGTTTTTTAATCTGGATTTGTTTCTGGCTTCTTCAGGGCGTTTTTTGCTGTTTTCTGTCACGAAAGATTCCATGGCTTGCATTGCGGCAAAGTCTTTTGCCGCTTGCCAATCGGAATTATCATATACATAAAACCATGTACTATCGCCTTGTGGGACCTCCATGGAATGCCATCCGGTGCGCCGAGGCCAAAATGATAGCTGGAAGAAGTCGGGTAAAGACTCATGCTGCAGTAGCGGGTATGCCGTTCCGTCTATACTAATTGGGGTGTCTGGATGTTGTAGCGACAGGTCCGTCCGTTTATGGGCTGTTGGAAAACGCGGCGTTTGCACATAATGCGGGTTTTGCCGGCGGCCAGCAGCGGTGTTGTCGAGGAGAAATGACCAAAATTGGGCATAGCTTGCCTGTTGATTCCTTAGCCACCAAATGTAACTGTTGCTGATAGTCATCGCCGTGACGAATCCTTTGCCATAAAGCTGTGAGGCCGCAACGACTTGCTCGTTATGGTATAGTAGGGGGCGTTGGGATGGATTGATTTGAATCGTGCTGAGGGCGCTAACCGGTAACCGGGGGTAATCCTTTTTGGCTGCAGATCGCATGGTGACACCTTGCTCATGTTTCGTTGAAATGGCGGAAGCTCGGAATTGTTTGCCCAGCAGTGAGCTGGTTTTTCCGTCATGGATAAACAGGAGGAGGCCCATCCCCGAGCGGACGGCTTCGGCTATCACTTGTTGTTCATGCCGGGAACATGCAGCCAATTCGGCTTCATCGGCTATCAATAGGTCCGTGTGCTTGAATGTAGACTCACCAAGTGGGTATGCCAGCGATGTCGAGGATGCTTCGCTGTAGCTGAACGAAAATTTGCCAGTAGAAATGCGGGCCCTGAAGGCCGTACCATAATGCAGTTGCTGAAACCAATTGGTCAGGAATTTATACTCAAAAGAAGGCGAGGCGGCCAGCATCACCACATGCAGTGGTTGCGAGGGCCTAATGGTCACCGGTAGTTTCTCGTGTTGCAGGGTATCTTGTCCAGCTATCGCCAGCACGCTGAAAAGGTTGTTCCCCAGTTGTTTGGGGTGGCAAGTGAGCGTAAATGGGTGAGTGCTTTGCGGTGGTATAATCGCGGAATCGACAGGTTGGGCGGCACTTAATAGGATGACTTTGGCTTCTTGTTCCGAGGGGTTGTTGTATTGTCCGTGCATGACAAGCGGCGTAGAAGCCGGTAGTTGCAGTGGCCACTCACCGAAAATGAATCCGTGGGGCCGCTCGGGCGCATGGTAACGTATCGGATGGCCGTCAAGTGCCTTTAATTGATACGGAGTAAGGCCAAACCCATGGACGGCAAATGGCGTGTGGGGATATTGCTGAAGAAAAGCCTCCCAATCTTCAATAAGCGGAATCTGGAATTTGCGAGCGATTATGCTGTCTGTGGTGACGGCATCGCTGTTTCTCACTGAAATATCGATAGCAGTTTCCGGGGTTCCCCGAGTAAAGATTGCCAGTTCATCGGAGTTAGGGGAGAAGGACCAGCTTGATGGATAGCTCAGTGGAAATAGCAGTCCCGTGAGCGCCCCTATTGCCAATAGTCCGGCGGTGCACCTGACGAGGTACGGCACCCGGCTTTTTGACCGCCGTTCATTCACGACGATGTAGCAAAACAGGACAAGTGCAAAAACAATAAAAAGTGCGTGGAGCAACATCATAGTTTAATTCATGGTTAATTGCTCGAAATAAAGCTGATAAATAGCCCCTTCACTTGCAAAGCCCTTTTTTTGTGGCTGTTGCTGAAGCGTTGGCAGCAACTCGTGGATGGCTTTTTCAACCAACTGAATTTCGGCCAGGCTATTCTTTCCGTCATGTTCTTCCAGCAGCCGTATCGCCTTAAGTGCGGTAAGGTATCGGGTAGGCTCCAGGCTGGCTGCATCCATGATGCTACGTTCTGCTTCAACGAGGAGTTGACGGCCGGCTTCATCCAATTGTTGGGTAGCTTTGAGGTTGGAGAGATAGGCGAGCGCACGTTTCAGTTGCTGTTGCATCGTCAACCGGTCCGGTGTGGCCGGTGCTTTATAATGCTGTTTTCCGCCTGTGATTTCCAGCAGCTCTCCGGTAAGACGCTTTTCGGGATTCAACGGCGTTGTTTTAGTAGGCGCTTTACCCACGTAAACCCTCGACTTCTGTTGCAGTTCTTTTAACAAGCGAAGGGCCTTATAGGCATAGGGTAAGGCTTCTCGGGGCTTGTAGGTGCGCAGGCGTAATTCGGTGTTCCACATTTCCGTAAGCGTTGCTTTAAGGTGGGCCTTTTGTTCGGCATCAAAAAAGGTGGCATCCTCAGCGCGGTCGTGCTGATGGGACATTTCGGCGATCAGTGCTTCCACGCTGACGGGCACTTCCGAAGGCTGTTCCTCTTGAAACGCTGCTGCATGTTCTTCATGGCCTTCATGGTTCGGATCGTGGTTTTTCCAATCCCGGATTTTGGCGTGACTTACCACTTCTTCTTTTGGCAGGTGCCCATGGCTGTGGCTTTCGCCATCGCCATGATCATGGCCTATGTGGCCTCCGATGGCATCTTCGGCCTCTTCGCCCAGGAATTGCCCATACCGCAGGCGTAGGAGCTGTTGGTCAATGCCCAGGTTATTGCTTCGGTTGTGGGCTTCTGGCGTGGAGAGCGAGTCCATTTCGGCAATGAGCTTTTCCGTGTCGATAATGATTTGCCGCTGGCTTCTGAAGTATTCGGGTACGAGATCGACGCCGCTCACCATACCCGACATGCTGAAGAGTTCAGCCGTGTCTTGCAAGACGACTACAAATACATCGGATCGGCTCTCCTGCCCTGCGTTGTCGCTGGCTTTCATATAAAAATAAAGTTCATCGCCTGGTCCCATGCCTAACTTCTTCAGATCAATCGTCTGCGCGATTGTTGCGTCTTTTTTGCCTCTTACTGCGGCGTTGAGTGGTATTTCATGTGATTTGAAGCTCACGCCTTCCCCTTTGCCCGTGGATACCGTAGCCATGATATGTGCTCCGTGGATTGCGTAGTCGTCTTGCAGTGAAGCTTGTAGCTTGACGGCTTCCGGAAAACCGAAGTCGATTACGGTGTGTTGCTCGGGGCTACTTACCCGGATGGCAACCGGCAGGTCGGCAATTAGCTCCAGCGGATAAAGAGTGGACAGCTCGCCATCCAGCGACAGCTGGTAAAAGCCGCTTTTGCGCGGCTTGAAATCGACCTTCCATTGGAGGCTGTCTGTGCTAAGGGGGTGCATATTGAGTATGGTTTTCCCATCAAGCAACATGGCCATTTCGCGGACGCTGCTGGAGGTGGCGATGCGTAAGCCAATGGTAGAACCAACGGGAGCAGTAATGTCCAAATCATGTTGTTGGCTTTCCGGCAAACCGGTATAGGTTGGCGGTACAATGCTTATTTGCGCTGCGGTTATCGCTGGGGGCAAGTTGAGTGGATCCCTGGGGCTTGTGACGGTCTGTAGTGGACGGTCTGCCTGGCCACTGTTCAAATGAGGTGCCACGTATTGTGAGACGATGAAGTAGGTGATGGCCGCGGCCATTAGGGTTCCGGCGGGTTTACTCAGTATGCGGTAGCTGACAAACTCACGAATCGGCAAACTGGATACGGACTTATAGAGCCGGTGAAGCTGTAACCGTTGAAGCATGCCCAGGGACTCGGGCGACCGCAATAGCAGCGACGTACTGTGCTCCAACTGAGGGAAACGGATGTCAAGCATGTCGGCAATCTGGCTGTCGCGTATTTTGGCGATTCCAGCGAAATGTACCAGGCTTGAGAATAATATGCCGCATATCAGTGGATATACCCAAAGTGGCGGCTGCATAAAACACAGTACGACTGCACCGATCACCAATGTAGCCGCAATAGCATAACATAGCTTGGCCGCAAGTTGGTAGGCCAGCCAATGCTGCTTAC
Organism: Parapedobacter luteus; assembly: GCF_900168055.1. Classification (GTDB taxonomy): domain Bacteria; phylum Bacteroidota; class Bacteroidia; order Sphingobacteriales; family Sphingobacteriaceae; genus Parapedobacter; species Parapedobacter luteus. The sequence goes on from NZ_FUYS01000001.1 coordinate 15,497, forward strand.
GTTTTAGTACCCATTTTAAGCCTTCTGTATTATTCATCATTTGGTTTCGACTTATAGGTCATGATTCGCTCCGCAGCAAAGGCCAATAACGCTATCCAGATCAAATAAGGTACCGCGTTTGCCTGGCTTGCTACACGGCCCGCATCACGGACGGTCGTTGTGCGATAAGGTAACGAAACGCTGCCAGCCAGTAGCCGTTTGTCCTGAGGATACGTATGGAAACTATTGATAAGGAGCGGTTCATTTGCGTTGACCAAGATAGGAATCATGCCGTTTATAAAAGCTTCCGACCAGATTAGATCCGTCCATTGTGGATTAAACCGGGTGTAACAGCGGAAAAGTGTATATCCGTGTTGCCTACTTACGGTTAGCAAAGGTCTGCCATATGCATCCTGCCAGACCGGCGCCTGGTTATCCTCGGCAACAATCATCTTGTAGACTCTTGCTGTCGGACTGTTCAAGTGGCCATTTACCGGCACGATGTAATTGTTTTGCTGCTCCTCTGGCAATCCGGGCGCATAACGAAAAATGACTGAAACGGTCATAAGCGTATCTGAAAGGCCGGCCTCCGTAAAGTCAAACAGGATGTCACACGGCTCCCCCGGTTGGTATGCCGCCATTTCCATCGGCAAATCTGTCGTTTGTTGGTATGCGGCCAACAGTGCGCTGAGGTAGCGCTGATCAGGTATGGGGGTATCTACGGCAAACCGGATGCGCATTTTGCGATTGCTTACGGGTACCCATTCCAACTGGCCATCCGTTTTCACCAAAGTCTGCCCTTGCTCTGCCTTCACTCGAAGGCCTTGTTCGCTGCCATCAGCCTGAACAACGAGCCGTTCAAAGTTGGTGCCTTCGGTACTTGATGATGCGACGATTGCCGCGATGCTGTCAGATGCCGTGAACCACGCCCGTGCAGCCCAATGAACGGGGGTTTCATCCTGGTTTTCAAAAGCATGCCAGGTCAGATCAACCGCGGTCGAGGGCATATCACCCGTTAGTCGGCTGATTTGTAGGTCGCTGAAAATTGCCACGGGAAATCCAGTCGGCAAGATCGTATTCAACCGATTGACGAGCGCAAATGGATTTGCCGATTGGGCGATGGTGTCCGCTGCTTGTATGCTGATTTCGCGAAATCCGGATTCAAAGGCTCGTGCCCCATACCCCTTTTTGAGCAGACTATCGATCATGGCCCGTTGGCGTTCACCAAGCTTTTCAGGGTATGCCGCCCCCAGTAATATCCATCCTGTCTCCTTTGCTTTCGGCCTGCTCATGTCGATATGTGGAGCAGCCAATAAACAAGATAGGACGAGGATGATTAGGCAACGCAGCAACAATAGGGGCCAGTTCTTGATCCTCAGGCGGTTGATGCGGTTTTTTTTAATATCGCCAAAAATCTTGGTGCTGCCCACTTGCAGTATATTGCGCCGTTCTTTGCGCCATAAGTGTATGAGTACCGGAATGATAATGCCGGCAGCTGCTAAAAAGCCAAGGGGGTATAAAAAATCGACCAACACGTTATCGCGATTGTTTATTTCTGCGGACTAAAAAATCTCTTAATGCTTGTGCAGGCAGCTCGTTTGCATTGACCAGCGTATAATAAACCTGGTTGTTGAGTAGCTTCTTTTTGGTCGCCGCCAAGTAGTTGTTCAGTGGTTGCGGTGCTAATGCTGCGGACGGACCGAGCATAATTACTTCTCCGGTCTCCAGGTCTTCCAATGCATCATATCCCTTGAATCGTCCCTCCAGCTCATTTTCAGCCATTAAGTGAAGCAAGATTACCTCCTGTCGTTGCGCGTGAAGCAATGCCGTCAGTTTGGTTAATTCATCTTGGTGTTCGTAGAAGTCGGTGATGATCACGACCAGATCCCTTCCGGCAGCTTGGTACAATTGCTTATACCGATCGAGATTTTCAAATCGGCCTTGGGCCTCCATGCTACCCAGCACATGGTAGATGCGTTGTAGTTGTTGGCTATGCTGCTTTGAGGGAATGCGCTGAACACCTTCACCATTGAAAACGGTAAGGCCTACCTTGTCACCTTGGCGGTAAGCAAGTAGTGCAAGGGCCGAGGCAAGTTGCGCGGCGTACTGAATCTTGCGGTAGCCGCCACAGTCGTGATTCATGGAAGCGCTGGCATCTACTATCAAATGCACGGCAATGGTCTTTTCCGTTTCAGCCTGCCGGATGTAATACCGGCCTGTACGTCCGAATACTTTCCAATCCAGGTTTCGCAGATCATCTCCGGGGAAATAGCTGCGGTATTGACTAAAACTCACTCCTTCTCCCTTGAGCCTGCTGCTGTTTATGCCACTCATAAAACCGTCCACGATGGTTTTGGCCGCCAAGGATAAATCTTTGATGGCTATCATCGTTTTGGTATCAGGTAGCTGTTTCATCATAACGCTATATGCGGTTAGGCAAGCTTGCTGCCCAATATGTTAATCAGTTCTTTTGTTAAATCATCGCTGGTTATTTTTTCACTTTCCGCAGCGAAGTTCATCAGCACGCGATGCCTCAAGACGGGAAAAGCCATCTGGTTGATGTCATCAGGAATAGCCGCAAAACGTCCTTGCAGTAGTGCCCGGGCTTTCGCTGTCAGTATAAGTGCTTGCCCGGCCCTGGGGCCGGCACCCCATTGCACCCATTTGTTGACATACGGCGGTGCGCCATCGCCGGGGCGGGTCGCCCGGACGAATTCACTGACGTACTTGACGAGCTGATCACTGATTTCCACTTCGCGTACCAATTGTTGTATATGCTGTATCTCACTACCGCCGATGATGCTTTTCACGTGTTCTTTTTTCGTTCCGGTGGTATTGCGCAGTATTTGTATTTCTTCGTTTGCGGAAGGATAGCCGATTTTGATGTAAAGCAGGAATCGATCAAGCTGCGCTTCCGGAAGTGGGTAGGTGCCTGCCTGCTCAATCGGATTTTGCGTCGCAAGGATAAAAAAAGGCTTGTCGAGGGGATACGTTTTGCCGGCATAAGTTACTTCAAATTCCTGCATAGCCTCCAGCAATGCGGATTGCGTTTTCGGCGGGGTACGGTTGATCTCGTCCGCGAGAATGATGTTGGCAAATAAAGGGCCATTGATAAATTTAAAGTGACGTTTGCCGGTTTCTTTATCCTCTTCCAGTATTTCGGTGCCGATGATGTCTGCTGGCATCAAATCTGGTGTAAACTGGATGCGCCGGAAAGGCAGGTCAAGTGCTTGGGCCATCGTCCGCACCAGTAGCGTTTTGGCCAGGCCGGGTACGCCTTCCAACAGGCAATGCCCCCCTGCCATCAAGGCCACGAGAATTTCATCAATGACGTCATCTTGCCCTACGATGACCTTCTGGATTTCTTTTTTCAATAAGGAGAGTCTGGAGACCAACTCCGTTACCATGGTTTCTGACACGTTCAAAGCAACAGCATTAAAGTAAAAAATACCCGTTTTGGGAAAACATGCTCAATATAAAGCCAATTTTGGTCAAAATAAAACAGTATGCGCATGCTTATCAAGAAAATTACAATAAAAGGGCTGAAAACGGATTGTTTTTTGGATATAGCATGCTATTTTAGATGGATGTTACGATCAACGTTTACGTTTGTGCGGCTGAAGTACCAATCCGGCGATTGGGATACCGATCAGCGGATGCCATCCAATGTCCTGAACTCGCTGCTGGAATATACGACGATACCCCTATCTATGGAAGAGAAGGTAGTCGATCTGGCAAGTGACGAATTGTTTAATTATCCGTTCTGCTATTTAAGTGGTCATAAACTGGTGCAATTCAATCAACAGGAAGCCAATCATTTCAAGCAGTATGTTGAACTCGGCGGTTTTGTCTTTGCCGACGATTGTAATCATGATATAGACGGGTTATTCGCCCGATCATTTGAGGAGCAGATGCGTGTGCTCTTCGGTGCGGATGCGATGAAAAAAGTCCCCAATGATCACCCACTTTATTCATCATTCTTTACGTTTGAAAAAGGACCGCCTACGAGTTCTTTCGAACTCAATGGCTGGGGAGACGATTTGGTGCATGACTACTTGAAAGCCATCGAGGTCAATGGAAAAATCGGCGTATTGTACAGCAATAAGGATTATGGTTGTGAGTGGGACTATGACTTCCGAAATAAACGTTTTCTGGCCAAAGACAATACGCAGTTTGCCGTGAATATTGTTGTGTATGCCCTGGGCGCCTGATTATCGTGGTTGCGATTCCGTAAAAAGTACCATTATTCGGTGACATATTACCAAAGCGTATCGCTACACGAGAATACCTTTGTGTCATCATGAATACAACAAAACCAATGGACACGATGACATCGTTTAAGGCCGTGGCGCATGCCAAATGCCCTCGTTGCCGTCAAGGAAATATATTTACGGGCAAAGCTTATGGGTTGAAGGTGCAAAAGATGAACGAAACCTGCCCGCATTGCGGTTTGCGTTTTGAACGCGAACCAGGTTACTTTTATGTCGCCATGTTTGTGAGTTATGCCATGGCTGTAGCCGAGCTGGTGACAGCTTGTGTGGGTACTTATTTCCTTACCGGATATATGGACGGCCCCTGGCTTTACCTGATCGTGGCATTTGCCACAGCACTGGTGTTCGCACCTTTTAATTACCGGTATTCGCGGGTCATTTTGTTACATTGGCTCACACCGGGGCTCCAGTACCAGCCGGAAAACAAAAAATGAACGTCATAAACCCGCGGAAAAATGCTATACTTACAACCTATGGCACAACAGGGCTATCCGGTATACCACATTGCGGGTTTAGGGACTTTTCAACCCGATGTTTTGGTGCAGCCATTCGCTCCGTATATCGACATGCATCATAAGCTTCATGTACCCCATCGACATAGCTTTTACCATATGGTGTATTTCACAGCGGGAAGTGGCTGTCATACGATTGATTTTCATCGATTTGAAGTGCGTCCGTTTCAATTATATGCGATGATTCCGGGGCAAGTGCATCATTGGGATTTTCGGGGAAATGTAGATGGATATGTGCTCAATTTTACAGCCTCATTCTTTCAATCATTTTTATTGCGGCCTGATTATTTGGAGGAGTTTGCTTTTTTTCGCGGTCAGGCACAACAGGCTGTACTGGACATCCCTGTATCCATGCGCACGGGGGTGACCGCCTTGTTCGATGAGATGGTGTCGTTGGCCTCTTCCCTTGATACGTTGCGAATCGACCAATTGCGTGTTCGTGCCTTGACGTTATTCTTGGAGCTGGCCACGTTGCAGGAGCCCGCCAAGCCAGCGCCGCTTTCGTATAATGCAACCCTCCTCCGGAATTTCCAGAAGCTTGTGGATAAGCACTTTGCATCCTTGCGCTTGCCCAAGGACTACGCTGCATTACTGTATATCACGCCCAATCACCTCAACGCGATTTGTTCCGATCTATTAGGGCAGTCAGCTGGCGAAGTGATTCGTGAACGTATCATTTTGGAAGCTAAGCGATTACTGGTGAATCCCGAGCTTTCTGTTGCCGCGGTAGCTGACACGCTTAATTTTAAAGATAATTCCTATTTCACCAAGTTCTTTAAGAAATACACCCGCACTACACCAGAGGCTTTCCGCAAGGCATTGACTGCTGATTTTGGCTAACTCATTTTTGCGCCTGACCGTCGTCACTTTTCGCCAACCAAAACGTCCCTATCTTTGTTATATCAAAACCAACAAAAGAAATTGACTATGGGAACATTAACGGATAAAGTAGCCGTCGTCACGGGAGCAGCGTCTGGCATTGGCCGTGCCGTGGCGCAGGCGTATGCGCGGGAAGGTGCAAAAGTGGTTGTCTCTGATATCAGCGTAGGGGGTGGCGAGGAAACGGTAAAACTGATTAAAGATGCTGGAGGGGACGCGTTTTTTATTGTCGCGGATACCGCTAAGCCCGATGATAATGAGCGCTTGGTTGAACAAGCTGTTGAACAATACGGCGCGCTGCACATTGCATGTAACAATGCGGGTATCGGCGGGCCTTCCGGGCCTACGGGCGAATATCCCATAGAAGGATGGGATAAGGTTATTGCCATCAACCTCTCGGGCGTATTCTATGGCTGCCGCTATCAAATACCGGCTTTATTGCAAGCTGGTGGAGGTGTTATCGTCAATATGGCCTCTATCTTGGGGCAGGTAGGGTTTGCAAACTCGGCCGCGTATGTGGCCGCTAAGCATGGCGTCGTCGGCCTCACCAAAAACATCGCGCTGGAGTATGCAGCCGGGGGCATCCGGGCCAACGCTGTAGGCCCTGCGTTTATTAATACGCCGCTATTGAAAGACATGGACGACGACACCATCAATTGGCTGGTTTCCAAACATCCCGCTGGTCGGCTGGGTGAGGCCAGCGAAGTCGCAGAGCTGGTGCTTTGGTTAAGTACCGACAAGGCTTCCTTCGTGAACGGTGCGTATTACGCTGTGGACGGTGGCTACCTGGCCCAATGACTTAGCTACGTTAACCTTTATTATTATACATAACCTGGTGCCCATCCGTGATCAAGTAACGATCGCTTTTGGGCACCATAATTTTGTCAGTCGCTATCTTTCGAGCCAAAGATACTGTTGAAGAGCAGCTCAATCAAGGCCACGATAATCGCGAATACCGCCGCCCACCAAAAATTGGCCACGTCAAATTTGCTGCCCATAAAATAACTGGTAAGTTGGACCATCAATACCGTTATGATAAAAGAAATGAGTCCCAGTGTGAGCAAGTTGAGCGGGAGTGTGAAAATCCGGAGCATTGTGCCGATGGTCGCATTCACAAAACCGATAATGAGCCCCGCCAAGATCGCCCAGCCGAATCCAGCAATACGGACCGCGGACTCCGGGAGGATCAAGGCCGCTAAGAAAATAGCTAAACCCGTCAATAATATATTAATGATAAATCGCATCATAACTGTTTGTTTTTATTGTTTTCGATCTGTCATTAAGCGTGGCAATGCTTCATGAGCTTTCTTTTGCACGTGGCTGTTCATATATATTTCGCATGTCCATATAGTTTACCTAAGTTTGCTAATATAACTCATAAAGTAAAGTACCAACGAAATTGTTTGGCGAATAATAAAAATGATTTCAGAACCTACGTATTTGGCGGCAAAGATCGTATCACATCGGATAGCCGCACATTTTTCAAAGCAGGCGAATAGTGCTGGCGCGGGGATAAAACATACACCGGATGCACAGGTTGTTGAAAGCTTGATTGATACCGCATTTTGGGCGAGCCTCCGGAGGGAAGAAGGGTATGAACCGAAGATATCGCTGGCCTTTGTGCCACCGGATATGGCGGGCAGCAGTTTGGTTTTTCACCATCAACAACGCTTTACCCCGCACAACCTCGTCAAGCTGTCCCCCGCTGTCGTGCAGCCGGGGATTCACCTGGGCATATGGCTGGACGGCGACAATTTTTATATCTGGGGCACAACCCATGATGTGCCTGCGCATTGCATGGTGGTGGAAGTGGTCGAGGCTGGATTATTGGTCGTGAAACAGAAACATCATGACGGTACGGGTAAGTTTATCAATGTAGCGGTATTAAAAGGCAATCAGATTAAAGTTGTCGACGATAACCATTGGGGGTTGACGGATTGCCCGGGCATGCTTTCTTCTTTATTGGGGCTATCCGACTCTTCGTCAGCGCGGTCGGAAAACATATTAATTCAGCTGGCATTGGCGATGCGCAGCCACGGGCGAGGTGCACTGCTTTTGGTGGTGCCCCCGAACAGTTCAGCGTGGCTGCATTCGATTGTCAAGCCGATAAACTATTTGGTGGAGCCTCACATGATGTTGCCTCCCGATGATCGTGATCCATCACCTGGTCATCGCTTTACAGACACCTTACGCAAAATGATTCGGGCCGTAGGGGGGTATTCAGCCATTGATGGCGCTACGGTGATTACCCAAGATCACTGTTTGCTGGCTTTCGGTGCAAAGGTGGCGCGTTCTCCGCACTCGCTACCGGTAACGCAATTGATGATTACGGAGCCGGTAGAGGAAAGTACCGTTCAACTGCTGGACGCCACCAATATCGGCGGGACCCGGCATCTGGCCGCTGCCCAATTCGTGCATGATCAGCATGATGCACTGGCCATGGTGGCCTCACAGGACGGGACTTTTACCGTATTTGTATGGTCCGAAAAGCAGCAAATGGTGCACGGCCACCGCATAGATACCTTGTTGATGTAAAGCATCGTAATAATTCTGTTGAACGGCCGTTAATTAAGACAAAAGCACTTGCCATTGCAAGTCAATTGCGATACCTTCGCGCCATGAAACTTGAATGAGTGAACCATTCACGGAAAGACATGAATTGAGCTAAGCGATTTATCGGATGCCACTGAAGACAAGCAGCAGGCGAAATATCCCGCTGCTCTTGCCAGCTTCATTGCCTCCTGATAACCAACCTGGCGAAGTGTTTGATTGATGTGATGTACACGTCAGTATGATTTGAATGAAACCTGCATAAGCTGCCGAATGAAGATTACAGGAAAGCCGTTGATTCATTATATTACCATTTTTGCGCTCCTAATAACTGTTTTAGGTGCTTGCACATCAACAGAAAAGAAGCGAATTAAAGCAGAGCGAAAGCAACATGAAAAAGATAGCCTGGCACTGGTCTATGATAGCACACAAGCCGATCCGCGCCTCGATGCTTTTATGCAGCGACTGCATAGGCGGTCCGGGTTTAACGGCAATGTGCTGATAGCTAAAAAAGGGAAAATTCTTTACCAAAATACGTTTGGATGGGCGGACTATTTAATGAAGGACAGCCTGAAAATCACCTCCCAATTCGAACTGGCGTCTGTATCTAAGCCCTTGACGGCAACGGGTGTGCTCAAACTTTGGGAAAAAGGTAAAATTAAGCTCGAGCAGACGGTCGACGAATTTTTCCCCGACTTTCCCTACCCAGATGTCACGATTAAGCAACTGCTTACCCATCGTTCGGGGCTTAGTAATTACCTTTACTTTACTGATCAGACGGAGATTTGGCCGGATAAACACAAGGGCATGTCCAACATCGATGTCATGAATTTATTGGCCAAGCACAAACCGGATCGATACGGCAAGCCGGATGGACGTTTTTTCTACAACAACACCAACTACATGATTTTAGCGGCTATCGTCGAAAAGGTGACGGGCGAGGATTTCGCGGTGTACATGCAGAAAAATGTGTTTTCCCCGGCGGGTATGAAAAACACTGCCGTGTATTCGAAAGCGGTATACGAAAAGATCCCCACTGACGTTGTTGGGCATGACCGCGTGTGGAGGCGCTCTGTGGTACAGAATTTCCAGGATGGCCCCGTGGGAGACAAAGGTATCTATAGTACGGTTCAAGACTTATTCCTGTTTGATAGAGCATTGCGGGAGGGGCGCCTGCTTGAGCAAGAGACGTTAGATTCGGCCTATGCTGGTTATAGCAAGCCCACAAAAGAGCTTTTTAACTACGGCTATGGATGGCGTACCTTTGATCCGGGAGATCACAAAGTCGTGTATCACACCGGCTGGTGGCATGGGTTCCGCAACCTGTATATCCGCGACTTAAAGGAAGATATCACGATAGTATTGCTCACAAATCTTGCCAATGGCAGCTTACTTCATCTGGACGAGTTGTATCAAATTCTTGACATGCCGGTGATTCGCCAAGCGGCGTATTCTGCCACCGGCGAATTTATGGCCCAATGATTGATGACGTTTACCAAACGACTTGTAATGGCATCAAAGAAAACACTTATCCTCGGCGCGACCGATAACCCTGCACGGTACGCCTATTTGGCGGCCCACAGGTTGGTAGCCGGGGGCCATGCTATCGTCAATATCGGCATTAAGCAAGGAGAAGTAGCAGGCGCACCCATACAGCTTGCGGGTGATGTACTGCCTGATGTCCACACCATCACGCTATACGTCGGTCCGCAGCGTCAACCTCAATATTACGATTACATCCTTAAAACGAACCCAAAACGGATTATTTTTAATCCGGGTACCGAGAATTCGGAGTTGGAGGTATTGGCCAAAGAACAGGGAATCGATACGATTCGAGCCTGTACGCTGGTACTGCTAAGTACAGGCCAATATTGAAGGATACGGCGCATCTGAGCCTTATTCATAACCTATCCGAAACAACGACCAAACGATAGACAGCGGAAATGTGAAAGCGCGGTATCCTGAGTTTATGCAACGGGCGTTTGTCTTAAATACGTAAGCTTTTCGTCGCTTTGACAGCAAACCGTGCGCCGCCGTTTGCATTTTCCATGAAATTAATGTTGTTTTGAATTTGTTGTAAAACCATGACACCCAAAAAGCCGAAGTCGGAAAATAGCATCGTTGATATCGCTAAAGCGCTTGGAATATCTCCGGCGACCGTATCCAGGGCGCTCAATAACAATTTACGCATCAGCGAAGCGACACGCGCGCGCGTGAAAGAAATGGCGAAGGAAATGGGGTACCGCCATAATAGCATGGCTTCCTCCCTGCGTAATCGCCGTTCGAATATCATCGGGCTTATTGTGCCGCGTATATCGATGTACTTTCACGTTTTTTTTATTACCTCGCTGCAACGGCAGTTGCAGGCTGCTGGATACAATTTGATGATTTGCCAGTCCAATGATTCGGTGAGTGTAGAAAAAGAATTGGCAAACACCTTGTATTCTGCGAGAGTCGATGCGTTAGTGGTATCGCTTACGCTTTATACCGAAAATATTGCTCACTTTGACGGTTTTTTACGGCAAGGCATACCTTTGGTCTTTTATGATCGCGTGCCGACACGCCGTACCGAAGCTTATGTAATTAAAGGGGATGACTATCGTGGTGGATTGCTGGCTGGTAATCATTTGATACAAGCGGGGTGCCAACGCATCGCTTACATCAGTGGGCCGCTATCGTGCAGCATTTATCAAGAGCGTACACGTGGTTTTGTTGATTCCCTTGCAAAACACCACATACCATTGCGCCAGGAGTGGATATATTATCACGAACTAACCGCTGAAAATGCATGGGACAGCTTACGTAAACTGTTTGAGGGCGATATCATTCCAGACGGCTTATTCGCTGCAAACGATACGACGGCCATTGCGGCGGTAGCGTTTGCCAGAGAACGAGGTATTGCCATCCCGGACGAACTGAAAATCGTCGGTTATTCCAATGACCCGCGGGCAGCGATTATTACACCGGCAATCACTTCTATCGAGCAATACCCCAATGACATGGCAGACAAAGTAGCCGAAACACTTATCAATGCCCTCCAGCACCGCCATACGCCCTCACCCAACACCATCGGCGAACCCTTGATATGTCCGGTAGACTTAGTGCGGAGGATGACCACCTGACTATGCCTTTATCTTCAACTATTATTGCTGCATCAAGCTTTGTTGGATTCACCCTTTTTGTGGGGATTTACGCTTGGATCCGCATGCGCAATGACAATCTGAGCACAAAAGACGGTTACTTTTTAGGTGGACGAAGCCTGACGGGCGGTGTGATCGCCGCATCGATGATCATGACGAACATCTCGACGGAGCACTTGATAGGCATGAACGGTTCGGCGTATAAAAATGGATTTGTCATCATTGCCTGGGAGGTCACCTCGGCCCTTGCGCTGATTGTCGCGGCGGTTTACTTTGTGCCGCGATATTTGAGCATGGGGCTGACCACAATACCGGAATATCTTGAGCGGCGATTCGACAAGGGCACCCGCTCACTGATTGCATTGTTTCTGTTAGTCTCGTTTGCCGTGACCTTGCTGCCCATCGTTTTGTATACGGGCGCGATTAACCTGGAGAGTATTTTTAATATTTCGGGTATCCTTGGCGTAGACCGGGGGACCGGGCTTTGGGTTACGGTAGTGATCGTGGGGTGTCTAGGGGCTGCATATGCCATTATTGGCGGATTAAAGGCCGTCTCGGTCTCAGACGTCATTTACGGGTATGGCTTGTTGTTCGGGGGCTTGCTGATACCGGTGCTTGCACTGGTGTATATCGGCGAGGGGAATCCGTTACAAGGGGTGACAAAGGTTTTTGAGTACAGTCCGGCTAAATTTAATGTCATTGGTAAAGAAGATTCTGTTTTGCCGTTTAGCACACTTTTTACGGGATTGATAATCAATCAACTTTATTTTTGGTGCATGAACCAGACGATCGTACAGCGGGCATTGGGCGCAAAGAACCTGAAAGAAGCACAGCGGGGGTTGCTTTATACCGGATTGTTGAAGATACTGGTGCCGTTCATCATTGTGTTGCCGGGTGTCATCGGGTATTACTATTTTCATGACGCTTATTATGACAACCAAGACATGGTGTATCCCGAATTGGTCAAGCACGTCCTGCCAATGCCCTTATGGGGGCTTTTTGCTGCCGTGATTGTAGGGGCTGTGTTGAGCACGTTTAATGCTGTACTCAACAGCGCTTCTACAATTTTCAGTATCGATATCTACCAACAACTCATTAAAAAAGATGCGGAAGAAAAGAGGTTGGTAAAAATGGGGCGTTTGGTAGCAACCTTGCTTGCCGCTACATCCATAACGGCCGCTCCGTTCGTGGCGGATGCACCTGAAGGGCTCTATCAGCTTTTACAGGAGCTTAATGGAATCTTTTTTATCCCCATAGCGTCCATTATGATTGGCGGATTCTTCTTCAAAAGTATATCAGCACAGGGAGCCAAAACCGCCTTGTTTACCGGCTTGGTGTTTTATGTGAGTTGCACCTTCATTTTCGAGGTGAATCTGCATTTTGTGCACATTTGGGGTATCGAATTTCTGTTGAATATGGCAGTGATGCTGGGTATATCAAGGTTTTATCCTGCAAAGCCAATAGCGGGGGAAACTGGTAGCACAGCAGTGCCCATGGAGGAGTGGCGGTATACGCGGCCCTTCGCTGTTGTGCTTGTCATCGTCACATTGGCCATATATCTTTTATTGGGAAATGTATAGGCAACTTTCCGAGGTTGATGCGCCGAGGTATGACATGGCCAATTTGCTACTTATAAAGTAAGTCCCTTTGCCTATGTGAGTTAATTTGATATTTTTGAGGCAGAAAGCTAATTAATGGCTAGGCGATGAAAAGAATCATGGTGATTGAAGATGAGGCACACGTTGTTTCATTTATAAATAAAGGGCTTTCAGAAGAAGGGTTCGAGGTCAGCGTGGCCTTTGATGGCAAGACAGGCCTCCAGATGGTCCGGTCGACCGCGTTTGATTTAATCATTTTGGATGTGATGTTGCCGGATACCAATGGCATAGCGGTTTGCAAATCCATTCGAGAAGAGGATGCACACATTCCTATACTCTTTTTGACGGCGCTGGGCACATCCGAAAACGTGGTAATGGGGTTGGAGGCCGGAGCCGACGATTACCTTGTCAAACCGTTTAAATTCATTGAGTTAGTGGCCCGCGTACGTTCACTCCTGCGACGTGCTGCTCATGCGGGAGGTACAGCGGCGGATCCGCAGGACGATTATATTTATCGCGTGGCAGACCTCGTTCTCAATGACTATACGAAGACATTGACCCGCAATGAAGAGCCGATTTCGCTAACCACAACGGAATACCGTATGATGCTTTTCTTCCTGAAACACAAAAACAAAGTGTTGTCGCGTGCCGACATATTGGAAAACGTGTGGGGCGTTAATTTTGATATGGGCACGAATGTCGTGGATGTTTATGTAAATTACCTTAGAAAAAAAATCGATAAGGTGCCTGGCCGGAAACTCATACACACGGTTATCGGCATGGGATACGTGTTGCGAGAACCCTAACCCGTCACGATTATGAGAAAGAGCCTGATGAATACCCAGACCAAGATAGCGGTAATGCTCATTGTAGCATTCCTGGCGATCATCATGTTGTTCAGTGGGTGGGTCTACTTCGCTATACCGGGTTTTTTGCATGATTATTACTATGACGTATTGGAGATCCGTGCCGTGGCGGCTGGCAAAATGGAATTGGATAAAGATCAGCGAGGGCTTGACGATCTGAGAAGCGTGTTTTCAGAGAAGCTGATGCATGAGCAGGATTACTTTTTCAAAATCGAAAAGAATAAAGACTTTAAAAATGAAGCCGATAGTTTAGGTATACCTCTGTCGTTTTTTGAAACGGCGCTCAATGAGGGTGGTGCCCGTTATCAGGATAAACAGCTGTTTTATGTGGCCGTGGTTTATCCCAGTAAGCAAGGGAACTACGTCATTGTTTCCCAAGCACAGGATTACTTTGAAGAAAGTTTTGTAGCTTACTTAAAAAAGACATTGGTAGCGGCCATTATTATCGCGTTCTGTGTGTCGCTTTTCATCGCTGTATATTATTCGAAATATATCTTCAAGCCATTGCGGGAGATTACTGAAAAGGTCCAGCAAATCAGCTCGGAAAACCTGCATCTTAGGCTGGATAGCCGCAACAGTAACGATGAGATGGACGAATTGATTCACACGTTCAATGATATGCTCAACCGGATTGAAACGGCTTTTGAAACACAGAATAATTTTATCAGCAACGCATCGCACGAATTGCGCACGCCCCTTACGGCGATCATCGGCGAAGCAGACGTAGCGCTGTCTAAGGACAGGACGCCGGAGGAGTACAAAACATCGATAAAGGTAATGCTTGAAGAGGCAGAAAAACTGGACGCAAAGACCAATGCGCTGCTGTCTCTCGCACAAACCGGATTCAATGGCAAAATACAGCGGTTCGAACGTTTGCGTATTGATCAGTTGATTTGGGATGTTAAGAATACAGTGGAGAAGCTAAACCCCAAGTGCAACCTGCATATCGATACGAGCTTATTGCCAGAGGATCCAATGAAGCTAATGATCAAAGGCAATGAGCAACTGTTGCACCTTGCGCTGGCCAATATTATCGCAAATGCATGTAAATATTCGGATAATCAGAAGGTAAATGTTTCTTTGGGGGCTTCTGATGACCACGTAGTCATTGTCGTGAAGGATAAGGGTATCGGTATACCCGCAGACGAGTTAAAATACATTTATGATCCATTTTTCCGTGCATCCAACACCAAAAACTATGCGGGTTACGGCATTGGATTGCCATTGACAAGAAATATCATAAAAATGCATCAAGGAAAAATAAGCGTATCTTCCCTTCAAGGCGGTGGCACAACCGTTCAACTGACCATTCCGGCATGGCGCCGGATCGATGAATAGCCTTTCTATTTTTCCTTTTCTCATCTCTTTTTAATTTCTGTAGGTAATTTCTAATGGTGTTTTAATGGCTGTTTTAAGCCTGTCTAATACCTGTGAGGTACTTTTGTTGGCGAGTTGGATGAAATTGTCTATTAAAATCAAAAAGCAATGGAAAAAAATGTCTTAATCCCGACGGATTTCACTATTGAATCACTGAATGTTGTTAAATCGGTGTTGAATGACAGGCCTTATGAATGCCGATACAACATTATTCTGTTGCATGGGGTCCAAATGTCGGACTCAATTACCGATTTGCTTTTTTATTCGAAAGCAAAAATGCTCGAATCGCTGAGTAATCGGCATTTCGATGAGGCTTGCGGGGTTATAAGGAACAAATATGCCTCGGGTATTAATTCCATGCGCGTTGATTTATTCAACGGTTCGTCCCAGGCTGCGTTTGATGGTTATTTACTGGGTAACCGGATAGATGAGATATACGTCCCCGGAAGGTATCGGCTACGTACGTCAAATAAAAAAAGCGTGAATGTACTTCCCTATATCCGGAAATGTGGAAAACCGGTGATTTCGGTTGATTGGAACATGGAAGTTGTGTTGCCAGAGAAGGGAAGCCTGGCAGAGATATTTTATAATGAAGCCACAGCTTAGTTAAAAAGGTAATGAAAGATGAAACGGTTATTGGTAGTTTATATAAGCGTGTTTGCGTTCATCCTCATGGGATTTACCTGGCTGATACGTTCGGCCCCTAACCCGGAGAGGCTCATCCTTGGCCAATGGAAGGAAACCGGCTGGGTGTATGAGCGGCTCAATAAAGTAGGAGACGAGGAAAAAGTAAACATGCAGGAAACCCTTCGGGACGGGTTGGTTCTCCATAAAGCGGAGATATGGTCCTTTTTGCCGAACGGGCGACTGAGGCTCCAGAAGAGTGACGGAGAGGAAGAGACGATCAGGTGGGCTATAAAAGGGCGTGGAAATATATTGGAAATCAAATATAACGACGGACACAAGGAGCAGTACGATCTTTCACAGTTAGCTGACGACCAGTTAGTGCTAAACTTTGAGTTGGATACACAGGTGAAGGGGCTGGCCAAACTGACATTCGATCGGTTATAGACCAATATTTAAATTATTATGTGTTAATAGAAAATCGGTATTACTATGCTTCGGAAATTCAGCAATAGCAGGACACAGGGAGATAATATTAAATTAGGTACACTTACCGCATTCTCGGCAGGGATGGTCAATGTCGTCTCGTTGTTGCTATTCCTTTCCTTTAGCTCTAACGTGACCGGATACTATGCGATACTGGCGGCCGAGTTCGTGAAAGGCAATTGGTACCAGACAGCGATAGTTTTTGCCTGGATATTCCTTTTTTTCATGGGCGGCTTCGTAGCCAACTTCATGGTTATACATTTCAACAAACGGAATAAGTATTTCGCCCACTCGCTGCCTATTTCGCTTGAAATACTTTGTTTGCTTGTGGTAGGTTTTTACGGGCAATTTTATTACCGGGAAACCCTGGCGGAGACAGAACTATTGCTTGCCTTTCTGCTCTTTGCGATGGGGCTCCAAAATGGGCTTACCGCAAGTATCTCCAATTTCGCTGTGAAAACAACACACTTGACCGGTACGACGACTGATTTGGGTATTTTGTTTTCTATGTTTACGAAACGGGAGTTTCGGTCTAACCCTGTCCTTAAGAAGCGGGCTTGGTTGTTGTCGGCTATTACAGCCGCTTACATTACCGGTGCGATCGTCGCCGGGATCGCCTATTTTCACATCGGATTTAAACTGTTTTATGTCATCAGCGCATTTTTGGTTGTTGTCATCGGCCATGATGCCTACAAAATTAGGGTGGTACGTTACTATTGGAATTCGAGCAGGAAGAAATGTAAGCAGGTACAAGCCCAGGATGCCCGTGAGCGGTTGGTCGGGGCACCTGTAGAAGATTTGGAATAGGATCCAATATGACAAAAAAAATTGAGGCGTTGGAACGATTATCCACGCCTCTTTTTTTTTGAAAGCAGGCGATCGTAAACGTTTGCGCGTTTTAATGCAAAAACTTATTTTTGGACACCGCGTTAGGTCGGCTACTATTATAAACGTAATGATGTCATGAAATACTTATCAACCTTTTTTCTACTGGCCATGGGTTCGGTACTCATGGTATGGGGGTGTAAATCCGCAGCACGTCAGGATGAACTGCAACTCAGTGCGGCCTTTATAGACGAACAACTTGATGAAGCCATCGCGCAGATGGCGGTGTTGGCGGATGGGGTACCGGCAGAACGCATGCCGCGTACCTTTCAGGGTGATACAAGCGTGACATCGGATACAAAATGGTGGACCTCGGGGTTTTATCCCGGCTCATTGCTATACCTTTATGAGCATTCCGGTGATGAGCGTTTGCTTCTCTTGGCGAAAGATAAGTTGCGTATACTCGAAAAGGAAAAGTACAATAAAGGTACCCATGATCTGGGTTTTATGTTGTATTGCAGTTTTGGCAATGCATTGAGGCTTACTCGTGATACCGCTGCTTACAACGAGGTGTTGCTCACGGGAGCCAAATCGTTGATAAGCCGTTACAACCCTACCGTGAAAGCGATTCGCTCATGGGAGGGGTGGACCTATCCCGTCATCATTGACAACATGATGAACTTGGAGCTGCTTACACAGGCGTCCGAGTTGAGCGGCGACCGCCAATACCGTGACATTGCAATAACCCATGCCAATACAACGATGAAAAACCACTATCGTCCGGACTACAGTTCTTATCATGTGATTGACTATAATCCGAAAGACGGCAGCATTGTGGGTAAGAAGACAGCCCAGGGTGCTTATGACGAATCTGCATGGGCACGCGGACAGGCTTGGGGGCTCTACGGCTACACGATGATGTACCGTGAGACGGGCGAACCAACATACTTGGATTTTGCCAATAACATAGCCGCCTTTATCCTGGACCATCCCAATATGCCGGAAGATTTGATCCCCTATTGGGATTTCAATGCGCCTGACCTACCTGATGACAGTCCTTATGCAAGCCGTTATAAAACTAACCGTGATGCGTCTACGGCTTCCATCCTGGCTTCGGCCTTGCTGGAACTGCACACCTATACGCAGGGGGAAATCAGCGCCCGGTACCTTGACGCGGCTGAAAAGATGCTGAAAAGCCTGTCGGCCGCGCCCTATAAGGCAGAACAGGGTACCAATGGCGGATTTATCCTGAAGCACAGCGTAGGGTCTATTCCGCATGACAGCGAAATCGATGTGCCGCTCACCTATGCCGATTATTACTATATTGAGGCATTGATTAGGTATAAGCGGCTGCTGGAAGGTAAACCGCTTTTTGATTGAAGGCAGCGACCGGAAAGCGCTTATTCCGCTAAACGGTGATGGCGCTTGTGCGTTCGCTGTCTCGTTCGCTGTCTGCTTTATCCGCTCACTGACTGCTGCGCTGTGTGTACAGGCACCGTGCCCGGCAGTACCTTGCTGGTGTATTTTCTGCTGAAGCGGAGACAGGGGCATAGCCGGAGCGGTAGCAGGTAAGCACGGATGGCGGCCAGAGAAGCGGGCTATGGGGAGGCCGAACACGGGGCCAGCGGCACCTTGCTGGAAAAATAAAAAAATAATTCACTAACTATTTGATACTTAAAGTAAGTTTCCTATCTTTGCCGTCCCTTTTGAGGGGATGGTATGTCTTGAGCGAAGCCCTACTGCTTCGATGGACGTTAATAGATTAATAGAAACATGTCAGGAATTATTGGAAAAAAAGTAGGAATGACCAGCATTTATGACGCTGACGGGAAGAATATTCCCTGTACGGTGATCGAAGCTGGCCCGTGCGTGGTAACGCAGATACGCACGGAAGAAAAAGATGGCTATTCCGCTATTCAACTTGCTTTCGATGAAGCAAAGGAGAAGAACACAACAGCCGCTTTGAAAGGGCACTTCGCTAAAGCGAAGACTACGCCTAAGCGTAAATTGGTAGAATTTAAAACCTTCCCCGATGAAAAGACGTTGGGTGACGTGGTTACCGTTTCCATTTTTGAAGAAGGCGAATACGTAGATGTAGTCGGTACCTCCAAAGGAAAAGGTTTTCAGGGCGTCATGAAACGTCACGGTTTTGGTGGCGTCGGTGGGGCTACCCACGGTCAGCACAACCGCTTGCGTGCTCCCGGTTCATTAGGTGCTTCATCATGGCCGTCGCGGGTATTCAAGGGCATGCGTATGGCTGGCCGTACAGGAGGTGACCGCGTGAAGGTTCAAAACCTGCAGGTATTGAAGGTTTATGAAGAACAAAACCTTATCGTAGTCAGTGGTTCGATCCCTGGGGCAAAAGGTTCTTACGTAATCGTAGATAAATAAGGAGATGGAAGTTAACGTTTTAAATATATCAGGTAAAGAAACAGGTGCCAAGGTGCAACTTCCTGAATCGGTGTTTGGGGTGGAACCCAACGACCATGCGATTTACTTGGATGTAAAGCAATACCTCGCTAACCAGCGTCAAGGTACGCACAAGTCCAAGCAACGGAATGAAATCGCAGGTTCTACGCGCAAGCTACACAAACAAAAAGGTACGGGAGGAGCCCGTGCAGGTAGCATCAAATCCCCGTTGTTTAACGGCGGTGGTCGTATCTTCGGCCCACAGCCCCGCGACTATAGCTTTAAACTTAATAAAAAGCTGAAGGCATTGGCGCGTAAATCCGCGTTGAGCTACAAAGCCAAGGAGAATAACGTCGTAGTATTGGATGAGGTGAATTTCGATTCCATCAAGACCAAAAACTATATAAACTTGGTAAACAGCTTGAATATCGCTAACGAAAAAACTTTGTTGGTTTTACCCGCGCAAGATAACAACGTTTATTTATCAAGCAGAAATCTGAAAAAAGCAAAAGTAATCACTGCTCATGAGCTGAACACTTACGATGTGCTGAATGCTGGCAAGCTTTTGTTGACCACGGCTTCTGTTAAAACCTTGGAGGAGGCATTTGCCAAGTAATATGGAAATTATCAAGAAACCCGTATTGACCGAGAAAGCATCATTGCTCACAGAAAAGCTGAATCGCTATGCTTTCAAAGTGGACCATAGGGCAAATAAGATACAAATCAAACAAGCAGTAGAGCAGATGTTCGGCGTGACGGTAGTCGCGGTGAATACGATAGTTGTGGCTGGTAAAGCAAAAAACCGCTACACAAAGGCTGGGTTTGTATCCGGAAGGACCCCGAAATACAAGAAAGCCATCATCACCATTAAAGATGGCGAAACGATTGACTTTTACAGTACGATATAATTAAAAATGGCAGTTAAAAGATTCAAACCGGTTACCCCTGGTACTCGCTTCCGTGTAGGAGGAGACTATTCAGATATCACCACCAATGTACCTGAGAAGTCATTGGTCGTAAAAATCAAGAAGTCGGGGGGTAGGAATAATTCCGGTAAAATGACTATGCGTTACATCGGTGGGGGACATAAAAAAGCATACCGATTGATAGATTTTAAACGCGATAAGAAAGATATCCCCGCAAAAGTTGCCACGATAGAATATGATCCAAACCGTTCCGCACGTATTGCGTTGTTGCACTACGTCGATGGTGAGAAGCGCTATATTATTGCGCCGGAAGGATTGAAAGTGGGGCAGATGCTTGTGTCAGGCGATGCAGTTGCTCCCGAAATCGGCAACACCTTGCCATTGCAAAACATTCCCTTGGGTTCTATCATTCATAATATTGAATTGAACCCAGGACAGGGCGGCACCATAGCCCGCAGTGCTGGCACCTATGCCCAGCTTTCTGCCCGCGATGGCAAGTACGCCATTATTAAACTGCCCTCAGGCGAAAGCCGCATGATATTAGCTACTTGCTTGGCTACTATCGGTTCGGTATCTAACGCCGAAAAGGCCAACGAGGTATTGGGTAAAGCAGGCCGGAAACGCTGGCTGGGCCGTCGCCCAAGGGTTCGTGGCGTGGCGATGAACCCAGTCGATCACCCGATGGGCGGTGGCGAGGGCCGTGCGTCCGGTGGGCATCCGCGCTCACGCAAAGGCTTATTGGCTAAGGGATATAAAACGCGTAGCAAGAAGAAAACATCGAATCGTTACATCATTGAGAGAAGGAAGAAATAATGGCTCGCTCAATTAAAAAAGGTCCTTATATCGACCACAACTTAGAAAGAAAAGTTCTTTCTATGAACGAAACAAATAAGAAATCAGTAATCAAGACTTGGTCTCGTAGATCGATGATATCACCTGATTTTGTTGGCCATACCTTCGCAGTGCACAACGGCAATAAATTCATTCCCGTGTACGTAACGGAAAATATGGTAGGTCATAAGCTTGGTGAATTTGCGCCTACGCGTACGTTCAGGGGCCACGCAGAAAAGAAAAAATAATTAGGCAATGGAAGCAACACGAAAACTAAAAAAGTCTGTTATCATTAAACAGCGCAAAGAGCAGGAAAAGGCTCAGGTAGGAGGAGCTTCTACTGCCAAATTAGTAAACTGCCCTACCTCGCCGCGCAAAATGCGCTTGGTCGTTGATCTTATCCGTGGCGAAAAGGTGGAACATGCTTTATACATTTTGAAGCATACCAACAAAGAAGCGGCTATCCGTGTGGAAAAGCTGCTGCTCTCAGCCATTAAAAACTGGGAAGCAAAGAATGAAGATAAGTCTGTGGAAGAAAGCGGCTTATATGTAAAAGAAGCTTTCGTAGATGGTGGGCGGCAATTGAAAAGGCTGCGTCCAGCACCGCAAGGCCGGGGATACCGCATTCGTAAACGTTCGAACCACGTTACCTTGGTGATAGACAGCAAGAATAACGTAGCACAAAACTAATTTATCAAGTAATGGGACAAAAAGCAAATCCAATAGGTAACAGATTAGGAATCATCAAAGGCTGGGATTCCAATTGGTTCGGGGGCAAGAACTATTCCGATAAATTAGTTGAAGACGAGAAGATCAGGAAATACCTGTCGGTTCGTATCGCCAAGGGCGGGGTAGCCAAGATAGTTATCGAGCGTACATTGAAACGCATTACAGTGACTATCCATACGGCTCGTCCAGGGATCGTGATTGGCAAAGGTGGGCAGGAGGTTGATAAGATCAAGGAAGAGCTGAAGAAGCTGACGAAGAAGGATGTTCAAATCAATATTTTTGAGATTAAACGTCCGGAATTGGAAGCTCAGTTGGTGGCCGAAGGGGTCGCTAAACAACTTGAAGCGCGTATTTCTTTCCGCCGCGCGATGAAAACTGCCATTGCATCTACAATGCGCATGGGCGCTGAGGGCATAAAAATCATGTGTTCCGGACGTTTAGGAGGGGCTGAAATGGCCCGGACCGAACAATATAAGGAAGGACGTATTCCCTTGCATACATTCCGCGCAGATATCGATTATGCATTGGTGGAAGCATTGACCACTTACGGGAAAATCGGCGTGAAGGTGTGGATATGTAAAGGTGAGGTTTATGGCAAGCGGGATTTATCGCCTAACGTAGGGCAGACATCAGGCGTAAAACAACGCGCAGATGGCGGAGCGGGTGAATTCCGCGGTGATAACCGCCGTGGTGGCGGTGAGCGTCGCGGAGGTGATCAGCGCCGTGGTGGTGGTGAACAACGTCGCGGTGATCAACGTCGTGGCGGGGCACCTGGCCAACAACGTAGCGGAGGAAACCGGGGCGGTCAAAGGAGAGGTTAAGTTAGTTTTTTAGATTTTTAGATAGCAACTGCCAAGCGCAGTGTTAATTAAGATACGAACATGTTACAGCCAAAAAGAACAAAGTTCAGGAAGATGCAGAAAGGCCGCATGAAAGGCAACGCAACCCGCGGGTCGGAGTTGGCTTTCGGCTCTTTCGGTATCAAATCAATGGAGCCCGCGTGGATTACCAGTCGCCAGATTGAAGCGGCGCGTATTGCGGTAACCCGTTACATGAAACGTGAAGGCCAAGTGTGGATCCGCGTGTTCCCGGACAAGCCTGTAACCAAGAAGCCGGCCGAGGTGCGGATGGGTAAAGGTAAAGGTGCTCCGGAATATTGGGTAGCGGTAGTGCGTCCCGGACGTATGCTGTTTGAAGCAGAGGGTGTGCCTTTGGAAGTAGCCAAAGAGGCATTGCGCCTTGCTGCACAGAAACTGCCCGTACAAACGAAGTTTGTGATACGTAGGGACTACGTATAAACATAAACGCACACTGGCGCTGTCTGCCATTGGTTTTGCCGCCGTTACCGGCAAGCCGCCATGGGGTCCAACCGTGGAAGTACGCTGATGGAGGCATCCAGTAAAATAATAGATAGAAATGAAAAATTCAGAGATCGTAGAATTGTCAACAGAGGACTTAGTGGCCAAAATCGCTGAAGAGAAGGCTGCCCTCACCAAATTGAAGTTTGCACATGCTGTTTCGGCGATAGAAAATCCCAACCGGATCAAGTATACGCGTAAGACTATCGCGCGCTTGATGACCGAGTTGACGAAACGCAAGAAGGCCGAGAAAGCGGCCAGCGAAGCTAATGAAACAGCCGCTGAGGCATAAAAATCAAAGTCGAAATGGAAAGAAATTTAAGAAAAACAAGGATCGGCTTGGTAGTGAGTAACAAAATGGACAAATCCATCGTGGTGGCTGTGGAGCGTAAAGTGAAGCACCCTATCTATGGCAAGTTCGTAAAAAAGACTACCAAATTTAAAGCTCACGACGAAAACAATACCTGCGGTATCGGCGACACGGTGTTGATTATGGAAACGCGTCCGCTGAGCAAGACCAAAAATTGGCGTTTAGTAGAAATTTTAGAAAGGGCTAAGTAACATGGTACAACAGGAATCAAGACTTAATGTGGCCGACAACAGCGGGGCTAAGGAAGTATTAGTCATCCGTGTGTTGGGCGGTACCGGCAAGCGTTATGCATCAATTGGCGACAAGATCGTTGTTACCGTAAAAAGTGCTTTGCCCTCTGGAAACGTGAAGA
The DNA here is from genome assembly GCF_900168055.1 of Parapedobacter luteus. GTDB lineage: Bacteria > Bacteroidota > Bacteroidia > Sphingobacteriales > Sphingobacteriaceae > Parapedobacter > Parapedobacter luteus. The sequence continues at coordinate 39,579 of NZ_FUYS01000001.1, forward strand.
AAGGAACGGTTTCCAAAGCAGTAGTCGTAAGGACGAAAAAAGAAGTCCGCCGTAAGGATGGGTCTTATATCCGTTTTGACGACAATGCTGCCGTATTGTTGAATAATCAGGATGAACCCCGCGGAACACGTATCTTCGGCCCGGTAGCTCGGGAATTGCGTGAAAAGCAGTTCATGAAAATTGTATCATTAGCACCGGAGGTATTATAATCATGGGACAGACAAAGACATCGACACATAAGATTAAAATCCGTACTGGGGATTTGGTGAAAGTCATCTCTGGCAATTCCAAAGGATCCCAAGGGAAGGTGTTGGAAGTACTGATAGCCGAGAACAGAGCTATCGTTGAAGGAGTGAATATGGTAAAGAAACACGCCAAACCCAGCGCTGCTAACCCTAACGGAGGCATTATCGAGAAGGAAGCGCCTATCCACATTTCCAATCTCGCTTATATCGACCCCAAAAGTGGTAAACCAACTCGTATTGGGCGTAAAGTGACTGAAGTAAATGGTAAGAAGAAAATCGTTCGCATAGCGAAAAAATCAGGGGAGGTGATTGACTAATGGCATATGTACCAAGATTAAAAGCGAAGTACAAGGATGAAATCCGTACCACGCTGAAAGAAAAATTTCAATATAAAAGCGTCATGCAGGTGCCGAAACTCGAGAAAATCGCTGTGAGCCAAGGCATCGGTGCAGCAACTGCCGATAAAAAGTTGATTGATAACGCAATCAATGAAATGACCATCATTACGGGTCAGAAGGCTGTTGCAACGCGCTCGAAAAAAGACGTTTCAAATTTTAAGCTCCGCAAAGGAATGCCGATAGGCGTACGGGTGACGCTTCGCGACAGCAAGATGTATGAGTTCCTGGATCGGTTGATCGCTGTAGCGCTTCCGCGTATTCGTGATTTCAGGGGCATCAACGATAAGGGCTTTGACGGCCGGGGTAACTATACGTTGGGTATTACCGAGCAGATTATTTTCCCAGAGATTGATATCGATAAGATCAATAAAATTCAGGGAATGGATATTACCTTTGTAACCAGTGCAAAGACCGATGTGGAAGCACTGGAGTTGTTGAAGCAGTTTGGATTACCATTCAAAAATCAAAATACAGTAACTAATGGCTAAAGAGGGAATTAAAGCACGCGAGATAAAACGCGCTAAATTGGTAGCAAAGTATGCGGAAAAGCGTGCAGCATTAAAGGCTGCAGGTGATTATGCTGCGCTTGATAAGTTGCCAAAGAACGCGTCACCTGTCCGTTTGCACAACCGCTGCAAATTGACGGGGCGTCCAAGAGGCTATATGCGCCAGTTCGGCATTTCACGGGTGACTTTCCGTGAAATGGCGGTGGCAGGGAAGATTCCAGGAGTGAAGAAGGCTTCCTGGTAATTGATGGTCAATGGTCGGTAACGGATAGTCGATACGGCGAACCGAGAAGTGCAAATTAGAATTTTTAACCGATAATAGGTCCGGAAGCCATGGTGGCCGAAGGAAACCGTTGTCACAATAATACAATAAATGAATACAGATCCAATAGCGGATTACCTTACCCGAGTAAGGAATGCCATTAAGGCCAACCACAGGGTTGTTGAAATTCCTGCATCGAACCTTAAGAAGGAGATTACGAAAGTGCTCTTCGATAAAGGTTACATCGCGAATTACAAATTCGATGAAGACACCGTACAGGGTACTATCAAAATCGCATTGAAGTATCACCCGGTGAGTAAAGTTCCGGCTATCCGCACCTTGAAACGTGTGAGCAAACCCGGCCTGAGAAAATATGCAGGAGTGGATACCATGCCACGTGTGTTGAATGGATTGGGAATCGCCATTCTTTCTACGTCCAAAGGCGTAATGACCGACAAGGAAGCCCGTCTTCAGAATGTCGGCGGCGAGGTTTTATGTTACGTATATTAATCAGGAGGAACACACAAGATGTCAAGAATTGGAAAAGCACCTATCGCCATTCCCGCTGGGGTGACGATTACTGTATCAGATAAAAACTTGGTAACGGTAAAAGGGCCGAAGGGTGAATTGAGCCAGCAGGTGGATAAGGATATTACCGTAACGCAGGAGGACGGTCAATTGTTGGTAAAGCGCCCTACGGATCAGAAAAGGCATAAAGCCCTTCACGGCCTGTATCGTTCCCTGTTGAATAACATGGTTGTTGGCGTTACCGATGGATATAAGACTACACAGGAACTGGTAGGGGTTGGTTATCGGGCCAATGCGCAAGGATCGACCCTTGATCTTACGCTCGGATTTTCTCACCAAGTTGTACTGATTCTCCCCAAGGAGGTAAAGGTGACGACAACAGCTGAGAAGGGGAAAAACCCGACCATTACATTGGAGTCTATAGACAAACAATTGTTGGGACAGGTAGCCGCGAAAATCCGCTCATTGCGTGCACCGGAACCATATAAAGGAAAAGGTATTAAGTTTGTTGGCGAGCAGTTGCGGAGAAAAGCAGGAAAATCTGCAGCTAAAAAATAGTAACAATCATGGCAGAAAAAAAAGTATCGCGTAGGGATCGTATCAAAAAGGGGATTAGAAAGCACTTATCCGGATCACCTGAGCGCCCACGCTTGTCTGTATATAGGAGTAATAAAGGCATTTATGCACAAGTGATTGACGACCAAGCTGGAGTAACATTGGTTTCCGCGTCATCCTTGGCTAAGGATTTTTCGGCATCAGGCAACAAAGTGGAGCAATCCAAGGCTGTTGGAAAGCTGATCGCTGAGAAGGCATTGGCCGCCGGAATTAATAAAGTAGTTTTTGACCGTAACGGATATCTGTACCATGGCCGGGTGAAGTCGCTTGCCGAGGGTGCCCGTGAAGCAGGTTTGGATTTTTAATCAATCGAGAACATGTCATTAAGCAATATAAAACGAGTTAAATCGAGCGAAATCGAATTGAAGGATCGCTTGGTCAGTATCCAACGGGTGGCGAAAGTAACGAAAGGCGGCCGTACGTTTAGCTTTTCAGCGATTGTCGTTGTAGGTGATGAAAACGGTGTAGTCGGCTATGGCCTTGGGAAAGCCAAGGAGGTTACAGAAGCCATTACCAAAGGGATCGATGATGCCAAGAAGAACTTAATCAAGGTGCCTATTATCAAAGGTACCGTGCCTCACGAACAATACGGAAAGTTTTCCGGTGGCAATGTCTTGATTAAGCCTGCCGTACATGGTACGGGCGTATTGGCCGGTGGCGCTATGCGTGCTGTTTTGGAAAGTGCCGGCGTAACCGACGTATTGGCCAAATCGCTGGGTTCGTCCAACCCGCATAACGTGGTAAAAGCAACTATCGATGCACTGTTGAAGATGCGTGACGCTTATACGGTGGCTCAACAACGCGGCGTTGATTTGAATAAAGTATTTAACGGATAACTGTCATGGCAAAGATCAGAATTACCCAGATTAAGAGTATCATTGATAGAAGCGAGCGCCAAAAGCAGACCATGAAGGCGTTGGGGCTACGCAAAATCAACCATTCTGTCGAAGTAGAGGCTACGCCCGCTATCATCGGTATGGTGCGGAAGGTGAATCACCTTATCGCAATAGAGGAAGTATAATTACGTTTAATCGTTATACCTGTATAGTGAAAGCGAAGGTATAACATAATATCAGAAAGATGAATTTAAGTAATCTAAAACCCGCAGAAGGATCAATCAAAAGCAGGAAGCGTATAGGCCGTGGTACAGGTTCTGGTCGTGGCGGTACGTCTACACGTGGCCATAAAGGAGCGCAATCCCGTGCTGGACATAGCACGAAAATCGGTTTCGAAGGCGGTCAAATGCCATTACAGCGCCGGGTACCTAAATTTGGTTTTAAAAACCCTAATCGGGTAGCGTATGTTGGGATTAACTTAGACGTGTTGCAGGGATTGGTCGAGAAATTTAACTTGGCTACCATAGACTTTGAAACACTTAAATCGCATGGATTGGTTTCCAAGAATGATTTGGTGAAAATTCTGGGTAGGGGAGAATTGACGTCTAAGATAGAAGTAAAGGCGCATGCATTTTCAGCCACAGCACAACAAGCGATTGAAGCTGCAGGGGGCTCGATTGTAAAACTTTAATACATGAAGAAGTTAATCACAACCTTGACCAATATTTGGAAGATCGATGATCTGAGGACGCGTATCTTGAATACGATTTTGTTTCTCTTGATCTATCGTGTTGGATGCCACATCGTGTTGCCTGGCGTCAACCCCGCTGCACTTCAGCACGAAGCAAAAGAAGGGTTGCTCGGTTTGCTCGACATGTTTGCTGGTGGTTCATTTTCCCGATCAGCAATATTTGCATTGGGGGTAATGCCCTACATTTCGGCGTCCATCGTGGTTCAATTACTCGGGATAGCTGTACCCTATTTTCAAAAAATGCAAAAGGAGGGTGAGAGTGGGCGGAAGAAGATGAATCAGATCACCCGCTACCTTACGTTGGCTATTACGTTGGTACAGTCTATTGCTTATGTACGTACCCAGATTGACGGTGGTGCTAAGATGATAGCTGATCCGATGTTTACTATCCTATCGGCTTTTGTACTGACGGCAGGTACGTTGTTCGTTATGTGGTTGGGCGAGCGGATTACCGACAAAGGTATCGGCAATGGTATTTCATTGATCATCATGACGGGCATCATTGCCCAATTGCCAAGCGGTATTACCGCCGAGTGGTTTTCCCGGATGAGTACTGGTGGCGGAGGCCCGATTCCATTGTTACTGGAGTTTGTAGCCTTGTTTTTCGTTGTGATTTTTACTATCCTCATTGTGCAGGGCGTACGCAAGATACCCGTACAGTATGCCAAGAAAATTGTTGGTAATAAGCAGTACGGTGGTGTCAGGCAGTATATACCGTTGAAAGTGAATGCAGCCGGCGTAATGCCGATTATTTTTGCGCAGGCCATCATGTTTGTACCCATGAGCCTTAGCCAGTTTTTTCCGGACCTGCAATCTTCTTTCCTGACGTCGCTCAGCAATTATACTTCGGTAGCGTATAATGTAACGTTTGCTGTCTTGATTATTGCATTTACGTTTTTCTACACGGCAATCATGGTCAATCCGCAGCAGATGTCGGAAGACATGAAGAAGAATGGCGGTTTTATCCCGGGTGTAAAGCCAGGGCAAGCGACCAACTTCTACATTGATAGCGTGATATCTAAAATCACGTTACCTGGTGCGATTTTTTTGGCTATCATCGCCATCTTACCAGCAATAGCAAGTCTTTTTGGCGTGAATAATCAATTCGCCCATTTTTACGGTGGTACATCCCTGCTCATTTTGGTGGGGGTTGTCCTTGATACGCTGCAACAAATCGAAAGTCATCTGTTGATGCGTCATTATGACGGATTGATGAAGACCGGCCGCATAAAAGGACGCACTCCTGTGGCATCGGGACCCACCCAATCGGTAATATAGTCTTTAGCATGTCTAAAGTATATTATAAGTCGGCCGAAGATGTTGAGCAACTGCGAAAGTCAGCTACTGTGCTTTCGCAGTTGCTTGGTGAAATCGCCAGGGAAATTAGGCCAGGGATTACGACATTGGCTTTGGATAAATTGGCTTATGATTATATCCATGATCATGGCGGGCGCCCGGCTTTTCTAAACTATAATGGATTTCCCAACTCATTATGTATCTCGGTCAATGACCAGGTTGTCCATGGCATCCCGAGCGATTACGAACTTCGGGAAGGCGATATCGTTTCGGTAGATGGTGGTGTCGAATTAAACAACTTTATCAGTGATTCAGCATACACGTTCGCGGTAGGCGAAGTGGCGCCGGAGGTAGATCGGCTTCTTCGTGTGACATTGGAGTCGCTAAATCTAGCCATCAAACAAGCTGTAGCCGGCAAGCGGGTCGGAGACGTGGCTTATACCGTGCAGGAGCATGTTAGTCAATACGGCTATGGTATTGTTCGCGAGCTTGTTGGCCATGGGGTCGGATACAAGCTTCATGAAAAGCCAGAGATTCCCAACTATGGCAAACGCGGCACAGGGACAAAACTTGAAGAGGGGCTTGTGATCTGTATTGAGCCCATGATCAATATGGGTAAGGCTGGGGTAAAGTTTTGGGATGATGGATGGACGGTGAGTACAGCCGATGGCAAGCCGTCGGCACATTATGAGCATATGGTGGCTATACGTAAGGGGGTACCCGATGTCCTAACCACTTTTGCTTATATTGAAGAAGTTTTGAATAAAAAGGGTTGACATTCAGTTTTTTTTGCTTATCTTTGCATCCCTGTTTGTGCAGGGGTATAATTGGATAATAATCAAGACTATATGGCTAAACAAGCCTCAATCGAGCAAGACGGAGTCATTAAAGAAGCGCTATCAAACGCCATGTTTCGCGTGGAGTTGGAAAATGGGCACGAAATTATTGCCCATATCTCGGGAAAAATGCGGATGCATTACATTAAGATATTGCCGGGGGATCGCGTGAAGTTGGAAATGTCTCCCTACGATTTGACCAAAGGAAGAATTACGTATCGATATAAATAAAAAGCGGAAGGGACGCCGCTTAATCAGTAACATAAGATCATGAAAGTCAGAGCATCCATTAAAAAGCGTAGTGCGGATTGCAAGATTATCCGTCGCAAAGGAAAGGTATTTGTAATTAATAAAAAGAACCCCAAGTTTAAACAACGTCAGGGATAGGAAATCTTAGGTTTTAGATTTTGGATTTACGATTGCCAACAAAGATAGGTAGTAGGTCACCAATCTAAAATCTAAAATCTAAAATCGTAAATCACTAAATAAAATATGGCACGGATCGCAGGTATAGATTTACCTAAAAACAAAAGAGGAGAAATAGGCCTCACATACATTTACGGGATTGGCCGTTCGACGGCGCAGCGTATTTTGACAAAGGCAGGCATCGATTTCGATGTCAAGGTGCAGGATTGGGATGACGATCAGTTGACGGCTATCCGCACCGTTATCAACGATGAGATCAAGGTGGAAGGTGCTCTTCGCTCGGAAGTGCAGCTGAACATTAAACGCCTGATGGATATCGGTTGTTACCGTGGCCTTCGTCACCGTAAGCACCTGCCGGTTCGTGGCCAACGTACAAAGAACAACTCACGTACCCGCAAAGGGAAGCGTAAGACTGTCGCAAATAAGAAAAAAGCTACTAAATAATAATTGAGAAGAGACAATGGCTAAGACTAAAAAGGTAAGCAAGAAGCGTATTGTTGTCATTGAGCCGGTTGGTCAGGCGCATATCAACGCTACTTTTAATAATATTATCGTTACGCTTACTAACAACCAAGGGCAGACCATATCGTGGTCGAGCGCAGGCAAAATGGGCTTTAAGGGTTCTAAGAAAAACACCCCTTATGCAGCTTCTCAGGCAGCTTCTGATTGCGGCAAGGTAGCGCACGATTTAGGGTTGCGTAAGGTAGAAGTTTTTGTGAAAGGGCCGGGTGCAGGACGCGAGTCGGCCATTCGGACGTTGCAAAACTCGGGTATTGAGGTGACGTCTATCAAAGACATCACGCCGCTGCCCCACAACGGATGCCGCCCCCCGAAACGTAGACGAGTATAATTTTTTTAAAGCTAAGATTCTTCAGCTACAGGCTGAATGATACTTTAAAACCAACAACTATATGGCGAGATATACAGGACCAAAGTCCAAAATTGCCCGGAAATTTAGAGAACCTATTTTCGGGCCTGACAAAGCATTAGAACGTAAAAACTACCCTCCCGGCCAGCACGGGGTTTCAAAGCGGAGAGGAAAGCAATCCGAATATGCGGTGCAATTGCTTGAGAAGCAAAAAGCGAAATATACCTACGGTATATTGGAGCGTCAGTTTGCCAACTTATTCGCCAAGGCATCTTCTAAACATGGCATCACCGGTGAAGTATTCTTAAAGCTTCTTGAAGCTCGTTTGGATAATACGGTGTACCGGTTGGGTATAGCCGCAACGCGTTCGGCTGCTCGCCAACTGGTGAGCCACAAGCATATTACGGTAAACGGCGAGGTGGTCAATATTCCGTCATACAGCCTTCGCCCAGGAGATGTCATTGCGGTACGTGAGCGCTCGAAATCCCTTGAAGCGATAGCAAACGCTGTCGCCGGCCGTAAGCTAAATAAATTTAGCTGGTTGGAGTGGGACGCTAATGAGTTGACCGGCAAATTCCTAAATTATCCGGAACGCGCTGAGATTCCTGAGAATATCAAGGAAAACTTAATTGTCGAGTTGTACTCCAAATAAGTAACACGTGAGGATAGCATAGCCTTTTTGGGTTATGCTATCCTGCGGTTTAGCAATTTTTGTAAACAAACATTAAGAATAAGTAAATGGCAATCTTAGCATTTCAAAGACCTGATAAAGTTATCATGCAGAAATCAACGGATTTCGATGGCACGTTTGAATTTCGTCCATTAGAGCCGGGTTTCGGTGTGACCATCGGTAATGCTTTACGCCGTATTCTATTGTCCTCACTTGAAGGATATGCAATTACGTCGGTTCGTTTCTCAGGTGTATCGCACGAGTTTTCTACCATAAAGGGTGTCGTGGAAGACGTTACCGAGATCATTTTGAACCTTAAGCAGGTCCGTTTCAAGAAAACTGGGGAGATGGGTGACTCTGAAAAAATCTTTATGGTTGTTAATGGGCAAGATCAATTAACAGCCGGAGATATCACGAATTTTTCCAACAACTTTACCGTATTGAATCCGGATTTGGTAATCTGCAATATGGAAAGCTCTGTAACCCTCGAATTAGAACTCAATGTAGCAAAAGGGCGGGGATATGTCAATGCTGAAGAAAATAAAGTAGTTGACGGTCCAGTTGGCCTTATTGCTGTGGATTCTATTTTCACGCCGATAAAGAATGTAAAATATACCATCGAAAACTACCGGGTCGAGCAAAAGACAGACTACGAGAAATTGTTGTTGGATATATCGACAGACGGTTCCATTCATCCGGAAGATGCATTAAAGGAGGCTGCCAAAATTCTCATTCAGCACTTTATGTTGTTCTCAGATGAAAATATGCTGCTTGAGTCGCAGGCTAAGGAGGAAACGAAGGTGGTAGACGAAGAGATCCTGCACATGCGCAAGATTCTGAAAACAGAGCTGGTGGATCTCGACTTGTCTGTGCGTGCACTCAACTGCTTAAAAGCGGCCGACATCCGCACACTTGCCGAGTTGGTAACATACGATGTTGCGGATATGCTTAAGTTTAGGAACTTCGGTAAAAAATCGTTGAGCGAGATTCAGGAATTAGTAAAATCTAAAGGCTTGTCATTTGGAATGAATTTGTCGAAATACAAGCTTGACGAAGAATAAATAAATAGTTAGCGACCTGTTGCATAATTCCCCTTGAAGGGAGCAAAGACCCAAGGAACAAAGTTCAAAGAAAAACAGCATAGTCTTTAGCCCTTGTTCCATAATCTCTGTTCCGAAAAAAGGACGGTATGCACAAATTTAAAGAAAAATGAGACACGGAAAAAAAATCAACCACTTAGGCCGCACAGCAAGCCATCGTAAAGCGATGTTAGCCAACATGGCCACTTCGCTGATTAGGCACAAGCGTATCACTACGACATTGGCTAAGGCTAAAGCCTTGCGCCAATATGTAGAACCTTTAATCACCAAATCCAAGAACGACACGACGCATTCACGGCGTACAGTGTTCAGCTACTTGCAAGACAAGGAAGCTGTGACTATACTTTTCCGTGAGATATCTGAAAAGGTAGCTAATCGCCCAGGGGGCTATACACGGATCATCAAGATGGAAAACCGTTTGGGAGACAACTCCGAAATGGCATTCATTGAACTGGTCGACTACAATGAGGTATATAAGAAGGATGGTGCTGTTACTGAGCGGAAGTCTACCCGACGACGCGGCGGTAAGAAAAAGGCCGGAGCAGGAGCCAGCGAAGCAGCCGCTGCCGGGTCGGTGGCGGAAAGCACTGCTGAAGAGGTGGTAGCTGAGCCAGTTGACGCTGAATCCCCTGCAACGCCGGAAGAGCCGGTTGCTGAAGCAACCGATGCGCAAGAAAACACCGCTGAAACGGAAGAAACTCCAAAGGACGAGAAGAAAGAGGACTAAGCGATTAATCAGGTGTAAAGAGTTGAACCCGTTTTTTGTTTACGAAAAACGGGTTTTTTATTGCAACCAACTACATTGAATACTATTTTTACTTTTGATAAGGCATGAACCTATTTGACGTATATCCAATTAACCCCATTGCGGTCACCAAAGCGAAAGGTAGCATCGTCTGGGATGCCGACGGAAATGAATACCTTGATTTGTATGGCGGCCATGCCGTAATCTCCATCGGCCACACCCATCCCCACTACATCCGGCGAATCACCGAGCAGTTGAATCAAATTGGATTTTATTCGAATTCTATAGAGATACCGCTGCAGCGGCAGCTGGCCGATTTGCTGGGTAGCGTTTCGGGCAAATCTGATTTTCAGTTGTTCCTATGCAATTCGGGCGCCGAGGCCAATGAAAATGCGCTGAAGTTGGCTTCGTTTCACAATGGCCGAAAAAAGGTCATCGCTTTCAAAGGCGCATTTCATGGACGTACCTCGCTGGCTGTGGCAGCGACAGACAATCCGAAGATTATTGCGCCCGTAAATGAGACGAGCAATGTTGTTTTTCTGCCGTTTAATGATGAAGAAGCATTAGAAAGCGCGTTCGCGGCCTTTGGCGAGGAAATAGCTTCGGTTATCATTGAGGGGATCCAAGGGGTTGGTGGAATCCAGGTGGCTTCTCCGCAGTTTTTAAAGAAGATCCGTGCGCTGACCGAGGAATATGGCGCAGTATTCATAGCGGATTCCGTCCAATGCGGATATGGGCGCACGGGTAATTTCTACGCTCATGATCATGCCGAGGTTGAAGCAGACATTTATAGCATGGCCAAAGGGATGGGCAATGGTTTTCCCATTGGGGCTATTGCCATATCACCGAAGATTAAACCGTGGTTTGGCATGTTGGGTACCACCTTCGGCGGCAATCACCTTGCTTGCGCTGCAGCACTGGCCGTCTTGGAGGTGATGCAACAGGAGGACTTGATGCGGAACGCTGCTGACGTGGGCGCATATTTAATCAACGAGCTGCGTGCCTTTGATCGCATACAGGAAGTGCGGGGCATGGGACTGATGATTGGTATTGACCTGCCAGCCGAGCTGAATATGGTCAAGCGGGATTTATTGGTTAAAAACCGTATCTTCACCGGCGAAGCCAAGCCAAATGTGATTCGACTGCTTCCGGCTTTGAGTATGAGTAAACTACATGCAGACCGCTTTTTGGAAGCGTTTGACGAGCGGCTTAAAAATTTTTAGCGTTAGATTAGCGATTTTTGATATACTCGCCTGCCATAAGGCCGGCAATTTCAATATAGTGTGATGAAGCAGTTTTTTTCGGTGGCTGATGTAGCCAACCTCCCGGACATTGTAGATGAAGCGTTGCGCTTAAAAAACAATCCTTTTGTATATGGTCAATTGGGGACGCATAAGACATTGGGATTGGTTTTCCTAAACCCGAGCCTGCGTACACGCCTAAGTACACAGAAAGCAGCCGCCAATTTGGGGATGAATGTCATGGTTATGAATATGGATAAAGACGGGTGGGCGCTTGAAACGAGAGATGGCATAGCTATGAATGGTACGACCGTAGAGCATATCCGCGAGGCGGCTGCTGTAATGGGACAGTATTGTGACGTTCTCGGCATACGTTCATTCCCGAAGCTACAGGATCGGGAAGCCGATTATAGTGAAGATTTATTCCAGAAGTTTATCGCTTATAGCGGTGTGCCGGTGGTCAGCTTGGAGAGCGCCACCCGTCACCCTTTGCAAAGCCTCACCGACCTTATCACCATCCGAGAAAATTGGCACCAATCCCGGAAGCCAAAGGTTGTGATGGCGTGGGCGCCGCATGTCAAAGCTTTGCCGCAGGCGGTACCTAATTCGTTCGCCGAGTGGATGTGCAGGGCGCAGGGCGAAGGCATGGCGGAATTCACGATTGCCCATCCGCCGGGCTATACATTGTCCGAGCAATTTACCCATGGTGCCACAATCACCCATGTACTGGATGACGCACTAGCTGATGCAGACTTCGTCTATGTGAAGAACTGGTCCTCCTATGAAGATTATGGGAAAATCCATCCGGTCAGCGGTCAATGGATGCTGAACCATTCCCGGTTGGCGCTTACCAACCAGGCCAAGATTATGCATTGTTTACCCGTGCGCCGGGACGTAGAGCTGGCCAGCGAAGTATTAGATAGCCCGCATTCCATAGTCATTCAGCAAGCCGGTAACCGCGTATGGGCCGCCCAGGCGGTATTGAAACGTATGCTCGAACAATTATCGGTGGATAAATAAGTAATACGATGCTCGCGAAATTATGGGTAATTAAAATCGGGGGGAATATAATCGACCATCCCGAAGGGTTAAGTCGCTTTCTTGAACGCTTTTCTTACTTGAAGGGAAACAAGATTTTGGTGCATGGAGGAGGAAAGATTGCAACTCGGATTGCGGCCGATCTTGGTGTTGAGGCCAAGCTGGTAGACGGCCGCCGCATTACGGATGAAGCCATGTTGCGCATCGTGACGATGGTATATGCTGGGTTGACAAATAAACAGCTGGTGGCTAAGCTGCAATCGCATAAGTGCAATGCCATAGGGCTTAGCGGGGCCGATGGCAACGCTATCAGAGCAGTGAAGCGGCCGGTGAAGGAGATAGATTATGGGTTGGTTGGGGATATTCTACCCAATTCGGTCGATGCAGAAGCGATAGCCACACTGTTGGATCATGGTTTTGTTCCGGTTTTTTCGGCGATTACACATGATGGGCACGGGCAACTGCTCAACACGAATGCTGATACCATCGCTGCGGCCTTGGCTGTGGCCCTGTCTGACCGATATACAACCTCATTGGTGTATTGCTTTGAAAAACCGGGAGTGCTTCGTGATATCAACGATGAGGCGTCTGTCATACCTCAAATACGGGCTGGGGAGTTTGAACAATTAAGATCATCAGGAATCATTGCCGATGGCATGGTGCCGAAATTACATAACGCATTTGAGGCGATCGCTAAAGGGGTAGCCGAGGTGTGCATCGGCCATGCCGATGACGTGCTCTTACTGCGTGAGCAACAGTTTGGTACGCGAATGATCAGGTAATGGTATCCCCGCAATGGACAATTGATAACTTTTTAACGAAAATGAGCAAAATAACCATTATTGGAAGCGGTAACATCGGCCTATCATTGGCCCGTGGATTAGTAAATAAGGCATACTGTAAAGCAGACGACATAACCTTGACGCGACGGAGCCTCAAATCACTAAGCGAGGAGGCCGCAAATGGGTTTAAAGTCAGTGATAACAATAAAGTGGCCATTTATGACGCCGAGGTCATCGTCTTGGCAGTGCTGCCACAACAGCTCAAAAAAGTATTGGAAGAGATTGCCCCAGCAGTATCGCCGGAAAAGCAAATTGTGGTGTCGGTGGTATCCGGTGTTACCTGTGCCGACGTGCGCGATAAGCTGGGCAACAACATGCAAGTGATCCGTGCTATGCCCAATACCGCCATCGCTATTGGGCAATCGATGACCTGTATTGCTTCCGATAATGCCTCGGATGAACAACTCAACCGGGTGAAACAGCTGTTTGAAACGGTGGGGGCTGTTGTGACCATTAACGAAGATCTCATGACGTCCGCGACTGCGTTATGCGCCTGTGGTATCGCTTTTTTCCTTCGCAGTATTCGTGCAGCCTCACAGGGGGGGGTTGAAATCGGATTCCACGCACACGATGCGCTGAAAATGGCTGTCCAGACTGCCAAAGGCGCTGCCGATTTATTGTTGCAGACGCAAAGCCATCCCGAAAGTGAAATCGACAAGGTAACCTCACCTAAGGGCTGTACCATTGCCGGGTTAAATGAGATGGAACACAATGGGTTCAGTTCTGCATTCATTAAAGGCATAAAACTGTCCGCACTCAAGGCCGGAGGACTGTATAATGATTGAAAAGCTCATACACGATAGCACCAATCTTCTTCGTGACCTCATCCGTATCCCTTCGTTTAGTAAGGAAGAAAACCAAACGGGGGATACCATAGCGCGGTTTTTGCAGCAGCGGGGGGTACGCACTTATCGGAAGATGAACAATATATGGGCGTATAATAAGTTTTTTGATCCGGCAAAACCGACTATCTTGCTCAATTCCCACCACGACACAGTAAAGCCGAATACAGGTTACACACGTAACCCGTTTTCGCCTGATATCGAGGATGGCAAGTTATACGGATTGGGAAGTAACGATGCAGGTGGCTGCCTCGTTTCGTTGATAGCTACCTTTCTCCATTTTTATCCGCAGGAGGGACTCCACTATAACTTTTGCCTTGCTGCTACAGCAGAGGAAGAAATATCGGGTACGAACGGGCTGGAACTGGTCATTCCCGATTTGGGCCCATTGGATTTTGCGATTGTAGGAGAGCCTACGCTTATGCAACTGGCTGTAGCCGAACGGGGACTGATGGTGCTGGATTGCACCGCGTACGGCACTGCCGGGCATGCAGCCCGCGAAGAAGGGGATAACGCAATCTATAAAGCACTTAAGGACATCGAATGGTTTATCAGTTACCGCTTCCCTAAGGAGTCTGAGGAATTCGGTCCGATTAAAATGAGTGTTACCGTGATTCATGCAGGGTCGCAGCATAACGTGGTACCAGCTACGTGCGAATTTGTGGTGGACATCCGTGTAACGGATGCATATCGCAATGAAGAAGTGCTCGATATCATCCGTCAGCATGTAAAATGTGAAGTAAAACCACGTTCTGTACGGCTCAAACCGTCATCGATACCCAAGGAACATCCGGTCGTGCAGGCTGGCCTGGCGTTTGGACGCAAAACGTACGGATCGCCGACCACCAGTGATCAGGCACTGCTGGATATTCCATCGCTTAAGCTCGGACCTGGCGACTCCGCGCGCTCACATATGGCCGATGAGTTTATCTACCTGGATGAAATAGGAGAAGGCGTTCGGTTATACACCGCCATACTTGATAAAGTGGTAAACGGATAGTCCGGCGAGATTTTTTCACGTTTGTATAAGGGTAGGCCGCCCTTAAGTTGTCTGGTCTGAAATCAAACAAAACAAACATGGAAAAAGTAATTAAGCTGACGATGCTCATAGGCATCACACTGGTGTCATTTACCGCTTGCGACAAGGAACGTGTTATCGAGACAGACGAACTTCCATCCAACGCCCGGACTTACATAGCCCTGCATTTTCCAGATTATGAAATTATCCAGGTAGTAAAGGAGCGCGACGATTTAAAAACGACATATCAAGTCTTTCTCGATGAAGGGTTTGAGCTTGACTTCGACAAAAAAGGCGCTATAACAAGTGTGGAAGGAACAAATAAACTGCACGACAGTGTTATTCCCGACAGAATACTTGCCTACGTGAACGTCACATATCCGGATGATTTTGTTGTGGGCTGGGAGCTGGATGGGGCCGGGCAGGAAATAAAGCTTTCTAATCGCATGGAGTTGAAATTCGACAAAGATGATAACTTTCTACGGATTGACTGACGAGGCATGTAACTTTTCCCTTTGCATGGCATCCAATTGAAAACGGAAAAGTTATGCTGGTTACGACAACACCTCAGGTAGAAGGAAAACGGATAGTAAAGTATATCGGTTTGGTGAGTGGTGAAACCATTATTGGCGCCAATTTCTTCAGGGATATTTTTGCCGGGATACGTGATATCGTCGGCGGACGGTCGGGTTCATATGAAAAGGTACTACGCGAGGCAAAGGAAACGGCAATTTATGAAATGCAACAGTATGCCGCTTCACTGGGAGCCAACGCAGTGGTCGGCGTTGATTTGGATTACGAAACCGTGGGTAGCGGTGGAAGTATGTTGATGGTTACAGCGAGTGGTACGGCTGTGATTATTGAGTGACGGCCGGACTGTAAAAACGTTGCAATCCCTTCATAAAACTAAGCTGACCGGTATCCATGTGGTCTAGGAAATTATAAATAAATGCGTTCAGATATAAGTTCGGGACGCTTTGGTGATTAAACAGCACTGTTAATTTCTGTAAGGGGCTTAACGTCCACTCTTCGTTTTCTAGTCCGCCGGCCGTTATGATGACATTCAGTTTTTCCCTCGGATGAGCTGAGGCCAGTTCTTCAGGTAATTGATAAAGGTAAAAATCATTGTACCACAGCGAGGGGCTTGCTGAAACGATGTTTGAGAAGATCTGGTGCCCCATTTGCGTTTGCTGCAGCAATGCAAAAAGTGCAAAATAGCCGCCAAATGAATGTCCCAAAAGTGTCCGTTGGGTAGTGTCCACTCGTAAATCTGCCTCCAGGTAAGGCAAAAGCTCATCCGTGATAAAACGGTAAAAATCCAATCCACCTCCTGGAGCATCAAGTTCGTCGGTTTCCAGTGATTGGGGGTAAAGCAAGTCCCGCATTCGTAGTGCGTCCATCTTCTGGAAGTCGCCATAGCCGATACCGACTAAGATTATAGGAGGTAGCAGGCCTGTCATCTCATACTGGCGCATTAATGGCGCCAATGTCGGGAAGTAAAAGTCACCGTCGATCAATAATGCAATGGGATAATGTTTGTCCGGCTCGGTTGTGTATTCCTTTGGCGTCTGAATGCTTATTGTGAAGGTATCGCCGACGACCTTCGAATGAAGTTCAACGGACTGGGCGATACAATAATGCTGAGGTTGGCTCAATTGAGCGACGCTGAATAGCGGCAGGCATGAGAAAAGGGCAAGTGCAACGATATTTTCCATGGCTTACTGATTAAGTGAGCGTAAAAATAGATGCCTAATTTTCAGTAGCCTAATGATTTAACTTTTTTAACAACTTTTACATATTTTAACAAAGGCATGCGTACGCCGGACTATTAAAGCATGACTGCCGGTTTTTCCGGTGAGCCCGATGAGTTCGGCGTGTAGGCGGCAAACAGCCGCGAGGCCCGGTGATGGCGTGAGTCCGATGAGGTCAACGACCCAAAGGCGGCTTAGCCCGTAAATACTGAAGCGGCCACGTTACATCTTCACCTACTTGGGTAGCTGCCTGAATCGCAAAGTAGGGATTCCGCAGCAGCTCCCGTCCGATCAGTACCACGTCTGCCTCGCCTTCCGTAAGAATGGCTTCCGCTTGCGGTGCGGTGGTAATCAATCCGACAGCCGCGGTGAGCATGTCGCTTTCCTTACGGATACGTTCTGAAAAAGGCACTTGATAACCGGGAGTTGCGGGGATTACCGCCCGCGGTACCATTCCCCCGGATGATACGTCTATTACCTCCACCCCGTGGCCTTTCAATACGGTAGCCAGTTGAATACTTTGGGGCAAGTCCCATCCATCCGCCACCCAATCCGTAGCTGATAAGCGTACCCACAACGATACGTCTTTTGGGATAGCCGAAGCGACAGCGTCGACCACTTCAATCAGTAAGCGGATGCGGTTTTCAAAAGGTCCTCCGTAGCCATCGGTACGTTGATTGGATAATGGCGAAAGAAATTGATGAAGTAAGTAGCCGTGGGCTGCATGTATTTCAATAAGTTGGTAGCCGGCGCGAACCGCGCGTCGCGCCGCTTCAACAAAGTCCCTGATCACCTTTGTGATGGCGCGGTTGTCCATGGCCTGCGGTGCATCATCGTCTTTAGCAAAAGGTATAGCAGAAGGCGCAAGTGGGCGCCAAGCGTGTTTACCTGCTTTGATTTGCTTGCCTCCCAGCCAAGGCTTTTCCGCGCTTGCCTTTCGCCCGGCGTGCGCTAATTGGATGCCTGGGATAGCGCCTTGCTGCTTGAGGAAAGCGGTGATACGGTGAAGCGCGGTGATATGCCCGTCTTCCCAAATACCGAGGTCGCCATAGGTAATGCGTCCTTCGGGGCTTACGGCCGTCGCCTCCTGAATGACGGCCGACACGCCGCCGACAGCCCTACTGCCCAAGTGGACGAGGTGCCAGTCATTGGCAAATCCGTCTTCTGCGCTGTACTGGCACATGGGTGATACCACGAGGCGGTTTTTTAAGGTCAGCCCACTGTTGGGCAACGAAAGCGGTGAAAATAATATCGTGTTTGATGACATGTCCGAGTTGCTATTTCGCTTCCAAAATTAGCGATGTCAGCATTGCGATATGTCATTGGCTTGTCGTCTTATGGTTAGTCAAATGTCATGGATTTAAAGTTAAAGCCTCCTGTTTCGGCAACAATGCGTATGCGGTGTTGTCCCGGGGAGAATTCCGGCAGTTGTATCGGGATGGTAGCCCATGTCTGCCCACCACCCGTGGCAGGCACTTCAATAGGTTCGGACAGAATATTACCATTGATCATCACGATGATGCGGCCACCGTCAGTTTCGCTGGCTACGTTAAGCAATAGCTGCGCTATTCCTTCTTCCGCTATATTCAATGTGTATTGCAGCCATTCGCCGTTTTCGATATGGAAGACATAGTAGCCGGACGTATCGGCCTGAATGTCCACCCCGTCATTCCGGTAACTTCGGCCGCGGTTGCCCTGTGTGTTCATGCCGGGGGTATAGTGGTAGCTGGCGGTGTCGGTATCGTAGTAGGCTACGCGTTGCCGGCCCAAATCGAAGTCGGCAGCATTCAGTACGGTGCCCTTGCGAATTGCATGGTTTTTGAAGGCCAGCGCATCATGTGAATAGACCTGCCGGAACATGGCGTCTACCACATCACGATGGAAAATGTTGTTTTCCAGCTTGAGATTTTCCAACCACTGGTTCAATATGCGCAGGGCCTCTTCGTGTGAAGGTTTTTTGCCCTTGCCAGACCAGTAATCCAGCAACGCTGTATAACCTTCGGGGGGAGTGATTTCCAAGGGCTGATTGATGCCCATTTTTTTATTTTGCCACCAAGCCCAGCCGATGCCATTTTGTTCGCATAGCGCAATCGCTTCGGTAAACCAGGTGTTTGAATTTTCACCCGATTCGCCCAGCCATAGCGGGATATCATGCTCATCGCGCAGGTCGAGGAAGCGCTGGATGGATGCTTCGGTATTCGGGTTGCCATATTTATGGAAACTAAGCACCAGATTGTCGTCCCACTTGGGAAAGATGCCGTTGTAGTTGTTGGCGAAGCCATTGCCCTCCAAGAAGATGATGTGGTTGGTGTCTACTTCGCGTATGGCCCGGGTGACGTCTACCAGAAATTGCCGCAGCGGCACATTGGTCTGCTCGGCAGTACCCCTGAAATCAGCAGCATCCTCAAAACCCCAATTGGTTTCATTAAGCACATCATACCCGCCTATCCATTCTTCGTCGGCATAACGCTCAGCCAGCTTACGCCAGAGGGCGATGGTTTTCCGGCGGTTGGCCTCGTTCTCCCAAAAGGAGGGCTTATCGGGGTTGCGGTCCGAGATATTCAAGTCATTGCCTTGCCCTCCGGGGGCGGCATGGAGGTCGAGAATGAGGTACATCCCGTTGGCCTTGCACCAAGTGAGCAGGCTATCCGTGAGGGCAAACCCCTTTTCCAACCAGGTGTTTTCGCCAGTGACAGGCTCATCTTCCACGGGCAATGTATACAAGTTGTAATGCATAGGGAGCCGGATGGAGTTGAATCCCCACGCAGCCATTGAATCGATATCGATGCGTCGCGTATGGTTGACCAACCATTCGTTGTAAAACCGATCAGTCTCTTCCTTGCCTACGACATCTTCAATGCTTTCACGTATGCGATACTGCTGTCCGAGAAAGCCAAGCCTAAACATGTAACCCTCCTGAAGCATCCATCCGCCGAGGCCCATACCACGTAGTATAATGGTATCACCTTGTCCATTTACAATGTGGTGGCCCTGGGCGCGCAGAAAATTTTTCTTTGGCCCTTGGCAACATACGAACAGGACACAGCAGAATAAGATGGCCAGCGTAGCGGATATATTAGGCTTAGCGTCAGGTTTGACAACGTGTGTGTTCATTTTGCAATACGGTTAAGCTAGTTTTCGACCAAATTATATACACGCACATAATCGACTTCCATGCGTGCTGGAAACGCACCATCGTCGACTCCCTGTTGGCCGCCCCAATTTCCGCCCACAGCGATGTTGATGAGCCAGTGGAATTTCTTGTCAAACGGCCATACTTGGAAACCGCCACCTTCATTGGGAAAGTTAAAGATGGGCATATCGTCTACGTATCCACGGATATAAGCCGGTGTCCAATCCACCCGATAGCGATGGAAATCCGTGGTTGCATGTTCTATCTTTCGAGTGGCGGTCTTCTGTGTGCCGATCGCATGGTTGTATGCTTCGGTATGCACACTTATGTGAACCACATCTTGATCATGCCCCACATGTTCGAGGATGTCGATTTCTCCCGATGCCGGCCACCCGCCATAAGCCCAGTCGGTGGGTAGCATCCATACGGCCGGCCATGTGCCGATACCAGCAGGAACCTTGGCCCTCACTTCAAACCGACCATATAAAAAGTCAGCCTTGCCGCGGCTTACCAGCCGTGCTGAGGTAAAATTCAACCCTTCATAGTCTTCTTTAATGGCCGTGATCGTGAGTACGCCATTTCCAACTTGGGCGTTTTCCAAACGCTTTTCGGTGTAATATTGCAGTTCGTTATTTCCCCAGCCATTGTTTTCAGATCCCACATCATAGCTCCATTTACTTTCGTCAGGAAGGCCTTCGTAATCAAATTCGTCGGACCAGGAAGGGGTGCTTTCGAAGGTGTATTCCGTATGTTGCGGCGGTTCCGGCATCGGGATATTCGGTTTTGGAGACTCACTGGCGCAGGCCAAAAACAGGATAGGGATTAAAAAAAGACGTATCATGCGAAAATTATTTATGAAGTGTTACAGCGTTCTATTGCCCCGCTCATTAAGGGCCTAACAATGCAATCCGGCGGAATGAACCATGCCGGATTGCCAAACTAACGATAAAATTATAAAAAAACATCAGTAGGAACGTAAAGTGAAGGTCCACCAACCAGGACCGCCGATATTTACGCCGATTTTGAGGATGTCGTAGCCCTCGCCGTTTACATTCTGTTCCATCGCAAGGATATCGTAGGTCACCGAGTTTCCAACGGGGCCACCTGGTGTCTCTCCGCCATTATGCGCTTTCTTGACGCCGATGTGTGCGCCTCGCCCGTTCAACCGCAGTTGGCCAAGTCCGTTGATGCCCGCGCCCTCTATGACAGAAAAGGAAAATGTCCCCGAACCCCAAGCTGCTTGATCACCCGTCAGGTTACTGGCCGGCTCGCAAGCAGTTGATCCAGTACCGAGATAGCCATCAGCAAATAAATCGCCCTTGTTGTCATAGACAAATGTGCCTTGCGCATCAAATCTAAACGTAAATTCGTCGTTAAACTCACAAGCACGTGCTTGGACATCTCCGGCACCACTTGACCACCAATTGCCATTATCAGGCCCTTCACCTACTTTGAATGCGCCCGCCTCAGGGTTGAGCCGCCAAACCTTTTCTGTACATCCGGCAATGAAACCCAACGGTCTATCCGGGCTGCAGGCGGTGGGGTCGTTTTGGGCGATAGTTACCTGTTTAGTGATGGTAGATGTGCCGCCTTTGCCAGCAACTAACAACGTGACGTCATATGTGCCCTCAAAAGTAAGGCGTATAGTAGCCGTATCCCCCCGGAAAGTCTGTCCCGTGTTTTCGACAGTCCAATACGCAATCGTGGGTGTCGAAGTGGTGTTGATAAGTTGCACAGTATTGCTGCCTTCGGCAACCACGGCCTGGAAATCGGCGCTGGGCAGCTGGCCGAGCGAGAGGTCCTCAGTTTCGTCTGAACATCCGGCAAACAGCAATAGTACCGTAACCACATGTAGCGTTTTTGAGATAACGCGCTTGATGTATTTTTGATGCTTATATATCATGGCTTTTCGATTGGGTTATTTGATTGATTATTTCGTCCCACCCCACTCTACGCTCTGTTCGATTTGCGTATTTTCGAGTTCAAGCAGGGGTATAGGCAGGATTTCATGTCGTCCTGCGACAAAACCGCGTGACGCCAATGCGGTAGCTGCATCGCCCCATCGCACAAGGTCAAACCAACGGTGCCCTTCGCCTACCAGCTCCAGGCGACGTTCGCGTTTAATGTTGTCAAACGTTGCTGCTATGGGCCCTAAGCCTACACGGTGGCGTACAGCGTTGAGCAAGGCAGCCGCCCGGGTCGCATTGCCGCCGCCACGGACCAATGCTTCCGCTTCAAGCAGATAGGTATCGGCGAGCCGTATCTCATACATATTCTGCGGGAAGTTGAGTTCGGGACTGCCCGCACCTGTCCAGCGGTCTTTTTCCCGCCCGGCGAATTTTTCAAGAAAATAGCCGGTGTTCATGTACCCTTTTTCATAAGTCGCTAAGCCGTTTGCTTCCAAGCTGTCCAAGTTGGCTACGGTGTGCGGGTTGCGCGGATCGTAGTGTATTTCATCAAACAATTGCGGTGTGATGGGGAGGAAACTCCAGCCAGACACGTAGTCAGGTGCCCCAGGGCGGGGATTATAATTGCGTGGGCCGACCATGATGTTCATCACATTACCCTCGGTACAAGACACACAGCCCCAGTCACCTACAGAGGTGTTGGTAAACGATATTTCAAAAATAGATTCGCTGTTGAATTTATTGGATACTTCAAACAGATCGCCGAAGTTGTCAAGCAGTCTATAGCCGTATTGGCTGGTGCTGCCCGGCTCGCCATTCACTTGTGCCAACTGCTCGGCGGCGGGGCCGAATTTTTCCTGTTGCAGGTAGACCTTGCCGAGCAATGCTCTGGCCGTGCCTTGCGTAGCGCGGCCCCCTTCGGTCGCTACAGGTATGGTCGGTGGAAGCGCCGGTATCGCATCAAGTAAATCTTGTTCGATAAGTGCATACACATCGACGGGGGGCGCCTGCGTGACGTTATACATTTGGTCGGTTGCTACCGGTTCCGTAAATAACGGGATATTCTTGAATAAGCGTACCAAATCAAAATAAAAGTATGCCCTCAGGAATTTGGTTTCCGCCGTAAAGCGTGCTTTTTCGTTTTCGTCCATAGGAATATCAGGCAATTTTTGAAGCAAGATATTGGCTCGGAAAATGCCTGAGAATCCTTTGCGCCACAACTCTTCCTGTGGCCCTTGTGCCGGGGTAAGTGAATAATCAGACCAAACCTGTAGGTTCGTCACGTCATTTGGCCCGCCACCGCCGGCATAATGATCATCTGAGGCAGCACTCACGGCGTTGATCTTGGTGACATAGCCACCGCCTTGCCAGCCGACCACGTCATAAACAGCCACCAAGCCATTAAAAGCTTCCTGCCTGTTTCGGTAGTAGTTGGCTTCAAGGTCGGTCCCCCGAGGTTTCACATCAAGGAAGGAATCGCTGCATGCAGTGCCCAGTAAGGCGACGGTGCAGCTGTAAAAGAAATATTTTATCGTCTTATTCATCGTATTCGTAGTTTAAAAGCCCACATTTAATCCAATCATGAATGACCGTGCTTGAGGATAAATCCCCCGGTCGATACTCATCACGCCGCCGCCTATTTCGGGGTCATAGCCCGTATACCTGGTCAGCGTAAAAAGGTTTTCGCTCATGATGTAAACCCGCGTTTTCTGCAGTCCAATTTTTCGGGATACCTGAGGTGGCAATGAATAGCCCAGCTGGAGCGTCTTCAACCTAAAATAAGCGCCATCTTCCAGGTAAAAGTCGGACGGGTTGGTGAAGTTGTCATTCGGGTCAGCATCGTTCAAACGCGGGAAGGTATTGCTGGAACCCGGTCCAGTCCATCTGCCCAACGCTTTGCGCTGGTAGTTTGCGGTAGACATATCCAAACGGCGCAGCCCCTGGAAAATTTTATTGCCTGCCACACCTTGTCCAAAGATAACAGCATCAAAACCACGCCATGCCATGCTGATCGTAAGACCATAAGTCCAATTCGGTGTTGGGTCGCCGATGAATGTGCGATCGTCTTCGGTAATTGAGCCATCGCCGTTGACGTCGGCCCATTTGAAATCGCCGGGGCTTGCGTTGGGTTGAATTAAACCGCCTTCGCTGTTGACATAGTTGTTGATTTCTTCTTGTGTCTGGAAGATACCGAGGGTTTGAAAGCCAAAGAAGGAATTAAACGCTTGGCCTAAAGCGGTACGCGTGATGGGATAACTGGATGACTGGAAGCTTTGACCGCCTGAAAGATAGCTTATGCCGGTTCCCAAGTTCGTTACTTCATTCTTGAGGTAAGACACATTGCCATCTACCGAAAAGCTCAATTGGCCAACTTGGTTACGGTATCCCAATTCCAGTTCTACGCCAGCATTGCGCATGTCTGCGATGTTTGCAGCCGGATTGGAAATTGCACCGACGTAGCCGGGAATGCGCGGGTTCTGTAAAATGCCTGAGGTGACTTTACGGTACCAATCGAAGGTTATGTTGAAGTTTTGCAGCACTATGGCATCGAAGCCAATGTTTGTTTGGCTGGTCTCTTCCCATCGCAGGTCGGGATTTGATGGTGCATTGGGGCTATAGCCCACAAAATAGCTTCCGGATGTACCTATGGTATAGTTTCTGCCGCTCCCGATGGTAGATAGAAAAGCAAAATCGCCGATGTTATCATTGCCGACCACGCCATAGCCGCCCCGTATTTTCAGGGAGTTGATGATGGTGTTGCCCGTAAGGAATTCTTCATTGGATACATTCCAGCCCAGGGAAAAAGACGGAAAAACCCCATAGCGATTATTGGCGCCAAATCGGGAAGAACCATCGCGGCGTACCAATGCTTCCGCGATGTATCGCTCTTTGTAGTTGTAATTTACCCGGGCAAAAAGAGAAGATACCGTATGACCTGATCCCTCCGAACCTGATGAATTCCGCTGATCGGTAGGGACGTTGTAGTTGAGCGAGGCATCATCAAAATTATCGGCGGGCACATTGAAGTATGTTACACTAAGTCCGCGCGCCTGGCTATCTTTATATGCGCCTTGTCCTATAAGAAAGGTAAAGTTGTGGTCATTGAAGCCATGTGTATACGATATCGTATTTTCGAGATTCCAGTCAAACCCGCGGTTCATTCCCCTATTGAAGGAGGTCTGTGAGCTGATGGTCGTGGGGTTGAGGTAAAAGATCGGTGTGAAGCTTTCCGAGCCCCAGTAGGACAATTTCGTGCCGAATGTGGAGCGGAATGTGAGTCCTTCGATAGGGGATATTTCCGTGTACACGTTGCCTACGATATTGTCCGACCAGCCGTTGTTGCCCAAACGGGTCTGTATATAGGCTAAGGGATTGGTCATCTCTTGGGCGACGATATCCGAAATTCCGTAGGGATTGCCAAAGGCATCGCGCACTACAGGATTATTCGCATACTTGGAAGCTGACGCCTCTGTTGGGTCGGTAATTACCGCCTTCGTGATGGGATCCAAATTGATGGCGGAACTCAACGGTCCGCCAAATTCGCTGTTTGTGTTACCCAATCCGATTGACTTATCGTGGGCGTACCCGAGATTTTGTCCAATTTTCAGCCAACTTGTAATTTTATGTTCAGAATTGAGACGGATGTTTGTCCGTCGGTATTTGGAAATATCGGTGGCAACGATGCCGTCCTGGCCCAGGTATCCAAACGAGGCATAGAATGTAGAACGTTCATTACCTCCACTTATGCTGAATTCATGATTGTGCCGCTGGGCATTATCATTGAAGATTTGCTTCTGCCAATCAGTTCCAACGCCGTAGGCGGCAGGGTCGGGAAAAGGCATACTGTTTCCCGCAGCTAACGAGGCCTCGTTACGTAGCGTCGCGTATTCCGTGGCATTTAGCAGGCTCAGCTTTTTTGCTGGAGCGGAAACCCCATAAAAACCATTGTAATTAATTCTGATGCCACCTGCCTGGCCCTTTTTGGTGGTGACCAGAATAACTCCCGCTGCCGCACGCGCACCGTATATGGCTTGTGACGATGCGTCCTTTAACACTTCAATGGATTCGATATCTGATTGATTGAGGTAGCCGATACCACCTGCATCCACGACCACGCCATCCACGACCCAAAGCGGATTATTGTTTCCAAATGTGGTGATACCCCGTACCCGGATGGTGGAGGCTGATCCAGGCTGTCCGGAGCTTGCGGCAATGGTAAGGCCGGAGGTCCGTCCCTGGAGCGATTGTTCGATTCGCGTAATGGGCATGGTTTCCAAGTCACTGGCTTTTACGCTGCTGATAGCACCTGTGACAACACTCTTTTTCTGTGTGCCATATCCGACAACGACGACCTCGTCTAAGGTGCTTGACTCGTCTTCCAGTGTCACATTGATGGTGCCGCTTTGCGTTACTTCAATGTGTCGTGTGACCATGCCCAATTGCCGGAAAACTAATGTCGATCCGGCTTCAAGAGAGATGACGTAGTTGCCATCGTCATCGGTGCTGGTTGCCATCGTTGAGCCCTGAACAGCTACCGTCACACCCGAAAGGGGCCTCCCGTCTGCCGCTGCTGTAACCTTGCCCGTCACTTGCAGGGTTTGTGCGGCAAGCACCAACGGCGACAAGCAAACACAGAGCACGATGAATGCATGTAAAACTCTTTTTTTCATAATGACTGAACTTATTAATATGGTTAAAAATTGGTTTTGCTTTTTTTTACACACTTGGCGCGAAAAAGCAAAGGCAAAGCTATCATGTAGATTTTAACAAGACCTATCCGCTCGTTCTACAATACCCCTACAAAAATCAAAGGGGTGGGCATTTCGGCAAAAAAATACACTACAATGCCACTACAATCCGTGTATAATATTCTGTTTTTCAGTTGATTGTTTTTTATTTGGCGCAGGGTCAGTAAAATGGCGCCTATCGCTTATCATCCCGGATCTGTAGTAGAAACTCATAAAGGTTTTGCTCGGGATCCAGTTTAATTTTTTTACGCAGCCGGTACCGGCTTACCTCTACGGCTTTGATGGTAATGTTCATCAGTTGGGCAATTTCTTTTGACGAGAGATTCATGCGAAGGAAAGCGCAAAGCTTTAGTTCGTTAGGTGTTAGATCGGGATACAGCTGCTTAAGGCGAGCAAAGAACCCTTGATTGACGTGGTTGAAATGAACACTGAATTGTTCCCAATCCTCCTCGGTGCGCTCAGCCGTGCGGATAAGCCGGATAAGCTGCCTGAAATTGATGGTGCTGTCCGGAAAGTCATGTTTCTTGACCACTGCCAATATCGTTTCCTTAATCTTCGAGAGCACTTCGCCGCGTTGGATAAGGTGCATCGTCATATTGGCCAATTCCTTGTTCTTAAATGCGATTTCTGCTTCCAGTTTTTCATTTTGAAGGCGCACGACTTCTTTTTCGCTCCTGTCAAGCTCTAATTGACTTAAGTATAACTCATGATCGTGTTTGCGTTGCAGCTTCTTTTTTTGCCATTTAAAAAGCAAGAAGATGGCCAGCCCGACCAAAACGCAATAGATCGTATGGCTTACCGGATTGCTGTACCATGGCGGGGCGATAACAAAGGAGTAGGTATCGGTATCCGATTCGTTTCCATTGCTATTCCTGGATTTTACCTTAAAAACATATTGCCCCGGAGGGAGGTTGGTATATTCTTTTTCGCTACGGTTGCTCCAGGTAGACCATGCCCTGTCAAAACCTTCCAGCAGATAGCTAAATTCGACGTTTTCTTGCTGGTCATACAGGGTTGTCGCGAATGAAAAGTGTAGCGAATTAGATCGGTAGTGGAGCGTGGGGGTAGGTGTGTGGGGAGCCCGGTGTCCACCGTATAACACCTGCGCTTGCTCGCCGCTGTTGATTAATTTGACGCGGTTTAAAAGGATGTCAGGTTTGCTGGTGTTTTCTTTGTAGCGTTGGTAATTGAGGTGTATGGCACCCCGATTGGCACCGATAAAGATGTTCTCTTCGTTCAAGATATAGATGTTTTCAAATCCGCCCAGGATCTGCCCGTTCAATTCAGGGAAGTATGTAATATCAAACGGGATGCTGTCGCTGGGATTGGAAAAATCAGCTACTCCTAGTTTTTTATGGCTGATAAACCACACATTGCCATCTCCATCCTCTTTCAGGTACTGGATTTCCATGCCTTTGAATCGTGGATAAAATAGTGGCGAAGGTGCAAAGCGATCGGTTTGGGTATCATACTCATAGATCCCGTCGCTGGTTGCAACGGTGATGTTGTTTTTTATAAGAAACAGGTAGTTATAGAGTGACGAAGGAAGCCCGTCATTGCTCGTGTATGTTTTCTGTAGCGTTATCCTGGAGCAGTCTTCCGATAGGTTGAACTTGAAGATACCTCGATAGGGGTGAGAGGCCCAAACCACGTGGGCATGCTCATCATAGTAGATGAAACGCAGTGACTCGTAGGGGCCATCCACACGGCCGGCATCAAGGAACGCCTCGCCGTTGAACATCATGTGGTGTAAGCCGAGGTAAGTTCCAGCAATGAGGTGCTTGGACGGAAACACTCTTGACAACGGCTGATAAAGCCAGGTTCCGGGGACGGTATAAATTTTCCGGATCGATTGATTGACAATTTCAAACGCGCCGTCTTCATGCCCCATAAGCAGCCGGCCATTGATTTCATTGAGGCTCCACACTTGGCCTTCGGTATGATTTACCTCTGAAAAATCGGCATCGGAGAGACTGATATCCCGTTGGTTGGCATCAATCGGCGTCACATACAATCCGTTCGACGTGCCGATGTAGAGGTGTTGGTTGAACAATCGGGTGGTATAACTACTGACTGGGTTTGTTCTATTGGGGTGGATGTATTTTACTGCGCTGTTGATGCCAATGAAATCAATGCCATCATCAAGTGCCAGCCATAAGTTCCGATTGCGGTCGATAAAGACATCCCGTACATTATTCATCTGCAAGCCTTCGCCGTATACGTATTGCTGTACCAGCCGATCATGCCTGTCGACGATCAGTACCCCAGCTGATGTGGTGCCAAATACAAACCAATCGTCGTTTACAGGTAGTCCGCAATAAATCCGGTCAGTCGAAAACAGTTCATCAAATGGCGTCTTCTTCACGATAAGCGTATCGCCTATTAAGTAAAAGAGGCCCCGTTTCAAGGTTGTGACCAATAGGGTGTCTCCGCTGTGCGGCATGATAGCGGTTATGACATTCCCGTTTAGATCCGGGTGGTTGGTCAACGGTTTCCAGAAACCGCCTTCAAAATGCATGATGCCCTGTCTCAGCGCTTGTGCATACAGTTTGCCTTGCACCTGTCCCAGGAATTGCCATTCGGTAGCCGGCTTATCTACGGCAATGCGGCCGTCTTTGTAATGCAAGATCTTTGTATTGGCCCGGAAAAAGACATCAGAACCCATGACGACGATATTCCATACATCAGCAAACCGGCGCTCCGGTTGGGGGATAAGATCGACCAAAGAGCAATATTGCAGCGTACCTGTACTGTCGGGTTGGAAATAGCCTATCTCATCTTGCCCGCCTACATAAATCCTATTGTTCGAATCTACAGCCACGGACCTGACCACGGTGGCATTGGGCAGTGGGTAAATGTTCCAGTAACGGCCGTTGAACGTCAGCAAACCTTCGTTATTGCCAAAGTACATGATGCCGTGGCTGTCTTGTGCGATATCCCAGTTTTGCAAACCACCTTTATACTGATTGTTATTGTAATTGATAATTTGCGGAATGGCTACCCGATGTTGCGCAATGCTGCATTGGACTACAACAAAGAAAAGGCCCACAAACACAGCTCGCTTTATATGCACATTGGTCATTAGGTAATGTCGGTTAGTATATTCTTCGGCAAAGGTAAAGATAATTGCATAAGTTCGGTATTTTCGATAAGTTTGTAACAGATACATTAAACAAACAGATCGCATGACTCAATATGCACCTCGGTTGATATTGGGTTTTTGGGTTATACCGTTGATTGCGGTAATGTCTGCCCGTGCCCAACATCAGGTTTCCATCATTCCCAAACCCCAAACATTGGAAATTCACGAAGGGGAATTCGTGTTTCCGGCCAATACGCCATGTTACGCCTTTGAACCATTTCTCGAGGTTGCTGCTTTGCTGGACGATCATCCTTTTGCTGCCTTTGCACCCGTTGAGCGTATAAAGTCGCATAGGCGTATCCCGGAGGCCGGCGTACGCCTTGTTGAGGCTCGTGATATTGACAAGTTGGCGCCAGATGCATACCGGCTTCTCATCGATACAAGCGGGATCACCATTACGGCGCATCAACCAGCTGCGATGCGTTATGGGATATTGACGTTGATGCAGCTGGCGTATACATTGCCAAACGGGGGTGTATTGCCCGCCATGCTCATTGAGGACAAGCCCCGGTTTGGCTATCGTGGACTTCATCTTGATGTCTCGGGACATTTTTATCCCGTGTCTTTCCTCAAGAAATTCATCGATATCATGGCACTTTACAAGTTCAACAGCTTCCATTGGCATCTTGCGGGCGGACCGGGTTGGCGCTTGGAAATCAAGCGGTATCCTGAGCTTACGCAGAAAGCTGCCTGGCGTACGCATACCCGTTGGAAAGATTGGTGGCAAAAGGGGCGTCGTTACCTGCCTGCAGGCCACCCCAATGCCAGCGGTGGTTATTATACCCAAGATGAGGCAAGGGACTTGGTCGCTTATGCTAAGCGAAAAGGAATCACCATCGTTCCTGAAATCGATGTGCTGGGGCATGCTGACGAAGTGTTGGCTGTATATCCGCAGCTATCGTGCACGGGAAGGCCCTATCAACACGGTGAATTTTGTATCGGCAACGAGGAGACATTTACCTTCCTGAGGCATGTGCTGGAAGAAGTCGTGGATATCTTCCCTTCTACCTACATCCATATCGGCGGCGATGAGGCCAACGGCAACGCTTGGGAAGCATGCCCTAAATGCCAGGCGTTGATGGAGAAAAAGGGCCTGAAAGATGTCAACGAGTTGCAACGTGATGTGGTAAAACGGTTGAATACCTTTTTGCAGTCGTACGATAGGAAACTGATAGGGCCGGATGAAATTCTGGGGAAAGGGCTTCCTGCTGATGCCACGATTATGGGTTGGCGAGGTACTGTTGGTGGTATCCGAGCGGCAAATGCTGGCCATGATGTCATTATGACGCCCGATTCACACCTGTATTTTGATCATTATCAAGGCAATCCATCGACCCAGCCTGAAGCTGCCGGCGGCTACACACCAGTGCAGAAAGTCTACGGATATGAGCCTGTATCCGACGACATAGCGGCAGATAAGCGAAAACATGTGCTCGGTGCACAAGGTAATATCCGCACTGAATACATGCCTACCGCTGACCATGTGGAATACATGGTTTTCCCGCGTGCGCTGGCGTTGGCGGAGGTGGTGTGGTCTGCATCGGCTGATCGCGATTGGAACGATTTTCAACGGCGCTTGCAGCACCACTACCCGTTACTGCAACGGTTGCATGTCAACTATTACAGGCCCTCCTATGAGGTGGATATCGCCGTAGACTTCAATGCCGATACATTGACCAATACCATATCCATGGCCACGGAGCAACGTGAGCTGGGTATTCGCTATACGACAGACGGTAAAGAGCCGGATGCCGAATCACCGGTTTACACGAAGCCCATCGAGCTGGCCGTACCTGCGGTAGTCAAGGCAGCTTATTTTGTTGATTCTGGCCGCGTAGGGCCTGTCGCTGCGGCCAAAGCAGATATTCACAAGGCCATTGGAAAAAGTATTACTTATCAGACGTCGTGGGATGACGCCTATCCCGCTCAGGCAGAAAGCACGCTCCTAAACGGACAGAAGGGCGGAAAACATGCTGATGACGGCCAATGGCAGGGTTTTACAAATCATATTGACGTGACGGTAGATTTCGAGCGGCGTGAATCAATGAATAACGTAGCGATAAGCTTCCTGCAAGATCCTGCAATAAACGCCTATCAGCCCGGGGAAGTGAAAGTGCTGCTTTCGGACAATGGCAAGAATTTCCGGGAAGCAGGCACCTTAGTGAATGGCGCGTCTCCTCAAGAAAAATTCAGGCAGGTAAGAACTTTCGAATTGAAATTCGATACCGCGCAAACCGCGCGTTACCTGCGTATTGTGGCAACCAACGTACGGAATGCGTTGCTGCTTGCGGATGAAGTGGTGGTGTATTAGTGGCTATTGCACCACCTTATTCGCGCAGGCCGAGCTGGCAAAAGCTTCAGGCTTGGCCTTGAATACAAACCCCATGCTGAGGATATATCCCATAGCATCATGCAGGGCCTGGTTAGATTTGAACATGGGGTTGGTGTTGATGTCCGCATGTACCTCCAGATCCACATCATAACGGTCAAGCAAATCGCACAGCGCGTATGCGGTTTCGATGGAGCGCTGTACCTCAGCCAACATGCGCTCCTTAATGCTCATTTTTTGAGTTGTGCGATCTTGATGGATGTACATAAAGCCACCTTTTTTTTCGCGTACAAATACGATAACGGTGGCGAACTCGGTGATGGCACCCTTTACTTGTGAGTCTGTGCCGATACATACCTTAAGCTTATTGCCCAA
Source organism: Parapedobacter luteus (assembly GCF_900168055.1). Lineage (GTDB taxonomy): Bacteria > Bacteroidota > Bacteroidia > Sphingobacteriales > Sphingobacteriaceae > Parapedobacter > Parapedobacter luteus. Next base: position 72,027 of record NZ_FUYS01000001.1, read on the forward strand.
CAGGTATTCACGAGCAATGGTGGTAGATACTTCATCGAGAATGGGCTGGCGGATGGGCTCGCCGCTGAATTTTTTCCAAGTCATATTAGATGGGATTGAGGGATACGGAAAAGAACGTTGTTGAATACGATATAAAGTTACCGATAAAAAGCCCTTAATACCAATAACTTAGTATTATGTTTTTATTAACAATAAGCAGGTTTTCAACACAAAAGCGCCGATAGCGGTAGCGCGAGCCGATACGCGGGCGACGCGCAGCAGACCTCAGCTTGCGGGCAGCAGGCATAAAGACCAATCCGGACGGAAATCGCATAGCGACAAATTGAAATGCTTGGCCATCGGCTGAAAACTTCTTTTCCACTTGAAATTGTTATACTTGCTTCGGTTTTTTGATGTCTTCATAAACATTTATGTCAAATTTTCTGAACCTCGGGTTAGCAGCACTATCCTTGCTTTGTCCATTACTCGCCTTTGGCCAAGCCAGCCATCAGGACTCCTTGGTAGTCACCGGCCTGGGGCGGTTTGACCATCAGGTGGCAGTCACCTTCAGGCCCGCATTGGTGATGCCGTCCGTGTCTTTCTTCGACGGGGCAAACCAGCGCCAGTTACCCATCAAACGTTCATGGTCTGCTCATATGAACTATTCCTTTGGTTTCCCCAGGGGCTCATTGGGTAGTCGTGTATTTTCCGGGACGTATCAAGGTATAGGTGTCGCATACTTTGATTTTGGCAACCGGTTGGAATTAGGCAGTCCCGTGGCCGCCTACATGTTTCAGCGGTCAAGAATCATGCGGATAAATTCCCGTGTTTCATTGGACTACGAATGGAATTTTGGGTTATCCGCCGGATGGCAGCCTTATCATCCTATGACTAATCCGAATAACATCATCGTGGGTTCGGAGGTAAACGCATACCTCAATGCGGGTCTGCACATCAGGTGGAAGCCCTTACGCCGCTGGGCAGTTATGGGCGGCATCGATGCCACCCACTTTTCGAATGGCAATACCGAGTTCCCCAATGCCGGCCTGAATACCTTGGGGGTGAAGATGGGGGTGCTGTATGATTTCTCGCCGCCGGAACCGGATGATGCGGACCAAATCTACGACAGGGAGCGGGCCGGATTTCCAAAGCATGTGAGTTACGATCTGGTCGTTTTCGGCTCCTGGAAGCGAACGGGCGTGGATTTTTTGGGAACACAGGTGGCGTCGCCCTACAAGTACGCCGTGATAGGGGCATATTTTGCACCGATGTATAACTTTGGGTACCGGTTCCGGGCCGGCGTTTCACTGGACGCGATTTATGATGGCAGCGCGAATGTTTACACAGCGGATTACATCGCCGGTACCGACCAGGTGTTTTTTACCCCCGACAGGGATCGGCAGATGGCATTGGGGACTTCAATCAGGGGTGAGTATGTCATGCCCATTTTCACTATCAGTTTGGGCTTAGGCGCCAATGTTTTCCATAAGGGTGGAGATTTGCGGGGCACGTACCAAGCGATAGCGTTAAAGGTGAGGGCAACGAGGAGCTTGTTTCTCCACATTGGTCATAACCTGAAGGATTTCCGTGAGCCGAACTACCTGATGTTGGGCTTAGGGTATCGCTTCGCCAACCGTACGCCCTCGTTGTTAGCAAATTAGTTGCTATCTTTAACCCCATACGCCAGATCGCCCGCATCACCCAAGCCGGGTACAATATAGGCTTTGCTGGTAAGTTCGCTATCGATATCGCCCACCCACAGCTGGGCCTGCGGAAGATATGCCTTGACATGTGCAATCCCCTCTTCACTGGCAATGGCGGATACGATGATGAGCGATTTGACGGTGTAGTCATCCAGCAGCTCTTTGCAGGTGAGCACTGCCGTCCGCCCTGTAGCCAGCATCGGGTCAATTAAAATCAGGATGCGGTTATCCAGATTGACACTGCTTACGTATTCTTTGCGGATTTCGAAAGCACCGCTCTTCTTAGTCTTACGGTAGGCGCCGATAAATGCGCAATCGGCCTGATCAAATACATGGAGCATGCCTTGGTGCATCGGTATTCCAGCGCGAAGAATAGCGGCAAGTACCGGCTGTTCGGGCAAGAGTGCGGTCTCGGCAATGCCCAGTGGTGTTTCAATTTCGACAGGCTCGTAGGCCAGTGTTTTACTGATTTCATAGGCAAAGATCTCGCCCAGGCGCTCGAGGTTGCGTCGAAAGCGCATGCGGTCCTGTTGTACGGCAATGTCACGTAGTTCTGCAAGAATATGATTGACGATGCTGTTTTGTTGCGTTAAGACATGGACCATGTTTCAAATATAACGAATTCTCCGGTGCTTTTTGTTATCTTTGTTATCTTGGTCTTAAACAATCCAGGTCTTCCTTGGTTTTAATTGTTGTTGTCAGATGAAATTCAAGCTTACCTCTGAATATACGCCTACGGGCGACCAACCTGAGGCTATCCGTCAGTTGGTTGAAGGTGTCAATGCCGGCGAAATGTACCAGACCTTACTGGGGGTGACCGGCTCTGGCAAGACGTTCACCATTGCCAATGTTATCCAGCAAACGCAACGCCCCACATTGATATTAAGCCACAATAAAACGTTGGCCGCCCAGCTTTACGGGGAGTTTAAGCAGTTTTTTCCGGAAAATGCGGTTAACTATTTCGTGTCTTATTACGACTACTACCAGCCGGAAGCTTACATCGCGTCCTCTAATACATACATTGAAAAGGACTTGGCCATTAATGATGAAATTGAGAAGCTGCGCTTGCGCACGACTTCGGCGCTAATGTCCGGCAGGCGCGATGTCATCGTTGTTTCATCCGTATCGTGTATTTATGGTATGGGCAATCCGGAAGACTTTTCCCGCTCGGTATTCCGTTTTGGTGTAGGTACCACCATCAGCCGAAACGCGTTCCTGCATCGGCTCGTGGAGATCCTGTATGCCCGGACAACGACCGATTTTAAACGCGGGACATTCCGTGTCAAAGGAGATACGGTCGATGTGTTTCCTGCCTACATGGACGAGGCTTATCGCATCTCCTTTTTTGGTGATGAAATCGATGAGCTCAGTGTCATCGATCCCATCTCGGGCAAAACGTTGGAAAGGACGGAAACCATGGCCTTGTATCCGGCTAACCTGTTTGTGACGCCACGTGAAAAGTTTGTCAACTCCCTCTGGGCGATAGGAGAAGAGCTGGAGCTACGTAAAGAACAGCTATTGTTGGATGGCAAACCTTTGGAAGCCAAGCGCCTGGAAGAACGTGTGAATTATGATTTGGAAATGATGCGTGAGTTGGGATATTGTAGCGGCATCGAGAATTATTCGCGGTTTTTCGATGGCAGGCAACCGGGAATGCGTCCGTTCTGTCTGCTGGATTACTTTCCCGATGACTACCTGATGGTCATCGACGAGAGCCACGTGACCATCCCCCAAATCCGAGCGATGTACGGCGGAGACCGGTCACGTAAGCTTTCCTTGGTCGAATACGGTTTTCGCCTACCGGCGGCTTTGGATAACCGGCCCTTGAATTTTCCGGAGTTTGAATCGTTGGTGACGCAGACCATTTATGTGAGCGCTACGCCCGGTGATTATGAGCTGCAGCAGACGGGAGGTGTCGTCGTGGAACAGGTCATCCGGCCCACAGGTTTGCTCGATCCGGTGATTGAAATCCGGCCGGTCATTAACCAGGTAGACGACTTGTTGGATGAGGTTGATCGTGTGACGAAGGAAGGCGGACGAATTTTGGTCACTACATTGACGAAGCGCATGGCTGAAGAATTGACCAAGTACATGGCCAAGCTGGGCATCAGAGTGCGGTATATCCACTCCGAAATCAAGACCTTGGATCGAGTGGAGATCCTGCGTGGCCTGCGCTTGGGCGAGTTTGATGTATTAGTGGGGATTAACCTGCTTCGCGAGGGGCTGGACCTGCCGGAGGTTACGCTGGTGGCGATCTTGGACGCCGACAAAGAGGGTTTCCTGAGGTCAGAGCGGTCGCTTATCCAAACGATTGGCCGCGCTGCCCGTAATGACAAGGGACGGGTAATCATGTATGCCGATAGCATTACCGACAGCATGCGGGTGACCATCGAGGAGACGAACCGCCGTAGAGCGAAACAAATACACTATAACGAGGAGCACGGTATTACGCCGCGTACCGTAGGCAAGTCGCGCGAAGCTATTTTAGAACAGACATCGGTTGCTGATTTTAAGGGCGGTGAAGCCAAGATCTATGTCGAGCCCGAGCCAACCAGTAGCATTGCGGCTGATCCGTTGGTGCAGTACATGAGCAAGCCGCAGATGAAGCAGGCCATTGACAAGGTGCGCAAAGATATGGAAAAGGCCGCCAAGGAAATGGACTTTCTACAAGCTGCCAAGCTGCGCGACGAGATGTTTGCATTGGAAAAAACCTACGCCGAACTGTTCGGTGAGTAGGGGCTATAGCTGCTCCAGCAGCTCGGCGGCTTCGCTGTTATCCGGTTGGAGGGCGAGCACTTTCTGCAAGTTTTTCTGTGCAAGCTTTACCTCGCCAGCTTGGCGATAAAGCTTACTTAAACTTAAGTAACTCACCGGATCAGCTGGATACAACAGCGTATTTAACTCCAGTACATTGGCGGCTTCAGTAAGTTGCCCCTGTGCGGCAAGCGCATAGCTGTAACTGTTAAGTTCTCCGGCATTTTTAGAAACGTGCTTGATAGCTGTCGCGAGCTCGGCCAGCCGTTCTGCGGACAGTTTCTCGTTGACGTCATCCTGCTGCTGCCAGTATGTTATTGCGTAATAATTGGATACGTAGGGTTTCCCCGAAAGGATGTCAAGCAAGTCCTGTTCTAAGGAGTTGACGGGGGTTTCCACAATCCGGTTAAGCTCCTTTCCGTCTTCGTAGACGATAATGGTCGGGATGCGATGGATAGCCTTGCCGGCCTCTTCATGCTGCGGACTTTGCTTATAAAGATCTCTGCTATTGTCAACGAAAATAAGCTTTAGCTGGGTCGTGTCAAAATTGCTGGAGTTTAACAGCTTCATCAGCCGGGGGATTTCCCGGCGGGTATCGCCACACCAGCTTCCGGCAAATACTTCTATCACCTTGCCATCGAGGAGGGGGGCAAATTGCTTGGCCAATCCCGAATCGATGGTGTAGCCATCATAGCTGCGATCATACCATTCCCGGTAGATACCGCCTTGCATCATCGATGGCGAACAATGGCCCAACAATACCTTTTGCCCATTGGCGCGCGTATACTCGGTGTTTACGATGGGTGTGCTTGCCGGCTGGGCGACAGCTGGCAGCGCTGAAGCAATGACCGCCAGTAGCGTGTAAAATAATTGTCGCATACGATATTGACTACAGAATATGTAGACAAAAATAAAGAATATTCAATCATTGTCCCAAATGATGGTATGTAATATTCTTGTAACCGGCTTCGCATTGGCGGCAGAGCAGTTCATCTAATGGAATCGTTCGGGCGCGAAAGCGGCGATGTTGGCCGATGTCGTGCCGCGATGGGCGAGCTCAGACACGAGCTTCCCGGCTGCGGGCCCTAAGCTGAGTCCCATCATGCCCATTCCGCCGGCGACAATTAAATTCGATACCGTCGTTGAGCGCCCCAGGTAGGGCAACCCATCCGGCGAGCAGGGCCTGAATCCATGCCAGACAGCTTGTTCGTCCGGTACAGGCAATCGATATTCCGGATAATATTCAGGCAATGCGTTGACGATGCCTTCCACACGGCGCATATTGACCCGGTGATTGATAGCCGCCAACTCCATCGTTCCCCCGACACGCACCTTTCCGCCCATGGGTGTGAGCGCTACCCGGGCTTCCAGCAATAGTGCCGGATGCCTTACCTTCCCTCCAAAGGCGTCCGTCATAAACGAGTACCCTTTGCCCGGCATCAACGGAATGGAAAGCCCTGCTTTTTTGGCCAGCTCTTGCAGCCATGCGCCGGCAGCTAAGACAATGGTATCTGCGGAGAAACCTCCGCTTGTTGTCATGACTTCTGTGATTTTCCCGCCGCTACGTGTCATGGACACCACCTCAGCATGCGGCACTAATGTGCCGCCCAGCTGTTTAATACGTTCCGTCAGCGCGCCAATGAGCGCAGGAGGGTAGAGGTGAGCATCGCTGCGGTAATGCACGGCTCCCAAAACATCCAGTTGTACATCCGGCTCAAGGGCTTGTACCGCTTCGCGCGTCAAAACGGCGACGTCAAGACCCAATGCTTTGGCTTGCTCGGCTAAGTGGATTTCTTCCTCGGCCGTTTTCTCCGTCTTATAGAGCATAAGGATGCCACGGTGGGTGAGTCCAAAGTCTTCGCTCAATTCATCAGCAAGCGCATCATAAAGGTCTTTGCTAAGGTTATTCAGGGCAAGCAGGTGCGGCGCCGAGCGCGTGACATGATGCTCATTGGCGTGCTTAATGAATTTGAGCCCCCACGAAGCCAAGGAGCGACTCAATGTGGGCTTCACATAAAAAGGGCTTCGGCTGTTGAACATCCATTTGATACCCTGTGCCACGATGCCGGGGGCAGCCATGGGCGTGAAGTGGCTGGGGACGATCATGCCCGCATTGCCGTATGAACAGTTGTCCGAAAAGTCACCTTTGTCCAAAAGGGTCACCTTCCACCCTGCTTTAATCAGGTAGTATGCCGAGGCGAGGCCTATGATGCCGCTGCCGATAACGAGTGCGGTTCCTTGAGAAGGAGAAGCCATATTTTGTTTACGATTACGATTTACGATACGATTTGCTTTAATCAACGCTGAGCGCTATCACCGAGCACCGGCTACCCACCGTCGCGTACCGGCCACTGGCCGCCGTCTCTGGCTAAATCACCTGAAACCCATGCGCATAGGGGTCGTCGTCATCAATGATGATGGTATTATAGCCTGTCACCATGGCCCAGCCTTCAATGCCAGGCGCGATGGCAGGGCGGCCATCGCCAAAAGCATCGGCTACCTCATCTTCGATAGTGCCAATAAACTTAGAGCCGATAATGCTTTCATGGACAAACCGATCACCCTTTTTGAGTTTACCCTTGGCGTGCCATTGGGCCATGCGTGCGGATGTCCCCGTGCCGCAGGGCGATCGGTCTATTGCCTTATCGCCATAAAACACCGCATTGCGCGCTGTTGATGCCGGGTCAAGGGGCGTGCCCGTCCACTGAATATGGCTCAGCCCGCTGATATTAGCATCCTGAGGGTGTACGAATGTGTACTGATCATTTATCCGCTGGCGCAATATGCGGCTCCAGGCGATTAACTGGTCGGCTGAATGGTGCTCCAGCCCCTTGAAGTTTGGTTGAGGATCAATGATCGCATAGAAGTTGCCGCCATAAGCAACGTCTGCGGTAAGGGTACCCAGCTTGGGGCATTCAACGGTGATTCCTTCCGCTGCCAGAAAAGATTTGACGTTGGTCAATTTTACCGACGTTACCTTTTTGCCCTCTTGCGTGTAGTCGATAAGTACCAATCCAGCAGGGGTTTCGAGGCGCAACTTGCCCGCGTTTTTCGGAATGATCAAGCCCTCCTCAATGGCGATGGTGACGGTCCCGATGGTGCCATGTCCGCACATCGGCAGGCAGCCGCTGGTCTCGATATACAACACCCCGATATCATTGGCGGGGTCTACCGGTGGGTAAAGGATGCTCCCGCTCATCATATCATGGCCACGAGGTTCGAACATCAACCCTTTCCGTATCCAATCATAGTCCTTCAAAAAATGGAGCCTGCGCTCCATCATGTTGTTGCCCTGCAATAGCGGTCCGCCGCCTGCCACCAATCTTACCGGGTTTCCGCACGTATGCGCATCGATGCAAAAGAACGTTTTTTTCATCACAGACTGCTCTTCGTCAATTCGCCATTCACCGTACGCCAGATTCCTAACGGGTTGGCGTTTTTTAGTTCGTCCGGCAGCCATTCATCTGGCCAATTTTGATAGCTCAGCGGTCGTAAAAATCGCTTTATGGCGTCCGGTCCGACAGAAGTAAACCGGCTATCCGTACTCGCGGGATAAGGGCCTCCATGTTGCATGGCATAGCATACCTCCACCCCCGTTGGGAAGCCATTAAGAAGCAAGCGCCCGCATTTGCCGGTCAGCACCTCAATCAGTGACTGGTGTGCGTGGATGTCCTCAGGCTCCGCCAGCACCGTTGTTGTAAGCTCTCCATGAAACGTTTTGGCGATGGCCTCGGCCTCCTGGGCATTTTCATAGGTGATGATCAATCCGAATGGTCCAAAAACTTCATGCCCCAGCTGTTCATTGGCGAGGAACTGATTAGCCGTGACCGTGGCGACGGTTGCGTTTCCGTGGGTTTCCGGCGAAGTTTCAGGGGCTTCAGCCAACACGGTTACGCCGGCTTGCGCCAATAGCGCAGCTTTGTTCTTGCAATAGGCCGAGGCAATGCCCTGATGGAGCATGGGAGCTGCGGAAGTATCCGCAATGAGTGTCTTTAAAGCATCAATAAACTGCGGTAAATCCTTATGGTTCGGCGCCACAAAAATGCCCGGATTGGTGCAGAACTGGCCTACACCGAGTGTCAATGATGCCGCATATTGCTTTGCTACGTCGGCTGCGGCCTTTTCCAGTTTACGGGGGAGCAAAAATACCGGATTGACACTCCCCATTTCGGCAAATACTGGAATAGGTTCAGGTCGTTTTGCAGCGAGGTCATACAGCGCTTTGCCCCCCGCAAACGAACCTGTAAACCCGACGGCCTTAATCAGGGGATGAGCAACCAGGTACTGGCCGCCTTCGACGTTGTCGCTACGCACTTCGGTGAATAAACCGGTATGCAACCCGGCACGTTGTACGGCTGCCTTAATCGCTCCGGCCATTAACGCCGAAGTTTTGGGGTGGCCAGGATGTGTCTTTACAATTACTGAGCAGCCTGCCGCTATGGCGGATGCGGTATCTCCACCCGCGGTAGAAAAAGCAAACGGGAAATTGCTCGCCCCAAACACGGCAACCACACCCAATCCCACGGCAGTCTTCCGGAGGTCAGGCTTTGGTGGCGTGCGCTGCGTGTCAGCGGTGTCAATGCGGATGTCCAGTACCTTTTCCAGGGCATCTGCGTAGCTGCGCCATTGGAAAACTGTCCGCGCTTTCTCGCCGGCCAGCCTTGCGTCCGGAAGGTTTGTCTCCAGTTTGGCAGTATCGATAAGCTCGGGGCCCAGGGCCTCTATTTCATCCGCCACCAAATGCATAAACGCCGCGCGTTGCTTGCTGTTTATGCGCTTAAACGCCAGGAACGCCTCGTGCGCCTGCTGGACCAGTTGATCGATTTCCGATATGGGGGTATTTTCATTCATGATGCTTGTTCTACTGCTGTATTGAGCGGTAAATTTAAGTAATCTGGCAATAACGGCCGCGTAGCAATCGCATCATCGATGATTTTTTGAATACGAGCCCGTTCTTCACCCTCCAACGTCAGCCTTGGGGCCCTGACGTATTCATTACTCAATCCTTCGGCCGTTGCCGCAAGTTTGATGTACTGAACAAGACGTGGATGGATATCCAATTCCAACAAGGGCATAAACCACCGGTAGATGGCCAGCGCTTCATCCAATCGGCCTGCGCCGGCCAAGCGATAAATCGCTACGGTCTCCCGCGGAAAAGCGTCGACAAGGCCTGCCACGGAGCCATGGGCACCAACCAACTGGCTTTCAAGCGCGATGGTGTCTACCCCACCCAATACTTTGAACCGGTCGCCAAAGCGATTGATCATCCGGGTAATGTTGGTTAAATCGCGCGTGGATTCCTTTACGGCTTGGATGTTAGGACACTCGGCCAATTCGGCAAACATATCCACCGTCACATGGATGGCATAATCTACCGGATTGTTATAAATCATGATAGCCAGGTTCGTGGCGTTGGCAATGGTTTTGAAATAGTGCACGACTTCCCGATCCGAAGCTTTATAACGCATGGGAGGAAGAAGCATCAACGCATTGGCACCAAGTCGCTCCGCTTCCTTTGCAATGCTCACTGCTTCTGCTGTGGTCTGTTCCGCGATGTTGAGGACCACAGGTATATGGTCTGGCACGTGCTGCTTGGCAAACACCAGCAAGTCAAACTTCTCTTGCCTGCTTAATGTGCTGGCTTCGCCCAACGTTCCTGCAATGATAAGTCCAGAAACTCCCGCATCGATTTGCGCCAAGAAATTCTTTTTAAACATTTCATAGTCAATAGCCCCATCGGCAGTAAACGGCGTTAATAGTGCAGGATAGACTCCGTGCCAAAGTGTGGTTTTGTTCATGTCTTCTATTGTTATGGTATATAATGCGAAACTATTACACCTTCATGCATTTAATTAGGTGTGTGCCTGATTAATAATTGGCACAAATATACCATTAACCCACAGGTCAAACCACCCGCTAATTAATCAATATTGTGCAAATTTTAACAGTCTCAGCTATTGGACATTGTTGAGGTATTTAGAAAGGTATTCCTTGGGGGATGCGCCGGCGACGCTTTTAAACACCCGGTTGAAGTTGGTGATGCTGTTGAACCCGCAATTGTAGGCAACGGTGGCGATTGAGTCATACTCACCGGCCGTAAGTTTTTTGCATGCTTGGTTTATCCGCATCTCATTGAGGAATGTGACGAATGTGACCCCCGTGTGTTTTTTGAAGTACCGGCAGAAGGCCTGAGGCGTGAGATGCGCTTCGGCAGCCACTTCTTCCAACGTTAGGGCATTTTGGTAGTGATGCAAGATATAATTGTATATATTGCCCATACGCAGTCCTTCGCCATCCGTGATATGTTCCTTGCTGAATGTCGAAAGATGCTTGGGCTTCGGATTCATCTTGCAGAATGTCCTCAAAAGATGGAGAAAATTCAACATCTGATCCATGTTATTGGATGCCTTTAGTTTGAGGATATGTTTGGAAACCACATGGAAGTGCTGCTCCGGTAGTTTGAATCCATATTTATATTCCTTTAAAAAGGCATTGAGCTGACTCAATTCGGGCAGTTGGAGGAAGTTCGCAAGATGGCCGTTTGGGTCATAAAAAACAGAAATGCTATGTACGCCTTCAGCTGATTTGTCGTCATTCAATTGACGACTGCCTTTAAACACATGCGATTGATTTGGCGCAATCATGAATATATCATTGGCCTTGAAGCTGTGCATGGTGTTTTCTGCAATTAATGTGCCCTCACCCCTGATAATCCAGATCAATTGCGCTTCTTTATGGCGGTGTAAGTGCGGGTAAAACTGAGGGATAATATCCTCCTGTATGATTACGGTCCTGTCCGGCGTCACCGGAACGGTAAATTGAAGTGTCTTCATCACAGTGGGTTAATAAAAAGTCATATAAATATACAGATATTAACCTTGTTTATCCAACTATTAAAACAAAAAGGTTAAAATACGGTTGTCAATAGCTAAGAATTGAACACTTGCCGCCCGAAAACATTGTCGTAAGTCATATACTTTTAGCTATCTTTGACCATGATTAGCGAAAAAGCAAACGAGATATTCGATAAAGCGATTCAGGACTATCATGTACATGATCAAATCGATCGGCCGATCATAAATCCTTACCCTCCTGATTCATTGGAGCGTCTATTGTATCTGAAGTGCTGGATTGATACGGTGCAGTGGCATATGGAAGATGAGGTCAGAAGGCCTGATATTGATCCCGTTGAGGGCTTGCGTTGGAAAAGGCGGATAGACCAGTCAAATCAAGACCGTACGGATACCGTTGAAGATATCGATGATTACTTCGTAAGGCAATTCGCCGGCGTAATACCGGAGAAAACAGCCAGAATCAACACAGAAAGCGTTGCTTGGGCGATAGACAGGTTATCAATATTGGCGCTTAAAATCTTTCATATGCAACAACAGACGCAGCGTACGGATGCAGCGCCGGCGCATATATCGGCATGCCGAAGTAAGTTAGCCATATTGGAGGAGCAACGGTCAGACCTGTCGCAAAGTATAGACGAATTGCTTGAAGATATACAAGCGGGACGGAAATACATGAAGGTATACAAACAGATGAAAATGTATAATGATCCGGCACTTAACCCGGTGTTATACACCGCAAGCAAATGAATGGAGCAGGGCAGCCCACACTTATAGTGATCCGGTTATCAGCGATGGGCGATGTGGCTATGGTGGGCAGCGTATTGCACGAATTTATCCATCAACACCCCGGAGTACGTATCGTTATGGTCAGCAATGAGACGTTCAAACCTTTTTTTGCCGGCATCGGAGGTCTTGTTTTTCACCCGTTTTATCCACAGCACATCCATCGGGGTATTCCTGGATTATATCGGCTTTTTAAAGAATTGAAGCGCTACGATCCCTCGGCCGTGGCAGATTTGCATTACAATATACGCAGCCGGTTCCTGGCATTGCTGTTCCGTATGAAAGGGATTGCCGTCAGGCAACTCGATAAAGGCCGAAAAGAGAAAAAAGCACTGACACGGCCGTACCGCAAGGTATTGCGTCCGCTCAAACCTACTACCGAGCGTTATGCCGATGTGTTGAGAAGCTTGGGCTATCCGTTTGTATTGAGCCATCGGTTGATTCGTCGCAGGCTGCCGCTTCCCGAAACGGCGAAGCGTTTTTTTGCCCAAAGTGAAACCGGAAAAGTCATAGGTATTGCGCCCTTTGCGCAACATCAGCCTAAGGTATATCCCTTTGATCGCATGGAGGCAGTAATCGCTTATCTCAGCCAACGTGGGCATACGGTGCTTCTTTTTGGGGGAGGACAGGCCGAACAGCGTACAGCTGAGCAATGGCAACAGCGGCATAACCATGTACAGAGCCTTGTCGGCCAATTTTCGTTGCAGCAAGAATTAGCGATCATTTCCAACCTTGACGCCATGCTGAGCATGGACTCCGCAGGCATGCACATGGCATCATTAATGGGCGTACGTGTCTTGTCTATTTGGGGAGCTACCCACCCTTATGCCGGATTTTTGGGGTATGGGCAAAGTATGGATGACTGTATTCAGGTGGATCATCCGGCGCGTCCCAGCTCCGTATACGGCAATAAACCTTGCATGTGCGACGGAAAGGATAGTATGGAGCTTATCCCTCCCGAAATGGTCATCAATAAATTGCGGGAGATCGGGTTATGAACATCGGCTATGAAGCAAAACGCATATTCCATAATCGAACGGGGTTAGGAAACTACGGTCGCGATTTGGTACGGGCCTTGAGTGAATATCATCCAGAAAACAGGTACTACCTCTACAATCCAAAACCGGCGGAAAGCCGATTGTTTCAGGCGGATCGCGGCAATGTGTTCGAGCGGTTGCCACGCAGGTATTCGGATCGCATCTTCCATAACCTGTGGCGGCAGCGCACAGTGTTGCATGATTTAAAACGGGACGGTATCGAGCTTTACCACGGCCTGTCGGGCGAATTGCCGATGGGTTTGTCGGCCTATCCGATAAAAAGTGTGGTAACCATCCATGATCTGATTTTTGTGCGTTATCCGCAGCTGTATACGCTTATCGACCGCACCATCTATTTTCGCAAATTCCGCCATGCTGCCCATCATGCAGACCATATCATCGCCATCAGTGAGCAGACCAAGCGGGATGTGATGGAATTTTTGAAAGTGGATGAGGCAAAAATAAGTGTGGTTTACCAAGGATGTCATCCAGCATTCAAGCAACGGTATACCGAAGCGGAGAAGCAGGCCGCCAAGGCCAAGTACGGCTTGCCCGACGATTTTATACTGAATGTCGGCACGATAGAAGCACGTAAAAACGCATTATCGATCGTCAAGGCCATCGAGCATATTGATATACCACTGGTCATCATCGGCAGGGAAACACCGTATCTGGATGAAATCAAGGATTACATAGGAAAGAGGGGGATGGCGCACCGAATTTTGTTTGTACATGGAGCCACCCTGGATGATTTGGCAAAACTTTACCAATCGGCGCTTCTTTTTATTTATCCTTCCTTTTTCGAAGGGTTCGGCATTCCGATTATCGAAGCCCTGTATTCTGGCGTTCCGGTCATTACCTCTGATACGGGCTGCTTTCCGGAGGCAGGGGGGCCGCATTCCAAATATGTTGCTCCGGATGACGTAGCAGGGCTACAGGGAGCCATCGGGGAGCTGCTGGCAGATGGCCAGCAGCGAAATTTGATGGTAGATGCCGGTTTTGCGTACGCCCGGCGATTCGACGACAACTCCATTGCAGACGAACTGGCATCTTTGTACAAGACAGTGCTTGTGCGGTAGTTTTTTTAATAAACTTGCCTGTTTCTTAGTAAATTGCATATCTTTGTGACGCAAGCCTAACGTTAAACTTATAGGGATCAATCCATGCGAAAAATCGGGTTCTTCAACTCGGCTAAAACCTGGGGCGGAGGCGAAAAGTGGCATTATGAAGCCGCATTGTACTTTGCTTGCCGTGGTTATTCGGTGTTTTTTTTTTCACAGGAAGGAAGTGTGTTGCAACAAAAAATCACCGAGCAGCCGGCCATTTCATTTGTGCCCTTTAATGTAGGCAATTACAGTTTTCTCAACCGGCAGAAAGTACAGGCATTAAAACACACTTTTCAGTCGCTTGGCATCGACACCCTGTTGATCAACTTGTCAAGTGACCTGAAATTGGCAGGGCAAGCCGCCTCAAAAGCAGGTGTCAAGCGCATCATTTACCGAAGGGGGAGTGCCATACCGATTAAAAACAGTTTTTTCAATAAATACGTATTTAAGCACTGGGTCACCGACATACTCGCCAACTCAGAGGCAACCAAGAAAACAATCCTGCAGTATAATGCACGGCTTTTTCCCGAGCATAAAATCAAAGTCATCTATAACCCCATTGATGTTGAATCCTTTGTAAACACGCCTTTCGAGCCAATTTACTATAAAGCGTCCGGTGAACTGGTCATTGCCAACCTCGGACGATTAGAAGAGCAAAAGAACCAACGGTTTCTGATGTTGTTATCCGTCGAATTGGATCGGCGGGGCATAGCGCATAAGATTATCGTTGCAGGGTCCGGCAGATTGGATCGGGAGTTGAAAAAGCTGAGCAACAGCCTCAATGTAGCAGACAACATATTGTTTACCGGTTTTATCCATAATGTAAAGGATGTCTTGATGTCGTGTGATATTTTTTTGCTTCCATCATTGTGGGAAGGGTTCGGTTATGTGCTTGCCGAGGCTTCGCTATGCCGCAAGGCCATCGTCGCATTTGACATCAGCAGTAACCCTGAGCTCGTATTGCCCGATGTTTCGGGTTTTTTAGTGACCAAAAACGATGTGAAGGAATGTGCGGAGAAGGTTTGTTTATTGAGAAATAATCCGCAGCTCCGGGAAAAAATGGGGGCCGATGGCATGCTGCACATTATCAATACCTTTGAGAAAAATCGAATCATGGCTACGATAGAGGCGTACATCAATGAATGATGAGCAACACACCATCCGCATAGCGTTGGTTGAAATAGGTGGGTCTCACGACGAGTGCTTGTACAGTCAGTGCCTTTTTCTGCAGGGGCATGCCCATGTCACGTTGGTCGTCACCGCTGATTTGGAGGCCAGGCTGGGCGATTATCATTGGATGGCTTCTTCCACGAAGGTCTTCGGGTTTCATTCGTCGGCTTCATTCCAGTGGAAAAACATTTGGAAGGTATACCGATATCTAAAGTCCCAGCGATTTGATCGTATAGTGTTCAATACTGCGCAGGGTGGCCTTAAGAAACTATTCGTTCTGCCGTTTCCTGAAAAAACGGTCATGCTGGGCGTCATCCACAATACCTCGAAGTTTTACACGGGAATTGGTCAAAAGCTGATTAACCGCCGTGTTAAGCGATACTTCGTCTTGAACGATTATCTGCTTCCCTCCGTATCCCGGCTGACAGGCTTACGATTTGCATCGTACTACCCGATTTTTTTCCCAGAATGGGCTTCTGCAGACACTATCCAGAAACCTGATGGCGCATTATGGATAGGTATACCCGGGGAAGTGTCATCGAAGCGCCGGGATTATGCCGTGCTATTAGACACCTTGAAAGCTTGGAAAGAGAAGCGTGACGTCAAATTTATTCTTTTGGGAAGGCTTTCGGCTGGAGACCGCAACTGGATAATCAAGCAATTGAATGACCATCCCGACCTGAGCGCGCATATTATCTACTTCGAACAGTTTGTGCCGATTGCGACCCTTCATGCCTATATGCGGCTTTGCGATGCTGTGATGCCGTTGATTCACCCCTGCACGCAAGGATTTTCGGACTACCTAAACCATAAAATCTCTGGGGCCTTTAACCTGGCCTTTGCGTACCGGAAACCGCTGATTATCGAACAGTCATTCTCCGCTATACAAGACCTCTGCGAAAATGCCGTATTTTATGCCGGAAGCGAGTTGAAGGACACGTTTTTTACGCAGCTGATGGCAGTGCTGCCCAAGATCAAGGAAGGCGC
This sequence comes from Parapedobacter luteus, assembly GCF_900168055.1. GTDB lineage: Bacteria > Bacteroidota > Bacteroidia > Sphingobacteriales > Sphingobacteriaceae > Parapedobacter > Parapedobacter luteus. Next base: position 88,400 of record NZ_FUYS01000001.1, read on the forward strand.
TTACCGTCACGCAAAGTGGGCGTTCAATGCGCAGCAACAAGCTTACTTGGCGTTTACGGAAGTGAGGCCATGATGTGTTAAGTCATCCCAAACATCGCCAACAATTTTTCAATGCGATGATGGTAAGTGTGGTTTTTCAACACCTTGTCTTGCATTTTACTGATATAAGGAAGGCGGCTTTCTGGATTTGCCGTGAAGTATCTGAATGCCTCGATAAAATCTTGCGGTGTTTCGGCTATGACAAGTTCTTCAGCCGTAAAGTACTTCCGCGCCAATGGGTTGTCGCAGATTTGGAATCCGCCCTGCATCGGCGCGGTGAAGACACGCTCGTTTACCAAAATACCGTGATGTACCTGTGCGGAGGTATGGATGCTCGGTATGACCGCGCTTTTACTATATAGCCTGTTTTTTTCTATTTCGTCGGGCTTACCTTTGTTAAACTCGGAATAATTCAGGTAGTTGTCCGAAAGTGCCTTGAGCGGGGTGATGAAGGCCTCGTATTGATCTTTCCGGTGGCTGATATTGCCTACCCACATAAAGTCATAAGCCGGTGGTTCTTCTGGAGGGGGCACATAGGTGGATTTGTCGGCAGCGTGCAGCAACTGGGCGAACTTCAACCCCAACTCCCGGGTATACCCTGAAAAAAACTCCTCATTGATCACCTCGTCATGCTGCGACCAAATAAGGATGTCGTGCCTGGCAGCGAGGTGTTGGAGCAGCTTTTTGGTTTCGGGTTGCAGGTGATGTATTTGGGCTTCATAGTCACACGGTTTGTAAAATTGCCCCCATATGACCAATTTTGTATCGCTATTCATTTTTCTTGGCAATAAATGAATCTTTTCCAGCGAGATGAAAATCAGGTCTGGGCGGAACCGCAGGAGCCGCCACCGATCGGAAAATCCCAATGGGCCGCTTAATCTTTTTAGGTCGAAAAAACGGCAGTCATCACCACGGTCTATGAAGGCGTTGCGGAAACCATGCGCAATGGTCTTTGCCGCAAAAGTGTAGGGGTTATCCAGTTCAAAGATGTAGGCAATCTTCAACATGGGGACTGTTTGTCGTCTGTAAAAGTTACAAATAATCCTGGGGGATGTTTGCCGGTTTCGTTTCCAAGTTGTATCGAATCCCGTAGTTTTGCCGTTTTAGAATGATACGTGATGCTCAAGTAAACCAGATGAAGCTACGAAAGGCAATTGAAACAATCTCATCGTTATGGCACTACCGAAGGATACGCCGTTCACTTCGTGATATGCGTTCGCCACTGTTCTTTATTTTTCCCTCATGGCAGCTGGGTGGTTCAGAGCGTATCCATGCGGATATTATGGCGCTGGTGAAAAACAGCCGCCCCATCTGCATCATTACTACGCCACAAAGAGGCCGGGGGTTGAAAGATTCATTTGCACAATGTGCAGACCTCATCTACCTCCGGCGATGGGGTACCAAAGCCTCGTTCAAACCCAAGATGCTTCAACATGTTGCCGAAGCGATCAACAAGCAGGCGGATTCGGTCGTTTTTGGAAGCAACAACCTGTTTTTTTATGATTTACTGCCGCTTTTGAAATCGCATGTCCGGGTCATTGATCTCACACATTCCATTACGCCTAAGCAGGAATGGTGCGAAACGTACAATTTGCCCCATGTACATCGGATAAATAGACGGGTGATATTGGGCCCCAAGACGTTAGAAGCCTTTCGTGCAATCTATGCCGAGCATAACGTTCCCGCAGCGCTATTAGCGCGTTTTACGATTATTCCCAATAGGGCAAGCATAGCAGTCTCTTCCCAGGAGAGGGAGCTGGATGCCCCACTGCACATCATCTTTGTTGGCCGCGATTCTGACGAAAAAAGGCCGGAACTTTTTTTCCGGATTGCGAAAGCGTGTAGCGAACGCGGTATCGATGCTCGGTTCACCGCAGTGGGGGAGTTTGGACGGATTCGACAGCCCTATATGCCATATGTTCATTTCGCGGGAGAAATTTACGAGACTGACCGGTTGGTTGCTTATTACCGTCAGGCCCATATCATCGCGATTACCTCCACATTTGAAGGGTTTCCACTGGTGCTGGTTGAAGCCATGTCGCAGGGTGTGGTGCCAATATGTACCGATGTTGGCGAAATTCCATATTATATTTCGGCATCTCTCGAAACAGGATACGCCATTGATGGCCGTCAACCAGAAGATAAAATCATCGATGATTTTATCGCAAAAATCAGTTTTTTGCAGGCAAATCCACGCGTATGGAAATCATATTCGTTGCATTGCCAAAAACTGGTCGATGAAAAGTTCAGCACGGAGCGGTTCGAGACCGCATATCGTAACCTATTGTTAAATGAAAAAGAAAGATGACGATAGTCAAGTTTTTAGGCGGGTTAGGCAACCAGCTTTTTCAATATGCTTTTTATTTAGCACTGGAAAAAGCTTTTGGGAACGTCAAAGCCGACCTCACCGGGTATGAAAAGTATACCTTGCATCAAGGATTTGAGTTAGAACGGATATTCGGTATCAAGCTTCGCCAGGTGACCAGCTTTGAGCGCAAGCTTTATCTGCCGGAAGACCGGCGATGGCTGTGGCGTAAGCTTAGACAAATTTGTGGCACGAAGTATAGTTATGTCGAGGAGAAACAGCTTTTTCGCTACGATGGGTCAATTTTCAGTAGACCGGCAAAGCGCTATTTCTGGGGGTATTGGCAACATATCGACTATATACGCCGTGTGGAGGACGAATTACGCAATGTGCTGGCTTTTCCGCCGATAGCTGGCCGTCGCAACGAAGAGCTGCTCGCGTGGATTGAAGACCGAAATACCGTGTCTGTGCATGTGCGCAGAGGAGATTACATAGGCGACCCATTGTTGGGCGGTATTTGTGACGTCGCCTATTACAAGCGGGCTATCGAATACATGAAGTGCACGGTTGACGATCCGTCGTTTGTCTTTTTTTCCAATGATGCAAGCTGGTGTAAGAAAACATTTTCGCAATACGGTGCAATGTTTGTAGACTGGAACGACGCTTACGATAGTTTTCGGGATATGCAACTGATGGCACACTGCAAACACCATATCATAGCCAACAGCAGTTTCAGCTGGTGGGGGGCGTGGTTTAATACCTCACCATCGAAAATTATTGTCAGTCCGTCCAAATGGATAAATGGCTCGTCAGCGCAATTAGATGGTCTGATCCTTCCAAGCTTTGTCCGCTTATGAAAAGGTTACCGCTGGTTACGGTTTTTGTTCCGGTATATAATGCCGAGCGCTATATCGGCGAGACGATAAGCAGCGTGTTGAGCCAGACGTACGGCAATTTCGAGTTGTTGTTGATTGATGACGGCTCTACAGATAGCAGCGCATCGGTTATTCAATCGTTTGCCGATCCACGCATTCGCTACCTTGTGAACGCGGCGAACAGTGGGATATCATTCACCCGAAACCGTGGCATTGCGGAAGCTCGGGGAGAATTTTTTGCGCTGCTCGATGCGGATGACGTTGCTCTGCCAGACCGGCTGCAACGACAGGTTGAGTACTTGGTGCGGCAGCCTGAGATGGCCATGTGTGGTTCCCATGCACGTCTCATCGATGCGGCGGGCGTGGAGACGGGCGAAGCTTATGTGATGCCCACAGAGCCCGAAGAAATCAGCGCACGGCTGTTTTTTCATAATACGTTTATCAATTCATCGGTCATGTTTCGCATGGAGGCGTTGCATGCGTCTTCTGGCTATTATGGCGGATTTTCTGAAGATTACGAGATGGCAATTCAACTCAACGGCCGGTTTATGTTAGGGAATATCGATGATGCGTTGGTGCTGTACCGGATACACGGTGCCAATTCCACCATCCGCGATTCAAGCAGGTATCGCGAAGCGGAGTACCAGCTCTTAGCTAGGATGCAAAGGGCCATCGGGCTGCCGGGGAACGAACATCAGGTGGCTATGCACCATAGCCTGCGTTTGGGTGGAGATTCCAGTGCATTTGAAATCGATGATTATTACAAACTGTTAAGTGCATTTTGGTATGCAAACGAAAAAACGGCCATGTATCCCGCAACGTTTTTCAAGAAGTTTATCTTTGAGCTTTGGTATGAGAAGATTCGCGAAAAGGCAAAACGCAGCGCCTTTTTCCTGCTATTTGCATCGCCTTTGTTTTCCTGGCGGCATATAACACCCAAAAGGTTCCGGAAAGCGTTTAAGCAGACGTTTTGGGTCGTAAGGTAGTACATCCAAAATATGATAGATGAAGGAAGTGTCCAACGTTTACTTTTCAGTTATTATTTGCAGTTACCAGCCCGACGAACGGCTGTTGCAACGATGCCTATATGCTGTAGACCGGCTTACGCACCACGGATTTATCAGCGAAATATTGCTGGTAGACAACAACAGCAACCCGCCACTGGCCGGTCTTCCCATGGTGCGCGATTTCTTAGGCAAAAGGCCGAATTCAAAAATTATTGTTGCCGAGCAGCAAGGGCTGATTTATGCGCGCCTTGCCGGCATTGCACAGGCGACAGGTCAGTACATTGTGTTTTTTGATGATGACAACGAGCCGAAATCGGACTATCTGGTTGAGCTCCATGCGTTAACGGAGCGGTATCCTGCCGTCGGCGCTTGGGGGCCTGGCATCGTATCGGTTGATTTTGCAGATGGCATAGACCCGCGGATTAGGCAAGTGGCTTATGAAGCGTTCCAAGGCAAACATGCAGATTACACGGCATTTGCTTGCCTGCGTCAGTGGCAGGGTTGCTATCCGTTTGGCACGGGGCTTTGTATTAGAGCTGATGTCTCGGTGCATTTCACGGAGCGGGTTGAAATGGGGGAATTTACAGCAACGGGACGAAGAGGCACATCCTTGGCGAGTGGCGAGGATGTGCAAATGGTCATGACCTGTATTGCACAGGGTTATGCGGCGGGCCATTCGCCGCACTTGCAGGTGACGCATATTATTCCCGGTAAGCGTGCAGCTATGACGTACATCAAACGGCTTGCCTACGGTAGTAACGTGGCCTTTCATACCAGTATCGCTGAAGTCCTCCCCGAATATGCGGGAGTGATGAAATCCCAGGTCCATCGGCCAAGGAGGTTTGCATTCAAATCGGCGAAACGTTACCTTTTCGCCCTGTTGACAGGCAGTCCCGCCAAGATGGTCAATGCCGTCAATTATATTGGGGCCATGTCCAGCCTATACCGGCTATACCAGATGCCCATTCCAAGGATGGTTACTGCCATCTTAAAACATGCCAGACTGCTTTAACTGATTGATCACAAACTGCCCGTCCACTATATGCCAGACATCAAACAGCGTATCGATATCGTCATCCCCTCATACCGGTTGGAAAAGGAGTATATTTTGCCCCTTATCCGTTTGCCCAAACCGGAAGGATGGGTGTTTAACTATTACATTGTCGTAGACAACCCCCAGGTTATTGTCGATGAAGAAATTGCCCGGTTGGCCGCGGCCGGCGATATTGCCTTACTCATCAACCCTACCAACCTCGGCGCTTCTACCAGTCGGAACAGGGGGTTGGAGGCAGGGAGTGGCCAGTGGATTTTGTTCCTCGATGATGATATCAAAGCGGATGAAATGCTCCTGCACCAGTATGTAGATGCAATAGCGCGATATCCGGACGAGATTGGGTACATTGGTCTGGTGAAGTTGCCTCCGCCGCCCACAGCATTTGCCCGGGCGCTGGTTATCAATGGGTCGATGATGATATTTGGTATAGCCGAAGAAACGGATACCTTCGCTTGGGGTGCTACGGCCAACGTGATGGTAAGGAGGGAGGCCGTCGGATCGAGCAGGTTTTCTACAGACTATCCGAAATCTGGCGGTGGCGAAGATGTCGATTTCTTTTTGAATGTGCGGGACAACAACCATTCACGCAATTATAAAACATTGCAGGAAGCCGTCGTTTACCATCCTTGGTGGGACGGCGGGCAGGCGTCTTTCAAGCGTCCTTTCCGGTATGGGGTAGGCAACAGTTATCTTAGCCAATTTATCCCAAAATATGCCTACTATGATTTTCCAAATACGCCGGAAGCGCTTTTCCTGCTGTTGCTGGCATTGCCTTTCATTGCTTTTTTAGCTCCGTCCTACCTGGGGTCGTGGTTGCTGCTGTTTATCGGGATTGGTTTCGCGGAGGTCATTGCAACACTTTTCCAAGCGGCCAAGCGCAAAGCACCGTTGAGTGCAGCAGTCGCCTACTACCTGGTGCCTCTTAAGCTGGCTTATGAGACCGGTTTACTCTGGGGCAACATCGCCCGGTTTAGGTTTAAAGGGATCGGCGCTCGGTTTGAATATAAAGGCCAAGTGCGTGGCAATGGATTTTTCCGATTCAACACCTACAAGATTGTCAAGTGGGTGCTTTATTTGATTTTTTTTGTTTTGCTATTTGCTTAAGCCCTGCCTTAAGTTTGTTGTGGTTACTGCTTTTCACGTACGGATAACATAAGCTGCTCCATGAAATTAAACTGAATTCAATTGTCGTAAAATTTTTTGCCGTTCTCGTAAAGTTTTTCGGCAAAGAGAAAGCTTTTAACATATTTACGTTCCATATGATCAAAGAAAGGAGGACAAGAAAGAGAGGGTAAAGATCTAACAAACAAACAAATTGAAATAATAAGTTACCTGCAAGGCAGGGACTCCAAAAGGTTGGTTAGGTCGGCAAGTCTGTCGGCAATTTTTAAACCATGTAGGAATCCATTAACACATTTTTATTGGGCCTGGAATTAAAAATTTTAGAAAATGAACATCTTAGATTTAAAGTTCGGTGAAACGCTCACCAGAGAACAGATGAAGCAAGTGATAGGAGGGGCAGTTAAATGCTTGGACACTGGTGGCGGCGAATATTACTGCAACAACGGTCTGGAACAATGTGGTCACCAATGTGGGGAAGCTTTAGGTAGTTCATGTGGCGGGTGTTTTGAAGTAATAACCTAACGACGAAAGAACTTATCCGAAGCTATTCATATCGAACCACCTTACAACTTGGAATAAGGTGGTTCGTTTGTATGTTTGTCTATTTATTCTTATTTGTATAATACCAGACTATGTACAGAACCAGTCCATTGAAATCTGTTTTTTTTGTCGCCGGCTTACTCGTTGTCCACATTATTTGGGCTCAAGCCCCCTCCCAGAAAGGATATAAGATCTACTATGAGATGACCTTCCAGAAAGATAGTAACGATTCTAAGTTGACTTCCGAAATGACGGAGTTGTTGACCAGCGGGGGAAAATCCTTATTCCGCACAGTCCTGCAAGCGGAAAAGGACACTAACAATTACTATGTGAAATCAGCGGACAATTCGTTAGCGAATGTTTACACCGAAGCGAGTTATCGAATCTTTAAAGACCATGAAAATCATTCCTCCCGCCGCTATGAGGTTATCGAAATTTTAGGAGGCCCTATGTGTGCGTACATAGAATCACATGATAGCATGCGTTGGACATTGACAAGCGATACACTTACCATCCACGGCTATCTGTGTCAGCGGGCTTCGCTGCACTATGGCAACCGCGTATGGGAAGCCTGGTTTGCCCCAGACATTCCCATCAGTGACGGTCCCTATACATTTTGCGGTTTGCCGGGCTTGATTGTTCAGATCCGCGACCGCACCGGTTCATGGCTTTTTAATCTGACGCATATTGCGCATGTGCCGGCGTTTACCTTTGATCTTCCATTCCTGGAGGATGCAGAAGTAGAAGTGATAGAAAAGATGGCCTTTTACAAACGCAAGCGGTATTATACGGACAACAGCATGGAAATCAATGAAGCGAAAGGTTCAATATGGTTTGATAACGAAGTGATGAGGCAGCGAATACTAAAAACTGCAAAAATCAATGCGGTCAAAAACAATAACTGGATAGAGTTGTACCCATAGGTCGAAGAGGCGGAGGTTAAATGTTCCACGTACCGATAGTCGCCGGATAGAACTTATTTTACGGATATACATGTGTGATTGTTTGCAAGCGCTTGGGAAGAAACCAGATAATGTTATTGGGGCAAAGCAATACGAAAACGGTGTGATGGAAGTGGTGCAATACAGTGGCCCCGCTAACCTACATGCGGCAAACCCTAATACCATAGAAACTTATTGGCTGTACTTCTTCGACGATCGCCTCGTGGAATGGGGCAAGCCATTGTCCGACTGGGAAATCTATGTAACGCGTATTTATGAAACAAGGTGCCGGACAGCACCGTGATCGAAGTTTTACGATTATTTCCATCAACTGCCCCACAGGTTCGATGGGATCTTGCATCAGCTGCCCTCGAATAATTGCTGAAGCCTTTGCCGCAATAAAGCTATACGATGTGCAATGTATTCCGCCGCCGTCGGTTTGAACTTTGGCTGCGCTAAAAACGCTGCATATTTTCTCGGGTTACGGTATAAATCTTCAACCTGCTGCGTTAAAGTCCCGACGCTGCCACGACCGTTGTAAAACAAGATAGCATCCGGATTAAGCACCTCGGGTTCCGGGTTGTTGTCGCTGCCCCAATAGATGGGAACGGTGTCGGCTTGGATCGCCTGAAAGATCTTCTCGGTGACATACCCGGGATGATTGGTGTTTTCCGGACAGATATTAAACTGGAAGGCTTGCAGAAAATGTGTTTTGTCGTCGTTATACTGCGTTTGGAGTATGTCCGTATTGGTTAAGTAAGTACCCGCGCTGGCTATTGGAGCGACGGTGCTCAGTGCTTTAAAAAGCCTGCCTCTAATACCATTTTTATCATGACTGCATACCATGGAGCAAAACTGGCGAGCATCGATGCTTATTGGTTTCGGCAAGACAAATTGGTCAAGTGTCCGTTGGATAGCGCGCTGGGTTTGTCCGCCGCCAAAGAAATAAAATATCCATATTGGAAAACGGATGTAATTCGGGTGCCTGATGTCGTCAAACCCGAGCGATAGATCTACATCCGGCAAGCAATGGTCCCGGTATTCATGGAAACGCCTCACGTTCTCGCCGGTATAAAATACTTTAATGCTGCTATGGCTGTCAGTTATCAGCTTTCTGGGGCCGAAAACTGAGCTTAATAAAAGCGTTCTTTCAGTGGTTAAGTATTGAGAAAAGTGTTGGCGGACAAACTGGTAGAGCCAAATTTCATCACGTTTTTGGGATGTCCAAAAGTTAAGTAGTTCGATGTGGTTTTCATCCGGCTGGTATTGATAAAACGCCGGTTGGCGGTACCATCCTAACTTTTGGAAAAAACGCTTGATATGCATACGATGTACGCGGTGCTATGCCTCAGCCAGTGCATAATAACCGTTTGCACAGCGTTTCAGCCCCAACGAAAGCACTTCTTCATAAAAGTGTTTGTTGTGCTTTTCATGTGCCCTCGAATTGAGCTCGTGGTGGATGTGGTAACAAACCGCGGCGAGTTTAAGGTGCCGCTTCTTGATGCCGTTGTTAATGAAGCGTGCAGCGAGCTCGATGTCCTCATGGCCCCAGCCGGTCAGATTGTTATTATATCCATTCACCAGTTCGAAATCCGATTTCCAGAAAGCCATGTTGCAGCCTTTTACATCGGCAGGCGACCAGGGGTTTGTTCTGATCAGCCTGGACAAAAACGGCAGCCTCACGGCATTAAAGCGGTGTTCGACCCCTTTCGACATAGAATGAAACTTAATGCGTTTGTTTTGCTGAATAAGCAGCGATGTGTCTTCGTTGACCATCGCTCGGCTTCCACGGACAAATTGCCCGGGCTTGGCTGCCGCCAAATGATCTTTTACAAAGGCGTTGTGAACGATGATATCGCCATCGATTTGGATAATGTATTCCCCTTTGGCTTCCTGTATCGCAGCATTGAGGATAATGGTCTTCCTAAACCCGTCGTCCGGATGCCATACGTGCTTGATTGGAATAGGCGAGCTGGCTTGATAGCGGTCAATCAGTAGCCGGGTTTCGGCTCGCGACCCATCATCGGCGATGATAATTTCATCAGGCATCGTGCGCTGTGCCAATAAACTCTTTAAGCACAAATCCAAAGCCTCCGGCCAATTATATGTGGATACAATACATGAACAAGATGGATATGCCATTTCTCTCGGTTTTATTAAGGGCTAACGGAATTGAATGAAGCAACGCTACACCCATTCCTGCCTTTTGTTCTTCCACGCAACGCTGCTTTGTCTGGTATTTTGCAGGTTAGCAGCATGCCGTTAACGGAATATGGCAGAAAAAAAGGCAAAACATGTGCCAAAATTACCGACAACGAGGGCATGATTATTGTCCGAAAGTGGGTAAGAAACGAAGTAGTTATGGCCAAACATTTATTCGTCATCCGGCATGCGAAATCAGATTGGAGTTTTGATGTTAGCGACTTTGACCGACCACTGAATGCCCGTGGGTTTAAAAATGCACCTCAGATGGCAATACGTTTGGGCAGCCATACCGTTCAGCCACAACAACTCGTTAGCAGCCCGGCCAAACGGGCCATCACTACGGCGCAGATATTTGCCGAGCACTTAGCGGTGCCGGTGAGTGACATCCAGACCGACAACCGTATCTATGAAGCGCTACCGGATACGTTGCTCCAAGTCATCAACGAATTGAGTGATGACTACAGCAGTGTAGCGCTTTTCGGACATAACCCCGGAATCACCCTGTTGGCTAATTACTTGGCTAATGATGACATTTATAACGTGCCTACTTGCGGCATCGTACATATCCGGTTCGATGACATCGATGATTGGGCGTCCGTAAGCGGGGGAACAGGAATTAATGCTTGGTTTGTTTATCCATAACGATTACCTTTATTGTCACATGCCCAATAAACTTCATAACGAAACATCGCCTTACCTACGGCAGCATCAGCACAATCCGGTGGCGTGGTATCCATGGAGTGCGGAAGCACTGAACAAAGCCAAGGCAGAAAATAAGCTGCTCATCGTCAGCATCGGTTATTCAGCCTGCCATTGGTGCCATGTGATGGAGCGCGAGAGTTTTGAAAACGAGGATATCGCGGCCGTGATGAACGCGCATTTCGTGTCGGTCAAAGTAGACCGCGAAGAGCGGCCCGACATCGACCAGATTTACATGATTGCCGTGCAGCTGATGACCAATCAAGGGGGATGGCCACTCAATTGCGTCTGCCTGCCCGATGGGCGGCCAATTTATGGGGGTACCTATTTCCGCCCGGATGACTGGCGGAATGTCTTGCTGCAATTAAATGAAATGTGGCGCGAGCGGCCGGAAGTGGCCTATGACTACGCCGATCGATTGACTGCGGGCGTCAGGCAGAGTGAGCAATTACCTATAAACCGCATCCCTGAAGCGTATTCGACAGACGATCTGCAAGCCATTGTCACGCCCTGGAAGCGCCTTTTTGACAAGCAGGAGGGCGGCTATAAGCGCGTGCCTAAGTTTCCCTTGCCCAATAATTGGTTGTTTCTGTTGCGTTATGCTGTACTGGCGCAAGATAGCGACGTGTTGGAGCATGTGCATTTTACCCTTCAAAAAATTGCTTCTGGAGGCATCTACGACCATGTGGGTGGTGGGTTCGCCCGCTACGCGGTAGATGGGCAATGGCATATCCCGCACTTCGAAAAAATGTTATATGACAATGCGCAGTTGGTCAGTCTATATGCGGAGGCTTGGCAACAGCGCCCCATTGAGCAATATAAGCGGGTGGTGGCCGAAACTTTGGAGTGGGTGCTGCGCGAAATGACCAGCCCCCAAGGCGGGTTTTACTGTGCGCTGGACGCGGATAGTGAAGGCGTGGAAGGCAAGTTCTATACGTTTCACCAATCCGAGATCGCACAAATACTGGGAGCCGATGCCGAGTTGTTTATCCGTTACTTCGGTGTTACCGAAGAAGGCAACTGGGAAGAAGAACAAACGAATGTGCTGAAAATTGATGTCGAAGCAGACAAAATGGCACATGAGGCCGGTTTTTCCACCGAAGAATGGGAAAAGTACCTTGCCCAGAGCAAACAGCGGTTGCTTGATTATCGCAGTATACGCGTGCGCCCAGGATTGGATGATAAGCTGCTTGCGTCTTGGAATGGGCTGATGCTTAAGGGGTTTGTAGATGCTTATCGGGTTTTTGATGTGCCAGCCTATTTGAAGGCCGCATTGGACAATGCGCAATTTATACGGCATTATTTGTATGCCAAAGACGGCGGCCTACTCCATCAACCCGAGGCAAATGGAAAAATAATTATGGGTTTCCTTGATGACTATGCGTGTTGCATCGATGCCTTTGTATCGTTGTATGAAGCCACCTTCGATGAAACCTGGCTTTACGAGGCAAAACGGTTGATGGAGTATGTATTGAGCCATTTTTATGACCAAGAGGCGGCGGCATTTTATTTTACGTCGGCCACTGCCGAAGAGCTGATTGCCCGCAAACAGGAAATTATGGATAATGTTATCCCGTCTTCTACTTCCACCATTGTTCGGCAGCTTTACCGGTTGGGCTTGATTTTTGATAAACAGCAATATATAGCTATTGGCTCGCAGGTGTTGGCCAATGTGGTGCCCCATATGGAGGCTTATGGTTCGGCCTATTCCAATTGGGCTATACAACTGCTTGAGCAAGTTTATGGATGCTATGAAATTGTATTTACCGGTGCCGGCCATTCCGAGATGCGTAAGGAGCTCGACAACTATTACATCCCAAACAAAATCGTATTGGGAGGAACAAAGGAGACCCTTCCGTTGTTAGCAGGGAGGGTAGGACATGCAACAAAAGCCTATGTATGCCGTAACAAAACATGTAGCTTGCCCGTGGAGCATGTGGAAGAACTGTTGGAATTAATTACACAATGATAACTGGGGTATGCGTGCCATGCCCATAATTTTTAAAACAATGACTATAGAACCCAACAGCGTGGTGACGCTGACCTACAAACTCCACACCGTTGAAGATGGCAAGAGAACTTTTGTAGAGGAAGCCGGCAAGGACAACCCGCTGGATTTCCTGTACGGTGTGGGCATGATGTTGCCCAAATTTGAAGAAAACATAGCCGGGTTGGCGGCGGGTGATACAACGGATTTTGAACTGGCTGCGGAAGACGCATATGGCGAAGTCAACGAGCAAGCAATCGCTTCATTGCCTATCGACATGTTTAGGGAAAGCGGCATTCCCGCCGTCGGGCAGATTTTGCCGCTGCAGGACAACCAGGGCAACCAATTCCGGGGCAAAGTGACGGAAGTCAGCCCTGAGGTGGTTGTCGTCGATCTCAATCATCCCATGGCCGGACAAAACCTGCATTTTTCCATCGAAGTGTTATCCGTTCGTGAGGCTACGCCCGATGAACTGGCACACGGGCATTCGCATGGCCCGGATGGCTCGCACGATCATTAGTAAATTAACTGTTCTTTGTTGCCCTGAGCATCTCCCGTTTTCCAGGTGCTCCGGGTACTTTTTCAATAGCAAAGCCCAACGCACTCATCGCGCGTTTGAGGTGGCCGGTGATGGCGTAGGTAACGAATATACCGCCAGGTTTCAGGTATCCGCATACGTGCTTTAGTGTTTCAGCAGACCACATCTCCGGCTGGTGTACCGCCGCAAATGCATCAAAATAGAGGACGTCAAACCGCTTGCTGGTCACAAACTGCAACACATCAGTCGTCATAACTTCCAGCGAGCTTCCGGCTGCGAATGTTTGCGCTTGCCGCTGGCTGTTGGAATAGGATGATAGAAAGGAATGCCAAACCTCCCGCCCAACGTATGCGTCATAGCCGGTTTGTGAGATGATTTCGATGGGTAGTGGGTACGCCTCCACGCCCGTATAGTCCAACGTCACGGCATGCTGGATGCAATAGTCTGCGCTCAGCAGAAAGTTAAGCCCTGTACCGAAGCCGATCTCCAGCACCGAAGCACGCCGAATAGCAGGTGACGCCAGGAAATGTTGTAATCCCATACCAAGGAATACATGCCTACTTTCCTGCACGGCACCGTGCCGCGAGTGATAATGTTCGCCTATATCGGGATGATACAACGTTTTTGAGCCGTCCGCCGTGACAACAAATTCCTTCATGTTGTGCAAACATAAAATAAATCCACTACTTTAGTGACGAAAATATGGAAAGGCAGACCTCCAACTTCTTGCGTAGTTACGGCAGTATCCTGCTCTTGTTGCTCGGCATCGTGGTAGGCAGCTTTGTCGGTGGTTTTTTTCCCGGCACCGTTGTCTGGATCAAGCCTTTGGGAGACGTCTTTCTCAACCTGTTGTTCGCCGCGGTCATTCCACTGTTGTTCTTTGCCATCGCCTCGGCCGTGGCCAATATAGACGGGTCGCAGAAGCTTGGGCGGATTATCTCCACCATGGCCGGCGTATTTTTGGGCACGATTCTCATAGCGGGTGTATGCACGATTATTGCGTTGTGGTTTTTTCCCGTCGAAGCGCCGCAAGCCGTTCAGGAGCCCGCAAGTACGTTGCTCGAGGACGATCCCAATGACACGTGGGGCGATAGGCTGGTCAGGTTTGTGACGGTTGATGAATTTTATAAGTTGCTTTCTCGCGAAAATATGCTGGCGTTTGTCATCTTCTCTTTTCTTTTAGGAGTTGCTGCTCAGCGATCGGGGGAGGCAGGTGCGCCGTTCAGAAGGTTTTTGTTGTCAGCAAATGAGGTCATGAAGCATTTGCTTATGCTCATTATGAAGGTCGCTCCCCTTGGTCTTGGTGCGTATTTTGCGTATCAGGTGGGGACCATTGGCCCTGCACTCTTTGGCTTTTATGCCAAGCCATTGGGGTTGTACTATCTTTTGGGCGCATTTTATTTTGCCGTGTTTTTCAGCTTTTATGCGTATGTGGCCGCGGGCAAAACCGGCGTACGCCGGTTTTGGAAAAATAATATCCTGCCTTCCGCTACGGCTATCAGTACGTGCAGCAGTATTGCGACGATGCCAGTCAATCTTGCCGCAGCGCCCGGCATGGGCATCCCCCCCGCGGTAGCCAACGTGGTGATTCCGCTGGGCACCACGTTGCATAAGAATGGTTCATCCATGTCCAGCATCATTAAGATCTATGTTGCTTTCGTGCTTATCGGCTGGGATTTTTTTGAACCGATGACCTTGCTGACGGCCTTAGGCATCACCGTATTGGTCAGCATCGTAGCGGGCGGCATCCCCAATGGTGGATACATTGGGGAGATGCTGATGATATCGGTGTACGGATTGCCCACGGAAGCCATTCCTGCGGTCATGATCATCGGTACCCTCGTAGACCCTATGGCTACGGTATTGAATGCCACGGGGGATACGGTGGCGGCGATGCTGGTCAGCCGCTTCGCTTTGGGCAAGCATGCAGTGCATTCAAATGAAGGGGGAGAAGCGGATGGCATGGAATAAGCAGCTCGATACGGAGGCCTTATTGCCCTATGTGCAATTTCAGACTTCCAGAAGCGGCGGCAGTGGCGGCCAGCATGTCAATAAGGTGGAAACCAAGGTCACCCTGCTGTTTGACATTGATGCCGCGCCGTTCTTTTCAGCAGACGAAAAGGAACATATCCGGAAACACCTATCGAGGCGCTTGCAAAGCAATGGATTATTGCAGGTGACCAGCCAGGAAACCCGCAGCCAACTGCAGAATAAAGAAATTGCACTGCAGAAGCTGGTTGAGCTATTGGCCAGTGCGACCCGGGTCAGGCAGCCCCGTAAAGCAACGAAGCCATCGAAGGCAGCCTTGGAAAAGCGTCTTGATGCCAAGCGGCGGCAGGCGCTGCGTAAGATCAACCGCAAAAAGGATTGGCTTTAAAACCTGTAGCTCATTCCCACCGAACCATAGCGATGCCTGAAAAACATTCCGGGGACCTCCTTCGTATAGAAAATGTAATGCAGGCGGAGTGTAAGCGCACTCCGGGCATACATCACGCCAAACTGGTTGTACCACACCAAGCGCGCCGGGTCGTGTGTCACCGGCCCCTTGTCGCGCAGGAACATGCCCCCTTGGAGCGTAGCATTGTAGCCCACAAAATTCAGCAGCGGGCTGTAATAAAAAAACAGCTCATCGCCGACAGGCTTTGCCTTCGTTTGCAACCGGCTGGACGTGTAAGCGGATTGGTGGAGCGGGTTTAAACGTCCCAGCCGGATCGTCGGCGCGACGGATAATCCGGTATGATTTAAGCCCAATTTGGCTTCGGCTCCAGCCGATAGGTCAAACCATTGCCGCGCATTGCGATACAATAGTCTGCCATATTGAACCGCCGCGTCGATACCGAAGGCATTCTCCAGCTGGTATTCCCAGCCCGCGATCTCGTACAAGTTTAGCACGTTGTGGATGCCTTCCTGAAGCTGCCGTCCGAATGCACGCTGCCCGATGGTGCCGACTTCACCAGCCAAGGACACGAACGATTCGTTGGCAAAATACCGGTCGATATCCACCGCGAGGAAAAGATAAGCCGTTATCGGCCGGTCGACCTCCTCAATGTAGCGGATGTGCGCGGTATATGCATTGTATATTTTTTGCCCGATTGTGATGCCCCAAAGCCTGTTCACCTCGTTAGGTGACAGCGAAACGCTATCGACAGTTTTGCGGATATTGAAGAAAACACCGTTTGTATAGTATTGATCCTGTTTATTGAACAAATAAAGATCGTTGTCATTTCTGAAATTAAATTCAGATCGGGGTGTGTGTTGTGCAAGGCCTCCAGTGTAAACAAAAAATAGCACGGCCACGGCGTAAACTTTGGGACGACTATATAGGCTGTTGATCATGAATGGTGTAGCTGTATCTCGCCGTAGCAAACATACTGATTTTTTTGATGCTTTTGGTTATAAGCTATATGCATTAGCTTATACGCTTACGACCTACTCTTCTAATTTAGAATAGTTCTAAAAAATAGCAATCAGTTGCAATATTCGTAGCTTCATTTTCCAATTCGTAATTTTGCATTCCGGTATTAATCCATTGGGGGATAATGACATGAAGAAAAGTTCGGTAATAGGAATCATCATCATTGCTATTGCTATCGCGATGATTATTGTGATATACACAGATTCAAGTACGTATTCAACGTTCACCGAAGCGAGGGAAAAGCAAGCTGAATTATATGTGGTCGGTGTGCTGAATAAGGAAAAGGATTTGGTCTATAATCCAACCGTAGACGCCAACCATTTTTCGTTTTATATGTATGACAACGACAGCACCGAATGCAGGGTCGTGTTCCGGGGCGCAAAGCCGCAGGACATTGAGCGTTCGGAGCAGATTGTACTGACGGGCAAAATGGTGGGGGATGAATTTCACGCCAGCAAGATTTTGATGAAATGCCCTTCTAAATATAACCAAGACGAGGTAGAGGTGACTGAGGCAACCGCTGCACAGGCTTTGAGCTTCGTTCCAACCGATAATCGATAGGACACAATAAATGGATATAACGTATGTAGGTGAAAACCTGCTGCCCGGGAAAGTAGGGCAACTCTTTGTCATTCTTTCGTTTGGGACAGCATTATTGTCTTGCATCAGCTACTATTTCGCTGCCAACCACAAAGAAGAACAGTCATGGAAAACCATTGCACGGTTTGCTTTTTGGGCAAACGTGGTGGCCGTGGTGGGTATCGGTACCTGTTTGTATTACATCATTTACAGCCACCTGTTTGAGTATCATTATGCCTGGGCCCATTCATCCAGGGCATTGCCCACCCATTACATTATTTCCAGTTTTTGGGAAGGCCAGGAGGGCAGCTTTTGGCTGTGGATGTTTTGGCAGATTGTACTGGGAATCGTGTTGGTGTTCAAGGCGAAAAGCTGGGAAAATCCCGTGATGGCGGTAGTCATGCTTTGCCAAGCTGTATTGGGCTCGATGCTTATCGGCGTCGAGATTTTCGGTGAGCGCGTGGGCAGCTCGCCATTTATTCTGCTACGGGAGGCTATACCGGGACCGATTTTTGCCAACCCGGATTACTTGACCATGGTTACCGATGGCCGGGGCCTTAATCCGTTGTTGCAGAATTATTGGATGGTCATCCATCCTCCCACACTTTTTCTTGGCTTTGCGGCGATGATTGTGCCCTTTGCCTATGGTGTGGCCGGATTGTGGCAGCGACGATATCACGAGTGGATTACACCCGGTATCCCATGGGCGCTCTTTGCTGTCATGACGCTTGGGGCAGGTATCATCATGGGCTCGTTTTGGGCATATGAGGCGCTTAATTTTGGAGGATTCTGGGCTTGGGATCCAGTCGAGAATGCTTCGATTATTCCCTGGCTTACCCTCATTGCAGCAGTACACGTCATGGTGGCATACAAAAATTCGGGCCACTCATACTTTACCGCTACCTTTTTGGTGCTGGTCAGCTTCGTACTCGTCATCTATGCATCGTTTCTTACCCGCAGTGGTGTGCTGGGAGAGACTTCTGTACATTCCTTTACCGATCTGGGACTTTACTGGCAGTTGGTGGCGTTCAACGTTATCTTCCTCGGTATCATGGTCTACTTGCTGGTCAAGCACAAGAAGCGCATGCCGTCAACACCGAAAGAAGAAGACATCTATTCACGGGAGTTCTGGTTGTTTATCGGTGCATTGGTGCTCTCGGTCGCCTGCGTACAGATTATCTCATCGACGTCCATCCCCGTATTCAATGCTGTTTTTGGAACCAAGGTAGCTCCTCCTGTTGAGCCGGTGCAGCATTACAATAAGTGGCAGGCGGGCTTTGCTGTAGTCGTTGGCCTACTTTCGGCCTTTACGCAATTCATGAAATACAAGCGTACGGATGTACGCAAGTTTTACGCTGCGGCTATCGCATCGTTGGTTGTCGCCATGGTCGTTACCGCCCTTGTGGTGTATATCACCGGCGTATATACCAATTTTATGTATATCCTGTTGGTGTTTTCCGCTGCCTATGCTGTTGTGGCCAATGGCAGGATATTGGGTGAGGCCATCAAGGGTAAATGGAAGCTCACCGGATCAGCAGTGGCACATATTGGGTTTGGGTTGTTGCTTATCGGTGCGCTGGTAGCTGCCGCAACAAACGAAGTGATTTCGGTCAACAGTAGCAATTACATTGCGGTGGCAGGCTTTGACCAGGTCGAAAAACCCGGTGACAACCTCTTTCTCACCGAGGGCGAGCCCGTGCAAATGGGTGATTACCGCATCACGTACGTAGGTGATAGCGTAGCGCGCCCCAACGTATACTACAAAATCAACTATGAAAAGATAGATGAGGAAACTGGCAGGGTGACCGAGCGTTTCCAGCTTCGGCCGTTTGCACAGAACAACCCACAGATGGGGGGGCTCATCGGTACCCCGGCAACCAAGCATTACCTGACCCATGATATATATACGTTGATCACCGCCGCGATGTCGGATGCACACCAGCAAGCCCAACCGGGTGATCAGGGAGGTTTTGAGGATTACGAAGAACCGGCTATCTACGAAACCAATATCGGGGATACGCTGCGCTATCGCAATGGCTATATTGTGGTGGAAGGTATCAACCGCGATGCCACGGTACAGAACATCCCCCGCCGGGATGATGACGTCATTGTCGGGCTCAAGCTGAAGGTACATGCAGTGAGCGGCGAATCTTACGACGCGGAGCCTGTATTCCTGATTCGCGGAGGCAGCACATTTGATTTATTCAAAGACGTCGAAGAGCAGGGACTGCGGCTCCGGTTCAGCAACATCATCCCGCAGAAAGATAAGCTGGAAGTCATGGTGTACCAAAAGCCGGTACCGGAGAAAAAGTGGATCGTGTTTAAGGCTATCAAATTCCCTTACATCAATTTCTTCTGGTGCGGGGCTATTGTAATGACCATTGGCTTTTTGCTTTCCATCTTCCGACGCAACAAAGAGATTAAACCCGAAAAGGTCTGATGAATATTGTTTTGCTTGGCAGCGGTAATGTGGCGACACATTTGGGCCGGGCGCTTGTGGATGCCGGACACCGCATCACGCAGGTATACAGCCCTACCCAAGCGCACGCCATGGTATTAGCTGATGCGGTCAATGCCCGGGCAATTGACGACCTCGCGGTCGTTGAACCCAATGCAGACGTGTATGTCATCGCTGTAAAGGATGATGCTATCGCGCAGGTGGCGGCGCAGTTGCCACCATCGTCGAACGGTATCGTCGTCCATACAGCCGGAAGCGTAGCTATGGAGGTATTTGCAGGACACGCGGAGCGGTATGGCGTCGTGTACCCTGTACAAACCTTTTCCAAGGCCAAGGCAGTTGATTTCTCGGCGGTTCCTGTCGCTGTGGAAGCTTCCGATCCGGCGACATATACCGCGCTTGCCCGGCTCGGGGAAAGTTTGTCCACCCGTGTTTTCCCCTGTGATTCGGGGCAGCGCCTTTCCCTGCATGTAGCGGCGGTGTTCGCCTGCAATTTCGCTAACCACCTGTATGCCATCGGGGCAGGCATTCTTCGCGAACACGGGCTTGATTTCGGACTTATCCGGCCACTCATCCTTGAGACGGCGGAGAAGGTGATGATGCACGAGCCTGAGGATGTGCAGACGGGGCCGGCCGTGCGCAATGACATCGGCACGATGCAGCGGCATTTGGCGCTGTTGGACGGCCAGCCTGACTTAGCCGAGCTTTACCGGAAGTTGAGCGAGCGGATTGGTCGCCAATCAGCTCTTAAAACCTGAATCGCGTCGAAACGACGAACTGCCTTGGCCTAAGTTCAAAGTACGTTTCGACCAGTTGGTAGTCGCTGGAGAATTGTTGGGTATAGCGACTATTATCTAATAGGTTCTGCGCGTTCAGCACGATGTCGGTTTTCCATTTTTTGAGGTGATAGGTGTAGGAGCAGTCCACGAAGTATTGAGGACGGATACCTTCGATATTGTTCAAGTAGTAGGCATTCTGGACGGCGAAGCTATGCCGGTCGCCGATGTGCGTGCTGGCCTGTAAAAAGTGGTTTTGGTAGACCACGGTATTGGACTCCCCCATAGCCAGCAAAGTCTTCCCATAGCCATGGACCAACTTGTACGAAAATCCAAGGAAGTGCCACTTCGAGTTGACCACTTCAAATGAGCCGTCCCATGAACGGCTTTTGCGTTTGGCCATTACGCCATTCAACAAGTAGTCGGCCTGTCCCAAGCCGGCATTGGCCTGCAGTTTGACCACCGTCTTACTATGGGCAAAGAAATGGCCGTAACCTGCCGATAGGCGATGCATGGTATTTCTGCCGCTGCGATTCGCGATGCTTATTACGGATTGCGCGAGTGAATCTATCGAAGTCTGAAAGAGGTAGTCCTGTATCCGGTTGGCATAGTTGTAGCTGGCGTTGGCGAAAATGCCCTTCAGGGTGTGGTTGAAGTTGTAGGAGACGGCCGTACTTACCCCTTGGTTGCTTAGTAGGCGTGCGCTGTACCGCAGGAGGCTCCGGTATGTGCTGGCAATGTAGGCGTTGTAAAAGTTGTTCATCTCCTCGAATTGCCGGCCATAGGAAGAGGTAATCCCCAGCTCCTGCCGACTGCTCAGGGCATAACGCACCGACGCTTCCGGATTGAACGTGTTCCTCGTCACATGCCGCAACGGCCGTTCGCCTTGCTGCTCCACATCAAACAGGTGGAGGGAATAGGGAAGGTTGCCCGATAGCTTCCAATTGCCACGCTCATAGTTGAGGCGGAATCCCATGGCTAATTGCCCCCTGCTGGCCACCATATCGTTCCAATAGCCTGCGCCCAAGTCGTTAGCCTCACCATCTACGGTAGTGGTTATGCCGGTTTTTAAGGTGCTGGAACGATAATTGACCATAAGCGATGGTGTGACGGACAGCCATCCAATCCGGCGAACGAAGCTGAGTTCGTTTTCTGTACGCAGGCTTCGGTAATCGATGCGTTGCCGCATCCGTTCGTAAGGCTCGCCGTTATTCAGTGCCTCCAGCAATTGACCGGGCTGAACAACGAGGTGCTGCGGCGTCTGCATGATTTCCACATCCGACTGAATAGTGATGAGTTGCTTGCCAATGAAACGTGCCAGCGACAGATTGTTCAGCAGGCTGAAATCATCGTAGGTGCGATTCTGCGAGATATCGTTTGCCGTATTCAGCCGCAGGGCACCGCGGTCTCTATTCCAGCGGCTGTGGTAGTTCAGTTTATTCCGCAGGTATACCTGCTTTTCGTTCTTTTCCAGCAACAGGCCAACTGTCAGATCATTTAGGCGGTAGCGGTTGTCCACGGCTTCCGTCAACAGGATTTGCTGATCCGGGGCAAACACGTTCGTGGCCGTATATCCCCGGCGTTGCCGGCGGTCATTATAGAAAGCGATATTTCCTTTGACTTCCAATCCGCTGGATAGCTTTTGAAGTGCATTTGCGCTGATCAAGAACAGTCGGTTGTCCAGCCATTTTGCTTCATCGAAGCCAGGGCTTGTTACGTCGCGGACGGAAAGATAAGACGGACCCGGGGTATTGCCGGTGGCCGCATGGAAAAGCTGTCCGCCGGTATAAAATGGCTGCAATGTCTTTGCTGCATCGTTGCCCGTATTGTTGGTTTGGCCGCTGGCAAGCAGTTGGAACGTCTTGCCAAACACCATCGGTGTGAAGTTGACGTCCCATAAGGCGGGCAAAGCGCCGGCGCCGACACGGCCCGTGCCAGTGGTGGTCACCGGATTTTTCAATTCCAGGTTGAGCGAGGCGCGGTCGGAGGCGACCACCGAATCCAGCACCTTGATGGGCTGGTCATTCTCCACGATCTGTACATTCTTTACGGCATCGGCCGGCAAGTTGTTATTGATCATGCCGTAGCGTCCCTCCATCAGGTCCAGGTTGTTTACCATGTACTTCTGTATAGGCTTCCCTTGATAATAAATGCGACCGTTCACCACCTCGATGCCCGGTAGTTTCTGGATGATATCCCCGATAACCCTATCCTGACGGGAGGTAAACGCATCCACGACGTAGCTGATTGTATCGCGTCGTTTATATATCGGAAAAGGAGCCACGTCTACTTCCGCCAGCTCGGTATAGCTTGCTTCCAGCTTGATCGCATGGTCTGCGGCATTATTGGCGATGATGGCTCGCCATGTCCGGTACGTTAGGTGTGAAACCGCCAGTTCGATGCTGTCTGCATTTGTTGTATTGCTGGTAAGCCGGAAAGAACCATCCGGTTTAGTCATCGTATACCCTTTGACGGCAGGGCTTCCGATTTCTTTGTAGGTGACGCTGGCATTGCCGATGGGCCGCCCAAGTGAATCCACGACACGGCCGGAAATGACCACCTGCGCATGAAGCAGCCCATTGCTCTGCAAGCAAATGATCAGTAGGATGATGTAGCGGATATACATGGTATCATGGGTATAGTTCTATCCAGTTGTTGTCTTTTGCCATTTGGGCCGCAATTTGTTTCCGTGCCTCTTCAAGCGCTCGTTCCTCATCGGGTGCATTTTCAAATCGGAGGGCTCCAGCGGTTTTGTATACATCGAATATGTTGGCTTGATAATGCCGCCGCTCTCTATAAAGGCGCTCTTTAGTCGCGGGGGCAAACTCGTACCAATCCTGAAAATTGATGACCACGTTCTTATCGATATTTCTGATATTAGTCATTTCAAAACGCCAAAAGTCATTGACGTCGGATATGGAAATTATCAGGCCCGGTAGTCCCGCAAATTTATAAGGCCCATCCTGAATGGGGATGTCAGTAGTAAACCATGCTATCCAATGTCGATTGCCGAAGTACAGGTCGGCACGTTGGCAAAGCAAGTTTGCTATGGTCATGGTATCTGGTCTAATGTCCCAATTTAAGTCCTGCTGGTATTCTTCGTAGTAGTAGATTACTTCTTTCCCATTCAAGTTCATTCCGAAGGGCGAATCATATGTTGTTATTGTCCCTGTCTCTTTGATGACTTGGTAGTTGAATGGGTCTACGGGCCGTAAGCCTATGGTCATACTTTTAGATTTTTTTTCAGCGTAATAAACCGAATCCGCTCTGAATTTTTTTATGGATTGAAACAAAGAAAGTCCATCATTCAGCAGCAATTCAAAGTCGAGTTGTTTGCGGCTTTCGGTATCGGTGCTATCTGTTTGATAGGTTGCTCGGTAGATGACTTGGCGGTCGAAGTGCAGCGTATCAGTATGCTGTGCGTGATAACCGGTTTTTTGGCTAAAACTGTCTTGTGTTAAACGTATCAGGCATAATATAATCAGCAGCTTACTTTTCATAACAATTATTCAAACGGTATTTGTGAACTATAAAATTAGTTTTTAGTAATCGAGTTTGCAACTATTTCTCGAAAAAGTTTTTTGTATGCTGCCGCATTTCTTCGTCCACCGGCCCGATATTGCCGGCCGCTTGATTGATTTGCAACCAATTATACCGATAATTCCATTTTCGCTTATAAAGCTCCAGTTTGTTCACTACCTCGGCGCTATGCAGAAATGTGAGGTCAACTATGAAAGCCGGCACATGTTCTATCCGCTTCAGATCAAATAGCCAAGAATCAGTCCGATCACGGATTCTGACTATCAATCCCGGCAGTCCGCAGAATTTGTAGGGCCCGTCACTGATGGGTATATCTGGGCAGAACCAAGCCTCCCACGTCCGTTTTCCAAAGGTTAGTAATGCTTTCTGACACAAAAATTTGTTGATTGTGGCCGTATCATTCGTTAATGACCAGATCATACTATCCTGTGATTCAACGTAGGTACAGATTACTCCTCCCAGCGTTTCAACCTGCTCATAATAATGCGTTTTTTGATCGGAATAGTCTTTAAGAATACGATATCTTGCATTAGTTGAAATGGCTTGTTCCGAGCGTCTCTGCAAACTTTGGTAGAACAGGGCTGTATCCTGTTCCGCTTGGAGAACCGTGCGAAACAGGGATTTCCTCCCATTGACCAGCAGTTCGGTCAATTCCGTGGTGGTAAGGGAACTTGTACTATCCTTCCGGAATGACATGTCATAGTATATTTTATACCCTTCATGGTTCTGTGCTGCCGCGGTAAAGAAAAATAAATGTACTAGGGATATTATTATCAACAGCTTACTTTTCATAAATGATTCATTCAAATGGCAATTTATAAACTATTAAATTAGTTTATAATAATCGGGTTTGCAACCAGTTACAAAGATATTTTTCGGCATATCTATGGGTACAATTCTATCCAATTGTTGTCATCGGCCAGTCTTTTGCTGTATTCTTTCCTGCCGCGTTCGTGAGTGTATTCCGCACTTGCCGGATGGCTGAAATCGGCACCTGCCGCCTCCATGTTGGCTACCAAACTGTTTTGGAACTGTCTTCTTTCGCGAAACAGCTTTTCTTTCGTAGCCGGGACAAATTTATACCATGACTGAAAGTTCAGAACGACGACTTTTTCCACGCTACGGATGTTGGTGAGATCAAACTGCCAGTGCCCTTTGGTGTCTGCAATGGAAACAATCAGTCCCGGCAGGCCGCAGAATTTATAAGGGCCGTCCGGTATCGGTATTTCCGGCGCGAACCAGGCAATCCAATGGCGCTTACCGAAATAGACGTCCGCCCGTTGACAGAACAGCTTGCCTATCCGCAAGGTGTCTTCTTTTATCTGCCATTCCAACATGTCCCGCGGTTCATCGTAATAATAAATCTCATCCACACCCTGAAGGTTGATGCCGAAAGGTGAGTCGTAGGTTTTGATCTGATCTCCCCTTTTCACGATCTGATAGTTAAACTTATGTACGGGAGTTAAATGTATCATACCGATTTGGACTTTTTTCTCGGCGAAAAAGGCTGAATCCCGTTGCCCTTTTCGAATGGACCGGAATAAGGATACTTCATCGTTAAGCAACAGCTCCATGCCGATTTCCTTCCGGCTGGCCTCGTTACTGCTATCGGTCTGATAAGTAGCTTTGTAAATAACTTGGTGGTTGAAACGTAATTCTTCTTTTTCTTGGGCAAATAACAACGAAAAGGGAATTCCAAACAATGAAACGACGTATCTAAACATAATTAATTCTCCTGACCTAAGTAATTATAGATTTCATCGGCTCCCTGGTTAATGCTTCTCCAAAATTTAAATTTAAAATATTCATGGTGAAAATTTTTAAATCACGAGCTTCCTTATTGTCAATGGAAATTCCGTGTAGTTTACAATAGCTGGCAACTCGCCAGGTTGATTGCTCTCCCGTAGCCCTCTGCCTTGCAGATCGCATACGTTTTTAATATTCCATGTTGCTGAGTAAATAAATACAATACGCCTTTCTTTTTAGTTGTTCTATGCATTTAAGACGGTATTGGGCTATGAAGGCGGCCGAATCGTTGTCCTTTCTGGAGTGAGCCTATGCGTGAATGCGTTGGCCCGATAAACTTTTATGGATAACGCTCTATCCAGTTGTTATCTTTCGCGGCATGTGCCTTTGCTTTCTTAAATAATCGTTGTCGCACCGCTTCGCTTTCAAAAGGGCCTATTTTTCCAGCGGCTTCGTAAATTTCCATTTGGTTATCTCTATGGTGTCGTTTGCGTTTATAAAAATCCAACTTTCCCATAGCTTCCGCATCCTCCAGAAACCAAAGGTCGAAAGTAAAGGCAGGGACGCGTTCGATACGGTGCAATTCAAACATCCATGACGCTTTACTGTCACGGATTCGGACAATCAATCCTGGTAATCCCCAAAATTTGTATGGGCCTTCACTGAGGGGGATATCCGGTGTGAACCAAGCCTCCCAAAGGCGGTTACCGTAATTTAGCCAGGCTTTTTGGCATGGGTAACCGTGTATGGTCAGGGTGTCTTTTGTTAGGAACCAGCCCATACTGTCCCGGGGTTCGGCATAGGTACACATAGGACCGCCCAGTATTTCTATGACCTCATAGAAATGGCTGGCCTGGTCTTCGTGGTTTTTAAGGATGCGGTACCTTGCACTGGTAAAAACGTTGATCAATGAGTGATCTATTTGATCCCTATGGTACCTATTGGTGTCTTTTTCAGCCTGTAAAACCGTCCGGAACAAGGACCGGTTGTCACCGATGAGCAGTTCGGTCATCTCTGATGTCAATTGGGCGTCATTCGTATCCCGTTGGAAGGTCATGTTATAATAGACCTTGTAGCCGTCCTTAAAAGGCTGCTGTGCTTGAGCCGCCACTGTTAACATGAAAAAAACTGCTTGGATGGTAAATACTACATACTTCATGGATTGGGGCTCATATGCAATTGGCGTTAAGAAACTGTGAACCTCCTTGTAAGATTCTTAAAGGAGGTTTAATGCATGCTATGACGTGTCTACATCGTGATTTACCGATTATCATCAATCTATACCACCATAACATCCCCCGCATTCGTCACCGAATGCGTCGCCACATTGCGATCCACACAAATCGAGATCGTCATGGCCGCAGGGATACGATTCTCCGTCTGTAAGCACGCATCTGACGTTGCCACCCGCTATTCCCCTCATTTCTTCCCTGCTAAGCGTTTTTCCAAAATTTAAATTTACGATATCCATTGGTGAAAAATTTTAAATCACGAGCTTCCTTATTGTATCAATGGAATTCCCGTGTAGTTTACAAATAGCTGGCAACATGCCAGGTTGATTGCTCTCTCGTAGCGCTCTGCCTTGCAGATCATATACGTTTTGTATTCCATGTTGCTCTTAGTAAATAAATATAATACTCCTTTCTTTTTAGTTGTTCTGTGCATTTAAGACGTATTTCAAATCAGCTATTGCATACATTTCCGGCAACTGATGGCCACTAAGCGTAAGCGTGTTTTCCGCAGCGCCGCTATCAATCTAAAGCAGTCAATCTATCCAAAACCTGTTGAATGTCTGAAGATGAAGGTTTTGGTGCGCTCAAATCCACTAAAGTGAACCGTTTGTCGATCAATACATATCTTGGTATCTGCACCACGTTGTAGGCCGGCATCGAGTGGCGGTCGACAAGGCCTTCCAACGTAAAGTTTTGGTCCGTTGATTTGAGGAAATCCATCCATTTGCCGTGATCGGTGTCAACGGATAGGCTCAGGAAAACGACATCCTTATTGTGATAAAGTGCCCCAAGGTGTTGGAAATTGGGCCGCTCTTCAATGCATGGGACGCACCAAGTCGCCCAGAAATCAATGTAGATAACTTTTCCCTCGTAATCAGACAAATGTGTTATGTTGCCACTTCCATCATGTATTTCGAAATCAACAGCCTTTTCCCCCGGTTTGAACGTTGTCAAGGCCAGCAACGATCGCTTCAAAGCGGAGGCGTACAATGGGCTTTTGACTCTGTCAATATCATTCGGGATACTGGCCAAGGCCACCGAGTCGTTCGATTCCACTCCGCGGGTTAGCGCTCTGTAAATACGGTTAGCTATTTGCCAATCTTCAAGCCGAGAGACGGCTTCAGTGTTCGTCTGCGGGTGTTCCAGGATGGTGGGAAGTATGTTTCGGTAAACCGTCAATTGAAGGAAGTTGGTATCCGCAAATTCTGTAGCATGCCGCTCGATATGGTTGGCCATGATCGCCTTAAATTTTTCGAAGTACGCCTCCACACTGTCTTGCTCAGTTTTATGTACATAGACGTAATATGAGGGGGCCATGTACAGGCTATTGATCAAATCCGCCCTGATGCGGGCATGCTCCAGCTCCCTGAACTTATCGGAAATACCATCAGTACTATCCAATACGGATGTGGCTTCCCTGGCCAAGGAAAGGATATGATCGACGGTTTCGGAGCAGCCTTGCTTTACGGTCCTTCCGCCATCCAGATAAGACCCCGCTTTTGGCAACGGAGCACTTTTTAAATAGTCCTGTTTCCCTGCGCCCCTACCACTGAAATTTGAGTTGAATGGATCTTTTAAGTCTATCCTGACATGAATCGAATCCCCAGGCTCCAGATACAATTGGTTATAGCCGATTTTATAATATCCCTGATTCTCCGGCGAGAGGGCTATCTCAAATTCACCCTTATCATTTAGATTCAAATGATGACTCTCATCCAATGTTTTGAAATCACCTGTTTCTCCATTATCAACCAAGTAGACCATTCCTTCAGCATTCGCGACTTTTCCATGAATATAGATCGTACCGGCATCCTGAGTATGCGTCCATGAAGATGGAAAAAGAAATACGGTCAAAGACAATAGGATTGAAAGTGATTTCGATATCATAAGATTAAGTAATTTCGTCAGATAATTTTATAGTAAAATTCAAAAGCAAAGTGGGTTTTATTTGGCACCCCACTTTACTTTTAGCCATAGATTCTTCCACCTAAGACCGAAGGAACTGCGTCACCGGGCCTTCATGAACACAACCCTTAATCGTTTTGTTTCGATCACTAGGGCAACTTACATCGACACATAATTGGTTTGTCCCGCAATCACTGTGTGTGCTACATCCAGCATCACAAGCATCACTACCTCCTTTAATACTTCCTCCAGTAACCTGCTTCATCTGCTCCCTGGTTAATGCTTCTCCAAAATTTAAATTTACAATATTCATGGTGAAAAATTTTAAATCACGAGCTTCCTTATTGTCAATGGAATTCCCGTGTAGTTTACAAATAGCTGGCAACTCGCCAAGTTGGTTACTTTCCCGTAGCCCTCTGCCCTGCAGATCGCATACGTTTTTAATATTCGACGTTGCTGAATAAATAAATACAATACTCCTTTCTTTTTAGTTGTTCTATGCATTTAAGACGTATTTCAAATCAGCTATTGCATACATTTCCGGCAACTGATAGCCATTGACAAAAAGTGTGGCGGAGCTTTGCGATCGGCATCGAGTTGCCGATGGGCTGCTCATCCGAATCTACTACTACTCGACCGGAAATGGCCGCCTGTGCCAGGCACAGCCCGCCACTTTGCAGGAAGACAATAAGTAGGACGATGTAGCGAATAAACATGATGTTATGGGTACAGTTCTATCCAATTGTTGTCACGATTTGATTCATTCTGGTAAAATTTCCTTGTTTTTTCCAATCGCTCGGGCTTTACACCTCTGAACCGGCCCTCTGCCGACAGTAATTCGAATAGATTAGCTCTCAAATACACTTTCTTTTCGAAGAAATCCTTTTTATTGGTATTGAGCGGCGGCGGCCCATTTGGTGTATGCAACCAAGATTTTCCGTGCTTGTTTAGATTGATGGTTATTATATCGAACCGCCAGTGGCCTTGATCGTCATAAGCGGATAAAATTAAGCCCGGAAGGTTGCAGAACTTATAAGGGCCTTCAGGCAACGGGATATCTTGCGCAAACCAAGCGATCCACTTTCTGCCCCCCAGCGCGACTGTTGCTTTTTGGCAAAGCATATTTTCAATAATCATGGTATCTGGTTTTATTTCCCATTTTAAAATATCCTTGGGTTCTGAATAATAATAACTATGAAATAAGTCTGGATGCAATACTTCCTGATGTATAATCGAATCTTTTTTCTTTACTATAGTATAGTGGATGTCTGTAATGTTGTCTGCATAGAACGAAGAGGGAAGACCGCCCGAATTTCCCTTTTGGGCATTATGTGCCGCGGAGTCCAGCCGACCCGTGGCAATCGTCCTGAAGATTGACACCGTGTCGTTTAATCGTAATTCAGCGTATTCGTCTTTTGTGTCGTCTTTATTGGTGCTGTCCGGTTGATACACCACTTTGTAGATGATTTCTTTATCGAATGTAATCGGATTTTCTTGAGCAGAAGCACTGATTACCAATAGAAAATATGATATTAAAATAACGCGTATCATCCGATTTTTCAGCTTGCTATAGGAATAACGTATTTATGGATAGCGCTCTATCCAGTTATTGTCATTGGCCAGTAGTTTGCTATATTCTATCCTTCCTCTTTCATGGGTATATTCCGGGCTTGCCGGATGGCTGAAATCGGCCCCCGAGGCCTCCATATTGGCCACCAGATTATCCTGAAACTCCTTGCGTTCGCGGAATAGCCGCTCCTTCGTAGCGGGTACGAACTTATACCACGACTGGAAGTTGAGTACGACGACCTTTTCCACGTTGCGGATGTTAGTCAGGTCGAACTGCCAGTGCCCTTTGGTGTCTGCAATAGATACAATCAGCCCCGGCAGGCCGCAGAATTTGTAAGGGCCATCCGGTATCGGTATTTCCGGTGCGAACCATGCGATCCAATGGCGCCCACCGAAATGGACGTCTGCCCGCTGACAAAACAGATTGCCTATCCGCAAGGTGTCTTGTTTTATCTGCCATTCCAACATGTCCCGCGGTTCATCATAATAGTAAATCTCATCCACACCCTGAAGGTTGATGCCAAAGGCCGAATCATAGGTCTTAATTTCGGCTCCTCTTTTCAAAATTTGGTAATTAAGCTTATTTACGGGAGCCATTAGAAGTGCTGCTGTCCTTGTTTTTTTCTCCGTAAAGAAAATCGAGTCTTGCTGTCCTCGGTTGATGGATTGGAAAAGGGACATTTCATCGTTTAGCAATAGTTCCATATTGCGCTGTTTACGACTTGACACATCGTTACTATCAGTCTGGTAGCTTACCCGGTAAACCATTTGGTAGTTAAACTGCAATTTTTCCTTTTTCTGGGCAAACAGCAATGAAAAGGGAAACCCAATTAATAAAATAATGCATCTACACATCATTAATTTCTCCTTACTGAATAGTGAGCCCAAGAAATGGGCTCATTGTCTACGTTTCGCTTTCACCGCAGTCGGTTTCGGCACAAATTTGAGTGCAATTTTGCGGATTTGCATCGTTGACATATACCGTGCAGCTCCAAGGGTTTAGCCCCCCTCCGCAATAGCATTCTCTGTGACCACCGGAGATAGATTTCATCTGCTCCCTGGTCAATGCTTCTCCAAAATTTAAATTTATAATATTCATAGTGAAAAATTTTAAATCACGAGCTTCCTTATTGTCACTGGAATTCCCGTGTAGTTTACAAATAGCTGGCAACTCGCCAAGTTGGTTACTTTCCCATAGCCCTCTGCCTTGCAGGTCGCATACTTTTTTATATTTTATGTTCCTTAGTAAATAAATATAATCCTCCATTTTTAGTTATTCTATGTCCGTTTTACCAATCGTCCAAGGCCTGTTTGGTCGTTTGCTCGTAGCCTTTTCCGCAATCACCATAAGATGCTTGACCGGCGGAGCTTTGCGGTCGGCATCGAGTTGTCGATGGGCTGCTACTGCGCAGGCATACAATAAGTAGGATGACGTAACGGATAGGCAGTGTCATAAACGATATTTAAATACGAATTAAATTATAATTAGTTTAGTTGCACAAATTAATTGCAATTGCCAAAGAATTTTTTTCTGCACATCTATGGGTACAGCTCTATCCAGTTGTTGTCGTTGGCCATCCGTTTGCTAAGCTCTTTTCTGCCCCTTTCGTGGGTATATTCCGGACTAGCTGGATGGCTGAAGTCAGATCCTTTGGCCTCCATGTTGGCCACCAAATTGTCTTGAAACTCCCTGCGTTCGCGGAATAGCCGCTCCTTTGTAGCGGGTACGAACTTATACCACGACTGGAAGTTGAGTACAACGACCTTTTCCACGTTGCGGATGTTGGTCAGGTCGAACTGCCAGTGCCCTTTGGTGTCTGCAATGGATACGATTAGCCCGGGCAAGCCGCAGAATTTATAGGGCCCGTCAGATATCGGTATTTCGGGCGTGAACCAAGCAACCCAATCACGCCCACCGAAACGGACGTCCGCCCGTTGGCAGAACATATCGCCGATCCGTAATGTGTCCTCTTTTATCTGCCATTCCAGCATGTCCCGGGACTCTTCGTAATGATAAATCTGATCGATACCCTGGAGGTTGATATCGAACGCCGAATCATAGGTTTTGATCAGGTTCCCCCTTTTCATGATTTGGTAATTGAACTTATTTACAGGCCGTATATAAAGCATCGCCATTGGGACTTTTTTCTCTGCGAAGAAAACCGAATCCCGTTGCCCTCGCCAAATGGACTGGAACAGGGATACTTCGTCGTTAAGCAACAGCTCCATGTTTATATCCTTCCGGGTTGCCTCGTCATTGCTGTCGGTTTGGTAGGTAACCTGATAGACGATCTGATGGTCAAAACGTAATTCCTCCTCTTCCTGGGCAAGCAAACGAGGAAGGGGAAACCAAAGCATGAAAATAATACATCTTGACATAATCAGTCTCTTATTTGCATTAAATAGTGAGCCCGATGGACGGCCCACTATAAATTAATAAAATCCCTATTGTCCTTTTACATTGGCATTTCTCCACAGTCGGTTTCCGCACAAATTTCGGTGCAATTTTTGGGGTTACCATCATTTACGGCAACAGGACAACTCCAAGGATCAAGTCCCCCGCCGCAATAACAATCTCTACCTCCAGTCACCTGCTTCATCTGTTCCCTGCTAAGCGTTTCTCCGAAATTTAAATTTACAATATTCATAGTGAAAAATTTTAAACCACGAGCTTCCTTATTGTCACTGGAATTCCCGTGTAGTTTACAAATAGCTGGCAACTCGCCAAGTTGATTGCTCTCCCATAGCCTTCTGCCTTGCAGATCGCATACTTTTTTATATTTTATGTTGCTTAGTAAATAAATATAATCCTCCATTTTTAGTTATTCTATGTCCGTTTAATCGTCCAAGGCCTGTTTGGTCGTTTGCTCGTAGCCTTTTCCACAATCACCATAAGAAGCTTGACCGGCGGAGCTTTGCGGTCGGCATCGAGTTGTCGATGGGCTGCTACTGTGCAGGCATACAATAAGTAGGATGACGTAACGGATAGGCAGTGTCATAAACGATATTTAAATACGAATTAAATTATAATTAGTTGCACAAATTAATTGCAATTGCCAAAGAATATTTTTCGGAACATCTATGGGTACAATTCTATCCAATTGTTGTCATCGGTCAGTCTTCTGCTGTATTCTTCCTGCCGCGTTCGTGAGTGTATTCCGCGCTTGCGGGATGGCTGAAATCGGCGCCTGCCGCCTCCATGTTGGCTACCAAACTGTTTTGGAACTGTCTTCTTTCGCGAAACAGCTTTTCTTTCGTAGCCGGGACAAATTTATACCACGACTGAAAGTTCAGAACGACGACTTTTTCCACGCTACGGATGTTACTTTTCATAATAGTTATTCAAACGGTATTTGCAAACTATAAAATTAGTTTTTAATAATCGAGTTTGCAACTATTTAGCGAAATAGTTTTTTGTATGCTGATAACGAGGGGATGTTGCGTGATTGGTTCAATCATCTATGGATACAGTTCTATCCAATTGTTGTCCCTAGCCAAGTTAGCCCTACTGCTTTTTATCAGACGCTGCCGCATTTCTTCATTTACCGGTCCAATTTTCCCGGCCGCTTGGTTGATTTGCAACCAATTATACCGATAGTCCCATTTTCTCTTATAAAGCTCCAGTTTGTTCACTACCTCGGCGCTATGCAGAAATGTGAGGTCAACTATGAAAGCCGGCACATGTTCTATCCGCTTCAGATCAAATAGCCAAGAATCAGTCCGATCACTGATTCTGACTATCAATCCCGGCAGTCCGCAGAATTTGTAGGGCCCGTCACTGATGGGTATATCTGGGCAGAACCAAGCCTCCCACGACCGGTTTCCATACACCAGTAGTGCTTTTTGGCACAGGAGTTTATTGATTGTAGATGTGTCACTTGTCAATGACCAGGTCATACTGTCCTGCGATTCGGCATAGGTGCAGATAGCTCCTCCCAGCGTTTCAACCTGTTCATAATAATGTGTCGTTTGATTGGAATAGTCTTTAAGAATACGATATCTTGCATTAGTTGAAATGGCTTGTTCCGAGCGTCTCTGCAAACTTTGGTAGAACAGGGCTGTATCCTGTTCCGCTTGGAGAACGGTGCGGAATAGCGATTTCCCTCCACTGACTAATAATTCGGTCATTTCAGAGGTGGTAGCGGCATTCGTACTGTCCTTCCTGAACGTCATGTCATAGTAAATCTTATATCCTTCATTGTCTTGCGCTGTTGTGGTACAGAAGACTAGCTGCAGTATACTCAGCACCGTCAGCACCTTATTTTTCATCTGCATAAATGTTTTTTTAGGATGAAGATTGCAAAGTTGTTATACATTTTTCAGCGTATGGGGGTTTCATAGCGGATTATTTAGACGGTGTTACGGTAATTAACCATGTAAATTAGTTGTAATGTAGATTTGCAGCTATTCGGAATAGAAATATCTTTTTCACGTGCTCGTTGCCGAATTACATTTCGTGAATTTAGTGAACCACCTGCTAGTTGATTAGCAGGTAGTTCAAGAAACTTTTTCACTGCGGGACAACCTCAAAACATCCGCCGCACTCGCCACCAAAAACGTTGCCACAATCAGTCACACAATCGCTCTGATCTGAATAACTACACGGATAACTTCCACCATCAGTGAGTTGACACCAAATTAATCCACCAGTAACCTGCTTCATCTGCTCTCTGGTTAGAGCTTCTCCAAAATTTAAATTTACAATATTCATGTGAAAAATTTTAAATCACGAACTTCCTTATTGTCAATGGAATTCCCGCGTGTTTACAAATAGCTGGCAACTCGCCAGGTTGATTGCTCTCCCGTAGCCGTCTGCCTTGCAGATTGCATACGTTTTTGATATTCCATGTTGCTTAGTAAATAAATACGATACTCCTTTCTTTTTAGTTGTTCTATGCATTTAAGATGTATTTCAAATCAGCTATAGCAAACACTTCCGGCAGCTGATAGCCGTTGATGAAAATAGTAGGAGTGAAGCTTATCTCCGTTTTTTCGCACCACGCTTTCATTTTTTTCAGTTGATGCCCTTGGGTTTTTGATGCTCCGTTCATGGGATATTTGGCTGCAAACACAGCATAATCCTTTTTCGCTGCACTGTACCAGTCGTCTAAAGCCTGTTTGGTCATTTCCGCATCGCCCTTTTCGGCGATCGCCATAAGATGCTTGACTGGCGGAGCTTTGCGGTCGTTGTCACTGTCGTCTGCTGTAAAGATGATTTGGACCTGTACATCAGGATTGGTTTTGAGTATTTCCTCCAATATCGGGTGGGCCTTTGCACAAGGGCCACAGTAAGGATTGCATACTTTGATGATTTTATGGGCCGCATTCGGATTGCCGAGCGTGATGCCCAGTCCGGCGGTGGGTTCGGTGACAAATTTTTGTTTAGCTAGCAGTGCGTTGAAAAGCGCCGGATTACGCTTGAAACGAGCCAGTTCATTCCGATGCATCCGCCCTTCCTTGGCTTGCCTGAATAAGGAAATGCCCCCTGAGCTGATAGCAAACGATATAGCGAAAGCTAAGGCAAGGCGAATAACTTCCTCAAGATCTACAAGCAAGGGCGATAGGGGGTGGCTTCCTACGAAAAATGCCACCGCTTGGGCCAACAGGACGGCCTGTACAGCAAGGCACAGGACGCACCACTGTTTGGCCACGCGCCACTGGTAATATACCGAAAAGAAAACGTATGGTGCAGCCAAGAGCGTAAGGTATCCCAGTGTCGAGTTTACTCCCCTATTAGGAATATCACTAATCAATAACGTTAATAATTGGCCGCCGAAATAGGTAAATCCAATTATGCTCCAACTGACACCAAAGAGACTGGAGGCCTTGGATTGAAGTATGGCATCACAGTTGACCTTTTTACCTCCGGAACATACCTGCTTTAGCAGCGGATTGTGCCGGTCGACTTCATGCCATAGCAGTAATGAACATACGAAAGTGCCGAATAACGAAAGTACGAGGTATACAGACGGCCAAAGTGCATGTGTGCCCAAATGGATGGCATAGGTAGCTATCTTCATGATGGCTAAGAGCGGGAGCAATAGCGCGGCAATCGAAGCAATTATTTTCCCGCGTTGGGTTGTTTGAACATGTCTATTGTAGTCTTTTTCTGGCCTAACGGAGGAAGCATCAGCGATGAGAATTACGCCTGTGAATTTTGCGTGGAAGCTTTCGTCGGATTCTGTAATCCATTTTCCACGTTCGGGATGAAGATAAATGACGGAATTTGGGGATACCTGCTTTACCACGGTGAAAAGTGCTTGCGCACCCAATACGGGTTGTATCTGTGCGATGAACGGTCCGACGATTTGGGGTAGTTGCTGTTTCTCTATTTTTGCAGCGACTACTTCCGCGCCAAGTCCATCGAACGTGTCATAGATGGCCAGCATGCTGGGGTAGTCCGGATGCCCTTGCAGTGTTTCTACCAGCGAACGATCTGAAATGGGAATTTTCAGGATCTTCGCATAATTGACCGTAGCGTTCGAAGCGTTATCATAGGTGTATAATACATTTTCGATTAAGCTTTCCATAATGGCGAATTTCTAATATCGGAATATCGTGAGTTGGGGCTTATTCAGGAAAAACTTTACGAAAACAGCGCGGATTTTTACGAAAACTGATAAAATAAGCAACACCAACCTAAAAAAATAGTTGTGTGAACTTGTATTTTTATAAGTGAAAGGGTATATTTACCTCATATCAAGGAAGACAAGCCAAAACACATGAACAACCAAAGCTGTATTCTAATTGATGATGAACCACATGCTTTAGGGGTATTGGGGGATGTTGTACAAAAAATTCCCGGTTTGGAAGAGCGGGGCAGGCACTCCGGAGCAATAGAGGCACTTGCCGATTTAAAGGAGAAAGGTCCGGTGGATTTCGTTTTTTCAGATATCGAAATGCCCGATTTATCGGGGATTGAGGCAGCCAGGCAGCTTCGCCCGTATTGCAAATATTTGATTTTCACGACAGCTCACAGTAAGTATGCGTTGGATGCCTTTGCTCAATTTGTGGACGGATTTCTGTTGAAGCCACTTAGCTTACCCGCGGTATTGGAATGCGTGGAAGAAATGCGGCAAAGGACTCGAGCCTTTTCATCGGATCAGAATGATCAGCACAGTATCTTTGTTAAAACCGGGGGCAAATTTGGCTTTGTACGGATTAGTTATAACGATATTGTCTGTATTGATGGAGGAGATCACTATCCTTCGATAGTTACCTCGTCGGCCTCGGTGCCGGTTTATGCGACGATGGACGAGCTGGAAGAGCACTTTTCTCAACGGAAGGACTTTATTCGTATTCGCAACAATTGCATCATTTCGATGCGAAGTGTGACAAAGGTCGATGGTAATATTGTGCATTTAGCGCTTGCCCAAAAGAATACCCGGGACATCAGCAGCTCATTCCGAAAGGCTTTTTTTGACAGAATAAACCAGCAAGCTTTTTTTACGAAGAAAAGTAAGTAACATGGAAGCAATCGGCAGGCCATATAAATTCAGCGTGTGGGCAATTATTGGTGTTCATGTGTTGTGCTGGATAGTTTATATCGCTTATGAGGTGTTTTTTGAGACGGTATTCAGCGGAGCTTGGAATAATTCGACCAATCACATTTATTTCTATATTTTCAATGTCGCGTTGTTTTATTTTCACGCACATGTGATATTGCCTCATGCCTTGCGAAGCAAGCTGCATGCCCTCTGGCGATTGCCGCTTTTTGTCCTTGCAGAGATTTTGTTATTTATAGTTCTTCAACTTGTAGAGGGAATTGTTGCGGGAGATATGGAGCTTCATTTTGACGGGCTTGATAATTTTGTT
Organism: Parapedobacter luteus; assembly: GCF_900168055.1. Classification (GTDB taxonomy): domain Bacteria; phylum Bacteroidota; class Bacteroidia; order Sphingobacteriales; family Sphingobacteriaceae; genus Parapedobacter; species Parapedobacter luteus. Next base: position 126,747 of record NZ_FUYS01000001.1, read on the forward strand.
TTTGATGTGGAGGGGTTTGAATTCTTTGTCGTACCCCTCCTGCCTTATTTGCTTTACAGCACGGGATATTATTTTCTACATAGATATATACGTGGACAAAGCGAAGCCAAGGAAATGGAAAGGCGGCATTTTGAGCAATTAATCGCCAATCAGGAACTGGAGGCAAACCTGTTGCGGATGGAGCAGGAATATCTGCGTGCGCAAATAAACCCGCATTTGCTGTATAACACGCTGAATTTTGTGAATTATGCGGCAAAGCATAATCCAGACGATGCCGAAAAAGCGATTGTGCTGCTTTCCGATGTCATGCGCTATGCCTTGGATCCGATCGGTGATCCTTCCGGATTGGTATGGCTTGAGCGGGAGATCCAGCAGACGGAAAAACTGATTGAACTGAACCACTTGCGCTTTAATGGCAAACTACATATCCGGTTGTTGGTCGAGGGCGACGCTAACCAGGCCCGTGTCATTCCCCTTATGTTGCTCACTTTGGTGGAAAATATTTTCAAACACGGTGAATTGCGAAAGGCTGAAGCGCCGGCGTCAATACGAATTGTTTTAGATGGGGACACGCTGTCGGTAAGTGCCGAAAACCGTATCAGGACAGGCCAACAGCTTGACGTGTCTACGAAGACAGGACTCAGAAACCTCGCTGAGCGATTGGAAATGCAATACCCATCCAGGCACAGCTTTCACCATGGAGCGCACGATGGCATATTTAGCGCGTTTTTGACTCTTCGCCTGCAAAAAGAAGAGTTACCTGAACAACAGGTATCATCTTCTGTACTGTCAAGGTAGGCTATTTGATATATCTTCGGTATTTTTGAAATGGCGGTTTACATGATACCTTTATAAATGTGTCTTCAAGAATGCTTCCAGTTCGCTGTGACTTAGGTTGATTTTAACAACCTCTCCTTCATGATTAAGCAAGAAATTTGCTGGAATTGTGTAGATTTTAAACGATGCGATCGTTGGGTCATCATATCCATATCCTTGAGGCCAAGGGTACGCCAAATTCTCAAGAGCGTTTAACCAAGCTTTTTTGTTTTGATCAATTGTTACCGCAAATACTTCAAACTTCCGGTGCTTATAACGTGGATAAAATTCCTCTATTTTTTTACTTTCCTCGATACAGGGGCCACACCAGCTTGCCCAAAAATCCACCAACGTATACTTGTTATTGCTTACGATTTCAGATAAGCTTATAATTTCAGTCTTTTCGTTTTCTAAGGAGAATTTAGGTAATATCGTGCCCACCTGCGGCGATGCGCTATCGATCGCACGCACTTGATTTTTTACATAGCTAAATCTTGGATTTAACTTAACGATGTCGGGCAGTTTTTCCAACGCACTCAATAAGAATTGGCTGTTAAGTACTTCTTCGTTTTTATCGGGATAAGATCTTCTTTTTTTGTCTAAGAGCCCTGCAACCGCATCCAAAATGATAAAGGCTCCAGGATAATCACGCACATAATTGGAATACTGTGTTTCACGGGCTTTATAAAGATAATCGTTAGCTTTTCTCAATACCCTGGCGCGCGTGCCTGGGTATAAACTATCAATCAGGTTGTCTCTGTTTTTTTTATCCATTTCGGCAATGGTGCTGGCATCTATCCCCATGATTTTTGCATATTCTTCATATTGGATGTTTTGGTATTTTTCGAAAATATCTGACGTTTCTTTGCGATACATTAAGTATAGTGTATTTTGTTCTGAGCTGACCTCAAAAGATTGACGCAGCGATTCTCCCACCTTTCCCTGGAGCTTAACAGGTACTGTATCCAGGTAAAAATTAACACCCATCTTTTTTCCTTTGACACTGATATCAAAACGTCCAGCATATTTGAGTTTGTCATGAATTGAGAAGTTTTCGTTATTATCAATAACAGTCTCCCAACGGGCATGCGGTTCCCCTCTATTTAGGGCTTCCATGTCAAGGAGTACCACTTTTTCGCCCCGGCCGCCTTTTATGTTTCCTGATACTGAAAAAGTTAAGCTTTCTTGGGAGAAAGCGAGCAAACGAAAATTTATTATTAAGATAAGTAAGAGGTGTCTCATTGCTTGGATATTAGGTTAGATTGGAATCACTGCTATAGCGATTCCAAGCTAATTTACACGTTATTTAGTTAGGGCAAGTAGCTGTTTCTTCTGCGATTACATCTCCGTTATCACATTTGCAAGAAACTTCGGTTTGATCTCCGTTTGTTTCGCAGCTCCCTGACCCTGTGCAACCACAGGATACCGGCTCCTCATCGCCACAAGCAATCGCCGCGACACACGCGAATCCTCCAACTATGTTTTTCATTTGATCTCTGGTTAGGATTTCACCAAAACTTAAATTTAAATGTTTCACGGTACTTTTGAAGTTAGTTAATTATTGATTGTTTGAATCTCGAACTTGCCAAACCAATGTTCGTTCGCCTGCTAATTATTATTATCTTCATTTCTTAATCCTTTTTCCTTACGTTCGACGGTATTACCTCGACAATGAATTATTGTTTAATATAACGCTGTGGTTTATATTCTGGAAAATATTTACGAGAAGGACTGTGTTTTTTACGAGAATCGATGCTTTTTCTATAACGTATTAAATAGATTTATCTCCCACATTCAAGATGGCTATGGGTTAGTATATTGACCGTAAACTTCGGTAATAGGTGTTCAAATTTGTAAAAGCGACTATATTCAACATGATCATCATCGCCGAAAAGAAGTACAACCGTAGGCTGATAGCAATGCACACATGCATCAAGATGATGGCTAAAAGCCAGGTTTTTCTGGTCTTTGGTAGGTTGATAAATAGCGGATATCCTAATTCAAGTAATATAACCACCCAACCAGCCAACGTAAAGACGAATGGAAAATAACTCAACACGTCAGCTTGTTGAGCAACGCCGGTGGCCAGATAAGGAAGATGGATAGCCTTCCATATTGCCTCGCCATTATGCCAGTTATAGCCAAGTGATTTCTCGGCTCCTGAAAAAAAATATACAATAGCGAGGTGAAGTTGCAGTACGCGTCTAAAGGGTGTGTGGTTATGTATAAGCCAGTTGCCAACGAAAAAGACCACACAATAGAATAGGGCGATGGTTTTAAAGTAATCAATGCCGTAGGCATAAAGGGGGGAACCCTTGGTCAGTATCAAATGCAAAGAAAGCACGACTAAGGCGCTTAATGGAGGTATCCATCCGCAACATAACGTAAGGCAGGCAGATATATATAGGGTTTTGAATGCGATGGCGGTAGTTTCTTCACTTATGCCTATGGATTTATTGAGCCAATCAGCGAGCTGGCCGAATGAGGGAACCCAGCCGGTTTTAAATAGTCCTATGAGTTCAGCCGGTACAAAGCCATCATTGCCATAAAGCTTAAGGAAGTCCTGCCAAATAGCACAGAAATGAACCAGACAGATAAGCGATACTGAAACCCTTAGAAAAGATAAAAAACCAACGTCTCGTTCGTCCCTACTGAAGAAGAAATTGTCAAAACGGGTGATTGCTGTACCAATAAGGCTCATATTTAACTACATAGGATATTACTTCGCTGAGATGATTAATTGGTCGATAAACAGCAGGCTCGGTTCCTTGTCGCTAAGTCGGAACATCTCCAAGGAAGGGAAATGATAGAGGTATACAGCTGCTTCGATTTTATCCGTGGATTCGTCGGCTGCTAACATACTCGTAGCAATGGACCTCATGATGGCATTTAGACGGCGCAAGTTCAAATGTTGCTTTTCGCTCAGTTTATCTTCGGCGATTAGTTTATCTTGGAAAGCATCTATTAACGAGGAATAACGTATATAACTTTCTTGGTGGGTAAAATCAGGTAACCAGCGAAGATGAGCTGGCGCCCCAGTGGAGTCACAAGTCTTGAACTCCAAAATAAAACCACTGCTCACATTGGGAGCAAAAAAGCCATAACCGGCATCGACTCCTGCAAAGAACATGTACCAATTGACCATTTTAATGCCATTGACTACATGGCTGGCTTTGTGAAGTGCTGAAATTAAGGCGGGGGGCTGCTTACTGTAAAACGAAATATAGCCACCGATGCAACTGTCCACGCATACACTGCAAATGATCACAAAGTGAAAAATGATAACGATAGAGAACAAAAGCTTCCTCCTGTCCACCTCACTCGTACTTGGCTAATATATGATACACATGTTCGAGTTGCTGTTCATTGATTTGATGACTACTGCCGTCTGTTGTTGTTTTCTTTTGTTTTGTAATAATCGTTTTCCCTTCATCTTCGTTGGTTGTAGGTCCGTGGCTAACGTGTAAAACGGTTTCTTCAATTGGGTTCAGTGTAGCTTGTTTGCTGATCGTCTTTTCAAGCATAGCAGCAAGAGCAATGACGAGGCTCCAGGAGATAACGTTGTACTTTCTCATAATGTGTTGATCTGATGAATTATATCTGAAATTAGTTGTTAGGAATGTCCCTTCTAAATTTATTACGAGAAAGGCCAGAATTATTACGAGAATAGGTGTTTTGTGGGGCAATCAGTGCCATTCAAACACTCCAAATAGCGGTTGTAATGGTAGCTGTCTGATGGCGTGACGAATTTCCGGTTAACGAAGCCGTACGTGGCAGCAAAATCATCGGTCTGATTCAGTGTTGCCATACAATAGAGAGGTACGCCCCTTTTATTCGAAAAACTTGGTAGGTTACGTAAAAAATCTGTACATTTCCGTAAAGTTTTTGATATCCAGGAACCGATGACGTAGCTTTAACACAGGGTCGGTTCCTGTCATTTGTTTTCCTGTGCAATAAGCTTGGTTTTATGAAAATATTTTGTTTTTTCGAGGTGCGTAGTTTAGCGCTTTTTATTATCTCCCTTTTTGCTTCTCTCCAATTAAATGCCCAACGAAGTTACTATACACAAAGCGGCTATACCTCTTTAACTATAAAGCTGTCCGGAGATTATCCGGAAACTGTTGATATTTCAAACGCTCACTCATCTAATCCCTTGTCATCTGACAAACCGAGTAAGTTTCAAAGTATTAATGATTCTACCTTCGAAATTTCATTTTTCACTTTTGGACCGACTGCCGTTTATTTTAATTTTAACAACCAGTATTTAAGTTCGGTTTTATTGCCAAATCAATCGGATGTTTTGTGTATCCATTACACGGACGTTACGAGTTACGACATGAATTATCAAGGGCATTTTAAGGAATTCTTCGATAATTCACATTTGTTGCCGAACCTGATTAGAAACTCCTTTGATTTCGGGCTTGGTCCCGTCCCGGAAAAAACAGGGGCAGCAGCTACGTTTAAAAGTGCGCGCGAGTTCAGGGATGCTCGTCTTCGACATATTAGAGAGATGATAGCAGAGCTGACTAAGGATGTGGAGTCCGCTGCTTTCAGGGAAGTTTACAGTATTGGTATTGAAGATTTTTTTAAGGCTTATCTTCCAGACTATTATGCGGCTGTCCAAAAATATAATAGCGCAATCGGTTTAGATTCATTGGATGCGCTTTTGCATATACCAGAGCGTGATATATCCTATTATGACGATATTATTGATGATAAGTACACGGATACGACTTCGCTAATTTCATCGTCTTATTATCGTTTTTTGAGCAGTATCAGTAAGGATTCGCTGCTTAATCTACCTGTAATCAGCGATGCCGGACCAGATGTTTACCGAAACAGATTGAAAGAACTGTTTGGCCGTATTTTTCAAACGGATGATAATTTATTCTATGACATGATGGTTGCAAATGCATACGTTGGTCAAATCGCTGATGGTCAATTATTGTCCAGTCAGCAAAAATATGATGTAAGGCGGTACTTTAAGAACAAAGCTATTAGCAATTATATTTTGCATCAAAATGATGCGAATGCTCAATTGTATAATAATATACCAACCACAAGGAAATATTACTTTCCCTTTGAGCGACAAAAGGATTCGGTGATATCGGACATCGTGTCACGGTATGCAGGCAAGGTCATTGTCATGGACTTCTGGGCTACCCTGGTGCGGGCCCTGTATAGAAGGATTTGATAAGATGAAAAAGGTAAAAGCTAAATACGCCGAGCAAGACGACGTGGTATTTGTTTATATAACAGACGAGTCTTCGAATTATGAGAAGTGGAATGAGTATGTCAGCCTTCTAGGGGATGAACACTATTATCTATACGATAGCCAGCGTTTTGCGCTGGGAGATCTATATGGTTTTAAAAATATTCCCGCCTATTTGATTTTCGACAAGAAAGGAGAATTGTCAAAAATGTACGTCGGCGTCGATATAACTGAAGCAAAGGCCATAACATGGATCGAAAACGCCCGGGCTATGGAATATCAATGATCTGACAAAAATGATGTTAGCTTGTGTGTCGTACGTCCAACCAAATTATCGTTCATTTAATACCAACCGGATATTTCTGAATAGCCGTTGTAATAAAGAGGCATCTTCCGTGATGATTTCAGCAGTGCCTGACATGCCTGTGGTCAACTGGACCGTCTTTTGGCTTACCATAGGCCGGAAATCCACACGAGAAAGGAAGATGCTGTCCCGGTATGGCACTGCGCTCAATCGGCCTACCTGGCCGCTCAATGCCCCATACTCCTCGAATGGGTAGCTATCAAGTTTGACTAACACCTCCTGTCCTTCCTTCACTTTTCCCATATTATATTGAGGTAGGATGACCTCTCCGAAGAAATCGGAGCTTCCAGGGTTGACATGAAACACCTCCTGCCCGGCGTCGACATGCTGATTGCGCTGGATGATGCCAGCGAAAACCACCGAGCCGTTGGCGGGCGCGGTAAGCACATACTGCAATTTCCATTGTTGTATCTCGCTTATCAGACTGTTTAGCGCCTGGAGGAACTTTGAGCGTTCCTCGGCGATCTGATTGTCCAAGTCGGCAAGTTCCTTTACCTTGGCGGTTTGGCTGGCCTCGTTGGAGAGTAAAGCTGATTGTGTTTGCTGCAAAGGATGCCGCTTCGCTAACAGGAGGGCCTGCTGCTGCTGATATTCGGCAGGAGATATCACCTTTCGGTCGGCAAGTTGCTGATAACGGTTAAACGCTCCTTCAGCAAGTTCGTATTCCTGTTGCTGCAGTTGACCTTGGGACTCAAGTTGTGCGCGTTGCTGTTTCACGTTCTGCAACTCACTCAGGATGTATGCACGCCTTTTCAAATAAATACCTGACCCCGTTGCGGCTTGGTATGTAAGGTAAGATTGGTAAAAGGTCTGGTAACCGGGCTGCAATTCTCCCAGTCGGAGACCTGAGGGCGCTATCATGTTGGCAGGAACTGTATTCGCCTGGCTATATAAGCCTTCTCGGATATGCTGAAGTATTTCCATCAATCTAGCTACCTGAGCGTGGTCAGCCGTGCTTTCCATCCAGGCCAGCGGTTGTCCGGATTTGACGGTGTCTCCTTCGTTTACCAGAATATTCACAATACTGCCTGACAACCTACAGATAACCGCCTTGGGGGCATTAACGGCATTGATACGTACTGGTGCCCGGACGATGTCCGGGTAGCGGATAAAGGCAGACAGGGCAATGATGCCTATCAACACGAATAATACCCAAGTGATGCCCCAGCGCAGTAATGCGCTGGGGGGCTGCCCGATGATGTCCTGGATATCTTCGGAATGGGCTTCCCGTCCATTGTAAGAAGCGGATAGTCTGAAGCCCCTGGTTTGCTGCCCGATGTTCGATGTCTTTCCTCCCATAATCTTTTTATTTAATAGCTAACTTCCCAGTTCGAGCTGGTTTTTGACCAGCTTATAGTACTCTCCCTGTTGCGCCGCCAATTGACGATGTGTGCCCTGTTCCACCACCCGGCCTTTGTCGAGTACGACAATGTTATCAGCATGGCTCACCGTACTAAGGCGATGTGCCACAATGATAGCGGTTCGGCCTGTGAGAAAGCCTTTCAGGTTGTCAATAATAACGCGCTCGTTGTTGGCATCCAACGCATTAGTGGCCTCATCGAACAAGATATAATGCGGGTCTTTATATACCGCACGGGCAATAAGCAGCCGTTGTCGCTGCCCTTGGCTGATGCCTTTGCCTGCAACACCGATTTTGGTTTTTAATCCGAAAGGCTGCTGTTCTACGAACTCATCAAGGTTTGCTATGCGGAGCGCTTGCTCCACACGTTGCCTGTCGGGAGCTTCGTCGCCCACGGCGATGTTGCGCTCGATGGTGTCGGCAAAGATGAAGCCGTCCTGCATGACTACTCCGCACTCGCTGCGCCATGTGGCAAAACCGATTTGGCTTAATCTGTTTTGCCCAATGCGCAATTCGCCCGCCTCCGGCTCGAAGAAACGGAGAATAAGCTTAAGGACGGTGGTTTTGCCGCTCCCACTCACGCCCACGATGGCCGTAGTCCTGCCTTCGGGAAAAATCAAATTGATATTGCTAAGCACAGGCTCGTTTCCTGCGCCCGGATACCGGAAGGTCACCCCGTTGAATAGGATGCTCTTGTCGCGCGGGAGTTTCCGCAACCACTCCTTCTCCACAGGCTCCTCGTCTTCTTCCCGGTAAATCTCATTGATACGCTCTAGGCTGATTTTTGCATCCTGGTACGATTGGATGAAGCCGAGCAACTGTTCAATAGGGCTGCTCACCATGCCCACGATGTACTGGATGGCTACCATACCGCCTAGGGTAAGGTCGCCGTCGATAACGGCTTTGGCGCTCATGAACGTGATGAGGATGTTTTTCAATTGGTTGATGGCCATGGAGCCTGCCTGTTGGTATTGCGAAAGGGCAAGGCTTTTGACTTTGAAACGGAACAATCGGGCTTGTATCGTTTCCCAAAGCCAACGCTTCTGCCGTTCTGCATTGTTCAGCTTGATTTCCGGCATAGCGCTTACAAGCTCCACGATGTTGGTCTGATTGTCTGAGGCTACCCCAAAACGGCGATGGTCCAGTTCGCGCCTGCGCTTAAGAAACAGCAAAATCCATCCCGTGTATAGTACTGCGCTACCCATGAAGATGAAGAAGATCCCGGCGTGGTAAAAAGCCAGCACAAAGCCGAATACGATGAGATTTATCAAGGAGAATAATGTGCCTAATGTTGAGCTGGTGAGGAAACTCTCAATACGCTGCTGATCGGCCATTCGTTGCATAATATCGCCGGTAGTCTTCGTCTCGAAGAACTTCATGGGCAGCTTCATCAGTTTGATGAGTAGGTCGGTGAGTACAGAAATGTTCACTCGTGTACTGATGTGCAGTAATATCCATGAGCGGATGAAATCAACACCCGTCTGTCCGGCGAATAAGGCAAGCTGAGCGAAGAGAATAAGGTAAATGAAATTTAGATTACGCGTATTGATACCGATATCTACCACTGATTGGGTAAGAAATGGCATGACGAGCTGTAAAATCGTGCCAACGAACAAGCCGAGCAAAAGTTGGACAAACAGGCGACGATAAGTATAAAAGTATCGAAAAACCGTGCTCCACTGCAGATGTTCACTTTTTTCCTCATTGCTGTTGTAAAATTGTGGCGTAGGGCTAAGCAATAGTGAAAGACCTTGGTGAAGTTCTTTATGGGCGAACCAGTTATCAGCGAAATCTTTGTTTGTGTAGGTCTGCTTACCCGAAGCCGGGTCAGCGATATGATAACTGTCATTCTTTATTCGGTAAAGCACCACGAAGTGATTTTGCCTCCAATGCAGGATGCAGGGTAAGGGCACCTTTTTTAGCTGCGCTAAGGTAAGCCGGACACCCTGTGTACGAAAACCGACTTTTTCCGCTGCCTCACTGATACCAAGTAGGTTTGCTCCGCCTTAGGTGACTTGAGAGAATTGCCGCAGACGATAAATGTCGATATTGCGACCGTAAAACCGGCATATCATGCGAAGGCATGTTGCTCCGCAATCCATTTGGTCTTGTTGACGGTAAAAAGGGAAGGGTTTCACAGTCTTAGCTCCTCGGAATCAGGGTTGAAAAAAATTAATGCTTAAAGATTTCTTGTAAATCTTGTATAAAACGTGTATTCATATCGCTTCCTACGTATCGTTTTAGAATTTCCTCCGTAGGGCTAGTTAAGATTTTTGTTGGTAATAGATGCACGTCGTATTGGTCGCTAATATCAAAGTTCGTATTTCTACTTCTAAGAATGTTCATAATAGATTTTATGCCTTATCTCGTCTTGCCATCGCAGCACATATGAACAAAAGTGCAATACAGAGTAAAATTGCAGATATTTTTCTTTTCATAGCCGATAAGTAAACAACGTATTAAGCCGCTTGCCGGCTAACTAAGCGGTTTGAATGTACAAAAGCGTTCTTTCCAAAGGGACTTTTCAGTGTTCAAAGGGTGCTAGTAAGGTGCGTCTCCGCCAGTACATCCAAAACAACGTTGCTAATTAATTTTACCGATAACTTCTTCCAAACTGCGTAGGTCACTTGGACGAGGCGCATCGTTGTTGATGGTCTTGCCTTGACTATCTGTAAGCATATACCTTGGTATAGTATTTATTTTGTGCAATGTTTCTAAGTTGTTTTTTAGCACGTCACCCGCATAGACATGCAATCCATTCAATTCTTTCCTTTGGATTATTTCTATCCAACGACTCATCTTACCTGGCTCATCGATAGAAACGTATACGGGCATCACATTTTTATCTGCCAATATTTGGTGAGTTTTGGATTTATTATCGAATTCCAAAATGCATGGAATGCACCAAGTAGCCCAAAAGTCAATATATAGGCTGCTGTTTTCGCTATAATGTTTCGCCAGCTCTTCAAGTGAGCTAAGCGTGGCAGCGCTGTCGATTATCACTATTTGTCCGTTTTCATAACGTAGAATTGTCGAGGTGGCTTTGGCGCTGTCATTTGCTGATTCGGTTAATACCTTTAGGGTGACTCTCGATTTAACTTCAGTAGTTTTGGACGCTATGTAGGGAATAAAGGGGCTTTCCTTGAATTTGCTTTTGAAAAAAGCAAGTGCCTTTTCATAGTCATATGCACTGGCAGCATACTTTTCTTGGAGGACGAGATTTGACGCCAAACAAAACTCCTGTTGTATGGGTGATAGCGCCCCATAATATTGATACATGCCAAATATACTGTATTCTGGAAGCCTCGTGCGGAAATCATTTTTCAATTTAAGGTACCTTCCGTAGCAACTTAAAAAATTTCGTCCTCTTATACAACTTACTGTTAGACTACTATTGATTAGATGCTCATCAAAAACATAGGCGAGGAATTTGCCTGATTGATAAAGTGGTATTTGCTCAGTAAGTAGTACAGTTAATAGCGGTCTGTCAAAAAACTCAAGATACAATGCGGTATAAAAATACGAATAACTGACTTCGCTCAATTTGCCTTTTTTAAGCAGATCTTCATAAGGTTGAATGGTTTTTTTCCACTCAGCGTTAACATATGACACTAAGGAGTCATGGTCATCAAGCCGACTTAAAATTTGCCGTGTTAACCGTTCCCGATATTCGGGAGTTAATCGCTTTTTGTAAAGATTATTCGCTTCACTGTGGTTGCCTTGAAACGTGACAACGTGTTGTCCTTTTTCTAAAGTTTCAGTCACTGTCACAATATCCCCGGGCTCTATATAGCATAAGTAATGATCTTTGCCTAAATAAAATTGTGCGAATGAGGGTGATTCCAAATCAAAAGAAATCTGTACCTGGTGATTCTTTTTTACATATCCGTCGGTGATTGGGAAATAACGATTAAAAAAACCACCGATCGGTGGAAAAAAAGTGAAGTAATTAGTGCCTGAACGGTTAATATCCTTGATTTCTATTCGGACTTCGGTCTTCAAGGCTCGCAAAGGACTCGGTTTGTCGTTAATTGACGAACCGAGTGTGGAAAGAAGACCACAAATCAGTGGAATAAACGCCAGTATACTATGCATCAAACATTGTGGCAAGTGATAGTACTGCCTTCGCCACAATATTCATCGGCGAGAGCCTCTAATGCTTCCACATCAGTGTTTAAACTTGGATGAGGGGAAAAACCCCCGGAACCGCTGTCACAGAGGCAGGTGAGTTGCATCTCACCGCCATTGACCTTTTTCATTTCATCTTTAGTCAACTCTTGTCCAATTTTTAATTTTAGCGCATTCATAATTTAAGATTTTGAAGCTATTTCGAAGGTGGCAATTCAATCTTTAAACGCGAAAAACTTTACGAGAATAGTGGGGATTTTTACGAGACTTGCTATTTCTTGCAACCCAAAATGCTGTTATCTATAAGGCCGCAATTTGTCTCTGTGTGTCAAGCGCCTTTTCCGCATCGGGGATATGTCGCTTGAGTGAACTTCAAGCATCCCTAAACTGCCCCTTTATCCGCTCTAAGTTTTCGATCATTTCTTCAATGCGCTCATTTTCATTGCGGATGTATTGTTTCATGAAGACGAAATGGCAGATAAGGAACCAAAAGACGATGAAAATCACCGAGCCAATGAAGGTCCAGATTGGCAGTGCAAAATACATTTCAACACCATACAGCATGAAGGCGATGGCAATACATGCTTCATACACCGCATAATTTCGGGTGTTGAAGCGATTGCGCCGCTGTTGGAACGCTTTGAGGTAATCGATGTAATCCTGTGGTTTGGCCAGTAAATGCTCACTGGTGTTGATATGGCGGTAGTCAGCGATTTGGTTGAAGAAATAGTAGCAGATACAGCCCACCATGATGGCCAGGGCCAAATAGCTCGTCCAAGTCGAAAAATCGATGGTTATACACATCCAGAGCAACAGCATGATGGTTATTCCAACGGCTACGAGTTGCCAATACAGTTTCCGTGCAAGTGCAGTTTTGTTGCCCTTGATGCGTTTCAGAATCGTTTCAAAGCTAACGTTTGGTTCGGGCTCTTGCCCTTGCCAAAGCTGTTGTATCTCGTCAAACCCTTTCATTGCTGTTGTATATTTCAGTTAGCTTGTGTTTTATCCGGTGTATCTTCACCCGTAGATTGCCTTCGGATATGCCTGCTATTTCGGCTATCTCGGGGTAGGGAATCTCGTCCAGCACCATGGTGATGATAATGCGTTCGTTTTCTTCCAGCTGTGCAATGGATTTGTACAATAGGGCAATCTGCTCTTGCTTTTCCGACGGTTCCTCCGTGTAGTTTTCGATGATTTTGTCGTTGAGTTCATCTGTGGCGCGCCGTTTAGCTGTGCGCAGGTAGGAGAGGCAGGTGTTTACCGCAATACGGTATATCCAGGTTGAAAACTGTGACTGATTGCGGAATTTGTCAAGGTTCTGCCAAACCTTGATGAAGGTTTCCTGCATGAGATCATTTGCAGCGTCGCTGTCGCCGGTATAGCCATAGCAAAGGTGATACACCTTTTTCGAGTTGTCTTCAAATAATCGCTGGAACAGTTGTCGTTGGTTATTCATGAACGGCTATTACCTCCGCTTTGACGTATGTTGTGTTGATATGTTACAAAAGTGGGAACCTTTCGCCCCGTGCATTGTCAAAATAATTTCCTAACTTTAGGGCGATGGAAACGTTGATTCCCATAATTATAGCCATAGCGGTGTTTGCTTTTCAGGCATATGCCAACTTCCAAAAGGAGCAGGAAAAGGCGCGGAAGCGAAACTTCGGCCAGCCGCCTTTACCGCCTTTGCCCGAAGAAAACGCGCAGCGGCCGACCGAGGCGTACCCCAAGGAAATTGGGCGCGAACAGCCGCTACCTGCTGGCGCTCGGCAGCCGGCGCCGCGGCCCGCTTTTGATCGCTTTTCCGGCGTGATGGACGTGGAAGAGGTAAGGCGTGTGCGCAAAGCTCGCCAGCAGCAAAAACAGCAACGCCTGGAAGTGGTGGAAGACACATCGGCGGGCGCGATAAGCAGTCATACGGATTTTGACCTCCGGGATGCTGTCATTAAAGCCGCAATCCTCGAACGGCCATATCATTGATGCCTGCCGGCAACTTACGACTTCCGGCTGACGACCAGATTAAAATCATCCATATCCTTCAGGAACGGCAAATCCCTACGGGTGTCATCCAAATCCCGCCTGTATATGGTAAACGTATATAAGTCTTCATATTCCGGTTTATAGTACACAACGTCGCCGATGGGTGAAATGCACATAGAACCGCCGGAATAATAGATCTCATTGCCATCATGGCCCACGCGGTTTACACCAATGACAAACGCTTGGTTTTCGATAGCCCTTGCGGGGATTAGACTACGCCAATGCGCCGACCGTTTGTCCGGCCAGTTGGCGACGTAGAGCAGGATGTCATAAGCAGCGTTGAGGTTGCGCGACCAGACCGGAAAGCGCAGGTCATAGCATATCATCGGGCATATTTTCCAACCATTGAGCTCGACAATCACACGCTTGTCTCCGGGCGTAAAAATCGTGTCTTCTTTGGCCAGACCAAACAGGTGGCGTTTATCATATTTAACGTAATTGCCATCTTTGGTCATCCATACAAACCGGTTATAATAGTTGCCCTCTTCTTCGATGATAAGGCTACCGGCCACCACGCAATCGTATTTTTGAGCCATTTCCAGCATCCAGTGCATGGTCTTTCCATCGGATTTCTCGGCACATTGCGCTACATTCATCGTAAAACCGGTATTAAACATCTCGGGCAAAACAATTAAATCGGTTTTTTCGCGTATTGCAGACAGCCTCAGCGCAAGATTGCTGAGGTTCTTATCGATGTTTTCCCAAAAAAGGTAGGCCTGGAACGTTGTGATTTTTAGTGCATCCATCTCCATAAGCTCTGGTGTGTTTATATGTGGTGCGCAACTTGCACAAGTTAACAAAAAATATGTAAAAACGAAATGATTTTGTGTGTAGCTGCAATTATGCTGCCAGTTTCTGATTGGCCACTTGCTATGAAATGATGGCTGACCGATACCACAAATTAATATACGTTAAATAGAATGTAACAGGAATATAAAAGGTTAGTAAGAGGTGTTTTCCCCTATGAAGTCCCTATAACATCCCTATAATGTCCCTATAAAAACCTAATAAATTGAAGGAAATGTTGGCAGTCAGTGGCCGGACGGGGTATACCCAGTTTGGTATTGAAAAGCATTTGCTTGCGGGGGTATAAACATTAACAGGTATATATGTATTATTGTACGGAAAAAAGGATTAGACGTTGGTTGTATGGATGCCATAAACATAAAGGTGCTGGCAGAGAAGCTCGGGCTCTCTACCTCAACGGTGTCACGGGCTTTCCGTGGTAACAGCGATATCAATGCGAAAACCAAGCAGCGTATTCTCGAAATGGCCGAAACATTGGGGTATCAGCCCAACATGTATGCCAGCAGCCTGCGTGACCAAAAGAGTAAGACCATTGCCATCGTAGTGCCCGAATTTGCGAATAATTTCTTTTCGCAGGCGATTCATGGCATTGAGCGGGAGGCGCGCATGAATGGCTACCACACCTTGATTTATGTGACCGACGATGATTACGAGAAGGAGGCTTCTTTCGTGACCCAGATTTGCAACGGCCGTGTGGAAGGGGTGATCATGTCAGTGTCCGGCGAAGGGCACCGGCATCAATACCTGGAGTTGCTGGCAAAGCGGGGCATTCCCTTGGTTTTTTTTGATCGGTATTATGATGATGTCGCGGCGACCAAGGTCACGGCAAATGACTATGAGAGCAGCTATGCCGCCACAAAGCACTTGCTTGACAAAGGCTGTTCCAGGGTGGCTTACTTGGTCGTCAACAAACATGTGTCTATCGGCAAAATTCGCCTACAGGGCTATGTCGATGCGCTGCGCGACTACGGTATGGCAGCGGATGACGACCTCATCGTGGAATGTACCAATGACCGGTACGAAATCCGCAGGCGACTGGCCGAATCGTTCGGGCGGCTGCAGCCTGACGGTATTTTTGCCGCCGTCGAGCGGCTGGCGATAGCAACGTACCGGTTCTGTAGCGAAGAAGGTATCGCGATCCCCGAGAATCTGAAAGTTATCGGATTCTCAAGCCTGGAAATCGCAGACTTGCTTAATCCTGCGCTCAGTACGGTTACTCAACCTGCTTATGAGATGGGGGCCACTGCGGCCGCCGTGTTATTTCGCGCACTCAAGGCCGGCGAAAAGCGAACTGGCAATGAAAGTATTATTCTGCCATCGGTACTGATGGAGCGGAAGTCGAGCGCCGGATAGCTTCAAAAAAAAATCTTTTTTTCTTTGAATTCAACGGATGTTGTATACATTTGTTTAAGTTTCGGGAACGTTCCCGAAAATGCTGACCAGCAAAAGTGATCTTTTGCACCCGATTATATAGCCAAAATTGAGGTCATGAAAGGTATTCTTTTTTGTTTCTTATGGGGGCTGGCCGTATTGACAGGCTGTAAGAAGCCGTCAGGAGACGATTCGCCCGGGCCTGATCCGGTGGTCCCGGAAGCCGAAACGGGCCTACTCACATTTATGCCCGCTTTTCCCACAGCCAATGAGGAAATAACGCTGCGGTTCGACAGCGGCAAAGGTAACCGGGAACTACATGGATATGCCGGCGATGTGTATGCACATATCGGCGTGATTACGTCCTTGAGCGGCGGTGCAACGGATTGGCGGTACGTCAAGACGGAATGGGGGGAAAACACCGCCGCCACGCGGTTGGTGGATATTGGAAACGGGGTATACGAGCTTAAATTGAAGCCGCGTGTGTATTTTGGGGTGCCTACGGGCGAAAAACTGCTTAAAATTGCGTTGGTTTTGCGCAGTGCGGACGGTTCGAAAGTGGGCAGAAACAGCGATGGCAGCGATCTGTACGTGCCGTTGTTTGAACAGGGTGGCTTGCATGTCCGTTTTTCTGGTCCTGAAATGCAGCCGCTGTTTTCCCCGCAGCCTTCAAAACTTGTTTATGCGCCCGGTGAGACCATTGAGCTGACGGCGCTGGCTTCCACGTCCGTCGAGCTGGCGATTCATGTCAACGGAAATCTCATCGGGACGGACCGCGGGACGACGTTGCGCGCTACCTATACCTTTACCCAGTCGGGCGAGCACACCTTTACAGCAGTGGCTACGGAAAGCGGAAAATCCGGTGAAGCTGGCTTTTCCGTGTTGGTGCTGGGCGATCCGGAAATAGCGGAGCTTCCCGCCGGGGCTGCGCCCAACGGTGTCACCTTCATGAGCGGCGGATCCGCAGCGGTATTCGCGCTGACCGCGCCGGGCAAAACGTCGGCCTATTTGCTGGGCGACTTCAATGACTGGTCATTTCAGCCGGAAAGCCTGATGAAGCGCACGCCTGACGGCAAGCATTGGTGGGTGGCCGTAGACGGCTTGGACCCGCAGGCCGCCTATGCGTACCAGTTTGTGATAGATGGCACTATCCGTGTGGCTGACCCGTATGCGGAGCTGGTGCTTGACCCTGACCACGACCAGTACATTCCGGGGCATACCTACCCCAACCTGAAATCCTACCCGCACGGAAAAACCAGCGGGATAGTCGCTGTGACGACGGCCAACGAGCATCGGTATGCGTGGCGTACGCAAGGGTTCCGGCGGCCGCATCCGCACGATTTGGTGATTTATGAATTGCATGTAAGGGATTTTATCGCGGCCAGAAACTATAAGACGCTGGTTGACACGCTTAACTATTTGACTAACTTAGGAGTCAACGCGTTACAGCTGATGCCTGTCAACGAATTCGAGGGTAATTCCAGCTGGGGGTATAATCCGTCGTTTTACTTCGCGCCGGATAAATACTATGGCACTAAAAACGATCTCAAGCAATTAATCGATGAATGCCATGCAAGGGGGATTGCTGTCATCCTTGATGTGGTGCTGAACCATACGTTCGGCCAGTCGCCCTTGGTGCGGCTTTATGCCGAGAACGGAAGGCCTTCGGCGGACAATCCTTGGCTTAACACAGAAGCCCGCCATCCGTTCAACGTGGGATACGACTTCAACCACGAAAGTGAATACACGAAAGCTTTTGTGAGCGATGTGTTGCGGTTTTGGATGGAAGAATACCGTGTGGATGGCTTCCGCTTTGACTTGTCTAAAGGTTTTACGCAAAAAAATACAGGCACGTCTGAAAGTGGGGTCGCCGCCTGGAGCGCGTATGATGCATCGCGCGTTGCTATCTGGAAAGCATACCATGCGTTTATCCGATCCATTGATGCGGACTTTTTCGTCATATTGGAGCATTTTGCCGACGATAGCGAGGAAAGCGAGCTGGCAGCCGAGGGTATGCTACTGTGGAATAACCTGAACCACCCGTTCAACGAGGCTACAATGGGCTGGCTGGATCAGTCGGATTTCAGAAGGTTGTTTCATACCGAACATGGTTTTTCCGCGCCCAATTTGGTGAGCTATATGGAAAGCCATGATGAGGAGCGTATCATGTTCAAAAACCTGGCGTATGGCAACCGATCGGGGGGGTATGACGTACGTCAACTCAATACGGCATTGAAGCGCGTAGAAATGGCCGCGGCCTTTCTGCTGGCGGCACCGGGGCCGAAAATGATGTGGCAGTTTGGAGAGCTTGGGTATGATGTCTCCATTGAGGAGAATGGGCGCACCGGAGAGAAGCCGGTGCTATGGGAATACAACAAGGGGCCGCGCCGCGAACTTTACGAGGCTTTCGGCCGTTTAATCGGGTTTAAAACACACAATGAGATTTTCCGTCACGGCACATTTACTTACCAGCTGGCCGGAGCCGTCAAATATATCAGTCTGATGCATGCAGGCCAGCAGGTGGTTGTGGTGGGCAATTTTGACGTGGTGCCGCGCAGGGCTGATGTCGAAGAGATTTCAGCAGGAGATTGGTACGATAATATGGGCAGGCAGGTGATACGGCTGGACGAGGGGTACGCCAGGTCGCTCGCCCCCGGTGAGTATTATGTGTACAGCAAAGCGGCATTGGCAAGCCGATAAAAAAGAGCGTTGCGGGACGAAACAAAAGCATGGAAACCAAAATGACTGAATATGATAATAAAACACACAAAGCGAATGCTGATGCTGTGCCTGCTGCTGGCGGGCACAACATTCCTGGCCCACGGACAAGGCGGGGCCATCACCGGCCGGGTGGTCGATGAACAGGGCCAGCCACTGCTGGGCGCTTCGGTGCAGGTGAAAGAACTGCGCCGAACGGCATCGACCGATGAAGACGGGCGGTTTGCGCTTCCGGATATTGCCAATGGCACGTATACGGTAGCGGTAACGTATGTGGGGTATCTGCCTGCGGAAAAGCGTGTGTCGGTGAGCGGTGCAGAGCAGGTGGCAGACTTCGAATTGAAACCGGATGAACAGTTCCTGAGCGAAGTGGTGGTGATCGGCTACGGCACACAGCAACGGCGTGATTTAACGGGGTCGGTGGCTACCGTAAGTTCACGCGAGTTTCAGTCGGGCACGATTACCACGCCGGAGCAGCTGATAGCGGGCAAGGTAGCCGGCGTGCAGATAACGTCGTCCGGTGGTCGGCCGGGTGCGGGCAGCACCATCCGCGTGCGCGCCGGGGCGTCATTGAATGCCAGCAACGACCCGCTCATCGTCGTGGACGGGGTGCCCCTCGCCGTGGGCGAAGTGCCGGGGGTTAGCAACCCGCTGAGCCTCATCAATCCAAATGACATTGAAACATTTACCGTGCTCAAGGACGCCAATGCGACCGCGATTTATGGTTCGCGGGCGTCTAACGGCGTAATCCTCATTACGACGAAAAAGGGAACGGGCAGCCGGACAGCCATCAACTTCAGTACGCAGCATGCGCTGGCGACGGTGGACCGGAAGGTCGATGTGCTTTCGGCGGATCAGATTCGCGACTATGTGAATGCGAATGGCAGCGAGGCGCAAAAGCAGCTGCTGGGCAGCGCTAATACCGACTGGCAAAACGAAATCTACCGGCCGGCGTATACGACCGATAACAACCTCAGCATTGCCGGAAGGGCTGGAGATCTGCCCTACCGTGTTTCGGCCGGTTTCCTGAATCAGGATGGCGTGCTTATGAGCGACCGCCTGCAGCGTACGTCTGCGGCTATCAGTGCCAGCCCGATGTTATTCAACAATACGCTGAAGGTAGATATAAACCTCAAAGGCTCGCACACCCGTTCCAGGTTTGCCAACCAGGACGGCATCGGGGCCTCAATCCAGTTTGACCCCACCCAGCCGGTACGCACCGACAATGCGTTCGGCGGTTACTGGGAGTGGCTGCAATACGATGCGGACAACGACCGGCATGTGCCTAATCCGAATGCGCCCCGAAACCCGGTTGGCCTCATTGAGCTTAAGGACGATCAAGGCGATGCGTACCGCAGCTTCGGGAACATACAGCTCGATTATGCCCTGCCGTTTGTGGAAGGGCTGCATGCCAACCTGAACCTCGGCTACGATGTGTCCAGGGGAAAGGGCGGTGTTTTCATTCCGGCTATTGCGGCGCAGCGGTTCAGCACCGCCGGCGAAGTCACCCGCTATCAGACAGATATATTCAACCGGGTAGGTGAGTTTTACCTCAATTACACCAGGCAGCTCGCCGGAATAAACGGCCATATCAATGCCACGGCGGGTTACGGTTATTACGACAACAAATCAAGGATAAATAACTATAACCGTACCAGCGAGGACGGCACCGTATTGAGCGAGCCTGCGTTTCCGTTTGATGAACCGCAGAACCGCCTGATCTCATATTATGGGCGCCTGATCTATACGCATGCAGACCGTTATATCCTCTCGGCGACGATCCGTACCGATGGTTCCTCGCGGTTTGCCAGCGAAAACCGCTGGGGGGTGTTCCCCTCTGTGGGCCTTACCTGGCGCATCAGGGATGAACCCTTCCTGCGGGATAACCGGGTGTTTTCGGATCTGAAACTGCGGCTGAGTTACGGGGTTACCGGCCAACAGGACGGTATTGCCAACTACTCGTACCTCCCCAACTATGTCAGCAGTGCCAATGAGTCCATGTACCAGTTCGGCGATACCTTCTATTACATGCATACCCCTTTGGCCTATGACCGTGACATCCGGTGGGAAAGCACGGCCACCTACAATGCCGGGATCGACTATGGTTTCTTGGACGGCCGTATACATGGCAGCGTAGACGTTTATTTCAAGAAAACGAAAGACCTCCTGAGCGTAATCCCCATCCCTGTTGGTACCAACTTCAGTAACCTGCTGCTCACCAACGTAGGGAATATGGAAAACCGCGGCGTCGAGTGGAGTATCAACACCACGCCGGTAAGGGGCGAAGCGTTTACCTGGGACGTGGGGTTCAACTTTACCTTCAATACCAACAAAGTAACCAACCTGACCAACGTGGATGACCCGAATTACCTGATTGAACAAGGCGGGATCACCGGAAGCACTGGCAACCACATTCAGGCGCACGTCGTCAACTATGCGCCTTATAGCTTCCGTGTGCATAAGCAGGTGTACGACCAGAACGGCAGACCATTGGAGGGCGTGTACGCCGACCTGAACGGCGACGGTACGATCAACGATGACGATCGTTATTTCTATAAGTCGCCACTACCGCGGTATCTGCTGGGTTTTACCTCTCAGCTCGAATACAGGCAGTTTACGCTCACCACGGTACTCCGTGCCAATATCGGGAATTACGTGTATGACAACGTGTCGTCCAACTTCGGAAGCCGGTACAACGTGCTGGACCCCAATGGGCCCATCAACAATGCTCCCGTGGATTTCCTGAACACGGGCTTTGTGCAAAAACAGTACACCAGCGATTATTATATCCACAATGCATCGTTCCTTAAGATGGACAACCTTTCGTTGAGCTACAGGATAGACAACCTGCTGCGGGGCAGTGGATCCAGTCTGACGGTTTCCGCCAATGTGCAGAATGTGTTCACGGTGACAAAATATAAGGGGGTAGACCCTGAAATAAGCAACGGAATAGACAATCAGTTTTACCCGCGGCCCAGGACCTTCACCCTTGGGCTTAATCTGGGCTTCTAAAAATCAACGGCGATGAAGAGAACAACGATATTAATGAAAACGGGCTTGCTGGCAGCTTGGATGTTTGCCGCGTGTAGCCAGAATCTGGACCTGGTGCCGACTAACGATATCACAGCAGACATGGCTTTTAGTACACCTGAGGGGTATAAAAGCGCGCTGGCTAAAGTCTATGGCAGTTTTGCTACAACCAGCGGCAGAGGGCCTGGAGAAAGTGACCTCGGCGGGATCGACGCTGGTACGTCTGACTTTTTGCGGCTGTACTGGAATGCGCAGGAGCTGACAACGGATGAGGCTATATGTGCATGGCTTGGTGACCCCGGGATTCCCGACCTGAATTACATGAGCTGGAATTCCAGCCATATTATGCTGCGGGGGCTTTATACGCGGAGCATTTACCAGATTACCGTAGCGAATGAGTTCCTACGGGAAAGCACGGACGAAAAGCTGAACCAACGGGGGATTTCCGGCCCAGAAGCACAGGAAATTGCCCATTACCGTCTGGAAGCTCGTTTTCTTCGGGCATTCCAGTATTGGGTGCTGATGGATCTTTTCGGGAATCCGCCGTTTATCACCGAGACGGATGGGATAGGCAAGGTTCCCCCGCGGCAGATAACTCGGGCGGAGCTGTTTGGATATGTAGAATCAGAATTGCTGGATCTGGAGACACAGCTGACCGATCCCCACCAGAATGAGTACGGACGGGCAGATAAGGCGGCTGCATGGGCCCTGCTGGCCCGCATGTACTTGAATGCCGAAACCTATCTGGGCACAGGCAATGGAAAGTACACCGAAGCCATCACCTATGCAACGAAGGTGATCGATGCCGGATATGCGTTGATGGAAAACTACCGGCACCTGTTTCTGGCAGATAATGACCAGAACAATCCGGAGGTCATCCTATCCATCAATTACGATGGCATTCAGACCCAGAACAACGGGGGAACGACCTTCCTGATTAATTCGTCGGTGCATTCGTCAATGGGGCCTGCGTCTTTTGGCATACCGAACGGCGGATGGGGCGGCAACCGCAGCCGGAGCACACTGCCGCTGGCATTCGACGACCATAGTGGTGCTACAGATACACGGGCCATGTTTATGGGCGATCAGCCGGATATTGAAGATCCCAGTTTGTTTACCCAGGGATTGGCGGTGGCCAAGTTCAGGAACGTCACGTCTTCGGGCGAAAATGGCCGGTCGGTCAACGGGGTGTTCTGTTCCACGGACTTCCCCCTGTTCCGGCTTGCTGAGCAATACCTGATTTATGCGGAAGCCGTGCTGCGTGGGGGCAATGGCGGCAGTACTGCCCAGGCGATAGCCTACATCAACAGGCTCCGTGAAAGGGCTTATGGCAATACTTCCGGTAATGTAACCAGCATCTCGCTGGATGGCATTTTAAATGAGCGGAGCCGCGAACTGTATTGGGAGGCTTTCAGACGCACCGACCTGATCCGTTACGGCAGGTTTACATCCGGTGATTATCTTTGGCCGTTTAAGGGGGGCGTGGCTAATGGCGCGGGCGTTGAAAGTTACCGGACGCTTTTCCCTATTCCGGCGGCTGATTTGATTGCCAACCCGAATCTGACACAAAATACCGGTTATTAACAATTAGACTATTGCCATGAACAGATCATATTTAAGCAGCTTGTTTTTTGCGGCTATCGGAATGTTGATGATTACCGCCTGCGATAAAGACGAATCACGGCTGGTGCTGCAACCGGGCGATGGTCCGGCACTGCAGGCATCTGAAAACACACTTGTTCTGGAACGCGAGCATGCCGATGAGGAGGCTATCCGTTTTTCCTGGACGCCTGCTGACTTCGGCTATGCTGCGGCAGTGACCAACACCCTCCAGGTGGCCCGCAAGGGGACGAACTTCGAACAACCAAGGGAACGCATTGTTACGGCCGGTGAAAACAGTGCAGGCTTCACGACCTACGACTTCAACAGCCTCCTGCTGGCCCTTGAACTCCCGGTGGGGGAGGCGAGTGAAGTGGAAGTGCGGATACGCGCGAGGATAAACGAAGCGGTGGAACCGCTTTACTCAAACGTGGTGCAACTGACGGTGACGCCTTATGCTGCTATCAGTTACCTGTATGTCCCCGGGGCTTACCAGGGGTGGGATCCGGCTACGGCCGAAAGCCTGGTGTCGCCAACGAGCAACGGCATTTATACGGGTATTATCCGGTTCCCCGAGGCAGGTTCGGAGTTTAAACTCACCCCGGCCCGCAATTGGGATGATTCCTACGGTGAGGATGAACCTGGCTCCATTGTGCTGAATGGAGGTGCCAATATCAAAGCGCCGCGAGCTGGAAACCTTGAGGTCACCGTCAATACCAACGATAATACCATTGGCTATACCGACCACTCGTGGGGGCTAATCGGCAGCGCTACACCCGGGGGATGGGATACCGATACAGACATGGTGTATGACAACGCCAATGCCGTGTGGAAGGTGACCGTAACGTTGAATCCGGGAGAATTTAAGTTCAGGAAAAACCACGACTGGTCGGTCAACTTCGGCGTGCAGGACGGTGAACTGGTGGAAGGTGGGCCGGATATCGCGCATACAGAAAGCGGTACGTATGTAATTACGTTTGATCCGGTAGCCAAAGTGTACACCATGGTGAAACAATAAAAATCAGTTTTACGAGATGAACGTATTGCTCAGAATGAACGTGTTTTTCAGATGGATACCGGCATGTCTCCTGGCGCTGAGCCTGGGGATGCCGGCAGGCGCGTCCGGCCAGTCCGTAGCGCGCGTAGAGCCGCTCCACTGGTGGGTAGGCATGCACAACCCTGAATTGCAATTGCTGGTATATGGCGAAAATATTGCGGCTTATGAGCCGGAAATCGTGTTTCCGGGCGTACAGCTCACCCAGGTGCACCGGGTGGAAAACCCGAATTACCTGTTTCTGGACCTGCATATTGCGCCCAGTACCACACCGGGTAATGTGCCCATTGTGTTCAATGGATCCGATGGCCGGACCTTCAGTTGGGAGTATGAACTGAAGGCCCGCGAAGCCGACAGGACTAAGGCACAGGGTGTCCGTAGCGACGATGTGATTTACCTGATCATGCCGGATCGCTTTGCCAACGGCGACACGAGCAATGACATCGTGCCGGGCATGCGTGAAACGGCATTAAACCGCGACTCGATGTATTACCGCCACGGAGGCGACCTTCAGGGCATTATCAACAAGCTGGACTACCTCCATGACCTTGGGGTGACGGCCCTTTGGCTTAATCCGGTGTTGACGAATGATATGGAACAGGCTTCTTACCACGGCTATGCGGCGACAGAAAACTATCAAGTGGACCCCAGATTCGGTGACAATGAGCTGTACCGGAAACTGGCAGATGAACTCCACCGAAGGGGTATGAAGCTGATAAAAGATTTAGTGCACAACCACGTCGGGCTGCGGCACTGGACCGTTCTTGACCCGCCTGCTCCGGACTGGCTGAACCAATGGCCCACCTATACCAATACGACGTATAAAGATCAGGTGATTTTTGATCCCTATGCCGCCGAGGCTGACCGGAAACGGATGACCGATGGGTGGTTTGTACCCACCATGCCAGACATGAATCACCGTAATCCGTATGTGCGCAAATACATTACGCAAAGCCACATCTGGTGGGTGGAGTATGCCGGAGTTGATGGCTTCCGCCTGGATACGTATCCGTATAACGATCTGGATTTCATGGCCGATTGGGGTAGGCTCATCAAGGCGGAATATCCGGAGCTGACGTTCTTCGGCGAAACCTGGGTGCATGGTGTGCCCAACCAGGCGGTATATACCCAGGGCAGCACCATTAACCAGCGGTTTGATACGCATATGCCCGGGGTGACGGACTTTCAGACGCACTTTGCCATCATCGAAGCGCTCAATGGGTCGTTCGGCTGGACCGACGGTGTGAATAGGCTGTACAGCGTCCTGGCCAACGACTTCGTCTATGAAGATGCGTACCGCAACGTGGTGTTCCTGGATAATCATGATAAGAGCCGCTTCTTTTCAGAAGTGGGCGAAAATGTGGATAAGTATAAGTCCGGCCTGGCTTGGCTGATGACGACAAGAGGCATCCCGCAGCTTTATTATGGTGCGGAAATAGCCATGAAGAATTTTGCCAATCCGGATGGCATGGTACGGGAGGACTTTCCTGGCGGCTGGCCGGCGGATACCGTGGATAAGTTTACCGAGGCCGGACGCTCGGTACTGGAAAATGACATTTTCCAGTACATCCGCACGCTGGCTAACTACCGCAAAAGCAATCCGGTGCTGCAAACGGGCCGGATGATGCAGTATGTGCCGGAAGATGCCGTGTATGTTTATTTCCGTTACAACGATGAAAAGACGGTGATGGTGGTGATGAATACCGGAGAGGATGAGGCTGAAATCGATGTCTCCCGCTTTGAAGAGCGCATCCGATCAGCCACGCGTGCCAAGGATATCATCAACGGGAATACTGTAAACCTTACCGCTCCCCTCAGGTTGAACGCCAAATCCACGGCGGTGCTGGAATTACTATGACAGGCGACAGGAAGAACTGGAAACAGCTCGCTGCTGGCAAAGAAGCTTTCATCTTTGATTTGGATGGGGTGCTGGTAGACACAGCTACGTTTCACTACCGGGCGTGGAGGCGGCTGGCCAATGAGCTGGGCTTTGACTTTTCCATGCAGCAGAATGAACTGCTCAAAGGCGTAAGCCGCATGCAGTCGCTGGAGCAAGTGCTCACCTGGGGACGGATGCAGCAGGCCGGTTTGGACAAGGAGCACCTCGCCGAAAAGAAGAATGCATGGTATCTGGAACTTGTGGAACGTATGGGGCCCGACGATGTGCTGCCCGGTGTGCTGGCCTTTCTGCGTGCGGCGAAGGCAACTGGCATCCGCACGGCGTTGGGGTCGGCCAGCAAAAATGCCCGGCTCATCCTGGATCGCACGGGCCTGCAAGGGTATTTCGACGCGGTTATTGACGGCAACGCGGTAGTGCTGTCCAAGCCGCACCCCGAAGTGTTTCTCCGTGCGGCCGAAGCGCTGGGCGCTGCGCCGGATGCGTGCCTGGTTTTTGAAGATGCCCAGGCGGGCATCGATGCGGCAAAGGCTGCCGGCATGTCCGCGGTGGGCATTGGCAGCGGGACAGCGCTGCAACGGGCAGACCTTGTGGTGGCAGGGTTGGCGGACTTGAAGATAGATTGACGAAAGCACATAAAATGAACGTTGGATGAAGAACTATATCAAACATGACGAATGGAACATTATCGAAGAAGGATTTAATCCTGCGCTGAACAAAGTTTCGGAAAGTATTTTCAGCATCGGCAACGGACGTATGGGACAGCGGGCCAACTTTGAAGAGCGTTACGGCGGCGAAAGCCTCCAAGGGTCATATGTTGCCGGGGTTTATTATCCCGACAAAACCCGCGTGGGGTGGTGGAAAAACGGATACCCGGAGTATTTCGCCAAGGTGCTGAACGCCCCCAGCTGGATCGGTATCGACGTTTTCGTTGACGGTGAACCGTTGGATCTTCATCGGTTGGAAATCCTCCGTTTCAGGCGGCAGCTTTGCATGAGGGATGGCTACCTGAGCCGGAGTTTTACTGCGCGTTTCGAGGACGGCAGGGAAGTAGCCGTGGAAGCCACCCGGTTTTGCAGCTTGGTGGATGACGAATGCGGGGCCCTTAGCTACCGGATAAGTGCCCGGAATTTCGAGGGGCGCTTTGTCGTAATTCCTTATCTTGACGGTGGTGTCCGCAATATGGATTCGAATTATGATGAGACGTTCTGGGAGTACGTCGCTGCCAGCACCGCCCCGAACCGGTCGGTATTGACCATGCGCACCAAAAAAACGGACTTTTGGGTGACCACGGGCATGCACTATGAGCTGCTGGCTGATGAAGGGCGCATCCAGTGCAGTGAACAGGATGTCAGACGGGATGATTACATCGGCAAGTCCGTAACATTCGATCTGGCTGCCGGCCAGAGCATCGCCGTACGGAAATATGCCGTCGTCCTTTCGTCTGAAAACCATCCCAAAGCGGACATGGAGGCACGGGCATCGGCCATGCTGGACCGGGTGGTGGCCAAAGGTTTTGATCGCATGATGGTTGAACAATCTGAAGCTTGGGGTCAAAAATGGGAAGAAAGTGATATCCGCATCAGGGGAGACATTGCTGCCCAGCAGGCCATACGGTTCAACATCTTCCAGCTGCATCAGACCTACTCCGGTGAAGATGAGCGGCTCAATATCGGCCCCAAGGGCTTTACCGGCGAAAAGTACGGTGGGGCTACCTACTGGGATACCGAAGCGTATTGCCTGCCGTTTTACCTGGCCACGGCGCCGCCGGCCGTGGCTAAAAACCTGCTGCTGTATCGCTACAGGCATTTGCCCAAGGCGATTGAAAACGCCCGCAAACTGGGCTTTGATGGCGGAGCGGCGCTTTTCCCGATGGTTACAATGAATGGCGAAGAGTGTCATAACGAATGGGAAATCACGTTTGAAGAGATCCACCGCAACGGCGCCATCGCATTTGCCATCTACAATTATGTCCGGTACACAGGGGACGATGAGTACCTCGCAGACTATGGGTTGGAGGTGCTCATCGGTATTGCGCGTTTCTGGGCACAGCGCGTCAACTGGAGCGAATACCGGCAGCGCTATGTGATACTGGGTGTAACGGGGCCGAATGAGTATGAAAACAACGTCAACAACAACTGGTATACCAATACGATGGCGGTATGGTGCTTAACGTATGCGCTCGAGGCCCTTACTGCCGTCCGGCATGCTTGGCCTGCCAAGTATGAGGCTGTTATCACCAGGACGGCTTTCGACGAGCGGCATGAAACCGGCACATGGGAAACGATTGTCGAAAAAATGTACTATCCGGTAGATGGCGAGAGGGGTATTTTCCTGCAACAAGACGGTTTTCTGGATAAAGAACTGGTGCCGGCCGAATCACTGCCGGCTGAACAGCGGCCGCTGAACCAGCATTGGAGCTGGGATCGCATTCTGCGATCGTGCTACATCAAGCAAGCCGACGTACTGCAGGGCATATATTTGCTTGAAGATCGCTTTGATCTGGAGACCATACGGCGGAATGTTGACTTTTACGAGCCGCTTACCGTACATGAAAGCTCGCTGTCACCGTGCGTGCATGCTATCCTGGCGGCCAAGCTGGGCGATGAAGAGCGGGCTTACCAATTTTATCTGCGCACGGCAAGGCTTGACCTTGACGATTATAACAACGATACGGAAGATGGGCTTCACATCACATCCATGGCGGGCACATGGATGAGCATCGTGGAAGGCTTTGCGGGTATGCGCGTTCGGGATGGACGGCTGCATTTCAGCCCCATGTTGCCGGTGAAGTGGCAATCGTACGAATTCAGTATCCGGTTCCGGGGTACGGTGCTGACGGTTAAGGTAAGCCGTTCAGGAGTGTTATTGGCTCATAGTGGCAGCGATCCGCTCACGGTTTTTGTCTTTGGTCATCCGTACCGTGTGCCACGTGAAGCGAGCGTTGAACTGGCGGGAGGGCAGCGGATATGAATGTTGTGAAAAAGCCGCGCCTGCGCCTTGGCCAGATTGTAAGTATGAGCGTTGGGTTTTTGGGTATCCAGTTCGGCTTTGCATTGCAGAACGGCAACGCCTCCCGTATCTTGCAGACGTTCGGGGCCGATATTGAGCAGTTGTCGCTGTTTTGGCTCGCAGCACCGCTCACGGGCATGGTCATCCAGCCCATTGTGGGGCACTATAGTGATCGGACGTGGACGCGGCTGGGGCGCAGGCGGCCCTATTTCCTGGCAGGTGCGTTGTGCTCTGCCGTCGCGCTCGTGCTGATGCCTAATGCGGCCGCGCTGACCGCACTGCTGCCATCGTTGTGGATTGGGGCGGGTATGCTGATGATTATGGACGCGTCATTCAATGTCGCGATGGAGCCGTTCCGGGCGCTGGTAGCCGATAAGCTGCCCGATGAGCAACGGAGTGTAGGGTATTCGGTACAGTCTTTTCTCATCGGGTTAGGGGCGGTGGCCGGCTCTTGGTTGCCCTATATCCTGGCGGAATGGGTGGGGGTACCCAAAACCGCGGAGACGGGATATATACCGGACAACGTGCTGTTTTCGTTCTATATCGGCGGCGCAGTGCTGCTGGGCGCAGTACTGTGGACGGTGGTGACCACGCGGGAATATCCACCCGAAGCGCTGGAACGTTTTGAGGCGGCAAGCGGAGCTGAGCAGCCGGCCGGCAAGCGCAGCGGGTTATGGGCGATATGGCGGGATTTCCGTGAGATGCCGCCAGTGATGAGGCAGCTGGGATGGGTTCAGTTTTTTTCGTGGTTTGCCTTGTTTTCCATGTGGGTGTTCACGACGCCGGCTATCGCGCAGCATGTATACGGCGTGCGTGCGGGCGATACGTTCTCCCTGCGATACGCGGACGCCGGAAACTGGGTGGGCATTTTATTCGGTGTGTACAACGGGGTCGCTGCGGTTTACGCTCTGGCGCTGCCGCTGATTGCCCGGCGGATGGGCACAAAAGGAGCGCACGCCGTGTCCTTGCTAGCCGGCGGTATCGCCCTAATTGCTATTTACTTCATTCCGGATCCCCGGTTTCTTTTGTTGCCGATGGTTGGGGTCGGGATGGCTTGGGGCAGTATACTGGCCATGCCTTACGCCATCTTGTCCGGCAGCATCCCGGCGCGCAAGATGGGGGTGTATATGGGGATTTTCAATTTCTTTATCACCTTTCCGCAGATCGTGAATGGCTTCTTCGGCGGCTACCTCGTGAAATACGCTTTCGGTGGGCAGCCAATTTATTCGATTATGATGGCAGGCGTATTGCTGCTTGTTGCCGCAGCGCTGGTGTTGCGAGTGAAAACGGCGCGTTGAGCCGCTGCTCCGGGAACGTCAGCTCGTCCGGTTGAGTAAAGTCTGTGCCAATGTCCGCAAAGGCGTTTTACGGGTTGTATGAACGCCAATGGCATCCAATGCCGCATAAGCCTGCTCGATGTATCGCTGTTTGGCCAGTTCAGCCGCCTGCCTGACACCGAGGCGGTCGTATAGCACCGTTACGGCGTTTACCTTCGCTTCCGCCGGACCATCGGTGGCCAGCCACCGGTCCAGTTCCGGCCGGATGTCCGTGCCTGCCGTTTCAAGGGCCTTAATCAACAGGTACGTCTTCTTATTGGCCAGGATGTCGCCCCCCCTTTGCTTGCCGAACTGTGCGGGGTCGCCATATACATCAAGGATGTCATCCTGCAACTGGAAAGCCAGACCGACATTCACGCCGAAGTCATATAGGTGTTGCGCGTCATTGTCATCCGCATTGCCCAGAATTGCACCCATCTTCAGGGCGGTGCCAAGCAAGACAGAGGTTTTTAGCCGGATCATCCGGAGGTAATCATCAATACCCACCGATGCCATGTTTTCGAAATCCATATCCAGTTGCTGCCCTTCGCACACTTCGGTTGCCATGGTGTTGAACGCCTCCAAAAGCTGCGGCAATTTTTCAGGTGGGCATTTTGCCAGTTGCCGGTAAGCCATGATAAGCAGGTTGTCGCCCGAAAGAATGGCCACGTTGGGATTCCATTTTTCATGGACAGTTTGCTGCCCCCGCCGCAACGGGGCATTGTCCATGATATCGTCATGCATCAACGAGAAATTGTGGAACAGTTCGACCGCCAGTGCAGCTGGCAGTGCGTTATCCGTGTCGTCAACGGAAAATAGGTCGGCCGCCAGCAAGGTAAGCAATGGACGGATACGCTTGCCGCCAATTTGCAAGAGGTATTTGATGGGTTCATAGAGGTTTTGGGGAAATTCAGGCATATCAATTTCCTTCAGCCCTTCTATTATCCGTTGCTGCAATTGGGCAGTATTGTGCATGACTCTTAATTTTGCGGCTAAGATAGGGATTATTTTAATGAACGGTCGCCGATTACCCATCACGGATCACCAGCCAAATAATCAAAAAAAAGTATTACGTTTGGCAAGGGATATGGGTTACTATTCGGGGTAAAAGCGTATTAATAAGTGAGTAAATTGAATAAGACTGCCATACTGGAAGCTGATCAGAAAACCGTTGACGGTATTGCCCATGGCAATGCCACCGTTTTGGCCGGATTATATAGCGATTATTTCCCCATGGTGTTAAACATGGTGCTGCGAAATAACGGTACGGAGGAGGAGGCGAAGGATATCTTTCAAGAGGCAATTATTGTGCTGTACGATAAAATTAGGCAGGGTAATTTTACGTTGAGCAGTAAGTTAAAAACTTATCTTTACTCGGTGTGCCGCCGGCTGTGGCTTAAGCAACTGGCCAGTCAAGGGCGGGTATATCATGATGTAGACAGCTATGAGGAAATCATTCCGGTGGAGGAGGATTTAGCGATGCATCATGAACGTGATTTACAGCTGTCGATGATGGAGCGGGCGTTGGACAAGCTGGGGGAACCTTGTCGAACCATTATCCATGATTTCTATATATCGAATTTGTCGATGCAGGAAATTTGCGAAAAATTCGGATATACGAACGCGGATAATGCGAAAAACCAAAAATACAAATGCTTGCAGCGGTTAAAGAAAATATTTTTTACAGCGGTTAAGTGAAACGGAGATGATGAACGAGCAGGAATTTATAACACGGGCGGAGCGCTATTTGAACGGCGCAATGGACAACAGCGAGCGAATCGCTTTTGAACAGTATTGTGAAACGCATCCGGAGGCGGCTGAGCAGCTGGCCACCCATCGGTTATTTTTACAGCAACTGAAGGAACATGCAGACCGGGTAGCATTTAAACGCACGCTGTCGGCGGTAGCGGCCAACTATCAGGCAAGCCCGGTGATTGCTGCCCGGCGTGAACCGATACTGGTGACGCTATGGAATAAATATAAAATCAATTCATTGATTGCGGCGAGTGTTGCCGTGGTCGCCGTATTTTCAACATTATGGCTGTCGGGGTATTATAAAACCATCCAAAAGACCACGACCAACTACAGTGAGTTGAAGCGGGATATGAATACCGTAAAGAAAAACGTCAATGCGCAAAATGCGGTGATACGCAACATCAACAGCGAGAAGCTAAAAGACGGGCAGGCCGAAAGTCACTTTGGCGCTACGGGCTTCCTCTTGTCAGCCAACGGGTATGTCGTGACCAATTACCACGTGGTGAAAGGCGCTGACTCGGTACATCTCCAAAACACCAAAGGAGAAGTTTATAGAGCGGAGGTGATTTATGAAGATCCCAGTCATGATGTGGCCATGTTATATATCCGGGACAGTACGTTCAAAGCGTTGAAAGCTACGCCTTACACGTTTAAGGAGACGCCGTCGGAGCTTGGGGAGGATGTGTACACCATTGGGTTCCCGCGGGATGAAGTGGTGTACGGGCAAGGCTACCTCAGCTCGCGTACAGGATATGCAGGGGATACCACGGCTTATCAATTGTCCATTCCTGTCAATCCCGGGAACAGCGGAGGGCCGGTCCTTGACAGTAAAGGTAATGTTATCGGTATTATTAGTGGGAAGCAAACCGGTATCGATGGAGCTTCATTTGCTATCAAAACCGAGGCCTTGTTGAAATCCATCTCGGCTGTCCCGGTGGATTCATTGGATAACAGGCCAACCATCAACAAAAGGAATACACTCCATGGCCTGCGGCGAACGGAACAAATAAAACGCATACAGGACTATGTGTATTTAGTAAAAGTCTTTTAGTGGGCTTTGTGAAATAACGAAAGCGGTTGGTACTGATGTCCAACCGCTTTTTTATTGCTTGCTTTGTATCTTGCCTTCCCAAGCGGACTAAATATTCGGCTGCGGCGTCGTACGCAGGTAGGGCTTGATGATGGTGTGCCCTTTGGGAAACCGCTCCGGAATCTCTTCTGTCGGGACAGCCGGTACCACAATGACATCTTCACCGTGCTGCCAATCTGCCGGTGTGGCTACACTGTAATCAGCAGTGAGCTGCAGTGAATCAATCACGCGGAGAATTTCCAGGAAATTCCGCCCGGTCGAAGCAGGGTAGGTCAGCGTAAGTTTGATTTTTCGATCCGGTCCGATAATGAATACCGAACGAACTGTGGCGGTTGCCGACGCGTTGGGATGTATCATGTCGTACAATTCGGAGACCTTCCGGTCTTCATCAGCAATCAGCGGAAAATCGACTTCGCAGTTTTGCGTTTCATTAATGTCGTTTATCCAGCCGGTATGCTTATCCAATGGATCCACACTTACGGCCAGCACCTTCACATTCCGTTTGTCAAACTCCGCTTTCAGCTTGGCTGTACGTCCAAGCTCCGTTGTGCACACCGGCGTATAGTCGGCCGGATGTGAAAATAATACGACCCAGCTGCCCTCGGTGTAGTCGTAAAAATCGATTTCTCCTATTGTCGTCACCGCCTTGAAGTTTGGTGCGGTGTCACCCAATCGTAAGCTCATGTTGCGTTCCTCCTTATGTTGTAGTCTACAAAGTTAATAGATTTTATCACAATACAAAGCGATGTAACAATATATCACTTTGTTCCATCTAAAAAACACGATGGAAGGCGAATCGTTTGGAGAAATATCACCGGAGTACCGCAAAAGGGTATTGATCGAATTAGCTTTCTGGCAGCTTAAGATGACCAAAAAGCAGCCGGTCGGCAGTGTGTGGGCGAAAAACATACAAAGCAAGCTCAACAACCTCATTCCCGAAAAGGTGCATCAGGCGATTACCTACACCATCGAGAAGATGGTAAAGGGAGTGCTTTTCGGGGCGCAGTATACGATGGCATCGCCGAGGACGTACAGTAGTTTTCAACTGCGCGAGGCGTATGCATTGCGACTTATTGAGACCTACAAAAAGACGGCCTCCGTAGAAGGTGCGGTTACCGGAGCTGGCGGCATCTTAATGGGGATTGCTGATTTTCCGGCCCTGCTGGCCATTAAAATGAAAATGCTGTTCGATATCGCAGTGATATATGGTTTTGATGTAAAGACGTATAAAGAACGGCTTTTCCTGCTCACGGTGTTTCAGCTGGCTTTTTCGAGCCATAAGCACCGCGGCGAAATATATAACCGTCTGCTCCGTTGGGAAGCTTACGCAGCGGAATTGCCCGACGACGTTGACAGCTTCGACTGGCGGACGTTCCAATTGGAATACCGCGATTATATCGATCTCGCGAAAATGGCGCAACTGATCCCCTTGATTGGTGCGGCTGTAGGTGCTGTGGTCAATTATCGTCTGGTGCAACAATTGGGGACGGCAGCGATGAACTGTTATCGGATGCGGATATTGGAGAAGGACGAATAAGCCAAACATTGGATACGCTGACCATCATACGGGCGGGATATAAGCCCATACAACCTACCATAACACCGGCGGGCGAGTCGGTGACATACGAAGAAATATTGCCGGATCATAGGCTGCGCCCGTATATTTATTGTTATTGGCAGCTCAAAACGAAGGCTCCCCTACAGGCGCCGTTTACTTACCGGGTAGTGGCCGATGGATGCATCGATGTCTTCTTCGAGTTAGACCGACCTGAGGCGAGCTTCGTGATGGGCTTTTGTAAGCGGTATACGGAGTTTGAACTGGATAATGCGTTTAACTACGTCGGTGTCCGGTTTCTGCCTACGATGTTTCCGCAGTTGTTCAGCGTCGACGCATCCTCGTTGAGCAACCGTACCGAGGACTTGGGCGCTGTCATTCCGTCCATGGCCCGTTTCGTTGCGGATCGGTTTGCCCCGGACCTGCCCACCCCTGCTGTCTGGCAACGGCTGGATGATTATTTTCTTCAGCATCTGGCCGACATCGATTTTAATCAGGACCCGCGCTTATACGGCGCCATTGCCACGATCATGCAGAAATCGGGTGTGCTGAACCTGGAAAAAGACATCGATAGCGGTATCAGCCCGAGACAGCTGCGGAGGCTTTTCGAATACTATATTGGCGACACGGCAAAGACGTTTTCCAAAGTGGTGCGTTTCCAAAATATCCTCCGCGCTAAACCTTCAACCCAAAATCTTCGGGAAAATAAGCTGTTTTATGATGCAGGCTATTACGATCAAGCCCACTTTATCAAAGAGTTCAAAAGCTTGTATGGCGTGACACCGAGTCGCGCATTTGGAAGGTAACTCGTCCGATTTTTACAATTTTAGGTCGCCATTTCGGTGCATTTTTGCATAGGCAAGACAAAAGAATTATTGCGTGCATGCAAGTAGCAGGCAACACAAAAATCCAGACAAAATGAAGTTAAATGCAGGAATCATCACCGAAAAACTGGCCGAAAGCAAGGCCTTTTACACCGAAACACTGGGGTTTGGGGTAACATTCGAAAGCGAGTTTTATCTCCTGTTGCATACCCCGGGCCATACCGCTGAAATCAGCTTTCTGTTGCCTGATCACCCTTCGCAGCAACCCTTATTCCAGCCTGCATTTGGCGGACAGGGAATCTATCTTACCATCGAAGTGGAGGATGTGGATGAATTATACGAAGCGGTAAAAGCGAAAGGGGTCCCGGTAGCAATTGACCTCAGGGACGAACCGTGGGGTGACAGGCATTTCGCCATTGTCGATCCCAACGGCGTCGGGGTCGATATTGTTACGTATTCGGCAACGGAATAAACCCTTTTTGTCCCGCGGACATCGGAGTATGTGTTGTCAAGGGGTCCCCTTTTCCAGATAGGGTCGCAGGTATTTATGATTGTTTTCATCCGAATCCCCATATTGCGTCCGGACAGCGGTTAGCCGTTTATGCATGCTGTCCCGTACCTCTTTATAAGCGGGATCATCATATACATTTTTCATTTCCCTGGGATCCTCTTGCAGATCATACAGTTCCCACTCGTCGATATCGTAATAAAAGTGGATCAGTTTATAGCGGTCGGTCCGGATGCCGTAGTGCCGCTTGACGGCATGGATGGCTGGATATTCGTAATACGTGTAGTAGATGGCATCGCGCCAGTCGTGGCTGCGTCCGGCGGCTAACTCCCGGAATGATTCGCCCTGCATATCCGGCGGGATGGATGCCCCTGCATAGTCCAGGAATGTCGGAGCAAAATCAAGGTTTTGTACCAGTGCGTCGATTTTCGTTCCCGGTTTGATTTCTTTGGGATACCGGATCAGCAGTGGGGTGCGGAGCGACTCTTCATACATGAATCGCTTGTCGAACCAACCATGTTCACCGAGGTAGAACCCCTGGTCGGAAGTATATACCACGATCGTGTTTTCCGCCAGTCCATTAGCTTCAAGGTATTCGAGCAGTCTCCCGACACCATCATCGATGGAAGCGATGCATCCGAGGTAATCCTGCATATAGCGTTGGTAGCGCCAGCGCATCAATTGGGTGTCCGATAGCTGGCGGAAATCTCTTCTGAACGCATCATTGATGGGATCATAGACCGCATCCCAGGCCGCACGCTGGGCGGAATCCATGCGCCCGAGATTATTGTTGTAAGCCGCTTTATCCCATTCAATCGGGCTGATGAGTCCCAGTTCATCCACCACATCCGGCCTTAGCTTGGAATCGCCTGCCCAATTCATGTCTTTCAGGATGTTCATTTCCGCTGTTTTTGCGGCGGTACCGCGGCCCTGAAAATCATCAAACAGGCTTGACGGCTCGGGAAATTCCATTTGGGTATATTCCGGATAGTGTCGCTCAGCAGGAAGCCACTCGCGGTGTGGCGCTTTTTGGTGATACAACAGGCAGAACGGTTGATCGGGGTTTCGTTGATCCAGCCAGTCAAGCGCGAGGTCGGTGGTGATGTCTGTGACATAGCCATGCAACTGCCTTTTTTCGCCGTTGATAATGAAGTCAGGATTGTAATAATGCCCTTGTCCGGGAAATACGGCCGAATAGTCGAATCCCTGCGGCAGGCCATCCATGTGAATCTTGCCAACCATCGCGGTCTGGTACCCCGCTTGCTGCAGCAGCTTCGCAAAATTGTCCTGATTCCAATCGAACGGTTGCTCGTTGTCCACCTTGCCGTTCACGAAGCTGTGCTTGCCGGTCAGCAGTACCGCGCGGCTTGGCGCGCACAGCGAATTGGTCACGGTGGCGCGGGTGAAAAGTGCACCCTCGTGGGCGATCCGATCGATATTGGGTGTTTTATTCAGCCCGTGGCCATAGGCGCTGACGGCTTGGTAGGCGTGGTCATCGCTCATGATGTAAATGATATTAGGGCGTCGGGTATGCTTATCGGCAGGCGGATTACAGGCTATGCATAATAGGTATAATAAAACAAATGTCCAGGGGATGCGTGATGACAGTGATTTCATTCGTTGGTTATTGTGAGTCCGCTATGGGTAGGCAAAAGTACACAATTTGGCTGCAAAATGGATATACTCCCGGTGCCGGGCCCGAAAATCCAACATGGTTTTGCTATGCAAGCATAGCATTTTTGTTATATTTGCTTCGTAAGGAGCCTGTCAATTATGATTTTCGAACTCACCGAAGAACAACGAATGATCCGGGATATCGCTCGGGACTTTGCACAAAACGAGTTGAAACCCGGCGTCATCGAGCGCGATGAGCAACAGCGCTTTCCTGCCGAACAGGTCAAGAAGCTGGGCGAACTGGGCTTTTTAGGGATGATGGTCGCCCCCCAATACAACGGCGCAGGGCTTGATGCGGTATCGTACGTATTGGTGATGGAAGAGCTTTCGAAGATTGACGCGTCTGCATCGGTGGTGGTGTCGGTCAACAATTCGTTGGTGTGCTACGGCCTCGAACAATACGGCACAGAGGAGCAGAAAGAGAAGTACCTAAAGCCATTGGCTGTGGGGGAGCACATCGGCGCATTCTGCCTCTCGGAACCCGAAGCGGGGTCAGACGCCACCTCACAGCGTACCATGGCTGCGGATATGGGCGATTATTACCTGCTTAATGGCACCAAAAACTGGATTACCAACGGCAGCACCGCCTCCACGTACCTGGTGATGGCCCAAACCCATCCCGAAAAGGGGCACCGGGGCATCAACGCGTTCATCGTGGAAAAAGGAATGGAGGGATTCACGGTTGGGCCCAAGGAAAATAAGCTGGGCATCCGCGGGTCAGATACGCACTCGCTCCATTTCAGCGATGTAAAAGTGCCCAAGGAAAATCGCATCGGGGAGGACGGTTTCGGATTTAAGTTTGCCATGAAGACACTCGAAGGCGGGCGTATCGGCATTGCGGCGCAGGCACTGGGTATTGCTTCGGGCGCGTATGAGCTGGCGCTGAACTATGCCAAGGAGCGTCAGACCTTTGGCAAACCCATCGCCCAGCACCAAGCTATCCAGTTCAAGTTGGCTGATATGGCCACTCAGATAGAAGCGGCAAGGTTGCTTTGCCTAAAGGCTGCCTGGTTGAAAGATCAGGGCCAGCCCTATGCGCAGGCTGCTTCCATGGCCAAACTGTACGCCTCCGAGGTGGCGATGAAAACTACCGTCGAAGCGGTGCAGATTCATGGGGGCTACGGCTACGTAAAAGAATACCACGTCGAACGCCTGATGCGCGACGCCAAGATTACCCAAATCTATGAAGGTACCTCGGAAATCCAACGGATGGTCATCACAAGGGAAGTACTCAAGGATTGAAGTTAAAATCGATTCAACAACGGTTAATTTCCGTTAGCCCATAGATGGGCAATGCATTTACCTTTGTCCGGTATGATACACATTACCAAGGATCAAGTTACGGCGGCCTTGAACTATCCGGCGTTGATCGACGCCCTGCATGCCATCTTCCAATCCAGCTATACGATGCCGGTACGGCATCACCATTTTTATCAGACGGAAGAAGGTGTTGAAAATACGCTTATCTTGATGCCGGTTTGGAATGACCGCTACCTGGGAGTTAAGCAGGTGGTGGTCGCCCCGGCAAACGGCGGTAAAGCGCTGCCGGCGATACATGCGAGCTATATGTTGATGGATGCCGGCACAGGTGTACCGCTGGCGCAGCTGGATGCCGCTGCGCTCACCGCACGGCGTACGGCTTGTACGTCGGCGCTTGCCGCTTCCTTTCTGGCTCGCGCCGATGCGGAGTCCTTGTTGGTCGTTGGCGGGGGAAAAGTGGCTCAGCATCTTGTGCAGGCCCATGCCGTAGTGCGGGCCTATCAACGTATGGCTGTTTGGGCGCGAAATCCTGAGCAATCGCGCGCGCTTGCAGACCACCTGGCCGGCCAGGGGTATCGCGTTGAAATTGCTTATGATTTGGAGGAGGCTGTCCGCGAAGCCGATGTGATCTCATGCGCGACCTTATCGCCCTTGCCACTTATCAAAGGAGCATGGCTGAAGCCCGGTACGCATCTCGATCTTATCGGCTCACATACGCCGAAAACGAGGGAGGCGGATGACCAAGCAATTCAAAGGAGTCGTGTTTTTGTCGATTCCCGCGAAGGGGCGCTTCACGAAACCGGGGAGCTGGCCATCCCCATTGCCCGTGGTGTACTGGCGCCTGGCGATGTGCGGGCCGATATCGCGGAGCTGTGCAAGGGAATACACCCCGGTAGAACGCTGCCTGAGGAAATAACACTTTTTAAATCGGCGGGATTGGCTGTTGAAGACTTGGCTGCCGCCCTGCTGGTCTATCAATCAGTGAAGGGCTGAAGGCAGGTCTGGCATTTGCCATAAGGATGTTACACGCCCGGCGCAAATTAGGGTAAGAAAGGTTAATATGCTGCTATACATATTTGCTTGCCAACACTTATATTTGCCGACTGCTAACCGAATAATTGATTATATACCTGTCGCTAATTGACTCGGAGCGGGCGTTTTATAACTGACTTTTGCTATGAGGTACCGACTACTTAACTGTTTTTTCGTGGCGTTGCTTGCCACCGGTCTTCCTTTGGCTGCCTTGTCGCAGCTGAACGACCGATTATCCAGTTTATACGAACAAGCCACGGAAGTATCCGGTCTTGTAACGCAATATGGCCAAGATGTGCGTGCCATCGAGTATTTTTACGGGCCGATGGCTTCGTCTTTCGGACGGGGCGGTGGTGTGTCCGTGCATTCGCCTGAGCAGCTGGCCCGGCTGGAGGCATTGAACAAGGAATATTTGGACCAATTGCAGGCGCTTGACTTCAATGCGTTCAGTATTTATGGCCAAGTAGACTATATTTTATTGAAACGCAAAATCGAGCGAAGCCAAGAGGCATTGGCGGCGGAAAAAAGTAATTACCAGAAAATTGTCCGACGTATACCGTTTGCAGATTCCATTTATGTGTTTGAGCAGCTTCGGCGCCGGGGTACGACAGTAGATGGCGAGGCAATAGCTGGTTCGTTGCACGGCGCATTGCAGCAACTTCAGCAGGTGCATGGCGCACTGGAAAAGGAAGAGCCGATAGATGCTGAACTGGCGGATTATGCGGTTGGTGTAGTGCAAGATTTAAAGGCACGACTGAAAAACGCGTTCGATTTTTATAACGGCTATGATCCGTTGTTTACCTGGTGGGTGCCTGAACCCTATAAAGCGTTGGATACCGCATTGCAGGAGTATGCCAAACGGATCGGCAGCAAGAGCAACGCCAAGCCGTTTGATGATGGTAGTAATATCGGCGGTAAGCCCATTGGCCGGGAAGCGTTTGCGAAGGCGTTGCTTGATGACATGATTCCTTACACGCCGGAGGAATTGCTTAAGCTGGCGGATAAAGAATTTGCCTGGTGCGAAGCGGAATTGCTGAAAGCGTCGCGCGAAATGGGCTTTGGCGACAACTGGAAAGCGGCGCAGGAAAAGGTAAAGAACAGTTATGTAGCTCCGGGAAAGCAGCCCGAGCTGATTATCAAATTGTATAAAGATGCCAATGATTTCATCAAGGCAAACGATCTGGTGACCATGCCACCGCTTTCGGAGGAGACATGGGGGATGATCATGATGACGCCCGAGCAGCAGCTGGTCAGTCCGTTTTTTCTGGGCGGGCGCAACATCATGGTGTCTTATCCAACCAATACCATGAGCCACGACCGCAAGCTGATGAGCATGCGGGGAAATAACCCCTATTTCTCACGTGGCACCGTACAACACGAGCTGGTACCTGGGCACCACCTCCAATATTTCATGAATAGCCGGTACAAACCCTATCGTGCGGAGGCATTCCGGACGCCGTTTTGGACGGAAGGCTGGACACTCTATTGGGAGCTGCTGTTGTACGACCTTGGTTTCGCCAAGACGCCCGAGGAACGCATTGGTATGTTATTTTGGCGCATGCACCGCTGTGCGCGTATTACCTTTTCCATCAAATATCACTTGGGTGAATGGACACCGCAGCAGTGCGTGGATTACCTTGTGGAGCGCGTAGGGCATGAGCCCTCCACCG
Source organism: Parapedobacter luteus (assembly GCF_900168055.1). GTDB lineage: Bacteria > Bacteroidota > Bacteroidia > Sphingobacteriales > Sphingobacteriaceae > Parapedobacter > Parapedobacter luteus. The sequence goes on from NZ_FUYS01000001.1 coordinate 168,836, forward strand.
CCCACGGCGAAGTGAAACGATCCTTCGAGGCCAACTATGGCCCGCTCTATCAACTGGCCTACCTTACGGGCGGACTGCAAATGTGGAGCTTGAAGAAGGAGTTGGTTGATTCAGGCAAAATGACCTATAAAGCGTTTCATGACCGTGTTATCAAAGAAAATTATCTGCCCATCGAAATGCTCCGTGCGACGCTCACGGATCAGAAGCTGAGCCGCGATTTTAAAAGTAGCTGGAAATTTTACGATTTTAGTAATTGATCGGACAATCAACCCAAAACGAAAGGATGAATACAACAACGGATAAAGGCTTTAAGTCGTCATTAGGACTGATGGATGCCACGATGCTGGTGGCCGGAAGCATGATCGGCTCAGGTATATTTATTGTCAGTGCCGATATTGCCCGCAATACCGGCAGCGCGGGGTGGTTAATGGCGGTCTGGCTCATCACTGGATTCATGACGCTCACCGCCGCACTGAGCTACGGCGAACTGAGCGCGATGTTTCCCAAAGCGGGTGGGCAGTACATCTATTTACGCGAGGCCTATAATCCGCTGGTGAGTTTTGTCTTCGGCTGGACATTCTTCACCGTGATACAAACCGCAACGATTGCCGCGGTGGGGGTGGCATTTGCCAAATTCACGGCATACCTGATTCCCGCGCTGGATGAAGACGTCATTTTGATGGACTTCGGTTTTCTGCAAATTTCGTCGGCTCAGCTGGTTTCCATTGTGGTGATTCTATTGCTCACCATGGTCAATACCCGCGGAGTAAACAGTGGTAAGGCCGTACAAACGTCCATCACGGTCGTCAAAATTGTCAGTCTGTTGGGTTTGGTCCTTTTCGGTTTGTTTGCGTTCAACGGTGACGTGTGGCAAGCTAACTGGTTGTCAGGGAATGCGTGGAATTTACAGCGACTGAACGCAGACGGCTCATTGGCCGATTATACGACATTTGCGGCGCTGGGAGCTATTGCGGCAGGCATGGTGGGTGCCATCTTCAGCAGTGATTCCTGGCATGCTTCATCCTCCGTGGCCGGGGAAATAAAAAATCCCGGGCGCAATGTAGGCCTGAGTCTGGCGTTGGGTACCATCATCGTTACCGTGGTCTACTTGTTGACCAACTTGATGTACACGGGTGTGCTCACGATGGAACAGATGGCCGCATCAGATAAAGACCGTGTAGCGATGACGGCCGCCCAGGAAATTTTCGGTCCCGTGGGCATCACCATTATCGCCATCATGATTATGGTTTCAACATTCGGCTGCAATAATGGGCTTATCATGGCGGGGGCCAGGGTATACTATTCGATGGCTCAGGATGGGCTTTTTTTCAAGAAGGTGGGTGAACTAAACAAGTCTGCCGTACCGGGTGTTGCGTTATGGTTGCAATGTATCATTGCATCGTTATGGTGCCTGAGCGGCAAGTACGGCGACTTACTCGATATGATTTCCAGCGTCGTGGTGATATTCTATGTGCTCTGTATCATCGGTATCTTTAGGCTGCGTAAGTCAAGGCCAGAGGCACCGAGACCGTACAAGGCATTTGGTTATCCCGTTTTGCCGATGATTTACATCATGATGGGAACTGCCTTTATCATACTGATGGTAATTTATAAACCTAACTATACGTGGCCGGGGATTATTATTGCTTTTTTGGGAGTTCCCGTCTATTATTTAATCCGGAAAAAAGCGCTCCCTATTGGCGATAGTTAAGTGCTGTTATGAATAAATGGATCTTCTGTGTGTTCGCGCTGATGACCCTCGGGCCGTGGGCGGCAGCACAATGTCTGGGCGCATTGCTTGAAAAAATAGCAAAGTAACGCATTAAATATTGCGCTTTTCAGGGCTGGCCATGGTGCCAGCCCTTTTACGTTAAATTGTGGTTGATATCAGCCAATATGCGATTAGTCCGGTCCCGAGCCTACCGCTATATTTGTAATACGCGGCGTCTTACTGACATTTCTGACCAATTATTACGATTAACGAGGTGGATTTTTGTTTGCAGACAAATGAAAATGATGATTGCCATGAGCATGAAAAAGACACTGATATCGGTCCTCTTCGTTATAAGCGCCATTCCGGTGATTGGGCGGCAAGAGCTTTCCGCCGTGCCATGTCAGGAAGTTCCTCATCTTATACAGCAATTTGCCGCCGATCGGCGGGCCATTAACCGATTTTATGTGGTGGCGATGTCGCCTGAGCGGCGAGCGCGGTTGGTCGCTTTGTATAACGATTATTTAAAGTCTTTGGCACAATTGGATTTCGATGCATTGAATCAGGAATGCAAAGTGGATTACATCCTTTTTCAGCGGAATTTGAATGAATACCTCCGGTTTGCCCAAAAAGAGGAGGACGAGTTCACAAAAGTGAGTACTTGGTTTCCATTTGCCGATTCGGTTTATGCGATGGAGAAAACACGGCGAAGAGGTGCAAGCGTGGATGCCAAGCGTGTTGCGCTGTATTGGAACAACCTGACCAAAGAAGTCAAGCAGCTTAGCAGCCAGCTGGTCGAGAGCGATGCCCGGTTTACTACTGGCGAAATACTGACCGCAAAACAGGCCATTGCAGGTTTCCGGACAGCATTGACCAATGTGTATGAGTTTTACAACGGTTATGACCCATCTTTTACCTGGTGGGCGGAGCGCCCTTTCAAACAACTGGATAGCATGTTTAACCGGTTTTCAGTCCAGTTTGAGTCGAAATTGCCACCGCCAGATAGCAATGGGATTGTCTCCCGGGAGCCTGTGGGGCGCGATGAGCTGGTCAAACTATTCACCTATGAAATGATACCGTACACGCCCGAGGAGATTTATGAAATTGCCGAAAAGGAAATGGCATGGTGTGATCAGGAACTCATCAAGGCCTCACGGGAGTTGGGTTTTGGTGACGATTGGAAAAAGGCCAATGAATACGTAAAGGACCAGTACGTCGATCCGGGTAAGCAACCCGAGGCTATACTGCGGTTATATAATGAATCCATCGATTTTCTTAAAGCGCACGATTTGATAACCATTCCGCCGTTGGCGGAAGAGACCTGGGGGATGATCATGATGACGCCCGATCGGCAGCGGTATACGGCGTTTTTTACCGGAGGTTGGGAGATTAGTATATCGTATCCCACCAATACCATGGATATCGATCAGCGGTTGATGAGCATGCGTGGCAATAATCCGCACTTTTCGCGAGCTACGGTTCATCATGAACTCATTCCGGGACATAACTTGCAGTATTTCATGCGCGACCGATATCGGACATACCGCGCGGAATTTTCCACGCCATTCTGGATGGAAGGGTGGGCATTGTACTGGGAACTGTTGTTGTGGGATTTAAAGTTTCCTCAAACGCCGGAAGACAAAATAGGCATGCTATTTTGGCGAAGGCACCGTTGTGCACGCATTATCTTCTCGCTAAACTTTCACCTGGGGAAATGGACACCTCAACAATGTATCGATTATCTGGTCGATCATGTCGGCCATGAGCGGGCCAATGCGGAAAGTGAAATCAGGGGACCGTTGAGTGCCGGTACACGGGGTGCACCACTCTATCAGATAGCATACCTGCTGGGGGGTATCCAGATGATGCATATGAAAAATGAGCTGGTAGACAGCGGGCAGCTAAATTACCGTGATTTCCATGACCGCATCATTAAACTGAACGCCATGCCGATGGAAATGATACGTGCGATCCTTACCGACCAACCTTTGGCGAAGGAATTTAGGACGAATTGGCGGTTTTATGACGAATGACAAGGCCTGTAGAATCAAATGATATCAATTTTCAATGTTTATTGGGTAATATACTGTTAGCTAATTGTTTATAATAGAGCTACTTTTGATGTAAATCCTGAAATAATCGATTATTTGAAGGTTAACCAATTATATGTCGTATTAAATGGAGGCTTAGGGACAGTGGATTCGAGGCTGGATGACAGGATCTATCCATTTAGTTTTGTGTTTTCGATGCGTTTTAGCTGTTGAAACCACCTTGGGTAGGCGGTCGCCTTGATATTGAGCATCCAAAAACGATGTAACGTAAATTAACCAACAAATTTATGAAAAAGATTTACATGCTTCTATTGAGTTGTATGATGGCAACACAATGGAGTTTAGCGCAACAGCAATTGATTACCGGAAAAGTAACCGATGCTTCGGGAAACCCACTGCCTGGCGCAACCGTACAGGTGGAAGGGACGGCCACGGCCGCACAGACACGTGAAGATGGCACGTTTAGTCTTCAGGCCTCCAACGGAGCGGTATTAGTGGTCTCGTCAGTGGGTTATCAACCACAACGCATACCCATTGGGCAGCAGACCAACTATAAAATCACACTCGCCGAAACATTGACCGGCTTGGATGAAGTGGTCGTCACCGCCTTGGGGCTGTCCCGTGAACAGCGATCGCTCGGCTATTCAACCCAGCAAGTGGATGGCGAAAACCTGAATACCGTGAATACCGGTAACGTGACGAGTGCACTATCTGGAAAGGTCGCAGGTGTGCAAATCAGGACGAACAGCGGGTTGGGCGGCTCGGCAAGCATCGTGATTCGTGGAAATAAATCGTTGACCGGCAACAATCAGGCGTTGTGGGTTATTGACGGAGTTCCCATCGACAATTCCAATAGCTTCTCATCCAACAACGGCTATGATTTTGGGAATTTGGCGGCCGATATCAACCCCGATGACATCGAATCCGTTAACGTCCTGAAAGGCGCTGCGGCAACCGCCCTTTACGGATCACGCGCCGCGAATGGGGCCATCATCGTAACCACGAAAAAGGGAGCAAAAAAAGTAGGTGTCGGTATCACCGTCAATTCTTCTACGACATTCGGGGTAATCAATAAAAATACGTTTGCTGAATACCAACAGGAATACGGTGCTGCATACGGCCCATTGTCAGGCGGTCTGCAATCAGACGTTTATTTCAACGAGCGGGACGTAAACGGCGACGGGATACCCGATTTGGTTCCGGCGTATGATCAATATGCCGGCTTTGGGGCAGCCTATGATCCCAACCTGATGGTTTATCAGTGGGACTCGTACTATCCCGAATCGCCCTATTATATGCAACCCAGCCCATGGGTGCCTTCCGAACATGGCCCCCTTGAGATCTTCCAGAATCCATTGACGTTAAACAATAGCATTTCATTTGCGGGCAATAATGACAACGCGACTTATCGCCTGTCGTATACGAATTTTCGCGATAAAGGAATCGTGCCGAATGGCTCATTGAGCCGAAATACGTTTTCGTTGAACAGTTCATTCAAGCTGACACCCAAATTGACCGCCTCGGCAATGGCCAATTATACGACTTCCGTCACTAATGGGAGGAGTCAGCGAGGACAGGGAAGTTCGTTTAGTAATTTTATCATCAATATGCGGCAATATTGGCAGCCCAATATTGATTTCAGGAAAGTAAGGGAGGTATACGAACTTACCGGTAAGAACCTTAGCCAATTTCCGGGAGGGACAATCGATAACCCGTTTTATATCATTGACCAAAATCAACAATCGGATGATAGAAATCGGTTCGTTGGCAATGCTGCCTTGTCATACCAGCTGACCGATTGGCTGGAAATCTTCGGACGAATAGCGGTCGATAGCTATGCGTATAAGATCGAGGATCGGCAGAATGACCTGATCCGTGTGCCGGCGAGGTACAGCGTCCGCAATGTCTCCTTTAGTGAGGTAAACTATGACCTCATGTTGAATTACAATAAAGATTTAACCGAAAAATTTAACATAAGCGGTGTTTTTGGGACGAATATCAGAAGGAACAAAAACCAATCTATCTATAATGCCACGAGTGGGGGATTGATTGTTCCCGGGCTGTACGCTATCAACAACTCATTGGGCAATCCTGTACCGGCATCGGAAAGCCTTACGGAAATTGGTATCAACGGTTATTTCGGCTCGGTTTCGTTGGGATACGATAAAACCTTCTTCCTGGATGTAACCGGCCGTATCGATGAATCCTCGACGTTGCCAAAGGGCAGTAACGTCTATTTTTATCCCTCTATCGCGGGAAGCTTTGTTTTTTCTGAATTGGTGAGCAGCGACGTGCTTTCCTTCGGGAAATTGAGGCTCAACTATGCCGAGGTAGGAAACGATGCCCGGCCGCAAAGCCTTGTTGATGTGCTGAACAAACCTACCCCATTCGGGGCAGTGCAGCTGTATTCCATCAATAATACAAAGAATAACCCCAACCTAAAGCTCGAACGCACCCAAAGTTTTGAAGCGGGAATCGAGACGGCTTTCTATGGGAACAGGATCAGCTTAAACGTGTCGGCCTATCAGACGAATACCAAGGATCAGATCATGCCGGTCACCATCACACCTGCTACCGGATACAGCAGTAAGTTCGTCAATGCAGGTGACGTACGAAACCGGGGGCTGGAAATATCGTTGGGGGGTAAACCATTAGCCAATCAGGACCTCACGTGGGATATCAATGTGAATTGGGCGATGAATAGAAGTAAGGTCATGTCGCTCTATGAAGGCGTAACCAATCTACGGCTGGCCGGATACAGTACAGACATGTCGTTGAATGCCGAAGTGGGCCAACCCTTTGGCATGTGGTGGGGTTCGGACTTCGTTTACCTAAACGGGGAGCGCGTTGTCGATCAAACAACCGGTAAGTATTTGAAGACGTCAACGGCAAACAGCGTGCTGGGCAACATGAATCCGGATTGGAATGGCGGGGTGATGAATACCTTTTCATACAAAGCGATTTCATTGAAATTTTTGGTAGACATGCAAAAAGGCGGCGATATCTTCTCAGAGGATATGGCTATTGGCTCGCGAAACGGGCTTTACACGAACACAACGGGGTTGAATGAACTGGGAAATCCCGTACGCGACCCCATTTCAGCGGGCGGCGGTTTGTTACTGCCCGGTGTGGCGCCGGACGGGTCGCCGAATACCGTCCGCACGGAAATGCGGGACAGAAACCATGCCTTGGGTATGCCCACGGCACCGAGTGCAATGTTTATGTATGACGCGTCTTATATTAAGCTTCGGGAAGTGTCGCTTTCTTATACATTGCCTGCCAAGTTTGTCCAGCGGTATGGCCTATTCGGGGCGCAGCTATCGTTTATCGGCTCAAACTTGTGGATTATACACAAAAATCTGCCCTATGCGGATCCTGAAGCCGGACTGGCTTCGGGTACCTTGCAGAATTTTCAAACCGGGGTTTTCCCGACTACGCGTAATTTCGGATTTAACCTCAAACTTAATTTCTAAACGGCTTTATCATGAAAACGATCATTAAACTATTCCTGATGATAGCGCTATTCCAATGCCTTTCTTGTGCGGATAGCTTGACGTCATTGAACGACAATACGAAAGACGCCACCACCACTACCGGGGACATGTTTTTTTCCAATGCGCTGAAAGATTTGGCTGACCACCTTGGCTCGACTACTTACCTGGCTTCAGGCACAGCCTCAGCACGCCTATTTGTGCAATTGATCACATCCGTCACTTATGTGGAGGGCGTCACTTACCTCAAAGCCTTTTCGTGGACACCCCTGTATCGCGATATGCTGAAAGACCTTGACGAAAGCAGCCGGGTGATTGCAGCCAAAGAACCGCTTACGGATGCTGAACGTATCCAAAAGAATAACCAATTGGCTATTGTAGAGTTGATGAAAGTGTATGTGTATGAAATTCTGGTGGAATCTTACGGCGATATTCCGTATTCGGAGGCATTGGATTTTGAGAATGTCCAGCCGAAATATGACGACGACCGCGAAGTATACCTTGATCTGATTAATCGGCTGAGTGCAGCCATTGCCAATCTGGATCCTTCTGGTGCTGGGTTTGGTGCGGCAGACTTGGTTTACGGCGGCAATGTGGCTAATTGGGTAAAATTTGGCAATTCGTTAAAACTGCGTATGGGCATGCGCATCATGGATGCGGAACCAGCAGTTGGGACTCAGGCCGTGACAACGGCCGTGACGGGAGGGGTCTTTACGTCAAATGAAGATAACGCGCTTTTCACGTATCTAAATGACATCAACAACGCTAATCCTTATTATGCCTTTCTGGTCAGGCAAAACCTTCGGTACTACGTTGCCACGAAGCCGCTTATGGATTATATGAACGCGTTTAATGACCCACGGCGCGGCGCTTATTTTTATTCGGTCAATGGCGAATATAAGGGAGCGGTGTCGGCCGATGTGGTGCCTTACAATGACTATTCCGCCTTGGGTGATAGATTCCGGGAAATGACCTTGCCTGTTATCTTCCTGGACTATGCTTCCGTGGAGTTTTTTCTGGCCGAAGCAGCAGAACGAGGTATAGATGGCGTGACGAATGCGGACGAACATTACAATAAGGCGATAGCAGCTTCTTTTGATTATTACGATTTGGACGGCGTAGATGAATACTTGGCGCAACCTAATGTGAATTACCATACGGCGGAAGGTAGCTGGAAACAAAAGATCGGTATCCAAAAATGGATTGCGTTGTTCGAACAGGGTTTTGAGGCATGGACCGAATACCGGCGCTTGGATTACCCGGTATTGAAGGCTCCAGCAGCCGCTTTCTCGGACATTGTCCCCCGACGGTTTACTTATCCGATTGATGAACAATCGGTCAATGGCACCAGCTATGCAGCCGCCGCTGCCGCCATTGGGGGAGATGAATATGAAACGAGGTTATTTTGGGATGTCAACTAATCGGTGTATTACTTATTCTAATCAATAAATTAACTCATTATGCGAAAGAAAAAAAAACTGAAAGGGTTGTTTGTAGCGTTGCTGATACTCTTCACAGCGCACAACGCTGTAAAAGGGCAGGAAGGCGACGAATACGTCCCGTGCCAGGTTATGCCCAACCTCATTACAAATTACAATGAAGATCTGGCATCACTGCGGATTGCCTATGTGGTGGAGTATTCCCCCGAACGCCGTGCACGGTTTGAACAGTTGGATAAGGATTATTTGGCAAAACTGGCCAAAATCGATTTTGAAAGTCTTCCACAAGAGTGTAAGGTAGACTATATTCTGTTCAAACGCGATCGCGAGGAGAATCTCCGGCTGTCGAAAATGGAAGCTGATGAAGTGGCGAAGGTATCGGAGTGGTTTCCATTTGCGGAGAAGATATACGAAGTTGAGCGGTTTCGGCGGGACGGCAGCAAAATCCCCGATTCGGAGGCGTTGGCATTGCTTTACGCGGGTTTCACGAAAGAAATACAGTCGCTTCGTGCCCGGCTGCGTGCAGACGAAAGCCTCGGCGTACTCAATGTATACACGGCAGACAACATCATTACCGGGTTGAAAACCGCATTGCGGAGTTCGTATGAGTTTTATAACGGCTACGATCCGCTGTACACCTGGTGGATGCCGATGCCTTATGAGAACCTGACCAAAGCGCTGACTGGTTACGCCAATGATTTCCGTGAGAAGTTAACGGCTGGACGTTTGCAAATGGATGACAGCGGTATCGTGGGCAAGCCTGTTGGCCGCGACGAATTGATCAGCCTGTTGCGGTACAATTTCATCCCCTATACCCCGGAGGAACTCATCGACATCGCGATGAAGGAATTTGAATGGTGCGATGCAGAAGCGCTAAAGGCCTCGCGGGAGATGGGCTTCGGTGACGATTGGAAGGCTGCGCAAGAACAGGTTAAACAAACGTATGTACCGGCCGGCGGCAAGCCTGCGCTCATCCGCCGCTTGTTTGACGAGTCTATAGATTTCATCAAAGGGCATGACATGGTGACGATTGATCCCCTGGCCGAAGAAGTCTGGGGCTTGCGGATGATGTCGCCCGAACGCCAGCTCGTTAACCCGTTTTTCACGGGCGGTACGTCGATCAGCATATCTTATCCCACCAATACCATGGAAGTGGAAGACCGGATGATGAGTATGCGCGGAAACAACCCGCATTTTTCCAGGGCAACGGTACACCATGAATCGATAGTAGGGCACCATTACCAACGGATGATGAATAATCGCTACCGTAGCTACCGATCGTTTGGTACGCCGTTCTGGACGGAAGGATGGGCATTGTACTGGGAATTTTTGCTTTATAGCATGGACTTTCCGCAGTCCCCGGAAGACAGGCTGGGCATGTTGTTCTGGCGGATGCACCGATGTGCCCGCGTGATTTTCTCGCTCAACTACCACTTGGGCAAGTGGACACCTCAGGAATGTATTGATTTCCTGGTAGACCGGGTCGTGTTCGAACGGGCTAATGCCGAGGCAGAGGTTAGGCGTTCTTTCGGTCTTCGTATTACCCCGCTCTATCAGCTGGCTTATATGATGGGCGGGCTTCAGTTTTCAGGGCTTAAGCAAGAGCTTGTGGACAGCGGCAAAATGGGGTTAAAGGAGTTTCACGATAAGGTGTTGCGGTTAAATGCCATGCCGGTGGAAATGGTACGTGCCATTCTTACGGATCAAAAGTTAACTAAGGATTTCAAAACCAGCTGGCGGTATTACGAGCAGGCACCGTTTTGGAAATAAATTCGGAAAGAAATGAAAAAGCTGCTCCTGCTATTCCTTTGTGGATTGCCGCTTCAACAGGGATTGGCCCAGTCGCCACATGATGGACAAGCCCTCCACGAAGGAATGATGAATGCAACTTGGCGAGCCATTAACAACGCAACCAATAGTGGCAACGGCAATGGAACATTTGGCACCAACCTATCGGCCGAAATCCGTGCGTTGAGTAACAAAGTGGTCAATTTGGCTGGTTACGTCATTCCCATTGAAAGCGGCCGGACCCACAAGCGGTTTATGTTGTCGGTATTGCCGATCATGCAATGTATGTTTTGCGGGCAGGACGGGATTCCGCCCATGATTGAGGTGATGATGAAGGATAGGGCCGTACCTTATTCAGATTTTCCGGTAGAGCTGAAAGGGCGATTGTATCTCAAGGAAAGCGCAGATGGAAGCGGTGGTATCCAACTGCTGGATGCCGAGTTGTATTAGTTGCCAACCGCAATGTGATAATTTAAGGGACTACCGGAGGTAAAAAATTCAACGAATATGTTGATAACACGACTCGCATGGATTTAGTGATTCGTTTAAGATTATAATTTTTACTAAAAGTTAAATTTTATGAGATTACATTTTATTATAGCTGCAATAATCTGTTTATACTGCTATCGGACTTATCCACAACAATTAGGCGTCCAGGGAAAAATAGTGGATGAAAACAATCAGCCCGTCTCCGGGGTGTCGGTCGTTATAAAAGATACCGGTACGGGTACGACAACGTCTGCCGAAGGCCTGTTTAGGATAAACGTGCCCGGAAACGCCACACTGGTGATTACCGCTTTAGGATATATAAGACAAGAGGTTGCTGTGGCAGACAGGACATCACTGGAAATAGTACTTTTAGCAGAAGAGACGGCGTTGGAGGAGGTCATTATCAATGCCGCCTATGGCAGTGCTAACCAAAAGTCGTTTACGGGCTCAGCAACAATGGTGAGTAGTGACGAAATCTTGGCGACCCAGCCGACAAACATCACGCAGGCGATACAAGGCACAAGCCCGGGGGTACAAGTGCTAAACACCAATGGGGCTCCCGGAAGTGATGGCACGATTGTGATTCGGGGGCTTAGTTCCGTTGGCGGAGGGAATAACCCGTTGTATATTTTGGATGGGATGCCGTATGACGGCAATTTAAATTCAATTAATCCGAATGATATTGCCGACATGACGATTTTGAAAGACGCGGCGGCGACTACGTTGTATGGTTCACGTGCAGCAAACGGTGTAATTGTGATCACCACAAAGAAAGGCAATACGCCCCGGCCGGTAATCAATGTGAGAAGCAATTTCGGCTATTCAGACATGGCGGTACCCTATCCGGACAAGCTCAGTCCGCAGCAGCTGTTGGAACTTGCCTGGGAAGCATTGCGCAATGGGCAAACCGACCGCGGTGTTGCGTTAGATGTTGCCTCGCAGTATGCTACCGATCGCGTGGTTCAGGAGTACTTCCAAGATCCCAATAAGAACGTTTATAATACACCTACTCCGATCGGCACAGACGGTAGACTCATACCCGGCGCACAACAACTCTACTATGGCGATTGGTTTGGGGAATATTTTACCCCACGCTTGAGACAGGAACATACCGTGGACATCAGTGGCGCGACAGGGCAGGAAAATAGGACGTCATATTTCGTTTCCGGGTCTTACTTGAATGACAAAGGCAGTTTCAAGGTACAAGAGTTTGAACGATTTTCGGGACGGGCAAATGTAAATTCACAGGTGAATAATTGGTTGAACTTAGGAACCAATGTGTCGTACAGCCATTCATTCCAACAAAACCCGAACGTTCAAGCCCGTTTTACGCGGACCATGCCCACGTTGTATCCGGTATATCAATGGGATTACGACAACAACACGTATATGCGCGATCCTTTCGGTAACCTGATGCCCGATTACGGTGACGCCACACGTACCGAATGGCGCGGTTGGAATCCCGGCTTTGTAGGTGACTATAAAAATCCATACGATTGGCATTTCGCTGGCAACAAAACGGACAACCTATCGACAAGAAGTTTCATGGAAATTCGATTTATCCCCGGGTTGACACTGCGGAGCGGGATAAGCACGGATTTCCAATTGAACTACAACCATTCTTACCAATCAGCAACGCTTACTTCCACCGCAGCCCGCGGCGGTAATGCGACACGTAGTGGAAATAGGCGGTTTTCGTATACCTTCAACAACCTGTTGACCTATGACCGTGATTTTGGCCTTCACCATATCAATGTGCTGGTGGGCCAGGAGGCCTATAAAGCACTTTACAATAACTTAAGCGCTTCAAAACGGGAATTTGCATTGGGAGGGCTTTTTGAGTTGGGTGCAGCAGCGGAAATGACGGCTTCTTCATCGTCTGAAGATAACTATCGTTTGCAGAGCTACCTTTCTCGTTTGGAATATAATTGGAGCGGAAAATACCTGTTGTCGGCAAGTTATAGGATGGATGGATCGTCGCGGTTTGCGCCTGACAACCGCTGGGGGAATTTCTGGTCTGTTGGTGGGGCATGGGTGCTATCCGACGAGGAATTCGTGAAAAACACGAGTTGGGTCGATTACTTGAAGTTGAGAGGGAGCTACGGCGCTGTGGGAAATGACCAAGTAGCAGTAGGCTATTACGCCTATCAAGGTCTTTATGCCACCGGCCGAAACGACTATACGAATCCTGGCGTGACGCTTTCCAGACTCCCTACCCCCAACCTGGTTTGGGAAAGTAACGTCCAGGCCGATATTGGTGTGGAATTCCAGTTATTTGGCCGCCGTTTGCACGGGGCGATAGATTGGTTCAACCGGACATCAAAAGACCTGATTTTTGATAAACCCCTGCCGCCTTCGGTAGGCCTTAGCACCATCGCTGAAAATATCGGCGACGTCGAAAATCGCGGAATTGAATTGGATTTGGGTACTACCGTAATAAGTAACAGCAATTTTCTGTGGAGTGTCGACTTCAATGCCTCGCATTATAGAAACGTAATTACGCGGCTTCCCCAAAACGAGATCATAGACGGCCGGTTCAAAATGGTTGAGGGAAGGTCCCGGTATGAGTTTTTCTTGGTGGACTGGGCAGGTGTCAATCCCATAACTGGGAACAACACGTGGTACAGGTATAATGAAGACGGCACGCGCGAGGCAACCGAGCTTTACACGGAAGTGAATAACAATGACCAGAAACGGTTTCAGGGAAGCTCCCTGCCCGATTTGTTTGGTGCACTGACCAATTCCTTCCGATATAAAGGTATTGATTTGTCATTCATGCTGTATTACAGCATTGGCGGTAAGATGTATGACGGCGACTATGCCGAAGGGGTACGATACCGGAGAGGATTTAATATGAGCACACAAATTTTGGATCGCTGGACGCCGGAAAACACCGATACGCGTATCCCCAGGCTATCCGAATTTACGCAAAATAACGTGGGTTCAAGCTCCACACAATACCTGTTTGACAACAGCTTTTTGCGGCTACGGAATGTATCAATTGGTTATGAACTTCCAAGACAATTAACGGAAAGGTGGTCTATACATAGCGTCAAGCTATTCGCCCAGGGTACTAATCTCTTTACATGGGGAAAAGCTGCTGATCGTGGTACCGACCCAGAAACAGCAATCAACGGCGTAGTTTCTAACGGAACCAATGGCAACGGCGCCGGTTCTATACGGAAAAGCTGGTCTTTTGGACTCCGAGCTTCCTTCTAACGATTAGGGTAAAAAGCATAAAACATAAAACGATGAAACTAAGAAAAATTATTGTATTCAACATCTTCACGGCATTTGCATTCTTTTTTGCAGGATGTGATGATGATTTTTTAAATACCAATCCTTCGACTTCGATTTCTGATGAATTGTTGTTCAGTACCATGGACGGCGCGCAGAATGCGATCAATGGTGTTTATTACCTTATACGCCTTCGCAGCACAGACATCGAATTTGGTTCTATTATCCAGTTCAATAACGGATTTGACATCATGGGGCAAGATTTGATCGTACGCAATTCCATGGGACAAATGCAGGTTTATTATGCCCACAATACCAACCCCACCCGGGCAGACGGAGGGATGACGAGCCAAGTTTGGTCTTACTTTTATACGATTATCAATAATGTCAATATGATTTTGGACAATATCGATAGTATCGATGGCGATCAAACACAGAAGAACCATATTAAGGGGCAAGCGCTTGCAATCAGGGGCTGGGCCTATTTTTACCTGGTGAGGTTTTATCAGCAAACGTATGCCATTGCCCGTGATATGCCCGGCGTCCCGTATTATAATCAAGGGGGCAATACCGAAGGTCGGCCGAGGGAACAGGTCTCCGTAGTGTATGGAAATATCGTGAGTGATTTAAATGAAGCCATCAACCTCTTGGCAGGTTTTAACAGGGCCTTTAAAAGCCAAGTCAATCAATCCGTGGCTCAAGGCTTTTTGGCGAATGTCTATTTAACGATGGAAGATTGGGCAAGCGCCGCAGCTGCGGCTAATGCTGCCAAAAGCGGGTATCCCTTAATGACGAAGGAAGAATTTCAGTCGGGTTTCAACGAATGGGCGCTTGAAGAATGGATGTGGGGTGTACATCAATCGACCGTACAAAACTTGGGCAATGGATCACCTTTCACCCTTTGGGCAAATCAGACTCGGGGGACACAATGGACTTTTGATTTCCTGTATGTAAATGATACCTTCATGGGCCTGTTTGAAGAAGGGGATGTGCGGAACCAATTTTGGTATCGGGAGGATCATGGGCATTGGACTTCAGACAAATTCAGGGAGGCCCAAGATGATTTTTATGGTGATATCGTGTTGATGCGCTCGGCGGAAATGTATTTGGTAGAAGCGGAAGCCTTGGCAAGACAAGGGAGGGAGGATGAGGCAAAGACCGTATTATGGCAATTGCAGGATCAACGCCAAGCAACTCGGACATCAAGTACGGGAAGTGCGCTGATTGAAGCTATTCTTGTCGAGCGAAGAAAAGAACTTTACGCCGAAGGCGTGGCGTGGTTTGATTTAATCAGAAACCAAAAGCCTGTGTCGCGTACTGGCGACCATCCTTCCATCGTGGAAATACCAAGCCGATCGTGGCGGTTTATCTTGCAGATACCGGTGAATGAGTTTAACAGCAATACAAACCTGGTGTCTACAGACCAAAATCCATACGACGGTATTTATCAGCCATGAGTAAGTGTAGTGATATGATATGGACTAAAAGTAAGCGAAGAGCTTATCTGCTCGCGTTGGCCGTATTATTGGGATCGAATTGCGTTTTCGGCCAGAAGCATCCATTGCCGGATTCGTTGGTTAAAAACTATGTAAATTTTATCGTCCGAACTCCCCCTGACTCGTTAGAAGCAGACACAGGTTTTTACAAAAAATACTGTGACGCAAGGGGGATTCCCATTCTTTCATCCGCAAATACGCCAGACGATGCCTTATTGGTCGCCCGTGACATCGTAAACCAAATGCTCGAAAAACGATTGGACATCCGGAAAGGGCTGGTAGAAAAGGGGGCTCGTGTCCTGATCATCGCCCATACGGAAGGCGAGATGGATCTTCCGGAAAGAAGGAACTGGAGAAAGCCCGCTAAGGACGACCGTAGGCTTACCCCTAAGGAGCGAGAAAATTATGACAAGCCCGGCGGAATTGGAAGCATGGATCCGAGGACCTATTGGAACCAACGCGCACGCGGCATGGGCGGAACGCTGACATCCTGCGCGGAAGAGAACCTTCTCGGGTATGCAAATACCAGGTATTATGGTGAAAATATTTTGGTACATGAATTTAGCCATAACATAATGAGTACAATACGGACCGTTGATCCAAAACTGTATGCAGAAATTGAGGAAGCATACGAAATCGCAAGAGCGAACAATAGGTATGCAGGGCAATACGCCATAAACACAAAGGAGGAATATTGGGCAGAAGGTACACAGTGGTGGTTTGGTTCAAACTTTCCCTTTAAAGATGGAGACCTCACACTCAAATCCGCCCGTGATTTGAAACAGTACGATTTGAAACTGTATTTACTGTTAGATCAGGTCTATTCTGCGGATACTATCGCAGCCGACGTTTACAGTGGATTTTATAAATGAATGTTGGTATGACGCCCAATTAGATAGGGTTGAATAGTATTAGATTGACCAATATGGATGGAATCAAAGCCGCTTGCATGCATGAATTCGGATAATATCAGGGTTTATATGGTTAAAATATAGCTTTAGGCGGACCAATATCGTAGCTATTTTTATAATCCAATGTCATATTGGAAATCGATGACTTGTATCCGCTGAAGCACAGCGTAAACTAACCACTTAACGAATAATAGAGTATATGAAAAAAAGAAACTGTTACACGCTTTGTCTACTGGTTTGTGGCTTTATTGTCGCCCATCGAGCTACTGGCCAAGGCACAGCAGCAGATTACCGCCGGGCCATTGCTTTCGGCGAAACGACACGGGATAAGGTATTTTATTCGCCAACCCGGTTTTCGTGGCTGGAAAATCGGCAACAATTTTGGTATGCAAACAACACGCCCGAAGGCAAGCGATTCATGCTGGTGGATGCGTCCAAGCGGCAAAAGCGCGAAGCCTTTGACCATGGACGGATAGCTACAGCATTGCAGGCGGCTAGCGGCGAAAAGGTTGATGCGGACAGCCTCCCTTTTGACAACATCGTCTTCAAATCTACCAATCAGATTGAGTTTGATGCATTTGGGAAAATATGGAGTGCAAGCTTGGCGGACTACAAGGTTTTGGACACGGGGAGGAAGCCCGAGCCGCCGCGGTGGGGCCGAGGCAGCGGCCGTTATTGGGGCGATTCCGATGATGGCAGTGTCCGGGAAACCCCTTCGCCTGACAGCAACTGGGTGGCATATATCAAAAATTACAACGTATATATCCGCCGCAGAAACGACAAAGGAGAAGAGATACAGTTGAGCTATGACGGGGCGCTCGGCCATCACTATTCGCCAATGATTGCCTGGTCGCCGGATTCAAAAAAACTGGCCGTAAATAAAGTAAGGCCCAATACGCAACGGAAAATTTATTTTGTTGAATCTTCGCCAAGCACGCAATTGCAACCTATCCTGCAAGAGCGTAATTACCTAAAACCTGGCGATGCGTTGCCGCAAAACCAACCTGTACTTTTCCTGATAGAAAGTAAACAGTCTTTTGCGGTAGATCCGTCATTGATTCCCAACCAGTACAGTATCTCCCGGTTGGAGTGGCGCAAGGACAGCAGGGCATTCACGTTTGAATACAATCAGCGGGGACATCAACGGTATGAAGTGTTTGCCATGGATGCCGGCAACGGTTCGGTGAAGCCATTGATCACAGAGACCAGCAAGACGTTTGTTGAATATAGTGGCAAGCGATACCGGATGGATATCAATGACGGCAAGGAAATCATATGGGCTTCGGAGCGAGATGGTTGGAATCACCTGTACCTGTACGATGGGGAGAGCGGCGCCGTAAAGAATCAAATCACCAAAGGAGAATGGGTGGTTAGAGAGGTCGTGCATGTAGATGAAGACAAGCGGCAGCTCATTTTTGCTGGAAGTGGGCGCGAAGCTGGACAGGATCCCTATTTTACCCAATATTACCGCATAAATTTCGACGGCAGCGGCTTGATGCCGTTGACTAAAGAAGACGGGAATCACCGAGCAACTTTTTCTGCTGATTATTTGACCTTTGTAGACACCTATTCACGGGTGGATGCCCCGCCTGTATCGGTGCTTCGCAGCGCGACGGACGGCAAGGTATTGTTGGAACTGGAAAAGGCAGACGATAGCGCCTTGCTGGCCACGGGCTGGCGGTACCCGGAAGTATTCCACGCAAAAGGTCGCGACGGCGTGACGGACATCTGGGGCGTCATCATCCGGCCTTCGAATTTCGATCCGAATAAGTCATATCCTGTTATTGAAAATATTTACGCTGGGCCGCAAGGCTCATTTGTGCCTAAGAATTTCAGCACACAACAAGGCATGGCCGCATTGGCCGAGCTGGGTTTTATTGTCGTCCAGATCGACGGTATGGGTACATCAAACCGCTCGAAGGCTTTCCATGACGTATGTTGGAAAAATTTGAAGGATGCGGGATTCCCCGATCGTATCCTGTGGATGAAGGCAGCAGCAGCCAAGTATTCGTATATGAATCTTAGCCGGGTAGGGATTTATGGCACATCGGCAGGTGGGCAAAATGCTGCGGGCGCAGTGCTGTTCCACCCTGAATTTTATAAAGTAGCGGTCTCTTCCTGTGGCTGCCATGACAACCGGATGGACAAAATGTGGTGGAATGAACAATGGATGGGATACCCCATCGGTCCGCAATACGCTGAATGCTCCAATGTCGAAAACGCCCACAAATTAGAAGGTAAATTGATGCTTATCGTGGGCGAGGTGGATGACAATGTAGACCCTGCATCTACCATGCAGGTTGTGGACGCTTTGATTAAAGCCAACAAGGAACACGAACTGGTGGTGCTACCTGGTGCAGCACACACATCCGGGGGACCATATGGCGAACGTAAGCGACGTGATTTCTTTGTAAAACACCTTTTAGGCGTAGATCCGCCGATTTGGGAAGGACAGCAGGCGATTGCCACCCGTTAAATTTCGGGTTACATTCGTCAATATCCGGGTAATCTTATTTAAGTGTCACTATTACATTTGTAAAGACGGGGTCATTAGCTAGGTGGACGCCAGCTTATCATACAGAACTATGTCTACAAAAAGGAAATATATAGGAAACGTTTTCAACTATTTGGTGTTCGTGTTGCTTATGCATTGGGGTATGGTGTCCGCTCGCATCAGCGATTATCGCGTGGTGTCGCCGGATGGCCAAGTGGCTGTTACGGTGCTCATTGATGGCCGGGTCACTTGGCAGGTGACCAAAGGAGGGCGGACGCTCCTGGATAAGAGTCCAATTGATGTGGTTATTGAGGACAATCGTCACCTCGGATGGGTAGGCAAGGCAAAAGGCAATACAACACGGTCTGTCGATGAGCAGGTGACCGCTATCGTGCCGCTGAAGAACAGCGTAGTCCATAATCAGTATAATGAACTCGAACTCCGTTTCGGTGATTATATGTTGCAGTTCAGGGCTTATGATGAGGGGGTTGCCTATCGATTTGTGACCGCATTCGGCGGCCGTATCGAAGTGACCGATGAACCGTTGACACTGAATTTCCCGACCAACTATCGCGTCTTTTGGTCGGATGAAGAGAACTTGGAGTTTCTCTCGCACTTCGAGAGCCTGTATACGGACAGTGCTGTAAGTGCTTTTGGACCAGACAAGCACGCGGCATTGCCGTTGCTCGTTCAGTCGCCAGCAGGTACCAGCTTACTAATTAGCGAGACAGATTTGTACGACTATCCAAATATGTTTCTATTTGGTACCGGCAATAATGCCTTGACAGCCGGATATCCGCCGGTAATCCTGGATTCGGAAACTATCGGCGACCGACGATTCCGTATTAAGAAAACGGCAAGTTACATCGCCGAAACCGACGGCAACCGGACGTTCCCCTGGCGTACAATCGCTATCGCTTCGAACGACAAGGATCTGCTCATCAATGAACTCAATTACAAGCTCGCTGGTCCACCGGAAATTGAAGATACGTCATGGATTAAGCCGGGAAAGGTCGCATGGGATTGGTGGAATGCGAACAATATCTACGGCGTGGACTTTAAAGCCGGCATTAATACGGAGACGTACAAGTACTACATCGACTTCGCTTCAAAATTTGGACTGGAATACATTATGCTGGATGAAGGTTGGACCCGTAGCACGACCGACCTTTTGCACGCTTCTCCAGATATCAATATCCAAGAACTGGTCGCATATGGCGCATCAAAAGGCGTTGGCGTGTGGCTTTGGTGCCTATGGGGGCCATTGGACGAGAATATGGATGCCATACTGGACCAATATGCAGCATGGGGGGCGAAAGGCATCAAGGTCGATTTCATGGCCCGGGCGGATCAATATATGGTCAACTATTACGAACGTGTGGCGCGCGAGGCTGCCAAGCGAAAATTAATGGTCGATTTACATGGCGCTTATAAGCCTACGGGCTTGCACCATCGGTATCCGAATGTGTTGTCGTATGAGGGCGTGCGTGGCTTAGAAAACCATAAATGGGAAAATACGATTACACCCACACACAACCTGACACTGCCATTTACACGGATGGTTGCCGGACCGATGGATTATACGCCTGGCGCGATGAAAAATGTCGTCGAAGCGAATTTTCATCCTGCATTTACGGAACCGATGAGTATGGGTACACGTGCTCACCAGGTGGCTATGTATGTGATGTACGAGAGCCCGTTGCAGATGCTTGCCGATAACCCATCCAATTATTTGGCAGATTCCCTTTGCACCGCATTTATCGCACAGATCCCCACGGTATGGGACGAAACGATCGCATTGGAGGGAAAGGTAGGCGCTTATGCTGCTATTGCAAGAAGGTATGGTGATACATGGTATGTGGCCGCGATGACGGATTGGGATGCGCGGGGGCTGTCGCTAAACCTGCCTTTCGGCAATGACCAACGGTATCAGGTGACGGTGTTGCAGGATGGGATAAATGCCGACCGTCATGCAGCCGACTATCGCATCGTCAGTATAGAGTGGAGTGGCGGGCAGCCACTGGAGGCTCCCTTGGCGCGCGGTGGTGGCTGGGTGGGGGTTTTTTCGCCTACATCGTCGAACCACTGAAAGAATTCATAATTAAAAAAGATCATGAAGCAAGATAATACATTCTTAAAAACCTTGGGCTTTATTTCAGTTGCGTCCTTATTGAACTTTTGCGCTTATGGGCAGTTGGCTGAAACCAAAGAACGGTATATTCCCCAAAAGGTTTACCGCGTACCCGAAGGCAATGACTATAACGATGACAATAGCGAGTTTAGCTATAAGCGGATGATAGAGACCCCCAATTTTGCCGCCTTTTGGGCAAAAGAATACGGTGACGACCCCATGGCCAACCCTGATTCGGCCAAACGATTCGATTTGGCGGCTGCGTTGGCGGAAGGTGAGCGGTTTTACAACTATTTTATCGACACCCTCAAGTTTGCCGACCGTGGAAAGTCATGGTCGGATAAATATAAAATACTGATATATGTGATTAGCAGCGAAGATGGTGGGGGGACTGCTTTTGGCGGCGGATCTGAACATGTCGGGATATTCTGGGCGCCCCCGGCGCGGATCAATACATATCCCTATGGCACCTTTGCACACGAATTGGGACACTCTTTCCAGTTTCTGGTGAGGGCGGACGGCGCAAACGGTGCGCATGGTTCGATGGCCGAGATGACGTCTCAATATATGCTATGGCAGGTGTACCCGGAGTGGATGACCTTTGAAAATTACCACTTGGTGAGTTTTATGGAAAAAACACACTACGCGTTTTTGCATCCAACCAACATGTATCATTCGCCTTATGTGCTGGAATACTGGGCTGGAATACACGGGAAGGATATCGTAGCGAGGCTATGGCGTGAGTCAAATGAAGGCGAAGATGCCGTGATGACCTACAAACGGCTGACGGGAATTGGACAGCAAGCGTTTAATGATGAGTTATTCGATGCTTACCGCCGGTTTATCACCTGGGATATGGACCGTATCCGGGAGGTTGCTTCTCCGTATGCTAATCAGCATCATACGTCATTGGTTGACGCGGGCGATGGTTGGTACCGTATCGATAGCGTGAAATGTCCGCAGAACTATGGTTACAACGGTATCCAATTGGCGGTGCCTGAATCCGGGACAACCGTCAAACTTCGTTTCAAGGGATTGGCTGGAGCCAGCGGGTACAGCATGCACAATATCGATAAGGCGGGCTGGCGCTATGGATTCGTTGCCCACAAAGCGAATGGGGAGCGCGTATATGGCAAGATCCGGACTGCTGCCGATGGTAAAGCGAAATTCAAGGTCCCGGATGAAACCAAGCACTTATGGCTCGTGGTCATGGGCGCACCTGAAGAGCATTGGTCAATACCGATGCGTCGAAGAGGACAACAGGGAGACGAACCCCCCAAGGAAGAACAGTGGCCTTACCAGATTAAATTAACAGGCACGACAGTACGTTAACATTTAAAGAAATGTACAGAGATTGCTCCCTTCTTTTAAGTGTCTTTTTGAGGTTTTTTTGCTTTAATGTGTTCTTGTCAAGTGCAAATGGCCAGGCACTGGCTCCGCACGAGCGGCCAAGCATGGGCAATCCCATCATACCGGGTTACTTTGCCGACCCAACGGTACGGAAGATCGGAGATACCTATTATATCTATGCCACGACGGACGGTAATGGCTGGGGCGCGGGGCCTTCGCAAGTGTGGACCTCCAAGGACTTCGTCAACTGGACCATCCAGCCCATGAACTGGCCCAATACGCATTGGTATTGGGCACCCGAGATGACCCCAGGTTACGATGGCCGGTATTACCTGTATTACAGCCAGCCTGTGCAGCTTTATGGGGCGGTTTCCGACAGTCCGGTGGGTCCTTGGTCTCCTTTGCAGCCGGAAGGGGAAGCCCTCGTTCCGAACTACAAAATTCCCGGCGTGATTACGCTTGATGGGCAGGCATTCCGTGACGACGACGGCAAGATATACCTATATTGGGGGACGTGGGGCATCTATCCCGACCATGGGTGCGCTGTCGGATTGCTGAACCCCGATATGAAGACCTTTGCGGATATCAAGCTGATCCCCAACACCGATGCAACGGACTTTTTTGAGGCTCCTTTTGTTTTTAAGCGCAAAGGCATTTATTATTTCATGTA
The DNA here is from genome assembly GCF_900168055.1 of Parapedobacter luteus. Classification (GTDB taxonomy): domain Bacteria; phylum Bacteroidota; class Bacteroidia; order Sphingobacteriales; family Sphingobacteriaceae; genus Parapedobacter; species Parapedobacter luteus. The sequence goes on from NZ_FUYS01000001.1 coordinate 192,094, forward strand.
TTCTTCCGGACGGTGCGAGGACGATACCTATCGGGTACAGTATGCGATGAGCAAGCATGGGCCTATGGGCCCGTTTGTGTATCCGGAAGCGCATAATCCGGTACTCTCCACCAATAGCGATGGCACCGTGCACGGCCCTGGACATCACAGCATCCTTCAGGAAGGCGACCAATACTACATCATTTACCATCGGCATAATAATCCCCATTCGGGTGGGGGATTCCACCGGCAGGTAGCCGCTGACCGGATGGAATTTGACCATGAGGGCAACATCGTTAAGGTCGTGCCTACGCACGGTGGCGTTGGATACCTCGGTGAAAATACCATTCCTTATAAAAACCTTGCGTTTGGCGCTAAGGTGACGGCTTCTTCGGCCTATAGCGAAGCTTTTAGCCCCCAGTTTGCGGTCGATGACAACAACGGCACGCTTTGGAAAGCGGCGGATAATCAGGCTTCTGCCTGGCTGCAGCTGGACCTCGGGGAGGTAAAGGCTGTGAGGACCATACATACCCAGTTTGAATACGCTACCTGGTATTACGGGTATGTCATCGAGTACTCTGCCGATGGTGCCACTTGGCAGACCTTCTCCAACCGGCGGGACAACCGCCGCTGGGGTAGCCCCATGATTGACGAAGGCGATGTACGTGCCAGGTATCTCCGCATGACGATCGATCAGACACAAGTGCCCGGGATGTTTAAAGCCATTTGGAATATCAAGGTTTTTGCGGAAGCCGGTGTGGGCAGGCCCGTGCTGTCGGATGAACAGCCGCTTACTCCGCGGGATACCCCCGGGGGGCTGTTAATTGATGTTGATGCGGCCAAGCTACCCTTGGGAAGTATGTTGACGAAGCTGCCCAACAACGGTAGCCTGGCTGGAGAATGGAATGCTGAGGGTGCACCGTATGTGGCCATGCTTGCTGGGAGACAGGCCGTCATCTTCGATGGTAAGACCGCTTTTCGTTCTTCATTTGCCGTACCAACGACTTTGTCTGGCAATAGCAGCCATACGGTTTCCGCGTGGGTATTTAACCCTACTGTCGAGCGGCATGAGCCGCTGCTGGCTTGGACGCAAGGCGCGCAGGATCTCTCGCGCGGCATCGTGGGTTATGGCCATGACCGCGGCAATGGGGCTGTCGTCCGCGGAGCATGGCCGGATGTTGCTTACCAAACGGTGCCCGAAGCTGGCCAATGGCACCATATCGCCGTCACCTTCGATGGTTATATGGAGCGCTTGTATGTCGACGGTACGGAGGTCAATACGTCAAACAAAATGCTATTGATGAACGCTGCACGTGCATTTATGATGGGAAAGGCTTTCGGCGAATCTGATTATTTTTCGGGCGCGCTGTCCTCACTTAAGGTTTATGACCGGGCATTGTCGGCAGCCGAAGTGATCGCGGATTATCAACACGAAAACACATCGAAGGCACTGGTGTGGTTGCGTGCCGACGAACTGGCGTTTGGTGCGGTGAGCCGTTGGGAAAACGAAGGTGTGCTCGGCGGCGATTTACAAGTGGCCAGTGGAACGTTGAAAGCCAGCATAATCTGTGGACGAATAGCCGCGGCTGCCGAAAGACCAGTAACAATCCAAGCTGCGCCGGTTGCCGAAGCGTTCGGCCAAAAGCAAGATCAGGATGCGACGCTTATGGTGGATTTTTGTATCACGGGAAAAAAATCTGCGCTTTATGGAATTAGCGGGATTGGGCACCAATTGAATATTGGACAGTGGGGACAGTTGGTTGTGATGCGCAAGGATGGCCTGGCGCATGTTTATGTGAATGACCAACCGGTAAAGGTGCAACAAGACCAACTCAATCGGTATTTCGTCGACATAGAAACCGGTTTGTTTTCGCTGAACGATATGGCCGTAGCCTCGATCCGTGTATTCGAAGGGGCTTGGACGAATGAGCAACTGGCAGCAAACGGCTATCAGGAAATGCAGGTGGGCACATGCGCTTGGGGAGCGGCTGTATTTGAAGTGCCGCCGATGTTTATCAACGAAAATACGGTATTCATGCGTGCCGAGGCGATAGATGGGGTGGGTATGCAATACCAGTTTGTGGATTCAATCGGGAATGTGTGTAGCGGATGGCTAGATCGGACGGATTTTCTGGTGGTCTGCGATAACGCAGATAGGATACCCGCTTTCCAGGTTGTTGCCAAGGATCGGTATGGCTACGTGACGAAGCCAACTAACCCCATCCAGGCGGGTACCCGTGCCGTGGCAAGCCCCGCGGACTTTGCCGTGTCACACGATTTTCTTGATGACGGCGTAGTGGGCACCCATTGGGATGGCATTTCCGGAGACCGGGATGCTTTTCAGACCGTAAGCAGCGGTGGGGGTGAGCTGCAGCTTTCGTCTGTTAATACCCAATGGAACGGAAGCCGCAGCACCGGGCCGTTTTTGTACCGCGAGGTGAGCGGTGATTTCGTAGCGCAGACCGAGTTGGACGACGTCAGTGGGCGGGACGAACGGCGTGGCAGTCCGAACGAAACCGGAATCATGCTTTCTTTTGAAGGTACCGATGGTCGCCAACACCTACTGCAGAGCAGTGTGATGACCGGTTGGAATGTCGGTAATCTCGTGACGGTCATTGATGGCCGGGGCCGTCGCCAGCAGAACAATGGCCGGGGCTGGAGTTTCCATCGCCACTTACAGCTACAGCGATTGGGCTCCACGATCTATCTGCGCAGCAGCGAAGATGGCCGGAATTGGCAGGAGTTGCCCGGTAGTCCATATCACATGGATAGCCTTGTAGGCAATAAGCCCGTGCATGTCGGCCTTTACCAAGTGACGAACGAAAATAAGCAGGGATACGGCACGTTTAAGTCGTTTACTGTATTCAAATCCCAAACCGATTAAATTTAAAGGTTTATTGGTTAATATCCGGCTGTTTTTGAATCCGGATGCCACTTATATTTGAGAAGTAAATAAACGTCAAAAAGACGTTTTTAATAACCAATTTATAATCAATTCAATTGAAGGTGGTGCGAACCGTCATTAGTAACGGTTGACGAACAATTTGCTTATCAACATTAAGTAATAGGTCTATGTTTTATTTATTTACTAAATCTGAAAGTTATGAAAAGGCTGCATTTAACTAGGATTCCATGCATGCTATTCATGTTGTGCTGTTACCTGTGCGGGGCGCGGGTTTATGCGCAGAATGTGACTGTCTCGGGCGTGGTGAAAGATCAACGGGGTACGCTGTTGGCTGGGGTCACCGTCAAGGAAAAAGGAAGCCCGAATACGGTCGTGACGGCTGATAACGGGCGGTATACCATTACCGTCCGCGGGCCGGGAAGTACCCTGGTCTTTTCGTACGTTGGATTCCATCCGTTGGAGCGCAGCGTATCCTCGGGTTCTTCAAGCGTCGATATCATCCTGGAAGAGGACGCGTCCAGTTTGGATGAGGTCGTCGTGGTCGGCTACCAGAATATGCAGCGGCGCAAGATGACAGGAGCCGTTTCAAGCGTCAGCGGGCGCGATTTCGAAAACACGCCATACGCAACCTTTGACCAGATGCTTCAGGGCCGTGTGGCCGGTCTTACGGTATTGACCACGTCGGGCGAGCCGGGCACCAACAACGTGGTCAATATTCGGGGATCGAGTAACCTTGGCCTTGCGGATAACCAGTTGCAGGCGCCGCTCTACGTCATCGATAATATTATTTATGATGTGGGCGATATCCAGGCCGCTTACGGGAACGCCAGTCCACTGCAGGCGATTAACCCGAACGACATTGAATCTGTGGACATTCTCAAGGATGCGTCCGCCGCGTCAATCTACGGTGCCCGGGCGGCTAACGGTGTGATTATTATAAAAACCAAACGGCCGCCCTTGGGGGTTCCGGAAGTACGGGTGTCTGCATACGGTGGCGTGTCCAGCAGGCCGGCGATGAAGCCGATTATGGTGGGCGCGGCCGACAGGCGGATGAAAATGTCGTTGCTGTATGGCGGCGGCCAGTACGATTGGTTTTATACCGGTCAGATCCACCAGATGCTTACGGACAGCTTAAATCCTTCATTTAATAATGCCACGGACTGGCAGGGACTGTTTTTGCAGTCGGCCCCCATTACCAACGTCAACGTGAGCATCGGGGCATCGATGGAGAAATTCCTGTACCGTATATCCGCCCAGCATTATTATGAGGAGGGGGTGATGATGGGATTCGCAAACCAAAGCCTTACCCCCCGGCTTTTGCTGCAGGTGAATCCCTTGGAAAACCTGCAGTTTGAAACGAATATCTTTGCGGGTTTTACAAAAGCCAAACACGGGTCGGGTGACGATCAGAAGTATCCGTTTACCACCTGGGGTTTCCCGTCGTCTTTTTGGGAAATAGGGGAGCTGGACAGGCAGATTTATACGGGGCGCTATGACGGGCTGCTGGATGACGACCGTTCGACCAGTATAAATGGTAATGTGGCCGGTACCGTCAAAAAATTGTTTGTGCCCGAACTTTCGCTGCGGAGCCAGTTTTCTTTTAATATTAACAACAATACCCGCGATTTATACCGTCCGGTTTTGCTGACAGGCAATTACAATACGGCGCAGAACTGGGTAAACCAAAACCGGCGGTGGGAGTGGGAGAGTTACCTGAATTATGCCAAGACCTTTGACAGCGGGCACACGGTGAGCGGGGTACTCGGTTACGGGATGGAGAAGAATGTGTCCAACAATAGCCAGTTGCTGGGCAGGAGTTTAAATAACGAAGCCATCAAAACGATTTCGGGCATCGGATCCGGATCAAATCTCTACGGGCGGTCATTGATTGCCGAGCGCGCAAGGATGTCCGTTTTCGGCAGGTTCGGCTATGACTATAAAAACCGTTACCTGATATCAGCCAGTTACCGTATGGACGCATCATCCCGGTACAGTGCCGACAACCGTTGGGGGATATTCCCGTCGATCTCAGCGGGTTGGGCAGTCAGCGAGGAAGATTTCTTCAAAGACCTCGGCGACTTTATTACCTTCCTGAAAATCAGGGGCAGTTACGGTATTACCGGGCGTGACCCGGGGTCGGAATACGCGCATTACACCATGCTTACTTATGATGGTACCTATACCGGTTCTGTGTTGGACAACGGTGTAGACGGATGGCAGCAGGGACAGCTGGGGCTCCCGGCAGTCCCAAACCAAACGACGTATAACGGTACCCGGGTGGCGTACGCAAACTACGGCGCCGCGGCCACATCGTCTACCATCAAATGGGAAAGCTCTCCGCAAATGAATATCGGAGTCGACCTCAATATGTTAAATGACCGTATTGAAGTAAATGCCGATTTTTATGTGCGGAATTCAACCAATCTCGTATATGGACTGCAGATGCCCCTGACTTCCGGATACGCCACCATCGAGAACAATTACATCGATATCCGTAACTCGGGTGTGGAGCTGACCGTCAACTCACGGAACATGTCGCCCCATTCCGCATTCCAATGGAGTACCAATTTTAATATCTCCTATAACCGGAATTTTGTCACCAAACTGCCTGATGGGGGCCGGGAAATCAAAGTGGGCCCAGCTTGGATGGAACGGGCGCTGAACGTGGGGCAACCTTTATTTCCGTTCAAAGTTTGGAAAGTGGATGGCGTTTACTCCACGGATGGGGATGTGCCTGTGAACCCACTGACGGGAGATCGCATCAGGCATGGGTCCACTACGGGCACCCAGTATCAGGCCGGTGATCCGAGGCGGCTCGACATGAACGGCGATTACGTTATTGACGATAATGATAAAGTAGACATGGGCGACCCCAACCCTGACATCGTCGGCGGTATGACGCATACGTTTTCCTATAAAAATTGGTCACTTTCGGCATTGACGACGTTCGTTTTCGGACGCACGCTATGGAATGGTTATCTTTCTGACCGATTGCAAGACGCCGGCTCCGCCACGCTGTACAGTACCTGGGGTACCAATTCTGCCATATCGGGCGATTTTCAGTTGACGGATTTTTGGATGCAGCCCGGAGATAATGCCCGATTCCCCTCCCTGTTTCGCAACACGGTGGATAACTGGCATATTGCCAACAGCACGTTTGTTGAAAATGCGAGTTTTATCCGGATAAAAAACGTGCGGCTGGGTTATAACGTGCCAACGAACGTTGCAAAGCGGCTGGGAATGCGATCGCTGCGGCTGTACGCCGTGTTAGACAATATCGCCATATTTTCCTGGTCTACCGTGCCCGATCCGGAAGCGGTGGAGCCCAACGGGTATTCAACGGGTAACGGCTACCCGATTCCGAAAAAGTGGACATTCGGTATAGATTTTAATCTTTAATGGAAAACGTAATGAAAGCATTTAAATTGTGCAGTATGGCACTGCTGAATATGATGGTATTGTTGGTTTCTTCCTGTTCGGACTTTCTAGATCTGGAACCCAAAAGTGCCTTGACGGATGAAAATTTTTGGACAACACAAGGCGACGTGGATGCAGCGGTGGCGGGGGGGTACGCATTGATCCGGGCGGCCTTCAACCGGGCGGATGGGCTGTCTTTTTATGCATATGGAGACCTGCCTTCCGATGAAATCAGCGCGGCCAACGTCACTCCGTTCGGGCAGATCCTGAATGGCCAGTGGAACCTGTATGTCGCGCCGTCTGATGTGAACCACGCGATGTACCAGCTGCGTCGGTACGATAGGTTTTACCGTGTGGTAGACCATGCCAATCGCATTATTGAAAACCTCCAGAAAATGGACGTTGCCGTCTTTGACAGCCAGGCCCGCCGTGATTTCCTACTTGGCGAAGCTTACTTTATACGAGCCTTCACGTATTTCTACATGGGCCGTATATGGGGTGGGGTGCCGCTTGTTACCGAAGCGGTTGCGCCGCTGCATGCCGAAAACCATGCCGCCGCAAGACCGGAAGAAGTGCTGGCTCAAAGCCTAAGCGATCTGGAAAAGGCCAAAGCATTGCTCGCCTGGGAAAATGCGACGTCGGCTGATTTTGCGGTGAGGGCCAACAAAGGTGCCGCGTTTGCGTTGGAGGCCCACCTGCACGCATGGATGGGTGAATACGAAGGGGCGGCAGCAGCTGCCGATTCGGTGATCCAAAGCCAGCTCTATTACTATGTGTCGCGGGACAGCCTGGTATACCGAAATATCTTTAGGGGAAATTCTTCGGAAGGGATTTTTGAAATCTCCCAGAATACAGCTAACGAAGGAACGCGATCAGGTATCGGCGAGGCCACATTGGTGTCTCCGTACAACCGTCGGACGGTACCGGTGCTGGTCGTCCCGCCTGCGCGGATAAGCAACCTTTTTGACAACCCTGATGACAAGCGGCTGAAGTTTATGTTTGATACAACGATAAATAGCAGTTACGTGATTTGCAGCAAATACGCGAACCTGACATTCAGCGATGAAAGCAACAATGCGGTACCTGTTTACAAAAACAACACCGTGGTGTTCCGTTATTCCGATATCAAACTCCTTCGGGCGGAGGCGCTGGCCGCAACGGGCGATGGGGCCGCGGCCCGCGAGCTGCTCAATGAAGTACGTATGCAGGCCGGCTTGCCCGCATGGGACGGTTCGGGCTCGCTTGTTGAAGCCATTTTCGATGAACGTGCCCGCGAACTGTTTTTGGAGGGGCACAGGTACTATGACATGGTGAGGCTTTACAAGTACTTCGGCATATTCCAATTTCCATCAGCTAAAATGACATCGGATCAATTTAACAGGGGAAAGTATTACTGGCCGTTTGACCCAAGCTTGCTGAACCAAAATCCATTGCTGCGGCAGACACCTTACTGGGGTACAGTCAATTTATAAACAGATTAGAACGGATTGTTATGAAAGTTATTTATTTCCGCATAAAATCGGCAATCGTTGGTGCTGCCGTATTGCTCGGGTTTCTCGCGTGCGAAAAGGATGCCTACCTTACCGATGAGGGGCTGCACCAAGCTGATGTCAGCCTGAATACATACGATTACCTCGCAGCGCATCCGCATCATATGTTTGACAGCCTGCTGATGGTGATCGATCATTTTGGCCTCAAGGACGAAATTAATAATGCACGGACCTTTTGGGCGCCATCCGACTATTCGGTGTCCCGTTATTACCAAGTGAAGCGCGATTCGGTGCTGAATGAAAATGAAAATGCCTCGTATTCGTTTGAAGAGTTTCTCCAGGAACTGCATGTCGACTCGGTGCGGGCTTATATCAATAGCGACGGCTCCCACTGGCTGGGCACAGCGGAAACATCGTATACGTATGTAGCGAATCCCGCGGGATCTACAGGCTTCGCCTATCACAAAATACTCCAACCCAAAGGGCAATGGACGTATCAGGATATCTATCTGCTGTATTTTGTCAGAGTAAGAGGGGAGGCCGACCAAGTCGGTCCCGACGGTAATGTCAGGGTAGACCGCAATGACGTGCCGGATTTACACATTCTATGCCAGACTTCCGGCATTAAAACCGCTTCGGGGACAACGCTGAACGTCCTGGCCAACACGCATACTTTCCTCCTTGATTTTGCATCGCTAACCGACACGGGTCCATTTATCGAGGATTTGCCTGACGGTATACGGTTTACATACGATGTCTCATTCCGCCCGGCAAGCGGTTACGTCGGCACATCTGTTGTCGCCCCGGCTACTTATATCGCTGAGGTCTTCAGGCTGCAAACGGAAGATCTGTCTACCTTGCTGGGGAATTCCATTGTCTTTTATGCGATTGAGCCGGATGGAAGTCTCAATAGCAACAGCACGGCGAATGCTCCCGGCCATTGGTTCAACCGGGACGGTAAAGTGGTGGCTTGGGGTGATGAGGCGCGTATATTCTCCGAGTACAATGGCGACACCTTTACATTCAGCATTGGCCAGTATCCAGACAGGCTGGCTTCGGGCGACACGTACACCGTTAAGCAGGCTATGGTATATACCAACCGGAACAACCAGCAAATCAGGGCGGAGTTCGTGTTCAATATAACAATTAACTAACGGTTTTAATCTGATAAAGATGAATTTGAAACATATATGGCGCTACGGGCTGGCCACGCTGGCCGTGGTGCAGGGCTGTAAGCCTGATCAAATTGGATTCCTGAATGAGCATCTCCGGTACAATATTGCTGAATTGCTGGTGACACAGGGAACATCGGTAAGTACACCCCCGCTGATTGCTAACGGGAGCTCCACACCGATGACCGTGGAACTGCTGGAAATCCGCAATAAGGAGACGGGAGCGGCGGAAACGGCCTTTCTGCAACCCCACGAGTATCACGTTTTCCTGGAACAGGTGGGTGCCGATGACACCACGCTGGAACAGTTGGAAGCGAAGATTGGGACAGTCACCGAGCCGGCCTTGACCGTGAATGAAATCGGCGGAAAGGTGGCCTTGACCCCGGCTACCGAATACGTACCCCCGGGATCCTATACGCTGGATTTAAAAGTAACCAACATTTCGGGAACAAAAATTTATCCGGAAGTAATGGATATTACGTTATTGCCGATAAAGCCGGATTCGGTATTCGCCTCGTCGGCCTCAACCAGTACGATGTCTGACGAATCGGCGACTGCCGAATGGAGGGATTACTCGGTAACAACCGAATACCGGCAAACTGCTGAGAACCGGATTATTTACGTCTGGGAAGACCGTGATGGTGTCCGGTTCAACCCTAAGCAAGGAGAGGTGGTCCGTAGGGCCTCCCTCCCCAGTTTTGCCGATTGGTCGCCTTTTTTCCCGGAGGAGCTGACCGATACGGCCATCGTGTACGAGTATCCCTTCTTTAAGGGGATGGCTTATCCGCTCAAGAGCGTGGCGCGTGTGGGGTCAACCAATTACTCGTCCGGACCGGAATCCCATTACCGGATTCCGGCATTGGACAACAGCATCGCCATGAACATAAACACGATGACAAACACCAGGTTTTACCTGCCAGGTACCCATATTGTCCGGTACAGGTTGAACACCGTACGGCGGGGGCTTCCTGCCACGACGATCACGCGGGACGTTACACTGCCCGAAGGTGCCGGATATGCGGCCACCGCTGTCCCTATGGATCCGGACGAGCTGGCAGGCCTATTCGGTATTTCAGCAACAGAAATAGCCAGCCTGATGAATACCCGGATCACTTTTTACGGATTATTGCCCGATGGGACGCTTAACCCGAACAGCACGGCGGCGGCACCCGGCCATTGGTTTGACGCGAGCGGAAATACCGTTGGCTGGGGTGACGATGCGCGGTTATTCAGCGAATTCAATACATCGGCTTTAGTGTTTAATATAGGTCAGTTTCCGGACAGGAATTTCGCGGGAGATACGTTTACGGTTCGGCAGGCGATGATTTACAGGCCCGCTGGAGAAGACGCCGTCCGCGTGAATTTTGTGTTTAACATCACGATCCAATAACGAAGGATAAGATGAACGTGCCGAGGTAAGTCCACCCATGATGCGTTAGCGCGTAGTATGCGGCGTGCCAACGCATCATTTGTTAACTAACGACTAACTAACCACCTACATGATGAAAGCACCTGCATTAAAACTACGGCTTACAGTTTTAGTTGTCTTTATGACGCTTATTTTTGCTTCCTGTAAAAAAGGCGACTTAATCGGGGAAAGTCCCACAGCAGAAGAGACAACCGATACGCTGACCATATACAAACCCAATGAATTTGCCAATATGGATTTCGAAGACAGCACCAGTACCTGGAGCTATCACCGCAGCAGGCAGTCGGCCCACTTCATTGTATTCTGGGGGGCTGGCTATGGTGCCAATGACCCGAATGACGCCGCCGTTCCGGCAACGCACCGTGTCGATATTGACGACCTCTTGGAGAAGGCTGAAGAGTACTACGCCTTAAATGTTGATACGCTGAAATTCGCGGAACGCGGCATCGGCCAGTCTAACCTGGACCAATATAAAATGATGATTTTCCTGCACTACACCACCGAGTGGATGGCGTATGGTGGCGGGTATGACGACGTCATCGGTGCCCTATGGATCAGTCCAGGCACAGCACAACCCGTAGGGGCGACCATCGCGCATGAAATCGGGCACAGTTTCCAATATCAGGTACGTTGTGATTTGGGTGCTGCCCACGGCTTCCGGTACGGATTTGGCGGCAATGGCGGCAACGGCTTCTGGGAGCAGACGGCTCAGTGGCAGGCACACCAGAGCTATCCCGACCAGAATTTTGGATCACATCATTTTTCGGTATACGCCGAAAACTATCACCGGCATCAGATCCACGAGTGGTACCGTTATGCAAACTATTTCATTCACCACTATTGGGCTGATAAGCACGGATTGGACATCGTCGGCCGGATTTGGCGGGAGGCTATCCAACCGGAAGACCCAATACAAGCTTATAAACGCATTACCGGTATCACCGATGCGCAGCTGAATGACGAGATCTATGACATGGCCACGAAGTTTGCTACGTGGGATATTGGGGCATTACGCGATTTGGGTACAAATCATATTGGTGCGTTGACCTATAAATTTACGATGCTGAGCGACGGGACGCTGCGTGTCACCTATGATCGGACGCCCGGCACCACGGGCTACAATGTCATCCCGCTGGAGGTGCCCGCTGCCGGTACCGAGGTGTCCATTGCCTTTACCGGATTGATCAATGAGACGGGGTACAACCCCGTCGCCGATCCTTCCCGTGCCGGCTGGCGGTATGGCTACGTTGCATTGCTGGAAAATGGTAGCCGCGTATATGGGGATATGCACAGCGCGGCCAGTGGGACGGCAGCGTTTACCGTCCCGTCCGGAACTGGGCGGCTGTTTTTCGTTGTAACCGGGGCTCCTGCCTCGTATGCGCCACATGCTTGGGACGAAGATGAGTCCAATGATGAACAGTGGCCGTACGAGATAAAAGTTACAAATACAGATGTCGTCGGATACTTGACGTTCGATGATGACGATGAGCCGGAAGATATCACCTTTACCTATAATATCAGTTTTCCATATGACGCCCAAAATTATTCGGGGACAACCGTGAGTGTAGATCAAGGGCAGCTTGGTTTGGCATTTGTCCTCCAGCCAAGTGATATCGCTGCCCGGCTGTCCAGTGGAACGGTCACCTTCCATGCGGTAGAACCGACAGGCGTTTTAAATGCGACCACTACGGCAAACGGTTATGGGCATTGGTTTGGTGCGAGCGGCGATGTCGTCCCATGGGGTGTTGATGCCCGTGTGTTTTCAGAGTTTAATGAGTCGACCTTCGTGTTTACGATAGGACAGTATCCCGCACAGACGACGGCAGGTGCCACGTATACCATCAGACAGGCCCTGGTATATGAGTACGAGCCGGGGCGAACCGTTCAGGCGACTTTTGTCTTTAACGTGAACATCCAATAGGCAGTCAGGGCCGCATCATTTGTGGTGCGGCCTTTTTTTGCTCCGGCCTGTTGCCGCATTTTTGCAATATCGGTCTAATTTTGTCTGCCCGACCTCCTTCTACCCATCCCTTTTCCCTATACGATCCCGATAGGTATCCGATGAAATACGGTCAAATGGCCTTTTTACCGAAGTATTATTGGATATCTATAGGATATCACACGGGAGAAGCACGGGAGGAGCACAGGTGAGGGTGCTACCGGGCACCGACCGGCGCTGAACTTGATTACGGGTTACAGTTTTTGGATACTTGCTAATATCAGGTTATGATTAACTAAAATAGAATTATCGCTTAACACGGATTCTTTATAGTTTTAGACAGAATTATCCATCGTGTATCGCTTGTTTAATGTATTAATTAACAGGGTTTATTGAGAATCCTGCATAGGCTGTCTTTAAAAAGAAATAGAATAGTAGCGTAACGCAAGCTGCAACCTTTAAACAATATTCGAATGAACATGTATAACGTATTCTTGTATGCCGTCTTTTTCGTTGCTGTTTTTGTTCAGGGTGTTAACACCGCTCACGCACAAAACGGGGACCAGATATTGGATGGGATTGGTGAAACCGGAATGATTGCCCGTTATGTGTTTGATGGCGACACCAAAGACTGGTCCCGGAATAATTTACACGCCCAAATTCAAGGCGCTGGCGTCAAATTTGTCAATGACAACCGGTTTGGGAAGGTCTTGTCGCTCACTGGCGATAGCAGCGCGTTTGTTGCGATACCCGAAGAGGCATTGGCCGACCTGGAGTCGCTTAGTATATCCGGATGGATATACCTGCGTTCGGCCCAGCCTGGCCAGCGTTTTTTTGATTTTGGAAAGGATACCGCCAAGCATTTCTTTGCAGCCCCTGTAGGGACAAAAGCCCAGGCGGGCTTCCAGGCGCTGGTCACGGCGGAAGGAAACAATGCCAAGGGGGCGGTTTCTCCGGCTATAGAAACGGATAAGTGGATTCATCTTGCCGTCGTAATTGATGTTCCCTCCAAATCTGTCATGACTTACGTTGATGGCATGCCGGTGGGCGAAGCCAAGGAGGTTCCACTGGAGTTGACAGCAGTATTCGATCCGCAATCTGGCGGGAAGAATCAGCTTTATATCGGAAAATCGCTGCTGCCTGAGGATCCTTATCTTGATGCCATGATACATGATTTCCGTATTTACCGTATTCCCTTAAGTGGAAGTCAGGTTAATAGAATCTATAACAATTCACAGCGGGGAGCCAATCGGCGCGCGGTAAACGAGGGTAAGCCGGAGGAAGATCTGCCGACTTTCCTGTTGTCCCAGTCACAGCTTTATCATGCGTATCTGGTGGATGTCTCCGATGTAGAAGTGGAGACGGAAGTAGGGCATTTGCCCCGATTGCCGAGTTATGTACAGGGAACTTACAAGGACGGGATGAACGGCCCGAAAGTACGCGTGCTGTGGCCTGCTCCGACAGACAACAGCGACGTGATGAGTGCCGGCCGCTATACCGTTACGGGGCGCGTACCCGGAACGGATTTTCAGCCCAGGGCTTTCGTTACCATCAGCGGGGATAAAAAATCAACTGCACCGGATCTAAAGCTGGAAGCGTTTGATTTGGATCGGGTTTCGTTGGAAACCGATACGTATGAGCACGAAACTAAATTTATTGAAAATCGTGATAAGTTTATCACCACGTTGGCCAAGACTGATCCGAACTCCTTTCTTTATATGTTCCGCCATGCGTTCGGCCAACCGCAGCCCGAAGGAGCAAAACCCCTGGGGGTTTGGGACAGCCAGGATACCAAATTAAGGGGGCATGCCACGGGACATTACCTCACGGCCATTGCGCAGGCCTACGCCAGTACGGGATATGACAAAGCACTTCAGGCCAATTTCGCCGAAAAAATGGCATATATGGTCAATACCCTATATGACTTATCCCAATTATCCGGAAGACCGAAAGAAGCAGGGGGTACCGCTGTGTCCGACCCCACGGCGGTACCGCCAGGCCCGGGAAAGTCAGACTATGATTCCGATCTTAGCGAGACGGGCATCCGTACGGATTATTGGAACTGGGGAGAAGGTTTCATCAGTGCTTATCCCCCGGATCAATTTATCATGCTGGAAAACGGAGCGACGTACGGAGGCCAGAAAAATCAGGTTTGGGCGCCTTATTACACGTTGCATAAAATTTTGGCCGGCTTAATGGATGTGTATGAGGTGAGTGGCAATGAAAAAGCGCTGGAAATAGCGAAGGGCATGAGCGATTGGGTATATGCTCGTTTGAGCAAGCTGCCGACGGAGACACTTATAAAAATGTGGAATACATACATTGCCGGTGAATTTGGGGGCATGAATGAGGCAATGGCGCGCCTGTACCGGATCACAGGGGAGGCGAATTACCTGAAGACCGCACAGTTGTTTGACAATATCGACATGTTTTTTGGCGATGCCAAACGCTCGCATGGGCTCGCTAAAAATGTCGATACCTTCCGCGGATTGCATGCCAACCAGCATATTCCGCAAATCGTGGGAAGTATCGAAATGTACCGGGTTTCCAATAATCCGGAATATTACAAAGTGGCTGATAACTTCTGGTATAAGGCGGTTAACGATTATATGTATAGCATTGGTGGTGTTGCCGGTGCACGCAACCCCGCCAATGCGGAGTGTTTTATTGCCCAGCCGGCTACATTGTACGAAAACGGCTTTGCTACGGGAGGGCAAAATGAAACCTGCGCCACCTACAATATGCTGAAACTGACCGGTAACCTGTTTCTCTTCGATCAGCGGGCGGAGTTGATGGACTATTATGAGCGCGGGCTGTACAACCATATTCTGGCTTCGGTAGCCGAGGACAGCCCGGCCAATACCTATCATGTGCCGCTCAGGCCGGGGTCTATCAAACGATTCGGCAACCCGAACATGACGGGTTTTACGTGCTGCAACGGCACCGCAATAGAGAGCAGTACCAAGCTGCAGAATTCCATCTACTTTAAAAGCAAGGATGATCAGGCGCTTTATGTCAACCTGTACATCCCCTCAACATTAAATTGGACGGAGCGTGGAATAACGGTGAAACAGGTCACAGATTTTCCCAGGGAAGACCATACGCGGCTGATGATTCAAGGCAGCGGAAAGTTTGCCATCCACGTGCGTGTGCCGAGCTGGGCAACCAAGGGATTTTTTGTGACGATCAATGGTAAAGCACAAAAGGTAGAGGCGAAGCCGGGCAGCTATCTGCCATTACGCCGCAACTGGAAAGATGGCGATGTCATCGAATTGAAAATGCCTTTTCAATTTCGCCTGGATCCGGTCATGGATCAGCAGAACATCGCCAGCCTGTTTTACGGACCGATATTGCTGGCTGCCCAGGAACCTGAAGCAAGAAATGAGTGGCGTAAGGTAACCCTGGATGCGAACGATATCAGCAGGTCAATCAAAGGTGACCCGCAGCAGTTGCAATTTGAGATTGACGGGGTGGTTTTTAAACCGTTCTATGAAACATACGGACGTCATTCTGTGTACTTGGACGTGACGTTGAAATAGGTCTTGAGATCAACATTTAGGTAAGAATATAAGATTTAATAGCCGTGAAAATTGAAATGAAAAAAGAAATACGCTATATTTGTTTTCATGGAAGCGTACGTAGTATATCCTGAAAATAAAGAACAACTCTCCGCATTGAAGGCTGTGTTGAAGGCGCTTAAGATCAACTTTGAGCCGCAGGTGTCCGCTCCCCTGCCCCACCATGCCATCAAAGGAATGAAACGCGGAATCGAAGACTTGGACAATGGGCGGAAAATCCCATTTAGCGAGTTTGAAGAAATACTGACCCGCAACCCCTAATTCCGTAATGGCGGACTATAACCTGTACTTCTCCCAAGAAGCGAAAGACAGTTTTGAAGCCTTGTTGGAGCAAGTGAAGAAACGTTGGGGCGTTAAAACTGCCAAACAGTTTCAGAAAGATACCCGACGGGTACTGGGTGTCGTTGCCAAATACCCATTTGCTTTTCAGACTATTCAAGAGGATATGCATGTAAGGCGTGCTATCGTGCATCGCAACATTTCGTTTTTGTACTGTGTCGTGGGTGATGAGGTTCAGATTATCGTTTTCTTTGATAATCGGCAGGAACCGATTCTATAGGTGGCAGCTTAATTGGATTGTGGAAGCATGTCAATTTATGGTTTACATTTGCAAAAATATAAGGGGTCTTGTGGAAACGCATCCACTACTTTCGTGATAGTAATTAACCGGAAATCGCGATGAAATTATTTAATGGATGTGCATTAGCTGTAGGTATCATCATGTTGTCGCTGGCGGTGACCGCTCAGGAGCTGGTGAGCCGACAGGAACGGTTTTCGCGGGCGGATACGCTACGTGGGAGCAACACGCCTGAACGGGCTTGGTGGGATGTGCGGCGGTACGATCTGACCATCGTGCCGGATTTTGAGGATAAGTATACCGCGGGCACGAACAGAATGACTTATCAGGTAGTGGATAGTGGGACCGGAAGGATGCAACTTGATCTGAAGCCGCCGCTTAAAATCGATAGCGTTGTACTGGCCAGTGACGGCAGTAAGCGGCCTGTTGAATATGCAGGGGGCGACATTTGGTACGTTGATCTGCCCCTGCAGCAAGCAGGAACGACAGACCGGGTCAATGTCTATTTTTCGGGCAATCCGCACATTGCGATCAGACCACCTTGGGATGGGGGATGGACGTTTTCAAGAGACTCCCTGGACAACCCCTGGATGACCGTATGCTGTCAGGGGTTAGGTGCTTCGGTTTGGTTTCCCTGCAAGGATCACCAAAGCGATGAGCCGGATGACGGCGCTTCATTGACCATGGTTGTGCCGGATACGCTGCAGGCGGTTGGCAATGGCAGGTTGGTCGAACGGATCGATAACCATGATGGGACGATGGCTTATACCTGGGAAGTTACCAATCCGATTAATAATTACTGCATGATACCCTATATCGGCAAATACGCTTCCATTAACGATACGTATATTGGCGAAAAGGGAAAACTGGATCTGCAATTTTGGCCGTTGCAACTTCACAAGGCGCAGGCCGAAAGGTATTTTCCTGAGCAAGCAAAAAAAGTGTTGCGTGCTTTTGAGTATTGGTTTGGGCCTTATCCATTTTACGAAGATAGCTATAAACTGGTGGAAGCCGATAATACCGGAATGGAACATCAAAGTAACATCGGGTACGGTAATTTTTATGCGTTTGGTTACCGGGGCCGGGATGCCTCCGGTACGGGCTACGGTTTGCTGTCGGATTTCATCATCGTTCATGAGAGTGCACATGAATGGTGGGGTAATAGCATCACCACCAATGACTTGGCGGATATGTGGGTGCATGAAAGTTTTGCGAATTATGCTGAAGCATTGTATGTAGAATATCATTGGGGCATTGGCGCGGGGAATGATTATGTGTATGGCGTGCGTAGGGGGATCCGGAATGACAAGCCCATCGTACCACCATTTGGCGTGAATGCGCAGGGTAGCGGTGATATGTACCCCAAAGGCGGGAATATGTTGCACACCATTCGCCACAGTATGGCTGATGATACGTTGTTCCGGGAAATATTGCGGGGATTGCAACGGGAGCACGCGCACCAAACGATCGACGGGGAGCAGCTAATCGCGTATTTTTGCGACAAGACTGGCTACGACTATCGGAATGTTTTTGCCCAGTACCTCACTACAGTACAGATTCCCGAATTTCGATTTTATTTTGAAGATAATCGGCTATTTTATAAATGGCAGCATTGCATTGACGGCTTCAACCTGCCTATTGCTTTGACTGACTATGGATCGGCATCATTTAAATTGTTTCCGACGGCAACATGGCAGTCGGTTGTGCTGACCGATGCGCAAAAGGAATTGGTGACAGTTAAGCAACTGGAATACTTGTATTATATCTCCGCCGTGGAGGGAAGATAATTTGCGGCTTGTATGCTAGCCTGCTGCGAAGCAAGGTTAGGATTCGCGAGTGCGAGGCACTTGGGATGCGCATCGCCGCTGTAACGCTCCCTTCGGTGCACGCCACAAGGCTGCTTATGTGCATCCCAAGTGCCTTGCAGTAGTAATGAACTATGCCCATTGTATTTTAGTCTGCTGCAAAGCAAGCCTAGCAGACGTAAATGCAGCGGATCCAGATTTCGTGCAGCAGGCTAAAATACTACACGGATGTTACGGGCTTGGGGTCCGTTTTGCACCACGTATTGCCCCTGCCCGTTCTTTTCAAACCCGGCAAGCTCAAAGTCGCCACCGGTCTCCGTGCCTTGCTTGGTTATCCGAAGTAACGTATTCGGTGTATGCTCGTCTGCTCCCGCCAGCGTGAGTGTGACCTCGCCGGTCTTGGTGTTATAGGACACTTCGTCAATTTTGCCCGCATCGGCATTTATCCAAAGGCCAATGGGAGCCAGATAGACCCGCGACCGTGCAGCCGAGGTGATTTTTGTGCTGACCAAATCGCCTTTTTCGGAGAGGCTTCCACTGAATGCCAGCCAGCCGAATTCGGGATGATTTACGATGTAGGTGCCTGAGTTGACGGCATAGCCATAAAACCCACAGCCATAGTCACCGGCGTAGCCATCGATGGCCAGCGTGGAGGGATAGGAGTGAAAGGCTGCCGGCCCAAAACCGTCTTCGGTAATATTGGCTAACGCCCCCATGGCACCGGCGTGACCTACGCGAAGCAGGTAAAAGTCGTCCGGATGGTCGCGGTAATGGGTAAGCACGGGGATGGCGTTTAGTCCAGAACCATAGTGGTGCAGCTGACGCTCAATGCGGGAAAGCTTCCCGCCATATACGAAATCCCAATACCGCCGCGCGCTGCCGTTGTACCCCCAATGGGGAACGGTGGGCATATAGGCCAGGATGGCATTAAGCGTGACCATCGCTTTTTCATCCATGCCGAAGTAGCGCGACCATAGGTATACTTCTTCCTGGCCGGTGGAGTCCCATGGCATCTCGCTGCCGAAAGGGTACGCCTGCTGCTCCCAACGGTCGGCCCGCTTGCGCATGGCTGCTTCCATTTCATTGGCCATTTCGGTAAGCCCTTCGGCCTTCAGGTCGTTGAGTACCAGTAAAAAGACCGATCCTTCCATGAGACCAAACCGCGTATAATAGGGCGCATGCTTCATCATCGCCATAGTGGTGTGGAACGCGTTTTCAAGCGATTGCTTCCAGGGGATATCATCGGCGTAGCCCACATGGTATCTGCCCAGGCGATACATCGTCCAGTAAGCCGCAACCACGTGCGGATAGTTATACGATCGGCCCGGATCGTCGGCCTCCTTTTTCTTCCAGGCCGACCACCCACGGAAGGGGATGCTGTCTACGTAGGTGCCTTTCGGCATGGAGTCGGGCTCATAATAGAACATGCTTTTCTTTACCGCATATTTTAGTGGCCCATCCTTGTATTGGATGCCGCCCCAAAGCGTCTCATTAACAAAGCGCTTCAGTTTTTCGACTTCCACCTTGTTCGGCCGCAACACTTGCTTCATCATCGCAGCCAGCCAGCTGCCTGCACCGGCCTCGTCGCTCAGTCCGACAAACCAGGCGCGATTTTCCTGCGTAAGCTTCCGTTTGACGTCATAGTCGTAGTTGATGATCGAAGGGGCACGTCCAAAGGGGTCGCGTTGGTCGTCAAACCATTGCTCAGTGGTAAGGAAATGTCCGAGCTTATCTACCGTTTCCTTTTCGGGGCTAATGACCTTGTAGTTGATGGTTTGCGTCAACCCATCGGCATACGTGACCGTGAGCCGGGAACGGCCCCAGGTATTGCCCGCAATCTCATAGGTTTCCCATCCATGTTTGGTTTTCTTGCCGCGTTTGATGGTTAGGGAGCCGGCAGGATAGGCTGCAATCGATTTCACCTTGCTGCCGTAATTCAGGAATAGCTTGGCGGTTATGTCTTTCGGGACGACATAGCCAGGCACGCCGACAGCGACAGGGCGTTTTTGGCTAATCAGCTCGTCTTCGATTTGGCGAACACTTGGCGCCAGGGCGAATTTCAGTGCGAATGACTTGCTTTGTCCCGCCTTAAGCAACGTAGAAGTCGGCTCGTTCCACTGTTCTACGCCTTTCCATTCGTCGGCTGCATACGCCTTACTATGGATCATCCATTCGTGGAAGCCCTCGAAAACGATGCCGCGCGGCGTTGGATCGTCATTCAGCGGGTGGTACGCTTCAAACGGCGCATTTTCATGGGGGAGAACAAGCAATACAGGCCCTTTGCCATGAAGCCTGTTTACTTGTAGATAGCCCGCATCCATACCGATGTAAGGATCAAAAAACACATTGTCTGCATGCGCTTCATCGAGGTGCTTTCCTTCCAGGATATTATTAAAAATCAAGGGTATACCCAATGCACCGATTTCAATGTCATGTGTCGTCTTGTTGGTCAGTTCGAAACGCAATATCAAATGGCCGTCGTCGTTTTGCCAAAAACGCTTTACGGCTAAGGGTACATCGTTTGGGAGTGTAGGAGCCAGATCTGCCGCAGCAAGTATACTGCCACTTGCAGACAGGGGAATGACGGGCGCCCGTTTAGCAGCACTCGAAAACGATTGCCAGTCGCCACTGGCACCGGTGCGGACTCGGAAATTGATGTCGCCTAATTGGTATAATCCATCTTTTGCGCGGACTTCCAATCGCTCGTCCGGCGTGTAATCAAACGCTGTATCGGCCAATGGTGTAAGTCCTGCCACGGTCTGGGAAGCTTTGACGAGCTTCAATTTCAATGGCGCTATGTCAAATTCGGAAACGCCTTGTTCAAGGCCCAAGGTTGATGGAAGATTGGCAATGCGCTCCCATGGCGACTGTGCCAAGCTTTGAGATCCAATAAGTAAAGAGGCAAGTAACAGGAAGCTTCCACTACCCAGGTGTTTCAATAAATCTTTTTGTCTTTTCATCATGGTGTATACTTCATAACAAATGTAAGTATGACATTTTTAAAATTCTTGGCGATATTTGCTTGATTGTACTTATATCTTAGCCAGAAACAAAAATAGTCCTAATTTAGGAGCTGTAATGCCTTTTTCGGGATAACGGAAGTCCGTGGACAAATTTTTACCTATTTCCCCTAGTTAATTTTCGGTTTGCATCTGCGAATATGTTGTTAGTCTGGCGATAGGCGACGGCTTATCTTTGTCATATAAGATGTCATATTGACGTTTCTTTCATAACCAATTGTACCCAATTGTAATTGGGACCATCATTAGCTGCTAACATATCAAAAATAGGCCTAATGATTACCATATTAAGTGTTAAAATAACGTGAATTATGATTTTAATAACCAAGCAATTAACTAATGTATGAAAAAGCTATCCATTTTCTTTGCTTTCCTATGTGTATTCGTCACCCAATTAGGATTAGCGCAACAGCAAACCACCTTAAGGGGGAAAGTCCTGGATGAATCGGGCGTGCCGGTTGTGGGGGCTTCGGTCAGCTTACGAGGTACGGGAACCGCCACTTCAACCAATGAATCCGGAGATTTCGTTGTCCAATACACTTCGCCGGCTATCTTGCAGGTGACCGCTTTGGGGTTTGTGAGTCAAGAGTTTAGTCTCACCGAACAAACCACACTCACCGTTCAACTGATTGCAACCGAAGAGGCGTTGGAGGAAGTCGTGGTCGTGGGGTATGGCACGCAGCGGCGTGGCGAGGTGACGAGTGCCATTGCCAGCGTTAAATCGGAAGATTTCGTGAAAGGTACCGTTCGCGATGCCGCTCAACTGGTGCAGGGCAAAGTCGCCGGACTGCGCATCACCACGCCCAGTGGCGACCCTAATGCGACCGCCCAGATTAATCTGCGCGGGTTGAATTCGATTAACGGCTCGCAAAACCCGTTGGTGCTAATTGATGGTATTCCAGGAAATATTGCAACAGTGGCGCCGGAGGATATTGAGTCTGTGGACGTGCTGAAGGACGGTTCGGCAGCGGCTATCTATGGTACTCGGGCTACCGGTGGCGTTATTTTGATTACAACCCGACAAAATCGTAGCGCTGAAGCTCGGACTTCTATTGAATATAATAGCTACGCCAATATCCAATCCTTGTTTGGAACTCCAGAAATGATGAATGCCGACGACTATCGGCGTTTGATTGCAGAAGGATACGCTTACGAGGATTTTGGAGGCAATACCAACTGGCTTGATGAGGTGCTGCAAAATCCGGTAAGCCACAACCACAATCTTACCTTTTTTGGTGGAAGTTCAAGAACAAATTTCACCGGATCGTTGAATTATCGGAACTGGGAAGGGATTTTTCTCAAGTCAGGGCAGGAACGGTTGAATTTGAGAGCCAATCTCAATCATGAGATGTTTGACGGCAAGTTGCGTACTAATATTCAAGTAATCAATCAATCATTGAGCGCAAAACAAGGGGGGGCTGGTGGATGGGCCTGGAGACAGGCGATGATTCGTAATCCCACAGACCAGATTTACAACGCAAATGGAGGTTGGCTAGAGCGTGACGCGTATATGTATGACAACCCACTTGGCATTATTCATGAAACAATCAATGACCGAATTTTCCGTGAAACTCGCTTCAATGGGTCGATTGATTATCGCCCCATAGCTGACCTCAGCCTAAAAATGTTGCTATCAAGGGTCCAGAACAACAACCTTACCGGTGACCATACGACGTTTGACCATGTAAATACGACAAAGAATAACCTGAACGGAACGGCGAATCGTTCCACAAGTTCAAGTTTAGAGAATTTAATGGAGTTGACAGCAAACTACAACAAAACAGTTGGCGATCATCGCTTCACCGCGTTGGTGGGGTACAGCTGGCAAGACAATACCGGCGAATCGTTTAATGTATATAATTTTGATTTTCCAACAGACGATTACACCTACAATCGTCTTCAGGCGGGAACGGCGCTCCAACGTGGACTTGCAACGATGAATAGCAGCAAATCAAAATGGCAACTGGCGGGGCTTTTGGCCGTATTAATTATTCATGGAAAGAGCGATATATGCTAACAGCCAGTGTGCGGAGAGAAGGGTCTTCAACATTTGGCGAAAACTACCGTTGGGGAACTTTTCCAGGGGCGTCCGTAGCTTGGAATTTGGCTAATGAAGAGTTTATGCAGCCGGTAACTTTTGTGTCGGACTTCAAATTGCGCGCCGGCTTTGGGGTAACGGGCACGATTGCCAACAACCCCTACCAATCTCAAACCAGCTATAATTTTACTACTGGCCAAGGTGCCTTTATCAATGGTGAATGGGTGCCTGGATTTGTGCCGGCGCGGAATTTCAATCCAGATTTGCGCTGGGAGAAAAAAGAAGAGTGGAATGTGGGATTGGATTTCGGGTTCTTGAATAACCGCATTAGCGGCTCGCTCGACTATTATACCCGAAATGTGAAAGATCTGTTGTATAGCTTTGCGGTACCGACGCCTCCCTACTTATATGGCAGCATGATGTTAAATGCTGGAGAAATGCAGAACTCGGGGTTCGAAGCGTTGATAAATGTAAGGGCGGTAGACACCAGAACAGTACGGTGGAACACCAATGTGACGTTTTCAACAAATAAGAATACACTGGTAAATTTATCGAACGAACAATTCAATGTCACGACCGAATTCTTTGATGCAGGGCATACTGGCGAGCCGATTCAGGTATCTACACACCGAGTAGCAGTTGGTAGACCGATCGGTCAATTTTTCGTGTTCAAAAGTGTAGGCCTTGACGATGACGGCAAGTGGTTAGTTGAAAATAGAGAGGGTGAGGTTATTCCGATTGCGAGCGCCACCCCTGAAGATCGACAATTTTATGGAAACGGTATTCCTAAATATAATGTAGGCTGGAATAACTCAATTAATATCCAGCGTTTTGACGTGGCCGTAAACTTTCGGGGATCTTTTGGCCATCAAATACTCAATATGCAACGGCTTTATTACGAAAATCCAGTGAACAAAGCCTATAACGTATTGAAGACTGCCTATGATCCCGTATACGGAAAGCAATTGAACAATGATTTGGTGTATGTCTCGCATTACATCGAAGATGGTGATTATCTCAAGATAGACAACGTGACGTTAGGTTATACACTGCCATCCAATCTTATAAAAGGAATTAGTAACTTGCGAATTTATGTGTCCGGCCTTAATCTGGTAACGTTCACTGGGTATAAGGGGATTGATCCCGAGGGAGTAAGCTATACTGGTGATTTTACATTTGCTCCAGGGATGGATCACCGTGATAAATACCCTACAACGCGGACGTATACTTTAGGGTTAAACGTCACCTTTTAGTAACTAGTTATATTCAAAACTAAATCATTATGAAAACGAAAACACTAGCATACATGATAGCGCTGACGGTTGGTTTAACTACGAGCATCAGCTCCTGTACTAACCTCGAAGAGGAAGTTTATTCTGAAGTCCTGGCTAGTTCCTTCCAGCCGACGGAACGAGATCTGCCTTATATCTTGGCACCAGTATATGCACCATTTCGGTCATTGATGTTTGGCTGGCAGGGGTATTTTGACTTGCAAGAAGAGGCCGCGGATATCATTATTACTCCGGTTCGGCCAAATGGATGGGATGACGGCGGCACTTATCGTCGGATGCACCAGCATACATGGACTTCAGAACAATGGCAACCAACCAACACTTGGAATCAGGCATTTTCTGCCATTACAAGAACCAATATGGTCATCATGCAGATTGAAGACGGAACGCTTCCGTTGCCCGCGGAAGTTGGTAATGCTGCGATAGCCGAACTACGTGCCGTACGGGCGCTGGCTTATTACTTATTGTTGGACAATCATGGGAATGTTCCGATAGTAACAGATTATACGGATGTGTCGTTGCCCCAACAACGTACGCGGGAGGAAGTATATAATTTTATTATTGATGAATTGACAACCGTTCTGCCGGACCTTTCTGAAGAGGTATCCCAGATGTATGGTCGAATGAATCGATGGGCAGCTAAAGCTTTATTAGCAAAGATTTATTTAAACGCGGAAATCTATACCGGCACCCCACGGTGGGATTTGGTCATTCAAGAGACCAATGATGTCATCAATAGCGATGCCTATCGATTAGATGCGAACTACTCCGATGTATTTACATATACTAATCAGAACTCTTCTGAGATCATCTTCGCTGTACCATATGATGAAATTTACGGGCAAGGCAGTCAAATTCATATGAAAACATTAGATCCGCTAAGTAGACTGGTGTACGGCATGTCTGCAGGTCCATGGGGTGGTAACTGTGCGGTACCGCAGTTCATCGATACCTATGATTCGGAAGATACACGCTTATACGATACATGGATACAGGGACCACAGTACCACGCATCAACGGGTGAAGAAGTAATTAACTATGTCAAGCATGTACCCGGCATTGGCGGCGATGGAACAGTTGCGCCAAGCAA
This sequence comes from Parapedobacter luteus, assembly GCF_900168055.1. Taxonomy (GTDB): domain Bacteria; phylum Bacteroidota; class Bacteroidia; order Sphingobacteriales; family Sphingobacteriaceae; genus Parapedobacter; species Parapedobacter luteus. Next base: position 217,825 of record NZ_FUYS01000001.1, read on the forward strand.
TTCTGGCTACCGGATAGGCAAGTACCAAATCAAACAAGGGGCCACAAATAATCTTGACAATGATTATCCAATGTTTCGTTATGCGGATATTTTAATGATGAAAGCTGAGGCGCTCCTGCGCACCGGCGATGCGAATGGCGCCGCGAGATTAGTCACCGAAGTGCGCCAGCGAGCATTCAAAAACAATCCGGGAAAGGCCACGGTAACTGGCGCCCAACTGCTACAGGGTAGTAGTTATAATTATGGTTGGCAGGAAAAAGACGGCTCTGTGGATGCTGTAAACGGTGGCACTGATATCGAGTACGGCCGATTCCTCGACGAGCTCGGCTGGGAGTTTGCCGCCGAAGCACATCGCCGGCAGGATTTAATCCGTTTCGGCGTTTTCCAAACGAAAACATGGTTTAATCACCGGCCCCATCCACAGGCTCAAACCCGTACGCTTTTCCCTATTCCGTTTGCTGAGCTGACAAAAAATCCGAATCTTACACAGAATCCGGGATATTAATAAAGTATAGGATGATTCATAAAAGAGCCATGCAGCACATCCGCCGCATGGCCCTTTTTATGGCGTCGGTGGCCAGTGTCCGCCTTTGCTTCGACGATCGTGCGTGGGGCAGATGCTTGTCGATCAGACTTGTTATCCGGAGGAATATTAGTAATTTCGGCATCTCGAATTAACACCAGAAGATACTTACTATAAACATCAAAAGCACTATGCTTCGCTATTACCTGTTTTTTGTATGCTTGTCGCTTTCTTATGCTGCCACCGCTCAATATGCGATTAAAGGCAGAATAACCGCAGATAGCGGCGGAATCCCCCGAGCCAGTGTACAGTTGCTAAATTCAAATTTGGCTGCTTCGACGGATGAAAACGGGGACTTTGCCCTTGAAGGTGTTCCGTCAGGCAGGCACCTATTGCGGGTAAGCGCCTTGGGCTATGCCGCAGAAAACCGCACTGTAACGGTCAATGGAGACGTCATTGTCGATATTCAATTGACCAGCGTCGAAAACCGGCTGGATGAAGCGATCGTGACGGCACACAAAATGGAACATGACCCCCATGATATTCCTGCGAGTTTATCGGTGGTTGGTGCGAAGGAAGTTGAGCAGCAGTATATTTGGAACATCATGGATGTGGCGGCGGTGGTACCAAACCTGAATATCGCCAATCCTGGCGACAACCGGAATGTTGCATCCATCCGCGGCATCACCACGACGTCCTACAATTCTGCCGTGGCTACTTATGTGGATGGCGTAAATCAATTCGGGCTCGATACTTATATACCGTACCTGCAAGATGTGGAGCGCATAGAAGTGCTGCGTGGTCCGCAGGGCACGCTGTATGGTCGTAATGCAATGGCTGGGGTCATTAATATCGTTACGAAGCAGCCAACGAATAACGTGAGTGGATTAGCGGAGGTAAATCTGGGGAATTATGGACAGCAGCGATACCTTCTGGGGGTACGCATGCCGGTCTTGAAGGACAAATTGTTCTTTGGGGCTTCGGGTATGTTTAACGGGTTGGACGGTTTCTACACCAATGATTTCGACGGTTCGCACTATGACAAACAACATACCGTCTTTGGTAATTATTACCTAAAATATTTGCCCAACACACAATGGGCGATGACATTAAATGTAAAACACGTTTCGAACCGAAACAATGGGGCTTTCTCACTGATCATGGGGCTTGACGATGCTTTTGAACATCCATTTCGCCTGAATCAAAACGCCAAGACCACGATGGTTGACGAGTCGCGCAATGTGTCGCTGGCTATCAACCATTTCGGCCAGGCGCTCAACGTTAGTGCACAAACGGCCTTCCAGTCTAACTACCGGTATTATCGAGATCCTATCGATGGCGATTTTTCGCCTCTGGATGCCGTTTCGATAATCAATGATTACGGCAAAGATTGGAATAATGTACGTGTATTTACGCAGGAAGTCAAAGTCTCTTCGTCGCCGTCAAAACATGCCTTGATGAGCTGGACGGCGGGTGCATTTTTGTTTCATCAGGATGCTCCCACGAAGCAAGGAACGTATTTTGGTGAGGATGCCGGAATGATGGGAGAAGGTACGCCGACCCACGCTACAAGCGTATTGACGAACTCGGCGATCAATCGGGGAGCTGCAGTTTTCGGCCAGATTGGCTTCCGGTTTGAAAGTGGGGTGGAGCTCCAAGCGGGGCTTCGCTATGATTACGAGCACGCACAATTGGATGCCCGAGGAGAATTCCAGCCCGATGGCGGAGAGTTGGTGGTCGTGCAACCGGATACGGCGGCATCGGCTAATTTCAATGCTTTTACGCCGAGCGTGAGTATTAAATATGCATTTGACGAAGCACATCACCTCTATGGTAGTTATGCCCGTGGCTTTCGGGCTGGAGGGATTTCGCAATTATCGTCCGACCCAGGCGAGGCTTCTTTGCGATCGTTTGCTCCGGAGTATAGCAATAATGTCGAAATCGGCACCAAGAATTTATTATGGGACCGGCGTTTGGAGCTGAATCTGGCGGTGTTTTATTCACGGGTCAATGACGCTCAAGTCCCTACATTAGTTTTGCCGGATGCGGTTACGGTAACGCAAAATACGGGCCGCATGGAAAGTATGGGCGGCGAGCTGGAGGCGACTGCCCGCGTGGTGCGTCACCTAAGTTTATGGGGCAACGTCGCATTTACCCGTGCGCGCTACCTCGACTTGAACACGGCGGGCAATGGAGGCAATGTGCAGCTAAAGGGTAACCGGCCGGTATTTACGCCAGATTGGACTGCCTTTTTGGGAGCGCAGTATGTGGTTCCCGTCGATAGGGCCAAACGGCAACAGCTGCAACTGGGCGCCTATGCAAAATTTTTCGGTCAACAGTATTTTACCGTGGAAAATACCCTGGGACAGGGGGCTTACAGTCTGCTCAATGTCAATATCGGTTATTCCCTGATGGGTTATGAACTGATATGCTGGGGTCAGAACCTCGCGAATAAACGCTACATCGACTACGCTTACGACTTCGGTTTTGCTGCCGTGCACATGGGCAGGCCGGCTACTTATGGCCTGACGCTCCGGAAACGGTTCGGGCTTTAGTTCAGAGCGTCATAAACTTCTGCCGATATTCGGTGGGGGTCATGCCGACAAATGTTTTAAACTGTTTATTGAAATTTGAGAGTGTGTTGAAGCCTGATTCATAACAAATTTGTGCGATGCTCCTGGCCTCCTCGGTGGCGAGCAGTTTGCACGCATGCCGGATGCGGAGCTCTGTGAGAAAGTACGAAAATGATTTACTCGTTTTCATGGTAAAATACCTGCTGAATGAGGTGGGGGTCATATTCAACAGCGAAGATACTTCTTCCAACGTGATTTTGTGCTTGAAACGTCTGGCGGCATAGTTGTATACCGTATTGATGCGGTTTGTCTCTACGTCCTTTAACTGGTAATAAACGGGATCATCATGGAGCAGTCGATATTCTTTGCTTTTGGAAAGCAGGTCGAGTATCCTGAATAACTGGATGATACTTTCCAAACCGTGCAGGTGGACAAGCTCGACCATCAATTGGATGGTCGTTTGCGCGGTTTTTCCATAAAGCTCCATTCCACGCCTTACCTTTTCAAGCAATAGTTTCAATTGCGCAAATTCTTCTTTATCAATCAGCGGGCTAAGTGCTGTTGCATTGAAGTAAATCACCAAGCCTCGGCTGTTCTTTTCGCTGCAGGGGTCAAAGTAACACTCATCGCTTCGCCAAAGATGCGGAATATTGGGGCCAAGAAATGTGAGGTCGCCACTATCAAACGGTTTGACCGTGTTGCCGACGAATTTGGTGCCCGTGCCTTCGAGCACTAAAAAGAGCTGGTACTCCATATGGGCATGCCAGGTCGCATCAAAATGCCTGTCGTGGAGTTCGCGCACAAAAAACACATTGGACTCGGGTATCCGCGTCTTTTGTATGGCGGTTTTTTTTAAGGTGACGTTCATGATGGTTTATCTTTGGTTGCTGCATACAGCAGCGATTGTTCGATACGTTTACGCCACACTATTCTTCACATCGTCATGGTGTAGAGCGTATATATCCAAATCTAATAAACGGAAGCTTATCCCGATTATTGTAATGAAAATGTTAGCTAATTATCCAATAACGCTACGTAAGCATGGTAGAATGGACAAAATACAGTCAGTATTTGTTAATTAATAGGTGTGTCAATGCGTTGTAAGCCCCTATCTTAGCACATACATAATAACCAATAACGTAAACAATTATTCGATTATGACATGCGTAATTATACATTCACCTATGGTGGCAAAATAAAATAAATTATTTTTTTATGGCTTTACATGTTAAACGAGGTGTAAGTACTTGGTTATGGGTATCCCCATTTACCACAAAAGAGGCCGGGTCGTTATTTGAAAAGATAGCGGCGCTCGGCTATGATGCTGTGGAAATCGCTGTGGAAGATCCACAATTGGTTGATACCCAAGCTGTGAAGGAAATGCTGTTTAGGAATAACCTGGAGGCGGTTATCTGCGGGGCATTTGGCCCAACGCGCGACTTGACCAATGATGATGAGCGTTTGCAGCAAACCGGACTCGCTTATATCGAAGAATGTTTGAATATCGCGGATGACTTGGGAGCCCGGTTTGTTGCCGGTCCGATGTACGCTGCCGTAGGAAAGGCCCGGATGGTGCCCGCTGAACAGCGGGCTATCGAGTGGGAACGGGCGGTAACGAACCTGCGGACGGTATGCGAGCGTGCTGCGGCAAAAGGGCTGCAGATAGCCTTGGAACCGTTGAACCGCTTTGAGTCGGACTTGATCAACAATGTGGACGATGTGCTGCGCCTTATTGACGATATTGGCCACCCTGCCGCAAAGGTGTGCTTGGATATGTTCCACATGAACATCGAAGAGCCTGATCCGGAGGCCGCTATCCGCAAAGCCGGTGACAAGCTGATTCACATGCAGGTATCCGAAAATTACCGGGGTACACCTGGTACAGGAAATGCCAATTGGGATGCTTATTACCGTGGGCTGGCAGCAATTGATTATCGGGGGACCGTATCCATTGAGAGCTTTACGCCGGAGAATAAAGAGCTGGCAGCAGCCGTGTGTATTTGGCGTAGTTTGGCGGATAGCCAGGATGCTTTTGCCCGTGATGGATATGCGCATTTAAGTAAATGGATAACAGGTTTTTACAATTAAATAAAAGAAATAGATTATGATCAGCAAAAAGCCAATTAATGTAGCGATTGTCGGCTTAGGTTTCGGGGCAGAGTTCATCCCCATTTACCAGCAACATCCGGATGCGAATATGTATGCCATCTGCCAACGGAATGAGGAAAGTCTGAATAAGGTGGGCGATGCCTTTGGTATAGCAAAACGATATCGCGATTACGACGAATTGCTAAAGGATGACCAGATTGACGCGGTACACATCAATACCCCCATTCCCAACCATGCCGAGCAGTCATTAAAGGCACTCCGGGCAGGCAAACATGTGGCTTGTACCGTGCCAATGGCCACCACGGTGGATGAATGCCGGCAATTGGTGGAGGCCGTTGAAGAAACCGGCTTGACCTACATGATGATGGAAACGGTTGTTTATGCCAGGGAATTTCTTTTTATGAAGGAGCTATATGAAAAAGGTGAGCTGGGCAAGCTCCAGTTTCTAAAGGCCAGCCATCAGCAGGATATGGACGGGTGGCCGGACTATTGGCCGGGGCTGCCCCCGATGCATTATGCCACCCATTGCGTAGGGCCTGTACTGGGGCTTACACGTAGTGAGGCTGAGTATGTATCATGCTTCGGTTCGGGGACCATCAGGGAAGCGTTGCATCACTACTACAATTCGCCTTTTGCTGTAGAAACGGCTCACATTAAGTTCAGAAATTCGGATTTGAGCGCGCATGTATACCGTTCGCTGTTTGATACTGCCCGTCAGTACCGCGAGAGCTTTGAGGTGTACGGCTCGAAGAAAGCGGTGGAATGGCCGCTTATAGAGGGGGAGCCTTTGGTCGTGCATACGGCTAAGAAGCCCGAACCCGAAATCCCTGAAGAAGTGATATGCCCTGATTTTGCACATTTGCTGCCTGAGCCGATCCAGCACTTTACCACCGGAGGTGTGTATGATGAAGGTGACAACCAACATTTGTCTTTTATTCAGGGCGCAGGTCATGGTGGATCTCACCCGCATTTGGTACACGAGTTTGTCAGTGCGTTGGTGGAAGGCCGACAGCCGTTCCCAAATGTGCGGCAATCCGCTAATATCACTTGTGTGGGGATTTTGGCACATGAGTCTGCTTTGAAGGGCGGCGAAATCATCCGGTTACCGGAGTTTACCTTATCAAAGTAATGGCGTATCCGCATGAGGTCGTCTTTTAATGTCAATAAATGTCAATCAAACAATAAAATGAATAAGTTAATTAGAATCGGGCTATTGTTACTGACCCCCTTGTTCTTTTTGAACTGCGGTGGCCAAAAAAACAAGGACGATGGTCCCCGGCGGCTTGAGTTGTTCTTTCTGGGCCACGCCAGTAAACATCATGATTCGGAATTATTGGCCGACATCTTAGCCCAAGCGTATTTCCCCGAAGGGATCAATATCACGTATTCTGTAGACCCCGATGATCTTACACGTGAGGATTTGTACCGGTACGATGGATTAATTGTGTACGCTAACCACGATTCCATCAGCCCCGCGCAGGAAAAGGCCTTACTGGATTATGTGGCTTCCGGTAAAGGGTTCATTCCTTTACACTCGGCTTCATTCTGTTTTCGCAATTCGCCAGAGGTGGTGGCGCTCATCGGTGGGCAGTTCAAAAGCCATGGCGGCGGCGCATTTTCTGCTGAAATCGTGATGCCAGACCACCCGGCGGTGGAAGGTGTGGAGCCTTTTGAAACCGAATGGGACGAAACTTATGTGCATGATAAAATTGCCGATGACATCGTGGTATTGATGGAGCGTGTGGATAGTACGCATCGTGAGCCGTATACCTGGGTGAAGGAATATGGAAACGGCAGGGTATTCTATACGGCATTTGGCCATGATGAGCGGACATTCCGTAATCCGGGATTCCTTCAGTTGGTAAGAAGCGGTATCCGATGGGCCGTTGGGGAAGAAGCGGTTAAAAAAATGGAAGAATATACCATTGCGCAACCTACCTATGAAGCGGGGAGGATGCCGAACTATGAGCGCCGCGACCCGCCACCGAGATACCAGCACCCATTGAGCCCCGAAGAGTCGCAGACCCTGATACAAGTGCCAGTGGGCTTCAGACTGGAATTGTTTGCCAGTGAACCGGATATCAAAAAGCCCATCGCGATGGATTGGGACGAAAAGGGAAGATTATGGGTGATTGAAACTGTTGACTACCCCAATACCGTACGGAATGACAAGGGACAGGGCGATGACCGCATCACCATTTGTGAAGATACCGACGGTGATGGCAAAGCAGATAAGTTTACGGTGTTTGCAGAGGGATTGAACATCCCGACGGCATTTACGTTTGTCAACGGCGGGATCGTAGTGGCGCAGGCACCTCATTTCCTTTTCTTGAAAGATACCGATGGAGACGGCAAGGCCGATGTGCGCGAAGTGCTGATAGACGGCTGGGGTACGTACGACACCCATGCCGGACCGTCCAATTTGCGGTATGGCATGGATAACAAAATCTGGGGTACGGTGGGTTACTCAGGTTTCGAAGGTACGATAGGAGGCCAGCCATTCAAGTTCGGCGCAGGCGTGTACCAATTTGACGGTGAAGCCAAACAATTTGAGTATTTGGGCAACACCTCCAACAATACGTGGGGGCTCGGGTTTTCCGAGGAGTTCGACGTTTTTATCTCTACGGCCAACAACGAGCACAGCGATTTTTTTGCTATTCCGGCACGCTATTATGAAAAGGCCAACCTGCATGAACGGGGTATCGAGAAAATTGATGCGCATTACAACATGCATGTACTTACCAAAGACCTCCGGCAAGTGGATGTGCATGGCGGCTTTACTGCAGCGGCCGGCCACAGCTTGTATACCGCCCGTGCCTTTCCGCAGGAATACTGGAATAGGGTAGCATTCATTTCAGAACCCACGGGGCGGCTGGTGCATCGCCACATCTTGGAGCAGGTCGGTGCCGGTTTCAAGGAGAAAGGCGATGGCTGGAACATGATTGCCAGCGCTGATAACTGGTTTGGACCGGTAGAGGCTAAAGTAGGCCCGGATGGTGCGTTGTGGGTACTGGATTGGTATAACTTCATCATCCAGCACAATCCGACACCTGAGGGTTTTGAAACCGGGGAAGGTAACGCCTATATCGATCCGCTCCGCGATAATACAAAAGGGCGCATCTATCGGCTGGTTCATGAAGACGCCAAACGCTATAAGCCGCTTAAGCTGAATCCTGAGCGTACAAGCACCTTGGTGAATGGGCTGAAAAGCGATAATATGTTTTGGCGGCTTACCGCACAGCGGCTGCTGGTAGAGTCTGGCGATAAGGAAGCCGCTGGCGACCTGCATAAGCTTATTCGGGATAGGTCTGTGGATGAGGTGGCCGTCAATGGTGCGGCAACTCATGCTATTTGGGCGTTGCATGGGTTGGGATTATTGGATGGGTCTGATGAAAGCAGCATTTCGGTGGTCATTGAAGCGTTGAAACATCCCGCACCTGGCGTGCGCCGGGCCGCTATTCAAACGCTCCCGGCAACTGAGCCCGATGTGGTGCAGCAACTTCTTGCGTCCGGTGTAACGCAGGACCCCGATTTGCGCGTGCGCCTGGCGGCTTTCTTAGCCTTGTCAGATGCGGCACCAACAGCGGAGATCGGCAGCGCCGTGTTTGAGGCTGCGCAGCAACCGGAAAATATTGGAGACAAATGGGTATCCCATGCACTGCTTATCGCAGGAACAGTACATCGGCAGGCCTTTATGGATGAATACCACCAGAAATTGGGACACCCGGATCTTTCCAACACCGACGGATCGCTGGGCGAACGTATTGTCGCAGGCAAGCGCATGACGGTACTTCCTTTGACCACCGAACGGGGGGGGACAATCGGCGGGCGGCAAATCCCTGACTTTGTTAATCAGGAGATAAGCTTTGTGGCCGATGTCCTGCCGGGTGAAATGCGCCGTGTTTTACTGGAGGGAGTGCTCATATCCCATGGCGACAACCGCGACGGGTATGCTGTGTTCCTTAAAGATGGCAAAATCTATTTCCAGGTCAATCAAAAGGGAAGAAAAGCCATCATCCATTCCGCGGATTCGTTACCCGGGCAGTTTAAGGTAAAAGCTTCGCTGCTTGCAGGCGGAAAGATGACCCTGGCCGTGGATGACAAACAAGTAGCCGAAGGAAAGGCAACCGGTTTATTTGCCGAAATGCCGGGCGGGTTTATCCGCATAGGGCATAACCGTCAACGCCGTTGGGGTGATGATTCCCCCCGCATTGCGAATGTTGGCGACTACCCCGATGACTTTCACTTCACCGGTCGCCTGGAGAATACGCGCCTTGTCATTGTAAACACGCACGACGTTGGAGAGGGGGAGGCTGTTGCAGCCGATGAATCCATCACCATTAAAGCTGTCATCGGCGAAATGAAATACGATGTAACGAATTTTACCGCCAAGGCCGGACAGACGTTGAAAATCATCTTCGAAAATCCGGACCATATGCAACATAATTTGTTGGTACTGAAACCGGGAACACTCGACCGGGTGGGGCAAGCAGCGGATGATTTGGCCAAGCAGCCTAATGGCGTGGAATTGCAGTATATTCCCAATACGCCGGATGTATTATTCAGTACACCGCTGGTTAATCCGGAGGAACGTTATGAACTAACGTTTACGGTGCCTACCACACCCGGGGATTATCCCTATGTGTGTACGTTCCCCGGCCATTGGCGTATCATGCAGGGCGTCATGCGGGTGACAAGATAACAAGGTACAAGCCCCCTCTTGATTCACGTCCATCCAAGAGGGGGCTTTTTAACCCAAGCTTTAATAAGCCAATAAGCGCCCGCAAGCGATAATGGCCAGCCAAACGATGACGGAAAAGAAGGCGGAGATTTTGGCCGCAGAAGGCAGGTTTGGCTGAATTGTCGATTCGATTCGGCGGGAGATCAGCTTATGGAATACCCAGGCATTGAGACCCGCGATGCCCAATAGGGCCAATTTGAGGCGGAATGTCGGATCGGAAGCCAATGATGCAGCGTTGGTCATAAATAACAGTATTCCCGACGGAATAATAAGCAACAACCCTTTTGCCGACCAAGCCAGTAGGTAACGTGATAGCGCCGGAAACGGTAAATTCCTGGAGAACCCCAGCAGATGCAGGTCAATCAAAAACGCACCCCCTACAAGCATAACGATACCCACAATATGTGTGATTTCCAGAACCGGGTAAGCCCACAGGGACTGCCGGATACCGGATGCCAACGGCGTGCTTTCCAGCCACTCAAAGAAATGCGGCGATGTGTCAGCGCGCATTGGTTAACGTAGCTCGTATTTCTCGCCACCGATGAATATCCGTTCGGCACGCATTTCCGTCTTTTTGGTTTTATGGGGATAGGCGACTATCCGCAATGATGTGCCTTTTTTAATCATATCCGCAGAGACACCACGGGTTTTCATCCGGCTTGCGGGCGCCAGGTAAACTGTCCAGCGTGCTCCGTTGTATTTTACTTCAGCCAGTGCATGGGGGTTTTCGTAGATAGAATGCTCGATCGCTGACTGGAAATCCAATACTTTCGTTTGGTCATAATTGGCCCATCCATGGTGGAAGGCAGTGAACGATACGCTGAGCAAAAAGACCATTGCCAACGTAATCCCCTTTAGGTAAGTCATGGTTCGCGGGTTTTAATGTGAATAAACCAACTTGATCCGAATACATAACAACCGGACAGTGAATTATGTTTCGCTCATCATTTATTAGTTGTTAATTTTTATTCCTTTTTGTCAGCGCTAAGAAGCTGTCAATATCCTAATCGTTACTCAATTTTATGACTTTGTAAAGATTGGCTTACATTGCAGGGGCTGACTGGTAGTTTTTTGCCAAATCGCTTATTTTTGGTTTGACACGTAAACGCATGTCCGGCCTCTACCTAATCGGAGCATAAGCTGAGATTATTGTTTCACCTTATCATATCTTACTTATGAAATCGCTACAACACTTCTTGCACCGTTTTGTCTGCTGTATGTTCGTTGCCGGTACTTTACTGAGCTGTAAACGGAATATTCCCGTTCCTTTGCCCTCTCCAGAAACGTTACATACCGTCACCTTTAGATTAACCGGTTTTGAAGCTGATGTCGTGCCCATGCGGGGGGCGGCGGCACGTCTGGCTTTTGGCGATCTACGCGCGCGTGGGTTGGCGCTGCGGAATATCGAACCCGGTATAGAGCCGCAGTATTTATACTATTGGTCTTTTAACAATGAAACGTTGGAACCGGATATCGCGATAGACGGGGCGGGAGCAGGGATTGCATTTGATGGGGCCGGGGCGTTGGATTTTGGGAGCGGCTTTGCGCTGGCCCCCTTTGAGGCAGGGCAGGCCTGGAGCATCCGCGGTCCGCAAATGGCTGAAATAAGCTTGCCGCTATATGGTGTTGAATCGCTGACTGTCTTTGCCTTTGACATCAGTAGTTCTAATACAGGGCCAAAGGATTTTATACTTACCTATTCCATAGACGGAGGAACCAGCTATGAAACGCTTAGTCCGACCAACCAATTCGAAAATATGGGAGCCCAGGTTCGCAATTCCTATTCGTTTGATTTGGGCACCTTGTCGGATTTTACCGGCGTACTGAAAATTAGGATGGAGTTTCTGCCGGGCGACCGTGAAGGTGCAGGCAATTACAATGAAAATACCGGGGTGGTGAAACTCGACAACATCCGTATTGCTGGCGTGTACAACGGTGAGCCTGTTGGCAATCCTTCGTTACCGGATATCCTGCATTATTTCATATTCGATGCTGACAATGGCGGTATAGCCAAACAGCAGCGGCTATCATTGGGCGAATTGCAAGGCGATGGTATGGTGGAGGTGATGTTGGCCGGAGGTACTTATGATATCGTGTTCCTGGCCTATCGGTCTAATGATGGAATACTGTTGCCCGACGAACTTGCGGATGCCAATGCGTTTTATTTTGGCCAGCACTTTACAGACGATCAAGCCATTACTTATGCTTCGCTTGTCAATAGGGTTGAGGTAACCGATGCCGATGAAGAGGCAACGGTGACACTGGGTAGGTGCTATAGCCTGGTGGAATTCGACTTTACGGATAGGGTACGTGACCTGCTTACGGTAAAAAAAATAGCCGTAACACGGCTGCATGATAATTACCTGTATACGCCGTTCGGTGCGCCGATAGCCTTGCCGATTACCGACGCGCACACCATGGTGTTCGATGGGTTTACGGATGCGGAAGATTATCGGATTGCTTTTCATCAATTTTTGGGAATGCCCACCGACACTCGCCATGTGCGTTATGAAGTGACGGCATACGATGAGGATGACGAATTGTTGAACAAGTTCAGCGTGGATGAGCATATTCTGAACAGTGTCCAATTGAAATTCAGTGGTCGATTGCTGGGGACGTTGGGCAGTATCAACGGATTTAACGTGGAACTTGATACGGAATGGCACGATAGGGTGGAAAGCAAGTTTTGATTAAAACGCTTCACTCAAGGATAGGTAGAATCCGCCCTGGCGTTTTTCTCCCGGGCGCTGTTCGCCCACGCCGTATTCTAATCGGACGCTGCTGTTGTGTTCCAAATCAAAAAAGTAGCGCAGCCCTCCACCATAGGACGGGATAAACCGGGCATTTTTAAGGCCGTCATGGTATGTGGAACCCGTGCCTGCGAAGGCAGCAACACCGACACGCGGATGGAAGCGGTAACGTAGCTCGCCTTGTGCGGCAAGTAAACTGCGGTCCCGGTAACGGCCCAGGTAATAGCCACGCATCATCATATCGCCACCTAATTCCCGGTATACGTAAAAGGGTACTCGTGGGCCCAAGGTAGTCTCAAAGTGGCTGTTTAGCCCCAGTGTAAGCTGGTTAGTCAATGGAAAGAAAGCTCGTAGATCGATATCCACCGTGCTTCCTTTGAAATGGTGGCCACCGCCGATACCGGGCGAATAGGCATACTTCGCGCGTGCATAATAGCCTTTAGTGGTGTATGTGTTCCTATTGCGTGTGTCAAACAGCTGGGAGACGCCGATGAGGAGATGCTGCCCGCCCGTTTGGCCATAGGGCGGCGTCCGATCAAATATTCCATCTTCCTCTTTGTCAAAAAAAGTCAGATGCTCGTAAGCCAAGTTGAGTCCTGCGTAATAGTTGGGGGCCAACTTGCGCTCGCCCTCCAGCCGTATCCTTACCATACGTTGGGTTAAAACGTCTTGATTTTGTTCTAACGTCTGGTTGCCCAGCCCGTAAAAGTTGAAAGGGAAGTTGCGGAAACGTAATTCACTGGTGTAATGGTACAGATTGTCTGTCGTCCAGATATCTGACTCCAACTTAAGGTTGGTTTGCCGCTCGGTAGTGAATGTGCCAATAAATGTGAGATTGGAAGTACGGATTGCGTGGTCTGCCTTGTTTACATAAAAATTATAAACCCCCGCCAGACCAAATTCCAAGCCGGTTTCCTGGGCATATCCCAACGCGGGGACGACGATAAAGCCGGCTGACCGCGTGCTGTCTTTTTCGGGGGAAATAAACCGTTTCACCAGGGGATGCTCCCCAAGTCCCCTTCTTTCCTGTGCAAGGGCAGGCACGATGGCACACCCCAAACATAGGCCGATCAAATAGCGTAGAACAAATCTTATAATCATTTTGCGGAGCGAAGATAAGGATAAGAAGCGGAAATTGATGCGATATCACGCACGCCGGCAGGGGGATATCAGATTTTTGTAAATAATTTTTGTATTAAAACAAGTTTGTATATCTTTGCAGTCCCTAAGGAAAAGGGGTGTTTTTCAACGTTTATATTTAGTAACTAAACTAAGCGAGGCACGCCGAGTAGGGTAAAGAGGGAAAGTGGATTTCCTACGTTTTTTGAAGGTTTTTGCCTCCTTAGCTCAGCTGGTAGAGCAACTGACTTGTAATCAGTAGGTCGCTGGTTCGATCCCGGCAGGGGGCTCAAAGTTGGGGGGATTCCAGAGCGGTCAAATGGGACGGACTGTAAATCCGTTGCTTCGGCTTCGAAGGTTCGAATCCTTCTCCCCCCACCATAATAAGCGGAAGTAGCTCAATTGGTAGAGCGATAGCCTTCCAAGCTATAGGTTGCGGGTTCGAGACCCGTCTTCCGCTCGTAATGTGTTAACGAATGCTCTGTCAAACCATTAAAACGGTGAATTGGCGGGGATTTGGATTGTAAACACAAAAAGCCGATGTAGCTCAGCGGTAGAGCACTTCCTTGGTAAGGAAGAGGTCATGGGTTCAAGTCCCATCATTGGCTCGTAAGAGTAACTATATTCATACATAAAATTTTAAATTACTAATTCGCATAACAATGGCAAAAGAGAAATTTGACCGCAGTAAGCCGCACTTAAACATTGGTACGATCGGTCACGTTGACCACGGTAAGACGACTACTACCGCCGCGATCACAAAAGTACTAGCAGATAAAGGACTTTCTGAAGCCCGTTCTTTTGATTCGATCGACTCTGCTCCTGAAGAAAAAGAGCGCGGTATTACCATTAATACAGCACACGTTGAATATCAAACAGCCAACCGTCACTATGCACACGTTGACTGTCCGGGTCACGCTGACTATGTGAAAAACATGGTTACTGGTGCTGCGCAAATGGACGGTGCGATTATCGTAGTTGCTGCAACTGACGGTCCGATGCCACAAACTCGCGAGCACATCCTGTTGGCTCGTCAGGTAGGTGTACCTGCGTTGGTTGTATTCATGAACAAGGTGGACTTGGTGGATGACCCGGAATTGTTGGATTTGGTGGAAATGGAAATCCGTGAGTTGTTATCGTTCTACGAATATCCAGGTGACGATATTCCGGTAATCCGTGGTTCTGCTTTGGGAGGTTTGAATGGCGAGCCTCAGTGGGTAGACAAGATCATGGAATTGATGGACGCTGTAGACAACTACATCCCGATTCCTCCGCGGTTGACCGATCTGCCGTTCTTGATGCCAATCGAAGACGTATTCTCTATCACAGGCCGTGGTACAGTAGCAACCGGCCGTATTGAGCGTGGTGTGATCAATACCGGTGACCCTGTGGAAATCCTGGGTATGGGTGCTGAGAACCTGAAATCAACGGTTACAGGTGTGGAAATGTTCCGCAAGATTTTGGATTACGGCGAAGCTGGCGATAACGTAGGCTTGTTGCTGCGTGGTATCGAAAAAACCGATATCCGTCGGGGTATGGTTATCTGCAAACCCGGTTCTGTTACGCCTCACACGGAGTTCAAGGCTGAGGTTTACGTACTGTCAAAAGCAGAGGGTGGCCGTCATACGCCGTTCTTTAACAAATATCGTCCGCAGTTCTATTTCCGTACCACTGACGTGACCGGAGAGATTGCGCTTCCTGACGGCGTTGAAATGGTTATGCCTGGTGATAACGTGACCATCACCGTGAAATTGATCAACGCCATCGCGATGGAAAAAGGTCTCCGTTTCGCTATCCGTGAGGGTGGTCGGACCGTAGGCGCCGGACAGGTGACTGAAATTATTAAGTAATTAAGT
Source organism: Parapedobacter luteus (assembly GCF_900168055.1). Classification (GTDB taxonomy): domain Bacteria; phylum Bacteroidota; class Bacteroidia; order Sphingobacteriales; family Sphingobacteriaceae; genus Parapedobacter; species Parapedobacter luteus. Next base: position 233,496 of record NZ_FUYS01000001.1, read on the forward strand.
CCCTTTGGAATTTAATGTTCCACCGATTAGCTAATCAGTATATGTGCTGATTAGCTAATCGTGTCTAAAAAATATAAACGGGCATAGTTCAATGGTAGAATAGAGGTCTCCAAAACCTTTGATCTGGGTTCGAATCCTGGTGCCCGTGCTAACTCTTAACAGGACATGGCAAACGTACTTGAATTTATAAAAGACTCTTATACAGAGATGAGCCAAAAGGTCACTTGGCCCACTTGGTCACAGCTGCAAAGTTCTGCCGTGGTGGTGTTGGTAGCCTCGATTATCATTGCATTGGTCATCTTTGCGATGGATAAAGCGTCGAGCAACGTGTTGGAGTTGTTCTATAATATTGGGTCTTAATTGTTGGGGAAGAAGAAATGGCAGATCAAGGACTGAAATGGTATGTTGTACGGGCCGTAAGTGGTAAGGAAAAGAAAGTAAAACAATATATCGAAGCCGAAATAAATCGTCTCGGTATCAATCACCTTGTACCTCAGGTGTTGATCCCAATGGAGAAATATTATCAAATGCGCGACGGAAAGAAGGTCGCTAAAGAGCGTAATTTCTATCCCGGCTATGTGTTGTTAGAAGCAGCGTTGGATGGCGAGCTGGAACATGTGATTAAGAATATCAACAGCGTTGTCGGCTTTTTGGGCGATAAAGACGGTACCCCTATCCCGTTGCGTCCAGCGGAGATCAATCGTATTTTGGGAAAAGTAGACGAGATGTCAGAGCAGGGCGAACTGATGAGCGTACCGTTCTACGTTGGCGAATTGGTCAAAGTGAATGATGGTCCATTCAACGGATTTACTGGCGAAATTGAAGAGGTAAACGAAGAAAAGAAAAAGCTGAAGGTAATGGTAAAAGTCTTTGGCCGGAAGACACCGTTGGAATTAAATTATATACAAGTAGAAAAAGAATAACAGAGCCGATAGGTTTATTTTTTTTCATTAAATATTGTAATAAAGATTTTTTTCGTACCTTTGCACTCCATTTTGGGGTGCAAAGGCAATTTAGCGCTTGGCGCTTCAAAATCTAAATGTTACGTTAAATGCTTCCAACTTACTAACAAACATTTATTAATTAAATCAACATCGTTAAAATGGCAAAAGAAGTCAGTGCGTTAGTAAAATTACAAGTGAAGGGTGGCGCTGCGAATCCATCACCTCCGGTAGGTCCCGCATTGGGTGCCAAAGGGGTGAATATCATGGAGTTCTGCAAGCAATTCAATGCACGTACGCAGGATAAGCCCGGTAAAGTACTGCCCGTTGTCATTACGGTGTACAGCGACAAATCGTTCGATTTTATCATTAAAACCCCTCCTGTTGCTATTCAGCTTATTGAAGCTTCCGGCTTGAAAGGCGGGTCTGGCGAACCGAACCGTAAAAAGGTCGGATCGGTTACCTGGGAACAGGTGGAAGCCATTGCCAAAGATAAGATGCCTGATTTGAATGCGTTTACACTGGAGTCTGCCATGAAAATGGTAGCAGGGACGGCACGCAGTATGGGAATTACCGTGAATGGTAATGCGCCCTGGAACAATTAATTAACGAAATCAGTTTTAAGAAAGTGGCAAGATTAACAAAAAATCAAAAAGCGGCACTATCCAAAATTGAAGTTGGTAAAGCGTATTCTTTGCAAGAGGCGGCTGCCTTGGTCAAGGATGTCACTACGACCAAATTTGATGCTTCGGTGGATATTGATGTACGCCTCGGCGTGGATCCCCGTAAAGCAAATCAAATGGTACGTGGTATCGCCACATTGCCACATGGTACGGGTAAGACCGTCCGTGTATTGGTGCTTTGTACGCCTGATAAGGAAGAAGAAGCAAAAGCTGCCGGAGCAGACTATGTGGGATTGGACGACTATATCAGCAAAATCGAAGGCGGATGGACCGACATTGATATCATCATTACTATGCCCAGCGTCATGGCGAAGGTAGGTAAGCTTGGCCGTATCCTCGGTCCTCGCAACCTGATGCCTAACCCTAAGACGGGTACCGTAACAACCGACATCGGTAAGGCGGTTGCTGACGTGAAGGCGGGTAAAATTGATTTCAAGGTAGATAAAACAGGAATTATTCACACATCTATTGGCAAGGTTTCTTTTCCACCGGAAAAGATTTATGAAAATGCCCTGGAAGTGTTGCAAACAATTTCCAAGTTGAAGCCTTCGGCGGCAAAAGGGACGTATTTCAAGAGTATTTACCTCTCCTCTACGATGAGCCCCGGTATTCAAGTAGAAACTAAATCAGTAGCAGGAATTTAATCATGAAAAGAGAAGAAAAACAAGAGATTGTTAAGGCTTTAGCTGAGCAGATTAAATCTTACGGCAATTTTTATATTACCGATACTGCTGATTTGACCGTGGCCACCGTAAATGGTATCCGCCGGAAATGCTATGATAAAGGCATTACCATGCAAGTGGTAAAAAACACGTTGATTAAGAAAGCCCTCATCGAGGCGGGAGTGGATGCCGAAGAGTTATTCGGTGTGCTGAAAGGGTCATCAACAATGTTGTTTTCTGAGACGGGTAACGCACCGGCTAAGCTGATCAAAGAGCTCCGGAAGGAGGGCGATAAGCCCGTATTAAAGGGTGCTTACATCGATGCCGCGGTATTTATCGGCGATGACCAAATTGATGCGTTGACCAAGCTTAAATCGAAAAACGAGCTTATTGGCGATATCATTGGATTGCTGCAGTCCCCTGCCAAGAACGTGGTTTCTGCTCTTCAATCTGGAGGCAACACGTTGGCCGGGTTGGTTAAAACTTTACAGGAACGAGGAGAATAGGGCAATACTCCCAATCAAAAAGCCCAATGGATTGTTAATAAAAGGTATTAAACAGTAAATTCAAAAATTAAAAATAAAATGGCAGATTTAAAAGCGTTTGCTGAGCAGTTGGTAAACTTAACAGTAAAAGAAGTTAACGAGTTAGCTCAAATCTTGAAGGATGAGTATGGCATCGAGCCAGCTGCTGCGGCAGTTGCTGTTGCTGGTCCTGCTGCAGGTGGTGATGCGCCTGCTGCTGTTGAGGAAAAGACTTCCTTTGACGTCATCTTGAAAGAAGCTGGCGGTCAGAAACTGGCTGTTGTTAAGCTTGTTAAAGATTTGACCGGTCTTGGCTTGAAAGAGGCAAAAGACCTGGTTGATGGCGCACCAAAAGAACTCAAAGCAGGAGTTGCTAAGGACGAAGCTGAAGCTTTGAAAAAGCAACTTGAAGAAGCAGGAGCTGTTGTTGAGATTAAGTAACGCTGATCATACAACGTACCTGAATGGGTTAGACTCTGACGTGTATTTCGTCAGAGTCTATTCCTGTTTATGACTTTTCCTTTATAGTCATATCCACGCTGTACACGGATGCCGCACACGCGGCAAAGAACAGCAAAAAACGCAGTTTAAATAGTTAAACTAAATTCTTATTCCCTTGGCAAACAAAAGTATTCACAGCGAAAGAGTAAATTTTGCAAGCAGTAAAAAGGTAATTGATTACCCTGATTTTCTGGATGTGCAATTGGAATCTTTCAAGGAGTTTTTTCAGCTTGAAACAACTTCAGACAACCGCCACCAGGAAGGGCTATTCAAGGTGTTTTCCGAGAATTTCCCGATCTCTGATTCAAGGAACATTTTTGTACTTGAGTTCTTGGATTATTTTATTGATCCACCACGTTATGGTATTCAGGAATGTATCGAACGTGGATTGACTTATAGTGTCCCGCTCAAGGCAAAGCTACGTCTGTCGTGCAATGACGAGGAACATGAAGATTTCGAGACCATTGTACAGGACGTTTATTTGGGAACCATTCCCTACATGACTCCTAAAGGAACCTTTGTCATCAACGGTGCCGAGCGTGTCATTGTATCGCAGCTGCACCGTTCGCCGGGGGTGTTTTTCGGCCAAAGCCGCCACACCAACGGTACGAAACTGTATTCGGCCCGCGTCATTCCATTTAAGGGGTCGTGGATCGAATTCGCTACAGACGTCAATAACGTGATGTATGCATACATCGATCGTAAAAAGAAATTTCCGGTAACTACACTACTGCGCGCCATTGGCTACGATTCTGACAAGGACATTTTGGAACTGTTCGAGCTGGCTGACGAAGTTAAAGTAAGCAAATCCGGGCTGAAGAAATACGTAGGCCGTAAATTGGCAGCGCGGGTATTGAAGAAGTGGATAGAAGACTTCGTAGACGAAGATACGGGTGAGGTCGTATCCATTGACCGCAACGAAGTAGTGCTGGAGCGCGAAACTATACTGGAAGACGAGCATATTGATTTGATTATCGACGCAGGCGTGAAGTCTATCATCTTGACCAAAGAAGACACCGCAAACGCCGCCGATTATTCCATCATATATAATACCTTACAAAAAGATACGTCAAACTCGGAGAAGGAGGCTGTAGAGCACATTTATCGCCAACTGCGTAATGCCGAACCACCCGATGAAGAAACGGCCCGCGGGATTATTGAACGGCTCTTCTTTTCGGATAAACGGTATGACCTTGGCGACGTAGGCCGCTACCGCATCAACCGTAAGTTGCAATTGGATACTCCCGATGAGATTAAAGTGCTTACTCGTGAGGATATCATTGCTATTGTAAAATATCTCATTAACCTGATCAACTCTAAAGCTGAGGTTGATGATATTGACCACCTGTCTAACCGCCGGGTGCGTACGGTCGGCGAACAATTGTATTCGCAGTTCGGTGTAGGCCTCTCGCGTATGGCACGCACAATCCGTGAGCGGATGAATATCCGGGATAATGAGGTGTTTACTCCGACGGATTTGATCAATGCACGTACGCTGTCGTCGGTCATTAATTCATTCTTTGGTACGAACCAGCTGTCGCAGTTCATGGACCAAACCAATCCGTTGGCTGAGATTACGCATAAGCGTAGGCTGTCTGCGCTCGGCCCTGGTGGACTGTCTCGCGAACGCGCGGGCTTCGAAGTGCGTGACGTGCATTATACGCACTATGGAAGGTTATGTACGATTGAAACGCCAGAAGGACCGAATATTGGTCTGATTTCGTCGCTTTGCGTACACGCCAAAATTAATAACTTAGGTTTCATCGAAACGCCATATCGGCGGGTAGAAGAGGGGCGGGTTGTCGTTGAAGAGCCGGTCATTTACCTTTCGGCTGAAGACGAAGATGGCAAAACCATCGCACAGGCTAATGCCGAATACGATGACAAGGGCAACTTTATTACCCCGAAAGTAAAGGCCAGGTTTGAAGGGGATTTTCCGGTCATTGAACCCGAAAAATTGGACTTGATGGACGTGGCCCCGAACCAGATTACATCTATCGCGGCATCCTTAATCCCATTCCTTGAGCACGATGACGCAAACCGTGCGCTCATGGGCTCTAACATGCAGCGCCAGGCTGTGCCGTTGCTGCGCCCCGAAGCACCCGTCGTGGGTACGGGATTGGAGGGGCGCGTAGCGCGCGACTCGCGTACCTTGATCAATGCGGAGGCTGATGGTGTAGTGGAATATGTCGATGCGAATGAAATCAAGATCCGGTATGAACGGAATGAGGACGAAAGGCTTGTGTCGTTTGACGACGACGTGAAGACCTATAAGTTGATTAAGTTCAAGAAGACAAACCAAAGTACTTGCATTAACTTAAAGCCTATTGTAAAAAAAGGGCAAAAGGTAGAGAAAGGACAAGTGCTTTGTGAAGGCTATGCTACCCAAAATGGCGAGTTGGCATTAGGTCGTAACCTGAAGGTGGCCTTCATGCCATGGCAGGGCTTCAACTTCGAAGATGCTATCGTGATTTCAGAACGCGTGGTCAGCCAGGATATTTTTACCTCCCTTCATATCGAGGAGTTTGAACTGGAAGTACGCGATACAAAGCGCGGTGAAGAGGAGCTGACAGCCGATATTCCAAACGTATCTGAGGAAGCAACGAAAGACCTTGATGAAAACGGTATCATCCGTGTGGGGGCCGAAGTACGTGAAGGTGATATCCTGATTGGTAAGATTACGCCTAAGGGCGAGTCTGACCCCTCTCCGGAAGAAAAACTGCTTCGTGCGATTTTCGGCGATAAGGCCGGAGATGTGAAAGATGCCTCTTTGAAAACCCCTCCGTCTATCAACGGTGTGGTTATTGATACCAAATTGTTCTCCCGTGCCAAGAAAATGGCTAAGGAAGAAGAAAAGAAGGCGCTCGACCAACTGGATGCCCAGCATGCTAAGGCATTGAAGGCGTTAAAAGATAAATTGGTAGACAAGCTGTTTGCCATCGTCAATGGTAAAACCTCGCAGGGTGTCTACAACGTCTATAAAGAACTGTTGGTGCCTAAAGGAGCTAAGTTTACCCAGAAGATTCTGGCGGATTTGGATTACAACAATATCAATCCGGCAGGATGGACTACCGACGACGACAAAAACGAACTGATTAAGCAGGCGCTCCATTTCTATAACATTAAGCTGAATGAAGAGCTCGGTGCCTATAAGCGCGACAAATTTGCTATCAGCGTCGGTGACGAATTGCCTTCGGGCATCGTGCAAATGGCTAAGGTATTCATTGCCAAGAAGCGTAAGCTTAAGGTAGGGGATAAGATGGCCGGCCGCCACGGCAACAAAGGTATCGTTGCGCGCATCGTGCGCGATGAGGATATGCCTTTCTTGGAAGATGGCACACCGGTTGACATCGTGCTGAACCCATTGGGGGTACCTTCACGGATGAACCTTGGCCAAATCTACGAGACCGTGTTGGGGTGGGCCGGACAAAAGTTGGGTGTCAAGTTTGCGACGCCAATTTTCGACGGTGCGTCTACCGAAGAGGTAGAAGAGTGGGTAGCGAAAGCAGGGTTGCCTGCATCCGGCCGTACCTACCTTTACAACGGCTTGACCGGCGAGCGTTTCGACCAGCCGACAACCGTAGGTGTGATTTATATGCTGAAGCTGGGCCATATGGTGGATGACAAGATGCACGCCCGTTCTATCGGACCGTACTCACTCATTACGCAACAGCCGCTTGGTGGTAAGGCGCAATTCGGTGGGCAACGCTTCGGTGAAATGGAGGTGTGGGCATTGGAAGCATTCGGAGCTTCGAACATTCTGCAGGAAATCCTCACGGTCAAGTCTGATGATGTGGTTGGTAGGGCTAAAACATACGAATCCATCGTCAAAGGCAATAATCTACCGACACCGTCTGTGCCCGAGTCCTTTAACGTACTCGTACACGAGCTGCGTGGCTTAGGACTGGATATCACGTTGGATTAATTAAGCATGGCGCTTTAACTTTTAGAAACGAAAGTATGTCTTACAAAAAGGATAATAAAATAAAAAGCAACTTCACCTCGATTACCATTAGTTTGGCCTCTCCAGAGACGATTCTGGAGCGCTCAAGTGGTGAAGTCGTGAAACCGGAAACCATCAACTATCGGACGTATAAGCCGGAGCGTGACGGTTTGTTTTGCGAACGCATTTTCGGCCCGGTAAAGGATTACGAATGCCATTGCGGTAAATACAAGCGCATTCGCTATAAGGGCATCGTTTGTGACCGTTGCGGTGTGGAGGTGACCGAGAAGAAGGTACGTCGTGAGCGTATGGGCCATATCAGCTTGGTGGTGCCTGTAGCGCATATCTGGTATTTCCGCTCATTGCCGAACAAAATTGGCTATTTGTTGGGCCTGCCCACCAAAAAGCTCGATATGATTATCTACTACGAGCGTTATGTGGTTATCCAAGCCGGGGTAAAGGAGGAGGATGGTATCCAGTACATGGATTTCCTTACAGAAGAGGAATACCTCGACATCTTGGATACCCTGCCGAAGGAAAACCAGTTCCTGGATGATACCGATCCGCAGAAGTTCATTGCCAAAATGGGTGCGGAAGCGTTGGAAGAGTTGTTGAAACGGCTGGATCTGGATCAGCTTTCGTATGATTTGCGCCACCAGGCAGCTAATGAAACTTCCCAGCAACGTAAAAATGAGGCGCTAAAACGCCTGCAGGTTGTGGAGGCATTCCGCGGGTCGAGGGATCGGATTGAAAACCGGCCGGAATGGATGATCGTCAAAATTGTACCGATTATTCCGCCTGAGCTGCGTCCGTTGGTGCCGTTGGAAGGTGGGCGTTTTGCTACTTCCGACCTAAACGACTTGTACCGGAGGGTGATTATCCGTAACAATCGGTTGAAGCGTTTGATGGAAATCAAGGCGCCCGAGGTCATTTTGCGTAATGAAAAGCGGATGTTACAGGAAGCTGTGGACTCGCTATTCGACAATTCACGTAAGGTGAACGCTGTCAAGACGGAAGGCAACCGTGCATTGAAATCACTCTCTGATATCCTAAAAGGTAAACAAGGCCGTTTCCGCCAGAACCTGTTGGGTAAGCGGGTAGATTACTCCGCACGTTCGGTCATCGTGGTTGGACCAAACCTGAAGTTGCATGAGTGCGGATTGCCAAAAGACATGGCTGCCGAGCTGTATAAGCCGTTCATCATTCGCAAAATGATAGAGCGTGGTATCGTGAAGACGGTGAAGTCGGCCAAGAAAATCGTTGATCGCAAGGATCCGGTCGTATGGGATATCTTGGAGAACGTATTGAAAGGACACCCCGTATTACTCAACCGGGCACCTACGCTGCACCGCTTGGGTATTCAGGCATTTCAACCGACTTTGGTAGAAGGCAAGGCAATCCAGTTGCACCCGTTGGTGTGTACGGCATTTAACGCCGACTTTGACGGTGACCAGATGGCTGTGCACTTGCCCTTAGGCAATGCTGCCATATTGGAAGCTCAAATCCTTATGCTGGCTTCGCATAATATCCTCAACCCGGCTAATGGCACACCCATTACCGTTCCTTCGCAGGACATGGTACTGGGACTCTATTACATGACCAAAGGCCGTAAGACCGATGAAAGCCGGGTGATGAAAGGGGAAGGCATGACCTTCTATTCTGCTGAGGAAGTCATTATAGCGCTGAATGAAAAGAAAATCGATTTGCATGCCTTTATTAAGGTGAAAACCAAAGTAAGGAGCAAGGATGGCAATATCGAAGAAAGGCTCATCGAGACTACCGTAGGGCGTGTGTTGTTCAATCAGGTCGTTCCCGAGGAAATCGGATACGTCAACGAGCTGTTGACCAAAAAGTCTTTGCGGGATATCATTGGCGAGGTCGTGAAAATTACGGGTATGGCCCGGGCAGCGAAGTTTTTGGATGATATCAAGGAATTAGGATTCCAGATGGCGTTCAAAGGTGGGCTTTCGTTCAACCTACAGGATTTGAACATTCCGGATGCCAAGGCCGATCTGATCGAACAGGCAACGAAAGAAGTGGAGGAGGTGATGAACAATTACAACATGGGCTTCATCACCAACAACGAACGCTATAACCAAATCATCGACATCTGGACACGCATCAACAACCGGTTGACCGCGAATGTGATGGAAATCCTTTCGACAGACAACCAAGGATTCAATTCCGTATACATGATGCTTGATTCGGGCGCCCGTGGTTCGAAAGAGCAAATTCGTCAGCTCTGTGGCATGCGGGGTCTGATGGCCAAACCGCAGAAATCTGGTTCTTCAGGCGGTGAAATCATCGAAAACCCTATCCTCTCCAACTTTAAGGAAGGGTTGTCGGTATTGGAGTACTTTATTTCTACACACGGTGCCCGTAAAGGTCTTGCGGATACCGCGTTGAAGACGGCTGATGCCGGTTATTTGACCCGTCGTCTGCATGACGTAGCCCAAGATATGATTGTGGTGGATGAAGATTGCGGTGGTTTGAGGGGGGTATATACAACAGCGCTGAAAGATAACGAGGATATCATTGAGCCGCTATACGACCGTATTCTTGGCCGGGTTTCCCTACACGATGTGTATGACCCTGTAACTGAAGAATTGCTGGTAGCGGCCGATCAGGATATCGATGAGGAAATCGCCGCTAAGATTGAGGCATCTGCGGTTGAAGGGCTCGAGATTCGTTCGGTATTGACCTGTGAAAGTAAACGGGGTGTGTGTGCACTTTGTTATGGACGCAACTTGGCTACGGGTAAACGGGTGCAGAAAGGTGAGGCAGTGGGCGTGATTGCAGCACAGTCTATCGGTGAGCCTGGAACGCAGCTTACACTCCGTACCTTCCACGTGGGTGGTACCGCGTCAAATATTGCGGCGGAATCTCAAATATTCGCTAAGTTCGATGGCATCATCGAGCTGGAAAATATCCGTTCGGTACCCCACGAAGGGGAAGAAGGACCAGATCAAGTCGTTATCGGGCGTTCCGGTGAGTTTCGGATTGTCGACCCGGAATCGAGAAAAGTGTTGATGACGAACAATATCCCTTACGGTTCTTATCTCTATGTGAATGCTGGCGATAAGGTGACAAAAGGGCAACGTATCTGTTCTTGGGATCCGTACAATGCGGTGATTATTTCCGAATTTGGTGGGAAAGCTGAGTTCGAGTCGATCATTGAAGGGGTAACATTCCGTGAGGAGTCCGACGAACAAACGGGACACCGGGAAAAGGTCATCATTGATACGCGCGACAAGACCAAAAACCCGGCCATCAAAATATTGGATAGCAAAGGCGCGGTTATCCGCACTTACAACATCCCGGTGGGTGCGCACGTCTCTGTCAATGACGGCACCGTGGTAAAAGAGGGTGTTGTATTAGCTAAGATTCCGCGCTCTACCGGTAAGACCCGTGACATTACAGGTGGTCTGCCACGTGTGACGGAACTGTTCGAAGCTCGTAATCCATCCAACCCTGCGGTCGTCACCGAAATAGATGGTGTGGTGACCCTGGGTGGCGTAAAACGGGGTAACCGTGAAATCTCAATTGAGTCACGGGACGGACAGATCAAGAAGTACTTGGTGCCGCTGTCTAAACATATTCTTGTACAGGATAATGACTTCGTGAAAGCGGGTATGCCGTTGTCAGATGGTTCTATCTCGCCTGCCGATATTTTGGCTATTAAAGGCCCGTCGGCCGTGCAGGAGTATTTGGTAAATGGTATCCAGGAAGTTTACCGCCTCCAAGGGGTGAAGATCAATGACAAGCACTTTGAGACCATCGTACACCAAATGATGCAAAAGGTGGAAATTGAAGACCCGGGCGATACCCGTTTCTTGGAAAAAGAGGCGGTCAACAAGTGGGACTTCGTTGAGGAGAATGATGCTATCTATGACAAAAAAGTGGTGGTGGATGCGGGAGATTCCAACGAGTTGAAGCCGGGGCAGATTGTCTCGCTGCGTAAGCTACGGGACGTTAATTCAAGCCTCAAACGGCGTGACCTGAAGCTGGTGGAAGTACGCGACGCCATACCGGCGACTTCAAGCCCGTTACTGCAGGGTATTACCCGCGCGTCATTGGGTACCAAGTCATTCATTTCTGCGGCATCGTTCCAGGAAACTACGAAGGTACTCAACGAGGCTGCCATTGCCGGTAAGCGTGACGACCTCTTGGGTTTGAAAGAGAACGTCATCGTCGGCCACTTGATTCCTTCCGGAACTGGCCTGCGCGATTATGAACGCATTATCGTAGGCTCGCAAGAGGAATATGATCAGCTGCTGGCATCGAAGGAGGAAGATTAATCCGCTGTCGGTGACCCGCGGGGTCAGTAAACGATAAAAAACAATTCAGACCGTCAGGTGTACGCCTGACGGTTTTTTTTTTGGAATTCGGCGCTGCTCGCCAGCTAACACCGTGGTTGACGCTTAGCGCCTTATAGCGCATGTCTCAAACTTATCTCGTATCTTTGCACGACTATGGGTACCCTGTTGGACATTGGAAAGAAACCGTACAATCACTACGGGGCATATTTGCGGGCCAAATACGACGGCAAGCGTGTGTTTAAGATTATTGTGGATGGTAATTTTACTTGTCCGAACCGCGATGGAAGTAAGGGGTACGGTGGCTGTGCTTATTGCAACGTGGATTCGTTTACGCCGGATTCGGCACGTAAACTGCCGACTATCCGTGAACAGGTGGAAGAGGGGATCCAGCGTGCAGTAAACGGTTATGGAGCTGAAAAATTCGTGATTTATTTCCAGCCCAATACCAATACTTACGCACCGGCGCATTACCTTAAATCCTTGTATGATGAGGCCTTGAGCGTAGCACCCGAACATGTGGTAGGGCTTTCGGTGGGTACGCGGCCGGATTGCATAGATTTTGAAAAAGTGGCCCTGCTCGAAAGCTATACCGATCGATATGATGTGGATCTGGAGATGGGCATGGAATCCATCTACGACAGTACGTTAAACCGGATAAACAGAGGGTGCACGCATGAAGAGCTTGAAAAGGCACTCGCCTTGGTACAAAACAGTTCCTTGGATATCTGCGTGCATACCATCTTTGGATTCCCTTGGGAAACCAGGGCGATGATGCTGCGCTATGCGGAAGAAATCAACCGGTTTCCGCAAATCAAGTTTGTGAAACTCCACCACCTCCATATTGTGGAAGGCTCTATTATGGGCGTGCAGTACAAACGCCAGCCTTTTCATGTATTTAGCTTGGAGGAATATACGGATTTCCTCTGTGAGTTTATCCCTTTGCTGCGCCCTGACATTGTGATTCAGCGCCTATTTGGACTGGCCGATCAGGAATTGCTGATAGCGCCAAATTGGGGCTTGGGCAAGTCAGCCATTCAAACCTATATCGATAAAGAGCTGGAGCGTAGGGCGGCTTACCAAGGGAATAAATACAGCATATAGGAGAACGAAAAGAATACTATCCTTCCAGAATTTTAGCGAGGTCAGCAGGCGAATAGTACACGGATTTCAGCGTTTTCCGGTCTGCCGTCCGGTATACCAGGTAATGGCCATCCGCCTCCTCATAAAAACATTCCACACCTTTCTCCGTGTAATGTGCCACCGTATCCTCGGCCTCCTGGACGGTCTTACAAGCTTTACTCATGTTTGATCGCTGTACTTCATCAAAAAGTTGCGCGAACTTGCTGGCTAAGCCAAACTCGAGTACTGCTCCTGACAATACATATTGAAGATCGCATAACGCGTCGGCAATCTCCGTGATGTCGTTGTCCGCGATGGCTTCTTCAAGTTCTTTGAGTTCTTCTGCCAGTAACGCGACCCGCAACCGGCACCGCTGCTCGTCCGGAACAGTAGGCTTGGGTAATACGGGATGCTTAAATGTCTTGTGAAATTCGGCAACGGCCGTCAATGTTTTTGGATCGGTCATGTCTGTAGTCTTCTGTCAAAAGTTGTGGGTTGTCAATCAAATTCGTAAGCAGGCAAGCTGAAAGTCACTTAATAAAGTGCTTGAGTTGGATGATTTCCTTTTCTTCGAGGTAGCGCCAGCGTCCACGGGGTAGATCTTTTTTCGTTAAGTTAGCGTAAACGACCCTGTCCAGCTTAATCACTTCATAACCTAAATGCTCAAAAATACGCCTCACAATGCGGTTTTTTCCACTGTGAATCTGAATGCCTACTTCCCTTTTGCTTCCGCCCTGTACGTAACTTATCGTGTCAGGTTTGACAAAGCCGTCCTCTAATTCGAGGCCAAACGCAATTTTATTAAGGTCACCTTGAGCGAGACTCTTATTGAGTTCGACGTTATAAATCTTGACAACATTGTTGCGCGGGTGCGAAAGCTTTTCGGCAAGGTTACCATCATTCGTCAGCAAAAGCAGCCCGGTGGTGTTACGATCAAGACGGCCAACAGGGTATATCCGTTCTTTGGAAGCCTTGGACACCAGTTGCATCACCGTGCGGCGTTCCTGGGGATCATCCGTTGTGGTGATGTAGTCTTTGGGTTTGTTAAGCAACACGTAAACCATTTTTTCGCGCTTTAGGCGTTCGCCATTATAGCGCACTTCATCTTTGGATGGATCTACTTTGACACCGAGCTCGGTGACAACATGGCCATTTACAGAGACGACACCGGCTTGGATCAGCTCATCTGCTTTACGTCTCGAGCAGATGCCCGAATTGGCGATATACCGGTTTAGCCGGATCAGTCCGTCATCTTCCGGTGTACTTTTGAATGGCTTCGGCGTTGGGTCGGTTCGCTCACGCAATTTTCGCGAAGGATTGTACGGTCTGTTTTCCGTTGAGCGCCTATCTGTGTTATAGGGCGGCTTTTGTCCGTTCCCGTATTTTTTTTCCCGGTCCCGATAATCACTTGACCGTTTGTCGCTGAATCTCTGCTCGTTGTTTGATGTATTTCGACCTGCTGTCGACCCGCCGCCTGCACGAGGCCGTGGCCGATCGCTTGGGTATTTTCTCTCCCGATTTTCTCCAGACCGCTCGTCTGTATATCGTTTGTCGTTGTCTGGTGTGCTTCGGTCGTCGTATTTCCGGCTACGCGTATGGGAAGGGTTCGGGGTTGATTTACCGAAGCGCTTGGATTTGTCGTCACGACTGTTCCTTTTGTTACTAAAGGGCATGATTTTTATATAAAAATGTAGGCTACAAAGATAGGTAAAATTATATGTTTAATCGCCTGTACGCTTGGCTTTTTTATAAGAGCAAGACCTGTCAAAATACGTTAAATTATGTTAAACACCAAGGGGGCTTATGGTAACTGTTTGTGAATTAACAATATAATTTTTACTTTTGTCGCCAGCTTTTTGGATCAAGTAATTCTGTGGTGCGATTATTTTATGCGTCGCTGGATTACAGAAAGGTTATAAATGATAAAAAAACAACTGCTCTGTTGTAGCGCGGTTTTATTACTGGTATTACTTTCTAAGCTATACGCTTATCGCGTAGCGACAAATACCGAGACATCCGCACTACCGCATGACTCCTTATCTCAAGGAGAAATATTGCAAGACGATATCGCTGATATCCGCAACACTCCGTACTTTGCATCATTGAATTTTGCTGATGAAAACCTTCCGTTGGGTGATAAGCAAATCGAGCGTAAAATGATGCGTTACCTTAAAGAGTATTCCTACACAAAACGCCGTTCGCATGTATTGCATCACAAGGCATTGCATGCATTGCCGAAAGTCGCCGCTATCTTACGTCAACATGGGATTCCCGAGGATTTTAAATATATCCCTTTGGTCGAAAGCGGATTGGTGAGCGGTACTACTTCACATCGCGGGGCGTCAGGCTACTGGCAGTTCATGCCCGGTACAGCGCGGGCTTTTGGGCTGCGTGTAGATAGCGAGGTGGACGAGCGGCAGCATATTGAAAAGTCTACCGCGGCCGCAGCAAGGTATATTAAGGCGTTGTATAATGAGTTTAACAGCTGGACGCTGGTCGCTGCGGCTTTCAATATTGGCGAAGGGAACCTCCGAAGGATTATCGACAGGCAACGTGAGGATAATTACTTCAGGTTGAAGCTCAACAGGGAGACGGGCAGTTATGTGTATAAACTGATCTCGGTCAAAGAGATCATCGAAAATCCCGCTGCACACGGCTACAGGAAAAACCACTTGCTAGCCGCTGCAACGAATGAAGAGTCCCAGCAACAGAATAAGCTATAAGGGTTACCCGCAGCCCGGCTATCTGAGATCGACGATTTCCATTCCCGGATAGTCGCTTTGTTTAAATGTAAATTTATTGGCAGGGATGGGGGCGTTGGCCTTGGTGTTTTTGATGGCGTAATGATATTTGATTCCACTCTTGTCAAAAATAGTGGCGTCATGTATCAGGTTGGTTGTCTTATTGATCCGTAGTTTGATTTTGAAATAAGGTGCACTGGTGTCCTCAGGCGAAAGTTCGACTACCTGCAATGGTATATTTCCCGATCGTTCGTCAGGTGCAGAAACATATTTATATCCGCTGTTATAGAACGAAAAGATATTGATTGGAGAGATGGAGCCTCCCGATTGATCGACATCCGTCACCTGGACTTCCTGCTCTTCTTTAAGTACCATCCATTGCGTTTTGCCATCGCTGATAATGTCTTGGCCGGACGTCATAATGTGGTACTTACCTGCAGCGCCCTCCATATATATGGCGCCGGACTCGGTATAGCTGTCCGTTTGTTGGGGTTGCTGTACGGTAAGGGTAAAATATGCCTGAATGGATTTATATCCTTCATATGTTTTGCTTACTTTATTGAGTAAGGTCTTAGCCGCGGCATCGGTCTGTGCGTGGCTTGGTGCGTTAATCATCACCAAGAAAACTAACCACAGACTGGCACGATAAATTGCGCTATTCATTTTCCTAATCTTTCTTTAACCCATCCAAAAACTGTTCCAATGAGTATTCGTCGGGAAAGAGCACTTCCCGGGCCTTGCTGCCTTCAAACGGGCCGACGATACCTGCGGCCTCCAACTGGTCAATAATCCTTCCTGCTCGGTTATAACCGAGTTTCAGCTTGCGCTGAATGAGTGAGGTAGAGCCCTGTTGATGCAACACGACTAAACGGGCCGCATCCTCAAACATTGAGTCGCGGTCTTGCATGTCAAAATCTTCAACGCCACCGTCACCGTCTTCGCCTACATATTCAGGTAGGAGCAAGGCTGACGGATAACCGCGTTGGTTGCCGATATAGTCGGATATTTCTTCCACCTCAGGGGTGTCTACGAAAGCACATTGTATCCGAATGAGGTCACTGCCGGTAGCCAGCAACATATCCCCCCGCCCGATAAGTTGGTCAGCTCCTCCGGAATCGAGGATAGTCCGCGAATCGACTTTGGAGAGCACGCGGAATGCCAATCTGGCAGGGAAGTTGGCTTTTATAGTGCCGGTGATGATGTTTACCGATGGTCGCTGCGTAGCGATTACCAAGTGGATGCCCACAGCACGGGCTAACTGAGCCAGCCGCGCAATGGGGGTTTCTACTTCCTTGCCCGCCGTCATCATGAGGTCGGCAAACTCGTCAATGACGAGCACGATAAATGGCAGGTAGCGATGCCCTTCCTCGGGGTTAAGCCGACGGTTAATAAACTTGGCATTGTACTCCTTGAGGTTGCGCACTTGCGCATTTTTCAACAAGTCATACCGCGCATCCATTTCGATACACAACGAATTAAGCGTGTTGATAACCTTTTTCGTATCGGTGATGATCGCATCTTCCTCGCCGGGGAGTTTAGCAAGGAAATGCCGCTCAATTTTTTTGAATAGCGACAGTTCCACTTTTTTTGGGTCCACCAACACAAACTTAAGTTCGGCAGGGTGCTTTTTGTAAAGCAGCGAAGTGAGGATGGCGTTGATGCCTACTGATTTTCCTTGCCCGGTGGCCCCTGCCACCAATAGGTGAGGCATTTTGGCCAAGTCAGCGATGTACACTTCGTTGGAGATGGTACGGCCCAGCGCAATGGGCAGATCCATATCCGTATGCTGGAATTTTTCGGTAGCCAGCACTGAGCGCATGGAGACCATTTCGGGGTGGCTGTTCGGTACTTCGATGCCAATAGTCCCTTTTCCGGGCATAGGAGCAATGATACGGATGCCCAACGCAGCCAAGCTGAGCGCAATGTCGTCTTCCAGGTTTTTAATCTTGGAGATACGCACGCCCGGTTTGGGAATAATTTCATAAAGCGTGACCGTGGGGCCGATGGTCGCCTTTATTTTTGCTATTTCGATATTGTAGTTGCCTAATGTCTCTACTATCTTATCCTTGTTCGCTTCAAGCTCGTGGTTATTGACCGTAATTTTGCCGGATCCGTAGTCTCGAAGCAGATCAAGGGAGGGGTATTGGTAGCCCGACAGATCCAACTTGGGGTCATACTGGCCTACCCGTTCAACCAGTTCATCAGCGGTATTTGGCTTCTCTTCCTTAATGGCGGAAACTGTCAAAGGGGGCGTTATAAGCTCATTTTTGGGTTTTTCCTGTGGCCGTTCGATAGCAAAATCCAAAGCCGCTTCGGGCTCTTGTGCGGGAGCCTTTGGAGGAACGGTCAGCTGCTGTTGGAGCTTTTCGGAAGTTTCTTGCCGGTCGGGAACAGTTTTTAGCCGGTTTGCGGATGCCTCGTTTGCCGCGGCAGCTTCCTTATGCTTATTGAGGCTGAATTCCACCGGTTCTACCCGGTATTCGGATTCATGGGCATACTTTTCGCCACGTTGGTGGTCGGCCGGATCGCGTTCCTGATCGCCGCCCACAGCTACCCTTCGGCCACTGCTGAATTTAAAATCGAAATTAAAGAAGACGATTAAAATGGTCAATATCGTGAAAAGTAACAATCCAGCCACTCCCGGAGTACCGATTTGGGCTTCAAGCAATCGGTTGCTCCAGAACCCGAATTCGCCTTCAAGGAAATGGGGATAATCGTTGATGAATCCATGGATGAAGCCTAATGTTACCGAGATAAATACCAAAGCGAAAAAAGTATATACTAAAATTTTCCAGGTGGCAATAATCTTTATTCTGAGTAATAGCCTGTATCCAATGACGAACAGAACGGCAATAAAAAGGAAAGAGGCTATCCCGAACCATTTGTAAATGAACTGATGAGCAAGCAACGCACCGAATTTGCCCATCCAGTTTTGCACGACGGGAGGTTCAATGCCAGCAAGGGCAAGCTCTTCCCGGGTTTTAAATAACGTATGCCATCCTCCGTTGGCAGCAGAAACGTAGCTTTGATCCTCTTTCCAAGTAAATAAGTAGGATATGAACGCGATGAGGAAATACACAGACAGTATGAGCAGAAACAAGCCAGCGATCTTTCTCGCTTTACTGCCTAATGCCTGACCATAAAGAATCGTTGATTTTCGCTCATTTTTTTTGCGTAGGGAGGGTTTGCCTTCCGTATCGTGCTGTATATTCTTTCTGAATGAATTCCCTTTTCCAGCCATTTAAAACACGCAATTTGTTTGAGACAAACTTACGGATTTTTTATAGATAATCGATTGCGGCGAATAACGGATAGGATTTCCAATATTTTCGGGCGGGATGTAGCATTCTGCTTGATGCATCCGTTTTCACGACAACAGGCGATAAGGGAGCGCCTTGAGTAAACTGATAGTCGGAATTACACAAAAATTGAATGAGACGATTTGAAAAATTGACGAGCAGCCGATTGTTTCTTTTGGCAGGGTTTGTTGTAACGGTTATGGCAACGTTGTCTGGCTGTCTTAAAGATGATGAGCAGGGCAGCTATCAAATCTCGGCTGTGCGAGCGTTAAATGCGGTGCCCGGGTCGGCATCGCTGGACATTGGATTGAATCAAAATAAACTTAATTACGACAACGCAACTCGCCAGGATGAAGACTTTGCCTTCGGGGATACCTTGGCCTATAAAAATGCTTGGCCGGGAAACCGATGGGTGACGGTCTTTGATCCGGCGGATTATCCCAATGCACAGCCATTGGCTCAGCGGACAGTCAACTTCATTCCGGGACGGTTTTATTCGTTGTACGTGGTAGGATACGAGGATATCGAACTGATGGCGACGATGGATGATCTGTCTGCGCCGGAGGCGGGGAAAGCAAAAATTCGATTTATACATTTGAGTCCGGATGCCCCTTCGCTGGACTTCGGTGTGCAGGGCGCAGACACGTTAATCGCTAATGATAAGGCATTTAAGGAGGTAGAGGAATTTTCCCAAATTGAGGCGGAAGAAACCTATACGTTCTACATCGGCGAGCACAGCAGCGGCAATGTTGTGCATACGTTTGAGTTTACCCCGAAGACGAATATGATCTATACCATATGGGTCAAGGGGTTATTCGAAAGTACAGGCGATGAATCCTTGGATCTGGGACACGGTATTATTGTCCATTAGGACAGCACGTATTTCTCCATAAGTTTAGGTTGATTGAAATCCGTCGATAGGCGGATGCCGCTCCCTCCCCGGGAGCGGTTTTTTTTGCCTATGCATAGCCTATTCGGCGATTAGTAGGTAATAGTTCTTTTTCCCTCGTTGGACAATCAGATAGTTGTCATTGATCAAGTCATCTACACGGAAATCCTGTTCGATATCGGTGATTTTTATCCGATTTATCGACACGCCGCCGCCTTGAATCATTTTGCGGGCTTCCCCTTTTGACGGAAAAACCGAGGAGGCGACGGCCAGAAGATCCAGTACATTGATGCCACTGGCCAATGATTCCCTCGCAATTCGAAACCGAGGTACGCCGTCAAAGATATCCAATAGCGTTGAATGGGGTATTGCTTTCAGAAATTCCAGGGACCCATTGCCAAATAGAAATTCAGAGGTCTTCAATGCAGTTTCATAATCTGACATCGAATGTGTACGGATGGTGATGTCTTTGGCCAGCTCCTTTTGCACAATACGAAGGTGTGGTGCGGCATCATGTTCGGCGATAATGGCCGCGATTTCATCCTTGGATTTTAACGTGAAAATTTTAATCCAGTTTTTTGCGTCTTCGTCACTTGCATTAAGCCAGAACTGGTAGTATTTGTAGGGCGATGTTTTATTGGCATCGAGCCAAACCGCTCCGCTTTCCGTCTTCCCAAATTTATTGCCGTCGGCCTTTTTTATAAGTTGGGTGGTTAGGGCGTAGGCAGTACCGCCATCTTTGCGGCGGATAAGTTCCGTGCCGGTGACGATATTCCCCCATTGATCCGAGCCCCCCATTTGCAGGACGCAGCCATGGTTTTTCCATAAGTAGTAAAAATCATAGCCTTGTATCAGCTGATAAGTGAATTCGGTAAAGGATAACCCGTTTTCTCCTTCGAGTCTTTTCTTGACGGAGTCCTTTGCCATCATGTAATTGACCGTAATATGTTTGCCGACATCGCGGATAAAGTCCAGAAAACGAAAGTCTTTAAACCAGTCATAGTTGTTGACCATGACAGCACTGTGCCGCGAACCCGAGAAATCCAAAAATTTGGCAAGCTGATTCTTTAGGCAGGATATATTGTGGTTTAGGGTTTCTTCGTCCAGCAGGTTGCGCTCTGCTGACTTCCCTGAGGGGTCGCCTACCATACCTGTTGCACCTCCAACCAGCGCTACCGGTTTATGACCTGCCTGCTGAAAATGGATCAAGGTCATGATCTGCGTAAGGTGGCCGACATGCAACGAATCACCCGTGGGATCGAAGCCGATATATCCGGCCGTTTTCTCTTTGAGTAATTGCTCCTCGGTTCCAGGCATAATATCATGTAACATGCCCCGCCAACGTAATTCCTCAACAAAACTCATCGTCTTAACTGTAATAATGCGTAATTAATGATGAGCGCAAAGATAGTAGAATATGCCGGAATTGTCGCTCGAATTCGTTATCTTGGCACAATAAGTGTTCAACATTTCGGAAAGCGGCAGGATGAATTTCCTCTCTCATTATTATTTCGAGCGGTATAGTCATAACCCCGAATTGGTGTTGGGTAGTATACTGCCCGATTTGATCAAAAATGCCGACAGAAACGTCACCATGTGGCCGCAAAGGTACGAAGGTCGCTTTGGTAACAACCCCAAACTGCATAGCATCTACCACGGATGGACACGGCATATGGAAACGGATCGTTATTTTCATAACTCCGCTTTTTTTTATAGTCATACCCATGCGTTGAAAATTTTGCTCACACCGACCGTCAGTGATACGCTGATTAGGCCGTCCTTCTTGTCGCACATTGCCCTTGAGCTGCTGCTCGACCACCTGCTGCTTCGAAATAATTGGGTCCATGAATCGGATTTTTACGCATACTTGGGCGCTATCGACTATGAGATGACCGATCGGTTTCTACGATTATGTGAGATAAAGGATACCGCATTTTTTTTTGTGTATTTCAACAGCTTTATGCACGCTCAATATGTACAGGGTTACTGGGAAATTGAGCAAATCGCCTCGGCCATGATCAATATATGCCGCCGTTTATGGGACGTAGGAATTAACGATGTGCATTTGGAAGGGATAATTGATGTCATTACAGATTATGCAGCGACATTGGATGGAAACTTCCATACCATTTTTGATGAAATCCGGTCTAAACTTACATAGGGCCCGTTTATTTGTAAAATAATCGGATAAAAACTGCCTATCCTAAAATTTTTTCATAAGTTTGGCCGGTTGGCGATCAACCAAACCCAAGGAGTTACCCGTGTATGGCAAACAGACTTTTCCGCAAAAAAACAGTAGAACATATTTTAGCCTCCGCCCAGTCCGCAAAGTCCGGTGAGTTGGCCAAGGTGCTGGGCGTTCGTGACTTGGTGTCATTGGGGATAGCGGCCATCGTGGGAGCGGGAATTTTTAGCACGATAGGATTAGCGAGCTTCAATGGCGGACCTGCTGTTTCGCTACTGTTTGTTTTCGTAGCCGTAGCCTGTGTGTTCACAGCATTGGCTTATGCGCAGTTTGCTAGTACGGTTCCCGTATCCGGGAGCGCGTATACCTACGCGTATGTGGCATTTGGCGAGCTGTTTGCCTGGATTATCGGTTGGGCGCTTATTCTGGAGTATGCGGTGTCCAATATGGTGGTAGCCATTTCCTGGTCGCAATATTTTGTAAGCATGTTGGCCGGCTTTGGCATCCGCCTGCCGGGATGGCTTACGATGGCGCCGGCTTATGCTTCGGAGGCCTATGCAAAAGTGCAGGAACAGGGGATAGAATCACTCTCTAAAATAGAACAGACTGCAGCATTAGCTTATGAGCATGCTCCACGAATAGGGGACATTCCGATCATATTTGACTTGCCGGCCGGACTCATTACTTTTTTGGTTACCTGGTTGGTTTACATTGGTATAAAAGAATCCAGGACCGCCAGCAACATCATGGTGGCTATCAAGATCGGCGTGATTTTGTTTGTAATTTTCGGCGGTGTGTTTTTTGTGAGGCCTGAGAACTGGACGCCTTTCGCTCCCAATGGCGTGGGGGGGGTATTAAGTGGGGTTGCTGCCGTATTTTTTGCCTTTATCGGGTTTGACTCCATATCCACCACGGCCGAAGAATGCAAGAACCCCCAGCGCGATTTGCCCAGGGCAATGATTCTGTGCCTGCTGATCTGTGCTGTGCTGTATATTTTGATTACGCTGGTATTGACGGGTATGGTAAACTATACCGAATTGAACGTAAAGGATCCGTTGGCCTATGTATTTGAATATGTGGGGATGGATTATATGGCCGGCATCGTATCGGTCACTTCTGTGGTGGCCATCACCAGCGCGCTGTTGGTTTTCCAACTTGCGCAGCCGCGGATATGGATGACAATGAGCCGCGATGGCTTGCTCTGGAAGCGATTTGCGCAAATACATCCCAAATATAAAACACCATCTTTCGCGACCATTATTACTGGGCTTATGGTCGCGATACCGGCGTTATTCTTTAAAATGGACTTCTTTGTCGATTTGACAAGCGTAGGTACATTTTTCGCCTTCATCTTGGTGTGTGCGGGTGTTTTGTATATGGACTATTCCGGCATTTCTAAGCAATCCAAATTCAAGGTGCCTTATATCAACGGACGCTACCTCATTACGATCGGGTTGTTGCTGGCTGTCTATGGTGTTTATATCTTTGGCCAAGATACCATTGCAGAATGGCGTCAATTATCATGGCGAGATATGCTTGAACACAAGATGCTTACGATTGTGTTTTGGCTGGTTTGGGTAGTTTTGTGTGTCATGGGCTATATCTATCGGTTCTCATTATTGCCTGTCGCAGGAATCCTCGTAAACCTATACCTCATGGCTCAACTTGGCGCGAGCAATTGGATCATTTTCATCGCGTGGTTGGGCGTTGGGTTGTTGGTGTATTTTGGCTATGGTTATAAGCATTCCAAACTCAACAAGATGGAGAATGCGACACCCTGATGCGGCGGTCCAACGATTTTTTTGTTTTTTATAAAACTAAATTTGTTTTACGTTGTTACACCCAATAACAAGCGATTATCGAAGTCGCGGCCTTAACGTCCTAACGTGTTAAAAATTGTTAAATTAATGAAAAAGTTATACATTGGCCTGTGTGTATTGGGCACTTTCTTCTACCTTTGTATTACTTGAAAGGGTGGGGATGATTTAAACTTAAATTTGAGCGCAGCACCTTTTTTGAACCAGATACCATATGAGGAAGTATTTACACTACATAATTGTCATATTAACAGTATGCACTACGGCACTCGTTGAGCGTTCGGACGCTGCACAAGCGCCTTCGGCTATTGCTGCGGTTGATAGTAGCCGCGTAAAAAATAGTGGGGCGCGGATGGCTGCACTGGAGGCTTCAGCGGAAAGACGTGTACAACGGTCGTTTTTTTCATCGTTTAAGAGTTTTTTTCCCTTTCGGACCAACAACGCGCAGGATGAAAAGCTGCTTAGTGGGGTAAAGGTATTTCCCAATCCTGTTGTGGACCAGATCAGCCTCTCTTATAGGCTGGGTAAGCAAAGTTCCGTATCGATCAAGGTCATGGACGCATTGGGCAATGAGGTCATGACATTGCTTAACCAAGAACTGGATGCCGGGCCGCAAAACCACGTTTTCGAAACCAATAACAAATTGACAAACGGATTCTATTTTATCCGCGTGTCTGCAGGGGCTGAAACCGTTGTGAAGCGTATTTCGGTATTGTAAGTATAGCTTTGTTGTGAAATATTTGTTGTGAAATAATCGTAGCAATCTAGCGTCTCCGCTACACCTCCGCTTGCACCCGCCTTCCTTATTTTATTTCAGGGTCTATCCAGCGGCCGTCTTCGCGTATGATTTCGATCAGCTCATCAAGTGCATCGGCCGAGCTGACGTTGCGTTTGACGACCTCTTTGCCCCGGTACAGGGTGACTTTTCCTGGTCCAGCGCCTACATAACCGTAGTCGGCATCGGCCATTTCGCCGGGTCCGTTCACGATACATCCCATAATGCCAATCTTCAGACCTTTGAGGTGGTTTGTGCGGCTCCGTATCATTTGGGTGGTTTCTTGCAGGTCAAACAGCGTGCGGCCGCAACTTGGACAGGAGATATATTCCGTTTTGGAAATACGGGATCGTGTCGCTTGCAAGATAGCAAAAGATGCGGATACCAGTTTGTCCGTCGGGATGGTAGGGGCATCTATCCACACACCGTTGCCCATGCCGTCAACCAGTAGTCCGCCGATATCAGTGGCTGCATAAAGTTGTAGCTTAGATAAGGGCTCTTCCGGATCCATGAGGTTGTTTTGCGGGCCGGAAAATTCCGGTGCTGGATATTGGCGCCGGATGATGATGGGATTTTCAAGGCCCAACTCAGATAGCATCGAGAAAAACAAACGTTGATCAGCCATACCATGTGGTTCGTCGGTTTCCAGCACGAAGACAACCGTCTTATCCAAAGGCAGCGCCTCAAATAGGGGGGTGCTTAGATCACGGCGGCTTATCCGTACCAAATTGAGGTTTGCGTCTCGGAGATCGGCCTCAATAAATTCGCCCAACGTATATACCGGGTGGATATTCGCCTTGTTCTTGATGGTCAGCCATGTTTGGTAATCATACAGCTGCTTAAGGTTGCCTGGCATGCTAAAAGAGGGTAGGTTATCGGCCAGGTACACAAAGTCAACCGACTGTTCTCCCATGTGGTACTTATCGAGCAGTATATCGTATTTGTATCCGACGTCGGAGAGGATGGTAGGGTCTTTCAGGTTTTTGCGTGAAATATCGACAACCACCCGAGGCACGATTGAACTGCCGATAAACGCATTGACCTCAGCCGCCACATAGGGCGCGGGTAAAGGGGATGGGTGGGGGCGCTGTCCGATATCCAGTGGTTTCTGAACGCTCGATGTTGTTTGCCGAGCTTTGTACCGATTGACCAATGCGATTGCCACGGGGGCTTCAAATTCAGGCTCCTCGGTAAGTGACACCCGGACGGTGTCTCCTAATCCATCTTCAAGCAATGTGCCGATACCTACCGCAGATTTAATACGCCCATCTTCTCCATCTCCTGCTTCGGTGACACCGAGGTGTAGCGGGTAGTTCATCCCCTCTGCTACCATTTTCTCTACCAATAGCCGATATGCACGCACCATGATCTGAGGATTGCTGGACTTCATGGAGATGACGAGGTTGTAATAGTGCAAATCCTCGCAGATTCGTATAAATTCCATGGCGGATTCCACCATGCCTTCCGGCGTATCGCCATAATGGCTCATGATGCGGTCTGATAGCGAACCATGGTTGGTACCAATGCGCATGGCGGTGCCGTATTCCTTGCAGATCTTTACCAATGGCGCGAATTTGGCATATATCCGTTCCAATTCGGCTTGATAAGCGGTTTGCGTATAGCTCAGTTGGTCAAATTTCTTCTTGTCCGCATAGTTGCCGGGATTGATGCGAACTTTTTCTACGATGCGGGCCGCCACCTCGGCGGCATTCGGCGTAAAATGAATGTCGGCCACCAAAGGTACATGGTAACCCCGCCTGCGCAATTCTTTTTTGATTTCGGCAAGGTTATGGGCCTCCTTAATGCTCGGCGCGGTGATGCGGACATACTCGCAGCCTGCATCTACCATGCGGATGGTTTGCTCCACCGATCCGATGGTATCCATGGTATCCACCGTGGTCATGCTCTGGATGCGGATGGGATTGTCTCCACCCATAGGCACGTCACCAATGGTCACCTCACGTGTGCGCCATCTTGAATATTCCGTCAGCGAGTTGCAATAGCCCCCGGGTAGCGTATTTCCAATTTTCATATCCATCTTCGGATTACAAAGTTAGGGATAAATTGCAACAATTACGGAACGCAATCCAGCTCAAATCAGCCTGTCCTTGATGACCAACGTGCCGGCGATCTTGTCATGCAGGCATTGCTGCCTGCGATCCAGGAAGCCTGTGAAAAAACCAATGCCAAGCGTCACTACGCCAACTATTTTGGCCAGGTTTCGCAAGAGGGCTTTCCCATAACCAATCGGTCGCCCTTGCTCATCCGTGACTTTGATGCCGATAAGCATTTTGCCAATGGAAGCGTGCTTTTGAGAACCTTCTGTGATAACGCAGAGCACAAATTTAAAAACGGGGACCAGTACAAGGCCGACCAGCAATGTGGGGACACTTTCCTTTGCATTGGCCGTGCCGCCAAGGTATATCGCGGCGAGCACAGCATAAATACAGAAAGCGATAAAATAATCAATGGCGGTAGAAAGCAACCGCATATCCAGCGATGCGAAATATTGCGGTTGTGTGGTCTGATGTTTCACGCCAAGTAATTTGGATAGCTCGGCAAATTCGCGGAGTTCCTTAAATTCCGGGTGACCTGCGGGTTTCACAAAGTCGGTAGGGCGGAGGTTCATGCCCCGCAATTCATCCAGGGTAAATGGCCCTTGCGGTTTCCCGTGGATGACAACTTCATATTGGCCTAACAATGTATCCAAAGGTTAGTCGTAGCGTTTTACCGTGAAGGAACTTAGCCCCCCTTGTAGATTTATCTGAAACTTGTTTTCGGCTTGCTCATAGCCTTCCGTGATGTAAGAACCGTCGCTTTGTTTGATAAAGTCCGGGAAATCCCGGGAAGAAAGTCCAGATTTCGTGACGATTCGGCATGCCGCCGCCTTCGGTATTTCGATTTCGATGCTGGATACGCCCGATTCCGTAGCGATTGTCGTTTCTCTCAACGGCATGCCCAGTTTGGCCTCGATGGATGCGGCGCCGCCTTTAAACTTAAGATTGGCCACCTTGTATTCCGTCAGATCAAATTCGGCCGAACCGGCGCCCATCTCCAGATCGATGTCCCATACCGGATTGCGATTGAGGCTTATTTTTGCCCAGTTTTCATCGCCGTTGAGATTCCAGGAGCCTTTCCGGCTGTCTTGCATTCTGAAGATTAGATCGGCGTTTGAGCCTGTGGTGGATGTTTCCAGCTGATGTGCTCCTATCGTACTGGTGGCCTCTGCGCTGAAGAGCTTGTCGGTGGAGCCGTCGATCTCGTATTCGACCGCGCCACCACGGATATGAAGACGGGCCGTTGTAATGGCGCTGTCATATTCGTGCGTAAACGTGCCGCTTGATTTCTCGCGGCGTGTTTTATTTTTGTTAGCCGGCGATTCCCGTTCGATGCGCCAATCCTGATTGTTGAATGCCCACCAATCATGACGCGGGTGGAACGTGCCACGATAAGCGAGGAACGTTAATGCGGCAACGGTTACAACGATGGAAATGGCATTGCCGATGCCCTGCTTCGGCACCAGCAGGTTGACGCCGATGATGATCAGGATAACCGGCCACATGCTAAAGACAGATCGCCAATAGAAGTTGATAACATTCAGGTTATCCAGTAACAAGACGCTTCCTACAAACAATAGGATGAGCCCCCAACTCAATTTTTCTTTATTCATGACCTGTGCTTATTTGGTGTAAGAATGTGCAGAGTCGTCGTCCGAAGGCGATTCGGGCTGCTGCTGATGTCCATGTTCCTGTTCATGAGGAACGGTAGGTTTTTTATCGTTGAATGCACTGACGATGCTGCCTATTCCCATAATAATGAGCAATACGGGCCAATAGCGCGCAAAGTCATGCCACCGGAACACACCGAGTTGATGCAGGAGAAAAAACAAACCGACAGACAAGAGGATCAAGCCGGCGATATACCTGTCCTTTGGTAGTCTCCCGGCTGGCTTATCCATCGGGTTCCAGCCGTATCCGCTGGTGTAGTTGTAAGCGTCACCGGCCGTTTCAGGATTTTGAGGCGCCCGATAGTCCACATCAAATGGATCTTTGGGCAACGAAAATACCTTTACTGGAAGGACAATCCACAGGACGATGTAGACGATTGGTCCCAGTAGCCCCAGGCCAATATATCCCGAAAAGAAAACACTGATGACAAAGGCAAGCCTAAACCATGTCTTATCAACAGCAAAGTAGGCACCCAAGCCTGCACAAACACCGGCAATAGCGCCCTCGTGCGGTATCCGTTGAAGTCTCTTTTCCATCGTCATGTCATTTTAAATGTTACCAAATTTTGGTGTTACCACGATTTCATCCACGTTGGCTCCATCACTCATCTGGAGACAGGAGGCGATCGCGTCAGCGATGTCCGTTGGCAGCACAAACCGATCCGCAGCAACCGTGGTGCCCTCCCAGGAGGATGTCAACGTCGAACCGGGAATAATCTCGGTTACCTTCACGCCGTACGGCCTCAGCGCTTCCCGCAACACATGAGTTAGACCCATTACCGCATATTTTGTTACAGTATAGGTGGCGGCAGAAGCAACGGGCTTCCTGCTGGCGATAGAGCTGATATTAAAGATATGGCCTTTATGGTTTTTTTGCATATTCCGCCCTGCTGCGCGTGACAACAGGTGGGGCGTGTGATAGTTGATAAGCATCTGCAATTCGAAGTCTTCCTCCGATTCCTCGAATAACGATACGGGGCGGAATATACCGACATTGTTGATAAGGATATCCAGATCCGGTGCGGTATGCTCCATCCATTGTATAAGCCGCTTGAGTTCGGCGCTATCGGAAAAGTCGCAGGCCAAGCACTGCACCTGAATGGTGGGATGTTCTTGTTCCAGCGTTGTTTTGAGCGCATCGAGTGCCCGGCGGTCACGCGCAGCGAGCAGTAAATGGCAGCCCAGGCTGGCGAGTTTTTCCGCAATAGCAAGGCCCATGCCTTTTGTAGCCCCGGTAATTAAAGCCTTTTGATTGATGAGTGTAGCCATATCGCTGTGTATCTAACGTCAAAGTTAAGAAGTTTATCCACGAGAAGGCCAACAACGGCAGGCTTAATTTTTGAGTGGTAGCTCAAGCAGGTTTCATTGCATCGGGCTGATTTAGCGGCGAGGAAGTTCATTGGTTGACGGCAGCAACATGTCTGTTCATAGGCCTCATTTTGAGCAGTGGCTTGCGCAGTTTCGTTGATACGCGTAAAATGGGTATCTTTAACCGGAGTTTTACGCGTATATTCAGTATACATAAGGTTGTTTTTATGTTTTTTACTTACTTTGGACAATACCTCTTGCTATTAAAATCGGTCTTCAGGCGGCCCGAAAAATGGCGGATTTACTGGAAGGAGATTATTCATGAAATGAATGAAATAGGGGTGGGGTCACTTGGATTAATAGCCATTATTTCTACGTTCGTGGGCGCTGTAATGACCATGCAGATTGCCTTCCAGCTGGTCTCGGACTTGATTCCGAACTCGGTCATCGGGCAGATCAATCGTGATTCGAGCATATTGGAATTGAGCCCTACGATCACGGCGTTGGTGCTTGCAGGGAAGGTCGGTTCGTCCATCTCATCGCAAATCGGATCCATGCGCGTGACCGAGCAAATCGATGCACTGGAAATCATGGGTATCAATGCACCGGGATACCTGATTCTGCCTAAAATTTTGGCTGGTATCACCATGATTCCGGTGTTGGTTATTATATCTATTTTTCTCGCGTTGACGGGCGGTTTGGTAGGGGGCGCGTTGTCCGGCGCAGTCACGCCGGCCGATTATATCAGTGGGATCACAGACGGATTTATCGGTTATACGGTAGCCGTGGCCCTGGTTAAGGCATTTGTGTTCGGATTTGTCATCACCTCGGTATCCGCATTTAAAGGGTTTTATGTGCGCGGAGGCGCGTTGGAAGTGGGGCAAGCCAGCACCCGGGGGGTAGTCATCAGTTGTATCGCTATTTTGGTGATGGACTATATCGTTACGGCCTTGATGCTTTAACCAATTATCCAGTTATGTTATATGATTGAAGTTCAGAATATCCACAAGTCGTTCGGCGACAACCACGTCCTGAGGGGGATAGATGCCAAATTCGAAGCAGGAAAAATCAGCCTGATCATCGGGGGGTCCGGCTCAGGCAAAAGTACACTGTTGAAATGTATGGTGGGGTTGCACAGCCCCGAACAGGGGAAGGTGCTTTATCAAGACCAGGATTTTACACGGATGAATTTCGAAGATCGCATACCGATTCGAAAAGAAATCGGCATGCTGTTTCAGAATTCTGCCTTGTTTGATTCTATGACCGTCGAGCAGAACATCATCTTCTCGTTGGAGATGTTTACCGATATGAGCCGGGCGGAGAAGATCGAGCGGGCAAATTTTTGCTTGGAGCGCGTCAACCTTGCCGGCCGCAACAAGCTGTACCCTGCGGAGCTGTCCGGAGGGATGAAAAAACGTGTGGGGATTGCCCGTGCCATCAGTATGAGTCCGAAATATCTTTTTGTGGACGAACCCAACTCAGGGCTTGATCCCGAAACAGCCATTCTCATTGATGAGCTGATAGCTGAACTTACGGAGGAATATCAATGCACAACCGTCGTGGTTACGCATGACATGAACTCCGTGATGGGCATTGGAGATTATATCCTCTTCTTGTATAAAGGCCAAAAATGGTGGGAGGGGTCAAATAAGGAAATTGCCCATTCGGACGTGGAAGAACTAAATAATTTTGTTTTCGCTAGCCCATTTATGAAGGTGGCCAAAGAGCGGTTTTAATCGTTATCTTTGCAGCAAAAATTTTTACCTTGTCTGTAAACAGCATCCAACTCCTGACCCCGCAACATTGGGAAGACTACGAGCTTATTGATTGCGGCGATTTTGAAAAGCTCGAACGTTTTGGCAATATGATATTGATTAGGCCGGAGCCCCAGGCCGTATGGCCCAAGGGGCTGCCGGAAGCGGAATGGACTCGGCGACACGACATCCGTTTCAAGGGTCGGTCCGCCACGAGCGGCGACTGGCATAAGAAACGCCCCGGATTGCCCGACCGCTGGCACGTCAGCTATCGGAATAACGATGTGGCCGTCAAGTTTCGGCTGGGGCTTACCTCATTCAAGCACGTAGGGATTTTTCCCGAGCAGGCGGTCAACTGGGACTACATCGCTGATACCATCAGGGCATTCCAGACCAAGCAGCCCAAAGTGCTCAACCTGTTTGCCTATACCGGCGGTGCCTCGCTGGTAGCCCGTGCCGCGGGAGCTGATACAACGCACGTAGATTCCATC
The DNA here is from genome assembly GCF_900168055.1 of Parapedobacter luteus. GTDB lineage: Bacteria > Bacteroidota > Bacteroidia > Sphingobacteriales > Sphingobacteriaceae > Parapedobacter > Parapedobacter luteus. Next base: position 265,174 of record NZ_FUYS01000001.1, read on the forward strand.
AAGCAAGTGGTTACCTGGGCAAATGAAAACCAGGAACTGTCGGGGCTGTCAAATATCCGCTGGGTCGTAGAGGATGCGCTGAAATTTGTGAAGCGGGAACTGAAACGGGGCAACCGCTATCATGGTATCATCCTTGACCCCCCGGCTTATGGCCATGGCCCGAAAGGAGAAAAGTGGAAACTGGAAGATCACATTGCCGAGATGATGCGCGATGTGGTTGGCCTTTTGGATCCGAATGAGCACTTCCTGATTTTAAACACCTACTCGTTGGGCTTCTCCTCCGTAATCGTAGAAAATCTGATCAAATCGGCGATGCCGACTGTACAAAATCTAGAAACCGGCGAACTGTATTTACAAGCGACCGCCGGCAGTAAGCTGCCCTTAGGTGTTTTTGGTAAATTCCGGACCGTGGGCTAACGATACCGGCGCGGTTTCAAGGGCATGTGGTTTCTTTCGATTGGATGAATGCGCATTGCAGTTTAGCCTGTTCCAGATGGCGGTGCATAGCTGGTGAAAAGACAGCGGTGATGTTTCCGGCATAGTCAAACAGCTTTTCATAATAAGCAATCCCTTCGTTTAGCCGAGCTTTGAATCTTGCCACATATTGTTCTTTTTTGCCAGTTATGTCATAGCAGTTGTCTTCAATGAATTTTTTAATATGCTGGATATAGAGATTCAGTTCATTGATGAAGAGGTTGGGGCGCTGCGGCGCATGTTCGAGCAGATTTGTACGCCCATAAATGTGGTTAATCATTTCCTCCAGCGTATACGTGCGGTTGAACCAGGCAAGGTTTGGCCCAGGGCAGATCGCAACGGCACTGTTTTCCCTGGGTTTAAGCAGGTTGTTTTTGACGTATGCACTGGCGGCAAGACCGTCACAGAGGCAGGTTTTTTCCATCACGGCATCTAATTGGCGGATGTATTCGCCAGGTGGGAGGTCCATCGCCTTCAATTGTTTTATTTTTCTGCTTTGATATTGCCTCGATGCGGTGCAGATGGGCCTGTCGGTAAATTCGGTATTGGATACCAGGTACTTTTTCGTGCAGGGGCTACCCGGACGATTGACCGCTATGCGCTCCATGCGCAGCTGTTCGGCTGGGCTTTTCCTGAAATTATTGAAGGGGACACCTAACGGGGAAGCCCCGCTGACGTAAAAATCTTCATGGTCTGCCTGCACCAGTTTAGCCAGCGTGTCGTCATCGACGGTTGTAGCTTCAGGTACCAGCAGGAAGGGGCTCCCCCATCCAGCGCCATCCAGTTCGTAATAGTGCAACAGGAAATGGTGTTCTGCCGCCGTGCCAATGCCCCCCTGTACCGTAAAACGTGTTGGGGGAACCCCTTGGTGCTGTTTGCCGAGGGCGGAGATACGCTCGGTATACAGTTCAGCCAGTTCGGCGAGGAGCTGTTCTTTTTTCGCTTTAAACTCTTCCAGTATCGGACCTAAGAGAAAACCTTCGGTCGCAAAGGCATGTCCGCCGCAGTTGAGCCCAGACTCAATACGAAACTCCGAGACCCACAGGCCTTTCTTGGCAAGAAATTTGGCCTGTATCAGTGCCGATCGATAGTCACTTACTTTAAGGATAATCCGCTTTTTCAATTTTCCCGTCTTGTCGGGCATGAAATCGGGAAATTCGCTCAAGTATGTATAGAGCTTTGGATTCATTCCCGCCGAAAGTACCACCGAGGTGCACAGTTTGCTGTTGGCCGCTCCCCGTAAGGCTGCCATCGCATCCGTATATTTTTCATCCAAGGGGTAGCCATTATCTGCGAAGTTTAATTTGTCGACCTTGGCCATGATGTTGACGTCCACGGCACCCGGCTTCACGTACGCGCGCAGCACCTCCTGCAGCTGTTTTTTCTGCCGCTCATCTTGTTCCCGAAGCATGGCACGGTAGACCGTTTTAAGTTTGGAGTGATTCGGCAGCCACGTGAAATACCGCTGGATATCCGTGCCGTCTTCGAAAGATTGCTGTTTTACTAAATTCGTGCGGCGAGTAACCAAGTCGTCGATTAAGTCAAGGTATGCCGTAATACGTAGCGCCCGCGAATCAGGCGTCTTTTTATTGATGGCGAGATAGGGTATTCCGGATTGTTGGCAGTGGAACCGCCGCATCCGTTCGATAAGTTCGTCGTCAACGATGGAAACCACGGAAGAAATACCATAATGGGCCACCTTAAGTGGGGTGTCGATGGAAAAAGCCAGTCCCAGTACGGGAATATGGAAGGAATGCGTCATGAGTGTTACCTATACAGCGGCAAAGTACACGATATTCTGGTTGCCTTTTCGTAATTAGCGTAATAGAAAAAAGTGACTGCTATTATTTTTTTGGGGAAGCTTACACGGATTTATTCGAATACCACTGTTTTATTGCCCGTGATGATCACGCGATCTTCGATGACCAGTGCAAGCGCTTTGCTTAATACTGATTTTTCCACTTCTTTCCCCGCCCTTACCATATCCTTTACGGTATGGCTGTGATTGACAGGCTTGATGTCCTGCGCGATGATGGGGCCTTCATCCAAGTCATTTGTAACGAAGTGGGCTGTTGCCCCGATAAGTTTGACGCCGCGTGCGTGCGCTTGCTTGTAGGGATTAGCTCCGATGAATGCAGGCAGGAAAGAGTGGTGGATGTTGATGATCCGGCCGGGGTACCGGGCCACAAATTCCGGCGAGAGGATACGCATGAATTTCGCGAGTACGACATAGTCGGGCTGATAAGGCTCAAGCGTATGGGCGATTTCAGCTTCAAACTGTTCTTTGCTTTTCCCTTCATGGCTTACATGATGGAAAGGGATGCCAAAGCGTTTGGTAAATGTGCTGAGGTCGTTGTAATTGCCTGCCACGCAGCAGACTTCGGCGCCCAGGGTGCCGAAGAAATGCCGGACAATGATATCGCCAAGGCAATGGTGTTCTTTGGTGACCAGTACGGCCAGCCGTTTTTGTTGCGGAGGGTTTACGGTCACGGTGGCCCCTTGTGGCAATGCGGCCGTTAAGTCGTATGCCAGTTGCTCATTATCATTGGCTTTTCCAGCGCATACAATGCGCACGTAAAAACGATTGGCTGCCTCGTCCACGTATTCGCGCATGGTTACGATATTGAGCTGATGCTCCGCTACCGTATTGGCAATGAGTGCCACCAGCCCAACAGCATCACGGCATTGAATGAGGATGAGGGTTTGATTTGTCATTTCCGTTTCAGGCCACCAATTCCGCTGCAGCTGTTTTCTGCTCTTCGGCAATATCTATCTCGATGCGCAGGTTGTCTACAATATGGCGCTGCCTGTCCGGCGTGTTTTTGCCCATGTAGTATTCAAGCAACTGGATTATCTTCTGGTCTTTCGAAAGGATGACGGGATCGAGCCGCATATCCTTGCCGATAAACAGCCCAAACTCCACCGGTGAAATTTCCCCTAATCCTTTGAAACGGGTGATTTCCGGCTTGCCGCCCAATTTTAAGATAGCACGCTGGCGTTCTTCATCGCTGTAGCAATAGATGGTTTCCTTCTTGTTGCGCACCCGGAATAGCGGTGTCTGCAAAATGGATACATGCCCTGACTTAACCAAATCAGGGAAAAACTGCAAGAAGAAGGTCATCAGCAGCAAGCGGATATGCATACCATCTACATCGGCATCGGTCGCAATGACGATGTTGTTATACCGCAGGCCATCCAGTCCATCTTCGATGTTAAGCGCATGTTGCAGCAGGTTGAACTCTTCGTTTTCATACACAACCTTCTTGGTGAGGCCAAAGGCGTTTAAGGGTTTGCCCTTGAGACTGAATACCGCCTGGGTGAGCACATCACGCGATTTGGTAATGGATCCACTGGCTGAATCACCCTCGGTGATGAATAAGGTCGTTTCCTGTGCGAGTTCGTGTTTGTCGCCGTAATGGATTTTGCAGTCCCGTAGTTTGCGATTGTGCAAGGATGCTTTCTTTGCCCGTTCATTAGCCAGCTTTTTGATACCGGCGATGTCTTTGCGTTCGCGCTCAGATTGCAGGATACGTTTCAGCAGCGCATCAGCGGTGTCGGGCGATTTATGCAAGTAATCGTCAAGCGCCTTCTTGACAAAGTCGTTGATGAATGTCCGTACGCTCGGACCTTCAGGTCCGATATTCTGCGAACCGAGTTTGGTCTTCGTTTGCGATTCAAAAACAGGCTCCTGCACTTTAATCGCGATGGCACCGATGATGGATGCGCGGATGTCGGATGCGTCGAAATCCTTTTTATAAAACTCGCGCACGGTCTTCACGACCGCCTCCCGGAATGCCGCCTGGTGGGTGCCGCCTTGCGTCGTGTGCTGTCCATTGACAAAGGAATAATATTCCTCTCCATACTGCTGGCCGTGTGTGAGTGCTATTTCGATGTCGTCTCCCCGGAGGTGGATGATGGGATAGCGCATCGATTCGGCATCGATATTACGTTCAAGGAGATCCTTAAGGCCATTTTCCGAGACGAATTTTTTGCCGTTGAAGTTGATGGTCAACCCCGAATTAAGGAAAACATAATTCCAGATCATGTTTTCTACAAACTCCAGCCGGTAGTGGTAATGCCTGAAGATGCTATCGTCCGGATAGAAAGTCACTGCCGTACCATTGCGTTGGGTAGTGGTTTTTTCCTCGTCCTTAAGAAGCTCGCCCTTGCTGAATTCGGCAATGCGTGTTTTTCCGTCCCGGTAAGATTGGACCGTGAATGACGTAGACAGGGCATTCACTGCCTTCGTGCCTACACCGTTGAGGCCCACTGATTTTTGGAAAGCTTTGCTGTCATATTTGCCGCCGGTGTTGATCTTCGAGACCACATCCACCACGGATCCCAGTGGGATACCCCGGCCATAGTCGCGCACAGCCACTTTGTGTTCATTGACGGAAATTTCGATCGTCCTTCCCGCACCCATCACAAATTCGTCAATGGAGTTATCTACTACCTCCTTGAGCAGTACGTAGATGCCATCATCATATGCTGAGCCGTCGCCCAGTTTACCGATATACATGCCGGGCCGCAGCCGGATGTGTTCCTTCCAGTCTAGCGAGCGTATGCTGTCTTCGTTGTATGCTGTCATAAGTGAGTACTTCCTACGTAGCCATTAATCATGTTGATTACGCATTGCAATATTACGCAATTTTTGTTTATCCCGCCACCTGTCACTCACCGGTCACCCGTACCCGTATCCCCGCACTGTGACTGCCGAATTCCGGTGCATATAAGCATTGTATCGTGCTGACGCCGTTGGAAAAATCACCGGCTTGTGATACCACCACCGGGTATTCAAACACATAAGTGCCTTTCCGGAGGTAGTCGAAGAAAAAGTTGGTTGCCACATCGCGCGTGCTTTCGTAGTACCCCAATCCAGCTTGGTATCGGTGTCCGCTCAGCACATTGGCGGGCTCAAAACAAGCAGCCCGCATATCTTTCAGGTGCACATAAGCCATGTCCCGGTCTACACGCAGCTCAATGCGCACGTTGACCTTGTCGCCTACGCGCAACATATTGGTTTCGTTTATTTCCTCCAACACCGGGCCATGGGCCGTATTCCGTTCAATGAAAAGCTGTTTACGTAGACTTAGTGGCGTCCCCGCCTCCTGAGCGTTGGCAGTGGCGCTTAATTTATCGAGATCTTCGAAATATTGCCAGTACACCGCACCCCATGCCACGCCTTCGTTCGTTGCCTTGTTTACCGTTGCGGTTATTTTGCCCATATCCGGCGTTATGGCATCGCCATCGAAGCGTTTTTTGAAATAGCCCGTGCCGGTCTCGGTGCTGACATCAGCGGTACGGATAGTCTCTTTGCCAAGGGCGATGGTCACCGCTGGCTCATTCACCAGCCAATCGCTGCCTTGGAGCAATAAGGCATAGATGGCGTCAGCGGTTGCCTTGGTGGTATTCCAGTGCTGTGTTTGTTTTTGCTTGAGCAGCCACACCTTCAGGTCGTCCACGGTTTTCGTGTCACGGCCTACCTCCCCAAAAGCTTCGATAAGCAACGCCTGTGCTTCTATCGGAGCTTCATGCCACCAGTATCCGCGAGGCATGGATTTCCAGTACATGCCGAGTTCGGGGTGGTTTATCGCTGTTTCGCGGAGGGACGTGATGATCTCGGCTGCGGCTCCAGCGTTGTCACGACGGCTCAGCACAAGGGCCACTTGGCCTTTTAAGTAGGGGTTGAACTGCGGCCAGTACGTCACGGCCTGTGACGCATAGTAGCCGTATGCCGCCTGGCTTTCGGTAGGGATCGCAAGGTCGCTGAGCAGGCTCCGTAAATAGAGCTGCTGAATGTGGATAGGGGCAATGTGCTGGCTTTCCAGGTTGGCTTTTTTTGCCAGCAACGTGTCGTAATTAGCCTTGAGTTGCCGATCAAGGAAACCTACCGCGCGGGTAAGTATTCCATCAACCACCTCCGATTGCGCAGCAGCTATACCGAGGTGCCGAAGGCGGGCAATTCCCGTGGCGATGTACTGTGTGATGTAGCGGTCGCTCTGCATACCGCGGAACCATGGGAAGCTGCCATCGGGCAGCTGCATGTCGGCCAGCTTAACGGCATGTTGCTGCAGCCCCTGCGCCAATTGGTGGCTGTCGAATAACTGTGCGATGCGCCGCTTTTGTTCGCCTTCGTCCTTCGCCTCCATGACCCACGGTGTCTCCTCAAGCAATGCCGATTTCAGCTCCTGGTTTTTCTCCAGGTTGGAAAGCAGGGCAGTCGTATCGCTTCCTTTCCATTGGTCAAAGATAGCCTTCACCCGCGGTGCCTGGGCCACGATGTGGGCCGCCAGCGCATTTGCATAGAGCCGGTTGAAGACCTGCTCGGCACATTCCAGCGGATAATCCATCAAGTAGGGGAGCGCCTGTACGGCATACCAAGCGGGGTTGCCCGTAAATTCCACGGTCAACGCATGGTTTGTGTGCGTGTCGCTTGCAGGCTGTTGCAGCTTTTCCAGTTCAAAAGTCCGGCTTTCATTGCCTCGGATGGGCAACGGCAATGTTTCGGTTACCAACATGCGATTCGTAAGGACCGGTAAGGTATGTTCCTCGCCGTCCGTGAAATTGCCCGCCTTTGCGGTGACGCGTACGACTATCGGGTTGAAAAGGTCTGCCGGGATGTGCAGCATCCAATCTGCTGTACTGCTTTGATTGGCGTTCACAACGAAGTCCTTTGGCGGGATAGTATCGCTCAAGCCCGTTATCGGCTCAAAGGTCGTGGCGTCCAGGAGCACGAGGCTGGCTGTGCCTTTGAGGTCCACAGCGCTGACATTGCTTATTTTTGCGCTGATGCGGACGGCATCGCCCTGCCGGACGAAGCGAGGTAAATTGGGCATCACCATTAAATCTTTCTGGGTTTTTACCTTTCCTTCGAGGTAACCGGTTTTCCAATCGGCGGTATGGGCAAAAGCCATCAGTTTCCATTCGGTGAGTGCCTCGGGCATGGTGAATTTGAAGGACACATTACCTTCAGCATCGGTCTGCAAGTGCGGGAAAAAGAAGGCAGTTTCCTGGAGGTTCGCGCGCAGTGGAATCGCTTCAGCCTGCGGAGAGGGAGAAGCTTCGCCAGGAATGCTGTCGCTATAGCCGATGGTGTGCTCTTGGCCGGCTGCTGCTACTTCTTCGACAGCTACGCCGTCAGCCGCTTTTGACTGCAGTGCAGGCGCCGCCGCCATTTCAAAGGCGCCGGCCATACCGCGCAAGGCCATTCGTCCACCAGGATAAATGGAGCGTGCCAGGCCGTCAAGCTCATCATAGCGCTTGGTATATCCGTCGGGAAGGGGGGCTTGCAGGTCGTTCTGCCAGCCGGAACCCAACGATTGGCCGAATCCTGAACTGGTATTCCAATAGCTGGTTAAAAACGTCGTTTCCCTCAGTGTGTTCCAATGCCATTGATGGTGATTTAATGCATCAAGTGAGGCGTCATAAAGTCCGGCCAGCAGTTCCGCTGCTACCTGTTCCTTTTTATCGCCCTTAATCGTCAGGTGCCATTCTTCCGCTTCACCGGGCAGCAGCTTGTCCCGGTGGGTGGCCCATTCCAGGTGGAGGTCGCGATCGGACCAGGGCACCATAATCTGCTGAGACGCCGTGTATACGCGGTTATTGTATACATAGAGCCAGGAGAATGCTATGCCACCCCGATCTTTTTCCGAAATCCGGCGGTCGATGAGCCTTGAAGTGGAGAAAGCCGTAATCGCCGGGGCAGTGTCCGTACCGGTCTCCAACACGTAAGTGCTGTCGCTACCTGTCTTTACGGCTATCCGCAATGACTCTCCAGGTTTCAGCGACGTCTTATTGCTAAACACCAACAGGTTGGCCTGTGTCCGAGCTTGCTTGCCGGTGTCGACCGCGTAGATGTACTTCTTTTCGGTGATGGCATTGCCCAGGGGATCAGACGTTGTCAGTTCAATGACATGCCAACCCTCCTGTTTCCAAATCTTGGCGGGCAATTCCACCATGTTCGTCTTTTCGGTATTTAACGAAGCCGACCACAACGTATCACCGGGCGCCCATTGCAGGTAGTCGGCTTCATCGTTATATTCATCATCGGGAAAGGCAGCGCGAAATTCCGCTTCGCTCATGAGGTGCTGGTCTGGTTTTTCCCAGAGCCGTTTGCGATACAGCTTCCCCGGAAAGCGCAGCGGCCGGACGGCGATGGCCACTTCTGCCGGAGCAGGAATTCCATTGAGGTTTTGGGTATGAATGTGCAGTTGCTGCTGCTGATGCAGGTCCAGCTGCTCATCGATCGAAGCCGTCAATTGCAGGGATCGGTAGCCCGCGTTCACACCGATGGAGCTGCGCTGTGTCTCGCCGTTGATATCCGTCACATCGGCATATACCGTGTAGGTAAATACCGGGAATGTCTCCGGATTAAGCTGCTTATCGGGTATCGTGGTGAAAGCCACGTCAAAAGTTCCTTCTGCATCGGTAGTCGATGTCCCGCTGGCAATCTCCATATCAGGCGAATGTGGTTGCCCCCAACGGTAAAATGTCCAGAAGTAAGGGAAGCGGGCGCGCCGCACCACCCGATAGCGGACTTCGGCCCCGCTTACGGCGTTCCCGGCATATGCCTGAGCCTTGCCGCTCACCATAACCTCCTGATTAAGGGCTATACCGGTCTTCAATGTATCGAATGAGACTTTAAATCTTGGCCGTTTGTATTCTTCAACGGCAAAATAGGCCGAGCCCTGATCGTTTCCCAGACGCATCTGGCCGGTGAGGCCATGTTCAGGCGCGGTGAAATGGCCTGAAAAAGAGCCGTAGTCATTCGTCGTTACATCCAATGTTGTTACTTCCTGCCCGTTTACATCGTAAAGGGTCACCTTGGCTTGCTTATTGGGTAAGACATTAGAAATCTTGTTTGCGGTATTATATGCTACCAAAATTCCTTTGAAGTAAATGGACTGTCCTGGGCGGTATATTGATCGGTCGGTGAAGAAAAACGCATGTTCACGGTTTTCAGGCTGTTTGTTGTTGTCTCTGGTGAAGTGATAATAGCCTGGCAGCTTGAGCGAGTCTGCGTGATGGATGAGTGAAATCCCCGTCACCCGTGTATGGCTTGCGCCGTATGGGGCAGCTTGCTTTGTCCCCGCATCGGGTATCGCAGCTTTGCCGGTATCGTCCGTCGTGGTTTCCCCCAGCTTCGTATGTTGGTAAGCTTTGCGCTCGTTGTTCCAGTTGCTTGTCCAATAGACTACCTTGGCTCCATGCAGCGGCATGCCCGATTTGCGGTGTAGGGCAAACAACCAATTGCCGTCCGCACCGGTGTTGGTGACCGCACTTAGTGACGACACCTGGAATGGAGCCGCATGTACGATGTTTTTCGAGGTTTGCGATATCGGTGTGGCCGAAGCTACCAACACATACGAGCCGGCGGGCAGGGGTTCGATTTTCAACTCCGCGCGATGTTCATCGTGGTCGGCTGCTGCTGGCAAGGCTTGCTCCCATGATCGTAATGGCTGTTTCTGGCGTATTTCGGCTTGTTCGGCATCACTCAACTGGCGCTGGTTCGCGTCTATCGGTGGGGTGATGCTATACAGATTTAAGTAGACCTTATCGAGGTTCCGATAGGTTATCAACGCTTTACTATTTTCTGCGGGCAATACCACTTCTTCGGTTTGTAGACTTAGGGAAGGCGTGGTCAGTTCATGGCGTAGCCTGGTCGCGTTCACGGCGCCCTCCGAGCCGGGGAAACGAGCAATCAGCGTGTCTAATCTTCTGTTGAGTACGCGCAAATCCGTTGTTTCTTCAGTATGGCGAAGCCGGTTGTTGTACAGCCATTGGATGATTGAAAAGGACGCTTGCGCGGCCGCAGGGTTGTTCGGATAGCGCTGTTCCAACAACGTCAGCGCGCGTAAGTATAAGCTGTCTTTTTGAGGATGTACGGAATATCGGTGCACAAAAGCCAGCCGATGAAGGTCGGCGTCGATGAGTGCATCGGGCTGTTCGTCATGCCGATGAAAATCGAGCACTTGTTGATAAGTGTGTAATGCGCGGAAATGCAAGGAAGCTGGTTGCGCGGGGTTTACTTTGACCTCGGCAAAGCGGTCAACCGGTTCGAACCACAGTGTGCCGTCAATCTGGAATTGATATGCCGGTTGAGTAATGTCTTTTTCTTCGTTTTCAAAAAAAGCGATCGCGCGGAACGCGAGGAAATCATACAGCGTCGGCCGCAGATGCCGTGTATTTTCGCCTTCGGCAATGAGCGGCACATATTGCGCTATCGGTATAGCTTTCAGTGGTTCGCTGTCCAGGATCGACGCTTGGTACAAGTCGCTCGCTTTGGCGATAAATGTACCTGCATCCCATACGGAGATATCTGCCGGCGGAGCTCCGGCAATGGGTGTGCGGCCAAGAATGGTCCAGCGGTTGCGTTGATAATATTGCCAATACAATTCGGCATTGATGCTCTGCCAGATTGCTTTTTCGGCGCCCTCGCTGATCCGGATGATAGAATCAATACGCTGGATATTACGAATGGTGGAATTTTCCTGAATACGCTCATCCGCGCCCATCAAGAAGAGCTGTGCTTTAATGGCATGAGGGGCGAGGCCTTCCTTTTGTGCTTCGGTCAAGATTTTCCGCGCAATTGCCGCTGCCGATTCCGGCCGGCCTTTTTGCACAAGGCTATCGATTTGTTGCCATTTTTGCTGGATTGACGTGGTTTCGGGGGGGCGTTGTGCCATGCTGGCCATGGTAGAAAAAAGTAGGAATGACAAGAATATGCTACGAATCATGATACTGGAATTAGAGTCCCTCATTGCTTTGCAAACTTAGCGATAACGTGTGATATGTTGTAATGACGCGTTGTGATACACAGATGCTACAAGCATGCCAAATCCATAAGTCTTTTCGCGCCGGTCTGCGCCGGTAATTTGGCGGCGAAAAAAAATGAATTGCATAAGATTCAATATTTGGCACAAATAATGCATACATTCGCCATTATTTAATTTTATTTTTAGATTACCCATGCAAGAAGGTGTAGTAAAATTCTTCAATGAGACCAAAGGTTTCGGATTTATCACTCCCATAGGTGGAGGTGAGGATGTTTTCGTTCATGTATCTGGTCTGATTGACAAGATCCGCGAGAAAGACGATGTGTCTTTTGAGATTGCTAAAGGCAAAAAAGGCCCCAACGCAGTGAATGTCAGGCTTATCTAACGGAAATTCCAGCAAATCAATTCGATTGGTTTTCGTTGAAGCTGCCCCTCAAGGCAGCTTTTTTTATGGGCGAATACGTAGAACAAGACCGCCGTGAACCGGAAACACCACGGCGAAATCCGAAATGTGTCTGCGCCACGGCCTGGCGGATAATGTCGAATAAATTTTGTATTATTGAAGGCTAAAATAAAGTGATCAGCTATTATGAATCGTAGAGCGGCAGTTCGTACATTGTTATATATTGCCGGAGGCACGATGGTCCTTCCAGCGTGCTTCCGTGAATCGCGCAAGGCCAGCATAGCATTGGCTAACCTTTCGATCAGTGAAGCCGATGAAGGGCTGTTGGAGGAATTGGTGGAAACATTGGTTCCGGCCACGGACAATCCGGGAGGGAAAGACCTGTTATTGCACTTTTTTGTCCTCAAGATGGTCGACGATTGCCACAGTCCCGACGATCAGCAGGCGTTTACCAAGGGCTTAGCGGCATTTAGAAATTGGTCGCAAAAAGAATTGGGGAAGCCTTTTGCCGAGGCCGATCTTGAACAACGTACGGCGCTGTTAAGCAAGGTGGCTGATAGTGGCGACGACGAGCTCACATCTTTTTATGGCATGGTCAAACGCAGAACCATCCAAGGATATATGAACTCCCAATACGTCATGACCAATCTGGTAAAATACGAGTTGATCCCCGGTAGGTATAATGGATATTTCCCGGTGTGACACCAAACCAAACTAAACAACTGAAATAACACATGGCTAATATAGCGATAGATAGTGTGAAGGACCGGACATTTGATGCCATCGTCATCGGATCCGGAGCCAGCGGCGGATGGGCCGCCAAGGAATTTACTGAGAAAGGCTTGAAGACCTTAGTGTTGGAGCGGGGGCGTGACGTCGTGCATGTCAAGGATTATCCCACGACCAACCTTTACCCGTATGAGCTTGAGCATCGGGGGGAAATGACTTTTCAGGATAGGCAACGGAATCCCATAGCCAACCGTTGTTATGCCTACCGTGAAGATTCGGCGCATTTTTTTGTGAAGGATGATGAACACCCCTATATCCAGGATAAAGAATTTGATTGGCTACGGGGATATCAAGTAGGTGGAAAATCGCTGCTCTGGGCGCGCCAGACGCAACGATGGAGCGAGTATGACTTCGAGGGGCCGGCCCGTGATGGCTTTGCGGTCGATTGGCCGATACGTTACGCCGATATTGCGCCCTGGTATAGCTATGTCGAGCGGTTTGTTGGCATAGCGGGCAATAAGGACGGGGTGGCCACATTGCCCGATGGCGAGTTTTTGCCACCTTACCCGCTTAATGCTGCAGAAGACCATTTTCGGAAAACCGTAGATAACCGCTATAAAGGACGCCATGTTATCAGTGCCCGGTGCGCCCACCTGTCCCAGCCACAGCCTATTCATATTCAGCAAGGCCGCGTACAGTGCCAAAATCGTACTTTATGCCAGCGCGGGTGCCCCTTTGGCGGGTATTTCAGCACCAATTCGTCTACCTTGCCCTGGGCACAGAAAACAGGTAACCTTACCTTGAGGCCCTTTTCGGTTGTGCATTCCATCCTGTATGATAAGGAAACAGGCAGAGCTACCGGCGTGAAAGTAGTCGATACCAATACCAAGGACGAACTGGAGTTCTATGCCCAGGTCATTTTTGTCAATGCTTCAACCTTAAACACCAATTTGATATTGCTGAATTCCGTTTCCGAACGTTTCCCCAATGGGTTGGGAAATGACAACGGGTTGCTGGGCAAGTATATTGCCTTTCACAATTATACGGCCCGGATCAGTGCCGAGTACGACGGGCTGTTGCAATACAAGACCGACGGCCGGAATCCGGCGGGCGGCGGTTACATCCCGAATTTCAGGAATGTAACGCGGCAGGAAACGGACTTCTTACGCGGGTGGGCTGCTGCCTTCGGCGCAAGCAGGCAAGAACTGCGGGATACCGGCGGTGTTGGCACGAACCTTAAAGACGGTCTGTTGCAGCCAACGCTCAGCAACTGGCGGATTCACTCGCACATGATGGCGGAGACCATCCCCAAGGAAAGCAACCGCGTGTGGCTCGATAACAATAAGAAAGACGCCTGGGGTGTGCCGCTTTTGCACATCTCGGTAGCCTACGATGACAGCGATTGGCAGCGCCGCCAAGACTACTACGATCAGATGAGTGAGATGTATGAAGCGGCCGGCTTTACTAATATCCAAACGGCAGACGACAATCGCCGGCCCGGCAACGACATCCACGAAATGGGTGGGGTACGCATGGGTCACGATCCGAAGACCTCGCTGTTAAACAAATGGCATCAGTTGCATCTGTGCAAAAATGTCTACGTGACCGACGGCGCTTGCATGACCTCTACAGCCACCCAAAACCCAACACTTACCTATATGGCGTTCACGGCGCGAGCGGTTGATCACGCCGTGAACGAGTTGAAAAAGGGAAACTTATAGATCCAGCGATGTCAACGATTCATTTTGCCATGCAATGCAGGTACTTACAACGTAAGGTGTCATGGGCTGTGGTGTTGGTTGTTGGCTGCATAAGCCTGTCCAAGGCGCAGACCTATGGAGATAGCATCCTTACGCTGCGGAAAAACCGCGTGGCCGCTTTTCTGAAGGATCCCTCCACACCGCTAAACGAAGGGGATGCTCAGCATCTCCACCATTACAAACCGGATGCCGCATATCGCGTACGTGCGGCGGTAGAGCTTCTCCATAGCGAGCAGCCGTTTAGGATGCCTACATCCGACGGCACGAGTAAAGCTTATGTGCGTTACGGTAAGGCCCGCTTTGAGATAAACGGCGAGCCGCTTGAATTGACAATGTATCGAAGTGCCGATCTGTTTGTCAGTCCCGCCTATCGGAATCAGCTGTTTTTGCCCTTTACCGATGCAACGAATGGCGATGGTACCTATGGTGGCGGGCGGTACCTTGATTTGTCAGTTTCGGATATAGACGGCGGTTATATCATTATCGACTTTAATCTTGCCTACAACCCTTACTGCGCATATAGCAGCGGCTATCGCTGTCCGGTACCTCCCAAAGCGAACAACCTGCCGGTACCCATTCCCGCAGGCGAAAAAAAATACACTGGCCCCATGAAGCAACGACCACGCCCCGATAGCCCGCCGAACCCCTTGACGGAAGCGGAGCGAAACCTGATTCTCTCCGGAGACACCGCCCAACTGTTGCGCGTCATTCAGGATACCGTGCCCGATGAGGGGCGTATACTCAAGGCCCTATCGGATGATATCGATCCGCAGGACGGGTTAGTGCCGTTATTGGCTAAGCGGATGTACCAGGCAGTGAGAGATTCGACGCATCCTGGTGTGGGCATTGCAGCGCCGCAGGTTGGGATAAACCGAAATCTGATTTGGGTGCAGCGCTTCGACAAGGCAGGCGAGCCATTCGAACTCTACCTGAATCCCAAAATCACGTGGCGGTCCAAATTGCTGCGAAAGGGGCTGGAAGGGTGCCTCTCCATCCCGGATACCATGGGTCAGGTATTGCGCAACTACGCCATACGCCTCACTTACCAGGACATCGATGGAGCTGAGCATGAGGAAATGGTAGAAGGCTTTACAGCTGTTATTTTCCAGCATGAAACCGACCACCTTTATGGTATCCTTTTTACCGATCGATTGGCCGAGCAGGCAGCCGCGACCTACCACCGTGTCAACGAGGAGGTCGAACTATACGTGGAGCAAGCGCACTAACCTGCCTTATCTTCCAAAATCGTCCTGTACCCTTACAATATCGTCTTCATCCGACGGATTGGAAGCATCCGTATGCTGCCAGATTTCAGCCAGTACCCCCCATTCATCAAGTCCTACGAGGCGATGGCGCTCTCCCTGGTCGAGCCGGATAACGTCTCCTGGATTCAGGATTTGCAATTCGTGCTCTTCATCGGTGTCACTGGTCACCACGCCGACGATACCGCGTACCACCTGCCAGATTTCGGCGCGGCGGTGATGGTACTGCCAGGAAAGGCGCTTTCCGGGGGCTACGATGAGGATTTTGGGGCTGAGCTTTCCCGAGATCTTGAGCTCCTGCACGTCAAGCCCATTGAAATAGGTATTCGCAAATTCCTGGGCTTGGGATTCCTCAATCACGAAAAAACCACCCCACGGACGCGTCTGGTCCTGTTGTACGATTTGGAATCCTTGGCCTGTAAGGACCCCTGCTATCTCGTTGAAAAGTTCTTCCTTCGTTTGGTAAGTCATTGGTTTTTTTATTTGAAGCGGCTAATATAATAGAAACCCGACAGGTTTTCAATATCCTATTCGGTTTTCAGCGCTTTTGTTTTCTCACTAAATTCGCACCCGCACCCTTTTGAGCACCCCTTGCTTCCATTGAAGGAGCGTCTGGTTCGCCGAATCAGGTAAACCAGTGCTGCTAAAAACAGCGCACTAATGGCTAGGTATTGAATCGTAATCGCATCCATTGATCATTTCAAAAGTTGGTATGCCATCAAAGCTGCAAGATACGCAAATCCGGTCATAAATGTCAATTGTATCAATGTCCATTTCCACGAATTTGTCTCTCTTCTGACAATAGCGATGGTACTCATGCATTGCATGGCAAACGCATAAAATAATAATAACGATATACCCGAGGCAAAATTGTAGGCCGGACGGCCCGTGTTGGGATTGATTTCACTCGCCATACGCTCGCGAATGGTCAGCTCATCATCCGTGCCACCCAAGCTGTAAACGGTAGCCATGGTACTGACAAATACCTCGCGGGCCGCAAACGAAGATATCAGGCCAATACCCATCTTCCAGTCGTAGCCCAAGGGCGTTATTGCCGGCTCGATAAACCGGCCCATTGTACCAAGGAACGAATATTCCAGCTGCTGCGACTGTACTTCATTTTCAAGGGCTTCATCACTGAGCTCCGGACGCTCGGTACGTACAATATCTTCGGCATTGGTAAACCGATCGTCTACCCCAAACGAGCCCAATACCCACAGGATAACGCTGATGGCCAAAATGATCTTGCCTGCACCCAGTATAAAGCCCATGGTTTTGTCCCATACGTTCAGCAGTACGTTGCGTACCACGGGATATTTATAGGTGGGCATTTCGAGGATCAGAAAGCTCTTATAGTCGGTTTTCATCAATTGTTTCAGCACCCAGGCACTTCCTAAGGCCGCTAATATGCCCAATACATACATACCAAAGAGCACCAGTCCTTGTAAGTCCAATCCCCAGAAACGCTCTTGGGGGATGACCAAGCCGATGATGATGATGTAAATGGGCAGCCGCGCGGAGCAAGTCATAAACGGTGTGACCAGTATCGTGATCAATCGCTCTTTATCGTTTTCAATGGTGCGGGCAGACATCACCGCCGGAATGGCGCAGGCTGCGCCCGACATGAGGGGTACGGCACTTTTACCACTGAGCCCGAAGGGGCGTAGCCACCGGTCCATCAGGTAGACTACCCGGCTCATGTAGCCGGATTCCTCCATCAGGGAAATAAACACAAATAAGATGGCAATCTGCGGGATGAAAATGACGATGCCGCCGATACCGGCGATGATGCCGTCCGTCAGCAAGCCATTAAGCGGGCCGTCCGGCAATCGTTCGCCGGCACTGGCTGCCAGCCACGCGAAGGCGTTATCTATGGCATCCATGAAGGGGCCCGACCATGTGTATATGGCCTGGAAAATCAGCATGAGCAAAGCGAAGAAGACAACATACCCCCAAACCGGGTGGATCAGCAAGTCGTCAAGGCGAGCCGTGAGGTTTTCACGCTTTTTGGCTGGATCCTTCAGCACATTGGCCAGCTGGCGATCCAGCGTGCTGTGCCTTGCCATCGTTTCGTGTATTTGCAGCCGATGATAATTAATCTGGTTTTCTTGCCGGATGGCGCTGATTTCGGAAGACGCTGTGGCATCCAAGTGTTTGCTGCGTTTTTGCGACAAATACAACCATGCGATGTAATCGTTGGCAGGTGCCAGCTGCTCCTTCACCTGTTGGGTGACAGCGGCATACTCATCCGGAATGCTGAATGCGGGAGTGTAGCCGTTGGGTTTGTATTGCAGGGCGGCTTTCAGCGAATCAATGCCTTTGCCCGAGCGCGCATCCGTAAGCACAACCTTGGTCGAAAGCACCTTTTCGAGCCGGTCTACATCAATGGAAATTCCTGCCCGTTCGGCCTCATCAATCATATTCACCACAAAAATGGCCGGTAATCCGATCTCCCGTATTTGCTGATAAAGCAGGGCCGAGCGCTTCAGGTTGAACGGGTCGCCCACAACGACCACCAGCTCGGGGTGGTTCGGATTGTTTTTATCAACGAGTACCTCATAAACGATTTCCTCGTCCAGCGAAGAGGGGTGAATGCCATAGGCTCCGGGGAGATCAATCAGCTGATATTTGGTATGCTGATAAGTAAAGCTTCCCGTTTTCTTTTCCACAGTGATGCCCGGATAGTTGCCCGCCTTCTGGCGCAGGCCAGTCAGTTTATTGAATACCGTGGATTTACCTACATTGGGGTTGCCCACCAAGGCGATTTTTGTCTCGGTCATGTTTTTATGATAGGGTTTCGATTAAAATAAGGGCTGCCTCAGACCGGCGCAACGCTATGGCATTGGGGTTGTCCCGGATATGGATGCAAACCGGTCCATTGAATGGCGCCTGCCGTTTCAAGGTTAGCACGACCCCAGGTAATAATCCCATTTCGTAGATTTTAATGGGTATCTCATCGGCGAGGTATCCAACGATGGTTGCTGTTTCTCCCTTTCTTAATTGGTTAATGGATTGATGTTGTGACATTACATGGACTTTGCTAACAAGGGTACAAAGGTACTAATTATAATGAATCTAAACATCAGGAAATTGTTTCGGTGTATAAACGGCAGCTGGAGACAACCGGAAGTTTATCGTATACACCGGCCGCAACTATCCAAAAAAATAGTACTTTTGTTTGTTTACCTGCTGTTTAACATTGACAGTAAACCTTCTTCAGCATTATGGCCGAACTAGACGTGCAAAATACGGCATTCATGCAAGCCGTATCGTTTGTGAACCAGACGAACCGCAACATTTTCCTTACCGGTAAAGCCGGCACGGGGAAAACAACGTTTCTCAGGTATATCCGGCAGCATAGTTATAAGAAAATGGCTGTTGCCGCGCCAACGGGCGTGGCAGCCATGAACGCAGGCGGCACGACACTGCATTCGTTGTTTTGGTTGCCCTTCGGTCTGTATATCGAAGAGTATGAGCTCGCGTGGAACGATGATGATAGCCATATATACAACCGCCGCCGGCTATTCGGGAAAGTGAAGCTGACCAAGCAGCGGCGAGCCCTCCTCCAGGAAATCGATTTGCTGGTGATTGATGAGGTATCCATGCTGAGGGCCGACACGCTGGATGCCATTGATGCCATCCTGAAATCGGTACGGCGTGATGCCCGTCCCTTCGGCGGTCTACAAGTGTTATTTATCGGCGATATGTACCAGCTGCCGCCGGTGGTGAAAGAGCGGGAGTGGGCGATCATGAGCCAGTATTATCCGACTCCCTTTTTCTTCGATGCAAAGGTGTTGCGAGCGCATCCACCGCTATTGCTGGAGCTCAAGAAGATTTATCGGCAAAGCGAACAGCTTTTTATTGATATCCTCAACGATATCCGCAACAACTGTTGTTCGCCTGCACAGCTGGAGTTGCTCAATCGTTATTACCGCCCCGATTTCCTGCCATCCAGCGATGAGCCTTACATCACGCTGACGACCCACAATCACCGGGCCGATGCCATCAACCGGAGAGAGCTTGACGCGCTTCCGGGCAAACCCATCGCATTGAAGGCTAAGGTGTCAAACGATTTTCCCGAAAGCCTGTATCCCGCGGAAGTGGAGCTGGAACTGAAAATCGGTGCGCAAGTCATGTTTATCCGTAACGACAGCGGGGATGAACGGCGCTATTACAACGGCAAAATTGGTTACGTTAAGCATATCGACGCTTCGGGGGATGCGTTGATCGTTGATTTCACCGACGGCAGCGACGCGGTGGAGGTGAAACGCGAAGCTTGGGAAAATATCCGGTATCGTTATGACAAAGCGGAAGATAAAATTGAGGAGGAGGTGTTAGGCACCTTTGCCCAGTTCCCCCTGCGGTTGGCATGGGCGATTACCATCCACAAAAGCCAAGGGCTAACGTTTGACAAAGCCATCATCGACGCGGGGGGCTCCTTCGCCGCCGGCCAAGTGTATGTGGCCCTGAGCCGCCTTCGCACGTTAGAGGGGTTGGTGTTGTATTCGCGCATCCCCGCGCATAGCATTCGTACAGACCAGCAGGTGGCCCGTTTTTCGAGCAACACGCTGGCAGATGAGGAGGTGCCCGCCTTATTGGAAGCCTCCCAACGCCACTACATCGGGCATATGCTCCTTCAGGCCTTCAGGTGGGACGCCGCTGTCGAAGCATTGGCTGCATTGAAAGCCGATTTAGCCAAACGCAATATCGCCGATCTGACCGAAGCTATGCAGTTTATGCAGGCGCAATGCCACACCTGCGAACACCTGCGGGAAGTGGCCAATCGATTCAGGAACCAATTGAATGGCTTGCTCAACAAGCAAGAACATGCCGACTACGCCCAGATCCACGAGCGTACCGCCAAAGCCGTAGATTGGTTTTTGCCCCGCATCGACGACGAATTGGTGGTGCCATTGGAAGCGCATATACGCACTTGGGCGGTTAAAAAAAGGACGAAGAAGTACGTGGAAGCGCTGAAAGAACCGCTCATTGATTTCAAGCGCAAGCGGGAGCAGTTGCGGCAGTGTGCCTCCATTACGGGAGCATTGGTCAAGGGCGATGATCTGCAAGCGATAATGACCCAGGCGAACGGATTGGCAACCATTGCAATAGCATCGGAATTGCCCGACATGGCCGCGGCGCGCAAAACAAAAAAGGGCGAAACGAAGCGCATCAGCTTTGAGCTGTTCCGATCGGGCAAATCCGTTGATGAGATTTCAGCAGAGCGGGGGTTAACCGCCGGCACGGTGATCGGCCATCTCCTTGAATTCATCGGCAACGGTGTCGAAGCCACCCAATTGGTGGATGCAGCCAAATTGGAGACCATTTTGGATACGTTGCGTAAGCACCCTGGAAAGTCGTTTTCAGCCATCAAAAACATGTTGGGGCCTGACGTCGGATACGACGAAATCCGCGTTGCCCAAGCCGCTATCGCGCAGTAAAAATGCCGGATGGCACAAGTCTTACGGAAGACAGCGGGATTATTGCGCAGATTTCCGTATCTTTGATGCCTTTTTCAGATACCACAGTTGTTAGATGCAGCAAGTCGATACTACACAGCCTTACGAGTTGGTCTATTCCCTTTGCGAACACCCCTATCTGGGTTATCTCATCGAACCGCACGTCGTGCAGCTCAATCCCAATGGTGGATATTCATTGACGCATAGACGGGTTTTCAGCAATACATCAGCAGACTATGCGGGCGTGTTGGACGAGACCGACCACAAGCTCATTAAACTGCTGGAAGAAATAGAACAAACCAATATCATAAAGCGCTACCACAAGAAGCCCGTCAGGCCGGTAGATTTTTTCGCCAAAATATTTGATCAAAAGTTTTTCGACTACATCCGGCCCAAAATCGAGCGGCGCCTGTTGCAGGCATTGGAATTGCTCAAAGAAAAACCTTTGTTTTTGATGAGCAAAGACGGATATGCCGCGGAGCAGCGGATTGAAATCGCTCCGCACGCGGCGTCAGTGTTATTCCACTTTCGCCGCAACGGCGAAGAAACACGCTATTTCCCAACCATAAAGTATGAGGGACAGCGTATCGAATTTATGTATAAAGACGCACAGGTGGTCATCAATCAGCAAGCCTGGCTGTTGCTTGAAAATGTGTTGTACCATTTCGACCAACCGTTGGAAGGAAAAAAGCTGTCGCCGTTTCTTCAAAAGCGGTATATCGCTGTAGCACGGGCGACCGAGCGCAAATATTTCGAAACGTTCGTACGCGGATTGATAGAAAAGCATCATGTATATGCGGAGGGGTTTGCCATCGAAACACATCAGCACAACGCGGTTCCCGTCATCAAGTTGCTTTATGTTGAAAACGGAACCTCCCAGCTGCAGTTGGATTTCCGCTATGGCCCATACCTTTTTGCGTCGGGCGGCGAGAATAAAGTGACCGTGCGGATGCAATACGATGAGGCGGCAGATCAATACACCTTTCACCGTATCAAGCGCTCACTGCACTGGGAGGAAAACCGCTTGCAGGAGCTGCTGCACATGGGCTTGCACAAGGCCAGTGCGCTTTTCAGCAACCTCGAGCCTGAGCCCAGGGGCAACGAGGCGGTATCGGCGATGGACTGGCTGCGGGATCACAACGAAGAACTTCTTCGGCTGGGCTATGAGATCGTGCAGGAGGATCCCAACAAACGGTTTTTCTTTGGCCGGACGGAGTTGGATCTATCCATCAATGAAAATAACGATTGGTTTGATGTGCAGGCTATTGCGCGTTTTGGCCAGTACGAAGTGCCGTTTACGCAATTGCGCAACCATATCCTGAACAGTGTCAAAGAATTTGTCCTGCCAAATGGTGAGGTCGCCATTATTCCCGAAGAATGGTTTGCCCGCTACAATCAGCTGTTCCATTTTTCGGAAGATAAAAAAAGTATTCGCCTGAGTAAGTACCATGTAGGGTTGCTCAGTGATATCTCCGAGCATACGGCCTTGACGATGGACCGTAAACTGGCCCAGTTGGCCGGGTTTGAAGCGATTGCAGATATTGAAGAGCCCCAGCAATTCAAGGGTGCCTTACGGCCCTATCAAAAGGCAGGCTACAATTGGTTCCACTTTTTGCAGCAATACCGCTTTGGAGGCTGCCTGGCAGACGATATGGGCCTGGGGAAGACCATCCAGACGTTGGCGTTTCTGCAGAAACAGAAAGAGGGGATGACCCAGGCGGAAGGCCCCAAGACGTCGCTCATTGTCATGCCCACTTCACTCGTGTATAACTGGCAGAACGAAGCAGACAAATTCGTGCCCGATCTCCGCATCTTGGTGCATACCGGTATAGGCCGGCATAAGGAAGCAGCCGCATTTGAAAACTACGACCTCATCATCACCACCTATGGCATTGTCCGCAGTGACGAGGAACTGCTGAGTGCCTTTTATTTCAACTACATCATCCTCGACGAAAGCCAGATTATCAAGAATCCGACGTCTAAGTCATTCAAGGCCGTGAAAAGTCTCAAGAGCAAACACCGGCTGGTGCTTAGCGGTACGCCTGTGGAAAATTCCGTGGCCGATTTGTGGTCGCAGATGGCTTTTCTCAATCCGGGCTTGCTGGGCAGTTACCATTATTTCCAACAGGAGTTTGTACAGCCCATCGAAAAAAAGAAGGACGAAGAAAAGGCCCGGCGTTTGCAGGCCATCATCAAACCGTTTGTCCTGCGGCGTACCAAGAGCCAGGTGGCTACTGAACTGCCCCCCAAATCGGAACAGATTTTTTATTGCGCGATGGGAGACGAACAAGCCGAGCGCTATGAGCGGATAAAATCAGAATACCGCAATGCCATCTTGGAAAATTTGGGTGACGAAAAGCATAAAACGCCGCAAATCACGTTGTTGCAGGGGCTCACCCGGCTACGGCAGCTGGCTAACCACCCGCGTATGGTCGATAGCACGTTCAAAGGAGAATCCGGCAAGTTCGAGAGCGTCATTCACACCCTTGAAAGCGTATTGCAGCGGGGGAATAAAGTGCTGGTATTTTCGCAATTCGTGAAACAGCTGGTGATTTTTAAGCAATATTTCGAAAAACACGGCATCGGCTACGCGTACCTGGATGGCGCAACTAAAAACCGAGAAGAAGTAGTCAAGCAGTTCCGGGAAAACGAAGATACCCGGCTTTTCCTTATCTCCATCAAAGCGGGGGGCGTGGGGCTCAACCTGGTGGAAGCCGATTATGTGTTCATCCTTGATCCATGGTGGAATCCGGCAGTAGAACAGCAGGCCATAGATAGGACCCACCGCATCGGGCAGACACGCAATGTGTTTATCTATAAATTCATTACCAAAGATACGGTGGAAGAAAAAATATTGGCATTGCAAAACCGCAAAAAAACCATTGCCGACACACTTATCACTACCGAGGAAAGCTTCATTAAGTCGCTCACGCAGGATGATATCAAGGAGTTGCTTGGGTAAACGCTTCCAGGCCTTTCTTCATGCGCGCTACGGTCTCTTCGCGACCAAGCAGCGCAGCGATGTCAAACACGTGCGGGCCAAATTTGCCGCCCACCAGCATGACACGGAATGGAAGCATTAATTCACCCATTTTCATGCCTGAAGCATTAATGGCCAGCTTGTAAAAGCTCTCTAACTCGGCGCTATGCCAGGGCGCAAAATTTTCCAGCTTGGCAATCATATCGGCGAAGAACGCGGTCTTTTCCGTATTCCACTTGGGCTGTATGGCGGCAAGGTCGTATCCCTCCGGTTGTTTGAAGAAATACGAAGCCTGCTCCCAAAAATCGGTGGTGAACGTGAGCCGGTCTTTTACCAGCGCCAGCACTGCTGAGAGGTATTGCTCATCGGGATCGATGACGCCGTTGGCCGCCAGCAGGCTGCGAAGCTCGGAAAGCAGGGTGTCGCCGTCGCTCCGCTTTATCCACTCGTGGTTAAACCACTTGGCTTTTTCGAAATCAAATTTGGCGCCAGCCTTGCTGATGCGTTCTACGGAAAATTTGCTTACCAGCTCATCGCGTGTAAAAATCTCCTGGTCGGTGCCATCGTTCCAGCCAAGCAACGCCAGCATATTCACAAACGCTTCGGGTAGGAAACCCATTTCGCGAAAGCCCTTCGTGAGAATGCCGGTCTGGGGGTCAAGCCAGTTCATTGCATATACCGGGAAGCCGAGCCGGTCGCCGTCGCGTTTGCTGAGCTTGCCGTTACCGTCGGGTTTAAGGATGAGCGGCAGGTGAGCCCACTTGGGCATGGCGTGGCGCCAGCCAAGGTATTCCCATAGCAGGATGTGTACAGGCGCGGAGGGCAGCCATTCTTCGCCGCGGAAGACGTGGGTGATGGCCATCACGTAATCATCGACCACCACAGCCAGGTGGTAAGTGGGCATGCCATCAGCCTTGAGCAGCACCTTGTCATCCACCAACGACGAGTCGAAGCTTACCATCCCCCGGATAAGGTCTTCGAAACCTATGGTTTCGCCTACTGGCATCTTGATGCGGATGACGTGCGGATGGCCTTCCGCGAGCAACCGTTCGGTTTCGTCAGCGGGTAGGCTGAGTGAATTGCGCAGTTGCTGCCGGTTTTCATGGCTATACTTAAAGTTGGGATGTGCCGCACGTTGGGCATCCAGTTGCTCGGCTGTGTCGAAGGCATAATAGGCATAGCCATTGGCTACGAGTTGTTCTGCATATGCCCGGTAATTGGCTTTGCGTTCGCTCTGGCGATAGGGGCCGTGCTCGCCACCATGGATGGGGCTTTCATCGGGCTCAATGCCGCACCAGCGGAGGCAATCCTGGATGTATGCTTCGGCACCCGGTACAAAGCGGGTCTGGTCAGTATCTTCAATGCGCAGCACAAACGTACCGCCATGCTGTTTGGCAAACAAATAGTTGAATAGCGCCGTGCGCACACCACCCAAATGCAGCCCTCCCGTGGGGCTCGGTGCAAAACGCACCCTTACGTTCCTGTCCTGATCCATGTCGCAAAGATAAAAAATGCGGCACCGAAACCACCATTTAAGGCAGAATTATGTATTTTGGCGGTGGATTTAAGATCCGCTTATATGATGCGCAGTTTGTCCATTTTGTTATTCCTCGTTGTACCGGGTTGTTTTGGTGGCTTTTGTAGACCGCAGGATACCGTGGCATTCAACCGGGGGGGCACGCAGCACGCCGGGTACTATGAAGAGATTCCTTATGAAGGGGTGCGTAATAAAATCATTGTGCGCATAGCCATTCAAAATAAGGAGAGGCGATTTATCTGGGATACCGATGCGCCCTTGTTGGTTTCTCGTCGGCTCGCCGCGGAATTGTATGCGGACACGTTGGCCAAAAAGCGAATAACTGATGTAAATGCGCAACGCGATTCAATGTATGTGGTCAATATCGATGGAATAAGTATCGGTGCGACGCGTTTTGATGGAATTCCTGCTCTGGTGGCAAGCGAGGACAACCTGATATTGAAGTGCTTTGATGTCGAGGGGCTTATTGGGAGCAACATGACCAGAAATTCCATCGTCCATTTTGACGCACAACGGCAGGTGATTGTGCTTACCGACGATATCCGGCACGTGGCAGTCGATCCAGATTTTCGGACCGGCCTCCTGTTGGATAGCATACAAAGCCTGCCATTCGTGGAGGTGCATCCAGCAAAACAGGCATCAGAGCGTGTGCTTTTTGATACCGGCGACGGCAATTTTTATAGTTTAAGCGAGCGCAGTTATGCTGTTTTTTCCAGAAAAAGGCGCAAAGCATTCCGCTTGAAAGAACGTGGATTTGGGAATGCGCAGATTGGGTTGCATGGCGAAGGGGTAGGCGGCACGCGCTATCGTGTGTTGCTACCGGCATTGAAAATCGGTGGAGTCGAATTTGCTGACGTCAGTACCACCACACAGGATGGTTCGAATACAAGATTGGGAGCGGGACCGCTACGTTACGGTAATGTGACCATAGATGGTATAAATAAACATTTTTATTTTGCGCCTCACGATGTGACGGCCATGAAACTTACCTATCAAAAGACAATAAAAGATTGGAGCCTCTCTCCAACGATACCTGGGGATAAACTGGTAGTCGGGATTATCTGGGGAAACGGTGATCCGGGTGTACGGGTGGGCGATCGCATCATGGCGATCAACGATGTTGATATCTCGCAACGGGAGACCTGTAGTTTAATTCTTGAAAACTTGCTGGATATTGAGGAAAATCAGGCATACCTGACCATACAGGCGGATGATGGGATGACAAAACGAGTGAAAATTACGGCAGAAGAATGAATCTCACTCCTTACCAATATAACCAACAACGTTGGAAATTTGCTTTGTTAATCTTTGCGGCGCTCATTGCAGGGGCGTCGCTGCTGTACACAAATTACCTGGTAAGGAACCTTTCCAAATCTGAGCGGACCAAGGCCGAGGTATGGGCGATGAGCACGCGAAACATCATTACGATGCCCGATTTAGACGATGAGGCCATTACATTCATTTATGCCGTTCGTGATAGCCTTTCGCTTCCGGCCATTATCGCCGATGCTCATGACAGCATCATCTATTGGCGTGATCTGGATTCTACCAAAACCAATATTTTAGCAGATAGCAACGATGACAACCTCCAGTATGACCCGGCATATTTCAATCGGCAACTGGCTATCATGAAGGAAAGCCATCCACCGATTATCATCAACCTCCCCAACGGAGGTCAATGGTTTGTCTATTACAAAGATTCGCTGCTGTTAAACCAGCTGCGTTTTTTCCCCTACGTTCAGCTATCGCTGATTGCGATTTTCCTGGGCATTGCCTACACCGTATTTAACTCCATCCGTAAATCCGAGCAGAATCTCGTCTGGGTGGGGATGGCCAAGGAAGCAGCCCATCAATTGGGTACGCCGATATCGTCGCTCATGGCTTGGCTGGAATTGGTCCGTGCCAAGTTTGATGCCGAAAACGATCCCTTACTCATCGAAATGGAGAGCGATGTGAAACGGCTGGAAATCGTTGCCGACAGGTTTTCCAAAATCGGCTCGGCGCCGGTGCTACAAAGTCATGCAGTATATAAAGTGGTGGTCGATTTTGTCAGCTATTTCAAGGTACGGACGAGCGACAAGATCATTTTCAACGTTTCAGGCGATACCAAAGTCGAAGCCATGCTTAATGTGCCGTTATTCGATTGGGTACTCGAAAATCTGTTGAAGAATGCGGCAAATGCCATTGAGTCCGCAGGTCGAATCGATATTGTGATTTCAGAGAATATTGCAAAAGAGCAAATTTTTATAGACATTAGCGATACCGGAAAAGGGATTCCGCGCGCCAAGTTCGATGCGGTATTCCAGCCGGGCTTTACCACCCGGAAACGGGGTTGGGGACTGGGATTAAGTCTTACCAAGCGGATGATCGAATATCATAAAGGGCAGATTTTTGTAAAAGAGTCTGAGATAGACAAAGGAACCACATTTAGAATTGTATTACCAAGTAGCCAAACGTATGAACCCGCTCAAATCTGATGAATATCCGGCAATTTACACCGCCTACATAGAGACCATCTCGGGAGATATCATGGACTTGCTCAATGAACAAGTCAAGACCTTTCCGATGTTCCTGGCCGGCATCCCCGAGGAAAAATCCGAATATGCGTACGCCGAAGGAAAGTGGACGATCAAAGAAGTGGTGGGCCATATCATTGATACGGAGCGAATTATGGCCTATCGCGCGTTGCGGTTTGCACGCAACGATACCAAAGAACTGATTGGTTTTGAACCGGACGACTTTGTCGCTAATGCGCGGTTCAATGAGCGGTCATTGAAAAGTCTCTCCGATGAGTTTGCGTTGGTCAGGGAATCAAACGTAATGCTTTTCAGGCATTTAAACGACCACGAGTTGATGCGCAAGGGGCTTGCTTCCGAGCGGCTTATCAGTGTTCGTGCCTTCATGTACATTATTGCAGGCCACCTTAATCATCACCGCAACATCATCCGCGAACGGTACCTGGGAGAATGATTCACATCGCTGCGTCCGGGGCTTCATTCCAGCCACCTGAACGGGTTTAATTGGGGGCAGCGACCAGCGGTGGAACAGGAGCCGGTCGACGGTGTCGGCAGCGTGCACTTATCAAGCGATAAAAAATAAAAAAACAAAAAAACCTTTTTAACGCTCTTTTGTAATTAAGATATCTACGAAACCATTTCCATGGTTTTATGATACGGTTTAGGTGTAGGAAATGCCCTGATAATTCAGGGCGTTTCCTATTTTAGAAAACCTTATGCCGGTCGTCGACCATCTGCCATCTTTGCCGGCCACCGCTCATCGAAAACTAATCAACCGTTTGCATAATCTTTTTTATTCCAATTGTAGATTTAATTTCATAGTCTTGTAAGTACAACAACATTTAACTACTAACCCGACATGAGTGTCAATGCTACTACTCCTAAATCCACCGTCGGACCTATGGTCATCATCGGTGCACTTTTTTTTATTTTCGGTTTCGTTACCTGGATCAACGGTCCGCTGATTACATTCGTGAAGTTGGCCTTCAGCTTGGATACCTATTCCAAAGCATTCATGGTCACGACAGCGTTTTACATGGCTTATTTCTTTTTGGCGCTGCCGTCGTCCTGGATATTGGAGCGCACCGGCATGAAGAAAGGCATGGCCCTGGGGTTGCTCGTCATGGCTGTGGGGACCTTCATTTTCGGTACTTATGCTACCCAACGAAATTACAACATTTCCCTTGCGGGGCTGTTCGTCATTGGCTCCGGCTTGTCGTTGCTGCAAACAGCGTCAAATCCATATATCAGTATTCTCGGGCCCATTGAGACTGCCGCGCGCCGCATCAGCATCATGGGGATATGCAACAAGCTTGCGGGTATTTTGAGTCCGATTGTCATCAGTGCACTGGTTTTTAAAGATGTGCGCGATCTGGATAAACGTGTTGCCGAGGCGGGGTCGCATGAAGCTGCCGAAGCCATACTCAACGAGTTTGCAGCCAAAATATACGCGCCTTACATGGTGATGGCCCTCATACTGGTCGTTCTGGCCATCTGGGTGGCCAAGTCGTCCCTGCCAGAGATAAATGCGTCGGAGATAAACGCTGAACCGGTAGGCGATGCGTCGTTGGCCAAGGAAAAAACCAGCGTGCTCCAATTCCCGCATTTATTGCTTGGGGCATTGTGTATTTTCCTTTATGTCGGCGTGGAGGTAATGGCCGGGGATGCCATCGGTGCCTATGCACAGGGATTCGATATCCCACCCGAGGAGACTACCATCTACACGTCCTTTACATTGGGCGCCATGTTGGTAGGGTATATCATCGGCCTGTTTACGATACCGAAAGTCATGAGCCAAGGGCAGGCGCTGAAGCTATCGGCCGTTTTGGGGATTGTTTTCACAGCAGGGGCGTACCTGACTGCCGGTTATGTTTCGGTTGCCTTTGTGGCGCTTTTGGGCTTGTCCAATGCGTTGATGTGGCCAGCGATTTGGCCGTTGGCCATCGCCGGTTTGGGCAAGTTTACCGAAAAGGGATCCGCGCTGTTGGTCATGGGCATAGCCGGTGGGGCCGTTATCCCGCAGTTGTTCGCCACATTGAAGGATAGCTACGACTTCCAGTTGGTGTTTCTATTGCTGATGGGCGTATGCTACCTCTATATCCTGTATTACGCAGCAAGCGGCCATACGGCTGGGAAAAAATAGGCTATCGGAGGGCTTGTGCCTGATTTTCCTGCGCCATGCGTCAGCACAGCACAGGAAAACAGGACTTTGTGAAATAACACCTTTAAAACGTGTGGAACGAAGGTGTATTATGCACGAATTGTAATATTTCGGTAATGTTGCCGGATATTTCTTAATTTCGGACCATTGTAAACGAACAACAGAAACATGAAGAAACGACTTTTTGCATCGGCAATCCTTGCCATTGCGGTTGCCATGGGATGGCAGCCAGCAAACGCTCAATTGAAGTTGCCTCCTGCCAGTAGCGCGCAGACCATCACGCAGGGTCTCGGTATCGGTACGGTGACACTTACCTATAGCCGTCCTAACTTGAACGGGCGGAAAATTTTTGGCGGGCTGGAACCTTATGACGCTATATGGCGTACGGGAGCCAACAACATTCCATCGCTCACGTTTGATACCGAAGTGACCATCGCGGGAAATAAAGTGCCGCCCGGTACGTACGGGCTGCTCACCATACCGGGGGCGGACGAATGGACGGTTATTTTTTCAAAAAACAGCAAACAATGGGGCGCCTACTCCTATACGCAGGAAGAGGATTTATTCCGCTTTAAGGTTAACCCCGAAAAGTTGAGCAAACCGGTGGAAACCTTCATCATGACATTTTCCGATGTGACCGCGCAAAGTGCCAAATTGAACATCGCCTGGGAAAATACACAAATCGGCTTCGATTTGATAGTCGATCAAGATGCCGAAATTATGGCCTCCATCGATGAAGCCATGAAAGGTGAAAAGAAGCCGTATTTGCAAGCCGCACAATATTATTATACGAATAACAAGGATATCCAAAAAGCCTTGGCGTGGATCAACGAAGCCGATAAGGCACCTAATCCCGCACCGTATATCAAGTATTGGAAAGCTCGCATACAACTCAAGGCCGGAGACAAAGCCGGAGCGGCTGCTACCGCTACAGAAGGTGTTGCGATTGCAAAGGAACAAAACAATCCCGAATATGTGCGGCTGAACGGCCAGGTGCTGGCTGAAGCTCAGCGATAAGCACGCGCCAATATATCCGAAATTGTCGTAAAGGCCCGGTCTGCGCAAAGCGGCACGGGCCTTTGCTTACAAGAGAGGCCTACAGATTGACGTTCAACAGCTCCTCCAGCTCTTCATGGCTGATATTCATGTTTACGTTGCCGTCTTTGGCAAATGAAATTTCCCCCGTTTCTTCGGAGACCACCACGGCAATCGCATCGCTCACCTCCGTCACGCCAATGGCTGCACGGTGGCGCAGCCCAAAATGGAGCGGTAAATCTTCACTGTCCGACAGCGGCAGAACACAGCTGGCGGTCATGACTTTAAAATCAACGATGACCACGGCGCCGTCATGCAATGGGCTGTTTTTTTGAAAGATGCTTTCCAGAAGCCGTTTTGACAAATGAGCGTCCAGGTATTCGCCGCTGGTTTGGTAATATTCTTCATCATAGTATTTGGCAAAGACCATCAATGCTCCCGTATGAGATTTGGATAGGCTCCTGCACGCATCGATGATGGGCTTGAGGCGCAGGCGATTATCTTGTGTGGCGGCCTTTTTGCTCACAAAGAACGACCAAAGGAAGTTCTTTCGCTTGACGGAGATATTTTTGCCGATATGGATGAGGAAACGCCGGATTTCCTGCTGGAAAACCACGACCAAGGCCAATGACCCTACGCTGATGAACCCGCCGAAGATGTTGGTAAGCAGGTGCATGTTGAATTGCTTGACAAGGATATAGATGATGTATATCAGTCCCAATCCAATCAGGATATTGACCGCAATCGTTCCCCGGATAAGGCTGTAGATATAGTAAAGGATGACAGCTACGAGAAAGATGTCAATGATGTCCAGTAACCTAAAACTAAAGTCGAGACTCTCCATAATTCCCGCAATTTAGGAAATTTCCACTATAAAAAACGCTCGATGGCTGAAGAGCGATTGATAACTGCGCAGCAATTTAACTAAGTTTATACCTTTGTAAAAAAAATCATGGCAAGACTTTCCGTCAATATCAACAAAATTGCAACACTCCGCAATTCCCGGGGTGGAAATAACCCGGATGTACTCCAGGCCGCGTTGGCCTGTGAGCGCTTTGGTGCGCAGGGTATCACCGTACATCCACGGCCGGACGAACGGCATATCCGGTATCAGGACGTTTACGATTTAAAGGCAACCATCAAGACCGAGCTCAATATCGAAGGCAATAGCCAGGAGGAGAAGTTTGTCCGCCTGGTGCTGGATACGCTACCTGCCCAGGTGACGCTGGTGCCGGATGATCCGGGGCAGATTACGTCCAACCATGGATGGGATACCATCAAACACCGCACCTATCTTCAAGAGACCTGTGCGCAGTTTAAAGAAGCCGGCATCCGTGTCTCCATCTTTGTTGACGCCGATCCCCAGCTGGTAGAAGCTGCGGCACAGACCGGCACCGATCGCGTGGAATTATACACCGAATCTTATGCACGGTTATACCATCAAGACCGGGAGCGCGCCATCGCGCCTTATATTGAGGCGGCTAAGGTGGCGCAGCAGGCAGGCCTGGGCCTTAATGCCGGGCACGACCTTGATTTGCACAATTTGCGGTATTTCAGCCAGCATATACCGGGATTGCTGGAGGTGAGCATCGGCCATGCCCTGATTGCCGATGCATTGTATCTGGGGCTGGAAACGACGATTAAGCGGTATTTGGAGCAGTTGGCAGGTGGTGATTAGCGGTCGGTAGAACAAGCTCCGGGGGGAACGGTTGATGTATAGAATAAACTAACGGCAGAAATGCTCGAATCACGGTTGAGGATACAGCTCTATAGGGTTGTTTCTTTGTTTTATTCCTTCTTCACTTTTTTTTCTCATTTTTACTTCTGTTGCCGGATCGGGAAAACTTATTACTCCAGCAGCCAACATTCTATCAACAGCGTTTGCCATGAACTCTTTTCGATGTTTGTAAAAGTCCAACTTGTCCATTTCCACGCTTTGGTTCAGGTAGCGAAGATCGAAATCAAATGGGGGAATTTCATGGATTCCAACAAGCGAAAATGACCAAGAATCTGTTGTGTCCGCAACCTGCACTATCAGTCCCGGCAAGTTGCAAAACTTATACGGCCCATCGGAAATGGCGATATCCGGGCAGAACCATGCCTCCCATTTCCTGTTACCATAGTTTATTTTTGCCTTCTGGCATTTCAAACTACCGATGGACATGGTGTCCGGTAGCAATTCCCAGTTCAAATCTTCCATTGATTCGGTGTACCGATATAGTTCACCGTTCACTACATTCAACTGTTGATAATATGCAATGCTTTGGGCTTGGCTGTTTTTCACTATTCTATGGTAATTTCCGGAAATCGGAAAGGTCGGTTCGGTAAGCCCCGCATCCGGATGGTATCGCATGGTATCCCGTTGGGCTAAGTAGCAAGAACGGAAAAGAGATGTTTCGTTGCTAATCAATAGCTCTGTCAGCTCCTCCTTAGTGTTATTGGACGTGCTGTCTTCTCTGAACTCCATGAGGTACAGTATTTTATGCGCAGGATTCTGCGCCTGCGCAAACAAGCAATGGGAAACAACAAAAGAAACCAACAACAAAAAAAGTGCTCGAATCATGGTCAATGAGTAAATATTCAATTCATGTTTGTTAAAAATAAGTATAGGCGAAAAAGCCCATACTTATTTTTAATAGTAGGTGAACTTATTCAGGAAATCACTTCGAAACAGCCAAAGCAATCCCAGTTGTTCTCATAACACACATCCAAACAATCTGATGCAGAAGGTGCGTTACATGTAAATGTGCCCCCACTCATGAGTTGACATGTGTATCCACCAGAAATATTCTTCATTTCTTCTCTTGAGAGCATTTCATCGGCAGATAAGTTTTTGAAACTGATTTTTTTCATAATTACGATTACGTTAATTTGTTTGTTAATAGTTGATTTTCACTTTCTCCCGAAAATCGTAGGAGGGCCAGTTGCAGAGTGCCATCTGCGTTTGGACCACTTGCAATTGGGCCAAACTTATTGCGTAATAATATCTTATAAAAAA
This sequence comes from Parapedobacter luteus, assembly GCF_900168055.1. GTDB lineage: Bacteria > Bacteroidota > Bacteroidia > Sphingobacteriales > Sphingobacteriaceae > Parapedobacter > Parapedobacter luteus. Next base: position 299,263 of record NZ_FUYS01000001.1, read on the forward strand.
CTCTTTAAATTGGTAACACGACAATGTTTGGGTAATTCACGCCCATTAATAAATAGTGGTGGTGTCACTCTTATTTTCATCGTATCACACCAATTTCTCATTTCTTCTATTTTTCCTTTTTGTTCTTTTAATTCGCCATTCATGGGATACTTTTTGGCAAATGATGCATACTTCTTTTTAGGGGTCAGATACCATTCGTCCAATGATTGTCTAACAATAGCCTCTCCATATTTTTGTTGGATAGCTAACAGATGTGCTGCAGGGGCTGTCCGTTTGTCATCATCTGCTCCGCTCGCCGAAAAAATAGTCCTTAACCGGACATCTGCATTCCTGTTTATAAGGTGCTCTAACTCCGAGTGCGCTTTTGAACAAGGGCCACAATATGGGTTGCAAACTTTGATAATTTCATTTCGTGCATTTGGATTGCCGATGACAATCCCTATATCTATTACAGATTCAGTTATCGGATTGCTCTTAGATAATAACACTTGGAAAGTATCCGGATGCAAGAGTAATTTTTTCCAGCGCTTTTTGTAGTTCTTGCTATCATTCCTCCGTTTTATTAAGGGTATGGCCCAATAGGCCGCCATCAATATGCTTAAGCCCAAAAATATAACGGTAAATAACGCATACCAACCTTCGACTCCAAATGCCAAGGTGTTGTTCTTTGTTAAATGGAAAGTGGCTAAAAATAAGTTTAGAAATAGTGGCGCCTGCACGGCAAGACAAAGGGGACACCATTGTTTTACGACCAGCTTTTGATAATACAGTGAGTAAATCACATAGGGCGAAACAATGAAAGACAATACCGGCCAGATACTAACGTATATCAGACTTTGGTTTGCGAAGAGCGACATGGACAGGAAAAATGCCGTAAAATAGGTGAATCCCCATATGGACCAACTGATGTGCAAAAATGAAGAACCCTTGGAGGTAAGAACAGCCGTGCAATTCACTTGTTTGTTTCCGGTTCCGCAAATCTCTTGGACAAAGGGATTGTGCGAATCTACATCATGCAATAGTGGTAATATGGCACAACCGATGCTTAAAATGCTTGTTAACAGATAACCGATATGGACATAGTAAAGCTGTGGCGTTAAATTAGCCGCACTAAATAGGTATAACACTGTAATTGTGAGAGAAACCCCCAAAAGATATATCGGAATTTGATTGATAATGCCGTTTATGGCTTCCTGCTGTCTGTTTTTCTGATAGTTTTTCTCATCTCTGTCGTTGGAACCATCCATAAACAGTATCAATTCCTTATCCATCTTCTCGAATTCGGCCAATGGAATTGAAACAAATTTATTGTCAACCGGATTGAGATAGCTTATCATGCCTTGATCCACCGTTGTAACCACGGTAAACCTGGCTTGATTCCAATCTTTCCGTTGTATCACGCAAACAAAAGGTGTTTCAAAGTCTGTATAAGAATAGTCTGCTTTTTTGATCGCAGCGTTATCGATACCGTATTCTGCCAACGTATCTTTGATGGTTAACAGAGATGGGGATTCAAGGTGATTATTAAGAAAATCGGAAAGTTGGGAATTTGTGAATCTAATGTTGAAAAAGTTCAAGAGGAATTGGCAAACAGGAGATAAGCCGTCTCTTTTGTTATGATTTGGTGCTCTTGTCAAACTGTATTGATGAAAGCTGGCCATTCTAAGTTGTTTTTATTTGGGAATAAACTTAACTTTCCCTAAGTTAGCTATTTCAAATAGAATATTTTTGCAAAAAAAAGTAACAATTTTATTAAAATAGATATTTTTTTGAGGTGTTGGCGGATACTATTAATTTAATTCATTAATAGGGCATACACAAACATAAAAAATCAATTCAATTGAAGCCTTTTCCTATTATCGTCAACAAGATCAGATGGATTGTGGAGCTACCTGCTTGCGCATGATATGCCGATATTATGGACGTAATATCTCAATCCACAAACTTCGTCAACTTTGCCAATCAACTAGAAGTGGTATAAATCTGTTGGGCATTAGTGAGGCCGCTGAGAAAATCGGTTTCCGTACACAGGGTGCGCGTCTGTCACTCGAACGACTGGCAGAGACATCGCTACCTTGCATTTTACACTGGCGGCAAAATCATTTTGTGGTGCTCTACAAAGTCAGGAAGGACAAGTACTATATCGCCGACCCGGCAATGGGACACTGTAGACTTAGCCAACAGGAATTCTTGGGCAATTGGTTTGCTTACAGGGGTATGCATCAGGGATTGATGAAGCGACCAATGCACTAGACGCTAACAATGAACGGGTGATTATAAATAATCTAACAGGTTTTTTTCAGAACCGGACGGTCATCATTGTGGCACACCGTCTTAGTACCGTAAGTCACCCAGACAACATCATAGTGATAGACAAAGGTGAGGTGGTAGAACAAGGAACACATAAGGTTTAAATGAAATGCAGCAGAAGACTCATTCAGAGGATATACGAGATATCATCAGCACTCCCCCTTCTTGGTTGCTGCGTTGGGGTATCACTTCAGTACTATTGGTGTTATTTATCGTAGTATTGACATCAACGTTTATTCACTATCCTGATGTCGTGCGTGCCTCTGTGCGAATTAATGCGTTAAATGCTCCCCGAACGATTGTTAGTAAGGTTTCGGGAAATGTCGTTAAATTGCTGGTCTGGGAAAATAAGTTGGTTACAACTGGCCAGGAATTGGCTTTGATGGAGAGTACTGCAAATCATAGCCAAGTATTAGGGTTGCTGCGGCAGATGCAATTATTGCGTGAAAAACATGTGATGAACGCTAATGAAGATCTAGCGGCTTTAGAAGCTCCAGTTTACCTACAATTGGGAGAACTCCAAAGTGCTTATCAGGCATTCTACCAATCCTACCTTAGTTATCGGGCTGCGGCAGTTAGCGGTATCTATCCGAAACGGCGCAGCTATATCCAACAAGACATCAGTAACATCAAGGCACAGCGGGAACAATTATTGTTGCAACAGACCTTACAGGAACAGGAATATACGTTGGCAGAAAAGGAATTTGGGCGTTATAAAGCTCTTGCAGAGAAACAAGTGATTTCTCCAGCGGAATTTCAACAGCAACAAGCGGCTTTATTGGCTAAGCAATATCCTATACAGCAAACTAAGTCCACTTTGCTTACCAATGAATCCGCCTATGTTTCTAAAACGAAGGAGCTTGCGGAGGTGGATAATCAGATTGCAGAAGAAAAATCAAAATTCATTCATGCCCTAAATAGCCTTATTAGTGATGCGGAGCATTGGAAAAGTCAATACGTTCTTACCGCTAGGCAGTCAGGAAAAGTTGCTTTTGTAGGTATTATTCAAGAAAATCAGTATATTAATGCCGGGCAGGAGGTCTTTTATATCAATCCAGGGAGCACGGATTTTTTTGGCGAAGTTAATATTCCACAATACAATATGGGGGAAGATAAAAGAAGGGCATGAAGCCATAATTAAGTTGGACAGTTATCCCTTTGAAGAATATGGAATATTGAAAGGAAAAGTAAGCCAGATTAACAAAGTGCCTCACTAAGACAGTATTTTTATGGCCCGCTTAACGTTAGATCCAATTCGAAGGGAGGGACATATTCAATTAAACACGGGATTGACAAGATCCCTTGAAATCATCACAGAAGATGTTTCTTTGTTTTCGCGAATAGGGCGTAATATCATTAAGACTATTTACGCTCATAAATGATCCGAACAAGCCGCCTTGTTATAAGAAGAGACAGTTCACATCCTAACTACAAGACAACTCCCTACTTAATCCCCATGAAAATCCGGTTCCACCGGATTTTGCTCAGGAAAGTGCCGTGTTTGTCCCAGCTCAGCCATACAAACAACGCTTTGCCCACGATATGATCTTCGGGTACAAACCCCCACGTGCGAGCGTCCTCTGAATTATGGCGGTTGTCGCCCATCATCCAGTAGTAATCCATCTTAAAGGTGTAGCTGTCCGCTTTGCTGCCATTGAGGTATATGCCGTCCTCGCGGCTTTCCAGTTCGTTGCCTTCGTATACGCGGATGGCGCGCTCATAGAGGGGCATCGTCAGACTATCGAGTGTTATCGTCCACCCTTTTTTGGGTACGATAATCGGCCCGAAGTTGTCGATATTCCAGTGGTACAGCGGATTGTTTGGGAATACGCCGGGCTCAGCCGTGTCACGGTGCCTGATATTGGGTACGATGCGGCTTACATTGGCCCAGCCCTTCACCTCCTCATAAGCCTTGTCGGTAAGGAAGAGTTGGTAAGGCTCCCGCGCGTATGGATTGGATTCGATGCGCATATCCAGCAGGCGCTGCGGGTTCAAGCCGGTACCATCGGTGTATACGTAATAGTCCAATTGGCCGTTGGGTGGCTCAAAAGCCCGTTTGCCGTTGACATAGAGCTGCGCTTCGCGCAGCGAAATCGTATCACCGGGGATGCCTACGGCACGTTTGATATAATTTTCGCGCTTGTCGATAGGCCTGTTGAAAGGCGGATCAGCTTCCATGGGGTAGTTGAATACGACGACGTCATTTCGTTCAATCTCTTGGAAACCCGGTAGCCGTTTGTACCCCAGTTTGATGCCTTCCCAGTAGGCCTTGCCACCGGTCAGCGGCATCGTATGATGCGCGAAGGGAAAAGCAACAGGCGTCATGGGTACCCGCGGACCATAATTCAGCTTGCTGACAAACAGGAAGTCGCCTACGAGCAGGCTTTTTTCCATGGAGCCTGTCGGTATCATGTAAGCCTCAATAAGAAAGCCGCGGATGAGCGTTGCTGCCACCACGGCAAACACAATAGCATCTGCCCATTCGCGGGCAACAGACTTTTTATATGGATGTTTCTCCCTAAACTCCGGCGTGGCAGATTGGCCGAGGTAAACCACCTTGGGATCGTTGCCCCACCATGGGAGGACTACAAAAGGGAATAACACTGTGGCCGCATATTCCCAGAACCGGCGTTTGCCGAAAGCCTTGACCAGATCAAGGTACAATCCGAAAAAAATGAAGATATTCACGATGGGGATAAGCAACAACGCGATCCACCATGCCGGGCGTCCGGTAATGTGTTTGGCAATAACGAATTCTCTGTAAACCGGTATGAGGGATTCCCAGCCCGCGCGGCCGGCCTTAATGAAAAGCTTCCATAAGCCGAAATGGACGAGGACAAGAATGATTGCAAAAACGATATATCCCATAATAGGTTTTTATTAAAAATATGTCTGTTTGATGTACTACACTTGCCCGCCAAAGTTAAACATTTCGGTCACTTGGTAAAATCCGGTTTTACCATTGAGCCATTCAGCAGCGATTACCGCGCCCAAGGCGAACCCCGCGCGGCTATGAGCGGTATGCTTGAACTCTATTTGGTCAACCTCCGAGCTGTATAACACCGTGTGTGTGCCAGGCACGTCCTCGATGCGGTGGCTCTCAATGAGTAATTGATTGGGCTTTGGGATGGACTCTTCGCCTTCACCGATCAGGTTGTTTATCCACTCCGTTTTGGCATCCGTATGTTCGATGATGCTTTCAGCAATGGTGATGGCCGTGCCGCTGGGGGCGTCCAGTTTTTGGGTATGGTGGATTTCCTCTACCTGCACATCGTATTGTTTGTATGGATTCATTGCAGCGGCCAGCAGCTTGTTGATATAAAAGAATACATTTACCCCGATACTGAAATTAGAACCATACAGCAGCGTTTTGTTACCGTCCAGGCATCTTTTTTTTACCACGTCAAGCTGGTTATACCAGCCCGTGGTGCCGACCACGATGGGTACATCGGCTTCGAAACATAAGTCGATGTTGCTCACCGCAGCTTCAGGCCTGCTGAAATCGATGGCGATATCAGCGCCACCCAAATCCGCGGCACCGATGCTTTCACGATTGCCTTCGTCCACGATGAGGTGGATTTGATGACCGCGTTGTAGGGCAAATTTTTCGATAAGCTGCCCCATTTTGCCATATCCGAGTAATGCAATATTCATGTAACTAAATCGCTAATCCGCAAACTTAGCATAAAATGCGAAGCAATTTTAGCGGAACATGATTTTTTTTAAAATCTAAAGCCTACCTTCAGGCCGATAGCATAAGGGCTATGTTGATAGGTCAATGATGTAGGCGGCTGTTGCAGCAGCGTCGGTGAGATCCGGAAGCCCAAATCATCGCCGATATCCCAGCGGTGTTTGAGCATGGAAGTGACATAGGCTTCCACGGCTTGTATACCCCACCAGCCGACGGTCACCAGCACCGTCAGGTCGCGGTTACGCCGGTAATAGTCTTTGGCCGCAACCAAGCGGTCAGTGGCTTGGCTACCGGCGGCAAGGTAGGGGAATTTGGTGTTGGGCGGGATGGCGTGGTTGTTGTTGATGCGATATTGCGCTTCCCGCAATACATCGTGGTAATATCGGTTGTTGAACTCAAATACAAGCACCGCACCCACGAACCCGCCGTAAATGACAGGTACCTTGAGCCACCACCAGCCGCCGTTGGTGATTTGCCCCCAGCCCGGTACCATGAGCGACTGCTTCCAGGGCCGTACAGACATAGCCTCCAAAGCGAGCCTGGCTGAATCTTTAAACACCGTTTGTTTTTGTTCCTGCGCTTCCCTTTCGCGCCGTTCCCGCTGCCGTCTTTCCCGCCGGGTTTCATCGGCCTGCCTGCCGGCGGTATCCACGGCAAGGGTGTCGGCCATCTTGGGTATGGTGTCCCTGCGTAGGCTGTCAGGCTCCTGGGCATGTAGGCCGCCTACGGTCCCCAGAACCAACAAGACGATAACAAGCCAGCGGTTCATCACCAATCGAGTAATTCAAGGATCCTGTTGAGGTCGTCTTCCGAATGAAACGGAATTTCGATCGCGCCGTTTCCTTTCTTGCCTGAAACTTTCAGTTTTACCCGAGTGGCAAATTTGGAAGCAAGGTCATCTTCCACCTTCTGGTATTGGAAAGATAAGGCCGGTGTTTTTTCCCGCTTGTCGGCTTGCCTATTGGCGTGTTGCTGTACGTCCCGCACCAACTCCTCGGTTTTCCTGACGGAGAGCCCCTTCTTGACGATTTCCCGGAAGATATAAAGCTGTTTGTCGATTTCGGAGACGTTGATCAATGCCCTGGCATGCCCCATGCTTAGCTGCCCATCGCGTATCGCGGCCTGTATAGCAGGCGGCAGCTTCAACAGGCGCAGGTAGTTGGTTACCGTAGATCGGTTTTTGCTTACCCGTTCGCCAAGTTCTTCTTGCTTGAGGTTGCATTCCTCGATCATCCGTTGGAAACTCAGCGCCACCTCGATGGCATTGAGGTTTTCACGCTGGATGTTTTCGATCAGGGCCATTTCCAGCATCTGCTGGTCATTAGCCGTACGGATATACGCAGGTATTTCGGTCAATCCAGCCAGTTTGGCTGCCCTAAGCCGCCGCTCACCACTGATCAGCTGATAGGTGTCGCCATTGGCCTGCCTCACCGTAATGGGCTGTATCAGGCCCTGTAGTTTGATGGAGTCTGCCAGTTCGCGCAGCGCTTCTTCATCAAACTCCGTTCGCGGCTGGAAGGGGTTAATGGCTATTTTCGAAATAGGTACCGCACTGATGGTGCCCGGGGCTTTCCGCGGGGAAGGCACTTCCGTGACGTTATTTTCGGCTGGCCGCTTGATTACCTCTTCTGAGTCGTCGAGCAATGCACTCAATCCCTTACCCAATCCTATTTTCCGTTGTTGTGCTGCCATGTTGTTTTATACGCTTACTTGTTCTTTTTCTTCCTTATTGAGGTTGTTTTTTTCGAGAATTTCGCGTGCCAGGTTCAGGTAGTTGATGGCTCCTTTGCTATTGGCATCATGCATAATCACCGAAATGCCGAAGCTTGGTGCTTCGCTGAGCCGGGTATTGCGCTGGATGATTGTATCAAAGACCAGTTCGTTGAAATGCGTCTTCACCTCTTCCACGACCTGGTTGGAAAGGCGGAGGCGGACATCATACATGGTCAATAAAATGCCTTCGATTTCCAAGGCCGTGTTCAGCCTGTTCTGTACAATCTTGATGGTATTGAGCAATTTGCCCAACCCTTCAAGTGCGAAGTACTCACACTGCACCGGGATGATGACCGAATTGGACGCAGACAGCGCATTGATGGTTATGAGGCCCAGGGAAGGCGAACAGTCGATTACGATGAAATCATATTCATCTTTGACCTGGTTCAGTATCCCCCTCATTTTATATTCCCGCTCATGCAAGTTAATCATTTCGATTTCTGCACCGACCAAGTCAATGTGTGCGGGCAGGAGATCAAGGTTCGGTGTCTCCGTGTGCTGGATGGCCTCATGCGGGTCAAGGTCGTTGATTAGGCATTCGTAGACGCTGGCCTTAATGGCGCGCGGGTCAAATCCGATACCCGAGGTCGAGTTAGCCTGCGGGTCGGCATCCACCAGCAAGGTTTTATATTCCAGTACAGCTAAGCTCGCTGCAAGGTTGATGGAAGTGGTCGTTTTGCCTACTCCTCCTTTTTGATTGGCTATTGAAATGATTTTACCCATGGGTGATGAAAAATTAACGCTCCGTTGCTTCGCATCCCAAAAGTATTCATTAATTTGTACTTTTGGGCATTTCAGCAATGCTGAATCAGAGGGGCTAAGATACGCTTTTTAATTTAATCCATTATGATTACCATTATATCCGGTACAAACCGTCCTCATAGTAATACGTTTAAGCTTTCCAGTTATTATCAGCACCAGCTTTCGAAAAGGGGGGTGGCAGCTCATATCCTGTCGTTGGCGGATTTGTCGGCCGATTTCATATCGGCCGATATGTACAAAAACCGGAGTGATGCATTTCTCCCTTATCAGGAACGCATCAGCGCGACGGAGAAATTTCTTTTTGTCATCCCGGAGTACAATGGGAGTTTTCCGGGGATTCTGAAAACGTTTGTGGACGCCTGCAAGTTTCCCGATAGTTTTTTTGATAAAAAAGCCGCGTTGGTGGGATTATCCAGTGGCAAGTATGGCAATATCCGGGGAGTGGATCATTTTACGGGCGTCTGCCACTATGTGCGGTTGCACGTGTTGCCGCTGCGCATCCATATTCCCTATATTCTCAGTGAGTTTGATGCCGAGGGCAACCTGTATAAGGACGATACTGTCCGGTTTACCAATGAACAGATTGAGGCGTTTATACGTTTTTGATACAACTAAAAAAAGATGGTTACGGATGCCTTGCGGCCCGTAACCATCCCTTATGACATCGATTTAATTAGGGATTCAGCTCGTCCTCACTGATTTCCCCGTTGATGACCACCTCCTTGGTGACAGCCTTTAGCGGCAACGGTACCATTTGGTTCACGATGGTGATGGTTTCCGGCAGCTGGATGCCTTCATAAGTGGCGTAGTTGTTCATGGTGGTTTCGCCGGCCAGCTCGCTTTCCGTTTTCAGCTTAAGCCCTGTTGCCACGCTGAAATATTCGGTAGAGACATTACTGCCCGAGGTTACTTTTACCTTATAGGCATCCTCGTCATTGACTTTGGTGATGCCATCCAACTCCAACTGAGCACCTTTTTCTTGATAAGACAGCTCCGGGAATATATCCAATAGAGCTTGGTAGGCGGCGGCAGCATCGGCAGGAAGTTGCTGTGACTGCCCCTGGGCCGATACGGTCACGGCGTCCTTGGTGACACGGACGCTCGACAGCAATTGTGCGCTAAGCTTGGTGTTTTGCACCGCAACACCCTTGTTTCGGTCAACCAGCTGTTCAATGGAGACAGTCATTCCCTGTATCTCCGCTTCGCTTACCAACCGGATACTGTTGACGGCCGTCAACTTTTCGCGGCCGCCTATCGCCTCGATATACTTTTCAATGACACCTTCAGCCGTAACGCTGGCATCCGTGATGGCCATGTTTACTTCCGGATCGCCGGTGACGGTATAGAATTGCACCTCGCCAAAGGCATTCATCTTGTCCGCAAAATCATCCGCTTTTCCAACGATGGTAATTTGCAGGTCATCGCTTCGCACATAGTTTGCAGCAATATTATTAATTTGATCCAAGGTGAGCCCATCCATGTTTTTGAGATAATTTTTATAATAATCTTTCGGCAACTTATGCATTTCGGTATTGATGGCAAAGCTGGCGATGGTCGAAGGCTGCTCCAATGAACGACCGAAGCTTCCGGCGAGTGCTGCCTTTGCCAGATCGAGCTCTTCTTGGGTAATGGTTTTTTCGTGCAGCCTTTTCAATTCATGGATGAATTCGCGCGTGGCACTGTCGGTTACCGAATTGCGCACCGAGGCGCTGGCGTTCAGTGTGGCCACCAATTTGTCTGGTGTGATACCGCCGTAGGCCCCATAAGTATACCCCTTATCCTCCCGAAGGTTAAGGAACAGGCGCCCAGACGAGCCACCGCCCAGTATACGGCTTATCACGTTGACGGCAATGACGTCCGGGTTGTTGGGCTTCAGATCAAGGGGATAGCCGATATTGATGACCGACTGGGCACTTACCGGGCGGTTGGCCACGACAACCCTGTTACCCTGCGTTTTTTGAGGGGCGGGCCATTCGTGCTTGGGTACGTCCGCACGTTGCCATCCAGCAAAGTACTTATTCACGAGTTCCTTCGCCTCGGCTGGCGTGATGTCGCCCACAATGGCAAGATAGGCAACATTGGGTCTGAAATAGGTGTTGTAATAGTCTCTGAAGTCATCGACTTGCAGGTTACCTACCGTCTTTTCTGTCTCGATTTCGCCGTAGGGATGGTCTTTGCCGTACATAGCGGCGTTACGCACCACGCCGATGATGCTGTTGGGGTCATCTTTAGCCGCTGCAAGCGATGAGATTAACTGCTTTTTGAGCTTATCGAGTTCTGATTGCGGGAATGCCGGGTTAAACAGTACATCGGCAAACAGTTCGAGCAGTTGGTCGTTGTACTTTTTTAACGACGAGGCACTTGCTGAGGTGGATGACACGCTGATGCGTGCGCCGATACGGTCGATGGCCTCGTCGAGCTCGTCTTTGGCACGTGTCGTGGTGCCCCCCGTGAGCATGTCGCCGGCGAGGGAAGTAAGCCCCGCTTTGTCACCTTCGAGGATGGCATCGCGGTCCAGCACGAGCGAATAGGTGACCCGTGGTAACTTGTGGTTTTCCACGACAAACACTTTCAGGCCGTTATCCAGTGTGAAGGTGACCGGATCGCCGATGTTGATTTGCGGGGCGGGGCCAGGTTCGGGATACTTGCTGCGGTCTACCTGAGCGAAGGCTGTGGTACAGGCGCCTACCAAAGCCAATAGATATATGCTGATTTTCTTCATATTGTTGATTCGTTGAAATAAGCGGTTATTGTTTTGGTTCTTCAGATTTCGGCAGGTAATACAATACAACGCGGCCAGATTTGGCCAAGTACTGTTGCGCTACCCGTTGGATATCTTCACGAGTCACCTTATTGTATTTTGCCATCTCGTGGTTTATCTCATCGGCGTTGCCGAAAAAGGTCTTCGCTTCGGCAAGGCTTTCCGCAATGCCGGCAACGGACGCATGACGGCTTACTACGGAGTTTTCCACTTGTGCTTGCAACTTCTGGAAGTCGCGTTCGGATATGCCATTGGCGATGACTTTTTCAATCTGCTCATCCAGTGCATGCTGCAACGAGTCTGCCGATACGCCCATATTGGCTATGGCATAGGTGAGAAACACGCCACCGTCTTCCAGGTCGAGCGGAAATGCGGCTACGCCCACAGCCTTCTGTTGTTTATCCACGACCTCCTTGGTCAGCAGCGAGCTGTTACCTCCGGTGAGGTAGGTCGAGAGCATACTCAGCGCATAAGAATCCTGGTGTTTCTTGGGCGGTAGGTTATAGGCCAGGATGACCGCAGGTAATTGGATATTGTCGTATACAATGTCGCGTATTTCTTGCGTGCGTTTGGGTTCGGTCACATTGGGTCGGTTGATGGTGCCGGTACCGGCCGGTATTTCGGAGAAGTACTTCCGCACCCAAGCTTCGGTTTGCGCATAGTCGATGTCGCCAGCGATAGAAAGCACCGCATTGTTGGGTACATAATAAGTCCGGTAAAACTGCATGAATTCGTCCAATGTAGCGGCATTCAGGTGATCAAGTGAGCCGATGACCGGCCAATTATAGGGGTGCACCTGGTGCGAACGTTTGAAGGTTTCGCGCAGGATGGTGCCATATGGCTGGTTGTCATAACGTTGCCGCATCTCTTCTTTCACCACGCTACGCTGGGTTTCCACGCCGACGGTATCGATTTTGGCGTGTAGCATGCGCTCACTTTCCATGTAGAGTGCAGTTTCGAGGTAGTTCGCCGGTACAACTTCATGATAATACGTGATGTCGTTTGAGGTATAGGCGTTGAGTGTACCACCAATGGACTCGATTTTTTTCATGTATTCGCCGCGTCCGATGTTTTCCGTGCCTTCAAAGAGCAGATGCTCAAAGAAGTGCGCAAATCCGGTCCGTTGGGGGTCTTCATTTTTGGAACCCACATGGTACATGACTGAGACTGCTACAATTGGTGTGGTATTGTCCCGGTGCATGAGCACGGTGAGGCCGTTGTCAAGCTTGAATTCCTTGAATTCAATGCGGTTTTGCGCATCTGCTACAACTCCGTTGCACAGCAACAGGCCGACAAGTGCGGTGATTGATAGAGCTTTCTTCATATGTGATTATGTGGTTAAAGAACTTATTGCGTCGACTAACGTCATGCAAGTTTACCATTCTTGGATGAAAAAAGCAGGCTTGTTGTTACATTTTTTGTATAACTACAGGTTTTAAGTACTGGGGTCAATAGGCTGCTTACTGCTGTCTTAGCAACGATACGGATGAATCCGGGTTTAGCCACCTATGATCCACGTATAAGCCACGTATAATCCACCTATCTGCCACGTTTCTCAAGGCTTCGTCGCTTGGAGCATGGTCGGGTTATCCTTACCCAAAAGGCGGCTGATTAGGGGTGTGAGGTGTTGCTGTCACGGGCAGTTGCCCTGTTTGTCCGTTTGGTGTACCACCATTGGCGAATGCGATGTACCAACGGTGCGAGAGATGGCACAGATTGGCGGCGGAGATAACAAGCTAATTTACAACCTTAGTTTTTATTTATTTGCTATTGGTTATTATCTTCGAGTACTTCTGACCCTCAGATTGACACGTTGAACCATTTCATACATCTATTTCGCTCCAACGCTTAAAATGCTTTAAAGCAGCGTTCGTCCACTGGAAGTTTGTTGTTGTGCAGGTTTTGCTTGTTATTTTTACATCATCATTCCCTTAATAAATTGTAATCTATTGGTGTGCCTTTTTTCAGGAAAAGTGCTGAAAGGGCAATCAGCAGGCAGCGCAGCTTACTATGTGGGGAAGCGCAGGAAACCATGGCCCCACCCTACCGGAAGTAGAATTGAAAATTAACATCTTTTGAACTAAGTTTGTCAACAATAACGCTTCAACCAAAGATGTCCAAATTTTCGCGATATACGGAAGAGCAGCTGGTTAACCTAATAAGAGATGGCGATGAGGCTGCATTTACGGCGATGTATGACAAATACAAGGAGCGGTTAGCGGCCAGGTTATTGCAGTTGGTTTGCAACGAGGCCTATGCCGAGGAGCTGCTGCAAGATGTGTTCCTGAAAATTTGGGAAGGACGTGCGCAACTTAATCCCGGCCTGTCGTTCAAGGCTTACCTCTACCGCATCACGACCAATACGGCCTTCAACTTCATGAAACGGGCCAGTAAGGAGCGGGACATTCTGGCGCAGATTATCCAGTCGTCTACTGAATTATACAATCACATAGAGGCTGATTTATTCCGGAAGGAAAATCAACGTCTGATCGATCGGATCCTAACTGGGTTATCTGCCCAATGTAGACAGGTGTTTGTCGCCGTCAAACTGGATGGGCTAAGTCACAACGAAGCCGCCGAGCGCTTTGGGATATCAACGCATACCGTAAATAATCACCTGCAGAAAGGCACACGCTACCTGAAGGGTTATCTCAAATCATCCGGTGGCTTACCGCTGCTGCTGGTGTTGTATTTATTTTCATCTGTCTAAATTTTTCTTCAATGGCGATGAAGCTGTCATGGTTTAATCATACCATCGTGTGATTTTTGAAAACCATGACGGTTTCATAAAAAATATTTGGGTTCGAGTAGCTGTTTTTTCCGTGCCACTTGTATTAGGACAAAACAAAGAGGGCGTTGGCGATGGAACAAGATATCAAGCACCTATTCGAACGGTACCTTAAGGGCGAGTGCAGCGCGGACGAAATTGCGCGTCTATATGCATATTTTGGCTTAGAAGCCAATGAGATGCTGCTGAAAGCGTACATTACACGTATGCTCGACAGCGACGACGATACCCCGCGGGCCTTGGCATACCAAGCCCGAAAAGTTGCCGATCGTGCGGGCATCCGGTTACAGGAACGGTTGGCCCGTCAATCAACCCCGACTTCCAACCGCAGTCGACGCGTGCGCCGGTGGCTCCCCTATGCCGCGGCTGTGGTAATCTTCTTTGTTGTCGGGTGGCTAATGATGAATAGCCGTTGGTCGTCAGACAGTGCTCACGTCATTGTTTCTAATGAAGATATTCCGCCGGCAGCTAACCGTGCTATATTGACCCTTGCCGATGGCCGTTCGATTGATTTGAGCGAAGCGCAGTCGGGAATTGTTGTTGGAGACGGAATTAGGTATTTAGATGGCTCTGCGGTCTCGGGTTTGGCGCAGGACACCGGCATGTCCCTATCCACTCCCAAAGGCGGAACGTATCAAATCACCTTGCCCGACGGGTCCAACGTGTGGCTCAATTCAGCATCTACGTTAAAATATCCGAAGCGTTTTGATGACGACGAGCGTGTCGTGGAACTGGAAGGCGAAGCCTATTTCTCCGTGGCACAGCTAAAGGAAAAGACGGGTAAGCGAAACATACCCTTCAAGGTGTTGTCTGCAGGACAGGTCGTTGAAGTCTTGGGTACTGAGTTCAATATTTCGTCATATAAGGATGAACCGATGATTGAGACCACGTTGGTAGAGGGGAGTGTCCGGGTAGTCACTACCCTTGGTAGGCGCACATCGTTGGTGCTTGCGCCGGGCGAACAGGCAAGTTTGTCGGGCACAGGCGTGCTAAACAGCGCTAAGGCAAACCTTAAAAAAGAGTTGGCGTGGCAGTCTGGCATATTTTATTTCGAGGAGACCAGTCTCGTCGAACTGATGCGACAAGTTAGCCGGTGGTATGATGTCGATATTCAGTACGTAGGTGACGTGCCGCAGGAATCGTATAGCGGGTTGATGAGCCGCTATGTTTCACTCAAGACATTACTCGAATTCTTAAATGAATCCTCGGCTCAGTTTACCTTACGTGGCCGTACAGTAATCATCCAATCTGAAACTTATTAATTTTTATTTATACGTTAATCAGTAAACCAACAGCTATGAACAGAAAACCTACTTAGTCTTACGGACGAAAAAAACAAACAGGGAAGTGTCGGAACCACCCCCCTGTTGCGTTTGGATAAGTCATTTTAAACCGGAGTTAACAGTTTATTACAAACCTACCCGAACACAAACTTAAGAAAAGTTCTTTGGTTTGCGTGCGCGGTATAAAAAAAGAAGTTAATGCGAGTCACGCCTCTTTCGCGTACCAAAGCGAACGAACAGCTAAGTCTTTTATTCTTGGTTATGAAAATAACTACAGCTTTGTTACTTTTAGGAGCACTGCATGTCAGCGCTCATTCTGTGTCACAAACCATTACCCTCACCGCCAAAGACCAACCTATCAGGCAAATCTTTGAAGCGATCTATGAACAAACCCAATTTGGCGTTATCTATAACGACCAACAGATCAATGCCAACCAGAAAATTACGGTGGTTGCACATCAAATGCCATTGGAAGCGTTTCTGAACGAAATATTGGTCCCAAGGAACCTGTCTTATCGAATTAAGGAACAAACGATTTTCGTGCAGGAAGGTGTAGTGGATAAAATGCAGGGAAACGTCTCGGCGCCAGTGAAAATTGCGCAGCAAACGGTGGGAGGAATAGTCACAGACGAACAAGGGCAGCCGCTGGGCGGGGTCACCGTAAGTGTCAAGGGAACCGCTTCGGCCACTACCACCGATGAGGCTGGTAAATACCGTTTGACAGTCTCCGGCCCGGAAAGTGTGTTGGTATTTACGATTGTCGGCTACAAGCATATGGAGGTTGCGGTAGGAGCGAAGTCAACGATTGATGTTTCAATGGACGAGTCCGTCAGTGATTTGGATGAAGTGGTCATCGTCGGGTATGGTGCGCAGCGGAGAGCCAATGTCACGGGCTCAGTTGCTACGGTAAAGGGAGACGTGTTGAAACGTAATCCGTCAGCAAGCACCGTAAATACGCTTGCCGGGCGCTTGCCCGGGCTCGTCATGAAACAGACCAGCGGTCAGCCCGGGTTTGATGCATCACGATTCAATATCCGCAACTTTGGAGCGGCGTTGGTTATTGTCGACGGAGTTGAACAATCCTTTAATAACATCAATCCCGAAGAGATTGAGTCAATATCGGTGTTGAAAGATGCGTCTGCAGCGATATATGGTGCGCGTGCCGGCAACGGTGTTATATTGGTGACTACTAAACGAGGCAGTACCCAAGCGCCCACTATATCCGTAAATTCATTGGTTACCGGGCAATCGTTTACGAATTTCCCTAAACCGGTCAATGCCTGGCAATATGCCACGCTGTATCGCGAAGCGCAAATGAATGCGGGCATCCCTGAGCCGCAAGTAAAGTTCAGTGACGAGGATATTGAAAAGTACCGGGCCGGAACAGACCCACAATACCCCGATACGGATTGGATGAGCATCATCATGCGGTCGCTTGCCTTGCAACAACAGCATAATCTGTCCGTTTCCGGCGGGACGGATAAGACTAAATACTACGCCTTTTTGAATTACCTGGGGCAGGATGGAATGTTTAAGGGTGGAAACACAGGCTACTCCCGATACAACGTTCGGTCGAACCTGGATATCGAAGTCACCCCTTCGCTTACCGTATCATTAGATCTTTCGGGTATCAAAGAGATGGTCAGTCAGTCATCCCGCCCCGCGTCAGAAGTGTGGTTCTGGATGGACTTTTTTGACAGCAGACCAACAGCCCCCGCAGCTTATCCAGACCCGACGAAGGTGCCGAACATTTCCCCCGGCCCTTATAATGCGATCATCAACACCCATGAAGATATCGGAGAGTATTCTAAGGGAGCAAAAAGCTATTATAACGGCGCGTTGACCCTCAATTATAACGTGAAACAGGTTGAAGGGCTGGATTTTAGGTTAAAGCTCAATTACTACAATGAGGGCATTGAACAAAAAATCTGGCGTAAGCAAGCAGAGATTTGGAACTATGATTACGAAACCGATACCTATAGTTTGCACGGCACATCGGAGCCAACACAGCTTAATCAAACGTACGATGATAACCAAATCATCACGGGGCAGCTTTCGGCTAACTACCACCGCACGTTCAACGAACGGCACGCAGTGGATGGTTTGTTGTTGTTTGAGGCCATAGACTATGCCGGACGAAATTTCTCTGCATTTCGCCAGCACTATATCTCAACGGCTATAGACCAGCTGTTTGCCGGAGGGACTGTGGATCAAAGGTCCAACGGATCGGCCAGCCAGTCGGGTCGCAAAAGTCTCGTCGGCCGGATCAACTACGGTTTTCAAAACAAGTATTTAGCTGAAGCAACTGTACGGTATGACGGGTCTCCTAATTTCCCGGCAGACCGACGCTGGGGGTTCTTCCCCAGTTTATCCCTGGGTTGGCGGATGTCTGAAGAGGCATTTATTAAAGACCATGTTTCGTGGATTGATCACCTCAAAGTGCGTGGTAGTATCAGTCAGATGGGGTACGACAATGTCGCTGCCTACCAGTATTTGACGGGGTTCCGCTTCTCCGGTATTTACGTGGTAGATGGAGAGGAGGTGCCTGCTTTGGTCACTTCCGGCCTCCCCAATCCCAACATAACTTGGGAGACGATGACACTGTCAAACTTGGGTGTTGAACTGGCTGTGCTCGGCGGCAAAATTTATACCGAAGCAGACCTTTTCAGGCGTTTGCGGGAAGACATGCTGGGAAGCAGGGTCGCATCACTGCCCAATACTTTCGGGGCAAGCCTGCCGAGTGAAAATATAAACAGCCAGATCGCCCGAGGGTTTGAGCTCCAGTTGGGATCCAGGGGGACAAGTGGTCGTTTTCGATATGATATCAGCGCCAATATGTCGCTTGCCAGATCGTGGTGGAAACATTATGACGAGGTCGTGTATACAGATGAGGATGAAATCCGTATCCGTAAACGGACCGGTCAACGCACCGATATCGGTTTCGGGTACAAAAGCGATGGGCTGTTTACCAGCCAGGAAGAGATCGATAATCTGCCGTATGATATGGATGGACAAGCGAATAGCACGTTGAGTCCCGGAGATATCAAATTAGTCGATCTCAACAACGATGGCAAAATCGATTGGCGAGATCAAACTATTATCAACAACGGGGGGACGCCGCACATCATGTATGGGCTCAATATGGATTTCCAGTATGGGAATTTTGACCTAAGCGTACTTTTTCAGGGTGCCGCAAATTACACGGTGACGCTCCAACCCGGCAATATCAATATTGATTCGGAAAGAACACCAATGATGGTCATCTGGAACGAGCGGTGGACACCGGAAAACAACAATGCCAGTGCCATCATTCCGCGCCAGCGGTTAGGGCAGTCAACCAACAACTGGAATTCTGATTATTGGAACCGCGATGCCTCCTATTTAAGGCTGAAGAACCTGTCGTTTGGCTATACCTTTGATTCGAAAGTTCTCCAGCCGATCGGGATAAAAGGCCTTCGTATTTACTTCACCGGAGTAAACCTGTGGACGCTAAACCCGCTCCGTAGATATGGACTGGACCCTGAATCTCCCGACGCAACGAGGGGGTGGACGTATCCTATCCAGAAGACCTACTCATTGGGACTGAATCTAACCTTATAATCCACCTTAATCCAAAAGACATAAGAAGATATCATGAGAACATACGTTTTATTATTTGCCTTTTTGTTCACCGCCTGCGGCGATCTGTTGGACAAGGGACCGCTGGATATCATTTCGGAAGACGCGGTATATTCGGATCCCGTTTTGGCACAGGCATACGTCAACAATGTATACAGCAGGCTGTCCTTTTTGAACCGTGAGGGTAGCGGCTTCGAAAATGTGGACCCCACCTCAGGGCTTGCCGATGAGGGACGGCAAGGCCGGAGCTGGCACGAATTGTATCACCACTGGAAAGCGGGAATGCTAAGGGAAAGCGGCGGGCTGATGGAGTTGTGGGATTATGGCAATATACGCAATATCAATGAGTTACTTGAGAAAATTGAAGAGAAATCCGGCCTTCCTGACGATATGAAGAACCAGATGGTCGCTCAAATGAGGTTTGCGCGTGCGACTATCTATTTTTACATGGTCAAGCGTTATGGAGGCATTCCGATTATCGACAAGCCTCAGCCCATCGATGCCCCCGAAGAAGATCTGTTTGTGTCAAGGAATAAGGAAATCGAAGTTTACGATTTCATCATCAATGAGCTGGACGCTATTGTGAATGAGCTACCCCGATCGGCTCCGGTCGGCTATCCCTCGAGGTTCGCCGCATTAGCCCTGAAAAGTCGCGCATCGATGTATGCTGCCAGCATCGCGACTTGGGGAGAAGTGGCATTGAACGGCTTGGTTGGGATTCCGGCCAGCGAAGCTGCCCGTTTTTGGCAATCATCTTACGATGCCTCGCAGGAGATCATCAGCTCGGGCGTTTACAGTTTATACAATGCATTACCGAATGATAAAGCCGAGAATTTTAGAAGGCTTTTTGTTGATGAAAATAACAGTGAGGTGATATTCTCCTGGCAACTGACCGGCGAAAATGTTTCCAGCAACTATGACCTGTTTATGTCGCCTTTCCAATTTTGTCCGGGCTGGGGAGGTAGCAATACGTCTGTATACTTAGAAATGGTCGACGAGTTTGAAAACATCGATGGTTCTTCTGGGAAGCTGGACCATGCGCTGGCAACCAGCCAGCCGTGGGATTTAAGGGAATTGTTTAAAGATAAGGAACCGCGTTTTCATGCATCGATATACTACGAGGGAGTCGAATGGAAGGGTGAGCCCATCGAGAATTGGGGAGGAATCATCACCCCCGATGGTACCAGAATCACCAGTGGTTATTATGAAGGAAAGTCCGCACAAGGTCGCTCGTACACTGCCGGTGGTTACGCCGGTGGTGCCATCACCGGTTTTAACGTGCTTAAATACCTGGACGAAACCCTGGTCCCCGTGGATCAGAATCGCACAAAAATTGATTTTATCGTGTTCCGGCTTGGTGAAATCTTATTGAACAAAGCCGAGGCGGCAATAGCGCTTGGCAAAGAGCAGGAAGCATTGGAGGCGGTCAACCTGCTGCGGGACCGTGCGGGTATCAAGCTGCTGGATGCAATCGACCGGGAGAAGGTGCGCCACGAGCGTAAGGTCGAGCTGGCTTTTGAAAATCACCGATGGTGGGACCTGAAGCGATGGCGGATTGCCGAAGAGGCAATAACGCGGACGTTTACCGGTATCTATACGTTCTACGATGTCAACTCGGGTAAGTATAAAATCGAAATCAACGACAATGTGCATGAAGGTGCTCCCGCCCGCTTTTCGGCAAGGCACTACTATTTTCCGATAACTCCCGCACGCATTGCCAATAATCCAAATCTGGCCCCGGACAATCCCGGCTATTAAGTTCAGTTATGGTTAATTCGAATTTAATGTATTCATCACTATTGATATCGTTGCTCTTCTTTGCAGGATGCAAGAAAAGCGATCCGTCGCCCTCGGTTGACCTTCCCCAGCCTGTGACGATTGAACAGGGGACTATTTATCACATTGACATGGAAAGTAGGGATTTATATGATCTATTCATGGTGACCACCCTACAGGGGAATGTCAATCGTGAAGCGCCGCATATATGGATTCAGAAAACTCCGATCGTCGAATACGATGGCCCTGGCGCGATGGTCGACCGGTCGTTTTGGCTCAACACGATCAACGATAAAAAGAAGACGGAGTTCAAGGACCCATACCTGCTCGTCAGGGATTTCCTAAGTGTCGGGATAGACGGGTGTGTCATTTACGACGATGACCTGTTCGGCAATTATGTAAGTGGAGCAAGGTACCCCCAGCCCAACGACAACCTGGTGGCAAAGCTGAATGTTACGGCGATGTTATGTGCCTATCATGGGGCTGTCGCGTTGACCATGCGTCAATATGAAATACTAAAGTCAACTTACGGTGTGGAATTGCCCATTCTCGAGAATACAACAACTCCTGAATTTGATAGTTGGTTGGGATGCTATCGCTATGCGATAGAAGTGGCTTATCGCGAGCCGGTAATCGCATCCATAGCCAATAATTCTCATTATTGTTTAGGGATGTTCGACTTCCTGATAAAGAACAAGATGTTCATCATCAATATGAAAGGCGATCCGTCGATGCTGGAGCAACAGTTCACCGATGAAGTCTTCGACAGGGTTCTGGGACCGGCTCCCGTATACGGTATTTGGAACGTTACCGGAGGTGCGCCCTCAGAAGACACGTTTATGCGTTACCTAAACAGCAGGGGTAAATATTGTATTCCGAACTTTGAGGCGTTCAATATCAGCTACACCAGTGGATTTCCGCCCTATGTTCCCGAAGAAAGCGAGACCGTGCGTGACCTGACTTTCGATCCTGCTAAAAAGTACATCTGTTTTACCGAGACAGACGGCGATAACTATGAGTTTATTCAGCAGATCTTTCCGATTCGGTTTAACACTCCCCAGCGGGGTGATTTCCCCATAGCCTGGGAAATCCCCAGTACGTTGTGGGAGCTGGATCCAGTCGCGGCTAAGTGGTTTTATGCCGAGAGAGGGCAAAATAGCTACGTAACTCCGGTTACCGGCGTCGGTTATTATAAATACCCGCCGCCCGAACAATACCGCGAGGCGTATTTCCAGCTTACCGACGAGTATATGAAGAACGCAAGGTTCCGGACCATCCGGACGATGGAGTACAGCTTTGAGTCGGGGCGGCCCTTGTCTACCATTCCCAGCGTGGAGGGTGTGTTTTGCGGGTACGGTCATGACGATCCGACGCGGCCTATCGTACAGGAAAATCATCGGTCGCATGAGCTGTATAATGGCAAAGCCATTTTTATCAATTACAGTTACAAGGATATGGATGATATATCCGCATACAGCGGACCCACCCCGGCCTTTTTCAGTGTCGCTTGTGTATACACGCATCCCAGCGATATTATTCAGACGATAAACGCCCTTCCGGCCGATTGGGTCGTTGTCTCGCCGGGCGAAATGGTTGACTTATACAAACAATACAGATCGCGTCATTAGCCATTAAAATATCAAAATCAAGTAAATGAAAATCAAAAAGTTAAGGGTCTATCCCATATACATCGTATTGCTCTGCAGCATCACTGCAGGCGCCATCGCCCAACAGACGTATAAACCCACTTGGGAGTCACTGGATTCGCGAGAAGTGCCAGCGTGGTTCACCGATGCAAAGTTCGGCATATTCGTCCACTGGGGCGTATACAGCGTCCCAGCGTGGGCACCCAAAGGAAAGTATGCCGAGTGGTATTGGTCGCTCTTGCGCAATGACAAGCCGGACGGCCCATTCCGTAGTTTTCATCGCCAAGTCTATGGCGACGATTATCCTTATGAGCTTTTTGCACCGCATTTTACAGCTGAACTCTTTGACCCCGCCGACTGGGCGAACTTGTTCCAGCGGGCCGGAGCAAAGTACGTTGTGCTAACCAGTAAGCATCACGATGGCTTTTGCCTGTGGCCGGCGCCGTCCAGCAAGGGATGGAATAGTGTCGAGATTGGCGCGAAGCGCGATCTGTTGGGCGAACTTTCCCAGGCTGTCACCGCAACCGGTGTCAAGATGGGACACTATTATTCCCTGCATAATTGGTACGACAAGGATTATGCCCCTGCCGACCCCGAAGGAGGACGGGATATTGGAAAGTACGTTGATGAAGTCATGATGCCACAATTGAAAGACCTGGTCAAAAGGTACAACCCATCGCTTCTGTTTGCCGATGGGGAGTGGACAGCCTCGGCTGAAGCGTACAAGAGCAAAGAGTTTCTGGCGTGGCTGTATAATGAACCCGGTGTCCCAGCCGACATCGTTGTCAACGACCGGTGGGGTGAAGGCACCCGTAGCAAGCACGGCGGTTATTATACCACCGAGTACGGTGAAGTGGATGTCAATGGCACCCCGCTTGCTGACCGGCATCCTTGGGAAGAATGCAGGGGCATCGGTGCGTCCTTCGGATTCAATAGAAACGAGAATATTGAAGATTACCTCACGCGTCAGCAGATTATCCATTTGCTGATAGATGTGGTCAGCCGGGGAGGAAACCTGTTGCTAAACGTGGGGCCTACGGCAGACGGGCGCATTCCTGCCATCATGGAAGATCGGTTGTTGGCACTGGGTGGTTGGCTGGATATCAACGGAGAGGCCATCTACCAAACCCGAAGGTGGCTGGTCGAAGGGGAAGGGCCCACACCCCGCGAAGCCAGTATAGCGATGGCTAAGTCCGCGAAAGAAGCCGTCAACTACACCGATAAAGACATCCGGTATACCCTGTCCAAGGACAGCACAGCGTTATATGCCATGGTGATGGGGCAGCCGCACAAGGAGGTTCAGTTTCAGGCCGTTCGGGTAACTGGTAAAAAATCAGGCAGCATAACGCTTTTGGGACACCCCGGTAACATTGCATATACCGTAAAACGAGACGGGCAACTGATTATCAAAGTCCCTGATATCACACAAACCGAGCTTGCCGGTGGACACGCGTTTGTTTTTAAGCTGGCGAGATTCGAAATGCATCCAGCTATCCAATCATCAAAAAAGTAATTGATTTTAGCTCTATAACATGACTTATATAAAGATTTCTTTAGGAATAGCACTTGCGTTTTTATTCGTAAACTTCAAAGGAGTGGATAAAAAACCGACAAGCAAAGCAAGTACAGGCAAGAACCGCGTCGTTGTCAATCCATATGGCAACGTAAACTGGCAGACCTTTGAAAAGCACCATGCCGCATTGCACGTGCACTCGTTGCAGAGCGATGGTTTCCATAAAGTAAAGGATGTCATCGACACCTTCAGGCAGGCAGGTTTTACCATCCTTTCCATCACGGATCATGACTGGAACTGGCCCAATGAGCGGATTAGCTGGAAGCACCTGCCCGTGGAAGCAGCAACCCCTTATCCTATCGGAAGATTACCGAAAAATTTCCCTGCCAATCCGACTTGGCCGTGGACAAACTACGGCAGTTCCACACCTGAAGAGCTTGGCATGATCGGTATTCAGGGCAATGAGCTGACGTTCAGGCATCACATCAACAGTTACTTTTCCGATTACGGTGTTTACTACGACAAAACGGGTCCCGAAGCACCGTATGGCGGAATTACCGACGATGAAGGAAGAGAAGTCTGGGAAGACGACATGATCCGGGGAGTCCGGGAAAAAGGAGGGCTGACTGTATTAAACCATCCCGGCGAGCTCGAAACGCACAGCTGGTGGCTGCGCAGACCAGTGGAATGGTATGTCGAGCGGTTTACCAGTAATCCGGCCGATGGTTTGGTAGGCATCGAAGTAACCAATAATGACGACGAGCGTGAGAAGTTTGATATCGGATTGTGGGACCAATTGCTGGCCAGACTTATGCCCGATCGCCCGGTTTGGGGCTTTGGAGGTAATGACATGCATGCGTTTGACCATGTCAATTATACGTTTACCGTTTTCCTCATCGACGAATTTACGACCGAAGCGGTCCGTGATGCCATGGAGCGGGGCCAATTCTATTTTTGCAAGGCTCCCGGGCGAACGGACGTCCGGCAATACGATTTTAATGCATTCCCGACCATCGACAATATCGGTATCGACCAACGCAACAATACCATCACGATAACGGCTTCCAATTACGACAAGATCAACTGGATATCTGTCCCTGAAACCCTGGAGATGTTGGCAGATTATAAGACGAGTAACGAACCGTGGGCTTTGGGCAACATTGTCCATGAGGGCAGCACACTGGATCTAAACAGCAATCCGGGTATCCGAAACTACGTTAGGGCCGAGCTCATCCGGATAGATGGTGATAACGTTTACCGGACGTTTACCAATCCATTTGGAATCAGCTCATCAAATTGAGGCATTGGCCAGAAAGCGGAATAGGATGAAAAAAAGCACACACCCCACCGGGGAAATCATGGTGTTTTCCGGAGCCGGACAGCCCCTGGAAGCGCGTTCGTATCAAGTCCCCCGCCTGAAGGCGGGGGAAGTGCTGGTGGCCAATCTTTATACGACACTTTGCGGTAGCGATTTACATAGTTTTTCCGGGGAAACGGAACGAAAAAACACCATCTGTATTGGGCCATGAAATTGTGGGACGTGTCATTGCTATTGATGAGCAGCACGCTGGCAGGGACCATGCAGGCCTGCCTTTAGGCGTCGGAGACATCGTGACCTGGTCAATTTTCGCATCGGACGCAAATTGCCAGTTATCCCGGCAGGGCATGCCGCAAAAGGGGGATAACCTGTTCAAATACGGTCACGCGCTGTTGACCGAGGAGGACGCCTTTCATGGTGGTCTGGCGGAGTACTGCATACTGCGGCCTTATACTGTTATCTTAAAGGTTCCGGAAGGGATTCCCATACCGGTAGCGGCACCGATCAACTGCGCCATCGCTACCGTGGCTGGGGCGTTGCGCATGGCTAGGGATATTCAGGGTAAGCGGGTATTGATCACCGGCATGGGACTCCTGGGGGTTGCTTGCGCTGCTATGTGCAAAGATGCGGGGGCTTGCCAGGTCATCGCTGCAGACGTCAGTGACCGGCGCTTATCGCAAGCCATGTTGTTTGGTGCAGACGCAGTGGTCTACTTAAGTCGAGGTGAGCGCATACCTCCAGCTACGGTCGACATCGCCTTCGACATGAGCGGTTCGCCGCAGGCGATGGAAATGGGACTGGAAACGCTGTCCTACGGTGGAACGGCGATATGGGTCGGCGCGGTGTTTGGTGATCGTAAGTTAGCCATGGATGCTGAAAGCATCGTCAGGCGTTTGCTAACGATCCGGGGGCTGCACAACTATAACTATGAAGATATTCAATATGCTCTCGATTTTATGACACGCAATACGCTGAAATACCCATTTTCAAGCGTGGTGGAAAAAGAGTTCCCGCTTTCGCAGGCCCAGCAGGCGTTTGAATATGCGATTTCTCATAAGCCACTACGTGTGGGTATTAGAATAGGGGAATGATGGCGGGGAATTTCCGAAAAGAACAATGGAAGATGTTGTTCGTCACCATGTTCTGCTACCTGTTTTTTTATACGGGCAGACATAACTTTGGGTGGGCGGCACAGGGGATGGCCACGGCACTGGACATCCCTTACGCCATGATCGGATGGATTAGCTTTTCGATGCTTATCGGATACGGCATCGGTCAGTTTATCAACGGAAACCTTGCCGACCGCTTCAGCCCACGAATGATGATTCCTTTAGGCGCCATCCTGTCGGTATTCGCCAATTTTGCGGTCAGCTATGCTCAGTCACCCACCACCGTGATCCTGCTATGGGCGCTGAATGGGTACTTCCAATCCATGGCTTGGGCACCTGGGGGTAAACTGATTACCAATTGGTGGTCAGAAGCCGAGCACGGCAAGGCGTTCGGCTTCTATACCATGGCTGCCGGCTCCTCTTCCGCTGTTACGTATCTGCTGTCCATCTACCTCCTGCAAGCAGGCATGGAATGGCAGATGCTTTTCCGCATACCTGTACTTTTGTTGCTTGTTGCATCGGTGGTCTTTTTTTTTATTGCGCGCGACAAGCCGTCAGACAAAGGGTACGGCAGTGTCCAAAAAAAAGACGATGGCTCTCCCGCGCCGGCGCCACGCGGCACGTTGAAGTCAAGGTACGCAGCTGTTTTCTCCAACCGTAGTTTTTTGACTGCTTGTGTAGCCATCGGCTTTCAGAGTATGGCCCGCTACGGCCTGATTTTTTGGGTGCCTATCCATTACCTTGGGCATAGCTGGAAAGAAGACTCAACCAATCTGTGGGTCACTTTTTTGATGCCGGTGGGAATGGCATTCGGGGCATTGGCATTCGGCATTATATCCGATACGCTGTTTAAGCACAATAAATTAGCGTCTATACGCTTCGGAATGGTAGCCAGCGCTTTGCTCGCGATGCTGATCTATTGGGCACCTATTGAAAACGTTGTGCTCAGTGGCGTGCTGATGTTGCTCACGGGCTTCTTTGTCTATGGTCCGCAAGCGAATTTCTGGGCGTTGTGCCCGGAACTGCTGGGGAGCACGAACACCGGCACCGGTATCGGGGTAATGAACACTACGGCTTATTTTTTTGCCGCAGTTGGCGAACCGATGCTGGGTTATATCGTGGACTGGAGCCAAAGTACGTCTTCCATCTTTGCGGCTATTGCAGTAATCGCGGCTTTATCGGCCATTTCCATTTCGCTTGTCCGTGCCGATAATCGTCAAGTATCCGGTTGACCGTGCTGATATAAGCGATAAGTGCAATTGTTCTAGCTATCACATAATCGATAGAAAAATGTACCTTTGTAAAGATACTAGGATTGTTTTAAGTAAACTTGTGATGATAGACATACGAAAAAGTAGCCGCCTGCTGGAAAACAAAGTGGTACGAATCGGTCTGTTTGCCCTTTCTGCTTATGCCATTTATGCATTTGGTAAAAGTATGGGCGAGTTTATCTACTACCTTCTGCATTAGTACTCCCCATACAGAAGGAGTGCGACGTCTTGCCAACAAGGTGGTCACAGTCCTTCACTGATCAGCTCATGGTTGACAAACGCACCGGCGGTGGTTCCTGCTGCGACTGCTGACGCTACACTGCGCATCTTTACGGCGTTGTCACCTGCTGCGTATATGCCCGGCACTGTGGTTCGCTGAAAGCCATCCACCTTGACGTGCCCCGAATCCAGTAATTCGCATCCCAACTGCTCCAGCAATGTGCTGTGCTGCACAAAGGGTAGCGCGGCGTACAGCGCTTTTAGCGCGTATGTGCTGCCGTCTGCCAATACGATGTGTTCAATGTGGCCTGATGTATGTACGAGCCGTTGCACCGGGGTAGGCACCACGGCAATTCCCAGAGCTGTGAGTTGCCTGACCTGATCGTCGGCAATTGTCGGCTCACCATTGGTAAATACGGTGAGCTGCTTAGTCCAGTTGTGTATCAACCTGCTTTTTTCGAAAGCCATCTCGCCATTGACCAATAGGCCGGTGGACAGATTGCGGTATTCGTAGCCGTGGCAATAGGGGCAATGTATTGCAGATATGCCCCAGCATGCGGAAAACCCGTCGATTGCTGGCAACTGATCCTTGATGCCGGTTGCAAACACGATTTTTCTGGCCGCGATCTGCTTTCCCGTGGCTGTTTTTAGTTGGAAACTTAGGTTTTCGCCGGAGACATCAATGACCTCGTCATGCACAATTTGTACCGTAGGGTAGGCAAGTACTTGCTCACGTCCGATCGCCGCAATGGCAGCAGGGGTGTTGCCGTCCTGCGTAAGGAAATTATGCGAATGAGGGGTTTGCGCGTTGCAGGGTTTACCGCTGTCAACGATGAGTACTCGGCGTATAGACCGGCCCAGTGCCATACCGGCAGCGAGGCCTGCATAGCTGCCACCGACGATTACGGCGTCAAAACTTGATTGTTGTTGCATACGAAGAGGGTTAAATGTCTCAAAGATGGGACATGGTGGTACAAAAAAATTTAAATTCCGATTCCTTTGCTAAATGAAAACCACGCAAATTGCTTCTGGCTTAACCGGGCTACTGCACCCGTGCTGTCAGCGCTCACTGCCGTGTTCACTACGCCGCTGAAAAAGCAGTATATCCATTCGGCAGTAAGGTGCTTGGTGATGATTGCCTGTTCCTGTAAGTGTACAATGAATTGAAGAAAGCGTCGGTGCATGGCTTCATAGGCCGCACAATCATCATTGGCGCTGCGGTGGTCGTGATCTTCGCTATGATGCAATTTATGGAAAAAAGCGTATTTCACCCCGCAATCTATCGCGGCATATAATAGCTGCTCCAACTGCCATGCGGGATCGCCCGGATTATCAAGCGCGGCCGTTATCGCCTCGCTACAGCGCTTACGGATGTCTTTGCTACAGGCAGCCAGCAGTTCGCGGCGATCTTTAAAATAACGATGGAGTGTCCGCCGCGTCACGGACGCTTTTTCGGCTACCCTTTCCAATGAGGCCGACTGGTCGTCGTTGAAAATAGCGATAGCCGTATCTACGATTCGTTGTTTGGTGTCTACTAACATATGATGACACAATTATAGGATTAATTTCTCGTTTGTGTGACATTTTAATGTCAAAAGCGTGGAAATCCGGCGGTCATGGTATCAACGATTTCGCATAAACGGAAAAATTGGTTATCCTTGGCAGCGGTTAGATGCTTGCGGATTAACCATGCACCAGGTATACCGTCACCGAAAGTTGAACGAACCATGTACCAATCACGCCGGGAGGATTATATTGAGCGACTGATTAAGCGTTTCTTCGAAGCGCTTGAACGGATCAAAAGCAAGGGCAGTCCAGCCCTGGATGACGCTTTGCCCGAGATGCAGGATGATCTCGCGTTGCTTTACGAGGAATACTTTGACATCAGGCGCGTGGATATGCTCCGGTTACCGGACAAGACGCTGCTTGACACGGTTGACCGATTGCATGAACTGCAGCTGCGTCCGCTGGCGTTATTGTTGTATCACGATGCCCTGCAGCAGTCGTCCAATGTAGCGAAGTGCACGCTTTTAGGGCGATCGAAGTGGCTTTTGGAGCGTAGCCACGAAATAACCGGTCAAATCGACTTTGAAGATGTTCAAGTATTGAATCATATCGAGCAGGAACTTGCTGACGAGGCGTGATTTTGCAACATTTTTATAAAAAGATGGGCGTAAGTGCTGATCTTTGTTTAGTTTTAGAAGCAGAAACACAAATAATACCACTATCGACACGTTTTTTATGAATAAAATTGTTACGCCTATCACATTGGGCAGCATCGTGCTGTCAACCGTTGCCGTTTTCGGTCAAACGTACAATGATCCACAAATCAAAGCCAAGGCCGATGCTATCCATGCTTCTGCCTTGACGCTCGATACGCATTGTGACTTGCCGATGCTTTTGCACGCACGGCCGGACTTTGATGTGACCAAGGAACACAACCCCCGCACGACTGGCTCTAAGGTAGATTTTCCGCGGATCAAAAAAGGTGGTATGGATGCCATGTTCTTTGCGGTATACCTCGGGCAGGGACCCCGTACACCGGCGGGCAATGCGGATGCCAAGAGACGTGCGCTGGAGCTTTTTGACATTGTTCATCAGATCGCGGATGACCATCCTGACTTCGCTGGATTTGCAACGACCCCCGAGGAGGCGATGGCACTGGAAAAAGCGGGCAAGTTCGCGGTATTTACCGCGGTGGAAAACGGATGGGCTATTGGCAACGATTTGTCTCTGCTGAAGACCTATTATGATCTGGGTGCCCGGTATATGACGCTCTGCCATACCAGCAATAATGATATTTGTGACTCGTCAACCGATCCCAAAGGGCCCGAACATGGCGGACTTAGTCCGTTCGGCGTTGAAGTGGTGAAGGAAATGAACCGTCTGGGCATGATTGTGGACGTGTCGCATACGTCTGACAGCACCGTGTGGGATTGTTTGGAGCTTTCCGCTGCACCCATTGTGGCTACCCATAGCTCGGCGCGAGCGCTGTTTAATCATCCACGCAATCTTACGGACGACCAGATTAAAGCAATAGCGGCCAAAGGCGGCGTGGTCCAGATGAATATGCTTAGCGGCTACCTGAAAGCGGGCAACGCTGGGCGTGCTAAAGCCTTGCAGGCCCTCCGCGAAAAGTATCCGAGGGGCGCTGAACTATCCGAGGCGCAGCAGCAGGCGAGGGCTGCGGAAATGCAGGAGATCAATAAAAGATTTCCCGAAGAACTTGCTACGCTACAGACTGTGGTGGACCATATCGACCACATCGTCAAGCTTGTAGGTGTCGATTACGTAGGCATTGGCCCTGACTTGGATGGCGGCGGCGGTGTTACGGGTATGTTTGATGTGAGCGAGATGGGCAACATTACCTATGAGTTGGTCAAGCGCGGTTATAGTGAGGAAGACATCAAAAAAATCTGGAGCGGAAACTTTTTCCGAGTGATGAAGGAGGCCCAGCGTGTTGCCGCCGAACTGAACAAGGGGTGATGGCATGGCATTGCGGCGGCTCCTGGGGGGCATCAGGTTGCCCGGGGACGTTGTGCGGTGACCGATTGATAGATATCGAGCAGGCGCGCTTTGTTCCGCTCGGCTGTATAGTGCTGTTCGTACGTCAGCCTGGCACCGTTGCCGATCCGCCGCCTGGATGCCTCATCCAGGTCAAGCCATTGCTGGAGCTTCTGGCGCAGGATGGTTGCATCACCGGCAGGGAAACGCCATCCGTTTTGCTTTTCGGTAATCATCGACCGCATGGCGCCTAAATCGCTGGCAATGACCGGCGTGCCCGCGGCGAACGCTTCCAGCAACGTGATGGGCATACCCTCGTACCAAATTGACGGAAAAACGAGTGCCGTGCAGCTGGCCAACTCGGCGTCGATTGCTGCTGGCCGCAGCGCGCCCAGGTAGGTGATATGGGGTTGCTTTTTTGTCGCTTCCTTGACCAGCTCCCGCAGTGGGCCATCGCCCGCAATCCGCAATCGGAGACCGGTAGTGCTAAACGCATCCAGCAATACCTTTACGCCCTTTTCTTCCGTAAGGCGCCCGACGAACAGGAAGTGTTTTTCCCGTGGTTGCCCGGATTGCCGGCTTCGGGTCACAAAATTCGGCTTAACTACAAATTTTTCCGCCGGGACATTGAACGATGAAACAATAAATAGTTGCCTGGCGAAGTCCGTCAGCGTAATGTACCGATCGACCTGTTGCCAGGTGCCTAATTTTTTATGTAGCCAAGTGGTGCTGGCCAGCCAGCACGTCTTGAATATGGAATGACTATGTACGCCTAACCGGATAGCCTTCCAAGGGTACTGCGCACGCAGGCTTGATGTAAACAGCTTTCCATGATGGAACAATGTGGCCGATGGGCATAACAGCCGATAATTATGCAGCGTCATCACGACGGGGATACCCATCCGTTTGGCAATAACAACCGCAATGGGCCCGATGGCATAGTGCAGGTTATGGATGTGGATAAGGTCGGGCTGATGGCGCTGGATGGCTTGTTTTATCCGTTGGGCAGCCCACACATTCCATGGCGACCATAGTGTCTGCCACACTCCCCGCCACCCCTTTCGGTTCTTGAACGTGAGGGATGACACCGTTTCCGTGGTGGAGAGTAAGATCCGTTCCTGCTCGAAAACCGCATCTTCGCCCCCGGGGTCCTGATAGTGGTTGTGTAGAATGAGTATACGCATAGCGTGAATGTAGGCAAAGCTACGAAATGTAAGGCGTTATCGGGGGGCGCACGGCAAATTTCGGATTTTGAGCAATCTGCAAACAGCGGTCGTGCACCCGTTATTGCGCCTTGGGGAAAAAACCTTATCTTTAAGCCATCATCTAAGCATATTGTCAAACGTAACCCTCGCCTATGAAAAAAAAATGTTTAGATTGCGGTGAGCCGTTGGCTGGCCGTGCTGACAAGAAATTCTGCGATGACGCCTGCCGTAGCAACTACAACAACAGGCGGAATGCCGAAGAAAACGGCTACCTCCGTCGAGTAAATAGTATCCTGAAACGGAATCGGAAGATTCTCGAAACCCTTAATCCTGAAGGCAAGGTAAAAGTAAGGTGGAAAACGCTTGTCAGTGCCGGTTTTAATTTTGACTACATCACCGACATGTATGAAACCAACAACGGCAGCCAATACCGCTTTTGTTATGAATACGGCTATTTGCTGCTGGATAATGATGAAGTACTGTTGGTGAAACGAAAGAACTAAGCAATACCTTCATTTTTGCTATCTTTGCGGGATGGAGCGGAATACCTTTTCGGATTTCAAATTCAACAGACAAATCCTGAATGCCATCGAGGATGCGGGGTATTCGGCACCAACGCCCATCCAGCGGAAAGCCATTCCGCCGATCTTGTCGGGCCAGGATGTCATGGGCATAGCACAGACAGGCACGGGTAAAACTGCGGCTTTCGTGTTGCCGATTTTGATGAAACTCAATTATGCCCAAGGCAATGATGCGCGGGCACTTATCCTCTCGCCGACACGCGAACTGGCCATGCAAATCGAAGAAAACATCCGTTTGTTTGCTAAATACACAGACTTGCGAACGGTCGTACTCTACGGCGGCCTTGGCCCTAAAACGCAAATTACGGCGCTTGAACAGGGCGTGGATATCATCGTGGCTACGCCGGGTCGGTTTCTCGACTTGTACCTCGCGGGGCATATTGCCACCAAATCCCTGAAAGTGCTCGTGATGGATGAGGCAGATAAAATGATGGATATGGGATTCATCGGTAAACTGCACAGGATATTGGAGGTGGTGCCCCGAAAGCGGCAGAATCTGCTCTTCTCCGCCACCATGAGCGAACTGGTGCACAAAATTGCGGGGGACTTCCTGGCGTTCCCAACCATCGTAGAAGTGACCGAACAGGCCACGCCGGCTCAAACAGTAAGACAAACATTGTATTACGTTCCCAACCTTAAAACTAAAATCAATTTGCTGCAGCACTTGCTTAAGGACGATGAAACACTGCACCGGCTCATCGTGTTCTGCAAGACCAGGGCGGTGGCAGACAACGTATTCAGTTTTGTCGAACGTAGATACGGTGCGGAAAACGTCCGCGTGATCCACGCCAATAAAGGACAAAACACGCGGATAAATTCCATCAACGCATTTAAGGAAGGCGATATCCGGATACTGGTGGCCACGGATGTCGCGGCACGTGGCCTGGATGTAAGCAACGTGAGCCATGTAATCAATTTCAATGTGCCCATCGTCATCGAGGATTATGTGCACCGTATAGGCCGTACGGGCCGTGCATTCCAGACGGGCGATGCCATCACCTTCTGCAATCCGGCAGAGGAATATTACATCCGTAAAATCGAAAAGCTAATCCGCCAACAGATTCCGGTGGCTGATATCCCCGAAGGGGTGGAAATAGCCGAAACCGGATTTGAAGAACGGCAGGCCATAGCACGGGAAATAGACGCACAGAAACGGAAGGATAATCCGGAATTTA
This sequence comes from Parapedobacter luteus, assembly GCF_900168055.1. Classification (GTDB taxonomy): domain Bacteria; phylum Bacteroidota; class Bacteroidia; order Sphingobacteriales; family Sphingobacteriaceae; genus Parapedobacter; species Parapedobacter luteus. The sequence goes on from NZ_FUYS01000001.1 coordinate 333,566, forward strand.
AAGGTGCGTTCCATGAAAAGAAGGTAGCCAATCAAAAAAAGAACGGCCGGTCCCCGCAAAAAACTAAGCGGAATACAGCCTATGCAGGCAAACCAAAGTCGATCCGGAAGAAGCGATGAGACAGCTGAGGATTACTCCACTGAATATCGCATCGGCGTTGCTCATGACTTGGTTGCTGTGGCAAATTGTCGCCGAAGGAATCGGAATGGGTACAGCCGGGTGGTTTTTGTTACTTTTGTTGGTATTGGTTGCCGCCGACCAGTTCTTCAGGTTGATGCTCCGCAACCTGAAACGCGTGTGGATGGCCGAAGGCGTATTCGTGCTGCTGGTAGTGGTGTTGGTTTGGATTTTAAGGGCGTGGTAGCGCCTTACAATGGCGAGCCGATTATGGATTAACAAATTATTCTAAACGATAATGAAAAAAGCAGAAATAAAACTAACTATCGAACTGGACGACAATAACGTTCCGGATAATATTACCTGGGAATCGACAGATGGCGAAAGCACGGAGGCCTTGCCGGCTAAGGCTATGTTTCTGGCCTTGTGGGACCACCACTATAAAAATTCTTTGCGCATCGACCTATGGACCAAAGATATGCCGTTGGATGAGATGAAGCGTTTTTTCTATGAAACGTTGCAAACCTTGGGAGATACCTTTATCCGTGCCTCGGGAGATGACGCCATGGCGAAAGCCGTCATCGGCGACCTGCGCGATTATTGCGAGCATTTTGCGGAGAAAATGGAAGTAACGCAGAAGCAGAATTAACCGATAAGCCTAAAGCCCAGACCCCAAAGCAAGCAAAAGCACAACAGTTATGAACTACTTTTTAGTAAAATCAGAGCCGTTCAAATACAGCTGGCAGCAGTTTCTTAAGGACAAGCAAACCTTTTGGGACGGTGTGCGCAATTATCAGGCGCGCAACAGTTTGCAGGCGATGAAAACAGGCGATTTGGTTTTGTTTTACCATAGCAATGAAGGCAAGGAAGTGGTGGGCATTGCTAAGGTGGTGAAGGAGTACTATCAGGATCCGACCACGACTGACGAACGTTGGGTTGTCGTAGATTTGGCTCCCGTGGAAACGCTCAAAAAACCTGTCACGTTGGAAACAATTAAAGCCGATCCCCTACTTCAAAATATAGCCTTGGTACGCCAAGGTCGACTTTCTGTGATGCCTCTTACGAGGGAAGAATTCGACCGTATTGTGGCGTTGGGCGCGGGTTGACAAATTGCGGCTGACGGTATCGGCGGCAGGTATGGGTTCAAATTCAAAGCGAGAACGATGAGTCGGATACAGCTTGTTTTGATCCTGTTGTTCCTGGGCTCGGGACTGCCGGGGCAAGGACAGGTAAAGGAAATAACGGCATTAAGGGGACAAGCTGACGCGGCGACGGACAGTGTCCAACGAATGAAGACGTTCGTGCGTTTGGGCAAGATGTATGTCAATCGCTCGTTGGATTCCTGCTATTACTTCAGTGCAAGCGCCCTGGAGTTGGCCAAGCGCATAGACGATAAGCGAGGCGAAGCGGAAGCGTTGAATATCCTGGCCTTTTACTACATCGAAAAGGGCAACCCGTATCTTGCCTATAAGTATGCCAACGAGTCCTTGGCCATTTTCGAGAAATTGGGCATCGAAGAGAAGGTCTGCGAAGTAACGATGAACATCGGTGTGCTGCTCGGCCGCGAAGGCAAGCCGGATCAGGCACTGTCGCAGTTTGAAAAGGCTTATCAGATGAGCCTGCAGTTGAAGCAGGACTCCATCCAGCCCTCGATCATCCTCAATATGGCGTTTCCCAAATCTTTCCACGCCACACTTCCCGAACTCAACCAATTGTATGACAAAGCGCATGCCATTGCGGCGAAGAATAAGGACGAGCGTGTCATGCTTTCCATCAAGCAAGCGCGTACCGCCATGAAATTCTTCAAGGGGATGGATGTCAGGCAGGTCATAGCCGAACAGCACGAGGTGATCCGGGAAACGCAGGAGAAAGGATATGAGTACCTCACGGCAATGTCCTACATGGAAATGGGCAACATGTTTCTGCAATTGGATGTCGATAGCGCACTGCATTATTATGAAGCCGCGATAGCGCTTGCGAAAAACACGGGGTACGATGTGCTGCACTACCATACGCTGACACAGGCTTATGAAGCGTTGAAACGCCAACGGCCCATGCCCGCCAAAGCCAACGAATATGGGAATATCCTATTGGAAATGTCCAGGCAGAAACAGTTGGACAACCAAGAGGAAGGCATTAGCTTCCTCGAATTGGCCATCAAGGAAAAGGAAGTCGAAATCGCAACTGCAAAGCACCAATTGCGCCGCACATGGCTGATGCTCCTCCTGGCAATATGTGTGCTGGCGGTGGCGTTTATCGTGGCGGTGTATAGGCAATACCGGCTGAAACGTAAGCTGGCGGCGAGCCTCGCAATCACCAATAAACAACTGGAGGAGAAAAACAGGTTGTTGGAGACAAACAATGAATTCCACCAAAAGCTCATTTCCATGCTGTCGCATGACCTTCGTCAGCCCTTTTCATCCATCCTGATGATGAGGGGAGAAGGCATCACGGAATATATGAGCAAGGAAGATTTGCTGTATGTGTTTGACCAAATCTACCAATCGGCCAATACGGGGCTGCAAGCATTGGATGGCCTGCTACACTGGATGAAGCTGCAGGTGATCGGGTTGGCTTATTCCCCTTCGGTTGTGAACCTTAAGAACAACATCGACGAGGCATTGGCATTCAACAGCGGTGTGATAGCGAAGAAACAGCTTGAGGTCATGCTGTTCGTTCCGGAAATGTATGAAGTAAAAGCGCAGCGGGAAATGCTACTCTTTGTCAACCGCAATATCATCCACAATGCCGTCAAACATGCGCCTGAAAAAGGGCAGTTGGCCATCACCGCCACACTGCGCGATGCGGACCATCAGATCACGGTGTGTATTGCCGACAACGGCGGGGGTATTCCTGCAGATGTACTGCCTTATTTGTTCCAGAAAGATAAGCCCGCTGGCCAGCAGGCTTCCGAATCGCGCGGTTCGGGCTTGGCGCTGATAATCTGCCACGAAATGGTTTCAACAATGGACGGTGACCTGTGGGCGGCGAACAACGACGATGCAGGCGCCAGCTTTTACTACAGCCTTCCTCTTGCCTTGGTGGATGGGCATGATGCAGACTTGCCGGCGTCGGCCACGGACGGTAGCGTTACGCAGCCGTAACGAGGTTTGGCGATGGATTACCGTGGTATGCAAGCCGGGATTCGGTAAAATAAAAACATTTTCCCGCAGACTTTGTTGGTTACTTCAAAAAGCAACCATATGGCAAGGACCGTAGGAATTATTTTAGTTGTCGTTGGCGCAATCATGCTGGCCTGGACCGGCTTCTCGTTTACGCGCAAAGAAAAAGTCGTTGATATCGGTTCAGTGGAAATTTCCGCTGACAAGAAAGAACGGGTCAACTGGTCGCCTTACGTTGGCGGGATAATATTGGTAGCCGGTGTGGTCCTGCTGGTTATTCCGCGAAGGAGATAATGATAGATGTCGCGCCGGCGACCTATTCTTTTACCACTTCACGAAACAGGTTCTGAAGTTCTTTCGCGTCTTTCGGTTTGAGCTTACCCGCCAGAATCAACCGGAGCTCTCGCCGCTGCAGTGCCTCATTGTACAATTTTTTCTCCTCATCGGTTTCGGGTATCAGCTGCGGGACAGTAATTGTACGGCCATTCTGATCAATTGCAACGAACGTATAAAAGGCTTCGTTTGACCGAATCTTGGTACCCGAGGGAATGTTCTGCGCCGACACCACGAGGCGTACTTCCACGGAAGTGTTGAACGCGCGGGTGACCTTCGCCTCAATGCTGATGACGTCGCCCAGCTTTACCGGATGTTTGAAGGACACATTATCTACAGAAGCAGTTACTACGATACGGTTGCAATGCTTTTGGGCGGAGATCGCAGCGGCAATATCCATCCAATGGAGCAGGCGTCCTCCCATTAAGTTGTTGAGTGTATTGGTATCATTGGGGAGTACCAATTCGTTCATGATGGTATAGGATTCGCGGGCAAACTTCTGGGTCATGTTGTAAAGATGAAATTATTTTTCCGCTTTCAGTTGACGGTCTACCACTGCCAGCCCTTCCGAAAAACTGTGCGGCTCATATCCAAGCACGGTACGTGCCTTATCCAATAGGAAACCTGTACGTTTGGGCCTGGGTGCCGCCTGGTTCAGCGTAGCGGAGCTTACCTGGCTAATCAGGGACTTGTCTAACCCCCAGAAATCGGCAACAGCCGCTACCAGTTCATCGATTGAAAACATGTCCTTGCCTGAAATGTGATAGAGGCCTTCCGCCTCTTTGGTGGCGGCAAGGAGGCAGGCTTGCGCCAAATCCTCGGCTAAGGTGGGCATGCGCCATTGGTCGTTGACGACCTTGAGCGGTTGCCCTTTTTCCAGTGCACCCTTGGCCCACAGCACAATATTGCTGCGGCTCATATCGGCTACCACACCATATACCAGTATGGTGCGAAGGATGGCCCACTTGCTATGTGACTGCTGGATGATACGCTCAGCATCCAGCTTGCTTTGACCGTAAAGGCTTAAGGGATTGGGGATAGCGTCCTCTGCATAAGGTCCTTCCTCGCCATCGAAAATAAAATCTGTGGACAGGTGGATGAGGTGGATGCCAAACGCTTCGCTTAAGGATGCCAGTTCGGCGACTGCGCCGACATTCAGCTTCCGGCAGCCTTCAGGATCCTGTTCGCAGGCATCCACATTGGTCATTGCAGCGGTGTTTATGATGGCATCCGGCCGATATTCAGCAACGACTTCTCGAAGCCGTTGCTCATTGAGGATGTCCAGATCAATGTATGAATAGCCTTCTTTCACAGGATGGCGGTTTTCCCCCTTGGAAGTGGCTATCAGGTCAATGGCTGGGTCAGCAAGCGCCAAATCCGTAATTTTTTGGCCTAAAAGGCCGTTACTTCCCGTGACAAGGATTTTTTTTGTGTTTAATGATATGCCATTAGTCATCTGCTGAGTTCTTTATGTAATGGTGATCCGTGTGTCGAAACGTTTTGCCCAAAGATAGCAATACTTTTGTGCAGCCACTACTGTTGATTGCCTAAGGGATGTCGTACGCCAGTGTGCGTCATCTTGACCGGCAGGATATAGCCCTCTTCATCGAAGTGCATTTCATCGATACAGGTAACCCGCTCGTTTGCACCTTTTTTATCCAACGGACGGCGATGGTATACGATGTACCACTGGTCTTGGCCGGGGACTTGGATGACCGAGTGGTGCCCCGCGCCCGTAGCGATTTCGGGATCTTGTTCTAAGATGGTGGCTACCCGTTCAAATGGGCCAAAGGGGGAGTCCGCGATTGCATAAGCTACCTTGTAATGCGGACCGCCCCATCCGCCTTCGGACCACATGAAGTAGTACTTGCCGTCTCGCATAAACATAAACGGCCCTTCTACGTACCCCTCGGGGGTGACTTCTTTATAAAGTTCACCGTCTTCGAAAGGTACCAAGCCGGTGAAGTCGTCGTTCAGTTTAACGATGTTGCAGTGCTTCCAGCCACCGTAGTACATGTAGTATGAACCGTCTTTATCTTTAAATACAAATTGGTCAATCGGTTGTGCACCATTGACAATTTCGTTGATCAGTGGTTTCCCCAATAAATCTTTGAACGGACCTTCGGGTTTGTCGGCTACAGCAACCCCGATGCCGCCCACCTCACCTTCGTGGACGTCGTTGGCCGCGAAAAAGAAGTAATACCGGGCATCTTTCTCCAGCACGCCGGGAGCCCACATGGCCCGTTTGGCCCATTTGACTTCGGCTGTATCGATGATGCGTGGATGTTTGGTCCAGTTGACAAGGTCCGGAGAAGAAAAGGCATCGAAAAACACCTGCTCCTCGTAAGGAGCCGAATACGTAGGATATACCCAAAAACGGTCGCCGTAGACAATGCCCTCCGGATCAGCGTACCAACCGGGGAAAACAGGGTTTTGCTGGGCCGATAGGCGTTGTGAAAGACCAAGCATGAAAAGCGACGTAAACGATAGGATGCAACAAGTACGAAAAATATTCATCAGCTATAAGGGTTTGTTTGCGCTAAAATACACTTTGATTTGCAATTTTGGGTAGAAAATTAGGGAAAATACATCATCCTTGGCGCGCTGCCGGCCGGGAATGCCCCGGCACGGTATCATAATAAAAACATTTTTCTTTTTTTGTCTTTTTTCGTAGTGCTTAAAGTATAACTTTGGGAGCAAACTAATTGGAGATGCGTATGCAAGAAAAATCTGATATAGGCGTCATTGGTATCGCCGTGATGGGGGAAAACCTCATCCTGAATATGGAGAGCAAAGGCTTTCATGTAACGGCCTACAACCGTACCGTGGATAAAGTAGAACGCTTCGTCAATGGCCGGGCAAAAGGCAAAAACATTTATGGGGCCACTTCCATCGAGGATTTGATCCGTTCGCTTAAAAGGCCCCGGAAAATCATGCTGATGGTCAAGGCGGGTAAGCCTGTGGACGACTTTATCGACCTGCTGATTCCGCATTTGGAACCTGGCGACATCATCATTGATGGTGGAAACTCGCATTTCCCCGACACGGAGCGCCGCACCAAATACGTGGAGAGTAAAGGATTGCTGTATATCGGTACCGGCGTCTCCGGAGGTGAAGAAGGCGCGCTTTTGGGACCATCGATCATGCCGGGTGGGTCAGCTGCCGCGTGGCCGGCCATCAAGCCGATTTTCCAAGCCATAGCTGCCAAAGTAGCTGACGGCACGCCCTGCTGCGATTGGGTGGGCGAAGGCGGTGCAGGGCATTTCGTGAAGATGGTGCACAATGGTATCGAATATGGCGACATGCAGCTCATCAACGAAACATACCACATGATGAAAGATGTGTTGGGCATGACGCCGGATGAGATGCATGAGGTATTTAAGGAATGGAATGAAGGGGAGCTTGACAGCTACCTCATTGAAATTACACGCGATATTTTGGCGTTTAAGGACGAGGACGGCCTGCCGTTGGTCGACAAAATTCTGGATACCGCAGGCCAAAAGGGTACAGGCAAATGGACAGGCACGGTGGCCCTGGAGCTGGGGGTGCCGCTGACGCTTATTGCTGAATCCGTTTTTGCCCGGTGCCTATCAGCGTTGAAGGATGAACGTGTGGCGGCTTCCAAAGTGCTACAGGGGCCTTTACCATCGTTTGACGGCGATAGACAGGCCTTTATTGACGACCTTCGCGACGCGTTGTATGCCGCAAAAGTAATCTCCTATGCACAGGGCTTTCAGATGATGGCCGTGGCAGCCAAAGAGTATGGTTGGAAGCTCAACTACGGTAGCATCGCTTTAATGTGGCGCGAGGGGTGTATCATCCGTTCGGCATTCCTGGGGAAAATCAAGGAAGCGTTTGATAAAAATCCTGACTTGCGGAATTTGATACTGGATGATTTCTTTAAAGAGAAAATACAAGCCGCCCAAAGCGGATGGCGTAAAGTCGTGGCAGCCGCGATTACCAACGGCATACCCGTACCGTGTCTCAGTGCGGGGTTGATTTACTATGATGGGTACCGGTGTGAGCGGTTGCCCGCCAACTTGTTGCAGGCACAACGTGATTATTTTGGCGCCCATACTTATGAGCGGCTGGATAGACCCCGTGGCGAATTTTTCCATACCAATTGGACGGGAAGGGGCGGAGAAACCTCCTCCACCACCTATGATGTGTAAGGTGTCGGGTATTAATAAATACCCCCGATAACAAAACAGCAGCGCCAAGTCACTTGACGCTGCTGTTTTGTTATATCGGCTTGTTTGTCCTTACGCGTTATGATCCCTTATTGGCTAGTCTTCCACGTTCTCTCCCCTTGATCAATCTTCCACCACTTCGCTATTATAGCTTTCTGGTTCGACGATTTCTTCCTTGAAATACCGTTTTTGATACAGTAGGATAAGCGCTACACCCACGGTAATGGCGGAGTCCGCAATGTTGAATACCGGACGGAAAAATAGAAAATCTTCGCCGCCCCAAATCGGCAGCCAGGAGGGAAACGTTCCCTTGATGATGGGGAAATAGAGCATGTCTACCACTTTGCCATGCAGCAAACTGGAATAGCCGCCTTCGGGCGGGAAAAGCCTTGCTTTTTCAAACCAGGTGCTCTCGCTGAAGATAAGGCCATAAAAGGTTGAATCAATGATATTGCCCATTGCCCCCGCAAATATCAGCGCCACATTCAGGATAAACCCGCGATGGTATTTGTGCTTGATCATGTAATGCAGGCCATAACCGATACCGGCCACTGCCGCGATGCGGAATAGGGACAGCGCCAACTTACCGGATTCGCCACCGAATTCAAGGCCGAACGCCATGCCATTATTCTCGGTAAAGTGAATGATAAACCAGTCGCCTAATATATTATATTCCTGTCCAAGCGTCATGTTGAGCTTTATCCATAGCTTGGAGAGCTGGTCTACCAGAAGCACTGATACAATTAGTATAAGGGGTTTAGTATAACCTTTCATGCTGTTAGTTGTCCGGCCGTCGGCTTGCCAGCTGTCGACTTCTCACCGGCGTAAAAAGCCGATTTCCGATAGCTGATTTCCGATAGCTGGTTCTAATATTGTTTCAATTTGGCTTCCATGCTCAAGGTCGTATGCGGTACTGCACGAAGACGCTCTTTCTGGATAAGTTTTCCTGTCTCGCGGCAAATACCGTACGTCTTGTTTTCGATACGCACCAATGCGGCCTCTAAGTTGTCTATGAATTTCTTTTGCCGGGCTGCCAATTGGTTGGTCTGTTCCTTTTCCAATGTGGCAGAGCCATCTTCCAAGGTTTTGAAAGTTCCTGCCGTATCGTCAGTTCCGTTGGCATTGCTTGCATTCAACGATTTGGTCAGGGCCGACAGCTCCTCCTTGGCTACACGGAGCTTTTCCAAGATAATTTCCTTGAATTCTTGCAATTCTGCGTCACTATACCGTGTTTTTTCGCTGTTGTTTGCCATATTTTTATACTTTTTCGATTAATACGTTCAACTCCCTTTCCGCAATTTCTATGGTATCACCGTTGGCAAGGGTATCCTCAAACATCAAAGAGTCTGCCAATATCTCGGTGCGAATATAAGATAAATTAATCTTTGCTGCTTCGGTAATATCGGGGATATCGGTCAGGCGCACGCTAATCCGGTCGGTGACCTCGAACCCGCGTTCTTTACGGAGATTCTGGATGCGATTGATCAGCTCACGGGCGATACCTTCGTTTCTCAGCTCCGGCGTGATATGGACGTCCAAAGCTACCGTAAGTTTACCCAAATTGGATACCTGCCATCCGGCGACATCCTCGGCAATAATCTCCACATCGGCTAACAGCACGACATAGGGTGTGCCGGGTATTGCGATTGCTCCTTCACGCTCCAACGTTGCAATTTCTTCTGCAGTGAACGCCTGGATGGTAGCAGCCACGGACTTCATGTCTTTGCCTACTTTGGGGCCGAGGGCCTTGAAATTCGGCTTGATTCTTTTTTTGATGATGCCCGAAGTATCCGTAATAAATTCAATTTCCTTGATATTGGTTTCAGAAAGGACAAGGTCCTTTACTTTTTCGACCTGCCTGCGGAAGTCATCGTCCAACACGGGAAGCAGGATTTTGTTAAGCGGTTGCCGGACGTTGATGCCGGTTTTTTTGCGTAATGAAAGGGTAAGTGACGATATGTCCTGCGCCAGGGTCATGCGTTCCTCCAGTGCTTTATCTACCAAGTCTTCGTGGTATGCCGGGAAATCAGCTAAATGTACGGATTCGGCCTGTTCTTTGCCTGTGGCATCGTTCAGGTCCAGGTACAGCCGATCACTGAAGAATGGCGCGATGGGCGACATCAGCTTCGCAATCGTATCAAGGCACGTGTAGAGTGTTTGATATGCTGAAATCTTGTCTTCAGTATATTCCCCTTTCCAGAAGCGCCTGCGGCAGAGGCGAACGTACCAATTGCTTAGGTGCTCATCTACAAACGTCTGTATGGCGCGGGCGGCTTTTGTTGGCTCGAAATCCGCATAGTAGCCATCTACTTCCTGTGTCAGGCTGTTGAGCAACGAGATAATCCAGCGGTCTATCTCCGGCCTGCTGGCAATGGGCAGGTCAGGCTCTTGGTAGGCAAATTTGTCGATATTGGCATATAGGGCAAAAAACGCATAGGTATTGTACAACGTGCCGAAAAACTTGCGCCGTACCTCGTCCAGCCCTTCCTCATTGAACTTAAGGTTGTCCCAAGGGGATGCATTGCTAATCATATACCAACGCGTGGCATCGGCGCTGTATTTTTCGATGGTAGCGAAGGGGTCAACGGCATTGCCCAGCCGCTTGGACATTTTATTGCCGTTTTTGTCCAATACCAGGCCGTTGGATACCACGTTTTTGAACGCTACGGAATGCCTGAGCATCGTGGAAATGGCATGCAGGGTAAAAAACCAGCCGCGCGTTTGATCGACACCCTCGGCAATGAAGTCTGCCGGGTATGCCCCCTCAAAACCAGTTTTGAAAGGCGCATCGTCGCCTTCAGCAAGCTTCTCCTGATCCAACCCCCACTGCGCAAAGGGCATCGCTCCGCTGTCAAACCAGACGTCGATGAGATCGGGTTCGCGGTAGAGTTTCTGCCCAGCGTCAGAGACGAGCACGATATCATCCACATACGGCCGGTGGAGGTCCAGCTCATCGGTGCCGAATTTGTGCAAGTATTCCTGTAGCGTTGTTTTTTCAGCGTCGTTGAGCACGCCCGACGCGAGGCTCTTTTCGATATGGGCCTTCAGTTCGCTTATGGAGCCGATGCAGATCTCTTCGTTCTCGTCTTCACTGCGCCAAATGGGTAGGGGAGTCCCCCAGAACCGCGAACGCGAAAGGTTCCAGTCAACAAGGTTCTCCAGCCAGTTGCCGAAGCGGCCCGTGCCCGTGGCTTCAGGCTTCCAATTGATGGTTTTGTTGAGCGCCACCAGCTCATCTTTCGCCGCTGTCGTGCGGATAAACCAGCTATCCAGTGGGTAGTAAAGTACCGGCTTGTCCGTACGCCAACAATGCGGATAGCTGTGTTCGTATCGTTTGACTTCGAAAGCTTTGTTTTCTTCTTTGAGTTTGATGGCGATGAGCACATCGGTGGGCTTGAAGCCCTCGGCTGCGCGCTCTTCATCGCTGTAATATTCTTCTTTGACGAAGCGTCCGCCAAATTCGCCGATTTCTTTGACAAAGCGGCCCCGCTTGTCTACGATGGGGACATCCTTGCCGTTCTCGTCTTTCACAAAAACCCCCGGTACATCGTTTTCTTTGCTTACACGGAAGTCGTCTGCGCCAAATGTCGCAGATGAGTGTACGATGCCCGTGCCGTCTTCGATGGTCACGAAATCACCTGCGATGACCCGAAAGGCCTTTTGCTCCAATTCTTCGCTGGAGACATAGGGCAGCAGCTGATGGTACCGGAGATTAAGCAGTTCGGCTCCTAAAAACTCGGCCCTGACTTCCCAAGGAATGATTTTGTCTCCTTGATTGTAGTCTTTCAATGAAATCGCCTGCCCTTCAGGCTTGAAATACCGGCTTAGCAGTTCCTTCGCCAATACAACGCTCACCGGCTCAAACGTATAGGGGTTGAAGGTGCGCACTTTGACGTAGCGGATATCCTTGCCCACAACCAGTGCACTGTTGGCAGGCAACGTCCACGGTGTGGTGGTCCAAGCCAGGATGGCGGTATCCTCGTTTTCATCCTCAAAGAGCATGGCCATGGCCGGGTGTACTTGATCTCTTTTGACCCGAAATTCGGCTACAATGGTTGTGTCCTTCACTGGTCTGTATGTGCCGGGTTGATTGAGCTCATGCGAGCTAAGGCCCGAACCGGCAGCGGGTGAGTAGGGTTGTATGGTATAACCCTTGTAAAGTAGCCCTTTTTTATACAGCTCTTTTAGTATCCACCACAGCGTCTCGATGTACTCGTTCTTGTAGGTGATGTATGGATTTTGCAAATCCACCCAATAGCCCATTTTTTCGGTAAGGTCATTCCACACATCGGTATATTTCATGACTTCCCGACGGCAGGCCGCGTTGTAATCGGCTACGGATATGGTCTTGCCGATATCTTCTTTGGTAATGCCAAGGGTCTTTTCCACAGCCAGCTCGATGGGCAGGCCATGCGTATCCCAGCCTCCTTTGCGCTTTACCTGATAACCCTTGAGGGTCTTGTAGCGGCAAAAAATATCCTTGATGGCCCTTGCCATGACATGGTGGATGCCCGGCATGCCATTCGCTGAAGGCGGGCCTTCGTAAAAGGTATAGGGCTTGTTGGCCGGACGCTGCGTGATGCTTTTTTCAAAGATGTGTTCCGTCCGCCAACGATCCAATATTTCCTTGCCGATTTCGGGTAAATTGAGCTGCTTATATTCCTTGTACATCAATTGTTTGTATTCGAAAAATGAGGATGCAAAGATAGCGAATTAGTATGAAAGGAAAAAGAAAGGTTTGATTCGCGCGGTTGCTCCCCAGCTGGAATCGTTCGCTTTATTCTCTTTCTTAACGTTTGTCTGTGCTAGCCTGGATAACCGATGGATCCGGGTTACCGTTGGGTTACCGCAGCGCTACCTTTCCGTTACCCTGTTGGTAAGGAAAAGGTAAGGAAAAGGTAAGGAAAAGGTAAGGAAAGGGTAAGGAAGAAATAAACAAGAGGTAAGGAACCGGTAAAAGATGGGTAAAAAAAAACTAACGATCGTGTAGCCCGTTATATGACAAAACCGCCAAAAGGTGCTATGCAAGCTGTATTGGCGGTGGTAGTTTCAATGGTTAAAGCGGCGGTATTACGCCGAAAAAGACGACCCGCAGCCACAGGTGCTTGAAGCATTCGGATTGTTGAAGGTAAAGCCACGGGCATCCAAGCCACTCCGGAAGTCAATCTCCATGCCCGCGAGGTAGAGGCCATGTGCTTTATTCATGAAAATACGTATCCCTTCGATATTGTATTCCGAATCGCCTTCTTTCTTTTGGTCAAATCCCAATATATAATTCATTCCGGCACATCCACCGCCTTCAACGCCTACTCGCAATCCGAAATCATCCGAGATTTCCTGTTGTTCTTTCAACTTTTTAAGCTCCTTGATAGCGCCTGGTGTCAAGGTCAATGGTGCCGTCGGTGAAAGTGTTGCTGTGCTCATCTTCGTTGCAATTAATTAAATTCAAACACACAAAAATACATAAAATTCTACACTTTTGCAGGATGATGTGGATTTTGACGTTCCATAAACAAACGACAACTCATGGATATTGCACTATTCTTAACTGATCTCACCAAATACGTCTTGGCCGGATGCTTGGTGATGGGCGTAGCAAACTGGATGTTTTGGACGAAATACAACAGTCATGTTTTTCGGCTTAAAATGTTGGAGGCAGGGCATGCGGCGAGGAAGGAACTACAGCCTTTGCGGCTGCAGGCCTATGAGCGGCTGGTGCTGTTTGTCGAACGCATCGCGCCGGCGAATATGTTGCTGCGGCTGCACGAACCCGGGCTGGATGCCGAAGCTTTTCAGCACCTGTTGGTCAGCGAAATACGTGCTGAATATCAGCACAATATCACCCAACAGTTGTATGTGAGCACTGCAGCATGGGCGGTCACCAAGCAACTCAAGCAGCGCACCGTGGCACTCATCCGCAATGCGGCAGCGGGACTGCCAGCTAACGCGGACGCAAAAGAACTCAGCACGGTAATCCTTGAACACATCAACACCCTGGACGAAAATCCGTATGACCTGGCACTTAAAGCCATCAAAAGTGAGCTCGAACGTTGAATATTGGATGCAAGTTTATATCTTTGCGCAACTTTTTAACATTCAATTCTTTGTATCATAATGAGAAGGGACGAAACCATTTTTAATTTAATCAACCGGGAGCTTACACGCCAGGAAGAGGGTATTGAACTTATCGCTTCGGAGAACTTTGTAAGCAAGCAGGTGATGGAGGCAGCCGGTTCGGTGCTGACCAATAAATACGCCGAAGGCTTGCCTGGAAAGCGTTACTATGGCGGTTGCGAGGTAGTCGATGAGGTCGAGACTATTGCCATCGAGCGTGCGAAGCAGCTTTTTAATGCCGAATGGGTAAATGTGCAGCCACATTCCGGCGCCCAGGCCAACGCTGCCGTATTTTTGGCACTGTTGCAGCCTGGAGACAAGATTTTGGGTTTCGATCTATCCCATGGAGGGCACCTTACGCACGGCTCTCCGGTCAATTTTTCGGGCAAGCTCTACCAACCGTTGTTCTATGGGGTGGATAAAGAGACCGGCTTGATTGACTATAAACAACTCGAAGAAGTCGCACTGCAAGAAAGACCGAAAGTAATTATTTGCGGAGCTTCTGCTTATTCGCGCGATTGGGACTACGCCTTCATCCGCCGGGTGGCTGATGAAATCGGCGCGCTGGTTGTAGCTGATATTTCCCATCCGGCAGGGCTGATCGCTCGTGGGCTGCTTAGTGATCCGCTTCCGCATTGTCATGTGGTAACGACCACCACGCACAAAACCCTGCGCGGGCCTCGTGGAGGTCTCATTATGGTAGGTAAGGATTTTGAAAACCCCTGGGGCATTAAGACACCAAAAGGGGAAGTTCGTAGCATCACATCCTTGCTGGATTTGGCGGTGTTCCCCGGCACCCAGGGTGGGCCTTTGGAGCACATCATTGCAGCTAAGGCTATTGCATTCGGTGAAGCGCTTAGCGAAGAATACATGGAGTACGTCATCCAAGTGAAGAAAAATGCGGCCGCTTTAGCGAAGGTATTTGTAGATAAAGGTTACAGCATCATTTCCGGTGGCACAGACAATCACCTCATGCTGATTGATCTCCGCAACAAAGGTATCAGCGGAAAGGCCGCTGAAGCAGCACTGGGCAAGGCAGGCATCACTATCAACAAAAACATGGTGCCCTTCGACGATAAGTCGCCATTTGTAACCTCCGGCATCCGCTTGGGTACCGCAGCTATCACCAGCCGGGGCCTTAAAGAAGAACAAATGCTGGAAATTGCCGAAATGATTGACGTGGCGCTGATCAAACATGACGACGATACGGCGTTAGGCAAGATTCACAATAAGGTCAAGCTGTTGATGGCTGAGTACCCGCTATACAAGTAAGCCATTCTGCAGGCATTCGAAAGGTCTCGGTCTTAAACGGGGTCTTTTTTTGTGCAAAGCTGTCTTTGATAAACAGGAAGGAGGCAAAACCTGCATGAATTGTCCTTCACGGACATGTGTCGGCAATTCATGCAAGCTTCATTGCCGATAAAACCGCCGAAGGCAGCATGAATGCCTTTAAAAACAAACAAGTAATGAATAAACAAATTATTCTCATGAAAAATCAACAAAGGCTTTGAAATACTGAAAATTTTGCTTTTTTTTGGCTTGATTAACGAAACCATTGATAGGAGAACGGCTATAGGAGATACGACTACAAAAAGAGAATTACTTATTTGTTGAAAATAGTAAAAGTGAGCGTAGCGTATTATGAAGCTTGAACAACGAACAGACCAAGAACTCATCCGTCTGTATGTGTCCGGTGATGAGCGGGGTCTGGAAACCTTGATAGACCGGTATAAATCTAAAATATACACATCCATTTACTTGCTGGTGAAGGATGAATACCTGGCAGAAGATATTTTTCAGGACACGTTTATCAAAGTAATCAATACCCTTAGGGGCGGCCGTTATAACGAAGAAGGTAAATTTTTGCCTTGGGTGATGCGTATCGCGCACAACCTGGTAATTGATTATTATCGGAAAGAACGCCGTACACCTGTGGTGGTCAACAGCGAGGGATTTGATATTTTTGATGTGCTGCATTTTGCGGACGAAAGCGTTGAAACGCGAATGATCCGCGAGCAGACCTACAAGGACCTGAGGAAAATGATTCAGCTGCTTCCGGATGACCAAAAGGAAGTGCTTATCATGCGTCATTATGGCGAAATGAGCTTTAAGGAGATAGCTGATGTAACACAGGTAAGCATCAATACCGCGTTGGGCAGAATGCGCTATGCACTGAATAACTTGCGCAAGATGATGTATGGCAAGGAGCTCGCGCTGAAAATCGGATAGCCTCAGGCGAATAGTTTCCCTTGGACAACCGCAGGTAGTAAGCCCAGGAAATCGAATTTCCGGACGATGGTATAGGGAGACCGGATGCCGGCGATGCGCTTCAATAACACCATGTTCTTGGCGCTGAATGTTTCGTTGTAGCGTGTCCTTTCCCAGATAGGCCATATCGCCTCATTTTGGGACGGAGTGAGATTTCGCGCGATGGTAATGTGTGGCTTCGTTGCAAAATAAGGGGCAACATGCTTAGGTCCGTTTATCAAGGGGCGAAGTTCGTGCCTATGCATGGCAACGACCTGAAGGATGGGATCCGCCGATTTGATATCAATAAATAGCGTGTGACCAAAACTGCCGAAATTCTGTAATTCGACCTGGAAAGGTTGCGTGCAATCCGCAAGTTGCTGGAGCTTTTGGACTATGCGCTGCTCACGGTGTTCGTATTGAAGGAATCTCGCCAGGGTGATGTGGCCTTTTGAAACGATGGCATTCTGATAACGGTGGCATTTTATAAAATACTGCTTGAACGCTTGTATCTGCTTCTTCGCCTGGTCCGTGGGCTCAATGATGAGCAAATACTCACACAGCCGGTACCCTCTTGGAATGGATGCTTTCATTGCGACTAATTCTTTTAGTAAAAATAAAACAACATTTGGGGGTTTCCAAATTTAATTGAATTTTTTACTAAAATTATTAACATTCATATAATGCCTGCGGCGGCGTGGTGGAAGGTTTAACGCATTGCGAGCAGCTTCGGCTATCGCGACAATGGAAAAGGAAGGTTGCCGCCTGCGTAATGTTCCTTTACAAAGCGTGCAATTATCGAAAAGGCGGTGGTCATGATGCCCTGATGCTGGTATGCCGGGATAAGGGAGCCTTCAAATGCCAGCTCGTTATTGCTGGTCTTGTCGCGATAACGTATAGCGCAGTCGCCGATAATTGTATCGGGGTAGTTTTCCGGGCGGATTGTCCATACCATCTCATAGGTGGAAACAATACGTTGTGCAAAGGTTTCCGATGTGTCGTCGTTGCGAATCAGCTGGCGCCGGCAGCCGGTATCATCAGCTGAGCGAACATGCAAGTTGAAGAATGCGTCTGCATCGGCACTTGTCAGGACCTTTAGCATGATGCCGCTGCCCCTGAGTTGGTGACCGTCATCGCTGCCTTCGGTGTCGGCAGTCGCCCTATGCGGCATTAACCTGTCAATGATAAATAACATGGATCATTCAGAAGATGTGGCCTCCGGCCGTGTTGCTTGGATGTTTTCCTCCACACGTTTTTTAATGAGCTGCGTGATCAGCGTTTCGGAAAGTGGCTCTTCCCAAGGAAATTGGATGGCGCCTTTTGTCTGTTTGTAGTCAGCCAGCTTATCCTTGAATGCCTGCTGGATCGTCGCGCTGGCGGGATACAACCCCCAATGGTTTTTCCATGCGGCAAAGTAGACGAGCGTACCGTGATATTTGTAAGTCGGCATTTGATAGCTGATGGTTTCCTCGGCGTCGGGAGCTGCCTGTCTAATGAGGGATCGTACGCGTGCCAACGTCGCTTTTTGTTTGTCGTCAGTAATGGTGGCAAGGTATGCATCCACAGAATTGAAACTCGATGTTTTTTTTCGTTCCATGTCACTTGCATATTTTAATGCAAACATAATCCATGGCCATGGACGAGCAAATGGGAAAGTATGACAATGTAAGGGGGGAGATGCGACAAGTTGAGGTATACATTGTTTTTGCCACGGCATCTCCTTACCTTAGCCGGATATAATCACACACACTATGAGCCATATCGAAACGGATTTAATCCATTCGGGGAAAGCTTTCAACGAAACTCGTTCAGTTATTCCCCCAATATACCAAACGGCGACCTATTTTGCTGATACCAATCCGGAGGAATACCTGAAGGCGGCCACGGAAGCCCGCCATCCCTATTTTTACCACCGGCACGGCAATCCGGTAAGCAGTCAGACGGCGGAGTTGGTGGCCAGACTGGAAGGTACCGAAGCCGCGCTTCTGACGGCTACGGGGATGGCCGCAGTCAGTACCGCGGTGCTATCCATCGTAAAGGCCGGCGACCATGTGGTTGCGCAGCGATCACATTATTCGGCGGCAAGCGTGTTGCTGAAAGAGGTATTGCCGCAATTCGGCGTTGAAGTGTCTTATTTTGACCAAAGCGATAATTCTTCGCTTGATGCCGAAATAAGGCCCAACACGGCATTAATTTATGTCGAAACACCTTCGAACCCTAATCTCGCTATCACGGATTTGGCCTACGTGGGCGCATTAGCGAGGGAAAAAGGCATTACCACGGTTTGTGATAATACATTCGCCAGCCCCATCAATCAGCGGCCCGGGGATTTCGGCATTGATATTATTGTGCACAGTGCCACCAAATACCTGGGCGGCCACAGCGATTTGACCGCAGGTGTCATCTGTGGTACGTCGGCGGCGGTGAATAAAGCATGGAAAAAAATGCTTTCATTGGGCGGGGCCTTAGCCCCATTTGATGCTTGGCTGCTGCTGCGTGGACTACGTACACTGTCTCTCCGCGTCAAGCAAATAAACGCAAATGCCTTGGCGCTTGCCCAATGGTTTGAAACCCATCCGCTCATCAAGCGTGTGCTTTATTGCGGTTTGCCCTCGCATCCGCAGCATGAGCTGGCCCGGCGGCAAATGAATGGTTTCACGGGCATGCTTTGCGTGGAGATAGCCGGTAAAGATGAGCAAGAGCAGTTTACGCGTGCCCAAACAGTATTGAATA
This sequence comes from Parapedobacter luteus, assembly GCF_900168055.1. Lineage (GTDB taxonomy): Bacteria > Bacteroidota > Bacteroidia > Sphingobacteriales > Sphingobacteriaceae > Parapedobacter > Parapedobacter luteus. The sequence goes on from NZ_FUYS01000001.1 coordinate 352,422, forward strand.
GCTTACAGCTCTTTGCCAATGCGGCGAGCTTGGGTGGTGTAGAGTCCTTGGTCGTCCATCCGGCAAGCATGTGGGGGCTACACCACTCGCCAGAGCAGAAGCTGAAAGCGGGCATCAATGATGGCATGTTGCGCATCTCCGTGGGCATTGAGCATGAGGAAGATTTGATCGGAGATTTTGAGCAGGCCCTGGGGCGGATTTGAGACAAAATTCTTAACTTAGCGCAGCCATGATTAAACACAAGATACTTTCATTTGGAGAATTGCTGTTAAGGCTGAGCTCCTCGGGCGAGTCGTTTTTGGGGGCGGACGGACAGGTGGTGGTTTTTCCGGGCGGCTCGGAAGCGAATGTGGCGGCATCGCTGGGGCAGCTGGGAATCGCATGCAGCTACCTCAGCCGTGTGCCTGGCAACGAGCTGGCCCTGCAAGCTCTTTCTACCTTGAAAACGCTTGGTGTGGACGTTTCGCCTACCTTACTCGAAGGCGATCGGATGGGCCTGTACTTTCTCTTGTCGGCCAATGGCCTTAGCAAAGGCGAGGTTGTGTATGACAGGAACTATTCGGCTTTCAGCGAACTTAAGCCCGGCACAATCAATTGGGATGCCATACTGGAAGACTTTACGTGGTTGCATTGGAGTGCGCTCACACCTGCCTTGAGTGCGCCGCTGGCAGACGTTTGCCTGGAAGCACTGGAGGTGGCGCACCGCAAGGGGTTGACGGTATCCGTCGATCTCAACTACCGCAACAAGCTGTGGAATTATGGTAAACAGCCCATTGAGGTCATGCCGGCATTGCTGCAGTATTGCGACGTTGTCATGGGCAATATTTGGGCCGCAAACAAAATGGTTGGCAGTTCTGTATTGGAAACATTGACGAGGGATACCCCCCCTGAAGTGTATTTCGAACACGCCAAGGAATCTGCGGGGGAAGTATTCGGCTTATTACCCCGATGCAAGCACATTGCCTATACCTTCCGTTTCATGGACTCGGCTACTCACAACCTGCTGTATGGTACATACCATACACGTGAAGCGGACTTTATCTCCCCTGTTAATGAAACAAACGGGGTGATCGATCGTATTGGCAGCGGTGACGCCTTTATGGCGGGATTAATTTATGCCCTCGTGAATGAGAAGGGCGGGCAGGACATCATTGATGCGGCCACGGCCGCAGGATTTAAGAAATTGTTTGTCAAAGGCGACTTTGGCAATGGAGCGATTTGAGTATATGAAAAGCACACTTGACCATATCCTGAGGTATCCGGTACTGCCGGTATATTATAATGAGGATATTCATACCTGCACGGAAGTGGTAAACGCCTGCTACCAGGGCGGCATCCGAGTGTTTGAATTTGTAAACCGCGGCGAGAAGGCGCCGGAGAATTTTTCTAAGCTTCTCACCTATCAGCGGGCGCATTGGCCGGATCTGTTGCTTGGCATCGGTACCATCAAAACCGCAGCCATGGCTACCGCCTATATCGAAATGGGCGCGACGTTTATCGTTAGTCCGGTTGTCAAGGCCGAAATCGCGGCGGTCACGCTTGAACAAGGTGTCCTCTGGGTGCCGGGCTGCATGACGCCGACAGAGATTAGCCATGCTGAAGATCTTGGGGCGCCATTAGTTAAACTTTTTCCTGGTGATACATTGGGTACTGGTTTTTTGAAGGCCATTAAACCGTTATTCCCCGCCATGCGGTTCATGCCGACAGGCGGCGTAAATCCAACGGCCGATAGTATCGCCGGATGGTTCGGTGCCGGCGTGAGTGCGGTAGGCTTAGGGTCGAAGTTGTTTGCTAAACCCGAGGGAGCGATAGGGTACGATTGGTTGGTGCAACGAAGCCGCGAAATGATGGATTGGGTAGGTAGGTATCGCTAACTATAGGCCAGCAGCAACAAATAATAGCCCATCGAACACCATAGCAAACGCTGATTCTTTAGCAGGACTGCACTGCCCAATGCCGCGAAAGCGATCGTCAGCGCAACCAGATGCCACAGGCGATCCCAGCTGCCATTGAAATATGCATAGATGATATGTATAAGATTGATGTTGAGCAAAAAGAGCGCAGCGGGCACAAGATAGTGCTCGATAAGTGCGTGATAGTGCTTTTTCGTATGTTTCATTTTTAACTAATGTATACCCGCCTGTCGCTTTCCCCGGCATCGCACAATAACATAGCGTACCAAGGAATAAGCGATTAGCGTGATTAACAATACATTGATGACAATGCCTGCCACCAAGGCTGCTTGTGTATAGCCAATGAACAAGCTAATCAGTGCGATCACAATCAAAAACAGCAGCACCAGCATGCTGTAGACAAACGTGGTTTTCCAGGGGCTGGTTGGAGCGGTCGAATTGCCTTTTTTCTTGTTGCGCCGAAAAAGAAAAATGACGAAGCCGCTGATGGATAGAAAGCCGCTGGTAAGGCCAAGTATGGCGTAGACCGCTTTGAGCAGTAACCCGCCAAAATCGCCAAAGTGCACGGCTTCCTGAATAAAGTAGAACTTGTGGCCAAAAGACTGTTCGCGGACATCATATTTGAAAATAGGCGTGTAACCACTTTTTGAAATAACCAACGTATTGATATTCCGCTCGTAGATTTGTCCAGCTATATTACCCCGGACTGTGATGGATGCCGAGCCATTGGTCGAGGGGGCCAGATGCCGGGGAATCAATTCGGGGAATTCCGTTTTTGTTGCGGCTAAGACCGCTTGCCAATCGATATACTGCGTTTTGTCCGCATCGGCTTCCATGACGATCGGAGCTTTAAACGTGTTGGGGGTTTCGATCTCCAGCCACCGCATCAACCAAGGTTGTAGCCCCAGCCACGCACCCGTGAGCGCTATGACGAGGTTGAATGCCATTGCGCTGATACCTAATAATTTATGCCAATCAGCCATGATGATGCGCATGTCGAGCGTCTTCCGCAGGTTAGGCCATGCCTGTTTTTTCATAAAGTTGCCGTAGATGAGCAGCCCGGTGATGGCGACCACGGCTAAGGCTATCCCGCCGAGGCCTACTAATTGCCTGCCCCAGTAGCCTTCATAAAGCCGTACATGCATCTGCCTTAAGTAGTTGGCCAGCGAATTCTGTTGGTTGCGTTGTCCGACGATACGGTCCATGCCAGCGTCGATAAAAAAGTCATAGCGTACCAATCCGTCTTGGTCAGGCGGACGGATGGTCATGTCGGCCTTTGCGGTTTGACCGTCTTGGTCGGGCAGGTTGATCGTCAATGAGCTGTAATCGGGATACCGTTTGATAAGCGAATCGATGGATTTGCCAAATTGCGGTATCCCGGAGGGTGAAGGCACTGATGCCGCATGATAGTAATGTTTGACAATCAGCTCGTCAATTTCCGGAATGAATACAGCGATTGCCCCCGTAAGGCTCAGCACACCGATGAGTATCCCGGTATACAATCCCACCCAGTGGTGGAGACGCCAAAATAGCTTTTTGTTGCTTTCTGCCTTGCCAGCGCGCTTGGACATCTTAGTTGGATAATTAGAAGGTGTAACCTACGCCAATCAGGAAATTCCTGGGCGTACCTGGAAACAACCGGTTGAAATCGTAACCGCCTACCCAGTGTGTTTTGTTGAATACGTTATTGAAGTTGGCCGAAAGCTTGAACTTGTCGATGGTATAATAGAGCGCCGCGTCGGCAACGACATATGATGGCAATGTGAGGATATCGCTGAGCGTAGCCCGGGAACTCACGTAGTTCGCTCCGGCGCCCACGCCTATGCCATCCAGGGCGGGGATGGTAAAGGTGTATTTAGCCCATATGCCGCCTTGATGCTTAGGTGCGTTGGGTAGCGTATTGCCTATTTCATCCGGATCATCGCTTTCGGTGATAATGGTTTCGTTGATGGTGAAGTTGGCTGTGATGCTGAGGTTGGGCCTGATCTGGCCGTAGGCATCTAACTCTATCCCCCTTGACCGTTGCTGGCCGAGCTGCCTAAGCAGATCCGGATTGCCGGGGTCATTGGCATTGATGAGGATGTTATTTTGCTCGATATGGTAGATGGCAGCATTGATGCTTAATTGCTTGTTGATAAATTCCATCTTTGCTCCACCTTCGTACATCGTGCTGGTAAGCGGGTCAAACGGCCCGCCGAACCGTCCAGGGTCACCAATGGTGCCTGCGCCCTGAGGTTGATAACCCTGCGCGTAAGTTACATATACGCTGACGGGCTCGGCAGGCGTGTATACAAGGCCAAACCGAGGAATGAACTTTTGCTGTTCCACGGTTTCTTCGTTATCCCGCTGGTAGTTCAGGATATCTGTATAATATTCTTGCCTGAAGGCCACCAAAGCCTGTATCGGTCCCCATGTAATCTGGTCTTGGAGGTAAAACCCATTGACATAGTATTTGGTGACGGCTTGAGGGCTGGAGACGTTGAAATATCCCGATATCTCGGATATGGAATAATCGGGATTTGTCAAATCGAAGTGGGGTACATTCGGTACCGGACGGCCATTGCGAATCAGGTAGTCGTCGCGATTTTCGGGCTCATACGTATTAATAGCCCCATTATTGGCAGCGTTGCGATAGCCGAGCGCATTATAGTTTGAACCGCCTACAGGCGAAACATTCTGGATATAATCATATCCTACCAGTAGCTTATGCACCAAGGGGCCGGTATGGAAGTCGTTGACAAGATACAGCGTAATGTTGTCGTTATAGTTTTTGCGCTTACGGCGAATGGTTTGCATTTCCATCAATGTTGGAATCTGCTGTCCGTTGGCATCCACGGCATAGCGGTTAGATGTACGATGCTCGAGCAGGTCCTCGTCATACAGAAATTTCATGTAGGAAGCATTGAACGAAATGTGGTCGGTAAGTTTGTGCTGCAGCGATGCCGTGGTATACAAATTCAGCTCGTTCTCATAGTCGTTTTCCTTACCGATGGCAAATGATACCGGCGTGGAGTATAAGTCCGTCCCGGCTGAGGCGCCAAAGATGGGTTGGCCGCGGTCCAGCCGTGAATTGGTTTTGGAGTAAACAAAATCGACGTTTACTTGCGTACGGTCGGTAGGAACGAAGGAGATGGAGGGAGCAATTACCATGTCTTCGCCCCCCTGCAATACGCGGAAGGACTGCGCATTTTGATATGCCAGGTTCAGCCGGTAAAGTAAGGTCTTTTCTTTGTTCATCGGGCCGGTAAAGTCGCTCGTTATCCGGTATGTATTGTAGCTGCCCGTGGCGAAACTCACTGATTTACGGTCTACATCCAACGGTTTTTTCGTCACCGTATTTACCGTGCCGCCCGGATCCGTATTGGCAAACAACGCGGAGGCCGGCCCCTTTATTACCTCAATACGTTCTACGTTTGGAAGCAGTGACTGAGCCCAACTGTTGGTGGCGTCGCGCAGGCCATTGATTAATGCGTTGCTGGCCCGGAAGCCGCGTAGCGTAAAGTCATTATTGTAATAGGAAAAGACATTGACGCCGCTTATGTTTTTCAGCACATCGCTGGTTTTGAATGCTTGTTGGTCTTCGATGACTTCCTTGGTCACATAGCTGATAGCTTGCGGGACAAACTTGATAGGCGTCTCGGTCTTGGTGCCGGCAAATGAGGACGTGTTTTTATAGGTTTGCTCTTTTCGTCCCAAGATCTCCACCGCTTGCAGCTGATTTTCGATGGGACTCAAGGCGACCGTTAAGTTGCCGCTATTTGGAGAAGGGAGCGAAATACTGACGCGGGCGGCCTCATACCCAAGGTATGAAAATGTCAAGGTGTATTGGCCATTAGCAAGCCCTTCAAAAGAAAAGACGCCGCGCTCATCCGTGACCCGGCCATTCGGAATGCCAGATAAACGAACGGTAACACCTGCGAGCGGCTGCCGGTCGGCAACCGAAACGACTTGTCCAGCCAACGATAAGCTTTGGCTGAAACCACTTTGATGCACGCCGGCAAGCAAAAGTGATATGAATAGATAGGTTAATTTATTAGCCATGTTATTTGGACTTAATTTAAATAAAGTGCAATGTTAAAGCAAATAATCATCAAAATCAAAACTCACTAAAAAAAGAAGGTGCATTTTTTCTGAAAATTGCTCAATCGATTGCGCGGGATATTATGCGCTTGGTTCGCTATGTTTGTAGGATAGATATACCGATTATGAATAGCATTGCCAAAATTTCCATTGTCTTCGCATTGTTGACCTCAGCGAGATTGTGTGCCCAGGAACAGCTTTCCATTATTCCGAAACCGCTGGCGCTGGAACAGAAACAGGGCACATTTGTATTCACTGAAAAAACAGTAATTCAAGTGGACGGCAGCCAACCCGAATTGAGGGCGCTGGGCGAATTACTGCTACAGGGGCTGTTTGAGCGTACGGGAATACGTGCCTCCTTATCTTCGCCGCATGCGGAGCGTGCAGAAACTGCCATAAGGCTGCAATTAACTGCTGATACGCTTGGCGACGAGGGCTATCGCCTGTTTATAGATAACGATAACATTACGGTGCGTGCCGAAAAAACCAATGGCCTGTTTTATGCCATACAATCTATCTATCAATTGCTGCCGGTCGGGCAAACCGCTAACCAGGCCGTATTGATCCCTGCCGTGGAAATTGTTGATAAGCCTCGGTTCGGCTGGCGAGGGCTGATGCTTGACGTAGGTCGCTACTTTTATTCGGTAGACTACATCAAGAAATACATCGACTACCTGGCTATGCATAAAATGAATGTTTTCCACTGGCATCTGGTGGAAGACCATGGATGGCGCATTGAGATAAAAAAGTATCCCCGGCTTACCGATGTGAGTGCTTGGCGGCCCAGTACCAATTTTCAACGCGGGCCGTATATCAATCATCATCCACATGGCGGATTTTATACACACGAAGACGTCAAGGAAGTGGTAGCCTATGCACAGGAAAGGTACGTTACGGTGATTCCTGAAATCGAACTTCCCGGCCATGTGCTTTCGGCGCTGGTAGCCTACCCAGAGCTTTCGTGTACAGGAGGGCCTTTCGAAATCCCCGAACAGTGGGCTATCCAAAAAGATATTTATTGTGCAGGTAAGGAAGAAGTTTTTGTTTTCCTGGCGGGCGTACTCGCTGAAGTTGCTGAACTTTTTCCCAGCCAAATCATCCATATCGGTGGTGACGAGGCCCCGAAAGACCGTTGGAAAGCCTGCCCGCATTGCCAACAACGCATAAAGGACGAAGGGTTGAAGGACGAACATGAGCTACAAAGCTATTTCATTACACGTATCGAAAAATTCCTCAATAGTAAGGGCAAACGCATCATCGGATGGGATGAAATCCTGGAAGGTGGCTTGGCGCCCAATGCTGCCGTCATGTCGTGGCGGGGTACGAAAGGAGGGATTGAAGCAGCCCGGATGCACCATCCCGTAGTAATGACCCCCACCACCCACATGTATCTTGACTATTTTCAAGGCGAGCCTTATCTGGAGCCCAATGCTATCGGAGGGCACTTGCCCCTGCGCAAGGTGTACTCGTTTGAGCCGATACCGGAAGAGCTGGAAGGTAAGGAACGCGAATTTATCCTGGGTGTACAAGGTAACGTGTGGGGTGAATATATCCATTCGCCGGACAAGGCGGATTATATGACCTATCCCCGGGGTGCGGCGGTAGCGGAAATTGGCTGGAGCAGCCCCGAAAACAAGAATTGGGAAGATTTTATCCGGCGGATGGAGACCCAGTACGTACGCTATGAACGCGCGGGTATCAACTATGCAAAAAGTGCCTATCAGGTCTATTTTGAGGTAGAAGACAACGTTGCAAGCAATACTTCGACCGTAACACTGAAAACCGATAGCTACCGGCCGCTGATACATTACACCACGGACGGTACAGAACCATCGGCCAATTCACCGCGCTATGAGGGACCGTTTGAAGTCGCTGAATATACGACCGTGCGCGCTGCAACATTCAGGGATGGTCAGCGGATTAGTCCGGTAAGCATACGTTCGATGGTACATTTCGAGCAAGTAGATTGATTTAAGCCCGATACCGGGCTTACCGGCTAAACGTGAGCAATCAATCTCCGGTAATCTGTGTTGACGATTTTGACGAACGACGCCACATAAATCAACGCAACGGTTATCAGTACGGACATCCCCGGATGGCCCAAAAAATGGACGAACCCTTTCGTCAGCTGTGTACCAGTTTCTGAGTCGCTGGTAAACAGCGTAAGCAGTTGGGGTATGCTGAAAAATCCGGCATAAAAGCCCAACGCTGCGGGTTGTGTGAGCCGTATCATCAGCGTATTGACCAACGATGTTTTTCGCTTATGGGTGATCGTCCGGAAGTATCCATTTTTCGTGCCGACAACCAGCAGATAGCAAAACGGAAGTGCCAATACCCCGGCCAATACGATTAAATGCCAGCGCAAATCAAGCTGCAGGGATTGCATTGCCGTAAAATATGCGACGTATGCAGCGCACGCCCAGAGTATTTTTGCCGAATCAAAGTAACTTTTAAATTCCTGTTTAAGTGCCGTCAACAGATGTTCCTTCAATAGCGCTTCACGTTCTTCCGTCATCCATGCAATGCCCTTGTGGCTGCCGATATCCTGATCCATCGCCTCCTGGAAAAGCGAAAGAATTGGACGATTGTCGCCCGATTGGCGTTTGTGTTCGCACGCTGATACCATATGATCGTATACTTCGTTGTATATTTCAGCATACTTTATGCTGTAAATTTTCAATCGTTTTGCAATCCATCGCTTTTCATAGGGCATCAACGTCTTCATGATACGGTTGGTTTAAGGTTCAACACCAGTTGCAGTTTTTCGATAAACGTGGCGGCTTCGCCCATTTTTTCCTTTACTTCGCTCTTTCCTTCCCGCGATAGTGAATAGTACTTACGTATGCGTCCGTCCACCAGCTCGGTACTGGTTTCCAGTAAGCCATCAGCCTCCAACTTGTGCAGTGCCGGATACAACGCACCTTCGGTAAGTTTGAATTCACCGCCGCTCAATTCCTTCACCTTCTGGGTGATTTCATAACCGTACATTTTTTCGTGGTCATCCAGCAGTTTCAGGATGATGGTCTGAAGTGTACCTTTTAATAATTTTGCCGAGCTCATGGTGCAAATATATAACTTTTCGATATACATAAGTAAATTATGTATATCGAAAAGTTACCAATCACCGTATTATGTCGTTACAACGTTCGTTCCGTGCTCCCGTCCTTAGGCTATCACCGGGTACTTTCGCGTATTACCCATCGATTAGCGGTATGGTCGGCAGACTCCAACACCACCTTGTAAAAATCAGACGGATACTCACTGATGTCTATGATAGCTCTGCCAGCAGCTACGGGTACTTCCATCAACGACGTGTATACGTCGGTTCCACCCGAAGCATGGTTGTTGGTTGTGGCCAGCCATACGGTGAGATTTCCCTCGGTATTCAATGCTTCCCATGCCAATGATAAGCTATCGCCCTGCAATGTTGCTGTTTTGAAAACATGTGAAACATTTCCCGAAAGCGGAATGCCATCCCACTCAAATTGGTACTCCCGTGGTGCTTTCACATCCAAGAACCGCAAAATCGTTGGAAGCACATCCACCGATGCAGGCTTACGTTCGTGGAAATAAGTATTTAGGTTTTTATCATTGGTGGCCAACCAGATGCCCCGTTCGCGGGGTGTTTGCCCACCATGATGGTAGCCCTTGTCATCGCGGCCATGGTCAGTGACGATGTACACCAGCCAATCCTCATTGAAGTTATCCTTACGGTATTGGACTGCTTGCCACAATCGCCCCACCTGATGGTCAGCGATGACCACCGCGCTGTCCATCTGCGGGCTGTCGCCAAACTGGTGGCCGATATCATCTGTGTATTGCAAATACACCCATGAGAGGTCCGGCGCATCATTCCGGATGGCTTGTGCGGCCTCTTCCGATACGCGTTCGTCAATCAGGTGGATATAATGGCTTGCTGGATCATGTGGGAATGCCGCCGTGTCCAACTCATACCCATCTACATGAACGTCCATTTTGATGCCCCCTGTTTCGGACTTGCCTTCTCCGACAAGCTTCGTGCGGTTATCCTCCCATGTGGAAAATATTCCGATTTTCTTTTCCGGATACTGCTGCTTGAGGTACCAAAAAAAGGTGGGGTAGTGGTAGTTGATGGCGGCAATGCCATTATCCCATACGTTGTGCTTATTCGTCCACGTGCCGGTCACAAAATGGGTGTAACATACCGCCGAAATGGTGGGCGACTCCGAATAGCTCCCTTTTTCGCCACCGGTGTATGCGCGGGTATACCCGCCTTGGGCCGCCACGCTATCTATCCACGGTGTATTTACCCGCTCGATAACATCTGCGGGGATTCCATCGACAATCGCGAACAAAACTTTCCGAACTGGCGGAGTCTTCGCTTCAGGCGATTGGCAGGCGGCGACCCAAAGTGCCGCCAGCGCCAATGTCAGTAATTTTGCTGTTTTTTTCATTGTTTTCAAAGTTACTTACCAACCGAATAGTTGGTCCCCTAAATTAGGATTTAGCTGGATCTGGGATTGGGGTATCGGCCTGTAATAGTATTTCGGTGTTTCAAAAGTTCCTGCATTTTCCACTACCTGCACATTGCCGGACGTGGGGCTGCTCAAAAATACAGAAACATCCGGATTGGCAAACGTGCCCACGCGATAATAGATAAACGGCACGCCCAGGCTGTTGGTTTCGCGTTGCGCGGGAATGGATTCGGATGCCGGCAGCAGGATGATGTCGGGTACGCCATCGCCGTTGAGGTCGTGCTGCCCTAAACGGGAAAAGTAAATGCCCTGAGGCTCTTTTTCAAGCAGTTTCCCGACTTCCCACCGCATCAGATCATCATGCCGGAATCCTTCGAAAGCCAATTCGATTCTTCTTTCTCTGCGGATTTCCAGAATCTCCGCCCGCTGTGGGGAACTCACGTTCGGGAATTTAGCGGCCTGTACCGGATCTACCGGCGGGTTGAGCGTCATGCCGGGCATTCCCGCCCGGGCCCGCAACATGTTCACCGAGATATCCAGATCTCCCTGGGTAAGCTGCCCGAGCTCGGCCTTTGCCTCCGCATAGATGAGCAGGGTTTCCGCAAACCGGTACAATGGCAAATCGATGTTGTTTCGTTCCTGCAAATTTGTCGTGTTGTACAGGCCTTTGATTTGGTGGTATCCCGAAAAGTTTTTGGCTAATTGCTGTACATACAACCCGGATCCTTGCAAATAGGTGCCTGAGCGCACCAATTCCCAGCCCGGGTAGGCAAGGGTTTGGTACATCCTTGGGTCACGGTTTTTAAACTCGTCTACAAACTCATTCTGCGCATAGTTCGGTTGCGCACTATAGAAGCTGCCGTCCTCCATCAGGTAAGCCTGTACCAGGTCTTTCACCGGGAAAACCTCGTAGTTGCCAAATACGCCGTCGCTGGTATCCCATACATCACCGTTCAACAGTTCATGGGCGTAGTCACGGGCAAAGATGATTTCGCCAACGGCAAAGAGGTTGGTGTTGAAAAACAAGCTGCCGTAATCTTCCCGGGGATTACCGGTGTTATGGATGAAAAATCCGCCGTTCGTGATGACATCCTGCGCTACTTCCACTGCGCGCTGCAACAGCGCATCTGCCGATGAAGTCAGGTTCAGTTCGGGATGGTACTTGCGGAACGTGCCTTCGTACAACAGGAAACGGGCATAGTCGGCTTTGGCTACCCAACGGTTGACCGCGCCGTTTGGCGCTGTCTCGTCGATGTTGTTAATCGCAAAATCGTAATCCTCCAATATCTTACCGACGACCAGCTCGCGGGGGTCGCGCGCCGCAAAGAGGATGCCTTCATTATCCGTGGATACGGTTTGTTCAATCCAGGGTACGTCAGAATAGCGTTTTACTTTCTCCACGTATGCCCTGGCTCTGAAGAAACGGCCTAAACCTTCATAATGGTTCAACCGCTGTTCGCTTACGGCCGCTCTGCGGAAATTCTCCAGAAAGAAATTGCAGTTGCGTACCTTTTCCCAATCCCATCCGCTGGTTAGTGATTCCGCACTTGGCGTGGAAACCATCATGTTCTTCAATTCGGCACTGCCGGTTGTCCAGGCATTGTCGGTAACGGCGTCCGAAATATAATAGCCTCCTACTGACGGAAAGTCATAAAGCCTTAAAGACGCCAGATTCAAATCCTGCTCATTATTGAAAAAGCTTTCCTGCCCGATCTCCGTTTCAGGGTATTTCTCAAGGAAGCCGTCATTGCAGGACGAGAGGAACAGCAGTGCTGCTGCGGCAAAGGTATGATAGTTTGAAATTCGTTTCATGGCTTGTATATGCTGGGATTAAAAAATAAGGTTGAGGCCAAATGAATAACTGCGCTGGAAGGGGTATGTCATCCCGTTGCCCCTACGGCCGATATCTTGGGTGGGGTCCGTATTGATGTTGGCATTGGTCGTTTCAGGGTCAAAATATTTTTTTACCTCTGAAAACTCGAATACGTTTTCGCCGGTTGCGAACACCCGGATCCGCGAGATACCCGCTTTGCTTGTCCACCGCGCAGGAAGGGTGTAGCCGATGGTGAGGTTCTTCAGGCGCAGATAAGCGGCGTTTAGCAAGTAATTGGTCTGTGGAATGGCCAGCCCCCGTGCGCCGTCAATGCGGGTGCCGAGGTTGGCATCGGCCAGCCAGCTCTGCAGGTGGGGAAAACGTGCGTTCAAGTTTTGATCAGCTAGGCCCAGGTCCAGATAGGCCTGCGAATGCCGTGCCCGCTCGGCCTCAGTTTCGTTTTCGGCCCGGTAAAAGTCAAGCAGGTGTTCGAACGTATTGCCGTAAGGCTGCTGGTAATGCCCCCAGTACAGGTAATCCAGCGGGTAATAGTCGCGCTTGCTGACGCCCTGCCAGAACATGCGGAAATCGATGTTTTTCCAATTCATGTTGAGGTCCAGCCCGAACTGGTAGCGCGGTGTGGTGTTGCCGATAACGGACAGGTCTCCCGTGTCGCCCAATGTCAGGTTTCCTTTATTGATGACGTTGTCGCCATTCAGGTCTTTGTACTTGGGCCAGCCGGGCACGATGGCCAGGGCATCCCACGGGATGATTGACGATTGGTCAAGCCGGGCGATCTCTTCCGCGTTGGTAAAGAAGCCGTCGCTCTGCAGGCCCCAGATTTCACCCAGTTGCATGCCTTCGTAGTACTGCAGGATGTCGTTCGAAGGGTTGGTGAAACGGGTAATCTCGCTCTTTGAGTCGGAAAGGACAAAACGGGCTTCCAGATTAAACGGGCTTCCACCGACGGTGTAGTTGTCGCGGTAGCCTAAGGAGAGCTCCCAGCCCCGTGTCTTCAGGTCGGCCGCATTCTCAAGGGGTTCAGCGGCACCCAGTACGCCAGGCAGTCGTTTACCCAGCGTCAGCATGTTCAGCGTATTCCGCGTATACATATCAAATGTGGCCGTAAGCTTTTCCTTCATTACTCCAAAATCAACACCGAAGTTCAGCGTATTGACCTTTTCCCAGGTGTAGTTCGGTGAGACCAGTAAAGGCGGTGAGATGTGGTTGGGGCGGGCACCGCCGATCAGGTAGTCCGATTGCGCTGTTGCCATCGACGGAATATAACCATAATTGGATACGTTTTGGTTACCCAACGAGCCGTAAGAGGCGCGCAGCTTCAGGTTGCTCACGGTGCCGCGGATGGACTCCATGAAAGGCTCCTGATCCAGGCGCCAGGCCACCGATCCCGAAGGGAAAAAACCGAAGCGCTTATCTTTGGGAAAACGCGAGGAGCCGTCATACCGGCCATTGAACTCCACGATATAGCGGTTGTCAAATATATAGTTGAGACGGAAAAATGCACCCCGTAGCGCATAGGTATCGATGCGTTCCGTACCGTTGGCTTGGCCCGTGGCAAGTTCAAGTGTGGGAAATGCGCTGGAAATAAGTCCTGTACGGCTGACTCTGAAGAGTTCACCGCGGTAGCTCTCCTGGTTGTAACCGAGGATAGCCGAAAGGTGATGTTCTCCGATTTCCTTGTTTAGCGTGCCATAGATGTTTAATGCTTGGTATGTGTCGAACAGACCTTCTCTTGTGGCTTCATTGTCGCCTTCTTCCCTGACATCATCAGGGCCGAATCCGATAAGGTAGCTTGTCTTGTAGGCATTGTAGTTTTCATTTGTGCGGCGGTAGGTGTAGTCCGCATTGACTCTCAACAGCCGATCCCAAAAGGAAAGTTCGGTGGTAAACTGGGTTTGGAAAGCCTCTGTAGCCCGGGTTGATTCACCGCCATCGGTGATGGCGGCCGCTTGGCGGCCGACGGACGTATTTGCCCATGTACCATCTGGATTGATATCCCAAGCCGTGGGGAAAAAGTTGTAGATTTCAAAAATATCCAGCTGCGTTGGGGTTTTACGCTTGGCATTGGTCATCGATGTATTGTTGCCCAGCGTAAACCAGTCCGTCAACGCATAGTCTACCTTTGTCCGCAGGCTGAACCGGTCATAATAATCATCGGCAAGGGTGAGCGGGCTATTCTGCCGGTTGTAACCGCCGGAGAGGTAATAGCGGGCTTTCCGGTTTTCGCTCATGCCGCTGATGGCCAGGTCATGGTTGGTCGTGAAATTGAAATCATCCAGAAAGTAGCGGGCCCAGTCGCGGTTGCCCATATACTCCCATTCGCCGGTGGCGGAGGGATTGATCCGCACGCCGGGGATCGATGGATCATTTGAACGATCGCGGGCATAGGTGTAAAACTGGTCGTTGTAGTTGACGTTGTTCCAGGGCGTGTTGTCCGTAGAGGTTTGCAATAACCGGGAAAATACATAAGGATCGGTGATCTTCCTGGCCATTACCGTCGGTGTATTAAACGTTAGGTTATTGGAATAGCTCACCGTTGTTCCGGCGACCGATCCGTTCTTTGTGGTGATCAGGATGACACCAAAAGCAGCCCGTGCGCCATAAATCGCTGCCGCGGATGCATCCTTAATGACTGAAATGCTCTCGATATCCTGTGGTGCGATGAGGTTCAGCTCGGCCGAACTCACCTGAACGCCATCAACCATGATAAGCGGCCCGCCCCCGTTGATGGACGTGATTCCCCTGATATTGATATCTGCGGCGGCTCCCGGCGCTCCCGAATCAAACCGGATGTTTAAATTGGGCACTAAGCCTTGTAAGCCCTGTGCGGTATTGGAAATGGGGCGATTTTCCAATACTTTCGCGTCCACCTGGTCAACAGCACCCGACAGATTCACTTTCCGTTGCGTGCCGTATCCGACCACGATAACTTCATCTAAGTCACTGGCATCTGCTTCCAATACGACATCCAATTGATTTTGACCTGTATACTGCAATTCCAGCGTTTTGTACCCTACCATACGGAATACCAATATCGCGCCTTGCTCAATATTGTCGAGTGCATACTGGCCAACATCGTCAGTTGCTGTGCCTGAGGTAGTGCCTTGCACAACTACGCTAACGCCAGTCAACGGCTGGCCGGACGGATCCGTTGCCTTACCGACCAGGCGGCTTTGCGCCAATACATCGAAAGGCTTCAATAATACCAGCGCCAAAAAGATGGTGCCCCAGCTTTGGGAAACCAGCCTCCAAGCGTTGTCCCAATGTCGTTGTTTTTTCATAATTTACCTTTTTGAATCTTGTATATATTAATTGAACATTTAGTCAATAAACAAAAGTGATTTTGTGCTATGAACTGGCTTTAATCGAAATGTTATCTATTCGTTAAATGAATTGATTGGAAACGGAAAACGCTTGTTAGCCGTGGCCAAAGTTCGTTGTACAGGAACACTGGCTGATGGCTGGTTGAAATTTTGTGGTTTAAATATTGAATGAATATGCAATTAATAAAAAATAAAAGTAGGGTAAGTCCAAATTTTGTATTTTCGTAACGGCTATTAACACCGTTTTATGGGAAGGAAAAGCTTAAAGGAGATTCGACAGTTAGAAATCATCAAGGTATTCTATAAGGTTGCCAAAAAAGAAGGGCTGGAAAATACATCGATTGCCAAAATTGCGGCGGTGATGGAAATCAATCCAAGCTTGATCATTCACTATTTTAAGACCAAGGACGAATTGACCTATGCGTTAATCGACTACACGCTGGAGAAATACCTGACCATTTATCGGGCTGAGAAGGGTACGAACCCGCCTTCGGCAGATACCCTGGCTGTGGTTATCGATGATCTTTTTTCCAGAAAATGGAACAAGCTGTTCGACGATGGCTTATTTTACAGTTGTTATGCACTCACCTTCCGGGAGAAAAAGGTGAAAGAAATGTACCGAAAGCTCACCGATTCGCTGCGGTTGCGGCTTACCGCGCTTATTCAACGCTGCAACGACGCCGGATTGATTGAAGTGGACAATCCCCGCCTCACGGCCGACTTGATCTTCGCCCTGGTCGATGGTGCCTATTTTTATCTGAGTGTGTCGGCAAATGCCAAAGCGTTCGATGAAAAAATCAAAGATTATAAAGCCGAAGCGTACCGGCTTTTAGGCATTCCTGACGTGATCTTTTCGTCGTGACCTGGATAGCGCCTTCGAATAACGAGCGACGCCGAACAATGCGATGAGTACCCATACGCCGTTGGCCGCAAGATTGGGAGTGTCGTCAAAATAAAATGCACTAATGACCAAACCCACACCGCCTATCACGTTCAGCGATTGATAAATGGGATGGTCAAACCGGAGCACTTTTAGGTTGAGGAGTAGGTAGGCTACCGTACAGAAAATAAATCCAAGCCATCCAATGATGGTAACCGTTGATTCTGTCATTGCTCTTAATAAATTGATGAAGGCTAATGTACCGAAACCTTTACCTCCCTCCAAAACAAAAACTCCACATCGGGGAGGCGATACTATTTTAACGTCAAACTTTAGTGTTATCTTTACCAAGCTTGACAAATAAGCGTTTGTTTTGCAGCGGATACGATTAACCATTTGATAAACGTTAGAAACCACAACAATGAAAAGGAAAGCATTTATTAAAAACATGGCTTTGGGGACGGCAGCTTTTACGGTGCTGCCAAGGCATGTGCTTGGCGGTAAGGGATTTTTGGCGCCAAGCGATCGGATTACGCTGGGGTATATCGGCGTTGGCAAACAGGCCATGAGTTTGTTGGGCGATATCAATCGTTGCCCCGAAACGCTTGTGTTGGCCGCCAGTGATGTGGATACCAAAAAGCTTGCCCGTTTTGTCGAGCGTGCAACCGGGGCCAATGCGGAAAAGGTGGCGACATCAGTAACGGGCTATGCCCAATACCGGGAGTTACTGGAGCGAAAGGACATTGATGCCGTGGTCGTGGCGGCGCCAGACCACTGGCACGCGCAAATGTGTGTTGATGCAGCAAAAATGGGCAAAGATATTTATTGCGAGAAGCCGCTGGCACTGACCATCGCCGAAGGGCGGGCGATGGTTGATGCCGTCAGAAAATATAAACGGGTGCTGCAGACCGGCAGCATGCAGCGTTCATGGAAGCCTTTCCGTCAGGCGTGTGAATTGATCACAAATGGTTACATCGGCGATATTAAGGAGATAAACGTATCCGTCGGCGGGCCAGTGCGGCAATGTGATTTGCCTTCCCAATTGATACCGGATTACTTGGATTGGAACGCTTGGATCGGGCCGTCGCTCTATCGCGGATATCACCCCTTCTTGGCCCCGCCTATTGAAAACGACAAAGATTGGGCTGGCTGGCGGAACTACCGTAATTTCGGTGGGGGATATGTGACCGATTGGGGTGCTCACATGTTTGACATCGTGCAGTGGGCTTTGGGTATGGATGAATCCGGCCCGGTGTCTTTCCGTGCACCGCAGGATCCCCTGGCGCAAGAGGGTGCGTCATTTCAATATGCCAACGGCGTGACGGTATACCACCGGCAGTGGGGGCCGGGTAATGCTGTGCAATTTATCGGTACTGAGGGAACCATCGAGGTATCCCGGGAGTTTCTGCGATCAACACCAACCGCATTAGTAGCGCAAACACTTAAGCCTACAGATAAGCCACTCTACCAAAGTGACAACCATTACCAGGATTGGGTAGACGCCATGAAAAAAAGAAGCCGCCCGATTGCTGATGTTGAGATAGGCCACCGCACGGCATCGGTATGCAATGCGGTGAATATTGTGTATGAATTGCAGGCCGATGTAAAGTGGGATCCGAAGAACGAAGTGTTTGACCATGCTTCGGCAAACCAATTGATATCACGACCCTATCGGACACCATGGAATTTCTCGGATTTTTAGGGGGTAGAATGCCCCAGTTAATTCTTTGTTAAGCTTTTTTTAATGGGAGCGCCTATTTTAGCAGCAGTTAACGCCTGTTAAATTTATATGGCAAAAATTGGTAGATGAATTTTAAACAGGCTCTTCATTATAAACACAGCTATGGTTATCCTATTGAAATTAAAAGCGTATCTTTTTATTGGCTTGTTTTGCCTCAGCGGTTTAGGTGTAATGGCGCAGGTGGCCCCTGCCAGTTCACGCATGGGTGATATCCGCGCTGAATGGCTGGACAGGGCTTCCTTTTCCGGTGCAGGCGAGCGCCCATCCGGCCGCAACGTGCTATGGTATAAACAATCGGCGAAGGTGTGGGAAGAGGCATTACCCATTGGTAACGGTCGATTGGGAGGCATGGTGTTCGGTGGAGTAGCCGATGAACGGATTCAGCTCAATGAAAGCACGTTGTGGGATGGCTATGCACTGGATCCAAATAATCCGGAATCGCTGGAAACACTACCTGAAGTGCGCCGCTTATTATTCGCAGACAAAAACAATGAGGCTGTGAAGTTGGCGGAGCAAACGATGATGGGGCGCCCTCGGGGAGTCAAACCTTATCAATCGCTTGCAGAGTTGTGGTTCGACACGCGGCACCTTTCGGCAGACGCTTATACGCGGAGCCTGGATTTGGCCACAGGTGTTGTGACTGTACGCTACAAACATAATGGCATTTGGTATACCCGCGAAAGCTTTGCTTCGGCTGAGCTCAATGCCATCATTGTCCGGTTTACTGCGAGCGGCGGCGGAAAAATCAGCAATTCGTTCACCTTGCGGCGCCAGCAAGATGCCGAGACGACGCCTCATCCAACAGATGCAGCATCGTTGCTGTTAAAAGGTCGATTGCCGGTGAAAGATAGCGATGGCAATGCCCGCGGTCTTCGTTTTGCGGCACAGGTGAAAGCGGTGGTCAGTGGTGGGCACACCCGGTTTCATGACCACGTACTGTCGGTGGAAGGCGCCGACACGCTGACTTTGTATATTGCCGGTGCAACCAATTATCCCGGCTTGGAACATGTCTATGACGGCGGGCTCGATTTTCCCGGTATTCCGGAAGATACATGCGCTGCCATCATATCCAACGCGACGAGGCAATCGTATGAAGCCGTAAAAGCGGCTCATATTCGCGAACATCAGCGTTACTATAGTCGTGTGGAGCTTGAACTGGGCGCACAGGACGGGAAGAATTGGCATTTGGCGACAGACGAATTACTGGAAGAGGCAAGAACAACGGGTCAACCCGATCCACTGCTGGTGGAGACATTTTTCCAGTATGGACGCTACTTGTTGATAGCCAGCTCGCGGCCGGGCACGATGCCTGCCAACCTGCAAGGGCTGTGGGCGTGGCAGATGAACCCGCCGTGGAACGCGGATTACCATACCAATATTAACCTCCAGATGAACTATTGGCCTGCGGAGATTACGAATCTTTCGGAAATGCATTTGCCGCTGGTTGACCTGATGGCGTCGCTGGTCAAGCCCGGACAGCGTACCGCTAAGGTGTTGTACGGTGCCGATGGCTGGGTGGTGCACCACCTAACAGACGCTTGGGGATTTACTGCACCGGCAGATGGGCCACAGGGGATTTGGCCTATGGGAGCCGCATGGTTGGCACAGCATCCTTGGGAGCACTATTGCTATACACTGGATACGGCTTTTTTGCGGCAACGGGCGTACCCTTTGATGAAAGGAGCGGCTGCATTCATTCTCGATTTTCTGGTGGAAGCCCCGTCCGGAACACCTGTAGCGGGAAAATTGGTGACAAGTCCTTCCTATTCACCGGAGAATGCTTTTATATTGCCAAATGGTGAACATTCAGTCTTTACATACGGTGCTACGATGGACTTTGAGATTATCCATGATTTGCTGACCAACTGTGTTGCTGCCACGAAGATTCTGAATATCGACAAAGATTTCCGAAATACTTGCTTGAAAACACTTTCCCGCTTGGCGCCCATCCGCATCAGCGAGACCACCGGGCGGGTTATGGAATGGGTAGAAGACTATGACGAAGTGGAGCCCCACCACCGACATACTTCCCACTTGTTTGCCCTCCATCCGGGCAACCAGATATCGGTGACAGGTACGCCCGAACTTGCGGCGGCTGCCAAAAAGACGCTGATAGCGCGGGGAGACGACGGTACGGGCTGGGGCTTGGCATGGAAAATCAACATGTGGAACCGCTTGCACGATGCCGACCATGCTTTCAAGCTGCTAGGGGTACTCCTGTGCGAGAAGACGTTGCCCAACCTGTTTGACAACCACCCGCCGTTTCAAATTGATGGCAACTTCGGCGCTACCGCAGCTATCGCCGAGATGTTGGTGCAGAGTCATGTGCCGCTAAAAGGCACTCGCTTTGAGGTGCACTTGCTGCCGTCGTTGCCCACGGCGCTCATTCAGGGCTCCGTCAAGGGATTGCGTGCGCGCGGTGGCTTTGTCATTGACCTGACTTGGGAGGACGGTATCTTGCAGGATGCACGCATTGTAGCCGAAAAAGGTGGCCGCTTAACATTGAGACTTGGCGATCGAACCGCAAATTTCAAAACAAAGGGGGGTGAGATATTGCAATTAGACAGTCACTTGAAGCGGAAACGTACTTAATTTCGGAAAACGCAGCCCCGAAGGGTATCCATAATATTATACCGCATATTGGTTGAAATTGCCTATTTTTGGATGCAATTTATAAATCTATAATAGGCGTTGAGATCGTGGACTCTTCATATGATTTTGTGGTGCGTTGTGGGGTGTACAGGTATATTCCCGCTGCGTCTCAATGCGCAATATGGATTAGGTTTTGCGAGCCATGAGACCGTACTGGATCAACGGACGGGACTGGACCTAAGTGACGGAGGGCAAATCTGCTTCGAAGATGATGTCGAATTGTCATTTGACCTCTCCTTCGTGCCAAACCGCTCAGATTACTTCGGTTATGTCGTACGAATCATCGTCAATGATCAGACGAATATCGATTTGTTATATGATCGGCTTGACAACGTAGAGAAACATTTTAAAATCGTAAGGGGCGAGAAATTCTCCAACATCGCATTTAATATCGACTCTAACACATTGTTCAACAAATGGGTGCCAATAACGGTCAAGTTAGACGCGGTTTCGAAACAACTCACACTGACCTGTGGCGGCAAAGTGTTCAGCGAACAGCTGGCAATTGAGGCACGTGGTTGCCTAAAAATACTATTTGGATACAACAACTATAAGGAGTTTAAGACCACTGACGTGCCAGCCATGAAAATCCGGGATGTTCAAGTCTGCCAGGGCGATCGTCTTACCCATCATTGGCCGTTGGATGAAGAAGAGGGTACCGAGATTAAAGATGTCGTGAAGGGTATGACCGCAATAGTCAGAAATCCGCAATGGATTAGACGGTTGCACCACGAATGGGGGCTGCTCCAGGATGTTAAAGTGGGTGGACAGGCAAGTGCGGCCTTTGATCCCCGAACTGAAAATGTATTCATTGTTGGCAGGGATTCCTTGCTGCAAATCCATGTGCCGACCGGGCAGCGTAGTGTTTTCAAATATGCCTCAGGACCCTTGTTGTTGATTAATGGTAATCAGTCTTTTTTTGATACGGTACACAACAGACTGTTGAATATATGTATTGATCAGCGTACGGTTTCGGTGTTTGATTTCGCTTCACTGCGTTGGTCGGAAAATTTCAACTACCCCGGAGTAGGGACGAGCTACCTTCATTTCAATAAGTTTTATTCGGCGATAGACAGCAGCTTGTATTTTGTTGGGGGATATGGACATTTTCTATTCAAAAATGAAATCCATCAATTCAGTTTGAGGGGGACATGGCACCGTATCGAACCGACAGGCGATCCGTTGATTCCACGGTATCTCGCGGCCTTGGGAGCCACTTCAGATGGGGCGTACATCCTCGGCGGCTATGGAAGTGTCTCTGGCCAACAAATGCTCAATCCCCGCAACTTGTATGACCTACTTTTTTTTGATGCTGAAAACCGGACACTCACAAAAAAATACGAACTCGAACCCGGGGAGGATGATTTTGTGTGGGCTAATTCGTTGGTGATCGACGAAGCTACCAATCAATATTATGGACTGATGTTTCCTAAGCACCAATACAATGCAAATCTGCAATTGGTTGCGGGCTCATTGGCTAAGCCGAAATTAAAGAAACTCGGGGGAGCGATACCCTATCTATTCCACGATATTCGCTCATTCTCAGATTTGTATTATTGTCCGGATAGTAAGCGGTTTGCGGCAGTAACATTATACCATGATGAAAAAGACCTTACCACAGCTAAAATCTATTCCTTATACAGTCCGCCGCTTCCTCATATTATGGCGAAGGATGGTTCGCAAAAAGATTGGTTTTCCCAAAATATCGCCTATCTTGGACTTGGACTTGGACTTGGCCTATTGACGCTAGCTGGTATATACCTGCTGAGGCGCAAGAAGAAGACTCCTCCTGTCGGTTCTAAATCGACAGTTGATCGACCTTTTGAAGAACAGCTGCGCCTATCCACACCCCTGGAAAGACAACGGTATGAAAACAGTATTTTCCTTTTTGGAGGCGATTTGCAATTGTTTGATACTGAAGGGACCGATATTACGCGTAATTTCACGCCGCTTATCAAAGAGCTGTTTTTGGTGGTCTTATTGCACACTATTCGTTGGGGGCGGGGTATTAGTTCTGAAAAATTGACCGAACAATTTTGGTTTGATAAATCGGCCGAAAGTGCCCGGAACAACCGATCGGTCAACATTGCCAAAATCAATGCCGTACTAGAACGTATGGGGCGTGCGAAAATCTCTAAAGAGACGGGGTATTGGCGATTCGATGCCGATGATGACATTTACATCGACTACAAAGATTATTTGGCTATCGTAACCAGCAAAAGCAAATTGGATAAGGAACGTGTCAAGGAGCTGTCGGTTATTGTCCAGCGGGGTGGTTTCCTTTCCGAAACGGATTACGAATGGCTGGACTCATTTAAGGCGGAAGTCTCCATTCAAGTGATAAATACGTACATGCGGTTCGCCGAACGTGTACAAGTTTCAGAAGACCCAGAGTTTATGGTCGAGCTTGCCAACTATATTTTCTATTTTGATCCCGTCCACGAAGAGGCAATGACCATCAAATGCAAGGCACTGGCGTGTATGGGCAATCACTCATTGGCTACCCAGACATTTGAAAACTTCTGCAACGAATACCGCCAGATCTATGGTGAAGAGTTCGGCAAGGACTACAGGATGGTACTTTCCCAGCTGCAGTAAATTGTTGCGTTGATTGCGAAAACCTATCGCAGTCTGCTGGTGCAATAGCCCAGCATAAATCCGGAAAGATTTAATGGCATATTAATGCAAAAATGAATTGGTGTTTATGGTGCTGATAATGAGTTTTTTGTGTTTGTGGTAGCCGTTTATATGGGTCTGTTAATGCTTTGTTAATGCTTTATTATGCCTTCGGGATTAATCTTGAAATGAATTTGAATGACCAATTAAATCAGTTGGCTTAGCCAAGTGCCCAATGATCTGAATGTAAAACCAAAGCAATGAAACTAACCAACAATGATCCACCTCCGACATAGGTCACTATTGACGATGTAAGACTTTGCCGGATAATTGCCGACATGGATGTCGGTGTCCAGGTACTACCTAATCAGCAATTATTTAACCAATTATCTATTTTGGGATGAAAAAAATAACATACCTATTTTTATTTATCATGCTTGCTGCTATGCATGGGCTTGCGCAAACACGGACCATACACGGCCGGGTTACCGATGCGCAAACCGGCGAAGCACTGGCTGGTGTGAGCGTTACAGCCAATACGGCCGCCGGACGCGAACGCGCCACATCAACGGATGACCAAGGCGCTTATCGTATCGAAGTGTCTGCTGAAACAACGACGCTTGTCTTTCAATATGTCGGTAGAATGACGCTTACCGAAGAGATTGACAACAGAACTGCCATAGACGTTCAATTGGAAAATGACGAAGGGCAACTGGACGAGGTGGTTGTGGTTGGGTATACCAGCCAGAAAAAGGCAACGCTGACCGGCGCGGTGTCTACGATTAGTGGCGATGATATGATTCGTACAAAAAACGAAAACGTGCTCAACATGCTTACGGGGAAAGTTCCAGGGATACGTGTGGTTCAGCGCAGTAGCGCACCAGGTGCATACGATACTCAAATTGACATTCGTGGGATGGGTGATCCGTTGTTTGTAATCGATGGGATTCCCAGAGATAGAGATTACTTCGCGCGCATGAGCGCGGAAGAAATAGAAAGCGTCTCGGTACTAAAAGACGGTACAGCGGCTATCTATGGTTTGCGCGCTGCCAATGGGGTTGTTCTTGTAACCACCAAAAGCGGCACGGCACAAGATGGAAAAGTAGATATAAATTTCACGACCAGCAGTACCATGCAGCAGTTTCTTTATGTTCCTGAAAGTGTAAATGCGATCGATTACATGACGTTGAGGAATGAGCAAAATTGGCAGGATTTCGGTAAAAACTATTTGGTTCGTCAAAATCCGATGTTTGCAGAAGAAGCTTTTCAGCCCTACCTTGATGGTACCAAACAGTCATACAACTGGATGGATCAGGTATTCCGAAAAACTACACCCCAATTTGAAAACAACCTCAGCGTGAATGGGGGTAGTGAGAAATTGCGTTATTACTTCACTTTAGGGTATTTAAAACAGGAAGGCTCGTACAAAAGCGGCGATTATCATTCAGAACGCTGGAATATGCGCGCCAATGTGGATGCCCAGATTACCAAAAGACTGACTGCAAGGGTTTCGTTGGGCGGGATTATGGATAATACCACGCAACCGAACGGCACAGGTTGGTCAACGTACAAGCTATCTTGGTTGGCTCGGCCCGATGCAGCTTTTTATGCGAACGATAACCCGGCTTATCCCAACGGCGATTCACAGTACCTGAATGAAGGCGCTAACATGATTGTTCAGACTGATGCCGATTATGTGGGGTATAATTTAAACCGAAATCGCCGATTCAACGGAACGTTAACGCTGCAGTATGATATCCCAGGTGTAGAAGGGCTGTCTGCAAAGGGATTATACGACTACACGGCCGGACTACCTGATTATAAAAATTACAAACGTGCTTACACCTTGTTCCGTTACAATCCGGATGATGATACGTATGCGCCTATCCAGCGAAATACCCCTTCAGACGTGACAAGAGGCGCAAATTTCAACTTTGATACGGACATGCAGTTGGGGTTGTTCTATAATCGATCGTTTGGTGCCCACAACTTCAATAACTTCCTGATTTATGAAGAAATGTACAACAGTTGGGATAGCTTCAGCGCGTATCGCGAGCTAATGGTTGATTCGGAATATCTATTTGCGGGAGAAGATAAAAATCAGCGTGCTGTTGGTGGAGATATAGGCGACCGGGCCAGTAAATCATTGATAGGCCAGCTGGATTATAACTATGCAGGAAAGTACATGTTTGCGTTCAAATTCCGTTACGATGGCTCATCCCGTTTCCCAGAAGGAAGTCGTTATGGTTTTTTTCCAAGTGTTTCCGCAGCGTGGCGTATCAGCGAAGAGAACTTCATAAAAGATAATTTGGCATTTCTTAGCGAGTTTAAGTTAAGAGGCTCCTACGGTGAGATGGGCGATGACAGTTCGGCAGGTAACTACCCGCCAAGAACGGGTTATAACTTGAATGGCAATGAAATCGGATGGTTTTACGATGGTACGTTGACTGGTGGTGTCTCACCGTCCAGTATTCCAAACCCCGATTTAACCTGGTATCGCATTAAATCCTATAACCTTGGTTTAGATTTCGGATTGCTGCAAAACAAGTTGAACGGTACGATTGACGTGTTTAGGCGTGATCGTTCAGGCCTATTGGCGACTAGTGCTGCTGTAATTCCTGGCACGGTGGGCGCAAGCTTGCCACAGGAAAATCTGAACAGCGACCGTAACTTCGGTTATGAAGTGTCACTGGATTACCGAAACCGGTTCAGCGATCTTTCGTACTACGTCAGGGGACAGGTTTCCGCTACCAAACATATGCGGACGGATTGGCTTGAGACGCCAGCAGGTAATTCATATGATTATTGGAGAAACCGCACCAGCGGCCGATACACCAATATCTGGTGGGGGCAGGAATCGGGCGGAATGTTTACCAATATTGAAGACATCCGTAATTTCGAACGTCCGATGGGACAGAATGCGTTGCCCGGCGACTGGTGGTTGGTTGACTGGAACGAAGACGGTGTAATTGATGGTAACGATGAACATCCCATTGCCACGTACGGACTTCCCGTTTTTAATTACGGTATTTCATTGGGCGCTTCGTGGAAAGGCATTGATATCGCATTGGACTTTCAAGGAGCAAATGGTGTTTACGTACAATATGCGGAGGTGCTTACTGAAGCCTTACCATTCGGCGGACAAAATACATTGAGCTGGTTCATGGACCGGTGGCGTCCTGCTGACCCCAACGCGGATTATTTTCATCCGGATACTGAATGGATTCCCGGGTATTATCCGGTCACCGGTCGTGATGGCCGACGTACGGGAACGAATGGTATTCAAAATGCATCCTACATGCGTTTGAAAACTGCTGAAATAGGATATACATTCCCGGATAAATTGCTATCAAGAATAGGCGTGAAGAATTTGAGAGCTTACGTGAGTGGCTATAACCTGCTGACGTTTACCGGTCTCCAAAATGTCGATCCGGAACGCCCGGGTGCATCCGGCGGCGCTTCGACAAGTAGCATCGACTTCTATAATTATCCGGTAAACCGGACCTTTACGATTGGGGCAAGCGTTAGATTCTAAAAAACTACAACGATGAAGAAGACATTTTTAACATACATTACACTTTTGGGAGGACTTCTTTTCTCTTGTCAGGATCTGAACCTGGAACCAAAAGGTATCTTGGGTGAGCCTGAGCTTTTCGGAAACGAATATGGAGTGAAGAAGTACTTCGCAGGTATCTATAATTATCTACCCATTGAAGATTTTCTGTATTATGGAACAAATTCTGATAATGCCTACCGCCCCAATAATTACTGGGAAGCTGGGAAATTTAGTCAGGGTAATATGAGTGGCGAATTTTTCAATACTTGGGTAGGTGTAGACAATGATGGATTTGCCTATTGGCCCTATGACCGCATTCGTGACGTCAACACGTTTATCGAAAACTTTCCAACGTATAGGGACAACTATACCGATGCCGATTTCAATAAGTTAATGGGGGAAGCGCATTTTTTACGTGCATTCTTCTATTTTGGTTTGGCCAAACGTTATGGCGGTATTCCGATTATAAAAGAAGTGCAAAATCCACTTGCTGGCGCTGAGACGTTGAACGTATCACGTAGCACGGAATATGACACTTGGAAATTTATTTATGAAGATTTGAAGTATGCGGTCGACAACATGACCGAAAGCAGCGAGTCAGGTCGTGCAAACAAATATGTGGCCGCGGCCTTGCTCTCCCGTACGATGCTTTATGCGGGCTCAATCGCAAAATATTCACAATACCTTGGATTCGAAAGTGAAGCTGCGACGCAAGCCGGTCTGGCCGGTATGGATCCCGCTCAGGCCAATGAATTCTTTCAGTATTGCGTAGATGCTGGAAAAGTGGTAGAAGCTGGCCCTTATTCGTTGTATACCCGGGGTTATCCGGACAAAGCCACCAACTTTGCCAATCTATTTCTGGATCCGGCGTCCTCTGAATCAATTTTCATAAAAGACTATGATATGACAAGTCCAGGAAACAATCGTTTGCGTCATAGCTACGATGCGCTTATGTCTCCACAACCCGATATGTCATCATTTGTAGGTGCAGAAAGCTATCCGCCGCTTGACTTTATGGAATTGTATGAAATGCCGGCATACACCAATCCTGACGGCACTCCGATTCGTTTTGACAGCCGTGGCGATATCCGTAATGGAATGGAGCCGCGCATGAGGGGTACAATGTATTTTGATGGCGATGAATTACGCGGAAAAACGTTCAGCATCCAAAAGGGTATCTACCGAAGCTATAACGGACTGGCAGCAGATGCACAAGGGGGGAGCAACGGCGCGCCAATCAACAGTGGTGGCAACCGTATTTTAGGTGGACGAGGCTGGACTACCGAGATTAATGGCGCAACATATAACATTACCGGAGCGCATGGGCATTTCGATGACCAGGGGGGTGAAAACAACGGTTGGGGAGCCGCGTTTGTTCGCAAATACATCAACCCTGACATGGCTACAAGCGACGTTCGCGAGTACCGCAGCGACCAGCATTGGGTGGTTTTCCGTTTAGGCGAAATTTATCTAAATACAGCGGAGGCGCTTTACGAATTGGGTAACAGGGATGAAGCGTTCGATTACATTGAAAAAATTCGTGACCGTGCAGGTGCCCAGCTCGTCCGCCCGGCAATTGATGTGATAACAACAAATAGAGGTACCATCAATAATGCCAATTATCCTTATGCGGTTGAAAAGTCATTGCAGTTCATTCGCGATGAGCGCGCACGTGAACTTTATGGCGAAAATCACTGGTGGTGGGATCTCCGCCGTTGGCGAACTGCTGATCAGGTGCTCAACCAATTCCGTCACCGCGTGTTGAGCTGTTATTATGTCGCCGATGAAGGAAAATATATTTACCTGGATGAAGATAATCGCTATAACAGGAGCTGGACAGCCTCCAAGCAATGTTATTACGAACCGATTCCATGGGGCGAAATTGGCAAGAACGGTAATTTGCTGCCACAGAACCCACTTTATTAACTAACCTATTGATGCTAATATCATGAAGAAGATAAGATATATACTTTTAGGGGTGACCTTGATGTCGGTTACTTCTTGTTTGAAGACAGACAACTGGGATGCACCGGATGTACGGGTTCATGGGCGCGTAATCGATTCGTATACCGGAGAGAATTTACTTTCATCGCAGGGTGACTGGGGGATTCGTATATGGGAAAGGACATGGACAGCGTCAACTCCTAACCCCCAATCGTTGTCTGTAAAACAGGATGGTTCGTATAACAACAGTAAATTATTTGCCGGAACCTATGATATGCTTCCTTATGGAGGCCCTTTCTGGCCTGTTGATACTGTAAAAGGCGTGGTTTTGAACGGAAATACGGAACAGCATTTCACCGTTACGCCTTATTTGCGATTGACTGACTTCGAAGTTTCGCTGAATGGTTTGAACTTGGTAATGAAGTGTCGCCTTAATGCGCCTATTCGCGTCGACCTGCCAAACCTCGTTGAAATCAAGCCTTTCTTAAGCCTCACGACGTTCAGTGGCGCAACCAATTTTATCGATATCCCTGAATATAATAATCAAAGAAGACAGATTAACAAATCCTGGGAGGAAGAAGTGGGTGATGCTGAGACGAGCGATGTATATACGATTGGCCCGCTTCCTGTCAAAGCAGGTTATACGTACTACGTTAGATTGGGGGCTAATGTAAACGATGCTAACCGGAAATATAATTACACGGAGATTATTAAAGTGGAAGTCCCTGCTGATGCACAGAATAATCCAGATGAAGTTCCTGATAATTACCTCTCCAACGCACAATGGCCATTTAGCCGTGCTGACTGGGATGGTAATCGGTGGGGTAATTTGGCAGGTGGCTGGATTACCAACGAAGCGATGCGTACGCGCGGTGGCATGGGGGGATATGACGGTGGCTGGGAAGGCGCCGACAACGACAAGCAAAGTTTGGGTTTTGAACGGTGGGGGGAAGGAGAAGCGCCTATCGAAAATGGTAAACTTTATCAAACCCTCGATCTTCCCGCTGGCCAGTTTAGGTTTACGTTGAGTTTTGCCGGCGACAATCCCATTATCAGTAATCAAGGTAGCGATCCGCGATATCTTGCCGTAGCTGTCGGAGAAACCCTTCCTGATGTGGAAGACATATCGTCAGCACTGGCATCGGCTAATTTTACAGGTGTCGATAACGCCGGAAATGTTAGTGTCGAATTTTCATTGGCGGCGCCGACAACCGTATCTGCCGGTTTCGTGGTTAACTTCACCGGAACAGAACAAAACGTAAGGCCTTCTTGGATTAAACTTGAAAAGATAGATTAACGGTATTTTTGGTTGTCCAGCACCGCCGTGGTGGACAACCTTTTTTAATGAAAATCATGAAAGACGAAGAACCAATGTAGCATGAAAACAACCGATCCCCGCGGCAAGATATACGGGGCGCGGCTCCATTACGGAGCTAATTTAATGCGGATGGCACTATTCAGAAATAAAACAAACCAGCACGAAAGCGAGATAAAGAGCATGATCAGTATACACAGCTATGTGGCCGTCGTGATCACCGAATCCATACCGTGGTTTTGCAACGGTTCAGCCCTTACGGGGTAGAAGGTGCTATGCCGGAGGCCATCATGGCAATGGTCCGTACGAGTGCTGAGAATGATGACCAATCGTACCCAATCCATAAGCAATTCAAATTATCATATACTCGAATATTCTTCAATTATCATGAACGTTCAACACATCAGATTTTTCAGCCTTATCCTACTAAGCTGTTTACTTTTTTCAGTGACTGCATGCAACCCAGAAGACGCGGGCCACGGCAGACAGCCCGTAGACTATGTAAACCCCTATATGGGCAATATCAGTCACCTGTTGGTACCTACCTATCCTACTATTCATTTACCGAATAGTTTTTTGCGCGTTTATCCTGAGCGTGGCGATTATACCGGAGATCGACTACGGGGGCTTCCTCTTATCGTGACGAGCCATCGGGGCAATTCGGCTTTCAATCTAAGTCCCTTTCACGCGGAAGGGGGTGAATTGGAGCCCATCGTTTCTTATAGCTATGATAACGAAGAAATCAAGCCTTATGCTTATTCCGTTTATTTGGATGAACAGCAAATAGCGGTCTCCTTTGCGCCGTCCCATCAGTCTGCATTGTACCAGTTGGATTTCGAACAAGATAAACCGCTATTTTTATCCATTAACTCAAGAAATGGAACGCTAAAATGGGACGGACGGGCACTGTCTGGTTATCAAGATATTGGCAATCATACGAATGTATATATTTACCTGGAGCCGGAGGTTACGCCCAGCCATGCTGCTGTCCTACGTGATGGAAAACTGGAAGACGGGACGGTAGCCGAAGGAACGAATGCCTGTTTGGTGCTCGGCTTTGGGACAAGCACGAAGCAATTACGCATGAAGTATGGCATTTCGTTCATTGATACGGAACAAGCCCGGGAAAATGTGTTGCGGGAAATCAAAGGCTATGACTTAGCTGCATTGCAGGAGGCCGGCAGAAAAGCATGGAATGACGCGCTCGGCAAAATTGAGGTGTCTGGCAGAAATGAAGAGGATAAAGTGGTCTTTTACACGTCACTGTATCGAACGTTCGAACGACCGGTGAAGATATCGGAAGACGGTCGGTATTTCAGTGCGTTCGACGGACAGGTGCATGATGACAACGGGATACCGTTCTACACCGATGACTGGATTTGGGACGCCTATCGGGCACACCACCCGTTGAATGTGTTGATCGATCCAAAAAAGGAAGAGCATATACTACACTCCTTCGTGACAATGGCTGAACAGATGGAACATTTTTGGCTGCCTACATTTCCCGAAATCAACGGCGATAGCCGCAGGATGAATTCCAACCATGGTGTAGCTACATTACTCGACGCTTATGTAAAAGGGTTGGGGGGATTCGATTTGGAAAAGGCTTATGAAGCGGCAAAGGGTGCCATCACCGAAAAAACACTGGCACCGTGGTCTGGTGCGCCTGCGGGAGAGCTTGATGCCTTTTTTAAAACGCATGGATACATCCCGGCGTTAAGGGAAGGAGAACAGGAAACTATTCCCGAAGTCAATGGATTCGAACGGAGGCAACCGGTCGCCGTGACGTTGGGTACATCCTATGACACCTGGTGTCTGGCACAACTTGCAAAGGCACTTGGGAAAAATGAAGATCATGAGTTTTTTCTTAAGCAATCGTTTAACTATCGGAACTTGTTTCATCCTGAGACCCATTTTTTCCACCCAAAAGATGTCAATGGGAAATTTATCGAGCCATTTGACTACGTGTTTTCGGGAGGATTAGGTGCGCGTGAATACTATGGAGAAAACAATGCGTGGATTTATCGATGGGATGTACAACATAATATTCCTGATCTCATTCAGCTAATGGGTGGCAATGAGGTGTTTGTAAATAATCTGGACGATATGTTTAACCGCCCATTGGGTAGGTCAAAATTCGATTTTTATGCCCAGTTGCCTGATCATACAGGTAACGTAGGTCAGTTCTCCATGGCCAATGAGCCATCGCTCCATATTCCATACCTGTATAATTATGGCGGCCAGCCATGGAAAACGCAGAAGCGTATCCGTGCGCTGCTTAAGCAATGGTTTCGCAACGACCTCATGGGGGTGCCCGGAGACGAAGATGGCGGTGGGATGTCGGCTTTTGTCGTGTTCTCGAAATTAGGGTTCTATCCGGTTACGCCGGGAACCCCAATGTACTCCATTGGAAGCCCGGTATTTGAGCGGGCCCGGGTTAATCTTCCCAATGGAAAAATATTTGAAGTGATTGCCCGGAACACCTCCCACGCGAACAAATACATCCAAAGCGCCAAACTGAATGGAAAGGTGTTAGACGTACCTTGGTTATCGCATGAAGACCTGGTCAATGGAGGGGTGTTGGAATTGGAGATGGGCGAGAAAGCTAATAAATCGTGGGGCGTCAGGGCACCGAAGGGATAACAAAAATAAGGATGATGAGCAGGTCATGCCGGAAAGCCGCATCATCACCGGAGCCGAAACAAACCGATCCCTGGCGAATACACAAGGGCCGGATTGCCCAACAGCAGAAGTCAGGAAAACACGATTAAAATATCTGGAAAAACATCAATTAATTAACTATCAGATCCATGAAACACACACGTTCCGTATTCGTAATGCTTGCACTGACGGTGGCGATGTTGCCAACCGCGTACGCACAGCTAAGAAGTATCCAAGCGTTTGGCGTATTGCCCACCAATGATGCTTCTGTAAATGCAAAAAACCTACAGAAAGCGATTGATTGGGCAACCAGCAGCGGTGCCGCGCTGTATATTGAGCCGGTGGAGGTTCCTTATCCCATCGACGGCGGTATTATATTGAAAAGAAATGTCTCGCTGATAGGCGCCAATGGACCTACACCCCGAGGTACCCGACACCCTGATGCCAAGCGCCCGGTAGGCAGCGTCTTCAATATTACCGACGATAGCAAACCTTTTATCGTGGTCGAATCCGGCACTCGTATTGAGGGGATCCAATTTTGGTATTCGAAGCAGGAGCTGGAAGACCCGACTAAGGTCATTCCTTACCCGCCGACGATTCAGTTGAATAAGGCAGCATTTACGCAGGGGGTGAAATTGTCCGACTTGACATTCTACGGCGAATACATTGCCATGGACTTCGATGCCGACCCCAAATTTAAGTGTGAATTGATCCTCATCGAGCATTGCTATGGCTATCCGTTGAGTGGCGAATTTATTCGTATCGACTACTGCTACGATATCCCGCGTTTTCTTCATTGCCATGTCAATCCGGCCATCATGCGTGAAATTGGATATCGTTTTTCAAAAGCAATCATTGATTCGGTTGTGAATCGCAAAACATTTGCCTATAGCGTAAACCACACCGATAATGCGCAATTAATGGATGTCTTTACATTCGCCACGTGGGGTGGTATCCATCTCGGTAGCGAAAGTTATGGTCAATTGACCAACTTCAATTTAGATTGTGTTGCCGTGGGTATTTATAAAGAAGGTTCGAACGCCAAAAACCGGAATTGGCAGATCGCGCAAGGCTCCATTATCGCCAATGCCGGAAATACGTTGGAAGAGACCCGTCCGATTATCATTGATGGACAAGGCCATACGGCTATTTCAAACGTGGAGGCCTTTTCGGGGGACAATGGAGCGCTTACCAATCTTGAGAGATCTTATGACTTCCTTTGGGTAAAAGGGGATAAACGGCTTACTGTTTCACTTTTCGGATGCCGGATGCGGAATTATACAGCAGCAGATCCGCTGACCATAGACAATCCGAATGCTGTCATACAGGCGGTTGCGTGCGTAGATCATGGTGAAGCGTTATATAATCGAATTATCCAGCCTAAACAATAGCTATCATGAAGAAGGGATATATTGTCTACATGACGGTACTTGTCGTTGTGTTGAAAAGCTTGCCAGCCATGGCAGGCGACATTGCAAAGCCGATCTACTCATCCTACACCGGACTCGTAATGGCTGGCTACCAAGGATGGTTTGCAGCCGAAGGCGATAGCTCCAATCGGGGCTGGTATCATTATCGGGGTAGCGGGGGCGTTTTCGAACCGGGGAATACCAATGTGGATTTTTGGCCGGATATCCGCGAATATACCAAGACTTATAAGTCGCCCTTTAAGTTTGCCGATGGCTCCGATGCTTACCTATATAGTCCTTACGATGAAGAAAGCGTGGATCTGCACTTCAAATGGATGAAGGAATACGGCATCGATGGGGTGCACATGCAACGCTTCGTGAGTGAAATCAAAAATCCATCCGGGAAAAGGCATTTCAACAAAGTGCTTGAAAATGCACTCAAGGCTGCAAAAAAATATGGCAGGGCTATCAGCGTCATGTATGATCTGAGCGGATGCCGCAGTGAAGATATCGCACTGGTTGAGACGGATTGGAGAGAGCTTGAGCAAACCTTCAAATTGACCGATCCAGCGGTCAACCCGACCTACTTATGGCATAGGGGCAAGCCCATGTTGACCATCTGGGGTGTCGGGTTCAATGATCGGCGGCGTTACACCATTGCAGATGTCGACCGGTTGGTTGATCGGCTAAGTACTGCGGAGCATAACGTCGCTATCATGCTTGGGGTACCCTACTATTGGAGCACGCTGGGCAATGATACCGAACCCTCGGCTGCTTTGCATGAGCTCATCAAAAAAGCAGACATCGTCATGCCATGGGCGGTAGGACGGTATGATAGCAGGGCATTTCAGCCTGCGGTAGTTGCAAGCGATATCGCCTGGTGTGCTGCCAATGGCGTTGACTACGTGCCATTGGTCTTTGCTGGATTCAGTTGGGGCAATATGCACCACAACCCCAGCATATACCACCAGATTCCACGCTTGAAAGGCGACTTTTTCTGGCAACAGGTTGCGGCAATCAAACGGGCTGGGGCGAAGTCATTGTACATTGCCATGTTTGATGAGATCGACGAAGGAACAGCCATTTTCAAATGCGCCAATGAAAAGGATACCCCGCTCAATGGGAACGGAGGACTCCGGTTTGTCGGTATCGAAGACGATTTGCCCACTGACCATTACTTGTGGCTTGCCGGTCAGGCTGCGGCGTGGTTTCATGGAAAAACAGGATTCAGCAGCGAGCGGCCAAGTCGGCGATAGCCCAGGCGACTAAGAGCGGTGCTACCTGTATTTTGCCCTCGGCGATGGGCTTCAAAGCAAGCGATTGCCCAACATTCCTGTGTTGCGGCCTATCGCGCCTTTTCAAAAATTGACAATAAGTTTAAATCAAAAACAGTTTTTTTGGCTATCTTCATCGGCTGTTTTGCAAATACTGGAATCGGCAAAACAATTCGTATAATCTATCCATAATGAAATGAAGGTAGGCATAGCGGCGGATCACGCCGGTTTTGAACAGAAAAAACTACTGATGTCCGAACTGATGGGTGCAGGATATCAGGTACAGGACTACGGCGCGTTAGCGTATGACCCGGCAGATGACTATCCGGACATCATTATCCCGTTGGCGCGTGCGGTAGCAAATAAGGAAGTGGAACGGGGCATAGCCGTATGCGGCAGTGGGGTGGGTGTCTCAATCGCGGCTAACAAAATACCGGGCGTGCGTGCGGCCTTGATTACCGATACGTATTCTGCCCATCAGGGTGTGGAGCACGATGATATGAACTTGCTATGCGTAGGTGGGCGGGTTATTGGCCCCATGTTGATCTGGGAGCTGGCCAACGCATTCCTGCAGGCAGAATATGACGGCGGTGAGCGCTTTGAACGGCGACTGCAGAAGGTGCTTGCGCTGGAGAAACACGCATTGATGGGAACGAAACAATAAAACAATCAGCCTGCGGATAGCAGGTTCATTGATGCCGTTACAAACAGACAAAATCAATAATTATTTCGAATGAAATCAGGTAGAAAATTAGCCCCAACCATCATTGTTATTTTTGGTGGTACAGGCGACCTTACCAAAAGGAAGTTAATCCCCGCATTCTACAACCTGTATATAGACGGCTGGATGCCCGAGCGGTTTGCCATTATCGGTCTGGGTCGCACGAAGCTCACGGATGAGGCTTACAAAGACCATCTGCATGAAGGTTTGGTGGAATTTTCGCGGAAAGGGAAACCCGACGGTGCGCAATGGCAACAGTTCAATGCTGCGATTTCGTATTTTGAGTCAAATATCAACGACCCAGCTGCCTACCAGGGGTTAGCTGCTAAACTCGACGCGTTTGATGCAGCATGGGGGATACGCGCCAATCGGTTGTTTTACCTATCCATTGCCCCGCAGTTTATCGAAGCCGCGACCGTGAATATCAGTAAATTCGAACTGGCGAATATACCAGCTTCGGATCGCATCATTATTGAAAAGCCGTTTGGCTACAACAAGGAAACCGCCGTAGCGCTTAATAACCTGCTGAGCCAAACCTTCCAAGAAGAACAGATTTATCGTATCGATCACTACCTTGGCAAGGAGACTGTTCAGAATATTCTGGCTTTCCGTTTTGCAAATGCGCTTTTTGAGCCACTGTGGAACCGCAATTACATCGACTATATTCAAATTACAGTCGCTGAGCAGGTAGGTGTGGAAGATCGGGGCAACTATTATGAGCATTCGGGGGCGTTGCGGGATATGATTCAAAATCACCTCTTGCAGGTACTGTGCATGATTGCCATGGAAGCGCCCATATCCTTCCAAGCGGAGGAAATACGCAACCGCAAGGTCGATGTGATGCGCGCCATCCGGCGGTTGCGGCCCGAGGAGGTCCATAAATATGCCGTAAGGGGGCAGTATGGTGCCGGCTGGATTAACGGCAAGAAGGTGCCCGGTTATCGGGAGGAAGTGGGCGTCGAACAAGACTCCAATACCGAGACGTATGCAGCCGTCCAGCTATATATAGACAACTGGCGGTGGCAGGGTGTGCCCATTTATCTGCGTACGGGAAAACGGATGCAGGAAAAAACGTCTTCCATTACCATTCAGTTCAGGCCAGTGCCTCACTCTACTTTTTCACCGAGCCAGGCAGGCAACCTGATGCCTAATCGATTGACCATCAATATTCAGCCTGCGATGGATATCAGGCTGCGCTTCACGGCAAAAAAACAAGGGTTGGAAATGAGCCTTAATCCTGCGGAGATGGTCTTTAACTATGACACATGCTCCACACAAACGCCGGAGGCGTATGAAACGTTGTTGCTGGATGCAATGCGGGGCGATGCAACCCTGTTTATGCGGTCGGATCAGGTAGAAGAGGCATGGGATGTGATTACGCCGATATTGGAGGCGTGGGAGAGCAGGGATTCGCTGGATTTCCCTAATTATGCAGCTGGAACTTGGGGCCCCGAAAGCGCGGAAGCGCTGATTGCAAGACAGGGACACGTCTGGGCATTAAACTTACATACATAAGACCATGGTCAAAAGATTCAATGACTTGCAGCAGCTCAACGGGGAGGCGGCCGAGCTGTTCATCCAAACGGCGAACGAAGCCATCGCCGCCGGAGGGCATTTTACGGTAGCATTAACGGGAGGCTCTTCGCCAGCCGCTTTATATCAATTGCTGGCCACAGTGCCTTATCGCGACCAAGTGCAATGGGAGCATGTATATATCTTTTGGGGCGACGAACGTTGGGTGCCGTTGAGTGACGACAGAAGCAATGCACGGATGGCATTTGAGACCTTGCTGACGCACGTCCCCATTCCGGAGGAACATATTTTTCCCATGTGGGCCGATGGCGTATCGCCCGAGGAATTTGCCCGCGAATACGAACAAACGTTGAGGCTTCATCTACATCCGGAAGGCCGGTTTGATTTGATACTCCTTGGTATGGGGCCTGATGGTCATACCGCTTCGTGGTTTCCTCATACGGATGTGCTGCACGAGCAACACAAATGGGTCGTCGGGTATTACCTCGATGCCCAAGATATGTACCGCATTACACTCACGGTGCCACTGGTCAATCGTGCAGCCCGGGTAGCCGTCATTGCGTACGGTGCCAACAAAGCCGATGCCTTATATGAAGTGTTGAAGGGAGTGCGTAATAGCGAACAATATCCCGCTCAACTTTTGGATATCGCCGATGAGCGGATTACTTGGTTTGTTGATGAAGCCGCTGCCGCGCGTATTTAGTCTGATTTGTTATCTGGCTAAAAATGAATACTTTTGGCAAAACAATTAGAAAGGCAGTATGGCAAAGTCAAAAATTACAGAAAGCGAAGTCCTCGCTTATCTTCAGCAGCGCAAGTATTTCTTGCAAGAAGAGCTGAGTCAGATCGAGGCTGCACTAACTTTTTTCGGTGAAGACGTCAAGTCAAACGGGAAAAAAGATAAGAAAAAAGGCAAGAAAAAGAAACTGGAAAAGGCTATCCGGAAGCGGGTGGCCAAAGCTGCTGATGAAGTGGACGAGGTGAAAACAGCGGCTACTAAGCGGGGAGCTAAGCTCCCGAAATCGGCGGCGACACCCGAGACTGTTGCTACGGTTGCCGCAACGCTGGAGGACGAGTCGGAAGGGCGCCGCGCACGTCGCGGTAGGGCTACGGCAGCCAAGCCCGCGTCAGATTCACGCAAGATAACTGCTTCGCTTGATTCCGTGTCGACGGCCGTAGCGCCTGTTGCCAAGAGAAAAGCCGCTGGCAAGTCCAACAAATCGGTATCGGAGCCGCCGATCGTGGTGGTACCCTCATTGCCAAAAGATGCTGCAAAGGATACGCGCCCATCGCGCAGGACTAAAAAGGCTTCCGCCGCAGAACCGGCTTTTGACACCACAGCTACCATCGACGAAAAAATACGATTTGCATTGGCACAAAAAAATGGTCGTACCAAGGCGGAGTTGATAGACTATCTCAACGGGCTGGAACCAAGCTATGGCCTCACGAAACTAAAAAGAGTAGTGGCATTCCGGCTGAACCACTTGGTGAAGACCGGTCAGATAAGCGCGCAGGAGAGCGATGGAGGTCCCAGTTACGCGATTTGACACTTCCGCGTTCCTCCGCCTTGCGGCCGATTATCCGGTTTTCAACAAGCCGGATAATCGAATCAGTCATCTTCGGTGAGCGTTGCCAGAAAGCTAACCACATCCCGTATTTCCCGAGTGGACAGTACCCCTTTCATATCAATCATGCTGGATGGTGCAAAGGTTTTTTTCGCA
This sequence comes from Parapedobacter luteus, assembly GCF_900168055.1. GTDB lineage: Bacteria > Bacteroidota > Bacteroidia > Sphingobacteriales > Sphingobacteriaceae > Parapedobacter > Parapedobacter luteus. Next base: position 392,049 of record NZ_FUYS01000001.1, read on the forward strand.
ACATGACTTAAAGGGATCTCTTGGTCAGGCCCTTGCCACTCTTTAATTTTGATAGCGGTATCATTTTCCGAGACAAAAACGCCTGTGATGGTTTTGCCGTCCTTCAATTCGAGAGTGACCATGCCGTAGCCCGGCGCCAGCCGTGCGCTTGGGTCGATAAGCGACTCCAGCAATTGTTCGCGGGAAAGGCGGTTTCCGATACCATTCAGGCGTGGGCCTGCGTTCCCTCCCCGGTCGTCATAGGCGTGGCATTTCATGCATTGCGCCTGTGCATGCTGAAAAAATACCTGCCTGCCCCTGTTCGGATTGCCGCCTTGCAATGCACTGGAATACGAAGCCATCAGTTCATCGCTCGAGGATTTACTGCGAATAGCTTTGTAGCGTGCAATTAACGACTCGGCGCGCGTACTGTCTATTGCTTCACCCAATTCCAGATAAACTTCGGGGCTCAGGCGCCCGCGTTCCATATTGTCCAATAGGTTGCTGAATAACGGCGCAGCGTTTTCAATGGGCATTTTGCCAAGAGTTATGATAGCGGCCTGCTTTTCTTCCACGGTTTTGGTGGCAATGACATCTGCCAGCAAATCAACCATTAGTGGCCGCGGAATAGTCATGTTTTCCAGCAGGTCAAGCCCTGCTACACGTACAGATTTCTCCCCGTCAGCAAGCGCCAGCTTGATGGCTTGCTCCTGCTGAGGATCGTTCAGCGCGACGAGTGCTTTCAGACATTCCGCGCGCATCGCCGCATCGCTATCTTGCCGTAGTCCTGCCAGTAGTGTGGACGACGCTTGTCTGATGCCTAATCTATTGACGGCTCTGGCAGCACTTAGTCGTACGGCAAGGTTCTGGTCGGTAAGTAATCCGATGAGAGCACCGGTAGTTTCGCTCCGCAATTCGGCGGCATCACGCTCGACAACCCCGCGATAACGGCCATCTACCCGGTCTAAAACGGATGGCTTTGCCCATGTGCTCAATGCATCTACTGCTTCTGTGCGCATTGCTGCTGGATGGCCGTTGCTTTGCGCGTAGCGGATGAGGTTTTTTAAATTAGCCGGTTTGCCTACCCTTAGGTTCGCGTTGATAACCCGGCGAATTAGCGCTTCGTTGGTAAACCGCGTTTTATTCAGCAGGTCAGCCAGCACAGGCAATGCGCCTTCGATAGACAGGTCGTCATTGATAGCACGCGCGGCTTCGGTGACGACAAACTCATCCTGGTCTTGGAGAAAGTGTGCGATGTCTGCATGGCCCATGCGCCGTAAAGCCACCACCGCCGCGATGCGGAGCGCGCGGGAAGGACTTTTGGCCAGGGCAGCTATCGGTTCGGCTTTTCCGATACGTGCCAGGGCGAGTGTGCCGGCATGCCTTAGGTAGGCGTCTTGGTCATCATTGGCCTCCAGCATGGAAATAATCGGTATGATGGCAGGTTCATATTCGATTCGCCCCAAAGCCTCAGCTGCGAAAAAGCGTATCCTGCTGTTTGTATCTGTTAATAATGGGACGAGGTCCGCCCCAGCGTCTGCATAGCGGATGTCACCCAGCCACTTCGCTGCTTGAGCCCGTATCTCGGGGTCAGCATCTTTCAGCAGTGGCAGCAATACCGTCGCATGTTGCCGGTCTTGCCGTGCTAACTGGCTGATGCCCCATATGGCATGTATGCGGGCCAATTGTAGATCGGTCTGCGCCAATGCTTCTTTGAAGATTTGCATTCCCTTTTCACCGCGTTTAGCCAATGCAAACTGTGCTTTTTGCCGGATGCGCATATCTTCATGCCGCAACAGGCGACCCAATTCGCTATCTTCCTTGGCCCCGAAATCGGTAGCCAGTAGCGTTTTTACTTCTTGACGGATTGTCCGGTTGGCACCATCCTCATCATCCATCTTCCAGATGCGGCCATAATCATGTGTTCCCCATCCGTCAATCCAGTCGGCCACGTACAAGGCGCCGTCTGGCCCGAAGTCCAGGCCGGTGGCCAATATACCCCCTAAGACTTTTTTATGTTCGCCCAGTTCGAATGTAGCGCCTTTGGGATTTAGTTTGAAGCTATGGATGCCCGAACTGGAGGGGTTGCCTACAAACTCTGCCACAAAAAAGGTGTTTTTGTGCGCCGGGCCCAATGCGGTGCCGGGATTGTAGACCAGGCCAGCGGGTCCGCTGACAAAATTGCTGATACACGGCGTGATATAGGCGGCCTGTCCCTCGAACCGGGGTAAGTAAAGCTGCTCATCCATCCATACTTTATAGCTGTTGTTATCCGGGTCGCGATACTTGCCGTACTGCCAGTTACTGCGCCAGCCCGCATCCGATCCGTTCACGATGTAGACCAACCGCTCTTTTTCGCCGGGATGATCGCCATCGTTGTCCTCGCTGATAATGTTGCCATATTCATCAAATACAAATTGGTGGGTGTTGCGTAGGCCATACGCGAAAATTTCAAAGTCGCTGCCATCGGGGTTGGAGCGAGCGATCACCCCACAATTCGGATATTCCCACTTTTGTCCATCGGGTCCAGTGCCGTTAAAGCCAATGTCGCCGATTTGCCAATACAGGCGGCCATCAGGTCCCATTTTGACACCGGACATGCCATGGCCGCTGAAACCGATATGTACGCCGTAGCCATGGGAGATGGATGTTTTCTTGTCTGGAATGCCGTCTGCGTCTGTATCGGTCATCCGCCATAGGTCAGGGGCTACCGCGACATACAGATCGTCGCCATCGGCAAACACCCCACCGGCCACATCGGTCACCTCATCGTGGAAATCATCGACGACCAATTGCGACCGGTCTGCAATCCCGTCGCCCGAAATGTCCTCCACACGGTATACTTTTTCTTTCTCCACGGTGAGATCGCGCCAGTCGTGCGAGCCATCGCCATTCAGGTCGGCCAGCCAAGTATTGCGCGCACTGTTTTCAGGAGACAACTCGCTGCGGAGGAATTTCCGCCTATCTTCAACCGTTTGCAGGCTGATGGAAGGTATTTCCCATTCACGGTGGCCGCGGATATCAAATTCAGAGTTTTTCTGCCTGTCCGTGGTGGTATAATACAATCTTCCGTGGTCATCAATATCAATAGCAATGGGCGAAATTACCAACGAGTCAATACCCCATAATTTTAACGTGAGGCCACTATCAAGTTCGGCATGGATGCGATCCTCAATAGTTGCCGCGATTTGGGCGGTTTGGGCAGGATCCATCTCTTTGATAGGCAAATCAACTTGTTTGTTTCGGCAGCCCGATACGAAGGCAACAGCAGTTAATGTGATAATGATTTTATTCATAATAATTGTGGGTCTAACATTTCTCCGGTTAGTGGCGTTAAATATAATAAGGATTATCGAATTTAGGCGGTTGAGAGTTGGTTTTTTTCGATGTTTTGCCATTCTCCTGAAATGGGATATCTTTGCTTGCTATAACGGTCAGATGAAAGAAGACATTCTCATTCAAATCGGAAACCAAATCCGGGAGCGCAGAAGGAACAAGGGGATTACTGTGCAGGAGCTTGCGGAGCGGGCATCGGTAAGCAAAGGACTGATTTCTCAAATCGAAAATAGCCGTGCGGTCCCATCTTTGATGGTACTGATTGAAATTATCAGGGCGCTGGACATTGACTTGAATGTATTTTTCAAAGAAATCGATACCGAACAATCGACGAAGACCGTCTTGGTAAAACGAAGGGATGAATATGATTTCTTTGAGAAAGAACAAGCATCGGGCTTTCGGTACCACCGCATATTTACCCAAAACATCGATAAATCTACCGTAGATATTGTCTTGCTGGAATTGGAACCCAATGCCAGTCGTCCTATGGTGGAGACCGAAGCTTTTGAATACAAATATGTCCTGTCGGGTAAGATTGAATACCAGTTTGAGCAGGAAACGATTCTATTGGATGCCGGTGATTCCATGTTGTTTGACGGACGTATCCCCCATACGCCAAAGAATATTGGACGAGATAAGGCGATTATGTTGGTCGTCTATTTCTTTGAAGACTAACGGCCACTTGCACTCCATCAATTTAATGATTATTTAATTTTCCGTACGAAATGCGTTAATAAACTTTGTTTAGTATTGCTTAACTTTTAGCGTAAAGCAGTGTTAGACAAATGACATCAGTAAACCCACATTCGCGAGCGGAAGGTGATGTAAACAATACCGAATTTCGGAAGTATTGGGACAACACGCATAACAACGAGACTGCATCAGTACTTTCCAGGGATGCAAAAGCGTTTTTGCACCAGTCGTTATCTACCCCTTGTTTGGACGTTTTGGCGTCCAGTGATGGGGCGTTGGTGACTAATCTTCAGGGTAAAACCTATATCGATTTCCATGGCAACAACGTGCACCAATTAGGTTATCATAATCCGTACGTTATCGAACGCGTAAAACGCCAATTGGACACCTTAGCATTCTGTCCGCGCCGATTTACGAACCTTCCAACGATCGAATTGGCTGAACGGCTATCCGCGCTTACCGGCGGTCAATTGACACGCGTGCTTTTCGCGCCTGGTGGCACATCGGCTATCGGCATGGCATTGAAGTTGGCCCGTATTGCTACTGGCAACTACAAAACCATTTCCATGTACGATTCTTTTCATGGGGCGTCCATGGATAGCATTTCCGTAGGGGGGGAGTATATTTTTCACCAGGGGTTAGGGCCGTTGTTGGTGGGTAGTGTACATGTGCCACCCGTGGATCATTATCGGGGGATGTGGCATATGGCTGACCAACCGTCCGGAGACATGGCTTATGCCGATTATATCGAGTATGTTATCGAAAAGGAGGGCGATATCGGAGCAATATTGGCTGAAACTGTACGGAGTACAACCGTGCATGTGCCATCCGAAGGGTATTGGAAACGGATTAGGGAAATATGTGATAAACATCAGATCTTGCTCATTTTGGATGAAATTCCCACGGCCTTAGGGCGTACGGGAAACACATTTGTTTATGAACATTATGGTATTGTTCCAGATATCGTGGTGTTGGGGAAAGGTCTTGGGGCTGGCGTTGTACCTATGGCCGCTATCTTGTGTAAAGAATCGTTAAATGTGGCCGCCCACGTGTCCCTTGGGCATTTTACCCACGAGAAAAATCCATTGGGCGCAGCAGCGGCGCTGGCTGCGCTGGACTACATGGACGAATACCGCGTCTTGGAGCATGTTAATACGCTTTCAACGATTGTCAACCAACGTTTGAAGGCAATGAAAGCCTCGTATCGTGAAGTAGGCGATGTAAGGGGTATTGGATTACTGTGGGGAATAGAATTGGTGCAAGATAACGACAGCAAAACCCCACATCCGGTGTTAGCCGAACAGGTTTTATACCGCTGTCTGGAAAAAGGAATGAGCCTGAAAGTATCAGGAGGCAATGTGCTGTCGCTTTACCCACCACTGGTGATAGATGAGCAGCAATTGGGCGAAGCATTGGATGTGCTTGAAGAGGCCATTCAGGAAAGTATACAGTCATGATTGAAAGGAGGTACATGTCAGGCAGTCAGAAACCTCAGCACTAAACTATCGGAATTATGCAGCTAAACCGGGCCCAAATCGACCAAATCCAAACCCGGAATGCTGCACAACTATAAGGTATAATTTATTTGCGCAATATATGAACATGCAACGAAAATTGCTCGAAAATTTATTGAAATATACCATCTGCCTCATGCTGATGGTCATCACGGTTGGCGTTGTCTACGCAGCCAACCACCAATCAATCGAAATAACAGGCAACGTGGTGGATCGGGAAGGCGCAGGCCTTGCCGGAGTAACCATCAATCTAAAAGGCACAAATCGGACAACGGTGACCGGTACAGGCGGCAGCTATCGGATAGGCATTTCAAGTGATCGGGATGTTTTGGTATTCAGTGCTGTGGGATACCAAACGCAAGAGATTCCAGTCAACGCTCGTCAAACCATTGACGTGGTTATGGATGCTGATGTGCATGGGCTTGAAGAGGTGGTCGTGACGGCGTTGGGTATTTCCCGGCAATCCAAGTCACTCGGCTATGCCGCGCAGGAGGTAAAAGGCGACGAACTGACCCAGGTACGCACGAGCAACTTTGTGGATGGGCTGGCGGGAAAAGTCGCAGGAGTGACCATCGTAGGAAGCCCTTCTGGCATCGGGGGGTCTTCACGGATAACCATCAGGGGCGACAAGTCGCTTAATATCAACGCTAATCAACCGTTGTTTGTTATCGACGGAGTGCCGATCACCAATGACTTATTTGGATCTTCAGGAAGGAGCTTTCAAGAAACTGACTACGGCAATGGCGCTGGTTTGGTCAATCCGGACGACGTAGAGTCGGTCTCTGTGTTGAAGGGAGCCAACGCATCAGCGTTGTACGGCTCACGGGCCGCAAATGGTGTGGTACTCATCACCACTAAATCGGGGCGCGGTCAGCGCGGCATTGGCATCAGCGTAAACTCAAGTGTAACGTTTGACAACGCTTTGGTGTTACCTAAGTTTCAAAATCGCTACGGCCAGGGTATTAATGGCGAGTTTAGTTTTGAAGACGGTGCTGGAGCGGGCTTAAACGATGGGGTCGACGAAAGCTGGGGACCGCTACTGGATGGCCGGTTAATTAAACAATTTGACTCCCCGACATCAAATGGCTACCGCGGTGGAGACATTAACCTCGTGGATGACGGCCAAATAGGGAGCGCTGCGGATTTGGCAGCACGGGGTGAGATTACACCTACGCCATGGGTTGCTCGTCCGGACAATATCAAGAATTTCTATGAAACCGGGGCAACGTATATTAACAACGTTGCGTTATCGGGCTCCAATGAAAAGGGCGATTTCCGGTTTTCTTACACCAATTTTGATCAAACAGGCATCGTGCCCAATACCGATCTGCAACGCAATACCTTTTCGCTGAATGCCGGTTATAACTTGACTGACAAACTGGATGTGCGCGTGTCGGCCAACTACGTGAAAAGTAACAGCGATAATCGTCCAAACCTTACCTACGGTACGGAAAATATTAATTATTTGCTATATGGCTGGTTGGGACGCCAGGTAGACCTTGAACCGAAGAAGTCGATCTGGATGATAGGCAGGGAAGATATTGCGCAATTCAATTCCAATTACAACTACCATGACAATCCGTATTTCAACCTCGGCATCAATACCAACAGTTTGGACGACAATCGGCTTTATGGCAATGTGACGGTTAACTACCGGTTTAACGATTGGCTTAAAGCATTTGCCCGTATCGGTACCGACTATACGAATCAACTGCGCAACCGGCGTCGGGCATTCAGCACCCAACGGTTTCCGTTCGGGTCGTATCGTGAAGCGCGGATTGCCAACGAAGAGCGCAATATGGATTTCCTCCTGACGTTTTCAAAACCCCTCGGGTCGATAAATCTGGCTATCAATGCTGGGGGCAGCCAACGTGATGTCCGGGGCAACTCCATCGACGTAAGTGCGCCTCAGTTAATTATACCTGGCATATATTCCTTGGGTAACTCGCGTGTGGCATTGGTATCCGACCAATCCAACGTGCGGAAAAAAGTAAACAGTTTCTACGGTTCGGCGCAGATCGACTACAAGGATTTTCTCTTTCTGGAATTGACCGCTCGCAACGATTGGGCCAGCTCGCTCACCGTTCCAATGGGCGTGATGGCTGCGGCCACGTCTACCAACTCCTACTTTTATCCATCGGCTTCACTAAGCGTGGTGTTTAATGGGTTCGTCAACCTGCCCAGTTGGTGGTCATATGCTAAACTGCGTACCGGTTTCGCACAGGTGGGCAACGATACCGACCCTTACTCCTTTGCGCAACCCTACAATACGCTCGACCCTTTCGGTCCTTACCGGGCGTTTTCGGAGTCGGGCCGCCTTCCGAACTTCAATTTGAAGCCGGAGATTAGTGCGTCCTATGAGGTGGGTACCGAACTTCGCTTCTTCGACAGTCGGATCAACCTGGACTTTACATATTACACCATTACGACACGCAACCAAATCCTGACTAATGTGCCGCTTACGGAAGCGAGCGGTTACACCAGCATGGTGTTGAATGCTGGAGAAATACGCAACTGGGGCTATGAAGCCATGCTGAATACCGTACCGGTGCGGTCTGCAAGGGGGTTCCAGTGGGATTTGAATTTCAACTTTTCGGCCAACCGGAGCAAAGTCCTGGAGCTGGCCCCCGAGATGGGGATACGTAACTATCAAATGGCAGGGCGCTATGTATCTATTGAGGCCCGCGAGGGTGGACGTATGGGGGATATGTACGGATTGGGATACCGCCGGGTGGATGATCCCAACAGCCCCTACTATGGCGAAGTCATTTTTAATAGTGAAGGAAAGCCTTTGCCCACCCCCACCATTGTGAAACTCGGTAATTATAACCCCGACTGGTTGTTGGGGATACGCAATGGATTTACGTGGAACGGGATCAATTTAGGTGTTTTGTTTGACATCCGGTATGGTGGTGAGGTATATTCTCATACGCAAGTTATTGGTCGTGAGACCGGCTCAATCATTGAAACGTTAGAAGGACGCGCCGATGGCTACGACCTGAATGTGGCCGGCAACGGCGTGATCGGCAAGGGTGTTGTCCAACATGCAGACGGGTCGTATTCGCCTAATGAGGTGAAGCTGCCAGCCAGAGAGTGGCATACTTCGTACACCTTGGGAAGAAGTCTGTTGGAAGGCGCCATCTTCGATGCGTCTTACATTAAATTGCGGGAAATCAGTATGGGCTATACATTGCCTACGCGCCTCATGGGAAGGATGCCGTTTCGCGATGTACGCATATCGGTAATAGGCCGCAATTTAGCTGTGTGGTCCGATGTCCCCCACATCGATCCCGAAACATCGGCCATGAGCGGTGGTACGATCGTTCCAGGCGTGGAGGATATGGCTATGCCCTCTGCGAGGAGCTGGGGATTGAGTTTGAATTTCAGGTTATAATCACAAATGGCTCAAAAAATCAACGATCATGAGACGTAAAATCCTATTATTCGGCATCATGGCACTGCTTGTTTCAGTGTCATCATGCGATAAGAATTTCGAGGCGATAAACGAAAACCCCTATGCGATATTGAATGTGACGCCAGATCTGCTTCTCCCAACTGTTATCCGGGGGTCGGTAAACCGTGTGATGGACGATGGATGGTCCATTGGTAATATTGTCATCCAACAGACGGCCAAGATCCAGTTTGTCAATGAAGATCGGTACATATGGGGCGACCGGTCCGGCTTGTGGAGCAGCCTATACGGCGTATTACGAGATGTCAACAACCTTTATACCTTGAGTGATGCATCGGGTTTCAACAACTATAAGGGCGTGGCGCTAGTGATGAAGTCATGGATTTTCTCCGTACTGACCGACGCTTATGGCGATGTGCCTTATTCGGAGGCAATTCGGGGCAAGTCGGACGGGATTCTTACTCCAGTGTACGATCCGCAGGAGCAAATCTATGCTGGTATCTTGGCCGATCTGACCACGGCCAATGAATTGCTAGGATCCACAGAAGAAGCGATAAATGGAGACGTCCTCTTCGGTGGCAATGTACAAGCTTGGAGAAAACTGGCCAACTCCCTACGCTTACGGTATTTGATGCGCATTTCCGGCAGGACGGACGTATCTACGGCGATGCGCAGCATTGTGGACAATCCCAGCCAATACCCGATTTTCGAAAATAATGCTGACAACGCCACATTAGAGTATCTCGCGGAGGCACCCAACCAATTTCCATTGCATACCACACGCGTTGGGTCCTTTGATGAGTTTCGGTTGAGCAAGAATCTCGCAGATAAGCTCCTGGCATTTCAGGATCCGCGCATCTCCGTATTTGCACGGCACACGGCTGCAAGTGCAGGTACTTCCAATCCCATATATGTGGGTATTCCCAATGGGTTGAGCGACGTGGATGCCTTCAATTACAACGGTGGTGTGCAAAATGTATCACGGCTAGGAAGTTTGTATTTTGAAGATGCAATTACCGTCCGTGGAAGACGAGTGGCGAGGGGTTATATCATGGCTTATCCCGAGCTTCAATTCATTCTGGCAGAAGCCGCACAAAAAGGACTCATAACAGGCGCCGCCGCAGCCTATTATCGTGAGGGTGTCACTGCCGCGTTTGCGTATGTAGATACGCCTATGCCGACAGACTATTTGTCGCGCGGCGGCGTCGCTTTCCAACCGGATAGCGCGCTGGAACTCATTGGTACGCAAAAATGGATTGGCTTGTTTTTTACCGGGCTTGAAGCTTGGTTTGATTGGCGGCGAACCGGTTATCCGGAAGTGATCGCCGGCCCATCGAACCAAAATAACGACCGTGTACCGGTGCGTTATGCCTATCCATTGTCTGAACAGTCGCGCAACGCCGCAAACCGGGAAGCCGCAGTAAGCAGACAAGGGTCTGATGACATCAATACCAACGTTTGGTGGGACAATTGATTGCGAAGCACGACATAGCTATGGGAAAACCAACTTCAGAAAAGCGGGGCATTATGCTCATCGTCATCATGTCCTGCTATTTCTTACACCTGCATGCGCAGCAAAGCGATCACGTCGTAGGAGATTGGTGGTTTTGGCCCGACTATACGTTGGGCGAACGGGCAAAAAACCCGAAACAACACCAGTTGTTGTATCCAAGTGCCCGCTCCGCTACGGTGGCCTCGGAATCTCAATCCTACAGCTTTCTTGGCGCACGACCGACAGACAGGATTTCAGGAATCCTGCCGGTTGGATATTTCGCTAGACAAGCATTCACCCTGGAGTTGTGGATGGTCAATCACGTTAACCGCCCGATTGGCGCCGCGGTGTTGATGCGCAATCAGCAGTCACCTTTGGGTCTGTCATGGCTGCTGGGATATCACCATGATCGGCTGGTCTTTTCGTTAGACCCCCAAAAGGCAGACGCCGCAACAGCGTCTGCCACTATTGGCTACACGATTGAAAGGCAGAGATGGAAAGGCCGTTGGCTGCATGTGGTGGGCGCGTATGATGGCGAGAAACTAAGCCTCTTCATCAATGGGGAGTTGGTAGAGGCGCGTGATAGAATGGTGCCTTTGCCCTCCGGTAGTGGCGATTTGGAAATCGCCGCTTATATGGAAAACGAACCGTACATGCAGCTAGGCGATTTAGTCAAAAATGTCCGGCTGCTTGACCGCGCGGTTGATGCGGACGAGGTGGCTGCACGATTCGACATATTGAAGAATATGGTAGAAAATGGCAAGCTATTGCCGGCGCAATTTCATTTTAATGCAGGCCCCTACCTAAATGCTGTTACAGCCGAAAGTATCCAGCTGGTATGGGAAACAGACCGGCCTGCACGGGCAATCATTCGTTACGGCGAGTCGTTGCCTTTGACGGATAGCCTTGTATTGTCCATGCAAGCAGGCGAACCCCACGGGGGAGGGGTGAGCAGCCACATCCGTAAAGTAAAACTGGATAACTTGAAAGCTGCAACGCCATATTTTTATGAGATTGAGGCTATAGATGCCGATGGTGATACCATCCGATCGGGTATCTGCACATATAGCACAGCCAAGCCTGCTGCAGCACCTTATGCTTTTGCGATAATCGGTGATACGGAGGGAAGGCCCCATATCAACAACCGGATAGCACATTTGGTGTGGGACGAGCGCCCGGACTTCGGTCTACATCTCGGTGACATCACCGATGGGGGCGACAGGGGTAATAAATATGAATGGAATTACGAATATTTCACCGGTATGGGGCAACTGGTGGAACGGCTTCCATTTTTTCCGGTACCCGGCAACGGTGAGGGTGACCTTTATTGGTACCTCCGGTATCACTCCTTGCCCGACACCCAAGCGAATTATCATTTTTCCTATGGCAATGCAGACTTTTTCATGTTGGATAGCAATCGGCCTGAAGAGTTTGCGCCTGGCGGCAAACAATACCAATGGCTTGAAGAAAAACTGAGTGCTTCCACAGCCCGGTGGAAATTTGTCGCACACCATCACGCGGTGTACTCGGCCGATGAAGATGACTACGGTAACTCATGGAAAGGTAAGGCCGCTTTGGGTGACGCCCAAATACAACGGATTGTACCGCTATACGAAAAATATGGCGTGGACATGGTGTTTTATGGCCACCTGCATACCTATCAGCGGACTTTCCCGCTGATAGGTAACCAAGTCGACAAGCAGGGGGTCATCTACATCCAAGCCGGCGGGGCGGGAGGCAACTTGGAAGACTTCACACCGACCCGTGCTTGGTACAATGCCAAAACTTATAGGGGGTACCATTATTGCACGATACACGTCACGGGGGGTGACCTGAACTTGAAAATGTATGATATCGATGGGCGATTGCGCGATTATCTTGATATTCATAAAGGGGAGATCCAATGAGCATACAGAATACTTCCGAATCCGTAGTATCACGCGAACAGGGTGATATCAACGGCAGCGACCTGCGGAAAGATTATGTGAGCGAGTTGGACGGCGATACCTTAAAGTGGATAACAGAAGATACAGACGTGTTTTTGCATCAAGCACTTTCCACCCCGGTGATGAATGTGCTGACAAAAACCGATGGCGAATACCTCTATGATTTACAGGGACGGCGTTATCTCGATCTGCATGGTAATGGTGTGCATAACGCAGGCTTTTCCAATGCGCACGTCATCAACGCAGTTATCCGCCAATTGCAGGAGAAATTGGCTTTTACCCCCAGACGGTATACCAATATCCCGGCCATTCAACTGGCGAAAAAGCTGGTTGACATCTCACCCGAGGGGCTGTCGCGTGTCTTGTTCTGTCCCGGTGGTTCCGAAGCGATCGAAATGGCTGTCATGCTGGCAAAGCAGGTGACCGGGCGGTGGAAGACCATTTCATACTGGGATTCTTATCATGGCAATGGTTTCCAGTCATCAAGCATTGGCGGGGAGGAGCATTTCGCTACCGGAAATGGGCCCATGGTGCCGGGTGCGTTCCACATTGAATTTCCCAACTATTACCGTAACCCCTGGGGATGGCAGGATGAGGAAGCCATTGATGAGCAATATATCCGCCAACTGGAGCTGATCATCCAGCGTAACCCGGATATTGCTGCATTGGTCGCCGAGCCGATATCCGCCACACCCGTTGTGCCGTCGCGGTATTATTGGGAGCGGGTCAGAGCAATCTGCAACCAACATGATATCGTATTGATTTTTGACGAAATTATTGAAGGCTTGGGCCGGACGGGTAAGTGGTTTGCCTGCGAGCACTATGTAACGCCCGATATACTGGTACTCGGCAAATCGCTCGGCGGCGGCCTGCTTCCCTTTGCGGGCATCGTGGCGAGGGAGTCGTATAACGTCTTGCAGCACCGCTCGATTGGCCATTATACGCACGAAAAAAATCCGCTTTGTGCTACGGCCGGGCTTGCGGCTATTCAATTCATCGAGAAAGAAGGCTTGGTGGAAAATGCAGCTGCCGTGGGTGCTTACCTCAAGGAACAATTGACGATGCTGAAAGCACGGTTTCCGGTGATTGGCCATATCGCGGGAAAAGGCCTGCACCTCGGCATTGACTTGGTGAGCAACCCGTTGACCAAGGAGCGTGCCATTGCCTACGCGGAATGGGCGATGTACGAATGCCTCAAACGCGGTGTGGCGTTTAAAATCATTGAAGGAAACATCCTCACGATCCGCCCGGCGTTAACCATCAGCCAGTCCCAATGCGATGAATTGGTCAATGTATTGGCCGAAGTGTTTTCGATTCGCACAGACATCACATAACTTATACATAACAACTACAGCTAAATGGATATTGCATTAATTGTTTTTGACATCGCAGGAACTACCGTAAAAGACGACAACAAAGTAGGCGACGCCTTTCGGGCAACACTTCAGCATTTCGGGTATGATATTCCGCTTGAGCAGATCAATCCTTACATGGGCTACGAAAAAAATAAAGCTATCAAGGAGATCCTGAAAACCTACCAAAATGGAAATGTTACAATGGACGACGCACAAATTTCGGCTATCCACCGCTCTTTTGTAGGCCGGATGATCCGGTATTATGAGACATCCGAAGAAATAGAGGCACTGCCTAACGTGGAGGAGACCTTTGCAGTGCTTCGCCAACAGGGTGTGAAAATTGCCATCAATACAGGCTTCTCCCGTAACATAGCAGATGTCATTGTCGAAAAACTGGGCTGGTACGAACGCCAACTCATCGATTACCTCATTGCATCCGATGAAGTACTGCGGGGGCGGCCATATCCAGATATGATCCAGCAGTTGATGGCAAAGACCGGGATAACCGATCCCTTGCAGGTGGCTAAAGTAGGTGATACCGAGGTTGATATCAATGAAGGGAAAAACGCGGGCTGCCAATACGTTATCGGCGTCACGACGGGAGCATATACGCGCGAGGAACTTGAGAAATACGACCCTACACATATTATAGATGACATACGTGAGGTTGTAGGTATCATCGAAAAATGACATCGTTATGCGACGAGCTGCCCTCAGCCAATACCTAAGCCGGATGCCTTTCAGTTATATGACCGTCATTACGGCTTTGGCGGCTTTTGGATGTTATACCAGCATGTACGCCTTCCGTAAGGCTTTTACGGCAGGTACATTTGATGAGCTGTCCGTCTGGGGCATAGATTACAAGGTATGGTTGGTCATTGCACAGGTATTCGGCTATATGCTGAGTAAATTTTATGGAATTAAATTCATCGCCGAGCTGGGCCATCAAAAGCGGGGGTATAAAATTCTGTCATTGGTAGGCATTGCCTGGATAGCGCTAATGGGGTTTGCCGTAATTCCGGCTCCTTTTAATATCGTGTGCTTGTTTATCAACGGTTTACCCTTGGGAGTGATATGGGGGCTGGTGTTTTCATACCTTGAAGGACGCCGCACTACGGAGTTTCTCGGCGCGGTGATGAGCGTAAGCTTGGTATTTGCTTCAGGTTTTGTTAAGACGGTCGCGCGGACACTGATGGAACGGGTCCACGTGAGTGAGCACTGGATGCCGTTTTGCACCGGTTTACTTTTTGTTATTCCGTTGGTATGCTGCACGGTACTGCTGGAAGCTGTACCGCCGCCTGACGCGCGGGATAAGGCGTTGCGGACGGCAAGGGAACCAATGGGCGCACATGAACGGCAAGCTTTTCTCAAACGGTATTTGCCGGGTTTGTTGCTCACCATAGTTGCTTATCTGTTATTTACCATCATCCGCGACGTGCGGGATAACTTTGAGGTAGAAATCTGGGCCGATATCGGTGTGACTGGCGCAGCCATTTATGCGCAGACGGATTCAGCAATCGCTTTCATGGTGCTCGTGATGATGGCGTTGCTTATCTTTGTTAAAGACAACTTAGAGGCTTTTACATTGATTCACCTGATGATCATCCTGGGCTGTGTACTTGCAGGGGTATCGACCTGGTTATTCCAGCAAGGGCAGCTGGGCGGTATCGCCTGGATGAGCATCGCAGGGCTGGGACTATATATGGTCTATATCCCTTATAATGCCATTTTTTTCGAGCGGCTCTTGGCGAGTTTCCAACATCGCGGCAATATCGGTTTTGTGATGTATTTGGCCGATGCCATTGGCTACTTAGGCAGTGTGGCTGTGTTGGTCGTGCGCGAATGGGGTTTTGTTCATTTAAGCTGGGGAACGTTTTTCCAGCAGGCGGTGCTGATAGCGGCCATATTAGGTGGAATTTGCGTATCCTTGTCATTATTGTATTTTCGGCTGAAGCGAGCTCACCAGCTTAATAAACAACGGCAAGCATCGATAGACGGAACAATGACTTATTCAGGAATATGAACATCAAAAATAATAAAGCAGCGACTGTCATCGGAGCCGGCATCGTCGGACTGGCCACAGCGCGGACACTGATTCAGCAAGGTTACTCAGTAACCGTGTACGAGCGGCATCCAAAGGCGACAGGTGCCTCGGTGCGCAACTTCGGAATGGTCTGGCCAGTCGGCCAGCCGGAAGGTATCGCCTACGAGTGTGCCATTCGCTCGCGCGACGTATGGAAAGCAATCGGTACGGCCGCAAAAATGTGGCACGAACAGGTCGGTTCCTTGCATGTGGCCTATCACCCGCTGGAACTGGCGGTACTCGAACAGTACGCTGCACAATATGGACACACGCGCGATTGCGCGATGCTTACACCCGACCAAGTGCTGTCAAAATCGCCTGCTGTCAATCCCGCAGGTTTGCTTGGCGGGCTTTGGAGTGCGGATGAAGTGATTGTAGATCCGCGTGAAGCCAGCGCTAAGGTGGCTGGCTATCTTGAAGAACAGCACGGCGTCACATTCAGATGGAACACCAACATCAGCCGGATCAACGGTACGACCGTATGGACCGGCGATGGCACATTTCACGAGGCTGATCTGGTGGCCGTATGCAGCGGTGCTGATTTCGAGACCTTGTACCCCGAGCTTTATGCGGCTTCCCCCATCACCAAATGCAAGCTGCAGATGATGCGCCTCGTTGCCCAACCCGGCGCCTGGCGTATTGGCCCCGCCCTCTGTGGTGGGCTTTCCCTGCTTCATTACGGCTCCTTCCTGGCGACTCCCGCCAGTGCGGCGCTTCGGCAATGGGTCGAACAGGAGATGGCGGAATACCTGCGGTGGGGCATTCATGTGATGGCCTCCCAGCAGGGCAGCGGCGAGCTGACAATTGGCGACTCTCATGAGTACGGGCTGGCACCCGATCCCTTCGACAGGCAGTTCATTAATGACATGGTGATGGACTACCTGAAAACATTTACCCGTTTTAAGGACTACCGGCTCACACAGTCGTGGAACGGCGTGTATGCCAAAATGACCAATGGCAGTAATCACCTGCTGGCCCAGCCCGAAGAAGGCGTGTTTGTGCTAAACGCGCTGGGTGGTGCGGGGATGACGCTGTCCTTCGGACTGTCGGAACATGTTTTTGGCTCATAAATACGCTATACGCAACTCATAACACCGTAAAACAACCATGGAATCCAGAAGAACATTTCTAAAAAAAGCTTCCCTGCTTGCAGGAGCAGCGGCGGTGGCCGACGTGCTGCCGCCGTCTATCCAGCGGGCGCTGGCCATCGACGCGGCTGAGGGAAGTACGTATTTGGACGCTGAACATATTGTCTTCCTGATGCAGGAAAATCGATCGTTCGATCACTGTTACGGCACGCTGCGCGGGGTTCGTGGGTTCAATGATCCCAGGGCTATCTCGCTTCCCAATGGCTTGCCTGTATGGGTGCAGGCCAATGCGAATGGTGAGTGTTATACGCCTTTCCGTTTGGATATCCAAAACACCAAAGCTACCTGGATGGGCTCATTGCCCCATGGCTGGCGGGATATGGTACATGCCCGCAATAACGGCAAGATGGACACCTGGTTGGAAGCCAAGAAGGCCGGAAATCCGGAATACCAGCATATGCCATTGACCATGGGCTACTATGACAGGGAGGATATTCCGTTTTATTATGCGTTTGCAGATGCGTTCACGGTATGCGACCAGCACTTCTGTTCATCACTTACTGGTACCAGTGCCAATCGGTCGTATTTCTGGGCCGGGACCGTCCGTGAAGAACCCCGCAATGGCAACTCGATAGCCCATGTCGACAACGGGCAAATCAATTATAAAGACGTCACCTGGAAAACGTACCCCGAGCGGTTGCAGGAAGCGGGCATTTCCTGGAAGGTGTACCAAAACGAACTTAGCTTGCCTGTAGGTTTCGATGGTGAGGAGGAAGATTGGCTGGCCAACTTTACGGATAATAACTTGGAATTCCATCAGCAATATCACGTGCGCTTCCATTCAACCCACCGGGCATACATGGAAAAACGTGCCGAACAACTCCGAAGCGAGATAGCTGCGCTTGAGCCGGACACGGAGGCGTTGGCCGATAAGCAAAAGGAACTGACCCGGCTGCAAGCGGACTTGGAACGGTATAGCACCGTTAATTTTGATGCATTGCCTGAACGGGACCGCGAAATCCATCGACGGGCTTTCGTCACCAATACGGCTGATCCGGACTATGGAAAGCTGGAGACTATCCAGTACACCGATGAGGAAGGTGAGAAGGTGGTACGGGTGCCAAAGGGCGATATCTTCTACCAGTTCCGGAAAGATGTGATGGATGGCGTGTTACCCACCGTTTCATGGCTCGTGGCTCCATGCAACTTTTCTGATCATCCTGGAGCCCCATGGTATGGTGCATGGTACGTGTCAGAAGCGTTAGATATCCTCACCCAGCATCCGGAGGTATGGAAAAAGACCATCTTCATACTCACATACGACGAGAATGATGGCTATTTTGATCACATTCCGCCCTTTGTACCTCCGCTTACCGGGCGGTCCGATCAGGGGGCAGTAGCGCGTGGAGTCGACACGTCGGATGAATATGTGACTGCCGAGCAGGAAAAAATACGTACAGGCAATCCCGAGGCTACATTGGAAAGTCCTATCGGCCTTGGTTTTCGGGTGCCAATGGTGGTAGCTTCTCCGTGGACCAAAGGGGGCTGGGTTAATTCGGAAGTATTTGATCATACGTCTACCTTGCAATTTTTGGAGCATTTTCTCGAAAAAAAGACCGGAAAGCGAATTCATGAGCATAACATCAGCGCTTGGCGAAGGTTGGTCTGCGGCGACCTGACGTCCGTATTCCGCCCAGCCGGCACCGCCGGCAAGCTGGAGTTGGAAGCTTTGGGACGTGATGCCTACGTGGAGCGTATCTATTCAGCTAAAACCAAAGGATTACCGGGAAACTACCGCCTCTATGATCCTGCGGTGCCGCTATTGCCCCGCCAGGAGACGGGTACTAAGCCTGCTTGTGCCATCCCTTATCAACTCGCCGTTACTGCCGGCCTGGATAACGAACGTGCAAGCCTGGCCATGCAATTCGCTGCAACGGGCGATTTGCCAAAGACCAAAGTCATCGGCGTACCATTCCGTGTTCAGGCCATTGTGCCTTATATGGCGGACATGCCCGGGCGCACATGGGATTTCGCGGTGCGTGAGGACGAACCGTTGAGTTTTCATTGGCCGTTGCAGCATTTCGCGGGGGGTAAATATCATGTGCATGTGCATGGCCCTAACGGTTTCTTTCGGGAGTTTAAGGGTGGCATGGACGATCCGCCGCTGCAAGTCAAGGTCATTCCAGACACCAAAAGCGGCAGACTGAAAATAACGTGCACCGCCGATGAAGAGCTTCAGGTAACGGTGAAAGACCTGTCATACAGCAGACTGGAAAAGAGCTTCCAAGCGGGCACTGGAGAGCTCTTTTGGCCGGAACTGGCCGATTCAGGCGGTTGGTATGATTTATCGGTGCAAGTAGCAGGCTATCCCAATTATACGCAGCGCTTCGCCGGCCACGTAGAAACGGGAAAACCCAGCATAACCGATCCTCTGATGGGCGGGCAGGTACAGATATAACAATTTGATAATATCGGTGACTGAACACGGGTAGTTTTTTTGAATAATTTTGATGCCGAAAAAGTACCTAAGGCATAAAAAGGGTGAAAACGAAAAGCACGCTCACCGAATTGGAAGAAGTGGCCGAGCTGGCCAATGGCAATATCGGTGCCTTCAACCAACTGTATGAGCGGTATCACCAACGCGTCTACGCCAACATCCTGAAAATGGTTAAGGCCCCTGAATATGCCGAAGAAATTCTTCAGGATGTTTTTGTTTCGCTTTGGCAAAACCGATTCAACATACGTACCGGCGAATCCATAGGGGGATGGTTATTTGTCGTCAGCTTCAATAAGTCGCTTACCTTCTTGAAGCGCCGCCTAAAAGATTCCATCGAATTCGTGGCGACCTATCCTTTTGAAATCGCTGAGCAGGACGATACGGCGGTCGACGAAACCTATCGCTTGCAGATAGCTATTTTGGAGGAAGCCATCGACGAATTGCCGAAGCGAAAACGGGAAGTTTTCAGGCTTTGCCGGTATGAAGGCAAATCCAAGGAAGCCGTGGCCGAGCAACTGGGCATTTCACCCAAATCTGTTAAGGACTACCTCAAGCAATCCAATAAAGCCATTAAGGCTTATGTTTCCATGCGCTACCCCTATGCTGGTGAGACGACCTTGCTGTTGACATGGTTGGGTATGTGGTGATACGGGCGCCGCATAGCGGTTCCCCCCTCCTTATTTATTTGCAATTAATTGATGATTTCTTAATACGGCGAACATCCCCTTTGGGCGGTCCGCCGTGTATTTATTGGTGTATATGGACAGTATTCGCAAAGCTATCGCAGCCTTTTGGAATGGAACGGCTACAAAAAACGAACAACAGCAGCTGTTGTCGGATTTGATAACCCGCCACAAGGAATGGCGATCAGCATTAGCTGAGGAGTTTGACGATACTGCAAATCACGCGGATGCTCCATTAGGCGAACAGAAATCTGCGGAATTGCTGCAACATATCCATACCCGGCTTGACGTGCGCCGGGAACCTGTACACATCCAATGGTGGAAAACCAAGTGGGCAGTGGCAGCGACGGCTATCTTGTCGTGTGCCGTCTCTTGGTACTTGTTGAATGTCACCGGGCAGGTGAAGGAAAGTACGCCTGGCTATGCCGAAGCCGTTATGCGCCAAGTATCAAATCCGGGATCGGACACCTTGCATTTTAAGATGCCGGATGGTTCCAGTATCTCCCTGTCACCAAGCAGCACCGTATCGTATACTGATGACTACGGCCTGACGGCGCGTGCGTTGACATTGGAAGGTGAGGCCAAATTTACGGTCGTGCGCGATACGGCACTGCCCTTTGTCGTATCAGCAAACGGCTACACTACAACAGCGCTGGGCACCGCATTTGTCATCGATACTCGGCAGACGGGTAAGACGCTGGTGCGGCTTCTTACCGGCAAAGTGGTGGTGCGTTCCACCAAGGCAAGCTTAGTTGCGATGGAAGATACATTTCTCTTGCCGGGGGATGAAGTCCAAATTAATGGTATCGAAGGCGCAGTAGCGGTAAAACGTAAACCCAAAGCAGCGCAAGCGCCGAAGAGCCCCATCAAAGCGCTGCGGCCCGCAGTCCCTTTGGATACCACCGGAGCGCTGCAATTTGAGCAGACGCCGCTGGCCGCGGTATTTGATCACGTGGCGGCCCGAATGAAAACCACCATTGTCGTGACGAAAACCGACCTGAAGGGGCTCTCCTTTACCGGTAGTTTTGAACTTACCGACTCGTTGGAGGTGATGTTGTCTGTTATCTGCCAAATGAACGATTTGGTTCACGAATATCAGGATGGTCAGGTTATTATTCGAAAAAAGCAGACCGGAACCCAATAAAAACTTGTATGACATGCATTTTTAATAAATAGAATATGAAACAAAACAGACTAATTTTAAACGTTCGGTGGTGGGTGACGATATTGGCGCTATTCGCCACCATATCGGCCAGCGCCCAAAACGGAGGACAGGTTCGAGGAACAGTTATGGACAATAGCGGTATGCCGCTAAGTGGGGTCACCGTCGCAGCGCTCGGTGCTGACGGTACACAGGCTGCTACCACAGCCACGAACACTGATGGCATGTTTGTGTTGCAGGGGCTGCAGACTGGCGCCAACTACACCATCCGCTTCAGCTTGATTGGTTATGAAGTGCATGAGATGGCTGATTTTACAGTGCGGCCGGGCGACAACAACTCTATCCTGGTGCGGATGGCCGAACAGACATCGGCGTTGGATGAAGTCGTGGTGATCGGCTATGGCGAACGGCAACGGGAAGACTTGACCACCGCTATTGCGTCGTTGCCCAATGTGGCGACCAACGTAGCACGGCCATTGACCAACGTCTCTGATATCCTGCAAGGAAACATTGCCGGTGTAACCGTGGTATCCGGGGGAGGCGATCCGTCATCTTCACCGCGGGTGCTGATACGGGGCATGGGTACGTTAGGGAGCGAACAGCCGCTGTACGTCGTTGATGGAGTGCCTTATTATGGCGGCCCCATCAATCCCAATGATATTGAGCGCGTAGACGTCATGAAAGACGCAGCCTCTGCGGCTATCTATGGTGCGCAAGCGGCGTCCGGCGTCATCGTAATCACCACCAAGAGCGGCAAAATTGGTAAGCCTCGGTTTGCGGTAGATCTTTACCAGGGTTGGCATCAGGCCAGTAACCTGCCTTCCGCCCTCAATGCGGCGCAATATGCGCAGGCTTATATCGATGCTTCTGCCCATGCGGGCGTTGTTCCGGCAGACGGTCACAACGCCGAACTGAACCCATGGGGGCAGGTAACCCGCACCAACTGGATGGATGAGATCTTTCAGACCGGGTCAATCACCAACCTGAATTTACAGGTTTCCGGAGGCACCGAGCATGCTCGGTATTCATCGTCGTTTGGCTACCATGACAAGGACGGTTTGCTGATCAATACGAACTACAAGCGCTTTGCCTACCGATTGAAGTCCGAATTTGATCTATCCGACCGCATCACGGTAGGCCAGAACTTCTATGTCAATCAGATGCAATCGCGGGGTATCAATACCTCCAGCAGCTATAGCGGAGCTATTATCAATGCCATCTACATGAACCCTGCGGCTCCTATATATGACGAAAATGGGCGGTTCCACGGTACCGTTCCCTTTGATTTAGCGCAATTTTCGGCGGCATATGGCGATACGTACAATCCAGTGGCATTGCTAAAAAGGCCCAACATCTCCAATCCGGCGTTGAATTTAAATGGAAACGTGTTTGGAAAACTTGAGATTATCGATGGATTGACCTTCAAATCCAATTTTGCCATTGATTTGAATCGTTATTCGTATAAACGGTTTGACCCCATCGCTCCCGAAATCGGAAGACCGAGTTCGGAGAATTACTTGAATCAAACCGAATCCCGGACCAACCGGTGGATATGGGATCAACAGTTAAGTTATAACAAGCGGTTTGGCCGCCATGGTCTGGATGTGCTTGCTGTCTATTCGGCGCAGAAAACCGCCTACGAATCCTTTAGCGTAGAAGCCCGGGGTTTTGAACGTGAGGACGACTGGTACCAGTATATTGGTAATGCGGGCTCAACGCCAAACTTACCAACAAGTGGTGTATACGAAGATGCCCTGACGTCCGCGATTGGGCGGGTCAGTTATGATTTTGATGACCGCTATTTTGTCAGCGCCAGCATCAGGCAAGACCGTACATCAAGACTGGCAAAGGAAAACCAATCCGATGTCTTCCCAGCGGTATCTGGCGCGTGGAAAATATCCTCGGAACCCTTTTTTAACCTTCCAGCAGTGGATCTGCTGAAAGTGCGTGCGTCTTGGGGGCAAATCGGCAATATTCAGTCGGTTGGTTACTACGCTTATAACATACCGCTGTCTACGGGTACCGTCACGCCTATCGGAAGTTCAGGACAATTGGTGCGGCATTTTGCATTGACGCAACAGTCAAACCCTAATTTAATGTGGGAAACATCAGAAACATTTGACATCGGCTTGGATATCACCTTATTCAACCGGTTAAATATCACCGCAGATTATTATACTAAGAAGACCTTAGGACTGATTCAGACTAACGATGCTGATCCGCACGTCGGTGTCAATCAGGGTCCCACGATGAATGTTGGCGATGTGTCGAATCGCGGATTTGAATTTACCGCTGGTTACGAAGGCCAATTCGGCCATTGGAAGTTGGCGGCTACGGGTAATGTGCAGGTCAATCGCAATGAGCTCCTGAACCTTAACAGTTATTCCAATGACTTTATCCAGCATGGTGATAATGTGCGTAGCGTATTGCTTCCCTATCGTTCCGAGCCGGGTCAGCCGTTATACTCTTATTACCTGATTCAATCGGCAGGTATTTTTAATTCTGAAGAAGAGATACAGAATCACCGGCAAGGCGATAGGCTGATACAACCCAACGCCCGCCCAGGCGATCTGAAATTTGTGGATCAAAATGGTGATGGACAAATCAATGATGAGGATCGCGTGTTTATGGGTAGCGCCATTCCAGACTTCACCTACGGCTTTTCGTTGCAGCTCGAATATAAAAATTTCGATCTCAGTATGTTGACCTACGGCGTTGCAGGGGTTAAGCTGTTCAACGGCTACAAATACACCGCATACAATGCGGGGCTGCAAGGGTATAACCTGGATAGCCGTGTGTTGAATGCCTGGCGCCCGGACAATACGGGTTCAACCATTCCGGTGCTTTCCCGTCAAGATCCGAATGCCAACTTCGGCACGGCCTCAGACTGGTATCTGGAAAGCGGTGATTACTTCCGGATAAAAAATATCGCATTGGGCTATACCTTGCCCGGCCGGCTCTTGTCAAGAATTGGTTCCCAGCTAAGGTCTCGGATCTATGTTTCTGCCGAAAATCCATGGACCATCACTTCCTATTCCGGAATTGACCCTGAAGTGGGTTCAGTGGGTTTGGATGTGGGTAATTACCCCTTGCCAAAAACGTATACGATAGGTTTAAGTGTAAATTTCTAAAAGTGTAAATGAAGATCATGAAAAAGATAATCATCAATAAGGTAATAGGTGCCGCGCTTATCGTACTTGCCGCACAGGCTTGCTCTGAAAGCTTCACGGACTTGACACCTAAGGGGAGCGTGACATCCGGCAACTATTGGAGTACGGAGTCCGATGCGGTTTCTGCAGCCAACGGTTTGTACGAGCATTGGGGCGACGATAACATGTTCGGCCGGGGGCTATTTTGGTTCGTCAATGCGTCCGACGATATGGTCACAGGGCGTACGGATGCTGGTTCGGCTGCCGCGCGTGACTTTGTCGCGACAGGCAATGAAAGCCGCATTAACAGCATGTACAAGAAATTTTACCAGATTATCCAGCGTGCCAATAGCATTTTGGTGAATGTGCCGGATATGACGATCAACGAAGAGGTGAAGCGCCGGGTGTTAGGTGAAGCCTATTTCATGCGGGCCTACGCTTATTTTTACCTGACCCAATATTACGGTGATCACCGCGCGGGCTTGCCCATTGTCACCGAGGCGAATATGAATGAAGCACGGTTTACCCGGCCAGCCCATGTCAGCGAAAATTACCAGCAGATGGAGCAGGATCTGCTTACAGCAGCCGAATTGCTTCCCTTGGTCACCGCTTATGGTGCGAATGATCTTGGGCGTGCACATCGGGATGCAGCCTATGCTTATTTGGCCAAGATGTACCTGCACTGGGCACGCTATGATGCCGGCAAGTGGGCTGAAGTGGTACGGTATTGCGATATGGTGACCAGTTCGGGCTCGGGGCGCG
Organism: Parapedobacter luteus; assembly: GCF_900168055.1. Lineage (GTDB taxonomy): Bacteria > Bacteroidota > Bacteroidia > Sphingobacteriales > Sphingobacteriaceae > Parapedobacter > Parapedobacter luteus. The sequence continues at coordinate 417,200 of NZ_FUYS01000001.1, forward strand.
CCCTCATCAACACCGGCAATCCACAGGAAGATTTCGCCAGCGTATTTTACGTGGAAAATAATTTCTCTCCTGAGTATATTTTCTCCGTCGTATCCAACAATGTACGTGGATGCATCCTGCCTGCTGTGTTGTTTGAAAACACCGGCTATGGCCTGTATAACGGCTGGGGGTATTTCCACCCTACGCTCGAGTTGTACAACCACTTTGAGGAAGGCGATTACCGCAAGAAGGCGACCATCTTGGAGTTTGGCGATACCTTTACCCTATTCGGGGAAGAGCGGCAATACTATTCGTCCAATTCGTGGACGGGATTCCAGTTCAACAAATACATGCAGCCTTTCCGGTTCCCGCAGGAGGTCCACCTCAATCCGAATGGGGATTACCCCACGTCTAACCTGAACGTGCCCTTGGTGCGGTATGCCGATATCCTGCTGATGAAGGCGGAGGCGTTGATTATGCAGAACCAGAATGCCGATGCGCCGATTAACCAAATCCGGAACCGCGCCGGACTCCCATCGATTACCGGAGCTACCTTGGCCGACCTGAAGCGCGAACGGCGCTCGGAGTTCGCCGCAGAATACACCGACCGTCATGTCGATTTGGTGCGTTGGGGTGATGCACAGGAGGCGTATAGCAAGCCAGCCACCGGCAGGCAACATGCGAATAGGGACAACCCCAATTCGCCATACACCGTCACGGAAGTGTGGCCGGCCCGCAATTTCAATCCGGCTATCCATCATGTGTGGCCGATCCCGCCGGCAGATATCACCAACTCCGGAATTAGCCAGAACGAAGGGTGGTAAAATTGTTCAGAGCCATGTTCCCGATTAAGGAGCATGGCTTTTTCATTTCGGTTTGTACGTTTTATCTATTGTCCACTAATTTATATCGCTATGAAACGTTTTTCAAATCTTGTTGTCTGTTACCTCGTTCTTTTGGTCGCATCATCCTGCCAAAAGGGGGGCACCCCAGCTGAACAACTTGCTGCCGAATCGTTGGCAGCCGGCCTAAGTGACGCGTTGCTACTGTCCTACAGCTCGTCCAATTGGATGGGTGCATTGCCTGATCAATCGATGCTCCATCACCTCAGTATTCCCGGAACACACGATAGTGGAGCACGGCATGAGCCGTTTCCGGGCACGGCCAAAACGCAGAACCTGAGCATCGGCGATCAGCTTAATGCCGGTGTCCGTTTCCTGGATATTCGATGCCGTCATTTTAATGATGCCTTTACTATCCACCATGGAGCCGTCTACCAGCACCTTAATTTTGACGATGTGATCAACGCTTGTAAGTCTTTTCTGGCGGCCCATCCGTCTGAAACGATTGTCATGAGTGTCAAGCCTGAGCATACTGCTGAAAATAATACGACCACATTTGAGGAACGGTTTCTTGCCTATGTAGCTCAAGACCCGGCGTTGTGGTACTTGGAAGATGAGATTCCATCGTTGGGCGACAGCCGTGGAAAGATTGTACTGTTCCGTCGATTCGGATATAGCGGAGCACTTGGAATAGCAGCTACCCCAGGCTGGGCAGACAACGCCACGTTTACCATCAATCGGCCAGGTTACCAGTTGGAAATACAGGATGAGTATCAAACAACCCCTCAAAACAAATGGTCGCGGGTCTCTCAATTTCTTGAGATCACAAAGTCGACCGGTTATCCGGCGAATAAAGTGCTTTATGTCAACTTCAGTAGCGGCTATCGCAGTATTTTAGGAATTCCCAACATTACTTCGGTGTCCGACTACGTCAACCCAAGGTTAAACGATTACTTAAACGCACAATCAACTGCTAAGTTCGGAATTATCGTGGCGGATTTCATCAATGAAGATCTTTCCAAGGCGATATATGAAACCAATTTTTAACCAATAAAGCCGCATGGCTTATCGGCATCAGGGGGATACAACCAGTGCTCTCCCTGGTGCCGATTAAATAAGCAATCACTTTATCGTTCACCGTTGTTCCCCTCACGGTATCAAGATTTTCAAAGGTAATATTGAGGTAACATCACGGCCTTATTTTTGCACGGGATGAAACAGGTTTATTCCATGCATAAGGCGACACCGGGCATACCACCTGATGCTTATCTGCTTGCTGAGCTCGCAAGGGACAATCCTGTAGCCTTGGAATCGTTGATGGTGCGGTACGAAGCGCGCATCTACCAGTTTGTGCTGAAGTTGCTCAAATCAGCTGAATTGGCCGAAGAGATTACCCAAGATGTCTTTATCAAGCTTTGGGAGTCCAGGGCGATGCTTGGAGAAATCGATTCGATAGCGGCGTGGATGTACACCATCGGTCGTAACAGGGCATTGAATAGCCTCAAGGAAATTGCGGCAAGGCATCTTCGGGAAGAACAATTTGCGGCATTGGCTACACTGGAAGCCGACGGTGAACACGATATTTTGTGGAAAGACTACCAAGGGCTACTCGCTTCCTTCATTGAACAGTTGCCTCCCAGGCGGCGGGAAATCCTGAAGTTGAAAATAGAGCAGGGACTTACTACCGAAGAAATAAGCAAAAGCCTCAATATCTCCCCACATACCGTAAAGCATCAGCTCGGCAAGTCATACCTCACCCTACGCCGGTGGGTGGATGAATTTGTCTTCTTCCTGTTGCTTGGCGTATTGCTGCATCCTGTTTCGTAACGATTACTTCATATAAACTTAATGTAATCCGATAGCCCGTCCCGGGGTTTGGCGTTGTCATCAACATACATGAATAAGCAGCAGTTCGATGAACTCTTCCGGCGGTATATCGCCGAGGAATTATCAGACGAGGAACGCAAGGCCTTTTTTGCGCTTTTGGGTGACGCAGCGAAGCAAGATGAAATCCATGGTGCCATGCAAAGGTGGTGGGATGATACCGAGCGTTTCCAGGATATGCCGGTAGACGCCGATGGACGCCGCCGTATTCGCCAAGTGATGGAGCGTATTTCGCCTTCTCCGCCACGGAGGCTCATCAGGCCGTGGTGGCAGTGGGTAGCAGCGGCATGCTTGGTCTTGGTTAGTTTCTTCCTGTTTAGGAACAACTCCCCATCCGATCACGAAACTGCATTGCAAACGCTGGCTGTACAAGAAATCACGGCATTACATGGCCAAAAGAAGCAGGTGCGCATGCCGGATGGTTCAGTCATCCACCTCAATGGAGGTAGTACCCTGCAGTATGACGATGGCTTCAATAAGTCTGTGCGCATGGTAAAACTGGTTGGTGAAGCATTTTTTGAAGTGACCCCGAATCCAGACAAACCATTTATCGTCAGCACAGCTCCACTGTACACCACTGTGGTGGGTACTTCATTCAATGTCCGCGCCCGGGAAGGCGACAGCGCCATCCACGTCGTGGTGACCGAGGGTTCCGTTCGGGTTGGTCAGCGCCCGGATTCGTTGGCCGATGAAAGGTCCCAAGTAATACTCTCCCCAAGTGAGCGATTTACGTACAAGAAAAAAAGCGGAGACGCAGCCATCGATCGGGTCAATGCATTGGCTGAATGGACAGCCTGGAAAGACGGCGTGTTGGTCTTCCAAAACCAGTCGTTTGAAGAGGTTGCCCAACTATTGGAAAGGTGGTACGGCGTCCAGGTTCGGTTCCGAAACGAACGGTTGAAGCGTTACCGGTTTACCGGTGAGTTTGTTAATCTGCCTATCAATAAGGTGTTAGACCTATTGCAAAGTAGCTCCGGGTTTACCTACACCTTGGAAGGCAAGCAAGTGTATTTGCAATGAGTAAGGTATCAGTCAATGTTTAAGTTAACCAAAATAGAAAGACATGTACGGATGACAGGTTTAGCATAAGCAAAAAAGCCTCCGGCAAAGTGCCGGAAGGCCATGTGGTGAGGTGATGCCTGCGGTCTGGACAACGGTAGGGCACCACCCAACGATAAACGAGTTGAACAATAACCCATTAATCATTTGTCAAAAGTAATGAAAAGGAATGCATATATCCTTACAAAATATACGTTAATCATCATGAGATACAGTTCGCTGTTTGTCTTAGCCATCACATTGGGCAGTACGATGATACAGGCGCATCCGGTAGAGGCGCAAGGGCTTCATACGACTTTGATAACATTGCAGGTAAGAAACAAAACGCTGCAGCAGGTCTTCAAGGAGATCGAACGGCAAAGCGATTATCGTTTTGTGTATAATAACGGGGCAATTCCCGAAAACCAAAAAGTAACCATCCAACAGGAGGCTACCATTGACGAGGTGTTGCAGGATCTAGCCCAACGCACACATACCCGATACAAGCAGGTTGGCAAGAACATTGTCGTAACCTACCAGCCGCCGCAGCAGCCGGGGCGCATATCGGGTAACGTGTCCGATGCAGAAGGCCAGCCATTGGGCGGAGCTAACATCAATATTGTAGGGCATGATCGGAGTTATCAAACCGATGGCGATGGTCATTATACCTTTAACATCGCTCCTGGCACGTACACGTTAGCTATTAGCTATATTTCCTATTTGACCAAGCACGAGCAAATCGAGGTTCAGGAAGGCCAATCCGTGCAACTCAATGTTGCGTTGCAACCCTCGCTCGACAACCTGGATGAAGTCATAGTCGTCGGATATGGAACACAACGCAAAGAAAGTTTAACAGGAGCAGTATCACAGCTGTCGTCCGCAGACTTGGAAGGCCGCGTGACGCCCAATGTGGTACGGTCAATACAGGGAATGATTCCTGGAGTAAATGTCTCCTTTGCGGACGGCAAACCCTCAAGGGGAGCGGTTCCCGTCATTCGGGGGGTGACTAACAGTATTGGTGCAGGAGGCAGTGCATTGGTGTTAATAGATGGTGCGGAAGGCAATATGACTGACGTTAATCCAGCCGATATCGAAACGATATCGGTATTGAAAGATGCTTCTTCTGCTTCGGTATATGGCGCCCGTGGAGCTTTTGGAGTCATTTTGATTACCACCAAGAAGGCCGATCAAGGAAGCACAAAAATCACTTATGATGGCAATTATTCGGTTAACTCCCGGACCGTGGTGCCGGAATTGGTCACTGACGGCTACCTTTGGACCACCAAGTTTTTGGAGGCTTATATCGGGAGCCGCGGTGTAGACCCCAATGCGATAAACAACGTGTTCCGGTTTGACCGAGCTTGGTATGAAGAGTTGGGCAGACGTTCACAAGACCCTAATGCCGAAACGGTGGGCATCGGTACCGACGGTTTGTACGATTATTACGGTAGTACCGACTGGCATTCGATAATATTCAAGGATAGTCATACTTCGCAGCAGCATAATCTGAGTGTATACGGAGGTAATGACCGGGCGAATTTTTACGTTTCGGGTAGGTTCTATGACCAGGACGGCATATACAATGCCGGTAATGAAAATTTTAAGCAATACAACATCCGAGCGAAGGGCGAAATCAAAGTAAAACCATGGCTGACAATCGGAAATAATCTAGACGTTACAAAGATCAAATACCACCAGCCCATGGTCATGTATGACCGGCAACTTATTCAGCGACAGATGGAGCACCAGGCGTATCCCGTGACCGTAGAAAAGAACCCGGACGGGACGTGGACAGAAACCGCGGTCTACATCGGCTGGGCCGGATTTGTGGAAGGTACATCGTACCAGTATAATGATCGGCTCAACCTGCGGAATCGGACTAATTTCGAGTTGCGAGCTATCCCAGACGTGTTTACCATACGTGGCGACTTGACCTACGCCGCCGGAGCGTCTTTTAGGGACCGCTTGGAAAATCAGTATAATTTTTTTACGGGACCTCAAGCCATGGGTACCAGAAATACATTCAGCTCATTGGAAAACTGGCGATATGATGAAAACTATGTCGCAGGTAACCTGACGTTGGACTATACCCCGAACTTGGGAAGTGCCCATGACCTGAAATTGATGCTGGGCAGTAATATCGAAGAGCGATTGTACAAAACCCAGCAAACGTATAGAAGGGGATTGCTATATCCCGATTTGCCCAGCTTCTCGATGATGGATGGCACTTTTTACACAACAGCAAGCGGCGGCAATGAATGGGGGTTCTTGGGCGCTTTCTTCCGGGCGAATTATGGTTACCAGAATAAATACCTGCTGGAGTTGAGCGGCCGCTACGACGGGACATCCAAGTTTCCAAAAGATCAGCAATGGGGGTTCTTCCCTTCCGCATCGGCTGGATGGGTGCTTTCCAATGAGGAATTTCTGGCAAACGCTTCCTGGTTGACCAACCTGAAAGTCAGGGCATCGCTTGGCACGTTGGGCAATGGTCTTGTGGCACCGTATTCTTACTTGTCTACGATGGGCATTTCCCGGTCTTCAGTGCTCATCGGTGGAACACAGCAAAGCTACACGTCAGCGCCTAACCTTGTCCCCACAGGTTTGACCTGGGAAAAAGTAACCACCTATGACGTGGGACTTGACTTTTCGGCATTGAACAACCGATTGGATCTGGTCGTTGACTATTACGAAAAATACACCACCGATATGTATACGGTAGGGCCGACACTTCCCGCAGTGCTGGGCGTTACCGCGCCGAGAGGAAACAATGCAGATATGAAGACACGAGGATGGGAAGTGTCTATAGGTTGGCGGGACTCGTTCGGCCTCGCCGGAAAGCCATTCAACTGGAGTGTTAGGGGGATGCTCTGGGACAACCGCTCCTGGATTACCAAGTTTTACAACGCTACAGGACTCATTACTACGTACTACGAAGGGATGGAGTTGGGCGATATCTGGGGATTCAGGGTGGAAGGCTTGTTTTTTAATCAGCAAGAAATTGACAATCACGCCGACCAATCGTTTTTCTACAATACGGATAGCCGCATCACTGCACCAGGTGATTTAAAGTTTGCTGACCTAAACAATGATGGAGTCATTAATAGGGGTAACCAAACCCTTGACAACCATGGTGACATGGAGGTGATCGGAAACACAACTCCACGTTATCAGTTTGGCCTCAACCTTGATGCCAACTGGAATAACATCGGTTTCAGTATATTCTTGCAGGGAGTAGGCAAACGCGATTGGTACCCCGCAAGGGAATCGGCTTATTTCTGGGGACAGTACAATAGGCCTTACAGTTATCTGTTACAGGCCCACATGGGCAATAATGTGTGGTCGGAAGAAAACCCCAATCCCAACGCTTATTGGCCACGGTATCGGGCTTACATCGCGCAAAACAGTGTGGGTACGATGGCCTTGCCTAATGACCGGTATCTGCAAGACGTTTCTTATCTCCGGATCAAAAACATCACCCTCAGCTACACCTTGCCCAATCGAATTGCAGGGAAGTTAGGCCTCGCGGGGCTAAAGTTATATGCTACTGGGGAAAACCTATTCACATTTTCAAATTTGTTTAATGTGACGAAAAATTTCGATCCGGAAGTTATCGAGCCTGGAGATGCGGATTTCAGGAGTACAGCGGGCGCTGACGGCGATGGGTATAGCTACCCCATGCTGAAGACCGTGACCGTTGGTTTGAACATTACACTATAAATCAGGAAGACGTATTATCATGAGACATCTAATAACTATGCTTGCCGTTTGTGTTGCGACAAGTTCCTGTACCTCGGTATTGGAGAAAGACCCCTTTGATTCGATCAATTCGGATAACTTTTTCAAAACAGAAGCAGACCTCGAACTGTATGCCAATGGTTTCATCCAGCGGATGATTCCGGCCTGGGATGCCATCGTTTTTGGCGATAATTTTTCGGATATCGCTGCCACGAATGCATCCACGGTATACCTTACCGGCGCATGGACTGCGGACGACCAAGGGGGGTGGGGTGTTGGCAATTGGCAGGACCTGCGAAACATCAATTATTTTCTTGATCATATTGACAGGGCTGAAGTAAGCGATGAAATCAGGCAGCACTACGAAGGTGTGGGGCGATTTTGGAGGGCGTGGTTTTATTATGATAAAGTTCGCACATTCGGTGATGTGCCATGGTATGAGCATGCATTAGATCCAGCCGACGAAACATTGTATAAGGGAAGGGACGCGCGCGAATTTGTCATGGCGAAAGTCCTGGAGGACCTTAGGTATGCCGCTACCCATTGCGTGGCTACAAAGGACGCCAGTGCGTCCAACATCACGAGGTGGGTAGCCTTGGCGTTCAAAAGCAGGGTAGCGCTTTTTGAAGGTACCTACCGCAAATACCATACTGAACTCGGCTTAACGGCCACTGCCGATGGTTTACTGCAGGAAGCTGCCGTAGCTGCCAGGACGCTGATGGATGCAGGCGTATATACCTTAGTCAACTCATCCGCTAATTTGGAATCACAATATCGTAGCTTATTCACCAGTGAAACCATCAACAGTATGGAAGTGCTGTTGGCAAATAATTTTAATGATGCGTTGTCCCGTTGGCATAGTGCCACGTGGCATTACAACTCCGGTTCGGCTGCTGCGAGGACATCCTTGACTAAGCAATTCATCAATACTTACCTATACTTGGATGGATCACGTTTCACGGACCAACCCGATTATGATCGTATGGTGTTTGATGACGAGGTACACAACAGGGATTATCGGCTGAAGCAAACCATCAGGACGGCGGGCTATACCCGGACGGTCGGTGGCGTAGCCGGCACGCCTGTGGCACCCAACTTCGCTGTTACACTGACGGGCTATCACCCCATAAAGTGGAGCTTGGATCACGATCGCCATGATGGGAGTGCGAATAGCTATAATTCGCTGCCCATATTGCGATACGCCGAAGTATTGCTTAACTATGCCGAAGCGATGGCCGAGCTTGGCCAAATGGATGAAAGTGTCTGGAATACCACAATAAGGCCGTTGCGCGAACGAGCTGGTGTCGATGGAAGTGCCCCGGAGACCTATGACCCATACCTGCAAGCCTATTACTTAAATCAGACCAACGATAAATGGATATTGGAAGTGAGAAGGGAGCGAGGGATAGAGTTGGTGCTCGAAAGCTTGCGTTATGACGATATCATGCGGTGGAAGCTGGGTGAGTTGCTAACCAGACCGTGGCATGGATTATATGTTCCGGCGCTGGGTCAACCCCTTGATTTGAATGCAGACGGTACGTATGATGTGGTCGTTTCCGCGGCTCCCTTGGCAGGAATCAACTACTATAATGTTGTCTTGTCCGATAGGTTTACGTTGACAGACGGAACACACGGTAACCTCATATATCATGTGGTGCGAAACTGGGAGGATAAGAAATACCTTCGTCCTATCCCTACATCAGCCATTACCGATAATTCCAATTTGTCGCAAAACCCGGACTGGTAGGGCTTTGCTAGCGAAACTGCTTCGCAGTTTCATGCCAAAGCAGTTTCGCGATTTTTGTTTTAAATTTACAACGATGCATCTATTAAATAAAATCTACTTGCTGCCAGGGCTACACATGCTCCTGACGGGCTTGGGTATGATCACCGGCTGTGCCTGCGGCCAGAAAAGCGATGATGAACGGCTACGGCCACATTATCTCGAATTTTCTACCTCAGCGGAGTTGCATGCCTTTTTTGCTTATCGCCAAGACGCTGCACCGATTATCTCCGGTCACCGCGGCACCATTGAAGGGGGGATGCCCGAAAACTCCATCGCGGGCATGGAATATGTGTTAGCGCATACGCCAGCTATATTCGAGATTGATCCCCGGCTCACCAAGGATAGTATGATAGTGGTACTGCATGATGCAACGCTCGATCGGACAACCAACGGCACCGGTAACGTAGCAGACTACACCTGGCAAGAGCTGAAAAAATTGCGTCTGAAAGACCGAGAGGGGCGTATTACGCCTTATCGCATTTCAACCTTGGCTGAAATGATTCAGTGGGCAAGGGGAAAAACGGTACTCAACCTCGACAAAAAGGACGTTCCTTTGGCCATGACAGCCGATATCATTCGCCGATACCATGCCGATGCATTTGTGATGGTCACCGTGCATAACGCTGAAGATGCCAAGTTTTTCTATGATGACAACCCACAGCGTATGTTTTCTGCGTTTGTAACGACGCCAGCTGCTTTATTGGCTTACGAACGTGTGGGGATACCCACTTCCCAAATGATCGCATATATCGGCCCTGAAATCAAAGCATCCAACCAAGCGCTTTATCGCGTGCTCCACAGCAAGGGTATCCGTTGTATGATATCGGCTGCACCGAAGTACGACAAAATGGAGACTGTCGAGGAGCGCGCCAAAGCCTATCGGCAGATTAGGGAAGATGGCGCTACCGTGCTGGAATCCGATCTACCCACTGAAGTGGCGGAAGCTTTGCAAAATTAACCGCCACTTAACATTCGCATCGTAGCTTTGCTTCCGAAGCGATGGAAGCAATAGACGCCATATTACTTAGCCGCTTAGGCCAGGGAGATGCACATGCCTACACGGTATTGTTTGAGCGTTATTGGAAATTCCTCTATGCGGTAGCCTACCGTCGCCTGCAAGACGAGGAGCTCGCGCAGGACATTGTGCAGGAAGTGTTCATGCAAGTATGGGATAAGCGGGATAAACTTACGCTGACGCCGGAATATATTGAATACTACCTGCTTAAGGCCGTCAAAAACAGGGTTATCAATCACTATACCTCCCAGCGGGCAAAAGCTGAAGCCTTGCAACGCGTCATGCACCGCATGGAGGCGGTCGTTGAAGAGTCGGCCTACCAGCCGAGCCGTTACCTCGAACTGGAACGCTTTCTTGACGAACAGGTGGAACAGTTACCGGACACCATGCGGGCTGTTTTTTTGATGCGGAGCGATAATCGTTCTATCCAAGAAATAGCCCAAAAACTACACATCGCTGAGCAGACTGTAAAGAATCATCTCACAGAAGCCTCCCATAGGCTGCGTAGATCACTGCTTAAAAAGTTTTCGGACGAAGAGCTTGCAGGATTGATCATAGCTGTCGCGGTCTTAACAAACAATTAACCTATTCTTCTTGCAAAATTAAGGTACTTAGGGCTGGTCGACTTGTATTCCCTATAAACACGCGAAAAGTAACGTCTGTGGACAAGAAACAATTTAAGCGACTGTTGCGGGATTACCTCCACGACAAGTTGGATAAGGATCAGCGGAAGCAAGTAGATGAATGGTTTGATTCATTCGGGTACGGGCAGGATATCGAACCGCTTCGTGATGAAGAAAAGGTAGACCGTATACACCAGGCGCTTGCAAATCGCCTCCAAACGCACATAAAACCGCCACGACGGACAACCCGGCTTTATGGTTGGTTTCCCAAAGTAGCCGCAGCTGTACTGCTGATGCTCATGGCTGCTTGGTGGATATGGCGCCCGCACGAGCGACTTGAAAACCTTCAGGAGTTAAGCGCTGACCTGCCGCCATCATTTGACACCATACGCACTGATGCTGGCAGAATGAAGCGTGTGGTCTTGCCCGATCAGTCAGTGATATGGCTGAATGCCAGTACTCAAATCCATTACTCCAGCCGACACTTCGAGCAACACCGGGAATTAGTCATCGACCATGGCGAAGCCTTTTTCGAGGTGACGAAAAATCCGGATAATCCTTTCATCGTACATTCGGGCGCTGTAAGTACCGAGGTATTAGGTACGTCGTTCAACGTAAAGAGTTACCCGGAGCTGGACTACGTCAGTGTACACGTTAAGACCGGACAAGTATCGGTTTCTGCACAAAACGGTATCCAGCTCGATACGGTTGCCGCCGGCCATGGTCTGAAATACCATAAAGAAGGGAAAGCCTTCCAGGCAGACGATCGCTTTGCAGCCGATGCGGGAAGCTGGATGGAAGGGCGTACATTGCTGGATAATGCAACGTTTGCCGAGTTGGCCTTAGTCATGCAACACCGTTTCGGTGTGACGTTGCAGACCCGATTGCCCGAGGCTTCGCACTTTCGTTATACCATGACTATTCTGCAACAAACTCCGCTTGATGAAACCATGCGGCTCATCTGTGATATTCACCAAACTAATTATAGGAGGCAAGGAAATGAAATAACGATATACTAACTATCCACTAATTAAAAAGGGGGCAATGCCCCCCAAAAGTTTGCTGCCAGTCAACAGACCGCTAAATCAAGAGACTGGCCACAAGGAATCCGAATAATTTAACTTAATCGAATGTACAAATATATGAATATAAGTGATAAGCTATTCCAGTTCATGATGAGAACATTTTTAATCATGGCTTCTTTCCTCACTTGCACACAGCTACTTTGGGCTTCCTATACCAACGCTCAGGGGATGCAAGATAAGGTCAGCATCAACTTTAATACCGAAAGTCTTTCTGATGCGCTGCTGAAACTAAGCAAAAGCCTATCCGTGCAGATGGCTTACGATGCGACGGCATTGAAGCTGGCCGACCACACGGTACAAGCAAAGCGCTTCAGGGATACGGAAGCAGAGAAAATACTTCATTACTTATTGGCCAATACCGATATCACCTACATCGAAAGCGAAGCAGGGATCGTGCTCACCACCCAAGCGGCTGTACAGCAAATGGGCAGCATCAATGGCCGCGTCACGGACGACCGCCAAGAGCCGCTTGCGGGAGCGACCATCCGGGTTGTCGAATTGGGCCGCAGTACGGTCTCCGATGCCAACGGTTACTTTTCCGTCAACGTCCGTCCGGGTACCTACACCGTGGAAGTCACTTACCTGGCCTACGGCAAAACCAGTCGGTCAGGCATCGTCGTCACTGGCAATCAACAGGTGGCAGTTGACTTTAGGTTGTCGGCTTCGTCGGATGAATTAAACGAAGTCGTGGTGACCGCGTTGGGCATTAAGCGGGAAGAGCGCTCATTAGGTTATGCGGTAGGCCGGGTGAAGGGCGATGACCTGAGCCGGGTAGTCAATGACAACGTGCTTACCGGCATTGCTGGTAAGGTGCCGGGTGTTTCGATCAGTGCCACTGGTGGTACAGGGTCTTCTGTAAGCATGGTTATTCGTGGTGCCACGTCGTTAAACAACGACAACCAGCCCCTTTTTGTCATTGATGGGGTGCCCGTGGCGAACACACTAAACAACATCGGGCAGATTGGTAGCGACAACCGGGTGGATTATGGCAATGCGATTGCCAGCCTGAACCCGGACGATATCGAAGAAATTTCCATCCTGAAAGGGCCGAGCGCTGCGGCGCTGTATGGATCGCGTGCAGGCAACGGTGTGGTGCTCATCACCACGAAGTCTGGAAAGCATGCAGACAGGATGACCATTTCGGTGACCAGCAACACCGTCTTCGACGTGCCGTATAAATTCCTCGACATGCATTCCAAATTTGCAACGGGTGTACTACCGCTCACGCCGGACAATCCGTTGGCTGGGGGCAGGCTCGTCATTGAGGAAGGATCGGCCGCCGGCATGGGGCCGGAACTCGATAAAGGGTACCTGGCTGTGCAATGGAACAGTCCGGTAGACGAAAACGGAAATAAAATCCCTACACCGCTGGTATCCCACCCCGATAATGTGCGTAATTTTGTGCAAACCGGCATCACCTCCACCAATGGGATTTCGATCGCAAACAGCAACGATCGGACGGATTACCGCATCTCCTATGCAAACATGAGCAACCGCGGTATCATCCCCAATTCGGACCTTTTCCGCAACTCGTTAAACATCAACTCAACCGTTAGGCTTCATGAAAAGGTGTCGTTGGGTGCACAGGTAGATTTCAGTCGCAATAACTCCAATAACCGCCCGGCAAATAACCGAGGCGCCAATCCAATGGAATGGGCATACAAAGTTTCGCCCCACATCAATATACGGGATTTGCAAAACTATTGGGTAGAAGGCAGCGAAGGCGTGCAGCAGCTTTCACAGGCGCCCGGAAACTACAACAATCCCTATTTCCTCGCCTATGAGGTCAACAACGCATTTGTACGTGATCGCGTGTTTGGAAACCTGCGTGCCGATTGGCAGATCACGCCCGAGCTGAGCTTCATGGCTCGCTATGCCCTGGATCTTTACAGTGAGGAGCGCGAGTCCAAAGTACCCTTCAGTTACACGAACGAACCGCGTGGGGCCTATGGCATCGTCAACCTCGGCCATCAGGAGCAGAATGTCGATTTTTTGGCTTCCTTCAAAAAAACGTTCAATGCGTTGAGTTTCTTTGCTTCTGCAGGAGGGAACGTACGCTATGAACGCAACAGGACCGTTCAAACGAAAACGCAAAATGAATCGGGGTTAATTACCCCCAATCTGTATACGTTGGCTAATATTGCACCGGCGAGCCTGGATTACAGCAGCTACCTCTCGGAAAGAGCGGTAAACAGTGTATATGGGCTGGTAAACTTGGGGTATCGCGATATGGTGTACTTGGATCTGACGGCCCGAAACGACTGGTCGAGTACGTTGCCGGTAGACAACCGTTCGTACTTTTACCCATCGGCCTCGCTGAGTTTATTGCTGGACAGGATGTTGAAGCTGCCCAGTCAGGTAAGTCTGCTGAAACTGCGCGGTGGCGTTGCCCAGGTGGGCAACGATGCGAGTCCTTATCAACTGATGAATGTGCTGGGCAATGCCGGTGCGTGGGGCGGAGAAATCATTCAGATGAGCAAATCGAGTAATTTGCTGACACCTACCTTAAAACCGGAAAAAAGTACCTCGTATGAAGTAGGTATCGATGTGGCTGCGCTAAATAACCGATTGCGGCTGGAGGCAAATTATTATAAGGTAGAAAACGAGAACCAAATTTTCCCGACAGCATTGCCGGGATCAAGCGGCTTTACCTCAATCAATGTCAATGCAGGGTTGTTGGCGAGTAGGGGGATCGAGGTTGTTGTTGGTGGCACACCTGTGAAGACGACCGACTGGACGTGGGATATCAACCTCAACTGGTCGCGCAATCGTACCAAGATAGAGGAACTTACAGAAGGCATGGAGTTTTTTACCTTTTGGACAGAGGGGAGGGGCGGCGCCCGTACGTACGTCGGTGAGGAAATCGGCGACCTTTATGACTCCAAGCTGGTGACTGTGGAAGATCCCAACTCTCCGTACTATGGTTATCCCATTTTGAATGACCGTGGTTCATGGCAAGCGATACGCATCAACAATACCCGCAATAAAATCGGCAACTTCAATCCTGATTTTGTGATGGGTATACAGACGGCATTGACCTATAAACGCTTTACCCTCAATGCAGCATTTGACATGCGTTTCGGGGGTGACTTTATGTCCCAGACCTACCGGTACTCCGAGTCGGACCTTAAAACCCAGCGGTTCCTGGATAACCTGATTAACCCCAATGGACTCACAGGAGACGCCTTGCGCGACTACTTGGTAAACAATGATTTGGTGCGTGTCAAAGGCAATCAGTTCAACATCGTCGGCGGACCGACAGCCGAGTACGGCGCTTTCCCTTTAGTCATGGACGGAGTCAATTATGGCAATTTCGCCGTCTTCAATCCGGGTGTCATCGCCGTGTACAATGATGCAGGCGAAGTCGTTGACTACATAGAAAACCTTGGCGGCCCAGAAACGAGGTATCTGCCATATGCAGATAATTATCCGTGGGACTACATGTTGGCCTCCACGTTTGACGCTTCCTATATCAAACTGCGTGAACTTTCGATCGGCTATGCTTTGCCCACCGCTTTCGCACAGAAACTGGGTATGCAAAACGCATCGCTATCTGTTTACACCCGCAACCTGATTTTGTGGACGAAGGCGAAGATAGGCGTCGACCCGGAAATGGCGTTCCAGCCAGAAAGCGGTGTGCAGGGCGGCGGTATCCAGTTTAAGCAAGGCATAGAACGGTATAACGTAACACCGTGGGCGATGCCTATCGGATTTAGGCTGGCGGTTACATTTTAAGGTTAATTACTTGGTTTAAAAACACAGCAATGAAGAAAATAATAGCTATCGTAGCACGATTTGGATGGGTGGTTGCACTGGTAGTCATCAGCGGGTGTAAGGATCTTACTGAATTGAATATCAATCCCAATGGAACCGATGAAGCCACGGTAAACCCCAATTTGATTATGCCTACGGTATTGACCGAAGCAGCAAAGCGGTACCTTGATTTAGGATTTCAGGATATCGCCGGTGTCGTGCAGCATACACAAAAGGACGCATGGGCGGGCTCGCACAATAATTATGAATGGCTGGGTAGCCAAAGTTGGAATGGAGACTACGGCATTCTGCGCAACAATGCGCTGCTGATGAAGCGAGCAGAAGAGGAAGGGATGGACTTCCATCGGGGAGTAGCGTTGGTGATGAAGTCATTTATGTTTGGTTTGATTACCGATTTATGGGGCGACGCACCGTATACACAAGCATTAAAAGCCGAGGAAGGAGGCGTGGTCAACCTATTGCCAGCCTACGATAGCCAGGAAACAATTTACCAGGGTATCCTTGCCGATTTGGAAACCGCAAACACCTTGCTTTCGAGGCCGGCGAGTGAATACCAGTCCGTATTGAGCAGCGCAGATGTCTACTTTGGCGGAGACCCCCATCTTTGGCGGCAGTTTGCCAACGCCCTCCAGCTGCGCTATTACATGCGCATTTCCGAAAAACTCCCGGAGGAGGCCAGGGCCGGTATTGAACGTATTGTGGCAAATCCCACACAGTATCCGCTCATTTCGTCGAGCAACCACGACGTCGCGATGTCGTACCGAGGCACATCCGCACTCGACTCATGGCCGTCCAACACATTTACGGATGTCAGTGGCAGCAATTACCGCCGTGTGAAGATGTGTGCCACACTGGTGGAGTACCTGCAGCAACGGCATGACCCACGCTTGGCCATTTGGGCAAAACCAGTGGAGATTCCTTTGGTGGTAAGCGACGCCTTCCCTGCCGGTACGGATGAAGTGGTCAACGGGAGACGGCACCTTTCACCCGACGTGGTGGCGGGAATCACAATAGATACAGACCCGGATTATGTCGGGTTGCCGCCGAGCCATTCGGCACTGCCGTCGGCATACAACCTCAATCCTACGCCTGGACAGACATCTTATAATCCACACGTCTCCTACCTCAACGAAATGTATATGGATGCGAGCGGCCCGTTGCTGAAGGCGCAGTTGCTCTCTGCCGCCGAAGTTTCGTTTATTTTGGCCGAAGCGGCGTGGAAAGGCTGGAATGTCGGCGATGCAGAAACGCATTATAACAACGGCATCCGGGCATCGCTGGAAAGCTGGACGGTAGGCAGCGCTTATGCAGACTACATCGCCGGCGCGGACGTATCGTACAACGGTACGCAACAACAGATCTTGGAGCAGAAATGGATAGCCAGCTGGACAGCTGCCACTGAAGCTTGGTTTGACTACCGCCGTACAGGATACCCGGCGCTCCAGGCAGGCCCGGCAGCCCTGAGATCCGTACTGCCCGTGCGCTTTTATTATATGCAAGATGAACTGAATATCAACCGGGCAAACGCCGAACAAGCATTGCAACGTCTCGAACGGACGGGATACTCACAAGCCGACGGTGAAAACAGTGCTTGGTCTAAGCCGTGGTTGCTTCAAGGTACAGGTAAACCTTGGTAATTGCAATATTCACATTATATTTGTTTGGCCGATAGGTCAGGATACTAAAAGAGAATGACACGAACGCATCGCAATAATCAACCTATCCGGATGGTCGCCCTGGCGGCCATCCTTTCATTTTCGATCACGAACCTTTTTGCGCAAAGCGCCATAACTCCTGAGACGGCGCTGCAACATTATGTAGATAAGCCAGATGCGACATACCGGTGGGAAGTCAAGGATTCGGTGCTCAACCCGTCAGTGACGGTTTATCAGCTGCTGTTGGTCTCCCAAACTTGGAAAGATACGGTGTGGACGCACCAGCTTTCCGTTGTCGTGCCGGAGCACGTGGAGCACAGCGGAGCACTGCTGTTCATCACGGGTGGCTCGGTGCGGGACGGCTTGCCACGTTGGAATGACAACCCCGAAGACCGGCAGCTGGCCGCTATGCGCATGATTGCTACAGCCAATCGCGCGGTCGTAGCTATACTGCGGCAAACGCCCAATCAACCGTTGTACGGCGGCCGCACCGAAGACGAGCTTATTTCCATGACCCTGCACCGGTATAAGCAAGACAAGGATTATGAATGGCCGCTGCTCTTCCCGATGGTGAAGAGTGCCGTCAGGGCCATGGATGCTGTGCAGGCGTTCACCGCTGGAAGGCTGACTGTGCCGGTGGATAAATTCATTATTTCCGGATTTTCCAAACGGGGATGGACCACATGGCTTACGGCCGCCGCCGATGGGCGTGTGGTTGCCATAGCGCCTATGGTTATCGACGTACTCAATATGCCGGTGAGCCTGCAGTACCAGATAGAAACCTGGGGCGACTACAGTGTGCAGATTCAAGACTATGTACGCTTGGGGATCCCGCAAAGCGCCACTACTCCCGATGGTCAGGAAATCACCACGATGGTAGATCCTTACGCCTACCGCAAATCGCTCACCATGCCCAAAATGCTGTTCATGGGCACTAACGATCCGTATTGGGTCGTCGATAATGTAAAACATTACCTGGACAGCATCCCCGGTGAAAACCGGCTCCACTATGTGCCCAATGCGGGGCACGATTTGGGTGATGGCCAGCAGGCAATGAAGGCATTAAGTGCGTTCGTAGGAACGACGTTGGGGAACTTGCCCTATCCGGAAACCGATTGGACGCTGAAGGCCAGACGCCGTAGGGCAAAACTCCGCGTGGCGGCCACCCCAGGGCAGCTGACCGATGTGGTGCTGTGGACCGCTACGTCTACCGATAAAGATTTCCGCGATGAGCAATGGACGAGTACGTCATTGGGGATCCAGGGCAAACCGGCCATTAAGCTTAACCTCCCCGCGCCGTCCGAAGGATACCAAGCGTATTACGTAGATCTCAAATACCAAAGCCCCGTAGGCGGCGAATACACCCAGAGTACGCGGGTGTTTGTATTCGGGCCGAACGGGATATTATAAAGACATATAAACTAAACGTTCACCATCATGAATAGATTCGTAAAACCGTTGATCCAATTGGCGCTGACTTTTGCGCTTGGATACGCCTGGCTTCCCGGCGCTTGGGCACAGCAATTTGAGCCGGGTGCATACCCTGATCGGGTGGTACTCACCTGGTCAGCCGACCCAACAACCACCCAGACGGTCACCTGGCGTACGGATGCATCGGTCACAGGTGCCAAGGCGCAGGTGCGGCTTGAAGACGGAACACCCGATTTAGAAACCGACGCCGTGGAGTACCCCGCCGAAACGCGCCCGTTCACAGGAAAGGAAGGGCGGGAAGATCGCTACCATCATGTAACGTTCACCGGACTGAAGCCCGCTACGGTATATGTATACCGCGTGGGGGATGGCACGCACTGGAGTGAGTGGTTTCAATTCCAGACAGCCGCTGCCGGCCCTGAGCCGTTCTCGTTTATTTATCTTGGCGATGCCCAAAATGACATCAAATCAAGATGGTCCAGGGCCATCCGCCAGGCGTTTCGCCAGCAGCCTGATGCGCGGTTTATCATCCATGCGGGCGACCTCATCAACCGGTCGAATACCGATGCTGAGTGGGGCGAGTGGCACTATGGTGCAGGGTTCATCCATTCGATGATTCCAGCCCTGCCCGTCCCGGGCAACCATGAGTATTTCCGGGATGCCCAGGAAAAACCCACACTTGATCCGCATTGGGCCGCCCAGTTTACGCTACCGCGAAACGGTCCAGCGGGACATCAGGAATCCGTCTACTATGTCGATTATCAAGGCGTGCGGCTCATTGGTCTTAACTCACAGCAGATGGGCGTAGAAGAAGGCTCCTTTGATACCCAAGTAGCCTGGCTCGAAAAGCTGTTGCAAGACAATCCGCAGCGATGGACGGTGGTTTTCTTCCATCATCCGCTGTATTCGACCTCCAAAAACCGCAGTGATGATAATAAGGAAGCGAAAGCACGGCTTAAGGCATTGTTTGACCAGTATGGGGTCGATCTGGTATTTCAGGGGCATGACCATACCTACGCGCGTGGCAAGGGGCCAAACGCAACAGCGTCGGGACCCGTTTATGTCCTGTCTGTCGCTGGCCCTAAAATGTACAAATCAGACTCCGAACGGTGGATGGATGTCTCCTTGGTAGATACCCAGCTTTACCAAACTGTACAGGTGGCTGGCGACAAGTTGCAGTACAAAGCCTATAATGTGGCTGGCAAGCTTGTCGATTCGTTTGAATTGACCAAATAAAAACGAGATGAATAAACTCAATTATCTTTGTTTGGTTGCGCTTGTGCTGTTGGCCTTTTCGGAAACAGGTGTTGCGCAGCAATCACGCGCAGACTCCATCCTGACGGTCTTCCACACACAACCTCAAACCGTGCTGGTAGCCGCTCATCGTGGAGCCCATCACCAGTTTCCCGAAAATTCATTGGCGGCCATGGGAGCAGCTATTAAAGCAGGGGCGCACATCCTTGAATTGGATGTACGTGAGACGCAGGACGGCGAGCTGGTCGTTTTGCATGACAAAACCGTAGACCGTACCACTGACGGGAAGGGGGAAGTGGCGTCGCTGACCTACGACGACGTGCGGCGATTGGTGCTTACCCATCGCGGGAAGCCTACCGAACATCGTGTGCCAACATTCAAGGAGGCGCTGCTCCGGTGCAAAGATTCCATCCTGGTGGATATTGACTTCAAGGCAGAGAGCGAAGAGGCTGCCATGAAGGTATGTCAGGTAGTAGCAGAACTGGGCATGGAAGAGCAAGTGCTTTTCTTTCTGTACGACTACAGGCAGATGCCACGCCTGCACGCTTTTAATCCACGCATAAAGGTGATGCCGAGGGCGTATAGTCCCGCAGATTTGGCTGCGATATCAGCCATGAATATCGCGACCATCATCCACATCGACGACAGCTATTACGATGCTGCGCTGATCGAGCCGTTGGTAAAAAAAGGAATCCGTATATGGGCAAACACGTTGGGAAAAGTCGATCAACAGAAAGAAGAAGGTTATGCTTTGTTTTTTAAAGATATGGCCCTGGTCAATGTCGTTCAAACGGATCAGCCGGAAGCGATGGTAGCATTCCTCCGAAAAAACCAAACCAATTGATTCACGTATGTATCAACAAAAAAAACAGCCGTTATGTCGGGCTATTACATTGCCCGTTGTCTTGTTGCTTTTAGTAGGGGCGTGTAAGTCCCCCATACCGGACCGCTCAGTGGCTGAGACGATGGATGCCATCGTCTCCCGGCTGTACGCCCAATACGAGGCCGATAAGCTGGACACCATCGGGGAAGCGTTTGTCCTGGATTTTATCACCCCGGAAGAACGTGACGTATTGGCCACGAATTATTGGCAATTTCAGGTGAATGTACCCGTCGTGGTATCGCTCATGCGTGACACCGCCCAATCGCGGCCGCCTTTTTGGTTGGAATCATCGGGCTTCAAAAAGACGGACATGCTGGTTAAGAATGAATTGTACACCTACGAGGTTTGGCAAAAAAAGTTTCCAGCAGGAGAAATCAAGCTCGGCATCAACGGCTTTGATAAGCATAGACCGGTATATTTTGTGAGTGTGGCGTCCCAGGATGCCACGGTACAGCTAACCATTGAACCTGTTTTTCCCGCGGTGCAGCATATCGATACCTTGGGTATCGGTTCGTTTACGTACCACGATTGGGACGGGCTTACGCTTACAGCGGTGCCGGAGGTGCTCCGTGGCCAGTTGCTGCTGACCACGATCCGCGGCCGTGCGCGTGAAGCCCACCTCGTCCGGGCATTCCGGAAGACGGATTTTCCTGCCCGTGGTGAGGCCGATCAGCTCGCGTTGACGTTGGGCGAAGACCCATCGTCAGCCATGACCGTACAATGGCGTACCGACACCACCATAAAAAGCGCGTGGGTAGCTTACTGGCAGACTAATTACGGCGATACCGCCACGCAACAGGCTGTGGTAAACCGGCTGGAAGATCGCTTGTTAATCAACGACCGCTACAATCACCGGTTCATGGCCGAGCTCAAGGGCTTATCGCCCGGTAGCAGCTATCAATATCAAATCCACAGTGAATCGGGCGCTATATCGGATGTATTTCAGTTTGCGACGGCACCCTTGGAGGATACTTTTTCCTTCAATTGGTTCGGCGATACCCACAACGACCCCGCAGCAGGCGATCTGATTAAGCTTGCGTATGGACAGGATTTGACCGCCGCATTTAGCCTTTGTTCGGGCGATTTAGTCAATACGGGCCTTCACCGCAATGATTGGGATAAGTTCTTCCATGTTGCGGGCCATGTGTTTGCCAAACAGCCATTGATGGCCGTGCCAGGCAACCACGACAGTCAAGACGGTCTCGGCGCTTCGATGTTTCAGGCATTGCTTGATTACCCGGCTAATGGACCTAAAGGGT
The DNA here is from genome assembly GCF_900168055.1 of Parapedobacter luteus. GTDB lineage: Bacteria > Bacteroidota > Bacteroidia > Sphingobacteriales > Sphingobacteriaceae > Parapedobacter > Parapedobacter luteus. Next base: position 439,443 of record NZ_FUYS01000001.1, read on the forward strand.
TCCCCGCCGGGCTCACGTATTCCTTCAACTATAAAAACGCCTTGTTTGTCATGATTGATGCGGCAAGTTTCCCGGTAGCCGAACAAACCCGCTGGCTGGAGGAGACCCTCGCTTCATCGGCAGGGACATGGAAATTCGTTGTGTTCCATTTTCCGCCTTATAACGAAGTGGAGCCCTATCCGGAAATCGTCAGCCAATGGGTGCCCTTGTTCGAGAAATATAAGGTGGATATCGTGATGGGCGGCCATTTCCATTATTACCTACGGACGCAACCGCTGAAAGGAAACAGGCCTGATGAACACGGTGTGACCTACTTGATGTCGGTAGCAACCGCGGCGGCCCGCGAAGCGAAAGATAAGCAGCCGTTCGTGGCCAGGCGTATCGAAAATGGTAATTTTTATCAACATTTTCGCATTGAAGGACGCCAGCTTACGTATACCTGCCATGGTGCGGATGGCTCAGCACAGGATAGGCTGATCATCAAAAAGTAGACCGCGGAAAGGTTGTGTCGCCCATCGTTCAGGGATAGGATTTAGCTTCATCATACGTTAATAAGGACTTAACGCAACAACAATAGCTTTGTAAAAAAGCGATTAGTATGCGTTATATCTTTACATTCATTATCACATTGCTCCTGCTTCCGGCGGCTTGTATGGTTTGTTATGCGCAGCAGCACAGCGTTTCGGGCCGCGTTGTAGACGAAACCGGAGCTCCCCTGGTCGGAGCGACCGTTGCTTTGGAGGCCACTAATTTCCAGGCCACGACGCAGTCAGATGGCACATTTCAACTGGTTAAAATCCCCCCGGCTACCTATCGGCTGGTCATTTCTTATCAAGGGCGCGTCAATTACTCCCAATCGGTAGATATTAGCGGTGGAGACGTACAGCTTGACGAGATACGGCTTCAGCCGGGCCAGGTTGCCCTGGGTGAGGTTGTCGTAAGTACACAGCGCCGTACTCAGACCAGCATTGAAGTGCCCGTTACGGTAAGCACCTTATCTGGCGAGACGCTTAGCCGGCTCAACATGCGCCAGATGGATGAGATGTCAACATTTATCCCCGGGATGCAGGTGCAGCTGCAAAGCCCAAACAATCCGGGATATGTGATCCGGGGTATTACGTCGGATGATGGCGACTCGCGCACGCAGCCGCGTATCTCCATTTTTCAGGACGGGATTTCCATATCCCGGTCACGGGCGTCGGTGGTCGAACTGTTCGATATCGAGCGGGTGGAAGTAGCGAAAGGTCCACAGGGTACACTCTTTGGCCGAGGTGCGCAAATCGGAGCGCTGCACATTATTCAGCATAAGGCACAAGATCGCTTTGGGGCGGAGGTCTATGGCGGATATGGAGCCTATAACCATCGATTTGTCAATGGCTATATCAACACCCCCATCACTGCGGGTAAGTTGGCCAACCGATTGGCATTCAGTTACGAGGGAAGGGATGGATTTATCAGCAACCTCTCCGGCGGAAGGCTCAACGGAAAGGAAGTGATCGCACTGCGCAACAGCACCCGCCTGTGGGGAGGTTCGAACACTACGGCAGATCTCATCCTGAACTACCAATACGACAACTATCCAGGTACAAGTTTCAAGAGCAGGCGCTTTGCGCCGGCGGGTGGCGATACCGATCCCACTACCTCTGCCGATCTGGAACAGGGAGAAGACCTGTATATCAAACGGCATGTAGGCGGGGCAACGCTACTGGTGGACCATCGCTTGGGCAATGCATGGCGGTTGTCATCCCTTTCAGGGTTCCGGGCCTTTGACAGCAATGAGTCCTTCGACGCCGACGGTACCCCGGCCCAGTTATTATGGGTTTCCGAACGGGCGAAAGGCACGCAGTACAGCCAGGAACTGCGGTTGACCTATGAAAACAACAGCCGTTTCTCCGGATTCATCGGGGCCGGCTATTTCTATGAAAACTCTTCACAGCAGGTGCCGCTGCGGGTAGACGAGCGCGCATTGTATCCAGCTTATATTGCCCCGATACTGAGTGCCCAGCTGTCTGGACAGCTTGGTCAACTTGGGACGTCGCTGGGTTTGCCCGACGCACAAGTACAAGCACTTACCCAACAGGTACAGCAGCTCTTCCATACGGAGCCGGTCATCGCGAACGGGCAACCCCAACTTGTCGAAAACCTGCCCAACTTGCAACCATTAGCGCTGGGCTTAATCAGCCAGCTGGTTCCGGGTGGCCTGCCTCTGGGTATCACCTGGCAACAACTCCTTCAATCCGGCATGTTGCCTCCCGCGCTCCCCGAGGAGCTCATTGCATTGGTCACCTTACTGGATGGCAGCCCCATCAATCGTTTGCATACCGAGTCATACACCAATTATGGAAGGAATCAGGCCGTGGAACTATTTGCAGACGGTACGTTCGATTTGACCGACCAACTGAAGCTAACGGCCGGCCTCCGCGGCACGTATGAGGCTCAGCGTGGAGGCTATCGGGCCGATGCCGCTTCGCCGCCAAGCGTATTTGGTATGATTGCCAACAACGGATCACCGAATTTGCTCAATCCGGTATCAAATGGTACGATATACGCCAGCAAAAACTACTACTCGTATGTGGGGCGGTTGGCGCTGAACTACCTTTTCGCCCGCAACAACGTGTATGCCAGCGTTTCGCGGGGTAGGAGGCCGGGTGTTATTTCGATATTGCCGGCCGAGACGACTTACCTGAAACCCGAGGTGGTGTGGAGTTATGAGGCAGGCGTGAAAGGGTTGGTAGCCAACGGTAAACTGGGGTATGAGTTGAGTGCATATTACTACGACTGGTACAATTTTCAGACGCTGTCGTTGCAGCAAGTGCCAGGAAGCATTGCGCCGATGTTGCTGGCTGACGATGCGGGCAAAGCCCACAGCTTCGGTATCGAAACCGGCCTGCGGTATTTCTTCACGCCCACCGTCAATGTCTTTGGTAACTATGCCTACATTGATGGAAAATTCAATGATACGGATGAAAATGGCAATCCGCAGGAATACGCGGGCAATCGTTTCCGCCTGACGCCTGAACACAGCTTTGCCATCGGGCTGGATGCCGATATCCCCGTCAACGGCCGTTCGTCCATTTACCTGCGACCTTCGTACGCTTACCAATCGGGGATATATTTTGAAGACAGCAACCGCGAAGATTTGCATCAGGCAGGGTACGGGCTGGCCAATTTCACGGCCGGGTATCGGTTTTTGGTCAATAATATACGCTATGACATAGGCGCTTACGGCAAAAATGTTTTTGATACGCGCTATCTTATTGACGCCGGGAATACCGGAGACACCATTGGATTCCCCACCTACATTGGCGGCAGCAGAAGTGTTATCGGTGCCCAGGTGAGGATAACGTTTTAATGGATACCCCCATGAAAATAATCATCCGGATTGCGGCAGCTATCCTCCTGCTTGTCCTGGGCTTTGCCACCGCGTTTTACTTTTGGGGGCAGCAGCCCAACCGCTCTACGACGGAGCATGTGTTATTGCGTACGGACAGCCTTCGTGCCGGGGCCAACAGGGAGGAAGTGGATACCGTGTTTTCCATCATGACCTATAACATTGGCTACCTCAGTGGGATGACCAATAACGAGCCGGTCAAACGGGATGAATCCTTGTTTTCAGCCAATCTCCGGCAGGCCGCTGATTTACTGGGACACCTGAAACCTGATATCGTGTGTTTGCAGGAGATTGATTATGGGAGCACACGAAGTTATTCGGTCGATCAGGAAGCAGCGTTAGCAGATACCATTTATCCGTTCGCAGCCCGGGCGGTCAATTGGGACAAGCGGTATGTGCCCTTTCCATATTGGCCGCCCAGCGTGCATTTCGGCAAAGTCCTCTCCGGCCAGTCGATCTTATCTAAGTTTCCGGTGACGGAACACGTGGTGGATACGCTGGCCGAAGTTGCCTCCGCTCCTTTTTACTATCGGGCATTTTACCTTCACCGGTTAGCTCAAGTGGTTAAGCTCGTGGTACATGACAAGGAGGTCATGGTCATCAATGTGCACCTGGAGGCCTTTGACAGGGATACGCGCGAAAGACATACCCAAGCTGTGCTGCGCTTGTACCAGCAGTACAGTGCGCAGTATCCTACGGTAATGGTGGGCGACTTCAACAGCAGTCCGGATGAAGCCGAGCCGACAATCCTTGAGATTCTCCAGGCCAATTTAAGGTCGGTCGATTTAGGCAGCACAGCCGAAATCCCGTATACCTATGACAGTGAACATCCTACTTCAAGACTCGATTACATTTTTTATAACAATGCACTTGAGCTGGTCGCAGGCCGGGTGGTCACAGAAGCTGGTCAGGTATCCGACCACTTGCCTGTATGGGCGGCCTTCCGCTTTGCTACTTTACGATAAATTGTCATAAAGGTCACCATTGGTTTTCTTTTGTTTAACAATCTGTTATTATCCTAATCATACATTCGCTGTATGAATGTTACCAAGGCGAGTCAGCTGACCGGAGGCGGTGTTTCGGCCTTTTATGCCGCCTATCCTGCGTTTACCATTTCCGTTCTCCTGTTGATGCTGGCAGGCGGAGCTTTGATGCTTTTCGTCCCGCAAAGCGAACAGTTTTTGTTTGTCAACCAATTGCACCACCCAATTGCAGATGCCGCATTTCAATACATTACCTATGGCGGTGATGGCCTGCTGATGGTGCTGTTGGCAGCAGTCCTGTTGTTCGTGCGCTTCAAGTATACGGTCTATGCGACGGCCTGTTTTATAGTGACTGGGCTTTTGGCGCAGGGTATCAAGCGGACACTTGGGTTTCCGAGGCCGGCCAAGGTCTTTGAAGGTGTTTATGATATCCACATACCGCCGGACCATGCGGTCCATTTCCACAACAGTTTTCCGTCAGGGCATACCACCACCGCCTTTGCGATGATGGCCGTGCTCTATTACTTTTTTCCCAATCAACGAAATTCACCGTTTCTGTTTGTGATGGCCCTGCTTGTCGGGTATTCTCGCATCTATTTGGCCCAGCATTTTCCCCAGGACGTCTTCGCGGGTGCCCTGATTGGCAGTTCAACGACCTTTCTTTTGCTCTGGTGGTTTGATAGCAGTAGGCTGTTCAAGGCGGATTGGGCCAATAGGAGGTTGCACGTATCGATCGCTAAATGTGAGGGAGCCAGCGCCGTTTCTGTGCGTACCAATCCTGCTGATTAATCTGCCGTCACTTCAGGCAGTATCGGGCAATTATCTGTCACCTTAATCAACCAGCATCATTGACGGGTGCCGATTATATTCATCATGGCGTAATGTTGACTTAATACCGTGAATATAGCTTTGTAGAAAGTTATACATCATGGAGCCATTGATCACCAAGGGGGCATTCGCTAAGGCAACAGGGATCCACCGATTGCCATTGCCGGGTATCGACAGCTTGTTGATGTCTTTTATGCAACTTGATCGGTTTAATACCGAATTTGACAAGGTGCGCCACTTGGAGGGGGCGGAATTTGTGGATGGCGTACTTGAGCTGCTGGGTATCCAGGTCCGCATAGACCCTTCCGATCTGGAGAAAATACCGAAAAAAGGTTCATTTATTGCGGTGGCCAACCATCCTTACGGTGGCATCGAAGGACTGATATTGCTTAAAATACTGTGCGCGGCGAGGCCGGAAACCAAGGTGGTGGCCAATTTTCTATTGCAGCACATCCCGAACCTCAGCGGCTATTTCATCGGAATCAATCCATTTCATGAAGAAGCGCATCTTTCCAATGTCGCCGGGTTAAGGCAAGTGCTGGCAGCCGTCAAGCAGGGCATGCCGGTAGCGATGTTTCCGGCGGGCGAAGTGTCGGCCTACCAACCGGCATTGCAGCAGGTCACGGATAAGCGCTGGCACCCGGTAGTCGGCAAACTCCTCGCCAAGGCGGGAGTGCCCATCGTACCCATTTATTTCCACGGGCACAACGGTTTGCTGTTTAATCTGCTGGGAATGTTGCATCCGAAGTTGCGTACGGCACGGCTGGCGGCAGAACTATTCAATAAGCACGGACATGAAGTGCACCTTCGGATAGGTATGGCGATTAGTCCCGAAAAAATAGCCAAGGGAAAGCAGCAGCCAAGAGAACTGCTCGACTATGTAAGGGCACGCACGTATGCATTGGGAATGGACATGCCTAAAACCAAATGGGAATGGTTGGAACGTGGAAGATTCACGCTGCCTAAAAGGCCGGAAGATATTGTTTCGCCGGTACCTGTCGCAGATTTGGAGCAAGAACTTGCCCAGTTGCAGTCCAATCGCATATTGACTGCGGGACACTTTGATGTATTCTTGTCAGAGGCCCAGCAGATGCCACGGCTCATCCGTGAAATCGGCCGGCTCCGTGAGGTGACCTTTCGCGGAGTTGGCGAAGGAAGTAACCGCTCCATCGACTTGGATGTCTTTGACCTGTATTATCGGCACTTATTTATTTGGGATCGGCGCGAAACAAAAGTGGTGGGCGCATATCGTGTGGGAATGGGGGCTGAACTGCTATATGGCCAAGGGAAACGGGGATTCTATCTTTCCCAATTGTTTAAAATGGACAAGGCCCTCACGCCCGTGCTGAAGGAGAGTATGGAATTGGGTCGTAGTTGGATCCGAGAAGAATACCAACAAACGGCTATGCCGTTGTACCTGCTGTGGAAAGGTATCGCCTGGTGCTTGGAAAAATACCCGCAATACCGTTACCTCATCGGGCCGGTAAGTATCAGTGGGGATTTTTCGCGGTTTTCCCGTTCGGTGATCGTCGAGTTTATCCGGCGCAACTGTTATGACGAAGAGCTCGCCGCGCTGGTACGGCCCAGGAAGCGGTTTAAACCCAGCCTGATGAAGATGGACCTGGAAGCGCTGTTGGACGACCCGACATCCCTCAATGCGCTGGAGCGATTGGTCTTGGACATCGAAAAACCAAACCGGCGCTTTCCGGTACTTTTACGCCACTACCTGAGCTTGAAAGCAAGTATCATCGCATTTAATGTAGATCCCAAGTTCAACCATTGTTTGGACGGGTTTCTCGTATTTGACCGCCAGCAATTGGACGAAGCCATGGAACGACGTTTTTTCGGCAATCGTTCCTGACAAACGCTACTCTTTTTCCTGCCGTCCTCCGTGCGCGATGCGGGGACTTATCCGAGGCGTATCCGTGAAATCCTTACATCCGCGCCGCATACGGCACGTATCCGGTATGCATTAAGGCAGCTTGCGTGAAGGCAACAGCAAGGATAGCGCCTGAGCGGTGTAGCAAAATTAATGTTAGCATAATATAAGCTGGTTATCTTTGCTTGTATGCGCATTAAGGCAGTTATCACGGAGTCCGAATTGCTCACCGGTATCAGGAATGATGTGCCCGGTATGTTTGAGGAACTCTTCAATACACACTGGGAGGCGCTATATCGCCAGGCATACCATCGCCTGCGTGATCAAAGTGAAGCGGAAGACGTCGTACAAGACATTTTTACCGACATTTGGGAACGGCGGCATTCGCTTGCCATCAACACCTCTTTTGGCGCTTACTTACATGCCGCATTAAAGTACCACCTCATTAAACGGGCGAGCAAGGCTGATTTGCAGCAACGGGCCATGGAACACTTGCTGCACCGGATGGAAGTCATTGAGCGTTCTGTATTGGATATAATGGCAGCGGGTGAAATCAGCAGCACACTGCACAACGCCATCCAACGGTTCCCCAAAAATATGCGCCGAATTTTCGTGATGCGAACGGAGGAGTTTACGGTGGCAGAGATTGCCATCGCCCTTGGGCTATCCGAACAGACCGTCAAAAACAATACAACGGATGCTTTGCGCCGGCTACGCGTGGTGTTGGCTGAAAAGCATCCCGATATTCCCCCCTCTTTCTACCTGCTTTTGGCGCTGTTTATCAAAAGTTAACAATTTGGCAACGGTTTGTTGAAGTACCTGGGCGCCTTGTACTGCACTATGTAGATGTAACAAGGTAAATCGGTGAAGTTAGCTACATTACAAAAATTGTTGAAGCGATACCATGATGGTATAGCGACAAAGGCCGAACGATATGTCGTGGATCAATGGTACGAATCGTTTGGCGGGGATCCAGAGGCGGTTCCGGGCCTGCAAACTGAGGCCGAAAAAACAGCCTTGAAATCGCGCTTATGGCAAGCTGTTCCCAAGCAGCGTAAGCCAATACGATGGTATAAACAGCACGCGTTTAGGATTGCTGCCAGCCTTACACTATTGTTGGGCGCAGCGGTTTGGTTGTATCTGGTTCGTGATCCCGCGGGGCAGTCGGCCGCCCAACTTGCGAAAACCAACAATCGGTGGCATGTGATTACCACCGGTAGCCGCCAACTTAAGCAAGTGCAATTGCCAGATAGTACGCAGGTATGGCTCAATGCCAATTCCAACTTGAAGGTATTACCGGGCTACGGTGTTGATGCGCGGCGCATCAGCCTATCCGGTGAAGCTTTTTTTGAAGTGACGCGCGATACCGTCCGTCCGTTCGTTGTGGAGGCGGATGGCATTACCGTCAAGGTACTGGGCACGTCTTTCAACCTCCGATCATACGAAAGCCTTCAAGAAATCAAAGTAGCCGTAAGCACGGGTAGGGTGCTGGTGACGAACGCAGCGGCGCAACAGCTTTCAGAACTGACCGTTGGCCAAGAATTAGCTTACCGCAGGGCTGATAAGACATTCCTTGTAGGCAACGTGGCTGTGGCCGATAGCCGTTCGTGGCGCGAGGGCCGCATTGTGCTTGACAGGGCAAGTTTTGATGAGCTGGTTCAGGGGTTTTACAACCGCTATGGTGTGCGGTTGACCACGGCAGATCAGGACGTGGCATCCTATCGGTACAACCTCACGTTGCAACCGACCTACAGGCTGGAAGAAGCGATAGCGCTTGTCTGCACGACACTGCATAAAAATTACAGAAAGGAGGAAAACGGAACGATAAGGATTTACTGACGATAAAAAAACACAGGTACTGCAAGAAGCAGCCGCCTGTGCCTTTGAAACGGCCGTAGCAGAAGTTTGGTCGCTGCGCTACAGCCCACGAGCAATTAACAGCATTAATCACCCATTGCCCAAAGTTAGGAAATAGGAATGGAAATACTTCATTCCAAGGTGACATTCCAGCTTATTGGGCCGTACAATAAATCAAATGAAGTCACAGCAAGCATTACTACATCATATCATGCGGATTACCTTTGTTCTTGCCTTTGCTTTGGTTGCTGCCACACAACTGTTGTGTGCCGCAAATTCCTTCGGGCAGGTCCTAGATAAGCGGATTGATTTATCCTATCGCCGTGCAGATGCCTATACCGTCATCAAGGACATCCAGCAGAAGACTGGCGTCGACTTTGCTTTTACCGACAATCTCGGCTTGGATAACATCACGTTTACAGACGTCCATTATAAAAACAGGCGTCTGGAGGAAGTACTTAAAGCGTTGTTAAACACCAACTGGATTGCATTTAGAGAACAATCGGGAACGGTGATACTCTATAAAATGCAAGCCCCGGGGCGCATCACTGGCCGCATCACGGACACCCAAGGCACGCCGCTTTCTGGTGCCAGCATTAAAGTGCGCGAAATCAATCGCAGTTACAGCGCCGATGACGACGGGCATTATTCCATCAGTTTGCCGCCGGGTACATATACCCTTGAAGTGACTTACATTGCCTTCCGGTCACAGCAGAAAGGCGGCATCGCGGTGGAGGAAGGCAAAGGCGTGAGGGCAGACTTTACACTGGATGAAGAGCAGGGGGCACTGAGCGAGGTGGTGGTCACGGCACTGGGGATAAAACGCGAAGAGAAATCATTGGGATATGCTGCCCAGACCGTCACCGAGGAAGCCGTGACCGAGGCTAAGAGCAACAACTGGGTAAATGCCTTGTCAGGAAAAGTTGCAGGGCTCACCGTACAAGGGGCCGGGGCAGGGCCAATGGGATCTTCCCGCATTACACTGCGCGGCGAATCGTCACTCAACCTGGATAATAACCAAGCGTTGGTCGTGATTGACGGTGTGCCGGTCAGCAACCGTATTACAGGTACGGGCTTCAACTCCCACCTTTCGCAAGATAGTCCGATTGATTTTGGATCGAATGTAAACGATTTGAATCCGGATGATATTGAAAATATTACCGTATTAAAAGGTCCGGCAGCAACCGCACTGTATGGAAGCCGGGCGGCGGGAGGCGCGCTGATTGTGACAACAAAGTCAGCGTCCCGTAAGCAAAACGGAATAGGCATTACATTCAATTCCAATACCAGCATCGAGCAAATCAACCGTTGGCCGGATTACCAGTTTGAATACGGAGAAGGGCGCACGGACGAATATTATTCGTATGGAGCTACGGAAGACGGCCCCAATACGAGCATGAACGTCGCTGCCGGACGGGCATGGGGGCCACGGTTCGAGGGGCAACAATATTACCAATATGATCCCCTTAACCCCGGCGGCATTCCGACGACGCGGACACCGTGGGTGGCTTATGATGACTACATCTCCGGCTTCTTTCAAACGGGGATTACCACGACCAATGGGCTGGCTATAGCGGGAGGCAATGAAGACAGCGGAGCGCGTTTGTCGGTGACACATCTTACTAATAAATGGATTTTGCCAAACACCGGGTTTAACCGGATCAACGCTTCCTTATCTGTGCAGCAAAAAGTATCCGAAAGGCTGCGGTTGAGCGGCAAATTTAACTATGCGATTAAGAAAAGTGACAACCTGCCGGCGGCCGGCTACAACAACCAGACGATGATGTATTTCCTCATCATCGGCACGACGCCCAATGTACGGCCTGAGTGGTTCATGCCGTACTGGGAGGCGGGGAGGGAAGGTGTAGAACAATATAAACCGTTTAACGCCGGGCCCGAAAATCCCTATGCGATTATGTATGAAATGCTCAACAAAATGAATAAACATAATATCATAGGAAATGTCAGCGCAACGTACAAGGTAACCGACAATATGGATGTGATGCTGCGGTCGGGATTGGATTTTGCTGCGGAGGATCGATCCCAACAACGGCCTTTCAGCATGACCAAGTACCCGAGGGGCATGTATCGCGAACAGGGTATCACCAATTACGAAAGCAATACGGATGTGCTGCTTTCGTACCGGAGACAGGTCAGCAATGCCTTGCAATTGTCTTTATCTGCGGGGGGGAATTATATGTTCCAGTCGTACAAATTTTATGGGATGTATGCCGATCAGCTTGCCCAGCCCGGGATTTATCAATTGTCAAACAGCTTGGACCCCGTCGTGTCAGAGGCAGACCAGCAGCGGAAAGCGATAGCGAGTTTATACGCCTTTGGGCAATTGTCTTATCAAGATAAAGTTTTTGTAGACCTTACAGGAAGGAATGATTGGTCAAGCACCTTACCGGTGGCCCAGCGTTCTTTCTTTTACCCATCCGTCAACACCAGTTTCGTGCTCAATGAGCTATTGGCACTACCGAGGGCTATTTCGTTCGCCAAGCTTCGCTTATCATGGGCGCAGGTTGGGAATGATACCCGGCCATATCAAACGGCTCGCTATTATGACCAGATTTACGGCAACAGCCTAACCAACTCTTCTATTTTATACAATCCCAACCTGAAGCCCGAAATTACGACGAGCTACGAGGCGGGCCTTGATATCCGGTTTTTACGCGGACGTATAGGAGCAGATATTACCGCCTATACCAACGACAGCAGAAACCAGATCCTGGCAACTCCTGTGGATCCGGTATCGGGGTATTCCAGCGCACTGATCAATGCAGGGCTTATCAATAGCAAAGGCATCGAGGTTGTACTCAATGGGCAGCCCGTTATGAGTCAGGCGTTCAAATGGGATTTAGCCCTCAATTGGTCATTGAACCGAAGCTATGTCAAAGAACTGGCCGAAGGCATCACCAACCAAATTATCTATAGCCACAGCAACAACGTCAATATCGAAGCACGTGTGGGCGGAAGGATGGGCGATTTGTATGGCCGCGGGTTTCAACGGTCGCCCGAGGGCGAAATCATTTACAATATTTCCGGATTACCGGAATCGTTAGATCCCGAAATGAAAAAGTGGGGCAATGCATTTGCCGATTGGAAAGCCGGATTGTCCAACCGGTTTAGTTATAAATCATACGGTTTGAGTGTGTTGCTGGATGGCCAGAAAGGGGGAAGTATTTATTCCCAGACTAACCACAAGAACAATACACTGGGAAAAACAAAAGTGACGCTCCCAGGGCGTGATGAGGGTATTGTTGGCCAAGGGGTGGTACGGCAAAGTGACGGCTCGTTTGTACCTAATACGACCCGGGTGCCCGCAGGCACGTACTATGACAATTATTACCAGATATCCAATGCGGAAACCAATGTCTTTGATGCTTCTTTCCTGAAAATAAGGGAAGTGCGGTTGTCTTATACCTTGCCCCCCGCGCTATCAGCCAAACTAAGGCTGACGAATGCATCCATCGCGCTCTGGGGCAGGGATTTGTTCAACTTCACGTCATTTCCGGGCTTCGACCCCGAGGGAGGCAATTTAAATGACGGTACGCTCACGCCGGGCGTAGAGTTGACCCAATTTCCATCCACCCGTAGTCTTGGAATGAATATCACACTTGGCTTTTAAGGATAAAATAATGAATGTATTAATTTTTCTGAAAATGAAGATAAGAAACCTCGGAATACTCGGGCTGTTTACAGGTATGCTGACGCTCCTGGTGTCCTGCGAAAAACAATTCAACGACTTGAACCTGGATCCCAATCGGCCGAAAGAAGCAACACCCGGCGTCTTATTGGGCCAGCTCCAATACCGTATTGTTAACGCCAAGATGAGCGATGCTAAAAATTTCACACACGAAATTATGCAGGTACATGCACCACGGGCAAGCACCAGCTTGAATAGTGTCATGCGGTGGTTTATCGCACCGAGGGATGGCATTTGGACCAATTATTACCAATGCTTGCTGGATGTGGACGATCTTTATACCATCGCAGACCAGCTGGGCGAAGACAACTACAAGGCGATTGCGCTAATATTGAAGGCATACATGTTTACCATATTGACTGATTTATATGGGGATATTCCGTGCTCGGAAGCCACCAAAGGTGAAGATGGCAACTTTCTGCCAGCCTTTGATACGCAAAAAGCCGTATATGAGCGTGTATTAGCATGGTTTGACGAAGCGAATGCACTCATCCATACCGATGAAGCCTTGCTATATGGTGGAGATATGATTTACTATGGGCATAACAGTGCTGCCAATATGGTCAAATGGAAGAAGCTTTGCAACGCGTTGAAGCTGCGATCATTGCTGCGGATACGGGAGCGCGATGGTGAAATCGACGTAACAGGCCAAATCAATGAGATGCTGGCTAACCCAGCCCAATATCCCTTGTTTGAGTCAAACGAGGATGAAGCCATTTTTAGGTATACCGGCGTATTTCCCTACTACAATCCTTTTTACAATGCACGTACATTGGACTGGCGTGATGGTAGCTACTTTACGACGTTTTTCTTAGCTAAACTGAATGAAACCAGCGATCCACGCAGAACCATTTGGGCACGTACGGTGACCGACAATGGCCAGCAGGTTTATCGGGGGATAGAAAGCGGTTACCCCGTAGGCGTAGAATATGATGTCGATGCTAACTCAAATTATACGGATATCCTTAAGACATTGCCACAATTGGGTATTATCATGTCGTATGCAGAGGTCGAGTTTATCAAAGCCGAACTGGCTTTAAGGGAATTTTCAAGCGGCGGGACGCCAAAAGAACACTATGATAAAGCGATCAGTGCTTCCATGGAACAATGGGATGTAGCGATGCCTGCGGACTTCTTAGGCCGCCCAGGTATTGTATACGATAGCGACCAGTCTTTCGAACGACAGCTTGAGCAGATCATGCTGCAAAAATACTATGCATCGTTTTTCGTGGACTACCAATCATGGTTCGAAAAACGTAGAACGGGATATCCCGTCTTGCAAAAAGGGAGTGGTATTCCAGCAGACCGCGTATTTCCACGTAGGACGCCGTATCCGCTGTATCTTCAGTCCTTGAATGCGGAAAACTTGGCCAGGGCCGTAGAGCAAATGGGCGGGGACGATTGTTACATCCGCGTTTGGTGGGACACCGAGTAATCGATAGCTAATCACTTATCTAACGTATTTTATAAAATGAAACCCCTTAAAAAAATCACCTTGTTGATGGCGTCGTGCCTGATGATGTCATCCATGGTATGGGCACAATCCGAAATGAAAACGGTGATCGTAATTTTTGACGGACTGCGTCCGGACTACATCACACCGCAGTTGATGCCCCGTTTGTATCAGCTCAAACAGCAGGCTGGTTATGCCAATAATAATCACAGCGTGTTTCCCACGGTGACCCGTGTAAACTCAGCTTCCTATGCCACGGGATCGTATCCTGCTCGGCATGGCATTCTGGGTAATTCCATCCACGTGCCTACCCTCGGCAATACCGAAATTTATGACACCGGTTCGATGGCGGATTTACTCGCCGTGGATAGCCTGTCGGGGCATCGGTTGCTCACAGCTACCTCGGCCGGCGAGCTACTGGCAGAAAATGGTAAGCAGCTTTATGCGTTCAGCTCCGGGACATCCGGACAGGCATTTCTTCAGAATCCGCAGATAAAAGGAGCCATCATCCATCCCGGATTTGTCCTGCCTAAATCTCTTGAACCGAAGGTGAAAGCAGCGATAGGCGAAGTGAAATCGCAGCAAGGAAACGGCTATGCCAAGCATATGTGGATTACCGATGCTTTCATCCATTTCGGGTTGGCAACTGACGGACCGGAAGTCAGTTCCATTTGGTATTCCGAGCCTGACGCCACCCAGCATGCCACAGGCATCGGCTCTCCACGTTCGCTGGAAGCTGTAAAAGTCATGGATGCGCAACTCGGCCGGATACTGGATACATTGGAGCAACGGAACCTGACGGGTCAGGTAAACCTTATCGTAACGTCCGATCATGGATTTATCACCTATGAGGGCGATCAAACCTTGCGCGACTTTTTAATTGAGGAGAAGCTCAAGAGCGATGTGCAATCGGATGATATTATCGTTGCTGATGGCGCCATATTTGTAAAAAACCGTGATGCGGCGGTGATCGCGGATATCGTAGCCAAGCTGCAGGAGCAGCCCTGGGTAGGTCCGCTATTTACCGCCGCTAAGGCCCCGGGCATGCCGGAAGGTATTGTCGCAGGCACCTTGTCATTTGATATCATTCACTGGAATCACCCAGATAGGGCGGCCGATATTTTGGTGGCATATGCTTGGGATGACAAGGTAAACGAATATGGTTACCAAGGCGTACAGCATAGCAAAAGCAGCATTGCGGCAGGCCATGGTGGAATCAGTAAACACGAAATCCGGACACCCATGGTATTGTTTGGCCCTGCCTTTAAAGCAGGATATGTCTCTGAGCTGCCTTCGTCTTTTATCGACATCATGCCCACCGTGCTGGCATTGCACGGTATCGGACGAGCCGGGCAAATGGACGGCCGGGTACTTTCGGAGTTTTTTGCTGACGAGCGTGGAGGTGCCACGCCCAAGGTTGAGATAGAAACCGTGAAAAGCAACGCGGCTGGTACATGGGGATCATACGAAGTAGAAGCACAACTGTCTACGATAGATGGTCATCGGTACCTCGATTTTGGCAGGACAAGACGAACCGGGCCGCAATAACCTTCGCTTTGCCTCCCCCATTCGGGAGGCAAAGCTCCTTGCCTTGAGCCAGCTAACGCGCTATCTGACCGCCTGTGTCTGCCATGCCGCTGAAGATAACACTGACGGGAGGCTCAAACAGGTCTTTTTCCTTGGCCAGCAGTTTTATGGGGATACCGGTCAGTGCTTCCAGTTCACGCGCTCTTGCAATGACTTTGGCTTGCGGCGATCGGGATAGCAGTTCCTGAAGAGCCACTTCATCGTGCAGGACGATAATCGGTTTGTTCAGATAGAAATTGAAAGCCGGATTATACAGCTTATAGGCGTACAGCTGCTCGTCGGGGTCAAGAAAGGGGGCCATCTTGGTCACGGGGTTCTGTCGGTAAATCGCGGGGTAAGCCACCTGGATAGCCACGAGGTTGAATACGATATAGCCGCCGGCAAGCACGTAAAGCACGAACTTGACACCCATCCTGTGCAGCAGGAAAAGACCAAGAGCCACCGCGATAACCGGGATGAGAAAAATCAGTGGCAGAAAGCGTACACCTATCAACGTTTGCTCCACTGACAGCGCTATATGCGCGGCACCAAATAAACCAGCGAAAATCACAAGCAAGGGCCAGAGCACATACCGTACATCAAAAGTCTTTACATGGAGCAGCGATGAGATGCCCGTACCGATGATAATGGCTACGAATGGGTAGCAGGGCATCGGATAGTTGGGTAGTTTGGTGCCCGATAGGCTGAAAAACAGGATGGTGAGTATCGCGACACACGCCGACAGCAGCACGAGCGGGTTGCGATGATCCACTGCCCTTCGCCTGAAGGCGCTGGGTAGGAATACGGCCATGGGCAGTAATCCCACGAAGACAAATAACGGGATAAGCAGTGGGCTGCCGCCATGGCCTTCCATTGGTTTTCCAAACCTTTCCAAGTTATGGGTGAAAAGAAATTCTCGTGTAAACGCCCCCTCTGTGGCTCGGTGCACGGCGATATACCAGGGCAGTGCAAGCGCCAGGATGAGCAGCCCGTAGCCCAGGGTCTTCCATGACCAAAGGATCGCAAACCTTTTGCCGACCAACGTCCAGCAAAGCACTGCGCCGCCGCCGAGCAACAAAGCGACAGGACCCTTTGCCAGCACAGCCAACGCCATGGCGATGGCCGACAGCAGGAGCCATTTGATACGCTTTTCAATGGCATAAGCATAAAAGCATAGCATCCCTGCCGTAAAAAAGAAAATCAAATATGGATCCGGAACGGCAAGGCGGAATTCGAATACAAAGTGGGTGGCGAGCAACAGCGTCATCGCAGTCCAGCACGCCGGACGTTTTCCGATGAACTTGCGTACGAAGTACCAGGTTATCCAGATAGTGAGCCATCCCATCACCGCAGAGAAGAACCGGGCACCAAAAGCGTTGACGCCAAACATCGCATACGAGACACGCATGAAATAGTAGTGCAGTGGCGGTTTGTGTAACCGGGGCTCAGCGTTGAACGTAGGCACGACCCACTCGTCCTGTTCCAGCATTTCCCGTGCTGCCTGGGCGTTTTTTGCCTCGTCAAGGATGTAGATCGGGGGCGTTCCGAGGTTAAACAGCAGCATAAAGGCGGCTGTCAAAAATAGAAGCGGCATACCAGCACGTTTCAAGGGGTCTGTTTTTTCCAGCATCCTTAAACTTATTTCTTTGATGCTACCGAAATGTTATCCAGATGCTATCTTTCGGTTAAAAATCAATGTCCGCTTCACAAAAAAGGCAAACCGCCGTCCCCTTTTAATAATTTGTTCTTTTTAGTTTCGCGTTGAATAAATATCCAATGCTATACTTTGCTGGCGTGAAGACAGCGAAGCAAGGGAGTATACAAATCGAAGCACCTGCATCTGCTGAACAACTTTTTGAGCAGCTGCATGAAAGATTCTGGTCGGTATTGTTTCGTTTGGCCTGTAAGAAATTGGGTGATCGGGACGAGGCCTACGATCTGTTGCAGGAGCTGTTTTTGGAGCTCTGGAATAAGCGGGATGTTTTCCCTTTGCATCAGTTGTCACTCGCCTGGCTTAAAAAGCGGTTGTGGTATAAGCTGATCACCTATTTCCGGACACAAGGATTTCAGCAACGGCATCTGGAGAATTTCAGGATATTCATGGCGTGCGAACAACCGGTGGTCCAGCCCGGTGAATCGATAGATCAGGTGTTTGAAAGCCAGTTTGAAACCGTCATGGATGCCATAGCCCTTGCGGTTGCACAAATGCCGGATAGGATGCGCGAAGTTTTCCTGCTTAACCGCGAACAGCATTTTACCATCGACGAAATAGCCGATCACCTCAACCTTTCTCCAAATACGGTGCGCAACCACCTTCACATTGCCATGAAGCGCCTCCGTAAATCCCTGGAAGCACAAAACCTGTCTACGTTGAGTATCGCCCTGCTTTGGTGGATCATATCGGGCTAGTGTTAATAAATCATTAATCAATATTCATAGAAGCTTAATGTCCAAGCATTGGTATGTTTTGGCTTTTGGTGCTTTACTATAGTATAACTTGGGGCATAGTGCATATGGTGATCTGCGGGGGCAGTAGTTGCCCCGGCAGTTGGAGGAAACCAGTGATGAAAGACAACAGCAAATTAGAGGTGTTATACCAAAAGGTAATGGAAGGAACGGCATCGCCTGACGAACAAGCGTTGGTGGTGAAGTGGCTTGACCAGTTGGACACCGGTGAAGGAATGGATAAGCAGACCGTTGACGAATGGCAAGAGCGCTCCATGAGTGAACTACGGAAAGTGACGCAACCTCCGATGCTTGGGAGGTCACGGAAGGTCAAATTTGTTTGGGCAGCGAGCGCGGCAGCGATATTGGTATGTGTTTTTACGTTTTGGCTCAGCCGGCCTCATCGATCAGCCGACCAAGCGCAGGTGCAGGAAGTCACTTACATGACGCATAGCACCACTGCCGGGCAGCGTAAATTATTGACCCTCGCCGACGGCTCGCGTGTATGGCTGGGCAACGTCAGCACAATCCGCTACCCGAAAAATTTCCAGTCGGATAGGCGGGAGCTATTTCTTGAAGGCCAGGCGTTCTTCGAAGTAAGGCCTGATTCAACAAGGCCTTTTTTGGTTCATACAACTGGGCTGGATATAAAGGTATTGGGTACATCATTCAATATAAAAAGCTACCAAGGCGAAACGGAGCAAGCGGTCACCGTTGCCACTGGAAAGGTATCGGTAAACGCCGTACATGACAGCCTGGGATGGATGCTGGAAAAAGGCGAGCAGGTGATTTATCACGCAGTAGATAAAACGGGTATCAAGCAAATGACGGACGTATCGCTGGCGATGAGCTGGAAAAACGGTGAGCTACGTTTTGGCAATCCGAAACGCATGCGGATGCAGGGTTGACAGCCTGTTACCAGACGCTACGCAAAGAAGGTATATACGGCGGCGGGAGCTGGGCTACCCCGCTTTGGGAAGATGCCGCTACGCCCAATGCTACAGACTACAACAGTGCATCTGGCTTTTTTCGCATAGCGGAGGGTATTCATGACGCTTCAAATAGCGGAATTATTAATAACCGGTGGGCGCATGCCTACGAAGGTATCGGCCGATGCAATACGTATCTGGCGAAGGTTCGGGATATCCCGATGGATGAAGGGAAGAAAAACCAGGGAATCGCCGAGGCGAAATTCCTTCGGGCCCTTTACTATAGCTTGCTGATCAATTATTACGGCGATGCACCCCTTATTCTGGATCCTCCTGTCAAGGAGCATAATACCTTGCCCAGGACGCCTAAAGATCAGATCTTTGCGCAGATTATCAACGATCTGAACGAAGCCGCCGAGGTGCTGGGTGTGGATGCTACAGAGACAGGAAGAGCGACCAAGGGCGCTTGCTATGCGCTTAAGGCTAGGCAATACCTTTACCACGGCTATTATGCCGAAGCTGCGGCAGCTGCCCAGCAGGTCATGGATTTAAGAAAATATAGCATATTTCCTGATTATCGTGGACTGTTTATGCCCGAAAACGAGAACAACAGCGAGGTCATCTTTGATGTGCAGTACCTTTTTCCGAATTATTGCCATTCGTTTGACTTGATTCGCCGTCAATTCGATACCAGCGCGCCCCTTCGGGATCTCGTAGACGCTTACCTGATGGACGACGGTGCGGACATCGCAACTTCTTCAAGATACAATGCAGAGCGGTATTGGGAAAACAGGGACCCGCGTTTCCGGATGACGTTGGTATGGCCCGGCTCGCAGTATCGGGGAACGACAGTAACTCATAGCACTTTCGCTCAGACCGGCTATACCTATAAAAAATACAGCATCTACGACGAGGATAATGCCTATAACAATGTGATCAAAAATGGCAATCAATCGGATATCAATTATATCGTATTGCGCTACGCCGACGTATTGCTGATGTACGCCGAAGCCAAAACCGAATTGGGCCAGATTGACGAAAGCGTATACGAAGCCATCAATGCCGTACGGGGCAGGGGTAATGTCCGGATGCCGCCAATACAGCATTACGATCCATCCGATGTGGCCAACTATGTGGCAATGAACGACCAGGCCCGGATGCGGGAACTAATCCGTCTGGAAAGGCGAATCGAGTTTGCAGGCGAGGGATATTATTACATGGATATCATCAGGTGGCGAACCGCAGAAGTGGTGATGAATGCGCCCATCCATACGCATAATTATACGCAAAAGCTGATCAGGAGGTTCAATAAGGACCGGGATTACCTTTGGCCGGTGCCTGCATACGAAATACAGGAAAATCCCGCTTTGGCACCTAATAATCCAAATTGGTAGATTTTGAATGATGAATAAGATGTTTTTCATAACCCTGTTCGTTGGCCTGTTCATCCATATTTCCTGCATAGCGGGCGATGGCGTATTGCAAGCCGGCGACCTGATTGCATGTGGAGATGATCAAGTGTTCATACTTGACGGTAAAGCGGCTGAGAAGAATGTGGTAAAATGCAAATGGACCTGGCGGGCGAGCGAGTCGAAAAATCAATTGCCAGCCGCATACCAACCGTTGTTGGCCACGTTGGATGAATGCAAACCGGTTGATGGTAACACCAAGCTGCTCATTACTTCATCGAGTGGGGCCACTGTGCTGCTTGATATTGCGTCCAAGAAGGTACTTTTCTATGCAAAGACGCCTATGGCCCACTCAGCAGATCTATTGCCTGGCAATCGCATAGCGGTTGCCAATTCAACCCATGAGCTGGGCAATAGTCTGGAGATCTATGACATTGGGACCAGCGAACGGGTCATCTATAAAGACAGCTTGTATTCGGGGCATGGGGTCGTTTGGAACGAATCAAGAAAGCAATTGCTGGCGCTCGGCTTTGACGAGCTGAGGGCCTACGAGTTGGTAAACTGGTCGTCTGAAAAACCAGCGTTGAAACTGGTGAAATCGTATAAGTTGCCAGACGATGGCGGCCACGACTTAAGCAAAGTGGATGAGTCGCATTTTATCGTCTCTACTCATCATCATGTATGGCTCTTTCATGACACCGGCGAAGGCTTTTTCGAACCTTTTACCCCGTTGGCAAACCGCGTGAACGTGAAATCAGCGAATTATAACCAGGATACCGGCAAACTCGTGTATACCATTGCCGAACAAAGTTGGTGGACATTTAATATCTATGGGCAAACCCCAGCGTTTACGCTTCCCATCCCATCCATTAGGTTATACAAGGTAAGGGTGGCGCCCTAGATCCCGAAGGGCAGGGCGTACCCATTCAATACGATGTACCCGAAGGCCGCCTATCATTGTTTGGGCGGCCTCGTTAATAAACTTTTTTAACAAAATCATAACATGCTGTACCTGATTTAGTTGCATTGCTCCGCTAACTTTGCGATGTGGAAAACTTCATTGATAGGGAATTGATAGACAATCGTCGCGCAAGGCCAAGCAACGCGCCATTATCTGGATAGCCGTAGTCACAACGGCGTTGACCGCTTTTTTTGCGGTGACGCGTTAATTTTCTGTCGATGTCTCTCCAATTAGCCAAGTATCGAAAAACTGGGATTCCGGAGATTTTATATATAAACTTAACCAATTCATAACACGTCTTCTGCCATCGGTACGCCGTCTTTGGATTAATTTTGCCCACCACCATGGAAGTCGTCGCCAACTGGAGCAATGAACAGTTATTCACTCAATTAAAAGAAGGCAACCACATCGATGCCAACCTGACGAATATGATGCCTCAAAATCCTGGTTTTAATTAATTTGGCATATGAATGTTAGACATTTTATCAGCTTCTTGCTGGTTTTCGTTGGAACCTTAACATCCGGCTTCGGCCAAGCTGACGCGGTGGGGAAAACGGACTTTTCCTTTGTGTTCATGACGGATGTGCATATCCGGCCGGATTCGGCGGTGGTGGCTGCTTTTAACCGGCTCGTCGATACCGTCAATAAGCTCGATGTCGATTTTGTGATTTCAGGCGGTGATCAAGTGTTTGACGTCATGCGTGGCAATAAGGCCAAGGGTGATTCGCTATTCACGTTGTACAAAACCCTGAGCAGCCGGATAAAGGTACCGGTGCACAACACGGTAGGCAACCACGAATTGTTTGCCATCTATCCGGAAAGTATGGAAGATTCTACCCATGCGGACTATAAATACGGGATGTTCAAGCGTTATTTTGGCGATACGTATTACGCATTTGATCATAAGGGCTGGCATTTTATCGTATTGAATGCATTGGACGTGGCTGGGCAAAAGTACTTCGGGCAAATTGGGGAAGACCAGCTGCGTTGGCTACAACGTGATCTGGCTGGCGTATCTCCAGAGACTCCTATTGTCGTAACCCTGCACATTCCGTTGATAACGGCGTTCAACCAGGTGTATCCCAGACCGGACCAAAACAACGATGCCGGACCCGCCATCGTCGATCGGGATGCATTGCTGGCGGTATTTAAGAAGCATAACCTCAGGCTGGTCCTTCAAGGGCACCTGCATTGGCTTGAAGATCTGAATGTGGAAAACCGGACACATTTCATTACGGGCGGCTCGGTCGCCGGACGCCCGACATGGCGGGGAACCAATTTCGGCCCCCGGGGGTTTCTTCTTTTCGATGTTAAGGAGGAGGGCTTTAAGTGGAAATATATCGGATTTTAACATCCGTTAAACTGACGCCGACCTGAATTGACGGTGATAATTAACCCATCCATGAGCTGGCATGGATGGGTTTTTGTTGTGCGCCCGGCATGGGCGATAACTCTAGGGTGTAAGTCCCGAACACGCTTTGCAGTAGGAAGTGTTAGCCAAGGGCAAGGGTGTCCACCGCGAGGTGGAATCTGAAGGAAGCCGGCGGCAAACTCCCGGCCTGACGAACAGGAAGTGCATATAAGGCCAAAGTTGTTTGGATGAGATTGCAACACGAATCGAAGTCCCATACTGCACGGGGACAACATGGTAAATGCAACAGGTATATGGGATGAAAGTTATCGTTCTTACCCGGGGAGGTCTCACGGACGTGCGGACGTTTTTTTCGGAAGCGCGGACAACAGTTGTCGTGAGAAGTCAGCAGCGACCATAGTAGAACCAGTAACGAGCGTTGTACACCAACGAGGCCTCACCAAAGTTCGAAGGGTCAAACCTTAAGGAGTGGGAAGTAAACGAATGTTACCAGATGAAGGGTAAAAAGCAGAAAATCTCGAATCAATCAGAGACCTGCCCACATCAAGCCAGGACGGAATCTGACGCCCACGTGGGAGGGCAGACCTTCATGTGGATAACTGAAAATAACCCCACGGACAGTAAAACGGGTCATGGATTGCTCGAGTTCATCGTATCCCCGGCCAACCTGAACGCAGCCTATAAACAGGTAACAAGCAATAAGGGAGCAGCCGGGGTGGACAACATGGAGGTTGATTCCCTCAGGGATTACCTGCTGAACCGGAAAGAAGAACTCATAACATCCATCCTACAGGGCAAATATCGCCCGAACCCCGTCCGGCGGGTAGAAATCCCCAAGGACAACGGAAGTAAACGAATGCTGGGGATACCCACGGTCATCGACAGATTGATCCAACAGGCCATCAGTCAAGCACTGACGCCGCTCTATGAAGCAGGGTTCTCCCCAAACAGCTATGGCTTCAGGCCAGCACGCAATGCCCACCAAGCCCTACTCAAAAGCAGGAACCACATCACCGAAGGCTATACCTATGCGGTGGATCTGGACTTGGAAAAGTTCTTTGACACGGTCAACCATAGCCGGCTGGTCGAACTGCTCTCCCGCAGGGTAGATGATGGCAGGGTGGTATCGCTGATACACAGATACCTGAACGCAGGCATCCGTATCGGTGAGCATTATGAACCCGGTGAGCTGGGTGTGCCGCAAGGAGGTCCCCTAAGCCCACTATTGAGTAATGTGATGCTGGACGAACTGGACAAGGAACTGGAGCGAAGAGGCCACCGGTTTGCACGTTATGCAGATGACGTTATTGTTTTCTGCAGAAGCAAACGGGGGGCGGAAAGGGTTATGGGCAGTCTTGTTCCCTTCATCGAGCAGAAGCTGCGGCTCAAGGTCAACAAGGAGAAAAGCCGGGTCGTCCCCGCCCGGAGCGTCAAATTCCTGGGCTACTCCTTTTACAGGAAGAAAGGGTTGGGGCGTCTGCGCATCCACCCCAAAAGTGCTATGAAAATGAAAGCCAAAATCAAGGAGCTTACATGCCGTGGCAATGGCTGGGGGAATGAGCGCCGGAAAGAGGAACTCCGCCAGTATATCATTGGCTGGGTGCACTACTTCAAATTGGCGGACATGGGAAGCCTCCTGCAAAAAGTTGACGAATGGTACAGGAGACGGCTCAGGATGGTCATCTGGAAACAATGGAAACGCATCAGGACCAGACTGGCCAACCTAATCAAACTGGGCGTAAACAAATCCAAGGCATGGGAATGGGCGAATACAAGAAAAGGCTACTGGTACACAGCCAACAGCTACATTCTTGCGACTTCCCTGACCAACGATAGGCTACGCCAAGCGGGATATGCCTTTCTGTCGGATTACTACAAAAAGGTTCATGTCAAAACTTAAGGAACCGCCGTATACCGAACGGTACGTACGGTGGTGTGAGAGGACAGTAAGGGAAATAATCCCTTACTTCCTACTCGATTCTATATAACAATTTCATAACATCAACTTCGCGTTAACCAAATAGCTGTTCTAAATTTTTGCAGTTGCATGGAAGCGACTTTGGCTATCGTTCAGGGAGACGAGCAGGTCTTCGAGAAGGTATTTCAACAATACCACGAGCGCCTTTATTACTATATCCAGAAACAGATTGGTTCGGATTTCGTGGCCGAGGAAGTGGTGCAACTGACTTTCATCCGCCTGTGGCAACGGCGAAGCAAACTGGATCCGGCCATTCCACTGGCATCCCAGTTGTTTCAGATCGCCAAGTCGGTACTTATTGATGAGCTCCGTAAGGAGCAGGCCCGGTTGAAATACGCCCAGGAATCAGCACATACCCCCTTTACCGATAGCCTTATCGACGCGATAGAAAATAAAGACTTGCTGCGTCACATCCAGCAAGCCATTGCCTCATTGCCGTATATGCAGCAAACAATTTTCAACCTCAGCCGCGAACAGGGACTCACCCATAAAGAGATTGCTGACTTGTTTTCCATATCCCCTAAGACTGTCGAAAACCACATTGCCAAGGCCTTGCGCCACCTCAAAGAATCGTTGTTGACCTTCTTGCTTTGACACCTGTGTTAACTAATTATTAACCGGTAGGGGATAAGGCCTCGACAGCCGTATTATCGGTATGAACGGTGAAGAACAACAGGATAACCTGAGCAGGCATCCGGCCGATAAGCGGAAAAAACTGCTGCGTACACTGCTGGACGAAAAGCAGCCGCTTGGCGACCATTTGCTGGGAGAAGATGATTGGGAATCATTTCAGCAAGTGGACCGCTTGCCCGAAGCGACAGGCGTACGGATAGCCAATGCGGTAAAACAGGGGATATCCCAACAGCGCGGTAAAGTTTTTCAGTTTTATCTTCCGGGCTGGTATGCCGTCGCGAGTATGCTGCTGGTCGTGGGCGGCCTCTCACTTTTCTGGAAAATACAGGCACATCGATGGGCAATACGCGAACAACAACGCTTGGCGGCCATGGAATTGCCGGTAATCCCCGCTTGGAAAACCGTATCCAATGATACGGCCACCGTGATGCATGTTGTGTTGGCCGATCGATCCAAGGTGTCGTTGCACAAAGGAGCCAATATACGCTTCAAGGAACCGTTTGATGCAGATCGGCGCGATATCCAGCTACGGGGGAAAGCCCGGTTTGATGTAGCCCGTGATACCACGCGGCCTTTCACGGTTTTGGTGGGCGGCTTTGCTACGACGGCATTGGGTACATCGTTTACCGTGGATGCTTCGGCAGTGGATGGCCGGGTGCAAGTGTGGCTGCACAGCGGAAAGGTGAAGCTTTGGCACACCGATGAGCATCATGAGGAACAGTATTTGTCGACACCGGGTGCCCGTGGTGCCTTCGACCTGCGACACGGCATCTCGAAGCCTGCGGTGAGCAGACCAAAGAACAATAATACGCGTCCGTCGATCACGCGCAATGGGACGGTGCTGGCTATTCATAACATGGCACTGGACAATGTGATAACGCGTCTTGCCAAGGAGTACGATGCCCATATTGATTTCGATCGGCAGGCCTTGGGCAAAGTGTCTTACACAGGTACGGTAGATATACAACAGGAACGGTTGGAGCAGGTGTTGCAAATCATATGTGCACTCAACCACCTTAAACTCGAACGGACAGACGAACAGCATTATCGCATAATTATTCAATAAGCTATCCGGTAGCAAGGATGACAAACGCCTCAGTTGGGGCGTACGGGGAAGAGTATGGTCAATTTTATCATTATAAACAACGATTCGTATGCAAAAACAAAAACAAAAATGCAGGATGAGACAATTTTTTATGCTGCTTATCCTGTCAATGGCAAGCCATTGGGGCATTGCACAGCAAGCAGCGATGGTCAATGGCATCGTGCAGGACGCTACGGGCGAACCGATCGCTGGAGCAACGGTAAGGGTGGTCAATGAGGCAGCAAACATCGATCGCCAGACATCAACGGATAAACAGGGGCTGTTTCAATTCGAACAACTCCCAGAGGGCGGTCCGTATGCTTTTGTCGTCTCCTCGTTGGGGTATGAGACGCAACGGCTCGAAGGCTATCGTGTCGTCCGGGGCGAACGTATCTCCTTGGCTATAAAACTACAGGAGGGTACCACCGAGTTGGACCAGATTGTCGTGGTCGGCTATGGCAATACCAAGCGAGAAAACCTGGTCGGCGCCGTACAATCCGTGAATGAGGACGATTTCAACACCGGGGTGTTCAGCTCGCCCGGACAACTTTTGCAGGGTAAGGTTGCCGGATTAAATATCACCAAGAGTGGCGACCCGAACAATCGTGGAGCGATTATCCTGCGCGGGCCGTCTACCTTGCGCGATGGTGCCCAGGAGCCGTTTTACGTGATTGACGGTGTGCCGGGGGCTTCCATTGATCTGGTTGCTCCAGATGACATTGTCAGTATCGATGTGTTGAAGGATGCATCCTCTACCGCAATTTACGGCGCGCGTGCGGCAAACGGGGTGATCATGATTACGACCAGAAAGGCTGCGATGGGGCAAACCCGCCTGTCTTATAGTGCGTATACCGCTGCTGAGCAGGTGTCGAATGCCATCGAAATGTTGAGCGGGCCGCAGTTGCGCCAATACCTCGAAGCGAACGGAAGGTCGCTGGCTGCCAGCGATGACGATGGCAGTGATACCGATTGGCAGAAGGAGGTGAGCCGTACGGGCGTTTCGCACAACCATAACCTGTCGTTCATGGGCACTGCTGCCAAGACGGCTTACGGTGCGAGCATCAACTACCTCAGTAACGAAGGCATTATCCGGGGTACATCCCTGGAGCGGTTCAACCTCCGTACGAATATCCAGCACCGGCAGTTTGACGACCGCCTGAAGCTAAATTTTTCACTGGTAAACAGCATCACCAACACCGAGGATGTGCATGATCTGGTCTACTCCAATATGCTCAAATACCTGCCCACGGTGGCGGTGAAAAAGCCCGATGGTACCTACTCGGAAGACTGGTCGCGTACGCGCAACTACCTGAACCCCGTATCGCTTATTGACAACAATAGCTTTGATGGCAAGGTGAAAACCCTGCTGGCCAGCGGGCAAGCTGAAGTGGATATCTTTGATGGATTGAAATACACACTGAATATCTCGGCGCAGGACGAGCAGGTAAGTAACAACATTTATTACAACAGCCTGTCCGGATTGTATCAGAATGCCAACGGAAGGGCAGTACGCAATACGGTAAACAACACCAAGCGGATACTGGAGACGTACCTGAATTATGACCGCTTGTTTGGAGCACACGAGGTGAAGCTCTTGGCCGGATATTCGTGGCAGGAAGATAAGTTCGGCGACGGCTTCCAGACGTCCAATCAAGGGTTTGTGAGCGATGACCTCGGGTACAACAATCCCGGGCTGGGTGATCCACCGGCGGGCGTTCCGGTAGATTATGGCAATATGCGGATACAAACGCAGCGAATTATCTCATTTTATGGGCGGGCAAACTATACCCTTCATAATAAATACCTCTTGCAGGCGTCTATCCGCAGAGACGGATCTTCCGCTTTCGGCACAAACAATCGCTGGGGCTACTTTCCGGCGGTGTCAGCGGGATGGTTGCTGCACAATGAAGGATTTATGCAGGATGCAACGGCGGTAGACCTGTTGAAACTGCGGGCCGGCTACGGTGTATCGGGCAACTCACAAGGATTTGATGCATTCACCGCCACGCTGCTGTACGGCTCGGCACAGCGATTTTATTATGACGGTAGTTTCATCAATGCCATTGGGCCATTCCAGAATGCCAACCCCGACCTGAAGTGGGAACGGACCGGCATGTTGAATATTGGCGTGGATTTCGGCTTGTTTAACGGCTTGGTGTCCGGTTCAATAGACTGGTATGACAAGCGGACATCTGATTTGATATGGACGTACCCGGTATCCACCACGCAATATTTCGTCAACCAATTGACCGCCAATGCCGGGGAAGTGAAAAATACCGGTGTGGAAGTGCTGCTCAACGCAGCGCCATTGCGCAATAGCAATTTCACGTGGAGGACTTCCCTGAATTTTTCCCACAATACGAACGAGCTGATATCGCTATCGAATGACAACTTCGAACTGCCGTTAATCTACACCGCTTACCTCGGCGGCAAAGGCCAGTCGGGCAACTCGTCGCAGATTGTACAGGAAGGCTATCCCATCGGCACGTTTTATACCTGGCGATATGCGGGCAAAAATGAAGAAGGCGTAACATTGATCTACGACCGGGAAGGCAATCCGACCACGGCACCGACATCAGACGATTTCGCTTTTGCAGGCAATGCGCAGCCGAAATTTATCTACGGATGGAACAACACCTTCCGGTATAAAAATTTCGACTTCAACTTTTTCCTGCGGGGCGTGTCGGGCAATAAAATCATGAACGCTACGCTGGCCGATCTGAATAGCCCCGGTGAAGCGACGTTTTCGAACATACCGGTCTTTACCTTAGACGAAGCGGCCAATGACAACAATGCCTACCTGCTGTCTGATCGGTATATCGAAAGCGGCTCATACCTCCGGCTGGACAATGCGACATTGGGGTATACGTTTAAGCTGAAAAACGCGTCCACGTTGCGGCTCTATACATCCGGTAACAACCTGTTTGTTATCACCGATTACCGGGGTATCGATCCGGAAATCAACATGGGCGGGCTTACCCCCGGTATTGACAACGGAAATTACTACCCCAAAACGCGCTCGTTCATTTTTGGCTTGAATGTGATTTTTTAATAGATAACTAAGGAGATAATACGATGAAGAAATCGATGAAAATATGCGCTGCACTGCTCTTGATGGGCGCAGCTTCCTGCACCGATTTGGATGTGCCTATCGAATCGGAATACACACCCGGCAATTTCCCCACCACGCCCGAATCGTTTGTGGCAGCCACCGGCCCCATATATACGCAGCTTCGCTCGCGGTACGCCGTGGATTACTGGCGATTGCAGGAACATTCGACCGATGCAGCCATCATCCCCGCGAGAGGGGGCAACTACGACGATGGCGGTCGCTTCCGGACATTGCACTACCATACATGGAATCCGGACCACATCATTGTGAAGGATGTCTGGGAGTGGGGGTTCGGCGGTATCAATACCTGCAACCGGATACTCAACTTGTTTGAGTCGGCCCCTGAATCCGAAACCAAGGCGATGACCGTGGCTGAGGTACGGACGATGAAAGCTCTCTTCTACTTTTTTATGATGGACCTCTTCGGCAACATTCCCATCATCCGGGCGTTTGGCGAAACCGATGCACCGGCAACCGCGCCACGTGTGGAGGTGTTTGCTTACATCGAGGAAGAATTGAAGGCGGCCTTGCCCGACCTGTCAACCACGGTGGGGCAATTGACCTATGGGCGTCCCACCAAGTTTGCGGCTTATGCATTGCTACAAAAACTGTATCTGAATGCGGAGTATTACACCGGTACGCCACGTTACGTCGAATCGGTAGAAATGGGTGATCACATCCTTGCTGAAGGGCGGTATAGTCTTGATGCCGATTACATGAGCATCTTTGCCCCTGACAATGGGGCGCAAATCCAGGAAACAATCCTTGCGGTGCCTTACGACGCCAACGTAGCGGAAGGAAATCACTTCAATCGTTACGGCCTGCACACAGCCATTCAGGAAAAATATGAGCTGCCTTTCAGGCCAAGCATTGCGCTAAGCACCATTGCCGACTATTATGCGCTGTTTAATCTGGAGGGCGATGTGCGCAACGATACGTGGTTGGCTGGTAAGCAATACAACTGGGACGGCACGCCAATCACCATCAGCACCACAAAGAAGGGGCTCGATGAGACCTATGAAGGTGCCGATGGCACGGCACCTATCGAATGGCATCTCGAATTTACGCCCGAAATGCCGTTGCGGTTTCCGGCAACCATGGATATCGGAAATGATGTGCTGGGACAAGCGCGGGGTGTACGTTCCATCAAATACTATCCCGATAAGAATGCCAATCCGAGCACGCGCTATCAAAACAACGACATGCCGGTATTCCGGTTGGCAGACGTATACCTGATGAAAGCAGAAGCTATCCTCCGCGGGGCGGCTGCCACAGCTGTCAATGGCGAATTGCAAACGCCTGCGCTGCTGGTCAATAAAATTCGTGAACGGGCGCACGCGCCGCTGGTGGAAAGTGTATCTCTTGGCGAACTGCTGGATGAACGCGCACGGGAACTGGCGTGGGAGGGCTGGCGCCGGAATGACTTGATTCGCTTCGGTAGATTTGAAGATAGCTGGGGATATAAAACGGACAGCAATCCTAACATGCGCCTGTACCCGGTACCCACGAGCGAACGCACGCTCAATCCGAACCTGGATCAGAATACCGGGTATCAATAACCGCGCGCAAAGACATAGATGTTTAGTCGTTCGTTAACACGGGTTTAATATACCCGTGTTAACTTTGTAATATCATGTTAACTTTGTGATATGGCAAATGTACGACGGACAGGACCTGTTTTTTTGCGGCATGTGCCGGATGACTCCCATCTATTCAGGCCGTTGCCCCATCCGACGGGCGTATACCCTTATCGGTTAAACATACGTGACGTACTGCGTGGTAGAGACGAACGGTTGGCGGAAGGCATGAGTTTTCACATGATTGGCGACACGGGTAGCGTGCGGCACTCGGCGTTTCAATCGTTAATTGCTTCGGCAATGACACAACAGGCTCATAACGATGGGCCAGCCTGCGAGCGGCCGGCATTTTTGTTTCACTTGGGGGATATCGTGTACAATCATGGCGAGGCCCGCGAGTATGCGAAGCAGTTTTTCGTACCTTATGAAGACTATCCTGGGCCGATATTTGCCATTGCGGGCAATCATGATGGCGATGTCAATCCGGGCAGCGACCTCCTTTACCAGAGCTTGGACGCGTTTATGGATGTGTTTTGCGATACCTATCCACGCAAGGTCATATTTGGGAATGGCAGTAAGCGGCTAAGCATGGTACAGCCCAATGTGTATTGGGCTTTGGAAACGCCGCTCGCTCATTTCATCGGGCTCTATGCCAATGTCATGAAGCACGGTGCTATTACCGCCGAGCAACAGGATTGGTTTGTGGAAGAACTTCGTTATTCAAATAGCCTGCGCCCGGATAAGGCTGTCATCGTCTGTCTGCATCATGCTCCTTATTCTGCGGATACCAACCACGGGTCCAGCCCGGCGATGATTGCGTTTCTTGAACATGCATTCAAGTTGGCCGGCGTGAGGCCTGATATCGTTTTCAGTGGGCATGTGCACAACTATCAGCGGTTTACCAAGTCTTATGAAGACGGGAGCGTACTGCCTTATATCGTGGCTGGCGCTGGTGGTTATGCCGATTTGCATCCGATTGCCCCTTTGGGTGATGTACGCGTGGAAGACGGCCATCCAGCCATCCATCAGGTGAGGCTGGAAAATTACTGTGATGACCGCTACGGTTTTCTCAAAATCAGTGTCAAAAAGCTGGAAGAGGGCCTACAGTTGGTGGGCGAATACTATACGCTTGCCCAGGAAGCCATCTCCCTGGAAAAGCCGGAAGCTACATTGTTCGAACGGTTTGTGGTGCCTTTTCATTCGGCTGTCACCGCGGGGGCGAGCCGGGCATCTGTAAATTAGATACGCGAACAGATCGCTGCGTAGCTATGGGGTGTAACTTAACAATAAGGTAGCATAAGATTAATGTTTAATTGGCGATTAGGCCGTTTCTTTGTCTGCCAGAAACTAAAAGTGATTCCATGTTGAAAAAACTAATTCTAACTTTTCTTTCGCTGTTTTGTGGTATCCTGTTATATGGCCAATCGGTCGTAACCGGGTATGTCTATGACGATGCAAACGGTAATGGCCGGCGCGATCGCCGCGAGCAAGGTATTTCGGGCGTTTCGGTAAGTAATGGCGTGCAGGTGACGAAGACCGATGAAAGCGGGCGTTATGAGCTGCCCGTAGGGGCTGATAACATCATTTTTGTAATTAAACCGTCGGGATACGCCGTGCCCGTAGATGAAAACAACCTTCCTCAATTTTATTATATCCATAAACCGAATGGTTCGCCGGCATTGAAATACGGTGGCGTAGCGGCTACCGGAGCACTGCCGAAAGCTGTTGATTTCCCGTTGACGAAGCGGGAGGAGCCTAACGATTTTACCGCTTTGATTTTCGGTGATCCACAACCTTATACGGATGAGGATATGGAAAACTTCAATAGGGGGGTGGTAGCCGAAGTGAAGGCTATACCAAATGTTGCCTTTGGGCTGAGCTTGGGCGATCTGGTTGGCGACAACTTGTCGATGCACGAAGCGTACCGGAACACCGTGGCGCAGATTGGCGTTCCCTGGTATAACCTGATGGGCAATCATGACATGGATTACGATGCTCCTGCCGATTCGTTGGCCGATGAGACTTATGAAGCGAGTTTCGGCCCGGCCAACTACGCGTTTAATTATGGCAACGCGCATTTCATTGTACTCGACGACATCCTGTATCCAGACCCGCGCGATGGCAGTGGCTACTGGGGCGGCTTTCGCAAAGACCAACTGGATTTTGTGGAAAACAACTTAAAGCACGTAAGTACGGATAAACTGATTGTGCTGGCCTTCCATATCCCCCTGTTGCACAACAATGAAGATGCATTCCGTGATGCGGATCGCCAACGGCTGTTCGATTTATTGAAAGACTACCCCTATACGTTGTCCATGTCGGCCCATACGCATTTGCAGCGCCAGAATTTTTATGGCCGCGAGGCAGGCTGGCGCCAAGACAAGCCACACCACGAATATAATGCAGGTACGACCTCGGGTGATTGGTATTCCGGCGAGCTCGATGAACGTGGCGTGCCGGTATCGACCATGCGCGACGGTACACCCAAGGGGTATGCTTTTCTTCGCATCAGTGGCAATCAATATGTCATTGATTATAAGGTTGCAAACGAGCCGAACGAGTTCCAGATTAAGCTCTTCCATCCGAAAGTGGTTGCACAAGGGCGCAGTACGTCGTCGGGTATTTTTGCCAACTTTTTCATGGGACACGAAGGCAACAAGGTGGAGTACCGTGTCGGCAACGGCGATTGGAAGCCCATGAACTACGTCGAAGCACCGGACCCCGATTTTGTACGGTTGCTATACCGTTGGGATACGACGGAGGAGTTGATGCCCGGGCGCCGGCCGTCCAATGCGGTGAATAGCACCCACCTTTGGCGGGCGAATATCCCGACCAATTTGCCCGTAGGTGAGCATCGTATTGAAGTACGCGCCACGGATATGTTTGGAAGGACGTTTACACAACAAAGTACCTATCGGCTCGCTGAACCGCCGATAGCGCAATAACCGATTTAGTTAATAATCAACTTAGTGCCGCCCGTATACCTTGATGAGGTGACGGGTGGTTTTTTTTGGGAGATCATAGGCTTAAACAAATGCCTTCCAGTCGCTAGCCGAAGTATAGTCATTGATTACTTGCGCCCGGCTATCGAGGTAAAAATTGGATACCAAATGGGCAATGTCCATGCTTAGGTTTTCCAGGCATCCCTCCACCAAATCGCTGCGGAACCCTTTATCCGCTAGGGATAGCACATAACCCGCAGCTGTTGTGCGACTGATAATTTTGCCCAGATCGACCAGCTTACGCTGCGTCAGTACTTCCCCCGGCGAGAAATCAAGCGATTTCTTGAAATGGGGCGCAGCTTGTTTGGTGAGCTCGCCAGCAGACAGGTATTGGAACAGATTGTCTACTTTCGCTTTTTTCATTTTCTTGAGCAGGATATCAGCGATCTGTGTATACAGCATTTCGTTGGATCCTTCAAAAATCTGAAAGGGCCTGCTGTCTACGATGCCGCGGCCGGCAATGTGGCTGATTTTATAGCCATTGGCGCCAGAAACCTGCAAGCATAGCTGGGCCGCTTCCTGCATCAGGTCGGTTACCAATGCTTTCATGGTATTGGCTTCCAGGCCTTCGGATGACAGGTTATATGGTATGCCGCTGATCGCACTGCTCCGGGCGCACATGGCCGAGCAGATGGTATACGCCGATTGGATGCGCGAGAGCTGGAACTGTACCGAATCCAACGCCAATAGGTTGCCGCTGCCCACCATGCGCTGGCTGCAATGGCTTACCGCCTCATCCAGCATCCGCTTGATGAAGCCCATGCCCATGCCGGGAAATTGCATCCGGCTGCGGTGGAGGATGTCGAGCATCATTTTCAGGCCCGTGCTTTCGGGTTGTAGCCGCTGGTTGGCAGGCACCTCAATGTCTATGGTATTCAACCCATAGGGAATCATGTACAGCCCGAGGTTGTTAAACAGCTTCTCCACCTTGATGTGTTGGGCAGGCACGTTGTTGTCGCTGATGAAGAAATCGATGTCACGCGCCAACTCGCCGTTGGGCAATTGTTTGCGGGCGGTGACCAGCCAAAAGTCGGCTTGCCCCGTAAGACCCTGCCAGTGCTTGGTGCCCTTGATGCGATAGCCCGATTCGTGTGGCATGTAGGCCGTGCGCATATTGAGCGCATCGCTTCCATAATCGGGTTCGGTGATCATCAACCCGCCCATGCGCTGGTGTTTTAAAAACGCATCGAAAATAGGTGCTTTCACGTCAGCTGCGGCATACTTTGCGACAGGCTCCAAAAACAGGGCAATGTTGATGCCGAAGGTAAGTGATAATGGCAGCGACTCATACGAGGCCGATGCCAACAAAGCAAGGCATTCCTTCACAATAGCACCCCGCCCTCCGTAGGCTTCTGGTATGGCTACAGCAAGGGGGACCTCATCCATGATGCGCTTCCAGACGGCCGGAGGCAATCCGCGCTGTAAGCTAAGCTGATTGATGTCAGCCTCTTTATAAAATGCTTCATGCAGGGCTTTTTCAAACCGGGCAATGAAGTTGGGTAGGTTTTCGCCGTTATCCGGGTGTGCTTTCGAAGATACCAATGTATTAATTTAATTAGCTGGTCTGCATGCAAAACTAATGAATTTTGCTTGTCTTTTGGTATGTTTCTTTAGTTGTTTGCAGGAACGAGGTATTTCCGCGGAAAATGTGCGTTTGGAAAATAATGATAAAAAATGGCTGATTTTCAATATTTTATTTTTATCTTTATCGCAATTAATAGTTTTATTCATTTTTTATTCAAAATGCCATGCAAGAAGGCGTAGTAAAATTTTTCAATGAAACCAAGGGTTTCGGTTTCATCACCCCCAATGACGGTGGACGTGAGATTTTTGTTCACTCATCAGGGTTGAAAGACCGTATCCGCGAGAATGACGATGTTTCATTTGAAGTCGCACAAGGCCAGAAAGGCCTAAATGCAGTAAATGTCAAATTGATCTAATCCATTTTTCAGATATTGTATAAAGCCATCCGGTAATTTACGCCGGATGGTTTTTATTTGTATCGGGTTGGGCAGATGCCCGTGCCCTTTGTTAAAAATCGTTAAACCTTCTTCCACGATGCCATTGCCCAAGATCAAACCTGTATCTTCGGTAATTATTTATTATATCACATTCACATGTCTAAAATCAGTTTCAACAGCACAAACAAACCGTTTGCCAGCACGCTTCGCACGCGGGTGCACGATTATTTCAAGACTCACGGCCTATCCAGTACGGGAAACCGAAAACTATATATCAAAAGTATTTTGTTGGTGTCAATAGCCGTGGCGCTGTATTTGGCGCTACTTTTTCTCACCATGCCGATTTGGGTTTCTTGTGTGCTTTGTGTCCTCCTGGGGGTGACCTTTGCAACAGTCGGCTTCAATATCATGCATGAAGGCGGGCACCAGAGCTTTTCGAAGAAAGCCTGGCTCAATAATGTTTCTGCCTATACATTAAACATGCTCGGCGGCACAATCTATTTTTGGAAACAAAAGCACAATATCAGCCACCATACCTATACCAACGTGGATGGCCTTGATCACGACATCGACATCAAGTTTATGCGTATGCATGCGGATCAGCCCAGAAGATGGTTCCATCGCTTTCAGTTTGCCTATTGGTTTGTACTCTATGGGATATCGTATATCGCTTGGGTATTGTTTCAGGACTTTGAAAAGTATTTTTCCGGCAAAATGGGCATTAAAGCTGATAGGAAATCGATGCCGCTTCGCGAACACCTCATCTTCTGGGGTACAAAGCTGTGTTATGCCGGGGTATACCTTGTGATACCGATCTTCATGGTCGGCTGGTCAGCCTTACTGGGCTGGTTGATCGTTGGCGTTTCCTGTGGGTTTTGCCTGGCCGTGGTATTCCAACTGGCCCACGTCGTGGAGTCTACCCAATTTCCGGTGGCCGACGGGGATTCGGGAAAAATCGAACAGGAATGGATGGTTCACCAACTGAGTACAACAGCCAATTTTGCAACAGGCAGCCGGATAGTATCCTGGCTACTTGGCGGGCTGAATTTCCAGGTGGAGCATCACCTCTTCCCACGCATTAGCCACGTGCATTACCCAGCTATTAACAAGCTGGTAAAAGCGACATGTGAAGAATTCGGTGTTGTCTATTTGGAACACCGGACGATGGGACACGCGTTTGCATCCCATCTCCGGCATATCTATCGTCTGGGCAGGAGCTAGATCTTTCGGACCGATTCGGCCTGTAGGCCGCGTGGACCTTTTGTTGCAGTATATTCCACTTTATCTCCGGTGGCTAAGGTGACGCCTGGCTCAGCCAGGCTTTTCACATGCACGAAAATACGTTCTTGTGACTGTTGGTTTGTGATAAACCCATATCCCTTTGCCGCGTCAAAATACGTGATGATCCCGGTGGGCAGCGCATCCGGATCGACCGGAGCTTCCTTTGGCGTGTCGATGACGATATCTTCCACGGCTATTTTCTTGACCTTTTTGGGGTCCGGTGGTGTGGAAGAAATGTTGCCGTTTTCATCCACATACGCAATCATGTCATCAAGGCTCTTGCCTTTGCTTGAGGGTTCATGCCGTTTTTCGTCCCTGCGCAGTTCTTTCTCTTTTCTTTTTTGAAGTTTCTTTTTTGCTCGTTCTTTTTTGTTGAATGTTTCTTGGGATTTTGCCATTTATGCTAATTAATAATTAAAGAAGTTGGTGTTTTACGCTGCGGAGACAGCTGGTTTGTTTTTTCGCTTTTTCTTCCGTTTTTTCGGGGCGCTGGTGGCCGAGGCCACTTGCCGTTGGGGCTTTGGCTGTATGTAAGACAGCATGCCGTCGGCAGGGAAAGGGTGATCATCTTTCCTGTCGATTTCTTTATTGATAAGCCGTTGGATCTGCCAAAGGTATTCCCGCTCATCTACATCGCAAAAAGACCACGCCCTGCCGCTGGCTCCGGCTCTGCCGGTCCGGCCGATGCGGTGTACGTAGGTCTCCGGCTCATTCGGCAGGTCGTAGTTGATCACCAAGTGCAGGTTGTCTACATCGATGCCACGGGCGGCAATGTCCGTGGCTACCAACACCTTGATGGCGCCCGTCTTGAAGCGGCTCAGCGCTTTTTGCCGCGCCTGCTGAGATTTATTGCCATGGATAGCTTCAGCCGTGATTCCCGTTTGGTTTAACTTCCTGGCAATTTTGTCCGCGCCGTGCTTTGTCCGTGAAAATACGAGGATATAGCCTGTTTTCTCCTGCTTGATAAGGTGTGCCAACAGCCCGATTTTGTCTGCTTTTGCCACCGGGAAAACCAGTTGGTCGATTTTCTCTGCCGTAGAAGATACCGGGGTGACGGTGATCCGCTCCGGGTTGGTAAGGATAGATTGGGCAAAATCCTCGATGTTTTTCGGCATGGTGGCCGAAAACAACAACGTTTGCCGGGTGGTAGGAATCAGTCCAATAATTTTCTTGATGTCTTTGATAAAGCCCATATCGAGCATCCGGTCGGCCTCGTCAAGTACCAGGTAAGCAATAGACGATAAAGAGACGGCACGTTGGTTCAATAGATCCAGTAATCGCCCTGGCGTGGCGACAAGGATTTCTGGATGTTTCCGGAGCATGCTGATCTGGTTATTGATTGATACGCCGCCGAATATAACAGCATGCTTAACCGGGGTCAGCGCTGCATATCCGTCGATATTCTCACCGATTTGTATTGCCAGCTCCCGGGTGGGCGCCAGAATCAGTACCTGTGGGCCCGCCGCCCTGTGCATGCGGTGATCCAGCAATAATTGGATGAGCGGCAGCGCAAACGAAGCGGTTTTGCCCGTTCCGGTCTGCGCACATGCCAAAACATCGCGTTTTCGCATGATGATGGGGATGGCCTGCGCCTGTATGGGCGTGGGTGTATGGTATCCCGCTTTTTCCAAAGCCGTTAATATCGGTTCAGAAAGATTGAAAGATGAAAATTGCAAATTATTCGTATTAAAAGTGTTGAATGCATAACAACACCAGCCTTCCCGTTGAATACGGTTAATTGAACGGAAGTCACAAAGATACGACAAAATTTCGATATTTTTTAATTGGTTTACCGTCTTTAATTGGCCCAGCCTGTCCCTATATGGGATAGCTGTGGCGGACACATTACCGTAGTAATACGTAGAATGCGAGCTCCGTAGCGGCACGGTCGTATGTACAAAACATTCGCTGTAGCTTTGTCATCAGTAAAACACCCTATAAAATGATGAAGTTGATGATAAAGGGCCTGCTGATCATAGCAGCCCTAACCACGGACAATGCAGAGGCACAGGAAAATATCCCTGCTCAGGTAAAAACCATAGCAGAAGGCAAGGCTACCGGCAACAAAATTAACAAATGGATTGCTGATAAGCAGCGGGGCAAATATATCGCTGTCCTCTCCGACGGTTCCGTCATGGAAATAAGCATGGCGGGTGAATGGCTGAGCACTTCAAAACCAGTGCCGGAAAGTAAGTTGCCCGCCAAGGTAGCAGCTGCGGTGAGCCGGTATGTCGGAGCAGGTTACGAAGTGGACAACTATCTATTTGTGCAAGATGCCGTGGAAGGCGTGTTTTACACGATTGATATAACGTCCGATGACGATGATGCCACTGTATTTCTGAATGCCGAGGGAAAGGTGCTCAAAAAAGACGTCAGAGATTGACCGATGTCCCGCCTGTTAGCCACGTATTAGTCAGGTATTAGCCACGTATAAACCACCTTTAGACGGTGTCATGCAAGTGTGTGCTACCCGTGTTTTACCTGGCTGATACTTGCCTGGTGTGTGCCGGATACCGGAATTGAAATCGGGAAAGGATACCATGGCAAGGCACCACGTGTAGGAGGCCGCCCGGTTAATCGTTTTTTTTATCAGTTGAACGACTGCCTGAACGCCAAAGGCGTTAAGTTGGTTTTGCTTTTGAACAGTTTACTAAACGACTGCGGGTGTTCAAACCCCAACTCGTAAGCAATCTCACTTATGGACAAATTTGTCGTACTCAATTGTTCTTTGGCATATTCAATCAATTTGTGCTGAATATGCTGTTGCGTGCTTTGCTGGGTATGTATCCGTAAAAGGCTGCCTAAATAATTGGGCGAAATATTGAGCTGTTCGGCAATAGCCGTCACGGTTGGCGTGCCGTTTTCAAGCAATTGACCGCTTTTGAAATAGTTGGAAAGCACGTTTTCAAATCGTTCCAATAATTCATGGTTGGATTTCTTGCGCGTAATAAACTGGCGTTCATAGAAGCGCTCCGAATAAATGAGCAACAATTCTATCTGGGCAATAATAAGGTCCTGGCTGAATTTATCCAGGTTGGATTGATATTCCTGCTCGATTCGCTGCAGTATATCTACGATAACCCGCTCCTCTTTGTCAGAAAGGAACAGCGCTTCGTTTACGGCGTACTGGAAGAAATCGTACGATTTTATCTTTTTGGCTAATGGTGTATTCCATAAAAAATCGGGATGGACCAGCAGCAGCCAGCCCGTTGGTTCCGCTTTGGCTTCCTGGTTGATTTCCAGTTTCAAGAACTGGAGCGGGGAGACAAACGTGAGCACGCCCGAGTCGAAATCGTATTGCTGCTGTCCGTAGTTGAATTTGGCATTGACATTCCGCTTTAAGCCAATGGCATAGAAGTGCTGAATCCATTTCAGCTCATGTTCTTCAACAGGATAGGAGACCTTGCTGTAGTCTATCAAGCTGATCAACGGATGCTCAGGCTTAGGCAAATTGCAGAAAGCGTGAAATTCAGCGATTGAGTTAAAGCGGAATGCCTTTTCCATAAGTGCTAATTTACCTGATTACTTTTCTTTATACAAGACCATTCCGGCATGATACAGCACGCCGTCTTTAAACTCACCGTCTGCGGAAAATCCCGTATCGTCTTTGTAATCAATATGATTTCCTGTTACCTTGTAACTACCCTGATAGGCACTTTTGCGATTGCCCCGTGCTTCGTCGTATCGGTTGTTGGGCAATAGCTCGTGGCGGATATAGCCATCCTTGGTTACCCACATTCCGATGTATTCTTTAGTTTCCGCTATGGTTTGGTTCATCGTTTTTTCTTTATTATTCATCAAATCTGTTAATTCGTACGTGTCCAGAAACGCAATGCAGTTCGTTATCTTGTTGTCTGTCAACTGCATTTTCCAAATATAGGTGTTTTCATAAATTTCATCCGTTTTTGTGGTCGCTCTTGCGCTGAAGTGAAGCCACACAAAAAAACTGTCGGCCGTAAGGCTAATCAATTCGGGCTTCAGTGGTGTTTTGAGTCTGCCGATGATTGGATTAACGGCACGTTCCAAAAAATCGGTTTTCCCGTGATAAGTACCCGAAACGGGTGATTTGCCGCTGACTGTCCAAACCACATCATCCGCCAACAGTCCGAAAAAGTCGGCTTCGCCCTTTTTCCATTTTTCAAACCGGACGGCTACTATTTCTGCTGCCGCTTTGGTTTCCGGATGTTCCATTTGTTGCGCTTTTGACGAACAGCCTGTATTTCCCCATAAGACAATCCCGATTAAAATGCGGTGGATAACGTGTAGCTTTTCCATTGTTCTACGTCTTTGGTGATGATGTCAATCTTGTTTTTCAGGATGTCGTACGCATCGTTACCCAATAACAAGTGAACAGGCGGTTTGTCTTCATTGCTGATGGCAATCAATACATCTGCCGCTTTCTCGGGGTCGTTTGGCTGGTTGCCGTTGATGCTGCCCAGGTGTGCCTGTTCGGATTGCCGGGCAGCTTCATAGTCCGGAATGGTTTGTTTGGGCGTTCTTACCGAGCCTTTGGCCAGAAAATCGGTCCGGAAATACCCGGGATAGACGACAGTGACGTTTATGCCAAGCGCTTCAGCTTCCGCGGCCAATGCTTCCGTAAAGCCCGCCATGGCAAATTTTGTGGCACAATAAATCCCCCAGCCCGCAAAACCTCCGAATAAGCCGCCTGCCGATGCGATGTTAAAGATATGACCCGATTTCTGACTCCTGAGATAAGGCATTGCATTCCGGATAACATTCAGCGCACCGAAAACATTGACATCAAAATTTTCCCTGGCTTCTTCGTCCGTCAGCTCTTCTAACGTGCCTATTTGTCCGTAGCCCGCATTGTTGACCACGACATCAATTTTGCCGAAGTGTGCGATGCTTTTTTCAATAGCACGTTGTACATCGTTGTTGTCGGTTAAGTTTACCTCCAGTGGAAGAAACACGTCTGACCCTTCCCCGATTTCGTCCTTTACAGGCTGTGCATTCCGTGTCGTTGCCGCTACACGGTAGCCGTCCTGCAATAATTTTTTGACCAGGGCAAGTCCCAACCCTTTCGAAGCCCCGGTAACGAACCATACTTTTTTTGTATCCATCTTTTTTAACATTTTATGATTAAACAATGGTACAAAGTTGGCCATGAAAAGAATGCTCCACCTAACCGAATCAATGAATAACGTAGTTGGATCGTGAATGTGCTGCCACCGCAGCATTTATTAGTACCTGTAACTGTATTAAGCGGGTTCCTCGGAGCGGGGAAGACGACATTATTGAACCATGTATTGCACAACAAGGAAAACCTCAAGGTGGCGGTTATCGTCAATGATATGAGCGAAGTGAATATCGACGCGCAGTTGGTCGAACGGGAGCATACGCTTTCGCGCACGGATGAGAAGCTGGCGGAAATGAGCAACGGCTGCATTTGCTGTACCCTGCGGGAAGACCTCATGGTGGAGGTTGAACGGCTGGCAAAGGAAAACCGGTTCGACTACCTGCTGATCGAAAATACGGGAATTTCCGAACCAATCCCCGTAGCGCAGACATTCAGCTACGTGGATCCCAGCGGAATGATACGGGCGAAAGGACTGTTCTGGATCGCTTCGCGACCCAATATGGCCATCGGTTTCAGCCAGGCCGGCGGCAGCCTCCGCATCGAAAGTGCCGGATCGTGGTGGTGCAGTATACCTGAAGTCGAGCGGTATCGCTATGCAGACTATATCGAACATCGTCAATCCATTGAGGACCGTTGGCACCCGCAATGGGCCGACCGGAAGACGGAGCTGGTCTTTATCGGGCAGAACCTCGACAAAGACAGGCACCTGCGCGATCTGGAAAAGTGCTTGCTTACCGAAGAGGAGGCTGATGACTGGCAATACACACATTGGAAGGATGAGTTTCCACAAACTATATAAAGAGAGCGAACCAATACGGAGGTTTACGGAATTTCGAACCACACGGTTACATGCGGCGGGGTGTCGGGGTACTGAACCGGTTAACTTATTCGCCACTGCTCCGCCGTTTTTGCAGGTATGTGCTCTCCTGTCCCGCAGTACATGGCGGAGACCATTACGGAATGGGGAGTGTGGAAAGGAGTGTCTCCCAGGTTGAAACGGCTTGCCCGCGGCCATCCCTGGGGAACATCCCAATATGACGCGGTACCGAGAAAGCCGGCGGCACGGGAAGTTCTTGAAGAAATTGATAGCTTGGCTCCCCGTTCGCGGAAAGACGTGGGCAGTTTCCTGTAGTCGTTCTACGTCTATACCGAACATCATGGCGAGCTGCAGCTGACAAAAGACGGCCAGGTGGTGTTTGAGCACAAGCGATAACGACTAGGTCTTTAATCAAACCACCTCGTTTGAATGTCACGTTGAATGGGGTGGCTTACTTTTCTTTAATCTGAGGCTTGCCTTCA
Organism: Parapedobacter luteus; assembly: GCF_900168055.1. Lineage (GTDB taxonomy): Bacteria > Bacteroidota > Bacteroidia > Sphingobacteriales > Sphingobacteriaceae > Parapedobacter > Parapedobacter luteus. Next base: position 483,250 of record NZ_FUYS01000001.1, read on the forward strand.
CCAAAAGCATTAAAACGGGTACCTCGACCAATGGACCGATTACGCCGACAAATGCCTGCGGTGAATGGATGCCAAAAACTGCGATTGCGACGGCTATCGCCAATTCAAAGTTATTGCCAGTGGCGGTGAAAGATACCGCGGCATTTTTGTCATATGGTATGTTCAGCGATTTATTGATAAAGAAACTGATGAAAAACATCAGGACAAAATAAATAATCAACGGTAGCGCCACCCGTAGTACATCCAATGGCAACGCTAAAATCTGGTCGCCTTTCAAACTGAACATCAGTATGATGGTGAAAAGCAGGGCATACAGCGTGATCGGCGATATTACAGGAATGAACTTCCTATTGTACCAATCCTTTCCCTTCGCTTTCACCAACCCGTAACGAGTCAGGAATCCGGCTAAAAATGGTATTCCCAGGTAAATCATGACGCTTTCGGCAACATCCCGCATGGGGATTGATATATTGAAATTGCCCAGCCCCAGTTTCTGCGGAAGTACATTGATGAAAAGCCAAGCATAGAAGCTGTATGATATGACCTGGAAGATGCTGTTTAATGCAACCAGCAACGCAGCGTATTCCCGGTTGCCTTTTGCCAAATCATTCCAAACAATAACCATGGCGATACACCTTGCCAAACCGATTAAAATGAGTCCAACCATGTAATCCGGATCGTTTCTCAGGAAAACGACGGCCAATACAAACATCAAGACAGGGCCGATTACCCAGTTCAGAACCAGCGAAATGGACATCACCCGTTTGTCTTGGAGGGCTTTGGGCAGCAGTGAATAATCTACTTTGGCCAATGGTGGATACATCATCAAAATCAACCCGGTAGCAAGCGGTATGTTGGTGGCACCAACAGCAATCGAGTGGGTAATATTGGCAAGGCCGGGGAATAAATAGCCCACCAGCACGCCTATGAGCATGGCAAGAAAAATCCAAAATGTCAGGTAGCGGTCAAGGAATCGTAGTTTCGGCTGCATGGTTATTTTTCAATCATGGAAAAGACATAGAACATCTCGGCGGCTATCTGCAAACTCCTTTGCGCATAAACCTGTGCTTGCTCCATTGTGTCGTCCGCAACTTTCGGGTCTTCAAAAGTAATGGCAATTCGTTGCCCGGCACCGGCAATAAATGGACAACCACTATCAGCCTGTGAACAGGTCATGACGGCTGCAAACGCTGAAGTGGGGTTGAACGAATCATCATAGCGTTTTGAAAAACCGATGACGGGTAATGTGTTTTCGCTGTATTTTATGCCGTAAACGGGGTTGTCGGTTGAGGCAATCACCGAAATACGAAAACCTGCTTCAACGAGTGTTTCAACTATTTTAGGAAACAAAGCCGTAGCTTCCGTGCCACCCGAGTAGCAGTATACCTCCGGGATATTAAAGTAGTGCGCTGCAGTTTGTGCCCACACCTGCGCCAAATGACTTCTGCGCGAATTGTGTGTACAGATGAAATTGATGTCTGCATTTTTTCGTGCGCTTACCTTTTGCTGAATGAAATTAATGAGCGGTTGTAAAATAGCTTTGCGCTCCGGGCTAATGGTTTGCTGTCGGAGTTTTTCAATGGTTTGAGACAATTGCGGATACATACCTGATTGGATTTGAGTTTAACAGTTCTTGTTGTCGGTTGTGCAGCAGGATCTTTGTGCCGCTGGCGGTATTCCGCATGCGTGCTGTGCCAGGCAGGCGGTCGCTTTGTTTTTCAGAACGAAATTTGTTCCGTCAAAATCCAGACCATACTTGCCAATGGTATTGCTTTGGTATTCTACTTCGATTTCCCTATCATCGATACCCAATTTATCTTCCGAAAGCTTGATTATGTTGAGCAATTTTATGGGTTTTAAGCGATGGTCATGATCATCGGCGTCCCATAATTGGAAGCTCACGACGTTTTCATTCCTGATTGTCCCACCGCAATCAATGAAATGTTTGGAAACCATCCCGATTTCGGTAACGTGAAAATGTTCGGGAACAAATGTCCCGTCTTCCAGCTGGAAATTAACGTTAGCTAATGTTGGCAACAAAGATTTTATTTCTGATAATTTCATGTGTAAATAGTTTGTTTTTAAAAGCCATAATGTCTATCGTAATATTACGATGGGTGTTTCCAAAAAAAATGCATTAACAGCATTTTTGGTTGGTCACCGTAGTAATGATGTTGGAGAAATAATCGTTCAGGATATCAAACGTTTTATCATCGATGCAATAGCAGATAGCATTGCCCTCGATATTTCCTTTAATCAATCCTGCATTCTTAAGTTCTTTCAGGTGCTGCGAAATGGTTGGTTGAGCCAATGGCAACTCGTTTACGATATCGCCGCAGATACAGCGGTTTACCTTCAGTAGATATTCAATGATAGCAATCCTTGCAGGGTGTCCAAGGGCCTTACAAATCGTCGCAATCCGATTTTGCTGCGCGGTAAAGTGTTCTGTTTTTGTGGCACCCATGGTATTTTTTTATATCGCAATATTACGATATACTTAGGAGATTTCCAAATTTTTTTCTTGAGCTTTTTAGTTGTAAAAAGATCGTTGGAACATGGAAAATTCTTGTTGTCCAAAGATGATCCGCGCCATAAAGGCATGCATGAATCCGAGTCCATATCCGATCAACTGCGTATAACTTGTCACAACCGCCAGTGGGCCGATGAAAAAATTTCGATTCCTGGCCCCTGCATCTGCAGCGATGAAGACCGCATGCACACCCAACAGCAGCAAAAAGTAAGGAGATAACAATACGGCCAAAACCAAAATCAGCGCTATGCCGACGGTGAATGCCGCGGGTGCGAAATGCACAGCACGCAAGGAATAGGGATGCCGTTTATAAAGGTTTATTCGTGCGACGCCTGAATTGTATACTTGCTTGAAAAATCGCCGGAGCGTTGTACGCCTCCGATGGTAAACATAGGCTTCCTTGATCAACCTTGTCGTGAAGCCCATGCCGATAATCCGGATGCTCATATCGATATCTTCACCGAAACGCATTGCCGCAAATCCTCCTGTTTTCTCGAATACGACGCGGGAAAAGCCCATGTTGAAACTCCGGGGATGAAACTTTTCAAATCGCTCGTTTCCGCCCCGGATACCTCCTGTGGTAAAGAACGAAGTCATGGAGTAGTTGATGGCCCGTTGCATCGGCGAGAAATCTTCTCTTGCCCTATCCGGGCCGCCGAAAGCGTCTGAATAGTCCTGCGAGAGCGATTGCCGAACCGTCTGTACATAATGCGGCGGCAGGACGCAGTCGGAATCGAGGAAAATAAGGTAATCGCCCGAGGAAAATGCGCCTCCGGCATTGCGTGCCCGTCCGGGGCCGGAATTTTCCCGATAGCAATATCTGATATGCAGCCTTGTGCTGAAGGCATCCACTTCGGATTCGCATCTGTCGGTCGAACCATCCTCGACAACCAGCACTTCGAAATCAGGATCGGTTTGGTTGGCGAGGCTTTCGAGTAAATCCCTTACTTCCTGCGGACGGTTAAAAACGGGGATGATGATGGATAACTGCATGCGCGGCAATTTGAATCGGGTTAAAAAAAGAGAAATGCCCTTCTATTGAATCAAGACGTAGCCTTTGGTGGGAATGCTAAACGATTCTTGCCGTTTAACGGAAAAAGTAAAAAAAAGAGGAAAAAGCAATATTTTTATTAGCGTTTCGCAGCAGATTTCCGTCTATATCTATGGGTACATATGAATTTGGATTTAAACAGACAGGACAGCTACTTTACGTGGACGGAAAGGAAGACGGGCTTTTAGCCGACATCTTGAGTGGACGGCTAAACCTTACCGCCCAGCTGGAGGAGCAGGTTTATCGCCGATATTGGGGCAAGCTGATGGGCGTGGCCAGAAGGTATGTGGTGGATACGGAGACGGCCAGGGAAGTCGTGAACGATAGCTTTGTTAAGGCCTTCGACAGGCTTGCTGATTTCAGGGGGCAGGGGCCGGATAAACCGGCGGTATTCAGTGCCTGGCTGATCCGTATCACCGTCAATACTGCCATTGATCGTTTGCGAGGACAGCGGACAATGCCTGAACCGATAGCCGTTGACCGACTGGAAAGCCATCCCGCAGTGGAAATGGATGACAGGCTGCAACTGGATGATATCCTCCGTCTTCTGGAAGGACTGCCAGATATCCAACGCATCGTTTTCAACCTTTATGAATTGGAAGGATATAAGCACAACGAAATAGCGGAGTTGTTGCAGATCCCAGCCAGTTCGAGCCGCGTTTACCTGACCAAGGCAAAACAGGAATTGCGGTCATTATATATCAAATATTTCGGGGGGAGGTATGATGGATAAGCGAGATAAGAAAGAATTGATAGCTGGCATCCGGGATTTCCTTCGGGATTTTGAGGAGCCATATGACCACCGGGAATGGGCGCACTTCCAACGCTACAGAAAGAAGCAACGGAAATCCATACCACGTTTTGTCAAGCTTGCCGGCATTGCAGCTTCGTTGTTCCTCATGGTTTATGCCTCGGTAAAGTACCTTCCATTGTTGGATGGAATTGATAACAGGAAAACGCCGGTGCAGAAGCAGGCTCCTGACCTCATGGAAGACGCAGGCCAATATAAGCGCGATTCGGTAATCGTGGATTCGATACCGCCCGCTGTCGACGCTGCTGGGCAGAATAAGGAGCAAATCGATGCACCGCCTACGCGGATGCCGCAGACAAGCCGTGCAGTAAGCGATATGCAGCTGGGGGATCCGGTGTTTGCCGGACCAACGGATGCAGGGGCGTCAACACCTGGCTCACTGGATGGTCTGCCATCCATCAACAAAGGTGAAATTGAAACCGTGCCGATGTCGAAGCATGTAGCACCTGGCTGGAAACCGCAGACCGGAACTTCCCATCGGGTTGAAGACATCAAATTGCCGGCCCTGCGATTATCGACCAAAAATCGGTTGAATCTCGGGGACATCAAATTCGGGGCAAACCTCAATTCTGCCTTGACGGACAAAGGGTTGGTATTGGGAGGTGGGCTATCCGCGCAAATCGCATTCACCAATCGGATGTCTGCCGAAATCGGGCTAAGCTATTCCTCCATGACAGCAGGAAAGCGCTGGGCGGCGGACATGTCGGATACCACCGGCTCCCAGGTCGTGGAAAGCCGGAACACGATAGGGATGGTATCCCTCCCAGTCTCCCTGAACTATGCGTTCACCGAGCGTTTCTCTGTATCGTTGGGCCTTGCGCCTTTCAGCGCGGTAAGGGATAGACGAACCGATGTGATCCAGTCCAATCGATGGGTGCACGGTGATATGCTTTCGGGCGATACGACAAGGCGCATCATCAGCGAAAGGACCGAATCGAATCGGCCGGACTCGATTTACCGGGGGAATAATTACTGGGGATTCATCCAGCTATCCGGTTATGTAACGCCACCATTCCTGCAGCGGTACAATACCGTGATAGCTCCATATGTCGGGATTCCCGTTGGGCGGTTGCGGAATGACCGGTATCGCTGGCTGCACGGCGGGGTATCGCTTCGGTTTTATGTGCAGTGAGCGGGGCAAATATGGCGAGCCACAGTTCCGCACCGAATCACTCCACCCGATATACGGCGGTATCGGTTTCCGAAAGCCTGAAATAACCCAGGGCGTAATTTCCCGCATCGGTTTGGTTGACAATGTTCCCGCGGATATTAGCCGGTGGCGTGCTGAACGGGTCTCCGCTCGCGCTCGCTAAAATCAGGCCCATGAAGCTGTAAAACTGCTGAGAGATGCCCGATAGGCTCATCCGTATTTCGTCTCCGCTTTCAAGATCACTGTGTATAAACGGCTGGAACAGTTCGTTGCCTTGTGTATATTGATTGTCCAATATCTCATAGGAAGGGAACAGCAGGAAACCGGTCGTTATTTCCGTAAGGTAAAAGTTCGGTGCATTGCCATCATCGTTAAAGTAAAAACGGACTTCGATGTTGTCTCCGAAAATGTTCAATACCCGCTGTTCTACGCGGCTGATTTCGGGCACGGGCACCAAGGTTTCGGTAGCGGTATATGTCTGATCACCGACAACTACCCGGAGTTCATACGTGCTGTGAAGTTCGGGGACGAAATCGGTGCATATGTACTCACCCGTACCAGGACGTTCAATAAAATCAAACCGTTGGCCAGCGGTGTTGGTCACGTACACCGTTGCCCCGGATACGGTTGGAATCTCCGTTGCATAATAGTCGGTTGTCGTGCTTAACTTGATCCGCTGGATAGCTCCGTCAGTGCCTTTTTCCCAGGAAATCGCCGCATCGACCACCAACCGGGGTTCGGCCGTGTCCAGATCGATATCAACTACTTTTTCGCAGGCTACAAACAATGCCATAAAGGTGAGGGAAAATGCGATGCGCAAAAACGATTGAGTGTTCATCTTTTTAAAACTTAAAATTGTAAGAAATGCCGGGGATAATACCAAAAATGGAAAGCCGGGTTGCCTCGTTGATACCTGTATCTTCATTGGTCGCAAACCGGATGGAAGCTGCATTCATGCGATTGTACAGGTTATAGATACTAAATACCCATTCGCTTTGCCAACCTTTTTTTCGTTTGGGCTTCGGTATATAAGTCGCGGCGACATCCAGGTGGTGGTAGGCGGGAAGTCTGCTGTCGTTCCGCGAGCCGTAGCTCGGGATGATGATGCCCCCTATCTGGTACTGTCCGTTTGGATGCGTCACCGGCCGTCCCGACTGCAGGGCGAAATTGGCTGCAAAAGACCACTTGTCGTTAAGTTCATAGACACTGGTGATGACCACGTTGTGCAACTTGTCGTAAGGGGAGAGGTACCATGCGCCATTGGCAATCCCCGGTTCTTCGGGCGTATGGCCCGGCGTCCGTTGTTCTGCCCGCGACAGTGTATAGGCTACCCAACCGGTAAGCCTTCCGGTATTTTTCCGGAGCAGGAACTCCCACCCCAGCGAGCGGGCTTCCCCGTTCAGGATGACTTGTTCGATTGCGTTGTTGGCGATCAGCTCGGCCCCGTCTATGTAATCGATACGGTTTTGGACGGTTTTGTAAAACGCTTCGGTTTCAATGGTGTAGGTGTCGTCCGCAAAATTCTTGAAATACCCCATGGCCACTTGGTCCAGCAATTGGGGCTGGGCGAAGGGTCCGCTGGGCGTCCAGATATTTACCGGCGTAGGTGACTGGGTGTTGGCAAGCAAGTGCAGGTACTGCGTCATCCGGTTATAACTGGCCTTCAACGAGGTGTTGTCATCCAGCGCGTACGAAATCCCAATCCTGGGCTCCAGGTTGCTAAAGGAAGCAATTTTTTCGCCCCTTCCGTAGCTTGTCGACCCGATTGGGGTCCCTTTTTCATAGATTCCAAAAACGGGGTTGAAAACTACAGCACGGTTGTGTTCATAGCGGTTGACATCCTCCTGCCCAAACCGGTAAAATTGGCTGTAGCGCAGTCCATAGCGGACAGTCAGCTTTTCGGATAGTGTATGTTCGGCGTCGATGTACAGCGAAGGTTCCAATGCATATTTTTTATCCAGCTGCATAAAATTGATGATCGACGCCGGGCCGCTGGGTTCCAGTGTACCGGGGTTAAAATCGTAGTACAATGAATTGACACCGTACTGCAGGCTGAAATCGTCCGAAAAGCGGTGTGAAAAGTCGTATTTCAGCCCGTAGCTTTCAACCGCATTATTCCACATAAAGTCGGCGAAATCCAGTTCCAGGCCGAAGCGGTAATCGCTATAGAACGTGGTCAAATCAGCGATTAGGTCTTCGGAAAAGCGGTGCCTCCAGCGTAGATTGAGCATTGCGTTTCCGTACGAACTGAAAAACAAATCGTTGATGTCGAACACATCGCGTCCATAGTAGCCGGAGAGGTACAGGGAATTGTTTTCGTTGAGCGTGTAATTAAGCTTGGTATTGAGGTCAAAAAAATACCCGGAATTATCCTGGTTGGCAAGTTTTAGGAAAAGATGTGCGTAGGAACTTCTGCCTGACAGCATAAATGATCCTTTGTCCCTTTCGAGAGGGCCTTCGGCCGTCAGTCGGCTTGAAATCAGTCCAATACCGCCGTTCATGTGAAAATCCCGGTAATCGCCGGTCTTTTGACGGACGTCCAAAATGGACGAAACCCGTCCGCCGAACTTCGAAGGGATCCCGCCTTTGTACAGCTCCAACCCACTGATGGCGTCGGCATTGAATACCGAAAAGAAGCCGAACAGGTGGGAATCACCGTAAATGGGTGCGCCATCGAGCAGCATCAGATTCTGGTCTGCTGCTCCTCCCCGCACGTTGAATCCCGACGCTCCTTCACCCGCGCTGGTGACGCCTGGCAGCTGCATGAGCGACTTCAGGGGGTCGGACTCACCAAGGACCACCGGGGTGCGTTTTATCTGCTCCATCGAAAGACGGTTCACACTCATCTGCGGCTTTTTGATTTCAGCGATGTTTTTCCTTTTTTCGGTAATCACTACTTCCTCCAAGGTTTCACTGTCCGCTGAAAGCGTGTAGTCTTTTGCCATATCACTGCGGAGCCAGACCTGGTCTTCCATATCCAAATACCCCATGTGGCTAATCCGTAACGTGTAGTGCCCATTGGGCAGGCGGACAGAAAAGCGGCCTTCATCGTCGGTAGGGACCGATGTCCGCCTTTCTTTAATCGAAATATTGGCGCCGGGAACGGGGTGATGCTGTTCATTCAAAATCGTTCCGGATAACGTATAAGTTTCCTGCCCCTGGCTGGGAATAGGTTTTACAGTAATGTTGTGGCCTTGGCGACCGAACGTATAGCGAGACTTCTTTTCAAGCGCTGCGATTGTCGTTTCGATGTCATTCGGATCGATGGTGACCGTAAATCCCATTTTTTCTGCGATGTCCAGCTTATTGTCGTAGGCAAATTTATAGTCACTGTGGGCTTCAATCGTACTGAATAGCTGTTGAAGACTTGGGTTGTTTAAAATGATGCTGTTTTCCTGTGCGTGGCCGTGGTATAAAAACACGAGTGAAAACAACCAGACGAAGGTAAGTTTCATTTGTTTTCGGATGTGAGCTATGAGATATTCTGTTGTGATTAAAATTATCGTTCGTGTGTGAGTGTGATTTCCTTCCTTAAGGTGTCGATGTTTGAACGCACATCATAAATGGTAGTGATGGTCTTCATGATATTGTCCAACGGTTCATTTTTGCGGATACGCATGGTTACCCGCTCCTCCAGAATCCCCGACTCGCCCATTACCGTGTAGCCATAGGCCTGTTGTATATAGGCTGCGATTTCTGCAAGGCTCGCCTTTTCAAAATCGACGTATAGCGGAGCCGCACGTTGCCGGCTACGGAAGGGGAGGACCTCGGCTTTGGCATCGCGGTACACAAAAAGTTCGCCCGGCGACAGCATCCAATCTTGTTCTGCGCCTTCCACTTCCATTTTTACGCTGCCTTCATACAACGCCACCTCGATACCGCCACCGGCAAGGCTCTTTATGTTGAACGAGGTGCCGAGCACGGTGGTGATCGTACGATTGCAGGCCACGCTGAACGGCGCGTGCGCGTCTTTCGTGACTTCGAAGTACGCCTCGCCTTCCAATTTGATGGTTCTATCGCGTTGAAAGTTTTCGGCATAATGAAGCGTTGAGCCCGGTAGGAGATTGACTACCGAATGATCGGGCAGCGTAAACACGCGGATGGTTTCGTCGGTGTTTTCCACCAGCAGGAAATCGGCTCCGGCTCCGGCGTTTATCGCCCATTGCAGGGCCGCAATGACCAACATCACTGACGCCGCCACCGCGGAAAAGTATTTCCAATGGGTTTTCCATGAAACAACCTTTGTGGGTTTTTCAAAGGCTTTGCTGGCGAAGCGTTCCCAGGAAGCTTCCGCTTCCTCGTGTTGCGGTGCGGGATAGTCGGCGCGCCAAAGTTTATTGAGGTACTCGTTCAGTTTCATGTCTTGAGGTTTCTTTGCTGTACAATAGCTCGCATGAAAATCCGCTGTCAACCATCAACCGGATCACCTGCCCGGCGATCCCCCGGTCGGATTCGGTACGCAGAATTTTGTCAACGTCTTCCAGATCGAATGTAACCCTGCCGTTTGCGGCCAAGGGCTTCAGCGACTTCGTAAGGGCTTCGGCCTGCCCGGGATCCGACACGTCGGTCTTGAAAATCTCAACTACCATATTGCTTTTTGATTGTTATCACAGCCACTTGACAACTTGGATCCGGGAAGTTCCTAATGGTTTGGTGAAATTTAACAATTTGTTAACACGAGCGAGCCCTTTAAGGGACCTGAAACCGTGTTCCTACGGATCCCGCAATGAAGCCTCGTTTTGGGCATGCGCTCTTAGAAATTTGTTGGCCAGGTACAGGTGGTTGGCAATGGTTTTCGGCGACAGTCCGGTGAGTGCTTCGATTTCTTTGTAAGAATATCCGTTTATTTTGTGCATCCGGAAAATTTGTTCCTGTTTTTCCGGTAGCTTTTTTATCAGCCTTTCCAGAGCAGCTTCGCGTGCCGTTTCCAACGCTTCGTTCGGGGCGCGTCCGTCGGTTTCCAAAAGGAAATCGGAGGTGTCCAGGGCGGTGTTCCGCTTCTCCTTCTTAATATGGTTCAGGATGATGTTTTTGCATATGACGAAGATTTGCTTGTCCAGCAAGACATCTTCCTTCAGCAAGTGGCGGTTTTTATGCAGTTTTAGAAATGTTTCATGTACAAAATCCTCGGGAGACAACAAGCTGAAGTTGAATTTCCGTCCTATCCCAATCAGTTTCGGGTAATACCGTAAGTACAGTTCTTTGTATGCTGTCTGGTCGCCGGTTTTAAGCTTTTTGATAATTGCAGTATTGCCGGTGGTATCTTGCATGCCTGATGGATGTTTCCGTTGAATGGGCAAAGATAGGCCAGAAGTTTAATGAACTTTAAAAATAGATAAGATTTAACACGAATCTGTTTTTTTCCCGTAGGGCGATCCAGCGGTAAGATGCGTGCTATACGGCTTATTTCAGGCGATCCAGCGTCCCCTTCCTTTTTGCGAGGTTCTTATAGTCCCACTGAATGGATTTGGATTTGTCTAACCATCGCTGCAGGTCTTTCACGTTGACTTCTTCGACCGAATTGTAGAAGATTGATGCGTCTTTGAATTTTTTGCCCTTGACATTCAGCGCTTCCTCTTCAAAGTCTGCTCCGCTCCAAAACATCAGTCTGATGCCCGCTTTTTGTTTGCTGTAGCCAACCGTCGGATTGCCATCCAGAAACCAAACGGGGTGTGCATGCCATATTTTGTTTTCAGCTTCGGGCAGGTGTTTAGTGATTTCGCTGGCCAGCAATTCACAAATGGATTTATCTGTACCGTCCTTAGCATCGTTGTATGCTAATATGTCTTTGGAAATCATATTATATTTTATACGCAAATTTACATACTCATATTTAATAAAGCACCTCAATGGTGCAACCGGAGGTAACTCTTTCTTTTTTAACGCGGACACCGATGATTTCACAGCGGGTTAAGCAAATATAGTGTTTTATCTCCTGGTCTTGCCGAACCGATATGTGAATCAGGAACCCTTCACTTTCCTGCAAAATCTGACAGACCTCCTCAATATCAGGTGGCGATATGTATGTCCTAATGGCGGAAGTTTAGGTTTTTAATGGCAATTACCACAGAGCAAACTGAAACGGTAGGGGGGAAGTTATTGGTTAGTTCACAGGTTTTGTAATTGATCCCTGATCTTCAAAACTTGCCCTATTTTTAGCCCTACTACATAAAAAAAGCACCAATCGTGTGTGACTGATGCTTTTTTAGTAGCCCGTAGGGGAATCGAACCCCTGTTTCAAGAATGAAAATCTTGCGTCCTAACCCCTAGACGAACGGGCCTTTTCTATCTTTCCGAACAACCCTGTTGTTTTTCGGTCTGCAAAGATAGGAGTATTTCTATTTCTTCCAAAGAAAATCAAAATTTTTTTAATGTCGCTATGGGTAGCGGCGTGAGTGGTACTATTGCCACCCACCGCCAACGGCCCGATAAAGGTCGGCTAATGCCTCGAGATGTAGTCGTTTGACATCGGTAAGTTCAAGCTCGCTCTGCAGCATATTGTTCTGTGCTGTTATCACCTCCAGGTAGTTTGCCACGCCATTTGTATATAGACTATTGGCGTTGTTTACGGCATTGCGGAGCCGGGTCACTTTTTCTGCAGCAAGGACGCTGCGTGCTTTCAATTTCTCGATTTTGATGAGCGCGTCAGCTACTTCGCCAACAGCTACCAACATGGACTGACGAAATTGGATGACGGATTTCTCCCGTTCGATGCGCGACACCTCATACGCTGTTTTTAGCCTCCGGTTGTGGAAAATGGGCTGTGTTATCCCTCCGGCGACTGCTCCGAAAAGCGATGCCGGTATCGTAAACCAATTGCTGGCAGTAAATGTATTGACACCACCTTGGGCGGTGATGGTCAGTGAAGGATACATGTTCGCCCGAGCCTGCCGCATTTGGGCGTCTGCTATCCGTACACCTAATTCCGCAGCGTGGACATCCGGTCGCCTACTAAGCAGGACGGAGGGAATGCCAGCAGACACGCGATCAGGAACGGCGATATCGGCAAGGTGCGCAGCTGTAAATACTGCTGCAGGCATCTTACCTAGTAAAATACTCAATGCATTTTCCTGTATATTGATCTCCTGCTCATATAAAGGAATGAGCGTTGCTGCGCTCAACCGTTGTGCTTCAGCTTGCTCCAAGGCTAATAGGGTGGCTTCACCAACTTCATACTGGAGTTTGATGAGATTCAGTGTGGTATCATTAAGGGCAAGGCTGCGCTTGGCAATGGTTAGTTGCTCGCGCAATGCCAATAAATTATAATAAGCATAAGCTACATTGGTGACCAACTGCGTCTCGACGGCCTTGCGCGCTTCTTCGGTTTGTAAGTAAGAGGCGAGTGCCGCCGCTTTTTGATTACGGATTTTTCCCCAGATATCCAGCTCCCAGGAAAAAGACACCGAGGCGTTGTAGTCTTCGATGTGTTTGTTTCCGAGAAACTGATTCAGGCTAATGCCATTCAAGCTGTTGTTGGATGGACGGGTAGTACTTCCGGTTAAGGCCAGCCCCACGGATGGTAGATACGCCAGTCTGGCTTGTGACAAAATACGGGAAGCGATCTCGATATTTTTTACGGCCAACTGTAGGTCGTTGTTCTGTGCGACGGCGGTATCCAGTAAAGTCAGCAGAATACTGTCGCTGAAATAGTCTGTCTTCGGGAGGTGGGCGATACCCAGTGTGTCAGTCGTGTCGGCCGATGGTGCCGGCGCGTTGCGGTACGACTCGGGGAGCCCGGCGCTTGCTTGCACGCCTTCTTGAGGTGCTTTGCACGATGTGATAAACAGCAATGCGGTAAGGCAAAGCCAGTGCGGGATTTTGATCAAAAGAAAATTCATCATATAGCGTCTATGTGAAGGCAGCGATAGCACCAATCTGGCCGGTACTATAAACTGCCGCGTATGATATCAGTGTTGTTGTAATGCGGTGTTGACTTCTTCTACGTTGTTTGAGGCCGTTTGAAACGGTGATGATGGAATACGTGCGACGGTAGGCGAGGGGCCTGTGATCCGCTCCTGCAAGTATTGGAACAAAATATATAAAATGGGGATTACCAGCAACCCTAATATGACACCCGAAATCATCCCCCCGGCTGCACCGATACTGATGGAGTGATTGCCTTTTGCTGAAGGGCCTGTAGCAACCATCATGGGGGTAAGTCCCACAATAAATGCAAGGGAAGTCATCAGGATTGGGCGAAGCCGGAGCCTTGCCGCTTCCAGCGCTGCGGATACCAGGGATTTGCCCATTCGCCGTCGCTGCACCGCGAACTCGACAATCAGGATGGCATTTTTGGCAAGTAAACCGATAAGCATCACCAGGGCGACTTGAACGTAAATGTTGTTTTCGATGCCGGCAAGACCTATTGCGATGAAAACACCGAATACGCCGGTCGGGATAGACAGGATTACCGCCAACGGTAGCAGGTAGCTTTCGTACTGCGCAGCCAGCAAAAAATAGACAAATACAAGGCACATCAGGAAAATGACGGTCGATTGGCCGCCGGACGTGATCTCCTCTTTCGTGATACCTGAAAATTCGTGGGAGAATCCCTGAGGTAATGCCGTGGCAGCAACCTCGTCTACCGCCCGTATGGCATCGCCCGAACTGAATCCAGGTGCGGGTATGGCGTTGATGCTCATTGAATTAAATAGGTTGTAGCGCGATGCGGTTTCGGGGCCATAGACACGCTGCAACGCAACCAAGGTATTGATGGGTACCATGTCGCCGAGCTTGTTTTTTACATAGACACCGTCGAGCGAGGCCGGGTCTGCCCGTTGATTTTTCTCGGCCTGTACCATTACCCGGTAGTACTTGCCAAACCGGTTGAAGTCTGACGCCTGCGCACTGCCGAAATAGGCTTGCATCGTCTGCAGGATATCTCGCGTACGGACGCCCAATTGCTCGGCTTTCACATCGTCTACCAGCAACTCATACTGCGGATAGTCGGCTTTGAACGGTGTAAACGCCATGGCGATTTCTGGACGTTGCATGAGATTTTGAATGAAGCCATCGCCGATTTGGTCAAACCTATCCAGCTTGCCGCCGGTACGATCCTGCAAAACCATGTCAAGCCCGTCGATATTGCTAAATCCCGGCACGGTGGGGAAAGTAAATACAAAAAAGGAGGCGCCTTTGATGGCAGCGAGGCGCTGGTTGACGACGGTCATAATCTCCTCGATGCTTTTCACATCGCCCCGCTCTTCATTCGGCTTCAGCAAAATGAAAGCGACGCCCGCTGAAGGACTGGTGGCCTGCGTAAGGATGCTAAAGCCGGAGATGACGTTCAGCGTTTTCGTGAAATCCATGGGCTGGAGGATTTGCTCAGCTTCCTGCAAGATGGCATTGGTGCGGTCAAGCGAAGCACCCGCCGGCAGGTCGACCGAAATGGCGATAAATCCTTGATCTTCCGGTGGAATGAACCCAGTAGGTGTGCGTTGGATTAAAACGATGGTCGCTAAGACTACCGCCGCCAGTGCCCCCAGCGTAAGCCACCGAAAACGGATAAGAAAGCGCAGGCTGCCAATGTACCGATTGGTAAGCCGGTTGAATGCGGTATTGAACCCTGTGAAGAATTTTTCTTTAAACGTCAGCCGTTTATTGTCCTGTCCATGGGCGGACTCGTGTTGCTTTAGAAACAGTGCGCATAGCGCTGGGCTGAGTGTCAACGCATTGATGGCAGACAGGACAATGGCAATGGCCAGGGTAAAGGCAAATTGTTGGTAAAATAGTCCGGTGGAGCCTTCCATAAAGCCCACGGGCAGGAATACCGCAGACATGACCAGCGTAATGGATACAATCGCTCCGGTGATTTCGCTCATGGCGGAAAGGGTAGCGGCCTTGGGGGTAAGATGGCGCCGTTCCATTTTGGCGTGGACGGCTTCGACGACCACGATAGCGTCATCCACGACGATCCCGATAGCCAATACCAAAGCGAACAAGGTGAGCAGATTGATCGAAAAGCCAAATAACTGCATAAAGAAGAACGTGCCTAAGATGGCTACCGGTACGGCGATGGCGGGGATGAGTGTGGAGCGGAAATCTTGAAGAAACAGGAAAACGACGAGAAATACGAGGATGAACGCCTCAATAAGCGTATGCTTCACTTGGTCAATCGATTGGTCGAGGGCATCTTTGGTATTATATAAGATGAGGTATTCCACGCCTTCCGGAAACTGCTTCGAGGCCTTTTCCAGTAAATCCTGCAGTGCGATTTGGATTTCGTTGGCATTGGAGCCGGCCAGTTGCATGATACCGATGTTCAATCCTGTTTTGCCGTTGATTCGGGTGGCGCTTGCATAGGTGTACGCACCCAACTCGATGTTGGCTACGTCTTTCAGCCGCAGCATCGACCCGTCGGCGTTGGCGCGGATGATGATGTTTTCATATTCTTCCGGTTGATTGCGTTTCCCTTTGTACTTGATGACAAATTCGAAAGATTCATGGCTGCTTTCGCCGAAACGTCCGGGAGCGGCTTCGATATTCTTATCTTGTATGGCGGCCATGATTTCGTTGGGCGTAATGTTGTAGGCCGACATCTTGCTTGGTTCGAGCCAGACGCGCATCGCATAGTCTTTGTTTCCCCCGAAGACAATGGCCTGTCCAACTCCGGGTATGCGTTTCATCTCGGGTATGATGTTGATTTGTGCATAGTTTGTCAAAAAAGTCTGATCATATCGTGCTTCGTCCTCGGTGTACAGGTCAACCACCATAATGAGGCTATTCTGCTGTTTTTGCGTGGTGATGCCAGCCTGTACTACTTCCGCAGGCAGTTGGCTTGTGGCCTGCGCCACACGGTTCTGTACATTCACCGCTGCCTGGTCGGGGTTGGTGCCGAGTTTGAAATAGACGGTGATGACCAGGGAGCCGTCATTACTTGCTGTGGAACTCATATAGCTCATACCTTCCACACCGTTGATGGACTCTTCAAGGGAAGGGGCGACGGCACGGAGGACGGTTTCGGCGTTTGCTCCCGGGTACAGCGCGGTGACTTGGACTGCGGGAGGAGCGATATCGGGAAATTGCTGCAACGGCAGCCGTGTCAATCCCAGGATACCGAGGACGACCAGTAGAATAGACACTACCGTGGAGAGCACGGGTCTTTCGATGAATTTCTTAAACATATGTAGCTAGTTTAATGCGGTTCGTTTAACACTGTCTGCAGATGCGTTCTGGGGGAGGATTGTTTGGCCTTCTTGAAGGTAATCCATTCCTTTGGATACGATTCGGTCGCCAGCAGCCAATCCAGCGCTTACCAGGTAATTTGGGCCAGTTTTACCGGCGACTGCGATCGGGCGCTTGACCACCTTATTGCTGTCGTCTACGGCATAGACGAAGATTTTGTCTTGCAATTCGACCGTAGCCGACTGCGGGACAATCAGCGCGTTGTCATGGAGCATGCTTAACCTAATCTTGCCTGTATTGCCTGATCGTAGGAGTCCATGTTCATTGGGAAACGTAGCACGCAGTGTGATTGCACCTGTATTCCTGTCAAACTGTCCATCGACCATGTCAATCTTGCCCACATGGGGGTATATACTATTGTCAGAAAGTACCAATGATACCGGCGGGACGTTGCTGAGCTTGTCTTCAAGTGAAAGACCTTCAAAACGGTTTCTAAACGACGCAAAGTCGCGCTCGGCCAGTGAGAAATAGACATGCAATTCATGCACATCGGAAAGCTGTGTGAGAGCTTCAGCGTCAGTAGGTGCCACCAACGATCCGTGCTTTTTGAACAGACGGCCGATGTATCCGCTTATTGGCGCTTTGATGGTCGTGTAGTCGAGATTGATTTGGGCCGTTGCCAGATCCGCTTTTGCCTGCTCCAGATTGGCAAGAGCTACCTTGTGGGCGGCTATGGCCGTCTTCAACTGGAAATCTGCCAGCAGCTTATTTTCTGTTAGCCGGCTCATCTTCTCTACTTCGAGTTGGGTATGCTCTACATTGGCTTCTGCGGCCTGCAAGCTGGCCTTGGCTTGGTTAACCTGTTCGATATAGGGCTTGGCGTCAATCTTAAACAGGAGCTGGCCCTTCTCTACCTTGGCTCCTTCATCGACGTAGACGCGCTCCAGGATGCCAGAAACTTGAGGCCTGATTTCAACGGTAGACAGCCCTGTTATCGATGCCGGATATTCCTGAAAGGTGACCTGTTGCCCTGTCTTGATCTCAACTACCGGCACGGCTTGCAGGGTAGATTCCGGCCCAGACTGGCGGTCGCCGTCGCAACCTAGGGCTACGAGAAGTGAAATGAGTGTTATTGAATGTTTCATAACGTGATTAAACTATTTAACAGTGTTAAGTAAAAGTCAAAAAATGATGATCGATTTGTTGTTTTCTTGATAACGCGTGCTGCCGATGAACGAGGGCTGCCTTCAGGAGAACGTGCAGCCGGAGGTGTTTATGGGTAATTTAACGGCGTTAAAAAATTTATTAATGTAAGGTAATGTGCAAAAAAAAATTAATCGACTAACGACCGTGTGATGCCGTAAATCGCATCTTTTAATATTTGCTGATTTAATTGCTGCTGCTCATCTTCGTCTTCAAGTCCGATGTTGACCAAATTGATTGATATCAACCCGTGGATTACCGACCAAAAGGTGTAATATTTGCGGCATAATACTTCTTGACTGGGCGCCTTTTCTTTCATGATTTCGTAAATGACGTCGTTGACCAAATCGGCATGGGTCTTCGAATATTCGCAGTCAGCCCCTGCTTCGCAAGCCCGCATCCCCACCCCAAACATAAGTTGATAGCGTTCTTTATGTTCGAACGCGAAATCCCAGTAGGCCAGCCACATGGCCTCCAATTGTTTCTCAGGTTGCTCATGATTCATTTTGGCTTCGCGCATTTTTTTCGCCAGTTGGCGGAATCCCTGTGCTGATAGTTCAGTGAGTATCGCTTCTTTGCTGGGGAAATATTCATAGATCATGGGCGCAGTGTATTCGATGATGTCAGCAATCTTGCGCATGCTAAGGGCCTGCCATCCGTCTTCCTTGACAATTTGAAGAGCGGCATCCAGGATGTTCATCCTGTTTTCATCTTTCATTCGCTGTATCCGTTCTCTGCTTCCCACTATCTTCCCTTGTTTAATAATTTAACAGTGTTAGGCAAAGGTAAAAGATATTTTTTGATTCAAATGCCATAATAATGTAATTAAGTATGGGCAGGTCTTTGGCAGCGGATGAAGATCTCTTCGCGCATGACCTCTTGTTTGCTGGCACTTACAGTTTTATGCGCTCTCACAGTTGTGTCGACGAGGGCAAATCCGTTCGCCAAAAGGAGCTGCTGCGCCGTTTCAGGAGTATACAGCGTAAAGCCGTAAGCCGTGAAGGGAAGTTGTTTCATGAACGCTTTACTCGCAATGGCGAGGCAAAACGTTCCTCCGGGCGTCAGTATCCGTTTGGTTTCCGCCAATTGCACCGCGGGGTTTTCCCAAAAGTAAAGGGTATTGACGGTAAACACATGAGTGAATGTGCTTTCAGGAAATGGCAGGTGCTGGCCGTCCACTTGTATAAAATCCGCTTGGCCTGCGTCAATGAGGTGTCCGTTTATTTGACGTGCTGTTTGTACCATGGTGGCCGAAATGTCTACGCCGGTGTACTGGATGCCGGGTCCTTTCGATAGGACATATTCGGCAAACCGGCCATTACCGGGGCCAATTTCCAATACGATTTCACGGCCTTTTAAGGCCAGTAAGTCAATGGTGTGCTTCGTCATCTCGGCATTGCTGGTGTTCATCTGCTCGGCGGCTTTGATGCCTGCTTCGCCTTCCGGCCTGGCCAGTTGCGCGGCTACTGCGCTGAAGTCGATTGGTTCGTCCATGTGAAAATTATTTTTTATCTACACTGTACCGGCCCGGCCCGATAAAGGCAAGAGCCAAAAATACCATGCCAATCTCAATGGCATGGGATGCGCCCATCAAACCGTCTCCCGCACCCAAATGGCGTAGGGAAGCGATGAACATGGTAAAGGCCAAGGTGAGCGCCGTGGGACGGAAAAAGAAACCGATTATGAAAAATAAACCGCCAACCGTCTCGGCGATCGCTGCGGATAAGCCCCATACTACCGGTAGAAATGTAATCCCTACCTCGCTCATAGCCCGGCCTAGGCCTTCCCAGCGCGCGGGCCCACCGAGTAACTTGGGATATCCGTGCATGATAAACATCACGCCGAGCCCGATGCGCATCAGTAATAACCCAGTGTTTTTGTACTTGTTTAACCAAGATAATGCTGCCATTTTGATTAATGAATGAATGATGTATTTCCGCGCAAATTGACTTATCTTTGCGACAGTTGCAAACTATGGCACTCATTTTTGTGTAAAAATGAAGCTAAAACCCACTAACATAACTGGAATACATTGAGTAATATAGCTTTACCTTTCAAACGTTATACCATCACTTCGGCATTGCCTTATGCCAACGGACCCTTGCATATCGGACACCTGGCCGGCGCATATATCCCAGCGGATATTTACGTGCGCTTTCTGCGCCTCAACAATAAGGATGTAGTCTATGTCTGCGGCTCGGATGAACACGGTGCTGCCATTACCATCAAGGCGAAGAAGGAGGGAACAACCCCCCAAGCGATTATTGATAAGTACCATGCCCAAATTAAGCAAAGTTTTGAGCAGTTCGGTATATCGTTTGACATATACCACCGTACATCGGAGAAAATACACCACGAACTTTCGCAGGAATTTTTCTTGAATCTGTATGAAAAGGGCGAATTCATCGAACAGGTGACCGAGCAGTATTATGACGAAGTGTACCATCAGTTTCTGGCCGACCGTTATATAACGGGTACTTGCCCCAACTGTAAAAGCGACGGAGCTTATGGCGACCAATGCGAAAAATGCGGCACATCGCTTAATCCCATCGATTTGATAAATCCGGTTTCGACGCTTAGCGGCAAACCGCCGGTGCTTCGTGAGACTAAGCATTGGTATCTTCCATTGGACAAATATCAACCATGGTTGGAAGAATGGCTGCTGGAAGGCAAGAAGGACGTGTTGAAGCCTAATGTGTATGGTCAGTGCCGATCATGGCTGAAATCCGGTTTGCAACCCCGCTCCATGACGCGCGATCTGGACTGGGGGGTGGATGTACCGTTGGAAGAGGCCAAGGGAAAAAAGTTGTACGTTTGGTTGGATGCTCCGATTGGGTATATCTCTGCGACGAAACAATGGGCATTGGATACAGACAATGATTGGGAGAAATACTGGAAAAAACAAAATGACCCTGCAGATGACGCTTGCTTGATTCATTTTATCGGCAAAGACAATATCGTATTCCACTGTATTACGTTCCCTAGTATTCTCCATGCTCATGGCGAATATATTTTGCCCGAAAATGTGCCGGCCAACGAATTTCTCAACCTCGAAGGGGACAAACTTTCCACATCGCGTAACCACGCGGTGTGGTTACACGAATACCTGGATGAGTTTCCGGGTAAGCAGGACGAGCTACGATATGTGTTGACGTCCATATTGCCCGAGACCTCCGACAGCGAATTTACCTGGAAGGACTTTCAGGCGCGTGTGAATAATGAGCTGGTGGCTATATTTGGAAACTTTGTCAACCGCGTGCTCGTACTTTCTCATAAGTATTTTGGGGGTAAGGTCATGGAGGCCAACCGGCTGACGGACACGGATCGGTTTATTTTTTCGGAGCTTGAGCGTTACCCTAAACATATTGCCGGATCGCTTACCCAATACCGATTCCGCGAGGCCTTGGCTCAGTTTATGAATGTCGCCCGCCTCGGCAATAAGTACCTGGCGGATTCGGAGCCGTGGAAACTCATTAAGACGGACGAGGAGCGAGTAAAATCTGTACTGAATGTAAGCTTACAGATAGCCGCAAACTTGGCCATCATGGCGCAACCCTTTTTGCCGCATACAGCGCAGCGGATGTTTGGCATGCTTAATCTTGACACCGTTGATTGGCAACAGGCGGGACGCTATGATTTGTTGCCTACCGGCCATCAGTTGGGGGAAGCCCAGTTGCTGTTTGAAAAAATCACCGACGAACAGGTAGACGTGCAGCTGGCCAAGTTGTCGAAAGCCAAGGAAACCAATATGCAGGTTGCCAAGGCGGTTCCGGAAGCAAAAGGTAACGTCAGCTTCGAAGAGTTCGTCAGGATGGATATCCGCGCGGGCAAAATTCTTGATGCGGAAAAGGTGCCCAAAACCAAAAAATTGCTGAAGCTGACCATTGACACGGGGCTAGACCGGCGTACCGTAGTATCTGGTATCGCCGAATACTTCGTTCCGGAAGAAATTGTGGGTAGGCAGGTGGCCATTTTGGTGAACCTGGAGCCCCGGGAGATTAAAGGTATTGTCTCGCAGGGCATGATTCTGATGGCAGAAGACAAGGACGGGCGTCTGGATTTCGTGACACCGCAAACGGAAGTGCAGCCTGGCAGCGTAATCCGCTAGTCGCTATCGGAGCAACGCTATGGCTTCCTTGGCGGCTTTGACATCATGCACGCGAAGCAATTGTACGCCCTTCGTCAGGAGCAGGGTGTTGAGTACGGTGGTGCCGTTCAAGGCTTCTGCGGCCGTGACATTAAGCTTTCTGTAAATCATTGATTTACGTGATATCGCGCCAAGGATGGGTAACCCATGTACATGCAGTTCGTCGAGCCGCCGGAGCAGCTCGTAGTTTTGTTCCAACGTCTTGGCGAAGCCAAAGCCGGGATCCAACACGATGTCCTTTACACCCATATGGCGCAGCATCCTCACTTGACGGCCAAAAAATAAACTTACCTCCTGCACGACATCTGTATAATCAGTCAGTCGTTGCATGGTAGTTGGCGTGCCGCGCATGTGCATGAGGATATATGGCACCTGCAACTCGGCAACAGCGGCAAACATGCCTCCATCCAATGTTCCCCCGGAAATATCGTTGATGATATGTGCTCCGGCAGCGATACTGGCCCGGGCCACGCTCGCGCGGAACGTGTCTATTGATAGTATGGCGTTGGGGAACCTATTGCCAATGGCCGCAATCACAGGTACCAAGCGCGCCGTCTCCTCGTCAGCGCTCACATCAGCTGCGCCGGGGCGGGACGAATAGGCGCCGATGTCCAATATGTCAGCGCCCTCCTTTAATAACTGCTCCGCATGCCGAAGGGCAGCATCTGCTGTATCGTGCTGCCCGCCATCGTAAAACGAATCAGGCGTCACATTCAGGATACCCATTACTTTGGGCGATGAAAGGTCAATTAGCCTGCCCTTAGCATTCATCTTATCGTACCACCACTACCCCGTCAGCAATGATATTGATATCCACCTTGGGTTGGGTGATTTGGGCAATTTCCGTCGCGTTTTTACCGGCATCTTCGGCGAAGTGTTGTTGCTGTGCCACGGATACTTCCTTCACTTTGGCCTGCCCGTCAAGTACAACGGTCTTGCCGACGATGTCCTGCGGCATGAAAAATCCGTAGTCCTTAAATCGTACCAGAATGGGGTCGCCTGCTCCTTCACGCTCGATGCGAATGAAGCAGCCTTTCTTTTTGCAAACCTCCACAACCTTGCCTTCCACTTTTCCTGTGTAGACGGAGTCAGCGGCCAGCTTTGCGGCCAATGCCTGCATGTCTATGGCTCCATCCTTGTTGATGGCTTTTCCATACTGAACTCCGGGTTGAGCAGATGGGATTTCCTCTTGGGCTCTTGATAGCGCAACCAAGCATATCATGGCTGCAAATGCTGCTGTCAGTCTTTTCATCATGCTACTGCTTTTTAGCTGATTCAAAAGTAAGCATTAAAGTTGGTGTTAGAAACATATGCGGCA
The DNA here is from genome assembly GCF_900168055.1 of Parapedobacter luteus. Taxonomy (GTDB): domain Bacteria; phylum Bacteroidota; class Bacteroidia; order Sphingobacteriales; family Sphingobacteriaceae; genus Parapedobacter; species Parapedobacter luteus. The sequence goes on from NZ_FUYS01000001.1 coordinate 506,584, forward strand.
TGGGAAAGACTACTTTCGAATAAATGAAAATTTACCCCCCGGCTCAAGTTTCATGACAATGGAGGCCATTCCCTCGCGCGGGTCATCCTGGCCATAGGCAACAATATAATCCACCCCGTCACGGATTTCCTGAGGAATGCGTTCGAAATTCGAGGGTGCGGCTTGTCCGCTCAGGTTGGCAGACGTCGACACAATGGGTTTACGGAAGCGTTGGAGCAATGGTGTACAGAACGGATGCTGCTGTACGATCCGTATGCCGATACTACCGTCTTCAGCAAGCAGATTGCCGGCTAAGTTTTTGGCGCCGGAGTAGACAATTGTCAGCGGCCGTTCTGCATATTCGATGAGTTGGTATGCAACTTCCGGTACTTCCTGTACATAGCTTGGCAAACGGTTTTCATGGTCGAGCAAGACAATCAGGCTCTTACCTTTATCCCGGCCTTTTAACTGGTAAACCCGATCCACCGCTTCGGGAATAGTGGCGTCACAGCCTATGCCCCATATCGTGTCCGTAGGATAAAGAATAAGCCCGCCGGCACGTAGCGTGTCGAGGGCTTTATTGATGTCTGATGGATGCACCTGATTCGGCATGGTATTGTGATTAGCGTTGGAGTTATACGGCGACGTCGTGCTCGCGCAACGCGTCATTGAGCGATGTTTTCTTGTCGGTCGAATCCTTGCGCTTGCCAATAATCAATGCACAGGGCACCTGGTATTCACCTGCTTGGAATTTTTTGGTATACGCGCCCGGTATGACCACCGAACGGGCGGGGACCCTGCCTTTATATTCGATGGGCTCCTCTCCGCTGACGTCAATGATTTTTGTCGATGCAGTCAATACGACGTTAGCGCCAAGTACTGCTTCGGTTTCTACATGTACGCCCTCTACAACTATCGCGCGAGATCCGACGAAAACGTTGTCTTCGATAATAACCGGTGCGGCCTGTACAGGCTCCAGCACGCCGCCGATGCCCACACCGCCGCTAAGGTGCACATGTTTGCCGATCTGGGCACACGAGCCTACCGTAGCCCATGTATCGACCATTGTGCCTTCACCTACATAAGCGCCGATATTGACATATGATGGCATCATGATTACACCTTTGGCAAGGTAAGCGCCATAACGGGCAATCCCATGGGGTACTACCCGGACACCCAATTCCTTATAGTTGGTTTTAAGCTTCATCTTGTCGTGAAAAACGAAAGGCCCGGTTTCAACGACTTCCATCTGGCGGATAGGGAAATACAGAATAACGGCTTTTTTTATCCAGTCATTGACATGCCAGCGCGAACCAATGGGTTCAGCGACGCGCAATTCCCCACGGTCTAACCCTTGAATGACCGTTTCGATGGCTTCTTGGTATTCCTTATATTCCAAAAACTGCCTGTTCTCCCAGGCGTCCTCAATAAGTTTCTGCAATTCTTTAATCATGTTGTAATAAAGCTTTATAGCCGCAAAGAAAACAAATTCTTTCGACTTCTGCCTGCTCGATCTGTGCTTTTGCTGTTTGCGCAATATACAGGCTTGGCCAGCATCATTGGCTTATTGGCGAATGCCGTGTTTTTTCGCTAAGTTTGCCTTATGGCTGATGAGCGCGAAAAACTACGTATAGACAAATATTTATGGGCTATCCGGATATTCAAGACGCGGAGTCTTGCAACCGAAGCGTGCAAGGCTGGCCGGGTGAAGCTCAATGGACAGAATGTAAAACCCTCCAATATCGTGAAGATTGGCGATAGCTATCATATCCAAAAAGGTATCGAGCGGAAAGTGATAAAAGTGACAGGGCTATTGGATAAACGGGTGGATGCTAAGACGGCCGTTAACTTTTATGAAGATCATACGCCCGTGGAGGATACCTATGGGTATAAATCCGTGCATCATGCACCTTTGCTCAAAAGGGACAGGGGGACCGGCCGGCCCACCAAAAAAGAACGACGTGAGATTGATGGGTTGAAAAGCGATTGGTGGGATGAAGGAGACGATTAGGGCTCGCTGAATTTCTGGCCTTCTATATTGACCAATGCCGCGGCAAGCGGGTAGGTAACGCTGGCTGTTGTGTCACTACCGATGAAGCGGGTCGGCAAAACCAATCCGCCCCCGATATCTTTAAATCCGCTAATGACGAAGTGATAGGGCACTTGGTTTGGGCGCCACCGCTGGGCCTGACCGGTCTGGGAGTCAATGTACAGCTGACCATCGACGGCCGCTTCAAAGCTCGTTTTACGGTTTTTGATGTTCACAACAGTAAACCGTTGTGTGCCGACCAGTTTTTCCTCAGCTACGGTGTAGGAGGCCTGGTCGCCTTCCAAGGCGGTAGGCAGGAATAGGAGGCGGGCATCGTTTTCAAATTCGGCGGCGATCTCTTTGACGATGTCTGCTTCGGTACGTGGGTTATCCAACTTTGCTCCGCTGAGGTATACGGTGCCTTCCGTTGTCTTAACATTGAAAAGCACGATGAGACTTTCGTCATCTGTTGTAATCCCTTCAAAGCGGCAGTTTCCGGTTTGTTTATCCCACAAATATTTGCGCTCGTCTTGGATAAATGCACGATTTTCGCCGCCGATACAACTGAACATAAAATACCGCGCATTTTGCCAGTTTTCTTTTCCGCCAATTGCTTCCCATAGCTTATCGGCGACCTCAGTATTGGTCGTGGCAACCTGCCCTTTTACGACCGCCGCGTAGCTCAATAAAGCAACGAATAGGCCTAGTTTGAATTGAATAATATGGTGCATCATCGCTATAATTCTATTCTTCAATCCAGCTAAAATGCTTTAGCTGCCTTGAAAACGTGAAAACATGAATGATCGCAATACGATATGAATGATTGTTAAAATAATAATAACAATTATCGAACCCGCTTTGTTTTTGGATAAGTGTTGTAAGCTGGGCAGGTCTGTCTTGAGCAGGACTGCATCACAAACGAAACACAGATAATGAACATGATACCGATGATGAGTGTCCTTTTCATGTCGACTTCTTTTGTCTGCGAATATACAACTTATTTGATGCGAGCGCTCAATGCTGCCATCTGAATGGCCGTCACCGCCGCCTCTTCCCCCTTGTTACCATGTCTCCCCCCGGCCCTGTCCAACGCCTGTTGAAGGTTATCAGTAGTTAAAACGCCGAAAATCACGGGTTTATTGTGTTTCAACGCGACGTGGGTAATGCCGTGAGCAACAGCGCTGCAGATGTAGTCAAAATGCTTGGTCTCGCCTTGTATGACACAGCCTAAACATATCACGGCGTCTATTCCGCTGTCCCGAAGCATGATGTCGGCGCCACTGGTCAGCTCATAACTGCCCGGTACCTGTACGATGGTTATGTTCTCTTCCTTTGCTCCATGCTTTTTTAAGGCGTCGTATGCGCCATCCAACAAAGGCCCGGTAATTGCTGAATTCCATTGCGACACTACAATGCCAAATCGGTAAGTCGTGGCTGAGGTGATCTCCATATGGGAGAAATCTGATAAACTCTTATGATGACTTGCCATATATAGTCAAAATAAAAGCTGCTTTTTTGGCAGCTTTGTACGTTAGCGCGTTTGCGTTAAATTTTTTGTGACCAACTTATAACTGTGCTTCAGCACGTGCGATATAACCTTCCACGGCCGTAGCCTCTTGGCTTTCGGGATAATCTGACTGGATTCGCTTATATGCATCAACCGCTTGTTTGAAGTCATTTTGTGCCTCGTACACCAGTCCGAGTTTTTTAAGCAGCAGCGGTGAAGTAAATAGGTTTGAATTTTTTTCAGCTGCTTTTTTGTAGTAAGACGCTGCTTTCTTGTAATCCTTGAGCTCACTATACGCATCTCCAAGCATGCCGATAACCAACGGATCCAATATCGTGCTCCCCGTATTGCTGTATTTTTCCAAGGCACTGATGGCTTCTTGATAGTTGCCTTGGCGTAGGTACAGCCCACCGAGGTACGCGTTTGCGATATTAGCCGACTTCGTATTCTCGTATTCGTCGGCAATCTCCTTAAAGCCGGGGTAGGAACCATCGCCGTCGATAGCTCGTTGCTGCAGTGAATCGATAGTGGCGTAGCCTTCTGCTTTGAAAAGTTGATCAGCTGCGGTTTCGGCACGTGGGGCCAAGTAAAAACGCTGATAGCCGATATAAAGCAATACTAACACGACAATCCCGCCGATAATGAATACCAAGCTCTTTTGGTTTTCAAGAATGAAGCTTCCGGTTTTCTTTGTGGGAGCTGTCTCCACCGTTTTATGTTTTTGATTACTTGACATTTCTGTTTTTAAATTCGGATTGCAAAAATACACTTTTACAATTTATATCCAAGGTTTTTTTGCAACACCTTCTTAAATGTCAATGCCTCGTCTCCGCTTTTCGTCCAACTCCTCATAAATGGAGTTGTTGCTTTTGAATTCGGGTACCAATTCTTTCATTTTCAAGACTATTTCCCGTTCGTTTTGGGTTTTAGTGATTCGGATGAGGTCGTCTATATTCTTTTCCACCCATTCAAAGTCATAGGTTCTTACCTTGGCGATCATGATTTTATGGTGGTGTGTAGGCAGGGTATTTTCCAAATCATTGAGTAGTTCTTCGTACAATTTCTCTCCTGGCCTCAGGCCGGAATATTCGATGTTGATGTCCTTGTTGGGGATAAGCCCGGATAATTTAATCATCTTGTTCGCAAGTTCGACAATCTTCACCGAATTGCCCATGTCGAAGACATAGATTTCGCCACCGTCTCCCATCGATCCGGCCTCCAACACCAATTGGCAGGCTTCGGGTATGGTCATAAAATACCGGGTAATTTCAGGGTGGGTGACCGTTACGGGGCCTCCTTTCTCAATTTGAGCTTTAAAACGTGGTATTACCGATCCGTTGGAACCCAAAACGTTGCCAAACCGCGTGGTAATGAAACGCGTATATGACGTGCCATCACTACTAAACAGCGCTTGCCCAGCTAAATGGTTGTAGTAGGTTTGTACATAAATTTCGGCAATTCGTTTCGACGCTCCCATAACGTTCGTCGGGTTGACGGCTTTATCCGTCGAAATCATAACGAACTTTTCAACCCCATAGGCCACAGCCAGTCGCGCGAGAAGCCGTGTGCCCATGATGTTGGTGCGTACGGCCTCCACAGGATGGTTTTCCATCATGGGCACATGTTTATAGGCCGCCGCGTGATATACATAGTGGGGTTTGAACGTCCGAAACAGGGATTCCATGCGGTCGGTATCCCGAATATCGCCGATAAATGCATGGTATACTTGATTTTTTTGTAAGTCTTCCAGCTCCAGTTGCAGCTCATGCAACGGTGTCTCGGCTTGGTCATTCAGAATAATCATCTGCGGCGAATATTTTCCCAATTGCCGGGCGATTTCGCTGCCGATCGATCCGGCCGCGCCGGTCACCAGTATCCGTTTGCCACGGATTTGCTTGCTGATGGACTGATTGTCTATTTTAATGGGCTCGCGTTCCAGTAAATCCTCGATTCGCATTTTTTGGATTTGATTGGGCGCTACTTCACCATTTATCAGACGGTGCACCGGCGGCATCGTCAACACCTTGATGTTGTGCGCTAAGCACCGGTCGACAATGGCCGTTTTTTTGGCCACCGGAATGTTGTGGGACGAGATGATCAGCTCATCTACTTTGCCCTGTATAATAAGCTGTTCAAAATAATCGGTATGATAAATCCGTACCCCGTCGATAATTTTTCCTACCTTTTGTATATTATCGTCAATGAATCCAATAACCACACTGTTGGCACTGTGATCATGGTCCAGCGTGCGTTTAGCGGCGATGCCGACGTCGCCTGCGCCATAGATAACCGTATGCTTACGGTTGACTTTCATGTTTTTGATAGACAAGAAAAACAGCTTGACCGTGGAACGATACATGATCAATAACAGGAAATTCATCAAACCATAAGCAATCAGCAGACTGTTGGACAATAGCGGCGCATGGTTTAAAGCAACAAGGGTGGTATTGAGCAGGAACAGTGTGGCTATGCACAGGGCAACGGAGGACAAAATTCGGACGGAGTCTAACGCACTGGTATAACGTACGATGCCAGCATACATCCTTAGCTTATAAAATACAAGCGTGCTGACGCCCAATACGACCAGGAGTTTGCGGCTAAAATCGGTGGAATTGATGGTTTCGTAGCTGAAACTGTTGAGCAGCAGGTAAGCAAAAAACAATGCAAATGCACTACAACACAAATCGAGCGTGAAAATGATCCAACGGGGAACGATGTTAAATCTATCAAACATCCAAAGCGATTAAAGGCGGCAAATTGATGCTATAGTACCCTAAGTGCGCATCAAATATACTCATTTTATTATACCAAACAAGTTTTAAGGCATTTTAATTCTGTTTTATAAAAGGGGGGTGCAGGCCGGATGTATTCCCTTACTTTATATTTTGACCGATTTTATTAAAACTTTGATTATTTTCGCATGTTGAACCCAAAAATTTGTGGATAAAGTGAGCGATCATGAGTGAGCTATCGAAACTGGCCCGTCAGGCACTATTGCAGCCGCAGGAGGCGATGCTCGAAACAGGTAAAAAGAAGAATAACCTGTATATAGGAATTCCCAAGGAAATCAGTTTCCAGGAAAACCGTGTGCCGCTGACTCCACTTTCTGTGGCACTACTGATTGAAAATGGCCATGAGGTGGTCTTGGAAAGCGGCGCAGGTGACGCGGCCAATTTTCTGGACCACCATTATAGCGAACAGGGCGCACATATCGTGCATAATAAGGAAGAAGTCTATAAAGCCGACATCATCATCAAAATTGCCCCGCCTACCTTGGAGGAGATCGGCTTGATGCGGAGTGGCCAGGTCTTGCTCTCATCCCAGCAGCCTTCATTGATGACCCTTGAGCATCTTCAGGCGCTGATGAAAAAGAAGGTGACTGCGCTATCTTATGAATATTTGCGCGACGAAGGCAATACCCTCACCGTAGTGCGTGCCATGAGCGAAATTGTTGGCGCCACATCGGTACTCATTGCTGCCGAATACCTGAGTAATGTGTTTGACGGCAAAGGGTTAATGCTGGGAGGTGTTACAGGCGTTCCCCCTACGGAAATGGTTATTCTCGGTGCGGGTACTGTAGGCGAATTTGCGGCGCGAACGGCAATAGCGCTGGGTGCACAAGTGAAGGTGTTTGATAGTTCGGTGTATCGTTTGCGGCGTTTGCAGAATAATGTCGGCAGCCGGGTGTTTACGTCGGTTATCCAACCCATTGTGCTGCGGAAAGCCGTCATCGGATGTGATGTTGTCATTGGCGCCATCCGCGCTACAAACGGACGTAGCCCCTGTATTATCAGTGAAGAGACCGTTTCAAAGATGAAACCGAATTCGGTGTTGATAGATGTCAGCATTGACCAAGGGGGATGCTTCGAAACGTCGGAAATCACCAATCACGAACAGCCGACATTCCGCAAATACGATGTTATCCATTATTGTGTGCCTAATATTGCTTCGCGGGTGGCGCGCACGGCTACGTATGCGCTGACCAATATTTTTACTCCGATTCTGCTGGATATCGGCGAAATGGGGGGCATCATGAACTTGATTTGGGCAAAACCGGGTATTCGCAATGCTATCTACCTTTACCAAGGTTACCTGACCAATAAAGATATTGCCAATAAATTCAATCTTACCCCAAAGGATTTGGATTTACTGGTGCTTTCTAACCATTGATGATAAAACCATTAATTTATGAAATGTTTCACGATGATGTTATGTTGCGGGATGTTAGCGGCCGGAACGCTGGCCAATGGCCAGACGGTATTGAATCTCTATGACGGCGACGTGCCGAATAGTAAGCCTTTTCAATTGGAAGAAACCTCGAATACTGATGATAATGGGATAACCCGTGTTTCCGGCGTGACGGTCCCCACGCTTACTGCTTATTTCCCAGACAAAGGGGAGGCCAATACGGGCAAAGCGGTCATCATCTGTCCCGGCGGTGGATACAGCATATTAGCCATTAGCCACGAAGGTCATGATGTGGCAAAATTGCTTGCTGCAAATGGTGTTGCAGCTTTTGTGTTGAAGTACCGTCTGCCAAAGGATGAAATCATGGTGGATAAGCGTATCGGTCCCCTGCAGGATGCCCAGCGGGCGATGCAAGTGGTGCGTGAGCGGGCTGACGAGTGGGGTATCCTGGCCGATAAGATTGGCATAGCTGGTTTTTCAGCTGGCGGGCATTTGGCTTCCACCTTATCAACCCACTATGCAGAGGCGTTGATCGACAATCCCAAAGGCACTTCGCTCCGGCCGGACTTTTCATTGTTGCTTTACCCCGTTATCAGCATGCAACCCGGGATGACCCATGCCGGTTCACGCAACAACTTATTGGGTAGCCAACCTGAACCGGAAGATATCAGTTTATTTTCCAACGAAATGCGGGTTACTGCTGACACACCACCGGCTTTCTTGGTGCACGCCGAGGATGACAACGTGGTGTACATAGCCAATAGCCAAGCATACGTCGAAGCGTTGGAACAGCATGGAGTCAATGCAAAACTAATTACCTATCCGGCAGGCGGACACGGATTTGGCTTGAACAATAAGACCACGGCCGACAAGTGGCTTGACCACTTTTTGGTGTGGCTTGGTAATTTTTGATCCTCATTTAACGTAAAAACTTAAAACGAGACGTTCACCGTTCCGCTGCCTGTGCTGGCTGTAAGCGCCACACCACCGCCATTTACTTGGCCCTTTAATTCATCTTTTTTCTGGCTGCCTGAAAAATTACGGAGGTTTGTCGCATTCACGCGGCTACCGCGCAGGTCTACGTCATAACCACCGCCTGCGGGGAGTTTGACGTTGATGCTTCCGGCACCTGTTTTGAGGCTGATGGGACCGGACGTTTTCGCCAATGATGCCGAAATGCTCCCGCCTCCGGTGTTGACCGCCAGTTCACATGCCAAGTCCTTGAGCTCAACGCTGCCGCCCCCGGTATTAGTGGCCAGTGTTCCGGTGAGCTGCGAGCCTTTAATGGAGCCACCGCCAGTACGGATGTCGATGGTGCCAGAAAGCTTTTCAAGCGCAATAGATCCGCCCCCGGTGACAAGATTGAGGGTGCCTTTACAATTCGTGGCGGTAATACTTCCGCCGCCCGTCTCGCCATTGATGATACCGTTGATGCTGCCGAACTGGAGGCTCCCACCTCCCGTTTTGAAGGATTGTGTTCCAGCCAAACGTTCAAGCTTGATTGAACCGCCACCTGTGAGAAGCTTGGTATTTACCTTTTCGGGCACGACAATATGGAAAGAAACCGATAGCGACTGGTTGCCTCGCAGGCCATTTTTACGTTTGGCACTGACCTTCAGTGTGCCATTTTGTACGGCAAGGGAAAAGTCATATTCCTTTTTAAATAGCGCCGTCACTTCGTCCGTCGTGCGGGCGTCGGCCTTGTTATTGGCATGGAGAAACACTTCCACGGATGCTTCACTCGTCGCATCTCCGCTGATGGTGATTTGGCCGCCTCCGGTCTGTACATCTACCTGCGTGATGCTGCTTGCCGGAAATTTTTCCGTGGTATACAACACTTGGTTCTGCTGTGCCCAGCCCTTGCCGACCAACAAGAGAAAAAGGCCTAAAGTAAGTGAATGTTTATCCATTTTTTTGCTTTTTAACGAATCAGCTGGGAGCTGGTTAGTCGCGGGGAGCGATACCAGCTATCCAGTGATTCACAAACACACATAATTATTAATATTTTTAAATCTCAATTTCATTGCCGTTGCGTAGCTGATTTGCCTAAAGCCCCAGTCATGCTAAAGACGCGATGGACTCAAAAACGTTGCACGCATGTGCCAAAAAATATTAAAGAACGTGCCTAAATTTCAATAGTCAGTAAATCAGGATGATATGTTTTTGGTGGTTTTCAGCGCTGTTCGAAAACGGACAATCGGTGTGTCAAAAGCGTGCAGTTTTGCTTTAAAAATATTAACTTTGATATTCGGCATGCAACAATTTGTAAGGACCCGTATCGCACCCACGCCTAGTGGCTATTTGCATTTGGGTAATGCGCTTTCATTTGCCATCACGGTGATGCTGGCAAACCGGTATGGTGCAAAAGTCTTCCTGCGCATTGACGATTTGGATAGCGAACGGGTAAAACCGGAATATGTGGTGGATATCTTCGATACATTGGATTTTCTCGAGCTCCCTTGGGATGAAGGCCCCCGGAATTACGACGATTACCGCACCGCTTATTCGCAACACCATCGGATGGGGGTATATCAAGGCGCCTTGAGTGCGCTACGCAACCGCGGAATAGTGTTTGCTTGTGAATGTTCGCGCACGACATTGATGTATCATCATCCGCAGGGTTTATATACCGGCACTTGTAAAGATAAAAGGTTGCCGTTAGATGCATTGGGATACAATTGGCGTATTGATACGGCAATTGCTCACCTTCCCCCGATGATGCAGTACTTCGTTGTACGTAAAAAGGATGGGTGCCCCGCCTACCAACTGGCTTCCCTGGTCGATGATGTGCATTATGGTGTAGATTTGGTAGTGAGGGGTGCGGATTTATGGGCGTCGACCTTAGCCCAGCGATATTTAGCAGCCGTGCTTGGCTATCGCTCCTTTCTTGCGGCCACATGCTATCATCATGCCTTGTTAAAGACCGGTAATAACGAAAAATTATCAAAGTCTGCCGGCGCCACTTCCATTCAATATCTCCGCAAACAAGGAAAACGAAAAGCGGAGATTTATGCCATGATAGGAAAAATGCTTGGATTGGCGTACCCGGTGTCGGACTGGAAGGATCTACCTTTGGCTGCAGCGGGAGATGTGGATGTTTTTTAGGTCGCCTGCAGCACTGCGGACGAAGAGCCGTGTCAGGCGTCTATACTTGGCACGGACTAATATTTGTATTTCTCCTTCCAGTTTTCTCGCAATTTTTCCCGTATTTTTTCTTCCGCGGGATTTTTCCCCGGGTCATACAACTTGATGCCGCTCAAGCCCTCCGGCATGAATTCCTGCTCCGCAAAATTGCCTTCATAAGCGTGGGCATAGCGGTAGTCCTTTCCGTAATTCAACTGTTTCATCAACTTGGTCGGCGCGTTGCGGATATGCAGGGGGACGGACAAATCGCCGGTTTGTTTGACCAATGCCTGAGCCTTATTGATAGCTTCGTACGAAGCGTTGCTTTTAGCAGACGACGCAAGATACGTAACCGTCTGCGAAAGGATGATGCGTGCTTCCGGCCAACCAATGACATTGACGGCTTGGAAACAGTTATTGGCCAATAGCAGTGCGTTGGGATTTGCGTTGCCGATGTCCTCAGAAGCCAATATAAGTAGCCGGCGCGCGATAAAAAGCGGATCTTCCCCGCCTTCAATCATCCGTGCAAGCCAATAAACAGCAGCATTCGGGTCACTGCCCCGGATGGATTTGATAAATGCCGAAATGATGTCATAGTGTTGTTCACCTGCCTTGTCATAAATGGCCATGTGCTGCTGCACCTGCTTGAGCACAAAGTCATTGGTGATTTCCAGGGGTTTTCCGCCTGCGGCATTGACAACCAATTCAAGCACGTTCAGCAATTTACGGGCATCGCCACCCGAGAGCCGGATCAACGCTTCGTGTTCCTTTACCACCACCCGCTGTTGGCTGAGGTATTCATCTTCTTTAAGTGCCTTGTTAATGATGCTGACAAGTTCCTTTTCTGTCAAATGCTCCAATACATACACCTGGCAGCGGGAGAGCAATGCAGAGATAACCTCAAAAGAGGGATTTTCGGTAGTCGCCCCGATTAACGTGACCAGCCCGCGTTCCACGGCGCCTAACAGCGAGTCCTGCTGAGACTTGGAAAAGCGGTGAATTTCATCGATAAACAAGATGGGCTGTTCCTGCTCGAAATTGCGGAGCTGTTCGGCTTTATCAATGACTTCGCGCACATCCTTCACACCCGAGTTTATTGCGCTTAAGCTGAAAAAAGGCCGGTTCAACTGCTTGGAGATAATATAGGCAAGTGTCGTCTTGCCCACGCCGGGAGGCCCCCAAAGAATCATGGACGGTATGTTGTTTTGACGGATGGCGTTGCGCAGTACTGCCCCTTCACCAACGATATGGTGTTGCCCGACATACTCGTCAACTGTCATGGGACGCATCCGTTCAGCTAAGGGAATCTGTGTTGCCATATTTTTTAGCAAACTTAGCGAAATTGAACGTGATATGCAAATGGCCTTTTCTTGCAATTCAAGCCAAACTGCCGTATATTTGAGCGCAGCGCCCGACTAGCCGTTTTGAGCCTCTCTTTTTAGTTAATCTGCGTACCTTGCCCGCATCTACAAGGTATCCGCTTTATACTTCCTTCGGTATGAGTCCATAATGAGTCCATGATGACTGCATAATGAGTCCATATTTAGCAGGGAAAATATGGACTCATTATGGAGCCACTACGGATAACGTATGCGTTCATGGCGAATAGGGTATGAAGCAGGTACGGATTATCTTTTTAGCAAGTACAATGTCAGATAGAAAAACAGAGAGCATGGATTGGCTGGCGTTGCTAAATTAAGAAAGACACACCGCATTTCCAAGACAATTTTCGTACCTTAGTGGCGGATTGGACAATGATATGAACGTAAAACAGGAGCTGCTACGGTATGCAGCATGCTTTTGCTTCTTCTTGTGGAGCATCCCTTCCGGCGTTATTGCCCAACAAAAGGTTGACTTCTCCGGCCATATTGTCAAATACGACAGCACATTTGCAGGTATCGGACCACGGGTGTATTTTCTTCCGCCTCCAAAGAGTGCGGAAGAACTATTGGACGACCGGTATGCCGAAAAGGAAGTTGATTCTGCAGTGGTCGTTGAGTATGTAAATCGAATGAAATATTATCATCGGCTGGAGGTAACAGGCAAGATCGCAACGAAGAAATATATGCCCATCGTGGAAGCGCAAGCAGCCAGTGTGGAAGGCAAACTGCTGATGGAAGCTGACCAGGCATCAATATATGATAATGAAGCCTTAAAGGCAGATATCGAAAACCGTTTGGCCATGGAATATGTAGCCGTGGGCGCCATGGATCTGGCTATCGAATTTTTTAAGAAGGCAATGCAAGCTAAGCAAGCGCAGGGCCTTATGGAAGATTGGGAAGTTATCGTACACAATCTGGCGGTGACCCACGAATCATTAGGGGAGCTGGATAAGGCTCACGCGCTTCATCGGCAATTGTACGACCGCGCCGTAAAGGCACAGAGTAACAATCGGCAAGCCCGTGCAATGATGGAGTTGGCGTTGATAAAAGCTAAACAAGGTCACTCATTAGAAGCTGAGCAAGACATCATCCGGAAGGTGGTACCGCTGTTCCGTCGAGCGAGGAACGAAGCGGGGCGAGCGGCCGCGTATTGTACACTGGCAGATATCTATACCTTGCAACATAGGTACCCCGAGGCTCAATGGTTTTTAGTGCAGGCGAAGTCCATTGTTGATCGGGATGGGATCGCGGAGCAATTACCGGAGATTATTTTTAACCTGGCGGAAACAAAAAAGCACTCGGGTAACCCCCGAGTAGCCATTGAAGAGTATAAGGTGGCCGACGATTTAGCGAGAAAAGATCACTTGATAGGGATGCAGCTGGCTATTCAGGATGCGTTGGGTAATTTATATCATCAAGCAGGCGATTACAATGGGGCGGCTCTGGCCCTCAATCGATACGATATGCTCAAAAACATGCTGTTTAGGGGGCAGGAAAAGCCGGTAGATAACTGAATGTTTGAGCGTTTTGTAACAAATAAGAACCAAACAAATCCTATTACGATTACGTAATAAAGATTAGTAGTTTTTTTGAGTAAATTTAACGGCTCAAGATAGGCCAAGGTTGTGCGCCAATCGCCGCCTTGATAAAGAAGAATATATTAGTAGTATGGAGAATATGTTGAAGAAAGTTTTTTTTGCATTATTTGTTGTAGCCATTGCGGCGTGTGGTTCCAAGCCGCGCGTCAATCTGGAAGCGGAGGCTGGGGCTTTAAAACCTACACCTCAGCACGCGGTGATCGCCAAAGATGTGGTGGGGCTTTTTGAGTCGATAAGCTACAAGAAGGTGCCTTTTAATGATTCGATCTCATCGGTTATCTTCGATAATTTAGTCAAGGCTATGGATCAGGGTAAGAACTACCTTATGCAAGCTGATATTGATGAATTTGAGCAATACCGGAGTACATTGGGGCAAGATTTTCGATCGGGCGATTTGAGTGCGGCATATCATATTTTTAATGTATATATGAAGCGTTACCTCGATCGGCTCGACTATGCGTTGACACAAGTGGATGCGCCGCATGATTTTTCGGTGGATGAGCGATACACATATAATCGCGAAAATGAAGGCTGGTTTGCCTCAGAGGCAGAGGCCAATGATCAGTGGCGGAAGCGGGTGAAGTATGATTTACTTAACCTTCGGCTCAGTGGCAACGGTAGTGATTCTGCCGCCGTGAAACAAAAGGAAACGCTGATCAACCGCTATAAGAATTTGATATCGATGGCAAAAAAGACCGATAACAATGAGGCTTTTCAGGTCATAATGAGCGCGCTGACGAACGCCGTCGATCCTCATACCAGCTATTTTAATCCGTATTTCGCCCAACGATTTAACGAGGAGATGGCCAATACATTTGAAGGTATCGGGGCGAGGCTTACGACGGAAAATGAAGTAGTAAAAGTTGCAGACATCATCGTTGGCGGACCGGTATATAAAGAAAAGGCGCTTCAGATTGACGACCGGATTGTGGGGGTGGCTCAAGGAGAGGACGGTGAGTTTGAGGATATCATCGGCTGGAAACTGGACCATGCGGTTGCCAAAATTAAGGGGCCAAAGGGTACAGTGGTCCGGTTGAAAGTGATTCCGGCAGGGCAGGAACTTACTGCCGAACCTAAGATCGTATCGCTCACGCGCGATCGAGTCGTGATTGAAGACGAGTCTGCCAAACGTGAGATAAAGGAAGTGGTAGGAGACGATGGAAAGACTTATCGGGTGGGAATTATCAGTTTGCCGAAATTCTATATCGATTTCGAGGCCTATCGCCGGAATGATCCCGATTATAAAAGTACGACACGCGATGTGCGGCTGTTGCTCGACACCTTGAAACAGGAAAAGGTAGATGCCGTGGTGATGGATTTGCGGTTCAATGGTGGCGGATCGTTGCAAGAATCCATTGAGCTGACAGGCCTGTTTATCGATAAGGGGCCTGTCGTTCAGGTGCGTGACACGCGCAATCGGGTCGAAGTGAGCAGCGATAGGGAAGAGGGCGTGGCGTGGGATGGCCCACTAGGGGTCATCATCAATCGGTTCAGCGCGTCGGCTTCCGAGATTTTTGCGGCGGCTATACAGGACTACGGCAGGGGAATTGTTTTAGGTTCGCAATCGTACGGTAAGGGGACCGTTCAGTCCGCTATTGACATGAGCCGAGTAATCAGCCCTACCGACCGCATATTGTTGAAGGCGAAGGCGGATGACAGGGAGGGCCTTCCCGTGGGGGCGCCCCAGTTTGGTCAGATTAACATTACCTTGGCAAAATTTTATCGGATTACAGGCAGTAGCACGCAACACAAAGGCGTCGAGCCGGATATCACTTTTCCTTCACTATATTCTGCGGAGAAATATGGAGAGAGTTCAGAGCCAGCTGCCTTACCCTGGGATCAAATTTCTGCGGCTGATTTCGTCCCGATTGCTGACCTGCGGCCGGCAATCACTCAATTAGTCAACAGACACCAGTCGCGCATGGAAGCATCGCCTGCTTATAAATTCCTGTTAGAAGATATCGAATTGATGCAAAAGCAAGAGACAGAAACCAGCGTCACGCTTCAGGAAGATCGGCTGAAAAAGGAACGGGAAGAGGGGCGTTTGAAAAATAAGAGTCGTGCGGATGCACTTCAACAGATGAAAATCAATCTTCCTTTAGGCGGTGGTGCCGCTACGAACGTGGACGAAGGACTTGATTTTATACAAGAAGAAAGCTTAGCCGTAATGGCCGATTACGTGGCATTGGTAAGGCCGTAACAGATAGCACTCCGTGATAATGGAAAAGCCACCTTACGCCACACGAGGTGGCTTTTCCTTTGCCTGAAACGCGCGACAGGCTATGGCAAGTATGTCATTCGCCAATCATCTATTTATAAATCTTTCCCGGTCTGGCAATAATTTGCTATTATTAGCCCCAAAAAAAACATATTATGGCAACAATCACATTTAAAGGGGCTGCAATTCACACTGCAGGAACACTCCCCGCTGTAGGAAGTCAGGCTCCGGACTTTAAACTGACAGCTGGCAATCTTTCCGATAAAACATTGGCAGATTATAACGGCAAAAAGGTAATACTTAACATTTTCCCAAGCATTGATACGGGTACATGTGCAACTTCCGTGAGAAAGTTTAACGAGAAGGCTGCTGGTCTCGATAATACAGTCGTGCTTTGCATTTCTAAAGATTTGCCCTTTGCGCAGGGGCGATTTTGTGCCGCGGAGGGCATCAATAACGTGGAGACGCTTTCTGAATACAAAGATGGTAATTTCTCGGATGCCTATCAATTGCGGATTGTGGATGGCCCATTGGCAGGATTATTGAGTCGCGTCGTAATCGTGATTGACGAGCAAGGCACTGTAAAATATGCTGAACAAGTGCCAGAGATCGCCAATGAACCGGATTACGCCAGCGCGTTGGCTGCCGTTTAAGGCTGCATGGTATAAAGCCGCTGAAGCAGGGCGATTGCCGCCTATAGTCCGCTCAACCACATTGCAGGACATCAGCGATAGGCTTGGTCAAAAAGTCGGATGACCGTGTGCGCAAACAAGGAAAAACGCTTGCAAGAATGCGTTAAATTTCGGTAGTTTGTTTTGTAATTTCTTATCAGTCATTATTTTAGTTTTGTTTGGGTAAAACCGATTGATTGTAGCTGTTTCTCATTTTCACGTAAAAATTTCGATTTCGGAATGAAGTTGGCCGAATTTAAAACCAACGATTCTTGTAGATAGTTATATTTACGGTTTGTTAATGAATTGTCAAATAATTTTTAACCGACTTTTGTACCAATTCAGACGAATAATAAGCCTTGTTACAGGCCGTTTTAGCTAGTTCTTTTGCACGGACAAAATGCGTGTGGGACATAGTCAATAATATTTGTCAGTGTTGGGCGCAAGATGTTATATCAACGAATGAATGTATGAATAGAAGACTACACGAGCGGGTAGCAGCTTTCAAAGATGCACAACTCATTAAGGACAGTGGCCTATACGCTTATTTCCGAGCCATTCAATCCGGCCAAGATACCGAGGTTGTGATTGATGGCCAGAAGGTTCTAATGTTTGGGTCGAACTCTTACCTCGGTCTCACTAACCATCCGAAAATTATTGAAGCCGCAAAAAAAGCAACTGCCAAATACGGAACAGGCTGTGCCGGCTCGCGATTCTTGAATGGTACCCTTGATATTCACGAAGAGCTTGAAAACCACTTGGCCGATTATACCGGTAAGGAGGCCGCATTGTTATTCAGTACCGGATTTCAGGCCAACCTGGGTGCCTTATCTTGCCTGACCGGGCGCAACGATTATATCTTGTTGGACGAGCGCAATCATGCTTCAATCATTGACGGCAGTCGGCTCTCATTTTCCAAAGTCATTAAGTACGCCCACAATGATATGTATGATCTGGAGCGCAAATTGGCTCAGCTGCCGGGTGAAGCGGTCAAGCTGATCGCTACGGACGGCATTTTTAGTATGGAGGGAGATATCGTCAAACTCCCGGAGCTGCAAAAGATTGCGGAGGCCTATGATGCCGCGATAATGGTAGACGATGCACATAGCCTCGGCGTTATCGGCCATCAGGGTGCAGGCACAGCCGATCATTTCGGGTTAACCGCGCATGTCGATGTGATCATGGGCACGTTTAGCAAATCATTGGCTTCCTTGGGTGGGTTTATCGCCAGCGATGCGGATACCATTGAATACTTGAAACACCGGGCACGTTCGCTCATGTTTAGTGCGAGCATGACTCCCGGTGCTGCGGCGAGTACGTTGGCTGCGTTGCAAATTATCCGGTCAGAACCGGAGCATATCGAACGGCTATGGCAAAATACCGATTATGCAAAGAAGTTGCTGGTAGAGCATGGATTTGACCTTGGAAAGACGGAAAGCCCGATTCTGCCGATTTATATCCGAGACAATGAGAAAACGTTTCGGGTAACCAAGCTTCTGCAAGAAAATGGGGTTTTTGTCAACCCGGTGGTTTCGCCAGCTGTACCGCCGCATGAATCGTTAATCCGGTTTTCACTCATGGCGACCCACACGTTCCAGCAAATTGACGAAGCTATTGATAAATTAGTAAAAGCATATTGTTCTTTGAATATTGAGTTAGTAAAGGCGGTGTCATAATGCAGTTGGTGGCAATAAAGCATAAATCACAACTGAAGCAATTTATAGACTATCCGCATAAATTGTACTGTGGTGACCCCAATTATGTACCCGAACTGTACGTAGCGCAGGAAGAGTTGCTATGGCCGGGGAAAAATCCCTTTTATAATCATTCGAGCAGCCAACTATTTTTAGTGGTAGATGGTAAGCAAATCAAAGGGAGGATCGCAGCGATATACAACACCAACCACAATGCGTTCACGGGCAACAAAGACGGGTTCTTCGGTTTTTTTGATTGCGAAGACAACCAAAAGGTGGCAAACATCCTGCTAACGGCTGCAAAAGGTTGGTTGAAGGAAAAGGGCGCAGATCGGCTGATAGGCCCGGTCAATCTTTCAACAAATGACACTTGCGGATTGCTCGTGGAAGGCTTTGACAGTCCGCCCATGGTCATGATGCCATACAACAAGCCGTACTATGAGGCCTTGCTGGTAAACGGTGGTCTGGTCAAGATGACGGATCTGCTGGCCTATATGGTTGAGCGAGATACGGCAAATACGCGGATAGCACGGTTTCTCGATCGCATGGAGGACAGGCTGCGTAGTAAGGGCATTGTTATTCGGCAGATCAACCTGAAGGATTTCAAACGTGAGGCAGCAAAAATCCGTGAGGTATATAATAAAGCCTGGGACAAAAACCTGGGGTTTGTGCCCATGACGACGGAGGAATTTGATCACGCAGCTAAAAGCATGAAGTTGATTTTAGATCCCCGGTTTTGTGTCGTAGCTGAAAAAGATGACCAGGTCATCGGGTTTGCGCTGGGTTTACCCAATATCAATGAAATCCAGATTGGGATAAAAAACGGGCGGCTGTTGCCTACGGGGATTTTTAAATTGTTGTTCCAGAAAAAGAAAATGACATCGCTCCGGGTATTGATGCTGGGTGTACTGGAGGGCTATCGTAAACTGGGCATCGAAGCCTGCTTGTATGGAAAGCTTATCCGCAACGGTGGTGAGACCCCGTATAATCGGGCAGAGTGTTCATGGATGCTTGAACATAACTACCTGATGAATCACGCGATTGAACAAATAAACGGGCGGTTGTATAAACGTTACCGGATTTTCGAAAAGGCACTATGAGCGAACGAATTCTCATAACGGGTGGCAGTGGTTTCTTGGGATACCACCTTATCCATGCTGCAAAGGC
Source organism: Parapedobacter luteus (assembly GCF_900168055.1). Lineage (GTDB taxonomy): Bacteria > Bacteroidota > Bacteroidia > Sphingobacteriales > Sphingobacteriaceae > Parapedobacter > Parapedobacter luteus. The sequence continues at coordinate 526,140 of NZ_FUYS01000001.1, forward strand.
CGAAGGGCTTGATGTAGACGCGGGGGTGCGTGCACATAGCCGTACAGACCACCTGCGCGATATGGGAATAGGCCTGATAGATTTGCCTTATGACACGAAGAGCAGCTTATCTGCCCGGTTAGCGGCCGGCCGCTATCGTTATATTGTGCATGCTGCGGCGGTGACCCGTGCCCAATCTCCGGCGGTTTATCAGCAAGTAAATGTGCAGTATGCGCAAAACTTAGCACAGGCGGCCATGGATTCGGGTATCCCATTGGCTTCGTTTGTGTATGTGAGCAGTTTGGCGGCTATTGGTCCGTTGCCTTACCAGCCGGGCTTGCTTATCGACGAAAACACAATACCGCAGCCTGTCACCGCATATGGGCGAAGCAAGCGGGACGCCGAACAACGGTTGAAAGCGATTGATGGTTTACCGCTACGTATTATCCGACCAACGGCGGTTTATGGCCCCCGGGAGCGGGACTTACTTATGCTCTTCAGGGCCGTAGCGAAGGGAGTAGACGCCTACATCGGCAAAGCGCCACAACTGTTAAGCTTCGTCTATGCCACTGACTTGGCAAAGGTCATCATCAAGGCAGCCCTTTTCGGGACCGGAGACAAAGCGGTCCGGGAGTATAACATTTCCGACGGGCGGATTTACGGACGCTATGACTTGGCCGATATGCTTGCATGTATTTTCTGCAAGAAGCCGCTGCGGATACACTTGCCGACCGGTATGGTGCGCATGATAGCCGAGGGGATGGCGCTTGCCTATCGCAGGTCGGCAACCACGCCGGTGATTTATCCGGAGCGCATACTGGAACTGACAGCACCCAACTGGGGGTGCGATATCAGCCGGGCCAGTCGGGAGCTGGATTATAGGCCGGCATATGACCTTGAAAAAGGATTACACGAAACGATTGCTTGGTATAAAGCGCAGCAATGGTTATAGCTATACAGATTTCAAACGTAACAAAAATGGAAAATCAAGTAAAAAAAGCAGAAGGTAAGCTCGGTATATTAATCCCAGGGCTTGGTGCCGTGGCATCTACCCTGATCGCAGGCGTGGCTGCTATTAATAAGGGGCTTTCAAAGCCAATAGGGTCGGTTTCACAGATGTCGACCATCCGGCTTGGTAAGCGTACGGAAAACCGTAATCCATTAATCAAGGACTTTGTGCCTTTAGCCAAGCTTTCCGACTTGGTCTTCGGCGGTTGGGACATCTACGAGGACAACGTCTATGAGGCGGCCTCCAAGGCCAAGGTCTTGGAGCAGTCGCAACTGGATCAGGTGCGGGAGACGCTGGAAGCCATCCAACCCATGAAGGCCGTATTTGACCGCGACTACGTCAAAAACTTAGATGGCGCCCACGTAAAACAGGGGACACGCCGCGAATTGGCCGATGCCGTAATCGAAGATATCAAATCCTTCAAGGAAGCCAATGGCTGCGACCGGGTTGTGGTCTTGTGGTGCGGTTCCACCGAAAAATACATCGAAGACTTCGAAGGTGTTGATGTATATGCCAGTCTGGTCAATTTCGAGAAAGGCCTTGACGAAGACGACAAACGAATATCCCCCAGCATGATCTATGCTTACGCAGCCATCAAGTCTGGTGTTCCCTTCGTTAATGGAGCGCCGCACTTGGCGTGCGATATCCCGGCATTGGTTGAACTGGCCATCATGGCGCAGGTAGCCATTGCGGGTAAGGACTTCAAGACAGGTCAGACATTGATGAAGACCATTGTCGCTCCTGGGCTGCAAGCACGTGCCCTCGGAGTGTCCGGATGGTTCTCGACGAATATTTTAGGCAACCGTGACGGTCTGGTGCTAGACAATCCGGAAAATTTCCGGAGCAAGGAGGTGACCAAAACTGGGGTGCTTGAAGATATCTTGGACGCCAAAAAGAGTCCCGATTTGTACAAAGATCTTTATCATAAAATCCGCATCAACTATTATCCGCCACATGGAGACAACAAGGAAAGCTGGGATAACATCGATATTTTTGGCTGGCTGGGTTATAAAATGCAGATAAAAATCAATTTCCTTTGTCGCGATTCGATATTGGCAGCTCCAGTGGCACTTGATCTGGCACTGTTCATTGATTTGGCGCAGCGCGCCGGCCTGTTCGGAATCCAGGAATGGCTCTCGTTTTACCTTAAATCACCGCAGACGGCTCCCGGGTTGCCGCCTGAAAACGACATTTTCAAACAACAGATTAAGTTCCAAAATACGTTGCGGCACATTATGGGTGAAGATTTGATTACCCATTTGGGGCTCGACTATTATCAGGAATTGGTAGAAAGTATGATTTAGTTCTTTTGGTATGGCGCGTCGCACGATGCGCCATACCTTGAAAGACTGTTTGGCAGGTACCATCTGTTCTATTGGATGGTTAATCCTTGCCGATGGATGCCTTGTTCCGCCGATTTTTGGGGCGGGGCTGCTCTTGGCGTCACTGTATGAAATAGCATGACAACATTTATTAGAAGAAGATTTTGTAGTAAGCTGGCGGTTACGTTGCTGATGGGCGCGATATTGCTCATTACCGCCGCTTACGGCCAGGTTACTACAATATCAGGCGTGATTACCGATAAAGTGACCAAGGAAACGCTTCCTTATGTGTCCGTTTCGGTAGTGGGAGGGCTGGTAGGCACGGGGACGTCCGCAAATGAAGACGGACGGTACGAAATCAAGCTCCCCCAAGGATATACGAAACTGCGTTTCAGTTATATCGGATATTTGCCGGTCGATGTCGACGTTACGTCGCGCGAAGATCAAACAATCAACGTGGCGCTGGATGTCGACCCAACGATGATGGAGGAGGTTGTGGTCGTCGGAAAGCGTGGACGGTATCGAAACCGCGATAACCCGGCCGTGCAGCTGATCCGCAAGGTGATCGAAAATAAAGCCGAGAACCGCATGGAGGCACAGGATTATGTGCAGTATGAACAATATGAAAAAATATCGCTCGCATTGAGTAATCTTTCGGATAAATTCCGCAATAGACGGATTTTCCGGAATTATCAGTTCCTTTTTGAAGAGCAGGACACAACGGCAATTGGCGGGAAAAACATGCTTCCGGCTTATATGCATGAGAAAATTTCACAGGTATATTTTCGTAGAAGCCCATATAAAAAGAAGCAATACGTGACCGCCGAAAAGCGTGCGGAGTTTGATGAAAAATTTATCGATAACGAGGGCCTCAACGATTACTTCAACAGGCTGTACGAAGACATCGATATTTATGACAATAATATTTCGCTGGCAACCAATCTTTTTTTGAGCCCGACAGCCGGTACATCCCCTACGTTCTATAAATTTTTCATCACGGATACCATCAAGACGGAAGAGCCGTGGCTAGTGGAGCTGAGCTTCGTACCCCGCAACCGCACAGATATGTTGTTTTCGGGGAGGCTGTACATTACCCACGACGGCAAATATGCCGTGAAACGTGCAGAGCTGACAGTGAGTGACGAAATAAACCTCAACTTCGTACGTGGTATGGAGGCGACGCTGATATACGAGCCGGACGGACAGGGGCGGTATTATCTGGACCGGAGCGAGCTCGGCATGGAATTTTCCCTGACCAACCGGGGCGGCGGCGTATATGGGAAACGTACCGTTGATTACGCCGATTACCGAGTGGGCTTGGTTCAGCCGGATAGCATGTATACCGGACCGACCGAAGAAATTGCTTATGAAGAAGGAAAGCGATTTGAAGAGGACTTCTGGATTGCCGCCCGGCATATGCCTTTGGAAAACAGGGAACTGAACATCTATAAGAATGTTGATACCCTGCAGACCATCCCTTCTTTCAGAAGGTTTATGGATATTACTACACTCTTGTTGGCGGGTTATAAGTCGTTTGGCCCGGTAGAGGTGGGGCCTGTGAATACGTTCTATAGTTTCAACCCGGTAGAAGGATTCCGGCTGAGGATAGGCGGCCGTACAACGACCGATTTAAGCAAGCGGTTTTACGCCGAGACTTACGCCGCTTACGGTTTCAGGGACGAAAAATGGAAGTATTTCCTCAGTGGTACGTATTCCTTTAACAACAAGTCGATTTACCACTTTCCGCAGCATTACCTGCGGGCGAGTTATCAGAAGGACACGAAAATCCCCGGTCAGGAGCTCCAGTTTGTCCAAGAGGACAACTTTCTCTTGTCCTTCAAACGAGGAGATAATCACCGGTGGCTGTACAACGACATTTATCGCCTGGAATACCAGCATGAGCTGAATAATCACTTTTCCTATGGCGTTGAGTTTACCAAGTGGCGGCAGTTGCCGGCCGGTATTCTGTCTTATCAGCATGTGGATGGAACAGGCAACCTGGTGAATCATCCCGAGTTGAACACCACAGAGGTGACGGTAAGGCTGCGGTATGCGCCGTACGAGCAGTTTTATCAAAGCAAACTGTATCGGATACCTATTGAAAACAAGTACCCTATCTTTTCGCTGAATTATACCGCGGGCATCAAAGGATTCCTTGACGGCGAATATGATTATCACAAGGTGACCGGAGGGATCTTTAAACGTGTTTATCTATCGCAGTTGGGTTACGCAGATGTCAATGTGGAAGGTACCTATATCGTTGGTGATGGTTTGCCATTCCCCGTGCTCACGATACATCGTGCAAACCAAACATACGCCTATCAGCTCAATTCGTACAACTTAATGAATTTTCTTGAGTTTGTGAGCGACCATCATGCCGCATTGAATGTGCAGTATTACATGAATGGCTTTCTTTTCAACAAGATTCCGCTGTTAAAGCGGTTAAAATTACGGGAAGTATTTAGCTTCAAAGGAATTTGGGGAGGATTGCGTGACGAAAACAACCCGGCGTACAATACCAATATATTCCGTTTTCAGCAAAACGAAGACGGTATTCCGATTTCGTACACCTTGCATCGGGAGCCGTATATCGAAGCCAGTGCCGGCGTAGCCAATATTTTTAAGCTATTCAGGGTCGATTTGGTGAAGCGCTTTACCTACCTCAACAACCCGGATGTACCCGAATGGGGCGTGCGTGCACGGTTTAAGCTTGATTTTTAACAAGTATACGAAGGATGGAGTATGCGATTATAGCCGCGGGAGAGGGATCCCGATTGAAGTCTGAAGGATGGCAGCTACCGAAACCAATGGTTCCCATCGGTGGGGTGCCCTTGATTGATCGGCTTATCGGTCAGTTTACATCGGTGGGAGCAGCGTCTGTTCACGTCATTATCAACGAAGAGTCCCCGGTGTTATCCCGCCATCTTCAACAGACGGACTTTAACGTTCCGGTACATGTGATGCAAAAAAGTACCCCCAGTTCGTTGCATAGCTTTTATGAATTGCTGCATCACTATCCCTACATCCGGGAGTGTTGCTTGGCGACGACAGATACGGTGTTTCAGGGCAATGAGTTTGAACGCTATATCAATGCATTCCAGCAGGACAGTTCGTTGGATGCCTTAATGGCCGTAACGGCCTATATCGACGACGAAAGCCCGCTGTATGTCATGACGGATGAGTCGCAACGCATTATTTCGTTTTCCGACACACCGTCGCCGGGGCAGCTTTATGCTTCCGGAGGGATATACTGCTTGCGGCAGCAAGCGCTTGACGTCGTCAAATCGGTGATCGCTACAGGTACATCGCGGATGCGCAATTTCCAAAGGGCACTTATTGACCAGGGTCTGGCGGTGTCCGCGTTCCCGTTTAGGAAGATCATCGATGTGGATCATGTGGCCGATATTGGCAAAGCGGAAGCATTTATTTTAACGGATTGATTTTTATTTATTCATTATTGTTATTCATGTCAAAACCCCATATTATCGGTATTAAACGCGATAACCTTTTTTCGCCCAATCATATTGGCAACGATCGTTTTATTTTTGAATTGGTGGTTAACCAATTGCTGGACCACGATTTTGATGTATCGGTATGTAGCGAGCGGGCGTATTGCGAAGAAAAGAAGCGGGAGACGGTTGGTATCTTCTCCATGGGACGGAATAAAGATCTGGTTGCCTGTCTGAAAGCGGATGAGTTGCGTGGTCTAAAGGTTTATAATTCGGCTTTCGGGGTCGAGCGTTGTTACCGGACCAATATGGTCAATGGTCTGATACAAGGCGGAATCCCTTACCCACGGAGCTTTTTCTTGTCTACCAAGGAACCTATTGGCCACATCTATGATGAGATGGGAAGCCAGGGTGTATGGATCAAACGGGGGGATTTCCATGCGATTCACAAAGAAGATGTGTCGTTTGTGGCTTCGCGGGAAGAAGCCGAACACATTGTCGGCGAATATGCCTTACGGGGTATTGCCAGTGTAGTGGTTTCCGAGCACTTGCCGGGAGATTTGGTTAAATTCTATGGGGTGCGGGGCACGGACTTTTTTTATTGGTTTTACCCTTATGATCACAACCATCATAAATATGAGTTGTATGCAGAAATCAATGGCAAGTCTTCATACTATCCATTTGATGAGGCATTGTTGAAGCAAACTGCAACAAAGTCTGCTGAAAACCTGGGTGTGCATATTTACGGTGGCGATGCCATTATCGGCAGGGACGGAACGTTTCATGTGATCGACCTTAATGACTGGCCAAGTTTTGCCCCCTGTCGCGAAGAAGCGGCCCAAGCTATCACAAGCCTGCTGGTGGCAGCGTATACCGCTGACGAAATCAAAGTAAGACAATAATGGAAGATACATTGGCAGATAGTAAAAACGGAGAAGTGGCAAAGCCAGATAGGTTCGAGGCCTCACTGAAGTCTAACGATACCGAAGAGCGGATCGATATCTGGTTTTATCGGCCCATTGGGCTGCGTATTGCAACGGTGTGTGCAAAACTTGGGATTACTCCCAATGCGGTGACCATTACCAGCATCTTCTTTGGCGTGGCTGCGGGCGTATTGTTTTATTATCCCGTCTTGTGGATCAATGCCATAGGGATGTTTTTGCTCATGTTCGCTAATTCTCTTGACAGTGCCGATGGGCAATTGGCCCGGCTTACGAACAACAAAAGCCGGTTTGGGCGTATCTTGGACGGTTTTGCCGGTGATTTCTGGTTTGCAGCCATCCACATCGCATTGTGCTTGCGGCTGATGGACACAGGTTGGTCGGCTTGGGTTTGGGTGCCGGGGGTGTTGGCTGGCGTATCGCACGTTTTCCAATCGGCCATGGCCGACTATTATCGGAATGTGCACCTCTATTTCATCAAGGGCAAAGCGGGTAGTGAACTGGACAATAGTGCGGACTTGCAGCGGGAATATGATAGGCTGAGCTGGTCCCGGCATTTCTTTGACAAGTTTGTGTTGAACGGTTACTTAGGCTATACCCGAATGCAGGAGCGATTGTCGCCGAATTTGCAACGGCTGCTGAACGAAGTGAAGGCTCGTTTCAAGGATGATTTGCCGACCGGTTTGATAACGGCATTCCGCGCAATGAATAAGCCTCTGATGAAATACACCAATATCGTACAGTTCAATACACGCGTGATCTTTCTTTTCCTATGGCTGTTTATCGATCAGGTTTGGTTGTATTTTGTGTTTGATATCTTTGTGCTCAATCCCATCCTCGTCTACATGTGCCGCCGTCAGGAAAAAGTAAGTAAGCATTTTTATCATCAGCTGAGTCAATAGGGTAATAAAAATATGAACTCCAAACTGTATAAAATGATATTCCTGCTCATCGGCTTAGCCACGATGGGTTACATGGTCTATCAGCTGGGCGTTGGGGTGATTTGGGAAAACATTCGGAAGACCGGTGTATGGTTTATCCCGATTATAGGCAGCTGGCTTGTCATCTACATCATGAACGCGCTGGGATTCCGGGCCATCATCTTAGAACGTGGTAAGCCGGACACACAGTTGCCGTTCCTGCGCATCCTGCGGCTTACGATTAGTGGTTATGCAATCAATTACGTTACACCATTTGTGGCGCTGGGCGGCGAGCCTTACCGCATGATGGAATTGAAGCCAGCACTCGGAGCGGCCAAAGCATCTTCATCCGTATTGTTATACAGCCTTATGCATATGTTTTCGCATATTGTCTTTTGGCTGCTTTCCATCCTGCTCATCATTTTTCTTTTACCTTGGAATGCGCTGCTGATAAGTTGCAGTGTGGTTATCCTTATGATCGGCGGCGGCTTGTGTATCGGGTTTTCGAAGGTATACAAAAAAGGTTTTACCATGAGTATCCTCCGCCAATTGGGGCGGTGGCCGTTGATTGGCCAGCGAGTTAACCGGTTTGCGATAGGACAGGCGAGCGTATTGCAGGAAATCGACCGGCATATTATCACGTTATATAGCCAACGCCGGGCGAGCTTCTACCGATCACTGGCTTGGGAGTTTGCGGCGCGGATAGTCGGCTGCGCAGAGATTTATTTTACGGCCAAGGCTATCGGATTGGGCATGAGCATGGGAGAAGCGTTAGTCGTCAGTTCTGCTTCGTCGCTGTTTGCCAATGTGCTGTTCTTTTTCCCGATGCAACTGGGCACCCGGGAGGGTGGGCTGGCCTTGGCACTGCAGGCTGTCGGGATGGCGGGGAGTGCCGGTATTTTTATCGGCATTGTCACTCGCATTCGCGAAATCATCTGGATATTCATCGGGTTGGCACTTATGGGGCCTACCAAAAAAATGAGTAAAGTGCCCGCACTGGCGTTGGCCGACAACAGTATAAACGAAAAATAGTATGATAAAAGGGTTGCTTTTCGACTACGGAGGGACGTTGGATACCAACGGGCGGCATTGGGCTGCCGTCATTTGGGAGGCGTATCAGACGCATCATGTCGGTATCGATAGGCGTTTGTTTTCAAAGGCCTACGTGTACGGCGAACGCATGCTTGCGATAAATCCGATTATCAAACCGGAACATACGTTCTTGGACGTCATATCACTTAAACTGGAACAGCAATTTGATTACCTGGAAGCTAATGGAGCGGTTGTAGAGCGGGGCCGCATTCCGGATATCGCATTAATGTGTGAAGATATAGCGCGCAATACGGTGCATCTGGCCGAATTAATACTCAATAAGCTGCGGGGATCTTATCGCATGGTCATCGTATCCAATTTTTACGGAAACCTTAAGACGGTGTTGGCTGATTTCGGTATCCTGCATTTCTTTGATAATGTCGTCGAATCCGCAGTGGTGGGCGTACGGAAACCCGACGCCCAGATTTATCGGTTGGGCGTTGATGCCCTCGGCTATGCACCAACGGAATGCCTCGCGATAGGCGACTCTTACGAGAAGGACATGATTCCTGCAAAGCGGGCGGGATGCAGGACCGTTTGGCTGAATGTAGAAGGATGGGAAGAGTCGGGTCTTGACGAATATCAGATTGTGGATGCTGAAATCAATGATCTCGCCAAATTGCTTAGTGCTTTAGACCAAATGAACGGCAATGGAAAAACTGCATAACGATATCTGCTGTATCGGCCATGCTACAGTCGATCGGGTGATTACACCGGAGAGTGTACATGTGATGCCAGGCGGAACGGCGTATTACTTTTCTTCGGCTTTGAAGACGTTTGACGTGTCGTTGTCTGTAGCAACATCATTTGCCCAAGACGATAGTGATGTGTTTGATGAATATGATTTTAAAGGCGAAGGGTGGGTCATTGCGCGTGGGCGGTACTCCCATTTTTTCGAAAACGAATACAGCGCTAATCGCGACTACCGGAAGCAGCGGGTGCTGAGCCAGGGCGATCCGTTGCGACTTGACGATATATCGGCAATAACGGCCTCTTGGTATCATTTTGGTCCCCTGCTCGCTGGTGATATATCCGATGATTTGGTGCGTTGGGCGGCCAAGCAGGGTAAGGTATCGTTGGACGTCCAGGGCTGTATCCGCCGGGTAGAGGGGGTGCAGGTCGTGCATGAACGATGGGAACACGCAGACACGATTTTACCCTTGGTAACCACGCTGAAGGCAAATTATGAAGAAGCGCGATTGCTCACCGGCGCAAAACGTATCAAGGATTGCATCAGATACCTGGAAAAGTTTGGTATCGAGGAGATTATCATTACCTTAGGTAGCAATGGTGCCATTGTCCATACCAAAGGGCAAAGCCATTTTATTCCTGCCTTTTTTGTGCGTTCGCCGCTGGATACTACCGGTTGCGGCGACACGTTCATGGCGGGTTACCTCTATAGCAAACTAAAAGGAGCAAATTGTTGTGAGGCCGGGCGGTTTGCCGCGGCCATGGCCGCGTTGAAAACGCATCGGCACGGCCCCTTCGTGGGATCTCCGGCCGACGTGCAGGCTTGGTGCAACGAAGTAGGTTCCATCATTGACTAGCGAAGTATGCTGTTGATTAAGAAATATATAGTTTGGTTGGCTTTCATCGTGCTGCCATATTGCGCGTGGGCTGGCCCTATGCCTGCAGCAAGCACCGCAGATACCACCATATTCCCTGTACCCGAAGGGATCGATAACCTGATGTTTTATATCCAACGCGATCCCAATGCTAATACCGTTTGCTATACACTGAATACAGACAGCCAGGGAAAGCTGGATAAAAGTAAGCCGTTGGACATTTTTTGGATGCGGTACGCGGATGACGGCAGGCGGCAGGACTTAAATTATATCCAGCGGGTGTTTGCCTATGGGATAAAGGTAAAAAAAGTGACAGCAAATGAAATTGAATTCAGGTCAGTTGCCTACGATAAGTTGCCCTTATATCTGCGCAAAGGGCCGTCGGGATATCATGTGCAGACACGCATAGCCGGCGAAATGTGCGTGCTGAAACGTATTTATGTACGTATCGACGGCGGCAGCTTATTCAGCCCCAACGTGCTGTACGTGCAGATAGAAGGCGTCAATCGTCAGGGTAAGGCCAAGGTCGAACAAATAAAACCATGAAGCTATGGCAAAGCGGAATTTTGTTTCAAACAGTACGGAGTCAACCCGGATGTTCAAAAATGATTTCCTGGAGTCGTTGACCAAAGTGCATTTTAGTGTGCCCTTGTTTATTTACATTCCTGTGATGGTGTACTTTTCATGGCGAGCACTGGCATTGGAAAATATGCCGATAGGGCATTTCATCGGTTATTTCCTGCTGGGGCTTGCTGTGTGGACCATTTCGGAGTATTTGCTCCATCGTTTTGTCTTCCATTTCGAACCGAGAGGCAAATTTATGGAGCGCGTCCATTTTATTTTCCATGGTGTACATCACGACTACCCCAAAGACAGGCTGCGGCTGGTCATGCCGCCGTCAGCGAGTATTCCGATGGCGATCATCATTTATTTCCTGTTCAGGCTGTTTTTTAGTGGCTATGTGATGAACGCCTTCTTCCCTGGCTTCATCCTGGGCTATCTTTTCTATGATATGACCCATTATGCTATCCATCATGCGAACTTCAAGGGCGGCATCTGGAAAAAGATAAAACAGCACCACATGTTGCATCACTATTCGGACCCGGAAAAGGGCTTCGGTGTAAGTTCATCGTTTTGGGATAGTATTTTTGGTACAGGTTTCAAACAGAAAGGGGCGGATGATGAGTGATGCTGCATTGGCGAAGAAGGCCGGGACGGACCACTGGCTGAATGACTGCTTCCAGGATATCCGTCATTATATCGTTGATAGTATCCGCAAATATGACATTGCGGTAGCTACCTTTGACCATAATAAGCAATCGCCTTACCTCAAGGAGGCTATTTATTCGCTTGAAACACGCTCGGACATTTTTTGCGTTGCGCTTCTTTTGGAAGGCGAGACAACTTTGCAAATCGATTTGGAACAATTTACATTCCGCGAAAACGACGTGATCATTGCCTTGCCGGATGCTTCTAAGTCCGTTACGCACATCAAAAGCACGGCAGTCATCCAATTGGTAGCGTTTAGTGCTGATCTGCCCATCAAGCTAAATATTCCGGAGTACTTTTTTGACTATATCCAGTATTACTTTACGTCCGAATTTAAGCCCATGTGGAGCCTCTCCAAGGAGGAGGCTACTCACCTCAAGCACGTCATTGATAGCTTAGCATATTACCTGAACCGTGTCGAAGAACGGACCTTTGGCAGGGATCTCCTGATGGGAATGTTCAGCGTATTCATGTACGAACTCGGCGCGTTGGCCACGACCTATGCCGAGCCATTGCCCCATACTTCCTCACGTAAAAAGCAACTATTTCTAAGTTTCTACCGATTGGCGAAAAAGTACTTTAGGCAACACCGGGATCTCACCTACTATGCGGATAGGCTCTTTGTGACACCGAAGTACTTGTCTGAAGTGGTAAAGGAATTGGGAGGCGCGACGGCCACCAAGGTGATTGAAACGTTTGTTATCAATGAAGCCAAGATCCTGTTGGCCACGCCGTCGTTAACCATTGCGCAGGTGTCGGATATGCTGAATTTCAGTGATCAGTCTTTTTTTGGAAAGTACTTTAAAAGGATGGTAGGGATATCGCCCAAGGCCTATCGTGAAAGTAGGGGGACGTTGGAAGGCGCGCCATAGGGTACGCTGTATGTGATCACACGGTTGAGAAGCTGCGCATCCGAAAACCTGCGCAGCTGCCGTCCCGCAAACAAAAGCACCTACGAAGAAACACTGTCGCGTAGCAACTCCTTTAATATGCAGGCGGCTATACGTACATTAAAAGAATTTACCTAAGTTTGGTAGAAAAAATGCGGCATGGACTACAACGCAGTTTTAACGGATGCTGACCATTGGGTGAAGGCATATATGGCCAAGCAGGAGGGCCATGGCTATTGTTTTCATAACCTTGCGCATACCGAGGACGTCGTGAAGGCGGCGACGGTGATGGCTGATCACTATCGCCTTTCAGCGCGCGATCGGTTTGTCGTATTAATCGCTGCTTATTTTCATGACTTGGGGTATTTTAGCGGCGGCGCGACTGAACATGAGAAGCGTGGTGCGGAGCTAGCCGCCGATTTTTTAACTAACTATGGCGTAGAGCAGCCAATTATTGAGGCCGTGAAAGATTGCATCTATGCGACCCGTTTGCCCCAAAGGCCCAAAAATCTATTGGAGGAGATTGTCAGTGATGCGGATCTATTCCATTTAGGTGGTGATAATTTCCGCGAGCGGAACGATTTGATGCTAAAAGAACGGACTGGCGATGGGTGTTTAGAACAAGACTGGTGTGGCCAAACATTGTCGTTGATGGAAAGCCACAAGTACCACACCACTTACGCCCAACAACGCCTAAACGAAAAAAAGCAAAAGAATATCGAATTTCTAAAAGAACAACAGGCAGCGGAGGCGTCGGTGTTGCCAGCCATGGCTGTTGCAAAAGACGGTGGAAAAAAGAAAAAGAAGCAGCAAAACAATCGGCCCGACCGTGGGATCGAAACAATGTTTCGGGTGACATCGACAAATAACCAGCGGCTCAGCGATATGGCCGATAACAAGGCTAATATTCTGCTGACCGTCAATTCGATTATCCTTTCGGTGGTGATAGCGCTGCTGGTGAGGAAACTCGAAGACGCCGAACACCTCGCTGCCCCGACATTCGTGTTGCTCTTGGTTAGCTTGTCGACCATTGTGGTAGCCATATTGGCCACACGGCCCAAAATTCCGGGAGGCATGTTCAGTCAAGATGATGTCGATAAAAAAGCGGTCAATCTACTTTTCTTCGGTAATTTTTATAAAATGGGCCTTGATGAATACGCGTCAGGAATGAAGAAAGTTATGGAAGATCGCGATTTTTTATATGGGACGCTTACGAGGGATGTATATTCACAAGGGGTTGTGCTGGGAAGGAAATACCGTTTGTTGCGGCTGGCGTATAATATTTTTATGTACGGAATGATTATTTCGGTGCTGACGTTTCTGTTGGCCAGTGTCGCACATGACGTCCTTGATATGTATTGGATGACCCGATGATACCTAAATACATCCACCGAGATTTGAGTTGGCTGCGATTCAATGGTCGCGTACTGGATGAAGCAGCCCGCGCGTACGTACCCCTGTTGGAACGACTGAAATTTGTCGGCATCTTTTCTTCCAATTTGGATGAATTTTATCGGGTACGGATGCCTGTGCTGGCTGCACTGAAAAAATTAGGTAAGCAACAGCTGCATCCGGCCACGATATCAGCAGACACAACGGCAGTGAAGGAGGCAAAACGGGTGATCCGCCTGCAGCAGCAATGGTTTGGTCAATTGCTGCAGCATCAAATCTTGCCGAAACTCGCTACCGAAGGCGTTAAGCTATGGTATAACGAGCCAATACCAACGGTGATGGTATCACAGGCGAGGCACTATTTTTTTTCAACGATCGCGACGTTTTTGGAAGTAAATCGCCTAAACGAAGATCCGGACTTCTTTCCGTTGAATAACCGCCTGTATTTGGCCGTGTTCATTAAAGAGGAAGTAAACATGGTCATCGTTAGTATTCCTTCGCATCGGATTCCAAGGTTTTACACCGTACAACGGGAAGGTGTTCACCACGTGCTGTTTATCGATGACATCATCAAGCAGGAGATCCCCCGGCTATTTGGGCGCGAACGTGTCGAAGGCATATACAGTTTCAAAATCACCCGTGATGCCGACATTCCGCTCGATGATGGCTTTGGTGATGATGTGGTCGAACGGATTGAACGTCAAATTCGAAAGCGGGATTTTGGGTTGGCCACACGCCTGTTGTACCAACCCGATATCCCAAAAGCATGTCTTTCCAGATTGATGAAGGCGTTTTCGTTAAAGAAAGTAAATAAGACGAAGGGAGGTCCATACCATAACCTGAAGGACTTGATGGACTTTCCGATTAAACTGCCGCGCCTGATGTATCCGGCGCGGTCGCCTGCCCAGGTGGTGCCAACGGACAACCGGACATTACACGAAGAGATCAGCGGCCGTGATATTTTAATCAGCACACCCTATGAGTCTTTTGACCCTATTGTACGGTTTTTCAATGAAGCAGCAATCGATGCAGATGTGCTCGAAATCAAAACGACGATTTATCGAGTCGCCGCTGATTCACGGATATTGCACGCCTTGATCACGGCAGCAAGAAATGGGAAAGCCGTAACAGTCTTTGTTGAACTAAAGGCCCGGTTTGACGAAGAAAACAATATCAAATGGGCCAGGCGGTTGCAGGACGCGGGGATTAATATGATTTATAGTATACCGGGCCTGAAGGTACATGCCAAGGTCGCGCTGATTAAAAAAAGTACCGGAAAGCCGTATTTCTTGGGATTGCTGGCTACCGGTAACCTGAACGAAAATACCGCCAAGGTTTATGCCGATCATTTTTTGCTAACCGGGAATCAAGCTCTACTGGCCGAACTTAACCAACTGTTCAACTTCCTGGAAATGCGTCAAATGCCACGTAAAGAAGATGTCGACGCGTCGAAATTCGGACACCTGCTTGTCGCCAGGTTCAATCTTAAGAGCGGATTCATGCGCCTTATCGATGCGGAGATTGATCAGGCAATCCGTGGATTTCCCGCTTCGATAATCATCAAATTGAACAATCTGGAAGAAGAGGAATTAATTGACAAATTGTATGAAGCCAGCCAGGCGGGAGTAACCGTTACGCTGATCATCCGGGGGATCTGCCGATTGAGGCCCGGGGTACATGGACTCAGCGAACGGATTACTGTACGGCGTATTGTAGGGCGATACCTGGAACATGCCCGCATTTTTATATTTAACAATGGTGGACGGGCGCTCGTATACTTAGGATCTGCCGATTGGATGAACCGAAGCATGCAGAGCCGGATAGAGGTTTGTTTTCCGGTATACGATGAGGAGGTCAAACACGTCATCAAGCAAGTTGTCGATTTTCAATGCGCGGATAATGCCTCGGCTGTCGTGCTGGATGAAAACGGGATAAATAGACTACCTGCTACGCCTAATCTACTGCAAGCGCAGCTGGCAACGGAAGATTTTTTTTGTGGCAAAACCGTAGAAACCCATGAGTGAACGACATTTATTAATGGCATTGCTGGTCATAGGCGTCAGTTGTGGCCAAGCCCGACGTGCCGATTACGCAAATAATCCAACCGGGTACGATTTGGGTAATCCCGAGGTCTTTGAACTCACGAAGGCGCTCGATGAGATATCGGGTATTTCATTTAAGGAAGGCGATCCAGATACGATTTATGCACAGCAAGACGAAGATGGCGAGCTGTTTTATTTCACATGGGGCGACCAAAAGCCCAAGCGGACGAAATTTGGTAAACCAGGTGATTACGAGGATATCGCCGTGCTTCATGAAAAAGTGGTTATTTTGCGCAGCGATGGCAGCCTCTATCGCTTCTCGTTAGCCGAAAAACATAGAACGGAGCTGACTTCCGAGGAGTGGAAGACACCGTTTCCGGCTGGTGAGTATGAAAGCTTAGCCGCCACTCCTCATGATAGCCTGTTATATGTACTTTGCAAAAACTGCAAGGAAGATAAAAAGCGATTGGCTGCAACAGGCTATGCCTTTCGGTTTGGGCAGGATGGTGCATTGAGCCAGCGATTTACATTCGCTATCCACTTCGATCAGATTGAGCAGCTGGTGCCGCTAAAGGGAAAATCCTTTCAGCCGTCTGCCATGGCTTGGAACCCGTTTACGCGCCAATGGTTTGTCATCGCGTCCATTAATAAACTGCTTGTCATACTGGATGAGCAATGGCATGTAACAAGCGCTCACCGCTTGGATCCAAAAATATATACGCAGCCGGAAGGAATAGCCTTCGATGCAAACCGCAATCTGTATATCAGCAACGAAAAGGGAAAGAAAGGGAATCGGGCAACTATTTTTAAGTTTCAGTTCAGCTCATGATGGTACAAAAATGGTTGATAGTTGTTTTTTCTGTCGTGTTGTTCTCCGCTTCGGGATTCACGCAGGATATTTCACGTCGTATCATCTTTATCGGCGATGCCGGTGAGATCAATCATGAGCAAGAGGCGGTTGTGTTGCGGGCTGCGGATTTGATAGTGCCGGGAAAAACAACAGCTGTATTTTTGGGGGATAATATTTATCCCCGTGGCATGGGGTTGCCAGGCAGCGAAGACGCTGCCAAGGCCCAGGATATACTGCGGTCGCAGTTTGCACCCATGCGGGCAAAGGGGGCGCCGACGTATTTCATTCCCGGTAACCATGATTGGGATAGGATGGGGAAGCACGGGCTCGCGAAAATTAGGGCGCAGGGCCAATTCTTGGCTAGCCAACACGATTCATTGTTGAAGCTACTGCCACCAAATGGTTGTCCCGACCCACAGGTGATCGATCTTTCGGATAGCTTGGCGATTATTACCTTTGATAGCGAATGGTGGTTATTCCCTTATGAACGTTACAGTGGTGATGCGGATTGTGAGTGCGAAACCGAGGCACAGGTAACGGAAAAATTGCAGGAACTGTTTTACGACAACCAGGATAAGACGATTTTCTTGGCCATCCACCATCCGTTGCGTTCTTATGGCGTGCACGGGGGATATTATTCGTGGAAAGATCATCTTTTTCCCCTGACCTTACTGAATAAAGGGCTATACATTCCTTTGCCGGGTGTCGGTTCGTTGTACCCGTTATTGCGCAGGACGGTGCTGTTGAATCCGGAGGACATCCCTCATCCCCGTTACCAGGCGTTGATTGACGCGGTCACCGCAGTGACGGCACAATACGCCAATGTCATCCATGTCGCTGGCCATGATCACGGGTTGCAGTTTATTAAAGACGGAGATTTTTACCAGGTCGTGAGCGGAGCCGGCGCAAAAGATTCCTTCACCAAGCGGGGTGCACACGCGCTATTCGCACACCCTGCACAGGGGTTTGTGGTGATCGACTACCTGACAGACCGAAGCAGCCAAGTGACCTACTATACGTATGCCGATGATGCGGTGAACGAGGTATACAGCTACCGCATACCGCGCAGGACCATCTTGCCGTTTGTCGATCAAGCGGGCGATCCTGCCCAGGGCAAAGATAGCGTGACCGTGCAAGCAAACGTCAAGTATGACCAGGTTAGCACATTCCACCGTATGTTGTTCGGCGAAAATTATCGGAAAGAGTGGGCGGCAGAGGCCGAGGTACCTGTGCTTCGGCTGTCAGCACTGCATGGAGGCCTGAGGCCTGTCAAACGCGGTGGGGGTATGCAGACGGTGTCCCTCCGCCTGGTAGACTCCACGGGTAAAGAATGGGTGTTGCGCTCAGTCAACAAGCAGGCCGATGCATTGCTTCCTGAAGCACTGCACCATACGGTCGCCCATGACTTTTTGGACGACGCAAATAGTGCGCAACATCCTTACTCAGCCCTGATTTTTCCTCCATTGGCAGATGCGGCCCGTGTACCGCATACGCACCCAATAATCGGCTTGGTCGCGCCCGATACGCTGCTTGGCCATTATAACGAAATATTTGCAAATACATTGTGCTTACTCGAAGAACGCGAGCCGTTGGGCGATTCGGATAACACCGTGAAAATGGTACGGCGCGTGAATAACGACAATGATGACGTCTATAAAGCAAAGACCTTCCTGCGTGCCCGCATGTTGGATTTGTTGGTCAATGACTGGGACCGTCATGGCGACCAATGGCGTTGGGTCGACGAGAATAAAGGAAAAAAGGGAGCCGATCGTGATTATTTGGGGGTCCCCCGCGACCGAGACCAAGCGCTACGCAAAATGGAGGGACTATTGCCCACCATCGTGTCCATGCCTTTTGCCCTGCCGCTTATCCAAGGCTTCACCCCGGAAATCCGGCGGGTAAATTACAGCTTGCGCAAGTCCGATTTTTTGAACGCTCATCCCAAAAATCAGTTCACATACGAGGAGTGGATGGCCGAGGTGGATGATTTTGTGAGGGCGATGACGGACAGCGTGCTGGAAGCGGGCGTTAGGCAGTTGCCTAAATCGGTTTATGACTTGCGCCATGACGAACTCCTGCAAATACTAAAAGCGCGGCGTGATGCACTGCCAACCGCAATGGATCGGTACTACCAATTTATCAATCGCATCGTGGACGTCAAATTGAGTAATAAGCACGAACAAGTACACATTGAAGATGCTCCGGGGCAATCCTTGCAGGTGACGGTACGGAAGATCAACAAAGAAGGGGAAGTAAAGCGCAAATTGATGGAGAAAGTATATCCGCCAGAATTTACCAAAGAAATCCGGGTGTACTTGGCCGCGGGAGACGACAGCGTGCAGGTAGCAATCAAAGAATCGCCTATTGCCGTCCGCTTGATTGGTGGCGTGGGCAATAAATTCTATGATATTCGGTCTGCAAAGCGGAAGGTGCCGATCTACGACCAGGGGACACATTCGTCGTTCTCACCGTCATCGATGCACTACACGGCGCATTACAGCACAGACAGTATGCATACTGCATTCATACCGGTAAATTTGTACAACGTGTGGGCGCCGCTGCTCAGCGCGGGATACAACGCAGATGATGGGTTGCTGGTGGGGGCGGGATTTAAGTATACCCATCAACGGGGCTTCAGGAAAGAACCGTTCAACCACACACAGCAATTTCTATTGTCCGGCGCTTTTGCCACCGGGGCACTCCGCGTGCACTACCGAGGGCATTGGAAAACGATAGTCGGCAAAGCCGATGCTGTGATAGAAGCACACGCACTCATTCCGCAGACCCAGAATTATTTCGGCTTAGGCAATGCATCGGAATACGATAGGGACGAGCGCGACATGCGGTATTACCGGACTCGTTTTGAGTTGTACACATTGGAACCGCATTTACAGTGGAATCCGAACGCGACCACGACATTTGCCATCGGACCAAGCCTGCAATGGTACCGGTTTGCGGCTGGCGGAAACGAAGGCCGCCTGATTGTGCAGCCAGGAGCCGTGCATACTTACGACAGCCTCGTTGTTCAGGAAGACAAAGGGCATGTAGGGCTTTCGGCTAATTTCATGAAAGATAACCGCAACAGTAAACTACGACCGAGCAGGGGCGGCTTTTTTCAGGTCAAGGTGGGCGCTTATGGCGGCGTCAATGACCACGCAAAATCCTATATGCAGGCGAATGCCGAGATGGCCGTTTATGCCGGTATGGCACAGGACGCGGTGGTCATTTCAAACCGGATAGGTGGGGGGATGACGTTCGGTAACCCCGCATTTTACCAATCACAGTTTTTAGGTGGCCAAGGAAATTTGCGGGGGTTTCGTCAATACCGCTTCGCTGGAGACCATAGCTTGTTCAATAATTTGGAGTTGCGGGCGCGGGTAGCTTATGTCGGCAATTATATTCTTCCGGGCGAATTGGGCATGATGGCGTTTTATGACATCGGTAAAGTATGGTCTGATGCAAGACAAAGTGACCGTATTCACCAGGGAACCGGAGGCGGGCTGTATTACATTGCTGCAAATATAGCAGTTTTACAAGTTGTGGTAGGCCATTCGAGGGAAGGTTGGTACCCTTATTTCGGTATAGGCTTTAGGTTTTAAAAACCGTTATTGTTTGCGATGCAAGTACAACTACTCGATATCTTTGACGGATGGCAACATGCTTCGGAGCCCGAACGTATTTTGTCGTTCGATCATTTCTTTACCCACTTAACACAGCGTTGCGAAACTCATACAAGTAGGCAGGAAGTATTTGCCTTTGTACTTAACCGTTTCCGGAAAGCGCAGCAGCTACATGGCCCGATCAACGAACAAAACATCTCAAAATTCGGCAAAGAGCTGGACTTTGTATATAACCTGCTCGTACCGCTGCTTACTGATGAAACGCAGGCATTATGGGGGTTGGTGTCTCCCTCCGGCAAGGTTTTTTACGGCACCGACGCATTTTATCAGCTTCTGAAACAAGAAAAACGGGCCTGTCAGGTGATGGATAAGATAAACGCAATCAATGGTAAGGATGTAAGCCGGTTAATGGTTTATCAGCTTATCATGGAGCGATTGTACGGCTTTGGGGATGTAGGTTTGGATAATCTGATATACACGTTTCAGGACGATGCTACGGAATTGCCTCGGTATTACGCGGTTCGGCTTGATAATACGTTTGTGCAGGTGACAGCGAAGGGGCAGCTGCCCCCCATTAATTATCAAGCACTCCGGCGCAAGAAGATTACTGAAGTGCGGGAAAGCGATTTGGACAGCCTGCTGGATCTGAATAATTTCCGCATCGAGGGATTTTCCATCGTTTCCTTGGAGGATATCACGCATGAGTATGTGGTCGATAAATTGAAAAATATTGTCATTGTGGGTGGTGATTATGACTATCATCGGTACCACGAGGCAATAGAAAACAATTTGAAGCTATTGACGGGCAATGCGAACTTAAAGATCGGCATCAGCCCAGTTTTGAAACTCAATGGCAGACCATTGCTCCATCACCAATTGGCGGAAAACAGCGTGTTATATCGATTTATTAAGGGGGTGGCGGTAGACGAACACTTGCGTAGGGAATGGCTGGGTTACCTGGAAGACCCTTATCCGGTCACTTACCGGGTGGATGCCGGCTTGCCTCTGGTTTCGGAGCCTCTGGCAGATTTGGCTGCACAATCGGGGTTGGATAGCTTGGCGGTCATCCCGCTTTTCTACAACCAGGATGTGGTAGGATTGCTGGAAGTGTATACAGAACAAGGTTTCCAAATCAGCAAGCACGAATTGCCGCGCCTGCGGGTCGCTATCCCGTTGCTGTCGCAGTTTGCAAATGATGTTTGTGTGGATTTCAAGAATAAGCTAGACCGCATTATCAAGAAGCGGTTCACCGCTATTCAGCCTGCGGTGCAGTGGAAATTTAATGAAGCGGCTTGGCGCTATTTACAGGCGGATGCCGACTACGGCCCAACAAGCAGCATGCCTTTCGGCCATGTTGAGATACGTTTCAATCGTGTATATCCGATATATGGGGCAGTGGATATTCGCAACAGCACGTTGAAGCGTAATTATGCCCTTCTTGCTGACCTCATGTGGCAGATGGACGCCTTGGGGACCGCCTTACTGCGTCTGAAAGCGATTCATCCGCTTCCCCATTCGCTAATGGCAACGTTCAGCCGCTTGAAAGCCGGGCTTAACGATAGCCAACTGGATTATAGCCAGGTGGCGATATCGGATTTTCAGAACGGAGACATCAAGACGGTGTTCGACGAGCTGAAACAGAAAGATGGAAGGCTTGCCGAAATTATTTCGGGCTACGAGTACCAAATGAACCCCGCTGTCGGATTAGCACATCAGCATCGGCGTGCATTTGAGGCGGCCGTAAAAACAATCAATCAGGAAATCAATCAGCACCTCGAGGCTTTCAACAACAGGCTGCAAACCATTTATCCCAGCTATTTCGAAAAATTCAGGACGGATGGCATCGAGTTCGACTGTTACATCGGCCAGTCAATCGCGCCTCATATTCCCTTTCAAGAAGAAAAATTGTCGGCGATAAAGTATTTGCAATTGGAGACGATGGCGGCCATTGCACAGGGAACTCACCGGCTGGCAGGAGCACGGCCTATAGCATTGGAAACTACCCAGCTTATCTTTATCAATAATACAGCGATCGATATTAGTTTCCGCGAGGATGAACGCCGATTTGATGTGGAAGGAGCCTATAACATCAGGTACCATGTTGTCAAAAAACGGATTGATAAAGCATTGGTAAAGGGCACGTCCGAGCGCGTGACGCAGCCGGGGAAAATCACATTGATTTACTGGCATGAAGAATCACTGCACGACTACCTCCATCATATCGAAACATTGCAGCAAAACGGACTACTGGGCAGGACGATCGAATACTTGGAGCTCGACGAATTGCAGGGCGTCAACGGACTCCATGCAATAAGGCTGCCCGTTGTGCTTCGCTAGAGTGTGCCAACGAGTGCAAAGCCATTGAACGTGGGCGTAAAGTTCCATGTGATTTCCTTTTTCTTCCGCCTGAACATGTGATCGCCAGATTTGGTCTGTTCCATCCGTTTAAGCACGGCCTTGGCACTGAAATAAGAAATGGCTCCCCCAAAGGCAAGGTCCGAAAGCCAATGGGAGTCCGAATACATCCGGCTGATAAGTGTCACGCCGGCGGTAGAATAAAAGACGCCTTTCAGCCAGGGCTGTTCGACGCGCTCTGCTAGTACAACAGCACTGACCATCGCGATTTGGATGTGCCCTGATGGGAATGAATGATAAGCTGCTTCAGGCGACCAGGGCTTGAACGCCCATGGACCTACTTCGGTGGCCGGTCTTGCCCGCCCAAAGGCGGTTTTCATGAAGGACTGAACAGCGCCGCTGGTGAGGTATGCAGCACCCAGGACCATGGCCGTCTCCCGGGCCCACTCACTTTTGATGGCCAGCCCGGTCAGGTAGAAGCCTCCCATCAGGTAAAATGCGGCGTACGGTTTCCCGTAGTGGAAGCCCGCACGTTCGATGCCATCGAGTAGTTTGGAGTCTTGATCCAGCCAAAAGTTTCTGACAGGCTTGTCCGCCAACGTCGTTAACGCCGTACCCGCAATTACCCCGCCAACTTTCAGCCAATCGTTGCCCCTCCATTTTACCGGAGATGCCAACGTATAAAGGAATCCGTCCCCAAATCGTAAAAAATCTTGAGCGACTCCGGCGAGGAACGTGGCGGTATCACGGTGTACCGAATCCGTGCGGTGCGCGTGTCGGCCGGCAACGGGCGAAGCGTCGGCAGGTGTACTCGAAACAACCACAATCGCGGCGAGGCCAAGCCATATACGGATAGCCACTGGCCCTCGGATGCTAAGCCTCCGGATAACGGATAGTCGCCTCATGCTACGCTTTCCACTTTTTATACTGATTGATCAGTCCGTTGGTAGAAGCGTCGTGCGTAGCGATAGCGTCGGCAGTCCGCAATTCGGGAAGGATTTTTCCAGCCAATTGCTTGCCAAGTTCGACTCCCCACTGGTCGAAGCTGAAGATGTTCCAGATAACCCCTTGCACGAATATTTTATGCTCATAGAGTGCAATGAGTGATCCGAGCGTATACGGTGTGATTTTCTTGATCAGGAAGGAATTGCTTGGCCGGTTGCCTTCAAATACTTTGAAAGCCTTCAGCCGTTCAATGGCCGAGTCGGATGTGCCGGAAGCTTTCAGCTCAGCCACTACAGCTTGTTCGTCTTTTCCATTCATGAGCGCTTCAGTCTGCGCAAAGAAATTAGACAATAACAACGTGTGGTGTTCGCCGATAGGATTATGGGTTTGTGCCGGGGCGATAAAATCGCAGGGAATAAGCTTGGTTCCTTGATGGATGAGTTGATAGAATGCATGTTGGCCATTCGTGCCCGGTTCGCCCCAGATGATGGGCCCCGTTTGGTAAGCTACCGCATTTCCGTTGCGATCTACGTATTTGCCGTTGCTTTCCATGTCGCCCTGTTGAAAATAGGCAGCAAACCGGTGCAGGTATTGGTCATAGGGCAGGATGGCTTGTGTCTCCGCATCGAAGAAATTATTATACCAAATGCCGAGCAATGCCATGATGACGGGGATGTTTTCTTCCAGCGGTGTGCGGCGGAAATGTTCATCGGTGGCATAGGCGCCCCCAAGGAGCTGTTCAAAATGCTCGAAACCAATACTCAGTACGATGGACAGGCCGATAGCGCTCCACAAGGAGTAGCGCCCGCCTACCCAATCCCAAAATTCAAACATGTTTTGCGTGTCGATACCGAATGCCGCCACGGCCTGGCTGTTGGTAGACAATGCCGCGAAATGCTTGGCAATATCATCTTCAGCAGCCCCACCAGCTAAGAACCACTGCCGGGCCGTATGGGCATTGGCCATGGTTTCTTGCGTGGTAAATGTTTTGGAGGCTATCAGGAAAAGTGTCGTCTCCGGATTGAGCCGCTTGAGTGTTTCGGCAATGTGGGTACCATCGACGTTGGAGACGAAGTGGATGTTGAGGTGGTTTTTGTAAGGTTTGAGAGCCTCGGTTACCATCACGGGCCCCAGATCTGATCCCCCGATACCGATATTGACCACATCGGCAATCGGTTTCCCCGTATAGCCTTTCCACGTGCCGCTGATGATGCGTTCTGAAAACGTTTTCATCTTGGCCAATACACTTCGTACTTCAGGCATGATATCTTTCCCGTCTACCACAATGGGTGTATCGCCCTGGTTGCGTAGTGCAGTATGCAATACCGCCCGGTTCTCGGTTTCATTAATGGCGTTGCCTGAAAACATGGCGTCAATTGCTTCGTCCAATTTGCATTCCCGGGCAAGCTGAAGCAGCAGCGCTTTGGTGGTGTCGTTTATCCTGTTTTTTGAATAGTCAAAGAGAATATCACCAAATGCAATAGAAAATTTGTCAAACCGTTTTGGGTCTTCTGCAAACAAATCGCGGAGGTGCTGTGGCGCAATATCGATGTAATGGTTGCTGAGGTATTTGTATGCGGCTGTTTCTGTAAAATTTATACGGGGTAGCATCGTTGTATTTTTTGTTGTTGCGAAGTTAAGGGTTTTTGCATTAAGTGGGGGTAATGTGATGGCATAAATTCCTTACCTTTGCGCCATGACCAAAGAACAGATTCAAGACTTGAGGGATAGAACAGCTTCCCTAAGGAGGCATCTTTGACATCGATGCGCGAAAAGAGGAAATAGAAAACGAACAAGCGATAACCCTCCAGCCCAATTTTTGGGACGATTCCAAGGCGGCCGAAAAGACGCTGCAATCCATCAAAAGCAAGAAAGTATGGACCGATCACTTCGATGAGGTAGCTGCTGCTGTTGATGACGCCGTGGTGATGTTTGAATTTTTCCAGGCGGGCGATGCCTCCGAAGCCGATCTGCGAGAACAATACGATGTGGCACTACACAAGGTGGAGGAATTGGAGTTTAAAAACATGCTTAGCGCTGAAGAGGATCAACTGGACGCCGTTTTGCAAATTACTGCTGGTGCGGGCGGTACGGAAAGCTGCGATTGGGCCGGTATGCTGATGCGGATGTATATCATGTGGGGCGAAAGCAATGGTTATAAGGTGACTGAGCAAGATTATCAAGAGGGGGACGTAGCGGGGATTAAAAGCGTGACGTTGCAGTTTTCCGGAGACTTTGCTTACGGTTACCTCAAGGGCGAAAACGGCGTGCACCGGCTGGTCCGGATATCGCCTTTCGACTCCAACGCTAAACGGCACACCTCTTTTGCCTCTGTATATGTATATCCGTTAGTGGATGACAATATCGAAATAGAGGTGAAAGACGCCGACATAGAGTGGGATACGTTCCGTTCAGGAGGAGCCGGAGGACAAAATGTAAACAAAGTTGAAACGGCTGTACGTCTTCACCACAAGCCCACCGGCATTATCATCAAGAACCAAGAATCACGCTCCCAACTGCAGAATAAAGAAAATGCATTGCGGTTGCTGAAGTCGCAGCTCTATGAAATTGAAATGCGCAAGCGGCAGGAAGCTACGGCAGCGATAGAGGGCAGCAAAAAGAAGATAGAGTGGGGTTCGCAAATCAGGAACTATGTCCTGCATCCGTATAAGCTGGTGAAAGATCTGCGGACAAACGTAGAAACGTCTAATACGCAAGGGGTACTAGACGGAGAAATCGACGAATTCCTGAAGGCTTACCTGATGGAGTTTGGGGGTAGTTAAAACTCGTTCTTCCACATCATGCTTTCCACAGGGCGGGTGGTTTTGTTGTTGTACTTTGCATTCGCTTTGCTGTTGTAGAAGGTCTCGATATCGCCTTCCACCGCAAAATAGATCAACTGCCCGATGGGCATACCCACGTATATTCGTACGGGCTGTGCCACTGATATTTCGAGGGTCCACGTGTTGCAGAATCCGACATCGCCTTTCCCTGCCGTGGCGTGGATATCGATGCCCAACCGGCCGGTGCTGGACTTGCCCTCAAGGAAGGGCACATGGTTGTGCGTCTCCGTATATTCGAGCGTAACCCCCAGGTACAATGTGTTGGGTTCCAGAACAAAACCTGTCTTTGGGATTTCAAAATGTACGATTTCGTTATGTTTTTTTGCATCAAGTACCCGGTCTTTGTAGGTAGCAAGGTATTTGCCCAGGTGAACGTCATACGAATTGGTGCCCAGGCACTCTCTGCGGAAAGGCTCAATAATAATGGAGCCACGTTCAATTTCTTCGAGTATACGTTTGTCAGATAAAATCATTTTCTTTTAGACATGACAGCGAAACCTCCGGCATCATACACGTTGCTTACGTATCGCCGTCGAGATAAACGCAGTGGGCAAAAATACATTAATGAATTAGAATTTTAAGGACTATCGGCAATAAATAGCTAATTTTGAATTATGGCTCTGGTATACCTGCGTGAGTTGGATAATAATGTGCGGTTTGCTATTTGGCGTATTGAAGAACCTGCTGAAGATCTTATCGGCAGGTTGCAATTGGGTGCCCGTGAAAAA
Organism: Parapedobacter luteus; assembly: GCF_900168055.1. Classification (GTDB taxonomy): domain Bacteria; phylum Bacteroidota; class Bacteroidia; order Sphingobacteriales; family Sphingobacteriaceae; genus Parapedobacter; species Parapedobacter luteus. The sequence goes on from NZ_FUYS01000001.1 coordinate 553,351, forward strand.
GCGGTTTTAAGCCGGCTGAACAAAGGCAAGCGGACCCTGCATTGGCTGGCCACGCGTGTCTTACTGCGTAAAATGCTGGATACTCCCGGATATATCGACTGCCCATCGGACGAGAACGGCAAACCTTATCTCGCAAATTTCCCGCAGCGGATCTCGCTTACGCATTCCTTTGACTATGCTGCGGTGATGATGAGCGACAACGGGGAGGTGGGGATAGATTTGGAGCTTGTAAAGCCTAAGATCCTGCGCATAGCAGACAAATTCATGAAGCCGAATGAGCTTGAAGCCATCGGAAGAACGGGAATCGAAAAACTATATGCCTGTTGGTGTGCTAAGGAAGCCGTCTATAAGCTACAAGGCAACAAAGGCGTGTCATTCAAAGACAACATGACCATCCGCCCGTTTGATTTTCAGGATCAGGGTGTGTTGTTTCTCGACTTGGACGCACCGCATCGCCAGGAGCGGTTCAAGGTGTATTATGAAAAGTTCCAGGAGTACATGCTGGGTTATGTCACGGAAAATTAATCGTTTTCAATCCGCTGTCTTGCAACAATTGCTAAGTTAGCAACGCCCGGACCTGTCCGGAAGCATTTTCGTTGTCTACTTTGTCAATAATATGCGTGATAATGCCTTGTTCATCTATCACGAAGGTAGTACGTAATGTGCCCATGTACGATCTTCCGAAGAGCATTTTTTCGCCCCAGACACCGTAAGCATTCACAATTTCCTGGTCGGTATCCACCAACAGGTTGAAGGGAAGGTTGAATTTGTTGGCGAAATTACGATGCGAACGTTCAGTGTTTGTGCTCACGCCGATGACTTCAAACCCTTCGGCTTGCAGGGATTGATAATTATCCCGGAAGTTGCAGGCCTCCGCGGTGCAGCCCGGTGTATTGTCTTTTGGATAAAAATATAGAATGACTTTTTTTCCTTTGAAATCCTGCAGCGATATGATTTCGCCATGTTGGTTCTTTGCAGTTAATGCCGGGGCTTTGTCGCCTACCTTTAGTTTTGCCATTATGGAAATTTGCTGGGGTTACCTGATAAAATTTACTTCATAGACCTGTTTGTTGTCTTTCCAGTCAACGACTTCCAGCCGGAATCTGTGTTTGCCTTTTTGCAGGTCACTTTCCAATGTGTGCCACAGCGATCGCGATTTCGGGTCGTACTCCATCAGTACCCAATGGTCGTCGATATAGCCGTTGAATGATTGTATTCCAGAAAGATTGTCCGAAATCTTGAAATTTATCCGGTTTGTTGCCGCCATATTTTTACCCTCACTGATGTTCTGAGGTTGTATGGTAGGCGGCAATGTGTCTATAGCGATATAAAAACCGCCAAACGAACGGGTTTTTGTGCGTACCCAGCCATCCTCAAAATTGCCGCCATGTGAGTTGCCTTCTGCGTTTACGATAATGGCTTTGGCCTTCAGCGCGTCTGTCAATGTGCTATCTGCTTTGATTTTCAGTTCGTAACTGTCGCGGAGCGGGATAAAACGGTTGTGGATGTGCTGCATCATGGAGTATCCGCCGTTTGGCCGCGAGCCTTGATGATAACTGAAGTGTAAGTGGTCATACAGGGCATTTTGTGGTATAATCACCTCCGCATTTTCAGCGGAGAAACGATTTTCGCGGTCAAAACTAAACATTGCCGTGCCCGGCGCACGCTGCCGCACAGGCGTATAAGAAGGCGTATTCCTCACCTTAAACGTGTGTGTGCTGGTATTGCCATGTACATCTCGAACGCGGTAAGTGAGTGTATGTTCTTGGTTGTCGGTTAATGTGATGCTGCCATCACCTTCGAGGAAGTGGAAGATATTGATGGGATTATTCGGATCCTTAAAACTCTTTTGTATCCTGGTCTTTTTCAGGATATAATACGGATAATCAATATATGAATGGATGGTGCCCGAAGTGGCAAAAGACAACTCTTCAAACAGCACCGTACTGACGGGCCTGCCATCGAGCAGCAGTTCAATGGAATAGACACCGTTGTTGAAAGACGTGCCGTTGTGCCGATCTACCGTATTGATGCCCACGCCGAAGCGGCCGTTGACTGGTAATACCTGCGCACTTTGCAGCGAAAGATGCCTTCTCGGCGTATGCTCACTGAACGGTTCATCAGCCAGGTCATAGACCGTGATGCCCCGGATAAGCGGTGCCAGGTTATCCGGAAATTTCAATCCAAACAACTGGGGGTTCAGCGGAGCTTCCTTTTTGGTGTCACGTATTTCAAAATGCAGGTGGGGCCCCTGGGAGCTGCCGGTATTGCCCGCCAGTCCGATCCGGTCACCTTTTCTGACAGGTACGACCGCCTCTTCAAGCGATATATCTACATCGAAACGTTGCAGTTCGTATTGCTTGGCTTTTACGATCGCAGCCAGTTGCGCATTAAACTCATGCATGTGCAAGTACACACTGGTGAAGCCGTTGGGATGATTGATGTAAACGGAGTTGCCGCCGCCGCCGATCTGTACCCGTACGCGGGCTACATAACCTTCCGCTACCGCAAAAAGTGGTAAACCCACGCGCTGCTGCGTACGGTAATCGTCGCCCGCATGGAAGTGCGTGGAGCGCAACTCACCAAAGGTGCCCGACGCCTGTGGCGGAATGTCCAGCGGGCTTCTAAAATAGCCTTGGGGATATTCCCTGTTTTTGATGATGGGGTTTTGCGCCTTTACAGAAACATGGACAAGGAAAAATGCCAGGCAAATAACTAAGATACGGTTAACCTTCATGTATGGTGCTATTTCACATAAAAATGAAACATTCGTTGGTCGCCGATGTATCCCTCCAGATAGTCGCCAATGGCTACCGGACCCACGCCTGCCGGGGTACCCGTAAAGATTAGATCACCTTTGCGCAGGGTGATGTACTGGGAGACAAAGACCAAGAGGTCTTCAAATGAAAAAATCAAGTCCTTAGTGTTACCCATTTGTACGGTTTCGCCATTTTTATCTAATCGGAACGCAATATCGTAGACGTCTCCAAAAACGGTTTTCGAAAGCAGATCGCTCACCGGTGCCGAGCCATCAAATGCCTTCGCGAGTTCCCACGGCAAGGATTTATCCTTGTGTTCCTGTTGGATGTCCCGGGCTGTAAAATCAATGCCTAAACCAATAGCATCGTAGTAGGTGTGTGCAAATTTCGCGCCGATATGTTTCCCCTCCTTGCAAACACGGAGGACAATTTCCACCTCATGGTGTATGTTTTTGGAAAATTCGGGATAATAAAAATCCCGGTTGTCCTTAAGCACGGCTGTATCCGGTTTCAGGAAAATAACCGGTTTTTCCGGTATGGGATTATGGAGTTCTTTGGCGTGTTCGGTGTAATTGCGGCCTATCGCGATGATTTTCATGGATTTCGTTTACTGTTAGTCTATCGTATGCAAAAGTAATGTTATTGTATTAAAAACCGGGATGATAGCCGTAATAATCTGAATGCCAAAGGAGCTGCCGACGATTCCGGCGCTGATTACCATCGGATTTTTTACAATTGAGTATTGGAGATGATGCTGATTTTGTGTATATTCACCATTTGTATCAAGGAGGTGACTATGCGTACGTTAAATGCCAATTGGTTCATCGAGGTTCCTATCGATTTTGAGCACAAACAATATCAGTTGCTTGCTTATTTACAACAAATCAATGCGCATTTTAATAAAACGAGGCTCTATCCGAACTTAAACGATTTGATTTTTCATTATAATAACCTAAAAAAATTTAAGCAAGACAAAACAACGCTTGAAGCGGGGTTTCCTGTGCGGCTAAGCAGTATTGATATGGCTGCCGTCAAAATTACTTACGAAAAAATCGTGAATGACGACACGATGATGCAGGAGATCGGACAGATTATCTCCTACGCCGCAAGTAAAATCAAGCCTGCAATCAAGGAAGGGCAGGAGATTCATGATTTTGTGGAGAGCCACTTGGTTATCTCCGAAGTGGGCATGCGACCGCTATATCCAAACAACGGTTATCTGCTGTTGCGCAATGGCGATGAAAAGGGAATACGCGTGTATGAGTATCAGGTAACCCTCTTTGAAAGCCAGCACGAAAAATACCGGGGAATCCATACCACATACCTGACCAAATACGAACGGCATTTTATTTACAATACGCCCGAAGCCATCCGGAAAGACCTTATTCATACCCGACGGGAACTCCCCAATCCGGCGGTTTACCAAGTGGAAAGCGACATCACATTCCCTGTTGAAAATACGTTGCTCCCCTTAGCAAAAAAAACCTTGGTCAAAACGATTTCGGCACTGAATTGATGTAGGCCGGCACCTGAAATGAACAGGTGATGTTTTTTCGGGGCGACGTATGATTTTACTTGCAAGTGAATCTTTTATTATCTACCTTAGCGCCGTAATACGACGAGGTATTGCAACAAACCAAATTAGATTAAGCAAATTATTCACCTGTTAAAACACACAATTATGCCGAAAAAACAAAACGATTTCGCGTTTAGCTAAAATATTTTAGCGACTTTCTTGTAGCTTACGTAGTTGTACGTGCACAAAGGGTTAGAGCATTGTTTTCTAATGCCAGCCACTTATTACTTTTTCCAGATCAAGTTTGAAATTTAGAGCTATATAAAATTCATCTAAGAAATTTTTATGACTCTTTTTTTGGGTTGAACCTTCGTTACTTCCTGGGGATAGCTTGAGGCTATCCTCGCGAAACCGAACGAAGCGGGCCTGCTGACAGCGGACATTTGGGTGGGGAGTAATGATGTCTTGGTTAAACGTGCGTGGTCTCGTGACTTCAAGAAAAAAACCAGTAACCAACAATTAGTACAAACCAAAAAGCAAGTAAAATGAACCAACATTCAACAAAAACAAAATGCGGGAAAATACGCTCAGCGCTGTTGTCCCTGATGGCCGTGTTGTTGGCGGGTCCGGCGTTTGCCGACGGCTACACGAATCCTGTCAGTGGCTTTGCCAAGGAAACTGCGCAGCAAACCATTACCGGTACGGTGACCAGCACGGCGGACAATACGCCGTTATCAGGTGTGTCGGTGACCGTAAAAGGGACATCACGAGGAGCCGCCACAGATGACGATGGCCGGTATACCATTTCGGCCACGGGGGGCGAGATCTTAGTGTTTTCTTATTTGGGTTATGTCAGTCAGGAAATCGTTGTAGGGCAAAATGCAATTATCAATGTACAGTTGGCGAGCGATGCGTCAGATCTGGAGGAGGTCGTGGTCGTTGGATACGGTACGCAACGAAAATCGGATTTGACAGGCTCCGTAGCTGTTTTGTCATCGGACGAGCTGCTGATGTCGCCCGTGACCAACGCGCTACAAGGGATGAAGGGGCGAGTAGCCGGTGTAAACGTGTTCCTGAATTCAGGTGCACCTTCCGGAAGTCCCCGGATTTTAATCAGGGGATTGGGTACCATCAATTCGTCTTCCAATCCTTTATTCGTGGTGGACGGCGTGGTGATGGAGAACATTCAATTCCTGAATCCTAATGATATTGAGCGCATGGAGGTGTTGAAGGATGCGTCATCTACGGCAATTTATGGTGCACGGGGAGCCAACGGGGTAATCTTGATTACCACCAGACGGGGAGCCAAAGTAGGAGGTACCATCGTGAGTTATGATGGCTTTATGAATGTTGGTACACTCCCCAAAAAGATAGAGGTCCTCAATTCCGCAGAATGGCTGGAAGTATTAGAACGAGGCTTCGCCAACCATTCGAAATACAGCTCCGGAAACATACCGGAATTCACACGTAATGATCCAAGGCTTTTCGACGCACAGGGGAATCCCCTGTACGATACGGATTGGCAGGAAGAAGCTACCCGCACCGCTGTGTCTCATAACCATCAGTTTGCCGTGCAGACCAAAGCTGACAACTCATCCTTCGGTGCCTTTATCAACTACGCCAACATGCAGGGAATCATGCTCAACAATTGGTTGGAGCGGATAAACGGAAAAATAGCTTACGACGCCAAACCGAAGGATTGGTTGTCATTGGGTATCAACTTGCTTGCCAACTATACGCGCGAAAACGAATTTGAAGAGGGTGGGGGCCACCAGATGCCGCGTCGGTCAATGTTGGAGATGGCGCCTATATTTCCAGTTAAATTCCCGGATGGCACGTGGTCAAATAGCAGCATGATTACCGATGCTTATGGCTTAGAGGCTATTCCCAACCCGGTCCATGTACTCGAAACACAGGACAGGCTCCGCAAGCGGCAGCAACTATTCGGAAACGCCTACTTGACCTTCCATATTCTTCCTGGATTGGATTTGCGTACGCAATTCGGTTTTGATAAACATGATATCAACATCCAAGAGTATAGCCCGACGGACCTCATCAATATTTCAGCTCCGCTGGGAAGAGCTTATTTGGAAAACCAACGGTCTTTCTATTGGCAGGAGGAAACCTATTTGAATTATAATACGGAAATCGGTGATCACCGGATTAACTCGGCGTTGGGATTGAGTTGGCAGCAACGTACCTATGAAAATAACTACATCTCCGCCGAAGGGTTCGCGGATGATTTCTTCCGCTTCAATGCCATCCAATCGGCTAGCCAGCCGGGAGCACCGGGTTCTTCGCACGATAAGTGGACGATGAATTCATACTTCCTGCGGGGAAGTTATACATATAAAAACCGGTATTTACTTACCGTTACTGGTCGGGTAGACGGTTCTTCGCGTTTTGGAGAAAACAACAAATACGGGATTTTCCCATCGGCAGGCTTGGGTTGGGTACTGTCTGAAGAGTCGTTCTTGCGTGATGCAAGGGGGCTGGACGAACTAAAGATTAGGTCGAGCTTCGGTATAACAGGTAATACTGAAATTGACACGTACCTTTCATTGGGCACAATATCTTCCGGAACGACGCTGCTCAACGGAACACGGGTGTCACAGAGCTTTATTAATCGCTTGCCAAACCCAAATCTCGAATGGGAAAAAACCAGGCAGTTTGATATCGGCTTTGATTTGGCATTATTCAACAGGCGGCTCACCATGTCGTTTGATTATTATTACAAGCTGACTACTGACCTGTTACTGGATCGTCCCGTGCCTACATCCACAGGTTTCTCGGGTGTAAGGGATAATATCGGTGAAGTATCTAACCGCGGTGTCGAAGTCCTGCTTAGCGGTACGCCAGTATCAAATGATGTATTTAATTGGCAATCGACATTCAACTTTAGCTATAACAAAAACCGCATCGAGGCATTGGGCGAAAATAACGAAGACATATTCCCAGGGCCTAGCTGGGTGTCCGGCAGCCAGACCATCTTGCGCGTCGGCGAACCGCTGAGCTCGTATTGGGGATATAGGCGCTTGGGCACTTGGGGTACACACGAAGCCGCCGAAGCCGCTGCAGTGGGGGCTATTCCCGGTGTGGCTAAGCGGAGCAGTGAACGCCAAATTATTGGCAAAGGACTTCCCGACTGGGTAGGTAGCTTTGTAAACAATGTAAGCTATAAGAACTTCGATCTCACGGTAGACCTTCAATTTGTTCTTGGTGTAGACATCTTGCAGCAATTTATGCACTCGATGGAAGACCGTACCGGCTTGTCCAACGGGCTAAAGACAACGTTGTATGACAGCTGGACAGAAAACAACCAAAATACGATGGTCCAGCAGATACGTAATGCTCCTTATTCCGGCCAGAACAGTGAGGTCGATGATCACTGGGTAGCTGACGGCTCATACCTGCGCGGCAACTTGATTTCGCTCGGTTACAATTTTGGCAGCGTGGCGTTGAACAAGCTCAACCTGAAAGGATTCCGCGTTTACGCCAGCGTGCAGAATGCATTCCTTGTCAAATCGAAAGAATTTAAGGGATACGATCCGGAAGCGACTTCCTGGGGCGGAAACCAATGGGGACAGAATATTTTCTTCTTCCAATATCCAAATCCAAGAACGTTCACTTTAGGTACCAGTTTCCAATTCTAATGTAAATTACAGAAAATGAAACCTGCATACGTTGAGGCTTACCAACGAAAATGTATTACCGCTTATGCGGGTTTCATTGCTGCTTAAAACGATATTCAAATGAAAAAGTTAATTGCAATAATATTTTCAACGGGGATGTTGGCTACCTCCTGTTCGGACTTTCTGCAAGAAGTACCGAAAGATGAGATTTCCCCCAGTCAGTTCTTCCAGAACCCCGATCATGCCTACAACTCGGTGAATGCCCTGTATCGGTCGGGGACACCCGCACTGTTTGGTGGAGGAGTTTATTCAGGAACGAGATTGATGTTTGGCCCCTATGTATCGGGCTTTGTAGACAACGACTACAAAGGGCAGGAAGTGCATGTGCAGCATGCACAACAGCTTACGATGAATGGTGTAAACTTGTCGACTTATTTTGGCGGTATCTGGGCCGACCTGTACCTCGGTATTTCACGGGCTAATACGGCTATCAAATACATCCCGACTACCCCTGGATTATCCGAATCGGAAGCGAATAAGCTGATGGCGGAGGCGCGCTTTTTTAGAGCATTGGGCTACTACTACCTTACTCGTTTCTTTGGTGGTGTCCCGCTGATCACGGAGCCGTATGAGAGCCTGGAAAATCTGTATGTTGAACGCGCGACCATCGAATCGGTTTATGCCCTTATTGTGCAGGATTTGCAATTTGCTACCCAGCAGGGCTATCTGCCTAACGTGACGATGAGCAGCAACGGCAACCGGATCACCCACGGTGCTGCGAAATCGTTGTTGGCTGAGGTGTATTTGACGATGAGCGGATACCCCTTGCAGGCCAACCACTACGCTGATGCAGCACGGGAAGCACGCGAGCTTATTTCCGGTGGCGTGTATAGCCTGACGCAGCATGACGTAGACGGGCAGGGCGAGGTAAATTTGGCTAATAGTGCTTACAATAAAGCTCGCGAGGCAGACAACCTGCCCAACGAGCATATCTATTATTACGAATATGCCGTGGGTATTTCCAACTCCGGTTATGTGCAATATGCTTTTCCGGTTAGCATGGCCCCGGAATTGGCTTACGCTATTTTTAACAATGCGTATAAACCGACGAGCAGCCTCCTGCGCGCATATAATCCCGAGGAAGATTTGCGAATTCAGGAGAAGCAATATTTCCATTCTTCCCTGACCAGGGCAAACGGAACCGTGGCCAATTTTGATACGGCTCCACATATCTGGTTTGATGAGCAGGCCGCCTTGGAAACGGCGACCTCTGGAAAAGACTTGCCTATCTTGAGCTATGCCAACGTGCTGCTAATTGCAGCCGAAGCCATCGCCCAGTCAGAAGGCGTCACCTCCGAGGCCGTAGACTATTTGGCGCAGGTGCGGAGCCGTGCGTATTGGAAACAGCCAACCGAGCAGGTAAAGGCCAGCCTGGCCGGCCTCAGCCCGCAACAGTTTGTCGCGGAAGTATGGAAAGAACGGCTGCGCGAATTGATTTTCGAGTTCCATCTTTGGTTTGATATCCAACGTACCCGGCAATTTCCTGTAACAGCCGCTAATGGGCAAATTAATTTTGTAGATGTAATCGGCCAGCAAAACAGTTTCGGCGCTACTTTTGCCGAAAGACACTTGCTGTTTCCGTTGCCTGATGTTGAGCTGCAACGCAACCCGTCGTTGGTGCAAAATCCAGGATACACGGATTAATTATCTAAATTAGGGTTGGGTATCATCGGTACCTGACTTCTACGACGCATAAACAGCAATGCCTAGGTTCACCCACCCGAACCTGGGCATTGCGCTGTTTATGTTTTTTGCAGTAATTTGGATGTGTTTAAGTGGTTGATTGTCATTGTTTTCATGAAATATTAAAACTATTCGCAGAATTTTTTGTTAAAAGAGCATTAGTTTCTTGGTACACAATCGTTTTTTTATTGCTGCGAATTATGAACTTTTATAAGCATCCTCCTCCTTTGTTAGCTAAAATGTTTTAGTATTGGTTTTGGATTTTAGATTCTGCCATCGAAATCAAAAAAACAACAGGTTTTTGATAAACCACTAACACTAGTTAGCAAACACACATCAAAATGAAGAATTATTTAGTCTGTCAATGGGGCAATCTGCTCCTAAGGTATTTTTTTGGATTTTTTTAGGGACATTATTGTTGCTGCAGGCAATATCGGCAAGAGGCGGAAGCAGTGCTAACATGCCTGAAGCCGGTATCCAGCAACGGACAATTACCGGCAAGGTGGTCGACGCTGTCGATAGCCTGCCGCTTACAGGCGTTACCGTTGCCGTAAAAGCGACATCACGCGGCACAACCACCGACGAAGACGGCAACTTCGCTATCGAAGCTTCAGCCGGCGAGACGATTATTTTCACTTATCTTGGATATAAGGATCAGGAAGTCGTCGTAAAAGAGCAGGAGGTCCTTGCTATCGCACTGGAGCAAGATGATGCGACGTCTTTGGATGAAGTCGTGGTCGTGGGATACGGCACCATGCGCAGGAAGGAGGTGACATCCGCCGTGGCGAGTGTCCGCGCGGAAGATTTTAATGCGGGTGGCACACGGTCGCCATTGGATCTGATTCAGGGTAAGGTAGCGGGTTTAAATATCACGCGTACACAAGGCAATAACCCAACTCGGGTGCGGCTATCCAGCTGCGGGGGGTTACCTCATTGACCGGTTCGCGTGAGCCATTGATTGTCATCGACGGTATACCCGGAGGGAGCCTCAACCTGCTCCAGCAAGATGATATCGAGTCCTTTGATGTATTGAAAGATGGTTCTGCCGCGGCCATCTACGGTACGCGGGGGAATGCCGGCGTCATCCTGATTACCACCAAAAAGGGCCGCGAGGGAGAACCGCGATTTGATTATTCAACATATGTGCAACGCGAAGTTGTCGATCGCAAGCCAGACTTTCTCACGGCTTCGGATTTTCGGAACCTGATTGCACAGGGTATTGTCAATGCCGATCAGGATTTCGGAGCTTCCACGGATCTGTATGACGAACTGATTGATAAACAAAATATCAGCCACTATCATAATTTTGCGGCCTCCGGTGGTTCAGCAAATACGAACTACCGGGTTTCGTTGTTCGTAAATGATGCCGACGGTATCGCCAAGCAGAGCTCGAGGAACCAATGGGGTGGCCGGATTAATGTCAACCAGCGAGGTCTCCAAGATCGCCTGAACCTGCAGGTAAACCTTGCCGCCAATTTTTCGAAGTCAAATCTGCTGGGCGGTGGATTTAACAATTCGGACGACCCCAATGCTCGGATTACCAGTACAGGGGCTGATTTCGAACAGGCGGTGCAACGCAATCCAACGGCCCCCATTTATAATGAGGATGGGTCGTTCCTGGAAACACAGGCATATAACAATTATAATCCGATTTCGCGACTTGCCAACCGCATCGCCGAACGAAACGAACAGGTTCTTTCCGGCGATGCCAAGCTTACATTGGATATCGTGGAAGGACTTTCGGCATCGGTATTCGGATCCTATGTACGCAATAGTTTTAACGACCGTTTCTATCGCTCAACAAACGATTGGGAACAACGCCCCGGGACCGAATGGCAGGGCTTATGCGGCCAAGTGGAATGATGTATCCTGGATACAGACGCTTGAATCAACGCTCGACTATAACACAACGTTCGGTGATGACCATGTGTTGACCGCGTTGCTTGGATACAGCTATCAGTATGGAACCGTCGAACGGTTCAGCGCCAACAACAATGGATTCACCACCGACGGCTTTTTGGATTGGAATTTGGGTGCCGGCAGTGCCATTCAGAATACACAGTTGCCCCGGCCGGGTATGAATAGCTTCAAGGACGACAATACACTCGTCGCATTCTTTGGTCGAGCAAATTACACCTACAAGGGCAAGTACATGGTTCAGGCTATCCTCCGCCGCGAAGGTTCATCCCGCTTTGGTGCCAATCACAAATGGGGGAACTTTCCATCGGTTTCCATGGGATGGTCCGTGAGCGAAGAGTCATTCATGGAAGATGTTTCGCAAATAAACGAACTGAAATTGCGGGTGGGCTATGGCATTACCGGAAACCAAGGTATCCCAAACTACCAATCGCTGCTCACGTTGGGCACAGGGGGCGTTTATCCCCAGGAGGGTGTGTATTATCAGACCTATGGCCCCGCCCGTAATCCCAATCCGAATTTAAGGTGGGAACAGAAGGCAGAATGGAACGTTGGTCTTGACTTCGCCTTATGGGATAACCGGATTAGTGGTGCGCTCGACGTCTACGATCGGGAAACCAAGGACTTGTTGTATAATTATAACGCCCAGCAGCCGGCATTTGTACGGGATCTGATTTATACCAATGTGGGCTCCATACGAAATCGAGGCGTGGAGTTACAGCTTTCTGCCATTGCCATGCAACGGGAAGATTTCCGGTGGAATATCGACTTTGCGGGCAACACCAACTCAAATAAACTGACGAAATTATCTGCAGACGTCTTTCAGGCAAACTGGCTGGAATTCTATGGGCTGCCATCGCCGGGCGCACTTGGCAATGCCTTCCGGCTGGAAGAAGGAGGCGAAGTGGGCAATTTTTATGGTAAACGTTTTGCAGGATTTACAGAAGAAGGAGGGTGGTTGTTCTATAAAGCAGACGGCTCTACGGGCACGTCTACTGAAATGAATGAAAATGATCTGACGGTGATAGGCAACGGCGTTCCAAGATACCAAGCGTCTTTGAGCAATTCGTTTACGTACAAAAACTTTGATTTGACGGTGTTGTTGAGGGGGAAGTTTGACTTCGATATCCTGAATACGCAAGATCTCTACTTTGGAAATAAACGATGGTTGCCTAATAACTTGCTGCGGAGTGCGATTACCACGCACAACCGACTGAATGATGAGCCTCAATACTCCGATTACTACCTGGAACGCGGCGACTTCGTTAAACTGGATAATGTCACATTGGGCTACAGCTTCCGGCTGAATTCGGGCTACATCCGTAACATGCGGGTTTACTTGACGGGTCGGAACCTTGTAACCATTACCGGTTACAGCGGCATTGATCCCGAATTGCAAGATACCGGGTTTGAAGCGGGGGTCGACGCGCGCGGGTTTTATCCGCGTACCCAATCCTGGACTTTAGGACTGAATGTTGGATTCTAAAACAAACCGAAAATGAAACGATATTTTAGCGAAATAAAACGTACACTGGTCGCAAGCGTGTTAATCACTATCGGTGCATGTACGAACTTGGACGAGAACTTGTATAGCGAGCTTGAGAAAGATAGCTTCTATAACTCCCGGTTGGAAGTGATGCAGGCGGCGCTCCGGCCGTTTACTCATATGCAAGCGTGGCTTGCACCAACAGGGCAGACAGGCTATTATTACCATGCGGAGTTATCCGCCGACCAATTGGCGTGGCCGCAAAAAGGACGCCACGGTTATGATGGAGGAGACCATTTTCGCCAGCATTATCATACGTGGACAGCAAATGAAAACCCCACACGGACGGCTTGGATATTGATGTGGACGGGTGTGGGGTATATCAACTCCGCGATCGCAGATCTCAATGAGGTAGACTACGCCGCACTGGATATTAGCGAAGAGGAAATGACGGCAATTATCGCGGAGTTGCACGTCTTGCGCGCCTATCATTACATGAAAATCATGGAGCTTTGGGGCAATGTGCCGATTGCTACGGAAGTTGCCGAAGAGCCCGCCAATCTTCCCACGCAGCCGAGGGCCGAGGTGTTTGCGTTTATACAGGCTGAATTGGAAACCTACGTACCGCAATTGCTGCCCTATTCAACAGCGTTGGTCGGCCGCGTGTCAGCAACGGCTGGCTATGCGATGTTGGCCGAGTTGTACCTAAATGCCGAGTACTTCATCGGCACGCCAATGTGGGATGAGTGCATTGCAGCCTGTGACCGGATCATTAGTGGCGAAGCAGGCGGACTCGGTGGTACACCCCAGCTTGCAGATGATCTGGCAGCGACATTCAGTAATACCAACCAAGATGCGTCGGAAGCACTTTTCCAATTTGCATTCAGCAGGCAGGGCGGGTTTGTCTTCGACTGGGCTGCCTACTTGATGGGGTATGCAAACATAAGTGAAGCGCTTGATGTGGGCTATTCAGGCAATAACGCCATGGTGGTTATCCCTACCGCATTCGATGCATACGCAGCAGACGACCTTCGAAAAAGAGAATGGTTTTTGTTTGGTCCACAATATGTCTATGGTACTGAAACGCCGATCCTTGGCACGGAAGAATGGAATGAACAGCCGTTTGTCTACGTCAATTCCATCAGGCGGGAAAGTGAGGGCGATCTAACCAGCGAGGGGGGCATGGCTGAAGGCGAGGAAAACAGCGGTGCCAGGTTCAATAAATACAAAAGCGGGCGTGTAAGTGATCCAAATTACCGGGAAAATCACTACATCATCTATCGTCTGACCGAGATCTATTTCAACAAAGCAGAAGCCATCATGCGCAGAAACGGTGGTGTAGCTACTCAAGAGGCGGTGGATCTGGTTAATGCATGCCGCGAACGGGCTTTTTCGCCAGAAGACTGGCCGGAGGCGCGGTATACGACTGCTACACTGACGATGGATGAGTTGCTGGAAGAGCGTGGCCGGGAGTTTATTTTTGAGGGCAAACGGCGTACGGACATTATCCGCTTTGGCAAATTCACGCATGGTACATGGTGGGACCACCAGCCTACAAACGATCCTAACAAAGAGATATATCCCATACCTCATACGCAGATTGCTATCAACCCCAATCTCGTACAAAATCCCGGGTACTAAAAAAATGTAGCCAGCAAGTTACTTCCACTTGCTGGCTTTTTTTTATATATTAGCCCCGTACTACAATGGGGGATAAAGTATTTGTGCTAACCAACGTACTAAGGATAAACATTCATACGCTAAAACAATTTATTTAAATGGAAAAGAGTAATAAATCAAAGGCAGGTGCGACCCGTAGGGATTTCATCAAGACGGGTGCTGCAGCGGCGGCAGGTTTCATGGTGGTGCCAAGGCATGTACTGGGCGGTACTGGTTTTATTGCCCCCAGTGACAAATTGGTAGTGGCTGGTATTGGTGTGGGCGGTAAAGGTGAATCCGACTTGAGGTCATTCCACGAAAGTGGTAAGGCAGAGATTGCTTACCTCTGTGATGTGGATGACCGCCGTGCAGCAGGTTCTGTAAAACGGTTTCCCAAAGCAAAATACTACAAGGATTTCCGTGAAATGCTCGATAAAGAGCACAAACACATCGATGCGGTTTCGGTATCGGGGCCGGACCACAACCATGCTATCCATGCGCTGCCAGCGATGCAGCTGGGCAAGCACGTGTATGTACAAAAGCCACTCACGCATGATGTGTACGAAGCGCGGGTATTGACCGAGGCAGCAAAAAAATATAAGGTTGTCACCCAAATGGGCAACCAGGGAGCTTCTGGAGACGGCGTACGCATAATGCGCGAATGGTTCGATGCCGGGCTCATCGGTGATGTTCATACCATTTACACCTGGACGGATAGGCCCGTATGGCCCCAAGGCATCCAATGGCCATCGCAAAAAGCACCGGTACCGAATGAGCTTGATTGGGATCTTTGGCTGGGGACAGCGCCTTACAAAGACTATGTCGAAAAGCTGGTGCCCTTTAACTGGCGTGGATGGTGGGATTACGGTACAGGTGCCCTGGGCGACATGGGTTGCCACATCATGGAAGCCCCGTTTAGCATATTGGGGCTCCAATACGTGAAAGATGTACAAGCCAGTGTAGGTTCGGTATACGTGGATGAGTTCAAAAGGGGGTATTTCCCCGAAAGCTGCCCACCGTCAAGCTATGCGGTCATGACTTTCCCCAAAACCGACAAAACTTCAGGTGACGTAAAAATCCACTGGATGGATGGTGGCATCCAGCCGCAACGCCCCGAAGAGCTGGGACCAAACGAAGTGTTCGGCGACGGTGGAAATGGCATCCTCTTTATCGGTACAAAGGGAAAGATGATGGCTGGTTGCTATGCCGAAAATCCACGGTTACTGCCTACTTCATTGACCGAGCAGCATAAGCTTCCTGTAAAATACGAACGTGTACCGGGTGGGGCTGCCGGCCATTATGCGCAATGGGTGGAAGCCGCTATCGCAGGGTATGGCAATAAAGAAGTGAGCTCTCCGTTCGAAATTGCCGGTCCGCTCACCGAAGCATTGTTGATGTCCAACCTGGCCATCCGCGGCTCGGATTTACGGATTGATAATAAGTACCCTGGCAGGAATTTAAAACTGATTTGGGATAACGACAACATGAAGGTGACCAACTTTGATGAGGTCAACCAATTCGTAAAGCGGCAATACCGCCAAGGCTGGGAGCTATCAGCCGTTTAGTATAATCCTTGAACTTCATAAAAAAAGGGGCGCAGGCCCCTTTTTTTATGAAGTTAGATAGCAATGGATGTATCCATTGCGAAGTCCTCATCCCTGAGGTGTACGATCTCCGTCGCCTTCTCGTAGTTGGTTGATTTCTTGGAAAAGAAATCATGTTGTGTCGTTTCGACATTAAGCCCGTTTAAAACAATGGGGTTTACGCGTTTGACTTCAAAGGTGGGTTCAAATCCCAGGTTCATGAGCGCCTTATTGGCATTATAGCGTACATACTCTTTTACCTCCGCAGTAAGCCCTACATCCGTATAGATTTCTTCCGTATACTTCAACTCGTTTTCATACAGATCATTGAGCAGCACGATGAGCTTTTCCTTTGCACGCTCCGGATTGGGCAGTTTTTTATAAACATCCTGGGCCAATAACCCTACGAATACGCCATGTATGGACTCGTCTGCAATGATTTTTTTGATGATGTCCGCACTGGCTACCATATGGCCTTGTCCGCATAACCACAATGGAATAAAAAAGCCACTATAAAACAGGAAAGATTCCAGCAGGACGGAGGCACATAATCCCATAAAGAGATCCTCTTTACTGATATCCGTCTCAGCCAGCTTGCGATAGTATTTGTCTATCGTGGAAGCCTTAAACTGCAGGTACTTGTTGTTTTGAACCCAGTTGAAGATGTCTTCAATATCCTGTGAAGTAGCTACGGTGGTAAAGATAGTGGAATAGGATTTGGCGTGGATGGCTTCCATCATGCACATGTATGCCAATACCGATTTATTTTGCAACGAATCAATGTGATCCATGATTTTGGGCATTCCGGTATGGCTTTGCAACGTATCAAGAAGCGTGAGGCCTCCCAGGGCTTTTTTATAACATTCCCGCATTTCCGGCGAGAGCGCTTTCCAGCTGTCTATATCCTTCGATGGGATATACTCTGTGTCAATCCAGAATTGCTTGATATTCTGCTCCCAAAACATCAGCGCGTAGTCATTTTCGGGATCGTTCCAGTTGACGGCTTTATATTGTTTCATGTCAGATTCGTTTTTTCGTGTTTTGTTTTTGGTGTTTCGTATTGTTTATGGCGTGCAGTGCATTGCGTATAGCGTATTGTGATTGTCCGAAAAATCTCAATACGCTATACGCGGCAATATTCGTCGCTTGTCTTATGCTGAGCACGATACGCACTCATCGATAGTGGATTTGCGTGTACGTGTATAATATAACGACTTCAATCCTACCTTGTGCGCATAGATGTAGTAACGGGCCAAGTCACGCGTAGTGTCGCGGGAGTTGGTATGCAGGATGGTGGAGATACCCTGATCGACGTGCCGTTGGATAACGGAAACAAGCCGCAGCACTTTCATCTGATCCATATCATAGGCCGATTTATAATAGAAATAATTTTCATTGGTCAGGTATGGCATGGGATAATAGGTGGTGCTATCGCCATATTCGCGTACCTCAATGGTGTCAACTATCGGCATCACCGAAGCAGTGGCATTCATAATGTATGAAGTCGACTGGTTCGGCGCGATGGCAATGCGGTAGGCATGGTAGACGCCGTGCTCCTGTACTTGTTGCTTGAGCGCTTTCCAGTCTTCCTTAGTTGGGATGTCTATGCCTGCAAACAGTTCACTTACTTTAATCGTGGTCGGGAAATAATCCTGATTAACGTATTTGTCAAAGTAGGTGCCGTCGGCATAAGCCGTTTTTTCGAATCCGGTAAACGTGGTTTTCCGTTCGCGGGCAATTTCCATAGACGCTTGCAGGGAATAATAATTGACCATCATGAAGAATACATTGGCAAAATCCAGTGCTTCTTCGCTTTCATACATGATGAAGTTCTTGGCCAGGTATCCATGCAGGTTCATTGCGCCTAAGCCCACGCTATGCAGTTCACGGTTGGCTTTTTGTATAGAAGGCACCATGGCAATATCCGTCACGTCTGATACCATCGTAAGCGCACGCATCGCAGTTTTCACGGCTTGCTCTATCCGTTTGTTATCCATCACGGTGGCGATATTGAGCGAGCCCAAGTTGCAGGAGATACCGTAGCGGATGGTGTCTTCTTGTCCGTATATGTTGATGTCAGACACTTCGGAAATCTGCATAATTTCCGTGCAGAGGTTCGAAAACTTGACTTTTCCAATCCCGTTCAGTGCATGCTGGCGATTAGCGTTTTCCTTGAAAAAGATGTAAGGGTAGCCACTTTCTTTTTGCGTTTGGGCGATTTTAACCAGTAGGTGACGGGCATTTATTTTCTTTTTCTTGATTTTTGGATTAGTGATGAGTTCGTCATACATCTCGTCCATGTCCAATTCATCGAGGTACTTGCCATATTCCTGCATGACCGTATGGGGATGTATCAGATAACATGGTTCATCCTTGGCTGCTAATTCCATGAATTTATCCGGAATAATCACGCCGATGGAAAGCGATTTGATGCGGACCTTCTCATCCACATTGATTTTCTTACAATCGAGAAACTCTTCGATGTCCGAATGGAAGATATTGAGGTATACGGCCCCCGCTCCCGGGCGTTGGCCGAGCTGATTGGCGTACGAAAAGGTATCCTCAAGGATCTTCATGATGGGTAGTACGCCGCCGGCACGTCCTTCTACACCCTTGATAGCTTCACCACGTGCACGGATTTTTGAAATGTTGAACGACACGCCACCGCCGATAGACGATAGTTTCATGGCTGAATCTACGGCGTAGCCAATGCCGTTGAGATTATCGCCGATTTCGTCAAGGAAGCAAGACACCAGTTCTCCCGAACGTTTTTTGCCCGCATTGAGGAACGTAGGCGTAGCCGGCTGGTATTCTTGATTGATGAGCAGCTCAGCATATTGCAAGGCGCGGTCCACGCCTTCATGACGCGCAAGAAACAAGGAAACGGCAGCAACACGATCTTCATAGCGTTCCAGGAATTTTTCGCCGGAGTCATCGCGCAGCGCATAGCTCTGGAAAAACTTGAAGGCGCTCATGAACGACGGAAATCGGAACTTCTTGGCATTTATGAAGTTGTACACCTGCTCCATCTCCTCAAAGGTAAACCACTCATAGAAATTGATGTAGTAATTGTTTTCGATGAGGTAGTCTATCTTTTCCTTTAAGGTATAAAAGAAAACGGTGTTTTTGTTTACATACTCCAGAAAGTAGGCGCGTACGGCTTCCTTATCCTTATGCAGGCTAAACTCGTCATCATGTTTGATCATGATTTCGTTATTGAGCAAAATCCAGCTCTTTGCTACGTCGTTTGTTACCATAGTGTTTCCTTGCTTTAATAATAGCGATAAATTCATTAACGTCTTCGTTGGTTCCCGATAGCTCAAATTTTAATGCCAACGGTATACCATATTCGGTTGCAATTTTGTCTCCGGCCACGGCGAAGTTCCGTCCCCAGTTTCGATTTCCACTCGAAGATACAGAAAGCAGGTATGGACTTGCATACTGCAGGAAGTTTTTTGTCGTCTCCGGTATTTCCCCGAATCGGGTGGTAAACGTTACCAAATGCCCTTCCTGTCCCACTTCCATGTCCGGTTGGATTTTTTGAGTGATCCATCCGGTTAATTCAGCCACCTTCTGCATAAACCGTTCCACATTCCCCGTTTTGCTATCATAATATATCCTCTCCATTTGCAGACCTTTTTAGATGGTAAACCCCCACATTATCGAGGGGGTCCTAATGTTTTGCCTTATAGCTCGTTTCAGTACTTCGATTTCGGTCTCCCTACTATTGTACAGTCAATGCCGATAGTTCCTCGGGTTTGAATCCGATGATGCGTTGCGTCTCTTGGTCGTGATTCAACACAATAACCGTAGGCACCGTGCGTACTTTATATTGAATGGCCAATTCCGGTTTGTCAAACGGATTTACTTTTTCATAAGTAATACCCTTGCGGTCGAGAAATTCCGACACTTGGTTGCAAGGCGCACAGTCATTTTTTTCGAATTTAATAATCCGTGTCATAGCAATACGATTTTTAATGTTCAAAACTGCCGGATCTGAAATGGTAGATTCCGATAATTACTGTTGTGACGGTTGGTAAGTTGTAGCCTTAGAACAAATATCAGCTATTTCGATTCAGTTAGGTAGCAATTGTTATCAACAGATGTTGAATTATTCACATTGTGGATAATCGATGTGGGTTTCGTTTTTTGCAAAAATCTGTCAGTCAATATTTTTGATTAATTCAATGAGCTATTTCGCTTGTGGGTGTGGATAATCCACACCTGACTTCGGTATGCTTCTTGATAAACAGTCAGCTTTGGCCAGTCTGGCCTACTGTGCGCTAGATGAGGTATTCAAAGAGCGTCGGATCCCTGTTGACTTCTTTAAAATCAAAGCGGTGGTCGCGCATGCGCTCGATTAACGCCGCATAGTCGGCCGCTTTTTGCAGTTCGATACCCACTAAGGCCGGTCCCCGTTCGCGCTGCGTTTTTTTGATGAACTCAAAGCGGGTGATATCATCATGCGGCCCCAGCACTTCGTTGACAAACAGCTTAAGCGCTCCGGGACGTTGCGGGAAACGGACGATAAAATAATGCTTCAATCCTTCGTACAACAACGAGAGCTCTTTGATTTCGCCCATTCGGTCGATATCGTTGTTGCCGCCACTCAAGATGCATACCACCTTTTTGCCCCGGATTTTAGGTTGGTAAAAATCAAGCGCCGCTATGGCCAGCGCACCGGCCGGTTCGGCAACGATAGCATCTTTATTATACAATTCCAAAATGGTTGTGCATATCTTCCCTTCGGGGATGGGCTGCACATCATCGAGCAATTGGCTACAGTATTGATAGGTAAGGTTCCCGATACGCTTTACCGCGGCGCCGTCTACAAAACGGTTGATTTCGTTGAGCATCACGGGGGCACCGTGCGCCAATGCCGCCTTCATGGAAGCGGCACCTTGGGGTTCCACACCGTATAGTTGGATGCCGGGCACGGTTTCCCGCAGATAGGCCGCGACGCCCGCCGCCAGCCCGCCACCGCCGATGGGTAGGATGACGACGTCGGTATCCGGTTGGTCACTTACGATTTCCGTGCCTACGGTACCTTGGCCCTCAATGATATCCGGATCGTCAAACGGATGAATGAATGTCATGCCCTGTTCGGCACAGTAGGTCAGGGCCACCTGCTGACAATCGTCGAAGGTATCGCCGGTCAGTACAATTTCGATATAGCCGTCGCCGAACATTTCGGTCTGGCTGATTTTTTGCCTAGGCGTAGGGCCGGGCATGAAAATGATTCCCTTTATTCCCAGTTTTTTGCAGGAATACGCCACGCCTTGCGCATGGTTGCCCGCGCTGGCGCAAACCACTCCTTTGATACGCTCGGCTTCCGTGAGCTTGCTGATTTTATTGAAGGCCCCACGGAGTTTATAGGAGCGCACGATTTGTAGATCTTCCCGTTTGAGGTATATCGACGCGTTATATTTTTCCGACAGCCGCTGGTTGTATTGCAAGGGAGTGCGGTTTACCACTCCCTTGAAACGTTCAGCAGCAGCATCAATTGCCTGTTTCATTGCGCAGGTGTTGCCGTGATCCCTTCGGGAAGCTTGACCTGAGCAGCCAGCCAATCACCGACTTCACTGGTTTTATAGGCTTTATTATTGGCGGCAAGATCTTCGGTGACGATGCCTTCGGCCAACGATTTGTTTACTACCGCCCGGATGAGTTCAGCCTCTTCCTTCAGGCCGAAAGCATCTTCAAATAGCATAGCCGCCGAAAGTACGGTAGCTAATGGATTGGCAATGTCTTTTCCGGCAGCTTGCGGATAGGAGCCATGTATCGGTTCGAAAAGGGAAGTATGTACACCGATGGAAGCTGATGGCATTAATCCCATGGATCCGGAGATGACGGAAGCCTCGTCGGTGAGGATATCGCCGAATAGGTTTTCTGTGATCAGCACATCGTATGACGATGGCCACTGTACCAGGCGCATCGCCACGGCATCCACAAACTCATAGCTGACTTCTACTTCGGGAAAATCTTTCTCCATGTCCTGTACGGTCTCCCGCCAAAGCCGCGAACTTTCCAGTACGTTGGCTTTATCCACGCAGCATAGTTTCTTTCGTCGGTTCATCGCCATCTCGAAGCCCAGCTTGGCCAGCCGTTTCACCTCGTCACGTGTATAGGTGCATGTATCAAAGGCCGTTTCGCCATTGTCTTTCCTGCCACGTTCGCCAAAATAGATGCCACCGGTGAGTTCGCGCAGGATAATTAAATCGGTTCCCTCGATACGTTCACGCTTCAGCGGCGAATTATCGATGAGGGAAGGAAAGGTAAATGTCGGGCGTACATTGGCAAAAAGACCGAGCTGCTTGCGCATTTTCAGCAGCCCTTGCTCAGGGCGTACCGGTGCTTTGGGGTCATTGTCATAACGAGGGTGACCAATAGCGCCGAACAGTACCGCGTCAGCAGCCAAGCAGATTTCATGGGTCGATTCCGGGTAGGGGTCGCCCACTGCATCGATGGCCGCAGCACCGGTTAGTCCAAAGGTCCAATTTACGCGATGGCCAAATTTTTCAGCCACTGCATCCACAACTTTTACAGCTTGGCCAACCACTTCAGGACCGATGCCATCGCCGGGTAAAAGCGCAATATTCAATTCCATATTCATTCAATTAAAGTCGGTAATCCCCAGCCGGAAGCTCGGAGTCCGAAGCATAGAAAATTAAAGTACAAAAATATAAAACTTACGTAGGTATCACTTCGATTTGATCCACATTCAACACGATATTTAGCATTTTTTGCGTGGCCTTGATAGCCGATACGGTTTGGTCGGAATCCAACCCGCGCGTCGAGAAGGTGCGGTCGCCCGATTCCCAGGTAATTGTCGTCTCGCAGAGGGCATCCGAGCTGCTCCCCGGGGCAATGCGCACGTTATAATCAACCAGATTGGGCAAGTGAATGTCGTTCTTTGCATATGCCATGGTCAACGCATTCATAAACGCATCGAATTGGCCGTCGCCCTGCGCGTGTTCTTCAAATAGCTGGCCATTGATACGCACGGCAATCGTTGCCGATGGGCGCAGGCCTTTGGCGTGGGTCAACACGTAGGATTCCACGAGGATACGCTCCTCGTGAGCCTTGGTCGCCAGCACATCGGAAATGATGTAAGGCAGGTCTTCGGTAGTTACAGTCTCCTTCTTGTCGCCCAGTTCGATCACCCGTTGTGTTACCTTTTTTAAGTCTTCCTCATTCAGTTTCAGACCGAGCTCCTGCAGGTTTTTTTCGATGTTGGCTTTGCCGGATGTTTTTCCCAAGGCATACTTCCGTTTTCTGCCGAAGCGTTCGGGGAGTAAATCGTTGAAATAAAGGTTGTTTTTATTGTCGCCATCGGCGTGTATGCCGGCCGTCTGGGTGAAGACGTTGTCGCCGACGATTGGTTTATTTGCTGGTATCCGCACGCCGGAAAAATTTTCGACCAGCTTGCTCACGGTAAAAATGGCAGACTCGTTGATGCCGATTTCGACGTCAGCAAGAAAGTCATTAATGACAGCTACGGCGCTGGCAAGCGGAGCGTTGCCGGCACGTTCGCCCATTCCGTTTACGGTCAGGTGCAGTCCGTCGATGCCCGCTTTCACTGCTTCGAGGACGTTGGCTGTACCCAGGTCATAATCATTGTGGGCATGGAAATCCAAATGCGCCTGCGGAAAGCGGGCCCGTAATGCCGCGATATATTGATGAGTTTCGCCGGGGGTAAGCACGCCGAGGGTATCGGGCAGCATTATCCGGTTGACGGGCTGCGCGGTAAGGAAATCCAGGTATTGCAGCACATATTGTGGCGAGTGGCGCATGCCGTTGCTCCAATCTTCCAGATACACGTTGGTGGCAATTCCCGCTTGCGCGGCCCGGATGATGGCATCGGCAATTTCGTCGAAGTGCTGCTGTGGTGTTTTTCGCAATTGGTGGGTGAGGTGGTTCAGCGAACCTTTGGTCAGCAGATTTTGCACCTTCACGCCAGCCCGTTGCATCCAGGCCAGTGAAATCCCATTATCGACGAAAGTAAGTACCTCAACACTACCCAGGTATCCATTTTTGGAAGCCCAATTTGCGATGGCCTCCACCGCTTCAAATTCCCCTTGGGAAACCCGCGCAGAAGCTACTTCTACCCGATCTACCCGAAGTTCCTCCAGCAGCAGCTGCGCAATGGTAAGTTTTTCTGAAACCGAGAACGACACCCCCGAGGTTTGCTCCCCATCGCGGAGTGTCGTGTCCATGATTTCTAGTTTCCTGCTTTCCATGGCTATAACGGAAGGGTCTTTGCAAACGCTTGGATATCCGATTTGATATTGAGTAAGTAATCGATGTCATCGAAGCCGTTCATCATGTTACTTTTCTTGTAACTGTTAATTTCGAACGATTCATGCTCGCCGGTCGCCAATAGCGTGATGGTCTGTTCGGGGAGGCTTACTTCGAGCTCGGTATCCGGGTCGGCATAGACCACTGCGAAAATCCGTTCCAGGAACCCGGCACTGACTTGCACGGGCAACACACCGATGTTGAGGCAATTGTTTCGGAAAATATCAGCAAAAAAGCTAGATACTACACATCTGAATCCATAATCATAGATGGCCCATGCAGCGTGTTCGCGCGACGATCCCGAACCGAAGTTCTTACCCCCTATGAGGATTTTTCCCTTGTATGTAGGGTCGTTGAGCACAAAATCGGCCTTGGGCGTATTATCCGGGTTATAGCGCCAATCGCGGAACAGGTTGTCGCCAAAACCTACCCGCTCAGTAGCCTTCAAAAACCGGGCAGGGATGATTTGGTCGGTATCCACATTCTCAATGGGGAGCGGCACTGCTGTGCTTTTCAATATGTTAAAACTATCGTATGCCATGATGCTTATTGTAAAAAGGTTCTCGGATCGGTTACTTTACCGGTAATGGCCGCTGCGGCCGCTACTAATGGACTGGCGAGCAAGGTGCGCGCACCCGGACCTTGGCGGCCTTCGAAATTCCGGTTGGAGGTGCTTACCGCATATTTGCCGGCCGGAATTTTGTCTTCGTTCATGGCCAGGCAGGCTGAACATCCCGGTTGGCGTAGCGAAAAACCTGCTTCTGTAAGGATGTCGAGGATACCTTCCTGCTTTATCTGTTCTTCCACCACGTGCGAACCGGGGACCAGCCATACCGTTACGTCGTCTGCCTTACGTTGGCCCTTTACCAGGGATGCAAAGGCCCGGAAGTCCTCAATACGGCCATTGGTGCAGCTACCCACAAAGACATAGTCCACTTTCTTGCCCTGCATAGGTTCGCCTTCGTGGAAACCCATGTATCCGAGTGATTTTTCAAAGGTTGCCCTTGCTTCCTCCACTTGGGTTGCATTAGGAATTTCCTTCGTGATACCGATGCCCATGCCGGGGTTCGTGCCATAGGTAATCATCGGTTCGATTTCTGAACCATCGAATACCAATTCTTTATCAAAGACGGCACCTTCATCTGTTTTCAGGGTTTCCCAGTACGCCATTGCTTTGTCCCAGTCGGATCCTTTGGGACTGAACTCACGGCCCTTGATGTAATCAAACGTCGTCTGGTCTGGCGCAATCATTCCGCCACGAGCACCCATCTCGATACTCAGGTTACAGACCGTCATCCGGCCTTCCATGGTCATCTGTTCGAATACACTTCCGGCATATTCCACGAAGTGTCCTGTAGCGCCCGAGGTGGTAAGCTTGGAAATGATAAACAGGGCAACGTCCTTGGGCAGCACGCCTTTACCCAGTGTACCGTTGATGGTGATGCGCATTTTTTTCGGTTTCGGCTGCATGATACACTGGGAGGAAAGTACCATTTCCACCTCCGAAGTGCCGATGCCGAAAGCAATAGCGCCAAAAGCACCATGCGTAGATGTGTGGGAGTCGCCGCAGACGATGGTCGCACCCGGTTGTGTAATGCCGTTTTCCGGCCCAATTACGTGTACAATGCCATTCTTGTAATGCCCCAAACCCCAGTGTCGGATACCGTATTCTTTGGTGTTTTCCTCCAACGCCTTTAACTGGTTGGCTGACAAGGGGTCTTGTACGGGGAGGTGTTGGTTGATGGTCGGCGTGTTGTGGTCAGCGGTAGCGAATGTCCGCTCCGGATATAATACGCGGATGCCACGTTTTCTAAGTCCCAGGAATGCCACGGGGCTGGTTACTTCGTGGATTAAGTGCCGATCAATAAATAACACATCGGGCCCCCCTTCAATCTTACGCACCACATGCGCATCCCATACCTTGTCAAATAATGTCTTACTCATTTCTTATATAGTTGTCGTTTTGTTTCTGCTTTTTAGCGCGCGGCTTCGGGCATTAAGCCTGCCATTTATGGCTTACCGCCAAGCCTAAAGCCCACGCCTAAATAAACTTATTCAATGCATCCAGGTAAGCGTTTGCCGATGCCCGCACGATGTCCGTGCTAAAGCCGTATCCCATGTACGATTTATCGTCATAAACGACACGCATATCTACCTTGCTGACGTCGTCGCTGCCGCCATGGATAGAGTGGATGTTGAACTCTTTGATTTCTACGTGTTTGCCGATGATCTCCTCAATCGCCTTAATCGTCGCACTCACCGGGCCGTTGCCAACGGCCGTAGCAGCGTGCTCCACACCATTGTAGTTTAGTCGGATAGTAGCCACAGGGGACTCTTGGTCACCGGTCTTAACCTGTAATGTATTGATGGCTAAGCCATTTTTGAAATTTTCTTCTATTTTGGCGCCCATCAGTTGCAGGAGGTCGTCGTCCTTCAGCTCTTTCTTTATATCGGCCAGTTCCAAAAAGCGCTGGTATACCTGATTCAAGTCAATCCGATCGATGGTATATCCCAGTCGTTCGAGGTGGTGCTTCAGCGCATGTCTGCCGCTGCGGGCAGTCAATATGATTTCAGATTGATCAATCCCGACATCTTCCGGGTTCATGATCTCATAATTCTCACGGTGCTTAAGCACGCCATCCTGGTGGATACCCGAGCTATGTGCGAAAGCGTTACGTCCTACGATAGCCTTATTGGGCTGTACGGGCATGCGCATCATGCGGCTTACCATCCCGCTTATCGGATAGAGTTGTTTCGTGTTGATGTGCGTGTGCAGACCGACGGAGGCGTGTGTTTTCAAGATCATGACCACCTCTTCCAATGATGTGTTGCCAGCGCGTTCGCCGATGCCATTAATGGTGCATTCGACCTGCCTTGCGCCATTTTGCAAACCGGCAATACTATTGGCTGTCGCCAATCCGAGGTCATTATGGCAGTGCACCGAAATAATGGCTTTATCAATATTTTTAACGTTTTCTTTGAGAAACCGGATTTTTGCCCCGTACTGCTCAGGAAGGCAATAACCGTTGGTATCGGGGATATTCACTACCGTTGCGCCGGCAGCAATCACTGCCTCAATCATCCGGGCCAGGTATTCATTGTCGGCCCTTCCGGCGTCTTCCGCATAAAATTCAATATCTTCAACAAATGTCTTGGCATACTTCACGGCTTCCACGGCCCGTTCCAGGATCGCCTCGCGCGTACTGTTGAATTTATATTTGATGTGCGTATCGGATGAACCGATGCCGGTATGGATACGGGGTCTTTTGGCATGCTTCAATGCTTCCGCCGCACAATCGATGTCGCCTTTATTTGCACGTGTAAGTGCGCAAATAACGGGCTCGCGGACCAATTTCGAAAGTTCCACGACGCTGGTGAAATCTCCCGGACTGGATATCGGAAAGCCTGCCTCGATGACGTCCACGCCCAAGGATTCCAGCGCTTCGCCGATGATAAGCTTTTCGGGGGTCGTCAATTGAGAGCCGGGCACCTGTTCGCCGTCGCGAAGGGTGGTATCAAAAATGTATATGCGGTTTGGATCGTGTAACATGGTTTTCCAATGTTTTTAAGGAGCGGCGCTTTCTTGAAAGCGCCGCTATAAAATGGTATTTAGCACTATTAAACTTCCGTAGGCTGGTTTTCAGGGCGCAGGCTGCGTACTGCGGCTCCTGCCTGCCACATCTCACTTTCCCGTAGCTCTTTCAGCTCCTCTTCCAATTTTTCCCGGTAATCCGGTTGGCTATTGCTATCGATGGAACGTTGTGATTCCTTGCCCGAAGCGACGCTTTCATAAAGTTCCTTAAAAACGGGAGCCGTAGCATCACGGAATTTCTTCCACCAATCGAGTGCACCACGCTGTGCTGTGGTGGAACAGTTGGCATACATCCAATCCATACCATTTTCGGCCACAAGCGGCATCAACGATTGTGTAAGCTCTTCGACGGTCTCATTGAATGCTTCGGAAGGGGAGTGTCCCTTGTCGCGCAATACTTGGTATTGTGCGGCAAAAATACCTTGGATGGCACCCATTAATGTGCCGCGTTCGCCGGTGAGGTCAGAATACACTTCTTTTTTGAAGTCGGTCTCGAATAAATAACCGCTTCCGACCGCAATGCCGAGTGCAATGACCCGATCGCGGGCTTTGCCTGTAGCATCCTGATAGATGGCGAAGCTCGAATTGAGGCCACGCCCTTCGAGGAACATCCGGCGCAACGAAGTGCCTGATCCTTTGGGGGCTACGAGGAATACGTCCACGTCTGGGGGCGGAATAATGCCCGTCTGCTCATTGAATGTGATGCCGAAGCCGTGTGAAAAATACAACGCTTTGCCTGCAGTGAGGTGTTTCTTTACCGTAGGCCACAATGCAATCTGTGCGGCGTCGCTCAATAGGTAGCAAATAATGGTTCCTTTTTCAAGGGCCTCTTCAATTTCAAATAGCGTTTCGCCAGGTACCCAGCCGTCAGCAACGGCTTTATCCCATGTTTTTGAGTCCTTCCGCTGGCCTACGATGACGTGAATACCGTTGTCTTTTTGGTTCAATGCTTGTCCAGGGCCTTGTACGCCATAGCCGATGACTGCTACAGTTTCATTCTTCAGTACTTCCTGAGCTTTCTCCAAAGGAAATTCTTCGCGGGTTACCACGTCTTCCACGACTCCCCCAAAATTGATCTTTGCCATTTTCTGCTTTTTGTTTTTACTTATTTAACTAGTTGATTTATAATCGCAGCACTTTTGGAAATGCAATGCTAAATTACGACTTTTTTTGTTTTTCCCCTTCCAATGTTCGCCGAATAGCCATGGCATATCCATAGTGGAGATTGTCATGCGCCAATGCGGCGGAAAGGACTTCCTCGATGGTGTTCATTTCAAGACCGTAAGTGGATGTAGCAAAGGGGCTGATGGTAGCGAATACCCCCTTGTTGTAGTCCGCTTCAATCTGCTGGATAGATGAAATAAGCTGCCCTTTCAGGGAATCCAACTCTTCTGCGCTAATCCACCTTTCGGGCTTAGTGCCCTTACCGTAATCGCTTGAATAAGGAATTTCGTAATCCGGGCTCACCTGCGTACGCCGGTAGCAAAGCCCAGGTGTACTAACCGCGATGTGGCCGAAATTCCATCCGATATTGTTCTTGAAACCGTCTGGAATTTCGTTGATTTCCTCGAGGGTCAGTTGTTCCAATAATTGGGCAAACACGGTTCTGGTCTGCCTGATGTATTTAAAAATGATTTGCTGATTCATGTAATCACGTAATCTTCTTCCGACTTTACATCGTAAACACCTTATCTTGCTTATCAAGGTACCTGTTTTCCACCACTTCCGCAGCGGGTTCAGCTTCCTCAAATTCTTTGAGCTTTTTGTGGAACCCTTCGCTGTCTTTGATGATGGCAATCCGGGCACTGCGCACAAACTCAATGAGGTTGTACTCGGCCAGCGCGTCAGTCAGCGCATCGATTTCTTCGCGGTGGCCCGCGGTCTCAAAGACGGTGTAATCATTGCGTATGACCACCGCACTGGCACCGTATTGGCGCAAGAGCCGTTCTACCGGTGCCTTTTCGGTTACGATTTCCGTTGGCACCTTATACAGTGCTTGTTCCTGCCAGATAACCTCGTCATTGGTGTTGTAGTACGCCTTAAGCACCTCTACTTGTTTTTCAATCTGCCGACAGAGTTTGCGTACCACGTCCTCCGTTTCTTCAATCACGATGGTAAAGCGGTGGATGCCCTCCGCTTCGGAAGGCGAGGTGTTCAGGCTTTCGATGTTGATCTTACGCCGTGAAAAGATAGCGGAGATGCGGCCAATCATGCCGATGCTATTCTCCGTATAGAGGGTGATGGTGTATTCCTGCTTTTCCATGACTTTAATTTGCTATCGTTGAAACTTTTGTTGCCAGTATGCGGAGCCGTTTATAATCCGCATACCACTTTTTCGCCCCCTTGTCTGCCTATTTCAATCGTATTTCAGATACGCTGCTGCCCTGCGGCACCATCGGGAATACGTTGTTTTCCTTGCCGACCATCACTTCCAGCAAATAAGCGCCGTCGTGATTGATCATGTCCTGTAAGGCTTGCTTGAGGTCCTTGCGTTCGTTCACGCTATGGCCGGCAATCCCATAGCCCTTAGCCACCGTCACAAAATCAGGGCTGGTGATGTTGACGAAGGAGTACCGCTTATCGTGAAAGAGTTGCTGCCATTGGCGCACCATCCCTAAAAAGGAATTGTTGAGGATAAGAATCTTCACTTTGGCACCGAACTGCATGATGGTGCCCAGTTCCTGGATGGTCATCTGAATGCCTCCATCTCCGATGATGGCCACGACGGTCCGGTCCGGCGTGCCGTGCCAGGCACCTATGGCGGCGGGCAGTCCGAAGCCCATCGTGCCGAGCCCCCCCGAGGTGACATTGCTTTTTGAACGATTGAACTTTGCATAGCGGCAGGCGACCATCTGGTGTTGCCCCACGTCTGTAACAATGACTGCGTCGCCGCCGGTGAGGTCGTTTAATATGTTGATAACTTCACCCATGGTCATGACATCCGTTTTGGGGTTCAGCTCCTCGCGGATGACTTCGTCGATCTCTTCCTGTTCCAGTTGGCGGAAGCGGCCGACCCAGTCCAGGTGCTTCCGTGCTTCCACCAGTTGGGTAAGTAAAGGGAGTGTTTCCTTGCAGTCTCCCCAAACCGGCACGGTGGTTTTTACATTCTTGTCGATTTCGGCGGGGTCGATGTCGAGATGGATAACCTTGGCCTGTTTGGCATATTTATCCAATCGGCCCGTTACCCGGTCATCGAAGCGCATGCCAATGGCAATGAGCACGTCACATTCGTTGGTAAGTACATTTGGCGCATAATTACCATGCATGCCCAGCATGCCTACGTGTAGCGGGTGGTCCGTTTCCAGGGCACTGAGGCCCATTACCGTAGCGGCTGCGGGGATTCCTGTTTTTTCTATAAATGCCTTGAATTCAGCCTCCGATTTGCCCAAGATGATGCCTTGTCCGAAAAGTACAAATGGCCGTTTTGCTGCGTTGATGAGCGCCGCCGCCTGTTCAAGATATTCCCTGCGCACAATCGGTTTCGGCCGGTAGCTGCGGATATGGTTACAGACCTTGTATCCTTCGTATGCAAATAATTGCAGCTGTGCATTTTTCGTGATATCTATCAAGACCGGCCCCGGCCTGCCTGTACGGGCAATATGAAAGGCTTTTGCCAACGCCGTGGGGATTTCACAAGCGTCGGTCACCTGGTAATTCCATTTGGTCACAGGCGTGGTGATGTTGATAACATCCGTTTCTTGGAAAGCATCGGTACCCAATAAATGAGCGAATACTTGGCCCGTTATGCAAACGATGGGATTGCTATCAATCTGTGCATCAGCTAATCCGGTTACCAAATTGGTTGCGCCCGGGCCGCTGGTTGCAAATACCACGCCTACACGCCCCGACGTGCGCGCATACCCTTGCGCTGCATGGATGCCTCCTTGTTCATGCCGTACCAGGATATGTTTGAGCCTGTCGTTGTAATCATACAACGCATCGTATATCGGCATGATGGCTCCGCCCGGATAACCGAATATGGTATCCACGCCTTCTGCCAGCAATGCTTCAAGCACCGCTTGCGAACCGCTTAATTGTATCGATGCCTTTCCTTCCTGATGAGATGGTGTGGTGTTTTTCGTAATTTCCAGCGTGTTCATATTACGTTCTTTTTGCTAATTTGCTATGGCTACAGGCCGACGTTCAATGATGTATTGCTCACAGCCTACAGCGGATTGAAGATTCAACACTCGTCCGTCACGCAGCCGGCGGCCGCATCGGCTACCGTCTTTGCATATTTATAGAGTACCCCCCTGGTTGCCTTGAGTGCCGGTTTTTGCCATTTTGCGCGGCGTTCGGCAATAATGTCATCAGGCACCTGAAGGGTGATGGTATTGTTTACAGCATCGATGACGATCGGATCGTCGTCTTCCACCAAGCCGATAAGCCCACCATCATAGGCTTCCGGTGTGATATGCCCAACCACGAAACCATGCGTTCCACCACTGAAGCGACCGTCGGTAATAAGGGCCACGCTTTTGCCCAATCCTGCGCCGATGATGGCGGAGGTGGGTTTCAGCATCTCCGGCATGCCGGGTGCGCCTTTGGGGCCTTCGTTTTTGATCACAACCACATCGCCACGCTTTACGCGACCGGATGCGAGTCCGGCAATCAGTTCTTTTTCCCCATCAAATACACGGGCCGGTCCTTCAAAACGTTCGCCTTCTTTGCCGGAGATCTTAGCCACGCTGCCCTTTTCGGCCAAGTTGCCATACAGGATTTGCAGGTGTCCTGTTGGCTTAATGGGGTTATCCAATGTTTGCACAATGGGCTGGTCAATTTCATTGATTGGAGTAACATCGGCCAGATTTTCGGCCAACGTTTGCCCTGTCACGGTAAGGCAGTTGCCGTGCAACAGGCCTTCGTTAAGCAGGTATTTCATCACAGCAGGTACACCGCCATATTGGTGCAGGTCTTGCATGAGGTATTTACCACTTGGCTTGAAGTCGGCCAGCACCGGCGTGGTATCGCTCATCCGCTGGAAATCATCTTGCGTGATGTCTACCCCCACACTTTTGCCGATGGCAATAAAATGCAGCACAGCGTTGGTGCTTCCACCCAATACGATGATTACCCGCAACGCGTTTTCGAATGCTTCCCGCGTCATGATATCGGAGGGTTTGATGTCTCGTTCAAGCAGGATGCGTATGTATTTCCCCGCTTCCAGGCATTCTTTACGCTTTTCTTCGCTCATCGCGGGGTTGGAAGATGAATAGGGAAGGCTCATGCCCAGCGCTTCGATGGCAGCAGCCATGGTGTTTGCCGTATACATCCCCCCGCAGGCGCCTGCACCGGGGCAACTATTTTTGACAATGCCGATAAAATCTTCTTCAGATAAGTTTCCCGCAATCTTCTGGCCGAGTGCTTCGAAGGAGGAAATAATATTGAGATCCTGACCTTTATAATGGCCGGGTGCGATAGTGCCCCCGTATACCATGATCGAAGGGCGGTTAAGGCGTCCCATAGCCATGACGGATCCGGGCATGTTTTTGTCGCAACCGGGGATGGCGATGAGTCCGTCATAGTATTGGCCTCCGCAAATTGCCTCAATGCTATCGGCAATAATATCGCGGCTGACCAACGAATATCGCATGCCATCAGTGCCATTACTCATCCCGTCACTGACGCCAATTGTGTTGAAGATCAGGCCTACCAAGTTGTTGCTCCACACGCCCTCCTTCACTACTTTAGCCAGATCATTAAGGTGCATGTTGCAGGTGTTGCCGTCGTAGCCCATGCTAGCGATACCCACCTGGGCTTTTTGCATGTCGTCATCCGTCAACCCGATGCCATAAAGCATGGCTTGAGCCGCGGGCTGGGTTTTGTCTTGTGTAAGTACTTTACTGTATTTGTTCAGTTCTGTTGTTTGTTTGGTTAGCATCGTTATATAATCACTTGATAATTTTCTTTTTCCAATGTCAGGTTTTTATAGGCCCGTTGTATTGTGGCACCAAGCGTATCCGTCCAATTTTCGGGAAAGCTTGCATCATCAATTCCAGCGATGCCTACGATACCGGTGGCTGTTCCGGTAAGAAAAGCGCTGTCGGCGGCCCGCAGCTCTTCCAGAGACAACGGCTTTTCCACCATGTCAATGTTGAGCGCCTTGCCAAGTTCCAAAACGGTTTGCCGCGTGATGCCCGGAAAAATATGGCCGGTGGGAGGGGTGTACAAGACCCCGTCCTTTTCGATAAACAGGTTGTTGCTCGAAGCTTGCGCGACATAGCCGTTGCTATCCAATAGAATAGCCTCGTCAAATCCCCGCTTGGTGGCTTCCGTCGTGGCTACGATAGAGGCTACATACTGACCAGCGATTTTAGCATCCGGCGGCATCGAATGAGGGTTTGGCCGTTGATGGGGCGACAACGATACCCGGATAAGCCCCGTGCCCAGAAAAGGCCCCCATTCCCATGCTGAAATAACGATACTTGAGTCGGTGGCCGGGGTCAAATACATGTTGTGCCCGGTGGTAACCAGCGGCCTGACATATGCGCTCCTCAGGTTGTTTTTGTCCAGAAGCTTATATGTTTTATCGACGAGGTAATCAATTTTCCAGGGAAACGCGATTCCCACAAGTTCGCAGGAGCGGCGGAGGCGATCATAGTGCTGCTCGGCTTTGAATAAACGTGTACCGTTATGCGTGTTGTAGGCCCTTATGCCCTCGATGGCCGAATAGCCATAGTGTAGCGATTGGCTGAAGAAATCCACTTTCGTGTCATCAGCTTTAACAAACTCGCCGTTCAAATAGGCCCATGTATCGTTGCCAAAATATCGCATATTCCGTTGACCTGAACTTGCCCAATTATGCTTTGCCATACCACTTGGATTTCTCCCTCAAATCCGCGATAGGTTCCTGTCCTTTTTTGACTTTATCAAGGTAGGATCTTTATTCTTATCAAGCAATAGCCGTCATTCATTTTTTTGAATAATAATATAATTCTATATATCGGTATTGTGTAGAATATTATTTCTTCAATATTGTTTTGTTCAGAATAATGTTTTTTTATTGATATACTAAAATCAGTTTCGGTATTCGGTTCACTTTTACGTTAGCACGTTAAATCTTGGTAAATTCTGCGTAAAATGGGGTTTGCCATCCAAAAAGTTGCCAAAAAGAAAGCCCTCCGGTAAACACTGCCGGAGGGCTTTCGTTTGTTGTTTTTATTGAATTTTATGTCGTTGTTATCCCTTCGGCAAGCACGGTGACGTTGTTGTGGATGACTTCCACAACGCCGCCGATAATGTTGATAATTTCTTCGCTTTTACCGGTACGGATAATGACTTTCCCATCTTCCAGCGTAGACACGATTGGTGCGTGATTTTCGAGCACTTCAAAGGAGCCGGCGGTGCCCGGTACGGTCACCGATGTCACTTCACCCTCGAAAACAGGTTTGTCCGGAGTAATAATTGTAAGTTTCATTAGACAGCCTCCGCCAACAGTTTCTTGCCTTTTTCAATGGCGTCTTCAATCGTACCGACCAGGTTGAAGGCTGCTTCAGGATACTCGTCTACTTCGCCATCGATAATCATGTTGAATCCTTTGATGGTATCCTTGATGTCTACCAGCACGCCTTTGAGCCCGGTGAACTGTTCGGCCACATGGAACGGCTGCGACAG
The DNA here is from genome assembly GCF_900168055.1 of Parapedobacter luteus. Taxonomy (GTDB): domain Bacteria; phylum Bacteroidota; class Bacteroidia; order Sphingobacteriales; family Sphingobacteriaceae; genus Parapedobacter; species Parapedobacter luteus. The sequence continues at coordinate 589,150 of NZ_FUYS01000001.1, forward strand.
GAAGCGCTGTACACGGCGCGCGCGGGCAACAACCAATTTATCTTCTTCCGAGAGTTCATCCATCCCGAGGATGGCGATGATATCCTGCAGTTCTTTGTAGCGTTGCAAGATTTCTTTCACCCGCTGTGCGGTGTTGTAGTGCTCTTCACCCAAAACCGCAGGACTCAATATCCGTGAAGTAGAGTCTAGCGGATCCACGGCCGGATAGATACCCAACTCGGCAATTTTACGGGAAAGCACCGTCGTAGCATCCAAGTGGGCAAAGGTGGTGGCCGGTGCAGGGTCCGTCAAGTCGTCTGCCGGTACGTATACCGCTTGGACAGACGTGATGGAGCCACGCTTCGTTGAGGTAATGCGTTCCTGCATAAGCCCCATTTCGGTGGCTAATGTCGGTTGGTACCCTACGGCTGACGGCATCCGGCCCAACAGGGCGGATACTTCCGATCCCGCTTGCGTGAAGCGGAAAATGTTGTCAATGAAGAAGAGGATATCCCGGCCGGCACCTTCGCCGTCACCATCGCGGAAATATTCGGCGATGGTCAACCCCGAAAGGGCCACTCGGGCACGTGCACCGGGAGGCTCATTCATCTGTCCGAAGACGAATGTGGCTTTGGAGTCCTTCAGTTCCTCGGCGTTCACTTTTTCCAGAGGCCATTCACCTTTTTCCATGCCCTCCATAAATTCTTCGCCATATTTGATAATCCCCGATTCCAGCATCTCACGGAGCAGGTCGTTACCCTCACGGGTTCTTTCGCCTACGCCTGCAAATACCGAAAGCCCGGAGTAGGCTTTTGCAATATTGTTGATGAGTTCCTGAATCAACACGGTTTTTCCTACGCCTGCGCCGCCGAACAAACCGATTTTACCACCTTTGGCATAAGGCTCTAACAGGTCGATTACTTTAATGCCGGTAAAAAGTACTTCGGTTTCGGTGGAAAGGTCTTCAAATTTCGGGGGGGTGCTGTGAATGCTGCGCCCGTCAGTTTTGTCAAGCTCTTGAATGCCGTCGATGGCGTCTCCCACTACGTTGAATACACGCCCTTTGATGCCTTCACCCACCGGCATTTTGATAGGAGCACCCGTATCGACTACCTTCATGCCGCGGGTCAAGCCTTCGGTGCCGTCCATCGCGATGGTGCGGACGCGCTCTTCACCCAGGTGCCGCTGAACCTCCAACACAATACGTTGACCGTTTTCTTTCTCGATTTCCAACGCATCATAAATCTTCGGAAGTTTGGCGTTTTCAGAGAAACTTACATCGACCACAGGGCCGATAATTTGGGCTATTTTTCCAATATTGGACATATTATCAGGGACTAAAATTTTATAAACCAATGTAATAAAGGCAAAATACGGACCTTAATTTTGGACTGCAAAAATACGCTTTAAAGAATTAAAAGCAAATTTAAATGCAAAGAATTATCGGCCGATAACAGTGGGGGTACGCGTGGCGCGGCAAAAAGGCTATCAGCGTCATTTGCTGAATGTTTCCGGGTGCGGCAGCGGGTCAGAAAGCGTGCGGACAAGTGACACCGGATGCCTCGATTAACGAACATGCGGTATCAGTCCGCTTGCCGATCCGCACCCTGCCCGGCCAGCATCCAACCGGGGCATTCTGGAACGAGCTTACTCACGATTTTCTTGGCGCTTGGGGAAGCGTACCGATGGCGGTCCACATGCCCTTTCCCCCGAAAGTCATCGGGCTAAGGCAAAGCTCGGAGACTTTCAAGCCCGTTTTCCTAACAATTTGTACTTCATGTTTCAACGATTTGTTTTGATAATTGAATAAACGCAAGCTTTCGCCATAAAGATAGGTTTAGCAGGTTTCTTGTTGGGCAACGATATAGGCCGCTGTTTGTTTGCAACTATACGCGCCCTGTCGTCCAATAGCATTAAGTAAGCGTAAGCGCGAAATTTTGGTTAGGGATAGTATCGTCCAAGCTGTTCCACGATGGCTTTTCTTAGCGCCAAGGGCTCAATGATGCCGGCTTGCCGGTAAACGATTTCGCCTTCCGGTGAAACAAGTATGGTATAGGGGAGAGCGCCCTGCCATTCTTCGTCCACCGCCTCAATGAGGTCGTATTTGTTTTCGTCGCCAAATAAGAAATTGCGGTTACTGGCATATTTTTGCCGCAAGAATGTGTGCACTTTGTCGGCCGATTTTTTGGCGTCAAGCGAAACCGTGACAAAGTCGAAGTCGCGGTGGCGGTACATTTTGTCGGTTTCCACAAGTGCCGAAAACTCAGCCACGCAGGGCCCACACCACGTTGCCCAGAAATTGATCAAGCGGTATTTTCCTGAATTGTTTTGAAGTACAGCTTTCAGTGTATCCATATTGGCTGCTACCAAGGTCACTGGTTCTTTTTTCCATTCTTCTGCCTCGCGGGTTTTCCAGTCTGTTTTAGATTTCCACTTTACGGAGCACCCGAATGTCCTGGTGGTGGCCGTTGTCACCGGTTTTTCGGCGAGCAGCTCATCCACCGCATTTCGCAAATCGAATGTTTTGGCCCTGCCGATGTGTTCATCATCATCAATGCGCCCCGCATAGCGCAGGATACGTTCTTCGTCAAATACAAAGGCATGTGGCGTGGTGGCGGGTCCATATTGAACCGATGCTTGTTGGTCTTCGCCGTCATAGAGGTACGGAAAATTATAGCCTTTCTCTTTATGGCGTATTTTCATCTCTTCGAAACTGTCGCTCAGGTCGGTATAACCCAGTTCATCCAGCCGGATGGCGGCATCCGAATTGGGGCTGATGGCGACCACCTGCACGTCTTTGGGTTTGTAAGCCGCCGTAAACTCGATAATGCGATCTTCGTACGCCTGGGCTGTAGGGCAATGGTTGCACGTGAAAATAATGACCAGCAACCTGGCATCCTTAAAACTCGCCAGCGTATAGGTTTTATCGTCCACGCCCTTCAAACTGAAGTCCGGAGCTTTGACACCGATCGGGAGCGGCTTGGGATCGTCTGCAAAGGCCATTGAAGTCGATGCCGCAACTAAGGCCAATAAAAAAACAATGTTCTTGAATGGCTTCATAACTGGAAAGGATTATAATATATACAAATTTAGGTAAAATTGGTTTACGATCTGCCAGAATGCCTACAAAACTTGCTGTCTGGTCGAACGGAATTTACCCTTAGCCAGCCCTTACGCTAACTATACCCTAAATATCCTACCAATATCCCCATGCCATAACATGGAGTTTAGCCGGTGTTTACTCGGATTCATCCGAACAAAACCCAACTGAATCCGGGCGAGCTCCGAGAAATAAATAAGCGAGCAATACGCAGCTATGGCGCATTGAAGTACACCAAGTAGGGGGATGAAGGGCTAACCCAACCGTTTGTTGAGCTCGTCCTGTAGCTGCCGCTTGAGTTTCTGTTCCTTTTCCAGCGCTTTCTTGCGGTGCTGATCAAATTCCGCTTGGAGTTCTTCGATAGCCTTCTGGATATCGCGCATCACCACATGACTTTGGTTATATCGGTAAACGTAAAAAATCAGTGCGATAGCCAATAAGAGGACAATTCCCCACATGATTAGGCTGTATGTGTCTTTCTGAAGCGACAGACCAAGAAAGGAAAAGCTATCTTTTTGCTGCTGGGCATCACGTAGCTCATTTTTGACTTGCGTGAGTGAGTCAGCCATCGCGTCTACTTGCGCCTGCTGATCACCGTCTTTTGCCTTTAAATCAGCAATTTCCTTACTTAACGCTTTGATGGTGTCGGCAACATTTTGCCGTATCCGCTCCAAGTTCGCTTGGCGAACATGCTCAATACCATCCTGTGTCTTCGAAATCGCATAGAGATAGATAAATTGGCTGTCTATTGTTCCACTTGTGAGCGATCCTTTAGGGGGTTCCCTCCGCGTTGGTGTTTGACCAAATACATCTCCTACCGAAATTAAAGCAACCAGCACGGTCAGCAATGCAATGTTTTTCATGTTCGTTAGCTCTTGTTAAATTATGTTTCCAACTATAAGAACACGATATTACGGTAATTATTGTTAAATTGGAAATCGAACCGCATAAAATTGATCAACGTTTGGTGTAAACATGACAGCACATAACAGTTCATTTTTCCATCTTTTCTAACTTGCGCCATCATTAATGACCAATTAACCATATCGTTATGCAAGCATTAGCGGGGGTAATTTTTCACTTCATCGGAGGATTTGCATCGGGAAGTTTTTATGTGCCCTATAAAAAAGTAAAGGGGTGGGCATGGGAAAGTTTCTGGATCGTCGGTGGATTATTTTCGTGGCTTATTGTTCCGCCGTTGGCCGCATACCTCACCATTCCGGATTCCGCGAGCATCATCCGGCAGGCCGATAACAGCACAATCGGCTATGCCTATCTTTTTGGTCTGCTTTGGGGTATCGGTGGTCTTACGTATGGGTTGGGAGTCAGGTATTTGGGAGTGTCGCTTGGCAGCAGTATTATTCTCGGATTAACGATGGTGTTCGGTTCGTTAGTTCCATCGATATTTTATTACGTCAATGGCAGTGAAGGCAAAGAAACCATCGATCTGTTTTTTTCCACGGCATCGGGCCGGACGGTTCTGCTCGGCTTGGCTGTCTGTGTGCTGGGCATCTACCTATGCGGCAGGGCAGGCGTGCTGAAGGAAAGGGAACTAACGGGTGCGCTGGCAGACGCCAGCGGGAACAAAGATTACCAGTTCGGCACGGGATTGTTGGTGGCCATTGTTTCTGGGGTTTTGAGTGCGTGTTTCAATTTTGGGTTAGAAGCGGGAAAACCCATGGCACATGTGGCCAACGATCTGTGGAAGGCGGATCATCCTGCGCAAGGTGAGTTTTTATTTCAGAACAATGTGACGTATGTGGTCGTACTTTGGGGTGGACTTACGACTAATTTTTTGTGGTGCATGTTTCTCAATGTAAAGAATAGAACCTTTGGCGATTATGTAAACCCGCGTGTGCCTATCGGTCGAAATATCTTGTTCTGTGCCTTGGCAGGCACGACATGGTACCTGCAGTTTTTCTTTTATGGCATGGGAGAAAGCCGATTAGGAAACGGGGCGAGCTCCTGGATACTGCATATGGCATTCATCATTCTCATTGCTAATGCCTGGGGGGTAGTTTTAAAGGAGTGGAAAGGAGTAAGCAAGCGGACCTACGCCACCATCATCGGGGGAATCGCCGTGATCATCCTGTCCATTCTGTTGGTCGGGTTTGCAAGGACGCTGGAATTGTAGTTGGGCGCCGGGCGCATGGAACCGATGGGCGAATGCCGGCAGCCAAAGAGAATACAAACGAAGTAAATTAACGAAAACAATATAAAAGCGTATGTCTGGAATTATCGGAAAAGAATCATTCAAGCATGTTAGTTATTTGTGGGATGATGCCAAAGCAGCTGAACTGGAAGGCGATGAAGTAGCACTGTTGCTTTATCGCTCCAATTTATTGGGGGCTGATTTAAGGCTTACCAACTATGGAGGCGGGAACACGTCCTGTAAAGCCATGGCTAAAGATCCACTGACAGGGCTCGATACGGAGGTGATGTGGATTAAGGGCTCCGGTGGCGACATCGGCACCCTTACACGCAGTGGGCTTGCCGCCCTTTATGTAGATCGGCTGAGAAGCCTTGAGCACGTTTACCGCGGACTTGAGCATGAGGATGAAATGGTTGAACTGTTTAACCACTGCATCTATGACCTCGCGTCCAAGGCGCCGTCGATTGATACCCCCTTGCATGGATTTCTACCGTTCAAACATATCGACCATTTGCATCCTGACGCCGCAATAGCCATTGCCGCAGCCAAAGATGGCCAGCGCATTACACAGGAGCTTTTCAACGGCGAAATCGGTTGGGTAGGGTGGCAGCGGCCGGGTTTTGACCTCGGTTTGAAGCTGAGGCAGTGTCTGGATGAAAACCCAGGTATCCGCGGCATCATGCTGGGTTCGCATGGCCTATTCACCTGGGGCAATACGGCCTACGAAAGTTATGTAAACACGCTGACGGTTATTGAACGCTGCGCGGAATACCTGGAGGCAAACTATGGTAAAAAACGGCCGGTTTTCGGCGGAACAAAAATCGCCGCTATTCCGGAGGGCGACCGAAAGAAGCAAGCGGCAGCACTGGCGCCGGTACTCCGCGGATTCTGCTCCTCTGAACGTCATATGGTGGGGCATTTTACGGACGATGAACGGGTGCTGGAGTTTATCAACTCCAACGATCTTGACCGACTGGCTCCCATGGGCACCAGTTGCCCGGATCATTTCTTGCGCACAAAAATCAGCCCATTGGTGCTGGATTTGGCACCGGATGCTGATCTGACCGACGTAGCGGCACTGAAAGCCCGGTTAGCGCCTGCTTTTGACGTTTACCGGTCCATGTATAAAGAATATTATGAAGCCTGCAGGCATCCCAATAGCCCGGCAATGCGCGATCCCAACCCTGTCATTATTCTCTATCCGGGTATCGGTATGTTTTCGTTCTCCAAAGACAAACAGACCACCCGCGTGGCCGCTGAATTTTACGTCAACGCCATCAACGTGATGAAAGGGGCGGAGGCCATATCGGAATATACCGCATTGCCACGGCAAGAGGCATTTAATATCGAATATTGGTTGCTTGAAGAGGCTAAGTTACAGCGCATGCCCAAACCTAAGCCATTGTCAGGCCGAATAGCCTTGATCACGGGCAGTGCGGGGGGCATTGGCAAGGCTATTGCCCGTAAATTTGTTCAGGAAGGCGCGGTGGTGGTCCTCAACGACCTGAATGCGGAGCGGCTGGAGGGTGCAGGCGAGGAGTTCAACGCCGCATTTGGGAAGGATGCCTATACAACCGCATTACTGGATGTTACCAAGGAAGGTCAAATCCGGCAGGCCTTTGATGCAGCGGCGCTGGCCTTCGGGGGAGTGGATATCGTAGTGAACAATGCCGGATTGTCCATCTCCAAGTCCATTGAAGAACATACGCAAGCGGATTGGGATTTACTTTATGACGTCTTGGTCAAGGGTCAGTTTTTAGTCACCCAAGCTGCCGTACGGGTGCTCAAAAAGCAGGCTATCGGTGGCGATATCATTAACATCGTAAGCAAAAATGCGTTGGTAAGCGGGCCCAACAATGCCGGGTATGGCTCGGCGAAGGCAGCGCAGCTGCACCTCAGCCGGTTAAACGCAGCGGAGTTGGGGCCCGATAAAATCCGTGTAAACGTGGTCAACCCCGATGCAGTCATCAGTGACAGCAACATTTGGGCCGGCGGTTGGGCGGAGGGACGCGCAAAAGCATATGGTATCTCTGTGGAGGAATTACCGGCCTATTATGCAAAGCGGACCCTGCTGAATGAGGTCATTCTGCCTGATGATATCGCAAATGCCTGTTTTGTCCTGGTCGGGGGGCTGATGACTAAGTCCACGGGCAATGTGCTCAATGTGGATGGCGGTGTAGCCATGTCGTTTGTACGTTAGATTATCTTTTTTTAACAGAATTGTCAACTAAATCATCGTAAAGGGTGCGCGTTGCTAATTCTGTTTTACCTTTGATAAAGTAAGCCTTTTATGCATATCGATAAACATCAGATCACGCAGCATAATGAACAATTGGAGGTGTCCCATCGGCGCAGATTCATGCGACTGGCCGATGAGTTGCCCAATGCCGAACAGGTTATAGGGCGATTGGTTGATTTTGAGGTCGCTATACCGAGCTGGGCACTGGGCACCGGCGGGACACGCTTTGGCCGGTTCTCCGGAGGGGGCGAACCACGCAACCTGGAAGAAAAAATAGCGGATATTGGGGTACTGCACGCACTTAACCGCTCCAGCGGCGCGATATCGCTGCATATTCCCTGGGATATTCCGGAAGACTATGCAGCTATCCGCAGCTTGGCCCAGCAAAACGGGTTGGTGTTTGATGCCATGAATTCCAATACCTTTCAAGACCAGCCGGGGCAGACGCTTAGCTACAAATTCGGCTCCATGCAGCATGTGGATAAAGCCGTCCGCAAGCAGGCCGTTGAACACAATATCGAAGTCATCAAGCACGGCATCGAACTGGGGTCGAAGTCGCTGACCGTCTGGTTGGCTGACGGGTCGAGCTTCCCGGGGCAGTTGAATTTCCGTAAGGCCTTCCAGAATACGCTGGAAAGCTTGCAGGAGGTCTACGAAGCATTGCCCGGTGATTGGAAGATGTTTGTCGAATATAAAGCATTCGAGCCCAACTTTTATTCCACTACGGTCGGGGACTGGGGGCAGTCGTTGCTGTATTCCAATAAACTGGGCGATAAAGCTTATACGTTGGTTGATTTGGGACATCACCTGCCCAATGCGAATATCGAACAGATTGTCGCGTTGTTACTGATGGAAGGCAAGCTTGGTGGTTTCCATTTCAATGATTCCAAGTACGGCGATGACGACCTGACTACCGGAAGTGTCAAACCTTATCAACTGTTTCTGATATTCAATGAGCTGGTCGAAGGAATGGACAACCGTGGAATGGATCACACGAACGATCTGGGTTGGATGATTGATGCCTCACACAACCTTAAAGACCCGCTTGAAGACCTGCTGCAGTCCGTAGAAGCGATACTCATCGCCTATGCGCAAGCGCTGTTGGTCGATCGCGTGGCATTGGTTGAAGCCCAGGCTGCCAATGACGTTGTGCGGGCACAAGAGCTATTACAGCAGGCGTTCCGTACTGATGTGCGTCCCCTGGTTGCCGAGGCGAGGCTGCGCGCGGGGGGCGCTTTGAACCCCTTGCAGCTATTTAGGGAGCTGGATGTGCGAGGCCAACTGATTAGCGAACGGGGAACGAAAACCACGGCCACCGGATTATAAGGATTGAACGATGAAAACACCAGTCATAGCCGTATTCGATGTAGGCAAAACCAATAAGAAACTGTTTCTGTTCAACGAACAGTATAAGATAGTCTTTGAGCGTTCGGCCCGGTTCACCGAGACGGTGGATGAGGATGGCGACCCTTGCGAGAACCTCGAAAGCTTGCGCCTGTCGGTATTCGATTCGTTACATGAAGTGTTTAGAAAACCCGAATTTGAAGTGCGGGCGATCAACTTTGCCGCTTACGGGGCAAGCTTGGTGTATGTCGATGAGGACGGCAAGCCATTGGCACCGCTGTATAATTACCTGAAACCTTATCCGGAGGAATTGCAACGCAAGTTTTATGAGACTTACGGGGGAATGGAAACCGTAGCGTTCACCACGGCCTCCCCCGTGTTGGGTAGCCTCAATTCGGGCATGCAACTATACCGGTTGAAGTATGAGCGCCCGGCGCTCTTTGAACGTATCCATTTTGCTTTGCACCTACCCCAGTACCTGAGTTTCCTTGTTTCGGGTCGGATGTACTCCGATATGACAAGCATTGGTTGTCACACCCATCTTTGGGACTTTACCAAGCGTGATTATCACGAATGGGTATACCGGGAAGGGATCATCGATAAGTTGGCGCCGCTGGCACGGGCGGATGAGGTCTATCCGGCGTCCTTCCCCGGAAACGGCTATGGAGTGGGCACTGGGTTGCATGACAGCTCGGCTGCATTGATTCCTTATTTGGTTAGCTTCCATGAGCCGTTCGTACTTATTTCCACGGGCACCTGGTGTATAAGCCTCAACCCATTTAATCACACACCGCTTACGAAAGCGGAATTGGAGGCCGACTGCCTATGTTACCTGCATTACAAAGGCACGCCGGTGAAGGCTTCCCGCTTATTTGCGGGGTATGAACACGAACACCAGGTGAAGCGGATCGCCGAACATTTTGGACAGCCATCCAGCCGGTACCGCAATATGACCTATGACCGGAGCATCGTTTCTAAGTTGCAGCAAGAAAAAGGAGGGCCCATGCCCATCGGAGGCAAGGTGTCGGCTTTTGCGCAGCGCAACCTGTCGGACTTTGTGTCCTATGAAGAGGCTTATCACCGCTTGATTATGGATTTGATAGCATTGCAGCAGCTATCTACCCAGCTGGTGATTAAAGGGTCAGCGGTGAAACGTATTTTTGTGGATGGTGGGTTTAGCAAAAATACCATTTACATGAATCTGTTGGCAAAGGCATTTCCGGATATGGAAGTCTTTGCGGCATCGATGGCGCAAGCCACGGCGGTAGGTGCCGCACTGGCCATCCACGAGGCCTGGAACAGTAGGCCTATGCCGAACGATCTCATTGAATTGCGGTTTTATGCACAGGCGGAAAAAAAAGAAAAAACAGAAAAAAATGAACCCTGATTTACTCAAGTACAACCCTCAGTATCCTTCTGTCAGCGATTTGAAGCGAAAAGCCAAACGCCGTATTCCGAAATTCGCTTTCGATTACCTCGAAGGTGGGTGCAATGAAGAGATAAACCTTTGGCGCAATGAAGCCGATTTCCGCGATGTCCAGCTGATCCCGAGATACCTCAAAAAACACTTTGGGGTCGATATGCGTACCGAATTATTCGGTCATGTGTACGATGCCCCTTTTGGTATATCGCCCATCGGATTACAAGGACTGATGTGGCCCAACGCGCCGGAAATATTGGCCAAAGCGGCCCTGAAACACAATATACCGTACACATTGAGTACAGTCTCCACAAGCAGTATCGAGCGCATAGCGGAGGTGACCGAGTCGCAATTTTGGTTCCAGCTGTACCACCCCACGGAAAACAAGCTGCGGGATGATATCCTTAGAAGGCTTGAAGCGGTGCAATGCCCGGTGCTCGTGGTCTTGGTGGATGTCCCCTCTTTTGGACTTCGTTACCGGGAGATCAAAGCGGGGCTTTCCATGCCGCCCAAGATGACGATTAACAATTTTTTGCAGGCTGCGGCGCGTCCGGCCTGGGCGTTTGAGACCTTACGGGTCGGTATCCCTGAGTTTGCAACATTGAAGCCCTATATGGGCAAAGATCTCAACCTGAGCCAGCTGGGTAAATTTATGAACGCTACGTTTACCGGCCGCGTAGACGCGGATAAGGTGAAAGCCCTCCGGGACCTATGGAAAGGCAAACTTGTTATCAAGGGCGTAGTGTGTGAGGAGGATATGGAGGAGAGCATCCGCATTGGCGCAGACGGGATTATTGTATCCAACCATGGCGGAAGACAAATTGATGCTGGTGAATCGACCATCAAACCGCTGAAGGGACTGGCGGATAAATATGGTGATAGGATGAAAATCATGATCGACAGCGGGTTGCGGTCCGGCCCGGATATCGGACGGTCGCTGGCTTGCGGAGCACATTTTACGTTCATGGGACGTCCGTTTATGTATGGTGTAGCGGCACTGGGCCGAGAAGGAGGTGACCACACCATTGCCATGCTAAAAGCACAACTCAAACAGGTGATGGAACAGGTGTGCTGCGAGAAAATTGGAGATTTTCCGGCGACTTTGGTTTCCAAATGAGAACACCAACCGGGGTTCAAACACGTGGTGATTGAGTCTCACTTCGTGGAAGGGCTGGATCATTTCGAAGCGACGTTTGAGGGGGCCTACGGGGCGATTAAGAGCGGCTGGAAAAAGAGGGGTACGCGGGTAGACCTGGATATCGTCATCCTGCCAATAGCAGCTACCTTGATATTGTCCGGCGATGAGTGTCGTGTATTGTCTGCGGGTAGTCATCGCATCAGGTTTCCGAATGACTGAAAGCTATCGCGATTGTTTTTTCTATTTTTACGCCATGGAACCGCTTAAAGAAATGTTCAACCGTGCGTTCTATGTGAATTTTGCGCAGGCCTTTGGCAACGTCGACAAACACTTTCATGTAGAAGCATTCATCGATGATGTCACCCGTGGCATTGATAGGCTTTCGCTAAACGGCCGGCTGCGCAACACGTCTATTATGCTTCATCGACACCTGCCGGACGATTTCAACAAGGCTGTAGCGATCCTGTATGCTGCGGCTCCCTTATTGCCTGCAGGCTACACGGCATTGGTTTTGCCTGATTATGTGGCATTATATGGAAAGCAGCATTTTGATCAGTCTATGGAGGCACTTCAGTATTTTACCACGTTAGGCTCGGCAGAATTTGCCATCCGCGAGTTTCTCAAGACGGATTTGGTAAAAACACTGGATGTCATGCATAAATGGGCCGATGATAAAAACGTTCATGTCAGACGGCTAGCTTCAGAAGGCAGCCGTCCGCGGCTTCCTTGGTCTTTTAAGTTGGCGGAAATTATTAAACAACCGGCACTTACTCAAGGTATTCTGGAGAAACTGAGTGCAGACGAAGCGCTTTACGTGCGGAAATCCGTTGCCAATCACCTGAATGATCACTCCAAGGACAATGCCTCCTATATGTTGAACTTGGTCAGTGGCTGGGACAAGACGAACAAACACACTTCCTGGATCATCAAACATGCTATTCGGACGCTTGTCAAGCGTGGCGACAGAGAGGCGCTGAAGATCTTCGGCTTTGAGGGCGAAGTGTCTGTGGTATTGGAAAACTTATATACGGATAAAATTTCGCTCCGCTTAGGCGACACCCTGTCTTTCGGTTTCGGGCTAAAAAGCGAAAGCGAGCAGCAGCAAAAACTGGTCGTTGATTATGCCATTCATTACGTAAAGGCTTCCGGTGTGCGTATGAAAAAGGTATACAAGCTAAGGGAAGTGCTGCTTTTACCCGGGCAAGCGGTACAATTCAGCAAAAGGCAACCCTTCCTGGATTTGACCACCCGCAAGCATTACGCGGGGGAGCACCTTCTGGAGATCCTTGTCAATGGAAACACGTTGGGCAAAGTGCGGTTTGTGTTGCATATATAAATAAGTAAGTTAATCGGCAAAACTGTTTGCCGTCAGCGTACGCTTTCCTATCTTTGGAAATGGATACGCCAACTTTGCAATCGGCTTCAAGGCTGGTGTACAAAACGGGCATTGCCGTTATCGGCGCCGGCCAAGCAGGCTTGTCCGCCGCGTACCACCTCAAAAAGCAAGGGCTTGAAATCGGCCGGGGTTTTGTCGTGTTAGACCAATCTTCCCATCCAGGGGGTGCTTGGCAATACCGATGGCCATCACTCACCTTGCGCACCGTCAACCGTATCCATGACCTGCCGGGGCTTCCCTTTTCAGACACGGTAGCCGGTAATCAACCGGAGGTGCAGGCTAACCTTGCCGTACCACACTATTTCGAGGTGTACGAAAAGACATTCGGTCTCACCGTTTATCGGCCGGTAAAGGTAAAGGTTGTTTGTGAGCGCGACAGCCGGTTTCGTGTGGAGACCGATCGCGGTTTTTTTTCGTCGCAGGGTATCATCAATGCTACGGGCACCTGGGAGACCCCCTATGTTCCTGTTTATCCGGGCGCAGGGTTGTTTGAGGGCGTCCAGCTGCATACCCGGGATTATCAGACAGCTGACGCGTTCGTGGGCAAGCATGTCGTCATTGTGGGCGGGGGGATATCGGCCATCCAACTGCTCGACGAAATTTCGCGTGTGACAACCACGACATGGGTGACTAGAAAGGAGCCGATTTTTCGTAGCGGCCCATTTGGCGAGAAAGCGGGCCGCGATGCCGTAGCCATCGTGGAGGCCCGTGTGCGTAAGGGGTTGCCGCCCGGTTCTGTGGTGTCCGTCACCGGATTGCCATGGAGCCCCGCAATCGATGCCATGCGCAAGCGAGGTGTGTTGGATAGGCAGCCGATGTTCAGCGAAATCACGGCGCATGGTGTACGGTGGCCCGATGGCCGTGAAGTGATGGCCGATGTCATTCTGTGGTGTACCGGCTTCCGTAGTTCGTTGGATCACCTGATGCCTTTGATGCTAAAGGAGGAGCACGGAGGCATCGTCATGGGAGGGCGGCTGGCTACCATGGTAGCAAAAAATCCGCGCATCCACTTGGTCGGTTACGGCCCTTCGGCGTCTACCATCGGAGCCAACCGCGCCGGAAGGGCTGCGGCGACCGAGCTCATGGATTACCTGGGGTTGACTCATGCGCGTTGAAATGCTGGCGATATTCAAAGCGAATTGCGGACAATGACATGGGTCGGGTTACGTATCGACACCGTTTCACGATGGAGGATCGCGTTACTGACCGCCCTGCCCATCGCCTCAAAATCCGTGGAAATCACCGTAATGCCATCTTCAAGAACTTCCTTCACGGCGGTGTCGTTATAGGAAATTAACCCAATATCCTTGCCGAGTTTGTAGCCTTTGCCCCGGGCGAGTTTGATGAGGGCTACATCGTCCGTGTCGTATCGGCTAAACGTGATGTACGCATTTCCTTTCTTGAAATTACCGGCTTCCACTTCATGCTGGATGGCGTAAGGAATGTGATGTTCGAGGCAAAATTTCAGGAAACCATCGACGACATGGCGGGCATGTGTGGCTTCCGTCGGCGCGATGAGCAAAAGTTTCTTATAGGTGGTAATCCGTTGTTTAAGTTGTGTGAGCCCGCTGTAAATGTCGTGTTCAAAATCCTGGAATACACAGGAATAATCGCCGTCTAACCCCGGTTGGTCGTAATCAATGATGATGCGTTTTTGTGGCGGGATAAGGTTCAGCGTATCGGAAGGGTCGTCTTTCAAAAAAGTGGCGACGACAAAGTGCGTGTAATTATTCAGGTTTTCGCGGATGAGGTTCTCGAATACCTTAAGGTTGTGGTGGTGGAAGTATACGTCTACATCGGCGACATCTTTCAACTGATCGAATAAGGTGTGGTAAAATCGATCACGCATGATGTTCATTTTGTCCAACAACAAAAACACGCGGTAGGTATGGTCTACCGATTTTTTCTTGACGTAGTACCCTTTTCTGTAGACCGATTCGATAATACCCTTCTCAAGGAGGTGATTCAACCCTTTCAACAACGTCTCTTTACTCATCCCCAGTTCCTTTTCGAATTGCTTCAAGGACGGCAACCGGTCGCCGATATGGAGTTTATCAGATTCGATTAATTGATTGATATGATCGACCAGCTGCATGTATTTCATGCGTTGGTTAGCAGGAGCTGCAAGGCTATCAATGGCGGTTGTCTGCATAGTAGGATACAAAAGTAAAGAAATACCAGTGCAAACCAAACCATATATGATGTGCCATTGACTGTTTCGGACATTAACTGACTGATAAAGCCGTTTTTCCAAAAATATTTGGAGATATGAAACCAAATGTAGTATACTTGCAATGTGGTTTAAAATACCAGACCACACCAGACCAGTTATGAGGGAAAGTAACCAATTATGAGTAAGCCATGGATAAATCTTTTTACATTATTCTTTGTTTTTGCTGTTGGGTAGCAACGGCAACTGCACAGCAGACCGTGACCGGGACGGTTACCAACCGTACCGACGGTACACCTTTACAACATGTGACCGTTGTTATTCCGGAGACCGGTCAAAAAACGCAGACCGACGCCGAAGGCCGGTATCGGATCACACTGATGGACGCGGCCAAGCGGATCACGTTTTCGCTTCTTGGCTTTGCCGGCTCAACTCAGGAGATCGGCGGCCGGGCCGTAATCGACGTTGCGCTTGAGAGCGAGGCTATGGGGCTTGACGAGGTGGTCGTGGTTGGCTACGGTACGCAGCGGAAAATCGAGACCACAGGTTCGATTGCTTCCGTCCGGTCCGAGGAGCTTACCCAGATGCCGGTGACAAACGTGGCACAGGGCCTGCAGGCGCGGGTAGCGGGCGTGCAGATAAACCAAAACTCGGGGTCGCCCGGAGGTAACATCAGCATGCGGATCCGGGGAACGAACTCGATTAACGGAAGCTCGGAGCCATTATACGTGATTGACGGTATCCAGGTTTCGAACGGTGGGGGGGTAAACGACGTCAGTCCGTTGTCTACCATCAATCCCAATGACATCGAATCT
Source organism: Parapedobacter luteus (assembly GCF_900168055.1). Classification (GTDB taxonomy): domain Bacteria; phylum Bacteroidota; class Bacteroidia; order Sphingobacteriales; family Sphingobacteriaceae; genus Parapedobacter; species Parapedobacter luteus. The sequence continues at coordinate 604,903 of NZ_FUYS01000001.1, forward strand.
GTAGAGGTGCTCAAGGATGCCTCGGCGGCGGCCATCTACGGTGCCCGGGCTGCAAACGGTGTTGTCCTGATCACGACAAAAAGGGGCAAGGCCGGGGCCACAAGGGTAGACGTTGAGAGCTATTATGGTGTCCAGCAGGTTGCCAAAACCCTCGACGTGCTCAACGCAGCGGAATTTGCGCAACTGGAAAATGAGGTGTTCAAAGACAACTTTTATCCGGATCCTGCGTCCATGGGCGAGGGGATCAACTGGCAGGATCTGATCTTTCAGGATGCGCCCATGCAAAATCACCAGTTGACGGTCAACGGGGGCAACGAAAAGACGCAGCTGGCACTTTCCTTCAATTATTTTGACCAGGAGGGAATTATCATTAATTCAGGCTTTGAGCGTTACTCCGTCCGATTGAACATGGATCACCGCATCAATGAACGGCTGAGGATTGGAAGCAGTATATTGGGTAGCTATTCGATAAACCATGGCATCAGCGCGGGTGCTACCGACCTGGGAAATGCGGGTGTGGTCACCGGTAGCGTGCTGGGTGCGGCATTGGGTGCGCCACCTACCCTGGAGCCTTACCGCGAAGACGGCAGTCTTTTTCCGTTTGCCGAACAGCGCGGCGGGCGGTACCGCGAGGTCGTGAATCCGTTGAATTTTACCGAGATTCTGCAACAGCGGACGCTCAAAAGAACATTGGGCAATTTTTACGGCGAGTATACCCTGATCCCGGGGTTGACCTACCGTGCGTCATTCAACATTGACGTGGACGACCGGCTGTACGACACGTATTCCCCGCTGTCTATTATCGCCCAGCAGGATATCAATGAAAATTCGGGCTCGGGGTCTAAGGATAACCGTGATTTCCTGAACCTGCTGCATGAGAGCTTGATTACCTACTCAACACAGATTGCCGATGACCACTCCTTGAAGTTTACGGGATTGTTTGCTACCCAGTCGGAAAGTTACAAGCGCAACCTGCTGTCGGCTACGGGTTTCCCTAACGATGCTACCAAGAATGAGGCGTTGCAACTGGCGCTGAACCGTACGGTGTCCAGCGAACGGACAAGACAGCGGTTGGATTCTTACATGGCGCGTGTGAATTACGGATTCCGGGATAAATTCTTTCTGGACGTTACGGCGCGTGTGGACGGTTCCAGTAAATTCGGTGCCAACAACAAATATGGGTTCTTCCCGGCGGTATCGGCTGCATGGCGGATTATCGAAGAGCCCTTTCTCCAAAATTTTAAACAATTGACCGACCTGAAATTGCGGGCGAGTTATGGTACCACGGGAAATGCTGGCGGCATATCGCCATACCAGTCTTTGGCGATGGTGGCCGCAAGCGGCGGCTATAATTTCAACCACGGATGGGAAACGGGCATTGCCCCAACGGGAATCGCCAATCCTGACCTGCGCTGGGAGAAGTCCACGCAGACGAATGTGGGACTTGACATCAGCTTATTCAACAACAGGTGGTCCATCGTGGCCGACTACTACCATAAGCGCACGGAAGACCTCCTGTTTGTGAAGGCGTTGCCCTTGTCTTCGGGCTATGGGGAAATAACGGGCAACTATGCTTCGCTGGAAAACCGGGGGTTCGAACTGGCAACTAATGCTGTGCTTGTTGATTCCGATTTCCGCTGGTCCGTATCGGCCAACATCACCGCAAACCGCAATAAAGTGCTGAACCTGGATGGTGGCACAACCGATGAGCGGTTTATCACCAATTATACCCTTTTAAAGGTCGGCGAGCCGCTGGGTGTCTTTAAAACCTACGTTTTTGATGGCATCAACCAAACCGGGGAGACCATCATTCCCGGGTATGATGGGCGCCTGGGCGGTCACAAGGTGCGTGACATCGACGGCGATGGCGACATCGATACCGATGATCAGGTGATTACGGGAGACCCGAATCCGAATTTTATCTTCGGCTTCTCGACCAACTTCAACTACAAAAACTTTGATCTGAGTGTGCTGCTTTCCGGAACGTACGGAAACGACATCTATAACATCAGCCGGCTCTCGTTTGAAAATCCGCTGGGCCAACGCAACTTGCTGAAAGGCATGGTAAACCGGTGGACACCGGAGAATCCCAGCAACCAATATGTGAGTCCGTTTGTGGCGGGTCGGCTGCCGATATCCGATTATGCGATGGAGGATGGTTCGTACCTGCGGATAAGGAATATCAATTTAGGCTACACCTTCCAAGGTATAGGTAAAATCAGCAGGATCCGGCTGTACGTGAGCGCGAATAATCTCTTTACGTTCACGGACTATTCCGGCTTTGATCCGGAAGTAAATACCTATGCAGGATCGAACACGACGATAGGTATCGACAACTTGGTTTATCCGCAGGCCAAGTCGTTTCTTGGGGGTGTGCAGGTGAGTTTCTAACCAGGTTTGACCGTTATTAAAATACAACAGGCAATGAAATCGCTTAACAAATTATACAAAACCATGCTGTTCCTGGCTATTGGCTCGGGAATGTCAGCGTGCAAGCTTGACGAAACGATTTATTCGTCAATTTTTACCGAATCTTACTACCAGACCGCTTCAGACGCCGAAAAGGCGTTGGTTGCTGCCTATGGGGCGCTGGGTGGGCTATATGGCGGGCCGGCGGCTTTGCTGGTGCCTGACTTCAGCGATGACCAGACGTATCCGCGTGCGGTCGTGGGCCGCAATACGCTGACGTTGTTTACCGTGGAGCCTACCTACACCACGCAGCGGAGCCAGGGTAGGCTGAATGAGTCACCCCAGCAGATATGGACGTCCTGCTACCAGGGTATTGAACGGGCCAACTGGATCATCGCCAAGGTGCCCGGAACCCAGATGAATGAAACACGTAAGCAGGAGATCATAGGGGAAGCACATTTTCTACGGGCATTTTACCACTGGATGCTGGCCAAAAACTTTGGGGAGATTCCCGTCAAAATAGTGCCGAGCACCACAGAAGCCGAGGCTTACACGCCGAAAAGCCCGCTCAATGAGGTTTATGCGCAGATCTATGCCGATCTGGACATGGCTTACAATGCCGGATTGCCTTCGTTTCCGGCAGTCGAGCCCGGCAGGCCTTCACGGGAGGCCGTCCAGGCGCTGCATGCAAAGGCCGCATTGTATAACGAAGATTGGGAGATTGCCCTGCAAAAAGCAGAGGCGATATTAGGGACGCAGACGTATTCGCTTATTGATGATGTGGTACAGCTTTTCCATCATGCAAATGAGGAAGAGGCGCGCAGGGAAATGATATGGGCCTTTGAAGTAGATGCCATCTCCCCGGGCAACGGTCACCAGATGGTGGGGCTGACGGGGCCTTCCGGCAGCGGGGGCGTTGAATATGCCCGTACTTCCTACGGTTCCATGTTTGCCTATATGGATTTCTTCAACTCCTTTGATCCGGCTGATGAAAGGAGACTGCTGCTGGATACCACTTATCTGGACCGGTCAGGGAGGTGGGTGCCCCAACGGGAGATCACCCCGATTACGCCGGAGGGTGTATTGATAAAAAAATACCAGGATCCGGTCTCCACGACCAGTTCGACACGTAACCTGCCCATCTTCAGGCTTGCAGACATCTACCTGATTGCGGCAGAGGCGGAAGCGCGTCTTCATGGCCCCACGGCCAAGGCGTATGACTATGTGAATGCCATCAGGACCAGGGCTGGCCTGGGTGAGCTGCCGGCAGGGCTGAGCCAAGGTGATTTCATTGATGCCGTCATCCAGGAGCGGGCCTGGGAGTTTTTTGCCGAGGGCGACCGCTGGTATGACCTGACGCGTACGGGGAAATTCCTTGAAGTGATCCCCAACGCGGTAAATGACGTGTATCCGGTGAGGAACGTGCAGCCCAGAAACAGGTATTTCCCCATACCGCAGGATGAAATCAATGCCAATCCGGAACTGACCCAAAACCCTGATTGGAACTGATCGCTATGTGCAGACTGGTGTTGTTCATATCGATTGCTGCTGCTGCCAATGTAAATGCTGCGTATGCGCGGACGCCCCATGCGGCCGATTCTTTGGCTTATCCCGTAAACGAGTATAACGGGATAAGCTATGAGGTCCGGCTGGTGCGTGACAGTGCCGGCATGCCCGGACATTACCATGCGCGTATCTTTACGCCGGTCTGTGACGACGATGTATGCAAGCCCGTGTATATAGACCTCTATTGGGACCTGCTGGGCAGCTATCTGCGGTATACGGTTCCGCTCAACGAGTCGCTAACCAAGATGGACCACGAGGAGTTCAAGCGGGAGGAATATGCGAAGCTGCACGAGATATTGGCGGACTCCAACTCGCTGCTGAAAGACTACGAAATGGAGGAGCTTGTGGAGTCGGCCACCAAGACTTCGCCGGGCGAGGTCGACGCGGTGACGGGGGCCACGGCAAAGTCCCTGCAGGCGGTGGTCATACCGGGAGCCCTGTATACGTGCTATACGCTTTGGCATATCGCTCATGGCCGCGTGGTGGATACCATTGCCAAGATCACCGATAGCTTGGTGGACCCACCCTTGCTGCTGCATTTTCTGGAAAGCCGTAACCACCGGTATCAGTATTTTGCGTTGGATAAGGTGATGGACAACCAGGGGAATGTGGAGCCCGACTACCGGGAACCGGTGATCAACCTGATCCGCAGCCCTAATGTTTTCCTGGCCGCCCATGTGCTGAAGCGGCTTTCCCCAACCTATTTTTCCGGTGAGGAACGGCAGAATTGGCTGTGGGAAACGTTCCTGGGCGGAAGCTACCGGCTGAAGCTGGGCATCTTGGACAAAATGGAGCAATTGCCGCTGACCAACGCGCTGAGAACCCGCCTGGCGACGGATAAAGGTGATTTCAACGAAGTTATTGCAGAACGAATAGAACATTTACTAAACAGACAATCATGAAGATACCACTGAATTTTATAGCCCGTTACTGCCTGCTGGCCTTACTGGGGGCACTGTCAGTGCACGTAAAAGCGCAGACCCAGGTTCTGGTGGAAGCCGAATCATTTGATGATCCGGGGGGATGGGTGATCGACCAGCAGTCGTTCCCGGTTATCCAATCGTCGTACCTCATGGCGCATGGCATGGGAAGGCCCGTGGCGGATGCCACGACGACCGTCCGGTTTGAGCAACCCGGCACGTATCACCTGTGGGTGCGGACAAAAGACTGGGCACCGTTCCCGAAAGGACCGGGTAAATTTCAGGTGTGGGTGAACGGCAAGCCGGCAGGGGGCGTGTTCGGCGAAAGCGGTTCAGTGGACTGGAAATGGTATTATGGCGGTGAGGTGAAGGTTGATGAGGCTGCCGCTGAAATACGGCTGAAGGACCTGACCGGTTTCAACGGGCGCTGTGATGCATTGCTTTTCAGCACCTCCGGCAGTGAACCGCCGCAGGACTCTGCAGGGATGTCCGGTCTGCGGCGCGAGCTGCTCAGCCTGGACCAGACCCGGAAAGAAGCCGGGCACTTTGATCTGGTGGTTGTGGGTGGCGGCATTGCGGGTACATGTGCTGCTGTAGTGGCGGCGCGGCTGGGACTGAAGGTTGCGCTCATCCAGGATCGCCCGGTCCTGGGTGGCAATAACAGCTCGGAAGTGCGGGTGCACCTACGCGGCGATATTGACAAGAACCATCACCCCAAACTGGGCAGGGTGGTGCGCGAGCTGGATAACGGCGATCCGGGAAACGGAAATCCAAGTGGAAGCGACTATGGCGACAAACGGAAACTGGACGTGGTCAGTTATGAAAAGAATATAGACCTGTATCTGAATACGCATGTTTACCAGGTGGAGATGGAGGGGGGACGGATTTCAGCGGTCATTGGCCGGAACATCAAGACCAACAGGGAAGTCCGGTTTACGGGTACTTATTTTTCCGATTGCACGGGCGATGGCACCGTGGGCTACCTTGCGGGTGCAGACTACCGCATGGGACGGGAAAGCCGGGCCGAAACGGGGGAATCACTGGCTCCGGAAAAGGCCGATGATTTTACCTTGGGCACGTCAAACCTCTGGGCTTCGCTGCCCGTGGATTCGGTGACAAGCTTTCCCGAAACCCCGTGGGCCTTGCCGTTTTCAGATGAGTACCACATAGATGAGGAACGGTCCGACTGGCAGTGGGAGACGGGCTTTGGCAACATGAACACCATTACCGAGGCTGAGAAAATCCGTGATCATAACCTCCGTGCGGTTTACGGCAACTGGTCATACCTGAAGAATAACAAGACCGAGAAATACGGCAAGCGTGAGCTGGCCTGGGTGGCATACATTGGTGGTAAACGGGAATCCCGGCGCTTGCTGGGCGATCACATCCTGACGCAGATGGACATACAGGAGGGCAAGATGTATCCGGACGCCACCGTGACGGCCACATGGACCATTGACCTGCATTTTCCGCAAAAAGAAAACAGTCTTTATTTCCCGGGGGAAGAGTTTTTTGCCGGTACCGAACACATCCGGGTGGCGCCTTATACAATACCTTATCGTTGCCTGTATAGCCGCAATATTCCCAACCTGTTTATGGCCGGCCGCAACATCAGTACCACGCATGTGGCTTTTGGAAGTACCCGCGTAATGCGGACCTGCGGAATGATGGGTGAGGTGGTCGGGATGGCCGCGTCCATTGCCAAGGCGCACAACACAACGCCAAGGGGTGTCTATGAAGATCATTTGGACGAACTTGTGGCAATGATCAAGGACTAGGAAGGCGTGGTGTTGATAGTGCAAAAGATTTTGATTGCGCTGTGCTTGCTCCTGGGAGCGGCGGCGGCGCATGCGCAAGGCCAAGCAACCATCGCGCTTGCTCGGACTGGTTATACGCTTTATGTCGATACCACCACCATGGCCATGTGGGCGGAAAGTGCGCAAAAGCACATGCCTCGGCATGCGCTGGGAAATCCGGTCTTTTCCCATGTGACGGACACAGGCATGCACGGCATCCGTGAGGGGCGTGTGCTGCAATACGGTGGCGACTCGCTCATCGCCCGTGTGACCAGCACGGCCGGCTTGACGGCCAAAATACGCCTCCGGCTTGGTGATGATTTCTTTTCGATGACGCTGACACCTGAGGGGGACGCCGCTGTACCGGAGCAGCTGTACCGCATTGACTTCCAGGCGGCACCGCTCAGCCCGGCATATGGGCTGGGAGACCACGGTGGCTTCGGCTCGAGTACCGATGTGACGGGATTCAGGGACGATGATTTCGGAAACCGTAACAACGAGCATCGTTTTATCTCCACGTTTACCATTTTCCCGGCCCACAACTTTGCGCAGGTACTGTTCAGCGAGCGGACCAATCGGGTGGCCATCACCCAAACGGAAAACAGGCTAGGCGTTGCCGCAGCGAAGGCCGCGACGATTTACTATTTTTTCGGTATGCCCAAGCAGATTTACCAGGCCTATAAACAGGTGAAGGCAGCGGAAGGTTATCCGGATCTGAAGCCGAAGTACCGGTTTTTCCAGTTGGGGTATGAGGCATTCGGGTCGTTGGGATGGAACACTTACCAGTCTTCCGTGGAGCAGGACATTGCGGCTTATCTGGAGCGCGGGTACCCGCTGAAATGGGCGGTGGTGGGATCGGGATTCTGGAAGGGTGAGCGGCGCAAACCCACAGAAGGCGCTACCACGAGTTTCGGTATCTGGGATGACGCGGCTACCGCTGGCAGGAAGGATGGCCTGCCCAACCCGCGCTATCCGGATCCGCAGGCGTTCAAGGATTTTTTCAGGGCCCGGGATATCAGCCTCTTGCTGGGCTTGCGCATAAACTTCAAGGCCCCCGAGGAGTATGGGGGCTTCTATACACCGGAGAACGACGGAAAATATATGCAAGAAGGTCTTGCGAAGAACTATTTTATCGGCAGCGGAAAGCCTGAAACTTACCGGGTGAATTTTCCGCAGGGAAAGGTATTCCTGCTGGATGGTAAAAAGCCGGAGGCCGTGGATTGGTACGCGGCAGGGGCAGACCGGTGGGGAGTGGATGGGTTTAAGGAAGACCTGATGCTCTTTGATGGCAAGAAACTCGATAACGATGCCAAGCTGAACAAGGTGAATGAAGCGTTGATGGAGCGCGGCTACTTGGTCATGGCCAGGAACAGTGCTTATTCGGTGGCGGGCGACATCCTCAGGCTGGAAGACACGAAGCACGGGTTTGACCAGGACCGACCGCTGATCAATGGCCTTAATTACGCGGCGAGCGGCGTTTCAGCGGTTTACCTGGATATTGTAGCCGGCAAGTACCTGGAGAAGCCCTTGACCGATGATCAGAAGCTGTATTTCGTCCGCAATGCGATGACCGTGGCCGTAAGCCCGGTAATGGCCATGGGATACGGGCCGTGGCACCTGGAATCCTCTACCTACGAAAACGCCGTGAAGAAGGCAGCCCATTGGCACGCGGCGCATGCCGCTTATATATACAGCGAAGCCGTCAAAGGTTATCACACCGGCTTCCCATACGCCATGACACCCCTTCCGCTGGCATTTCCCCATGATTCAGCCACGTACCGCTTAGCGGGAACGCAACGGCGCCAATATGCGTGGATGCTGGGGGAGTCCTTGCTGGCAACGCCGCTGTATGGCAATGATTATGCTACTGCCAAGACACGGAGTGTCTACCTTCCGGCGGGCAGATGGATGGATTATGAAACCAAACAGTGGTTCCAGGGCCCCACAACGCTGGAGAACTATGCTTTTCCCTTGGATAAGATACCGGTATTCGTTGGCGGCAAAGGCGTGGTCATCGAACAAGCCGACCAGCGTTACCACGCCCGGGTTTACCCGACATCGGATGAGCCGTTTACCTATCGCTTTTACTTCCCCGACGGTGAGCGTGCAGCCGTCATCCACAAATCTTTCGCCGGCTGGAAACCGGGGAAATACCGCATTGAAAACCGTGCAGCGGGCCAGGAACAGGTCATCGGGTTGGATGACCTGCAATCGTCGTTTTCCTTCCCGATAGAACCCGCTATGGAATATCACTTAACCCGCCTTGATTGATGATTATGAGACGTTGCGAAAAACAATCCTTTACATCGGTGTTATTGCTACTGGCACACCTGGTGCCGGCCTGCTTGTTTGCCCAGCAAAACGTGGTGCTGGAAAACGGGCACCTGCGCTTGAAATGGGTACCCACTGCCGGCGGGTATGTACTGCGGGAAATCGTGCTGAATCCCGGTGCAGATTCCCTCGCTCTGGATGCTCCGGAGGGAAGCTACGTGGGGCTATATACGGCCGGCAAGCCCGATACCGCCATAAACACCGGGCTGCTTGCCGAAGCGAAAGGTCATGTCTTTGACGAATATAAATACATCCTTAACCGGTGGCGGGATTGCTTCCGTCCGGTGCCGCTGAATACGGCGGGCGAGGCGGTTTCGTTTTTTCCGTCAAGCGCCAGGTCCTCGGCCCACGGGGTAGAATTTATGCACCAAACGGATCGGTTTACCGCGCAGATCATTTGGTCGCTGGATCGCCTTTATACCCATGATGTGCTCGTGGAAATGCGTGTGACGGCCAGGCAGGCCGGTTATTTTTCATTTGCGACGCCCACACTTTTCAACACCGAGCCGGGTGATCTGGAATGGGCCATGCTGCCCGGTTATTTCCAGGGCCGTGCCATCCAGCCGGACCTGCTGCGGGCCTATGCGTACGGGCAGGGCATCCCCAGCCTCCCGGTGGTGGTGCGCGAACGTACGGCAAGCACGCTGGCAGCTTTCATCCAAAACAAACAGGGCGTGACGTTGGCCGTAATCCCCGAACCGGGCACGGCCGCTGATCCCTGGGCGGACAGCAGGGATTCGCGCGACCAATGGCGGCTCGGCCTGTCGCTGATGAACCGCGGGGGTGGGCTTTCTCCCACACTGTACCATCCGGTGCTGGGTGAGGTGGATTCCTACCTGAATGCGGGTGAAGAACGCGTCTTCCGGTTCAGGTATTCGCTGCAACGCGCCGACTGGTTTAAGGTATACAAACACGCCATCTATGACGTCTATGACTTTGATGAAGCCGTGCGGCTCAAGAATACGCGGCAGTCACTGACCGACCGCGTGCGCTCAATGCTGGACTACCTGAAGGATGACTCGACATCGCTATGGAACGTCCATAACTACCAGGGGCTGGAGATAGGGGCGCAATCGTATCTTGGAGGAGTAGTGGGTGCCGATAAAGACGCGATGAAAAACGCGGATTACGGAGCCATGTGGATGCTGGCCCGCATTACGCAGGATGCCGTGCTGAACGAAACCCGGCTACAGCCGGCGCGGAACTTTAAACTGACACAGCAGCAGACCGCAGATGGGTTTTTCCAGGGCGCAGCGGTTGGACAGTATTACTTATGGAAAAGCAAGCGGTTTACCGAAGAGTGGGGCGATTATGTGGAACCGATTGCCCTGACGTACTATACGCTGCTGGACATTGGCAACATTCTGCTTTTCGAGCCGGACGACAAGGAACTGAAAGACCGCCTGAGGCGGGGAGCAGACAAGCTGCTGGAATGGCAGCGGCCCGATGGAAGCTGGCAGGTGGCGTACGACCGGCATACCGAGCAGCCTGCATTTACCGACCAGCTGGATTTGCGCCCTACGTTTTATGGGCTCCTGGTGGCCCACCGCCTGCTGGGCGATAAAAAATACCTTCAGGGCGCTATCCGGGGTGCCGACTGGTACGTGCGTGAGGCCGTAAACAAGGGGCATTTCCTGGGGGTATGCGGCGATGTGCGCTTTGTACCGGACTTTGCGACAGGACAAAGCGCCCAGGCGTTGCTGGACCTCTATGAGCAGACGGGCGATACCGTATACCGCCAGGCTGCCATTGATGCGGCGAGGATTTACACGGCCTCGGTGTATACCCATCCGACACCCTCGCAACGGGTCAAGGAAGTAAAAGGAAAGCGAAAGGAAGATTGGGAAATTTCGCAGGTGGGCCTTAGTTTTGAGCATGGAGGAACACTGGGCTCAGCAAACGGTGGCGGCCCGATCCTGCTGGCCAGCCATGCCGGCCTGTTTGTACGGATGGCGGGCCTGACGGGTGAGCGCCTGTTTTTGGATATGGCTCGCGCCGCGGCCTGGGGGCGCGATGCCTTCGTAGATCCGGCCACCCGCGTGGCTTCCTACTACTGGGCGCGAATGGATGCGGGGTCAGGCCCGTTCCCCCATCATGCGTGGTGGCAGGTGGGGTGGATCACCGACTACCTGATTGCGGAAATTGCTCTACGCTCCGACGGACAGATCAATTTTCCCAAGGGCTTCATCACGCCGAAGGTGGGGCCGCACCAGCCGTATGGTTTTGCCGACGGACAGATTTTCGGTGCTCCGGCAACGCTGTATCTCCCGATAGGGGCGGTAACCGTTGAAAACCCCCGGGTGGATTTCATGGCGGCGAAAGCAACCCGTGGAACCGCTATGTACCTGATGCTATTGAACAACAGCACGACGGCGCAGCGCAGTTCGGTATCGCTCCAAGGGCTTGCGCTGCCGGCATATTCCACAGCCGTTTTATTGGACGAAAAGGGCGAGAAACTCGAGGACGTGCGGGTGGAAGAAGGGCGTTTCGCGGTAGATTTACCGCCATGGGGGCTGAAGGTGATCAAATTAACGAACCAGACTTAACTTGTATTGAAATGAACGGAATTAAACGATTGATCCTGCTGGTTTTGGCCTGTGGCTTTACGGGTGGCGTATTGGCCCAATACCATATCCGGCATCCCAACGCCATCACGCTGCACGGCGAATGGACATTTGCGCTTGATCTGGCCGATCAGGGCATAAGCGGTCAATGGTACCTTGATGGCATAACCCGGACCAATAGACAGGACATCGTGACGGTGCCGCACTGTTTTTCTTCCGATCCGCGTTACCTGTTTTACACGGGCACAGCATGGTACCGCAAATCATTTGCGTGGAAGCCCGCGTCTGGCGAGCGCGTGATCCTGCATTTTGATGCGGCCTATTACCTGACAAGGGTATGGCTGAACGGGCAAGAGGTAGGTACGCATGAAGGGGGGTACACGCCTTTTCATTTTGATATAACCGATTATCTGAAGGAAGGTGATAACCTGCTGGCTGTGTCTGTAAGCAACGACACCTGGAAGCTGAATACCGTGCCGGCGGTGAAGGATAATTATGATATCAACGGTTCGTATCCGGCCTGGATCAACTACGGTGGACTGATCCGGCCGGTGTACCTGACCGTGGAACCCGAGGTCTACATCGAAAACCTGAAGGTGGAGGCGACGCCTGACCTGGACAAGGGCGATGCCGTTCTGAAGACAAAAGTCCGCATACGCAATGCCTCAAAGCAGGCGGTTTCGCCCAAATCCGATTTCATCGTGCGCCTCGGCGAGCAGACCATTCCGCTGCGGTGGCAAACCGGCGCCTTGCGCATACCGGCAGGCGAAACGCTCACTCTGGAATCAAGCAGCAAGCTTTCTGCCGCCCAAACCGAGCTGTGGGACATCAATTCGCCCACATTGTATAACCTTGCCGCAGCGGTGGGCAGCGATACCGTGGCGACAAACTTCGGGATCCGCAAAGTGGAGGTCCGCGATGCGCAACTGCTGCTGAACGGCCGGCCGGTGCGGCTGGGTGGGGGCAACCGCGTGTTGGATTATCCGGGCTTAGGCTCACTGGAGCCTGACTGGCTCATTGAGCGGGATTTCCGGCTCATGAAGGAAGCGGGCATGGAGTTTCAGCGCCTGACGCATTATACACCGGCGGAATATTTCTACGACCTGGCAGACCGTTACGGCATGCTGATCATTACTGAAGCCGGCAACTGGCAGCTTACGCCGAAGCAACTGGACAACGACACCATCCGCACGAAGTTCAAACAGCAATTCCGTGAGATGGTTGAACGCGACTGGAATCATCCGAGCGTAATAGCCTACAGTGTAGGCAATGAGTACCTGTCTGACGAGCCGGAGGGCCAGCGCTGGACCGAAGATATGATCGCTTATGCGAAGGAACTGGACGCCACAAGACTGTATACCTTTGCCACCATGCGGCTGAATAGCCTGCCGGAAAAACCGGAGGACGAAGCCAGCCAGTATGTGGACTTTGTAAGCGCCAATATCTACGGCAACCACGCCAAGGCGCTGGATCACATTCACCGGCTTTATCCGGATAAGCCGGTCCTGATCAGTGAATGGGGCGTGCGGGCAGACAACGCAAAAGGTGAAGCGGGGCAGGTACAGCACATCACTGAGGTGATGGGTGAACTCCGGAAGCGTCCCTACGTGGCCGGTGCAGCCTGGTGGACCTACAACGATTACCAAAGCCGCTACTACGGCAGCAATGCCAACGGCTACCGGCCGTGGGGGCTGGTGGGTCCGGGTCGCTCGGCCCGGCCGGCTTATCAGGTTTATCAACAGGAAATGGCTCCACTGACCGTGGAAAAAACGGGTTTTCAGCCCGGGGGTAAGGGTGTGCATGAGCTGCGGCTGAAAATAAGTGCACGGGCCGATTTCCCGGCCTACAGGGTACAGGGCTATGTGCTGGAAACGCCACATACCCGGGTAAACTTACCGGACCTGGAACCGGGCGAAAGCGCGGAGATCACCTTGCCTGTGACCGGATTCCAGGAGGATATTTTGCTGAAAGTCGTCAAGCCCACAGGCTATGTAGCCTTGCAGCAAACCATGACGTTGAACGAAAAGAATTGATTTTACAGTACCTATAAAGACATGATTCAAGAAGCGGAAATTGATAGAAGATATTCCCGGACGGTCACCTTGTCAGCAGACTTGGTGATTACAGGCGGAGGTCTGTCTGGCACGTGTGCAGCCATCACCGCGGCAAGGCAGGGGTTGAAGGTGGTGCTGGTGCAGGACCGGCCGGTATTGGGCGGCAACGCCTCGAGTGAGGTGCGCCTATGGATATTGGGGGCTACCTCGCACATGGGTAACAACAATCGCTGGAGCAGGGAAGGGGGGGTCATAGACGAGTTGCTGGTGGAAAACATGTACCAGAACCCCGAAGGCAATCCCATTATCCTGGACATGATTCTGCTCGACAAGGTGGTTCAGGAACCGAATATCACGCTGCTGCTCAATACGGCGGTATATGAGGTGGAAAAGGCCGACCCCGATACTATCCGGAGTCTGAAGGCCTTTTGCAGCCAGAATTCGACCACCTATCACCTGGAAGCGCCTCTGTTTTGCGATGCTTCCGGCGACGGTATCGTGGGCTTTCTGGCGGGAGCAGCGTTCCGCATGGGCGCTGAAGGGCGGGAAGTGTTTGATGAGCCCATGGCACCGGATGCTGACTATGGCGAGCTGCTGGGGCATTCACTGTATTTCTACAGCAAGGATACCGGAAAACCGGTGAAGTTTACCGCGCCCTCCTTTGCCATAGATGTGTCTAAGGAGATTCCGCGTTTCCGGAATTTCAAGGCCAATGAGCATGGCTGCCAGCTCTGGTGGGTGGAGCACGGGGGGCGCCTGGATACGGTACATGATACGGAGCGTATCAAGTGGGAGCTGTGGCGCGTGGTGTACGGCATCTGGGACTATATTAAAAACTCCGGTAAGTTTCCGGAGGCCGAGACCATGACGCTGGAATGGGTAGGGATGATCCCGGGCAAGCGTGAGAGCCGCCGTTTCGAGGGCGACTACATGCTGAGCCAGCGCGACCTGATCGAGCAGCGCACACATCCCGATGCGGTGGCCTACGGTGGATGGTCCATTGATCTGCATCCCGCCGACGGGGTGTTCAGCGAACGGCAGCCTTGCAATCAATGGCATAGCAAGGGCGTTTTCCAGATTCCGTATCGGTGCCTGTACAGCCGGAACATCAAAAACCTGTTCTTTGCGGGCCGGATCATCAGCGTGAGCCACGTGGCGTTCGGCGCCACGCGTGTGATGGCCACCAGTGCCTACGTGGGGCAGGCGGTAGCGGTGGCGGCAGCATTGTGCAAACGGCAGGGTGTGCTTCCACGCGCGCTTTACGAACAGGGGCACATGGTCCAATTGCAGCGCGAATTGATGAAGACGGGGCAGCATATTCCCGGCCTTGCGTTGGCCGATGATGCTGACCTGGTCGCGCATGCGCGGCTGACGGCTTCGAGTACCCTGGCTTTTTCTGGATTCCGGCGGGAAAATCTGCGCTGGAAATCGCTTGACATCGGCGCTGCCCAGTTGGTGCCGCTAAATGCCGGCGCCGTGCCGGTGTTTTCCCTGCCCGTTCGGGCCAGTGGCAATACCGCGCTGGTGGTGGAACTGCGGGTGAGCAGCCGGAAAGGGGGATTTACGCCCGATACGGTGCTGGCAACGGAGTCCGTTGCGCTTGCGCCTGGGATGACCGACCTGGAGCTTGATTTCAAGGCGGTGCTGGAGGAGGCACAATATGTTTTCCTGACTTTCCTTGGAAACCCCGAGGTGCAGCTCCCTTACACCGACCAGCGGATAACAGGACTGCTTTCGGTGTTCAATGGCGTAAACAAGAAAGTGTCTAACAATGGCTACCAGCAGCCGCCCGTCGGCTCCGGGGTGGATGAGTTTGAGTTCTGGTGTCCGCAACGCCGCCCGGAAGGGCAGAATATCGCCATCGCACTGGCTGATCCACAGCTGGCATTCGAACCGGATAATATCCGGAATGGCGTAGACCGACCCGTTACCGGGCCTAACGCCTGGGTGGCTGACCCCAATGACGCTGATCCGCATGTCTCGTTGCAATGGGATACGCCTGAAACGATCAGCCGCATCGTGCTGGTGTTTGACACGGATGCAGACCATGCGATGGAGTCTGTGCTGATGACTCATCCTGAACGGGTGATGCCGTTTTGTGTGCGGAATTACAGGATAGCAGATGCGGCCGGGAACGTGATCTACCAAAAGACGGATAACTACCAGACAAGGAATATCATTGTCTTGAACGAACCGGTGACGACCGATAAGCTGACGATCCATGTCGAACATCCGTCCGATGACGTTCCCGCTGCCCTGTTTGCCATCAGATGTTACGGGGGGGTGCAATGACGACACTTGACTATTGGGTAATCGTGATTTTTTCCATCGGCATATTGGTTGCCGGACTTTCCATGAGCGACCGCAAAGCGGACATGCAGTCTTATTTCGGCGCAAGCGGAGCCTTGCCCTGGTGGATGAGCGGTCTGTCCCTGTACATGGGGTTTTTCTCTGCGGGCACTTTTGTGGTATGGGGTGCCATTGCCTATGAACAGGGATGGGTGGCTATTACCATACAATGGATGATGGCCATTGCCGGATTCCTGATTGGTCGTTTCATCGCACCGCGATGGCGGCAAACCGGTGTGCTTACCGCAGCCGAATTTGTGCAACAGCGATTCGGAAGCGGTGTCCATAAGTTTTATACGTATGTTTTTCTCCTGATGAGCTTTGCCTACAACGGGGCCTTCCTGTATCCGGTAGCGAAATTGGTGAACGTGTCAACCGGCCTGCCTTCCCATTATGCAATCATGCTTTTCGGTCTGATGGCCGTGCTCTATACGACTTCCGGCGGGTTATGGGCAGTTATTGTGACCAATGTGCTGCAATTCGTGGTGCTTACCGCTGCGGTGATGATCGTCGTGCCGCTGGCATTCGAGCGGGTAGGTGGCATACCTGCTTTCGTAAGCGCGGCACCCGAAGGATTTTTTAACCTTACCGGCGGCGAATATACCCCATGGTTTATTGCCGCTTTCGGACTTTATAACATGGTGTTCATTGGCGGCAACTGGGCTTATGTACAACGGTACACGAGTGTGCCCACCAAACGGGAAGCGAAGAAAGTGGGTTACCTGTTCGGCTGGCTGTATCTGATTAGTCCGGTCGTGTGGATGCTGCCGCCGATGCTTTATCGGATGGTTGACGGCAACCTCGCCGGACTGGAAAACGAGGGGGCCTATCTGATGATGTGTAAGGAGGTGCTGCCGGCGGGCCTCATGGGCCTGATGATTACGGGAATGATTTTTGCCACCACCGATTCAGTGAATGCATCGCTCAATGTATCGTCTGCGGTGTTTACCAATGATGTCTATAAACGGATAAACCCCGGCGCTACCAACCGGTCGTTGATGTGGGTGGCCCGTTTGTCCACGCTTGCGTTTGGAATGATTACCGTGTTGGTGGCCCTGATGGTACCCGCAATGGGCGGCATTGTCGAGGTAGTGCTTAGCATCGGTGCACTTACTGGCGTGCCGCTCTATGGCCCCGCCATTTGGGCATTATTTTCCCGCAGGCAAACTGCCTTTTCCGTCCTCTTTACTACCCTGGTGAGTTTAGCCATCAATGTGTTTTTCAAATTCGGCGCGCCGCCCCTGCTCAATGTCATGTTGGACCGGATGCAAGAAACGGTCTTGGGCGTGTCCTTGCCCATCATGCTGCTGGCCATCTTCGAGGTTGTTTACAGGCGTCGGCCTTACCGGATAGCAACATCAGCCGACGCTGCTGCCGATGGAGCCGAGGTGGCTTCCCATGGGAAGCAGCAAAGTGCATTGGCGATTAAAACTGTTGCCTTGGCGTTGTTAGGCGTTGGATTGATGATAATGGTATTGGGCCTGCTCGCTGCAAGCGGACGGCCCGCTGTATTGACCATTGCCTTTATGATTGTTGCGTTAGGCACCTGCTTGCTACGCATGGCTTACCGAAAACGGACTATTTCATAGCGTCCCGAGACAGTGCTCACAACTCCTCTTCCCGCTCCAGCATGAGGATGGCACTCTGCGGTACGATGAAATATTTTTCACCTTGATACTGTATTTCGGTGGACGCACCCATGTGAAAAATAGCTAAATCGCCTTCTTTGGCTTGTAACGGAATATACTTTACCCGCTCTTCCTGAGGTTTCCAAGCGTCATCGTCTTCTGCAGGCACGGGTATGGCGTATCCCGGACCGGTTTTTAGCACATATCCCCATTGTACTTTTTCTTTTTCCTGCACCCCTGGAGGGAGGTATAATCCGCTTTCGGTTCGTTCATTGGGCTTGGTTGGCTTAATCAACACACGGTCGCCCACAACAATCAGTTTTTTCAGCTTATTATCCTGTGTCAATTGGATGGTCATAACAAATCAATTTTTGCGATTGTTAGCAAAAGCCGTGCAGCAATGGCATTTCGTGCCAATATGGCATTTTTGATGGTAGCTGCCTGTTTTCTGGTTACCACCAACAGATCAGGCAAAGAAGGAGGCAATTGACACCTATCATCCCAATCCTGTTCTACCACGGGAGGAAGCAGTGGGAATATGGATTTCCAATAGGACATATTTTTGCCGATTATTGGGTAGTGTTTTGGTGCATAAACAGGACAGCACAGGTTGCCTCTTTGTAAGAAAGGTGTTAGTATTGCAGTATACCAGTTATGACAATTTGGGTTTACCTATCTCCAAATTATGGCATTAAAGAGACTAAACAATGAAGCAGCGGTATTGAAGCTTATTGCCAATGGCGATGAAAAGGCGTTTGCCAGACTGTTTTATGCATACTACAATCAGATTGGTGCATATGTACAGGGACTTACTCAAGATACCGAAGTCACCGGGGAAATCATACAGGAGGTATTTGCCAAAATCTGGATCGACCGTGAGTCGCTCCCGCAAGTTAAGAAGTTTGACGCCTTCCTATTTATCATCTGCCGCAACCATACGCTCAACCACATCCGCCGCATGGTGGCCGAGCGGGGCAATAAGGAGGCTTACCGCTTAGAACTCGACGCTGTACACGAGGAAGAGGGTGTAACAAGCTTGGCTGATCAGTACGAGCTGATAGACCGTGCGATCAGCTTATTGCCTCCACAGCAAAAAAAGGTGTTCGTGCTGAGGCGGCAAGGGTTGAAAAATCCGGAGATTTCCAGACGGATGAACTTATCGATTGAGTCCGTAAAAAAATACCAGCATCTCGCCGTTAAATTTATTAGCGAATTTGTAAAAGGCGAAGCATTGGCTTAACCATGGTCAAACAGTGGCTAACACCGGCCTTTTAAAAAAAATCAATTTTTCCGTATCCACTTTTTGAAAATCCGGTGTCTTTATATCAAAGACCAATAAAACTTATTTGTTAATCGTAATCAATGGATAGGGCTACACTTCTGTTACTGATAGACCGCGCGCTAAACGGCACGATTAGCCCCCAGGAGCAGAAGGAGTTGCAGGAACTGCTGGCCGATCTGTCGAATAAGGACGCCGTCAGGCAGGCACTTCAGGATAAATGGGAAACGTTTGAAGCAAACGATACTGTATTTTCTGATGAACAGGGTGAAGCGATGTTGCGAAAAATACTTAACGGCAAGAGATCTGATTTTTCGGATAATGTAATCCGCCCGTTATTTCCATGGTTTAAGGTTGTGGCCGTTGTTTTTCTTGCAACGGTCGCTTGGGCTATCCTTGATTTCTATTCCAGTGACTGCGATGGGGCCGAATTGACCATGGAACAGGCGGTATCCCAATACGGCATTGAACCGGGTAGCGACAAGGCCATGATCATCCTGGCCAATGGCAGCACAGTAGTATTGGATAACTCCAATACGGGCTTGCTCACCGAGGAGGGGGGAGTTTACATCCGCAACTTGGGCGACGGCATGGTCAGGTACGAGGCGGGTGCCCATGCAATGGGGTATGTGCTGTACAACACCATTAAAATTCCTAAAGGGGGGCACTATCACGTGGTGTTGGAAGATGGAACGAAAGTCCACTTAAATGCCGAGTCGTCTCTTCGTTACCCGGTCCGGTTTGCCGGAGCAGCACGCGAGGTTCAACTGGTGGGCGAGGGCTTTTTTGAAGTAGCTCCCGACGTGACCAGGCCATTCCTTGTAAACACATCACTGCAAACCATCCGGGTATTGGGTACCGTATTTAACATTCGTGCCTACCCGAATCTGAAGGCGAAGACCACATTGGTGGAAGGCCAAGTGGCGGTAAATGGGGCTGGTAATACGGTGATACTCACGCCCGGCGAGACTGCCGAAAGTGAATTGGGGAAAAGTGGCATTAAGATCAAGAAGAGCGATATTGATCAAGATCTTGCTTGGCACAACGGTTATTTCATCTTTGATAACGAGCATATCACCAGCATCATGGAACGGGTAGGAAGATGGTATGACGTGGATGTGGATTATAAAGGAAGTATGGAAAACATCAATTTGGGAGGCGTCTTCCAACGGTCAAAGAGCATCGTACAATTGTTGGAGAGCTTTAAAACAACAGGGTTGGTAAATTTCAACATCAAAGGAAGGAGGATCACCGTGATAGGAAACTAATAACGAAAGGTCACCAAGCGTTAAAAAAACCGAGGCGTTGGCCCGCACTCGGTTCCTGTCTGTTCAGACGATTAGGGTGACCAAAAAACTGATTGCATAACCAATTATTAATCACAAACCCAGCTTCAAATGTACAAAAAATTTTATGTAAGGCATTGCCATGAACCAATTTTTAAACCGGTTAACGTTTTGGTCTTGATGAAACTCATCATTTCGCTGACCGTAGTATTTGTTCAATTCGCAGTAGCTGGCCATGGACAGCACGTGAATATTCGTGTAAAAAATTTGCCGGCTGCGCATGTGCTGTACCAACTGTCGCAGCAGAGCGGCTATGATTTTGTCTACGACGCTAACCTATTGTCTACGATGAAACCGATATCCGTGGATATCCGGAATCAGCCTCTTGAAAAGGCACTGGAAACATGTTTTGCCGGCCAACCGTTTGAGTTTGTCTTCACCGGGGATAAGACGGTAGTCATCAAACGGCAGCAATCACAGCCGGTGCAAAAAAACGGCGATGTGAGCCAGGATCAAGTCACCGGCGTGGTCAGAGATGCTTCCGGCAACCCATTGGAAGGGGTTTCGGTACTGGTCAGGGGTACCTCCCGTGGCGGAGCGACCGATGCGAGTGGGCGCTTTCAGATTGAAGCGAAAAGCGGCGAAGTCTTGGTATTTCGCAATGTCGGCTATTTGGCACGGGAAATAACCGTTGGCGGCCAGCCGTCTATCGACGTGGTTTTGGAAGAGGAAACCGCCGATCTGCAAGAAGTTGTCGTAGTCGGATATGGTAACCAACAGAAGAAGGATGTGACGGGGTCAATTGCACCAATCAGCATGTCCAATGTAAGGGGGCAGTCCATTGCCAGCCTTGACCAGGGGCTTTCCGGCCAGGTATCAGGTGTTAATGTAAGTACGTCAAACGGTACACCGGGCGGTGGCCCCCGGATACAGGTCCGGGGCATTGGTGCAATCGGTGCGGGCAGTGAGCCGCTTTATGTCATTGATGGTTTTCCAGTGCCTTCATCGTCGGGGCAGCAGTCCAATCCGATGAGTTCGCTCAATCCGCAAGACATCGAATCCATGACCGTCTTGAAGGACGCTTCGGCTACAGCCATTTATGGATCCCGCGGTGCGAATGGCGTGGTGATGATTACCACCAGACGAGGGAGCACCGGCAAACCGCAAATACAAGTGACGGCAAGCTCTGGCTTGCAAGAAGTGCCACAAAAGGGTAGACCCGATCTGATGAACGGCCGGGAGTTTGCCCGGTTCAGAAAGGAGGCCATCGAAGATCGAATCCGGTTTGAAGAGGGCCGTGAACCCACATTGGAGGATATCCCCGAGGTTTATAGAAACCCCGACTTGATTGGCGAAGGCACAGACTGGTACGATGCGGTGACCCGCGTGGCGCCGATGTCGGATATCGGTGTAAGCATCAGCGGGGGAACTGATAAGATACGGACCTTTGTCTCTGCCGGATTTTTCAACCAAGAAGGGGTGATGTTGAATACCAAGTTCGACCGGTTTTCACTTCGGGCCAATATGGATGCTGATATCACCGATCGGTTTAAGGTCGGTGTCAACCTGGCGCCTTCCATGACATTCCTGAGAGGGGGAGTAAGGGGGCAGGGCAGGGACGAGGGATTTGAAATTGCCAACCCCATCCCGCCGGCATACAATCCGGATGGCAGTTACAATGACTTTATTGAATCTCCGGGAACCTTCGGCATACCCAACCCCATTATGGTGCTGAATGAGACGGTAAACAAAGCCAGCCGGACACGGATTCTGATGAATACGTTTGGCGAATATGAAATTGTCAAGAACCTGAAATTCAAATCTTCGTTTAACGTCGATTTTGAAGATGGCGACTCCCAATATTTCCGGCCTTCTACCTTGGGAAACCAAAACGCCCGCCCGCCATCGGTGCCTTCGGGCAACTACGGTAGTGTAAAATACCTGAACTGGCTGAATGAAAATACGCTGACGTATGACTACAATTCGGACACAGGGCACTCACTTTCGGGATTGATAGGCTATACGGTGCAGTCGCAAAAGGTCCACAATAATACTTTCAACGGCGAACAGTTTCCCGATGATGATATTGAGTCGTTGAACGCAGCGGCACGGATAACCATGGGGGGGATTGACATAAGCGATTGGGCCTTGATTTCCTACCTGGCCAGGGTCAATTACTCTTTCGCCAGTAAGTATTTGATCACCGCTACGGTGCGGACGGATGGTTCCTCGCGTTTCGGCGCAAACAACCGGTGGGGCACCTTCCCTTCTTTTGCACTCGGATGGCGGCTATCCGAAGAAAACTTTTTGAAAAACAGTACATGGATAGACGAATTGAAATTGCGTGCGTCATACGGATTTACCGGCAACTTCAACATCGGGAACTACTCCTACATGAGCAACATCGGTACGCGGGACTATGTATTTAACGGTACGTTGGGCAGCGGCCGCGTGATGACGACTTTGGCCAATCCTAATCTGGGCTGGGAGCGGATGCGTGAGCTTAACTTGGGCATTGACTTCAATTTTCTCGACAACCGGGTAAACTTGACGGCGGACTTCTACAACAGGAATACACAAGACTTGCTGCTCAATGTCGAGATCCCGCAATCATCCGGCTTCGGTACGGTAACCGAAAACCGGGGCGACGTGCGAAACCGGGGCGTTGAACTGGGGGTGCTTTCGCACAATATCGTTTCCAATAATTTCGATTGGTCGACCAATTTCAATATTTCGTTCAACCGCAATAAGGTCATCGCATTGGGACGAAGCGACGATCCCATCTATTCCGGTCAAAGCAGTGAAGGGAATCCGACAAACATTACGCGGATTGGAAGCCCTGTGGGCATGATTATCGGCTATGTGTACGAAGGAATTTATCAAAACGAAGCAGACCTTCAAAACTATCCGGCATTTCCCGGGGCTATTCCCGGAAATATGCGGTTCCGCGATGTCAACGGCGATGGAGAGATCACGCCGTTCCAGGATTTCGATGTCATTGGAAACCCTTATCCGGATTTCAATTGGGGAATCACCAATACCTTCCGGTATAAAAACCTCGATTTGCGGGTGCTTGTCGTAGGCGCTGTAGGGGCCGAGATGTTACGGGCCACGAATTTCTACACCGGAAATATTGACGGCGTGTTTAACGTAAACCGCAATGTGATGGATCGGTGGCGGTCACCGGAGCAGCCCGGCAACGGACTGGTGCCTACCACGAATGGTACGGGCCGCGGACGGGTAATGTACCGCGATACCCATAGTCTATGGATAGAAAAGACCGACTATGCGTGGATAAAGAACATCACGCTTGGTTATAACCTTCCGGCCGGCATGATGGGAAACCGCTGGATAAACAGCTTGAGGGTATATGCCACCGTCCAGAATGCCTTGTTGTTTACAGGCTATAGCGGCAACCCTGAAGGTACAAATTATAACAGGCCGGATACAGGTGCACTCGTACCCGGTATTGACTATTCCAATTATCCCGTACCGCGTATCTATACACTGGGTGTCAATTTCAGTTTTTAGTTAG
This sequence comes from Parapedobacter luteus, assembly GCF_900168055.1. Lineage (GTDB taxonomy): Bacteria > Bacteroidota > Bacteroidia > Sphingobacteriales > Sphingobacteriaceae > Parapedobacter > Parapedobacter luteus. The sequence goes on from NZ_FUYS01000001.1 coordinate 628,620, forward strand.
TCATTTAGAAAGAACGAATCGATGAAACACCAAAAATATTCAATCCTATTGTTATCCTTGTTTGCATTAGCATCATGTCATCATATGCTGGATGTAGAACCCCACACGTTTTCGAGTGACGCCAGTTATTACCAAAATGAAGGCCAGTTTCTAAGGGCTGTCAATGGGGCGTACGGCTCGTTACAGGAACTTTATACGGTGGATCACTTCTGGCCAATGACCGAAATGGTAGCCGACAATACCAACTACCAGTTCGATGCGTCCGATCGAGGTGCTCAACAACGGGAAGAAATCGATGAATTTCTGATCACCTCGACAAACAACTACGTCAACAACACCTGGAATATGCTTTACCGGAATATTCAGCAGACAAACGTCATCTTGGGCCGTATCGAGCCCGTGGAGTTTTCGGATGAAGCCAAGAAGGCACAGTATAAAGGCGAAGCACAATTCTTGCGCGCATTACAATACTTCCATCTGGTGCGGCTTTTCGGGCCGGTACCGCTCATCATAGACGAGGTTGAAGATCCGGAAAGTGCTTTTTCGGAAGGCCGGGCCAGTGTCGAAGAAGTGTATAATCAAATTTTGGCCGATGTCAACGGGGCGATAGAAAACTTGCCGGTCTCCTACACCGGATCCAATATCGGCCGTGCGACAAAAGGTGCTGCGCTGACCTTACTTGGCGAAATACAAATGACACTGCATAATTTTGATGAAGCGGCTACCGCCTTTCAACAGGTGTTGGATATGGGTTATAGTTTATTGCCCAATTACGCGGACAATTTCAATCCGGCATTCAAGAACAATGCGGAGTCGGTATTTGCTATCCAGTTCGATGCCGGGCTGCAAACGGAGGCGAGCAACTTTATTTTCATGTTTGGTCCACGGAATGCAAAGAACCAACTGATTGGCTTTCCGGGGAATCTTGGCGGCAGTAACATCCCCACCCCCAGTATCTACCGGGCTTATGAGGAGGGCGATGTCCGCCGCGATGCGTCTATCGCCCTATTCAGCGACCCTTCCAACGCCAATTTTGAGGAGTCGCGGGCTTTCGGCGGCGACATTCCGTTTATTCAAAAGTATTACCATCCGCCATTTCTGGAAGATGGACGCGCTGATGAGAATTGGCCGGTTTACCGGTATGCACATGTGCTGCTGATGCTTGCGGAAGCATTGAACGAGACTGGTGCGGGCGATCCATATCCTTACATCAATGCTGTGCGGGAGCGCGCTGGACTGGATCCATTGGCTGGTCTTGGCCAAGATGCATTCCGGGAGGCGGTCGCCCGTGAGCAACGGATTGAGCTCGCCTTTGAAAATCATCGGTGGTACCAATTGCTGAGGACCGGTAAGGCGATAGAAGTCATGACCCAGCACGGCATTGAGGAGAAGGAAAGGTTGACCAGGCTGAGCAACGCTGCGTACAACATCCAACCGTATAAGTTGTTGTTCCCCATTCCAGAACGGGAAATCCGCTTGAACGGCTTCGAACAGAATCCGGGATGGTAATGCTTGTCAGAATCCTTACATTCGCATAAACAATTGTACTAACAGATATATATGCAAACTTTCATGAAAAAAAACCGCGGTTTAGTAGCAGCACTCCAGGTGTTGCTGCTGGCCTCGGCATGTCAGACCGAAAAAGAGGATGAATCGGTTAAAGTTGACACGGGTCCAAAAGTGGAGAAGATCACCGCCGCACCGGATTTTGTGGTGGAGCACCTTTACAGCCCATCCGAAAATAAGGAGGGTTCATGGGTAGCGATGACGTTTGATGACAAAGGGCGGATGATCGTGTCCGACCAGTTTGGAGCGCTGTACCGGATCGAGCTACCGGAATTAGGTATGGATACACTGGCGGCTAAACCGCAGCGGCTCGCATTTCCAGGTGACGAGTGGAAGGACGATACCACGCAGACCAAAGTGGGGATGGGATATGCGCAAGGCTTACTCTGGGCATTCAACAGCCTCTATGTGATGGTCAATCACCGAGGCGATACGACATTCGAAAGGAGCAGCGGGCTGTACCGGCTGAAGGACAACGACAATGATGACCAGTTCGACGAAATCACCTTGCTGAAATCATTCGAAGGAGATGGTGAGCACGGTCCACATAGCATTATCCTCGGGCCTGACGGGCAGTCGATATACCTTGTATGTGGCAATCATACCGATGTGCCAAAAATGGATAGTTACCTGCTTCCGTCCAACTGGGATGAAGACAACATCTTCCAATCGATCAAAGATCCGCGCGGACATGCCACGGATCGCATGGCTCCCGGGGGGTGGATAGCAAAAACCGATTCGCTGGGAAAACACTGGCAATTAGTGGCCGCTGGGTTCCGTAACACGTTTGATATTGCGTTTAACGACGATGACGAGTTATTTGCGTATGATTCGGATATGGAATGGGATTTCGGGATGCCCTGGTATCGGCCCACCCGTTTGCTGCATGTAACCAAGGGTGCGGAGTTCGGCTGGCGCACGGGTAATTCCAAGTGGGCTACCTATTATCCGGATAACCTGCCATCCTTGCTTAACATCGGGCAAGGGTCGCCTACCAATCTTGTTTTTGCAGGTAATGCCAAGTTTCCTGACAAATACCGCAATAGCTTATTGGCTTTTGACTGGAGCTTCGGCATTATATACGCGGTGCAATTGGAGCAAGAAGGGGCAACCTATCGTGCATCAGCGGAAGAATTTCTTTCCGGGGCTCCCTTACCGCTTACCGATGGAGAAATCGGTCCGGATGGTGCACTGTATTTCCTTACTGGGGGGCGGAAACTGGATTCCGACCTCTACCGGGTCTATTATAAAGACCATAACAACGTGAAGGACAAACTGAACCGGGGCGACAACCTTTCGGAGGAGATGGCGATACGTAGACAGTTGGAAAGCTACTACGAGCACCCGGCCGACTCCAACGTGGTTAATGAAGTGTGGCCGTATCTGAACCATGACGATCGGCATGTGCGGTATGCAGCGACCGTAGCGTTGATGCACCAGCCTATCAAACTGTGGGGAAAGAAGGTGTTCCGTGAGCGGAATATCCGTACGGTGACACATGCGACGGTAGCCATGGCGAAAACGGGTCATCCGGCATTGCAATCGGTTATGCTGCGCAAGCTGATGACCGTGGATATCAACCGGATATCCAAGGAAAATAAGATAGATCTGCTGCGCGCCTTTGAGCTGGTCCTCTATCGTATGGGAGAGCCCGAGCCGGAAATTGGGCAGCGGCTAATCGGTTATTTTGCCAATGCGTATCCTACTACGGATAACGCGTTGAACCGAGAGTTCAGTAAACTACTCATACAGCTTCGTGCACCATATGCGATAGAAAGAACGTTGTCCCTGCTGGAAAGTGCCAAAGACGACTCAACGACGCTGGAGCCGATATTGACCAGTTCATCCGACCTGATCATGCGGAACCCGCAATACGGGCTGGATATCGCCAACACCTTGGCGAAGACCCCCCCGGCTCAACAGATTTATTATGCTACGGCATTAAGCAAGGCGACGGAGGGATGGACTCCTGAGTTGTATGAACGCTATTTCAAGTGGTTCTATGGCGCATTCGGCTATAAAGGCGGTAACAGCTTCATTGGCTTTCTCGATGCGGCCCGGAAGCTGGCGTTGGAAAACGTGCCGAAAGCGCAATTTGCCCATTATAATACCATATCCGGAGATTCGCTCCTTGCTGAGTCTGGTAAAGCGTTATTCGAGAACGTTGAACCACCCAAAGGACCGGGCAGGAACTGGAAGATCGAGGATGCATTGAAATCCGTTGAGGAAGATAAAGGGAAAAGGAATTTTGAACGGGGTAAGGAGTTGTTTGTCGCGATACGCTGTGCGTCGTGCCATACCATGCGTGGAGAAGGAGGAGCAATTGGTCCCGACCTTACGCAATTAGGTACGCGATTTTCTGTTCGCGATATGCTGGAGGCAATTATTGACCCCAATATCGTGATTTCGGATCAATATGAGTCTAAAGTGCTGGTACTGAACGACGGGTCTTCAGTGATGGGTAGATTGGTCAGCGAAGACGAGAACGTTTATTCGGTGTCACAAAACCCGTATGCCCCGCAGGTGCTGAAGGAGATACCGAAACGCGACGTGCGGGAAGTGCGGGTGTCGAAGGTGTCCATCATGCCTCCCGGTACATTAAATGTATTGAATGAAGAGGAGTTGAAAGATTTAATGGCTTATCTGATGGCTGGCGGCAACGAAGACAGCCCCACGTATAAGGGCAAATAGCTGAAAGCATGGCAAACTGGATAGATAAAGTATCGAACCCGCTGCAGGTGGGCGGTATCGAGACAGCTGTCCTGGACGATGGCCCAGGTCGGGGTACCCGTATTGCGTGGATAAATACAGGTGCTGGACTCCGTTACAAAGTGGTCATCGATCGGGGGCTTGATATCGCTGATGCGTTTTACAACGCCTATGGTTTAGCTTGGATAAGCCACTTGGGGGTGATAGCCCCCCGGCCTGGCGGATACCGCGGCATCGAATGGTTGAACGCATTCGGAGGCGGCTTACTGACCACTTGCGGATTGGACCATGTGGGTGGCCCCGAGGCTGATGAATACGGCGAGCGGGGGCTTCACAGCCAATTCAGCGGCTTGTCCGCTACCATCGAGTCGATTGTCCAGCCTGATCCGTTGGCTGGGCGGTTGGATATGCACATCACAGGTACTGTCAAACAGTCGCAGCCCTTGGGTGCGCAGCTGGTGCTGAAACGCACGATTTCCGGTAAACTGGGCGAGCCGGCTATTCATATCCGGGACGAAGTCATCAACCATGGGAATACACCTGCGCCCCATATGCTGCTTTATCATATGAATTTAGGTTGGCCCTTGGTGGACGAGGGATCAGATATTTGCTGGAAAGGTCGCTGGACGTCGCGGGAGGGTGAAGATAACGCCCGCATCTTTCGCAAGGGGATGCCCTTCCGGAAGGGAAAGCCACCATTGGAAGAACACGCAGGCAGCGGGGAGGAAGCAGCATTCATTGACGTGGAGGCCGATGTTGAGGGGAAATGCCTGTGCGGAATCCATAACCCCGAACTTGGCATTGCGCTGTCCATTGCGTTTGAGAAAAAGCAGTTGCCCTGGTTGACCAACTGGCAGCACTGGGGGCCGGGGGAGTATGTCGTGGGGTTGGAGCCGGGCACCCATCCCCCCATTGGACAGTCGCGTGCGCGGAGCGACGGCTCGCTTATTTTACTGCAGCCGAAGGAGCGGCGAAGTTATGGCATGACAATCCGGATATTGGACAGGCCGGAGGATATTATTGCATTTTTACAGGCTGCCGGACAAACCGAAAGCTACTAATTTATAAACTTAAATAAGATATGAATACACATCAATTTGCAAAGCAAGCGTTATCATCTGGGGAAGGGATATTGCGCCTGGCTCCGACATGGGTGCCGCGTTCGTTCTGTGTTCCGGGTCGCCGGATCAAGCTTCATCCGGACGATTATTATGTGCTTGGGGGCATACGGGGAGGTATAGACGAGCGGTGGCTGTCATCGACGACCCCGGCGAAAAATGGTCCCTTGACGGGCGAGGATGAGGGGCTGAGCAAGGTGGTTTTTGAGGACGGCGGTCGGGTTCACCAGTTTCTGCTGAAGGAAGCGGTGGATGTGTTGCAGGACGGTCTGATCGGCGGGCGGCTGTGGTCTGCCTACGGGGGCTGGCCCATGTATTCGAAGTTTTTCGACAATATGGGGCCGTTGCCGCACCATGTGCACCACAACGATGAGAAGGCCGCGCTTATTGGCCAGCAGGGGAAGCCGGAGGCGTATTATTTTCCTCCGCAGCTGAATAACCACGGCGGGGATTTCCCGTATACGTTCGTGGGCTTGGCCCCGGGGACGACCAAGGCGCAGATCCGGGAGTGCCTGGTCAATTTCACAAAGGGTGACAACAAGATAACGAACTATTCACAGGCGTACCGCCTGGAGCCTGGTACGGGCTGGGACGTGCCGCCGGGGCTGCTGCATGCGCCGGGGAGCCTGTGTACGTATGAGCCACAGAAGGCGTCTGACGTGTTTGCGATGTACCAGTCGCTGGTAAACGAGGCAGTGATACCGGAGGAACTGCTGTGGAACGGTACCCCGAAGGACCGTATCGGGGACTACGATGAGCTGATAGCGGTGCTTGACTGGGAGCTGAACGTTGATCCGAACACGATGCAGAACCGTTTCATGGCGCCGTTGCCGGTTCGGGAGGAGGCGGAGATGCTGGAGTCTGGGTATTCGGAAAAATGGGTATGTTACAAGTCTGATGCGTTCAGTGCGAAGGAGCTGACGGTGCTGCCTGGTGCGACGGTCACTATCCGGGATGCTGCGGCGTATGGAATGATTATGATGCAGGGCCGTGGACGTATGGGCGTATGGGACATCGAGACACCAGCGCTCATCCGTTACGGCCAGCTGACGTATGATGAGTATTTTGTGAGCGAGGGCGCGGCTCGGGCAGGCGTACGGATTGAGAACCTGTCGAAGACAGATCCCATCGTGATGCTGAAGCATTTCGGCCCGGGCAATCCGGACTTGGTATTAGCATAGTCAACAGCATAATGATAGCAATATGAAGAAGACAAATCGTGCATGGTCGTCACTCCTCCTACTGGTTGCACTGATGGGATTTATCCGATGCTCGGCAGGAGAACGGCCGGAGATATCGGAAGACCAATGGATCACTTACACCGGCTACGAAGGGCCGGGTGCCGGCAAACATATTGTGCTGATCAGTGGCGATGAAGAGTATCGCTCTGAAGAGGCTCTGCCCATGCTGGCGCAGATACTGGCCAAAAAATTTGGCTTTACCTGCACGGTGCTTTTTTCCATTGATCCATCGACGGGCGAAATCGATGCTAATCAACAGGCCAACATACCGGGCCTGGCTAACCTGGAATCTGCTGACCTGATGGTGATTTTTACCCGATTTCGTGAACTGCCGCCTGACCAGATGCGTCACATCGATGACTACTTAAAAGCAGGAAAACCAGTAGTCGGTTTGCGCACGGCCACCCATGCGTTCCATTACGCAAAAAAGCCGGATGACCCGTTCGCCCGCTATGATTTTCAGAGCACCGTATCCGGCTGGGAGGGTGGTTTTGGAAAACTGGTCCTGGGGGAAACCTGGATAAGCCATCATGGTGATCATGGCAAAGAAGGAACGCGCGGCGTTGTCAACGAAGAAAATGCTGCCAGTCCTATATTGAACGGTGTACAGGATATCTGGGGGCCTACCGATGTTTATACCGTAGGCCGATTGGCCGGGGCGGATATACTGATGTACGGGCAATCCACCAGTGGGATGACCGCAGACGATCCCGTAAACAGGGACAAGCCTGCATTGCCTGTTGCCTGGACGAAGCGCTATAAACTTCCAGATGGCAAATCAGGGAAAGCGTTTACAACGACCATGGGTGCATCAGTCGACCTGTTGAATGAAGATTTAAGAAGGCTGCTCGTAAATGCGTGCTTTTGGGCGGTGGGTCTTGAAAATCAAATCCCTGAAAAAGCTGACGTCGCATTCGTCACACCTTACCAGCCCACCATGTTTGGTTTCGATAGTTTCATAAAAGGCAAACGTCCGGCAGACTATCGGCTGCAGGAAGATTAACGGGCGATCAGCAATAAGTACATCATCAATAATCAAGTTAGAAAAACTATGTTAAAAATCGGCGTCAATACCTTCTTACTTACCTCTCCGTTTACCAACGAACGCATCGACATCATCCGGCAATTCAAAGCCTGGGGCTGCGACGCGGTGGAAATTGCGCTTGAGGATGCCGCGCATATCGATGCGCATTTGATTAAACAGGCATTGGACGATAATGGTATGGTTTGCTCTTCAATTTGTGCTGCTATGGGGCCTGGCCGAGATCTCAGGGGCACATCGGCTGAGCAACAAAACGCTATAGCCTATATTACTGAAGTATTGGATGCGATGGTTGTATTGGACTGCCCGGTGATGGTCGGACCACTTTATTCAACTGTCGGACGTGCGGAGCAGACGCCCGAGGATGAATACAAGAAGCAGTGGGATATGGTGGTGAGCCACCTGAAACCGTTGGGCGCGCGGGCAGCGGATCTGGGAAAAAAGCTGGCTATCGAACCGTTGAACCGTTATGAAACAGACTTTATTAATACATGTGAACAGGCCCTGGCACTGGTCGAGGCGGTCGGCAACGATGCGGTGGGCATACTGCTGGATACCTATCATATGAACATTGAGGAAAAAGATTCCCCCGCGGCTATCCGTAAAGCAGGTAAACGCCTGTTGCATGTCCATGCCTGTGGCTGCGATCGCGGCGCGCCCGGAGGCGACCATATCAACTGGGACGGCATTCGCGATGCCTTGAAAGCCATCGACTACTCCGGCAGTTTGGTCATCGAGTCATTCACGCCGGAGGTCAAGGTTGTGGCCAAGGCGGCATCCATCTGGCGTAGTTTCGAGCCGTCCTTGGAAGCCATTGCCGTCAAAGGGATTCCTTTCTTACGTTCCCATTTTGCTTGATAAGCGTTTCAATAAAAAAACCGGAGTGCCATCAATTGGCACTCCGGCTTTTTTATGGTCGGTTTCCATCTCGCCTGATTATTATCTTGGTAGCGGATGCTCCTTCAGCAGTTCTTCGGGCGTATAAAAGCTTTTTTTATCCGCAATAACGGCGCGGATGGCTTTTACTTGTTCGGGATCGATGGCCGTTCCCTTGTTGCCGAACGAATTTCTGACATAGGTAAGCACAGCAGCGACTTCCTTGTCATCCAACAAGCCGCCAAACGGTGTCATGGGCACTTGCCCGGGATACGATTTGCCAAGTACCTCTATTGGGCCCTGCAGTCCTTTCAGTGTAAGTTTAATAAGGCGTGCCTCATCACCTGTAACCCATTCCGTGCCGGCTAAAGGCGGGAAACCAGCGGCCTCCAGCCCTTTCCCGTCCGCTTGGTGGCAGGTGATGCAAAAGCCATCCTGCTCATAAATCAGTTTTCCTTGTTTATACAGTGCCAAATCGGTGCCTGTTAGGTCGGTGTTTACGATTTCTTCTTTTTTGGTCTCTTCGACATGCCCTTCAACGCGCGCCAGCGCTGCACGGTACGCATCCGTCATCCAGTCATCGAGCGGGTGCTTTGCAGCCTCTTCCAAAACAGGCAGTGCCTGTCCTTCGTCCAGCCACGAGGCGGCAACCAACGCTTCTAAGCGGACACGCCCGTGCACGTCGGCGGCGGCCTGTTTGAGCAATTCTGCTTGATCCGTTACTTGGTGGCCCGTATAGCGCAGTACCCGCACCGCGGCGGCTCTGGCGCGGTAATCTTTTGCCTGCAGCAGTCGTCGAAGCAACGATTGATCAACCTGGTTGAGTCCCCAACTCACCCATAGACCTTCCAATAGGTGGTGTTCATAGCGCGGATCCCGGGCATCAAGATTGTTCACCCAGGTTTTAAGGTGCTTAAGCACCTCTCCTGCGTCGCGCCCCCGAAGTTCGCGGCGGGTGCGATAGCGGGTGCGGTATTCCGGTAATTTCAGGTTATCCAACAGCGTGTCAATGCTTGCGCCAGCGATCTTTGCAGGCTTGACCAGGGGCCGTGAAGGGTAAGTGATGCGGTAAACACGGCCATGTGTATGGTCGCGGAGCGGATCGCGTTGGTTATGTTGCATGTGGCCGATCAGAATGTTGTGCCAGTCAATCAGGTACAGCGAGCCGTCCGGCGCAAATTCCATGTCGACCGGCCGAAAATTGGGGTCTACCGACCAAATCAGGTCCTGGCGGTGCTGACTTTTGTAACCCGTGCCATCATCAGTCATCGTATGCTGCTTCATGCCCAGAAAGCCGATGGTATTGTTGATGAGCATATCCCCTTGCACATCGTCGGGGAAGTGGCGGCTTGAAACAAATTCAAGCCCCGAGGTGGGCCGTACTTTATGTTTGTCTTCGATCAGGTTTCTCGATTTTGGCGTAAACTTGCCATATGTAGGTCTGACGGATCCCGGCATCATCCAGCTGACATCCGGTCCGGACGTTTCGGCGTAAAAATTCTGCCCCCATTCATCGAACGCAATTCCCCACGGGTTGGGGATGGATAGCTGTGCTGTAAATTCGAGCTTTCGCCTATTGGGGTCGTAGCGGAAGAAGCCACCGTTGGTGCCACGTACGGGGCCGTAGGCCGTTTCGATATCACTTAGCAGGAATACACCTTGCCCCATGTAGATAGCGCCGGACGGATCGGCCGTATACGCATGGTGCGCATGGTGGGTGTCGTGGTCATCAAAACCACTTAGTAGCACCTCCTTCGTATCGGCTTTGCCATCGCCGTCGGTGTCCTTAAGCAGTACCATGTCCATACCCTGGGATACGTAGACACCCTCTGGTGCGATTTCGAATCCCATGGGTAAATGTAGTTTGTCAGCAAACACGGTCTGTTTATCCGCCTTGCCGTCGTTGTCGGTATCTTCCAGGATAATGATTTTATCATCAGGCTTGGGGTCTCCCGGCCTCCAGTGCGGATATGATGGCATGGTCGCAATCCAAAGCCGGCCTTGATTGTCAAACGTCAGCTGAACAGGTTTTTTTAGGTCAGGGAATTCTTCCTCGGAAGCAAAAAGCGCAATTTCGTAGCCAGGGGCCGTTCGCAACTGCCTTACCGCTTCGGCGCCGTAAAGATAAGTAGGGTTGCCATTTTTGTTGCTTGGGCGATAATTGGTTTTGACTTCGGGAAGCGGTAACGTCCGCCCGTCCGCGCTGTCCAGGTTCATTTTCTCTCCTTTTACGGCCTTCCAGATGGCTTCATCTCTCAAGGCCGTCATCTCCCTGATTTTTGCGATCTCGGCAGGGTAATTGTCTGGCCCGAATGGATCATAGCGACGCCCGAAAGCTTGCACGCCATTAGGCATCTTGATGTCCTTGTGCCACACCCAATTCTTTTCCATTACGGCGGCATGTACCAGCTCGCGATGGGTTTCATCTGTCGGTTTTACATTGCCGAATACGTTGTCAGCCAGCTGTATCGCAAACTTGGCATAGCCTGTTTTGTTGAGCTGTGAGCCATCAATAGTCAACGGCTCATCATTTTTGACAAACCAGCCATTTTTGTTGAACCACTTTTTGGATGGCGTATACATATCGACGAAGTGGACATTGTTGTTGCGTGCAACCTCTTTCATCGCTTGGGTGTACATTGACAGGTTTCTGTTTTCTTTTTTGCCGTCCGGCAAGTCATGCTTGCCAGACAAATCCTCAAAAGCAATGGGCGACACGATTGCAAGCTGCGGTGCTGAAACTCCGTTGTAATGTTGTTGCAGGGTGTGTTTGATGAATGCATCAAGTTCGTCTTTGTAGCGCCGCAGCCCTTCTTCGCCTTGGAAGGATTCGACGTAGCCGAAGAAAGCGATAATGATATCTGCGCGATGCCGTGTAAGCCACTCATCCGGTGTTTCCCAGTGTCCTTGATTATTGGGGTCGTTGGTCAGCTCCCTTTGGAATTGTTCGGCACCGGGAAATGCCCAGGGGGACGGCCGGCCCGAATGCGGCCTGAATCCCGGGGTGTTGCCCGGATCGCACATATTCCGGATGTACAACAGGCTGTCCGGGTACCGAAGCTGCATTTCTGTTTCGAAAAACCCGTAATTCATCATCCTCGACCCCAGGTTGTTGCCAATTAAAATAATGCGTGAGCCCTTTTTTATTTTGAGTGTATTCGGATTTGAAGTACACTGTAAAGCAGATATCAAGGCTAGTGTCGCTCCGAATAAGGTAATTAAACGAATGATATTCATGCGTGGATGTCTCTTCTTCATATAAGTTTACTAAAATACCCGGCCATACCTTCGGCGATGCTTTTACAACGATGTGGCAGTCAACCGTTTTATGGACGCTCGGTGCATTTGCTGTTGTGACAGTTATTAGGTTATAACATAATTGGCTGTTATAAAAAACTGGAGCCAATGTTACTTATTGTTTTTCAATTAACCGTCATGGTCTGTCCTTATCTGTCCTTGGTGATCTGCGGTTCCACCATGGTGGTAAGTGCCGTTTTCTTTTCAAAAAAGGCCTTTTTTAATCCCTGAATTTTTTCTTATTTTGGGCTGCCATGAAAGTTCAGGATAGGACAGGATAGCATTACATAGCTGATACGGTATCTTTGTGTACGTTCCAGGGAATGATGTTGCGAATGACATGAAGGGACAATCAGCGTTTGGATATCCGAAATTGTTTTATCAATCGGCTTTTTGGCAGGGTAAATTAAAACAATAGATACAAATAGCTAATTTATTAGACCAGTTAAAACCTTTTTAATATGAACGAAAACATTAACAGGACCGCTTTGTTCAATGGGTCATGCTTCGCACTCATCACTACCGCTTTTACATTTGCCATCCGCGCAGGGATTTTGCCGCAGCTTGGCCAAGAATTTAATTTAAGTGCCGAACAGCTTGGATTTATCAATTCGATGTGGTTTTTAGGCTTTCCCATCTCCATGATTATTGGTGGTCTGGTGTATCACTCTTTTGGAGCTGCAAACATCATGAGGGTGGCTTTCGTAGCGCATACCTTAGGCATTTTGCTTACCATTTATTCCGGTGGATATGCCGGTTTATTGATTTCCACCTTGTTTATCGGGTTTGGTAACGGCTGTACCGAAGCCGCATGCAATCCGATGATTGCAGACATGTACTCCGATAATCACATCAAAATGAATAAAATGCTCAACAGGTTTCATATGTGGTTTCCTGGGGGTATTCTTTTGGGAGCGCTCATTTCCAAATTTATGACTGATTTTGGTGGGGTTCTTCAGCAATGGCAAACACAGATGTGGATATTGATGATTCCTACCATCATCTATGCCATATTGTTCTATGGAAAAACATTTCCTCGGCCCAAGGTTGAAGGTGCAACCTCGCTCGCACAGAACTTTAAAGCAATGGGTACGCCTACCTTCATTTTTTTGTTTTGCTGCATGGCGCTCACAGCCATTAGCGAATTTGGCCCGCAGCAATGGGTGTCTATTGTCATGAGCCATAGTGGAGCGGACAGCATGCTTATCTTGGCCCTTACAACGGGTTTGATGGCGGTGGGACGCTTTTTTGCGGGGCCCGTTGTCCGTGTATTAGGGCAGACAGGCGTACTGTTGGGCGGCGCGATATTCGCAACCCTCGGTATCTATTTATTCAGCGTCGTCACCGGACCAATGGCCTATTTCGCAGCGGTGGTATTTGCTTTGGGGGTTTGTTATTTCTGGCCGGTGATGGTGGGCTCGGCCGCTCAACGTGTTCCGCTCAGTGGTGCGTTGGGAATGTCTGTAATTGGAGGAGTGGGCATGTTTTCCACGGCTATTTTCCAGCCCATTATCGGCAGTTGGATTGACGGAGCCCGGGAAAAAAATGCCTCCGCTGGACTAACCGATTCGGCCCTGGAGCTTGCTACCGGCCAGGATGCTTTGGCTAAAATGGTTTCATTCCCCGCTATTTTGATTGTTTTGTTCATCATTTTCTTCTTCTGGCAAAAAAGTTTGAAAGGCAAGGCTGCATCAATTACTGCAGCAACACAGCCGCCAATACATTAATGGCGCCCGATTTCATTCAAAAGGCATCGCCGAGGGTAAGTAGCAAACAGCTGACCCCCTGTGGCGTGCCTGATGAACAGTGGACTGCCAAGAAATAAATCTGACGTCGAGCGCTATTAAAAACGAATAGAATCACCGGGGGCATTAGCACTATCGTGATTCAATGGAATTGCTATGCCTATTGTTAAACGCTAAAAATATTCATAATATGCTGAAAACCAATTAGATTTAACTTAATCAATTAAATTAACCAATTATGAACAAGTGTAATGACAATCCAATCAACCGGCACCGCCATGCCGAAAAGCGATGGCAGCCTTGGCGCGTGAACGCCTCGTGTTTGCTTGCAATACTGACGATGGCTGTGGTCCACGCCGCATGGGCAGAACCGGAGCATCAGCAAACAGTGCGCGGTCGGGTGACCGATGCTGGCCAGGTGCCCATCAGCGGCGTTACCGTTCTTGAGCAGGGTACCAGCAACAGTACCAGTACCAATGATCAGGGCGAATACACGATAACGTTAGAACATGGCGAAGGAGCGCTATTGGTGTTTAGTGGCGTTGGCTACGACTCGCAGGAAATACGCGTCACGGGAGCACAGCTTAATGTGGTCATGGAACAAAGTCAAACCGATCTCGATGAAGTCGTTGTGGTGGGTTACGGTACACAGCGCAAATCCGACCTGACCGGAGCGGTGGGCACGGTACGTGCGGAAGCTCTCCAAGAACGGCCCGCCTCGTCTTTGAACCAGGGCTTGGCCGGAAGGGTGACGGGGGTAAACGTATCGTCCAATTCGGGGCGGCCTGGGGGGAGAACCAATGTCCGCATCCGTGGGGCCAGCTCAATCAGTGTATCCAATAATCCCCTGTATGTGATTGATGGTGTGATTTTAAATACATCCGGGCTGCAAAATGGCAGCACACCCATCGACTATATCAACCCCAATGATATCGCTTCCATCGAAGTGCTGAAGGATGCGTCTTCGACGGCCATCTATGGCGCCCGTGGTGCCAACGGGGTTATCTTGGTAACGACCAAACGGGGCACATCCGGCGGAGGAGCACTGACCTATGATGCAGACTTCGGACTGGGCGTGGCCCCCAAGCTGCTACCCGTTTTAAACGCAAGGGAATTCCTGGAGGTAGAAGAAATCGCCTATGCTAACGCCCAAAAATATGACCCCGTCGGCTGGGCAACGGGCACCAAATATACAGACCCTCGTACTAAGCGGATCAACCCGCTGCTTTTCGATGCGCAGGGAAACCCATTGTATGATATCAACTGGCAGAAGGAAGCGTTCCGGGAGGCCTTTACACAAAATCATCAGCTGGGTTTCACCAATGGCAATGAAAAGGGAACTTATGGGGCATTCCTGAACTACCGCAATGAAAACGGGGTGGTGTACGGCTCATGGCAAAAACGGTATGCCGGCCGCTTCGTGTTCGATACGGAGATTAAGGATTGGCTGAAAGTAGGCGGGTCACTGAGCTATAATGACCAAGATGAAAAGCAGGTAGACCAGTTGGACGGCGGCGGCATCACCATGGTCCGGCAGATTCTGGAGGCGTTGCCTATCGTGCCGGTTCGGTATGCCGATGGTTCATGGGCAAGCAACCGCGATTATCCAGGCATGGAAGGAGGGGATAACCCGATACGCGTCGCAGACGAACGGTTGTATTTCCTCCGTACCCAAACCATGCTGGGAAATATGTATGCCAACATCCGGTTGGCGGAAAATCTTGAACTCCGCTCCACACTCGGTACCAACATCATCAATCAGCGTACCGACTATTTTGCTGCGGCAGGGCTGCAATACATCTCCACCAACGGCAATGCATATGTAGGTAACAATCGGCTTAATTCGTGGCAGTTTGAAAACTACCTGACTTATAAAAAAGACGTTGGCCGTATCCACTCGTTGAATGCGATGTTGGGCCTTTCATGGCAGCACGTCAACAGTTTCAGCAGCCAGGCGAACGCCGAGGGCTTTTCGGATGCGTACTTCCAGTTCAACAACCTGGGCGCGGGTGCCACTGCACTGGCTCCGAGCTCTGGGGCGTCGGCCTATGGACTGAATTCTTATTTTACACGGTTAAACTATTCGTTGCTCGGAAAATACCTGGTGACCTTTACCGGCCGCATCGACGGTTCGTCGAAATTTGGGGAGCAAAACCAATATGCGTTTTTCCCATCGGCGGCGTTGGCATGGCGGATCAGTGACGAAGATTTCATGCAAGCTATGCCTGCTATCTCAAACCTGAAGCTCCGTACGAGCTATGGGGCTACAGGCAACTCCGAGATTCCTTCCTATCGGGCGTTAGCTGGCATGAGCAATTATGCTGTGATCTTTGGCGGTGCCCGTGAAATAGGGATTGGGACCGGGCGGATGGCTAATCCGGCGCTTCAGTGGGAAAAAACCCATCAGGTGGACATCGGGTTGGAGCTGGGGCTTTTCGCCAATCGGGTAAACCTTGAAGTTGATCTTTATCGCCGGAAGGTAAACGACATGTTGCTGGATGCTCCGCTGCCCCTGAGTAGCGGATATGGAAGCATCTACACCAATGTTGGCAGCATGGAAAATAGGGGGATTGAGATTGGCCTGAATACAACCAACCTACGGTCAGACCACTTCTCTTGGCATACCACATTCAACATTTCCATTAATCAGAACAAAGTTCTGGCGCTGTCCGGTGGCAGCGATATTTTTCCCGGCGCAGCCACCATCGTGCGGGTCGGCCAACCCGTGGGGTCGTTTTTTGGACGGGTGCACCTGGGCACATGGTCTACCGATGAGGCCGAAGAGGCAGCACGGTACAATATGCGGCCGGGAGATGTCAAATATCTCGACCTCAATAACGATGGCATCATCAATGACAACGACCGTGCAATTATCGGTAAGGGTATTCCCGACGGATTCGGAACCTTGCTGAACACCTTCCAATACAAGGCGTGGTCATTAACGGTCGACCTGCAATTCATGTACGGCAATGATGTGCTGGACCGAAGCATCCACTCGGCAGAAGACAGGCAAGGTATCGCCAACAGCTACAAGACGGTATTGAATGCGTGGACCGAAACGAACCAAAACACTCCGATAGCGCAAATACGGCCGATTAACGCCTATTATACCACCAATGACGACAGCCACAAGGTGTCGGATGCCTCTTTTATTAGGGGCCGGAACCTGCTGTTGGCTTATGTTTTTCCGGCGCAACTCGCGTCGCGGCTGAAACTGCAGCGTGTGCGGCTATTTGGATCGGTACAGAATTTTTTTGTAGCCACCAAGTACAGTGGTTACGATCCTGAAGTTTCCAATTCTAGCTCGGCTTTCGGTCAAGGGTACGGTCTGTATGATTATCCACGGCCAAGGGTATTTATGTTGGGCGTGAACATCGGACTATAGCCATAACAAAGGCAATATCAAAACGAAGAAGCGATGAAAACCATATCAATAAAAAAATACATCACAATGGCCTTCACTGGTGGCGCATTGGCATTGAGCAGCTGCTCCGAATTTTTGAACGAGTCGGATCCGAGCAACTTTACCGTGGAGAATTATTTTACCAAGCCGGAGCATGCCCGGAGTTCGGTAAATGCTATTTATGCGAGTATGCGCGATCCGCTGTCAAGCGGTTTCGGCGGAGGGGCTTGGATGATGACCGAATTTGCGACCGGGTTGGCGGCCACGGATTTGGGGCAGGCCGTCAACAGTTATTTCGTCAAGGATTTGAATAACACATCTGACAACGGTTATGGCCAAACTATCTGGGCATCTTACTACCGAGGAATTGGGAATGCCAACCTTTCCATTGCTAAAATTCCGGAAATCACGATGGATAGCAACGAGGCGACCAGGCTGTTGGGCGAAGCACATTTTTTGCGGGCTTGGTATTATTTCGAACTGATCCGTATGTTTGGCCACATTCCCTTGGTCACCGAACCCATTTCATTGCAGTCAGAGCAGCTAAGGCCGCTACAAGCCGATCCCGAAGCTGTCTACAATTTGATTATAGCCGATCTGACGGTTGCCGAGGAAGCAGGGTTGCCTTGGAGAGATCCTTCGGGAAGGGTTAGCTTGGGTGCAGTGAAGTCGTTGCTCGCGGAGGTGTACCTGACGATGGCAGGTTATCCATTGCAAAAGGGGGAAGCTTATTACAGGCTCGCAGCCGAAAAGGCTGAAGAGGTCATCAACTCGGGAACATTTGAGCTATTTGATGATTATGCCTCGCTGCATGATCCAAGCATGAAAAATATTATCGAGAATATTTTCATGATCCAGTTCAAGACGCAGATAATCGTGCCCAACTGGCAGGTATCCATCATTCCCTACAACAAAAACATTTCACAGTATGCCGATGAGACCGGAGGCATCTATGCAACGGCGGATTTCGCTGAATCCTATGAGCCGGGTGATTTGCGGGCGCAGGAAAAGCAATTTTTCTTTACCCAATTTACCCACGAATCCAACCGAAACCAAGTGGTCGATCTCGGTGGATATTTCATCTGGAAGCTATTCGATGAGGTAGCGCAGACCACCACGGCAAACAGTGACCTGAATTGGTCTGTGATACGCTATGCAAATGTACTATTGACGTTTGCCGAGGCATCTAACGAGGTCAACGGCCCTACCGCTGCGGCATACGACGCGGTCAACGCCATTCGGTCACGGGCTGAACTGGACGATCTCGAGAACTTGTCAAAGGAGAATCTGCGGGAAGCCATTTGGAAAGAACGGTGGTATGAATTGTGTTTCGAAAACAAAACGTGGTATGACATGGTGCGTTTGCGCAAGGCGTACAACGTCAGGACTAAGCAATTCGAAGATTTTGTAGGGCATCGGTTTACGTATGGGCCGGTGTTGAGAGAGCGGGAACTGCTATTCCCGATACCGACCAGCGAGGTGCGGAACAACACCAACTTGGTGCAAAACAGTGGCTATTAGTCGGGTGATTTACCACGTTTTAAGGATTAATTGTTTAAATTTGGAAGTCATAACCCAATAATAAATCAATCAATATCATATGGAAACAGGCAAGCTGTCAAAGCAGGCGTTATCATTAATCAATAATTGTAACAATAAAAAATAGCGATATGAGTACAACGAATAATTTCCCCAAACTACACAATGCCACTTGGCCCGGAATTGTTGGCAAGGGCCCGGATTCGGAACCGGTAATCCCCTTTGACGACCTGCTGGCTTACACGGCCGCAGCAGAAGTCAACGGTATAAAATTCGACGGCGTAGACATCGGCTTGCTCGATCCGCATGTCGATATCAACGGCGGACGGGATGAGGCCAATCGGCTGGCAGACAAGGTGGCGGCGCATAACCTCAAGATCGGATCGTTGGTAGCCCCCATTTGGGCAGGTTCGGCAATGGGGAGTAAGGAGAGCCGGACGGTATTTGTAGATATGGTGCGCAAGGCCTGTCAGTTTGCCCAGCGTCTAAACGAATTGGGTATACGCCCTTACGGGGTAATCCGAATCGACTCCTCCTGTACACCTTCCGATTGGGCGGCCGATCCGGCAGGCAACACCAAGATTATCGCGGAAACGTTTCGCGAAGCCTGTGACGTGGCCGCCGATTATGGGGAGCGGCTAGCTGCTGAAGGGGAGATCTGCTGGGGCGGAATGCACAGCTGGAAAACCATGATCGATACATTGGAAGCGGTAGACCGGCCGAACATTGGCTTTCAAGCAGATATGTCCCATACGTTTCTCTACCTACTGGGCTATAATAGGCCTGAAGACCGTATACTCCCTGAAAATTTTCAATGGGATGATCGGGAAGCACTCACCGAAGGGCTACGGGAGCTTACGCGTGCATTGCGCCCATGGACGATAGATTTCCATGTGGCGCAAAATGACGGGACGGTCTTCGGATCCGGCTCGCATGATAAGACCGGAAGGCATTGCTTGCCTAATGATCCGAATGGTAAGCTGGACATCGCCAAGGATGCGGGCCACTGGCTGCGCGACGAGCAGGGGCGGCTAACCAAGGCGTTCAACCATATCTGCTGGGATGGTTGTATGTTTTCCAATGCCGTGTTGAATCAGCAACAGACCTGGAACGATATTCTGGCAGCATTGATAAGTGTTCGCGAAGCACATGGGTGGCAAGCATAGTGATTGATTAACAACAAAAACAAGAAATATGAGCGACAACAAGAAAAAATTGAGAATAGGATTAATCGGTTGCGGCTTCATGGGCCGTACGCATGCCAATGGTTACAACCGGGTGCCCAACTTTTTCCCTGAATTGCAGTACCAACCGGTTTTACAGGCGGTATGTTCAAGACGGGAGGAAAAAGTAAAAGCCTTTGCCAATCAATGGGGGGTTGCTTCGTATGAAACGGACTGGCGGCAGCTCATCGCGCGTGACGATATCGATGCTGTTGATATTTGTACGCCCAATCACCTGCACGCCGAAATTGCTGTGGCAGCTGCCGAGGCAGGAAAAATGGTGCTTACGGAAAAGCCATTGGCCAGAAACCTGGAAGAAGCTAAGAGCATGGTAGATGCCGTCTCAAAAGCCGGTGTGCCCAATACCGTTTGGTATAATTACCGGCGTCTGCCCGCCGTGACCCTGGCGAAAAAAATCGTCGCCTCCGGCAAGCTCGGTAAAATTTTCCATTACCGCGCGAACTTCCTGCAAGACTGGACGATCAATGCCGACCTTCCGCAAGGTGGAGATGCCGCATGGCGGATGGATGTCGATGTAGCCGGGTCGGGGGTGACAGGCGATCTGCTTGCCCATTGCATCGATACGGCGATGTGGTTGAACGGTGGAATTACGGAAGTTTCGGCCGTTACCGAAACGTTTGTAAAGCAGCGCGTCCATCTGGATACGGGCAAATTGCAAGAGGTGGGAATAGACGATGCCTGTATCTTCCATTGTCGCTTTGCGAACGGGTCGCTGGGCTTATTCGAATCGACCCGGTATGCCCGGGGGCATAAAGCCCTTTATACCTTCGAGATCAATGGTGAGCATGCTTCGATTCGCTGGGATTTGCACGATTTGAACCGGCTGGAGTACTTCGATAACGCGGTCGATTCGGATGTCAAAGGGTGGAGCTCCATCCATGTGACGAATGGCGACCACCCTTACATGGAAAAATGGTGGGTGCCCGGTTTGGGTATCGGTTATGAACATAGTTTCGTTCATCAGGTTGCCGATTTCCTGAAAAGCCTGGAGACGGGCGAGCCCTGCCAGCCCGACTTCAAAAATGCGTATGAAACGCAAAAAGTTTGTGAGGCAGTTATCGAGTCTGCCAAGTCACGCAGTTGGAAGGGGACGGAGGTGGAAATTGGCTAGCGTTTGTTTTATCATAATCGACATAAGATGTTAAAATCATGGAGTTACCTCCGGCGCTATATAAGCGCCGGAGGATTTGTGTTGTGTGCGTTGGCGTTGGCAAGTTGTACTTCGGGCGGCAAACAGCAGACTGAACAGCCGGGTAATCAGGACGAATTTGCAGTGCTATTTGACGGGGTCAGTTTGGCCGGGTGGCGCGGCGACTCTGCGCTTTGGCGGGTAGAAGATGGCGCCATCGTCGGTGAAATTACGCCGGACAGGAAATTGGAACGGAATTCATTTATCATCTGGGAAGGCGGCCGGCCGGCAGACTTTGAGCTGATCGCCGAATATCGGCTGACCGGTCAGGGAAACAGCGGTTTTAATTACCGCAGTGAGGAATTGCCGGACGTTCCTTTTGCTTTGCGGGGCTACCAAGCCGATATCGACGCGGCTAATACCTACACGGGGCAAAATTATGAGGAGCGCGGCCGAACAATCCTGGCCTTCCCAGGGCAGCAAATGCGTCTCCCGCCGGTCGAAGGCGAGATAGGCGACTATGCCAAAGGTAATGTTTGGACGGCAGGAGTCGAAACGGGGTCTTTGGGCGACCGTGATTCGTTAAAAGCGCATATCAAACATGAAGACTGGAATGAGCTCCGCATTGTGGCCAAAGGAAACCGCTTGCAGCATTACATCAACGGGATATTAATGAGTGAGGTGGTTGATGATGACGAGAAAAATCGTAAATTTGAAGGCTTGATGGGATTTCAGGTGCATGTTGGCCCACCAATGAAAATTGCTTTCAGGAATATACGATTGAAGAACCTTTAACAGGAGTTTCTTAACCTTATGAATGATGTAAACGCTGGCTTTTCCGCCGAACGCATGGTGTTTCAGGAGTGGGTTGCTAATCAAATAGCGCCCCATGTCGCTGAGGGGGAATGGCAAGCCTTGCTCGACCAGGTAGACCGTTTACGTGCCGACTCGCAGCCACACCGCCTGGCACGGGTTTTTACGGCTATTCCCCGGAACCTTAAATCCGTCGACAAGGATTTGCGGATTACCTTGGCGGAGGCCGATAAGCGCACGGGTCAGCTGCCATTGGTGGTAACGGATTGGCCCTTGGTGCGGCTGATACGGGTGTGGGTACTGATGAATATCCCGGCATTGGAAGAAACAGCATACGTATCGCTCATCGAACGGCTGTTCAAATACGGTGAAATGGAAGAGCTGGCCGCGCTTTATGCAGCGTTGCCCGTATATGACTTTCCTTCGGCATGGCGGCTTCGTTGCACGGAAGGCATCAGGAGCAATATGGCACCGGTAAGGCAAGCCATTATGGTAAACAACCACTATCCAAGCCAGTTTTTGGATGAAGGGGCATGGAACCAACTGGTGTTGAAGGCGTTTTTTACGGACGAAGATATCCCGCACATTATCGGTCTGAAACAGCGCAACAACGCACGGTTGGCGGAAGCATTGGTAGACTATGCCTATGAGCTTCACGCCGCCAAAAGAACCATCAATCCCATGCTGTGGATATTGGTAGCGCCATTTGTGGATGAAAGAGCATACCGGCTGATGGAACAAATCATACTGAAAAGTCAGCAGCTGCACGAGCGGAAAGCGATTGCTTATGCTTTCCAAATGAGCAGCTACCGTCCGGCAACGGACTTTATGACAGGAAATAGCGAATTAACAGATTTATTGGATACGGCCGACACGCCCTGGGTCGGCTGGCCGGAACAAACGAATTAAGGGTTATGTGTAATTATAACGAACGCGATCGGGCATCGATGGGGCAGCGCGTCGCGCTGGAATTGGATTTGGTGAAGGGATTTCGATTTTTCGATCCCCATATCCACATGGTTTCAAGGACGACTGATGACTACCAGGCCATGGCCGATGCTGGCGTGGTCGCCGTCATCGAACCAGCCTTCTGGGTAGGGCAGCCCCGTACCGGAATAGATACGTTCAGGGACTACTACAGCAGCTTAATCGGCTGGGAGCGGTTTAGGGCGTCGCAATTCGGGATAAAACACTTCTGCACCATCGGATTAAATTCCCGAGAAGCCAATAACGAGGCGTTGGCAGAAGAAGTGATGGAACTGCTGCCCTTCTTTATTTATAAAGAAGGGGTGGTCGGTGTCGGTGAAATTGGCTTTGACGACCAAACCGCTGCGGAAGAAAAATATTACCGGCTACAGCTGGAACTTGCCAAGGAAGCGGGGCTTCCCGTACAGGTGCATACGCCGCACCGTGATAAAACCAAAGGAACCTCCCGTAGCATGGACATTGCCTTGGAACACGGATTGGATCCGGGAATGGTCATCATTGACCATAACACCGAAGAAACGGTCAAGGAGGTCTTGGACAAAGGGTTTTGGGCTGCCTTTACGATATATCCCTTTACCAAGATGGGGAATGAGCGCATGGTGGAGATTGTCAAACAGTACGGGCCTGAACGTATCTTGGTCAATTCCGCGGCAGATTGGGGTATTAGTGATCCGCTGGCGGTACCAAAGACCGCCGCATTGATGGTCAAAAGCGGCCTGCCTAAAGCGACCATTGAGCAGGTGTGCTATCAGAATGCGGTGGCTGCTTTTTCCCAGAGCGGACAGCTCGACGAAGCCATGTTGAATGAAAAGACCAGCATTGACCAAGGTAAAAAATTTGCTGGCAATTCGGTGTTGAGAGGGGGGCAACAGCCCCGCAGGGATGCGGATTCCATCATCATTTCCTAGGCAATCGGATGAGTATCGTGTGGAAAGCGTATATGCAGCTGATGCGGCCGGCGAATATTGTCACGGCCATATCTGACGTCATGGCGGGAGCCGCCATCGCAACGCTGCACGTTGCCGATAGCCCCGGCGATCGCCCCCTGATTTACTGGGTATTGCTGGCGCTATCCACAATGGGGCTGTATGGCGGCGGGGTGGTATTCAACGACGTGTTTGATGCCCGGTTAGATGCCGTAGAACGGCCGGAGCGTCCTATCCCCAGCGGAAGAGTGCCGGTAAGGCATGCCGTCTGGCTAGGTGCAGCCCTGTTTGCATTGGGTGCCTTGACGGCAAGTTTCTTGGGCGGCACCTCCTTGTTTATCGCCATTTCCATTGTGTTGATGTGCTTGCTGTATGACAAATGGGCGAAGCACCATGCCGTGGCCGGCCCGTTGGCCATGGGACTATGCAGGGGATTGAACCTTCTTTTAGGAATTAGCTTATTCCCCGCGGCACTGCCCGCGGTTTGGCTATTGGCCGGAATACCGGTCATCTATATAGCAGCAGTTACCACTATCAGTCGGGGAGAAGTGCATGGCGGCAAACGAAGCCCGTTGCTTTTTTCGGCCCTGTTATATGGTGTTGTGATTGGGCTTATCGCCTATCATGGTGCCCTGAAAAGCGAGACGTGGTTTAGTATGATCGTTTTATTGGTTTTTGCCACGATCATCTATAGTCCACTTCTCAAAGCGGTCCGTACACTGGCACCGCCGGATATTCGAAAATCCGTGAAATATGGCGTACTTGCATTGATTTTCATGAATACGGCCTGGGTAGCCGCTGCCGGCCTATGGGGCCTGGCCGTCTTTGTTTTGTCACTTTTTCCGATATCCATTTGGTTGTCAAAAATGTTTTCGGTTACTTAACAAGCTTTTTGATCAGCTGTGATTCCTATCGTTGCATGTGCGATGTCGAATGCGGTGGGATGAAGGATCGCGAATGAAGTGTTTAGATCACGAAATATGATTAAGGAATCAATTGAACAATCGTTTACGGTGACCTACCGATATCAGGTTCATTTTACGGAGGATTTATTTGCAGCGAGCAATCCGGTACTCGCACGTTTTTTTGCAAGTCATGCTTCGGATACCGTGGCTAAAGCGCTGGTGGTTGTTGACGACGGCGTAGCAACCCACCATCCCGAACTTTTGCCCCAGGTCCGTGCCTATTTTGCCGCTTTGTCGGGGATTTTACTGGTTGACGATCTCATTGTCGTAAATGGCGGTGAGTATGCAAAAAATGACCATGCGGTTGTCGACAAGATTATAGCCGCCGTAGATCAGTACGGCATAGACCGGCATTCTTATATCATTTGCATTGGTGGCGGCGCCGTCCTGGATGCGGTAGGTTACGCGTCTGCCATTGCACACCGGGGAATCCGGCATATCCGCATTCCGACAACCGTGTTGTCGCAAAACGACTCCGGGATAGGCGTGAAAAATGGCATCAATTATTTGGGTAAAAAGAACTTCATCGGTACGTTCAGTCCACCGTTTGCCGTCTTTAACGATTTTTCGTTTTTGCAGACCCTGTCTGACCGCGCGTGGCGTTCAGGGATATCCGAGGCGGTCAAAGTGGCCTTGATTAAGGATGCCGTTTTTTTTGAGTGGATTGCGGCACATGCCGATGCGCTGTATCACCGCGATGCCGATGCGATGGCATACCTGATCTACCGATGCGCTGAATTGCATTTACAGCATATCGCCGGTGCAGACCCGTTTGAGTTCGGCTCGTCTCGGCCATTGGACTTTGGCCATTGGAGTGCGCATAAACTGGAGCAGCTTTCGGGCTTCAACGTAATGCATGGCGAAGCAGTAGCCATCGGTATTGCACTGGATAGCATGTACTCCCACCTGAGGGGATATTTATCTTATGCGGATGCGCAGCGCGTTATCCACCTACTGCAAGCCCTTGGGTTGCCCATTTCCCACACGTTGCTGCATACAACGGCATCAGACCATCCGTTGCTTATCGGGCTGGAAGAATTTCGCGAACATCTTGGGGGAAGGCTCACCATTATGTTGTTGCAGGGCATCGGTACCGGGGTGGAGGTCCATCATATGGATACGGACCACGTGCTAGCTGCGGCCGCCGTGCTGCAAAATGATTTTGAAATTCAACTGTGAAGTTATGCTGACGAAACACGGGCACCTTACCTATTGTACCAACATCCATGGCGGTGAAAACTGGCAGGACCATTTCGACATCCTGAAGGCGACATTTCCACTGATTAAAGCGCAGGTATCGGGAGACGCTCCGCTGGGAATCGGTCTCCGGTTGTCGGATATCGCAAGCCGGGATTTGCAAGATCCTGTACGTTTGCAAGCATTCAAAGACTGGCTGTCGGAGCAGGGTGCTTACGTATTTACGATGAATGGGTTTCCTTTTGGCGCCTTTCACGACGATGTGGTGAAAGCACATGTGCACACACCTGATTGGACGACCGCCGAGCGCTTGCATTACACCTTGCGGTTGTTTGATATACTGGTACAGCTGGTTCCGGAGGGGATGGACGGCGGGATTTCGACATCGCCATTGGGGTATCGCCATTGGTATAACGGCTCGGCAAGCCAATGGACCAGCATGCGGAAACGAGCTACGGAGCAGCTCATCGATGTCGCTGCTTACTTGATTGGCCTACAACGCAGTTCTGGTAAGACATTGCATATCGATATCGAGCCCGAGCCTGATGGTGTGCTGGAGACCGGCCCTGAATTTATCGACTGGTTTACGCAGGAGCTGGTCCCCGCGGGGGTGGCCGGCCTGACAGACCGGCTGGGCATGACGCCTGCCGAGGCCGAGGATGCATTAAAACGTCATGTTCGGCTCTGCTATGATGTCTGCCATTTTGCACTGGGATATGAGCATCATCCAGCGGTTATTGAAGAACTTAACCGTCATGGAATAAAAATAGGCAAATTTCAAATCAGTGCGGCCGTTAAGGCGCAGTTACCTGTTGATCAGGCTGGTCGTCTTGCAGTCGGTGAAGCGTTCATGGCCTTTGACGAACCGACCTACTTGCACCAGGTACTTGCGAAGCACCGCAATGGCGATGTGCGCCGATTTAAAGACCTGCCCGAAGCACAGGATGCCCTTTATGACAGGGACGCTGTGGAATGGCGATCGCATTTTCATGTCCCGGTATTTTTGGAAGATCTTGGCATGCTCAAGTCTACCCAGTCAGACATCATTGAAGTATTGAGGCTACAACGCGATCGACGGTTGACAGCCCACCTGGAAGTGGAGACCTATACCTGGGGCGTATTGCCCCGGGATTTGCAGTTGCCCATCGCAGACTCCATATCGCGGGAGTTGCTTTGGGTACGCAACGAATTTGAAACGATATGAGGAAGACCGTTGTTCTCGATGTGGTGGGATTGTCGTCAGCATTGATTGGCGATAAGACACCTTTTTTGACATCCTACTTGGCACAAAACCAGTTGACGAAGATAAAACCGATGCTGCCCGCGGTTACCACGGCTGTACAATCGACGTACCTGACCGGCCAATGGCCGGCGGCGCATGGCATTGTCGGCAACGGCTGGTATGATCGCGTGGATTGTGAGATAAAGTTTTGGAAGCAGTCCAACAAGCTTGTTCAGCGAGAATCCGTGTGGGACACCGCAAAGCGGCTTGATCCCAATTTTACCTGCGCCCAACTCTTCTGGTGGTACAACATGTATTGCGGAGCGGATTATTCCGTTACACCCCGACCAAATTATTTGGCTGATGGCAGAAAGATTCCCGACTGCTATGCATACCCGGCGTCGTTGCGGGATGAACTGCAAGCAAAATTCGGTCAGTTTCCCCTGTTCAATTTCTGGGGCCCGGGGGCGAATATCGCATCCTCCCAATGGATTGCGGATGCCGCCATGTATGTGGAGGAAAAATACAGTCCAACGTTAAGTCTTGTTTATTTGCCCCACTTAGATTACTGCCAGCAAAAATTCGGTCCTGACCTGGCGAATATCGGCAAAGAAGTAATGGAGATTGATGCGTTATTGAAGCAGTTGGTCGAGTTTTACGAACAGCGGGGCGCAAACATCATCCTGCTGTCAGAATATGGCATCGTGCCGGTATCGCGCCCCATACATATCAATCGAATATTGCGCGAAGAGGGGCTTCTTGGCATCCGTGTGGAGCGGGGTTTGGAATTGCTTGATGCAGGTGCCTCCCAAGCGTTTGCCGTGGCAGACCATCAAGTTGCCCACATCTATACCCAAAACGATGAGGTGGAAAAGCGGGTCATGGCGAGATTGGAGCAAGTGGAGGGAATTGAGCGGTTGCTGGATGATGCCGCGAAAAAGGAAGCACATATCGACCATGAACGGGCGGGCGACTTAATCGCCGTCGCCAAGCCGGATAGTTGGTTTACCTATTATTTCTGGCTGGATGACCGGGTGGCCCCCGATTATGCGCGGATGGTAGATATCCATAAGAAGCCAGGTTACGACCCCGTGGAAATGTTCATGACCTCTAAACTACGTGCAGGCTATAAGCTGCTACGCAAAAAGTTGGGGTTTCGCTACGTGCTGGATGTGATTCCGTTGGATGCCACGTTGGTCAAAGGCTCACATGGCGCAATCGATATTCCGGAAGCGTATTATCCCGTACTGATTACGAAAGAACGGCAAGAAACGGACAAGCTGGAGCCAACCGCTGTCAGGGATATCATCCTGGCTAGCCTTACCTCCTGAAGCCAGTCCAGTATCCTTTCAAGAAAGCAGGAGTTTAGCTTTGTATATCATTACCTGGTAAATCACCAAGCTGCCGCAGTAGACGCCTACATCCCACTGCTTGAAGCCAGCAATGGCACCGCGCTGCTACTGGATCCCCAGAGCGG
This sequence comes from Parapedobacter luteus, assembly GCF_900168055.1. GTDB lineage: Bacteria > Bacteroidota > Bacteroidia > Sphingobacteriales > Sphingobacteriaceae > Parapedobacter > Parapedobacter luteus. Next base: position 657,116 of record NZ_FUYS01000001.1, read on the forward strand.
AGCCTTCGGCAAAACACCGTGCGCATTGAAGTAGCCAACCTCATGGCCAACCGCATACGGGATATGGACAGGAAGGGAATGGAGTGGCGGCACTACCATGAGATTAACTTTGTAAATATCGACTATCAACCGTTCAACGCGGCCGGATGGCCTGTCCAGCCATCCGGCTTAACAGGCCGAACAATGATTGTCCGTTATAAAAACGAATAAATTGACGTAAATATCAGGTAAACCCCCTATATTGATGCGCTAAAATCCAAAAAGGGGGTTGACATATGAAGCCAGTATCCATGTTTGAGTATATCCACATCAATGAATATTCCGCTACGCCGAAATACCTGCAGCTTGCTAATGCAGTTATCGGTGCGGTTGAAGCCGGAAAAATACAGAAAGGCGACATGCTGCCATCGATCAATGAGCTGAGCTATGTGCTGGAAATATCGCGTGATACGGCAGAAAAGGGGTATAAGCATTTGAAGCAATTGGGCGTATTGGGGTCAGTACCGGGCAAAGGGTATTACATTACCAACGCCGACTTCAAGCAGAAATTGCAAATCGTGCTGTTTTTCAACAAGCTGAGCGCGCATAAGAAGATTGTGTATGATTCGTTCGTGCAAGCTATCGGAAGCGATGCCGCCGTCGACTTTTATATTTATAACAATGACTTATCGCTTTTCAGGAAGCTGCTCCAGAACCTCAAGCAGGAATATACACATTACGTCATCATCCCGCACTTTATCGAAGGACGCGACAAAGCTGCAGACATTATTAATACGATCCCGAAGGACAAACTGGTGCTGTTGGACAAAATAGTACCCGAGGTCGAAGGTGAATACGCCGCAGTATATGAAGATTTCGAGCGCGATATCTATGAGGCGCTGGAGCAAGCCAGGGAACAGCTGGGCAAATACCACACTCTGAAACTGATCTTTCCCGACAAGAGCTATTTCCCGAAGGGCATTATCAAGGGATTCTATCGGTTTTGCCAACAATATGCATTTAATCATCTGCTGGTAAGCGACATTTTGGAGGAACCCATATCGGAAGGCGAGGTTTACATTAACCTCATGGAAGATGATTTGGTAAAGTTACTTGACCGGGTGATATCCTTGAAGCTGCAAATCGGCAAACAGGTGGGGGTTATCTCGTATAATGAAACCCCCTTGAAAAAATTTATTTTAAATGGCATCACCACCATCTCCACGGACTTCAAGCGCATGGGCGAAGCCGCGGCGATGCTCATCCTGGAAAATACAAAACGCCACGAGAAGGTGCCTTTTTATCTGACCCTCAGGCCTTCGGTTTAGCGATCGGCGACCACCGACCGCTGTCACCGGCTACTGGTCACCGGCAGAGGAAGCTGCTCGATAACCCCCGTCACCACTTCGGGCAATTTATTGATAGCCTGTTCGGGATTTCTTACTTCCCCGGTACCGCGTGCCTGCCAGATCACCCTGTTCGTTCGCCTATCTTTGGCCTCGATAATGATGTGGCCAGCACGATAACGTTCCTGGCCGATAGGCCGGTTCCAACCGTAGCCCCAGCCCAAGCCCCAGCCCGGGCCCCACATCCACGGATTGTAGCCCCAAAAACCCCATGGTCCAAAAGGATAACCGCCATATATCGGCCGGTTTTTGTTGTTTACAATAGCGATGTACCGGAAGAGCAAATCCGGATTGTCCTTGCTATAGGTCAATCCCCGTGCTTCCAATTCCCGATTTGCGGTTTCCATAATGTTGGCTTGTGCGATGTCGTTGTCAAAATACGATTTGGACAGCGAGTCAACCGGAGGGAGCCAGCCGTACGTGCGGTATTGCGAAAAATCAGTTCCCTCGATTTTCGTCGTGTGGTATTTGTAAGACGAACATGACGCCAAAAGCAATAAAGGTGCAATATATAACAATAACCGTTTCATGGTTACAATCTCCTATAATCAGTTTATTATGTTAGACTGTAAAGGGACGTAATGGTTTAATCGTGATGCGCATGATGCGGCATGCCATGCACCTCAACAGCGCATGGCATCTTCTTTCCTTCTTTCTTCCGACCGTTGCGCCACGGGCTTACAGTGGATAACGGGCTACGAGCGGCATTGATCGGCCCGCGCCGAAGGCTTTGCTGCTTACGCGCAATATCGGAGGCGCTTGGAAACGCTTGAATTCAGCTTTGTCTACCAGGCTGATGACCCGATGCACCAAATCCTCATCAAAACCCAGGGCGATAATTTGTGCAGCGCTTTTTTCATTTTCGATGTATTGGAAGAGCACCGCATCCAGTAGTTCATATTCCGGGAGCGAGTCGCTGTCCTTTTGTCCGGGTCTCAATTCGGCGGAAGGGGGTTTAATGATCGTATGTTCGGGTATCACCAGCCGTTCGCGGTTGATATACCCCGCAAGCTTATAAACCTGTGTTTTATAAACATCGCCGATGACCCCCAAGGCCCCGGCCATGTCACCATATAAGGTTCCGTAGCCAACGGCGGCCTCGCTTTTGTTGGACGTATTGAGCAGGATGTATCCCCGTTTATTGGCAAACGCCATCAGCAACGTCCCGCGGATACGGGCTTGGATATTTTCTTCCGTCAAATCGGGCGCTAATCCGCTGAATGATCTTTCAAGGCCTTGGTTAAACGCGTCTGCCATCGGTTGGATGGGGATAATCTCATGATGGCAACCTGTATTGTGCACCAAATCCAGCGCGTCGGTAACCGAGTGGTCACTCGAATATACCGAAGGCATGAGCACCGCCATGACATTTTCAGGGCCAAGGGCTTCACAGGCCAATGCGGCCACCACGGCCGAGTCAATCCCACCGGACAGGCCGACAACCGCTTTTTTAAAGCCTGACTTGCTGAAGTAATCGCGGATACCCAATAGCAGCGCTTGGTGAATGAGTGGAGTGTCGAGCGGAGGCTGCACGGCAGGTGTTTCGTGCAGGGGCGTGACGGTGCCGTCTTTCAGTTCATAGCATTTCAGGTCTTCTTCAAAGGACGCCATCATGTCGACGCATTCACCAGCCGCATCCAGCACAATGGAGCGGCCATCAAAGATGATGTCGGTATGCGCACCAACATGGTTGAGGTACAACAAAGGAGCCTGTGTTTGCTGCGCATGGGCAACCAGCACAGCCATGCGCTCACGCAGGTGGTTGTACGAAAACGGCGAGGCCGCAATGTTGATGATAATATCCGGATTCTCTTCGCGCAGTGCATCCATCGGATTCCTGCGGTACAGTTTTGGCGTGGCGATGTTCCACAGATCCTCGCAAATGGTGAGGGCGATGGTCTGCTCCTTGTAGCGGATGCATCCAAACGTCTCGGCCGGCTGGAAGTACCGGTATTCATCGAATACGTCATAGTCAGGCAGTAAGCCTTTATGCACCACACGTTGCACCTTGCCTTCGGCGATGAATAACGCCGCATTGAACAGCGGCTTCCCCTTGCCCGTGGTGTTGCGTACAGGAGCCCCGATGATGCAGGCAATGTCCTGGCACTGCTTGGCGATTTCCACAACGGCAGCTTCGCATTGATCCAGAAAAGCTCCGGAACGCAACAGGTCTTTTGCCGGATAGCCGCCGATGGCAAGCTCGGCGAAGATAACCAGGTCAGCACCGCGGTTTTTCGCGTCCTGTATCGCCCAGGTAATGGCTGACTGATTACATCCAAAATTACCGATATGGTAGTTGAGCTGAGCTAAAGCGATGATCATCCGTTTTGGGGTTTGGTAATGACTAAAATAAGATCCCGAAATTGAAGGCCACATACGAGTTGCGGCCATCGCCATGATTAACGGCGGTTGTAAATCCGTTATTGAAGCTCAACCCCGTCATCATGACCAGGTTGTGATCGAGCTGCCATTCCACGCCGCCGCCGATTTGCAGCGCCAGGCGGAAAAATTTAGCGCCGTCCAGCTTGGTACGATTGTCCGCCTCGGCCAGCTTTTCTTTGGCATTCAACCGAAAGCCCGACGTGAAGCCGAATTGCCCATAGTAACTTCGGAAATACCGCATGGTACTCTTCAGCTTGAGGGATAGCGGAATCTCCGCATATTGCAGGCGATATGTGGTACGTAAGCTCGTATTGGGAGCACTGGATACCGGATCGGGGAAGGTGATCTCGCTGTTCATGGTATTGATGAGCAAACCGGTGGAAAAATAGTAGTTTTCCGTAAAAGCAAAATCGGCAAGCAAGCCGTACGCATAGCCGATTTTTGGGCTGCTCTCAAAGGCGTCGTTGTCGCCATAACGCATCCACCCCATATTGGGTGAAAAGGTTATACCCAACGATATGGGCTTGTATTGATAAGTAGAACTGTAATAGTCCTGGGCAATGCCGGGTCGCAGGATAAGCGCGAATAGGAGGATTAGCAGGGGGATTCGTATCGTTTTCTTTTGCATGGTATAAGGTGCTCCGTCAAATTTCTTAACTTCGTTGCCGGCTAACGAACAAAAATGATGCTCAAAAACCGTGCACCGCAAATTTATTGCTTTTTTTTGATTGTCGCGCTGTTTTCGTGCAGTAGGCGTGAGCGCATAGACGTCAGTCACATCGATGTTGAGATCCGTATCGAGCGCTTCGATAAAGCGTTGGATAGCTTGGCACCGGACAATATCCTACAAAAAAACCGGGAATGGCTCGGCCGGTATGGCGCCTTCTATAGCGATTACATGCGGTACATGCTTGAGGCTGGTAATCCCCTGGACAGTGGTCAGTTGGCATCCGTGTTGGAGCGGGTCATTGCAACGGATGATTTCAAGGCGTTGAAAACCAGTGTGTATGATACCTATCCGAATCTGACGGCCCAAGAAGTCGGATTGACTGGCGCATTCAAGCACCTCAAGTATTATTTTCCCGAAATCAGTATCCCGCGGTTCATCGCTTTTTTTTCGGGATTTGCGGTGCAGACGCCCATTGGGTCAGACTACATCGGTATCGGACTGGATATGTTTCTTGGGGCTGATTCAAAGTTTTATCCGGCCCTGCGGGAAAGCATTCCCTACTACCTGTCCCGGCGGTTTACCCCTGAGAACATCGTGCCAAGGGTTACGGAGAGCTATATACGCGAAGAGCTGTATCCGCAGGATGAGCTGGACGTTACGCTGCTGCAGCACATGGTTTACCAAGGGAAGGTACTGTACATGATGGAGCGGGTGATGCCCGATGTGGCAGACAGTCTGAAAATCGGGTACACCAGCCAACAATGGGCCTGGGCCAATCGTTTCGAACGCGATATTTGGGCTTGGTTCCTGCAGGAAAATTTGCTCTACGAGGCCGACTATAACCGTATCCAGAAGTACTTGGGCGAGGCTCCATTCACACCCGAATTGGGCGAGCAAAATGAGTCGGCTCCCAAGTTAGGGGTCTTTATCGGATGGCAGATGGTAAGAAAATACATGGATCGTTATCCGGAAACGGCGTTGATGGAATTGCTGCGCATTACCGATGCGCAGACTATTCTTGACGGATCGAAGTATCGCGGGCGATGAAATAAAACTGTCTTGTACTTGGACTTTTGAAGTTCCTTAAAAATTTATTTTCATTGATGTCCAACTGTTTCTCCAAATTTTTGATTTGGTGGGTGGAGCAGACTGAATTACTCATAGAAATGGATTAATGATCCTTAATCTCTTTTCAACCAGCATATTGTGCTGCATGTCTTCAGAATATAATAAGGAGCAGTCCGCCGATAATGCATAAGCCACGACAACTGCATCAAACAATTGGAATTGGTACCTTTTAATCAGCTTCTGTGTGTGTTGGTATACTTCTTGGGAAAAACCGGTTAAAAGCGAATAAGGAAGCCACTGCATCAAAGCGTCTATCGATTCCAACTTATCCATTGAAAGCCGCCTTTGGCAGACGTTCAGATATTCGCTGACGACTTGCGGGGATACAATAGGAGTATCTACCACGAGACGTTGGGCAACAATGCGTTTGTGCGAACCGGCATCCTTTTCATGGAGATAGATAAGGATATTGGAGTCCAACGCATAGCGATTAGTCATAATCGTTTGCTTCGTCACGGTCAAATTTAAACCCTGATAAATCCATCCGGTATTTGTTCAACCCTTTTTCCAATGCTTTGATCCGCTTCTCTTTATCGGCCGTTACGGTTTCATCGACTTTCGGCGTTTCCAATTCAAAAGCCAGCACCTCCACCGTTTTCCCGACCAGGTTATCGGGAAGACGGATAGTTAGGCTATTTTTTGTTGGCTTTATGATCGTTCGAACCATCTCGTTGCTCTCCTTTCTGACACAAAAATACTAAAATATTCCTCATCGTTACTCACTTTCCTTTAAATGCCTCGCTTTTATTAGCTTGTTATGCACCTCAAGCAAAGCATAATACTTGTCTTTCCAGTAATCTCGGTACTGTGTCATAGAGCGGGTGATGCCCCATGTGGCAGACAGTCTGAAAATCGGGTACACCGGCCAGCAGTGGGCATGGGCCAATCGTTTTTAGCGGGATATCTGGGCTTGGTTCTTGCAGGAAAATCTACTTTATGAGGCGGATTACAATCGCATCCAGAAGTATTTGGGCGAGGCTCCATTTACACCCGAATTGGGCGAGCAAAATGAGTCGGCTCCCAAGTTAGGGGTCTTTATCGGATGGCAGATGGTAAGAAAATACATGGATAGGAATCCGGAAACGACGTTGACGGAATTATTGGACATTTCCGATGCGCAGACTATTCTTGACGGATCGAAGTATCGCGGGCGATGAATAAAAAAAGCCCGCAACATCTGCTGCGGGCTTCTGTATCTTTAATCTTTTACTCGTTTTTGACTTCGATTTCAAAGTCTAGGGAAGCATAAGGCGGTATCTGCTGATTGCCGGTTGAGCCATATGCGTGTGGACTGGGAGTGAATAATCGAACCTTTCCGCCTTTATTGAGTAGAGGAACGATTTTACCCCAAGCGGCAATCACTCCGGAGAGCTCCGTTTCAAAATTATCACCGCTGTCCAGGATATTTCCAGCAGGCGCTCTGAGCGTATATATTGCTGTGATGGTGGAATCCACCGTAATGGGATCACCTGTCCCTTGCGTCAATATCTTATAATAGATCCCATCGTCGGTTTTAGTGAATTCGTCGATATTCAATCCGGCACGCTTAATCATGTTCGGGATGACCCAATTGTTCTCGAAATCCTCAAAATTATCATGAACGGTTACCACGTAATCCAACGAAGCGTTTGGTGGGATGCCCTGGCTGGGTGAGCCGTTGCGTCCATACATGATGCGGGAAGGCACGATGATGCGGATTTTACCGTTTGTCTTTTGCAGCACTTCGCGGATCACCTCCTTGAAGTCGCCCGTACGCTCCACCGTGGGGGTGCCGGCTGCCGACGAACCAAAGGGAAAGTACCCGAAATAATCGGCATAGCGGTTGTTAAAGCTCAACGTATCGCCGGAATTATAGGCCCCATCCAAGCTTCTCACGGTATACACCACCGGATAGGTCTTCGTGTAATCAATCGGATTGCCGGTACCTTCCTCCAATACCTGATAGAACAAATCCGTTTCCTTGTATTGGCTGACGTTGAGGTTATTTCGCTGGATATACTCAAGGATATTGGCGTTGTCCAGTTCTTCGAACGATTGGTATTCTTGCTTTCCACATCCCGCCAGCAATGCGACAATCGCGATACCTGCCGCTATACAAGAAGTTGATTTGATCATCGGTATATAAAGATAGCTAATTTAGTTGCAAATGATTTATGGATTGTTGTTGGAGCTTGGCTCGTCAATTTCGACAATTTCAATGTCGTAGAATAAGGGCGAATTGGCGGGGATATTGCCACTGCTACCATTCCTGTAGGCAAAATACGAGGGAGTGACGACACGAATCCGGCCACCCCGTTTCAAGCCGTTTGTGGTGATGCCACCAAATTCCACAGGCTCATCCAGCAGCTCGCCGTCTTCATCGTACCGGATTTCACGCGGAAAAAGGGCTGCCTGCCATATAGCAGGTTCGTTATTCCAAGCAAGTTCCTCACCCTCATCATCATCTACGGACCGGACCACAGCATCGGTTTGCACCAATCGAGTGGTGTATCTGACATGCACCTCAGGTGCTTCAATCGCGTACCCACCTTGGGCATTCGGATTTGATATCACTTTGTATTGATAAGAAGCGTCATCACCCAATGCAATGACCTCGTACCATATACGCATACCTTGGATTTCGTGATATTGCGGATTCGCCAGGTTTTCCCTCGCATACGCCTCAATGATGGGCCTTTCAATTTCGTATTGCGCTGCCCAGTCAAATGGCTCTTCATCGTCAATGCATGAAGAAAACCCTAAAGCCGTTACCAAACCCAACAATAGTACATTTATTTTTTTCATAATACTACACGTTCAACCTTGCGAGTTGCAAAGTTATTTAAATAAATCAATTAATTAGTTCCTTAACACTATTTAACAAATCATGAAAACAAAGGTTTGGCTAACCTGCTGGAAACCAATGGTCCATAATGTGTGTGCCTTATTAAACGGAAAAGCGCTGCCGATTGCTACACGCCTATGGAAAATTTCGGCGGTTTATCATGTTATTCGCGCTGGGCGCCGAAAACCTGTACCCAGTAATTGCCGTCATGGGCGATAGCCATTTCTTTATACGAATCGCGCATGATGTTGGCGCAATGGCTCGGACTCTCAAGCCACTTTTGAATGGCAGTCTCCAGATCGAACTTGCCGAAAGCAATGTTTTCGCCGTAAGTAAGAACTGCGCTGGTCGTGGAGATATACCCCGCTTTGATAAGCCGATGGTATATATTTTCGCCCGAGGGGCTTGTGTGGCTGAAATAACTGTTGAGGTGCATGTCTTTCGCGTGGGCCAGGGCAGCTGCGTAAAGCTTGGTATTCCACGTTACGCTGGACGTAGCCAGCATCGACTGGTTACCGCAATCACAGCCTTTTTGCCGCAATGCATTGATTTTGGCTAATGCTAAAATAATCGTCGAGTCAGTCTCTATCGAAGCATCTGGTGGGTTACTGCCGTTACCGGACGGAATATCCGTGGGCGTTGTTGGGACAGGCTCCAACGATTCATTGACGTTCGGCTCACAGGCAGACAGCACAATGAACAAGCAGAGCACCACTTGCGTTGAATATTTTAACATAGGTAGCTGTTAAATTTCCTGCAAGCTAATAAATTACTGAGAAAAAGTGCAAATTTTTCTTGCACTTTTTCACAGTCCCCCGAACGGGTTAAAATCGGTAACCCAAGGCCAGACCGATGTTTCTGCCCGGATTGGGGATCGAAAATGCCCGGAGAATCGACAGGTGGTCCACGTAGGAAACGTCAAATGCGTTGTTCACATTGAGCGCCGCAGATAATTTTCCCCCTGTGAAGGCAAATTCATGCTGGGCCCCCGCGTTTACCAGCGTATAACCCGGTGTCCGTTGTTCGTTGAAGCCAAACCTGTTTTGTGCAGCGGTGTGCTGTACCGCCGCGAACAGCCGCGTGCCGGTGGAGAACCGGGGCTCATGGGCGATTTGAAACGTATAATTATCAGCCGGAACGAAAGTAAGGTGCTCGTCGCTTTCCCGCAGATTTCCCCGCACCAGGGCGCCCTTGGCCGTCAGCTCCAACCGTTTGTCGAGCAGTGGCCGGTAAGCAAGTTCCCATTCTGTACCGTAAAGCACGGCGTCCTGTTGCTGGAAGGCCCAGATCTCCAGTCCGTCTTCAGGGCGGATGTTTCCGGTGGCTACAAAAAAGATGTAGTTCGACACGGCGTTGCTGTACACCGAGGCGCCGATGTCGACTGCCGGGGAGCTGAACGAATAGCTCAGGTCGGTCTGTATACTTTGCTCCCGTTTGAAGTCGACACTTCCCATTTCAAACCGGTTGGTGCCCGGGTGTGGCCCATTGGAAAACAGTTCGGCAAGGTCGGGCGCCCGGAAACCGGTGGATAGATTGACCTTGAACTGGTGCTGGGCGGCCAGCATGTAACTCGCGCCGAGTGAACCCGAAAATCCCGAGAAATCGACGCTCAGCTTCCGGTCCGCGGGATCACCGGGAAGGGTAAAGCCATGGTCAACGAGGTGCTGTGCGCTGGCATCGGCGTTGACCTTCCGGTAATCAAAGCGCGCACCTCCCTGAAAATAGAAGTTTTTCCAGTCGAAGCTGCCCAGGTAATAGACGCCTACGTCGGACGTGTTGGCGTCGGGAATGAGGGTTTCCGCTGCAGCCACTTTATTGGAGGTCGAGATGAAACCACCCTGCACGCCCAGCGTATGCGAAAGGTCGCGGTCCGGGTGCAACGTGATCCGGCCGGAATAAAACGTGTTGCGTTGCATCAACCCGAGGTCGAGCTGGTCAAACGATTCTTCTATCTCGTTGCGGTCGTTGTAATGGTGCGACAGGTGCAGGTACGTTTCAAAGTGCTCATGCCTGGTCTCTTGGTTGTAAGAGGCCAGGTAATCCCGGATCTGCTGGAAGGGGAGCTGCATGCTGCGGTCATTCCGGGTGGTCACCAGTGATTCACCCTCTTCCAGTTCGTCGTCTGCAATGATACCCAGGTCCTGGCTGTGGTACGTAAAGGAGAGCTTATTCTTGAACCGGTCTTTGTCTACCCCCGCATGTGCACGCAGCGTATGGTTGTTGAACCGGCTGTTGCCGATGAGCAATCCGTCGCCAGCCTTATAGTCGGCGTGGTTTTCATAAGCCGCGTCTACATTGAGGAAAAACCCGTTCTGAAAGCGGTTGCCGATCGACCCGAATGTGCGGGTGCCGTTCGAGTTGCTGTTGAATACCGAGCCGAGCGAGCCGCTTACCTTGCCGGAGGTGAGGTAGCTTTCGTCGTCCTTGACCATCAGCACACCGCCGAGCGCACCCGATCCGTATAAGATGGAAGCCGGCCCTTTGATGACATCGACGCTCCTTACCCCGGCATTATTCAGGCCCAGACCGTGGTCTTGGCCCCACTGGTGATTTTCCAGCTTATTGCCCTGGTAAAGGGTGACTACACGGGAGAACCCAAGGCCGCGTATGAACGGTTTGACGATTCCCGGCCCCATGCCAGCGCCGCTCACCCCGGGAATTTCCCGCAGCGCGCCGGCAATACCACCGGGATTGCCGCTTTTCGAAAGGCTTTGCATTTCGACACCGGAAACGGCATAAGGCGTGCGCCTGGTCAGTCCGGTCTGACGATCAAGGACCACTTCATCAAGGGTTACACTCGATGGTTCCAGCCTGATGGACAAGTGGACGGAGTCATTTGCCGCCACTTGGAGGGCTTTGCTATAAGGGGCGTAGCCGAGGGCGTGCACGGCCACGGTGACGTTGCCCGCGGGTACGCTGAGCCGGAACCGGCCGGAGGGATCGGATTTGGTGGCGATGGAGGTGTTGGCTATCGAGATGGTCGCCGCCGCAACAACCTCATCGTCTGAGGCCACCGTTCCATACACAACAGCAAGGCGCTCTTGAGCGAACGTGGTATGGAACAACACTAAATATAAGCAAGTAAAAATAGTAGGTTTCATGATGAACGGTTTCATGATTGAATCGTATGATTGAATTTTGTTTTCGTTGTAATTATTACCGATGACGCTATTACCGATGACGCGGATTACGCACCGACGTACCGCGTGCATGGTAGCTGCACGACGATATAAATGGTATCGATGACGCATCCTGAAATATATGATACGCTGCATGCCGATTGCACGCAGTTAACGGCACCACGGGATCTGCTTGGCAGCCGTGGCTTATAACATCGCCGGTGGACCGCGGAGATACGCGTACTGGAAAGGTTCGTGGGTGTAATAAATATGCTGCCCGACATTGAAGGGGATTACAAAATGCAGGGCAAGTGAGAAATCAAAGACAATGCAGGAAGGCTGGGTATAAGAACCCTGAAAAATCACATCCAGCAAATGGATCTCGGTTTCCGTATGGTGATGCTTGGTCGCATCGGAATCCTTTGATAAATTGTAGGGGTGGGCGTGGATAACGATCCGGCCGTCAGCCGTCTTATGCTTGTGCATAAAGACGGTTCCACTTGCGACAAGCAAACAGAACAATATAGCTTGAAACCAGGCGAGCCTTGGACGGATCTTACTACTCCACATTCGTAATGACTAAACGCTTTTTTACGAAGACTGATCCACCTTAATCTGGATGCAGGGGGCGCATAATGAACACCCACAGCAAAGTTAAGCGAAAGAGTTTGATTAACCTAACAATTCGCTAAATTTTCTCGATAGTATTTGCGGGAAGTTATAGCAGCCGGTTGTTTTCGTCGGGAAATACCAATGTAGGCTCGTATTTTTTGGCTTCCTCAAAGTCCATGAGCGCATACGATATGATGATAATAATATCTCCTACTTGCACGAGGCGCGCCGCTGCGCCATTGAGGCAAATGGTGCCTGAGCCACGCTCGCCTTTGATGACATAGGTTTCAAAGCGTGCGCCGTTGTTGTTGTTGACGATTTGCACTTTTTCATTGGCAATAATATTTGCCGCATCCATCAAATCCTCGTCAATCGTGATGCTTCCCACATAGTTTAATTCCGCCTGCGTGACGCGCACGCGATGAATCTTGGATTTTAATACCTCGATAACCATGGTACAAAGATACGGAAAAATAATAGAACAGATCCGCCCTTTATTATCCGGCTAATTGCAGGTTGATACGCGCTCGATACCGAGAAGACACCGCTTATTACCGCCTTCGCCATGACCACAATAAACTACCTTGGTAAGTCCATAATGAATCCATAAAAAACATGAGTTTTATAGACTCATTATGGACTTACTATGGACTCATTATGGAGTTAATCCTTAGGGGATACGGATATGGTAGTGCGGGGGTACGGACCGCTTCCGAATAACCGATAGTGATTAAAGGCGACAGAACAGGAAAACTTCGGGAATGTGGTTGACTGCCTCAGAGCTGCGTTTTTTACTTCATCAGGTCAATAGTAGGATCGACAATTTCAGAAACCACCAGATTGTGCTATCTTTATCAATGGCATCAACACCGTTCAACCATGCGCTGGATATTGTTCACTTTCTTCTGTCTGCTATCTATCTGTAGGGTAGGAGGCCAATCTATCCGCCCTGATGGGGGGCAGTACAGCAATGTCCGCACGGCGGTTCCTTTCTTGCTCATTGCGCCGGATGCAAAGGCCGGGGCAATGGGTGACGTAGGGGTAGCCACCGAACCTGATCCCTACGCCATCCATTGGAATGCCGCCAAATATGCATTTGCGGAAGAAAGCGGTGGCGTGGCACTCTCTTTTACCCCATGGTTGCGTCAGTTAGCCGATGACATCAGCCTTTCTTACCTCAGTGGTTACGCGCGGCTGAACGAGCGGCAGACACTTGCCGCATCCTTTACATACTTCTCGCTCGGCGAGGTGCGTTTTGCCGATGGGCAAGGCAACGAGTACCTCCAGTACCGCGCGTTTGAGGCAGCTTTAGACGCAGCCTACATACTGAAGCTCTCCGACTATATGGCATTGGCCACGACCTTCCGTTACATCTATTCCGGCATTGGTGCGGGCGATTACCTCACGGGGGAAGCCTTTCCAGGCAGAGCCATCGCGTTTGATGTCGGGTGGTACCGCAGACAGCCGGTGGCGCCGGATCGTATTAATGCAGACCTGGCTTTCGGCATCCAGCTGTCCAATCTTGGTACGCGGATGCAGTATGGATCCAACGACCATTTTCTGCCGATGAACCTGCGTATCGGCACAGCCTATACCCATCATCTGGACGGTAGCCGCGTTTCTGTCGCGCTTGACTTAAATAAATTGCTCGTTCCTACAGAACCGGAACGGGATGCACAGGGCAACATCATCAAAGGCAAGAATCCCGATCGCTCCATCACCGGGGCTGTGTTCGGTTCTTTTACAGACGCTCCCGGCGGTCTGCTGGAAGAACTGAGCGAAGTACGTATATCAACCGGATTGGAATGGTCGGTTGGCGAACAGTTTGCACTGCGGGGAGGGTATTACCATACCAGTCCGCGGAAGGACGATCTTCGCTACTTCACGGTAGGCATGGGGTTGCGATACGAGCGGCTGCGTTTCGACTTTTCTTATCTCATCTCCGCGCGGCAACAGAATCCACTGCGCAATACGTTGCGTTTCGGCTTGAGCTACGGCTGGTAAGCGATGTTTATCCTGTCAATGCCGGATCACCACCTGCCGCTTCTCCACTTCGCCGTTGTGGTGGATGTGCACGAAGTAGGTGCCTGCGGCGAGTTGCCGGGTATCGAACGCTATCCTACCTTCCTTGCTTTCACCCTGGCGGAGTTGCCGGCCGCCGCTGTCGTACAGGGTAACCCTGAATGCGGGCAGGGCTGATTTGTCCGGCAGGCCGCTGTCTTCGGCTTTGCTGCCCAGGGCCACGGTGAGTGTCTCATCGGCAGGGTTGGGGAAGACTTTCCACACCGTTGTTCCACCATCCATTCCGGAACAATCCATGAACTCGATGTCGTCTTCTTGCCACGGTCCAGGGCCACAACTGATGCTGCCGATGGCCCGTACACGGATGTTGTACCAGCCCGGCACGGTAGGTACATAGCTTAATGTGGTCAATTTGCTTGTGGTCGTTTGCGTAGAGACAACGGCCAGCGAGGGGTAGCTCCGGATCTGGATTTCATACTGCGTGTGCGGCGCATCCGTTTTGATCAGGATGCGGTTGTTGCCATGCGTGGTGCAGAGGTAGCTGACCCCGCCGTCATGCTGGCAGGTAAAATCCCCTTCTTCGATGGCGTTGCTGTAGGCTATGCATTCGATATATGGGAAACCCACATAGATGTCGCGGGTCAGGACGGTGTTGCCACAGCTGGTGCCTAACGTCGCTGACAGGGTCACCCACCCCGAGTAGCTTCCCGAGCGCGTGACCGTACGGGAGTTGCCGCTGCCGGAGAGCGTGACAGCGCCGGCGGGTGAGGCGCTCCACGTCACCGTAGCCCCCGCAGGCAGGTTCGTGACCGTGTAGGTTTCCGAGGTGCAGAGCGTGGAAGGGCCGGTGATGGAAAATCCATATGGGGTTTCGATGAAGCTTCTGCGGACTCCATTTGTAGCAAATAGAGCCCTCATGCGATTACGCTGGCCCAAAGTAAAAATATTCATGCAACCGTCATTGGTATAGTCCATATAATTCATGAACATATCGTTGGTTCCACATGAAATTTGGGGAAAAGATGGGCAGCCCGTACGTGCGTCATTTTGGTCGGGAGTATCAGCTACTTCATCACCAACGCCCCCACAACCAACATAGTCACCCCATATATGCCTTAAATTTAACCAGTGCCCTACCTCATGGGTGGCCGTTCTTCCAAGATGGAAGGGGGCAAGCACATTCCCTGTTCTGCCAAATGCTGTAGTGGTGACAACTACGCCGTCGGTATTAGGATCCGTAGCATAGTAATGGGGGAACTGCGCATAGCCCAACAAGTCACCCGCAAGGTTACATACCCATATATTGAGGTAGCGGTCTGTTGGCCAGGCGGCAGAACCGTTGGCTCCAAGCTTAATGCCTGTGGCAGATTCATTTACCTTATCACTGTTTTGGGACACGACAGTATAACTACTTTGCCCTTGTTTTCTTATTACTCCTTACTCCATTTGTCGGATTGCCCTCCGGGTCAATACAAGCCAGGTGAAATTCGATTCCTACGTCAGATGCCACAGGCTGGAATACTGAGGGTGTATTGCTTGCATCAGCATTCAACCGTCTAAAGTCTTCGTTCAGCGCATCGATCTGCGATTCGATTTGTGCCATGCTGATATTCAGTCCTGTCCCTACTGGCTCCCCATTATGCAATACATGTACCACCACAGGGATACGTATGATTTCTGGTACACTTCGACTTATGTCTTCACTCAGTATTTCATTGTATCGCTGCAGATGTTGTTCTATTTGCAGAATGCGTTGATAGCTATGGGGAGCATGTTTTTCAATACTGTCTAAATTAAAAATAGATCCACAGGTGCGTTGTGCGTACCCAAAATGAAATCCAAGAATAAAGATTGCAAAAAGAAGTAAAATACGTTTCATAATTGTTTAGCTTTCCGAATGTAATAGCTGCTAACACCTAATCGATTGGTCAGAATTAAATTTCCATTATAGAGAATTAAAAAAGTCCTGCTTACTTGTATGTTTATATCCTTGGGAGATAACGTCAAATGGAAATCGCTGGATTCCAGGGATTCTTCTATTTCGAAATTATAGTCGATAGAGTCTTTGCCGTTCTCAATTTTGGCCGCTGTACCATCTTTTCGAAACACATATTGTATTGTTTTATTTTCTGTGTCGGGAGTCTCGTATATGGTATTTCCCTGTCCTCTGTAATTAATTTCAGTTCTTTCCCACTCCCATTCCCCAACAATCACTCGACGGGCCTCCTCCACGGTGTTTACCTCGTCAGGTAATTCCGCCTTTTGGCACCCACCGAGCAGCGGCAGGCAGAAAAACGTGCCGGCCGTTAGCAGCTGGAATAGCGTGTTTTTAATCGAATTTTCCATATCGCGGCGTTTTGATGATATAAACCTAAAAAGCTACGGCTAAAAACGAAAGGCATCGGCAGGTAATTGATATCCAGCACTAAGTTAGTAACTTAATCCTGACAATCCAAAGGGCTGCCCCACCGGACAGTCAATGTCTACATTGCAGGGAGCCGATGCTCCGAATCCTGTAGAAAAGGTATTGATGTATCCATGTATCACTTTTGATATACTCAATTTTACCTGTTTCAATGCTTCTTTGTCACCCAACAATTCCAAAATTATCCCATCGCCAGGTAGCAGATCGGTCCAAAACTCTCCCTCTACATCGCTGTTGGATTCATCGATCGGCCCCATCACCGTTGTTCTGTTTCGGTCATAGATATACAGCGCAGCACCATTTGGAACACTTAATTGGTCAAAAATCAAATTAATGGAATATGCCCTAGGTGAGGATATTTTTAATTTCCATTTTGATTGGCCGCCTTCATCATACCATTCGCCATCTTCCAAACCAATCTTCATGTCATATGTCTTGCCAAACTGAAATGGTATTCCGACGGTAACCTCCCTGTTTTCTTCCTGCAAGGTTGTATAATCATACGAAGGTAACCGGACTTCCGGAGCAGCATCTGTTAATGATAGGCGGCTTCGTTCGGTTTCTGATAATGTTTCTAAAGATTGGATGAGGATTTGTGCATGCACACTAAATGCAAGCAATACAAGAAAAAATAAAGTTAAGAATCTTTTCATGACACTGTATTTTGTAGTTTACCCCGTGCTAAAAAACCTCAAAGGCAATTATTTTATCGACTTTTAAGTCATTAATCCCCTCAAATTCCAGAACCTGTTTCACCGTGACCTGATATCGCCCTTTTGGTAGGGGGGGGATGATGCAGATACTCAAAAAAACTGTAATGTAAGGTTTCCTCGCCTTCTAGATCGTGCTTTCCGTCAAGAACAGTATTAAAGTAAATCGATCTGTCCCAATCCCCCATCCATGTCATTCTCATTGTAACCTCGTCGTTTGGTTCCATATTATGGCCTGGCCTCACCCAGAGCCAACGTATGACCATATTCTGATATGGAGACCCTATCACTTTAGTTTCTTGGGCTGCAGATACTTGTGACACCTCAAACAGATTTGTATAATCTGTCTTATAATACATCCAAACC
This sequence comes from Parapedobacter luteus, assembly GCF_900168055.1. Taxonomy (GTDB): domain Bacteria; phylum Bacteroidota; class Bacteroidia; order Sphingobacteriales; family Sphingobacteriaceae; genus Parapedobacter; species Parapedobacter luteus. Next base: position 674,759 of record NZ_FUYS01000001.1, read on the forward strand.
ACTTCCTGCGAACTTGTGTTCACGATCTTATAATCAAATATGATATCTTCTCCTTCGCGAAAGGATGTCGTGGGCTCCCCGGTGGTATTCAGTAGCTGGAACTGCACTTCGACGGGATGCTCCGGGATTACTTCTTTTTTGGAGCAACCGGCAACCGCTAATATGACAAGGGCTAATAGTATTCTTTTTGAGGTATCCATAACAACAATTTTGAACTAAACAACACGTTGGATTGGCTAAAAACGAAAGGTCTCGGCAGGTAATTGATATCCAGCACTAAGTTAGTAACTTAACCCTGACAATCCAAATGATAGCGGGCTTTTAAAGGAACGTATCTTAGCCCCCGAATGCTACAGCGGGCCAGCGGACGGCCATTTGTGGCCGAGGTCACAGCAATATATTATCAATCAGCCGCACACCGTCTACCCAAGCAGCGACCAAAGCGACTAATCCGGGGGTGTCTTCTGCATCGCTAGCTTCCGTGAACGTGTCGGCATCGTAGATAGCGAAGTATTCCAGCCGGACGCCCGGGCTGGCTTCGAGCATGTCGATAGCGTTTTGGCGCAGCGTTTGGAGGTCCGTATGCGCGGCATCCGCTTTTGTTTGCAGCAACGCCCGATAAAGTGCCAGGGCCTGCGCTCGCCCTTGCGGTGTCAGTCGTACATTGCGTGAGCTCATGGCAAGGCCGTCAAGTTCTCTCACCGTGGGGCATAGCTTCAATGCAACAGGAAGCGCCAGCTGGTTAACCATGTATTCAATGATTTTATATTGCTGGAAATCTTTTTGGCCGAAACAGGCCACATCCGGCTGCACGGCATCGAACAGCTTTTTTACAATCTGTGTTACCCCTTGAAAATGTCCCGGACGGTGAAGCCCTTCAAGCACACCATCCAATCCGCCCAGCTCCATATACCACTGTTCGCCCGGCTGATACATTTCGTCGACTTCAGGCTGGAAAAGCACATCGCAACGTACATCCTCCAGTAAGGCGATGTCTTTTTCGATGGGACGTGGATATTTCTCCAAATCTGCGGGGTCATTAAATTGGGTGGGGTTTACAAAGATGCTACATACGACGACATCGGCCAGCGTCTTGGCATGACTGACAAGCGCGATATGGCCTTGGTGCAACGCACCCATCGTAGGGACAAATGCGATGCGCAACCGTTGGTTGCGATAGGGTTGCAGCTGCTGATGCAACGATTCCTTAGTCTTAACGATTTTCAACAGACGAACTTGTTTTTTGTTTGACAAAAATGATAAATTTTTAGGTAATCTCATTTACGGATCGGGTAACTAATTGGTATATTGACAAAAAATGATTATCTTTGCAAACCGATTTTACTTTTCTAATAAAAATTAAAAACAATAAATTGGAGATGGCAAAAACGAAGATTCTGTTTGTTACCCACGAGATGTCGCCTTTCCTCGAACTAAGTAAAATTTCTGAAATCACCCGCCAGCTGCCTCAGGCCATGCAGGAAAAAGGTTATGAGATCCGTATACTGATGCCGCGCTTCGGGAACATCAACGAACGCCGAAACCGTTTACATGAAGTAATCAGGCTTTCAGGAATGAACATTGTTGTAGACAACAATGACAATCCGTTGATTATTAAAGTCGCTTCTATTCCAGCGGCGCGTATGCAGGTGTATTTCTTGGATAACGAGGAATATTTCCAGCGCAAGCACGTGTTTTGTGATGAGTGCGGTAAATTTTTCGAAGACAATAACGAGCGCACGGTGTTTTTCTGCAAAGGGGCTTTGGAGACGGTGAAGAAATTGGGATGGGCTCCGGATGTGGTGCATTGCCATGGATGGATGAGTGCGTTGATACCGGCGTATGTCAAGACGGCCTATAAGGACGATCCGACTTTCAAAGACGCCAAAGTAATTTATTCACTTTATAAGGAAGATTTTAACTTTTCTTTGGGTGAAAATTTTGCGGAAATAGCACGTACCGGCAATATGACTGCTGCAGACGTGGCGGCATACGGTACCGGCGATTATGCAGGGTTGTATCAAGGGGCCCTGGCTTATTCCGACGCTGTGGTTTTGACGGGCGATGAGGTAGACGAGCAACTGTTAAATATTGTTAAAACGAGCGAAATTCCGGCATTCGAAGTAGAAAGCAATGCAGAATTCGAAAATTATTGCAACCTTTACGAACAATTTTCAAGTGTTGAGCTTGAAACGGAATTGGAAGCGTAATTTTGGATTAATTTCTTGCAAATGGGCCTTCGTCACGGCTGTTGAAAATGTGCGATACACGTGGATGTTCCATTAGCTTTTAAACTAACAATATACAAATGAGATATCATACTAAGGACTTATTAACATTGTTGATAAGTCTTTTTGTTTTGGGAGGCTGTACAAACCCATCAGGTATTGGATTGGATGTAAATCCGGGCGATGAGATTGTGGGTACGTTGACGGATACCCTTACGCTGCACGCCGTGACTATACGGGATGACAGTACCCGTTCGTCGTCATTCAATCAAACCGTTTTTGGCTGGTTTGACGATCCGGTAATCGGTAAGACCGTTGCCGATATTGCGCTGGCCATCGGAAGGCCGACCGCGGTTCCGCGGCTGCGCCCCGACGCAGAAATTGATTCGGTTATTTTGGTACTCCCGTATGGCACGGAGTACTTTGGCGATACGCTTAATCCGTTCTTTTCCCTGCAGGTGCGCCAATTGGATGAGGCTTACACCGATGGAAACTTCTCTTCTAAGCAATGGTCGGTGCGGGAAGCGGTGATTGGCTCCAAAACCATCAATCGTTTTGCCTACAAGCAAAGCGATAGCGTCAGCATCACTAAGCATATAGATGGCAAGGATTCATTGGTAAAGGAAATCCCGCAGCTGCGTTTGGCACTTTCGCCGGAATTTTTCAAGGAGCTGCTCAGTGAGTCGGTTGATTCGGCAACGCTTTCGACGGATGCCGGATTTAATAATCATGTAAAAGGCCTTTACCTGAGTGTCGATGATGCTGCCATGAACGGTGTTGGTGGCCTGGTGACCCTGCGGGGTATCGTCAACATGACAGGAATAGAATTAACCTATCGGCAACCGAACGGCAAAGAAGGCGATGACGCCGCCATCGACACGGTGCGTACATTCCTGCCCACGACGATACAGGATGGCTTCAGCGGGGCGACCTACCATCGGTTGTCTTCAAGCATCAAGCGGACGTATACGGCGGATGTACTGGCCCAGCTGGAAAACCCGGAAGGCAACTACGGACAGTTATATTTGCAGGCGCCCGCCGGACTTCGGGCGCGGTTGCGGATTCCGTATATCGATGCGCTGAAAGGACGTAATATTGCCGTAAATAAAGCTGAGCTGGTGCTCTATGTTGATTCGGGTGCTTCCAACGGCGGGTTCGATCTTCACGCACCGCGGCTGACCCTGTACCGTGAAGACATTGCCGGGCAACGTCAACCCATTCCCGATGGCGATTCCCGCGCAAGCGGCAACAGCTTCACAGGCGATGGGCGTAGCCTTTGGTACCGCTATGGTAATTGGCGGGCGTTCGGCGGCCTGTTGGATACCGAAAAACAGCGCTACGTTTTCCACCTGACGTCATTCGTCCAGGACGTGCTTATGGGGAGGATAAACCGCAGCGAGTTCTTTATCGCCCCTGCGGCTATTACCGATAATATAATTCCCTATCATCCCACATTGAACAACGGCGGACGGGCGATTATCAGCAACCTTGACGACCCCAACGTGAAAATGAAATTGAATATCTATTATACGCAGATAGGGGATTAACATCCGGCTTCTGCTGTCCGATGAGAAAGCATCCGTGAAGTCGCGGATGCTTTCTCATTTATACCGATATCCAATTGAGTCGGAATTGCCGGATGCTTGCTTGCCAAGACTGTGTTGACGGTGCCCCGGTGCGGGGAAAAAGTAACGGTTGCGCTTGTTATAAACGCAACCGTTACTTTTATGCTGTTCGCTCTGTTCCTCGATTAGAAGATGCCCAATACCTTTTTCTTGTTGCCCTGGGATCGTGTCCGGTTGGCCGGGAAGCTCGGCTTCGTTTTGGTATAGACTTCCGGTGAGCCCACCAAAGTCATCGCGCAGCGGAAACCGGTCATGGCGTTGGACTCGTCTTGTTGCATAAAGCGTCTTGTTGCCGGATTCAGCCAATAAGCGCGGTCGTTCCAGGAGCCGCCTTTGTATACGCGGGATTTATCGTTTATCAACGAAGTGACGCCATAAAGTTCGTTATTTGTCTCGTCGGCATATCCGCGCATATCGTGGTCAAAGCCGGCCCGGGCCGAATCCGCGGATGCGGCCTGCAATTCTTCCCAGGTCTGTTTCCTCGGGGCCTTGGCCGGTACGCGGATGGGCCGTCCATATTTGTCCTTTGCAATAATGCCTTTCTCGGCGTCCTCGTATTGTTTATCTAAGTATACATTGCCACGGAACGGATTGAAGTCTTCAAAATCCTCAAACGAGAGTTGCCTGTAGACATCGCTTACCCACTCGTTGACATTGCCTGCCATGTTATACAGGCCGTAATCGTTGGGAAGGTAACTTGTCACCGGTACGGTGATGTCACCTGCGTCGTTGAGGTAGCCAGCCACGCCCATGTTATCCCCGCTGGTGGGCTTGAAGTTGGCCATCATCAGGCCCTGCGTGCGTCTCTTGCCTGAGCGAACACCTAATCCATCCCAGGGATATACCCGGCCGGTTTCAATGTTGCCGAACTCGGTATTGCCTACCAACCCGAGCGCTGCATATTCCCATTCCGCCTCAGTTGGCAAACGGTAAGGTTGCTTAAGTATACCGTCTTCCATCCGTACCGGGCGGCGCGATCCGTCCTCGGCGCCCGGCCGGTTATCGCGCGGCATCCGTTCGCCGTCAATTCCTTCACCTTGGTATTGCCCGTTGAGGTAAATGTCCGTGTTGAAGGGCTCATTTGGGCGCGATTGCGATTCCGCCAAAGTCCGATAATCTACCAAAGCCCCGCGTTGGCGGAGAATGTGTTCGTTTACCCGATCGGTGCGCCATACGCAATAGGCATTGGCTTGTTCCCAAGTAACACCCACCACCGGATAATCTTGGTACGCCGGGTGCCGCAAATAAAGGTCGACATACGGTTCGTTATACGACAGTGGCTGACGCCATACCAACGTGTCTGGAAGAGCATTGTAATAGAGTTCTTTATCCTCCGGAAAGTTCTGGTTGAGCCAATGCAGATATTCCAGCCAGTCGGCATTGGAAACTTCGGTTTCATCCATGTAGAATGAAGCCACCGTTACCCGGCGTTTGAGGTTGTCATGGGCATAGGTGATGTCCTCATTGAGGCTGCCTCCCATGACGAAGGTCCCGCCCTCAATGACCACTAAGCCGGGGCCGGGCCCTTCCTTTACCTTTCTGTTGATTTGCAATCCGCCGTTATAAGGGTCATTATAGGCTACTCCGGTTTTCGAGGATACACCGCTTCGGTTTTTACAGGAACTCAATAGCGAGCCACAGCAGAGTAATGTGAGGAAATAAGTGAAATAAGTGGTTGTCGTTTTCATTCGGTACATCAGAAAGACACATTTCTTTACCAAGAACCAAAAATAGGATAAAATATTGAAGTTGCTGCAATTGAAATAAAATTACTTCGGGTTCGGCGGGATAATAGGGCCAGCGTTTTGAGATTGTGCGGGCATTTGGTTATGTTTGGCTGGTAACCGGAGGTCTGATAGCGGTGATCTGCGGCTGTATGGACTTTATAAAATAACGATATGAAGATAAAAGTAGGATTCGGGTTTGATGTGCACCAGCTTAAAGCGGGGCATCCTTTTGTTTTGGGGGGCGTGCAGGTGCAGCACCACGCCGGGGCATTCGGGCATTCCGATGCGGACGTATTGGTTCATGCCATATGCGACGCATTGCTGGGTGCCGCGAATTTAGGCGATATCGGCCATCATTTTCCCAACACGGATGAGCGCTGGAGGGGTATCAGCAGCCTCATTTTATTGGAGGAGTGTGTCAGGTTGTTAGGCGAGCGTGGGTGGGCGTTGGGCAACATTGATGCGATGTTGTGCCTGGAAGCGCCGAAGATTAAGCCGTATATTCCTGAGATGAAACAAAAAGTTGCGATCGCGGCGGGTATCGATCCGGATGACATATCCATTAAGGCAACGACCAACGAAACGATGGGGTTTGTGGGAAGGCAAGAGGGTGTTGTAGCGTATGCCGTTTGCTTGATCGAACGGAAATAGGCTGAATTTGGTGCAAAAAGGGGCGATATTTCGGTGATTTGAACGTAACTTGATAGTTACCCCCGTGTTTTTTGTCAAAAAAACATTGATATTTGGCGTGAGGATGGCGTTGATTTGGCGGTTGAGCCAGCTTACGGTCAGCGAAAATCTTCGAAAAATAGGATTTAATCACCCTTTTACTAACGAAAGTTAATTTACTTACACATGAAAAGAAAATTTACGCCACGTGGGGCTGCCTTCGCATTGTTTTTACTGCCGTTTTGCTCGGCCGCCATTGCGCAGGACAACTTGACTTATCAGGCGCCACCCGAAAGCATCCGTGCACTGGTGGATGCGCCCACTACACCGTCGGTGCTTTTTACCAAAAGTAGGGACAAGATGCTTTTGCTCGAACGGCCGGACTTCCCGACGATTGCAGACATCGCTCAGCCCGTATTGGGGCTTGCGGGCATACGGCTCAATCCGGCCAATAATGCTGCAGGAGGGACTGGTTTTACGGCCATTATGGTAAAAGATGTAAAGAGCGGTCAGGAAAGTACGGTCACCGGTTTACCGGCGGAAGCCCGTATCGGCAATGTGGCGATTAGCCCGGATGAGAAATGGGTGGCCTTCAGCAATAGTACAAAGACAGGCGTGGAGCTTTGGATAGCGGATATGCAACAGTTGACGGCAAAGAAACTGACCGACGTGGCGCTCAACGATGCCTTCGGCGCTACGCTCGTGTGGACACCCAGTGGTACGCATATCCTGGCCAAGTTTATTCCGGAGGGGCGGGGTGCCGCACCAAAGGCAAGTGATGTGCCCACCGGACCTGTCGTGCAGGAAAGCTTGGGCAAAACCGCGCCTTCGCGGACGTATCAGAATTTGCTGGAGAATCCGCATGACGAGGCGCTGTTTGATTACTACATGACCGCGCAATTGGGGCTGGTGGATTTGCAGGGCAACATCACGAAACTTGGCACGCCGGGTATCTACCGTTCATTAAACTATTCGCCTGACGGGAATTACTTACTGGTGCAACAGGTAAAACGCCCTTATTCTTATCTTGTACCGGTATTTTCCTTCCCGTACCATGTGCTTGTTTGGGACAGCAAGGGCAATGAAATAAAGAAATTGCATGAGGCCCCTTTGGCAGACAACGTCCCTATTGGTTTCGACAACGTGACGCCCGGCCCGCGGGCGTATAGCTGGCGTCCGGACAAAGCGGCTACCTTGTATTGGGTGGAAGCATTGGATGGTGGCCTGGCCCGCAAAAAAGCGGATAAGCGCGATGCGGTATATCAACTGGAAGCGCCCTTTGCCGGCCAACCAACCACTTTGATCACGACCTCGTTGCGGTTTGGCGGCATCACCTGGGCGGACAACGGTTATGCGGTATTGAGCGAACGTTGGCGGCAATCGCGCAGCGAAAAGATGACGTTGTTTGACTCCAATAGTGGCGACACGATAAAGACCATCGCGGACCGCTCGTCGGAGGATACCTATACGGACCCGGGACGGTTCGTGTACACGCCCAATGCCTATGACCGCTCGGTGTTGTTGCTGGATAAAGGCAAGCAACCGACGGTATTTACGATCTCAGAAGGCGCTTCCCCCGAGGGCGATCGTCCATTTTTGATGCGATGGAATCTGATCTCCGGAAAGACGGATACGCTGTTTCGGTCGCAGGCGCCTTATTATGAGTCGCCGCTGTATTTCGATAATACGGGCACACTCATCGTTTCACGGGAGTCGGTGGAGGAACCGCCGAATTATTACACCGTCAATCTCAAAAACCGTTCGATGACACCGCTCACTGCATTCCCACACCCATATCCGTCACTCAAAGGCGTGCAGAAGCAGCAATTGTCATATCCCCGAAACGACGGGTTGACGCTTACCGGTACGCTGTATTTGCCAAAAGATTACAAGAAGGAGGATGGTCCCCTTCCTATGCTGATGTGGGCATACCCAAGGGAGTTTAAGACGGCCGCCGCGGCAAGCCAGGTTAAGGGGTCGCCATACCGTTTCACCCGCATAGCATGGGGTTCGCCGATTTACTGGGTTACCAGAGGCTATGCCGTGCTTGACAATGCGGATATGCCCATTGTCGGCGAAGGCGATGAAGAACCCAATGACACCTTTGTGCCACAGGTACAGGCAAATGCCAAAGCGGCGATTGATTACGTCACTTCGCTGGGTGTCGCTGATCCGAAGCGGATAGGCGTGGGAGGGCATTCGTACGGTGCGTTTATGACGGCCAATTTGCTCGCACATACCGATTTGTTTGCCGCTGGAATCGCCAGAAGCGGTGCGTACAACCGTACACTGACACCATTTGGCTTCCAAGCAGAGCCCCGCACGTATTGGGAAGCCCCGGAGGTATACTACCAAATGTCGCCATTCAGTTTTGCTGATAAGATCAAAACGCCGATTTTACTTATTCACGGCATGGATGACGACAATTCAGGGACATTCCCTATCAATAGTGAGCGTCTCTACGCTGCGATTAAGGGGCATGGTGGTACCGTGCGCCTGGTCTTCTTGCCCAAGGAGCTGCATGGCTACCGCGCAAAAGAATCCGTATTCCATACCTTGTGGGAAATGGATCAGTGGTTGGAAAAATATGTCAAAAATAAGGCCGACTAATCCGTGGAAGACGCCATGTCGTCTTGCCATTCGATGATCAGTTCTTCTTTATAGGAAAATTTCAGCAGGTGTCTCACAAGGACACCTTTTATTTTTTCAATGTCTTCAGCGTTTGACGCAGTAATGTCAAAAACGAGCTGGTCGGGCTTAGCTATCATTTCGCATGTCCCGAAGGGGAAAATCGCCCGGCCTGTCGTTGGCGTGTACGTTGCTTCGGTTTTGTGCCGGAAGTGGCGGCATAGTTTACCGATATAACTGCTGGCAGCTTGTGTTTGTATGATACTGATGGATTTTTTCATCGTGTATTTTTTTTTGTGGCTGGTTCATCGCCGAGCCGGTGTACGAGCTGTTTCGGGCGACAGCCATAATATTTTAAAAATGCATTAGAAAAGTGCGCGATATCCCGATAACCGACCTGATAGGCAACTTCACCGATGGTATGGTTTCCGTCTTTAAGGAGCGAAAGGGCCAGCCGCATCTTCTTGTGGATGACATATTGGTGGACGGTTTGCTGGTAATAGGCTTTGAATCCCACTTTGAGCTTGTACTCATTCAGCATGACGGCTTTTGCCAAGGTGGGGATAAGGGGCGGGTTGGCAAATTGGTCATCCAGAATGCGTTTTGCTTCGGCGAGTTTAGAGACATCGGCAGCCTGCAACGGCAGGTTACCCGTGCCCGGCGGTTCCTGATAAAGAAACTGCTCAAGCTGGACCACCAGTATTTCTTTTATCTTCGTCTCCAAGAACAACCGCGGTAACCGGCCTTGTTTATTCGCCGCTACGATTTCAGATAGCACGCATTTCACATCGGGCGTTACCTTCAGAGGCCCCGGCGAAAAATAGGCGTGCTCTTTTTTTTGCATCTTATTGACGAAATCCTTGTGCAATGTCGACTCCTTACTGATCAGATTAAAATAGAAACTTTCCGAAAGGATAATGCAAACATAATGAATTTGCTGGCCCGCTGGCATGAGAAAACGTCCATGGAAGTAAGGCGTATACGATATGGTGTGGCTGGTCAAGGTTGCCGGATGGAGGGGGACAAGTTTATCCACCTCGTAGGCAATCGATCCGCTTAAACCGAAGTTAAGCATGATATTGCTTCCGTCGATCCGAAACAGATCTTCGGTGTCCTCGCGAAAGCTCATGCGGCAATTAGCGATGATAAGGCCCGAGGTGGTCAGGTAGTGTGCTTCCATATACCTGATGGCGGGGTGGTCAATCGTGTTGACCCCTTCATCCAACGCGCTGTCGGGCATGTAATCATCCCCAACTTCCAAGTTGTATATCCAACCTGGTATGCTTGTTATGCGTGACGTTAACTTCATTTTCGCGTTGCTGCTTCGATAACTGGCACCATAGCCGGCCAATTTTTTTGCAAATAATAATACCAATGGCGCAAGTACTATGGCGCTACGGCTTCTATTTTTGCAGCAAAAATATTTATAATTAGTCTAAATAGTAAATGATTGTTGGAAATTTTTACGTAAACCGTCTGGTGCTGCTGGTATTGATAAGTGGGTTGATGTGGAGCTTTGTCCCGTTTTCCGTTCGTGCTCAGCATACTTCCGTCCGGTTGCACGGCATGGTAACGACAGAAGAAGGAGCCCCTTTGCAGGACGCCTCTGTATATATCGAAGGCAGTTCGTTTTCGGCCGTAACCGATGCCGGCGGTGTATTTCAATTGCAGGTGCCGGGAGGTCGGCACCGGATAGTATGCACGCTCGTGGGCTACAGGCAGCAGGCGGTCAGCCTGGCTATTCAGGTAGGTGGAGACCATAAGCTCGATTTTGTGATGGTAAAAGATGGCAACTATCACTTGCAGGAAGTGGAGGTGGTCGGTAAATCAGCCATTGCCGAGGTGCGTGAATCCCCGTTCAATGTGGTAGCGCTTGATGCAAAATCACTTTACAATTCGACCCTGGACCTGGGCCACATGCTGGATAGGGCGTCCGGTGTGAAAATCCGGGAAACCGGTGGTATGGGTTCGAGCATGTCCATTTCGTTGAATGGCTTTACGGGCAGGCACATCAAGCTATTTATGGACGGTGTGCCGATGGACGGGTTCGGTTCTGCCTTTCAACTCAACAACATCCCGGTAAACGTTGCCGACCGCATTGAAGTGTACAAAGGTGTGGTGCCCATTGAATTCGGAGCGGATGCAATGGGTGGGGTCATCAACATTGTGACCAACCAACGTGCAAATACGTATCTTGATGCTTCTTATTCCTATGGTTCATTCAACACGCACAAGACCAATATAAGTGTAGGCCATACGACGAAAGGCGGTTTCACGTTTCAGCTCAATGCATTCCAGAACTATTCAGACAATGATTATAAGGTACGCACGAGCGTACTGGATGTACAAACCGGCAACTTTTCGTGGGAGGAATACTGGGTGCGGCGCTTCAATGATGCCTACCATAATGAAACGGTCATGGCCAAGGTCGGCTTCGTCAATAAACCGTGGGCCGATCGCCTGCTGTTTGGCATTACGCTGGGCCGGGAGAAGGCGGAAATCCAGCATTCCAATCTGATGAAGATCGTTTTTGGTATGCGCGAACGGAGCGGCACCACGGTGCTGCCATCGCTGTCCTATGAGAAAAAGAACCTCTTCATAGCTAATTTGCATGTACGTGTGACCGCCAACTACAACCGGAACTATAACCATAACATCGATACCGCTGCCCGCCAATACAACTGGTTTGGTGAATACCGCCCTACGCGATATCTTGGCGAATCAAGCTACACGCTGGGTAAATTTTATAACGATAACGCCTCAACCACGGCCAATGTGACCTACCGGTTCAATGAAAGGCACGCATTGGCATTCAATAACGTCATTACCGGTTATGAACGTAAAAATGCCGATCGCGTAGCCGCCACCGATATCTATTCGTCGATCGACACGATGCGGCGCGCCAACATAAAAAACGTACTGGGCGCTTCGTACCGCTACCAGCACAATAAAAACTGGAATACCAACCTCTTTGGCAAATATTACTACCAGCGCGTGACAGGGCCCATCGACACCTCGCAGGTTGCGGGTAGCACCGCTTATAGCGAACGCACAGAATCGTTCAGCACCACCGGTTACGGGCTGGCTTCTACGTACTTCTTTCGGGATTTCCAACTTAAGGCTTCCATTGAAAAGGCTTTCCGGTTGCCCACGGACAACGAATTGTTTGGCGATGAGGTGCTGGAGACGGGCAATACATCGTTGCGTGCGGAGCATTCCATCAATTATAATGTGGGCGCTACCTGGAATAGCACGCTGCAAAATGATCATTCGGTGTACGTGGATGTCAACGGCTATTACCGCGATATCAAGGATTATATCCAACGGCTGGTCGAGCAACGCTATGGCACGGCTGGATACAGCAACCATGGTAAAGTACGAAACATCGGTGTGGATGCAGAATTGCGCTATTATTACAAAAACCGTTTCATGGCTGGCGGTAATGTGACTTATCAGGATATGCGGAATAAAGAGCGCTATGCATCATCGACGGGCGATCGCCTGAGCGTGACCTACAACAACCGCATGCGCAACGTCCCTTATTTTTTTGGCAATGCCGATGCGGCTTACTATATACACGATTTATGGGGTGCAGGCAATGTATTGAGTCTGGGCTATACCTTCAACTTCGTGGGTGAGTTTTTCCTGGATTGGGAAAGTTTGGGCAATCAAAACACCAAAGCTACGCTACCCCGGCAAGTATACCACGATTTCAGCATGTCGTACATGCTGAAAAACGGGCGATACAACATCGCCTTCGAAGCACGCAATTTTACCGACGCAATGCTGTACGACAATTTCAGCCTGCAAAAACCGGGAAGGAGCTTCTCACTCAAACTACGCTATTTCTTAATCAAACGAAATGGATAAACCGTTAAACAAAAACAATATGAATATGGAACACGTTAAAACAATGAATGGTAGCGTATGGGGCATAGGCCTGGCGCTTTTAGCAGCCGTGGGCTGCAGCAAAAATGATGGTCCGGGGCCGGCTGGTGGCAATGGCGGAAACGGCGAAAGGTATTTTATCGCCGCTACCGCGGGTTCGAGTACTTACCTGCTTACGGCCGACGATTTGGAATCTGGCACGGCAACTATCGTCGGAAATGGCGTGGAGATACCACGTACCTATTCCATGTGGGTAAACAATGGCACCAAGGCTTCGGTAGGGCTTATCTATGCACAGGGCGATCCCGGTATCGGCATTTCTTACGGCTTGGACGCCAGCGGCAACCTGGTCCCCGTGGGCAATGAGTTTCAAATCACATCCCGCTTTACAACCTATGGGGCATTTGATAAGTATGTCGTCACAAGTGTGAGCGGACAAACACTGACGGATGGCAAGACGGGGGCTGTTTTTAATTTCATCGACTTGGACAACCACAATACCATGACGCAACGGGACATCGTAACGGAGAATTTCACCGGTAACGGCCAGCTTGCTACCTTTTCCGGCATCGTCGATCTGGGCAACGGCGAGTTTCTCACCGGGCTGGTAGTGTCCGAACCGAAAGATCCCGAAGCCGGCGGCGGGGGGAGTACCGGCCCTGTCACGCATCCGGATAGCGTATGGGTAGCCGCATTGGACGCCAACCTCAATGTAAAGCGGATTTACCGGGATGACCGCATCAGCTATGCTTCGGGCCGTATGCGTTCGCAGTATTATTCGCAGATTGCCAGCGACGATGCGGGCAATGTGTACGTGTTTTCCGGTTCGTTTGAAAGCAGTACCACCAAGCCTGCCGGCGCGTTGCGCATCAACAAAGGGGCTGCGGATTTCGACCAAAGTTATTATTTCAACATTGAGGAGATGTCGGGTGGTTACCGTTTCCGCAAGGTATGGCATATCACCGAAGACTATTTCTTGTTGGAGGTATACAACGATTTGGAATACGGTTCTACCACCGCTGCCAGTCAATATGCCGTCGTAAAGATGCAAGACAAGACCTTTAGCTGGGTACGGGAAGGGTTTCCGGCCAAAGATGAGATTTCGGCTACGGGATTGCCGTTTGCCGATAACGGGAAAATGTATTTCCCTGTAACCACTGCGTCTGCGCAGCCTACCGTATATGTCATCGATCCGGAAACGGCAACAGCAAAGGCAGGGTTAGTGATACAAGCGGAAGGCGTAGCGGCTTTGTCACGGTTTGAATATTAAGGTAAGGCGGATTATGCAACGACATACCTTTATCCAAAAAGTAGCGGGCATGGTGCTCGCTGCTTTTATTGGCATGGCCAGCCTCGGTATAGCGGATGGTAAGGACGAACTGGTGACGATTAAACACCAGCTTGGCGAAACGCAAGTCAGGAAAAATCCGGAACGGGTAGTCATCTTTGATATCGGTTCGCTGGAGACGTATCACGAACTGGGCATACCGGTTGCTGGTGTGGCCAACAGTGTACCGGCCTACTTGCCGGAATACAGAAGTGACAAATATGCCAAATTAGGTGGTGTCAAAGGCCCGGATATCCAAGCGATTGCTGCCTTTGCACCGGATCTAATCATCATCTCCGGCAGGCAGTCGAACGCTTATGACTCGCTATCGACGATCGCTCCAACGATATTTCTCGGTGTCGATACGAAAGACTACTGGCGTAGTTTTGAGACCAACGTGCGCCATATTGCCAAGCTACATGGCAAAGAAGCACTGGCTGAGCAGAAGCTGGCTGCATTGCGGCAGAAACGGGATCTCGTTACCACCGAGACGAAAGATGATGGCAATACTGGTTTCGTTGTCTTACATGTGCGGGGTGGCCATACCGCGTATGGCAGTGGTTCGCGGTTCGGCTTCATCCACGATGTACTGGGGGTTCGCCAGTCGTTGGCCGACTTGGATGACACCAGCCATACCGGCCATCGGTTTAGCGAAGGTGATGGATTGGTGGAGAAAGCAAATCCGGATTACCTCTTTCTGATCGACCGTGATTCGGCAGTGGGGGGCGACGAGAAACAAACCGATGGGCTGCTGAGCGATGAATTGAAGCAGACACCGGCCTATCGGAACAACAAAATTGTGGCACTGCCCGGAAATATCTGGTATGTATCCGGTGGGGGACTGATCTCGGTCGATAAAATGATTACGGATGTGGGCACACAGTTGTACGGGCTGAAGTTCTGAAAATTCTTATAGTTCCCTGTCGACGATAAGATTGGGCAGTCCCAATGAACAGATTTCCACACGAATCGCCACGCCATATACTTGGGCGATGATATCGGGTGTAATGGCTGTTGTGGGGCGCCCATGGCTGGCAATGGTGCCTTTATCCATGACGATGACCTGGTCGGCCCACTTAAGTGCCAGGTTGAGGTCATGCAATACCATGACCACAATGCGGCCGTCGGCGGCGAAGGATCGGGCCAATCGCATCACCTTGAGCTGATGTTTGAGGTCAAGGGCGCTGGTTGGCTCGTCCAATAGCAATACCTTCGGCTCGCGCACTACACTGCGTGCTAAGCTGGCCATCTGCCGTTGGCCTCCCGACAGCTGGTTGAGCGGCTCCAATGCCAAATGCGAGATACCGATGCGTTCCAGGACTGCAATTGCGCGATTATGTAATTGTTCGTTGCCATCTCCGGCAGCGTCCAGCGGGGAGGCTTTCAGCGCACTGATCACCGCCTCAATGACCGACAGGTTGATATCCGTAGGGACGCTCTGTGGCATGAAGCTGACCACCCCTGCTCGCTTTTGCGGCGATAGGGGACCCAGGTCCTGACCTTCGTATGTGATGGATCCCTTCGTACGGAGTAAGCCGGCTATCGCGCGCAATAAGGTGGATTTACCGGCGGCATTCGGCCCGGTAAGTATCGTTACTTCGCCACTGACCAGGGGAGGCAAGGTGAGCCCGCTGATAATGGGTTTGCCCGGGTAGCCTGTATGAAGGTTGTCGATGCGTAGTGTAGCCATATCTTCCTGCCGTTAACGTTTTCGCTTATTTAGGATGAGCGCAATGAATACCGGTACGCCGATTAGCGAGGTGACGATGCCCACCGGTATGATAGCACCTGCTACGATGGCCTTGCTGGCCAGCGATGCCAGCGACATGATCAGCGCGCCGGAAAGGATGCTTGCTGGCAGCGAAAAGCGATGATCTTCGCCTATCAGGAGCTTGGCAATGTGCGGCCCAACCAAACCGATAAAGCCGATAGTACCAACGAACGCAACCGAACCGGCCGTCAGCAGGCTGATGCGCAGCAGGGACAGAAATCGGAGCCGCCGTACGGACACCCCGAAGCTCCGTGCGCTATCCTCACCGAGCCGCAGCGCGGTGAGTGGCCATGCAGCAGCTAAGGAGAAGGGCACAATGACCACGAATAGTAGGAAAAGCAAAGGAATATTGTCCCAATTTGCCTTTGTCAGGGAGCCGAGGCTCCAAAAGATAAATTGCTGTAGGGCTTCGGCACTGGCCATATACTGCATGATGCCTGTAAAGGCGTTGAACGTAAAGACCAAAGCGATACCAAACAGAACCAGTCCTTCCGGACCAGCTCCGCGCGTAGATGAAAGCGCCTGTAGAAGGAGCGTGGCGCCGAACGCAAACACGAAGGCATTGACAATGACCATCCAATCGCCAGCCACGCCGGGAAGGCTTACGCCGATGATGATGGCCAGAGCTGCTCCAAAGGACGCAGCGGCCGATACGCCGAGCGTGAAGGGGCTCGCCATGGCATTGTTCATGATGGTCTGCATCTCACAGCCTGCCAGGGAGAGCGACGCGCCAACCAGTAAGGCCATGATGGAATACGGCATGCGGACCTCCCATACAATGACTTTGCTGGACAGCTCGACGGCGCCAGGTGAAAAGATAGCTTGGAAGACCTCACTTACTGAAAGCATCGAAGGTCCCACGACCATATCAAAGAAGAAGGATAGCGCCGTGGCAAGGGCTAAAGCAACAAGTAAAATGATGCGTCGGGCGAATTGCTTGCGGTACCCTTGTTCGATGGCCGTGGTTGTCGTCGACAAATCTGCTCTCCTGTTATTGTTTCAATTCCGCAAAGTAAACACCTTTCAGTGGTACTGCCAAAAATCGCTCGTTTATTTCCTTCAATACGCCGTGTGGCTGTAGCTTGCCGAACAGTTCGGGATGCGTCCATTTCGCCAGCGCTTCCACAGCCGCAATGTTAAGCGGCGAATCGTAGAATAAGTGCCACATACCGTATACTTTCCCTTGCTTGATGGCGCTAAGGGGGCTCACGACAGGGCGTGCAGCGAGCTGTGCGAGGCTTTGCTGAGTTTGGTACGTGTATACATTCTGCCCGATGACCAATCCGGCCTCACCGGGTATAGCAATGCCTGTGGCAATATATACGTCAGGCTGTTCACTGATCACGTATTCCATGTTGAGCGTGCCTACTTCGCCGGGAAGGATGGTGCCGATATTGTTGCCGCCGACAAATTCAATAAATTCGCCGAGGTTGCCTTTGCCCGGTGATCCCGGAGGCACATTGCCGCGAATCATTTCCATGTATACCTTGGGCCTTTTGAGGTCGCTTTGCCTGGCCAGCGTGCCCTGAATGTGGTTCATCCGGCGCTTGTAAAAAGCTGTAAATTCAGCCGCCTTCTGCTCTTGGCCAAGCACTTTGCCCAACACTTCGATACTGGGAACCGTGTTTTTAAATGGATGGAGCCTGAAGTCAATGAAGATGATGGGAATGCCTGCTGCTTCCAGCTGGCGGATGATATCCGTGGATTTGGCATCCGGTCCGTGGGAACCGGCCCCGAAAATGGCCAAGTCGGGCTTCAAGGTGATGATTTGTTCCGTGGAGACAGTTTCCTTACCCGAGGTGCCAATCAGCGGAATCTTGTCCATCGCCGGAAAGCGTTTGCGGTATTCATCATACAGCAGGCCACCGGATTTGGCGAAATCGCCCGTCCAGCCGGCGATGATGGACACAGGATCTTGCACCAAAAGGCTCAAGGTGATTAGCTGCCGTCCCTCACCAAGGATGATTCGTTTGGCCGGGGAAGGGATGGTTACTTCGCGTCCGACCACGTCTGTCACCGTGATGGGTTGGGCGCATAGTTGCGTGACGCAAAAGATGCCGAAAAAAAGGGCGATCAAGTTGGTTTTTATTTTTCTGCTCATGTTTTTTTATAAAATTAAAAAGTGGTCTGCGGGTTCGCTAATCGTAAACTTGTCATTCACTGCCGCTGATCACAGACCACTGATCACTGATTTATGGCTTGATAAGGCTCACGGAGTCCGCATTTGGTGCAGGTACCGGTTCGGGTGCGTTTTCACCACGTTCGCGTACGGCTTCCTTGTTGGTGATGTATACGTCGCCCGTTTGGTGATTGATGGCCACCGTGTTGGGCAGGGCACCGATCTCAAACGTTTTAATGATCGCCAATGATGTGCCATCAATTACATTGACTGTCCGCCCGTGGCGGTTGGCAACAAAGATACGATCGCGCTGTGGGTCGTAATTCACGCCCAGTGCGCCTGCGGCTGTCGGAATGGCTTTGATAAGTGCACCGGTCTCGGCATCCAGCACCGTGATGTTTTCCGACGTCTGGTTGGCCACGAAGAGGCGGTTGCCTTTGGCATCGTAGTGGACGTTCGTAGGACGTTCGCCATGGGCGGCGAATTTCTTCAGCACGTTGCCGGTGGCGCCGTCTACCACCACCACTTCGTTGTCGCCCATCGCGGTGGCATAAATGATATTGTTTTGCTCATCAACGTAATGGCCGGTAATGGCATTTCCGAGGTCGCCATAAAATTTCAGGAATTTATTGGTTTTGGCATCGATGACCCAAAGGCCCTTGCCACGCACGCTGCTGGCGTAAACCAAACCGCGGCTCTCGTCCACACGGATTTCACGCGGAGCACGCCCGTCCGCATCAGCCTTGATAATGGTTTTTTTCCCGGTGGGGATATCGATGGCGACAACAAGTCCCGAACGGCTGTTGGTCGTGTAGAGCGTTTGCGTATTTTGGCTGATACCCAACCCCATCGGGGCGGATTCAGGGGTGGATATGCTGTCCACTGCTTTTAATGTTGTCGGATCCAATTTATACACCATGCTGGTGCCGGCTGAAGAGATGAAGACGGCCCCGTCTTTCTGATTGACGACAGGTTGATAGATGTTGGCACCTATTTTTTCGGTCTTCACGAGCGTCTGGGCAGTGATTGGATTGATGGCGGCTGCCGTTAAGGCAACTGTTGTGATGGTTAATGCCGCCGCGCGGCGATTGGCTATTGCTTTCATTTTTTTATTTTTAACTGATTAAACGGTTTTTTTACCCAATTTACGGGGTGATTAAACTTACCGTGTCACCATTGGGCAGGGGAGTCGGCGGTGTTTGTCCCTCACGTACGCGGGTGCCCACTTGTTTGTTGGTCACATAAACGGTACCGGTTTTGGGATGTACAGCTACCGTGTTGGATAAGCCTTCCGTGGGGATGGTTTTCATAACGGCGTAGCTACTGCCATCAACCACGGTAAGGGACTTGCCTTGGCGATTGGCGGTATAAATGCGGTTTCGCGCTGCGTCGAAGCTGACACCGATGGGGTTTTCGCCGACGGTGATTTTTTGCAGCAGCTCGCCGGATGACGCATTTAACACGGTAAGCACGCTGTTTTTTGAGTCGGTCACAAAAAGCCTGTCGCCTTTTTTATCCAATGCGATGTTGATAGGGCTTTCCGAGCCTGAGGGAAATGACCTTATCTTTTCGCGGGTTTTGGTATGGTATACCAGCACTTCGTTATCACCCATGGCGGTTACATACAACAATCCTTTGTCGCTATCGACAGCCAGTCCTGTCGCCGTTTTTCCGGCGCCGTCCAGTGAATACGCATATTGGTTGGTTTTTCCATCAATGACCCAGACGGTACTCGGATCGCCTACGTCAGAGACATAAATCTTGTTGGCTTTTTCGTCCACCGCCACCTCGCGCGTATGGCTGCGTTCGGCGCCGTTGGTGATGGTGGCTACTATCTTGCCTGTTTTCAGGTCGATAGCATGCACTGAATTTGACCGGGTATTGGTGGTGTAGAGTGTACGGGTCTTTTGGTTGATGCCGAGCCCGAAACCAGGTACCTCGCCAAGCGCGATGCTGTCGGTCACCGCCAACGTCTGGGGGTCAAGCTTGTAGACGCATGCGCCAGGTTTGCCCTGTTGGCCCACGGAGGCCACGTAAACTGCGCCATCACGGTGATCGACGGCTATTTCATACAGCCCCGCACCTACCTTCGCCGATTTGGAGAGGGTCTGGGCATTTGACATTGCGGTAACTGAAGCCATAGCAAGGGCCAGTGTGCCAACGCGGAAATACGAACGGCGGAAATTAATAGTAAACATGTGAATTGAAATTATGGTTAAACATCCTGATTATTGAACATGCTTTCGGGTACCCGTTATGAACCAGTCATAGAACGCGGGGAAGGCCTCGCGCCAATACAGTGCGCCATGCCTACCATCTTCGCGTACCGACAGCTTGAGTTGGGGGGCTGCCGCTTTTTTCAGCAGTCCCATCGCTCGTTGCACATCATCATGCATGTGCACGAAGGTGCTGTCGGGCTTGAGGCGGTTTTCGCTCATGCCGGCATAAAAGTAGTACCGTTGTGTATGGATGTTTTGTATGTTTGTTAGCGTAGTTAATTCCTGTTCGATATTGCCGTGGTCCAACCAGATGGATGGCGAAAATACACCAAGCGTGCCGAATACATCAGGGTAAGCCAACCCTCCGTACAGCGTGATCAATCCGCCCAAAGAACTGCCGGCCAAGCCGGTATGCGCTTTGCTGGGCAAGGTGCGGTAATGGCTGTCAATGTAGGGTTTCAAGGTCTCCACGATAAATTGGAGGTACCGGGGGCCTTCCACTTCGGGGTATTCCTCGTTGGGCCGGAAGTAAAACTCAGGTACGCGGTCTTTGTAATCCGTTTGGTGATTGATGGCTACGACAATGCATTTTTCCGCTGCCGTGTCGATGACTTCATCGACGCCCCATTCAATGGGGCCGATGCGGCCTCGGGAAGTAGCTTCATCGAAGAGGTGCTGCCCGTCATGCATGTACAGCACGGGATACCGCTTACCGGAGGTTGCATAATCTTCCGGAAGATAGATCCAGATTTTGCGATGCCGATCCAACTGGGGGATATACCATGCGGAGTCCAGCAGGTGTACATTGGGGGACGCCGTGGAGGGCGGGAAATCATCGCGCCACCCTTCGATTTGGCAGACGATGGTCGTATCGCGGTCAAGCATCGCAAGCCGGGGGCCTTCCAGGCGGCCTTCAGCAGTGCATTCCGAAGTATGCCAATCGCCGCGAGTGAACTTAAATTCCAGGCGGTCACTGGGTACATCTTCGAGCAGCACACGGATGCCATAGGAACCATCGGTGTGCCGTTGCAATACCATGCTTTCCTCGGCAGGGTTCCAGCGGTTGAAATTGCCAGTGATGTAGATCGGCTCGCCAGCATGGGTATGGGGGATGTCCGTCACTCGCACAGTGAGCAGTTGCTGGGCAGCGCTATCGTAAGGCGTGCCCAGCAAAAACAACGCGTATAGCCATGCCTTAAGCCGCATTACTGCACTTCGATTTTGTGGAAGCCCGATACCGCTCCGCCAACGTTCACATTGAATAACAATTCGGCTGAATGGCTTGCGGGGTCATATTCATAGTAACCGTTTTCGCCGCTGACGGTCGAACCGCGCAACAGGATTTTTCCGTCTACTTCGACAGCCGCCATGGCCGCACCCGGATTGGTGCCTACAGGTACCCCGGTGATTTCGGTGAACGCTTTGCTGGCTACATCAACCGCATAAAATTTCCAGATATTTGCTGAATTGATGTTGCCATTGGGACCGCCGGTTAACGGGCCTGTATTGACGGTGAGGATGAGCTCGCCGCCTTTCGCAAACACGCCGACAAATTTGCCATTGTATGCATCGGTAAAATCACCCGCGAAATCGAGTTCCCATGAAGGGTCGATATCGGTTTCGTTCGCCTTAATGCGCACAATTTTCGACTGGCCGCCAATAGCACTTCTGCCCTGGCAAACGATGTAGAGATCGCCATTGGTATCGAAGTCATACATGTGGTTTTCATTGATATAGGCGATACTCCCTGTATTCTTGATAGCAATGGTCTTTTCATGTGTCTCGGTACCTAAGTCTATCACGGCAATGTATACATCTGGATAGAAGTCGTCGAAAAAGCCAATCTGGCCCTGGCTGGTGGTATTCTTGGCATAGGTAAGGTTTGCAAAGAGTTTGTTTCCTTTGATAGCGAGAAATTTCTGGCCAATAGCACGGAAATTGATCCCTGTTCCGTCCTCGCCGCGTTCATTGATTGCGTCAGCGAAGTCGAGCGATCCGATATTGCTCATTGTACTGGGATTGAATTTCTGGATTTTGGTAGGTTCTGCAGCATCCCAATAGTAACCCAGGTTGTCATCCTTGATGACGAAATTGCCCGTTCCAAAGTATTTGTCGGCTTCTGTTGGGTTTTTGGAGGCGATAAATTGTCCGGCGGTGACCGTTCCGTCGGCGGCGACGTTAATCTTTTCGATGCCCGTGGCGTAATCCGAAGTGCGGAACATTTTGTAGATGTTGTTGCCATGCGTCCGCCAGCCGCCCATTCCTTGCCCTTCGAGCGAACCGGCCCCTGAATTGGAAACGGTACCGGTAGGCAATTCATCGAAGGCGCTGATAAAACCGGCCTTGTTGCCGGAAACCCGGTCACTTAACGTAATCAAGACGTATTTGTCTGTCGTCAATTGGCTTGGAGTCGGGTCATCACTGCTACACGCGCTTGCTAGCGTACCACCTGCGAGTAGCATGAGAAGCGTGTACTGATTGAATTTTTTCATTTGATTATGATTTTTTCGTTAAATGGTAATTGATTTTTACATGAAAGCTCCGGCCTGGCCGTTGGATTTTATAATAGTCGTAGAGTTTGGCATCAGCCAGGTTTTTAATCTCAACGCCTACCGATATCGGTTGGGCAGGCAGAAAATAAGTGAAACCGGCGTTAAGGAGGTGCTGGTTGGGCACCACGTTAGTGACCGGTACACCGGCCTTCCCGAACAATCCGAGGAATCCGCCTGGTTCTTGGTCGCGAGGGATGTGGTTGAGATAGAATTCGCGGATAAAATTCCAATGTATGTACGGTTTCAACCGGTCGTCTTGCCAAATGAGCGAAGGGAAAGTGCCTGCAAGTCCGACATTCGAAAAGAAGTACGGTGTATTGCGCAGGCGCGTACCTTCAATCCATTTGTGCGTGCCTTCGCCAACATCCACCATCCGGTTGTCCTGCCAGGTCGCATTGCCATTTAATCGCAGGTACTGGCCGATGCGGTAAGAAATGTCGATGTCAAAGCCATACCCGCGGATACTATCAAGATTCTGGTATTGCGCAAAGGGCGGTTGAACCGGAATCAATAAGATCATGCCGCTTGTTTTACGATAAAAGCCGGTTACCTCCAGGGCAAGCGTAGGCGTTTGGTAGCGATAGCCGAGGTTTGCGTTGAAGCTTCGTTCCGGCTCCAAATCGAAATTTGGAGCACGGGTATCGTTATCGCCGAACAGTTCGTTTTCGCGCGGGAGCCGGTTGGTCAACTCAAATGAAGCCCTGAGCAGGTGGCGGTCGCCCATGGTGTATTTCATCGCATTGCCGATGCCCCAATTGCTGTTGGCTGATGAGGTGTAATGGTCAAGGTCGGTTGCATTGGCCATGAATCCGTTGATGCCCCGCGTGCGGAAATGGAAAAATTTGCCAACCAGCTGATTGGTTAAGCGGCCATCAAGCCACTTCGATTCCCAGGTAATTCCCGCAATGGTTTTCGCATAAATTGCCGCTCGGGAGAGAATGTCGATGTCTGTACCGTTAAAACGCATTCCGTAGGGGTCTTCGCCGACGCGTCTGTTGTGGTTGAACACGACATTGGCTTCGAGTCTATGCGTTTCGCTTATGTCGTACGCTGCGTTCGTACGGCTGATGATGTTATCGAAGTCGATATCGGACAGTGAGCGCCTCGGGCTTTCCCCGATTCCGCCGTGAGGTGTAAAGTTTCCAAACCAGTCAAAGGTACCTCCCACGGTATCAACACGTGAACGGTTAAGGATGCTATACGAAACGAATTGGTCCAGCGCCAGCTTGCCGCCAATATTTTTTTTATAGCGCAGACTGGGTACCCAGCCTTGGTTGTAAACCATTAATGCACCATACGGATTGGTCATCAGGGCCGGGTGCTGCGATTCACGATCAATATCATAGCGAGCTAAGGAAATTTTCAGTTCATCCGCCCAGGCCCGATTGCTGATCCCCGCGTATGCCTCCAGAAAATAGTGCCGGTAGCCATTATGGAATAACGATACCGTGGCAGGGGTGGGGTTCGCGCTTTCGTTGATCACTTCAACATCTGCCTTGTAATTGTTGTCCGAATAATTATAAAACCCGTCAACGCCCACGAACCAGCGGTTTGATGCATTGCTGTGGTAGGCAGCGATGTTGGCAATATGCGTGTTAAATGATGCCGCTTCATAAGAGATGTCCAGCATCGTGCCAACATGCCTTCGTGTCACGAGGTTTACCGCACCGCCCAATGCGTCTCCTCCAAGCGAAACGGGTACGACCCCTTTGTATACTTCTGCACGTTCCAGCAAATTAATTGGGACATTGTTTATACCATATCCGCCGCCCAGGTATTCAAGCGGTATGCCATCGCGGAAATATTGAACCGAGTTGCCTTGGAACCCATTGATGGAGACATCTACGATATTGCCCAATCCGCCGCTTTGCCTGATTCGTATGCCCGGTGATCGGTTCATGAGCTCCGCTAACGTGGTGGGTTGTTCGGCAATAGCCCGGGTATCGACCACGACGGCCCGGATGGCCTGTTCGCGTGCCTGCTGCGTTTCCGTTTTTCCGGTGACGGTCACATCCTCAAGCATGGTCGATTGAGCAACCAACCGGACGGCAATATCCGTCTTCTGGCGTTCCAACGTGATAGCTTGGGTGTATTCGAGGTAGCCCACATGTGTTACCCTCAAGGTGTAGCTGCCAGAAGTTAAGCCGCTGAAAGAAAACGTTCCCGATTGGTTGGTGATCTGCGGTGCGACCTCTTCGCCGATGTGTACTGACGCTCCGGCCAACGCTTGTCCGCCTTCGTCTTGTACAGTGCCTGTAAATTGCAAGGTTTGCCCGTACGTCGTGCCGAACGTGAGCATAACCATTACGATGACATATTTTCTAAAAGTTACAAGTAAGTGAAATCCTCTTCCCACAGCGACGCGTTAAAATGCCGCTAATTTAGATTAATTATAGATTAATACCAAATCACACCGCAAAAAGTAACACATACGTGTAAGCGTAGCAAGTATGTTACGGTTTCCGGCGGCGGGTGAGGTCGATATCTGCTGAGATGGCTATCCCAGAAGAATAGAGTTTAAGGTTGCCGTTGCCGATACCGGTCAGGGGCACTTTCACGAATGGCTGTACCGTTACTGACAGGGAAGGCGTAAGTTTGCGCCCGTAGCCCACTGAAAGGTTGCCGATACCGAGCATATGGCGATTTTGGTTGTGCAAGGTGATCTGCTGTGGGTAGCCGTATTCATGGGGGGGATAGCTATAGTTATACGTTTCACGGAGCATGAGGTAACTTGAGATGCCCGCAGATACAAACCATGATGATTTCGCTGATTGGCTGACATTCACCCCGATGTTGAACGGAATATCCAGTACGCCGCAGTCAGCTTCCACCAAGGTTGGCGATCCGGCGCTGTTGTTCCAAGTGGCGCTTGGGCGGTATTCGGCGAAATCGGCTGCATATCGTTTTCGCGCATAAAGGGCGCCAGTGCTGATGGAGAATCGGTTGCTGAGACGGTATGTGGCTATCAGGCCGATGTTGCCACTGAGTTTGCCGCCCAGCGGCTGTGTGCCAGACAAATCCGGGGCAGCTAATATGCTGAACGCCCAGCCGCGTTGTGGCGGGCCGGCGACGCGGTAGCGGGGTTGCTGCATCCGGGCATCGGGAGGGCCAATCATCGTACGGGCCGGCCGTATGATCGATGTGTTGTACAAACTATCCGTACGCGGGGTAAGTGAGGCGGTTGCCGTGGGGCTGCTAAGCAATGCATAGGTTGTCTTTGCGGCAGACAAGGCAGGGCTTCCCTGGCTGTCGGTTGCCGCAGCTTGCATGCGACCGACCGGCGGTGGTATCGCCTTGCTGCGGTTTTCGTCGTCAACCGCCGGCTTATCGGCTAATCCGTTTCCCGGAGACACCGCCGAATGACGTTGCACTCCTGAAGAAGGCGGCGCTTCTGCTGGAGTTTTCTGGGTATATCCCGGACTTTCCGCTATCGTTGAACGTGTATTACGATTCGTGACAAATAGCATGATGGCCAGTACTATTGCTGCCGCAGCGGCGCTACCTGCCCAAACCCACAAGGGTATGGTACGCTTCCTATTCCCACGTAGTTTCTTGGACAATCTCCGCCAGTCCTTTTCGTTAAAAGGGATATCCGGATCGGTGAGTCCATCCTTGAAAAGTTCGTCTATGGGGTGTTTCTCTTGCATTATTCCATACTTTATCGATATTGCGCTGCGCCTGTCATCTATTTCGTACGTATCGTGGGCCGTTCCATTTTGGTCGTTTCATCCAATAGTTCCTGAAGCCGTTTGCGTGCCTTATGTAAGTTTGACTTCGAGGTGTTTACGGTAATGCCCAACAGCTCGGCGATCTCATTGTGGCTGTATCCATCTATTGCGTAAAGATTGAATACGGCCTGATACGCGGGGCTGAGTGACCGGACTAACGCCAGCAAATCATCGTAAGCCAATTTGCCATAGACACTTGCCTCATCACTGATGTGCTCATGGTCTTCTACGTCCTCTTGCTGACCGAATTTCAAGTTCGCACGGTAATAATCAATCGCCGTATTCGTAATGATTTTTCCGAGCCATGATTTAAAAGGTTTGGAGGAATCGTATTGTTCGATATGGCTGAATACTTTCAGGAAACTATCACTTAAGATGTCCGATGCTTCGTCCGAATTTCGGGCATAGCGCCTGCATATTCCCATAGCATAGCTATAGAATTGCTTGAACAAAGCATATTGACTTTCCTTTTTGTGTTTTCGGCAACCCGCAATATACTTTTGTACTATTTCTTCATTGACCGTCGGCAAGCGTTTGTCTTATATATACAATATTACGGAGGATGACCACCAAAGGTTGCCTTGATGCAACTAAATTTTTTATTCCGCTACTTGGGGCAACCTCGTGTCATTTTTTTGCGTACTCCCAGTAAAGAGACAATAATAATAAAACAACGATCATGATGGTTCTTTTTTCTCCCCGACTGATTGGATTGGCAGCCGCAGCGGTTTGTCTTTCCTCCCTTTCCTGCAGCGATGACGATCCCGAGCCGGAGCCCGAAACAATGGGTATCCGTTTGCAGGTCCACACCACGTTTGGGCAAGTGCTGACGGATGGAGCGGGACGGGCGCTTTACTTTTTTGCGCTTGACGCTGACGGCAACTCAGCCTGCGCGGGCAATTGCTTGTCGCTATGGCCGCCGTATCATCATGATGCGGCCGCGCCCGGCGAAGGTATCGACAGGGAAGATATAGGCACGGTTGCCTTGGCCGACGGCACGATGCAGACGACCTACAAAGGTTGGCCTTTATATTATTATTCCGGCGATGGCAACCCGGGAGAAATCACCGGAGATGGTGTCGGTGGCAACTGGTTTGTCGCCAAACCGGATTATACGGTCATGTTGGTCAGCCATCAGCTTGTCGGCGGCGATGGGACGGCATACACGGCTGATTTGACACCGGGAGAGGGCCTGACCGCATATCTCGTGGATGCGTACGGCCGTACCTTATATGGGTTTCGGAATGACCGGTATAATACCAACAATTTTACCAATCCGGATTTCAGCAACGATGGCGTATGGCCGATATACGATGCCACGTTGCAAACGGTACCTTCGGCGGTCAATCGCGATGATTTTGCATCAATAACCGTACATGGCCGTACGCAATTGACGTATAAAGGCTGGCCACTCTACTATTTCGGACAGGATGTCGCCAGGGGCGAGACCAAGGGAATCGATTTTCCTGCGGTTGGTGTCTGGCCGGTGTTGGGCCCCGATTCACCGGAAGCGACCGCGCCTTGACCGACGGCAGATACATCTGATAGGACTGAATTGATATAACTAGCTAAATAACATAATAGAACGTAATAGAATATGAAACAGTATGTATGGAAGACATCATTATTAACGATAATGGTGCTTAGCCTGGCGGGATGCGGAAAGGACAACGATGCGCCAACGCCTGAACCGCCGCTATCCGGCGGTGAAAACGTAACGGTAGACAATGTGACCTACGCCAATTTCGTAGGCGGCCTATTCCAGTCGCGCTGCAGCAGTTGCCACACCGGATCAGGAGCTGGTACCGCTCGCTGGGTCTTTTCGGGATACGCTTCCGTAAACAACAACCTGGAGCGTATCAATGACGTGGTGGTGGTACGCCGCATCATGCCGCTGAATGGAAGCCTATCCACGCGTGAACTGCAGTTGCTTGAAGCTTGGATCGCTAAAGGGGCACCACAGAACTAAGACGATCGACAGCGGATAGAACCATAGCCATGAAGATATACTATGTTTGGTTTTTCGTTATGATCCTGTGCTTCCGGGCGGAAGCACAGGATATTTTGGTCGATCGGGGAAGCCGGATTTCTTTTTTCTCCTCGGCTCCCCTGGAAGATATTGCCGCGGTCACAGAACGGGCAAGTTCAGCCCTTCACGTCAAAAGCAATGAAATCGCGTTTAAAGTAGCCATAAAATCCTTCGTATTCAATAAACGCTTGATGCAGGAACATTTTAACGAAAACTACATGGAAAGTGACCAATTTCCATATGCCACGTTTAGCGGCAAGATAAACGAGCCGATAAACTGGGCCAGTGATGGGCGCTATCCGGTGATCGTTGCAGGCCAGTTGGAAATCCATGGGGTAAAGAAATTTTATACAACCAAGGCGATGATTGAAATACGAGGCAATGCCGTGAAGGCCCATGCCAAGTTTGACGTGAAGCTTGCCGATCACGGCATTAAGATACCACGGGTCGTGGTTAAAAATATAGCGGAAATTGTAGCGGTAGACGTTTCATCTACTTATCAAAGGCAATAAACTAATCCATTTTATGCGTAAATCAAAAATAACGAAGAAGTGTAGGCTACTGATGGTTTTGGCCATGCTGGCTACGAGTTTTTCATTGTCGGCGCAGACCGAGCTCGCAGATGTATTGGCAGGCGACAGTGTAGGGCATGCGCGTGAGGAGGTGGAAGCTACATTCAAAACAACACGGATAATCAATAGCCAATCCATCGAGACCATTCATAAGCACGAGCTGGATTTTAAGGTTGACCACCGTTTCGGTGATATTGCCGGTGCCAATGGCGGGGGGCGGAATTTTTTTGGATTGGACAATTCAACGGATATCAAAATAGGCTTTGAATACGGGATAACGGATTACCTGAACGTGGGGATAGCCCGGGCCAAGGGAGCGACCCGGGTCTCGCAATTGTATGAGGCAAACCTAAAATACCGGGTGCTGCGGCAGACTGTCGATGGGAAAACGCCACTATCCGTGACGCTTTACACGAGTGTAACCATCCCCGGTGTGGAAGCCGACCGGCAGAACGATGGCGAAGCGGTATCATACCGGCAGTTTTCAGACAGGCTAAACATCGTGGCGCAATTTATCCTGGCACGGAAATTCGGGTCCAACCTGTCCTTGGCGCTCCATCCGACATACATTCGGCGAAATACCACGGCCTATTATGATGATATGAATGACCTGTTTGCCCTGGGGATTGGCGGTAGGCTAAAGGTGAGCAGGCGTATGGCGCTTGTGATGGATTATTTTCTGCCTTTCCGATCGGCGGCAAGCAAAGAAAGGTATGCGGATGCCATCACGGCGCTATATAATCCATTGGGCGTGGGACTCGAAATTGAAACAGGCGGCCACGTATTCAACCTGAACTTTACCAATGCTACTGCTATTCAGGAAATGCAGTACATCCCGGAAACCACCTCGTCATGGAGAAAGGGGCAATTCAGATGGGGATTCACCATTTCGAGGCGGTTTTCATTAGGTAATAAGGAGGGCGAGCGCCGGTGATGTAAAGGCACACGTTTTGTACGATTAATAGGTATGATATGGCTGAAAGTGCTCGACAGCTTTTTTACCCTGCTGCATGTGTTGATTATCGGTTTCAACCTGCTGGGTTGGATATGGCCGTCCACCCGCCGGCTTCATTTATATGCGGTGCTGATCACAGCCGCTTCCTGGCTGTTGCTGGGCATATGGTATGGCATCGGTTATTGCCCCATTACCGATTGGCAATGGCAGGTAAAAACTAAGCTGGGCGAAAACAATCTTCCTGATTCATTCATCAAATACCAGGTAGATACGTTCACCGGCACCTCCATCGATGCAGGATTGGTGGATAGTGTCACCGCCATAAGCTTCGCCGTGGTCAGTGTGTTGTCTGTCTACCTGAATATCCTCGACAGAAAAAAGCAGCGCGGTTAATGCGGTATTATTTCCCCCTGCGTGTCACCGACCGTATCACCGTATAGATGCTGATGCACACACCCACCAGCGCAAATAAAGCAGTCCAAAGCGGCTTCTCGCTATGCCGGGATTCGTCCAGACGGTATCCGAGATAAGTGAAAATGCCGATAATCGCCAGCATCTGGAAACCGACGCCTGTAAAATAAGCGTATTTGCCTAATGCGTTATTGGGGGACGACCTGGGCTTTTTCATAGCCAATCAGTTTCACTTCGGGCAGGTGGTCAGGCAAGCTTAAATTTTTGCTGGTCGTACATTTCCCATTAATGGAAGCCCCGTCTTCGACGATAAACCGCGTTGCTTTGATATCACCATGTATCGACGCTGAATGATTGAGCTGGAGTACCTCTTTGGCTACCACCTCTCCCTGAACGGTGCCTGAAATTTCGCCGGAGTTGCAGTTTACATTGCCTTTAATGTCTCCGTTTTCGCCAATGACCAGTTTGGCTGTGCAGGTAACATCGCCAATGATTTGGCCGTCGATGCGCAGGTCGCCGGATGTATTGATGTCTCCGGTGATTGATGTCCCGCTGGCAATCAGGTTAAAGGTGCTTCCTCGTTGTTCCTGCGGTTTTTCATTTTTTTTGTTTACAAACATGCTGGTTTTGCTTAGGTAATTATGGATTTTTCAAAAAGCGATGTAGTCGGTGGGGTTTACCGGGTTGCCGTTGTGCCATAACTCAAAATGAAGATGTGGGCCTGTACTCAATTCGCCTGTATCACCTGCAAACGCAATAACTTCCCCGCCACGTACAAAGCTACCAACTTTTTTGATAATCGAAGCACAATGTTTATAAAGTGATAATAAATTATTACTGTGTTGGACAATGACGACGTATCCGGTTTCCGGTGTATAGGAGGCAAACACGACGTTGCCGCTCAACGTCGTTCTCACGGGTTCGTTCAGCTTCACGGCGATATCCACGGCATAGTGCTGTTCTTTGGCACTGAAATTTGAACTGATAATACCCTTGATAGGGCTATAAAACGTGTAAGATGAGATACCCGTGTGGGCGGCTTCCGGATTTTCGGGTAGGTCATACGGCGCACCGGATTCCACCAACTGGCGGAGTGCCAACTCATCTTTGGAAAGGCCAACGTCAGCTACAGCCGGAGGTGCCGGGTTCGTTGTCTTGCCCGCGATATGTTGCCCGCCGGCTTGTTCGAGTGTCTCGCCGGCCTGGCCTGCAATAACCTGCCGAAGGTTATCCAGGTAGATGGTGTTTGCCGCTGCGACCTGCTCCATGGAATCGATGCGGGTATAAGCCTCGATAAGGCGGCTCCGCTCAAAACCGTTTAAAGACATGCCCGCCACATACTCGCGCAATGGTGTGGCCCGGATAAAGGCGATCGTCAACATTACCACGATGACAGCCGCGGAACTAACGCCAGTGATCCAGTACCACAATTTTCCGGTAAATGACGCTTTTTCTTCAAAAGTTTCCTCCTGGAGCACGACAACCTTATACCGCATATTGAGTGTTTTAGCAAGTTTCGTTTTTTGTTTGCGCAACGTTCCTCCTTTTTATTGTGTAGCTGGTATCAAAATAAATGATATTTTTGCATGTGTGTTCCCAGCAAAGATATTTATTTTTATGGCACATCCTCTAAGAAATAGCGGCATTGAAACGTAATACATTTTCTTTTTTATTCTCTCGCTTAGCTGCCTTAGCCTTAATGTCTTATGTGATTGTAGCATGCGCTGTTAATCGGCAGGACGAAGGGGTTAAGTACGACATGATGGAAAACCTTACCGCACGGTATAATATCGTCTACCATGGCCGTAAAATCATTGCTGACGCCGAACGTGAAAATTTCGCTTCACATCAGGACAACTATCAGCAATTGCTTCCCATCTTCGTGGAGCCTACCGAGGCTACGGCTGCAGCCAACGGCCAGTTGATGGATTCGGTCATCGGCAAAGCGCTGGATATCATTAATAAGAAAACAAGAAGTAAGTACATTAATGAAGCCTACCTGCTTACGGGTAAGGCTAACTACTTGAAGGCGAACTACTATAATGCCGTTGAGTTTTTCTCGTATGTAGCACATGCGTTTGCCGACATGCCAGCGTACCGTCAGGCGGCATTGATAGGAAAGGCCCGTTCGCTGATGCAATTGGGCAATCTCCATGATGCCGGTTTGGTGTTGGATACGGTCTTTTTAGGTTTGGAGTCGGACAAGCGTTCGCAAGGGCTGGCGTTTGCCACCCAGGCGAAGTATTACCTCCTCACACATGATGAGGAATCGGCGATTACCATGCTGCGTCAGGCGGTCGAAAATACGCGGCACAAGCCGACCAAGTTGCGTTGGCATTTCCTGTTGGGGCAGTTACTGCAAAAACATGGTTACGCGGATGAAGCGCATCAACATTACCGCCGGGTAATAAATAGCAATGCACCTTACGAAATGTCGTTCTATGCGGGGTTGAACAGCGTTTATCTTGCCACCGATGAAAATGCCACCGGTGCTGACCGTGTAAGGTTGTTGCGGCGCATGCTTCGCGATGACAAAAATGCGGCATTTAAGGATCAAATTTATTATCAGATTGCCGAGGTGTTTTATGCAGACGGTCACTTAGCAGAAGCCTTGGCCAATTACGAAATGGCGTTGCAGCAGCCGAGCAACAACCGCTATCAAACGGCGCTTACTTACCTGAAGTTGGCTGATCATTATTTCAGCGCCGCTGAATACACAACCGCAAAGCACTACTATGACAGCGTGGGTATGTCGTTGCCCGCAGACTTTCCTGATGTAGGCGCGGTTCAGCGTAAAATCGCCAATCTGGATGATTTGATCACGCAATTGCAAGTGGTGGCACGCCAGGATAGCTTACAGTATCTTGCAGCTTTGGATGACGTAAGGCGCGAAGCCGTGCTCGATACCATTGTCAGTGACGCATATGCCAGGCAGTTTGCGGCCGAAAGTGAGCCTAAGCATGTCAGCCGCCGGTCGGACCGACGGCCGGCATTTGATGATATCTTGCCCACGACGATAAGCTACACCGATAATCGGTTTTACTTTAACAACCCGGATGCTATGGGGATGGGGCAGGCGGAATTTAGACGGCGATGGGGCATTCGCCAATTGCGTGATAATTGGCGGTTCAGTGATATGCTCGGTCAACCCTCTGCCACTGGAGGCAGTGGCCCTGCGGCTTTCGGTGAAGGCGCGGCCGCGCTGGCTGACACGGCCGCGCTCGATAGTACCGCATGGGTACAGCAACTCCGTGGGCGTTATATCGAGGCCTTGCCCGATAATGAAGCGAAGCTGGCGACGTCGCACGGACAAATCCACGATGCATTGCTTCGCATCGGAAACACCTACCGAGACGAACTGCGTGACAATGAGGCGGCAATCAACACCTATGAGGAGCTGTTAAAACGCTACCCCGACACCGAGGAGGCTGCATTGCTCTACTATAACCTGTATCGGCTTTACACCGATGTCGACGAAGCGCGCGCAGCGTATTATAAGGACAGGCTATTGACCGCCTTTCCTGACGCGCTATACAGTCATTTAATCCGGGACCCTTCGTATATGGCCAAGCTTGAGCAACAAAAGCGGGTGCTGGACCAAGCTTATGAAAACGTATATACCTTATACACGCAACAGCGGTACCCTGACGTCATCGAAGAGGTGACGCGTATACGCCGTCAAAACCCCGAAAGGCAACAAATTGCAAGTCAATTGGGCTATTTGCAGGCTTTGGCATTGGGACGCACCGCAAGCCTCGATACATTTGAACATGCCTTGCTGCAGCTCGTTGAAGATTTTCCGGACGATAGCCTGATCACCCCATTGGTTGCCCAGCATCTTGCTTTTATTGAAGTGAACAGGGATACGCTGGCCGCCCGGCCGTATGCTTTGCAAGGCGCCGATGAAAACAGGGAGCGGTTTGTAGACGAGCCGACGATGACCTTATGGCCGCAACTGGTCATCAACCACGGTCCCGAGCCGCCAAGGCCACGCCGGGAGCTGGCCGTGGCTGCCGCCGGGCAAGCAGGGTTAAGCGGACGCAATAGCTTGGGAAACGCGTCCGGTGTTTCCAGGCAACAGCTGGCTAAGACGGCTGAAGTTGGTGAACTTGGGCCCAATGTCTATCGGGATTTGGAACTGCTTCCGGATTCGGCAACCTACTTTTTTGTTATCAATGTAATGAATGAACGTGTGAACCTCGCACCATCGAGGTTCGGCATCGGACAGTTTAACCGTACCCGGTATGCGGGCAATGCCATCAGCCACCAGCTTAAGGTTGTAAATGGCGAAAACCAATTGGTTTATATCGGTCCGTTTTACCGTTATGACGATGCCAAGCGTTACGAGACCTCGTTATTGCCCTTGTTGCCGGACATTATGAAAATCCCGGCGGATATCTATAATACATTTGTCATCACGGAAACATATTTTGGCACGCTATCTGATTTTGATAAGATAGATGATTACCATGCCATTTACCAGGAGCAAATGGATAAGTGAATACGTGAGTAAGTATAAACCGCTAACGACTAACTACTCGGTACTTAGTACTAAAACATAATGAAGAAACAGACGAAGAAAGCGAATACATTAACAAAAGAAGAAATCAGCCGATATACCCGTAATTTCTGGAAAATACTGATAGGTGCTATCTTAATGGGCTTTTTGTTTATTTTCAGTGTGGGCATGGGGCTTTTTGGAAAGCTGCCAACTTTCCGCGACCTGGAGAATCCGAAAAGCAACCTGGCATCCGAGGTTATTTCGGATGATGGTGTGGTGCTTG
This sequence comes from Parapedobacter luteus, assembly GCF_900168055.1. Lineage (GTDB taxonomy): Bacteria > Bacteroidota > Bacteroidia > Sphingobacteriales > Sphingobacteriaceae > Parapedobacter > Parapedobacter luteus. The sequence continues at coordinate 709,991 of NZ_FUYS01000001.1, forward strand.
GGACTTATTTTGTGCAAAATCGATCCAATGTACGGTATGACGAATTGTCACCCCACCTGATACAGGCGTTGATAGCAACCGAAGACAAACGTTTCTACCGGCATTCCGGCATCGATTACAGGCGTACGTTCACGATTATTTTTTACAATTTGGTAGGCAATCGCCAAGGTGCGAGTACCATCACGCAACAACTGGCGCTTAACTTGTTTTCGGAAGGCCGTGCACGCAGTACGGGCAAACGCATCATCCAGAAATTTCAAGAATGGATTACAGCCGTGCGCTTGGAGCGTAATTACACCAAGGAAGAAATCATTACGATGTATTTCAATACCGTCGATTTCGGCGCTTATAATACGTACGGCATCAAATCGGCAGCACGGACTTATTTTAATACAACCCCGGATAAGCTGAATGTCCAACAGGCAGCCCTGCTGGTGGGGATGCTCAAGGGACCGGGTATCTATTCGCCCGTGCGGTATCCACAGAATGCCATCAGGCGACGTAATGTGGTTATCGACAATATGCGGAAAGAAGGCTTCCTCACACGGGAAGAGGCGACGCGCCTCAAAAGTGAACCGCTGATTACCGATATGCGTATATCGAATTACGGAGAGGGGCTTGCTCCTTATTTCAGGGCTGTCTTGAAGCGTGAAATACAACGGGAATTCAACGAGATGTCAATCACCAAGGCTGACGGTACGCCCTGGGATCTGGATCGGGACGGGCTCAAAATCTATACAACCATCAATTCCAAGATGCAGCTTTACGCTGAGGAAGCCCAGCAAGAATGGATGAAAACCATCCAGGCAAATTTCGACAGGCAATGGCGGAACCGCGACCCGTTTCAGGGCGACAAAGCTAAATTGCTTGAAACCGGCATGCGGCGTTCAGACCGTTACCGGGTGTTGAAGCAAGCCGGTAAGTCGGATGAAGAGATAAAAAAGGATTTCAATACGCCAGTGCCGATGACCATCTTTACGTGGGAAGGAAACAGGGATACAACCATGACACCCATGGATTCTATCCGCTACAATAAGCTGATCCTTAGAAATGCCTTCATGTCTATGGAGCCGCAGACAGGCTATGTACGCGCCTGGGTGGGGGGGATCAATTTCGAACACTACAAATATGACCAGGTCAAGATGGGTACCCGGCAGGTGGGTTCTACGGCCAAACCATTTACCTATGCGGTAGCCATCGATAATGGGTTCTCGCCGTGCTTCCAGGTACCAAACGTACCGTTGACTATCGGTACCGGGCAATATGCGTGGACGCCGCGTGGCGAATCGGTGGGAAGTCCCATCACATTGCGCGGGGCATTGGCCCATTCGCAAAACTTTGCTACGGCCTACATGATCAACGAAGTAGGTGCCAGGCCGGTTGCTACACTGACCAAACGGATGGGCATTACCTCCGAAGTGCCGGAATACCCGTCCATCGCGCTTGGGGCTTATGAGGCGTCTGTATACGATATGGTGGGTGCCTATTCTTCGTTCGTAAACCAAGGCGTATGGGTGGAACCCACCTATATCCTGCGCATTGAAGACAAAAACGGCATGCCGATTTATGAGAAAGCTCCCCGGGTAACCAAGGTGCTCAACAGCGAAAGCGCTTACATTATGGTGGATATGCTAAAGAGTGTCGTGGATGACGGTTCGGGAAGACGCCTGCGTTTCCGCTATAATTTTACCAACCCTATAGGCGGGAAAACCGGTACGACCAATGACAATGCGGACGCCTGGTTTATCGGCATCACGCCGGAACTGGTGAGCGGCGTATGGACAGGAGCCGAAGATCGTGGCATCAGTTTCTATTCGATGACTGAAGGGCAGGGGGCGCAAGCCGCATTGCCGGTCTTTGCCATTTATATGCAAAAAGTCTATGCCGATACCTCGCTGCATTATTCCAAAGGTGACTTCCCCTTGCCGGATGGCGGGCTCACGCGCGAACTGGATTGCAGTAAATACCGCCAGTTTTTCGGGGAAGAGGAAGAGAAGCTGGATGATCGATTGGGATTCTGAGTTGGTTCAGTTTTAGGCTATAAGCTATAAGCTTACGCTGAGGCCTTCCGCCTGCTGCTTATTCGATATGACTAAATTTGACTACCGTAAGGCGCTTGAAGAGATACCGCATCGGCCGGGTGTTTACCAATATTGGGACGCTAACGGCGAACTTATCTATATCGGTAAGGCGAAGGACCTCAAAAACCGGGTCAGCTCTTATTTTGTAAAGACCAACCTGCTCAACGGCAAAACCCGTGTGCTGGTGCGCAAGATCAATCGCATCACCTTTACCATCGTGGATACCGAAATCGATGCATGGCTGCTTGAAAACAGCTTGATAAAAAAGCATCAACCCCGGTACAACGTCATGCTCAAAGATGACAAGACATACCCCTGGATTGTCATAAAAAATGAACGCTTTCCGCGTGTTTTCCCGACACGGAAATACATCAAGGATGGGTCAAGGTATTTCGGTCCTTATGCGTCGGTGGGCATGATGCACGCTATCATGGACACCATCCGCGAGTTGTTTCCACTGCGCACGTGCAACCTCGCCCTTACCGAGGACAACATCAGTAAAGGTAAGTTCAAAGTATGTCTGGAATATCAAATCGGCAATTGTAAAGGGCCCTGCGAAGGTTATCAAACAGAGGAAGATTACGAACAAAACCTCAACGATATCCGCGATATCCTGAATGGCAAAATCGGCGTAGTTATCCGGCGGCTGAAAGACCAACTGGATGGCGCCGTCGCGGAGCTGAATTTTGAGTACGCGCACCAGCTGAAAAGCAAACTTGACCTGCTGGATCGTTACCAAAGCAAATCTACGGTGGTCAATTCCTCCATCACCAATGTGGATGTGTTCAGCATTGCGTCCGATCAAAGCCATGCGTTTGTCAATTACCTTAAGGTAATGAACGGTGTGATTATCCAGACTCAGACGGTGGAACTTAGGAAAAGACTTGACGAAACCGATGCTGAGCTGCTCAGCCTGGCTATCCCTGAAATCCGGAGCCGTTTCAACAGTACCTCGAAGGAAATTATCGTCCCCTTTGCGATTGGTATCAAGGCGGAAGATCTTAAATTCACGATACCCAAGTTGGGCGAAAAGCGAAGCCTGTTGGATCTGTCCTTGAAGAATGCGCTTTATTTCAAAAAGGAACGGTTGGATCAATATGAGAAGCTGAATCCGGAGCTGAAGGTTGAGCGTATCCTTACCCAAATGCAAAAAGACCTTCGGATGAATGTACTGCCACGGCATATCGAATGCTTCGATAACTCCAATTTCCAGGGTAAGTATCCGGTATCGGCCGTCGTGGTATTCAAAGATGCCAAGCCATCAAAAAAGGACTATCGGCATTTTAACGTCAAGACGGTTGAGGGCCCTAATGATTTCGCCACCATGGAAGAGGCGGTACATCGGCGATACCGCCGGCTGCTGGACGAAGGGCAGACCCTCCCACAGCTTATCGTTATAGACGGCGGCAAGGGCCAGCTTTCCGCTGCATTGAAAAGCCTCAAGCTGCTGGGAATCGATAAACAGGTCACCATTATTGGTATCGCCAAACGGCTTGAAGAGCTGTATTATCCCGGCGACCAGTATCCATTGTATTTGGACAAAAAGTCAGAAACGTTGAAGGTCATCCAGCACTTGCGGGACGAAGCGCACCGCTTCGGTATCACGTTCCATCGGAAGCAACGCAGCCTGAAAACCTTCCGTACGGAACTGGAAAATATACCGGGTATCGGCAAGACCTCAGCTGAGAAATTGCTTAAGACGTTTAAGTCGGTCAAGAAAATACGTGAAGCGGGAGACGACCAACTGCGCGCCGTACTTTCTGAAAAACAAATCCGGGCAGTCCGCGACTATTTTAGTCACGTATCCTAAAGTGGACAATATCCTTTTTATTCGTGTTGATTTCGGGTTGTTGCAGGAAAGGTACGTTTTTTGCCTTTAAGATCGATGAACTCAGGGAACTATGAATATGAAAACGATTCGCATCACATTGTTAGCGGTTATAATCGCAATGACGACATCATATGTCACACACCGGACAGCGGGCAAGAGCGGTAAGGTGCCGCCAGGCCAGGCCAAGAAAATCACGGGAAAGAAATCTGCCCGTGACCATGCCCCCGGTCAGCAGAAAAAAGCGCTTTTGTTTACTTTTTGAAGTAAGGGAACGGCTGGGACATCATTTTATTTTGTAAGCAGGTGAAGCGATGGAATTAGGAAAAGCCTCCCCTGTTCCCGATTGCCAGCGGAATCATCCGGATTAGCTTTCCCGCGGGTACAACCGCCATGCCATTGGCGGCTAATTGGTCTCCTGCGGTGCCATGCAGGTAACAGGCCAGTATTGCGGCTTCCTGTGGTGGGTAACCCTGCGCCAAGAATGACGTCAGCATACCTGTAAGTACATCACCCATGCCGCCACTGGCCATTGCCGGGTTACCGGTGGGGTTTATGTATACGCTGCCATCGGGCATCACGATAAACGTATAGCGGTTTTTCAATACCAGGACAATATGCCGTGCTTCAGCCTGTTCCCTTGCCGTGCGCAGCCGATCCCACCATGAACTGTGTGTGCCAAACAAGCGGTCAAATTCCTTCATATGTGGCGTGAGGATGCACGGTGTAGGTAATTTCTCCATCAACGACGGTTCTCGTGCCAGTAAGGTAATCGCATCAGCATCGATCACCATCGGTTTTGCGCTGTAGCCCAGGCATGCCGTAAGGAGTTTCTCCCGCTGCCCCAACCCCGGTCCAATACCTACTGCGTCAAATGTGCCCCATATTTCAGCCAGATCTTCTTCAGGACAGTACATTACTTCCGGATGACAGGTGTTCAGGGCTGCAAGTCCTGCCGGCGGAATACAAGCCGAGGTAAGGCCGGCACCGCTATATACGCTTGCTCCGCAGCAGAGCAGGGCGGCGCCCATGGTCCGGGTATTCCCGGCGATCAGCAACGCATGTCCGTATGTGCCTTTGTGGCTGAATGGTAGGCGGTTGCGGTAGATGCGCTGGATGTCGTCTCTGGTGATCAACCGGAAATCGGTGGGTAAGCGTTCGATGTACGACTCATCAAGGCCGATGTCTACCACGTGGAAACGTTCGATGGCCTTGGCTGATTCGGGGAAGAAAAAGCTCAGCTTGGGCCGTTGAAATGAAATAACGTCATGGGCGTACAGGGCATACTCCGTATCGGGGATGATGCCATCAGCTCTTAGCCCGGTCGGAACATCTACCGCAACCTTACGGCCCGGTACACCATTGATGTGTTTTACCAATCGCAGCCAATCACCGGTGAGCGGCTTATTCAGACCAGAGCCCAGCAAGGCGTCGATGATGACCGTTTGGTCAATATCCGGTAGCTTATCGCCGGGAAAAAATTCCGTTATCCGGATGGGCGTATTATGCAAGCGGGCGAAGTTTGCCGTAAAATCGTCGCGCTCACTATTGGCAAACCGTACGACCCACACGGTGATGGCATCGTATCCATGTGCTTGCAGGAGACGTGCAATCGCCAACCCGTCGCCACCGTTGTTGCCGGTACCGCAGCAGATCAGTATGCTCGTATTGCTGTCGGGATACAGCGGTATGAATGCCGTTACAAAAGCATTTGCAGCTCTTTCCATGAGGTCGACCGAAGCGATGGGCTCCGTTTCAATGGTATGCCGGTCGGCATCCTTTGTTTGCGCGGCGGTAATGATGTTCATTTTTCTCAATATCGTTAGCTAAAGGTACGGCTTTGTGAATGCAATGTCAAGATGTAGGATCAACTGGTCTTGGTGCCAGAAAAATACATTACCTTTGTATGGTACCCGTGAAGTAAAAACGATGATTATCAATGATCCATTGAATCTTGCACCGGCCATTACGGCGGAGTTGGAGACTGTATTCGATCCAGAAATACCGGTTAATATTGTCGAATTGGGCTTGGTATACGAAATCATCACGAAAGAAGATGGTTCGGCTAAAGTGATTATGACGCTTACGGCACCGGGCTGCCCTGTCGCAGGCAACATTATCGATGAAGTTCAGCGCAAAGTGGAAGGGGTGGAAGGGGTAAGCAGGGCGTTGGTAGAACTCACCTTTGACCCGCCGTGGGACAAAAGCATGATGAGCGAGGTCGCCCGGTTGGAACTCGGCTTCATGTAGCCGGTTTCACCGCCCTAATAGCCACCTCCGCTGCGGTTATTCTGCAAAAGCATGCACGATTTGAGACCGGTATTGCGGTCCTTTCTCTTGAAATTCGACAAGGTGTTGATACGTATCTAACGTAAAAAACAGCTCCCCCGGGACACGGGCGTCTTCATCGAAGAACAGTTTGAAATTGTTTGTCGTAGGTTTCGCGTCATCAAAAGCCGCTTTGTTCGAAGAGAATACCAGCGGCTGGACAGCACGCTTCATGCTGCTCACTTCGCTAACTTGCCACAGTTGGCCCAACGCCGCAACAAAGCGATCGCTCTCCGGCCCAGATTTTATAAATTTGATTGATCCCTTTTTGAAACCGAGCTCCTCATTCACCGAGCCATCCGGGTTGATCCCCGCGGGAATGCCTTTATCAACCTCAATCCGTATGCCTACCGTATCATCTTGATAAACACCCTTTGCTAAATAAGATACGGTGGTGGCATCTTCCGTTTTGTCCAGCAAGGTAAGAAAAATCGATGTAGGGTTCTCGGGGTTGTTGGTGATTGCCGACAGCTTTTTCATGCCCGAATCGCTTGATTTTGGCGTGTTGTTGCACGAGGCTGCTAAACCTATCAAAGCCAGCAAAATTATCGTAAAACGGTTCATCGCTTCAGTTTTTAGTGTATGTTATATTTGCTACCAACAAGCTCAACCGACCGCTTGTTTCCCAAAAATCCGGAATATTTTTCAAGCACACAACAAAACGTACGAGAATCATAGCAAAAAGTGATCATCCGCACATCATTTAGCTGATAGGACCATCAGGCCTGTTTGACTACGATTTTGGAGGCGGGTTTTCCAGGTCGCTAAGCGTTTTTAAGGGCTTATTTTCTACGTTATCTTTGCCGAACAGCGCATTCCAGATGTTGCGCGATTCTTTGGTGAGCAAGGGGGCTACGATGGATAAAATCAAAACATATACCACCACAAACGACTGGATGACAGGTAACAGCTTACCGGCCTTACCAATATTGGCCATGATGATCGAAAATTCACCCCGGGCAGCGAGCGTAAAGCCGATATCTACCGACTTTCGCTTTTTTAGTGCAGCGAAATGCGATGCAAAATAGCCGGAAGCCACATTGCATAATACCGTTACCAACGCCGCGATGGCGGCCCACATGACCGCTCCGCCCAAAGACATGGGATCGATAGACAGCCCAAAGCTAAAGAAAAACATTGCTCCGAAGAAGTCCTTGAAGGGCAGCACCATTTGTTCGATGCGCTTGATGTATTGGGATTCAGCCAACACCAGTCCGGCCATCAGGGCGCCGATGGCTTCGGCGACGTGGATGGTTTCGGAGAAACCGGCGACAATAAATAAGAGGGCGAATATCACCAATATAAACAGCTCAGAAGACTTATCCTGAAGTACCTTGTCAATGGCCGGAACCAGTTTCCGGCCCAGGATGAGAAAGGCCAATATGAATCCCAAGGCAAGCAATGATGTGCCTGCTACCGTCCAAAAAGAACTGCTTCCGGTAAGAATAAGTCCCGAAAGGAACGAAATATGCATGGCGATAAACAGGTCATCAAACATAATCATGCCCATAATGACCTCCGTTTCGGGGTTGGCCGTCCGTTTGAGATCGGTAAGCACCTTCGCTACGATAGCCGTGGAAGAGCTTGTCATGATGCCGCAAAGGACCATGGTTTCCTTAAACGGAAGCCCCATCAGCCAGCCAACCAGGAGACCGGAGCAAAAGTTGAGGACAACATAGAAAGTTCCCCCTGTAAGAATGGACTTCCCCGATTTGATAAGCCTACTCACGGAAAACTCCAGCCCCAGGTAAAACAGTAGGAACAGTACGCCCAGGCGCCCCATGAAATCGATGAACGGTTTGCTTTCCGTAAAGGTAAGGTCGATGTTGCCAAATTTTGGAGCATGTTGGCCAAGTACCATTCCAATCAGGATGAAAAAGGGGATGACAGAAAACCGAAGCCTATTCGATATCAATCCAACAAGGGCTACCAATCCAACGGCAATGCCTACTTCCAATATCAGGGTATGTGATAGCATGCTGTTCGCTCCAGTACCTTGGTTTTTATAAAATCTCCTTCAATAATTTGATATGGCTTCTTTTGCCGGCCACTACCAATGTAGTTTCGGCGGCAATGACGTAGTCGGGCCCAGGATTGATGATGCTGTCGCCATCCTTGATGGCAGCTATGATGGACGCTCCGGTGCGCTTGCGCACTTCCAGGTCGCCGATGGACTTGCCGATGCTTGGAGCACCGCCCTCCACTTTGTACCATTCAATGATTAAGTCGTCAAGTGCGACTTCAATTGTTTCAAGGGCCTTTGGCTTGTAGGATAATCCACCGATGATGCCGGCCACTTGGCGTGATTCTTCATCAGACAAGGTCATCACGCATTTGGATTCATTTTCTTCTTGGTCATAGCGGTAGAGCTCCCGGCGGCCGTCGTCGTGGATGACCACGACCATATAATCCCCGGCTTCGGTCTCAATTTGATATTTTTTACCGATACCAATTAAGTCTGATTCTCTAACAATTGACATAGTTGTCTCTCCCTATAGTTAAAAGTCATGCAAAGATACGACTTTATTCATGATTGCTGTCACCTACTCGGTACCATGCGTTGCCACATAGAAAACGTGAACTTATCCAGTTGGTCGCCATCATATACCGAAATAAATTATTAATGAAAAAATTACAACAACAACCGGCATAAACCCGGGTCCCAACGCCTATCTTTGGATCCGGGCAAAAATCCATTGACAGTTATTCATTAACGGAATTATTATGAAAAGAACCATCTCATCAACACTTTTTTCGGTAGCATTATTATTGACGTTTTACGCATTTACGCTGCCAGCGGCCGATGTTTTCAAAGTTGATACAACCAAATCCAAGATAGCTTGGACAGGACGTAATGTGGCCGGCGGAAAGCATACCGGCGAAATCGGTATCAGCCAGGGGGATCTGACGTTTGATGGCGATAAGCTAACGGGAGGCACCTTTACCATAGACATCAATGCTATCACGGTGACCGACTTGACGGGCGATCGCGCAGCCAGGCTTGCTAACCACCTGAAGAGCGAAGATTTTTTTGATGCACCCAAATTTGGCACAGCCGTGTTTAAGGTGACGAAGGTCAGTGGCTCGGGAAGCGATCTGTCGATTACCGGCGACCTGACGATCAAAGGAATTACGAAACCTATCACCTTCCCGGCGACGGTTCATCAATCTGGCAATATGGTACACGCCATCGCGAAGGAGGTTAAGATTGACCGTACGCAATTTGACATCAAATACCGGTCTGGCAACTTTTTCAGCGGATTGGGCGATAGGGCAATTTCTGATGAATTCCAGTTGGATATTGAAATCGTTGCTGTCAAATAAGTACACCTAACCATTGAGGATATTAGCATGGAGCTCCGTTTCATAGAAAGGAACGGAACTCATTTTTTGGATGTGCGTTGGATTTTAAAAAATACCCATTTTGGTGTATTTAGATCACTGATTTGGATTCCGACATTTGTTTCTTTGAAAAACATAAGCCAATACATGCTTGACCCTATTATCTACTACTTGAAAAAAAAATTAATGTCCTCCAGCACGTGAGATTGCTTTACATTCAAGCCCTTTATTATGATGACCGAAATTCAACAACCTTATTATGCGTTGACCAGCGAAGAGAAACAATACACCCGGGAGATGGTGGCGGATGTTGTCGCCCCGTATCATACTGAAAATTTCGATACATTTATGCAAAGTTGCCAAAAAGCCGCTGCGCTTTTGCCCGAGCGCTTGCTCGACTGGCGGAGTGAAACGGCGGAATCTGATGTCGGGCTATTGCGCAACCTCCCCACAGAAGACCTCTTCGCAGATACGCCCGAAGAACCGTTTGTAGCCGATCATATCCCCCTGCTTTCTGATAGCATGATGGGTGTTATCGCAGCGCTGTTCGGCGATACCTTTTTTTTCGATAAGGCGGTATGCAGGGGGGCTGCGCTGCGCCCGCACGGCACTGGCGCTACCACACAAGCGGTTTGGACGGGATTGCTTTGTGTACATGGTGATGAGCAAGCGGTCGTTAAAATCGCACGCTACGATGATATACAGTGGTATCATGAACAGCTGTCTTCGCTGATTGGGTCGATTTGCAGCCAAGGAGTCGATTGCCTGTTCCACAAGGAATATGCCGCGTCTGTGAAACTGGCGATGCTGGCCGAAAGTGAGGAAAAGCCAGCTGCCATGATTTCATCCAACAGGGCGTCCGCCGAGCAGGTGTATACGCGTGTCGTGCTCGAAAAAGGGGATTTGTTGATGTTTAATAGCCGGAATACGATCCATGCGCACTCGGCGTCCAACGCCCGGATGCACGGCAAGGATCGATGGATTAAGCGGGTCCTGGTGGCCGACGATATCATGTAATCAACAAGTTAAGCTTCTGGGGGCGGTCTATCAGGCCGGCATGACTAAAACTTGTCTCAAAACCCCACTGAATATGTCACATCCCACACCGCTATTTCACGTCAGGATAAATTAAATTTGTCTACATCGCCGTTCATACGGCAACGAATTTTTCTGTTAGTCATTAAATTATCCTGATATGAAACGATTATTCATCTTATTCATCACGGTATGCGCCGCTTGTGCGGCGGCTGCCGATGCGACTGGCCAAACCACCAAGCAGGCAGCCCGGCACGATAAGTCGTTCTTGCTTGATTATTATCAGCAGACCTATGACGATTTGGAGAAAGCGGTGGCAGGGCTTAGTGAAGCGCAGCTTCGATTCAAGCCCGCGCCGGACCGTTGGTCGATAAGCGAGTGCCTTGAGCACATTATCCTGACGGAGAAAATGTTGTTCGGCTTTGCCCAGGAGGTATTCGCTCAATCGCCGAATGCGGAGCGCAGGGGCGAGATCAAGATGACGGACGAAGAGATTATCAATGGCATCAAGGACAGGAGTTTCAAGGTACAGGCTTCGAAAGAACTAACACCAGCGACACCCGGCAAATACACGGATGCGGAGGTGGCCCTTGAAGAGCTGCGCAACCAGCGTAGGACGTTGCTGGACTATATCGATACGCTCAGTGAAGACGATATGCGCAATCGCGTTTCCGACTCACCCTTCGGTCCGGTAGACGGCTACCATTCGCTGCTTTACATCCCTGGGCATACCGCCAGGCATACGCTGCAGATAGCAGAGGTAAAAGCAGACAGTCGCTTTCCCAAAGGAGAATGATGGGCGTGGGGTTTCTTGTTGCATTTGCCGATTAATTGACTACCTTTACCGGATACCCGTCAGGCGCAAATAGTACATGAGACAATTGAAAATATCTGAGTCGATTACCGATCGCAGTAATCGATCCTTGAATACCTACTTATTGGAAGTTAGCAAATACGATGTACTTACTGCGGAAGAAGAAGTAGCTTTAGCCATCCGGATACGGACGGGCGATAGTCTGGCCCTAAACCGGTTGATCAAGGGCAATCTACGGTTTGTTGTGTCTGTTGCCAAACAATACCAACACCAGGGTTTGGTACTTGAAGACCTGATTAACGAAGGGAATCTCGGGCTTGTCACTGCCGCAAAGCGGTTTGATGAGACCCGGGGATTCAAGTTTATATCTTACGCTGTTTGGTGGATACGACAAAGCATTATATCGGCCATTTCTACCCAGTCGCGCATCGTACGGTTGCCAAGCAACCAGATTTCGGACTTGATCAAGGTGAAGAAATCCCAATCCACGTTGGCGCAACTGTTGGAACGCGAGCCTACCGCTGAAGAATTGGCCGAAGCGCTTGATGTTTCAGTTGAGAAAATACGCCGTTCGTTGAAAAACGGCGAAAAACAGGTTTCCGTAGATGCACCGTCACTGGTGTCGCCGGAGATAAGCCTGCTTGACGCGATACCGGACGGCGGCGAACCGACAGATCAAAGCACGATCAAAGAATCACTGAAAATAGTTGTTCAAGATGCACTACGACAACTTCCTTACCGCGAAAAGCTGGTGCTTACTCTTTTTTACGGGCTTGAAGATTCCGAACCAAAGACGCTGGAGGAAATCGGCCGACAACTCCGGCTGACCACCGAACGGGTCAGGCAGATCAAAGCTCGTGCACTGATTTGGTTGCAGCATTCGCGTTGGGGGAAAAGTTTGTCGGCTTACCTCGGGTAGTGAACCTGGGTAATTATTTTCAACGGGTCACCTTTCTCCTGCCTGTTTTTTGTGGTTCCTTGATTTTGATATATACGTGCTTGATTTTCGTTTTTTCTGTGCTTTTTTCCTCCACCTCGAAATGATCGCTTAGTGATTTGAACAACGGCGTAAGTTTGGAAAATCCATAAATCCGGGGATCAAAGTCAGGCTTCCGCTTATTAAGCAACCCGCCTATAGCGGCCAAAGGCGCCCAGCCACCTTCATCGGCTACATCGTTTACCGACGCTTTGAGTAGGTCAATTGTTTCAGTGCCAATCGGGTCATGTGGCTGTACACCTTGGGCTGTCTGCTTTACAACCTTGACTGCCGAAGTCGCCGTTTCCGTGGGCGTTTTTCCATTGGGCGTTGTCGTTGTCGCATCCTTATCCAATATTTCGATGTATATAAATTTATCACAAGCAGCGATGAAAGGTTTAGGCGTTTTTTTTTCGCCTACGCCTATTACCATTTTTCCCGACTCCCTTAACCGAATGGCCAGCCTTGTAAAGTCACTATCACTCGAAACGATGGTAAACCCATCCACCTGCTGACTATGGAGAATATCCATGGCATCGATGATGAGGGCCGAGTCAGAAGAGTTCTTGCCACTCGTATAGCTGTATTGTTGTATCGGCGTGATGGCGTGAGTAAGGAGCGGTTCTTTCCATCCGGTCACATGTGATTTCGTCCAGTCCGCGTAAATCCGCTTGATGGATGGGATGCCGTATCGTTTTACTTCATCCAGAATGCTCGCTATCTTGGTGTTTGATACATTGTCTGCGTCAATTAGCACAGCTATCTTTAAGTCCATCCCTTGCGCCATAAATCTGTTTTTATTTTCCTATATGCGTGCAAGGTAATCAATTTCATTGGCAATATGGACATAGGCTTTTCTTTCCGAACCCTTCCGTTTTCGAATCCATGTTGTTATAACCTGGCAAAATACCTCACCAATAAGCGGCTTAATCTTTCCTGCGTTTCTCTGCCTGTTTTATTTTTTTATCCGCTCTTTTTTCCTTTAAACTCTTTACGGCGGTTTTTTTGCCGTTTTCCTTCTTCGCTCCTTTTTCTTTTGACATGACCCTAAAGTTTAATTCTTGGTAAGGTAAGAAAATTAAATTAAAGTAGTGCATGTTTCGGGCAGTTTTGCCGGTTGCATAGCGAACGTTTTCTGTGGTGTGGCATAGGGTGGATATCAATACCGCTACGTTTGTGTTTTTGAGTGTAACACCCTATAAAATACCTAATTATAGGTATTGATATTGCTGATTTTTCCGGTAACTTTGTTGTTATACAACGGTGATTCAAGCATGATCTCATGTTCCGGATTTATCGTTCGTCGGCCCTCGTGTCTCCATCGGACGTGTGTTGTGATGATTGCTGACGCCCCTGAAATTGTTGCGAGGGACATGCAACATCAGGGTTTCGATGACCGCTTCAAGATATGCATACGGATATTTGTGAGCTAAAAAATAGTGTTCCCGATTAGTCAGTGGATTCCACGTATTGTACCCCTGTTCGTCTACCATCAATGTTCCCGGCCCATTGACGTAGAAATAATCTTCCGGATTGCGCACAGCGGCCAATACGGTGGTTTGATCCCAGGATGGCCGGTTCGTTTTCTCCTCTTCTTCGTAGGTTTTCAAGTTATAGGCGTAGGCAGCTGCCACCGGACCATCTTTGTCGCCCTGCTCATTTAGCTTACCGCCGGTGAAGATTTTTGATCCGATTTCAAAGCCGCTAATCAATAAGGGTTTGGGCCATTGGCTGATGGCGTCATAAGCAGCTTGTGCGTCTTCGACGACGTTAAATTCCTTGCCTTCAGGTAAGTTTCCTGCCATGGCAACCCATTTTTTTACTTTCGCTTTTACCAAGGCTATCCCGTTCATTTTTGAATGTTCGTCAGGGGCAGACGCCAGCAGGTCGGCAATGTTGGATAAGAAACCAACGGTGACGATGACGACACTATTGTCCGGCTGTGCGGCAAGCACTTTACGATATACACTGACAGCGCTGGGATAGGTGTGGTTAATGCGATCAGGAGCATACTGTTTTAAAAGCAACGTATTCCAATCATTTTTTGCCGTATAACCCGGAGCATCGTCGGCAGGTATGCCTACAGGCAGATCAGCACGCCCGAAATACCGGTTGAACAGTTCTATGGTCGGCGCGATGGTCGGGTGCCCGGCGCTGGCCACGGTAGCCAGTATTTCGCATTCGCCGCTATCTGCCAGCGCATGCAGCACCGCAATCGCCCCTACGTCATCGTAGTCGGGTCCCATATCCGTATCAAAGATAATCTTCGGAATTTCTTTGTTCATTTTGACTTGGGATATCCCATACCGCGGGATACCGATCGCCAGTGCAAACGCGAGATGAAATAGCAACCTACAAACCGTCTTATTTTTCATGTCTAAAAACCAAATTAGTAATGACAAACGTTCTATTGATTAGTACGCCAACACCAGCACCCAGTCGTTTCCACGGCCCCGCGTTGGCGGGGAAAATTTGACCACTCCGTTGGCTGCCACATGTCCGGCATGTTCCTGATCGCCGGTGCGGGGATTATACCACGATGCATCGACCGCTTTGGTGCCACACAGACTGAGATCCAGCAGGGCGTCTAATCCGGTAGGGATATACACCAGTGCAAAATCGGTTCCTCGTGCAGCGACAATCCAATCCGTTTCCGGCATATATTCATTTTTGATGAATTCAGGAAATGGGCGCATCTGGCTTGCTGGTCGCGATGACAGCAGCTTGCGGGCATGGATGATGTCCCATGCGCCGGCTAAGTCCAAATCGTCATGCCAAAAACTCCTTGCCAACCCTATGGGCTCTTTGGTCTGGTCCCGCATCTGCCAGATGGAATGGCATCCATAGGTGTAGCCGAAGCCCCCCGATAGCATCGACCAATAGAGCGTTTGCCGGACATCAGCGTCGTCAAACCAACCGAAGACGTCGGGCGCCCAGCTCACGGGATGGTTTTCGTACCGGGGTTCGCCGTCCATGATGGGTTTAGTGGGGGTACGATGGTAGCCCGGTAAAAAGAGCCGTTTATAAATGGCAAATGACCGTTGCCCATGCCCGGTTTGGACCATGTTGAAGTCGAGCCAATCGCGCTCGTGAAACCATTCGGCAGAGCTCCGTTCGCCCTGCGGGTGAAAAGTCATCAGGTGCGCATCATCCACCGACTTGATGCCGCGAGCCATAGCGTCCCAAATCTCGAAATTTTTTCCGCCACCGGATCGGTCGCCACCGATGATCCAGATGATATTGGGATACGTCTTGTAACGTTCGCCAAGGAATTTCCCATATGCAAAAGCGTTTTCCTTCGTAAAAATCTCCGGGCCTACACCCCATTGTTTATCCACTTTATCGCCCCATGTAGGTAGCATGCCGATAAATAGGCCCTTTTCCTGAGCTTTTTGAACCACCCAGTCCACATGAGCAAAATAAGGTTCATTGGGAAGCAGCGGGTTGTTGTCCTTGAGTGGTGTATCGCCCGCCGGCGTGGGTTTGCCGAGGCCATCCAATTCGGCCAATACGACAGCCTGGATCACGGTAAACCCCTTTTCCCTTCGATTTTCAAGGTATTTTTCTGTGTTTTTTTGATCCAACCGGTGGAATAGCTCCCATGCCGTATCTCCGAAATACAAGAAGGGTGTACCATCTTCAAAGGCAATATGCCGTTTTGACGTATCCACGATGAGCTTTCCATGACTGAAATCGACGGAAGGCCCCGTCCATGTGACTTCCTGCGCACACAAGTGCTGTTTAGATAAGCAGCACAGCAATAGCGAAACAAAAAATAAACAGTTGGTCTTCATTTTTTTAGCGTTTGATAATCAGGTAATGTATAAGCGACGTAAGCATCGCCCTTCGGTGTCCCCAGTTTCGTTCCACCGGCCGCAATGACGATGTATTGCTTTCCGTTTACGGTATACGTGCTGGGCGTTGCAAAGCCCGCAGCGGGAAGGCTATCTTCCCAGAGCAGTTTTCCGTTCGTTTTATTAAATGCCCTGAACATACCATCCTTCGTGGCGGCGATAAACAACAATCCGCCAGCAGTGACCACCGGCCCGCCGTAGTTTTCGGTTCCCGTTGGTGAGTGGCCTTGGGCGGTGAGTTCCTTGAATTCGCCCAACGGCTGCTGCCACAACTGTTCGCCCGTATTCAGGTCAATGGCCGTCAGCGTCCCCCAAGGTGGGGCTATCGCAGGATAACCACGGTTGTCCAAAAACTTATGATATCCGTCAAACCGGTAGGGCGATTTCGTCTGCAACGTGTTGGCGACGGTTGCAGTCTCCTGTGCTTCCGTTTTCTCGGTGCCAAGCAAAAAATCAATGATCGCTTGTTTATCCGCCGTATTCAGATGGCCAAATCCCGGCATCATGCCCTTCCCATTCGTCACGATTCTTTCAAGTTCCGGGCGCCGAAAGGATTTCCGTACCTCCACCAATGCCGGGTATCCGCTGGTCGGATGGCCTTTTAAATCCACGCCGTGGCAGCTTGCACAATGTTTATTAAACAGCATGTTTCCTGCTGTGAGTCCCGCCGATTCGTTGTCCGTCCCTTGGGGCGACAAGCTGAATAGCCAGGCCATTTCATTCGCATTGACATACATGATGCCCTTGTCGTCTACTGCCGCGCCACCCCATTCCGCCCCCCCATCAGCGCCTGGAAACAAAATCGTTTGCTTGCCCACCGCCAAAGGCTGAAACACGCCCTTGCTGGCCGCATGATAGGCGGTCAGCAGTTCCGTACGATTTTCAGCCAGCTCGCTGATGTCCTTTTCAGTGAGTTGTTGCCGGGCAAAAGGCTTGGGCAGGGTAGGGATGGGCTGGGTGGGCCAGGCCGCCTCGCCGGGCACATCAGAAGCAGGAAAAGCTTGCTCTTCAATCGGGAATAAGGGCGTCCCGGATACGCGATCAAACACAAACACGTGGCCGGACTTCGTCACTTGTGCTACGGCATCGATTTTTTTGCCCTGCCGGTTCAGAGTCACGAGGTTCGGCGGAGCAGGCAGGTCCCTGTCCCAGATGTCGTGGTGGACAAACTGGTAATGCCAGATGAGCTTGCCTGTACGTACATCGAGCGCCAGCAGGCAGTTGGCATACAGGTTTTGGCCGTGCCGCCTGCCGCCATAAAAATCGAATGCCGGTGATCCGGTAGGTGCATAAAGGATACCGCGTTTGCGATCTATCGCCATGCCCGCCCAACTGTTTGCTCCGCCGATGATTTCGTGCGCCGCACCGTCGTGCCAAGTCTCATACCCCGGTTCACCCGGTTGGGGAATCGTGTGGAACACCCACACCAATTTGCCGGTTTTTACGTTAAAGGCCTGGATGTGCCCCGGTGCGGCGCCGTCTCCTTCGCCCACCCGTATAGGCATCACGATCAAGTCTTCGTACAGTGTCCCCGGTGTGGTGGAGCCCACAAATTTATCTTTTGCCGTCGGTCCGAGGCCAGCCTTCAGGCTTACACGTCCGGCTTCGCCAAATGTCTCGATGACTGTACCAGTACGTGCATCCAGCGCCGTCAGCCACTCGCCATACGAAAACAGAATCCGTTTATCGTTGCCCGATTCCCAATAGGTGACACCCCGGTTCACGTTACCGGAAAAACGGGCACTGGATGTATCGGTCCATAGTTCGCGTCCCGTGGCCGCATCGAGCGCAAAAACGAAGTTTGATGCGGTCACACCGTATAGCACATCGTCTACAATGATGGGATTACATTGCACTTGCCCTGAATCGCGCGTATGGTATACCCATGCCACCTGCAAGTTGGCTACGTTTGACGTGTCGATTTGGCTGAGCGTGGAATAATGATTTCGGTCTGGGCCACCAAGGTATTCGCGCCATGTCGTTTCGGTGGCAGGCGAATGCCCGCATCCCATCACAAACAGCTGGCAGATGCCCACTATCGGAGCCAGGAAAGGAACTGCAAGTTTTCCAAATTTTAACATTACATTTCGGGTTGTATATTCCAAATGGTTAACGAATCGACATTAATCGGCCCTACCTCGCAGAATGGCCTGAAGGTGATTGCCCGGCAATCGCCGCTAAGCACGCCCGTGCAAGACTGTCCATTGACAAATACCTCTATCAATGAACCATCAATGAGCACGCGCATGGATACCGAACGGCCATCCTGAGGCAAAAACGCGGGGGCACTCCCCAGTTCGGGATAGTCTATCGGCATTTTTATGCCTCCTTTCACGCCAAAGCGGTTTGACGTCAGATTCAAAAAAACCGACGCTGTGTCTCCCGGACGTGTACCTGAGGTCACGTAAAATCCGAAAATCCCCCGTTGACCGCCCGGCACCTCGATCAAGATATCGGCCCTTCCGTCTTTCAATGTTACGAATTTTTGTTGGACAGCCGAATCCAGCTGAAAATTAACTGTTTTGCTGTGGAGTTTCCGTAATTTTTCAAGCTCAGGGATCGGCGTTTGTGTCAATCGCCGTTCGGTGAATTCCAGTACCCGTGGGGTGACATGAGTGCCTGACCAACGGATGCCATCTACCTCACCCGAGGCATAAAGCTGCAGTGCGTGGATGATGCGGCGTTCGCCTCCTTGCGGTCCGCAGGAGTCTACCATCAATGGGTTAAAACAGTGAAACGGATTGAGGTAATCGAGCAACATGCCTTCGGGATCGTCGGGTATAAACGCCGCCGAATCCTTATCAAACTCGCCCACCCAATAACGTGCCGGCCGGGTACCCAACATCAATACGTATTTGTCGCCGAAAGGCAATAGATAGGGATATTCGGCGAAGCCCCATTGTTGTTGGTTGTCTTTCGGGTTGCGGTGTTTATGCGCGCTGAACAGCGTTCCGCGGGTCTCCCACTGCATGAGGTCTTTTGACATAAGCAGGACGATATCATCGCCTAAGCTATCGGCTGAACGTCCCCAATGTTGGCGCGTGGTGAGCGCGTAATAGCGATCGCCGTCTTTCCACACGTGGCCATCGTGATGTTCCATATCATCCATCACGAGCCTCTTATTGCCGAAAGACGTCAGGCCGTCATCGCTTTCCGCCATCACGCCATATTTCCCCGACTGGCCCAGGGCCGTATAGAACATTTTGGGTTGCCGGTGGTCCTCCAGCCACAGGTTGCCCAGCCAGATTCCATATGTATCCAACGGACTGTCCGGCCAAAGTGCTATCGGATAATCTTCCCAATGCAGCAGGTCATCACTTACGTAATGTGCCAGTGGCGTATATGCCAATAGCGATATCATATTCCGATAGCTGAATAGGTGGTATTTGCCACCATGATACACCGCCCCCGCGGGGTCCAGGATGGCATCCATGGGTGCCGTGAGATGAAACGACGGCCTTCGCGGATCACGGGCCATATAGTGCCGCATCGCTTTTCCGATCGCGCGCACCCCTTCCACATCACCTGCGCGGGATTGGTCAAAAAACGCATCGTATTGCTCGTACATCACGCTGGCCGGGTCTTGCACGTCTTTGATGCCCCGGGTATGGCAAAGGCCGGCTACAGCCTGATCATCCAGTAGGTAATCCCAATATGCCATATAGCGTATATGGCCGGTAAACCGCCTTTCGAAGAGAAAGTCCTGCACACCCTTCGGGAAATTTCCGACCGGTGGGTCCGTCGCCTTCCATGCCCCGATAAGTACCGCCCCGGGCGCCTGCGGATGAATCGATCCATGTAGTTGCTTGGCCAGCAAGCGCGCGCCATCGACCACTACCTCCAGCTGCCGGTCCGCATAGTTGATCACCAGCTGATGCCATTGCCCCAGCGCCAACTTTCCAACGGGTATTTCGCGGAATAAGCTGCCTTTTTCGTCCACCGTACTTACCATCACTACCAAGGTACGGTCGTCGGTGATGGCCATGGATAGGCTGGGGGTCCAAAAAATCCCCCCCGCCTGTGTGGGTTTTACTTCCAGGGCAATTGTGCCAGCTACTGGCAGGCGGCTGCCGAACCGGCGATGTGCTACCTCCAGGTAACCCTGGCCGGTAAATGATGCACCTTCGTGGTCGTCAAAGCTGATGCCATTGCCGACCAACCTGTCCCATGCCCGCTCTTCCGTATGCAGGTGGGTCAATACACACCGGTAAGTAGCTCCGGCCAGTATGTCGGCTGTGGTGTTGCCTGCCAGCACGCACGCAGGACAACACACCAACCAAAAAATAAGCCACGCCCTCACCTTAATATCCCGGATTTTGGGTCAGCGTCGGTATTCCACCGATCGAACTATTGATGATTTCCGTCTGTGGCACCGGGAGATATTCACTCTTTCCCCGTGTAAACGAGGCACCATTAAGATACGTCCGCTTTTCTTTTTCCGTTAGGAAATAGCTGTTCAACACCTGATCGGCGACCTCCCAACGGACGAGGTCGTAAAACCGGTGGCCTTCCATGGCCAATTCCAGCCGCCGTTCAAACCGGATGGCTTGCATGGCGTAATCTTTCGAAGGCCAGGAAGCCGTATAAGGTTCAATATGATAGTTGGCCGCTGGAGCGTCCGTGTCCGCGCCATTGTCATCTAATTTTTTGACGTAGCAACCATTCTTGGCGCGGTTCCGAACCTGGTTTACGTAGGCGCGCGCCTTTTCCAAATCGCCCAGCTCCGCTTCGCACTCCGCGGCCCACAGCAATACATCAGCAAAGCGGATGACCGTATAGTTGTTGGCATTCGGACCACCAGCCCATCCCGTGGTGGTAGATTGCGTACCTTGTTCTTCTTTCCGGTAGACACGTTTTTTAGGCGAATACGGCCCGCCATCGCCAGCAGGGTTTACCCAGGTCTCACCGCCATGAGGACCCCAGTCGAGGTAGGCGATACCCCTTCTTCCCACGGTATGATCCAGCCGTGGGTCCAGAGGCGTCTCTCCATCAGGTTCGAAGGGTTCGGAAGACCGGATGCCCTCGTCGTTCTTCAGGTCGCTGTCGTTAAACGAATCAAACAAGGGAAGGCCGTCAGCTGAAGTTTTAAAGGCATTTACCAAGTTTTGCGATGGTTGGAAGAACCCGCAGCATTGACCTGGCCCCACCAACGGAAAATTCAGGTGTTCGCCGTAGTTCGCGTTCAACGGCCCACCGCTGCCATCGTTTACCGACATCTGTACAGCAAATACAGACTCTTTGGAGTTTTTGGTTGCGATGTTGAAATTATCGTAATAACAGTCATTCAGGCCATATTTCAAGCCTCCGGAGGTGACACCGTTGGCAATGATGTCGTCAAGTAGCGTTTTTGCTTCCACAAACTTCTGCTGAAAAAGGTAGCACTTGGCCAGGAAAGCCTTAGCTGCCCAGGCGTTTGCCCGGCCTACCTCCGCTTGCGTCACCGGCAGGTTGTCCGCCGCAAACTGCAGGTCGGCTTCAATGAATGGCCATGCTTCCTGATCATTTGGCACGCGCGTATCAAACACCGTTTCGTCGATAATCGGGACACGGTAGTAGATTTTCCGCAGTTCAAACAAGTAGTATCCCCGCAGGAAACGAGCCTCCGCCGTCTTGCTGCTTACAAAATCAGGGTCAAGACCTTCCGTGTTTGCGATTGTTCGCAAGACCTCGTTGGATCTGGAAATGCCGTCATAGAGTGCAATCCACTTATCCGGCACAAAATTATTGGTAGGCAGAATGCTATTACGCTCGAATGCGTTCATCTCCGGTAGATCGGATTGCGTAGATCCTTTATATGCATCGTCCGACGCAACATCGCCGATCAACCAGTTGGTCACTGCCGAGGCCCGACCCTCATTCCGACCTGTCCATCCATCGGTACTGGCACCCACGCCGTCGAGCAACGAGTATGCACCAATGAGCAGTTTGTCAATGCCTTCGGGATTTTGCATCTGCACCTGGCTTGCTGTTCCCAACGGCGGTGTGCTGAAAAATTTTTCCGAACAAGCTGTGAATAATACCGCGATGATAATTCCCTTTCCGACGCGGCCGATAATGTTTATGCTGTGTTTCATCGTTTCGTAGAATCTTGTGTTTAAAAACCGACAGTTAGCCCTAGGTTAAAGGATTGAGCGAGTGGATATATCCCCCTGTCCACGCCAATATCACGGTCCGCACCGGCACCGTATTGCGACAGGTTGACTTCCGGATCCAAGCCGTTATAATTCGTCAATGTGAAGAAGTTGGTGGCCTGTACGTAGACGCGCAATTGCTGCATATTCAACCGGCTAGACCACCGAGAAGGAAATGTATAGCCTATCATCACATTTTTCCCACGCAGGTATGACCCATCTTCTATGAAGTAGGTAGATGCCTGTGACTCAAAACCCGTAGCAATTGAGTTTGTCTTCGGTAGGGTTGCATTGGGGTTTTCAGGACTCCAGCTGTCCAACATCCGGACACTCCGGTTGCCGGTAAGGTTCTGAAAATCTGTCCACCACTTTTGGTAATTGTAAATGTCATTGCCTTGTACACCCTGTATAAACACGGATAAGTCAAATGATTTGTAGCTCACACTGAGGTTCAAGCCATAGGTAAAGTCGGGATGCGGGTTGCCAATAAACGATTCATCGTTTGCATCGATGACACCGTTTTGATCGATATCACGAAACTTGAACCGTCCTGGTTGGTTGTACAGTGCCCGGTCGCCGCCCTGCGTCGCATG
Organism: Parapedobacter luteus; assembly: GCF_900168055.1. Taxonomy (GTDB): domain Bacteria; phylum Bacteroidota; class Bacteroidia; order Sphingobacteriales; family Sphingobacteriaceae; genus Parapedobacter; species Parapedobacter luteus. Next base: position 732,973 of record NZ_FUYS01000001.1, read on the forward strand.
CGCGTCAGCCTCCTCTTGTGTCTGGAAGATGCCATCAATGGTATACCCATAGAAGGCTGAAATGGGTTGGCCTACTGCGGTACGGGTGAAAGGAGCTTGCCTAGTGGAAAATCCCGGAATGAAGGTTTCCGAGCCCCCATATAGTTCAGTGACCCGGTTGCGGTATACCGACCAGTTGAGTCCCACGTCATATCGCCAGTTGCTGTTTTGTGATCTGTTGCGGTAGTTGAGGGCGATATCCAGGCCTTTGTTTTGAATACCGCCAATATTTACGGCAGGCCTGCGATTCTGGCCGTCGGTAGCCGGGCTCGGTATCACCAGCAGCAGATCGGAAGATTTCCGGTTATAGGCGTCCACCGTTACGGCAAATTTACCGTTAAAAACGCTCAGGTCTACACCCAGGTTGGTCATGGTTTGTGCCTCCCAACGTGCATCGGGGTTGCCCTGTGCGCCAATATAGAAGCCGGGCACCAGTGCATTGTTCTGGCCATCGATGGAATAGGATGACGTATGCAGGTTTGTCGCATAGGTAGTAAACTGATTGTAGCTATCAATCTCTTGGTTGCCGGTTTGTCCCCAGCCACCCCTAAGTTTCAGCTCATCGATAAATGTTACCCTTTCCAGGAATGGTTCTTCACTGAGTCTCCAGCCGACACTGAAAGCGGGGAACGTACCCCATCGGTTGGCCGTCGAAAAGCGGGAGGATGCATCCCGCCGGATGGTCGCCGATACCAGGTATTTTTCATCAAGGTTATAATCCGCTTTGCCAAAGTAGGAGAACAGGCGGGAGTCCGACCCGCCACCCGTGGCATTTAGCAGGGTTGTTCCCGCGTTGAGGTAGCGGTAGTTGATATCTTCAAAGGCAAAGTCTGCTTTTTCTGTGATGGTATTTCTGAATCTGCTCTTCACGGCCTCTGTGCCGGCCAGTACGTCCAGGCGATGCCGATTGCCGAACGTCTTCTGATAACCCACGGTATTGGTCCACACCACATTCGTCGTGTAGCTGTTGGTCACACTCAACTGGGCCTGTTGTGGTAGCAGGAAAGATTCAGGCGCGGCGGGCGAAAAGTTGGAGAAATTAAAGTTCGCGTAGTCGATGCCCAAACTGGTTTTTAGCGTCAGTCCATAGCCCAACTTCGCCTCAGCAAACGCATTCCCGAATAACCGGGCATTGTATGCGTGATTATCCTTATTGCGGTATTGCCTGGTATAAGGATGATCTGCCCAGGCCCGGCCGCCCGCAAAATTACCCCCTACGTCGTACACCGGCATGAATGGTGCCATTTGGTAAGCCAATGCCGGACTGTTTTCCGCGCGGATGATGGTAGACACATTGTCGGTATACGCAAACTGCAGGTTTTCGCCTATGGTGAGGACGTCCATGATGTTGAACGTCGTGTTTGCCCTTACTGAATAGCGTTTAAAATTGGTATGCTTGAAAATCCCCTCTTGGTCATAGTATCCGCCCGTAATGGCGTAGGTGTTTTTATTGCTGCCGCCAGACACGCTGAGGTTGTGGCTTTGTATGTGTCCGAGCTGGGTGACCACGTCCCACCAATCGGTTCCCGCTTTGTTTGTTTTAGCAAACATAAATTTCGTGGTACCGAATCCCGGTGCGGTTGGGTCATTTGTGTAGTTTTCAAGCGCAACACGGGGATCTCCCTCCATGGCACCACCCTGCAGCAGGAGGTAATCCGGTATGACTGGGTTGGGGCCGCTGCCAAATGTAGCGTCGGCCGGGTTTCCGGTCGTTGGATCCACATTGCCGATATTGCGGTAGTTTTCCCACGTCAAATCGGCAAATTGTTGTGGTGAAAGCATTTCTGGGCCGCTTGATGGCCGCTGGACGCCGTAGAAGGACTCGACAGTCAGCCTGGACCTGCCTTCCTTTCCTTTTTTAGTCGTGATAATGACCACGCCATTGCTCGCCCGAGCCCCATAAATGGACGCCGACGATGCATCTTTCAAGATTTGCATGGATTCGATATCGTTCGGGTTGATTTGGTTCAATCCACCTTGTGTAGGCACGCCATCGATGATATACAACGGATCGTTACCACCGGTAATCGAACCCACGCCCCGGATGCGTACCATCACATTGCCACCGGGGGTACCATCATTTCCTACCGTCACGCCGGCTACCCGGCCCTGCAATTGTTGGGCAAAATTGTTAGCGGGAACTTGCTTCAGTTCATCTACCGCCACTACGGCGACAGCGCCGGTGATGCTCGCCTTCTTTTGGGTGGTGTATCCTACCACCACCACCTCATCCAGATCGCTCACCGTGGCTTCCATCGTTACATTTACGACCCGTTGATTGGTTAAGGTGCGCTCCACGGTTTCATATCCCAATATGGTAAACACCAATGTTGAAGCCTGATCCGGTACGGTGATTCGGTAATTCCCGCCCGCGTCGGTCGTTGTTGCGGCCGTTGTACCCCTTGCTGCTACGGTCACGCCCGCTAGCGCCGTTCCGGACTGATCGGTCACCTTTCCGGAAATCTCTAAGTTTTGTTGCGTGGATTCACGTTGAGGTTTTGTGGGCGACTTATGCGCGATAACAATAGTCTCTTCTTCGATGGACCAGACCAGGTCACGGTCGGCCAAGATTTGGTCCATCACATGGCGTAGGTCGGCCTGCTTGACGATCGCATTGATACGCGTGGCGGCGATATCATCGCCACGGAAGAAAAACGAGTAGCCCTGCTGCCGTTGGATTTCTTTCATCACCTCGCGCAGCGTGGTATTTTTGACGTTGAGCGTGATCTTTTGTGCCTTGCTTTCCGCAATAGTATTGAAAGTAAACGCAATACTCAAGAAAATCACTAATTTCATAATCAGCAATGATCGATAAATCATATATTTGTCTTGTTTGGATGGTGAATAAATGGGTTAAAGGGAGTGTTTATAACGCTCCGCAACACTTATCCAGACAGCATTATCGGATGGTGTCGCGAGCATCATCCGTTTTTTGTTGATCTGGAATAGAAGCTGTCTTTTAGTTTGTCATGTTGTCATTTTTCATTTATTAAGGTTAGTTATTAATTGGTTATTCACTTAATACGATTAATTGGTTTCTACCGTTGATTTGGGTTATTTCAAACCGGACGCCGCTTTTTTCCAGGATTTTCAAAATGGAGGCTAGGGATTTATCCCGTCCGATCATGCCGAAAAAACGCACTATGGGCATTCGTCCCCGATATACCACGTCGATATCATACCATCGGCCCAGTTGCGCAAATGCCGCCTGCGGCGACAGGCCGTCAAAATAGAACAAGCCGTCTTTCCAAGCGGTAAAGAGCTCGGTGTCTACTTTTTCAATAGCGGTAGTCGTTCCGCGTGTCGTGCTCTGTTCGCCTGGTGCGAGCTGGTAAATGGCATTGCGGACCGTCCTGCTGTTTGCGGCGAGGTTGACGATTTGCACGGCCCCCTCCACGAGCGTAGTTTTGGTTTCCGGGTCATCCGGATAGGCGGAGATGTTGAACTCCGTGCCCAGCACCTCGATTTCCTGCCCGCCGCTGATCACCTTAAACGGCTTGTCGGCGTCTTTCATCACGGAGAAATACGCTTCGCCGGTGATATCTACCACGCGCTCGTTGCCGGTAAATTTGCTGGGATATTTCAGCGCGCTATTGGCGTTGAGCCATACGGTGGAACCATCGGGAAGGGTCACGTGATACGTACCTCCTTTGGGCGTCGACAAGGTCAGTATCTCGGCGGGTGCCGACGTCCAGTTACCATCGACGATATGCGGCACAATCATTGTGGCACCGTCGGCGTAGGTGATGTTGTCTTCGCCTACGATGATTCCTTTTTGAGACACACTTAAGTCAATTTTCCTACCATCAGCCAACGTCAGGGTAGCCCGATTCCCGCCGGGGGGGATTGCTTCCGGTGTGATTTTCACGATAGCATCCGTTTCCGGGTGCTGCCCTCCGTCCGGCATTAGCCGATCGCCGAAAAAGAGCCACGTGCCCAGGAGTACGACAATCACGGCGGCGGCGTAAGGGAGCCATAGCTGCCACAATGAATGGGTACGGGGATGACTATCCGCACCGACGGCGTCCAGGATTCGTGCCAGCATGCGCTGCCTTAGCTCCTCCGGTGTGTTGGCAAAAGACGTTTCTATTTCATAGGAATCTTTAGCCATTTGCGCATTGAGCCACTGGTTGAGCTGTTCCTGCTCCGTGGGGGTGATACGACCATCGATCAGTTTTGCCGCCAATGTTTCTATTTCAGCACGAGACAATGCCATTTATAACCGGTTTTGGTTATATAGTCTATTTTTTTTACCGGAAGGGTGTATCCGGCGAAAAAAAAATGTCACAACCCACGCCCTGCTATCAACGCGAGCATCAGGGGTAAAAAAGCCAATAAGTCATTCCGGAGTTTTTTGTTGGCGTTTTTAAGGTGCATTTTCACGGTATTTTCAGATAAGTTTAGGGCTTCGGCTATGGCCTTCACGCTCATGTCCTGTTCCCGGCTCATTCGGAATACAAGTTGGCACTGCGGAGGCAGTCGGTTGATACTCTGTTCGATACGTTGCCGCAATTCCTTCGCGATAAATGCACTCTCCGGCGATACGGCTTCCATCGGATCCGTCCATTCTTCTTGGTGCACTACTTCCTGGCGCCGTTGGTTGCGTGCCATCGCGCTCAGCGACTGATATTTGACTGCGACCGAAAGGTAGGTATTCAACGTGTGGCTAAGTTGGATGGTTTCCCGACGGTTCCATAGGCCAACGAATACGTTCTGCACGCATTCCTCCGCTTCCTCTGCGCTGCCCAACAAGTTAGCTGCCACTACAAACAACTTATCCCAATATCGGTTATAGATGGCCACCAAAGCCTTCTGTTTGCTTTGCTTCAGCAGCATCACCAGCTCATCATCGTTATAATCGGTATAGTTATAATCCGTGCTCACACCCCTGCAATTTGCAGCCCAAGTTAAGCATATTTTAGGGATGTACAATTCCTTTCCGCGTAGGCATTTTTCCAAAACTGAATCCGGCCCAATGGTGTTATTCAGATTGATAGGCCATCAAGCGGGCAACCGGCTCGAATGATTGCAAAGAAATAAGGTTGTTATTATGGCGCTTGAACAATACCGTAAAAAGAGGGATTTTAAAAAAACCAATGAGCCGAAGGCTGGCAAAAGCCCCGACAAAAAGCAGCTCACCTTCGTGATACAGAAGCACGACGCTTCACGCTTGCATTATGATTTTCGCTTGGAGTTGGGGGGCGTACTAAAAAGCTGGGCTGTGCCGAAAGGCCCCTCTACCGATCCGGAGACCAAGCGGCTGGCCATGATGGTTGAAGATCACCCGATGGATTACCGGTTGTTTGAAGGCATTATCCCCAAAGGTGAATACGGCGGTGGTACAGTCATCGTTTGGGACGAGGGTACTTATGAGCCGGTAGAGCCGCTGAAAACCAAGAAGGCGCAAGAGAAGCATCTGCTCGAGCAGCTCCACAACGGATCGTTAAAAATCCGGTTGCATGGCCAGAAGCTGCAGGGTGAATACGCGTTGGTCCGGACGCGTGGCATGGGAGAAAACGGTTGGCTACTTATCAAACACAAAGACGAGTTTGCCAAAAAGTCCGATATCACCAAGAAGGATAAATCCGTGCTTTCGGGAAAGACCATTGCTGCCGTGGCGAAAACGAGCGATAAGGTTTGGCAGAACGGGCGCGAAACGGACGTTAAGGTATCCGGGTCTAGCCGGAAAAAAACACCGAAAAAACCTAAGGAGGCGGAAGACCACCTTGCAGAAGAAGCGGAGGAAAACACCGAACCACAAAAACTGGACGTGGCGGCACTGCTCAAGAAAGCGCCAAAATCACCGATCCCTGACAAAGTTAAGCCGATGAAAGCTACCCTTATTGATGAGCCTTTTGACGATCCGGACTGGGTATACGAAGTGAAATGGGACGGTTACCGGGCCGTTGCCCATGTCAGTAAGAGGGGGGTAAGCCTGGCTTCCCGCAACAGCATCCCTTTTGATAAATATTACCCCCTGATAGACGTGTTAAAAGGGTGGCGTATCAATGCGCTGATTGACGGTGAAATTGTCGTGTTAAATGACAAGGGGCTTTCTGATTTTGGTGCTTTACAGAATTGGCGGAGTGAAGCGGATGGCAATCTGGTGTATTATGTCTTCGATATCCTGTGGTATGAAGGCAAAAACTTAATGGGCTTACCGCTGTTGGAGCGACAGGCCATCCTGCATGACATCCTGCCGACGGACGATGATCGCATCCGGCTGAGCAAGGTCTTTGCTGCGCGTGGAATCGATTTTTTTGATGCGGCTGAGCAGGTAGGGCTGGAAGGCATCATGGCTAAGAAGATGGACAGCAAGTACACGTCGGACCTACGCTCAAAAGAATGGCTGAAAATCAAGGTGCAGCGCCGGCAGGAAGTCGTCATTGCTGGATTTACCCGCAACGCCGGCACCTCCAAGGTATTCAGCGCCCTCGTATTGGGGGTGTACGACGGCAAGAAGCTACGCTATGCAGGTAAAGTCGGAACGGGTTTTTCCGACAAGACGCAAAAGGAAATGATGAAAAGGTTCAAGCCGCTGATCACCGACCATAGCCCTTTCGACAGTGAACCAGACGTCGATAAACCCTCGCGTTTTCGCCCGCAACGCCTCGGGGCCAAGCCGACTTGGTTGAAACCTAAATTGGTATGTGAAGTCAATTACGCGGAGGTGACCAGCGAGGGAATATTCCGCCAGGCCTCGTTTAAAGGCATGCGGGAAGACAAAGACGCCAATGAGGTGGTGCTTGAAAAGCCCGCGGACGCCGAAGCCACGGTAGCTGAAGCCGAGAACGAAGCATTGGATACCACGGTGAAGCCTGCCAAAAGTGAGCGGCGTACCCTGCTGAATCCGCGCGAGGAGACACAAGTTCGCAAGATAAACGGCAAAGCGGTCAAATTTACCCATCTCAGTAAGGTGTATTGGCCGGATGATGGCATTACGAAGCGGGATATGTTTAACTACTACTACCGTATGGCCGAGTACATCCTTCCATACCTAAAGGACCGCCCGATGTCGCTAAATCGCTTCCCCAACGGCATTAAAGGCCCCAGCTTCTATCAGAAAGACGTCAAGGGCAAGGCTCCCGAATGGGTCACGAAAACTTATCCCTATGTGACCAGTGAAGGCGAGCATAAAGAATACTTGGTAGGTGATGATGAGGCTACGCTTCTGTGGATGGCCTCATTGGGATGCATCGAGATGAACCCCTGGTTCAGCCGTGTCCAGTCGCCCGACAATCCCGACTATTGCGTAATCGACCTTGACCCCGATAAAAATACCTTTGAGCAGGTTATCCAAGCGGCGCAGGCGATCAAAAAAGTGCTGGATGCCATTGAAGTGCCGGGTTATGCAAAGACATCAGGATCTACGGGAATCCATATCTATATCCCGCTTGGGGCAAAATATACCTACGATCAGTCACAGCTGTTTGCCAAGTTAATTGTCAGTCTGGTACACGAGCAGTTACCCGATTTCACAAGCCTGGAGCGGAAAGTAAGCAGCCGGAAGGGAAAGATGTACCTGGATTTTTTGCAGAACAGGCCTGGGGCTACGATAGCCGGGCCTTATTCCCTGCGGCCAAAGCCTGGTGCTACCGTGTCGATGCCGTTGGCTTGGGATGAAATGAAGCCTGGCTTAAAAATGAGCGATTTCACAATCCACAATGCGTATGACCGATTGAAGGAAACAGGCGATCTGTTCAAGGACGTGTTGGGCAAAGGCATTGATCTCGATAAGACGATCAAAAAAACGCAGTCTATCTTCGGCTGATGTGCTACGGTGTAAGGGTCATGGTGCCAATAGTTGCCCCGTTGCCCATCTGGAGGCAACGGGGCGGCATGCGTATACTTAGCCATCAGTACCCCGGGTTTTGCACCAAATCGGGCTCTACGCGCAGTACGGTTTGGTGAAATGGCCACAGGTAATTATGCGGTGCAAATGAACGGTCTTCAATTTTCAGCGAAACGAGCTGTCCGTTGATCAGGCGTGTGTGTCCCAATGCGGGTTTGTTAAGTACATCTTCAGCTATATGCCACCGCAGGATATCGTCATACCGGAGGCCTTCGCCAGCGAACTCAATGCGCCGTTCATTGCGCAGGAGATCTACCCATTGGTCATGCGAGTAACCACTAAACCGGGGTAGTGTTACATCGGCAATCGTCATATCCAACCCAGCGCGTCTACGGACCTGATTGATACAGTCCTTGGCCAACTCGTCAAAATCATTTAGCATAAGCTTCGCTTCGGCATAAGTCAGCAATACCTCGGCATATCGAATAAGACCGAAGGTCAGTGTGCCATCACGGAAGGCATCGGCATCAGAGACGAATTTGCGAAACCAGAAGCCGGATTTACTGGCGCGTTGATTTTCGTAATACATCGGATTACCGGGGTTGTAAACGTCTATCGGCTCACCATAGAAGATGTCTCCGGGTCCCATGATGCTGGCGGCATAGCGTGGGTCTCGGTTGAGGCCGGGATTCAGTTCATAGTCCTCCTTCGTGTACAGCGGGCATTCGTCTATTGGCCGGCCTTGGAGCGTCCAATAGGCATCTACGAGCGACTTCAGTGGCACGGCGTAGGACTGGCCGTTTCCGGTGCGAAAATGGGGCCCTAGATCCCTGAATGAATAAGTAGCGCCATTGCCTACGCTTTCCCGCTCCATGTGGATGATAAATTCGCGGTTCCGGGTATCCCCTTCATATTGGAACAAGTCGCCATAGTTTGCGTAAAGTTCATATTGTCCGCTGTCCATGATCTCTCGCGCCAGCTGTGCCGCCAGTTCATAGCGTTCATTGAACAACGCATACCGCATGATCAATGCTTTAAACGAATTGCGGTTGAACATGTATTTGTTAGTGGTGTATTCTCCTTCCGGCAAGCGGGTGGTGACTTCCGCCGCCATGGCGAACAAATTGTCCAGCACTTGCTCCTTGGGCATTGGCTCGGCTTTTGCCTCCTCTACGGATGCTGGCTCCAGTACAAACGGAATATTTCCCCATCGCATCACCGCCTCGAAATAATGCCAGATGCGCAGGCCCTCAAGGATCGCTTTATAGCGTTGGCGTACCGCTTCATCTTCCACATAGGGCACGTCTATGTTGGCAATGTAGGTGTTTAGCCGCCCGATGTGTTTCATGTGAATGGTCCAATAGAATTCAAACGCGCGGGTGTTGCTGTTCATGGTACCATTCGCAATCCGCTGGTGGTGGTCATCCTCATTGCGCGCGTAGGCATTGTCTGACCGCGCATCCTTCATGTAGAAGAGCAATTTACGGTCGTCCCTATTGGTAAATACGTCCAGGTAAGTGCTGTAGACGACCCGCCGGAGGTCATCCTCGTCAACGAAGAATTCCTCGAAGGTGGTTGCCGTGGGGTCTGTTTTATCCAAGAATTTCTCGCAGCCTGTTAATCCAAAACAAACTATAACGATGCTAATCAGTTGCTTTTTCATTGTGAATTTCTCATTTCGTTCTATAAAATGCCTGCCCGTATGCCAATGCTGTAAATAGCCATTCTGGGATAGGCTCCGTTACCCCCGTCGCGCTCCGGATCCAATCCTTCCCACCTCGTGAAAGTAAACGCATCCTGCGCATTGACATAGATGCGCACATTTTCTATCCCCTTGGTGACTCGTGGGATGGTATAGCCAAGCTGGAGTGTCTTGATGCGCAAGAACGCGGCGTTGCTAAGCCACACGTCGCTGAGCACGGCATTTGCGCTGGCACCGGTCCACACCCGGGGAAAGCGGCTATTGGGATTGTCTGGTGTCCATCGGTTGTCCATGTACTCCTGCCGTGGCGTTCCCAAGCTATTGTTTGAGCCATCCATCAGTACGGGGTAACCTTCCATGCCCGACACCCAACCGGTCCGTTTACCTACTCCCTGTGCCAGTAAGCTGAAGTCCCACCGTCTGAAGCGCAGATCAACCGTAAATGCGTAGTTCATGTGGGGAAACGGGTCGCCCAGATTCACTCGGTCCATTTCGTTGATCACGCCGTCGCCGTTTTGGTCAATATAACGAATGTCGCCAGGGAGCGTGTTGGGTAATTTGGCCGTCGTACTATTCACTTCCTCCTGCGTCTGGAAATAGCCATTGCTTTGATAACCATAATAGTTGTCCAGAGCGATCCCACGATACCAGATTCTATTTTCGTTGTCTTTAAAAATCAACGTATCGCTGGCACCGTATCCGGCTTTGAGTACCTGATTCCGGTTGTCAAACAGCATCCCGCTTACCGCATAGCCAAAGTCACCGAGTTGGTCCGACCAGCGTGCACTCAATTCCCAACCCTTGTTTTCCACCTCACCGATGTTGACGGCAGACTCCAGACCGTTGGATCCGGTAAGCGGCGGTACCGGGAACCGACCATAAATCAAGTCGTAGGAAAATTTGTGATAGATTTCTGCCGTCAGGCTCAGCCGATCGTTCAGGGTCGCAACGTCCAACCCGACATTCCATTGCCGTTGTTTCTCCCAGCTAAATTCAGGATTCGGTACACGCTGCGCCCAGCCCCAGTCGTCTACATCCTCCTGCCAGAGGTAAGGATCCACATTTTCATTACCTATCAATCCATATGAAAAGCGCAATTTTAAATTTGTAATCGCACCCGATTCCCGCAAGCTGCTAAAAAAAGATTCGTTCTGAACGTTCCACGCTACGGCCGCCGATGGGAAAAAACCCCACCTATGCCCCGGAGCAAACTTGCTGCTGCCATCGGCACGGGCGGTGATTTCCAACAAATACCGGTTGTCAAAAGCATAATTGGCCTTACCGAAGAAAGAAGCCTTGCTCACTTCACGGTAGTCCGTATAGTTGTAGGTCATGATTTCCGAGCCGGCAATCAGGTAGAGCTTGTCTTTTTGCTGACGCAGTTCCTGCTCATAGTTCAGGTTGGCTCGGGCGGTCAGCTGGCTTACGCTTACCCCTTGTTCGGCGCCGACGTCATTGGTCCAGATGTCAGCGGGCTTTCCGTCACCATCGCGAAACATGAATGTGCTCCGTTTCCATTTGGCCGATGATTTTTCAATTTTGTATGAAACGTTTCCTTCCAACGATAGGCCGGGGTTGATAAAATACCGTGGACGGAGGTTGATGGTGCTCACGTCATACATGTTGTTGCGTTCGCCGCCATACTTTATGGAAGCCAGCGGATTGAGGTTATTATGCAGAATATAGTGATCTGGAAGTTCGGAATCATAGAATATCGGTTGTGTAGGATTCATCCGCCAAGCATTTGCATAGAGGCCGTTACCATCGCTATTGGCCATCAAGCGATTCACTTGAAGACGATGGGCATAAAAATCAGCCAATAAAACAAATTTATCTGCAACATTGACGTTAGTGTTGAACCGGGCACTGAATTTTTCAGAGCCTTCATAGTCGTTAAGACCATGTTCATTGATATAACCCAGCATAAGGTTGAATGTGCCCACGCCGCCGCCGCCAGACACGCTTGCGGTGGTATTATGTGAGCCCGCCCGCCGTTCCATGACTTCGCCCAGCCAATCGGTCTGCGTATATTGGCCTTGGTCGGCCCGGGCAATGTCTTCCGTAGAGAACAGCGGCGTTTGCCCCTGTATGGTGCGCGCTTCATTGTTTAGCCGCATATAATCGGCCGCGTTTACCCAATTTGGTAAATCGATAGCACTGTTTATTGCTGTCCAGGAGTGGAGATCTACCCTGAACTGGCCGGTGGAACCTCGTTTCGTTTCAATGATGATTACCCCATTTGCTCCTCGCGACCCGTATAACGATGCCGAAGCAGCGTCCTTGAGTACGCTGATGCTTTTGATCTGGTTGGGATCCAGATCGGTAAGGTTTTGCTCCATTCCGTCTACAATCACCAATGGATCTGCGTTTTGCAGCGTGCTGGTACCTCGGATAGCGATGGGCCCCGGTACACTACCAGGTAGGTTTGTGCCCTGCATCATCGTCACGCCTGGCAATGTACCGCTGAAAGCCTCCTGAAGTTTAAATATCGGCCTATTTGTTGCCCTGTCCATGTTCAGTTCGGCAACTGAAGAGGCCACATGGCGGCGCTCGATGGTGCTATAGCCCGTTACGACCACCTCTTCTATCTGTTGGCTTGCCTCTTGGAGTACTACGTCCACCTTAGACCGTTCTCCAATGCTAATTTCTGTGTCTGCAAAGCCAATAAGGCTATAGATCAGCGTAACGGCACCCGTCGCTTGAATGCGATACCGGCCGTCTTCGTCTGTTTGGGCTCCAATATTGGTTCCCTTTACCAATACGCTCACGCCGGCCAGCGGTACACCTTTGTTGTCGCGGACGATTCCTTCGACTGCGCGTTGCTGGTTGACACCCTTGGCCTTCACAGTCACCTGATGGCCCGAAATCGTGAAATCCAGTTGTTGTTCGCCAAGTACCGATTTGAGCAACTGGCGCATGTCGGTATTAGTCGCGGACACACTGATGGTTTTGCCTTTGACCAATCCATCGTTATAGAAAAAAACATAGTCTGTTTGTTGTTGGAGCTCAGCGAATAACTGGTTCAGCGTACCCCGTTCGATGGTGACGGTGACGGTTTGCGAATAGGTATTGGCATGCGCAGCAACGAGTCCTGCAAAAAATAGCATGGCGACTGTTTTGGTCATGGTCCATATTGTTTTAAACTTTCCGCCATGAAGACCCATGAGCCTCCAATGGCAAGGATTTTTTCGTATCATTGCATATAGGTTATTTAATTAAATGATTGCGTTAAGTGATCTTAGCGGGTGGGTGCTGGAACACCTACCCGTTCTCGTTTATAACTGGTCGTATGCTTATTTGATCGTAATCCTCCTTCCTTTTTGTTTAATTTCACTGGCCTCGACGTTCAATATATCACGTAATATAGCTTGCAAGGGCCGTTGTAGGTCCAATACGCCCGAAAACCGATCTGCTCCTAATGCCCGATGTTGAGCCAATGTAATCTCCACATTGTAAAAACGTTCCAGTTTCCGCAGGATGCTCGCTAGCGTTGCGCTGCGAATGACAAGCCGCTTTTGGGTCCAGGCAGCATGGTTCTCCAGGCTATTGAGATTGACGTCCAACTGGCCTTGGCGTTTATTAAAGGTGGCTACCGTCCCTTTTTCGAGGATGCGGGGTTTGAATCGCACTGCCCCCATTGGGGTGAGCTCAATTTTCCCTTCTACGAGGTAAGCACCGGCCTCCTCATCGTCTGAATAAGCACTGACGTTAAATGAAGTGCCCAGTACCTTCACTTGCATGTTTTCCGAATACACATAAAACGGTCTATCCGGTTGGTGGGCCACTTCGAAAAACCCCTCGCCGATGAGCGATACTTCTCGTTTATTTTCCGGAAACCGATGCGGAAAGCTCAATACCGATCCTGCATTGAGCGTGACGCGCGTTCCATCTGGAAGCTCAATCGTCGTACGCTGGCCGTAGGGCACGGTCATCGACGCATAGTCTCCGCGCGTTTGGATTGTATTACGGATGGTCAAGCCATTTTCGTCCGTCGTTTCCACCGTGTCGCCAACAATGCGGATTGATGACGCATTGGCCAGCGAAATTGTGGCATCTTGGTCAAAGGTAAGCAGCGGAGCGCCATCCGTGGCCGCGCCAGCCCCGTGAAGCCGGCGGGCATGGTTCAATAGTCGTTCGTCGGAATGATCCTCGTAATAGCGGAATAGGAGTAACCCTGCCGCAACGATAATCACGGCCGCGGCCGATCCCCATAGCCGGTATCGTCTGCCTAACACGCTGCCGGCATTCGGACGTTCGCTTTCCCATCGCGTGGTCACATTGCGCCACAATTCGTCCTTCTCGGGGGCAGATAGCGGTTTGCCTTTTACCGACCGTACTAAGGAGACGATTGCTTTTGCAATCCATTGTTGCTTATCAGTGGGGTGGTATTTATGCCCTTCGACATTAAATTCGTCGTCCAAATAATCTTCGGCTTTTTTTTCCATACGTTATAACTGGCCTCTATAAATAAAGAGCGCCCAAACGCATGTGTATAGACAAAAAAAGATTTTTTTATTTGCTTGGACCGGTGAGTAGCCATAGAATAGAAGAAATCGATTCTTTCGTGACCTCCAGCTTCTCCCGCAACTGCTTAACCGTCCGGTAAATAAGCGTACGGCATGAAGCGACGGAAATATCCAGCACCATTGCGGCCTCTTGATAGCTGAGGCCTGCACGAAACCGCAGATAGAGGGCTTCCCGTTGATGAGCCGACAAGTTGGCGAGTTCCTTCCGGAGCTTGGCGTATAGCACGTGTTCCTCCTCGCGCTGGATAAAATTCGTTTCCGGGTCCCACTCAAAATCAAACATGTGTACAGCTGACTGCTCGCGCAACTGGGTATTACCCAAGTCACGCTTTATCGCGAGCGCCAGTTTGCGGCGCAGTGAGCTAAACAGATAGGCCTGTACATGCACTTCTGGATTCAGGTTAGCCCGATATCGCGTGAGGTCAAGAAAAAGGTCCTGTATGGCATCCTTAACCAATTCTTCGTCCGTGCATAAGTGAAGACCGAACGTGTACAACTCTTCTACCAGTGCATCAAACATGACACGCAGCGCCCGATCATCGCCTTTAATAAATAATTTCCAATTGGTTAAGTACAGTACGTTTTGTTCGGACATCTCCCAATCAAGCGCTTTTAATGGGGAACTAATGTCGGCAACATAATCGGTTTTAGCAAGTACGCATGTACGATTGACCGTTAGAAAAAAAAGCCCGTTATCTTACCTGATAACGGGTCCATGCCCAATCGCGGTGAGCATTATCGATTGCTGGTTTTCATTGGCCAACTTCCGGGACTACAACGACCGCTTCATAATCTTCCAGTCGAGGCAACGAAAAGGTCAACCGGTGGTTTTTCCATGAGAAGGGTAGTTCGGTATTGCCCTTTAACGTGTATACCTTGGCCGGTTTTTGTTCGAGCAGCACATCAAGCTCCGTGTTATGGATTGGATACGGGGCAAAATACGTGTTGCCATTATAACCACTCAGGTTGATCACATGCAAGATATGTCCGTCGGGCTGGCGCTGTTCGTTTACGGCTTCGTCGTTCCAATGGAAAGCCTTCCATATCAGTTCGACTTTGGCAGGGGCATTGGTTTTGATGACTTCTCCAGCTTGTGGATAGGCCTTTTCCAGCAAAGCCAGCCACAGCAGCTTATACTGCTCGTAGCCTGTTTGGAAATAGAGTTTTCCAATATGACCGGGCAGCAAGACATGTGTACTTTTTCCGGTAGCCTTCATTGCTGCCGCTGCATAGCCTGTATCTTCATGCCCACCTACGTTTTCGGGAGGGCCTGGGCGCCCTTTCGACAAAATGGGGAATAATGTTTTTGCCGTGGGAAATTTATAGCGCCCCAGGTTGTACTGCCAGGAAAGCATGGTTTGCTTGGGCAGTCCGGCAAAACCGTCCTGTGTATCCACCCATAAGTAATTGCCGGTGCCATCGTATTCGCCCTCAACTGGTACGGCCCCAAAAAATTGCTCGAGAAAGTCGGGGTGATTGATAAACGCCCTATTCGTGGCTATCAGGCTGGTGCCGCTGCGCGCCGCTGAAGCCAAGACGGCCAGATCTGCAGGGTTGAACCCGGCAATGCTGGGTACCACAATCGCTTTGTACTGCTTCAGCCGATCGGGCTGGCGATGCAACGTGTAATGGCCGATAATGTCGAAAGGAATGTGAGCTTCTTTAAGCATCAACTGCAGCCCCCGGTATTCCTCGGCCATATCGCCATGCACCCAAAGGCTGGGCGATAACACCGCGACTTTCGCCTCGGAGGTATAGCGCCCATAATACCGTTCGTGGTCCCGATGAAATCGGTAGACCTCCCGCATCACATCAAAATTACGAGCATCGGCGTTCCCGGCAATTTGGCCCATCATGCTTACGTCCAATCCCGAACCGTTGGCAATATTTTCGTAGAGCCGGATGCGCACCTCTTCAGGCTCTACGGCATTAAAGCGTGAGCGGAATGAGATTTGTTGGATCGACGCATTGCTGACAATGTGGCCGGGATAAGTTCCCAGCGTATTGGCCACATTATCCGAGGCGGTGTACGGCCAATAGGGGATAGAAGCATTGCGCTGTGATTCATGGCGGATGATATCAACAAATTTGTCTGTATAAGTACAGATGGCTATCTGGGGGTTTTTGCCTTTCACCACTTGATGGAGCCGCTCCGCCCACCGGTCGAGTACCGCTTGTTTATATTCCAAGTAGCGCAGGAATACCGGATCCTGCCGGTCTTCTTTTTTCGGCAGGTCCAAGCCGCCGCTGAACTGAGCAAATCGCTCCCGTTCAAAGGGATTGTGGTCAATCCCGAAGTACTCACCCGTGTAGGCGTTTGACGTCTGGTACCCTGGCATGTTTAGAAAAATACCATCGATAGGGTACATGTCCATAATTTCCTCGATGATTTCAAAAGCCTTTTCTTGGACATACGGCGCATTGATGGATACCACATAAATATCGTCGTTTACCATACGCTCGCCATCGGCTGAGCGGTAACACCAATCGGGATGCTTGTCAAACACCTGCTTATGCAGGCGGCTGAAATCCACGCGTACGATGACTTTGATAGCCCGTTCATGGCATTTCTTAACGATGTCGCCAATGAGGTTATCGGCTGCATGGCGATTGCGGTAATGGTACTCCAGTTTGGTGGGGTAAAACGCCATGATTCCGCCGACATTGATGATCAGCGTATTTGCCGCCATGTCTTGAAGGTCGGCCACGAAGTCGTCAGGATCTATCTCTGCGGCTATAAAGTCGGGCAGATTGGTCTGTACCACCCGCAGGTTATTCCGTCTCCACCAGCCCGGTGTCTCCGCCAATGTGCAGAAAGGCAGGCATAATGCCAACCATAAAACAGCCTTTGCCAGCCACCCCGCCGCGGCGGGACGAGCCGGGAGGCCGTGTGATCTTTTCGTTGTATCAGTCATTGTTTTGCTTAAAATTGGTTGCTATCTGTATATCGCGTATCACCTGTGGTCGCAGTTGCTCCCAAGAAAATGTCTTGAATTCGTCGCCGTAATATTCGGTGGCTACATGCGGCACAGGAAGGTATCGGCCTTTGGTATGGAAGATTACCCCATCCCAATGTTCGACGCAGCGTTGCAGTAATTGTATTGCTTCCGTACGCTTGGCTTCCTCACCGGTCTGTTGTAGAAATTCGAGTGCTACGCCAGCGCGGATTTTATCTGCAAAATACAGACCCAGGTAGGCCCAAGTGGCCATGTCATCCAACTCGGAAACCAACGCGCCGCGATGATGCGGTATACGCTGCCGGATGCCGGCGATGAGTGCCAACGCCGCGCGGCTATCCGTTTCTGATTGTCTGGCCAGCTCGGTGGGAGTAGTCTTTGCCGTATCCAGCCCTCCCTGTAGGGTCTTTGTCACGTACATCTTGATGGCCATCAAATTGGAGTCCAGCACATCGTGAGATAGCAGCTCGGCAATGGAAATAAACGGTGAACTCCGGTCGAACGGCGCTTTGGGGTTAGCAGGTTCGGCGGCGATAAAACCTTCGCTATACAACGTATAATCCCAGGTAGACCGGTAGAAGCTGGCCAACCGCAGGGGCAGTTGGCTGGCCAATTGATAAAGGCTGAACAGTTCTGCTGCCAGGGGTCTTCCATAGCGAACGGCCAGCTGGTCCTCGAATACAGTATCCGGCGTATGCGGGTCATACAGCAATCGTCCCCATAGTGTATAGAACAGCCATTGTTTTTCGAAAGCGTAGTGCCAGGTGCGATCTGGCCCAGGCAGGGATGCATAGTCCAGCGCCGGGATGTATCCTTCGGAGCCGATGAAATAGCCGTTTACGACATCCAGCTTGTTTTGTAGGATATGCGTTCGTATAAAATCGGCCTGGCCCCAGCGGAGAATAAAAAAGTCCTCATTGCGCACCATCCATTGAATGCGATAACTTTCCGGCTCCGGCTCCCAGAAGCGGCTGTCCAATTCTCCCGAGTGAAAGTCGTGCGTAATGGCGAGCTGTGGTGTGGAGTGGCCGTGTGACCAGTTGAATTTGATTTCTACCAATGCGGGTTCTTCCAGCCCGGCATTGTCCAGCAGATTGCGCATGGCCATTGGGTCGCCGGCGAGGACCGAACGGTGGAGGAACTTGACCGGCCGGGACGCTTCTTTCATGCCTTGTACGAACGTGCTCGCTATCCAATCCTCGCGCTCCTGGGGAGACATCGCATCGGGGAAGTTGCCCATCCAGTCGGCCAGCGTTACACCGATACCCGTCAGATCGGGATATTCATCAATAAGCTGACGCACGCTCTCGCGGGTATAAGCCGCCACCATAGGCGATCGATCATTGTATTCGGAAGCGCCATACGCCTCGGCAAATTCCGGAGACACCACGATATTCCAATTGACAACAAACGTCTGTATACCGCGGTCTTTTGCCATCCGGAATAAGGCAGTCCAAAACTGTTTCCAATCCGCCAGCTCGTCATCGCTGAATGGCGTCGCTTTGGGAAAAGACGCCGATCGTACCATGAATGGGAACGGATGGTTATTCCATAGCGACAGCACATTGAAGCGGTTGTCTACCATCATATCCAGGAAACGTTCCCAAAACGCGAGGTCGCGGCACACGCCAAGGTGCACATCTGTTGCTTCATTTTTCCGATAAGGCGACCAGGGGAGGTTGAACTTCAGGATCCGGTATTCGAGAAGCGGGTTAGCTGTTTTCTCCTTCATTGACCGTATCGTACCATGCGCCAGCCAATGGTCCAGCACCTCACGTAGACCATATTGAGCACCGATGGAGTCGGCGCCAATAACATACAAGCGCTCCGATGGCTTATGCCATTTCAGGGCATATCCTTCCGGCTCCAGGGTATCCCTGTTTACTTTCTGCAGCCTACGCGATAAACCGCTTTGCGGCTTATCCTGTTGTAGCACCACGATTCCGCCTGTCGGCGGAAGCCCGTCAAGGCTTCCGACAGAAACTACTGCACCTCGCTGAGCAGCATGGTTTTTTACCCGGTTTGTCAACAATGTCAGCGGTTTGCTGCCATTATCGAAGTATACTGCCACACTATCCTTGGCGTAGGCACTTGGGATAGCCGCCAAGCACCAAACCGCTATACACGTCCATTTTCGTATCAGGAACATAAGCTTTTATTAATTATATCCTGGGTTTTGCGGGAATATAGCGGGATTATTGATAATCTGTACTTGGCTCAGGGGCACGGGAAACAGCGTCATGAAGCTTTGCATGCCCAAAGGTTGCAAGGTCTCGAAAGCCCTACCGGTGCGCACGAGGTCAAACCATCGATGGCCTTCGAAAGACAGCTCTAATCGCCGCTCGCGGTAAATCAGTTCGCGGGCCTCATCCCGATTGTCGGTAGCGACCGGCTGTACGCCCGCACGATGGCGTACCAAGTTGAGCTGTTCAATCGCTTCCGGTGTTTTTCCGTTCTCGTTTAACGCCTCGGCATACATCAGCAAGACATCCGCGTAACGGATTACTTTCCAGTTTGCCCGGCTGTCGCCCACCAAATTCACCGAGGTCACATACTTCAAGGTGTAATTTTGGGAGGTGGCAGCAGGCAGGCGTACAAAGTCGCCTTGGCTATTGGTAAATCCGCCGGTGGTGCCCACTGTGACGTTTCGGCGCTTGTCTTCCGGCTCAAAGAGCGCCCGTAGTGCCGGGGTAGGGGAGAACGTCTCGGCCAGCTCACCGCCTCTTATGCCATAATGGTCGGCCATTGCGGACGAGTTGGGCATGAACCGGTGGGTGAATACGCTGCCCTGATTGCCCATGCCCTCTTCATATTCGATATCAAAGATATATTCGCTGTGGTGTTCGTCTTTTGTATAATCAAACAGATCATCATAATTTGGGAGAAGTGCGTAGCCTAAGGTGGTCACCTCCCCGAGTATTTGTTCTGCCTTCGCAAAGTCGTGGATGGTCAGGTACACACGGCCCAGCAGCGCTTTGGCTGCCCCACTTGTAGCGCGCCCGACGTCGGCACCGCCGTAAGCAGTCGGCAGCCGTTCAGCGGCATCCAATAAATCGGGGATAATAACATCGCGGTATACGTTTTCGGCAGCTTCCCGGGGTAGGTTGTAGGCTTCCTCCGTGGTCAGCGGTGTCGTAACCTTGGGTACCGCCCCGAAAATGCGCACCAGATCGAAATAGGCCAGTGCCCTCAAGAACCGCGACTCCCCGATGTGGCGGTCTCGCTGCGGCAGGGATTGTGCATCTATATTTTGGATATGGTGAAGTACCAGATTGGCCCGCGTAATGGCCACATAATAATTGCTCCATGTGGTGGCCAGCACGGGCGTGTTGTCTTGCATGGCAAATACATCCGCAAAGTACCAGGGATCATTCTTGACCACCTCCTGGGTGACGTCCTCGCCCGGTACATCGGCAAATATCCAAAAGTCGTCGTATTGTGTTTGCAGCGCCGTATATACGGCCGTGATGGCATCGCGGAAATCACCGTCTGTCTGGTAAAGCAGATCGGTTGTGGTGCTTGATTCGGGCCGGATATCGATAAAATCGTTTGAACAGGCCGAGGCGCCGATTAACGCCACCGCACAAGTCAATCTGCACACCAGTCTGCTGATATTTTTTATGTTGATAGTCATATTCTTTCGATTTTGGGTCTTAAAAACGAGCATTCAATCCAAGGATGAAACTTTTGGGCAGCGGATAATTGTTGTAATCGATACCCGGCGTCAATGCATCGGCTCCCGTACTCACGTCGGGGTTGAACGATGTGTTTTTTGTGAAGATGAAAGGATTGTTTGCGCTGAAGTAAATGCGCAGCGATCCCATGCGCCATTTTTCAACAACGGCGGCGGGCAGTTGGTAGCCCAGCGTAATGTTATTGATCCGCAGGTAGCTACCCGAATCGAGGTACCGTGTGCTGACGGTACGTACACCGCCGGTCGGCGCATCATTGGGGCGCGGGGTTTGTCCGTCGCCGGGGTTTTGTTCGGATTTCCAGTAGTCGAGCTGTGTGTCCAAGGTTTTGCTGCGTGAACGGGTGGTGAGCCGGATATCATTTGCTGTGCTGGTTATCTGATTGCCGTATACCCCCTGCAGATTGACACTCAAGGAAAAATCCTTGTAGCCAAAGTTATTGGTCATGCCATAAAAAAAGTCTGGATAGGGCGAGCCAATGATCGTATAATCATAGCTGTTTATCACGCCATCGGGCACACCGTTGGGGCCGCTGACGTCTACAAAACGCTGGTCGCCCACACGCGAACGATCCGGTGCCCCTGGATTATAAATCGGGCCAGCGTCAAGCTCCGCTTGGTTGCGGAATACGCCATCGGTAAGCAATCCGTAGAACATGCCTATTGGCTGCCCCACCTGCGTGATGTGGCGTGCCGAAATGATGGGGTCTCCTGTGGGACCAAGCCGCAGTACCTCATTGCGGTAGGTCGAGAAGTTGACATTGGTAGACCACGTGAATGCTTGTTCAATATTCCGTGTGCTGACCACCACTTCCACCCCGGAGTTTTTTACTTCTCCGATATTCATTAAGGATGTGTTGAAACCAGTGATCGCCGGTACATTTACATTGAGCAGCAAATCCGTATTCCGCGAATTGAAGTAGTCCGCGGTGATGCTGATGCGGCTGTTGAACAAGGAGGCATCCATGCCTACATTTATGGACCGTTGTTTTTCCCAGGTCAGGTTTGGGTTTGCCAATCTTGCGGGTGCGTAGCCACCCACAGCTGCGCCGCCAAAATTATAGCGATGATACAGCACGTTGGCGTAGTGCTCGTAGTTGCCGATGTTATTATTGCCAGTTTGGCCAAAGCTAACACGCAGTTTCCAGTCGTTGATGGCATTCACATCTTGAAGAAATCCTTCCTCAGATATCCGCCAGGCCACGGCTGCCGATGGGAAAACGCCATACTTGCTGTTGGCACCAAAGCGCGAGGATCCATCCGTACGCACGGAGGCTGTGAGCAGGTACTTGCCGAGGTAGTTGTAGTTTACCCGGGCGAGGTAGGACACCAATGACCAATCGTTGATGCCTGCACCGCCATCTGTCAGGATGCCGCTCACTGCGCTCAAATAGGGGACGAGGTTATTCGGAAAATTATTGCTTTCCAGAAAGTTGTCCTGTATCCGCTCTTTCTGGCTGGAAAATCCGACGAGGCCCGTCAGTTGGTGGTCGCCGAAGGTTCGGTTGTAATTGACGGTAGTCTCAGTGATCCAATTGAGCGACTGCGCGGTATTATCCTGGCCGTTCGGCGGGCTGTTGAGGAATACCGGCAGTTGGGGGACAAACGTGGTGTTTTTTAGGTTGCTGTATGTCGCTCCGGCCATCACCTTGATATTCAGGTGGTCGGTGAAGGAGTACGTCGCGTTTACATTGCCAAGGAATCTCCCCATTTGCGCTTTGTTCATCAACTCATTGGCCAGTGCCAGGGGGTTAAACAAGTTGGTGGAGGCGTCCAAATCGCGGTAGATAAAATAGGAACCGTCTTCATTCAATACCGGGTAATAGTATTGAGCAGAGGTCGCCTGCGCAATGATGCTTTGATTGGCACCACCTCCCCATCCGCTTTCTGTCACCCGGTTTTCGTCGGTAAAAGCACCGTTCAGGTTGAGCTGCACTTGAAGGCGTTCGTTGAGCTTGGCATCCAGGTTACTGCGGAATGAGTAACGCTTAAAGTCGCTATTGATGACGATCCCTTCCTGATCGAGATATTCGCCGCTAATGGCATAACGCATCTGGTTATTCCCGCCGTTTGCTGAAAGCTGGAATTGGCGTTGAGGTGCCGTGCGGAGGATGTAATCCATAGCGTCCACATCTGTCGTGTTGGTACCGTTGAGCACGTCCAACACTGTTTGAGGTACCGGAAAATTCCATGTGCCGGGATCGCCGGATACGTCGGCATTATTGTCCAGATTGCGATTTCTTACGCCGTCAAAATAATATTGAGCTTGCTGTTGCACATTCATAAACTGGGGCAGTTTCGACACCTGCTGTATACCATATAGTGCGTCGAAGCCGATTACCGAACGGCCTTCCTTGCCCCGCTTGGTATTTACGATGATTACGCCGTTGGCGCCACGGGATCCATAGATTGCTGTTGCGGAGGCGTCCTTCAGAATATCCATACTTTCGATGTCATTCGGGTTGAGTGTTTGGATATTGTCCGTAGGAAATCCGTCAACGACGTAGAGCGGCTGCGATCCTGCGGAGATGCTCCCTATCCCCCGTACGCGGATTTGTGGCGGCGCACCCGGCGCACCAGATACTGGCATGACCTGCACGCCCGGTACTTTGCCGAGCAACGCTTGGTCGAGACGCGAGACACCCAAATCCTGGATTTCTGCGGAACCCACGGAAGCGACCGATCCGGTAAGGTCTTTCCGCGATACGGTGCCGTAACCCACGACGACTACTTCATCCAACTCCGAGGCGTCTTCTTCCAAAACGATGGTCAGCGTTGTTTGGTTCGCTACGGGCTGCTCCTTCGAAAGAAACCCCACGTAGGTGATCACCAATATGGCCCCCTCGGGAACCGTCAGCGCAAAGTTGCCATCATTGTCGGTGGCGGTGCTCACATTTGGTGATCCCTTTAAGGTTACGGAAGCCCCTGAAAGCGGTATCCCTGTGTTGTCTGTGACTTTTCCCTTGATGGAAAGCTGTCGTGCCTGAATCCGTTCGTGCTGTTTTTTCTTTTGAATAATCACCATGGATTTATCCACACGGAACGTGACGTCCTGTCCCTCAAAGCAGGTCGCCAGGATGTCCATGACCGAGGTATTGGTTTGCCGTATCGTTACCTTTCGCTGGTCATTCAGTTCGTCGGCCAGGTATACGAAATCCAGCTTGGTCTGTTTGTTCAGTTCAAAAAGCACTTGCTTGATTGTTGCATTTTCCATGTTAATGGAAGCCTTTTGTGCCAGCACGTTAGCTTGCACGTGGCAGAGGGATAGCAACACGAAAAGCGTTGACAGCTTCATGATTATAATCGGTTTTAATCTGTAAAGTAAGGGTACACCGCTCGATGGAGCAGCATAATTTTTATATATTTGCATATAGGTCTTTTAAATGATCCAACATTCATTTTCATGGGCCTGCTCAATCCAGTAATTACTGGCGGCCAGGAGTGCGGGAACACTTCTGGCCTCTTTAAACAGGGTCATCATACATAGGTTAATAATCAGTGTTATTTCATGACCGATATCCTCCTTCCTTTTGTCTCGAACCGCACTTCGCCCAGCGCTTCCAACGAAGCCAGGACGTCCTGCAGCGGGCGCGAACGCGCGATACGACCGCTGTATTTGCGTGCGGACAATCCGTGCTGGAAATCGACATCGCAGTTATACCAGCGGGCGATGTGGTTCATGATGGCTGTTATATCTTGGTTTTCGAACGAAAAATAGCCGTTTTTCCATGCCAATGCATCTTCCAGATCTACCTTGCGTTTTTGTATCGCAGCTGTCGTGGCGTCGGCATATGCCTGTTCTCCCGGCTCCAGGGTCAGTGCTTGATTTCCGTGGGAGACGGCCACACGGCCGGTTTCCAGCGTTATGGCCATTCCCGGCTCATCGCGATATGCCATGATGTTGAATGTCGTGCCAAGTACCTGTACATCAAAAGCACCTGAAACCACGTGGAATGGCCGCTTGGCATCATGCGCAACGTCGAAGTAAGCCTCGCCGAGGAGCGTTACCCGGCGTTCAGCACTGCCGAACCACAGCGGATAAGAAAGCGATGAGCCCGCATTCATCCATACGGATGTCCCATCGGGCAAGGTCAGGCGAAAATTCCCGCCCTTCGGCGTGTGGAGCGTATTCATTTCCTTGCTTGCTTTTTGCTGCGAGCCCGTTCTTTCGCCTGCGTCATAGGCTACAGTACCATCCTGGAGGTATTTGATTTTTACATTACCATCGGCAAGCAGCGCATCGCCCTGCAGTTCGTCCAGCCGTACCGTACGACCGTCGGCCAGTACCAATATCGCGGCGTCGGTCCCGGCAGGTACGGCGACATCAGCAAGTTCCTCGTTGATACGAAGGGTATCATCCGTGTTGGACGACAGGTACAAGGCCAACGCAATACCTAATGCACAAAGTACGGATGCCGCAGCCAACGCAATCCGCCATCGGTGTCGCAAGGGCAGGAGAGGGTGCGCACGGTCTACGCGTGCAGCCCATCGTTGATACAGATACTTTTGCATCTTATCCCGGTGCTGCGCATTTTGCCATGTCCAACTTCCCCGTTGGCTTTCCGCTTCAAACCACGCACTAAGAAACTCATCCTCCTCAGGGGATGTTGCTCCGTTTGCAAAACGGTGAAGCAGTTCTTCAATTTCCTTTTTCCGCTTGTCCACAGGACCGATTTATTAACTGGTATATAACTAAGATTAAGCAAAGGGCATTTGGTAGTATAAAAAAAATAAAAAAAAGAAAGAGACTATTCAAGTCACGTGAGAAACCGCATTGCGATGAGCGGCAAAACCTTGATAGTCAATCGGATCAATTTAAGGGCGTAATTAATCTGTTTTTTTACAGTATTTTCCGAAATATTCAATTGTGCGGCTATTTCGCGGTTGGTGAGGTTTTCCGTCCGGCTTAGCAGGAATACTTCCCGCATGCGCGGGGGCATTCGCGCAATTTGTTTGTCAATGGATAACTGAAGTTCGGCGAGGGCGAGCGAATCTTCTGCAGAGCCGCACTGTCCATCTTGCAGGAATTCGCCTAAGCTATCAATAAATCGCTGTCGGTTTTGCTGTAAGGCGATAAATCTAAGGGCGCCGTGCCGTGCCATGGTAAACAGGTAAGCCTTGACGGATTCGACATGCCGCAGCCGTTCACGTTGTTCCCATACTTTGAAAAATGTGTCCTGAAGTACATCGGCCGTGTCATCTTCGTCTTTCAGCACATTGGCGACGTAGCGAAAAAGGGCTTCCCAATGGCGATGATACAATTGATCAAACGCCCCTCTTTCGCCATTGGCCAAATCGCTGGCTAGCCTCTTATCATCTGCTCCATCCATCAGTGTGAAAACTCTTTCCGGCTGTTTATTATTGGTGCCATCTCCCAAATCGGGGCCGTAAAAATAAAGAAAGCTTTAGCTACTACCAAATCGGGCAAACATGTCATGTTGCCAACCTCCCATTAAATGGGAGCAGATAATCGCTGTGGCCTACATGGAGGTGCCCGGTGATTTCATGGGGGCCCGTCTGGAAAGCCGTAAAGAATGTCCGGAAAAACGTAGCATCTCGACTTTCTTAAAAAAAGAAACCCGTTACCTTGCAGATAACGGGAATCCGCCCCAATGGGGTTAGGGGCTATCAACCTAAACCTAATGCAAAGGTAAATAAAATAACGATAAGCGCAAGCAGGGGATAGATCCGGGGGTGGAATATTAAGGCGATTTACGGTTATCAACGTGATAATAATCACCGTTCTATACCGTATTTCCGTGTAAAAGTGTGTAACAAATCGCCAGGGTTGCATAGAATGGGAACAGTTTGACAATCCCGTCTTAAAATCAATTTTTAACCGGTAATATTGTTTGTATTTAGGTCATAAATTAAAATCTAAGTTGTATGAGATCGGACATTACCCCTTATTTAAAAGCCCAGGCAACGTTTAAAGATGACGGGAAACATTATGTCTTTCCCATCTCGAGGATGTCATACTCGTTAAAAGCCAATGAATATTACTTCAACCATCCAGAGTGGGCAGAAGAATATTTAACCTACTGTCACCGAAGTGATGCCTTTAAAAGCAGATGGCGGGAAGCCACTGGAAGTTGGACAAATAAAGTGGTCATTGATGTTGGTTGTGGCCCGGGAAACATCAATGCAACGTTGCAAGAGAAACCCAAAATATTGATAGGCGTGGATGTAGCTTCGGGGTCACTTGACTTGGCGCGAAACCTGGGCTATACAACGGTGCTGGCCGATGCAAACAACCTTCCATTTAAATCAGCTGTCGCGGATATCGTGGTATTAAATGCTACCTTGCACCATTGCGAAAACATGGATGCTGTGCTGAAAGAGGCAGCAAGGCTGGTAAAACCGGGCGGGTTGCTGGTGACGGACCACGATCCGCAACGCTCGGCGTGGAATTACAAAGGTGCAGCGAAAGTATTGTGGCTGACCAGGCTGGTATATTACCGGCTCATCGGACACAGCTTCCATAAATCTTCCGAGCAGCAGAAATGGGCGCTTGCTTGCGAGACTCACCACAAACCCGGCCATGGTGTGACGCCTTACCTGTTTGAAAGTGTACTGGAACCCCTTGATTTCAATGTAAATATCTACCCGCATAACCACCATTTGGGTAAAGAAGTATTTGAGGGTAAGACGGGGCCTGTTGAACTCAAATACAAATTGGGTAATCTCCTATCCGGCAGAAACCCATCTTCCCCGGCCAGCGCACTCACGTTGATGTGCGTTGCCAGGAAAAATGGTTAAGTGAGGCCCGTCCGCTAGTGCTTGGTCAGCCGTATTGTTCGAAATCCGTATCGGGGGATCGAAAGTGCAATGGTTTTAATAAGTTAGCTAAAACGATTCAATATTACGGTATTTTTTACAATATTTGAAAAATGTACCGCTATTTTTGAAAAATACGCGTGTTTGCTCGCTGAGTGATGTGATCTCCATTGATCAAACACGATGGACAAGCCACGGCCGCCAAATAAAGGCCAGCTTTGGATAAATATGTTAAAATTCGCACCAAATGGCCGCTAACCTTTATATCGATAGTTCGCAACTCGCGGTCTTGTTTAAGAATTACCACCGTGCGTTATTGTACTTTGCCCGGTCGATGGTCCATGAGCAACAGATCGCCGAGGAAATCGTTTCTGATAGCTTTGTGAAGCTTTGGCAGCGGCGAGATGCTTTTGATGGCACCGATAAAATCAAAGCGTTTCTATATATCGCCACCAAAAACGCCTGTCTGAACTATGTACAGTCCGCCCACGTGCGCCGCGACATGGATCCGGAGGCGATCCACTTGCTGGAAAGTACGGAACCTGAAACATATGTGCGTATCGTGCGGGCAGAGCTGATGCAGCAGATTTATGCTGAGATGGTCAAGTTGCCGGAGAAGCAACGAGAGGTCTTCCGGCTGACGTATATTGAAGAGCTGACAACGGACGAAATCTGCGAACGCCTTCATATGACCCCTACAGCTGTCTTTGCCAATCGTTCCAGAGCAGTGGATACCCTTCGACGGATTTTCAAAGACAAAGAGCTGTGGCTTTGCTTGTTCCTATTGCACGAACTTTTACGAAATAGCCCTTAGTTAAAAAAAACACTTTCCATGTAAGGTTTTGCGTTCACATTTGTTTTTATCGATAAATGTGAGCCACGTAACACCAATGGAAATCACGAACCGTATTGTTTACTTGCTTCGCGGGCACATCAGCCGGGAGCTGAATGCGCAGGAACAGGCCGAGTTGCTGGCCTGGGGCAACCGCGATCCGGCATTCCGCCGTTTGTTGGAGGAAGTGGTCAGCGAGGAGGGGCTGAAGGCAGCGTTGCAGGCGTTCGATGCGGTGTACGGTACTGATCAGGCGGCCTCAATCAGCCGCATGGAACGCCGTATTGCCGACGGTATACGTGCAGCTGAAGAAAAGTCACTGAAGCGACGAGCAACACACCGTTTGCAAAGATGGATCCCTTACGCCGCAGCGGTTATTTTGGTGCTGGCAGTCGGTATTTACATTAACTACCGGACGGACGTCCCTTCTAAAACAACCGACACGACACACCTTGCCGCCGATATACAACCCGGAGGGAACCGCGCAACACTCAAACTTTCGGGTGGGCGCACCATTAGCTTGAGCGAAGAACAAGGGGGGATTGTGGTGGTTGACGGTGATATTACTTACGAAGATGGTAATACCGTAACTGCCCTGGCTGATAGGACCAACGGTCGGTCGGACGCTGTGCAATTGGAGCTTGCCACCCCCAACGGAGGGACCTATTCCATCACCCTGCCCGATGGCTCGCGTGTGTGGCTCAATGCCGCTTCCACACTGAAATACCCCTCGCGTTTTGACGGCAAAGAACGGATCGTAGAACTCGAAGGCGAAGCTTATTTTGATGTTAGGTCAGTGAAAAGCGACAGCGGGGGGGAACCCTTTAAAGTCATCACACAAGGTCAAACCGTGGAGGTCCTGGGTACCCAGTTTAATATCTCAGCATACCCCGATGAATCGGAGACCAAAACGACGTTGGTAAAAGGACGTGTGCAGGTGACATCGACCATCGGTAACCGGCCACCTATCGCCATGGAGCCTGGTCAACAAGCTATCACACATGGGGCATATACGGATGTGAAGCAAGTAATGGCAGACAAATATACAGCTTGGAAAGATGGTTTTTTTTATTTCGACCGCCTGCCAATGCGTGAAGCCATCGCTCAATTGGCCCGCTGGTACGATCTCGAAATTAGCTATAAGGGCAAATTGTCGGAAGACAACATGTTCGCTTATGTCGAGCGAAATAAACCCTTGAGTGCCGTTTTACGCGCACTGGAAAAAAGCGGGTTGAAGTTTGAGATGGCTCAAACGGATGGACGGGCACGATTGATTGTTTTGGGAGAACGATGATACCAATTATATAACGATGAAAGGAGGGCTGTAAATGAAAACATAAAGACTACTTATCCATCAGATTCCATCCATACAAAAAACGGATGATGTTGATAGCATCATCCGTGGATTTGTTTGGATTTGATAGCCGGCTTGTTATTCTAAGGACTGCCGGAAACCAATTGTTAACCATCCAAACATCGCAAATATATGATTTTTACACCATGTGTAAACGGCTCTCGTTGGCCATTTAGATACCGATTATTGCTTGTTATGAAATTAGCGATTCTCTTAACGGTCGCCTTTACATGGCACGCTGTTGCCGAAAGTAAGGCACAAAAGGTTACCCTGAAAGCCCAGAATACCACGTTGCGCGAAGTCTTGCGGGAGATCCAGCGGCAACATGGGTATTCCTTTTTATTTCGGGGCGACCAGATTGCAGATGTACGTATCACCGCTCAGCTAAAACAAGTCGATTTGGCTGATGCGATGCACCTTATATTGGATAAACATGGCCTGACGTGGTCATTAGACGAAGGTATTATTACCATTACGAACAAGCGTTCACGCGCCATGACCCGAACGGGCTTGCTCCAGCAACGCGTCGTTTCCGGAAAGGTGTCAGACGAGCATGGCAATCCATTGGAAGGTGTGACCGTTACGGTGAGAGGTACACCGCTTGCCGTCTCGTCCGACGCTGCGGGCGACTATCGGATCGCAATCCCTGATGAAGCGACAGCGCTTGTTTTTGATATTTTGGGTTATCAGTCGGCTGAAGTTGCTATCGCGGGTCAAACCACCATCTCCGTGTCGTTGCAGCCCGCCATGAGTGATTTGGACGAAGTGGTGGTTGTGGGCTACGGGACGATGCAACGAAAAGATCTTACCGGTTCGATCATCCAGGTCCGTCCGGACAGGATTGCCAACGAAAATCCACGTACCGTCCAAGACATCCTGCGGGGCACGCCGGGTCTGAACGTCGGTTTTAGTCCATCGGCAAAAGGGGGCGGATCGTTACAGATACGCGGTCAGCGCTCCGTGTATACCGACGGTAATCACAATAGTCCGCTACTCGTGCTCGATGGTATGTTTTTCTATGGCGAGCTATCGGAGATCAATCCCGACGACATCGAGCAGATCGATGTGTTGAAAGATGCCTCCGCCGCAGCCGTCTATGGGTCCAAAGCGGCCAACGGGGTCATCATTATTTCGACCAAACGGGGTAAGCCCGGTAAGCCCGTTGTCAATTTCACGGCCAATTTAGGCGCTACCGGGCCGAGTAATTTCCGCAAAAGATGGGACCCGGACGCCTATATGCAACACCGCCAAGACTGGCTAACAAAAAACACCTATGGCGTCAATCCGGAAACCGGAACATATGAAGCGTATCAAACAGGTGTTTTTGCCGATCAACCGGGCTTCTTTATGCGCCCAGACCAATTGCCATCCGCTATTTCGCTGGATAGCTGGCGCGCTTACAGCACCAATGATCCAGGAGAATCTGACTTAAGCATCTGGGCAAGGCGTTTGGGCTTCCAGGGCAACGCGTTACAAAATTTTCTCGACGGCAAAGTTGTCGATTGGACCGACCGCACCTTTCGCACGGGATTGGATCAGGACTACAATGCCAGTGTCAGCGGAGCAAGTGAGCGCACAAATTATTATTTCTCTATGGGCTATTTAAGAAACGAAGGTGCTGTGGTGAGCGATAATTACCGGGCGATTCGTGCCAATATGAAGGTGAATTCCAACGTAACCGATTGGTTCGAAATCGGGGCTAACGTTAACTTCCAGGACCGTTCTGATGGTAATGTTGACATCGATATGGATCAGACGATGCGTAATAGTCCGTACGCGGACTATGCCGACGAACTGGGCAATCCGCTGCAGTTTCCATTGAGTGCGGAATTTAGCCAGCGTGGGTACAACTATGATTTCCAACGGCAATTTTTGGAATTGGACAAAGGGTACACCGTGTTCAATACGATCGTGCAAGCGAAAGTCAAGCTGCCGTTTAATATCGTTTATTCCTTTAATGCATCGCCCCGCTATCAATTTTTCTACGACCGCTATTTTATGTCGGCAGATTTACCTGGATCCGACCCGAAGACACGGGGCGCTAACCGGGAACAAGCCAAACGTTTTGATTGGTCGTTGAACAATACCCTTAGCTGGGAACACACATTTGCAGAGAAACACCGTTTCAACGTCACGCTGGTGCAGGAAGCCGAACAGCTCCGTTATTGGCAGGAGCGCATCGAAGCACGGAATATCCTGCCTTCCGACGCTTTGGGTTTTCATGGCGTAGGTTTTGGCAATAAAGAGGAAAGTAACTATTCCAGTAACGATACGCACGAGACGGCTGACGCACTGATGGCACGGCTGTTCTACAGCTATGACGACCGCTATATGCTGACGGCGACCATCCGTCGCGATGGTTATTCAGCCTTCGGTTCGACCGACCCTTATGGGATCTTCCCGTCATTGGCAGGGGCGTGGACCTTCAGCAATGAAGCGTTCTTTCAAAAATGGAAGCCCATTATGAGCACGGGTAAATTACGGGTCTCCTATGGCAGAAACGGGAATAGATCGTTAAGCTCTCCGTATTTGGCGCTGGCCAATCTTTATCGTGGAGCCGGAAGAATGCAGGGCTATATCGACGCTTCCGGCCAGCTGCAACTATATCGCTACTTGATGATGGATCGGTTGGCCAACCCCAATCTCCAATGGGAAAAAACGGCAGCATGGAATTTTGGGCTGGATTTTGGCTTTCTGAACGATCGCATATCCGGTACGCTCGAATATTATCATATGCAGACCCGCGACATGATTATGGGACAACGGTTACCTACTTTTTCAGGATTCAGTTCAATAACCACGAACCTGGGGCAGGTGAATAACAGCGGTGTTGAGCTTGCACTCAATACCCGCAATATCGCGCGCGAAAATTTCCAATGGTCAACTACTCTTGGCTTTTCGTATAACAAGAACCGGATCAAACACCTCTATTACGACTATGAAGATGTGGTAGATGCAGACGGTCATGTGATTGGCCGTAGGGAACGGGACGATATCACAAACGGCTGGTTCATTGGTCAATCCATTAATACCATTTGGGACTATCGAGTTACCGGCATTTGGCAGACGCATGAGGTTGAAGAAGCCGCAAAATATGGGCAGCGACCGGGTGATCCGAAAGTCGCCAATAATTATACCGCAGACGACGTGGTCAACGCAGATGGCTCGATCACGCATGTCTATAATGACCTGGATAAGGAGTTCCTGGGCGAAACTGTTGCACCCTACCACTGGTCTTTGCGTAATGAGTTTGTTCTTTGGAAAGAACTGACCTTTTCTTTCCAGATTTATTCCTATATGGGCCATAAAAGTTTGTCCGGCAATTACCTGAACAACGACGACGATGGTGGACGTATGCAATATGCTTTAGCCAATCTGCCCGAGAAAGAATATTGGACCCCTGATAATCCGACCAACAAATTCGGCCGTATTGAAGCTTCTGGACCTGTAGGTGCCGCTGCCGCACAAAAATTGTATAACCGTTCCTTTATCCGCCTGGACAACATATCCGCCGGATATACGCTTCCACAACAATGGACTTCCATGTATAACCTAAACCGGGTCAAAGTATTTGGTGCCGTTCGGAACACGGCGACCTGGGCGCAGGAATGGATTTACGGAGACCCTGAAACCGGTGGTTGGGCCTCCCGTACATTTACCTTTGGTTTGAACGTAACCTTTTAAGCGATTAACAACGACAGAGATGAAGAAGATAACACAACAACTACATCGCATATCATTAGCCCTGCTTTTTGGGGGGACCTTACTGGCCAGCAGCTGTTCGCGGGATTTTCTGAACCCGGATCCGCTATCGTTTTACGAACCCAACACGACATTTAATACCCGATCGGGGTTGGAGTCGGCTTTAGCCATTTGCGACCGCCACCTAAAATTGTATTGGATGACAGACCATAACGAAATGCTGGCGCTCGGTACGGAGTACATCTTTTCCGAACTGATGGTCGCCGCCGCGACCGACAAGCGCAATATGCTTGCTGATATAGCCAATATGCTTACACCGACAAGCGATGATGGTAGCACTCAACATAACCTGGACCGGACCAATAGTCTATGGTATTTTTGGGACGAAACCTACAAAGGTATTATGTACGCGAATACCATTATCCATTATGTCGACGACGTGGAGGAATTGGACGAAGCCACGAAAAACATGTTTAAGGGGCGTGCATACTTTCACCGCGCCTTTCGCTACATGGCCCTTGTGTTTCAATACGGTGATGTCCCATTAGTTACCAAATTGCTGGAAGTACCTAAGCAGAATTACCGCAGCACCGAGCGGGAGGCGATCCTGCAAATGATTACCAGGGACATGGAGCTCGCCGTCGAGTGGGTGCCCGATCAAAGTGAGATTGGTATAGTTGGTATGGTCAATAAAGGCGCTTGCCGGATGCTGCTTGCAAAATGCTACCTGGCCATTGGCGAATATGCGAAAGCCAAAGCGCAAACCGACATCCTCATTGACCAGTCCGGCTACGCCCTCATCCAAGGTGATGAATTCGGCACCTTTAACGACGGCGGCGAACCGCGAACCTGGACCATTACGCGCAACGTGATCTGGGATATGCACCGCGCGGAGAATAAACTTCGCTCAGACAACAGAGAACTGATTATGGGAATGCCGAACCGGGGTGCGGAAGCCGAGTCCTTTGTGAAAATGCTGACCATGCGGATATTGTATCCCTTTGTATTTGACAATAGGCTCCAAGCCAAGGATGGTCGGCAGGCGTTGCTTAATATCCGCCGCAATACAGCAGACTACGACCCCGAATACGACTACATGCGGGCCTTCGGACGCGGCATTGCGACGTTTCGTCCCACCCGCTTTCAGATGACGGGACTGTGGCGTGTGAATGGCGTAATGGACGAGACGGACTTGCGCCATAGTTCCGAGGCGGGCAATTGGATACGCATGGAAGACTACCGGGTGAACAATAAGGCTTCGACAGAATTTGGTAATCCCCTCACGCTTTTCAACCCTGATAATGGTGTCCTCCTGTGCAGCGATACCATTCGTCGTTGGTTTGATGTACCCCATTATAAATTCTACTTGGATGACCCGGTCGCTGAAGCGAATATTATCGGGTCTGACGGGCATCGTGGTGCCACAAACGGTGGTAATGCAGACTGGTACCTTTACCGCTTAGCAGAAGCGTACCTGCTTCGTGCGGAAGCCAAATACTATATGGACCCAAATGATGGAACGATCAAAGACGATTTGAATGCCGTAAGACAACGTGCAAAATGCACCCAATTATACACAGGCCCGGTTACGATAGGGGATATCATGAATGAGCGCGCACGTGAATTGTATTGGGAAGAATGGCGCAATGTAGAATTAAAGCGGGTTTCACTTTGTCTGGCTCGCAGCGGTAAACCCGACGAATGGGGTAACACCTATAGCTTGGACAACTATGACAAGCAGAGTGGAACAGATCCTGTAGGCGGAAGTTACTGGTACCAGCGTATCGTCCACTACAGCATGTATAACAAAGGGCCTATCGAGATTAATGCTCCCGGCAATAGCAGCCCCAACTATACGATGGACAAAAAGAATATGCATTGGCCTATACCGAATTCGGCAATTACGGCCAACATAAAGGGGCAGCTTAGCCAGAATTATGGATATGATGGCTATAATCCCGCTACCCCGAAATGGAGTAACTGGGAAGATGCGGTTGCGGATGAAGAGCGGACGGAAGATTAAATCAACGTGTTCGGAAACTCGAAACTTAATCATTAAAAACTAAAATGATGCGTAGCAACCTATTGATATTATTACTTCTTCTTCCTCTTCATTTCTTGTTTGCCCAAAAAAATGCACTGGAGGATTTTCCAGATGGGTATAGTCCCGAAGAGGTGGGTAAACTAATCGCGTACCGGTTTGTGTATGCCAACCATGCACTGCACGCCGGAAAATGGATCGGCTATCCGGAGACATTTTATTGGAATGGCGCGCTGAATTTCGCTGAACTGACAGCCGACGAAATGCTGGCTAGATTTTTGCAAAACAGGTTTGAACTCCTATTCTCCGCAGAAAAGGAACTGTTGCCCATCAAAAATCATGTCGACCTGAATATGTTTGGCAGCTTACCCTTGAGGCTCTACCGGATGACAGATGACCAGCGCTATCTGCAACTGGGTCTTCCTTATGCCGACACACAATGGCAGGTTCCGGCGGATGCAAAGCCCGAAGAAAAGGCCTGGGCGGACAACGGATACAGCTGGCAGACACGCCTATGGATCGATGACATGTACATGATTACCATTGTGCAGACGCAAGCCTACAACGTGACCGGAGACTGCAAATACATTGATCGGGCAGCCAAGGAAATGGTACTTTATCTGGAAGAGTTGCAACGTCCGAACGGCCTGTTTTACCATGCCCCCGATGTGCCCTTTTATTGGGGGCGGGGCAATGGTTGGATGGCCGCGGGCGTCACGGAATTGCTCCGGCATTTGCCAGCGGATCATCAAGACCGGCCACGCATCTTGCGAGGCTACCAAAAGATGATGGAAAGTTTGAAAAGTTTTCAGCGCCCCAATGGCATGTGGAATCAGCTGATTGATGAACCGGATTGCTGGGCGGAAACATCCGGATCGGCCATGTTTGCATATGCGTTTATTACGGGGGTTAAGCAGGGATGGCTAAACGCTGATGAATACACGCCCGCAGCCCGGAAAGCGTGGATGGCGTTAGTGGACTACGTTGATGAGCGGGGGAGCGTCGCTGAGGTTTGTGTGGGAACGAACAAGAAGAATGACAAACAATATTATTATGACCGCCCACGCAATGCAGGTGATTTTCACGGTCAGGCTCCGTATCTTTGGTGTGTGAACGCGCTTTTGGAGAAATGACTAAATATGTTGGGCGGACTCAGATTTATCATATTGAGCAGGCATACTAGCTGGTATACCTGCCTTTTAAATTTTTGGTTATGATTGGCGTTTTAATGATGAATGCCCCTTCGTGGTATAAAAATACAGTATCGATTACAGTTTTTGTGTTTGGTATTTCATTGCATCGGCCGAGACTGATTCCTTGAGAAGCTATGCTGGAAGTTTTGATAAAGCGCTCCAAGCGGCGGAATCAACAAACAAAACACTTTTGTTGTATTTTACGGCAGCATGGTGTGCACCATGCAAATTAATGGAGAAAAAGGTTTTCGTCGATAAACAGGTGGTTTCCTTGATCGATTCCTTATTTGTTTTTTACAAGGTTGATATTGACTCGGCTTCAGGTAAACATTTAAAAAAGCGATTTGACATCCGTACTGTACCTTCATTTTCCGTAATTGATGGGATCGGCGAACGTACCTATCATTTCTCGGGTTACAACGACGCTGATAATTTAATTCAACAGCTGAAAGAAGGGCTCGATCCTGAAAACGCGCCAATCAATCTCTTAAGGAAACAATATGAGAATGGAGACCGATCGATCGGATTTTTACGCCGATACTTAAACACATTGGAAGAATATCACGATTCCGGGGCTGACTCCGTATATGCGCTGCTCTGTAAACTGAGTAGTCCCCAGGAAATGAAAGGTGAGTTTATGTGGGCAAAGATGAATGCTTATATAAATAGTGATACGACAGAAGATTACCGATTTCTTAAGGATCACAAAAGCGAACTTGTATTCTTATATGGAGAAGAAAGGGTGAATCACCTATTGGCCAGGCCGTACAGCATCCAATTGGAAAATGCAGCACTGGAAAGCAATGTGCCGGCGTTTTATAAACTAGCAGGAAAACTTAAAAATGGAGACTTCGGTAATACTGACCGGCTATTATACGAGAATGAAAAACTCTTATTTCTGCAAATCGAGGACTATGATAAGTTCATCAGTTTAATCGAAGCGCAGCAATACCCATCATTGTACCCAGATAGATACGATAGACTGATTGACGGAGCAACATGGGTTGTATTAAGAGATATTAACCATGGCCCTTTGTTGGAAAAAGCAAAAATGTGGATCAATGAAAGCTTGAACCACAAAATTAGCAGCCAGCAATATATAATTGCAGGGCAACTACATGAGAAAACTGGCGACTTGACCGTTGCTTTACGCTTTTATGGGAAAGGCTTGAAACAGTATAGGCTGGACAATCCAGCCGCAGAAATGGAACCAACGGGTCTGCATATGCTTATAGCGGATGTTGAAGCTAAGATTAAAAAAGGACAACAGTAAGCCGAGTGATCGGTGTATCCGCTAATGACAGTTATCCGCATTACATGAAGAAGCATTATTAGAAGGGCATCAATTAACAGAGCTGCACGCGGCCAACATGTAATTGATGACTGAAATTTAGTTGTTAATGAAATGTCGAAGTATAGAATAGGGGGCTTGTCTCCTGTTCTTTAATCTTAGCGTATGAATAGTGTACGGGTTGGTGTTTTATTCAGTTGCGCGTTAGTTATGTTTTTTTTGCCGGTTGCGGCGGAGAAACGGAGCTCAACACCAAGGTCATCCTGAAAGGCGAAGTGTTTATTCCAGCGAATGGCAGGGTGTATTTGCTCGATTATGAAACCAAAAAGAAAATTGCTCAGGCCCCTATCTTCCGCAATGCTTTTACATTAACGGTCGACAGTATCCCCGCCGACAAATATATTCTGAAAATCGAGTGGAGACGGAATCTCACTGCTGTTGCAACAGAGTCCCGCTTTCGTCCGAGCAAGGAGTGTTATGTGATGAAAACACTATACCTTGACCCTGCCCAAGATAGTCTATACCGAATTATTGGGCCAGACCAACTGTCTGCTTCGGCAATTGACAGCATAAACAACGGTTATGAAAGTCTTACCACTAGGATGAAGGTCCACTCGGAGGCGTTTGATACGCAGATGCGCGAAAAAGTAGACAGCCTGCAGCAGCTATACACGGATACCTATAGGTTAAAAAAAGACAGTTTAACCAAAGCATTAAGCTATGCATTAGCAACCAACAACAAATTACCTCTTGAATTAAAACGGCGAGATCGTAGCTAAAACATCCCTTTAGATACGTTAGCGAATTTATTGCGTAAAGAGCTTTCAAGTGCCAGAAACGTTAAGGGTGACGACTTCGACCGCTTCTTTCACTTCATTGGGCGTTCGTTTTAATTTCCCTCTCGTGTCGGTTTTGAAATGATTCGATAAGCTGTTGGGCTTCCAGATTGCCTTGCTGGGCGGCGTGGTCGGCGGCTGAGAAACCACGTATATCCCGTGCGCTATGATCGGCGCCATGTTCCAGAAGAAGTTTGGCTATGGGAGTGCGTCCGAACATCACGGCAAACATGAGTGCGGTGCCGCCATTGCCGTGCTGCACATCCAAATCGGCATGGTGCTTAATGAGCAGCCCCGCCAAATCAGTGTACCCTTTGAACGATACGCCCATCAGCGCCGTATTGCCGCCGTTGTCTCTGGCATTGACGTCTGCCCCTGCTTCCAGAAGCAGTTTTGCGGCATCGTAGTGGCCATGATAACAGGCAATAATCAATGGTGTGTGGCCCTGCTCATTGCTGGTGTTGACGTCTGCTCCTTGTTTTACCAGTTCGCTAATCACGGCTGTATTTCCCTGCCGGGCTGCCGGAATGATGTAGTCGTTTAACCTTTCCATGTAGACTTAAACCAACGAATGGCACCGAAGGTTTTAATCCGGTCGGAAGTAGCTCCGCAAAAGCACAAGAAGATGAAACAAACGGTTCCGTATATTGTTGGCATTCATACCACCAGGCAGCTAATAGTTTCAACTAAAATAGGCAGACATGAAAACGAAGACAAACCCCGAAACAGCAGCCAAAACAGGCACATTGGACAACGCTGAACCCACATTGCACACCTTGCTTTTGGACACCGTCCGCGACTTGTACTGGGCGGAAAACCATTTAATAAAAGCACTTTTCAAAATGAGCGCCTCGGCCTCGTCTGAGGCTTTGAAAAAGGCCATCACCAAACATTTAAATGAGACCAAAACGCAGGTTGGCCGGCTGGAGAAAATTTTTGAAATGCTGGGCGAAAAGGCAGTTGCCAAGAAATGCGACGCCATGGAAGGCCTGACCAAAGAAGGTGAAGCAATTATCGAGACCACGCCGGCAGGTACACAAACGAGGGATGTGGGTATCATCTTCGCGTCCAAAAAGGTCGAACACTATGAAATAGCGAGCTACCTCGGTGCTTATCAGTTAGCAACAACCTTAGGGCTCAGCGAGGTAGGCGAACAGTTGCAGGAGACACTGCAGGAAGAGCAGCAAACTGATAAACTACTTGCCGAAATGGTAGGCGAAATGCTTGCAGGCACGACGGAAAAGATGGCATAAGCCAAATTATTTGATACTAACTAAGTAACTAAAGAAATGGCCAGAAAAACAAAACCGAGTGCACAGGACACTCCGAACCCCGCGCAACCTACCGAAAAAAAAGTACACCCTGCTAACGAAAAAACTGATGAAATGGCTCCCAACCGCGAAGTATCGCGGGGTGAGTTCATGGCTACCAATCACGGTGTGCGGATAAACAACGATCAAGATTCACTAAAAGCTGGAGAGCGGGGATCGTCCTTGCTGGAGGACTTCATACTACGGGAGAAAATTACCCATTTCGACCACGAGCGCATTCCGGAGCGTGTAGTGCATGCCCGCGGATCGGGAGCGCACGGAGTTTTCAAGGTATACAAGTCCTTGTCTCACCTG
Source organism: Parapedobacter luteus (assembly GCF_900168055.1). GTDB lineage: Bacteria > Bacteroidota > Bacteroidia > Sphingobacteriales > Sphingobacteriaceae > Parapedobacter > Parapedobacter luteus. The sequence goes on from NZ_FUYS01000001.1 coordinate 773,331, forward strand.
ACCAAGGCGGATTTTTTGCAACATCCAGAACTGGAAACGCCGGTCTTCGTTCGCTTTTCAACGGTCGCCGGCTCCCGTGGTTCGACAGACCTTGCCCGGGATGTGCGTGGCTTTGCGGTAAAATTCTATACCCGCCAGGGAAATTTTGATCTCGTGGGCAACAACATGCCGGTCTTCTTCATCCAGGACGCATTGAAATTTCCGGATCTGATACACGCCGTAAAGCCCGAGCCGGATAATGAAATACCCCAGGCGGCGTCTGCACATGACACGTTTTGGGATTTCATATCGCTCATGCCCGAGTCAGCCCACATGATCATGTGGCTGATGAGCGATCGCGCGATACCACGTAGCTACCGGATGATGGAAGGGTTTGGTGTGCACACCTTTCGCTTCGTCAATGAACAGGGCGAGTCGAATTTTGTGAAATTCCATTGGAAGCCGCTGTTGGGTGTTCATTCCGTGGCTTGGGACGAAGCGCAGAAGATTTCTGGTAAAGATCCGGATTTTCATCGGCGCGACCTCTGGGATGCTATCGAAAGCGGTTCATTTCCCGAATGGGAACTGGGCATTCAGGTCGTGCCCGAAGCAGATGAGCACCGGTTTGAGTTCGACCTGCTTGATCCGACGAAGATTATTCCTGAAGAGCTTGTCCCCGTGGAGCGTGTGGGCAAATTGACGCTCAACCGCAATCCGGACAACTTTTTTGCGGAGACCGAGCAGGCCGCATTCCACGTTGGGCACGTGGTGCCTGGCATTGATTTCACCAATGATCCGCTATTACAGGGGAGGTTGTTTTCATACACGGATACCCAATTGATTCGCCTGGGCGGTCCCAATTTTCAGGAAATTCCCATTAACCGGCCCATTGTGCAGGTACACAACAACCAGCGCGACGGCTATATGCGGCAGACAATCAATAGCGGGAAGTCCAGCTATAATCCCAACAGCTTGGGCGACGGCTATCCGGCGCAGGCGCCTGCGGCGGAAGGAGGCTTCACCTCTTATCCTGAACGCATAGACGGCCGTAAAATACGGGCCCGAAGCAAGAGTTTTTTTGATCATTTCAGCCAGGCACGACTGTTTTACCACAGCCAGTCCGAACCTGAGAAAAACCATATGATTGATGCATTCAGCTTCGAATTGGGCAAGGTGAAAACCGTGGAAGTGCGTCAGCGCATGATTGGTGTGCTCGCGCATGTCGATAGGGCGCTTGCGGCCGCGGTAGCTTATGCCCTCCGGTTATCCGTGCCAGCGAATACTGGCGAGCCACTTAATCACAGTTTTCCGGCAGACGCCGATCCAAGCGACTACCAGCCCATACCGGCGGAATCTCCGTTGGCGAGATCGGAAGCGTTGAGCATGGCCAATACGCCTAAAGACACAATTGCAACGCGCAAGATAGCGGTGCTTGCCGCTGATGGTGTAGACGAAGCTTCCCTGGGTACGGTGCAGGCTGAATTGGAGGCAGAAGGAGCCGTTGTGGAGATCATTGCGCCGAGGCAAGGCTTTCTGTTGTCTGCAAATGACGTCGAAATCGGCGTGCACCATAGCCTTTTGACAGCAGCCTCGGTGCTGTATGACGCGGTATATGTGCCCGGAGGAACAAATAGCGTGGGCACCATTGAAGGTGAGCCGACGGCTATTCATTTTCTCAACGAAGCATTCAAGCATTGCAAGGCGATTGCTGCGGATGCCGGAGCGCGACAGGTACTTGACGCTACTTACTTTGCCAATAAACTCCCCGATGACAACACGCCCGAAACCGTGATGCGGGAAGGGATTGTCATCGAAGCAGATCCTGCAACGCTGGCGATGCATTTCAAGGCGGCAATCGCGCAGCACCGCTTTTGGGAGCGTGAGAAGCCCAGGCAGGTGCCTGCCTAAGAACATTTCGGGTAGGTTTGGGAGCAAGCCATCGGCTAAGCTGTGCGCTTCATGCCGGAAAGTTGATAATCCTTATCTTTGTCATCAGTTTATGAAGAAAATAGGGTTTTTATCGTTCGGGCATTGGGCCAATCATCCGGCTTATAAAACGCGCACAGCAAGTGACACCTTGCTGCAGTCCATTGATTTGGCTGTCGCTGCCGAAGAAGTCGGTTTGGATGGTGCGTATTTCCGGGTTCATCATTTTGCGGCCCAGTTGGCATCGCCATTTCCGTTACTTTCAGCTATTGGAGCCAAAACGAACCGCATTGAGATTGGAACCGGTGTCATTGATATGCGGTATGAAAATCCACTGTATATGGTGGAAGATGCCGGAGCTGCTGATTTGATTTCAAGGGGGCGGTTGCAACTGGGAATCAGTAGAGGTTCGCCGGAACAAGTGATCGACGGTTGGCGCTATTTCGGTTACGAGCCGGTCGCGGGTGAAACCGATGCAGAAATGGGACGCCGGAAAGCGCTGGAATTCTTGGATAAACTGAAAGGTGTTGGATTTGCCCAGCCGAACCCCTATCCGATGTTCCCAAATCCTCCAGGTCTGTTGCGCTTGGAACCACACTCGGAAGGATTGCGGCAACGCGTATGGTGGGGGGCGGCGTCTAATGCCACGGCCGTTTGGGCGGCCGAAAACGGAATGAACCTGCAAAGCTCTACCCTGAAATACGACGAAAGCGGCAAGCCTTTCCATGTACAGCAAGCCGATCAAATCAGGGCGTATAAAGAAGCGTGGAAAAAAGCGGGTCACCAGCGTGAGCCCAGGATATCGGTGAGCCGTTCTATTTTTGCTTTGGTAACTGATCAAGATCACTATTACTTTGGACATGAGTCCAACCGGGTCGACAAGATCGGAATGATTGAGCAAGACAAACGCGCTATTTTCGGAAGAAGTTATGCGGCAGAACCGGATCAACTCATCAAAGAGCTGGCCCAGGATGAAGCCATCCAGGAAGCGGATACCCTCCTGCTGACGATACCCAACACATTGGGGGTTGATTATAACGTGCACATATTGACTGCTATTCTGGAGCATGTTGCGCCCGGTTTAGGCTGGCGTTAATATTCAAACTGCGGTCAAGTGCATCCGCAAGACCAGGTATGCTTCCGGGTTTCTTGGGGTATTGCCACGGTATGTCCGCGGTACCTGCAAATGCCGGTAGAAAGCCATACCATCGCCCGCCATGTTTTTATGACGCCTCTGCCTTTTTCCTGCCATCATCCGTGCACGATGCGGAGCGGATCCGGGATGTATCTGGGAAAAAGCCGGATCCGCTCCGCATACGCCCCGGATCCGCCCCGCATCACGGCAAAACAATGGCCGGAAAAAGGGCGAAGAAAAGCAGCCGAAAAAGGGAGCGACAGGCTTGTCCGGAAAAAAAAGAATAATAAAAAATATATTCCGTATGTGCGGAGATGGTTTAAAAAAGCCATCGCCTAATGATTTTTTTAGCAAAAACTGCTTGGCAGTGATTTAATTAAAAAAAAGTATGTTTTGTTCATTCATCAGTTATGCCTATCTTTAAAACGTGAAATATTTGAAGCCCTTTCAGGATCCAAACTGATAACGTCGCGGGGCGGAAAACAAACAAACGTATCTGAGTGTAGCATAAATCTGCATAGGCTGCTGCTCAATAAGGATGCGAAGTAAGCAAAGCGACGGAAGACAAGCAACGGTGACACGAATAAAGCCCAACTTATACCTGCCTGTAGTAGGTAGGTGAGTCTCATTGCTATTAAAAATAAATAAAATTATGCTTACGAAAAAGTTACCGCTACTCGTTATTTCCCTTGTTTGTTGCGTTGTTGTCGCCGAGCTTGTATTAAGGTATCATTATGGTTTTTGTGACGCTGTGTTAATCAGAGAAGATCCGGATTACGAATACATTGCCCAGCCGGGCCAAAATCGATTCCGGTTCAAAAAACACATAAAGACCAATGCGGTATCCATGAGAAGTGATGAGATAGATGCTGCTGCGGCGATTATTTTAGGCTTTGGAGACTCTTTTATCAACGGGGGTACGGTGACCGACCATAATTCGCTTGCCACTACGCTTTTGTCGGATACCTTAACGAGCCTTTCTGGAAAAAAGATTCAGTTTTTGAATATCTCTGCTGGAACTTGGGGGCCAGACAATTGTTTTGCGTACCTAAATAGACATGGAAACTTCGGAGCGAGGGCGATATTTCTTTTTGTCAGCTCACATGATGCCTATGATAATATGACTTTTGATAAGGTTGTGGGCGTTGATAATAGTTTTCCAAACAAACAATACACTTTTGCGTTATCTGAATTAATGGAACGCTATGTAATACCAACAATCAAGGATAAGTTGGCGCAGAAAGAACTAGGTTCAGAAAAAACGGAAGTTAATAAGCACACAAACAGCGATAAATTTAATAGCGGATTTTCGTCCTTTGCTTCATACTCAAAGGAATTCAACATTCCATTAACCATCTATCTTCATGCTGAACAGTCGGAATTGGGAGCCGGTTCGTACAACGAACAAGGAAAAGAAATCATCGAATTTGCAGAAGGAAATCAAATACCACTAATAAAGGACTTGGAATTAGGTTTGAGTTCGGATGAGTTCAGGGATTATATTCACATTAACGACAATGGTCAGCGAAAATTAGCGGCAAGGGTACTATCCTACATGCAACGCAACATGATGATAGGACATTGAAATCCGAATACCTAACAGGTGAAGGCCGGCGTGCCAAACAAGCACTGACCAAAACAGACGACAGAATATTTTAGGTAGGCCGACTTTGGTTGGCGAAAAGTGATTATCATGGAACGTAAAGAATCTCTTAAAAGAATGAACTCGCGAAATTGGATGGTTATTTACACGCGGTCCAAATGGGAAAAAAAGGTCGCAACGATGTTGGACAATCAGCATATCACGACTTTCTGCCCGTTAATTAAACGTCGCCGTAAATGGGCAGACCGTCAAACCGTAGTAGAACTGCCACTTTTCAATTCCTATGTATTTGTATATGCAAACTTCCATGAACAGCTGAAGGTGCTGCAAACGGCGGGTGTGGTTTGTTTTGTAACCCACAACGGCAAGCCGGCAGTTGTTCCGCAATTGATCATTGAACAGGTTAGGCAATCGGTCAATTTGTATGATGATATCGAAGCAGTTAGGCTGGAGGAGCTTAAAATAGGAGATATCATTAGTATCAACGAAGGAGCACTAAATAATCTAAAAGGAGAAATTGTAGGAGTAGAGGGAGGAAAGGTATTGGTAATCATTAAACAATTGAACTGTGCCTTGGTAGCTAAAGTAAAGGTTCCATATGAACAACTTACTGTCTTGCAAGGTGTCAGTACCACTAGGTGACGGATGAAAGAACAACTGCATCAAGGGCAATTGCTTGAACGCATCGTTAGGAGAAATGGCTATTCGGTGTCCGAATTTGCCAAGATGGTTCATGTAAACAGAAAGTCAGTTTACAATTGGTTTAAACGGAAACAGCTTAGTCCGGACATTCTGTTTAAAGTTCGCTCAGTCATTAAAACTGATTTTACGAACGAGTTTTCTAAACTGGCGAATACAGTTGTTTTGGACGATGAGCATCTGCCAGTTGATTCAATGCACCAAGAATCTGAGCCCGGCTTCGAGGAAACCGATGAACTTGAGGCAGCGTACCATTACTGGAAAGACAAATACGTTGATCTTTTAGAGAAATACAACGAGTTTTTGGTTAAGATGTATAAATTTTACGAGAAGTAAACATCAACTTAAGGTGCTCATTATCCGATCTATAGATCTTGTTTGCGGGTTTGTAACTAACGTGTGAAAAAAAATGAAATATTTTTCACACTTGGTCTTTCGCCCAGATTGCCGGAGCAATACGTGATTAAAAAAAATCCCCTCTCACCTATCCTAAGCCTATTTTGAATACATAATTCATCGGTGGAATTAGGAAGTCAGAACTCTACATAATTTCACAATTATTAAACAATTGTCGATAGGCATTATTTTATTACGCTCTATATGGTTTATCTTTGATTATTGAGAAAATTGTTTGGCTAAAACATTATGCTGAACAATAGCCTACAGAGTGTGGCGCATGTAAGCGGAGTGGCGAAGCTATATATCCGACGGAAAAAATCTCACAATCCTTTTCTTAAAAAAAACAATCACTATGTTCAGATTCTGTTTAAACTTAAGCATTGCATTCTTATGTCTTCTCGGGGCCACTTCTTGCAGTTTCTATAAAAAAACCATTTATTTCCAGGATATCAGTAGGCGACAGCAAACTGAAGAAGCTATTAAGAATTTTACACCTGTAACGGTGCAGCCTAACGATATTTTATCTATTTCGGTTACCAGTCTAAACCCCATAGCATGGCCAGATACTGCGAACACCGACAAAGGGTATTTAGTTGATCAAAATGGGACCATCTCGTTGCCGATGGTCGGTACACTTGCCGTTGCCGGAAAAACAACTGCAGCAATAGCCGAGGAGGTTAAAGAGAAGCTGCTTCCCTATTTAAAGGAACCTTCCGTGGTTGTAAGGGTGCTGAATTTCAAGATAACGGTAATGGGCGATGTCTTAAAGCCCGATGTATATCCCGTGTTGAGCGAACGGATAACCATCAATGAAGCGTTGGGGATGGCCGGCGATCTGAATATAACGGCAAAAAGGAGCAATATCTTATTGATCCGAGAGGTGGACGGAAGACGGATCTTCGTGCCCATCGATTTATTAGCCGGGCGAAAAACCTTTAATTCAGAGTATTATTACCTCAAAAACAATGATATTATTTATGTGGAAGCGGGCAGGAATAAGTACGCCTCAGTTGATGGAAACTACCGAATCTTAAGTCTCCTGCTGTCTGCTGCTTCCATCGTTGCCATTATTGTTACACGTTGATTAAATAACTATTTCCCATGGACGCGAAACTTTTGAATCTACCGCCGCAATTTGCCGATTTAATAGAGCAGGACAAGCCGAAAGATTTTAGATTATTGCTATCGAAGTACCTCTATCATTGGCCGTTGTTTTTGCTATGCCTGTTCTTTACGCTTGCAGGGGCTTTTTTATACATTTCCTACCGCCAGCCTGCGTACACGGTAAGAGCCAAACTGACGCTCTCGGACGAAGCAAAATCGACTGCAGATAAACTGGCTGTGCAACAGTTGGGCTTCAATGTGCAAAAGAAAGAAGTAAAAAGCCAAGTAGAGGTTCTTAAGTCGAGAAAATTGATTCTTTCGGTCGTCTCCAGGCTTCAGTTGTGGACCAACTACTTCCATACCGACTATCGAAAACGCGACTTATGGAAAAATACGCCGTTAAAGTTAACAATGGTGCAGCCATCCGGGCTATTTAAGAAAGATCACACATACTTAATCACCATTGACGATTCGACTCACTTCACATTGAAGAAAAAAGATGGAACGGAGCTTTCAGCTACGTTTAATGATACGTTGTCCGATGACTTCGGCCGTTGGAAACTGACCAAGACTGATCGGTTTGATTCCTTCATCGGAAAAACTATCCGAATCGAAGTCAGCGATCCGAATAAAGTTGTGACGAGATACCAAAAAGAGATTATGGTAACCCTGGATAAGGTAGATCCGATTGTGGATCTTTCCCTTACCGATGTGATTCCTGAAAGGGGGAGCGCGATTTTAGACATGCTGATTGAAGCGTATGAAGATTACAATGTCACAGATAAGAGATTGGAGACCAAAAATACACTTAAATTTTTAGACGAGCGGCTGACTTCCTTGACAGGTGAACTTAATGCTGCGGAGCAAAACGTCGCAGGCTTTAAGAGCAGTGTCGGGCTGACTGATATATCGTCAAAATCGCAGTTTTTTTTAGACAATGTCCAGCAAAATGATGCGCTTCTGAACGAAGTAAACGTTCAATTAAACGTGATAGAGGATATTGAGCGGTTTACTACGGCGGGTGGGAGCAGCACGCCTCCGGCTACCATCGGTATTAAAGACCCTGGGCTGATCAGTTTAGTGGATCAGCTAACAAAACTACAGTTGCAGAAAGAGCGGTTACTTGCTACGACACCCGAGGGCAACCCGATTTTTATTCCGTTGAATAAACAAATCAACAGCACAAAGGTCGCCTTGAATGATTACATCAAGAGCATAAAGAACTCGTTGGTCGTGACACAGCGCCAGTTGCAGCGCAACAATGAACAAATCGAAAGTTCAATAAGGAGCATGCCCATTCAGGAACAGAAATACATGAGCATCAAGCGGCAGCAAAGTATCAAAGAGGGACTGTATGTGTACTTGTTGCAGAAACGCGAGGAGACCGCATTAAGCTATGCCTCTACGCTTGCAGGGATGAAAATCATCGAGCAGCCCTATTATGACGAGCCTAATGGCGGAAAAAGCTTCCCGGTTGCTGTTGCGCTTCTTTTCGGCTTCCTGATGCCTATCGGCATTATCCATATCCGGGAGTCCTTACGCAATAAGGTCATGACACGAGAAGATATTACCTCGGCTACCAGCGCGCCGATTATTTGTGAATTAAGCCATTCAAACGACAAACAGAATGCCATAGTCGTATTCGACAATAGTAGGCTCATTATCGCCGAACAAATGCGTATATTACGAACAAACTTAATGCGGCTGTACGGCAGGCAAGAGAAAGGTAAAGTGACGCTGCTGACTTCCAGCATTGCTAGTGAAGGTAAAAGTTTTGTCACCGCTAATATCGGCGCATCCTTGGCAGCTTCCGGTAGAAAAACCATCGTACTCGAACTCGATCTCCGAAAACCAGAACTGACCAGATTGCTCAACTTAAAGATAGAGACCGTTGGATTGACCAGCTTATTGAAAGGGGAAGTCAGCAAAAACGAAGTCATCAAGCCATCCGGAGTGCATCCTTTGCTTTACGTCATGAAATCTGGGCCGGTGCCGGACAACCCTTCGGAATTGCTGGACAATGTCGCTATGGAACAGCTTATCAATGAGCTCAGGGAAGAGTATGATAACATACTAATTGACTCTCCGCCCGTGCATTTAGTGACAGACGGAATGATTCTGGCGGCTTACTGCGATGTGTGCCTTTACGTGGTCAGGCATAACTACACACCGAAATCAGAATTGAAATTTATCGATGAGATTTATCGGAATCACAAATTGCCCAATATGAATATCGTTTTCAACGGCGTCATGATGACCAATCACTTCGGATACCATATCGATTATGGGTATTACGATTCGACTAAACAAAAATTTGGTCATACGGTCTTCGGAGACTTTCTTAAACGTTTTTAGCGCTTATTAAAGCAAACACATCATAGCTTGTGCCTGCCGCAGAAATACCTGCCTGCGGTAGGCAGACAAGTTTCACCACCTAAAAACAATTCATGTAAATGAACAACGAAGCCAAAATCATTGTATTGACGCCCATAAAAAATGAGGATTGGATTCTCCATCAGTTTCTTACATTAACCAGTTTGTTTGCTGACTGCATTATTGTTGCCGACCAGCAATCCAGTGATCGCAGCGCCGAAATCTGCAGGGCATTTCCGAAAGTAATACGCATTGAAAACAATTCCAAAGAGTTTAATGAAGACCATCGGCAGTTATTATTAATAGAAACCGCGAGGAGGCACTTCCCAAAAGACACCAGGCTGCTGCTCGGACTCGACGCCGATGAGCTTGTCAGCGCCGACAGCTTGGAAATGACCCAAGTATGGGCCAGATTAAAGCGGTTGCCAAAAGGCACGTCCTTGCACTTCGAGCGGCCGGATATATTATATGGCAATAAAGCATGTATCCGGGGCAAAAAATATGCTCATTATTTCCCTTTGGGCTATATCGATGACGGCAGCCCGCATCAACCGGATTTGATCCACTCCCGTCGGGTGCCCAACAACCCGTCCGGAGAACATGTGTATGTTGAAGAACTTAAGTTTATGCACTTTTTCTGTGCACGGTTAAACTTGCGTCTTGCAAAGTTGCGTTATTACTCGGCGCTGGAAAATATAAAGCATACCAGTCGTTTTTACCTGCGTCGATACATTTATAGTCCGGATACGTATGAGCGAAACTACGCAGAACGGATAGAGCCACTACCTGAAAGCTGGATTAATTATCACCATACGATAGATGTTGATCTTAATAATTTTCCGGATCCTTCTTTCAACTGGCAAGATTTGGAGGTGTTAAAACTGTTCAAGACGCATGGTTGTAAACGGTTTCATTTGGATAACATATGGAGTTTTGACTGGGAACTGCTGCTTCAGCAGACTGGAAATTCAAACGGACTGTATCCGTCTGAGATACAACGCCCCGCTAAATTGCTAACCACGTTGTTAAGTTTCCTTGATAAGCTCTATCTAAAAAGCCGAAAAATCAGGAATCTCAACCTACTTTCATTATGTCAGCTTTTTCTCGACTTGTTTCCGGTACCACAGCTGCATGGTTAAAGATCATCATTACGTTGATCTCCCAATTGGCTATTGTCCCACTGTACTTATCGTTCTGGGATATTGAGACCTACGGGGTTTGGTTGGCTGTTTGGGCTTTTCAGGCGTTACTGACCATGCTGGATATTGGCCACCAAAATTATCTGGGCTATAAATTTCTGAAGTTGGGGCTACAGCCTCAAAGGGAACAACTGGGTCTTCATTTGTGTTCGGGCATGATCATCGGATTTTTTTTAGGTGCATTTCAATTAGTCGTTGTTGTCTTTATCTGCCTATCCAATCGTTTAGGACAGCTATTGTCTACGGCTATCGATCTCGACGATCAGCTGCTCCGCGACGCTGGTATAGTTCTGATGCTGCAAAGCGCAACGTGGATGCTTACGGGTAGCGCCGGCGGGATCTGCGGACGTGCGTTGTATGCGTTTGACTATTATCCTCGTATGGCTTGGTGGGGTGTGCTCATGGCATTTGCCAACGCCCTGATACCAGCAATAGGTGTAGTGCTCGGAGCTGGGCTACTTCAAACGGGCATTAATCTGGTCCTGTCTACCTGGCTGGTCAACTTTTTCCTTTACGTGGATATGTTTTCCTTGTTCAAGAAGGAAGGAATACCATTTAATCGATGGAATTTAAGGCTCGGCTTTCAAAACTGGGTAAATTCGCTGGCTCTCTCTTGGAAAAGCCTGCTTGAAAATTGGCAGGTAGGGGGGGTGCGATTGATGGTCAGCTCCTTGGCCGGCACGCAGGCGTTGGTTACCTTCACTACCATACGCACCGGTGCGAATTTTGCCATGCAGGGGCTGCATAGTATTACCGACCCATTGATGCCGGAGCTGATGCGTTTTTTACATCAACGTGATCAGGCAAGAAGTGAGATCGCTTTTTCCACGGTATGGATGATCCTCGTGGGGGTGATGGCTCCTATGGTGGTGCTTTTACAGGCGTTTATTACACCGCTATACGCCATCTGGACACGGCGTAAATTGGATTTTGACCCGGCTTTGTTTGCATATCTCTCGATAGGGGTTTTGGTCTATGCCCTGGCCCAGCCCGCAATAGCCATCGTTTTGGGCAATAACTTATTGAGGCAGCAATTGATTATCAATACAGGCGCTGCACTCATCTTGGTTATTGGTGTATTTTTATTGGTGCCTTGGATTGGAATTAAGGGTGCGGGACTGGCTTTATTGATTTCAGAATTGATCATGACAGCAGCTTATTTCAAGGTGGCTATTAAATGGCTTGAAACGAACCAACTGATGTGGCCCATACGAATAGCTACCTTGGCATTGTTGGCGGTCATTATTGCAGGTACCATCTCCCTTGCCATGGTTTACTGGCCCGGATCACGATGGGTGTTGGTCACCATCGGGTTGGTTGCATTGGTTGCCAACACGGTCAGCTTTTGGAAAGAACTTCCCCTGTTGGCCAGGGACCGGGCCAAGACGTTAATGAATAAGATTCCGTTAATCTGTAATTTCCGAGCATTTTGACACTAAATACTTCCTTTTCTTTGTGGAGACCGCCGTATTATTATTTGTTGAAAGGCGACGTGTTTTTACACCAACTTACCGCTTGGTCATGGGGTGTATTGGCGTTATTTGTTTTTTTACAACTATCATTTTATCCAAGCTTCGAAAACTTAAGCGCGTTGTCCGCCTCAGTTTTAGCGTGGATATTGATTACAACAATCTATTTCAAACCCGCTATATTGCGGGGATATCCGCTCACGTCCTTTTTGGTCATTGCCTTCGCCCTTACCCAGTTTTATTTTCCTGTTGTTTTTACATTTATCGAAGGGAAGTCCTTGATTTTTAATTTGCTTCTTCCTTACGAGGTGTTTTTCCATAGCTTGGCGGAGCTATGTGTCCTTATCCTGACGCACGCGATTTACCGGACATTTACCTACCGAAAGGTCTCGGCGATTTCCAAGGGTGTAAAACTACTGGCAAAGGGCGGATGGTTTACACCGCCTTCTAATCTGCAAATCTGGCTTATGGGATGTGTCGGTTTAGGGGCAATGGCGTACAGCGTATTTTTTATTTCTTCGCAGGAAGGTGCTGATGTGAGTGTTGCCGACAGGGTTATTCAGGGTTTAATGCCCTTCAGCTATGCGCCATATGCCATTCCATTTGGAAGGCTTTATGGAAAGACAAAAAACAACCCGCCCTATTTTATACTCATGCTGGCAATCTTCACCCTCTTGCTTTTCCTGGTAAGTATGGGAAGAAATAGCCGTGGTGCTTTTATGATGGGATTCACGGCGATAGGCTTTACTTACGCATTGGGGTTGCTTCTCGGTATTTATAAATTTAAAATATTGACATTCAAGAATGTGTTGATTGTTGTGTTAGGCGTCTGGCTGATTACCGGCCCGATATCCGATTTGGGGGTCGCTATGGTGCTGGTTCGCGGTGAACGGAATGACATACCCCGCCATGAGCTTATCATGAAAACTATGGAGGCCGTACAGGACTATAAGGCCATAGCAGCGTTCCGCGACGAGGCCCAAGACTTCAATGAACTGGAGGAATGGGATGAGTATTACTTGGACAATATTTTTCTCGCCCGCTTCTGTAACTTAAAATTCAACGACATGAGTCTTGTGCTCGCATCTCGGGTCAAGCAGGAAGAAAACAACATGCTGGAGTTTTCGCTCGATAAAATATGGGCGGAGCTTCCGCAGCCTTTTCTAAACCTACTACGTATCAACGTCGACAAAACGGAAGTAAGCGGCATGTCGTACGGTGACTACCTGCGCTACCTGGTTCTCAAGAATCCAATATATTTGGGTTCCTTTTTAGCCGGCCACATGTCAGGTACAGGTATTGCGGCCTTCGGTTGGTTTTATCTTTTGGTATTCGGCGTTTTACTTGTTCCTGTTTTTTTCTTGCTCGATATCTTGTATGTAAAGAACTACTTGGCAGGGTATCATCCAACGGACTATGTTTACATCGAACATCGATTTAGCCTTTGTGCGTTATTGAATATCACTTCTGTTTTCCTATTTCTTCCTTCAGAAAGTGTCATCTCCCTCGCTACTTTTCTGGTTAGGGGTTGGTTCCAACTGATGGTTCTTTATTTTATGCTTTTTCATCTCACAAACATGGTACACAAGCTATTTATGTCGAAATAAATTCCATATGATACAGATACTATACTTAGGTGACAATGATCCCTTTTCTACTTCAGCCCATCGCGCAACCGCACTTCGTCGTTTGGGGTATCATGTTCGGATTGTCAATCCGTTCGATGCTGTGAAACGGTCGCTACAATCGAATGTCCTCAACTACATTCATTACCGGACAGGATATCGTGCCTTGCAGGCGCAGCTCAAAAAATGGATTCGCCGTCTGCTGGAAGATACAACAAGGTATGATATCGTCTGGGTAGACAGCGGCGAACTTTTTGGCGTTTCTTGTCTCTCATTACTAAAATCGTTTAAGTGCCCAGTCATCCTTTACAATATTGACGACCCTACGGGACGCCGGGACAAAGGCCGGTTTAAGACGCTATTGAAAGCAATACGCCATTACGATTTGGTGGTGGTTGTACGGAAAGAGACCGAACGGGAATGCAAGCTTTTAGGAGCAAAGAAGGTGATTCGCGTGTATAGAAGTTATGACGAAATCGAACACAGGCCTTTCGACAATCCTGCGGATATTCCCGCAAAATACCGCTCGGATGTGACCTTTATAGGCACATGGATGAAAAATGAAAACCGTGACCGATTTTTATGTACGCTGATCGAACAAGATATCTCCGTCAGCATTTGGGGGAATCGATGGCCGAAATCGCCCTATTGGGAACGGCTAAAACCGTATTACCGAGGAGCCGCGCTTGGCGGTAGGGATTATGTGGCTGCGATTCAGGGTGCAAAGATCTGCCTGGGCTTTGTTTCCAAAGGCAATCGCGACCAACATACCACTCGCTCGGCTGAAATACCTTATGCGGGAGGGTTATTATGTGCCGAGCGAACGCCCGAACATGTCGCAATGTATTTTCCGGGGAAAGAAGCTGTATTTTGGTCTGACGCACAGGACTGTGCCTTAATCTGTAAACACCTTTTGCGAAACGATACCTTAAGGGAGCGGATTAAGCAGGCCGGCGCGGAGAAAGTTCGAAAACTGGGGCTTGGCAACGAGATGATTTGCAAAGAAATCCTGTCCCACGTCGATTTACAACCTGTCTTACTATAGGCATATTCTTTATCTTCTGCGTGAGGCACGGACACGGCGGGTTTCGATGTATTGAGTCGCTAATCTATCAACTTAACGATATGGACATTGTACTGGTAGCGCATCCCACTTTTTTGGGCTATCGAAGTATAGCGCAGTACACTAAATTACTTAAAGACGGTATGGAAATAAGAGGCCACGATGTGGAAGTTTGGACTGCTGATGATTTCTTCTTCAGGCAAACCAGGCACCCTTTACTGAAAAAATGGTTGGGATACATTGATCAATACCTCGTCTTTCCGATAACGATTAAAAGGCGCCTAAAGACATGCCCTAAGCATACCCTATTTGTTTTTACAGATCAGGCCCTTGGACCTTATGTGCCCTTGCTCCGTAAACGTCCCCACGTCATCCATTGCCACGATTTCCTAGCGCAGCAGTCGGCGCTTGGAGAAATCAAGGAAAATCCCACGGGTATTACCGGGAAAGTCTTGCAAGCTTACATTAGGCGTGGCTTCCGGATGGGCAAGAACTTTATTTCCGTATCGGAGAAGACACGTAATGACCTTCACCGGTTTTTGAGGAAAGATCCGATTATTTCAAAAGTTGTCTACAATGGGCTCAACGAGGACTATCAGCCTTTTGATAAAGAACTCGCCCGGCTTATTTTGGGAAGGCGACTGGGGCGTAACTTGAGAAGCGGTTACCTGCTGCACGTTGGCTCCAATCACTGGTACAAAAACCGGCAAGGGGTGTTGGAGATATACGATTCTTGGCGCGCTTTTACCAAACGTAAATTGCCTTTGGTGATGGTCGGTGCCACACCTGACAGTCGATTAGCTGATGCCTATAACCGGTCGCCATATAAACGGGATATTTACTTTATGTCCGACGTAGATAACGAGCTATTGGTCTTTGTGTATGCCGGCGCCCAGATTTTTCTATTCCCTTCATTGGCCGAAGGTTTTGGTTGGCCCATTGCCGAAGCCATGGCTTGTGGTAGTCCGGTCATAACAACCAATCAGGCACCTATGACAGAAGTTGCCGCTCAAGCAGGTATCTACATTCCCAGGCGGCCATCCCATCCTGAAGAAGCTGAAATTTGGGCCTTTGAAGCAGGTAGGCTAATCGAACGCGTACTGGAATTGAACGAGGAAGACTACCAGAAAATCGTGGCTGATTGTGTTGAAAACGCACAGCGATTCAATACAAATGCTGCACTCAACTGTATAGAGACCATTTATCGCCACATTGTATAGATCTTTCTACTGACGTTGAACGCTATTTATTAAATCTCATATGCACAAGCAGAAACGCTCTCCGACTATTTCTATCATTACACCCGTATGGAATGGGCTCCCTTATATAAGGGAGTGTGTGGATTCCGTGCTGATGCAAGAATTCGATTCCTGGGAGCTATTGATCAGTGACAACGGGTCTACTGACGGAACAAGAGCGTACTTGGATACATTGGATGACGAGCGTATCAGGGTATTCAAACAGCCGACAAATCTCGGAATCATGGGAAACTTAAATTTCCTGTTCGAACAGGCGCAGGCCCCGATTAGTCAGATTTTATGTGCTGACGATTACTTTATACATTCGAAATCGCTCGGGCAAATTGTCCAATTTTGGGATGGGCGGCCGGCAGTGGGTTTTGCGTGCTTTACGGACGAGCTCCCGTCCGATTCGCGGATCACCAAACTAAAAAACAAGTTTCTTCCCGAAGTCATCACCCCGGAAATGGCCAACTTATGGTTTTTCGTCTTTGGCAATTTTGTTGGCAACTTGTCTAATATTTCCGTGCGTACCCGATTGATCGCGGATAAGGGGTATTTCGACCAAGGACTTCCTACAGTAGGGGACTTTGAGTTTTGGTTGAGGGCTTCGGAAAGCGTTGCGATAGGTTTTCAGAAAGTACCCATCGTTTATGTACGGCAGCATAACGGGACGGCCACGCATTACATGAATCGGAAATGTGAAGCATTGAGAGAAAAAATAACGGTATACGAGCTGTTAATCGACCGGTTGACGCCTTCTATCGAGAAACGGAGTTTGGTAAATTATTTTAATCAGGAGGTCTGTGCCAGCTTCTATAGGACGGGGATTCGAAGCATGTTACATGGACAGTTTGCCTTTATCCGCACATTCATAAACACACGCGGTTCAATTGTCTGGCCCAAGTGGCGGATGCTGTTCGAAGGGCTCATCTACGTATTCTTCAACAGGAAACAGGAACTGACCTACCGAAGCGCGCTCCGTATTTTGCGGGTACAGAGCAGGACACCTCTTGAAAAATAGCGTCGCAAAACCGCCGTGTAACAGTGCACACGCGGAAAGAACCAATAAATATAGGTGATTAATTAAATCCAGTACTAATGAAAGCAGTTATTCTAGCGGGTGGTTTTGGTACCCGTATCAGCGAAGAAAGTGGTATACGCCCCAAACCGATGGTAGAGATCGGTGGCAAACCGATCCTGTGGCATATTATGAAAATCTACTCGACCTACGGTATTCATGATTTTATTATTTGCTGTGGGCATAAGGGGCACGTTATCAAAGAGTATTTTTCGCATTATTATATTGATAATGCTGATATAACGTTTGATCTGGCGAAAAATAGCCTCGAAGTGCATAAAAAGGACACCGAACCCTGGCGCGTCACCTTGGTGCATACCGGCTACCACAGTATGACGGGAGGGCGGCTTAAACGGGTACGGGAATATATCGGTGATGAGACCTTTTGTATGACCTATGGTGATGGGCTTAGCGATGTCGATATCGATGAACTGATAAAATTCCATAAAGCTTGCGGTACAGAAGCCACGCTGACGGCAGTCCAACAGCCAGGAAGATTCGGTGCATTTAATTTAGGAGCCGAAGACATTCAGATCTCCTCATTTCATGAAAAGCCAGCAGGGCATGAGATGCCTTGGATCAATGGCGGATTTTTTGTGCTCGAACCTTCGGTCATTGATTATATAGAAGGAGACCACACCGTCTGGGAGCGTGAACCGCTTGAGTATTTGGCCAACAAAGGACAATTATCTGCCTATCGGCATACTGGTTTTTGGCAACCCATGGATACCCTCCGCGATAAGAACGTGCTTGAGGAACTGTGGGAAAAAGGCGTAGCGCCATGGCATGTAGAATCGCTGGAAAAGAACATCGCCAAGAAACTCCTGTACGCAGCTGTTGATAACATTAAATCCTAAAAATATGAACATTTTAATTACAGGAAACATGGGCTATGTCGGCCCGGGTGTGATTTATCGGCTCAGAAATGCATTTCCGACAGCGACGTTGATTGGCTATGACATGGGTTACTTCGCCTCATGCATAACCAATGCCGACGTATTGCCTGAATGCAAGCTCAACCAGCAAATCTTCGGAGATGTCCGATCGCTGTCGCCGGATGTGCTAACGGCGATTGACGCCGTTGTACACCTGGCAGCCATCTCTAACGACCCCATGGGATTAGCCTACCACGATGTCACACTTGATGTCAATTATCGCGCGACCATTGCCATTGCGACGTTGGCGAAACAAGCAGGGGTGCGTCATTTTGTTTTTGCTTCCAGTTGCAGCATCTATGGTTTTGCCGATGGTGCAGATAAAGTGGAAACGGACGACCTTAATCCGCTCACAACTTACGCGCAATCTAAAGTACAAAGTGAGCAAGCCTTAGCGTCTCTGGCGGATGAACAGTTTACGGTCACCTCCCTTCGTTTTGCAACTGCTTGTGGAATGAGTGACCGTCTTAGGTTAGACCTTGTCTTGAATGATTTTGTAGCCAACGCCGTGCTAAAAAGGCACATTAAAATCATGAGCGATGGAAGCCCCTGGCGTCCGCTTATCCATGTCAGTGATATGGCCAGGGCAATCGAATGGGCAGTCTGTAGGCCTGCGACAAATGGAGGGGATTTCCTTGCCATCAACGTAGGGAGCAATGCCTGGAACTATCAGGTAAAGGCGCTGGCCCAAGCTGTCGCCAACATCATCCCCGACACGACTATCAGTATCAATTCGGACGCTGTGCCCGACAAACGATCGTATCGGGTTAATTTCGATAAATTTGCCGAGCTTGCTCCTGATCATCAACCTGTTTTCACCTTGAAAGAAACGATTATTGAACTCGTGGAAGGACTTGTTTCATTGGATTTCAAAAGCTATGATATTTATCAATCGCCCCTTATCCGTTTGCGCGTGTTGAACAAGTTACAGATTGAAGAAAGGTTAAACGCCGACTTAACATGGACAAATCATAACCCACCCAGATTTGAAACCAATTTAGTATATCATGATTTTCAAAGAAACCAAGCTTAAAGGTGCCTACATTGTCGATATAAACCCCATTGAAGACGAGCGTGGATTTTTTGCCCGGGGCTATTGTCAAAAGGAATTTGCCGCACACCAACTCATCAGCACGGTTGTACAGACGAACTTCAGTTTTAACAAAAAAAAAGGCACACTCCGCGGCTTGCATTTGCAGGCAGCTCCCTATGCAGAAGCCAAGTTGGTGCGTTGCACGCGGGGTGCTATCTATGACGTTATTGTCGATATGCGAGAAGATTCGGAAACCTTTACCCATTGGATTGGCGTCGAATTAACAGCCGAAAATTACCGGATGTTATATGTTCCGGAAGGTTTTGCTCATGGTTTTATTTCGTTGGAAGACCATACCGATGTCTGTTATCAAGTGAGCCAATTTTATACGCCAGGCCATGAGCGGGGCTACCGTTGGGATGACCCCGTCTTTGGAATTCAATGGCCCATAAATCCAGTTGTTATCTCTGAAAAAGATCAGGCGCATGCCCTTTTTCAATGGAATAAAAATCTTTAACTGAATAAAGTTTATAACGATGATTATTATAGATACTGCTTTAGCAAAACGTCAAAGCGAGGGTAAGCCCATTCGAGTAGCGATGATAGGCGCCGGTTTTATGGGCCGGGGCATAGCTCTTCAGATTTGCCGCTATACACCTGGAATGGAGCTGGTAGCAATTGCCAACCGAAACCTTGAAAAGGCCAGGAATGCGTATACATTGGCGGGAGTTCCAGCTGTGTATGAGGCCGGTACGGTGCGGCAGGTAGAAGAACTAATTGCACAGCAAAAACCTGCGGTTACTGATAATGCGTTACTGTTATGCGAGGCCGAAGGAATCGATGCAATCATTGAAGTAACAGGAACCGTTGAATTTGCGGCAACGGTAATCTTCACGGCCATCAAGCACAAAAAACACGTCGTCTCCATGAATGCTGAAGTTGATGGTACCGTGGGCCCTATTTTAAGTGTGTTTGCCCAACGTACTGGCGTCGTATACACCAATGCGGATGGCGATCAACCGGGAGTAACCATGAACCTATATCGTTTTGTCAAAGGAATCGGAGTCAAACCCGTACTCTGTGGCAATATCAAGGGGCTCCATGATCCATATCGCAATCCAACGACCCAACAAGGGTTTGCTAAAAAATGGGGACAGAAGCCGGCCATGGTCACCTCTTTTGCAGACGGCAGCAAGATTTCCTTCGAACAAGCCGTCATTGCCAATGGTACAGGTATGCGTGTAGCAAAACTGGGGATGCTTGGCCCTACGGTGCCCGCCGGCACCTCGCTAAAAGAAGCAGTCGGCCTATTTCCGTTAGACGAATTATTGGCCGGAGAAGGGATAGTGGACTACGTGGTGGGTGCAGAACCAGGTCCTGGCGTGTTCGTATTAGGCACGCACGACCATCCCATGCAGCAACATTATCTGCATCTTTATAAGCTTGGGGAAGGGCCACTGTACTTGTTTTATACGCCCTATCACCTTTGCCATTTCGAGGTGCCGAACACGGTGGCAAGGGCGGTGCTGTTCAACGACGCTACCCTGAAACCGATGAACAAACCTCATGTAGAAGTCGTGGCGGCGGCGAAAATCGATTTGACAGCCGGATCCATCTTGGATGGTATCGGGCACTACATGACGTATGGCCTTTGTGAGAACACCCCAGCCCGGGCTGCAAAAGGTTATCTTCCTATCGGCGCAGCTGAAGGCTGCATACTTAGGAAGGATGTGCCAAAAGACCGAGTACTTACCTATGATGATGTTTTGTTGCCAGAGGGCCGATTCATCGACCAACTAATCCGGCAACAGGACGCGTTCTTTGGATTGATGCCCGAATCAGCTCGGTCAGTAGTTTAAATAAATCGTCAAATTGCGTTGGGTTATGTTATATTTATTAATCGAAACATTATTTTTTCAACGTAATGTGTATTTTTAAAGAGATAAATTTGCCTTACAATCAATAAATAAAGGGTATTTCTGACGAATTCTGCAACACATTTCTAATTGTTATACGACATGGAAAAGCATTATGGTCAAATCTTGGAACACGTTATTCGCAGCAATGGTTTTAATATAAGCGAGTTATCCAGGCTTTTGAATGTTAACAGAAGGTCTATTTATAATTGGTTTAACATGCCAAGGATTCGACCGGAAATAATTTTTAAGATTGGATGTGCGCTTAGGTATGATTTTTCAAAGGAATTTCCTGAACTTTTTCGTCCCGAGGAGTTCAGTAAAAAGATATGCCTTCGGAACCCCGAAAAAACCGCGGCCTTAGACCGGAGCGGAGATCGCTGGGAACATAAATACATCGCATTATTGGAAAAATATAATGAGATGCTGCTGAACCAAGTCGAGCAATTATACAGTTCCGGTGTTTGCAGATCACTATTCAATTTTGGCGTACCACTGATTGCTGAATTCGCCATTCACTTTTAACGCCGATCGTCCAAGCTAAATTTTACTAGTGGTAACTGTTCTTTTTTTATCATAGTAAAGTACCTATTACAATTAAAACCAACGTTTATGAAGACCGGAAAACACCATGGTAAAACGATAGAACGTGTTATAAGGGTTCATCAAATTAGCATTAGTGAGCTAGCCCGTTTGTTAAATGTAGACAGGCGCTCGATTTATAACTGGTTTGATAAGCCCCATTTGCGCTCTGAAATCATCTTCAAGATTGGCTATGCGATTAAATATGACTTTTCGAAAGAGTTTCCTGAACTTTTTTCTGATGATGAGTTCCGCAGCGTTTTCGAAAAGAATCGTTTGAACCCTCAGACAGCGTTGAAAGCAACGGAAAAGTTCAACGAACAATATTGGAAAAGCAAGTACCACGAATTACTTCAGAAGGTACATAAATTCGCTGTTCACCCTCCTAAAAAATAGCACATAACGCCTGATAAGCAAGATCTGGCCAGGCTTGCTTTCATACAACATTCCTACAACTAAACCAAAACCGCGTTTCGCTATGAAACCTGCATGAGCT
Source organism: Parapedobacter luteus (assembly GCF_900168055.1). Lineage (GTDB taxonomy): Bacteria > Bacteroidota > Bacteroidia > Sphingobacteriales > Sphingobacteriaceae > Parapedobacter > Parapedobacter luteus. Next base: position 795,186 of record NZ_FUYS01000001.1, read on the forward strand.
GCCGAAAGTCCAGCTTACGTAAGCTTCTTTGCCATTTGAAACATAACGTAGTGGCCAATTGATACAGTTAAAACAAACAATCATCCACAAGCAATTTATTCTAATGAAGATTTTATTTTTTACCAGTGCCGTCGAAGATTATTTAGGTGATGGCATCTTAATCGGCCTGCGTGCACTTTTTGGTGACGATTGTATTGATTATCCAAAATGCGAAATACTTTACCAAAATTGCCCGGACAATGTGCTGTCACAAGTGCGGGGAAAGGGGTTTACGTTGTATACGGGTTTGCTGGATGACATTCCTATCGATCGGTTTAATATTGAGTACAAACTCCAAAACGGGTACTATGATCTCATTATATTCGGGGATATACAACGTCAGTTTGGCTTGTTCGTGCACTTCCGACCATGGTTGACGAAGCGGAATACGATTATCATGGATGGGTTAGATACTTCGCAGCCCTACCCGGCCCGCGGGCGCTGGTGGCGGAGACCTTATTATTGGTTTCTTCCGAAGGCCCATAAGCCTTTTCTTTATTTTAAACGAGAGTGGACGGATGATACTTATTTCAATGCGGCGGCACGTTTGTTACCGGCTCCGGTACGAAGAAGGTTACCTTCAGCTAAAAACCTTCGGTCGATTTCCTTTAGTGTGCCGGAAGAAAAAATTGTCGGCCAGCTCCCCGAAAAGAAAAAGGACTTCCCGAAACACATAGTCGACAATGAACTGGCGGATAAGATATCAGGGTCCACCACCACCTATGCTTTCCAAAGCGAAATCGAATATTATCAGGATTTACAAGACGCCCGTTTCGGAATCACGACCATGCGCGCAGGATGGGACTGCCTGCGGCACTATGAAGTGGCTGCAAACGGTGCCGTGATTTGTTTTAAAGACTTAGACCGAAAGCCCCATACCTGTGCACCTCATGGGCTGAAAGCAGGAGTTAACTGTATTGTATATCACGATTATGATGACTTGATGGGACAAATCAATCGACTGGATAAGGAAAAATACGCATCACTTCAGCGAAAATGCTGGGAGTGGGCGCACCAGAACAGCTCGGAGAACAAAGCAAAGGAGCTGCTCAGCGTATTTACGGCGGAAAACCCACAGCTGGCTCGTGAAATTTCGAGGTATTCCATTGAAAATCAAACGAGAAATTCCGTGGCGTCGATTACGGATTTTTTATAGGTAGACAACGCGAACCAAAATAAACCTTTAAAAATTTAGCAGCAGTGAACATTCTCCATTTAGTTTCCACGCTCGACCCGCAAAGTGGCGGCGTGGCTACCGCAGTTCATAGTTTTATAATTGCAACCGAAAATGAGGGCGTAAAACAAGAGGTTTTATGTTTGGATAACCCTCTCGAGAGTTATATTAGAAACAAACCCTATGTTGTGCACGCGCTCAGTCCCGGCAAATCGGCTTGGAAATACCATAAAGATTTATTGAAATGGATAACGATTAATCTACAGAAATACGATGTCATCATCGTACATGGTTTGTGGCAATATCAAAGCTATGCCATTGTGAAGGCGATTAGTACCTCGCAAAAAACCCAGCCGCTGTTATTCACCATGCCACACGGTATGCTGGATCCCTATTTCCAGCAAGCAAGAGGGCGACGCCTTAAGGCAATCCGTAACATTTTCGTCTGGCATTTAGTTGAGAAAAACTTAATCAATAAATCCGACGGACTTTTTTTTACTTGTGAGCAGGAAAAGATCCTTGCGAAGGAAACCTTTTTAGGTTATAGGCCCAAAGCTACATTCAATGTGGGTTTGGGAATCCCTTTTCCACCCGTTTACTCATCAACCATGCCCTCCGCATTACCGGATAGACCTTATTGGCTTTTTCTTGGCCGGATAGTACCCAAGAAAGGGGTCGACTTGCTGATCTCCGCCTATAATAGGGTGTTGTCGGAATATGTAGATATTCCTAATTTGGTTATAGCTGGGCCGGGCCTTAATACGCCATACGGACGATATATTCTTCAACTGGCGAAAGATAATCCGCGCATTCATTTTACAGGAATGCTGACCGGCAAAGCCAAATGGGGCGCGATATACAACTGCGAGCTATTTGTATTGCCTAGCCATCAGGAGAATTTCGGCATTGCCATTGTCGAAGCTATGGCTTGTGGAAAACCGGTATTGATCAGCGATAAGGTAAACATCTGGCGGGAAGTCGTGGAAGGCGGCGGGGGGTTGGTCGATACGGACACAGGAGAGGGGGTTTACAACATGCTGAAGCGTTGGCTTAACCTAAACCAAGGAGAAAAACAAGCTATTTCCGTCGCCACAACACACGTATTTGAGACTAATTTTACTATGGAGCGAGTTGCTTCGCGAATGGTCACATCCATAAAATCGTATAGTGAAAACGTTTATGCTATTAAATATTGACACATTAACACATCCTTAACGCACGACATGAAAGCAGCTTTTTTCTTTGATTCCGCACGGCTTGGCCGCCAATGGTCGCTCAATGTATCCGAACAGGCATTGTCTGGTACCGATGGTATATCGCTCCGGGTTTACACGAAGTTGGCCGGTGTACATAAAGGCGTACATCTCCTTTCGACCAGTAAACCCGTTAGCCAGAAAGAAAAAACCGCCATCGTTTTAGTCAAGGACCTGATTGATGCCTATCACTATTGCAACAATAATCAGATCAACTTTTTGGTATTTAATGCCGAAGAAGATTTGGTACAGTACCGATTGTTCCAAATCGCTCAACATAACCACACAAAAATTATCGCTTGGGCCCATTGCTCGCCATCGTTTGATTGGATGACTAAGGCCTATCATTGCCCCGCTTTCTATAAACTTATCAGCGTTTCCAATGTGCAACGTTATAATATGGCTCATCATCCGCTATTTAACCGAACCGTCACCATTCTGAATTTTGTAGACGCTATCGGATTGGGTTATCTGGTGAATCCTACCAAGCACAAGGAAACATTCATTACCTATATCGGTGCACTGAAAGCAAGCAAGGGATTTCACCATCTAGCGGATGTTTGGCCAGAGGTGCACCGGCGTTTTCCATCGTATATACTTAACGTATGCGGTTCGCCCGGCTTATACGGAAAAACACAGCAACTTGGGCCTCACGGGATTGCAGAAGAAGAATACGAACGCAGGATTTTAGCACCACTGGGCGGAAGCAGGGAATCTGCGAAGGAACTGAACGTAGCATTTCAAGGCAGCGTGCCTAAGACAGTGCTTTATGACATCATAAGCCGAAGTACCGTAGTAGTCGTCAACCCAAATGCGACGGCACATGGGTCAACCGAAACGTTTTGTGTGTCTGCCGCGGAAGCAATGAGTCTGAGGGTTCCAGTCATCGGAGGCAAAGCCGAAGGGCTTTTAGAAGTTGTTGGAAACAAACGCGGGGGACTTTTAGCAGCAAACGAAGAGGAGCTTTTATCGGCCATCACCTATATCTTGGAACATAAAGAGAAAGCCATTCAGTTTGGCAAGACCGGCCGGAAACGAATGATCACTTATTTTAACGAAGAAAAATCTATTCGGCGCTGGGCGGCGCTGTTAAATGGTGAAAATATCGACCCCAATGACTTTACTGAATTCGATCCCCGGAATGGTGTTTACTATTTCAAAAGGGCTATCGGCATCCTTTTTCCCTTGCATGTTATCAATAGGATAAAAAAGGTAAAAAAGTGGAGCCGACAGCTTGCCATTCACCGATGAGGCATACGTAATGCCCGCATGGGTTACCGTTTGTTATAGTAGGTGAAGTCTTTGTGCTCGATTTCCTTGTCCGGCAAGGATTTGAAATACGCATACGTGATGCGTAGCCCCTCCTCACGGCCCACCTTGGGTTCCCAACCCAGCAGCTCCCTGGCCTTGGTGATATCCGGCCGCCGCTGCTTGGGGTCGTCTACCGGCAGCTCCCTGTACACCAGCTTCTGGGAAGTGCCCGTCAGCTTGATGATTTCCTCGCCGAACTGTTTGATGGTGATTTCATCCGGGTTACCGATGTTTACCGGATAAGGGTAATCACTGTGCAGCAGGCGGTAGATGCCCTCCACCTGGTCGTCCACGTAGCAGAATGAACGGGTCTGTGAGCCGTCACCGAAGACGGTGAGGTCTTCCCCGCGCAGCGCCTGC
>NZ_FUYS01000012.1 GCF_900168055.1 Parapedobacter luteus
CCAGATCGGCCGAAGGTACCTCCAGCCGCACACCGTTGGGATAAATAACCGATAAGACACAATGGCCTGCCCTCTTGGGTGAACCCATCGGAATAAAGCCATTATCCCCGCCGGATTGATCCTCTTTCCAGCGACTGATCCAATAACCGAACTTACCCACGGTGATGCCATGCTGAAGGCAGAACTCCTGCCGGGTCAAACCACTCTCACGCCACTGACGGACAAGGGTAAACATGTAGTCTCTACGCTCTTTCATATCAATAATATTTAGCCCGTAAAACTACAGCGGATCAATTAATCAATAAAGATGTACTTGGTCGGGCGGATACTCATATAGCGTGCTGTTCGTAAAATAATTTAGTTGGCGTTGGCTTGACTTTTCTTGTGTGGCCAAGCTAATAAGATATGAAGTATATTCCGTGTCCAGTCGAAAGGTCGGGAAAAACTCCCCGGAGAGTTCAAGACATGTTTTTAATTCATCCGTCTTTCCCAAAGCCACTCCGGCAAACTTTCCGTATGGTGTAGGCCGTCCGGCCATCCTATTGACATACTTATACAGGGATGTCAGCAGCTTACTTTTTGACGGAGTGTACTCACTTCCAAGATGGTTTACCAATTCACGAAAAAGGTCTTCACTTGCAACGTAAATGGCATCAAGGATTTCAGGGTTCAACAACAAACTGTTTACATAGTTCCAAGCATCTTCTTTGCTGTCAAGCCTATTTAATCTATGAATGACAGAAGATGGTAAACGTGGAGTACGTAACAGGAAGAAATTGAAATCCCTGAATCTTGGTGTCATATCAGTCCTTTAGATGTTTGGCCAACACCTCATCTACGCAACGGTTGAAACTATCGTACGATACGGGCTTAAATAGTTCATAGATGTCTCCTTTGGGCAGGATACCCCGAAAAAGATTTGGCGGGGTACCTGACACAATGACGATGCTTGCATTCGATGGGAGTTTTCCGAAATGAAAGTCACCACATGCTCCCGGAGGAATAAAAAGGTCGAGGAAAATGATGGAGGGCGTATGTTTAACCAGTATATCCTTTACTTCCGAAAGTTCACTTACGACAGCAAGCAGTACCAGATCGTCTCTCCGACCAATGTAATCCTCCATCATTTCGATAGCCAATGCTTCATCCTCGATCAGCAAACAGGTAGTACGGTTAAACTTACTATACATTACAAGAAAGCCTCGCTATTTTTAAAGCCTCTGTTATCAGATAACTTATTTACCACCCAGTATAGAGGTGGTCATCGATGTTGTAAGGGTTATTGTATAAAGACCTTCGACTTCGCCCCAGAAATTCCCATAATTTGAGTTTTCAATGTGATCCGCACTGCAGACCACTTCTCTTTCGATTTGAAGAAATTGTTCGATTTGATTTTTGTTTAGCATTTCCATGATAATAACAATTAGATTTTCAATAAAATTTTATGCTAAACTGGATGAACCAATGGACTCCTAAAAATTTTTTCGACCAACTACAAATTGAACATCACAAAAGATGATTTTAGCACCATATCATATTTTCACCTTTTTTTATCTAATTGATTATATTTTAGTTGTCTGTTTTTAAAGAAATCGTGTGTTAGGGTTGTTTCGCGGTGGTAGAAGAGTCGTATTATAACATACAATCCGCAAAAGAAAAGAGGAAAGTTGTTAACTATTTACCTATAGGAGAGTTTATTGAAAATATTAGAACAAACATTGACTGGCACCCGGCATCACTTAAAACCAGAACCATGTATTCTCAAAATTAATTAAAACTATTTTGGCATTCTTGGCCTCAGGAGGATTAATTCAGTAAGTATCAGTGATTCATTTTCTGAACTCAAATGGAAGTGCGATTCTTGTGCAGAGTCGCACTTTTTTTATTTAAAGGAGAATAGTGACGCATGTATCTTTATCTCCTGATTTTATACCTCACCGTGCCGCCGATTTTCATGTCCCTTGTGCCGAAAAAGCCCGCCTCGGCTTCAATCACATCGCGATTCTTCAACGGTATCTGATATCCGGCCCCTAAACTTTTATATAAACCATACGCATGCCCTCCGTCCGAGATACTACCATCAGACAAGTTGGTATAATAATCGTCATATCCCACACCGAGTGCCGTAGCGAGGTAAAAGCCGCCCATGTAATACCTTGCTCCGACATTGAGCGAATACTCCTGATGAATACGAACATCGCCATAGACATGCGTACCATCCAGTTCACCCCAATAATCACCGGAAACATCTTTCCTTGTCCTTTCATACATGAGCGCAGTCGTAAAACCGAATTTTTGAAAAGGTCGGTATTCATACATTAAACCGCCTCCATATGCCAATCCCTTGGTGTCAAGGTTATATCCAGCCATGGGGCCGAAGCTGAAATTATGCTTTGGCGGGGTAAAAGTATCCTGCGCATTTGCAACCCATATCCCTGAAAAAAACAATAAGATCAAGACAAGATTCTTTAGACTCATAATCGAAGTTTTAGCGTTTGATAACTTTTTAATTACCAACGAAAATAGAATCAAAAAACCTGAAAATCACCTATTTTAACATTTTTAACTTTTTAGGCCGCAAATACTACGCACGAAACAATGAAGTGGTCCGAATAACCATCCTTATTCAAAATCCACTTGAACTTTCAGTCCAATCACTGGCGAATAAACGCCGTACAGTGGTGTGGAGAGCATTGCCGGACTAACCCTGGCGGCAAGGTTTTCACTGATGCTCCATCGATTTTTTAATATATCAGAAACGTATGCTTCGACAGCGTTCAATCCCCACCATCCGACCGCAAGCAGCACTGTTAAATCCCGGTTTCTCCGATGTGCATCTTTTGCATTGGTAAATCGCGTTGTCTGTATTTCATCGCCGAACTGATATAATGACCATGGAGGTGGTGCATCATTGTGCAGTATCCGGTATTGGGCTTCAGCCAAATACGTTTTATAATAATTTTGGTTAAAATTATAAATCAAAACTCCCGCCACAAAACCGCCATAAATCACGGGGACCTTAACCCACCAGAGGCCACCATTGGTATATTGTCCCCATCCCGGTACAATAAGGGATCGTTTCCAGACCTTGGCCGTCCTCGCCTCCATGGCAAGGCGGGTGGAGTCTTTTAATAATTCGTCTTTAGCAGTATCCTCTATTGGGAAGAAGCCCGAGTCGAATGTTCTTACAAAGAAATATTCACTTCCTTTCACTGTACAAGATATGGGCGGTATCGCAAAAATTAAGGCGAAAACAAAAAGAAATTTCATGATAGGTTCATTAAGGGCTGCTATCGCAATTTTAGCAAAAGTATTCATAATTCTTCAATATCTTATAACGGGTGTTGTAGCAGTTCTGCTACTGCATATACCGTACTTATCACCGGTACTGCTCAGCAATTGCTTCTGCCTTGCTCCGTGCCTGACTCACTATTAATATAGTATTAATAGAGGTTTAATAAAGGGTTGATAAAGGTTTAGTAAAGATTATACCTTTACTAAACCTTTATCAATACACTATTTTATCATTATTATTTCTATATTTGTAGAGAATCAGGTACAAAGCAGGTAATACGGAGGTACAACTATGGCTACTACAAGAAGCGGAATAAACGGAGTCTTTATTGGAAAAGTAGGCTCGATTGTCGGGTACGAACTCGGCGGGAAAAACGTCATTCGTGCAATAGGCAGGCGCACGAAACCCTTTTCCAAGCTGGAATTATTGAACCAAGCGAAGATGAAGGCCGTATCGGAATTCCTGCGCCCGATCAAACTCTACATAAAGTTCGGGTTTCAGCATGAAGTACCTCCAGGCAGCCACGCCGGTGCTTTTCAGCTGGCGCAATCGTACACCCGCAAAAATGCGATCGAACTGGATGAACAGGGATCCCCATTCATCAACCCGGCAAAAGTGCTGATCTCAAAAGGCGAGTTGGATCCACCGTTGAATTGCACCGTCGAACGGGACGGCAACCGCCTGACGTTTCGTTGGGATTACATTGACAAAAAACAAAGCCCCACTGACCGACTGGTGATATTGTTATACAACCCCGAGGAGCCTATCCGCATCTTCAAGGACCTTGGAGGCAAGCGGAAAGCGCAGCAGGAGGAATGGGAAATCGAATCGTTGCATTTATTCCCCGCGCCGATTCATGCTTATGCCGCATTCCGGAGCACATGGCCTGACCAGATTTCCAATAGCGTGTATTGCGGCGTGATTCCGCAGTAAGGCAACCGTGGTGGCCATTGTTTATTGCGTGCTATAGCCGGTATCTTGTCCTTCGTAATCAAGTTTGTAGTCACCGATATGCTTTTCACTTCGCGCAATTTTCTTCTTGTGGACAAAGTAGTTGACCACGCCGGCAACCAACACCACTGCGGAAATGGCAAAAAAGACGTATTCATAGACGTGCCCGCCGGGCAATTCCAGCAACCGATCGACCGATATCCCAGCTATCGCGAAATACATGGCCGTACGCAAGAAAGAAAGGAATGTCGACTGATTGGCCAGTATCGTGCGTTGCAAGGCAAGTCGTTCGCGCAAAATCAGATCCTTGTTCATGAGCTCAAAGGTAAGCCAATCCTGCATTTTCGTCAAGATCCCGGCTGTGCTCAGCATACCAAACAATCCAGCGGTACCGAAGTTAATTACAAGGAGGTAAAATAACATGAACACATTTATCGAATTAATCAATGGCGACAAGCCCGTATTGGTAGACTTCTTTGCCACATGGTGCGGTCCTTGCAAGACACAAGCACCAATTTTAGAAGAGGTGAAACAACGTATCGGTGATGGTGCATCCATTATCAAGATTGATGTGGATAAAAATCCATCGGTCGCTGCCAAATACCAGATACGGGGTGTGCCTACGCTAATGATTTTCAAAAATGGTGAAATAAAATGGCGGCAATCGGGCGTATTTCCCGCTCATGAATTGGAACGGCTACTAAAGGAAAACGTATAATTTGTGCGCTACAAAGCCACCAGTCGGGCCACAAACATACTATCTGCCCGGTGATCGTACCCTTGCAGCGTCTCCATGTGTTCAAGGTGGAGCCGATGGTGTTGCTGTAAATACCTTACGACCTCCTCATTTTCTGCTGCAAATACCGAGCAGGTGATGTAAATCAACGGCTTGCCGGGTTTCAGGTGTTTTACCGCCTGTCCGGCGATTTGCTGCTGTAGCGCCCCGAAACGTTGGATAGTCCCAGCCTGAAAAGCCGTAATCATCTCAGGAGTCCGGCCCCAGGTGCCCGATCCCGAGCAGGGCACATCGAGGATAATGCCGTCAAACTGCTCCTTTCCGAGTACAGCTGCCGTATCCCCTTTGGTAAGATCGATGATTTTCTGCCGGTATGATCGGATACCCGCTGCCTGAAAGCGCTCATCAAGGTTGCGCAGGATGCTGCTGCGTATATCAGACACCAGCAACTGCACGCCGGGGCAGTTGTCCAACAGCAGGAGTGACTTCCCTCCTGCTCCCGCGCAGGCGTCCCACCAGCTTTCACCGCGGGAAGCCTTAAAAAATCCACCTGTCCTTTGTGATGAATAGTCCTGCACCTCATACTTGCCGGCAAGGCCGGGAACACGTGCCAATGCGGTACCGTTGGGCAATGCCACGGTAAAATCGCCTATTCGCCGAAAGTCAATGCCTGCATTTTCAAGCGCACCAATGACATCGGCCGCGTAGCGCGGCCGCAAACGGAGAAAAAGGTCCGGCTGTTCAAACAAACTGAGGAGGAATCTATGCGGGTCAATACCCGATGACAACTGATTCAGAAAAGGAAAGACGTCCACTAAGCGGAATGGGGTATGCGTTTCCAGCAAGGCTATCTTCTCTTCCAACGGGGCTTGAATAGCCGGATAAAGCGCGGGCAGCAACAGTTCGGCTACGGCACTATCCGCACTGCATAAAAATTCAGCAATGGCCAGTTGCAGCGAAAATTCCGATTGCCTGGCCGCATGTCCAATCCGGAAATAATGGTATGCCAGGCGGGAGGCCATGCGCCTGTCTTTGGAGCCCATCTGGGGATTCCGCTTATAAAATCCTGTTAGGAAACGGGCCAATGGCGTACCCTTTTCTTCCTGTTGGTATGCCAACAATAGGCGTTCAACCGTTCGGATTTGCTGGTTTATCCGCTGTTCCGTTGACATCACGGCATGACGTTTTAATTCAGCGGTTGGAAATCACCACTCCGGTATTGCAAGATAGCTATCGCATTATTTACATATCCCCAGGAGGGGTTGTATTCAAATTTAAATGCGTTGTGCAAGCCGGTGTATTCCTCCTGAACGATATGCTCCCTATATTCGGCGCCATACTTAGCCAGTAAGCCACCAAAATAGCGGGCAGCATCATACCCTTTGTAGGCAAATTCAGTGGGTGCTATCCCAAATTCCTGCCGGTACAGCTGATTGAAACTGCGCACATCAGACGCCTGCGTATTTATGTAATAAGAGGTCGTGATGGCCGTTTGAAAGGCACCTAACCCGTCATTTTCATCAAACGGCAACTTGGCCCAATTCGGGTGTCCAAACAAATTGATCCGATAGGAAAGTTCGTCCTGCAGCTTATGCAAATGCGCCAAGACCGGTGAAATCTGGTATTTATTGGCGGTGCCTAAAACCACCAAATTCTTTCCCGATAAGTGGATGCTGTTTTCCAGACTGGCTTCATCCTGCACTTCCACCACTTTGGCGTTCTTCTTAATACGCTGTATTTCGACCTTCAGCGGTGATAAAAACTGCCGGCTGGCGGCATCCTGCGTATTGTATAGCACGATGACATCCCCCGTCTGGTATTGCTTCGTAATATGCGCGGCCAATGTGTGCACATGCGCCGTAATCGGAGCCGTGATAGTCACCAAATTGGGCAAATTGAACTCCGAAGGCATGCTGGCTGCCAAGGGTGAAATCTGCAACGCATCGGACAAGGCTGCGTTAAAACCAAACACCTGTATCTCTTTTGGATACACGGGGCCTACGATCAATGCTGCATTTTGTACTTCTTCCAGCTTTGCAATACGGGCATTTTCGCCTGCATCATCGCGCGTATCCAGCACATTGACTTTGAAATTGACACCCTGCTCCGCTAATGCGTCCAAGCCTAATTTAAAGCCCTGAAAAAAATCCAGTGCTAACGCGGACCGTTTAATATCTTCGGCACTTGGTGCATGCGGATTGGCCTTGTTCAATTCAAAAGGCAACAGCAGCGCAATCCGCTTTACATCCACTTTTTCCGCGTCGGTGACGGCTTTGTCCGCTTCCTTTTTATCCTTATCAGCAGGTGTGTCGGTCTTAGGGGGAGCACTGCTTCCCGAGCCACGCAGTACGCGCACTTTGGGCGTACATCCCATGATGAACAGTGCTATCACAATGCCAATGAGATATTTATTCCCACTCGATGGTAGCCGGAGGCTTCGAACTGATATCATATACAACTCTGTTTATCCCCTTTACATGATTGATTATCTCATTTGATATTTTTGCCAGCAAATCATACGGCAAATGTACCCAATCCGCCGTCATGCCATCCAGCGAGCCGACCGCGCGAAGTGCCACAACGTGCTCGTACGTACGCTCGTCTCCCATGACACCCACCGACTGCACGGGCAGAAAGATGGCACCGGCTTGCCAAACCTGATCATACCAGCCGGACTCGCGCAGGTTGCGGATATAGATATCATCAGCTTCCTGCAATATCCGTACCTTTTCGGGCGTGATTTCGCCTAATATCCGTATCGCAAGCCCGGGGCCCGGGAAAGGATGCCGGCCTAATATATTTGGTGCGACGCCAAGCGCCTTGCCCACCCTGCGCACTTCGTCTTTGAAAAGTGTATTCAAGGGCTCCACCACCTTTAGCTTCATAAAGTCAGGCAAACCGCCAACGTTGTGGTGGGATTTGATGGTGGCGGAAGGTCCTTTCACCGAGATGGATTCAATGACGTCGGGATAAATGGTTCCCTGGCCAAGCCATTTTACTTCCACGCCTTCAGGTAGTTCGGCCTGCACCGCATGGGCAGCCTCGTCAAACTCGTCGATAAATGCAGCACCGATGACCTTACGCTTTTGCTCCGGCTCACTTACACCGGCCAGCTTTTGGTAAAACCGTTCTTTGGCGTTGACACCTTTGATATTGAGCCCCATATGCTGGTAAGATTCCAACACCTGCTCATACTCATTTTTGCGCAGCAGCCCGTGATCGACAAAAATGCAATGCAGATTTTTACCGATGGCCTGGTGCAGCAATACAGCAGCTACGGTAGAATCCACGCCGCCCGACAGGGCCATGATGACATGGTCATTACCCAGTTTTTCCTTCAGCGCCGCGACTGTCGTCTCGACAAATGCATCGGCCGTCCACGACGGTGTACAACCGCAAATATCGATGACAAAATTCTTCAGCAACGTCGTGCCGTCTGTACTATGAGTCACCTCAGGATGGAATTGTATGCCGTAAGTCTGGCTGCCTTTGATGTGGTAAGCGGCTACCTTCACCTTATCCGTACTGGCAATCACCTCGAACTCCTCGGGGATAGCCGAAATGGTGTCGCCATGGGACATCCACACCTGCGAATCTATCGGGATATCCGCCAGCAACGGATTGCCGTGATCCACGAAATGAAGATTCGCACGCCCATATTCACGGATGGTGGATGCGATGACTTCACCGCCAGAATGCTGGGCGATATACTGTGCACCATAGCAAACGCCCAATACCGGAAAGCGGGCCTGCAATGCGCGGAAATCAACTTGCGGTGCGTCATCCTGACGCACCGAATAGGGACTTCCGGAAAGAATAACGCCTTTTACGGTTTCGTCGAAATCAGGCAGATGGTTATACGGATGAATCTCACAATACACATTCAGCTCCCGTACCCGGCGTGCGATCAATTGGGTATATTGGGAGCCGAAATCAAGGATAATGATCTTTTCTGGCATGGGCCAAAGGTACGGATTAGCACTGAGATTTGCGGTATCCCGCTTCGATTTGGTAAAATCTTTATCAACGTCAATCCATGACTGCCCGAACTTTAAAGTGAAATGTGCCTGTTACATATTTCCCTTTCTCCGTGCCTGCAGATTTAATCAACGTTATTTTCAGTACCTGCCGCATTGTCGTCAAATGCCGAACAATCGAATCGTTTAAATAAAAAACCCTTGTCCTACATAAGCGTGAGACAAGGGCTGTTATGCGGGTTGGGCGAAAAGCTACAGCTTGCTGTTTACATCCAACGCATTCAATTCTTCAAAGGCCTGCGTAAGGCGTTTCACGAAGCTCTCTTCTCCCTTACGCAACCATACGCGGGGGTCATAGTATTTTTTGTTGGGGGAATCCGGTCCTTCCGGATTGCCAATCTGGCCTTGCAGGTAGCCTTCTTTGGATTGGTAATACCCCCGTATACCGTCCCAGAAAGCCCATTGCATATCGGTATCGATGTTCATCTTGATGGCACCGTATGAAATGGCCTCGGTAATTTCTTCGGGCGCAGAGCCTGAACCGCCGTGGAAAACAAAGTTGACCGGCTTTTCGGCCGACAGGCCAAACTTATTGCGGATATATTCCTGTGAATTGTGCAGGATGACAGGCTGCAATTTCACGTTACCGGGTTTGTATACGCCGTGTACGTTGCCAAATGCTGCGGCGACCGTAAACTTATCACTTACTTTGCTCAGTTCTTCGTATGCATACGCAACTTCCTCCGGTTGTGTGTACAGCTTTGAACTATCAACATCTGTGTTGTCCACGCCGTCTTCCTCGCCTCCTGTTACACCGAGTTCGATTTCTACGGTCATACCAAGAGGCTTCATCCGCTCCAGGTATTTCTTCGATAGCTCGATATTCTCCTCAATAGGCTCCTCAGACAAGTCGAGCATGTGTGACGAAAATAACGGTTTGCCATATTGCTTGAAAAAGCGCTCACCGTAGTCAAGCAAGCCATCGATCCAGGGAAGCAGTTTTTTTGCCGCATGATCTGTATGAAGAATAACGGCCACACCATAATGCTCGGCCAGTAAGTGGACGTGCTGTGCCGCCGAAACCGCGCCCAGTATGCAAGCGTTCAATCCGTCATTGTTTAAGGTTTTTCCGGCAAAAAATTGGGCACCGCCATTGGACAATTGGATTATTACCGGAGAATTGACCGCTTTGGCGGTTTCCATCACGGCATTGATAGAATTGGTACCGATTACGTTGACAGCTGGCAACGCAAACTGATGAGCCTTAGCTACCTCAAAAAGTTCTTGTACGGCATCACCGGTGACAACTCCTTTAAAATCTTTCAAACTCATGGTATTATTTTATTTTTTTATGGCTTCGAAAGTAGGGATAATTTTTTTAAATACGTAATTCCGTTGTCTTTCTGTGCGGCTTTCGCTCAATAACGCAGGGCTATCCCGCCATAAAAATTCCGTGTTGGGGCAGCGTTGAAAAAGCGGCCGCCGAACGCATTGATATCATTGCCAAGGCTATATTTTTGGTTCAGTAAGTTATCGCCGCCAACAAACACCTGGAATCTCAATTTCCGGTTCAGTGCGGTGTCCCAGCTTACTTTAGCCTGCAAGAGGTGATACGCGTCTGCAAATACGGTATTGGCGTCATTCAACGGGATGGATGCCGTGTAATTATGCATGATATAGCCGCTGATTCCCAATGGAAACTGCGCCAATATGCTGCTGACCACCGTACTGGCTGGTACGCCTGTGAGTTTGTTGCCGGTAAAATTGTCGTCTCCCACCCGGTAGTCGCCAAAACGGAACCTGCTCAATGTAAGGTTGGTTCCCACCTGTAGGCCGCGCAAGCCGCCCTGATAGCGGGGTTCCACAGCCCATAGTACAGCCGAAAGTTCGGCGCCCCGTTGATCGACCTCGCCGGCATTGTCGAAAAACTCCGCACCTGTCTCCCGCAACTGACGGATAATTGCATCATCCATGCGGTAATAAAATAGTGAGCCATCCACAAAAGCCCGGCGATTGCTGGTCTGCCAACGGAAACCGACCTCATAGTTCCAGCCGGTTTCCGCCCGTAATGCCGTATTGATGATGTTATCCGATGGCCGTATTTCAGCAATTGTGGGCGGCGAATACCCACGCGAAACAGACAGCCGACTGGCCAACCGCGGCGTGATCAGATAGGATAGCGCCACCCGTGGCATCCATGCCGCGTCAAATTGCCGATCATTGAATGAAGATTCATTTCCTGGAAAAATAGATTGATACCGATAGCGGTAATCATTAAGGCTGAGCGCGGCTTCCATCGTCAGTCGGCTGCGTACGTCGGCGCTAAGGCGCACGAAGTAAAAGTGCTGTTGGCTCTTCAAGGCATCGATGGCCTGTTCATCGCCGCGCATGCCACCATGGTTATCGTAGTTGGCGATATCCGTACCGCCATGCTGCCATTCGAGCCCAGCATTGAATCGCCAGGAAAAGGTCTCCGGATCGCCATCAGCATAATCGATATAAGTCCGTAGCCCGATGTTGTATTCATCCCGGATTTCATAATTGGTGATAAACGGGTTGCTAAAATCGGTATGCGTACCGAAAATGCTGGCCACATGCCTGAGCTTCGCGCTGATTTGTGCCTCATGCACGATTCCGCCTACCAACGTTTTATTGACAATGCCGGCCTGTTGTTCCAATGCGCCGGGTATTGCCGGCGTGGCCGGACGGGCCAGCCTCGGATCTTCATGGTATTGCGCCTCCGTCAATCCCCCCGGGGTGCGGTATCGCAAGTCAGAATACAAGGCAATCAAACGCAATTCATTGGCCGGCGTATAGTTCCATCGTTGTACGGTCTGAAAGGCAGCCCGTTTCATCGACGAATTTTGGCGGTACCCGTCTGCACGCTGGTAGGCCTGGCTGAACCCAAACCGGTACGTCGATGATGGGCGGAGCTCGGTTGTCAGTTGTTCTTGAAACAGCCCGAACGAACCTCCGTTGATACGCAGCGAGGCCCGATCGCCAGCTTCATTGGACATGCCCACTGGCCTGATGAGTACGACACCGCCCGAATTGGCACCAAAAAGGCTTCCATCGGGCCCTTTCAAAACCGCTATACGATCCACACCGTCCGCATCCAACAGGTTTAAATAGGTATTCCCCCCCGCGTCGGTAAGCGGTATTTCATCCAGGTACACTTTCACATTCCGCACACCGAACGGCGATCGCAATAAGCTGCCCCGAAGCGAAAGCCGGTAACTGCCCGGTGAACGTTCCTCCATCCGGACGCCCGGCACCATATTGAAAGCCGGCAGCAAGGTGTGGCCGCTCTGTTGTTCAAGTGTACTGCGGCTGACGACCCCCGCCGAAGCGGTAAGCCGCAACAACGGCTGCTCAACAAAATATGCCCGTACCGTTACTTCCTCAAGGTGGGTTGTGGTGTCTTGGGCTGACCAGGCGAAAACTGGCAACGAAAACGCAATGAAAACAAAGGTGATGGCACGTATCATCATGGGTATCCAAAGTTTGGACGAAGTTAATCATTATGCACACATCATGTACGTGTGCTGCCGTTTGTAACATGAATTAAACTTTATTTCGCGAAAATGGTCTAATCAATAAGCACACATCGGAATGGAGGGAAAGATAATCATGAGAACAATCCTTGCTTTTATCTTAATCGGCAGTACAATTGCCGCGTTCGCACAGCGGACAGAAGATACTACACGTCAAAATAAGACCATACATATATCGAAGCTGGAGATCGGCAAGAAGAAAAAAGAGGTGTTTACAGGAAGGGATTCGTCGTTGATTGTGCGTATCGACACGTTGATCATGAACGATCGCAGTCAGTTGGTGTTTTACGGCAAAAAGGACGTAGCGCTTCACGTAGCGCACGCGGAGATAGGCAAACGCGCCTACATATTCGGCACCGATGGCAAAAACAACGGCACCGATTTTGACATCGATATGCGGCTGGAAAAACTGGGTGCATTGTATGTTTTAGCCGGAGGCCATGACGCCAATAACAATGGGTCGCGCACGTTTCCAAACGGGAATGGCGGCCGTGTAAATTTCACCTACGACAGCACGGGCATCGTGCCGCAGACAGGCGATAAAAAAGCGTCCCACTACCTGCAAATTGATACCCGTGCGGGTGGATATCGTGTTAATCCGCAGAATGACCTCAACAACATCTATAGCCTGATTAATCTGGGCGTGCGGGGAAGGCCGCTGGGCAACCTGGCACAGGGTACGGTATATTCGGGCTCTCCCGGACGAGACGGCAAAAGTACCGTGAAGGCAAGGGAGTAACGGTAGCTTATCGCTTACCGCTTAGCGCCTTTACTGCTCCTCCGATTTCGGGATACGTAAAGCGGAACCCCGCATTGCGGATTTTTTCGACCGACAGCCGGGCACTGCTGAGCAACATCTCGCTCATTTGGCCTAAAACTGCTTTCAGGATGCCGCGGGGAATGTTAGGTAGCCACAGCGGTCTCCCCTGTTGCTTCGCGATGAGGCGAATAAACGCCGAGAACGTAGCGGGTTCAGGCGCTGCCATGTTATAAACGCCCTGTATCCCAGGATGTTCGAGGGCGAAAATATACATCGCCACGGCGTCATCAATGTGTATCCATGGCATCCATTGTTTACCCGTGCCGGGCACCGCTCCCAAACCCGCGTTTACAAAACCGACGAGTTTGCGGTATATGCCGCCATCGTATGACAATACAACCCCGCTTCTTAATGAAACCGCCCGTATTCCCTGGTGGCGCCCTTTGCTCACCGCCCGCTCCCATTCCAAACACGTCTGTCCGAGGAAATCGTTAGCGGGGGCAATATCCTCGCTTATCCATCTATCCCCCATGTCGCCATAATAACCTGAAGCAGATGCGGATACAACGGTCCTGATCTCGTGCCCGATTTGCTTTTTCAGCAAGTCATACAGCAACACGATACTGTGTGTCCGGCTTTCCAGGATTGCCCGTTTCCGTTTGTTGCTCCAGGGTTGCGCGATGTTCTCACCGGCCAGGTGGATGATAGCTTGCGCTCCATCGACGCAGCGCGCGTCCACTTCGCCCGCCGAGATATCCCATTCGTAAACCCGCACATCCGGCAAACCAGAAGGCTGCTTCTGCCTACTTAGTACATTGACCGCATAACCACGGCGGACCAATGCTGCTACCAGCGCCCGGCCCACCAAACCACTTGCTCCAGTGACCAACACACGTTTTTCCATAATCAAGCCAGTTAAAGTGCAAACAAAGCCTATGGCAAGCCCAGCGCATAGCGGAGCGATGCACTGAACGGTGCCAACTTCGCCGGATAGAGCCGGTTCAGACCGTTATTCAATGCCACTAAATCCCTCCCCATATAAACAATAAATGCGGCCGTAACGTCTTGTTCAAACTTATAGATATGCCGCCCCAAAAAAACCGACATGGGCACGCCCAATCTCGGCAATGCCCACACTTTCTTTTTTAACTTGGCTACGTCTAAGTAACGTTCAAAAGCTTCTTTGTAGGTCATGATTTCCGGCCCTCCCACATCAAAGGTCTGCCCATAGGCATCGGGGTCGAGCAGCATCTTATTGAAATAGGCACATACATCCAATAAATGAATGGGCTGGCAACGGCTCGTGGCAAATTCTTTGGGAAGAACCACCAGTTTTTGCTTCGCCAGATTCGACATGATATTCATCAATGCAGAACCTTTACCTATAATATTACTGATCCGTACCACGGTGTAGTCCAATCCGCTTTTGCTGATATACGACTTAATCTTGCTGACGCTCTCGTCGGCAAGCTTGGTCACATAAATCAAATGCCGGCAGGTCGTAAGCTTTAGCGCGCTGACGTATTTCTGCAACGCAATTAACTCCATTTCCAGCCGGATGTCAATTTCGTTTACCGGCGATTGGTTAAAATACAACGCCACTTGGGTTTCTTTATCCAACCCTGCGGGCAGTGTACCCCGGAATAAATCGCCTTCAATCAAATTGATGCCATACCGCTCAGGTACGTGCTTATAAAAAAACTTCTTACTCCTAATCAGGCACGTCACCTGATGTTCCTCTTCGGCAAGGCATACGGCTATATTTCTCGCTAAATAATTATTAAGGCCGGTTATCAGGACTTTCATACGCTATTTATACCACTTAGGCGGGTTGGCTATTTTTATAGCAACTACAATTGAAACCAGTTTATGTTTCCGGTTATGGATAATTTTGTGCAAAATTAACATTTCTCCTTGTTTATAAAACGAATTGTGGTTTTATTGTCAATATTCCGTTGCTGGCCGTATAGATTATGGCGATAATAAACAATAAAGCCTATATTTGTAGAATTTAATCTCCTTTGAAGCATGGACAACAGGACAATTTTGGTTTGGTTCAGAAATGATTTACGCATTCATGATAATGAAATTCTACTCCGCGCAATCGAACGTAGCCAACGCATTGTACCTGTTTATTGTTTTGATCCGCGTTACTTTACTTCTACCAAATACGGTACCAAAAAAACCGGCGTGTTGCGCGCCGCATTTTTACGTGAAAATGTCCTGGCCTTACAGCAAATGCTTCAGCAGTTAGGGGGCGATCTGATTATCGCCCATGGCTATCCTGAAGTGGTGCTGCCTCAAATTGCCGAGAAATACCAAGTCGATGAAGTTTATCACCATCGGGAGGTGGCTTACGAGGAAACGCACATCTCCGCCCTGGTGGAGGAAGCATTATGGAAAATGCAGATCAATCTACGTCATTTTATCGGCCACACATTATACCATAAAGAAGACTTACCTTTTCCGATTAAAGACATTCCGGATGCTTTTGCGGTTTTCAAAAAAAAGACCGAACGGGAAAGCGCCATCAGGCCTCAACTGGGTAATCCCGATGCGGTACGCGTGCCTGAAGGGCTGGACACCGGCCGCCTCCCGGACCTGACGGAGCTCGGTTTTGATGAAGAAGAGATTCGACAGGCCTCCCAGCTAACGTTTAAGGGAGGTGAGTCCGTCGCATTGAAGCAAATGCATACCTATTTATATGATCAGCCGGCTCAGCCCGACTTTTCGCGCTTATCGCCCTACATTGCTGTCGGCGCATTATCACCTAATACCTTGTACCATGCAGCGAAAGAAGCGGAACACGCAATGGCGAAAAAACGGGTTGAACAAATTATACTTCGGTTATTGTGGCGCGACTATTACCGGTTTATGTTCAAGAAACACGGCAACCGCTTTTTTCAGATCGACGGCCTGACCGGCCATTCGCCGGAAATGCTTGAAGATGACGGGGCTTCTTTTGAGCAATGGAAAGCTGGAAACACGGGGAATCCTGCTGTGGATAAGGGTATACGCCAATTGAATGATACAGGACATATTCCCTATAATTATCGGATTATCGTCGCAGCCTATCTCATCCAGGAGCTGAAAGTCAATTGGCTTAAAGGCGCGGCCTGGTTTGAGGAAAAGCTCCTTGATTACGGGCCGTCCAATAACTATGGCAACTGGGCGCACCTCGCCGGGGTCGGAAGCAGCATGAAAGACAACAAGCCGATAGACATTAAAAAGTTGACCGCGCAACTTCATCCGAAGGAGGCATTCGCTTTTGAATGATAAATCTCCAAGTCAAATCGTAAAAATCCTATTGTTACTAAAATTTGGCTATAAAATTGTGGGATATTGCTATGGTAAACAATTTAATAATTATAACTTTGACGCATTATTGCATTAAACAACTAAATGGACAAGCTTTCTTATCTTAGTAACGCAGATTCGGCCTATATCGACTCGTTATACAGAGCATATAAAGAAGATCCCAATTCGATTGATTTTGGCTGGCAAAAATTCTTCGAAGGTTTTGATTTCGGCCAAAACGGTACCGCCTCAACCACCGACACCACGCCTGATCATGTGCTGAAGGAAATCAATGTGCTGAACATGATTAACGGCTACAGGGACCGCGGTCACTTATTTACCGAAACCAATCCGGTACGTCAACGCAGAAAATATTACCCGGGCAAAGAATTGGAAACATTCGGCTTAAGTGAAGCCGATATGGATACCGTATTTAACGCGGGTGTGGAAGTAGGGCTGGGCCCAGCTAAATTGCGTGATATACGCCAGCTGATTGAAGACACATACTGCCGCTCCATCGGTGCGGAGTTTAAATATATCCGCAGTCCGGAAAAAATAAAGTGGTTGCAGGACCGTATGGAAGGTGAGCGCAATACCCCCAATTTTCCGATCGAGAAGAAAAAAAGGATATTGAAAAAGCTCAACGAGGCCGTAGTATTTGAAAGTTTCCTCGGCACCAAGTTCCTCGGCCAAAAGCGTTTCTCGCTGGAAGGCGCCGAAAGCTTGATCCCAGCCCTGGATTCGGTCATTGAGAAAGGCGCAGAGCTCGGTATCCGGGAGTTCGTGATTGGTATGGCACACCGTGGCCGCCTCAACGTGTTGACCAATATCCTGGGTAAATCATATGAAAGTGTCTTTTCTGAATTTGAAGGCAAAACGTATGCTGAAGAGGCAGAACAGGATTTTGGCGGGGATGTCAAATATCACCTGGGATACTCGACAGACATCACCACGGATAATGGTTCCAGCGTTCATTTGAGCTTGGTACCTAACCCGTCTCACCTGGAAACGGTGGATCCGGTTGTCGAAGGCATTGTGCGCTCAAAGATTGACATGAAATATGAAGGGGATGCTACGCGTATCGCGCCGATACTCATTCATGGCGATGCGGCGATAGCGGGGCAAGGTATAGTGTACGAAGTTATCCAGATGTCAAAACTGGAAGGCTTCCGCACAGGGGGCACCATCCATATTGTCGTCAATAACCAAGTAGGCTTCACCACAAATTTCAAGGATGGACGCTCGTCGACTTATTGCACGGACATTGCCAAGGTAACGTTATCTCCGGTATTTCATGTCAACGGGGACGATGTCGAAGCACTGGTCTATGCGATAAATATGGCCGTCGAATACCGCCAGAAGTATCATACCGATGTGTTCATCGACTTGCTGTGCTACCGAAGGTATGGACATAATGAGGCCGATGAGCCGAAATTTACGCAGCCACTGCTTTATAAGGCTATTGAAAAACATCCCAGCCCGCGTGAGATCTACAACAAAAAGCTGCTTGAGCAAGGGAGCGTAGATGCCAACTTGGCCAAGGAAATGGAAAAGGATTTCCGGAAACTCCTACAAGCACGTCTGGACGAGTCAAAAGAAGAAGAAAATCTGACACAAGACAACCCGATGTATTCGGGCGCGTGGAAAGGGCTCCGTAAAGCAAAATATGAAGATATTTTTGTACCTGCCCAAACCGGGGTTGACGAAAAGGCATTCCTGAGCCTTGCGAAAGCCATCAGTACGCTGCCAAAAGACAAAAAGTTTTTCCGTAAAATATCGCGCCTCTTTGAAGAACGGCTCAAAATGGTTGAAAACAAAACCTTCGATTGGGCAATGGGTGAGCTGATGGCCTATGCCACACTACTCAACGAAGGGGCACGCGTACGGGTTAGCGGGCAAGACGTGGAGCGTGGTACATTCTCCCATCGCCACGCGGTGCTGACGCTGGAAGACTCCGAGGAAGAATATATCCCGTTGCAGCAAATTACCGGCGGTGAGCGGTTCAATATCTACAACTCGCACCTGTCGGAATATGGCGTACTGGGATTCGAATATGGCTATGCACTGGCCAATCCGCAATCACTGACCATTTGGGAAGCACAGTTTGGGGATTTCTACAATGGGGCACAGATCATCGTGGACCAATACATCTCCAGCGCTGAAACCAAATGGCGGCGCTCCAACGGCTTGGTAATGCTCCTGCCGCATGGGCTGGAAGGGCAAGGCCCGGAGCACTCTTCGGCTCGCATCGAGCGGTTTTTGGAGCTTTGTGCCGAAAACAACATGCAAATCGTGAACTGTACCACACCGGCAAATTTTTTCCATGTCCTACGCAGACAACTTAAGCGCGACTTCCGGAAACCGCTCGTTGCCTTCACCCCCAAAAGCCTGCTGCGCCATCCAAAGGTCGTAAGCAACATCGCGGAGTTCACGACGAAATCCCAGTTCCAAGAGGTGATTGATGATAGTTTCGTAAAATCTGCAGATGTAAAACGGGTGCTTTTCTGCTCCGGCAAGATCTACTATGATTTGCTTGAAAAACAGCAGGCAGATAACCGCAAGGACGTAGCAATCGTTCGGGTAGAGCAACTTTACCCCACGCCGATGGATAAACTGCGTGCAGTACGGAATAAATACAAGAATGCCAAAGAGTTCCTCTGGGTACAGGAAGAACCGGAAAACATGGGCGCATGGCCTTATATTTGCCGCAAATTCAGGAATCGGAACATTTCGTTGGAGGTTATTTCCCGTAAGGAAAGCAGCAGCACGGCTACGGGATACGCCAAACAGCATATCACCCAACAACTGGCCGTGGTAGGCAGGGCGTTTGAAGATAAGGCAGGACCGGAAGTGAAAGAGAAAGTGAAAACCAATGTCAAAGTTGCGTCTAAGGTAGATTGATCCAAGCACTTAACACAGTCAAACATATGAGCGTAGAAATAAAAGTACCGACCGTAGGCGAATCCATTTCAGAAGTGACCTTATCCCAATGGCTAAAGCAGGATGGCGACTACGTAGAAATGGATGAGAACATCGCCGAATTGGAATCGGACAAGGCCACATTTGAGCTGCCGGCAGAAAAGGCTGGTATTTTGAGAATAGTAGCCCAGGAAGGTGATACCCTGGAAATCGGCGCCTTGGTGGCCACGATTGAGGAAGGAGAAGCTTCCGCTGCCAGCGGCGACAAAAAAGCGGATACGCAGGAGCCGGCCAAAACGGCGGACAACAGTCCATCTGATAATGCACCGGCCGCGCAATCCGACGGTGAGGTGAGCTATGCCGCGGGAACGGCTTCCCCCGCTGCGGCAAAAATCCTCAGGGAAAAAGGTATCGACCCCGCCTCCATAACGGGTACGGGCAAAGATGGCCGTATAACCAAAGAAGATGCCGAGAAGGCTCAAGTGAAGTCGGAGGCTCCCAAAGCGAAACCGACGGAAGCCGGTAAGCCGGCAGCAGCCACCGAAACGCCTAAGGCTGCCAGCGGTGCGAGAAATGAGCGGCGCGAAAAAATGTCCTCGTTGCGTAAAACCATTGCCAAACGATTGGTGGCTGTAAAAAATGAAACCGCCATGCTCACCACCTTCAATGAGGTGAACATGAAGCCTATCATGGATTTACGGGCCAAATACAAGGAAGTATTCAAAGAAAAACATGGTGTTGGCCTCGGCTTTATGTCCTTCTTCACAAAGGCGGTATGCACAGCGTTGAAAGAATGGCGCGCCGTAAATGCACGCATTGAAGGCGACGAAATTGTATACAGCGATTTTGTCGATGTCTCCATCGCCGTATCGGCGCCCAAAGGACTTGTGGTACCTGTCATCCGGAATGCAGACACCTTGTCCCTTCATGAAATTGAAAAGGCTGTGGTGGAACTGGCTACCAAAGCACGCGACAACAAACTGTCTATCGAAGAGATGACCGGAGGTACCTTTACCATTACCAACGGTGGGGTATTTGGCTCCATGATGTCTACGCCCATCATTAACGCCCCTCAATCGGCCATCCTCGGCATGCACAATATTATCGAACGCCCCGTTGCCGAAAACGGGCAGGTCGTCATCCGGCCGATGATGTACATCGCCCTGTCGTATGACCACCGGATTATCGATGGCCGTGAGTCGGTCAGCTTTCTCGTGCGGGTCAAGCAGCTGCTTGAAGACCCGGCAAGGCTCTTGCTGGAGGTCTAACGGCCACCCGCAGACCGTACCGGTTCGGAAATCATCATTGCGCTATTGGAAAGAAGTTCCTTTAGCGCTTTTTTTTTGAGCTTACCCGAGTTGCGCGTTTCGCAGGTGCTTGAATGCCCATGCATGGCGGCGACGCTGATGACAATAAACATTTGTAAAAAAAAGCAAGTTTATCTATGTTTGGCAAAACTTTGCCCATATGGTGTTCGATTCCGAGTTTTTCGCCAAATTCCTGCGATTTGGTATCGTTGGTTTATCCGGTGTTGTAGTCGATTTTGGTGTTACATGGACCTGCAAAGAAAAACTACGCTTCCATAAGTACATTGCCAATTCACTTGGTTTCTGCGTGGCAACGGTAAGCAATTACCTCTTCAATAAATATTGGACATTTAAAGTGATAAGTAACCAAAGCATGTTCCTGGAGTTCTCTAAGTTTCTGGGATTCGCGCTGGTTGGGTTGTTAATCAACAACTTGGTGGTCATTATCTTACACGGAAAATCAAAACTCAATTTTTATCTTTCCAAGCTTATCGCCATTGCCATCGTGTCGATATGGAATTTTTTAGGCAATTATATTTATACTTTTTCAGCTTAATTTAACGCCGGCCTATGTCCAAATCCGCGAATACCGTCATTTTCTATTTTCTGTTGGTGTGGCTGGCCATCAACCTCGTGCAATCTGCTTTTTCCGAACTGCACTACGACGAAGCGTATTACTGGGTTTATAGCCGCTTTCTGGATTGGGGGTATTATGATCATCCTCCGATGGTGGCCCTATTTATCAAGGCCGGAACGCTGCTGACGCAATCTCCTTTAGGAACCCGGTTGCTGAGCGTGATCTCCAACGTTATCGCCGTGCTCATGTTGTGGAAGATAGCGAAGAATTATGCTGACAATGCCAGGCTATTTGTGCTGCTGTACAGTAGCATGCTCATCCTGCACGTGTATAGTTTCATCACTACGCCGGATACTCCCCTGTTCTTCTTTACGGTGCTTTTCTATTATGTCTTGCGCCGTTATCTCTCGGATGATCGTCCTAAATATGCGGTCCTGTTGGCACTGGTTATCGCCTGCATGTTGTACAGCAAGTACCATGCGCTATTGATCATACTGTTCACCGTGCTTGGTCACTGGAAGCTGCTCAAGCGCCCAAGCTTTTGGCTTATCGCTGCGTTGGCCATCGTCTTTTTCCTGCCCCATATTCTGTGGCAGGTCAATAACGACTTCCCTTCCCTGTTTTATCACCTCCTTGACCGTACGTCGCAGGTTTATCGCTTCTCATTTATCAGCGACTTCATCCTGGGGCAACTGCTCATCGTTGGCCCGTTGACGGGCGTTTTTCTGTATTACTACGTCTATAAGCAAAAAACAACTGATACGTTTCTCCGCATCTTAAAATTCAATTGCTTTGGATTTCTGCTGTTCTTTTTGCTTAGTGCTTTCAATAGCCGCGTTCAGGCGCACTGGACGCTGTTGGCGTTTATCCCTTTCTTTATACTTGCGTATACTTACCTTGCCGGGATGCCTGCCTTACCGCCATGGTTCAGGCGACTGTCCTATGCCAACATCGCTTTGATCCTTTTGGTAAGGGTATTATTGATCGTTCCCGTGCCTGCATTATCAACGATAAAAGGGCTTAAGCAGTTTTGGGGGAAAGAGCAATTTGCTGAACAGTTGCACCGTATCGTAGGGGACGATCGCCTGATCATGGACAATGGGTTCCAGGATATTTCGTATTATAACTTCATGAATAATACCGTCAAGGGGTTGTCTTATAACACACGGCATTACCGGAAAACCCAGTATGATTATTGGCCAATCGAAGACAGTACCCGGAACCGGGGCGCCTATTTCGCGTCGTTTGGTCGTCTCAACGTTGACAAGCAAGATTCACTTGATACCGAGCGTGGACGTCTGTATTTCGCGTATATCGATTCCGTAAGGACATATCAAAAAGTGACTATCGCCGTGAAGGGCGTCAAGGAGCAGGCCGCTGCGGGCGAACGGCAGGCAGTAACCCTCGAAATATATAATCCATACGGTGATACCATCTCGTTTTCCAACGAACAGCAAAAATGGGCATGTTTCATTGAATACGGCTTTATTAAACATTTTTTCGAACACGTTGATTATAACGCCATCAGCGGCGACTACCACCAGCTCCGTATCGCTCCCGGTGAATCGGCTTCCCTCGCCACGCATATTCGCATGCCGGACGTCCCTGGCGACTATGCCTTGGTTTTTTCGATAAGGACAGCACCGTTCGCCGGCTCAAGGAACAGTAAGAAAATACCGGTAACTATCACAACCACTAATTGAGTAATTATGGCTATTTGCTATCGTATATTTGTTACAAGCCTTCTCTTATTTGTGACCATCGCCGGCTCACATGCGCAGGATGTCGGGTGGAACACTTACTTCCATGGTTTTGCCGATAACCGGGAGTATGGCAAGTCGGATCAGTACTCGCAGTCGATTCTTGGCGTCCGGATAGCGCCTGAAATTTACTTATCGCTGGATAGCATCCACTTTTTGCACGGAGGGGTAAATTTTCTGCATGAATTCGGCAGCAAAGGAACCGTTGCCAAGCAGCTTGCGCCAACCATCTATTATAACTACAAGCAACAGGGCCACGACTTCTATATCGGGATGTTTCCCCGTAGGGACTTATTAAGCGGTTATCACCGCGCGATAATGAATGACACGCTGAATTACTACCGCCCAAACATTGAGGGCATGTTGTGGCGGTACCAAAAAAACGCCTTCCATCAACAACTGTGGATCGACTGGACGAGCCGGCAAACCGAAACCGCACGGGAGCAATTCATGGTCGGCCTTTCGGGCCGCCTAAACATGGGCCGCTTCTACCTATCACACAACGCCATGCTCTGGCATGACGCAGGCAGAAAAAATAACACAGATGAAAACGAGATGCCCGTACGGGACAACGGGGCAGCCATGGCCAAGGCGGGGATTGATTTATCCGGCTTGTCATCGCTCGATTCATTGGATATCAATGGTGGCATTCTGGTGGGTTATGACAGGCTACGCGGTATTTATGGGTGGCGCATCCCGAAGGGGTTTATCACTGACCTGTATGCAGAATACCGTAAAATATTCATCGCCAACACCTTCTACGTAGGCGACAAATTGGATGTAGCGTATGGCGATCGATTTTATACTGCAGATTTTTATGATCGGCTTGAATTGGGCTGGAAGCCGTTGCAGTACAAAGGCCTGGAAAGTAGATTTACGCTAAGCTTCCACTTTACACGTGGGGCAATCGACAATCAACAGCAGTTTACCTTGCAGTATAACCTCGGCCGGCTGTACACGAGGCAGCGCTGACTTCATCGCTCGGTGATGGGGATTTGCATATGAAAGGCAATTTCGCTAAGTTTGAAACAAACAAATGAGCACGCCTATTAGACATCGTTATTCCTCCGCCGTTCATGAATAGCCCACTACTTGACAGAAATACCGCACTCCAGCGGGCCGCGGCCCCTTCCCAATGGGACCTCGCCATCATCGGTGGCGGCGCAACGGGGCTGGGTATTGCGGTGGATGCCGCGACAAGGGGATACAGCACGATACTGCTGGAACAGCATGACTTTGCCAAAGGCACCTCCAGCAGAAGCACCAAATTGGTACATGGCGGTGTCCGTTACCTGGCCATGGGCGACATCAAACTGGTTTATCACGCACTGTATGAACGGGGCTTGATTTTCAAGAATGCCCCTCACCTCGCCCATATTCAATCGTTTATCATTCCTTGTTACTCATTTTTTGACAAATGGAAATATCTGATTGGGCTAAAAGTGTACGATTGGTTAGCCGGGCGCTACCGCATCGGCATATCAAAGTCGGTGTCAAAAAGGGAGACGGCGGATCAGATCCCCGGAATTAAGACTAACCGCCTGAAAGGCGGGGTCCGTTACTTTGACGGACAATTTGACGATGCCCGGCTGGCTATCAACCTTGCACAAACGGCTGCGCAACACGGGGGCGTCGTACTCAATTATTGTAAGGTCACCGAACTGCTTAAAGATGACCGGGGCAAGGTCGCAGGTGTAGGATTTACCGACGAAGAAACGGGCCGGCGATTTACACTCAATGCTAAGGTGGTAGTCAATGCCACGGGGGTTTTTGTCGATGATATCCTGCAACTGGACACCGACGAACACCGATCATTGGTAAGGCCCAGCCAAGGAACCCACATTGTCGTTGATCGTGCTTTCCTGGGCAGCAGCGAAGCCTTGATGATTCCAAAAACCAGTGACGGCCGGGTGCTTTTTGGCATTCCCTGGCATGATCATCTCTTACTCGGAACCACGGATACGCCAATCGCGACGCATAGCCTGGAACCCCGCCCCCTGGATACGGAAATAAACTTTATACTCGAAACAGCAGCGACGTATTTAGCTAATCCGCCGCAAAGAAAAGATGTCCTCAGTATTTTCGCTGGGTTGAGGCCTCTCGCCGCCCCTACCGGAACGAACGAATCGACCAAAGAAATCTCGCGCGACCACAAGTTGATGGTTAATCCATCGGGGCTGATTACCATCACGGGGGGCAAATGGACAACGTATCGCAAAATGGCCGAGGAAACGGTAGACAAAGCGATGGAAACAGGTGGATTAACACCGCGGGCTTGCCGCACGAAAACCGTCAAAATACATGGTCACCAGACACCAGTTCAAAAGGGGCATTGGGCGTATTATGGCAGCGACGCCTCCGGCATCCAAGCGTTGGTGGACAGTGAGCCGGCGTTGGCGGAAAAACTGCATGCCGGATTCGACCACATCGCCGCCCAAGCGGTGTGGGCTGTGCGGCATGAGATGGCAAGAACCCTGGAGGATGTGCTGGCGAGGCGACTCCGGATATTGTTTCTCGATGCTGCCAAGTCCTTGGAAATGGCCCCGAAAGTAGCCGGTATCATGGCCGCAGAGTTGGGAAAAGATACTGCATGGATAGCCGCCCAAATCGAACAGTATACAATGCTTGCGGCAAATTATTTGCCAGAACGTAAATAAACACTACCGTTAGGTGTTTACAACGAATGAAAATAACCAATATAATGAACCAGTATATTTTATCTTTAGACCAAGGTACGACCAGTTCACGCGCCATCATCTTCGACCGATCGGGCAAAATTGTTGCGTTGGCGCAAAAAGAATTTAACCAATATTACCCCCAATCGGGATGGGTAGAGCACAATCCGAAGGAAATCTGGTCGACGCAACTTTCCGTGGCGACCGAGGCGGTGGCGAACGCCGGGCTAAAAGCGTCGTCCATCGCAGCGATAGGCATCACGAACCAACGGGAGACAACCATTATATGGGACAGGCGTACCGGACAGGCCATCTATCCGGCGATTGTCTGGCAGGACAGGCGCACAGCGGCCTATTGCGACGAACTCAAGGAAAAAGGACTTGGCGATACCATCCGGCAAAAAACAGGGCTATTGATTGATGCGTATTTTTCTGCCAGTAAAATCCACTGGATATTGAAACATGTAGCAGGCGCATACGAAAAAGCCAAGAATGGTCAATTGGCTTTCGGTACCGTCGATGCCTGGCTGATCTGGAACCTTACGGGAGGCGAAAAGCACCTTACCGACGTAACCAATGCGTCGCGCACCATGTTATATAATATCCATACGTTGGAATGGGACGACGAGTTGCTGGAGCTCTTTGACATACCGAGGAGCCTACTGCCGGAGGTGAGAAGCTCTTCGGAAATTTACGGCGAAACAGCCGCCAGCATGCTGGCTACGAGGATTCCCATCGCCGGTATTGCCGGCGATCAACATGCCGCGCTTTTCGGGCAATTGTGCACCAAAACAGGCATGGTGAAAAATACGTACGGTACCGGATGTTTCATGCTGATGAATATCGGCGACAAGCCCATCCTCTCGGCAAACAACCTGGTTACTACCATTGCTTGGAAATTGGGTGACAAGGTGAGTTACGCACTTGAAGGCAGCATTTTTATCGGTGGTGCCATCGTGCAGTGGCTCCGGGATGGGCTGGGCATCATCCGCAATTCGGCCGATGTGGAAACCCTTGCCAAGAGCGTGAGCGATACCGATGGCGTATACCTCGTACCGGCATTTGCCGGGCTGGGCGCTCCCCATTGGGATCCCTATGCCCGGGGAACCATCGTCGGGCTTACCCGGGGCAGCACGGCAGCGCATATCGCACGGGCAGCCTTGGAGGGCATCGCATTCCAGACGGTCGACATCCTTCGCGCCATGGAGGCAGATGCGGGCGTCGGCATCAAGGAGTTGCGCGTAGACGGCGGGGCCACCGCGAATAACCTACTGCTGCAGCTCCAGGCAGACATATTGCAGGCACTGGTAGTAAGACCGCAAATCACGGAAACCACCGCCATCGGCGCTGCATACCTGGCGGGACTGGCAGTAGGCTTCTGGCAAAGTGTGGATGATATCCAAAGCCAATGGCAAATTAACCAGACATTCGCGCCCGATGCGAGTTATGATGCCGCATCGGCCATCAGCAGGTGGCATCGAGCCGTCGAAACAGCAAAAACGTTTAAATAACCGGTAGCTGGTAATCACGGATCACCGGCTATCGACCGCTGACCATCGAACATCAAAAAAACAATTATGACCCCATTTATTGCAGAAGTTATTGGTACCGGTATCCTTATCTTATTGGGTGGCGGCGTGGTCGCCAACGTCGTGCTTAATGGCACGAAGGGCCACAATAGTGGCTGGATAGTCATCACCACGGCATGGGCATTGGCTGTGTTTGCCGGGGTGGTCATCGCGGCCCCCTACAGCGGTGCGCACCTCAACCCGGCAGTCACCTTAGCCATGTTCATCGCCGGCAATATCGATGCTGCCAGCTCCGTGCTTTACGTTGCTGGTCAATTCATCGGTGCCATGGCGGGAGCCTTTATCGTCTGGCTGGTGTACCAAGATCACTTTCGCATCACGGAAAACCCCGGAGCCAAGCAGGCCGTATTCTGCACAGCACCGGCTATCCGCAACCTTCCCGTAAATTTAATCGGTGAGGCCGTCGGTACTTTTGTGCTAATCCTTACCATCTTCTACTTCACCGATGCCGAACTTACGGACGAACGGGCAATACCGATTGGCCTGGGTTCGCTCGGAGCGCTTCCGGTTGCCTTTCTGGTATGGGTCATCGGCCTATCATTGGGCGGTACCACGGGCTATGCCATCAATCCAGCGCGCGACTTGGGACCGCGCATCGTGCATGCCTTGCTGCCCATCAAGAACAAGGCACGATTCGACGCTTCTTATGCGTGGGTACCCGTCATTGGGCCGCTTATCGGCGCAACACTAGCCACGGCGATTTTCTTGTGGCTGGGCACTGCGTAGATCGATAATGCCACCGCATAAGCCAAAATAATACCGTATTGTAAAGCCTAAGTAACTAATTATAAAAGAAAAGTTAATAAAAACATAACATATAGGCGCGGTGCCTTTAGCTAATTTTGGCCTTGTAAAAGTGACATAAGTTATGGCACACTCAAGACCAGACTGTACAGACGAGATGCTGCTCAAAGCAATTTGCAATAACGATGTTCGGGCGTTTGAAGCGCTTTTTGAACGTTATGCTGAACGCCTGTATAACTTTGCGCTCCGGTATGTCCAGGATCCGACCATTGCCGAAGAACTAATGATGGATGTAATGCATTGGGTATGGATGCGTCGCGAACGTCTGGACAACATCAAGCAGGCCGCCTCTTACCTATCCAAAGCCATACGCAACAAAGTATTCGATCACTTACGCAAAACCACTATCGATACTTTACCACTGGATGCGCTTCCCGAACGGGGAAATCAACTCGTTGACCCTACACCGACCAACCATTCCCTTGACTTAGCCGAATTGCGGGAAAGCTATGAACGGACGCTCCAATCTCTGCCGGCACAGTGCAAAAAGGTCTTCGAACTGAGCCGCGAAAATGAACTGTCGCATGCCGAAATTTCTTCCATCTTAAACATTTCCGTCAAAACCGTGGAAGGACATATTACCAACGCCCTCAAAATAATGCGAAGAAACCTCCCGTCTTCCACCGGCGTAGCGTGCTCCCTATTCCTCCTGTTGTTGCCATAGATTCGCCTTTGTTGTGATATAGCGCTTCAGCTACACATTTTTTGATGATAACACGCTGAGCCCTGACCTGCATGCACGAACCGATCATTTGGATTATATTATTTTTCTAAAAACCAGCCTTTTACAAAAAAACATATCATTAATCAGAAAAAGAGCAAGGGTACTATCCATTTTTTTCGCCTTAACCAATAGAGACGCCAAATGAATACGTCAGAAGTCAATAGGGAACTGATAAAAAAATACCTGACCGGACAAGCCAGCAAACAGGAAATAGCGGCTGTCCGTCGCTGCCTCCAGCAACCAGAAAGCAGGCAGTTGTTTGATAGCGTTTGGCAAGAATTGCACGGTGAGATGGAAACACCTGCAGCAGACACAATCAGCAACCCCAATCGCATGGAAGCCTGGAAAGCCACTATCCGCCAACGGATTGTACAGGAGAAGGCACACCAGGCGGAAAAAAAGGAACGTCGTATCGTGTTTTTCCGTTATGCCGCCGTGTCTATCATAATATTGGGCACCATTTTCTGGGGTCTGTTGCATATAAACAACGGCCAGGATCATGACAGTAAATGGATAACGCGTAATAATCCCCCAGGCCAGCGTGCGCAGATCCGCTTAGCGGATAGCAGCATAGTCTACCTCGGTGCCGGCAGCAGCCTAAGTTATCCCAAACGCTTCCAGGGCAAGAAGCGGGAAATACGGCTCGAAGGTGAAGCCTTCTTCGAAATAGCAAAAGACAAACACAAGCCATTCCTGGTGCACAGTGGCGATATAGTCACCCAAGTGCTGGGCACCTCATTCAAGATAGACGCGTTTATGAATTCACCGGTCGTGGTCGCCGTCAGCTCGGGGAAGGTCCGGGTCGGGGAAATGGCCGGCAAATCGATGGAGGCGATCGCCGATCTCACTGCCGGACAACAGCTCACTTGGAACAAGGATGCAGGCGGTGCCGTGACCGTCATGGCGAATCCAGAGGCCATCTTGGCTTGGAAAGCCGGTAAACTGATGTTCGACGACCACCCCCTCAGCGAAATCGCCAATATACTGGAACGAACTTACGATATCGATATCACTATACAGAACAATGCACTAGTCAATAAGCGTATCCGTATCACGCTCGAGAAAAGCTTCCCCTTGAAAACGGCGCTAGACGTTCTCTCAGCATCAGGAGGGTTCCGTTACGTTTTGGATAACAGAACTGTTAGGATTTATTAATTCGGGTCTTCATCAAAAGTGGATATGAAAACATAGAAAAAGCTTACAGAAATAAAAAGGGGCCACCTGAAGCAGGCAGCCCTTGAAATACGAAAATGTGTCGAAGCCTGTGGTTGGTCGCCGGATGGCCTCGACGGTAAGGAAACGTGTATGTGGCAAACCACATACGATTTGCCATTTCCATTAAAAATCAAGGACAAAGTTATGCAAATGCAATCATATACTATCCCCATAAACCAAATTTATCACCTTAAAGCAGCCAGAATGGTTTTATTCTTGCTGTTCACGCTGCTGGCTATATGCCATGCCAATGTATCGGCAGGACAGCCTACCGATAAGAAAATCTCGTTGACACTTGAGCAGACAACGCTCAAAGAGAGCCTTTTGCAGGTAGAGAAACTCAGCGGTATCCCGTTCACCTATTCTACAGAAGCACTGGCTGCACAGGAAAAAAAAATCACCTTAACGGCTCAAGAACTCACCGTAAAGCACGCCCTCGACCAGATTCTCGCCGGAACAGGGCTTCGTCACCGAGTAATTTCGGGTTACGTCGTCATTGACCCAATACCTCAACAATCTCCCGTAAGAGGCACCGTTAAAGACGCATCAGGCAATCCGATTTCGGGAGCAACGGTGCAGGTCAAAGATCATTCCCTTTCCCGCACGTCCACCAATCAACGTGGCGGGTTTACTATTGATGCAAATAGCGACGATGTGTTGTTAATCACCAGTATCGGCTTTAATCCCTTGGAAGTGCCGATCAACAACCGCAGGACATTGGACGTCGTAATGCAAGAAGCTGTCGCAGACCTCGAGGAAGTCGTGGTGACGGCACTTGGCATTGAACGGGAGCGCAGATCACTGGGGTACTCTGTCACCGAACTGTCCGGGGAAGATCTAACCGAAGCCTTATCAAATAACTGGACAGAGGCATTGTCGGGTAAGGTTGCTGGGCTAAACATGCTAAAATCAGGTGCCGGTCCGGCCGGATCCAACCAAATTATCCTACGCGGAGAAACTTCGTTAAGCGGCGATAATGCGGCACTGATCGTTGTAGACGGTGTCGTTATCAGTGGCAGCAGTGGCCAACTTACCGGAACAGGCTCCAATCCCTACCTAAACCAGGAATCACCCGTGGATTTCGGTTCAAGCTTAGCGGATTTAAACCCTGAAGATATCGAAAGCGTATCCGTATTAAAAGGCCCTGGAGCTGCGGCCCTCTACGGTGCTCGCGGTGCAAATGGCGCGATTATCATTACGACCAAGCAAGGTAAGCGGGAGCAACAAGGCGTTGGCATCACCTTCAACTCCAACCTTTCTTTGGCCACTATTAACCGTTGGCCGGATTACCAGCATGAATATGGGCAGGGATTAACAGCCAATAATTTTTATTATTCCTATGGCGCGACCGAAGATGGACCAACTACACTAAGCACGAGTTCGGCTTGGGGACCTAAATTCGACGGGCAACTGTTTTATCAATACAGCCCCGATAATTATCGCCAGCCTGCTACTGAACGAACTCCTTGGGTCGCCTACCCCAATAACCGGAAAGATTTCTTTGAAACAGCATATACGTATACAAATAGCTTAACCCTACAAGGCGGGAATGACCGGACAACGGCCAGGCTATCGTTTACCAATGCCACCAACTCCTGGATTGTACCTAACACGGGCTACGCCCGCAATACAGTTGCGTTGCAAGTCAATCAGAAATTGACAGACAAGCTGACAGTTTCTTCACGGGTAAACTATAACAACCGGCATAGTGACAACCTGCCCACCACGGGTTATAACAACCAGACCATCATGTATTTCATACGCGGCCTGGTGCCCAATTTCGATATCAACTGGTTCAAAGACTACTGGATTCAGGGACGAGAGGGCATCGAACAACGCCGCCCGTTCAGCCTTCAATTGGATAATCCCTACCTCCAGGCCTATGAAATGCTGAACAAAAGCAATAGGAATGGCATAATCGGCAATGTACAGGCAAGCTACGATTTCACCAGCGAACTGAGCTTGATAGTGCGTACCACGATGGACTTCCAGTACGAATCCCGCTCGCAGCAGCGGCCTTGGAGCACCCAAAAGTATGCCAATGGTATGTATCGCGAACAGGACATTTATAGTCAGGAAACCAATGCGGATTTCCTTCTACGATACAATAATGGACGGAACGATCGGTTTTCCTATAGCCTCTCCTTTGGCGGCGCGTTAATGAATAATAAGTACATCCGTGATGAATATCGTGCAGAGAACCTTGCACGGCCGAACATCTATACATTGGCAAATAGCCGTGACCTGCTCATCTCCATGCCGTATCGGCGGGAATATGCCGTAAATAGCCTATATGGAATGGCAACAGTTGGCTACAAAGACTTTCTCTATGTAGATGTGACAGCCAGACAAGATTGGGCGAGCACACTGGCACAGCCCGTGCACAACAGGGTCACACCATTCTTCTACCCAGCACTGAATGTAAGTGCCATACTGTCTGATATCATCCAGCTACCTGACGTCGTTTCTTATCTTAAACTGAGAGGTTCGGTTGCATCGGTTGGCAGCGGCGGCACTACAGCGTATCTAACATCCTATGCCTATTCGCCCAGGCAAGAGTTTCCCTCGGGATTAGCAAATCCGACGACGATACCCGATTTGAATCTCGGTTTCGAGCGCACGGTAAGCTACGAAGCAGGCGCTGATATCCGGATGTTTAAAAACCGGTTGAACGTGGACATTACCGCTTACCATAGCAATTCGTTTGACCAAATCCTTATTTCGCCGGTCGATCCCGCCAGTGGTTACGCCAACCGGACGTTGAATGCCGGAAGTGTGCAGAACAAGGGACTGGAAATAGAAGCCAATGGAATTCCACTGAATACGAGTAGCGGCTTCAACTGGAGAGTTTATGGTACATATGCTACGAACATCGATCGTGTCGTCTCGCTGGCAGACAGCATGTCGTCCATGCAATTATCCACGATCTTCGGCTCGCGTGGCTCCATCGAGGCCAGACCTGGCGGACGTTTCAGGGATATGTATGGAATAGGGTACCAGCGATCGCCAGATGGCCAAATCATTTACAATGAAAACGGATACCCGTTGCAAGGCGATTCACTGATCTACCTGGGTAATCCTACGCCAAAATGGCGTTTCGGGTTTGGTAATGAGTTCAGCTATAAACGATTTAGACTCAATGTGCTGTTTGACGGCCAGTTTGGAGCCAAGGCCTTCTCACTGACCCATGCGGTATTAATGGAAGAAGGCAAGTTGAAGAAATCATTGCCCGGGCGCTACCATGGCATCATCGGCGATGGTGTCATCCGGAATCCTGATGGCACTTTCCGAAAAAACGATGTGGTAGCCACGGACATACGCGACTATTATTACCTCCACTTTAACCGCGATAATCAGGAATCCAACATGTTCAGCACAGACTTTATTAAACTACGTGAAGTGAGACTCGATTATACGTTGCCAACGGCATTGGCAAACCGACTGCGGTTGCAACGAGCTACCTTAGGCGTATACGGACGCGACCTCCTGGTATTTACCAATTGGCCCGCGTTCGACCCCGAATTTGGAACACTTGGCGACGGTGTGATTATACCCGGCGCAGAAACCGCGCAGTTCCCATCAACCCGGACAATTGGCTTTAATTTAGTTATTGGTCTTTAACAATATTTCCAATGAAAATGAAGAAGATAGTATACTGGAGCCTAATCGCTGTAAGTATTGCAGCAAGTCTCTCCTGTACCAAGAATTTTATTGAGAAAAACACAAACCCTAATGCATTGCAGGACGCATCGCCAGAGGCCTTGTTGGCCCCCGCCTTGCACCAAGTAGTCACGAGAAACCAAAACAGAGGCATGCGTATTGGGAACGAACTCATGCAGGTACATGTCACCGTCGTTGAAAGCCGCGAATTTCATCGGTATTTCATCAGGCCCAGCGAGCCCGATTGGATGTGGCGCCACTGGTACCTGCAGCTCAACAATATCCGCGACATCTATACCAGCGCCAACACTTCGCAAGAAAACGGCTATCAGACGTTTTTGGGTATTTCGCTTATCCTCGATGCTTGGGTTAGTTCCATGATCACCGATATGTTTGGTGATGCACCCTATTTCGAAGCATCGAAAGGCCATGAGGGCAACGTCCAACCCCACTTCGATAGGCAACAAGACATTTATGCCGATATCTTCCGTAAATTGGAAGAAGCTAATGAACTACTTGGAGCCGACGTTGAATTGCCTGAACACATCAAAGGCCTGGATCCACTATATAATGGAGCACCCGACGCCTGGCGCAGGTTTGGCAATTCGCTCTACCTCCGCCTCTTGCTGCGTGTATCCGGAAAAGCTGCATCGGGCGCGATTGCCAAAATAGCCGAAATAGTGGACACGAACAGCGGAAATTATCCGATATTTACCGACAATAGTCATTCTGCCATTCTACCAACCGGTGCAACACAGCCCATTACATCGGAATTTTTCCAATGGCGCGATCTGGACTTCAATGGCGACAAGGGATATTCCGAGTTTTTTATCAACAACCTAAACGAATGGCAGGACCCCCGGCTGCCCCGATGGGCTACTCAGGTTTCCGGCATCTACGCTGGAATGCCCAGCGGATATGCGCCAGGAAGAGGGGTTGAACGAATGTCTACCTTGCTCGTATCGCTCAAGCAGGATCCGCTCCTCGGGAATATAATGAACTGTGCCGAACTCCAGTTCATACTGGCAGAGGCTGCCCTAAAAGGCTATATAACGGGAGATCCCCACAGTTACTATGAAGCAGGCGTTGTCAGCGCTATCACCCACTGGGGCCTTGAAGTGCCCGAAGGCCATCTCGAAAAAAACGCTCTAAAATGGGACGACAACCTCAACTTCAACGAAAAAATGGAGCGCATTCATCTGCAAAAATATTACACCTTATTTTTTACCGATTTCCAGCAATGGCATGAACATCGTCGAACCGGCCATCCTGTACTCCCGAAAGGCGAAGGGCTGATGAACGACGGCCGCATGCCCTCGCGGCTGATGTACCCCATAAACGTGCAAACCCTCAATAGAGCTAATTACCTTGAAGCCGTACAAGCTATGGGAGGAGACGATCTTAATGTGAAAGTATGGTGGAATACACCTGATTAGAAGATTCATATAAAAACAACAGCGATGAAGAACTCGATATATTTATTGATTTTTGTCCTTTCAGGAATTTTTTTTGGAGGGTGCTTAAAAGTAGACGAAAATCCGGCAGCAGGGGCCCCCGCTGCATGGACAGGGATACCGGCTGTACGAAGTGTATATAAAGCCGGTGATGTAAGACTTTCTCCGCAAGCACTTGGCGGCGCCCATCAGACAAGCGGCGTCGTCATATCAGAGTACGCAGGGAATAACCTTCCTCCTGGCTTTGTGGTCATCCAAAACAACTGGCGCAACCAAATACGGGGGCTAATCCTCCAGGTAGGTACAGCGCTTGCTCCCTCCTTCGCAAAAGGCGACTCGTTACTTATAGACCTCAACGGCGCAACGCTGACGAGAATCGACGGTGCTTTAGCGATAACCAACCTTTCGCCTACACAGATCTCCAAGGTCTCGTCCAGCAATCCGGTTATCGTCCAGACCGTTGCTATTTCCAACCTTCAGCGATGGCCCGATCGATACGAAAGTACCTTGGTAGCCGTTACGGCCGATGTCGAGCCATTCCCTCAAACCGGGGAAACTTTTGCGGGAACCAAAAAAATCACCGATGGTCCTGACCATATGCTCGACGTTGTCACAGATCCCGGAGCCGCTTTCGCCAATGAACACATCGCACCGAGCGCAAGCTTCCAAGGTATCCTCTTTATGGGAGGAGGCAACACGCCGCAATTGCGGCTGCAGAAACTGGAAGACATGATGGATCCGAGCGGCCCCGTATATCCCGGATACCCCGAGGACTTCGAATTTCCGTTTGACGGAAAACAAAACTACAATGTCACCGGTGAACATCAGTATGACAATGAAGATCAAACCGTCGTCATCGATAACAATGTGGATCTGAGAACCGGGAACTGGAAGTTTGAACAATCGCTGCTGGGCAATTTGGCAAACGACCGCGTCGTTTCTGGCAGACAGGCCGTCAGGTTCCAGCAAAACCTGTCCGTTCCGTCTTACCTGCAAATGAACTATGACGTACCAAACGGAGCCACCAAAGTTACGTTTTGGTATGGGTCGTACGGCAATGACGTAAGCTGTTCATTTGATTTGGAATATTCTACCGACGAAGGACGAACTTGGCATAAGATAGGCGAAACCATCAGCGATGCACATCCCAGAAGTCAAAGTGCTAGTGCCAAACTTGCGACTTACACGATGGACATTCAAGGGCCGGTGCGGTTCCGTATCCATAAACTCGGCTTAGGTCCGAGCAGCGGCACCGCAGTAAGGAACGGCCGTTTGGGGGTAGATGATTTTGCCATATACCAGAATTACTAAGCCCAACGGATTGATTGATAGTCGACTTAACCAACGGCATGCAGCTACATTGTCAAAAAGCTGCATGCCGTTCTGGTTTGGCAACCACCATTATCCCAACGATTTCACTGTCAACGTGTGTTTATAATGATTTGCCAGATGCCTGCCCTCCCCGTGTATCGTCCATATTTCCCTCGGCCCCACCTGCTCCACATAACGCAGGATATCCTGCCAGTCCACATGATCAGAGATGTACAGCTCCATGTCGTTCCGATGTTGCAAATGTTTCCACCCCGATGCGAAAACGCGCAGCACATTCGTCGCCCGGTAATAGCTGTTGAAGGTCATCGGGGGCACCATGTAAATCGGGTCGACACCATCAACTTTCATCGCTTTCCGGTTATAGGGTTCATATCGCAACTGTGTGATTCCCATCGATGCATAAAGCCTATGCAATGGCAGTATACTATGGTGCAACAATACCGCGCGTTCAGGACAATGTTCATTGATCAAGGCCGTCAACCGTTGCGCTTTTCCTAAGGCGTAAGCGCCAAGCAAGATGGGATGGGGCTTTCCGTTCAACTTGACTATCTCGGCCACCGGATCGGGGTGACTGATACCGGGATCCGCAAATGTACTCTCCGTAATCAATACATCCGCCCGCACAATTTCGAGCGGTTCACAAGTGCTGTCGGCCTGCATTTTATAGTCGCCCGTGTACAGGTATCGAACTCCATCATACTCCATTAAAATCTGTGCAGACCCCAGCATATGCCCGGCGGGAATCAACCGGATGGCTATATTGCCGATCTTAAAAGGTTGATGGTATGAAAACGTCGTGTAGGTATGCCCGGGTTGCCTGTTGTAACGATGGCGCATGAATGCTGCCGTGGCTGCCGTACAGCAAATTTGCCCATGTCCCGGCGTAGCATGGTCACCATGGGCATGGGATACCAGTGCCCGGTTCACAGGCAGCAGCGGATCGACAAAAAAATCGCCATACCGGCAATAATAGCCTTCCGGCCGTTTAACGAGGAAATCAGCTAAAATCGATGCCATTACAACCGTTGAGAGCGAAAAAATTGGTCGAGCTTCAGCACCTGCGGAATCACAGCTTGTATACCATCGTTGACAATGACGTAGTCAGCGAGCTTCGTCTTCTCCTCATCGGGCCATTGCCGGGCGATGCGGGATTTCACCTGCTCAACCGTGACGTTATCGCGCTTAACTACCCGTTCGATGCGCACTGCTTCGGGCGCCTCCACCAATATGTTATACCGATTTAACTTGAAGGAACCACTTTCAAAAAGCAAGGCGGCCTCCTTTATCGTGTAGGAGGCGTCCTGGCGGGCCGCCCACTCCTCCCCTGCCTGGATAACCACAGGATGTACCAAAGCGTTCAATCGTTTCAACTTATCTTCGTTGTTGAAGACCTGTGCTGCCATATACATGCGGTTTAGCGAACCATCGTCATGGTAAGCCTCCCCCCCAAATTCGGCCTGAATAGCTCGGACCAGCCCGCTATCTGTCGTCATCAGCCGCTTGGCCTCCCTGTCCGCGTCAAAAACGGGAATCCCCAAAACCTCAAATATCCGGCAGATGGTGGATTTCCCGCTACCGATTCCTCCGGTTATGCCTACCTTCAACGATTCCATTACCTTATTTCCTGACAAAAAAATCGACATTCTGCGGTTCTACTTTCACCAGCTTGCAAAATTTAGGCATTTGCGTGATAATCACGGGTAAGCTCGTTACGCCGTTATCAACCCAGTCGTCCATGTTGACGACCGCTTCAAACGCATTATTGGTGACCTTCATATAGTCGCGCAGCGAAACCATCACGGTAAGTCTCACCTTGCCCGGAAATAATTTCACCGAACTAAACTGCTGAGCGTTCTCCGCCTTCAGCGGCACTTCAAGGATTTTCTCTGTTATTTCGCCAACGGGAATGGTCACTTCCACAGCAGTGGGATAGACATTGATGTTGGCACGTCGATTTTGCTTCAGATGAGCTACCGTATGGACATCACTGTTAACGCTTTCAGACCGGATGGTGTCGGTCTCCCAATGCTCTATTTGTACGACGTCTTCAAGCGGGCCGGTTATGGTCACATATTCGGGTGAAATGCGTAATTCGTCGATGACGTCATATTGTTTGTTGAACCGCAGATTATACAAGGCCTTTACAGGGACCTTCCGTTCTGTCTGCTTCGAAAAATCAAAATAAAGCGTATCAGGAGACACGGAAATCACGCGCTGATTGGCAGGGAACTGGCGATTTATAAATCCGAGTTGATTGGCAACAACAATCCAGCTACGGTTTTGGAGCCCGCTGAGATCGACTTGAATGCCCTGCCGCGTTGTTTGCAGCGTCCTAAACAACAACTGCCATCCGGTGGCTTCCAGCCGTATAGTTACCGTATCGGATTGGAGGGGATGAAAAGCCCGATTATCCGGCGCATTTACGTACTGCACGCCTGATTTTACGGTATAAACGTAGCTATTCGATATCGCAAAAAG
Organism: Parapedobacter luteus; assembly: GCF_900168055.1. Taxonomy (GTDB): domain Bacteria; phylum Bacteroidota; class Bacteroidia; order Sphingobacteriales; family Sphingobacteriaceae; genus Parapedobacter; species Parapedobacter luteus. The sequence continues at coordinate 39,065 of NZ_FUYS01000012.1, forward strand.
CGCCCAGGCAAGGAAAGAGAAAATGATGCATTTAACGAAAATGCTTAGTTTGCGCCGCTGTGTTTTATTGAGCTTCAGAATCGGCATACCAAACAAGCTTAGCAACGGTTAAATTTATAACTAACGGGTCCCGGTAAGGCCACAAAGTCGCCGGATATCCTTTTCCTTTTATGGCCTTTGTAGCTTTACCGGAAGCCGAATTAAGCCTTCGGTGCCGCGTTTTGCGCCTTCGAAGCATCCAGGGCAATCGCTGACTTATCAAAGCGAATTTTTACGCTGCCGCCAACGTCAACCAGAAACGTCGTTTCGGATATTTCAACAATACGTCCGTGTATACCTGCCGTTGTCACTACCCTATCGTTTACTTTTAATTCCTCGATGTATTTCTTATGATCTTTGGCCTTCTTCATCTGTGGCCGAATCATGAAGAAATAAAAAACGACAATAATTAAAATCATGGGTAGGAATCCCATGATTCCTCCTGCCCCACCTGCTCCCCCAGCTTGCAATAGAATTGTTGATGTGATCATTTGTTTTGTAATTATTGGTTGTTGTATGTTGTTGTCTATTTCTCCACTTCACCACGTAGGTGCAGCAATGTGTTCGGGCTTGATGCATTCGACGTGACCGTCACCACCTTGTGCTGCTTACCCAATTGCCCGGCGCTATTAAACACGACTTTCACCATGCCTTCATCACCCGGAGCTATCGGGTTTTTTGAATATTCAGGGGTTGTGCATCCACATGATGCCTGCACATTGGATATAATGAGCGGAGATGTACCTGTATTGGTGAATTTGAACTCATGTTCGACCTTCTCTCCCTCTTTGATCTTACCAAAATCATAGGCATCATTTTCGACTTCCAATACCGCACTGACCGAATCGCCCCCTGGTATGATGGTCTGGCCAACAGGTTGCTCACCCTGCTGTTCCAAAGGTATTTCCTCGGCGTCCTGTTCTTGGTTGTTCCCGGTGTTACAGGATGTGATTAACATCAGTCCTAAAACAAATAAGGGTGTCCATTTCATTGTTCTTGCAATTAAAGTTGACAACTAAACTAACTATATCATTAAACAAGGTATAACCACACTTGTTTGTCATTGTACGAGTCCCCGCCCGTGTTTACGTATGCGCCCGGCGGCTTGTAATTCATTCAGGATCTTATCCAAGATGCCGTTGATAAAGGTATTGCTTTTGGCCGTACTAAACACCTTGGATATTTCGATGTATTCGTTGATAGTTACCTTGACCGGAATGGTCGGAAAATTAAGCAACTCACAAATCGCCATGCGCATCAACAGGTTGTCCAGCAACGCAATTCTGTCAGATTCCCAATTTTTGGTTTTCATGCTTATCAACTGTTGATATTCATCTGCATAACGGATAGCATGCCCCAGCAAATCGAGAATGAATTGTCTGTCTTCCTGCCAGTTAGGTGTCAGCTCCGCCAGTTCATTTTGATGCGGGTTTTCGCTGATGAAATTCTTGAAGGTCTTTGCAATCATCGCTTGCAACACCTCTTTGTCTACCTGCCAGTTAATAAATTTTTCCTCAAACACTTGCTCAATCGCCGGAGCCTTCAGGATAATCTTCTTGAAAATGAATTTGATAATATCTTTTTCTGCCGCGATCGAACGATCATCCTGGCTCAAGTACGTCGCATAGGCCTCTGTATCGCGCAACTGGAAAAAGACCATACGCACGATCTCCGGGTCAAAGCTCCAGGATACTTTATACTGTTTCAGCCCCGCTTTATATTTCTCATTATGACGCAATAACTCGATAAACGTATTGTTGTATAACCGCGTATTGGGCGACAAGTCCGCTGCTGAAGGCAAAAACTTATTTGCACGTTCGTCCGCGTCGATGCGCACATAATCCGATACTTCATCCAATAGGTTCAGCGTCCAGATATACATCTCGTATACCTGATCTACGCTTTTTAGCAGCGCTTTTTCAAACTTACCCACCTGCTTATCTTCCGATAACTGGTAGGCGTACAATGTTTGTAATACTTTGACCCTTAGGTGTCTTCTATTTAGCATAAATTATATAAAGAACGATTGGATGAAATGATAGCGCTTTATTATTTGATTTTACGCATATCGGCTATCCGTGATTCGGCAATCTGATTTGCGGCATGGTAAGAAGCCACATTTTCCGTCATCGACTTGCGTAATACCGAGCGAGTAACTTCATAAATATTTTCTGTAAGTGCCGCCGTGCGCGAGGCACTATGGCCTGCAATTTCGGAGTAACAACTGATCAGCCCACCGGCGTTTATCAAGTAGTCGGGCGCATATAAAATCTTCCGTTCCATCAACAATTGTCCGTCTTCCTGCTCGTTTCTTAGCTGGTTGTTTGCAGAGCCCGCGATGATGCGGCATCTCATCTTGGAGATGGTATCTTTATTGACCGTTCCCCCCAAGGCGCATGGTGAGTAAACGTCGACATCCAAGTCATAGATGTTGTTGTTGGATACCGCAACCGCCTTATACTTGTTGGCGACTTCGGCCAGACGCTCTTCGACGATGTCACTGACATATACTTTGGCATTTTCTTCGCGCAATAAAGCAATCAGCTGCTCGCCCACATTACCGGCTCCTTGTACAGCTACGGTACGGCCGGCTAAGCTGTCGTTGCCATACAGCTCTTTCAGCGCTGCTTTTATCCCGTAATAAACCCCTTTGGCAGTAAACGGTGCGGAATCGCCGCTCCCTCCGAGTGATTTGGGTAACCCGGCCACATGCTTGGTCTCCATATGCAGGTATTCCATATCCTTTGGTGTTGTTCCGATATCCAAGGAAGCGATAAACGTACCGCTAAGTTCGTCTACAAACTGGCCAAACCGGCGGAGCAACACCTCATTCTTCTGAGTACGGTGATCACCGATGATGGCTGCATTGCCACCTCCCAGGTTTACCCCCGCCACGGCAGCCTTATACGTCATTCCCCTTGAAAGCCGAAGTACATCGTCAATCGCTTCATCGGTGTTTTGATACGGAAGCATCCTGACTCCCCCGATTGCAGGGCCCAACGTAGTATCATGGATAGCGATTATCGCTTGCAACCCTACTTCACCGTCATTACAGAACACAAGCTTTTGATGGCCGAATTGAGCCATTAACTTAAAGGACGAATTATCTTTGGTAGGTACGGACATATAAATTATAACACGAACTATGAACTGCAATATTGGGGCAAACTTAGCAAAAATATTGATGCATGTAACCAGCACGGCCAAACATTTCGTATTTTTGCTTCCCTCGTATGGCTGAATAATGACGCTTCCGTGCATGTTCTTTTTTGGCCGTCGGCTAATAATGCTCATATGAAACACCTTGCGCACCTCAACAAATATTTCTATAAATACCGTTGGCGAATGATTCCCGGCGTCATCTTCGTCATCGTTTCCAATTATTTCGGTGTATTGCCCGCGCAGGTTATCCGCATTGCTTTTGACCTGGTCAAAGAAAACATCAGTATGTACCGCTTATTTGACGGGTTTGAGCGCCAGCAGCTTGTTTACGAAATATTCGGATACAGTTTATTGCTGTTTGGTGTGCTGGTATTGTTGCTTTCGCTTATCCGAGGCATTTTCCTTTTTTTGATGCGTCAGACCATCATCCTCACATCAAGGCACATCGAGTATGATTTGAAAAACGAAATCTACAACCACTACCAACAGCTGGATATGGCGTTTTACCGTAGAAACAACACGGGAGACCTCATGAACCGGGTAACAGAAGATGTCAATCGGGTACGTTCGTACCTCGGGCCAGCCATCATGTACTCCATCAATACGGTGGTGCTTTCCGTCATGGTTATTGCCGCGATGGTCAGCGTAAACCCTACGTTGGCTGCCTACGCGCTGATGCCTATACCCATACTGTCCGTCATCCTGCTATTCGTCAACAAAATCATCAATCGCCGCAGCGAGCGTATCCAACAGCAGCTATCCACGCTCTCGTCGTTTGTCCAAGAGACATTTTCCGGAATCCGCGTAATAAAAACCTACAATCGCGAAGCCGATAAAATGGATCGTTTTACGGACGAAAGTAATCATTACCGGCAAGCGTCACTGGCACTGGTAAAAACGGAAGCCATTTTCTTTCCGCTTATCCTATTGCTTATCGGGCTGAGTACGGTCATCACCGTGTATGTAGGTGGACTGGAAGTGGCCAAAGGTACCATCACCTCGGGTAACATCGCCGAATTTATCATTTATGTCAACCAACTGACGTTTCCGGCTATGGCGCTGGCCTGGGTAACCTCGCTTATCCAGCGTGCTGCAGCATCTCAAAAGCGCATCAACGAATTTCTCCGCACAACATCGGTGATTCAGTCGGCCGCTCAGGGTCATTTCCGGGCTCAGGGACATATTCGTTTTGAGGCGGTGAGCTTTACGTATCCGGACACAGGGATCCAAGCCGTCAAAAACGTGTCGTTCGAGGTAAAGCCCGGTGAAGTGCTTGCGATTATCGGTAAGACCGGATCAGGCAAGTCTACACTGGCGAATCTGCTCATGCGCATGTATGATGTGGATTCGGGCGCGATTACGATTGACGGCATTGATATCCGGCAATTGCCCTTGCAGGCGTTCAGAAGCCAAATCGGTTTTGTCCCCCAGGACGTATTCTTATTTTCTGACACGATAGCAAACAATATTGCATTTGGGCTGGACGAGGTTCATATGGATGCCGTGGAGAACGCCGCCAGGCATGCTGCCGTTTACGACAACATCACCGCATTTGAGGAAGGGTTTTCAACCACCATCGGTGAGCGCGGCATCACGCTATCCGGCGGGCAGAAACAACGGGTATCCATCGCCAGGGCACTCATCAAGAATCCTCAAATCCTGATTTTTGACGATTGCTTGTCTGCTGTGGATACCAAGACCGAGGAAGAAATTCTACGCAACCTGAGCACGGCCATGCAAGGCAAGAGCACCATCTTTATTGCCCACAGGGTATCAACGATAAAAAATGCCGACCACATTATGGTGTTGGATGAAGGCTCGATTATCGAACAAGGAACCCACGAAGAGTTGCTTGCCCGGCAGGGCAGCTATTTCGAACTACACGAAAAACAGCTGCTGGAAGAAGCCGTATAGAAAACCGGGGAGCCGTACCTAAGGAAGCTCCCTAAGGTGGATATCCCTGTAAGACACATGCGTTCCGTGGGCTTGCAGCTCAATCTGTTCCATTGGAAATATCGGCAACGTCCTGTTCCAATAGTTTTCCAGCACAACGTTATCCGTTACGAGCTCGCCATTCAGGTATACCGTCACACGATCGTCCACCATAATAATACGAAACGTATTCCACTCGCCCAGAGGGTTATCAGCTACTTTAAGTGGATCACGGGGATTCCGTTCGTTGTTGTAGAGTCCTCCGGATCCTACTTGCGCACCAACGTCTACGCGCGAGGTATCCCATATCTGTACTTGGGGAGTGCCTCTGAGGTATATCCCCGCGTCCCCTTCTTTACCTTCTTTCGCAAGCTTCCAATCAACCCATAGCTCGAAATTGGCGTACTGGCCTACCGTCGCGACGTTGTCACCCTTGCCATTGAAATGCAACACCCCATCTTCGACATACCAGCCCTGCCGCATAATTTCGTCTGCCTTTTCCTGGGCTGCCGCGAGCGCTTCCGGACGCATCGATGCCCGCTCGATAGGGTTTGCTACCAAACCTTTCCAACCGGTCAGGTCGCGGCCGTTGAATAACGACGTGTAGCCTCCGTCACGCGGTAGCTCGTCGATATGCTTCTGGATGGCCTCCCTGAGGTAGCTGCTTTCGCTGCCGGACAAAAGCGCCATCACCTTGGTCAGCAAACGGGTGACATCCGGCCCGTAAAGTTCCTTATTTTCCAGCGCAATATTCATCACTGTATTGGCCGCAGTGGCCTTCAATTGCTCGTCATCGAGAAATTTACCTGCAAATAACAGCGCGTTGTAGGTCTTGTTGGCTTCCAAGGCGGCTAATACCGACCGTCTTTGCTCGACAGACTCTGCACTATCAAACAGGTCACGCAGGTGAAGCACTTTTTGCTCAATAGGAATATTAGCAAGGCCGACGATGCGTATCAAACCCTTGAATACGGCATCCCGCTGCGTTGAATCCATGACTTTCCTGCGGCTCAGTTCAATTAACTTAGGCAACGCTTCGGCGCCAGACCATTTTGCCAATGCGCTGGTAGCTGCACGACGCATCCCCGGATCGTTATGGTCCGCATAACCGGCGACCAAGGCCAGGGCCTCTTCCCCACCGATTCCAGACAAGACCGGAAAAAAAAGGGAGCGCGACGTCATGTCCGATTTCCGGCACCGCGCGATTACCGCTGTCACCTGATCTGCCCTGTTGCTGCTGCGGTTTACGGAAACAACAGCGGCCTGCTGTACTTGGCTTGCGTATTCACTGCTTGCCGCCGGAAGCAGATCCAGCAAATCCGGCAAGTCACTTGGCCGGACAACCTGCGGCAACGCCTGATACGCTGCGGTTTTAACCTGCACGGGGGCATTTCCTTGTATAATCTCAAAGATAACCGGAACACTCGATCCTACTCCCTTTTGTGCCAATAGTTCGATAAGCAGCACCTGGAGCTCGGGATCATTCTCCCCAGCTAATGCTTCGGTCAGCAGCGCGGGCAGCTCGGGGTTTTCAGTTATCAGTAACGCATCCTTTATAGCCGCCCTTGTTTCCTTATCAGATTCACGGAGCATGCCGATCAGCTCACCCGTTGCCTCATCTCCGACTAATTTCTGCAAGGTACTGACAGCCGTAGCACACACTTCAGGCGTGCCGACATCCAGCGCTCTCCGGACCTCCGGAAGCACCGATGTGGAACGATGGTCGCCAAAATACCGTAGGATAGCTACCTGTACCGATTCGTCGGCCTTGAACATGCCCTTGGCAAGCTGTCGTGAAGTCCGCTCATCGAGGTGTGGTACCAACAATGTCAATGCTGCATTCCGATAGATGCTGTTGTCGTCCTTTGCACCTTTTACCAACGTGTTCACGCGTTTATTTCCGTCTATTTGGGTAAGTAGCCGCAACGCCGCAATGCGCGTATGTACCTGGTAATCTTGTTTTGTCGACCGGAACAGCCGCGCAGCAATTTTCTCGGCAGTTGCCGTCTCTCCGATGGCGGCCAGGCGGTAAGCATAGTTGACATAAGCCGCTGTTGCATCGGTAGCGTCATACACATAATCCACTTCATCGGCAGCCTCACGCAAAAACGGCTCAGTACCTGGTCCGCCGATACGCGAAAGCGCGTAAAGCACAGCCTTACGCAAAGACTTATCTGACGTATGTAGCCGTGCCAGCAAAGCCTGCTCTGCCGGCTTATACGCCATGAATCCTAATGCGTTGGCGATGTTTACGGCGGACTGGTCGGTAGCATCCTGCAACGCGGCCACTAGTGCGGCACCTGCCGATTCCGTACCGATTCGGGCTAATGCGCGGGCGGCTTTTTCATTTAGGTAATCGTCATTCAGATACCGTTTCAATGCCTCCACGGCCGTATCATCCCCCGCATTCTGCAGCAGTTGAATGACGAACCCTTTATTATCATTGTCCGTAATGGCATTTAACGCTGCCAATGCACCTTTGATAAAAGTCACCCGCTGGGCAGCCTTTCCGGCCGTAAGCACATGGTAGCTATAACTATTGGCGGCATATTCGACACCGGCGTTATCCCCCTTGCCCGGAGGCGTGAGCTGACGAAGCAATGCAGAAATATCCGACTCGGAAAACCGTTCGAGCTGCGCCATCGCTTCATTCAGCGCATCGGTTGTTTCGGCCGGTTGTTTCGCCAATAGCGCGGCTATCTTCTGGTCCGCCGGCGTATTGTCCAATTGGGCGTACACAGGAAGCTGCAGAATCAGCAGCACAAAAAATGGATATATTGATTTAATCATCGGTAATAGCGTTATATATAAGCAATTAGATAGACCATTGACCGCGCATAGGCTGGTCCAACAGTCTGTTGGCCGCTTCGTCGTTTATAAAAACCTGATTTTCGGGATCAAACTGCAACGACCTGTTTAGACGCAAAGCCACCAAGCCCATATTGACGATTGTACACGAACGATACCCATTCTCTTCATTAAGCGCAAATTTTGTCCGGGTTTTAACCGCTTCGACAAAATCGGTCACCTGTGGATCCGGATCGGGGAACGCGGCTAACTTGCGCTCCATATCCGGAATATCAGACTTAAAGCCACGATAAAGTTTTCCCTGGGGACCTTCGATATAAGGCATGCCCACATCTTTGCCTTCACCATCGAGAATAATCTGGCACCCATCTGCATAGGTATACGTGATGCGTCGCCAGGTGCCTACGGCGTCGCTGTGCTGCTGAGGGGCATCTACTTCCACGGAAACGGGGCTCTCATTATCTTTATTAAGAAAATACTGCACCGGGTCGATGTAATGTTGTCCCATGTCGCCCAGGCCTCCGCCATCGTAATCCCAATATCCCCGGAACGTGGTATGCACGCGGTGCGTGCTGTATGGTTTGTATGGTGCAGGACCAAGCCACATGTCGTAGTCAAGTTCTTTAGGCACCTGCTCCACAGGCAAGTTCTCCTGGCCCACCCAGTAGAACTTCCAGTCAAATCCAGTATGTTTGCTGATGGTGACCTTAAGTGGCCATCCCAACATGCCGGAATCGACCAGCTTCTTAATCCGTTTTACCGGCACATTCATTCCATAGAAATTGGCTTCAAAGCGGAACCACGTATTCAGCCGGAAAATATTGCCATGCTGCTTAACAGCCTCGACCACCCGCTTACCTTCGCCGATGGTGCGAGTCATTGGCTTTTCGCACCAGATGTCCTTTCCCATACGTGCCGCCTCCGCCGCCATAATGCCGTGCCAGTGCGGAGGGGTGGCGATATGAACGATATCCACTTCGGGCAACTGAATCAGCTCACGAAAATCCGCAAATTGCTTAATCCCTTTGTCTTTAAGCTGCTTCATCGCAATGGCGAGATGGCGTGTATCTACATCACAGATTGCCACCGTCTTGGTACCGGCGTAACCAAAATGCCCCCGGCCCATAGCTCCTACACCTATTACCCCTTTGGTCAGGTGATCACTGGGGGCTAAGTACCCAGCCCCTCCTAATACAAAACGGGGAACGATGCTGAACGCCGCTGCCCCCATCAAAGATTTCTTGATAAACTCCCGACGGGAGGTGTTTTTTTCTTTCATATTTTGTGATTCCGAATCGGTACGAATGTCACAAATTTATTATTTCCCCGGTTAAACCAAAAATTTTCTGTGCCTTTCTCAGGGATTTCGCTTCTCCTCTCCATCCGTAAGTTCACGCTGGATGCGCGTAAGGAAACTTGGCGCGAAGAGCAAGCGCTAACGGATCGGCGTGTCGGCAAACGTCTCCTGTTTACGGTTGACACGTTCCCAAATGGCCCCCTGCTGACCGCTGAAATACCGGACTATTCCCGCAAGTACAGCATAGTTCATTACACAGAAATAATACGGCACAAACGTCGCCTTTATTTTCAGTGCTCTCCGCTCAAGCAAGAAGCCGATGCATGCTAACGCATAAAACGACAATTGTCCCAAAAACAGCAGGGTGTAGAGATCCCCTTTGTCCGTAAGGTACAACAAGCCATTGAGGACAAAGACAACAGGCAGCAGTATGGGCGCAACGGTCCACCGCAACACCCGGTGACTGATGTATTGGAATGTCAGCACCGGATTGGTAAACGGATTCAACACCCCTTTAAGCCGCATAATGGACTGGATTCCGCCGGCAGCTATCCGGATTTTGCGCTTTAGCTCTTCCTTTACATTTTCCGAAGCCAGCTCCGTAGCACATGCGCGGGGTTCATAGACCACACGGTATCCCTTTTCGGCAATCCGCATGGATATCATGAAGTCATCCAATATGGTATCCGGGGGCACGGTTTCATACAACCTTGTGCGGATGCTGAACAACTCGCCGGCGCTGCCGACCACAGAATATAATTCCGCGTCCCATTTTTTCAATGCAGATTCATATTTCCAATAGAAACCCTCGCCCGCGGCACTGGCGTCGGCCTCCTCGCCCGAATATACTCGCTTCTCGCCAGCTGCCGCACCGATTTGCTCGTCTGCGTAATGTCTGCATAAGTCGAGGAGGGCGTCGTTGCTAAGCAACGTATTGGCATCGGTAAACACGACAACATCGGTTGTGACCTGCTCCATGACGCGATGAATCGCCGCAATCTTGCCGCGTCGTTCGTCTGTATGTAATAAGTGTATCTGCGGGTATTTCGCGACGCGTTGAGGGGTTTCGTCCGTAGTGCCATCTGTCACGAAAAAGTAGTGAAGCTTTTCTTTCGGATACGATAACGCCAATGTATTGGCTATTTTCTGCTCAATGATTGCTGCTTCATTATATGCAGCAACAATTACAGAACAGGAAGGCAGCGCGCCCGGATCGGTATGCGGAATGAGTCTTTTCCGTCCTAAAAATCTTCTGACGATCACCAGTGCGTACAGTAATAGGCCGTAACCCACATAGGTGTAAACGATAAAAAACAGGCTAATCCAAAAAATATATTCCATGAGGTCCTCGCAAAACAGGTGCGAATGTAGCTAATTATCGGGGCTTGTTCGCCCTGAATGGCTTGCCTAACCCCATCAAAATTCCAATCCGTAGCTTTTTTCCGACACCAGCACCCGCCAAGCGGCCCGATCCATTTCGAATGTCAGATCTTCCGCTTTCAGGTCGCTCACCGGCACCCAGCGGAACACCTGATCAAGCGCCTTCCCTTCTTCAAAATCGAATGGCTTTTTGCTGAACCGACAAACTAATGAATCGTTGTTCTTCACCAGGTAATAAACACCGATTACCTGGCTGTCGTTAAATGCCGATTTGAAAAAAACATCGGTAGTATGCACATGACGCAAAATCTGAATACCTGCACCGCATTCCTCCTTAAATTCCCTGTCGAGTCCCTCGCGTAGCCCTTCGCCATATTCGAGCCCGCCTCCGGGAAATTTTGTGAACTCCATACCATATTCGCGCTCATCACTGATCAGCACCTCTTGTCTGTCATTAATCAATATGCCGTACACGCGTATGTTAAATTTATTCATGCTAAATTATTACCTCTTTCCAAACAAGACGGAGCTTCATCCGTTATTTGCATTAGGATTAACAAGTCCAAAATTACGCTTTAAAATATGATTCTTGTCATATTTTAAATATAATCGGACTGTTAAAAAACGATTATCAACGCATTTGATTACCTTTGCGGTACATTATGCAAGCATTAACACAACAGATACCCGAAGGATCTCGAAAAGAAGTGATGGCGTATTTAGAGCCATTCATGCTCAATGAAATGAGTGAGTACCTGAAGCCCGTGGAAGAAATGTGGCAACCTGCCGACTTGCTACCCGACGCTTCGCGGGACACGTTTTTTCAGGAAGTAAAAGAATTGCAGGAAAGTGCAAGGGAATTGCCTTATGACTTAGTTGCCGTACTGATTGGTGACACCATCACCGAGGAGGCATTGCCGACCTATGAATCGTGGCTGACCATGGTGGAGGATGTGAATAAGAATGAACAGGGTGGCTGGATGAAATGGGTACGGGCGTGGACGGCCGAGGAAAACCGCCATGGGGATTTGCTGAATAAATACCTCTATCTATCCGGCCGCATCAATATGCGTGAAATGGAGATGTCCACGCAGTACCTATTGCAGGATGGCATCAATATTGGCACCGGCAATGACCCCTACCGCAATTTTATTTATACGTCATTCCAGGAATTGGCCACCAACATATCACATCGGCGCGTCGCCGGATTGGCCAAGAAAGATGGCGATAAGCTGTTGGCCAAGATGTGCGGCGTTATCGCATCGGATGAAGCACGGCATGCCAAAGCATACATGTCATTCATTTCCAAAGCCATGGAGGTGGATGCCAGTGAAGTCATGTTGGCGTTCGAAGACATGATGCGCAAAAAGATCGTTATGCCTGCCCACTTGTTGCGCGAATCAGGCGAGCCGCAAGGCGAAGCGTTCGCTCATTTCTCCGATGCAGCGCAACGGCTTGGCGTCTATACAGCTGTTGACTATGTCGACATTCTGAAGGAATTGATCCGCGAATGGAAAGTCGAATCCATCCGGGAGCTCAACGAGGCCGGTGAGCGTGCGCGGGACTACCTGGTGCGACTGCCGGACCGGCTCCTGCGCTTGGCGGACCGGATGAAAATGCCCGAAAAAAGCTACAGCTTCAAATGGATACATAGCTGATAGGGATATCCGCAACACGGATATCGTTGTCATAGCGATAAAAAATCCAATGATAAAAACCATCAACTTACTGGCCATCGCCCTGTTTTTTTCCGTTGTTTCTTGCCGGAACCCGGCGCACACGGGTTCGTCTGCCGGCCCGGAGGCCGCGATTTTGGCAGCAATGAAGAAACAGGAAAACGCATGGAATGCTGGAGACATCCACACCTTCATGGAGACCTACTGGCGTCATGACAGCTTGATGTTTGTAGGAAGCCAAGGTCCGGTATTCGGCTGGCAGCCTACATTGGACCGCTACCTCAAAACCTACCCGGATACCGCCGCCATGGGCAAACTTCATTTCGATCGCTTACGGATCAAGCAGTTATCGCCTACCCATTGTTTTGTGTTGGGCAGATGGCATTTGACTCGTACAATCGGCGATGCATCCGGCTATTTCACCCTGCTGTTTGAGCAGATCGAAGGCGAATGGGTCATTGTCGCTGATCATTCGAGTTGAGCGGAAGGAACACCTCGGCCATCATGCAACGCGCGCTGCCGCCGCCGTGGCACTCAACGGTATCCAACGGCGAATGGATAATCGGGTTGAAAGCCGTTAGCTGCTCCACCTGCTCAGGGCGTAGCGACCGGTATGCCTGCGACGACATAACAAGATAACGCATGCCCGCCCGGTTTTCGATTTGCAGCATATTGCCGGCAAACGCGTCCATCTGCGCTTGACTAATCGGCATGATGGTCTTTCCCGTCTCTTTCAACGCATTTACAACTGTTGCCCTGTCGGCCTCCACGATACTTTCCAGATTAATCACGGCGTAGCCGTCTGCCAGGCACATCATCACATTAGTATGGTATATCGGCATTCCGTTGCCGTCATTTGCGTCAAAAACGATCGGACGGTAGGCCATCTTTGCGCAGTACTCTTGGAGCAACACCTCATCAGTGCGGGGAGAACGGCAGGCATACGCTAAGCGATGCCTCCTATCAAGCACCATACTGCCCGTGCCTTCCAGGAACTTCCCTTTTGTCTCCTCGCCCGTATAGTCTACCCAATGACGGATAAGAAAGCGGCTGCTGATGGCGTCAAGGACCTGTTGTTTCCGCTCTAAACGCCTGTTTTCCGCAAACATCGGATACAAGACCACCGTACCGTCTTCATGGAAAGAAACCCAGTTGTTGGGGAAAATGCTATCTGGCGTATGAGGATACGCCGTATCTTGCACAACCAGCACATCGATGTCATGACCGCGCAACTGTTCGACAAATGCATCAAACTCTGCTACAGCCAGGCGTTGAATCCGCCCGGCACTTTCTGCCGTAGGCCGCTGAAAGGCATTGTTTACAGCGGTCTGCGCGTTATACCCGAAATGTACCGGGCGAATCATTAATACAGTCATCGGTCGCTATAACTAACACTAACCAAACTTATTCATCCCGCAGCAAGGGCATGCTCATGCAATGAAAGCCCCCCCGTGCACGGGACAGCTCCGCCGACGGCATCAGCACCAGCGTGTCAACCAGCCGGTCGGCCGATAACCGGCCCGCTTCGAGATCTGCCAACAATGTGTTTACGTCCACTACATCAAAGCCAGCCTCCCGGAATGCCGCTGTGGTCCGGTCGTTGCGGTCGTACCCCAGCACCACCCCGTCCTGGATAGCCAATAGGTTACAGCTATCCGTCCACTGCTCACGTGCGTCATACGGAAATTCGTTGTTGCCCGACAAAATTATCCGCACGTCGGCGGCGGAACACCCTAAGTCCGACACGCTGATGTCAACAAGCAGATCTTCCAGGCTTTCAAAACGGCGCGGGTTCGCTATATTGTTCTTTTCGAATTGAATGATTTCCAGGCGGTCGGCCTTGTGTGTCTGGATGCGCAAAGCACGATGTACTTCATCAACCTGTAACCCTTTTAAGCGTTCTCGGGAAAAATCGCCCAACATAACCCAAACGTTTTTCTTCACTTGCGTAAAGACCGTATCAATGTGCATATAATCGCGTTTGCTGGGTATTTTCACGATGGTAGCCTTGCTGACAACACCGTGCTCAAACAACTTCGTTATAGCCTGGGCTGCAGCTACCCTGCTGGTACGCTCGCTTACGCCGATAAGGACATGTTCCTTACTGACCACCATGACATCGCCTCCTTCCAGCGTGACCCTTTCGGTCGCCGAATCCTTTGGCAGAAGAAAATGATGCTGGGTGTCCGTCAATTCGATGATCCTATCTTTATACCCCGAAAAAATCGGGTGATGGTGAAAGATGTACTTGGCAATCAGCGCCTCCCGTTTCCGGGCTTCTTTTTTTGGTTTGTTGAGCAAAATATAGTCATTGACAACAATACCGATATCCCGCGTGAATATAAAGTTGGGGATTGGCGGGAAGATAAATTCCGTTTCATTGTACGTGCCACTGAAAAAGACCCTCGCCAATGTTGCTGGCGCGTAGCCCATCATCTTCTGCTGGATGTCATAACTGCACGCTTCGATGGCGCAGACGGAAGCGACCAACTGGCTTTTTATCGATGGATTTTCCAGGATTTCGGTAAGCAGTACCTGCAATTCAACGACTTTGTCCGACCGGTAAAAATCACCATGGCCTGGCTTATAAAACCCACGGTTGCTTGCCGGATCATCGATCTCAGCTAAGCGTCCCTTTATTTTTTCTTCATCCAGGAAATACAGCAATAGCTTAATGTAATAGTCATACTCATTGCGCCGGATGGTATCCAAATGGACGATGTCTTCAAAGAGCCAATCCTGCGCCTTAGAAGGTACGACTTTACCCAATCCACTATCCGGGCTGTGCACCAACACCCGCCGTAATTTGCCCGTTTCAGAAGTTACATGAATCCGATTTTCTACAGCCATATCCATAACGCGTCAAAAAAGGCAATATACAAAATTATACAGGGTTTTGGAACGGTTATCCCATAATGCTCTCGATCTCACGGATGATTCGCTGTGCGATGGATATCGCTTCCTCCGGCGTAGGTGCTTCGGAATAAATCCGGATAATTGGCTCCGTGTTCGATTTCCGCAGGTGCACCCATTCATTTTCGAAGTCGATCTTCAGCCCGTCGATGGTGCTGTGGGGTACATCGCGATATCGTTGCTGCATCGCAGCCAATAGATTATCGACATCCAACCCCGGAGTGAGCACAATTTTGTTTTTAGACATGTAATACTGCGGATACGCAGCCCGAAGTTCGGAAATACGCCTACCGCTTTTGGCCAGGTGCGTAAGAAAAAGCGCAATCCCGACAAGTGCGTCACGGCCGTAATGCAATGCTGGATAGATCACCCCACCATTGCCTTCTCCGCCAATCACCGCGCCTACTTCCTTCATTTTTGTGACCACATTGACCTCGCCTACCGCAGCCCCGTGGTATTGGGCGCCCCGGTTGACCGTTATATCACGCAAAGCCCTCGTCGATGACAAGTTGGATACCGTATGGCCGGGGGTATGCTGCAACACATAGTCACTCACTGCCACCAGTGTGTACTCTTCGCCAAAAAGCTCGCCATTTTCCATCATGAAGCAAAGTCGGTCGACATCGGGATCAACCGCGATACCCAAATCGGCCCCGGTATCGACGACAAGCGCCGCAAGGTCGGTCAAATTTTCGGCGAGGGGTTCAGGATTATGTGGAAAATCGCCGTTCGGTTCGCAGTGGATTTTATATACGGTATCCACGCCTAGTGCTTTCAACAGTGCGGGAACCGCTATCCCGCCGGTGGAATTAACGGCATCCACCGCTATCTTGAATCCCGCTTGCCGTATAACGTCGGCATCGACCAGGGGTAATGCCAGCACTTGGTCGATGTGTCGCTGTAAATAATCATCCCGGTGCATCACGCTTCCCAAACGGCGTACGTCAGCAAAGTCGACATCCAGGCTTTCGGCTATCTTCAATACCTGCTGCCCCTCTGCATCATTGATAAATTCGCCTTTCTCATTCAATAATTTAAGGGCATTCCATTCGATAGGATTATGGCTCGCCGTAAGGATGATTCCTCCCCCTGCCCCTTCCCCGGGTACCGCCACCTCCACAGTAGGTGTAGTAGACAACCCTAAATCGACGACGTCGACACCGATACTTTGGAGTGTGCCGACGACCAAGTTGCGTACCATATCACCGGAAATACGTGCATCACGACCGATGACTATTCGGCTGTTCCCTGTCCGAAGCTGAATAAACTTTCCGAATGCCGCAGTAAACTTAACAATGTCAATCGGTGTAAACGCCTCTCCGGGTTTCCCTCCGATGGTACCGCGGATACCTGATATGGATTTGATTAATGTCATTTTCTTGTTTTTTGGCTGCTGACTATGTTGTTTATAATGTTTATTTTCGAGGCCATAAAAGTAGGAATATTGTTCTGGATTTAAAATTACCCCGCGGTTAATTGAAAGTTCAAATTTATTCTTACTTTTGTTGCAACTTTGTGTAATTTACATGATCGATCAGCTTATCTCTCTGGATCAGGAGATTTTTTTAGCCATCAACCAAGGGTTGAGCAACGCGTTCTTTGATTGGCTAATGCCTATATTACGGAACCCATACACGTGGGCTCCCCTGTACCTTTTCATTATTATTTTCTGTATTAAAAATTATAAAAAGAAAGGTGTACTTGTTGTTTTCCTGGTATTGATTACATTCGGCATAGCGGATGCGCTTTCGTCTTCCGTCATTAAAAAATCCGTTCAGCGGGTGCGGCCATGTAACGATGTGGAGTTTAAGGAAGAAGTCAACGTCCGGGTCCGGTGTGGCAGTGGGTACAGCTTTACTTCCTCGCATGCGACCAATCATTTTGCCATCGCAATGGTCCTGATCATGGTTTTTTATAGCCGGTGGAAGCCGATACTGGGGTTGGGGCTTTTGTGGGCCGCAGCTGTCAGCTTCGCGCAGGTCTACGTGGGCGTACATTATCCGCTGGATATCATCTGCGGTGCGATCCTCGGTTGTCTTATCGGCTGTTTTACCGGCCTAATTTTTCGTTTTGCAAACCCCAATCCTCTTCCGGCAAATCCTACCTTATGAGTTCAGTGCTGATTATAGCGATTTTATTTGTTTCCGCATTTGCGAGTGGCGTATCGGTTTTTTTCATAAAGCGCGATAATACCAATGCCTTAAAGTTAGTCCTTTCCTTCAGTGGTGCCTACCTATTCTCCATCACGGTATTACACCTCATTCCCCACGTATATCATACACATAGCGCGTCCAGTGAGTTTATTGGCTTGTTTGTGCTTCTCGGCTTTATTTTTCAGCTGGGTCTGGAGCAGTTCTCCCACGGCATTGAGCATGGGCATATCCATCATTTGAAGAAGCCTGGCGGGGCCTTTCCGTTGGGCATCATGCTTAGCCTTTGCCTACATGCCTTCCTTGAAGGGATGCCCCTTGCTTCGCACCACCGGCATGAGCTCACCTTTGGAATCGCGCTGCATCACGTCCCGGCAGCTTTCGCTTTGGGTAGCCTACTGTTGCATACCGCGCTTTCCAAACGGTATATTATCACGTTATTAGCGGTATTTGCCGCGATGACGCCCTTTGGATACTTAGTCAGCCAGGCGATAAGTATGGGTCAAATAGGTCATGTCGAACAGTATTTTGACCGTATTATGGCGGTAGTTATCGGTATTTTCCTTCATATTTCAACGACGATACTGTTTGAGTCGGGATCGGCAGATCATCATAACTTTAACCGGAAAAAAATGATTGCGGTGGCCTTGGGGATAGCCATTTCCTTACTTAACTTCCTGTTTGACTCGCATACGCATTGATGATCAGTGATCGACAGCCGACGGTCGGTATCCGCGCAGTTTGTCAAGCAGTTCATTAAGAATACGGCATTCGTCTTCGCTGATGTTGTCTCCGAGAATATCCATCATCATCATATCCTCTTCCAATTCAGCCAATGTGTCAAGCCCCTTTTGGGTGATTTTTACGTCAACAGCCCGTCTATCCCGGTCACAGACGCCACGGGTTACCAGCCCTTTCCCCACCAAACGGTCAATAATGCGTGATACATCGGGCATTTTGTCCAGCATCCGCTCCTTAAGCAAGCTGTTCGTAACCGGGTTCGGGTGCTGCCCCCTTAAGATACGCAAGACGTTGAACTGTTGCAATGTAATGTGTTGTTTATTCGCCCGCTTTTCCAGAATGCCGGTAATCCAATTGCTTGTGAATACGACATTTATCGTCGCCTTTTGTCGTTCGTTACGGAATTTCCGCGTTTGAATCTCGTCTTCGATTTTCATTGAAATAATTGTTTTTAAGCGGCAATGAAGCTTGCATGAGCCATTTCATATCCTTTTGAGCAGCGGCTCATGCAGGTTTCATTGAAATAATTGTTTTTAAGCGGCAATGAAGCTTGCATGAGCTTCTTTTCATCTATAAACAAAGCCGCTCACGGATTGATTGGCGCGCGGTCAAGCGTTTTCATCAACCTTAAAAACATCGCAACGGCTTTTTTTTTGTCTTCGTTATATTGATAGTCGATATGCTCCATCAAATATTGGCGATAGTCAAAATCAAGCCTGGGCGGTAGTTGTTTGATAAGCTCTTCCCGATGGGCCAGTCCATAGGCCAGTGCTTCGTCAAATGCTTGGATAAAGGACACCGGAAGTGGTTTGTTGGCCACCCAAGCTGCAAATGTAAACGGTAACCCGGTAAACTGCTGCCAGTGCAGCGCCAAATCATAAACATAAGCATGCGAATGCTGCTTTCCGAACGTACGATCACCGATTTCGACATAAGCATCGGCATCACCGCTGGTCAGTACCGCTACCTCACGTTTCCAATGGTGCTGCAACAGGATTTGTGCAAGCCCATTTGATGTCCTGGACTGGCTGTCCAGGCGGAGCGTGTCGATTTCCTCAATTGGTTTTTCACTGAATATAAATACCGAATTGACCGCTCCTGTTGCGCCGAGGCAATAATCGGAAACAATCTCCGCATCAGGCAGATCAAGCAGGGCGGCTACCGGAACAATGCCCAAGTCAGCTTCGTTGTGGATTAGTTTGTACGCACATCGGCTAGGAACGTCCAGGCTCAATGTTATGCGATCGATAACAGCCGAACGTTGCAAGCCGTAAATAAAAGGCAATGTATTCGTATAAGACACCGCAGAAACTCTCACTTTTTCCATGCGCGTACGTATTATTCGGTAAGCAATCCTTCTAAATGCTGAATATTGTAGGCGTCTGCTATCGAAAATCCGCGGCCATCGTACAGCACCTTATAGAGCGCGGTATTGGTGTGCGGAAAATCATCCATCTGCGCAATATCCCGGTTGATCAACAAGCAGAGCAATACACGCATTGCCCTGCCGTGCATGCAGACCAATACCTTTTCTTCCTCGCGGACGGAAAGGATGCGGTCAAGCGCCTTCCGCTGCCGCGCAGCCAATTGATTTGGCGATTCGCCTCCGGCTACCGCAGCGTCCAGCTCGCCGTTGCGCCACCGCATAATCAAATCAGCAAACCCCTCCATGATTTCCGGTGTTTGCTCTTTGCCTTCGTAGATCCCCCATCCAATCTCATCCAGCCCTTCCAACTGTTCCATGGGTATGCCGTCCTGCATAAATGGAGCTACGGTTTGGTGCGTTCGCAACAAGGTAGACGTGTATATCTTATCGAAACGCTCGTCCCTGTAATGCGCATAGAAGGCCTCAGCCTGTTTTCTGCCCATCTCGTTCAATGGCGAATTGATCCCCCGGCCTTGTACGATACCCTTCAGATTGAGATCGGTTTGACCGTGACGAATGATGTAAAGTAATTTTTCCAAGAAGTATACGGCTATTTATCGTTCAACACTGGTAACTGATAATATCGCGACTGTTTGCCGGGCTGCTCGTCTTCAAAGACCACGTCTTTATAGTCGGTAATCACCCGATAAAGCGTATCCCGCTCAACGGGATGCCTTCCGGCATTTCGGATCAATTCAACCAGTTCGCGCGTCGACATTGCGGGATGCTGTTCTTCGGCACCGGCCATGGAATAAATTTTTGTGGTGTCATCCAGCGTTCCGTCAATATCGTTTACACCAAAGCCCAGTGCCAGCTGGGCCGTTTCCCGGCTAATCATGGCCCAATAGGCTTTGATGTGCGGAAAATTATCCAAGTAGATACGGCTAATCGCATAGTTGCGCAAATCCTCGACCACGGTTGTCTCCGGAACATGCGACATCTGGTTGTCCTTATTTCGAAACTTGAGCGGAATGAAGGTCTGAAATCCGCCTGTCTTATCCTGCAGGCGCCGCAACCGCTCCATATGGTCTATGCGGTGCCAGTATTGCTCGATATGGCCATACAGCATGGTCGCGTTGGAATGCATCCCCAGCCGGTGCCACACCTCATGAATCTGAAGCCATTGCTCCGCATTGCATTTATCCTTGGCTATCTGCTCCCGAATTTCGGGATGAAAGATCTCGGCTCCCCCTCCCGGCATCGAATCCAGTCCCGCGTCCTTCATCATCGCCATACCCGTCGCATAGTCGACCTTGGCTTTTTTAAAGATATAATGATACTCTACCGGCGTTAGCGCTTTCACGTGAAGATTTGGACGGTGACGCTTAATCGCGGTAAACAAATCCATATAAAAAGCCATATTGTACTGAGGCAATACGCCGCCGACGATATGCACCTCCGTTACCGGTTCGTTGTCATACGATCGGACCTGATTGAGCATTTCCTCCATCGTGGCTTCCCATCCATCATCGCGATGTTTAATCAATCGTGAATAGGAGCAGAACTTGCAATCATATACACAAAGATTTGTGGGCTCGATGTGAAAATTGCGATTAAAGTAAGTGACGGCGCCGTGCCTTTTTTCCCGGATAAAATTTGCCAATACACCTAAATACCCCAATTCGCCCCGTTCATACAAAAGCAGGCCTTCTTCTTCATTTATCCGCTCTCCGGCGTATACCTTAGCGGCGATGGCGCTTAACGCACCATCAAGGCGCTTATTTTCAAGGAGGAAGGTAAGTTTTCGTTCAGCATCCATTTCCTGAAATCTTAGCCAACAAACTTAGGCAAAATTGCGTTTATTTACAACGCAGCACCCGCAATCACGGCCGTCATTCGCCAAATTGCTGCATATCAATTAATTTTTTATATAGCCCACCCTTAGCCAACAATTGTTGGTGCGTGCCTTCTTCCACGATGTGACCGGATTCGAGCACAACGATTTTATCGGCATTCTGGATCGTGCTCAAACGGTGGGCAATGACCAGTGTTGTACGGTTTTCCATCAGCTTGCCGAGCGCTTCCTGTACCAGTTTTTCCGATTCGGTATCCAGTGCAGACGTCGCCTCGTCAAGCAATAAAATGGGTGGGTTTTTCAGTACAGCGCGGGCAATGCAAATCCGCTGCCGTTGGCCTCCAGACAACCTGATTCCCCGATCACCGATGTAGGTATCGTACCCTTTTTCGGTGTCCAGAATAAATTCATGTGCATTGGCAATTTTCGCTGCGGCAATTACGTCATCCAACTGTACATGCTCAGCCGCAAACGCGATATTGTTATATATCGTATCGTTGAATAAAAACGAATCCTGGTTGACCAATCCAATCAGCGAACGCAAATCGCTCGTTTTCAAATTCTTTACATTGACTCCATCAAGCAACACTTCGCCTTCTTTGACGTCTATAAACCGTGGGATTAGATCCATCAATGTCGATTTTCCACCGCCAGAAGGTCCTACCAGCGCGACGGTCTTGCCTTTAGGAATCTCCAGATTGATGGCTTTGAGCACCTGCCGATCGCCATAAGAAAAACTTACATCGACCAACCGGATACCTTGATTGAACGCCGTGAGCGGCTTCGCTGCAGGCGCATCGGGCAACTCGTTCTTCTGGTCAATTAAATCGAGCACGCGCTCACCTGCCGCTATCCCGGAGTGAATGTTGGCAAATGAGTCTGTGAGGGCCTTTGCGGGCCGCATGACCTGCGAAAACAACGCAATATAACCTATAAATGCCGCAGCCGATAAGTCATCGGAACCACTCAACACCAAATTTCCACCATAAAGCAGTATGACAGCAACCATCACGACGCCCAAAAGCTCAGAGACGGGCGATCCCAGCTGCTGCCGCCGGACCATCCTTCTGCTTATTTTGGAAAGCAATATATTTTCGTCATTGAATTTTTTCTTGATGAAATCCGTCGCATTGAAAGCCTTGATGATTTTCACGCCCGACAACGCCTCATCCAAATAAGCAATCATATTGCCGTATACTTGCTGTGCCCGGATGGCCTGTGCCTTTAGCCGCTTCACAATCCGGGAGATGAGAAAAGCGGACAATGGAATGACCGCCACTGCGAACAACGTCAATTCGGTGGAAATCAGAAACAACGCTATAATATAAAACACCAGCGTGAGCGGCTCCTTAAACACCACCTGTAGTGTACCGGTCACCGAAAATTGTACAACCTGCACATCCGACGCTATCTTTGAGATAATATCGCCCTTGCGTTGACTGTTGAAATAGCCGACATGCAAATCCATTACATTGTCGAAGACTGCTTTGCGCAGGTTCAATAGGGTATGGATACGGAGATTTTCCATAATCCGTTGCGACAAATAGCGAAACAGGTTGCTGAGGAACACGGAGACAACGATAATCAGACATACCCTTTTCAAGGCTTCATAAGGACCGTACAACAATCCGGCCTGCGTCGCATAGTAATTAAAATAATCGATCACATCATACCAGTTTTCGGGCTTTGCTACTTCGGCAGCAGTCCCATTGGTATTAAACAGGGTGTGCAGCAAGGGGATCACCAACGCGAGATTTAACGTGCTGAACACGACGCTCAACAACGTGCAAAGAACGTAGGGAATAGCAAATTTTTCAATGGGTTTGGCGTACGAAAGTAATCGAAAGTAAGTCTTCATCAAGAACTAAACAAGTTGCAAAGTTACCAAAAAAAGCAAGGCGACCGGAAAAATACGGACTTAATTATTGAATGTATTTATTTATTTTAGTCGCCTAAAAGTAAAAAAAATGCAAATAGAGCTTGCTAAGCGGATTCAACATACGGAAGAATATTATTTTTCAAGGAAGTTACGGGAAATCGACGCACTCAACCAAACGGGGGCTAAGGTTATCAATCTAGGCATCGGAAGCCCGGATTTACCGCCTCACCCAAGTGTCGTGGAGACCCTCCATCAATATGCGGCCATGCCAACGACGCATGGGTATCAAAATTACAAAGGAATCCACCCCCTGCGCAAGGCAATTGCCGACTGGTACCACCGGTACTATGGCGTGTCGATTCATGCGGACCGCAACGTGCTACCGCTAATCGGCTCCAAGGAGGGCATTGTTCATGTCTGTATGACCTATCTTGCAGAAGGTGACAAGGCGTTATTTCCCAATCCGGGGTATCCGGCCTATGCGTCAGCCGTACGGCTAAGCGGCGCTACCGGTGTTCCCTATAAACTCGCTTCGCAGCGTAATTGGTTGCCTGATTTGGATGCATTGACTAAAGGCGACCTTAGCGGGGTGAAACTCATGTGGCTCAACTATCCGCACATGCCCACCGGCGCAGCGGCCACAACGACTTTTTTTAACGAAGTGGTCGCTTTTGCGAAGCAGCACCGCATCCTGCTTTGCCACGACAATCCTTACAGCTTTATCCTTAACAATCAACCGCAAAGCCTCTTGGCTGCTGATGGAGCCCTGGATGTGGCAATTGAGCTCAACTCATTGAGTAAATCATCCAATATGGCCGGCTGGCGTGTAGGCACGCTTATCGGCGCCGAAGAACGCATCAATGAAATTATCCGCTTTAAAAGCAACATGGATTCCGGGATGTTTCTTCCCGTACAAATGGCTGCTGCAAAGGCCTTATCCCTGGATCCGGAATGGTACCAGGAGTTGAATAAGACCTACAGCCGCAGACGGGAAAAAGTATACCAGCTTCTGGATGCGTTAGCATGCACGTATGACAAGCAGCAGGTTGGCCTATTTGTATGGGCAAAAGTTCCGGCCTCCCAGGCCGATGGCTACGCACTAAGCGATGAAATCCTTCGGCAATCCAGGGTATTCATCACCCCCGGCGGAATTTTTGGGGATGGCGGCAATGCATACATCCGGGTAAGCCTCTGTGCAACGGAGGCCGTGCTGGATGAAGCCTTGGACCGCATTGCAAATGCCGTGATAACCCAATGATGTATTGAATAAACCATATACGCAAAGACAAATGAAGGTAGCCATCGTTGGTGTAGGACTCATTGGCGGGTCCATTGCCATCACCTTAAGAGAAAAAAAAGTAGCCACTAGGCTTGTGGGGGTAGACAAGAGTGAGCATAATCTAAAAAAAGCGATACAGCTGGGGCTTGTCGACGAGGGTATGACCATCGACGAAGCTGTTGATCATTGCGACGTGATCTTTCTCACCATCCCCGTTGATGCTATTCTGACTATCTTGCCTCCCCTGCTCGACCGGGTGACCAACCAAGTAATTGTCGACATGGGTTCGACCAAAGAGCGCATATTAGCACGCGTAACCAACCATCCGCAACGTGGCCGGCTGGTGGCCGCCCACCCCATGGCTGGTACCGAATACTCCGGTCCGGAAGCCGCTGTCGCCAATCTATTCAAGGGTAAAATGATGGTATACGTCGATGCGATGGATAGCGATGAAGATGCATTTGAGACGATGGAAGCCGTCACTGAGCACCTTGAAATGCGCACTACCTTTATGAATGCGCAGGAACATGACGTCCACACAGCCTATGTATCGCACATCTCGCATATTACTTCATTTGCGTTGGCGCTTACCGTGCTGGAAAAAGAAAAATCTCAGGGACGGATTTTCGAATTGGCCGGATCGGGATTCGAATCGACAGTACGGCTTGCGAAAAGCTCACCCGATATGTGGACACCGATTTTCCGGCAGAACCGTGAAAATGTACTCGAAGTACTGCAAGAGCATATCAAACAGCTCCAGCATATCCAAGAGGTGTTGGACAACGAAAACTATGACGCTTTCTACAAGTTGATCAAAAAATCAAACAAAATCCGGAAGATATTGAAATAGATCGCCCTCATCCTGAAAATACTAAAGGGCAACCGCCATTGGTTGCCCTTTAGTATTTTCAGATCAGCATAATGACCTAGTACTCCAGTACCGTCACCTCGGTCCTCCGGTTGGCCTGGTGCTCTTCTGCCGAACACGGGACACCATCGGCGCACCGATTGACCAATTTGTTTTCACCGTAGCCCTTCGCTACCATGCGATCGCGTGCTATACCACGGCTCACCAAGTAGTCTACCGCAGCCTGTGCCCTTCGTTGTGAAAGCACTTCATTATATGCGCGGCTACCCCGGCTGTCAGTATGGCTGGACAGTTCAATCTTCAAGGTCGGGTTGTCCCGCATCGTGCGAACCAGTTCGTCCAGTATCGCCGCAGCATCCGGACGGATGTTATACTTATCGAAGTCATAGTAGATATGCTCCAATTCGAATGTCTGCCCTGGCCGGAAAACGGGCTCCAACAGCAGGGCCACCTCCAGTGTATCAGATTTGGTGATTCCCAACGTACTCACCTTTGCCGAGTCGGCATGATAACCTTCTTTCTGTCCCAATACGGTATAATCGCAGCCAGGATCCAGCTCAAATACAAACGTACCGTCATTGCCGCTATTCACTTTTGCGACGATTTTCCGTTGGCCGTCATATAGGGTGACGGCCGTGGCAGGCAAACGCTCACCGGTGGCCTTATCCGCCGTGGTACCGTTCAGGATAATAATAATTTTCGGCTTCTCAAATGAAAACGAGTAAATGTCGTCGCCGCCCTTCCCTCCTGGCCTATCGGATGCAAGAAATCCATGGAAACTATCCCCTTCTTCGCGATGGACGATGTACGCGAAGTCGTCCGTAGCACTGTTGACGGGATATTTCAGGTTTTCCGGTGCCGTCCAGGAAGCTTTACTGCCTGTAGCCTGATAGATATCAAGGCCGCCCATGCCGGCAAAGCCATCACTGGAATAATAAAGGATCCCATCCGGGCCGATATTAGGGAAAAGTTCATCACCTGCACTATTGACTACATCGCCTGCGTTGACTGGGCTACCCCATGTTCCGTCAGCCTGCCGTTCACTGTACCAGATGTCCGTGCCGCCCTGGCCGCCGGGCATATCCGACACAAAATACAGGGTATTATCATCCGGAGACAATGTTGCGTGGCCTACCGAATAAGTGTTGACGTTGTTGAAGGCAAACGGCTCTTCGATCCATTCTCCATCTATTTTGCGGTACACGTAAAGTTCAAGCCTGTTGGTTCGATACCGGTGCCGTCCCGCTTTTTCCAATTGGCCGTCACGGCCGGCATATGTGCGGGTGACATAATACGTATTACCGTTCTTTTCGGCGGAAATCGGACCAATATGGTATTTGGCGCTGTTGATGGCCATGTCTGCCAGAGACGACGTGCCGAGGTTGCCACTGGCCGACAGCGGAGCGGTATAGATACGCAAAAAAGCGTTGCCCGTCCAACCATAGGTTGCTTCAAACGTCCCGGCAGCGGGTTCGCCGGCGTAATACACCTGATCTCCTACGGGAAAAACAGAGAACTCGGCATTCCCTGTGTTCACCTCAGTCTCGTTATGCAGCCGATGCAAGGTTGGGTTTGCCATCCAATGCAATGCCGAATCACAGCCCACAATTTCCAGCGCTACCCGCTCGCTATCGCCCGTTTTGGCGGCATAAGCTTCTAACTGCTGCTTTGCCGCTGCGTATTTACCGTTTATTTTGAGCACTGTCCCATAGTGCAGTAAGTGCTCAGGCGAGCTTTCGTCCTGTCCTATAAGGCGTGCATACCAATTTTCCGCCGACTCATAGTCTTTCATTTTCAGATAACTATCTGCAAGGCGTTCTAAATCTTGCACCCGCGGACGTTTGGTATCCACAAGCTTCGCGTATAATTTCACAGCGTTGGCATACTCAAAACGCCTGTACAACTCATCAGCGCGGTCGCGGAGACTGGGTTGTTCTTGGGCAAGGGAAATATGAGCCAAGAACATCAACGCCACCATCAACAAACCTACGTATTGCTGTTTCATTGGAAAATAATTTGTTCGT
Source organism: Parapedobacter luteus (assembly GCF_900168055.1). Lineage (GTDB taxonomy): Bacteria > Bacteroidota > Bacteroidia > Sphingobacteriales > Sphingobacteriaceae > Parapedobacter > Parapedobacter luteus. The sequence continues at coordinate 66,434 of NZ_FUYS01000012.1, forward strand.
AAGGGTATGAGGGAATTTGCGTTTTTATCATCGTTTGTGTCAGACGCCGGCACGGCAGGTTTCGTTTGAATCATTGTTTTTAAGTGGCAATGAAGCTGGTATGAATGAATCATGTTTTTTTGCGATGGCAATTCAGGTTTCATATCGTCAAAATTAAAAGGAAGATGTCCATTAACTAAAAGAACCTTGGGCTTAATATACGCTGTGCTTTAGGACCGAAGGTGATCCCCAGTGTCACTTCATGTGACCCATTTTGGACGTTTGACAGCCTACTGATAATATGATCATATGAATAGCCTATCCTTAGCGTTTCGGTAGCATAAATCTGAGTCACCGCTGATATGGAGTTCCGGCCACTCAAGCTCTTGCCGCTTATCCGGTTATATTCACGTTCAAAGACGGCAACACCGGTGCGCCAGCCTGCTCCGAGCCAAAAGCGATCGCCGAAAATAAACATGGCATTTACGTCTAAACTCGTCGGCCCTTTGAAATCTTCCTTAACCAATAAGCTTGGGCGAAGCCTCAAACCTTGAGACAGATCAAATAATGCACCGGTGATAAAGTAAAGATGGCGCTTGCGCCGTATGTTGTCGGTGGTGGTTCCGTCCCAACGGAAGATATTATTGCTCTGGTCGCCGGAAAGCAAATCCATGACCGATACCCCGGCATACCATTTGGGATTGTAGTAGTATATCCCAAAGCGGAGATCAGGTATCCAATTGCTTATCTTACCTGCGGGAACCACTTGATCACTCCCTTCAATGGGCTGGAGTACTGTGCCGTCAAGACTGTATTGGGTCACGCCAGCACCAATACCAAAGCTCAATCGTTGCGTATCCTCCTCATTCAGCCGCAGCCGAAATGCATAGTTTGCATATGCCGAAGTTGAAGACTGCGGCCCCAGCCTGTCTGCAGTGAGCTGTAAACCTACGCCATGGCGCTTAGCTATCGGGTCTACGATACCGTCTATTGATAGTAAGCCCGTTTGCGGTGCCCCCTCCAATCCCACCCATTGGCTACGGAGGCCAAGCTGGCCAAACCATTGCTCCTTATACCCTGCATAGGCCGGGTTCACACTCATCGAATTGAAGATATACTGCGTAAATTGGATATTCTGCTGGCCATGGGCTTCCCTCGCTATTCCCACGGCAACCACCAATATCATTAATTTTATGTACTTCATCGTTTTTTTATTTTAATCAATGCCAACGTACTATGAGACCTCATGTTTACTATGTAATATCGATGATACGTACTACTGCCGTTTGATAAGCACCCAGCCCGTATGCCGCTCTTGACGTCCGCCCGCATGCGTGATGATGGAATAATAATAAGTTCCTTCATTCAACCCTTGCCCGTTCCACGTATTCTTGTAGTTTGTATTGCGATATACTTCATTGCCCCAGCGGTTCACGACCGTAATTTCGACACGGTCGAACCCTTCGATACCGACAATTTCGAAAACATCGTTACGGCCGTCGCCATTCGGGGTGAACACATTCGGAATCTTGAATGGATGGGCACTGACCGTAACCGCAATGGTAGCAACATTGGAAAGTAAACCGTTTTCATCGCTCACTTCATAACGCACCGTGCTTGTACCTACGAATCCAGCTTCCGGCATGAAAGATACAATGCCCTGTGTATTCACCTCATAGCGACCTTCGCCAGGAATGGTTACAGCATTCACACGATTGCCAGATGCATCGATCAACCTTACCGTGGCCGGCACTATCGGACTGCTTCCTGCTTGGTCATTTTCCAGTATCGCTATCGTCACGGCTTGCCCATGAGGGGTTGTCGCATTATCATCTACCGCGATCGGTGCGATTTCCGCTGCGACACCTTCCACCGTTATCGTAACGGTTGCTTCATTTGAAGCCAAGCCATTTTCGTCTTCTACAACATACTTCACAACGCTGACACCGACATATTCTGCATCCGGAACAAACGTGACACCGCCGTCCGAATGAACCGTATAGGTCCCCTCTCCTTCGATAAACACAGTGGTGACCTTATTGCCGGTCACGGGATCAATGAGGCGAACGGAACCGGGCACTATCGGGCTATTACCGGGCTCATCGTTTGCCAGCACAGTGACCGTTACTGGCTCGCCCTGGTTGGTATTGGCCTCGTCGTGATGAGCAACTGGCCCGATAATCACCGGTACATCCGGTGATTCAGGATGCTCGGTTTCCGGATTAGCGGGATCACCTCCCGTCACTAATGCGACGTTCCGTATTGCTGTGACTCCTGCCAACGCTCCCGCAACCTTTACTTTGAAGCTTACCGCGACTTGTTCTTCCCGGTTCAGGGAGATTTTCCAAATCAATTTACCGTTGACGAGCGCACCATTATGGCTTGCACTGCCAGCGATGTAGGTTGTATGGGCAGGAATCGCATCTTCTATAATGATATCATGGTAAACATCTTGCCCCATGTTTTTGACAATAATGGTATAGGTCAGCTCTTCTCCTGCCTCAGCTTTGCCGTCGCCGGTTGCGTCGGCCACCGTTTTACTTGATTCAAACCGGTTGTCCCGTACAACAGGCGTCTCGGTAGCTGGCTCTTCCGGTGTCTCCGGATCATCGCCCGTCACCCGGGCCACATTGCGGATGCTGCCAACACCTGTCAGATCCTCCGCAACGACTACCGTGAAGCGGACTTCCCGCGATGCGCCGAACGGCACGTCGAGTGTCCATGACAGCGTGCTGCCGCTCAACGTTGCCCCCGCACTGGCGCTGCCTTCTTTGTATATTGTATTTGCCGGGATGGCATCGGTGACCACGATACCCGTATAGTCCGCATCACCCGTATTGGTCACCCGTATCGTGTAGGTCAGCTCCTCGCCGGCCTTCACTTCCGATTTGTCCGCCGTCTTCACGCTGCTGAACGATTTCACCGGATCCGTCGGCGTTTCCGCCTCCGGCTCTTCCGGTGTCTCCGGATCATCGCCCGTCACCCGGGCCACATTGCGGATGCTGCCAACACCTGTCAGATCCTCCGCAACGACTACCGTGAAGCGGACTTCCCGCGATGCGCCGAACGGTACGTCGAGTGTCCATGACAGCGTGCTGCCGCTCAACGTTGCCCCCGCACTGGCGCTGCCTTCTTTGTATATTGTATTTGCCGGGATGACATCGGTGACCACGATACCCGTATAGTCCGCATCACCCGTATTGGTTACCCGTATCGTGTAGGTCAGCTCCTCGCCGGCCTTCACTTCCGATTTGTCCGCTGTCTTCACGCTGCTGAACGATTTTACGGGGTCGGTGTCGATAGTTGCCGTCGGGGTTTGTGGCGTCTCCATTACATCACTCGTTATAACGGCCGTGTTTTCGATCATGGAAACACCCGTCAAGTTCTCTGCAACTTCGACCACAAACGACACTGTGATACTTGTTCCCGCAGGAATTACCAGATCATCCCAAGTGATTTCATTGGCCGCAGCATCATAAATTCCGTTTGTAGCATTGCTAACATACACCGTATGAGCCGGCATTTGGTCGGCAATATTTACGGAGATATCTCGATCATACGTACTGCTGATTGCAATGGTATACGTTAATTGTTCTCCCGCCTGTGCCAGTCCATCGTTGTCCGCATCGGCAACCGTCTTTTCGCTTGTGATGGCACAGTCGCCGGCAATGGTCACCGATTTCTCCTGGTGTGCCACGCAATCCGCCTCACTTGATACGGTATAGCTAATGACAACCGTACCCGGTGCTAGCGCTGTAATCAAGCCGTTGGCGTCGACCGTGGCTATGGTTTCGTCACTGCTGGCCCAAATCCCCCCGGCCTGCACCGGTTGCATTACTGCTGTGGTTCCCGGGCAAAGCTTATCGGGGCCACTGAAATCCGCATCAGGTTGCGGATTTACCGTTACCGTAAATGAAACGGGGGTACCCTCGCAGCCATTCTCAGCCCGCGGAGTAACCGTAAAGGTTGCGACAATTGGTGCTTCGGTATCATTAACCGCGATAAATGAGATGTCACCTTCACCATTGTCTGCAACACCAATCGCCGCATTGTCACTGCTCCACAGGTACGTCAACGCTGCTTCGCTACGGAAGTCAATACGGACTTCATCGTTTGCGCATACAACCACATCCGAAGCACCGGTAAATGTAAAGCAGCTATTTAAGTCAACGTTGAAAGTCACCGCGCCATAAATCGGATTTCCCTCCGGGACGCAAGGTGTCTCGTCATCTCCAAAGCCACTGATAAAGCCCGAGGTAACCAGTTGCTCAGAAACCGAACCAATACCTGAAAAGCTACCGTCTATGGCAATCTGCGGCGAACACCCCCCTTCGATTCCTAATAACGAAGCGCAATCTTTCACCTTCACTTTATAGGTCATCCAGGCTATCACGTCGTTGATGTCGTCATGGCGATCAATCGCCGCAACATTCCAAATGAGTTTCCCGTCCACGAGCTGCGGTGTTTCGCCCTCAGAGACTGCGACAACTTCGATATCGATAAAATCGGGAACAGGAATTGTAATCACACCATCCCGAATGGCTTCATTACCTTTGTTTTTTATTTCGAGCCTGAACTCGACCTCATCGCCAGCCGCTACCGTACCGTCGGGAGAAATTCCCGAAACTACACGGTTGATCGGTTCAATAATCGGGATATACGCATCAACGGCAAATGTCAGGTTGTAAATCACATAGCTGTCATCTCTCGTGCTGTACCGAAAACTCGTATGATCGTCGCGGTTCCGGATGTATTGTTTTTCTTCATTGGGGATCTGGAAGACCGCGATGTCAATACCTGCATTGTCTGCCAAAACGGGCCTCCGTGGGGCGTCGTTGAGGATGGTGGAGTTGAAAAAGTTATCCACGTCATTGAGCGAATGCTGCAAACGGTCATAACTCCCGGTTTCCTTATTGAGGATACTCAAGTAATCGCCTAAGTCAATCCGATCGCCCTCGCCGGCCAATATGCCCAATTTGACATTTACAGGCCCCTCTTCATTAGACAAGAAGTCTTCAATGTCGATTTGGTATTCATCGGTGGTTCCACCCTGTACAAATGCGAACCCATCATATACCACCACATTCCGGGTGTTCATCACGGGGTTCTGGTATACCACGACCAATCCCCACCCACCGTAATAGCCAATCAGGCCTCCGCTCCGGTCCGGGCCTTCCGTCGTTGCAATATCTGCCACATAATATGCACCTTCTTTGTGGTTTTTCACGTAAGCTGTCACGTCCGCGAATGCCACATACATGCCACGATTCGTGGCGACATCCAACGGGTTGCCATCTTCAGCAACGATTTCATCCGCTGTAATATCCACATACGTGTCGCCTTCGTGCTTGAATTTCACCTTGTTTTTTTGGAAACGGGTATTGCTCCATTGGCCGTCAGGAAGCCTACCGGGCACATCGTTATTTTCTGTCTGCGCCCTACCGCTCCAATAAAGTCCGGCAAAAAGAACTTCCGTACATGCCGCCAGCGCACCATTTTCATTGGAAAACTGGAGTGAAGCCGATGAAGAATTTTGGGTCTGCGCATCGTCGTCGATATCAATGAACTCAACTCCTATACCATTGTGCGCGTCGGGACCGCTTTCGGTCAATCCGACGTTTGTATTACCCAATATGGAAAAATCCCCCCGGATAGGTGCGTTTGGAAAACGCGGGACAAATTCTTTCCTTACCTGTGCTTCCACAAAGCTGAACAGTGTTGCAACCAACATTAAGCTTGTCAACACATACTTACACAAGGATTTAAAGTCTACGTGTTTCATTTAGAATATATTTCAATAATTAATAGTCAATATCAGATTCCACTCAATAGGTATTTTTTCACCCGGCCAAGCAATAGTCGGCCAAATGATGTGCACAAATAGACAGATTTAGGTTATGAGCAGCAATTTGATGTGTACGAACGACAGGAAAATGTATGTAAACAGAAAATAATGTAGGTGAAATACTACAGTCTGACCCGTGACGCCAAGCTGCTAAATGGTGCTACCTATAGATTTTCGATAAGGCGATAAGATCAGATAACGCCTTGACATTGGTTTTTCTGAAAACCCGCTTTTTGTACGTACTGACCGTCGTTTCCTTTAAATTCATCCGTTTGCTGATTTCAATTAAGGGAATTCCCTTGATAAGCAAATCAGCGATTTGGGCTTCTCGGGCTGACAATAGGCTAAACGGTCCCCATCGGGTCACCCGCGATGGCTGCAATACGTCGCCGGTTTCCCGCTGAAAAACCCCGCCTCTCAATGCCGTTTCGAATGCTTGCACAATGCTATCGACCGCTGCATTCTTGGTTAGGTATCCATTGATACCAAATGCAAGATACTTGGGCCCATAAATGGCTTCATCCAGTTCGGAAAATATCAGTATGCGGGTTTTAGGGCTGATGGATTTGATATGCTCTACGATAGCCAACACGTGCGCGCTGTCGCTAATCTCGGCATCCAATACCACGAGGTCGTATTGTTTTTTAGGCAGATCGTTAAGCGTTTTTTGAAAGTTCTGTGCTTCACCGATGGCGGAAAACGGGAAATGCTGCTGCACTAACCACTTCATGGCGATTCCCACAATTTCATGACAATACGTCAAAAAAATATTATGCCCGATGTTTGCTAAGCTACTATCCATGGTCGTTTATGAGATTCCGCTATTTATTCTTGGTCAAAGTTAGGGGGTTACAGAGGCTTGCGGAAAAGAATGCGTGTAAACAACAAAAAATTGTATACGAACGACAAAGGCAAAAAAAAACCGCGCCTTTGGGAAGCGCGGTAAAAACAAAATGTTTTTTATCAACCTAAACCTAATCTCTTAACGCTGCAGATTTCATTTTGTTTTATGCAAACATGATTTTTTTTGAAATTCCAGCTAATCAGGGCGTCAATTTATCCAACGTTCGAAAAATTCATAAGTACGCAGCATCTGGTCGATGCGTTGCCGGTTATCCCCGCTGCGTGTAATTTCGTGACCTGCACCCGGATGGCGGACATATTCCACGGGCCTGTCCAATACTTTAAGGCTCTTGTAGAGCATTTCGCTTTGTATCACCCCCGTCCGAAGATCGTTTTCGCCATGGAAAATGATATAAGGCGTCTTGATCTGAGATACGTAATTGATCGGCGACTCGCGCTCCAGCACATCTTTTACCTGATCGTCCCAGGGGTATCCGCCAAAATAGTTGGGTACCAACCGCCATGCATTGCCTTCACCAAAAAATGTCTTTAAGTCATATACCCCACGCTGGCTACATGCGGCTTTGAAACGGTGATCATGAGCAATGATCCAGCTGACCAGATAGCCAGCATACGATCCGCCAGTAATCAGTAGTTTGGCGGTATCTACCCAGCCTTCGGCGATGGTTCTGTCCAAGGCGGTAAGCACATCACTGGCGGGACCGGCGCCCCAGTTATTCATGTTAGCCCGCAGAAATTCCTCACCATATCCACCTGATCCCCTCGGATTGCTGTATACTACGCCATAACCCTGTGCGCAGAAATATTGAAATTCATGCCACATGCTTGCCTCTCCCGGCCCCCACATGGCCGACGGTCCACCGTGGATTTCCAATAGCAACGGGTATTGTGTTCCTTCTTTGTAGCCGATTGGCTTCATAACCCAATATTCGATTTCCATTCCATCGTCATTGGTAAACACATGCTTTTGCGGAACACTCAATTGCTTCTTTGCTATCCAATGAGTGTTGAAATCAGACAGCTGCTTACTATTTTTCAACGATAAATCATCGGCGATGAACAGTTCCGACGGGCTGTTGATGCTGGTCTTCGTGTAAACGACACGTCCCCGTTCGAAATCGTAGTCGCCGATACCTTCATCTACTGAGGTGAGTCTGTCGACGTTGGCACCGTCAATTGCTGCCCTACATAATATTGTACCACCATTGCTTGCGCTGGTAAAGTACAGGTACTTTTCGTCACTACTCCACTTCAGTCCACTTTTATTCCGGTCAAAGGTGATGGATATCGGTGTACCGGCGGCGCCAGAGGCGCTCAAATTCACTACATATAATTTCGGGACGGAAGGTTTACCGATTTCAGACTCCTGATAGGCGAGCCATTTGCCGCTTGGTGAAACGGCTCCGACCGAAAAGCTTTTGCCCGGTTGCGCCAGCAGCTCCTTTTCGCCGGCGCCATCGACAGCTAACATCACTACCTGGCTCTCCTGTACGCGATCGGGATGAAGCACCCCTTCCCTTCTCACATTGACCACTAACCTGTTATCGTCCACCATCTGCGGCGATCCGTACGAATAAAACCCGCGGGTGATTGCTTTTGGTGATGCTCCGACTTCTGCGTCCGTGATGAAAATATGGGAAAAGCGGATCTCCGCCGAGGTGGCTGTTTCTCCTTGAAAATTAAGCTTGGTCAACACTTTCGCTTTCCTATCTTCCTCATTCTTTTTTAAGTAAGCTCGAATCTCGGCCAAGGACCCGTCCGGGTCCGGCTTGCTTGCCGTGTCCATTCTTAAATGCTCATTACCGCTGAATCCCGGTTTTTCATCCACCCATTCAGGAAGCCTGCCCCCTGGGTTGATGACGGAGTCGCGCAGTACTTCCTGTAGCGACAAAGATGCCGTAAACAAAATCCTCCGGCCGTCTTTTGTCCATTGCGGGTTACTCGCTCCATAACGGTGATTGGTAAGCTGTTGCGGCTCACCGCCAGTCAATGGCAGCAAAAAAAGCTGGGGTTTACGATCCACCGCTCTGACGAAGACGATGGATTGCCCATCCGGGCTGAATACTGGCTGGGAAACGCCTCCTTCGGAAAATGTAAGCTGCCTTGGGCCATTAGTGCCGTCGGTCGCCGCGAGCCATAGCTGATTGTCATAAGAATAATCGGATTTGCTCTGTTTATCCGGAACGATAGCCTGTACTGTAAACAGCACTTGTTTTTCGTCCGGAGATAAGTCAACAGATGTTATCGATTTGATCTTCAGCAAATCAGTCACTTTAATTTTCTCGGTAGCCTGTTGGGCCGTCGCGGCAATGAATAACTGGAAAAAAACAGCAATCAGTAAAAATCGTTTCATGGATTAATAATCGTTGGGTAAAGTATGTATGTGTATAAGCTAATAGTCGACATCCAGCAGACTGCCCAATGGCAAGACCACCCCATTTTTGATCTGAAGCGCGTCATCGGTAACCGTCCAAACCGTCGTTTCCACCCGTTTTGGTCCGTCGATTGTCTGAAACGTAATGGTTGCCTTGGCTTTAAATTCATTACCTAACCGCTGAGCACCTTGCAGTTTGGGACGCAACTCCACTGAATGATCTGCCGACGCTTTTGCCAACCTATACTTCGGGATCTCTTCCTTAGGTATCAATTCTACAGCTGTCATCATGGCTAGTGATTTGGATAAACAATACTACTGAAATTGAACCAGAATAACAATGACTGGTTTGAAAAATTGCAGTTACATGATCACTTCCAGGCACATTTTCATTATTTTGCACAATATTTTATTCATTGCAAATCGGCTTATGGTGTTTATAAGGACATTCATTATTATCATTTCCTGCCTGCTGGCCGTTTTGAACGGTTCAGCGCAAAAGGTCGACAGGGATCGCTTACTGAACGATATCAAAACTTTGTCATCCCGCGACTTTTCAGGCAGAAAGCCGGGTACGATGGGCCATCAGAAAGCCAGGACTTACCTTGCCGGGCGGTTTCAAGCGTTGGCACTGAAACCTTTCCAGGAAGGTTACCTTGACACCTTTGCCATGACCAATGGGCTCACCGGATACAACATTATCGGATACATACCCGGCAAACGCGAGGACGCCATCGTTATTTCAGGACACTACGACCACCTTGGCGAACGCAACGGTGCGATTTATTACGGGGCAGATGACAATGCCAGCGGTGCATCTGCTTTGCTCGCGTTGGCCGCCTATTTCAGCGGGCACCGACCCAACCATACCTTAATTTTTGCCGCCTTCGATGCCGAAGAAATGGGTTTACAAGGTGCACGGGCATTTGTCAGGGCACCGCCGATCCCGCTGGACAGGATTGTACTCAACGTCAACATGGATATGGTAAGCCGCAACGATAACAATGAACTTTACGCTTCAGGCACCTATCATTACCCTTTTCTCTCGCCTTTTATCAAAAGCGACAGCCGCTTCATCACCCTTAAGACGGGGCATGACCAACCCGGCAGCGGCCATGACGACTGGACAAAGCAGAGCGATCATGCAGCTTTCCATGAAGCAGGCATCCCATTTATCTATTTTGGTGTGGAAGATCATCCCGATTACCATACGCCACGGGATACTTACGAGCGTATCCAGCCGGATTTCTTTCATCATGCTGTCTTGGCGATACTGGACGTATTGGAGAATATCGACAAAGAAACCCTTCCGTCGCCCAAATTGGTTAGAAGCGGTTCTGCAGTAGGCGATTTGCCGTAAGCATCCCCGCTCTTGTGTACTTCCCCGCTTAGGTAGCCCAGGCCTTATCGCCTTTTTTATAGGGATAATCACCGTCGTACCGTCCGGGGATCTGAACGTAGCGCAATGCCTTGGTAGCTCCCAGCTCCGACGTAAAAAATCCAAGCAACGTCAGCTGCTTAAACAGGTGAAAATAATGGTCGGGGTCTTCGGCTGTTTTACTTTTTTGGTAATCCTTTGCCTCCTTATCGATCGCCGCCAGAAGCTCCGTACGTTCCGTAGCATTCAATTCCTGGAATTTCCGGCCGAATTTTTCATCAGCAGCATCTTCGAGTTTGCCAAGCCCGTCTACGAATGTCTTTTGCTCATTAGCTGTGTAACAATCTTTGACCATCACGGGGATAAATGCACCCACGCCGGCCTCTTTTGCACCCGGACTGCTTGTCGGCGGTAATATGGTGTCTGCCACATCCCCGAGAAAATCTACCATTTCCGGTTCAAAAAGGCCCTCCACATGCTTAGTGGCCTTGCGGGTACACCCTTCCAAAAATAGATTAGCACCAACAACCGCTCCGCCCATTATCCATGCAACCCTTGCCAAAGCTTCTCTTCTATTCATAATGTCATCTCGTTAATCGTTAAACTTGTCGTTATCAATGTCTATCCGGCTCCAATCGTGCAATGCACGTTACAAGTTGCCTTTCTTCAACTCGCTCACCGCAAAATCAACAGCACGAGCCGTCAATGCCATGTACGTGAGCGACGGATTCACACAGGCGGCAGACGTCATGCAAGCACCGTCCGTTACAAACACGTTAAGTGCATCCCATACTTGGTTGTTGCCATTCAGTACCGAGGTTTTCGGATCCCGGCCCATTCTTGCCGTACCCATTTCGTGGATGCCTTGCCCGAAGCCATATCCGTTGTCGTACGTATATACATCTTTCACTCCGGCCGCTTCCAACATTTCCTTGCCATCCTCCATCATATCCTTACGCATTTTCAGCTCATTTTCCTTGATTTCCATATCCATGGCCAATACGGGCAATCCCCATTTGTCTTTAACATCCTTGTCCAGGAATATCCGATTTTCATGATAGGGCAATGTCTCGCCGAATGCGGTGAAGCCAACAGACCAGCTGCCCGGCTCGCACATGGCATCCTTCCATTCGCCACCGATACTCATTTCAGCAATCTCACCACTCCACCGGCCACGGCTCGCAGAGCCTTGATAACCAAAGCCGCGCACATAATCGCGCTTATCATTGCCGACATTCCGGAAGCGTGGTATATACAGACCATTGGCCCGCCGGCCGTAGTAATATTTATCTTCGTACCCTTCCACGCGTCCGCTGGCACCGCAGCGGAAATGGTGATCCATCGCATTGTGGCCGAGCTCGCCGCTGCTGCTGCCCAATCCGTCCGGCCAGATATCGGTTGCCGAGTTCATCAATATCCAAGTCGAGTTGAATGCGGATGCGCATACAAACACGATTTTAGCAAAATATTCATAGGTCTGATTGGTTTCAGCATCCAACACCTCTACCCCTTTTGCCTTTTTCGTATCCTTATCGTACAGAATCTTGGTCACAATCGAAAAAGGGCGCAATGTCAGGTTGCCGGTAGCCACCGCAGCGGGCAACGTAGATGACTGTGTGCTGAAATAAGCCCCAAAATTACAGCCCAACCAGCATTGATTCTGGTATTGGCAATTGACTCGCCCTTCATGCGGCACGGTAAGGTTTGCCACACGGCCAATGATAAAATGGCGCTGTCCTTTATAGTGGGCTTTGATGCGCGCGGCCATATCTTTTTCTACCACGTTCATTTCCATGGGCGGCAAAAAATCACCGTCCGGCAATACATCGAGGCCGTCGCGGTTGCCACTGATGCCGGCAAAGCGCTCGGCATAGCTGTACCAAGGAGCGATGTCCTTGTACCGGATTGGCCAGTCCACCCCATGGCCGTCCTTGAGGTTTGCTTCAAAATCCAAATCGCTGAACCGATAGCTTTGGCGACCCCACATCAACGAGCGTCCGCCCACGTGATAACCCCGGTACCAGTCGAAGCGTTTCACCTCAACATACGGGCTTTCCTTTTCGTTTACCCAAAAATCAAGGTTCTTTTCATTCAAGGGGTAATCCCGCCGTAATACGGGATAATCTTCAACCATTTGCTGTGTCCGTCCGCCGCGGTGCGGAAACTCCCACGGGTGCTTCGTTGCCGCATGGTAGTCTTTCACGTGCTCCACGTTGCGGCCACGCTCCAGCATGATGGTCTTTAATCCTTTTTGCGTTAACTCTTTTGCAGCCCAACCACCGCTAATCCCTGATCCGATGACAATCGCATCATATACATTATCTGCCATAGCTTGTTATATAGTTTTTGTTTTAGTTATGCGTTAGTTTATCCCCTGTAACGGGATTATATTATTGACGTTATTATTATCATTTTATTGTCTCAAGTGGTGAAAATTAGCCGTTTACCGTCGCTTTCTCATTCCTGAAAAACACCGCAAACAGGAACAGCACCACAGCGGCGATTCCCGCCGGCACCAACCAGACATTCTGCCAAAAGTGATCCCCGGTAGGATTGGTCTTGTAATATTCACTGACCAATCCGGCCACCCAAAAACCGATCAATTGCCCGACGCCATAGGTCGCCAGGGTAATTAAGCCCTGTGCCGAACTTTTGTATTTTTCCCCTGCCCGCGCATCTGTATAAATCTGGCCCGATACGAAGAAAAAATCGTAGCAGATACCATGCAGCGCAATGCCTATAATCAGCATATAAGCCAACTCGCCGGCGTTGCCATAGGCAAAGAGCAAATAACGCACAGCCCATGCCAACATACCGAGCATAATGGTGTTCTTGAATCCAAAGCGGCTAAAAAATACCGGCAGCAGCAGCAGGAAGAATGCTTCCGAAATTTGGCCGATGGTCATTTTTCCTGTCGGGTTGGCTAATCCGATTTCCGAAAGGAACTGATTGGCATATTGGTAATAGAACGCCAAAGGGATGCATATCAGGATAGACGATATAAAGAACACGAGAAAGTTCTTGTTGCCAAGCAGTTTCAGCGCATTCAAACCCAGCATTTCGCTAATACTGCTACTTTCGGTAGTATCTCTTTTTACGGGGGGAGTTTTAGGAAGCGTAAAGCTGAACAGCCCCAGGACCAGTGAAGCGACAGCGGCCATCAAAAACGTATTTTTTAATAGGCCGGCACCGGTGTCCCATTTGAAGAGGTAGCTAATGGACAGGCCTGCCACTATCCAGCCGACCGTTCCGAAAACCCGTATTGTCGAAAATTCTTTTTCCGGATTTATCATTTGCCTGAACGATATCGCGTTGGCCAACGACAACGTAGGCATGTATAAGATCATATACGCTAGTACATACGGATAAAAGGCGCTCACATCCGGGGCATTGTACATTTGATACATCAAAAAAGCACCTATCAAATGCAATGTCCCGAAGATACGCTCTGCGTTAAAGTACTTGTCGGCAATCAGGCCGATGATAAATGGTGCGATAATCGCGCCGAGCGATTGGGTAGAAAACACATTAGCTTTCTCCAGTTCCGACGCATTGAGATTCTGGCTCAAGAACGTCCCCAATGTCACAAACCAAGCTCCCCAAATAAAAAATTCGAGGAACATCATAAAAGACAACTTAATTCTTATGCTTATGTTCATAATTGACTATGCACGACTGACGGAATGGTGAATCCGCAACGAATATGAGATATATTTATGAATACTACAACAAATTAACACTTATTAACCCAAAAAATTATCGACTTCGCGATAAGCAGCGATCAGCTTTACTTCGCCTTCCTTACCGCTCATTGATTTGCCGTGTTCCATACCAACCACGCCACGGTATCCCTTATCGTAAATGTGCTTAAACAAGTTTTTGTAATTGATCTCGCCTGTTGTAGGCTCCCGCCGACCGGGGTTATCTCCGGTCTGGAAATAAGCAATTTCATCCCAGCAGCGGTCGATATTGGCGATCAGGTCTCCCTCATTGCGTTGCATGTGGTATACATCGTATAGAATCTTGCAGGATGGGCTATTTACGCCTTTGCAGATGAGATATGTCTGGGTAGACGTCCGCAGGAAAAGATCAGGCGTATCGCTCAGGGGTTCCAACACCATCACGATGCCGTGGGGCTCCAATATCTCCGCACCGCGTCTCAATGCTTCGATAACATTGGCTGTCTGGATGTCCGGGGGCAGGTTTCTCGCGAAATCCCCCGGAACCACGGTCGTATACTTACCGCCGCACCGCTTAGCCAGTTCCACGGCCTGCCGGCATCCCTTTAGGAATATGTCTACATGCTCCTGCTTTCCCGCGGCCAACGTATTGGCACCATTCCCCCCTTTGTCCAGCACAAAAACCCCCATCGTCATGCCCAATTTCGCCAACAAGCTTCCGATACGTTCCTGCTCCTCCACAGGCCGGCCCGAAAACCCGTTGTCTTCGATGCTGCGAAAGCCTTGGTCATAGGCAAATTGGATTTGATCGAGGATGTTTTTCCCCGCATGGTTTTCAAATTGGCCTTGATGGGGCCCATAATTGAGGTTGAAGGGTTTGTTTTCCTGTTTTGGAGCGCCATTCGGTGTATGTCCAAAAGCATGTAAAGCCCCACTGCCCGCTACGGCACCGGTAGCCAAGAGGGAATTGCGAATAAATTGACTTCTCTTCATTGTATTAAATAGATTATACGATTTGTTAATAGCTGGATAACAACCTATTGAATCCAGCACTTGACGTATCCCGAACGAACCCGGATGCATCTCGATAAACGACCAGCACGTCCAAGTCCTCCCGTTGGTTGACAAATGCAACAGCCTCGTCAGCTTTCATGGCCATAATAACATTGTCATATCCATCCGCAGTGACTGCATTTTTTGCATAGATAGTGGCACTGATAATCTCGGTATCGAAGGGGTAACCTGTTTTTGGATTGATGTGGTGTGATACCCTACGTTCGCTGTCCTGTAAAAACTTACGGTAACTGCCTGCCGTGGTGACTGCCCCTTCCCGCACTTCCATCACGTCTTCGATCACCACCTGCTCCATGCCCTTACCTGACGGCCGTTCAATGCCGATACGCATCGGCGTGCCATCCGGCTTGGGCCCTTTAACGCGCAATTCGCCCCCCAGTTCTACGAGGTATTGGACTATTCCTTTGCTTTCCAAGTGGTCGGCCAGTACATCTACGCTGTATCCTTGCGCTATGCCATTCACATCAAGTTGTACACATAGGCACTGTTTCTCCAGCTTACCGCCCAGTAAGCGGATTTTGTCCATCCCTACACAGGCCAATGCCTGGTTCACCTCGGTACTATCGGGAAATTTTGTTATCGCTGTTGGTCCGAACCCCCAAAGCTGCACCAATGGCGCCACCGTGATGTCGAATATGCCCTCGCTGTCGTGATGGATTTCAAATGAACGGGCGAGTACCTTGTAAAAATGTTCGTCAACGTCAAAGGTCCCGTCCTCACTCCCGTTGATCTCATTGATGAGCGAATAAGGGTTGTATAATGACATGGAACTGTCAATCGCGGCCAGAATGCTGTCAACCGCCGCCTTGGTGACCGAGCTATCCGTTGCATAATAGGTAACCATGTAGTCCGTACCTTGCGCATAGCCCGTGATGGTATATCGCGTTAGCCCGCCGTCAACAAAGCCGGCCGCCACGCACCAGCAAGCCGTTATTCCGGCCATTAACAGCTTTGACTGTTTTTTCACTATAAGACGACCGTTTGCCCAGGAATCGCATAAGGGTACATCCCGTTTTCGCCGGGCAATACCTTAGGAAGGGCATCCCATGCCAGGCGTTCCGGCATTAAATCGACGTTGGATTTCAGCGCATCCTCCCATTTGATGACCTGGCCCGAATACGTAGCCAGCCTGCCGATGATTCCCGTCAGTGTACTATATGCACCATATTCCGCATTGTCAAACCGATATTCACCCTTGCTTATGGCATCAAAGAATTCCACGTGTTCATGCTGGTAAGGGTTGGCATTCCCGCGTTTCGGATGGCTATAAAGCTCGTTGCCCTTGGCATCCCACAGAATAGCATCATTGCCCGCTGAGAGGTATACACGTCCCTTGGTACCCTGGAATGTCTCATCGACCCTGTTGGATGTGCCTTCGAAATGCCGGCATTGGCTGTATATCACCGAACCATCAGCATAGGTAAGCTCTACCGCATGGTTATCGTAGATTTCGCCGTATTCCTTGCCCGTCCGCCATGCGCGGCTGCCGGTGCCTTGTATAGACACCGGGTAGCTCCCTTTTACCCAGTTGGCAACATCGATATTATGCACGTGCTGTTCGACGATGTGGTCGCCACAGAGCCAATTGAAGTAGTACCAGTTGCGCATTTGATATTCCATTTCGGTTTGATTGGGTTGGCGGGGCCTCACCCATACGCCGCCACTGTTCCAGTACACCTGTCCGGACACAATATCGCCAAGCGCTCCATCCTGTATACGTTTAATAGCCTCCCGGTAGTTGGCTTGATAACGGCGCTGCAACCCCACGACAACGTTCAGTTTCTTCCGCTTGGCCTCTTCGGCAGCTGCGAGCACCCGGCGCACACCGGGGACGTCTGTAGCCACGGGCTTCTCCATAAACACATGCTTGCCGTGTTTGACAGCTTCTTCGAAATGTATAGGCCTGAAACCGGGCGACGTGGCCAGTATAACGACATCAGCAAACGGAATGGCCTTTTGATAGGCGTCAAAACCCACGAATTTCCGGTCTTCGGGGACATCCAACTTATCCGCATGGCGCTCCGACAACTTGGTATATGCTTCATCCAGCCTATCGCGAAACGCATCGGCCAGCGCTACTATCTTAATATTGGCCCCCGAAGCAATAGCATCGAAAGCGGCCCCCGTTCCTCTGCCTCCGCAACCAATAACGGCTACCTTGATTACATCGTCTCCATGGGCGTATGCGCCCAATACGGGCATTCCACTAAGCAGGGCTCCGCCCGCCAGCAGTGCCGAACTTTTCAGAAATTCGCGGCGTTGTTCACCTATACGTTTTGTGCTCATCTGTTTTGTTTTAGATCTATATTAAGGTTCTCTTTTTTAATAATCCTGTATGGGCGCTTTATCGTAGTACGCCATGATTTCCGTTTCGGAAGGTGGGTTCAATGGTCTAACCAGTCTGATGCCGATAAAGGGTGCTTCCGGAAACCACCAATTACTTTTCGGTATCTGCGGGTCCAGCTGTTTCCATGACGGATCCGAAGGCAACCGGGATGCTGAGCGCAGATCACGGGCACTATCCTCAAAGGATCCCCCTCGGATGCTATGCGGATACAGTTGATCCGGTACAGCTACGGGGTTATCAGCGACAGTGCCATCAGACAACTGCTGATAGCGATCTTCGATGTATTGGTCATATGTCCATTCGGCTACATTGCCATGCATGTCATAGAGCCCCCATGCATTGGGCTTTTTCTGGCCTACGGGATGGGTTTTATTGTCGCTGTTTTCCTTATACCACGCATAATCCGATAAGGCCGCCGGGTCATCTCCAAAATAATATTCGGTACTGCTACCGGCCCGGCAGGCATATTCCCACTCGGCTTCCGTAGGCAGCCGGTAGAAAACCCCCGTGCGTATATAGAGCCACTTGCAGAACTGGATAGCATTATACTGTGTCATCGCAAGAGCCGGATGCCCCTCCTTCCCCATCCCGAAGGTCATATCCAGGTAGGGCTTAGTAGGCCGGGTCACTGCGTCTACCTCCGGCGCGACACGGCCACCGCTGCGGGCGAGCTCAAAATCCTTATAGACGAAGGGCTCGTATAGGTCCCAGGTCACTTCATAAGTCCCCATCCAAAACGAATCTACCCTCACGGGGTGCGGCGGTTGCTCATCCTTATTTCCCATTGGACTACCCATCGTATACTCTCCGCCGGGAATGGGTTGCATCGGAAAACTCAGCGCAGTGCCTTCGATATGCTGGGTATACGGTTCAAACAGCTCCTGCGCCTGCGCAAGATTCAGCAATACTAGACTACAAATAAACAAAGACTTCACAAACATCTCAGCTATAATCAAAAATTGGTGGCTGAATTTAAAGTCTTTTTATTTAAATGCAAAATAGATCAAGTATTTTAACCGTGACACGTCCAGCTTACAGCACCAAGGCGAATAATTAGGAATAAAAAAAATCGCCCACATTGTGTCCTTATTACACTTATGGGCGATTCGTTATTGTGGAAAACTTTTCGTGGGTACCGTTCCCGGCGCAAGCTTAAAGTTTGCGTTTTACCTCCACTTGTTCGTAGGCTTCAATGATGTCGCCTACTTTGATATCGTTGAAATTCTGAATATTTAATCCGCATTCATAGCCGGCAGAGACCTCTTTCACATCATCTTTGAATCGTTTCAAGGACGCCAACTGACCTGTATACACCACCACACCATCACGGATAACACGTATACTGTGGTTACGATTAATTTTGCCATCAAGCACCATACAACCGGCGATGGTGCCTACCTTGCTAATCTTAAACGTTTCACGGATTTCCACGTTGGCCACTATCTTTTCCTCATATTTAGGCTCCAGCATGCCTTCCATGGCTGCTTTCACCTCTTCTATCGCATCATAGATAATAGAGTACAGTCGGATATCGATCTGTTCTTGCTCTGCCAGCTTACGGGCACTTGTAGATGGCCGTACTTGGAAGCCAATGATGATGGCATCCGAAGCAGACGCGAGCAATACATCCGATTCGGATATCTGGCCCACTGATTTATGGATGACATTGACCTGAATTTCTTCTGTCGATAGCTTCAGCAGCGAATCAGACAATGCCTCGATAGAACCGTCCACATCGCCCTTGACAATGACATTAAGCTCTTTGAAGTTTCCGATGGCCAATCGTCTGCCAATCTCGTCGAGCGTGATATGCTTCTGCGTACGTAATCCCTGTTCGCGTTGCAATTGCAGCCGCTTGTTCGCCACTTGCCTGGCCTCCACCTCGCTCTCCATTTCGTAGAACTTATCTCCGGCAGTGGGTGCGCCAGACATCCCCAATATCTGTACGGGAGTAGAAGGACCCGCTTCCGTGACCTTTTGACCACGTTCGTTGTGTAATGCTTTCACTTTGCCGCTGTGGGAACCAGCCAATATAGGAGCCCCCACCTTAAGCGTTCCGGACAGAATCAACACTGTTGTTACGATTCCTCTTCCTTTGTCGAGACTGGCTTCAATGACCGAACCGACGGCCCGTTTTTTAGGGTCGGCTTTCAATTCCAGCAGTTCAGCTTCAAGCAACACCTTTTCAAGCAATAGATCGACATTTTGCCCGGTCTTGCCCGAAATCTCCTGGCACTGGTATTTGCCACCCCAATCCTCGACTAAAATATTCATATTGGAGAGCTGCTCGCGGATCCTATCCGTATTTGCGCCCGGCTTATCGATTTTCGTAAACGCAAATACAATCGGTACACCTGCGGCCTGCGCGTGGTTGATGGCTTCCCGGGTTTGCGGCATCACGCTATCGTCTGCCGCAATCACGATAATAGCAATATCGGTCACCTGCGCTCCACGCGCACGCATCGCAGTAAAGGCCTCGTGGCCCGGCGTATCCAAAAATGTAATTTTACGGCCGTCATCCAACTTCACCTCATAGGCGCCGATGTGCTGGGTAATTCCCCCTGCCTCCCCGGCAATCACATTGGATTTGCGGACATAATCGAGCAATGACGTCTTACCATGGTCTACGTGCCCCATAACAGTCACAATAGGCGCGCGGGGGACTAGATTTTCTGGATTGTCCGGTTCCTCAAGCTCGGTATTTTCCTCATCTTCAGGTTTGACAAACTCAATCTCATAGCCAAACTCATCAGCCACAATGGCAATGGTTTCGGCGTCCAGGCGCTGATTGATGGAAACAAAAAGCCCCAGGCTCATGCATGTAGCAATAATCTGAGTGACAGGCACGCCCATCATGTTGGCCAAATCATTAGCCGTCACGAACTCGGTCACCTTCAACACCTTAGACATCATTTCCTGCTCAAGTGCTGCCTCTTCGGCCGAATGAGCAATGTCATCCCGTTTTTGACGGCGGAGCTTTGCACGTTGCGCAAACTTACCGGACTTACCTGCACCGCTGAGGCGGGCAAGTGTTGCCTTAATTTGATCTTGTATTTCCTTTTCTGACGGTTCTTCCCGGCTTTCGGTGGCGTGCCTTGGTTTGCCTTTAAAGTCGTGGCGTCCCTTCGGCGCGGCGGTGCCGTGCTGCCCTTGTTGCCCTGGCGCGGCAGCCCCCGGGCGCTGGACTCCCGGTTTGTCTTTACGCTTCCGTTTGCGTTTATGGTCGTGCGCCGAAACGCCAGAAGTACTGGAGGAAGATGCGACCGGTTTTTCTCTCGGTTGGTGCGCCGTTAAATCAATTCGACCAACAACGTTGGGTCCCGTCAGGCGTTGGGCGCGAGCACGTATAACCTCATTTTGAGGCTCAGGTGCACGCTCTTTCGGCTGCGGCTTTTCCTCCGGCTCCCGGTTTTCCGGGACTTCGGGAGCAACCGGCTGGTCGATAACAGCCGGCGGCGTCTCTTCCTTGGCCTCCGGCTTGTGGTCGGGCTCCTGTTGAGCCGCCGGAATAGGCGCAGGCTCCTTCTCTGCCTGCGTGTCCGCAGGTGCCTCTTTCTCTTTCGTTTCTTTTTCCCCTTTGAGAGTCTCCTTCTGGTGCTTTCCGCCCCGGAAGTTGTCCAAATCAATTTTGCCGACGATCTTCATGCCGGGGATATGCGGCTTTTCAGTGGTCTTAACCGGATCCGGTTCTTTATCCTGCGCTTTTTCTTTGTCAGCCGGAGGCGTCTGACGCACCTCAGGTGTAAATGCACCCGTATTCTTAATCAGTATTTCTTCGGTATCCGTGTCTTTCTGTGGTTTTTGCACAACAGTTTCCGAAGGGGATTCTTCACGACGGATTTTGCCAATGATAATCTGATTGGCTTCTTCCTTCACAATTTTATCCCCCTGAAACTCACGCAAGAGAACATCGTAGGTTTCGCTATCCAATTTGGTTCCCGGTTTGGGCTCAATATCGTAGCCACTCTTGACCAAGAAATCAACAGCTGTACCTATACCAATGTTCAATTCCTTTGCTGCTTTCAGCAATGTTATGCTCTTACCTTCTGACATCTAATTTATTTACCTCTTATTTTTTGTGTTGATACAAAAATATATTTTTTTAAGCGTATATCGGCAAAGAATTAAAAAAGCACGACAAGCGGGTACATCGCCCGGTAGTCAATTATTCAAATTCAGCCTGCAACACCTGAATGATTTCGTGTATGGTGTTTTCCTCCAAATCAGTACGTCTCACCAAATCATCCACGGAAAGTGCCAGTACGGATTTGGCCGTATCCAGCCCCACGCGTTTTAGTTCATCGATGATCCAGCCATCGATTTCATCTGCGAATTCTTCGATATCCACATCCTCTTCGACCTCTTCTGCTTCGCGGTATACGTCTATTTCATAACCCGTCAGTTTGCCTGCAAGTTTGATGTTATGCCCTCCACGGCCTATCGCCAGTGATACTTGATCGGATTTGAGGTAGACTGCTGCCGTTTTGTGTTCGTCATCCAATTTTATCGAGCCAATGCGTGCGGGACTTAATGCCCGCTGGATGTAGAGTTGCGTATTGTTCGTATAATTGATGACATCGATGTTTTCGTTCCGCAACTCACGGACAATACCATGGATGCGGGAACCTTTCATGCCGACGCACGCACCTACCGGATCAATGCGGTCGTCATAGGATTCAACGGCTACTTTGGCACGCTCACCCGGTTCACGCACGATTTTGCGGATAGTGATTAAGCCATCAAAAATTTCAGGCACCTCCAACTCAAACAAGCGCTGCAAAAATTCGGGGGCGGTACGGGAGATAATAATCCTTGGATTGGCATTAACCATTTCAACCTTGTGTACCACGGCACGGATGGTATCGCCCTTTTTGAAATAGTCCGCCGGGATCTGTTCGGTTTTAGGTAAAATCAATTCGTTGCCATCATCATCCAGCACCAAGGTCTCTTTTTTCCAAATCTGATAAACTTCGCCGGTGATCAATTCACCTTCCCGGTCCTTGTATTTTTTAAATACCTCATCCTTCTCAAGTTCCAGGATTTTGGACACAAGCGTCTGGCGAGCCGCTAAAATCGCCCGGCGCCCAAAGCTCTCCAACGTTATTTCTTCGATATAGTCATCCCCGACTTCGAGATCGGGATCGTATTTACGGGCTTCTGCCAATTCGATTTCCAAATCGTCATCCTCTGAAAAACCATCTTCGACCACCACCCGCGTACGCCAAATCTCCAAGTCACCATTATCCGGATTGACGATGACGTCACAATTTTCATCGGTACCGTATTTCCTACGAATCATGCTTCGGAAGACCTCTTCCAACACACTGATGACCGTAGGTCGGTCGATGTTTTTGAACTCTTTAAATTCTTGAAAAGAGTCAATCAAATTGATATTATTGCTCATTTTATTTAAATGAAATTAACACCTTTGCTGTTTTGATACTTTCAAAGGGGATACTGTTTTGCTGTTCGACTGCTTTCTTCCCTTTTTCTTTAATTTCTTCCATAATCACGATATACTCGTCAGCCACTTCCAGCAATTTCCCTTCCTTCTGCCCTCCGTCTTGTAGCTTTACCTGTATATTCCTCCCGACATTTTTCTGGTATTGCCTCACTGAAGTGAACGGCGCATCGATACCCGGCGAAGAAACCTCAAGCCGATAAGCATGCGCGATTACATCTTCCTCCTCCAGATGGAAGCCTACATGCCGGCTAATAGCGGCACAATCCTGAATACTTACGCCCTGGTCACCGTCTACCAACACCTCAAGCTTGCCATTGGGATGCATCTTTATACTTACTATAAATAGGTCTTCCCTATCGGCAATCTTATCTTCAACCAATGCCTTTACCTTATTTTCTATTGAGTGCTCCACTTACAAAAATAAACCATTAGCCATGAAAAAAGGGGACGATTTCCGTCCCCTCTTTTTCAAGATGATGCAAAGATAAGTAAAATGTTTTATAATTAAAAATCTGCTTATGCCAATGGGTATGCCCGGCCGTTAACGGTTATCCACGACCGTACTGATGGTCTTCTGCATCTGGGCCATCATGGCGGTGAGTGTTTCCATGGTAGGCTCTGGGCTCGGCTCAGGCAGTTGGGTACTGATATAGGCCTTGGCCTTCCATATTTCCAGAATATCCGCTGCCGGCACCCAATAGGGCTCATAGCTCTTATTATCAGAAACCAGCTTCAACCCTTTATCGTCTTTATATTTAAATGCGATGCGTTTATAGACAACCCCATCGTTCCGGGATATCACCACATAGGTCTGACCCGGTTTTACGTCGTTCCAATTTTCGAGGTATTCCGCTATCACGATACTTCCCGGCTGAAGGGGCAGCATCGAATCGCCCTTGATTTCAAAAGCCCGATAGGTCCCCTGCCTGAACATGGGTAAGCTGAACTTCGGCAGTTCAGCTATATATTCGGGATCCGCGTACCCGTTAAGATAACCCGCGCTGGCCTTGACCGGCACCAATTCAATGTTCTCTTTATCGCCACCATCCACTGTTATACTCAATACCCGCACGTTAGCTGCATTGCCACGGGGAGTGGGCCGCCATTTGTCGTTGATCGTGTCATTTGCCAGCTCGTCCATGGTCAACCCATAGAAGTCGGCAATTTTCTTTAGCAATTCATATTTGGGTTCCGCACGATTTTCCTCATATGCACCGACAGATGCGCGTTTGATACCCATCTCATCCGCAAACTGTTGCTGAGTAAGCCCCTTTTTCTTACGGAGGTATTTAAGATTGTTAGCAATGTTCGACATAAAAAGTAAAAATAAATTTGAACAAACTAAATAAATTAGTATTATTGTGCCAATAAAGTTAGTAAAACTTTTCAGGGCGACAAAAAAATAACGTTAAATAATTTTCAACATATGAATAATTACATCTATATCTTAACCGATTGCAACCGTACCTGCTTACACGTTGGCATGGCACAGGACCTTGAAAGGGCGATTAAAACCTATAGAGAAGCTCCGGGCTTATTTTTTGATGCATGTGCAAAAGTTTCCCGCTTGGTTTACCACGAAGCGCTTCCTACCGAAGAATCTGCCTTACGCCGGTTCAGGGAATTAAGCACATACACCCGTATGCAAAAAGAAAAACTCATCCGGAAATATAATCCCAATTGGGTCGATCTCGGGTTGGTAAGACCGTTGAATGCCTTCGGCTCAAGCGGCCTTACCAACGCCCGGTTACATTTAAGAAGCTAAGCCGGTCCTGGGCGTCCTCAGGGTGCCCAATTGGGCGGCCACGATGTGCAAAATAGCAAATTACCACCCGGGTGCAAAATTAAGCCCGAATGTGCCAAAGTTCACGTCAGTACGCTGAAACGGGAACGCATAGTAAGGCTCGAGCACCATGGCTCCAAATAAATTGACCCGTAAGGATACACCGGCGCTTAACGCAGGGATACGCTCATAAACATCTACCATCTGGCCATTTGATGCCTCCACAGTTTCCAGGTACCTGGGTGTGCTTCTAAATGCGACTTTGGAGCTACTATCCCAGGCAAGCCCGGCGTCAAAAAAGAAATTCAGGTCAGAAAACAACATATTGGATCGAAGCACAGCCAACCGTTCAGGGCCGGTGAATGGCAGCCGTACTTCAAAATTAAATACGGCAATGCGCGTTCCCATCAAACTATTGAAATTAAAACGCTGATCCATATTGTTCCTAAAAGAAGCACTTTCATAGCCCCGGATCAGGTGAGGGTATCCCAAAAACAGCGGAAATAATGCATCTTCATTACGGCCTGATCGCATATAGGTATACGCCCTTGCTGCAATGGTGACCGGTTGATACCGATTATATTTCCGTAAGTCGAACGTATACGCCCTAAAGTTAAAATCACCGAAATACTGTTCCATCCCCACCCGGTAACGGAATCCCTGTAAGGGCGCAGCGATGCCGAACACTGCATTATCGCCGACAAACGAGGTATTGATCTGCTGGATGGTAAATGCATTGAAGTTGCCACCGAAGATGCCACTTGCTTCATCATTCGGCACCCTATCCCGACCGCCGTATCCGTAAAGGTAACTTTGCCACCAGCGATCCACCCGATAGCTATACCGCGCAAATGCCCCGCCCATTTCGAAACGGTGATGCCTTGAAAACGGGTATGCACCGAAAGCTTCCGCCTGCTGCTGGAATGTCCGGATGATATACGTATCCAATATCGGCTCCGGACCGTTTCCTACATCTCTTTGGCTATAGAGCGAATAGCCCGACATGAACGGAATGTGCGAGACGGCTCCGCCCCAATTTATCCGGCTCCGCTGGTTTATGTACGCGACCTGGCCGCCGAAATCATAAATTTCGCCATTAATGGACAGCGCGGCAAAGATCTGGTTATGGCCAAGGATGTCCGAAAACATTCCCTGTATGCCGCTGGCGATGCCGGCCCCGTACCGACTGCCCACCGCCAGGCCCATTCCGCTATTGGCCAAGTAGTCCAACTTGAAATTGGGCTTGTATGCGACCGATGAAATCTGCTTATCGCTGATACGCTGAAACAAGTTGAAATTACTCAGGTTGGCATTCACGACATCCACGCCAAGGTTTTCCGGAGGAGGCAGCATTGCGGCGTCGAAATTAACGACATAGGGATCGACCTCCTTCGGCTCAAACTCATCCACTTTCGCGTTATAGACACTGTATTCGTTCCGTCGGTAATAGGAATAGACGACGTCGCCATTAACCGAAAGGCTTAAGGCGGGAGAGTATTCCGTGATGCCACTGATGCCTGTGAAATATTCTGTCATCCGCTCAACCTTACGCTCAGCCAGCGTATACCGGTACATATTCCGGAAGCCGTCGCTATTGGAAAGGAAATAAATCTGGCTGTCGTCCGCAGAAAACTGAGGATTTAAATTATTCGCGCCCTGGAATACATCGACGTTTGTGATTTCGCCGGTTTCAACATCAACCATGGCAATATTCATGGGAATATCCACACTTCTTGTATCGGATTGAAGCGCTACGCGGTCGGTACTGAAAACAATGTATCTGCCGTCATGAGAAAAACTCGGTTGAAAATCCGAATACCAATCGTCGGTAAGCTGCGTCAGCTTTTTTGTATTCAGGTTATAGAGATAGATATCACTGTGGCCATTCTTCAGCCCCGAAAACGCAACGGTCTCGCCGTCGGGGGCCCATGCAATATTGGCAAACTCGGTGATATCCCCCATCGCTTCCAACGCCAGCGTTTTCCCATTCGCAACGTCCACAACCATGAGCTTGCTTCTACCCCGACTGAAGACACTGAAGGCAAATTTCTTACTATCCGGCGAAAAGGCACCCGCTGATTCCAAGTAACTGAATTCATCAATATCTGTATTGGTAAGCCTGCTGGACAATTTCCGGATTACGTCGCCGGTCTGGGCGTCCGCCAAAAACAAATCGATGCTGAACAAATCCCGTTCGGACATAAAAGCGACGTATTTGCCGTCGGGTGAAATCGCCGGCGATACATTCAGGCGGCCTGAATTCTTGCTGTTGATGATGGAGCGTCCTACCGGCGCTTTCCCCGTGTCAACCGGAAGGTTTCGGTAGGCATTCTCCATGCTGTTTCTCCACAGGTTGGATAAGGTCTGGGCATCATAGCCAAATACCCGCCTGATACCCATTTCATAGCCATACATGGCTGTCGCCTTAAATAACGGCATGATGACCGTATCCCCGTAGGTGGAGCCGATATAGGCCCAAAACGCCTGCCCAAACCGGTAAGGGAAATACCGGTTCATATTTTCGGTCATGGCTCGCAGAGATGGAATATCATTATTTATGTAGGCGTCACGCATCCACATGGCTGTAAACGCATCCTTTTTTCCGATGGAAAAATACTCCGCCATCCCTTCTACCATCCACAGGGGAATGTTACCTATATTTTCCAAACGAGTGGAATCGCCGCCTTCCATCAGTACCCGATATTGAAACGCATGCACCAACTCGTGTCCCAGTACATGCCGTGTCTGATGGTTAATCTGCATCACAGGCATCACGACCCGCGTCTTGAACGCTTCGGTAACACCTCCGGTACCTACTCCAATCTCTCCCTGGATCGTAGTCGTTTGCTGGAATTCGGGGTGATTGCTGTATAGGATAATCGGATTTTTACGCAAAAACGTATCCCTAAACACCTGCTGGTGCAATTCGTACCAAACTTCGCTTTCTTTAGCCAACCACCTGATCAATGTGTCATTTTGCAAATAATAGTGCAGATTAAAATGAGGCGTTCCGTAGACCTGAAATTTGAGCGACTTATATCGCATTTTATTTTGGCCGAAATATTGGGCCCGGGCGTTTAGGCCAATTGCGCTAAACATCAACACCAAACAACTATTCAGCAAGATAAGCTTGACAAATCGATTAAGGTACGTCATGGAAAATGGGTGTATAATCACAATGTCTAAATTAGAACGAATATCGGTGAAAAAGTTTAATTATTACCAACGGATATTATTTTTTTGACGGATACCGAATGCGAATCTTATTATTCGGGTGGGGCTCGGTGTGTGCGGCCGGCCCGTCTTGATCGCCATTCGCCTTGTGTTCTTCAGGAACCGGCGCTGTATTTTCAAACTGTTTTTTCAATTCTTCGACATCCACTGGAATTTCCACCGGGGAATCAGGCAACCTTAACGGTATGATCGTATCCAACAGCGTGCTGTCCGGACGGGAAATGCGTGGACTCGGGCAGTCGTATTTCCGGTTTATCGCTACGGCCGGTTCAGGAAACGGCCCGTAATCGTAATCCAATGAATCGTCATGATAGATTTTCTCCATAAACCGGCCGAACACCGGAAGCGCTGTGCGCGATCCCTCACCGGTCTGCGAATTTCTGAAATGAATACTCCGTTCGTCACACCCTACCCAAACACCCGTGACCAAATCCTTGGTAACACCCATGTACCATCCGTCTACATAATCTGACGATGTGCCTGTCTTTCCCCCTATCTGGTTTTTATTTCGCCACAAATCCCATTCCCAGAGCGCTTGAGAGGTACCTTCCGGTTCCTCCATGCTCCCCCTGAGCATATAGCCCATCAGCCAGGCTACCTCCTCACTGATGGCCTGCGTGGCAGTTGTTTCAAATGTAGCTACAATGTTGCCGTTGTAGTCGACAATTTTTGATACCAAGATGGGTTCCACCTTTTTTCCACGGTTCATGAACGTTGCGTACGCATTGACCATCTCAAACACACTGACGTCGTTGGAGCCGAGGCTCACCGAAGGCACACTGGCCAAGGGGCTGGTAATGCCACAGCGTTCGGCCGCATCAACCACCTTGTCCCATCCGATTTCTTCGGTAATCTGAGCCGTGATGGAATTGACGGACCTTCCCATCGCCCAGCGTAATGACATTTCGCGGCCACTAAATACCCAGTCGGCATTTTTAGGCTCCCATACTTTTTCTTCCCCGTTTTCCGTATAGGTTATGCGCACAAACTTATCGACATATTTGTCGCAGGGCGACATGCCTGCTTCCAGTGCTGCGAGGTATGCAAATGGCTTGAAGGTGGAACCGGCTTGCCGCTTTGCCTGGAATACGTGATCATATTTATAGTACTGGTGGTTGATCCCCCCCACCCAGGCTTTTATTTCACCGTTATACGGATCCATCGTCATCAGCCCCGCATTAAGCATCATTGCGTAGTGTGCCAGCGAATCCATGCTGGAATACTGCACCTGCTTAATTCCATCCCACGTGAATACCTCCATAGGTTTGGGCAGGTTCAAGTAGTAAAAGATACTGTCTTTATTGCCTTTATACCGCTCATCCAACTGCTGATAATACGTTGTCCGCACGGCGAGGTTTTCCAGAAAATCTTCAATAACATTACCTTCAGAATCCCGCCAGGGGATCTCGCCCTGCCAGGCATTTTCCAATCGCCGCTGCAAGGGCTTCATTTGTTCGGCCACCGCCTCCTCCGCATGCCGCTGTACCCGCGAATCAATGGTGGTGTATATTTTCAGACCATCCACGTAAATATCATATCCGTTTTCTTCGCACCATGAGGCCAGCCATCGTTCCACCGCCGTGCGCAAATAGGAATCACCGTTTCCAAGATCCTCGATTTCCCCGAGGTGCAATCCCAGTGCAGCCGCCCTGGCGGCTTCATACTCCTGCGCCGATATAAATCCGGCTTTATGCATCTGCCCCAAAACCACATTCCTCCGCTCAAGCGACCGTTCAGGGTTGCGTATCGGATTATAGAGCGTGGTGCCCTTCAACATACCGATGAGCACTGCCGCTTCTGCGGCAGTCAGTTCCTGTGTTTCCTTGTTGAAGTAACGTCTGGCCACCGTTTTTATACCGTACGCATTATTACTGAATGACACGGTATTGAGATACATGGCGATGATATCTTTCTTGCTATATTCCCCCTCCAGCTTGTATGCGGTAAGCCATTCTTTGAATTTTATGACCAGCATACGCACTCCGGGCACCTTATCCAGCAGCCCGACGGCCTGATTGTACCGGGTGCGGTATAAGTTTTTTGCAAGCTGCTGCGTGATTGTACTGCCTCCTCTCCGGTCGCCTTGCGCGGTGGATACGATGCTCGAGAAGATGGCCAAAAAATCCACCCCACGGTGTTTAAAAAAGCGAATGTCTTCTGTAGCAATCAGCGCGTTGATTACATTAGGCGAAATACTGTCATAGTGTACCGGGGAGCGATCTTCCTTATAATAACGGCCGATGAGCACGTGGTCTGCCGTATAGACTTCCGACGCCACGCTTTGAATCGGTTTACTGATATCTTTTGATGTCGGAGAATAGCCGAATAACCAAAGAAAATTCACTTCAACCATACAGACTATCAAAACAACCACATAAACGATTATTACAGCATAGCGTATATAGCGATTTCGTATCTCCTTAAACATCGCGTAAAGATGATGAAATGTTTTGATATTGCATACGGTTGTTCACCGCTTTATATTTTGTATTTACTCGTTATTCGTGAAAGTGTTTCTCGTTTTTACTGATGATCCGCTTATCCCAGACGATGTCAACGCGGGAAGCTTCACTGCGAATTGGGCAGTTTTTTACCCTGCAATAGTGACAACAGGCAGGCACGCAGGGATCAGCATGAATAAACAATTCAGCATTTGCATGCAACCCCTTATTAATCAGTTGATCGATAGCCGACACTTCATCATGAACTTTATTTAAGTCATAGTAATTGGGCAACGTTACATGACAATCGATATGAAGTTCGTGACCATAGCGCTGCACCCGCAGATTGTGCACATCTATCCAATCGTCCCTGCGATATCGCTGCAGGACGGCGGCCACGTCGCCCACCAACTTCATGTCAGACTCATCCATTAAGCCGGCGATTGACTTACGGAGCAGTTTATACCCACTGAACAAGATGTATAAGCCAAGCCCGATGGACAGCACGACGTCGATCCACGCCATTCCGGTAACATAGATGATGAAAAGCCCGACGAGTAACCCTGCGGTACTGTAGGCGTCGGTCTGTAGGTGCTTCCCGTCTGCCTGCAAGGTCAACGAGTTGAGCAGTTTGCTCTGTTTTACCATATAGGTGCCCAACGCAAAATTGACGATGCCCGTCAGCGCGACAAGCCCGATGCCTTCCAATAGGTTACCTAACGGCTCCGGCAAAAAGATATTGTACACTGCCTTTCCCAGAATCAGAACACCGGCGATAAAAATCAGCCCGCCCTCCAAAAAGACGGAAAAGAACTCAACTTTACCATGGCCGTACGGATGGTTCTGATCCTTTGGCCGCGCCGACAGATGGATGCTGTAGAAGGCGAAACCTGAAGCCACCACATTCACAATGCTTTCCATCGCATCGGTCAGTATGGCATTGGAATTCGTCAGCAGGTACGCCGTAAACTTAGTCAACATCAGTACAACACCAGCAGCTAATGCGAAAAGAATGATGTTTTTCTGTTTATTCAAAACCGATGCACTTAAGATAATTGGCAAAGATAATGAATTAGCGCCATACCGGTTGGAGGCAAATTTCTTGGGCGATTCTTCATGGCAAAGAAGTTTTTTATAATAGTAGAAATTTAGCTAAGTTTGCGCACCATGAGTACACCATCTGTTCTTTCTGATAGGATCAATAATCTATCTGAATCCGCTACGCTTAAAATGACCAAATTGGGTCGCGAACTTGCAGCAAAGGGCGTCAATGTCATTAGCCTTAGTGTGGGCGAACCGGACTTCAATACGCCGGCGCATGTAAAACAAGCCGCCAAGCAGGCGCTTGACGAAAACTACACCCGCTATTCCCCGGTGCCCGGATATCCCGAACTACGTAAGGCCATCGCGAATAAGTTGAAAAACGAAAACGGGCTGGACTATGACGTTTCGCAAATCGTGGTCTCAACGGGTGCCAAACAGTCGCTTTCTAACGCCATCCTGACGTTGATTAACCCAGGCGATGAAGTCATCATCCCGACACCTTACTGGGTATCTTATTCCGAGATGGTAACGCTTGCCGAAGGCAAGTCGGTGTTTATCAATACCACAATCGACAGCGATTTTAAGATTACCCCCGAAGAGCTGGAGGCGGCCATCACCCCCAAAAGCAAATTATTCATGTTTTCCTCACCATGCAACCCTACCGGCAGTGTTTATACCAAGGCCGAACTTGAAGGGTTGGTCCGCGTGTTCGAAAAACATCCTCATATTTATATCATTTCGGATGAGATTTATGAGCACATCAACTTCATTGGCAAGCATGAATCGATCGCTCAATTTGACAGCATCAAGGACCGCGTCATCCTCATCAACGGCTTCTCGAAAGCGTTTGCGATGACCGGATGGCGGCTTGGTTATTTGGCTGCCAGCAAAGAAATCGCTGCTGCCAACGACAAGCTGCAAGGACAAACCACGTCAGGTACTTGCTCTATTGCGCAGCGGGCCGGCATTACCGCCCTGGAACAAGGGCTGGAAACCGTGCAAGAGATGAAGGCGGCCTTTGAACGGCGCAGGGAATTGGTATATAACCTTTTGAAAGATATACCAGGTGTAAAGACGAATTTACCTCAGGGGGCTTTTTATTTTTTCCCTGACATCAGCTCGTTTTTTGGCAAAAAAGACGCACAAGGCCAAATTATAAAAGATTCGGCAGACCTTGCCCTGTACCTGTTGAACGAAGCTCACGTAGCGACCGTTGGGGGCGACTCATTCGGCAACAACAACTACATCCGCTTATCATACGCGGCCTCCGACGACAATCTCACGGAAGCATTGCGCCGGATAAAAGCGGCGTTGGCCAAATTGGCCTGACAGCATAACCGGGGAAAGACGAACTACCACATAAGCCGTAGATGGAACCGGGTCTCCAAACCCAACTCCGTTTACGGCTTACTTGCTCCGTATCGCCTCCACCGGATCAAGCCGCGCGGCCATAGCCGCGGGCACAATACCCGCAATAAGTCCAATTAGGGTAGACAATATAATGGTAAGCATCACCATTCCCATGTTGACAACAATGGTCAGGTCGAATGCAAACTTCACCAAAACCGTAAGCAGATACACAACAGACAACCCCATCAGGCCACCGATGAGGCACAAAGCGATGGCCTCGATAAGAAATTGCGACAGGATGAAATAGTTCTTGGCGCCTAACGACTTTTGAATGCCGATGATGTGCGTGCGTTCCTTGACGGACACAAACATGATGTTGGCGATACCGAAGCCCCCCACCAAGATGGAAAATATGCCAATAAAACCGCCGGCTGTATTGATGACCTGAAACATGGCATCCAATTGGGCTGTAATGATAGTGGTTTTGTTGAGTGAAAAATCATCTTCCTGCTGGGGACGCAACCGGTGAATGGAGCGCATAACACCGCGCAGTTCGCTTTCGGTTTCTTCCAATGATACATTTGGTGCGGCACTCACCATGATGGCTGGGCTATACCGCCGGATATTCACCACATTACGTGCAAAATTGAGCGGCACCATAATGACATTATCCATGGATACGTCAAAAATCATCCCCTCACCTTCCCTTTCAAATATGCCAATCACCGTGATTTTCCGCCCCAGCACCCGGATTGATTTTCCAATGGGTTCTGTGTTGGGGAATAAGCCTTCGGCT
Organism: Parapedobacter luteus; assembly: GCF_900168055.1. Lineage (GTDB taxonomy): Bacteria > Bacteroidota > Bacteroidia > Sphingobacteriales > Sphingobacteriaceae > Parapedobacter > Parapedobacter luteus. The sequence continues at coordinate 100,087 of NZ_FUYS01000012.1, forward strand.
ATGGTAGCTCCAATAACCGCCACATTCGTTCCCCGGCTCGATTCAGATTCGGTAAAATAACGGCCGTCCGCAATATCCAGCTCCCGGATGTCATACATTTCATGAGAAGCTGCCGTGACCGTTACCCCTGAGACGTTGTTATTGAGGTATTGCGCGGTCCGCCCACCGATATCAATAGAAAATGAGATAGCCTCTGCGGTGGTCATCCTCGCTTTGAGGGCTTCGTAGTCCCGAATGTCCGGCTCCGGACGGTTCACGTATTTCCACCACGGAAAATCCGGACCGCCATCCCATGGCCACTTCATTACGTAGATGGTCTTGCTACCTAATTTTTCGACACTGCTTTCCAAGTTTGCACGCAAGGTGTCTACTGCCGAAAACACGCCAATAATAATCAAGATACCAATCGTCACGCCAAGTAAGGACAGCAGGGTACGTGTGCGGTTTTCGCGCAGCGCCGAAAACGCAAAGCCAAAACTCTCTCCGATTAATTTCAGGAACAATATCATACGCAGTTAAGACGGCCAATCATTCGTTAAGTTACAGCGAAGATAAACTAATTTTCCAGATAATAATTATACTTATCCTTCACATCGCGTATGAAATAATTTTGTAACTTTGCACGCTAATTTATATACGTTGGGCATATATTTTGTGCCGCTATCTAAAATTTTGCATCAACAATGAAGCTATCACAATTCAAGTTCAATTTACCCGAATCCCTTATCGCATACGAGCCAACCGAAAGCCGCGACGAATCCCGATTGATGGTGCTCGACCGTAAAACCGGCAAAATAGAACACAAAATATTCAAGGACATCCTCAATTATTTTGACGACAAGGATGTCATGATCCTGAATAACACCAAAGTGTTCCCGGCGCGTATGTATGGCAACAAGGAGAAAACCGGCGCTACCATCGAGGTATTCCTTTTGCGTGAGTTGAATAAAGAACTCCGGTTGTGGGATGTATTGGTGGATCCAGCGCGGAAAATCCGCGTGGGCAACAAGTTGTATTTTGGCGACGACGACTTGTTGGTGGCCGAAGTGGTAGACAACACAACCTCTCGCGGACGCACTATCCGGTTCCTTTTTGACGGAACCGATGAGGAGTTTCGCCGCAATATTGAAATACTGGGCGAGACGCCACTGCCCAAATACATCAAGCGCAGGGCTACCCCGGAAGATAAATTCCGGTATCAGACGATATTTGCCAAGCATGAAGGTGCTGTGGCAGCCCCTACCGCAGGCCTGCATTTCAGCCGTGAGCTCATGAAACGCCTCGAACTAAAAGGCGTGGAATTTGCCGAAATCACGCTCCACGTAGGCTTGGGCACCTTCAGGCAGGTGGAAGTGGAGGACCTCACCAAACACAAAATGGATTCGGAGCAATTCGTAATCCCTGAAGAAGCCGCAAGGATCGTCAACCAGGCCATAGATGCCAAAAAAAGGGTATGCGCCGTGGGTACCACTTCAATGCGGGCCATTGAATCATCGGTGTCTGCGGACAAGCACCTAAAACCGGCTAACGAGTGGACCAGTAAATTTATTTATCCACCCTATGATTTCAGCATTGCCAACAGCATGGTTACCAACTTCCACACCCCTGAGTCGACGCTATTGGTCATGATTGCTGCGTTTGGCGGCTACGAAAATGTCATGAATGCCTATGAAATAGCCGTCAAGGAGAAATACCGGTTTTATAGCTATGGCGATGCCATGCTCATCATCTAAGCCGGCGAGTTTCGAAAAAATCATGAACTACGCGATCATCGTGGCTGGGGGTACCGGGAGCCGTATGAACGCGGATATTCCTAAACAGTTCCTGTCTTTGAAGGGTATGCCTGTCATGATGCATACCCTTCTTGCATTCCACAAAAGCCAAAGCTCACCCTGTATCATCGTCGTGCTGCATAAAGACATGCATGATTATTGGTCTGCGCTTTGCGAAACATACCGGTTTGATATACCGCATACGTTGGTAACCGGCGGGGACAGCCGTTTCAGCAGTGTAAAAAACGGCATCGAAGCTATAAAATCCATGCATGCCAATTTGTCGAACAGCCTGATCGCCGTTCATGACGCCGCGCGTCCGCTGGTGACGCCCGCATTAATTGATCGGACGTACGAGCAAGCCTCGAATACCGGAACGGCGGCATTGGCCGTGCGAAGTATCAACTCCGTCCGGATTGTGAGCGGCAACGGGCTAAAGAACAACGCCTGCCGGCGGGAAACTGTTTACCTGATGCAGACTCCCCAAACATTCAACGGTGCTGTCTTATCCGACGCTTACGAGCAACCGGAGCATGAAATGTATACAGACGATGCATCTGTGGTAGAAAAAAAAGGGTATCCCATCTCAATCATCGATGGCGACACCCGAAATATTAAAATTACTTTCCCTGAAGATCTGCGTATCGCAGCGATACTCTTAGAGACAATCGATTAGGCAGCGCTTCGAATAACGCGCAACAAAATCGCAATGATAGCTATCACCAATAAAACATGGATAATTCCTCCGGTGTAGTATCCACCAAAAAAGCTTATTGCCCAAACGATAACCAAGATCACGGCAATGATATAAAGCAAATTTCCCATAACTGTATAAGGTTAATGATTAACGATTATTTATACAGTACAACACCGGCATATAAAAAATGTTTGTCGGCGCCGTTGGTTTCAGGCCAGCTCCACCGACAAGCCATCATATGCCAGGAAAATCCCTTCCGGCAGTTCGGCCTGTACCTCATCGTGGAGCCCCAGTTTGTGGCTAATATGGGTAAAATAGGTTTGTTCGGCGCCGACTTGCCCCGCAAAGGCGATTGCTTCGTCTAACGTAAAATGGGAAATATGTGCTTCCCGCTGTAGCGCATTGACCACCAATATTTTCGTCCCCCTGATTTTCTGCACTTCGGTGTCTTCCACCGTTTTTGCATCGGTGATGTAGGTAAAATCACCTATACGAAATCCCAGGACGGGCATCATGTAATGCATGACCTCAATCGGGATGATCGGCATCCCAAACAGTGAGAACGGCAATGAAGATATTTCGTGCAGGTTCAGTTGGGGGACACCGGGATATTTTTTGGCTGCGAAGGCATAGTAAAACTCCCGCCGAAGGGCTTCATGTACCTCCAGAGCGCCATAAATATCAATGGCGTGGCCCTGTTGGCGGTTGAAGGCCCGCACATCGTCCAATCCGGCAATATGGTCCTTATGCGAGTGGGTAAACAGAATAGCATCCAAGTGGGTGACGTGCTCACGAAGCATCTGATACCGGAAATCCGGGCCGGTATCGATGACAATATTTTTGCCATTCACCTGTATCAATACAGCCGATCGCAACCGCTTATCTTTAGTATTTAAAGAAGTACATACCGCGCAATCACATGCAATCACCGGGATACCTTGGGATGTTCCTGTTCCTAAAAATCGTATGGTCAAATCGTTAGCTTAGTTTGTTTGATACTGCGCAAAAATTGCTTTTGCTTCTCATCGAGTGTCCCACTATCCGTCGGCATATCACGTAATATGCCCATCAGCGCACCGATTTTCATCTCCAGATTCGAAAATCGATTGACGACGACCACTTTACTGCTCTGCAGCACGCATGCTCCTGTCTTGAAGTTCCCTTTTTCGTACCGCACCCTGTATCCCAGATCTTTCAACAGGGCTTCCAGTTTATCCAGACTATGTTGCGTATTCGGTAACAACGGCAATCATTTTTAGTTCTGCCAAAATACGATTCGTCTGATGAAATCGCAAAAGTGTTTTATCCACAATAGCCGTGAGCCGGCATTAACGGCGGTTGACGATTACCCGTTTGATAAAGTCCTGCATAAAACCCAATCCATAAGCTACCAACTGGATGAATGAGGCAGCCACGCTGAGCAGTGCCACCCACGTATCTCGTGTCCTTGCCCAGGCATGGAAAAAGATCAGCGTAGCGTAGGCAAGCAGCAGTATATTGCCGGCAAAAGCAAGTGTACAACCTGCACCTGCGATGGCATTCCATGCATTGAGCCCCGCCACAATCATCAGAAAGCACACAAATGCCGCCGGAAAAAAATGTACCAGCTTCAGTTCGCGCGGAAAATGTTTATAAATATTGATTCTGGCCCGACCGAAAAAATGCAGCTGCTTATAAAACTGCCAGAAATCCGTCCGCCGCTTATGATATACCAACGCTTCGGAAATTAACCCGATCTTAAAACCCGAAGCCTGGATCCGAATGCTGTATTCGATGTCCTCCCCCAGCCGTGTAAGCTTGAATCCGCCTATCCGCTCCCAGACTTTCCTTGACACACCCATATTAAAGCTCCTTGGATGAAACGTCCCCAGATGTTTCCTGTTTCCGCGGATGCCACCTGTAGTAAAAGGCGACGTCATGGAATAACTGATGGCCTTTTGTACCGGAGTAAAGGACTCATGGGCTGCATCGGGACCACCAAAGGCATCCAGCGGTGTCTTTTTTAGAAACGCGACGACGTTGGAAAGATAATCCGGGGGAATGAGGCAATCGGAATCAAAAACAATAAAATAATCGCCCTTGGCACGCGCAAACCCGAAATTACGTGTAAACCCCTGCCCCTCATTGGGCTTACTATAATAATGTACGTCCAGGCTGTCGCTGTAGCGTTCGACAATGGTTCGCGCGTCATGCATGGAGCCATCCTCAATAACCAGTACCTCGAATGCCGTGAAGCGTTGATGGGTAAGACTTTCCAGCAGCTCATTAATCTCCTGGGGCCGATTGTACAACGGAATGATGATGGAAAAAAACATAGAACAGGAAAGCCAACCTAAAATCGAAAATTTAATATCACAACGCTAACATCAAATCACTTTCTCAATCTGGTAATTGTTGCGATCGGCGCTGTTGCGGGAAACCAGTTCGGCAATAAATCCGGTCAGAAACAGCTGTGTTCCCAAAATGATAGCCACCAACGCCAAAAAAAACAGAGGTTGGTCGGTGACGTTCCGGTAAGGACTTTGATTGGCTATGCTGATCAGTTTTTCAGCGATAAGCCACACGGCAATGATGAAGCCGGCCAGAAAACTCAACACGCCCATTGTACCGAAAAAATGCATCGGCCGCTTTCCGAATTTGCCGACGAAGAATATCGACAGCAAGTCCAGGAACCCCTTGATAAATCGCCCCGGTCCGAATTTCGTCTTCCCGTATTTCCGCGGGTAATGTTGCACGACCTGCTCATCAATACGCTTGAAGCCCGCCCATTTGGCAATAACGGGAATATAACGGTGCATCTCACCATACACCTCGATATTCTTCACCACGTCCTTCTTGTAAGCTTTCAGTCCGCAGTTGAAATCATGGAGATTATGGATACCTGACATCCCCCGGGTGACTGAATTGAACAGTTTGGTAGGAATGGTTTTACTTGGCGGATCATGGCGCTGCTTTTTCCAGCCTGATACCAAATCAAACCCCTCCATGGCAACTCTTCGGTATAATTCGGGGATTTCATCAGGACTGTCCTGTAGGTCGGCGTCCATGGTGATCACGACGTTGCCCTGCGCCGCCGCAAATCCAACATTGAGTGCTGCCGACTTGCCATAATTGCGCCTGAATTTGACACCGGTAATTCTCGCATTGACAGCTTTTAACTCCTCAATAACTTCCCAAGAGCCATCGATGCTGCCATCGTCTATCAATATAATTTCATAGCTGAACCGATGGTCGTCCATCACACGCTGTATCCAAGCCGTTAACTCGGGCAGCGACTCCGCTTCATTGTATAAAGGAATAACGACAGAAATATCCATATCCATAGTCATGCGACGTTGCAAACTTAGCTAAATCGCATGACATTATCGGCTACTCTTCATCGACCTGGGCAAATATGGGCGGATTCCGCTTGAAAATTGCCGCAAAAATCAGTGCACCGATAAAATACACAATGGCCGCGATGGCCAAGCCCTGAATGAGATCGACCAAGCTGGGATTCACCTGCTTTTCAATACTTTTCTCAGCTTCCTCGATCATCTTATCGATAACCTCCTGGTCTGAGCTAAAGGCCTCCGCCATCCGCGTGGTAGCGTTCAGCGATGCTTCCCGCATCATATTGGCATAATCCGGCTCTATCCATTTGGCAAAGGCTGTCGTAAACAGCGTATAGATCACGACCTGCACAAAGAACATCAGGAAGATATTCCCCAGCGCTTCCCGAAACGACCAATAACCGCCGATTTTTTTCCGAAGATCCAGCGTGAAATAGACCGCCAACCCGATTCCTACTGCAATGGAAATAAAGCCAAACACGGGACTGGCCAGTGTTGCCGGAGATGCGTAATACACCAATAGGAAAATAATGACGTTGATCGCCGCCCATATCAGCGCGTTGTTAACTGCAATTTTCCTGGGGTTAACTATTTCAGCTGTGTTTAGATTTGTTGTCATGGTTCTTTATTTTTGAATTAACGACTATAGGCTACCAGTAAATGATATACGGCCTTGTCAAACGCAGGATTTACACTCGCCGCAATATATTCCTCCCAGTCCTGTGCCGTGGGGCGCTGCTCATAGAAGAATCCCATCATGGGATAAAACAATTCAGCCAATTCCGTGTCCTGGGAGATTTTCGCAGCCACCTCGGCGATTTCGTCATAGGAACTATCCACGAGCAATTGGTTGGCAATGACTGGCTCGTAAATCCGATGCTCATCCTGGAATTCATCCTCATCCACCAACAAAAATTCTTTGAGGTAATCCTCCAGCTGCGGTTCGATAGCTTCATCTGCACATTCGCGCAAATAAAGCAGCAAATTCAACACTTCCGTTCCCCGGTCAATGGTCTGGTCTTCGATGGCTTCCCATTCGTCCGACTCCAGGTAGTCGCCCTCCAATTTTTCCACATCCGCAGCGAAAAAATTCATCAACAGTAAATCGAACGCGATCTCCCGCAGTTCTTCTAATTTGGGGTGGTCGTCAAACGCCTCATCCAATAGCGCAACCTTCTCCAGGTAGGGTACGTCTGCTTCAAACACGCCACTGAGCTGAGCCGATAGGCCATCAACGCCGACGCCCGCTATTTCGCCATAAGATTGTAGAGCTGCCTCAAGAGCCCGTTGTATGTGAAGATCCATAGTTAGTGCTGTGTGTTTACCATTTGACGCTTATTAACCGCCATTGTTACCTGGCCCGTTAATTCTTTTCCAAGCAACGGGCTGTTGCTTGACTTAGACCGGTTGGTACGCTGGTCAAAACGCCAGCGTCTTCCGGTATCAAGCAAAATAAAGTTTGCCATTGCCTGCTCTTGAAATTCCGGAATGGGCAATCCCAATATACGCCGAGGGCCAACAGCCAGTTTGTCTACGATCAAATCGACCGATAATCCGGCCTCCAAGGCGAGTGGCAGTACGGTTTGTAGACCAATGATTCCTTCTGCCGCAACCTGAAACTCGACCTGTTTGAACTCGACTTCATGAGGCGTATGCTGCGACACAATGGCGTCGATGGTACCATCTTCAAGCCCTTTGCGCAGCGCCATCACATCGGTATCCGTCCGCAACGGCGGGTTTACTTTGTAGTTGCTATCAAAACCGACGACCAATTCGTCCGTCATGATCAGGTGGTGCGCCGCCACATCACAGGTTACCCGGATACCGCTTGCCTTTGCGTTACGAATCAGGTTGACGCTCTCAGCGGTACTGATTGTCGTGAAGTGTATCGCCGCTTCATTGTATTCAGCGAGATGCAAATCGCGGGCAACCATCAGTTCTTCCGCCAGATTGGGGTTACCTTTCATTCCAAGGTAAGTACTGGTAACGCCTTCATTCATCTTCGCTCCACCAGCTACCGAAGCATCCTCGGGATACGATACTATCACGCCGTCAAAGCCCTTTGCATACAACAATGCCCTGCTCATCAGCCCTGCTTGCTGCACCGGTCTGTCGCCATCGCCGAAGGCGACGGCTCCCGCCAATTTCATGTCGTACAATTCAGCCAGTTCCTCCCCTTGCCTTTTTTTGCTGATGGCACCTATCGGAAATACATCAACCGGCAACGTCTTTGCCCTGTTTACAATCAATGCTACCTCCGACCGGCTGTGTACCGGAGGTTGCGTATTGGGATGAACGGCCACTCCCGTGAACCCTCCCGCAACTGCCGCTGCACACCCCGACAAGATATCTTCCTTGGTTTCCAGCCCCGGCTCCCCAAAATTGGCATTCATATCAAAAAAGCCAGGGGCAACGTATTGCCCACTTGCATCAACAACAAGCAGCTGGTCATGTTCAACCCCGATATGAGGCGCTATCTTGACGATTATCCCGTTTTCTACCAGGATATCCACTTCTTTACCATGAAAAGGTGAGTTGCGAAAGGCTACTTTGGCCGATTTGACAAGTAAGTTATCCATGTATATAAAAAGAAGAATAAGGCGTTAATAGGACAAGAAAGGCGATTTTCAAAGGAATTATGGCAACGAGCACATTCATTAAAAAACAAAAGTACAAAATTGACCGTATTGGCAAGGGTTTATTTTGAAATATTCGTTTTCCCCGGCAGTCAACTTCCCCATTCGTACCCGTTAGTTTCCAGCCCCGCCAACCCCAGTGCCCGATCCACCACCGTCGTAGCGAGTTCCTCAAAATTTGCCGGAAGGCTGTAAAAAGATGGACTCGCCGGACAAATGATGCCTCCTGCCTCGGTAACGGCGACCATATTACGCAAATGAACCAAGCTTAGCGGCGTTTCCCTTGGCAATAAGATGAGCCTGCGCCGTTCCTTCAGCATCACGTCCGCGGCACGGGTAGTCAAGTCAGACGAAGTACCCCCAGCGATGCGGGCCAATGTACCCATAGAACATGGGCATACGATCATCGTGTCAAACTTGGCTGAGCCCGATGCAAACGGGGCATAAAAGTCGTTTTTTTGGTAAAATGAAAAAGGATATTTGGCATAGTCCTCATTGTTCAACTCGAATTTCCAGACGTCCTTTGCATTATCGGACATGACGACGGCCACAGTTTCCAGCTGGGATTGGAGACGCGAAAGCTTATCAAGCAATACTTTGGCATAAATAGCACCACTTGCACCGGTGACGGCAACAATTATTTTTCTGGACATCCGCTTAAAATAATGGCCAAAGCTATAAAAAAATAGCCCAAGGTGATGACTTGGGCTCAAGAAAAATCGGATTAAAGCAATCTCATCGCGATCGGATTTCCTTCCGCATAAACGAAACGTAGGATAAGACGAAGCAAATGACCGTTGCCGCAATCAATCCTGTTAACTGCGGCCAAACAATCAGCAAGCTCTGCCCCAGGGGCAGTGGGCTCGGTATCGCCCCATAAGCCTGCTCCATCGTCAGCGGACCCAAGCTTCGTACCGAGGGACTCAACAACGTCGTCGTGGCATCCGTATACAGCTGGCTCGGGACGACACGCATTAAATTAAGCACAAACTGCTGGTGGCCTATCAGCTGTTGCGGAGACGCCATTTCCGAAGGCATCATCGCCCGGGCGACGAGATTCACGATGATCTGGTAAAACACCGTGAAGAACAGCCAGATAGCTATGGCCGTGAGTGCCGAAGTAGCAGCCTGCCGAAACCGAATAGACAAAAAGACAGACAGGTTGAGCCAAAAGGCTACATACAACACACTCAACAGCAAAAAAAACACAACCCTTAAAAACTCCTCAGCAGTGGGCGGTATCCCAATGATGACCATGCCAAACCCCATCACCAAAAAACCCAACGCGAAAAACATGACGCCAATGACTACAAATGCCGCCATAAACTTGGCATTAATCAGGTAATCGCGATGGATGGGTTGGGCCATGATGCGGCTCAACGTGCCCGAATTCTGTTCGGAATTAATTGCGTCAAAACCAAGGCCTATTCCCAATAGCGGGCCAAGAAACCCGATGAACACATGAAAGGGCGGCAACGAACCGTCTGACAACGTAAACAGCTTTAAGAAAAAGTAAGGATCGTCGGCATCATTAGCTTTTGCCGCTTCATCGACCAGGTTGGTTATCGACGTATAGAGCGAACCAAAACAGGTCAACAATATTAAGAAAAGCAATACGTTGAAACGCCAGCTGCGTACATGGTCAGCCACTTCTTTCTGGACAATCACCCAGAAAGGATGGGTAACGCCATTCATCCGCCTCTCCCTTACCCGCTCCAGGTAGCGGCTGGACGAGTCTGCCAACTTCGCCGCCCAGGGCCTGGTCTTCAACTGCCTGACGGCATTATGCAGTTTTTCCATATAGCTCCCCTCCTTCAAAGTATTTCGTGTAAATATCATCAAGCCCGTATTCTTTCATGTTGAGGCTCTTCAATCCAAACCCAGAATCGACAATTGTCTGCGCAACCAAGGTGGTCACATCTTGGGTACTTCCAATGTAAAACCGATTGCCGTCCACTCGTACGGATACCACTCCCCGCAATCCAAGCAACCGCGCCCTCAATCCCTCTGCCAGCGGCCTACCGTCGGTTGTTTCCGTCCGCTCAATACGGGCCTCGGTGCTGTAGGGTTCCTTATCGGAAAATAACGCCTTCGATAACTCAGCAATATTCCCCTGTGCAAGTAATTTTCCAGCCACGAAGATCCCTACCCTATCACAAACCTGCTGCACCTGATGCAGATGATGTGAAGAAAGCAATACCGTAATCCGTTCTTCGCGGCTGAGGGAAACGATCAAATCAAGAAATTCACGTACGCCTATCGGATCGATTCCCAGTGTTGGCTCGTCGAGAATAATGACCTCCGGATTTTTTACCAGCACATCGGCCAACCCTAAACGCTGACGCATACCACGGGAATATTTGCCCGCTTTTTTCGCGGATGCTTCGCGAAGCCCTACCCGATCAAGCAGCCTGTCTACCCGTTTCTCCGCCTCCCGCCAGGACAGCCGGTTGAGCCTGGCGGTATATAATAGGTTGTCGCGCCCGCTCAATTGTTCATAAAACCCGACGTCATCGGGCAAGTACCCCACTCGCCTTTTCACCTCGATTGGATTCACGGTGGAGTCGATGCCGCATACGCTTACTTTGCCGGATGTCGGCTCAGTAAGCCCAAGCATCATGAGGATAGTCGTCGATTTACCGGCGCCATTTGGCCCCAGCAAGCCAAATACCTCACCTTTCGTAATGGAAAGGTCGAGACGATCTACCGCCGTAAAATCGCCATACTTCTTGGTTAGCCCCTTCAGCTCAATAATGGTGTCGCTCACGGCTTACCTCCTTCCGTATTTGCGGAACAAATAGTACACGCCACCCGCGGCGCCGAGGATAATCAATATGCCCAGCCAGCCCCAAAGCAAGGGCGTGCGGACCGCCATCCGGAAGGATGCCGTGGCTGACTTCTCGGGGGTCTTAGCCTCCATATTGACTACGTAATCACCGGCGATAGCTTTTCTGCTGGCGTTGATTGTCGCAAAAACCTGTGCATGTTGCCCCGGTGCAATCACATCAATTTTACTGGGCTCAAACTGTACGGTCCAATCCACTGGCGCAGAAGCTTTCATTTCGATGTTTTTCAGCGGTGCCGATCCCGTATTTTTGACCAGCATCTCCACTTTTTTATTGCTGCCTGCGGTGATGTTCGTGCTCAACCTTCCGGAAGGTGTGGTCAGTTCCAAACTATACGAGCCGGTAATTACCACCTCAAGTTCCAGGTTGGATGACATTCCGCTTGCGGAAGCCACGACAGGAATTTTGTACTTTCCTGCGCCAAGGTGATCGGGTGGATCCAGTTCGATGGTGATATTCTGCGTTTGATTCGGCCCCACATTAACCGATGACACCTGCTTGCCATTGGCCCGGAAAAGCGCATTCCAGCCCTGCGGGACCTGGGCCCTCAGCCCATAGACCTGCTCCTCACTGGATGGGTTCCGCAGTGTAGCGTTGAATGTGAAGGTCGAGTTTGCCGCTCCCTCCATATTGGCCTGGTCGGTATTAAACTCTGACTTAAAGCTACCCTGCTCCGACACCACCACCGTCAGCGGCAATTGGCTCATTCCTTTGGCAACCACTTGAAAACGGTAGGTGCCCTTATCTACTTTATATGGCACCTGTACCTTGAATGAGAAGTTCTTTTTTTCCTTAGGCAGTACGGCAAGCTGTTCCACCGACCATCCACCGGATTTGAGCTCATAAGACCATCCTTCGGGAAGGCCAACAACAGCAATCTCAGCGCTTCTGACGCTGCCGCCGTTGTTGATGACGTCGACGGAATAATCAATGGACTCGCCAGGCGGGACGGAAATTTTCGTGTAGGGAGTATAAAGCGTAACACCTTGTGCCACAGCTTTTTTACAAACCAATTGAATCGGAATTACTCCACAAAAACAGAAAAATAAAAGAAAGATTTTAGGTAAAGTATTGGCACGTGCTAACATAAAAAACTAACTATTAATTTAGAATGATAAACAGTACGCGCGCAAAAATAGAAATTCACCAAAATATCAAAAATATTTTTTACATTTTTTAACATTTGGCTTCAGCGGGTGTATGAGAGACATCCATTTGCTCAAATTCAAAATTATCGTGCTGCCGATTTAAGCCTCGCATGAAGACAAAAAAAAGGGCCGAATAATAGAATATTCGACCCTACATCTACCTATGAAAAACATGCCCTTTGGGAGGGCATTACAAAAGTACAGCTAAGAATGAGGATCCAAAACAAATAACGTGTTAAAAAACGTTTTTGTAGATGTAATACTACAAGAAATGACTACAAGACGTCCTATACCTTGTTTTTGATGGCGGTGAAGCGGCGATTAGACACCTTTTATAGGCGACGATTCGTGCAGGTTTAATATTTTTTTAGTTAATTCGTCCCTGAATTTTAATTGTAGATTTATCCAAACTGAAAACATGAGCCTTAGTCAACTCGAAGAATACATCGAAACGGGCAATAGCCTAGCCATTGACAATTTGCTACGTAGCGACCCAAGCTTAGGCAAACAAAAAACCAGTCACGATATATCCCCTCTGTTATTGGCCTGTTATTACAACAAACCTCAAATTGTCAGTGTTCTATTGAGACATATTGATGAATTGACCATCCACGAAGCTGCGGCAGCCAATCTTTTGGAGCAGGTACAGGCGATGATTGATGACAACCCACATTTATTGGATGAAGTCTCGGATCATGGCTTTACCCCGCTGGGACTCGCCACACACTTTGGAAACGAAAATGTCGTGCGGTATCTTCTGGCGAAAGGCGCCGATCCCAATATACAATCCCACAACGGTTACAATGTATATCCCCTCCATGCGGCCATCAGTTCGGGGTTTGACAACATTGCCAAAATGCTGATTGAAGCAGGTGCCGAGGTAAACGTTTTCCAGGCATCGCGGATCAGCCCGCTCCATTTGGCTTCCCAGACCGGCAACATCGATCTGATCATCCTGTTGTTGGAAAATGGTGCACTTATCGAGGTCAAAAATGATATGGGCAAGACCGCATCAGACTTAGCGGCGGAGAAAGGGCATGTCGAAATCGCTAATATTTTAAAAGTCTAAACGTCCCAAAGCCTATGGCGCATACGTTTGATGTAATTCCGAAAATCCAGCACTATCCCGGCTAAAAAGTAGAAGATGATCGGAAATCCTACAGCCAGGAAGGAAGTGTAAATAAAAAACAAGCGAAGCTTGGATATGGAAATACCTAAACGTTCGCCGATATAGGTGCATACGCCAAATGAACGTTGTTCAAAAAAGAGAAGAATCCGCTTTACCATCACGCATCGTTTTAATCAATTGTAAGCCTACCCCGCAATCCAAGCATTTTTTCCTATCGCAATAATATGCTTTCATTTGTAACAAAGCCTGCGAATCAGCGGCTTGTTCCGCATGCACGCCCAGCGCCGAAAAACGCCTGATAACAGCATTATCCTCGGCTTTCAGGTGCTCCAACAGGGCAATAGCCCGGTAAAGATACGCTTCTTTACCAATATATTTACCATAAGCAAATAAAATACCAGTTATCGCATTAATTAGCAACACATCGATAGCCTGCGCCCCCAATTGGTTGCTGTGTGCGGGCGCCGGCGTATCAAACCGGTAATGGCGCTGCCAATAAGGGTGCACGGGCAGCTTATCAAACCATGCTTTCAACACCGCTACTTCTTTGTTGTCAATAATGGCAGAAAATAAATGTACGGCATATTGGCAAAGTGCGGCAAACTGCGCGATACGCATGGTGGGAAAATTCGCGGGGCGGATACGCATAAATTTCCATACGGTCGCATCGACCGGCGTTAATGCATGGAGCTTCCGCAGGTAGCCATATTCTTGCTGCAGCATCCGCGGATAATCGTCGCTGAAATTAACACGTTCAAGCATACCGGCCTGACCGAAGAACAACGCTTCCACCGCGGCCGGATGATCCTTGTGTTTAGCGACTACGCCGCGCGGCAAGCTACGGGCAAGCTGTTCGAAAGCTTGCGCATTCACCTTGAATCCGAAGCTCCGCGCCATCCAGATGTAGCAGGTCTCTTCCCAGTCTCCTTTTTGTTGGGTGAGTAGATCAAAGACGGCAGAAACCCGCCGTTCCAGACGTTCGATTACCAGCCGGGACAGCCATTGGGACAACTGGAATGACGGTACGGCATGAATGCGCCGCTCACAAGGTATCCAATGCCTACCGGCCATCAGCTCCCGGTATCGGCCCAGAATATTTTTCGGCACCAACGGCCCCAGTTCGAGGGTTTCGGGAGGGATGCCATCCTCGCGTTTTATAGCCCGGTCATATTCATAGACGACATGCAAAATTACATTGTTATACGCCCTGTCAAACTGGTGGCGATGAACATCCCAATCAGAAGCCCGTACGTGTATCTCCACGTTCCCCGCCCACTCGGTATCGCCAATTCGTATGCGCGCGCCAAGAAAATCAGGACCAGCATCCCGGTTGTACATTCCAGCATCTAATACCGTAACAGTTTTTCCCGATACCGTAAGGACATGCCGCGTACTGTAAAGGCGATATCTCCAAACGAAATGTAATATGTCTTCTGGCAAGGTCATTCCTTTCGGCTTTAGGTAATGTATGCCAAAGATAAAAGTTTCAGCGAAAAGCCCAAATTTTTAGCGCATGGTAGGCGCGCTTAGCAGCCCGTTCAATAGTAATCAAACCAAGACACGACATCCGTCTGTTTAAGTGCCAACTTAGCCTGCTGATCACAATCCCGGATAATCTTGCCATTTTCCATTTGGATAAGCCGTGTCCCGTAACGTAGAGCCTCAGCAATATTATGTGTCACAAGCAATGCCGTGAGGTTATTTTCGCGAACAATGCGATCAGCGATTCCCATGACTTCCCGTGCTGACCGGGGATCCAGTGCGGCGGTAGGCTCATCGAGCAAAAGGATATCCACGTCTGCCATCGTTGTCATCAGCAGGGTAAGCGCCTGTCGCTGCCCACCACTCAATGTGCCCATAGGTTGGGCAAGCTTGTGTTCTAATCCCATCCCCAGTGTCTCCACTTTTTCGGCAACGGAACGCTTAAATGCAGCGTCTGCCCCGAGTTTCAGCCATTTGGGCACCCGGCGCAATGCCGCCATCCGGAAATTGTCGAGAATACTCAATGACGATGCCGTACCGGTCAACGGGTTTTGAAAGACACGTGCTATCCATTGGCTCCGCCGATAATCAGGCAGCCGCTGGATTTCCCGGTCATTAAGCAATACTTTGCCCCTATCCGCATATATACTGCCTGCAATCAAGTTGAGTAACGTGCTTTTCCCTGATCCGTTGGCCCCCACAAGCACCGTAAAACTTCCTGCTTCCAATCGAAGCGTCGTATCCTGTACCGCGATGACTTCGGTCGCTTTCCCCGGATTAAACACTTTTGTGATACGTTGAAGCTGCAGCATATTTACCCCGTTTTAACGTCTACCGAACTGCATGACACTACCTACACGTGGCAGTGCTACGATAAGCAACACCAATAATGCCGTTGTCAGCTTCAGCAGGTTGGCGTCTACCCCTGCACTTAGCGCAATGGCTAATATGGATTGGAAGATCATCACACCCAAGAGCACACAGCCCAGCATCGCCGGAATCGCCCTGATTTTCAAAAAATTCATCAGTGTATCGCCGATAATGACAGCTCCCAATCCGCTGATGACAATCCCAATCCCCATATTGATGTCTGTGAATCCCTGAAACTGGGCCATCAGCGAACCGCTCCATGCAACCAACGCATTTGCAATTGCCAGACCATATACCTTCATCCGAGCCGGGTTTACACCCTGCGCTCGAATCATCGGCTCGCTATCTCCGGTTGCCCGCATAGCGATACCAAAGTCACTGCGCAGCAGGTAGCTCATACAAAAAAACAGGATGGCCGACCCCACCGAAAGGACAGCAAGCGCATTATGGTCTGCATCTGCAAACACCCTGAATGCTGCAAATAAATCCTGATAGCCGATCAACGGCTTATTGGATCGTCCCAGCAGTACCAGGTTGACCGAGTAAAGCGCCGTCATCACCAATATACCGGCCAAAAGCGCATGGATACGCAGCCGGGTATGGATCCACGCCGTCCAGCTTCCTGCCACCGCGCCACCTAACATGGCCAACAGCAAGGTAACCAGAGGTGAAAAGCCATTGGCTAATCCCACGGCCGTAATGACCGCGCCTAATGTATAACTTCCATCCGCCGTAATATCGGGTATATTGAATATCTTCATTGAAAGAAACAATCCGATGACCAGCGGACCAAGACAGAGGGCTTGGATAATTGCGGCAAGGTAAAAGTCCATCAGCGGTGCAGATTGCGATAGTAAACGTCCAGTTTATCGGGGCCGATAACTTGATGCCCCGCCCCCGCGGCATGCAACACCGGCGCGGCAATTCCCGAACCCCAGGCCGTCCGTGACGTAAATACACGGGCCTCGTCCCACAGTCCGGCCTGAATGAATAAATCGAGCGTTTTCCGCCCGCCTTCCACGATGAGCGACTGAACATCCATCAGGTACAGCTGATAGGCAATTTTCTGGGGCAAGTACCAATCAAAGTCTTCCAGCTCGATATGTTTGATATTTGCCGCCCAATCCGATTTTACAGCGTTAAAAACAATGGTTTCAGCCCTACCATCAAATACCTTTGCATCCTCCGGCACGGCGAGGTGCTTGTCGATGAGCACACGCCTGGGGTTTTTGCCCTGCCATTCGCGCACGGTCAGCTGCGGATTGTCTACCAGCGCTGTCTTCGCGCCTACCAATATCGCATCTTCCTCGCTCCGCCAGCGATGCACAAGCTGCTTAGCCCCCGGTCCTGTAATCCATCGCTGCGTGCCATCAGGGGGGGCCATATACCCGTCGGCGGTTTGTGCCCATTTCAGTATGATGTAAGGGCGTTGCTGCACTACCCGGGTGGTAAACCGCCGGTTTAGCCAAAGTGCCTCCTCAGCAAGCACACCTTCGACTACGTCTACGCCCGCATCTTTCAGGATACGAATACCCGCGCCATTGACCTTCTCAAACGGATCGCGGCAGGCAATTACCACCCGCCCCACGCGGTATTCGGCCAGCAGCCTCGCACAGGGCGGGGTTTTGCCGTGGTGCGCACAGGGTTCCAGGCTGACATACATCGTCGCTTGGTGCAGCAATTCCGTTGCTTGGTCGCCGTAGTGGCTTAGCACTTCTTCAATGACCAACGCTTCGGCATGCGCCCCCCCAAACCTCCGGTGATAATTTTCGGCAATGATACGTCCTTGGGAGACCAACAGGGCTCCAACCATGGGATTGGGACTTACCGATCCGATCCCCAACTGAGCCAATTCCAAACAACGCCTCATGTAACGTTCGTGCTCCTGCATGGTGCAAACTTAATTAAAATTGTCCGTTTCCGGATACGCGGTCTGTCGCGGCAGAGTATCGATGGCGCCGTTGCGGAATAGTTCTCGTTCGCTACTTCCATACCTTTTCTTTACCCTCCCGCTACCCCCGGGGTAAAGAAACGGTATAGAAAGGGTATAGAATGGGTAAAGAAACGGTATGGAATGGGTATAGAATCGGTAAAGAAAGGGTATAGAATCGGTATAGAAACGGTATGGAAAGGGTATGGAAAGGGTATGGAAAGGGTATGGAAAGGGTATACAAGAAGTATGGGAAAGGTAAGCAAACCGTATGGAAAGGGTAAGCCAGGTTCAGCCATTCGGTAACGAATCGGTAACAAACCGGTATTGTTTTGCCAAACCGAAAGTATGCTGTATGTTTGTGCTTATGCACCCCGTTGCCTACATCGAACAGCGATTTGTGAATGAGCTGGCGTCGCTCTACGATGCTGGCGAAGCCCGGCAGCTCTATTCCCTGCTGCTTGAAGAACGATTGGGGTGGTCCCGGCGGGATTACCTGATCCGCAAGCACGAGCATCTGCCTGAGCAGGACGTAGACTGGCTGCTGGATACACTATCGTCCTTGAAAAAGGCCATGCCAATCCAATACATCCTTGGATACGCGTGGTTTATGGGGATGAGGCTGGCAGTCAATGAATCCGTTTTAATTCCGCGCCCCGAAACCGAAGAACTCGTGCACTTAATCATCAGCGGGCACCAAGCGGCCGGCTCGATGCCTCGGCGTATCATTGACATCGGCACAGGCAGCGGCTGCATCAGCATTGCACTGAAAAAAGCCTTCCCTGATTCCTCCGTTTATGCGCTTGACATTTCGGCGGCGGCCCTACGGGTTGCCAAGCAAAATGCCGATGCTCAATCGGCAGCCATCAACTTTATCAACGCTGACGTGCTGGAATGGGACGTCATTTTTCAGGAAGGACAGGTATTCGACATCGTCGTAAGCAATCCGCCCTATATCACGGCGAACGAACAACACGACATGCACCCCAATGTGCTGTCGCACGAGCCTCATCAGGCGCTTTTTGTGGACACAAGTACGCCGCTGTTGTTTTATGAACACATCGCCGCATTCGCACAGAAACATTTGCACCCAAACGGCGACCTATATTTCGAGATTAACCGCAGCTACGGCCAAGCAGTGTGCGACCTGCTCTATAAAAAAGGGTTCCAGCATGTTTCCTTGCATCAGGATATGCAGCAGGCCGACCGAATGATCCACGCTACAATGAGCAATAACTAACCATTTACCACATGACACATAACACATTCATCCTCTTTCTGGCCGCAGCCACAGCAGTCATATCTTCCTGCGACGGGGTCAAGCAGGCCGACCTCATCGTGCATAACGCCGTCGTTTATACCGTTGACTCGTCGTTCGCCACTGCAGAAGCTTTTGCCGTGCGCAATGGCGAATTTATTGCCGTAGGCACCAATGACGAGATACGCTCTGCTTACAAAGCCAAGGAGACCATTGACGCACAGGGTCTGCCTGTATATCCCGGATTTTACGATGCACACGCTCACTTCTTTGGTTATGCAGAGACCCTTGGACAAGTGGACCTGACCGGCGCCTCCTCGTTCGACGAAATCATCGATCGCCTCAAAACGTTCCGGGCCTCCCATCCTGAAGCATCGTGGCTGCGCGGCCGCGGATGGGATCAAAACCGATGGGAAACCAAGGCCTTTCCGGATAGGAGTAAACTCGATGAAGCATTCCCGGATGTACCGGTATACCTTGTACGGATCGATGGACACGCAGCCGTGGCCAATGGCAAGGCCCTTGAGTTGGCGGGTATCACCGGGCCCACCGTTGTTGAAGGCGGCTTGGTGGAAGAAAAGAACGGCCGTCTTACCGGCATACTGGTAGACAACGCCATGAAACTGTTGGCAGCAGCTATTCCTGAGCCGTCTACACAAGAGCTCATTCAGCTATTGCAGGAGGCCGAAGCAAACTGTGTCGCCGTTGGCCTTACCACGGTGAGCGACGCTGGTCTTGATCGGCGCACCATCGTTTTTCTGGATAGCCTGTACAAAAATGGATTGCTGCGTATACGGAACAACGCGATGATTAGCCTCACGGAAGAAAATCTGAGCCACTACCTGGCCGAAGGCCCCTATGTAAGCGAACGGCTCATGGCACATACCTTCAAAATATTAGCTGACGGTGCACTGGGCTCCCGCGGCGCCTGTCTGCTCCGCCCCTACGCGGATGCTGCCACAACGGGCTTTTTATTGTTCAGCCCTCAAACAATTGATTCAGCCATTGCGCGCATTGTGGACAGCAAATTCCAGGTAGCTACCCATGCCATTGGCGATTCCACCAACCGTCTAATACTGGACATCTACGGCAAATACCTCAAAGGGAAGAACAATCGCCGCTGGCGCATCGAACACGCGCAGATCGTAGCCCCGGACGATTTCGACAAGTTCGGTAAGTATTCGGTTATTCCTTCCGTACAACCCACGCATGCCACTTCAGATATGTACTGGGCCGCCGATCGAATTGGTTCAGCGCGCATCAAGGGGGCTTATGCATATAAGCAACTGCTCGACGAAACGGGACGGCTTGCATTGGGCAGCGACTTCCCCGTGGAGAGCATCAATCCGATCTGGGGCTTCCATGCTGCCGTGGCACGTACGGATGCGAGCGGCTACCCCGCAGGAGGCTTCCAACCGGAGAATGCCATCAATCGAGAAGCCGCATTGCGTGGCATGACCACTTGGGCCGCCTATACCGCCTTTGAAGAAGACACCAGAGGAAGCATCGAAGTGGGCAAGAAGGCCGATTTTGTCCGGTTGGAGAAAGACATTATGACCGTTCCGGTAGCGGAATTACGCGACATTACGGTTTTGCAAACCGTTATTGCAGGAGAAATCGTGTATGAAAAAGACAATGAATAATTCGCGGTATATTTTTGCGAAAACCTTAATTACTGAAACAAAGGCGGTTATTATTTCATAAAAATTATCTGCAATTTATTTTGGACGATACAATCGATAATCCTATCTTTGCACCACTTTCCAGAAAAGGAAAGCGCTCTTAAAAAAGATGATTCCGTAGCTCAGCTGGTAGAGCAATACACTTTTAATGTATGGGTCCTGGGTTCGAATCCCAGCGGGATCACTTCTTGGGACAAGTCTAAAAACGATAGACTTGTCCCATTTTTTTACCCTGTAACTTACTGTTATTCTGATAGATAAGAGCAATCGCAGAATTTAGTCTCGGAGTTCGATGTTGTGTTCCGTCAAATTCCAAAAAATCGGGGAACATCGAACTCACTATAAGCCTTTTTTCCTCAATATCGCCGTTTTCATAGCGTCTATCAATGTTTGCGACCTTTTTTAAGGTAGATGCGACCAAATCCTTAATCTCTGTTCCGACCACTGCCAAATCATTTAATCTTCGTTCCAAAACCTCAATCTTTCCTTTGGTCAATTTCTTTACCTCTTGGAAATCATCGTCTGCCATTTCTCCATCCGCATTCTTTAAAAGTGCATTTTGATAGCGTTTATTCAACGCATCAATCTCACCTATGATATTTGTGCGTTCGGTGTTTTGGGCTTTGGTTTTGTTATTAAAGTCTTTTATAAAGGCTTCAATAAAAACATCAACCATACCCTCTTTTGGCGACATATACCGCAGTTGTTTTAAGAAAGCCTCGTTAGCCGTGTCTGCTTTGAACCGTGTTCCGCAGGGGAACTACAATGATAGTAATAATAGTAGTTTCCCATCTTTCCCTTTGAAGCACTTCCTGTGAGCATCCTATTACAATTAGGGTTAGGGCATTTAATAAACCCTCTAAGCGGTAGATTGTCCATAGCCACGATTTTAGGCTTTACAACCCTCTTTCTCCCATCGAGAATATCCTGCACATCAGCAAAGGTCTTTTCGCTGATTAAAGGCTCGTGTTGTCCTTTGACAAAACATCCCTTTTCCTCTTTGTAGGGAGGTATGAATATTTTGCCACAGTACAATGGGTTTCGCATGGCTACCCAAAAATTGTTCTTACTGAATCGCCCCTTTCCAGGAAACACAGAAATAATATTGCATTTTGTCATTTGGCAAATCGTCATACCAAACCATTTAATAATTTTGTACTATGGAAGAATTTATAAATTACCTGTTGCAGTTCGGTAATTTGAACAAACAGCAGATAGACTTGATTACAAGCAAGGCGACAGAAATAGAACTCAAAAAAGACGAATATTATTGGGAAGCGGGAAAAACAGTTAGACAGGTTGGGTTTCTTACGGACGGTGTTATTCGTGTTTTTTATTACAACAACAAAGGTGAAGAAATTACACGCTATTTTATTGAGGAAAACCATTTGATTTTATCGGGAAACACAGTTGATGAAGTTTTTACGCCTTCCGAATATCTGTCTGCCATTACCGATTGCAAATTGGTTGTTTTTTCAAAACAAAATTGGAAAGACCTTTCCGCAACGATTATTGGTTGGGATAGCATTATTCAAAAAATAATCACTAAACATCACGGCGAAAAAATTGCAAGAAGAAGCGAATTGGTTTCGCAGGACGGAACAGAACGCTACCTTGACTTTATCGAGAAGTTTCCAACATTGGTAAATCGTGTGCCTTTGTCATACATCGCTTCCTATTTGGGCATTACGCAATCATCTTTAAGCAGAATAAGAAAGAATATCCGCTAAAATCACTTTTTGCCAAATGGCAAATGGTTTCATTTTTTATTGAGCCAATTTTGTACTAACAAATTTTAAAATCAAAAAAGATGAACAAAAGAAAATTAGGAAACAGCGGATTGGAAGTATCTGTATTGGGTTTTGGGTGTATGGGATTAAGTTTTCCGAATGCACCTACAAAGGAAGACAGCATAAAGTTAATACGTTCGGCAGTTGAACACGGAGTCACTTTCTTTGACACGGCGCAAGGTTATGGAGAAAACGAACTCTTGGTAGGCGAAGCACTTGAACCATTGCGTAATGAAGTTGTGATTGCTACAAAATTCGGTTTCAAAGACGGGGATGGGAGATTGGGATTAGACAGTAGTCCCGAAAACATAAAAGCCGTTGCCGAAGCGTCTTTGAAAAGGTTGCGGACAGACGTAATTGATTTGTTTTATCAGCACAGGTTCGACCCGAATGTTCCTATTGAAGACGTTGCAGGTGCTGTAAAAGACCTGATAAAAGAGGGAAAAGTAAAACATTTTGGTTTGTGTGAAGTAAATGCAGAAACCATTCGCAAAGCAAACGCCGTTTTGCCTGTAACCGCTTTGCAAAGCGAATACTCAATGTTTTATCGTGAGCCCGAAGATAAAATTATTCCGACATTGGAAGAATTAGGTATTGGTTTTGTGCCTTTTAGTCCATTGGGCAAAGGATTTTTGACAGGAACAATAAACGCAGATGTGGAATTGGATAAAACCGATGCAAGAAATATGTCGCCACGTTTCAGCAAAGAAAATAGGGAAGCCAACCAAGCATTAGTTGATTTGGTTGTTTCCATTGCGAAAGACAAAAACGCTACACCTGCACAAATTGCATTAGGTTGGTTATTGGCTCAAAAACTTTTCATCGTTCCAATTCCGGGAACATCAAAATTACACCGCTTACAAGAAAACATTGGTGCGACAAATGTTTCATTAACCAATGACGAGTTGAGCAAAATAAATGCAGCATTGGCGACAATTAAAATTGTAGGCGAACGCTACCCTGCACAGGTTCAACAAAAATTAGGCAAATAAATATACCGTATGCTTCTTTTCTATGCCATACTTATTGTCGCTTTGGACTTTTATGTTTTCTTCGCATTGCGTGGGTCGAGCATCCCCTTTGCGAAGAAAATATGGTTTGGATGGCTGTGGTGGGGGTATAGCATCATGCTCCTAATCGGGTTATTCACTGCACTTCGCTCCGATTTTCCGTTTGCTTACCGTTCCGGTATTGTGATTACATTTATCATTACGACCATGTGTAAATTTAGCTATGGACTGGTCTTGGTTACTGACGACATTAGGCGTGGAGGCGTGTGGATTTCCCGTTTTCTCTTTCCAAAAAAAGAAAAAGAAACTCCCTCTCCCCAACTTATCGGAGACAAGCAGAGGCATGTAATCACACGTTCCGATTTTTTGCTCAAGTCGGGATTGGTCGTGGCTTCGTTGCCGTTCTTTGGGCTATCGTGGGGTGTAATTTCGGGTGCATACGATTATAGGATTCGTCGGCAAAAGCTGTACCTGCCTAATCTTCCACAAACCTTTCATGGTATGACCATTGCACAGATTTCGGATGTGCATTCGGGTTCGTTTTACAATAAAAAAGCGGTATCAGGTGGGATAGAGTTATTGATGGGGGAAAAACCGGATATGATTTTTTTTACGGGCGACTTGGTCAATCACCTTGCTTCGGAGATGTGGGACTATCAAGATTTGTTTTCCAAGTTGAAAGCCGATTTAGGGGTATTCTCGGTACTCGGAAACCATGACTATGGCGATTACCATTTCGGTTACGGGGATTCTCCCGAAAAGCACCGAAACCTCAAAAACCTCGTTGGCACACATAAGGTCATGGGATGGGATTTGCTTCGCAACGAGAACCGCAAGGTCAAAGTGGATAACGAAACTATTTCCATCGTGGGAGTAGAAAACTGGGGTACGAGGAACTTTTCGAATAGAGGGAATATTCAAAAGGCATTACTCGGAACCGAGGAAGAAGCAGTAAAACTACTCCTGTCACACGACCCATCGCATTGGCGTGAACAGGTATTAGATACGGATGTTGATGCAATGTTTGCCGGACATACACATGGGATGCAGTTTGGTGTGCGGAGCGAACACTTCCAATGGAGTCCTGTGCAATACATTTACAAAGAATGGGCAGGGCTTTATTCGGAGGGAAACAAGCAGCTATATGTTAATGCTGGTTTTGGATTTCTTGGATATCCCGGTCGTGTGGGTATACTTCCAGAAATCACCATCTTTGAATTGCAGAAAGGCAGTGTTTAGCTATTCTTTATTAAAAAAATAGCGTGTAGATGATGGGTAGCCCTGTCATCTCTCTAAAATTATAAACGAGGAATTGGATAATGCCTAAACACAACAGATTTAGGCATTTCTAATAAAATAGCAATTAAAATAATTGGATGGATAAATTTTACAATGAAACACTTTCTAAACTGGAAACCTCAATCACCGAAACTGGAATAGATTGATTGCTCTGTACAACGAATAGAGGCTGTTATACACGTAATTGTACAATTCTTGTCCGAAGTAAAGGAATATGTCTTGAAAAGAGGGTTTAAGAATGTGAATGAAGAAATCCGTTTTTTCAAATATCAGAAACCTGCTATTTTAGCAAAACTCATTTACTACAACGCCATTTATAAAATCGAGACAAAGAAGCCCTACAGAGCAAAGCCCATAAGGAAATACCTCAACAAAGAACTGAAAAAGCTAAATAGGTTCTTTGACAACAACCTCGATTTTTATAAGTATTATCGTAGCAATAATTCGTTCCTTGACGAAAGTTTTTTTGTTCGTGGCAACCACGATATAAAGCTATGGTAGGACACCTATTATTTCCAGTCTGATCAGTCCTTTTCCACCTCACATGATTACAAGGTCGCCAAGATAATAGCCAATGATTTGATACAGGTTTACATCGAAGACCAGTTGTATAACAAATTCCAAAAAGATAAATCGAAAACCCAAAAGAAGCTGAAATGGACAGGTAGCAAAGTAGCCTTGATAGAACTGATTTATGCCCTGCACTATCAAAATGTATTTGACAACGGGAACAACGATATAAGGGAAGTAGCCCAATACTTTGAAAGCACATTTGATATTGATTTGGGCAATTTTTATCAGACTTATTTGGAGTTGAGAAACCGAAAGATGAACCGCACAAAATTCCTTGATGCGCTTCGGGAGGAACTTATCAAGAAAATGGACGAGCAGGACGAAAAGTAGGATTTGGGCGTGCCACCGTCGTATCCGCCCGACCAAGTACATCTTTATTGATTAATTGATCCGCTGTAGTTTTACGGGCTAAATATTATTGATATGAAAGAGCGTAGAGACTACA
>NZ_FUYS01000009.1 GCF_900168055.1 Parapedobacter luteus
CAGTTGGGGCGTCAGTGCCGCCTGAGCATCTCCATCGCCGTTGACGATAAAAAAATCCTCCTGCGGGACAACGGGCACAAAGATGATTGTGGTATCTCCCCTTTGCCTCACTTTTGCGGCATCCCACAGGGGCAAGGCCCCCTTTTTATACCTGTAGCTCACACCCATGGTGTCTATCGGCTGTGGGTGTCCTTTTCTGTCGAAAAAGCCCCTTGCTTCGACTATAGGATCGGTATCCGAGGAAATATTTGGGGTTTCATCCTTATTGCAGGCGAAAGCCAATACAATGAGCGCCCAACACAACATGTTTTTCCAGTTCAGAGCGGAGTGATTCTTTTCCATAATTATCTATCGTGGTTAGTTGGATATGGGCAGTATGTTCACAAGCAAAATCGCATTTTCTTCGCAAAACGCCAAAAATTTTTCGGGAATAACGAGAATTTTTACGTAAATCCGCAAAAACAGGGGAAGATCACACATTGTCGGCAAGATGCTATGGCCGAGTTGACCAATCCGACAAGGAGTTTAAGGGATGAATAGTGAACAGTGATGGTGGCCTACCGACTATCTAAACGAACCCAAGGTTTGACGCTGCCGTCGATGTACGGTTCTTGAAATTGCTTAAGCGCCTTTAGGTACCGCTGCATTTGCTCCTCGCTGACAGCTGCATAATGTTGTTGAATTGCCAAGGGCCAAGCCAGCACGGTCTTATTACGTACTGGCTCGTGCTCCATCTTGCCCTTCCACTCGGGTGAACCGAAATAGCGCTTGACTGAATCCATATGGCTTTTCATCTTATTTTTCCATTCCGATGAATCAAAGTAAGCCCTAAGGGAATCAGCCTGGCTCCGCATTTGTGCCGTCATATCGCGCAATTGCTCGTCTGACAATTTCAGCGCCTCCATTTTCGCTTTCCATTCGGTCGAGTTGAAATAGGCCCTTATTGAATCGGTTTGCTTCCGTACCTGCGCCGTCATGTTGCGTAGCTGATCATCCGATAATTTCAGCGCTTCTATTTCCGTTTTCCATGCCGGCGAATTGAAGTAAGCTTTCAGGGAATCAGCTTGTTTCTGTACCGTTGCCGTCATGTTGTGCAGTTGCTCGTCTGACAATTTCATTTTTTCCACCTTGGCCTTCCATTCGGGTGAGTCAAAGTACGCCTTTAGCGAATCGGCTTGTATCCGTGCCTGCGCCGTCATGGTGCGTACCTGCTCGTCCGACAATTTGAACCCTTCTATTCTCGCCTTCCATTCAGGCGAATTAAAATAAGTCTTGATGGAATCGGTTTGACGGCGCATGGCCTCCACTTTTATTTTCAAGCTATCCGGGAGCTCATCGTAACTTTCGTAGGCGAATACCTCTCCATCCGTCATGACAACGTGCTGTTTTTCCCGGTTCGGCAATGTATCCCCTGCCGCTACATGCGACGCCATCGCCAGGGAATCCGTCGCAACCCCTACCTGCGTATCGATAGTAACGGATGACAACAACGATGTATCAATTGGCGCTGCATCCCGTACGAGCGGCTTCACCCAGGCAAGCGACGCGATGCAACCAAGCATCAAGGTCAGGATAGCCAGTTTGTGCTTGGCGTTCAAATAATTTTTTTCCATGTTGGTTATTCGTTGGATACGGTGTAACAATTGTTTTTTCTTATCGATGGCCTGCATAGCCAGGCTGTGGCTTGGCAGCTGCCGTTGCTCTTCCAACCACAGGAGCGTCCGTGCGTATTGTACAGGCCGCCCCATGAGCCCCACCACCACATCATCGCAGGCGTTTTCCCTTTCCACCTCCAGCATCCTGCCGATAAGCCACACAAAGGGGTTGAAGAACAGCAATGTTTCCGTTAGGGTTTTGACAAGGTTCATGAAATAATCACTCCGTTTGATGTGTGCCAGCTCGTGGATAAGTACCGCCTCCACCTGATCCATGCGCATACCCGTATAAAGCGCCATGGGAAATAAAATGATGGGTTTTAGATGCCCGATGACCATGGGGACGTCTACCAGCGTGGAAAGATGGAACGCGATAGGCCTGTGGAGCCCGAGTTGTTGTTTTGTACTGGCAAACAGCGTTTTCCACGAATCAGGCACTTCCAGCAGGCCCGCTTTCCGGATGACATGCAATTTCCGGAAGCCGTTGACGACCAATACCGATTGTAAAAACACACCGAGGATATAAAACGCGGCAACCACAGGAAAATAACGCTCCATATGTGATTGTATAGACACCGTGCTGTCGTAATCAATCAATTGGAGCAGGGCAATATCGCTGCCTGTGACCGTTATGGGCTGGCTGGACAAGATGCGATTAATCAAATCGTAAAAAAACGTTAGGCAAAAAAACGTCAACAACACCGACAGTGCCGCCGCCAGCAGTGACGCCTTTGTCTTGGCCCGCCAGTTGCTTAGCTGGAATACCAGCATCAACAAACCGTAAAGGACGGCCCCCATCCAAAGCGAATGAAAGATCGCCCACCCCAGCCCGTTAAAAATCAATGGTGCAAAATTTTCCATGACCGTTACTTTTCTAAATTATCGAGGTACTTTTTTATTTCCGCTATTTCTTCCGCACTAGCCGTATTGTTGCCCAATGCATGCATAACCAACCGCGCAGCCGATCCATTGAACACATTGGCAATCATCCTGTCAAGCAAATGTTGCTGCGTCGATTCCCGGCTCACATTGGCGCTATAGATATGCGTCCTTGCTGAACTATCCCTGTTTACCAGTCCCTTCTCGTGCATGATCTGCATCATCTTCAACGTGGTTGTATAACCCACATCTTTGTTTTTTACCAAAATTTCATGAACCTCCCGCACGCTGGCTTCACCTTTCTCCCATAGAATCTGTAAAATTTCCAACTCGCTTTCCGTTGGTTTTATATGCGCCATATTTTATATACGATTTATTTCGTATTTCAAAAGTACGAAGTTATTCGTAATATCAAAATATTTTTAATGTTTTTTGTTTCTGGCAGCGTGGCACGTTCTGTTTAGTGCTCCCTGCATGGTGAAGGCCAGCGCTTGTTTGGCGAAGATTGTTATCTTTGGGTGAAGAAAAGTGATTACCGATGGCCAGCATGCTAACGACCCACATCAAAACTGCACTTCGAAGCCTCAAACGGCGTAAATATTACACGGCCATCCACATCGTTGGTTTAGGTTTGGCCATTGCGTGCGGCCTGTTTATCTACCGGTACACCAGCTACCACCTGAGCTATGACACGCACCACCGACACGCCAACACCACGTACCGCATTGTGTACGATCTCCACCTTGAAAAAACCGAGCACTATGGCGGGGTATCCTACGCCATCTACCAGGCACTGAAAAACGACATCGCGGGGATCGACCATGCCGCATACGCCATGGTCAACCAAGATTTTACCCTCCGCGTCGGCGACCGGATTTTCGGCTCTGACAAGAAAGGTGCATTCGCTTCGTCCGATTGGTTTGGGCTTTTTGACTACCATTGGCTGGCCGGCAGTCCAGCGGGCCTTGACCAGCCCCAAACCGTAGCACTTATGGCGTCCACCGCCAAGCGGCTCTTTGGCAACGTTGATCCCATGGGAAAGACCATCCATGTGGAAAATAACGTTCCTTTGCAAGTGGTGGGTATCATTGACGACCGGCCTTCCAATACCAGCCTGAAAAGCGACTATTACATCTCCTTGCCGTCCTTAAAAACGGTTATTCCGGGAATGGAGAACCAGTTTTTCACATTCTGGGGTTACCTGAATAGTCCCAATCAAGTATACATAAGTTTAGCGGGCGGCACGCCGCCTTCGCACATTGAAGGACAGCTGCAAACGCTGACCAACGAAGCCTTCGGTCCAGCGGCGGGCAGCCAATTCCAATTCCGTTTGCAGCCGTTATCGGCGCTGCATTCCGACAGCCGCTATGGCGGCACCATGCAGCAATCCCTGCTGGCCACGTTGGGTGTCATCGGCCTGGGCATCCTACTCATGGCACTGCTCAACTATGTCAATCTCTCATTGGCCCAATATGCACGACGCAGTGCCGAAATTGGCACCCGGAAAGCCCTTGGCGGTAGCCATGGGCAGTTGTTCGGCCAATTCATGGTGGAGTCGCTCGGTACCGCTGCACTCGCCACCCTGTTTGCCATCGGCTTACTGCTTGCGGCTGTACCGTTGGCCAACAAGCACCTTTTCGTCGGTGAGCCATTGGCGCCATACCCCTGGTCGCAACTCATTCCCGTGGCAACCGCAGCTTGGCTCCTTACGGGTTTGGCTGCCGGGCTATATCCAGCTTGGATAATCGGCCGGCTGAATATCCTTAACGCGTTGAAACAACAGGTTGCCTTTGGCACATCAGGCGGGCGGAAAACCATTGTCATCATCCAGCATACACTTTCGCAATGCCTGCTCGTGGCCACCCTCGTCATCATGCTACAGGTACATTACCTGCAATCCACCGATATCGGTTTTGATAGGGATTCGGTGCTGATGATAGCTTTGCCTAAAGGCACGAAAGCCCCCAGCCCATGGAAAACCTATCTCGATGCGCAGCCCGCTGTGCTATCCTACAGCTTTTGTTTCCGCTCGCCGGCCAACCATGACCAGCGTGGCGGTACCTTACGTTTTGACGACCGCCCCGAATGGGAAACCTGGCCCGCCCGTTCCACCTTTGCCGACAGCGCCTACCTCCAGACTTTTGGCATTGATTTATTGGCCGGCCGCAACCTGCGGGCGGATGCGGCTATGGCCGAATACATCATCAACGAAACGATGGTGCGCCAACTCGGTATCGACGAACCAGCGGCGGCCGTCGGCAAGCCGCTCCTGTTTGGTGGAATGTACAGCGAAGCTCCCGGCGTCATCGTGGGCGTGGCGCGCGACTACAACACGCACTCATTACGCCAAGCCATCGAACCAACGGTTATCGGATACCACAAAGACCGCATACAGGCTATCGCCGTCAAATTGGATGGCCGGCAAATTGCTTCGTTTATCGATCACCTCGAACAGGAGTGGAAAGCCCGCTATCCTGCTGAATTGTTAGACTACCAATTCGTTGACGAACAGGTCGAGCAGTTGTACGCTGCGGAGTACGTCCAGCAGAAATTGATCTGGACCGCCTCGGCCATTGCGGTCATCATTGGCTGCCTGGGATTGCTGGGACTGGCATCGCTGAATATCGTTCAGCGCACGAAAGAAATCGGCATCCGCAAGGTGCTCGGCGCTTCCGCCGCCAACATTGTACGTTTATTGTCTGCGGATTTTGTAACACTTGTTGGCGTTGCATTCCTCATTGCCACCCCCATCACCTGGTGGTTGATGAACACCTGGTTGGATGATTTTGCCTACCGCATTACTATCCAATGGTGGGTGTTTGCGTTAGGCGGACTAATCGCCCTCACCATCGCACTGGCTACGGTCGGTTTCCAAGCCCTAAAAGCCGCGTCCGCCAATCCGACGGAAATCCTGCGGGATGAGTGACGCCATCGTTATAACAAGCGCTTATAGCCGATAACGAATTTCGAACACCGGCATATCCCGGGAGGCCATAGCTTTGCGGCAAATTTATCACATGATCGCTTACAGCTCGGCCTTGGTCATTGGCCTGATTATCGGCCTTACGGGAAGTGGGGGTGCATTGCTCGCCATTCCGTCCTTCGTGTACCTCTTTCACATCAACCCGTTGCTTGCTACTACTTATTCGCTGTTTATGGTGAGTACGACCAGTTTTATCGGCGTAGCGAGCAAATGGAAGGCACAATTGGTCGACTGGCGGATGGTCTGGGCCTTCGGCCTGCCTTCCGTAGCATCGCTATACCTGACGCGGAAGTGGCTCCTTCCCCGGATACCCGACCCCGTCATCCATATCGGCGGTTTCCCCCTTGAAAAACCAATGGGTATTCTTTTGCTGTTTGCCTCGCTGATGCTCGGGGCAGGTTTCTCCATGGTGCGCCGGAAGCCGGCTGTGCAGGCGGTCATCCCCAAATCGCTTGCAAAGACATGGCCACTATTTATCGTCGAAGGCATCATTATCGGCGCATTGGGTGGTTTGGTAGGCAATGGCGGCGGCTTTCTCATTATCCCGGCACTGATATTCCTGGGCAACCTATCTGTGCAGCAAGCCATGGGCACCACGTTGTTCATTGTGGCGGTCAACACCTTCATCGGCTTTCTGGGCAGCCTGCCCAACCCCGCTATCGAGTGGCCATTCTTGCTTACCTTCACGGCCCTCGCCACGTTGGGCGTATCGCTGGGCTTGATGGCCTCAAGCAAGGTATCGGGTCCGCAGCTTCAAAAAGGATTCGGCTGGCTGGTCATCGGCATGGCTGTGTTTATCCTGCTTCAGGAACTACGTTGAGGCTACTGGACGACGGGCTGCCGGTCACGGTCTGCTGCTTGCAGAACCGGATAAACCGCTTGGTCAGCTCAAAATCATCACCTTTTCGCCTCACAAAGAAAAAATCGCGCTCAAACGTCAGCCCGGGAATGGTAAGTTCGACCAGCTCACCGCTGGCCAGCTCCTTCGCAACGGCCCTTTGCGGCACGAAACCAATGCACCTATCGGTCAACAGGTAGTTCTTAAGCGCCTCGGTGCCGCCCAACCGCACTTGCGTATTCAGATCTGAAATAGATACGCCCGCTTTATCCAATTCCCGCTGTACCACCGCGAGGGTGCCGGAACCGTTTTCCCGCAGCGCAATGGGGGCCTTTACCAAATCATCCAAGGTAAATGTATCTTTCCGTGTTATCGGATTCAAGGGGGAGCAGACCACAATGATACGGTCGGAGGTAAAATAATCGTAGCTAAACGCACCTAGTTTATTGTCCACTTCGACAATGCCCAGATCTATCTCCTTATTCATCAGCGCATGGATGACATGCTCCATATTCCGGTTGACTACCCGGATGAATACCTTTTTAAACTCCTGCAAGAAACCGGACACCAAGGCCGGGATGATGTATAGCGAGACCGTCGTGCTGGCGCCGATCAAGAGGTTTCCCTTTGCCGCCTGCTCCGATTGCAAGGTGCTGATTTCGTAATCGATTTTCCGTTGGAGCTCCTGTGCTTCCGCCAAGTAGCTGTAAACTTTCTCGCCCACCGATGTCAGTTGGATACCATTGGCCGAACGCGCAAACAACGCGAATTTATATTGCTCTTCCAAAAGTTTGATGTGCCGGCTAACCGCAGGCTGGCTCATGAAGAGCGATTTCGCGGCCCTGGAAAAGCTGAGATGGGCGGCCACTTCCAAAAACACCCGGTGACTTGTGGATAACATAGCTATGAAATACTGGGGATAAAAATACAAAGTACTTAACAATAAATGCCATGCGGATGCACGACAATTTTCAGACCTGAGCTATTCACAGCATTTCCGGTTGTTGGCTTTTTGGCCTAGGGGCGTGAACGGAGTGAGCGTGCCAGCCAAAAAGCCAACAACTGGAAATAGAAATAAACGGATTTTCCGTACCTTAGCCTTATGGCAACGACGTTCCACGATTTATCCGCCAATACCCCACAGGGGAAAGCCATTCTGATGTCAACCTTCAAGGGTAAGGTGGTCTTAGTGGTCAACACGGCCACCCAATGTGGCCTGGCACCGCAATTTGAAGGTCTGGAAGCCCTGCATCAACGTTATAAAGACCGGGGCCTGGTCGTGCTGGGATTCCCCTGCAATCAGTTCATGGGGCAGGAGCCCGAAACCAATGACACCGTGGAGGAAACATGCAAAGTCAATCACGGGGTAACCTTCCAGCTGTTCGAGAAATGCGATGTCAATGGCAAAGACACCCATCCCGTGTTCAGGTACCTGAAAAGCCAGTTGGGCGGTTTGTTCGGCAGCCGTATCAAGTGGAATTTCACGAAGTTCGTTATCGACAAAGATGGCAGGCCCCGCAAGCGCTACGCACCCACCACCAAGCCGGAAGCCATCGAACCTGATATCTTGAAATGGCTGAATGCATGAAACATTATACTTGCGTTTTACGCACGTATTGATCGAGCCATTGCGCGATTGTTTGTAATACCGTTGGGGAGATGGTCTGGCTGATTGTTCGGTATTCCGCGGGAAGCCCGGTCTCGCTTTCCTGGAAAAGGTGGTTTAATCCCGGAAGTACTTTGATGGTTATTTCGTCATTTCCCGCTGCTTGCAGTGCTGCCGCAATTCCTGCAAGGTTTTCCTGAGCAGCGACCTGTAAATCCTTGTCGCCATTCAAGGCCAACACCGGACATTTCACGCGCGAGAGGTATTTTGCGGGGTCGAATCGCAGGAAATAGCGCATCCACGGGGTGTTGATCTGCGCTTTTTGCCGGTTGACGGCAGCAGTGGCTTCATCCGCGGTAATCGTGCTGTCGTTTATTGCTGCTTGTAATGAAGATGATAGGAACCCCTCAAGTTTACTGTCCAGCACGTCTGGGTTGTCTTCCCCAATCACCAGATCATAAAGCTGGCGGTTTAGCCGGGCATTCGCGCTAAGCTGAGCCGGCGAAAGCCCCGAAGCTGCGCCGATCATCCGGGTTTGCGTCATCAGGAGGCTATCCAAAGGGACCCCAGGCGATGCCAAGAGCACGAGAAAGGCGATATCGCTGCGCGTACCCGCCACCATGGCCGCGGCCATGCCGCCTTCGCTGTGGCCCAGCAAGCCAATACCACCTGGGTCAATGGCTGCTGCCGACCGGAGAAAATCGACTGCTGCCGAGGCGTCTGATGCAAAATCAGCGGTAGTTGCTGCCGCAAAATTACCCGTCGAAGCTCCCACCCCCCGGTCATCACAGCGCAGCACGGCATATCCGTGCCGCGTAAGGTAATCGGCGATCACCCAAAAGGGCTTGTGTCCGAATAGCTCCTCATCGCGGTTTTGCGCACCGCTGCCGCTGATAAGCACCACGGCCGGAAACGGCCCACCTCCTAATGGTCTCGTCAGCGTCCCCGCCAGGGTGATACCCGCATCTCGGTTGGACACGCTCACCTCTTCAATGTGATAAGGAAAAGGAGGCTGCGGCTCCTGTGGCCGTTCATCGGAGGTATCGCCCGCCCCGGCAGCCTGCTTCACCAGTTCGAGGGGCAGCTCCGCACCATTCTGGAATAAGGTGCCGGCGATTACCGTATCGGCTTTCAGCCTACCTTCATAACGAGCCCCGATAGCGGGTGCTTCCAGCTTCAGCACGGGGCTTGCAAAGGCGACCGATGCAACCGGAATACCTTTTGCACCCTGATCGGGGCTGTCCATCGTGGCCGTATAATCGTCTTCGGTATGTTTGATATGCAGCACCACGCGCAATTTGATCCCCGAGATATCCAGCGCTCCTTGCCAGGTACCGCTAATGTCCTGCGCCTGCAGCCTGGCTGCAAGGAAGAGAAAGAAAAGTATAAGTGTCCGCATAGGAATTAAATTTTGCTAACCAGTACAAGCATCATCTTTGAAATCACCTCACTCAGTACAATACACGCCCCGAAAATCCATTTATGCGCGGGCTTTTTACTGTTGGTGGCGGTCTTAAAGCCCTGAAACAGCCAAAAAACGAAAACGGCCATCGCCGATACGGCCGCCGCAAAAAAAGCAATGTTGGCCGCAATCGTACCCATTCCTACCGGAGTTCCTTCCATCGTGCCGGTCACCAACTGGTTGGCTGCGCCGTACATGTAACCGCCTATGTTTGCCAAGGGAAGAACATAGAATGGAATGCGTGCAACCAGCACTGCAGCCACTACGTCTATTAGCCGAGTTTTACCATTGATGGATAACCCGAAGAGATAGAGGGGCAGGGTAAGGCTCAGGATATTGATGCCATTGTCCAGCAGCGGCTGCCAGACCCTCAGTTGCTGCACGAAGTGGAGGTCCAGCACACCATCAAAACGGGCGTTGAATAACCACCCCAGTGCCGAGCCGATTGCTGTGGCCGCCAACCCGACCACGACCAGCCGTTTTTCAGCGAAGTATGCAAAAGGGTTGACTAAAGCACGTTGTTGCATAGCATCATGTTTATTTTGTCTTTTGTTGCTGCTCCAGTTGCCTGATATGGGCTATCATATCATCCAATCGATTGCGAACCGTCGGGTAACTCTTGCCCGTCTGCGCAGACATTTCCTTGAGGCTGCCGCTGCTCAGGAAAAACTGAAGAACAAACTCCTGCTCCTCGGCGGTGAGCTGCATCAGCACCGGCAGCACGTAGTTTCCAGACACCCGGGTCTCGCAGTTGCCGCAGGTGAGTTCAGTAACCGTGAGGATACCCGAGCAACTTGGACAATGAACCGGAAATTTTAACTTCATAGCTTAAATTTATCAATGCAAAACTAAATAATATTAATACAACAATTAATATTATTGAATATTTTTTATTTACCAGTCGCTTTGACGTCAGGTTACTGCATTTTGCTCGGTGGTAGAGGCTAGGCCGGAAGTGGATAGCGTAGGCGCAATAATGGAAGCCATGAGGTGATAAGCCTTTAACAAAAAAAGAGATGCGGTAAACATCTCTTTTTTTGTTTGTAGTTTAATATGCCATTACTGTTTGACAGCGACTACCGCAACACCGATTTCGATGTCTTTGCTGATTCCCCATTCAGCGGGGTCAGCCTCGGAAGTGCCAAACTTAATCCCCCAGTCGGTACGGTTAACGGTAAATTGGGCCTGCACTTCTGCTCGCCCTTCCGTCACGGTGATTTTGGCCGGGAAGGAAATATTCAGCGTGCTGTCAAGGAGCGTCAGGTTGCCACTCACCAATTTGTTTGCTTCCTCAATAGCTCCAGCTGCCGCCGTACCGTCCAACTCGGCAATCTGCGTGATCTTGAATCCGGCGGTCGGATAGGTGGTCACATTGAAGAAGTCTTCATTTTTCAGATGCGCCTCCAAATCGGTATGCTTTTTATCGCCTTCCGTCACGGACGCCGAGTCCACTTTCAAGCCTTCCATATTGATGACAAAATCACCGGCAGTGATGTTGCCATCAGCCAAGGCGATCTCTCCGGATTGAACAGGCAGTGTTCCCCAGCGCGGCGCAAAGCCTCCTTTATGGAACGCCTTCCAACTGATCGTTGATGCCGCTAAATCAACCGAGTAAATATCGCCCTGTTTTTCAGCAACCTGTTGTTCTTCACTGACCGCTGCACTGTTGGACGCATTGTTACCGCATGAAGCCGCAATCAGTGCGACAGCCGCTAAAATAAATACGTTAATTTTTTTCATATCATATCGATTTGGGCAGCAAAGAAAAGCAAAAACAAATACATGTTCAAACACGAAATGTCATCGTAGTTTAAAAAAATGAGCGGCGGATACACGGATCGGGGCTAATTATACAGTTGTTCATAATACTCCCTGGCCATACGGTCGCTGCCAAACGCAGCGCGGACATCTGCCATGCTCTGCTTCACCAAGCCCAGCCACTCGTGATGCCGCTCATAATACATCGGCAGCACCTGCTGCTCCAGCAACTCGTACAGATAATACGCATCATGATTATCCTGTTCATCAATCCCGATGTGCTGGTAGTCCGCCTCCGGTATCAAGAATCCGTTGACTCCCGGTTTAATAAACTCAGGTATCCAACCGTCGTTGGTCGAAAGGTTGAGCGCACCGTTCATGGCAGCGGTCATACCGCTGGTTCCCGATGCCTCACGCGGTATCCGCGGGTTATTGAGCCAGATGTCGGCCCCCTGCTTCAACAATTTACTCAACGCCAACTCATAGCCGGTGAGCACGGCCACATTGGGATATTGATGGCTGAGATGCACAAGCGAGTTGAACAGATCGATGGCACCTTGATCGCCCGGATAAGGCTTGCCTGCCCAGATAATCTGGATGGGATATGCGGTATTCTTTATCAATCGCTCAAATCGGTTGCGGTCGCGAAGCAGCAGGTCGGCGCGCTTATAGCCTGCAAATCGCCTTGCCCAGACAATGGTCAGCACATCTGGGCTGAACAATCGGCCCGTCTGATCGGCCACGGTAAGGAACGTCTGCCGTTTCAGGGCCTTCTTGCGTTGGGCCAGCCGGGCATCGTCTCCCTGATCTGCAGCCCCATAAAGCTCGGCATCCGCCCAATAACGATAGTGCTGGGCGTTGGTAATGTGACCAATACCACAGATATTATCATACCGGCCCCACATCTCACGGGCCACACGTCCATGCTGCTGGGACACGCCATTCGCCCTTCTGGCCAGCCGCAACGCGGCTAAGGAAAGATTGAATTGCGCATCATCAATTCCGGTAACCTCCTGTGCCTCCATCTTGGATAATCCGCTAAAGTAACCCATCGCCAGGCATAAGTCGAAGGGATGTTTCTCGTTACCGGCCTCTTCGGGCGTGTGGGTGGTAAACACCAAACGTTCCCGTAATGCTTCCCGGTCTTTGTTGAACTTTTGCAGCACATGAAACGCTACCGGCAATGCATGAGCTTCGTTCAAGTGGTACACTTCGGCGTCATATCCCAGCAAATCAAGCAATTTTCCGCCACCGATGCCCAATACCATGTACTGCGCCAGCTTTGTGGCCGTATTGCCATCATACAATCGGTGCGAAACGGTCTGGGAGATGTAATCATTTTCGGCCAAATCCGTTGTCAGCAAGTACAGGGGGGCACTCTGGAAGACATCGGGTGGCAGGTAATAGGCTTTTATCCAGACGTCCGCATCATGGATGCGAATAGTGAATGTAATGCCCGTATCTTCGAGGTAAGCATACAGCTTTTGCTGCCAATCCACGCGCAATGTCTGGTCCGCATGGCGTCCCTGATCATAGTAACCAAACTTCCACAGCATGCCTACTCCCACAAGGTGCTGCCGCAACGCGTAGGCGCTTCGCATGTGCGAGCCAGCCAAAAATCCCAGGCCACCGCTGTAAATTTTCAGTGCCTGGTCAATCGCAAACTCCATGGAGAAATACGCCACCCGTTTGGTGAACGCTTCCTGTACCGGAAAAGGAAAGGGGTAATGTGAAGCGGCCATATCGATTGTTTGATGTTCGCATTGCAAAGAAAACAAAGCAGGCCGACATATAAGCAAGATAATCGAAAAATAACCCTATTTACACATTGAAACACCAAAAACGACCAACTTCAATCAGATATTATTCGCATATAATAGGGTTTTTATAGGGATTTCATAGGGGAAAATCCGAATAAAACCCATATCAAATATTATTTAACTTTTATTTATATTTTGATTATCCAAACCAACAATGTAAATTTGATTATAAAACATTATAAAACAAGGCGATCACTCATGGCGGTATTCAAAAACGGACCAAACGGGAGCTTCAGCGGAAAAGTAGGCAGTGTGGTTGGCTACAAGTGGAAGGGCCTCGACGTCATTCGCGGATTACCACGTAAAAGCCACAAACCGAGAAGCGAGGCCCGGCTGGCTAATGAGCAGGCTATGAAGGTCATGATGGAAGCGCTCAAACCCTTGACGGTATTCATCCGCACGAGCTTCCGCAACGTAGCGGAGCCGCTAAACATGAGTGCGTTTAACCTCGCACTTTCCCTTAACAAAAAACAGGCGATTAAAGGAGAATATCCGCACCTTGAAATCGACTGGAGCCAATTCCGTACCAGTCAAGGCAACCTTCCGGGCGCCGAGGCAGTAAACGCCGAATGGACCGACGGCAGGCTTCATATCTCCTGGCAGGACAACTCCGGCGCAGAAGATGCCTATGGCTCCGATAGGCTATCCATACTCATTTATTCGCATGCGTCGGGTGTTTGGCAAAATTTCCTCAACGAAACAACCCGTGATGCTGGCGCGTGCATCCTTCCGGCATCGGCAAATTGGACAGGTACTGAAATAGAAGTCTTTCTCACGTTCATGTCGTTTGGAAGCGAACGGGTTTCCGATAGCACCCATGTCCACGTGGCGGCCGAATAGCCCAAAGATTGAATACCACAACAGCTCCTGAATCCTTAAGCCAAGGACAATGCACCGCCCAAGGCTACAAAGCACGTACATCCGTTGGTATAAAACTGAGCAATCAAGCGAAGGATCTGCTATGCGGCGATGCAATTGTCCGCAAGCGGACAGCAGGGTGTTCGATATCGAACAGTCCTAAAAACCCAAAAATTCCATAATATTGATTTTCAACTCATTAAAAAATTGGAACGATAATGAATAGTTCAGGAATAAGGATTCAACGAATAAGGAATAAGGATTAAAAACAAGGATTGCCAAAAGCTGACTGCTGAGCAACACGAAGTCCCGGAGCATTCCGGGACCAATAGCTAAGAACAACAAATAACGAACCACGCATCAGGCCGACCGCTGATAGCCGATAGCCGACTGCTGAAAGCAAAATAAACATGATTAAAATTACCGAACTACAAAAATTTTACCGCACCGAGGAGGTGGAAACGGTAGCGCTCAATAACCTGAGCATCCACGTGAAAGAAGGCGAGTTTGTAGCTGTGATGGGTCCATCCGGCTGTGGCAAGTCCACGTTGCTCAACATTGTGGGACTATTGGATGATTTGGACAACGGGAGTTACCTGTTCAACGGCATTGAAGTCGCTAAATTCAATGAGCGCAAACGCTCCGACTTGCGTAAACACAATATCGGATTTGTTTTCCAGAGCTTCAACCTGATTGACGAGCTGACGGTGTTCGAGAATGTTGAATTGCCGCTTATCTACACCAAGGTGCCCGCTGCCGAACGCAAGAAACGGGTGGAGGAAGTGTTGGAGAAAGTGCAGATCATGCATCGGCGCAATCACTTTCCGCAGCAGCTTTCCGGAGGTCAGCAGCAGCGCGTAGCGGTAGCCCGTGCGGTAGTAAACCGACCCAAGCTCATCCTTGCAGACGAACCTACGGGTAACCTCGACTCCAACAATGGTAATGAAGTCATGCAGTTGCTCACGGAGCTTAATGAAGCCGGCACCACCATCGTCATGGTAACGCACAGCGAGCATGACGCCCGCTACGCCGACCGCATCATCCGCATGCTCGATGGGCAGGTGCTGATGGAAACTGTGGGATAATGATTAAGAACTACATAAAAATCGCCTGGCGGAACCTTCAGAAAAGCAAGGGGTATTCCGTGCTGAACATTGGCGGACTCGCCCTCGGAATGGCGGCGGCAATGCTTATCCTGCTTTGGGTACAGAACGAGATGAGCTTTGATATGTTTCACGCAAAGCGGGAACAGCTCTACCTTGCGGGCAACAAATCCATGCTTGACGGTAAACTGCATACCTGGTTTTCCACACCCAAGCCCCTGGCACCTGCGCTGGAGAATGAGTTTCCCGAAATTGCCAACACCAGCCGGTATTCCCAGTTCGGAAGCATGCTTATGACCGTGGGAGACAAAAAGCTCACGGCCAGCGGTGCGTTCGTTGACTCTGCATTCCTTCAGATGTTCAGCTTCCCGCTTTTGGCCGGTGATGCCAAACGCGCACTCATCCGCCCTACCGATATCGTGATCACGGAAGCGCTGGCCGAGCGGCTATTTGGCAAAGACGAAGCGCTGGGAAAAACCATCCGCATCGACACATTGGATGTAGCCACGGTATCGGGCGTGCTAAAGAATCTGCCCGGCAATACACGGTTCAAAGGTGTGGAGTACTTCATGCCCTGGACTTATATGGAAAGACTTGGCGCTTCGGATAATTACTGGGGAAACAATTCCGTCCAAACCTACGTGGAGCTGGTGCCGAAAGCCAACCGGGACGCGGTGAATAGCAAAATCCAAGATATCACGATCCGCCACTCGGACGGAAACGAGGACAACGAAGTTTTCCTGCACGCCTTGCCGGACTGGTGGTTGCGGTCGAAATATGAAAACGGGCAGATCGCGGGCGGCCGCATCGAGATGGTCCGCCTATTTACGGTCATTGCAGGCTTTATCCTGCTGATCGCCTGCATTAACTTCATGAACCTGAGCACCGCCCGGAGTGAAAAACGGGCCAAGGAAGTGGGCATCCGAAAGGTAGCCGGCGCTTACCGCCATTCACTGATCGGGCAATTCATCAGCGAGTCCATTCTTACCGCTTTCATTGCCGGCGTAATCGCGTTGGGCCTTATACTGCTGGCACTGCCTGCCTTCAATGCGCTCGTGGAGCGCGAGCTATCCATTGACTTTGGCCACGCACGCTTCTGGTTAGCCGCCATCGGATTTATTATCTTCACCGGCTTATTGGCGGGAAGCTATCCGGCATTCTTCCTTTCATCGTTTCAGCCCGTAAAGGTCCTTAAAGGGACGTTCCGGAGGGCACAGGCCTCCTTCAGTGCAAGGAAGGTATTGGTCGTGGTGCAGTTTTCGATTGCCATTATCCTGATCGTGAGCACGCTGGTCGTACAACGCCAGATTGAGTACGGAAAAGAACGGGAAAACGGCTATAACCAAAACAACTTGATCTACGTATTTGAGCAGGGCGAGGTAGCCAAGAACAGCGCGCTCATCAAACACGAGCTGCTTAACAGCGGCGTGGCACAGTCCGTGACCCGCACCAGCTCTCCCCTCACCGAGGGATGGAGCAACAGTTGGGGGTTCCAATGGCAGGGCAAACAGCCAGGCGACAAAACTGTCTTTGACCGTTTCTGTGTGGACGAGCACATTGTGGGAACCGCTGGCTTGACGCTGGTTATGGGAAGGGATTTTGACCTATCCAAGTATCCCACTGATTCTTTGGGTGTTATCCTTAACGAATCGGCAGTGAAAGCGATGGGCTTTGCGGATCCCATCGGACAGATCATACAGGACGACGGCCGCGACTGGCACGTCATCGGGGTGATCAAGGATTTCATTATGCGTTCGCCGTTTGATCCCATCCCACCGATGATCATTGAGGGAGCGGCAGGTTGGTTCAACACCATGCACATCAAATTCAACCCGGCACTCAGCACTGCAGAAGCCCTGCGCAGAACGGGAAGCATCTTCAAACGCTATAATTCGGAATATCCGTTTGAATATACCTTTGTCGACGACGCTTATTCGAAAAAATTCGCCGAGTCCCAGCAGACGGGCACGTTGGCAGGGCTGTTCGCATTCCTGACGATCCTTATCTCGTGCCTCGGCTTATTCGGATTGGCTGCATTTATGGCCGAAAACCGGACCAAGGAAATCGGCGTCCGCAAAGTACTGGGCGCTTCGGTGTTTTCGATAACCAAGCTGTTGTCGAAAGAATTTGTGGTGCTGGTACTCGTTGCCTGCCTGGTGGCTTTTCCGATCGCATATTGGGCGATGGACAGATTTCTCCAATCCTTCGACTATCGCGTCCCGCTTGGCTGGGGAACATTCATCCTCTCCGGCGCGGGAGCACTGCTATTGGCCTTGGCAACGGTGAGCTCACAAGCGATCAAGGCAGCGATAGCCAACCCGGTATCGTCACTGAGAAACGAGTGATTTTGGCAGCAGGCTATCGCGTATTGCTTATAGCCTACGGCCAAAGCATAAACAAAAATAACGATGAAAACCCAGTTAAAAACCGCTTGGCGCAACATAGTTGGCAACAAGTTCTACAGCATCATCAATGTCTGTGGATTAGGCTTGGGATTGGCAACCGCCGTGCTGCTGTTGCTATGGGTACAGCATGAACGGAGCTACGACCGGTTCCATCGCGACCATCACCGCATATACAAAATTCTTGCCCATTTCGAGGCCAACGGGCAGGACATCGTATGGGAAGAAGTACCGGGCCCGTTATCGGTCTATGCCCAGTCCATTCCGCGTGTCGAATCCATCGTCCGCGTTTACAGTGAATATGATCAGGTATTGGCCAATGCCGACCGCAGCAAAGTGCTGGATGGTTTTGCCGCCGCCTGCGTAGACAGCACCTTCCTGACCGTGTTTGATTTTGAGCTCCTACAGGGTAGCCGAGCCACCTTGTTTCCGAATAACAACAGTGTTATCGTCACCGAATCGACGGCACGGAAGTTTTTTGGCGACGGTGATGCCATGGGCAAGGTGCTGCAATTCCGGGGCGATAATTTTACCGTTGCCGGTGTATTGCGTGACTTCCCGGACAACTCGACGCTCGCGTTCGATGCACTTTTCCCCATGGGTTATTACGCGCAGCTGTTCACCGCAAACGGCGGCAATGGCGAATGGAAAACCATCGACGCGGACTTGGGCAATTATGCGTTCCACACCTACGTCAAATTGCAGGAAGGCACGGCCCCGCAAGAAGCCGAACTCGGTTTC
The DNA here is from genome assembly GCF_900168055.1 of Parapedobacter luteus. Classification (GTDB taxonomy): domain Bacteria; phylum Bacteroidota; class Bacteroidia; order Sphingobacteriales; family Sphingobacteriaceae; genus Parapedobacter; species Parapedobacter luteus. Next base: position 18,106 of record NZ_FUYS01000009.1, read on the forward strand.
ACAGCGGCATACGACAAAGCGCGTAACGGCAAGAGCGATACCCGCTACGGGCTGCAACCCCTTGCCAGCCTGCATTTGGTAGCGGCCGACGGCAACAACGCGCCAGCACGGATGGTACAGATTTTTCTCGTCATCGCCATCCTGGTACTGGCCATCGCCGCCATCAACTACATCAACCTCTCAACGGCACGGGCCCTGGTGCGTGCGCGGGAGGTCAGTATACGGAAAATCATCGGTGCCAATAGACGGCAACTATTCTTCCAGTTCATCGCGGAGACCTCCTTGCTGTTTTGCTTCGCGCTATTGGCCGCCTTCGGACTTATTTTCGTGCTTCTTCCCGTATACAACCTCATTGCCGGCAAACAGTTGCATTTGTCGCCTACCGATGCCGGCATTTGGACGGTAGTGGGCTATTCCGCCGTGGGTACCTTGCTGGCCACCGCCATCTATCCCGCATTGCTGCTGTCGGATTTCCATCCGTTACAGGCCATGAAGGGCAGGATTGCCTCCGGCATCGGCTCTGCCTACTTCCGTAAAATACTGGTGGTATTCCAGTTTGCTATCTCCATGGTATTGATTGTGGCTACACTGGTCATCGGCAAACAACTGGAGTATATCCGAAAACTGGATTTGGGCTACAACAAAGATTATGTCTTTACTGTACCGCTGCCCGATGCGGTAAGCGGACATATCGATGCCATAAAAAATGAACTCGGCGGCAAACCGGGAATTACCGGCGTTTCCTTGGCTGACATCTATGACCTTGCTAATTATGAGTCGTCTACCAGCGACCTTGACTGGCCGGGGAAACCGGCCAACAGCCAGGTCATCATCAACCAAGCTGTCATCGACCAGCACTTCATCCCTACCATGGGTATGCAACTGCTGGAAGGCCGTAACTTTTCGGGTACGCCTGCAGACAGCAACCTGTATATCGTCAATGAGGCGGCAATAAAAGAAATGGGGCTCGTCCCACCTTATATCGGCCAACCCATCAGCTTCCATAGCCGCGCGGGCACCATCATTGGCGTAGTGAAAGATTTCAACTTCCAACCCTTAAAAAAGAAAATCGAGCCTCTGCTGTTTTTCCGTTGGTGGAGTGGCAATATTCTGTACGTGCGTACCAACGCCCAAACGGCGCAGCAGGCCATCGCAGCGGTGGAAAAACAATACAAACAGTATGCGGGGGACATTCCTTTCCGCTTCAGTTTCTTGGATAAGCAGTTTGAGGCTAAGTACCAGACTGATCAACGGGCTGGGCTCCTGTTCAATATATTTGCCGGCATTGCCATCTTCATTTCGTGCCTTGGACTGCTGGGCCTGTCTACCTACACGGTGCGCCAACGGGTAAAGGAAATCGGTATCCGCAAGGTACTGGGGGCGAGCGTGGGCAGCATTGTGGAACTGTTGTCGCTGGGCTCCATCCGGTTGGTGCTGATATCGATTGCCGTGGGTACACCCATCGCTTGGTGGGCCACGAACACGTGGCTGGAAGATTTTGCCTACCGCATTGACGTCGAATGGTGGATGTTTGTGCTGGCCGGTGCCGTAGCGGTGGGCATTGCCCTGCTGACTGTCTGCTGGCAGGCCGTCCGCGCGGCGGTGGCCAACCCGGTCGAAGCACTAAGGGATGAGTGAGGGACAGAACGCATAAGTTATGATCAAGAACTATTTAACACTCGCCTGGCGCAATCTGAAGAAAAGCAAGGTCTTTTCCTTCATCAACATCATGGGACTCACTGTAGGGTTGACGGCCAGTTTTCTCATTTTTGTTTATGTCTGCTTTGAGCTAAGCTACGACGCATTCCATGCAAAGGCAGATCGTACTTATCGCCTGGTTGCCGATATCAAAACCCCGACGGAGACCATCAATGCCAACGGCCCGTCGTGGGCAGTACCGCCCAATGTCATCGATGAGTTCGGTGAAGTGGAAGCATTCGTCCGGTTTACGAGAGCCGACTTCGTCGTTAAAAGGGACGAAGTACAATTTCAGGAAGACGAATGCGCATTTGCGGACTCTGTTTTTCTCTCCGTATTCGATTTCCCGCTTCTTGAAGGAGATGCCAAAACGGCACTCAAAGAACCGTTCAGCATGGTGCTGTCGGAGTCATCGGCCAAGAAATACTTCGGCAGCGACAACGCCGTAGGCCAAACACTGCACGTCGGTCAGGAACAACTTCCGGTAACGGTAACCGGCATTATGAAAGATATGCCGGAGAATACACGGCTGAAAGCAGACATGGTGGTATCGATGACCACACTCACCCAGAAACTCAACGCTGGACTGGATGAACAGTGGGGAAATTATGGCTCCGAGGCTTACCTCCTGCTGAGGGCGGGCACCCAGGCCGACGGTCTTCAAGCGAAGTTCCCCGATTTTCTCGAAAAGCGAAATGGCAGCGAAATGAAGCAAAGCCAGATGTTTGTAACCCTTTTTCTGGAGCCGATCAAGGAAGTATACCTCTATTCGACACGCGACGGGTCCAATGTGGGCAATATCAATAACGTATATATTTTCTCCATTGTCGCGGTATTCATCTTGTTGATTGCCGCGTTCAATTTCATCAACTTGACCACAGCCCGTTCTGCGGAACGCGCAAAGGAGGTGGGCATACGCAAGGTGGTCGGCGCAGCTAAACCTCAGCTTATCAAACAGTTCCTGGGCGACTCCATATTGCTCTGTTTGATCGCGTTTGTCTTTGCGCTGGGGTTCACCTTCGCCTTGCTTCCCTTGTTCAACTATTTAGCAGGGAAGCAGGTTAGCATGATCCTTTTCGCTAACCCGGGCTATATAGGCATCTTATTTCTCGCCGCCATTTGCGTGGGATTGCTGGCAGGCATATACCCCGCGCTGGTCTTATCGGGTTTCCGTCCCGTAGCCGTATTGAAAGGCCGTTTTGCTTCCGGCACACGGGGAATATTTTTGCGGAAAGCGTTGGTTGTGATACAATTTACCATTTCTATCGCCCTGATATTCGGCACCGTCATTGTATACAATCAAATGCGGTATATGCGAAACCGGGACCTCGGTTTCGACAAAGAACAAACGCTGGTGATAGACACGAAGGGCAGCCCCGCCAAGGAGGCATTCAAGCAAGCGCTGGCCCATATCCCTGCGGTAAAAGCCACGGCGCTGTCCGGCAGTGTCCCGGGCGGTGGCAATCCTGGCGCTTACTCCGAAATCGAAAATAGCCATGGCGATTTGCAGATTGCTAACCTCGACCTGTATTTTGTCGATTTCGACTACCTCGACCTTTACGGCATCGATGTGGTTGCCGGACGCGGTTTTTCGCGCGACTTTGCTACGGATTCGACGCAGGCGATGGTAGTCAATGAGGCGGCGGTAAGCCTGTTTGGATACCACTCGCCAAACGAGGCGATCGGCAAGCGTTTCAAACAGTGGGGCAGAGAAGGTACGATTGTCGGTGTGGTGAAAGACTTCCACTTTAGGGGCTTGCAAGGGAAAATCAAACCGCTGACCATGCGCATTGAGCCCGGAAGCTGGAATCTGGTATCGGTCAAACTCACCGCCGGGAACCTGCCTGCCACGATGGCGGCCATCGAAAAAGAATGGAAAACGGCCGTTCCGAACCTGCCGTTTACCTATTTCTTCCTGGATGAATATTTCAATAGGCAATACCGAAGCGAGGAGCAGTTCGGCCGGTTGTTCGTCAACTTTGCGGTTTTAGCCATTTTCATCTCGTGCCTCGGACTATTTGGCCTTGCTTCATACAGCACAGCGCAACGTGTGAAGGAAATCGGCATAAGGAAGGTGCTGGGCGCATCAATTGCAGATATTGTGCAGATGCTTTCGTCTGATTTCATTAAATTGGTATTGGTTGCCATCGGCATCGCCTTACCGGTTGCCTGGTGGGCAATGCACCGCTGGCTTACCGACTTTGCTTACCACATCAACATTCAGTGGTGGGTCTTTGCTGCCGCTGGTATCACCGCTATTGCTATCGCAGTCCTTACCGTCAGTTGGCAAGCCATCCGGGCAGCAGTGGCCAATCCGGTGGATAGTTTGAGGGATGAGTGACGGGTAGGTTGCCACCCGGCATGGAAAAACCATCCATCACCACAATCACATACACGGCATTGATAGCATAGTTCCATGCTGCGTGCCTGCCCTTCGGCGTCTGATCGGCTATCAGCTTGCTCGAATAATAGAATGTCTGTGTGAGGGAAAAATGTACAATTGGAAGTGCCTTTTGTATATTCCGCCGCCCCGTACACTGCCCTAACTTTGTTCCATCAAAATCAAACATCGATTAAAGAAAGGAAACAAGTTATGAAACGCAAAGCACAAGCCGTTTGGAACGGCACTATCAAAGAAGGAAACGGACACCTGACATCCGCCAGTACCGTGCTGAACCGCACGCCCTATTCCTTCAACAGTCGGTTTGCCGATGGCGTCGGCACGAATCCCGAAGAGCTGCTGGCTGCGGCCCATGCCGGATGTTTTACCATGAAACTCAGCCTGGATCTCACACAGGCCGGCTATCCTCCCGAAGAACTGGTCACGTCAGCTACTGTAACGCTGGACAACGGTAAAATCACGCAATCGCTGCTGGAGCTGAAAGCCCATGTCCCAAAAATCAGCGAAGCCGCATTTCAGGAAATTGCCAGAAATGCCGAAAAAACCTGTCCGGTGAGTCAGGCATTCAGCTTTCAAATCATTCTCCAGGCACAGTTGGTTGCGTCATAGGCTATTCCGCCATTTTAACGCAAACAACGTGAAACACTCCACGTTTATTTAACATCACTGTTCATTAATTTTTTAGCCATGAGCACAATAGCAACAGCGCAAGAAAGACCTTACAAAGGCGAACAAGATCCACAGATTTTTACGGAAGTCCGATCATTCTTGAATGAACTCAATTCAGGCGACGGGAAACCTATTGAACAACTCAGCCCTGAAGATGCTCGCCAGGTATTGGCCGACGCACAGCAATCCGTAACGGTTGATTATTCGGGCATCGAAGAATCCGAACGCCCCATTTCTCAAAACGGCCATGAGGTAACGATCCATATCGCCAAACCCCATGGTGCAAAGGAAAATGCTCCTGTCTTCATTTTCATCCACGGCGGCGGCTGGGTACTGGGCGACTATCCTACGCACCGACGGCTGGTGCGCGACCTGGTGGTCCATAGTGGAGCGGTAGCCGTATTTCCTGACTATTCACCATCTCCTGAAGCCAAATATCCCACGGCCATCAATGAAATCTATGCCGTATTGCAATGGGTGGCGGACCACGGAGGCGAAATCGGCGTCGACGGAAAAAACCTCGCTGTAGTGGGCAACAGTGTGGGCGGCAATATGAGTGCCGTCATGGCGCTGATGGCTAAAAAGCAACATGGACCACAAATCAAACTTCAGGTGCTGCTCTGGCCGGTGACCGATGCCGACTTTGAAAACGAATCATACCACCGGTATGCCGAAGGCCGGTTCCTCACCAGAAACATGATGAAATGGTTTTGGGATAACTACCTCCCCGACACGGCCAAACGTACCGAAATCTATGCCTCCCCCCTGCAAGCCACGTTGGAAGAGCTGCGCGGACTACCCCCGGCACTGATACAGACGGCTGAAAACGATGTCCTGCGTGACGAGGGTGAAGCCTATGCCAGAAGGTTAAACGAAGCCGGCGTACCGGTGACATTGACGCGCTACGGCGGATTGATTCACGATTACGGCTTGCTCAACCCCATTGCCGATATACCTGCGGTACAGACGGCTATCCTGCAAGCTGCAGCCTTTATTAAGGCTACGCTGAAGCCGTAAAATGATGCCACCAATCCGTCTTCGGCAGTAACCGGTCTAATCGTCTAAAGTTGCGCTAAAAGATAGGGCAACTTTTTTATTGCTCATCACCTGTCCGCTATTGAACAGCAGGTGTCCGATATCGGACACCTTGACAGCAACAATCCCAATAAAATACTGACATACAGAAATTTATATTTTTGGCGCAAAATATGTCTACGTTTTCTTGCGAGGGACTAACACACCGGGTACCTGCCCCTGCGTGGGGCGGTCAATAAGGGGTGAAAACAAAAATAAAAAAGGTAAATACATGATACAAAAGTATGATTAAGAACTATTTCAAAACCGCCTGGCGAAACCTGAGAAAGAACCGGATGTTCACTACGTTGAACGTTATCGGACTCGCTCTCGGCTTAACCGGATTTATGCTGATCGCCGGATATGTACTGGACGAGTTGAGTTATGACCGCTTCCATGCTCATGCGGATCGCATCGTGCGGGCCAATACGCACATCAAAATCGGGGAGAGCAAGCTTGAAATGGCTCGTACAAGCGACATGATGGGGCCAGTTCTTCACGACGAATATCCAGAAGTGGAAGCCTTTGCTCGGCTCTACAACTCATCGGGATCAAAACTTATGAAGAAAGGCGACCGTTGGATCAACGAGGCCCGTGTAGCACATGTCGACTCTACATTTTTCCGTTTATTTTCCTATCAAGCATTGCAAGGAGACCTCGCCCATGCACTGGATGCTCCCAATAGCGTAGTCTTAACCCGGTCGGCGGCAAAACGCTACTTCAACGCCGTCGATGTCGTCGGTAAAACCTTGGAAACCGATGATGCTGGAAACACGGTATACCAAGTGACCGGCGTCATCGAAGACATGCCGAGAAACAGTCATTTTAACTATGATTTCCTGTTTTCAATGGAAAATGCCGAATACGGGGACTGGGGAGCTTTTCTCTCGCATAATTTTACTACGTACTTGTTGTTGAGAAGTGCGGCCGATCGCCCGGTCTTGGAGGAGCACTTGGCGCATTATGTTCAGAAATATTGCCTTCCCGCGGCAAAACAGTTCATGGAGTTATCCAGCATGGAAGAATTCAGGAAACAGGGGAATGTATTCTATTATGATGTGACACCGATTACTGATATTCATCTCCATTCGAATCTCATGGGAGAGCTCAGTCCCAACGGTAGTATGCAATATGTGTATATTTTCGGCGCGGTCTCTGCTTTTATCCTGCTGATCGCCTGCATAAACTTCATGAATTTGTCCACCGCCAGGTCAGCCAACCGAGCGAAGGATGTGGGCGTCCGCAAAATATTGGGGTCGTCAAGAGCCGGTGTAGCCGGGCAATTTTTAGCCGAATCCTTATTGCTGGCATTTGGGGCTACGCTGATTGCGGTAGGCATCGTCATACTGGTTACTCCCCTATTTAATGAATTATCGGGCAAAGCATTCAGGGCGAGCGATTTTTTGACCATCAAGACATTGCCTTTGATTATCCTGTTAGCATTATTCGTCGGGATATTGGCAGGCTACTATCCTGCGGCCTACCTCTCTCGGTTCAATCCGCTCGGGGCACTAAAATCCCGTGCGATTGTTTCATCCGGAAAAAGCCCATTAAGGAGCGGCTTGGTGGTTTTTCAGTTTGCCACATCCATTGTGCTGATTGTCGGTACATTGATCGTCACGGCACAGCTACGGTATATCCAGCATAAAAAACTGGGCTATGACCGTGAAAATATGGTCGTAATCGGTGATTTCAACGTGCTTGGAAATCAAGCCAAAGCGTTCCGTGAAGAAATCTTAAAATTACCGGGTGTCAAGGCGGCTACCATCAGCGGCTACCTACCTGTCTCCAGTTCGAGCCGAAGTGACAACTCGTTTTCGAGCGAATCCGTAATGTCGGCTACCAATTCGGTTTCGATGCAAACCTGGCGTGTAGATGATCAGTATCTGCCTACATTCGGTTTGGAGCTGGTATCCGGACGCAACTTTTCTGCGGCCCGGCCTGCTGATTCTGCTGCTGTCATCTTAAATGAAACCGCAGCTAAACATTTCGGCTACGGCAATGACGCCATCGGCAAGAAAATATACTTCACGTTCGGCGGTGATGTACAATCATACGATATCATCGGCGTGGTGAAAGATTTTAATTTCGAATCGCTACGCGACCCCGTGACGCCACTTGGCTTTTTCTTGGCTAATCACCCTGCGCAAGCGGCATTCAAAGTTGAGACCGCCAACCTTCCCACGCTGCTCAGCCGGATGGAAGACACCTGGAATAAGATGGCGCCAGGGTTTCCTTTCTCCTACCAGTTTCTGGACGACGCGTTTGACAACATGTACCGGGCTGAACGCCGTGTAGGCCAGTTGAGCCTGGCTTTTGCAGGGATGGCCATCGTTATTGCCTGCCTGGGTTTATTTGGCCTCGCAGCATTTATGGCTGAACAACGCACCAAGGAAATCGGCATCCGCAAGGTACTGGGGGCTTCTGTGACAGGATTAATCCGTTTGCTTTCCTTCGATTTTCTGAAATTGGTTGGAATCGCCATCATCCTGGCTATTCCGGTGGCGTGGTGGGCGATGAGCCATTGGCTGGAAGATTTTGCCTACCGCATTGAAATCAAATGGTGGATGTTTGCTGCGGCTGGGTTGGTGGCGGTGCTCATCGCCTTACTCACCGTAAGCGGACAGGCGATAAGGGCTGCACTGACCAATCCGGTGGATTCGTTGCGGGACGAGTGATGGTGAGTGGTGAGTGGTGTTTTATGCCCATTGCAGCCATGGCTGGATCCGTGGCGCTCTGCTAACGTCTCCTAGGCCCTGGCTGCAACGGGCATAAAACCGTGGAGGCTGAGGAAGGGATCCGACAGGCTCCGCTGACGTCTCCCAGGTACTCGCTGCAACGGCATAAAACAGCGGAGATGAAAGGAAGGTATGGGTGGCGAGTGACGGCAGTAGATAGCGATAAGATAAAGAAACAAGGATAAAGAGGTACGTACATTGTGTAGGTTAATCAGCAGTAACGCCAGACCACCGATCACAGAATACTCAAAGTATGATAAAGAACTATTTCAAAACCGCATTTCGCCAGCTTTGGCGCAACAAATTCTTTTCGCTATTGACCATGCTGGGGCTGTCCATCGGTATCAGTGCGGCATTGGTGATTTCCTTGATCGTTTATTATGAATTCAGCTTCGATATGTTCCTGCCGGATAAGGAACGGATTTACCGCGTGGTGATCGACGCCAACTTCAATGGCGTGGAAGGACATAGTGTAGGCGTGCCTGCACCCTTGGGAAGCGCGATATCGACCGAGCTCACCGGCGTCGAGCAAACTGTTCCTGTATTCCAGTTTCAAGGGGATGCGACTGCCTATGTACGCGTAGACGAGGACATAACTGATAAGCCCGGGGAGTTTAAAAAACAGCAACAGATTGTTTTCACCAACAACGACTACTTTCGGTTGCTCGATTACAATTGGATCGCCGGTGAACATTCAGCTGCCATCGGGCAGCCATATACCGTCGTCTTGACAGAAAGCCGCGCACGCCTTTATTTTCCAACATTGCCACCCGCTGAAGCCATCGGCAGACAGCTTACGTATAACGACCTGGCCGTGACCGTATCCGGTATTGTCCGTGATTTGGACCAACCCACGGATTTCACCGGCAAGGAATTTATTGCCGTCGCGACCATCGAGGCGTCCCCATTAAAAGATAACTTTATGATGGCAGTGTGGGACGACTGGATGGCGTATTCACAGCTGTACATCAAGCTGGAGGAAGGCCATACGGCGATAGCTATCCAAAAGCAATTAAACACGTTGTATCGGAGCCATAATACGGTATCGGGAAGAGACATCACGCTTACCCTCCAGCCCTTGCGTGATGTCCACTTCAATCCTCGCTATCCAAATATCGGCGGGCGCATCGCCGAAAAATCCACCTTATATGGGCTGATGACCGCCGCGGCCTTCTTGTTGTTATTAGGGAGCATCAATTTCATCAACCTGACCACCGCACAAGCCTCGCAACGTGCCAAAGAAATCGGTATCCGTAAAACACTAGGCAGTTCCAAAACACAGCTAATCTATCAATTTCTTGGTGAGACGGTGCTGGTAACCGTCATCTCCACCTTATTCTCGATCCTGCTGGTGCCGCTTATCCTCCGCTTGTTTGCTGCCTTCGTCCCTCCGGGGTTAAATGCTGGTTTTATGATGCAACCGGGATATCTGGCGCTTCTTGCCCTGCTCGTTTTAGTCGTGGGAGTCCTGTCAGGATGCTATCCGGCGCTGATACTTTCCCGCTATCGGCCTACGGCAATCTTAAGAAACCCGGTATCTTCCCGAACAGGGCAATCCCGGCAAGCCACCATACGCCGAATATTGACCGTATCTCAATTTGTGGTCGCTCAATTTTTTATCCTCGCCACGGTCGTTGTGACCAAACAAATCGATTATTCATTGCAGGCCGATATGGGATTCGACAAGGAAGCCGTGATCAAATTCGACACGCCGAGGGAGCAGGAGCAAAAACGGACCACATTATTGCACACCATCCAATCCATCCCGGGCGTTGAGCTGGTGAGTACCGGTTTTTTTGCGCCTGCCGATCAAGGGATGTCGTTTACCAACGTTTCCTACCACAACGGGAAAGAGGAGCTAAAGCCCACCACACAGATTCGATGGGGCGACGAAAATTACCTCGATGTTTACCGGATTGAACTGGTTGCTGGCCGTAATGTACTGCCCGGCGATTCCACCAGGGAGCTGCTCGTTAACGAGCAGTTTGTAAAAACGATCGGCTTCCAACACCCCGAAGCCGCGTTGGGTGTATCCTTGAACTGGAATGGACAGCCGGTACCTATCGTGGGTGTGATGAAAGATTTTCATCATCAATCCACCCGGGCAATGATCGGTCCGCTGCTGTTTGAAAAAAACAGCGGTTCGACTTTCCATGTCAGACTCAAACCCAACGGCGATGGCCAGTCGTGGCATGAAGCCCTGACCCAAATCCACAAGGCTTACAGGCAAGCTTACCCTGGCGAGGACTTTAACTACCAATTCGTTGATGATATGGTTGCGCAGTTTTACGAGCGGGAACAGGCCACGGCAGGTTTATTGGGCTGGGCGATGTCGCTTTCCATACTCATCAGTTGCTTGGGCTTGCTGGGGCTGGCAACGTATACAGTCAACGTACGGACGAAGGAAATCGGCATCCGCAAGGTGTTAGGTGCAACGGTAACGGGCATTGTGCGTCTTCTATCCGGAGATGTCGTAAAACTCGTATTGATTGCCATCGTCATCGCATCACCAATTGCATGGTGGGCCATGAATAATTGGCTGGAGAATTTCGCTTACCATATCGACCTCCAGTGGTGGATGTTCGCCGGAGCAGGGTTGGCTGCCATCATTTTCGCCCTGCTTACTGTAAGTGGGCAAGCCATACGGGCGGCAGTAGCAAACCCGGTTGATTCGCTGCGCGACGAGTGATGGTGAGTGGTGAGTGGTGTTTTTATGCCCATTGCAGCCATGACTGGATCCGTGGCGCTCCGCTGACGTCTCCTAGGCCCTGGCTGCAATGGGCATAAAACCGTGGAGGCGGAGGAAGGGATCCGGCAGGCTCCGCTGACGTCTCCTAGGCCCTGGCTGCAACGGGCATAAAACCGTGGAGGCGGAGGAAGGGATCCGGCAGGCTCCGCTGACGTCTCGCAGATACTCGCTGCAACGGCATAAAACAGCGGCGATGAAAGGAAGTTGTGGGGGTGAGTGACGACAGTAGACAGCGATGAGATAAAGGAACAAGGATAAAGAGGTACGTACATTTATAAAGATTGATCGGTAATAACGACCAATAACAGAACACTGAAAAAATGATAAAGAACCATTTTAAAATCGCTTGGCGCAACATTAAGCGCAATAAGTCCTACGCATCAATCAATGTGCTTGGTCTTTCGTTGGGCATCGCCAGTGCCCTGCTTATTTTCGTGATGATAAGCTACCATTTCAGTTTCGACAACTTTCATTCGCAGCCGGATCGCATTTTCCGCCTGGTCACGGAATGGCATGACGATGGTATAAACCGCTCGGCTGGGGTGCCGCGGCCATTGGGTAAAGCCTACCGCGAGGATTTCAGCTTCTCCGAATACACCGCACGGAAGGTCGATTACCGCCGCGTGATGGTTGCCGTGCCGGAGGCAGGTGATGAAAAACGGTTCGTTGAAGAAACCGGCGTCGCCTATACCGAGCCGGAATTTTTTGCCATCTTTAACTTCCCGTTGTTGCGCGGCGACAGCAGCACAATCCTCCGGCAGCCCAACGAGATTGTTCTCACCGATCGAATAGCAAAAAAATATTTTGACGAGGCCGATCCCATAGGCAAAACACTACGAATCAACAACCGGACCGACTATGTGGTGAAAGGTGTCCTTCGGGATTTCCCGGTCAATACGGACCTCAATCAGGAAATCTTTGCATCGTACCATGAGTTGCTCAGTGATGGTATGGACACCAATTGGCTGGGTGTCTATTCAGGTTCCAAATGCTATACCCGATTAAAAGATGGCGTAACCGCAGAACAGGTCACCAAAGCGTTGACCGGGCTTTCACACCGCATTTATGAGGGCCGGGATAAAGACATCTGGCAATTTAAGTTACAACCCTTAAGCGACATTCATTTCAATCCAGATTTCGATGGTTATGTCAATAAAAACTACCTATGGGCATTGCTTATCATCGGCTTGTTCCTCATCGTGACCGCGGCCATCAACTTTACCAATTTAGCCACTGCCCAGGCTATCAACCGCGCCAAGGAAATCGGCGTGCGCAAGGTATTGGGAAGCAACCGCAAGCAGCTTTTCTGGCAGTTTATCGCCGAAACGGCTATCATCACGCTGATCGCGCTGGCCTTTGCTTACGGTTTGGCGCTTGCCATCCTGCCCGGCGTCAATGGATTGCTTGGCACCGAAGTACAATTGCGCCTGTTCAGCAATTGGCAGTTGCCGCTGTTCCTGGCAACTATTGCTGTATTCGTGGTCTTCCTGTCGGGCTCCTATCCGGGATTTGTTTTGGCAGGCTTCAGACCTGTACAGGCCTTGCGCAGCAAAATTACCCAGCGCGAAATCGGTGGATTCTCGTTACGGCGGGTGCTGGTCATCGGGCAATTTGCTATCTCCCAGGTACTGATTATCGGCACACTCATCATCGCCAGCCAAATCCGCTACACGCGGGAAACCGATTTGGGATTTGATAAGGAGGCCATCGTAAACCTACCCATACCCGACGCCGGAAATGCGGCGAAGATGAAGACATTGCAGCATCGGCTTTCAGCTATCAACGGTGTGAAACATGTATCGCTCAATTTTCAGCCTCCGGCTTCCGGCTCCAACAACTCCACCGATATCCGCTACGACAACCGGCCAGACACCGAACGGTGGAGCATCAATATGAAATTTGCCGACGACAGGTACCTATCCACGTTCAACATCCCACTGGTAGCCGGCCGGAATTTCTTTCCGTCCGACACCATTAAGGAGTTTCTGGTCAACGAGACCTTTGTTAAAAACCTCAACCTCGCCTCGGCCGAGCAAGTTATCGGCAAACGCATCTCCATCAATGGCGATGAAAACCAAGGTACGATCGTGGGAGTAGTGAAGGATTTCCATAATTATTCGCTCCACAGCGAGAAAGACGCGATATGCATCATGCCGTCAACGACCAACTATTTCAATTGTTCCATTAAACTCCACGGGCAGCAGCTGGCATCTTCCATGGCTGCATTTGAACGGCTGTGGAAAGAAACGTACTCTGACTATGTATATTCTTATGGGTTTCTCGACGAATCCATTGCCGAATTTTACGAACTGGACAACATCATGCTCAACCTCATCCAAGGTTTCGCCCTTGTGGCTATCTTAATCGGTTGCCTCGGATTATATGGATTAATAGCATTCATGGCGTTGCATAAAACCAAAGAAATCGGTGTCCGGAAAGTACTGGGTGCCACAGTGCCGCAGATTCTCTGGCTCTTCGGCCGTGAGTTTGCCAAGCTGTTGGTGATTGCTTTCGTTATAGCCGCGCCGATAGCTTGGTTGGGTATGGATAGGTATTTAGCGGACTTCTCCTACCGGGTAACCGTCGGGCCGGGTATCTTTTTTACCGCCATCGGCATCACGTTGGCCATTGCAGCGCTGACCGTAGCATACCGATCGATTCGGGCCGCTGTGGCCAATCCGGTAGCAAGCTTGAGGAGCGAATGATGAGTGGTGGGTAAGAGGTGCCGCTGTCCGCAACTGGACAATAGGTGTTCGATATCGAACACCCACCAAGGCTGACTTCGGCACAACCAACTTATAATCAAACCGGTATAAGTTTGGCGCAATAACTGTTTGCGGTATGGAGAATAAATAATTTGTCTTCAATAGGCTGTAAGGCCTAAAGCCTATTGCATAAAGCGAAAGGGAAAAATGATAAAAAATTACCTTAAAACCACCCTCCGCCACCTTTGGCGCAATCGCCTCTTCACGGTATTGAATGTGTTGGGCCTCGCCATCGGCATCAGCGCATGCTGGATTGTGTACCGCATGGTGGATTACGAATTGAGCTTTGATAAAGCGCATCCCGATGCGGAGCGTGTCTATCAAATCGTGGGGCGCTTCAAGGCGGATGGGCAAGAAAGTGGCTTCGGCGGCGTTCCGCTGCCTTTGGCTCCAACGTTAACCGAAGGGATTTCGGGCGTTGAGTTGGTGGTACCGATATACAATCAATACATCGAAACGCTTACCGTACCGGCTATGGAAGGCTTACTGGAGAAAAAAGTGGAAGGCCCACAAGTCGTGGCCACACAATCCAGCTATTTCGATCTGGTACCGCACCGCTGGCTGGCGGGCAGCAAGCTGACCGCCCTCGATGCGCCGGATAAGGTGGTCCTCACCGAATCGCGCGCCACGGAATATTTTCCCGGCCTAAAGCCTGAAAACATCATCGGCAAAACGCTGATGTACGATACCGTAGTGCGCACGATAACGGGCGTGATAGCCGATCTGGACTACCCAAGCAGTTTTGAGGAAAAGGAGTTTATCGCGGTACCCGCCACCGAATGGACGTCTGATAATTGGATAGGGTCAAACTCCGACCACATCGTCTTCGTCAAGGTGGTTCAAGGAGGATCCATTCGTCCGATTGTGGATTTCGCCACGGAAACACGGCTGGAATTTGCAGGGGAAGCACAAAGGGAGTATGGGTTTGAGGCGTGGTTTGATGCCGTCCCGCTCACCGAGAAGCACTTTGCTGCCGAGTATGCCACAGGCTCCCGGTCGGCCAGCATGAACACGCTTTATGGGTTGATGGGGATCAGTTTCTTCCTATTGGTGCTGGCCTGCATCAATTACGTCAACCTGAGCACGGCTCAGATGCCGCAGCGCGCCCGGGAAATCGGCATCCGCAAGACGCTCGGCGGCACACCGCGCGCACTTATTGGCAATTTCCTTGTAGAAACATCCGCTATCGCCGTTGTTGCCCTGCTGTTGGCCATCCCGCTCACCAGTTTGTTCATGGCTGTCTTTCCTGAATTTATTCCGGAAGGCCTGGGGGATTTCAAGAACCACACCGGATTAGCGCTATTCCTGCTCACGCTGCTTGCCGCCATCACCCTTGCAGCCGGCCTTTACCCTGCCTGGCTCATCACGAAAGTACAAACCGTAAAAGTGCTGAAAGGGCAGGGAGAAAAGATGATCGTCGGCGCGCGACTTAACTTCAGGAAAGCACTCATTGTCTTTCAGTTTGTCATCGCACAGGCATTTATCGTCAGCGCGCTCATCATCGGGCAGCAACTCAATTACACACTGGATAAAGATCTCGGTTTCACGCACGACGCCGTGGTAAATATCCCGATGCCCTATCGCTCGGATCAGGGTGCGGATATCGACCCGTTCATTTATAAACGAACGCTTACCCAACGCCCCGAAATAGCGGGCATTGCCCTGGGCCATGAACCGCTGAATAACAACCATTTTGGGACAGACCTTCGTTATACGGCCGACACGGGTGAAGTGCGGGTGAACATGCCCCGCAAGTACATCGATGCAGATTACCTCGGTCTTTATCAAATGGAACTGCTGGCAGGCACCAACATCCAGCAGACCGATACGCTCCGGGATATCGTCATCAATGACGCCGCCCGCAAGGCATTCGGTTTTAAAACCCCGCAGGCTGCCATCGGCCAGATCCTAACCCTGCAGAATAAACAATACCCCATCGTGGGAGTGATCGCCGATTTCCACCAAAAGGACCTCCATGTACAAATCGAACCCATCGCCTTGGTCACCTCCAACCGGAGAAGTAACCTCCAGACGTTCCATATAAAGCTTCCGGCTGACCGCTCCCAATGGAAAAAGGCTTTCGCCGTAATGGAACAGGAATGGAAAACCATCTACCCCAATGCACCTTTTGACTACCGATTCAACGATGAACGGATAAAGGGGCTGTATGAGTCCGAATACCGGATGGCTAAACTCGTCAGACTGGCCACAGGCGTCACCGTCCTTGTCAGCTGCCTTGGCCTGTTCGGCCTCGCTACGCTTACCGCCTTCCAGCGCACCAAGGAAATCGGTATCCGCAAGGTGCTGGGAGCTACCGTAACGGGTATCGTTGGCCTGCTATCGAAAGATTTTGTCAAGCTGGTGTTTATCGCTATTGCCATCGCCTCCCCCATCGCCTGGTGGGCGATGAACAAATGGCTGGAAGATTTTGCCTACCGCATCGATATCCAGTGGTGGATGTTTGCGGTGGCCGGGCTGGCAGCGGTGGCGATTGCGCTGCTCACGGTAAGCTGGCAAGCGATACGGGCGGCGGTGGCCAATCCGGTGGAGTCGCTGCGTGACGAGTGATAGCGAGTGCTTCGCTGGCTGCAGCAAGCAAAAACAAGGAAGAAGGGACAAGGATGAAGGATAAAAATTAACTATTTTTAACGATAACAGACCGCTAAAAATGATAAAGAATTACATCAAAATCGCTTGGCGCAACCTTTGGAAAAACAAAAGCGCCACCACCATCAATCTCGTAGGGCTGATCACAGGAATGAGCTGCTGCCTGCTCATGGTGCTCTACATCCAGCATGAGTTGAGCTACGACAAATTTCAGGAGAATGGCGACCGCATAGCCCGCGTCATTATGGAATACCGCATCGGCGACACCGAGCCACGCAAGGGGAATTATACCAGTACGAAGGTGTTACCGGCCTTTAAACGGCAATTTCCGGAAGTGGAAAGCGGTGTCCGGATGTCCGGCGGCAACGCGCTGGTCAAGGTCAGCGATGATTTATACAATGAAACCCGCTTTCTTTTTGCCGATTCCACCTTTTTTTCCGTGTTTTCGTCCTTCCCGCTCAAGGAAGGGACGCCCGAAGATGTTTTGAATGCACCGAACAAGGTGGTGCTTTCAGCCGCTACGGCCAAGCGCTATTTTAAAGACGCGGATCCTGTGGGAAAGACTATTCAGGTGGGCCCCAGCCAAATGGATTACCTGGTCTCGGGCGTGGCCGAAGATTGCCCTTCTAATTCGCAGATTAAGTTTGACTTTCTGGCCTCCTTTTCCAGCCTTGGCCCGGCGCAGGAGGAAACGTATTGGAATGCCAATTATACCACTTACCTGCTCCTGAACGATCCATCGTCCTTCGTCCCGCTTCAGCAGAAGATCAGTGCATTTATGAAACAGGAGATGGCCAGCGAGACAAGCGTTTCCCTCAATTTCGAACTGGAGCCCTATACGCGCGTCCATCTCTACTCGCCACATGATGGTTTTGAACCCACTAGCAACATCATGTACTTGTATATCGCTGGCGGTGTCGTATTGCTTATTTTATTGATTGCCTGCTTTACCTACATCAACCTGAGCACAGCACGTTCGCTGGAACGGGCGAAGGAGGTCGGTATACGTAAAGTAGCCGGAGCTTACCGACACCAGCTGTTCGGCCAATTTATCGGAGAGTCTGCCTTACTGACAACCCTGGCATTGCTGCTGAGCATCGGCGTCGTAGGATTGGCTTTGCCGGCATTCAATGCGCTTGCCGGCAGAAGCCTCGCGTTTACCGCATTGTTCCAGCCTGCGATCATAGCGAGCATGGTGGCCATGGTACTTTGTATTTCGCTCTTGGCGGGAAGCTATCCGGCATTCGTGCTTTCCGGCTTCCAATCCATCCGGGTGCTGAAGGGTGCATTCCACCGTACCGGCTCAGGTGTGTGGCTCAAGCAGTCGTTGATTGTCTTCCAGTTTGTGATTTCGGTATTCCTGATTATTGCCACCCTCATCATGCAGGGACAGCTGCAGTATATTCAACAGAAAAAACTTGGCTATGACCGCGAGCATGTGGTCATCCTGCGCGCTGACCAGAAAATACTGGAGAAAATGGAGTTGGTCAAGGCCGAGCTCAAACAGCATCCCAATGTGCTGGCCACTTCGTTTGCTTACGAAACACCGGTCAACATTCGCGGAGGTTATTCCATGTACAGCGGCAACATGACGCCTGAGCAGGCCGTCGCCGTAACGGCCAACCCAATTGACGAGGAATACATACGGGCCACCGGCCTGGAGCTGATAGCCGGGGAAGACCTTACCATGCAGGATATAAAAGACGCCGCTCCGAAGGATGATTCCAAAAGTTATTTCCATTACATCCTCAATGAATCGGCCGCCCGGCAAATGGGCTGGTCGGCAGAAGAAGCCATCGGTAAGCGGCTTTTCCTCGATCCGTCCCGACCGGGGGAAGTAAAGGGCGTGGTACGGGATTTCCATTTTGCTTCGTTGCATACACCCATTGAACCGTTGGTGTTGTTTCCCGGCGGCTGGTCCAATACGCTGATCATTAAGACCACGGGCAACAACCTGGCAGGTACCCTTTCGTTTTTGGAAGCCAAGTGGCGCGAGCTTGCTCCACACCGGCCATTTAGCTATCAGTTTATGGATGAGGCATACACCAATCTTTACGCAAGCGAACTGCGTATTGGCAAGGTTTTCCAAACGTTTGCCCTCATTACGATTTTATTGGCCTGCTTGGGGCTGTTTGGGCTTTCTGCCTATACCGTGCAACAGAAGCGGAAGGAGATCGGCATCCGCAAGGTACTGGGTGCATCGGTGTCGGGCATCGTGGCACTGCTGTCCAAGGACTTCGTCAAGCTGGTATTGATAGCCGTGATCATTGCTTCGCCCATCGCGTGGTGGGCAATGAACAATTGGCTGGAGGATTTTGCCTATCGGATCGACATCGCCTGGTGGATGTTTGGCATCGCAGGGATACTGGCTGTGGGCATTGCCTTGTTTACGATTAGCTGGCAGGCGGTGCAGGCTGCAACCTCGAATCCGGTGGATAGTCTGAGGGATGAATAGTGTTTTAAGCACATTGCAGCCACGACTGGATCCGTGGCGCTTCGCTAACTCCCCCAGGCCCTGGCTGCAACGGGCTAAAACCGTAGAGGGAAAGGGAACGACGGGATCAGTGGCGCTTCCACTAACTCTCCCAGGCCCTTGCTGCAACGGGCAAAAACAGCGGGGATGGAAGGAGGAGTTTGGAACGAGTAATGTCAGTGAAGTGTTTTTCGGCAGTAAGGTACAAAGCGAAAGAAAAAAATGATAAAGAACTATTTTAAAACTGCGTGGCGAAATCTTTGGAAAAACAAGCGCTATTCCGCCACCAATATTGTCGGACTGGCAATGAGCGCAGGGTCAAAGAGATCGGTATCCGGAAGGTATTGGGCGCTTCGGTCAGCTCGATTGTTGGGCTGCTTTCTGCTTCATTCACGACGCTGGTGCTGATAGCGGCCGTGCTGGCGTTTCCGGCTGCGTGGTGGCTGATGCACAAGTGGCTGGATAATTTCGCCTACCGGATTGATGTGCCGCTGCATTTGTTTGCGTTGACGGGCCTATTCACACTATACAGCATGCTTGCCGTGGTCGGTTTCCGGGCCATCCGTGCGGCACGGGCCAACCCGGTGGAATCGTTGAGGGATGAATGAGTGGTGAGTGGCCATGCGCCGCGGTATAGCTAATGGCTAAAAAATGATAAAGAACTATTTTAAAATCGCTTGGCGAAATATCCTACGTCAACGCACAAACAGCCTCATCCACTTACTGGGTTTGTCTGTGGGAATGACTGCGGCGTTTTTCATTTTTATGTGGGTGAGCAACGAATACAGCTATGACCGCTATCACGCGGATGCCGGGTGCATTTACCGGTTGACGGCTCACGACAAGAAACACCGGACTAACGATGCGCTCACTCCTTATATCTGGGGCGATGAGGTCCTCGGACAGCTGGACGAAGTCGAAGCGTACACCCGCTTCCGCCCGTTTGTATGGCCCAACATCGCCCGCGGAGACGAACTTTTCAAAGAAAATGCCGCCGTTTATGTAGATGCACATTGGTTTGGCTTTTTTCAGTACGATTTCCTGGCTGGTAGTGCTGCCTCATTCAATGCGCAACCGCATAGCCTTATTCTTACAGCATCGGCGGCGCGCAAGTATTTGGGCACAACGGAAGCAGCGGTCGGCCAGACCTTGCTGGTCAATGACGTGCCCTACACCGTACAGGGCGTGGTAAAGGATGCGCCCACTAATTCCAGCTTCCGCTATGACCTGTACATGCCTGTGGCGGCACGGCACACCGATAGGCATTGGCGTGCATGGGATCTGGAACACCGTCGTGATGGCAACATCTATTGCACCTTTGTGAAACTATCTGCGAAGGTACCCCCCGAAAATTTGGCGCGCAAGGTAACGGCGATGGCACCGGGAACATGGGCGGAGCGATATGCATTGAGCTTGCTCCCACTGAAAGACATGCACTTTGAGGACGGGACAGGCCGCATAGAGCTACAGCAAGGCAACCGACAGATGACCAACATATTGCTTTTGCTGGGCATCGTGCTCTTGATGGTGGCAAGTATCAACTATGTGAACCTCACCACTGCCCAAGCCACCATCCGTGCCAGGGAGGTTGGCATCAAGAAAATCGTTGGGGCCGGGCGGTGGCATCTGTTTATGCAGTTCGTGGCTGAAACCTTATTGGTTGGAGGCCTCGCGCTGTTTGCTGCGCTGGTGATGACCTGGGCGCTTCTGCCTTTTTTCAATCGAATCACCGGATTGCAATTCGTTCTGTCCATCCTCGACCCGTTGCTGTGGATGCTGTATGGCGGCACCTTACTGGCCACGCTGTCAATGGCGAGCATCTATCCGGCATTGATGCTGTCAGCATTCAGGCCCCTGGCGACCCTACGGGGGAATAGTTTGGGCTCGCTGAAGGGGAACGCCTTGCGCAAGGCACTGGTTGTTGCGCAGTTTTCCATCGCTATAGCACTGATGGTGAGCACACTGGTGATCTACCAGCAAATGCGATTTATCGACAAGCAGTATGACCACTACGACAAAACGCAGGTCTTTTCCTTCCTCTTCCAAAGAGGAGGCAATATGGGGCCGTCCGAAAAATGGAGCCTCTTCGAAAACATCCGTCAGGAACTGCTTAGCCACAGCAGCATCGCGGACGCGGCCATCAGTTCGGGGAATGACATCGTGAACATGCGCAACACTTGGAGTGGCTTTGACTGGGATGGCCGGGATGAAAACCGAGTATACGACATCACATTTTTCCAAATAGGATCGACATTGGACAAGTTTTACCAATTGTCGCTAAAAGCGGGAAGATGGTTCCTTCCGGACAGTCCGGAAGATGCGCGCAACTTCGTGCTTAATGAAACCGCTGTACGCCAGTTGGGTATCAGGGAACCGATTATCGGACAGCGTTTTTCACTGGACAACGATACGGGGACAGTGATCGGCGTGGTGGCGGATTTCCACTACATGAGCGCCCGCGAAAAAATCGGTCCCGCCGTATTCGGAAACAACCCGTTCTATGCCAATGCTTTTGCGGTAAAGAGCGCTCCGGGGCGGCAGGCCGACGCTATCGCCGCGGCCGAAACGGTCTTCAAACGACACTTGCCCAACCAACCCTTTGACTACCATTTTGTAAGCGAGGAGTTTGAACAGGTATACCGGGAGGACTTCAAGGCCGCAACGTTGATCTCCGGTTTTTCACTGCTGGCTATCTTCGTATCGTGCCTTGGCCTATATGGCTTGGCACTGTTCAGTGCCGAACGGCGGCATAAAGAGATCGGCATCCGCAAGGTGCTGGGTGCATCGGTGTCAGGCATTGTGGGTCTACTGTCAAAAGACTTTGTCAAACTCGTGCTGATAGCCGTGGTCATTGCTTCGCCCATCGCGTGGTGGGCGATGAATAATTGGCTGGAAGATTTCGCCTACCGCATCGAGATGGAATGGTGGATGTTTGCGGCCGCGGGCTTGGTGGCCGTAGTCATTGCGCTACTCACGGTAAGCTGGCAAGCGATACGGGCGGCCGTGGCCAATCCGGTGGAGTCGCTGCGGGATGAGTGATCCTGCGGACGGATAAGCTACTAAGCAGGATGTACCTAACTACTAAAAAATGATAAAAACCTATCTTAAAACCGCTTGGCGCACGATGGTCAAAGACCGGATCTACGCCACCATCAACGTTTTGGGGCTCACCATCGGGCTATGCGCCTGTATGTTGGTGGGAACCGTCGTGCTGGATGACCTTTCCTATGACAAATTCTGGACGAACAAGAATGAGTTATACCGCATCATCACTGTAGATACCGCCTCGGGCATGGAAGGCAGAAATGCCTCGGCCTATGCTAATCTTGGCAATGAGCTAAAGAACAACTTCCCCGAAGTGGTGGGTGCAGCCTCCGTGAGCCCGTCGGGAACGCTCCTGCTCCGCAAGGACAAGGCAGGGGACGAGACCTTCTCCATAGACGTCATACGGGCTGACACCAACGTCTGGAACATGCTTGACTTCCAGGTGTTAGCCGGAAATCCACAGCAATACGTTGCCGGCGTAGGCAATCTCGTCATCTCCGAGCACTTCAGGGACAGCTATTTCCCCGACGAAGATCCCGTAGGAAAGACCATCTACAGCCTGAGCACGTATAGTGACGAGGCTACCCCCTACCTCATTACGGGAGTCATCGCCAACTTGCCAAACAACTCTTACCTCCGGGCGGATGGCCTCCGCATCACCAAGCCCACCAGCCACGAACTCAGCCGCGAAGGCTGGGGCTTTTACGATGAACAGATCCTTCTCATGAAACCGCATACGGACATGGCGGCATTTGCTGAGAAAGCCAACCGCTGGTATCGCGACTTCCTCACCGACGCGTCGGCAAGCACCAGGAAGCGGATTCCGGTTTATGAATTCCAATCCATCAAGGACAGCTACCTGCATTCTGATTTCGCCTTCCAGCGCGTCAAAGGCAGCTTCAGCAACATTTATATTTTTTCTATCGTAGCAGCGTTATTGCTGGCTATCGCATGCATTAATTTCGTCAACCTGAGTACGGCCCGCGCCATCCGGCGGCTCCGCGAAACAGGGGTACGAAAAGTGTTGGGCGCAGCGCGCCGCCAGCTTGTCGCGCAGTTTCTCGTTGAATCACTGCTGTTCTTCTCCCTATCGACGCTGCTGGCTTGCGGGCTGTACGCACTATCGTATCCATTATTGGAACGATTTATCGGCCATGAGCTTACGGTTGGTTTCTTGCGTAACGTAACGCTGCTGCTGCTATTGGTCGCCGCGATACTCATCGTCACTGTGATTACCGGCAGCTATCCGGCATGGGTAATGTCAGGCTCCAAAGTCAGCAACGCACTGCGCAGCAAGCTGGGAAACAAATCCATAACCAATACTTCCGGCGTGCGGAAAACACTCGTCGTTGTGCAATTCAGCATTGCACTGCTGGTGCTCGTGGGCATGGTTACCGTATGGAAACAGGTACGCTACATGGAGCAGAAAGATCTGGGGTACAGCCCCGCTAACACCGTGGCCACCCAATGGTTTTCGACAGATGGCAAAGGAGGGGCGCTTAAACAAGCCCTTGCTCAAGTACCCGGTGTGGAGCAGGTAGCCCTCGTTGGCTGGATACCCACGCAAGGTTCGGGCAACATGAAAAAACGCCTCGCCCATCCTGAACGGCCGGACGAGCGGGTTGAAGTCAGTTTCATCACCGGTGATGCCGATTTACCCCGCGTATTGGAATTCCAGCTTAAAAATGGGCGGCTGTTTGACCATCGTGAGGAGGGCTCCGGTTTTACACTGGACATGCTAAGCGAAGGTGAATCCGAAGCGGAACGACAGCAATATGCGCTGATGGCTAAATCACTGATCACGGCCAGCACGGCAAAATTATTTGGCATAACCGAAGCCGATATGGGACGTCCCAACACAACATTAGGCATCACACCGGTGGGCATTATCGCAGATTTCCACAGCATATCCCTGCACGAACCGATCACGCCAACGGTCATTGTCGCTGAAGATAACCTCCGGCAGGCAGCTTTGTTGATCAACGTGCAACAGGGACGCGAACGGGACGCCATGCAAAGCATCAGCAAAGTTTGGAAAGCTATTTACCCAAACCGACCGCCGCTGCAACCGGACTGGCTGGACGACCTGGTCGCCAAGCAATATGAAAAGGAAGCGAAACAAGGGCAGTTATTTACCTTCTTCAGCGCACTCACCCTGTTTTTGGCAACCCTGGGCGTATTTGGCCTCGTGGTGCACGCCACCGAGCAACGCGTCAAGGAAATTGGCGTCCGCAAGGTGCTGGGCGCTTCGGTGATGAGCATTGTCCGTCTGTTTTCAATAGACTACGTAAAGTTGGTAGGCGTCGCGTTACTGGTAGCCTCCCCCATCGCGTGGTGGGCCATGAATACGTGGCTGGAGGATTTCGCTTACCGAATCGAGATGGAATGGTGGATGTTTGCGGCGGCGGGCTTGGCGGCCGTGGTCATTGCCCTGCTCACGGTAAGCGGACAGGCCATCCGGGCGGCCCTGGCCAACCCGGTGGATTCGCTGCGGGATGAGTGAGGCATGACGTTTCGACGGCTATCCTCCTGATGCCACTAAAGCAAAACCTTTACGCGGCAGTGCTGTTATCCTTTCCTGTACATGAAAGGACAATACGCTCAGCAGAACATACTTCGCAACGACGTGCACGACCCGCCGACGGGCAAAGGAAAGGCCAAAATGCTCGGGCCGGGAATCATCTGGATGGTTTCGTCCATCGGCACCGGACAAATCCTTTTTACACCGCGCATCGCCGCACGGTACGAATATTCATTGCTCTGGATGTCTATCCTGGTTGCTGTAGCGCTCTTCTTCATCATCCGGGAAGTCGGGCGGTTTACCGTGGTGAGCGGCAGAAGCATTACGAATGGGCTGCAAGATCTCCCCAGGGGGAACAAATGGGGAATCTGGTTGATGAACGTGCCGCAGCTGGCCTTGGTGCCTTTGGTTGTCGCCGGAGCGGCTGCGCTGCTGGGGAGCGTATTAGCCATGATATGGGAAACGGATATCATGGTTTATGCGCTTATTTTTATCATCGGCTGCGGTCTATTGGTATTAAGCGGCTCATACTCGGCGGTAGAAAAGGGAGCGATAATCCTCGCAGCCCTGCTGATAGTCATTTCAGCAGTCACCGCCATCCGCGTATTGTCATCGCCCGGCGACTTGGCAGCCGGATTGGGCCCCTCGATCCCGGACGATTTTGAAATGACCTTCGTCATGCCGTGGGTGGGATTCTTTTTAGCCGGAGCCTCGGGCATCTTATGGTATTCTTATTGGGTAGGGGACAAAGAATTCGGGGGCACGCCCAACGACCGCTCAGAGACGGTCGAGGTCAACGAAGACGTGGATGATGACCGGGAAAAATTGGCGAAAGTAACGCTATGGATGCGATCGCTTGGCCTCACCAGCGGAACCGGGATCCTGTTGGGCACCTTGGTAAACGTCGCTTTCATGATATTGGGTGCCGAATTGCTCGCCAGCGAGGATGACCTTCCCGAAGGGGCGGATGTCGTTGAAAAACTTACGCAGTCGCTCGAAGGCGTCTGGGGCCCGGCAGGCTATTGGGCCTTTTTGGTCTGCGTTGCCATAGCGCTGGGCAGCAGCATTCTTGCCAATCAGGATGGTGGTGGAAGGATGTTTTCCGATGCAGCCCGTTTGCTTTTCCAACGGCCGAACAACTACCTTTCCAACCGTAATAACGTCAGTAAATTTTTCATTGTCACCGTCGGCATGGTGATACCTTTGCTGATTTACATCATTGAACGCGACCCGGTAAAAATCCTCTCGCTTGCCGGAATCATCTCCGCGATACAGATTCCGGTCATTGTCTTTTTCACCTTTTACCTCAACAAAAAGCTGCTTCCTAAAATCTGCCAGCCCAGTGCACTGTCATCCGGTATCCTCCTATGCGCCGGACTCTTTTACAGTGCGCTTGCCATCATCCAGGTGGTTGACTTCTTTTAGCAGCCAAACCAGCCGTATGTTCGTGTATTTTTTTATTTTAGTAAATAAAATCGGAAATACATGACCAAGCGCCGACCACTCCTATCAAAAATCACCCAACTTTGGTTAGTGAACTACGTCTTTCTCTTCATAGCCACCTCCCAATTTTCTTTTTCGTTCGGCTTTTTCGAGCGATTCATCGAATGGTTCGGGATGGCCATACTGGGGCTGGAAAAAGTCGAAAAAATACACCGTACGGGCAGTGGCGATACGCTGTACGATTATGTGGTCATCATATGCTGCGTCATTTTCTCGTTGATCATCGCTATGGCTGTGTCGGCGATCAAGCGGCGCAAGGACAATTTCGATGAACTCTACCAGTTTACGATAGTGATTGTGCGGTATTTCGTTGCGTACACCATGGTGGTTTATGGCTTTGCCAAAGTATTCGAGGGGCAATTTGCTTCGCCGGGATATTTTAGGCTTGAACAGAAAGTAGGCGACATGTCGCCCATGGGGCTCGTGTGGACATTTATGGGCGTCTCCAGGTCTTACACGGTTGTTTCCGGCCTCCTGGAGTTGACAGGAGGCGTGCTCTTGTTCTGGCGGCGGACCAAAACATTGGGCGCGCTTTTCAGCATGATCGTGATGCTGAATGTAGCGTTTTTGAACTTCTTCTATGATGTGCCGGTCAAGATTTTTTCGTCGCACATCATCTTCCTGTGTTTATTCATCTTGTCTTACGACTTGAAGCCGCTTATCGACTTTTTTGTGTTTCATAGACCAACCCGTCTCCCCTATGCGCTTTACAGACCCCAGAAGCGCTGGAAATTGGTCACCACGCGGGTCATCAAGTATGCTTTTATCTGCGGCAGCATTGTACTGAGTTGTGTGCAAATGTGGTATACGCTAAAAAAAGAGCGGGTGCCCCATGAGGGGGCTTACCTCATTGACACCTTTGTGCTGGATGGTGACTCCATCCTGCAGCACCGGCCGGAAACGGACACGCTGGGCTGGAGCAAAATACTCATTTCGTCAAACCACCACTTCAACTACCTGGACAATGCCGGCAACCG
Source organism: Parapedobacter luteus (assembly GCF_900168055.1). Classification (GTDB taxonomy): domain Bacteria; phylum Bacteroidota; class Bacteroidia; order Sphingobacteriales; family Sphingobacteriaceae; genus Parapedobacter; species Parapedobacter luteus. The sequence goes on from NZ_FUYS01000009.1 coordinate 45,326, forward strand.
GAAATACTTGCAAATGAAAACCGACACTCTGACGAAAACCATCTCCCTATACAGGAACGGCAAACACGCGGGAGGGTTGGTATATAGCTTCCAACAGGATTCCGCCACGTTTACGGGACGTTTCGAAGGCCGGGACATTTACATTAAAAGTCTGCGGAAGCAAAAAAATGATTACTCGCTTATCAATCGCGGCTTCCATTGGATAAATGACTACCCGCCAAATTGGTAAGCCGGCCGGGAATATCAACTCGGCCAGGCCCTAACGCCGGTTAGCTGATTTTTCAGCAGCAACGCATCGCGGCAAAAAAGCAAGGCTGCTGTAGCAAACGCGTGCCGCACTGCGTTTATAGGTATATCAAACAAACGCATACCAAATGACCAAGAGAACAGCTATCTTCCTGACCATCATTGTCGGCCTTTTCCTATGTGCTTCATGCGAGAAGGGCCAAATCGAACACGAAAACCGTTTCGAACGGAGCTATGAGGCATGGTTAGCCTTCAAGACCGCATCGGGCAACACATACCGCTACGAGGTATCCGGCGGCACATGGGCGGGCTCGTCGTGGCTTACCTCCATTACCGTCAGGCAAGGCCGGGTGGTACAGCGGGATTTCCACTACACCGTTTTCAATGATGTGCGTATGCCGGAGGGTGGCTGGGCGACCATGCCCGTGGAGGAACTTCTGACCCAGTTGGGCCTATCCGCGGACGATTTCGTTGAACGGGAAGGCCAGCCATTCCATCAGGCGCTGCAGTGGACGGAAACTGAGTCTGAGCTGGGTACGCACGAACGGACACCGGCGAGCGGCATCCAGACGCTCGACGAGGTATACCACATGGCGCGGACCGAGTGGCTGAAAAAACGTGCCGATGCTTCGGTATCTTTCGAAGCGAAAAACGATGGTTTGATTTCCTCAGCAGGCTTCTGGCCAAATGGCTGCATGGATGATTGCTTCACCGGTATCTCCATCCGGTCAATTACGGCGATTGATTAGGCGGCCGCCTCAGGAAAAGTCCCTTTGAGGTTTGATTGCCGCAGAGGTATCAATCAGATATTCCACTGCATTTGCTATGTAATTCGGTTAGCTGTTTGTCCAGTTCAACATCTATTTAATCACCAGATCTTCCGGATTTTGCTTGCAAGGCCACAATGTATGGATGACAACTGCATCGTCGATGAATTCATAAAAGAGAATGTAGTCAGAAACAATCATTCCCTAACACCTTCAATAGAAGTCTTGATTCCCAGTTGTGGATGTTTGAGCAGTAAACGGGTGTTTTTAGTGAAAAGCTTATAGAGTTTTGTCGAGTAGGCTGTACTTTGGCTCCGTTCGGCATAAAACTCCATGATTTCGAAGAGTTTCCTCCGCGCCTTATGCGACCATATTATCTTCTTTTTCGCCATGCATCGTATTCGGTATCCAAGTCATCCTGGTCAACAAACCGGCCTCCCGCGATATCCTCGCGGGAAGCTTGGATTTCCTGCACCTGCGCTTGGATAAGGTTGATTGCTTGGGTTTCCGTTTTCGCATCCAAAATAGTTTTAATGGCTTCAAGAAACTGTACGTCGTCGATCTCAGCAATCCGATGAATCAACATATCCTTTAATTCCAGCGTACTCATAACGAAAAACGTTTATTACCTATCCAACACAAACTTAGATAAATTCCTTCTTATATGCAATTTAATCGCATTGCATATAAAAGGAATTTATCGGTCTCTCCTCTGCCATTGAGAGACAGCTTTTATAGAGGAAATATAGTACAAAATTGTCAAACCGTAAAATGGCTATTGTTCCATCTCATCTGCACTGGGCCCATAGCTTCCCGGTATGGGGATATCTAGGAGGCGCAAAAAAACGCCCAGTTGCGCCCGGTGGTGAATGGTTTGGGCAAAGGCGTGGCGAACCATCCCGTATTTCGTGGTATCCAGATACACGGCGTCCCCGCCACGCATCACCCAAGGTTTGTCAAGCGCAGCTTCCGGCAAGCGTTGCAGCGCGGCCTTTCCGGCTTGATAGGATTTTTCGAACAAAGCCAATAATTCGGTGGTATTGGCAATGGAGGTAGGCTGATAGGCTCCCTCATTGAAATCCAGCTCGTCCTGATCCACGGCCAGCGCATACCATGAAGGAATTTCGGCCAAATGCGTAGCCAATTGTTTCAGCGTCATGCTTTTGGAGTGCGGAGCCCAATCGAATCGATCTTCCGGCACGAGTGCCAGCATCTTGCGGGTTATCGCTCCTTCGGTTTCCAGTTCGGTCAATAGTTCTTTAATGATATCCATCTTCATACATGTTTGTTGTTATTGAGGCAAATCTACCCACCTCCACTGACAGCCCTATGGCAGCGCGAAACAGCAAATTTAAACCAGTTCGGATTATTTCAGTATCTTGCCTCCCCAAGAAGGAAAACCATGCTGACGTTAGCAAATTTTGAGGATAAGGTAACCAAAGCTGCGTTAAAAGCCGGAAGGCTGATCGCTCAACGGGATGATTTCGATGAACTGGTCGAATACGAACAGGATGCTTGGATGGCTTTGGTCCGCGACCAGGATGTTTATCAGGTGGATATTATTTTGCGGGGCGATGCCGTCGCCGTCCATGAATGCCAATGCGCCGACGGAAACAAATTGTGCAGGCATAAGGTTGCGGTATGGCTTGAGCTCCGCAGGCAAAAAGGTATCGCCGCCGGGGAACGCACCCAAAAAACCACAGCCCCCAAGAAGCGCCGGAACCTCAAAAAGCTGGTGCAGGATGTCAGCCTGGAAGAGTTCCGCCAGTTTGTGCTGGACTATGCCGCCCGCCACAAGGGGTTCAAAGCGGATTTTGAACTGTATTTCGCAGGCCGCGAAGGCAGCGTGGATGCAGGCCAGCACTACGCGGACGCAGCGAAAAAAATCGTCCAAAAATACACCCGCCGGGGGTTCATCGACTACCGGGCATCCGGCAGACTGGCCAAGGAACTGGGCAAGCTCGCCTCGGACGGGAAGCAGTTGCTGGAAAGAGGGAATATGCGCGATGCGTACGCTTTGGTATCAGGGACCCTGCCAGCGGCAATGGGTGCCATCAAGAAAAGCGATGATTCCAGCGGTTACCTCGGCACGGCTATTCACCTGTTGCTCGACTTACTGGAAAGCCTTTCGGCATCGCCCTTGGCGCCCATCGACCTCAAACAGGAGCTTTTCCGCCTGGTGAATCAGGAACTGCGCAACCCCATTTACCACGAGTACGGCGATTTCTATCCCCGGGCATTCGAGGTATTCAAACAACTGGCCTTACTGTTTGGTGAGCATGACGCTTTCCTGGGGCATGTGGACGAACAATTGCCGCTGGCTGCGGGTTACATAACGGATTACTTGCGGTCTTTCCTACTAACGGCAAAAATAGATTACCTGACGGAAATTGGCCAAGCGAGTGAGGCTGAGCGGCTGCTCAATGAACACCTGAACTTACCTGCCGTGCGGGTGAGAAAGCTCGAACGGGTACTGGCGACAAACGACTTCAAGCAAGCCAAGGCATTGATAGCCGAAGGCATCGCGTTGGCTGAGGCTGCACGGCATCCCGGTGTGACGTCTATCTGGGAAAAGCAGCTGCTCCGGGTAGCCCAATTGGAAAACGATCTGCCCGCCATCCGCCAGCAGGCCAAGAAACTCGCGCTGGACGGCCGCGGGCTATCGCCCGAGCACTACCACGCATGGAAGGCAACCTACCCGCCCGATGAGTGGACGGCGGTTATCAACGAACATATCGAAGCGGTGACCCGGAAGGCTACCGAACAGTGGATGGCCATGCCCGCGCATTACCGCACGGAAGCCCCGCTGCTGCTCATCCCGCTGGGCCGTATTTTTATTGAGGAGGAATACTGGGACCGCCTCCTGCTTGCCGTGCAGCAGGAAAACCGCCTGGATACCACCACCGAATACCATGAAGCTTTGCTGCCGTGGTATCCGGACGAGCTCTTGGAACTCTACATCCACCAATTGGAGGAGTTTGCCGACCAGGCCGGTAACCGCCGTCAATATCAGCAGTTAGTGGGTCTCATGTTGAAAGTAGCTGAAGACATCCCCGCAGGGAAGCCCCGCATAGCCGAGCTGGTGCAGGTGCTGTACCGACGTTACAGTTTCCGCAGGGCCTTGCAGGATGAACTGGTGAAACTGCTATCCGCCATCGGTTGATGAGGGACCGCCACAGACAACCCATGCGCAACGAATAGTCGATGGCGACGATGTACCACCGGTATCATGCATCACGGCATGGGCAGATCATGATGTTTACCGATTCTTGGGGTTGATGGCTTGCTCATCTATCCCGATAACGACAGAATTGACTACAAGCTGTTGGTAAATTAATTGCAGGAACTTATTGAAAAGGTGACGCGGATGAAAGAAATTGTGGAGCGGATTTGCACCGAAAAAGTCACATCAATTAGACGGTGAGTCATTTAATTTTTAGTAGCTTCGTGCTAAAGCAATGGAATATGGAGGCAATTATGATTCATCCGGAAAATGCCGAACAACTCAAGACCGTTAAATCAGTTTTGAAGGCGTTGAAGGTTCCTTTCGAACCGCAGTTCAGTACATTGCCGGATCATGTTATGGCCAGCATCGATAGAGGAATGGAGCAAGCTGCCCAAGGCAGAACCATTGGACTGGAGGCGTTCAAAAAGAAACATTTTTTGAAACGATAAGGTCAACAAGCTAGCTTGAACCAATACTAAACCAACCTAATGCAATACACACTCCGATTTACTCCCGAGGCGGAGGATACGTACGATTCACTATCATCACAATTAATTGATACACCACCCTGAATGGCCAGGGCGTTCTGTTCATTCACATCCACGTATATCGGCGTGGTAAGTGTTTAAATTTAAACAAAAGGCTCCCTGCTTGCATGAAAAATGGAAACGACAAAAACCGTGTTCACGTTGTCGTCGAACCAGTAGATGATGACAAATGGGAACTTTTTCAGCGGAGAAAAACGTAGGTTTCCATTTCCCCGTATTTGATAAGTTTAGGTTTTTTAGAATCGTATTGAATCGAGCATAACCCTCTCTCAAAAAACGGCGGGCTAATCCTTTTCGCTTTTCTTCATACCACTCACACGTTTCGTAAAGTTCGTTTTCTGCTCTTTTTAACAGTTTAAGGGTATACACGGTTTAGGTCTTTTTTAATGTCTTCCCAGTCACGGGCGGTGGTTTTGCCTGATAGGAAGTCTTGTTGAGTGCGCTCGAAATCCGCTATTTGGGCATCCGAAAAAATGTAGTCCTCTGCAGATTCCTCAATGGTATAATCTATCCCAAAGCGCTCCAAAATCTCTTTAAGCACCTTCACATCTTTTTCTTTTGATACCGTTGCTGTGATCGTTGTCATACACCCATCGAATTACCAATCTAAACAAAGATAATACAAAATTGTTAGGTTGCAAAAATGCAGTCATTGTGTCTCATTTTTTCTTTCTTTGCCAAATCCACCAACACATCCTCCAAAACTTTCTCTTCCTCCTTGCCGTGAACCCCAGTTCCCCTTACCTTCCCTTACCCTTCATTCGTTTCCTATCCGCATATTCCCCGCATATATCCCGGTAAAAGTACCCAAAAGCGGCGTTTTAGCGAAGGTATGGCGGCTATATAGCGGGACAAAGGCATATGCGGAGAGGGCTGGAATGGGGTGGAGCCATGTTGGCCCCGCTCGGAGACGGCTACGGAGCTTGATGCTAACTCCGAGCGAGCTCCTACTGGACTTGAACTGGACTCGTACTGGCGCGGCCAGTACGAGTCCAGTTCAAGTCCAGTAGGAGTGCCGTACAAGTCCAGTCTGAGCTCCGAAGCCAAGCCAAGACGTGCAGCTTCACACTTTTTAACATCTACGCATCGATTTACCGGGTAGATTTGTATGTATGATCAGGAACTACCTCATAATCGCTTGGCGAAACTTATACAAGCACAAGCTACATTCGCTCATCCATATTTAGCTGGAACACTTATCGCTACCGACTTTTTTACATCGCTTTACCCAGCGTTCGCACTGGCTGGCTACCACCCCGTAGATGTGCTGAAAGGAAACAGTGTTCGGCCGCCGGCCTTCAAAATAACTCAGCTGGATTTATCGCCAAAAACGCTTCCCATGGAATACCAGAAGCACCCACCAGCAAGACTTTATCCGGATTGACGGCTTTCCGGAATGCAGGCATACTCGTCCCTGTTTGCGTTTTACCGCTTTTAACTTCGATTCCAATCACTTTCCCACGACGTTCCAACACAAAGTCAACTTCGTGACCACCCTCCCGCCAATAATGTACGTTATAACCTCCTGAATAGGCGCTATTGATCAAATGGGTACCCACGGCCGATTCGACCATATGTCCCCATTTATCCGGAAGCTGGCGGACTTCGCCAAACTGTTCGTCCCGCTGCGCACTGATTAGGGCCGTATTGTGTACCTGGAATTTGGGGCTGGACGACCGCTTACGGATCAGTTTTGGATCAAACTTCTCCAGGCCGCCGAGCAAACCAGCCGTATTCAGCAAGTCCAAGTAGTGCGCCAAAGTAGTCGTGTTACCGGCATCGACGAGCTGCCCCAACATCTTGGAATAGGCCATAATTTTTCCGGAATACAGACATCCAAGTTCAAACAGCCGTTTCATTAAGGCGGGCTTATCCACGCGGGTCAACATCAGAATGTCCCGTGAAATGCTTGTCTCAATCAGCGAATCGTGCACATACCGTTTCCAACGATCCTCATCACCGGTCAGCACAGCAGCACCCGGATACCCCCCGAACCAGACATAGGTCGATGCATCCCAACCAAATGCATCCTGCATCTCCCCAAAAGACCAATGGCCAAGGTAAGACGTTTCAAACCTACCCGCCAACGATTCTGTCAGGCCTTGTTGTAATAAGAGCCGAGAAGACCCCAACAGGATTACCTTGATATTCCGTTGCTCACGGGTATCCGTATCCCATAGTAGTTTGACCGTCTCGCTCCAGTTTGGCACCTTCTGAATCTCATCAATGACTAATAAAAACTCGTCAGCTTCCTGTTGAAGCATCATTAACCTCGCAGCCTCCCATTGTTGCTCCAGCCAAGTGATGCCTGCAGCCGGCACCGCATCGGCCGTAACAAAATGAAAGGGGTACGTGTATCCTGTCGTCAATTGACTGACCAGTGTCGTTTTTCCTACCTGACGCGGCCCCATAATCACTTGAATAAACCTGCGCGGCTCATTTATCCTTGATTTAAGCACCTGTAAATAAGGCCTTTCAAACATATCTTTGGAATTACCTCAATATAATGAGTAAAATTACTCAATACATTGAGTAATTACAACATCCGCTGATTAAAAAACAATCCATTTATCAATCAAATAATTTCAGTAAATCTTCCTTGTTCAGCGCTTTCAGCACATTGCCGTCCGTTTGAATCAGCGAACCGGCCAACTCCCGCTTGCCGGCCTGCATATCGAGGATTTTTTCCTCGATGCTGTCTTTGCAGATCATCCGATACGCCATCACATGCTTATCCTGCCCAATGCGGTAACACCGGTCGATGGCCTGCGCTTCCGCAGCCGGATTCCACCACGGATCGAGGATATACACATAATCCGCGGCGGTGAGGTTCAGGCCTGCCCCTCCGGCCTTAAGGCTCAGCAGGAATAGTCGGCATTGCTCGTTCTCCTGGAATTCCGCCACCTGTTTTTGGCGTTCATCCCCTGTAGTTTTTCCATCGAGGTAAGCGAATCCGATGTCCGCAGACACTAACCGGTCTTTCAACAAAGCCAGCATTGCGGTGAACGCCGAGAAAACCAGTATTTTGTGCTGGCCTTGCAGTTCGCCGATCTGGTCCATCAGTTCATCCAGCTTTGCGGATGCGTTCGGATGGCCGCCATCTTTCAGCAACGCCGGTGAGTTGCAGATCTGCCGCAATTTCATCAACCCTTCTATGGCCAGAAATTTTGACCGCCCGGTATTGCTCCCTTGCAGGCTGTCGGTAAGCTTACTCTTGAAAAGCTTCCGGTATTCATCGTAAAGCCGGCGCTGTTCCGGCAGCATGTCGCAGTACAGGAGCATCTCGGATTTATCCGGCAATTCGGTGGCCACCTGTTTTTTGGTACGGCGGAGGATAAAGGGGCTGATCACCCGTTGCAATTCCGTTTTGGTTTCTGCTGTTGCCGTTCCATCTGCGATACCCGGATAGGTCCTTTTGAAATCTGCGAAGGTGCCGAAGAACCCGGGATTAACGAACGACAGTTGCGCATACAGATCGCCGATACCATTTTCTATTGGCGTACCGGTCATGGCTATCCGGTAGTATGCGTTCAGTTGTCCGGCTGCCTCGAAACGCTTTGAGTTCCGGTTTTTCACAGCCTGGGATTCGTCGAGCACGAGGTAGCTAAACTCCAAAGCGGCGAACAACTCGACATCGGCCGTCAGTGTGCCATAGGTCGTCAGCACTACCAGCCCTTCCGTACACTGCAGGGTTTGGTGGCGTTCGGCACCATGGTGGATATATAATTTGCGGTGCGGAGCAAATCTACCCAGTTCGGCCTGCCAATTGAACAATAAGGTATTGGGGACGATCACGAGACTGGCTGGCGCATCGGGCTGTTGCTGATAGTGGTGTTCCAATATGCTGATGACCTGCAGCGTTTTACCCAGTCCCATATCATCAGCCAGGATACCGCCCCACCCAAATTCCCGCAGAAAAGCCAGCCAGCTCAGTCCGGCTTCTTGGTAACGGCGGAGCGTTGCCTGCATCGGATCGGGCTTTTTTATGGGCTGCATGGAGTCCAGGTCCATCAATTTCTGCCGTTTGGTTTGAATCGCCGCTTTGATGGACGCATCGGCGATATGGCTGGTATAATTAGCCAGTGTATTGAAATGGCTGGTGGGAATACGAAGCTGCTGTCCGTTGGTTTTTCCGAATGCCAGCAGGGGCAAAAGCCGCTTTTTATCCGCATTGCTGACAAACCCAAGGCTGCCATCTTGCAGCTTGAACCAATTTTTCGACCGCCGCACCATTTCACCCAGCTCCTCCAGCGAAATCGGGGTCGACCCCATTTTAGCCCTGACATTCGCCTGGTAGTACGCCTTTCGCTCATCCGTAATGGCTAATTGCCAGTCTAACATGCGGGGGAAATAGTTACTCCCTTCTTCGACGCCGGTAAGATCGAGCATAACTCCGGCGTTACGCAAGGTGGTCACGCTATCCGGCAACCAGGTTGATTTCTCGATGACTGCCACCGGCAGCGAAAGGTAGTCCTTCTGCCGTTGCTCACGAAATAACGGATGAAGCCCCTGTAGCATTGTCCTGAATTCACGCTCCCGGTCTTTATCCCGCAGAAGCACATAAAGGTTGTCCGCCCGTTGGCGCATCACCAGATTTGCGTCGTGCACGGGGTTCACGGTAAACCCAACGGGATAGTATGTCGTTGGATAGAAAAATAGCCGGCCGTCGCGTTCCTCGATTTTCAGTCGATGGTTGCCGTTCTCCAATTCGCGTTGCGAAAAAACACTGTCCTGTGGCAGGGTCTGCAGGTCAATCGGATGGCGCATACTGATCGGCAGGACAATCTGCTCGAAAAACTTCGGGAAATCCTGCGACAAGGCGGTGATGGTATAACCGCATGTCCTGAATTTGTGGATAATCGCTTCATCCTGCGCATCGGCTACGAAGTGTACCGTCCCGTCATCTTCCGCTGCGATAAAGCAGGAAAAGGATTGCCCATGGAATTTCGGGTCGGGAACGTGTTTGCCGTTGACCATCAATTTCAGCGTTAGTTGGAACGATGAAAGGTGTTCTTTGAGCTCAAACATCAATTGTATCGTTGCTGCGCCTAATTTTTTAAAATGCCGCGAACCGGAAGACGGTTTGGTTGACTCGCGGGAGGACTGGTAGCCGTCGAAGAAAAGGAGCTGGATGCTTTCATGCAGCGTTGGGATAAACTCCGCCCAGTAATCAAACAATTGTTGCCGTCTTTGCAGTTTATCGTCGTCCGACGGAGCCGGTGATTCAACCAATACCTGCATCCTTCGGCAGGCGGCTTCCACGGCCTGTTCATGGATCGTGAGACTCTCCGGCTCACCCTCACCTGTTAGGAGATAACTGCGCTCAAAAGACGCATACGGATTGGCTTTAGCGGTTTTCGTTCCGGTTTTGGTCAGGTATGGAATCAATACCGGATCCCGGAAATAATAAGAACCCGTGGGTATACCGAACACCAGCTTGGCCTCTCTTACTTTCGGAACGAGCGGTTCCATCAGTTGGACGGGGTCGCTGAATGATTCCTTCGTGTAATCATGGTTATTTACGTAACGGTAGATGCGACCGTACTCCGGATGGGTTTTAAACGGCGCTTTACCGTTATTATGATAATAGCTTCCCAGATTAAAGTTGAACAGTCGCTGCTGTTCAGGCGGCAAGGCGACGACGTCGGGCAAATAAAACTGCTCGAAGTATTTCTTATTCGACTTCACCTTGTACATCAGCGCTGAGCACGCATGCTTGCACAATTGATCAACGGGCCTGTTGCAGGAGCAGGTTATTTCGAGGCCTCCGGGGAGAATTTTCACCGAAAGCTCTTTCCCGTGCATGTTTTCTCCGTGCAATTCCATGATGAGGTTGTTGCCTATCAGTGCTTTATTGGATCCCCAGAAGGGATGGCTGTTTAGATTGGCCGTACCGGTGTAAAAGGAGCGCACATAGGTTTCGCTGAGTGCAAAAGGCTCCCCCTCCTCCCAGGGGATCTGGAACGGTTCTGACGCACGGCGCTTTTTGGTTTCTTCTTTGTTTTCTGCTGGCTCGTCGACGAGAAGGTCGTCGTTAGGCTGTGGTGTAGCTGAATTCATTGTATGGTGGTTTTGTAAATGGGTTGATGGTTTGATGATGTCGTCTTGTATTCTTTCTATTCCTTCCTTGTTTCCATAAAATTTTGTATTTTCGTGATGTTGAGTAGACTATATTGTTATGCGTAGTACGACCATACGTGAAAAATTATATGATTATATCCGCTTTGCGGATGACAAAAAGGTAAAAGCCATTTATACCATGGTGGAAGAAGAGATCACTGCAAAAGGCAACCCTTGGGATGACCCTGCGTTTATATCCGAACTCGACCGTAGGCTTGCTGAATATGAAAGTGGGAAAATCAATACGTCCACTTGGGAAGAAGTAAAAGCGAAAGCCCGCATATTAAAAACCTAATGCCTTATACCGTAGTTTTACATCCTGAAGCCGAAAAAGAATACTTGACTTCATTTCTTTGGTATGAAGAACGCTCTCCCGGTTTGGGTGAGCGGTTTGAACAGGCTGTAGAAAGTAAAATCCGGTCCATAGCAAATAACCCGCTTCATTACCCAACGAAGAAAAAGAACTATCGAGAGGCGCTTGTGAGTGTTTTTCCATTTCTAATTGTCTATAAAATCTATCCTGAGAAGAAAGAAATTTTTATTGCTTCGATATTTCATACTAGCCGCAGATCTGGCAAAAAATATCGAAGATGATTTAAATTCCCACTTTCATTTCGCTTGCCGACCGGATATGAATCAAATGTGCTGCCTCGATGACAATAGTCGTACGGGGTGTGGTTAGCAAAGGGCATAGTCGTTTCGATTTTAGTGCTGCTTATCGTTTGATTGGTCCTTTTCCTCCATCACCTCCTTAATCCGGTCTTCCAAAACGGCTTGGTGCCATTCGTCCACCATCTTTTGTGCAAGGTCTTTCGCATCTTTTGGATTAGCTAATGCCGCGTTAACAAGCTTCTCAGCAAACTTGCCGTATTTAACCATAATTTCTTCCGACTCCACCTGCGCGATGACGTATTCAAATACAAACGTGTTGGCCCACCGGTTAAGTGAGTAGGGATCGCACAGGTAATCCGCTATTGACACGTTGTCAATGAAATCCTGAACGACTTGTTCGGGACTTAACTTAAAGATGTCGCACACCTGTTGAAATTCGTGCGTGATGGTGATTTTCTCCAGATTAGTCATAATCTTCATTTAAATAGGGGTTTTTAATACGCTGATAATTTTCTTCAAGCCGTTCGCGGTACATGTAAATCCGGTCCTCAAGATTACGGTAGAAAAAGTACCGAGCCCGGAACTCCTGCAGGTCCATCAGGAATATTTTGAATGCTTCCGATTCCAGATATGTTTCATCACGTATACCGCCGTAGCCCTCCATCACCCGGGTAAAAAACACCATCGCCGGGTTGTAATCCTCCTGTTTCAAGTGAACCCGTGCGCCAAGTTCTGCATAAGAGATTCGCTTCATTATGGCATTGAGCAACTCAATGGGTGTGCGTTGGTGAAGCAGCGTCATCAGCAAAAAATCCTTGCTCAGCTGTATTTTGGTTTCCTCGTCATAATAAACCACGTCCTTTATTTCCAAGCCGGCAGAAAAAGTGTCAAACAGCTTCTCGGCAAGCACTTTGCCTTTTTTCCTGCGCGTGGATTTACTGTAATTGCGGTTTGTGGCTGTTCCCACCATTTGCCTTAACAACCGGATGAATCGTTCACGCTGACTTTCGGACAGGTGCGTTGCCGGCTTAATTTCCTTTTCGCCCAATTGGCGATCTGCCTCCAGAAATGCCTTCGTTGCCATGTCAAATTCGGACGTATCACCCATATGTGCGTGGATGAAACAGCAGTGATCGACAATCAATTGTAAGAATCCGGGTACAGGTATTCCGAACAGCCCACAGGCCACTTCAAAGTCCCGCGGAACGTCCAGGTGTGCCGTCTCGATGTTCATGTTCATTATTTGTTGAATTTATCCGTAATGAAATCCAAAGCCGCCGCCAGATTTACACCGGGATGCAACACATACCGGTAGCCGAAACTTCTGCGCTTGGTGCGTTTGAGCGGTGCTTTTCCCTTACGGCCGACCAGTTTGTCGAGTTCGGTCTTGAAATGGACGGGGTCGACCCCAACTCCAATTAAAGATTCCAGCTGCCGATAGAGTCTATGCGGCTCGATGGGCTTGTCGAAACACTGATGAACAAACATTTCGGTTATCCCGTCCTGAGCTGCTTGCTGGCGGTCCTTGACCGAATTTTCGTAACGGTACTTGCTCACTGCCGGATCCTCTTCGCATAACTGGAACAATACAATGCTTTCATAATCGCTCTTGTAACACTCCATGCGGTAAAAGATCGTGTCACCCGCTTTCCAGCTATGCATTTCATGGCGGAGCGACGGCTCCCCGTGGTGTTGGTGCTGTAGAAAATTCGTATGGCAAAAAACCCTGCATAGCTGCCCATACAGTTCAATGCTGAAATCCATCACTTCAAACCGTTCCATATTTCGGATAAAATCATCGTCCTGCCCTAAAAGGAAAGATAATTCCAATGCAGAATACCCACGGCTGAGCCGGTTCAGCATCATGCAGTAGATAAAACTGGAATACGTAAGGGAGCATTCGGCTGTGTATTTCTCCACGTTGCTGTCTTCAAACAACACACTCATGCCTCAGTCCCCTCTTTAATAGCCGTGCCCGCCTTCCCCTCCAGTTCCTTCACCGCCCCCTCGCAAAGCGTTTCGAAAAAGTGAACCATTTCCTTCGCCCGAGTTCGGTAAAACGCTTGAGATTGACCCGACAGACCGATCTCCATATTCTGCCACCATACGGCATGCGGACTCAGCATCAACCTCATTCTCGTTTTTTCAATTTCACTCGTCGGATATAAAACGTCTAAGAGTTGGCGGCCCGCTACGCCACTCCAATCAATCAACTCCGCCAGATGCACGTCAAAAGGCACAAAGCCCACGGCACACCGCAAATAGGTATTGACACCGATTTCCAATAGGTTACCCAGCAGCAACATGCAGGTGTCGAGCTTCAACGATCCGGCGTTTTGGATCAGCTCATTCAGATTACCCATGCAGGCTTTAGCATTCCGCCACGTCTGCTCTGCCCGTTCATATTCGGCTTTCCAGTCCACGGAAGCCACCTCGAATGATGGTTCAAAGGTTGCCTTCCTGCGCAAGGTGCGCCCCTTGGTCCACATCGTATGGAAAAAGCGGTGGCCTTCCGCCAGGTTCCTCTGCACGGTTTTCACGTTGAGGTACACCACCATGGCGCTGGCTTCCCCTACCTCCATGCAACGGAAGTGGAACGGCCCTTTGTTTTTCATCAGTACGACCAGGTAAAGTTCAGTTTTCGAACCTTCCCGTTCTTCCACCTGTTCTTGTTGGAACGGGCTCACTCCCGAAAAACCGCCTGTGTGATAATTCAGCATCATCACCTGCTCAGGCCGGTGCGTTTGATGGATACGATCCAGCAACGCGTTGACATCCTTTTTGTATTGCTCCGGCCATGGAAAGCCGGAAAAATCCTCGCAGATAAGCTGGGTAGAAGCCATTGGCGGAAGTGTGGCAGCATTGGGAGCCTGCCGTGCTCCGTCAGCCGCCTGCTGCGCCGCCGCGGCCTCCAGCTGCCCGCGATACGCCGTGATCCGTTCAACCATAGCGGCAACCATGCCGTCCATCACCGTCCGCGCACGCTCGCATTGCTCCAGGAGAAGGTTAAAATCGTCCAGGCTGATAGCAATCGTCTCCTGCTTCTTGGCTTGGGTATATGCTTGATCCAGCATGCGGAAAAGTTCAGCTGACGGTCCGTCACAGGGAAAAATTTCCAACAGCTGCGGCGCCACATTCCGCACGGATTTCATCAGCTGCTGAACGTTATGGGATTTACCGCCGTTCATGCCCAAAGCAGCCTGGAAGCCTTTGAGGCGGAGCTCCATGAATTGGTGTAGCATGAACGTGGCTTGGCTGTAGTCGTCTTTGGCAAGGAAGTTATCGGCCGCCTCCCGGAACTCGTCTGACTGTTTCCGGCTTTTCTTGTAGTTGAGCTGCGAGAGTTCCAATAAGCCGGTAACGGTTTTCCGGGAAAACAGCGGATTTTTTTTCGTTGATGCGGCATGTAGCTGGTGCGGTGGCAGTGACGCATACGTGTAGTACAGACTCCCCTGCTTCAACTGGTTCTGCCATTCACCGGTAAGCACCATGTCAAACGGGATTTCGGCGGTATCTGACATGCAGAGGGAGACAATGGGTGCCATAGCTTTGGGGGAAAGCCCTTTAACTGGATTGACCACCAGCAGGAGCTGCTGCTTCTCCTTTTCAAGGAAAGGATATGAAAACAGAAAAATGCGATCGAGATCCATACGCTGGACCAATCGGTCGACCAAAAGTTGAATATCAGTATTCATATTGTATAGATTTTCTATACAAACGTATACATAATATTTAAATTATCAAAAACTTATGCATAATTTCTTTACATATAGTAATTTTACCTAAACAAATGAACAGCATATATGACCAAACTGGGTGAAATTTTGGCCAAACGGTCGGTCAATAAGTCGATGGTGGCCAGACGGACGGGATTGAGCAAAGCCCGGATCAATGAACTCACGCTTAACCCGTCGGCCAAACTACGCGCGGATGAGCTTTACCTCATCGCGAAAGCGATAGACATGGAGCCGTGTGACCTGCTTAATCTTTTGTACGGGCATTTGACCTTACAACACGATGCATCGCACTAAAATCTTCGTACATATTTATCGTTCTTAGCGGCAAAGCTACCCGAGCTGGTGCAGGTGCTGTACCTCATTGATGGTTCTTGGTACCCGTCAAATATCAACTTTTTACAGCTAAAAGCTAATTGCTTTTTCTTCTTTGGTAGCGTATCAGGTTAAATGATTTTGGACGGATAATGCCATTGCCGATTTGGATGATATCGGCGCGGCAGGTGGTGAAACTTAAACAAAAGGCTCCCTGCTTGTATGAAAATGGAAACGACAAAAACCGTGTTCAGGTTGTCGTCGAGCCAGTAGATGATGACAAATGGAAACTTTTTCAGCAAGGAAAACGTAGGTTTCCATTTCCCCGTATTTGATACAGTTTAGCGGGCTAATCAGCTCGATGCCAACTCAAAGCCAGCTCCTACTGGACTCGTACTGGCGCGGCCAGTACGAGTCCAGTTCAAGTCCAGTAGGAGTGCAGTACAAGTCCGGTCTGAGCTTCGAAGCCATCTCCGGAAAAACTTACGATGTGTGCAGACCCTTGCGCAGGCCCTCGCCCTCCCCGGGCGGGGCCGCGCAATTGGGGTAGTAGGCAAAAGGGGGTGGAGAAAGATATCAGCAAAGGGTTGTCACTCACCAAAATCGCCAAGCTCGAAACCGTGGCTACCGAGCTTTACCTCATCGCGAAAGCGACTCCGGCAAGCCAAGACATGCTGCTTCACATTTTTTAACATCTAGGCATCCATTTACCGGGTAGTTTTGTATGAATGATCAGGAACTACCTCAAAATCGCTTGGCGAAACTTGTATAAACACAAGCTGTATTCGCTTATCCATATTGCAGGACTGTCCACAGGGGTAGCTGCTTGCTTATTGAGGCTGAGTTGTTGGAAGGCAGAAATTTATCAGACAGCCTCCCGACCGACAAAAAGGCGGCCTTTCTGGTGAATGAAGCATTTGTACATACCATGGGCTGGTCAAACGCCGGTGCGATTGGCCAGCCTATTGAAGGGTTTGACCGTAAGGGGAACGTAGTCGGCGTGGTCAAAAATTTCTATTACAAGTCGATGCACAACCTTGTGGAGCCGCTGGCGATGATTTACCACACCGGCGCCCCTTGGTTTATTTCCGTGAAAGTATCGCCCAGCCACCTTCCGAAAATAAAAGCGCTATGGCAACGTTTTTTCCCCGACAAGGTATTTGACTATTCGTTTCTGGATGAGGCCTATGCCGCTCAATACCGCAAAGACACCGTTACGATGTACCTATTTAGTTGCTTCACGGCATTAGCCATCCTGATCGCCTGCCTGGGCCTGTATGGACTAGTGGCACTGATGACGGCCAGACGTACAAAGGAAATTGGTATCCGCAAGGTGCTGGGCGCGTCGGTGCAGGGCATCGTGAAGCTGCTGTCCAAGGATTTTGTGAAGCTGGTGTTGGTGGCGGTGGTTGTAGCCTCCCCCATTGCGTGGTGGGCGATGGACAAATGGCTGGAGAATTTTGCGTACCGCATCGACATCGAATGGTGGATGTTTGCCGCGGCAGGTGTGGCGGCTGTAATGATTGCGTTAGCGACGGTAAGCTGGCAGGCCATCCGCGCGGCGGTAGCTAATCCGGTGGAGTCTTTACGCGATGAGTAAATCGCGTAAAAGTGATGGATTGCATGTTACGTATCTTTTTATTATCTTTGTACGTACGGAGGTTAACTATGCCAAGCACGAAACTTACGTTGAACATTCAGGAAGACGTCATTAGCAGGGCAAAGGCTTATGCCAATCAGCGGCATACCAGTTTATCTAAGATTGTGGAGAATTACCTCGCCACGCTTACTGATCGAGAAGAAACAAATGCCGAGGTTTCTCCTTGGACGAAAGAATTAATCGCTGTAAAAAAACCAACTCCAGATTTCGACCATAAAGGTGAGTACCGCAATGCGATATTGAAAAAATACGCAGACCGATGACACTCTTTATTGATTCGGATATATTGCTTGATGCCGTATTAATGCGTGACCCCTACCATGATTTTGCCCTCAGGACATTGTCGTTGGTAGACCGGGAAGACCACTCCCTATGTATTTCTGCCCACAGCCTCCTCAATGTATATTACTTTACTCGAAAAATTGCCGGCAAACCCGCAGCTACTAAATCAGTGAATCTCCTGGAAAGTAGATTACTTGTTTTGCCCACTACCGCTGAAGCAATCCGAACGGCCATCACTACAGCATTTACAGATGTAGAAGATGCTGTTCAGTACACAATAGCGCTGGCCAATCACTGTGATATCATCATTACCCGAAACTTGAAAGATTACAAGTATTCGCAGCTTCCGGTAATGACTGCCGAACAATATCTTAAAACTCATTAACCATCCCCCGATAGCTATCATTGCCCGCTTTCGAACAAAAGGTGTTCGAAAGCGAACACCTTTTGACAGCAAACGCTCCGGCATCTTTCTGAATATAAACAACTTATAGTTTTGGCGCAATTACTGTATTTGGAAATCGGAAGTCATAAGCCGAAAGCCCGGGATCGTGGATAAAAGAGCGACGAATTAGGAAGCAAGAAAAAATGATCAAACACCACCTCAAAACCGCTTGGCGTACGATGGTCAAGGACAAGACCTACGCCACCATCAATATTCTTGGGCTCACCATCGGCCTTGCGGCCTGCATGCTGGTCTTTACCGTGGTGATTGACGAATTGTCGTATGATAAGTTTTGGAGCCGGTCCGATGATTTGTACACCGCCTATGAAGATCGGAAAATGGGTGATGGCTTATACCAAAAACATCCCCATACGACCGCCCGGCTTGGCAAAGCCTTGAAAGACAATTTTCCAGAGGTAGAACAGTTTTCCGAAATCTCGGCCCGCGAACAACGCTTCCGCATCGGCCCGGAAAACCCAGATGGCATTCTTGCAAGGGTACTGGAAGCCGATACCAATGCCCTTGCGATGTTTGACTTCGAATCCGTCGACGGTCGCCTGCCAACCTTCGTATCCGGGCAAAAGAACTTACTAATTACCGAAAGTTTCCGCGACAGGCACTTCAATGGCCAGGATCCCACCGGGCAAATCATCGACGATGTACCCTCATGGAGTGACGAAAAGGAATCCTTCCTCATCACGGGGGTCATTAAAGACATTCCCCAGAATACGCACCTCCGCGCAGACGCCATCGCACTCACCAAACCCACCAGCACCCAATTAAGCAAAGACGGGGTTTGGGGAGGCCAAAAGGTGTACTACCTGCTCAAGCCCGGAACGGATGTACAGGCATTTACCCAAAAAATGAATGATTGGGTACAGCAATATATCGACAATCCGAAACAAAAGGAAAAAATATTCGGTTTGCAACCGCTCACTGAGATTTATCTCAACTCGGACCACGACAGCAATATCGCCGTAAAGGGCAACCGCAATACCATCTATATCCTCACTGGGGTGGGTGCCTTACTCCTACTTATCGCCTGCATCAACTTCGTGAACCTGAGCACCGCGCGGGCGATGAAACGGCTCAAAGAGACGGGCGTACGCAAAATCCTTGGTGCACAACGTGGTCAACTGGCGGGGCAGTTCCTTACGGAATCGCTCCTGTTTTTCTTGGTAAGCACGCTACTGGCTATTGGACTGTATGCACTGGGGCTGCCCGTAGTGGAAAGCTTCATCGGACACCCGTTGGTGCATTCGCTGCTGGCCAGTCCGGGCATCTTCGGCGCCACATTGCTGCTCATTTTCTTTATCAGTATCATTACCGGCGCCTACCCCGCCTGGTTATTGTCCGGCTTCAACCCTTCGAACACCTTGAGAGGCAGACTCTTCCAGGGCACCATTGTCAGTGCAGGCAGTCTGCGGAAGGCACTCGTGGTGATTCAATTTGCTATCGCTGTGGTGGTATTGATAGCACTGCTGGTCGTAACGAACCAGGTAAATTACTTAGCCAATAAGCCGATTGGTTATAACAAGGAAAACTTGCTACATATCAGTATGCGCAATTGGGATAACAAAGGAGAAACATTTAAGACCGAACTGAAAAAATTGCCCGGTATAGAGGCCGTAAGCTTCGCCGGCTGGAATCCCGCAAACGGCAATGCGACCATCACGTTGCAACAACTGGATCACCCGTTTAAAGACGGTGAAAAGATTGATATACAGTTTCTGGTAGCCGATTTCGATTTTGCGGAGACCATTGGCCTCGAATTGCAGTCTGGCAGGTACTTAGATGCAGCTTTTGGAGCTGACGTGTATGACGTATGGGCCCCGATCAAAAAGAACATGGATCGAGCGGAGACAAGCACGTACATGAATTCACGTTCGTCTATTATTACAGCTACTACGGCAAAGATGTTCGGTGTCCAAGAAACGGGGGCTCTTATTCCGAAAATCGGATTTCCACCTGTCGGTATCGTCAAGGATTTCCACCGAGAGTCGCTACATCATGCCTTAGGCCCATTATTCATTGTCGGGCGTGACAGCTCGGAACACTCGCTGCAGATGTTCATCCGCACCACACCCGGCATGGAACGACAGGCACAAGAATCTTTGGTGACATTGTACCGAGATTTTTATCCTGATCGCCTACTAGGTGCCGAATGGGTGACGGATATCCTCGACAGGCAATACGAGGCCGAGCAGAAACAGCAAACGCTGTTTTCCTTTTTCAGCGGACTGATGCTGTTCCTTTCGACCATGGGGGTATTCGGATTAGTCGTACATGCCGCCCAGCAACGCGTGAAAGAAATTGGCATCCGTAAGGTGCTGGGCGCTTCGGTAGCCGGTATCGTGCGGTTGCTTTCCACGGATTTCGTCAAACTTGTACTGATCGCCGTAGTGGTGGGCTCACCCATCGCATGGTGGGCGATGAACAAATGGCTGGAAGACTTTGCCTACCGCATCGAGATCCAGTGGTGGATGTTTGCGGCGGCGGGACTGGTGGCCGTAGTCATTGCCCTGCTCACGGTAAGCTGGCAGGCTGTGCGGACGGCGTTGGCGAATCCGGTGGACTCGCTGAGGGATGAGTAATTTTAAGTCGGAAATCAGAAAGTCTAATATCTGTTGTCTGTCGTCTAATGGCTAAACAATGATACGAAATTACCTCAAAACCGCTTGGCGTACGATGGTCAAGGACAAGACCTACGCCACCATCAATATCCTCGGGCTCACCATTGGCCTTGCGGCCTGCATGCTGGTCTTTACCGTGGTCATCGATGAGCTGTCTTACGATAAGTTTTGGAGCAGGGCCGATGACCTATACAAGGTAAATAGCTCGAATAAAATGGCCGATGGCTTATACCAAAAGAATCGCTATACCCCGTTGGGATTAGCGTATATGTTGAAAGAACGTTTTCCGGAAATGGAGCAATTTGCCACCATCAATTCTTCGGAAGCACGTCTGCGGATTCGTAATGACGATCTGGACGGCATCGCGTTAACCGTAATAGATACCGATACAAATGCTTTGGAGATGTTTGATTTCCAAGTGGTATCCGGTCAACTCACCCCATTCGTAGCCGGACAAAAGAACCTGGTGATTACCGAAAGCTTCCGTGATCGGCACTTCAAGGGTGAAGAACCCATCGGCAAAATCATTGAGGATGTGCCTACTTGGAGCAAAAGCCCAACGTCTTACCTCATAACGGCAGTTATTAAAGACATTCCCCAAAACACGCACCTAAGGGCCGATGCTATTGCATTGACAAGCCCTCCAGCGGATAACGGCGAACT
This sequence comes from Parapedobacter luteus, assembly GCF_900168055.1. Taxonomy (GTDB): domain Bacteria; phylum Bacteroidota; class Bacteroidia; order Sphingobacteriales; family Sphingobacteriaceae; genus Parapedobacter; species Parapedobacter luteus. The sequence goes on from NZ_FUYS01000009.1 coordinate 66,577, forward strand.
GACCAAAAAGGGTATTCGGGGCGGACGCAATATCTACTACATGCTTAAGCCGGGGACGGATGCAGTAGCTTTTAATGACAAAATCAACAGCTGGTTTCGGGATTTTATGGAAAATCCGAATGAAAAGAAAAATGTCTCATTTGAATTGCAGCCCGTTACTGAAATATACCTTGATTCGGACTTCGACAGTGAACTCACCGTACGGGGCAACCGCAACACCATCTATATCCTCACTGGGGTGGGTGCCTTACTCCTACTTATCGCCTGTATCAACTTCGTGAACCTCAGCACCGCACGGGCAATGAAACGGCTCAAAGAGACGGGTGTACGCAAAATCCTTGGCGCCCAACGCAGCCAATTGGTGGGGCAATTCCTCACCGAATCGCTCCTGTTTTTCTCCGTCAGCACCATATTGGCCGTCGGCCTGTACAGATTGGCTTTGCCGGTGATCGAAAGCTTCATCGGGCACGGGCTTGCTCATTCGTTACTGGCCAACGTCGGTACATTTGGCGTTACGTTGGCACTTGTTTTTGCCATGAGTATCGTTACCGGAGCCTATCCCGCTTGGTTGCTTTCGGGCTTCAACCCATCGAACACCTTGCGCGGGAAATTATTCCAAGACCGCATCGTCAGCGCGGGCGGTATGCGGAAGGCATTGGTGGTGGTCCAATTCACTATCGCCATTGTGGTGCTGGTGGCGCTATTGGTGGTCAGGTATCAAGTCGACTATTTAGCCGACAAACCACTCGGCTACGACAAGGAAAATCTCCTGCATATTGGCGTTCGCAATTGGGAGGGCAAAGGCCAAACGTTCAAAACCGAGTTAAAAAAGCTACCGGGCATTGAGGCCGCCAGCATTGCCGGATGGAGCCCGGTGGATGGAGCCGTCACGTTCAGAACGCTCCCATTTGATCACCCCCTAAAAGACGACGAGAAAATCGAGATACAATGTATTGTTGCCGATTTCGACTTTGTGCAAACGCTGGGTTTCAAACTCCAAGAGGGGCGACACCTGAATGCCGCTTATGCAACGGATGCTTTTGAACTAAATGCTACCTGGCAAATGGACAGTCTTGAACGTCATCAGTATATCAATTCACGCGCTGTACTGATTACGGCGTCTACGGCCGAAATGCTCGGTGTTCAGGAACTGGGCGTACCCATCCCTAAACTTGGCTACCCGCCCGTGGGTGTCCTTCAGGATTTCCACCGGGAATCCCTACACCATGCGCTTGGACCGGTGTTCATCCTGGCAGAACAGAACCCCGATTACACCCGGATGTTCATCCGCACCACGCCCGGTATGGAAAAGCAGGCGCAGGAATCGCTCATGAAGCTATGGCGGGAAATCTATCCAAACCGCCTCTTGGACGCCCAATGGGTGACGGATATCCTCGACAAGCAATACGAGGCCGAGCAGAAACAGCAAACGCTGTTTTCTTTCTTCAGCGGACTGATGCTGTTCCTTTCGGCCATGGGCGTATTCGGCCTGATTGTGCATGCCACACAACAGCGCGTAAAAGAAATCGGTGTCCGTAAGGTGCTGGGCGCTTCGGTAGCCGGTATCGTGCGGTTGCTTTCCACGGATTTCGTCAAACTTGTACTGATCGCCGTGGCGGTAGCCTCGCCCATTGCATGGTGGGCGATGAGCAAGTGGCTGGAAGATTTCGCGTACCGAATCGACATCCAGTGGTGGATGTTTGCGGCGGCGGGACTGGTGGCCATAGTCATTGCCCTGCTCACGGTAAGCTGGCAGGCTGTGCGGGCAGCGTTGGCCAATCCGGTGGACTCGCTGAGGGATGAGTAATTAATTGAATAAAAGCGAAACACCATTAATATGCAACACGGCATAAAAATAGCCTTCCGCTACCTGAAAAAAGGAAAGCTGTATACGTTTATCCATATCTTCGGAATCACCGTGGGTCTCACCGCGTGCTTGTTGATCGGAACCGTGGTGATCGACGAATGGTCGTATGACAAACAGTGGAGCCGGTCGGCCGACACCTACCGCTTACTGTCCATCCGTGAAGGCGGCGGAGCCTACCATCGGAAAGGAGGTACAGTTTACGGCGGTCTGGGCCCCTCCCTTAAGAAGAATTTTCCCGAAGTGGAGGATTACAGCGAAATCTATCCGATGCCCATCCACCTGAAAATCAACAAAACGGACGATCTTCCGCTCAAAGCGACCGTACTCCACGCCGACACGGCGGTATACAAGCTGCTGGACATCAGGCTGATTGACCATGCAGACCTGAGCCCGGCCGGAGATATCAACAAGATCATCATCTCCGAATCGTTCAGCAACACGCATTTCGGGACCGCCGACCCGCTGGGCAGACGTATCTATGACGTGCCCAAATACGAAGAAAGAGCCAACGAGTACATCATCGCCGGGGTGATGCGCGATCTCCCGGCCAACACCCACTTGCGCGCGGACATGCTCATGCCCATACCGCGGAAAACGGCCGAACTCACGCCGGATGGGAACGGGCCGGGTAGCATGTACGTGAGGCAATACATCCTGTTGCGCAAGGGGGTAGACCCCGCGCAATTCGAACAGAAAGTAAACGGTTGGTATCGCCGGTTTACGGAGGTCGACAGCAAACTGACGTTCGGCCTGCAGCCAATGGAAGACATTTACCTAAGGACGGATTTCCCCGCATACCAGCCTGTCATCGGCAATGCACAGCACAGCTACATCTTCGCCGCTGTGGCCATCCTGCTCTTATGCATTGCCTGTATCAATTATGTCAACCTCAGCACTGCCCGTGCAAACAGCCGTCTGAAAGAAACGGGGGTGCAGAAGATTCTGGGGGCTTCGCGCAAGGATATCATGCTGCAATCCCTATCGGAGTCAGCCATCATCTTCTGCGTAGCCGCCATGCTGGCGCTACTGAGCTACCAACTGGCATTGCCTGCGCTTGAGAATTTTGTAGGCCATCCCCTGACTTTCAGTTTTCTGGGCCACTGGACGTATTTCGCCGGTGCAATCGCGACCCTCGCCCTGGTTTGCCTATTCAGCGGCTGGTATCCGGCATGGCTGGTATCGGGCCAGCACATGGCAAGCAGCATGCAACGCATCCTCAGCGGCGGAAAAAGGAACGGCTGGCTGCGCAAAAGCCTTATCGTCTTGCAGTTTACCATTTCCGTAACCATCATGGTGTCCATGCTGGTCGTGCTGAAGCAGGTCAACTTCCTCAAAACAAAGATGTCGGGTTTGATCCCGATGGTCTTCTCAGCGTCAACTATGTTTCCTGGGACAATAAATCGAACGCCCTGCGCAACGAGCTATTGAAAAATCCCGCTATCCAGTCGGCCAGCTTCGCCAATTGGCTACCCACTGCCGGAGCCGGGTACAGGGTTGATGAGGTAGCAGATCCCCGTGATGAGAACGAAAAAGTCGAACTGTGGTACATGGACGGTGAACCCAACATGGCGCAGACCCTGGGGCTCCGGTTGCTGCAAGGCCGTTTCCTTGAAATGGATAATATAGGCGATGCCATCCGGCACAACGACTTCGAGGCGGAGGAAGGTTTAAGACCCTGCCTGATGACGGCCAGCACAGCGAAGCTGTTTGGCATTAAGGAATTAAATGTGCCCTTTCGGCAAGCCGGCGTTATACCCGTTGGCATTGTAGCTGATTTCAACAGCGAATCCCTGCATAAACAGATGGTTCCGACCATAATCGTAGGCCATCGCGACCCCGAGTATGGCGCCCTGCTACTGCGTGTACAACCGGGGGAGGAAGCAGCGGTGATGCGCTACGTATCGTCGGTATGGAAGACGATATACCCCGACAAGCTGTTCGATATCCAGATCGTGCAGGAAACATTGGCCGCGCAGTACGCCGCCGAGGAAAAACTGCAGCAGCTATTTAGCCTGTTCAGCGCGCTTACCCTGCTGCTCGCGGCACTGGGGATCTTCGGCCTAGTTGTCCATTCCCTGGCTTTGCGTGTCAAGGAAATCGGCCTCCGCAAGGTGTTGGGCGCTTCGGTGTCTGGTATCGTGGCCTTGCTCTCCAAAGATTTTGTCAAACTCGTACTGTTTGCCGTGGTCGTAGCCTCTCCCATTGCCTGGTGGGCCATGAACAAGTGGCTGGAAGACTTTGCCTACCGCATCGATATTCAGTGGTGGATGTTTGCTGCCGCGGGGCTGGCGGCCGTGGTGATTGCGTTAGCGACGGTAAGCTGGCAAGCGCTCCGGGCGGCAGCGGCTAATCCGGTGGATAGCCTGCGGGATGAGTGAAGGAAAAAATAGCGGTAGGTATTTCTTGACAACTTGACAAGAAATACCATATCTTTGTTGTATGGAGACTATGACAGTCGGTGAATTCAAGGCACATTTCGCAAAAGTGCTTGAGCAGGTTAAATCGGGAGTAGGATTTGCGGTGACTTATGGACGCAAAAAAGAAATTGTGGGTTATTTCCTTCCGGAGTCACAAGTCACTAAATCTGCACGCAAGCTGGGATTGTTGGAAGGAAAGGCGAAGGCCGTGTTTAAACCCGATTATAAAATGACAGAAGAAGAGCTGCTCGGATAAGTTACCTTCTGGATTCGCATACGTTCATTTGGGCGGTATTGGACCGCAAAAAACTTTCGGCCAAGGTTTCCCGTTTGTTGGAAGACGCCACTAACCGTGTATTTATCAGCTCGGTGAGCTTTTGGGAACTTTCATTGAAACATAGGTTGGGCAAGCTCGACCTAATAGGGGTTTCCCCGGAGGAGCTGCCGATAATAGCCCAAGAAAGCGGCTTTGAGTTTCTTCCGCTCATCCCATCAGAAGCCGCAGGATATCATCTTCTGAAAGCCGACTGGCATCGGGATCCTTTTGATCGGATGCTTATCTGGCAAGCGATTACCCATGACTTAACCTTGCTGAGCAAAGACAATACCATCAGTCAATACCGATCTGTTGGATTAAAGCAACTATGGTAACTCGTTAATCAAACCGAGTAATTCCTGCCCACTTTCGAACTATTGGTGTTCGATATCGAACACTAATGCCACACAACATACCAATAAAACACTAACCATCAATCAGTTGAATTTATGGCGCAGAAAATGTACTGCGTCACCTATCATATTGATTCGTATATACAAAACTGACGGCTGATAGCCGAATGCTGGTAATCATGATTAAGAGCTATTTCAAGATCGCGTGGCGAAATATCCTCAAAACCAAAAACTACACGCTCATCAACATAACGGGCTTGGCTATTGGTATGGCCGCGGCGGCTTTAATTTTGCTGTGGGTCGAGAACGAATGGACTTTTGATCGATTTTATAAAAATACTGATCGCATATACGAGCTATACAACCGCGGCGAATTTAGCAACGACACCCATGCGTGGCCGGGCGTGGGGAATCCGCTGGCACCACTATTAGTAAGTCGGCATCCCGAATTGGAAAGCGTTGTCAGAAGCACTCCAGCCAACCTATCGGTAAGTGTACAAGATAATCGATTCAACAGTGAAGGCCTATATGCGGATCCCGATTTTTTCAACCTATTTGACCGACGCGTTATCCGGGGAGATTTACACAAGGCTCTTTCAACACCCGAAGGCATTGTTTTAACGGCATCAATGGCAAACCGGTTGTTCGGAACGGATGATGTTGTAGGCCAAACCGTCACCATTGATTCGGCTGACCATTTCAGTGTCACGGCCCTAGTGGAAGATTTTCCTGCCAATAGCCGCTTTAAAAATGCCGGATATTTCCTCCCTTGGGAATACTTCGAGCATAGCATAGGCCAAAAAGCCGCGGCGTCATGGACAAATTTCAAGGTTGCCACGTTCGTTATGTTAGACCCTACTGCCAACCATCAACACGTGGAATCACAAATCAGTGCCATTTTAACCGAATTGCAGGTCGCCGACAATATGTTATTCCTGCATCCAGCAGAAAAATGGCATTTGTATAGTAAAGCGACGCACGGCTATTTCACCATAGGCAACATCCAAAAAGTACGGTTATTTAGTATCATCGCTTTCCTCACCCTTTTGACAGCCTGTATCAATTTCGTAAACCTGAGTACCGCCAAAAGCGAACAGCGCGCAAAGGATGTGGGCATCCAAAAGATACTTGGAGCACATCGAAAAAGCCTGATCGTACAATTTTTGGCAGAATCCCTCATCCTATCCACCTTTGCCGGCTGTCTGGCATTCTTACTGCTTTCATTGGCTATAAATCCCTTCAATCACCTATTCGGCTACGAACTCGACATACCGTATCACGAATTTTCCTTTTGGTTAGCGACATTGCTATTCATCCTTTTCACCGGGCTGTTGGCCGGGTCTTATCCGGCTTTCCTGTTATCGGGCTTTAAACCGATGGCTATCTTGAAAGGCAGCGCACCCACTACCCGGCAGCCGCTATCGGTTCGCAAGGCATTGATTGTATTTCAGTTTTCGTTCACCATCGCCTTACTGATTGCTACGTTGGTCATCGTCAAACAAATACACCATGCAGAAAACCGGGAACAGGGTTATGACAAAAGTAACCTAGTCTACCTCCCGCTCAACACCAAGTTAAAGATGCAATATGAACAAATCAAACATGACCTGATCCAATCGGGAACTGTCCTTTCCATGACCCGTTCTTCCGGCACCATCACGCGGCAGACATTCGGTGCGCTGAATTTCTCATGGCCGGGCAGTAATGCCGCAGATGCGCAACAAGCATTTGTAACCATCACCACCGATACCGATTTTAAATCAACCATGGGTACGCAGCTTGTGCTCGGGCGGGATATCGATATCGAAAGGTATCCCACAGATGAAAATGCGGTACTGGTGAATGAGGCAGCGGTGGAAGCGATGAAGTTGGATGATCCGATAGGAACCATTATCAGAAATGGCGAACAGCAGTGGCACGTGGTGGGGGTAGTCAAGGACTTTATCTTCTATTCGCCCTATACCGCGATCAGTCCGCTATTTATCATGGGAAGCGGGGATTGGTTCAACTTTGCCTACCTCAAATTGGATGCCTCCCGACCGTTGCAACAAAATCTTGCCCGTGTTTCGTCTGCCATTCAAAAATATGCGCCTAACGAGACATTTGAATACCACTTTGTCGATGAAGCCTATGCGGTGAATTTCAAAAGGGAAAAGCAAACGGCCAATCTCACCCAGGTATTTTCAGGACTTGCCGTCTCTATTTCCTGTTTAGGATTGTTTGGCATGATGGCATTTGTTGTCCATCAACGGCGTAAAGAAATCGGAATCCGGAAAGTTCTTGGCGCATCCGTTTCGGGCATCGTATCCATGCTCTCGGGTGATTTCGTGAAGCTGGTGCTGGTTGCGGTGATCGTCGCCTCTCCCATTGCTTGGTGGGCCATGAACAAGTGGCTGGAGGATTTTGCCTACCGCATCGAGATCCAGTGGTGGATGTTTGCCGTGGCGGGTATAGTGGCGGTAGCTATTGCACTACTTACCGTAAGCTGGCAAGCGCTCCGGGCAGCGCAGGCCAATCCGGTGGATAGTTTAAGGGACGAATAGTTTTTGCTATATAAAGACAGGCATTTTCATCATAAGGCACGATCCAAAGCAAATAAAAAACATGAACATGAACGATCTCAAGCTCACCCTCCGCCACCTGTGGCGTAACCGACTGTTTACAGCGTTAAATATCCTGGGGCTGGCCATCGGCATCAGCGCGTGCTGGGTCATTTACCGGATCATTGATCATGAATTCAGCTACGATGCCAACCTACCGAATAGTGACCGCATTTATAAGGTGATCAGCGTATTCAGCCGAGAAGGCAGGGAATCAAGGATGGGCGGGGTGTCGGCGCCGCTGTATCAGGGCATCGAAGAAGAGCTCGCGGGGGTGCAGCATGTGGTGCCGGTATTCGGCCAATGGGTAAGCAGCGTTGAAATCAAGCGGCAAAACCAGGCCGCTTTTATCCAGGAAGACCCAAGTGACATTGTAGCCACCAATGCTTCTTATTTCAAGATGCTTCCGTACACCTGGCTGGCCGGTAATAAGCATACGGCATTGGATGCCCCGGAAAGCGTGGTACTCACCCAAAGCCGGGCAGCCATATACTTCCCGGATATCCAAACGGAGGACATGCTTCATCGGACCATCACCTACTGCGGGCAGGATACTGTGGTGCGCACGGTTACGGGAATAGTGGCCGATTATTTTACGCCCTCGGAGTTTACGGCACAAGAGTTTGTCGTACTGCCGAGAGTGGCCTATGATACCTACGTATGGACCAACACCAACGGGAGCGACCGGCTTTACCTGCAACTCCAGGGCGGCGTGGATGTTCGCACCAAGCTGGATCAGATCAACGAACTGGATGCGAGGCATTGGAAAGCCTTTGAAGATGAACGGAAAAGCGGGGGGAATGCCAATATTCCCCCCCGGATACGGTCATATGAACTCCTGCCCATCAGGGACGTCCATTTTTCGACCAACGTGTCTGATGGTGCAAACGTAAGCAAAACCAGTAAACCCGTGCTATATGGACTGCTCGGTATCGGGGCGTTCCTGCTCATCCTCGCCTGCATCAACTACATCAACATGAGCGTTGCACAAATCCCGCAACGTGGCAAAGAAATCGGCGTGCGGAAAACGCTCGGCGGCGGCTCCCGGCAACTGATCGGCCAGTTTCTCAGTGAGACGTTGCTGACGGCCTTGATTGCCTCAGTAATGGCTTTCGGCCTCGGCCGCCTGGCGTTCTGGCTGCTGGACGACATCATCCCCGCTGGCGTCACAGCGGCAGACAACATCTTCCTGTTCACGGGATTTATGCTGGGCCTGGTGCTCCTGACCACCCTGCTGGCCGGGCTATATCCCAGCTGGCTGATTACCAAAGTAAAGACGGTAGATGTATTCAAAAACTTCTTCGCGTCTCCATCAGTCCATCGCTTCAGCCTACAGAAGGTCCTCATTGTGTTCCAGTTTACCATTGCACTGATATTCATCATCTGTACCATTATTGTCGGGGCGCAGCTCCGGCATACCATGAAGGCCGACATGGGTTTTGATAAAGACGCCACCGTGCTGGTAAACGTGCCGTGGAAATACCTCTCCGACCCGCGCTACCAGGACAAGCAGTTCACGCTGTTGAACGAGCTCCGGAACCTGCCGGGGGTTGATCAGGTAGCCATGGGTACCGCCCCGCTGTCATCGGGCTATTCGTCCAGCCCTTTCGGGTATACGCCCCAAGGTGAGGCCCCCGTGGAAATCATCAGTTTCAAAAAGACCATCGATACGGCTTATCTGGCGTTGTACCGGATGGAGCTGCTGGCGGGCCGGAACATCCGTGCCTCGGACACCACTTCCGAGTATATCATCAACGAAACCGCAGCCCGGGCCTTCGGTTTCACCACTCCTGAAGAAGCCCTCGGTCAATTCATCGGCCAGCGGGGAAACAGTAAATACCCCGTTGTCGGTGTTGTCAAGGATTTTCACACGCAGGACTTTTACACATCGATCACGCCGACAGTGCTGTCGACCTATAAAGGAGATCTTTCTTCATTCAACATTAAACTGGATGGCCACGATCCTGCACGGTGGCAGGCCACATTGAAGCGGATCGGCGAAAAATGGGCGCAGTTTTATCCTGCCGATACTTATCAGTACCGTTTTTATGATGAAATGCTGGAAGCGATGTACAAGCAGGAACGGCAGATCGGAAAACTCATCAACCTGGCAACGGCGATCACCATCCTTATCAGCTGCTTAGGCCTTTTCGGCCTGGCTACGCTCACTGCTTTCCAGCGCACCAAGGAAATCGGCATCCGGAAAGTGCTGGGAGCAACGGTGTCGGGCATTGTAGGGTTGCTTTCCAAAGATTTTGTCAAATTGGTTTTGATAGCCGTGGTCATTGCTTCGCCCATGGCATGGTGGGCAATGAACAATTGGCTGGAGGGTTTTGCCTACCGCATCGAGATCCAGTGGTGGATGTTCGCGGCAGCGGGATTGGTGGCCGTAGTCATTGCGCTGTTCACCGTGAGCTGGCAGGCGATACGGGCAGCGATGGCCAATCCGGTGGATTCATTGAGGGATGAATGACTTTTTGCTATGATAAAGAACTATTTCAAAATCGCATTTCGCAACCTTTGGCGTTACAAAGCGTATTCGCTCTTAAATATTTCCGGGCTATCCATCGGTCTGTTATCAAGCATCCTGATACTGCTATGGGTTGCCAACGAACGGAGCTACGACCGTTTCCACGAAAACGCGTCGAAAATCTACCGGATTACAAGCAGTCTATCCGAAGACTTCAGGGCTGCAGTGGCGCCTCCCCCGCTTGCTCCGGAGCTGCTCGAAAAGCTGCCCGCTGTCGACAATTACTTGCGGTTTAGCCATCCGGTAAAGTACACGTTTGAACATGAGGGCAATCGCTTCGAGGAAAAAGGGGGCTTTTACGTCGACAGTACATTCTGGGACTTTTTTTCATTCGCATTGGTAGACGGAGAAAAACAACACTCGTTCAACATGCCAAACGCCATCCTGATCACGGAAAGCATGGCCAGAAAGTATTTCGGGCATACCGAGGTCGTTGGCCAATCCTTGATACAGGAAAATAAACGGCCGTTGACCATCACGGCAGTACTCGCCGACCTTCCCAGCAACTCCCACCTGCAATTCGACTACCTGCTCCCGATGGAACAGATCGAACACGACAGCTGGATGCACGATGCGAAACAGGATTGGCGGAATTTTGTCAACTATGCATACCTCAAGATGGATGACTCGTTTGTCCATACTGAAGCTTCCGTTGATCATATCGAGCGGCAAGTACAGGAAATCTTCTGGGCACACGTGGATGGCTCGATGCTAAAAACAACGTTCAAACTTCAGCCATTGGGCGACATCCACTTGCACTCCACCAACCTGCAGGTAGACTTGGCAGGACGTAGCAACAGCCGGTATGTGGATACCCTGTTCATGGTCGCGGTCTTCATGCTGGTCGTTGCGTGCATCAATTTCATGAATCTCTCCACGGCGCGATCGGCCCGCCGGGCAAAGGAAGTAGGACTAAGGAAAGTCGTTGGTGCCGAACGGGTGCAACTCATCGCCCAGTTCATGGGTGAGTCACTCCTGATCACGTTCGTGTCTCTTTTCATTGCAATAGGGTTGGTGTGGTTGGCATTGCCCGGCTTCAATACACTCATCGGCAAGACGTTGGAAATCCGCCTGTTTGATATCAACATATTAGCCGCTATGTTAGGCATCGCGCTGCTCACGGGATTGATCTCGGGAAGTTATCCGGCTTTGTACCTATCGGGCTTTGTCCCTGCGAGCGTACTCAAAGGCGCGCCGACTGCGGGCAAAAATGGTCATGTCGTGTTTAGAAACACGTTGGTGGTTGTGCAGTTTGTCGTGTCCATATTCCTCTTGGTTGGAACAATCGTCATCTATAAACAGCTCAGCTTTGTGAAGAACCGAAACCTTGGTTTTGACAAATCCAACCTGGTCTATGTAGAAATGAACGGTGAAGTGTGGGGTAAGCAGGCTGCCTATAAAGATGCATTAGCCAACCATCCGCTAACATCGGATTTCACCGTCATTGATATGCTGCCATCGAATCTGAAAAGCGGCACCGTAGACTTTCAATACGAGGGAAAGGATCCCGATTCGGAGCTGATTGTGCCCATGATGGACGTAGGGGAGAACTTTATCGAGGTATTTGATATGGAAATGGTGGCAGGGCGGCCTTTCTCCAAACAACACAACGACTCGAGCAATTACATCATCAATGAAAAATTGGCGGGCATTATCGGATATGCTCCTGAAGAGGCGATCGGCAAGCCGTTCGCTTTATGGGGGAACAAAGGGCAGATCATCGGGGTGGTGAAGGACTTCAATTTCAAGCCCGCTACCCAAGCCATCGAACCCCTGATACTTTCTTATAACAATTGGGGCGGAATGTTCGTGGTCAAGGCACAACCGCAGCAACTGGAGGCTACCCTTAGCGCATTGGAGAAAATCAACGCTGATATCAATCCCAATTTCCCTTTTTCGTACGGGTTTGTTGACCAGGAGTTGGACAAACTATACGAAAGTGAACACCGGCTGAGCAACCTGTTTTACCTATTTGCCGCGTTGGGTGTTTTTATTTCCTGCCTTGGCCTATACGGGTTATCTGCTTTCATGGCCGAAAAACGCATCAAGGAAATAGGCATCCGTAAGGTATTAGGGTCGTCGGTCACTGGCATAGTCTATTTGCTGACAAAAAATTTCATCGGCTTGTTGGCTTTGGCCGTGGCCATCTCGATTCCCTTGGCATGGTACGGTGCATCCAAGTGGTTGGATACCTTTGCCTATCGGATCGACATCAACTGGACGATTTTCGGCGTAGCAGCTTGCTTGGCTTTCATCGTCGCGCTGGTGACTGTCAGTTATGAATCCATCAAAGCTGCAACGGCCAATCCGGTGGATTCGTTGAGGGATGAGTGATTGGTGACGGCCGGCCAGCGGTGAGTGATGGATTGCCGTTGGCTGGTGAGAACGGAGAACGATACTGGAACAACGGTCGAAGGAACAAGGATAAATGAACAAAGACGTTTGCGACTAATGACGAACAACGGCAGGTCACGGAACACTGTTCATTGACCACCGAACACTGAACACTGAATAAAATGATCAAGAATTATTTCACAATCGCCCTGCGAAATCTCTGGAGGACCAGGGGCTACAGCGCACTCAACGTTTTCGGCCTTGCCGTGGGCATAGCCGCGGCATCGCTTATTTTCCTTTGGATTGCCGACGAAATGGGATACGACAACCATTTTCTCGACAAGGAACATATCTACATCACCAAATCAAAACAGGGCGGGGATGCCCACTCCGGCCTCTTAGGTCCGGCAATGAAGGCCGATATCCCCGGAATCAAACACGTTGCACGGGCAAATTGGAGGGGCTCATATTTATTCACGGTAGGCGACAACGGCATTTACCAGAACGGTCACATTGCCGACCCCGAATTTATGGATATTTTCTCTTTGGAATTTGTAGAAGGCAGCAAGGCCACGGCCATGGATAGCCCCAATGACCTGGTCATCTCGCAATCTGCCGCCAAACGTCTCTTCGGCGACGTGCCCGCACTTGGCAAATCGGTGCGCGTCAACGGGAAGGAGGACTATATGGTCTCCGGCGTGGTAAAAGACTTGCCTACCAACAGCACGATCCAGTTTGACTGGCTTGTGCCATTCGAAACGTTTGAAAAAGAAAACGCCTGGGTCAGGGATTGGCGCAATGCCGTGGTCATGACTTATGTCCGGCTGGAACCCACAGCAGCTATAGCTGACGTAAACCGCATGCTCAATGATTTGGTCTCGCGTAAAACAGGTAATGCCGATGCTGGCAATTTCCTCTATCCGATGGAGCGCTGGCGGCTGTACAATAGTTTCGACGAGGAGGGCAACGAACAGGAAGGCCGCATGAAGTATGTCCGGCTGTTTAGCCTGATTGCGTGGGTGGTACTGGTGATTGCCTGCATCAATTTCATGAACCTTGCCACCGCACGTTCTGAAAAACGCGCCAAGGAAGTCAGCATGCGCAAGGTCGTCGGTGCATCAAAAGTCTCGCTCATCGGCCGTTTTCTGGGAGAGTCAATTATTCTGGCGGCGATAGCCGGCTTGCTGGCGATTGGACTCATTTTTTTGACTATCGGTGCGTTCAACAGCCTGGTCGAGAAGGAATTGGTGGTCGACCTGCTTAAACCCTCTCACCGCTACTTCCTCATCAGCATCGTTTTGGCCTGCGGCATCCTGTCGGGCATATATCCCGCATTTTACCTTTCCGCATTCAATCCGATAACGACGCTGAAAGGGGCCAAGCAAAATGTGGGCGCGACAGGGTTTATACGGCGTGGGTTGGTGATATTGCAATATACCGCCTCGATTACACTCATCATCTGCACGGTCGTCATCTTCCAGCAGATCCAGCATGTGAAAGGCCGCGACCTGGGGTTTGAACGCAGCCAGGTGGTCACCGTGCCGTTACGTGGCGAAATGACCAAGCGCTACGATGCCATTAAACAACAACTCATGGCCACGGGTAATGTGGAAAGTATCGGGTTGAGCAGCGGAAGCGTCCTTCATATCGGGGTACGGACCGGCATGGACTGGGCAGGGAAGGACCCAAACGAACAGGTGACGTTGTACTACCAATGGGCCGATGATGGTTTTATCCCGACGATGGGCATGGAACTGGCGGATGGCCGTAACTTCCGGCCGGGGATGCTGGGCGACAGCAGCAGTATCATCATCAACGAAGCTTTCGCTAAACATATAAGCCCTGACGGCAAGGCCGCCGGGAAAACGGTCTATTGGGACGGCGATCCGTACCTCGTCGCCGGGGTGGTGAAAGACTTTATATACAATGATGTTTATGCGCCTGCGGCACCGGTTTTCTTCCGTCCTTTTAACCTATCGGGAGGGCTATTGAACATCAAGACAAGTGTGGGTGCGGATCTCCCGAAAACCGTTTCCCAGATTGAAGAAATCATGAAGGTGAATAATCCGGGTTATCCGTTCGAATATGGTTTTCTGGATGAACAGTTCAATGAGATATTCAAGTCCGAGATGCTTATCCAGAAACTGGCGGGCGTATTTGCCATGCTGTCCATCATCATCTCCTGCCTCGGCCTGTTCGGCCTCGCGGCTTTCACTGCCGAACGGCGTACCAAGGAGATGGGCATCCGCAAGGTGCTCGGTGCATCCGTTGCGTCCTTGGTGGGATTGCTCAACCGTGAATTTGTCGTGCTCGTACTGATTTCGTGCACCGTGGCATTTTCGGTCGCGTGGTGGGTCATGAGCGATTGGCTGGGCAACTACCAATACCGCACCGACCTGCATTGGTGGGTGTTCGGGCTGGCAGGCGTGGGTGCACTGCTTATTGCCCTTGTTACCGTGAGTTCGCAGGCCGTCAGGGCGGCACTTGCCAATCCGGTGGAATCATTGCGCGATGAGTGATGAAATGGGATAAAGAATAGGAAAACCATCCGCCAAAGCGGATAGCTAAAATCTCAAAAAGTAAACAAAATGCTTACAAACCACTTCAAAATCGCCTGGCGCAACCTCGTGCGGGGCAAGGTATTTTCTGCCATCAACATTATGGGCCTAGCCCTTGGGCTAACCGCCTTTCTCTTGCTTGCGCTATACGTAAACGACGAGCTGAATTATGATCGCTTCCATGAAAAGGCCGATCGGATTTACCGGGTGTCTCGGGAGTTCCTGTCCGACGATGGGTCGACAAGCCTGCACCTGGCCCAACTGGCCCCACCTTATGGGCCGTTAATTGCGCAGGATTTCCCCGAAATAGAACGCGTAGTGCGGACGCTGCAGACGAGTGCAACCATTCGGTACGGCGAAAACGTGTTCAACGAAGATCGGATATTTTTTGCCGAGGATGGCTTCTTTGACGTTTTCACCGTGGATGTGACCCGAGGGGATGCCCATACGGCCCTGAAAGATCCGTATACTATACTCATGTCGGCTCCCACGGCCAAAAAATATTTCGGCGACACGGATCCTGTAGGTAAGACCGTGCGTGTAAACAACCAGGCGGAATTCATGGTATCGGGGGTATTCGCCTCCCTGCCGTCCCAGTCGACCATGCACCCTGATATGCTGATATCGTTCGCTACACTGAACGACGAGGCCATCTACGGCACGGAGAACCTTCGGACCAACTGGGGCAATAACGCCTTCAACACCTACCTGCTGCTCCCTGAAGGGTACGACCCCCAGCGATTAATCGATGCCTTTCCGGCCTTTCAGGACAAACATATGGGCGAACATACGTCGAAGTATTCGTTATTGCACCTGATGAAGCTAACGGACATCCACCTACATTCGCATACCGACTCGGAAATCGAACCGACATCGGATATCCGGTACGTATATTTCTTTTCGGCCATCGCGCTTTTCATCCTCATCATCGCCTGCATTAATTACATGAACCTCACCACGGCCCGTTCGGCCAAGCGGGCCAAAGAGGTGGGCATGCGCAAGGTGGTGGGCGCCCTACGCGGCCAACTAATTCGGCAGTTTCTGGCCGAATCGCTCTTGTACACGATTATTGCCACTGCGCTGTCGGTTGCGTTGGTGGCGATTGGCTTGCCGTTGCTGAATGACCTTTCGGGGAAGAGCCTTTCCTTTGCGGAGGTGCTGACACCTACCTTTGCGTTGGTCCTCCTGGGCATCTCGGCGTTTACCGCACTGGTGGCGGGCAGCTACCCTGCTTTTTTCCTCACGGCTTTCCAGCCCATCAAGGTGTTCAAGGGCAAAGTGGCTACGGATGTCAAGAAAGGCGTGCTGCAGCAGGTACTCGTCACCGTTCAGTTTTCCATAGCCGTGCTGCTGATTAGCTGCACCATCATTGTATACCAACAGATGCAACATATACAAGATTTCAAGCTGGGCTACTCCAAGGAACAGGTGGTGCTGATGCCTGCTGCCGGCGACTCAACGTCCTTTGCGTCCTTCAGGCAGCAGTTGCTCCAGCATAACACCGTTATGGATATCGGCCGTTCTTCACGCATCCCCACCAGCAGGTTGCTGGACGGCCAGGGGGCCTCGGTAACGCGGGGCGGCGAGCTGGCACCGGTAGGTGCCATCATCAAGGGATTGGCCATCGATGAACGGTTTATTCCTACCTACCAAATCGAGCTAGCGGCTGGGCGCAATTTCTCCAATGCGCGTCCGTCTGACCGAACCGGCGCCTTCCTGCTCAACGAAGCGGCTGTGAAAATGCTGGGATGGGCTACTCCCGAGGAGGCCATTGGGAACACGTTTGCCTATGGCGACGCGAAGGGTACGATTATCGGCGTGACCAAAAATTTCCATTTTGAATCGCTGCACCAGCAGGTGGTGCCGTTGACGATGGGTATGCAGACGGCGGGCTATTCCTGGTGGACAGTTCGTCTCACGGAGGGTGACGCCAGAACCGCCCTGAGCCATCTGGAAGCCGTCTGGAAAGCCCACTTTCCGGACAACCCCTTCCGCTATGAATTTCTGGACGACCGGTTCGGCGCGCTGTACGAGCGGGAACAGACACAGCAACTGCTTTTCGGTATTTTCGCCGGTATCGCCATCTTTATCTCATGCCTGGGGCTTTTGGGACTATCCATGTACATAGCCGAACTGCGCACCAAGGAAATCGGCATTCGCAAGGTGCTGGGCGCTTCTGTAAGCAGTGTCGTGCAATTGCTCTCGAAAGATTTCCTTAAGCTGGTGTTTTTTGCCATCGGCATCGCGGCCCCTCTGGCTTGGTGGCTCATGAACAAGTGGCTGGAAGATTTTGCCTATCGTATCGACGCCCAGTGGTGGATGTTTGCCATGGCCGGAGCCGTGGCCGTGGTGATTGCATTGGCGACAGTTAGCTGGCAAGCCATCCGCGCAGCGGTGGCCAATCCGGTGGACAGCCTTAGGGATGAATGATTTTGCAATAAGCCAGAAAGATGATCAAGAACTATTTCAAAACCACATTGCGCCACCTCTGGCGCAACCGTCTCTTTACCGCATTGAATATGCTGGGCCTCGCCATCGGCATCAGTGCCTGCTGGATGATTTACCGCATCGTTGACCACGAGTTCAGCTATGATGCTAAATTACCCAATAAGGAAAACATCTATCAAGTCATCTCCGCTTTTTCAAGCGATGATAAAATGGGCGGGGTAGGTGCGCCGCTGTACCAAGGAATCAGGGCTGAAATCCCGGGATTGGAACAGGTGGTCCCCGTATTTTACCAATGGGTGAACAGCGCTGAAATCAAACGTGATGGCAATGAAATTTTTGTAAAGGAAGATCCGCAAAAGGTGATCGCCACGGATGTTTCTTATTTTAACATGCTGCCGTATACGTGGCTTGCGGGAGACAAGGCAACAGCGCTGAATGCACCGGGAAATGTGGTGCTTACCCAAAGCCGGGCCAAAGAATATTTCCCTGGAGCCAATCCGGAGCACATCGTGGGCCAAACCATCCAGTATTACGGACGGGATACCGTGCGGCGGACCGTAACCGGCGTGGTGGCCGATTACGACATGCCTTCCGAATTTACCGCGCAGGAATTTTTTGCGCTGCGTGAGCAAACGTACGAAATGTATATGTGGACCAACACCAACGGCAGTGATAAACTTTTCCTGCAACTCAAACCGGAAACGGATGTGGAAGCCACATTGCAACTGATCAACGAGCTTGATGCGCGGCATTGGAAAGCTTTTGCGGAAGAACGGGGAAGTGAGCTGCAACGGGGTAAAACCTATGAGCTGCTGCCCGTAAATGACATTCATTTCGCGACCGGTGTAAGCGACTACTTCGGTGTCCCCAAGACGAGCAAGCCGGTGCTGTACGGCCTGGTCGGTATCGGCGCCTTTCTGCTGATCCTCGCCTGCATCAACTACATCAACATGAGCGTGGCGCAGATTCCTGTACGGGCGAAGGAGATAGGCGTACGGAAGACGCTTGGCGGAGGCCGGTCGCACCTGATCGCCCAGTTTCTAAGTGAAACAGCGGTAACCGCTTTTATCGCCTCCATCCTTGCTTTCGCGTTCAGCCGATTGGGGTTTGTGGTATTGGATGACATCATTCCGGCAGGCGCGACACCCTACGGTGGCGTTTTGCTATTTTTTGTCTTCACGCTCGGCGTGGTGTTGTTCATCACCGTGTGCGCCGGCCTCTACCCGAGTTGGCTCATTGCGAGGGTAAAAACCGTCGTCGTGTTGAAAAATTCTAAACTGAGCGCACTGCCGGGCCGGTTCAGCCTGCAAAAAGTGCTGATTGTTTTCCAGTTTTTCATTGCGCTGGTCTTTATCACGTGTACGATTATCGTCGGTGCGCAATTGCGTCATACACTGAAAGCCGATATGGGGTTCAACAAAGACGCTATTGTGCTGGTGAGTGTCCCCTGGAAATACCTGAGCGATCCACGCTACCGCGACAAGCAATTCACGCTATTGGGCGAGCTCCGGAACATCCCGGGGGTCGAAAATGCTGCATTGGGAACAATTCCGCTCGCTCCGGGAGGTTCATTTGCGCCGTTTCAGTATGACGCCGCCGGAGAGCATATGGTGGAAAGGAAATGGATAGACTCGGCCTACCTGGGTTTGTATGGGATGGAACTGCTGGCCGGGCGCAACATCCGCCAGACCGACACCGTCAGTGAATACATCATCAACGAGTCTGCTGCCAGACTCTTTGGCTTCGCCACGCCTCAGGATGCCATCGGCCAGCCATTCGCGCAACGAGGCAACAGCCAGCACGCCATCGTAGGGGTGGTGAAAGATTTCCATACGCTGGATTTTTATACACCGATCGGGCCACTGGCATTGATGTCGGAAAAAAGCCAGCTGTATACGTTCAACATCAAGCTGAACGGCCGGAGTCCGGGGCAACAATGGCAGGCAACGCTAAATGCCGTGGCGGAGCAATGGAGCAGTTTTTATCCGGCCCATTCGTTTCAATACCGCTTCTATGACGAAGCACTGCAGGCGCTGTACCAGCAGGAACGGCAGATCGCCAAACTGATTAACCTGGCCACGGCAATTGCGATCTTTGTCAGCTGTCTTGGCCTGTTTGGCCTGGCTACGCTCACGGCCTTCCAACGCACCAAAGAAATCGGTATCCGCAAGGTTCTGGGCGCGTCCGTAGCAAGTATCGTCCGATTATTTTCGCTGGACTACGTAAAACTGATTGCCATTGCGCTGGTGATCGCTTCACCCCTTGCCTGGTGGGCGATGAGTGAATGGCTGGAGGATTTTGCCTACCGAATCGACATCGCGTGGTGGATGTTTGCCTTGGCTGGTTTGTCCGCAATAGTGATTGCCCTACTCACGGTGAGCTGGCAAGTGATACGGGCGGCCGTGGCCAATCCTGTGGATGCACTGCGGGATGAATAAATGGGTCGGCAGCGACCATTTATCTTCACCATGAAGGCTTTATCGGCTCTCCTTGCATATTGTCGAAAAACGCCGAACCCGTAGCAATATCCCTTTAGCTTTGCTAAAAATGGATACGATAATGAAAAAGAAAGCTATTGACTCGCCCAGCGATTATATGGAAATGTTTGCGCGCTTGGCTGAAGCACGTGCGTCCATGCATAAGCAACAGGAGGCATCAGCGATGCCCAAGCACGATGTCCCCGTTAAGCAAATCAACGCAGAGCGGTTCCACGACTTCCCGCCATTGGAAGCTCATTTATTTTCTTTGCTTGCCCTCGACTAGATGAGACACTTCATAAACGTCTTGGCTTCGTTGGCGAGGGCGACGAAACCGGTTTGGGCTGGCCTCTGCCTATTGCTGCCCCTTTTTGCCGTGACCGGGTACGGGCAAACGAAGGAACAGGGCACCAGGGGAAACTATCCCATGCAAATTGACCTCCCCTTGCTGGATATGCCTTTCCAACGGGATGCGGCACTGGCCGGGGAACTGTTTGATAGCTACTCCATGCAGCAGGCACTTGCCGTAACCCAGAACCTGCACCGTGTAAACTACCACTTCAACAACAAGCTCTGGCACGGCATCATCCGCCCTGACAGCAAACGGAAGCATGTGTATAACCGCATTGCTGCCAATGTTACTTCGGGGTTGGTTGACTATGTATTCACTTATTACGGGGTGGTATTTTCAGCCCAATGGCTGCATGAGGAGTTTCATCGAGCCGGATTGACCATACGGGGCCTTTCCTCGTACGACGAAACGTATAACCGCCTCAACGGTGGATTGGCCAACGGCTCCGTAAGCCGCGTAAAAGACGAAGACCTCATCCGGATGAAAAAAGATGCTCCCCAAGAGTTGGTACGTAGTTTTGCTGCTGGAATCGAAAGTGAATTTTTACTGTTACGGGGGCTGCAAAAGGATAATTTTTTCGGTGGCGCTAAGCATGCTAACATTGCACTGAACATCCTACTGACAAAGCACGCCATCGACTATGTAAACCAGTTCAAACGGATCGGCTACAATGCGAGCATCGACAGTATGAACGCTCATGGGCTGGCGGTGGCCGACCGCGACTTCGTGGGATGGGACTTTACGCCGTGGGTGTACGACCTGCACCGCCCGGACGAACCATATGAAGCACGGGGACGGCACCCGAGCGGGGTGGGAATAGACCGCGCTATCAAAACGACGGCGCTGACCGGCGAAGAACTCCGGTATTTGAAGCGAATGGGCAATCTGCAATACCTCAACTTCGTCTCACCCTTCATGATCGGCATTAACCGCATCCGGTTAAATGACCAGACCGCATTCAACGTTGCGGTAAGGCACTACCTCAATTCGTTTGGATATGACCTGACGGCCGACTTTTTTATCGACCACCGGGATAAACAATATCTCTTCAGCCTGCATGGGTACCGCAATAAACATCGCTTACTACCGGGCATTGAGATGGAACGGAGCCCTCATGCGTTTGACCTAATGGGTGACGACCGCTTATTACTGCAGCCGATGGCAATGCTGTGGCTGCAACCAGGTGATTTTTATGACCGTAGGGCTAGGCCGGGCGGACTGCTGCGGTTGCAGGGGGCTTATTCGCTTGGCAACACCTGGCGTGTGGTCGCTACGGCCGAAGCCAAAACCGCGGGCTGGGTGGCGGGCAATCCTTACCTCGATGCGAAAGCGAGCCTCCGCCTCGGGATAGCGGCCTTTTTCCATGCCAACAACAGGCGCACTACAGTGTTGATGTGATACGTATCGCTTCGAATCCGGGTGGTCGTCCAGCCAATATTACGAGGCGTCTTTATCCACCAGTCAGAAATTTGGCCAAGATACGTTTCAGTTCAGCAATATCGCCGAATTGCCGCATCAGCCGATCGAGATAATCCGCAGGCACACGCTGATAGGTTTGAACATGCTGGGCTTCGGACCAACCCTGTTTTGCCGTCTCGAATGCTGCGGGATGGCTTCGGTGCAGGTTGGTAAATGCGGCAGCCATCTGCTCCCGCTCCGGATCAGAAAACCGGCTACTCACCAACACCGGACCCAGCGGTATCTCCGGAGATTTCCAGACCAGCCGGATAGGGCGATTGGTGGTATCGCGCACAAAATCGGCATAAGCAATGCTACCGATTGCGCCAAGATCGGCTTTGCCCATGGCTACTTGCCCGGCTGCGGCCTGATGGGTGCCGCCGTATACCACCGTCTTGAATTGCTGCTCGGGGTACGCGATGCCCAAGGCAGATAGTGCCATACGCGGCACCAGGTTGCCTGAGGTGGAGCCTTCGCTGACCAACAGCAGCGAAAGTTCGGAAGCATAACGCACGATATCGGCCGAGTCAGCTATAAGACCGCCCTGCGGTGCGATGAAAATGCAGCGGTAATTGTCTCCCACGCCACCCGTGGGTGGCTGCCACACGACCAACGGCGGCATGCCTGTCGCAGCCGCGGAATCGGCCGCCAGCAGCAGGTACCCGAACGTATTGATAAATGCCAGATCCACTTCATCCCGCTGGATGGCATCCACCAACTCGCGGACGCCGGCGTAGCTGGCCACCTTTGCGGTCTGGCCGATGGCTGCGGCGACGACATTAGCCGCCGGACGGATGTTGTTCTCCCGGCTGTTGCCGGCATATTGATAGGTTGCGACGCGCAATTGGGCGATCCCCTGCATGGGGGTTAAACACCACAACAGAAACAGTAGGTGACTAATCCGTGACATGTAACAAATCTTCAATGACATCCTTGCGGTTCCCACCGCCATAATTGGAAAACAGCACGACAGCCATCTGCCGGTCGGGAAAATAAATCAGATTGGCATCTACGCCCAGCGAGCTGCCATTCATCCCGTAACCGGAAAACGGCCCCACTTTCCACAGCTCGATACCCAAGCCATATCCGCAATCATCGCAACCAGGAGCTTCAGCAATCGTGGTCATCGCCTCCAGCGACGGCGCGCTTAGCAACCGGCCGTCAAACAGGGCTTGGCCGAAAGTGAGCAGATCTGCCGCCGTGCTGATAATGCCGGCGGCAGGATCACCGTCGCCGTCGGCCGCATCCCAACGTGTGACGTCATAGATGCGGTTTCCACTGCGATTATATCCCCGGGCGACATTGGGGTCGGCTCGCCTGGCCAGGTAGGTATCCACAAGCCCCAAGGGCACGAATACTTGTTCCTGCAGGTTTTCAGCAAACGGCTTGTCCGTAGCGGCTTCCACCATCCACTCCAGCACCCAATATCCGGCATTGCTGTAATAAGTGCTGCTTCCGGGGGGATGTTTAAGCGGCTTGCCATAAATAAACTGCTGCAGGCGTTGCCGTGTGGTAAGATCTGCAAAATAACCCGGATTATTGATCAATCCCAGCTGGTAGTTCATGTCATCATCGGTGGGGTGTCCTAATCCGCTGGTATGGTTCAGCAGCTGCCGGATGGTTATTTCATCTGCCCGGGGAAGCTGGCCGCGCAATCCAGGCAGGTGCGTAGTGATCTTGTCGTCCAGCCCGAGCAGCCCGGCCTCCGCCAGCTTTAGGACAACAGTGGCTGTAAACAGCTTGGTAACGCTACCGATCCGAAACGGTGTACAGGCATCCATCGCCGACTGATGGGCCAGGTTGCTGTATCCCGCTGCGCCTACCCAAGGGGCTTGGCCGATTTGCTTGACACCGACAATACTTCCGGGTGCTGCCGTCTGTTCTTGATATGTATGTAGCAGCTGGCTATACTGCTGATGCTGGGGATGGTTGGTGTATCGTGCCGAGCATGGGCTGTAATCCGGCAGCGGAATCTCTTCCTGCTGGCAGGACATAACCCCAAACACCGTACAAGCGACCATCCTCCATGAGTTAAACCGTCGGATATTCATTATAGGCTATTCATTTTTAAGCCGACCTGAAAAAGCTGGTGCGGCAGGATGGTGGAACTGGAATTAATGAATGGCGAATCGACATAAAATCCGTAGCTGGCATAAGGCACAAATTTCCCGAACCGATGGCCATAGCTGGCGGCGGCGGCCCCGACCCATTTTCCCTGGAATATCTTTGCGTGATAATGGCCTCCGCCGGTACGATAGACGGGGCTGGCAGGGCGGAATAGGTTATATCCCCCGCCTACGCCTAAGCTGACGACGGCGTTCCCGTGTACATACTTAGGGCCAAATTGCGTGGTCAACATGTTGCTCGTGCCGAACGATCGGTTCGTTGAAAGTGCATAATCTACCGAATGGAAAAAGGCGATACGTCCCCGACTGCCATAATGATATTCTGCGCCGATTTGTATTCCGGGATTAATGCCGTACTTGAAGCCGGAAACTCCGGGCAAGGCAATCTGTTCCATGAACAGTCCGACCTTCAGCCAGACTCCCCTTTGGGACATTGCTTGACCTGAAGCCCCTGTGCCGCTGATCAAGCAAGCCAGTACAGAGGCTGTCATTACCCGGATGCAGCGGCTTATGCGGTGATATCTCATCGTATTAAATCATTCCGGTTATAACGATGCCGAGATTTGCTTACTTGTAAGGCTCCAGCGCCGCAACCAATTCGCGGTAGTCTTTTCGCGTCAGCCCCGGCCCATCGGTAATTTCCCATAGCGCACCCTGAATCAGCGTATAGATAAGCTGCCACTCGGGAGTTTCATAATCTTCGTCGAAGAGTTCCTGCGGATTGTAATGCTGGGTAAGCCGTAGCTTGGGGTAGTCTTTCAGCAAATCCAGCAGCTTGCGGATATTCGGGTCTGTGGTGACCACGCCGGGTTCGTACATATCCTTACCGATGGGATAGTCCTGCGTGTCCCACTGCTGGTTTTCTTCCCACGGGAAGGCCATGGAATAGTTGAGGCACCCCAAGCCGAGGTATACGGTGGTGGTGTCTGCGGGCGTGCTTACGTCTACATAGGTGGGCGGCACCTGGAGACGCACAGTGGATGTGAGGATACCGTTTTGCGTGCGTCCTTCGTGTTTGAACAGGCAAATGAGCCCTCCCGGTATCTCAACGGTCACCGTTACATTCAAGCGGTTAATAAAATTTACGTCTGCATAAAACGTGTTCAGGCTGCCGTGCAGCAGTCCGAGGTCCGGATTGAACGGCTTGTCCGGCCGGGCTACCACCTCGATGCCTTCGGGCAGCTGCCAGGGCGTCCCTGCGGGAATGCCTTCCGTATCGCCGAATCCCGGCTGGTCTTTCGATGAAGGGATGACGATATCCCAATCGTTTCCCTCTTCCAGTGGATCAGGCAAGTCTGGCCCCTCCCCTTTGCTGCACCCTGCCAGCAGCAACAGTACCAAAAGATAATGCGGCACCCTATTCATCTTCATTAACGTAATCATGCTATTTTACAATTTGATAAATTCTACCCTTCTGTTTTGTGCGCGGCCCGCTGCGGTTTGGTTGTCAGCTACCGGCTCCACCTCGCCCTTGCCACTGGCTTCCAGCCGGGCGCCGTCTATTTGGTGCTGGGCCTGCAGCGCTTCTTTCACCGCGGCAGCTCTCCGCTCACTCAGCGCCTGGTTGGCGGCGTCGTCACCCACGGCATCGGTATGGCCCACAATGTGAACACGGATATCCGGGTGCTGCGTAAGCACCGCAGCGATGGATTTGAGCACCCCGGCGGATTCAGGCTTGATGGTGGCCGAACCGGTGTCAAACAAAATGCCTGTGGTGCTGAACCTGCCCTCTTCTACCAGCTTGTGCCGGGTATCTGGCAATCCCCTGGCTATTTTGATGTTGCCGACGTATACGCCTATCTGTTCGTCTTCATACGGGCTGCTGCCCAGTTGGAAAAACAATTGGTTGAGCTGGCCATCTTTCGGAATGCCCTTGGGTACATCGTATAACTTCTCGCCATCCACCCAGAGGCGCAGCCGCTCCTTTTGCACCTGAATCGCCACGTGCGATGATTTGCCGTACCAGCTGCGGGCGACCTTGTTCTTGTTAGGCGGACTGTAAAAGTGGCGGGTATACTTCTCATAACTCTCCAGCATCAGGTTGGCGGCATCCGACAACGGCGATATTTCCAAGTAAAATGACTTGTCGCCCTTCGGGTCGGACAGCAGCTTGTTGGCTGTTGTCGACTCGGCCCCGGATGCCAACAGACCAAGTTTGAATGAGGGAGGCAGCCAGCCCTTGAAATCAATTTGCAGCACCATGTCAAACTCCACCGTAAAATCGGGCCCGAATGCCTGCTCGTTGTCCGTCAATACCACGGTGCGCTGCGCCATGCGCAGCCATTGGCCCGGCAGTCCATCCAACGAGACCACCACCGAGCTGCCGTTGCTGTTCCATCCGGTAGGCAATTCGCCGATGGCCTCGCCGCTGAAGTCGTTGGCGTACAATACCGAGTCACCAGGCACGAAATCGTACCTGCTGAAGGCGTGGATGGCAGTCTGCTTGTTGGCAGCCGTATCCGGCCCGGGTGCAGCGGATGCGCCGTCTGTTTCGGGGGTATCTCCATCCGGCTTAGTCGTTGCCGATTCGATGGCTTTATCCATCCCTTTCGATACCGCCTTGTCGGTCTCGTTCAATACTTTCTGGGTGGCGGTCTGCTCCGCTCTGTTCTTTATTTTGTTCAGGATAGACTGGGCCTGTATAGGAAGGGGCATGATGCCGAATACGATTCCTATAGCTGCGGCAATCGCCGCTGTTGTTCGTTGTAAACACTTCATAACACGGATCATTAATCGGCACAAAGTTACCTCCGCTGCCTTATCGCCTTTGTCCGTTTCGATGAACAGCAATATAGCGGCATGAATGCACCATAGCTTCGACGAAAGTCATGGGATTTTCTATCGCGGTTTAAAGCGGTTCATCGGCGCTATCGGCGATTCGTCGAAAGTGTTGTTCAGTAAAGACAAAAACCGGCGATACTTGCGCCAAAAATTGATCATGGAACGACATAAAACATCCTTGCTCACCTTGGCCGGGTACCTAACACTTGTGTTGGCTTTGTCTTGCAACAAGGATACCCCTGCGCCGGCAGATGATGAGGCGCCGCCGGTTTTCGGCGAACCGGTAACCAAGCCAAAAGGTCAACCTTCGGCCAGTGCCGCTTCAGCGATTATCGGGCCCGCTGGTGGCGTTCTGCAATATGAGCAAGCTGTACGGCTGGAGGTTCCGCCCGAAGCGGTGGCGCAGCCGACTACCTTTGCCATCCAGCCCATTAGCAACACGCTGGACGATGGTTCTGCTGCACAAGCGTTTAGACTCATGCCGGAAGGTGTCCATTTCAAGAAACCCATCAAGGTATCTTTCCCGTATATACCCGGCAATGGCGACAACCCGACAGCCCGCATGGTGGCTTTCCAACGGAATGACGGTATATGGTGTGGCGTGCCTACGGCACTCGATGCGCAACAGCACCTGTTGACCGTAGAAACGCACCACTTCAGCGACTGGGTGTGGTTCGACATGCTGTCGCTACGTCAGGACAAAGAAACCGCACGGGCGGGGGAAACGGCGAACCTCAAGCTGATGGAACAGGTGCTTGGCGCATTGATGCCTGCAAGCACGATCGATAGTGTGCCATTGGCCGCGATGGACGACATTGGTTTTTCAAAGGATGTCACGGTAAGCGGCTGGCGGATTGTGTCTGGCCCCGGCACGCTGGAACCGAAACTCAACACCAATCTGTTGCTCGGCGACGCCATTTACACCGCCCCTACAACCGTCAACGAAGCAGCGAACGTGGAAATCCAGGTGGAGGTGGAAAGCAGGAACGGTTACATCAGCGACCCCACCGCCCCCAACGGCCGGCGTAAGCTGGGCAAAATGATCCTCTTGACAACCATCCGCCTGATGCCCGAAAACTTCGTGCAGCTCAAGCTAAACGGTGCCGAACAAGACTTCGCCCATTTAGGCAATGCCCGCGTGGTAAACGGCACGCTGTACATCCGCACGCACAACGAGCAGATAAACCTGACCTTGCAGTGCAACGGCGCCGGACGGGGCACGTATCCCGGTGGGTTTGGAAATGGCCAGTCGCTCTTTTCGCTGACCAGATCCCAGGGACAGACCCGCCGCAGCTTCGCCAATTTCTATCGCTCATGTGATACCAACAAAGAGGTCTTCAACGGCTCGGCCGTCATCAGTACGGTGGAGGATTATGTCGAAGGAACGTTTACGGGCAACCTGTATCCGGTTGACCACCAAAGCTGTGATCTTCCGGAAGCAACGGCCGTGGAGTTTAAATTCAGAATTAAACGTAGTTGATAATTTTTAAAAAAGATAACCACCATGAAACAAATGAGCACGCAGATGAAATGGACTTTCTTTGTGCTGACATTCAGCTTTGTCATTCAACTATTTACCAACTGCTCAAAGGCCAACGATGGCCCCGAAGGAGATGACGATGGCACGCCACAGCCCGGCTACCTGACCGGAACGGTGAAAGACCAGGCGGGCAACCCGCTGCAAGGCGTGCATATCCTTGTGGACCACAGCATTTTTTTCAATTCGAATCTCTCGACATATACCGATGCTGAGGGCAGGTATAAAATTAAGTTACCCAACGGTTCCTGGTATGCTTTTGCTATGCATGATGTCAGCTACCAAGGCAATACGTTTTCATTGTACCTCCACCCGGAGAATCCGGCTGGATTTGGCGCGGAAGGCGGTGTCCGCAACTTTGTATGGAAGCTTTCGGGTACCATGCCACAACCGCTATCGGGAATTTACGGAGGATGGGTGACCATTGACAATTTCCCCGGAGTGTACATAGAGGAAACGGCAATTGACTTTGTCTTTACGCCGGTAGGCCCGCTCATTGACGGCAGCGCGGGGGAAGTCATACGCCGCCGTGCGGAAGATGCACATAACATCAAGGATATTCCCATCGGTCGATACCAACTTACCGCCACTTACGAAGGGCGGCCCGTAAAATTCAGGGCGTGGAACTCGGACGCGGAATTCCGTGAAACGTACGATCTGCAGTTCAAGCCGCAAATCGCTGAACAATGCGACAATTGCGCGATGGTGGAATACTATTGGGAACCACTATAAGATTAGCGACTTGATGGGATTCATGTAGTGCTTGCCAACACTGATTTCCTGGCCGTTTTCCATAACCAGGTATAGCTTACCAATGTCCCGGTAGCAGGCATCGATACGTTCTATATTGACAATAAACGACCGATGCACGCGGACAAATAGCGCGGGGTCGAGCTTCCGCTCGATAGACCCGATACCTGATGAGCTCAGGAATTCCCCTTGCTCCGTGAACACCACGGTGTAGTCGCCGGCGGCTTTGAAGTACCTCACGTCATTCACGGCAATACGCCGCAAACGCCCACCATCTTCCACAAAAAGGTTTTTTGGATAAGGGTGAGAAGCAAACGTATGGTCCGGCAGCCTATCCGCCGGAGGGCGGCTAACCACTTTTTGCAGGGCAGCATCGAGCCGCGCGGCGCCGTAGGGTTTCAACAGGTAATCCAGCGCTTGATGGTCAAACGCCCGCAGGGCATGGGATTCGTTGCGGGCCGTGAAGATGATCTTGGGTAAATGGTCGGCCTGCTGTATCAGATCAAACGCTCTTTCCCCTCCGAGCTGTACATCAAGAAAAAGTACATCCGGCTCCAGCGCATTGACATAGCGGATGGTCTCGTAGGGGCTACCGCACTCGCCAACCACACGAAATCCGGGACGGCCGCCGATATGTTGCCGGATTTGCTGGCGGCATACCGGCTCGGGGTCGGCAATTAAAATGGTGTTCATGTTATCCTCCTTTTTTCAAATGCTACGTGCGGTGCTCGTAGCGCACCGCAGGCACACAAAAGTAAGCGGCAGGCCTTGCGCAATTCATCGAAGTTATGCGATAAAGCGCATTTACGTAGTACTACGCAAGCCCGTCAAGCGTCTTCGCCGCCACGCAAACGGCCAGTGTAACATTCCGCATCGTTCTATCGTCTACTCTGCGTATTTTTACGGAAATGACTGACTAACCATGAAACAGCTTAGCTTTCTGTGCTTTTTGATTTTCGTACTTGCCAGTACCAAGGGACAGGTAGCACAACAGGATACGGCCAGGGTGTTCCAGCTTATTGAAGCTGCTAACGAAAAACAACAGCAGGGGCTGGCCGATGCTGCGGAAAGGGATTTCCGCAAAGCGGGAGAATTAGCGAAGCGGCTGAATTTCGACCGTGGACTTCTGATGTTTGCGGGCTACTATTGTGTATTTCTTTACCACCAAATCCGGTACGAGGAGGCGATGACAATGGCTGAATTGCAATTGGAAGTAAGTGAACGCATAGGCGATAAGCAACGCATAGGATATGCCTACAACAACATATCCTTGCAACACCAAGCACAGGGGAAGTTGCAGCAAGCCGCCGAGTCTTTGATGAAAGCACTGGAAATTTCGTCGGAAATCGAAAGCCCCACCCCTCGCGATCTCTCGGATCGCCGGAAATACTACAACAACCTCAGTTCGCTGCTGCTGGATATGAACGATCTGAAGAAGGGTAAGGAATATGCCGTGAAAGCGCTCGAAATCGCTGAGCAGCTGCAAGACACCTTGGCTATCGGATGGAGCCTGATAAACCTACTGGTAGCCGAAGCGATGGCCGGTGAGCTGGCTGACGCGGAGAAACATGGCATGCAATTGCTGGCCGTCGGCCAATCGCAGGGCGACGCCGAGATGGAGCTGAAAGCTTACAATAACCTCGGCGATATCTATCGTATGCAAAAACGGTATCCACTCGCGCTGGAAACCTTTAAAAAAGCCCAGCGGCTTCTGGCCAAAGCGCCTCCCGGCAACGAAGTGTATATCCTCATGGGCATTTCCTCGGTGTACAACGGCATGAAGCAATACGGCCAAGCCAATACGTATTTCGATCGCGCACGTATGCTGGCCGAACGGGAACTAGCCAAACCTCAGCTTATTGAACTGTACCTTTCGGGCGCGGAAATCAAGGAAGCTATGGGTAACTATAAAGAAGCGCTCGCGCTTCGGAAGCAGTATGAACAAATCAACGATTCGCTACGCAATCAGGAAACCCACAATGCCATACAGGAGCTCGAAGTGAAGTACCAGACTTCCGAGAAAGAGAAGGCGCTTGCTGAACGCGACCTGCAAATCAGCAAACAGCGCGGCGAACTGGAACGCAAGAATAAGTGGGTGATTTTATCTGTCTCCCTGGTTGCAATATCGGTCCTGTTATGGGTATTCAACCGTCTAATCAGCCGACAGAAACGGAAAACTGAGGCGACGGAGCAGGCCAACCGCCTGCTGGAAGCGCAACTGCGCGGTGAAGAAAAGGAGCGGGCGCGCACCGCCCGCGAACTGCACGATGGCGTTGCCAGCATCTTGTCCGCGGCTAAACTCCACATTAACGCAAGGCCGGGAGGAGACACCAAAACCGACCTACTCGTGGGGCAGCTGATCGAAACCGCCGTACAGGAAATCCGCAACCTCTCCCACAACCTGGCTCCGGAACGGGTACTTAACGACGGGTTTGAGCAGGCCGTGCAGGAGTTTTGTAGGCGTGTGAACCATCCGGGGTTGCAACTGGAGTGTTATGTGGTAGGAGTACTCCCGAAACTGGATAAAGACGCCGAGCTCTTGCTATACCGAATCATCCAGGAAGCCGTGACCAATATCGTGAAGCATGCCGAAGCCACCGAAGGTATCGTGCAGCTCGTGGGCGACGGCCCACGGCTCTCCATCACCATTGAAGACAACGGCAGGGGATTTGAGCATGATGCCTCGAAAAGCACCGGCCTGGGACTGAAAAACCTCGCCTCCAGAATACAATTACTGAAAGGCAGCCACGAAGTACGTTCCGCACCCGGAAAAGGGACGTCCATCTACATCGAAATTGATGCGGCTACTGCGATGCAACTTACAGATACCGGATTGGAAACGCACTTTTCCGGATAACGCAATCTTCCGTAGTGATACGGATACGACAGCGCGATAATTGCTTTAAATTTGCATAAAACTTTAGGAGATATGCACTTATGATTACCATTGGAATCGTGGACGACCACTCGCTGATCATCAGCGGACTGGCCCATATGCTGAGTGATCAGCCGGATTGCCCTATCCTGTTTACCGCCGGCAATGGCAAACAGCTCGTCGCCGAATTGGAGCGCCAGCTGCCGGATGTCTTGTTGCTTGACATCGAATTGCCGGACAGTAATGGGATTGAGTTATGTGCAGAAATCTTGAAAAAATACCCTGCCTTGCCGATTATTGCGCTCACAAACCATGACGAGGTCGTTTACGTCAGGAAGATGATACGCAGCGGTGCAAAGGGCTACTTGCTCAAAGGAACCGACAAACAGAACCTCCTGAATGCCATCCAGGCGGTATACAACGGCCAGCAATTTTTAGACCGCCAGATTGAACAGGCCATCTTGCAGCAAGCCATCTCGGGCAAACGGCCATCAACAATCATTAAACTAACCAAGCGGGAGAACGAAATTCTGGCGTTAATAGCCAATGAGTATTCCAATCAGGAAATCGCTGATAAGCTGTTTCTAAGCGTGCGCACGGTGGAGTCGCATCGGCACAGCCTTAATCAGAAGCTGAACATCAAAAACCCAGCAGGCTTGGTCAAGGAAGCGTATCTACGCGGGCTGATTTAGCTTTACTTCTGGCCGAGGGTCTTCCGTATCCGGCTGAGGCTATCCTGATGAATGCCCAATAATGAAGCAATATATTTTAAAGGAACCTGCTGGATGACCTCCGGCTGTTCGGCCATGATTTTTTGATAACGTTCTTCCGCAGTCATGCACGCCGCATCGATTTGGCTATCTTGTATCCAATTGAGCAGCCTATCCATAATTGCCAGCTCCATGTCGTACATTCGGGGAATCCGCTGCTTCATCGCCTCTACACCGGGCCTATCCCACACCAACACATCGATATCGGTGAGCGATTCCAACGCACAGGAGGACAGCTCGCCATTCAGCAAGTATAGCGGGGTAGACAGGAAATCATTCACCGAGACGATACCCAGTGTGTAATCCACGCCGTTGTGTAGCCGGTACAAACGGGCAATGCCGCTGTTCAGAAAATAAAGTGTCCTGACAACCTTACCTTGTTCCATGATTACCGTATGGGGCGGCAGTAACTTATGGCTGGTAAACGATTTGATGATCTCGAACTCTGCAGGCGTAAATAACACACCTTTACGCTGCGCGTAATGACATACCTTTTTAAAATGGTCAGGCGGTATCATGATAAAGCGAGATCTTAACGGCCAATCCGTTACGAAAATAATAAAAAAAACCAAGGCAACAATTTCTGACATATGTCAGTTGAACTCGAGGCGCTGCCACACTAATTTTGCTTGCCATGAAAAGAATAGGGTTATGAGAAAGTCTACATTACTGATTGCGGATAAGGACGGCGATTTCCGTGAGGAACTTCAGCGCTTGATCAGACAACAGGGATATCCGGCTGTATTTTGGACGTGCTGCAACGGACTGGAAGCCCTCAAATACATCAATGCGCTGCAACCCGACCTCGTCTTGATGAACGTTGAGTTGCCTGGTAAAAGTGGATTTGAAGTATTGGATGCCGCCATTGAAACCCCTGCCGCCATTTTACTTGCCGATTCGCCTGCATATGCCGCCAAGGCGTTTGAGTACCATGCCGTGGATTACCTCCTAAAGCCGTTTACCGCGGAACGCCTGGAACTGGCGCTGGGGCGCTCAGCGTTGCGAAGCAGCTCAATGGCTGCAATCCGCCATCTCCATACCCCAAATAACGGCTTTCCCACCCGCATATTGGTAGAAAAAGGGAAACGCCTCACCAGCATCCCGGTCGATAAAATCACCCATTTTAAAGCAGACAAGGATTACACGTGGATTCATACCATCAATGGCGAGTCGTACCTCAGCACGAACGGCATCGGCCAACTTGAGCGCAAGCTAAACCCAGTGCACTTCATCCGCATCCATCGCTCCTATATTGTCAATATTGATTATATCCAGGAACTTTACCGCGATATCAGCAGACTTTTTGTAGCGCTGCCCAATGCCATCGAAATCAATGTCGGACGAAACTATATGCCCGCCATAAAAGAGCTGATGTTCTAACCACCACTTGATGGGCTGACCGGCCGCTCAACTGGATAGCCCAAAAGGTAACTGACAGGCATCAAGCCGCCCTTGGCCTTGCCAACTTCCCAAATATAGGACCTGTCTAAATCAGCACCGTAAGCCAAGTCAAGCATTTCATTGAGCGTATAAGTACGGCATACGCTGACCAACCCGTCCCACAGCAGATAAGCCGGTATGAGCGGTATGAAATAGGTAAAGAATATTCTTTTCCACCGAAACGGGCGGATGCCCGGTGTGAGCAGCCAAACGCATAGTGGAGAGAGCACCAAAAATTTCAACAGGTTGAAAGCGTTCCGTTCCTGTGCTTCCACCACCAGAATAGGCGAACGTTGCTCCACGGCGTCTGCCAGCAAACGTTGCGCTGCTCGCGGGCGGAAGTGATGGAACGACATGAACTGTGTACGCACTCCCCGCAGGTGCGAGGGCACATTCAATGCATCTACCGGATAGGCACAGAAGGTCACGTGCGCGGGAAACCGGCTCGCCAGCTTGGCAAACGCCTCCCGGTTTGGGAAAATGTCTGTAAGCGTGACGTTCATGTCCGGTCTTAAGGGAATCATCCGTTGCAGGATTTTCTCCCAGCCACCGCCTCCTCCCGCCGCAATATCGACAAATGCGGACCGGCGGCTCCTATCCAACGCATCCAGCAGGACGGGGATAAGCTGTTCATAATAGTCCGCGCGGTCGGCGATGGCACGCAGGAAATCCGTTCCATAGTCTCGAAGCCAAGCGGGGAACCAGGGCATGTCTTCAAATTCAAATAAATGTAATCGTTTCATTGGCCCGCAAATCTAGCGGTCAACGTAATCGATCCGGACCAAAGCCGTCCAACGATTATATACGGCGACAAACGGCCGGATAAAGGAGATGAAGAGAAAACTGAGCTAACATTTGCGAGCAAAAGGATACGTATTACTGCCTAAACGTTCATTACCGTACTTCCGCGGTGGAATGGCTAAACAGCCAAAGCTAACTTTGCCTTCGCATTGAAAACATAATATACTGTAGAATGAAACAACGATTTTTTATAGTAGGGCTTGCCTGTATCGCATTAGCCGTGGGCTGCAAAAAAAATAGTCCAAAAGACGACTCGCCGTCAAACGCAACCAAATACCTTCAACGTTATGTAACGACCTCGGATGGCGAGTCGGTTACCTATACGTTGGCGTATGATACCAAAAACAGGTTGATAGCCTACAACAGTGAGGAGGACGATTATCGTAGTCGGATAACATATGACAACAATGACAATCCAATCAGATTTGAGCTTGAGTCGACGGGAGCGAAACAGGTATTCGAGATCACCTATAACAGCACTGGGGTACCCTTGCGTGCGACTTCTGTGCTGTCAGATCTGGATAATCCCGGTGAGGAACTTGAAACGGAGATTACTTACGAAGTAACCGACGGCAAAATCAGTAAAATGTACTTCGCCGATGAGGCAGGCAACGAAGCCGTTTACACACTCAGCTACATGGGCAATAACCTAACCCGGGTGGCTTATACGGCGAGCGAGGGCGAACTAGTACTGACATGGAACTATGGAAACAAAAAATCTGCATACAGCGCAGCCCGCTTTAACTACCTGGTTATTCCGGACCTCTTTTCTGTTTTTTCGAGCGAAAACGAAATCACCCAAAGCCGTCTGGAAATAACCGGGCTAGGGGCGTTTATCACGACTTACACCTATCAATTTGACGCGGCAGGATATCCTACTGCGGCTACAGAGAAGGATCAGGACGGCAACGAATCGCAAATCAGCTTCTTTTACGATTAATGCTTTCGGCTGGGTAAACTGCGGTAGCGATCAGACCGAAAAGGGCATCCTATGCGTGCCCTTCTTCATTTACCGGGAACTTCTTTCTCAACTAACTTTGTTTCCGCAGATACTTCGTGAGGATAACGATTAGCTGCCCTTCTACCCTACCTTCTATTTGTTCGGGGTTGTCCTCGACGAGCCGAATGTTTTTGACCACCGTGCCGAGCTTGGCACTGAGGTTGCTGCCTTTCACATCGAGCGTTTTGGTTAGCACCACTGAATCGCCATTTTGAAGGGTATTGCCATTCGAATCTTTGTGCACGATGGCTTCACCAGCTTCTGCTTGCTCACCTACTGCCTTGGCCCACGCAAGGGTCTCGTCGTCAAGGTACAGGATATCCAACGCTTCTGCTGCCCAGCTTTCACTTTTCAAGCGGTTGAGCATGCGCCATGCCAGTACCTGTACAGCACGAACTTCACTCCACATCGCTTCCGGCAAGAAGCGCCATTCATCAGGGTTAAGCGGCTCAACGCCTTCGATTTGACTAACCAATGTCTTACAAACCGCCACTTCATTGTCGGCATAAGCATCGGGCGGTACGGGGTAGACCGCCAGCGCTGTTTCTTTCTGGCACAACTCGCATCTGCCGCCACTGCGGGCCATCAGCTTTTCGTTCATGGCCCAAAGATACGGTTTTGGCATTCCGTTTTAGGCATTTTTCATGCCAACCTTACTGACCACCTCCTATCACTGAAATTCCTTGGCGTTGATACTAAAGCCGGGGCAGTCTCGTGTGTGCTTGGGGCCAGCCGCCGATTAATCCACCGCCCCGAATACTTTTTTCAGTAACGATGTGGTACGGAATACCGAGTTGTCGCGAATGGCGCTCTCCTTCTCGGCCACCATCTTGAAGACACCGTTGACGGTCTCCTGCGTCACGTAAGCGTTTAAATCGGTGTCGATGGATTGCCTGGTGAGCCCATTATACCTGCTGATGATCTGCTCCCAAACACGGTCTGCACCGACTTTGCCCAGCGAGCCTTCCACCTTGGGCCTGAAAGCTGCAAACAATTGTTCTGACGTCTTACCTTTGAGGTAGTTCGTGGCAGCTACGCTATCACCCAGCAGGATGTTTTTCGCATCATCAAAGGTCATCGTGGTGATGGCATTTGCAAAGATAGGCACCCCTTCTTTTACGGCGTCTTCCGCAGCGCGGTTGAGCAGCAACAATCCTTGATCAGCCAAGTTGCCCAGGCCGACACCACGCAGGGCGGCGTCCACTTTCCGCAACTGCTCGGGCAGCAGGATCCTGACCAGTTCATTCTTGAAAAAACCGTCTTCGGCACCGAGTTTTTGGATCCCTTCTGTAACGCCTATATTCAAGGCTTCTTTCAGCGCACTGGAAACTTCGCCGGTAGACAGTCCCGACAAGTCTATATTCCGCTTTTCATCACCACTCCGAGCCTGGCTACCCGAACGTTCGGCCATGGCGTCCTTTACCCGATCGAGTAAACCCTGCGCGGAAGCGGTTGAATAAACCAGCATGCCCGCCAATAGAAGTACGCCTATAAACTTCTTGCTTAATCCCATGATCTGCTATTTAATGAAACAACTGCAGCAAAAATAGCAATATCTTCGGGTTGTCGGCCGAAACGGGCGCTAAATCTCGGCACAACGGAGAATGACATGGGTAGCGCCGTCCCGATCGATTTGTGCGCACAACTGTGGTTTTGCTGGCGTTGAATAGCCGTCTCAGGCTCTCTTGGTCAGCCCCTGCATTGGCCCGGCGTCGGTATTACAACTGTACGTATCTGGACAACCGGTGTACGGAATCGAACACCCGTTGCGACTGGAGGTATCGCAAAAAACTGACTATCAAACAATTGTTTTTTTGGCGCGTAACGTGCTGCGTACTACGGGTTATCGTTTAATGCCAAATGGCCATGATCAGAAACTACTTCAAAATCGCTTGGCGAAACCTCATCCGCGATAAGCGGACGTCCCTTATCAACATCACCGGCTTGTCCCTGGGTATAGCAGCAGCATTGATACTCTTCGTCATCATCCAATACGAACGGAGCTTTGACAGGTTTCACAGAAACTACAAGCACGTCTACCGCGTCGTCACAGAAACACAATATGGAAATTCGTCGGATTATAACCAAGGGGTGGCGGCTCCGCTGGCTAAGGCGCTCAGCATAGACATGCCACAGCTGAAAGCCGTCGCTCCCTTATACGCTTCAGGCGGTCAAATCAACGTCACCAAGAGCACCAACCAGGTAGACAAATATTCGGAACTGGTCCTCTTTACATCGGCCGATTTTTTTAAGCTCTTTGATGCCACTTGGCTGGCGGGCAACGCGGACGTATTGGCCGATCCTAACCTTGCCGTGCTGGACCGCAAGACGGCGGCACGCTATTTCGGATCATGGCAACAGGCTATCGGTCAAGACCTTCTGTTTGCCAACGAGATCCCGCTGAAGATAGCCGGCGTGGTAGAAAACGTACCGGAGAACAGCAACTTCCCTTATCGGTTGCTGGTTTCCTTTCCCACACTGGAAGCAAACGCCCACTTATTTAATTACGGGCCTGACGACTGGAAAAGTGTGAGCAGCAGTATGCAACTCTATGTACTGCTTGATCCCCAAGACGCCAATACGGCGACAGGACAGTTAGCGGCGCTCTCCAAGAAGTATTTTGACAATCAGGGCGCCTCCATCCGGATACTTCATCTCCAGCCACTCAGCGACATTCATTTCGATGCGCGTTATGGAACCGTTGACCACCGTCAAATCAATCGGTCAACATTGACGACACTGGCGCTTATCGGCGTATTCATTTTGCTGATGGCCTCCATCAATTTTGTGAACCTCACTACCGCACAGGCGATAGGAAAGGGTAAAGAAATTGGTGTGCGCAAGGTACTGGGTGGCAGCAGAAGAAGCTTGATTATACAATCTTTCGGCGAGACATTTCTGCTGGTCTTTATAGCCTTGCTGGTGGCTGTGGCCTTGGCTTATGGTGCCTTACCCCATATTCACCACCTTTCCAACATGCCGGACGTTCCGCATGTGCTACAGGCGGATACATTGACTTTCTTATTGCTTTCGTTACTGGGACTTACCTTCCTTGCGGGGCTTTATCCTGCTTTGGTTATCTCCGGTTTCAAGCCCGTGGTAGCGCTTAAAAACAAAATCAACACCGCCCAAATCGGTGGGGTGCCGTTGCGCAAGGGACTCGTGGCCGTACAGTTTGTCATTGCCCAATTGCTCATGATAGGTACGCTGGTAGCCGTCAAGCAGATGGTCTTTATCCGTGATGCCGATCTGGGTTTTGACCAGTCTGCACTGTATACAATACAGGTACCGTCGGACGGTAAGCAACAGCGTATGTCGGTATTCAAGCAGCAGTTGCTGCAACTCCCCGGCGTTAAATCGGTAAGCTTCGCCAGCGATGTACCATCGTCAGACAACAAATGGTCGTCCAATTTTTACTTTGACGGCGATACATCGGACAACATCAACTTTCCTGCATTCCTGAAATTTACGGACGCAGATTATTTCGAAAGCTACGGCCTGTCCATGGTTGCTGGTCAAGCTTACGCAGACAGTGATACCCTCCGAGAAGCCGTCATCAACGAAACCATGGTCCAGAAGCTGGGGCTGGCTTCGGCAGCGGACGCTATCGGAAAACGTATCCGCATCGGTTTTGCCTCGCCATGGATGACGATATCAGGCGTAGTCAAGGACTATACTCCTAATTCCCTACGCGAAGAAATCAGCCCCATCATCATGGGGACGGACAAAAGCCTCTATTACGTTGCTGGCATAAAGCTCGGTGCAGGTACGGGCAAGAAGACGCTGAACGAGATTCAACAGCTATTTGAAGCGCTCTATCCGGAACATTACTACGAGGCGTCCTTCTTGGACGAAACTATCAGCGAATTTTATAAGCAGGAGGAGAAAATGGCCACAGCCTATCAGTTTTTTGCTGCCTTATCTGTTGTAATCTCCAGTATTGGCTTGTATGGCATGGTCTCGTTCATGCTGGGGCAAAAGGTTAAAGAGATAGGCATCCGGAAGGTGCTTGGTGCAAGTGTTGCGAGCATTGTATACCTTTTCTCAAAGGAGTTTATTTACCTCGTGGGCATTGCCTTTTTCATTGCGGCCCCGTTGGCATATTACTTCATGCAAGATTGGCTCAATAGCTTTGCTTACCGCATCGATTTATCGGCAGGGTTGTTTCTGGCCGTCATGCTGGCCGCGTTGGCAATCGCCCTGGCCACCATCGGCATGCGGGTGTACAGGGCCGCCATAGCCAATCCGGTTGAGTCATTGAAAGATGAATGATTGTATTGCGATAAGCGGTAGAAGGCAATAAGCATAACGCACAAAAACATGATAACGAACTATTTTAAAACCGCTTGGCGAAATGCCGTTCGGAATAGCGCGCAGGCCCTCATTAATGTGTTCGGCCTGACCTTGGGCATGGCCTGCGTCATGCTGATTGCACTTTTCATCAAGCATGAATACCAATATGACCGGCATTTCGCGGATGCCGACCGCATTTTCCGTGTAAACATGAATGGGAAAATGGGCGAAGAGGAGTTCTACGCTGGCTATACCCCGCCGCCTGCCGGCAGGACGTTGATGGAAACATTTCCCGAAATCGAAAGTTATACCCGGCTCTATCGCCCCGGACAAAAGATCGTCCACACCGGCGAGGGGGGCAATCGGGAAAACCGGTTCAATGAGCACGGTATATTGAGCGTGGATTCTAACTTCCTGCAGGTGCTCAACTATCCGCTACGGGCAGGAGACCGGAATACCTGTCTTGCCGATCCGCATAGCGTCGTGCTTACAGACGCCATGGCCAAAAAATATTTCGGTGATGCCAATCCGATAGGGCGTGGACTATTCATTGAGGGTGACGAACAACCCTATACGGTCACCGGCGTGGTGGACTTCCCGTCTACACCCAGTTCGCTTACGTTTGACTTTCTCATTCCCATCTCCAATGCTCAAAATGTCCGTTATTTTGACTGGAGCTGGGTATGGCTGAATGTGGCCACGTACGTCAAATTCAAACCCCAAGCAGCCATCGATGCAGCGGCCATCAAGCGCTTGGAGGCTAAATTCCCGGCGATGATGCGCCAGCATGCAGTCAGCGCCTTTCAGCGCATCGGCCAGCCCTATGATGAATTTTTAAAGAAAGGGGGCAAATGGGATTTGAGCCTCCAGCCGTTGCTCGATGTCCATCTGTATTCTGCTGATATTATTTCGGCGGTCACCGATCAGGGCAGTATCAAGACCGTATACTTCTTTGCCGTCATCGCGCTGTTTATCCTGTTATTGGCGTGCGTGAACTTCATGAACCTTTCTACCGCCGGGGCTTCCAAACGGGCAAAAGAGATTGGGGTGCGTAAAGTCATCGGCTCCACTCGCCAGCAAGTGGCCCGGCAGTTTCTCGCCGAGGCAGTGATACTAAGCACTTTTGCCTGCTTGATGGCATTGACGCTGGTCTATTGCACGCTGCCTTATTTCAATCAAATATCCGGCAAAACAATCGTTTTTGAAACGTTGTGGACAGCAGGCAACTGGCTGTACGTGGCACTGCTCGTATTAATGTGTTCATTGCTTGCGGGCAGCTATCCCGCTTTTTACTTGAGTGCATTCAAGCCGGTAGCAGTACTAAAAGGGCAAAAAATTCCAGCCACTTCGGGAAGCAACGGCAATATCCGAAGTGGTTTGATTGTGTTCCAGTTCACGATTTCCATCGCGTTGGCCATCTGTACGCTCGTAGTCTACCAGCAGCTAAAATACACACAACTCCACGACCTGGGGCTGAACAAAGAAAACGTGCTGGTGATTTCAAATAGCGAGCGTCTTGGCAATCAGCAGGATAGCTTCAAGGAGGAATTGAAACGCCTTTCTGTGGTGAACAATGCTTCCATCACGTCCAGCCTGCCTGGTAGAGGCGGCCATGGCGATTTCTACGTGCCGCTGCCAAGTGCCGGCGATGAGCCGGCAGTCAAGGACATCACACTCAATTCGTACCTGACGGATGCTGATTTTATCGAAACCATGGGCATCTCGTTGATCGCTGGCCGGAACTTTG
The DNA here is from genome assembly GCF_900168055.1 of Parapedobacter luteus. GTDB lineage: Bacteria > Bacteroidota > Bacteroidia > Sphingobacteriales > Sphingobacteriaceae > Parapedobacter > Parapedobacter luteus. The sequence continues at coordinate 108,407 of NZ_FUYS01000009.1, forward strand.
CGGATGGTTATGACGACTCCCGCACGGTGCTTATCAACGAGACGGCCGCCAAACGCATGGGATACAAACAACCGGTGGGCAAATTTATCAACTATCCCGGGGGTAATGCCGCGGAATCGTATCAAATCGTGGGGGTAATGAAAGACTTTCATACGGAGTCGTTGCACGTCCCCATCCAACCGTTTGCGTTATTCCATGAATCTTCGCACACGTATGAGAAGTCTACTTCTAACATTGTCGTCCGCATGAAGCCGGGGGATTTATCGCCGGTACTCCAGCAAACCGCCCACCTATGGCGGTCTTTTTCGCCCGACCTGCCTTTTGAATATAGCTTCCTTCGGGAGGAACTGGCCATGCAATATGCCTCGGATCAGCGCACGGCCGAAATCATCGGCATCTTCAGTGTGCTATCCATCGTGATTGCCTGCATCGGTTTGCTGGGATTGGTCATTTTCGCGACGCAACTCCGCACCAAGGAAATCGGCATCCGGAAAGTGCTGGGAGCCACGGAAGGCAGCATTGTCCGTCTACTTTCGAAAGACTTTATGAAACTGATAGGCTTGTCCGTCCTCATTGCCTCGCCCATTGCGTGGTGGACCATGAATAAGTGGCTGGAAGATTTCGCCTACCGAATCGGCATGGCATGGTGGATGTTTGCCCTGGCGGGATCGATGGCGCTGATCATTGCACTGGCAACAGTAGGCTTTCAGGCGATGAGGGCGGCAACCGCCAACCCGGTAGACGCGTTGAGGGACGAGTGATTTTGCTTTTTGGATATAAAAGCGAATTTAGCTAAGTTTGTCGAAAAGCCTGACTATGCGCAATTTATTACCCACTTTGTTCTTCGGGATTACGATGTTATGGGGCTGTACAACGGCCGATCAATTGACTGAAGCCGAATACATCCAGCGGCATTACACAAAAATCGAACGGCAGATCCCGATGCGGGATGGAGTAAAACTCTTCACCGCCATTTACATCCCAAAAGATACGAGCCAGCAATATCCACTGCTCATCAACCGGACACCCTATGCCGTTGCCCCATACGGGGAAGACAAATTCAAGGCGACCCTGGGGCCGGACTCCAATTTTGCCCGTGAAGGTTATATCTTCGTCTATCAAGACGTACGAGGGCGCTGGATGAGTGAAGGCGCATTTAGAGACATCCGGCCACACATGGCTGATAAGAAAAGCGACCGCGACATCGACGAAAGTAGCGACACGTATGACACCATCGACTGGCTCATCAAGAACATACCCCACAACAACGGGCGAGCGGGGATTTATGGAATTTCATACCCCGGCTTCTATTCCACGGCCGCCCTGCCGGATGCTCACCCGGCATTGAAAGCGGTGTCGCCTCAGGCTCCGGTGACCGACTGGTTTCGAGGTGACGATTTTCACCACAATGGTGCATTCTTCCTGATGGATGCGTTTAATTTTTACAGCCGCTTTGGTGTACCCCGGCCCAAGCCGCTTACACCGGACGAATTCAATAACGCTGTACCGTTTTCGTACCGTGACAACTACCAGTTTTTTTTGGAACTCGGTGCTTTGCCGCATGTCAACGAGCGGTATTTCGGCGATAGCGTAGCGTTTTGGAATGACCTCATGCGGCACGGCACGCTGGATACCTTCTGGCAGGCCCGCGAAATTGCCCGCCACCTGCACGATGTAAAGCCCGCTGTGATGACCGTAGGTGGGTTCTTCGATGCCGAAGATGCTCTGGGCCCTTTTGTCGTTTATGATAGCATCAAGGCCAATAATCCCGATGCAGCCAATCATCTCGTGATGGGCCCGTGGTTCCATGGGGGCTGGGTACGTAGTACGGGCGACTTTTTTGGCGACATCCAATTCCACCAACCCACCAGCGCTTGGTATCAAGAACAGCTCCAGCTCCCTTTTTTCAACTATTACCTGAAGGACAAAGGGACGTTCGATGCTGCGGAGGCCACCATTTTCTTAACGGGAAGCAACGAGTGGAAGCACTTTGATAGCTGGCCGCCAAAAGCAGCAGCACCACGGCAGCTGTATCTCCAAGCAAATGGTCGACTGAGCTTCGAAAAGGCTCCCGCCGAAGGCTATGATGAATATGTAAGCGATCCGGCTTCACCGGTGCCGTACCAAGCCGGCGTACACGAGCGACGTAGCCGTGAATACATGATAGACGACCAGCGTTTCGCTGCGCAGCGCCCGGATGTAAAGGTCTACCGTTCAGACGTACTGACAGAAGATATCACCTTGGCCGGTCCCTTACTGGCCAACCTATTTGCATCGACCTCCGGGACGGACGCCGACTATATCGTGAAACTCATTGATGAACATCCCGAGGATACTACCTCCGCAGGGCTGGGCTATGAAGGAAAAAACCTGAGCGGCTACCAGATGCTGGTGCGTGGCGAGGTGCTGCGCGGCAAGTTCCGAAACAGTTTCGAGCATCCGGAGCCGTTCGTGCCGGGCAAGGTAACACCCGTTAATTTCAGTCTGCCTGACGTGGGCCACACCTTCAAAAAAGGCCATCGTATCATGGTGCAGATTCAAAACTCGTGGTTTCCGCTCGTTGACCGCAATCCGCAGCAATTTGTGGACATCTATCATGCGAAGGACTCGGATTTCGTCAAAGCTACTCATCGCGTCTATCACGGTGGCGACCATGCTTCGCACCTGACGGTGCACGTGCTGGAGCCATAAGGGTGTTGCCCATATGCGAACAAGCGGTGTCCGATATCGGACACCCACCGGACAATACAGACAACAACACTGCTGATTATAAACAAATTGTGTTTTTGGCGCAGTTACTGCACGTCCGTTGGCAGGGGCCTTGATAGGACACTTGAGTGACTTGCAAGGCCACCCGCAAAACGCAAGTTCATGGTTTATCATTCCTTCAAAATCGCTTGGCGCAATTTGCTGCGCAACCGGATATTCGCGGCCATCAACATCGTTGGCTTGGCCATAGGCCTGGCCGCATGCCTGCTCATCGGCCTTTATGTGTACGATGAATGGAGTTATGACCGCTTCCACGAAAAAGCAGACCGCATTGTGCGGGTGGTGTTCGGCGGAACGGTGCCCGGAGGGGAAATTAAAGAAGCCAACGTCATGCCGCCCACGGCCCAAGCGATGGTGGCAGCGTTTCCGGAAGTGGAAATGGCTACACGCTTCCGTACCGCCGGTCGGCCCATTTTTGAAATCAATGGCAAGCTGTTTCAGGAAGAAGAAATGGCCTTTGCCGATGCCAACTTCTTTGATGTCTTCAGCTTTCAGTTGATACAGGGGAATCCGCAGCAGGCACTGGCTGCGCCCTACACGGCCGTTGTTTCTGAAGATGCGGCCCGTAAATTTTTCGGCACAACTGATGCACTGGGCAAGGAAATAGCCGTCCGTGACGACGCCACCCCCATCAAAGTGACGGGAATCATGGAAAACATGCCCCAGAATTCGCATTTCCACTTCGATATTGTCGTTTCAATGGCCAGTTTCACTGGATCAGCATCTACGTCCTGGATGGAATCGGGCTACTACACCTACCTCGTACTCCGACCAGGGACCGACTACCGTACGCTCGAAAGCAAACTGCCTGAACTGTTTGAAAAATATGCCGGCCCGCAGTTTCCGGCGGCCTTCGGCATGACCTATAGCGAACACCGGAAGGCGGGCAACGACATTGGCCTGCACCTACAGCCCCTCACCGACATCCACCTGCGCTCGGACGTCGCCGACCACCTAAGTACTCCCGGAAACATCCACTATGTGTATATTTTCGGAGTTGTTGCCCTATTCATTCTCCTCATCGCCAGCATCAATTTCATGAACCTCGCTACAGCGAGTGCCTCCAAGCGGGCCAAAGAGGTAGGCATGCGCAAGGTCCTTGGCTCCACGCGGGCAGCCCTGACCGGCCAGTTTTTCGTGGAGTCACTGCTCCTGGCGTTTCTCGCCATGGCATTGGCCATCGGACTGGCCTATGGGACGTTGCCGCTATTCAACCAACTTGCGGGGAAGGCCTTGTCATTTGACTTCCTGCTCCACTGGCAGGTGTGGCCGGCAATCCTGCTGGTGGGAGTGGCCGTGGGCCTGCTTGCCGGGGGCTATCCTGCCATTTTCCTATCGGCTTTCAAACCGGCGGCGACCTTAAAAGGCAAGTTGACGCCTGCCGACAATCACCTCGGGTTGCGGAGTGGCCTGGTCATCTTCCAATTTTTTATCTCCATCGGGCTGATGGTCGCCACCACGGTAGTGTACCGTCAGCTCCACTATATGCAACATAAAAACCTCGGATATGACAAGGAGCACTTGCTGGTGTTGCAGACCTGGCCATTGGGCAAAAATGAAGCGGTGTTCCAACAACAGCTCCTACTGGATCCGCATATCGCGCAGGTGACCAACTCTCCCTTTGTGCCTGCGGGAGCTTCTTACAGCAACAATTTCTTCGTGCACCCGCTGGATGCCCCGTCCCAGTGGGTCAAAACGCTGCGCTACGACGTAGACGAGCATTATATCCCCACGCTGGGCATCGAATTGGCGGCCGGCCGGAATTTCTCCAAAGCGTTTGGTACCGACTCCCTGAGCGCTATCGTCAATGAAGCGGCGGTCCGCGCTTTTGGCTGGGCGAACGGCGCACTGGGCCAAATACTGGTCAATGGCGATAACAGGCACCTACGGGTAGTCGGTGTCGTCAAGGATTTCCATTTTCGGTCGCTGCATGAACGCATTACGCCGCTGGTCATGGTGATGAACGATAACTTCGGTAACCTCATCGTGAAAGCCAAGCCGGGCAACCTGGCAGGGCTGCTGCAGACCATGGAAGAACGGTATGATGCACTTCACCCCGATTTGCCTTTTTCGTATTCGTTCTTGGATGAGCGGATAAATAACACGTATACCGTAGAACGGAAAACGGGCACCGTACTGGGCGTATTCGCAGGCCTTACGATTTTCGTGGCGTGCCTGGGGCTGCTGGGACTGGTCACCTTCATGGCGCATCAGCGGACCAAAGAAATCGGCGTCCGCAAGGTACTGGGCGCGACGGTCGGCGGCATCGTCCGCCTGCTAATCAGGGACTTTGCGAAGTTGATTGGCATTGCATTAGTCGTTGCTTCCCCCATTTCGTGGTGGGCAATGAACAACTGGTTAGCCGATTTTGCGTATCGTATCGATATCCAGTGGTGGATGTTTGCCGTAGCGGGACTGGCCGCAGGGGTGATTGCACTGCTCACCGTAAGCTGGCAGGCCATCAGGGCAGCGATGGCCAATCCGGTGGAGTCTTTACGCAATGAGTAATCGTATATAAGGAGGTACCGATGCATCGAGCCTACCCTTTAATTAACGGCTGTTTCTTGGCCCGATTGATGTGTACTTCATGGTTGTTTTGCAGCATATCCTGATCAGCGGTATATTCATGCAATAGATTGTCCGGTATGGAACAACCGGTGTTCGATATCGAACACTTTTATCCGCCAACTTCAACATAAACAACTAACAATAAACAACTTATATGTTTGGCCTAATAACTGCAATTATTGCGTACTATGCTTAGAAACTTTCTCAATATCACCTTCCGCAACTTACGCAAGCGCACGGTATTCACGGCTATCCACATCCTCGGGCTGAGCGTGGCTTTTGCCGCCGCCATCCTGCTGTTTCTCACGGCCATGTTTGAATTGTCTTTCGATGACTTTCACGAGAACCGCGACCGTATCGGACTGGTCTATGATGTGTCCAACCCCACCAGCGGAAAGGAATACGGAGAAACGAAACCCGTGCCCTTCGGTCCGGCGCTGAAAGCCGAACTTCCCGCTGTGGAACGCATGAGCCGGTTCGGAAACGGGGGCGTCGTACTCCGCAAGGGCGACAAGCAGTTCGCTGCGTCGACGAAATTTGTTGATCCGGATTTCCTCCACATGTTCAGCTTCCGGCTGCATCGGGGCAGTGCCTCAGCATTGGATGCTTTGGATAACATCGTCATCAGCGAAACCATGGCCAAGAACCTTTTCGGCCGTACCGACGTGGTCGGCGAATCCGTTGAAGCACAAATCAACGGGCAATGGCAAAATAAGGTCGTGGCTGCGGTCATGGCAACCCTTCCTGCCAATTCCAGCCTCACCTTCAACACATTGCTGCGCTTTGAGCACATGGTGCCCGACTACCATAGCTATCTGGATAAATGGGGGCATGCCAACCATAGCGTGTTCATTCAATGGGCGGGCGATAAACTCGATCCGGTGGCTTTCAACAGACAGGCGAGACCCTTTATGGCCACGCATTACAAGGGCGAAATCGCCAACCTGAAACGCGACGGGGCCGCCCCGGATGAAAATGGTGAGTACCTGGCATTGAAGGTGCTGCCAATGAGCGAATACCACTTGAATAGCCTGGGTATCGGCGGGGGTGGTCCGCCAATGTTTCCATGGATGCTGCTGCTTATTGCTGGGCTGATCCTCTTCATCGCGGGTTCTAACTTCGTCAACCTTTCGTTGGCGGGCTCTTTCATGCGTAGCCGGGAAATCGGCATGCGCAAGACGTTGGGCGGCCGGCCCTGGCAGCTGATGGCCCAACTTTGGGCCGAGTCGTTGCTCGTGTGTATCTTTGCGTTGACCCTGGGCGGCGTGCTGGCATGGGCATTGCTGCCGCAATACAACGCCAACATGAACTATTCGCTGGCCATCGGCCAACTGTTTACCGGATGGAACTTTCCCATATTTTTCGTTGTATTTCTCCTCCTTACCGCCATTGCGGGTGGGTATCCGGCTTGGTCCATGGCGCGCGTCAACACCATTCAGACATTGAAAGGCAAATTACAGCTTAGCACGGGTGGTGGCTTGCGCAATGTACTCACGGTGGTGCAATTTGCCATCGCCGTGGTGCTCATCATAGGCACCTTGGTGATGAGCAGCCAATTACATTACCTCCATACCCGCCCACTGGGATTTAATAAAACGGAAGTCATCAGCATCCCTGTCGGCGATGAAATAGACGGGGAGACGGCCTTGAAGCGGATGCGGGCAGCGCTGGCTTCGCTCCCACAGGTGGAGAGCGTGAGCGGCTCGGACATCAACATCGGCAGGGGCACCGATGGCAGCTCCGCTACCTCGCGCCTCGGTTTTGGCTATGAAGACCGTACCATCCGCACGCATTGGCTGCGGGTAGACTACGATTACCTCAGCACACTGGATCTCCAGCTGGTGGCAGGCAGGGATTTTTCCCGCGATTTTGCCACAGACACGAATGCCGTACTCATCAACGAACAGATGGCTGCGCAGCTGGGTGGCATCGAGAAAATACTGGGACAAACCATTCCAATCAATGACGGCATGCAGGTGATCGGTGTGGTGAAAGACTACAACTTCAAGGATCTGCGGCAACAGATAGAGCCGCTCACGATGTTTATCAATCCGAATGAATTCGCCGTGGAGTACCTTTTTGTAAAAGTACGGCCCGAAAACTTAGCGGCTTCGCTTGCTGCAGTGGAAGCTGTATGGAAAAAAGTAAACCCGCGGGCAACGGATGGCGCGTCGTATCTGGATGAAAATACGGACAACCAATACCGGCGCGACCGGCGCTTTACCAACATCATCATCAGCGGCGCGGCACTGGCCATCCTCATTTCCTGCATGGGCCTATTTGCCATTGCGCTGCTGTCCATCAACCGGCGGGTCAAGGAAATCGGCATACGCAAGGTACTGGGGGCCAGCGTATCGGGCATTATTCTCTTGCTATCACGCGATTTTATGAAGATGGTGGTCATCGCCTTCGCCATTGGCGCTCCGATAGCTTGGTGGCTGGCAAATAAATGGCTCGAAAGCTTTGCGTACCGCATTGATGTTCACGCGGGGCTGTTGCTTCTTGGAGGCTTCATGGTATTGATGGTTGCGCTGGCAACAGTAATAACACAGTCGCTTCGTGCCGCGCTAGCCAATCCGGTGGAGTCGTTGAGGGATGAGTGATTTCAGCTTATGGGTTATAACCGTTAGGCTTAACAGCGTATTGCTTATAACCTGACGCTTACTTCATAAATCTAAAATGTAAAAAATGATCAAGAATTATTTCAAGACTGCCATACGAACTTTGGTCAAAAACAAATCCTACGCTGCCATCAATATCGCCGGCTTGGCCGTAAGTCTCACGGCGGCCATGCTGCTGCTACTTTGGGTATGGGATGAATTGAGCTACGACCGTATGCATGCCAAAGGCGACCGGATTTATTCCGCAAACGGCGCCATTGACCGAGAAATGCAGAACATTTGGGCAACTTCGGCGCCCTTGGCCGTCTTCGGTAAGGCGGAAATTGCCGCAGTCGAAGAGGCTTGCCGTGTGAACGAATCGGGAGGCTCCGTCTTGCTCTCCCATGGCCGTAAAACATTCAACGAGCGGGCAATTTACGCCGATTCTACGTTCTTCCGCATATTCGATTTCCGCCTGTTGGAAGGGAACCCGCTCAAGCCTTTCGCTGATAACAACTCCATCGTGCTTAGCCAAAGTACGGCGAATAAGTACTTTGGCAGCGAACAGGCAATGGGTCAGGTGTTGCAAACAAAAGACGGCAGGAACTTCAAGGTAACTGCCATCATGGAAGACATGCCGACCAATTCTTCGCTGCGTTATGACCTGTTGCTACCGGTTGGCATGCTCGCCGAAAACCGGAATGATATGGACAATGATTGGGGCAACTTCTATTTGAAGACCTATTTTTTGCTTAAGCCCGGCACAGATGCGAACGCTGTGGGTAAGCAATTGGCAGCAATACATCTTAAACACCGCCCATCCGAGTTTTTCAAGGATATCAACTACTTGATGCAGCCGTTGGAAAAGCTACATCTTTATAACGAAAAAGGCGACGAGCAAGGGATGCGCCAAGTCAAGATTTTCTCCTTGGTTGCACTCGTTATCTTACTGATTGCCTGCATCAATTACGTCAATCTGGTGACTGCACGGTCTACCAGGCGTAGCAAGGAGGTAAGCGTTCGCAAAGTAGTGGGAGCTAATAAAGGCCATTTGTTCTGGCAGTTTATAGCAGAATCGTTTGTTGTCTTTTTCATCGCGCTGATCGTCGCCATCGGGTTGATTGCGGCACTGATACCGATTTATAATAGTCTTTCGGGCAAGGAAATGGTGTTCAGCCTGTTGGATAGCCGTGTGTGGATAATCTTTGGTCTTGCACTGATAGCCGTGCTATCGATGGCCGGTGTGTACCCGGCCTGGATGCTTTCGTCGTTCAAGCCGGCGACGGCCCTCAAAGGTAAACTACCTGGATTCGGAAAAAACGGCAACTTCCGCAGGGTTTTGGTGGTGGTGCAATTTTCATGTGCCGTGGTATTGATTGTGGCTACGCTTGTTATCGCTAGCCAACTCAATTATATCCGCAACCTCAACTTGGGGTATACCAAGGAGAATATTTTTACGTTTAACAGCTATAATTTCCAGAAAAATTATGAAACCATCCGGGACGAGCTTCAAAATCAACCCGGCATTGCCGGCGTGACGGTTGCCCAGCAGTCTATTCTCAATGTTGGGAGCGCCACAGGCGATATCGAGTGGGAAGGCAAACCTGCTGGCATGGAGAATTTCATGATTAACCAGTTGTCTGTGGATCGCAATTTCCCCGAAGTGATGGGCATGGAGCTCATAGCGGGAAAAGGGTTTACGGGGACGGCGGCGGATAGCGCTCATTATATTCTTAATGAGACGGCCGTCAAACAAATGGGCCTCGAAAATCCCATCGGCCAGACGATATCCTTTCATGAGGTGCCGGGCACCATAGTGGCTGTTGTAAAGGATTTTCATTTCAAGAACATGAAGACGGCCATTGAGCCCTGCATTTTGTTCATAAATCCAAACTGGGGGTGGAGTACCCTGTATGTGAAAACTACCGGAAGCGAAGCACAACAGGCAATTGCGGCTGTAGAAAAACTTTGGAAACAATATAATGCCGACTATGATTTCAACTACCAGTTCATGGATGAGTCGTTTGACAACATGTACAAAAGCGATATGCGGTCTGGAAAATTGTTCAATATCTTTGCGGGAGTCGCCATCTTCCTATCGTGCCTCGGCCTTTTCGGCCTGGTGACCTATGCCGCGGAAACACGATTCAAGGAAATCGGCATCCGAAAGACATTGGGCGCTAGCGCCAGCAACATCATCATACTGATTTCCAAAGATTTTCTTGTCCTGGTAGCCATTTCCTTTTTGGTGGCCTTTCCGTTGGCCTGGTGGATGATGAACGGCTGGCTGAACAGCTATGCCTACCGTACGGATATCGCTTGGTGGATTTTTGCTGTCTCGGGCTTTGTCGCTTTTGCCATTGCGGCCATCACCGTTTGCGGCAAATCACTTCGCGCTGCGCAACAGAATCCTATCAAGGCGATCCGAACCGAATAAGCCGCGGCGACAACCTGTACGCAGCAGCCAGTTTGTTGCGTACAGGTACACAAAATTTCATGCCGTAAAAAAAAACAAAACCAGCAGGCCGTTGTTCTCTATGAAGTTGCAGTGTAATCCTTTTGCACCGCGGGCTAACTAACACAGATATGAGACAACAAGTTATTGACAATGCGGCATCTCTTTATAAAGATCCTATTCCTGTTCCATTTCTCTTCCCCAGATATCCAGAGAAAATCCATTACCCATTAATCGAAGGGACATCCTACCGTTATGACGGCATTGCCGAAGGCTTATTTACGCTTGACAAAAACTGGCGATGCATCTATGCCAGCACAAGCTTTCTCCGTCTTTTGGACAAGAAATCGCATGATTTGGTAGGCAGCCAAGTGTGGGAGATATTTCCGGAACTTGAAGCTACTGCGTTAGGCAGTATTTATAAATGTTCGATGCACGATGGCATGCCCCGTATTCTCGTGGATTATATCCCCGCCTTCTCCGGATGGTTTCGCGTAAGCATCACACCTACCGCAGAAGGCATTGATACCATCATACAGCACCATACAAAATCGACATCCGAAAGACACCCTTCGTATACATCGGAAGAAAAGTACCGTACATTGTTCAACTCAATTGACGAAAGCTTTTGTTTAGTTGAGGTTTTGTTTGACACCTACAATCGTCCCTATGATTACCGCTTTCTGGAAACCAACGAGGCCTTCAAGCAACAAACGGACATTGAAAATGCAGTCGGCCGAACCATGCGAGAAATAGCCCCGCTACACGAAAATCACTGGTTTGAAATTTATGGCCACGTCGCACTTACTGGAGAATCCATCCGCTTTGAAAATCATGCTGAGCAGCTGCACCGCTGGTATGAAGTCTATGCATTTCGCATGGGAGCTGCCGAACAACGACAAGTGGCTATACTGTTCAAAGACATCACTGAGCGCAAGCGAATGGAGCACCTCAAAGATGACTTTATCAGCACAGCGAGCCACGAGCTTAATACGCCGCTTACCGGAATCAAGGCATATACGCAATTGCTGACGCGGGAATTACAGAAAGCAGGAGATAAAAGGAATACTGCATTGGCTAAAAAACTCCACCACCATGTGGAACGGATGGTCAACCTGGTCAATAATTTGTTGGACACTTCCAACATTACCAAAGGAGAGTTCCCCCTTACGAAGGAACGCTTCGACATCAACGACCTCGTTGGAGAACGCATCAATGAATTCAGGCTGCTTAACCAATATCATCAAATCATCCTAAACACAAAACCCGTAAGGCCGGTTTTCGCCGACCGCCAGCGCATAGGGCAAGCGTTGGGCAATATCATTACGAATGCTATAAAATACTCCCCCCCGACCGGAAAGATTACGGTCAGTGTCTCTGATGTAGACGAAAAATTCCTAAAAATCAGTATCGAAGACCATGGCGTTGGCATTCCAGCCCCTTCGTTAACTAACGTGTTTGACCGCTTTTTTCGTGCCGGTAGTGCCGATATGCCGACTTATCCCGGTATGGGACTCGGACTATACATTACCGCCCAAATCATTAAGCACCACGGAGGAACCATCACGGCAGATAACAAACCGGACAAAGGCGCGGTCTTTTCTTTCACGCTGCCCTATGACTAATTGACATTTGTCCACGTGTTCCACCTCGCCGCGAGCGAGAAACTTATATGCCCATGACGGACTATGCGATTGCATAATGTCCACTGAAATCAACCGCCAGTAAATACCATTTCAAAGCATACGAACGTTTTAAAAAAAAATTTGTTTGCCAACCTAAAAATTTGGCACCCTTTTCGCTAACAAAGGATAGGTTTAGGTTGATAGCCCCTAACCCCATTGGGGCGGCCGTCCCGATGTATATTGGGACGGCTTTTTTATTTATAGCTGCTATTTTACAGCCTAAATAGCTATTTTGACGATGATTCTTTAACTTAGACGCGTATCCCACTTCATTTAAAATTAATTGCATCTCATGAAGAAAATGATTACAATCATCGTAATGCTGTGCAGCATTTTGGTCACTTCGGCACAGGAAGAGGCCCGTTTATTGCGCTTTCCCGCCATCCATGGCAATCAGGTTGTTTTTACGTATGCGGGCGACCTCTACGTTGTATCGGTAAACGGCGGCGTAGCGCGCAAAATCACCAGTCATCCCGGTTATGAAATGTTTGCACGATTTAGCCCGGACGGTAAGCACATTGCATTTACCGGCCAATACGATGGCAACACGGAAGTGTTTGTCATTCCGGCAAACGGGGGTGAGCCTAAACGCATCACCTATACACCTACATTGAGCCGCGATGACTTGGCTGATCGCATGGGCCCCAACAACATTGTCATGGGTTGGACACCCGATAACCAACATGTAATTTACCGTAGCCGAGGCACTTCGTTCAATGCCTTCAAAGGCAAGCTTTATTTGGCGCCCCTCAACGGGGATCTCAGCCGGGAGTTGCCTTACTCAGTGGCCTCTTGGGCCTCGTACAATGCCGACGGCTCGAAGCTGGCGATGAATCGCGTATTTCGTGAATTCAGGACATGGAAATATTACCGGGGAGGGATGGCTGACGACATCTGGCTTACCGACCCGAAAACCGGTGAAACGGAAAACGTGACCAACCATCCCGCCCAGGATGTCTTCCCGATGTATTACAACGATAAAATTTACTTTGTAAGTGATCGTAATCGTATCGCAAACTTGTTTGTGTATGACACACAAACAAAGCAAACACGACAGGTGACCGACTTCAAGGACTACGACGTCAAGTTTCCCTCGTTGGGAGGTGACGCCATCGTGTTTGAAAACGGGGGATATATCTACCACCACGACCTCCTTAACGGACAGACCAAAAAGCTTAATATCGTTATCGCCGAAGACTTTGCCTCCGGACGCACCAAACAAATAGACGCATCCAATTTTATCTATAGCGCTGACCTGTCGCCAGATGGAAAGCGGGTGGTGTTTGGTGCGCGCGGAGACGTGTTTACCGTCCCGGCGAAAGCAGGCGTGACGCGTAACCTGACGCAAAGTAGCGGCGTACACGACCGCAATGTAGGATGGAGCCCGGATGGCCAGTGGGTAAGCTTTATTTCGGATCGTACAGGAGAAGACGAATTATACATCCAGAAACAGGACGGTACCGAACCGGCAAAACAACTTACCAAAGGGGGCGGCGCTTATAAATTTAACGCAGTCTGGAGTCCGGACAGTAAATATTTGCTATATGGCGACCGGAACCAAGATTTATATGTCGTAGATATCCAGTCTGGCAACAAAACACTTGCTGCTCATTCGGACGAAAGCACCATCGGCGCTTATACTTTTGGGCCCGACAGCAAATGGATTGCTTATAGCATGCCCGGCAAAGCCCGCGAATTTACCGTCATCAAGCTATACAACATCGAGACCAAGAAAACCATTACGGTCACCGACACGTGGTATAACAGTGGCCAACCGGAATTCAGCCCTGACGGCAAATTCCTGTATTTTGTATCGCAGCGCGACTTCAATCCGACATACAGTAGTACAGAATGGAATCACGTTTATAATGACATGAGTCGTCCCTATCTGGTCAGGCTCAGCGCTTCGACCAAGTCTCCGTTTACCGAGGAAAGCGACGAAGTAACGGTGAAAACGAACAAAGAAAAGGAAGAAAATGAAGACAAAAAGGCTGAAAACGCTGCAAAAAACGGTGTAATAATCACTGTCGACGAGGAAGGTCTGGCCGACCGAGTAGAGAGCTTGCCGGTATCGCCCGGTTCGTATTTCGGACTTGTTGCTACAGAAGATGGGCTCTATTATTCCAGTGCCGGTACCAATGGACGAGGATTCAAGTTTTTTAATCTCTCGGACAAGAAAGAAACAGAAATCGGGACTTTTGGAAGTTATGCGGTAAGTCCTGACAGAAAAAAAATCCTAATCCGCAGCAGCGGCGGATTCTTCATCGAAAACCTGGCCAAATCAAAAATTACGCCTACGAATAAGGTGGATTTGACGGGACTGAAAACGACCGTAGATCTAAAAGCGGAATGGAAACAAGTCTATGACGAGAGCTGGCGGCAGATGCGTGATTATTTTTATGATCCGGATATGCACGGAGTAAACTGGAAAGCCATGCACGACAAGTATGCGCCATTGCTCCCTTACGTCAACCATCGGGACGACCTCACTTACCTCATTGGCGAGCTGATAGCCGAGCTCAACGTTGGGCACGCCTACGTGAACAGCGGCGACCGCCCTGCAGTGGAACGTATACCTATGGGGCTTTTAGGTGCAACGTTCAGCCGTGACAAAAGTGGCTATTACCGCATCGACAGCATTCTTTCGGGCCAAAGCTGGAACAAAACGCTCGTATCCCCCTTGCGCGCTCCTGCTGCCGGGGCTAAAAAGGGCGAATACATCATCGCCATCAATGGCGTATCCATGAAAGACGTAGACAACCTCTATCAGACGCTTATTGGCAAAGCCGACCAACTCATCGAAATTGAAATCAACACAAATCCTGCACCCAACGGAGCGCGAAAGGTCCTTGTAAAGCCGATAGCCGATGAGTCCGCCCTTTATTACCATGAATGGGTACAGCAAAACATCGCAAAGGTAAACGCCGCAAGCAACGGCCGGATTGGTTATGTACATATTCCAGATATGGGCCCAGATGGTCTCAACCAGTTTGCTCGTTACTTCTATCCGCAGCTGGACAAAGAGGCCCTCATTATCGATGACCGCGGAAACGGTGGGGGCAATGTGTCGCCGATGATTATAGAACGTCTGCTGCGCAAACCTGGCTTAGGGACCATGCGGCGAAATAGTAAAACAGCGTCCATCAAGCCCGACGCGCACGTAGGGCCTAAGGTATGCCTCATTGACCAGTATTCTGCTTCGGATGGCGATCTATTTCCCTGGCAGTTCAAGCATTACGGGATCGGGCCACTCATTGGCCAACGTACTTGGGGCGGCGTAGTGGGCATCAGCGGCACCCTACCATTTATCGACGGCGGCGATATGCGAAAACCCGAATTTGCGCACTTCGCGGCGGATGGGTCATCGTTTATCATTGAAGGAGAAGGCGTGCACCCCGATATTGAGGTCATAAACGATCCCTATGAAGAGTACCAGGGTACCGATGCCCAGCTAACCAAGGGCATTGAGATATTAATGGAGCAATTAGCTAAAGGAGAGGCTACGGGTGTACCGAAAATACCCCCCTTTCCAAATAAAGCAAAATAGCTAACTATTCAAAGAGGTTATTCATGACGAATAACCTCTTTTTTTATTACTAAGAACCAAAACCAAACCAAAAAAAAGCCAACAACACCAAATAACCATCTATAAAAACTTAAAAAAAATATAAAATAAACAAGAAAACACCAGTTTATTTGACAAAAAACATATTTTTATAAAAAATTACCACAACAACGATAACAACAAACACTTCTTTTGCCCCCAAACCAACAGCCATGACAGCAAAAACGAACCATTTTTTAAAACATTACGCGTACACTCCCAATAATTGGGATGAAATGTATGACTCAAAAGCAGTAAGAAAACAATACGCGTCAGTTTTTGCTAACCTCCTACAACTGGATACTGATAGTTTAGTCAGCAAGCATGATATAGCAAGTGAGCTATTCATGAACCAGGGCATTACCTTTACCGTCTACGACAATGATGAAGGCATCGAGCGCATTTTTCCTTTCGATATCATTCCCCGCATCATTACCGGAACGGAATGGCAGCAGATAGAGCAAGGTATTGCCCAGCGCTTGAAGGCACTCAACCTATTTCTCAAAGACGTGTATAATGAGCAACAAATCATACGCGATCATATTATTCCTGCCAGCCTTATTGCCTCTTGCCCGCACTACAAGCGTGAAGTATTTGGCATCAAGGTACCCTACGACATCTATGTACACATCTCCGGAATCGATTTAATCCGAGGCAATGACGGAGTACTTTATGTGCTGGAGGACAACCTGCGTACGCCGTCCGGTGTGAGCTACATGCTAGAGAACAGGGAAGTAACGAAACGGATTTTCCCTGACATGCTCGCTTCGAATAATGTACGGCGGATCAGCCATTATCCGGTACTACTCCACGAAATACTCCTTGAATTAGCTTCCACCCAGGTATCTAATCCGCGCGTGGTATTGCTTACGCCAGGCATTTATAATTCTGCTTACTATGAGCATTCTTTCCTTGCACGGCAAATGGGCATCGACCTCGTTGAGGGTAGAGACTTACTTGTAGACAATCACAAGGTATACATGAAGACGACAAAAGGTTTAGAACAGGTGCACGTTATTTACAGACGTTTAGATGACGAGTACCTTGATCCATTGGTCTTTATGAAAAACAGTGTATTAGGGGTGCCTGGGCTTATCGGTGCCTATCGCAAAGGCAATGTAGCCATTGTCAACGCCCTGGGTAATGGTGTGGCAGACGACAAAGCGGTATATGCTTATGTTCCCGCCATGATTAAGTATTACCTCAATGAAGACCCAATTTTGCAAAATGTTCCCACCTACCAATTGAGTAATCCGGAAGCCATGCATTATGTATTTGAAAACTACCGGAACATGGTCATCAAAAACACCAACCAATCGGGCGGCTACGGCATGGTAATGGGCAACACCATCAGCGAAAAAGAATGGTTAAGAGCGAAAGTTATCATTGAAAACAACCCTCGTAATTATATCGCCCAGCCTATTGTCCAACTGTCAACGGTGCCCTGCTTCATCAACGGCAACATAGAACCCCGCCACGTGGACCTTAGACCCTATGCTCTTTATGGCCCCAAAGGCATTAAGCTGGTCCCCGGAGGGTTGACCCGTGTAGCGCTGAAGGCCGGTTCACTGGTCGTCAATTCTTCCCAAGGCGGTGGCAGCAAGGACACATGGATTGTAGATGAGTAACCTAAATCGATAAGACAGCAATTATGTTAAGTAGAATAGCCGACTCGCTTTTTTGGTTAAACCGATATATGGAACGTACGCAAAGTATCCTTCGTGTTATACGCAGCCACTATATCATCTCGTTGGATAAAGATGCCATTGGAAGCACCACGTGGAGACCTATCCTTGAAATTTTTGCGCAACTGACTGATTCGGAAATCACCCAAATTGAAGCGAAACCCGATATCGTGCTGCAAAAAATATTAACGGAATCCACTAACCCTAACTCAATTAAAACAATCGTGGCTCGTGCAAGGGAAAATGCACGTGGCGTCCAAAATCACATTACCAAGGAGCTGTGGGAAGCGGTCAACTCCATGTATCACCTGACCAACAAACCGTATCTCAATCAAAAACTATCCGGCCCCGAAGCCCTGGAAGTAGTCGACCAACTAATGCGCCAGAGCGTATTATACGCCGGTATCGCCGACATTACCATGCCGCGTGGAATGGGGTGGGACTTTATGAAACTTGGCAAATACCTTGAGCGAAGTATGGAGACCATCGTCATCACAGACAAACAGTGCCAGCTATTCGGATATGACATGCAACAAGAAAGCGATATTACAAAATGGCGCTTTCTCCTCATGTCACTTGCCGGATACGAAGTCTATCTTAAAACCTACCAAACATTTAGACACAACAACAATATCTTGCATCAGATGTTGCTTAATGAACATTATCCACATTCGGTGATTTTTTCGCTCACCAGGATAAACCGCTATTTGCGCGATGTAATCAAAGACAATGAGTCAAACGAAAAATTAGCATTAATACGTACATTTGGCCGTTTATACAGCAAAGTCAACTACATGGATCCTGAACGTTTGGAAACCATGGACTCGCGGGCTTTTTTTAAGGAATTGCGCAATGAGTTGTTGGTATTTCATAACCAATTGGAAAAAGTGTTTTTTTCTTATTAGTGCTCAAAAAATTGACAAATGGCAATTTTCAAAATCCACCATATCACCAAATACGAATACGACAATCCAGTAATGGATAGTGTCAATGAAATCCGGATTTTCCCCTATGCCTGCGCAGAACAAGAGCTTTTGCAATTGGAGCTGACCATCACCCAGACGCCGGACGTCTATCTATTCCGGGACTATTGGGGAAATAAATGCGGTCAATTTTCGCTTGTGGCCCCGCATCGAACACTGATGATTGCAAGTAAAGCCATCATACGTACAACACTCTCCAACCAATTGCAAATTGAGTTCCACAGCGATTTCAATCGGCTCCACACCGAAGTAGCGAACAATCTCGATCTTATTGAATTGACCTATCCCGACCAGATCAGTAACCAGTGGGCAATCGACCAGATAGTCGACCAACTTATGAAGGGAGGCGGAAGTGTAGCAACCGTCGTTGAAAAATGCTGCGAGTACATTTACAAGCGGTTTAAGTATGTAAAAGGGATCACCACCATCGAAACCACGGTAGATGAGATTTTGGAACACGAATCAGGCGTCTGCCAAGATTTCGCGCACTTGATGCTACAAGTATTGCGGACCATGGGGATACCAAGTCGTTATGTCAGCGGGTATATCTGCCCAAATAAAAACGGTATGAGAGGCGAGGGAGCTACGCATGCGTGGGTGGAAGCGTATATACCCGGTTATGGTTGGGCCGGTATTGATCCAACCAACAATGTTTGGGTCACAAACACACACGTCAAATTAGCGATAGGGCGCAATTTCAACGATTGCAGTCCGGTAAAAGGTACATTCAGGGGTAATACAAGGCAACACTTGTCTGTGTATGTATCGGTAGGTTACGAAGACGGCCACGTATTTGAGGACACCAATGCCGTAAAGCAAGAGCCCTTGCTTGATACCCAAGCGGTAGAAGCTTCGGACCATATCAGTACCCAACAACAGCAATAGCGCTTAGATAAGCCCGGCCAGCAGTGTTGGATATACGCCTAAAACTACCGTCAGTAATACCGCAACCCATATGGCAGCTTGATATTGAGCCGTCATCGTCACCTCATCACGATCTGCCGGCTTGAAATACATCGACACAATCACGCGGAAATAATAAAAAATACCCATTGCCGCATTGATAGCTGCAAGTACGACTAATAGCACTTGATAATCGGCCAATGCGCTGCTAAACATCATAAACTTTCCAATGAAACCGGCTGTGAGCGGAATTCCAGCCAGCGAAAGCATCGCAATAGTAAGCGCAGCGGAAAGGTAGGGGTTTTTCCGCGCCAAGCCGTTAAATGCCTCGAAATGGTCACTCCCCGTTGCCCGCTTTACCAAGATAAGTATTCCAAACGCCACTACCGATGCTAATGAGTAAGCTCCGGCGTATACCAGCACAGAGCTGGCAGCAGCCGGCCCAATCGCAACAATGGCAAACAACATGTATCCGGCGTGTGATATACTGGAATAGGCAAGCATTCGTTTGAAGCTTTGCTGAGCGATTGCCGTAATATTGCCAATAAACAAGGTAATAATGGTGATGACCAATAAGACCGGCTCCCAAAAGTCGTGCAACGGTATAAAGCAAAAGTAAAACAAGCGCAGAAATCCGGCAAAAGCAGCCGTCTTAACCACGGTACTCATGAATGTCGTAATTAGTATTGGGGCACCATCATAGACATCAGGCGTCCAAAAATGGAAAGGAGCAGCGCCTACCTTAAAGGCCAGCCCCACAATCAGCAGCAAGATACCTGCATAAAACAAAGGCGACACTCCCTGCGGATTGGCTATCACATACGCCTTGATTGCCGCCAAGTCGAAAGAGCCGCTTGCTCCATACAGGAGAGTAATGCCAAACAGGAGAAAGCCTGTTGAGAAAGCGCCCATCAAGAAGTATTTAAGTGCCGCTTCGTTTGAAGCGAAATCCTTTTTTCTAATACCAGCAAGAATATATAGGGCCACTGACATGATCTCGATGCCGATAAACAGCATGGCCAGGTTGTGAAAAGAGGTCACCAGCAATGCACCAGTCAGTGAAAAAAGAATCAGCGCATAGTATTCAGCCACATGCACGCTAGCCGCATCGAAATAGCCCTTAGACAACAACATGACCAGCATGGTCACCAAAATGCATAATACCGAAAACGCAATAGCATAATGGTCAAAAAGCACCATGCCACTATATATGGGCGTTGCGTCTCCTGCCCATTGCATGACATACATTACCAGCGCAGCGGCAAGCCCCAGGAGTGAAATAGGTAAAAGCGATCTCCCGGCTTTGAACAACCCCAAATACAACAATAATATGGCTAATAAAGACAGCGTAATAATCGCACTCATGTTTTGTTTATTATCTCTTTAATCCCTCCGGCTAATCTAATAACCTTCGGCATATACTATATTAGTTTTTACCTATCAATCCAACTTTATCGACCAATTCTGCTACCGCCGCTTCTGATATATTCAATAGCGGGCCGGGATACACACCAATGCCGATGATAAGTAGCACAATGACTGCCAGCACCAGCCATTCAGAACCTCGAATGTCTGGGAAAGCAGCTGTTTGCTCATTGACATCTCCAAACATTACCTTTTGATACATACTCAGCATGTAGACAGCGCCAAGTATCAAGGTAAGCCCCCCGAAGACTGCATACCAAACACCGTACTCGTACACACCAAGCAATAGTAGGAATTCGCCCACAAAACCATTGGTAAGGGGCAGTCCCACCGCCCCCATGACAATGACTAAAAAAACGATTGCCAATATCGGAGCGGGTTTAGCAATACCGCCCATGGCAGCTAAATCCCTGGTACCTAGCCTACGGGCCACAATGTCCAGCACAAAGAATAACCCAACCACACTGATTCCGTGGTTGACCATCTGAATAATGGCCCCCTGTACGCCTTGCACATTCCAAGCAAAAACACCCGCGCCGATGAGTCCTACGTGAGCTATCGATGAATACGCAACCAAGCGTTTGGCATCACGTTGTTTAAACGCGATAATCGACGCATAAACCACACCTATGATACATAATACCAAAGCGAGTTGTCCATATGCAGCGACACCGAGAGGCGCTACGGGAATCAACCAGCGGATGACGCCATATACCCCCATCTTAAGCATGATCCCCGCCAACAACATCGTTCCAGCCGTAGGAGCTTCCGTATAGGTGTCCGGCTGCCAAGTATGGAACGGGAATATGGGCATCTTAATGGCGAACGCAAGGAAAAATGCCCAAAAAATCCAACGTTGCGTGCTGGAGTCCAAAGCCAACTGATAAAACGACGACAACGCATAGTCATCTGTGGGTACTTGCAAATGCAGGTAAATAATAGCCGCCAACATAAGCAAGCTTCCCAAAAAGGTATAGATAAAAAACTTAAGATTGACGCGAATGCGATTTTCGCCGCCCCACAAGGCACAAATAAAGTAAATGGGTATCAACGCTACTTCCCAACCGACGTAGAATGCAAAAGCGTCCAACGCGGTGAATACCAGTAGCAACCCCGCCTGCATAAACAAGACCAGTGCATAAAACCCGCCTTTGTAATCATAACTAAATGCCGCCAGAATAATCAAGGGTACGAGCCCATTCGTCAGCAATACCAACGGTAGGCTAATTCCGTCGATTCCAACATGGAAATGGATGCC
Organism: Parapedobacter luteus; assembly: GCF_900168055.1. Classification (GTDB taxonomy): domain Bacteria; phylum Bacteroidota; class Bacteroidia; order Sphingobacteriales; family Sphingobacteriaceae; genus Parapedobacter; species Parapedobacter luteus. Next base: position 130,342 of record NZ_FUYS01000009.1, read on the forward strand.
AAGAGACGGAATCCAAGCAAACCGTTGCTCGAATTGCATACTGGCATCCGGCACAAAATTCACTAAAAATGGAATAGTAAACGCCAGCGAAACCAATGATACCAAGAGCGCAAACTGCCTGGCGGCTTTCGCCTGCTGCACAAAGGCAAGCACCAATGCCCCAAAGACCGGAAGTAATAATAGTATAAATAGATTGTCCATGTACGCGATATAACTTCGTCTCGATTAACCGTTAAAAATACCATAGGCCAAAAGCACCACCGCGGCGATGACCATCATGAAGATGTAAAACCCGACGTTTCCACTCTGCAACAACCGGATTCCCTTACCAGATTCGCCAACACTTCTGGCCAGGCCATTGACGACGCCATCTATACCCGACTTGTCGACCACACGATGCAGGAATACAGATAAGGCATTCAATGGGCGCACAATCAACGCATCATAGACCTCATCCACATAGAACTTACGGTAGGAAAGCCGCGCCAACAGGCCACGGGACACCTCATCGGCAGCCGGTATGGTAGCCTTACTCACATATTGCCGGTAGGCCACGACAGCCATAAATACAGCAGCTAGCGACGAAACTCCCATTAGGATATACTCCGTGCTGTGATCCAGATGGAATGTGCCGGTTTGAGCAACCGAATCAGCAAATACGGGGGAAAGGAAATCAGCCAACGCGTGACCGCCTCCCAAAGCCGACGGCACATTGATAAATCCACCGATGGCTGCCAATACCGCAAGAATAATCAACGGAACAGTCATTGACGCCGGCGACTCATGTAAATGGCTTGCCTGCTCCGCGGTGCCCCTAAACCGGCCGAAAAACGTCAGGAATAACATCCTAAACATATAAAATGCTGTAAACAACGCGCCGATAAAGCCGAGCATCCACAACAGTTTGTTATCGGCAAATGCATGGGCCAATATTTCGTCTTTGGAAAAAAATCCGGAAAGGGGAGGAATCCCTGCTATGGCGATGGTACCGATGAGCATCGTCAGGTATGTGATCGGCAACTGTTTCTTAAGCCCTCCCATGCTCCGCATGTCCTGTTCATTGCTCATCGCGTGGATCACAGAGCCTGCCCCCAAAAACAGCAACGCTTTAAAAAATGCGTGCGTAAGGACATGAAAAAATGCGCCGGTAAACGCCCCGACCCCCAGACCTAAAAACATGTACCCCAATTGCGAAACCGTTGAATAGGCCAGTACTTTCTTGATGTCATTTTGCGTGATGGCGATCGCCGCAGCCAATAGGGCGGTACAAATGCCGATGGCTGCCACCACCTGAAGCGTGATAGGGGAAAGTGTAAATAGGATGTTGGAACGGGCAATCATGTAAATACCAGCTGTAACCATCGTAGCGGCATGTATCAACGCCGAGACGGGCGTCGGGCCAGCCATGGCATCAGGCAACCAAGTAAACAACGGTATTTGCGCCGACTTACCCGTAGCGGCTATAAACAACAGCAACGTAATCAGCATCAACGTTGTATCGCCCATAGGCATAGTTGCCGCCTCGGGAAATACTCCCGCAAATTCCAATGTTCCAAACGTGGAAAAAATCAGAAATACGGCAATGAGGAAGCCTAAATCACCTATCCGGTTCATCACAAAAGCTTTCTTGGCAGCACTGGCGTAAGCCGAATTTTTAAACCAAAAGCCTATCAGCAAATATGAGCAAAGCCCCACCCCTTCCCAACCGATAAACATGACGATATAATTTGATCCAAGCACCAACAGCAACATGAAAAAAATAAACAAATTGAGGAAAGCGAAGAACTTCGCGAATCCTGGATCATGTTTCATATATCCTGTTGAATAGATATGGATAAGGAAGCCAATGCCCGTGACGATGAGCAACATGATAGCACTCAATGGATCGACCAAAAACGAAAGAGAAACATGTAAATTCCCCGCACTAATCCAATCGAAAATCAATTGTGTGAATGTTGCCGCCTCCCCGGCTTGCCGGGCGCTATATACCATCGAGAACACGCCGCAGCTCAACAGAAACGCCCCCAATACCACACCACTACCGATAATTCCGACTAACGATTTTGGCAACACATTCCTACCGAGCCCGTTGACCAGAAAACCAACCAAGGGGAGTAGCGGAATCAACCAAATTAACTCTATCATGTTTATTGCTTAAAATAAGTTCAGTCTTAAAATTTCAAACCAATGTTATGCTATATGTCAACAGCCCGCTATTACACAGCGGGATATACCAGCGATACCACACTTATCCCCGTAAACGGTTTAAGGCATTAATATCTACCGAACGAGTATTCCGATACACCATCACGATAATCGCCAACCCGACTGCTACCTCTGCCGCTGCCAAAGCCATGATGAAAAAAACGAACACTTGCCCAGAAGGATCACCACTATAGGCCGAAAAAGCCGTCAACAATAAGTTAACCGAATTGAGCATCAACTCAATGGACATCATGATAATAATTACGTTTCGCCGAATCAGCACACCAATGACACCGATGGCAAAAATAACACTACAAAACAGGATATAATGGTTAAGCGGAATACCCTGCATATTTTGTACGATAGTTTCCATTTAAGCTTTTTTTGGATCGTTTTTGGCCAACAATACCGCTCCTACCATGGCGGTTAACAAGAGAATAGATGAAATCTCAAAGGGAAGGAGGAACTCACTAAACAATACCCTACCCAAGTTGCCGACTAAGCCAATATCCGGGTCTTTTAGGATGATGGATTCCGACGACTCCAACGCTCTGAACGAACCCGCCAATGTGACCACTAAGCACATACCTGCAATCACCCCCATAAATTTCACCAGATTCGACTTCAGTGGCTCGGTATCCTTATTGAGGTTGAGCAGCATCAGTACGAATAGGAACAGTACCATGATTGCCCCCATATACACAATAAAATTGACTACGGCTAAAAACTGAGCATTCAGTAAAATATAATGCACAGTAAATGTAAAAAAGGTAATCACCAGATACAGGACGCTATGTACCGGATTCTTGGTGAAGATAGTCATTAGCGCAAAAAATACCGACAGGAAGGCTACAAAATAAAAAACGCTCATGCTGTTTTTGTAAGGTTTTTCAGCTGATTAGGCTGTGGTTTCATGCTCTTTTTTATATTCAAACCGCGGTTCCACCAGTTTGTCTTTACCATAAATAAAATCTTTACGCAATTGTTCGGGCGGCACGTGCGAGCCGTCTAAGAAGATGGCTTCCTTGGGGCACGCCTCCTCGCAAAGTCCGCAGAATATGCACCGCAGCATATTTATTTCGTATACAGCAGCGTATTTTTCTTCCCGATAAAGGTGCTCCTCGCCCTTCTTACGTTCCGCCGAAATCATCGTAATTGCTTCGGCAGGGCAAGAAAGCGCACATAGCCCACAAGCCGTACACCGCTCCCGCCCTTCCTCGTCACGTTTAAGCGAATGTTGCCCTCTGAAATTTTTTGAGTAAGGCCGTTGCACCTCAGGATATTTATATGTTGCCTTAGGTTTAAAAAAATGCCTTATGGTGATACCAAGTCCCCGCGCAATGGCCGGTAGATACATCCGCTCCCAAAAATTCATGGGTTTCTGCTCCAGTACCTTCTTTCTATTACTTAGTGATTGCATAATCTCTTTCCCTTCCATTCTCATTAAAAATAAGTGTCCTTCACAATGGTGATAATGCCAGTCAACACAATATTAGCCACGGCCAAAGGTATTAAAATCTTCCATCCTAACCGCATCAATTGGTCATAACGGAAACGAGGGATTGTCCACCGTATCCACATGAAGAAAAAGATGAAGGCGAGGATTTTCGCAAAAAACACCAATACTCCGATGATGGTAATCCAGTTTTGAGATAGCCCCAAATCATACATAAACGGAAAATTATAACCACCAAAGTAAAGTGCCGCCATCAGGGAGGATGACACGAACATATTAATGTATTCGGCAAACATATAAAAAGCCAGCTTCATTGAAGAATACTCAACGTTATAGCCCCCAATCAGCTCCGTCTCACACTCGGCAAGGTCAAACGGCACGCGATTACATTCGGCAAATGCGCAAACCAGGAAAATCAGAAAGCCTATGGGTTGTACCCATATATTCCAATTCACAAAGCCTTCCTGTTGTGCAACGATTTCACGGAGCGAAAGTGTGCCAGTCACCATCAACAATGCAATTAAGGAAAGCCCCATGCCGATTTCGTAACTGATACTCTGGGATGCCGCGCGTACAGCGCCCATCAACGAGTATTTGTTGTTGGAGGCCCAGCCGCCAATCATGATGCCATATACGCCTAATGCAACGACTCCAAAAATATAAAGGACGCCCACATTAATATCAGCAACCTGCAGCGTAATCACACGATCACCGATTGTTAGCTCTTGCCCCCAAGGAATCACCGCGCTGCTGATACATGCCGTGAACATCGCTACCGCCGGCCCAATAATAAATAGAAATTTATGAGCGCCCGCAGGGATGATTTCTTCTTTAAAGAAAAACTTTCCGCCATCACAAAGCGGCTGCAAAATACCAAAGGGGCCGGCGCGATCCGGGCCGAAACGCGCCTGCATAAAGCCAGCCACTTTCCGTTCTACCAACGTAGAATACATGGCTATTACTAGCGTAATGGCAAACACAGCCACCACCAAAATCGTTTTTTCTACCAATAAAGCAGACTCCATAGTTAAAAAATATGTTCCGTTTATCGCATTGCGCGACGTTATGCCAACTTATAGCAACTCCTTGGCCCGTTCGAATTGTTCCTTATTTGCCTCCTGCAGCATCAGGTTTTTCTTAACTACGGCAGGCGGATTCAGCTCTGCGTAGTGATTGAGGGAAATTACCGAAGTACGTTTTACCTCGCGGGGCCCTTCTATCACCCAATCCGATGTTGCCTTCTTTTCAAACCGGCAGGTATTGCAGATAAATTCCTCTACCTCGCCGTACTCGTCTTTACGCGCCGTGACGCGAAGCACCTCTTCCCCTTTGTACCACAAGGTCACCTTTCCGCTGCATGTCGGACAATCGCGGTGGGCCTCAACCGGCTTCGTAAACCATACGCGGTTTTTAAACCGGAAAGTCTTATCCGTCAATGCCCCAACCGGGCACACGTCGATGACGTTACCCGAAAACTCGTTGTCGATAGCCTTCTCTATATAAGTTGAAATCTCCGCTGCATCTCCCCTTCCCAAGATACCATGCACACGCTGGGGGGTAAGTTGGTCAGCCACAAACACACAGCGATAGCAAAGGATGCAGCGCGTCATGTGCAACTGCACTTTATCTCCGATATCAATTTTATTGAACGTTCTCCGCTCAAACTCATAGCGGGTGCTGGCTAGCCCATGCTCATAGCCTAAGTCTTGTAAATGGCATTCACCAGCCTGGTCACATATCGGGCAATCCAGCGGGTGGTTGATAAGCAGCATTTCCACCACCCCTTTTCTGGCCTCAATGACCTCGGGCGACGTGATATTCTGCACCTCCATTCCATCCATGACCGTGGTACGGCATGAAGCCACCAGTTTCGGCATAGGGCGGGGATCCTTGTCCGACCCCTTGCTTACCTTCACCAGGCATGTACGGCATTTACCCCCACTGCCTTGTAATTTCGAATAATAGCACATGGCTGGGGGCACAATATCACCTCCAATCAGCCGGGCGGCATTCAATATGGTCGTCCCTGGAGGGACTTCCACCGGGATACCGTCAATATTTACCTTGAATTTTACGTCATCAGCCATCTTCTTCAGCTTTGGGTTCGGTCTTTAATCAGCTTCCAGCCGATCATTAGCCTACCGTTAAGTATTTTGTTCTATACGCACGTACGTCCAGCTTCTGCATTACTATGTGCAATCCGGCACGTCGCGTAGCTTACATCACCGGTTCAAGAGGGTCTGCATAATGCGCCAAACCATAATTACGGCGCTGTGCCTCATGCCCATTGGTGATGTGCCATTCAAACTCGTCTCTAAAATGGCGGATAGCACTTGCTACCGGCCAAGCCGCTGCATCGCCCAACGGACATATGGTATTGCCCTCGATTTTCTTGGATACATCCACCAACAAATCAATATCGCTGTATGAACCATGACCAAACTCGATTTTGTGAAGCACCTTTTCCATCCAGCCGGTACCTTCTCGACATGGCGAACATTGCCCACAACTTTCATGATGATAAAACCGTGTGAAATTCCAGGTATTGCGCACAATACACTGATCCTCGTCAAAAGCGATAAATCCGCCGGATCCCAACATCGTACCGCTTTGGAACCCACCATCAGCTAATGATTCGTAGGTCATCAAGCGGGATTCGCCTTTCAGTGTCTTCAAAATCAAGTTCGCAGGTAATATTGGCACTGAAGATCCCCCGGCCACGACCGCCTTCAAGCGTTTGCCATTGGCAATACCTCCGCAATACTCATCCGAATAAATAAACTCTTCAACAGGTAATCCCAATTCGATTTCGTAGACGCCCGGCTTGTTCAGATTGCCACTGGCAGAAATCAGTTTCGTGCCGGTGCTACGTTCGATACCTATTTTTGCATACTCTTCCCCACCTTCATTGATAATTGGCACAGTAGCCGCGATAGATTCAACGTTATTCACTACCGTGGGACAATTATACAATCCCGAAACTGCCGGGAATGGTGGTTTTATTCTCGGATTGCCGCGCTTACCCTCCAGCGACTCCAGTAAGGCCGTTTCCTCCCCGCAGATGTAAGCTCCGCCTCCAGGCTGTACATACAGCTCAAGGTCATAGCCGCTACCCAAAATATTCTTACCAAGGAAGCCGGCATTTTTTGCCTCGGCAATTGCCCGTTCGAGAATCCGTATCTGAGGCATCATTTCTCCCCGTACGTAGATGTAGGAAGTATTTGCTCCCAACGCATAGCTTGACACAATCATGCCTTCAATCAACGCATGCGGGATATGGGTCATTAAATAACGATCCTTGAATGTTCCGGGCTCCGATTCATCGGCATTGCAGACCAGATAGCGCGGCACACCTTCCGGTTTAGCTAAAAAGCTCCATTTCATACCGGTCGGGAAACCTGCCCCACCACGCCCGCGCAGTCCTGATTTCTTCACCTCTTCCACCACTTCTTCGGGCGTAAGTGTCTTCAAGGCCTTTTCCACGGCACGATACCCCCCTTGTTGGCGGTATACTTCGAAGGTATGGATACCGGGAACATGAATATGTGTCAATAATAACTTACGTGCCATAATATCAGCTTTCAACCTTGGCTTTCCGATGGTCAACCGTTTACCTTGGCTTTTTCTGTTAATTCTTCAATCAGTTTGTCTACGCTTTCTTCGGTAAGGTTTTCGTAAAACGTATATTCAGGTCCGATTTGCAGCACAGGTCCATAGCCACAAGCCGCCAAACACTCCACGCCGCGCCAACTAAACAACCCGTCGGGAGTCACTTCACCTTCCTTTACACCGAGCCTGTGTTCAATGTGCTTCATGATGCGTTCGGCGCCCACCAGACAGCACGGCCCTGTACGACAGACCTCCAATACATATTTCCCTTGCGGTTGCAGGAAAAACATGGTGTAAAACGTCGCCACCTCGTAGACCTCGATTGACTCAAGATTTAGGTATGCGGCTACGCTATCCATGGCAGGAACGCTCAACCACCCATACTTGGCCTGTACTTCGTGCAAGATAGGCAGCAACGCCGATTTCTGTCTTCCCTCCGGATAACGCGATACGATTTCGGCAAACTTGCCGAGCATTTCTTCCGTGAACTCCACGGGTTCGTTATGTTTCACACTAAGCATCAAGTTCTCCTGCTATAATGTTTAAACTACTCATGTTGATGATAGCATCAGATAACAACATCCCACTGCTCATGGGGGCGTACATCTGGTAATTGATAAACGAGGGTCTCCGGAAATGCAGGCGATAAGGTGAGCGGCCGCCGTCACTGATTAAATAAAAGCCCAGCTCGCCATTGGCGCCCTCAACACAGTGATACAATTCCTTCTTTGGCGCATCTATTTCACCCATCACAATCTTAAAGTGGTAGATGAGTGCCTCCATGTTATTGAATACCTGCTCTTTTGGCGGAAGGTAGAAGTCTGGAACGTCCGCGTGAAATACACCCTTAGGTTCCTTTTCTATTTTAGCCAAGGCCTGTTCAATGATTCGCAAGCTTTGCCACATTTCATGATTACGCACCAAAAACCGGTCGTAAACATCCCCATTTGTACCTACAGGAACCTCAAAATCAAATTCCTCGTACGAAGAGTAAGGTTCGTTGGCGCGCACGTCATAATCTACGCCTGTGGCCCTCAGAATTGGGCCGCTCCAGCTGTAACTAAGCGCTGTTTCGGCATCTACGGCGGCCACACCTGAAGTCCGATCAATAAATATACGATTGCGTTCCAACAGTGCTTCAAACTCCTTCAACACTGCGGGAAATTCGTTAACAAACTCCCTGATCTTCGCAAAAGCCACCTCATTGAAATCCCGTTCAAACCCACCGATACGCCCGATATTAGTCGTCAGTCGCGCCCCACATATTTCTTCGAATATTTCATAGATAAATTCGCGTTTTACCATCATCGGAATAAATCCGGCAAACGTGCCGGTATCGACTCCAAGGATGCCGTTGCAAATGATATGATCGGCAATACGCGACAACTCCATGATGATTACGCGCATGTATTGGACCCGTTTGGGCAGCTCGATATCCAACAACTTTTCTACCGTCATATGCCATCCCATGTTATTGATAGGCGAAGAGCAGTAGTTCAGCCGATCGGTCAATGTCGTAATCTGATAGTAAGCGCGCCGCTCGGCTATTTTTTCAAACGCCCGATGGATATAACCAATGGTCGACACCCCGCTAATGATTCGTTCGCCATCCACTTGCAATACGTTCTGGAATACACCATGTGTAGCAGGGTGCGTAGGCCCGAGGTTGAGCGTAAAAAGCTCGTCCTGCGGATCATTGTCGATAAAGATCGGCCTGTTGTCTGTTAATTTAATCTTGCTGATAGCATCACTCATATCGAAACCGTTTATCTACCGAAAAAATAATCCCCTTTATCCATTCGGTTGGGGTCCTCCAATGGATATTCTTTCCGCATCGGGAATACGTCCATATCATCAACATTCAATATCCGACGCAAATCGGGATGCCCCACAAACTGGATTCCAAAGAAATCATACGTTTCGCGTTCCATCCAGTTGGCACCATTCCACAGTACCGTAGCGGTGGGGATAGCCGGATATGCGCCATCCAGAAACACTTTTATACGTATCCTCACGTTATTTACCAAACTATGCAGGTGATAGACCACCGCAAATTCCTTGGGCAAATCGGGGTAGTGTACGGCCGTAATATCCGTAAGGTAATTAAACTGCAGTTCGCCATCGGTTTTTAGAAACTCGAGTATATCCAGAATATCCTCTTTCCCTGTCTCAATGGTAAGCAACCCATAAGGGTCTTCAATTTGATTGAACCGATTTTCAAAGCGCGTATTGAGTCGCCCGATAACGCTATCATTGCTCAGTTTAGCCATTCGTATGGAATCCGTATTTTTCCAGCAACGCCTTATACTCGGGCGTTTGCCTTCTGTTTAATGGTTCGTTCTTTACAATCTCCTGCAGCCGCATTACGCCGTCCAGGATGGCTTCCGGTCTAGGCGGACACCCCGGCACATATACGTCTACAGGAATGATTTCATCAATCCCCTGTAACACCGAATAAGTATCGAATATTCCCCCGCTTGACGCACATGCGCCAACAGCAATCACCCACCGAGGTTCGGCCATTTGCGAGTACACCTGCCGGAGCACGGGCCCCATCTTCTTTGCGATGGTCCCCATTACCATCAGCATATCTGCTTGTCGAGGAGAAAAGCTGTTTCGTTCCATCCCAAAACGCCCCGCATCGTAAGTTGCGGCCATTGTAGCCATAAACTCAATGCCACAACACGATGTTGCGAATGGCAACGGCCACAGTGAATTGGCTCTCGCCAATCCGATAGCTTTATCCAATGATGTTGCGAAAAAACCAGATCCTTGAATACCGGGAGGAGCTTCCGCCATTTTTATATCACTCATGCTAACCCCTTACCTTTCTTAATAAAAAAAAACTCATCAGTCACACACTGATGAGTACAAATCTACAATATATTGCCCTTTTAAACGGTTAATTATATTATTTAGAAACGTTCTAAAGGTGTTTATTCCCAGTCCAATACCCGTTTTTTAATCACATAGATAAACCCGAGAAGAAGCAGTGCCATGAACACAAACATCTCAATCAAACCTGACAATCCAAATTCACGGAAATTAACGGCCCAAGGGTACATAAAAATGACCTCGATATCAAAAATCACAAATAGGATTGCTACAATGAAGTATTTGATTGAAAAAGGTTGCCTGGCATTTCCTATCACCTCAACGCCCGATTCGAATGCACCGAGCTTGGTTTCTGTCTTTACCTTGGGACCAATGAAATGGGTCAACAGAATCACGCCTGCGGAAAAAAGGATAGCAACCCCAAACTGGATCAAAATCGGTAAATAATCACTGGGCATACTTTGTACTTCTGGTTCCATACTATGCTAACTATAAGATGCGACAAAGCTAAAAATAAAGCGCTAATTTTAAAAATTAGCGCTTTATAACATTCAATTTATTCTAACAAATCGGAAATTATTGACCTGAAGAACCGCCCGTTGATGCTGCTGACGCTTGCTCAAGATATTGCAATGTCTGTTTCGCCCAAGCATTCTCCGGATCAAGCTTTAATACTTCGCCGATCAAATCCCTACCTTTTTGGTACTCACCACGCTTTACACTCACTACGGCTATTGTGCTATATGCATCAACCAGCCTATTTTTATTCCTCTGAATTTCGCTGTCCCCTTTTTCTTTTACCATTTCAATGTATTTCAAGAAATAAGGCTCCGCGAGTCCCTTTGGATTTTCAGGATCATCCAAAAGATTACTTACATTCGCCCTGAACAGGTAAGCATCCTGAGTGGTCGGTGCCTTTTCGATAACCAGTCCGAGTGCCGTATCGGCCTTTTTGAGCCATTCAGTACGGGCCGGCTCCTCGGCCAATTGCTTGGTTGCCGCACCGTAATAGGTAGCAAAGCCAACATAGAAATTGTCGAGGACATGGTTCCGGGATGTAGGCGTAGCCGCAGGTATTTCAAACACCTTCGCCGCCAACGCATACTTCTTTTTATTGGTAACAAGATCCATACCTACCTCATGTAAGTCATCGGCGATAGAAGAATCGATAGCTACCGCCTTTTCCAATTGCGCAATCCCCTTATCGAAAAGGGCTTCATCTACCGGATCCTGTTCTACGGCGATATTAATGTCTGCCAACCCTAAATGCAGGTAATCAAGCGAAATAATCCGCTCTTCCTCCATGCGGGTGAACATTTTCTCCAACGCCTCTTTACTTTCTTGGTACTGCTTGTTTTCATAAGCCGAATAACCCAAGTAACGTAATATCTTTGGATTTACATCCTCCAATTGGGCCAGTTCAGCGGCTTGCGCTTGCAGCTCTTCGTAGTCCTTCACGTACACCAAAAAGTCGGCGTAGCGAATCCGTGAATCTACCGTATAATCGGTTTTATCCATGTATTGCTTGTAGAATGCCACAGCTTCTTTATTCCGTGCTGCGTAGTCCTCACTCGTAGTAGCCGTATTGGCCCACGCGTGGTACGTCTCTGCCAGTTCCCTATAGGTCGGTGCGTAGTCCGGCACCTCGGAAGCAATTTGTTTCAAGCCGTCAATAGCTTCCTGCCACGCATGTGACCCCCGGGTGATCACTTGCATCTGCACACGGGCACGCGTAAGCGTATTATCAAGCACTGTAGCGTCCCGATAGCTCTTGTATGCCATGCTATTGTTCTTCAGCCCAAAATAGGCATCACCCAATGCCAAAGGTATCAACGGATCTTGGTTGTTTTTGGCTTTGGCCTGATCGAGATATTCCACCGCCTTCTGGTAATCTGGCTGTGGTGCATCGATATAAGCCCTTCCAATGTGGTACAGCTCCAAATAATCTCTCCGTTTCAATCCCGAAGTCGCTTCGGCAAATTTGGTTGCAGCTGCACTCGCATTCTCGTTGTACAAATCTACGATCCCCTGCCCTACTTTATTCAGGTTGTTTTTGGGATCAGCTGCCAATCCTTGATTAAAAACGTTTAATGCGGAATCCAAGTGTTCATTATGTATATAGACAAGCCCTAAATAAAAATAGTTCTCTCCAGCTTTGGGCTTGTTTTTTACAAGTGTTTCCAACATTCCTTTGGCCTGGGCGAATTGCTCGGCATCTATCGCCTTCCTCGCATCGTCCAAGCTCTGCGCACGTACTCCCGTAATCACAAAAGCAAGGGATATACCCCATATCATTGCTTTTTTCATCATTTTCATTTTATTTAGTGTTCAACCTTTATTACTATCTGATAATCAATTCCCTTGGTGGCAAACTATCCGGCATCAAGCCGGATTTTAAAACTACCCGTTGACCGGATTCACCCGTTAAGAACGCGGCAAACCCCATGCCTAAACTCTTCCGGGGCTCAGCATTGATGATGTACACCGGGCGGGCAAGCGCATACAGATTCTCCGCTAAGTTTGACTGCGACGGCTTGTAATATCCATCGCCACCACGCTCACCCTGCCGCCCTTTTAGCGCCAAAACCTTAACCCCATCGATGTACTTCTGTATACTGCTATCGGGCCGCGCTATCCAGTTGATCCCCACCACTCCCACAGATTGCGGCGTTTCGTATACATACTTGAGCACCTCCGGATTAGACTGCATGGCATAAACACCCGTCGTCGGTAGGGAATCTATGCCTGCTATTTCCTTAAGCAGCCGAACGGTGCTTGAATTCGGATTATCAAACACCAGCCTGTTCAGCGACCCAATGCCGGCATTACCTCGCAGGATCTCCGTAATGTGATCCAATGTAATGGTTGAATCGGAAACCTGCTTATTCACTACAAACGCTATCGCATCCGTTGCAAACTTATATACCTGAGGCACAAACTTACGGGCTTTAAAGAACGCTGTCTCCTCTTCGGTCAATAATCTCGTCAATACAACCACCTCCACTTCCCTATTCAAAAGTTTACTGATGACCTGGCTTTCCCGGGCACCTGCCAACTCAACGTCGGCACGGCGATACAAGTGTTCAAACACCGCAACCTGCTCTTCCATGATGGGAAGCAAGGTCTCATCTGTCAGCACCTGCAATTGTCCGCTCACGATGGTCCGGTTTTCGCCCGACTGACTATTATTTTCACGATTGCTACATGACCACAACGAAGCAGCAAGACCAAAAAAGACGGGTAATAATACTAATTTTTTCATTGTTATGAAAAAATATCATGTTTTTTTTTAAATTAACTGCTTCGAACTATCGACTCTGCCAAAGTCGGATAAAACGAAAGAAAGAATAGACCACCAATAATATTCCAAACAACGTCCGCAGGGTACTATCCAATTCTAGCGGAAAATTTTTCCAAAAAATGATGGCCAGGCCTAATGCAAAGTAAAAACCAAACATAAACAGCCCCAAAACAGACAGAAACCGCTTGGTGGGCGATTTCTGTCTGCCATTATTATCCCTATAGTATCTAGCGGCCAACTTACCTATTGCTGAAGGTTAAGTCGGATAGGCAATGTATAGGCTACGCGAACCGGCCGTCCATTCTGGATACCGGGGCTCCATTTCTTAGCTTTCTGCAAAAGCTTTAAAGCTGCCTCGCCCGTTCCATATTTCAAATCCCGCACAACTCTCAAGTCAGTTAAGCTTCCGTCGCGTTCTACCACGAACGAAATCTGCACCTGACCATTCACACCCGCCTCAATAGCCGCCTGTGGATAATCATAATTCTTAGCAATCCATTCCATAAACTCCTTCATCCCACCTGGCGGTTCTGGATTGATCTCTACTGATTGGAAGACCTGATCACTGGATGTTTCTGTCACCTCAGCGTCGATCTCACCTTCGCCGACAGGCAGATCAATACGGATTTCTGCATTGGGGTCACCTTCTATGGTCTTTGACCCGGGATCAGCCAATTTAAGCTGTTCTACCGTAGGAGGTTCCTCGTCTTGCACCTGCTCGGCGGGAACAACCTTCGGCTCAGGCATCCGCACCTGGTCTACCCGAGGCGGAGGAGGCTCAACCGGAGGGGGGGGAGGAGGTTCCTCCTCGTTTACAGGTGGCGGCTCTGAGAGCACAACCTCTGTTTCAATAATTTGTTCAACTGGCCCATCATCGCCCATTTCTATTCCCATCCACCGTGCAATCGCCGGCGACATTAGAAGTAGTACGAATACGACGGAAGCCGAAAACAACCCGATGTTGGTGGCCTTAGGCGACAACTTACGGAGATCGTATGCTCCATAAGACTTGTTCCGACCGTCAAATACCACATCGAGCCATTCTTTCTTAAAAATATCTAATTTTGAACCTATCATAGCTATCGTATTCTGTGGTTATTGTCAATCATTATACAGGTTGTCCCGTTGCAACACTTCTATTTCCGCATCGCTGATGGTACCAATCATATATATTGGTGCTTTGATAATATTCATTTCATCCAGAATATCTACCAAATTGCGGTGAGTAGACTTATCACTGGGACGCACAACAATGATCAGGTCTTTTCCTGTCTGCTGTCTCACCTGTTCCATCTTTTTGATCAGGATAGGCCGAACCCCATCCTTACCATAATCCACGATCTCTGGCCCTTCTAGGGGATTGCTGTAATCGCCGTGATACCATTCGATCTTATTGTTGCTACCCAGCAACAACGTCAGCGTCCGGTTGTCGGCCACCTCAAGTCTATCTTCCGGATTGTCTTCGTTTTTATCCGGCATGGCCACGTCCATGGCATTGGGCTTGTTGATGGAAGTGGTAAGCATGAAAAACGTGATCAAGAGAAACGCCAAATCCACCATGGCTGTCAAGTCTACTCTCGGCTGCTGCTTACCACCGGTATTTAATTCTGCCATTTTTTTATCCTTTATGTTTAAATTGCATTGCTACTAAAAATCCTCGCTACGAAGACTGGTGATCAAACTAAACTTATTCACCTTTTGGCTTTGCAACACATCCATTACTTTCTTGATCTCGGGATACTTTTCATTGGCATCCCCTTTTATTGACACCCGCATCTCGGCATTCTTCAACTCCTTCGTCGCAACGCGAGCCGAATAAATCCAATGGAACAACTCATTGCTGAGTGCATCGGTAGAATCGATGGGAATACCAGGTTGCAGACCGGGCTTTACACGATCATTAGTACCCAGATTGATCAGTTGTTTCAAATTGCCCATCGGCACGCCGAAACTCTCCATCGTCGAAAACTCGGCCTTTTCTTCAGGGGTAAATGCGATGGAATATTTTTCTGACATAAGCTCTAGCATCCGGGCTCGTGCATTCCTGTTTACCACACCAAAGAACACTTTGCCTCCATCGCCCACCGTAATCAACCCCAAATCATCGTCTGGCAATTTTACTTGTGTAGCCGACGCTGGCGTATCTACCGGCATCGGTTCGGGTTGCCGGGCTGTGGCTGTCAATATAAAAAACGTGAGCAGCAAGAACGACACGTCACACATCGCGGTCATGTCTATCGTCGTACTGGCTCTTTTAACTTTTACCCTTGGCATAATTTATAATTTTAGTTGCCTACTTCGTATTGATAAGATGCACATTCATCCGGCATTCCATAAGCCGGATGAAATTTTTTACTATTTGTGCGTAGCTGCGTAAGTCTGTACGATAGAAAACCCAGCTTCGTCAATCGAGTAAGTTAATGTATCTATCTTAGATGTAAAGATGTTATAGAATACGATGGCTACCGTCGAGGTAGCGATACCTGTAGCCGTGTTAATCAACGCCTCAGAGATACCGTTTGCCAGTGCAGCAGAGTCCGGAGCACCACCGGTAGCTAATGCGGAGAACGCCCTGATCATCCCTGTTACCGTACCTAATAGCCCTGTCAATGTACCGATAGAAACCAGCGTAGCGATGATGGTAAGGTTCTTTTCGAGCATTGGCATTTCCAACGCGGTCGCTTCTTCGATTTCCTTTTGGATAGCTACAGTAGCTTGATCGGTATCAAGGTTTGGGTTTGCCGATACATCTTTATATTTAAGCAGACCTGCCTTGATAACATTTGCTACCGAACCTTGTTGCTTATCGCACTCTGAGATGGCCGAATCAATGTTGCCTCCTCCGATAAGAGACTGAATTTTCCGCACGAAGTTGCCCACATTGCCTTTTCCAGAAGCCCTTCCAATCACGATGAAGCGTTCAACCGCAAATACCCATACCATCAGGAACAACCCCAGCAATACCGGCACCACATATCCGGCATGGTATACCATCCCTAAGTAATTGCCCTCTAAAGGCCGGTTCTCCGGATCGCCATCGACAAAGTTATTCGGATCGCCCATGATGAATCTCCAAACCAATGCGCCGATGACGAAACAAATAATAATTGCCAGACTTGCAAAAACGTTGGATGTTGAGTTGCTCTTTTCCTTTTTTGCTGTACTTGTTTTTGGTGCGTTTGCCATTTTTTTTGAATTTTTAGATTTTAACGTTGTTAAATATGATTTTTAAGTAATTTGTGCAATTTAATCCGCTACTAACCACTAAAAATGGTTAAAGCAAATATAGTGTTTTATACTAAAAACAAAATCTTTGTCAATAATTGTTTAGTAAAACTTATTTACATGCCGGGGTGCGCAGCAGCAGCATCAACACACCTTAAACAAACATCGCTTCTGTAATCCAAAAGCAATTTTTTTACAATGAAAACTATTTTTTTTTGTAATTGCAAATTAAACATTCAAATAAATAGCTGCCGAGTAGTGTATAATAGCGTTTAAACATGAATGGATAGTGTATACCAACGCTACGCCAACACACAACTAACTAATAATAAATGATTTAATGAAACAAGACTTCGCCGCTTTTATTAATCAATATATTTTTTTTGTTACTTCCGGTTAGGTTGATTGTTATCCCCCTGCCAATTTAGCTCGATATCCTTCATCAATCAACAATTGCAACACTCGCTGCCTAAAATCACCTTGAATAATAATCTCACCCTGCTTAGCGCTTCCTCCCACTCCGCATTTTTGTTTTAACAGTTTGCCTAACGCCTCCAAATCTTCTGGCGTTCCCACAAAGCCCTTGACAAGCGTTACCATTTTCCCGCCCCGCATTTTCTTATCCAGCATCACGCGCAAGTCCTGTTTGTTTTTTGACAGTGTAGATTCTTCGTTCGGTTCCTCTTCGTGGTATACGAAGGCATCGTCTGTGGAATACACAATGCCGCTATACCGCTGTTTCTTCTTCATGCTTTAGTAAACGGTTATTTTGCGAATAAATTACGTTCAATAACAAAATTACACTACGTTCAACAAAGAATTGTCAATGTACTGGGATTTACTGCGATATCCAGCACTTTGCCCATCGCTTTGGGTTCGCCATCCACGTGCACGGACCCGATATACGTCCGCTCAATGTGGATCCGCCTGCCAGGGATAATCTCTACATATTCGGATTGATCCGCTGTCTTATTAAACAGGTGAAACACCATCATCGGAATGGTATATAAGGGAAACTTATGAACGATGCAAACATCCAATAGACCATCGGTTACTGAAGCCTGCGGTGCAACATATGCATTATTACCATATTGCGGTGAATTCGCCACACTTATCATAAATGCCTCGCGTTCGAAACGATCCCCATCAATATCCAGCACATATTGTTTTGGTTTATAGGTACTAATTTCGGTCAAGACCGCCTTTAGATACCCTATTGGCCCTCGAAGCGAATCATTCGCAAACCGATCGCTTACCGAAGCGTCAAACCCTATGCCGGCCATATTAAAAAAAAACAGGCCATTGATAACGCCACTATCGATGGTCATGTGCTCAAACCGATTCAGCCGCTTCACTGCGGCGCGTTCATTGAGTGGGATACCCAGGTATAAGGCCAGCCCATTGCCTGATCCTTCGGGAATAATACCCAATATCGTATCGGTACCATTCAGGGCCGATGCGATTTCATTGATCGTACCGTCTCCCCCCACCGCCACAACTACCTCTACGCCATCGGCTACGGCTTTTGTAGCCAACTCGTTGGCATGGCCGATATGCCCCGTTAAAACAAACTCGGGATCATATAACGCCAAGTCAAGATCTTCCATGACGCGCTTCTCGAAGCCTCTTTTTTTCTTGCCTCCAGATATTGGATTAATAATAAATAAAATGCGCTTCCTTTTCCCCATGCCTCTTGGCGTGTTTACCATGACAAATGTATCAGCAATATTGGTATATTTTTATGTATATGGCAACAATTTATAAAAACTTAACATCAGTCGATTAGGAATAACGAATCGCGATCTTCCCGTTTTGAAAACAACAAAAGTATTGTAGCTTTGCAGCGTGAAATGTGGATTGATTTGGATATGATAGCCGTCCAGAGCCTTCATAGGATTGCAACCACGATAAAAAAGTGCTAAAAACATGCTTTCCCTCATTTCAGCCATTGGATATTTATACATTAGATAATACAAATAATATAGTAATGCCTTATTTATTCACTTCAGAGTCCGTTTCCGAAGGACATCCAGATAAGATAGCTGATCAAATTTCTGATGCGCTTATTGACAACTTCCTGGCATGGGATCCTGACTCGCGCGTTGCCATTGAAACACTGGTCACCACGGGGCAGGTGGTGCTTGCGGGGGAGGTCAAATCTAAAATATACCTCGATGTACCAAAAATCACTCGATCGGTAATCGAACGCATCGGGTACACCAAGTCCGAATACATGTTTGAAGCCAATTCGTGTGGCATCCTCTCCGCTATACATGAGCAGTCTCCGGATATCAATCAAGGTGTAGACCGTAAAGAAAAGCAGGAGCAAGGCGCCGGGGATCAGGGAATCATGTTTGGCTACGCCAATAATGAAACCGAAAACCTGATGCCTTTGGCCCTCGACCTGGCTCATAAGCTGCTCTATGAGCTGGCCGCACTGCGTCGCGAGCATGATCAGATAAAATACCTAAGGCCTGATTCAAAAGCACAAGTAACGTTGGAATATGATGACAACCATAAGCCCATCCGAATTGACGCCATTGTCATATCTACCCAGCATGACGAATTCGACACCGAAGCCGCTATGCTTGACCGGATCAAATCCGATATGGTCAACATCCTTATTCCAAGAGTAAAAGCCCAATTGAAGCCCGAGTTGCAACAGCTTTTTACCGACCAGATCACATATCATATTAACCCCACTGGGAAATTTGTGATTGGCGGCCCACACGGAGACACCGGATTAACCGGAAGGAAAATCATCGTCGACACGTATGGTGGTAAAGGCGGCCATGGCGGCGGGGCCTTTTCTGGCAAAGATCCATCCAAGGTAGATCGATCAGCGGCCTATGCGACGCGTCATATCGCGAAAAATTTAGTGGCTGCAGGCGTAGCTGATGAGCTGTTGGTACAGATTTCTTATGCTATCGGTGTAAAGGATCCCATTGGCATATACGTCAACACATATGGCACGTCAAACGTCGGACTATCCGACGGCGAAATTGCCCGCAAAATCCAGGAATTGTTTGATATGACACCTTACGGCATCGAGACCCGTCTTAAACTGCGTAATCCGATTTATTCGGAAACGGCTGCATATGGTCACATGGGACGCGAGCCACGTACGGTGACAAAGACCTTTGAAAACAGCAACGGCGAGATCACCTCTTTGGACGTTGAACTATTTACGTGGGAAAAGCTCGATTATGTGGACCGTGTGAAAGCCGCGTTTGGCCTATAAGGCTGCAGCGGCTGTTTGAACTTGGCGGTTAATCTTTTTGACCAGCCCTTGCAGCACATTGCCGGGCCCTACTTCCGTAAATGATGTAGCCCCACTTTCAATCATGTGTTGAATGGTTTGAGTCCAACGTACCGGCCCGGTGAGCTGATCAATAAGGTTTTGCTTTATCGCCTCAGGATCAGTGTACGGCTTTGCATCGATGTTTTGATAAATCGGGCAAACCGGTTTGTTAATAGCCGTTGCTTCGATGGCCGCTTGCAATGCCACCTTGGCAGCCTCCATCAAAGGCGAATGGAAGGCCCCGCCTACATTAAGCTTCAGCGCCCGTTTTGCTCCGGCCTCCAGCAGCAATTCGCAGGCTTTGTCGACGCCTTCGATAGACCCTGAAATCACCAATTGCCCCGGACAATTGTAATTGGCTGGCACAACCACTTCACTGACGCGCCGGCAAATATCCTCCACGGTAAAATCATCAAGTCCCAGAATGGCGGCCATTGTAGATGGCTGGATTTCCGTAGCTGCCTGCATTGCATTGGCACGTGCGGCCACCAACTGCAACCCATCTTCAAAGCGCAAAGCTTGGGCCGCTACCAACGCCGAAAATTCACCCAATGAGTGTCCGGCTACCATGTGTGGGTTGAATGATTTCCCCAGTGCTCGCGCCAGGATAACGGAATGCAAAAAGATGGCCGGCTGGGTGACCTTGGTCTGTTTTAAATCTTCGTCTGTGCCCTCGAACATGACATCCGTAATACGGAATCCCAAAATCTCATTGGCTTGTTCAAACAAGAACTTTGTTTCTTCGTTATGGTTATACAGATCTTTACCCATACCTACGAATTGGGCACCCTGTCCGGGGAATATATAAGCATGCTTCATTTGTTGTTCAGTTTAATCTATGCACTTCGAAAAAAAAAAGACCTTGGCAAAGATATCATTTGACACCTAAAATTAAGGCAATTTAGCTAAGTTTGTTTTCCATGGTCAAGCGAATTACATGCATCGTCGTGGTCTGTTGTTCGGTAGTCGCCGCGGCCTGTGCGCAGTGGACCGACAGCACGCACTATTATGTGCAGCTTTCTTCTACCAATTCGATTAATAAGGCCAATAATCAGAGTGCCTTCCTTTTCAACAATGGATTACGTTTTTCAATTCAAAAAGAGCGGATACGCCTCAATCTGAATAACAACTGGCTTTATGGACAACAAGACAGTGTCAAGACGAACAACGACTATTCTGCCAGCTTCGATGCCAACTTTTACCGCGCCAATAAGCGTTTTTTTTATTGGGGACTGGCAAATTACAACACCAGCTACTCATTGAGGATCAAAAACCAGCTCCTTACCGGTGCCGGCGTAGCATATAGCATGCTGGATAATGACGTAGCCTACATCAATATCAGCGATGGTTTGCTTTTTGACGCAAGCAGTATTCTTGAAAACGACATTCCTATACACTACCAGACCATACGCAATTCATTCCGCCTCGTATATAAGTTTACCATTAAGCAATTCGTCATCTTGCAAGGCACCAACTTTTATCAACCCTCGCTTACGAGTGGGGCCGATTTCAACATCCGGCTGAATAACGACATTTCCTTTCAACTCAACAGATGGCTAAGCCTCAAAGCAGCCTTGACGTATAATCGAATCAACCGTACGGACAGCGAGAATCTCCTATTTACATACGGGCTGGCCTTTGAACGGTATTTTTGACTATGACGTGTTATTCCGGTACAAAGCTCAGGCTTGAGAGGCGGTCATCTGCAAAAATCTCATTCGCAATCGCTAATAATTGATCGGCCGTAACCGCATCAATTTTGCCAAACACCTCATTCAACGTCTGCACGCTACCATAATCCAATAGGCTTTTGGCCAACGTGATGATTAAATTAAGCCTGTTTTCTTCGCCCAACGCTATCTGTCCCTTAAACTTCTTTTTCGCTTGATAAAGCTGCATCACCCCGAGCTTTTGTTCGCGCATTTTTTTCAGCTGTTGTCCTACCAACCGTCGCGCCTTGTCCGCTTTCTCCTCATCGGTACCAAAGTAGATATGAAACAATCCCGTGTCAGAAAGCGGTGTATAATTGGATTCAATGGTGTATGCAATACCATGCCGTTCGCGCACGACCAAATTGAGTCTCGAGCTCATGCCCATCCCCCCCAGTATATTGTTGAGCAGCAATAACCCGGTCTTATATTCATGATGAATGTCGTAAGCCAACCCACCCATCACATAATGTGCTTGGTTTATGGGTTTCTTAATGACCGCATGGTGGTTTCCGTATTGGGTAGGAGCCTGCCGATATCGCCGGTTTCGACTTTCCGGAATCTTGCCCAGAATCCGGTTGGCAATACCTCGTACCTCCTTTAGGGAATAATCACCGGTGACGCCAATCACAATCTCATGCGTATTGTAATTCCGCTGGATAAAATTAACGATATCGGCCTTGGTAAGTCGTTTCAGATCATCAACCGTACCCAATATATTATGTCCAAGTGCATGTCCTTGAAAGAGTAGGTCTTCAAAATCATCCATGATGGCCTCTTCGGGACTGTCCCAATAAGAAGCCATCTCATCCAGAATTACCCCTTTTTCTTTTTCCATCTCGCTTTCCGGAAAAACCGAATGAAAAAACAAATCTTCAAAGAGATCCAACGCTCGTGCCAAATACGGTGTTAGGAAAGACGCGTGAACACAGGTATACTCTTTGGTAGTGTAGGCATTCAGATCGCCCCCTACGGCCTCAAGCCTATTTAATATTTGTGTAGTATTGCGTTTTTCCGTTTGCTTAAACAACAGATGCTCGATGAAATGAGCCAACCCGTAATGCCCCTCTTGCTCATCCCTTGCTCCGGCATTGATGATCATGCATGCATGAGACACCGGCGATGTGGAGTGATGTTGGATTACCCGGATGCCGTTGGGTAACTGAATAAGATCGTATTCCATTGCCACGCAAGATAACAAAAACCTGCTGGGTTTTCAGAACCCAGTAGGTTTTTTAGCCTCCACCTCCGGGTCTGCGATCGCCTCTCCAGCCTCCTGGACCTCCGGGCCCACCGGGACGGTCAAACATGTTTCCCCCAGCAAAATTTGAAAAGCGGTAAGACACCGTAAGCATAAAATAGCGTGCCAAGCGATTGCTGCGGCTATCGACGATCATATTCTCGGTCACATTCCGTGAAACGTTGATCTGTTCATTAAGCAAATCGAAAGCTTGGAATCGGATTGCGCCAGTCCTGCCTTTAAAAAACTGCTTTTCGATATACGAATTGATGATAAATGGATTAGCCTGCACCGAAGCACTGTAACCGTTGTTGGTTGTTTTTGCCAAATCCGCTCCAAATATCCAGGTAGGGGAGAGGTTGACCGAACCATTCAACGTAAAAGCCCAAGTTGAAATATTATTATCCGCATTATTGCGGGATACCACGGTATTGGTTGTGGTGTTGTACGTATAACGTATTCCGGGTACGACCTCTACAAATTCAGAAGGGTTATACCGGAAATTAATGTTTTGGCTTATCAGCCAATTTTTTGCAATATTGCGCAATGTCTGGAAGTCCGGTTCAGCGCCC
The DNA here is from genome assembly GCF_900168055.1 of Parapedobacter luteus. GTDB lineage: Bacteria > Bacteroidota > Bacteroidia > Sphingobacteriales > Sphingobacteriaceae > Parapedobacter > Parapedobacter luteus. The sequence continues at coordinate 153,795 of NZ_FUYS01000009.1, forward strand.
GGGGTAGCAACGTCCGAAGTTGTGAATGAGACATTGTTATTGTACATGACCATCCCACCATAAGAGATGGTATAGGTCCGATTCGAAAACGGTTTTGAGAAGTTGTAAAAACCCCGTGCGTTATAAAATCCGCTGGTATTGAGATACTCGGTTTCCTGCACGACCCCTAACGTTGGGTGATTGGGGATTGTTGTCCGATTGGTCACAATCTTATCTTCCGCCAACGACCCGGTAGCGCCGACGAAGAAAGACGTCCCATTACTGATGTCAAAATTACGGTAATTGATACGGAGTTCGTGTGTGAACTCTGCATTAAGGTTCGGATTACCGGTCACGGGCGCATTTGGATTCGAATAGTCCGTGAAAGGTTGTATTTGAGTCACACTCGGCTCGGTGGCCCGCCCGGTATAATTTACATTAAACCGTTTGGTGCGGGACATCTCATACTCCAACCGTGCCACCGGCATCCAGTTAAAGCCGTCTCGGCTAATGGGAACATACTCGCCGTTGACATTCGCAGCCCCCCTTAGTAGATTGGGCTGTGCCGCCACGCCGAGCGAGTAATTCCATTTATCTTTACGGTATCGATAGGTTAGGGATCCACGGTGTGTATAAAACGTGTAGTCGTACTGCTGATCCACGTTATACCCCGGCTGGTCAATAATTGCCCCATCCAAATTATAAGCGTTGGCCCTCCTATTATTGTCATATGACGCAAAATTAAAATCATAACTTGCCTCTACCGTGCTGTTCTTGCCAACTGGCTCGATATAAGAAACGGTCGTCCCGCCATTGAGGCTTTTGTTCTGAAGATCCACTAAATGCTGTTCATATTCGGCAAGGTAATCTTCTACCGAGCCTTGAAACACGATCGAATTAATGATCCGTTCCTGGTCTTGTTCAGTACTCGCCGTATTAATGGAGAAATTTACAAAGATGTTACGGCCGTTGTCGCTCAATCGACGGTTATACAAGCCACTGGCACCATAGTTCGGTGAGTAAGACCGATTAGTTTGATTATTTTCAAGATCATTTACAAGTACATCGCCCAACCTATTTCTGCTCAACGATAAGTTATCTCCCCGGTTTTGCCGATAACTGAAATTAGGTGAAAACTTAATGAAGTTTTTCTGATCTGGTTTGTATTCAACATTCCAACTGAACCTATGGTCGTTACCGATACTTCCATTGTTCATGTTACTTGATATAAAGGTATTTTCTCCCGAAGCGATAACTTCTTCCAACCGGTCGCTCAGCGTCGTGTTATCGGTATGACCGAAACTATAATCACCGTACATCAATAATTTGTCATTGATATCTTGGCGGTAGTTGATACCGATAGACTGCGTATTGGTGATCCCGTCGCTGCCACCGAAACCGCCGCCGCCCATCCCGCCTCGGGCAAAACCACCACCGCCCATGCCACCGAAGCTGCCGCCACCGGGTCCGCGACGGGCACCGCCACCTCGTATGTTGAAATCAAACATATTCGCGTTTACATTATTCAAGTTTCCCAAGACCGATAATTGCATGCCCTCTTTAAATTTGCCATACGATCCTGTTGCCTGATAGCGATCTTCCGTACCGCCGCCCACACGGAAATTGCCGTATTCACCATTATTATTCTCAGGAGCGATTTCCAGGTTTAATACCCGCTCGGGGCTGCCGCTACGGTTACCGGTCAGGTTGGCCATATCGCCATAGTCATCCACAATCTGGATTTTTTCGATGATTTCCGCTGGCAGGTTCTGTATAGCAGCCTTTATATCCCCGCCGAAATAGTCGCGGCCATTAATCCGAGCACGCGTTACACTTTCGCCCTGGGCGGTAACATTGCCATCCTTATCGACTTCCACACCGTCGAGCTTTTTCAATGCATCCTGTACCAACGCCCCTTCACGAAGCCTTAGATCTTTAGTTGCGTATTCGAGTGTATCTTCCTTAACCGTCATTGCGGCGACACCCGTGACGGACACCTCTGCGAGCATTTGGCTCGATTCGTTTAGGCTTACGGGCAGCATCAGCTCATTTTTACCTGCTTCGAAAGCAAAGCTCCGCTGAAGCGTGTCGAGGCCCAGACTGGTTACCGTAAGGACAAAACGATCGCCTTTTATATTGGTGAACGTAAAAAGACCTCCTGCACCGGAGCTTGTGTGCACAGAGTCGAGGGGCGAGACGAGTTTAATGGAGGCGCCTACAACGGGTTCACCTCGCTGATTGCTTAACGTGCCTTGCACCCGTTTGTTGGTTTGGGAAAATCCCAGAACGCTGAGCGAGGTCAATAAAACGCTCAAAAGACTTACTGTAAATGTTTGTCTAATACCTGATTGATTGCTAATTGTCATTATTAATAAATAAAAAATTATTCTTTAGCCAAAGGTGCCACCACCCACACGCCGGGTTCTTCTCTAGGTTTTGATGGTGTCGGCTGTCCATATCCGTAGGGATATCCGTAGCCATATGGATACCCATAACCGCGTCTCATCGTACTGGCTGAGCTACCACTGCCGGGTATTATCACGCCGTTGATTTTGATGTTGAAAGCCAACTCTCCGGTGTCGCCGACAGACACGCCCAAGCGATTCAATGGAATTGCCATTTCAACACACAGCGCATCGGCCGTATCCAATGTGGCTTGTGCTTGTACTCCGTATGTATTTTCGAGGGAAATTTGGCCGTCGAGTATGTCTTCAAACCGCATTACGTAAATCGCCCGTATAGCTTCAAGGGCCCCTTTTCGCATGTCATCGGGACGATTGTCGTTGTCTGCAGACATAATCGAACGGAATGCCAAGCGGTCCGCAACGGGAAAATATACCGTAGGCCCCTCCCTTTTTTTGCCCTTAATGTTAACCATACAGGCGAGCCCCTGTGCAAAAATTTGCATCTGCCGATCCTTATCAAGTACCCGCATCGCGATGTACAGGTTTTCCGTATCGTTCTTGATGTGATAACGAAATTTCTGCGTGGTGTGTTCATAGGTTAGTGTGTCTCCCCATTCATCAAGCTTGCCGTCAATGACGATGGAGGCCGCCCAATCCAGCGATTGTTGGACATTACCTTTGTTGCGCTGCGCGAATATTGGATTCACTGCAACAAAAACAAACAGCAATAACGTACAAGTATTCTTAGTCATTTGTACTGTAATGTGTGATTTTGACACCATCATACGTGATAAGTTTAATTGTATAAGAATTATTACAACCGAAGTATTAAACCGATTTAATCTTGAAAAAATGGCTATCTTCCCTTGCTCTTCCGCTAATAAAGCAAACCGCTTTCCAACAAAACGCATCGAATCAAACGTATGCACCTGCTTCGCAGGAAAGAAAAACCAATACGTGTAAAAGCTTAGCACAGCGATTTCATAAACGCTGCTGAAAATAAACACTTGTGAAAAAAAGTCAACTTATCTAAGTTTGCTACCGGTTTAACGAAACTGTTTGGAATAATGCTACTACCTAGGTATCAGGATATACTTCTCGAAGCGGGCTGCGATGAAGCAGGTAGGGGGTGTTTAGCCGGCCCTGTCTTTGCCGCCGCTGTCATCTTTTCAAAAGACTTCAGACACGAGGTACTCACGGATTCTAAACAACTTTCTGCTGCCCAACGCCAAGAACTGCGCCATATCATCGAATCGAACGCCCTGGCTTTTGCGGTGGCAAGCGTGGCGGCTGAGGAGATCGATCGGATCAATATCCATAACGCTTCCTATTTGGCAATGCATCGGGCGCTCGACACCTTGGCGTTAAAAGCCGAATATATCATTGTCGATGGTAACCGGTTTATCCCTTATCAGCAGGTCCCGTATTGTTGTATTATAAAAGGCGACGGTAAGTATTTATCGATTGCTGCAGCATCCATACTTGCTAAAACCTATCGCGACGAATACATGGAAAGCCTCGCTACCGAGTTTCCGGAATACGGCTGGTGCCAAAACAAAGGTTATCCAACCATCCAGCATAGAAACGCCATCCTACAGCATGGGTTTACACCTCATCATCGCCGAACCTTCCGCGTCACTGACCCCCAGCTTAAGCTTTTTTGACCGGTGCGGTTCCTTTTCTTACCTCCAGCCAAATGGCCAAACCGATACCGAACAATAAGACGATGGAGCCAACCAACGAAATCGTTTCTCCCAGATGGTAGGATTGCGGTTCAAATTTAAACTCGACTTTATGGTTTCCTCCTGGCAGTTGCAAAGCACGCAAAAGGTAGTTTGCCCTTAGAATCGGCAGCTCTTCGCCATCTACAAACGCCTTCCAACCTTTGTCATACCATATTTCGGAAAATACCGCCAATGCATCATTGGGCGTAGAGTATTCATATACCAGCCGATCAGGTCGATAAGAAGTTAGTTCAATGGTAGCGTTCACTGGAGTTCGCAACCGTTTTTCGTCCAACCATGGTTTGAACTCTTCATGGATAAAAGCCTCTTTACGCGGATCAAACCCATTGATAGCTTGCATTTCTTCTTCATTGTCTTTCACTAAGGTGACTTTCTCTACGAACCATGCATTGCCAGCCGCTGTATTGCGCCGTTGGATGCGTTCACTGTTCTGGTTATTGTCCCGCGTGATGATGTATCGGGTGTTGAGCATATCGAGTACATCTTCGTTGATGGCACCAGAAAACTGCCGTTCAATAACTTCCTGATAACGCATAAGCTTAGCGGCATGATAGCCACCGATGGATTTGTGAAAATAAGACGTACGGGAATCCGCAAAAGGATTCGTCGTCAAGTCAAACACACGGTAATTGGGGTCCCTATCCATCAAAATAAGCCGATCTACCTCACGCTCCTGTATAAATTGGCGATTTAGCTGCAATTTGTCTACAAACCGATCTGCATTCAAGTACCGCTTGTCTACACTCCATAGATCTATCAACGTAACAAGACCTAACAGCATAACGACTGATTGCACTTTTAGCTTGTTTTTGACGAGTAACCATACCAGCCCGAATGTAATAACGATGAATAACAGCGACCGGAACGCGTCGGCCCTTGCCAAGGCGGCGCGGTCTTTCACCAATGCAGACACCAGTTCGTTGGCTAAGGTATTGTCCCGTAGCTGTTGCGCATATTGCTGAATCATCGCTTGGTGGTTGGAGCTCTTGAAGCTCAGGAATACATCGGGCAACAGCGCAATAAGCAGCACGGCGCCTCCTACACCATACAAGACATATAGCAGCTTTTTATCCAATTTTTTGATCTTGTCACCTTGCGTGGCGATTTCGCTCACGGTCAAAACCGCCAGAATAGGAACCGACAGTGTTGCTATAATCAACACCGATTCAACGGCCCTAAACTTATTGTACATTGGAAAATAATTGAAGAACAAATCTGAAACCAATGGAAAATGCCGTCCAAACGACAGTAGCAGCACCAAGGCTGTCGTCGCGAGTAGCCACCACTTAAGCTTACCTTTTACAACAAATAATCCCAATATAAATAAAAAGACTACTCCGGCACCAAAATACCACGGTCCCGAAGTAAAATCTTTTTCTCCCCAATAAGTCGGAAAGTTAGCCGCGGCTTCGGGTGAATATGCGTGATTCATTAATACCTTAGCCACGTTAGAACTCGCATCCAGTTGGGTTGAAGTTCCCCCGCCATAGGCATTAGGTATTAAAAATGTCAGGCTTTCTCCCACCCCCTGGCTCCATTGGTAAGCGTATTCGCGGCTTACGCCATTATCTGCCCGTTGCGCATTTTCGGTTTTTAAATTAGCCCTTCCTCGCAACGTTTCTTTACTGTACTCATAGGTCGGCCACAATAAGGAAGCATTTACCGCCAAAGCCACGAGTACAGCCACTGCTTGGTATACGATAGCCCTGCCGAAGCCTAACAATCGTTTTTCTTTGACTGCATGGTATAGCTCGATGCCCACCAATATCAACACGGCCAGAAATAAATAGTACGTTACCTGAATGTGATTTACCCGAATTTCAAGCGCCATGGCTAATGCCAGTAATACAGCACCCCATAGGTATCTGCCTCGAAACGCCAGCAATATGCCCGCCAATATCGGTGCCATGAAGGCTACAGCGTAAGTCTTATTGGCATGCCCTGCTTCGATATAAATAAAATTGTAGGACGAAAACGCAAATGCAATAGCGCCCACGGCGGCCAACCACGGCCTTACCTTCAGAACAGTGAACAATAGATAAGCCCCCAACAAATATAACAACACAACGTCGATGGGATGTGGAAATACTGCTTTAACCCCCCGCAGCAAATACGTGGTCAGGTTATTGGGCAATTCCATCAGCACTTGATACGACGGCATTCCGCCAAACATGGAATTGGTCCAGAGCGGCATATCGCCATCACGGGCCTTGATATCTACTATCTCCTTCTGCCCCGCCTGAGCGAGCAACACATCTTGCTGATACAGTACTTTCCCTTGCCAGGCAGGAGTAAAATACAGAAAACAGATGGCGATGAAAACGCCAATCACCGCCAAGTGAGTCGAATTGTTGTTGAACCAGGTCTTCATTTATCGCAATGGTTGTAATAACAAAGTGCCAAACTTAGATAAATTGCCTCGTATTCACGAACTCCTATCCAATAAAATTTACTGTCCTTATCACCTTTCGGTCGCACGGCCCTGTTGAGCAATTTGCCTGATACCCACATGCAGCATATCTTGGGATAAAGTCGGAGTGATTCGTTTCTACGATGGTGACTGCCACCCACCTACTCAGCTAACACGGAATATCGCAACACTGGTAATGGCGATATTAAGCGACCCGGCTTAGCGCGGTTGAAAAGGTCTTTTTCGGGTAAGGTATGATACCGCGAACGTATAATATTGGTTTAAAGATTAAGTAGGATGCCGCAAATGCACAATTGCTTTGCGGCATCCAATGCCTTTTCGAGTTTACCGAAGTGGTAATTCGCCCGATTGAAAAAACGCCAATGGATGGCCGTCTGGATCGGCAATTTCGGCACTCCAGCCACCGGGAGCTTCTGTAACGGGGGTGACTATCTCAACACCTTCATTCGCCAGCTTTTCCAATACAGATTCCATATACCCGTCCTCGAGCTCGAATACCACGACAGGTGACCGGCCGGCCTTTTCTGTTCCTTGAAAAAACAGCAATTCAACATGATCTTCCCACTTTGCAATCAACCAATCGGCCTCATCCCCGCCAGATTGGCGCACTGTTTCAATTCCCAAAACGTTTCGGTAAAAGTGTTCTGTACGGTCGATATCGCTTACGTTAAAAATTATGGCAATACCTTTTTTCAATTTTAAATCCATATTAGTCCTTGTTTTTACGTTTAACATTTCGCGCAGGGTTATTTCCCTTTGTCTTTACTAGTGTTGCCACCGGCGTGCTTTTTGTGAGCAAGAAAAGTACGAATTGCAAATAAATGTCCATCTGGATCGTGGCTACCAATAATCCTGCCCGACAGGTGTTGTGTCCGATTCGTATTGTGCCTGAATGCCTGGATAAGCGACCTCCGTATCAATCCGCTGGATAATAGATGATCGGGCTTATCTTGAGGCTCAGGATGTTGCTCTCCCGTCCTATCACAGTAGGTTTTCCACTCCCGGCGTAATGCCACCAGGCGTTGGCGCAGCGCCGTATCGGTTAGGTTCAGGATGTATAGCATCTCCTTTCGATCTAAGCCGCAGTTGATCAAGCGGGCGAGTATACGGAGCGATGGACGAAGGCCAACAATAAGGGTATCAGGAAGCTGCAGCCGGAAATACTCGACATCCGCCTCGGTATTATGATACACCGCTTCCCTTTTGCGGCGACGGCCTTCCGTACGGGCAATGAACGCTGCGCGATTGCGAAGAAAGCCCCGTCCCCATGCCATGAAACGGGCGTCTGTAAAATCTTTTTCCGTTCTGACTGCTTCGAGAAGTAAATCCTGTACCAAATCGTCGGCCTCCGCTTGCCGGCGGGCATACTGCTTTGCGATACGATACATCTCCTCAAAGGGCGGTTGAATCCTGTCTCGTGATTGAAATTCCATTGGCTTAAACAATAGATGGTTCCCATTCTTTGGTGGCATTCCCTCGCTTTATTTCTCAAACAAGCTGTTGCGGATCGCTCATATTTCGGTTATAAAGTTAGTGTTTTTCTTGATGGCGGCGTTAGTTGCCTGAGAATCGTCCCATTTGGCTTTCCATGCGCATGCTCAAAAACGATCTGAACAAATAAACAATAACTGTAACAACAATTATTACAATTAAAAATACTTACTTACCTTTGAATCATATGAACAACACCCGATTTGCGACAGTGGTACATGTTTTGGCGATATTAGCCGATAATGACGGCGAATGGCTGAGTTCCGACTGGATTGCGAACAGCATCAATATCAATCCGGTGATGGTAAGGAAAGAGCTGGGAACGCTGCAACAACGCGGGTTGGTAATTACCCGCAAAGGCAAGGAAGGAGGCTCCAGACTGCAAAAGTCCAGCACCGAAATCTCGCTTGCTGATATCTATCTGCTTGTAAAGAATACAGAGGTACTGGGCAAGAAAAACCTCAACACAAACCCGCAATGCCCGATAGGAAAACAAATCAACAAGGCACTAGATGGCCTATTTGCAAAAACCGACGAATTGATGCTGGCTTACCTTCAAAGTATCACATTGGAGAAGTTTGTCAAGCAGTTCCGCTGATTGTTTGAATAATATAATGCAACTGAATAAAAATGGCAAAAATAGGAATAACAGGAGCGACAGGACAACTGGGTCGTCTGGTCGTAGAAAAGTTGAAAGCAAGGATAGCTGCCGACAATCTTGTAGCATTGGTACGTAGTCCTGAAAAGGCCGTTGACTTGGGCATCGAGGTCCTCGCTTTTGACTACAGCAAACCGGCATCGCTTGCTGAACCCTTGCGAGGGATCGAGCACCTACTATTGATCTCTTCTAATGAGGTTGGACAACGTAAAACACAGCACGAACATGTCATCCGAGCGGCACAACGAGCTGGTGTGAAATGGGTGATTTACACGAGCTTACTACATGCTGACACTTCCACCTTGAGTTTAGCTGCTGAGCACTTGGCGACGGAAGAAACACTGAAGGGGTCCGGCATCCCGTATACGATTTTGCGCAATGGGTGGTATACCGAAAACTATTTGGGGTCGATCGTCACAGCAATGACCACAGGGGCGGTCACCGGCAGTGCAGGTACAGGCAAAATTGCTTCTGCTGCCCGTGCCGATTATGCCGAGGCGGCCGCTGTAGTGCTGACCAGCGAAGACCATCAAGGAAAGGTATACGAATTGGCGGGCGACGAGGCCTACACACTGACGGAACTCGCAGCTGAAGTATCCCGGCAGACTGAGAAAAATATCTCCTACAACGACCTTCCGGAAAAGGGGTATGCTGAAGTCCTGAAATCACTGGGTGTACCTGAGCATTTTGCCCAAGCCATTGCTGGATGGGATGCGAGTGCTGCCAAGGGCGACTTATTCGATGACAGCCACACGCTTTCGCGATTGATAGGCCATCCAACCACGTCGCTGGCAGCGTCTGTCAAAAATGCGATAGCAAAATCGGCTTGAGATTTAGGCCGTATTTTCTCGCGCCGAAAAGCAGGACGAAGAATCAATCCTTGTCCCACCTACATGGGCAAGGATTGATTGGTATCTCCGCGATGTCATGCTCATCGCCTCACAAAGAAGGGAATATTTGCTGTGGCCACATTGTTATTGCCATCCGAGACATACAAGAATAGCCGATAGGCACCTTCTTTAGAAGGTGCTGTCAACGTGGCTTTGTCTACCGCCATACTGCTGACCAGCCCGGGAATAGCCTCCGGTCTGCGCTCACGATCGCCGCCCTCCTTGAGGTCCGTGCTTTCAGGCAACAGCTCCCAACGCGTCGTAAGCTTGTCATTGTCCGGATCGGAGGCATATACGACGGCCGTGTATGATTGCCCAGGTTTTAAGTAAATGAAGTCCAAGGTCTGCTTACCATCCAATACCACCGAATCCAGGTGTGGAGCCCGATTTTTGGGCCATTGACCCGTCCACAAATATTGCATCACATCGACGACCTCACTTTCCTCTCCCGCTTCGGTAAATAGGCCGTACCACGTAGGTGTGCGTTCCTGTTTTTGCCCCCACAAGAACACATACGAGCCCAAGCAATGCGTGTCTTTTGCGATGGAGGCTTCATATCGGCTTTTATAGACGGCCGCTTTCTGACTGCTTGTCTCTTCTACCGAAGCACCCCATGGCGTTTGGGGCCCCTCCCAATGGCCGGTAGGCCCCCACTCGGTAACGATGTACGCCTTATCCCAACCTGTAGCTCTGATCTGTTCGGGTACCGATGCGAGGCCGCCGTATACCTGTACCGCAATCAGGTCGAGTGCCGGGCACTTGGTTTTGATATAGTCGATTTCCTTTTGGTTGATTCCCGCAAGCATCGTAGTAACAAGGTGGTTAGGATCGATTTCATGGATCAGCTCAGCCACAGCGTTGACGGCATCCCACACCTTTGGATTCGTATAGTGCAGATTCAGCTCATTACCTATTCCCCAAGCTAAGAGTGCGGGATGATCTTTATACTTAAGCACCTCTGCCCGAACGCGCTCTAATTGATCCGCTACAGCCGACGCATCGTCATAATCAAAGCCATGGCGCTCGTTGCCCATACTAAGCCCCATGGTCACCGTAAGCCCTAACCGCTGCGCCTCATCCAGCACTTGCTGTCCGTCGCTCGTGCTCCACGTGCGGATGGAATTTCCACCGTAAGCTTTCAACCGATCCAAATAGCTGGTGCCACCTGCCCCCTTTATAAAATAAGGTTTGCCGTCGCGCAGCAAGGTATACCCTCCTTCTTGCTCAACAATTTCGGTTTTTATCGGCTTGCCGGACTGCGCGGAAACGCTGAGCGCCAGCGAAAGCAGCGCGGCAATCGTCAACATCGCTAACTTAGAAAAACTCATAACAATCAGTTTTTTAACTACAAAAAATCGTCTACCTGAAATTCGAATTGGCATCTATCTGCGTCTGCGGTATAGGTACGTACTCACTTTGCCCAGGAATGAAATTCGACCCAAACACTTGCTGCGCTCTGCCCGTGCGCACAAGATCATTGAAACGCTCACCCCACCACTCACAGGCAAACTCAGCCCTGCGCTCGTCAAGAATCTGCTCCAGCGTCACACCAGTAATAGGCGCCATATTCACGCGTTGGCGCACCAGCCGGAAGGGCTCATCGCCGCTCTGTCCCTTGCGTACCTTAGCTTCGGCATTCAGCAATAGAACATCGGCATAGCGCAGGATGCGCACATTGTTATTAGCCCCGTACTCGAAACGGCCTTCGGTCATCTGTGATGTTGGCAGGTAGGTTTTGCCATTGAAATACTTTGTGCCAAAGTCATTGCCATATACACGATCGCCACTGGGTGTTTCGACAAATGTAGCCGGATTGCCATCCACACCGCAGTACAGAATGGTGGTTCGAAGCCGGGTGTCGTCACCGCGATTTGTCAGGAAATCAACAATATCCTGCGACGGGGGAACCCATCCTGCCCCCGAAATAGGGCTTCCGCGCTGATCGCCCGCGGGTCCCTGCCAACGGAAGAAGGTACCCCAATCTACTCCAGGACGCACAATATCGCCCGCGGGGAGACCAAAATCGGAATATTGCAACTCAAAAAGCGACTCGTTTGAAAGCTTGCCGGGAAGTTTAAAGAGCTGGTAGAAATCTGGGTAAAGCGAGAATTTATTGCTAGTGATGATCTCATTGGTTGCCTCCAGTACAGTATCCCAATAGGGACTTGCGTTATCGTTGCCTGCCAGATCAGCGGCAGCTTTGGCTTTCAGCAACAAGGCCGAGTACCGGGTGACAGCTCCTACATGTCTGGATTCATTCGGTCTGGCATCTTCCAAATCAGTAACACACGCATCCATCTCTGCGATGATAAACTGCCGGACCTCCGCGGCAGTGCTCTTTTCGATGGTGGTAAGCCGAGCAATGTCGCCGCTATCTGACAAGATGGGCACATCGCCAAACAGACGTGTGGCCATTAAGTGTGCATAAGCCCTTAGGAACCTGACTTCTGCCTGATACTGTCTGTTAAGTGCAGCATCAGCGGTATTGCCTGTAGGGATAGTCTCGGCAAAACGGTCCAATTCCATCAGCGCATTGTTGGCCGCAATGGCTAAGCTGTAGTAGCTGATCCACGACTGGTTGAGCCCCCAATACGACTGTATCGTCACATCGCGCTGGAAATTCTTGATGCTCATCAGTTCGGGGTTATCGTTGGGGTTTGGCGCACCTTGCTCGTAGTCATCTTCCCGAACACAACGGATTGAAAGGTCTATCCAATGTACGAGGTTGTCATCCGACGCGGCCCGATAAACACCCGATACCGGCGCATACATCAACGAAAGATTGGTATAATCAATTTCTTCAGACCGCTGTTGGTTTTCCAGGGGCTTATCCAGGAACTTCTCGCACCCACTCAGCAGGGATGCCACAACGATACATCCACTGATTGCAATATATTTGTAATTATTCATGGCTATCTTATTAATATCCGTTTAAATTAAAAAGTAACATTCAGGCCTAGGCTATAGGTGGCCGACACCGGATACACATTTGCATCGTATCCCATTCCGGATACTTCTGGGGTAAACCCGTTGTAGCCGGTAAAAATAAACGGCCTGTCTGCCGTTGCAAAGACGCGCACAGGTATAGACTCTCGGATATTGAAGCTGTATCCCGCCTGGATATTCTGGACGCGCAGGTAGGCACCACTTTCTACGAAGAACGAGCTCGCCTGCAGGTTCCAAGAGGCTACACTTCCTTGTGCCGAAGGGTATTTGTTGGTAGAGCCTTCGCCTGTCCAAAGACCGGTGATAAAGGCTTCGTCTGCATTCATCTGCGGATATTTACGCCGCATTGCCCGATTGAGGTTGTGTATTTTATTGCCAGCCACGCCTTGTAAGGCCAAATTGAAATCAAATCGTTTATACGTCAGGCCAATATTGAGACCATACGTCAACTTAGGTAAATAATTGCCCAGGTTTATGCGGTCCTCCTCATCCAGTTCGCCATTGCCATTTTGATCTTTGTATTTCAGGTAACCCGGCTGTATAGGCGACCCAGGGTTTGCTGCGTTGTATTGACGCGCTATTGGATCTGCGTCGATCTCGGCCTGGTTTTGATATACGCCAACCACTTCGTACCCATAATAGTAGTTGATTGGTTGATTTTCTTCGATACGTGCCGGGAATTCGGCAGTCCACTCTGGGAACCCGTTCATGATGTTGTCTAGTCCACCTAAGTCAACGACCCTGTTTTTCAGTGTAGTTGCATTAATCCCGATGGTATATCCAAGCTCGCCAGCTTGGTCTTTCCAGTCTAATCCGATCTCCCATCCGCTGTTGGCCACGCTGCCCCAGTTGCCGTATACACGGTCCCACAGGAATGGTATCGGACGACTAAAAGCCAGGTCCTTGGTACGACGATAGTAATAGTCTACTGTACCATTCAACCGATTGCCCAATAGTGCAAAATCGATACCGCCGTCCCATTCTTCGACCACCTCCCAGCGTACCTGAGTAAAAAACCGGCTCACTCGATATCCTGGGACGCGGCTTCCGTAGCTTGTGCCCACACTGCCGAATATCGCAGAATTATTGTTACCTGAATTGATAATGGCATACCCCGCGTTGGGCTGGATGCCGTCATTGCCCAGAAGCCCCCAGCTGCCGCGGATCTTCAAGAGGTCAAACAACGATTGGTTTTCCATAAAGCCTTCACGACTGAGCACCCACCCTAAACCTACCGATGGAAAATAACCCCATTTGGTTTGGTATTTCGAGCTGCCATCCGCCCGGAATGTGGCCGTAAGCAAGTATTTATTGTCATAATCATATGTACCCCGCGTAAAGAACGAAACCCCCGCATTGCGAAAGCCACCCTCGCCATAGCCGGTGGCCGAACCAATACCTTGGGCGCCCTGGCCGACATACCAGAATTCCGGCGACTGCGGCACATCGTTAGCAGATACCCAGGTTTCCCGCCAGCGCTCTTCGCGTACGGACTGCCCCAGCAACATGGTCCAATGGTGTGCACCTGCTTCATCCCGATAGGTCAGAAGGTTGTCAAGGATATAGTTGGTGTTCCGTTCTTGAGCCGAGCGCAAATATGAGCGATCACTCCGCTGGTCATTGTCAATGTAGTATACCGGCGTATAGGCTATCGCATGTGTAGACTGATAGCGCTGGCTGAGCTGCGACCGGAAGGTTAGCTTCTTTCGCCAAAATTCTGCCTCCACATAAGCACTTGGCAATATCTGGAATCCTTTGTTTTCATTATGATTGTAATACGCCGTAGCAATCGGGTTATTAAACCAGAAGCCTGTCGGTATACCAATGGAAGCGCTGGTACCAAACTTGACAGGGTTCGCCAATTCAAGGCTTGGATCGTAAACCGGATACAGTGGCGAAGCGAAATATGCCTGACGGAAAGCTGCGTTATTCGGCGAAAACTGGTTGAAATTATTCAGATGACCGGTAAACCCGATTTTCAACCACGGAGCTACCCGCGCTTCAGCTTGCATGCGAATGTTGTACTTGCGGTGATAGTTTTCTGCGTCCATAATGCCATCTTGATCCAAATAGTTTACCCCAAAAGTATAGGAGATCTTATCGCTGCCCCCCTGTACATCCACGTTGTGGTTGGTAATTAGCGCCTGAGACCGCAGTAACTCGTTATACCAATCGGTATCCATCGCTGGTCTGGTATCCTGTCCGCCAAATTTTTCTACCGAGTTATCGACAACATACCGATCGCCCTTCGCTAGCGAATAAGCTGCAAATTGCGCTCCATCGGCCATCTTCAACACATTATTTGGGGTCTGAACACCTACATAACCGTTGTAGGTGACGCGTGGCTTCATATTGAGGCTGCCTCGTTTTGTGGTGACGATGATCACACCGTTTGCCGCCCGTACACCGTAAATGGCCGCACCCGAAGCGTCTTTCAAGACCGACATATCAGCGATGTCATTCGGGTTAAGGAAATCAATATTATCCATAAACATCCCGTCTACTACGTATAACGGATTTTCATTGTTGAGAGAACCAACGCCCCGGACACGTACTGTCGGCGTAGAACCCGGTGCGCCCGAGCTCACCACCTGTACCCCAGTCACTGCTCCCTGCAAAGCATCCATCGGCGTGGAGACAGTACGCCTCGTCGCATTCTCCATATTGACCGAAGCAACCGGTGCCGTAAGGTCGCCCTTGCGTTGCGTACCATAGCCAACTACAACCACCTCATCCAAATTGAACCCACCATCCGGAGCCAACCGAATGTCCATCACTGTGCCGGAGATTACTAAGATCTGTCGCGCGTAGCCAACGGCAGAAACAATCAACGAATCAGCCGTCTGGGGAACAGACAAGCTGAACGATCCCGTCTCCGTACTTGTGGTACCGATGCCTGGAACACCCTTTACCGTTATTGAAGCAATCACGGGATTTCCTGCTTCATCAGTAACACTTCCAGTTACTGTCCTACTTTGTGCCCGTACGTATCCGTGTACGCAGGACAAAAGTGTAATCATGGCAAGTATTAATACACACTTTTTCATTTAACATGATTTTTTTAAGGCTATGAAACTTGCATGCGCTATTTATTCGTATTCCCTTGGCAGCTCACGCAGGTCTCATCGCATAATGAATTAATTGGAATTTGTTGTTTACAACTAGTGGGGCCAAAAGTAACGTTACCGCATGAAAAACCCGAAACATCGCACTACATCATTTCTACATCAATAGCCCGAAATCGACGAATTTCGCTATATTTGGGCACTTCGCTGTGACAACAAACGGTGTTTAAAAATCTCTGATGAAGGTCTGTCGATTGCT
Source organism: Parapedobacter luteus (assembly GCF_900168055.1). Taxonomy (GTDB): domain Bacteria; phylum Bacteroidota; class Bacteroidia; order Sphingobacteriales; family Sphingobacteriaceae; genus Parapedobacter; species Parapedobacter luteus. The sequence goes on from NZ_FUYS01000009.1 coordinate 169,664, forward strand.
TGCTGTTTTATTCGCTGTCCTGCCTTATGTTATATTCGGCCAGAACAGCCTAGGCATTCCCCCGGTCTTTAACTATAACAAATCCGTGTTTCAAGGAGGAAGTCGCACTTGGGACATCAAACAGGACAGCAGAGGCATCATGTACTTTGCCAATAATGAAGGGTTAATAACCTTTAATGGCCGCTATTGGAAACCGTATCCGCTTCCCAATAGTACCATACTACGTTCAATTTCTATCGATGAAAACGATCGAATATATGTTGGGGGACAGGGCGAATTTGGCTATTTTGAAGGAGGCGTCCATACAAAACTGAGTTATACCTCATTAAGTAGCCGCGTGCCGCAAGCCTACCAGAAATTTGCAGATATATGGAATACAGCAGCAACCGGGCGGTCGGTTTTTTTCCGGGCTACCGATCGTATTTTTGAATGGACCAATGGCGGCATCACGGTACATACTCCTGTCTCAGAATGGCTATTTCTAGGCGAAGCAGCCGGGCGGCTATTTGCACAGGATAAAAACCGCGGCCTACTGGAGTTCAGGAATAAGCAATGGGTGCCTCTCAACAATGCAAACATCATGGAGGAGGCCATCGTCGCCTCGGTCCTCCCCATTGGCACAGACAGTGTCTTCGTGGCAACAATTACCAACAAGAACTATCTTTTGCATAACAATACACTCCAGCGCCTAAACACCGGCCCTTGGCAAGACCTATATACCCCATCGTTCGCAAAATTAAGCAACAATGCATACGTAATGGCCACTTCTACAGATGGCTGCGTGATACGTACGCTGGATGGCTGCGTGATTCAACGTATCGCTGCTGCGGAAGGACTGCGGAACACTAATGTTACCCGCGTATTTGTTGATCGTGACCAGAATATCTGGGCAGGTGTCGATAATACGATTGCCGTGATCGGCTATAACAGTGCAGTGAAATTTTTCCGACCAAACACAGAAAACGACGTGACAGGTTTCTCCACCAGAATTTTGGGGAACAAGCTTTATGTTTCCTCTTCCAATGGCGTATACGTAGCCCAGTTGGCCGGAGGAATAGCTGACCATAGCCTTTGCCAGGGTAAATTTTCTTTAGTAAATGGTAGCGACCGAGGGGAAGCATGGCGCCTTGAGGAAGTAAACGGGCAGTTGATTCTTGCCCATAACAACGGTATTTTCTTAATAAACGATGAGCTTGCCAAACCTGTCGCGACGGGTACGGGATCTTGGATGTTTTTACCGCTTTCATCTGGGCACCCAATACAGGATATGCTGGTGGGCACATATTATGGTGTAGATATGCTACGCTATTCAAACGGCAGATTCAAACGTGCTGGTACGCTCGCGGGTCAGGCCGACTCATATCGCTTTTTGGAGCGCGATGAAGATGGCACTATCTGGGCGTCACACCCTTACCGTGGCATTTATCGGTTAACTTTATCGTCCGATAGTACAGCGTACGCTGTGCGCCTCTTTACCCGAGATGATGGTCTACCTTCATCTTATCAAAATTTTGTCTTCAGGATCAAGAACCGTATCGTATTTGCAACCGAGGCAGGTGTGTACGAGTTTGACCGGGCGGCTGGACGGTTTATGCCTTCCCAATCGTTTGCTCTTTTCGCCGGAATTCCAATAAAATACTTAAAGGATGACGCCGATGGCAACGTGTGGTTTTGCAGCGGAAAAAAAATCGGCGTAGCAAAGTCAGTGGCAGACAGTATTTCGGGTGGCATTTTCTATTTCCCCGAAATAGAAGGGTTGAATACCTCAGGGTTCGAAAATATCTACCCGTATGACAAAAGCAACATATATATCGGCTCCGAAACGGGAATTATCCACCTTAACTATGAAAAATACCGGACAAATACACCACAACCCAGGGTATTGCTCTCGGTTGTAAATATTTCCGGCAAAAAGGACAGCACCATATTTGGTGGATACCCTTCGCAAAACAGTGCCGGATCCTATACACAGCAAGGGCTGCAAATCCCCCTGTTGCATGCCGCTTTTAATGCCTTTCATTTTGAGTACAGCTCACCAAACTACGGCATACAGGGCCAAATAAGCTATAGCTATTGGTTAGAAGGCTACGACACCAAATGGTCGGCTTGGAGTACGAATACAGAAAAAGACTACACTAACCTACCAAGCGGCACGTATACTTTTAAACTGAAAGCGCGCAACAGCTTAAATGTCGAATCTGACCCTGTTGTGTACACGTTTGTAATACGCCCGCCTTGGTACCAAACAAAATGGGCCATACTTATATACGTAATCGTTGCATTGATAGGGTTATACCTGTTCATCCGATGGCAGCAACGCGCTTGGCGCCTCCAACAGAACAAATACGAGGAAAAGCTGGCGCAATTGCGTTATATCCACCAATTGGAGATCGAAAAAAATGAAAAGGAAATTGTAAAACTCCAAAACGAAATGCTGGAAAATGAAGTACTAATGAAAACGAAGGAACTTGCCAATACCAGCATGCAATTGATGGAAAACACAGGCGCGCTCAGTAAGGTCAAGCTTGAATTGGCAAAATTGCACCTCAGCGCTGAAGACGAAAGCGATCTAAAACGGATCACGTCGCTGCTCAAGGATATCGAAAAGAACAGTGCCAACTGGGATCAATTTGCCACTCATTTTGATGAGTTGAACGACGGTTTCCTTAATCGATTGAAAGCGAAATATCCATCGCTCTCACGCAACGACCTAAAAGTATGTGCCTATCTGCGGCTGAACTTTTCGTCCAAACAGATTGCGCAGCTTCAAAATATTTCCGTCCGCGGGGTGGAAATACACCGATACCGTCTCAGGAAAAAGCTAGGCCTACAAACCGAAGTACCTCTAAATGAATACCTGGCAGCAATTTAGACCAGCCATGGCCTTTTTATTCAGACAGGGCATGCCCTTGTATATAAAGAATATCGAAAGTTAATCGCCTTTTTGAATTAACCGATTGATATTCTTCAGCTCTCCGAACAACACGAGGATATCGCCGGCCTCCAATACCGTGTCTGATTGGGCAATCCCTGTTGCCTCTTTGTTGATTTTTACCTTGCCATTCTCCAACGCCTCCGTCGACTTAATCGTGGTCAGCACAATGACCCTGTATTTGTTGGTCAGGTTGGCTTCTTTCAAGGTCATTCCCACGTATTTGCCAGGCACTTTGGTCTCCACAATGCTGTACCGATCGGATACTTTGAAAGAATCAACAATATCGAGGTTGTCCAAACGCATCGCCAACCGCGCAGCTGACTCCTCTTCGGGCATAATATACTCGTCAATGTTCATTGCCTCTAGCACCGTCCGCTGGAGGTCAGACACGATCCGCCCGATAATACGCTTCACCGGAAGTTGCTTCAGCAACGCTGTTGTCAACAACGAAGCCCCTTCGTCCTCTCCGATAGCTACAATCACTGCGTGGGCATCTTTCAGTGGTAACGCACTTACGGCATCAATATCCGTACTGTCCATACATACCGTATGTGTGATTTTTTCCTTCAGTTGTTCTACCTTGGCCATGCGATTGTCTACGCCAATAACCTCATGCCCCAGTTCGGTAAGCCGGATGGCCAGTGATTTACCGAAATTTCCGAGGCCCATAACAATGTATTTCATAGTCAGTCTACATCTTAAAACAATACCTTCTCCTGCGGGTAGGCAAAGTTTCTGTTTCTAGTATTTTTAATCAATGCAACTAATAGCGTAAGCATACCAACCCGCCCGATAAACATGGTGATGGTAATGATTACTTTACCGCCGTCACTAAGATGAGGCGTAATGCCTAAACTAAGCCCGCAGGTCGCATACGCCGAAAAGCACTCAAATGCGATGTCCAACAGGTTTTTGTCGCCATCGGTAATTGTGAGTGCGAAAACAGACACCCCCATGGCCAGTAAAGACAACATGATAATGGCGAATGCCTTATTGACGGTATCGTTTGAGATCTTCCGTTTGAAGATCTCCAGGTCATCTTTGCCCCGCGCCAAACTGACGATATTAAGAAAAGCGATAGCAAAGGTGGTGGTTTTGATGCCACCTCCCGTCGAACCCGGGGAGGCTCCTATCCACATGAGCAGCATGATAAGCATGATCGTAGGAAACGTAAAAGCATCCATATCCGCAATATTGAACCCTGCAGTACGGGAAGAAGTGCCTGTAAAAAAAGCAGAAACCAACTTAGCCCAAAACCCCTGATGCTCTGCAAGTGTGTGTTCGTATTCTAACACGAAGGTACTCAACGTTCCGAAAACGATTAGTATGGCGGTCACCCAGGCAATCAAGCGCGAGTTAAAACTGATGACCCAAGCCCGGTAAACAAATGGCCTGCCGTAAAAAATGCGCTTGAAAATATTGACGACCCACCGCTTGATAAACGTATAGGTGTTCAATACAATGGAAAATCCAAACCCGCCCAAAATAAAGAGCAAAGCAATAATCAATTGCACATTGTAATTGAATCGAAGAAGGGGATGAGACATCCCATCACTTACCGTGGAAAACCCGGCATTACAAAAGGCGGACACAGCGTGGAATATAGCGAAAAATAAGCGCTTTCCACCGGACTCAAAATCCTCTGCCGATACACTCGCATAGATCAATACCGCTCCTATGGCCTCAAAAAATAAGGTAATAAACACTATCTTAAACAACGTATTGATGACCGACCCCACCTTATTGTGCCCCAGGATTTCGCTATACATCAATTGGTTTTTAAAAGAAAATCCGCCGGAAAAGAAATAGCCGAAAAAACCGGTAAAAGTCATGATACCCAATCCACCCAGTTGGACCAGTATCAGCAATACGGTCTGGCCAAATACGGTAAGCCTACTAGCGACATCAATGACCGATAGCCCCGTGATGCAAACCCCACTCGTGGCCATAAATAGCGCATCAACAAAACCCAACGACTGCTGTCCAGGCGTTGTACGTGGCAGCATCAACAGCAGTGTACCGATAAGGATAAGGGCAAGGAAGCTAATAACGAATAAAATAGTCGGGTTGAAATAAAAATTATCAAAAAAGAGGCTGCTTTTGGAAAGCTCGGTCAGAAAGACAGCGAAAATCCCCAAATGCAACCATTCAGCCTGCCGCAAAAACGACAACACACCGACGTCAGTTTGCCGCGCTAAAGCAACTATTACAAAATACAATAGCAAGGCCAGCCCTCCGTAATGCGCTACCATCACGCGTTTGGCAATCCAAATAGACAATACGGTACGCAACACGCTTAACACATACAGTCCATAAAACAGCCATGCTGTAATCACTGTGAATCGCTGGGCTGTGAATACGTCCGTGTTATACCCCAGGTGAAAAAGCACCGCCAACGCACAAAGCAAGCTGACATACAGCATAACCCGGTCTACCGCTTTTTCGCGATACTTGAAAATGTACTTTATTGCGCTCAGCATAGTCGTCGTTAGCGTTCGACCAGCTCAATATGATAGAGCTTACTCCATAGCTTTCCGGTAATAAAAAGCCTATCGCCCCGCCTATCATAGGCGATTCCGTTGAGCTCATTATTATGGTCTTTTTTATCGGCATAAATGCCGATGAGATTAATCTCACCTTCAATGGCACCAGTCTCCGGATCGATGATAACAATGATGTCTTTGGTATAGATATTGGCATATACTTTGCCATCGATGTATTCCAGTTCATTGATGCTATCCACCGGCCCTTTATCGTTATACACCTCGATAAAACCTTCTTCGGCATAAGTATCCTTATTGAGAAAGTATAGGCGACTGCTCCCGTCAGACTTAATAAGACGATTGCCATCGTAACACAGGCCCCAGCCTTCGGCACTCTGCCCGTATGCAAACTCTCCAATCTTGGCAAATGTGTTCTTATTGTAGACAAAGCCCACTTTTTCGCGCCAGGTAAGCTGAACAACTTTGTCGCCTACAAGCGTAAGCCCTTCGCCGAAATACCGATCATCCAAGTCAAGCCGCTGTATTACCTCGCCAGTGCGATAATCGACTTTCCGCAACGAAGATTTGCCATTTTGGCCGGAACTCTCATTTCCGGTGCTTTCATATAAGATATTGTTTTCATCAAATTCCAATCCTTGTGTATACGCCTTTGGATCATGTGGATATTCGTTGATGATTTTGAAGCTGTAACGCTTTGGGGGCGGCGGCACGACAATAATATTACTGTAGGCAACTTGCTCTTCGCCACCATAATAGAGCTTGGCACTGAGCGTACGGCTGCCGAACGCCGCTTTTTCAGTATCAAGCGTTACTGGCGTACTGTCCGTTCTCCGCGCGAGAACCTCGCCGTCCATGGCATACACTACGGAATCAAAGGTTGACACTTCCGAGGGGAACACCAACTTTAGCGGGATGGACTCGCCTATTTTGACAAGGGTGCCTGCTTCAGGTGTAGCAAACCGAAATTTTGATGCCTGTTTCTGCGTATTGCAGGATGCAATAAAAGCAATCAGCACTGTAGCGCAGTAAATGAGTTTGTTCATGATTGCAAACTTAACTATTATTTTGTAACCCGTTTAATCCGGCCAAAAAGCATCTTTTATCAAACGGGTATAGTATTTATCATTTTCTTCAGCATAAAGGATGGAGACTATATCAAATCGGATTTCACCGCCATACTTATTTGCGGCTATATAGTGATTCGCTGCCCGGACCAGTTTGGCTTGCTTCGCTGGGTCGACAAACTCATAGGGCATACCGAAAGCTGCACTTGTACGGGTTTTTACTTCAATAAAAACAAGCACATCACCTTCCTCAGCGATGACGTCTACTTCAAGATTTTTATAACGCCAATTTTGGCAGCGGATTCGATAGCCGCGTTTTATCAGTAGCTGGATGGCTAGGTTTTCTCCGTTTTTGCCTTTTTCAAGATGGGTCAGCATTTATTTGATAACTATGGTGCCCAATTTGTCCGCTATTAGCTTCGAAACGTCCTTCAGTTTCTGGTAATTTGCCAACATCACTTCTATATTGGCTGCATCAGTTTCTGTCTTCAGTTCTTCTCGGATCCGGTGAATCTGTTGTTCTACTTTCCGCTTTTTAATGCGGTAAATCGCACTGTATACCAAATCTTCTAACCGCTCAGACTCATGTGTAACATATATCTTGCGTTTCTCGTCATTCCAGTTGGGACTGAGATTATATTTGGTAGCGAGCAGATCAATCGCCAGATCGGCGATACGCCGATCGGCATGCCCTACGAATACCCGCTCCTCTGGAAGCTCATTATGCGCAATATAATCCTTATACGTATTGATGATCGCCAGGCAGGCCGGATCGTCAAAAGAAAGGTCACTCAATCCACTTAGCAGGAGTGGTGCGATGGGAATGTCGCTGTCGGTTTCCCATGTCGCAGGTTGATTGCCATAGTGTAGCAGGATGCGGACGATTTCGCGCTCTTGTAAGATATCCGATGAGAGGCTTTCTTCCGCCGCACCGTTCGCCGCGTCTGGCACAGCCTTGGGGGCACCTGCCGGTGTCGGCAAAGGTTCGGGCTTCCGGTCAGCTTTCCGTGCTTGACCGACACGAATTTTATTGAGCTCAGCTATCAGGATCCGCTCTTCAATGTCGAGCAGGGCACTGCATTCGCGCACAAATACGGATGCTTTGATCGCATCAGGAATCAACGCGATACTCTCTACCACGTCATGGATGACAGCCGCTCGCTTTACAGGGTCGCCACCTGCATCACGCAAAAGCACCTGGGTCTTATAAAAGATAAAGTCCCGTTGGTGCTCGGCAATATACTTCTTAAAGGCAGCCGACCCAAACCGCTGTACATATGAATCCGGGTCGTTACCGTCAGGAAAAAGCAGCACCTTCACGTTAAGCCCTTCTTCCAAAAGCATATCCGTACCCCTCAATGACGCTTTGATGCCGGCCTCGTCACCATCATATAAGATGGTCACATTCTTTGTATAGCGCGCAATCAGCCGAATTTGCCCGCTTGTAAGCGAGGTACCTGACGAGGCGACCACATTCTCCACGCCAGCCTGATGCATGGACAACACATCGGCGTAACCTTCCACCAAGTAGCAATTATCGGCATCCAGAATGGGCTTTTTAGCGAAATATAGACCGTATAATACGTCCGATTTGTGATATACTTCGCTTTCCGGGGAATTAACGTATTTAGGGGTTTTCTTGTCCGTTTTCAGTGTACGGCCACCGAAGCCCAAAATTCTTCCGGTAAGGTTATGAATAGGAAACATAACCCGGCCACGAAAGCGGTCATATACACTGCCGTCATCCTTACGGATAACCAACCCCGTGGCTTCCAGAAACTCATCGTTATAACCTTCTGCTTTGGCTTTGTCATAAAGGGCGCTCCATGCTTCGGGCGAATAACCCAACTCGAATTTCTGAATAATGTCCTCTCGATAGCCCCGCTCTTTGAAATAATTAAGACCAACCGTACGCCCTTCTTCAGTGTCCCACAGTGTTTCTTTGAAAAATTTGCCTGCCCAATTAGTTACGATAAAAAGGCTTTCGCGCTTATTTTGAGCCGCAAGTTGTTCCGGTGTGCGTTCGGTCTCCTCTACCTCAATGTGATATTTCTGGGCGAGATATTTAAGCGCTTCGGGGTAAGAGTACTTTTCGTGCTCCATGACAAACCGCACGGCATCCCCACCGGCACCGCAGCCAAAACATTTGTAAATACCCTTACTTACCGACACATTGAAAGACGGGGTCTTCTCGTTATGAAATGGACATAACCCTATCAATGAGGTGCCCCGTTTTTTTAAATCCACAAAATCACCTACCACCTCTTCGATCCTGGCAGCATCAATAATTTTGTCGATTATTTCTTGTTTAATCACACACTATCCTATTTGGCAAGGTAAAATTAAAGAATAATGGAGAAGTAGCAATAAGATATCGCGATTTCCTGAAATGAATGCACGCAAAACTTTAGTGCAAAAAATTATTTTAATTACATTTGCTCCACAAAACTGCGTTCATCATCTTATTTTTCATTACGAATGAAGATTTCTAAAATCTGCTGCATCGGTGCGGGATACGTTGGCGGCCCCACCATGTCTGTCATTGCCCAGAAATGCCCACACATCACCGTCACCATCGTAGACATCAACGAAAAACGCATCGCGGCCTGGAATGACCCCGACCTTTCGAAGCTCCCCGTGTACGAACCCGGACTCGCCGAAGTCGTCGGCGAAGCACGCGGCCGTAATTTGTTCTTCACGACCGAAGGAGACCGCGCCATCGATGAGGCAGACATGATCTTCATCTCGGTGAATACGCCCACCAAAACCTACGGCAAGGGCAAGGGCATGGCCGCCGACCTGAAATACATCGAACTCTGCGCACGCCAGATCGCAGCAGCAGCCACCTCCGATAAGATAATCGTGGAAAAATCAACACTCCCCGTGCGTACCGCCGAGGCCTTGAAAAGCATCCTCCACAACACCGGAAACGGAGTCAGCTTCCATATCCTCTCAAACCCTGAGTTCCTCGCCGAAGGAACCGCCATACAGGACCTCCATAACCCAGACCGGGTGCTCATCGGAGGGGAAAACCCCGAGGCCGTCCAGGCCCTGGTGGATGTATACGCTTCCTGGGTGCCCCCCGAACGTATCCTCACCACCAACCTCTGGTCTTCCGAGCTCTCCAAGCTCACCGCAAACGCTTTCCTCGCACAGCGCGTATCCTCCATCAACGCCATCTCCGAACTCTGCGAACGAACCGGGGCTAACGTCGACGAGGTGGCCCGCGCAATCGGTACAGACAGCCGAATCGGACCAAAGTTCCTCAAGGCTTCCGTCGGTTTCGGCGGCTCATGCTTCCAGAAGGACATCCTCAACCTGGTCTACATCGCCCGCACATACGGCCTGCATGAGGTCGCACACTACTGGGAACAGGTCATCACCAT
>NZ_FUYS01000014.1 GCF_900168055.1 Parapedobacter luteus
GCAGGGTTTTGCCGGTACTGAACCAGCGACGAGCGGATATAAAACGCGAGGTTATAATCATTGGCGCTGAGCACAAAATAGTAAGAAGGCCGGTACTGGCGCATGAAATCAGCCAAGGTCTCGCCTTTAAGGCCGGTAATGCTACTTACCAATTCAGGGGTAAACCGGTAGTCAATGACCGTTTCCCGGTAATCTTGCTCGATAATCTCCTGAAGCCTGCGTGAGTTTTTACCCTCCCGGCTGATGAGCTTGTATAATGCATCGATGCTCAATCCTGCTCCCGTGGGGCCCACCGAAAAAATCGACCCCGCATCTCCCCGGCTATAGGCCGTGCTATACTCCCGCTTATTCTCCTCCAGCCGCTCCTCGGGACTACGCCGCGCAATGACCGATACTTCATCAAGCCATATTGTGGAACGCTCCATATTAAACAGCACGATCTTTTTATCTTTTACCATCAACGTATCGGGATGATAGCCCTTGGCCGCAGCGATCAGAATGTCGCCGGGTGAGGCCTGGATGGAAAATTCACCACGCGTGTTGTTGTACCCTCCTTCGTCGTTGGCGGTATTGTAAACGTATACCTGAGATATGCGCTGTTTCGTATGCTTATCAAATACAATACCCTCTACGGCGTTTTGCGCCATCGTGAAGCCGGGACTCCATACGCCCAAGAATAATCCGGATAGAAAACGAACCAAACATTTCACTGTCGTAAAACTACAGTTAAGTTTGCAGTTGGCGAAAAATTTAACACCATTTTGCAGATGGTGATAGCTTATTGTGACACTAAGATAAGCTGGCCGACAAACAGCGATTCGGTTTTCAGCCCATTTAGATCCATCAGATCTGTCGTGGACATGCCATATTTACGGGCAATAGCAGCCAGCGTATCGCCTTGCTTGACCTCATGGATATCGATACGTACCGGCGCCTTGGCCTGCGCGACTTGGAGCTCTTCTGGTTTATTTTCGACGATTTCAGTCTGGACTACTTTTTCACGTTCGATTTTGGCGGTGCGGCTTTCGGGCCGGTCGTACTGATGCAGTTCGTAACGTTCGATGAGGTCGATCAGCAGATCAGCATATCGCGGGTTCGTCGCGTAACCAGCGGATTTAAGGCCTTTCGCCCATCCCTTGTAATCGTCCTTATCGAGTTCAAAGAGCGCCGCGTAGCGTTTCCGCAGCAAAAACTGCGAATGGTCTTTGAACGACTCTTCCGCGTGTTCGTATACCCTGAAGCAATCGTTATGCCGATCATCGTCCTTGTAGGTTTTCCCCCCTATCCATTCCGGAGTGCACTTGATGCCGAAGTGATTATTTGCTTCGCGGGCCAGTGTACTGTTGCCGTTTCCGGATTCGAGTAAAGCTTGCGCCAGCTTAATGCTTGCCGGAATACCATACCGCTCCATTTCAGCAATGGCGATATCTTTATATCGCTCAATGTATTCGTAACCGGATGTGCTGGTGTAGGAAGCGGCCGGCTGTGCAGGTTTGGTAGGAGCGTTGCGTGCCGGCTGAGCTGGCCGCGCCGGTACCGGCCGGCTGCTCACGCGCGGGTTCTGAAGCACTTCATGCTTGGATAGGCACGAAGTAAAGAAGACGGCAGCGAGAATGGCGTATAGGTATCCTTTCATTTAGAGGAGCAATTGTTGTCCGATGCGCAACCGCGAGTCGGTCAGCCCATTGTTGCGCTGAATGGTCTGTACCGTTGTGCCATACTTCCGGGCGATGTCATATAAGGTGTCTCCTCGTTTTACCGTGTACCACGCTGCTTCCTCCGGCATTTCAGCTGCAGCAAGTACCATTCCTTCTGGTTTTTTATCCAACTCATGCAGGTTGTATTTCCGGATGATGTTGATGACCTTGGATGACCAAGAGGTACTGTGCGCATACCCGGAACGGGCTATGCCCTGCACCCACTTTTGGTATTCATGAGGCTCATACAAGTCGAACAGCTCCACGGTACGCTTGCGGCGCTTCAGAAAATCGATAAAATCCTGATAGGATTCTTCTACCGACGAATACCCCTTGTAGGCCGAACGGATTTCCTTACTGTCGTTCGGCCCCTTAATACCGAAGTGGTTGTTGAGGTGGCGGGCGACGCGACTGGTACCGTGTGCGCTCTCATGCATCGCTATAGCTAAGATGATGCTCGCCGGGCATCCGTGTTCTTCCATATGCTGGATGGCTGCATCTTTGTATTGTTCGATATAAGCTTGGGGTGATTCTTGGGCTATCGTGTGTATAGCTGACGTTGCGGTCAACCACATGGCAAGGCATAAGGCAATGGTCGTCTTGTTTATTCCTTTCATATCGTATGGTTTTAGCTTCCCTTTACCGCTTACGCAACAGAAACAACCCGTCGCGAATGGGAAGAATCAGTTTATCTACACGTTCATCGGCTGCAAGCCGTTCGTTCAGTGAAACAAATTGCTGGGTTTGGGGATCGCCGGCATCCATCACCACTTTCCCCTTCCAAAGTACGTTGTCAATCAAAATCAAGCCGCCCTTACGGCTTTTTTCGAGTGCAAGCTCATAATACAGGTGATTGTTTTTCTTATCGGCATCGATAAAAACGAAATCAAAAAGGCCTGACAACTCGGGGATAACGGCGGCGGCATCGCCAATGTGGTAATGAATAGCATCGTGCCATTGGGATTGCTCAAAATACCCACGGACACGGGCTTCCAGCTCTGCGTTATGGTCGATGGTGTGGATTTCGCCCCCCGGCGCAAGGCCTTCCGCAAGACACAACGTCGCATAGCCGGTGAACGTGCCCACCTCCAGCACATAACGGGGTGCGACCAGCTTACTCAGCAGCGCGAGGAACCTCCCTTGATAATGGCCCGACAGCATGTGAGGCCTCGTTTCCTTGAGGTAGGTCTCCCGGTTGATGCGCTGCAATAAAGCAGGCTCAGCATCACACGTCCGCTCCAGATAGCTCGTCAATATGTCATCGAACATATCCATCGTAACCGCAAAGTAAGCAAACTTAACACAATTTAACAACGATAACGATGTAACGTTTCGTAAGTTTGGACGTCAGAATCATAACCGATCACCTATATGGATTGCCGTATCATGCTGAAAATCATCGCCGTCACCACCATCTTCACCTATTGCTTTATTTTACCCGCCCATACCCAAACGTATCCATTGAGCGGGCAGGTCAGGGATGAACACGGCCAGCCGGTACCCTTTGCCAGCATTTATAAAGCGAACACCACCACCGGTACATCGGCTAACAGCGAAGGAGTGTTCAAGCTTCAGCTGCCGTCCGGTGAGCACACATTGCTCATTCGGGCCGTTGGTTACCGGCAGGCCGCCCAACAGGTGACGGTACCCCGCGACACACACCTCACTGTTGCCTTGCACACCGAGGCTTACCTGCTGGACGAGGTGGTCATCGGCCATGGAGAAGATCCGGCTTATGCCATTATCCGGCAGGCTATCCGCAACCGCAAGAAGCACTTGAATGAGGCCTCACCTTACACTGCCAAGGTGTATATCAAAGGCGTGCAGCGCCTATTGCAGGCGCCGAAGAAATTCTTGGGGTTTGATGTCGATCAGGTGGCGCGGGAGATGGGGCTTGACTCCAACCGGACCGGCATTGTATACCTCTCAGAATCCGAATCCCGCATCACCGTGCAGCCGCCGGATAAATTCCATGAGGAGATGATCAGCTCCAAATTTTCGGGCAACAACCAAGCGTTCAGCTTCAACCGGGCAGCCGACTTAAAGCTGAACTTTTACGAAAATCATCAGCCCATTATTGAAGGGCTGAGCGCACGGCCATTTGTATCGCCCATCGCTGACAACGCACTGAATTACTACCGCTATCGCCTGTCAGGGACCACGGAAGAAAACGGACTTACGATCAACAAAATACAGGTCATCCCCCGTCGCAAGGCGGAACCGCTCTATGCGGGCGACATTTACATCATAGATGGCTCTTGGCGCATCTATGGGGTCAACCTCCAGCTCACGAAGGAATCGAGCGTCAATATCCTCGATACACTCAGCATCAGGCAGGAATTTATCCCGCTCGAAAACCAGCAATGGCAACCCTCAAGTATCCGCTTCGATTTCGTGGGTGGGTTGCTGGGCTTTCGCGTAGGCGGCTACTTCGCCGCGGTATACAGCGATTACAACCTGCAGCCCACCATCAAAAAGCGCCTTTTCAACGAAGCGTTGCGCATTACGGAGGGTGTCAATAAGCGGGACGCTGACTATTGGGCAGCACACCGCCCCTTACTGCTTACGGAGGAGGAAGAGTTGGATTATGTCCGCAAAGACAGCATACAACGGCGGCGTGAATCAAAGGAATACCTCGACTCGGTGGATAGACGGGCCAACCGGTTTAAACCTATGGGCTTTCTCGCGGGGGGGTATACTTACCGTAATCGTGCAGAACGCTGGCGCCTTTCGTTCGATGGCCTTGCCACGTCGCTGCTCTTCAACAGTGTGGAAGGGTTGGCACTCCATTATGGTGCTCAATATGTCAAGCAGGTAGACACCGTCCGCAACCGCAGCTTCACCCTATACGGCAATGTCCGCTACGGCTTTGCCAACCAGCGCTTCAACGGCTATCTGGGCACGTCGTTTCCGTGGGGGAAAAGCACCTTTGGGCTCTATGGGGGCAGCACCGTGCAGGACCTGAACAACCGCGGCTCGCTGCCGCCACTATTTAACACCATCAGCACCACCTTCTTCGGCCGCAACTACATGAAAGTGTATGAGCGCGCCTTCGGCGGGGCCTCTTGGCAATATACGCTGCCTGCGAATGTGAAGTTGTCCGCTTCGGCGATATGGGAAAACCGCGTTTGGTTGCCCAACAGCACCGACTACACCTTCTGGGAGCGCAATAAACAGTACCTAACCTCAAACAATCCGTTTGTCCCCGCTGAAGACATACCACTATTTGACGAAAACCAGGCGTTTAAGGTCTCGTTGGGTGTCAGCTACGACTTTGGCACGCGGTACGAAACCTATCCGAACAGGCGGGTATACTTGCCATCCAAATGGCCCACGCTATCGCTAAATTACACCAAGGCCATACCAGGGGTTTTCGGGGCCGACGCAGCTTATGACTTGCTGATAGCCCGGTTGTACAAAACACAAATTGCTATGGGGTTGTACGGCCAGCTGTCCGTCGACCTTATCGCCGGCACGTTTTTGAGCAGCAAACAACTGTACTACACGGATTACCGCCATTTCAACGGTACGCGTACGCTCATCAGCGACCAGCAACTGAGTACGTTCCTGCTGCTGGATTATTACCAGCATAGCACAACGGAAAATTTCGCGGAGGCACATGGTGAGTACAATCTGTCTACGTTGTTGACCAGCAAGGTGCCCCTGCTCCGCAAACTCAAGCTACAGGAAATCATCGGGCTGCATTACCTTAACACCAAAGAGGTGTCCCATTATGGCGAAGCGCACGTCGGATTGCAGTGGCAAAACCTGCGGATTATCTATGCCCGTTCTTTCGGTGCCCGACCGGAAATGCGCGGGAAAGACGCGATACGGATTGGGCTTCGGCTGTTTTAAGCCCGCTGCATCGTCAGCCTAACGACGCGGTAATCAGCCGGAGAAATTCGTTACGGGTACGCTCATGCACAAACTCACCCGTGAAGGCAGACGTCGTCGTCACGGAATTCTGCTTCTGCACGCCGCGCATGCACATACACAGGTGCTTGCATTCGACAACCACGGCCACCCCCGCCGGCTGCAAGGTCTTGTGTATACAATCACGAATCTCATTGGTAAGGCGCTCCTGAACCTGTAGACGGCGCGCAAAGATATCCACCACCCGTGGGATTTTGCTTAAGCCAACAATATGGCCATTGGGGATGTATGCTACATGGGCTTTACCGAAGAAGGGCAACATGTGGTGTTCGCACATGGAATAGACTTCAATATCTTTGACGACCACCATTTGGCTATATTCCTCCTCAAACATGGCACTGCGCAATACGGTTGCTGCGTCCAGGTCATAGCCATGGGTAAGGAACTGAAGTGCCTTTGCAACCCGCTCGGGCGTTTTCACCAGTCCAGAACGGGAGGGATCTTCCCCCAATAATTCGAGAATCTCCGCGTAATGCGCTGCAATACGGGCTACCTTTTCGGGATTATAGCGATCGATTTTGACGTATCCGTCAATTTCTTCCTCGTTGAGTGGAAAATTGTTTTCCATATTCGTATGCATTAGTTCGTCAACGGAGCGTTATTCCCCAAAGTATTCAACGGAGTTGTTTTCCGTTTCAACCAACCGCACCGAGTGTAAAATAACGTCATGCGCCTCTACATGCGGCTTCAATTGATTGAATATTTCAATGGCCAACACTTCCGTAGACGCCATTTTACCTTGCATGAAGTCCACATCCATATTGATGTTTCTGTGATCCAGCTTGTCGATCACATAAAACATGATGATGTTTTTCAGCTCCTTCAAATCAATGACAAACCCGGTCTCGGGGTTGACTTCGCCCTTAACCGTTACAAAAAGCTCATAGTTGTGGCCATGCCAATTCGGGTTGGAACATTTGCCAAACACCGCCTCGTTTTGTTCCAACGTCCATTCATCGCGGTATAATTTGTGCGCCGCGTTAAACCGTTCGCGCCGTGTCAGATATATCATAGGCTGCAAAGATACGTTAATTTGGTGATTCGTAAATTTGCTGTTTCTTTTTTTGCTGGATTACTGTTCGTTTTAGACTTATCGCTTACTGCCTGCCACTTGAGACTTACGGCATAAAGCTAATTTCATACCTTTGCCTCGTGGAAACCACGCGCAGACGTTATTTCATCGAAATCGCCTTTGACGGCGGGGCTTATCATGGTTGGCAAATCCAACCCAACGCGTTGACCGTGCAGGAACTGCTGGATAAGGCATTGACCACGCTGCTACGCGAACCCATCGGCACAGTAGGATGTGGCCGTACGGATACCGGCGTACATGCGACACAGCTTTTTGCACATTTCGATGTGGCGCATGAGGCTACCATCGGCGATGCGGATGCATTGCTTTACCGTATCAATGCATTGCTCCCGCATGATATCGCTGCAAAAAGACTTATCGCCGTTGCTCCGGATGCCCATGCACGGTTTGATGCGGTGCAACGGTCTTATGAATACCATACTCATTTTAAAAAGGATCCTTTTCTACGTGGCCGTTCGTGGCAGTTGCGCAGTGTACCTGACGTCGGCGCAATGAACGAAGCTGCAGCAATTTTGCAGCAGTATGAAGATTTCTCGTGCTTCAGTAAGTCCAATACACAGGTGCACACCAATATATGCCGCGTAACGCGGGCAGAATGGCAATGGGTTGATGAACAACGGTTGGTCTTTCATATCTCCGCGAACCGGTTTCTTCGCAATATGGTAAGGGCTATCGTGGGGACCCTGATGGACGTCGGACGGGGCGAACACCCTCCGGAATACATGCACACCGTCATCCGTAGCAAAAGCCGCTCGGTGGCGGGCACCTCTGTCCCGGCGTGCGGTCTGTATCTTACTGAAGTGATGTATCCCTTCCTTTAGGATCTCCTACTCATTTTTTTTGCTAAATTTGAGGATGAAATCATTAACCCTGAGTGTATTACCTACGCTACTGCCCTTCAGCATTGCGTTATTTGCCTTTTTTTTGGGTTGCCGGTCCGGGTCAAACAAAAAAGACACAAGTGCCGCGTATACCACGTATGAGCCTGCAATGGGTACGCTGCGAATATTGAGTGACGTAGAAAACCCCGAAATAACCAGCGTAAAATTGCTTAATGACAAGAAAAAAGACTCATTAGCTGCAGTTGCCCCCCGAAACGGCAAATTTACACTCGTCGTTAACCAATTGCCCATGCATGAGGTTTATTTCTTGGAAATCCACGGCAAATCCACCCGCAGGGGTACTGATGGTTTGGATTGGACAGCGTACATCCCCGTATATTTAGAAAAAAGCGATGCCAAGTTAATGCTCGACCATCGTTTTTTTGATCATCCGGGTTCCATTAGCAAAGCCAAATTTTCGATCCAAGGAGGCAGCAACGAACAGGCGTTATTAAACGATTGGCAGGAAGCGCTGGATGAACAGCAAGCCGAGGCCGAGGGAAAAGCCCTACATTATACGTTCGGCAGTGGCATGGCCGCCCAGAAGCAAGACACAGCCGGTGAGACGGCCGACCAGGAATCAACGATCACGCAACGTTTTATCCAACAAAAAAAGCCTTTAGTAGCATCCTTATTTCTGGCCTATACAACTAATGCACACCGGACGTATGCAATCGCTTATAACGAATTGTATCAGGCGATGCCCGACAGTGCTCGGCGAACCAAATATGGCATTGACCTCATCCAACGTTTAACCCGTATCATGAATCCCATTCAGCAATTAAATCCGGCAACACAGGTGATCGCGGTCGACGAGGGACTGAAACAATTAACATGGCCGGATTTTGATACGTATAAATACCTCCTTCTTTGTTTCTGGAACAGCGCGGATAAGGCTGGACATGCCGCTATCAAACGGATTGATGAACAGGCTTCCGCACTTAAGCAACAAGAAATAGCCCTCATCCATTTGTCGGTCGACAGCCGATTCAGCCAATGGAAAAAATGGAGCCCGCCCTTAGGCCTGCAACACAATTATAAATTGCGAAAAGAGATTCAGCAACCCCTGATAGACTCCTTATACCTTACAGAACTGCCACGTTACGTACTCATCCGCCCCAGTGGGGAGGTCGTTGATGCCGATGTCTCATTGGACGCGCTCAACAGGCTACTTACCTCAACGGAATAAGCACCGGCACGGCGCGCCGTTTGACAAATCATGAACGAAGATACGCCACAAAATCGTACTTTTGTACCTAACCCATGAGCGAACCCCAAATAACTGGCAAAACGTATGATGCGCAACTGCTACGCAGGATGATGCGCTATGTAAGGCCCTATCAGGGCATTTTTATCATATCCGTGTTGCTTACTATCCTCATGGCAGGTATTGCCCCGGCGCTACCGATGCTGGTCGAATATACCCTCGACCGATTCATCCTCCAGCATGATGCCAACGGCCTCCGGCTTATGCTGATGCTCATGCTTGGCCTACTAGTGTTTCAAACAGTCATCCGCTATTACCATACCCTGATGACGAGCACCTTGGGCCAATCGGTTATCCGTGATTTGCGCATTGCGGTATTCAATCACATTACGCGGCTGCGCCTTAAATATTTCGATCATACGCCTATTGGCCGGCTCATCACCCGCACCATATCGGATCTGGAAACCATTGCCAACATCTTTTCCGAGGGGCTTATCCAAATCATCGGCGATATCCTGCAATTGGTCGTTATCCTGGGCGTAATGTTTTACACGGATTGGAGACTCACGCTCGTCGTATTGATTCCGATGCCTTTGATGATTGCTGCAACTTACATTTTCAAGGAAGCAATGAAGTCGGCATTTCAAGATGTAAGAAAATGGGTATCCAACCTGAATACGTTTTTACAAGAACACATTTCGGGTATCAGCATTATCCAATATTTTGCCCGCGAAGACCAGGAAATACGCAAATTCAAGACGGCCAATGCAGAACATCGCAATGCGCATATCCGGGCCAACTGGTATTTTTCAATTTTTTTCCCGGTCATCGAAATCATCATGGCCATCGCATTGGGATTGCTGGTATGGTACGGCTCCAAACAGGTACTGGCAGACGAACTGTCGCCCGGTGTCATTGTCTCATTTATCATGTACATCAACATGATTTTCCGCCCGATACGTGAATTGGTGGACAGGTTCAACACGCTCCAAATGGGCATGGTGAGCGCTGAGCGGATTTTTTCCGTACTGGATACCAACGAGCAAACCCCCAATACGGGCACCAAACAGCCCACCACCATCCGGGGGGAAATTGTCTTTGATAACGTATGGTTTGCGTACGACGAAGAAAAGTGGGTACTTAAGGACATCAGCTTCAAAGTCAACCCCGGCGAAACGCTGGCGTTGGTGGGCGCTACAGGCGCTGGGAAATCTTCTACCATCAATATCCTCAGTCGCTTCTATGAAGTAAACAAAGGCGCTATACGGCTGGATGGTACAGACATCCGTGAGTACGAGCTTAACTACCTGCGCCGTACTATCGCTACCGTACTGCAGGATGTTTTCTTATTTTCGGACTCCGTGGCCAGCAACATCAGCCTCAATGACCCGGCCATCACCCGTGAGCAAATTGTTGAAGCCGCCAAGCAGGTGGGCGCACATGACTTCATCATGCGGTTGCCGGACGGGTACGACTATAAAGTACAGGAACGTGGGGCTACACTGTCCTCCGGGCAGGCCCAGCTTATCTCGTTCATCCGCGCGCTGGTACACGATCCGAAAATATTGGTATTGGACGAAGCTACCTCATCGGTAGATACCGAAACCGAAGGGCTGATTCAACGGGCTATTGACACGCTGATGAAGGGCCGCACGTCCATCATCATTGCCCATAGGCTTTCTACCATACAGAAGGCTGATAAAATCATCGTGCTGGACAAAGGCGAGATGAAAGAAATAGGTTCCCACCAGGAGTTGTTGCGGATCGATGGGTACTACAAGCGGTTGTATGATTTGCAGTTTCATTCGGCAGGTATTTAATAGCACTTGGTCATCGCTTGCAAACGGTCTCGTGTGAAACCGTAACGCCGGCCGTTGACCGCGCGCCTGCATTGAAGCATTGTCGCTAAACGCGTAAAGGGCTGGCCAATGGCCAGCCCTTTACGCGTTTACAGCCGGTCGCTTAATCCAGCCCTCGTTTTTTCATCAAGTGTACCGGATTGGGATCCGACCCGCGGAAATTACGGTATAGCACCGCAGGCTTTTCCGTACCTCCGCGTTCAAGGACGTTTTGGCGGAAAGCATCGGCGGTCTCCTTATCAAAAAGACTCTTTTCTTTGAACGCCGCAAAGGCATCTGCATCCAGCACCTCCGCCCAGATATAGCTGTAATAGCCGGCCGAATAACCGCCACTGAAGATGTGCTGGAAGTACGTGCTCCGGTACCGGGGGATAATCTCGTCAATAAGGCCATACTTGGTCATTGAAGCGTTTTCGAAGGTGGTCGCGTCGTCCGTTATCTCCGCCGTCTGCGTATGATAATCCATATCGAGCAATGATGCTGCCAAATACTCCACCGTGGCAAAGCCTTGGTCAAACGTGCCTGCCCGTTCCAACTTGGCAATCAGTTCGTCGGGGATCGGCTCTCCGGTTTCAAAATGATGCGCATACAGCTTCAATACCGCGGGATCCGCCGCCCAGTTTTCCATAATCTGAGACGGCAGCTCCACAAAGTCGCGCGACACCGACGTACCTGACAGGCGTTCATAAGTCACATTTGACAAGAGACCATGCAGGGCGTGCCCAAACTCATGAAACAAGGTACTAGCCTCGTCAAACGTCAATAGGGCCGGCTTGTCGCCAACCGGCTTGGTAAAGTTACATACGATGGAGATGATCGGCGCTACACGCTTGCCATCCTCCATCTTTTGCCTACGGTAGGAAGTCATCCATGCGCCTACGCGTTTGGATTGACGCGGGAAAAAATCTGCATAGAGAACACCTAAGTGACTACCGTCGGCGTCAAACACTTCATAAACCTCCACCTCGGGGTGGTACACCGGCACATCATCCAGCGCTTTGAATGTAAGCCCGTACAAGCGGTTAGCTACGTCGAAAGCGCCTTCGCGGACATGCTTCAGACTGAAATACGGTTTGATTTCATCTTCATTCAGCGCGTAGCGCTTCTGGCGGATTTTTTCGGTGTAATAGCGCCAGTCATAAGGCGCTGGGGCAAAGGATTGCCCCGTCGCAGCGATTTCCTGCTTGATGTCTGCCGCCTCGACCTTGGCCTTGGCTAGCGCCGGACGCCAAAGATCATTGAGCAATTTGTATACATTGTCAGGATTTTCGGCCATAGCCTCTTCCAACACGTAATGGGCGTGGGTTGGATATCCCAAAAGGTTAGCCCGTTGTAAGCGAAGATTGGCGATTTTAACCAGAATTTCCTTATTGTCGTGCGCATTGCCATTATCACCCCGGCTTTTGTAAGCCTCCCAAATGTGCTTGCGCAGGTCGCGATTATCGGCATATTGCAAAAATGGCATCACACTGGGGTTGGAAAGCGTAAAGACCCATTTGCCGTCCTTGCCACGTTCCTTTGCCGTTTCGGCAGCCGCAGCAATCAGTCCTTCCGGAAGCCCGGCCAGGTCGCGTTCATTTTCGATGACCAGTTCGTAAGCATTGGTCTCGGCCAGTAAATTTTGATTGAATTGGACGGTCAGCACCGCAAGCTCTTCATTGATTTTACGGAGCTTGTCCTTGTCTTCGCCCTGCAAATTGGCACCACCGCGGACGAAACTTTTGTAATTGTCTTCCAGCAACCGGAGCTGCTCGGGATTCAGGTCCAAGTCTGCCCTGTTGTCCCAAAGGGTTTTGACCCGGGCAAACAGCCGCTCATTCAACCGGATATTATCCTGATGCGCGGAAAGCACCGGAGCCATCTCTTTCACAATAGCTTGGATGGAATCATTGGTATTGGCCGAATTCAGGTTGCCCAGTACGGTATTCACGTTGCTTAGCAACTGACCGGCGTCTTCAAGCGCAAGGATGGTATTTTCAAAAGTGGGATCTTCTGCATTGTTGACAATCGCGTCGATTTCGGCCTCGTGCTGCTCCATTCCAGCTTCAAGTGCCGGCTTGAAATGTTCGTTTTTGATCTTATCAAACGGCGGCACACCGAACGGCGTATCATAAGCGGTTAGAAAAGGGTTTTCAGTAGTTGTCTTGGTTTCTCCACACGATACGATAAATGCGGTTGAAATCATCAGTAATGGTATAATTTGCTTGCTATTCATGCTTGCTTAATCTATTTTTGGCCAAAGGTACGGATGTTTTTGAAAACGGGGCACAAAAGCAAAAATAACAACCGGAACGTTACAGGTAGGCTGCTTGTTAGTCCCGTCGTCGCGATAGTTCGATACCAATATCGCTATCGACAGGGGATTGACAAAGGCCTCACCTTTGTCAATCCCTGCCAACTTTTGGTTTTATGTTTATAAAACATACCCCAATTGCGACGATGGCACGAAGCAAGTATGATCCAGAACCGGAGCTGTTATGGCTTTACCAGCTCCAACTGCGCCAGCTCGGCCGTGATGGTAGCCACTTCTTCTGCGCTCAAGCTGGTGGCTGTCGTCTTGGCATTTTGGATGGCCTGTTCGGTATTCCGCGCCCCCACCAGCGCAATGGTAATGCCGGGCTGCTCCAACGTCCACAGCAAAACCAACTGGCCCAAAGAGATGCCCTTGCTATCGGCTATGGGTTTGATGCGACCCAGAAAAGCGTTTGTCCGCCGGATATTCTCATCGGTAAAGAAATAGAGTCCAGCACGGTGATCGCCCTCACCGAAGGCATGCCCGGGCTGTAGCTTTCCGGTAAGCAGCCCACGTTCCATGGGGCTATAGGCCAAGATGGATTTTCCATGCTCCAGGCAGTAAGGTACCACTTCAGCTTCGATACCGCGTTTGACCATGCTATAGGGTACCTGGTTGGATACTACGTCTACGTACCTGTTGGCTTCTTCCAACTGGGCCGCGCTGTAATTGCATACCCCGGCATACCGCACCTTACCCTGCTGAATAAGCTGGGCAACCGCTTCCATAGATTCCTGAATGGGAGTGGTACTATCAGGCCAATGAATTTGATAAAGGTCGATGTAATCGGTGCCCAAACGGCGCAGGCTATCTTCGCATTCCTTGATGATGCTCTCCTTACCGGCGTATTTGTAGATGTCTATCTCCTTACCTGTATTATCCTTGCTATGAAAACCGAAATCACCTTTGGCCAAATCCCAACGCATCCCGTATTTGGTAAGGATGTATACCTTGTCCCGGGCGATGCCTTTGATGGCTTCTCCCACAATCTCTTCGCTGGTACCTTGGCCGTAAATGGGCGCGGTATCAATCGTATTCACCCCCCAATCGTACGACGCCCTGATAGCTTCTACGGCATCCTTCCGTTCGGATCCTCCCCACATCCACCCTCCGGCAGCCCAAGCACCGAAGGTGATTACAGACAGGTCTAATTCTGTTCCGGCTAATTTTCTGTATTGCATAACGATTAATTTTTAACTGTAAAACTTGTATCTTAGCGCATCATAAGCAGCCTTTCGGCATTTGCAAAATAACGCATATGCTTAAGCAATGGCAATAACTTCTGAAATAATGAGTTATTGATAAATGCACCGACAAACAACTATACCATGCGAAAATTGACATCCACGAACTACTACAATCAGCTTTATCTCGAAGACAAGTGCACGTTGAATGAACTCATCCACCTGCTTAGTAAGCGTTGGCTTACCGATGTGCTGTTTAGCATCGAAGAAGGAAACACCCGGTTTTCGAGCGTAAAAGAAGATTTGAAATATATCAGCGACAATATCTTAGCCGACCGGCTCAAACTGCTGGAGCACTACGGTCTTATCAAGCGCCACGAGGATACGGATAGTGTGCCCGTACGGGTGGAATATGCGCTTACCGACACGGGCGACCAGCTTAGCGAACTGTTGGATCACTTATGCAAATTTGCGGAAAATCGCATGGTTTTCCCGGATTAATCACCTCATTCCAACGTAGCCCTCACCTGCCTCACTTCATCAACCGAAACAGTATCAGCATGGTTGCCAAAGCTATTGCGGATATAAGAAAGGACATTGGCCACATCTTCATCGCTTAAGAAGCTGTGTGCCGGCATGGCATTGCTATAGACCATGCCGTTCACTTCGAGCCCTTCGTTAGATCCGTTGAGCACAATCCGGATAAGCCGCTCTTTATCACCCGTCACGTAATCGGTTTTAGCCAATGGTGGATTGAGGTTTGGCACACCATCGCCATTGGTCTGGTGGCAGGTGGCACAATACTGGTCGTACACTACTTGCCCTGCTCGCATGCCTGCCGTCCGTTCCGAAAGGGCACTTGCGCTTTTTCCTTGGAGGGCCGCCTCCTGTCCATTAGCTGTTTCCGGCTGCGTTTGTCCCTCCGTTTGATGGCCGCCACAGGCCACCAGTAACAAAAACAGGATCGCAACGCCGATTTGACTGTATTTCCGACTATTTCGCTCCTGCATAGACAATCCGGTAGATGGTACCGCCCACGTCATCGGATACATATAATGAGCCATCTGGTCCCTGTGCCAGTCCGCAGGGCCTGTGCCGGGCATCACCCGGAGCGGCTATCGTATCTATGCCGGCAAACCCATCGGCAAACACCTCCCAATCGCCGCTGGGCTGGCCATTTTCAAAAGGTACGAACGCAACCATAAACCCTTGTTGATCGGGTGCACGGTTCCAGGAGCCGTGGAAGGCCACGAACGCCCCGTTTTTATACCTGGCCGGAAACATATCTCCGGTATAGAACAACAATGCGTTGGGCGCAATGTGACCGGGAAACGCCACCACAGGATCCAGGGCGTCCGCCCCGCCTTCCTGCTTGCCATCGCCGCCGTACTCGGGGTTGACGATCTTTTTCTTTTGGTGATGGTCATAATAAATATACGGCCAACCTGCATCCGCCCCTTCACTTAATCGGTACATGGCTTCGGAAGGCAAGTCAATTCCCACACCTTCTGCGTAGAGTTCGGGGTAGAAATCATGCAGGTTGTCACGGCCATGCTGCATGACAAATAGCGCACCGGCCTCTTGGTTCCAGTCAAGCCCCACGACGTTGCGCAGCCCCGTGGCATAACGTTGGCCATCACCGTAGGTCTGCCGGATGCCATCGGTCTTGAACCGCCAGATGCCGCCGGCCGAATCCAGGATGGGGCATGGCTGCATGCCCGGCGAGCCCGGCGTGCGATCCTTTTCCTGACATACGTTGGAATACGCGCCGATATTGACATAGATATTTCCAGCTCCATCCAAGGCTATGGACTTGGAATTGTGCTGGCGGCGGTCGATCAAGCCGGTAATGATAGTGTCCGGCGCTTCGGGGTTAGTTACACGTTGATTTTCGTCCAACGCATAGCGGAACACTTCGCTGTTGGATGAAGCATAGAGAAAATTGTCTTTGATGAAAATACCCGTTCCGCCATAATCACCAAATCCGGTTTGCTCATCGGCCCGGCCATCACCGTCTGTGTCCGTTAGCACGATAATCCCTTTCCCGTCTACCGCACGTTGCAGCTTGACGAAGACATCACCTTTCGAATTGACCGCAATGTGCCGCGCTGCGCCGACGCTGTCTGCGACTTTCAAAGCGCCAAAGCCTTCAGGAAGTGCCAGGCCGACGTTGTCTGCATCAGCCGAAATCCGGTGACCGCCCTCACTGCACGAGACGAAAACACATGCCGTGATACAAGCGAGAAACCAGTTGCTTTTTAATTGATTTGCCATATCTTAATTCAGTTAATTTCATGTAAAGACCTCGGATACATGGGTTTATTGTATGCAAAAATGACTCTTTTGCATAGCATTTTCAACGACTCCTTAAATAATGAGTAGCAAAAGTAACTAAACATTGCAGGATTGTTACGTAATATCAGCCGCAAATGCACGTATTTAGTATAATCAATTATTTGCTATAAATTCGAACCATGAGCATAAAAACACGATTCATCATTGCCGCATTGGCCTTATTTTCCTACACCGCTGCAGCAGCGGACCGCGATTTCTATCAATTAAAAATCTACCACCTGAAAACGTCGCAACAGGTGGCGCAGTTGGATAACTTCCTTGAAACGGCTTACCTTCCTGCGCTGCATCGGGCAGGCATAACCAACGTGGGTGTATTCAAGCCCATCGCTGATGCAGCGGCCGCAAATGAATGGTTGACTTATGTATTTATTCCTTTCACGTCATACGATCAGTTTGCATCACTGGAAGCCACGTTACAAAATGATCCGGCATATCAGGAAGCCGGAAAGGACTACTTGCATGCACCATACAACAATCTGCCCTACGACCGAATCGAGACGATCCTTATGGACGCCTTTGAGGGTAGTCCTCGCTTTGAGGTCCCCAACCTAACTTCACCCAGGGCCGAACGTGTGTATGAACTAAGAAGTTATGAGAGCGCTACCGAGGCGTATTACCGCAATAAGGTGGATATGTTTAACAAAGGCGATGAAATCGGACTATTCAAACGTTTGGGATTCAATGCCGTTTTCTATGGTGAAGTCATTGCGGGAAGCCGAATGCCCAATTTGATGTACCTCACCACGTTTGAAAATAAACAGTCGCGGGATGAACATTGGGAAGCGTTTAGCAAGGATGCATACTGGAAAGAACTATCCGCGAAACCGGAATACCAGCACAACGTATCCCGCAACCAACAAATCTTTTTATACCCGACAGACTATTCCGACTTTTAAGTGAGGCTGTAACCATTCATCCCACCAATCCTACCACTCGTCGGAGATTCCTTTAACGAGTTATCTGCGGTGTTCATCTTTGCGGCATGAAAAGCGTGAACACCGTCCTTTACTTCTTGCTTGCGCTGCTGGTGAGTGCCGGACACCCTTGCTGGGCACAATGCCGCATAACGGGTACCGTCACGGATACGCGCGGGCTGCCAATCGGCATGGCCAGCATATGGATCAAAGGGAGCTTTGACGGCACCTCATCCGATAGCAGCGGTTATTTCGCGTTTGAGACGGCACTCACGGGCGAGCAGTGGCTGCGTTTCTCCGCACTGGGCCACGGCAGTGACAGTACGGCCATCATGCTGGCCGGCGATTCAATGATATTGGAACTCCGGTTAACTGCTCAGACCGCTGAGCTGGACGTCGTGACCATCACCGTAGGTACCTTCCAATCGGGCGTCAATACTAAAGGTATCTCGCTCAGTGCACTTGATGTGGCCACCACCGCCGGAGCCTCCGCCGATATCTTCGCAGCCTACCAAACGCTGCCTGGTTCACAAACGGCTTTTGCCGAGGGCGGCTTGTTTGTACGCGGCGGGTCGGCGGCTGAGACGAAGTCTTTTTTTGACGGGCTCATTATTAAAAATCCCCTGAATGCACAGGCCCCTAACCTGGCCGGCCGCAGCCGGCTCGACCCGTTTATGTTTAAGCAAACGGCGTTTTCGTCAGGTGGGTACTCCGCACAGTACGGGCAGGCACTCAGCTCGGCCTTGGTGCTCGAAAGCAAGGACTTGCCTGCTAAAACCACTTCCGCTGTATCATTGATGTCGGTAGGCATTGGATTGGGCCATACCCATCGGTTTAAAACGAGCGCACTGCAGATTGATGGTTTCTACTACAACCTTGCCCCTGCATTTTCATTGATCAATCAACAGGTAAATTGGCAGCGCGAACCGGAACAATACGAAGGCCGGCTGCAGTACAAAGCGCAGGTGGGCGAGCGCGGCCTATTCAAATGGTACAGCGACCACAGCCGCTCACGTATGGCGCTCCTTGATGCAGACATGGACAACCCGGGGCAACCGTTCTTTTTCAGCAACCACAACCGAAACACCCTCATCAACACCAGCTATCAGGATTACCTGAATGACCGCTGGAAAATTCATACGGGTGCTTCCCTGAATATCACCGGCGATGATGGGCAGCAAAATACCGATGGTTACGCCCGTACGGACAGTTATCTCCAGTGGCGGGGCAGTGCTACCCATTTTTTCGGCACGTACTCAAGGTTTGTCGTCGGCGGCGAAGTGGCTCACGGGCGGTTCGGCGAATCGTGGAACGACCTGCGCCGGCAGTATGCGCACCTTTTGGGTGCATTGTTTGCCGAGGCCGACTGGTTCTTCGGCCGAAGATGGGTATTGCGCACGGGCATCCGCACCGAGTATTCAGACTACATCCGGCAGTTCAACGTGGCGCCGCGACTGGCACTGAGCCACAAAATCAGCCGTACGCTACAGGCATCACTGGCCTACGGCCGGTTTTACCAGAATCCGGAAGACCGCTACTGGGTGGCACAGCAGGACATCGGTTTTGAACAGGCGGCCCATTATCTGGCAAACATCGAATACCTCAACAACCACTACACCTTCCGGATAGAGGCTTATTATAAAGACTATGGCCAGCTGGTGAAAAAAACGGCCGAGGGCTTCAACAACAATGGCTATGGCTACGCCAAAGGGATCGATATTTTCTGGCGCGACCGCAAGAGCATCCGCGATGGCGACTACTGGATCTCGTACTCGTACCTCGACACCAAACGCGATTTCGCAGACTATCCCGCTGCTGCTACTCCGCCCTTTGCCGCTGCACATTCGCTTAACGCGGTATACAAGCACTTCATTACGGCTATCAATTCGCAAGTCGGCGCAACGTATACCTACGCCTCCGGCCGCACCTATGTCAATCCCAACAATCCGGTTTATCTGGCTGACCGGACCAAAGACTTCCATAACCTCAGCGTCAACGTGAGTTACCTCACGCATATCCTGCGGCAGTTTACGGTGCTTTATTTTTCGGCGGGCAACCTGTTGGGCATCGACAACATCTATGGCTACCGCTATAGTAAAGACGGCATACACCGGCGGGCTATCCGCCCTGGTGCCCGTCGTGATCTCTTCGTCGGCATCTTGCTGACCATTGGCGACAATACATTTATTCGTTAACTATAAAATCAATACTGTCATGAACACCATCATCAAAACCTCGGCAATCATGCTACTCACCTGCGTGCTGCACTGGACGGCCCGCGCACAGGACAACTACGAATCGGCCATGGTTGCCGCCCTTCAGACGCTGGCTGAAGCGCGGCAGCCTGCAGACTTCACAGTCTTGGGCAACCGCTTTGAGCAAATCGGCAATACCGCTACCGATCAATGGACGCCGCTCTATTATGCTGCCTACTGCCAATTGGTGGCCGGTATAAGCCAACAAAACGCTGATGAAAAAGACCGCTTTTTTGAGAAGGCGCTTAACCTGGTTGAGTCGGCTGAGAAGCGTCAGGCAGACAACAGCGAAATCTATGCACTCAAAGGATACACACAATTCATGCAGATGAGCGTAGACCCGCAAAACCGGCTCGACCTGATTAGCGAGGCTGAGGCCGCATTAGGGAAAGCCATGCAATTGGATCCGTCAAACCCGCGACCTTATTTCATCAAAGGGCAAAACACATTCTATACGCCTGAATTTTTCGGCGGCGGCGCCAAAGCCGCCAAACCGCTGCTGGAGCAAGCAAAGGTGAAGTTTGACACCTTTAAGCCAACGGAAAAATTTGCGCCCAACTGGGGAAAAGAACAATGCGCATATTTATTACAGCAGGCCGCTAACACCGACACACAATAAGCTGTTTTTACCTGCTGTGAGCAAGCCTTGCCGAGACGCGAGCAACGCGCAGCGGATCCCAGCTTGCGGAAGCAGGTAAAATAATCCACAATCATTCGTATCTTGCAACAGTCTACGAACCTGTAATTTAAAACGCTTCACAAAAAAGGCTGTAGATACAGGTTCCACGAGACCTTTTGAAAAACCAATTGTGTTAAAGTGAAAACCGCAACAGACTTCACAAAGAGCCGCTACTACTGGCTGGGGCTCAACCTGGCCTCCCTGCTCTTGGGCATATTAATCTCGTTTATCATATCCACTTGCGTTGCAGTGGTGCAGGGCCATTGGCCCTCGTCCAGAAGCATGCTCATCAGCTTGATGTTCGGCATCATCATCAGCCTTTGCATCGCCAACAGCATCCATATCATGGGGTTACTCAACAAGCGGAAGACCGCAAATAGCTGGGGGTGGTTTCTCGTAGTCTATTACGGCGTGAGCTTGCTGGCCATGGTCGTGGGCGTGGAGTTTACCTACTTATTAGCCTCCTGGCTGTTTGATATTCCTTTCCATTTTTTCCATTGGGCAGACCTGCAATTCAACGCAATCATCGTATTGATTATCTGCACGATCGTCTATATTTATTTCAGCATGAAAGAACGGCAGCAGGCCGCATTGCAACAAAAAGAAATGGACATCATGCGGATGGGCAAACTCAAAACCGAGGCGGAGCTAGCGGCATTGCAATCCAAGATTAATCCACATTTTCTGTACAACGCGCTCAATTCCATCGCCAGTCTTATTCCTTCCAATCCGGTGAAGGCCGAAGAAATGACCGTGAAACTGTCCAGCTTGTTCCGGCAGAGCATCAACCAAGAACAAGGGTATTGGGGTACAGTGGCCAGTGAGCTGGATATTGTCAACACCTACATGGACATTGAACGGGTACGGTTTGGTGAGCGCATCCGCTTTGCGGCGAGGGCGGAAGACGGGCTGGAAGCAGTCCGTGTACCCCGTTTCCTTATCCAGCCGTTGGTGGAGAATGCGCTTAAGCATGGGCTGAAGGATGTCACCGAGGGCGGCCAGCTCGAAGTACAAATCAAACGGCAAGGCGAACGCGTGGTCATTACCGTGGCGGACAACGGGCAGCCTTTCCCCGACGAGCTGAAAGCGGGCCACGGCTTACAGAGCACCTATGATAAGCTGCAACTGCTCTATGGCGAGGACTACCAGATAAGCTTGCGCAACACGCCGCACAAGCAATTAAGCATTAACATACCCGTTGACGCATGACGACCTACAACACCCTGATTATCGACGACGAGCCGCTCGCCCGGCACCGGCTCCACCAATTGCTCAGGCCATACCCGGCTATCAACGTGGTAGGCGAGGCTGGCAACGGCGTAGAAGGGCTGTCACTTATTGAAGCGCTTAAACCGGACCTACTATTCTTGGACATCGAAATGCCTGTGTCAGATGGGTTCGATATGCTCAAGCAGTTGAGGGGCCAACAGCCGCGGGTGGTCTTTGTGACGGCCTACGATCAATATGCGCTGAAGGCCTTTGAAGAAAACTCCATCGACTACCTCTTGAAGCCGGTGGAAGCCGGACGGCTGAAGAAAACCATCCAGAAAATCACGCAACCCAACATGGCTGCCGCAGCGATATCCGACCTGCAGCGGTTATTGGAAGGTTTGTATCCGGCAAAACAAACGCTGAGCCTTACTGTCAAATTGGGGGATCGGATACTGCTCATTAAGACGGCTGACATTGTAGCAGCCGAGGCTGAAGACAAATACGTCATGCTACACACCAAAGGTGGCAAACGCCACCTAACGGACTACACGCTCGCCGATTTGGAGAATCAATTGCCGGCTAACTTCTTGCGTATACATCGAAGCACGCTTATCAACATGGATGGCATCGTCGAAGTCCGAAAAGGGTTCAATGGCTCGTATACCTTTGTGATGGAAGCTGCGGATAGCCCGCGCTTCAAGTCGAGCCGATCGCATGCTGAAATGATAAAGGTACGGCTGAGTTTGTAAATCCGAGTTCTTTGGCTAAAAGGCATGTGTCGTCTTTCACATTTGACCTTGCTTGCGTGGACGACGCTCAGACAGCAGATAAATGACATTTTATGAATGTCAGTTTTCGTAAAAAACCGCAAGGTTTTCGTAAAGTTTTTGCTAAGCAAATACCAGCATCTTATCTTCACGCGAACAAAAATAAAAAGTGGGGTTTAAATCGTATTGGTTCCGTAGTTCGATCAACATTGGAACCCAACTAAAATTCCAGAAAATGAGTATCATGAATTTTAATTTCGGAAAGCCCCTTGATAGGGACCAAATGAGACTTATTATAGGCGGAAATGTTAAACCAAAATGTGATCTTGTAGACGGTGATAGCTACTATTGCTCTCACGACAGCTCAAGTGTATGCGTAGAAGAATGTACCGAAGTTTATGGCGAAAACTGTTTCGGATGCTCTGGAGATAACTAGGTTAGGACGCATCGTTATATCTAGTCTCTGGCTGAACCATCGATCTCGAGCCACCAGCCTTCTGACTGGCTGGTGATTTGCTGGCTAACTTTATAGTCAATAAACCAGCTGATATGCCCGGTAGAAAAAATAAGGCAACACTTATAACACTTAACAGTTTACTGCTACTCTTTTGCGTTGAGGCGCGGCAAGGTGATGAGGGTTACAAAATTTATTACGAGATGACATTCCGGAAGGACAGTACCAATTCAGCCACTACTTCTGAATTGACCGAACTACTAATCAGCGGAGATAAATCACTGTTCCGGACCGTAGCACAAGGCGAAAAGGACACCAATGAATTCCATAAGCATTTAGAGATACGGCCATACATCCACACTAATGCGAGATACCGCATCATCAAAGACCGCGCTGACGAAATGGTTTACTATTATGAGCAGATTGAATTATTGGGAGGTCCGATCTGTACGTATACTGAATTACAGAACGACATGGATTGGATATTAATGAGAGATACCTTGACGATTAGTAATTTGCCATGCCAGAAAGCGCTCCTGGATTACGGTAACCGGTCATGGGAGGCTTGGTTCTGCCCGGACATCCCGCTTAGCAACGGACCGTATAAATTTCAAGGATTGCCGGGATTGATCATCCGCATGCGGGACAAGACCGGTTCGTGGGTGTTCGATCTGAAGGGGATCGAGCGGGTGCCGAGCTTTACTTTTGACCTTGCTTTTCTGAACGATGCCGAGGCGATGGATAAATTGGAATTTTACGAACGCAAACTGCATTACAAAGATAATAGGATGCAAATCAATGAAGCAGCTGGTAAAATTTCATTTCCAGATGAAGGAACGAGACAACGCCTTTACGAGAAGGCCAAGATAGAAGCAGCAAAAAACAACAATTGGATCGAGCTATACCCATAGCGGGCAACTGTAACAACATAATCTGACGTTGCCACCCATAATAGGCGGCGCGGGTCATCAATTGAGAGATGGCTATTGGAACGGTTGATATCGAATGAGCAAACCTATCTTTGCCATATATTCACCCCACATTCCGGCAGTTTCATCCCAATCATCCTCTCGTTAATCACGCAGGCCCTACTTTTGCCAGGGACGAAGTAAGAGCGCGGTGTAACAAATTGGGATACAGCCCGTCTTATCTATGGATATCCGAACGTGATGGAGAAACTGATGCGATTTTTTTGGTGGTGCTGCGGCGTGCACCAAGCGACTTTGGCAAAATACCCAGCCGAACATAACAAATACGTCGGCATTGGCGCTACCATTTTTTTCACCGGTCTATTTGCGGCCCTGTCCGGCGGGTATGCACTGTATTTCGTATTCAGCGGTGGTGAGTTCGCGGCATTGTTTGCACTGTTATTTGGGCTATTGTGGGGCTTGGCAATCTTCAATATGGACCGCTATATCGTCTTAAGCATCAACAAACATGCGTCCGGTTTCAAGCAGTTGATGCAAGCTACTCCACGCATCCTGCTGGCCGTACTTATCGGCATCGTCATTGCCCGCCCGCTGGAACTCAAAGTGTTTGACAAGGAAATACGCGAACAACTGCGGGTAACCTATTTGGATAGGCAACGGGCGGCTATCGATACGCTCAATAAAGCCTTTGAAAGCAAATACGCCATTGAACTGGAAAAGACTGCCGAACTGAAAACCGAGCGGGATTCCCTGGAAGCCACGATTAAGACCGATCGGATCAAGCTCAAAATGGAGACATTCGGCGAAAAAACGGTGGAGACGTCCGGCATCGTCGGCTATGGCCCCTATGCCAAACAGCGCCAAGCCGAACTCGAAAAACAGGAGCAATACCTGGATACGCTCCGCAACCGCATTCAATTGCAGGAAGCTTTTATCCAACAACGCAAACAATTCGAAGGATTACTTGATGAACGGCTACTCACCGGCGTGCAGCTTGACAGCGCCGTTAATCTGGCCGGTTTTGCCGACCGGAACGCCGCGCTCGGTGACCTGAAGTATCATCCAGACGGCACCGTAAATGAGGCCAACTATTGGTCCATCACGTTTATTATGCTGCTCTTCATCTTTTTTGAGTGCCTGCCGGTATTTGTGAAACTGATGAGCGTGCGAGACGCCTATGATATCGCCCTGCGTGACCAACAAACAGCGGATATTTATCGCTCCGGCAAGAACCGGGATGCTGAAATCGCCATCGTTGATAGCCTCTACGATACGCACGTAACGCAAACCGCCGAAAAACGTAAAGCCCAGCTATGGGGGAATGAGACCTTGTAGGGTTTATGCTTAATCACGCATTTCGCGCTTTTTATCCCTTTTTATTGTCCGGGGATTCTGAATTGACATTCTTTGCCGGAAAATCTTTTTCATTATGAATTGGCATCGCATTGAATTTATCATCGCTACGGCTATTTATCTATTCAGCCTCATTTTTATTTACAGCAATAGCATCGATCACTGGGGCGAGCGTTATGTTGCGTCATACATGGGGTGTGCCACGGTAATTTATGGTGTTTTCGCTTTATTTACACAATGGATATGGCCTTGTTATTTCCGCAAAAGAAAAATCGAGCTGGGAGCGGTATTGACCCTGTTGCTTTTTTTCTTTTCCTGGATAGGTCTTTCCGTCTGCGTGTGGATAAGACATTATGCGGTGTATCAATCAACGGCCTTTTGGCCTCACCTTACTCGAGGCGAATCCCTCGCTGTATCGTTGTTGCTCTTCCTGTCACTGTTTGCCTATGAAGGGCTCAGGCATAGTATTGTTTTAGTACGAACCAGTGGCAGGGGACTTTCCAAACGGATCATTCAAGAATCGCTGGTTGTACTCGGCGGCGGCATAGCCATCTTTTTGTTCTTGCTGAGCTTAGCGGAAAGCTTGGCGGCCTTATGGCTGTCGGCTGTCCCTTACGCATACACCATTTACGCGCTCAACATCTACTGGTTACTGCCTCTGCGGGAAAAACGGCATCATTCGTTGGTTTTGTACCTCGCTATCGCAATCGGGTTGTCATTCGTGATTTTCATTCCTTTCGGTATCTTCTTTCTAAATGTCTCGCGGGCGGCCGGTGCGGTGTTTTTTTTCGAATGGATATGCATTATCCTCATCGTAATACCGCTGGCCAATTTGGTCTACCGCCGCCAAAAGGAGCGCATCGCTCAGCTGGTTAATCTCCAACTGGAACTTGGGCAGACTTCGGCAGATCTCAGCTTCCTCCGCTCACAGATCAACCCGCATTTCTTGTTCAATATCCTCAATACGCTGTATGGCACGGCGTTGCAAGAAAAAGCCGATCGCACCGCTTCGAGCATCCAAAAGCTTGGCGACATGATGCGCTTCATGCTACATGAAAACAACCAGGACAAGATTTTACTCTCCCGCGAGGTGGAATATCTCCGCAACTATATTGACCTGCAACTGTTGCGTACAGCAACCTCCCCGGGTATCACAGTAGAGCATACTATCCACGACGCGCTAAGCAACACGTACATCGCTCCAATGCTGCTTATCCCCTTCGTAGAGAACGCCTTCAAACATGGCATTAGCTTGCAGGAAAAATCGTGGATAAAAATCAGCCTTTACGAAGCTGACGGACGGCTGTTTTTCGACGTACACAACAGCATCCACCGCAAACCGGACTCCGACCCCGAGCGGCGCCACTCAGGCATCGGCTTGGAAAATGTGAAACAACGGTTGGCGATGCTATACCCGGGCAGGCATGATCTGGTCATTCGCGAAACAACGCAGGAGTTTTTTATCCACTTAACTGTAATTTGCTAAATCGCCATGAAAAAAAAGCTCCTCTTGTGTATAGCCATGGGCGTGCATATCTGGTCTTATGCGCAACTTAAGCTGAGCGGGCATGTCTCCAATCTGCCGGATGGTCCAAAGCTGGGGTCAGTGGTCGTCAATGTACCGTTGGCATTTGGGTATTTTGAAGATGCCAATAAGCAACTGGCTACCGATGCAGCAGGGTACTTCAATACCATACTGCCGTTGAATGAAGAAAAAATAGGCTATCTCCAATGGGGAAACCATGAAGTTTTTTTGTGGATGAGGCCCGGTGAAGACTTGACCGTAGAATTGGATGCTGCCAGCGGCGAAATCGTTTTCGGTGGTACCATGGCCAATGCCAACCTCCTCCTTCATCGATTGGAATTGCAGAAGGCTCCGCTTTTCTATATAGACCATAGACGGGCGAACGCGGCGGCGGTAAAAGACAGCATCATCCGCCCCCACATGGAGCAGCTAACGACAAAAACCAATCTGATAGATGCCAGTCCACTGAACGCAGGCGAGAAGGAATTTCTGAAGGCCGAGTTGCATTATCATTTTGTGGTTTACTTCGACCTGTATGTGCGTACGGCTAAGTGGCCGACCGACACCTGGAGCACACTCATACAAGACGTTATCAGCGAGGAGACACCGGAGCCCAAGTCGGCACTCCGGGGGCCGATGTACTATGCTTTCGTTGACACGTACGTCGGTTTTCTGGAAACGCGTGCGTTTTCGGCGAGGGATAAGCTGCCTTTGTTCAAGACGTTGCTGCATGCCACCTATGGCATAGAGAGCTTTGACAGCTTGAATGCCATCTATGAGCAATATGGCGAAACGTACATCAACTGGCTGGCCGTAAAGCAAACGTTCGATGCCAAAACCGCCGAGCACTATCTCGCCAAACAAGTTAAAACCAAGTTCCATGGTGGCGAGCTTACCGAAGGGAAAAACCTGCTGGATGCACTACGTACTTCGTTTGGCCAAAGCGGCTACCTATCCACCCTGGAACGCAGCATGGACAGCTTAATAGAACGGTCTGTGGTACAGAACGACCAAATCGTCATCCCCGCTGACTACCGGAGTTTTCAAAGCATCAACGCGTTTGTCAAGCAGTTTGCAGGAAAACTGGTGTATTTGGATGTCTGGGGGACATGGTGTGGGCCCTGTAAGGTGGAAATGAGGCATGTACAACCGCTGAAAGAACGTTTCGAGGGCAAGGACATCGTATTTTTGTACCTTGATATGGACGACGATAAGAAAGATGCTGAATGGCGGGAATACATCCGGATAAATGCGCTAACAGGGGTACATCTGCGCAAAAACAATGCCGACATACAAGCCATTTGGAGCGAGTTGCTGCCTGCTGATCAAAGTCGGCATGGCTACTATCCCAGCTACTTTTTATTCGATAAAAACGGTAACTTAGTAGCCGAGCCCGTTAGACGGCCCAGTGAAAAAGAAGCGTTGTATGCTCAATTAGACAAATATCTTAACCAATGACCACCATTGCCATTGACGACGAACCCCTCGCCTTAGAGGTCATCCGTAGCCATGCTGCCAAGGTACCTTTCTTGGATTTAAAGGCTACGTTTATCAACGCCTTTGAGGCGATGGACTACTTGAGGCAACACCCCGTTGAACTCCTCTTTCTGGATATCAAGATGCCCGATATTTCAGGTATCGAATTTTTCAGAAGCCTCAGCAAAAAGCCACTGGTCATTTTCACCACCGCTTATTCTGAACATGCAGTGGCCGGTTTTGAGCTTGATGCGGTGGACTACCTACTCAAACCATTTTCGCTCGCCCGGTTTCTCAAGGCGTGCAATAAGGCGCAGGAATGGCTTCAATTGCGGGGTACCAATAGCAGCAAGCCGGAATACCTCTTTGTCAAAACGGGGTATGAACAGGTGAAAATAGCATTTACCGACATCGACTACTTGGAAGCTACCGGCAACTATGTCAATTTTGTACTGGGCGATCGCCATATCCTCAGCCGGATGACCATCACCGAGTGCGAGGAGTTATTACCTGCGCACCGCTTCATCCGTATACATCGCTCGTTTATCGCCGCTATTGATAAAGTACAGAAAATCGAACGACATCAACTGACTGTAGGCGACAGCATACTGCCAGTGGGTTCATCCTATATGGCCACGATTAAGCAGCTTTCGACCAAACCATAGGGCAAACTGTTCGTTTTCGAACACTCACTGCCCGATATCGGACAAGCCTTTCCAAAAAGGCTATTCACAATCTATTTATAATCTTGTAGTTATGACTTTGGCGCAGACTATGTGTACCCTATGCCAAAAATAGCGCAACGAAATGTTTGACAGAATACGTTATATAATTTATTTAGGCGTGGCTCTTGGATTGGGCAACCATGCCGCCATTGCACAAGACACCCTGACTTTGGAACGCTGTATCGAATTGGCTCTTGAAAACAATCTGGACGTCCAGCAAAGCGAAATTCGGACCCAAAACCAAGCCATCAATTTAAGGCAAGCCAGGCAAAACTTAATACCTGATTTGACAGCACGTCTTGGTCATTCTTTTGAGGTAGGACGGGCCATCGATCCGGAAACCAACCAATACCTGAACAACGTGACCAATCGATACGGAAACCAAAGCCTCAGCAGCTCCGTGGTTTTGTTTGACGGACTACGGATGTTCCGCGCCATCACGCAACAAGCTTATGCGTACCGCGCAACCCAATTGGATGAACGATACGCCAAGGAACAGATAGCGCTCAACGTGGCGAGCGCCTACATTCAGACCCTTGCCGCCCGAGATGTGGTTGCACAGACCGACAGCCTGGTTGCCGTCACCCGCCGTCAGGTAGAACGGCGAACATTGCTTTTTGAGCAGGGTGCCGAAGCACCTGCCGACTATTATGATTTGAAAGGCCAATACGCCAATGACCTCAACAACTTGAACGACGCTAAGACCCGTTTCAATGAAGCACTGGTTAATCTTTTCCAGCTGATCAATCTCCCTTTTGACGCCGAGACCCAGCTCGTTTCTCTCCAGGAACTACCGGCAAACGGAGGTACCTTGACGGATGACGCACTCTACCAAACCGCGGCTGAGCGGCTAAGTGTCATTAAAGCCGCCGATAACTGGGTAAAAGAAGCCCAGTTCGGATTGAAAACGGCTCGTTCGTCCTATTTCCCCTCGCTCTCCGTGGGCGGAGGTTTGACGAGCAGCTACATACACGGCAACGGCATTTACATCGACCAGGTACGTGATCGCGTTGGACAAAATCTGGGATTTACGCTTTCAATACCAATATTAAATCGATTTCAAGTACGCAACAATGTCGCGCGGGCCAAGCTTAACCTGTTCGATGCCGAAAACATTTCACGGACGCGCCGGAATGAGCTGCAACAAACCACAAGCCAAGCGTTGTTTAACCTTGATGCTGCCAAAACACAGTACGAAAACTTGCTCGAACAGGTCGCAAACTACGCCGAGTCATTCCGCATTGCCGAAGTACGCTTCAATGCCGGCGCCATCAATTCCGTGGAATACCTGATAGCTAAAAACAAGCTCGACAACGCCAATGCCAACCTCGTCATCGCTCGCTACCAATGGCACCTCCGCCAACGCATTGTGGATTATTACAATGGCGAGATGCCATTGGATTATTGAAATGACCAGCGCTCCCTGCCGGTATCAGGATTGTAAGGGAGCTCTCCGGCATTCCAATCAGGCGGCTCCACCTGAAGCAGGTGCTTGACGAAAAAGTCACGCTTTTTCATTCGCCCGAAAGGGCCGCCATCACTATGGCCCATGCCCGGTATGGATAAAAAATCGAAGGTTTTGCCTGCTCTTATCAACGCGTCGGCCACGCGATAGGAAGACTCCGGCGGCACATTGCTATCGGCTTCGCCTACAATCAGCAACAACTTGCCGTTCAGCTTGCGCGCATTGGCAACCGTTGCACACGATTGGGCCTCATAGTGCGGCCCTACGGGATATCCCATCCACTGTTCATTCCACCACTGCTTATCCACGCGGTTGTCATAACAACCACAGGCGGCTACACCAGCTTTGTAGAAGTGCGATTGGAACAACAAAGCCGAGACGGTGTTTTGCCCGCCAGCAGAAGTGCCATACAAGCCAACGCGGGTGGTATCTACGGACGGATACTTCTCTGCCAGTGCCTTGATCCACAATATGCGGTCGGGTAAGCCCGCGTCCGCGATATTTTGCCAGCATATGTCGTGAAATGCTTTGGAGCGGTTGGCGGTTCCCATGCCATCGATCATCACCACGATAAATCCAAGTTCGGCTAGACTCTGCATCTCGCTGTACGGCACAAAGGACTTGGGCACGAACGAGTCATGAGGTCCCGCATAGATGTTTTCAAGCACGGGGTATTTTTTTGCTGGATCGTAATCTGACGGCTTGCTGACTATCCCCCAGATGTCCGTTACGCCGTCCCGGCCCTTAGCGACGAACACTTCGGGTGGCGTGATGCCGCTTTGCTGATAGGCTTCACTTAGCACAGCTTCTTCCAGCACGGCTATTTCCTTGCCATCCTTCCCGTTGCGCAGCTTGGTCACCGGAAGCTGGTTGACGGTTGAGTAGGTGTCAATATAATAAGATTTGCTGGGCGAAAATACCACGCTATGGTTGCCCGGCTCGGGTGTCAAGTCAACGAGTCCCTTCCCGTCGAAACCAATGCGGTAATAATGGATATGATAGGGATCTTCTCCCGCGTTCATTCCGCCGGCGGTAAACCAGATCTGCCTGTTTCTGGCATCCACATCAACCACATCCCGCACCACCCATTCGCCAGCGGTGATGGGCTTTTCTATACCACTGATCAAATCAACCAAGTAGAGATGGCGCCAACCATCCTTCTCTGACGACCGGATAAGGATATTGCGTTCTTCCGGATAGTGGGTATACTGCCGGTCGTGGTAGATAAACGTGCCGGTTCGTTCATCGACGACATTTCGTGTGGTGCCCGTGTGACTGTCCACCTCGATAACACGAAATCGCTGATGACCTCGATCGAACTTCTCATAAGTAAAGTACCGGGCATCCCCATACCGCCACCGCAACAATGGCGCTGCATTTGGAAAATCAATGGGCTCCGCGGCTACCTTGACGGCCGTCCGCTTGTCAAGCGGGAAAACAAACAAATCGTACGTCGTAAAAGGGTCTCCAGGTTGTTTGTATGGACGAGACACCAGCTGACCCCGCGTGGTTTCAGGAACGGCCGACAAGACAAAATGCACCAATGAATCCTGTACCGGATGGATGAGATAACCAGCAAGGTATTTACTGTCGGGACTCCAAGCCACGGCTCCATATGGGTTTTCCTTGGTGCCATCAGAAGTAAATTGAATAATCTCTCCGTCGCTCAACCGCTTAGCAAAGAGATTGCCCTCTTCGATGTATGCTTCCCATTGCTGATCGGGAGAGACACGTTCGCCACGGAAATCTGCCATCCCCCAACGCCTCTGTCGATTGGGCTGCTGCACCTGCTCGCCCGGTGCTTCGGCTACCACTTGCGCTTTGTTGGTAAACAGTTGCTTTTTGCCAGATTTCGCGTCTACAAGCACGTATGCCGATGAGCCGTCCGGCAGGATATTTTCATACCAAAACGACTGCTCATCTTGACGCCAATGGGCTTCTACCCGATCGTTGAACACCGCATTTTTGGTAAGACTGTCCATCCTTGCCGCGTGTTTATAACGTGCTACGATTTCATCATGTGATGGCGTGAACGCCTCGGGGGTTTGTGCCACCAAGACGGACACATTGAGTAAGAGTGTTGCCAAAGGGGCATACCCTATCCATGTTGACTTATGCATGTTTCAAAAGGTTACAAAACGCCAAATATAAGGACTCAAATGGCAGCGGCTAAGCCATATTTTAACCCACA
The DNA here is from genome assembly GCF_900168055.1 of Parapedobacter luteus. Taxonomy (GTDB): domain Bacteria; phylum Bacteroidota; class Bacteroidia; order Sphingobacteriales; family Sphingobacteriaceae; genus Parapedobacter; species Parapedobacter luteus. The sequence goes on from NZ_FUYS01000014.1 coordinate 32,448, forward strand.
CTTAGCAGGTATTGGCCATTCTTTATGAAGCATCGTTGGTATGGAACCGTTTGATGCGCACGCTCACTCGCATACCTTTTCGCAGGTCTGTCACTGAACTCACAATCACCTGCAAGGAGAGGCTGGTGTCCTGAACGGCAACCACCTGGTAAAATCCCTTGAATTGAATATCCACGACGTGAAAGCTTGCATGTGGGCTTTCCTCCAGCGATAGCCATTCAGGATGGACAATGACAGTCGTTGCATCCGTAATGATACCCAATGCGGATGCCTCCGCGTTGGTAAGGATGTTGCTCTTGGCTAGCAATCGCGCCGTGTAACTATCCGGTGGCTGTCGGTACAGCAGCGCCGGCTCATCGGCTGCCACCAAATGTCCGTGCCGCAACACAATCAGCTGATCCGCCATAGAAAGCACTTCTGCCGGATCGTGTGACACCAACACCACCGTCAGCCCGGTTTCGTCCACGATATGGCGAATATCCCGTTGCAGTGTCTCCCGGAATGACGCGTCTACCTGATTAAAAGGTTCATCCATTAGAAGCACTTCGGGCTCCCTTACCAAGGCCCTGGCGATGGCTACCCGTTGTTTTTCGCCACCGCTTAGATCGGCAATACGTTGCTTAGTTAAGTGCGCAATACGCAGGCGGTGTAGCGTGGCTTCCGTCCGGCTGAACTTCACCGCTAAATCGGTGTTTGGTAGTTGAGACGCTACGTTGTCCCAGACATTGGCATAGGTATTCAAATCGTCAAAACCCTGCGATACCATACGCATCGCATCGTGTCCGGGAATAAGTTTCTCTCTTGGGTTAGGTACTCGCCACCCCCGATAGCGTACTTCGCCCTCATCGGGTTCCAGCAACCCGTAGATGAGCCGGAGCATGGTACTTTTGCCACTGCCGCTTTCTCCAATGATGGCGGTGACCTGCGCCTCGGCAATGCCGAAAGTCAGCCCGTTGACCGCGACGACCGGCTCCTTGGCCTGAAAAGAACGGCTCAGGTTTTCGCCGTGGATAAGTGGAAGTCCGTCGCGGTGTACATCATTGGGTACCGAGCAGGATGGGGGAGTTGTTGGGATTGACACCATAAAAAGCCGTCCCGAGCATGTCGGGTCGGCACAAAACTACAAATTATTATTGATACAGTTAAGAAGCAGGGAATCTGGCAAATCAGGTTGACAATTCACGATATTCCGGTTGTTGGGTTTTTGACTGGAACGCTCACTCCGTTTCGCGATCCTATGCCCCCCCCCAACAACCGGAATAAGCAAAAACTTGTCACACTTGTCAGAAGCCGAGCATCAACCCAAAGGTAAAGTTCTGCAATCCCGCGTGCTGGGGACTGTTTTCGAAGATATCATTGAAGTAATACTTGGCGTAAATACCAAAGGCGCCCACGCCAAACCGGGCGAATGCGCCGTAGCGGAACTCATTAAATGCATAGTCTCCACGCTGTTTGACTTTGCCGTCTGCACCGCGGTACCTTTGTGTACCTTTCAGCAGGAAGCCCCCTTCCGGGCCAAACGCAAACCGCATCCGGCCCATACCGGAATAATTTTTGCTCCTGAACTCAAAGGTAAGCGGCAGCCTTAAGTAAGTAGACGTGAGCCTGTTGTTCCTGATATCCGTCTGGTCGTCAACAACGGTCAGCGGCACAATGTCCGGATCAAATATATAATTGCCCTTGAGCCGTATGTAAGTCCAGTCGAATCCTCCGGATAAGAATATCCGGAACTGGTCATTAAAGCGGTACCCTGCCTGCAATACATCAAATCCGAAATTGACCGTCTTTCCGCGCCGGTAATCGAATATATCGTTGTCGTCAGACAGCGAGAAGCTGCCATTGTCCATCAGCTTGACCAACCCCAGATCAATCCGTGACAGTGTGACCCCATAAATGGGATATGACTTCCTGGGGTGGTCTTTCGTTACACTCACCCGTTTGCCGTCTTGCTTATCGTCCGAATCGTACTGGTACGCTTTTTCTGATTTTTCGATAGTAATCATGCCCTCGTCCTTCCCGGGGACGATGATACGCACTTTGCGTTTTTCTCCGGTATTGACATCTTCCATGATGACGGTATCGGCAGATATTTTACCCAAGCTGCGAAGGCTATCAGCCCGCTTTTTTTCTTGTGCTGCAGCCGTGAGAATAAGGGCATAAAACAATACTGTAAGGCTAATGTATCTCATATCAGTTGTATATTAAATGTTTGATGCTTATATTATTTTACTTTTTTCTTTTTGTTTTTTGCCAAGCCAAAGTTAAAGTCAAGCTTCAGCGAACCTTCGCTATCATTTGAAAAGGTAACAAGCTTTTCTTCACGTTGGTCCACGGTGCCCACTACATAATTGAGGATATTACTAATCCCGAAAGGTTGCTTTCGTTCTCCTGCTGACGCCAGCATGGTTTCCTCGTCGTCTTCCAAAGCGACCAACGGTTGGATGTCCGGCACGTTGGCTAGTGCCTCCTCCATGGCTACGGATTGTTCTCCAGGACGCTCAACCGGAAGCTCCACTACAGCAGTTGCAGGACGTTTTACTTCGGATGCTCCGGCCACCTCGTACTGTATGGGCTGATTGGCCATGAGTTGCTGGGGGCCTTGATTTTCCACTGGCGGTCTGTCGTTATTTACGCCGGAGTCGAGCGTAGGTGACGTATGCTGGATCGATCCCCGATCTTTTTTTGCAAATACTTGTTTAAGCCGTTCGATATCCAACGGCTCGCTGGCCGGCACCGTGTCCTTGTCCGATTGCGTTATCGTCCCAATTGCGGGTTCGACAGGGTCTGCCTTCGCCACAGGGCGTTGCAGATAGGTGACAGCGACAGGCCTGTTGTACCAGTAAAACACACCGCATACGGCCAGCAGCATAGCGGCAGCTGATAACCACCAAACAGGCAGGCGCCGTTGTTTGGCGGGCGCCGCCTTCGCATCGCCCTGTGCTTGAGCGTCCAGCTGCGCAGCTATCTTTCCCCAAAGGTCTACCGGAACCTCAGGCCGAAAATCACCGAACTTCTCTTGCAGCTGCTTGTCAAATTCATTTCTTTTATTGGGATTCATAACGTCCTCCTTCCAATTGTGTTATCCGTTCCTTAAGCCAAGTCCTTGCCCTTGATAATTGTGACTTGGACGCTCCTTCACTGATATGGAGCGTCTCAGCGATTTCTTTGTGTGAATACCCCTCCAGGGCATACATGTTAAACACGACGCGATAGCCATCTGGAAGCGTCTGGATAATTCGCAGCAGGTCTTCGCATTCCAAGCTGTCCATCGAAAAGGTCTGTTGGATGTCGTCTTGCACATCCTCGATGTCCACAGAATAACCGCCGCGCATATTGCGCCGATATGTTTCTACTGCCGTATTGACCATAATCCGCCGTATCCACCCTTCAAACGATCCCTCGCCACGGAAACGCCCAATACTCTTAAACACCTTTACAAACCCCGTTTGAAGCATATCTTCCGCTTCAAATGTGCTTCTTGCATAACGCATACATACCCCCAGCATTTTTGACGCCATCGCCTGATACAGCTGTTGCTGCGCGTGGCGATTGCCGGCCTTGCAGCCTTCATACAAACTATCTATTGTAACCGTTTGCTCCAACTTGCGTGTGTTTACTGTAATGATGACGATATGGATAAAAAGGTTGCATTGGGGGGATGATTTTTTTGCAAAATACTGCATGCTGTTACACAGCGACTTGCAAACAAAAGCGTACTTTACTCACCGCTGCGGATGCACAGTAATGCGGCGATGGCCATTACCGGAGCCGGTGATAACCACCTCTACGGCATCGGGAGGCAATAAACCGGCGATTTTTTCCGGCCATTCGATAAAGCAGTAGTTTCCTGAATAGAAATAGTCTTCATAACCCAGGTCAAAAGCCTCCTGCTCAGACCGGATCCGGTAAAAATCAAAGTGATAGATAGGCTCGCCGGCGGCGCTGTACTCATTTACAATAGCAAACGTAGGGCTCGATGTGGCGTCGCCGACGCCAAGTTGGCCGCAGATGGCTTTGATTAGTGTAGTCTTGCCCGCCCCCATTTCGCCATAAAAAAGAAATACCCGATACTTGCCTGCTGCTGCGAGGATCTGAACAGCCGCACGGGGTAAATCCGTTAAACTTGCTACCTCAATGACCATGAGGGCAAAAATACATTTTTTGCTATTTGGTTGTGTACGTTGCGAACGGAATGATCATTTCTTCCAAGGAAATGCCTCCATGCTGGAATGTTTCATTGAAATAATTGACGAAATGATTGTAATTGTTGGGATAGACGAAATACGTATCTTCTTTCGCAAAAATAAAGCTTGAACTCACATGAAGCTTTGGCAGCATGGCATCGTGCGGATTCTTGATGTGAAACACGTCCTTAGCAATAAAATTGAGATTCTTGCCCTGCTTGTACCGCAAGTTGGTATTCGTATTCCGGTCGCCGATGACTTTGCTGGCGTGCTTCACCCGGATGGTACCATGATCAGTGGTGATGACGACACGTACCGATTTTTGCGAAAGCCATTTCAGCGCATCCAAAAGCGGCGAATGTTCAAACCATGACAAGGTGAGCGAGCGGTAGGCGGCCTCATCATTGGCCAGCTCGCGGATCATGGCCATATCCGTACGCGCGTGGGAAAGCATGTCTACGAAATTATACACCAACACGTTTAGGTCATTGCCCATCAGGTTACTCAGGTTATCAGCAACATCGCGCCCCTGTTCGAGCGTAAGCACTTTGGTATATGAGTGTTTGCATTCTTTACGGTAGATCCGCTTGATTTGGTCAGCCAAAAACTTATCTTCGTGGAGATTTTTCCCTCCTTCATCTTCATCATTTTGCCACAATCCGGGGTGCAGCCGCTCCATTTCCAAAGGCATCAATCCACTGAATATGGCGTTACGAGCATATTGCGTAGCGGTAGGCAATATGCTGTAGTAGCTATCTTCTTCTTCCAACCGGAAATAGTTGGTGATAACGTCGTTGATTACCCGCCACTGATCATACCTTAAATTATCAATGAGGAAAAAGAATGTAGGCCTATTGTCTTGTAACGTAGGAAAAACCTTTTTGCGGAACAACTGGTGCGACATGATAGGTCCTTTTTCGGGTTCTTTCACCCAACGGAGATAATTTTTTTCCATAAACTTGGAAAACTGCATGTTGGCCTCCGCCTTTTGCAACGTAAGCACTTCATGCATTCCGGCATCTTCGAGTTTTTCAAGCGACAATTCCCAGTAAATTAGTTTTTTGTAAACGTCTGCCCATTGCTCATAGTCCAAGTTGTCATTGAGAATCATGCCGAGGTTTCGGAAGTCCTGCTGATAAGCCATGGACGTCTTTTCGCTGATGAGCCGCTTATTCTCCGTCAGCTTCTTGATGGTAAGCAGAATCTGCTTGGGATTGACGGGTTTTATCAGGTAATCGTCGATTTTAGAACCAATGGCGTCTTCCATCAAGTGTTCTTCCTCATTTTTTGTCACCAACACCATGGGGACGACCGGATTGATGTTTTTCAACTCAGAGAGGGTCTCCAATCCCGTAAGTCCCGGCATATTTTCATCCAAGAAGACCAAATCATAGAAGCCCTTTTTAAAGGCCTCTACTGCATCGTTGCCATTGGTCACCGTTTTTACGCCATATCCCTTCTCATTCAACAGCATGATGTGCGGCTTCAGCAAATCAATCTCATCATCTGCCCATAGTATATTCGTCTCTTGCATTCCTTATTTCCTAACGTAAAAGATTGGTTGTATTATTATTAATAATTGCGAACATAACGAAAAGTTTGCCTTGACCTGACTTTTTTAACAAAAATTAACAGGCACGTAATGTATCTTTGCGCCATAAATCCTATGGCGAGTGACGGTACTTCCCATTAATGGAGCTAGGCATTGAATAAAAAGAAAATAATCAACGATCCTGTTTATGGGTTCATTTCCATCCCATCTGGTTTTATATTTGACCTGATACAGCATCCCTATTTTCAACGCTTGCGCTACATTAAACAGGTAAGCATGACGCACCTCGTCTATCCCGGAGCCTTGCACACCCGTTTCCAGCACGCGCTGGGCGCTATGCATCTCATGGCGCTGGCCATCGAAACATTACGCGGAAAGGATACGGCCATCACGGAGGAGGAGGAGGAAGCCGTCCTGACCGCCATTTTACTGCATGACATTGGCCATGGCCCCTTTTCTCACTCGCTGGAGCATACCTTGGTCGAAGGTGTTTCGCATGAGCTGCTTTCGGCACTCATGATGGATGAACTCAACGCGACATTCAACGGGCGATTGGACATGGCCATCGCGATTTTCAATAACCGCTATCCGAAAAAATTTCTTTACCAGCTGGTTTCCGGGCAGCTTGATATCGACCGGATGGATTACCTCAGCCGGGATAGCTTTTTTACTGGGGTGGCTGAAGGGGTCATCAGTTTTGACCGCATCATCAAAATGCTCCATGTCGTTGATAACGAGCTGGTCGTTGAACAAAAAGGTATCTATTCTGTGGAGAAATTTCTCATCGCGCGCCGTTTGATGTATTGGCAGGTTTACCTCCATAAGACAGTTCTCAGTGCCGAACAAATGTTACTCAAGATTCTCCAGCGTGCGAAAGAGCTATACGGGCAGGGCAGCCCGCTCTTTGCCTCACCATCCTTGGAACATTTTTTGCGTAACAAGATTACCCGGGAAAATTTTACGGAAGATGTGACACATTTGGAGCATTTTTCTCGTCTCGATGACACAGACATTTGGTCGGCAGTGAAGGCTTGGGCGTATCATAACGACCACATCTTGCGCATGCTGTGTTCTCGGCTTATTGCCCGGTCCTTGTATCGAACAGAATTATACAGCTCCGCTCCGCAAGCGCATATCATCGCCGATTTACAAGAACGAGCTGTCAAACACTTCGGTATAAACATTGCTGACACAGCGTATTATGTATGGGTACAATCCATTGAGAATAGTGCATACGAACAAAACAACAGTAATATCAAAATATTAATGAAAGACGGAAGCGTACAGGATATCGCGGAAGCATCAGATTTGTCCAATTTAGGAACCTTGTCAAAAAAAGTTCAGAAATTTGCTGTTTCATTTCCAAAAGAATTGCTAACTATTCCATCATCAATAAGCTGACAGCCAGTAAAAATTTGAATATATATCGTTTAAACTTATACATTTGCAGATGCAATTTTCCGCACATCAAATAGCTACGCTCGTAAATGGTTCCCTGGAAGGAAACCCCGATGTGATGGTAGAGCAACTGGCCAAAATCGAAGAAGCATCCACGGGCAGCTTGTCTTTTTTGTCCAACCCTAAGTACGAACAGTATCTCTATACAACGCGGGCATCAGTAATCATCATCAATGAAGATCTGAAGCTGGACAGGCCGATAGCGAGCACCCTCATCCGGGTAAAAAATGCCTACACAGCATTTTCCCTACTGCTGGAACTGTACAACAAAATGCGTTTGGATAAAGCAGGCATTGAGGAGCCGGTATTCATCCATCCCAGCGCCAAAATAGGGAAAAATGTCTATATCGGTGCCTTTGCGTATATCGATAAAGATGTAGTCATCGGAGATAATGCTAAAATCTATCCGCATGTGTACATTGGCGACAATGTCAAGATCGGCCATGACACCACGCTGTTTGCCGGGGTGTCCGTCTACTTTGACTGTGTCATCGGATCGCATGTCATTATCCATTCGGGCACCGTGATAGGCAGCGATGGCTTCGGCTTTGCTCCGCAGGAAGATGGCACGTATAACAAAATCAGCCAAATCGGCAATGTGGTCATCGAGGACAAAGTGGAGATTGGGGCAAACACGGTTATTGACCGCGCAACGATGGGATCGACGATTATCCGTGAAGGTGTCAAACTGGACAACCTGATCCAGATAGCCCATAATGTGGAAATTGGAAAACACACCGTCATTGCCGCTCAATCGGGCATCTCGGGAAGCACCAAGGTTGGTGAAAATACCGTCATCGGCGGGCAGGTTGGCATCGTTGGCCATATCAATATTGCCAATGGCAGTCAGATACAGGCGCAATCCGGTGTAAACCGTACCATTGCCGAGGAAGGCAAAAAATGGTCCGGCAGCCCCGCGGCTCCTTATAATGCGCAAATGCGCTCTCAAGTGGTCTACTCTCGCCTTCCGGAATTGGAGCGTCGGCTTGAAGAGTTGGAACAGCTATTATTAACCAAAGAACTATCGAAATAAATAAGCGCTTAGCCTCCTTGCAAAAGGACAAGCCAAATGACAACGATGAACGTAAAACAACGAACAATCAAATCAGAAATTATCGTTTCAGGAGTAGGCCTTCACACCGGCAAACCCGTAACCATGACCTTAAAACCTGCACCAGAACACCATTGGTACAGATTCAGGCGCATCGATCTGGAAAGCCAACCCACAATTTTGGTAGATGCCGATAACGTTTCAGACACTTCCCGGGGTACGACCATCTCACAAAATGGCGCCAGCGTCAGTACCATCGAACATTTGATGGCTGCTTTGGTGGGTCTGCAGATAGACAACGTGCTTATCGATATTGACGGGCCCGAGGTGCCCATCATGGATGGCAGCTCCGCGCCGTTTGTACGGGCAATTGAGCAAACGGGCTATGTAGACCAAGGTGCAGACCGGGATTATTACGAAATTCCGCACAACATACACCACACGGAGCCCGACAGGAAAGTAGAGATGGTAGCGATGCCATTGGATGGCTATCGGTTTACCTGCATGATTGATTTTAATTCGCCCGTATTGGGAAGCCAGCATGCGTCTATCAGTGGCATTGATGAGTTTTCTAAGGATATTGCCTCCTCGCGCACCTTCTGCTTCCTGCATGAGCTGGAAATGCTGTTGCAAAACAACCTCATTAAAGGGGGAGACCTCAACAATGCCATTGTCGTGGTGGATAAGGAGGTCAGCAAGGACGAACTGCGGCACCTGGCAAAATTATTCAACCGGGAAGACATTGACGTGGCAAAAGAAGGCATACTGGATAACATTGAACTACGTCATCAAAATGAGCCCGCCAGACATAAGCTACTCGACATGATTGGAGACCTGGCTTTGGTAGGCCGCCCCATAAAGGGCCACATCATGGCTGCGCGACCCGGGCACGCTGCCAACGTGGCTTTTGCCAAAAAAATCAAAGCACAAATCAAAAAAGAAAAGGGCCGGAAATACATCAAGATATATGACCCTAACATGCCACCCCTGTACGATACGGTGCAAATCATGAAAATCCTGCCTCACAGACAGCCTTTTCTCATGGTGGACAAAATTCTTGAGCTTACCAAGACACATGTGGTGGGGTTAAAAAACGTCACCATGAATGAAGATCTATTCATGGGGCATTTCCCCGGCGCCCCCGTATTTCCCGGTGTGTTACAAATAGAGGCCATGGCCCAGACCGGAGGCATACTCGTACTAAGTACTGTATCCGACCCGGAAAACTACCTCACCTTGTTCCTCAAAATAGAAAACGCCCGGTTTAAGGCTCAAGTGAACCCCGGAGACACCATCATCTTCCGCTGCGACCTGCTGGAACCTATCCGCAGGGGCATCGCCCAGATGAAAGGAATAGGGATGGTTGGCGAAAAAATCGTCGTTGAAGCTGAGTTGATGGCTCAGATTGTAAAAGTAAAAGAGAGCCAAGTATCATGATACAACCGCTAGCATATATACACCCTCAAGCCAAGATTGCCGGCAATGTGGTTATCGAACCGTTTGTAACTATCCACAAAGATGTTGTCATTGAAGAAGGTACGTGGATTGGCTCGAATGTGACCATCATGGATGGCGCCCGTATCGGCAAGAATTGCCGTATATTTCCAGGCGCCGTTATTTCGGGAATTCCGCAAGATCTGAAATTTGATGGTGAAGAGACGACAGCCGAAATCGGTGATAACACCACCATCAGGGAGTGCGTCACCGTAAACCGGGGCACCAAGGATAAGTGGAAAACCGTTATTGGTAAAAACTGCCTTATCCAAGCCTATAGCCATATCGCCCATGATTGTGTCGTAGGAGATAACTGTATTTTTTCAAATAGCAGCACACTGGCTGGCCATATCACGGTGGGCGACTATGTCGTGCTGGCGGGCATGGTCGCTGTACACCAGTTTTGCCATATCGGCTCACACGCCTTCATTGCGGGGGGCTCGTTGGTCCGTAAAGATGTACCACCTTTTGTGAAAGCTGCACGCGAACCCCTGTCGTACGTGGGCATCAATTCCGTCGGCTTGCGACGGAGAGGTTTTTCATCCAACCAAATCAATGAGATACAAGACATCTACAGGGTACTGTTTGTCAAAAACAACAACCTCACGAAAGCGTTAGACATCATTGAAGCGGAGTATAAACCCACGGAAATACGCGACGAAATACTTGACTTCGTACGAAATTCCAACCGGGGTGTCATGAAAGGCTTTGGCCAAAGTAAGGGCATACTGTAAGCCATGGAAATCACCCTTGCAGATATTGGCAGACGATTCAATCGGGATTGGGTATTCCGGCGGGTGACTTACCAATTTGTAGCAGGGCGCTGTTATGCAATCCTTGGACCCAACGGATCAGGCAAGTCTACCCTGCTTCAGGTCATTGCTTCCAGCCTTACCCCGTCTAAGGGCCAAATTCGCTATACCATCGGCGATCATTCCGTTAAGCCGGAAGCGATTTACCGGTACATCTCGCTAGTGGCTCCGTACATGGAGCTCATTGAAGAATTTACACTTGCAGAGCAAATCAGGTTTCATTTTAAGCATAAACATTACCTACACGGCGTTAATGAACAGCGCTTAATGGAACGGCTTGGTCTGCAGCATGCCAAAGACAAACAAATCCGCTTCTTTTCGTCCGGCATGAAACAACGTGTCAAGTTGGCCCTGGCGTGCTATACGGACACACCGATGGTCCTTTTAGATGAACCTACTACCAATTTGGACCACCAAGGTGTAGATTGGTATCTCGACCTCGTAGACAAAACAAAGGGCAATCGGTTGGTGCTGGTTTGCTCCAATCAGGAGAAAGAGTATGGCTTTTGTGAGCACTTAATCAACATCACGGACTATAAAGCGTGACCCCCCTTTTTGCCGGCCTTCTTGTAAATAGGGGACGTGTTTCGTATCTTTGACGACATTTAAGCAACTGTATTAAATCAAGAATCAATGGCCAAAGCTTCAGAAGTAAAAACTGGCAATATCCTGCGTTTCAACGGCGAGTTGGTGTCTGTTGAAGAGTACATCCATCGCACGCCAGGCAACCTGCGGGCGTTTTACCAAGCGAGAATGCGCAATGTGAAAACTGGGAAACTCGTCGAATACCGTTTTCGCACGGATGAAGAAGTCGAGATCGCCCGCGTTGAAACCAATGACTACCAATATCTATATGAAGACGGTGATGCATTCGTCGTGATGGATAACACAACCTTTGAACAGTTTAATATACCGAAGGCCCTTTTTGGCAGTTCGGCACGCTTTTTGAAAGAAGGTATGCAGGTGCTCGTTGCGATGGAAAGTGATGAGCCAATCATGGCGCAGGCACCTACTACGGTAGAGCTGGAAGTGACTTATACAGAGCCAGCCGTAAAAGGGGACACCTCCACAAACGCACTAAAAAGTGCCACTGTAGAGACGGGCGTGGAGATACGGGTGCCGCTCTTTGTAAACCAAGGAGATAAGGTGAAAATTGATACCCGCTCAGGTGACTACATCGAGCGTGTGAAATAAAAGAATTCAAATTTTTAGGTTTAGGTTGATTATTCGGTCTTGGGGCTCCCCGCCTCGAGGCCGATGTTTTTATTGTACCTTTGCGACAAACGTAATTGCCGCTATGCACCCAACGACTAAATCTGAGTTGCGCAAAATCTACCGCGAGAAGCGGATGCTTCTCGCTGACCAGGAGTTCAAACAGCTAAACCATCAACTGCTAACTCAGGTAAAGAAAGTGGACTTCCCGGCCCATTCAACCATCCATATATTCCTTCCAATCAAGGGCAACCATGAGCCGGACACCTATGCTATTGCTGCATGGTTAAGACAACGTTTTCCACATGTGCGCCTCGCGTTATCCAAAAGCAATCGCACCACCCTATCGATGCAGCATTATGTTTGGGAAGAAGGCACCGTACTTAACGTTAATCACTGGGGAATCCCCGAACCCGATAGCGGCACCACAGTGCCCTCCGCTGAAATCGACATTGTCTTTGTGCCGCTGCTTGCCTTCGACCGCCAGGGGCACCGGGTAGGGTATGGCAAAGGGTTTTACGATCGTTTCTTGCAGGCATGCCGACCGGACACGGTAAAAATCGGATTATCGCTGTTTGAGCCGGTCAACTCCATTGAAGATGCCGACAACTGGGACGTAAGGCTCAATAAATGTATTACGCCTTGGGTGATATGGAACTTTGGTCACTGATCAGACAAAATACAACCGACATATACTGAACAAACCGACAATTCATCGCACCATAAGCCCAAGCAACGATTAGAAGAAAGCAAAAAACACGAATCATCAAGGATAGATACGAATACCCAACAAAAAATCAAAAAAACCACCCATTTTTTCGGTTTTTAATAAAAAAAACACGAAGTTAGCCCTGAAATATCGCCGGCATCAGCTTTAGAAGTCAAAAGTGCAAAACAAAATTAAAAACACACGCCCGGTTTCCCAGAATTGTCCGCGGTGTGGCCTTCATGTATTATAAACAATTCTATCGCGCCGGAGAGGGATCCCCAACTCCCTCTCTATTTTTTGGGCAGGCCTCTATCAAATGGCGGTCAATACAGCACCCTGAACTTTACAGTATTGGCTATCTGCCTCAATTGCTTAAGCAGCTGCTTATCGTACTGGGCGTCTACATCCGTCACCGCATAACCAATGTCGCCCTTGGTCATTAAAAACTGGGCAACGATATTAATTTGGTTTTCGGCAAAGACATTATTTATTTGCGCCATTACCCCCGGCACATTACGATGAATATGGAGCAGGCGGTGCGCTTTTTCAATTTTAGGCAAAATCAGGTTCGGAAAGTTGCGGCTCATGTAGGTATCGCCCTTGTTGATAAAATCCGCCATACGGCGGGGGATAAACTCGCTATTGCGTTTTTTATCCTTTTTATCGTCGAAAAGGACAATCCCCTTTTCGTTGCAGATACTCCGGTTGATACGGTGTTTGCTGTCTCCCAAATAGCCGATGGTCTTCAGTTTGTCAGCCTGTGCCAATTGCGCATCATCCAACCGGATGTCCTTGCCAAGCAGAAGCATGCCAACATCCTTTACGTATTTTTCTTCAACCGTTTCCTTTACGCGGATAGAAAAACCGTCACGCTTGAGTATGTGTGCTGCAATTTCAGGCACATCGCCGACAATAAGGCAAAGAATACGATTTTTAGGATAGGAAATGGCACGCGGTAAATCATTTACATACAGGAACTCGTCAAAACTGGGGGTAACGTGATCGGCCCGCTCGGACACACTTTTGCGTTCGATATTTTCCGTGAATGCGAAGAACCGTTCAATAAGGCCGGACTCTTTCAACTGAAAATCCGAATACCCATCACCAATACCATAGATTTTGCCTGGCAATTGGAGTTGCCGCAGAAGTTTAACCTTGCCCCCCTCTTCAGACAAAGGATTGTTTTCGTCATATCCGGTGATGTTTCCCTGCTCGTCAAAGATAAATGTATTCGCGTAAACGTTGTCTTGCTTAATATGATACGGACTCACCACAGGCACAATAAACTCCTTGAAGCCGCCGGAGACAATCAACACGCCGTCGCTGTGCTTCTTAAAAAACTCTCGGTTGCGGGAGAAGGAAGGTGATACCCGCTTTTTGAGTATAGTGATAAGTTTCTTCAGGTGTTCGCGGTTTGCTTCCAACAGTTTTACCCGCCCGGAAAGGCTTTCCCTAAACGAAAGCTGCCCGTTCATGGATAGGTTGGTCAACCGTTCGATTTCTTCATAAATAAGTTCCCTGGCGGGATGATTGGCTAAAGAGATGCGGGCCAGCTCATCCAGTGCCTCCACTTGCGTGAACGTGCTATCAAAGTCAATGATATAATAATTTGTCAATGTCGTGTCGCTTTTAACAGTTCTATGCATATTTCACGTAAGGAATTGTCTATCGGTTTGAATGTGATTCCTGTCGTCTCTACAATTTTTTTATTGGAAAACTGCATTTTTTGAACGGACGACTTGGCCGTATCCTGCGTGAGGAGGGGTCGTTTACCTGTAAGCAGCGCTAATACCCCGGCGGCACGCCAGGCGACGCCCAACATCCACGGTGTGGCTCTGAATTTCGGCGCGGGCCGGTTGAAGTACACACTACACTTTGTCAATAGCTCTTTGTGTGTCATATTAACGTTGCTCAGCAGAAATCGCTCCGCCGTAATGGCCGGGTTTTTCATCAGTAATATCATCGCCTTGGCCACGTCTTCCACATCGATCAATCCCACCGATCCATCGGTATAAAATTGCAGACCATCGCGCAGCATGGCAAAAATAGTCCCACTTGCGCCATTATCGGTTGTTCTTGCCGTTGGGCCGATGATGAGAGCGGGATTTACAATAACCGCATCCAGGCCCTCGGCAATACCGCGCCACACCTCCATTTCGGCTTCGTATTTAGCAATCGCATAACCTGACTGGCTGGAATCATATTCCCAGAGGTCGCTTTCGGTAATTTCCCTATTCGTCTTAGCACGGCCAACCGCAGCAATGGAACTGACATGCAACAGCCGGACCCGCTGTTCCAATGCCAGCGTCACCACGTTGGCAGTACCGCCGACATTTACGGCGGTCAGTTGTTTCCGATCGTCGGCATGGTACGAAATCAAACCTGCACAATGATATACCTGTGTTACTCCCCCAAAGGCGTCTTGCAGGGCAAAAAAATCATTAATATCAGCGTCGACCCACTGCAAGCCAGGCAAGCCGCCTAATTCAGGGGGAATGATGGACGTTTTCCGTTTTGTAGCACGGATATGCTCACCGTCGGCCAGCAGCTGCTTAATCAGCGTAGAACCCAAAAAACCTGTACCTCCTGTTACTAAAACCACCGCCGTATTAGAAATAGTTGATGATGTGCCCAAAAGTAAGGGAATAAACGGAATTTTCATTCGAATAACTTGTTTTTTATCGGCAACGGGCATGCATGGGCGATGCTTGGTGGCGCCTTATCTGAACGATAGCTCGTGCGGAATACTCGAAATTTTGAGGATGCGTTGGCAAGACGACCTTTGCTGATTATGCTTGGGCAGTATGTGCATTTTGTGTAAGTTTGCAACAGTAATTTGCCAGACAACGCACGACAACATGTCCCTATCTGTTTTCTTTTCTTCCATTGTTTCACAGGATTTCACACCGGAAACCGGTTTTCTCGGCTCCCAGATGGGGGCATCAATACAAGTCCACGAACTGGAGTTCCCTGATTTGGAAGTGGATAAACCGGATTTAGCATTGTTCGGGGTGCTGGATGACCGGATGGCCATCGGCAACTTAGGCTGTGCTGAAGCGGCAAACATCATGCGCAGGCATTTTTATGCGCTTAATCAGGGCGAGTACAAACTGCGGTTGGCTGACTTGGGCAACATCAAGCCCGGCGAAACCGTAACGGATACCTATGCCGCAGTGAAGGCGGTATGCACCGAGCTTATCAAATCGGGCATTATGCCCATTATCGTAGGCGGCGGCCAAGACATTACTTATGCACAATACCTTGCTTACGAAAAGCTTGAACAAAAGGTTGAAGTAGCGATAGTGGATTCACGCTTTGATCTCGACCAAGAAAACACCGAAAACGCTCCACTCAATTCGCTTACTTATCTCAACCACATCATTCTCCATCAGCCCGACTATCTCTTTAATTTGAGCAACCTCGCATACCAGACGTATTTTGTGAGCAGGGAGTCCATCACCATGTATGACAAACTCTATTTCAATGCAATGCGATTAGGCCTCATTACCAACGCTGTGGAACATGTTGAGCCCATCATCCGGGCGGCAGACATGATGAGCTTTGATATAAATGCGATCCGGTTTTCGGATGCTCCCGGCAATGCGTATGCAACGCCCAACGGCTTGTTCGGCGATGAAGCATGCCGCATCTGCCGATATGCAGGCATGAGCGACAAACTCACTTCCATAGGTTTTTATGAGTATAATCCCTCGTTTGACAACCGCGAACAAACAGCGATACTGCTGGCGCAGATGATTTGGTATTTTATTGACGGCTTCTACAACCGGAAGCACGATGCTCCGCTCGTTCCGAAATCTGCCTATATCACCTACCGAACATCGGTGCACAACGATGCCTATGAGCTGGTGTTTGTCAAAAGCAAGAAGTCCGACCGCTGGTGGATGCAGGTGCCTTATTCAGGCACCAAATCGGTAAACGAGCGCTACCACCTCGTCCCTTGCCGATATGAGGACTATCAACTAGCGGTGTCTGGAGAAATGCCCGACTTGTGGTGGAAAACACACCAGAAGCTGATATAGTGTCAGCAATCGGTGATCAGTAGCCGGTGGCCGGTTTTTGTTATCTTTGTTCATCATGGAATTGTACTTCATCGTTATTGCCGTTGTTGTCCTGGTCATTGCGGCCTTGCTGTTTTTCAAACGCCCGCAATCACCCACACATAACCCTGAGCAGGAACTGCTAAGGAAAGAAAAAGAAAACTTGGCTCTCCAACTGGCCCGTGCGGAGCAGCAGATTCAAAGTATGGCGGCCGAAAAGGAGCATATTACCGGCATATTGCGCGAAGAACAGCAACGCCTGTTGGGCGAACTGCAGCAGGAACGTGAGCGACTAGCCCAGGCTGAACGATCGCTGGAAAGCGCCCGTGCTTATTACAAATCACAACAGGAGAGGCTACAAGAGCAGAAAGCCGAAATTGAAACGATCAAGCAGCAGTTCAATACCGAATTTCAGGTGATTGCTAACCGTATTCTGGAAGAAAAAACCCAGAAATTTACCGAGACAAACAGTAAGACCCTCGATCAAATACTCAATCCCCTCAAAGAAAAGATTAAGACTTTCGAAGAGAAGGTTGAAAAAACGTATCAGACAGAGGCCGCTGAACGCAATACCCTCAAGGGTGTCGTGGAACAGTTAATGGAGCAGAGCCTCCGCATTAAAGATGAGGCCAACAACCTGACAAGGGCGCTCCGGGGCGACAGTAAAAAACAGGGCAATTGGGGAGAAGTCATTCTTGAGCGGGTATTGGAGCGCTCTGGGTTGGTAAAAGATAGCGAATACCGGCTACAAGCATCCATGGCCGATGAGGACGGCCGCCGACTTCAGCCCGACGCCATCATCGACCTGCCCGATGAAAAGCACCTGGTGGTTGACTCCAAGGTATCACTGCTGGCTTATGAACGCTGGGTAAATGCGGAGACCGATGAAGAACGGGAGATTTTTGCCAAACAGCACATCCAATCGGTAGAAAACCATGTCAAAAGCCTCTCCGCGAAGAACTATCACGACCTTTACCACATTAATTCACCTGATTTTGTACTTTTATTCATGCCCATAGAATCGGCGTTCAGCATGTCTATCACATACAAAGCCGACTTGTTTAGCGATGCTTGGGACCGCAGAGTGGTCATTGTAAGCCCTTCTACCTTACTAGCCACGCTGCGCACGATAGCCAGCATGTGGAAACAGGAGCGACAGACACGCAACGTGCTTGAAATCGCGAAAGAGGCGGGGGCACTCTACGATAAATTTGTGGGCTTTTTGCAGGACATGGACCGGGTGGGTGAGCAGTTGAACCGGGCTGTACGTTCGCATGAAGAGGCCACCAAGAAGCTTGGTACCGGCCCCGGAAATGTCATTCGAAAAGTAGAAAACCTCAAAAAGCTGGGTGCGAGGGCAAGCAAGCAGATTGACAATAATCTGCTGGACGAAGGCGACTAAAGCGCCACCCGCTCTTCTTGGCTCTGCGGTGCATCAAGCGTTTCTTTCCGTCGTGCCGGACGCCACTTTGCCATATGCATACGGTGGAGCAAAACCGGCGTGATGGCCATGACCAGCAAGAGCCCTCCCGTTGTAAAGAGATTCGGAATTTCCAAAAAGAAACCATTAGTGCTGAACACCGCCAGTGCGATCGTCGCCGAGAAGGGCAGCGACAAAGCCAGCACGTTGAGCGCCAATTGAGGGTTAAACGTAGGCGATGAACCAATTCGCCCGTGTTTTTCCATGGCTGACACGGTGGAAATATGAGCCAAAGGCCAAAAGCTTACAGCACTTTGGGGAAACACAATAGCGACGATTGCCAGGGTAGCCGAGAGACCCGGCATCCACAGCAAGCACACGCCACTCAACAGAAAGGTAATTCCGGCCCTGAACAAGAGTAAACTGATAATTACTCGAAATTGCGTCCATTTAAATTTGACCGTGATGCCGATGAACAGTAAGATAACGGGCGTCATCAAAGCACTCAGCATGGTTATGGGATTGCTCATAAACGCTGGTAGATCTTGAAAATGCAAACCAAAGCCCAACAAAATAAGCGCCACAAAAATCGCCAAATTTACCGGCTCTTTCATCAGCGTAGCCAACAAGGCTTTCAGGCGCTGGCGCCCGCGTACTTTGGGAGCGGTTGCCTGCTTAAAATACCAGTGCATAGCCAATAGGTAACAGAATATGAGCACATATACCTTGTTGCCCAAATCGGCGATGCCCCCAAGCGCCACGGCTTCTTTGCCCACATATTCAAGCAAGAAGGGAAAACATGACATGCCCGGCGCCAAAGATGGGATAAGCAACAACAGCGTACGCATATCCGCTCCATTACTTCGGATACCATACAATCGTGGCAATACCAGCCAGGTGGCACCGAGCATCGCAAAGTTAAATGCGACAGCCAAAAGCGGCAGCCAAATCAGGTCGGCGTTCATCTGCGTATTCATCAATGCCACAAAAATAATCGCAGGCAATGCAATGTTCAGGATCAGTATTTTAAGGGCCTGATGATGTTCGGCCTTGTGCAAAGCCTTGCGGAGCAAGAGCCCCACAACGATAAGCAGTAAAAGTGATATGGTCTTAGCTATAGCCGGATTCATTCGAGATAGTGTGTCTTAGGGCTTTACTCGGCTTGTATGTCCGCCTGCCATAGCAGGGTAAACATACAAACCGCAGGGAATGTTGAAACCGGGAATTACACGGTGATTTTCTTCAACACGTTGGTAAACAATTCCATTTCGGGCATCGTACCCATGCTGACCCTGCACCATGGTTTTTCGTCGATTTCGAACATGCGTACACTTACTCCGCCTTCGCGCAATTTTCCCTGAAAGGCTTGAGCATCGCTTTTTATGGGAAAAATAACAAAATTGGTGAGTGAAGGAATATACGGGTAGCCCAGCGTTTTCAGTTCGTTACACAAATATTCCCGGCATTCTAAATTGAGTTTACGGCTGTTCTCTTGAAAAGCCTTGTCTTGCATGCTGGCGATAGCCCCACTCAATGAGGTGACACACAAACCCATCGTACCCCTTACAATCGAGTTCAGCGACTTGATTCGCTCTGGCTGAGCGACAATGTATCCGATACGCAGCCCGGCCATCGAATGGATTTTTGAAAACGTTCGTGCCACGATGACATCTTTGCCCTGCGCCACAAGTCCCACCATCGTATTTGCCGCTGGATCCGGTAAAAATTCCAAATAAGCCTCATCAATAAACACCGGCACTTTGGCTGAGACCGTTGAGCAAAACTGCTTCAGTGCGGCCGCCGACGTAATTGACCCCAATGGATTATTGGGATTGCAGACATAGATTAGCCTGGTTTCGCTGTCTACAGCAGCGGCCATGGCGTCCAGGTCATGCGCGTAATCAGCCGTCAGGGGCACCGGTTTCCAAGTTCCGCCGATAGCCCGTGTCGTATTCATCATGGACATGTACGAAGGATCGGCCGAAACAATGTTGCCGCCTTTCAGGAAAAGCGATATCGCAGTTTTCTCCAACAAATCCGTAGACCCCGGCCCCAGCATAATGTAATCGCGCGTCACACCTTCTTTTTCGGCAATCATATCAATCAGCCGTGCCGCATCTTCATGCCCGTACCGATTACCGAACCCCACGGCATCGGCCACTGCCTTGCGAACTGATTCCGATGGCCCATATGGGTTCTCATTAGCAGATAAGCGAGCTTGCATTGCCGGCGCAGTATCGTCCCACGGCAACGTGATGTCTCGCAGTATACCTTGCGGCGATGCGGTGGCTGCAGCCACCTTGTTCTTCCCCAATGAGAGGGACGGCGCTAATGCTAAACCACCAGCGGCTAGCAAGCTGGACTTAATCCAGGTTCTTCTGTTTGTCATTGTTTTGGTCATGGCCTAAATATTACCGTCAATTGTCTTCCAACAAAAAAATACCACCAAAACTTAATAAAGGTCTCCCAAAATGGAATAGCTAATGCAATATTACGGATTTATACAGACAAAATACCAATAAATATGTTATTTTTTTTTAAAAACCTTACCGATACCACATAAAAATCAAACAAAACAACCGAATAATAACCTAAACATAAAACAAAAACACAAAAGCAACACCCAGTTCACCAAAAACCACCACCAATACTTCCAAGCAAAGTGAAACAAGATATTACAACATCTTAACAAATGCTTTACCGATTTATTTACTACCGGCAAGGCATTTGTTAATCAACTGAAAGACCCTGAAATATAAATGTTAGACTTTTTTAAAGACAACACTGGCATTATGTCCACCAAAACCAAATGCATTGCTCATAGCCGCATTGATCGTTCGCGGTAGCGGTTCGTTGGTGACGATGTGGATGCCTTTGGGAATGGCATTATCCAGGTTGTCTACATTGATGGTAGGGGGTACTACTTGGTCATTGATGGCTTTTATCGCGATTATTGCCTCGATGGCCCCGGCTGCACCCAATAAATGCCCGGTCATTGACTTGGTCGCGCTTATATGCAGGTTGCTGGTGTCACCTAAAGCAGCGACCACGGCTTTTAGTTCGCTGATGTCACCTATTGGCGTCGACGTAGCGTGCGGATTGAGGTAATCCAGATCTTCCGGAGCAATTTTAGCCTCTTCCAAGGCCAGTGTCATAGCCTTTGATGCTCCGATTCCCTCTGGATGCGGCGCGGTCATATGGTAGGCATCAGCTGTCATGGCCGCACCAACAAGCTCTGCATAAATGTGGGCTCCCCGCTTTTTAGCATGCTCATACTCCTCGAGCACCAGCGCACCAGCACCTTCCCCCATGACAAAACCGTCTCGATCTTGATCGTACGGTCTGCAGGCATGCAATGGGTCGTCATTGCGGGCCGACATGGCCTTCATTGCGGAAAATCCGCCGATGGAAGCCGGGGTAATAGGCGCTTCCGAACCGCCCGAAACAAATACTTTCGCCTTGCCCATTTTGATGTAGTTAAATGCGTCCATGAGCGCCGTATTGGAGGTCGCACATGCCGATACCGCTGTGTAATTGATGCCCTGTAAACCGAATTTCATCGATATCATCCCTGAAGCAAGGTTAACAATAAGCCTAGGGACGAAAAATGGGCTAAACCGAGGCACATAACTTCCGGTCACATAGTTTGTCACCTCCTGTTCGAAAGTTTCCATGCCCCCCTGGCCTACACCCCAGATCACGCCAATATCAAACGGATCCATTGCAGGTAGATCCAACCCTGCATCTTCCAGCGCCTGCGATGCTGCATATAGCGCATATTGAGTAAACAAGTCACTTCGCTTGATTTCATTCCGATCCAGGTATTTTTCGGGTGAAAAATCCTTTACCTCACAGGCAATACGGGTACGAAACCGTTCGGCATCAAACCGGGTGATTGATCCGGCACCACTTACACCGCCGAGAATATTCTGCCAAAACGTATTGACATCGTTGCCAAGGGGAGTGACGGCCCCCATGCCGGTAATGACCACTCTTGTCATGATTTTACAATTTCGGCAAAAGTAACAAAAATATACCGAACGGTATAATCTATTTCTCCGACGTATTACAAGCTGAAGATGACTTTTAATACAGCCATGCTGCCGCGTAGCTGATAGTGGCTGTATCCCAGTCGATTGGCCGACAGCGAATAGGTTTCGTAAGCGGTGACATCAGCCAGGTTAGTTAGGTTGAGTTCGATATCGGTACGCCATTTGGCTAGGGTATAGCGGATATTTGCGTCGGCGAAGAAATAGGAGATGTCATTGAGCTGCGCCTGACTGGTATATTGGTGGCGGCCGTTCACCCGGAGGAAAGTGCTTTTGAAAGGTGAGTAAGAAACGCTGACTGTCTGGTCGAATAGCCTAATTTGGCGGTCGGGCATATGGGTGGAGGCTTCTCCTGATATCAGTCGGCTGGTCGTCCAGGTAGCCACGCCGTTGTAATTGAAGCTCACTTTGTTTAAAAGCCGGGCTTCAAAGGCCGGATTTACCGTCAGCGAGCGGTTATTGAAGGGGAGCGTTTCACCGTTGAGCACCTGGTTGAAGCGGCTGGTGCCCCAGGATGCTCTCAGGCTGGCTGTCGCCCCGAGGGCAAAGATAAACTTGCTCACGCCCGCGTTGAGGTTGACGCTGCTCACGTCGTTATCGATTGGCAGGAGCACCGTACGGGCAATGTTGTCCGTGACGACGCTCGCGGCGATGGTATTGGCAGTTGACCTGGCATAGGTGACCCCCGCATTCATGAAAAGCATGCTGATCGCACGTTGGAAATGGTACCGCAGCCCTATATTATGGCTGTCGCGCTCCTGCAAGCCGGCGTCATTCGCCTCCATGCTCCGGTAATTGGTTAGTACCGTACCCCGGAATACCCCGTTGATATTGCCCATGTGGTTGGTATAGCGATAGTCAAGCGAAAGGTAGTCTTCCCTGGTCATCATGCGTTTCAAACGCATCGACGGATTGAACAGCAGGCGGATTTTCGATTCGTCTAGGGCAAACGCATCGTCGTGATAGGCGATGCGCTGCACGGCGAGCGGAAGCGTTGCGGTGGCTTCCCACGGTCCCTGCCTGTATTCATATGTGCCGTCTAAAAAAAATTGATGCCGCTGCCAGTGCAGGTTATTGTCCTCACTGCCGGCATAAGGTGTCTCCCGGCCGTCCGTTTGGGTGAGGTGCAGGGCCGAATGCAGCCGTTGCCATTCGTTGATCACGCCGGTCCGGTAGCGCTGGCGGATCAACCCTTTGGTGAGCCGGTAGGCGGCCGATGCCCGGCTGAACCAAGAAGGGATTTCACCGAATTGGCGGATACCGGCGAACGGCACGCCAGCGTTCAGCACTTCTTCGTTGATGCCGGGTGTAATGATAAGCGTCTGGGGCTGATTGAAGTGATTGACATACCAATACAGGTTGATCACGTTGCCGTTTTTCAGCGCCGGCGTGTACTCCAGCGTGTTGGCAAAGTCGCGTAAGCGGTTGTGCAGGCCCTGGCGCATGTCCATGTCGTTGCTCAGTAAGGCAGACGAACCCATATCGCCTGAATAGCTCAGCTTGAATACGTTGTTGAAATAATGCCCTTCTTCATTGGCCATGGCGGTGAGGCTAACACCGGTGAGAAAGGGATCGCGGCCAATGTCCTGCCATTCGCTGTAGCGAATGGTATCATTGCCTAGGTAGAGTTCGCTCCAACTGTTGTAAGCCATGTCGTTGCCATCCAGCAGGCCGTTGATGTTTGCCTTTAGCTGAAGCCCATTTTTCAGGTTCACGAGGTTGTTGAGGTTGAGCGACCCGGAGTTATTGAAGTAATAACGCTGCTTGGGCAGTGGCGGGTTACCCGCGGTGCCCGACGAGAGCAGCGCCTGCGGGCGGGAGTTGCCGGCGCCTGTCAGCATATCGGACAGGCCGAATGCCGTGAAGTCGGACGCAAGGTCTTCGCCCACGTTGTTGCCCTTGACCACGTTGAGCATCTTGTACTTCTTGTTGAAGAGGATGGAATTCAGCTCGCTGTCATATTGGTGGGGCAGGCCGGCGCCTGCTTTGACTTGCCCGGTGAGTTTGAGACGTGCCTCATCTTTGATGACGAGGTTGAGTGCCACACGGTCGCTGAGGGTTTTGTTTTTGAGCACTTTCAGCGGCTGGTGGTTCTGCAGCACCTCCAGCTTCTGCACCATGGCATGGGGGATGGTTTTCGTGCCGATGGCATATTTGTCGTCGAGCAGGTCATCGCCGTCGATGTAAAAGTTGGAGATGTTCTGCCCGTTGTATTTGATCTGTCCGCTTTCACTCACCTCCATGCCCGGCATACGTTTTAGTACATCCCCGATGCTGCGGTCTTCTGCCTTGGCAAAGGAGCCTACGTCATAGCGGAGTGTGTCGCCGCGCGTATCGATGCGGGGGCGGCTTTTTACCTTCACCTCTGAGAGGTCGATGGGTTTTTCCTGGAGAGTAATGTCATAGTAGCTGCGTTCGCGCGAAATCGGCAGGTTTACACCCGCGTAGCCGAGGTGATTGACCAGCAGGTGGAGGCTGTCTAAGGGCACTGCGGCAGGCAGGACAATGCTGAAATTGCCGCTCGCATCACTGGTTTTAAAGACCACAATGCGGTCCTGCGGATTGCGCACGGTCACACTGGCATGGGGTACCGGTTTACCGTCAGTAGTTTTGAGCGAACCCTGGATGGTTTGCTGTTGAGCGAGCACACCCGGACCCAAGCAGAGGATGAATAAGGTAACCAAACATCTTGTCATATATACAGTCTGCTATTTTTCCGACAGTCCGAAGGGTACAATCAACGGTTATCTTCCAGTTCAAGGGGGTTATTGTCCACGGGAGATATCTGCGTATTGTCCTTTTTCACATTGACGCTTTTGATGCGGGAAGGGTCGATAGAAGCCATCGCGTTTCCTCCGCCTGCTCCCACGCGTACCACGGGACGTCCGCTGCCTCCCCCCGCCGTTGCTGTGCCTTGCGAGCGGGCGTTATGTGCTGCCTGGGGGTTTCTTTTATACGCTTCCACCAGCTTATCCAGCGCTTTTTGCGTGGTCGGGATTGCGTTGTCGGGAAGCAATACCGCGGCTTCGCTTTCCTCAAAGGTCTCGAAACCCGCGTAGCGGAAAACCACGTCTTCCCGGCTGTCCACGGCTTCGAGAATCAGGCCCGGAAGTCCCTGCAGCTTCCAGGGACCGGCCTGAAAGGGCACTTCCGTGGTAAACCATGCCGTGTATTCCCGGCCTTTGAACCGGCCGGTGGCTCTCTGTGCCGTATAGCCGCCAATCTCCTTGGTCTCGTCGGATACGTGCCAGTCAATAGCCGGATAATCTTCGTCCACCAAGTATGTTTCCCCTGCCACACGGGATAGCTGCTTGAATGCCTGTGTTCCCGGCTTCGCGTAGTATGACTCCTGTGTGGTGCGGCCGCTTCCGGTGATGGTGAGGTTGCCGTCGAACGAAGGGTCTTCCAGTTGCTTTTGGATTTGCTGGTTGATCTGTTCGCCCGTATTGGAACCGTAGAGCGAAGCATGCTGCCCTATGTAAAGCACCATTTCCTCTTTATGCGGCTTGTCGGGTTGCAGGGTGTCGTTGATGTGCGTGAATTCATAAAGCACGCGGGCAAGCGCCGGTTCGCTTTGCTGCGCTTTGGTTGTTGTTGCCAAACATCCTGTAAATAATAGAAAACAAAAACACTTCATTTTTATTCGCATAACATTTGTTTTTTGTTAGACGCGTCCATTCGCGCCACTTAAATCATTCCGTTTATCAGTCTACATTATAGATGAAGTCTCATAATACAGCCTACCCAACAGACTACGAAAATATAGTAATATTACGAAACAAGCAAATTAAATACGAATTGTTCGTAGATTAAATGATCGGCATCTCCCACCCGGTTCTTGGGTACTTGTATTGCATCCCCACCCGCCAGCGTCGAAAGTATGACCGAAATCGTAGAACAGCTAGGGTAAACAACGCGCTGATACTAAATTCTGCAATGGCCGAAAACGACTCATAGTTGGGGGAACCGCCGCCCAGCCAAAGCCGATCCTGGAAGGTATACTTGAGCCATCGGGCCGGTTGATCGAAATGCAGTTAATTTACAACCGGTACTATATTTCAGTTGCCATCGCAGGGTCGCTAATACTGTGTTTACCAGTTTCTACCCTCCCGGCGAACCGGTGCAAAAAGCCGGCTTTAGTTTTTATGGTAAAGTCGTACCAGTTGCCGCTTTCTCTAAGGCCGATGTATTTTCGCAGCAGTTCTCCCGCGCCCAAGGAAACGACCTCAGCCTTTTTATAATCGTACGCATTGGCTACTATTTCGATGTGCATCGGAACCGAGGAACTGTTCCGTAGCAAAACGAAAATACCACCGTTTATCTGGTCATACTCCAGTTGAATTTCTGGTTCGTCATCATTGATATTCCCCGAGAATTTGTGAAAATAACCGTTGGGACCGTATACCTCTAAGTCATAGCAGCCATTGCTATCGATCACATCCCATTCATCCATTAACGATTTCGTCGCTTCCACCGTGTAGCGCCGGGGTATCTTATCCAGCCGGTTCATATCATATACATGGTATACCGCGCCTTTATGCCCCTTGTTTTCAAAAACCAATCGTACCTGCCTATCGTCTTGCAGGTACTTCAACGTGCAGTGCAGGCGGTAGGGAAGTGCTCTTGAAGGGCGGCTGCCCCGTTCTTGATACAGCCGGGCGGGTTGTTGAGGGGCTGCCGCAGTGGGTAATGCCCGGGAGGCTGCGTCCTTCTTCTCGAACCCAGAAGTATCCGGCATAACAGGAGTTTTCGGATCATTCGGCGTGACAAAATCAAATGCCGATGTGAGATCACTGCTGATGGCGCGATGCCACGGAGAAATAGCGGGAATGGTAATACCAAACCTTTTCTCAATAAATTGCCCTACTGATGTGTGATCTGCTACGGCAGAATCTACCCATCCGCCCTTGCTCCAAGGCGACAGGATGTACATCGGAACCCTCGGTCCCATACCCCAAGGTCGTAAATTGCCGGAGATGGTGTCTCGTTTATCGATGTAGACACGCTCGGCCTCCATATCATCAAGGTTGTCTTTGTCATTATGAAAGTACATGCCTGCCAACTCCAGCGTCGATTTACCTGCAAGTGTCCCATCCAGGTTGTAAGAAGGCACCGCAGGTGCCGGCAGGTGATCGAAAAGGCCATCATTCTCGTCAAAGGTCAGAAAGAAAACAGTCTTGCTCCAGACCTCCGGATTGGATGTAATGGCCGAAAGAACCTGATGCGTAAAGTTGGATGCCCGATAAGGACTCGAGGGTGCCCCCGGATGCTCAGAGTTGCTTTGTGAAGGCAATATCCAACTCACCTGCGGCAGGCGATTATTTTTGACATCATTGGCTAGGTCTTCAAGCGACCAATGCCGCATACCATTTTCGTAAATA
This sequence comes from Parapedobacter luteus, assembly GCF_900168055.1. Taxonomy (GTDB): domain Bacteria; phylum Bacteroidota; class Bacteroidia; order Sphingobacteriales; family Sphingobacteriaceae; genus Parapedobacter; species Parapedobacter luteus. The sequence goes on from NZ_FUYS01000014.1 coordinate 59,828, forward strand.
GGATCACCAGGCTTGGCATTTCGGAAGCTCTCAAATGCCAAGCAGCCATGCATGGCTCCTGTCCAATTGTCATTGGGATCTTGATATATGCGCCAACTAATCCCGGCCTCCTGCAACACATCCGGTATGGTAGGCCATGAGAAGGCACTCCCCTGATACGTGTAGCCCGGTTCGGGCATCTCCCCTTCTATCCAACACCGTAAATTGACCGGCTCCGAATCTGCATCAGTGCAATTGATGCCTGCTGCACGCTTGTCCGGGTCGTGTACAGACCCTGACCAGAACACAATTCGGTTAGGATCCGTACCCGTGGCGACGGAGCAATAGTAGGCATCACAAATTGCGAAATATTCCGCCATGGCATATTGAAAAGGAATCTCCTCTCTGGTATAATAGGCCATGGAATAGGGGGTCTTGAATAACGGCCAAAATCCATACTTGCCTTGATTCCAGGCTGCTTGGGTATCCGGAAAGTTATGCGGAGTACCACTGATAAATGCTGCGTTTGATTTTTTCGCATCGGCCCGGTACGGTGGTACTATTTTCTCGCCGTCTGACTGATGAAAAGCACGCTGACCGCTTTCGAGTGGTATCGGAAATCGATCACCAAACCCGCGAACGCCCCTCATGGCACCAAAATAATGGTCAAAAGACCGGTTTTCCTGCATGAGGATGACGATGTGCTGTACGTCTTTGATGGAGCGGGTAGCGTTGTAGGCTTCTACGGCCAGTGCTTTTTGTAAGAGTGGCTCCCAAATGGTTGTCGCCAGTCCCGCTGTGGCGGACAACTTGATGAAATCTCTCCTGTTTAACTTGGACATATGCGTTTAAAAAGGTTGAAATAGCGCTTAAAGATAAGATAAAAAGTATTAAAACGGGTAAACGACAGTACTTGCCAAAGGGCAATAAAACGAAACAACTTGAACTTGCAAACAGGCATGGATATTGCGGCGTTAAACCACCGTTTGCATTAAAGCGAAAGCGCACTGAAGGCGAAATGATTAAGCAGTCATGTCTTTAATCATTAAGGTTCTGCCCGACCATTGAAGACTAACACATTAACGGATGAATATCAAGCGAATTTTTGGCACCGTACTTACCGTTTTGGGTATAGGTGGGCTTATCTACACCGGTGTCATGGTAGTACAACAGAGCAACCAAGTACGTGAATTGATTGTCGTGGGCATCCTGGGCCTGATATTTTTCTCATCAGGTATCTCGTTGATCCGTAATACCAAAGACAAAGAATGAGTTTTTCTGCGTTGGGCCTTCTTAATTCACCATCGTATTCGGTGCGGTCTGCCCCGAGCTCGCCTTTTCATTTTGCGCCAGCATCGTTTTTGAACGCTGGCGTTCATGATTTTTCAGCACACTACTGTTGGCCATGTATTCTTCACTTCCTGCATAAATAAAAAGCAATGACCCATTCTTAATGGTATCAATGATTGGCCGATTCAGCGCTCTGGGCAACGCTGGACAACCATAGCTTCTCCCCAGTCTCCCAGTAGCACGTATCACGTCTTCGCTGCAATAGTCTGCACCGTGGATGACTACCGCCCGGGCCATCGCCTGATCATTGATGCCGCGCTCCAAGCCGGTCAGCCGAAGGGAATAGCCATTGCCCCCTTGATAGGTTGCATCGGTCAGATAAAACCCGAGCGAACTTTGCAAAGAACCATGTTTATTGGAAAATTTAGTAGCGTATTTCCCTCCACTGTTACGGCCGTGGGAAACGATGGTATGAAACAGCATTTTTTTGTTTTTCATATCCAACACATACATTCTTTTTTCCGTGGAAGGCCGAGTAAAGTCGATTACGGTAAGAATATCTTTATTTTTTGCCGGAATTGTTTTATAACCGATCATCGCTTGCTCAAAAGCCTCATAGTCAAGAATGGATTGGAGGTTCAAGCTGTCGTAGAGTCTTTGGGTTTCCGAAAATTCGGGTGATGGAATCACTGAATCGATGGGTTTGGTTTCTTTGTTTTCCGCTTTATTAACGTGAGATGGATGAAAGCCTAAGCCTGCAACAACCGCAACTATCATCATCAGCATCAACTTATTCATAGGCACACTTCTTTACGTCAGCTACAAAGTTAGCAATAATATAAATAGCCAAATGTTAAATAATGTCAATCAATGACGATGATTAACGATTGGAAGGTCTTTGCCCAATCGTAAATAAACTTGGCATGCGAAGACGCATTACGCACGCACATGTGTGATCGGGGTACAGTACCCAAGGTAGCGCTGTACTCGATGATGCTGGCGTCGGGGTGCTGTGTAGGGACTCCATGGATGTATCCGCCGTTGGTAAAACGGCTTGCATGTGGCGCATAGCCCTGTATGGTTTTAGTTCCATCTTTCAAGTATAACATTTTTGGTTTCTTTTCCTGTAGCACAAAGATACCAACCGGGGTCTCCATCGAGTATGGAGGCTTATGCACCCCCGACGTGGCCGGGTTCATGCTCAATATCCGCCAAGACGCTTCTTCGGAACGTTCGATGGTGCAGATATTTTGATTGGTCACATCCACCACAATGACATGGTGAAACGTCACGGTGTCGCCAATGACCTTTACATATCTTTTGGGCACTTCCCAGGTACCTTCGAAAGATATACCCGTTATCTTGACCATCGGGATGGTGTCACTGCTCAACAATTCAACCAACGAACCGTCCCGGCCGTATATGATGGGAACATCGCTATTGCCTTCGCGATACAGCGGCACGGACTGGTAGCGCTCGGTCCCCAGTGTGTCAGATACGCGCTTGTAGGCATTCCGTACGTAGTTTGCCACAACGGGCGCTTCGCCGTTTCTGTTTTTATAATTCTGCAATACCGCATATTGCTTGTTACCTCGTTGAAAATTATCCACATACGCAAGTTTCTCCTTGATTTTATCCCATTGGAATACCCGAACCGTATCCTTGTAAGGATACTCATCGGCAAGTGTATATTGATCATAGGCCAGATCTTTGGAAAGTTGGATATCATCAGCCGTCCGTGGGCGCCTGCGCTCCTCTTCTTCGGCTAATCTTACTTGTTCTAATGAATCTGCTTTTCGCCTTTCCGCTTCATCCTGTGAATTCTCGCGCTGATGGTTGCATGAAAAAATAAACGGTACAACAAAGAAAATGACTGGATACAAAAATAATCTCATATAGTTAAACAAATTTGGCACCATCGATGCATATTATCAAAGATATATAAAAGGTTTGCGTTCATTCCAATTGCCACTAAAAGTGTACCTTTTAAAAAAAATATTCCGAACTTGTCCAATGATAACCGTATCAATCCTTATTCAATTGTAATTCGTATATTCAATCGTTTAACATCAAAGACCATGAAAGAGTTTATGTTTCTTTTTCGTTTGCCCTTTAATACCGACGAAAGTGAGGTGACCCCTGAAAAAATGCAGGAGCTTGGCAAAAAATGGAATGACTGGGTAGGCAGTATCGCGGCGCAAGGAAAAGTGGTAAACGCCGGCCCCCGGCTCGAATCTACAGGCAAAGTGCTGAAAAAAAGTGGCGTGGTGACCGATGGCCCTTTTGTAGAGGTGCACGAAATGCTGGGCGGCTTTCTGCGGATTAAGGCCGATAACCTGGAAGAAGCCACAACGCTGGCCCACGGGTGCCCCGCCATCGATCAGGGCGGCAGTGTTGAGATTAGGCCTGTGTACGAACAACATTAAATAAATAAATCAAAACCGGCGGTTTGCCCGCAGGTTTTTGCAGTTGATGATGGATAACGACACCGGAATTATTGCAAATTTGTTCCGCGAGGAATTTTCCAAAATGGTCGCTGTGATTAGCAAACGGTACGGTTTGCAGCACATCGAAACCGCGGAAGACCTTGTCAGTGAAACGTTTGCAACAGCGGCTGAATCTTGGAAGGAGGGCGGGCTACCACCCAACCCCACTGCGTGGCTCTATACCGTTGCTAAACAAAAAACAATTCACTACTTCCGTAGGAACAGAATCTTAGCGGACAAAGTCATCCCCCAATGGGAAAGCAAGTTGGAAATGGCGGAAGAAATGGCTGAGGTAAATTTTTCTACGCAGCAAATAAAAGACAGCCAATTGCAAATGCTCTTTGTTGTTTGTAATCCAGCCATTGCCAGCGAAGCGCAAATAGGCTTAGCGTTGCGGATACTCTGTGGCTTCAGCATCGAGGAAATTGCCGAAGCGTTTTTTACCAACAAGGAGACTATCAATAAACGGTTATTCCGTGCAAGAGAGAGGTTGCGAGCGGAAAAAATCAAGATGGAGTTTCCGCCCAACAGCGAAATTAACACCCGTCTGGACAATGCGCTGCACATTATTTACCTGCTATTCAACGAGGGATACTATTCGAAAACCAAAAATCAGATTTTGCGGGAAGAATTATGCCATGAAGCCCTGCGATTGGGAGTCTTACTTATTGAGAATGAAAGCACCAACACACCTAAAACCAATGCGCTCATGGCGCTGATGTGCTTTCACGCTTCCCGGTTTAGTGCGCGGCAAACCAGCGAAGAGGATTTTGTACTGTATGAACAGCAGCATGCATGTAATTGGGACAAAAGTCTAATCCGCCAAGGAATGTATTTCCTCGGCCGGTCGGCCGCAGGTAACGAAATCACTTCCTACCATCTCGAAGCCAAAATAGCCTCCTGCCATTGCACTGGAACAGACACAAGGGAAAAATGGGAAGAGGTCCTGCAACTTTATAATCAATTGCTACTGATCAACTATTCGCCTGCCGTGGCACTCAATCGCACCTATGCCTTATACAAAGCTGACGGAAGAGAAACGGCATTGAAAGAAGCTAAGAAGCTCAAACTGGTAAACAGTCATTTTTATTTCGCCTTACTCGGCGAACTCTACAAAGGCGTCGGCGATAAAAAGGCTATTGAAAATCTTCGACGCGCATTTTCCCTTGCAAAAACGGAGACGGAAAGAAAAATTATTTTAAAACGAATGCAAACATGATGACAAAGCGAAACAAAATCCTTTATTGGATTGCCACCCTTTGGCTGGCGTTGGGAATGCTCTCAACAGGAATCGTGCAATTGATTAAAATGGACGAAGAAGTCGAAGCAATGAAACACTTGGGTTATCCGGACTATTTGCTGACTTTGCTTGGGACTTTGAAAATTCTTGGGGTGGCCGTAGTCCTTATCCCCAGATTTCCCTTATTGAAGGAATGGGCTTACGCAGGTTTTTTCTTTGCGATGTTGGGGGCTATATTTTCGCACGTCGCATCCGGTGATTCCATAATGGAACTATTTGGTCCCGTGTTATTGCTAACGCTGACCGCGCTGTCGTGGTATTTCAGACCGCCAGCCAGAAAAGTTTCTATTAACCATAAAATGAATTAACTTCGGTCACTTATGTACTGTCACCAGCAAAGACGACAAACAGCACAATAATGAAAAACGATCAAAAGGAATTATCACCTGGTCAGCGGGACGAGTTGCTCGGCATTTTAAAGGCACGTTTTGAGAAAAACAGGAACCGCCACGAAGGTCTTGAATGGGCCGATGTGCATACGAGGCTCGCAGCCAATGCTGAAAAGCTCTGGTCGCTCCATGAAATGGAAAAAACGGGAGGTGAGCCAGACGTCGTGGGCTATGATCAGAAGACGGACGAGTATATTTTCTATGATTGCTCAGCAGAAAGCCCCAAAGGCCGCCGAAGCGTTTGCTATGATCGAGAAGCATTGGAGGCAAGGAAAATGCATAAACCGGCAACGAGCGCTATGGATATGGCGGCCGCCATGGGTGTCGAACTTTTGACGGAAGAAGAGTACCGACAGTTGCAGCAACTCGGCGAGTTTGACTTAAAAACATCAAGCTGGGTCAAAACACCGGCCGATATCCGAAGACGCGGCGGGGCAATCTTTTGCGATCGCCGCTTCGGCCGTGTCTTCGTATATCATAATGGCGCCGACTCCTATTACGGTGTCAGAGGGTTTCGTGGCGCACTGCGGGTTTAGTGTCCAAGGTGAGGCGGCATGTTATTTTCCTTTTCTTGGCTACGATACATCCAGTAAAACAGCTGAGGAAGTACGGTAAATGAAAGCAGCATACAAACCAGAAGCCCTCCTACAATCATAATGGCCAAGGGTTTTTGAATCTCCGATCCCATACCCGTGGAAAGAGCAGCAGGCAGTAAGCCCATCGATCCCATTAAGGCGATCATGACGATAGGGCGTATGCGGCTGTCCACACCCTGACGGATTGCTTCAGCCAGCGGCAACTTTCTACGCAGCAAATTTTCCTTCATCACCGCAATGAGGATGATGGCGTTGATGGTATTGACGCCGAATAAGATGATGAATCCAATGCCCGCCGATATGCCAAATACCGTACCGGTGATCCACAGCGACAGAAACCCGCCAATGAAGGCAAAAGGGATGGCACCTACGGCCACCAAGGTATCTTTATAGTTGCCGAAGTTAAAGTACAGCAAAAAGAGGATAAGCACCAGCACCACCGGCACAACCACTGCCAATTGGCGAGTTGCCCGCTCCTTGCTCTCAAATTCGCCTGCCCATTCAATCTTGTTTGTCTTCGGGAGATTTACTTCTGCCGCCACGCGATGTTGGGCTTCAGCGATGGTGCTTCCCAAATCGCGCCCCTCAATGCTGAAACCTACGCCGATATAACGGCTGCTGCCTTCCCGATAGATGAAAGCGGGGCCGGTATGAAAACCAATGGTAGCTATCTCACGTAAAGGGACGGACTTGCCATCCATCGTAGGAATCAAAATGTTGCCTATCTTTTCCTCATCATCACGATATTCACGCTGGAAGCGGAGCCGCACATCAAATATCCGTTCGTTTTCGTAGAATTGTGTAGCTGCCTGCCCGCCAATGGCCATCGCCACCACAGCCTGTACATCAGCGGTATTAACGGCATAGCGAGCCATCTTATGGTCATGCAGTTGAATACGCAATTCTGGCAGCCCGATATTCTTGTATACTTTTAGGTCCGTGATGCCCGGGACGGTACTAAGCACCCTTTCGACCTGACCGGCGTAGTCTTCCAGTTGATAGAGATCTTCGCCGAAAATCTTGACGACCAACGAGCTTTTTACGCCAGCTACATATTCTTCCACATTGTCTTGGATGGGCTGGCTGAATCCAAAGTTAATGCCTGGGTAGGACTCCAACTCCTTACGCATTTCGCCAAGCAGTTGTTCTTTGCTGATGCGCCGCTGCCATTCCCCTTCGGGATGGAGCTGGATGTGAAACTCAATGTTGAAGAATCCCGTTGGATCTGTACCGTCGTTAGGCCTGCCGGTCTGGCTCATCACGAACTTCACCTCATCAAATGTCCGCAGCTTTCGCCTCATTTCTTGGGCCAGGCGTACGGACTCATCCAAGTTGACGCTATTGGGCAGGGTAGCCCGCACATAGATGGCACCCTCGTTGAGATTGGGAATAAATTCCGAGCCATAGAATAAAAAGCGTACGATGCAGACGACCAAAAGCAGGGCAAACCCACACAGGGTAAGCCATCGCCGACGTTGGCTCCACGCAAACAGCCACGAGGCCCCGTGGTGAAATGCTTTGGAGATCAAGTTTTCCTTTTCCCGTATATTCTTGCGAAGTAGCGCCTTGCACATGGCCGGCACGTAGGTCAGACTGAGGATAAGCGAACCCAACAAGGCATACCCGAGCGTAAAGGCCAAGGGCGAGAACATTTTGCCTTCCACCTTCTGGAAGGAAAAGATCGGTAACAGGGCTACGATGAGAATGAGTTGCGCAAAAAACACATAAGTAGCCACACTCGCTACACTTTTCTTGATAATGCCCAGTTTGATGGAGCTATTGAACCGCTCCATACCAACCAGTTCGGCGCGCTTTTGCATCCCTACAAAGACGCTCTCTACAATGACCAGCGTACCTTCCAATAGGAGCCCGAAATCCAAAGCCCCCATCGAAATGAGGTTGGCAGGTAAGCCTTGAATACGCAACATAATGATGGCGAAGAGAAATGCCAAGGGGATAACGGAAGCCACAATGACCGTGGTGCGCCAATTGAAGAGAAAAATGAACACAATAACGGAGACCAACACAATGCCCTCAAGCAAATTTTTGCTCACCGTATTCACGGTAGCACCTACCAACTCCGTACGATCAATAAACGGCTCGATATGGACATTCACAGGCAGAATGCGCTCGTTGAGCTCGGTGATTTTTTCTTTCAATCGGGCGATAACGTCTCCGGGATTTTCACCCCGCAACATGATGACAATACCCTGCACCAAGTCGTCTTCGTCCTGCAAACCCACCTGTCCGAGCCGGGGCTTGGCCGATATTTCAACTTCGGCCACATGCTTTACCAAAATTGGCGTATTGCCCCGGACCGTGATAAGGATATTTTCAATATCCTCAACTTTGTCGAGTAGGCCAATACCCCGCACGACATAGGCTTGGTCGCCGCGTTGGATCACATCGCCTCCAACATTGATGTTGCTGTTGCTTACGGCTTCGTATACATCCAATGGCGACAGATCGTAATTGACCAACTCCGTGGGGTTGATTTTAACTTCGTAGATTTTTTCCTCCCCGCCGAAGCTGACAACGTCGGCCACACCAGGCACGGCCACCAGCTCCCGCTCAATGACCCAATCGTGTATTGCCGTGACTTCTTTAATGGGTAGTTCGCTCTTTACCACATAACGAAAAATCTCTCCCGTGGCGCCGGAAGGAGGCTCAATATCGGCCGCCGCCCCCTCAGGAAGATCAACACCCTGCAGGCGGTTAGAAGCATACTGCTGCGCATAGAAGTCGTCTACATCGTCCTCAAAAATGATCGTAACCACCGAAAGGCCAAATAGCGAAATGGAGCGTACTTCTGCCTTGCGGGGGATGGTGTTGACCTCCTTGGATATCGGCAGGGTAACGAATTTCTCAACTTCCTCGGCACTACGCCCCGGCCACTGCGTGATGATACGCGCTCGTGTATTGGTCACATCGGGATAAGCTTCGATGGGGGTATGCACAAGGCAATAGACTCCCACACCCAATAGCAAGGCGGTAAAGAAAAAGACAATAAATGTATTCTTGAGCGAGAAGGAGACGATACCTTGAACAAATTTCTTCATCCCTTAATCCTTTCATAGATAAGCAAATGGTTTTGGGAGACAACACGCTCACCTGCCTCGAGCCCTTCTTCCACGAAATACCACTGATTGTCGCGCGCTGCAAACGAAATCCGCCGCAATTGCAGATCGCAATCGCTGTTGTATACGACGGCGAAATACTGGTTGTCATCGAAGATGACCGCATCCGCAGACAGCGCTACCGCTGTACCGCGGTCCCGCCGCTCGACAGCAATGTCGGCAGACATGCCTGGTTTCAACTTCAAATCATCGTTGCGAATCACTATCCGGGCTTTGAGCACCCGCTCGTTGTTGTCAAACACTTGAGGAAGCGCTGATATGCGTCCGCGGAATACCTCTCCTGGGTAAGCCAGCGTTCGTATCTCGGCATCCATGTGATGCTGTACAAATTGCATGTCCGTGGCATAAACATTGGCAATGACCCATACTTCATCGAGCCCAGACACGGTAAACAGATTGTCCCCGTCGTTGATGGGCATACCAGGATTGATATTCTTTTCGACAACGTAGCCGCTGGCCGGCGAGCGAATTTCAAAAACGCCCTGCGCCGGATTGGGATGGAACAGCGCCAAATTAGCCTCAATGCTCGCAAGCTCAGCGTCCAGTTTCTCGAGAACCGACTTTGCTTGCATGAGATCCCGCTCAGCGGAAATATTATCGTCGTACATGCTGCGTGCGGCGGTGTATTCCCGTTCGGCCAATTGGCGCTGAGATTGTAGGCTTCTTTTTTCTGCGAGCATGGTATTAAGCTCGGGGCTTTTGATGGTCGCCAGCACCTGGCCCTGCTTCACGTAGTCGCCGAGGGAAAAATGGGTCTGCACAGCCACGCCCTCTATCCAACTGACGAATTGCACAACCTTATCGGGGTTATACGAGACTTCGCCGGTCAGTGTCACATGTTGCGTGATGGTACGCTCGTGCAGGGTATCCAGCACCAGTTCTTGGCGCAGGTTGTCGCTTAGACAGAAGCCTTCCGGCTTTTCTTCCACGAGTTGCATGCGTCGGCCGCAAGCCATCACGAGCAACAACATTATCCAACTGTATAGTTTTATGGTGTGTATCATGGTTATATTTTGTTTATCAAAGCAATTAGGGGAGCTGGTCGCCTACATGGTACCGTAAGGTTTCATATTGGGAAAGCAGTTCAGTATCGGTGTCTAAGAGGATATCCTTGGTAGCGAGGTAGGCTTCCAAAAAATCCAGGTATTCAAGCAGGCTGATGTGACGCTGCGCAAAACTGTTATGGTAGCCGGCCAGCAGCTTGCCCATATCCTCATCGTATTGCGCGCCTACATACTCCTTTCGCGCAATAATTGCCAACAGGTCCTTCCACGCTTGGATAGCCATGCCTGCCACTTCATTCTTTTTGTCTTCGGCGCGCAGACGGCTTTGTTCGAGCCTAGCTTGGGCGGCTTTGATATTACCTTGGTTACGATGAAAAAAGGGGATGTCTATCGATAAGCCCAGGCCAATGAAATCGCGCATGATATTTCCCCCGCGATCATAGCCGGCGCTTAATGTAAGATCCGGTACACGCTGGGCCCGCTCGTAGCTCAACTCATGCTCCGCAAAGGTTGCTCCCAATTCGATAGCGGCCAGCTCGGCACTATGGGCTTGTGCCCACTCCTGCACCGTGCCGGCATCCAACATCTGGATGGCAGCTGTGGGTATTTCCGGCAGGTGTTCATCTGCCAGTACCAGCATTCCCTGTTGCGGTATTCCCATCAATGTCTTCAACGACCGTTGTGCCACTCCGTTTTCTTTGCGGATGTCATCAATAACTTTCATGAGTTCCACTTCGGATGCCTTTAGTCTCATGTACTCACTGCGACTGACATTGCCCTGCGCCACTTGCCGCTCATAGCCGTTAAGTAACCGTCTTAGCTGGTTGAGTACTTCCTCGTACACCTTCATCCGCTGCTGCGTATTGTAAAGTTGGGCCAGCTGTGACCGGAATTCAACCTTGAGACTTCGCAACAAATCCTCAAAGTTCCGTTCGGCAATCGCTGCACCTGTCTCCTCGATAGCTATCATTTTCTTACGCTTGCCCGCAGTCTGGATGAGTTGTTCGATATCCACTGCCACCTGCGCATGGTTGCCCCACGTTCCAAATAGGCGACCGAGCGCCTCTGCACCAGCATTGGACCAGAGATTGATCTCGCCGATGGAGAGCGTTGGGTTGGGCCACAACTTGGCTTGTATTACCTTTGCTTTTGCTTCGTCGATCTCCAGTTTGCCCGCGAGTAATTGCAGGTTGCGCTGCAGAAAAACAGCCTCCGCTTCTGCACGGCTTATCACCAGCGTGTCAGCAGACGATTGTCCGCGAGCGTCCGCCGTAAGGCAGCATAAGGCTACCACAACCGAATACAAATAGGTTCTCATGCAATAGCGTCTCATGAGTGCTGTTCAGTCGGTTGGTCAGCCACGTCCTGACGGGGCGCTTCCTCCTGTCCCCGCTTAAACTCTCGTACACCCTGGCCAAGGCCTCGCATCAGTTCGGGGATTTTCTTACCGCCGAAGAGCAACAAACAGGCAAAAGTTATTAAAAGTAGCTCTTGCCCGCCGATGCCCATGATGCCCAACAACATGGTTTTTTCGTAAAACATAATCAGCATTTTGAGTTGCGACAAAAGTAAAACCGCAACATTAGAAATGCCTTAGAAAGGGGTTAAAGTTGACTAAAGCCCAATGTGACGGTAGTCCCTCGCCCAATCTCCGATGCCAGGGAAAACGAGACCCCGTTTTGTTTGCAGATAAGTACGGCAAGCGACAGCCCGATACCGCTCCCTTTCGTATTGCCCACATTGCTTCCTCGGTAGAATGGTTGATGCACGTGTTTCAATTCTTCGGGAGTGATGCCCGTTCCGTTATCTTGGACGGTGAGTTGTAACCATTTGTCCTGTTGGCTAAGCGTTACGACCACGGGATGGCCATTTGCATATTTAACGGCGTTGTCGATCAGATTGTATACCGCCATCTGCATTTGATTACCATTTCCCTTGGCCAACAGCTTGTCAGGGTTGGGCACCAAAACCTCCACACGCAGTAGCGGCTTGGCCTCCGGCCATTTATCGAAAATCCGATCCAATACATTCCATAATAGCTCATCGATGCGGTAAGCCGTGTTGTCTGCTGGATTGTTGCGTAGCCCGGCAAGTATCATGAGGTTGTTGAAGATGCGCTCCAATTGCGACACCTGCGCCAATACGGTCTGACTGACTTCTTTGTACTCGGCAGGGGAGCGATCTCTCTGGGCAAAAACCTCGAGATTTCCGGTGATGGAAGCCAGCGGGGTCTTGAATTCGTGTGAAACGTAGTTGATGAAATTTTTTTGGATCACAAATGTATCAGCCAAGCGGAGCAGTAATCCATTGAATGTGCTAACGAGTTCATGCAGCTCATCCTTGGTCTTTGGCAACGTCAATGCGGTTTCAAGATTGTCGGCCTGCAATTGGTTGACCTGATGGATGACGGCAGAAATGGGCCGGTAGGCTATCCGCGAAAGCCAATAGCTGAGCAGAAAAATAGTTAGCAGGCCTACTGCCAGCGCAATCCCCATCATGAGCAGTAATTGGTTGCTTTGCGACGCGAAAAAAACATTGCTTGTGGCAACGACCACAACGAAGTCGCCTTGGTTGTCGGGATAGTAGAGGCCGTAATAATAATACCCTCCCGTTTTGAACCGTACCCGCCCTTCATCCCGAATGCGTTGCAAAGCAGCCGGAACAACCTGTTCCATCGAGTGGCCATTGCCGTACCGGACCCGGTTTGTGCTGTCGTATACCTTCACATCCGTTTGTTGCATTTCGACTTCGAAATCTGTCCGTATGCGATTGTGCTCACGTGCCGATAATTCGTCCTCTTCCAGATAAAACATGGCCGACAGTAATCCGGTCTTCTGCAGCTCACTGAAGATAATACGTTCGGAGGAGACATGGAAGGTGTAATAAACCGCAAAGGCCGCAAGTGTAAACACCACCCCAAAGGTAAGCGATGAAATGAGCGTGAGCCGGTTACGAATGGTCATACGGTATGGTTTATAAAGGTTCTTTCCAAAGATATCCAGTACCTTTGATTGTGTGAATGAATTTTACACCCCCGCGCTCTATTTTTGCACGCAAGTACGAAATGTACACGTCTACCACGTTGGTACTGTTGTCATAGTCTATTCCCCATACCGCATGCAGTAGCTGCGCACGTGGCAACACCCGGCCCGGATGCTCGAGGAAGTAAAGCAACAGTTTATATTCTTTGGGAGACAATTCAACCCGATCTTCGCCCAACCGAACGGCGTGCTCGGCTGTATTGACGGTGAGTGAGCCGCTACGATATACCTTACTGTCTGACTGGTGGGCCAATTTGGATCGCCTAACCAAGGCGTTGATACGAGAAAGCAGCTCCTTGAAGTGGAAAGGCTTCACCAAATAATCGTCGGCTCCGCTGTCCAATGCGTTGACTTTGTCATCGGGGCCATCCAATGCGCTTATCACCAGGATGGGAGTCTGATTGCGCCGATAGCGGATAAGCTTGGTGAGCTGCACGCCGTCTATACCGGGTAACATGATATCCATCAGGATCACGTCCCAATCGTGCGTGTTTACCAGCTCCCGGGCGGCTTCTGCTGAGGTAGCCAGCGCAGTGCTGTACCCTACTTCTTCCAATCCCTTCACCACAAAATCGCTAATGCGGCTATCGTCTTCAATGAGCAGAATATTCATTATGGCCAAAGTTAGCGTTCGGGATGACCAAATCCAATTTTGGCCGTGTATATTTGTTGTATGAACGACTTTCATATCGACAAACAAACCCTCGCCGATTTACAATTGTTCAACGAGGGGCGGGCAGCGTATTCGGATGTTTTAACCAAACCGTGACTTATGGCGGCGAGGACGCATTGCGCAGCTTGTTCCGTAAGCCACTTGCAGACCGCAGCCAGCTCCAAGCACGTATGGCAACCATCAGGTTCTTGATGGACAACTTGGAAAAGCTCACACTGGACAAGACAACAATAGATTTCGTAGATTACTACCTAAAACGTCCCGATCGGCCCATATCTTTTTCGGCATCCCTACCAATATAGAGGGGGATCCCCGTGTTTGATTACCGTCTACGCGAAGGAATTACAGACGATCGCATCGGGCTGTGGATATTAGAGAATGAGGGCGTGTTTGCCCTTTTGGAAACGAACCGCACTAGATGACAGCTTTTCGTCCCATCACTGGTACTGAATATAAATCGGCTTGGGTACCAAGGCCAGGACCTCTTCGGTAGTCATCATTCGATGGGGCGGCCTAATCAGATCATTTTTATAAAAAAATTTAAACCCTGTAAACTGTACCGGCTCTCGGTAGATATAGCTTTGATAAGTGTGTTTCTTAAGCGCGGGAGCGCCCCACCCATCCATGTCGATGACCAATTGCACCTCGGGCTGCAACTTGATCTGCTGATAGTCCCGGATCATCCCCTGCGTAAAGCGGTGTATAACAAGCACTTTCGGCGGCAGTCCGTGTGCACGGGCCAGCTCAGCCAGGTGCCGCACAGCAAAGTTGATATCAGCTGATGTGAAGTGGCCTATGCGCTTTCCGGGAGGCAAATCGTCTTTCATTGAAAACTCCGGATCAATTCCCAGGTGTACATGAGGCATCCGGAGAAATGTATCCAGCCGGGGAACCTCATCAGCCAAGGTACTGAAACCGACCTGAATATCCAAAAACACCAGAGCATCTCGCTTTTCGGCGATACGAAGTACGGAATCGATCTGGCTAAAAGGCATGCGTGACCGATATTTCCCATCCCTGCCCGCGCTACCTTGTGCGGTTACAGCAATATAGTGAAGCGCAGGAATAGCCTCCGTTGCTGGATCAGCTTCATTCCACCGCGCCACTTCGCTGTCGAGTTTACCCAGCATCTCATCCGGCGGAAGCTCGCCCAGAATGCCCATCCTGCTGGAATACAAATTGCCATAAAACGCCACAATGCGTTTGTGGGGCAAGATAGCACCCCGTGAAGGTAA
This sequence comes from Parapedobacter luteus, assembly GCF_900168055.1. Lineage (GTDB taxonomy): Bacteria > Bacteroidota > Bacteroidia > Sphingobacteriales > Sphingobacteriaceae > Parapedobacter > Parapedobacter luteus. The sequence continues at coordinate 74,958 of NZ_FUYS01000014.1, forward strand.
AGGTTGAGCAGCGACGGGCCAACGGCCTGTAGAATCGCCATTGGCTAATTCGTGCAGTACCACATGATAGGCCGCCGAGTCGACGGCCGTGTACTTGTACTGCCCTGAAGACGCGGTATCAACGGCGTCAACCGCATAGGCCGACAGGGTGTCTGCGGCATATGCGCTACCACCAACCATAGCCCCGCTGTTGCTGACGGACTGGCACGTCGATAACAGTAGCGCTAAGACCAACGCACTAAAAAGTCTGATTGTCATCTTATCCATTGCCACAAATAAACACAAAACGGCGGCTTGTTTGATACCTTGAGGCAAAATAATCCGAAAGCGCACCCATGGCGAGATGACGGTCATTACAGAAACCGAACTTTTGTACTAAACATGCTCAACAAATTGTATCTTGGGCAAGTTTAAAACCGTTAAGTATACGTTGGACGAAAGGCGTCAATGGGGTATTTATGAGCAGAGCATGCAGCAGTGTTATGATAATGAAGGCATGGCTGGCAGTGATGGGAGTGGTCATTTCCCTATCCATCGCGTTGGCTCAAACAACCGTCAACGGAACAGTAACCGATGAATCGACAGGAGCCCCTATCACCGGGGTCACAATATCGCTGGTCAACTCTCCTACGGGCACTTCAACTGACAGTACGGGTCGCTACAGGCTGCAACTTAACACGCCGGCAACAGCTATCCGATTCAGCGCGCTGGGGTATAAGACCATTGTCAAACAACTCATTCCAGGAGTATCGCAAACCATCGATGCCGCGCTGGAAGAAGATGCGCAGCATCTCGATGAAGTAGTAGTAAGCGGCAAAGGGCGCTACCGTAATCGCAATAATCCAGCTGTTGATCTCATTCGACAAGTAATTGCGCATAAGCGCGTAAATCGCCTGTCGCGATTTGACTATGTATCCTTTGATGCGTACGAAAAAATCATGATGGCGGTAAGCGATCTACCGAAGTCGATTACCAATAATGCGCTTACCCGGGGATACCGGTTTGCTTTTGAAAATGTAGACACCACATTGGTCCCCGGTCGTTCCCTACTACCCATATACCTTGAGGAAAGCTTATCACAGCGTTATGAACGATTGCACCCACAAGCTACAAAAACCATTGTAACCGCTCATAAAAAGACCGAACTCGACCAACGATATGTCAACAACCAAAATATTGAGACCTACTTCAAATTTATCCATACCGATATTGATATTTACGAAAATAATATCCTAATCCTGAACAAGCCGTTTCTTGGCCCTACGGCGGATGCCGCGCCATTGTTCTATAAATTCTTCATTACCGACACGATCTCCAACGCCGAAGGCCAGTTTGTGGAACTCACGTTCGTACCTCGCAACAAGGAGGACCGCCTATTTTCAGGCAAATTGCAAGTAACGCTCGACGGTAACTTTGGAATACGCCGCGCTGACATCTGGATAGATCATCACGCCAACCTCAACTGGGTAAACCAAATTGAAATATCCTTACGCTTTAATCGCCACCACAATGGCATTTACCTGTTGGCTTATAGCGATGTGCAAATAAATTTCGGGTTGTTTGAAGGTAAGCGCGGTGCGTTCGGCCAACGCACACTGGCTTATGATAATTATGATACAGAAACGACTATTCCCCCAAGCACCTTTAGTGGCCAGCAATGGGTAAAAGCCGGTGATGCGGAGCACAAGACGGAAAGCGAATGGCAGAACATGCGCCCAATTCAATTGACGGAGGTGGAGGGCAAGACATACGCCAACATCGATAGCCTTCAACATAACAAGGCTTTCCGCAAGACATTGAAAGTGGGATATCTCGTCTCCCAGAGCTTTCTCTATGCGGGGCCGATAGAGTTTGGGCCATTGGAATATTCATACAGCCACAACGACCTTGAAGGCAGCCGGGTGAGGTTGAGTGGCCGAACGACCAGGCAATTTTCCGAGAAACTGTATGGCGAGGCCTACACGGCTTACGGATTTCGCGACAACCGAATAAAGGTGTTTGGAGCCGTTGCTCAGACACTTAATGGCCGTCGCGTAGGCGAATATCCGGCTCACTACCTGCAGGCGACATATCACCAGGATGCGCGAGAACCCGGCCAGTTGCTCGGATTCCGCAACGGCGATAGCTTCACCCGCTCCTTTCGCAGCGGTGAACAGCGCAACTGGTTGTATCATCACGCCTTCCGGTTCAACCACGTTATCGAATTTGGCAACCATGTGATGCTGCAAACGTTCATTGCTACACAACGGCAGTCCCCCGCCGCACAGCTGCATTTCGTCACCGCAGGCGCTTCTGCCGATACCCTTAATGCACTGCGGACATCAGAACTCGGCGTTGATCTACGCTGGGCTCCGAATGAAGAGTTTTTCCAACGCAATTTGGAACGCACGCCGATAGTTAACGAATATCCAGTGTTCAATCTACGGTATAATATGGGATTGAGGGGCATTTTCGGCGGCGAATATCCTTACCATGCGCTACGATTGAATGTCTTCAAACGGGTGTTCCTTTCCCAGTTGGGCCTCGCCGATATAAACGTAGGCACCGGATATATTTTCGGAACGGTACCTTATCCACTGCTGGACATCCCCAATGCCAACCAGACCTACGTATTGACGCCGGATGCCTATAGCCTGATGAACAACCTCGAATTCGTAAGCGACCAATACATCAAACTGAACATCGAACACCGCCTGCATGGATTCATCCTCAACAAAATCCCATTGCTGAAAAAGACAAAAATGCGGGAGTTAGCAGGGTTTAAGCTCCTATATGGCAACGTGCGACCGGAAAATCACCCGCAAAACAACCCCGATGTCTTCTTACTACCGACAGATGGCCAGGGTCGCGCCACAACCTTTGTACTGACGAGGAAACCCTATATGGAAGCCAGCGTCGGTCTGGAAAACATCTTAAACATACTTCGGCTAGAATATGTCCGGAGATTGTCGTACCTTGACCATCCCGATATCGATAAAGGCGGGGTACGCTTCAGTGTGAAAGTAGATTTTTAGTTTACGTCAAACGTCTAACTGCAAAGGCTATGAAATACCAAAACTTATTGGTCCACGACGAAAGCCAGATACGGCATATCGTCATCAATCGAGTTGAGAAATTGAATGCATTGAATAAACCAACGCTTGCAGCGTTACATGAAGCAGTTAAGGATGCGTTGGCTGAGCCCAACGTGCGGGGAATCATTCTTACCGGAGCCGGCGATAAGGCCTTCGTGGCTGGAGCAGACATTGTGGAATTCGCAACTTTCAATGCGGTGCAGGGGCGCGAGTTGGCTCAGGAGGGGCAAACAAACGTATTTGACATCATACACCATGCCAGTAAACCCATCGTAGCCGCCATCAACGGCTACGCGTTAGGCGGCGGCCTTGAACTGGCGTTGGCTTGCCACATTCGCCTCGCAACCACTTACGCCAAGCTGGGATTGCCTGAAGTTTCGCTGGGCTTGATTCCTGGCTACGGCGGTACGCAACGTCTTACCCAGTTGGTAGGGCGGGGAAAAGCCATGGAAATCATCCTTACCGGAGATATGATATCCGCTGATGAAGCATTGCGGGCGGGTCTGGTCAATTATGTGGTCGAACCTGCCGATCTACTTCCCAAGGCCACCCATATGCTTCAGCGCATTGCCTCGCGCTCGCCGAATGCGATTGCCGCGGCCATCCGGGCCGTTAATGCCGGTCTCCCACAACACGGGTTCGAAACGGAGATCAAGGAATTCGGCAAGTGCTTTGATACGCCGGACTTCAAGGAAGGGGTGTCTGCGTTTTTGGAGAAGCGAAAACCAAACTTCTAATAGGGCGTTATTTGGGTATTGTTATCAATTTGATGTATGTCCTATACTGTATTCAATCAGAAAGAGCGGAATACCGTTATCCTTGTACTTCTAATCGTATTGGGGGCAATTATCCTATACGCCGTAAGGGATATCTTTGGGGCACTACTCGGCACCATGGTCATGTACACGATATTCAGGCCACTTAACAGGTGGCTGGTGGAGCGGCTGAAATGGCGTCGGCCGCTCGCCGCGTTGATCATCATCGTTATTTCTTTTCTCATTATTGTATTGCCTTTTATGGGGATTGGCGCCATGCTAACCAATAAGATAGTTAGCTTGGTCAAAAATCCTGAATGGATTGAAAATATCGCAAACACCATCAATGAGTTTGCTGGCGACAAATTAGGCAAACCGGATCTGCTCCAGGAGCAACTGGAGCGAAGCGCTTCCTACTTGGGGAGCCTTGTTACTTCGCTGCTCACTGGTGCTGCAGGCCTTTTCCTGGACATCGCCGTGATGTATTTCCTGTTGTATTTTATCTTTGTCAATTTCAGGAGTTTCGAACGGGGGCTCCTTCGTTATTCGCCCTTCAACGTTGAAAATGCGGTCCGATTTGGCCACGAACTACGCAACATTACATACTCCAATGTATTGGGCCAGACCCTTATTGCACTGGTGCAAGGAAGCTGCCTCACCCTTGGTTTTTGGATATTCGGTTTTGATGATGCACTGTTCTGGGGGGTAATATGCGCCATTCTCTCGTTTGTCCCCCTACTCGGACCACCACTTATCTTCGTGCCTGCCGCCATCATTGCCTTCACCCAAGGCAACAACGTAAGCGCAATTGGGTTGCTAGTGTATGGATTTGTTATTGTCATCAACATCGACAACCTTTTGCGTCTGTTGATAGCCAAGAAAGTAGGCGATATCCATCCCATTATTACCGTGGTTGGCGTCATTATCGGCTTGCCGCTATTTGGTGTAATGGGTTTGGTATATGGTCCACTTCTCCTGTCGTATTTCCTCATTACTGTGCGTATTTATGAGGCGAGTAAGAAAGAAATCGCCTTAGGTAAAGAAATTGTCGTGAAAGACCCGCGGCCTCCACGTAGCTAAATTTTTTTAATTGCTCGGGCAACCCTATCTTTGGTGCTATATCCCAACAACGACTATGCGCAACACCACCCTCTTATTCTTGCTGACGTGTATTTGTCATATTAGCTTTGCCCAAGGCCCGGCCCACTACCTGTCGGACGGCGATACCATTAAACTAACACCTGCCGGAGCGTCACATCTTGCTCAATTGCCTCTGGCTTGCATGCAGCAGGCCTATCCTTATAAAACAGGAGTTGTTTTTACCGATACTACGCTTATCCAAGAGCCCATGCAGTATCATCCGGCGTTCTATGGGTGCTTCGACTGGCATAGCAGTGTACATGGCCATTGGATGCTGGTTCGGTTGCTGAAATTGTTCCCCGACCTGCCGGAAGCCTCCTCGATAAGGCATAAACTTGCAGAAAACCTTTCAGCGACAAATATTGCAAAGGAAGTGGCGCTTTTCGAGGGACTCAATAAAAGCTTCGAACGGACGTATGGCTGGGCATGGCTGCTCCAGCTTCAAACGGAACTCCTGTCATGGGAAGATTCGCTTGGTAAACAATTGAGTCGAAACCTCCAACCGCTAGCCAACGTGCTGGCCCAGTCATATAAGGAATACCTGCCCAAAATGAACTATGCTATTCGCGTGGGCGAACATTCCAACCTTGCCTTTGGACTCAGGCTTGCCTATGACTACGCCGCCGAAATGGGTGATGCAGGACTTCAGGACGTCATTCATCAGACGGCAATGCGTTTCTACGCGAAAGATAAAGGCTGCCCACTTAACTGGGAACCCGGCGGCGCAGACTTCCTGAGTCCTTGTCTCGAAGAGGCAGACTTGATGTGGCGCATATTGCCCGCCGCCGAATACCGTAAGTGGTTGAAAGATTTCCTTCCTCAGCTGTCAAAAAAATCGTTCGACCTTGAACCGGGTACAGTAAGTGACCGTACCGATGGCAAGCTCGTACACCTTGACGGTTTAAACCTCAGCCGCGCATGGTGTTTGTATGGCATCGCCCGCCATTCGGGCAAAAACGAACAACGCCTGACAGCACTGGCCAAGGCGCATATGGAAGTTGCCTTGCCCCATGTCGCCAGTGGCGACTACATGGGCGAACATTGGCTGGCTTCCTTTGCTGTATACGCACTTACCGCTCAACATAATCTTTAAATACTCGTTTTTGATTCATGCAGGTTTCACTCAATCAGCAACGCATTTTGGTTACCGGCGCTTCGCGAGGGATAGGTGCAGCCATCGCAAGCCAACTGTCCCAAGCGGGAGCAAACGTTTTACTGCACTATCATAAAAACAAGATAGCCGCCCAACGATTAAAGGACAATCTGCCCGGCGATGCTGCTTTGGTGCCATGCGACCTATCCGACCTTGAGGCCGTGAAAGGATGGATCCCTAGGCTGGTAGATATGTACGGCCGGATCGACGCCATTGTCAATAACGCGGGCATCGCGCTGTCCGTTCCTGACGATTGTCCCACGGACGAGTGGTTGGCAGCGTGGCACCAAACAATCAACATCAACCTCAATGCCTTAGCCATCATCTGTAAGGAGTTTGTCGAGCATGCAAGGACCAGTAAGAATGGTCGAATCATCAATATCTCCTCCCGTGCGGCATTCCGCGGCGATACTCCGGACTACCTGGCTTATGCCGCATCAAAGTCTGCGATTGTTGGTTTCACACGCTCACTCGCCCGATACTATGGCAAGGAAGGCATCAAAGCGTTTATTGTAGCGCCCGGCTTTACCCGCACGGATATGGCACAAGACTTCATGAACCAATATGGCGAGGATTATGCACTGAACGATATCGCATTGCCCCATCTCACGAAACCTGGCGATATTGCACCAATGGTGACATTACTGTGCTCGGGATTGGCAGACCATGCCACCGGCGCAACAATTGATATCAATGCTGGCTCGTATGTTCACTAAACCGACAGCACCCCCGGTTTACCGCCAATCGATTAATTGGGAATAACCACAACGGCAACGCTCATTTTTGTTGAATATGTGTTCGCGAATGCGAAGCATTTTATCTAAGTTTGCCGTCTTATGAGCAAACAGGACGATTTCTTCAAAAACGTAATTTCACACGCCAAGGAATACGGATTTGTGTTCCCTTCAAGCGAAATATATGATGGCCTGAGCGCCGTGTATGACTACGGGCAGTTGGGCGCTGAACTCAAAAACAACCTGAAAACCTATTGGTGGAAATCCATGGTGCAACTCCATGAAAACATAGTGGGTATTGACGCCGCCATTTTCATGCATCCCACGACGTGGAAGGCTTCCGGGCATGTAGACGGCTTTAACGACCCCATGATAGACAATAAGGACTCGAAGAAGCGTTACCGGGCCGACCAGCTTATCGAAGACAAAATTGCGCGCTATGAAGCGGATGGCAAAAAAGAAGAAGCCCAACAACTACAGGCCGGCCTCGACGCTGCGCTGAACGCCGACGACCTACCTACGCTCAAAGCACTTATCGAAGCACATCATATAGTCTGCCCGTTGTCAGGCACCAAAAACTGGACAGATGTACGGCAGTTCAATCTCATGTTCTCCACCCAAATGGGTGCATCGGCTGAAGATGCTGAAACGGTGTATTTGCGGCCGGAAACCGCTCAGGGGATCTTCGTCAATTTCCTGAACGTACAAAAAAGCGGCCGGATGAAAGTTCCTTTCGGAATTGCGCAGATTGGCAAAGCGTTTCGCAACGAGGTTATTGCCCGCCAATTTATCATGCGCATGCGCGAGTTTGAGCAAATGGAAATGCAATTTTTTGTGCGGCCCGGCACAGAGCTCGATTGGTACAATCAATGGAAAGAAACCCGCCTGAAATGGCATCTCGCTATTGGCGGCAATCCAGCAAAATACCGCTACCATGATCATGTCAAGCTCGCCCACTATGCCAATGCTGCGGTGGATATCGAATACGAATTTCCGTTTGGTTTCAAAGAGGTAGAGGGCATCCACTCACGGACCGACTTTGACCTTAGCCAACACCAAAAATATTCGGGTAAGAAGCTGCAATATTTTGACCCCGAAATCAATCAGAATTACGTGCCTTACGTGATCGAAACGTCCATCGGCTTGGATCGATTATTTCTGACTGTGCTGTGCAATGCCTTTGAAGAGCAGGATTTAAGTACTGCCGATAAGCAGGATTCTCGTTCGGTATTGCACTTCCATCCAACCTTGGCACCAGTAAAAGCCGCCGTACTTCCACTGACCAAGAAGGATGGTCTGCCCGACAAGGCTCGGGAAATTCTCAACAGGCTCAAAATTGATTATAACGTACAGTATGATGAGAAAGATTCCATCGGCAAGCGCTATAGGCGACAAGACGCCATCGGTACCCCCTTCTGCATTACGGTCGATTATCAATCATTGGAAGACGACACCGTGACGCTCCGCCACCGTGATAGTATGGAGCAGGAGCGCGTGGCTACGGCCGATTTGGAGAAAATCGTTGGCGATCTTGTTGGTTGGAAAAACCTGCTGGGCAACCTATAAAGCCATCGGTCGTTCATCCACCGGTAGATGTTATCCGGCCATTTACCATAACGTCTACCGGCTTACCGGAAGGGGAGTGAATACGATAATCTACCACTTTCCCGTCCTTCCACGTAATATCCACCGTATAATTGCCGCGTGCCTTCAACCCTTTCACTTCGCCCGTAGCCCACGCAGGCGGTAATGCCGGCAGAAGGTGGATAAATCCGGCATGACTCTGCAACAACATCTCAGCAATCCCCGCCGTACCACCGAAATTGCCATCAATCTGAAATGGAGGATGTGCGCAAAATAAGTTGGGATAGGTTCCGGCGCGAGCTCCGCTGTAATCCGTCTCCTCACCAAACGCCGGCCGTAGCAACTGCCGCAAGATCTCCAAGGCATGATCGCCATCCTGCAATCTCGCCCAAAACAAGATTTTCCAAGCCCGGCTCCATCCCGTTCCTTCGTCCCCCCTTACCAGTAAGGTCTTCCTTGCTGCCTCGGCCCACTCGGGCGTGGTCTGTGGAGAAATAAAGGCCGCTGGATACAGGCCATAAAGGTGAGAGACGTGACGATGCTGCGGCTCAGGCTCGTTATATTCTTCCAGCCACTCCATGACACGGCCATCACGGCCTATCCGTACGGGCGGTGGCAGGTTGGACACATTATTACGTAGGGTATCCACAAAAACGTCATCTACCCCTAATACTTCCGCTGCGGCAATCACGTTGCCGTACAGTTCGCGTACAATTTGATTATCAATCGTCGGCCCCATAACCACACTTGCCCGATTGCCATTCGGCATGATAAAAGCATTTTCTGGCGATACAGAAGGAGCTGTAACCAACCAGCCGTGCTGCGGCTCCCTGATGAGCGTGTGGTGATAAAAGCGAGCTGCATCCTTTAAAATCGGGAAAACATCGGCCAGATAGGCTGTATCCTTGGTAAAAAGATAGTGTTCCCAAAGGTGATTGCACAGCCAACCAGACGCGGTACTAGCCCCCCATGACGCCTGTTCGCCAGGAGCCGAATAACCCCATACGTTGGTCATCATATAGCATACCCACCCAGGCGCATCATAGTAAGCCTTAGCTGTGTTTGCTCCTTCTTGGGCAACGGCCTTAATCATATCAATAAAAGGCCCGTGCAATTCAGACAAATTACTCACCTCCACTGGCCAATGGTTCATCTGCGCGTTGATGTTAAGGTGGTAATCGCCATTCCAAGGCGTTTGCACCTGATGAGCCCACAACCCTTGAAGATTGGGCGGCAACAGGCCCGGACGGGTGCTGCTAATGCTTAAGTAACGCCCATATTGGAAATATAACGCAGCAAAGGCATTGTCACTTGCCGGATTTTCAAAAAAACGTTTTAGGCGCTCATCGGTAGGAATATCAGCGGCGACTCCACCAGCTAACGTTAAAGACACCCTATCAAACAACTGCCGAAATGCAGCGACGTGACTTTCCTTCAGCGTATTATAAGGTTGTACCATTGCTGTAGCCAAAAGAGCGGCCGACTGTGAGGCAAACGAATTGTCCCTGAAATCTGTTGCGGCCGAAAAATACAGTGTGGCTTCGTCAGCTCCAACCACCCGCAGCGCATTGCCTTCCCTGACCAATCTGCCTCCCTCATGTTGGATGCGTATACGGGCAAGATATTGCATGCCCTGCCGTCCGTAGCCATCATTCAACACTCCAGAAAGCCGCAATTCATTATCTATCACCGTGGTTGTGCCCCGTTCTTCCCGGGCCAAGGTTACCGAAAAGTCCAAGGCCTGCGGCTGATCTGCTGTAAGCCGGATGATCCCGACATCGCCTTCAAATGCGGTAAAATACTCCCGCTGAAAACCGACGTCTGCCACTTGGTACATGGTAGCAGCAACAGCCGTCGTGATATCCAGTTGTCTGCGGTAGCCTTGGACTTCCCCTTTTCCATGGTGATATTGGATAAGCAGTTCGCCGAGCGTCTGAAAGCATCCAAATGGCACATTGGCCCCATTGCCATGGCCACTGCCAGCCCCCTCACACACAAAGTTCGCGTTTACCAGCTTTTCGGCTTCATCATTTCGACCTTGCAATAATAGTTTTTGAATATCACCCACACGCTTATGTGCTTCGTAATTGTTTGCATCCTGCGGGCTACCAGACCAGAGCGTGATTTCGTTCAACACTATCTTTTCAGCGCTCACGCCGCCATCGGGCATCATACCCAAACGGCCATTACCCAATGGCAGGCTTTCCTCCCAACGGCAAGCAGGTTTATCGTACCACAGCTGCAACGGTTTTTCTTCTGCTGATAATACCGTGAAGGTGATAATACCGGCTAAAGCCAATCCGTATTTCTTCATATCAACAAGCGACTAATGGTTGTATACTTCAAACTCCGCAATTGACACCGCGGAACGGTTGTTGATTGCGTTGGCTACGGCTTCTACCGTAAGCCGAAAATAGCGGGCCCGCACCGGTTTGCCGAAATTTACATATTGCAAAATCGGATTGGCGACAATATTGGAAAATTCACCTTTTGAAGCGACTTCCCAATTGGTGCTGTCTGTACTGGCTTCAAACACGTAGCGGCTTATCAGCCCTTCCATATTTCCATCCTGTCGGGGGAGATAACCGATACCTGCAATGGTTTCTTGCCTACCCATATCTACGCTAATGGACTTAGGCAAGTCTACCTCGCTGGTCAGCCAAAACGTCTCCGGCTTACCGTCCACCGCCAGCAGCGGATCGCCTCCATGTAGCCCGCCCGCTACCATATTCCATCGCGAAGGGTCGATACGCTTATGCGCCGCCTCCTGCATGGCGAAGGTGACGTCCGCTTCCCTAAATAAACCAAAATCACTCAATGCCACGGCCACAGGTGCAAATAAGCGTAACCGCAGCCTTTCTGTGGTGATAAGCTCATCCAAATGAATAAGCCTGTTGGAGCCAACACTTGTTGCCATAGCCAACGGCCGCCAATTTCCATCTTGCCAGACATCCACCCACACACTATCCAAACGCTGTCCCAACTTGATATTTTCGCGTAGGCGAATGATATCAAAGGACGCTTCAGCTTCCAACTCGATGATAAGTTCGGGCTGGGTGACTTCATCGTCTGTAGCCCAGTAGCTATAACGGTCGTCATCCAACAGGTTGGCCGGCCCGAAATGTCCCTCCTGCCCCTTCCGTATATTGGACGCCTTTAATGATGCGTCCGAAGCCAGGTTTTCAGCGAAGGTTTTTGCCAGTTTTTCACCAAACCCCTTTAAAGAAGCAACATCGTTGGCATGCAACAACCCTTCGGTGTTAGGAGCCAACCCGAGGTTGAAGGCTGCCCCACGGCCTACGCTTTTAAGGTAAAGGTCAAAAAGCTGATCCGGAGTCTTTACTTGGTGGTCCTGTTCAGGATGGTAAAACCATCCGGGGCGGTGCGGCACGTCACATTCCGCAGGAATCCAATACTTGCCATCGCGCTGCCCGCTTCCCAAGAATTGCTCATCGATATGGCCGGGAGCAGGTTTACTCCCATCAGGAGCTATGGGTGTAAAGGTGGCCCACGACGTTTCAGCTGCAATGCCTTTCTCATTGCCCACCCATCGCACGTCCGGCCCGATATCACTAAAAATCACCGCCGTAGGCTGTAGCTCACGTGTGATGGGCCAAGTTTTTTCTTCCCATTCATAGTAGGTCGACCGGTCAATTCGGCGCGTTTCATTAGCACCGCCGTAGTAGCCATCACCGCCGTTAGCACCGTCGTGCCAACTGATAAACAATGGTCCATAGTTGCTGTACAATTCACGCAATTGCTCACGATAAGCATCGGCATACTCGGCATCGCCATATTGGGGATGGTTGCGATCCCACGCCGATACATATACGCCAAACTGGAGATCTTGCTTGCGCGCCGCGTTCTCGAATGCTTTGACCATATCTCCGCGGCCGTCACGCCAAGGGCTATTAGCAATATTATAGTTAGTGGTTTTCGTAGGCCATAGGCAAAAACCGTCATGATGTTTGGCCACTGAAATCAATCCCTTAAATCCGCCGGCCTTTGCGGCCGCTGCGATTTGATTGGCATCGAAATCCCGCGGATTGAACAAGCTTGCCGGTGCATCACCGAAACCCCACTCTTTGTTTTGAAACGTAGTAGGAGTGAAATGGATAAGACAATACATTTCCATTTCATGCCAGTTTAGTTGGGCTTCCGTAGGTATGGGGCCGTAGGGCGTAGGTTCGTCTTTCATGCTGACAGCGGGCTGATCACATCCAACCAAGCCGATACTCAGTGCCACGCATAGTACCGTAAGCATTATAAAGTTGCGAGACATCATGCTAATAGTGGTTTGTTGTTTGAGGAGTAAAGATAACGCTTTCCACCGTAGTTCGCCGACCTTACAAAAATAATTTAATACAGCCCAACTAACCAGTTTAAATGCGCGGCGATTGATTTATAACACAAATAACCTATTATAAATTTTAGTTATAACCTATCGTTATAAGTGATTTAAATTATTGGTTGTTTCCATGTACATTTGGTAGCATCATCAATGAATTAAACACTATAAATCATAACATCATGGACAACAACCCCAACAACTCAGGCAAATGCCCGTTTTCAGGAGCGTCCCTTCAAGCAACACCTCAAAAGCATAACGTAGGCGGCGAAGGAACGAAAAACCGCGACTGGTGGCCAAACCAGCTCAAATTAAATATCCTGCGCCAGCACTCCACGCTATCCAATCCGCTGGACAAAGACTTTAATTACGCTGAAGCCTTCAAGAGCCTCGACCTGCATGCTGTAAAACAGGATCTACATAGCCTGATGACAGACTCACAGGACTGGTGGCCTGCGGATTTTGGCCACTATGGCCCCCTATTCATCCGTATGGCTTGGCATAGTGCCGGCACCTATCGAACAGGCGACGGTCGCGGAGGAGCTGGCCGTGGCCAGCAGCGATTTGCGCCGCTTAATAGCTGGCCCGATAATGTTAGCCTTGATAAGGCGCGCAGACTACTGTGGCCAATCAAACAGAAGTATGGACAACAGATCTCTTGGGCCGATCTGCTAATTCTCGCAGGTAATGTGGCCCTTGAATCAATGGGCTTTAAGACCTTTGGCTTTGCTGGCGGCCGCGAGGATACCTGGGAACCTGACGAGGACGTTTACTGGGGTTCGGAGACCACATGGCTAGGCGGAGACAAACGCTACGCCCATGGTTCCGAAGGTGTTGAGAAAGAAGGAGGTGTGCTTGTTTCGGACGATTCGGCGGACGGCGATATACATTCGCGAAACCTGGAAAACCCGCTAGCGGCCGTACAAATGGGACTTATTTATGTCAATCCGGAAGGTCCTGATGGCAATCCGGACCCAATTGCCGCCGCCCGTGACATCCGCGAAACCTTCAAACGCATGGCTATGAATGACGAAGAAACAGTCGCCCTGATTGCGGGCGGCCACTCCTTCGGAAAGACCCATGGGGCCGGTGATGCAGCGCTGGTAGGCCCCGATCCGGAAGCAGCCGACATCGAGGAGCAAGGTCTCGGCTGGAAAAATGCCTATGGCACGGGCGCAGGTGCTGACACCATTACCAGCGGCTTGGAAGTAACATGGACAACTACGCCGACAAAGTGGAGCAACAACTTCTTTTGGAACCTGTTTGGTTACGAATGGGAGCTGACGAAGAGCCCAGCCGGTGCACACCAGTGGGTGGCTAAGGGCGCTAATGCGATTATTCCTGATGCCCACGACCCATTGAAAAAACGTTTGCCGACGATGCTTACCACGGATCTCGCTTTGAGGTTTGACCCAGTCTACGAAAAAATTTCACGGCATTTCCTTGAAAATCCGGATGCATTCGCTGACGCCTTTGCCCGCGCATGGTTTAAGTTGACACACCGCGACATGGGACCGCGTGCACGTTATCTCGGACCCGAAGTACCGGAGGAAGAGCTGATTTGGCAAGACCCGATTCCAGCAGTAAACCATGAATTGATTGATGACAAAGACATCGCCACTCTGAAAGCCAACATCTTGGAATCGGGATTACCAATATCCCAACTGGTAGCCACGGCATGGGCATCGGCCTCTACGTTCCGTGGTTCCGACAAGCGCGGCGGCGCCAACGGCGCTCGCATTCGCCTTGAACCCCAAAAGAACTGGACGGTCAACAATCCTGCCCAATTAGCGGAGGTTTTGAGTGCACTTGAGAGCATCCAGACAGCCTTCAACAGCAGACAATCAAACGGCAAAAGGGTTTCTATTGCAGACCTTATTGTACTGGCCGGCTGTGCCGGTGTAGAAAAAGCGGCGAAAGATGCGGGGTATGATATCATCGTCCCGTTCACCCCGGGTCGCATGGATGCCTCACAAGATCAAACGGACGTGGAGTCATTCGCCGTGTTGGAGCCTGCCGCTGATGGCTTTCGTAATTACTTAAAAACCAGATACACCGTATCTACTGAGCAGCTACTAATCGATAAGGCACAGTTGTTAACACTGACCGCTCCCGAAATGACGGTGCTGGTAGGAGGGATGCGCGTGCTGAACACCAACTTTGATGGCTCTCAACACGGTGTGTTCACTCACCGTCCAGAAGCACTCACTAACGATTTCTTCGTAAATCTTCTTGATATGAACACGGTCTGGAAAGCGACTTCCGAGTCGAAAGAAGTATTCGAGGGCCACGATCGTTCAACCGGAGAATTAAAATGGACCGCAACCCGGGCAGATCTGATCTTTGGTTCCAACTCTGAGCTAAGAGCACT
This sequence comes from Parapedobacter luteus, assembly GCF_900168055.1. Lineage (GTDB taxonomy): Bacteria > Bacteroidota > Bacteroidia > Sphingobacteriales > Sphingobacteriaceae > Parapedobacter > Parapedobacter luteus. The sequence goes on from NZ_FUYS01000014.1 coordinate 90,117, forward strand.
GGCAGAGGTCTACGGAAGCGCGGACGCCAACGAGAAATTTGTCACGGATTTTGTGGCAGCATGGAACAAGGTCATGAACCTTGACCGCTTTGATTTGTGATTGCATTGGCAATTCTAACGCGCTACAACACAGTTGTTAAAAAAAAGAGGCCGTCCAAAATGGTCTCTTTTTTTGTATATTAAGCCCCGTAAACTTTCAATCCGATACTAAAATGATACAGTTACAACTAGGTTATGTGAGCCTCTTCATGACAGTGCTCACCGTTATGCTACTTCTCCCTCAATTATCCATCGCACAAGACCATGTGTTTGGCAGTTGGACCGCTTGGTTCAACAATGTCCGATTTAACGACAAATGGGGAATGAACAATGACATCCAGTTTCGTGGAGGGCGAGACTGGACAACCAACTCCCTCTTACTGATTAGGCCTGGTGTCAACTACTACGTCAACAACCGGCAAACGGCCTCGCTGGGTTACGCCACTACATTCGTCACGAATGAATTGCCGGCAAATGGCCGCCGGATTACAGAGCACCGCATATGGCAGCAGTACATTATAAACGGCAAAGTACTGGATATCCCCATACAGCACCGATTCAGGTTTGAACAACGTTTCCTGCGGCGTCCGGATGAAACCGCTTTTGCCCAACGTGCAAGGTATTTCTTTCGGAGCGTCGTCCCCGTAAACCAGCCCCTGCAGGAACCATTCCATCGCGGGTTATTCATATCTCTTCAAAACGAACTCTTTTTTAATATCCACAATAACAAAGCGGTCAACAACAGGCTATTCGACCAAAACCGTGCTTATACATCGCTCGGCTTTCGATTTTCCGAAAAATATGACTTAGAGACGGGTTATATGAATCAATTTTTACTGAGGGATTCAACACCGGATACCATGACCCATATCTTTCAAGTTGCGCTATACACGCGATTATAACAATAATAACACTGTAAATCAACTAATTAAAAATATACAAGCAAAAACAATTATTAATATCTACCAAATTAATAGATATTATGTATATTTGTACCATGCAAAGAATCAATCACTATCAGAGCCACTTCGGCCATACCCAGAAGATGTGTACCATGGCGGTGTGTTTTAGACACAGTTGAAGGACTCTCTGACGATTGTAAACATACACAAGCCTCTTCGACAAACACATCGAAGAGGCTTTTTGATAACATTTAAAATAAAGAAGATGGCAACAGAAGCATCAGTAGCGAAACAGTATGTCGATCCGAAAATTACGATAGTAGGAGCTGGGCCTGGCGATCCGGATCTTATCAGCATAAAGGGTATTAAGGCTCTCAAGCACGCAAATGTCATCCTATATGACGCATTAGTAGACGAGCGGTTATTGGATTACGCACCCCAAGAGACCATCAAGGTCTATGTGGGTAACCCTTCGGGCGATGAAAACTTTTCACAGGATGTCGTCAACCAACTAATGGTAGACTATGCACTGAATTTTGGGCATGTCGTTCGACTTAAAGGCGGGGACTTGTTCGTGTTTGGTCGCGGCTACGAGGAACTGGATTATGCCGCATCATACAGCATTGAAACGGCTATCGTTCCTGGCATTTCCAGCGCCATATCCGTACCTGGATTACAAGGCATTCCGGTCACGCATCGCGGATTGAGCGAAAGTCTATGGATACTTTCCGGCACGGATAGCGAAGGCAACCTATCGCCTGAATTGCAGGATGCTGTCCGGAGTAGCGCTACGGTTGTTGTATTGCTTGGCTTCGAAAGGCTGCCCCAAATTGTGGCCTATTACCAAAAAGCCGGCAAAGGGAGGTTGCCCGCAGCGGTCATTCAAAACGGATCGATGAGCAATGAAAAAACGGCCATCGGATTAGTCAATACGATTGTGGAAGTAGCCGAGGAACAGGGCATCGATAATACGGGGCCGGTACTATTAATCTTCGGGGCTACAGTAGCGCTACACCACGGCTTCCAGCACATCAACCAATTTTTCGCGCTACAAGAATACCATGATCAACAGTAATCATTCAAATTTTCTCACTCTTCATATTAGTTTACAATTGGGTTAGTAAGCAAGGAGCGCCTGCCCAACAGGCGCCCTTACTTTTCATCAGAAACGTCTTCCAGTTAGCCAAACAACCACCAAGCAACGACCAACGTGACCAGCACATTGAACGATTGCGCTATTAGAAATGCCCAAAATGGTTTAGCGTTATTCCCAGCCAATAGATCTTTAACGTTGGTTTCCAATCCGATGCTGGTAAATGCCAATGCAAACCATAATCCCTGAATATTTTTTATCCCTGCCTTGACACCGTTTACCGTCGCGGGCTCAAATACAAACGAAAACAACAGCGATGCGGCCAGAAAGCCAAGGACAAATTTGGGAAAACGTTCCCAAATGACACTGAGCCCCGGTTTCTCCACGTGCTCGCCCTTTGGTGTTCCCCGATAGGTCCAGTATATCGAAATGGCCAACGCAGCAACACCGAGCAGCACATTCTGCGAAAATTTCACAATAGTGCTGATTTCCAGCGCCCGCTCTCCAACCAAGCTGCCAGAAGCGACTACAGCACCGGTGGTGTCGATGCTTCCACCCAACCACGCCCCTGTCATCTCCGCTGAAAAACCAAAGAACCGGGCAAGGTAGGGCATCCCTATCATCATCGGTATCGCCGTAATCAATACCATAGACACAACATAAGACAGCTTCTTCGAGTCCCCTTTGATGGCTCCCGAAGTCGCAATGGCTGCCGAAACGCCACATATCGATACTGCACTGGATATCATCATTGTAAGTTCTTCATCCACTTTCAATTTGCGGCATAGCCAAAAAGCAAAGTACCAAACCGATAAAACCACAATAAGCGATTGCACCAGTCCTAAAGAACCCGCTTTCAGGATGTCAGAGAAAATGACACTGGTTCCCAGCAGTACCAATCCGATTTTTACCAACAGCTCGGCATTAAGTGAGTCCTTGAACCATTGTGGCAATTTAAACAGATTTCCAATAATCAATCCAATCACTAAGCTGAAGATCACCGCCTCTAAGCCCAAATCACTTAAAACCGCATTACCCGCCAGCAAAAGAGCGAGGATGGTGAGGGCAAATACGATGGGAAAGCCTAATAACTGGTGTTTGACAGATTTACCGGTAATAATGGCTCCTACAACGACAATCATATAAGCAAAAACAAATTGGTACAAAACGCTCATGCCGTTGGTAGCGGTATACAAAGATTGCAGTGCCCCGAAATTATTCCATTTATAATCCGGAATAGGAATGTGCATTCCCAATGTTGCTAAAAAAATGATGGTAAACCCTAAAACAACGACAGCCCAATCTTCTGTGAGGCGTAGCTTAGCTGATGACATGCTTCTTTCTTAAATGGTTATCATATTGGCGATGATGAGACCGCGTCTAATTTTGCGGAGGAGGCTCGTCACTCACGCACCTGAAACCGAGGTTATTGCTTCCACTACTTACTTCGCCCTTCCCCCGGCTGCCGGCAATATACCGTTCGCAATACTGTTCGTTGCAAAGGAAAGAGCCACCCCGCTGTACACGTTTCACCACACCAGGCTCTATGGGGTCGTAGCTATCTACAGGACCTTTGGGATTTACCGTGGGACTACGCTCATAATAGTCCGGCCGATAATAGTCAGAACACCATTCCCAAACGTTGCCGTCCATATCGTACAGGCCAAAGGCATTCGGTTCAAATGATTTCACAGGTGCTACGCCTTCATAGCCATCCTCGGCTGCATCCCGTACAGGAAAATCCCCCTGATATACATTGGCTAGCCATTTCCCACCGGGCTTCAATTCATCGCCCCAATAGTACACGGTATTGGGCTTTCCTCCGCGTGCGGCGTATTCCCATTCGGCTTCTGTAGGGAGCCGCTTGCCCGCCCATGCGGCAAAAGCTTCGGCGTCTTCATAAGCAATGTGAACGACCGGCTCGTTTTCACGTCCCTTAATGCTGCTTCCCGGCCCTTCGGGTTGCCGCCAACTAGCACCTACTACGTACTTCCACCATTGAAGGTGGCTGCGCAAGTCCACCGGCCGGGCAGGCGGCGTAAATACGGCAGACCCTGGCTGCAAGACATCAAGTGGCACGTCAGGAAAATCCTTTGGGTTCAATGGCCGTTCGGCTACTGTCTGATAACCCGTGGCCGCTACAAAGCGGGCAAACTGAGCATTGGTTACTTCATGTTCGTCCATCCAAAAGCCGTCAACCGTCACCTCATGTACCGGACTGGCATCCGCAAACTTTGCTGATCCCATGCGGAATTTCCCCCCTTGAATGTACACCATTCGAGCATCATCGCCACCGGGAAGGTGAGGCCTCGCTTTGGATTCCCCAATTGCAGCCGCACGGGATGGAACGCCATGCGATACACAAGTCGCAACACTATCTGCATGCAATAGTTGTTCACCCTCCCGTGCGTTTTGGCCTGTCTGCCTATAGCAAGCAAGCGCAAACAGCGGTAAAATCAAAAACAAACCAATTCGCTCGGAGCTACTCATCATCTTGTTTCCTTACTATATACTTCGTAATCTGCTACCATCGCATTTCACCAATCAATTTTCCTTAAGGTCGCATTCGCCACCGCGGCCCTTCATTGCAAGACATAGCTATTGTCCTTCATACAACCAAACCAAATACATCTTTCAAGGCCTGCCTGGCAGCATGGTGGCCACACATTCCGTGCACGCCACCGCCTGGCGGTGTGGAAGAAGAGCATATATAGAGCCCTTTGGTTGACGTACGGTACGGCGAATACCGGAGTGCCGGACGTGTAAACAACTGTCCCAAATCAATAGCCCCCCCGTTTATATCGCCGCCGATATAATTTGGGTTATACGTTTCCAGCTCCACACTATTGAACGTATGTCTCGCCAATATACGGTCGCGGAAACCCGGTGCAAACCGCTCTATCTGCCGTTCAATTGTTTCGGTCATATTCACGGTAGAACCATTGGGCACATGGCAATATGCCCATGCCGTATGTTTGCCGTCCGGAGCACGGGTATGATCAAACATACTTTGCTGCGCAAGCAATACAAAAGGCTTGTCTGGATGCTTGCCCCGCCAAACCGCCTGTTCGCCGTAGGCAATTTCATCAAACGTTCCGCCCAAGTGCACTGTACCGGACTCCCTACATTCCGCCGCTGTAAACGGTATGGGGGCATCAAGCGCCCAGTCTACTTTAAATACCCCCACGCCGTACCGGTAGCGATTGAGCTGCCACCGGTAAAGCGACGAAAACCGATGCCCGGCAATAGTCAGCAGCTGCTTCGGTGTCACATCAAATAAGATTGCCTTTGCCGATGGCAGCTGAGACAAAGAAGTCACGTAAAAACTCGTTTCAATTTGCCCGCCTAAAGACCGGAAATAAGATGCCAACGCTTCTGCAATGCGTTGGGAGCCGCCTTTAGCAATCGGCCAGCCGGTCAGGTGCCCATTGACGGTAAGCACCACACCGATAGCTGATGTTGTCAGGCGCGACAATGGCTGGAGCGAATGTGCAGCCATACCCGCCCACAAACCCTTGGCTGCCGCTGTGTGGAATATGCGAGCGATATAACGCGCTGATGGCATCGCCTTCGCGCCAAACCGAGCCAAACCAATCGCCCCCTTGGGCGCTCGCAACGGTCCCAAGACGTCATCTACAATACTTGGCCATAGCCGCAATAACGGTTCGTAAAACCGACGGTATTGCCGCTCATCTCGCCCCAATAAATTAGCGGTCTCGGCCAATGACGTTTTTAGCACCGCCGCCGTTCCGTCGTCAAAAGGATGGCCTGCAAGTATGGGGGGGTGTATATATTCCAAACCGTGCGCACCGAGAGGAAGAGTTTTGAAAAAAGACGATCCCGCAGCCATAGGGTGTACGGCAGAACAGACATCATGATAATAGCCCGGCAACGTCAATTCGGACGTACGGAGACCTCCACCCAGCGTCGCCGCACCTTCAACCAATAGTACTGACAGCCCACTCTTCTGCAGTGTGATAGCCGCCGCAAGCCCATTAGGCCCTGAACCTATTACAATTGCATCATAATCTGCGCTATGTCTCAATCCATTCAACCTTTTTCCGTCAAACTCAATTTATCACGAAACTAACCTTATCCACACCCGAATTACCTGTCTTTCCGTCAAAGGCATATACCAAAAGCTCAAAACTCCCTTTGTCTTCCAATGGTAACGCTCCTTCAAAGACATTGTCATCATCCGTTATTTCAAGCGGAAACTCCGAAAGAATCTGTCCATCCCGCCGCAAAACACCCCATACTTCGATATCTTCTGCATCCCATATTCCTCCTTTATTGATGACACATCCACACATCATTACCAAGTACACCCTGGCTCTCAAACTTCCATGAGTCAGTGACTCCGCCGCGATTACTTCGTGTGTAGACGGATATTTTATATCCAAAATATACCCCGGGATATCCAGTATGATCCCATCGCCGAGAATATCCTTTCCAGGAATAACCCATAACTGGGTAGTCGCTTTTACGGATGCTGCTTTTCTGTTAAACGGGGCGATGACCTCGACGTCAACGAAAACAGGTTCACGGATGTCCAGTTGAGCTTCGAATTTAGCAGTATTGTCATCCGCAAGCCGGGTTTTTCTGGCAATAGGTGTGTTCATAATGACCTCCGTATCACCGGAGGTCCCGGTTGTGTATCCTTGGGCTAAGATTTCACCAGTAGTGTTGTTTCTAACGATCACATAAGCACCACCAATGCCCGTACCAATAAACTTCGCATCTTTGGCTTTGGCCCGGACAATCATCTTGGTCGTCTGCGAAAAGGAAAGCTGCACCGCAAAAGACAGGATTACCAAAATTATTGCTTTAAATACGCTCATCCGTGTTTTCTTTATGTTCGTCGTCCGCCGACACACAAATATAAGAATTGCGCCCATTTCAAGACGACGATTCTGCGAAATCACCTAATGCATTTTCTATAAGCTGTGAGGATAAGCGAAGTTGAGGTGTGAAGCGAAGGAAAAAAACGAAACCATTGTCCAAAAAGAAAGCCCCGTGTGCAGTTGCACGCGGGGCTTCCAAATAAAATCCGGCACCGACCTACTCTCACGCCTGTTACGGCAATACCATCGGCTCTGGCGGGCTTAACTGCTCTGTTCGGGATGGGAAGAGGTGGACACCGCCGATATAGGCACCTGAATACCTTTATGACATATCATCGGAAGAAAACATGAACGAGAATCCGAGCAAGGCAACAGCATCTCTGCGCGAGAAAGCTTTCGGGCTATTAGTACCGCTCAGCTGTGGTGTCGCCACCTCTATACCTGCGGCCTATCAACCCCGTAGTCTACGGGGACCCTCAATGGAATACTAATCTCGTGGCCGGTTTCGCACTTAGATGCTTTCAGCGCTTATCCTAACCCGACATAGCTACCCAGCCGTACACCTGGCGGCATAACTGGTTCACCAGCGGTCGGTCCAGCCCGGTCCTCTCGTACTAAGGCCAGCCCCACTCAATATTCCAACGCCCGCAACAGATAGGGACCGAACTGTCTCGCGACGTTCTGAACCCAGCTCGCGTGCCACTTTAATCGGCGAACAGCCGAACCCTTGGGACCTTCTCCAGCCCCAGGATGTGACGAGCCGACATCGAGGTGCCAAACCTCCCCGTCGATATGAGCTCTTGGGGGAGATCAGCCTGTTATCCCCAGAGTACCTTTTATCCTTTGAGCGATGGCCCTTCCATGCAGAACCACCGGATCACTATGTCCGCCTTTCGGCCCTGTTCGGCCTGTATGCCTCACAGTCAAGCAAGCTTATGCCATTGCACTCCGCGTACGGTTACCAAGCGTACTGAGCTTACCTTTGAAAGCCTCCGTTACCTTTTTGGAGGCGACCACCCCAGTCAAACTACCCACCAAACAATGTCCCCCGCTACGCAGGGTTAGGAACCGGATACGCAAAGGGCGGTATTTCAAGGACGGCTCCACGAGTCCTGGCGAACCCGATTCATAGCCTCCCGCCTATCCTACACATCACGCACCCAGTCCCAATGTTAAGCTGTAGTGAAGGTTCATGGGGTCTTTCCGTCCCGTTGCGGGTAACCGGCGTCTTCACCGATACCACAATTTCACCGAGCTCATGGCTGAGACAGCGCCCAGATCGTTACACCATTCGTGCAGGTCGGAACTTACCCGACAAGGAATTTCGCTACCTTAGGACCGTTATAGTTACGGCCGCCGTTTACTGGGGCTTCGGTTCAATGCTTCGCCATTGCTGACTAACATCCCCCCTTAACCTTCCAGCACCGGGCAGGTGTCAGGCCTTATACTTCATCTTTCGATTTCGCAAAGCCATGTGTTTTTGTTAAACAGTCGCCTGGGCCTTTTCACTGCGGCTGACTTACGCCAGCGCCCCTTCTCCCGAAGTTACAGGGCCATTTTGCCGAGTTCCTTAGCCATGATTCACTCGAGCACCTTAGGATTCTCACCCCAACCACCTGTGTCGGTTTACGGTACGGGTTTTGAATGCCTGAAGCTTAGCGGTTTTTCTCGGAAGCTTGATTACCCACGCTATCGGCGCCCCCGAAGGTTTGCCGTACTATCGGGTTTCAGCATCCGGAACGGACTTCCCTGTCCCGGATATACCTACGCCCTTCAACGCACTATTCCGTCAGTGCGCGGTGGTGTCACTTCTCCGTCCCCGCATCGCAGCATCCAAAAGTACGGGAATATTAACCCGTTGTCCATCGGATTCGCCATTCGGCTTATCCTTAGGCCCCGACTGACCCTGATCCGATTAGCGTTGATCAGGAAACCTTGGTCTTTCGGTGGGCGGGTTTCTCACCCGCCTTATCGTTACTTATGCCTACATTTGCTTTTCCGGAAAGTCCACCGGCCCTTACGGACCGGATTCGCCCCCGCCGGAATGCTCCCCTACCGATATTAAATATCCCATAGCTTCGGTAACACACTTGATGCCCGTTCATTATCCACGCCCGGCCGCTCGACTAGTGAGCTGTTACGCACTCTTTAAATGAATGGCTGCTTCCAAGCCAACATCCTAGCTGTCTAAGCAGCCGGACCTCGTTAGTCCAACTTAGCGTGTATTTGGGGACCTTAGCTGATGGTCTGGGTTCTTTCCCTCTCGGCCTTGGACCTTAGCACCCAAAGCCTCACTGCTGCGTATATCCTGCGGCATTCGGAGTTCGTCTGGATTTGGTAGGATGTGACTCCCCCGCACCCAATCGGTAGCTCTACCTCCGCAGGACTCTCCGCAACGCTGTTCCTAAAAACATTTCGGGGAGTACGAGCTATTTCCCAGTTTGATTGGCCTTTCACCCCTACCCTCAGTTCATCCGGAAGCTTTTCAACGCTTATCGGTTCGGCCCTCCAGTACCTGTTACGGCACCTTCAGCCTGACCAAGGGTAGATCACAAGGTTTCGCGTCTACCTCCACCGACTGCACGCCCTGTTCAGACTCGCTTTCGCTTCGGCTGCCCCACTGAATGGGTTAACCTTGCCGGTGAAGTGTAACTCGTAGGCTCATTATGCAAAAGGCACGCCGTCACCCCTAAAGGCTCCGACCGCTTGTAGGCACACGGTTTCAGGTTCTTTTTCACTCCCCTGTTCGGGGTTCTTTTCACCTTTCCCTCACGGTACTGGTCCACTATCGGTCTCCCAGGAGTATTTAGCCTTGGCGGATGGTGCCGCCGGATTCCCACAGGGCGTCTCCGACCCCGCGGTACTCAGGATACCACTAGGCTGCACTTGCTTACGTGTACGGGACTGTCACCCTCTCCGGTACCGGCTTCCCTTCCGGTTTCCACTTCACGCATGCATGCCACTTCGTGGTCCTACAACCCCGCATATGCCGTAACATATCCGGTTTGGGCTAATCCGCGTTCGCTCGCCACTACTTGCGGAATCACTGTTGTTTTCTCCTCCTACGCCTACTTAGATGTTTCAGTTCAGCGCGTTCGCGTATTATACGATGTACCTTCAGTACATCAGGTTACCCCATTCGGAAACCGCCGGATCAATTCGCATTTGCCGATCCCCGGCGCTTATCGCAGCTTGTCGCGTCCTTCTTCGCCTCTGGGAGCCTAGGCATCCCCCGTGTGCCCTTCTTTACTTTCTTCAACCCGCGGCCCTTTTGCCAACCGCGGGCCTGCTTCGGACCGCATGTCGCCATGCCGGCCCTACTGTTGCCTTCTCTCTTCTCTTCTTGTTTTCTTCCAATATGTCAAAGAACTTCTGTTCGGGAGCAGGGACCCCGGAATAAGGCGCAAGGACAACGTCCTTTTTCCCCTTCCTGAAACCCCTCATCCTAAACGCGTGGAGAATAACGGATTCGAACCGTTGACCCCCTGCGTGCAAGGCAGGTGCTCTAGCCAGCTGAGCTAATTCCCCGTACCCGTAGTCCCGAGCAGACTTGAACTGCTGACCCCTACATTATCAGTGTAGTGCTCTAACCAACTGAGCTACGGGACTAGCTTTATTCTCGCCTCTCAGGACACACCGTGTAAGGGAACGGTGTCCTCTATTTTCCTGATATCTTCTTCTCTCTTTTCAATTGATAATCCATGGCGCAACGAGTACCAATCCGGTACCCTAGAAAGGAGGTATTCCAGCCGCACCTTCCGGTACGGCTACCTTGTTACGACTTAGCCCCAATTACCAGTTTTGCCCTGACACGCTCCTTGCGGTCACATGCTTCAGGCACCCCCGGCTTTCATGGCTTGACGGGCGGTGTGTACAAGGCCCGGGAACGTATTCACCGCGTCATTGCTGATACGCGATTACTAGCGAATCCAACTTCACGGGGCCGAGTTGCAGGCCCCGATCCGAACTGTGACCGGCTTTGCGGGATTGGCGCCCTGTTGCCAGGTGGCTGCCCGCTGTACCGACCATTGTAGCACGTGTGTAGCCCCGGACGTAAGGGCCATGATGACTTGACGTCGTCCCCGCCTTCCTCACTGCTTGCGCAGGCAGTCTGGATAGAGTCCCCACCTTTAAATGCTGGCAACTATCCATAGGGGTTGCGCTCGTTGCGGGACTTAACCCAACACCTCACGGCACGAGCTGACGACAGCCATGCAGCACCTAGTTTCGTGTCCCGAAGGACGCACCCATCTCTGGGTGCTTCACTAACTTTCAAGCCCGGGTAAGGTTCCTCGCGTATCATCGAATTAAACCACATGCTCCTCCGCTTGTGCGGGCCCCCGTCAATTCCTTTGAGTTTCACCCTTGCGGGCGTACTCCCCAGGTGGATGACTTAACGCTTTCGCTTGGACGCTAACCGTATATCGCTAACATCGAGTCATCATCGTTTAGGGCGTGGACTACCAGGGTATCTAATCCTGTTCGATCCCCACGCTTTCGTGCATCAGCGTCAATTACGCCTTGGTAAGCTGCCTTCGCAATCGGTGTTCTGTGGCATATCTATGCATTTCACCGCTACTTGCCACATTCCGCCTACCTCATCCGCATTCAAGCGCGCCAGTATCAACGGCACTGCGATGGTTGAGCCACCGTCTTTCACCACTGACTTAGCGCGCCGCCTACGCACCCTTTAAACCCAATAAATCCGGATAACGCTCGGATCCTCCGTATTACCGCGGCTGCTGGCACGGAGTTAGCCGATCCTTATTCTCACGGTACACTCAACCCGGTACACGTACCGGGGTTTGTTCCCGTGCAAAAGCAGTTTACAACCCATAGGGCCGTCCTCCTGCACGCGGCATGGCTGGTTCAGAGTTGCCTCCATTGACCAATATTCCTTACTGCTGCCTCCCGTAGGAGTCTGGTCCGTGTCTCAGTACCAGTGTGGGGGATTCTCCTCTCAGAGCCCCTAGGCATCGTCGCCTTGGTAAGCCGTTACCCTACCAACTAGCTAATGCCACGCGAGCCCATCCGTCCCCTATGAATATTTGGTTGTCCCACGATGCCATGGAACAACGTCATGCGGTGTTAATCCCTCTTTCGAGGGGCTATCCCCCTGGGACGGGCAGGTTGCTCACGCGTTACGCACCCGTGCGCCACTCTCATCACCCCCGAAGGAGTGAATCCCGTTCGACTTGCATGTATTAGGCCTGCCGCTAGCGTTCATCCTGAGCCAGGATCAAACTCTCCATTGTAAAAATGATGTCCGATCTGACCCGATTGCTCGGAATCAATCTTTAATTATGTCTATTAACCTGGATTGACTTAGGTCTGTCTTGTTAACTTTCGCCCATGACAGACTACTCGTTACGCTACATGAATATCAATATCTTTCAAGAACTCTCGCGCCTCCGCTCACGCTTCGGCTTTTTTATCTTCCGCAGCCCCGAAAGGCCGCATCCGTCTTTGCTTCTTTTTCTGCCGCCGGCACATCGCGCGCCGGCTCCGGAACCTACCGTCTTTCAACCCCCCGTTCCGTTTGGGACTGCAAAGGTAAGGAGCTTTTTTTATTCCACCAAAAAAAATTTTACTTTTTTTTTTACCCCCCGAAACGCCCGGAAACCAAACGCCCCCAAACAACCGCAAAACCTTACCCAAACCGTTCAAAAAACAACCGCAAACTCAAAACTTCTTACCGTTTCCCCGTTTGCGGGCTGCAAAAGTAGAA
>NZ_FUYS01000017.1 GCF_900168055.1 Parapedobacter luteus
GCCGCTACCAGCAGCGAGTTCGTTTTGTCCGTGGCGTAAGCCATGATGATCGATACGATAATACATAGCAGGACGAAAATATGAAGTCCGCCAAATTGGTCAAAGCTGTCGAAAATAAGCAGGTGCCAAAATCCCCAAAGTATGCCGGTGATGATGCCTTTCAGCCAAAAGGGTGTAGTACTCAATTTGTCATTTAGAAACCCACGCCATGCGCTTTCTTCAAAGAGGTCGTAAATCAACGTCGACAAGCACGTTATAAATGCCCAGAGGTGCGGGTTGACGCCGAGATTATTGGTGAATCCGACGATGGTATAGGCGATTAAAAAAATACTGCTAAAGAGCAGGCTGGCCAGCGGCCTGTTACCAAAAAGCGTAGTCCGCCTTTCTGTTTTGAAAAGGCGGTAAGCGAGGATGCTGGCGAGCAACAACCCGATGCCGTGGTTCCAATTGAAAGGAACCTTGAGGTCAAACAACCGTACCCAAACTTCCCTGATTACATTCGGAAACTGGATTAGCAAATACGTTAGTCCACAGGCCAGCAGGTAAAAGAGGGCGATATTGGCCCATTTTATTTGGTCATTCATCCCTTAAACTCCTCGTCGGATTCGTTAACGCTGCCTTAATGGCCTGTGAGCTCACGGTGAGCAAGGCAATGAGGAGAACACCGAGGCCAATGGCCGCAAACACCCACCAGTAGATGTCGGTATGGTAGGTGAACTTATTCAGCCAGCTATCCATTGCCCAATACGCGATGGGGAAGGCTACGAGGCAAGCAATGCCGACGAGCGCGAGAAACTCCTTGTTGAGCAGGTTGACCAGCGACAATACCGATGCGCCCAATACCTTGCGGACCCCGATTTCCTTGGTGCGGTTTTCGGCCATGTAGGCAGCCAGGCCAAATAGGCCAAGGCACGAGATGAAAATGGTAAGGAAGGTAAAGAGGCCTGCGATGTTGCCCAGTTGTTGGGTATCCCTGAACTTTGCAGCATATTCCTGATCGATGAAACTGTAATTAAACGGTTCATTGGGGTTGTATTCTTTCAGGATTTGCCGGGTTTTGTCCAGCGCTGCCTGTGTGGGCAGGCCGGGGTTGAATTTGATGTGCATGACGGAGAACCAACTGCTGGCACCATACATCACGATGGGCCGGATCTGTTCAAATGGAGAACCCATGATAACGTCTTTTACCACGCCTACGATGTGCCAGTCCTGCCCGTGGTCGCGGATGGTCTTGCCGATGGGATCGTCAAGGCCCATGGCGCGTTGGGTAGATTCGGTAATCAGTGCCGCATTGGAATCGGTGGGAAATTTGGTGAGATCGAGATCCCGGCCCCGTACCAACTCCATACCCAGGGTCGTCACGGCGCCTTCATCGACATGGAGGCGGTCAAACGTCTGGCTGTTATCGGGTGTCTTTCCATCCCAATCAATCATGCCGTTGCTCCAAATACTCGTAACGGGGGAGAGGCTTCGGGTGATCGACGTTGCTACGTTATCATTGAGCAGGGCATGCTTAATCAACGGAAAATTCTTGGCAATGTCGCCCGATAGGAAAACATAGATAAGGTTGTTTTTGTCATACCCGTTCTGGCGATCCTGCGCATGCTGGATTTGCTGTCGGATGATGAAGGTGGCCACCATGAGGATGATGGCGATGGTAAATTGCAGCACCACCAACGCCTTGCGGGGGTTGACCGCCTTGTTGAATCCTTTGAATGTGCCTTTGAGTACCTTCACCGGCTTGAAACCGGATAGGAAGAACGCCGGATAACTTCCCGCGAGGATTCCCGTAAACAGGATGACCCCCAAGATACCCGTCCAAAGGGGGGCACTGCTGAAGTCGATAGCCAACTGGGTGCCCACCAACTCACCGAAAGCGGGGAGGCTCACCAGTACCATGGCAATGGATAGTGCGCCTGCGAGCGAAGCCAGCAAGATGGATTCCGTGAGGAATTGACCGATGAGCGCATGCCGCCGTGCACCAACAACTTTCCGTACACCCACCTCTTTGGCGCGTTTTTCGGAGCGGGCAGTGGATAGGTTCATGAAATTGATGCAGGCAATGAGCAGGATAAATACAGCAATAGCTGTAAAAAGCTGGACCATTTCAATGCGCCCTCCGGCAAGGTGGCCGTTTTCAAATTCAGCGTGCAACCACCAATCGGGGAAGGAATGGAGGAAAATTTCGTTTTTCGTGTCGCCGTTTTTGATGGAAACGTTTTGGATGTTTTGGTTGGCCTTGGCCAGCTGCGTCTGGGGAGTCAGCTCCACATAGGTGGTCACGGAATTGTTGCCCCACAGGTCATCCGACCAACCAATGCGTTCCATGTACGTCCATGGCAGCAGGTAGTCAAACTTGAACCGGGTATTGGTCGGCAGGTTTTTCAGCACGCCCGACACCGTGGCGTAGTCGGTGCTGTCGATGCGCACCTGTTGCCCCAGCACATCCGTTTTACCAAACAGCCGCATGGCGAGTGCTTCGGTGATGACGATGTCGTTGGCGCGGGATAGCGCCATCTCCGGATTGCCGGCAACGAGCGGGAAATCAAACATGGAGAGGAACGTACTGTCCACAAACGCTCCCCCGGCGTTGGCTTGGGTTTCGTTCACGGTAAAGAGAAAACCCGTGCGGGCATAGCGGGTGGCCTGGGCGACCTCCGGATAATTGGCCACGAGCGTAGGCCCCAAGGGTTTTGGCGTGGTGGGCCAGCAGTGGAGTTCATTGTTCAGTATGCCCCGGTTCATGGCCACATACAGGCGGTCGCCCTTGGCGTGAAAGTTGTCGACACTCCGTTCATGCTTCACCCACAACAGGATAAGCAGGGCGCTGGCCAAACCAAGGGCCAACCCGGCAATATTCAGGATGGAAAAGCCTTTGCGCCTGCCGAGGTTTCTCCATGCGATTTTGAGGTTATTTGTTATCATTTCTTTTGGTGTTCCTTTAATTTATGTCACCCATCACTCACTACCCATCACTGTTCCCTATTCATCTCTTAAACTCTTCGTCGGATTCATCAATGCTGCCTTGATGGCCTGGGAACTCACGGTAAGCAGAGCGATGACCAGCGCGCCGGCCCCAGCCAGGGCAAACACCCACCAATGCAGGTCGGTGCGGTACTGGTAATTGCTGAGCCAGTCGCTCATCATCCACCAGGCGAAGGGGAAAGCTACGGCACAGGAAACCAATACGAGCATGACAAACTCCCGGTTGAGCAGGCCGACTAACGACGAGATCGAAGCTCCCAGCACTTTGCGGATGCCCATTTCTTTGGTGCGCCGTTCAGCGGTGAAAGCGGCGAGGCCGAACAGACCGAGGCAGGAGATGACGATGGACAGCACGGCAAATACGCCGGCGAGTTTTTGGATGAGCATCTCGGACTTGAACTTGGCGTCAAACAAGTCATCAAAAAAATGATAATCAAACGGATAGCCGGGGTTATGGGTTTGTATGATGTCCTCGATTTTTGGAAGTGCTTCCGTTAGGTCGGTTCCCGCTTTTATTTTAATATTAAGTTGGCCGTAAGGCTGTACTTCAAATGGCCGGAAGAACATTGGACTCGGCAGGGTATAGACATTGTTATACACAAAATCCTTGACCACGCCGGCTATGGTGTACGGTGTTTTATCCCAATATACCGTCTGTCCTGCGACATTTGCATCCGGACTGATGAGTTTGGCAAAGGCTTCGTTGATGACGATACTGCTGCTGTCACCCAGCATCCGTGCTCTAAAATTACGCCCATCCACCAGTTCCATGCCCAATGTGGGAATAAAATCAGCATCTACTCGGAGATTGGCTATCATCACTTGCTTGCCGGGATCTTTCCCTTCCCAATTCATGTGCCATGTGTTTGAGCCAATATTCAGTAGCCTAGACTCGCTGATACCGGCATTTTCTACCACTCCGGTAGCGACCAGCTGCTCCTTGATGGCCTCAATATGGTTTACGAGCGCTCCTTGCAGGGGTGTCAGCAAGACGTGGCTGCGCTCATAGCCCAGTTCGCGTCCTTTGGTGTACTGGACCTGCTGAAAGATAACGACTGTGCAAATGATAAGCGTGATGGAAGCTGCATATTGGAGTACGACCAGCCCACGGCGAATGAATCCCGCGGTCCCTGCCTTTTGCTTACCTCCTTTCAGCGTGGATATCGGGTTGAACGAAGACAGGTACCATGCGGGGTAGATGCCCGATAGCAGACCACAGGCCAATACGATGCCACCCAAAAAAATCAAATGGGCCGGCTTGAAGATATCCATCGCCAATTCCTTTTCGACCAAATTGTTGAATACGCCAATGGAACTATATACAAGTACAACGGCTAGCAGCGTCGATATGAGGGCCATGACAATCGACTCCCCCAAAAACTGAAACATCAGTGATGGCCTTGAGGCACCGATGACTTTGCGCATCCCCACTTCTTTGGCTCGCTTTTCGGAGCGGGCGGTGGCGAGGTTCATGAAGTTGATGCAAGCAATGAGCAATACCACCCAGGCAATGATGCTGAATAGCCGTACATATTTCATACGCCCCTCTTGTTCGTTGCCATCCCGATCAAAGCTGTTGTATAGCCGCCAGCGTGCCATGGGATAAAGCAAATTATGGGTATTCAGTTGTTCGTTGACGGATTTGCGTATGGCAAAATCGTGGAGCTTCCCATTGACGTCAACCGGATTGGCCGATGGTTCCAGACGGATATAGGTCATCAATACATTATTCCGCCATTGCCGTATCCATTGGTTTTCTTGTTCGTATACCTCAAACGGGATAAGCCAATCAAATTGGAATGTGCTGTTCTTCGGTAGGTCTCTCACCACGCCCGAAACGGTATAGCTTTTATCATTGTCGACACGTACAAGCTTGCCCAATGCAGGTTCGTCGCCGAAAATACGGGCGGCAGCTGATTGGGTGAGGACCAGGTCTGTGGGGTTGGCCATGGCAGTAGCTTTATCGCCTTCCACAAATTCCAACGAGAAAATTTGCATCAAATCCGGCTCGGCAAAGTGACCGCTTTGATATATACCATGGTCCCCTACACTGAATAGGGATGAGGATGCCCAAGCCACCCGAGCTGCGTATTGGATGCCGGGTATCTCGTCTTTGACGGCCGGGCCCAACAGCCCGGGAACGGCATCAAAAACGTTCGTGGCCCCATCGAAGGTTTGCTTGGATTTGACGATATAGATGTTTTCGTGCCCCGGCAGATTGTCGTACGTCATCTCATCCGCTACCCATAAGAAGATAAGCGAGGCGGCGGTGATACCGACGGCAAGTCCGAAAATATTAAGAAAGCTATACCCCCGGGTTTTCCAGAGGTTGCGGAAGGTGGCTTTGAGGTAATTTTTTAACATGGCTTTAAGCAATTAGCAATGAGCTTCCTGTATGATGCGGAATGCCCGAATATCGTTCCAAAAATATAAGAGGCTGTTTTTTAGTTTTTACCCCTTGAAAGGGCGCGTGAGGTGTTCGGAACCGGACACCGTCTGTTCGATATCGGACGGTCTTAAGCAGAAAAGGCTGCGAACTATTGTGAAAACCTTTTGTTTTGGAAACAACGCTGCATTTTATGTGTTTATAATCACGGAAACCGTGTAAAAAGCACTGCTTTTTTCTTGAATCATCGGTGCTGGGTACGATATCTGGACTAAAACATGGAAGATTTACAACTTTTTTTTGCAAATGCTCCCACATGGCTGTGGAACTTGGTTTTGTTTGGGTTGGCTGTCGCTGTCGGATTGTTATTCAAACTGATAATGATTCCTGTTATCCGTTGGAAAGCTGTTGACGACGGACGATATTCGCTTTTCCGATCAGCTGTACGGCATTTAAATAAAGTGATTAATGTGTTTTTGCCGATTTTGTTTCTCAATGCCTTAAAACCGTTTATGCGATTATCGCCCCGATGGGCAGGGGTAGTCGACCAGGTAATTGAAATTTTGTTTATGGTGTGTTTCGCCATCATCGTCATCCGTATCATCCGCATTGCGGAAGATAATGTCAATCACCGGTTTGACTATCACGCAGCGGATAACCTCAAAGCGCGTAAAATCCGTACACAGACCCAATTTATCCGGAAGCTATTGGTTGTTTTGGTGGTGGTGGTCACGCTTGCAACGGTTTTGCTGACCTTCGAGAGCATGCAGAAAATCGGCGCGGGATTGCTTACCGGCGTAGGGCTTGGTGGTATCATTATCGGCTTTGCGGCTCAAAAATCATTGGGGAACCTGTTGGCGGGATTCCAAATAGCTTTCACGCAGCCCATCCGCATCGATGATGTGTTGGTAGTGGAGGGTGAATGGGGAAAAATTGAGGAGATTACACTGACCTATGTAGTACTTAATATTTGGGATAAGCGGCGCCTAATTTTACCTATTCAATATTTTATCGAACGGCCGTTCCAAAACTGGACGCGTACGTCGGCCGAGATCCTGGGTACGGTATTTATCCATACGGATTTTACGGTATCCGTTGACGTGGTGCGTGACGAGCTCACACGGTTGCTGACGGGGCATGAATTGTGGGATGGCCAGGTCAATGTCGTTCATGTGACCGATGTCAAAGAACAGACCATGGAAATCCGAGCATTAATGAGCTGCCGTAACTCTGGTGAGGCGTGGGAACTGCGGTGCTATGTGCGCGAAAAGCTAATTGCCTTCTTACAGGAGCGTTATCCGCAAAGCCTTTCGCGTACCCGTGTCGAGCTGGTTGAGCATTAAGAAGACCATGGAAGGATACCAACGCGAGCATGAATTTCTGCTTGTTTACAGCTATTGGATTTTGGCCTAAGCGCGTGAACGGAGTGAGCGTGCCAGCCAAAATCCAATAGCTGTAAACATCGTGAGTCGCTCAAAATCTGAAATTTGTTGCGCACCAAGTTGTAGTATTGGTAATACAAATCACTTTGGTTAGTTTTGCGTACCCGTAATGAGACACTAGCTAAGCGCCAACGAATTTAACTGCCAAAGGTAAAGATGGACGATCGTGACCGTATTAATGACCAGACCTTGCTGAAGGCGCTCTGTGCTGGTGATAAAAAGGCGTTTACGGCGATCTATGAAGCGTATCATGCTAATTTGTATGTGTATGCGTTCAAGCTCGTAGCCGATGCGGACGAAGCGGCAGATATCGTGCAGGACGTGTTTATCTATATTTGGGAGAAACGTGTCGAACTCTTGATACGAGGGCCTTTGCTTCCTTATCTTTATCAATGTGTCAGGCATCGGTTCTTAAACCTGACCGATCATCGCAAAGTACAGGAGAAGTTTGCCAATTATGTACAGCATGGTATAGCCAATGGCGTGGATACCATCAGCAGCCATATCGCAGAGAAAGAACTGATAAGTTACCTGGATAGTGTGGTCGCAGGGTTCTCCAAGCGTATGGGGGAAGTGTTTCTTCTCAAACAGGAGGGGTTGAGCAATGAAGAGATAGCAGATCGCCTGCAATTGTCTGTAAAAACCGTAAAAAACCTATCAAGTGAATCAATAAAACGTCTTAAACTGAAATTAAAGCGGATCGTTATCGTGTTTTTTTCGATAATTCTGTTGCTTTTTTAAAAAAAATAGGAAAAAAATCGGGATTTTTTAATGGGTTCGCTTCCATAGCAAATGAAGGCCAGGATGCCGGAACGCATGGAACATAACAGGGCAAAAGAACTTTTGGAAAGGTACAGGTCAGGCCTGTGCTCAGCTGAAGAGCGGGAAATGGTGGAAAGCCACTTTGCGCGTTATATCAGGGACAACGACCAACTGCCTAGCCTCGACGATTGGATACGGGTTGAACGGAATATGTATGAAGCGATGCAAGCGCGGATACACCGGCCGCCGTTCAACGGGCGGCTATTGTGGATGTATTCGGCCGCGGCTCTGGTGATCGTATCGGCGGTAGCGTTGCTGTTTTATTCACTGGTCCGCCAGCCCTCAACGGAGCAGCATGTTGCTGGCAGTCGTCCAGCGGATGTTGATCCGGGAACGGAACGGGCGGTGCTAACATTGGCCGACGGGAGGAAAATCGCGTTGGACGAGGCGGGTATAGGGCAATTGGCGACAGAGGGCGGAGTCATCATCAATAAAACCGCTGACGGCCAGATTTTATACGAAGCAAACGAACAGGAAGGAAGTGCGCTCGCGTTCAATACCGTGGAAACGCCTAAGGGAGGGTATTTTAAAATTGTCCTTCCGGATGGAACGGGCGTGTGGCTTAATGCTGCATCGTTGTTGAAATATCCTAACCACTTCTCGGGGCATGAACGTCGTGTGGAACTTCAAGGAGAGGCCTACTTCGAGGTGGCAAGCCAATATTCGGCGGCCTCTGAGCGCGTCAAAATGCCTTTTGTTGTCGCGACGGCGACACAGGAGGTGGAAGTACTGGGCACGCAGTTTAATCTTAACGCTTATCCGGACGAGCCGGACGTCAAAACGACGTTGTTGGAAGGGACTGTGCGCGTTTTCGACCATGAAAGGCGGTTTTCCAAAACCCTTCGCCCTGGTGACCAGGCGGTGTTCACAGGCCGGGAACTTTTGACCCGCCCTGTGGACACGGAGGCGGCAGTAGCTTGGAAAAATAACCTGTTCCTGTTTTATCACGCTGACCTGGCGACCATCATCCGGCAAATCGAGCGCTGGTATGACGTCGAATTTGATTATGCGAGCCTTCCTAAAACGGGGAGGCTTTATGGCGAGATTTCGAGGGACAAAAAGCTTTCGGTAGTGTTGGCAGCGCTAAGTGAATACACCGGACTGCACTTTGATTTGGAAGGAAGGAGGGTTGCCGTGATACCGTAGACCTTGACTCACTATTACCGTACGCTAAGCTGCCTAAGCAGTGGCTGGAACCGCTACCAACAGTCCCAGCCGTAGTCTGGCTGCATTAGATCTGATTTTTTACGAATAGAACAGAACTCCATAACCAAACATAACAAATGTATGAAATATGTTTCTTACCTCGGGGCTGCCGTGTGTAATTTGACGCGAGTTATTGCCTCCTGCAGCGAGCAGCTCCGTAGATGCTCATTAGCCATGAAACTAACCCCTTTATTTTTATTGGTTTTCGCGTTGAATACCCTGGCGGTCAACAGTCTTGCCCAAAAGGTGAACATCCACGCGAACAATACGCCACTTGAACGTGTTTTGCGTGAAATCAGGAAGCAAAGTGGCTATGACTTTTTATTCCGTGAGGAGTACTTAAGCCAATTCAGACCGGTGACCATAAACGTGTCGCAGATGGAGATCGGTGATTTATTGCCTATCTTGTTTGCCGACCAGCCCTTTGACTATAAAGTCAACGAAAAACTGATTACGCTCAGTCCTAAACGTCGGGCCGCCGGCCCTCTGGAGGTAACAGCCCAGACGAGCGTCCAAGGTACGGTAAGGGATAGCCTCGGCAATGCGCTGGCAGGCGTGAGTGTGCATATTGCAGGCACCAATAAAGGTGTGGTCACCGATCAGGCTGGCCGGTTTTCGATAGCAGACGTTCAGTCGGGTGCGACCTTGGTCTTTTCGTCAACGGGATACCAGACCCGTGAAATTGTTGTGGGTACGCAAACAACCTATGATGTCGTGTTATCCCAGGTCTCCCAAGAAATAGATGAAGTGATCGTCGTCGCATACGGTACCGCAAAAAAGCGCGACTTCACAGGCTCCGTTGCGTCTATTTCGGCTGACAACATCAAACAGCAGCAGGCTGCCACTATTTCGCAGGCGCTGGAAGGAGCGGTAGCCGGCGTACAGCTAAATACGGAGAGTGGACAACCCGGCCGAGATGCTCGTATCCGTGTACGGGGTATGGGAAGCATTAATGCGTCAAACGATCCGTTGATTGTCGTGGATGGTGCGGTTTCCAACTTACCATTGTCTTCCTTAAATCCCGATGATGTGGAATCGATTGTGGTGTCGAAAGATGCCGCCGCCAACTCCATTTACGGTTCGCGCGCCGCCAACGGATTAATCCTCGTAACGACAAAAAAGGGCAAATTGGGGAAACCGAAAATAGGGGTAGACTTCCGTTGGGGCGGTGTCAGTCAAGGTGTGCCAGATTTCGAGGTGATACGCGATCCGGCAACCTATTATGAATATACATGGAAAGGCATATATAATTATATGCGATACATACAAGGGCATACCGACGAGGACGCCCGCCAGTATGCAAGCAGCAACCTGTTCACGGCAAATGGGGCAAGTAATACAGGCAATGGGCTTGGCAATTACATGGCCTACCGGATTCCTGAAGGAACGACCTTGATTGATCCCGCCACGGGCAGGATCCGCTCGGATGCGCAACTGCTTTATCACGATGATTGGCAGGATTATTTCCTGAAGACGGCTTTCCGCCAGGAATATAATGCAAACGTCAGTGGCGCAACCGAAAATACGGATTATTTTGTATCACTGGGTATGTTGAAGAATCCATCGTTTGTCATGGGCTCGGATTTCGACAGGCACTCGGCAAGGTTGAACTTGAATACCAAGATCGCTCCGTGGCTGAAGGGTGGAGGCAACATGTCCTATTCAAAAACCTATACCAACGAGCCGCAGGGGTATACCGGAGGTACAGTGAATACCAACATTTTTACTTTCATGAATCTTTTTGCGCCGACATATCCGATTTACGCGTATGATCGCGATGGCAACGTCATCCGGGATGCCAATGGAAACCCAACGTTTGACCTCGGGACCAACCAGACGTATTCGCCGTACGGCCCGACAAGCCGCAACGCATTCAATGGATATTCGCCGGCAGTCTATTTTGAGAAAGACCTGACGGAAAATACCAACGATTATTTTTCTGGAAGGGGATACCTGGAAGCAACGTTTTTGAAGGACTTTACGTTGAAAGCGGACATCTCCGTAGATAATCAATACCGCCAGTACAGGGCTTATGGAAATAACGAGAGCGGTACTGCGGCGCGTGACTACGGGGGGACGATCGAGGGGTGGTGGGCCAAGGCCATGACCATCAATGCCACGCAATTGCTGACGTGGAACAAAACATTCGGCCAACACAACGTTGATGCGTTGTTCGGGCATGAGTTTAATAAGTACCGGTATGATGAGATGCGAGGCACCAAATACCGGATGTTTGCACTGGATAATCCAAGTATGGGCAACGCCGTGAGGGTGTTGTCGTTGAATGGCCAAGAACGTGAGAATGCCTTGGAAGGGTACTTCAGCCGGTTTAACTACAATTTTGCGGGCAAGTACTACTTTTCGGCGAGCCTGCGGACTGACGGTTCATCTTACTTCCGAGGCAACCGCTGGGGTACATTTTGGTCGCTGGGCGGTGCCTACCGCATTGCCGAAGAGGCTTTCATCAAAGATAACATCGCATGGATAAACGATTTGCGGCTGCGGGGCAGCTATGGCGTACAGGGCAACAATGGGGTGCCGGCATCGACGCAATACGCTTGGACAAATACATACCTGCTTTCTGGTGTGGGCAGTATAACCGATGCGGAGTTTGCCTTGGCTGCAAACACCTGGGGCGATCCGTCGATCACATGGGAATCGAACCAGATTCTTGATTTGGGATTGGACTTTCGTCTCTGGAACCGCTTTTATGGTACGGTAGATTACTTCCGCCGTAAAACGGTGGATATGCTGTTGGCGGTATCGTATCCGGCTTCGGCCGGCCGTTCGGGCGCGTTGCAGAACGTAGGTAAATTGTTGAATACCGGATTGGAGCTTGAACTCGGCGTGGACATCATCCGTCATGAAAACCTCCACTGGTCATTCAATGTCAATGCGTCGCGTTACCGGACCAAATTGCTGGAAATTCCTGATAACATGGGATCGCGCGACCTTGATGGGGGGTACCTTTCCGGTAACTACCTGCGCAGGGCAGGTACTGATTATTTCAACTTGTATATGTACCGGTATGCGGGCGTGGATCCGGAGACGGGGTTGGGCATGTTGTACAAGCGCCTGAACGAGTCTGATTTGGCCAACTATCCGGGACATGCGGCAGGCGATATCGTGACCACCACCGTAGGCTCCGAGGCGACGCGCTTTGAATTGGGTACTGCGACACCCGATTGGGTTGGCGGCGTGTCTACCAACGTGCGTTACAAAAATTTCGATATCGGTGTGGTGGCCAGCTGGCAGCTGGGCGGCAAGGTGGTGTCACGTACTTATCAAAATCTGGTTTCGCAAACCATCGGCCGTGGTGTGCACGTGGATATGCTGAACGCGTGGACGCCTGATAACCCGAATTCAAACATCCCCTTGCGTGCATTGGGTGGCACGAACTTCGGCGTGTCGCCGATTGGAGGCGGAGAGGGCCAGTATTCGGATTTCAGCCTGTTCGACGCGGATTATTTCAACTTGCGGACAATTAACCTCGGGTATCGGTTATCGCCCGCGCTAGCCCGGCGGTTGTTCTTGGAAGGGGTACGCATCTATGTCGCAGCGGAAAATTTGTTCTTTGTTTCGGCAAAGAAGGGGCTGGATCCGCGCCAAGTGGTCGATGGTACGACCATCAACCCGTTCAACTACCCGCAAACGAAGGCGATATCATTGGGACTTAACATTAGCATTTAACTAGAATAAATTCGTGCAATGAAGAAGATACGTTATATAATGCTTGGCGCCGCGTTGCTTATGGCCGGTGCGTGCAGTGATCGGTTGGATATCAATCCGACAGGCAACCGGATTACCGAGGAAGACATCCAACGGCTGGTGAAGGAGGACCCGGATTTGGTGTTGGAACCCATGCTGAATACGATGGTGGCTGCTATCAATACTTATACGTTTGCTAATTCGGTGGATACACGCAATTGGCCGGTGATGAATATCCTGCTCAGCCTGAAAGGCAATGATATGGTGCTGGCCAACCGAAACGGAACGTGGTTGGTGAACGATTATGAACTACGGGCATACCGGGAAGAAAGCACGGCGAGGGTCGCCGTATATTGGGGGACGCTGTATAAATATGTTTATTATGCCAATGAGATTTTGGGCTTGATACCACCGGATGTGGATTTGAACACGGCTGATGGCTCGAACGAGAAAATCATGCGGTATAAGGCGGCCGCACTGACGATGCGTGCGTTTTCCTATACGTATTTGATGTGGCTCTACCAAGATGATTACTTGCATGGCGGTGCTGAAAAACCAGGCGTGCTCTTGCACTTGGATAATAACGATCCGTTTAAAGATCGGGCGCCGGCTTCGGCGGTGTGGGCTCAGGTGATTGCGGATGCCACGGAAGCTGTACGGCTGTTTGAGGCCGCAGGGTCATACAAGACGGAAGATCGGACGGATATCGACGGCTCCGTTGCAAGTGTCGTATTAGCTCGCGCGGCGCTGACCATGGGCGACTGGAGCACGGCTATCGCTGCGGCTGATAAGGTAATCGCTGCCTATCCCATGCTGATGAATGAGGCGCAATATACAACCTCGGGGATGACCGTGCTGGACAACGAGGCTATTTTCGGGTATGAAGTGGATGTGAATTCAAGTAGAGGTACCTCGTCATTCCCCGGATGGATGAACCCTTGGGGAGAAGGTGGATATGGTGGTTCGCAGGGGTCATGGGTAGCTATTGACCAGCGGCTTTATGACCAGATTCCGGAAACCGACTATCGCAAAGCGAATTTCGTAAGCGAGGACTATATCGAATTTACCTACCCCTCGTCGGGCGCAACCATCCACTATCCGAAGTATGCCAGCACCAAGTTTGCCGCTGGTATCATTTCTGGACAGACAACCGCCTATTACCAGAACGAAATTTACATGCGGGCGTCGGAAATGCTATTGGTAAAGGCTGAAGCGGAAGCCCGAGCAGGCGATGACGAAGCCGCCCAACGAACACTTTTTCAGTTGGTATCACAGCGCGATCCCGCTTACACCCAGTCTACCAATACGGGAGAGGCGCTGTTTGCCGAAATTCGGCTGCACCGCCGGATTGAATTGTGGGGCGAGGGCGGATTTGAGTTTTATGACAATAAACGCTGGAATCTGCCGGTAGATCGGACCGGCTCAGCGAACCATGTGTATAAGGAGGTCACCCTGACTCCACAACGGGATTATACATTGCAGCTCCCGCTGGAAAGCGAACTGCTGCTTAATCCGAATATTACGCGACAAAATCCTTAAACGTCGTTGTTAAAAAAAGTCGGGGTGATACGTTTTTGCGTATCACCCCGACTTTTTTCGATGGCGTCACCTCCCGGTTACTCCGTCCGTATAGCCTTAATCGGATTTTCCTGTGCCGCCCGCAGCGATTTGCCACATACCGTAACGGCTGCAATGGCGAACGCCGTAAAACCGGCCACGGCAAACACCCACCATTCGATGCCCGTGCGGTATACATAGTTATCGAGCCATTTATTCATTATCCACCACCCCAGCGGAAACGCTACAAGAAATGATAGTCCCACTAATTTCAGGAAGTCCATGGAGATGAGCAGGATGATATGGGATACACTTGCGCCGAGTGTCTTGCGGATGCCAATTTCCTTGACCTTGGTTTCAGCGGTAAACGTAACGAGACCAAAGAGTCCCAAGCATGAAATCAGGATGGCGATACCGGCGAATACATTGAATAGCCGGCCCGCCTGAATATCGCTTTTGTAAAGCTTGTCAAACGATTCATCCATGAACTGATAATCAAATTCGAACTCGGCGTTGTATCGCTTCCACAGCGTTTCCACGGCGGCAATGGCCCGGGCTGCTTCTGCACCGGTGGTTTTGATATACATGCCGTTGAGTGGAACCGTGGCATCTGCAAATAATACGCAGGGGGCGATGGTTCTTTTCAAATCGGCGAAATGGAAATCCTTGACGACACCGGCGATCGTCACCGGGCGATAGCGGAACGTGATCGGTTTGCCCACAGGGTCGCTGAGCCCCATTTGCCTGACGGCGGTTTCGTTGAGGATGACATACCCCGAATCCGACGGTGTGCCGGTAAAGCCGTGCCCTTCGACTAATTGGAGATCCATGACGTCCAAAAATTGATGGTCCACGGCCATTTGGTATACCATGAAGTTGGCCATGCTGGCGGGTTTCCCTTCCCACTCAATATCACCGGTACCGGAGCCGATGTTGCTGATGTCGCCGCTGGCCGCCGTAACGCTTTTGATGCCGGGCTGATTTACCAGCTCGGTGCGCACGGCTTCAAAGCGGCTCAGGAAATTTTTTTGGTTAAATAAAAATACGTTTTCCTTATCGTAACCCAATTCCTTTTTGCGGATGTATTCGAGCTGGCGACTGATGATGATGGTTGCGATGATAAGCACTACGGAACAGGTGAATTGAAGGATGACCAGCGCTTTGCGGAACCCGTTGTTTTTGCCGATGCCTGGCAAAACGCCTTTCAAGGCCTGTGCAGGCTTGAAGGTCGAAAGTAGCAACGCAGGGTAGATGCCCGCCAATGCCACAACGGAAAGTAGGGTGCCACCAAAGAGCAACCACACCCGGGAATCAGACAGGCTAAATACCATTTCTTTGCCGGAAAGGCTATTGTAAAGTGGCATGGCCGCATAAGCAAATCCGATGGACAGACACATCGCGATGAAGAAGACGACAACGGATTCGGTGATGAACTGCCAGAAAAGGTGGCCCCGGTTGGCCCCGACGACCTTTCGGACGCTGACCTCTTTGCTCCGCCGTGTAGACCGGGCAGTGACGAGGTTGACGTAATTGATGGATGCAATCAACAGAATGATGAGGGCAACCCAAGCAAAAATCCGTACCTGCTGCATGCCGCGCTCTTCGCCCTTACCATTGTACAGGTGAATGTCTTTTAGTGGCTGTAGGAAGTAGACAAGTGTTTTGAATAATTCTGCTTCGTTGTTTTTCCGGTGTAGGTCGGCCAGTTGGGTTTCAACAGTTTTCGGAGTTGATCCTGCTTGGAGTAAAAAGAAAGTACGATAGCTAAAGCTTCCCCATTCTTCATTAATGCCTGCACCTTCCCGATTTTCGTTGAGCAGTTCGATGGGAAGTAGAAAATCGGCCTCTATGGAGGAATTGTGCGGGAAATCAGCAATGACACCGGTCACCCGGAAGTTTCGTTTGCCATCAGGATTGTTGGGATCGAGATTGAGCACGACCGTTTGGCCCAACACCTCCTCATGACCGAAGTACTTGCGTGCCAATGTTTCGGTCAGCACGATGGAATTGTTGTCGGGAAATGGAAGTTGGCGATTGCCGGCCAACCACGCGAAATCGAACAGATGGAAGAAGGAGGGGTCGACCTGCTGCCCGGACTCAGCGAACGTACGGTTATCGTTCGGTTTGCTGATGGATGCTTCGCTGTTCGTCATCCGGCATGCGGCCTCGACGCTGGGCAATTCCGATTGGCCAAACACCGCTAAAGGAGGTGGTCCTACAGGCCAAACGTTTTCGGAAGTGACATCGAAAGTTGTCGAAACCTGAAAAATCCGGTTGCCCTTGCTATGCATCCGGTCATAACTCAGTTCATCCCAAACCCAAAGGAGAATGAGGATGGCGGCGGAAAGACTTAGCGCCAATCCGAAAATATTAATGGCTGAATAGGCGCTATGCTTGGCAAGCGCCCTGAAAGCCGTTTTAAGATAGTTCGTCAGCATCTTGTTTGTTTTTATGTGGTTGCTTCAACTGAGGCATAATTACTCGTCCCGCAAGCTGCGTACCGGATTTGCCATCCCCGCTTTGATGGCTTGATAGCTGATAGTGAGTAGCGAGATAGAAATCGCAAGTACACCTGACAGCGCAAATACCCACCATTCTACACCTATGCTATACGTGTAGCCGGCAAGCCATTTATTCATCGCATACCACGCGACAGGAGAGGCTATGACAAACGCCACGAATACCAATTTGAGAAAGTCCTTAGACAGCAAGACGGTCACGTTGAATACCGAGGCACCGAGTACCTTTCTTACACCGACTTCCTTGATCCGGCTCTCTGCGGTGAACGTGGCAAGTCCAAATAACCCAAGACAGGAAATAAAAATGGTCAAACCGGCAAATAGTGCGGCCAGTGTGCCCACCCGTTGTTCTTCCCTGAATTTTCTCGCATACGCTTCATCTACAAAACGGTATTCAAACGGATAATCCGGATTGTGGATTTTTAAAACCTGTTCGGCAATCGCTAAGTTACGTTGCGTCGAATTAGCCGGGTTTAATTTGATATGGATGGTCGTAAACCATGATTTGGGTCCGAAAACAACCAGTTGCTGTACATTTTCAAACGGAGATTCGTAGATAAAATCCTTTACCACGCCAACCACGCGCCAGTCTTCACCGTCTGCCCTCAAAATGGTATTTAACGGATCTTCCAGGCGCATCATTCTTACAGCGGTCTCGTTTAGCAAGATCGAAGTCGAATCGCCGGGAAATTGGTAAATGTCGATATCGCGGCCCATGACCAATGTTGCGCCGATGGTCTTGACAAAGTCAGCATCGGTAGCCATCCGCACGAAATCTATTCGCTTGTCTTCTTCTGTGCTACCCGTCCAACTCCAGCCCCAGCTGTCGCTAAAACGGGTGATGATGGGGCTCATGGATTTCGTGACGGCTATCGCGGCGCCTTGGCTGATTAACTCGTTTCGGATAAGCTCATAGTTGCGTTCGATAGCCCCTTCCATGGATAGATACACGAGGTTGTCGCGGTCATACCCATTATCTCTCGACTGTGCATATCTGATCTGTTGGGAAACAATGATGGTGGCAATGATGAGGATGATGGCGAAGGTAAATTGCAGCACAACCAGTACCTTTCTTGGGCTGACGGTGGCATGGCTGCGCTTGAACAAGCCTTTCAGTACTTTGACAGGCTTGAAAGCCGATAGGTACAGGGCCGGATAGCTGCCAGCCAATAGTCCGCAAATCACGACAAAGGAAAGTGAAAACAACCAAAATAGCGGATTCCCCAGGTCTACTGACAGGGCCTTATTCACCAAGCCGCTAAAGGCCGGCAGGGTAAGGAATACAAAGCCCAAAGCAAAGACAAATGCGATCGCGGCCAGCAACAGGCTTTCGCCCAGAAATTGGCCGATCAGTAGTTCTTTCTGTGCACCGACAACTTTGCGGATACCCACTTCTTTTGCTCTTTTTTCACTTCGGGCGGTACTGAGGTTCATGAAATTAATGCAGGCGATGATGAGAATAAACCCGGCGATGATCACGAATAACCGCACCATTTCAATTCGGCCGCCCGTATAATATCCATTTTCTTGTCGGGAGTACAGCCAGGCTTCCGTAAGCGGCTGGGTGAACACTTCCCGGTTTTTGTATAACGGATCATTTGCCAGGTGATCCTTGGTAATATTTTTTATTTTTTGATCGAATGCTGCGTGTGATACTCCTTCCTTCAATAACACAAACGTTGCCAGTGCATTATTTGCCCAAGAGCTATCCCGCCAACCTAATCGGACACTGTAATCCCAAGGCATCAAGTAGGCAAAATCGAAACGGGTGTTGCTTGGCAAATCTTCCAGAATGCCTGACACGGTGAATTGATCGGTACTGTCGATTTTAATGATTTTGCCCATGGGGTCGGCGTCACCGAATAGGTTTTGCGCCAGTTTTTCGGTAAGGACAATGTTATAGGTGCCGTTAAGAGCGGTTTTCGGATCGCCCTGCTTCAGTGGTAAGCTGAATGTGGTCAAAAAGCCGGGATCTGTAAATGCACCCCGATGTTTTTGTTTTTTGTCGCCCACGGTAAACAGAAAGCTGTTGAAGTCATTGTACCGGATGGCGTCTTCTACTTCGGGGTAATCCTGTTTTAGCGTAGGCGCCATGATGTTTGGTGTCCATGACCAAGCGTTGATGACGCCTTCGTTGATATCCCTATTGTTGGCGATGAAAATCCGGTCTTTCTTTTCGTGAAATTGGTCGTGACTTACTTCGTTTTGTATCCAGATTAAAATCAACATGCATGACGTCATCCCAACACTTAGACCTAAAATGTTGATGAACGAATAGACTTTGTTGCGCACTAAATTCCGCCACGCGACTTTTATATAGTTGTGTAACATACTAATCTGTTTTTTTACTCCGTACCGCCATCCTGATTAAGGCGGCGGTCATGCCTACATCCTATCGGCATGGTTGCATGCGGTCCTAAAAGCCGTCTTGAAATCGTTTTTATCATGTTAGTTGCTGATTCTCAACTCTTGTACCCTATCATACGTTTCGTAGCTTGACGTCACCACTTTATCTCCCGGCGCTAAGCCGCTGATGACTTCGTAGTAATCGGGGTTTTGACGGCCAAGTTGCACATCCACACGGTAAGCAGTTTTTCCATCTTCGGTGAGTTTGAACACCCAGTTGCCGCCGGTTTGTTGGTAAAAGCCGCCTTTGGCGAGTAATACTGCCTTGGTTTCGTCACTGAGCGCCAGGCGGATTTGTAACGTCTGACCGCGGCGGATGCCATCAGGCACCTCGTTTACAAATTCCATGTCGACCTGGAACCGGCCGTTGGTCACCTGGGTATAAACCTTTTTGATGACTAATTTGTAGCTTTTGCCGGCAAAGGTAAATTCGCCTTCCAAATCAGGGTAAATACGGGAAATATAGTGCTCATCGATATCGGCACGTACCTTGAAACCGGTTAGCACATCGATCTGTCCAAGGCGCTCGCCTGGATTTTTGCTCTGGCCGATTTCAGCGTCAAAGGAGGTAAGCTGTCCATCGACCGGTGCCCGGAGAATGAGGTCGTCAACCTTCTGGCGCATGAGATTAAGAGCGGCTTGTGTACGCTCATACATCTGCCGGTCTTGATTGACCTTCTGCATGGTGGATACGGAATCTTGTGTAAGGATTTGTTTAGTCAGTTCCATGCGTTCCTTTTGGTAGTTGTAATCATTGAGCGCCTGTTGGTACTCCTGAGAACCGATGGCCTTTTGTTCATAAAGGGTTTTATTGAGCTTATACACGCGTTCGGCTTCCTTGAGCCGGTTTTCCACGTCGGCCATCTGGTTGCGGTTATTGATCGACATTTGCTGGGCATTGGTTTGTGCTATTTGCGATTGGGTGAGGAGGTTAAGTACAGAGGTCTCCTGGTTTATCAAGCTCAATTCCAAATCGGTGTTGGAAAGCCGCATGATGGGATCGCCTTTTTTAAGCTTGGCGCCGTCTTCTACAAATTTCTCTTCCACACGCCCGCCCACGGACGCGTCCAAAAAAATGCTGGTAATAGGAAGTACGGTGCCGTTTACAGGGATAAATTCGCGAAAAGAATCTTCTTTAACTTCGGATATGGTGATGCGTTCGGCATCCACATTGAGCCGTGAATTGCCGGACGTAAAATAATAACTGGCAAATATCAACGCAAGAATACCTGCCCCGCCTACAACCATCGTGATGCGTTTACTGTTCCATCGTTTTTTCGGTAATGCTCTGTCCATTTTTTCTTTTTTGTAATCAGTGGTCTGCGTGAAACCACCGACCACTTCTATAAAACGCCGTGCCAAAAATGTAAGTGTGTTTAAAACAGGTGATTGCCTGGTGTTATAAAACGAAACTGTCCGATATCGGACACCTGATGTGCGATAGCGAACATGTGCGGCTGAATAGTGTGCAGGTATAAAATTACATCAACTTGAAGAAGTCGATGATGAGGCTTTTCAGCTGTACGTAGGCCGTGAACGGCAGCGTGGAGGCCCGGTCATGGATGTCGTGGTAAGCGGCGATGCCTCCCTGCGTGTAAATGAAAAAACTGGGAACGCCCTCCTGGTAAAACGGGCAATGGTCACTGTTGCACGACTCGCCACGGCTATTTATTGCCTTGAGGTATTGTTGATCGTCATTCAGCTGCGTCATGCGGCTGAACGCTTCGGGGAAAATGGGGGCGTTGACCACCGTAATGCCGTCGTCACCGGTACCTACCATGTCGAAGTTGATCAGAAACTTGATTTTTGCCAGATCCACAGGGGTGTTTTTGACGAATGCTTTGGATCCGAGCAAACCGGACTCTTCCCCCGAAAAGGCGATGAATACCATCGAGTATTTCGGGGGATGATTGGCATAGTGCCTAGCCAAATCTAAGATAAAGGCAGTGCCGCTTGCGTTGTCATTGGCACCGGGAATGTACGTTTTTTTGCCCATGCGGCCGAGGTGGTCATAGTGCGCGCATACCACGATCATGGAATCGGGGGAAGCGGTGCCCGGTATGATGCCGGCGACGTTTTGGGTGGTATAGTTGGGTGTCCAAACCGACTCAACGGTAATAGCAATCGACGATATTCCTTGGGGATCAAGCCGGGGCTGGTTGACAAAGATGACCGGTCTTGCGCTGGGTTTCGTCTGCGACGACCACGTCAATTTACTGTCGTCATAAATAATCACTCCGGGTAATGCAATATCAGCATCATTGCGCAGAAACAAAATAGCCGCATCAGCTTGTCTCGCCAGTTCCCTGGATTCGTCCGCTGGTTTACGGTTGTCAATCAACAGGAAATGCCCGTCCTTAACGATATCGCTCACAGGCACGCGATCGCCATACAGGTCGCTCCTTTTGATTGTGTTCACTGCAAACCGGCCATCCACAGATGGGCTTCCGGACCAGACAATAAAATCGACTCCGGGTGTGAGGCGATGATTATCAAGTGAAACGCGTAGATCGCCGGGGAAGGTATTGGCACCTAGCTCGAAATGCTGGAAATAGTCGTTTTCGAATAAGGGTTTTACGCCTGTCTTTTTCATTTCTGCAGCGATAAAACGCGCCGCCTTTTTATCGCCGTTCGCTGCATAACCCCGGCCATTGAACGCAGGAGAGGCCAGCCGCTTGACTACCCGTTTGGCATATTGCGTATCGTCGCTTTGTGCTGAAGTGAGGAGTGATGGGACGATAAAAAGAACGATGGCTATAAATTTTCTACACATGTTTGTGGTCTATTGCAATTTCTCGTTAATCAATGGTCATCAGTTCGATATGGGAGGGGTGCTCAGGTGTAAAAAACACTTCATGCCACGCCGGTGTAAAGTCGGTTTCATCGGCGTGGTAGATGTCTACAAATTGCTGCGGGTTGCGGTCGACCAATGGAAACCACGAGCTCTGGACCTGTACCATAATACGGTGACCTTTTTTGAATGTATGTGCGGCATCCTGCAAGTCAAACGAGATCGGGGTCACCTTGCCCGGTTCAAGCGGTTCGGGCTTTTCGAAGCTATTTCTGAATTTGGCCCGCATCACTTCGCCGCGGACCATCAGTTGGTAGCCGCCCATGACGGCCGTGGGCCTTTCCGGATGGTTGGGCGTGTTGTCGGGAAAGACATCGATGAGTTTTACTACAAAGTCGGCATCCGTGCCGGTGGTTTTGACAAACAGGTTGGCCGTTAAGCGGCCGGCGATCTGCACGTCGTCTGCCAAGGGCTCGGTCATGAACACCAGCACATCCGGCCTACGGGCGGCGAAGCGTTGGTCTTCGACCATGTATGCACTGCCACGCAGCAGCCTGATTTCGGCCGTATAAGGTACAGGGTTAGCGGGGTCGCTGTAATACGCCGCCGAACCAACCTTGCCGGCTTCGGCAGGCGCTTCAAAGCCAAGTTTGCCGCCGGGAAGCAGATACAGCTTTTGTGTTTTCGCAAATCTTGGCGGCCATTGGCGGTAAGCGTTCCAGATATGGCTTCCTGTATCAAAGATGTATGCCTCCGGCAGGTGCGGATCCGACTTGCCTTTCAGGTGATGCATGAAAAAAGGCCATTCGATGTTTTCGCGGTAAAACTCGGCTGTGGCTGATCCAAAAGGTATATTGTCAAGCCAGTCGCCTCGGCCCCGCGCCCAGGTGCCGTGATACCAGGGGCCCATGACAAAATGTTGTCGGGTCTGTGGGCTTTGGGTGGCAATGGCGGTCTGTGTTTTGATGGGGCCGTAGAGGTCCTCCTGGTCGAACCATCCACCAACCGTGAGTACAGCTGGTTTGACATCCTTTAAGTGGGGGAGGGGAGTACGTGCCTGCCAGAAACTATCGTATGTCCCATGTGTCATCAGGTCATTCCACAGCGTATTATTGGTGCCCGCTAATTTGGCGGTAAGGTTTTTTAGCGTTTTGGCGGTTAAGTAGAAGTCGTATCCGTCCGGTGTTCCATACGCGTTGTATCCGGGCATGCCGCGGGGTGATATGCTATCCCGTTCGCGGCCGTAGGATGAAACGAATGCGAACGACCCCATAAGCATGAATGCACCATTATGGTGCCGGTCGTCGCCCATGAACCAATCGGTTACCGGTGCTTGAGGCGATACCGCCACAAGCGCGGGATGAGCATCGATGAGGCCCGCCGTAGCGTAGCCACCAGGAGCCGAGATACCCCACATGCCCACTTTCCCGTTGTTGTGCGGGATGTTGTGCACGAGCCAGTCGATGGTGTCATAGGTGTCCGAGCTTTCGTCAATATCCTGACGATGCGTTTTATTGGGGTTGTAGGGACGTACCGCAACAAAGTTGCCTTCGGACATGTATTTGCCGCGGATATCCTGATAGACGAAGATAAACCGTTCATGCGTAAAACGAATGTTGGGACCTAATGGGGCTCGATAAGCGTCCGGGCCGTAGGGGGCAACGCTATATGGCGTACGCATCAGTAAAATCGGATATACCTGCGTGGTATCCTTGGGTGCGTAAACAGCGGTGAAGAGTTTTGTCCCATCGCGCATGGGTATTAAAAATTCTCTTTTTTTATAGTGTTCACGAATGAAAAGCGTGTCGGCGGGTGTGGGTTGGGAAAGTGCTGCGAGACTGATGGATAAAACGGTAAGAATAACGCAGCTTATGCGGTAAATGTTCATGGTTTTGTGTTCGTGTCTTAAGTAACTGGCTAAAAAAGCATGCAATGGTAGCCAAAACCGCGCTCATTTGCAACAAAAATCATAACTTCGCTGCGCTCAGCAATATTTTTGGGCATAAAGTTATTCCAGATACATGAAACAGTTGCATAACCGTCGGGATTTCCTGCGGGGAACCGCCTTATTGATGGGGGCTTTTTCAGGGCAAAGTCTATTTTCTAAGTCGATGGCAAAGTCCATAGCTCCATTTGATAAAAAAATGGCAGGAAAATCGGCATCTGAAGTGGCGCGTGATGAAGATTACTGGTCGGTGGTACAGCAAGGCTACAGTGCCAGTTTTTCTAATATCCTGATTTTAAATAACGGCGGTGTGTCGCCGCCTCCCATTGTCGTGCAGCAGGCCGTGGAAAATTATCATAAGCTGGCCGACCAAGGGCCTTCTTACTATATGTGGCGTATCCTGGATCAAGGGCGTGAGCCACTTCGGCAGAAATTGGCCCGCTTGGCCGGCACGGACCCTGAGGAAATCGCAATCAACCGGAATGCTACGGAAGCGTTGAATACGGTCATTTTCGGCATGGATCTCCAGCGCGGGGATGAGGTCATCGGATGCCACTTGGACTATCCAAACATGATGCATGCCTGGAGGCAGCGGGCCCAACGTGAAGGGATTGTCTATAAGCAGCTGGCTTTTGACTTTCCGATTGAAGACGATGACTTGATTGTAGCGGCCTACCGCGACGCGATTACGCCACGTACCAAGGTCATCCATGTGACGCATGTCATCAATTGGGTAGGCCACATCATGCCGGTAAAAAAGATCTGTGAAATGGCCCATGAGCATGGAATCGAAGTCATCGTGGATGGGGCGCATTCATTCGGTCTGCTGGATTTCAAGGTCTCGGACCTGGGGTGTGACTATTTCGGCACCAGCTTGCACAAGTTTCTATCGGCACCCGTAGGTACAGGAATGATGTGGATGAAACGCGAGCACATCGGAAAAATCTGGCCGTTGGTATGCGATGGCGAGCCAAAAAGGAGCGATATCCGGAAGTTTGAAACGCTGGGCACGCGCAGTTTCCCGTTAGAGCAGGGGATCGGCGAAGCGATTAATTTCCATGAAGGGATTGGCCCGAAGCGAAAAGAAGAGCGTGTACGTTACTTGAAAGACTACTGGGCAAAGGAGGCCGTGAGCCATATTCCCCGGGTACGGCTGCATACGTCACTCGCTGCCGCCTATTCTTGCGGGATTTGCGGGGTAAGCATGGATGGCATGACCGCGCCAGAACTTGACGCTGCCTTGTTCAATCGGTATAAGATACACACGACGGCCATGGTAAACGACTACGTGCACTGCGTGCGGATCACCCCACACGTATACACCAGCCTGAGCGATCTGGATCGCTTGCTGGATGCACTCCATGGGATCGCAAAATCATAAGTGGTTACAGATCGTCCACCAATCGCTCGAAAGCCATACCGCGTGACGCCTTGAGGAGTACCAGCGCGCCACGGACGGGCTGGTGGCGCAGTGCGTCCCTGGCAGCTTCTGTTGTCTCATAGAACTCGGCATGGGGATGGCGGTGCTGCATGAAAGCTTCGCCTACGAAAATGGTGCGTACGGCACCCAATGCGGCTGCTTGCTGGACTACCTTGCCATGCTCTTCATAGGATTCGTCACCCATTTCGAACATGTCGCCAAGGATGACAACCTTGTGGCTGGCCTCAAGAAACCGGAGATTGTCCAATGCGGCAGCCATACTGCTCGCATTGGCATTATAATAATCGCAAATCACGGTATTGTGTTTGGTTTGGGTAAGCTGCGAGCGGTTGTTGGCTGGTGTGTAGTCGGCTATCGCCTGGTTGATATTGCCGGGCGTGATGCCAAAATGCCTGCCGATGCATATTGCGGCGAGGATATTTTCCGTATTGTATGCGCCGGTAAGCTGGGTGCGTACCGTACGCGGCGTTGCATCTCCTTGTTCCCGCCAGCGCAGCTCAAGCATGGGGGAGGCATGCGCTAACTCGCCTATCAGGTCATTGGTCGCCGAAAAGCCATAGTTGACGATGTGCTGGATATTCCTTGCACCAGCCATCTCGTTGAGCAAAGGATTGTCGTTTTGCAAAAATAACGTGCCCTGATGGGCGGCGAGGTAGTCATACAGCTCACCCTTCGTCTTTTTTACACCTTCAAAACCGCCGAAGCCTGCTAAGTGCGCTTTGCCAACATTGGTGATCAGGCCGTGGGTGGGATGGGCAATATCGCAAAGCAGTGCGATTTCGCCGGGATGGTTGGCTCCCATCTCGATAACAGCGATTTCGGTTTGGTGCGAGATAGCGAGTATGGTGAGCGGCACGCCGATATGGTTATTGAGATTGCCCTTGGTGGCATACGTAATGAACTGCTTCGAGAGTACAGCATGGACCAATTCTTTCGTGGTGGTCTTGCCATTCGAGCCCGTGATCCCAATAAAGGGTATCTGCAGCTGCATGCGGTGGAAGCGGGCTAATTCCTGCAAAGCGATCAACACATCATCAACAAGCAAAAAGCGATCGTCACGCCGGTATTGACGTTCGTCAATGACAGCATACCGGGCACCTTTTTCGAGCGCCTCAGACGCAAACTGATTGCCATTGAAATTCGACCCCTTGAGGGCGAAAAACAGACTGTCGGGCTGGATATGACGTGTATCCGTACTGATAAGTGGATACTTGAGGAAATAGGGGTATAATGCAGCAGGCTCCATCATGCAAGTTTAGCGAATATTGCTGATTTCAGGAAATAAGTCAAAACTTGTGTAATGCATGATGTAGGAGCAACGGATTCGGTAAACGGCTGTCGCTGCTCATAAATTTGATCTTTGTTGCGTTTTAATCACAAAAAAATGTAATTTTACCGGACAAATTTATCCCGCGACCAATTATATCTCAGGCAATTCAGCTAAATTGAGGTTTTTTTTATTGAAGAGATGGATGAAACATCACTGTTGAACGGCTTGATTGCCGGAGACAAACGAGCTTTTTCAATGCTTTTCAGTGCGTACTGGAAAGAGCTTTATGCTTATGTTATCCGTATCATAAAGGATAAGGAAGAAAGTGTTGATATCGTACAAGATGCGTTTACGTCGCTGTGGCAACAACGCGAGCAGTTGCATGAAGTGAAGTCATTGAAAGGCTATATCTTTGCCATGGTGCACCACAAGGCGATCCGATTTATCAAAAGCAGTATACGGCACCGCGATTATGTCGTTGCGATGGCAGCTTATTTTCCGGATCCACACCATTCATTGGAAGCAGAGATCGATGCGCATGATTTGGCCGCATTCATCAACGCAGAAATTGCGAAACTGCCACCAAAGATGCGGGAAGTATTTCTCTTGAGCCGAAATGAACGGCTTTCTTACAAGGAAATTGCGGTGAAGCTGTCTATTGCGGAGAACACGGTTAGAAAGCAGGTCAGTTTTTCGATCAAATACCTCAGGATGAAAATAAATAAAGCCTATTTCTCCGTAGGCGCTGCGCTGTTTGTGCTGATAAGGGCGTTGCTGTCTTAAAAGCTGCTTGAACCACCTTTTTTTGCTCCTAAACAATTCAATTCATTATTTGTTTGTAAAATTTCTTGAGTTTGCTGAATTTTTTCTTGTTGATAACGAGTGGTTTGCGTTTTTTTTGATCTGGGCAATACTACTTTTCCGGCCGCCAATACACTTAGCGACTGTTACCCGGTGTTAAACCATGAAAAGGAAAGCTGTCAACGATTTAATCAAACGATATCTTCAGGGCGATTGCACAGCGGAGGAGCGCCAAATCCTTTATTTGTGGCTCGCTAAGCAAGCTGCTCAGGAAGAATGGGAATGGCAGCCGGAAGAAGAAGCGGAGGTGGAGCACCAGTTGCGGTTCCGGTTAAGACATCTGTTGGAAAATCCGAAACCCCTGGAGGCGGAGTCTCCGCAGCGAACCAGGAGCTTATTCGGAAAATTGGCCGGTGCGGCTGCCATCCTGTTATTGGCCTTGACAGGGCTGGGAATTTGGTTTCTCGGTCGTCATCCCCTACCAACGGTAGGGACCGTTGCTATACAACAGCGTGAACCCGTAGCATTTCAAACGTATGCGGCGTTGACGATTCATGCTGAAGGAAAAGACTATTTGGTAGATAGTTTGCCAATCGGGGTCGAAACAACTGTTGGACAAGCCGTGGTCAAAAAGACATCGATTAATAGCTTGAGCTATTACCAACGTTTGGGCGACATGGATTCGTCGTCCAGGGTCTTTGCCAAGCATACGATTTTTGTGCCGAAGGGGCGGGACTTTAATGTGACGCTTCCCGACGGATCGGACGTGTGGCTCAACACCGAGTCCGCATTGGAGTTTCCCACACGCTTCACCGGAAGCGAGCGTCGTGTAACGATATCTGGAGAAGCATTCTTTGACGTGACGTCTGATAAAACAAATCCATTCATCGTTGCGGCCAACGAAACGGAAGTCATTGCCACGGGCACCCAGTTCAATGTTAAAGCCTACCGGGATGAAAAAGCTACGTATGCAACATTGGTTGAAGGCATGATTACGATGGCCACGCCTGAGGAATCGCTATCAATGACGCCAAGCCAACAGGCCATAACACAGCAAGGGATGCCAGGTATACAGGTATCTTCGATAAATGTCGCCAACATTATCGCCAAGAAAAATGGATATTTTGCTTTTTATAAACAGGATATTACCAGTATCATGAAAGAGGTATCGCGATGGTATGATGTAGAAATTTATTTTCAGGGGGAGATCTCGCCGCGACTCTTCGGTGGCACGTTTTCCAGAAAACGTACGCTGAATGAATTGCTGGAATATTTTCAGTCGATCGGCAATTTTAAGTTTAAGCAGAAAGGAAGGAGGATTATCGTTATGTCGTGACATCAACTTAAAAAAAAACCAGAAGTGCTCGAACACTTCCGGTTCATTATCCAGCGGCAAACGCTGTGATTAGGTCAATCAATTGCGGAAACAATTTTTAACAAACCTAATATGCAAATGTATAACATTTTTGCTGCCCGAGCAAGAGGCAGTAGTCACGCTCTTTCCCTAACTAGACTTTTGATAACCATGAAGCTATGTATTGCATTGATGCTTATAGCGGTATTTCAAGTCAAAGCGACAGCATATGGTCAAAACGCGACCATTCAAGCCAGAAATGTTTCACTGGTCTGGATTTTTGAAGAATTAAAGAAGCAAACGGATTATGATTTCCTTTATGCATTCGACGATCTCAGTGGAAGCAAACCACTCACTGTTAACTTCAAAAATGCTCCCATTACCAAGATTCTGGATGCCGTTTTTGCCAATCAGCCTTTGTCTTACCGTATTAAAAAGTCGATGGTATTGGTTACGCGCAAGCACCTACAGGCACCGATAGCCACCGTCACACAAGATTCTACCAGACAAATCATGGGAACAGTAACGGATGAAACGGGAAATCCCTTAAGTGGTGCATCCGTATCCATACAGGGTGGTGCTGGTAATGGCACCTACACGGATCAGAGCGGCCGATTCTCACTTACGGTGCCGGCGAATTCTTCGTTGGTTGTTTCGTATGTGGGATTCGAAACTAAAACTGTCCCTACCGATCAACGGACGACATACGGCATTGCCCTTGTTGAAGAGCCCAGCGTGCTGGAAGAGGTCGTTGTGGTCGGTTATTCTACCCAAACCAAAAAAGAAATCACCGGTTCGGTAGCCATCGTGGATGTGGAAGATATGAAGAATGTCCCTGCAGGAAGCGCTGAGCAGATGCTGCAAGGCCGGGCATCAGGTCTGAACATTACGACGTCCGGCAGTCCGGGCTCGGCAAGCAATATCCGGATTCGAGGAATTACATCATTCGGCAACAACAGTCCTTTGGTCATTATCGACGGTGTACAGGGCGAATTGACCGACATCAATTCGAACGATATCGAATCGATACAAGTGTTGAAAGATGCAGGCGCAGCTGCAATCTATGGGGTGCGGGGTTCGAATGGCGTGATTGTCGTAACCACCAAAAAAGGAAAAGCCGGTGCGGCTAAAATTACTTACGACGGTTATTACGGGATTCAGACACCGCCGAGCGGCAATGTCTATAACCTGCTAAATACGCAGGAAATGGCCGAGGTGACCTGGAAAGCATTCATTAACTCCGGGCAAGTGGATGCCAACGGTAATCCCAGTCATGTGCAATATGGCAACGGCCCGACTCCCGTTATACCGGATTACATCCTTGTGGGCACAAATACGGGTGTGGTGGGTAGCTTGACCGAAGAACAGCTGGCAAGTTACAACGTTGATTATAGCAGGGGAGATATCTATCAGATCATACCGGCAAATAAGGAAGGGACGGATTGGTTCCATGAAATATTCAAACCGGCTCCCATACAAAGCCATACGGTGTCAGCCTCAAGCGCTGGCAATAAATCGTCTTACTTTTTCTCTGCGGGGTATTTCAACCAACAAGGGACGATGATAGACTCTTACCTAAAGCGGTATAGCGTACGGGCCAATACATCGTTCAATATCAAAGATAATATCCGTGTGGGGGAAAACCTATACCTGTTTACCCGGGATAATCCGAGCGCATACACCGGCGTACAAAACACTTCCGATACCGGTAACCCATTGATGCTGTCTTTCATGATGCAGCCCATTATTCCGGTATTTGACTTGATGGGCAACTACGCGGGTACGCGGGCCCGGGGATTGGGACAAAGCCCCAGCCCTTATGCTGTGGCTCAGCGCAACGGTGGGTATCATAACAGTTCGTGGACCGCTCAGGGAAACATCTTCGCGGAGATCGACTTTCTTAAGCATTTCAATTTCAGAACTTCTTTCGGTGGATTCGTAAGAAGTGGAAATACCAACAACTTCCTGCGCCGGACGTATGAAGATGCCGAAAATAATTCAATAAATACGTACAACGAGGGTTCGTCGTATACCCAGCAGTGGACATTCACCAATACGCTTCAATACAACCAGAAGTTTGGACGGCACCAAGTAAAGGTGTTGGCGGGCTTGGAGGCTGTGGAGAATACTGGCCGGACG
Source organism: Parapedobacter luteus (assembly GCF_900168055.1). GTDB lineage: Bacteria > Bacteroidota > Bacteroidia > Sphingobacteriales > Sphingobacteriaceae > Parapedobacter > Parapedobacter luteus. The sequence continues at coordinate 30,773 of NZ_FUYS01000017.1, forward strand.
CTCGGTGGCAGCTCGGCCGGATACTTCAGCGACGATCCAAGCTTTCTTACATTAAGCTCGGGTTCGGGCAACTTTACCAATCGTAGCAGCATGTCGGAGTATACCCTGTACTCCCAGTTTGGTAAAGTTGACTATAATTTTGACGAGAAATACATCGTCGGGGTCACGCTCCGTCGCGACGGATCGTCCCGGTTTAGTGAACAGAATCGCTGGGGAATGTTTCCGGCGTTTTCCGCAGGCTGGCGAGCATCCGAAGAACGTTTTATGGAAGGAGTAAGCTGGCTTGACAATTTGATGATTCGTGGGAGCTGGGGTATTTTGGGCAATCAGCTTAATGTGGATCCCAGCAATGCTTACACGCAATATAACAGCACGGTGGGCGGCAGTTTGAATTCGTACTATGACATCGGTGGGACGGGGTCAAGCCCCCTGCAGGGATTCCGGCTTAGCCGGATAGGAAACTTAGCTACCGGATGGGAAGAAGACCGGCTTTCCAACATCGGGCTGGATATGACCGTGCTGAATTCAAAACTTGACCTTTCGGTTGAGTATTACCAGAAACGGATAAATGGGCTGTTGTTTGAAGATCAATCGCCAGCCACGGCTGGTGGAGCTTCCCTGCCAACGGTAAACATCGGGAATATCGAAAACAAAGGGGTCGATTTTAATGCAAACTACCATGGGACAGCTGGAGAGCTGACCTTTGATTTAGGATTGAACGTGACTCGTTATAGGAGCCGCGTGGTTGATTTGCCGAACACGTATTTTGATACGGGTACTACCCGGACGGGAAATTTCGTGAGGAACCAAGTGGGGCATCCCGTTGGCGCATTCTTCGGCTATCAGGTTGAACGGCTTTTCCGCGATGCGGACGATGTGGCCAATTCGCCCGCGCAGGATGCCGCAGCCCCAGGTCGGTTTAAATATGCGGATATCACCGGTGATAACCAGATTTCTACCGCAGACCGTACGTTCATCGGGGATCCGAACCCCGATTTTACCTATGGCTTGAATATGAACGCAAGTTATAAGCAATTCGGGTTGACCATGTTTTTTTACGGTTCGCAAGGCAATGATGCCGTGAACTATCAGCGTTGGTGGACGGATTTTTTTCCGTCGTTGCAGGGCGTGAAGAGCAAGGACCTGTTGTACAATTCATGGCGCCCCGATAACCTGGATGCTAAAACGCCCATTATTGAAAACCAATCGAACTTTAGCAACAACGCGGTTCCTAATTCTTATTATATCGAGGATGCTTCTTTCTTAAAGCTGAAGAACATCATGCTCAGCTATACATTTGGAGGGAATCAATTGACCCGTTTGGGTATCAATCAGTTGCGGGTCTACTTGCAGGTGGCGAATCTTTTCACCATCACGAAATATACCGGACTGGATCCCGAACTTGGCGGTACGGAGAGCGCGTTCGGTATCGATTATGGCAACTACCCGAATAATCAACGTAACTATAACTTAGGTGTAAGTTTCACATTTTAAGGAATTGATCGATATGAACCTGCATAAATAGGCATAAACAAAAGGACATGAATGATTTATGCAAGATTCATTGCCGTCAAAAACAAATTATTCGAATGAAAAAATTCATTTTAAAGATAACGGTATACAGCATGGGTGTGGTGACACTTTTAGGTGTGAGCTCATGCAGTGATAGTTTTTTGAAAGTCGATCCCTTGGGGACATTGAGTGATCAGACGCTGGCCAATGCCGCAGGTGCGGAAGGCTTACTCATCGGTGCCTATTCGCTTTTGGACAAAGTCGGCGGGGCAGGCAGTGGCAATGGCATTTCGAGCTCAAACTGGGTGTTTGGAAGTGTGGCCGCTGATGACGCGTACAAAGGCTCTACGCTCGGAGACCTTCCGGATATTTTGGCGGTAGAAACGTTCGCGGGGAATCCGGCTACTGGTTTGTTCAACAGCGAATGGCGCGTGTTGTATGACGCGATACAACGGAGTAACGAGGTGCTGCGTATCCTCGAGTTGGTGAACGACATCTCGGACGCGGAAAGAACGCGGATTGCCGCAGAAGCGCGCTTTTTAAGGGGGCATTTTCATTTTGAAGCGAAGAAAAAATGGAATAACGTGCCCTTCCTGGATGAAAGCATCAACTATAACAACGGTAACCTGAATGTCCCAAACACAGCGGACATTTGGCCGAAGATTGAAAACGATTTTGCTTTTGCGGCTGAAAACCTTCCGTCAACACAGTCGGCGATAGGCAGGGCCAACAGTTGGGCGGCGAAGGCGTATTTGGCAAAAACCTACCTTTTCCAAGGCAAATACTCAGCCGCCAAGCCATTGTTTGATGACATTATCACGAATGGAACAAACCCCCTGGGCGTGAAATATGATTTGGTGAACTTCCATGACAACTTTAACGCGGAGCGATCAAATAATGCGGAAACGGTTTTTGCGGTACAGTTTTCGGTGAATGATGGCTCGAACGGCCAAAATGGCAACCGTGGCGACCGGCTCAACGGGCCTTATAATTGGGGGCCTCCGGGGGGCAGCGGCTTTTTTCAACCCTCCCAGAGCTTAGTTAACTCATTCCGGGTGAACGAAGACGGGCTTCCTTACTTGGATAATTTCAACGCAGTGGACGTGAAAAATGATCAAGGGATATCCTCCACGACGCCGTTTACGCCGGATGAAACCGCCCTTGATCCGCGCTTGGATTGGACTGTGGGGCGCCGTGGTATTCCATATTTGGATTGGGGTGTACATCCGGGGCAAGCAGCCGTTCGCGAGCAATCGAGCGGCGGACCCTATGCACCAATCAAAACGGTTTATTACAAGGCACAAGAAGGTGTGTATTCAGATGCTACGGCATTGTACGGCATCTATACAACCATCAGCTACAAAATAATCCGCTTTGCGGACGTGTTGCTGATGGCGGCAGAAGTGGAAGTGGAATTGGGTGACTTAGTGAGAGCAACCGAACTGGTAAACCGCGTGCGCAGCCGGATGAGTGATCCCGCCACGTGGGTACATACCTATATCAACAATGATAACCCCGGAATGGGTTTCACCGATATTCCGGCGGCAAACTACAAAATCGGGCTTTATCCGACATTTCCTAATCCGGAATATGGACGGAAAGCCGTACGATTCGAACGGAAACTGGAATTGGCCATGGAAGGACACCGTTTCTTTGACCTGGTAAGGTACGGTACCGTGGCCGAAGAGCTTACGGCTTACTGGGAGAAAGAAAAAGCGGTCCATACGTATTACGGATCGGCCGTCTTCCAAGTCGGTAAGCATGAGTATTACCCCATTCCACAAGCTCAGATCGATTTGAGTTTGGGAACCCTGGTGCCGAACCCCAATTATTAACGTATATAAACATCAAGGAGCATCGTTAGTTGCTTGACTTTTTAGTAACAAAACAAGTAAATTTTAAAAAATGGAAAATTCAACATCATTATCACGCCGGTCATGGCTGAAAAATGCAGCTGTCATTGGTGCTTCAGCGGTAGCTGCACCTGGCTTGATTGCTAAAGCGGACGCCAAAGCTTCCAAAGCCGCACCTTATACACCTCCCATACGGTTTGCAGTGTCTACGTATTCATACTGGCATTTCGAGAAAGTCAAATATCCGATTGAAAAGGTTATTGAAAACGCTTCAAAGCTGGGTTTTGATGGGGTGGAAATCCTGCATAGACAAATGGAAAGCGAGGAAGTGCCTTACATGAATAAATTGAAGCGTCTTGCCTTTGACGCTGGATTGGCTCTGCCGATGCTTTCGATTCACCAAAGTTTCGTGCAACCAGATATTGAGCGCCGTAAGCGTGATATTGCCCATACTAAGCGTTGCATCGGACTGGCCGTGCAAATGGGAATTCCCTGCATCCGGATGAATACCGGTAGCTGGGGCACCGGGCGGTCAGCACCTGATTACTATAAAACGGGTAAAGAAACCCCGCTTCCGGGGTATACCGACGAAGATGCGATTAAGTGGTGTATCGATGGCTTGGGCGAATGTTTGGTCGATGCGGAAAAAGCAGGGGTGATATTGGCTATCGAAAATCACTGGGGGCTTTCTTCCAATATTGACTACCTCGAACGTATTTATACAGCCCTCAAGGACTCGCCCGCAATGGGGCTTAACCTGGATACAGGAAACTATGTAGGTGATCCGTACCCGCAATTTGAGCGGTTGGTGGGATATGCCAACATCATTCAGGCGAAAACGTACTATGGAGGTGGCCATTATTATGATTTGGATCTCGACTATCCGCGTATAGGTAAGATTGCACGTGATAAAGGCTTCAAGGGATATGTGTCGTTGGAGATGGAAGGTAAGGAAAACCCGGATATTGCCGTGCCCAAAAGTTTGGAAGTGTTGCGTAACGCATTTAATGGGTAAGTAGAGGATGATGGAAGGAAGCCTACAGTGGCTTCCTTCTTTAAGATAGTTTGCACACTTTTTAATCGCTATATGGATGTTTTTCTTCGGTTGAGGTTGTCGTCGATGATGTTCCTGCAATATTTTGTATGGGGCATGTGGTACGTAACCATGGGCACCTTCATGATGACCCACCTTAAGGTTGGAGCCGTGGAGGTGGGGAGTGCGTATGCGACCTTTTCCATCGGGGCCATCATTTCCCCCTTTTTTGTCGGATTAGTGGCTGATCGTTTTTTCCCTTCCCAACGTGTATTGGGTGTATTGCATATCGCTGGAGCTGTTGTGCTTTTCTTTGTGGGCAAGGTTACGGAATTTTCCGCATTCTGGTGGTTGATCTTACTATATACGATACTGTATACGCCAACCATTTCGCTTGCCAACTCCATTTCTTTCAGGCAAATGGATAATCCGGGAAAGCAGTTTCCTGCGGTACGGGTGCTGGGCACCATCGGATGGATAGCGGCCGGCCTGTTAATAGGTTATCTGGAGCTGGATAGCTCGTCACTTATTTTTCATGTTGCGGCAATTGCTTCGATAGCACTCGGGGTGCTAAGTTTTATGCTTCCGCATACGCCGCCGAATCGGACGAACAACGCCTCCTGGAAATCGCTGTTAGGACTCGAAGCATTGGTGCTGTTCAAAAGCCGTGCTTTCTTGCTGTTTTTTGTGTTATCCATACTGATTTGTATCCCTTTGACGTTTTATTACAATTTCGCTAATCCTTTTTTAAATGATATAGGCGTATCCAATGCTGCGGGGAAAATGACACTGGGCCAGGTATCGGAAGCACTGTTTATGCTACTTATTCCGTTTCTGTTTGCAAAACTGGGTGTCAAGCGGATGTTGATTTTGTCATTGGTTTGTTGGATATTGCGCTATCTGTTTTTTGCGTTCGGGGGCGCTGATAACGCCATGTGGATGCTTTTGGTTGGCATTGCATTGCATGGTGCATGTTATGATTTCTTTTTCGTCACGGGGCAAATCTATACAGAGCATGTGGCTGGTGAGCGGATCAAGAACGCTGCACAAGGGCTTATCACGTTTGCGACGTATGGGATTGGGATGTTTTTGGGATCCTATATTTCGGGGTACCTTACGGAACAATATGTCATCGTCGGTGGTGACCACACAACGTATAACTGGGAAAGCGTTTGGTTAATTCCTGCATACATATCGGTAGCGCTGCTTGTGCTATTGGTATTATTTTTCAACGAAAGGAAAAAAAGACAACAAGTATATGAATAGAAGACAAGCAATCAAAGGTGTAGCGATGCTCATCGGCGGTACCGCTACCATTTCTACCTTTGGGTTGATGACTCAGTCGTGTTCGGGAGAGCGCGGAGAAACGTCAGCGTTCAGCGATACCGAACGGGAGTTGATGGACGCGGTATGTGATACATTGATTCCGGAAACGGATATACCGGGGGCAAAAGCTGCCGGCGTCGGACCATTCGTGTTGATGATGCTGGAAGATTGCTACAGTGAGGAAGACCGCGAACTCGTATCGAAGGGATTGTCGACCCTGGAAAAAGAGGCCAGGCAATACCATGGCAAATCTTTCAACAAGTTGACGCCGGAAGACCGCGAGAAGTTGCTTAAAACATTTGAGGGAGACAGCGCACCGTTTTTCGGCTTGATTAAGCGGTTGGCCAACCAGGGGTATTATACGTCTGAAATCGGCGCTACGCAAGCGCTGGTGATGGATTTTATACCGGGTGACTACCATGGGTGCCTGCCCTTGCAGGAAGGGCAGCGTGCTTGGGCAATGTAGCGCGGATAATGACTGGCGTCTATCCAGAAACGCAGGGACTCGGCTACCCTGGTATCCAGCAAGGAGCACATGGGCAGAAAAACGCAAATGACGTGTCGTAAAGACCGTTTACCGGGAGATCGCAATGAAGCCAGAGACGGGATAGACAGACACTAACTAAATAAAACAAAAGGATGTACCTAAATATTACTGCAGAAAAAACGAATACCTATGATGCTATTGTCGTCGGCTCTGGTATTAGTGGGGGTTGGTCGGCCAAGGAGCTAACCGAAAAGGGGCTGAAAGTACTCATGTTGGAGCGCGGCCGCAATATAGAGCATATCAAAGATTACGAAAATACCTTAAAGCAGCCCTGGGAGTTTAAGCATCGGGGGGAGCTGACTAATGAACAGAAGCGTACCCACCCCGTGCAGACCCGGCATGGGCACTACAATGAATACAACGAAAGTTTCTGGGTGAACGACGAAGAGAATCCATATGTGGAGGTGAAGCGGTTTGACTGGTTCAGGGGCTACCACGTTGGCGGGCGGTCGCTGATGTGGGGGAGAGGGTGTTTACGGATGGGCGAAGTGGATTTTGAGGCAAACGCTAAAGAAGGGATAGGCGTGGACTGGCCTATCCGTTATCAAGATATTGCACCTTGGTACGACTACGTGGAGCGCTTTGCGGGCATAAGTGGGCAGGCCGAAGGGCTGGCCCAATGCCCCGACGGGGTTTTTTTACCGCCCATGGAAATGAACTGCGTGGAAAAGGAGGTCAAGAAGCGAATAGAAGCGCATTACAACCGGGAGCGGGTGCTGACGATTTTTAGGATGGCCAACCTGACCGTGCCGCACAACGGCCGGGGCAAGTGCCAGAACCGAAACCTCTGCGCCCGGGGCTGTCCTTATGGCGCATATTTCAGCACGCAATCGGCCACGTTGCCTGCTGCCGTCGCGACAGGAAATCTGACGTTGCGTCCATTTTCGGTAGTGAGCGAAATAATCTATGATAAGGAAACCAAAAGGGCAAAGGGTGTTCGGGTAATCGATGCGCAGACTTTGGAAACTACGGAATATTACGCCAAGATCATCTTTCTGAATGCGTCGACGTTGGGAAGTACTTACATCCTCCTGAACTCGGTTTCGGATGCTTTTCCTGAAGGAATGGGTAATGGAAGCGGCCAATTGGGGCACAACTTAATGGACCATCACTTCAGGGTAGGTGCATCGGGCACGTTCGAAGGATTTGAAGATGTTTATTACTCCGGCAGAAGACCGGCGTCTGTATATGTGCCCCGCTACCGTAATTTTGGAAAAGATAAGCGTGATTATTTGCGGGGATTTGGAATGTCCGGCAGTGCGAGCCGTTCAGGATGGCAAAAAAACATTGCTGAACTGAGCTATGCGGAAGAAATAGAAGCACGGACAAAGCCGGGAGAGTGGCGTATGGGACTCGCAGGATGGGGTGAGACCCTTCCCTACTACGAGAATCGGGTGTGGCTGGATCATGCAAAAAAGGATAAATGGGGATTGCCACTGCTGGCCATTGATGCGGAGTTTAAGGAGAACGAGCTGAAGATGCGTGTGGATATGAAGAATGACGCTGCCGAAATGCTGGAAGTGGCTGGTTTGAAAAACATCAGTACCTATGATCGACCTTCGCACCCGGGTGCATGTATCCATGAGATGGGTACCGCCCGAATGGGGCATGATCCGAGGACTTCAGTATTGAATAAATGGAACCAATTGCACGAGGTACCTAACGTGTTTGTAACGGACGGAGCGTGCATGACATCTACGGGGAACCAAAATCCATCGCTTACCTACATGGCGCTCACTGCGCGGGCGTGCGACTATGCTATCAGCGCGCTAAAAAAAGGAGACTTATGACCAATAACCAACGTGCCCCGCTCCGCATACTTGTAGTGGGCTGTGGAAATATGGGGGCATCTCATGCCCATGCGTACCACGGACTGGAAGGTTTTCAGATCTGTGGCCTGGTTTCCCCCGGAAAGAGCAAAGAAGTCCTCAACGACGCGCTGGGAGGGGGTTATGCCTTATACGACAACTATTTGGAAGCGCTGAAGCTTACCAAGCCCGATGCGGTGTGTATCGCTACGTATCCTGATACACATGAGGCGTATGCAATCGCGGCTTTTGAGGCAGGAGCTCACGTATTTCTTGAGAAGCCGCTCGCGGACACGGTTGACGGCGCTTTGCGTGTGAAGGCCGCGGCTGTGGAACGTGGTAAAAAATTGGTGGTGGGTTATATTCTACGGCACCACCCTTCGTGGATGCGGTTTATTGCGGAAGCCCGCCGTTTGGGAACCCCGTTGGTTATGCGGATGAACTTAAACCAGCAAAGCCACGGCGCCATGTGGGATACCCACCGTAATCTGATGAAGAGCCTTAGCCCCATTGTCGACTGCGGTGTGCATTATATCGATGTGATGTGCCAAATGGCGCCTGGGGTGCCAACGCAAGTGAGCGCGATAGGTGCACGACTGACGGATGACATTGCCGACACCAATTATAATTACGGCCAATTACAGCTTCGCTTTTCAGATGGATCGGTCGGTTGGTATGAAGCGGGTTGGGGGCCGATGATCAGCGAGACGGCTTACTTTGTAAAAGATGTTATCGGGCCTAAAGGTTCGGTCTCAATTGTGGCTGCTAACGCCCAGCAGGATGGAAAATCGGATGCTGTGGCGTCGCACACCAAGACGGAGCGACTGCGGTTGCATCATGCGGCTTTAGATGGTGCCAATGAGTTTGTGGCGCCGGATGAATGGATCAGTATGGAAGACGAACCCGATCACCAGGAACTGTGTAATCGCGAACAGGCCTTTTTTCTTCGGGCCATCGTTGAAGATCTGGATCTTTCCCGTGCGACGGACGACGCCATCAACAGCCTGCGTATTGCGTTTGCTTGTGATGAATCGGTGCGTACAGGGCGGGTTGTGCAGCTGCCGGCCATGAATGCATAGGAATTTTTGTACCTCATACTTAATTAGTCATGTTTATTATCCCCTCTTTTCGCTGGGCGCGGCTGGCATGTTTAGGTGCTGGGCTTTTTGTGTCCCAAATCGTGGTGGGCCAGCAGGCCGACCAGTCGTATGAACGGTTGCAAAGTCAGTTTGAAAATTTGCAACACCAATTTCAGCAGCTGAATAAGGTTATTGACGATCTGAATTGGATGCTCGGACTGGATGACTTTGCTTACATGGACAAAGTGCAACTTACAGGACCGCCACCAGCGGTGGAGCGGAATCCGACCGGCCAGGGTGCTGGCAATCCGTTGAAATTCATGGCCTATGTGTTTATCCCTAAACCTTTTAATCCTGATGATAAATACCCATTGCTTGTATTGCCCCATGATGGCGTACATGGGAATTTCAGAACGGCATACGCGCATATCATCAAGGAGCTTATGATACAAGGGTATGTGGTGGTCGCCCCGGAATACCGGGGGAGTAGCGGATATGGCAGGGGATTTTACCAACAGATTGACTACGGCGGATTGGAGAATGAAGATGTGCGGGTGAGTAAAGATTTTATGTTGGATCAGTATAGCTTCATTGATAAAAACCGGGTCGGTATCATGGGGTGGAGCCACGGAGGAATGATCACCTTGATGAATTTGTTTAATTTTCCGAAGGATTATAAAGTCGGGTTTGCCGGGGTGCCGGTAAGTGACCTTATCGCCCGTATGGGATATAAAAACGATGGATATCGGCAGTTGTACTCGGCAGATTATCATTTGGGCAAAAGCGCCGACCAAAACGTGGCGGAATACCGGAAGCGTTCGCCGGTTTGGAATGCGGATAAGTTGGAAACCCCGTTGTTTGTACATGCAAATACCAACGATGAGGATGTGAATGTGCTGGAGGTAGAACACCTGATCAAGTCCCTCCAAGCGGCAAATAAGACTTTCGAGTATGAAATATTCGAGAATATGCCCGGCGGACATGTCTTTGACCGGCTGGATACTAAAAAGGCGGTGGAAGTCCGGTTGACGATCTATCAGTTTCTCGGGCGGTACTTAAAACCTAAGCACCCATTCACCGACCCGACCTCGCTGTTGAAGGCGAGTTATTACCCGATGCCTTCGCCTTAGCTGCCCCAATGGGAAATGGAATATAAGCGTACAATGTAATCTGATTTTTTTTATTCTTGCTAATCAAAAACCAATCCCCCAAATGTAGCGGTGATGGCGGGGATGGAAAGAATACGCAAAGGGCTTGAAAGATCATGGATTACGCTTCATTGTTTCGCTTTATAATAGATTTTAGGACAACGTTTATTTTGATTGCCGGTTGGCCGTTGATGCTGGCTGCGCAACAGGCGCCAAAACTAAAAGTTGCCTTCCCCACTTCGGATAGTACGATCGTGGCGGAAGGCATTGCCTTTTTCAAAGGGCAGGCTGATCCTTCAGGTATGCTTTTCCTCAATGGCAACGAAGTACAGGTATATCGCACCGGTATGTTTGCCGCGCCACTGCACCTGACCGAAGGGGACAATGAGCTGCATGTCCGGTACATTGTTGGTTCGGATACGGTGTGTCGGCGAATGGTTGTGGTTTATAAAAAGCCTGCTCCGCCCCAACCGACGAGCGGTTTTGCCATCGATGACGTGCGTCTATCGATGGAGGGGGATTTATGGTTGCAGCCCGGCGATTTACTACAGGTAGAAATGAAGGCTTCTCCGGGGATGAAAGCCACGTTTTATAAAGGTATTCCACTTTTTGAAGTGGACACGGCAGATGCGGAGGTGGCGGGGATTTACCCGGGTGAATATGTGATCCAACCGTCCGATAGTTTGATGGAACAGGCTATTCGGTTTGTGTTATACGACGAAACTACCCAACAAACGGTAACAAAGGACAGCCGCCAGCGGATTACTGTATTGAATCAATCCCATGCATTGACGGGCTTGACCAAGACCAATGATGTCCCCTTATTCTATGGCTTAGGCACCGATCGTTTGGGCGGAGCCAAGATGGGGTATCTAGATAGTCTGGTGAAGTTGGAAATAACAGGCAAAATGAACGATATGTACCGGTTGAGGCTCTCTGAACAAGTGCAGGCTTACGTGCCGATAGATTTTGTTCGCTTGCAGCAAGGTGTACATTTTCGACCTTATTCGCTTACCGGTAGCTGGATGGTGTCGTCGGATAGCACGAACGATTTCATCCGCATTGGCCTGAATGAACGGCTTCCTTATACCGCAATTGTACAGCATGCGCCCACGCGCATCGTGGTGGATATTTATGGTGCGGTGTCTAACAGTAATTGGATAACACAGAAGGACAGCCTTATAGCGATTGAAAATGTGTGGTATGAGCAGGTTAGTAAAGATGTATTTCGCGTATATATCGAGACGAAGCAACCACAATTGTGGGGATATGATGTGGGGTATAGCGGTACTCAGCTGGTCATCCGTGTAAAGGCCCAGCCTCCAAAGCTTGACCTTGGAAAGCTGCGCGTCGCCGTGGATGCAGGGCATGGCGGGCGTAATCGTGGCGCAACGGGAATGACAGGGGCACTGGAGAAAGACCTCAACTTATCCATGGCATTGAAATTAAAAACTGCCTTGGAAAGGATAGGCACGACGGTGATTATGACGCGGGAAACAGATCGGTCCTTCAACAACGGCGACCGGCTGACGTGGCTCAAAGCGCAGCATCCGGATTTATTGATAAGTATTCACTGCAACGCCTCGGTAAACCCCTTGGTCCAGGGAACGTCTACCTATTACCGGCATCACGCGTACCGGCCCCTGTCGCGCCATATTCTTGCCCAGTTGCGAAAACTGGGGTTGGCGGATTTCGGTAATGTAGGCGGATTTAATTTCGCACTCAATGCGCCCACGGGATTTCCATCCGCTTTGGTGGAGGTAGCTTTTCTATCGAATCCGGCCGACGAGGAGCGGTTGTTGGATATTGGCTTTCATGATGAGGTCGCTGAGCGCATTGTGGATGGGCTGCGGGATTTTTTGGAGGCGGTTCAGTAACCCACGATGTTTAGTCAATTTTGTCTTACCTTTGCCTGCACATGGACGTAATGAATTGGAAACAATTGCTCTCCGCCAAGCGGTGGGGATACGAATCCCGCCAGGTAGATGATCAGCATGACGCGCGGTCCGAATTTCAGCGGGACTACGATCGACTGATTTTTTCGTCGCCTTTTCGTAGACTTCAAAACAAAACACAAGTTTTCCCATTGCCGGGCAGTGTATTTGTACACAACAGGCTTACTCATAGCCTTGAAGTAGCTAGCGTAGGGCGATCGCTAGGGCGTATTTTTTATAATGAAATGCGTAGGGCAAATCCGGAGATAGACAACGAGATTCCCTATTTGCAGGAAGTGGGTAATATTGTATCCGCTGCATGTTTATCCCATGATTTAGGGAATCCCGCCTTTGGGCATTCGGGAGAGGCAGCTATTTCAAACTATTTTACAGATGGGATTGGGGTTGAATTTAAAGACCAAGTTACGCCGGCTGAATGGGCCGATCTGACTCACTTCGAAGGTAACGCTAATGCGCTGCGTATACTTACGCATCCTTTTGCGGGTAAAGATGAGCACGGCTTTGCGCTGACTTATACGACATTGGCTGCCATTGTGAAATATCCGTGCGCCGCCATTGATGGGCACGACAAAAATACACACCACCGAAAGAAGTATGGCTTCTTTAAATCTGAAGAGCCTGTCTTTGAAAAGATAGCGCAAGCGTTGGGGCTGATTAAAGATGCGGACGTACAGACGGGCTATAAGCGTCATCCCTTGGTTTATCTGGTGGAAGCGGCGGACGACATCTGCTACAATATCATTGACCTTGAAGATGCCCATCGGCTTGGCATCTTGTCTTACGAACAGGTCGAGCGCCTGTTGTTGCCGGTTTGCCGCGATGACCAACTGGAAGGACGCTTAAAAAAACTTGCCGATTTTGATAGCCGGATAAGTTTGCTGCGGGCAAAGGCGATAAATACACTGATTATGTCTTGCGCAAAAGTCTTCGCAGAAAACCAAGATGCCCTTTTGCGGGGGCAGTTTGGCCAGCCGTTAATGGCTGCGGTAGATGTTGATTTGGTCAATGCCATGCGTGCGATCGAGCAGGTGTCGGTAGAAAAAATTTACAATGCGCAATCGGTCGTGCAAATTGAGGTTGCGGGCTATAAAGTCATGAACGGTCTATTGGAAGAGTTTATCCCCGCCTACCTCAAACAGGAGCGGACGAAATATGATACGAAGCTGCTGGCATTAATGCCCCAGCAGTTTTACACCCAACGGCAGGATACGTACGCTAAAATTCGGTCGGTACTTGATTTTGTTTCGGGGATGACTGACCTCTACGCCGTGGAGCTTTATCGGAAAATAAAAGGAATATCATTTCCCTCATTGGATTAAGGCAAGGTACCGACCTTGCCATTTAGCAAATGACGCGTTAGTTTATGCATACAACTCTATACAACCCATTCACCGACTTCCGGTTCGACAATAATAGCTGCTTCTTGAGCGGGCAGCCGTTGCAGTCGGTGGATGAACACATACAGGTCTTTCCGCACTGGCTCATGCGCAAGTTTGATTTGGAAGACAAGCCCTTCAAGCTGCTTGATGAAAGTATGCGTACCTATAAGCAATTGCAACTGCCATGTGCGACGGAAGTGGCTGAACGGATTGCCGAGCTGGATAGACAGGTGGAGCAAGCGTTTGACAGTGGGTACCATGCGGTAAAGGAGTTGGAGAGCGTATTGCTGTTTCAGTGGGTGGCTAAGATGGTGTATGGAGTTGTCTTTAATGAGATACAAGCAGGCATACGCCAGCAAATGCTTAGCGGAGAGGCCATGAATTTTTCACAGGTACTGGCGCATAAATTTAAAAATTTGCACTTAATGCTGCAGTCGCTTATCAGGCCTATGCAGTTTGATGGTGCTATACCTTTTTCCGTGGTGGTTGTACCGGTGGACAATCCCGAAAATACATTCGGCTACCGCGACGAAATCAATACGTTGGTGTACTCACTTAGGATGAATGATTTTGGCCTTATCGTGTGCTTGCAGGATAATGGTACCAATAACGTATATCATGGGGAATACCTGGAAAAGATAACGGGGAAGGTGCTGCATCCGATTCAGTTTGAAGAATTATGCGCAAGGTATTTTTATTCGGCATATTTATTTAGCCGGTTGCCTGAATATACCGTATTGACGACGCCTGATATGGTATATGTCGAACCGATGCCGCTGGCCAGTATGAGCATGAGGCCGATGTTTGATCAATGGCAGGTGAAAACATTCGGGCAGGTACTCGAGAATTTTTGGAAGCCTTGGGGGTATTCGTTGTTCGAAATTATCAAAAATCCTGAACGGCCGATGTCGTTTTTGCTGGACGCCAACGGCGATTTTATCCCAGCAAATGCGATTTCACTGGAGAGAGAATGATCGCGAGGATAATTGATGCTTGATTTTTATTCAATTTTATTTGGCATCAACAGGTAAAAATGGCTACCTTTGATGCCCTGCTTTTTTGAAAAGTAGGTTGTTGTTCATTGAGAAGGAATTACCAGAAAAAGGGAAGAGCTGATAATTAAGTGATTAGATGTTTTTTGATAGAAATTTTGAAAAACATTTTGAATATCAAAAAAACTCTTCTACTTTTGCAGCCCGCAAACGGGGAAACGGTAAGAAGTTTTGAGTTTGCGGTTGTTTTTTGAACGGTTTGGGTAAGGTTTTGCGGTTGTTTGGGGGCGTTTGGTTTCCGGGCGTTTCGGGGGGTAAAAAAAAAAGTAAAATTTTTTTTGGTGGAATAAAAAAAGCTCCTTACCTTTGCAGTCCCAAACGGAACGGGGGGTTGAAAGACGGTAGGTTCCGGAGCCGGCGCGCGATGTGCCGGCGGCAGAAAAAGAAGCAAAGACGGATGCGGCCTTTCGGGGCTGCGGAAGATAAAAAAGCCGAAGCGTGAGCGGAGGCGCGAGAGTTCTTGAAAGATATTGATATTCATGTAGCGTAACGAGTAGTCTGTCATGGGCGAAAGTTAACAAGACAGACCTAAG
>NZ_FUYS01000015.1 GCF_900168055.1 Parapedobacter luteus
CCCTGCCTGTGCAGCCTCAATAACTGTTTGATCTGACTCATGGGTCTTGCTTTTCCGGCCATGGGTTATTCACTGATTGATGGTAAAACATACCGTCAAATCAACCTAAAACCTACCGGCTTTTCCAAAGACGCGGGGTCAGCATGCTCCGTTACACGCCTCCACCAAGGGGTCAGTTTGCTCCGTTACGGAAACCCGTAGGGGGTCAACATGCTCCGCAACACAATCTGTCGGAAAAATATAGGGGGTCAGCATCCGCCGTTATGGCATGCTCATACGATGCGTACGGGCACCTGGCTTATCAAATTAGTGGACCGTCGCTGGGGGTCAGCTTGCGCCGCAATATCCAAATGCACTGTTCGAGAGCCTTGGCAGCGCCATGTATGTCTCCTAACACAAATGTCTTCATGCAGCAACCGATAACTATCAATAGCCGTAAGATACATAAAATAGCGTATAATACCGCCATTTAACTATCATAAATGGAGTGATGCAACCGAGGAGTATGCCACAACGTTAGATCACTCCGATGTTTCTTGACAATTGATTTTTGACGACCTGAAAGCTCGGCCCGCAGAAGTTAGGCAATATTTTATTATTCCTGATTAGGGCAATTTATCAGAAAAAAAAAGGGGCAAAAACTCTCAAAAGCTTTTGCCCACTCAAGGGTAAGTAATCGGGCTCGAACCGACGACCTCCTGAACCACAATCAGGCGCTCTAACCAACTGAGCTATACCTACCGTGTTAATGGACTGCAAAGATAATAATCACCTGACAATCCAACAACAATTTTAAAAAAAACCTTAACCTATCAGACTGACACTTCGTTTAACAAAGCTAGTCAACTCATTACCAGTAAGTAATCCGCGCGAAAGCAGCGCCAAATCAAATGCTTGCTTAGCTAACTGCTGGCGCGCGTCTTCGTCTTCATTGGAAAGAATGCGCTTAATCAAGGGGTGGTTGCCATTGATTGTCACCTTATAATTGTCTGGCATTGAGCCATAGAAACTCATGCCACCACCGGTTTGTGCCATGTCTTTCATCCGGCGCATAAACTCGTCGATGGTAACGGTCACGGGTAGATCCTGTTCGCTTAGTGCTTCAACATGCACCTTCATGTTATCCTTGCTGATAGCTTTCTCGAACAATGATGTCACCGTCTTACTTTCTTCATCCGTCAATTGCAGCGTTTTACGTTCTTCCTTCTGAATCAAGTTATCAATGACGTCTGCATCCACACGCTTCAGCTGGGTCTTTTCATTTTTCTGTTCCAGGTACGCCACAAAATGGCTGTCTATCGGCGAATCCAGCACCAGCACATCATAGCCGTTGCCGTTGGCTGTAGCAATATAGCTGTCTTGCTGCGCCACATCATGCGTATAGAGGTACACGATGTTGCCGTCCTTATCTTTTTGGATATCCTTTACCTTTTCACCGTATTCCTTAAGTGTGTAGATTTCGCCTCCGGTGTTTTTTAACAAACAGAAGTCAGCAGCCTTTTCTGCGAATTTTTCGTCGCTCAGCATTCCGTATTTGACAAATAGGCTGATGTCTTTCCATTTTTCTTCAAATCCTTTCCGATCAGTCCGGAATAGTTCCGCCAGCTTGTCCGCGACTTTCTTAGTGATGTGGGCATTTATCTTTTTTACGTTGCTATCCGCTTGCAGGAAGCTCCTCGACACGTTCAACGGAATATCTGGTGAATCGATTACCCCGTGGAGCAACATGAGAAATTCGGGAACAATATCTTTTACTTCATCCGTAATAAAGACCTGGCGTGAATAAAGTTTGATTTTATTTTTCTGAAGTTCGAAATCGTTTTTGATCTTCGGGAAATAAAGGATACCGGTGAGATTGAATGGATAATCTACATTTAAATGAATCCAGAAGAGCGGCTCATCAAATGAGTAAGGGTAAAGCTCACGATAAAACGCCAAGTAGTCTTCGTCCTTTAGTTCAGACGGTGATTTCGTCCAGGCTGGATGGGTATTATTGATGATGTTATCAACTTCTACTGACTTGTACTTCGTATTTCCATCTTTATCCTCCCCGTCGGGTTCACTGCTCGTGCGGGTGCCGAAGCGGATAGGTACGGGCAAAAATTTGCCGTATTTCTCCAATATCTCCTGCAACCGGCTTTTAGTTAGAAACTCCTCGGAGTCGTTGTTGATATAAAGAATAATATCGGTGCCCCGCTTAGCGCGATTCCCTTCCGAAATCTCATACGAAGTGGTACCGTCGCAAATCCAGCGGGCGGGCTCAGCGCCCTCCTGGTATGACAAGGTCTGAATCTCCACTTTGTCGGCTACCATGAATGCCGAATAAAAACCGAGCCCAAAGCGGCCAATAATCTCGTTGGCATCCTTAGCTTCCTTAAACTTTTCAACAAATTCAGTGGCGCCCGAGAAAGCGATTTGATTGATATACTTTTTAATCTCGTCAGCGGTCATGCCGATACCGTTGTCAGAAATCGTGATGGTCTTCGCTTTTTCGTCAAATGAGACGTCGATGGTCGTATCGCCCAATTCGCCCTTGTATTGACCAAGAGCGGCTAACCGTTTGATTTTCTGCGTGGCATCTACCGCGTTTGACACCAGCTCCCGAAGGAAAATCTCGTTATCTGAATATAAAAACTTTTTGATCACCGGGAAGATATTCTCGGTATGGATGGAGATGTTGCCCTTTTCGTTCATATTACCTTCAATTTTGCTGCTGGAACTCAAACAAGGAATGTTCCAGCTTTCTCAGGTAAGACAGGATGACAGCCATCTTTGCTGATTAACTGACAAAACCCCGCCATAAATGGCAGGGTTCAGTAGCCGATGTGTCTTATATCGATGCTATCTGTTCAAGCTGTTTCTTTTTCAAACTTGTTAGGATCGGTTTACCTTAACAAACGCCAAGGACTAAAAACTAAAGCCTGCGCTAACCTTAAAGAAAGAGTCATTCCCTTCGATAAAGTCTCCCCCTGCGGTCAAGCGTGAAAAGACGCCGTACTTGGGCGATGAAAATTGAATGTAAGGACCCAACCACTGGTAGACGTCCGTTGACTCACTGACGTTGGAACCACCGGAATTGATTAGATGTTCAAAATGGGCCCCAAATGAAAATTTCGGACTTACCTTGTACCCTGCATTTGCCCAATAATGCACATAGGACAGCGTCGTGCCGCCTGCGGGTGCCTTATCCCTCAAAGGCGCATAATAACCGAAATACACTTCCCCGTCAATACGCGGTTTGTCGAGGGAAAGGATAACATTCGGCACAATCCCGTCTCCGAAAATCGAAGGCCCTTCCGCCCCACTGGAGAGTAAGTTGCCCCCGGTAATCCCCAGATTTGGGTTAATACCAAAACCGTCGGCCACATTGAAATTGGCCCCCACTCCAAATTCGGTCCAATTGCCCCAGCCGGCACCGGTACCTGCGGACCACATGATACCATAAAACGTCAGATCAACTGTTGGATTTAATGAATACGCCCCGGAAAACGAGGGCGCAAAACCGAAAAATTGATCAGAAACCAACGCCAGTGTGAACGAAAAGTCATCGTCATCGTCTTGCGCAGCCACGTTGGTTGTGCTGACAACTATTAAAAACAAAACGCTCAAAAGGGTTTGCAGACTTAGTGGTGTGATTTTTTTCTTCATAATTTTACTTCTTTAAATTTTAAACAAAGACATTCAGCGAAAGAACTTAAACATGGACAGCATAAAACATAAAAGCAACCGACTAACAACTGGTAATTGACAGAATCCCGCCAACAAGCAACAAAAAAAGTGTTTCATTTAAACAACAATGGTAGTCAAACACAAAAAAACCACCGAAACAATTAAAAAACAATCAATATACACCACAAATATGTATAAATATATTATTAAATCAATCAAAATATTACAATTTAATCAAAAAAATAAATAGTTTTTGATATTTTATTCTTTTTTATATACCAAAAAAGCAAAACGAACACCTATTTTATCCAAATCGGACAACATAAAATACCCAAAAACCGTATTTTAAAAACAAAAACAAGCCAAACAGCCTATTTTTTTCAATAAAAAAAGCCCAGCAATATTGCCGGGCTCCAGAATCGGGAAGAATTTTCAGTTACTCGCCTAAAATATTTTGGATTGCATTGTCATAAATCTCTTTTGCATGGCTTACGGTGTCGTACAATGTTCCATCCACTACGAATCCATTTTTGGTCACCGCACCCAAAAGCGAAAACTCTGTTCCGCTCGCTGCCAGCAATTCCACAAAGGCCTCTTGTGCATCCGGTTTAACAGACACCACGATTCGGCCTTGGGCTTCCCCGAACAAGAAAGCATCCCTGCGGATTTCACTGTCTGTATCAATGGCAAATCCGAGATTGCCAGCCATCGCCGACTCGGCCAACGCTACATATAGCCCGCCATCTGAAACATCATGTGCCGATACGATGAGCCGTTCATGGATCAGGTGCTTGATAACCTGATGTGTCGCATATTCCTCATCCAAATCAAAATAAGGAGCCGGTGAAGCTTTCACGCCGTGGTACGACGCCAGGTATTGCGACGACGCTATATCGTTGCGGGACTCACCGATTAGATAAATATAATCGCCTTCCGCTTTAAAGTCCAACGTCATCAGGTTGGATACATCGGGCAGCAGCCCCAGCATACCAATGGTCGGTGTAGGGAATACCGATCCCCCATCCGGCGATTGATTATAGAAGCTCACATTACCGCCGGTTACCGGCGTCTGGAACTTGAGGCAAGCCTCCCCCATCCCTTTGATTGCATGGACAAACTGCCAATAAACCTCCGGTATATAAGGATTACCGAAATTAAGGCAGTTCGTAATTGCCGAAGGTTCGCCTCCCGCGCAGGTGATGTTGCGCGCCGCTTCTGCAACCGCAATAGCACATCCTTTCTGCGGGTCAGCGTTTACATAACGGGAATTACAGTCTACGGTCAACGCTATTGCCTTATTCGTGCCCTTTACTGCCACTACGGCTGCATCGCTTGGCCGGTTGGTTGTCACGGTGGCCGTTCCGACCATCGAGTCATACTGCTTAGTGACCCATCGCTTGGAGGCGATATTCGGATGCGACAGCAAATGCTGCGCAACCTCGCGAAGATCTTCGGGTTCGGCGATATCCGTTATTTTGAACTGTTGATATTGTGCAAAATAAGCAGGCTCCTTATATTCCCGGTGATAAACGGGGGCACCTCCGCCCAATACAAGGTCGTCGGCTGGCACATCGGCCACCAGCTCGCCATGCATGTAATATTCCAGCCGCCGGGTATCCGTCACCTCACCGATGATGGCGCAGTTCAGATCCCATTTGTCAAACACGGCCTCCACGTCAGCTTCCCGACCTTTCTGTACCACGATGAGCATTCGCTCTTGTGACTCAGACAGCAGTATTTCATAGGGCTTCATGTTGGCCTGCCGCGTAGGTACCTTATCTAAATCAATCCGCATGCCGTGTTTGCCTTTGGCAGACATCTCTGAATTGGAACAAATAATCCCGGCGGCCCCCATATCTTGCATACCGACGACGGCACCGGTCTTAATGACCTCAAGTGTGGCTTCCAGCAACAATTTTTCCTGAAACGGATCCCCCACCTGCACGGCGGGCAAGTCGTTTACAGAGTCTTCCGTAATATCTTTGGAGGCAAAGGCCGCACCGTGTATACCATCCTTGCCCGTAGCCGACCCGACGATATAGACCGGATTACCCACACCGTAGGATGTGGCTGACACGGTTTCACCCACCTTGACGATCCCTGCAGACATCGCATTGACCAGGGGATTCACTTGATAGCATTCATCAAAAAAAACCTCGCCGCCAACCGTGGGGATGCCAAATGCGTTGCCGTAATCGCCGATTCCCTTGACCACGCCCTTTATCAGCCACTGCGTGCGCGGATGGTTGATGTCGCCGAAACGCAACGAGTTGAGTTGCGCAATCGGACGTGCCCCCATGGTAAAGATATCCCGATTGATACCGCCCACACCGGTTGCAGCACCCTGATAAGGCTCCAACGCAGAAGGGTGGTTATGGGATTCTATTTTGAACGCACAGCCGAGGCCATCGCCGATGTCAACCAAACCTGCGTTTTCTTCACCTGCCTTGGCTAGCATGTGTGGTCCCTCCTTGGGCAAAGTCTTCAGCCAAACAATGGAATTTTTATATGAGCAGTGTTCGCTCCACATCACCGAAAAAATTGACAATTCAGTAAAATTGGGCGTCCGCCCCAAAATTTCGATGATTCGCTCAAACTCTTCAGGCAGCAAGCCCAATTCGGTTGCAGTTTCTACGGTGGTCAATTCCTGTGTTTCCAAGATGAATGATTAAAAATGATGAACACTAATATTTCCTGCAAAAATAAGGATAAGATTTGAGATGTGGGGCATGAGATGGAAGACCACGTTGCAGATGAAGGCCGCAGGCGGAAGATTATGAGAAAAGTTATATTTTTACCGCAAACTATAAACGATGAAGAGAATCCTTTCGATAGACGGCGGCGGAATCCGCGGAATCATTCCGGGTATGTTGTTGGCGGCTTTAGAACGGAGATTAAAGCGTATAAGTAATAATCCGGATGCCGCAATCGCTGATTATTTCGACTTTTTTGCGGGCACCAGCACAGGGGGCATCCTTATCTGCTTGCTGCTGTGCCCCGATGACCAGACACCGCCCCGCCCGAGATTTTCGGCGAAAGAAGCATTGGACATTTATGTGACACACGGCAGCGATATCTTCAAGGCCGGTTTCTTCCGGCGACTGATGGCCAAATTTGGCCTATTGAGCGAACGTTACCCCAGTGCAACCCTGGAGCATGTCCTGCAAGCCTACTTTGGCGAGATTAAACTGAGCGAACTTCTCAAACCATGTATCGTGACCGCCTATAATATCGAGCTCCGTAAAACGCACTTTTTTAGGCAGCAGACCGCCATTGTGCGCGGCGATTCGCGCGACTTTTACTTGCGTGACGTCTGCCGGGCCACCTCGGCCGCCCCCACTTATTTCAGCGTCGCCGAAACATATTCCATCAGTGGCACGCGCTACCCACTGCTTGACGGCGGCGTATTTGCCCCCAACCCTTCGATGAGTGCGCTGGTGGAAGTCACGCGGGCGTTCAATGAAACCAAAATCAATGACATTGCTATTTTGTCTTTGGGCACCGGACGGTCAAGGAAAGCCTATGATTATGAACACTTCAAAAAGAGGCGGGCAATCTCCGTGGGGCCTGCCCTGATTGATATCATGATGAGCGGGGCCGCCGAAAGCAGCGACTTCTTCTTACAGCAACTGTATCGATCTGCCGGCAAAGCAGAGCAATATATCAGGATAGAGCCGAGCAACCTGCATAGCATACGTGAGGAGCTGGATGCGGCAAGCTATAACAATATCCAGAAATTAATCGCGCTGGGCGACAGGATGGTCAGCGAAAATGATGAGCTGCTGAATCAGCTGGCAGGTCAATTAATAAGCGAAAAGGAGCATTCGCAGACCAGAAGCCCCTGGCGGTTTCTGTCTGCCAAAGGCTAAAATGCCTCTTAAATCTAAAAATTATACGTGATGGAACAAAAAACAATAGCACTCATTGCGCATGACGGCAAAAAGCCCGAAATGGTCGGATTTGTGAAAGACCATGTCGCTTTATTGCGCGATGCAAAACTTGTAGCCACGGGCACTACCGGGTCCTACATCAGACAAACAGGATTGGCTGTCGAACTGAAGCTCAGCGGCCCAAAGGGAGGCGACGCGCAAATCGCAGCCTTAGCCGCTGAAGGCAAGGTAGATGCCATTATTTTCTTCCGCGACCCATTGGGAAAACACGCCCATGAGCCAGACATCCAGATGCTTATGCGGGTTTGCGATGTATACAACGTGCCGCTTGCAACCAATCCGGCTACGGGAGAGCTCATTTTGAAAGGTTTACTTTAAAACGGGTGCCACCTAAAAGTTTTTATTCCAGCGGTATCGAGAATGCCGCGCATTTTAGCTAAGTTTGCAGCTTCCACCAAACCCCATCGGTATGGTAAAAACGGACAACGGTATTACATATTCACCCTTCCGCCACATTACTCGGGAGGAATGGAAGGATCTCAACGGCCATCCATCTTACCTCATAGCCGATGCCGACATTCATAAGCTAAATGCCTTGAATGAGCCCCTGACCATGCAGGAAATTGAAGACGTCTATTTTCCGTTGAGCCATTTGTTACAAATACATATCGACAGTTATCGCCAACTGCACCAAAAAGCCAACTCGTTTTTTAATAACTACAGCAAGCGCCTACCTTTCATCATCGGGATAGCGGGGAGCGTGGCGGCAGGTAAAAGTACCACAGCGCGGGTGCTGCAGAAAGTACTGTCACTTTCTCCGGGCAACCCCAAGGTGGACCTTATCACAACAGATGGCTTTTTGCACCCCAACCATTACCTGGAATCCAAGGGGATACTTAATCGAAAAGGGTTTCCCGAAAGCTATGACACCAGGCGGCTGCTTGGCTTCCTGTCTGACATCAAATCCGGCAAGGAACTGGTTTCCGCCCCGGTGTATTCTCATTTGGCCTACGATATCCTGCCGAACGAGTTGCAATGGATAGCGCAACCGGATGTATTAATCGTGGAGGGCATCAATGTGCTGCAGGTAAATGTCAAAGGTAAACACCGCGGGCCGCGCGTGTTCGTATCGGACTTTTTTGATTATTCCATCTATGTCGATGCCAGTCCGGAAGACCTGTTGGAATGGTATATTCAGCGGTTTAAATGGCTTCGTAAAACCGCATTCCAGAACCCCGGCTCTTACTTTCACCGTTATGCCAACCTGAGCGAGGAGGAAAGCATCAAAATGGCCACACAGATTTGGAATGAAATCAACAAGCCTAATCTCCTGAAAAACATTTTACCCACCCGGCTCCGTGCCGATCTTATCCTCGAAAAAGGCAACCACCATTTCGTGAAAAGTGTAAAAATAAGAAAGGTCTAGTCATTACTTCGGCTCCGGGCTTGTTCGGCGTCATACGCAATCACGCGTTGGTACAGCTCACTTCGTACTTTTCTCCGAATGTCAGCATCCCGTTTAGTGGTAAAAAATTGCAGTTTGTATTTAACAACGTCTTTCCCCACACCGACAACTTTAAACTGAAAACTTCCCGTCACAATGGCTCCGCCATATTGTTTCACTACCTCCTCCAGACTGTTTTTCAACGCCTCATGATCATATGAGTGGGCCAGCGGCAACTCAAAGTCCATGGACAGCTTTTTGGAATTTTGGAGGGATTGGTTGATAATGTTGGCGGTAAATGCCGTATTGTTGGGGATTAGCACCACGTCGTCATCTTCATTTTTAACCATAATATTGGCCAGGGTGATGTCTACAATCTTTCCCTTGTGCTCCCCTATCCGCACATTGTCGCCGATAGTAAATTGGTCGGAAAACATAATCAATAGCCCGCTAATCATGTTCGTGATGTAGTCTTTGAACAACAGTGCGATGGCCATGGCGACAATCGTGATGCTTGTTAGAAATTCTTTTGGATTGATCCCAAACATCAGCATCAACCCGATAACCGCAAAAGCAACGTTTAGCAAAGCAGCGATTTGGTTGATGCCCAACACATAATTGCCCCTTATCCGGTCATTCTTTGTGTTGCGCTGCTTGTACAGTGCAATAAACATAAACCTGCCAATTGAGATAAGCACACTACCGGTGAGAAAGGTATTGATCCCGTAAGCAAATTGGCGAACGCGGGGATAATCGCGGTACCACGTTTCCGCCGTGGCAAACGAATAGGCAATCACCACCCATAGCACCACTTTGAAAATAAAGAAAAGCCGTTCCTTGATGGCTCTGCGCTTTACGATATCAGACACTGCTGCCATAGCCGTAAAAATACACAATTCCTACAATTTCATTACGTCCGTTCGTAGCACAGGAACGTGTAGGCAAAAGCATGCCGCTCATCCGGCTCGTGGTGCTGGCTGGATACGATAGTCCACTCCCGCTCATCCAGCTCCGGAAAATAGGCATCGCCGGCAAGCGTCGCATGCACCCGGGTGAGGTAGATGCGGTTCGTGATAGGCAATGCCGCTTTATAGATTTCAGCACCTCCCACCACAAATACTTCTCCGTCGCCTGTGCACCGTTGTATGGCTTCATCAAGCGAATGTACCACTTCGGCCCCATTGATAGCATAATCCGCTTGGCGCGTGATGACGATATTGCGTCGATTTGGCAAAGGCTTGCCAACCGATTCGTACGTCTTGCGTCCCATAACGACGGTATGTCCCGAGGTAGTCTGTTTAAAAAACCGAAGGTCATTCGGTAGATGCCATAGCAGTTCGTTGCCTTTGCCAATCGCATTATTTTCTGCAGCCGCAACAATAGCGGAGATAAATGGTCTGTCCATCAGTACGCTGTCCATAAGCATCGCGCTTACACCGCCACGGGTGCTTTGATATGTGGGTAAGGGTCGTAGTCCATCAACTCGAAGTCTCCATACTTGAAGTCAAAAATATCTACGACTTCCGGATTAATCACCATCCGTGGCAATGGCCGCGGCTCACGGCTCAGCTGTAAGGCCACCTGTTCGAAATGATTGCTGTAAAGATGAGCGTCTCCGAAAGTATGGATAAACTCAGCGGCCTCCATACCGCATACCTGCGCGACCATCATCGTAAGCAGCGCATAGGAAGCAATGTTGAACGGCACACCGAGGAAAATATCTGCACTGCGTTGATACAATTGGCAGGAAAGCTGAGGCTTGTACCAACCTTTCTCGGGATTCGCAGGAGTCACATAAAACTGGAAGAGGGCATGGCACGGTGGCAACGCCATGTTTTCGATTTCGGACACATTCCATGCAGACACGATAATGCGGCGCGAATCCGGATTGGTCTTGAGCTGCTGGATGACCTTCGTGATTTGGTCGATATGTTTGCCGCCGGGTGTAGGCCAGGATCGCCACTGGGATCCGTAAACAGGCCCCAGGTTCCCTTGCTCGTCTGCCCACTCATCCCAAATGCTCACCCCATTTTCTTTCAGGTAGCGTATATTGGTATCGCCCTTGAGAAACCAAATCAACTCGTGGATAATCGATCGCAGGTGTACCTTTTTCGTGGTAACCAATGGAAACCCCGCTTTGAGGTCAAAACGCATCTGGTAGCCAAAGACACTGCGTGTCCCCGTGCCCGTACGGTCGTGCTTATCCACGCCATTCTCGTAAACATGGCGCATTAAATCGAGGTATTGCTTCATGGTAAGTTTTCCTTTGCGCGAGTAAAGATAAGGAGATTAAATGATACGGCAAACCGGAAGCAACCGGGCCAGTGGTCCCATAAAACTAAAAAAACCTGCTGGATAAGGTTTCCAGCAGGCCTGTAAACATATTAACCTAATCAATAGAACTAAACAGGTTCATCTTCATATTCCTTCACCTCCTTATGCACATACTCCTCAACCATCAGCTCGTCGATGGGCCGTCCTTGTTTATCGAGCCCAAAGCGGTGCAGGACATTGTCTACCATTTGGTAAACTACCGGCACCACGATGAGGGTAAGAAACAGCGAACTGATCAAGCCACCGATAATCACCCAAGCCAGGCCGTTTTTCCATTCCGCACCCGCACCCGATGCAATCGCAATGGGAAGCATACCGAACACCATGGCGATGGTTGTCATCAGAATGGGCCTCAGACGCGCTTGATTAGCCAGGATGAGTGCCTCGCGTGTCGATTTACCTTCCGCTTTGAGGTGGTTGGTAAAATCCACAAGGATGATGGCATTCTTGGCCACCAAACCAATCAGCATGATGAGTCCCAGAATCGTAAAGATACTCAGCGTATTGTTCGTCAGCGCTAGGGCTAGGAAAGCGCCTATCACCGCCAATGGTATGGAAAACATCACCACAAACGGATACACAAAACTATCATACAAGGCGACCATGATGAAATATACCAACAATACCGACGCCAGTAACGCGATGCCCAACGTACCGAAGCCCTCAGACTGTTGCTCCATATCGCCCCCCCAAACATAGCTTACACCACTGGGCGTGTGCACTTGGTCCAGTTGCTCCAACCAATCGGTCACTACCGCACTGGCCGTGCGCCCCACAACCTGAGATTGCACCTTTACCGACGTACTTTTGTCGCGGCGTTCCAATTGGCTCGGCCCCGACCCCTCTTGAATGGTCGCAAACTGCGACAACCGCACCAGCTGCCCCGCATCGTTGGTAAACTGGAGGTTGCTTACATCATTCACATTCTTCCGATCATAATCATCAAAACGGATGTTGATGTCATATTCATATTCGCCCGCACGGAACTTACCGTCGGTGTTGCCGTTAAACGCGGTCTGCATCGTCGCTCCGACAGTCTGTAGGTTTAACCCCAATGCGGCCATTTTATCCCTGTCCACTTCAACCGTAATTTCCGGTGTACCGCTTTCTACCGAAAGCTTACTCTCGACCGTGCCGGGAATTTTGTTCAATAAAGCCAGCGCATCTTCCGCATAAGCGAGCACGCTGTCCAGATCCGAACCCATCACCACCATTTCGACGGGCGCTTGCTCAGCAAATCCGACAATACTGATGGGGACAGTCTTTACTTTGGCACCCACCAATACTTTTTCCAACTCGCGTTTTATCTTCGCTGCATAAATGCTACTCTCATCCTCCCGTTCCTTCTTTTCCACAAGCTTGACGGTGATTTCTGATTTATACATGGTTGTCAGCGCGCCCGTTACAGCATCGCTTGACTGGCCCACCGTTGTAATCATCGACACAATCTCGGGTTTTGTACCCAGGTATTCTTCCGCCCGTCTGGTCATTTGGTTGGTTTGCTCGATGGAAGCATCCTTGGGCATTTCAATCTGCACCAAGAACTCCCCCCTATCTCCCGACGCAAAAAATTCGAATCCAATGAAACCACCTGCGGGCAATATGAAGGAAGCAAAGAACAGCAGCACGACCAACGTCAGCGTGATAAATTTATGGTTGAGCGACCATTTCAGGATACCGGTCATCCAACGGGTGAAACGATGCAACTGCTTTTCAAACCAAAGGATGAATCGCCCGAAGATGTTCGTGTTGGAAACCCGTTCCAATTTCCCGAATCGCGATGTAAGCAAGGGCACAATCGTAAACGAAGCCAACAAACTGAGCAACGTGGCGATAACTACCACCACACAAAACTCCCGCAAAATATCCGATACCATGCCCGTACTCAACGCAATAGGCAAGAACACCACGACAATGACCATCGTTATGGACACTACCGTAAAGCCGATTTCCTTGGCCCCGTCGTAAGATGCGCGCACTTTGTTCTTGCCCATCTCCATGTGCCGGTAGATGTTTTCAATAACCACAATGGCATCATCCACCAAAATACCCACGACCAATGAAAGCCCCAGCAATGACATGAGGTTGAGCGTGTATCCCAAAAGATTTATACCGATAAACGTAGCAATCAATGATGCAGGAATAGCGACCATGACGATTACCGCATTCCGAAGGCTGTGCAGGAAAAACAGCATGACAATCGCCACCAATACGATAGCCAAAAACAAGTCGAAGATCACCGCGTCGGCTGATTCCAGGGTATAGGTTGAACTATCATTGGCGACATCGATCTTCAGCCCTTCCTTTGCATACATTTGCGTCAGGTTGGCGATGACCTCCTGTGAACCACGGCTCACTTCCACCGCATTGGCATCCGACTGTTTCAATACCTGAAGCACCAAGGCGCTCCGGTTGTTTACCCGGGCTATTTTTTCAACATCTTTTTGGCTATCCTGTACATCAGCGATATCCCGCACCCGCACCTGCGCTCCTGTAGGCGTGGTAGCAATGACCAAGTTCCGAAGTTCGTCGACCGTCTTATACTTCCCTGCCAGGCGGATAAGGATATCCTGATTCTGCGTCTTTACGCTTCCCGTCGGGAAATCGAGGTTGGACGTCAGGATAGCCTGTTGCACCTGAAGGATAGACATGCCGTAACCTTGCAAGCGGGAGGCATCAATGCTCACTTGGATTTCGCGCTCCTGCCCACCGATAAGGTTTACCTGCGCTACACCCGGCACGCGCGAAAGCACCGGCTGAACACGCTTGTCAATCAAATCATAAAAAGCTGCATCGTCCAAATTACCCGTAGCGGCAAGCGTAAGGATGGGCAGGTCATCCATGGAGAACTTCGCTAATGACGGCGTTTCAGCATCATCCGGCAAGTCCGAAAGAATGGCATTGACTTTACGCTGCGCATCGTTCAGCGAATAATCAACATCTGCGCCACTATGGAGTTCGATGACGACCATCGAAAGACTTTCGAACGATGTCGCATCCAGCTTCTTGATGTTTTCTAAGGAGGCCACCGCATCCTCTATTTTCTTGGTGACCGTGTTTTCAACCTCACTTGGCGATGCACCGGGATAAACGGTCGTGATGGACACCACATTGGGTGAAAACTTTGGGAGCAACTCGTAGTTCAACGAGAAATAGCTCAGGATACCCAGCAAGGTCAAGGCGGTATAAACCACAATGACGATGGATGGGCGTTTAATCGATATTTCTGCTATCTTCATGACTTAAGATATGAGACGTTTTAATTTGAAGTTGAGACCTGCGACTGGCTGTCAGCCGTCGAATCGAGTTGCGCTTCGACTTTTGCACCATCTACCAAGTTGATCTGTCCACTGGTAATGACGGTTTCACCTTCTTCAAGGCCTCTTAATATTTCCACTTGCTCGCCTAAAATCCTTCCGGCAACCACTTCACGCGTCCGCGCTGTACTATCCGCGTCAAGCACATAGATACGATTGCTATTAACCCCCCCGACAAAAGCACCCCTCGGTATCAAAATCGTTGGCTCCTGTTGAGGGAACCTGAAGTTGGCTGTGCCGTACATTCCCGCTTTCAATTGAACGGAAGTGTTGTTATCAACCGTAATCTCAATGGGATAATTCAGTGTATTGTCGGCCTTTGCTGCGATGAAGCTAACCGTTCCGTTGAATTCCTTATCCGGAAAAACAGAGCTGGTAATAGCGACTTTATCGCCCAACTTGAGGTTCACCACTTGGTTTTCGTTGGCGGAGACTTTTAACTTCAACTGGGATAAATCGACAATCTCAAACAATTCAGTACCCGGCGACAAGTACGCACCTACTTCAATATCACGGCGATTGATAATTCCATTAATCGGCGATTTAATGTTCGCGTCCTGTACGCGCCGGTTGGCTTGCTGCAACTTCACCTCCGCATTGCGCAATTGCAATTCGATATCATCCAGTTGCGCACGGGTTACGCCGCCCGTCTCGAAAGAGCTTTTATAACGCTCGTAGTCTGTCTTTAACTTCTGAAGCGCGTCTTCCGCAGCCTGTTTGTCCAAGCTCAGGATTTCAGGGTCAACAACAGCCAACACCTGCCCCCTGCTTACACGCGCGCCCTCTTTCACCAATATACGGGTGACACGTCCACTTACTTCAGAAAGCAAGGTCAGGTCTTGGTTTGCGGCAAACGTCCCATTCGCTGAAAAGTCAAGCGTGATGGGTTGCCTATTCACCTTAGCCGCTTTTACCACAATGGCACCACCTGTTTCGGCCACCACAGCCGTTTTCGCCTCGTTTTCTTTTTTGTTATTGCTTAATACCCATCCGATAAGAGCAAGCACTCCTACGACGACAATGATGGTGATGATGACTCGTTTCATATATTAATTGTGATTGATGATGATTATTCGTTTACTAATGTTTTGATTTGTCCGTTTGATTTAACCAATTCTATTTGGGCCACCTTATAATTGAGCAAAGCCTCATTGTAGCTGTTTTGAGCCGCTACTAAATCCGTTTCGGCAGTAAGCAAATCCGTGAGGTTGGCCAGCCCATTTTTATAGTTGTTTTGCGTGCTATTAAACACCTCTTCGGCAAAATCTTTATTAACACGCTGTGATTCAATGGTATTCAAACTATTCTTTATTTGTATCTTCGCGTTTTCATACGCCATTGTCAGCGCATTGGACGTATTTCTCAAATCTTCATGAATCTTCTTCAGCTCCACGTCGGCCTGCCGGACTCTCGCCCTCCGTGCATTACCATCGAATATCGGTATACGTAGGTTCAGGGAGATACCAGCCATGTCAAAACTCAACGCTCGGGAAGTGTACACATTCAACTTATCACTTTGAGAGGAGTACGTATAATTTCCGCTAAGTGACAAGCTTGGATAGTATTCCGCGACATAGGCCTTACGTTGAAACCCTAAGAGTTCTTCCTGTTTTTTCAACACCTGAAAGTCAAGCAATTGTTCCACATTGACCGCACCATTCCCCAAACTGGCGACCGCTTCGTTCTCCAAGCTATTCATTTCAGTTTCCGGAATAGTGATTTGCTGGGCAATGGGCATGCCCATGTAATATTTAAGCAAGTTTTCTTGCTGCGTGACTGCGTATTCCAATTGTTCGCGCTGAGCCAATAAATTATTCTTGTTTACCTTTATCCGATCAAGGTCAATCTTCTTGGCCAAACCCAACTCGTACTGACTTCCAATGGTGTTTTCCAATTGAGATACACGTTCGATATTGGCGTCGATAACCCCCAGCTGTTGCCGGGTAATGATGACCTGATAATAATTGGTAGCCACTTGCTGAATGAGATTTTCTTCCGCAAGCTGAGCGGCCAGACGATAATACTCCTCCGAGCTCCGAGCGGCCTTAAGGCCGGTAAAAACCTGCTGGTTGAAAATCTGCTGGTTCAGCTGCACCTGCGACATCGCGTTCCATGTTTGGCCCGCTGCAATCGCTACGAATTCTCCCGGAGTACCGCCCATAAATTCAGCGGGCAACACAAATTGCTGTACCAATAAATTATTTGTCAGCGTACTGGTTGCATCCAATTGAGGCAAGGCCGCTGCCCTGGTCTCAGCCACTACGTGCCTGCCACCTTCGATTTCAAGCCGCGCCTTACGTAGCGCCTCGCTGTTATTCAATGCATAGTTGAGCGCATCCTTCAGGGTCAGTACTTCCTGCGCCGTAGCCGCGTTGGTTCCCCACAACCCCACGAATACCACCGCTATAATTAACCGTATATTCATTCTTAATATATTCATATTGATTTCAGCTATTTATCTGTTTTTTTTATGCCGTTAATGAAGATGGTTGCTGCTTGCTTTTGTTTTTCGATAATGCTATCTAACTCTTCTTTATCCACCAATGCGTGCGGTATGGTGTGGTCGCAAAACATGGCGAGGCCGCGCATGATTGCCACGTACAGTTCAGACGTGGATGAAACATCAAATGTTACAAGTTCGTTACGTTTTATTCCCCGGTCAAATATTTTCGAAATAACTTCCGTTTCCCGTTGAAGCATGCCTTTCGACAAGGCTATCCATCGCTCTTCATTCATATTCATTTCATGGAGATTGATGATCAGCATATAATATTTTTCGAGGTATTCCTTTTTTATGTCCAGCAATCGGATAAGCATATCCAACGTATTCGGAATTTCTTCCAACGCTTGTTTGACCGCCAAGTCGCTTTCGTCCATAATCTGATAAGCGATAGCCTCGATCAGTGCAAACTTATCCTGAAAATAATAGTATAAGTTGGCTTTTGAAAGCTTCATGTCATCGGCGATTTCGCTCATCGACGTCTTGGCGATACCGAAATGCGAAAACCGCCTTAAAGCTGCCGCGATAATTTGATTCCTTTTGTCATCTAACATGTATTATTTTACCGTTTTACTGTTTGACTATTTTTAAAAATTGGTCAAAAGTACAACAATAAAAGAATTCCGCAAAAAGAAATTACCGACACCGGCGGTTCGGTTCATCTTATGACACAATGCTTACAAACCAAGCGATTGCAAAGAAAATGTATGGTAATGACAACCCTATGGCAGTGGGGAATGACAACCGCCTTAATCCTTGGAAAACGTGAGTTCATTCTGGAATACCTTCGCATATTTCCGTTTATCCAATTTGTATAATCGGGCAGCTCGGTAAGATACACCCCGCTGAAATTCAGGCAGTTCTTTCAATATGTTATAGTTAAGCATTTTTTTCCTAAAATTACGTTTATCCAATTTGCGCCCCCAAATAGCCTCATACAACTGCTGCAATTGGGTAAGGGTAAATTTCTCTGGCAGCAATTCGAAGGCTATCGGGCTATAACTTATCTTCCGTCTCACCTTCATAATACTTTTATCGATGATATGGCGGTGGTCAAAGGCTAACTCCGGCAGGTCATTCAACGGGTGCCAAACTGCCTGGCGGGCATAATCGGTCACTGGTTCTGGCTGGCTTTTCAGATCATCCAATCGCAGCAGGGCATAGTAAGCAACGGTGATGATCCGGCCTTGCGGATGACGTTTTAGATCACCAAACGTATATAACTGTTCCATGAAGATTCCGCGCAACCCTGTATGTTCATACAAAATCCGCTTCACAGCATCATCTATCGTTTCGTTGTGCTCCACGAAAAAACCCGGAAGCGCCCACCATCCTTTAAACGGATACTCATTGCGTTCAATAAGCAGAACTTTTAGTTCGCCTTCCTTAAAGCCGAAAATTACACAGTCTGTCGTGAATATGGATTGTAAATGTGGTAAACCTGATTGCAAAGCTTTGATTATTTGTTTATTAATTGATTTTTATTTGCTAAATTTGCTCACTTAAACCTTTCAAGTGAAAAAAAATAATCCTTGAAAAATTTAATAGTGTAACAAATACACACTATATTCGTGCTGCTAATTTATAAAGATTATTAGAAAAGTGCAAAGCATAACGAAACTAGGGATATTTACATCGGGTGGCGATGCGCCGGGCATGAATGCTTGTATTCGTGCCGCGGTCCGCACAGCATTACACGCCGGCAAATCCGTGGTTGGTATTTACCAGGGTTACCAAGGAATGATTGAGGCCAATTTCCACGAGATGAACAGCCGTTCGGTGAGCAACATCATTCAGTTGGGCGGTACTATCCTGAAGACCGCGAGATGCAAAGCTTTTCATACGGCGGAAGGCAGGCAAAAAGCGTATGACAACATCAAGGCAGTGGGCATTGATGGCCTCATTGCGATTGGCGGAGACGGAACCTTTACCGGCGCCGAAATTTTTTCTCGCGAACATAACATTCCGGTGGTTTGTATTCCGGGAACCATTGATAACGACCTTTACGGTTCAGACTTCACACTTGGCTATGATACGGCCACCAATACGGTCATTGAAGCCATCGATAAAATACGGGACACCGCTGCTTCCCACGACCGGCTCTTTTTTGTAGAAGTAATGGGACGTGACTCCGGCTGCATCGCCTTGAATGCCGGTATTGCCGGCGGGGCTGAAGCGATACTACTGCCAGAGAAAGCTACCGGCATCGAAGAACTTTGCAACCAACTGGAAAGCGCCGCTAAAAGCAAAAAATCATCCACGATAGTAATCGTTGCAGAAGGAGAAGAAAACGGGGGCGCTTATAATGTCGCAAAGGAAGTTAAGGCACGGTTCAACTTTTACGACACCAAAGTTACCATTCTGGGCCACCTTCAGCGGGGCGGATCCCCCAGCAGCTTTGACAGGGTGTTGGCCAGCCGGTTGGGTTTTGCCGCCGTGCGCCACCTACTCTCGGGCAAGACACGCATCATGGTGGGCATCCGAGGAAACGAGATCCAAACCACTCCACTTGAAGAAGTGCTGAACAAGAAAGTGTTCAAACTGAGCGAAGATATGCTTGAAATGATGGAAGTGTTATCAATATGATAGCGGTTGTATTCAGTGGTTCAAGGTTTTCCGATTGGAGACTGGCAGATAAACGAAAAATCATCACCGGGTTCCGGACGATGGGCATAAACCCCTATCTCCATGATGAACGGTTTATCTTCCAGCTGTTGAATAAAAACAATAACCTCATCAACTACGCTGAACAAATCAAACGGATTTACTTTTTCGGTGCCGGTTCGTCTTCCCCCGAGCGAAAGGAAAAGATAGCTACTGTTTTTAGGCAATTCTTCATCAACGCAAAGGTAACCGTTGATCACGATGTCAAAGCGTCGGCACTTTCAACTTTTGGCGATGGAAAAGGGCTTATCGGCATATTGGGCAGCGGTTCAAATGCAGCGTATTTCAATGGCAAGCGGACGTCAGACAACAACTTTGGCCTGGGATATATTTTGGCCGATGAGGGTTCCGCCAATTGGATTGGCCGTATGCTGCTGAAAAGCTTTCTCAACGAAACGATGCCCGAGGATTTGCTGGAAAAATTTGTTGCCCGGTACCCACTTGACCGCAAAGTGATCCTTGACAAGGTATATAACCAAGCGAATCCGACACTGTTCCTGACGTCTTTTGCCGACTTTGTGATGGAAAACCACAAACACCGGTTCATCAAAAGCATGATTCATCATGGCTTTAAACTATATATCGAAACGTACTTGCTGCCCCTGACAAAACAATACCCGGATATGACCGTTAACTTTACGGGGAGTGTTGCAGCCGGCTATGAAGAATGGTTACGGGAGGTGGCACAACGGTACGGTATAACGATTGGCACTGTCATAAAAGAACCTATACATAATTTATTGAAATACTATTTAAATAAAAATTAAAAATGAAAATTGGAATCAATGGATTCGGCCGGATAGGCCGTTTAGCATTCAGAGCAGCAGTAAACCGTCCTGGCGTTGAAATTGTTGGAATCAACGATTTGGTAGATCCCGAATACATGGCTTACATGCTGAAATATGACTCTACCCACGGTAGATTTGACGGTACCGTGGAAGCAAAGGACGGCAACTTAATTGTGAATGGCAAAACCATCCGTGTGACCGCCGAGAAAGACCCCGCCAACCTCAAATGGAATGAAGTCGGTGCTGAAGTCATCATCGAATCTACAGGCCTGTTTCTTACTAAGGAAACTGCACAGAAGCACATCGATGCCGGTGCCAAAAAAGTGGTGATGTCTGCTCCGGCAAAGGACGACACTCCCACCTTTGTGATGGGCGTCAACCACAAGGAACTTAAAGCCGACCAAACCATCGTGTCTAACGCATCATGCACCACCAACTGTCTGGCTCCGCTTGCCAAGGTCCTCCATGACAAATTTGGTATCATCGAGGGGTTGATGAGTACCATCCACGCGGTCACTGCCACCCAAAAAACCGTAGACGGTCCATCTGTAAAAGACTGGCGTGGCGGACGGGGCGCATACCAGAATATCATTCCTTCGTCCACAGGTGCTGCGAAAGCTGTCGGATTGGTACTGCCCGAGTTGAAAGGTAAGCTCACTGGCATGTCCTTCCGCGTACCCGTGCCTGACGTATCGGTCGTAGACCTCACCGCGCGGCTTGAAAAACCCGCCTCTTATGAAGAAATCAAACAAGCATTCAAAGAAGCGTCCGAAGGCGAACTGAAAGGTATACTTGGTTACACGGAAGATGATGTTGTGTCTGAAGATTTCCGTGGCGATGCACGTACATCAATTTTTGACGCAAAAGCAGGGATCTCGCTCAATGAAAACTTTGTCAAAGTCGTGTCATGGTACGACAACGAATGGGGCTATTCCAATAAATTGGTTGATTTGGTGGAACTGGTAGGCAAAATCTAACCCCCACCCCCACCATAAAAGAAAGGCCCCTGTTTATCATGGGCCTTTTCTTTTTCCCTATAGTCGGTGATGGCGGTACTTGCAGCACCGATTACATCAGAAAACCGCCGCCAAGCAAGTCATTACCTTCATAAAACACCGCCGACTGGCCAGGAGCAATACCTTTTACCGCGTGGTGAAAATCCACTTTAACATTACCTGCTTCCTGCACAATTGTACTGGTCATGCCGGCGTCCTTATAACGTATTTTGGTAATGGCTTCCATCGGCTTTTCAATCGTTGCATATTTCACCAGGTTTACATTTTTCACATAAGCTTCACGGCGTTCCAATTCGTGCTCATCGCCCAACACCACGGTGTTGCTTTCAGGGCGTATTTCGATCACAAAGACAGGACGTCCCAACGCTATACCTAACCCCTTACGTTGGCCAATGGTGTAATAGGGATACCCTTGGTGTTGGCCTACCACCGTGCCGTCCGTCAGCACAAAATGCCCGTTACCGATGCGATCGTCGATATCGTTCACGCGGTGGCGCAGGAAAGCCCGGTAATCATTATCGGGCACAAAACAGATTTCATAGCTTTCGGACTTGTTGGCAAGCTCCAGCTGTCCCATTTCCGCAGCCATCTGCCGTATCTCTGCTTTCGTGTAGCTACCCAACGGAAATTGGGTACGGGCAAGGTTTTCCTGTGACACCCCCCAAAGCACATACGATTGATCTTTATGAACATCCCGGCCTTTGGAAATCACATAGCGGCCGTTGTCCTGTTGGCGGATATTGGCATAGTGCCCTGTCGCGATAAACTCGCAATCCAGCTTATCGGCCCGCTTGAGCAAGGCCTCCCATTTTATATGGGTGTTGCAAAGCACGCAAGGGTTTGGCGTCCGCCCTGCAAGGTATTCATCGACGAAGTTATCAATGACAAAATCACCAAATTCGCTACGGATATCCAATATATAGTGTGGAAAACCGTATGATACAGCCAATGCCCTTGCGTCATTAATACTATCGAGGCTACAGCACCCGGTCTCTTTAGATGAACTACCCGACGAGGCGTAATCCCAGGTCTTCATCGTCAACCCGATGACTTCATATCCTTGTTCATGAAGCATTACGGCGGCGACCGAACTATCCACCCCTCCACTCATAGCAACTAATACTCGTCCTCTTTTACTCATTTCTGGTATTTAAAGATGCAAAGATAGGGCAATTTCCCTTACGGTATGTTTTGGTCTTGTCATTTTATCCCCAACACTATCAGCTGCTTGCCGCGAGAGACCTAATATTTTTCAAAAAAAGTTTTCATAAATGAAAAAAGGCGCTACATTTGCAGTCCCAAAACAACGGTAACGTTGCTTAGCGGAAAGGTACCATAGCTCAGTTGGTAGAGCAAAGGACTGAAAATCCTTGTGTCGCTGGTTCGATTCCAGCTGGTACCACAAAAAGCCCCTTGTACAGATTGTATGAGGGGTTTTTTGCTTTTTACGTTGTCGGTTTGATGAAGTGCGCCCTGTTTCCGGCAATATTCCGTAACTTTTGATCGAGGTCGTGAGGCTGTTAATTTTAACCACTGAAATCCTGTCACGTATTCCGGGCACAGTCGGAACGAACAGGCCAAAACAAAATTTACGGCGCTTTTCAACAAATGATTTGCATCATCGATAAAAAAAGCTATTTTTGTGCCACCAGGGGAAATTAGCTCAGTTGGTTCAGAGCACTACCTCGACAAGGTAGGGGTCACAGGTTCGAGCCCTGTATTTCCCACCACCGCCTCGGCTTCATGGCCGAGTTTTTTGTGTCCTGGGCGGGCTATCTTTCCTTGCAGGTTATTCACTGTTTTTCCGTACCTTTGCCCCTCGAAATGAGTAAAAAAGTAGCCTTCTATACATTGGGGTGCAAGCTGAATTTTTCAGAAACCTCTTCCATTGGCCGTATTTTCCAACAAGCCGGATACGAGACTACGCCCTTCAACAGCGCAGCGGATATCTATGTCATCAATACATGCTCGGTCACCGAAAATGCCGACCGGAAATGCAGGAAAGTGGTTAAAGAAGCGCTCAATCACTCGCCGAATGCTTACATCGTGGTCGTAGGGTGTTATGCCCAGCTGAAGCCCCGTGAGATTACCGAAATACCAGGTGTGGATATGGTATTGGGTGCCGCAGAAAAGTTCAATATCGTACAGCACATCAACGATTTAACTAAACAACCTAAGGCAATTATATACAACGCACCTATCGCAGATACCAATCAGTTTGTTCCCGCATTTTCCATAGGCGACCGTACGCGTACGTTCCTGAAGGTCCAGGATGGATGCGATTATTCCTGTACCTTTTGCACCATTCCATTAGCCCGGGGCGCCAGTCGTAGCGGCACCATCACGGACCTGGTAAAACAAGCAGCGGAAATTGCCGCATCCGGAGTAAGGGAAATTGTACTTACCGGTGTCAACATCGGCGATTTTGGTATTCGGAACGGCAAGCGGGAAGACCGATTCTTTGACCTCATCAAGGCACTTGACGCGGTCGAAGGCATAGATCGGTTCCGTATTTCTTCCATCGAACCCAATCTACTCAGTGATGAAATCATCGAGTACGTTTCGCAATCGGCACGGTTCGTTCCCCACTTCCATATCCCCTTGCAGTCCGGATCCAACAAGGTATTGGCAATGATGCGCAGGCGCTACCGCCGGGAACTGTATGCCAGCCGAATAGCAAAAATCAAGGAATTGATGCCCGACTGTTGTGTCGGCGTGGATGTTATCGTCGGATTTCCAGGTGAAACGAAGGAAGATTTTCTCGACACTTACCACTTCCTCAACAATCTGGATGTCTCTTACTTGCATGTATTCACCTATTCGGAACGTGAAAATACCATAGCATCACAAATGGAAGGGGCCGTTCCGGGTGCACAACGTGGCGAACGCAGCAAAATGCTGCATATCCTTTCGGAGAAAAAACGTCGGGCTTTTTATCAATCCCAGCTGGGCAAAGCAGGTGAAGTCTTGTTCGAAGGTGATGTCAAAGACGGTTACATGCAAGGCTTCAGCCGGAATTATGTAAAGGTACGTACCCCCTATGATCCCTTGTTGGTAAACGAGCTTGTCCCTGTCAGGTTTTCGGAGATTGCGCCGGGCGGAGATATGGAAGTAGAAGCGTTACCTGAATTGCTTCCCCACTAATCATTCTCCCCTGCATTTTTTGCCGCTTCACGCGCTTGCCTGCGGAAAAAACCCCTGAATAAAAAATTGTGCTGCAGGGCTTCCATGTTTTGATCGAGTTTCTCCGTGCTTTGCTCTAAATTCTGCAAGGTCTGGCGAATCGTCTCCGCTGCTTCCGGATCGTTCAGCAACACCCCCACGGCATTATCTTTATCATCCAGCTTGCCGGCAGTTTGGTTCAAATTGGTCACCAAGGCCGAGGCAGTCTGGGTGATGCCCTCCAACTGCGCAACTGCGGATTGCAGGCTGCCGTAGACAACCGTATCGGTAAGCAAATCATTGATGAGTGTCCCTTCCTGGTTGAGCTTTGCCGTCAGCTGGTTAAGTGCCTGCGACGCCTTTGCAGTGTTTGCCGTTGTCTGATTGAGGTTGGCAATCATTTGCTTGACATGGATAGCCATCAACGAGTCCGTGAGCAACGTACCCACGGTACCTTCACCACGCGCAATACGCGCGCTCAGGTCTCCGAAATTCTTGGTAATCTCCACGAGGTTTTCATTGTTCACCTGCAACGTAGCCATCATGGCATCCAGGCCACCTGTCGGAGCCGCCTGCAGCTTGTCACCATCCTCAATAGCCGGCGCATCGCTGCTGCCGCCTTTTATCACGATCAATTTATTTCCAATGAAACTCTCGGAACCGATTTCCGCCAATGCGTCCTTGCGGATATACTGGCGCGAAGCTTCCTCAATGGCCATTGCGATTTCCACTTCTTTGAGGCTTTTAAACCGGATGCTCTTGATCGTTCCGATTTTCACCCCCGAAAACCAGACATTATTCCCAGCCTTCAGCCCGCTGACATCGCTAAATACAGTAGTCACGGTCACCGTCTTTGAAAAGCGGTTTTGTTGCCCGCCAAGCACCAGGATACCGGCCACCAATATGACCAGCCCAACCAGCACGAACAGCCCCACGATTATTGAACGTCTATTTTCTGTAGCACTCATAATTATGTGATAAAATTATAGTCATGAAACGGCTTTACCCGTTCATCATCTGTATCAAAAATCTCATCAAAACTTCCCTGCCGCTCAAACCTGCCGTCAAGCAGCATCACGATCCGGTCGCCCACGCTTTTGGCACAAGCCAGATCATGCGTAATGATGATAGATGATGTTTTATATTTTTCCTGCACCTCGTTTATCAGTCCGTTGATCTCGA
Source organism: Parapedobacter luteus (assembly GCF_900168055.1). Classification (GTDB taxonomy): domain Bacteria; phylum Bacteroidota; class Bacteroidia; order Sphingobacteriales; family Sphingobacteriaceae; genus Parapedobacter; species Parapedobacter luteus. The sequence continues at coordinate 25,967 of NZ_FUYS01000015.1, forward strand.
TACATGTAATCGGGTCGAGCCCGGCAGTGGGCTCATCATAAAGCATGATTTCAGGCCGGAGTATCAAAGTCCGTGCAATACCGATACGCTTCCGCTGCCCACCGGACAACTCCGAAGGCATTTGATTGATGGTGTTCAGCAACCCCACGGCATCCAGTACATCCTCCACCTCGTGATTAATTTCCGCCCTTGAAAGATGGCGCTTATTCCGCACCAACGGAAACTCCAGGTTTTCCCTGACGGTCATACTGTCGTACAACGCACTATTCTGGAAAGAAAAACCAATCTTCAGCCGGAGTTGCTGAAGCTCTTTTTCATTCAGTTCATCCACATGTTCGCCGAGGACTTCAATCGTGCCGCTGTCCGGTTTTAATAATCCGGATATCAATTTTATCAAAACAGATTTTCCCGTACCCGATCTCCCCAGTACCACCAAATTCTCGCCGTTGTGCAGCTTGAGGTCAACACCACGCAGCACGTGGTTTTCACCGAATGACTTACTGACATGCCGAACGGTGATCACCTCCGTATTATAATCGATATGGCCGCCTGTCTTTAACATTGTTAAGCCCGCATTGCTTGAATAATCTGTACAATCAATATCTCTTCCACAAAGACCAAAAACATAGACATAACCACCGCCCAATTGGCGGCCTTTCCTACCCCTTCGGTACCTTTGGAAGAATGATATCCTTGGTAACACCCTACAATCCCGATGGTAAACCCAAATACCACAGCTTTAAGTACCAAGGAAAACACATCCAGGAATGTCACCGCATCAAACACCTGATCAAAATACACCCGGAAGCTGGTATTCTCATTTTGATTGACGCTCAGAAACGCTCCGAACAGCCCCACGGCTGCCGTATAAAAGGAAAGAATCGGGATGCTGATGGTTGTAGCCAACACCCGGCTCACCACCAGAAATTTAAAGGGGTTGGTTCCCGAAACCTCCATCGCATCAATCTGTTCGGTCACTTTCATGGACCCCAGCTCCGCTCCAATTTGTGACCCCACCTTTCCCGAAGCAATGAGTGCTGTCACCAGCGGCGCCAACGCACGGATAATCGCGATGGATATCAGCGCAGGCAGCCATGACGTTGCCCCGAATTCAGCCAATGACGGACGGGATTGATTGGTAAACACCACACCCGTGATGAAGCCCGTAAGTGATATCAGCGGTAATGACTTCCATCCCACCACATAACATTGCCTGACAATTTCTTTAAACTCGTAGGGAGGCATAAATACTTCCCGGAAGAAACGCATGACAAACCGGTGGATGTTGGCCAGCTCGATCAGTATACGTTGTATGTTTTTTATCATCGGGAGCTCTCGCAGTTAAGGCTGCAAACTTAGATAAAATGCCTTTAATTTCCTTATATTAACGTATATTTCCATAAAATGTTCGTAAAAAAGCCAATCGTAACAATTATGCGGATAGCCCCATGCCGTTAAACCATTGGCGCTTTTGCACAGTCATACCACCAGAAACGAACAAAGTGTTGTACATTTAATCCAGCATGCCATGAAAACGTTAAAGAAAACCGGACTATCATTACTCGCTGCATTGGCATTTGTAGCCTTGGCAGCATTGAACACCGTGAAGGCTCAGCCCGGTATGAGCGTTTCGTTCCAATTATTCTATGACGAGCTTGCACCATATGGGGAGTGGATAAACGACCCAGAGCACGGATATGTCTGGCTGCCAAATGCCGAGCCCGGTTTTCAGCCCTATGCCACCAATGGCCATTGGGTAATGACTACCTATGGGAATACCTGGGTCTCCAACTATGCCTGGGGATGGGCGCCGTTTCATTACGGACGTTGGCTATATACCGATTATTACGGTTGGGCATGGGTGCCTGGCTATGAGTGGGGCCCCGCCTGGGTAAGTTGGCGAAGCGGCGGCGGCTACTATGGCTGGGCACCCTTAGGCCCCCGTATGACCATCAGTGTCCATGTGGGCATACCGCACCGTCATTGGGTGTTTGTGCCTCAGCGGTATATAACCAGTCCACGCATCTATAGCTATTACGTACCCTATCGAAATCGTGTGACCATCTATAACCGTACGACCATCATCAACAACACTTACGTGTACAACAATCGCACTTATGTGAGCGGCCCAGGTCGCGGCGAAATTGAGCGCGTCACCCGCAGCAGGGTTGCCGTCCGGGAGATCAATAATGCTTCTCGGCCAGGGAGAGCTGCGGTAAGCAGCCGTACGGTGAGCATCTACCGTCCGGAAGTAGACCGTAGCACACGCACCTCGGCAAGACCCTCCCGTGTAGCAGACGCCACGGCGGTACGGACAGCCAGTACCCGCAGCAATGGTCGAAGCGAAGCGTCGGCATCCCGTAGCTCGGTGGCACCAGAAAGAAACGGTTCAAGCCGCAACTCCGGTACATCGAGCGGCAGGAACACGACGTCCGCCAGCGCTGGCGCTGCAAATCGCGGGTCGGCTGTAGCGCCCGCACGTTCAGCTGAGCGGACACGCGAAGCTTCACGCGCAAGCAGCACAAGCAGCCAGGCGACAAGAAGCTCGGGCCAACGCGAAGCGGCAACAAGCGCTCGTCCAGCTAACCGCTCGTCTGCCGGCACAGGTAGCCAAGTTTCAAACCGGGCACAGGCCACACCTGCACGTACCGGTGAAAGCAACTCCGTATCCCGGACACAAAGCAGTACCTCCAGCCGGAATGGCGCCGTGTCGTCACGCGCAACGTCTCGGCCAAGCGTATCTACACGCCAAAAAACAGAGCGAAACAACGGTGCCACCCAAAGCCGGGCATCCGAACGCGGAAACTCCTCCGGACGCGGCAGGGGATAAAGCATGGATTTTTTTAGCTTGAGAAAGGAGGTCACCCCTCCTTTCTCCATTTAAATACCTACCTTTGAAACCATCAAACCATTATTGACCATATGGATAAAAGCAGAAGAACATTTATCGGAAGGTCCCTCATGGGAGCAGCCTTGGCTGCCAATCTTCCTGAAATTGTAAAAGCAGCGACCACGTCGCCATACGCCGCACCCAACGTGCAAATTCAGCAAAACGACGTCATCCTATTTCAAGGCGATTCCATTACCGATGCAGGGCGCGACAGAAGCCATCAAGCACCGAACAACGGCCAGGCCCTCGGTAATGGCTACGCATTCCTGGCTGCTGCACGCCTGCTACACGGGCATGCCGCTCATCAGTTAACGATATATAACAAAGGAATCAGCGGCAATAAGGTACACCAATTAGCCGAGCGTTGGGAAGAGGATTGCATCAACATCAACCCCAACATCTTAAGTATCCTCATCGGCGTCAACGACTACTGGCATACATTATCGAGCGGGTATAGCGGCACGATACAGGTATACCGCGACGACTACCGCAAGCTACTGGATCGTACGTTGTCGGCAATCCCTAAGGTGAAGCTCATCATCGGTGAACCTTTTGCCGTAAACAATGTAAAAGCTGTGACAGACGCCTGGTTTCCGGCGTTCAATGAATACCGCCAAGCCGCACAGGAAATAGCGAACGAATATAACGCTGCATTCATTCCTTACCAGCGTGTGTTTGATGAAGCCGCTAAGCGCGTATCGCCCGACTATTGGACCGGAGACGGTGTGCATACGACGTTGGCCGGTGCACAATTGATGGCCGAAGCATGGCTTTCTGTTATCAAATAATCAGACGCTATAAGCTGATTGCTGACTACCACCATAGCTGTGCCCAATATGATCAATTCCATCTTGGACAATGACTTTTACAAATTCACCATGCAAAACGCCGTGGTGAAACTGTTTCCCAAGGCCAAAGCGAGGTACCAGTTTATCAACCGTGGAGGGCATCGGTTTCCCGATGGATTTGCCGAGGAACTGCGAAAATCAATTGATGAGCTGGCAAAGCTACAGCTTACCCGCCAGGAAAAACTTTTTTTTGCAACTACCTGCCCTTATATCGATCCAACGTATTTCGATTTCCTGCAAGGCTACCGGTACGACCCCGAGGAAGTTTACATCAGCCAGCAGGACGACGAAATACAAGTGGCTATTGAAGGTTACTGGTATCGCACCATCCTATGGGAGGTCCCCATCATGTCGCTCATCTGCGAGCTGTATTACCGCCTGACGGCACAGCAGCGGCAGCCGGATGAAGCAATCATTGCTACAGCGCGTAGAAAAATCGAGCAATATCATTCACTGGGTGTCACCATTGCCGAATTCGGCACCCGAAGGCGGCATTCATACGGTGTGCATCGCCTGGTCGTAAAAGCACTCCAGCAATATGGCAAAGGTACATTCATCGGCACCAGCAACGTACACATGGCAATGCTCAACCAAACCAAACCCATTGGCACCCACGCCCATGAATGGTTTATGTTTCATGCCGCAAAATACGGGTTTAAAATGGCCAATCTACTCGGGCTGGAACATTGGTCGGAGGTGTATCGCGGCGATTTGGGCATCGCACTCTCCGACACGTATACATCGGAGGTTTTCTTTTCTCAATTCGACAAAAAGCTCAGCAAGCTATTTGACGGTGTACGCCATGACAGTGGCGATCCGCTGTCATTTGCAGACAGCGCCATCAAACATTATCAGGCAAAAGGCATTGATCCACTTTCCAAGACCATCATTTTCTCCGATGGGCTGAATTACGAAAAAGTGGCTCGCATTGTAGAACATTGCCGTGGCCGTATCGGGATGTCTTTCGGCGTGGGCACTAACTTTACCAACGACGTGGGGGTGCCTCCCATGAACATTGTCATTAAGATGGTCGACGCATTTCCAGACGAGGCCCAATGGACACCCACCATCAAGCTTTCGGACGAACCCGGCAAGCATACTGGCGATGCCGCAACCATTGCGCTGGCTAAACAGATCCTTCACATCTCCTGATATGGCCAACGACGTACTTGGGAATGCCCTGACTGACTATTTCCACGGCAAGCGCCGTGATAAGTTGCTACTCCATACCAGTTATACCGATATCGAAGAAATGCCCGTAGATGTATTTTTCCGAAAACCTGAAAATTTTCCGGAACTGGAAGATATTGCGTTGGCCTTATGCGATGGCCATGTGCTTGACGTCGGGGCCGGTGCAGGAAGCCATGCACTATACCTCCAAAGCCGGGGCATGGCGGTAACCGCACTGGAGCGCTCCCCGCAAGCCTGCGCACTCATGCAAGAACGTGGCGTCCGAAATATCATTCAGGCAGACTTCTTCCAACACCACGGCAGCAAATACGACACCCTCCTATTCATGATGAATGGTATCGGCATCGCCGGCAGCATCGATGGACTGAAAAAACTGCTTCGACACAGCCAATCGCTATTGAGCGAAGGTGGCCAGTTACTGTTTGACTCTTCGGATATTGCTTACCTCTATGCGGATGGTTCGGTAAAAAGACCCTCGGGGTACTACGGTGAGATAAGGTACCAATACGGATATCAAGGAATCTGGGGTGAACCTTTCAACTGGCTATTTATTGACCAGCAGACCTTAATCCAGCTTGCCAATACCGAAGGCTGGGTCGTCCAAATCCTGTATGAAGACGAAACCGACCAATACTTGGCAAGGATGGTTCCCCGCTCGCTGTAGCTAAAAAAAAGGGGCTGGGAGCCCCTTTTTAGCGATAGAATTGTTTTGAGTTCACAAACACATAATACAAGCGGACAATTCTGGGAAACCGCTGGTATGCGGATATTATCTCCACCCACCATTTGAAGTACCGATACCATCGGCGGCAGCGACTGTTCCAAATGTATAGAACTCTGTTAACCCTAAATTCTGGAGTAATGCACCCGGCAATGGCAAATGCAAGGGGGTACCAATTTGTAAAAGGTCTAACTTTCTCATTTGAAAAAACTGTACCCCAAAGCCGGTCGTGTGAAGCTCTACATGTCTTTCATGGTGAATCGCTTCAATAATATCATCAAAGTCAGCAGCTACGGGATCCAAGTTACCCCTCGTAACACGGGTACCTGCATTGATAATAGCAGCTGCGCCTGCTAGATCGCCTAAATAGGCCCTCGCCTCCGCTCTCAGCATATCGTTCTCGGCTAACGCCACGGTTGGTTTCGATCCGATATTCGGCTGAAAAACGGCATCGTACCTTTTTAACCTATAGCAACTGAAGTGATAATACCCTCGGTCAGCAATAAAATCATTGGATGGCATATATTGAAAATCTGTCTTTAAACGGTTATCCAAAGCGGTTGCAGGTTCAGGGGGAGTTGGGAAATCACCGCGGTCTTCCCAATAAGCAGGCAAAGACGGCTCCATCATGTTAACCACGTACATATCGGTCCTTCCCCAACCAACGCGTCTTAGATAGTCTCCTGAATTAAAGTACCATCTGGTTGTACCGTCTTGCAAGACAAGCCAATCAGCAGTAATACCGTTGTCCGCGTAAGCACGTACTCGAGCCCAATCCACGTCAACAACGGCTGCGTTGTTTCTTGGAAGATAGGAAAGGATACGGGCCGCAGATGTATTAATGATCTTACTAAAATCAGCACTGCTTACATCGGCAGGTGCGCCTAACCAGCTTGCAGGAATGGTGAAAGATTCATTGGATAACGCCAACGCTTCTTCCAGATAAGCGATAGCGGCCGATGCAACTTCCTCATAGGGAACAGCAGTCTCAAGTGCAGCATCAACTGTTTTGGTCTCATCAACGATATGGGCCCTGTCAAATACCAGTGCTAAATTTCCATAGGCAAGACCTAAGGTAAATTTGGCAAAAGCCCGGGTACGGTTGTTATCGGCTCCATTAGCGCCAATCTGAACCCCTCCATCAATGGCTCTCAACACGTTCGAAGCCGTGCCGATAGCCGAGTACCATCGATTATAAGAGTTGTTCGTCTGACCGCTATTAGCATAGGTGGGAGAATTGTCCCAAGCGAAATTCCGAGGCTCCCAAGACATGTCCCGCATACCGAAGTTACCAAATGAACAGGTCACATTATCTGCTGCCGTTGCTAACATTGGTTGTACGCCGTTCGTGTTATTTTCTCCAATAAAGACTGCATTGTAGAGACCCGAGGCCACATTTTCCACGTCAGGGCCCGTAGCATATACTCTTGCAAAATCCGGGTTATTTTCATTTGGAATGTCCAAGATGTTGTCTTCGCAACCGACTAGGCCCGCAGAAACAAAAGAGAAAAGAAGTAATCTATGTAATTTTTTCATGTTTTTAATTTTTTTTATTTTACAAATTGAACCCGAGAGAGAACGCAAGGTTGCGATAGATAGGGTTGGTTCCAATCCCGTCAAGAGGTTGTCTCAAGGTACCTACTTCTGGATCATAGCCCGAATAATTTGTAAATGTAAATAGGTTTCGACCTACGGCTTTGAACGTAAGCCCTTTAACGGTGCCATTCAAAAAACCGCTAAGCGCTTTTGCAGGAATGGTATATCCGATTGCCACTTCCCTCAGCTTTAAATACGAGGCGTCTTCCACCCAGTAAGCATTGGCATTATTGCCATCGTACATTCCAACGGTCCAGTAGGAGGCCGCTTTCTTTTGACCATCCGGCACGTTGGTCATATCCTGCCGCTGACTGACATTGTTGAACGCCATACGCTGCTCATTACTGTTGTATACGTCGCCTCCATTTTTCCAGTCGAGCAGCACATAGAGCGTAACCCCTTTGTAATTAAACGTATTGGCAATACCCATGTTAAACTTGGCGTTTCCATCCCCTATTTTGCCCAACCAAGGCGCACCGTTTTCGGTGTAGACAACCGGTCGTTCAGTTGTCGTGCCTTCCGTTCCCGCAAGGATCACGTAGCCTTCACTATTCACCGTATAATCAGAAATACTCGCTCCTGCTGGAAGCTGTCTCGCCATTTCGTCTAAGGTTCTTACCATCCTGCGACCATAAATAGCACCGTAAGTCTCCCCTTCCGCAATACGGAATGCATTCACATCGCCATTAACCGCATTTAACCAATATGCAGGAATCGGTAATTCGGTGATTTGTTGGCGAATTCTGGAAAACACAATGTTAGAGCTCCAGGAAAAGTTATTCTTTCTCAACCAGTTGGCCCCCAACATCAACTCTAACGTATTCGATTCGACGGTACCGGCATTTTGCCGCTGACTGGTAAATCCATCGTTTAAGAAGCCAATAAGTGGAACATTAAGAAACTGATCCGTGGTTTTCGAGCGCGCATACACGCCTTCAAACGTAAATTTTTTAAGGAAATCAACATTTAAACCGAATTCGAGTTCTGCAGTTTGGGAGGGTCTCAACTCCGTGTTACCTTTTTGGCTTGCAGTTGCCACCCCCGAAGACAGGGTATATACTTCATATTGCCAAGCGAATTCAGGGCGTATTCCGGCAGTACCGTAAGCCGCCCTTACTTTCAATTCGTCTATGCCCCGAATATTTACATCCTGAGATATCCGATAAGCTCCTGATATCCTGTAGTACGGATTCCAGCGTGCATCGGGACCAAACAACGAAGATCCGTCATAACGGAACATACCGTCCAACAAATACCGGTCTTTGTAATCCAGCCCTACAATAGCAAAATAGTTTTGCGCCCTTTCTTTCTCTTTGCTGGAGGCGGCACTATTGATGGCGGTGAAATTGTTAAATGCCTCTATATCGGTCACTATAAATGCGGAAGCCTGTGTATTTGTTCGTTCATAGTTGCGGTTTTCGTATAAGTACGACAACTTGGAATTGACCCTCAAATCGCCAAACTGCTTACTCAGGTTAAGCGTGATTTGTGTGTTGTAAGTAGCGAATTCCTCACTCTCATGTTGAAGCGAACCATTTGTGTAAGCAGTAGCCGCAGCGTTCCATGTATCTTTGGGATTAATCACTTCCCTTCTGTAATTTTCAATTTCCAGGGTTTGGCTGACATCGAGGTTAGCCCATTCTGTGAACTTGACATTGGCTGAATAGTTACCCATCCAGCGGCGGGTATTCCTATTATCGCGCTGTTTATATAAAGGGTACAGTGGGTTGGTTACCTCTGAATTAAAGTGATTCACTCTTATATTATAAGGCTGACCATCTGAATTAGGGGCAAACAAATCGATATCTTTCTCCATACGGGCCACATTATAGAATATACCTGACGGTTGCTCTATCTTCCTATTTATAAACAAGTTTGTGGCACTTACAGTTAACCAGGGGGCTAGTTCTTGGTCGATATTGAAACGGTAATTTTGTCTTTCATACCCATCGCGGTGAGCCACCACTCCTTGTTGAACATTATTTTCAAAAGATAAATAAATGTTATTTTTCTCAGACCGATTAGATACACCAATAAAGTTAGTCAGCGTATTGCCTGTCTGAAACACATCTGCCGGATTAAAACGATATACACCATACGGGTTATCCATATAGCCGTCATCATCGATTATCCTGGATCCCGAAATGCCAGCGTTATACCCGCCTGTATAACCGTCTGGAAAAGTAACACCAGCATATTTGGTATACTGGCCTCGGTATTGTTCCCAATCATCAGCAAGTTTATACATGTGTGATTCTGAAGTTTCCATGTAACGCTGAAGATTTTGAAAGCCTACTTCATTTCGAACGGTAACCTGTGTCTGTCCTAAAGCACCACTTTTACCTCTTTTGGTAGTAATAGAGATAACGCCGCTTCCCGCACGTGAACCATAAAGAGCCGAAGCAGCGGCACCTTTTATGACTTCCATAGATTCCACATCGTCCACGTTGATATCGGCAAGGCTACCCTGCATGATGATACCGTCAATCAAAATAAGCGGGGAGGCACTGACGCCCAATACATTATCCCCCCTAAGCAGGATGTCTGCCTGTTGACCGGGGGCGCCCCCTACCGAAGACGTCCTCAAGCCTGCTACTTTTCCCGTCAACGCAGAAGAAAGCGAAGTAGCAGGTACCGCGTTAAGTTGAGCTTCCCCAATCTTGGTTACTGACACAGTCATTTTCCTTTTGTCGGTAGCCCCTGCTACCCCGGATACAATCACTTCGTCCAATTGCTGTGCGTCAGTAAGCATGGAGACATCCACTAACGAACTTTCACCGACCGTGATGCGCTGTTCCGCGTGACCGAGATAGGTAAAAATCAGTACATCTCCAGTATTTGCCACGATAGTATATCGGCCGCTGTCGTCGGTAGACGTCGATGTGGGAGCCCCCACTACGCGAACGCTGACACCGCTCAGCGGCGAATTGCTCTCGGCGCTGACGACAGTACCGCTGATCCTTTTGTCTTGTGCATACGCCGATCCGATCAGCAATATACCCAACATGAAAAACCCAAGTAATTTTTGTTGCATGTGTTTTTGATTTGGTTAATGAATAATGAACGACTACTACTATCCGAAAAAACGGATCCCTTTACGGATATATATATCCGATATTGTCAGCCAGGCACACAAATTACTCGTATGCGGCACTATACGTTTGTTTCCATCACTAAATAGAGACCCCGCTCACAATACTTCTTCGTACTTAATTCTTAAGGTCGATTAGACGGGCAACAAGCTTGCTTCTACTTAATGCCGTTGCTTGACTCAATGGTTTAGAAACTTTAGTAAGTTTTTTTCAATTACGTGTTGTTTTGTTTTAAAAAACATGTGTTTGTTTGAGATAATCACACCAATTAGCAATAATTAAATACAATAACCTCAATATATAAAGACAAAAAGATTAAAAACAACCAATTATATTTTCAAATGTAAATCAATTGCAATAAATAACAAAATAAAATTAAATAATTACAAATAAAATACAAAAATTATAATATAATACTAAAAATTAATCGCATTTATATAAAAAATTAAATAAAACAATGCTTTTTTAATGAAAACACCAAGAGAATAGCAAAAAAAATAAGAAAAAAAGCAATTAAACATTCGTTTTTTTCAAAAAAAAAAAAAACAAAACAACCAAGAAAATGACCAAAACATCAATAAAATTGACACAGCTGCTGCGTCATCAACGATGAAATATCAGCACATTACACGCAGGGCCGTTATACAACGGATTTCCGGTATACTCCGTACATTTGTCCTCATCTATACAAATAACGGAGACGGAATAACAACCGTTAATCACACGGTTTCAATGGCTGTATACGGATAGTAGATAATGTTGTTTAGTTCAGCGATGCGGTTAGAACCGACGCTCCTCAAACCCAAAACTTCATTTGGGCAAATCTGTATTATTCGCTCGCTGTAGCTCAAAAAAAAGGGGCTGGGAGCCCCTTTTTAGCGATAGAATTGTTTTGAGTTCACAAACACATAATACAAGCGGACAATTCTGGGAAACCGCTGGTATGTCGTTATAGAGCTATGTTAGTCAAATACCGTGGGACTAGCAACTAAGGCCTCAGATAAGTTGTAAACGTGCTGTAATTCTCGCTTACTCCTACTTCGTTATGCCCCAATAACCTAAGCGTTAATGAGCGGGTTTCCCCTGCATCCAAACTGCCAGGAGTAGGATTTATCAGGATATATGTACTGGAAGTACCAGCGGGTAAAACAATAGTTCTCGTGCCAGCATTAACAAAGTCGTAATGAGTACCCTCTATGGCCGTACTACTTTCGTCAATAGTATATTCAATATCAATGTCACGGCTCAACTGAGGACCAACCAGCTGAACCAATATTGAATCGGTGCCGCGATTATCCACCGAAATATACCTGCTAGTCAGCGTTTGTGCTGTACCCGTTCCACTCGGGAATACACCCACGGGGGTATAAGTGGTATTTCTTCCCAACAAATGGTTTTTAAATTCGACAACTGTTGGTCCGGCATAAATTATTTCTCGTTCGTCCATGCAAGCTACGCAGGCTACAGACGCTAAGAATACAAAGCAAAAATATATACTTATCTTTTTCATGTTCGTTCGTTTCAAATTACTATATGCAGATTAATACCCAGGGTTCTGAGGCAAATCCGGATTTAACAGAATTTGCGAATTTGGAATTCCAGCAAGCATGCGATGATGATCATGGGCCAGAAAACCTACACCACCGATTACAGCTGCAGATTTTGTCACACCATTCCCCCAACGCTTGAGATCAAAGAAGCGGACTCCCTCGAAATGAAGCTCCCGATTACGTTCATCTTTGATATAATCGACAATCCGAACATCTGTCGGCACGACATCCACGGATGCATTCCGCGCCATCCTTAATTGCACAATCAGTTCCGCAGCGGCACTGTATTGACCCAACGCAGCTAACGCCTCGGCCTTCATGAGCAATACATCGCTGTAGCGTACAATAATCAAATGGTCTGCATACAATCCTGCCGCACCATTGTATTTGTTAGACCAATAATACTGCGGATGCCGATCGTCTACATAAATGAGTCCCAAGCGGCTGTCTCCCTCCTCGAACGAATTGTATAACTCCGGGCTGATCGTCTGCCCGCCAAACGTAGAAATGCCGTTCCAAAGCGGGGCATGCGTATAGGAGTATAGCGAGTTATTTGATCCAAGGGATTGAGTGCTCCAATCCATCCACAGTTGGGTGAAAGCCTCGGGGTTCATTTCCGAGGTAAAGGCAGCGACAATATCATCGGTCAACGTCGCCGAACTGTTTGCAAATGCCGCGTCGAAATCATCAATGGCCTGCTGATACCTCTCCCAATACAGGTAAAGTGTACCCCTAAGTGCGTAAGCAGTGCCCAATGTAAAATAACGGACAGGATTGCTGGGAGTTGATGCGTTGGCGAAAAGGGAAATTGCTTCGGTCAGATCGCTCTCAATCTGCGTATAGGTCTCGATAATCGACGACCGGCTCATCGGTTGGGCATCAGCAAAACTACCTGTGGGAGTCAACCTCAAAACAGCCGATCTATCAAAACCAGCCCCCGCACCAGTGGTAGGAATTTTATTGGGCTCGTAGCCGTACACGCGGGCAAGATTGAAATAAGTGAGTGCACGTATCGTATAAGCCTGCGCCAGAATACTGTTTCGCGTAGGCTCCTGAGATGGCGTGACAGGTAAGCCCGGTGTCTTATCCAGCACCTCGTTCACATCATTAATGACGTTATAGCTCTGTGCCCAAATATTGTAATGCGCTCCCTGATCATTCCGATTAACGGTATTCCACCGTTGGCCAGCCAAATCCGCATCGGTCACAATGTTATCCGCGAGCGCATCCCCCATGAGCTTCAAATCTCGTCCGTAGAGTTGACCGTCACCTCCCCTAATCAACCTATTGTATGCAGAATTCAATACAGACTGTGCTGCATCAATGTCAGTGAATACGGCACTGGCAGAGAGATTGTTTTGCGGATCTACTTCAATCAAGCTTTCACACGAGGAAAATACAATCCCAAAAACCGCTAGATATATTAAAGTTCTCTTTTTCATATGTCGCCAATTTAAAATGTGATGTTTGCCCCAAAAGTAAATGTGCGTGGGTGGGGATAAACGTTCATGCTATTATTCGTTGCAGTGTTTTCCGGGTCTTCGCCGGTATATTTCGTGATAGTCCAAAGATTCATCCCTTGAGCAAACAAACGGACGCTCTGGATACCGGTACCGGACAGCACCGAAGACGGCAAACTGTAACCAAATGTCAATTGCTTTAAGCGGATATACGAAGCGTCCTGCAGCCATCGCGATGAAAAGGTCGTAATGGCTACGCTTCCGGGCTCAGCACCGTTATAAAATGGTCGAGGCACACCAGTAATGTCACCAGGCTGGGACCAAGCGTCATACAACTGGCTTTTCAGTTGATTGTACCCGTATGCGCCGGATAATTCCAGCGGGTAATTCATATCCGTCCACGCCATATTCCCATACTGATACTGGAATAGCACGTCGAGAGAAAACCCTTTATAACTAAATGTATTGGTCCAACCGCCGAAGAAATCAGGGTCGTAACTTCCGTATGCACGACGGTCATCTGCTGAAATTGGGGAATACGTGATATTTCCATTGATGTCGTAATACATTGCCCTGCCGTCAGCAGGATTCACACCCGCCCAGGGAATGGTATACACTTGATTCAGTTTCTTTCCTACTGTGTACCGTCCGTCATTGATCTGCGGGTTTCCGTCACGATCCAACGCCGCATCCTCATTTAATTCAAGGAGTTTGTTATCTATAAGGGCTATATTGAATGATGAAGTCCATTTAAAACCGCCGGCATCAACAGGCACACCCCCCAATTCCAAATCAATACCCTCCATTCTAGCCCGCCCCGCATTGACCGTGATACTGCCGTACCCAGAATCTTGGGGAATTTGTTGAGATAGCAACATTTGGTTGCGGTGGTTGCGGTAGATATCAAACGAACCAAAAAGCCGATTACGGAATAGCCCGAAGTCCAAACCCAGATTGATGGACTCTACCTCCTCCCAGGTCAGATCAGCAATTCCAATTTGGTCAGGACGCAAAGTAGGCTGCCCATTGTAAGCAGCGCCAGCACCTGGTGAACTAAATAGGGTCATGGCCGCGAAATTGCCAATACCGCTTTGATCCCCTGTTACGCCGTAGCTTGCCCGTAACTTTAATTCGTTCACAAACCGTACGTCAGACAGGAAATTCTCCTCAGAAAGTCTCCAACCCCCGGACAACCCGTAGAATAAACCAAACTTGTTATCTGCGCCAAACCGCGAGGAACCGTCATAACGTACGTTGCCCGAAAGCAGATATTTGCCCTGATAGTCATAATTCACATTTCCGATTACACTAGCCAACTTGAATCCAGTGAATGTCGAACCATAGCCCGTATTCGTGGAAGCTTGGCTGATCAAGCGCAACATAGTATTTGGAAAGCCCTGGGCAGATGCGCTTAACACCCTTTGCGTATAATCACGATATTCCACCCCTGCCATTGCGCTGAAGTTATGATCTGCCCCGAACACCGTATTGTAGTTTGCCGTCAAACTCGTGTTCCAGTTCAATGTCCGATAATAGTTTTCTGCCCCAGTACCACCGGTACCGGCGTACGCGGGAATACTTGAAGGCCGATAATTGAAGTTCCGTGCATCAGTAAAATCAACACCCCCATAAGCCCGGACACGCAACCCTGGAATAATGTCATAGTTCAGTGCAATTGTACTAATTGTTCCATAAGTATTCGTTTCTCGATCTTCTTCATGCAGCACTTGCACAATATTATAACCGTAACCATTAATCAGGTCGTTGTTCCATCCACCTTCTTCGTCATAGATCGGATTAAGTGTCGGCACCAACAAGGCTCCTGTAAAGGGTGTATTGGTGTAAAACCCATTTCCATGAGCAGGGCCTCGGGAAATTGTATTGTGAAGGTTTATGCGAGTCTCAATCGAAAACTTATCAGACGCACGATGCTCCAAGTTCGCTCGAAGGTTTCCTCGTGTAAAATCTGACCCGATATTCGTTCCTTCAGTTTTATTATACCCACCGCCGATAAAAAAGCTTGTTTTTTCACTGCCTCCTGAAAAAGAGATGTTATATTGCCCCATGTTGCCCTTCCGAAATACGGCATCATACCAGTTTATATTTGGAATACTTGCGGGATCTGGGTTGTTCGGAGATCCGTAAAGCCTATTGTTCCATGCACGTGTACCATTTTCGCCATTCCCAGACACTACTAGGTATTGGTTATAGTATGCTTGCCGGTATATCTCATAATACTCTGGACCTGTGGCTAAATCATAGGGATTTGGATTTTCCTGGAAACCCTGCTGAATATCCACTTTAATAACAGTCCTTCCAGCTTTACCCTTTTTGGTGGTGACAAGCACTACCCCGTTAGCGGCCTGCGCACCGTAAATCGAAGCTGTTGCAGCATCCTTCAGGACCTGGATAGATTCGATATCCTCCTGATTAATAAATGAAAATAGATTTTGAGTGGTTTGGGTTGACAATCCCCCCGGATTCATCTGCACACCATCGATGATATACAAGGGTTGCGCACTTCCATTTACCGAAACAGCACCACGGATATTAACATTCAACCCGCCCCCTGGTTGCCCTCCATTAGACGTGACCTGAACGCCGCCCAACCGGCCCTGCATTGCCCTGTCAAAAGACTGCGTCGGCAGGTTTTCAATTTCTCCGCCCGACAAGACCGATACCGACCCTGTCAAACTTTGCTTTTTCAACTCCTGACCATAACCGGTAACAATCACTTCTGTTAATACAGAAGCGTCTTCTGATAACCTGACATTAATTACGTCGCCTGAGCCTATAGGCACCTCCTGCTCGGCATAACCGATTGAACGAAAAATCAATGCTGTAGCCCCACTTGGAATAGCAATCGAGTAATTGCCCTTCCACATCGGTTTGGACGCCAATTTGTACATCCTTTACAATGACCGAAACACCTGGAATTGGGCTTCCGTCCCCAGCTGAAGTCACTGAACCGCTGATTCTTCTGTCTTGGGCGTATAGTGCTCCACCGAACAATGTCGCCAACATAAAGAAACATAGTAATTTTTGTTTCATTCTAATGGATTTGATTAATTAATAAATAAACAGTTCACTTACCCAGAAATTGGATTTCTTATTTATCTTAGGCTTTGGATTACTATGAACAATTCGATAATGTGTTTGTGTTAGATTAAGAGACATGACAGTCCAGCCGTTGACTAACGACTTACTATAAAATGTCACGAGCAGTATGGATGATTTTCAAGTAACTTTTTTACATAAGCAACATAATTAATGATTAATAAATTCAAAACATCAACATACCCAAGCGTAATGTCAATTAATATATGCCAAATGTAAATTAATATTTTACAAAAAGCAAAATAATATGACATTTTATCTTAAAAAGACATCATTTTATCAATGCATAATTAACAAAAAGCAAGATATTTTTGCGATATGGCCAAAATAAACACAAAAACACTGGGGGAGATCATCAAAGAGACGATGAAAGAGCGGGGAATCAAGGGATCGGTTGTGGCCAGAAAGATGAACGTGTCAAGGCAAACGATCAATCAAATCGATCTGCGCAAAAAATTTGACATCGAGTTTCTCCAGAGCTTCAAGGAAGCCTCCGGGCTGGATTTTACTAAGCATGCCTTTGATGACGTGATGGATAAGATGCCGGAGGAGCAAAAGGTCAAATACTTGGGTCAGCAACCCAAAATAACTGTCAACATCAGCATCTCTGCCAATAAAGAAAGCCTTGAAAACCTGCCCACCTTTATCAAGCAAGTAGAAGACCTTGGAAAACGCTACGGGTTTGAACTTGTTTAATCAATCCACTCAAATCCGGTATAAGGCACCAACACTTCCGGTATTTTAATCCCCCTGTCCGTTTGGTTGTCTTCCAAAATACACGCCAATATACGGGGTAAGGCCAATGCACTGCCATTAAGCGTATGCGCCAATTGCATTTTACCGTTTTCACCCTTGAAGCGTACTTTCAGCCGATTGCTTTGGTAGGTTTCGAAGTTGGAAACGGAAGACACCTCCAACCAGCGCTTTTGGGCTGCGCTCCATACTTCCATATCATAGGTAAGTGCAGACGTGAAGCCCATATCCCCGCCGCAAAGGCGCAGTACCCGATACGGGAGGTTCAGCGCTTGTAGCAGCGACTGCACATACGTGCTCATGGTTTCCAGCACCTCGTACGATGTATCGGGATGCACGAGCTGTACGACCTCCACCTTATCAAATTGGTGCAGGCGGTTTAATCCGCGCACATGCGCACCATATGATCCGGCTTCCCGCCGGAAACAGGGCGTATAGGCCGTGAGTTTTATGGGAAAATCGGTTTCCTTCACTATGGTATCACGGTAAAGGTTTGTCAACGGTACTTCGGCGGTAGGGATCAGGTAAAGATTGTCGATACCGACGTGGTACATCTGCCCTTCTTTGTCGGGCAACTGGCCCGTACCAAACCCGGAAGCTTCATTGATTAAAATCGGCGGCTGTACTTCCCGGTATCCAGCTTTTTCGGCCTGGTCAAGGAAGAAATTAATCATCGCACGCTGCAGACGGGCACCTTTGCCTTTATACACCGGGAAGCCAGACCCCGAGACTTTGGTACCGAGTTCGAAATCGATGATATCGTATTTTGTGGCAAGTTCCCAGTGCGGCAGGGCATTGTCCGGTAATTCAGGACGGTGGCCGTGCTCCAGCACCACCTCGTTGTCTTCCGCTCCGGCACCTCTGGGCACGGTGTGGTGCGGCAGGTTAGGCAGGAGTACCAGCTTTTCGTAAAGGTCGGCCTCAACTAACGCTTGCTCATCGGCCAGCTTTTTCTGCTGTTCCTTATACCCGCCGGAGCGTGCTTTGATAGCTTCCGCTTCGTCGCGTTTCCCTTGGCGCATCAACTCGCCGATTTGCCGTGCCGCAGCATTAGCTTCCGCTGCAAGGGCATCAGATTCAGTCTGGATTTCCCTGCGCCGTTCATCCAGCGCAATCACTTCATCCACCAGTTCCAATGCTTTGAAATTCCGGAGAGCCAGGCGTTCAATCACCTGATCGCGGTTTTCACGAATATAATTAACTTGCAACATACGCTAAAATAGTTATTGATTCATTATTTGTTCTTTAACGGCGTCGATGAGATCGCTTCGCTAAGTTTGTTTTCTAATGGCGATAAGACCGCCATGATCTTCGGCCTTCAAGGGCATGCAAGCTCGGCTTGACTATTCTTTGTTTGATTTTTGCAAATCATGACGGTTTCGCTTATTTTGCAGCGGCAAAAATAATAAAAATGCTTTACCTCGTCCCCACTCCTATCGGTAATCTTGAAGATATGACCTTACGGGCCATACGTGTCTTGAAAGATGCCGATGTCATCCTCGCGGAAGACACCCGCACCAGCGCACCACTGCTCAAGCATTTCGGCATCGAAAAAAAAGCATATGCCCATCATCAGCACAACGAGCATAAGGCTGTCAACGAGGTGATCCGCTTCTTAAGGGAAGGCCAAAACGTGGCACTGATTTCTGATGCCGGTACGCCTGCGATATCTGACCCCGGTTTCTTACTGGTGCGTGAGGCTATTAAATCGGGGATTGCTGTACAGTGTCTACCGGGTGCTACGGCCTTTGTACCGGCTTTAGTGGCGTCCGGCTTGCCTTGCGACCGCTTTTGTTTCGAGGGATTCCTGCCGGTGAAAAAAGGCCGCCAAACCCGGCTGAAGGCGTTGGCAGGCGAAAGCCGTACCATGATCTTCTATGAATCGCCCCATCGGCTACTCAAAACGCTCCAGGAGTTTGCCGATGTATTCGGACCAGAAAGGCCGGCTTCCATATCACGTGAAATCAGCAAGGTCTACGAAGAAACGGTCCGGGGAACGTTCGCCGAGTTAATCAGCCACTTCCAAACGCATACGCTAAAAGGCGAATTTGTGGTATGTGTGCAGGGATTTGCTTAGATCTTTAGTATCTTAGCATCGCAAATGAACATTGACCGATATATCAACGACGGGCAGGATCCCAAAGTTGCCGAAAAACTGTTACTTAAATTGCAGGACATGCTTACTGCAGGCGAGCATATCCACTATATCGCTGTACAGAAAATGCCGGCCGTGACCTTGTTTCCGGACAGCATAGCGGTGACGGACAGGCGCATTTTTTTCTGTAAATCCACCAAGCTGGGCTTGGCCACCGATTTTGAAATCTTCCAGTGGAATCATGTCCTGGACCTCTCCTTTAAAGAAGGTGTCTTAGGAGCTAAGGTCATCGTCAAACGCTCAGCAGGCGAAGAACCTTACGTGATGGGATACATTCCCAAAAATCAGGCGCGCAAACTCTACCAATGGGGCAACGAGGCGCTTGAAAAACAACGTCGGCTGGAAAAGCAGGCCGACGAAGAACCTACATTGAAAATCATGCCTGTAAACGAACAGGAAGACGAGCTTACGCTAAAACTCAAAAAGCTGAAATCGCTATTTGAGCGGCAATTGATCACGCAAGCGGAATACGAAACCAAAAAAAACGAACTGTTATCCCAACTCTGACTGTGAAAAAGAATTACTTGCTTGCCCTCCTGAGTGCCTTCCTATTATGGCTGGCTTGGCCCCCAGTCCCCTACACCGCTCCACTCCTCTGGGTGGCTTTTGTGCCCATCTTGCTGGCGCTGGAATCGGTGATGCGGAGCAATTACCGAAAAAAGGGAGCCAAGGTGTTTCTGCTTGCAGGGCTCATGGGCCTGGTATGGAACACGGCTTCCATCTATTGGGTATTCAACGCCATGAATGCCGTAATGCCAATATATGCGGCAATGTTTGTCGCACTAATCCCCTTTGGGTTGGCCGCCGTGTTGATGGCGTTCGCCTTTCGCCTATATTACCAGCTGAGGAAACGCTATGCCATCGGGTGGTCCTTAGCCGGATTGGCTTGCTTTTGGATAGCCTATGAATACCTGCATCAAACGTGGGATCTCGCCTTTCCGTGGATGACCTTGGGCAACGGATTTGCCAACACCCACCAACTTGTGCAATGGTACGAATATAGTGGCGTATATGGCGGTACCGTATGGATTTTAGCCGTCAATATCGCGCTTTTTCTGGCGATATTGTCCGCCCGTGATGGGTTTGCACCGGTGCGCCGCTATAGCTTGCTGGCAACAGCGGGTACCCTAATTATCCTTCCATCTGCGTGGTCGCTATGGCGTTATTCCACGTACGAAGAACGCGAAAACCCCTCGAATATCGTAGTCGTCCAGCCCAATATCGATCCATACGGCAAATTTGGTCCCATTCCACCGGCCGAACAAATTGAAAACCTAATCCGCCTCTCGGAGTCCGTAGCCCAGCCGAATACCGAATTTTTTATATGGCCCGAAACGGCCATCGCAGCCCCAGACGGTTATAATGAAGAAGAGTTCCTCCGACATCCTTTCTTCCTCCGTATACAAGACTTTCTCACCCACTATAAGAATGGAAACCTGCTATCTGGCATCGAGAGCTATTTGATATACAGCGGTCCGGAAACACCTACCGCGCGTGAATTCAGCGGTATATATTACGATGCGTTCAACGCTGCGATATTGGTCGAAAACTCGGCGAAATTACAGTATTACCACAAGTCTAAGCTGGTACCCGGTGTGGAGCAGACTCCATTCGGCGGTGCGCTGGCGTTCATGAAGCCGCTCTTCAAGGCGTTTGGCGGCACCACCGGCGGATATGGCCGCCAAGACAAACCCTCCGTTTTTTATTCACAAAGTGGTATTGGCGCGGCTCCGGTCATCTGCTACGAATCGATATGGGGAGACTATGTCGCACAATACATCGAACAAGGCGCGCAGTTCATTGCGGTGATTACAAACGATGGCTGGTGGGGCGATACATCTGGCAAAGACCAGCACCTGGCTTATGCCAAACTGCGTGCCATCGAAACCCGGCGATGGGTAGCCCGATCGGCCAACACGGGCATTTCGGCATTCATCAATCAACGCGGCGATGTGGTGCAAAGAACGGAATGGTGGGTACCCGCCGCCCTCAAACAGGACATCAACCTCAACGAGGAGATCACATATTACGTGAAGGCAGGGGATTACCTCGCCTATGCCGGATGCGCAGGCAGCCTGGTATTTGCCTTATTGGCCTTGTCTACACGTTGGAAACGTCGTAATCAATAATTATGTTCACAGGCATCATCGAAACTATCGGTACCGTAACCCACCTTCGGCAAGAAGCAGGAAACCTGCATATTACCGTTGCTTCCTCTCTATCTGACGAATTAAAAATCGATCAGAGCGTATCGCACAACGGCGTGTGCCTGACGGTAGTGGGGCTGTCGCCGGGCGAGCATACCGTCACAGCGATTGCCGAGACGCTGTCGAAAAGCAACCTCGGCACGCTGCGGGTAGGCAGCCTGGTCAACCTTGAACGCTGCACCCGGGTGGGCGACCGATTGGACGGCCATATCGTGCAGGGACACGTCGACCAGACCGCGCAGTGCCTCGCCGTGGAAGAACAACAAGGCAGCTGGCGCTATACATTCCGGTATAATGATGCGTCCGGCAACATTACCGTGGAAAAAGGCTCCATCACCGTCAATGGGATCAGCCTCACAGTCGTCGATTCCGAGCGCGACCAGTTTTCAGTCGCCATCATTCCTTACACCTACGAACACACCAACCTTAAACAGGTCAACGCAGGCGATACCGTCAACCTTGAATTTGATATTATCGGTAAGTACGTGGCACGTATGATGGAACTGCGGCGTTAACGGCAACAGGTCTACATTACCCGGCTTTTCCGGCATCGGGCATATGGACGATCCGCATTTCCTGTTGCGGATACGGTATGGTGATGTTATTGGCGTCTAACGCCAACTTGATGTTTTCGAAATTAGCGTAATACGCATCCCAATAGCTGTCTTTGGGCGCCCAGGCCCTGATAATCAAGTTTACCGAACTATCGGCCAGTTCGCCGACATGTACTTCCGGTTTTGGTGTTTTTAATATTCGCTTGTCTTCGGCCAGCACGTTTAGAATGACCGCACGTGCTTCTTTAATGTTCGACTCGTAGGAAATGCCTATTCGGTATTCGATGCGTCGCTGCGAAATACTGGAATAATTGGTAACGACCGAATTAGCCAAGGGGCCGTTGGGCACAAACACGGCTATGCCCTCGGCCGTACGCAACGTCGTATAAAGAATGTCTATCCGTTCTACGGTGCCGGATGCCCCCGTTGCGCTGCTTACATAATCACCTACCCGAAAAGGGCGGAAAAGCAAAATCAGCATTCCGCCGGCGAAATTCGAGAGACTCCCCTGCAGGGCTAAGCCGATGGAAAGGCTAGCCGCCCCTAATACCGCGATAAACGAGGTTGTTTGTATGCCTATCATCGAAGCAACCGACAGGATAAGCATGATGTACAGCGCAATTTTCACGATGCTGGCCACAAAATCCCGCAGCGACAAATCCACATTACGCCGCTCAAACCGCCGACGCATAATCGTCAGTATCAACCGAATAAGCCAGCTACCGACAATTAATAACACGACGGCAAGCAACAAACTCGGCACTTTGGCTAATACCGCTTCGGTAATGCGCTCTAATGCCAGCTCAATCTTTTCCATAGTTTGTAAAATTAACAATTCGGAATGAATTTGCATATCATTGTGTTTTTCCCGAAATTTGTTTAAACCGGCTACGAAAATGGGTACGGCCGGACAGGTGACCATGGATTGGAAGCACGCCATCAACGATTTCAAGCACTACCTTCAATTGGAGCGGGCCGTATCGGCCAACACCGTGGAAGCCTACCTCAATGACGTGACCAAGCTGTGTCAGTTTGCCGAACCGCGGGGTATTCTGCCCGATGCGGTCACCGCAAGCCAACTGCAGGATTTCTTAGCATGGATTAACGGCTTCGGGCTGTCTGCCTATAGTCAGGCGCGCATCCTGTCGGGCATCAAGACATTTTACCTGTTTATGAGCCTCGAATACGGACTAATCGAAAATCCCACCGCCTTGATTCAGGCTCCGCGGCTTGGACGCAAGATCCCCGATGTACTCAACATCGTGGAAATAGACCGCCTCATCGCCGCTATCGATCTATCCACGCCTGAAGGCATACGCAACAAGGCCATGCTTGAAGTGTTATATGGCTGCGGTTTGCGGGTCAGCGAATTGGTCGGACTGAAGCTATCCAACCTATTCCTCGACATCGAATTTATCAAGGTCACGGGCAAGGGAAACAAGGAACGCCTCGTCCCCATTGGCAGCCAAGCCATCAAACACCTCCGCATCTACGTAGAAGAAGTACGTATCCACCAAAAAATAAAGGCGGAATGTGCCGACTTTGTGTTCCTTAACCGACGTGGATCGCCGCTTACCCGCGTAATGGTATTCCTCATTATTAAAGAACTGGCCAACGCCACCGGACTGAAAAAGAAAATCAGCCCCCACACCTTCCGCCACTCCTTCGCCAGTCACCTGGTCGAGGGAGGTGCTGATTTGCGAGCCGTCCAGGAAATGTTGGGCCACGAAAGCATCACCACAACCGAAATCTATACACATGTCGACCGCGATTACCTGCATTCCGTCATCACGCAATACCACCCACGTTCGTAACATCGACTACTAATGAAATTTTGTTGCATTTAATTTATGTATTAAAGCACCGATGTCGTAATTTTGAGCCGACTATTGCAACACAGATGCAAATAAAAAAAGTACTTGCTACATTTCTGGCTTCGTTATTATTCTTGACGACGGTTTATGCACAAACGGCGAATTGTACGTTGACCATCAGGGGTAGGGTCATCGACAGCGATACGCAGCTTCCATTATCCGGAGTTACGATACGTGTTAGCCCCGGCGAATACCAAGTCATCTCGGATGGCCATGGTTATTTCCGGCTGCCGCAACTCTGCAAGGGTACACCGTATGTGCTGACTGCCACAAGTATCGGCTTCGATAGCCTATCCATCCGCCTTCCGCTGGACCAGGACGAAATCGTCACCATTGCGCTACACCACGGCCATATCCACTTACATGACGTCGACGTGGTAGGCCATCAGCAGACCATTGCCACGACAAACCGTGTAACAACAACTTCCCGGGAGCAGGTTGCGCAGGTACAGGGTAAGACATTGGCCGATATCTTTAGCACGCTGCCCGGCGTAAGCATGCTACAGACCGGCACGACCATTGCCAAACCGGTCATTAATGGTATGCATAGCAACCGCATTCTCATCCTGAATAATGGTATCCGGCAAGAGGGGCAGCAGTGGGGCAGTGAGCATGCTCCGGAAATCGATCCGTTCATTGCCAAGGATTTTAAGCTGATAAAGGGCGCGGAAGGCGTACGCTACGGCGCTGATGCGATTGGTGGTGTCATCATCACATTCCCGCCGCCCTTACCGATCGATCCCCACCTATCAGGCGAACTGAACGCTATATACCAGACCAACGGACGGGGAGGCGTAATATCCGGCATGCTGCAGTCCGGCGTCAACGGCATTAGCGGCTTGGCCTGGCGTGTACAGGGCACGGCCAAAAGAAGCGGCAACGTGCGCACGGCCGATTACCACCTAGGAAATACCGGGGTCGCTGAATACAATGCTTCGGCAGCGGTGCGTTACAACCATACCAGTTCGGCCTTCGAAGCGTATTACAGCCGTTTCCAGACGTCGCTGGGCATTTTCACGGGAGCCCATGTTGGCACCATCGCAGATATACAAGCCCGCGTAGAAGCCGGCGAACCGTTCGAACGCTATCCGTTTACATATGCCATCAATGCACCAAGGCAACGTGTCACCCATGACTTGGGTAAGCTCAAATGGCACCGCGACCACGCCGGCGGCGGAAGCCTGGATATCCAATATGGTATTCAGCGTAACCACCGCCAGGAGTACGATATCCGACGCGCAGGCCGCGACGCTTTGCCCATGCTCGATATGGTGCTCACCACGCAGACGCTGGACGCGGCCTATCAGACACCTCTGTATGGCAAATGGCGGACACAGGCGGGCACAAACCTCACATTACAGGTAAACAACAATATCCCCGGTACGCTAAACACGCCACTCATCCCCAATTATGATAGTTTCACCGCTGGAGCCTTCGCCATCCAACGGTTCATTGAAAACAACCATGAGTGGGAATTGGGCATCCGCTATGACTTCAGGGCATTCGATGCCGCAGGATTTGACCGGAACCAAAACCTTTATGGAGGCCAGCGCGACTTCCATAACGTCAGCGGATCGTTCGGTGGCATCTGGCGTCCCAACGCGGCTTGGCAATTGCGCAGCAACATCGGCCTGGCCTGGCGGGCACCCAACGCAAATGAATTATACAGCAATGGCTTGCATCATGGTGCGGCCTTATACGAAATCGGAGATGCCCAGCTGGAAAGCGAGCACGGCTATAAATGGGTGATAAGCCCTTCGTACGTGCAGGGCCGGGTGAGCGTCGATCTCGACCTCTATGCACAATACGTACAGCATTACATCTACGCACAGCCTTCGCCCGGCGAGTTTATTCAAACCATCCGGGGTATATTCCCCGTATTCAGGTACAGGCAGACCGACGCGACATTTTTCGGCGCTGACCTTTCCGTGACGTACGAGCTGCCTTACAGTTTGGATTACCAGCTTAATGCTTCGCTCATCCGCGCACGCGATAGCCGGAACGATGTATTCCTGCCTTATATCCCCGCAGACCGGCTTAACCACCGCGTGCGGTGGCAGATTCCGTTAATGAATAAGGTTGCCAGTGATACCTACGTTACCCTTGAACACCGATGGGTGTTTGAGCAGAAACGGTATGAGCCTGACTCGGACTACGCACCGCCACCGCCCGCCTACCATTTGTTCGCGCTATATGCAGGCAGCAAACTTGCTGTGGGCAGCCACCAACTGGATGTGGGGATCTCGCTCAATAATGCGTTCAATACGGCATACCGCGAATATATGAATAGATTCCGCTATTACAGCCACAATTTAGGCCGTGAAGTCGGTATCCGGTTATCGTATTCTTTTTGAGCCACACGCTTTCAATACCACGTTAAATAACACACGTATAGACACTGATATTCAATAAGTAACAAATAAAAATTATCGATATGAAAAAGCAATTCAAAACGATCGCCCTCGCATCCATCGCATTGGGGCTTTTCGCATGTTTCTCGTCCTGCAGCAAAGACGATCCCGCACCTGAAATCCCACAGGAAGAAGTCGGCCGAGCCAGGCTGACGTTTACCGAAGTAGCATGGCACGGTGATCATGCGGATGACCTCGAAAATCCCGAGGTTGTGGAAGTTGAGTTTGACGCACAGGGGTTGCCGCCTGTCGGCGCCCACTTACATTTAAACGCCGGCAAGACCTATCGGCTTGAATTGACGACCTACGATTTTGCCGGCAGGGAAAGCCAGCACGAATTTGTGAATGAAGCTCATATCCACCAAATATTCCTTTTAGGTGCTCCCGATGGCGTATTGGATTACCAATATGCGGATCCCAATAATGCCCGGGTAGGCATAACCGGTTATTTACACGTGCTGAGAGCGTCCGACAGCTTTATCTTTAACCTGATCCTGCGTCATTTAAATGAAGGGGTGAAATCCAGCATCACGGCTGACGATTGGAACAACCCCAATTATACGCAGTTCAGCGGGGTGAATGACCTCGACCTCAACGTGGAGGTCCATGTCGTTGAAGGCGACCATGATCACTAATCTGCTGATTGTCCTCACTCCGTGATCGTTGTTACTTATTCACTCCGCCTCCTGGCTTTATCAAGCCTAATCATGGCGCCGAAGTCAAGCCCCATCGCCATAGCCTCCACGGTCATGGCGATGCGCTTGGCGCGTGTAGGCCCCGTCTTGGCGCCATTGATGTGGTTGATGAAGTAATTACGGTGCGATTTGGCCAGGGCCATAAAGCGCCCCATTAAATCTGCCTCATCGTCCAGCAGACAGATCTCGAGGTCTTCCGGTACTTCGATAACAAAATCCTTATCTTCCTCCAGCCGCAAGACCAAGACATCGCCCACCCCTTTCCGCAACGCTTTCCGCATACCGGCGTTAATGGCTAAAAAATAATCGCCTTCCCCCTTGGGCATTAAGGAAAGCCCCGAAAAAGGATGCCCATCAATTTCACCGCGCACACGGTAGGCCTGCCGGTAGTCCGGCTTAAGCTGGTTGGCAATATGATACGGCACATCCACATACGCCCACCCCACCATGGCTGCCCCGTGGGTTTCCGATCGGTGTATCGCTGCCTGAAATTCTACTGTCATCCTGCTTTACTTAAATCAACATAAAGTACGTCACAAGAGCTGCTTAACTCTTGCAACCTTACCGATTCATTAAACAGACCGTAAACTGCTGATCCGCTCCCACTCATTGCGGCAAACACAGCTCCTTTCTCATACAAAAGCATTTTAAGTGCCCTGATTTCCGGGTGGGCTGCAAAAATGCCCGGCTCAAAATCGTTAGCGATGGTGTCGCGCCAGGTTTCTACCGGACGGGTAATGGCCGATGCCAATTGTTTACCTTCCGGATTGGGAATCACCGTACCGTAGGCCTCGCCGGTGGAAACATGCACATTGGGCTTGACCAGCACCAGCTGGTATGCCGATAAATCCACGTTCACGTCCTCGAAAACATCGCCGATGCCCGTGGCCAGGACCGGTGTATTCCGGATAAAAAAAGCACAGTCAGCACCCAACTGGCGTGCATACGTTATCAGTTGCGGTTCTTCGAGGCCAAGGCCGAATGTCGAATTGAGCAGTTTCAATAAAAAAGCAGCGTCTGCCGAGCCCCCGCCGAGCCCGGCCCCGATGGGAATGGTTTTATGCAAATAAATAGTTACCGGCGGCAAATCATACGCCGCACGAAGCAGATGGTAGGTTTTGAGGCACAGGTTGTCATGGCTATCCCCGGGTATGGGCAAACCGGACGGGACGAATCGTGTTTCTGCCGCCTCGACCACTTCCAGCACGTCGTAGATTTTCAGCGGGTAAAAAACCGTTTCCAGGTTATGGTATCCGTCGTCACGGCGATTGAGCACCTGAAGTCCGATATTGATTTTTGCGTTGGCAAAGGTCACCATACTTCCTGTCGTTAAGAAAAACTCCGATGCGACGGCCAAGCCCCCTTGAGCTTGCGGATAAAAATGATCTGCCCGGTATGATAGGCGTCATGTACAGTCAAATCCAAAAACTGCGCACCTATGGGCTCACTTGGCGCCGGCGTATCAAGGTCGCCATCTTCCATATCCTGTAAGAGTCGCCCCAAGGTACGATGCGTGTCAAACAACTTTGCAACCGCATCTTGCCATGCCGCTTCCCCACTACCTTTTACCACGAAGGTTTCGTCGTTGCCCGAAAGTGGCTGGTCTGCGAATCCCTTTATCCGTCTGATCAGCCGCTCTTTGAAGTATATGACGTGCGCCACGGTTTCCCAGATGGTATTTGCCGCCGCGCCCTCCGGCCTCCAGGAGGCCAGTGATGCATCGACGTCCCGAAGTGCATCCGCATAGGGTGGATACCATCCTTCCTTTTCGGCGGCAAACTGCCAATATTGCTGTATGATTGATTTTCTATCCATGAGATCGTCTAATTATCGTTATCTGCAAACTAAGACAAAATTGCTTTTTTTCACAAGTGTTTATTTCCATCAATTGTACGTAACCATTCATGCACGTTTTGCAGTACCTTAACAGCTGTCTGCCAGCGGATATTCATGACGACGGCAAACAATTCGGGCAGCTGATTGTTGATCGTTCGAAAATTAATTCGCATGGAGATGAACATACGCGCTTACTTCCTAATGGGGAGCCTTGCCTTATGCATGGCATGCCAAAGCGGCAACCGGAACGAGACGGCGGCCAATGACACCATGCTACAAGCCGACAGGTTACCGGAAGATCAGGAGCAAAAATACTGCTTCCTGCGAACGGAAGGCACACAGCGCCAAGACTCGTCTTACGTGCAACTGGTCATCAGGGGCGAGACCGTTAGCGGCATTTACAATACGATTCCTCATGAAAAAGATGCCCGGCGCGGTACCGTGCTGGGGCAGCGCAAAGACCATGTATTCTATTTGGTATGGACATATTCGCAAGAAGGGATGCAAGACACCATGCGGGTGGTGTTTACATTACGAGACGGCAAGCTCATGCAGAAACCCTTAAGCGTAGACTCGCTGACCGGCCGGCAGGTTACACGGGATACTAGCGGCTTTTCGGTGACTTACGAACCGGTGGATTGCGCGGCTGACTAACGAAGGAGACTGTGCTGGCTGGCCGTGAAGATATCGCGCCATATCCGGTTGATTTCGGTACCGGCGTCGGCAGCCACCATCCCGGCAAGGGGGTAAAGCGCCATCACTTGCTGCCGGCACCTATGCACCAGGGCCCTGCTGCTGTCACTTACCGCCTGGAGCTGCGACGGCGCTATTGTTCCCAACCGCTGCAATTCATCCCATGATGCGTCCACCACTTGAAGAAACAACTCTCTTGCTTTCACCAGCTGGTTTTGCGCCATGTCGGCCGCTTGAACCGCATCGGCCTTATCTATTGCCGCCACACATGCCACAAAGTGGCGCGCCATACCCAACGTGTTGGCTGCCAATGTGACTTCCGCAAATTGTAAAAAGGGATACCGATAGGTCGGATGGGGAAATGTAGCTCGTTCGGGCGCGATGGTAAACGCTTGGGATTCATCAATCCGGCTGTCAGCAATCTCAAACGAATGGCTCGCCGTGGCTTTCAACCCAAAGGCTTTCCAATCTTCGATAATCCGGACGTTATCCTTGGCAAGGAAAAACGACCGGACCAGGGGGTTGCCAGCATCGTCCATCAAGGGTACACCGCGTTGTTCAAGCACGCAATTGACCGTGAAATGGGTCAGATGGGGTGCACCGGTGGCGTAACGCCACACGCCCGTAATACGGTAGCCACCGTTTTCAACCACCGCCCTGCCGGACGCCTGCCCGCTCCCACCAAAGCATACCGTACGTTCCGAAAATATAGACGCCGCTACCGACGGATCAATGTAACCCACAAACAGGTTCGCCCCAGCACAGAGCGTCACCGTCCACCCCAAACTGCCGTCGATACATGCCAATTCTTCTTCCAAGCGAACCCCTTCGGGCACAGTTAATTCCAGTCCGCCATACTGTTTTGGTACAAACAGCTTAAACCATCGCTGGTCATAAATAATGGCCAGTTGTTCGGATGTCAGGCAGCCATTCGTCTCCGCATGGCGCGACAACTCGCTAAGCAACGTGGCTATTCGCGCAGCAATCATGCGCCTGCCCGCTCCCGATTGATGATCCGTTTCCATTCGAAATAGCCGAAGATCGCTACGATAAACAAAAACAGGGTTAATAACGCGTAAAGATGAAGCCCTTTATAAACGAATAAGGGTATGGCAAATGCATTGCTGACATTGAGCAATATCCAGTTCTCTATTTTGCGCTTAGCAAGCAGCCACATACCCGCCCAAGCGGTGGCACTTACCCAGGCATCCCATACCGGCACCGTTGAGTCGGTAAAACGCACCAAGGCACCATACAGAACCGGGAAGCCCAACGCGACAATCAACAGCGCGATCCCCCACTCCCTTGCTGAAGCATACGATGCCTTTACTGGTTCGTCGCCGCTGCGCTTAAGCCAATAGGCCCACCCATAGACGCTCATCACAAGGTAGTAAAGATTCAACAGGATCTCGGCATATAATCCAGCCTCGTTCAAGACATAAATCGTGATCACGATACTGGCTATGCCAAAAGGATAAAGCAGCACATTATTGGTTTTGGCCAGCAGCACTTGAACTACACCGCAGGCCACCCCTACCCAGTGCAATAACGGTGTTCCCGTGAGCTGTACAACCAGTTCATCCATCCAATCAGCGGGTAGGGCTTCGCCTATCACCATTAAACCGATTCAAGCGTTCCCTCGAGTTTCAATATCGCCGCCGAACGTTCCCGGATTTCCCTACAGAGCTGCTCATCGGCGGCAATAGAACGGCCAAAGGATGGGATCATCTCATGCAGTTTGGTCAGGTATTGCGCGGTCTTTGCCCGCTCGGGGAAGCACCTCGCCAGCAAATCAATCATGATGGATACAGACGTGGATGCGCCCGGAGACGCGCCCAAAAGCGCGGCGATGGAACCGTCGGCACTGCTCACAACTTCGGTACCAAACTCCAGTATCCCACCATGTTTCTCATCTTTTTTAATCACCTGCACCCGTTGCCCGGCTACCTCAAGTTCCCAGTCCTCCTTCCGAGCGGTAGGCACATATTCTTTCAACGCCGCCAACCGATCGTCCGGACTTTGCCGCACCTGGTTGATGAGGTATTTGGTCAATGGGATGTTGTCCATACCGGCGGCGAGCATAGGCCTGATATTATTGAATTTAATGGAAGCAGGCAAATCCAGCCATGAGCCATTTTTCAGAAATTTAGTAGAAAAACCAGCATACGGTCCAAATAGCAAGGCTGTCTTTCCGTCGATGACACGGGTATCCAAATGAGGTACCGACATCGGAGGCGACCCTACGGCCGCCTTGCCATACACCTTGGCGTGATGCTTCGCAATAACCTCCGGATTAGTGCATTTCAACCATTGCCCGCTTACCGGGAATCCGCCAAAGCCCTTGGCTTCCTGGATACCTGATTTTTCAAGCAGCAACAGCGACCCGCCGCCTGCACCGATGAATACGAATTTCGCCGATACAGTACGTTTCTTGTCTGTGGTAAGATTCTTTACCGTGACTTCCCACCGGCCATTTGCAGCGCGCTCGATATCACGGACCTCATGCGCCAAACGCAATTTGACATTGCTTTTCCTCGCCAAGTGGAAAAATAGCGAGCGGGTCAACGCACCGAAGTTGACATCCGTTCCAATGTCGATCTTTGTGGCAGCAAGCTGCTCATCCGGATTCCGTCCCTCCATGATCAGCGGTACCCACTGCCTTAGCACCTCATGGTCTTCTGTATATTCCATGCCCTGGAACAGGTGGTGGTCCCGCATGGTTTCATATCGCCTGCGTAAGAACGAAACATTTGACTTACCAAATACAAAACTCATATGGGGTACACTGCGGATGAACTGCTCCGGTTGATCCACCAATCCGTTTGCAACCAGGTACGCCCAAAATTCTTTGGATATTTCAAACGCTTCAGCAATTTTGATCGCCTTGCTAATGTCCACCGAACCATCTGGCCGCTGCGGTGTATAGTTCAATTCACATAGTGCTGAATGCCCTGTACCCGCATTGTTCCAAGCGTCCGAACTCTCGGCCGCCACCTCATCTAATCGCTCAAAAACTTCGATGCTTGCGCGGGGGTGCAGTTCATTGATCAGTGTGCCCAGGGTGGCACTCATGATACCCGCGCCGATAAGAATTACATCCACCTCCTCGGCGGTTTTTTTTCTTCTTTTAGCCATAGTCTTAATTGCCGCAAAATTAATGACAGAAATCAGATTATTTCCAAATTTTCATCATTAATTACAGAATTTTAACAATTTAAAATCCAACTGCCTAAATACTGCCATTTATAACAAACGAACAAAAACGCTTCTACAAAGCCGAATTCGCGCCGGCATTCGAATCCGTTGCATTATTCATGCCCTCGGCAGCCGGTTGTCCATTCCCTCTGCCTTTTTGCCTGAAATTACGCTTCTTCTTTGGTTTGCTGCTTCGTCTTTTTGCCGTATTTGCTGTCGCTGCTGCTGTCCGCTCGACAGCCATGCCTTCAGGAAGCTGCCCTTCTTCCACTTCGCTGTCCATCAACCGTTCGATGGCGGCAAAACGTCTGGTATCACGTTGGTTTACAAACGTTATGGCTGTACCCGTGCGTGCCGCACGGGCAGTTCGCCCAATCCGATGGATATAGTCTTCCGGATCGGGCGGCACGTCATAGTTGACCACCAAGTCGATGCCCTCGACGTCAATACCACGGGACAGCACGTCGGTGCCGATTAATATGGGAAGCTGCTTATTTTTAAAACGGAGCAGGATTTTTTCCCGTTCATCCTGAGGAAGGTCTGAATGGAAGGGTTCAACGGACAATCCCAATTTTCCCAGTTCGCGGCCCAATATTTTAACCTTCTCTTTTGTCGATGAAAACACGATCACGCTACTGTATGTCCCCGACTGCAAGAGCTGTTTCAACAAAGCTATTTTCTGCTCATCTGGCACACGGTAATGCCGTTGCGTAATACCCTCTGCGGGTTTCGAGATGGCGATGTTGACCTGCTTGGGATGCTTGAGCAAAGCTTTGGCAAATGTGCGTATTTTTGGCGGCATCGTTGCAGAAAACAACATGGTCTGCCGTTCCGTTGAAACCTGCCGTACAATACGGTTGATATCATCTTTGAATCCCATATCCAGCATGCGGTCGGCCTCATCGAGCACGAGAAACTTGATCTCATCCAGGCGCACCGCCCCAGAATTCAAATGAGCGATGAGCCGTCCGGGAGTAGCTATCACAATATCAACCCCGTCACGCAATGCCTTACGCTGTTGTTCATAACCAATGCCGTCCCCTCCGCCATAAATAGCGATAGACGTGATCCCGGTAAAATAGGCCAGGCCTTCCACCTGCTGATCGATTTGCACTGCCAGTTCGCGCGTCGGGGCCAGCACCAAGGCCGAAATAATCGGACGGTGTTCCATACGGCATATAGCGTCCATGACCGGCAACAAATACGAAGCTGTCTTACCCGTACCCGTCTGCGCACAGGCGATCAGGTCATGTTTGCTCTGGATAATCGGGATGGTTTCGGCTTGGATGGGGGTGGGTGTCTTGAACCCCATGCTATTTAGTCCTTCGAAAAGGCTGTCATCAAAATTAAAATCGCTGAACGTCAAAGTATATCTCGTTAAATAATAATGCAAAAGTACGCAATTTCAGCAGATTATACGCATACAAAAGAATTGACCTCTTGACCGCTTTTGTCAAATTTCCGTTAAGAATAGCGAGAGCAACGCTTTTTTCGCAAATAATACTTTCCTTTGCCGACCGAATGAACATTCAATTGGAACATACAACAGACAAGAAAGGTGCTATATTTGAAAGCACGCTTCGATTGGTTATGAAGCAAGGGTTTCATGGTAGCCCGATGAGTCAGATAGCACAGGAAGCAGGTGTTGCAACGGGTACCATCTACCATTATTTCTCTTCAAAAGATGAATTGATAGTCGAATTATTTAAACATTGCAAATACAAAATAGGAAGTGCAATGTTTAAAGTAGAAGAAGGGCAACTACCTTATCCGGCACGCTTTGTCGCGATCTGGACAAACTTGGTACATTTTTACATCCAACATCCGGAGGTGTTGAGTTTTATGGAACAGTTTTTTTCATCGCCGTACGTCGAAGCCATTCATGGCCATGGGTGCAATATACAGATGCAAAACGAATTATCCAATTTTTTTCAACAAGGCATCGAGGAACACCACATCAAACCACTGGATATCAATATCCTCAGTGCTGCCTTCATCGGTACCGTGACCGCTACCGCAAAGCGGCACATCAACGGCCACTATTCGTTTGACGAATCCTCCATGAACGAAATGGTCTCCATTATATGGGATGGAATTAAAAAATAGAATCTTTTTCAGACACGAACGACAATGTATAGAAAATTGCGAAATAGCTTAGTTTTTACCGTTGTACTCACCTCGGCGGTTACACGTTTATTCGGACAGGAAACCCGGCCCTCGTTGCCGGAGAGGGCCTCCTTGGAAGACGTCGTATCTTATGCGCTCGAAAACCGACCAGCCGTACACCAGGCATTAATCGATGAAGAGATCGGCGAACGGGATATCGCCTCGGCCCTATCGGGTTGGTTTCCGCAAATCAACGCCACGGGCACTTATAACTGGAACGTCAAAATACCGACGAACGTCATCGGTGGCAATGTGATTCAACTGGGGCAAAGTCATGTTGGTGCTGCGGTATTGCAGGCCGACCAGCAAATCCTCAATCCGAGCCTTATCCAAGCGTCCAAAGCGGCCAAGTATATCCGCCAGCAAAATGCCTTGAACACGGAAAACAGCTATATCAACACGGTGGTAGAGGTCAGCAAAGCTTACTACGATATCCTCACCAGTGAAGAGCAGCTCAACATTATCAAGGAAAACATCCAGCGCCTGGAGCGGCAACTCAGCGATGCCAAGGCAAGGTATGAGACCGGGATTGTCGACAATACCGATTTCAAACGGGCCCAAATCACGCTGAGCAATACGCTGGCCGAACAGAAACGAGTGAACGAACTGCTCACCTACAAGTATGCTTTCCTGAAGGAGCTCATCGGCCTCCCTGCAGAACAGCAGCTGACCCTATCGCTTGCCAGTGTATCCGCCATGGAAAAAGAAATGTTGCTCGACACCACACAAACGGTAAACTATGAGCAACGCGTCGAGTTCAGGCAGATCCAGACGGTAAAACAATTGCAACAGCTTAACACACAGTACAATAAATGGACTTTCTTACCCAGCTTGTCGGCTTTCTACAATTATGCCTGGGATTTCAGGGATCCACAATTGTCTGGATTGTTCAACGAGGTTTTCCCTCGTTCGGTATTCGGGCTCACATTGAATATCCCGGTTTTCCAGGGTGGTAGACGCATCCACGAGATCCGCAAATCGCAATTACAGGAAACGCGTATCGACTGGGACATCGTCAACCTCAAAAACCAGATCAATACGCAATACGAAATGGCCATGGCCACCTACCAAGCCAACCTGAATGACTGGCAGGTAGCCCAGCGAAATGTGGCGCTTTCTGAAGAGGTCTACAATACCATCAAATTGCAGTATGACGAAGGCATTAAGACCTACCTGGATTTGATGACCGCCGAGACCGACCTCCGCACGACACAAATCAATTACCTCAATGCATTATTTGCCGTACTTGCAGGAAAACTGGACGTGCAACAGGCGCTGGGTCAGATCGAACCGCAAACAAACTAATTGTCTGAATTAAACACATGTCGAAATCCATAACCATGAACAGCAATCATATCACCATCGGCTTACTTATTTTTGGGGCAAGTTTTATCGCCTCCTGCCGAAACAATCAACAGCAACAGGCCCCCGGCCAACAGGCTATCCCCGTGACTGTAGCCGAAGCCACCGAGGAAACGGTCGTTGGTGTAAGCGATTATCCGGGTACCGTGGTCGCGTTGAACGAGACGGAGCTACGTGCTGAAGTGAGCGGATACATCACCGGAATTTTGGTCGCAGACGGTGCTTCGGTCGCCAAGGGCCAGAAATTATATGAAATTGACCGTACACGGTACGCTGCCGAGGTCGAACAAGCGGAATCAAACCTGGCAATAGCCGAAGCTAATCTTGCCCGGTTGAAACGGGATTTGGGCCGCTACCAGAAGTTGGCCGAACAGGATGCCATAGCCAAGCAAACACTGGATTATGCCGAAACGGATTTTAACAATGCAGAAGCTCAAGTGATTGCTGCCCGGGCCGCACTTACCACCGCACAGACTAACTTAAACCGCTCGATCATTACGGCGCCCTTCAATGGCACGATAGGCATTTCGCAAGTACGCATGGGCGCTTTGGTATCGGCTGGAACAACGCTGCTTAACAGCATTTCCTCGACCAACCCGATAGCCGTGGATTTCCCTGTGAGCGAACGGGATATTACACGCTTTAATGCACTGCGCCAATCGGGCGCGGCCAGCGATTCCAGCATCAGCATTACGTTGCCAGGCGGACAGGCATACCCCCACCCTGGCCGGATTACCGCCATCGACCGCGCGGTAGACCGCAATACGGGTACCATTACCGTACGGGCGAGCTTCCCCAATGAAACCAATACGTTGCTGCCGGGCATGAATACGACCGTGCGCGTACGCAACCAATCGCAATCCAACCAATTGGTGATCCCTTACCGGGCCATCATCGAGCAGCTGGGCCAAACGTCCGTCTATGTGCTGACCGACAGCAGCACCGTGGAGCAACGCGGCGTACGGCTGGGATTGAAAGTTGCTGATCGCGTCGTCATCAACGAAGGGTTGTCGAAGGGCGAACAGGTAGTAACCGATGGTATCATCAACTTACGGCCGGGCGCCAGGGTACAGGTCAACCAGCCCACCGAGACAACAAAGTAAGGGCGAACAACGACTATCAAACGTTATTTAGGACAGAACCAACATGATTTCAGAAGTATTCATAAGAAGACCCGTTACATCCATCGTCATCTCTATTTTGATTACGTTGATTGGGGTTATTTCTATCACCACGCTGCCCATCAGTCAGTATCCCAATATCACGCCGCCCACCGTGCAGGTACAGGCAACCTACACTGGAGCTGATGCGCAGACCGTAGAACAGACGGTGACGACCCTCATCGAAAGCCAAATCAACGGTACGCCGGGGATGACGTATATGCAATCCAACAGTACCTCCGATGGTCGGTCAGCCATCACCGTCACGTTTGATGTGGGCACCGATATCGATATCGCTACTTTGGATGTGCAAAACCGTGTGGGTATCGCCGAGCCGTCGCTACCCGAAGCTGTACGGCGCCTCGGAGTCATCACTCGCAAGGCCAACACCGACGCCTTGATGATGATCTCCCTGATCTCACCCAACGGCACCCGTGACCAGAAATTTCTAGCGAACTATGCCAACTTGTACGTACGCGATGCGCTGATGCGGGTGAAGGGCGTAGGTGATGTCATGGCCTTCGGCCAGCCGTTCAGTATGCGGGTGTGGC
Organism: Parapedobacter luteus; assembly: GCF_900168055.1. GTDB lineage: Bacteria > Bacteroidota > Bacteroidia > Sphingobacteriales > Sphingobacteriaceae > Parapedobacter > Parapedobacter luteus. The sequence continues at coordinate 64,044 of NZ_FUYS01000015.1, forward strand.
TTGATGCCACCAAGCTCTCCAACCTGGGACTTACCCCCGCCGATGTCAATACCGCCATCCAGGAACAGAATATCCGGATGCCTGGTGGCGCCGTGGGCAGCCGCCCCCAGGTCAACACGCAGGTTTTCGAATACAACGTCATCCTTGATAGCGATCTCAACCTCGAAGAGCAGTTTGAACAGATTATCGTCAAGACCAATGCCGACGGTTCAATCGTTTACCTTAGGGACGTGGCACGCGTGGAACTGGGTGAATTTGCCTATTCCATTACCAACAAGCTTAACGGATTAACCGCATCAGGCATGATGGTCAACCAGATGCCCGGCGGAAACGCCGTGGAAACTGCCGAAGGCATTTATGCCGCATTGGAGCAGCTCAAGGCCGACTTTCCGAGCGACATGGACTATGTGGTCAACTACGAAACCGTGACGGTTATCCAAGAGTCCATCAGCAACGTACTCCATACGTTGGTAGAGGCCCTTATATTGGTGACACTGGTGGTGTTCATCTTCCTGCAGAGCTGGCGAGCCACCTTGATTCCCGTACTCGCCATCCCGGTTTCGATTATTGGCACGTTTATCTTCTTCAACCTGTTCGGCTTTTCCATCAACAACCTGACAATGCTGGCCTTCGTGTTAGCCATCGGGATCGTGGTAGACGATGCCATCGTGGTGGTGGAAGCCGTACAGCATTATATCGATCACGACAAATTGCCCGCACCCGAGGCGACGCGGCGCGCAATGAAGGAAATCACCGCGCCTGTCATTGCCATCGCATTGATTTTGGCAGCAGTGTTTGTACCCGTAGGCTTTATACCGGGCATGGTAGGTCAGCTATACCAGCAGTTCGCCATCACCATTGCCGTGTCTGTATTGCTCTCTGCATTTGTGGCCCTGTCCCTTACCCCTGCGCTCTGCTCATTGTTGTTGAAGCCGTCGCAGTTCAACGAAAAATCGAAAGGCCTCAATCGGCTATTTTATAAGTTCAATACGTGGTTTGAGCGGGTGACCAAGCGTTATTCAAACGGCGTACGGGTAGCGATCAAGCGGGCACCACTGGTTATCATTCTCCTCGTCTGCATTTATGTGGGCACAATCGGGCTGTTCTCGGCTAAACCTACCGGCTTTATCCCCACGGAAGATGCCGGTGTCATGATGGTGGGTGTCACGCTGCCTGAGGGTGCATCGTCCGAACGCACAGCCAACGTGCTTGACGCATTGTCCGACTCCCTGCGCAAAGACAATCCGGAGATCAAGAACGTGATGCGTATCGCGGGCATCAACCTGTTGAACCGCTCATTCAAGCCCAACGGGGGTACTTTCTTCATCCAGTTGCATCCGTGGGAAGAACGGAGCCGTACCGCACAGGAAATCATCGCCGGCGTCCAGCAAAAATACGCGGGGTTCCAACAGGCTACCATTTTGCCCGTCTCGCCACCAGCGATTCCCGGGTTGGGTACGAGTGGAGGATTCAGCATCCAGCTTATCGACCAGCGCAGCGGCGACATCAAGGATTTTGAAGCACAGGTGGGCAAGTTCCTCATGGCCGCCAATCAACGTCCCGAAATCGGAATGGCTTATACATTGTTTAATTCGCGCACCCCGAACTACCTGGTGAAAGTGGATCGTGAACAGGCAAAGCGCATGGGCGTTCCGGTCTCAAACGTATACAGTACCATCTCCTCCTTCCTCGGCAGCAGCTACGTCAACGACTTTACACGTTATGGGCGGAGCTTTAGGGTGGTGACTCAGGCAGACACAGCATTCCGCATGGACATCGCCGATATTAACAAACTATACGTAAAAAATCAGCAGGGCAATGCCGTTCCGTTGAGTACGCTGGTATCACATGAGATAATCGAGAGTCCCTCGATTATCAATCACCACAACATCTTCCGTTCAATCGAAGTGATGGGAAGCGCGGCTCCGGGATACAGCAGTGGCGATGCACTGCAAGCACTGGAAGAAATCGCTGCGGAGACACTGGGTGCAGGATATACCTACGAATTTTCAGGGTTAAGCTTGCAGGAAAAAGAAGCAGGCAATATGACAATCATGATCTTTACCCTATGTATCATCTTCGTATTCCTGTTGCTCGCGGCGTTATACGAAAGCTGGTCCGTACCGTTTTCCATCCTGCTCTCCGTTCCGCTCGGTGTGTTTGGAGCCATCCTTATGCTCATCTTCCTTCCGCGGCTGGACAACAACATTTACGCCCAGATTGGGTTGGTTGCCATCATCGGTTTAGCGGCCAAAAATGCCATCCTTATCGTAGAATTTGCGAAAGAGCGGGTGGATATCGGAATGGGCTTGCTCACAGCCACGCTGGAAGCGGTCAAACTGCGTCTACGTCCCATCATCATGACGTCGTTTGCCTTTATTCTGGGGATTGTACCGCTCATGTACTCCGCAGGTGCCGGAGCTATCGCCCGCCAAACAATCGGTTGGACGGTATTCGGCGGTATGCTGATTGCTACACTTTTTGCAATATTTATTGTGCCTGTTCTGTTTGTCTTGATTACCAAGATGGCTTACGGCAAAAAGAAATTAGCGGAACTTCAAGCCAGCTACAAGCCCGAAGAACATCAAGACTTGCTGCACACGGATGATGAAGAAGAGTAATGGTAAGTGGCCGGTGACCGGCAATCAACGACGGATAGTCGTTAAATTATATTTTTGATTTTTATTATCCGTTAAAAGTATATATTTGCAGTCCCAAACCAAATCGTGGTTTGGGACTTGCCCGCCCAGGTGGCGAAATTGGTAAACGTTGCGGTCTCAGAAGCCGTTGGGAGCAGTCCCTTGAGAGTTCGAGTCTCTCCCTGGGCACAAATGGAAAGTGCGATTCTACATTAGAGTCGCACTTTTTTTGTTTAAATCTCACCCGCAGAAGGATGAGGCAAGAGAATCGGGGTCAAGCAAAAAAGTTGGGGGTATAATGGCATGGACAATGTAAGGATTTAAATATTGAAACGAATGCCAAATAACACCATTCTGTTCAGTAATTGATAATTGACCGAATTGGAATAATAATCCGTATTTTGATTGAATGACAACCGTTCAGAACCAAGCATATTCCTTGCCGACAAAGTAACAGTAGCCTTGTTCTTGAAAACAGCTTTCCTTACGTTTCCATCAAAGAGAATAAATGGCTGTTGATATGATCCATTATTTACCCATTGGTACCTTGTTAGGTTTGTCTGTAAAAAAACACCATTACTAAACCGAAAATCGGTAGTCAACTGAATCTTATAAAATGATGAGGTAAGTTGTGTGGAAGTATTGCTGAAAGATGCAATGTTTCTATTTACATTGTATTGCGCACTCAATATATAATTGAATACCCCGCCATAAGTTGAGATTATTGAAGCGTTGTTATCAATTGTCCAATTATCTACTTTTCGACGGCCCGAACCGTTGACTTCATTTTCGGTGCAAAAGTTTAACGTACTTCCCGAAAATTTCAGCGTAGTGGATACTGCCGGAAAAAACTTATTTATACCATATATTATTCCCCGAGTTCTATTGTCCGGTCCGATGTCCTTAGTGGTTAAATTCAAATTTTCAGAGACCCGATTTTCCGAAAAGTGACTATTAGCCGCTATTGCGTAAAATAAGCTCCCATTGAAACTAAATTGAGTGTAAGGATCGAGAAACCTGTACCCCAACGAATAGGTCTCTGTAGGCTTAAAGTACAATGTGTCAATATAATTGTTTGCATGCCTGTAACCCGTGAAAATTAAATTCTGGTATAGCGCCGTGATCGGCGGCTGACTGATAGCGTTTCTATACCGCAAGGTTAATGTATTCCTTTTTGATGGAGTATATGAAAGTCTAAGGTCTGGATTGAAATAGAAATCACCGAGACCATTAATTCCACCCAACGTTTCCCGTTGGATGTCCAAATTATTTAATGTCATCAACCCCCTAAATTCAAATTTATTGGACAGCTTCTTGGCCGCTTCAAGTTCCACGTACTTCTTGGCTGTGGAATAAATCATGTCATTGGCTATACCTAAATTAGAAACGTTCATTTGCTCTGTGGGAGCGAACATGGAAAACAACTTATCTTTTGTCCATTCATATCCCATTCTACTCACAACCTGTATACCTTTTAAGCTAAAGTAGTATGAAGCCCTGCCACCATAAAAATTGCTTGGGTTGTCCAGCTCTTGACGGACGTCTGTGACATTCAAGTCCTGAAAAACCGTGGAGTAATCATAACCACTTACCATGTAATTCTGTGGTAAACGAGACGACATGAGATAAAAATCGAGGGATAAAAATGAGCCATTATGAAACCTGTTTACATAATTCAGGGAATTTATTAGTTTGTGGCTATTTAATTTCATTTCTTCCTGCAGGGGTTCTTGATTGAACAGAACTTCATTCAGGTCTGTTTCTTTCAGCAAATCAGCTTCAAGGTCGTATCTGATCCGCTGATTGGGGGAAAGTAGATATTCTAATTGAAAATTATTATTGAACGTAAGCGATTTTCCCTTCCAAAAGTGTTCCTCACCGAACAAGACGTTCTCCCTATCGGTCAAAAGATACTCCGAGTACATTGATTTTTCCTGTCGGCTTTTTACATACCCTATACCCGAATTTAGCTTAGTCGTTATTTGCGAACCGAGAGGCTGGATGATGTTGAGGGAAAATACATTGGAGTTATTATCAAACCACCTTCTTTTCTCCATACGGGGTACCTGTCCGGGGCCAATATCTATTAATGTTTCCGTAAATACTTCTGGTCGGTATGAATTGACCAAAGAGGTACGAGGAGTGTGTTCCATCCGCTTGACAGAAATATCCTCACCTATGTTGTTCAAAGAACTCAAAGTGTATAGCTTCGTTCGTCTGCTTAATAAAATATTGTTAACATTTACATTGTACCTGTTGACAGTACCTGCTTCGAGTGCAGCGTTGGTCAGGAATGTGCTCTTAAATTCATCCTTGAATTTAAGGTTCAAGGCCAAATCGTCCGAGCGAGCAGCAGTTTTAAAAAAAGGATCGTCCAAGTAATTGTCTATCACCTGTACGTCCTCGATCAGATCGGGGGAAAGGTTCTTGGACAACAACGTGTATTGGCCCGATACAAGATCGTCTCCCTCAATCAAAATTTTATGTATAGGTCTTCCGTTGACTGAAATTCTACCGTCCTCATAGACTTCAAATCCCGGCAACCTGGCTAATGCCTGTTCTAAAACATTCTCATTGCCTATCCGAAAAGCATCGAGATTATAATTTATCGTGTCACCATTAACACTGATTTTTCTTTTTCGATTAATGACGACTTCTTCAAGCCGGTAGACCGTATCTTTCTGCAAACTAAAATTAAGTTGATGACTACCCAAGTCAAGAAGCCTGTGTTCAGCTATAAAACCTATCTTAACGACAGAAACAATCAATGGAGCTTCACCTACGTGCTTTAACAAAAAGTTTCCTTGCTGATCGGTTTTTGTGAAAGCCTTGATGACAGAATCTTTCGGGCTTATTAGTGATATCGAGGAATTTGCAATGGGAGAATTGTTTTTATCCCGCACAGATCCTGCAATATCCATTAGCTGTGCCATCAACTTAGTTGTTGAAGAAAGAGAAAGAATTGTAAATACAAGTATATATCGTATGACTTTCCCCCTAAGCATTAATCCTTTTCTAAATAATCCACTTTTACTTGCGAAACAACAATTCTTCTGTTTTGACCGTTTCCATCCCTATTTTTTAAAGACGATACATCCTGTTCCCGGAGTTTGTTCCTTTCCTTTCGGAAATCTTCATAGTTGGAGAAATAAGGTATCTCCGCAATTTTTTGAGGTTCCGCAAGCTCATGAATTTCAGGTTCCCTATTGATTGCCTGGGCTTTGAATGTCACCTCTTTGTTTAGGTCAGAAGCCTCAATAATCAATCCCGGAAGCCCCCGGAATTTCCACGGTCCGGCAGACAGGTTATCATCAGGAAGAAAACTTACAGTATATTCTCTCCCCCGAAAACTACATGTCGTTTTCTTCAAATCCATTCCGTTGATCACCGTGTCTACCATGATGTCCGACCAATCAACGGATATAGTATCAGAAACCAAGAAATAATTTCCAACGGCTTTTTCCCTAAGTTCTAAATGTCCGGTAATTAAGTCTGTCCGAACATAGCTCCCTATTGTATCTATCCTTTTTCCGGCCCTAATGGACAAGCTGCCGTCCTGCTGAACATGTTGACTTATTGTTTCCTCTTTCTCTACCTTTCCAAACTCGTACAGGGAAACATTTTTGTTCAGGTCTATTGTAAGCATGGCTGTTGTGGTATCCGGCCTACCACTAAAATTCGTTATCTGGTCATATTTGATTGTCTGTACTTGACCATACAAAGTGGATAGCGCTAATTGAAATAGCAGAAAAATAAACATCACAGGTTTTAGGATTTTCATAAGGTCAAAATTTTGATGTTTTTTCAATTCGGTGTACACTACTTTTAATGGCAGTCATAGCCGTTGAACCCGTTCCTTGTGACTGCTGGAACTCTGCAATTTTTGCTTGTGTTGCTTTTAAAAATTCATCGGCCTTCTTGTTTTGCAATTCGTAAAAATTAATATAACCTAAAATAGTTTCACCTTTTGACGGAGGCAAAATTTCATAACGATCATTCAAAGCCGGATGGATTTCCTTTAGTTCAAAATTGATTTCTCCATCCGTAGAACGGGCTTCCAAAATCAAACCCGGAAGCCCCTGCAGCTTCCATGGCCCATAAGGAAGCGGAATCGTGTTGGAGAACCACACTTCATATTCACGCCCATAAACCGTTGCCGTGGCTTTTTGGCATTTTATATCCCCAATCTCTTTGGTTTCGTTCAGAAGTGTCCAGTCGATTGTTCGCAACGTATCCGATACGATAAAGGGACGATCTTGTATAAAATCACGCTCCACGGTTTTATTATTCATAAAATCAGAATAGATAACTAAACCAATATCGTCCGTGCTTCTTCCTTTGGATATCGCTCTTACGTTATGCACCTCATCATACGCTCGTGCCTCACCTTCATAAGTATCTTTGTCATAAGTAAAAATAGATGATTTTTCATCAAAGATTAATTCACCATCATATACTCTGGGAATACTATAGTTTAGTGAAACAAGGTAAATTGCTTTTCCCTGGTTGGATTGGGATTCTTGTCCAAACAGACAAGAACTATTGAATAAAATCGGGAGAATAAGAAAAAGTAGAGCAAATTTTTTAATATGGTACATCATAAGTATTGATTTTCAAAAATTTTCCTTTGTATGAAACAATAAACAGTTCGGACAATGATACTTTTCAAGCTGGTATCAGGGTGTTAATTTAAGATTTTAACTTACACATTCCACTTTATCTGCAAAGTCATCTATTGCAGCACCGGCCTCGGCACAGGTATTTCCGGTAGCTTCAACGATTATACCTATACCCCCACAGCTTATTTCGACGACAAGCGTACATTGGACCAATTCTGCTGCATCGGAGGTTGGAATGGCAGAAACTAGTGAAGAAATTGAGCTATGCTGAAACTCAATTTCATTTGAAACCTCAAATGAGGCATACTCTTGTTGGGTAACTTCTAAAATTGCGGACGCACTTGCATTTAACGCGGTTCCACAAACAAAGAATAAAGCCAGAGCAAATAATAATGATAACTTTTTCATGATAGTAATTTTTAAATGATTAATAAAGTAAGACGGGAATTTCTCAAAAAGCACCTGTAAACTTACCATTTTCCCTTGTCCGAACTTTTACCCGAGAACGGTATATACAGGATAGATCGAGAACTACCCGACTGAAAAATTAATGAAATGATGTTATGGACAACGTTATTTTCGACCAAACCATATTTTGACCAAGACGAAATGCGGATAATCCCCAACATTTTATTTGCTTAATTTTAACTACCGTTCAATGAGGCATATAACACTGTTTTAAAAAACGAAAGTGCCCTTTAAAGCTTTTTTTGCTATTTTTATCCTATAGGCAACCACTAAATCGGTTTTATGGCATCACAAATAGAAAAAAGCTTTAGCTGGGAAAAATGGTACACTTGGCATGTAAGAGTTATCTGTCATGTCGTGTTTTGGCTCTTGGTTACGCTATTATACTATCTCGGTTATAGCCGATTAGGAGGCGACTATATATGGGTGTTTGTGGTAAAGGAATTATTTGTAACGGGCAGCCTTTTCTATTCCGCCTCTTGGATTATATCCACATGGGTATCAAAAGGCAGGATATATCCACTGGTCCTGTTTATCGTCTTTGCCTACCTATGGTGGCTTGCATGGACGTACATAACCTGCTATGTTGCCAACTATTTTATCCCTGAATCAGACCAAAGGTTTGAACGCTATCTTGGGTTCTTTCTCAACGATGGATTTCTTGGTCTGTTCAAATTGAATAAAGCTGGCACATTGTCCATTGATTTCATTACGATGGTGTCTATTCCATTAGCGCCAAAGCTAACGAAAGTGCTCTTGGAAAGCTCCATGAAAATGGTAAAATTGGAACGTGATAATCTCGCCATGGAACTTAATTTTCTCAAATCACAGGTCTCGCCCCACTTCCTTTTCAATATCCTGAATAGCATCTACCGGATGTCCGAAAAGAACCATCCTGAAACACCCAACACGGTGCTCCAACTTTCCAATTTAGTGAGGTATGTGCTATATCAGGTTAAGGACGATGAAATATTATTGCTCAAAGAGGTCGACTTTATCAAGAACTATATTGACCTCGCTAAGTTGCGCTATGGAGGGAAAGTACCTGTCGAGACCGATATAGCCGATATTGACGAGCCTTTTAAGATCGTACCGTTAATCCTTATTCCGTTTGTGGAAAACGCATTCAAACATGGCCCCGACCGCAGCCGAAATGACGCTTGGGTCGATATTTCCCTCCGTGTGGCCGATGACAAGCTATTTCTATCGGTAAAAAATGGCGTAAACCATACTGCAGAAAAGTCCGCAGACGGAGGTGTCGGATTACAAAACGTGAGGCGAAGATTGGAACTTCATTATCCGAAACGCCATAGCTTGGATATTACCGAAACGAATAATAGCTACGGGATTGAATTAGTGGTGAACTTAAAGTAATGAACAGATATGATTAATTGTATTGTAATAGATGATGAGCCGCTTGCGCAAGAAAACCTTGTCAATCAAATTAGTAAAATACCCGATTTGAAGCTGTTGGGTGTCTTTGATAGTGCATTGGACGCCCTACCGTTAATCAGCAAAGGAAAGGTAGCCCTTGTTTTCTGTGACATACAGATGCCGGACATTAGCGGAGTTTCGTTCTTGAAAAGTTTAAAGAAATCCCCCCTGTTCATTTTTGTAACCGGCGATCCTAACTATGCCATCGAAAGCTACGAATTAGATGTACTGGATTACGTTTTGAAACCATTTGGCATCGACCGGTTGCTTAAATCGGTGAATAAAGCAAGGGCACTATTGGAGGCTCAGAAAACGAACTTACCGGACAGGGATTTTCTTATCATAAAGGATAGATCTTTAAATATCATCATGCCTTATAATGAAATATTCTTTATCAAGAGTGATAAGGATTATGTTAAGATGTCAACGGTGGAAAAGGATTATATCATGTATGGAAGGCTTTCGGAAATTGAGGAATCCCTATCTTCGACAAGGCAGTTTTTGCGTGTCCAAAAATCCTATATTGTCAACCTTGATTTTGCAAAAACCGTGGATGGATCCTGCATTAAAATGAAAGGGAATATCAAAGATATACCTATCGGGGGCCAATACAAGGCTGAGCTGTATAGACGGTTGGGCATATCTAGCGGGGAAATCTCTTGATTACTTATTTTAAATTTTAAAAAGGTATATACCCGTGATATTTGTAGTCGGTATCGGACCAAAATAACGGGAGTCTATAGATTTATTCCTATTATCCCCCATGACAAAAATATAATCGTACCTGAAAATATATTTAGATGCCCTTATTCCATTAATATAATAGGTATTATTCTTTTTGCTAAGTCTGGCACTCTCATGCTTATTTATAATAGCTTGGTAGCTATCGTAAGTTTTATTATTTAGAGTTATGGACATCCCTTTATACGGTATGGTTAACTCATCAAAATTTAAGGAAACATCTAATCTACTTTCGGACTTATTGGGATTAAGTGATATAATATTTGAAATATCTACGGTAATAGAGTCAACAGCACTTGATTCTTTAAGTTTATTATATTCCTTTAATTCTAAATTTAGGCTTATATAGTTAAAGCTCCTTAAAAAATCAACATAATGATCTATTTTTAGACTGTCAAACACTTGTTGTAATTGACTAAATGAGTGGTGCCATACTTTATATCTCATGATTACCTTAGGACTTTCTTCATATACATTACCGTTGATTAAAACAATCCCATTCTTTATTTCAATTTGTTGGCCAGGTAAACCGATACAACGCTTTACATATAGTGATGAATCAGTTGTATCAAGTTTGAAAACAACGATATCGTTATTACTGATCTGTTGTTTTATACCTATATATTTAAGTACATTAGCAAATAATCCTTCGTATTTTGTGATATTTACTATAATTCTGTCACCTGCTTTTAATGTACCTTTCATTGAATTACTCGGGATATTAAAAATATCAAATAAGCAAGTTCTTATAATTACGAGAGAGACCAGTAAAATACCGATTGTAATAAATAACCTCCTCAAGATAAGCATAAGTATAGTTAACTTCAGGGATTATTACGCAAAACAAATTTATGGATCCCATAGTCTTTAAATGCTTTTAAAGCATACAGAGTTGATGGTTGTGTAAGCTTCCCCGAAAAAAAGACTGTTAGAGAATAGAAAATGATTGATAACTTTAACAGTGTATTATGAAAGGGAAACGATTCAAACCGGAGCAGATCAGTAAGATCCTTAAGGAATTCGAGGCTGGTAAAAGCGTTCAGGAAATCACACGTGAACACGGGGTCAGTCCTGCCTCCTTTTACAAATGGCGCCAGCGATACGGCGGCCTTGACGGTAGTGAGCTAAAGCGGGTTAAGGAACTGGAAGAAGAGAACCGCAAGCTTAAGCGGATGTACGCGGAGCTTGCCCTGGACTTAGAGGCGGCCAGGGAGGTGATAGCAAAAAAGCTTTGAAGCCCTGCCAGAAGAAACAGATTGCCCATGAATTGATGTATCCGCCCTATGAACTACATGTTTGATTGCTGCACTATTTTCTTATAGTTCTGCGGATAGAGGTTTTTCAGGTTTTTGTGGTTTATGGTCATGATATTTTCCAGCGTATATTTCAGCCACTGGAAGGGATTCACTTCGTGTTTTTTGCAGATGGCGAAGAAGGAATAGATCATGGCTGCCCGCTGCGCCGCTTCGTGGCTTCCGGCGAACAGGTAATTTTTCCGGCCAAGGGCAACCCCACGAAGCGCATTTTCGCATAGATTATTATCTATCTGCAGGTTTCCGTCATACAGATAAGCCGACAGCCCGTCCCATCGGGCGTAGGCGTAAGCCATGGCCTTGCCGATCTGGCTTTTGGGCAGGGTGGATTTTATTTCTTCAAAGATCCATTTTCCCAGCTCGTTGATCACCGGCAGCGACTCGGTCAGCCGCAGTTCCTTGATCTGTTCGGCAGCCAGTTTTTCCTCCCGGGCCCGCCTTTCAACCGCATAGAGCCGCTGGATCATGAGCAGGGCTTTTTCGGCCCTGGGCCGGTCATTATCCAAGGCGCGCTCGAACTCTCTTCTTGCATGCGCCCAGCAGGCCAGGTGGACCACGTTTTTGCTCCGCGCGTATTTCCCGTATACGGCATACCCGTCGGTCTGCAGGTATCCCCGGAAGCTCCCCAGTACGGGCAACGGTGCGCTGCTTCCCCGGGTAGGGCTATAGTCAAACAATACCGTTCCATCCAACGGGGCATGGTATACCCAATAGTAGCCCTGGTGGGCAGCCCCTTTTTTATCGCTGTCCAGTACCCTGATCGGGGTCTCATCCACCTGAAGATAACCTTTGGCTTTGGTGTCGAAGACGAGTTGTTCATAAAGCGGGTGGAGTTTGATGAGCGCCTCTTTTGTCCAGCCCTCGATCGTGGAGGAAGGTATCCGGATGTTTTCCCGGGCGAAACGCTGCTTCTGGCGGTAAAGTGGCAGATGGTCCATGTACTTATCGGTCAGGATCATCGCCAGCAGGCCTGCCCCGGGGATGCCTTTATCGATCACCCGCTCGGGCAGCTCGCCGATTTTCACCCCATCACCGCTTTTAGCAGCATATTTATAGCGGATATACCGTTTGATATAGAACTTTGCCGGCTCGCATTCCAGTTCTTCGGTGATTTCTTTGCCGATACAGACCATATCCGAGAGGTCACCCTCCGGGTGGATCTCGATTTCTTCTACCGGTAAGTGCCCAGGAAGTTTCGCGCGCCCTTTGTGGTTGGGGCGTTTGCGGACGTATTCAATCTTTTCTTTTATTTCCTCTCCCTGCTGCTCTGCCGCGGCGGGTTCCGCATCGAATGGCAGGGATGTCTGGTTAGGGTCACCTTCAAAGCGTTCGCGCTTCTGGCCGAACTGCATCCGCCTGTACATGGCCAGCTGCGATTCCAGGTAATCTATCTTTTCATCGCGCTCGGCCAGGGCCCGGTCACGGTCGGAAACCATCGCTAAAAGGTCTTTTTTTGACAGGTTTTCCAGTGCCGTTTGCATGGCATAAAAATACAAATAATCAGTGGTTTACGCAAGCAAAAAACGATGTTTTTGATTGCTTTAGACCACTTTTTTTAGTGAAAACCGATGCCGTCTGCGGCTCTTCTCCACAACGATCCCCTCCACCATCAGCACCAGCTCGCTCCAGTCGATCTCCCCGCCCGGCGAACTGGTTCTGGGCAGCGGGAAGGTGCCGCCCTCCAGCCTTTTGTAATACAGCAGTATCCGCCCTATGAACTACATGTTTGATTTTTG
>NZ_FUYS01000025.1 GCF_900168055.1 Parapedobacter luteus
ACGGAGCCCAACAGGCTCACTTCATAGGGCAGGCTATCCTCCCGTTTTAAGTCGGGGACGAGCTTGACCCGCAGACACAGCCGCTCGGCTTCTTCCAGCAGCGCTGTGGCCTGTGCAATGCGGTGGGGCGAGAGTGAAACATATACCTCTTGAATACCTAACGCGACCGCACGCTTAAATTGGGTAAGGGCAGCTGGCAAGATATCGCCGCGATCATTGATAAGCTGTGCATCGCTCTCGGCAAGGTAGCCTTCAAAACGGAATAGCTTTTCATGGGCCCAAAAATAACGGGCCAGCCGGCGTCCGCCGTCATTTTTGCCCATAATGGCCACGGTCTTGCGGATATGGAAATACCGGATAAGCATGCCCTGGAAATAGGTGCCAATAAGGCGGCTGATGACCAGCGACAGCATGAAGCTCAGGTGGAAGACGGTCAGGAACAAGGCAGTATGGGTAGCCCCGGTATCGGCAAGGACAAGGTACAACGTAAATAGGCCTGCATGAATAACGGCGCTGCGCCAGGTAGCCCGGTAGATGCAGTCCAAACTGATCACGGTGTTGTTGCCATACATCTTGAAAACACCGGTGGAAAACAACCATAGCAGATTGGCAATTGGTAAATAAAACCGGAAGACCACCGATTCATTGAGAAAGTAATGGTGCTCAGTGAACATACAGGCCAATATAAAAGCGCCATTGAGTAATAAAAAGTCGGAAAAGGCCAATACAAACTTAAGGAGATAAATGTAGCGTGTTTGCATGTCTTTTTGGATGATAATGTAAACTGTCGAACGAAATCGTTGCTGATTGCGTTGTGAAGTTACAAATAATAGTTAATTTTTAATGGGATTGACAAAAAAAATAACATTAACTTTTAAAAATGTATCAAATGTTGTGCCTAATTGTTGAATTTTTGTTAAAAATAAGCAAAGAATTCGTCATTTTTTCGCACATATTGCTCAAATTGATCTGTCATTTGTTTACTGAACTGGGCTTTGGATATCCAACTGGGCTCGCCATATACGCCGGATTGCGTATAATCGAACCATTCGAAGCCTATTCTTCTCGCCACTTGCGCGCTTTTCAAATGAAAATTGCCCTGCTTCGGATCGCTAAACATAGGGTCAGCTATTACCGAACTTCTGTCTTGCCCTCGAGCATTCCATGCCGCAAAATCCATACCGTGATATGCGTTCTCAAGCGAGCTGATCCCCCAATAACAATTTCGATCGAAGGTAGTGACTGCTTTTAGGCCTTCATCGGAATGCCATGTGCTGTTGAATACAGATCCACTATCTACATACACAATGTTGCCGGTAAACGTAAATGATCGATGATCCTCGGCTTTGCCTAACTGAAGCTGTGATTCGATATTCAATGCGAAAATGTTATTCCGAATCGTGTTATCTCGTCCATAATGGTGCATATATCCTGCATTGCTGCATCGATATACCAAATTGTTTTCAATCAGGATATGGGAGGTTCCTTCATCCGTATAAATACCCCAACCGCCATAGTCAAAAGCAAATACATGATGGATGACGTTGTTGGCGATTACAGTCCCTTCGGAAGGTCCCAACGTATAGATTCCTCCCATGTCGCTCAGTTCGGCCCATCCCAGATGATGGATATGGTTGTGCACAATCTGATTGCGTTTGGCGGGGCTCTCGCCATATCCCCAAGTCCAACCTACGGATATGCCGGAATATCGAAAATCTGCTATATCGTTATGGCTGATCTTATTGTCGCTGGCATGGAAAATAGCAATGCCTACGCCATCAGCATACGTGTATCCGCCATGTTGAATAATGTTGTTATCTACTGTTATGTGGCGAACAAGTTCCACCGTATCTGCCGGTAAGTTGGTTGTGCCTATTTTGATGCCGCCTGCACCGAGGTCGTGGAAATGGCATTGCGATACGACATTCTTGTGGCTGCCCGCTTTGAACCACAGGGCATAAGTTGCGGTATTAGATATTTCACAGTTTGTGAACGTAATGTTGTTGGCATGTTCTACTGTGATCGCGGCGTCTACTGCATTCGCTGCCTGCCCGAGGGGTATGCCTTCTTTGGGGGTATGAGAGCCGCTTACGCTGAATATAAGGTTTTTGAATATCAGATGTTTGACGGGATTTTGCTTTTCGCCCTGAATGATAATAAACTTATCTATCGTCGGAACTACTGCCTCGGTGTGTGTTATCGATTCCCCTGGTATCGGTATGTAATAAAGGTAGCCGTCATTCGCCAGAAACCACTCCCCCGGTGCGTCCAATGCATGTGGATGATTTTCGATGTAAAACCGCGTTTTGCTATCCATTGTATTCCAAGATGGCATCTCTTTTCCGATGACATGGATATTTCCATGGGGATCTGCATAATGAACAAACTCCTTGGCTATTGTCCACTTCTGGTGGAATACGGCTAATGCACCGTCCACCGTGTCATTGAGCAGTTGTTTTATGGTATTTTGAGCGGATGGGCTTGGCACAATACGCTTATTTACAAATAAGCCTGTCTGGCTGCGCCCGGAAAACGCTATTTGCTTTACGCTGTCTACCTTGAAAAAATACCCCTCGTTTGGAGTTCTTGCCCGTACGCGCCGTTGTCCGTTGATGTATAGTTGCTCGAACCGCAAACCAAGCTGTGTGACCTGGGGAATATGTACCCGCCAAAGCGTGGGCGAAATTGCTTCGAAACGATCGAGTTTAATGCCTCCGTGTAATCGGGGCTTACTTGTTTCATCGGCAGCGGTATAGATAACAGGAGCATCAATCGTCCCACCATCGGTTGGCGTAACTACCAACGGGTTGGATAAATAGTACGTTCCTGGCAGCATATGCACATAAATGGTGTCTTTTTTGCTGTTTTGTACGCTGATTTGCCTAATGCGATACTGAGCACCTGCCAATGACGCCAATGGTTTAGCATATGTTCCCGGATTTCCGTCATCGCCGTGCGGTGCAACATAGAGCTTCTCGGCAGACAACGTGACTTGCGCGGCACCAATTAAATATAAAAACAAGGCAATACCCGGATGTTTCACCATATTGCGAATAGTTCTAAATTTTTGATGGGATTCTTTTTGAATAAACCATGAGCGTCGCCGCTGAGTACGAATTTTTCTATCGCGGCAAGGTGCTTCAAGTGATGCAGGTCAGTGCCGACCAAATCAATCATACCACGCTTGAGCAGGTGCTGAGCGGCTTTCTGAACCTGCGCGTTGTAGTACCCTGTAGGTGAAAGCAGGTTCATTTGAAATAAGCAACCGAGCTCCTTGAGCCGCTGGTAACGTTCGGGGCGCTGGTGGTAAAAAAGATACCGTTCGGGATGAGCCAGGATAACCTTGTAACCCTTCACCTGTAAGTCAAAAATATGGCGATCAATCTGTGGGTTTTCAACCATATAAGACATTTCAATAAGCAGGTGATCATCGGGCAATGTAAGTAAATAGCTTCGTGACCATGTGGCCCCGAATGTATCGTCTACCATGTACTCGGCAGCGATCTCCATAGCGACGTCCGCCGGAAGGGACGGCTTCAGTTGGTCAAGTGCGGCACGGATGGTTGCGAGCGTATTGGGATAGACATCGTTGAAGATGTGTGGTGTCGCGTAAAACTGCGATAAACCCAAGGTTTGCAGGCGTTCAACGTAGCCCACAGAGGTCGCGACATCGGGGCTGCCATCATCAATGCCGGGCAGGAGGTGCGAGTGGATATCCACACCCATCCAACCGAGGCTAGTGTCATTTTTTGTCTTATTCAGGAATGTGAATACCCCCATAAACAGGATACGTATCGTTGATTGAATTAATGTGCGTTTTCTTCGCCGACCAGTATATTGATGACGGTAAGAAAGATAATCCGTACGTCAAGCATAGTGGTCCAATTTTCAAGGTACCAGATATCGTGCGCCACGCGGCGTTCCATCATGGCGGGGTTGGTGGTCTCTCCCCGGTAGCCGTTGACCTGGGCCCACCCGGTAATGCCCGGTTTGAGAAA
>NZ_FUYS01000007.1 GCF_900168055.1 Parapedobacter luteus
CGGATGCGGCTCAATGACGGCCGGGTACTGCCGGCCTTCATCGGGCAGGCGCTGCGCGGGGAAGACCTCACCGTCTTCGGTGACGGCTCACAGACCCGTTCATTCTGCTACGTGGACGACCAGGTGGAGGGCATCTACCGCCTGCTGCACAGTGATTACCCCTATCCGGTAAACATCGGTAACCCGGATGAAATCACCATCAAACAGTTCGGCGAGGAAATCATCAAGCTGACGGGCACTTCCCAGAAGCTGGTGTACAGGGAGCTGCCGGTAGACGACCCCAAGCAGCGGCGGCCGGATATCACCAAGGCCAGGGAGCTGCTGGGTTGGGAACCCAAGGTAGGCCGTGAGGAGGGGCTACGCATCACGTATGCGTATTTCAAATCCTTGCCAGACAAGGAAATCGAGCACAAAGACTTCACCTACTATAACAAACGATAAATGGCTGAAATATTAGTAACAGGGGGTACAGGCTATATTGGATCCCATACCGTAGTCGAGTTGCAGCAGGCGGGCTATACACCCGTGATCATCGACAATCTATCCAATTCGGACATCGGCGTATTGGAACAAATCCGTAAAATTACCGGCATCAAACCGGAGTTTCATCAGTTCGACCTTTGTGACGAGGCGGCAGTCAGGCAGTTCATTGCCGATCATCCCAGCATCACGGGGATTATTCATTTCGCCGCATATAAGGCCGTAGGAGAGTCTGTACGCGAGCCACTGAAATATTATCACAATAACTTTTTTTCGCTTATCAACCTGTTGAATGCCTATCAGGGCAAGCCTGTGAATTTCGTGTTTTCGTCCAGCTGTACAGTGTATGGTCAGCCCGATAAGTTGCCTGTCACGGAGGCAGCCCCCGTGAAACGGGCAGAATCCCCCTATGGGAATACGAAGCAGATCGCTGAAGAAATATTGGCTGAGACCGCTGCGGCCCTCAACAACTATAACATAATATCCCTCCGGTATTTCAATCCGGTGGGTGCCCATGAAAGTGCGCTTATTGGTGAGTTACCACTGGGCGTGCCGCAGAACCTGGTGCCATTCATTACACAGAGCGCCATCGGCAAGCGGGGCCCCATCACGGTATTCGGAAATGACTATAACACGCCGGATGGATCAGCCATCCGTGATTACATCCATGTGGTCGATCTGGCTAAAGCACATGTAGCAGCCATCAGGTTACTCGAAAAAGGCAATCCGAACGGCAACTACGATGTCTTTAATATCGGTACCGGCAGGGGCAATTCCGTGCTGGAAGTTATCAAGGCATTTGAGGGATCTACGGGTGTGAAGCTTAACTATCAGATAGGTCCCCGTCGTGCTGGCGACGTAGAACAGGTATGGGGCGATGTATCCAAATCGGCCACCGAATTGGGGTGGAAAGCGGAGCTGGGTATCGAAGAAATGATGCGTTCGGCATGGAAATGGGAGCAGTATTTGAAGGATAACCCCCTAAAGGATTAATTTTGCAAGGTGAAATAATTCAGGTAAGCTTCTTGCGCCTGAAAAATGTATGTCATAAATGAAGAAAATCATCATAACAGGTGGCGCCGGCTTCATCGGATCGCATGTGGTGCGCCGATTCGTAACGACTTATCCGGACTACCAAATCATCAATCTCGATAACCTCACGTATGCCGGTAATCTGGCCAATCTTCGCGATGTAGAAGATCGACCAAATTACCGGTTTGTCAAAGGGGATATCACCGATGCACAATTTATCGATGGTTTGTTTACCGCAGAACAACCGGATGCTGTCATCCACCTCGCGGCTGAATCGCATGTAGACCGCTCGATAAGCAACCCGATAGACTTTGTATTGACCAACGTGGTGGGCACAGTCGTGCTATTGAATGCTGCCCGGAAACATTGGCAGGGCGCTTACCCTGCGCATCGGTTTTACCATGTATCTACAGATGAGGTATACGGAGCTTTAGGCGATACCGGTATGTTCACGGAGGAGACCAAATACGATCCGCATTCCCCTTATTCGGCCTCCAAGGCTTCTTCGGATCATTTTGTACGCGCCTATCACGATACTTATGGTATTGATACCGTCATTTCTAACTGCTCTAACAATTATGGGTCGCATCATTTTCCGGAAAAGCTTATCCCGTTGGCAATCAATAATATCAAGGGCAACAAGCCCGTGCCGGTATATGGTAAGGGAGAGAATGTGCGCGATTGGCTGTGGGTGGAAGATCATGCTCGTGCAATTGATGTGATTTTTCACAAGGCGGCATCGGGAGAGACCTATAATATTGGCGGGCACAACGAATGGAAAAACATAGACCTCATTCGATTGCTTTGCAATATTATGGATCGCAAATTGGGGCGGGCAGCAGGTGAATCAGCCAAGTTGATTACCTTCGTGAAAGACCGTGCCGGCCATGACCTTCGCTATGCGATCGACGCAACAAAGCTGAAGCGGGATCTCGGTTGGGAACCTAGTTTGCAGTTTGAAGAAGGGCTGGAAAAAACAGTCGATTGGTATTTAGCCAATGAAGAGTGGTTGCAAGACGTTACCTCTGGGCACTATCAGCAATACTACGAAGAGCAATACACAAGCCGTTAACGCGATGGGATAATTCCGTTGCTGATGAGTAGGTTGGCGTCGACCTGCTTGTCTATCCGGATGTAACCCGGATAATTGATTTGTTTATTGCCTAATGCAAGCGTGGGTTTGATACTGAAGGTTAAGTTGATTTTTTCATCCGTTGCCCCGCTTTGTGCACGTTGGATAAATGAAAGCAGCTTATCCAGTGTCTGCTTGTCTGAAAGGAATTTATACACATTGGTCTGCAATTTTACCGGTACGGTGATTGTTTCCCCTGGGCGTATTGCTATCGGTAAATCCGAAGTGCCGTCAAGCACTTCCTTATCTTCGATCGCTATTTTATAGGCAAATTGGTTGATTCCGGCGAGGTTACTCGTCGGGTTGGTGATTTGGATATTCAGTATGCCCGAAAGTGGAACATCTCGGTTTAAGAACCCCAACGCTACACCGGGAAGGCGGCTTACATCTACCCGACCATTTGCAACAAACTTATTGATGTCCGTACCAGCCAAAAATACACTATCAGCAGATACAAACTCATAACGGCATTTTTCCAAGGCCTTCAATGCTTTGGCTTGTTTATCCAGCGTGCATGACGCGGTAAGAAACAATATGCCGATAATCATTAGCGAAGCCTTAATGATGCGGTTGGGCCAATCGGCTTTTACTGTCCAGCCATTTGTCCGTATTGTCTTGTCTTGTTTACGCAATGTCACGCTTTCCATACAATTTCCTATGCGTTTGCAAAATAGTAAAAAAGGAGCGATCTTTATCTATGATCGCCCCTTTTTACTAAAATTACCGGCTGCAATCCGCGGTCCAAGTGCCGCGGTCGTTCGTTACCAGCATGTTGAGTGAACTTGCTGTAATGGTAATGCCCGTGAGTCCGTCTCCAATACTGACATAGGTATTGTTATCGCCACTTTCGAAGCGCACACCGGTAAGATCCGGTATACCGCTACCGAAGACAAAGGTATAAGAATCACCGACTTTTGTTACCGTTACACGGCCATCTTCATCAGCGATGGTCCGCTCGTTGTCGTTGAAGGTTATTGTACCTTCGTAGGTGCCTACAAACAGGTCCCTATCAGCAGGATCAGTATCCTTGTCACATGAAACTAAAAACATCAAGGCAGCTATTACCAATCCTCCAAACATGATCATTTGATTTTTCATCTGTATAACCTTTCTTTTTTGTTTTACAGGAAAAAAGGCAAAGCTCATGCCACAGGGCCAGACTGCTCCCCGACTGCTGTTAGACTGCTGCGCGGCGCAGGGCTATCTAAGTGCCGTGGGCTGGCTGTCAGCTCGCTGTTTTGCGCGCCCTTACCGCAAGCCGACCGCAGGCTGATAGCCAACTGACTCCTCCGTGCTGCGGTGCGTTGTAGCTTCAGGTAGTCGGCGGTCAAACCGTGAAAGACGTATGAAAGTTTCGAAAAACAAATCGCACGGCTCAGCCTGCTTTTAAGCGGTCAAAAATCACGCTCGGTACTGGAGTGTTCAGTGTGTGTCTGCCTGATTCGTTTTCCATTCACGATAAAGAAATAAATCAGGAAGCCCAGTGCAATAAACGTACCTTCGATGCCATAGGGCAGGGGCGAATCGTATTCGTACGGCACATATTCGAGCACGATAAGTCCAATGCCCGCAAACAGCAGGATAAGCCCCCACTTCAGCGAACTTGCCTTATTGTCTGCTCTGCTGGAAAACAGCCCTTTGATGAATCGCTCGTCGGTGAGGCCTGAGGCGACAATACGCGAGCGCAGACGATATTTTAATATCGTTTCGATTATGTATGCGACAGTGAAGAATACGATTCCTGTCAACAGGATTGGTACAAGATGGACATTCATGTCAATTAAATTTTAATGTTGCCCGTGTGACGATTCGTAACCGAAGAAAGTTGCAATTATTTTAATTTTCTTTTTTTGAAACCTGTGGTTATCCGATATCGTCTAACGGGCAATGATGTATTCGGACCACGAACTGATTGCGAAAATTAATGCAGGGAACCTGCATGCATTCAGGTTGCTGGTTAGTATGAATGAGCGATTGGTGTTGAGCATGGTACGGCGGGTGATCAAGGACGAGGAAAACGTGAAAGACGTCTGTCAAGAGGTATTTATTAAGGTGTATAAAAATCTCAAACACTTCAAGCAGGAAAGCAAGCTTTCTACTTGGATTGCTCGGATTGCTTATCACACCAGCTTGGATTACCTTAAAAGTGCAAGGCATAGGGAGTCGCTCATTGACCGTACCGAAGACTACCGCGACACGCTCGCAAGCACAGCGCATCCCGGACAGACCTTGGATCAAAAAGAAATGCGTACTTTTATTTTGAAAATGATTGACCAGCTGCCGGAAAATTATCGGCTAGTGGTTAATCTTTTCCACATCGATGATTATTCTTATCAGGAAATTGTAGAAATCACGGGCTTGTCAGAAGGTACGATAAAGAGCCACTTGTTCCGGGCGAGGAAATTGCTAAAGGACAAATTGGCTTACCTGGTAAAATAGGAGAAGCTTATGAAATTGACAAATGAACAATTGAGCAAACTGCTACGAGAACAAGCCGGAGCCGAACAACGGCCGCTCACCGCAACAGATATTGATGCTTACACACAGCTCTTCGAATCGCTTGCTCAGGAAGCACTAGCGGCAAACCAGGAACAGCCCGTCGGGCTGTTGGATGAGGTGATGGCAGAAATCGTTCTGCTACAGGAAAAAAAGGATCGTCGTACGGATGCGCTTAACCTTATTTTGGGCGTCGGCTGTGGATTGATAGCGATAGCCGTGTTTTATTACGTGGTGGACTTGCCGCGGTTTAAAGCCGCCTTGCTTTGGTTGTGGGCTTATTTGCCAATCATTGGATTTGCAATCCTTGCGGTATGCGCCATCCAGTTTGCAGATCGGAAGTGGGTATGGAAAAGGTGATAGGGCTTCCCGGTATGTGCCCTTCGATGACATTTTTCAGTTTAATATCGCCAATTTTTTCCGTACCTTTGCCCCGTTTTTAGACGTGGGTATAGGTGACATTTTAGCGAGGTATCAGCAAAGCGACAATATACGCGCTTTAGCGAAGGCATTGCACGGCAAAAACCCGAGAATCCGGCTGCGCGGACTAATCGGGTCAGCAGATGCGATGGTAGCGGTGGCATGTTATCAGCTGCAGGAGCGCCCCATGGTTTTTGTGTTGCCCAACCACGAAGACGCTTCTTACTTTCTGAGTGATTTGGAAGGTTTGCTGGATAGACAAGTGTTATTTTTCCCAGCATCTTATCGCAAAGCCTTTGACTTCACGCAGACTGACAGTGCGCACGTCTTGCAGCGTGCCGAAACACTCAGCACGCTTAATCATACGACCGAACTGCCCAAAATGGTGGTCACCTATCCCGAGGCATTGGCCGAGAAGGTGATCAACCGGAAGGATTTGGAAAAGAATACGCTTGAAATCACCCAAAGTAGCAACCTGGATATCGAATTTATAAACGAATTTTTGCAGGAGTATGAGTTTGAGCGTGTAGACTTCGTATACGAGCCGGGGCAGTATGCCATCCGGGGTGGCATTGTGGATATCTTTTCGTTCTCCAATGATCTGCCCTACCGCATCGAGTTTTTCGGCAATGATATAGAAAGCATCCGCACATTTGATGTGGAGAGCCAGCTTTCGGTGAGCAAGATACATACCGTGACGATTGTGCCGAACGTCCAGGCCAAGTTCCTCACCGAGGGAAATATCTCGTTACTGGAATACATCTCGGCAGATTCAGCAATCTGGTTTGAAGATGTGCAGTTCACACTGGATGTGATGGCCAAAGGCTATAAGCGTGCAGGCGAGTTGTGGAAGGCTCTCCCTGATGCAGACAAACAGCAAAATCCGGAGTGGATAGACCCACGGTACAGTTTCATCGACGAGAAGAACCTCGCGGCTATGCTGCACGACTTTGCGGTGGTGGAGTTTGGTAAGCAGTTTTTTTACCAGCCAACCGAAACTATTGCGTTTGATCAGCGGCCGCAGCCGTCCTTTAATAAAGACTTCAGCTTGCTCATCCATAACTTTAAGGAAAACGAGAAAGCGCAGATCCAAAACTGTATTTTTGCCGACTCACCCAAACAAATTGAACGCCTACTGGCCATCTTGGAGGACTTGGATAAGTCGGTGACATTTACGCCTATCAATACGGCGTTGAGGGAAGGATTTTTGGATGTCGAGCTGGGGATTGCTTGTTATACGGACCACCAAGTATTTGACCGCTATTATAAATACAAGCGAAAAAAAGGATATGAGCGATCGCAGGCAATTACACTCAAAGAGTTGCGTGAGCTAAAACCGGGTGATTATATCACTCATATCGATCATGGCATCGGCAAATATGCGGGGTTGGAAAAAGTCGAGGTCAATGGAAAGATGCAGGAGATGATTCGACTGGTGTATGCCGACAATGACCTGCTGTATGTCAATATCAACTCGCTGAACCGTATTTCCAAATATACAGGCAAGGAAGGGACAGTGCCCAAAATGAACAAATTGGGGACTGATACGTGGGACAAGCTCAAGAAAACCACTAAAAAAAAAGTTAAGGACATCGCGCGGGATCTAATTAAGCTTTACGCCCAGCGCAAGGCACAGACCGGCAACGCCTTTAGCCCTGATACCTACTTGCAGACCGAGTTGGAAGCGTCTTTTATCTATGAAGATACGCCCGACCAAGAGAAGGCAACGGCAGATGTGAAGCGTGACATGGAATCGCCCCACCCGATGGATCGATTAGTGTGTGGTGATGTGGGCTTCGGCAAGACGGAGGTCGCCATTAGAGCAGCATTTAAAGCCGTAGCGGATAGCAAACAGGTGGCGGTACTCGTACCGACGACGATTTTGGCTATGCAGCATTACCGTACATTTTCCGAGCGGCTTAAGGGCTTTCCGTGCACGATTGACTATATCAACCGGTTTAAGACTACCAAAGAGATCAAGGAAACTTTGGCCCGGCTGGCCGATGGTAAACTGGATATTATCATCGGTACGCATCGCTTGGTGAGCAAGGATGTCAAATTTAAGGATCTCGGCTTAATGATCGTGGACGAAGAACAAAAGTTCGGGGTAGGCGTCAAGGAGAAGCTCAAGAAACTTCGTGCCAATGTGGATGCGCTCACACTCACCGCAACACCGATACCGCGTACATTGCATTTTTCGCTGATGGGCGCACGCGACCTGAGTATCATCAATACGCCGCCGCCCAATAGACAACCGGTGCAAACTGAGCTGCACGTTTTTAATGAGACCTTGATACAGGAAGTCGTTTCTTATGAAATTGAACGCGGTGGGCAAGTATTTTTCATCCACAACCGCGTGGCTGACCTGCCGCAGTTGGGCAATCTTATCAAGAAACTGGTGCCTGATGCCCGTGTAGGCGTGGCTCACGGGCAGCTGGAAGGCGATGCCCTGGAAGATGTAATGCTCAAATTTATCAATCACAACTACGACGTGCTGGTAGCTACTACCATCATTGAGGCCGGGCTGGATATCCCCAACGCCAATACGATCATCATCAACCATGCCCATATGTTTGGCTTAAGCGATTTGCACCAGATGCGTGGCCGTGTAGGGCGTACCAATAAGAAAGCGTTTTGTTACCTGCTGAGCCCGCCGCTTTCCACGCTTACTTCGGAGGCATATAAGCGACTCAGTGCGATTGAGGAGTTTTCCGAGTTGGGCAGTGGCTTCAACGTAGCCATGCGCGACCTCGATATCCGAGGCAGTGGCAACCTGCTGGGGGCTGAACAAAGTGGGTTCATCGCCGAAATTGGGTTTGAAATGTATCATAAGATATTGGATGAGGCAATACAGGAGTTGAAAGATGACGAGTTTTCGGATTTGTTCGATGACGTAAAGCCGCGCGAGTTCGTGCCGTTTACTCAAATTGATACCGATCTGGAGGTGCTTATTCCGGATGAGTATGTGACCAATGTCGCCGAGCGCTATAATCTGTACAACGAAATTGCTAAATTGGAAAACGAGCAGCAGCTCGATGCATTCAAGCAGTCGCTTCGGGACCGTTTTGGACCAGTACCACGCCAAGTGGAAGAATTGCTCAATACCTTGCGCCTCCAATGGTTGGGCCGGGAAATTGGATTGGAGAAAATCTCCTACAAAAACAATTTGCTGCGGGGTTACTTTGCTACCAATCCCGGCTATTTCGAAAGTGACCGCTTTGGTAAGGTGCTCCAGTTCGTGCAGCAAAACCCTACTATTTGCAACCTGAAAGAAGTAAAGGGCGCTCTCCGCATTGCCTTTGAGCATGTGCCTGATATAAATCACGCCATCGATATTTTGAGGGACATGGCAGCTTAAACGGAACTGTCGCCGTCACGTTGGTAATAGCGAGTATGACCACTGTCTCTGGGGGCTATGTGCCGGCGTAGTTCAGGCACGAGCATAAGTAATGCGCTTCCTGAACCGATTGACCAACAATAATCCCGCGATGAAACCGCCGATATGAGCGGCATAGGCTACGCCTCCGGCTTGCTCACCGCCTAAAGCGCCGAGGCCATTGCTGACCTGAAACAAAAACCATAAGCCAATCGCTACAATAGCTGGGACAGAAAAGACCAGGAAAAACATCCAAATGGTGATGCGTTTACGAGGAAAAAGTACCATATAACCCGCAAGGACGGCCGAGATTGCCCCTGACGCACCTAAACATGGGGTCAATAGATTCTGACCAAAAAACAGGGTGGTGAATACATGGCTTAGGCCGCTCAGAATACCGCATAACAAATAGAAAATCAAGTACCTGAAATGGCCAAGTCTATCCTCTACATTGTCTCCACATATCCAAAGGTAGAGCATGTTTCCGGCCAAATGCCCTATACCCCCATGCATAAACATGGCTGTAATGAGTGTCAAAAATACCGGTATATCGGTGCGTTGCAATCCGGGCATTTCAAAAGACGTGCCCGAAATCGGGTCAACGACGAGCTGGCTTTCCGTAACAATGTCTTTTCCTGTCAATATCTCTGCAGGGATAGTGGCATAGGAAAACGTGAACTGGATATTATAACCGAAACCTTGGAAAAAGACAAAAACAAAAATGTTTATGCCAATCAGTAAATAATTGATGAAGGGGAATGATCTCCGGTCGTGATTTTCGTCTCCTATGGGCAGTAGCATATAAAATGTCTAACAGGACGAAGATAAAGATTGTTTGTTTACGATATGCGATGGTGCTCATTTTTAATGAACTTTCGCGCATCAACGTTTGGGTGTTGATCTGAAGAAGGGTTTTGGTTGACTTTTTGACGTTATCATGAAAAATGGTGACATCGATTAAAATTCTTATTTGTATTATCGCAAAAAAACAAGTTATGACTATACAAGTTAATTCTGACAAAAACATCGAGGTAAGCGAAAGTTTTATCAGCAAGATTACGACGAGTTTGAATGATTCGCTATCACATTTTGCCGAATTTGTTACCCGTCTTGAAGTCTTTCTGGCTGATGAAAATAGCGGCAAACAGGGGAGTAACGACAAACGTTGTACGATAGAAGTGCGCATCAAGGGCTTGAACCCTGAAGCCGTAACGGCGACGGCAGACAACATTGATGTGGCGTTTAAACAGGCATCAGATAAAGTGATTCAGCTCTTAAGGACGCGTACGGATAAAATGAAGAGTCACTCGTAGCCCAGGTTGGTGCTTCTTCCCGATAGGGAGCCTCGGTGGTATTAATCATCAGGAAGAAGCTATACACGTACCCCTAGGGGAATATCGAAGTAATGGATTTCCTGTCAATACCCTTGGTCAGCCCGGCCGTTGGCATGGGTATTTGAGCTGTGAAGAGCCCGGTATACGAACGTTGTTCAGTTGAAGACCCACCCAAAAGCGATAGCATAGCGACCGGCGACAAATGTCCGTTAGACAAAACAGTACCGCCGGACGAATAAATTCTTTAAATTTGAATATGTCGTTTAAATAGCGGGTTCTTTTAACTGATTCATAAAACTATGGAACAACAACACGTCACTGGGGGTACGCTGTCTGGAATATTCAAAGATGAAAACAACATACCGGAAGCATACATTGTCCCTGAAATTCATCAGCGGGAATATTTATTAAATGGAAAGCTAGTGCCTTGGGACGGTGCTGTTACGAATATTTATTCTCCGATATGTATTCCTACTTCGAATGGACTTGAACGGAAATTATTGGGTAGTGTACCGGATACTAGTCCAAAGGAAGCTTTAGAAGCGCTGGACGCCGCTTTTGCCGCGTATGATAACGGGCTTGGTCAATGGCCGACGATGTCAGTGGAAGGGCGGATTCAATGCATGCAGCAATTCGTCTACCTTATGGTACAGCAACGTGACGTGGTCGTCAAACTGTTGATGTGGGAAATCGGAAAAACACTACCAGATGCAGCCAAGGAATTTGATCGTACGGTTGATTACATAAACGATACGATTGACGCATTGAAAGATCTGGACCGGGAGTCGTCACGCTTTCAACAAGCTGAGGGTACCATTGCCCAGATAAGACGGGCTCCGTTGGGGGTGGTGTTAAGCATGGGGCCGTTCAATTACCCACTGAACGAAATATTTACAACGCTTATACCGGCGCTTATCATGGGCAACACCATACTCTTTAAGTTGCCTAAGCACGGTGTTTTAGCCCATTATCCACTACTTAAGGCGTTTAAGGAAGCGTTTCCAAAAGGAACGGTGAACACGTTGTACGGCAAGGGCTCCGAAATTATTCGACCAATCATGGAAAGTGGCAAGGTCAGTGTGCTGGCCTTCATCGGATCAAGCAAGGTGGCCAACGGACTTAAAAAATTGCATCCAAAAGTAAACCGCCTACGTGCGATATTGAGTCTCGATGCAAAAAATGCTGCAATTGTGACTAGACATGCAGACATCGATGTAGCGGTAAGCGAATGCATATTAGGTGCACTTTCCTTCAACGGGCAACGTTGCACTGCACTGAAACTAATATTTGTTCAGAAAGAAATAGCAGCCAAGTTTGTCGAAAAGCTGAATGCCGCTGTGTCAGCGCTGAAGCCGGGATTGCCATGGGAGAAAGATGTGAAAATCACTCCCCTTCCTGAACCGAACAAACCGGCTTATCTCCGTGGGTGTATTGACGATGCGTTGGCTAAAGGTGCTCACGTAGTTAATGAAAACGGTGGGTATACCCAGGCCTCCTTTGTATTTCCCGCCGTGGTGTATCCCGTCAATGAAAAGATGAGACTATATCATGAAGAACAATTTGGCCCTGTGATTCCCGTAGTGCCTTTTGATGGCATCGAAGAACCTATCAAATACCAGGTAAATGCTTCGCACGGTATGCAGGTAAGCATATTCAGCGAAGATCCGGTTGAAGTGGCCAAACTCATCGATTCTTTTGTAAACCTTGTCAGCCGCGTGAACATCAACTGTCAGGCGCAGCGGGGACCCGACGTCTTTCCGTTTACAGGCAGGAAAGACAGTGCGGAAGGTACGCTATCGGTATTTGATGCCTTGCGGTCATTCTCGATACGTTCATTGGTAGCGACTAAAGTAACGGAGCCTAATAAACAACTGTTTAATGCCATTGTCCGGGAACATAACTCCAACTTTTTGAGTACGGATTATATTTTTTAGGGTTTCAGTTTGATCCGTAGGACGTACATGTCGTTGGTCACGTAGACGGTTTTTTCATCGGCAGATAAGGCCACATTGGATGCTGCTTCATCTAATTTTATTTTTCCGAGTACTTTTCCCGCTGAGTTGAATATCCATATGCCCCCGGGACCGCTCGCAAATACGGTCCCGTTTTTATTAATCTTCAGCCCGTCGGGAAGGCCTTTCAATCCATCCCGTTCATCAGTAGCACTATAAAATAAAGTGGGCGATGCCAATATATTATCTTCAGCATCAAGTACATACCAGTTGGCCGCATTGGGGTCGGAACAAGCGACCAGCAATTTTTTTTGATCGGGAAAAAACGCGATTCCGTTCGGCCTTGTGATGCTATCGGCCAATAGGATCACTTCACCATTCGGCTTTACTTTGTATACGCCGTTAAAGGGAATTTCTTTAGCTGGGTCGTCGTCATTTTGCGCTAGCAGTCCATAAGGAGGGTCAGTAAAAAACAGTTCGCCAACATGGTTATATACCGCATCGTTCGGACTGTTGAAGCGCTTGCCGTTGTAGGTGTCGGCCAACGTTGTAAACGTAGCTTCGGGCTGGTCTAGTCTTGCGTTCATTCTGGCCATCCGCCGATCGCCGTGTTGGCAAAGAACAAGGTTCCCTTCGTTATCCAGCAGTAAGCCGTTGCTGCCCGGCTCTTTGCGCTGACTGGGCTTCGACCCGGTATAGCCGCTGGGCCGCAAGTAAACTTCCGTGCCGTTTTCTTCCGTCCATTTATAAACCGTGTTGGTTGGCACGTCTGAAAACAACAGCATTTGCTCGCTTTCTACCCACAGTGGCCCTTCGCTCCAATCGAAGCCTTCCGCAATGATTTCAGCCTTTGCATCGGTGTCAATGATGGTATCCAATGCTGGGTCAACGCGTTCGATATGACCGGTGGTTTTGTATTTCATTCGTTCGGATTGTTTTGCATTGTTACAAGCCATTGCTATGGCTAAAACAGTCAAGATAAGAATCGGTTTCATCTTTTATTTAATTGTGTCGCCCCTCCGATGTATACGACTAGCTCAACAAAGGTAAGCAGTAAAACGTTAAGTAGGTAGAAACCAATGCCAATTGGCATGCAGCATGTAACATATCGGCGAACGCACGACCGCCGGAGATAAAAAAAAATACGATGGAGATTTTAACCTTCTTCTGTATCTTCGGTTTCGACTATCATTTTGCAATCGGAACAGGTGCATTCAACTGCCCCGGTTCCGGGATAATACCTTTCCCTGCAATCACAGCTTCCGGTACAATCGATTATGGTTGTATCCATAGCCGCCATTTCCACCCCGTTAGCACTGATTCCGTCCACTAAGGCCCTCACAACCATAAACGTGGACTCGATACCGTTGCTCCCTTCATAGGTGAAGGTCTGGATATCCACTTTTTCGTCCTTGAAATAGTCAACTTTTGTAACTGCAATTTTGTCGGACGGGGTACCAAAAGTATTTAGGAAGCTTTTTTTCGCCAAATCCTCGATGTTCCGGAATCCCTTGCTTAAGGTTTCATTTTCTGATTCCGTTATGGCCGCGGTGGTCACATGCATTTCACATGCAGTGCAGCTGCATTGGGACCAAGAATCATCGCCGTCACTCAAATCTAAGTCAATTTCCCCTTCAATCCGGCACCTATCACTTGTACATTGCCCCCTGCATGAAATTCCGGTCGATTGGTTGGTAACGAGGTTATCCCTGATTGCGATTTCCTTGGTATCACCATCATCAAGTTTGTAGGAGACCAAGTAAAACCTTGCATCAGCCGATTCGTAAAATTTCACTTCCTCGATTTGGGAAACCTTAGCTGATAGTTTGTCTTGGTCTAAATGGGTTTGGACTTTGTTGAGCAACCCCCTGTCATCAACCAAGAGGAAGTTGCTTGAAAGTTCGTTCAGGGAGATGATGTTGCCATCATCGGTTTGGTCACCTTCTTTGCTGCAAGCCAAACATGCAAGCATTGCGGCAATTGAGTAAATTAAGATTCGGTTTTCCATATACTATGTTTTTATGGGTTAATGGTAATTGTCTCACTGCCGGAATTTTTGGGCCACTTGTTACGTTAAATGCCAAGACTGCCGATAACAACAGTAAAGGTAACCAAAAAAAAAAAACACCAAGTGGTGACTTATTTGTAAAAATAAATTTTTTTTTATTTTTTTAGCTGCAATCCGCAGCGTTTATTAACTCCAAGTGAGGCAACATAATTCGACCGTCTTCCCCTGCATGGCCGTGGTCAATCAACAATTATATCAATATCGAAACAGGAGCGACGGAAAGAGCTTATGCAAAAGGCTTTTGGCGCTCCGAAACAATAAACTGTTTTGAAGAAAGTAGACTAATGTTTCCCGATTTGGGAACTAATGGCTGCCTTTGTATAGCATGAGGATATTTTCAGGAGTACGCTTGGCAACGGCATGCCATAGCGAGCAACCGTTAAAAGCATGGTATCAGGTGCGGAGTATGACAAAGATTGAAGCAACTAACCTATAAAGGATATGGAAATTAACCCCATCAAAACAGGGCAGGATTACCAAACCGCTATGCACGGTTGGAAGCCATCTTTGATGCAAAGCCGGGGACACCGAAAGGAGATGAATTGGAAGTGTTTGGGGGACTTATCGACATTGCTCCCTTTTTTGCTACCTATTTGCAAAACAAAAACGCAACCACTTGTTTTTCAAATGATTGCGTTTTAAACTGGCGGTCTGGACGGGACTCGAACCCGCGACCCCATGCGTGACAGGCATGTATTCTAACCAGCTGAACTACCAGACCTACTTCCCGTTTGGGACTGCAAATATAGCGTGTTTTCTCTATTTGCAAACATTTTTTTTAAAATAATTAGAGCGTTGCCCCCTCCTTCATTTTCTCTGCATTTTCTGCAAATTGAAGCGCATCAATAACCTCCTGAATATCACCATCCATGATGGCTGGAAGGTTGTACATCGTCAGCCCTATGCGGTGTTCGGTAACCCGACCCTGTGGAAAATTGTATGTCCGGATTTTTGCAGAACGGTCGCCGGTGGAGACCATGGTTTTGCGTTTAGCGGCAATATCGCCGTGTTTTTTCTGCACTTCAAGCTCATACAGTTTTGAACGCAGCATTTCCATGGCCAATTCACGGTTCGCCAGTTGCGAGCGCTCCACTTGGCAAACGACAACAATGCCCGTAGGTTTATGAGTGAGCTGTACCTTGGTTTCTACCTTATTTACATTCTGACCGCCTGCGCCGCCTGATCGAGATGTCTGCATCTCAATATCCGCTGGATTGATTTCTACATCCACTTCCTCCGCTTCAGGAAGTACAGCTACTGACGCGGCTGATGTGTGCACACGCCCTTGGGTTTCTGTATCCGGCACACGTTGTACCCGATGTACACCAGATTCATATTTTAGTTGTCCATAGACATCCTCGCCAGTTACTTTCAGGATCACCTCCTTGTAACCACCCGCAGTACCTTCGGTTACATCCATGACTTCTGCACGCCATCCTTTCTTTTCGAAATAGCGAGTATACATGCGGTAGAGGTCGCCGGCAAATAGCGCTGCTTCATCGCCCCCAGTACCACCGCGGATTTCAAGGATGGCATTTTTAGCGTCTTCCGGATCTTTCGGGATGAGCATCAAACGAATCTCTTCTTCCTTCGCCTCTTTTTGCTCCAAAAGAATATCCAGCTCTTCCTTAGCCATTTCGCGCAGCTCCTGGTCTTTCTCATTGGCAAGGATATCCTTATTGGTGTCGATGTTGCTGACCATATTCTTATAGATATGATACTGCTCTACGATTCTTCCCAAATCCTTGTATTCTTTATTGAGCTGAGCAAACCGTTTCATGTCGTTGATGGCTTCAGGACTGCTTAGTTCGCGCTCTACCTCTTCCCAACGATCTTTTATCGCTTTTAACTTTTCTAACATACGTAAAGTGTTTGGTGCTTGCGCTTCGCCTTAGCTCCTGCTTCACCCCAACAGTGCAACGAGGGCCGGGAAACGAAATCACAAAAATGTGTACAAAAGTACGCTTTTTTACCGGTTTTTTTAATGGATGAAAAATCGGCGGGATGCCAGACTTAATGCGGTGATACTGCCTTAAGCCCCACGATGGAACCGATAAGGGTAGTGATAAACACCAGTCGCCATAGTGTAGCTGGTTCTTTAAAGAATATGATTCCGACCAACACGGTGCCCACCGCTCCAATACCGGTCCACACGGCGTAGGCCGTGCCGAGCGGCAGCGTTTGGGTAGCCCGTATTAATAGGGCCATGCTTAAGGTAAGGCAAAGGGCAAAGCTGCCATACCACCAAACGGACTCCATGCCAGTTGTTGTCTTCGCTTTGCCGAGGCTTGCCGTAAAGCCCACTTCAAAAAGCCCGGCAATAATTAAGATGATCCAATTCATAATATACAATTATAGCGATGAGGTTAGCCATTTTTTTAATTCCAATCTTTCACCATCAAATACCGCATAGGTATTGTGGTTTATCCATTCGCCGAGGTTTACATACCTGCTGCCGTTGGGTAAGTCAACCTCTAAAGGCAGGTGGCGGTGGCCAAAGACAAAATAGTCGTAGTGCCGATTCGCAAGGATGGACTTGGCATATACAATCAACCACTCGTTGTCTTCCCCGAGAAATACTTCATCGGTTCCGGAAGCGGCACGGCTGTGGGCAGACCATCGCTGGGCGATACCTATTCCCAGATTGGGATGCAGCCGTGCAAAAAGCCATTGGCATGCTTTGCTTCTGAATATTCTCTTCAGTAGTTTGTACTTGTTATCGCCGGGACCTAATCCGTCGCCATGGTGCATGTAAAATGTTTTCCCTCCGCGCTCGATGATCAATTCGTTGTCAACGATGTCAGCGCCGATTTCATGTTTTAGATAACCAAACATCCACATATCGTGGTTGCCTTTGAAGAGTGTTACTTTGATACCCAGATCTGCCAGTTCGGCCAGCTTGCCCAAAAACCGGATGTAACCCTTGGGCACCACGGTAGCATATTCAAACCAGAAATCGAAAATATCGCCCATCAGGTAAAGTTCGGCTGCATCGGTTTTGATGGCGTCCAGCCAACGGACAATCCTGGATTCTCGTTCGCGCGTCGTCGAACGGGGATGAGCGCCTAGGTGGAAATCTGAAGCAAAATATATCTTGTCGCGTATCGCCATGTGCAGCCAAACATAGCTAAAAATGGATTCAAACGCAAAAAGATCAATCGCGGGCTTCCGTATGCCGGAATGCCGCCCGCTATTTGCAAATCAAGCACAATTTATCTACGTTTGTAGTAAAGGAATCCACGATGGATTTAAACCATTCCGTATGAACAAAAACGTCAACATCCTTGTGCTGGCCACACTGGTGACAGCCTGTCAAAACCAAAAGACCATTGATCCTGCCCCAGCGATTACATTACTACCCTATCCGGAGACTAGAAAAGGCGATGTGGTAACTAATCATTTTGGTGTCCCAGTGCCTGATCCGTACCGTTGGCTCGAAAATGATACTGCAGCCGATACGAAAACTTGGGTGGATGCAGAGAATGAAGTCACGAATAATTATCTCAAACAGATTCCCTACCGTGATGCAATTTATAAACGGTTGGAGAGACTATGGAACTATGAAAAATTCTCTGCACCGTTCAGGGAAGGGGATTATACTTATTTTTACAAAAACGACGGCTTGCAAAACCAAAGTGTTCTGTATCGCCAAAAAGGGGAAGACGGCGAAGTAGAGGTTTTCCTTGATCCCAATAAGTTTTCGACAGACGGCACAACTTCTTTAGCTGGTATCGCATTCAGCAAAGATGGAAGCTTGGTTGCTTACCAAATTTCGGAGGGCGGGTCCGATTGGACGAAGGTCGTAGCGATTCGGGCAGACGATAAAACCGTAATTGGCGACACCTTGGTCGATGTGAAGTTTAGCGGCCTTGCCTGGCGGGGTAATGAAGGATTCTACTACAGCAGCTACGACAA
Source organism: Parapedobacter luteus (assembly GCF_900168055.1). GTDB lineage: Bacteria > Bacteroidota > Bacteroidia > Sphingobacteriales > Sphingobacteriaceae > Parapedobacter > Parapedobacter luteus. The sequence goes on from NZ_FUYS01000007.1 coordinate 18,206, forward strand.
GCCGAAGGACGGAAGCACACTTTCTGGTATTACCGACCAGCATAAGCTGTATTTCCACCGGCTTAATACACCCCAAAACGAAGATATACTCATTTTTGGAGGATCCAGCACGCCACGACGTTATGTCGGCGGATACCTAACAGAGGATGAGCGGTTTCTCATTATTTCGGCAGCGAATACAACGAGTGGAGGGGAGTTGTATATTCAGGATCTATCCAAACCGGAAAGCCCAATAGTAAATGTGGTAGATAATTTCGAAAAAGACCATGCCGTTATCGATAATGACGGCAATAAGTTGTTTATTTACACTAATCTTAATGCGCCGAATGGGAAAATCGTCACGGTAAACGCGGAGGATCCCCGACCTGAAAAGTGGGTGGATTTGATTGCAGAAACGGATAACGTACTTAGCCCAAGGACCGGCGGTGGCAAGCTATTTGCACATTACCTCAAGGATGCCACATCTTTGGTGCAGCAATATGATCGGACCGGTAAGCTGGAGCGCACCATCGAATTGCCGGATGTGGGGTCGGTTGGCGGGTTTGGCGCTAAGGCGGAAGATAAGGAACTGTATTATTCGTTTACTTCTTACGTGTATCCGCCCACGATTTTTAAGTATGATATCGCATCGGGCAAATCGACATTATATAAAGCTTCGGGAGTGGATTTCGATCCAACCCAATATGAGTCCAAACAGGTGTTTTATACGTCCAAGGATGGAACCGAGGTGCCCATGATCATCACCCACAAAAAAGGGCTGGAATTGGATGGTAATAATCCAACCTTACTGTATGGATACGGTGGCTTCAACATCAGTCTTACGCCGTCATTCAGTACTTCAAACATTATTCTTCTCGAACAGGGTGGTGTATATGCCGTGGCCAACCTGAGGGGCGGTGGTGAGTATGGCGAGAAATGGCACCTTGCAGGCACTAAGCTCCAAAAGCAAAATGTATTTGATGATTTTATTGCGGCGGCCGAATACTTGATCAGCGAAAAATACACATCGCCGGAAAAACTTGGCATTGCAGGCGGTTCGAATGGCGGGCTGCTTGTGGGGGCTGCTATGACACAACGGCCTGAACTATTTAAGGTGGCTTTCCCTGCTGTGGGCGTGATGGACATGCTGCGTTATCACAAATTTACGGCAGGCGCAGGTTGGGCGTACGATTATGGTACGGCCGACGATAATGAGGAGATGTTCAGGTATCTCTATGCGTATTCACCTTACCACGCGCTAAGGGAAGGTACGGCCTATCCTGCTACGCTTGTTACTACGGCAGATCATGACGATCGTGTCGTGCCTGCTCATTCCTTTAAATTTGCGGCGCGCCTGCAAGCATACCATGCGGGATCAAATCCGGTATTGATCCGTATTGAAACCAAAGCAGGGCATGGGGCGGGCAAACCGACGGCCATGGTCATTGCCGAACAGGCAGACAAGTGGGCCTTTCTATTCCAGAATACTGGAACGCCTTATGTTGAGTGACATATGGGATGATGCTGGCAATGTATAAATATATATAACAACATGGAAATTCAACGGGACGATAACGGCAAAAAAGGCCTATTCAGGGCAATCATTGATGGCGAGGAAGTCGGTCTTATGACTTATACTTGGGCGGGCAGCAATAAGTTTATCATTGATCACACCGAGGTGAATCCTGACTTTTCAGGTAAAGGAGTAGGCAAGCAATTGGTGATGGCGGGCGTGTCTTTTGCACGGGAAAACGGTCTTCGCGTTATGCCGTTGTGTACTTACGCTAAACGTGTATTTGACAGGACGCCCGCGATAAGGGATATACTGTTTTAAGGCAGTAAGCTTAACGCTTACTGTTACTTCAGTCCCAGCGCCAGTCTCCTCCTAAACGTAACGCCTCTTCCAGGTTGTTGTCGACCATCAATTGCTTGACTTCAGCATCAGAAAGTCGCTTGACCGGGATTTCATTGGTATTGGCCAAACCATATACCAGCATACTGCAAAACCGCACCGTGTTTTTCATCTGCTGTTCGTTTACCAACTCAAAGACGTCACAATCCGCATGGTAGCAATTGAGTGCTTCGCGACTTAATGTGCTGCCGTCTGCCCCTCCTGTGGGAATGCCTTGCAACATAAACGGCTGGTGGTCGCTGTAAAGTCCAGCGGTAGCTGAAAACGTACCTTTAAACGTTGTGTCAATCCGAGCTGCGCTATGGCCGATTTCTTCAAATAGCGCCCTGTTTCCCTCAAGTGTTGCATAAAAGCCCTTTGGGTCGTTGGTCATGTCAAAATTGAGCATGAAACGGATTTGGTCGAGTGTGCCATTGCTCATAGCCTGTTGAACATAGGCCTTTGAGCCAAGTAGTCCCTGTTCCTCACCCATGAACAGCACAAATTCGATAGTGCGCTTCGGTTTGATACCCAAAGCCATAAACGTCCGCGCCATATCAAGTACCGAAAAAGCTCCTAAACCATTGTCTACCGCGCCTGGGGAGAGATCCCAGCTATCCAAATGGCCGCCCACTACGATTTTCTCATTGGGCAATTCGCTGCCGGTAATCCGGGCGATTACATTGCGGGCTTGCATCTTGCCTGCTTTATTCTTCATCTCGATGGTCGCCTCCTGCCGGCCTTCGGCAATGCGGGCTTTGAGCCTATTGCCCTCTTCAAGTCCAACGCATAGTGCGGGAATAGTCAGCAGGTCTCCGGTAATGGAGGCTGTCCCAGTGAGTAACGTGCCACCGGCCACACTATTAAATAGAATGATGCCCTTGGCTCCATATTTTATGGCAAGCGCAGCTTTGGCAGATCGGTGTAAATTTTTAGTGCCCTGGGGTGAATTGGGAAGCAAATGTAGTGCCGCAAGGACGATCTTTCCCTGAGCCCGCTCCGGATTGGCTGCATAGTCACTCTCCAATCCATTGCCCATATCCACCAGTTCGCCAGAGACCTGGGCGGACACAGGCGTGCTGGCCAATGCGACTGCTTTTACCGGTTGCAGATTTCCTGGCGACCCTACTCGCAGATCGAGACTTTCACGGGCCCAGCCGTTGATGGCGAATGGTTGAAAAGCCACCTCTTCAAATCCGTAGGCTTTAAGCAAGTCAAACACATATTGCTCGGCTTTGGCGCCATTGGGTGAGCCGGTGAGGCGGTGGCCGATTTGTTGTATCGACTCACCAAGACGGACATAAGCCTCGGAATGGCTCAACACTTCGGCATTAATCTGCCTGAATGCCGTTTCCAAGTCAGCCTGTTGCTGTGCAAATAAATTATGTCTGCTAAGCAGGCAGGTGAATAGCAGCAAGGTAAAGCTGCCTTTTTTCATTATATAACTGATACGCATGTGTTTGATTAGCTTTGACGCACGAATGTACGATTTTACTTTAAAACGCGTTTTTTCCAGCTTCATTTTTAGGGTGTTGCTTTTCTTTTTTAGGAAAAATAAGTGATGCGACCACGCTGACGGCTAATATCGAAATGATGATAATCAGTGAATGAGAAGTGGTGAAACCCCAGTCGTCAAGCCAGTGATGGAGCAGCATCTTCGCACCGATAAACACCAGGAGAAAGGAAAGCCCAGTTTTTAGGTAATGGAATTTGTGGATAATATTGACCAGCAGGAAAAACATGGAACGTAATCCCAGAATGGCAAAAATGTTGGAGAAAAAGACAATATAGGGATCTTTCGTGACGGCAAAAATAGCCGGAATGGAATCTACAGCAAATATCAAGTCGGTAAACTCGATGACCAATAGCACCAAAAAGAGTGGCGTGATGTATTTTTTTCCGTTTTCCCTGTGAAAGAACTTGCCGCCGACGAATGTAGGATACACGGAAAAATACCTAGAAGCAAATTTGACCACCTTGTGGTTTTTGGGATCAATTTCTTCCTCTTCGCTGCGATGTAAAAACATGTTAATTCCGGTGTAGACCAGGAAGAAGCCAAAAAGGTAAAGGATCCATCCAAACTGGCTAATCAACGCTGCCCCCAAAAAAATAAACAGGAAGCGCAGCACGATAGCACCAATGATGCCCCAAACCAATACCTTATGGTAATACTGTGCCGGCACCCCGAAAGAAGTAAAAATCAATACCATGACAAAGATGTTGTCTACTGATAAGGCGTATTCTACCACGTATCCGGTGATGTACTCGAGCGCAAGGTTCTTATTATACAACGCAAGGCTGGCTTCAAAATCACCTGGTATCAACCGGATATTATGGAGGTGTCGTTTTGTTATCTCCGTTAACCGATCGAAATCTTGGATATCATGGAGTTCGTAGCCCCATATCCGTAAAACCACGTAGAAGCCGAGGGCAAAGGTCACCCATATCGCACTCATTATCGCAGCTTGTCTAAAGCTCACCGGTTTATTACTTTTACTGAAGAGGCCCAGGTCTATGGCCAGCATTAGTATGATAAAAAGTAGAAAACCTCCAAAGAACAGGATTTCGTGACTCATGGTTATTTATTTCGTTCAGTTGTGTATCTTACAAGTTGCTCCAACCCGTCTCGATATGGACTGGACGGGAACTGGGCGAGGATGTCAAAGGCTTCCTGTTGATAGGTCAGCATTTGCGAAGTAGCATATTCCATGCCGCCATTGGCTTTGACAAAGGCGATCACTTCGTTCACCTTTTGATGATCTTCGTTGTGATTTTTTACTAAATTGATGATATAACGCTTTTCAGACTTGCTTACTTGTTTCAATGCATAAATCAACGGTAGGGTGATCTTTTTTTCTTTAATATCATTTCCCAACGGCTTTCCTACGTCATCAATCCCAAAGTCAAAAAGGTCATCCTTGATTTGGAAGGCTATGCCTACCTTTTCGCCGAACAAGTGCATTTTATTGACGGTTGAACCATCGGAACCTGCCGACGCCGCGCCGCATGCACAGCATGAAGCAATCAGGGAGGCGGTCTTTTGCCGGATAACCTCGAAATACACGGGTTCTTCTATATCCATGCGTCTGGCTTTTTCAATCTGGAGCAGTTCGCCTTCGCTCATTTGTTCAACGGCATGGGTAACGATTTCGAGCAATTTAAAATCGCTGTTGCGGATAGAGAGCGACAGTCCTTTGGCCAGCAAAAAGTCACCCACGAGCACGGCAATCTTGTTTTTCCACAATGCGTTTACTGAGAAAAAACCCCGCCGTACATTGGCATTATCCACTACGTCGTCATGCACCAGCGTTGCGGTATGCAAAAGCTCAACCAACGCAGCTCCCCGGTGTGTGGCGTCGTTGATGGCCCCGCAGAGCCCTGCCGAAAAAAAGACAAACATGGGGCGCATTTGTTTGCCTTTTCGTTTGACAATATAATGCGTGATACGATCGAGCAAAGGAACCGAACTGCGCATCGATTCTTTGAATTTGTCCTCGAAAATTGCCAATTCGGCGGCAATGGGTTTCTGTATTTCGCTTAGTTTGAGCATGTAAAACGGTCGGCAGCCACGGATAAAACCTGTTGATTAAAAACCGGCGCAAGATACTAAGATATTTTCATAACCTATAGCAGGGCTACCGATTCTTCCAACTCGTCATACCATTCCTGGCCATATTTGCGGATAAGCGGGTCTTTCAGAAACGTATACACGGGCATCTGGAGTTCCCGGCCAAGGGCACAAGCTGGTTGGCAAATGTGCCAGCGGTCATAGTGCAGTACGTCAAACTCAGGGTATGCCGTAGTACGGATAGGGTAGAGGTGGCAGGAAATAGGTTTTTTCCAACTGATTTCCCCTTTTTCGTACGCCTTTTCAATAGCACATTTGGTGATGCCGTTTTCCCAAGTCACATAGGCGCATTCTTTATGGCCATCTACACAAGGTGTCGTGAGATCGCCGTCGGCGTCGACGACGTGCGTGCCGAATTCTTCGACCGCGGCAATGCCCTTTTTCGTCATATAAGGTTTCACCTTGGGATAAATACCGTCCAGTACAGCCAATTCGTCTTCTTGCAACGGAGCACCAGCGTCGCCTTCCACGCAACATGCACCGCGGCACTTGCTCAGGTTGCATACAAATTCTTCTTTAACCAATTCTTCACTGACCAATACGGAGCCTACTTCAATCATCATGGTCGATTCACTTTATTTGGATACACCCTGCACTTTTTGTCCTAATGGATACTTCAATCCTGTGGCCTCGCTCAGCTCCAACGTAACGGAGCCTATCAATATTTCCACTTGTGCTTTTACCGGGATGCGGTTCCCATCGTTGGTGACCCATAAATACAGCCGGCTATCTTTCCTGAATATCCTTCCGGGAGTGATTTCGGGGCTGAATTTCAAACATTCGAGCGTGCCTAACGGTGTTTTCACGCTCTCAATACCAACGTATTCAATACCAAGCGTGGCAATTTCATCATTCAGGAAATAGGTCATGGTAAATGATTGCCCGGGTTTGACGTTGGATAAGTCCAGGTTTCGCGAGAAGTAATAAGCAGAAAGCAAATCGAATGTCTGGGCGGATTCGCTTTTGAATGTTCCCTTATTTCCCTGTACTGTGCGATTCCGATGGTCGAAACGGACGATATCTGTGCGGCGATAATTACCTTCCCGAATATTTTCTGTATAATAATGCGGTAAAAACGTTCGGGAATCGATATATGAATCATACCGGTTATCTACCGTGTAAAAAATGCTGAATGCATTGGATGTACGCCCCCTTGCCGAAAGGTGAAAACTGTGAGGGCTGCTGAATTTGATTTTTGAATCTTCAACAGTCAACGTACCGGTAGCGGCAGATATCACGCCATAGCGTAGCCGGTAACGGAGCTCCTCTCCTGCTTTGAAAGCAGATTCTTTTAGATAGGGGAGAGATTGCGCATTGGCAAACAGCGCCACGCCAAAGCAAAAGCAGATAAAGGCGAGCGTTCTCTTCATGCGCTATTCCTTACAAATAAAATGCCGCTTTTAACCATACGTTTACGCCTTACGCTTAAATACCGGTACGGTAGAACACGGTTCGCCATACATGATACTTTTCGCGACTTTACTCAACATAGCGGTAAATTTGACAAAGGCCGATTCGGGAACCTCGATATCACCACACCCTTTGACCACCACACGCTGGTCCCGGTATACTTCCATGTCTACATGTGCTAATGCTCTTTCATATAGCAGGGTTTCCATCGTGGCGAGATCCCCAAAAACAACCTCTTCAGCATAAGGTGCCAGACGGTTAGCCAATAGCATATAGGCCCATGTCGGAACAATCGCATCCGCCGTACAGGTAATGGCCACATATTTTCCCGTATATTGCGCCCAATCATGGGTTTTGACAAACTCCCTGAAATCCTTTTCCCGCAGGATGAGTCCATGAAATAAATTGTCTTTGATATCGTAGAGCACCCGATCGCCCTGGGGAGCAAAATGAGCAAGGTCTACGGTGACCAAGCCACTTTGAGCAACTTTATTGACGATAGTTTCCTGTATTTCCATAATCATAAAAAATCCGGATAACGTCTGCCGCTATCCGGATACAAAGTTACGAAAAATAACGTTCGATGCAGATTTACTAAAAGAACCTCGCTCGGTTGTCCTCAATATCAGCTTTATCTTGCAGCGCACGGAACGCTAGCGACCAGGTGCGCTGAGCCAGCGACTGTGTCATTTGGCGCTTTTGAGCACTCAAATCAGTCGGAGCAGCTGGATTGACAAATCCGGTGACCTCAACAATATACACCCCTTGGGAGCCTCTTATGGGTTTGGAAGGCTGCTTAGGTTGTAATCCAAAGACGGTACCAACAACGGCATTTTCCTGCGCTACTCCTGGTATTACTGGGTTTGCGAATACAATGTTCTCCGCCAGCGTAGGTGTCTTACCTAATTTCTGGCCAATTTGAGCAAGGCTAGTGGCGCCGTTGGCAGCTTCCGTTGCTTGGGCGATCAGCTTCTTGGCTTTTACCCGGTTGCGTACTACGCTTTCGATATCGCTTTTGACAGCCTCCAGCGGCAATTGGCCCTTCTTGTGAATATCAGTGACCCGCGCGACGATATATTTTGTGTCAGATTCGTACACTTTGTCCGTAACATCGCCCTTGTCAGCCTCAAATGCCCAACGAACAAGCTCACGGGGTACTTCAGTGCCGCTCAACATCGTTTCCATCGCCGTGATATCATTGGCCTTCAATACGGATAGCCCTTGCTGTGTAGCGGTCTCCTGAAAATTGTTTGAACGGAGCGCTCCGAAAAATTGGTTAGCTTTACTATAAGCGGCATCCATCGTCTCCCGGCCACTATTGATTTGTTTGTCAATGATGGCGGCTTTCACCACACGGGATGAGCCTATTTGGTCCTCTACTTTGATGATATGGATGCCGAATTGAGACGTAGCTATGACAACGTCTCCTTTGCGAGCATCAAAAGCGGCGTTTTCAAAAGCAGGGACCATCTGTCCCCGTCCAAACGTGCCGAGTTCCCCGCCGTTAATTTTGCTTCCTTCGTCAACGCTGAACTGTACCGCCAATGCAGCAAAGCTCTCGCCTTTTTCAATGAGTCCTTTAATGGAGTCTGCCTTCGCTTTTGCGCGGTCCGTTCCGCCCTCTGTAGCCGGGTTAAGCAGAATGTGGCTGGCTTTTACCGAATCAGGGCCAACCTTCGTCTCCACTATTTTGGCAATTTCAAACCGGCCGTTGGAAAGTACGGGGCCAACTACGGTGCCCAACGGTGCATTAAACACCAATGTATCTAGTGCAGGCGTGAATTCGCCTTGTTTACGAAAGATGTATGGATATTTGGTGTCTGAATTGACTGCAGCGAACAAGGAATCTGTAGTGGATTCGGCGAGTTGCGCTTTCAACTCGTCGATGGTTGTTCGTACCCGTGCGGTATCCTGTGCAGTTGGACTTGCATCGAAGACAACAAATTCAAGGCTACGGGTTTCTTCAGGGTTCTTAAATACACCTTTGTTTTCGTTGTAATATTCCTTATAATCTTGCTCAGTAACGGTTACGGCGCTGTCCGCTACACTGTCGTAGTCCAAAAGCACATACTCAAAATTAGCCAACTTGTTTCGTTGATTGTACTCTTCAGTAGCTTCCAGTGAAGTTATATAAATGCTGTTGTTTATCAGGTTGGTATACTTAGCACTTAACCGTTCGTCAATGACATTTTGCAATAAAGCCTCCCATTGACCGTGAGCCTCGTGGCCTTGCGGAAGTGTACCTACCTGAGAAATGAAGGAGGTAAGTTGAGCGCGGTCGAATTGCCCGGTCTGCGGGTTTCGGAAAGCTTGCTGGATTTGCATAGCTGGATTGTCGCCCTGTACAAGGTCATTCAATTCAGTCCGTCCTACAGCAAGTCCGATTCGTTCCACCTCACGCTTCAATAACTCGCGATTAAGGTATTGGCCCCATACCTGTTGTACGGCCCATGATCTCATCTGCGGACTCAGTGTACCTCCTCCCATTTGTTGACGAAACATCTCTGAGGTCTGGTCTACTTGCGCATTGAATTCATTAATGTCGATAGATTCACCATTAATACTGCCAACTTGGTTTTGATGGCGCGCCCAAAATGGTGTCCCATAGTTAATTACGTCTCCCAACAAAAACGCAAAAATCGCGAAACCGATAAAAACAACGATAATCACTCCCGCACGGTTGCGCAAATAATTCATTAATCCCATAGCCTGTATAAAACTGTTTCTGTTAAGCTGTTATTTATTATGTCAAATCTTGTTTTCAGGTGGTTGTCCCCCGCCTTTTTCAAAATGAGGCGCAAGATACGATTTTTATCAAAAAAAGAATAAAAACTTCAATAAATCATCTCATTCGCAGCTGTTAAGGGATTTGGAGCACTGGTCGTTACCGAAATGTTGGACCCTGCCCTTCCTCAAATATGTACAACCCCGTTGAGTTCTGTACCTCGATGTTTTCAAAATTGCCGTCTGATTGAAAAGAAGAACCCATGAAGTTTCCGCGCCCGTCCTTGAAATACGCTTCAATGGATACGTGGTTGTAAAATATATTTGCTTTCTGGTCGTAGATGAGTTCCTCTGTTTTAATGATTGACCCGTCTGCCCGCGTAATCACGACATTACCCCTGAACTCGGTGAGTTCTTGCACCTCTTTTTGGATGGCATAGTCCGACGTAATACGCTGGGTTTCTTTGCCGATGTCGTCAAAGAAAATGATGGTTACGCCTTTTTGGAATTCGTAATACGGCTCTTTTACATTGTAGTGTCGCATTTCCGGGGCGGTCATCCTTGCTTTGACTTTAGCCGAATCACTATAGACGACGGTTACGCCCTGTGATATATCCACCGGTTCCTCGGCTTGAATCGCCGCGATACGATCAACCTCTTTCAGGTCCGTTTCGCATGAAGTCAATACCGCCGCCACGGTAAGCGTGGCAGCTGCAACATGTAAAATATTATTACTCAACACGTTCATGATCTGCCATCATGAGAATTTGTATTAGTCATAACGCCTGCGTTGAAACCAACGCTCATTCAGGGTAAATCCTAAATTAAAATTGATATAGCGTTCGCGCACAAGATTGTTCGAGAGTGTACCTCGCTGACCCAGCTCAGAAGAAAAGTTGATTTTGTAAAATGCACCTCCAAACAGCGATGGCAAAGGAAAGCCAAAACCTACGGTCAGTGCCATCTGCTTGATATCTTGGTTTTCAATGTTGATGTATGACTTATTATATTTAAACCCCAGCCGGTAGTCGATGACATTGAAATAGCTCACAGACGTGATGTCAGGAGTAATTTGGCCGCCAACAGCGAAGCCATAGCTATCGGAGAGCGCTGGATTATGATCACCGATACGGTAGCTGCTCCATTTTGCGTAATTGACATCTCCTCCCACCATCCACTTATTGCCTTTAGCGATGCTGAATCCAACGCTATGTTTCATTGGCATGGTGATCCGCTGCTTTTGGCCTTCATACGTATGAATGGAGTCTAAGGGCAGGTTTTCAAAGTCATCTTCAACGCTCGTAGGCGTACGCGTGATCACGCGTGAGGCTTGGGTGTTCAGCGGCGTGCCAGCCGTACCAGCGTACCCTACAGTAAGGCTTACGTTATTGCCCAAGAGTTGGAAGTACTGGGCGCCATAGTCAAAACTGAAGCCATTTACATATTGCGTACTGTCTTGTCGTACATGTAAAGCGCCTATGTCGTTGGGGAATTCGACCGAATTGATACTTTCCAATGTGCCGAAGATATAAGAGACATTTGCACCGACACTGAAATTGTTGTTGATAGCGATGCCATACCCCAAGTAGGCTTTTGTCGTGCCACCTGCTCCGGCATATACGGTACGGATGGCCGTGGTGTCAATTGCACCAGGGATTGCATAGCTAAAGCCAACGTCGGAAAACGGCATGATACCGAAGCTCAGACCACCCGGACGGCCCAGTGGGATACCGAAATTAATGTGGCTTAGCGAAAAATTGTAAGAGTTCTCAGCGCGTTGGTTCCTGCTTAATTGCGTAATATTGCCAAAGACGCCTACGTCTACAGTAGTAAATTGAAGGGCAGAATACGCGGCAGGATTGGCGACGTTGATATTTCCATAACCGCTTTGGTAGCGGACGCCAGTAGCGATACCGCCCATGGCACGGGTCTGTGGCAAAAGGTCACCGCGAATTTCTCCCAATCCAAATCGAGAATACGGCGAACTGGTGGTTGAGCGCTGCGCATACACCAAGGTAGAGGTCAGGAAAAAAACGGGGAGAATAACAACTTTCAGAATATGATGCATGGTACGATGAGAGTGCTTCGGGATGCGGTGCTGCATAAATAAACTTAGTTACGATAGTGCAGTATGAAGGATAGATTCAAAAATGCCTAATCCGTCCTCATTTCCCAATACGCAATCTGCGGCGCGCTCCGGATGTGGCATCATACCGAATACATTACGTGCCCGGTTGCACACGCCCGCTATGTTGGCTATAGAACCATTGGGGTTCGCCGCCTCAGTGATATTGCCGGCAGCATCACAATAACGGAACAATACCTGATCGTTGTCGTTTAACGACTTCAAAGTGTCGGTGTCAACGAAATAATTGCCCTCACCATGAGCGACGGGAATTTTATAGGCTCGGTCAAGATCCAATTGTGCCGTAATTAGGGAATTTGATGTTTGTGCCTTCAGGTAAACATTCTCGCAGATAAACTTCCGTTGTTTGTTGTGCAGCAGTGCACCGGGAACCAGCCCGGCCTCGGCGAGGATCTGGAAGCCATTGCAAATACCTAACAGATAACCACCTTTATTGGCATAGGCGATGATTTCCTGCATAATTGGAGAAAAACGCGCTATCGCCCCTGAACGGAGATAATCCCCGTAGGAAAATCCACCCGGCAATACAATAAATTCGGCCCCCTGCAAATCATGGTCTTTGTGCCATAGGCGCACCACCTCTTGCCCCATTATGTGTTCTAAAACGTAAATGATATCCTCATCGCAGTTAGAACCCGGAAATATAACCACACCGAACTTCATGTGAATATGTTAAATGATACAATCTATAAATAATGCGGTAACTAAGTAATATACTGTCTGTTGGTCAAACCTGCGTCCACAGGGTTGCCTATCCGCTGAAAAAGTATGCAAAGCTATCTAATTTTTAGTTGTCACGGGACATCCTTTTTGTTAAAAAAGGTTAAAACCCTGTTTGTAAATTGGTTAGATTGGATGTAAACAGGTCAGAAAAACTGAAAATAAATAATAGTCAGCAATAACAGTGCAAATACGCTTTCATAAAACCATCGCGTGGTTGCATAATTAAAATAATAGGTCATGTATATGGCTATTGGCGGTACAGCGAGTAGGAAGTGGTTTGCTGCTAGATCTGCATTGAGGTAAAAAGAAATAATGGACAGGATAAACATGCAGAATAATAGCTGGAAGGACTTGCGTATATGTACAACGCTTTTGAAGAGATTCTGTCGCAAGGAAAGAATAAATAATATCATGATGATTACTACGGGAAGCAGCACTAAGTAGTCGTAAATGTCTATGTGTATAGAAGTGGGAAAAGCATAAGTTAATGGAAGCCAGATTTCGTAGAATGCGTCCATCCGGTCAAACCACAGATACACCACCCCCAATAGGAAATATACGGTAGCAAAACCAATGGGAGGTGCTAACCACTCGCGCCAATTGAATGGGCGGAAAATGATTAGACTGCACCAGAGCAATAACAACATGATGATGAACGGAAAATAAACCAAACTACCCAGCGCCACAATCATACCCAAATCAAACATCAAAGGCTTTATTTCGGTACGCCGATAAATACTGAGTAGTTTGTCAAGCATCCAAATGCTGAGAAAGTTGCAAATTAAAATGGGAGACAGTACTAAAAAGGGTAATATCAGGCTGGCAAGTGTCATAAACATCAATGCTGCCAAAAAACTAGGCCGACCTACCAAATTGAAGTGGTTCACCACCTTATTGATGAACAGGGCCTGTGCAATAGTAAGCACTAACGTAATGATAACATTCGCTTGGGGCGAGATGTTTTCGGCAGACAGTTTGCCGGTGAAATTACTTATTGCCGGCTCAAAGAATACAGGCACTAAGTTCTCCGGTAAGTGCGTAAACACGCCCAGGCATAGGACGAGCCCTACAACCGACAATAAAAATATATTTAAAGGCGTATATTTCCGAAACTGATTAATCATATTGCAAGCGCCACTTCCACGCTACAATAATAAGAAGACGGATTGGATATTTGATGCTGACATTGGATAAATAGTCGGCCGCGCCAATTTCTGCACCTAAACAGCAGGTTCAGATTTGAATAGGTCGAGTAGCCGTTTGATGTCGAGCTTGCCGTTTAGGTCGTCGTTCTCCGAGGTGTCCGCGTCCAGGTCAGCCAAGTCGGACAGCGGGTAGTCCGCAGCGTGATAGCGGTATATCTGCCAAGTGCCTTTATGGTATTCCAATGCTGTCAGGTTTTCTACCCAGTCGCCGGAGTTGAGGTAAGTGACCGTACCCTTTTCAGTTTCGATTTGTCGGATTTCAGGCTGGTGAATGTGGCCGCAAATGACATACTCGTATCCCTTTTCAATAGCCAGTTCGGCGGCCGTTACCTCAAAATCGTTGATGAATTTGACGGCGTTTTTTATGCTGTTTTTTATCCGCTTAGATAAGCTCATCTTTTCCCTGCCCAGTTTGGTGAGCATCCAGTTGACGAAACTGTTTAGCAAGATGAGGCTATCATATCCGATGGCTCCTAAGCGTGCGAGCCATTTGGAATGTTGCATGGTTACATCGAAGATGTCGCCATGGAAAATCCAAGCTCGTTTTTTGCCGATAGGTAGCGAGAGCTTGTTGGTCAACGTGAGCGAACCTAACTGGAAGTCCGTAAATTTGCGGAGCATCTCGTCGTGATTACCTGTCAGGTAGGTTACCGGCACTCCTTCGGCTACAAATTTAAGAATTTTCCGAACGACCTTCATGTGTGACTCGGGCCAATAGCGTTTGCTGAATTGCCAGACATCGATAATGTCGCCGTTGAGTAGCAGCTGCTTTGGTTTAATGCTTTTGAGGTAGCGCAAGAGTTCCTTGGCGTGGCAGCCATAAGTGCCGAGGTGTACATCAGACAAGATGACAAGGTCTACATCCCGTTTATTCATACGTAGTGTATTAACAATCTTCCCTGTCTTCAAACCGTACATCGATGTACTTGGCAAATAAATACAACAATCCGCCTAAGCAAAGGATGGTGGCGCAAATCGTTATTTCCAACAGGTATGCCATATTACCTGCAAAGTAAAGGTGCCGACATTACCTGAATGTTAGTGACGGATTAATTTTATGATTGATTTTCAATAAATTCAATCCCACCGGACGCTAAGGCGCTTGGTTGTTGCTATCATCGCCCGTAGCGTCTTCCCGTTCTACGGTAATTGAGCATTCGCCAATCAATGCGGCGAGCGCACCTATTGCTGCGAAGAGGGGGGCTACAATAGTGCCTACTACCCCCACGGTGAGCGGAAAGCTCATGATCTCCTTTCCTGCTTTGTCTGAGATGGTAATTTTGCGGATGTTTCCTTCCGCAATCAGTTCTTTTATCTTTTTAAGCAGATTTTCACCGTTTATCCGAAATGATTCTTTTGATGGCATATCCCGCTATTTATATAAGTGTCGTATCAAATTTAACAAATAATTGGGTGGAAATTCCATCGCGTGTTATAAAATTTGCTACCTTGCCTACACACGGCAACATGCGAAATATGAGGAGGCAACGTAAGATCATTCACGTTGACATGGATGCGTTTTACGCTTCGGTAGAACAGCGCGATTTCCCCGAATATCGGGGGAAACCGCTTATTGTCGGTGGTTTGCCAGAAGGGCGTGGAGGAGTCGTAGCTACCGCAAGTTATGAAGCGCGCAGCTATGGTGTCCGGTCAGCTATGCCCTCTAAAGTCGCTCAACGCCTTTGTCCGGATGCGCTGTTTGTTTATCCCCGGTTTGATGCATATAAAGCGGCGTCCCGGCATATTCGTGAAATCTTCCATCGGTATACCGACATTGTCGAACCGCTGTCATTGGATGAAGCTTATTTGGATGTCACCGATGATAAACAAGGGATAGGATCTGCGCTCGTTATCGCTAAACGGATAAAACAAGCTATCCGGGAAGAGTTGCAACTGACCGCATCTGCGGGTGTTTCTATCAATAAATTTGTGGCGAAGATTGCGTCAGATATGCAAAAGCCAGATGGCCTTACGTTTATTGGCCCTTCAAAAATAGAGGCCTTTATGGAAGAATTACCGGTGGAAAGATTTTTCGGTGTGGGCAAGGTCACCGCTGCCAAGATGAAAGCGATGGGGTTCAATATAGGGGCTGACCTCAAGAAACTTTCTGAAGCCGAGCTGATACGCTACTTCGGCAAACCCGGGCGGTTTTATTATCAGATTGTTCGGGGAATAGATCATCGAGAAGTGCAGCCCCATCGGGAGGCAAAGTCGGTAAGTGTGGAGGATACTTACCAGCAGGATCTTACGGCTGTCGATGACATGTTGGCTGAATTGGGACGACTCACGGTTAAGCTGGTCTCCCGCTTACAAGGCGCGCAGTTGAAGGGACGTACGATTACGGTTAAGTTCAAATTCCATGATTTTAGCCTGATGACACGTAGTCACACGCTCCAAGAGCCGGTGAATGATGAAGGAAGCCTTTTTCACATCGTGAAGCGCATCATCGGTAAAGTGGATTTACGGGGGCGGAAAATACGCCTGCTTGGAGTGGGGGTGTCTAATCTTGAGAAACAAGACGGTGCGCGCAGAGAAAAAACAATCGATGCCCAGTTAAAGCTATTCGCTGCCCCTTCTTCAGATGATGCGCAGCCGTCAGACTTATGATTTTAAGCTTGTTGAAGGGCCTGTAAATAGTCCAGCCATATTACTTGCGCCGTATTGATTTTTTTGCGTGCTTCTTCAAGTGAAAACCACCCAGCTTTATCTATCTCTGGAAATGTACGCATACTGCCCGACTTGGGTGGCCATTCCAAGGCGAAGGTATTGCTTACCACTACCGACGGGTCAATATCATATTGTCCTGCCCAAGCCATAACGACTTTGCCTCCCTTTTGCTTTACCGCGGGCAATGGAACGGGGCTGTCTATGGCCGGTGCTATGCCTGTTTCTTCTTCAAATTCGCGCACCGCAGCATGAAACGGTTCCTCATCATCTCCGTATTCTCCTTTCGGTATAGTCCACGCGCCGTCGTCTTTCTTGGCAAAAAAAGGTCCGCCCGGATGGACCAGAAATACTTGTAATTCCGGTTTATACCGATAGATCAAGAGTCCTGCGCTTCGCTTTCCCATTGTGGTCGCATACATCAAGGTAAGGGCCGCTCAAATTACCGATGCCCTCGCTAGGCCGGCGTATGAGTTTTTGGCCGCCTGCGTTTTTTTCTTTTCTTCGGTTTTAGAGGTATTGGTTTATCAAGTTGTTCGTCTTGTATGGCCTTAGTAGCTGTCACAAAGGGATGATCGACATCCAATGGAATCTGCTGTTTCGTCAATCGAATAATTTGCGATAGGTATTCTAACTCTTCGGGCGCGCAGAATGAGAAGGCACGGCCGCTTTCGCCCGCCCGGCCTGTCCGTCCTATGCGATGCACATACGTTTCCGGCTCGTTAGGCAAATCGTAGTTAACCACCAGTTGAAGACGCTCGATATCGATGCCCCGAGCAGCGATGTCGGTAGCTACCAATGCCTGAATTTTTCCGGCTTTGAATGCTGAAAGTGTGTTTTGCCGTGTTTGTTGTTTCTTGTCGCCATGAATGGCGCCCGCAGAAATGCCGTTTTTCTTTAACTTTTTAGCAATTCTATCGGCTCCAAATTTCGTCCTTGAAAAAACGAGTATGTTGGTATCGGCAGCTTCTTTTTTGATTAAGTGAATCAGCAGGTTAGCTTTATCCGGTTTTTCCACTGGGTAGACTACTTGTGAGATTTTATCTACCGTTGAGGCGACCGGCGTCACAGCAATCTGTTGTGGGTTTCTCAGCATCGTATTCGCAAGCTTTATGATGTCAGTGGGCATGGTTGCTGAGAATAGCGATGTATGGCGGTTAGCCGGGATAAGTTTGATAATCTTTCTGACTTCCTTAATAAAGCCCATATCGAGCATCTGGTCTGCTTCATCCAGCACAAAAAAAGCGACGTTTTGCAACGAAAGTTCCTGTTGCGCAATCAAGTCAAGCAGGCGTCCTGGGGTGGCCACAAGCATCTCAGGCTTTTTTTTTCAGTTCACTGATTTGGCTATTTATCGATACACCGCCGAACACCACGGTATGACTGATATGGGTGAAGCGTGTATATGCTGCTATGTTTTCGTCTATTTGGATGGCTAGTTCCCGTGTGGGGGCGACAATAAGTGCCATTGGCCCATTTGATGGCATGTTTGGTGCGTATTCAAGCAAATGCTGGATAATCGGCAGGGCAAATGCAGCTGTTTTGCCAGTGCCGGTCTGAGCACAGGCGAGTACGTCGATTTTTCTAAGGATGATCGGAATGGCTTGTTGTTGGATAGGGGTAGGTAGATGGTAGCCTGAAACCTTCAGCGCCTGTAATAGTGGTTCGGCAAGATTTAAATTCGAAAATGACAAGTTTCAACGTTTTATGACTAACTAATAATCCGCCCAAGTCTTTCAGCACATCACGAACACGGTACCGCGTAAAGATGCATATTTTCAATCGTTGTAGCAAACTCGAACCAGTAAATTGTTTACGCTTAACTTATTGTGGCGAATCCCCGTCCATAGCTGGAACGGGGATTTTTGTTGTGCACGATGCTTTTTGTTGGTTCAGAGGCCGATGCTCATGGAGATGCCCGTCTTTACGCAGGCTGGATCGGCTAATACTTTCACGCGCTTGCGTGGCTTAAAGGATCAGTATGAGCGCCAAAATGATTAGAATGATAGCGCCTACGGACAGGTAAACTCCGCCAGAGCCAAGTGCACGCGCCTTTTTGTTCATGTCACGAAGCTCTTTTTTAAGGGCTTTACGTTCCTCCTTGCTCAGGTTTGTTTTATCCATGGCTTTGATTTCAGCCACCCGGGCCCGCATCTCAGCGAGTTTTGTTGCCGTAGCAGCCTCCGTCTTATCCATTGTCTTGCCCGGATGCTCATCGGTCATCTTTGCCGATACCGGTACACCGAATGTGAATGACAACATTACCATTGCCAGCAAAGCATATGTTTTTGCCTTCATATCTTGACACTTAAGTTTAACTTTGTATCGTAGACAGCGAAAGCGATAAATTGTTTGCCGTTGTGAAAAAAAACACGGCGCTTACTTTTGTAATGCTTCGAGTACATTGCGGATCAGGCCATCCATTTCCTTATTTTCAATCCAGCGGGCTACCACGACCAGATCATGTTCGGGATCGCAGTAGATCATATTGGTGCCATTGCCGATGTGTACCCACGAGGTTTCAGGGGCAGAAGGAAGTAGTTTTTTGTCCGTATTCAAAAACCAGTTCATATAGCCATAGCCTGTATTGGCTGCCGTTGGTGTCAATGCCTGCTTGATCCACTGCTGACTGATGAGTTGTTTGCCGTTCCAATTGCCATGGTGTAGTGTGAGCAAGCCGAACCTGGCCATGTCGTATGCATTGATGAATAGGCCGCCTCCCCAGTGCCCTCCGCCACTTACTGATTGAATAGCCTGCCCATTGAGCACAATCCATGAATTGTGATATCCTGTCCAGTGCCAAGTATTGGATGCACCAATCGGATCCATGATGTATTCCTTTAAGACATCGGGGAGTGGTCTTCGCCAGATGGTGGTTGCCGCCAGGGCCAGTGCATTGACCCTTACATCGTTGTATTTCCATACCGCACCAGGCTCGTGACGATCTCGGGTTTTCCACTCATCAATATTGCCTTGTGGTCTGTCTGCCCAATCGGGCTTGTCCCATAGTGTGCCCTCCCAATCGCTTGTTTGTCTCAGCATGACCTCCCACGTCAGCTTACGGTTATGTTTCGATTCAAACGGGTATATGAACTCAGGAGGTGTATTGCCTCCAGGGCCAAAAATTTCTATGGGCGGTATAGCGTGAGCGATTGTGTCTAAGGTACTGCCAATCAGATGACGGTCGACCGCCAGCCCTACGACGGTAGATAGAAAGCTCTTCGTTACGCTATGCGTCATATCCACGCGCGACGGATTCCCCCATTCTGCTACGATATATCCTTTGTAAATGATCAGTCCGGTTGCTCCGCCGCGATCTTTCAACGGTCCAATCGGATCACTCAACGGTTCCCGGCCAAAGCTGTGGATTTGCGCCAACAAGCCTTCGCGCACGGTCTTTGCCTCGTGTCCCGTAGCAAACTCGACCGCTTGGTCAATCGCCGCAGCATTCAGCCCAAGCTGCGCGGGAGATTGGCGTTGCCATGCAGACGGTGGCGGAAAATAAATTGTTTGTCCGATAGCCAACTGCCCGCAGCATATGGAGGCGGCTGAAAGAAATAATAACCAAGAAATCCGTGCTTTCATGGGCTAAAAATAGGTGATTTTTGGCGATTTTGTTTTTTTATTTGAATGTTAGCTACAGATGCATCCAACCCTTGCTTTATCAATGCCAACGGACGCCAGTCGTTTCATAGATGAGACCATTCATACTTGCCGATATATGGGTGCTTATCGCCCAGGAAATGACCAGCCATATGCTCCAACTTGGCGTAGTTTTTTTCACTAGACTTTTCGGACTTTTACCGCTAATGCGTTAGCCGGATTGGTTTTAAAGAGCAGCGTCAGCTCGTTGTCGGTAAACTGTGCTTTTTTCAGGGCAGGAATGAGATCGGTGAACACGGAAACATACGGACGGAAAACGCCGCCGCGCGGAGTCCCTACCTGATACCAGCCGGCATCGTGTGATAATAAAATCCGATGCAAAAGGTGTTGCTTTTTCATGTCAATCAAAAACGCCAAGTAACGGTCCGTCAGTTGCGGATATAAGCCGTCAAAGGCAATCCAACCGCCCGCCTTTGCGGCCTGAATGTGTATGGCCCTGTCTGCTTCATTTTGTGCATGCGTCCATACCCAGGCATCGGCCTTTACGCCTATATCTTCGATGATCGTTAGCTGTTCAAGTGCAGCCTTTCCGTCTCCGGTGTGCACAAATATAGTTAATCCAGTTTCCAGATGGGCGAGCGCAGCCGCTCGGATTAGCTTTTGCTGTGTTGCCGATAATGGATAATTGTCGACCCCTGTTTTGATAATCCCAGGTCTAATCGGCGTCTCGCCGATGCCCTCCCTCCATTCAGTTGTCCATCGTGCGGCCAACTGCTCAGCAGACTCCGTGTAGGCATGGGGAGGGAGGTATTTCTCTCTGGCGGCACCATAGTATCCTGTATTTGTAATGATGTGCATTCCGCAGGCGTCTGAGAGCCGTTGTAATAACTTTACATTTCGGCCCAGCCATTGAGGTGTACAGTCGACGAAAGTCCGGGCTCCGTAGAGATACGCTTGTTTCAGGTAGGGCAATACGGTGTCGTACACCTCATCTTCGACGTAGCGTGCTGGATTCACTTGATCGGCACCGATGAAATCAACTAAGGTATGTTCATGTGGCAATATAAAACCAGCCTTCATGCGTGATATTGGTCCATTGACCGTCATAAGGTAATCACTCGCTGATAAGAAGTGTTGCAAACGGTCATGCACACTTACACAAGGCAACGTAACCCATATCCCATTCCGAATGAAATCTCTTCGCGTTATCATGGTTTTTTGTAAACTTGGATAGTATTCGAATACAAGATGCATTAAATTGCGAACTTTTGCAAGTGCCTGCCTTGAAAAAGCTGTATCAGCATCGATGAGGTAGGGGCTGGCATAAGGAATAACGTTTCCGTTGCCCCGTAATTAACTGGTGATGTGTATCTTTAGCACGTGAAAATGAACGCAGCAGCTATATATGACGGGCTATCCAGATTGAGCGGCATCTTAAATGGTCCGCTCTATTACGACGGCAGCGCCCAACACCAAGCCATACTAAGAGCCTATTCTACGGACGCTTCGGTATACCAAGAACGTCCGTTAGCCGTCGTTATTCCAAAAGATCCCGATGACTTACGGGAGTTGATCGCGTTTGCACGCAGACATGGGATTACGCTCATTCCCCGTACGGCAGGCACTTCGTTGGCTGGGCAAGTAGTTGGCGACGGTATCGTGGTGGATATGTCTAAGTATTTCAATCGTGTATTAGAGGTAAATCCAGAAGAACGTTGGGTACGTGTACAACCCGGCGTTGTACGCGATGACCTTAATGCTTATCTTCGCCCTTATAACCTGATGTTCGGCCCGGAGACGTCTACTGCCAATAGGGCGATGGTGGGAGGAATGATAGGTAACAATTCTTCCGGCTTACATTCTATTGTGTGGGGCGATACACGCAGTCATCTGCTATCAGCCAATGTACTACTGGACGATGGCTCGGAAGTCGTGTTTGAAGCGCTGAATGAACAGGCGTTATTCAATAAACTGGTGTTGGATAATCGTGAAGGGCAGATCTACCGCCAGACCATAGACTTGCTGTCCATACCTGCAAATCAGCGAGCTATCAAAACAGGTTACCCCAGACCATCACTCACCCGACGGAATACAGGGTATGCGTTGGATATGCTCATTGACGCTTCGCAACCGTTCAATTTCTGCAAATTGCTTGCCGGGTCAGAGGGGACGCTGGGTATCCTCACCGAAGCCAAGCTTAGCCTCCTGCCATTGCCTCCTAAGGAGGTGGGATTACTGTGTATCCATTGTCATACGCTTATTGAATCGCTGCATGCCAACATTATAGCACTGCAACATCATCCTGCAGCCTCCGAATTGGTAGATAAGTACATCATGGATTTCACCAAAGGCCATCCCACGTACCAGTATAACCGATTTTTCATTGAAGGTGATCCTGAAGCACTGCTGATGGTCGAATTCCGGGGTAATAGCTTGGCTGAAGTCCAACGGAAAGCGGAAGCATTGAGCGCTGATTTGTTGGCAAAAGGCTTAGGTTATGCTTATCCTCTAATTACGGGGCATCGGACCAACCTGGTATGGGATGTGCGCAAAGCTGGCTTAGGGCTTATACGTAATCTACCGGGCGATATCCAACCTGTGAACCTAATAGAGGATTGCGCGGTATCTCCAGAAGATCTGCCAGCGTACATTACAGATTTGCAGCGTATTTTGGAACGCCATGGCCTCAAAGCTTCCTATTATGCACATGCCGGCGCCGGTGAATTGCACGTAGAACCGCTTATCAATCTAAAGACCACCGAAGGGCGAGAAACCTTCCGAACGGTACTTGCTGAGACGGCTCAATTGGTGAAAAAGTACAACGGCTCGCTTAGTGGAGAACATGGAGATGGACGGCTGCGCGGTGAATTCATCGGTGCTGTATTGGGCAGTGAGGTTTACGGATTATTGAAACAAGTGAAAGCTATTTTTGATCCGCAGGGTGTCTTCAATGCCCATAAAATTGTCGATACACCGCCTATGGACAAGTTCCTGCGGTACGAACAAGATACTTCTACGATAAAAGTGGAAACGGTATTTGATTTCAGCAGGCAGGAGAGTATCCTGCGGTTAGCCGAAAAATGTTCAGGATCTGGAGACTGCCGTAAAACCCATATTGCCGGAGGCACCATGTGCCCCTCGTACATGGCCACCCGAGAAGAAAAAGACACTACCCGTGCGCGGGCTAATATGCTGCGGCAATTTCTCACCGGTTCGCCCAAAGCCAACCGATTTGATCACCCGGAAATTAAGGAGGTAATGGATCTTTGCCTAAGCTGTAAGGGGTGTAAGACAGAGTGCCCTTCTGGTGTGGATATTGCCAAGATGAAGGCTGAATTTCTTCAGCATTACTACGATGCCAATGGCACGCCGTTCAGGGCACAGGTAATCGCCAATTTTACGAGATCTCAGCGGCTGGCTTCCTATTTCCCCAGGATTTACAACGCCATGATAAATAGTAAGCTTTTAGCTGCTTTGATTAAAGGAACACTTGGCTTCGCCCAAGGGCGATCGTTGCCGGAAGTGGGGCATGTAAGGTTACACAAGTGGATCAAACGGCAACTGCGCGTCAATCAGTCCGGTGACCGTCCTGCCAGGTGGAAAAAGCAGGTGTATCTATTTTGTGATGAATTCACGGATTACAATGATGTACATATCGGGCAAACGGCATACCACTTGCTCACGGCATTGGGCTATGAGGTACGGCTTGCCAAACATACGGAAAGTGGACGAACGTATCTTTCAAAAGGATTGGTACGTAAGGCGAAAATTATCGCCAACCGAAATGTCCAGTACCTGAAGGACGTAATCACGGCGGACACCCCTTTGATTGGTATTGAGCCGTCGGCTATCCTCACATTTCGCGATGAATATCCGGAGTTGGTCGATGAACAATGGGTGGCAGACGCTGCCCGCCTTGCAAAGCATGCCTTGCTCATCGACGAATTTATCCTTCAAGAAATGAATGCGGGAAATATCGATTCAGCTTATTTTACCGACCAGAGTCGGATAATTAAGCTGCATGCGCATTGCTACCAAAAAGCTTTCCATTTGGTAGATTCCACCGTAAAGGTGCTTTCATTGCCTAGCGGATACCAAGTAGAAACCATTCCATCTGGTTGCTGCGGTATGGCCGGTTCGTTCGGTTATGAAAAGGAACATTATAACGTGTCTATGAAAATAGGTGAGCTCGTGTTGCTCCCAGCGGTAAGAGATACGCCTGGCGAAGTGATTATCGCTGCGCCGGGAACCAGTTGTCGCCATCAAATCAAAGATGGTACAGGTAGGAAGGCATATCACCCCGTAGAAATCCTTTGGGAAGCATTGAAACGTTGAAAAGTAAAAAAATAGCAATCAGTCTGCAAAAAAATGAGTCAAGTGCCTGGAGAATTTTAAGGTGGAGAGATCTTCCCGTTTTATCGGTTTGACGAGATAACCGGCAAGCTGGTCATAGGTCATTGCTCGTTCTTTGTCAGCCTTGTCAATCGATGATGTGACGATGACCACGCGTATCTGATTACGGTAAGGCAATAAACTCAAGGCGTCCAGCACGTCCCATCCACTCATGACCGGCATATTGATGTCAAGGAATAGCAGGAATCGCTTGTCTGCAGAAATATGCTGTTTTAATCGCATGAGTGCTTCCTTACCACTTGTACAAATTTCTGGCTCCCTCGCGATGCCCGTGTTATTGAGCAAAACCTTGGCCATCGTGTTAAACATCTTATCATCATCAATTACCATGACATGTAGCTCCATTGTATAATGTTGGTTTTAGGTGAAATTGATCTGTTCAGCTTTGTTTGTGATTGCTTTTAAAATATCGTCCAGCTCAATTGCTGAACCGGAGATGGAGTCTAGTAATTCTTCATTTTCGATGCCGGATTCTGGAAAATTTTGAATCAAATCGACGAGTCCCATAATACGTGCCAACGGTGCCCGTACAACATGCGACTGCATCCAAGCAATTTCTTGTAGTTTCCTGTTTTGCGTTTCGATAGCCTCGATATGATTCAGCTTTTCAGTGATGTCCTGTGCTAAGATAAGTGCTGAAGCGCGACCGTGGAAATTAATAACAGCGCGTTGCACTTCTACATGAATGATTTCGCCATTTTTTTTGCGGTGGATATAGACATCTTGATTGAATAATTCATCATGTTCTTTGGAGAATGTGTTATTCCCCTTTGGCTTTGATTGCTTTTGGGCAGGTTTAATATCATTGATCGATAGGGTTAGAAATTCCTCTCGGCTATAGCCATAGTGCTTAACTGCAGCGATGTTGACGTCCAAAAAACGAAGGGTTTCCAAATCGTAAACCCACATGGGTTGTGGGCTGAGGTGGAATAAATTGCTGTATTTGGCCTCGGATTCTTCCACCTCTCGGAGATGTTGCTCCAATTGATGGTGCATTTCTTTCAGTTTTAACTCTTTCTGCTTCATTCCGGTAACATCAAGGCATGCACCTATCATTTTGACAGGCACGCCCTCTTCATCGACGATGCTTCTTACCCATGTTCTTAAATACCGGGTATCACCGTCAGGGCGTACGATACGCTCTTCAAAGACACTGTCATTACCGGTTTTATGTACTTGTTTTAAGATGTCTACAATGCGGCTCTTATCATCATCATGCAATACGGCCAGGTATCCTTGGAAGGTTGGGCGACAGTTGGTGTTGGCAAAGCCATAGATCTCGCGCAGTACGTTTGACCAACGCACCTTGTTGGTTTCAGCATCCCACTGCCAATTGCCAAAACGCGCCAATTCCTGTGCTTGATCAATCATGGCGGACGCTTCCTGGGCCAGATCGGCGTTCCTGCGGTTTTCCAGGATCATCTTTAACAGTGTCGCAGTGCGTTCGATGATAGCCGATTCTTCTGCATTCGGGGACTTTACCTGTTTATAATAAAGACCGAGGACGGCCATCACATGGCCATCCGAATCGATAATCGGATATGACCAGCAAGCCTTGAACCCATGGGCAAGGGGCAAATGCCGGATGTTTTCCCATTTGGAATCAGTAGCAATATCGCTGACAATGACCGGCGCTTTGAGATAGACCGCGGTGCCGCAGGAACCGGTATTGTTGCCTATTGTACGGTTGTGTATAGCTGCTGAATACGCTTGCGGTAACGAAGGCGCAGCCAAGTGAAGCAATCGCCCGTCATGTACGCGGTGTAGCGAACAATAAATGCCTTGGAAAAGCGCTTCAATACCCAGCAGGTATTCAGCGAGTATCGATTTAATGGGCGTATCCCGGCGAGCAATGAGTTCCAATATGTTTTTTTCGAGACGGTCAAGGTCGGCAAGGCGCTTGGTTTCGGTGATATCGACCATGACTCCTCGCAGCCATCTCGGCTGGCCAGACTTGGTGATGACTGATATGACATTCTTCACCCAAACGATATCTCCATTTTTTTTTACTGCCCGGTAGTCGACGGTATGGTTCGCCAATTTTTTCGTTTGCTGACGATGGTATTTAATCACGCGTTCCCGATCGGATTCGTGGACGTGCTTCGTCCAGAAATCGGGTTCGGAAAACCAGTCTGTGGCAGTGTAACCCAGCATCCTTTCCGCCTTTTTGCTGACAAATGTCAGTTCATAAGGCGCTACGCTGGCTTCCCACACAATTCCGTCAATCGTTTGAATCAGGTTTTGAAAATTCCGATCGGAAGAAACCAGTGCTTCTTCGGTATTCCGCTTCTTGGTGATATCTTTGGAAGTCCCGTAAATCCGTACACACACACCATTTACCATGTCGGCTTTACCGACGGTAGACAGCCAACGTTTCTGGCCCTTAGCGGTGGTGAACGGAAGGGTAAGCCGGAAAGGGGTGCCGAGCCGGCTAGTTTTTTGAAACGCCCTTACAACGCTTTTGCGACTTATTGAGTCAAAAAAAGATAAGGCGGATTCAAAATCGGGTTGAAATGAAGAATCGACCTGTAGAATCGTTTTTAGCCGGCGTGATAAGGCAACAGTCTTATGCATCATATTGACTTCCCAACTACCCGATTGGGCCATTTGTTGGGTTTGTTCTAACAGCCGCTCATGACGTTTCGCATCGGTTACGTCGGTCATCGATCGGATAATAAGCTTGATTTCTCCTTGTTCATCCAGCACGGGGGCGTTCGATACATTAAGGTATTTGATATCGAAGTTGGTAGGTGAACCGGCCAGTGGAAACGCAAATTTTTGAGTCGTCGGTTTACCTGGTTTTTTTTCGGTAAGTACCTGGTCAAACGTAGCCTTCCATAATTTGTTGTCCACGCACGGGTTACAGGGGAAAATATCAAAAAAACCTTTACCAACCAGTTCCTCACGCGTAGTAGCACTCAGCGCTAAGTAGGCATCGCTAGCATTGACGACAGTAAATACTGGTGCGTCTGGAAGCAGAACTAAGCATGGTGTCGGCAACGCCTCAAACACTGCCGAATAGTGCTTTTCGCTTATCATAGCTGTAACTGGTATTACATTATTTTTAAGTAGAAAGACCGTTTAATTGAATAACCATGCGATTACGGAAATAAAGTTAAAGTCTTTTTTATTAAAATCCTAACTTTTCATTTGTAAATAAATTTGCGTAACAGGCTATAGCTGCTTGTTTAATAGGGGGCGAGAAACCGCAGCACGCGGCTGTTGTGATGTAGAAGGCTAGGAAAAAGGAAAAGGACTATCCAAAAAGGAGGTGTTTCGGATAGTCCACATCGGAAGTGTATTATGGCCAGATACCTAAATTTTGGTAAGAGGCGGCAATCTTGTCAATTGCGCCTACAAAGGCCGCGGTCCGTAAAGTATCGATGGCGTTATTGGAATTTTTTATGGCCCTGATTTCATGGTAAGCACGGATCATGGTGTCTTCTAATCCGGAGTTAACCAGCTCCAATTCATCGGCGCCTTTCACGATGGTCATGCGCTGAGCCGGGGTTAGCGATTTGCCCGTGATAGCTTCGACCGTATTGACCAAATTAAGGTTTGCCATTTCCTCGTAGCGTTTATCCATACGCCCAAAGGCTACATGGGACAAATTTTTCAACCATTCGAAGTAAGACACAGTCACACCGCCGGCATTGCAATACATATCGGGAATAATGATGCCGCCTGCTTTGACGAATGCGGCTTCAGCGCCGGGTGTGGTGGGGCCGTTTGCACCCTCGGCAATAATCTTGGCTTTAATTCGGCCAATATTTTCCTCAGTCAACTGGTTTTCGAGCGCTGCCGGCACCAAGATATCACAAGCTTGCTCTAATCCTTCAGCAGATGTCGGAAATTCAAGGGTAGCCTTTTTGTAGCCCAATATGGAGCCGGTATTTTTGCGATGTTCGAGGATGGCATCCGGGTCTAATCCATCCGGATTAAACAGTGCGCCGTCGTACTCGCATATCCCTACGATGATGGCGCCAAACTCCATTAGTACCTTGGCGGTATTGTATCCAACATTACCTAGTCCCTGTACGATTACTTTTTTGCCGGCGATACCTGGTGTGAGGCCGATTTTCTTCATGTCTTCAGCCACGTCTACGCATTCGCGTATGGCGATGGCTACGCCCCTGCCGGTAGCTGCTTTGCGGCCATTGATCCCGTGTAATGACAGGGGCTTACCTGTCACGCAGCCAAACGAATCCAATTGTCCCGGATTCATCGTTGTATACGTGTCGGCGATCCAGCTCATTTCCCGCTCTCCGGTTCCATAGTCCGGCGCTGGCACGTCAATAGCCGGCCCGATAAAATTCTTTTTGATTAATTCAACCGTGTATCGCCGGGTAATATTTTCGAGTTCAGCTACCGAATAGTTTTTGGGATTGATGGCTATTCCGCCTTTGGCGCCTCCAAACGGTACGTTGACAATGGCACATTTATAAGTCATCAGGGCTGCGAGCGCCATCACCTCGTCTTCATTTACTATTTCGCTATATCGAATACCTCCTTTGGTAGGCGACATGTGCTGCGAATGTTCGACGCGCCACGCGTTGATTACTTCCAGTGTGTCGCCTCTCCGGAACGGGAAACTAAAACGATAAATGCTGTTGCACACTTTGATCTGGTTAAGCAAACCCTGGGGATGCTTGGTGAATTGCGCTGCATGATCAAAAAAGGCGGATACGTCGTCAAAAAAATGGGGTTCCTGCGTTGTTTTTGCTATTGACTTAGCCATAACAATAGTTAATTATTAGTTGGTAACGTTTAAATAAACAAGCAGCCTAAAGATGTCTCGCGAATGCATTAGTGTTTTTGTTGCTTTTCCAAACGCGAAAGTTTCCTGTCGATGGTAAACAAGTAAACAGCCAGCCCTAAAAAGAGCACCACCAATACGGCTACCACTACATAAATCTTGCCTGAGCTACGTAAACCCGTGGCCATTTCAACCCCGGTGTTCGATTGCGCAAAACTACATATTAACCCATTGATAACTAATAGCAAAGAAAGAATTATCTTTTTCATATTGTTTTGCAATAAACATTGTCAATTTTTCTCGTTTAATCGTTTTATAATTGTCATAATGCCAACATTTATTCGACTGCGGCATAATGCTTATATTCCAATCTGCGGATACGATAGCGCAGGGTCATTAACCATATGCCGATAAGTATCCAACCCAACGACGCAGGGTATAATACGGCTTTCATGGAGCCGTCAAGATCAAACTGCCCGAATCCCGAATTCCCGCCGGCGCCAGGGTGGAGGGAATCGGTGGTTTTAGGTAGGATATACATCAATACAATCATGATAGGAAAAGCAAACACGTTGTAAACGGCGGATATTTTCGCCCGTTTTTGCTCTTCCTCCAACGCATTGCGAAGTACTAAATACGCCAGGTACATCAATGTAGCAATAGCGGAGCCGTTCAGCTTCGGATCATTGGGCCAGGGATCGCCCCACGTAAAATTAGCCCACAACATACCGCTGAGCAGTCCGAATATACAAAAAACAATACCTACATTGACGCTTTCCACTGCGACCAAGTCATCCTGCGGATTGCTTGTAGACAGGTATTTGATACTATAGATGACCGAGATGGAATAGAGGGTAAACATCGCAAACCACATGGGGACATGGAAATACACATTGCGGATGGTTTCATGTACAATGGGAAGGGCAGGTACCGGTCCCAGTATGCCCATAATAATACTATATAGCAGCAACAGAATTCCAAGGAGCTTCCACCAGGCGTGTTTCATCGAACGTTAATATTGAACAAAGATCTTACAAATCAATCTCGCCAAAGGTAAGGAAATAACAGTAAAGAAATGGCAATTGTCATCATGTTGATGGCAACAAGGACAACCAGTTCATCATAACTAGCGCTGCGATCCAACCCATTCATCGCATTTTTAGAGACTTTAATGAGCACCAGAAGCAACGGAATAATGATAGGGAAGCTAAGTATCGCCATCAGCGTGCTGTTATTTCCTGCCTTGGCGCTAATACCAGAAACCATGGTAAAAACACATGCGAAACCAGTGCTTCCCAATAATACGGTGACCAAATAAAGCGCCGGATCACCAAGCGGATTCCGGAAAATAATGCCATATACGAGATACGCTATCGCTGACAACAATAGCATCATCAGAATATTATAAATGATTTTTGAAAGGATTACGGCTTTGGCGCTGGCTAGTGTGTAGTAGTACAATTGGCGGCCGCGACTCTCTTGAACGAAGCTTTTGTTGATTGCGTTGACGGAAGCAAACAGAAGAATAATCCAAAACAGAGCATTCCACGTAGTAGGATCCACGGATTTAAATGCTTGATAGCAAACAAAAACCGTGGATACCACATAAAGCAAAATACCGTTGAGGGCGTATTTGGAACGCCATTCCAACACGATATCCTTATGGATGAGGGCTTTGACCTCTTTGAGCAGACTCATTCCCGCAAAGATACAATTCGCGGCGTATTTTGCGGGTGAACTAGATACTATATTTCTTCTTGCACCTTATGTTGAGCGGTTTTTACGGCATCGCCTGCTTTGTCTACACCTTCCTTGGCCAATTGGTCGGCCTTATGGATAGCCGACTGGCCTTTGCTTCGTGCTTGAGCACCCAAATCGTTGATTTCACGCGTAGCCCGATCGGCCATTTTTGACGCTTTATTTAAGCCTTCTTTCGTGCTTTTCCGAATGGATTGGGTAAGCTCACGTATTCCTTCTCCTGCACGATCCAATTGTTTGCGGCCTTCCTTCGTGCCTAGCAGCAACCAAGCGACGGTACCTGCTGCAAGCCCAACCAACGCATACGTAGCAATACTGTTTTTCGTGTTCATCTTGTTGTCCTTTTATTATCGTTATCACCGTTTTTATAATTAAGAACAACGGTACACAAAAAAAGTTTTAATAGACTATTTATCTGCGAGCTGAAGTTTATAAAGGTGATGGTACAACCCTTCCCCCATTTCCATGAGTTCTTGATGAGTACCGGAAGCGACCACCTGCCCGCATTCAACCACTACAATTTGGTCGGCTTCACGAATTGTGGAGAGGCGATGGGCAATAATGATGGAGGTGCGGTTTTTCATCAATTCTTCCAAGGCTTGCTGAACTTGCCGTTCGGATTCGGAATCCAATGATGATGTAGCCTCATCAAGAATGAGGATGGCTGGATCTTTAAGTAATGCTCGGGCAATGGCGATGCGCTGGCGCTGCCCGCCCGACAATTTCACGCCGCGTTCACCCACCAAGGTATCATAACCTTCAGGGAAATCCATGATGAAATCATGGGCATTGGCCCGCTTAGCGGCCGTAATGATCTCGTCGGCATCAGCATCAAGCCTTCCATAGGCAATGTTTTCGCGGATAGTACCGCCGAAGAGCAGTACGTCCTGTGGCACAATGGCGACTTGATGACGGATATCGGTCAATGGGTAACTGCTTGCTTCGCGGTCATCAAACAGGATATGACCGCTATCGGGTTTGTAAAATTGCAATATCAAAGCAGCAATCGTGGATTTGCCTGTGCCGCTCGGTCCTACAATAGCAATTTTTTCGCCGGCTTGCGCGTGGAATGACACGTTTTTCAATACGGTGATTTCACGTCGAGAGGGATAAGCAAACGTTACATTTTGGAAGGCAACACTTCCAGCTATTGGATTTTTGATGGTTTTCTCCTCTTGCAATAAACCGATGTCTTCTTGCTGCTCGTCTAAAATTTCGATGACACGCTCACTGGCGCCTATTGCTTTTTGAACGTTGGCGTATAGTTCGGGGAAACTGCCCATAGATCCAGCAACGAATATCGAGTAAAGAATATAGGTAGTGAGGTCCCCCACAGAAATATTGCCCGTGGCTACCAGGGCCGATCCATACCAAATGACCGCCACCACGGCACCAAAGAGGCAGAAAATAATGAAAGAAGCAAAGATGCCGCGGTATGTGGCGCCCTTGACGGCAAGTTTGACTACAGCATGAAGCGCTTTGGAATAGCGGGCAGCTTCGTAAGCTTCATTGACGAACGCCTTTACATTGCTGATACCCTGCAGCGTTTCCTGCACAACCGTGTTTGATTCAGCAAGTTTGTCTTGCGCTTTACGTGATAATTTACGGATAAACCGCCCGAATACGACGGCAATCACGACGAGAATAGGTAAAATGCTTAGGTTAAGTAGCGTGAGTTTGCCCGAGACGACAAATAGCAGGCACACACCGCCGCTCAACAAGATAATCTGCCTGATGATTTCGGCCAAGGTCGTCGTCATCGTATCCTGAATCTGTGCCAAATCTGCCGAAAGGCGGCTATTTAACTCACCGACTCTTCGGTTGGCAAAGAAATCAAGCGGCAGCGTGATTAGCTTATAATAGGAATCACGGCGAATATCCGCTAGGGACTTTTCAGCGACCTCGACAAAGAGGCGTATCCGAAAAAAAGATACCACCGACTGGACGAACAGGATGGCGAATGCAACAGCGCCGATTGTGCGGATATCTGCCGGTATCCAAGCGTAACTTCGCTCGCCTTGGGCTGCATCAATCATGGCACCCAGAAGCGCAGGGAAAGTGAGTGCGGTTAGGCTCGACAAAAACAGAAAGACCATACCAACGATGAATTTCAATCGATAAGGTTTTAGGTAGGCCAACAACTTGGCGGCTTTCCTAAGCGTAGTTTTGGTGAGTTTTGGTTTGGGCAGATCCTCTGATGGCGTATCCCCACTATTTAACCGTTGTCTTGCCATGTCCTATAAATAAAAACTATAGGCACAAAAGTATGGACAATAATGCGTTAGCCATATCACGTTTTCGTCAATTTTTGGCGTTTGATAAAAACATAGGCACCGCCACCTAATAACGTTAGTCCCAGTAGTATCACCAGGCCTTCATATAATTGGTTGGTCTTTTCCAGTGCGCTGATTTGACTGGCCAGTTGTTCTTGTTGCTGCTGCAGTTTGCTAATTGTCTTAATGTAACCATTAATACGGCCGTCATATTCGGAAGCTTGCTCAGCTATTTGCGATTTTTCAAACTCCTTATAATCGAGCAACGTTTTTGTTTCGTAGAATATATCGTTGTCCATGAGTACAATCTGCTTTAGGATATCAATGGAGGCCTGCATGTCTTTCTTGGTTTTAAGGCCAAAAATTCCGGTACGTCTTCTGAGGCTTTCATCGAACTGGCCGAATCGTTCGCTGCGCTGGGCCAACAATTCGTTTACCTTTCGGCGTTGACTTTCGTACCCTACCGTGTCTGTCGTTTGCTGCCGGGCAAACGACGGTGCGAAGGCCAATAGTATGAGTAGTAGGCTACAGCTTGTAGGTATGAGGTAAGCAAAACAAGCGCTTGTCCGTCTATACATGCGTATAATAATTCTATTCAAAAAACCGCTCATTACAATCACTTTTCCCTGTCAAATTATTTACGAAATTCCACGCGGATGATGTCTCCCTTATGCAGTCCGAGCAGCCCACTTGCGTTGCCTTTGTTGATGGCTATTTCTAAGTAATTGCTGATGCCGAACAAACAAAGCTTCTCACCTTCAGGTACCTCGTTGTAATGCCAGCTCATCTGGTCAATGGTCTCATTGCGCCTAAAATACAATACAAAATTGCGTCCACGCTGCACTTTGTTAAACAGTTCTTTGCTGATGTTGCTAATGACGTTGCCAAACGAATCGACGAAGACAACACTGCCTCTCAAGCTGTCTTTTTCAACTACAGGTTGTACCAGGGTACGATCTACCACAGCATTTACGGGATCGCCGATATCAGTCAGCTTGCCGCCTTTTGCGAGGTGGCATGCCGCCTTGGCAAAAATGTCCGTCAACGGGAAATGCAGGTACTTTAAGTCTTGAATGATATTAAGTTCCACAGCGTCAGTCGGCGGGCCATCCAATATCAGTGAAAAAATACCGTTGTCTGCTCCGACAAAAAAGTGACCGTTGTACGCTAACGCCAGATAGCGTGTGTTTTGATTGAACACAGAGTCGATACCGATAAGGTGAACGGTGTTTTCCGGAAAATATGTATAGGCATTTTTTAATACGAATGCCGCATATTGAATGTCAAAAGGGGGGATCTCATGGGAAATATCGACCAATTGTACTGCCGGAAATTGGCTAATGATGCTGCCCTTCAGTGCAGCCTGATAAAAATCTTTATTCCCCAAATCTGTTGTTAAGGTAATGACACCCATACCCGCCTTGATTGCAACCGATGCAAACTTAGATAAAGTTGGTATCATTTTAAAATTGTCTGCAAAGTAGATTTTTAATTTCAGCGATACGAATTGCAATTTATCGCTATATTTGAAGGCGGCACTTGACTAGGCCTTAGGCAATAGGCTGCAAGCGGTGAGCTTACAGCCTACAGCATAAAGCTTAAAGCATGAAAAGCGTAAAGCAAACTGGGAAGAATTTGAGCGAGTTAAATATTACCTTAGAATATGTGAATCCCGCTGTACTATGGGGAGCGCAAAATGAACATTTCGAGGTGTTCAAAAAACAATTTCCGAAACTGAGGATTGTTGCCAGGGGCAATGAGGTGAAAATACTGGGGGACGGGCGTGAGATTGCAGCGTTTAAAGAGCGTTTTGACAAAGTGATTGCCCACGTCGAGCAGTATAACAGCTTAACCCTAACCGATGTGGAAACCATACTTGGAGCACCGGCGTCATCGGATGTGTCGAGGAAAGCGGATCATGCTGTGGCAAGCAGCAATATCGGCGGTGAGCCTATTGTCTTCGGGCCTAATGGTATTGTGGTCAAGGCACGGACAGCTAACCAGCGGCGGATGGTTGAAAGCATCATAAAAAACGATATTTTGTTTGCTATCGGCCCGGCTGGAACCGGTAAAACATATACCGCGGTCGCACTTGCTGTTCGTGCACTGCGCAACAAGGAAATAAGGCGTATTATTCTGACAAGGCCAGCTGTGGAAGCGGGCGAAAACTTGGGGTTCCTACCAGGTGATTTGAAGGAAAAAGTAGATCCGTACCTAAGACCGCTTTATGACGCATTGGATGATATGATTCCTGCCGAGAAACTGAAGGTCTTTTTGGAAAACCGGACGATAGAAGTTGCTCCACTTGCCTTTATGCGAGGGCGCACGTTGGACAATTGCTTCGTTATCCTAGACGAAGCGCAAAACGCCACCGATATGCAGATGAAGATGTTTCTTACGCGGATGGGACCAACCGCGAAGTTCATCGTTACGGGAGATGTGACACAGATTGACCTTCCCAAAAAACAGCAGTCGGGGTTGCAAACCGCACTGAAATTACTTGATGGCATTGAGGGTATCGATATTATTTACCTAAGTGGCGGGGACGTGGTGCGGCACAAGCTGGTGCGGCGCATACTGGAGGCCTACGGAGATATTTGATGTTAGAAAAATGAACACGATAAAAGAGACAAATTTCCATTTTCAGAACCAAACTGCCTTTTACCGCGGAAAGGTGCGGGACGTTTATACAATTTCAAATAAGTACTTGGCCATGGTTGCTACTGATCGGATCTCCGCTTTCGACGTTGTACTTCCTCGGGCCATTCCCTATAAGGGTCAGGTACTCAATCAAATAGCGGCAAAATTTCTTCGGGCTACAGAAGACATCGTGCCCAATTGGATCATGGCAGTGCCGGATCCCTGCGCGACGATCGGTCTCCTCTGCCAGCCGTTTAAAGTAGAAATGGTTATACGGGGTTACCTCTCCGGTCACGCTTGGCGGGAATACCAAACTGGCAAACGCACGATCTGCGGCGAGCCGCTCCCCGATGGTCTCCGGGAAAACGATCGGCTACCAGCCCCCATCATTACACCAACGACCAAAGCAGCTGTGGGCCATGATGAGGATATTTCAAAGGAGGAACTATTGAGGCAAGGGATTGTATCGGCATCGGATTATGCGCTATTGGAGCAATACACACACGCGCTTTTTAAGCGAGGTACCGAATTAGCTGCCGAACGAGGGCTGATTTTGGTGGATACCAAATACGAGTTCGGTAAATTGGATGGAAGAATATACCTCATCGATGAGATCCATACGCCCGATTCCTCGCGTTATTTCTATGCGGATAGCTACGAACAATTGCAGCAGGAAGGAAAGCCGCAACGGCAATTGTCTAAGGAATTTGTCCGGAAATGGTTAATAGAAAATGGGTTCCAGGGGAAAGACGATCAAAAAGTTCCTGAAATGACGGATGAAATTGTATCTTCGATCTCCGAAAGATACATTGAGCTCTTCCAACACATCACCGGAGAGCAGTTTGCGTATCCGTTGGAAATGGATGTGCTGGAACGGGTAGAGCGCAATGTCGTAGCTGCACTGCAAGAGCTAACTAGTTAAAGATGTGATTTAAATTTATTGCCATCATGAAATTCACCATTGATAAACACGAAAAATATGTCATCATCCAACCTCATGTGGAAGTATTGGATGGCGACTCAGCGCCCAAGATTAAAGCTGAATTTCTCTTACGCAATAGCGGAGGACAACGCAATATTGTGCTGGACTTGTCGTATGTAAAAGAGGCCGATTCTTCGGGTTTACGTACCGGGCTGTTGGCTCATCGCCTGTGCAAAGCAGCGGGGGGGGTGTTCATTCTGGCTTGTGCAAACCAGCAAATCAAAAACCTGATTTCGGTATGTAAGCTGAATGATGTGTTGACCGTGGCACCAAATACTGCGGAAGCAGAAGATTTAATTTTTTCAAAAGAACTGGAAAAGGATCTGAGGGGTGCCGTGGAAGAGGGATGAGATTTGAAGTATTGATTTTAGGGAGTAGTTCTGCTACACCGATATATGGCCGCCACCCAACGGCGCAACTCATCAACGTCAATGAACAATTATACTTGGTCGATTGCGGTGAGGGTACACAAGTGCAATTGATTAAATATGGCATTAAGAGCAATCGGATCAAGCACATATTCATCAGCCATTTACATGGCGACCATTACTTAGGGCTGATAGGTCTCCTTTCTTCTATGCATTTGGTGGGGCGTAAGGAAGAAGTGCATGTCTACGGTCCGGCGGCATTGGAAGAGATTATTAACATTCATTTTTTACACTCGCAAACGGTGTTGCGGTATCCATTGTATGTACATGCTACGCAAGATGAATCCGCGGAAATGATTTTTGAGAATGAACACCTTCAAGTAAGCAGTTTCCCCCTCGACCACCGAATCGTATGCACAGGGTTCCGATTCGATGAAAAAAAGCGGTTGCCGACGATCGATCGTGCAAAGACCGAAGCGTTGGGCGTCCCTACCGCGTACTTACCCCTTATCAAGCGTGGACATGACTATACGGCACCTGACGGAACAGTACATCGCTGGCAGAATTTGACCCTTGACCCCCCTGTTCCAAGGAGCTATGCATACTGCTCCGATACTGTGATGACGCCGAGCTATCTTCCATATATTCGAAAGGTGGATTTATTGTACCATGAAGCTACATTCCTCCATAATATGCTTGACAGAGCGCGGGATACCTATCATACGACCGCATTGCAGGCTGGTGAAATTGCCGTAGAGGTACAGGCGAAAAAGCTACTCATCGGACATTATTCGGCACGATATAAAGATTTAAAACCGTTGCTGGAAGAAAGCAAGACGGTATTTGAGGCGACACAGTTAGCTTTAGAGGGCAGTTGGTATAGCGTATAAAATTCAGTTGAAGTTATTGATGGCTAATTCATTTGATTTAACGAATCTATTGAGGGATAACATCCGAAAACTAATCCCTTATTCATCAGCTCGAGACGAGTTTAAAGGAGAGGCGTCTGTATTGATGGATGCCAATGAGAATGCATATGGTTCCCCCTTGGACCGGAGCTACAATCGTTATCCAGATCCGCTGCAGCACCAGTTAAAGCTGAAATTGAGCGGCATCAAAGGAGTGCCTGCCCGGAATATTTTTCTGGGGAATGGCAGCGACGAAGCAATAGACCTTTTATACCGGGCGTTTTGTCGCCCGGGTATTGATAATGTCTTGCTCGTGCCTCCAACATACGGTATGTATGAAGTGTCGGCCAATATCAATGATATAGCGGTCAAGAAGGTAAGCCTTACCCCCGACTTTCAGCTTGATTTGGATGGGATCGCAGAGGCCATCGACGACAATACACGGATGATTTTCTTGTGCTCGCCAAACAATCCCACCGGCAATTCCCTGCGTCGGGAAGATGTGGAAACTATTTTGGCGAATTTCGGCGGACTGGTCGTGATAGACGAGGCATACATCAACTACTCAAGGCAGAAAACCTTTATCCAAGAACTAACCGAATATAGCAACCTGGTGGTGTTGCAGACGCTATCTAAGGCTTGGGGCTTAGCCGGATTACGGCTTGGGATGGCTTTCGCAAGCGAGGAGATAATCGAAGTGTTTAACAAGATAAAGCCACCTTATAATGTCAATCAGGCTACGCAGGAATTGGTATTAAAAGCGCTGGATAAGCTGGAAACGGTGAATGCATGGATCAGGGAAACCGTCACTGAACGGGAACAGTTGTCGGAGGAACTACGGAAATTGCCGTTTGTCTTGCATGTTTATCCATCAGATGCCAATTTCATACTGGCGAAAACGACCGAACCGCGGCAGGTGTATGAGTATTTAGTAAACAAGGGCATCATTGTACGCGACCGCTCCAAAGTGGAGCTATGCGCCGGATGCTTGCGCATAACTGTGGGGACGCCTGATGAAAATAAGATGCTGATCGCGGCGCTGAAACAGTATCCCTGAGATTAGGATGCTGTCACGGCAGCTATTGAAATGAAGAAAATTTTGTTTTATTGCATGACAATTTTACCTAAGTTTGGCGGGGTCAATACGATCTTAATAGGGGAGGCAAATAGTTAGATCCATGCCTGATACGATTAAACGATTACTTTTCATAGACCGCGATGGTACGTTGATTCTCGAGCCAGAGGACGAACAGGTTGATTCGTTTTCCAAGCTCAAGTTTTACCCGGGAGCATTGCAATATTTGCCGCGGATTGCGAGCGAACTGGATTTTGAATTGGTATTGGTGACCAACCAGGATGGGTTGGGCACAAACGCGCATCCGGAAGAACACTTCTGGCCGGTGCACCATTTTGTCATCGACACCTTTGCCGGAGAGGGGGTTGTATTTACCGCCCAACATATCGATCGAACCTTTCCGCATGAAAATGCGCCCACACGCAAGCCTGGGACAGCTCTGCTTACGGCTTATTTCGATAAAGATAGGTATGATCTCGCACACTCCTATGTGATTGGTGATCGCGTAAATGATGTGAAGTTGGCGCAAAACCTTGGATCGAAGGCCATTTGGTTGCGCAATAATGACACACTCGGTGCCGCTGAAGCCCATCAAATCGACGAATCGGTGGTGGCATTGGAGACCGCTGACTGGAAAGCTATCTATGAATTCTTGAAATTGGGTGCGCGTATAGGGGAGCATCGTCGCAAGACCAATGAAACCGATATTTACATCAAGCTAAACCTTGATGGCAAGGGCAAGGCTGACATTTACACCGGGTTGCCCTTTTTTGACCATATGCTCGATCAGATAGCTCGTCATGGCCAAATCGATCTCACAGTACGTGCCAAAGGCGATTTGCATATCGACGAACACCATACCATCGAGGACACAGGGATAGCCCTGGGAGAAATTTTTGCCGAGACATTGGGTGATAAACGAGGTATTGAACGTTATGCGTTTACCTTGCCGATGGACGATTGCTTGGCACAGGTCGCCATCGATTTTGGTGGACGAAACTGGATTGTGTGGGACGCCGAATTCAAACGGGAAAAAATCGGGGATATGCCCACGGAGATGTTTTTCCATTTCTTTAAATCGTTTTCGGATGCCGCAAAGTGCAACCTCAACATTAAGGCAGAAGGTGAAAATGAACATCATAAAATAGAGGCGATTTTCAAGGCGTTTGCCAAGTCCATTAAAAAGGCCGTGCGTAGAGACGCCGAACATATGGAGTTGCCAAGCACGAAAGGGGTATTGTGAGGCTGGATAAATAGAGCATGAACAGGAGCGAAAAATAAGGGCTGTTCTTGTTCTTTGATTCTTTCGTCCTCAATTCAAAATAATATGACAGGAATCATTAATTACGGAGCGGGAAATATTTTTTCACTGACGGCTGCCCTGGACCGGCTGGATATTCCGTATGGAATGATCAATGAGGTAGACGAACTGGCGATTTACGACCGCATCATCATTCCTGGAGTTGGCCACGCGGGTGCAGCAATGCGAAAGTTGAGGGAGTCCGGACTGGCGTCATCAATTAGCCGCATTACTAAACCCGTCTTGGGAATATGCGTTGGCATGCAACTGCTTACGGCTTATTCCGAAGAAGGCGACAGCCCGCTGTTGGATATTATTCCGTTGAATACGTTACACTTTGAAAAGCGGATAGCTGAAAAAGTCCCCCATATGGGTTGGAATAAGGTGTTTCATGAAAATGGCTGTCCGATATTCGACAATATAAAAAAAGATGCCTACTTTTACTTTGTTCACTCTTATTTTATTGAATATAATGCTACTTTTACAGCCGCTTTTGCTCGTTATGGACTGAAATTTTCAGCTGCCATACAGGACAGAAATTTTTATGGCGTACAGTTTCATCCTGAAAAATCTGGGGAGGCAGGTGAGCGGTTATTGTTGAATTTTTCAAACTTATATTAACAATCAACCTTTAAAAGAAGTATGTATATCATTCCGGCAATAGATGTATTGGACAAAAAAGTCGTCCGCTTACGTGAAGGCAATTATGATGATGCCACCATATATAGCGTAAGTCTTGAAGAAATGATTGAAAAGTACCAGTCCAACGGTACTGAATTTGTCCATATCGTAGATCTCAACGGCGCGAGGGGAGATCTTTCCAATCAGGCATACCTGCTCGATATTGTTCGTCAAACCGATATGAAAGTTCAATACGGTGGTGGCGTGCGCAGTATAGAGAAAGTAAAGGAATTAGTGGATGCCGGTATACATCGCGTGGTCATCGGTACACAGGCAATTACAAATCCTGAGTTTTTGGATGAGCTTAGCAAGCTCAATCAAGGCAAACGGAAGTATGCAGACCATGTCGTGATTGCCATTGACGTGCTGGATGAGGTCATTAAATATTCCGGTTGGATGGAAAGTTCGCCGGTTAAGTTACTGGACTATATTGACAGATGCCTTTCATTGGGTTTTTTCCGGTTCCTATGTACCGATATCAATAAAGATGGCAAGCTAGGCGGGGCAGGAGTAGATTTGTACCGGAAATTGCTGGATCATTCGCCTATCATTAAGCTGATTGCTTCCGGAGGCATCAGTTCAATGGAAGATATCTATGCGTTGGATGCTATCAAGGTGGAGGCATGTGTGGTAGGTAAGGCTATTTACGAAAACCGGATTACGATCGAACAGATTAAAGAGTGGAATCTCAAATCCCTCATTCGTTTCTAGATAGTCATGTTGGCCAAACGCATTATTCCCTGCCTGGATGTCAAAGATGGGCGGACCGTAAAGGGGGTTAACTTTGTTGACTTACGCGACGCCGGCGATCCGGTGGAGCTTGCTTGGCAGTATTCAAGGCAGGGGGCTGATGAGTTGATCTTTCTGGATATTACCGCCACACACGAACGGCGTAAAACCACAGTGGAACTTGTCAAGGCGGTAGCACGGCAAGTGAATATTCCCTTTACCATAGGTGGCGGTATCAATGAACTGGCCGATGCGGATATCTTACTGCATTCAGGTGCAGATAAAATATCCATCAATTCGGCGGCTGTGCGGAATCCTGCGTTGATTAACGAGTTGGCAGATGCCTTCGGTATACAGTTTGTAGTGGTAGCCG
This sequence comes from Parapedobacter luteus, assembly GCF_900168055.1. Classification (GTDB taxonomy): domain Bacteria; phylum Bacteroidota; class Bacteroidia; order Sphingobacteriales; family Sphingobacteriaceae; genus Parapedobacter; species Parapedobacter luteus. The sequence goes on from NZ_FUYS01000007.1 coordinate 60,435, forward strand.
TGGATACACGAAATGTTGGCGGAAAGAATTTTGTGCACCTTAACGGAGGTCGCCTGAAAACCGACATCGAGACCGAGGACTGGATTAAGGAAGCTGAAAACCGAGGTGCGGGGGAAATTTTGTTGACATCCATGGATCACGATGGGACCAAAAATGGGTTTGACTGTGCGTTCTTGAAGAAAATTAATGATAACTTATCCATTCCGTTGATCGCATCGGGGGGTGCGGGAAACAGGCAGCATTTCGTGGATGTGTTTCAGCAAAGCAATGTGGACGCTGCACTGGCGGCTTCTGTATTTCATTACGGAGAGATTTTGATTCCCGATTTGAAAGCGGAGCTACGACGGCATGGAATTGAAGTAAGGTAATTTCTTTGGATATGTTGGATTTTGAAAAAAGCGGGGGCCTTATTCCGGCCATCATACAGGATGCGCAGACCTTGGAGGTATTGATGCTGGGCTACATGGATGAAGAAGCTTGGCGAAAAACCCAAATCGAGGGGCGCGTTACTTTTTTTTCACGAAGTAAAGGACGGCTGTGGACAAAAGGAGAGGAAAGTGGACATTTCCTCCATGTAGTGAGTACACATATTGATTGCGACCGTGACACCATATTGGTCAAGGCCAAGCCTCAGGGCCCTACCTGTCACACCGGGAGCAGAAGCTGTTTCGGTACGGACTATAATCAAAATTTTATCTTTGAGCTGGCAAAAATCATTAATAGGCGTTACGAATTTCCGACGGCTGATTCTTATGTAAATCGATTACGGGAGCGGGGGTTGAATAAAATCGCCCAAAAGGTTGGCGAAGAAGCAGTGGAAACCGTAATAGCTGCGCTGGCTGAGGCGGAGGTGGACTTTATCAATGAAACATCCGATTTGCTGTTTCACCTCCTTGTATTGTTGCGGGAAAAGAACATATCGTTGGAGACTATCGCTAAAAACCTGGAAAGCAGACATCAATAAGCGGGCGGCGGCCGAAGTCCGGTGTCGATGGGCTGGTAGGCATGCTATTACTTGTGAATCGAATGAAACTTGAAGTCTACAAGTCGGGTATATTGTCGGGGCACCAAAATCCGATTTTTGCCATTGAAAATGGCCCTGAACCCCATATCCTATTTACAGCGGGCAATGATAAAGGAGTGGTACAATGGGATTTAGAGAAGATGGCGTTCGAGCGCATTTTATATCCATTGCAATTTTCGGTATACGCACTTCACTTAATTGCCCATACACCGTTATTGGCCATCGGTATGCGCGATGGCAAAGTAGCTGTCGTCGATACGAGCGTACAACGGCTGGCAGCCAAACTTGAACACCATCAGCGCCCTGTGTTTGGCATCAAGACCTTCAGTACCAAGCCCGAGATGGTAGTTTCATCGGAGGATGGGACGGTTTCCGTTTGGAATACGGATACTTTTAGGCTCCTGTATCACTTTCAGGTTTCGGCACAAACCGTGCGAACCATTGCTATCAGCAATGATGAAAAATGGGTGGTATTTGGTACCAAGGACGGAAAAGTTAAGTTGTACAACGCGCTTGACTATTCCTTGGCTATGGAGCTGCCCGGTCACACGATGCCCGTCACCTCACTTTGTTTTTCACCCGATGGACGTTTTTTGCTTACCGGTGGTCGCGATGCACAGTTGAACGTGTTGGATGCCGTAGAAGGATTTTCGCTCGCTAAGGCATTTACCCCGCATTTGTTTACAGTCTATGCTATTAAATACCATCCCACACTGCCAATTTTTGCTACGGGCAGCCGGGATAAAAGCATCAAGATTTGGGGCGCAGATGATTTCAGATTATTGCGAATAATCAATGTTGAGCGGGGATTTGACAGCCATGTTCTTTCCATTAACGATATGGTCTGGAATAGCTATAGAAACCAGCTTGTGTCGGTCAGCGACGATAAGCAAGTGATGGTTTGGGAGATCGCCCCTCAACAGTCGGACAAGTTAAGATAATAAGTTTACGATTTGCGCCAAATAACGCGCATCGACCTCATCGAAATGGTTGAGGTATTCACTGTCCACATCCAGCACAGCAACAACTTCCCCCGCGCGAGTGACCGGTACAACGATTTCCGATTTAGACAGCGAACTACAGGCAATATGGCCCGGGAAAGCGTCGACATCCGGCACAATGATGGTTTCTTTGCGTTCCCAAGCGGATCCACATACCCCCTTACCTTTGGCGATGCGTGTGCAAGCCAGCGGCCCTTGGAAAGGTCCGAGTACCAATTCGTCTCCTTTAACGATATAGAAGCCCACCCAGAAGAAATCGAACTGGGCCCTGAGCACCGCTGATAGGTTGGCCATGTTGGCCACGAGGTCTTCTTCGCCTGCTACCAGCGCTTCCAGCTGAGGGAGCAGCGCTTGGTATTGTTCTTCTTTAGTGCCAGAAGCAAAATTAAATTCTTCAGCCATGGTGTATGATTTTAGCGTGTTACTTTGCAGTTGTTTCGGGCGATTTGCTGTTGATAATAACCGCGCGGACATAGTTGCTGTGTCTTCCTGAAGGCGCAACCACTATAGCTTTAAATACCCGCTCTTTGCCTTTGGGTACAACCACTGTTACTCCGTCTCGGTATTCGAGGTCGGTATCTGTGGGGTTGAAGTTGTTAATGGTGTAATAGATCTTGCCCCCTAAAACCGAAGGTTGAAGCCCTTTGAATACATATTCGCTGGCATAAATGACGGTGTCTTTCAGCCCGATGACTTCCGGGACGCGATACACCGTTTCCGTTTGGTCTATTTTGGCGAGATGTGCCGGCACGCGCACTTCCGAAAAATCTTTCCAGTTTTTGCGATCAGGGGTTGTCCATGCGATTTCCGAGAGGGCATATAGGCGCGGTAATAGCATGAACTCCACTTTTCTGTCGGTTTCCATGTATTCGGTCCACATATTTGCTTGTACACCAAGGATGTGCTTTCGCTCAGCTTCCGAAAGTGCTTTGGGGGTTGGGTCCGCTGCGTACACTTTTTCCAATGGAGCGTAACCGCCGATATTCAACGGTTCACGGTGTGTGTCGGGCCCCTGTTTGTTATCGAAATAAAGCCCATAGGTATGAGCCGTCATAATGACGTCATGACCTTGCTTAGCGGCAGCCCTGGCGCCTTCGTCGCCTCGCCAACTCATCACCGTCGCGTTGGGCGCTAAGCCTCCTTCCAATATTTCATCCCAGCCAATGATACGGCGCCCCTTGGCGTTGATATATTTCTCCATCCGTTGGACGAAATAGCTCTGCAGCTCGTGTTCGTCTTTCAGCCCTTCATTTTTCATGCGCTTTTGGCAGTATGGGCAAGCCTGCCAGCGCGTCTTAGGGCACTCGTCTCCCCCGATGTGGATGTATTCACTGGGGAACAGTTCAATAACCTCATCAATGACGGCTTCCAAAAAGGCAAAAGTCTCTTCTTTGCCTGCACAGAATACATCATCGAATACGCCCCAAGTCTCAGCGGTTTTATAAGGCCCCGGGTTATCACCACATCCCAAATACGGATAGGATGCCAGCGCAGCTAACGCGTGGCCGGGCATCTCAATTTCGGGGACAACATTTACATAGCGTTCCGCAGCGTAGGCAACCACTTCCCGGATCTCGTCCTGCGTATAGAATCCGCCGTAAGGTGTCGCATCATAGTCGCCCTGCTGTTTGTTGTTGCCGATGAGTGTTTGCGCACGGTAGGCGCCTACCTCGGTCAGTTTAGGGTATTTTTTAATCTCGATGCGCCAGCCTTGGTCTTCAGTAAGGTGCCAATGGAAATTGTTAAGTTTATAGGCCGCAATAAAATCGATATATTTTTTAATGAATTCGATAGGAAACAGGTGTCTGCACACGTCGAGGTGCATGCCGCGGTAGCGATAACGTGGTTCATCCCTGATGGTGACAGCAGGAATGGCCGGTTGGGCATCGTCCTCTTTTGGCAGCAATTGCGTCAATGTCTGCATCGCATAAAACAGCCCAGCGTTTTTACCTTGCAGGTGTACCCGGTCCGGCGCTACAACCAGTGTGTACGCCTCGTCATTCGGTAGCCCTTCGGTTCCTTTCGAGGAAAAATAGATAACGGATTCCCCCACTGCCTCGCGTTTGACGGGAAGGGTGATCTGCAAGGCTTCCCGGACATAGTCACCGAAAAATTCAGCTACTTTTTTGTCAGATTCGCTGTCGTATCCGATGGTGGTCGACGCATTGATGACAAATCGGCCCGGTTGTACCGAGATTTCCGCGGGAGCCGGGATGATGGTAAGATTCGGTGCCTGTTGTTGAGAACGAGCAACGAGGGTGCACAAAGCGATAATGAAGATTGGCGATAGGTGTTTAGCAAGCATATTTAGCTATTTTTTAACGTAGACAACCTGTATTCGGCGCCAAATATAGCAATCGCATTGTATAATGTTTCACATGCAGTGCATTTTGAAGGTGGTCCGAATAATGGCAAATTTTGGAAATTCGCTAAAACGTTTATTTTTGGCCTACCATATCAGAGGCTATGAAGAAAGAACGCGCCGAAGGCCAACTATCGGGGGTTAAGGAGATTGCCCGGCGAGCTGGAGTGTCGATTGCCACGGTAGATCGTGTGATCCACAACCGAAAAGGTGTATCGGAAGCCACCCGGCAGCGAATCAATGAGATTATTGAAGATATTGGCTTTCAGCCGAATATTTTAGCCAGTAGATTGGCTTCAAAGAAGACAAACCGATTTGCGGTCCTGATTCCCAACGCCAGCGAGACAGACTATTGGGAAGCACCCCGTAAGGGGGTTGAGCGAGCCTATCAGGAAATCAAGCAGTACGGTATTCAATTAGAACAGTTCCTTTTCGATTTAAATGACAAAACGACCTTCGCTAAGCACGCAACCACGATTTTGGATGGTGACTTTGATGGAGTGGTGCTGGCTCCGTCCTTTGTAAATGAGGCGAGAAAGTTTACGGCGGCCTGCGAATCCAGAAAGATTCCTTATGTATTCGTTAACTCAGATGTGCCCGGTGCGGAGAGCTTGGCGTATGTTGGCCCTCATTTGTTCAAAAGCGGACGCTTGGCAGGGCAGTTGATCCGTTTCGGCGTCAAAAGTGGTAAGGTGCTGCTCGTGAATATTTCTAGGGAAATCGACGCTTATCACCATTTATTGAGAAAAGAAGAGGGATTCCGGTCATATATCAATAGAACAAACAAAAAGAATAGCGTCATCCATATCGAAAAAATTGACATCACGGTCACAAATGATAAGGCTGTTGGCGAAGCAGTGGGAGCTGTATTGGAGGCGCATGCCGACGTTGCCGCCATTTTTGTGACCAATTCACGCGTGCGTAGCGTTGCAAAGTACCTTCGCAAACGCCGGAAGAACAAGCTCACCCTTATTGGCTATGACCTGATCGAGGAAAATATTGGTTACCTTACGGAAGGGACAATTGACTTTTTGATAGGGCAGAAACCAGAAGAGCAAGGATATTTAGGGCTTATGGTGTTGTTCCAGGCCGTTGTAATGGGTAAAAAGATTGACAAAGAACAATACATGCCGATAGACATTATTACTAGGGAAAACGTCGAATTTTACAAAAATTGAACAATAATTCGTGTCTCCGCGGCCGGGTGCTTCCGGATATTTTTTCTCGCGATCACATGCGTTTGCGTAACTTTTTTCAAAATAAGTTGCAGAAATAAAAATTAATGCGGTATTTAGCGGGTACGTTACCGTTAACCATTATAGACCTCATATATTAATAGAGGCGAAGGCTGTAATTGTTTTGATGCGTTTCAATTCGTTTTCTGCGGGTACGTTACCGTTTGGGATTGTGCGGCAGATAGCGCAACTTAGATAAGATGCTTTACTTTAAATACATGTTTCTTTTTTCGGGTACGTACCCGTACTTAAATTCGCAAATAACTAAACTAAAATGATGTTGTATGATCAAGGGAAACAACAACCGTCTGCTGTTATTTTTTACCGGAAATAAAAAATTTGCAGCACTCATCATCGTTTTCATGGTCGGCTTGCTTACAGTGGATGATGTAGCTGGTCAGGAAAATACCGTTCGAGGCAGGGTGACAGACCTTGCGGACGGTCGCGCCATTGAAGGTGCGAATGTCGCTATCAAAGGGACTGCGGGGGGAGGCAGCACCGACGCTACCGGCTACTATATGTTGCAGGGCGTTTCAGCTGGTGATGTGCTTGTTTTTAGTTCTGTGGGTTATGATACAAAGGAAGTCACCGTTGGATCGCAGACAACGATAGACGTTGCTTTGGCTGAATCTATCAACCTCTTGGAGGAAACAGTCGTAGTCGGCTACGGTCGTCAGAAAAAACGCAATCTAACTGGGTCAGTCGTGTCCGTCGGCAGCGAGGAGATCGCCAAAACTGCACTGCAAGATCCGATTTCTGTACTTCAAGGACGTGCTGCGGGCGTTCAGGTAACGTCCAATTCGGGTGCCCCCGGAGGCGAAATGACGATCCGGGTCCGCGGTAATTCGTCGTTGAATTCGGGTAATAATCCGTTATTCGTGGTTGATGGAATCCCCATCGAATCCGGTTCGTTATCTTCCTTAAACGGTACAGAAAACTTCGGTTTGAATCCGCTGGCAGACATCAATCCCGGAGACATTGAGTCTATCGAAATCCTAAAAGATGCGGCTTCTACCGCCATTTATGGTTCGCGGGCGGCGAATGGCGTGGTCATGATCACGACGAAACGCGGCGCCGAGGGCAAAGCACAGGTGAATCTGACCGTGAATAGCGGTATCAGCGAGTTGACACGCAAGTTGAGCGTGTTGAATGCAAGCCAATACAGAGACGCTGTGATGGAGTCCTATATGAATATGGATAACCCTGAACAGCCGTACTGGACCGTGGTGGACTCGCTTAATCCGATGAATAACGGTGATGTAGATTGGCAAGACGAACTGATGCGAGCTGCTGGGCAATATCAGGTCAACCTGGCTATCCGGGGTGGTACCAAAAACACCCAGTATGCCTGGAGTTCCTCGTATCTCGACCAAGATGGTATTATCATCAACTCGAACTACAAGCGTATCACATCGCGGTTGAATGTAGATTTTAATGTTACGGATAAATTAAAAATAGGGCAAAGCATTTCTTACACAAATGGCCTGAACAATCGGATTAACGCAGGTGGCACTGGAAATCTAAGCGTCATACGCGAGTTGTTGGTGCGGCCGCCTATCATGTCTATGTACCTTCCCGATGGCTCATTGAACGGCTATTCTTTGGGAAGGCGTAACCCTGTCGGTATCGCGTTACATGCCACACATTTGAATAAGAGCAATCGGATCGTCGGTAGCCAGTATCTGGAATATCAGATTATTGAAGGGTTGAAGTTCAGGAGCAACCTGAATTTCGATTTCACCGCTATGAAAGAAGATGAATTCATGCCCTCGATCCTGGATTACCGCGAAGGGTATAATACCGGTGCTGTACGTAGCATCAATAACCTGACTTGGGGAAATGAGAATTTTTTCCAGTACGACCGCACATTTGGTGATGGGCATCATGTGGGAGGTGTTGCTGGGTTCAGCTTCCAAAATTGGCGATACGAACGGACAGGATTGAATGGATCATTTTTCCCAAGCGATGACATCCGTACGCTGAATGCTGCAAGCGTAATTTCCAACAAAGATGCAAACGGGATGGATATAAACGTGGCTTCGGAGCACGCGATGCTGTCTTATTTCGGAAGGGTGATGTACGACTACCAAGGTAAGTACCTCGCCGAGATAAATCTCCGGGCAGACGGCTCATCACGTTTCGGACGTGATAAGCGGTTTGGTTATTTCCCATCAGCGTCAGTAGGCTGGCGCTTCTCCGAAGAAGGACTCTTCAATGATCTGAGCTTCCTGAACGACGCGAAGCTCCGGTTTAGTATTGGGTCGACGGGCAATGAAGCTATCGGCGATTACACGTCACAAGGGGAGTTTCTGGTTGGGACAAACTATTTGGACTATTCCGGCGCTGCGCCGACTGTGATGCCCAATGCTGCATTGACATGGGAAACGACCACGCAGTATAACGCTGGGTTGGACATCGCCTTATGGGCCAATCGCCTAATCTTGAATGTCGACGCATACCTTAAGGATACCCGTGACTTACTGTACAGCGTGCCGATACCCAGGGAAACCGGATTTGCATCCATCACCCAAAACATCGGTAGTATCCGAAACAGGGGCATTGAATTTTTGGTGACAAGCCGGAACCTCGTTGGCGAATTCCAGTGGAGCACCAATTTTAATATCAGCGCAAATCGTAATAAGGTGATATCGCTGCCTGAAAATGTGCTCACCAATGGCTTTATCCAGAACGGGGCTTACCACATCCTGAAAGAAGGATTACCCATCGGGATTTTTTACGGGTGGAGGTTCGATGGTGTATATGCCCGGGACGAAGACAATGTCAATGGAGTCACTCACGGTGCACAAGGTCCTGTGTTCGCAGGAGGTGATCCCATCTGGCACGATCTGAACGGCGATCATATTATTGATCAGAACGATCGCCAAATCATCGGAAATGCCGAGCCTAATTTCTTTGGCGGGATATCCAATGATTTTTCTTATAAGAACTTTTCGCTGAATATATTCTTCCAGTTTTCACAAGGCAATGATATATACAGTGAGATCAATCATCAGCGCAATGCGATTGTCCGCTACAACAACCTTTCTACAGATGCGTTGCGGCGGTGGAGGCAGCAAGGCGACATTACCGACTTCCCGAAACTCATACGTGACGACCCAAAACAGTCTGACAGTAGGGTTCAAAGCAGGTGGGTTGAGGACGGTTCGTACATCAAGTTGAAGAATGTCAACCTCCGGTACCGTTTTGCGCCGAGCCTGATTGACCGGATTGGCCTGAGGCAATTGGAGGCATTCGTGACGGCAACCAACCTGATCACTTGGACCAAGTACACGGGCTTCGACCCGGATGTAAATTCATATGCCGGATTGCGCGTGGGCGTGGATGAAGGATCGTACCCGCAAAACCGGTCGTTTATTTTCGGAATCAATATTGGGCTTTAAATCACACACCGATGAAGACAATTATAAAGAAAATTGGGGCATTGACCGTCGTGGCGGTGATGGCCTCTTGTGCGGATACCCTGTTGGACAAGGAGCCGATCAGTAACTTTTCTGCGCAGGGTTTTTATAAAAATACCAGCGACGCGCAGGCGGGCGTTTATGGCATCTATAATGCATTCCAGTCGGCCTTTCGTTTGAATTTCGCCCTGTGGGGTGAAGGCCGCGCTGATGCTGTGGGTTCGAACGCTGTAGGGGATCCGGCCGCACTCCGGCAGAACACGTTGACTCCGATCATTAATTCTGCCAGATGGGACAACCTTTACACGGTAATCAGTAGGGCCAATTATGCGATTAAGTATATTCCGCAGGTATTTGGTGGGGCGGATAGTCCGTTGCGAAACCAGTTATTGGGACAGGCATATGCCCTTCGCGCCATCGCCTACTTCTATGCGGTGAGGGTTTGGGGCGATGTGCCGTTGATTCTTGAACCTTATGAAAGTATCGACCAGGAGCTATTTGTCCGCAAGACCGATCGCGAAGCTGTGTTGGACCAGATCGAGGAAGATTTGACGTTTGCTTCGGTTAATTGTGCTGCAAGCTACGGAGGCGAACGCGACAGGGTGCTGATCACGCGCGGCGGAGCAGATGCCTTTTTGACCCATGTATACATGTGGCGAAAAGACTATGCAAATGCCATCGCTGCCGCCGAGCGCGTTATGGATAATCCGCTATATTCGCTCGTGACCATGGGCGATTGGACGAATGTTTTTGCCATAGGCCTTTCTTCAGAGAGTATTTTTGAGGTAGGCTACAATGAAGTCCAAACCAATTCGCTGCGGATTTTGTACGCTCTGGGTTCAGATAGTTATTATTTCCCCAGTGAGCGGTTTATGAATTCATTTGAGGAGGGTGACCTTCGAAGGCCCCGTATCTACGACATTACGGCCGTACAGCCGCGTATGGTTTGGAAGTTTTTTGGCGAAGGATTCAATGATGAAAGTCCTGATCCTTCTGCGAATAATATTGTGCTGGTACGGTTGGCAGACATCATGCTGCTAAAAGCAGAGGCTCACGCGCGATCTGGCCAGCCGGAAGAAGCGCTGCCCCTCCTGAACGAAATCAGGGAGCGTGCGGGTTTGGCATCACTCGACCAAGCTACGGCGGAATCGTTGTATGGCGATATCGAGTCAGCTATTCTGCATGAACGATCGATTGAGCTGTCGTTTGAAGGGCATCGGTGGTTCGATTTGGTACGCACTGGCCGGGCGATTGAAATTATGCAGCCCATCAACGGGCTGCGTGATGAGGCCAATATCCTGTGGCCAATACACGAGGAAGCCATCAACCGTAATCCCAATCTGGAACAAAATGAATTTTATAGATAACCTCATTTTTGAGCTTTAAACGTATGATGATGCAAAATAATAAATTCATTAGGCAATTTTTGGTTGTTTGCATTGCCTTATTGGCATTGGCAAGTGGCTGTGAAGTCCAGGAGGACTTCACATATAAGCCCTCCGGGGTCGATGGAAAATTGGGTGTAACTGCATGGGAATTTATTCAGACCAGCAGTGATTTCGAACAGTTAAGGACTGCAATTATACGTACAGGACTTCAAAACCTGTATCAAGATGAGGAAAGGACCTTTATTGTGCCCAACAACAACGCCTTCAGCACATACTTGCAAAATAGCGGTTACGGCTCTATTGACGATATACCCTTACCCATATTGCGCAATATGCTGCGGTACCACGTCGTCAGGGAACGCATTATCTTTACTGATCCGGACATCGTCCGTGATCGTCCCCTTCCCTATGAGACCGAAAATGGACAGCTAATGTACCTCTCACGCAATAACAATTATGTAGGCTTGATTAATCAAGGGACCTCAAGGCAATGGGAGATCCGTACATCCAACTTGGAGCCAACCAATGGGGTGATGCATGCTGTCGATTTCATCGTCTATTTCTCCGCTCCAGCGATTGATAACAGTACGGAGACCACCTTGGATCGGGATACGATCTATCCGTTGCATGATTCGTTTGTAGCTGGTGATAGCCCTGGTGAATTATATGGGAATACGAACTATGGGGCGAATCCACTTCTTAGGCCGAAATATGCTAGTCCAACAGGCAATTCGGCCTACGACAGGGTTGCATATCTAATGTTTGACCTTGAGGATTTTGAAAAACCGGGTATCGTCGTGGATATGCAACTCAGACTGGCGGTCAGTTTCACCACCGGAGATGGCTATACATTGGATCTTTACAAAGCAGCAAACAACAATTGGACGGAATCAACTATCACATTCAACAATGCTCCCGGTCGCGCTGGAGATCGTATTTCATACGTTACTACGTCTAAAGTGGATGCCTTCAATTTTGATATTACAGATTTCTACAAAAATGAGTCACCGAGTGGAAGGGTTTCCTTTACGGTGGAGAGTGGTGCCGCTCCTGCTGGCAACAAAACTGATGATTTGGCCTCAAAAGAACATGCCACGCTGGCGCCACCCATGATCATCGCAACATTGGCAACAAATCAAAATGAGTTGGTTGTAGAGACAAATGAACAGGCCACGGTTTCGAACGGTGGCTCGGTAGTCATCAATACGGACCTCTTGGAGATAGCCGGTGCCGATGCTGGCGATATCATCTATACTGTGGAAACTGCACCCTTAAAAGGTTGGCTCATAAGAGGCGCCGATATTATTGGGCAGGGTGGAGAGTTTACGCAGGCGGATCTCCAGTCATTGAGCCTGCTTTATATTCACGATGGTGAGAGCAGCGGAGAGGATACCATGGTCTTATCTGCGAGGGATAGGACAGGTGCAGAGATAGAAGATATCCGGGTATCCATTAATATACAATAACTCGACTGTATGGGACCATTTTTTAAAGTATTTAAAACGTTAAGTATTGTCATGGTCGTTTTGTGTTCATGCGGCGACAAGGCGCTACCAGAAGATGCTCCTACGTACACCACCCGTATCGTTCAGTTTTCTGGATTCGATTGGGTCGTACGCACATCGGGCCAAAACCAAGAAGGCCCCGGGCCAAATTATTTTTCGGATTCGGAAGAAAACGTATGGGTGGACAATGACGGTCGCTTGCACCTGAAAATCATCCAAAAGGGTGGCAACTGGTATTGTTCAGGCGTCTCATTGCGCCGTTCCCTGAGCTACGGTAAGTATGTTTTCTATGTGTCGAGCCGGGTCGATGAACTGGATCAGAACGTAGTGGCAGGATTGTTTACGTATATGAACGATGAAGAGGAAATTGATATTGAGTTTTCCCGTTGGTCAGCGCCAGATAACGAAGACGCCCAGTTTGCCGTGCAGCCCTCGCATCTGCCCGGCAATAAAGTGCGGTTTGATCTGAATCTAACCGGATCCTATTCAACACATGCTTTTGATTGGCAGCCTGATCGGATCGATTTTGTCAGCTTACGCGGACATGGTTTAACACCAACAACAGACAACTTGATTCACCAGTGGACGTACACGGGCGCAAATATTCCGCCTGACAGTGAAGAACGATTGAAGATCAATTTGTGGCTATTCAGGGGGCAATCGCCAGCTGATTTGAACGAGCAGGAGCTGATCATTGAACGCGTCGACTTTATAGCGAATTGAACTAATTTCGTGCAAAAGAACAAGTAAGAAAAGGTATTATGTGTAATTTTCACCTGATTAAATTTTTGTTGGTATTTCTGGTACTCACCGGTGCGTCGTCCAGTCAGGCCACTCCGAAAGAAGTTTCGGATGATTTCGAGATTAAGGGCTTTCACCTCGATTTGCGCATTCAGGTCATGACGCCCCAAGCGCTCAAATCTTTTGCAAAAGAACTTGCTGATTTCGGCATCAACACCTTGGTAATGGAATGGGAGGGAACCTATCCCTTTAAAAAGCACGCGATAATCGCCAACCAGTATGCGTATAGCCGCGAGGAGGTAAACGACTTTATCGCTTACTGCGATTCATTGGGAATCAGTGTTATCCCGCTCCAACAAACGCTTGGGCATGTTGAATATATTCTGCGTCATCCACGGTATAGCCTGCTGAAAGAAGACCGTAAAGATATCTCTCAGCTCTGTCCCATGGAGACAGATGCCAGCAAAGCGCTTTTCAAAGAATTGTTCGCCGATCTGGCTGACACCCATCATTCAGATTATATCCATATCGGAGGGGACGAAACCTACCTGTTGGGGCATTGTGAAAAATGCGCCCGAAAGGTTGCTGAAGCAGGCAAATCCAAACTTTTTGTCGATCACATGAAAATGATAGCACAATTGGTGGTTGATTTGGGAAAGACACCTATCATGTGGGCAGATATCATATTGAAGTACCCCGAAGCGGTGGCAGAGTTACCTGATGAAGTCATATTTGTCGATTGGAATTATGGGTGGAAAACTAACCATTTTGGCGACGTTGCAGCACTTCAACAACAAGGGTTCACGTTTTGGGGAGCTCCATCCATCCGCTGCCATCCGGATAACTGGTACGTCACCGATTGGATGACTCACTTCAATAATCAACGTGATTTTATTCCGTATTCGCGAGAGGCGGGTTATCGCGGAATGGTCATGACCTCGTGGTCTACAACCGGCGTCTATGGTTTCATATGGGATGTAGGATATGATGTGATCGACATGATACAGGTACGGAATACCTATCCTTTGGCCGGATTCCGGATCTTGATTGCCAGTTATGCTCAAGCATTGGCATCTTCTGAACCGCTGGACGCGCAGGCATTTGTATACACGTATGGCAAAGACCGTTTTGGACTGACGGCAACGGAGGCCGACGCGCTTTGGTCATTTTTCGCGGCACCGCCCGTGCTGATCACGGATGGCAAACCTGCCGATGGCAGCACCATTGAAATGCTTATTCAAAATTATACAAAGGTACAGCAAGGGGTAAATACCTGTAGCCCCAAGCGAAACCAGCGAGAGTTTGAACACTTCAAGCTGATGGTCGATCTGCGCATGCATTACCTGGCTTATAAAGCTATTGAAGCAAAATACAATGCAGCGGATTTCGATCCGGCGCAAACCCCGGAATTGCTTACGGCAATTCATGCTATATTAGCTGATGCCGATGTACTTAACCAGCGGTTCGAAGGGTTGATGTCGGGTTTTCTTTATCCAGCTGAGATCGCCGAACAAAATCGGTGGCGGGTTGAGCAGGTTCACGTGCTTTATCACCGATTGGCCAAGTTAAAAGATGCCGAATAATAACAAGTGTGTATCGGCATGAAAAGATTGATTGTTCCGTTTATTCCGGTAGCCGGCGTGCCATCACCACGGGAGGTCATGCCGTTGCTGGAGACCGTGCAAAAAACGCCCATTGATGTAAATCCTTGGCCGCAATTTGTCCACGACGTGGAAGCAAATGTCACAATAGCTCACAATGGCAATGCGATTTTTTTGAAGTATGACATTGTGGAAGCGCACGTGACGGCAAGAGCCACTACAAATGGAGCTGTTCATCAAGACAGTTGTGTCGAATTCTTCGTTTCGTTTGACGGTATCCTGTATTACAACTTGGAATTCAATTGCTTGGGTTGGTGCAAAGCCGCTTATGGCGTGATGGGGCCCGCAAGGAAGTTACTACCTGAGCACACTGTCAATTTAATCGCCTCGGCGACAACGATGGATGTGGCGAGTGTTGGCAACAAGAAGCGGTTTGCGTGGCAGATTGTGTTGGCCATTCCTGCAGCATTGTTCTGTTATCACAATATATCATCATTTAAGCGAGTAAAAGCGATAGGGAATTTTTATAAATGCGGTGACGGATTACCGACAGTACATTACCTGTCATGGAATCCGATTCGGTTTGAAACACCCAATTTTCACCGGATAGAAGATTTTGGACAAATTGAATTTGGGGCTTGAATGGTCGTGTTATGAAAAAAGAGGAGTCAGTAAACGTCAATACCTTATCACGCCAAGAAACGGTTGTGTCGATTACGATCATCGCCGGAATGTTTTTCATCTTCGGCTTTCTTTCTTGGATCAATGCAATCCTTATCCCGTATTTTAAGATCGCTTGCGAGCTTACGCATTTCCAATCGTACTTAGTGGCCTTCGCATTTTACATTGCCTATTTCGTTATGGCGGTACCCTCGTCGTACCTGCTTAAAAAGTTGGGGTTCAAACGGGGGATGATGGTTGGTTTTTTTGCGCTGAGCTTGGGGGCATTTATTTTCGTACCGGCGGCGATGATGCGGACATATGGTCTATTCCTTCTGGGCTTGTTCACCATTGGTATTGGACTTGCTATTTTACAGACGGCTGCCAATCCCTATGTGACCATCCTTGGTCCCAAGGAACGTGCGGCCCAGCGCATCAGTATCATGGGAATCTGCAATAAGGTTGCAGGCATCTTAGCACCCCTATTTTTTGCGGCGGCAGTTCTTCGGCCTACCGATCAAGCGTTGTTTGATAGTCTGGCATTCATGCATGAAGAAGCGCGTGGAGCAGCGCTTGACGAGCTGATCCGCCGGGTAGTCGTACCCTATTCGGTAGTGGGTACCTTGCTGCTGGTTATCGGCATAGGTGTTCGCTACTCCCCGCTGCCGGAAATTGATGCCGAGGAAGAGCATGGGGAAGTGGCCGTGGCAAACAGCAGCAAAAACAGCGTGCTACAATTTCCGCACTTGGTGCTGGGCGCTTTGGCCATTTTCATCCACGTGGGCGCTCAGGTGATTTCTATCGATACCATCATCAACTACGCGGGGTCGATGGGGATATCGCTCATGGAAGCGAAGGCCTTTCCGTCTTATACACTCGGCATGGCTATCGTAGGGTATTTTTTGGGTGTCTTAGTCATTCCGCGTTGGATTAGCCAGACGAATATGTTACGACTGGTGACGGGCCTCGGTGCCGTGTTGTCATTGTTGGTCGTGTTCGTCAAGGGAGATGTCACCTTATTCGGTTATCATACCGATATATCCATTTGGTTTGTGGTGCTGCTTGGCATTCCCAACTCGCTGACGTGGGCCGGGATATGGCCGTTGGCACTAGATGGTTTGGGTAGGTTCACCAAGGTGGGCGCATCGCTGCTAATCATGGGCCTGTGCGGCAATGCTGTCTTGCCAATGGTATATGGGTATTTTGCGGATAGTGCCGGTTTACGTGAAGCGTACGGGGTGTTGCTGCCATGTTATCTGTACTTGATCTATTATGCCATATGGGGGCATAAACTAAGGAGTTGGCGTAAATTAGAGCGTAGAAAAACCTTTTAGATGGGCAAAGCATATAAAAAAATTATAAATGGCCGGATTATTACCCCGAACCGTGTGATAGTGGATGGGCAGCTGCTGTTGAGCGAGGGAAAGATTGTGGAGGTGTCCGATGGCAATATCGACGCGCCAAACTCGGAGATAATTGATGCGAAGGGGAGTTATGTCGCACCGGGATTCATCGACATGCATGTACATGGCGGTGGTGGTGCCGATTTCATGGATGGCTCCATAGATGCCTTTCTGACGGCGGCCAAAACACATGTACGCTATGGCACTACGGCGCTCCTGCCCACCATCCTGACCAGTACGAAAGAACAAATCATCCAATCGCTGGCTTTGTATGAGCAAGCCGCAGCCCGCGCTATCCAGGGCTCGCGATTTTTGGGTGTGCATATCGAAGGGCCATATTTTGCCATGAAACAGCGTGGTGCGCAGGACCCACGCTATATCCGCGACCCCGACCCAGCTGAGTACATGGAAATCTTGGCGAGTTCGTCGTCCATTAAGCGCTGGAGCATCGCACCCGAACGCGCGGGGGCAATAGCATTTGGCCGCATGCTACGAGAGCGGAATATCCTACCGTCCATCGCGCATACCGATGCTTTGTATGCGGATGTCTTGAAAGCCTTTGATAATGGCTATACGCTGGTGACTCACTTGTATTCCGCCATGTCTGGTGTTACCCGGCGAAACGCCTATCGCTATGGCGGGGTGATTGAAAGTGCCTACCTCTTGGACGATATGGATGTGGAGATCATCGCAGACGGAAAACACCTGCCCCCGGAATTGCTTCAGTTGGTTTATAAGATAAAAGGAGCGGATCGCACGGCTTTGATTACGGATGCAATGCGTGCCGCCGCAATGCCGGAGGGCCCCAGCGTGCTGGGTAATATCGCGGACGGTATGGCCGTGCTCGTGGAAGACGGCGTGGCCAAATTGCCGGATCGTACCGCGTTTGCCGGTAGTATCGCGACCGCAGACCGCTTAGTACGGACCATGGTTGCCGGCGCGGGTATTCCATTGGTTGAAGCGGTGCGGATGATCACAGCCACACCGGCCCGGATACTCGGCGTCGATCACCACGTAGGCGTATTGGCCAACGGAAAAGACGCTGATGTGGTCTTGTTTAATGACGATATCGAAATCCGATTGACCTTGGTCAACGGCGATATCGTCTATAAGCACGAGACGTATTATGGTAGGAATTATTTCTGTTGAACGATGAATAATAGAATCGACGAATTGTCGGTTGTTCGCAGCAACGACCGACAGGAGATGGGCAAGGTTGCAGCCAACGCCGTTGCGGAAACCGTCAAGCGGTTACAAGCGAATCAGGATACTGTGAACATTGTCTTCGCAGCGGCGCCCTCCCAAAATGAATTTCTGGAAAACTTGGTAGACAGCAGCGGTATTAACTGGAATCGTGTGAACGCGTTTCATATGGATGAGTATCTCGGTCTCCCTGCAAATGCCCCACAGCGGTTTGGCTTTTTCTTGGAACAACGGTTGTTTGCTAAATTGCCTTTCCGAGCGGTCAATTACCTGAATGGAGATACCATTGATCCGCTGGCCGAATGCCAACGGTACGCCGATTTGCTGACTCAGTATCCCATTGATATCGTCTGTATGGGCATTGGAGAAAACTGCCACATCGCTTTCAACGACCCACATGTGGCCGATTTTGAAGACCCAATGCGTGTCAAGGTGGTTGATTTGGACCTGGCTTGCCGTAACCAACAAGTTCACGACGGCTGTTTTTCGGATATCGAAGATGTACCCACTCATGCCTTGACCTTAACAGTGCCGGCGTTAATGGCGGCCGCCAATATCTTTTGTATCGTGCCCGGACCTACCAAAGCCCAAGCCGTTTATCATACCCTTACCGCAGAAGTCGCATCCGCTTATCCTTCGACAGCGTTGCGAAGACATCCAAATGCCATACTGTTCCTTGATGGGGATAGTGCCGCACTTGTTGCCTGAGGGCACGGGGTGCCAGCCCGCACAGGTGTATAATTGAAAAAAGTGCGTTATACCGCTTTGGATGCGCACTTTTGTTTCAGAAAATTTTTACATTAGCTCCCATTATATAATATGCTCCTTTGATCGGGTATACATTCTGTAAGCCAATATTCGTTTTAAACCAAGATTATGGTCAATGCTTCAGCGTCGCCTGCCGTAACAACCAATAAGAAAACACTATGGAAAGTGATTGGTGCATCTTCTTTAGGTACATTGATTGAATGGTACGACTTTTACATCTTTGGCAGCCTTGCCATTGTCATTTCCACCAAGTTTTTCCCTCCGGACAATCCTACCGCAGCCTTCCTTTCTACATTGGCCACCTTTGCGGCAGGGTTCGTGGTGCGTCCGTTCGGAGCATTGTTTTTCGGTCGCCTGGGTGATATCATCGGCCGTAAGTACACGTTCATGGTTACCTTGCTGCTCATGGGCCTGGCCACATGCGCAATCGGCTTGGTGCCCGGTTATGAGACCATCGGTTTTGCGGCGCCGATTATCGTATTGGTGCTGCGCTTGTTGCAAGGCTTGGCCCTGGGAGGCGAATATGGCGGTGCGGCCACGTATGTCGCCGAACATTCCGAGCCGCATAAGCGGGGATTCCGTACTTCGTGGATTCAGACTACCGCTACCTTCGGCCTGTTTATTTCGCTCGCGGTGATTATGCTGACAAAAAGCAGTATGTCGGCTGAGGCATTTGACGATTGGGGGTGGCGCGTACCTTTCTTGATTTCCTCGGTCATGGTCGTGGTATCTTACTTTATTCGTCGGAATATGGATGAGTCGCCACTGTTCAAAAAGGCAAAAAATGAAGGAAAAACATCCACCAACCCACTTCGGGAATCTTTCGGCAAGAAATACAACTTCAAGTTTGTGCTGTTGGCACTTTTCGGTGCTACGATGGGGCAGGGGGTCATCTGGTATACGGGCCAGTTTTATGCGTTATCTTTCCTCCAAAGCGTATGTAAGGTCGATTTCGACCAAACTAATTTTATCATCGGGTGTGCTTTACTGGCAGGAACCGGTTTTTTCGTCTTTTTTGGGTGGCTATCCGATAAAATCGGCCGGAAACCCATCATGCTGGCCGGTATGCTGTTAGCTGTGCTGACTTACCGGCCGATTTATGACCGGATGTACCGGTTAACGGATGTAGAAGCAAAACAGGAGCTGATGGAGCAGCGGCGCACGGTTGGTCAGACGTTGGTTAAGGTGTATAACGACGGCAGTACCGCCACGGTAGTCAGTCAGGGAGACGCCGTCACCCAAACCGTAAAGGTAGGGCAACGCGCTTTTTTCTTCCTCGCGCTGCTGGTATTTATTCAGGTCTTGTACGTCACCATGGTTTACGGACCCATTGCAGCTTTTTTGGTGGAGATGTTTCCGGTGCATATTCGTTATACCTCCATGTCATTGCCCTACCATATCGGGAATGGAATTTTCGGGGGGCTTTTGCCTGCGGTTGCCACCTACTTGGTTACCAAGGCGCAAGCCGCAAATATGGCGCAGCAGGCATCCGGTGCTTTACCCTATGACAAGCCATACTTAGAGGGGCTTTGGTATCCCATTATCATTGCGAGTGTCAGCTTCATCATCGGGTTATTGTATATCAAAAACAAAAACCAGGATGTGCAGTAATACGTAGTAATAGCGCAAATTTAACATGAATACGATAAAGCGAATATTGGGCATTGTTTGGATTGTATTGGGGCTGGCAGCAGGCTATTACCTAATCGTTAGCCAAGCTATTCCTCAATTTACCAGTGGCAAGGGCGAAGATTTGGTGCCGGCCGTTATCTATACCTTTATCCTGATGCCCATCATTACGGGAGGATTATGTATATTTGGTTGGTATGCACTCACCGGCGAATATCGTGACGGCGACTGACCGGCAAATAAGGAGATTGACAGATGAACATCCAAATCAGGAAATTATCGCTCAAGGATTATCGCGGCCTCATCGACTCCATGACACAGGCGTATGGTGGTGTAGGTGGGCTGTGGACACGCAATCACATCAAGGATCTCATTACGTTATTTCCTGAGGGCCAGCTTTGTGTCGCCGTAGATGGCCGTGTTGTAGCGTGCGCTTTGGCGATCATTATCGATAGCCAGAAAACCGATATTACTGATCCTTACCGCGAGATTATTGCCGGGGGCACCTTTTCCACGCACGATCCCGAGGGTGATCTGCTTTATGGTATTGAAATATTCGTCCATCCGGAGTTCAGGGACTTGCGGCTCGGCCGGCGGCTTTATGATGCCCGCAAGGAACTTTGCGAACATTGGAACCTCAAGGGCATCCTGGTGGGCGGCCGGTTGCCCAAATACCACGAACACGCCGGTGAACTAACACCAAGGCAATACATCGAGAAAGTGAAGCTGAAGGAAATTTATGATCCGGCATTGACGTTCCAATTGGCCAATGATTTCCACGTCAAGAAGATTTTAAAAAACTACCTGCCCGGTGATACCGAATCGCTGGAATATGCTACCTTGCTGGAATGGAATAATATTTATTACGAGCCGCAGACCAGAGCGGCATCCCAGACGAAGCAGACCATCCGTCTGGGGTTGGTGCAGTGGCAGATGCGGACGTTCCAGAATGTCGAGGCGTTTTACGAGCAGGTCGAGTTTTTCGTTGATGTGGTAAGCGGCTATGGCGCAGATTTTGCCTTGTTCCCTGAGTTTTTCAATACACCCTTAATGGAGCCTTACAACCACTTGCCAACTACGGAGGCGATGCGCGAACTGGCTAAGCTTACGGAAGATACCAAACAGCAAATCCAGCGGCTGGCCGTTTCGTACAATGTAAACATCATTGCGGGCTCCATGCCGTTTCTGGGCGAGGAAAACAGGTTGTACAATGTCTCCTACCTGTGCCAGCGGAATGGCCGGACAGACGAATACCGGAAGGTACACATCACGCCCAATGAAACCAGGTACTATGGCATGTATGGGGGAGATCAAGTGCGTGTGTTCGATACCGACTGCGGAAAGGTAGGCATATTGATTTGCTATGATGTGGAATTTCCGGAGCTGGGCCGCATTTTGGCTGACCAGGGGTTGCAGATCATGTTTGTACCGTTTCTTACCGATACCCAGAACGGTTATACCCGGGTGCGCAATTGTGCGCAAGCGCGGGCCATTGAGAACGAGTGTTATGTGGCCATCGCCGGATCGGTAGGCAACCTCCCCAAAGTGAATAACATGGATATCCAATATGCCCAATCGGCTGTTTTTACCCCTTCGGATTTCGCTTTCCCCACCAATGCGGTGAAAGCCGAGGCGACACCGAACGCCGAAATGGTATTGGTAGTGGATGTGGATTTGAATTTACTTAAAGAACTGAATCGGTACGGCACTGTCCAGAACCTCACGGATCGCCGCCGTGATTTATACCGGGTTTCATTAATAAAATAATCTTCCGGGTGCTACCGCCTACTGGAGCATCAACCTTAAGTTAAAACCGAAATTGGTATATGACGTGGCGAAGGTCTGTGAAGTATAGGGCCGAACGGCGTTACTGTCAAAGAAAATCCGGATATTGAACCGCTGGTTGATTACATAATCCACCGAAGGCCGGCAGGAAATACTTCTGTTGCCGGCAGACACTTCTGATTCGTTGATATCTGACCGGTAAATTAAGGTTTTTAGGTCGTTAATAGCCACATCTAAGCGGAAATTCAGGTCGTTATTCATTTTGAAGTTGCTAAACCATCCGAACGGCATTTGAAAACCGGTAGCCCGGTAACCTGCGCCCAATATAAATGATTGGTCGCTCAGCATCGCCAGTTGGCTGTTTTGTAGGCTGAGATTCAATGTGCGAGCTCTACGGTATTCCGCATTGGCCGTCAGGTTATTTTTGAATCGTGCGTCAAAACCCAGCAACGGCACAAACTGTTCGAAGATGGAAACCTGTTGGAACTGAAATTCCGGCAGGAAATTGTTATTAACATCCCGCTCGGAAGGGAAGCCATTAGCCTCGTTGTACCGTATGAGCGAATTATAACCGTTAATGGAATACCGGGTGTTATAACCATGCCGGAGGGTGAGTGAGGTAAGCACCTCGCTGAATAGCGGCAGTTTGCCTAATCCATTGTACGTGACGTTCCAGTTTGGAATCGGTATCTCCGGAAAATTACCCAGTCTGACACGCCTGGCATCCTTGCCCCGGTAGGCCGCAAGGAAAGCGTTTACTACGACGTCTTGTGCCGTACGGCCATAGCCGTCCGAAAAACCGGCATTTTGCCCCGAAGAGTTGGGGTTCAACTGGCCGAGCCGTTGGGATACGGTCTGACGGTTGCGCTCAAACTCACGGAAAAGTGCATCATGGTTTTTGAAGGCGGTACCAATGGTCAGGTATGAGATGCTATAGTTGCCGGTCGTGACCGGGGTCAGGCTTTGGAACGCATCGTCCTGCGTCGAATATTGAAACGATGTCGTGTAGTTCCGGTTATTGAGTTTTACCGCCGTCA
Source organism: Parapedobacter luteus (assembly GCF_900168055.1). Taxonomy (GTDB): domain Bacteria; phylum Bacteroidota; class Bacteroidia; order Sphingobacteriales; family Sphingobacteriaceae; genus Parapedobacter; species Parapedobacter luteus. The sequence goes on from NZ_FUYS01000007.1 coordinate 83,196, forward strand.
GCTCGATATTCAAATCGCGAAGCGGTTCGAGTATGGCCCGTACGGAGATATCCTCCGTTAGCGATGTCATATAAAGCTGTGTCTGCAATGTATCTGTCGTAATCCAGCCGTTTACTGCTGCGCGCTGACGGATATCACGTTGGCTTCCGAACAGGAACCCCCAGCCAGGAGCATTATGATCAAAGTCATAGCCCAAGATGTTGGTCTGCGGTAAATAGCCCGGCAAAAAGGTATTTTGTACCCGTGTATAAGCAGCGTTGACGTTTTTGATGCTGGTAAGCAGGCCAGTGAAAAATGCGGCGGTACCGCTGGCGTCTAGTCCCGTGTTGTTTCGTATAAAGCCAAATTTGTTGTACAAACCAGCCATATTGAGTGTGGGATTTACTTGGATATTACGCGAATTTTGGATGCTATTACCCATGCTGATATCCTGGCTACGTATTGATAAAAGTGGCTCCGTCTGCCAGTTGAATTGTGTCCCATAGCGTGCGTCCACATTCACCCAGTCCAGTCCCGGTAGTTTATGGATAGGCAACGTATAGGTGATGTTCATCATGTGGCTATAATCCGTTGTACGGCCTAACCGCCAGAAATTTTCCCAGAGTGTATCACGTTTTAATCCATTTATGCGTCCATCCGGCTCATCGACAATCGCATAGTTGGTGGCATTGAAGTCGAGCTTCAATGATTTGGAAAGATTCCAACTGATACCATAGATGCGGTTCATCGTGAAATTTTTATTGTACAATGTCCCCATGGCGGGCAGGAAATTGTCTGCCGAGTTGTTTGCCCGTAAAGTATTTTCGTTGTATATGCGATTGACGTCGATACGGAAATTGAGTAACGAAGGCATGAGGTTAAAATTGAAATCGCTGAGGATACCTAAGTGCCTGTTTTTGATGAACTTTCTAAACGGTTCAAACGTCAGGTCATCACTGCTATTGAATGTGTAATCCACGACAGCACGATAATTCTTTTGAAGCGCTACTTCCGTGAGGTAATCGCGGTGGTAGTGTTGCGAATACGCATACGTGGCGCTGAAGTTTTCGATGTCCCATGGGCGTATGGGCTTATCGATGTTCGTACGTACTTTACGTACGTTGGTGAGGTTAAAGCTTCTGCGGATGGTAAAATCCTGGGTTACCCGAAGCAGCGAATCGCGTTGGTTTCGCGAAAGATTGGCCAAAGCACTGTTGAGTTCGATATCCGGCATGAGCGGGTTATATTCCGGTGTGCCCACTTGGCGGGTATAGCTGAAAAAGAGCGGTATGCGCAAACCATAATCAGCGGGGAAAAACTTACCCAGTTCGGCATTCGTAACCAGATCGAAGTACATATCGTCACTACGGCTGCGTTCGCCGACACGTTGTTCAATGGAGCCGAAACCGATCGTGCTCTTACTTCCGGACACCGTTACATTGGCAAAATCGGCCAATTGCGCATTCATCCTGGCCGTAGCCGCCCAGCCTCCTTTATTGTCAAAATCAGTAAGTCGCAGTTCGTTAAACCAGAAGATTCCCGATTTATCGAGCCCATCATCATTGGGTGTACTGACCTCGGTGCCGCGCAATGGGTTCATTACGCCAAGCATGTAGAAGCGTACTTTACTGATATCGGGTTGCCCGACGATCGTCACACGATTTTCACCGTCAAAGAAGGTAAAAGGAACGTCGATAGGCCAAGGTTGGCCATTACGTGTCGCCCGGTTTCGGGCTTGCTTGGCCTCTTGGAAGATGCCGATGCGGATATTCATCCGATTTTCCTGGGGCCATATGAGTTCAGGATCATTGGTGCCAGGCGGTGTAATTTTCAGCGGGATGTCGTATTGGTAGTAGTTATACTGATCATCCGTACCTATCCGTATGAAGGCGCGGAAATCGCCGTCATGCAGGTATTGTCCTTCGGCGTGGATAAACATCTCCAGGCGGCCGTAGGCTCGGAAATCATTAGTTGCGGTGCGGTAAGCGGCACGGCCGTAGCCGTCGCGCAGATTCTTCACGTCCAGGGAGAGCGATTGTTCATTGAGCTGCACGTTGTTGTTGAGGTTACCCCAGTCGAGCTGACGTTGGATTCCCGGAGGTACTACATAGGGAATGGGTTGTCGGTTACCGTTTTGTTCGATGTTGAAGGCGGCAACCTCAACCGTAGAATTATCCAGGGATACGTTGCCCATGCTCGGGTCCGCGATGACCTTGGCGTTATTGTTCTCTGCATTGTACCGGCGCCACTCGCCCCGTACCAGTTGCATCTGTGCGAGCCGTACCACTGCGGTGTCAGCAAAATCGGTCATAAACATGCGGATAAACCGGATGGATTTGAAATCACGGATGTTGCCTACGCGTTCCTGGTATTGGGCAATCGGGATACGGAATTGGTACCATCTTACCTGCTCAGTACGTCCGTTTGGCAATTTGACATCGGCGGTATGCATATCCGCAATATAGTTTTGCCCGACCTGCATGTCCTGCGGCCGAAGCGATATCCGGTACTGATAGTACTCTTCCGCCTCGTTCATGTTATTGTCGCGGTTGATATCTTCGCCGTCAGGGAGCAGGGTAGAGGCAGACGTTTCGACGCCGACAGACTGCTCAGGGGTCCGGGAGTTTCCTTCGGGGCCATTGAAGCGCTCGTACCGTTTCAGGATGCCGGCGTTTTGATTGTCAAGCTCGGGTCCCCGGAAGTACTGGAAGTTGTCGCCCGACGGGTCATTGGCAAGCTCCTGCAAAGCACCGGGATTGAGTAACCCCTGCATCCGGGATAGGAAGTCGCCATGAAAACTGCGTTCGTCGACGTCATTGAGGCCATCCAGTCCGATGTCCTGGCGGGCGCGGGCGGCGGGGTCATTGTCGAAGGCCTGGATGACGGGCTGATTACGGGGTACTCTTCCCCAATTCGTTTCGTCAATCTGTGAAAGGTCCCCGGATGGCGACATGCCGTTTTCCATTGCCTTCCGGCCGTCTTTCAAGATATCCTCTGAGATGTTACCGAGATTGAAATATAATTCTCCACCCCTTGACCCGGGGTTGGTGAGAAAGGGATCCATCATCCATAGTTCAATGAACTCAATATTCTGGGCCTCGAAGTCAGGGGCATCAATCTTACGGAACATTCCGCCCCAGCGACCCCGTGGGTTGGTCAGCGTACCGTCTGGGTTGACGCCCGTGGTCGTATAGTTATAGGGACCCCGTATGGTGGGATAGAAGGCCAGATCCAGTGTAGAAAGAAACAGTGGCAGACCGGTAGTTGACTCACGGTAAGGGAATACTTCCTGTTCGAGTACTTCGCGTACACGATGCTGTGACAGCTCCGCGCTATTAATGTTGCTGGGTGTGAGGTTGATATTACGGTAAAAGATCGGATCAATATTATAAAAGGCCAGTCGTGCGCGGTTAAAGCCGTATTGCAAATCATCCATCAATTGCGATTCGGGAAAAAGCTGTGGGGTACCGGAAAGTTGCCAGTTATACGCCCCTTTAAGGTCAATAAACGAGCGGCTGTTTTCAAAGTCATCGATATAGGTGATACCGCGCTGTGTACCTGCAAAATTCAACGCCCGTGGATGTCCGGGTAGCAACTGGGCAAATTCGCCGTAGAACGAGACCGATGAAGGTTCTTTCGTATCCAAAAATGGGATTTTATCGACCATTCTGGTGAGCCAGCGCGAAGGTGAATTGTACGTGACGTCGAATCCCCACATCGTATTGGAGATAGGTTCCTCGCCGATGTTGACCTTTTGGGTAAGGGGCCGTTCGGTCAGGTTCATGATGGTCCCGCCCAATTGCAACTTGTCGTTCACCAAATAATCTAGCCGGCCACCAACCATGGTACGTTGCTGTAGTCCAAACAGCTGATTGTTTTCCATTTTGATGCGGATGGGCTGGCCGGATTGCAACAAGGCTTGGTTGAGGATACGAACACGGCCGATGTCATAGTCGACCATGAAGTCTACCCCTTCCTGAAGCGGTGCCGGACCAGCAAATACCTGCACAGATCCGCGCGGCACATTGATTGCGCCAAGTTGGAATTCCGTGCCGACCTCTGACTCATATGAGCCCTTGATGAGGTATCGGTTTTGGTTGGGGAAATACTGTTGGGCAAGCACTTTGGTAGAGTCGTATAGTGCCTGAAAAGTATACTTGTCTATCAGCGCCTGTTCGGCACCAGGCACAAATTGGTTCGCCAGGTCGCTACCAAACGGTTCTACCAAGGGAAACATGACGCGGCCCCGCTCGGGATCGATGGTAATGCCCGGGAGAAAGTCAAAAAAGCCATCGGGTTGTTGCGCGTTCTGTGGATTAAGCCTATCCAGTCCGGTGAGCTGTATCCATAGCTTATTCTGGGTGTTTTGCCCTTCATACATGGCGGGGCGCTCCACGCCGCTTTCGTCTTCGATGCGGAAAATATTGAATCTAAAATTTGTTTGGCCTACGCCATAGGCTCCGATAGAATAAATGTTTTTCATCATCAGATCCCATATGGGCAGGTTGGTTTTGAGGATTTCGTTTTTCAACAGCTTTGCCACAAGCATCCGCGGTTGTGACGGAGTTACCGGTACATCCGTTGAAAATTCCCCTACTTGGTATTCACGGCCGCCTGCTGTATAGCGGTATGCGACTGCCAGTATTTGGTCGTTGTTTAGCGGCATGTTAAGGGAGATGAAACCCAGTCGCCGGTTTACCGTATATTCCGTGCCTTCGCGTAGCTTACGCGCATAAGTCATCTTGGCATAGTTGTCGTTTGCGCCGCTGCCCTGGAAAAACTGCTGCGCCCCGTTTGATTGCGTATAGCGTGCGTCGTCAGGTAGTGCCTGTAGCAATGTGTTGGAATAAAATTGCACAGGTTCGCCCGGGATACCGGTGGATGGATAGCGGGTATTCCCCGGGCTTATGAGCATGGTGTTATAAGGCTGATACTCGCCCAAATCCATCAGCGCCAGTACATCCCGTGAATCATCCACCGAATTGCTGCGGTTGCTTATCCAGACTTCGATTTGTGTGATGTTTACATCTGTGGTAAGAATGGGGGCTAGCGCCATAGCCCGGTTAAAGTTGTCTCTGAAATAATGTGCTAAGAAATAATGTTGGTTATCCTCATACTCATCTGCTTTTAGGGCGAACTCACTTTCCTGTGCACCGTTTTTAATGGTTATTTCCCGTTGTTGCGACCGTTGTTGGGAGAAAATACCCGTCACATTCAACCGCCCGAACTGCAGTTGCGTTTTAAGGCCGAATAAGGCCTGTGTGCCACTGATGAGGGTCGTGTTGAGTGGCATGCTTACATTCCCCAATTCAATCCGTTTGATGATGTCATCGTCCTTTCCCGTGTAGTCGAGACGAATCTGATTTTCGAAATCAAATTGCGCTTCCGTATTGTAATTTGTGGTCAGTTTCAGGCGGTCGCCAATTTGACCCGTCAAGTTCATTTGGATACGTTGGTCAAAATCAAATCCCCATTGCCGGCGTTGCCGCTCGTTGAACATTGGATTTGCATTTTTATTATGCTGCGCCATGATGCTGATGTCGGCACTGCCACGTGGAATAATGTCAATGGTATTTCCGCCGAAAATCTTTTCAAAGGCCTCACTTTCTACATAGATGGTAGGGATAAGCCGGTCTTGCCGATAGTCGGTCAGTTGTTTGTCGGAGAGCTCACGCCAGTAATTGCGTTTCAGTAGTTGGCTCTCATACTGTTGGTATTCATCTATGGTAAGGTATTGGGGAGGCCGGTAAAGCCGGCTGCCGAGCTTCTCGCGGATAATGTATTGGCGGGTTACCGGATCGAATACTATCTCCCGGTCGATATTGGACGGCAGGCCAAGGTCAATCCCAGCCTTTCTTTGATACAGATTGAGGAATGGAAGGTCTCTGAACGGATACCGGAGTTTGGCACTATCCTGCTTAGATGGGGCAATAGGCGTCTGCGCGGCGGCAGATACCCCGATACACAAAAACAGCAAGAGTGTCAAAGACAAGCGAGGCCGTATCGTTCTTTTCAACTAAGGTTCCTTTAAATAGCTAAGATGATGTTTTTTCGGCAGCCAATTTATGTAAAATTCCTTATAGTTTTTTAAGCGCTTCTTTGATAAGTGCTTCTACCGTCAGGCCGGGGGCTCCCCGCAAGATGTTTGCCAATACCTTTTCAGCTTGCGCACGTACAAATCCGAGCATGACTAACGCGCTGAGCGCTTCTTCGGGTATGCTCTGTTGTTTATACGTTGCTATCAGCGCGTCCGGCCCCTGCTTTTTAAGTTTGTCCTGCAGTTCCAGCACCATACGTTGGGCCGTTTTTGGTCCAATTCCCTTAATACGTTGAATCAATGGCACGTTGCCTTGGATGATGGCCGCCTGAATCTCTTCCGGAGTAATGGACGAAAGAATCATCCGACCCGTATTGGGGCCTATACCTGACACCGAGATAAGATGCTCAAACAGCCGCCGTTCACCCTCTTCGGCAAATCCAAAAAGGGTGTGTGCATCTTCGCGTACCTGAAAACTGATATACAATTTGCACTGTTCGCTATCTTTGATTTGCGCGTACGTATGTAGGGATATGTGCACGTGATACCCGATTCCGCCTACATCGAGTATCACGTGCGTAGGCGCTTTGTAAGCTAATTTCCCGTTTAGGTATTCGTACATGATTGCATGCTATTTCTTTTTCAGAGTGACGGGTTCGCGAGACTGCACATCAACCACCGCGATGGTCACCATATTGACAATTTCGCGTACAGAGCTATCCAATTGTAATACATGCACGGGCTTGTTCATGCCCAGCAAAATGGGGCCCACAGCCTCCGCATTGCCAATTTCCTGCAGTAACTTATACGCGATGTTGCCGGATTCCAGGTTCGGAAATACCAAGGTATTAGCTGGGCTTCCCTTCAAATTACTGAACGGGAAATTGGAAGCAAGCAGGTCGCTGTTCATCGCAAAGTTGGCCTGCATTTCGCCATCAACCAAGATGTCCGGATGCCGTTCATGGAGGATGCGTACCGCTTCCCTTACCTTGATTGGCACATCTCCATCATTCGAACCGAAGTTGGAATAGGAGAGCAGGGCGATGCGTGGCGATATATTCATCTTTTTGACGGCGTCATGAAGGAGCAGCGTGATGTCTACCAGTTCTTCCGCCGAAGGGTTCGCATTGATGGTGGTATCCCCGAAGAATACAGGGCCCTTGGGTGTGAGCATCATATACATTCCCGCAATCTTGCTATCCGGCTGCGTGCCAATGACGTGTAACGCAGGTCTTATCGTATTCGCATAGTTTTTAGTAAGTCCGGATATGAGGGTGTCAGCCTCTCCGAATTGTACCATGCTGGCGCCAAAATAATTCCGATCCAGCATGAGCTTCTGCGCATCGAGGTAAGAGATGCCCCTACGCTGACGTTTCGTGTATAGAAAATCCACATATTTAAGGAATCGTGGGTTACCTTTCTCCTCCAATGGGTCGATAATGACCACATCGCCCAGTTCCAAGAGGTTTTCATTGATTAGCTGCTGGATTTTCTGCCTGTTGCCCAACAAGATGGGAATCGCAATCCCCTCATCTTTTACAATCTGGGCAGCGCGGAGCGTCTTATAGTTGTCGGCCTCCGCAAACACCACTCGCTTGGGGTTGCGCTTAGCGGCTTCACTGAGGTTGCGCATGATGCGATCATCCTGGCCTAAGCGTTGGCGTAATTCTTCGACATATTTGTCCCAGTCGGCTATTGGATTCCGTGCCACGCCGGAGTCGATGGCCGCCTTTGCGACGGCCGGCGCCACCTCGGTAATCAATCGGGGATCGGTGGGCTTGGGAATGATGTACTCCGGCCCGAACTTCAGATTTTGCGTATTGTATGCTTGGTTTACTGCCTCCGGAACCGGTTTTTTAGCCAATTCGGCGATAGCCTTTACCGCTGCGACTTTCATTTCCTCGTTGATGGTCGTTGCCCGTACATCCAATGCGCCCCGGAAAATATAGGGAAATCCAAGGACATTATTTACCTGATTCGGATAGTCGGAACGGCCCGTGGCCATGATGACATCCTTGCGTGTCTCTATGGCAAGGGGATAGGCGATTTCAGGGTCAGGATTTGCCATGGCAAATACGATGGGATTTTTAGCCATGCTTTTGAGCATTTCCGGCGTCACTACGTCAGCAACCGACAGGCCGATGAATACATCGGCGCCTTTCAGGGCTTCTTCCAGCGTATCAATGCTTTGTGAGGTGGCAAACTCAGCTTTCGTGACATCCAGGTTTGGGCGATCTTGGCGGATACAGCCCTTACTGTCGAGCATTACGATATTTTCCTTGCGGGCACCCAGCGCCACGTACATGCGTGTACACGAAATAGCAGCTGCACCAGCACCGTTGACTACAATTTTTATTTTTTCGAGTTTCTTTTTCTGCAAGGCACATGCGTTGATAAGCGCTGCGCCTGAAATAATCGCGGTGCCATGTTGGTCGTCGTGCATGACGGGGATATTCATCTCCGCTTTAAGCCGGCGCTCTATTTCGAAGCATTCAGGGGCTTTGATGTCTTCCAGGTTGATACCGCCGAAAGTGGGTTCGAGGCATTTGACGATGCGTATAAATTCATCCACATCTTTGGTGTCGAGCTCAATGTCAAACACGTCGATGTCGGCGAATATCTTAAAGAGCAATCCTTTGCCCTCCATTACCGGCTTTCCAGCCTCGGGGCCGATATCACCCAACCCCAATACGGCAGTGCCGTTACTGATGACGGCTACCAGATTGCCTTTTGCTGTGTATTTATAAGCGTCTTCTTTATTTTCTGCTATTCGCAGACAGGGTTCCGCTACGCCGGGAGAATAAGCTAATGATAGATCACGTTGTGATTGCGTAGGTTTCGTTGGTACAACGGCGATTTTACCCGGCCTTCCTTTTGCGTGGTAGTCCAGGGCATCTTGCTTTCGATTTGTTTTGCTCATATTTTACTTTGGTTTATGCAGCAGCAATCCTGTGCAAAGGTAATATTTTATGGAAGAACAAGGATGAAAAGAAAAAAGAACGAAAATATCCGGCTCATTTAAGTGCATCCAGAAGCCTAAACATCCGTTGGCGCATTGGCGTGGCCGTACCCTGGTAGTTATTGACCAGGAGCGCGAACACCAAGGGGGTGCCGTCTCCGGATGTTTGATAGCCCACATAGCCCAATACGCCGCCAATGGTACCGCTTTTCATTTTCATGCCATTATACACAGGAAGACTTTCAAAAAAGCTTGCAAACCAGGGTTCTTGCTTAGCCGATGTCAGAATGCGGGCCAACGCATGCGTTGTCACACGGTTTTCAGGAGATAAGCCGCTGCCATCCTTTATCCGAAGTTCCCCCGCAGGGATGCCCAGTTTATTGGCCCAGAATTTTTGCAGCGATTCGGCGGCATCTCGTGTATCGATTTTGCCGTCCGTTCGAGCGGCAACTGCTTTCAATAACGCTTCACCGTAGAGGTTGATGCTTTTCTGATTGAACCAATATACCAGTTCCCCCAATGTGGGCGACCGGTGGGTGTGCAGGATAGAACCGCCGCTGGGCACGTTGTTCCCTCCTAATAACAAAATGTGGGCGGTAGTCGGCGTGCTGGTTTGGCGGATGCCTGCTTCCTCCAATTTGCGGTGCAGCTGGTAGGCCGCATCGTAGGCACCATCGGGCAGGGCAATATAAATTGTCTTTTTTAAGTCAATGCCATAGGTGCCTCGAAGGTATATCCGGGAAGCATATGGGGCCGAAAACGCATATACATGGTCGCCTGTCCCCCGGCCCCCGGTGGTGGTTTCGTTGACGAGCTGCAGGTAAGAAATATCTGCGGTAGTGCCAGCAATACGGGTGAGCGACCCGGTAGCGGTACCGGCAATGAAATTGACACCCACTGCGTTTTCACGCCAATTGAGTGCAGATACTCCCGCACCGTAGTAATTACCCATATCCTGCCACGTCCACCCACCAGGGGCCGTTTGGCCATTATATGACCGATCATCCGCGATGATCTGGCCATCGATGGAGCGGATGCCTGCCGCCTTAATGGCCCGCAGCCATGCCGATAGCAACAGTGTATCGGAGGTCTGCGGGAAACGGTCACTACCCAGTGAAGGGTCGCCACTACCATGGATGATAATATTGCCTTTTAATGTTCCGGAGGCATCGATTTGCCCGGTATACGATAAGGTTGTTTCGAATGTATATGTAGCACCAAGCGTTTGGTATGCTGCGGCAGCCGTAGCGGTTTTAAGTGTAGACGCAGGGGCCATGCCCAGCTTTTCGTTTTTTGCAAAAATCACTTGGCCTGTATTGGCATTGACGACCGTAAGCGAAGCTACGCCATTCGCTAAACTTTCATGGGCTTCAAACGAACGGAAAGCAGCGGCAATTTTTTGCGGCAGCGTTTGACCGGCGGTGTGAAGTGTCGTGATAAAGGCGATAAGCAGCGTAAGTAATGTGTGTTTCATCAGTGGCAATTATTTACAGGGCTAAAATAGCCAAAAATTATACCAGTGACCGATCATCAATACATTTTGCTAACCAAAACTCCATATGCGGTAACCAAATGCGAGCCAACAAAAAGGCGGCTGAGCTGTTTCCTAACACAAGAGAGGAAAATACAATGGCTATCATTGGTGAAATTATTAAAAGAGCAATAGACGTAACCGGTTATATCAGTGGCCATCCGTCGCCTGCAAAAGCGCAACAGAAAGTGCTGCGAGATTTGCTTGAAAAAGCGAAATATACCGCATTCGGGAAAAAGTATCGTTTCGAAGCCATTCTTGCAGACACCGATCTGGTCAAGGCCTTCCAGCAAGCCGTACCCATTTATGACTATGACAGGTTATACGCAGAATGGTGGCATTACCTACGCGAAGGGTACCAGAATGTAACATGGCCCGGAGGGCAGCGTTATTTTGCATTGAGCAGTGGCACGACGACCAATAGCAAAGCTATCCCTGTAACGGACGATATGCTGGAGGCGATTAAACGCTCCGGCATACAACAGATTATGAGTCTAAAGAATTTTCACCTTCCTGGCGATTTCTTTGAGAAGCAAATTATGATGCTGGGCAGCAGCACGTCATTGACGCCTAATGGCGAATTTCTCGAAGGCGAAATCAGTGGTATCAGTGCCGCAAATATACCGTTGTGGTTCAGACAGTTTTATAAACCAGGTGCACGGATTGCGGCCACGCCAAACTGGGAAGATCGGGTACATAAGATTGCAAAGTATGCCCCGCGGTGGGATATTGGCAGCATGACTGGTATTCCTTCGTGGTCAGAGTTGCTGCTCAAGGAGATCATTCGTTACAACGGAGCCGACACCATACATGACATCTGGCCCAACCTGCTGGTGTATACATCAGGTGGGGTGGCATTTGAACCTTATAAAAAGAGTTTCGAGACATTGACAGCCAAGCCGCTTATCTACATTGATACCTATCTTGCTTCTGAAGGGTATCTGGCTACCCAGAAGCGGCCCGATACGCAATCCATGGCTTTGATTGTAGATAACGGCGTATTCTTTGAGTTTGTCCCTTTTACGGAAGAAAACATGGATGAGCACGGATGTGTACGACAAGACGCAGAGGTACTGACGCTCGAAAATGCGCAGCCCAACGTACAATACGTGCTGTTGATTTCAACAGTGGCGGGAGCATGGCGGTACATGATAGGCGATACGGTGATGATCACGGATACCGAAAGGGCAGAAATTATCATTACAGGTAGAACAAAGCACTTCCTGAATGTCGTAGGCGAACAGCTCTCGGTACATCAAATGAACGCCGCCATGAAAAAGCTGGGCGAACAGTTCGACACGGAGGTGCTGGAATTTACCGTAGCCGCTGTCCGAACCGGAGAAAGCTATGTAAACAAATGGTATCTCGGAACGAACAAGGCTATCGAGGCCACCGCCGTCGCTTCATTTTTAGACCGCGAATTAGCGGAAAACAATAAAAATTATAAAGTAGCACGGAGTAAGGCCCTGAAAAGCGTAGAGGTCGAGATCGTACCGGTAGACCATTTCTATCAATGGAGCAAAGTAACCAAGAAAATGGGTGGGCAGACCAAAATACCCCGCGTCATGAAGGAAGAAGAATTCCGCGAGTTCGAAGCATTTATCAGTACGTTAGTCTCTTAAACATCCAGTTAAGGGAACGTCTAAGAGGTAGGGGGGTGTTCTTTTAGCTCCGCCTCTGCTTCCCGTACCACTTCTTCCTCTTCTGCTAGAATTTCATCCTTTTTGCCTTCATCCTCCTTTTCCAGTTCGGCAACCAGTTCAACGATGTCATCAGGGGAGAGGTATAAGGCGGCAATTTTGTCTTTATAAGCCTGCGGCAGGTCAGTATGATCCAGAATGAACGACTTGGTTGCCAAAAGGTAGTCACCCATTCCGCGGTTTACGGCAAAGGAATCGGCTACACGTTCGGCTTTACGTATATATTTTTTTGATAGCCAATAGGAAATTCCAAAGCCCATAAGGCCCCAGGTGCTCCTACCTTCATAATCCATAATATGGCCTAATTCATGGCCAATCCAACCAATCAGGACACTATCCGGAATCTGTCGGATGGTTTCAAAGCTGTGTTCAAGTTTAAAAACCGGATTGATGAGGATGTCATATGTACGTTTTTTACGCTTTTTAAACAACGAGCCAATCACGGGACGAGCAGCCATGACCGAACTTTTCAGTTTCCGGGTGAAAATAAAGCGGATACGCGTGTCTTTTAATTCCGGATAGTGAGCCAACGCGGTCAAGACCTGTTTTTCGATAACAACTGGAATCACCTTGTTGTTGCGATAGCCAAGAAGCTCTTGGAGGGGTGGTTCTTGTTGGGCGACATGGGGTGTGAGTAACGCAAAAAGTAAAAACCTCATGTGATTATCAACAGTTTTGCTACAAAAAGGTTTGTTGCGTCCTGACCCGCTTTAAATGATCCTTCGGGTAATTGCTGAATATTTCCTAATTTGTGCCTCAAAATATAGTTCAAACATGACCCCTAATGAAAAGTTGGCTGCTATCCGCGGCCTAATGAAAGCACAAGGTATCGACGCATATATTATCCCTTCTTCTGATCCTCACATCAGTGAGTATCTACCGGAGCATTACAAGTGTATGGCTTGGGCTTCAGGCTTTACGGGCTCGGCCGGTACGTTGGCGATTACTTCCGCGTTTGCCGGGCTGTGGACGGACTCCAGGTATTTTGTACAAGCCAGTGAGCAGCTGGCGGGCAGCGGATATGAGTTGATGAGGCTTAAAGTACAGCATGCCCCTGAATATGCCGACTGGCTGGCCGGGCACCTTCCCGCCGGCGCTGTGGTGGCATTTGATGGCATGCTGACATCGGTATCGTTGGCTAAAACGGTGCAGGACAAGCTGCTATCCGGAGGGATGGAGGTGCGCTCGAATATGGATCTGCTTACCCCGCTATGGGCAGACCGGCCGGCGTTACCAAGTGCTCCGGCATATCTGTTGGATGCAGCCATTACTGGCGAATCAACCTCGGCGAAACTTCAACGATTACGTGACGAAATGGAACGGCACCGTGTAGGAACCCATTTTATCTCGTCTCTTGATGATATTGCTTGGCTTTTTAATATCCGAGGCAGTGATGTAGCCTGTAATCCGGTGGTGTTGGCGTTTGCTCTTGTGACAGCCGATACAGCCACGCTATTTGTCGATGGCCGAAAGCTGACAGATACCGACCGGGCATCGTTAGCAGCATCAGGAGTGGCCGTGGATGACTATGGGCATGCCGCCGATGCGTTACGCGGTTTAAGTAAAGACAGTGTTATGCTGTTAGACCCCAGGCGTACATGCTTTGCCCTTTACAACATGATTCCGGCAACGGCTTTTGTTGTCGAACAAACGAATCCTACCACGCGTTTTAAGGCTGTAAAAAATGATGTAGAAATCGCGCACACCCGGCAAACGATGATTAAGGATGGCGTGGCGCTCACAAAGTTTTTCAAATGGCTTGAAGAGGCTATCGATGGTGGCTCCATCACCGAAATCTCGTTAGCTGAGCAACTCCGTCAGTTTCGTGCGGAGCAAGATGGGTTCGTGGGCGAAAGTTTTGATACAATAGCCGGGTACAAGGCACATGGTGCATTACCTCATTACAAGGCTACTCCAGCGAGCGACAGTGTATTGCGGCCAGATGGATTATTGTTGGTCGACTCCGGTGGCCAATACCGTACCGGGACCACCGATATTACCCGGGTAATATCGTTAGGTAATATCACGGCAGCTGAGCGAGCAGACTATACCTTGGTGCTCAAAGGAATGATTGAGGGAAGTACAGCGGTCTTCCCTGCAGGCGTCCGTGGCTATCAAATCGACGCCATCACGCGTAAACCACTTTGGGACCACTTGCGCAATTATGGGCATGGTACAGGACACGGAGTCGGTTTTTTCCTCAATGTACATGAGGGGCCGCATACGTTCAACGGGGCTGCTATCGATGTGCCCGTTGAACGGGGAATGATAACGTCTATCGAGCCGGGCTTATACCGCGAAGGATCATACGGCATTCGCATTGAGAACCTCGTATTGAGCGTTGATCATACCGACACCGCATTCGGGTCGTTTATGGCCTTTGAAACGTTGTCATATTGCTACATCGATACCCGCCTTATTGATAGGTCATTACTTGACGCTAAACACATTGACTGGTTGAATGCCTATCACAAAACGGTGTACGAGAAACTCGCTCCTTACTTAGATCAAGAAACGCGACATTGGCTGGCCGGAAAGACAGCAGCGATCTCGTAGGGGCTTAAAAATGGAAGGCCGATTACCAGGGCGGTAATCGGCGTCTTCCTACCTATTAAAACAAACCAAAATCTTATCGACCGACCAAATTAATGATAAATTGCCGGTCTATCTCGTATCAAAAATATCGATTTCTTGTATCGCACATGGTTTCCATCAAGGATGTGCTGAAATTTCAGGGTCTGTGATGGGAAACCTCTCTTTATCGGTTGACCGTTGAGACAAACATACGACAAAAATTAAATATTTATCGTTAAAAAATGTTAAATTGTTTGATTAAACGCGTCAGTATCAAATTTTTATAATTGTATGTTGTCTGTAAACCTGATGTTTTAGGTGACTTAATAAAAAAATTTAAAAAGTATTTTCTTTTGATTTTTTATGAAGTTTACGTTTGGTTGTTCGGCTCTGCCTAGGGTGTGATTTCAGGAATCCGGCTACTAGCCGTGCCAATGCATTGGTCTACTATAGCGGATCACTTATTTATATGGGGGGCTGTCACTAAGCTATTGTTGCGGCGTTTCTAAGTGCCCATTTTCGATTACAAGGCTTGCCGCGCCCAGCAGTTCTGCTTCATAGCCAAACTGTGATACCACTACATCCGTATGCTCCACCAGTTTTGGAATGCAGAGCTCGTTGATGGCGCGTTGAACCGGATCGAGTAAGATCTTACCCGCAGCTGCACCTCTGCCGCTCAGAACAACTCGTTCGGGATTCATGATATGGATAAGTGTGGCTACTCCTTTACCGATCATAAAAGCGGCGTCAGACAGCGATGATACCGCGAGTTGGTCGCCGCTGCGTGCTGCGTCGATAAGGTGGTCGCCCTCAGTTTTGGTGCGGTCTTCAAAAAGCGTAGCCAATCGGGATGAAGTCCCTTCAGCGAGCGCCTCTTTTGCTTTCTCAACAGCAACCAAGAGGGAAGCGTCAACTTCGAGGCACCCCCGTTTACCACAGGAGCAAATCTTATTGGTTTGGGACAAGGGTATGTGGCTGAATTCTCCGGCATACCCGTTATGGCCGCGGAATAAACTGCCCTTGACGATCATGCCTAGGCCAATGCCCCATCCGATATTGACGACCATGACGTCTTCCATGTCTTTGGCAGCCCCGAAATGTAATTCTGCAATGGCGATGGTGCTCGAATCGTTTTCGATAAAAACGGGCATCCCCAACCGCTGGCTAAGCCTGTCGCGCAACCCGAACTCACCATCATCGGTGAGGAAAGTGGCATTTATCCCGTTTTCGACATCGATGAAGCCAGGCATGCCGATACCTATCCCGATCAGGTGCGCTCTTTTTATATCAGAGGCATTGATATACCGTTCGATGGCGAAGCACAACTGCTGGAAAGCGTTAGGGTTGTCACGCAAAGGCAGGGACAACGTCGCTTGGGGGTACACGGTTTCGTTTAGCAAATTATATAGCGCGATACGGGTGATAAATTGGTCCATTGCTACGGCAACGATGTATTTCTTCGTTTTCTTGTTGAGCCGGTATTTCACTGCTCGCCGTCCGCCCGTTGATGGGGCCAATCCGCTTTCAATAACGATTCCTTCCTTTGCCAGGCTGGCAATCGCATTGGTAACAATCGGTATGCTTTTTTGCGTATAGGTGCTCAGCTCCGCTAACGAAAGCGCCCCTCGGTAATAGAGCAATTTTAAGATGGACGTTCGAAGCGGTTTCTCTCGTTTTTCCTTCACGGATTTGTTATTCATGTGATCGCCTATAATTTGATGCTGATGCCATAATTCCCTTTATCAATGCGAAGCGACTCTCCAGTCATCCTGAAAAAATCTAGGCCATAATTTGAAGGGTTTGAGTAAATAGGCCGTCAGTGACGCGATAGCATACAGGTTGCAAGCAGTCGGTGTAACCGGCGCTGCTGTAAGCAGCTGAATCAGTGGGTAACAAATTGAAGGTTTCATAAGAATGAACTAGGCAAATTTAGTGAATTAAACGGTGCCGAATCGGTTAATTTAAGGAAATTCAGTTATTTTTACACAGGTAATCGCTATGGCACGGAACAGTATCGATCGATTTTCTAGCAGGGCACAAAACTACGACAGGTTTAGACCGAACTATCCGGCCGAACTGGTCGGTTTTCTGCGTGACCATATCGGGTTAGCAGCCACACATACCATCGCGGATATCGCGGCGGGTACAGGGATATTTACCGAACAGATAGCGGTCTGGGGCAATCCTATTTATGTGGTGGAGCCCAACTCGTTCATGCGCCGATTCGCGCGTCGGCGACTGGCGGCATTTGATAATTGCGTATTTGTTGATGGCTCCGCCGAATCAACAGGGTTAAACGCCGGGTCCGTGGATCTCATTGTGGCAGCGCAGGCCTTCCATTGGTTCGATTTGAGAAAGACCAAGATAGAGTTTTTACGTATTGGCAAGGATAGTACCTATATCGCGATAGTCTGGAATACCCGCAATTCAGAAAGCAAGTTTGAGGCGGAGTACGAAGCGCTTATTCATCACTATTCCGTGGATTATCTGCAGGTCAGCCAACGCAAAATGGGGCCGCCGGACGTGTTGGCGTTCTTTGCGCCCGAGGTGCCGACATACCAGGAATTTGTCCATACCGATCGTTTGACCTTTGAACAATTACAAGGACGCACGCTTTCCTATTCATACATGCCCGATGAAAAATCACCGGTAATCGGTGAAATGCTGGACGCGCTGGCTGGGCTATTCAACGCCTATCAAGAGGGGGGCGAGGTTCGGCTGTCCTATAAAAGCCGGTTATATATTGGTAAATTACCGACCGTTGATAATACGGGTGCGCTGCCAAAAACATTTGGAGCCTAATCAAAAATAACGTACCTTTGCAGCCTATATTTTTTAACGCTTTAATATTATTCAAGTAATGTATTTAAGTAAAGAGTACAAAGCGGATATTTTCGCTGAATTTGCCGGAGGTGCAACCAACACAGGTTCTGCCGAAGGCCAGGTGGCTTTATTCACCAAACGGATTGCTCATTTGACAGAGCATTTGAAAACGAACAGGAAAGACTTTGCTACCCAACGTTCTTTGCAAAAGCTGGTAGGTAAACGCCGTTCTTTGTTGAAATACCTTTACAACAAGGATATCGAACGTTACCGGTCCATTATCAAAGCACTGGGCTTGCGTGATATTATCAAATAGCTTTCAGGTAAAATTTTCTATGAAGCCATCCCATACACGATATGGAGATGGCTTTTTTTTATTCGTGAATACTGCGCATTTTAGCTAAGTTTGTGCAAAATTAAAAGGTCTAATATATAAAGTGATGTGCTTCTAAAAGACGAACGGCACATCGAATGGAAACAACAAATGAGTTACAACGAAATCAAAACAACAATCGATATGGGCGGAGATCGCCAAATCGAGATTTCAACTGGAAAATTGGCCAAACAGGCCGATGGTTCTGTGGTCGTTAAGCAAGGGAAAACCATGCTGCTTGCTACCGTGGTTTCCGCACAGGAAGCCAAACCTGGAACTGATTTCTTGCCGCTTTCGGTAGATTATCAGGAAAAGTATGCCGCTACCGGGCGCATTCCCGGTGGTTTTTTACGTCGCGAGGCACGCTTGTCGGATTATGAAATTCTTATTTCCAGATTGGTGGATCGGGCCCTGCGGCCTTTGTTCCCGGAAGATTATCACGCGGATACCCAAGTGATGATTTCGCTGATATCGGCGGATAAGGATATCATGCCGGACGCATTGGCCGGATTGGCCGCTTCAGCGGCAATCGCGGTATCGGATATACCGTTTAACGGCCCTATTTCTGAAGTGCGGGTGGCTAAGATTGATGGCCAATTGGTGATCAACCCGCTGTTGAGCGAATTGGACCGGGCCACACTGGAATTTATCGTTGCAGGTTCCGCGAATGACATTGTGATGGTTGAAGGAGAAGCAAAGGAGATATCTGAGGCTGAAATGGTGGAGGCTATCGAGTTTGCACATAAGGCCATCCAGAAACAAGTGCAGGCACAGGTAAAGCTTGCCGAGAAAGTGGGGAAAACCGTTAAGCGTGAGTACAACCACGAGCCGAGTAACCCTGAACTGCGCGAACAGATTTTTGCAGCTACCTACGACAACGTATATGCCGTAGCGAAATCCGCGTCAGCTAAGCATGAGCGCAGCGAACAGTTCAAACAAATTGGAGAGGCCTTCATCGAAACGGCTTTCGGTGAAGAGGAAATCGATGAAGAAACCGCGTTTCTGATTAAAAAATATTATCACGATGTTCAATATGAGGCGGTGCGCAACCTGATATTGGACGAAGGTATTCGCCTTGACGGCCGTGATGTACGCACAGTACGTCCTATATGGAGCGAGGTGGATTATCTCCCAGCTGCCCATGGATCGGCCATCTTTACGCGCGGCGAGACCCAGTCGCTTACTTCGGTAACATTGGGTGCCAAGGACGATGAGCAGTTGATTGACGGGGCCTTTATTCATGGGTACAATAAGTTTATTTTGCATTACAATTTTCCGGCGTTCTCAACCGGAGAAGTGCGTCCTAACCGGGGGCCAGGCCGTCGCGAAGTAGGGCATGGCAACTTGGCCATGCGTTCATTGAAGCAGGTATTGCCCACCGGCGATGAGAACCCCTATACGATTCGTGTCGTGTCTGATATTCTGGAGTCAAACGGCTCATCGTCCATGGCTACCGTATGTGCCGGTACGTTGGCGCTTATGGACGCCGGGGTCAAAATCAAGGCTCCCGTCTCGGGCATCGCCATGGGGCTGATTACCGATGAAAAGACCGGCAAATACGCTATCCTAAGTGATATCCTGGGAGATGAAGATCATTTAGGTGATATGGACTTTAAAGTGACGGGCACGGCCAGAGGTATTGTAGGTTGCCAGATGGACTTAAAGATTCATGGGCTGAAATGGGAAGTGCTCATCCAAGCATTGGAGCAGGCGAAGGAAGCCCGGCTGCATATTCTGAACGAAATGGAGAAAACGCTTGCCGCACCCCGTGCCGACTACAAGCCGCATGCGCCGCGCATCGTCAGCTTTACCATCGATAAGGAGTTTATTGGCGCTGTTATTGGGCCAGGTGGAAAAATCATTCAGGAGATGCAGCGTGAAACCGGTGCCACCATTGCGATCGAGGAGATCGATAATAAAGGAGTGGTACAGGTGTTTGCTGAAAACAAAGCCTCCATCGATGATGCTGTGCGCCGAATCAAGGCCATCGCTGCTAAACCCGAAGTAGGCGAAATCTATGAGGGAAAGGTAAAATCTATCATGCCGTTTGGTGCGTTTATCGAGATTTTGCCAGGGAAAGACGGGTTGCTCCATATTTCGGAAATCGACTGGAAGCGGTTTGAAACGATGGACGGCATCTTCAATGTAGGCGATATGGTCACTGTCAAACTGCTGGATATCGATAAACAGGGCAAGTTGAAGCTTTCGCGCAAAGTATTGCTGCCCAAACCGGAGAAGAAAGAGGCTTAACGGCTTTCTAAGCATTATAAAAAAATGCCCTGGAAACCAGGGCATTTTTTTTTTGTTAGTTTTTAATACGACGGGCGTGCCGTCGTCTAGTTCTAACAAAAATGTCTAATATGAAAGCAATATTAATCGGGGCCGCTGCGATGTTGGCCCAGTCTCTCTTGTTTGCGCAAGATAAGCAAGACCCCAGCCACCGATTTGCTATCGGACTTTTGGGGCATTATCATACGGAAAATTACCGTTTAGGGCTCAGCGGTCATTTTAAATGGTTATTGCCTACAAATCATGCCAGCGGCGACCGTTTCCTTTTTTCCGCAAAGGCCACCCATACCGGCCCGGCAGATGGACCTTTTTTCACAGCTTTTGACAACGGAAAATACGATAACATCAGTTCTGTGTATCTCATGGTGGGACATCGGGTCAATCTGTTTGACAAAGGCTGGCGATCTGCTACAACTGCGCCCATATCTAACAATGCCGCTTACCTGGAGTTTAATGCAGGTGGTGCCTACAATGGGCTGCATCGCCGTTTTGGAGTTGCGCTGAATCCGGTCATCGGCTATGCATTTAACCAGCGGTTTGAGCTCAACTTTGCTTATCAGGCGTTGTTGGTGGGATCCGGCTCGCCGAGTCAGAGTTATCTAGAAGCCGGATTCGGGTACCGGTTTTGATCGCTACCGGGCCAGGTTTCCGGTTTTTGCCCGAAACGTTTGCTTGGCTTTGGGCCCATTTTGAAGACCAATTCGCCCCCATTGAGCATATCTTGATGTCGTAAATAAGTGTTTTCGTAGGGCTTGCCATTCAGTGTGGCTGATTGGATATAGCTGTTTTTCTCGCTATTGTCGAGTGCACGTATTGTGAACTGTTTGCCGTTTGGTAAGGTGAAGATGGTCTCATCGGCGATAGGACTGCCAAATACATACTCCCCGCTGGCGGGGTTGGCAGGGTAGAGCCCCGCAATGCTCCATACAGCCCACGCACTCATCTGTCCGGCATCTTCATTGCCTGCATAGCCGTCAGGGCCGTCATGGTACATCGAGTCCACAATTTGGCGTACGCGGTCTTGTGTTTTCCAGGGTTCGCCGATATAGCTGTACATATAAGCGATGTGGTGGCTTGGTTCATTGCCATGTGCATACTGGCCGATAAAGCCACTTGCATCAGGTGAGATGTTATCTCCATGCATCTCCGAAGGAGCTGAAAACAATTCGTCCAATTTGGTACTCAGCCCTTCGTTGCCGCCGTATAGATTGGCCAATCCGCGTACATCGTGGGGTACAAAAAACGAGTGCTGCCAAGCGTTGCCTTCGATGTATTGGCTTTTGTCAAAGTCATGCTCAGACCAAAACGGATCGAACGGTTCGATAAATTGTCCGTCGCTGTTTTTGGCGCGCATAAAGCCGGTCTGTTTATCGAAGAGATTGGCATACGATTTAGCACGGTTCATGAATGTGGCATAATCTGCTGTTTTGCCAAGCTTTTTGGCAACTTGGGCAATGCACCAATCGTCAAATGCATATTCCAGCGTGATGGTCACGCTTCCTCCGGCTTTATCTTGTGGTAGATAGCCGTATGCTATGTAATCCGGCACGCCGCGAATAGCCTGATGAGCACTTTTCAGCATGGCCTGATACGCCCGTTCGGCATCCAGCCCCGGCCAGTCTTTGAGGATCGCATCGGCCAACACGGGGATGGCATGATATCCGGTCATGGTGTTCGTTTCCCAAGTACTGAGATCCCACACAGGGAGCAACCCATTTTCGTCATGGAAAGCAAGCATGCTATTAAGCATGTCCGTGTATTTATCGGGTTGCGTCAGCGTGAACAGCGGTTTTAATGCACGAAACGTATCCCAAAGTGAAAAAAGCGTATAACGACTGGCACCGTTGGGCATCGTATGGATATCACCATGTGCATTTCGGTATTCGCCGTCAGCGTCAGCATACAACGTTGGCGACAGGGCCGTATGGTATAACGCCGTATAAAAGACGCGTTTCAGCTCGTCGCTTTCCGAACGGATTTTGATTTTTTGCAGTTCGGCTTCCCATTTGTCTTTGGCGGTCTGGCGCGCGGCGTTGAACCGGTCTTTTTTAGCATGATTCAATTCATTTAGGGCCTTCTCATAACCGGTCATCGATAGGGCAACTTTCAATTCAATTGTTTTATGCCGGCTTCCGTCAAAAAGGAGTTGAGCGGATACGCCTTTGCCTCGCTCATAGGTTTCGGCCATATCGGTCATGGTTGAAGCCGATTGTCCGTCATGGAGGATAGTTTTGACGAATGGGGCTGAGGTTCTTGCAGCAAAATACACGCGTTGGATTTTGGCCCAGCCAGTAGAATAGCGGTAGCCGACCAATGTGCTGTCGTTCAGGATGCTGATGTGGGTTTCGGTCGGCGTATCCCAATTTTGGCGAAATGCAAGATCAAAACGTACCACCGGAGTGTCAATTTGAGGATACGTATACCGGTGGTAGCCAATGCGCTCCGACGCGGTAAGCTCGGCTTGGATACCATTGTCCAGCGTTACCTGGTAATACCCCGGAGAAGCCCGCTCGTTGTCATGGCTGAAAGGTATCTTCACGCCCTTTGTGGTGTCATCAAGTGGTGCTTCCAATGGCATCACCGATATGTCCAGCCAATCGCCGATGCCCGTACCGCTTAAATGCATATGGCTGAAGCCTGCTATTAAGCTGTCGCTGTAATGATATCCACTGCACCAGTCCCAACCGCTCCGGCCATTATCCGGACTTAATTGCACCATCCCAAAGGGAACGGCCGCTCCCGGAAAGGTGTGTCCATGGCCACCGGTGCCGATAAACGGATCGACGTAAGAGATTAAAGAGTCCTGAGCCCATGACAGGGTACTTATCGTCGCAAATAGTAGCGAAGTGCTTAAACGCCTTAGCATGTCTGTTTCAGAAAAAATTACCATTTTAATTCGCTGTAAAGCTAATTTTTTATTCTAAAACAGGAACTATTTTTATGAATTATTTTGTATTCTTTATTAAAAATTCCATACGTTTGTCCGGAAGCTAAACATTAAGCTTTTTTGCTAAAACTTTTAATACCTACACAGCATATAGCCCACAGCTTACAGCCTGGAGCGAATAGTTATTATGAAGAAAAAAATACTTATCAGCGACATTGCAAAAGATTTAGGCGTGTCGGTTACGACCGTATCTTTTATCCTTAACGGCAAAGCAAAAGAGAAGCGCATCAGCGAAGGGCTGACCAAACGGGTGTTAGCGCATGTACAGAAAGTCGGGTATAAACCCAATGAATTAGCCAAGAGCCTACGGACGGGTAAGACAAAAATCATCGGCCTTGTTATTGAAGATATCTCAAATCCTTTCTTTGCAAACATCGCTCGCCTTATCGAAACCAGGGCTTATAGCAAGGGGTATCGGATTATTTATTGCAGTACGGATAACCAGCCGGATAAAACAATCGAACTGATTCAGCTTTTTAGGGATCGCCATGTGGATGGTTACATCATTACGCCCTCTGAAGGGGTCGACGATACCATTCAATCGTTGATTAACAGCCAGCTTCCTTTGGTCTTGTTCGATCGGTATATTCCCGGTTTGGCAACCAATTATGTCGTCTCCGATAATGTAAGGGGGGCATATGACGCGACAGCCCATCTTGCACAGCAAGGCTATCGGCGTATTGCGCTGGTTACGTTATATTCTTCCCAGACGCAGATGCAGGATCGGATGAATGGCTATATGCGGGCAATTGATTCCTATAAGCTGCAACCTTACGTCAAGAAAGTCAATATGGGGGATGATGAAGAGACGACCGTTCGTGATTTTCACGCATTTTTGCAGGACCAGCAGCCGGATGCTATCTTTTTTGCCACCAATTATCTGGCGATTACCGGGCTGAAAGCCCTGAAGCACTATCAAACCCCCTTACCGGGGGTTGTATCCTATGACGATCATACGCTCTTCAAGTTGTTTACGCCCACGATTACGGCCGTTTCGCAGCCGATTGAAGCGATTGCAGACGAATTAATCAATGTGCTGCTCAATCAACTTGACGGAAAAATCAAAGAGGTGAAGCAGATCGTATTGCCGTCGGAGCTGATCGTCAGGGAGTCTTCGCGGGGACGAATTTCATCGACAACGAGTTGACGCAATGACGCGTATTTTTTGCGGTAAAACGTTCGCCGAGAAAGACATGGCCTAAATGCCCGCCGCAGTTTGCGCATATGATCTCCGTGCGCCTTCCGTCTGCATCAGGTAGGCGTTTTACGGCACCCTCGATTTCATCATCGAAACTCGGCCAACCGCAATGCGATTCAAATTTGTCCGCCGACCGGTACAAGGGGGCATCACAGCGTTTGCATGCGTAAATTCCCTCGGCTTTGTTGTGCAGCAACTCTCCGGTAAACGGCCGTTCGGTACCTTTGTGGATGATGACATATTCTTCCTCAGGCGTCAGTTCGTTATATTTCGCGGTATCCATTTTATTTTTAATTGAAGTATCCTTGGATTGATTGGACCGGTGCTCGATATCCCGTTGCGCAACGGTTTGCCCACATGCAATATAAAAGAACGAAGATGTCAAAACAAGCCAAATATAGCGCATCACGTCATTCACTTTCTTGGGATAATTAACTTATCCACCCATGCGAATATACATAATATATAACAAAAGGTTTTCATAATCGTTTGTTAAATTTCCAACGCCATATCGCCAGCAAGGTGTCCGCCGTACACCCGTAGAAGAGTATAAAAAATTATAATAAAAAAACAAAATTCATAAAATTGTTCTTATGCTCAGTAGCTACTCGAAAGTTCTACCAAAATACGCTATATGTCCTTTAATCGCCTATTTTAGGCAATTTAGAACGATTATAAATTATTAAATTCGGTCATCCAATTGTCACCGATACGCCAATAAGTTATACTTTTGTGGCATTATTAAGAGGGTGTAGTTCCATTGATTCAGATAACCCAAATTTTTACATTCATCATAATCTGTATAAAGTGCTCAATATGAGAAATATCTCATTAGTTTTTGAAAGAATTGCCAAGCCGATATCCGTTGCGTTGGTGTTGTTGTTTTCGGTTTCGTCATTGCAGGCTCAGGATGCAAAGGAAGGCGAGACGATTTTCAAGGCCAATTGTTCTTCTTGTCACAAGGTATTTGGTAAGTTTTTGGGCCCAGAGTTGGCTGGAGTGAATGAGCGGCGTGACGAGGCTTGGTTGTTGAAATGGATCCACAATGCACCTTCGATGATTGCGGCAGGCGATCCCATCGCATTGGAGTTGGATGCGCAGTATCCTTCGGCGGCTATGACCGCCTTCCCTCAGCTTTCTGAAGACCAGATAAAGAGTATTCTTGTCTACATTACGTCTGAAGAGGAAAAGAAAGCGGCTTCCGATGCTGCAGGCGGAGGCGCTTCGGGCGGTGGTGCAGGTGGTGCAGCGGCAAGTGGTGATGCCAGCAGCTTCATGATCATCGGGTTAGTAGCGGTAGTAATCTTGGCGTTTGTAGTCATTTTAGTCCTCAACAAGGTTATCCGTACACTGGAGCGTGTCATTGCAAGCAATAAAGATTTGATTCCTGAGCCTGCCTTGGTTGAAGGGCCAAAAACGGATTACGTTGGCAAGCTAAAGAAGCTGGCCAAGAATAAGAAGCTGGTATTTTTTGCCGTACTTATGCTGATTGTTTTTCTTGGATCCGCTGGCTGGAAAACACTGTGGAACGTCGGTGTACATGAAGGTTACCAGCCGGTACAGCCTATTAAATTTTCGCACCAATTGCATGCAGGCGTCAACCAGATTGAATGCCAATACTGCCATGGCGGTGCCTATAAATCAAAGAATGCTTCCATTCCATCGGCAAATGTGTGTATGAACTGTCATAAAGCCATAACAGCAAGTGACAAATACGATGGTGAGTTGTCTCCGGAAATTGCCAAGATATACCGCGCATTGGATTATAACCCAGAAACGATGGAATATGGCCCCAACCAACGTCCCATCGAATGGGTGCGCATCCATAACCTGCCTGATTTTGCTTATTTCAATCACTCGCAACACGTGGTGGTAGCCGGTGTTGAGTGCCAAACATGCCATGGCCCGATTGAAACGATGGAGGAGGTATACCAATATTCTCCACTTACCATGAAGTGGTGTGTGAATTGTCACCAAGAGACTGAAGTTAATCATGAAGGCAACGCCTACTATGATCAGTTGATTGCCGCACATGAAAAATTGAAAAAAGGTGAAAAGGTGACTGCAGCAATGCTGGGCGGCTTGGAATGTGGCAAATGCCATTATTAATAATAGATACATATTTAGACATACGCAATCTTAGATATAGCTTAAATGGATAGCAACAAGAAATATTGGAAAGGTTTGGAAGAATTGCATCAGACGCCGGCTTTCGTGTCGAAAAGCAAAGGTGAATTTGCCGAACCGGTTCCTGTAGAAGACGTATTGAATGAAGCTGGCTTAAGCACAAAAACTCCCCGTCGCGATTTTCTGAAGGCATTGGGATTTGGACTGGGGGCCGTTACGTTGGCCGCTTGCGAACGTACACCCGTACATAAAGCCGTTCCCTATCTGATAAAACCCGAGGAGATAACCCCCGGAATTCCCAACTTCTATGCTTCCAGCTTCAAGGGGCAGAGCGTGTTGGTAAGGACGCGGGAAGGACGGCCTATCTTACTCGAAGCGAACCCCGCAGCAGTTGGACTCAACTGCGGCACGGATGCTTCGGCACAGGCTTCGGTATTGGATTTATATGATATGTCCAAGCTAAAAGGGCCTAAGTTCAATGGAGCAGATATTTCTTGGGACGAATTGGATACCCATGTAGTTACGGCATTGGATGCTGCCAGTGCAGCCGGTAAGCAAATTCGTATCATATCATCAACAATAAATAGCCCGTCAACCCTGGCAACGGTGGCTCGGTTTACCGACAGGTATCCCACCGCCCGGTTAGTGGAAGTGGATGCTGTATCGTATAGTGGTATTATAAAAGCCAATCAACGTAGTTTTGGAAAGGCTGTGGTGCCTCATTACCGCTTTGACAATGCAGATGTGATTGTGAGTGTGGCTGCTGATTTTCTCGGTACTTGGTTAAGTGGGGAAGAACATACGCAACAATATGTTTCCAACCGGGATTACAAGAGTTTGCAAAACGGCAGAATGTCCCGCCATATTCAGTTTGAAGGCGGTATGAGTCTTACCGGTACCAATGCAGACGTGCGTGTCGCTATCAAGCCTTCAGAGGAAGGCCCCTTGCTGATCGCACTTTATAACGTCATTACCGGTGGCAATTTACCGGGTGCGTTGAGCACAAACCAAAAGGCCCAAACGGCATTAAAACTGGTGGCCCAAGAGCTTCTGCAGGCACGCGGCCGCGCCGTCGTGGTTGCAGGATCAAACGACGTAGCAATACAAACGCTGACCAATGCCATCAACGTGGCGTTGCAAAGTTATGGCAGCACGATTGATCTTGATAACCCGTCCTATCAGTATAAGGGCGATGATGAGGCTTTTGCCGCATTTTTGGCCGAAGCAAATCGGGGTGACGTGGATGTGGTGTTCTTTTTAGATAGTAATCCGTTATACGATTATCCGAATGCCGGTGCCGTAAAGGAAGCGCTTGCCAAGATTAAATTCAAATTGTCGTTTGCCGACCGCGAAGATGAAACAGCTTCCGAATCGGATGCCATTGCACCAAACCATAATTTCTTGGAGTCTTGGGGCGATGCAAACCCACGCGGCGGTTATTATACGATCGTGCAGCCTACGATCAATCCGGTATACAACACACGCCAAGCCGAACAAAGCCTCTTACTATGGGCAGGCGAAAAGACTGAATATTATACCTTTGTCAGGAACAATTGGGAGCAGAATATCTTAGCGGGCAGCAGTAAGTCTTGGAAAGACGTTTTGCAGACTGGTTTTGAGCATAAAGGTGACCAGCCTGCATCGACTTACAACGTCGATACGGCATCACTTGCCGCGGTGGCTAATACCATCGCGACCAACAGTAAAGCGTTAGCAAAAGATATAGAAGTACAATTATATCAAAGCGTTGCGCTTAAAGACGGTAAACAGGCAAATAACGCCTACCTGCAGGAATTGCCCGATCCGGTATCCAAAGTGACGTGGGACAACTATGCCGCCATCAATCCTAAATTCGCCGAATCATTAGGATTGGGCGAAAACAGCTTGGTGACCGTAGAAGGAGAAAACGGTTATAAGGTGACATTGCCCGTGCTGATGCAACCTGGTCAGGCAATGGGTACCGTTTCCATCGCTGTGGGGTATGGGCGCACCAAAGCCGGTAAAGCAGGAAATAATGTAGGGCAAAATGCCTATCCTTTTGCGAAGCTGGTAAATGGTACGCTGCATTTTAACACAACAGCTAAGCTGACCAAAGCCCGCGGAACCTATGAATTAGCTCAGACGCAGACGCATCACACGATTGAGGGCCGGAACGTTATCCGGGAAACCACCTTCACTCAGTACAAGGAAAATCCAGGCCATAATGCCGGAAGATGGACGGATAAGCACAAGACCTATGATTTGTGGGATAAATACGAACAGCCCGGTCATAAATGGGTGATGGCTATCGACCTCAACGCATGTACAGGGTGCGGTTCGTGTATAGTCGCTTGTAATATCGAAAACAATATCCCGGTAGTAGGGCGCGATGAAGTGCGCCGCCGCCGCGAAATGCACTGGTTGCGTATAGACCGCTACTACGCTATCGAGCAGGATGGTAAGTCGTATACCAAGGAGGATGATATCCGCGATTTGGATGACATGGAAAATGTGTCGGTGGTGCACCAACCGATGATGTGCCAGCACTGTGAACACGCTCCTTGTGAGACGGTCTGCCCGGTAATTGCCACCATGCACTCTTCAGAGGGGTTAAACCACATGGCATACAACCGTTGTTTCGGTACGCGTTACTGCGCAAACAACTGCCCGTACAAAGTACGCCGTTTCAACTGGTTTAACTACTGGAACGATTCTCGGTTTGACAATTACCTGAATAATGAGTTTACCCAATTGGTGTTGAATCCGGATGTTGTTTCCCGCTCACGTGGGGTGATGGAAAAATGCTCGATGTGTATCCAGCGTATCCAAGCAGGCAAGCTGAAGGCCAAAATGGAAAAACGGCAGTTGCGGGATGGTGACATCAAGTTGGCTTGTTCTTCAGCATGTTCAGCAAATGCCATTATTTTCGGTGATGCCAATGATCCCAATTCGGAAGTTTCGAAAGCATTGAGAAACGAGCGGGTTTACTATGTGCTGGAGGAGATCAATGTGCAACCCGGCATCGGCTACATGACGAAGGTAAGAAATACGTATGAGGCTTAATCATTTTGAAACCGGCCATGACAGCGCCTTTCGCAACAGGCAAGTGTCATAGCAGGTTCCATAAGGCCAAATGAGAAAAGATAATTTACGAATGAAATAATAGACTATGTCATCGCATAACGAATCAATATTAAGAGAACCATTAGTTACCGGAAAGGATATCACCTATGCAAAGGTGACGGATGATATCTTGCTGCCGGTGGAAAATAAACCCAACAAGGCTTGGTGGATAGGGTTTATCATGGCCGCATTGGGTGCCTTGCTGTGGGTGGTGAGCGTCGGCTATACGTTTTGGACTGGTATCGGTGCATGGGGATTGAATAAGACCGTTGGCTGGGCGTGGGATATCACTGATTTCGTCTGGTGGGTAGGTATCGGTCACGCCGGTACACTTATCTCCGCGGTGTTGTTGTTATTCCGGCAAAACTGGCGCAACTCCATCAACCGCTCAGCAGAAGCGATGACAATTTTTGCGGTGATATGTGCCGCTACGTATGTGGTAGCGCACATGGGCCGCCCCTGGCTGGCATACTGGATTTTTCCGCTACCCAATCAGTTTGGATCGCTTTGGGTAAACTTCAACTCACCATTGGTATGGGATGCGTTCGCAATCTCTACTTATTTCACAGTATCCTTGGTGTTTTGGTATTGTGGTCTATTGCCGGATATCGCCTCTGTACGTGACCGTGCTGCGGGCTTAAAAAGGAGGATTTATTCCATCCTGTCGTTTGGCTGGAATGGCTCTGTAAAGACGTGGCAACGTTTCGAAATCGTATCACTTATACTCGCTGGTATCTCTACCCCGCTGGTACTTTCCGTACATACGATAGTTTCCATGGACTTTGCAACCTCAGTCATCCCTGGTTGGCACACGACCATCTTTCCGCCATACTTCGTCGCTGGGGCAATCTTTTCCGGATTTGCCATGGTGCAGACCCTGCTGTTGGTGATGCGTAAGGTGCTCAACTTTGAGAACTATATTACGATGTTCCACATCGAGTCGATGAACAAAATCATCATGGTGACGGGCTCTATCGTAGGTATCGCTTACCTGACTGAGTTGTTCATCGCATGGTATTCCGGCTCCGAATACGAGATGTATGCATTTGCCAACCGGATTGCGGGGCCTTATGCGTGGGCTTATTGGGCGATGATGACCTGTAACGTGATTTCGCCGCAACTTTTCTGGTTCAAAAAGATACGGACAAGTATTCCCATTTCCTGGGTACTTTCCATCGTAGTGAATATCGGAATGTGGTTTGAACGTTTCGTGATTATCGTTACGTCCTTGCACCGCGATTACATTCCTTCAAGTTGGGCGATGTTTTACCCAACCTGGACGGATGTCGGTGTGTTCGTCGGATCCATAGGTGTATTTTTTACCCTGTTCCTGCTGTTCCTGCGGTTCCTGCCAGGTATTGCTATCGCGGAGGTGAAATTGCTGTTGAAGAGCGCGAGCTTACAACAGAAGACCAAACTGGTTAAGGAAGGCCACCTCGATCCCGAGCAGGTAGCGTTTTTCAGAGATTCACTGTCAAAGTATGATTCAGTCAGTGAAGAAGACATTAAGGAGTTAGAAACCAAGTAGCAATGAGCAATATCAAATATATCATCGGAAGTTTTGCAGACCCGGACGAGCTGATGGACGGGATTGACAAGCTGCAGGCCAACAACATCAGCATTTACGATTGCTTCACACCGATGCCAATCCATGGCATCGAGGCGAAGTTGGGCGTGAAGCCATCGCGCCTACCTATCGCGGCATTCTGCTTTGGTTTGTTGGGCGGAACACTGGGTTTCAGTCTGTTATATTACACGATGACCTACGATTGGCCCATGAACATCGGTGGCAAGCCTGCTTTACCGTTGCCTGACTTCGTGCCGGTGACGTTTGAGTGCACGATTTTAATTACTGCCTTGGGTATGGTTGCAACGTTTTTCTACCGAAACCACCTGTTTCCGGGCAGGGCTCCGCGGGTAATGGATTTGCGTGCCACGGATGATCGGTTTATCATTGCTATTGATGCCAATGATAATGTAGACCATGAAAAGATTGAAGGGCTGTTGAAAGAGGCCGGAGCCGTAGAAGTGAAGTACAATGAACGCAAATATGTTAGCTATGAATAAGATGAGATTTCTTAGCGCTGTAGGCGCAGCCGTTGCGATTGCGGCTGTGGTAGCTTGTGGTGACAATACCACACGCAGCACGGGCTGGGAATTTTCGCGAAATATGTACGACCCGTTAGGGTATAATCCTGATCAGCCGAACCCCAACTTTAAGGATGGCAAAACGGCTCAGATTCCGCCGCCGGGTACTACGCCGGTGGGATTCGAACGGTTCCCTTATTCGGCAAGTACAGAAGATTATGAACGCGCGGGCGCAGAGCTGGTCAACCCCCTCCAACGGACCCAGGAAACGCTCGCTCAGGGAGAAGCATTGTATCAGGTATATTGCGCGGTTTGCCATGGACCCGAAGGACGTGGCGATGGGCCGATTACGAAGGACAGGAGACTGGAGTCCAAGTCCGAATCCCGGCAGTTGGAAAACTATCCTCCGCCGCCATCATACGCGAAATCTGATGGAATCAACTCCTCAAGAGGCGGGTTGATGGCAGAATTGACCGACGGTAAAATCTATCATACAATCACGTACGGACTGAACATGATGGGATCGCACGCTTCCCAACTGTCCCCCGAAGAGCGTTGGAAGGTAGTTATGTACGTCAGAGAATTACAGAAAAAATAATATTATATCAGCTATATTAAATGGGAACTCATAGTCATCATCACGATTATAACTTTAGCGAGCAATTTACGTTTACGGCGAAGGCGAGGGGACTGAGTTTGGTCGCGCTTGCGGTAGGCATAGTGGCAGTAGCCATTGGCTTGCTCTCCAGTGAACACATCATCGTGGAACGTACATACGCCAATTTGCTGCTGATGGGGTATTATTTTACGTGTGTATGTGCTGCCGGGGGATTCTTTTTGGCTTTGCAGTTTGTTACGCAGGCCGGATGGTCTTCAGGCTTGATTCGGATTCCGCAAGCGATGGCCAGCGTGTTACCTATTGCATCCGTTATTCTGTTGATAATCACCGCTACAGGGTTATTTTCGCACAATTTGTACCATCACTGGTATGCAGAAGGACTTACAGACCCAGAAAGCCCCAATTATGATGCATTGGTGGCCGGGAAGTCCGCATTTTTGAACGCTCCTGGCTTTTTACTACGCCAGGTCGTGTTCATGGGATCCTACAGCATCTGCTCTTGGTTGCTGGCCAAATATTCGTATAACGAAGATTTGCAGGGCGGCCTTAATTCCTATAAAAAGAGTTTCAAACTTTCGGCGTTGTTTTTAGTGATTTTTGGCTTTACAACACCTATCTGGTCATTTGATACAGTCATGTCACTGGAAGCACACTGGTTTTCGACCATGTTTGGTTGGTATAATTTTGCCGCCATGTGGGTTAGCGGGTTGTGCGTGATTACCCTGATCTTGATTTTACTTAAAAAATCGGGTTACTTGGCTTGGGTAAATGAAAACCATCTGCATGATTTGGGTAAGCTGATTTTTGGGTTCTCCATTTTCTGGACTTATGTTTGGTTTGCTCAGTTTATGCTGATTTGGTATGCCAACATTCCTGAAGAAACCGTGTACTTCTACAAGCGTTGGGAGCCGGAGTACAAGCTATGGTTTTGGGTCAATCTGTTTATCAATTTTGTAGTGCCGATCTTGGCATTGATGGATAGGGATGCCAAGCGGAAAATGAATATACTGATGATCGTTTGCATCGTGCTGCTGCTGGGCCACTGGCTGGATTACTACATCATGATTATGCCCGGTACGGTGGAAGTACACCGTGGTTTCGGATGGATAGAGATCGGAACAGCATTGGGATTTGTGGGGCTATTTTCTTTCTTGGTCTTAAACAAGTTGAGCCGGCATGCATTAGCGCCAGCCAAGCATCCTTTTTTGGAAGAAAGTTTGCATCACCAGATTTGATATACGAGATTTGAAGGCTGAATGGAGCAGGCCGACGTTAAAATATAAGAACACGGACAATCGTTATAAATAGAGATGGGCTTTTTAAAGAATAGTAATTTTAAGATAGTTTTTTTGCTGGCGCTCGCGATAGGCGTGTCATTGTCGGCTACGGTATCCGCACGTCAACAGGTGGAAGATACTTCCATTCATGCTACCGATACAACTGGAGCAATCGCTGACCCGAACGCTACCGTATCGGCTGACACCTCGTTGACTTCAGATACGGCTGCCATGGACTCCGCAGCTGCTGTAAAAGGAGCTACCCCGACGGCAACAACCGAGGAGGCCGGCAAAGTGAGCCTCGACCCGCAGGTATACACCAATTTCTTTTATTACCTGCTGGTTGTCTTCTTGGTTTGCGTGCTGGTGGCGGTAGTGGGTAAGATTCTGCAGATATATGAGTTGACCCGCCGTATGAATGGCCGGGATACCACCTATTATATGTATAATGTACATGCAAATTTGTTTTTGGTGTGTTTGGTGGTGGGTCTTTATGGCGTTTATTGGTCTTACGCAAATCATGGTGCGCAATCCCTGCGGGATGCGGCCACAGAGCATGGCGAGCGGATAGACGCGATGTTTATGATTACGACGGTCATTACAACCATCGTTTTGGTGCTTACGCATATCGGTTTGTTTGGTTTCGCTTTCAAATACCGTGCAACCCCCTCAAGGAAAGCTTATTTTTACCCGCATAACAACACGATTGAGAAAGTCTGGACCATTGTGCCGGCCGTGGTGTTGACGGTGCTGGTATTGTTTGGCTTCTTTACCTGGCGGAGTATTACCAATGTTCCCGAGGAGGAACAAAAGAACGCACTTCACATTGAAGTCATTGGTGAGCAGTTCGCCTGGACGGTACGTTATCCGGGACGGGACGGACAAATTGGCGAGCGTAATTATCGACTGACTACGCCATTGAATAGCCTTGGTATTGACTTTACAGATAAGAGCAGTTGGGATGACCAGTTGGGCGCTGAAATTGTGCTACCCGTAAACAGGCCTGTCCGCGTACAGATCACTTCAAAGGATATTCTGCACAGCTTTTATATTCCGGACTTCCGCGTTCAAATGAATGCTGTGCCGGGGATGAAGACTTACTTCCAGTTTACACCGACCGTGACAACGGAGGAGATGCGCGACAAATTGGGCGATTACAATTACGACTTTGTTATGTTGTGTGCCAAGATATGTGGTGGCGGGCACTATAACATGCAGAAGCGGGTACGGGTAGTCACCGAGGAGGAGTACCAAGCTTGGCTCAACGAGCAACCCTATTTTTTCACGGAAGATTTGAGGAAAGAGTTTCAGGTGTCACAGGCATCAGAAGAAGAAGTAGAAGCGAAGAAGCTGTTGGCTAACGCCAACTAATATTGAAAAAAAAACGTATTAATACACAGATATGTCAACTATAGCAAACGCAGGCACTCATAGCGTGGACCATCACGGTGATCATGGGCATCACCATGAAACGTTTTGGACTAAATATGTATTTAGCCAAGACCACAAAATGATTGCTAAGCAATTTTTGATTACCGGTATTATTATGGCTGTGGTAGCCATGCTGTTGTCGATTTTGTTCAGGATTCAATTGGCCTGGCCGGATAAGGAATTCCCGATTTTGGAGGTTTTCCTTGGCAGTAAGTGGGCCGCCGGTGGGCGTATTCACCCTGAATTTTTCCTGGCGTTGGTGACCATACACGGAACCATCATGGTCTTTTTCGTGCTTACAGCTGGGCTTAGCGGTACGTTTGCGAACCTGTTGATACCTTATCAGTTGGGAGCAAGGGATATGGCGTCGCCGTTTATGAACATGCTTTCGTATTGGTTCTTCTTTGTGGCTTGTATTGTGATGATCGCGTCATTCTTCGTAGAGAGCGGCCCGGCAAGTGCAGGATGGACCATCTACCCGCCGCTTTCCGCTGTGCCTAAAGCGATTAGTGGTTCGGCTACGGGGATGACTTTATGGCTGATCAGCATGACGCTTTTCATTGTGTCCCAGGTACTCGGTGGCACGAATTATATCAGTACGGTATTGAACATGCGCACGAAGGGGATGGACCTTTGGAAGATGCCACTCACTATATGGGCGTT
Organism: Parapedobacter luteus; assembly: GCF_900168055.1. Lineage (GTDB taxonomy): Bacteria > Bacteroidota > Bacteroidia > Sphingobacteriales > Sphingobacteriaceae > Parapedobacter > Parapedobacter luteus. Next base: position 118,913 of record NZ_FUYS01000007.1, read on the forward strand.
ATTCCTGACCGCGATTGTCGGGCTGTTGTCGTTCCCGGTATTGGTGTCTGCTGTGGTGTTACTTATCTTCGATCGGAGCTTTGGTACAAGTTTCTATTTATCGGACTTGGTCGTCCAAGGCCAAATTTTGCCCAACGAAGGCGGTAGCCCCATCCTGTTCCAGCACTTGTTTTGGTTCCTGGGACACCCGGAGGTTTACATTGTATTGATGCCGGCTCTTGGTCTGACATCCGAAGTTATTTCTACGAACTCACGTAAACCCATCTTTGGCTATCATGCGATGGTCTACTCGTTGATCGGTATTACTATCCTGTCGTTCATCGTTTGGGGACACCATATGTTCGTCACGGGGATGAACCCGTTTTTGGGCGGAGTGTTTATGATTACGACGTTGATCATTGCCGTGCCTTCTGCCGTGAAAGTATTTAATTACCTAGCTACGCTTTGGCGGGGCAACATCCGGTTTACACCGGCGATGCTTTTTGCTATCGGCATGGTATCATTCTTCATTTCGGGTGGTCTTACCGGTATTTATTTGGGTAACTCTGCGTTGGACATCAACTTACATGACACGTACTTCGTGGTGGCCCACTTCCACTTGGTAATGGGGTCAGCGTCCATCTTTGGTATGTTGTGTGGGGTTTATCACTGGTTTCCAAAGCTCTTCGGCCGTATGATGAATGAGAAATTAGGATATTTGCATTTTTGGCTTACGTTCATCGGTGCGTATTTGGTGTTCTTCCCTATGCACTTTATGGGGATAGACGGTGTTCCGCGTCGGTATTACGCATTCACGGAGTTTCCGTTTATGGAAAAATGGATTTCCGTAAACGTATTTGTTACCTGGGCGGCTATCATCGCTGCGTTAGGACAAATAGCGTTTATCTGGAACTTCTTTTCGTCTATTTGGTTTGGCAAGCGTGCTACGCAGAATCCATGGAGTTCAAATACGCTGGAGTGGACGACTCCCGTGGAGCACATCCATGGCAACTGGCCAGGAGAAATTCCTACGGTTTACCGTTGGCCATATGATTATAGCAAACCAGGGCACCATGAAGATTTTATTCCGCAGACGGTTCCTTTTTCAGAGACGATGAGTTCGAATTTGCCACATGACTTTGAAGGAAATGCGGAGGCTGAGCGTATTCAGCGCGAGTGGGAGTTGGCCAATAATCCGCAGCCGGAGAAGGAGACCGAGTGATAAAACATGCTTCCACCTGCTGAAAAAAGATTCTTATGGGTCAACAAGATCACGATTATATCGTTGTTTGTGTTGATTCTCGCGGGTGGTGTGGTAAGGAGCACAGGCTCCGGAATGGGATGTCCCGATTGGCCGAAGTGTTTTGACCGGTTGGTACCGCCTACAGCCGCCTCGCAATTGCCCGAAGGATATGAGGAAAAGTATATTGCGGGGAGGCAAAAGAAAAACGAACGGTTTGCGAAGATGCTGGAGCGGTTTGGCAACAAGGAGCTGGCCGAACGCATACGCAACGATGAGAGCATCTTGCAGCATGAACCATTCAATGCCGCGAAAACGTGGACAGAGTATATCAACCGGTTGGTTGGAGCGATTACTGGATTTTTGCTTTTACTTTGCGCCATTTTTTCATTTACGTTCTTTAAAACGAAAAAGTCCATTTTCATTTGGAGTGTGATTAATGTAATAGCCGTTGGCTACCAGGCTTGGTTGGGCTCGATCGTTGTGTCTACCAACCTGATGCCCTGGATTATTACGGTGCATATGCTGCTCGCTTTGGTCATTGTCGGAATTAGTATTTATACGTATTTCAAGGCCCGGTCGCTGCGGGATAAGGATTTGCTCATCAATCATACGTCCGGTGGGATAAAGGTTTTGGCGGCATTTTCGCTTTTCCTGATTATCGTCCAGGTAGCGGTCGGTACCGGTGTAAGGGAAGAGATAGACTTGATTTCGGCTTCAAGTAGTATGCCAGACCGGAGCGAATGGCTGGAGCAGGTCGGGCAGGTGTTCGACGTACATCGGAGCTTGGCGGTGGTATCCGCAATAGTGATCGTACTTTTGTTTTTTGTCGTGCGCTCGCGTTTTGCTCCAAGTAGCTACCAAAGTAAGTTTACAAACTTGCTTTTGCTATTGATGGTGTTGCAGTTTGTGACAGCGGCGTTACTGGCATATGTTGATATTCCGCCTTTTGCGCAAACAGCTCATCTCGTGTTGGCGAGCTTGTTATTCGGCAACCAGTATTATTTGATGCTGTTGCTTGGTAAAGTGGCATGGAAGTGATTTTTGATATATTGAAAAATTAGTTGATGAAGATATCTGAGCGTGATATACAGGCCAAGCGGATGGCTAGTGGCGGGGTAGCCATGCAGAAGCGTGGCAAGGGGGAATTTGCTGAAGTCGCGCAATTTGCGGCGGACTTCAAGCAATTGGTCAAAATCCGCTTGACGATGACCGTTGTCTTCTCGGCTTCCATTGCTTTTCTAATCGGCAGCAAGCAGCAGGGAGACATTAATTGGGTTAATTGGCTGATTCTTACGCTGGGGGGCTTTTTGGTCACAGGCTCCGCCAACGGGTTCAATGAGATTATTGAGCGTGATTTGGATAAACTGATGAAGCGGACGGCTGATCGGCCTATCCCGTCCGGCCGCATGACAACAGGGCAGGCCCTTGTATTAAGCTTGCTCATGGGCATTGCCGGTACGTACACGTTGGTTTCGCTAAACTTTATTGCCGGGCTTTTGTCGGTCTTTTCTATAGTCCTTTACGCATTTATTTATACACCGCTGAAGCGAAAATCGCCGATAGCGGTGTTTGTTGGTGCGTTTCCTGGCGCATTGCCGCCGCTTATCGGCTATTATGCAGCCTTTAGCCAGAATGATTTGGCGGCCTATAGCCAACATAATGTCGCCGCTATCGTCGTCATACCGCTGGTGTTGTTTATTATCCAGTTTGTATGGCAGTTTCCTCATTTTTGGGGTATTGCCTGGGTGCTTGATGAAGATTACAAGCGGGCAGGCTTCCGGTTGTTGCCCACGACAAAGCGTGACAGGCTGTCTGCATTGATGGTGTTGGTTTCAACGCTCCTCATGTTGCCTGTAAGTTTGTTGCCGTATTATTTCGGGTTTGGCGGCGTTGTGGTTTCGATTGCCTCGGCCCTTGGTGCATTGCTGTTTAGCTGGTACGGGCTGAAGCTTTTTTTGAAGCGGGATCTGGCTTCGGCACGGCGGGTAATGTTTACCTCTTTTTTTTATTTGCCACTCATCCAGCTGATATTACTGTTTGATTTTAATGCCCTATGATAGCTATGGCTAAATACACGCAAGATAAGGAAGAGCTGACTCAGCAGAAGGCGAAGAAATTCAACCTGTGGCTGGGGATGATAGGGATGTTTATGATGTTTGCCGCGCTTTCAAGCGGATTTATCGTTTACACTGCCGGCGGAATGGACCGGGGGATCAAGACCTTATTGCCTGACGCATTCATCTATAGCACGGCTTTAATCGTGTTGAGCAGTGTCACGATGCAGTTGGCTTACAACGCGGCGAAAAAGACATTATTTAGTAGGCAGAAAATGTTGCTGGTAGCCACCATTTTATTGGGTATTGGTTTTTTTATTATCCAAGTGTATGCATGGGGGGTCTTAAGCGCCAGGGGCGTCGTGTTTGTCAATAGCAATGCATCACAATCGTTTATTTACGTGTTCACCGGTATGCACCTGGCACATATTGTGGCCGGTATTCTGGTTTTGATAAGAGCTTTAGCGGGGCGTATCAATAATATTCCCCAAGTGAATAATGTCTTCCGAATGGATCTGGCCGCACTATTCTGGCATTTTCTGGGCTTTTTATGGATTTATATTTATGTTTTTTTACTTTTGAATCAATAACACTGAACAATGAGTACAACTGTAACGGAATTGGATAAGGTAAAAACCGGACGCTGGAACGGGGGTAGGTCGCCTTTCAATGTGGAGTATGGCAAGATCATGATGTGGTTTTTCCTTACTTCGGATGCTTTTACGTTTTCCGCGTTCCTGATTTATTATGGGACACAGCGTTTTGCCCATCTTACTTGGCCGGATCCGGATAAGGTATTTCAGTCTATACCGTTCATCGCAGACCACGGCTATCCGTTGGTGTTTGTGGGGATCATGACGTTTATTCTCATCATGAGTTCGGTGACAATGGTGCTTGCCGTGGAGGCCGGGCACCGCAACTCGAAAAAGGAAGTGGTCAATTGGATGATCGCAACGATTATCGGTGGTCTTATGTTCATCGGATGCCAGGCGCTGGAATGGACGCACTTGCACCACCAGGGCTTCTGGTGGGGAAGCATTCCTTTTCAGGAAGGGGTATCTCCCGAGGTGACACTCGAGCCGTATTTTTCCCGTGAAATTTCGGAAGTGTCGGCGCTTCAGTTTGCGAACCTGTTCTTTACCATAACAGGATTTCACGGATTTCACGTCTCTGTAGGGATACTATTGAATATCATCGTTCTCGGCATGGTCTTGGCCAATACGTTTGAACGCCGTGGTTCTTACCTCATGGTCGAAAAAGTGGGGCTTTACTGGCACTTTGTAGATTTGGTATGGGTGTTTGTATTTACATTCTTTTATTTGGTATAATCAATAATTAACGCAATATTACGCTATGGCTTCTCAACATCACGATCATACGGTAGGACACGAAGATGGACAACACCACGAAGGTATGTCCAAGGGTAAGATTTGGCGTGTATTTTTCTACCTGCTGGCCCTTACGGCGTTGGAATTTTTTATAGCCCTCGTGTTGGTGCATGGTGGCGTTATTTCCAAAGGTCTTGGTGTAAACATCGTTTATATCGTCCTTACGCTGTTCAAAGCATATTATATCGTCGCTTATTTCATGCACCTCAAGTTTGAGACATTTGGATTTATCATGTCCGTCACCATCGTGTTCCTATTTATTATCTATTTCATCGCATTGATGCTTACAGAAGGAACTTATATGAAAGGGCATTTCAATCCGTTCCCCTTTTGGCCGAATAATTAATGGGTATCGTCAAGCAAGGGAGCGGTGGCTTGAAGAAAATCATAATCCTGGCAGCTATTTTGATACTGCCGGGATTTTTATATTATTTGCTGGAGAGGAAAGGTGAGAATCGGTATAAGACACTGCCGATTTATGGCGAAAAGGTGCTGACAGGTACGTTTAGCAACCGGATGGGAAAGAAAGTCCCTGACACGCTATTTCACCATATTAAGCCGTTTTCGTTGGTGAACCAGCAGGGCGAACCTATTCACGTATTGGCCAACGATTCTACATTGGCAGTCGTCAACTTTTTTTACAGCCGTTGTACGTCGTTTTGCGAACAGATGAACAACGAGATGAATCGGGTCGCCGAGCGGTTTATCAATAACGAGTTGATCAATTTCTATACCATCACCGTGGATACGCTGTACGACACACCCGAAGTGTTGCGGGAGTACGCAGCGGCATACCGACCGGAGACAAAGAAATGGCATTTCCTTACATCCGGGGATGATAATGTCTTCGATATTGCACAACAGGGGTTTCTGGTGGATGCCGTGCAGGACACGACCAAGTCTGTCCATTTCATCCACAGTGCGTCGTTGGTTCTGGTTGATTCCGAACGGCGTATTCGGGGCTACTATGATGCGACTCAGAAAAAGGAAGTGGATCGGTTGATAGACGAGATCAAACTGTTGCTGGTAGAAGAGATTCGCGAAAAAAGTCCGTTTAAGTGATTTAGGTTTACGCTTTTAGATTTACGATTTTGTAGTTATGGAACAGGCGCTTGAAAAAAGATATAATAAATGGATAGTTGTTTTATCAGTGGCTATCCCGGTGGTTGTAGCCATCCTGTTTGGTGTCAATTTACGTGATTTGGGCTATGACGTAAAGCCGCTCACATTCCTGCCGCCCATTTATGCGACAATTAATGGCGTGACAGCGGTATTGCTCGTGTGGGCCGTCGCTGCCATCCGCCGGGGCAACCGCAGATTGCACGAAACCTTGGTAAGAATTTGCATTGGATGCTCGGTGGCATTTTTGGTCATGTATGTGGCTTACCACATGACGGCTGAGTCTACGCCATATGGCGGGCAAGGCACTATTCGCTATGTGTATTTTTTTATCTTGATTACCCATATTTTATTATCCATCATTATCATTCCTTTTGTGCTGGTTACCTATGTCCGGGGCCTTTCCGGTAATTTTGCGAAGCACCGCAAATTGGCAAAGGTTACATTCCCCCTCTGGCTGTATGTAGCGGTGACCGGCGTGGTGGTCTACCTGATGATATCGCCCTATTACGGATGATTGAACGTCCGCGTTTCAGCAACAGGGCAAGTTTCCGATTGAAGACATCACGAAGGCTCAGATCTAACATTTGCCGGGCACCCGTCTCCATATACCTGCATAAAACCATAGCAATAATTCCGTATCTTTGCCAACAATGGAACGTATTTGGATATATCAGGCCGATCGGCAAATATTGGAGCGCGAAAAAGCTTATATATTGGAGAAACTGGAGGCATTCACCTCACAATGGAAGGCCCACGGCAAAGCATTGGCCGCTCATGCCGAAATCCGGCATGATTGGTTTGTCATTATCATGGTTGATGACACGGTAGCGCCGCCAACCGGCTGTTCAATTGACAAATCCGTACACCTCCTTAAAGAAATCGAACAGGAAATCGGAATCAGCCTCTTTGATCGCATGCGGGTGGCATACCGTCACCCAGATGGTATCAAGGTAGTGCCGCGCGCCGAGTTTGAGCGTCTTATTGCCACCGGTGAGGTGACGGATGATACGCCGGTATTCAATAATCTTGTGGCCTCCTATCCAGACTTAGCAGACAAATGGGAAGTTCCGTTGCGCGAAAGCTGGCATGCGAAGGTGTTTTTTTAGTGACAGGTGGTTGATCGGTGTCAGGGTATCTGGCTGTAACTCATATAGCGGACGATGGCGTTCGCTTTTCTATTGATGTATGCGGTAGGCTTTGCGGGCGACCAGCGTCTTGGGTTAGGCAATACCGCTACCAGGAGTGCAGCCTGTCGTTTGGTCAGGCTATGGGCTGATTTGCCGTAATAATGTTGCGTAGCGGCTTCGGCGCCATACAGGCCGTCTCCCGTTTCAATGACATTGAGGTAGACTTCAAGGATGCGCTTTTTACTCCAAAACAACTCTATCAAAATTGTGAAATACGTTTCGAATCCTTTACGTATCCAGGACCGTCTGGGCCAGAGGAACACATTCTTGGCCGTCTGTTGGCTGATGGTGCTCCCGCCGCGGAGTGTGCGACCGTCTTGATTGCGTCGATAAGCCTCGGCAATGGCTTTGCGGTCGAAACCCCAGTGTTCCATGAAGCGCGCATCTTCACCTGAAATCGTGGCTCGCTTTAAGTTGTCGGAGAGATCTTCATAGCGTACCCATTGCTTCGTGATTTTCCAGTCCTTGCCGTCACTTTTTCGTTCAAAGCCCCGCTGTACCATTAACCAGGTAATGGGCGGGTTGATAAAGCGCAATAGCAGCACCCAACTGATGGTAATGGCAAAGAAGTAGACGATTACCCGCAATGTCCAACGGAGGTATACATTCCGGATAGCAGGTATGAGCCGGGTTTTCCTTTTCGTTTTTTTGCGGCGTTTTTGTTTGGCTGCCATAGTTTCGTAACGCGAATATACAAATAGAAACTTGTCAAATCCCTGCAATAATCCTATTTTTACGCCCACGCAAAAAATAACCTACGTTGGCAAAAGCAGCAAAGAAAGAGACTCCACTGATGCAGCAATACAACAGCATCAAGGTGAAATATCCTGGCGCGTTATTGCTGTTTCGTGTGGGCGATTTTTATGAAACGTTCGGCGAAGATGCGGTCAAAGCTGCAGGCATCCTGGGTATTGTGCTGACCAAACGGGGCAATGGCAGTGAAGCGGAGACGGCCTTGGCGGGTTTCCCTCATCATTCGCTGGAAACATACCTGCCCAAGTTGGTCCGGGCCGGGCAACGGGTGGCCATATGCGATCAGTTGGAGGATCCCAAGACGACCAAGACCATCGTAAAACGGGGAGTGACCGAACTGGTGACGCCGGGTGTGTCGTACAATGACAACATTCTTCAGCAAAAAGCAAACAACTACCTCGCCTCCGTTTTTTTTGATAAAAATGCAATAGGTATAGCTTTTCTCGATATTTCCACGGGCGAGTTTTTAGTGGCCCAAGGCAATGCTGCATATATCGATAAGTTGTTGCAAGGGTTTAAGCCAACAGAAGTCATTATGGGCAAGCGCCAATACAAAACATTTGTAGAGACGTTTGGAAGTAATTTTTATACCTATGCGCTTGATGAATGGCCGTACAGCGGCGATTATGCTCAGGAAACCTTGCTTAAACATTTTGAAGTAAAATCGCTAAAGGGCTTTGGCATTGATAGGCTGTCATCGGCTGTCATGGCGGCGGGCGTGGCGCTGCATTACCTCAATGAAACCGAGCATCGCAATCTCCAGCATATCTCCAACATTTCACGCATTGAGGAAGACCGTTACATGTGGCTCGACCGCTTTACCGTCCGGAATCTGGAATTGGTGGGATCGGCCAATGAGCATGCCATAACACTTGTCGACGTGTTGGATCAAACTTCGTCACCGATGGGCGCGCGGTTGCTCAAGCGCTGGATGGTCATGCCACTAAAAGAGCGGGTGGCCATTGTCGAACGGCTTGATGTCGTTGATTACTTATACCACCACCGGGAGCTTCGGGAAGAGTTGGTGCGCGAAATCAAGCAAATCGGTGATTTGGAGCGGCTGATTAGTAAAATCGGGCTTCAGAAAGCCAATCCACGTGAGGTTGTTCAGCTCAGACGGGCCTTGCAGGCAATCGAAAAGCTGCAAACATTGACAGGCAGCACAGATGTGGAAGCACTGCGTATCATCGGTGAGCAGCTGGATCCGTGCATACCCATCAGTGAACGCATTGCCACACACCTCAATCCGGAGCCACCGGTGGCGGTAAACAAAGGTAATGTTATCGCAGCCGGTGTCGATGAAGAGCTGGACAAATTGCGTAAGGTGGCTTACGGTGGTAAGGATTATTTACTGGAGATTCAGAAGCGGGAGTCTGATGCGACGGGCATCCCGTCGTTGAAGATTGCTTTTAACAACGTGTTTGGGTACTATCTTGAAGTGACCAATGCACATAAAGATAAGGTTCCGAGCGAGTGGGTACGTAAGCAGACGTTGGTCAATGCCGAACGTTACATTACCGAGGAGCTCAAGGAATATGAAGAGCAGATACTGGGCGCTGAAGAAAAAATCCAAGCCTTGGAAACCCGGCTTTACGCCGAATTGGTCGCTGCCGTTGCCGGGTATATTAAGCCTATCCAGCACAACGCGCATTTGGTGGCGCAACTGGATGTGCTGGTCAATTTTGCGGTGATTTCTGAAAAGAATCACTATGTGAAGCCCGAGGTGAATGATGGAACGGCCATTGACATCAAAGGCGGGCGCCACCCGGTTATTGAGCACAATTTACCGATAGGCGAAGATTACATCACCAATGATGTTTTTTTAGACACCGAAACCCAGCAAATCATCATTATTACCGGGCCGAATATGGCTGGTAAGTCCGCGTTGCTGCGTCAGACGGGCCTGATTGTGCTCATGGCCCAGATGGGCTGTTTCGTGCCGGCAACGGAAGCCCGCATCGGGCTGATCGATAAGATATTTACCCGTGTGGGTGCATCAGACAACCTCTCGTCCGGTGAATCGACGTTTATGGTGGAAATGAACGAGACCGCCAGCATCATGAACAATCTTTCCGAGCGAAGCCTCATCCTCCTCGATGAAATTGGGCGCGGCACCAGTACCTATGACGGGATATCCATCGCCTGGGCAATCGCGGAGTTTCTGCATAATCATCCTACCACGAGGGCAAAAACGTTGTTTGCAACCCATTATCATGAATTAAACGAGCTGGCAGCTTCCTTCCCCCGGATTAAGAACTATAATGTTTCCGTAAAGGAAGTGAACAATAAGGTTATTTTCTTGCGCAAATTGGTGCCTGGAGGAAGCGAGCATAGCTTTGGCCTGCATGTTGCCAAACTGGCCGGGATGCCACCCAAGTTGCTGCAACGGGCCAACGAGATCCTCAAACGGTTGGAACAAGAGCGCACAGGAGGAGAGCGTATTAAGGACAGCATCAAAAAAATCCAAAAGCAGGCGTACCAATTGCAAATGTTTTCTATCGATGATCCCATCCTGGTAAAAATCCGCGATATGCTCAATAATCTAGATGTCAATACCCTCACGCCCGTCGAGGCGCTGATGAAACTGGATGAGATTCAGCGATTGTTGAAGAATTGAGGTTTTATTTGTGATATTTGTTAATATCTTGCTGCTTTTTTTGAAAAAAGTAAAAAAAAACGACGTTTTTTGAAAAAATGCAGTAATTTAGCGGCGAACAGACACACTTTAAACACCTGATCTTGATTTTTCATTATGTATTCAGATTCGGTTTCCTATTCAGATGAAGCACTATTTGAGCTTATCCAACATCGGGATGACCAAAATGCCTTCGCGGAGCTCTACAACCGGTATTGGGAATGCCTGTTGGATAGTGCCTTCCAACGTTTAAAATCTGTAGAAGCCGCCGAAGAGGTGGTACAAGAAGTTTTTGTTAATCTTTATATCCGGCGAAAAACGATTCGTTTGGAATCTTCTTTAGCGGCCTATTTGAAAACAGCGTTGAAATATAAAGTATTTAATTTATATCGTGCTGAACAGATTCATCATAAATATATGTCATCGGTGGTAAGTCAGGTAGTTACTGATTATCAAAGTCCGTATGAAAACCTTCAGAACAAGGAATTGAGTGAGCGAATTGAAACAGCCACAATGCTAATGCCTGATAAGTGTAGGGAAGTATTTTACCTAAGTCGATACGAATACCTTACACAACAGGATATTGCCTCCCGTTTAGGTATCACGTTAAGCACCGTAAAGAAGCATCTCACTAAGGCGCTTCGCATCCTACGGTCTGAATTATACAGCTACCGGCATGACGTATTCTTCGCTATGCTGTTTATCCAGTTCTGTAACCTATAACCCAATCAGTTTTGCAAGAATATTGATCTTCAGTGATTAAGCAGGCATCTGCTTGATCATTGCAGACCTTTTGAGCGGCAGTCCATCATGGCAGGTTAAATTTCTTTTAACACGAGTAGCACCTTTGCTTCGCTAATGTGACTATAAGATTAACGATGTATGTAGACAATGAAAGAACGTCAGGAGCGTATCGTAGAGCTTATTACGAAATTCAGGAACGGAACAGCCTTACCCGAGGAAATTGACGAGTTGGAAGCTTGGTATGCATCTTTTGATAGTGCAGATACATACAGTGCCGGATTGGGTGAAGCAGAGCGGAAGAAATTGAAAGATAAGAGTTTTCATAGGACATTAGCACGGATAAATCGTGAGCTTGGTCACCAAACCGGGGCATCGCATGACCGGAAAATTAGTTTGAAAACAGTAATCATTGTCGTGTTACTGCTGATAACGGTCGCTGGCGGCTATCATACCTGGCAAACGTTCACCCCAGTAGGCGATGATAAGCAGGTAGTCGTTGACGCAATGCCAGGGGGAAATAAAGCTACACTAATGCTTAGCGATGGTACCGAGATTTACTTGGATAGCGTAAGCAGTGGTTACTTGGCAGTCGAAAATGGTATGCGGATTACAAAATCAGAAGACGGACAGATTTTGTATGAATTTCAGGAGTCGCATGAGGCGAGGCATGCCGAGCAACCTGTCGTCCAAAAGGTGGTTTACAATACCATTACTACTCCGCCGGGAGGGCAGTATACCATCGTATTGCCGGATGGGACGAGAGTTTGGATGAATGCCTCCTCCACGCTCCGGTACCCCACTCGTTTTTCTGGTGGTGTCAGGGAAGTGGAACTTGATGGAGAAGCCTACTTCTCGGTAACTAGTAAACATACGAAATCCTCCCAAAAGATACCTTTTGTTGTAATAACGCCCGATTATAATGTGGAAGTTACAGGAACGGAATTTAACGTCAATGCGTATCCGGATGAAGCCTCCGTAAGCACCACCCTGGTCTCTGGCAGTGTAGACATCGTGGTCAAGCAAGGGAGCGAATCGTTCGCCGCAGAGCGGACAACATTGGAGCCGCATCAACAGGCGACCCTTCGAGGTAGCCGTGTAAATATCGAGCAGGTGGATGTAATGACCGCCACGGGCTGGAAAGACGGTTTTTTCTACTTTGATAATACCGATTTATACACGTTAGTCCGGCAGCTTTCCCGTTGGTACAATGTAGAAGTAAAGTATGCGCGGGGAATAAAAAATGATGTGTTTTTCGGGAAAATTCCGCGTAAATACACACTTGCCGAGGCGTTGAAAGTACTTGAATTGGGGGATGTACGCTTCAGGATTGTGGAATACCCCGTGCCATCAACGGACGAGCGAAAGCTATTGATTTTGGAGCCATAACACGCAGTAATTAGTAAAATAATCAATTAAAAATACAACGTATGAAAAAAGGTATACCCTAAAAAGCACGGAATAGGTAAAGACAAAACGCCGGGGATTGGTTCCAAGCGCTCCCCGGCAAAATGTCTGGGGCCTTGTCGTATCCCGATCAGATCGGGATAAGAGAGATTACAAACAACTACTAATCGTTTACCCAAACTTTACAAAAGTATGAAAATTACTCCATGTGTTAATGCCGGGTCATATTCTTGGCATGCAGCACTAAAATTATTCTTGGTTGTGAAACTTATCTTGTTGTTGGTGGTGGTGAGTTTACAAGTTTCTGCCAACGCATTCGCGCAAACTGTTACATTGTCTGTTTCCAATGTCCCGCTTTCCGATGTTTTCACGGCTATCGAGAAGCAAACCGGTTATCACTTCTTTTGGCGTGGTGCTGAAGTAACGGAGGCGAAAGTCACCGTTGATTTAAAAAACACACCACTGGAAGAAGCGGTTACGAAAATATTGGGTAACCTACCCTATTCGTATTCCATTACGAAGGAGTCCATCGTCATACGCCGGAAGCAACCGTTAACGGGCCGTAAATCTGAGAATAGCGTGAGGGTGTCCTCTCGACAGCAGACCGCCTCTGGCCGGGTGGTCGATCAGGACGGCAATCCAATTGCAGGGGTATCCGTTAAAGTTAAAGGAGGCCAATTGGCAACCATTACCAATGAAGACGGAATGTTCAGCTTATCAAATGTGCCAAATGGTGCCACGTTGGAAATCAGTTCGATAGGGTACACACGTGTTGAAGTAGCCGCTGGGGCAGGCCTTACTATCGAGTTGTCTGATCAAGTTAGTATCCTTGAAGAGGTAGTGGTCATCCCTTATGGTACGGCCACAAGAGCTACATATACGGGTTCTGTTGCGCAGATTGGAAGTGAAGCCATCGAGAAAAGACCGATTACGAACGTTACAAATGCACTGGTTGGGGCTGCCCCTGGCGTGCAGACCAGTATTGCAGGAGGCTCCCCTGGATCCGAACCCACGGTACGGATTAGAGGTTTCGGATCCATCTCAGCTTCTAATAACCCGCTGTACGTGGTCGATGGCGTTCCTTATGATGGAACGACAACCAGTCTCAATCCAGATGACATCGAGTCGGTATCCGTGTTAAAAGATGCAGCCACAACGGCGTTATATGGCTCACGGGGAGCAAACGGCGTCATTATGATTACGACCAAAAAAGGTAAGGCAGGAAGGAATTCGTTATCTTTTAAAGCTACAGCAGGCGTCGTAGAACGTGGTTTGCCAGAATATGATCGCGTGGATGCGTTTCAATACTATCCAATGATGTGGGAAGTCCAACGAAACACGTTACATTATGGCTCGGGAATTCCATTGGATGTGGCCAATAGCATCGCTTCTGGATTGACAACTGAGTATAACGGCAACAATTACTCTGGCGTTCATAGCTTGTTGGGCTATAATCCGTTTAATGTTGCATCAGACGCTGTTGTGGACCTTAATGGCAATCTAAACCCTAATGCACGGCTGCTGTATGCAGACGACCTTAATTGGTCTGAGCAAGCTGCAACCGGAGGAAAAAGTAGGCAAAACTACATGTTATCGTATGATGGTGGTAATGAAAAGAGTAACTTCTTTGGTTCATTGGCTTACACCAATGAACAAGGCTATTTGATTAAATCGAAGCTAGAACGGTTCAATGGTCGCTTAAATGTCGCTACTCAGCCGGTTTCTTGGTTTAATACAGGGTTGAACCTGAGCGGGACATATACGATGACTAAACCGGAAAACTCTGGAGGAAGTTCATTTATTAATCCTTTTTACATTTCCCGGTTTATCGCGCCGATCTATCCTGTTCATTTGCATGATCCAGTAACAGGAGAATACCTATTGGATGAAAATGGCAATCGGCAATACGACTTCGGTGACGGGCGTCCATTCAGCAGCGGCAGACATACGATCTTCGAAAACTTAAATGATGATCAATTGGAGATTCTTGGCGCACTTAATGCGCGTGCCTTTGCGGAGGTATTATTTCACCCGACGTTGAAATTTCGTTCAAACATTGCTTTTGATTTGGACGACCGGCATCGTCGTACGTATGATAATCCAATATTGGGCGATGGTGCACCATCGGCACGCTCGTATCACAATTTTTATAGAAGGACAAGTTACACGTTCAATAATGGGTTGGAATACGACAAGCGATTTGGTGACCACCATTTAACCGCACTCGCGCTGCATGAGGTCTACGCTTATAAATATAACACGTTGGCTGGCAGCCGTTCGGGTATTATTGTCGACGGGATTACCGAACTTCCTAATTTTGCAAACGTATTGGGTGTATCTTCGGTTGAGGACCGCGCCACCATCGAAAGTTTCTTGGGTAGGGTTGCCTATGATTTTGACCAAAAATATGTGTTGAGTGCAAGTTTGCGGAGAGACGGAAATTCCAGGTTCCACCCTGATTTTCGCTGGGAGACATTCTGGTCTGTTGGTGGAGCATGGAACATTGAAAAGGAAAGTTTTTTTCAGGTAAGCTGGGTTGATTACTTAAAGCTGCGTGCTTCCTATGGTACGGTGGGCAATGATGCAGGTCTGGGCTATTACCCTTATCAGGCGTTGTATACCCTCGGAAGGAATAACGCCGGGGAGCCGGGTTTCGTGCAAGCATCCCTGCCGAATGACAGCCTAACGTGGGAGACGGCAAAGAATTTTGATTTAGGGTTGGAGTTCAGCGTGCTAAAAGGACGCTTGAACGGTGCCGTTGAATTCTTCAACAAGGTGACCGATGGGTTGATTTTTCCGGTACCGCAGCAGTTGGCCAACGGAGGAACTACAGGCGGTAGTCACAACTTTGAAATCGACATGAATATTGGAAGCTTGTACAATCGGGGCGTTGAAGTTCAATTGAATGGTCATATCGTCAAGACCGATAATTTCAATTATACGGCAGCGCTCAATTGGACGTCGTTCAAAAACCAAATTACAAAAATGCCCAGTAATCAACCGTTGTTAATATCATCCGGTACCGGCAATACTAATAAAGGGTACAGCGAGGGCCATTCGATCTATGATTTTTACATGCGTGAGTTCTATGGTGTGGATCCGGAAACGGGAGACGCGCTTTATAAAACAAATATCACAAGCGACAATACGCAAATCATCGGGCAAGACACCGTCACCAATCAATACAGTGAGGCTAATCTCCGCTATACTGGAACTTCGTCGATCCCCGATTTCTACGGGTCAATGACCCATACATTTGCATACAAAAACTTCTCACTCGGTATCCAATTCACTTATCAGGTAGGCGGCGAGGTTTATGACTTTGCATATGCTTCTTTGATGCACGGAGGAACCTATGGCACCGCGCTGCATACGGATATCATCAACAGGTGGCGGCAACCTGGAGACATTGCCGATGTGCCCCGATTGGACAACGGCAATATTACTAACCAAACAGGAGCAAGTACACGTTTCTTAACAAGTGCGTCCTATTTACAGCTGAATTCCGTGATCCTTTCTTATAACGTACCAAGCCGCTGGCTCGATCGTATCCATGCGCAACGTGCAAGTGTGTTTTTAAGTGGAGAAAATCTGGCCTTACTTTCAGCAAGGAAAGGAATGGATGTATCTGGTAGTTTTAATGGCTCAGTAGGCAATGATTATACGTTTAGCCGCATTTTTTCGGCTGGTATCAACTTGAATTTCTAGTTTGTTTAGGGTTTAAAATTGAAAAACAATGATGAAGATAATTAGATATGGATTTATTGCCACGCTGGTACTGGGTTCCTTGAGCGCTTGCGATAAGGAGTTCTTGGAAACTGCTCCTACCGATCAAGTGGCAACGGGCGACGCCTTTAGTACAACAAATAACGCGTGGGCGGCTTTGAATGGAGTCCACCGTATTTTATATTCACAGATATTCGGGCGCCAAGCGCAAGGCGGTCAAAGTGGTAACATGATGTATATGGACGTATTGGGAGAGGACGTCGTGTTTTCTAGCAGTGCCAACTCTTGGTTTCGAGACGACTACCGGTGGATCGCGCATCGGCTTTCTACTAGCGATATTACTAAGTACAATTATTTATTTTATTATGTAGTAATTGGCAATGTGAATATGATTTTGGCCAATATCGATGGCGCCGAAGGGCCAGAGGCTGATAAAGCGGCCATTAAAGGGCAATCGTTGGTCTACCGGGCATGGAGTTATTTCCAGTTGGTACAATTGTACGGAAAACGCTATGTCGCCGGTGGGGATAACAGTGGTCTGGGCGTACCCTTGGTGCTTGAGCCAACTACAGCAATAACGCCACGAGCAACAGTAGAAGCGGTGTATGCACAGATTAATACAGATCTCGATGAAGCGATGGGATTATTGCAAGGATATTCGAGGGCAAATAAATCACATTTTGACCTAAATGTGGCGAAGGGTATCAAGGCCCGTGTTGCTTTGGCACAGCAAAATTGGCCAATAGCAGCACAGATGGCTCGTGAAGCTCGTGAGGGATATCCACTGATGAGCCACACCGATTACCTAAGTGGTTTTAACAATTATAGCAACCAGGAATGGATGTGGGCGTCGCATATTCAATCGGATCAGACAAACTATTTCTATTCATTTTTTGCGTATATGTCTAATAACTATAATTCTACTGCTATACGTACGAATCCAAGGCTTATTTTTTCGGTATTATATGATCAAATTGCGGACACCGACATTCGTAAACAGCTTTGGGATCCGACGGGTGAAAATGTAGAAGAGTTTCCTACCCCCCCCAATGGCTCACGTTATCCGTATTACAGCCGTAAATTCAGCGTAGCTGATCCTGGGATGAGCATCGGCGATGTGCCATATATGCGTGGTGCCGAAATGATCTTGGTGGAGGCCGAGGCATTGGCCAGGAACGGGCAAGACGCAGATGCTGCTGAGGTCTTGTTTGAATTGGCTAGTAATAGAGATCCCGAATACACGCTTTCTACAAATCGCGGTCAGGCGCTCGTCGACGAAATAATGTTTCAACGACGTGCGGAGCTTTGGGGTGAAGGTTTTCGTTTCTATGATCTTAAACGGACCAATAGCCCCTTGGATCGAAATGGTGGCAATCACAACGGCTCATATACCAACGGTGTATTTGATGTACCTGCTGGGGATATCCGGTGGGAGTTCCTCATTCCACAAGACGAAATCAATAATACCAACGGTGTGGTCGTCCAAAATCCTCAATAAAACGTCACCAACTTAATAGAGGCCGTCTCAAAAGTACCGAGACGGCTTTTTTCGTTTTTTATATTTATCGGGTCCGTTTACCGGGGATATTCTTATTCCCGTTTTTTTGGTTGATTATAGGCTTAATGCAATTTTGTTGAGGGGATAGCGGGTTCGGGAAAGGCCCTTTGTATGCATTTTTGGGGGGAGGACAGGGCTTAGGATGCCCTTTTTCTAAGGTTGTGTGCCAATGCCAGCAACCCTATTTCCAGATTGACCTTATCCAGTCCACGGAGCATGAACCGCTTGAAACCGTGGTTGTGTTTGATGTTCCCGAATACCGGCTCCACGTCATGGCAGCGCTGCTTACGCTTTTTTATTCCCCGCTTGCTTTTCAGTCTTTTCTCGGCCTGCCTTTTCAGTCGGTTCAGGTTGTGGTTCACCTGTATGATACGATTTCCCTGCTGCTGGTGGCACTGTGGCCGTAAAGGGCATCCTTCGCAGCTGCGGGCCCGGTATAGGGTGATGGTCTGGCCGAACCCCGTGCCGGTTCGAGGGTTCCGGGTTCCGATGCTGTCCATCGGTTCCCCGCTGGGGCAGTAATACAGGTCCCTGTCCGGGTCATATGCCAGCTTATCCACGGTATAGGGCTTTTTGCTCCGGATGTTCCCGTTTTGGTCACGGTCGAAGTAATTGTGCTTGACGTATGCGCCGATCGGCTTCTTTTCCAACCAGCGGTAGTTCTCCTCACTGCCGTATCCCGCATCGGCGGTGACATTGGCCGGCTTGCCGTAATCGCTGATATGCTGCTCCAGGTGGGGGATGAGCGTGGTGGTGTCAGTTGTGCGCTGATGGATGCTGTAGGAAGCGATATATTGGTTATTGGTGCTGATCTACACATTGTAGGCCGGTTTGAGCTGGCCGTTTTTCATGTGGTCTTCCTTCATCCGCATGAAGGAGGCATCCGTATCGGTCTTGCTGTAGCTGCTGCGGCCTTCCCCAAGGACCCCTTCCTGCCGGGCATAGCGTTCAAGGGCGTCGGGCCACCGGTTTTTCGCATAATTCAGCTTCTGCTTCACTTTCTTGTCAACTTTGGCCCCGCTGGCTTTCAACGCATCGTTGATTTTCGCTATGGTATCCTTTACCTTTTCGCTGTCGATGGGACCGTTGCCCGGTGGTTCGGGGTCATCGAGCTCCGAGGCGGCGACGCCTTTGGCATATTCCCAGAGTTCATTCAACTGCTTTTTGATCCGCTCCTTACTATGCTTGATGGCATTGCCCCACACAAAGGTGTACCGGCCCGCATTGGCCTCGATCTTGGTGCCGTCGGTGTAGAGCTCCTTTATGCTCAACAGCCCTTCTTCGCATAACAACAGCACGACCTGCGTGAAAATGGGCCTGAGGCAGCCCTGAAGGCGCTTCCCCCGGAAACGGTTGATCGTATTGTGGTCCGGTCGGCTCATACCGGAAAGCCACATGTAATGGATGTTCTGGCTGACCGTTTCTTCGATCCTGCGGCTGCTGTAAAGGTTGTTGATGTAGGAATACACCAACACTTTCAATAGCATCCGTGGATGGTAGCTCGATGTACCGCCGGGCCGGTACTGCCGCAATAGTTCAGTGATGTCGATCCGCTCAAGGATGTCGTTAACCACACGGACGGGATGGTCCGATGGAATAAGTTCCCCCAGATCCGGTGGCAGTAACATCGTCTGCCCCTGCAGGTTCCGCTTGAATACCACCGTGCTTGTCTTGCCTCTTGCCATACCCGAAAGATATGGATCAATACATTGATATACAATAAAATAAGAACAAAAAACTTCTAACAGGATATAAGCGATATTGTGGAAAACGCCGGAATAACCAAACTTGCAGAAGCAAAAGGCTGCCTCAAGAAATTACTTTTGAGACAGCCTCTTTTCTATGCCGATGACCGTGTCTCGTTAAACCTTGGCACAATTGCTGCAGTCAAACTTGTACCAAAGCAAACTGGTATATTGTTTAACATAAAACGAAAAAGCCATGAAACAGCTGATGATTTACGTTGCCGCGATAGTGTTCAGTGTTGTGTCCGTTTCTGAAGCAACTGCCCAAGGCAGAGGAAAGGCGCATGAAAAGGCAAGGAAGGAGCACGCGAAGTACCATGAAAAACGGCAGAAAGCCGCCTACAAACGCGATAAAGAAATCGCCAAGTCGTACCGCGAATACTATAAAGAGCGTGATAAAGCATATCGCGCATACGTAAAACGGGAAAATAAACGCTACCGTGACCACGATCGCTGGTATTACGACCGGCGTTTTCACCGGCGGTCCGATTACGTCTACTTCCCAGCCTACCGTACGTATTATGACCCATACCGTAGGGGGTATGTCTACTGGCGAAACAGCGGATGGGTATTTGCTCAGACTATGCCTTCGTTTATGGTTGGAATAAACCTCGGTGCTGCAAATGTGCAGTTCATGGCTAATTTGCCCATCTAATCCGGTAGGTCGTACTGAACAAAAGGCTACCGCGAACACGTTGCGGTAGCCTTTTGTTTATTTCACTTTTTTACGTTCATTTGTATGGGCAAGGCTTTGCGCATGGGCAAAGGCACCGAATCAGCGATTACATGACAAAACAGACATCACCGATACTCATCAAAGCACCGACAATCGTCAATGAAGGGCGGGTCTACATTTCAGACGTATTAATTGTTAACGGCGTAATTGAACGGATTGCGCCCGGAATCGCACACCCTACGGCTATTGAAATCAATGCCGAAGGCTTGCACCTACTGCCCGGTCTGATAGATGACCAAGTCCATTTCCGGGAGCCGGGCCTTACCCATAAGGCTGATATCTGGCATGAGAGCCGCGCAGCGGTGGCAGGCGGCACGACATCCTTCATGGAAATGCCCAATACCGTACCCAACACGCTTACCCAGCAGTTGCTGCAGGACAAATACGATATGGCGGCCCGGCAATCCCTCGCCAATTATTCGTTTTACATGGGGGCGGCGAATGACAATCTTGATGAGGTGCTGCGTACCGACCCCCGGAAGGTCTGTGGCATCAAGGTCTTTATGGGCTCGTCCACCGGCAATATGCTGGTGGATGACGAACATACCCTCGAAGGCTTATTTGCCAATTCGCCGATGCTTATTGCTACGCATTGCGAAGATGAGGCCACCATCAGGCAAAACCTGGCCCGATATAAGGCGTTGCACGGCGACGACTTGACCATTGATATGCATCCGCTTATCCGCTCGGCAGAGGCTTGTTATATATCTTCATCCCGGGCTGTGACCCTTGCCAGGAAACACGGCACGCGCTTGCATGTCTTGCACATTTCTACGGCACAAGAGACCGATTTATTCGATAAGGACATACCGCTGCCGGCCAAGCGGATTACCGCAGAGGCATGTGTACATCACCTTTGGTTCAGTGATGCGGACTACGCGGAGAAAGGTAACTTCATTAAGTGGAATCCTGCAGTGAAAACGGCCCAAGACCGTGCCGGCATCCTTCAGGCTGTGCTGGATGGCCGGATAGATGTGATTGCTACTGACCATGCTCCCCATACGCTGGCCGAAAAATCCCAACCATATTCCCAGGCTCCATCTGGAGGCCCGCTCGTCCAGTATGCTTTGCAGGCACTGTTGGACATGTATCATGCAGGCAAGCTGACGTTGGAACAACTTGTGCAAAAAACGGCTCACAATACGGCGACTTGCTTCCGGATTGATAGACGTGGTTTCATCCGTGAAGGTTACTGGGCAGATCTGGTCTTGGTGAATTTGCATGAGCCACATACCGTCAACAAGGAAAACATCTTATCGAAATGTGGTTGGTCGCCTTTTGAGGGGCATACTTTCCAGTCGACTATCACGCATACGCTTGTATCAGGCAACTTGGTGTACGATCGAGGTGCCTTGCAGGAAAATAGCAACGGACAACGTTTGCTGTTCAACCGATAATATGTCCCTAACGGTGCTATGAATAAACGAACATTCATCAAAACATTGGGTATGGGCATCGCCGCCCTGTCCGGATCAAACCTGTACTTAAGTGCTGCGCCAGCCCGTGTCTCATCTATTTACCCACCCCGCATCCGTAAGGGCGATACCGTTGGTATCATTACCCCCTCATCACCGCTGTTAAGTGACGAAGGGTATGCCATCGCTGATAAGAACATCAGTAAACTTGGACTTCGCATCAAATGGGGACAGCACGTAGGGCAAAAATATGGGCATCTTGCCGGCAAAGATGAGGACCGGATTGCCGATATACACCGGATGTTCGCCGATCCCGACGTGAAGGCCATTGTGTGTCTACGGGGTGGTTCGGGCTCGACAAGATTGCTCGACAAATTGGACTATGGGTTGATTGCCCGTAATCCCAAAATATTTTTGGGTTATAGCGATATTACGGCGTTCCACCAGGCCATTCACACGCAGACCGGATTGGTTACCTTCCACGGTGCCGTAGCCAATAGTGTATGGACGCCGATGGTTATTGAGCAATTCGAACAGCTCTTTTTTTACGGTAAAGTACCGGACTATGCCCGGCTGGAAATGCAGGTGCATGCAAAAGGGCGTCTTCAGCGTGCCATCCAGACCATTACGCCCGGAATAGCAGAAGGCAAGCTGCTGGGAGGAAACCTCACCGTGCTGACGACACTCGCTGGCTCAACGTATTTTCCGGACTTTGAAGACAGCATCCTGTTTTTGGAAGATGTCGGCGAAGAACCATATCGTATTGACCGTATGCTGAGTCAGTTGGCGCTGTCGGGAGCGCTGGGCAAGATCAAAGGGTTCATCTTTGGCAAATGCACGGATTGTGAGGCAAGATATCCCAGCAAATCGCTGACTTTAGAACAAATATTGAACGATTACGTTTTAGCATTGGGGATACCAGCCTACCAGGGGGCACTTATCGGGCATATCGATGAGCAACTTATCCTGCCGGTTGGTGCACGGGTGCGTATAGATGCTGCCAAAGGAAGCATTACCGTATTGGACAATATATTTCGATAGTATGAAGCATTTCGCTTATCTGATTACCTTCATATTGATATCCGCGGCCTGCCAAGGCGTTGGGCAACGTCAGCTTATGTACACGCCCGACACGGCAAAGCTGGCCAAGGCCTTCGAAACTTATCGAGAGCCAACGATTACGCATCGTCGTTTCAAACATGCAGACATCGAGCCGCTTATCCTTAAGCGTAAGGGAGGACAGGTCTTTGAAGTGACCCAATTGGGTGTTTCGGTGCTTAAAAAACCCATTTATCAATTGAAATACGGCGCAGGTCCAAAGAAGGTGATGCTTTGGTCGCAGATGCATGGCAATGAACCTACCGCTACCATGGCGTTGATGGATTTGTTCAACTTTTTGGAGGCGGAAGGGGACGGCATGGACAGTATCCGCAGCCTGCTGAAAACAGCGACAAGTCTCTATTTTATCCCTATGCTTAACCCCGACGGTGCCGATGTATTTACTCGTCGCAACGCCATGGATGTCGATTTGAACCGCGATGCGCGGGCCGGCGCCACGGTGGAAGGGCGGATACTGATTAATGCAGCCAAGGCCGTGCAGCCTCGCTATGGTTTCAACCTGCACGATATGAATATATATTACAATGTGCCTGGTACACCCACTCCAGTGACCATCGCCCTATTGGCTCCCGCCTATAATGCCGAACGGGATATTAATCAGGTGCGGGGCGATGCCATGAAGATTGCTGCAGGAATAAACCGTGTTTTGCAGGACTTTGTGCCGGGCGGTGTGGCCAAGTACGATGATACCTATACACCCAGGGGCTTCGGCGACAATTTCCAAAGTTGGGGAGCGAGCACCGTATTGATTGAGTCGGGTGGGTACAAGGGCGATCCGGAAAAGCAGTTTATTCGCAAGCTCAATTTCATCATTATCTTAAATGCGTTAATCGAAATCGCGCAGGAAAGCTACCATCAATATGATATTGACGAATATGAAGCCATCCCGTTTAGCGATTCGAAGCTTTCCGACGTCCTTTTGCGCAACGTGGGTGCGTCGCGCGATTCAATTTCCTACAAAGTAGACCTGTCGATCAACCGGGACGAACAAACGGAAGGAAGCGACTACTACGTGCAGTCGCGGATTACCGATGTGGGCGACTTAAGAGAAAGTTACGGATATGCTGAATTGGATGCAGATGGGTATTATTTTATGGCCGGCAAAATCCATCCGAACGTATTCGGCAGCATAGAAGAGGTATCGTTGGAGCAGGCAATGGGTTATTTGCGCCAAGGTTATTATGCGGTTCAAGTAGCGCGGTTGCCCGAACAGCGTTTGCACGGCTTGCCTTTGGTTGTTTTCCATCAGCGCAGCCCCGTTCCTGCCAGCCCCAATCTGGGCAGGGAAGCTAATTTCTTCCTTGCGCGTGACGGTGTGCCTGCTTATGCAATTATCAATGGGTATCTGATCGATCTCTCGGTTACACCTCAGGTGGAGTTTAAGAATTATATACGGTGACCGGCTATCTCTTAAATTTAGTATAACGGTTGACTGATGCCTAAATCGCCGAAAGCCCGCTGATTTTGCAGGTAAATGGTGATTGGTTCTTCGCTTTGCTATTGGATTTTGATAACTTTATTGCAAAGATGCGTGCCATTCCGGTGTTGGTTGTTATTATGAATCTATTTTGCCCGTGTTGAAGACATTTCGAACGACGTTCTTGCTGTGCATCGGTGCATTGTCCGGCGCTTCTGGACAAGTATCGCTAAAGGAGCCGGCCTACGCTGCCGATAAGGGAGCGGATGAACTGGTATTGAAAAATCCGGCAGGCGACACGTTGCTTGCTTACCGGTACACCGTAAAACCGCCCCCGCCAGGTGTCGACGGGGTTTATGGCCGATCAGGCTATATTCATCCCTTAAAGACTCTTTCGGGCCATGTGCTTACTTGTATACAGCCGGCTGATCACTATCACCATTACGGTATTTGGAACCCCTGGACGCGTGTAGCGTATAAGGGTAAGGTGTACGACCTCTGGAACATTGGCGACAAACAGGGAACTGTACGGTTCGTAAAATTTGCAGATATCTTTCAAAATGAGCACGGAGCAGGCTTTGAAGCCGTACACGACCATGTTGTCTTCGAGGATGGCCGCGAAATTCCCATTATCAGGGAACACTGGCGCATCGCGATATCCCAATTGGATGCAAACCGGTATCAATGTGATATCCGTTCCACGTTTGCGCCTGTCGGAGCCGCAGACGTGACGCTGCAAACGTACCGGTATGGTGGGTTGGTATTCAGGGCCACGGAAGCGTGGACCAATGCCAACAGTGACGTACTGACGTCCAGCGGGAAAAACCGCGATGACGCAGACGGATCGTCGGAACGCTGGGCAATAGTGTCGGGTAATCTCGGAGAAGAACAGGGCGGAATTTTATTTTTATCCTATCCCGAAAATTACAATTTCCCTGAGCCTGTACGGGTGTGGCCGGCCGATGCCAATGATGGCCGGGGCGATCAATTTTTTAATTTCTCACCGACCAAAAATAAGGATTGGGTGTTGCACAACGGAAAAACCTATACGTTACGATATCGGCTTGTCGTTTTTGACGGTGTATTATCACGGGAAGAGGCTGAGCAGTTGTGGGAAACGTTCGCTGCGGCTAACCAGGATGATGCTGCTAATTATTAAATATTATAAGTTAAATGAATAAACCACAAAAATTAATTAGTTTCCTTGCTGTCGGCTGCCTGGTTGCATGCCACACGGGTCAAGACAACATGCAACAGAAAGATATCCGTTTGATCACATTGGCGCCTGGTCATTTCCACGCGGCGCTGGTACAGAAATCCATGTACCCACAGGTCGATAGCCTTGTGCACGTCTACGCGCCGGAAGGACCGGAATTGGATGCCCACCTGGCGTTGGTAAACCAATACAATACCCGCACCGATAATCCAACATATTGGCAGGAAGAAGCTTATCAGGGAGATGATTTCCTTGAGAAAATGTTGGCAGAACGAAAAGGCAATGTGGTTGTCCTGGCCGGGAACAACCAGTATAAAATCGACTATATCAGCCAGTCTGTCGACGCCGGGCTGAACGTATTGGCCGATAAACCCATGGTTATCAATCAAGCTGGCTTTTCTAAGTTGGAGGCCGCATTTGACAACGCATCGAAAAAGGGTGTCTTGCTCTACGATATCATGACCGAACGGTATGAGATTAACACCATGCTGCAAAAAGCACTATCGCAGCTGCCGGAATTTTTTGGTGGGTTGGTACCGGGTAGTGCCGACAATCCGGCTATTACCAAGGAAAGCGTACACCATTTTTTTAAGGAAGTCTCCGGCAATCCGCTCATCCGGCCAGCATGGTTTTATGATACCAAGCAGCAGGGGGAAGGTTTGGTCGATGTGACCACACATTTAGTGGATCTGGTGCAGTGGGAGAGCTTTCCTGACCAAGTCATCGACTACCGAAAGGATATCCAGCTTGTCGGAGCTCGGCGATGGCCAACGCGCGTCACTCCCGAACAATTCTCCCGTTCGACGGGGCTGGATGTGGTACCGGAGTTCCTATCCGAAACCGTGGACGATAACGGCAACTTAGCCATCTTCGCCAATGGCGAGATTGATTACATCCTGAAAGGTGTACATGCGAAGGTATCGGTCATCTGGAACTTTGAAGCGCCTCAGGGTACGGGCGATACACACTATTCCATCATGCGGGGAGCGTATGCCAATCTGGTGATTCGGCAGGGCGAAGAAGAGCAATATAAGCCTGTGCTGTATGTGGAGTCAACAGGTAAGCGGGATGCGAAGTCATTTGAGGCCGCATTGGCCAAAGCGATTGGGCAGCTGGCTGAAACTTATGACGGTATAGCGTTTGAGCCACAGAGCGAAGGGCGTTACCGGATTGTTGTGCCTCCATCCTTAGTGACCACACATGAAGAGCATTTTGCTCAAGTAACCGAAAAATACCTTTCGTTCTTACAGTCCGGAGCCATGCCCGATTGGGAAGTACCCAATATGATTGCAAAATACTACTTAACGACCAAAGCCTTGGCAGAAGCCCAGACGGTGACGCCTTAAGTGTAGGGGCTGTCCAAAAAAAGGCGGCCCCACTCTATTTCGATGGCCGGACGCCTGTCTTGCCCGTCGTCGTTCACTCGTCTGCCACACCGGTATGGGGAGAAATTCCAATGCCGGGGCCAGCAGGTAACACTACTTTACCATCCATCACTTCCATGCCGCGATATACATCGTTGCTAATCAGCAAGGCGCCGTCAAGATCCGCCCAATCGACGATAGGCGATAACTGTGCCGCCGCCGAAATGGCACACGATGTTTCCGTCATGCAGCCCAGCATCACTTTCATGCGCAGTGCCCGTGCAAGCTCGGCCATTTGGTGCGCTTCGCGCATGCCCGTACATTTCATAAGCTTGATGTTGATGCCGGTATATACGCCAAACGCGCTGCGGACATCTTCCAATCGCTGGACAGCCTCATCACCTATTGTAGGAATGGGGCTGTTTTCCGTAAGCCAGGCATTGTCATCGATTTGTTCCTTGGGCATGGGCTGCTCAAGAAAAACGACACCCCGTTCGGCAAGCCAGTGTGCCATTTCAAGAGCTTGGTTGCGGTTTTTCCATCCTTGATTTACATCCACACAAAGCGGCTTATTTGTCACTTCGCGGATGGTAGCTATCATCATCTTGTCGGTATCCAGCCCAAGCTTGACTTTGAGCAGCTTATAAGGGGCGGCCTCCCGTACCTTTTGCCGTACTACTTCAGGGGCGTCCATGCCGATGGTAAAGGATGTATTTGGTGTTTTGGTTGCTGAGTAGCCCCATATCCGGTGCCAGGGCTGGTTCATCAGTTTGCCAAGCAAATCGTGCAGGGCGATATCCACGGCTGCCTTGGCGGCGGTGTTTTTCGGCGCGATGCCGTCTACGTATGCCAGGATGTCGGCAGTGAGAAATGGATCGCTGAAACCGGAAAGGTCCACCTGATCCAGAAAAGCCAACACGCTCGCCTGTGATTCGCCCAAATAAGGTGGCATGGAGGCTTCGCCGTACCCTACGACACCGTCATATTCCAGCTCGGTCAGTACGATTGGCGTGGTGCTACGTGAGCCGGAAGCAATCGTAAACACATGCTTAAGCGCTAACGTATAGGGGCGGTAGCGTAGCGTAAATTTTCCGGATTTTCGGATCGTCGTTGGCGTTGTCATTCCGTTGATTTATCAGTGGGCAGGGTATATGCGCGGTGTCTTGCGATGGGTTGGAGCGCATAGTCCGGTTGCCCGATATAGCGGCGCGCTGCGATGAGCGTACGTGTTTGAAAGTCGTCGTAGTTGACGGCATCCGGCAGCATGCTGTTGATGCGGACCGTC
Organism: Parapedobacter luteus; assembly: GCF_900168055.1. Taxonomy (GTDB): domain Bacteria; phylum Bacteroidota; class Bacteroidia; order Sphingobacteriales; family Sphingobacteriaceae; genus Parapedobacter; species Parapedobacter luteus. Next base: position 147,003 of record NZ_FUYS01000007.1, read on the forward strand.
CCCGCCGAGTGGATGAACTCCCCATTGCCAAGGTAAAGCGCTACATGCGTAACGCGTGCATCCGGGCCCCGGCCCTTGCCCGACGCAAAAAACAGCAAGTCGGCAGGCCGAAGATTTTGAAGTGCTTTTTCGATAGCCAATGTGTCTGCCGATAAGATGTCCACGACGTGTCCGGCAAGCACTTGCTGTGAAGCATCCCGGGGAATGATGATTCCATTCATGAAATAGGCCATTTTGGTGAAACCGCTGCAATCAACCCCCTTTACCGAGGTGCCGCCCCAAAGATAGGGCAGTCCCATCATCGTTTTTGCCGTTTTCAATATGTTTTCTGCCGTTGGGTTTACCGCGCCAAGCCATTCGTCGAAAGGCCGAACCAATTCCTCCTTGATGTATGCATTTCGTCTATCCGGATACTGAACATGCACAAAACCGTCGGCTTGCGTGCCCGAAATGAGGATATTGCCCATGACCAGATCCGATACGCGCAAGGATTGCTCGTCCGGCATCGTATAGGCATGTCCGAAATCGCCGGTGACTATCACTTTTTTTGCCGAGAGCCATCGGGTTAGCTCCGGTTCAGACCGGGGCGAGACCGAAGAAGTACTTAACCATGCGATGTACCCCTCGGGTGTGCGCACGCGATAGTAGCCGTCTTGTTCTTGGAGCAAGTCCACCGGAGTGCCCAGTAGCACCTGTGATGCGAGCTCGGCCTGGTTGCTGGGCTCAACACGAAGATTGGCTACCGAAAGGTTCACGATGCCTGCAATATTCCCTGCCACACTGCTATCCGGCAATAGATTTATCGTTACCTTTGCGTCGGGAATACGGTTTTTAACCAGTAATTGATTGAAATATTCACCAGCTTTCGGTTCCGTCGTCACTATCCGGTAACGGTGGGAGATGGTGTCGGTGTAGTGCAGTTCAAAAATTGCTGTCCGTTTGTCCGGCGCATAACGCTGTGCGGTCTGCCGGGTTAGCTCCAGGATTTTTTGGTAAGCCGTGTCGGCCGATAGCGCCTGTGCGGCACTGTCTAAGCCTGCAACGCAGCAACATAATGTTAATATGATATTTTTGAAGGCTTTCATTGTGCAAACTTTCTGCCTAAGGTACGCGATAATTCACTGCTGCGCAATTTTAAAGAGCCACTTATCCGTTGTTTATGACAACTTTTTTGTGATAATTCGTATAATCGCGTTTTGAATGCGCATTTTGATATCAGACAATTAACGCTTAATGATTAATAGAAGAAAATTTATTAAGACAGGAGCCATGGGGGCTTCCCTTATCTCGTCGGCCAATATATTGGCGGCCTGTACCCCGCAAGCAGCGGCAAACAAGGGTGTAACCAAACCCATCGTTGTCTCCACATGGGATTTCGGCGTTGCCGCCAACAAAGCAGCATGGGACATCTTGAAAGCGGGTGGCAGCGCTTTAGATGCTGTAGAAGCAGGTGCGCGGGTACCTGAGGCCGATTTGGCAAACATGACGGTAGGCAAGGGCGGGTATCCCGACCGAGACGGGCACGTCACGTTGGATGCGTGCATAATGGACGACAAAGGCAACTGCGGCTCCGTTGCCGCGCTCGAAAACATTGCACATCCCATCTCGGTAGCCCGCATGGTCATGGAGAAAACACCCCATGTGATGCTGGTGGGTGAAGGCGCATTGCAATTTGCTATCGAAAACGGATTTAAACAGGAAACGCTGCTCACCCCCGAAGGGGAAAAAGCATGGAAAGACTGGCTCAAAGAAAAGAAATATGAGCCCGTAATCAATATAGAAAACAAGTCGTTTACCGCAGAAAAATTGCCGGGCAATCAATATAACCATGACACCATCGGCATATTAGCGCTGGACATAGCGGGCAACCTTTCAGGCGCCTGTACGACCAGCGGTATGGCGTTTAAGATGCGCGGGAGGGTAGGGGATAGCCCTATCATCGGGGCTGGGCTGTATGTCGATAACGAGGTTGGAGGGGCCACAGCCACCGGTGTAGGCGAGGAAGTGATACGCACGGTGGGTAGTTTCCTCGTGGTCGAATTAATGCGGCAGGGCCGCTCGCCACAGGAAGCCTGCCGCGAAGCGGTAGAACGTCTTATTAAAAAGAAACCTGATACTGCCAAGAACATACAAGTCGGCTTCCTCGCGCTGAACAAAAATGGCGAATACGGGGCCTTTTCATTGCAAAAAGGGTTTTCTTATGCGGTATGTGATGAGCAAAAGCAAGACCTGCTATTACCGGGAGCGAGTGTGTATTGATTTTTGGATATAAATACTTATCTTTAAAGTTTGAATAGGCAGGAGGCGACAAGCATAAGCTTTTGGCTGAATGCCTACGGCTTACCGCAAAAAACAAAAGAATGATAGCGACATTTGGAGGCGGGTGCTTTTGGTGCACCGAGGTCATATTTAAACAACTGCAAGGGGTGAAGAGTGTGCTGCCAGGATATATGGGCGGCCAACGCGAAAATCCGACCTATGAGCAAGTCTGCACGGGAGCTACGGGGCATGCAGAAGTTGTGCAAATCGATTATGATGAAACCGTGTTGCCGTATAGGAAGTTGCTGGAAGTGTTTTTCAAAACGCATGATCCAACAACATTAAACAGGCAGGGCAATGATGTAGGGACCCAGTACCGGTCGGTTATTTTTTATCACGATGAGCAGCAGCGCATCGAGGCCGAAGAATTTATCAGGCAGCTGACCACCCACGAGGTGTACGACGATCCCATTGTGACGGCGATAGCGCCGGCACAGCCCTTTTATGTTGCTGAGAACTATCACCACGATTATTTCAACAACAACCCGCAAAATCCTTATTGTGCGGCAGTCATTGCCCCCAAATTACAGAAGTTTTTGAAGGGCCTGCAATAGCCTGCACCGGCGCAATGCCAGTGGCCACAAGCGTCGGCCGTTTATCGACCCGACGGCGCTTTGGCTCCTATGCCCAGCCGCTTCGGAAGACCGACAGCGACCGGCATCTTGTTGGTAGTGATTGAAGCAAGTGTACCACATAAGCCGTATTTTTCTTAAATTTGTTTTCGAATTATCTACTCATTGCGGCATTTCAAGTCAAGGGTGCGTAATATCCTGTTCAACAGACTGAAGATTTAGCTATTTTTCGAAAACTACCCCAAAAGGGTGGGCCAACCGTAAATAAAATAGGCTACCTTTACACCCAATCTTTGAAAAACAGCTATTCCTACGCGGTGGGGTTATTTTTTCACTACCTATGAAAAATGATATGTTTAAATTGGTTATCATTGAAGATAACCTAGTTATACAAAAAGCATTGGAGGGGTATTTCGAGGCTTCTTCCCAATTTGAGCTTTTGTTCTGTGCCACTTCAGCCGAGGAGTTTATGAGCGTTTGGAAAGAACAGCGGATAGACGTATTGCTTTGCGATATCGGCCTTCCTGGTAAATCAGGAATAGAAACGACGTGGTATGTGAAGCGTAAGTCTTCTTCCACGCAGGTGGTCATGTTTACGGTATTTGAAGACAAAGATACGATCTTTCAGGCGTTGTGCGTCGGCGCTTCGGGTTATTTGCTCAAAGACACGCCCTTAAGGAAGATCGAAGAACAGCTGCTGGAAGTGATGGATGGCGGGTCGGTCATGAGTCCGCAGGTGGCACGCATGGTGATAGGCTTTTTCCATCCCTTGTTGGATAAGAAGGGGGCGAAGGAAGCCGATCGGCTTACCCAACGGGAGATTGAGATTGTCTCCATGCTGCAGCACGGAGCATCGTATAAGACAGTAGCTAAGAAGTTGTTTATCAGTGTTGATACGGTAAAATTTCATATCCGGAATATTTATAGTAAGCTGCAAATCAATTCGCGTTCTGAACTGATTAATAAGTATTGAGGAAAAAGTACACCATACGACCTGAACCTATATCCATGCATGTCGGCAGATTCAGTCCTTTTTCTTTAAACGACGGTAAAACACAATTGCTGAATAGCTGTTCGAATGCATGCGGCAGCGGCTCGCGGATTCCCTGTTTTGGGGAATGAGCAGGTCGCTGCCTTTTTTAAGGCTATTCAGCTGCCGATCCTGGCAAGCCGGCGCTGTGTTCGCCGGTATGCCCACCGTTCCTTAAAGTCCAGCCACTTCTGGCCATTTATTTTCCGCATCGTATTATCGACCAACCGCATGATAAAGACGTTGTACAACATGCTTGCTAAGCGCGTAGGTGTGCGCGGCAGGGCCCGCAGGGTCATGGAGAATCCGCCATCCAGGTAGGTGATGTAATGCCACCAACCGCTCGGCATATAAAGTGCGTCCCCATGTTTCATGTAAACCTCGAACCCACGCACATGCTTTAATGCCGGATAGCGTTCAAAGTCGGGGTTGTCCATATCGATTTTATCAATATTGTGTATTGAAAACGGCACCTTATACAGGTACTTGCTTTGGTCCGGGCCAAAGAGCATTACCCGCTTATTGCCTGCAAAGTGAATGTGCAGGTTATCGGGCAGATCGATGTCGTAATGGGCGAAAACTTTGGATTGGCCACCTCCGAAGAACAACGCCGGCAACCGTTTGAAAAACTTCAGGCCAATCGCTGGATAGTCGAAGTCTTCCAGCAGTTTCGGGCAGTGGTCTTTCAGCGTATAGAAAAAAATGCGCAGATCAGTGGGGGTTGTCTGCAGCAAATCAATATAGTCGCCAAACCGCATTTGCGTCACCGGCTCATATACGCTTTGTTTCCCTTTCGCTGGTTTATTGTCATACAATGGCACGGTTTGGTCGCCAGCCAACGATTTTATATGCTCAAATGTCCACTTGCTGTTCCATGCGTCGGTAAGGTTTTCAATGAGCACAGGCCGCTGGGGGCGGTAGTAGCGGCTGATAAAGGTTTCCTTGTCGATGGCGGATATGCGTTCGAGCGGTTGTAAGTTAAGCGTTGCCATAAGAATCTTCGATTAGGGGTTGTGTTTGATTCGCAGCGGTAATCTTTTCAAGAAGATATTCCTTACCCAACAGTTCCGTACAGGTGAGTATGGCGTTGATGGTTACGCCCAAGATGCCGTGCATGCTGACGCCCTGCCCTGTAAGCAGCAAATTCTTGATTTTGGTGCGGGGGGGCAGCGAATTATTCAAGGGTTGATTGGCATCCTTCACAAACCCATACATGCCCCCCGTTTCATTGCCAATATAGTCACGGTAGGTCAATGGCGTGGACACATAGATAGCATCTATATACCTGCGGAGGTCAGGAAACTTCTTTTCCAGTTCGTCGAGCATGATTTCGGTTTTCAAGCGTTTAAATTGCTCATAGCCGTCACCGCGATGGCCGGTCTGTGCGACGGTATTGTATGTGTTTGCCCATTCGTTTACCTCGTCGAAGCGCATGTAGGTAAATACGGTCATCGTGTCGGCCCAGCTGTCGTTGTCATGCTTCGCGTTCATCGATACCATGTAGCCGTTTGGCCAGTCGGCTGTCCGGTAGTGGGCATTGCTCCACACACTCGCTTCGTCTTTGAAGTGATAATAGTTCCGGTTAAGGTAAGGCAAGCTTCGTGGTTTCAGTACAAGGTATAGGCTAAATGATGAAATCGTGTTTTCGGCCCGGCGTATGCGGCTGGCGTAGGATTTGCGTATCGGATAGTCGCCGATTAGCTGGAGGGTCTTTTTAGGGTCCATATTGGAGATGAAGGTTTCCGCCCGGTAGTTGTTGCCAGCTGCCGTGGTTACTGACTGCAATAAACCGTTTTCAATATGAAACTGTGTCACTTCCTGGTGTTTGAGCGCTTTCCCACCATGCTGATGGAGCTCCCTGATGAGCAATTTAGCTATCTGGCCGCCGCCATTGATACATCGCCAAGCACTCTCGATGTAGGAGTTGATGGATAGGGCATGCACGTAAAACGGTGTTTTATCTTTTATCCCGGCGTAAAGCAGGTTTGTGCCTGCGAGTACGGCCCGCAGTTTGGGATTCGCCGTGCAACTGTCGATGACATCGCTTACTTTAAGGCCGAGCGTCTCCGCATTCCATTGGTACTGTTCGTCCATATCAAGACGATAGAGTGGAAAACGCTGGCAGATGGCTTTCATTTGCATGTAAAATCGTTCAATGCCAGCACGTTCTTCCGGGAAATGACGGCTAAGCTGTTCTACGAAGTTGGCCCCGCCTTGGGCGTAGGGGTACTCGTTGGGATCATTATCAAAGGTCACCACATCAAAGGCATCCTGATCCATGCGCTTCAGCCGAAGTTTGTCCGCAATGCCCAGGTATTGGAAGTATTGGTAAAGATTTTGTCCCCGATCCAGCCCGCCGATATAGTGCACGCCGGTATCAAAAATACACCGGTTGCGCACAAATGTCTGCAAATTGCCGCCGTACTGTTTGTTTTTCTCCAGCACCAGCACCTTAAGGCCTTCTTTGGCCAGGGTAGTGGCACACACCAGCCCGCCCAAGCCACTACCAATGACAATGACATCATATGATCCGTGCATGCTTCCGTAAAATCGTTATTCCTTCATGGTCAAAAATCGATTCAAACCCCAGCTCGGCTAAGATACTCATTTCTCCTGTTTCTACGTTTTCCAATACCAACCATTCCGCCGTTTGTACATACGGCATCCAATCCAGTGCCATCCTGCCGGATACAATCAGCACTTGGAAGTCGTTTGCAGGCTGTGGTTCCGCCAAGAACCGGAGCGGATACCGGTTCACGGTAAAAGTATGTTGTGCGGCGAGGACTTTTTCAGGGTTTGGATCCCATGCGGTTACTTGCCGTGTTGCACTGTCATACACCAGCAGAAAGTCCAGTACACCATAGCCGCACCCCAGATGGAAAAAACGGCCATCTGGCGGAAGTATCCGTAGAATCCGGTGATAATTGGCCCGTTGAGCGTTGAAGACGGCCTTCACTTCGCGTTGGATGGCCTTAGGTTTATAGTAGTAGTTGAAGTAGAGCTTGGACCGGAAGTAGTCCGCACCTTCCCGCTCGTTGCGCAACGTCCTGAACTCCTGTTTGAAATACGCAGCTATCCGCCTCGTGCGCTCACGATAGGTCGTGCCGAATGCCGGATCGTCATGTCTGATTCGGGGAAGTAGCTTCATGGTAATAGGCCCGGTCTTAAGCATGTTGTCGTTTTTCGGCAAGGCATGGGCATTACCATGAATCAGTACGGGCAGTATATCAACCTTTAATTGGGCGGCGAGGAAAAAGGCACCTTTGTGGAAGCGTTGTATCGCGGTCGTCATCGAACGGGTGCCTTCCGGAAATACGATGATGGAATAGCCCTGCTCTACTTTTTTCCGTAGTTTTTCCAGGCTTTCCTGGTTATTTTCTGATGCCGGATGAGCACCGACCATACGCATCAGCCGCCCGAAAAACGGCGAGCGGAGCTGCCTGTCATTCATCATAAAAATCTGCAGCGGGTGTAAGAGGCCCATCGTCGGGGTGTCCAGGATGGAAGTATGGTTGGCAATCACGATGGCTGGTCGTTCGTAAGCTGCCTGCCTATCGCCGAGGATGGTCATCCGTACGCCCGGCGTGCGAAACATCAGGTTATGAAAAAACAGTTGCATGGCGCGATGGAGCAGCCAGAACTTTTTCTGCTTCGCAAGGGGGAGGAAAGGAATCAATACCTGCGCCAATAGGCTTACCAACAGGCCGCCCAGAAAGAAATAGCCGAACGTGAAGCCGGTGAGTATAAAATTGCCAATACGCCACGGCGTATTGCCTCGTTGCTGGGGGGCGCTGATAAAGGTGCGGAATAGCCAAGGCTGTATGGAAAACGACATCAGGACTACCACCAACAGCCCGATAAGTGGGATGATGGAAATGTACCGTATGGCCGGATGTTTGGCAAACACCAGGATGCCGAAGCAGCCGATGGTCGCCAAAGCAGACATAACAACCCCCGACTTGTATGCCGGCATATCTTGGCGGCCGTAGGTGTAGTGTTCCAGCAATCCCTTCGTCACAAAGATGGAATAATCCACTCCTAATCCGAAGATCAGTGTGGTAATGATGATATTGAAAGCATTAAAATGGATGTCAAGCGCACCCATCAGGCCCAGTGTCACCAGCCAACCCAGGAAGATAGGGATGTTGGTTACCAACGTAAGCTCCAGACTGCCGAAAAATAAGAAAATGACGACAAATACCGCTATGGACGCAATGAAAAACAGGTTGTTGAAATCGGTTTCTAAATTGTTCAATAGCGTTTCCTGCAAATGTTTCCGGTCAATGGCCAGTACCCCCGCATCATGGTCTGTCAATGACTGGATAAGTTGGGCAGCGCGTTCATCATCGAGTTTCACCGGGGTGGTGATGGTGGTCAGGCGTTCGCGCGATGCAACAAATTCATCCAGGAAAAGACTGTTCAGCAAGGCTAGGTCATCGTTGTCCAGCAACACGTAGTCCCGTGATAGCATCTCGAAGAAAGGCTCGAATGCGTTTTCCCTGAAGCCGACGTTCCGGCCATCGGCAATAAGCTGCCGCATCAGCCGCTCCTTTTTGCCGCCCGACCAAAAGTGGCGCCATCGATCGATCTTTTCCTGCTGCTGCGCTTTTGAAAACACGATGTTTCCCACCGACTGGAAACTGTGGATGACACCTTGGGCTTCATACTGTTCCAGTTGGCGGTGCAGAACGCCGTTCTTATCCAGGGCTTCGTCATAGGTATCGCCATATGCAACGAGGTAAATGGATTTCGCAGCATAATCGTTGAGTGAGTCCAACGCTTCTTCGGCCTGTTTTAAGTGAGGAGGTTGGTAGTTCAACGCCGCTAAATCGTCATTAAAGCCAACTCGCTGGAAGGTGAACAGGCTCACGGTGACCAGGACGACGCCTACCCCCAGTACCCATTTATTACGGCTGAAGTCATAACGCGCGATCGCATCGATAAAGGTGTTTTGCCGTGCCCGGATAGCACGGTGCGGTGCGTATACCTGCGGAATGAAAATTAAGGAGAATAACGCGGCGCTCAATACGCTGACAGCCGCGAAAATCCCCAGGTCTTTCAGTACATCGGAGCGTAAGAACAATAAGCAAAGGAAATCTACCGCTGTGAATATGGCACACATTAGTAACGGCTTTGTCGTGCTGTCGAACAACTTTTTTATGTCGCCGGTACCACGGTAATGGCTTAGAATGTGCAGCGAGTAATCCAGCGTGAGGCCCAGCAACACCGAACCGATGCCGATGGATATGGCAGATATCGTGCCTTTGAGCCAATAAAGCACCGCCATGCCCATCAGGCTTCCAAACGCAGCAGGGACAATAATAATCAAGGGAATGTACGCCCGCCGGTAAAAATAAATAAAGAGCGCGACCAAGGCTATCAGCGCTATGGATAATGTCACTTGAATATCCCGCTTGATCTGCTGGGCATTGGCTACAGCCATGGCTGCCGCACCGAAATACGATGCGGTCGCCCGCCCTTCGAACTGCGCGTTTAAATCCCTGATGGTGCCGTCAAGGATTTTAATAAATTGGGTGTTTTGGGCGGTCTCACTGCTGCTCATGGCTGTCGTGATGAACGCCAGCAGGTTTTTTCGGCTGCGGGCTATCAGATAGCCGTCTTCCAAAGTAAACTGTCCACCGGATTGCAGGTGCTGAAATTTACGCAACCCCATGTAGGTCATTCCCAGGGGATCCTGCCTTGCCAGCGATGCCGTGATCAGGCCCTGGGGAGCAGCTATCGTCTGATAGGCCTCCTGTATCTTTGCTGCAACGGAGTCAGGTGCCAGCAGCGAGTCGATACGCCGGTAGTCATCTGCCGTGAGAAAGAGCGGCAGGTTGTGCCTGACCACCTCCATCAGCTCCAGGAGCTGGTCGTCTGCCAATTGTACCTGCAGGCGCTGGATATAAGGCGCCGCATCCCGTTCGATAGCCTCGGCAAAAGCGTCGGCATATTCCTGCAACGCGGCAATGTTATCCGCCTCCGGCGTAGCCACGTTGATGACAATTTTATCCGCAAACTTAACGGATTGCATGACATTGGCCACCCGTTCAGCATCCTCACCCGCGGGGATGAGCTTCATGATATCCTCTTCAAAGCGGATTCGGCTGCTCCAATAGCCTATCAGCGCGAAGCCCAATATGACAGCGAGGAAGAAAGCGGTTCTGTGCTTCTGAAAGTAGCGGAATATGGTATAAAAAACGGAGGCCAATTCACCAAGCTGTTAGGTAGGCAAAGTTAATAGAATTATAAATTGCTCCTATACCTTTCGTCTTTCCTTTATATTCAACAGTAAATAAGTGCCAACCCCAAATACCGCAGCCGTGACGATGGACAGCACCAGGCTGCCTATGATGTATTCCGTTAAGTGCTGTTGGATAAAAGCCCGGTATGTCCCGATATTGGTCCATTGGAACGACGTTCCCGTGGGCTCCCCCAAGACGAAGGCGCCAACTTGTAATCCCGCGTAAATGATTAACGGTATAAGTGGCGGAAGGCTGATATTCGAAAAAGCAAAAGCAATGAGCTTGTTGAGCCGGAGTACAAACGCCAGAAAAAAAACCGTAATCGTCTGGAATCCCCAAAGCGGGGAAAGTCCCACGAGTACGCCGAGAGCCACGGATGAAGCTTTTTTTGACGTCGAATCGTCGCTGTGCAGTAAATCTTCAAGGAAAAACCGTTTGAACCCTTTTTCCCTGAATGTACGGAGATACGCTCTGGGGCGGATATAAAGTAAAGTGACCACAACAAGCCAGGTATTGAGGATGCTGATGCGCGTAAAATCGCGAAACGGCCGGAAATGAGACACGCGTTCCGCAGGATTATACAACACCTTGACCGGGATATTGCGAACGGGAATACCGCGCCAGGCTGCTTTGACGATTACTTCCACCTCGAATTCGAATTTGGTGGTATAAAAGCGGATATTCCGGATTTGTTTAAGGGGATAAAGCCGAAAACCGGATTGCGTATCGGCAAGCGTGATGCCCGTTTCAAACCGAAACCAAAAGTTTGAAAACCGGTTGCCGAAACTACTCTTGCCGGGAATGCCTGCTTGGTTCATGTTGCGATCCCCGATGAGCAATGCCGGCCCGTTGCGCTGGATTTCGTCTGCAAATTTCGGAATGTCATCAGGAAAATGCTGACCATCCGAATCAATGGAGATGGCGTAGTCAAATCCCCTGGCGTCGGCCTCGAGGAAACCTGTGCGAAGGGCAAAGCCCTTTCCGCTGTTTCGAGGCAGGTGGATAATCGTCAAATCTGTATATGGGGCCAATAGGCGCGCGGTCTCATCGGTTGAGCCGTCGTTTACAACGATGATATCGGACGTATACCGGCGCACTCCATCCAGCACTTGCTTAAGTGTTTTGCCATTATTATAGGTGGGGATGATGACGCAAGCGTTGATAGCGGCTAATACCTCGTTGGAAGTCATTTAGGTTGGTGGCTCATTCTTTTGAAAATTCATCAAAGTAGCCATTAATCATGGCCTTTAATCCCTCATCTTTCAGCGAGGGGAGTGCTTGTTGTACAAATTCACGGTCATCCTCAATATCCTGATTGTACCGGAGAAATTTGGGGAGATGTTCCTGCACACTGAGGCGGATCAGCCTGATTTCAGCATTGTCAGGGTCCTTTGCCACCGCCTGTTCAATCCATTCCGCCGCTTCCTTGACTTTGGCTTTTCGTTCCGATAACTTTTCATACCGGGCGAGTAGCATCATCCCTGAGCCCTTGTAGGCCACAAAAACCGGCTTATCTGACATTGAGACGTTCTTCAGCGGTTCAAAAAATGCACGTGCCTGTTCTTCAGATTTGGTCGCATCTTTGTACAATAGCCGGAGGTTATTGAGTTCCTGCGCTTGTGCCAGCACCGTCCACGATACTATAGCAAAGAGAAAAATCACCTTCTTCATGACCTAAATTTTTTGAAAGACGCCACTAAACTTGAGCGCTACCGTATTTTCAAATGAGGTAGTGCTTTTGATGGCAAGCAGCCCATCTTCTTCTTCAACATCCAGTTCTACATGAATGTTTGGATGGTTTTCGGGATTGATGATGGCCATGAATTTTACATTCCTTGCAGTTCGCAGCACAAGCGAGCAGTCGGCCCATTTTTCAGCCAGTTCTTTGATGATTTGCATCATGCATACGCCCGGCGTCACAGGGTGGTTGGGGAAATGGCCCTGAAATACCGGATGTGCCTTGTTTATGGCAATGGAGGCCGACACCTTTTGGCCATGCGTCGTAAACGCTGTCAATGAATAAAAGTTGGGTAAAAGCGACATAGCAGGCAAAAGTAAAAAATCCGCCGCATATAGGCTACGAAACCAGGCTATTTGATGGTAAATAGCTCTTCAGGCATCGCCACATTTTTGCGTTGGTTTTCGAAGTCAATCAACGTGAAATCTTGCGTTGGGTCAATGATCTTAATCCGGTTTATCAAAAACGTGCTGCCATCGAATGTCAGTTCCACCTCTTTGATGTACCGTTGCAGCGCTTTGTCCTTCGGCCTCAGGATAGCAGCATATCCCGAGCCTGCCCGATAATAATCGACGACAAAACGGCTTTCGTCTACGACGTTTCCACCCTGCACGGTGCCTACCAAAAGGCCGCTCAGCCCTTTCAGTCGCCTATTGGCAGCCAAATCGATTTGCTTCGGTTTGCTGCCGCCTTCATCGATAAACATGGTTTGGTGGTCAAAGACAATTACATAGCTCGTTGGTTGGCGATATTCCCACCGGATGTCCTGCGGAGCCCTGAAATAGAGCTTGCCGGAGGCTTTGACGGCATGCTCCATGTAGCTCAGTTGCTTGGACTGTGTGAAGTTGCTTTCTAACGATTTCAGGTTCCGGGTATTGGCGATTACCTTTTCCTTGAATGCAGCCGCCTCCGCAGGGGTCAGTGCTTTCCGCTGGGCAAATCCTGCCGTGCACGCAGCCAGCAGCACAATTATCAATAACCGATATTTACGCATACGCATGTCGTTGGGTTAATGTCTCCACGGTGACCATGGTGAAATTCCGTCTTTTAAGTGCTGGCAACAACTGTTCCAAAACCGGTACGATGCGGTCATGGGTGTCGTGGAGCAAGATAATATCACCTGGTTTGGTCTTGTTCAGAATAGTACGCACGATACGGTCGGGGGTGCGTCTTGCGGTATCATAAGGGCGTACACGCCAGCCGATTACGGAGTGGCCGCTCACGCGGATGGCTCCTGCCAGGTGCGGCGTGGTTACCCCGTAAGGGGGGCGGAAAAAGCATGGTTTGCGGCCGATACAAGCCGCAATGGCAGCATCCGTCCGATGGATTTCCCCCAGCCATTTTACCTTTGTGTGGAAATCGATGGTAGGGGCGTGGGTATAGGAATGGTTGCCGATAAGATGTCCCCGTTTATGGAGTTCCAAGGCCACTTCCGGGTGCTGTGTCACTTGCCTGCCGATGCAGAAAAAGGTAGCTTTGACAGCGTATTTATCCAACAGGTCGAGCACCCGTGGTGTGTAAACGGGATGCGGGCCATCGTCGAACGTGAGGGCGATTTGCCGTGAATGGGTCTGGCCGTTATGTATCGCCTTGACGAAGAAATTCCATTGGATGTTGAACGCACCGAGGGCGATACCGATTAAGCCAATCGCCATGATAAGCAGCGCGGCTACCCAAAAAACGTTTAAGAATAAGCTTAATAAGATGATGACCAGCAAGAGCAGAAGTACATATAAAACGCAAACTTAGCTAAAGTCAAAACAAATAGCAAACATGCTGCTTTCACAACGGGATAGCCGGTGGCAAGAAGGGCAGTCGCAAAGAGATTATATGCTGACAGATAACGGCTGATCGTGCTGTTCCGAATTCCTCATCATCGGCATGTGATAATGCGGACAGATAAAGATTTTTCTCCTATTCGTCCATTTTACCATGATTTTTCGATAAACGCATCTTAATATATGCATTACCCAGTGGCGAAAGCTCGTAACCTACAGGGTGGCTGATGGTGAGGCCCAGATTTTTCAGTTTCCGGATATTCAATTTTAGCCACTCTTTTTCAAAGCCTGTCAGTTTTGCCAGACCAATGGCATGCAAGTTGGGATTATCTTTTATCGTCAACAAGGTTTTTGTTGTCCAATGCCCTTGCCTGCTACGATTGTCCAACCGTTCCAATTTGTGCTTTAAATCGCTGAATTGCTGTTCTGACAGATCTGTTTGCTCCCGTAGTTTTATCCTTGGATCTGCGGAATGATAGCCGACAGATATCTTGAAAATCGTTCCAGTGCCGCTGCGGGTAAGGGATTTCATTAATTGCTCTTTGCTTGCGAAACCTGCATTCCGCGCATCTTTGTCGGTTATATTGTTTTCGCTTACGGCTCCAATTTTACGGATTTCAACCAAGCCGATGGAAGTGTGCAAAAGACTTCCGCTTTTTACCGAAGCCATTTGCCACCTGCGGAAAGCGAGGGTTATTCTGCCCGATTTTATTCCGCTTAAATGGATCTCTTTGAACAGCATAATTATAAGCTCTTTACGTACTCATTCAAAGTTAACGGTTTTCTGCCGACAATTTTTCAAGCGTATTATCGATATAGGAAAATTCACCCGACTTGATTCCTTTTGCCATACTGACCAATAAATCCACTATTTCCATGGGCATTTGATAACTGATCAGCTCTTCCCTGAAAGTGGTGTCCTCCATACTAATGTGCTTCGCTCTGCCCACCGGGGTACATGCAGCAAGCGCCGTAAGCCAAATCAGGTACATCCGGAATTTGCGTCCATTTTTTCCGACCGAAATCGTATTGGTAAAACCGTATCAAGCCCGGAAAAACGACGGCAACCATCCGCCGGTCGTAAACAAAAGCTGTGATGGCTCCGTCTTGCAGTACAAATTCCATTTCTTTTGAAGAAGGGAGCGAATGACCATATTTTTCCTCAAAGTCAATGTTGCGTGCTTCCCTATACACCGCAGGCAATTCGTAACGGTAGAATATCATTTTATCATCATGGACGGCAACGGTATACTCGCCGGCTTCATTTTCAAAGGAATACAGTTTTTTAAAAGGTCTTGTAACGTCTTCTTTTATTAAAGGTTTCACACCTTCATTGTTCAGCATACGTGAAAGATGTTCATGCATGTCGATTTTCAGCCATTTTTCCCCGTCTTTGACATAGGCAGCTATCCTTTCATTTTCATATATCCAGATGTCCTTTTCCGTAGAATGGGGTGTCCTTATCCAATGCGTTATTTCATTCATCTTTATGCTATCGCTGAAAAGGAGGGTATCCTTAGGCTCGCCATAAAAGCCATGGAACACCATCTGGTTTTCCATCAAGATGTAGACTCTTCTGATATTGCCGTCCAATGCCTTGTAATCTTTCGGAAGGGGGATGCTGTCCATGAGCTGCCAATTCCGTTTTTTAAGGGCATAGATACGAAGTTTATCGTCTTCTGGTATTCCTACACACGTATGCCGAAGGGAGAAAATATTTTCATGATTGATCGTTGTTTGTGCGATCGCAAGAGAAAAATTTAACAGCATACCCCCCAATAACAGCAGGTATGCATTAATTTCTCTCATTCCTTGTTTAAATTTAAATGTCATTTTACAAAACTAAGGTTGCATACGATGTAAAAAAATCCCTGATTTTCGGGATTCATGTAAATGGACCGGCTTGCTATTTTTGAATCGTAAAGTTTGGCATATGGTATCCCGGAGCATTATGTTTGGTAGGTTTAGCCGTTTAATTAGATGATAAGATGATAGAAGCTGATTTGATCTCTTTTTTCTCGGTATTTTGTCTAATGATTCCCGGTATGGAAAATGAGATTTTGCGGGTTTCGGCTATGGCCTTTTTCATTTCATCCGCTTCACGCTTAGAGAGGATGCCCACGAAGTCGTTTATGCTCAACTTCCCTTTGGTCGGTTTTTTTAGTGTTTGGTCGATGAAATCCTCGATAGCAGCCAGCTTCGACTCGCTCTCCATGAAACAACGAGGCCACCGATTAGATGCTGTTTTCAGGATTTACTTAACGTATCCCCGTGTCTCTTCATAAATTCGCTGTTTAATCAGTTTAAACTTGAGTAGCTGACTGCACATTGATGCAAATTATTGACGCCGATGCTACCCCGACATCGGATACCCAAAGAATTAGGAATGTTATAGAAACCCTCCGGAAGAAAACGTGAAACAGGCTTGGATTTCAGGAAATGGAAGGCTTACTATTCTATTTTTTTTTTATTTTGCTTTTTATAACAAATCCTTTTTATTACAATTAGTATTGCTGCCTATGTTTAAGCCCTTATCTACATACATCTGTTTACCTGTTTTTTTTCTTGCCATGTTAAGTCTGGAATGTGTCTCCCAAAATGCCACGGAACAACTTGCGGACCGCTTAAATACTCACGTCATCCCCATAATGTTCGGCGGGGATAGATTCGATCATACCAAAATTTCGGACAAGTTGGAGAATTACAGTATAATCGGTCTGGGGGAAGCAACTCACGGCACCAAGGAGTTTTTTGAAGGCAAGGCGGATATTATACTTACCCTGATAAAAAAAGGCATCGTTAAGACAGTTTATTTTGAAAGTGATTACGTAGGTCTTACCGCGCTCAATGACTTTTTACGCGACCCGAACCGAAACGATCTGAAAGAGGCCGTCAGGCAATCCGGACTTTTCGGCATCTATAAAACAAAGGAAGTTTATAACATGCTGGAAGGCATTAAAGCTTACAACATGGGCTGTAAAGAAGTAAACAGGGTTTCTGTCTATGGAATAGACATGTATGTGCCCCATATTTCCCGCGGAATACGGAACATACTGACGTCCTATTCCGTGGATATTGAAACAAAGCAACAATTAAAATTGCTCGATTCCCTTTTTAAAGAACATTCATATGAGTATACTGTTCCGGTATCAAAAACTGTAGAAGCCGCCAACGAAAGGCTTTTTAAAACACTGGATTCAATATCCGAAAACCATAAAGACAAGGAATTAACTTTGTACACGATACTACTCAAGCGCGGCATTCAAATTAGGGCCGTGAAGAATGCGAAGCAGGTAAGGGATATAAGAGACCAGTTGATGGCCAGCAATATTATATGGATACACGAAAATATCGCTCCGGAAGGTAACGGGGTGGTATGGGCGCACAACGGCCATATCGCAAACACAAAACTGAGTGCATCCTACCGAATGGGATACTACCTGAAACAGCATTTTAATGACCGATATTATGCGTTGGCATTTACGTTTAACGAAGGCAGTGTGCGTTTTTTCGGAAAGTCGGTGCATTACCCGGCCACTTCAAAGAAAAATGCAATAGAGTATGTTTTCGCCAGATGCAAGCCAAAAAATTTTTTCTTGGATCTCAACGAAATTCGACATGACAGGAATCTCGCTAAGCAGCTGTCTAGATTTCCCTACATGAGATCAATCGGTGCCACGGAACTAAAACAGTCGTTCTTTTATATACCATTGCTTAAGGCATTTGACGGAGTAGTATTTTATAACAGTACCAATATGACAAAAGGCTTAAACTAGATAGCATTTTTGAAGTTTGACGTTAACACGTAGGCGTTCAGATAAGAGTTCCGTAGGTCGCTATCTATGTACATTCCCATTTCTTTTATCAGGAAGTCACCTAAATCGTTCACGTCACAAAATTCAGACATAAAGCTGTCTATTCCTTCTTTTTGGCTGGGGGAAACCCCATAATAGGAAAAGCTTGCTATTAAATAAGAATTCAATTTAAAGCCATGGCGCTTAATTTGATTTTATCCACTTGTCAACATCGGCAATGACTTCTTTCCAATTAGACTGGTTGTTTTCGTTAAAGAAGTTGTGATTCAGTCCATTGTATTTTTTTATTGTTATATTTTTATTTTTCCATTTCAGGGTATGGAACATATCACATTGCACACAAGACTTATCCTTATCCCCATAGACAATCAACAATGGCTTTCGCGTGCTTGCTATTGAAATCATAGGCGAATAGGAATAGGACTTCCAGGTTTTATAAGAATCCCCCATTTCAAACTCAACCTCCAGTCTATCCGGACTATCGTTACGGTACAAAATATTATTATACGCCGCGGAATCTATACCCGCATAAAACATTCTACCTAATGGGGAGGCCGACATATAAACAAATTTGTCTATTACAGGGGTTTGAACCATTTCTGCAACTATTCTGGCTCCCTGCGAGTGACCCATCAGGATGATCTCCGACGGCTTAAGTTGTTTTTTTGCTTGCTTGATCAGCTTGGGCAAATTATCAACAAAATATTCAATAGTATTCTTTTTTGAAAACTTCGCAAACAACTCATTGCTGCCGCTAAAATTAAAATATCTGGTCTCCGGATCTAGGTCATTCTGCTCAACGACCGCAGGGATATGGGGTTTTGAGACAAATAGATAATTGTAGCTAACGCTATCTGAAACAATATCATGATGGAACAAAAAATAATAATTGGAGTCCGCAGCTGCACGGACCGCTAATGGGTAGCTTCCAGACCCCGTCAAAAAAATTATCAGAGGCTTTCCTTTTTCACTGCCAACAAGCAAACTTTCCAACGCCAACTCATCAGTGTTATCTCGTTCTGCGGGAACCACGTACAAATTGTCTTTAATAGCGGTATATTTATGGTTGCTGACACATGCGTTCGAGAGCATTAGAATTATACAAAGCAATCGGTTGTTGGTTTTACTCATCTTAATCTAATATGAAACTCCAAATTCTCTTTCTCGGGATCCTCAAGCGGCAGTACGTAGTACTCCCCGTTTCGGGGTCGCGTCCCATATGACTGCCATAGATTTGCTTTTTTCCCTGCCGTAGCGCCACCCTGTCTTCCAGCAATGCGAGGTCAAGCTCATTGGCATTTCCTTTCACGGCCTCGCGCTTCATCGGCACGCTTCAATTCTTCGGAATTGCGCCCCTATTTCTTTAGAAGTTAGTGGTTTTATAAGCATGCCATCCTTGTTACCAAAAGTACAAAAAACGTTTTCAGGCACCACTCCGCGATTGTACCGGCATTGAGCCATATCCCCTTCACCCGACAAGCCAGATCATCAGCTCCAGAAGGCCCCGGTTCTTGTCGTTGATAAGGAAGTCTCTGAACACGATCCGCCCATCTTTATCAATAAGGTAATTCGTGGGCGCCGCTTCAGCGATCAAATTCCCACGTTCATCTGGGGAATCTTTCATCGGAATGAAAGAGGTACTCCCTTTTTTGATGAATGGCATGACATAGTCATCTTGGTCATGTACGATATTCACACCGATATATGCGATTTCATGCTGCCCCTTCATTTTTTGCAAAACAGCTTCAAAGTGGGGGAACTCGGCATGGCAAGGCCCGCAGGTGGGAAACCAGAATGTCAGCAGTATAGTCTTGCCACGGAAATCGCTTAGTTTAATTGGTTGATGGTCGATATAACTGGTGCCGCGTAAATCGGTAGCTGCAGGAGCCTCTTTCAATAAGGCAGACTTTATGAAATCCTTGACTTGCTGTCTATCCATGCCGACAGACACCCCCAAAGATTCCGTCTTTTCGTAAACGACGATGTCGGGATTGGCTAGAAAGAACATTTTGAGCACGTCCATGGAACGGCGTTGTTCGCCTTGTGATGCGAAGGCATCGGCTTTTAGCAAGACCGCCCTGCGCGAAATCGCGGAAATGCTGGATGCTACCGCAACGCTGAGGGAATCTATTGCTTCATCAGTTCTTCCTGACTTCAATAGCCCTTCCGACCGTAGTAACTTTTGAGCACCACGCAGACGGGGTAGCCAGGCGCTATCGGCATGTTGCTCCCAGATTCTTTTGGCCAGAGCTTCGGCAGCCTCCAGGTCACTGTCGACCAGCACATCAAAATAATCGGACATTCCCGAACGGGCAAAGCTGAATTCCCCAATCGGATAGCGTTCCGAAAGCTCCCGGTAATAGGCGATTTTCTTAAGCGTGTCGGTTTCTTTGTCCGCAAGCCAATAAAGTGCCTTAGCAGCCGTTCCATCGCCTGCGAAATCCCTTGTTACCGCGTTCATTTTTTCCGTGTAGGTCGCCTGATCATACATTCCATAGCTGTTGGCCTCGTAAAATGCATAATCCGGATTCTCCGGCTCCATTTCGCTCGCTTTGGCTAAATAGACCGTGCCAAGTTGATAGTCCCCCCAGCGCCCCGCGTCTATGCCGTACAGCATATAGACTTCAGCTTGGTTGGAATCAGCCTCCAACGCGTATTCGAGCCATCGCCTTGCTTCGGGATGGCTACGATAAAATAAAGCCTTTCCCAGCGTGTATGGAATTGTGGGGGATGCCGGAAATTTCTCCCGCAGTTTTTCGTACTGCGAAATCAGCGTATCCATGTTGCTTTTAGCCTGTTCGATGAATTCTTGATGTAGTTCCAGGCTATCCGGATATTGCTCAAGTTTTTTAAGCAATTCGGGGTCCTGGGCAAAAAGAAGTCCGGATTTAAAAATTAGCTGGGCCAACAATGCAAAACCGACCGATATTTTAATTGTGATACGCATTATCATCTGTTTATGGCAAATTTATTAATAATATTGTCAATCATTGTCGCCTACCACTCAATGATATTGTCGTCCGATAAAAGCAAATCCTTTGCCGAGGTCGAGCAAGAATTTTCTTGTCGATAGCGGAAGAGCCAAATGAACACGCCTGAAAATGCGGGCGCTACCTCGGGCAAGGTGACGCCATTGGCATTTACATCGGTCATAAGTTCGTTGAGCTCCCGGAAACCGTTGCCGTTCCTGGCTATGCCGATATACAGCAAACGGTCGCCATTCCGGTATTCCATGCCCGGCAGGATGTGCAAGATGACACACGGTTCCACCATTCCCGCAGACCCTCCCATTGTATGCGGCACATTTCGTTATTCCTTTCTGTAAAGGGGCACAATTCTTCCATGCGCTTCCGTTTGGGGCGCTTCGCTATTGAATGTCACCTCAACTAAAAGGGACTGTGGGCACGGTCTGTAAACGACTTCCCCCGTAAAAGCGATAGTGTCAAGTGGTTGGTCAGCTATCTGCATGAAAAGGGTGTCGGCAGGATAGACGTAACTGAAAAAATGGATGTCCCCCCGGTTTTCCGCTATGCCCTGATGGGCTGGTTCAAGTGCGCTGCCCGCCCCTTTCCTGAACAATTTGAGTTCGGTGGTATCATAGACCGGGCTATCGGAGAAAAATAGGTCTGCCCCCGATTCCTTACCAAGCACGACAAACCGCAGGGTATCGGGATTGAGATGCGCTAAACAGGCAACATCGGCCACATCGGAATCGTTTTTGGAACAGGAAGCCATTAGCATGCCGATAGCGGCGATTGAGCAAAATGCCTTGAATAACGTTTTTGTTTTGAAACTATTCATGATGCAGGCAATTTTTATTATGAGCGTTTGACTAATCGGTGTTAATCGGTGTGGGTGTGTATTCTAAACGTATGAATGGCGGAAATCGCTACACCGCTACTCGTTGCATCGGAGTCTGGTGCCTTGCCGAAAATTACAGGGAGTAATTCGCGTCATGAAAACTATATTTCGCCTTTTCTTTTTATCGGTCGTATTGTACGGTTGTCAGCCAACGGGAAATGCATCGGCACTCCAAAGCAGGGATTCCACCGCTACGAACCCCCCTATGGATTCCGTTCTGATGGCACTTTCAAGTACGCCAGATAGTTTAAGGACACCCGAAAAAAAGGAAACGATAAGGAAGATTCAATTGATGGTTGCTAAGTACGTGGAACTCAAAGACGGCATGTTTTCCTTTACTTTACCGAAAGAGGAATTTGTGGAAAAAACCGGCCTTGGTATCGAATATTATGATGTCATAACATTGCTGTCCACTTAAAAGATATTGAGGAACAGCAATGATTGATTTTAATAGACTTGATCGTTTCACGCAAATATAAGTTGGAAATCTTAAATTTGTCCTATGACCAATCCACAACAACCGAAAGTGGGCTTGTACATTGACCCTCTTACAGATTTTGGTTTCAAAAAGCTCTTCGGAACCGAACCCAACAAGGACTTGCTCATTGCCTTGCTCAATAGCATTTTCCGCGGGCGCAAGAACATCGTTGATTTGACGTACAACAAAAACGAGCATCACGGCGAAACTAAGGACGAGGGGGCGGCCATCTTCGACCTCACCTGTACCGGGGATGATGGCGAGCGCTTCATTATAGAGGTGCAACGCGGCAAGCAGGGCAATTTCAAGCAGCGCGCCGTATTCTACACCAG
Organism: Parapedobacter luteus; assembly: GCF_900168055.1. Classification (GTDB taxonomy): domain Bacteria; phylum Bacteroidota; class Bacteroidia; order Sphingobacteriales; family Sphingobacteriaceae; genus Parapedobacter; species Parapedobacter luteus. Next base: position 169,171 of record NZ_FUYS01000007.1, read on the forward strand.
TCGTCTTATCACCGAACAGGCACCCAAGGGCCGCCGCTCCGAGTGGGCCTATGACGTAAAAGAGGTATACCTCATAGCCTTGTTGGAAGACTTCACGCTGGACGCTATGGGTGACGGCCGCTATTTGCACGATATTTGTTTGAGCGAGAGGGAGACAGGAAAAGTTTTCTACGATGGATTGGGGTATATATTCATCGAATTGGTTAATTTTGTAAAAACGGAGGATGAAGCCGAGACAGACCTTGAAAGGTGGCTCTATGTATTGAAAAACATGAGCAGCATGGATAAGGTGTCGATCTACACCCGCAAGCCGATTTTCGAGAAACTGTTTAACGTGGCGGAGTACGCCAATTTAACAAAGGAGGAAAAGGCCATGTATGATGCAAGTCTGAAACGCAAATGGGATAACAAAGCCGTGTTGGATTACGCGGTCAGCGAAGCCGTAAAGGAGGCTACTACTAAAACCCGCGAAGAAGAACGCGCTAAGGCAGAGGCAGAGAAACTGAAATCAGCCTTAAAGATGAAACAAAGTGGTTTTGATGTCTACATGATTGCAGACATACTTGAGTTGCCCGTGGAGAAAGTGGAAAAACTTTAGCGTCGCTTAATATGCCAGCCTTATGATTGATACCAGTCTAAAACAAAAGTGGGACAAAAAGGCTATCTTGGATTACGCGGTCAGCGAAGCCGTAAAGGAGGCTACTACTAAAACCCGCGAAGAGGAACGCGCTAAAGCCGAGAAAGAAAAGCTTGAAGAAAAACTGCGTTCTGCTGCCGAGTTCAAAAAAATGGGGTTGCCGGTTGCAGACATCGCCAGGGGCTTGGGACTTTCCATCGAGGAAGTGGAAAAACTTTAATTTTCTGATTTAACATAAAGCATCAAAGCCATTCGCTATCAGCGGATGGTTTTTTGTCAAATAGAAAAGTCGTACTGCAATATCTGTCAGGTGTTAGGTTTTTCGTGGATGCTCACAATGTTTCGCTAATGACGCCGGCGCAGGGATACGGGAGGGTTTTTAAAGGGGCTTTGGATGAAGGTTCAAAGCCCCTTTTTATAATCCCATAATCAGTCAAATGCGTTTAATAGCTTATAAATCAATATTATATCGATTCTTTTTAAGCTAACTAACCCATCCAGCTAAAACATCCAATTCGGTGCCACCCATATATTTCAAATCCCTAAATAAGCGTTTAAATCGTTGGTCATCTTTGCTATTCGTTGATTTGGAAACTTTCTTGAAATCCTCAAATGAAGATGGGAGGCCGTAGTTTGTCAGGTCAATTTTTTGGATTTGTACAGCTTCCAAAATGAAGCGTTCAATGGCCGGACTGATTTGGATGATATAGTGGGGACGGTTGTTATGCTTATGCAAAAAAAGTTTCCCCTTTGACCAGACCACATGGGAGTGTAAAATCCGGGTCGCTTGTTAGCCGGGTAAGAATTTTTCTCAATCTCTCAACCTCCAATGCCTTTGCGGTATTCCAAATTAATGGAGATAGTCCTTCTCAACTCGGAAATTCTCTTTTCTATTCCTTTCTTATTTTCGCTGCTATCGTTGGCATATGTACCAGTAACCAATCCGGTTGCTCATGAATGGGTAAAGCATCAATTATGTGCCCATTTTCTATCGCAACCAAGTCTTTATGGTCCGTTTCAGACGTGTCGACTACTTTTAGTGAATCAAATAAAGTAAAGCGGTCGTTTACCTGCCTTAAATTGCCGTAGAAATTCTCTCTAAGGGTCAATGAATCCACGGAATGGCCTCCCTCGTTGGCACGGATAAGTACTCGATTTGCAGAAAGCGAAGGGTTATCCAAGCCGAAGAATATCAAAGTACAAGATACCCCTGTTGTTTGAATCGCTCAATAACATGCCAGCTTTCATCCCGGGAAAAATGACCTTCATATGCAAAATCAGCACCTGTATCCAAAGCTTTTTCAACCAATGCCGAAAAATATTGTTCTACAAATTCAGATGCTTGCAATGTTAACTCCTTCTGGACGCGGAGACCCGATTTCCAAAGTTCGGTGCGCTTCTGCAGATATAATTTATCCCCGTCAAAAATATCGTTGATATGATCTGGAAAATATGGCAAACCGACCGTGGATTTTCCCGCGCCGTTAGAGCCTGTGATGACAAATAGGTTAGGCATCCACCAATTTCAGCTTTTCTTTAAGTTTTTTCGATTCAGCTACCGAAAGCACATAAATCGTTTCGAAATCGGTGCCATTCGGTGCTTGCCGCACCAAGTGGATACTGCCATCGGGATATTCAAGATAACAGGTCGCATTGTCCATCCCCTTTACATTAATCATGAAGGGCAAACCTTGGTTAAGCCGTTTGGTCCGTAATGCCCGCACAGCGTCCGAACCTTTTTGAACCTGTTCTTTCAATGAGGATGTCATAGGAATCTTTTTTATAAACCGTCTTTTTATTTCTTTTCCAGCAACTCCATCACGCGGCTGTTTATTTCCGTCACATTTTCAATCAGTTTCAGGATAGCGTCGTTTTGCTTTTCGTTCACTCCCTGAAATGTATGAAAGTTTGATGCATTTAATATCGTGGCGTTCTCAATTTCCTTAAATACGGCACCAGGAACCGACGAAATAAGTCTCAAAGGGTCAGTTTTATATATTTTGGCAGCTTTTTGTATTAACTCGGTAGTGACTTTCCCCTTACCATTTTCAAGTTCAAGATATTCAGTTTCTTCCATGCCAAATTCTTGCGCAATTTCTAGAGAATCCTTTCCAGCAATTTCTCTTCGTACAAAAAGCTCTTGTCCAAATTTTTCGTTATCCACGAAAAGATACTCTTCGCTTTTATCGGTTATTCTGTCCATGTTTCAAATTTAATGTATTTTCGTCAAATATCTCTCTCCCTGTTAATTCGTTCCAGTAAATCCATAATTCGTTTATTCATCTCCACAACGCTATTTATAAGTAATAATACTGCGTCATTTTGCTTTTCGTTAATGCCATGAAAAGTATGGAACGTTGAAGTATTCAAAATCGTTGAGTTAGAAATATTATCAAAAAACGTACGAGGTGTTGAGGAAAGTAGTTGTAGAGGGTCTATTCCAACTTCATGGAACAACTCGAAAAAAAATCATTTATGCAAAAAACAAAAATTGTCTATGTTGTTTTCATGAGTTTTCTGGAGTGGGTGGCCCATTAAATTGATTATCGCATTCCTTTCAGAAGTTACTTATCTTTGGCGGATATGATAATTGGCCTGCCGCTATATGTGTCATTGGTTTTCGGACTTACAACAGCAGCGACACTGTTTCTTTTTTACCGGGGACTGCGCATGTCTAACGCCGCAACAACACGTAAACAGTCAATACACGTGTTGCGTTTTCTGATAAGCTGGCTTGTTATTCAGGGCTTTTTGACCCAATATGTTTATAGCACCGATACGGATTCCGTGCCGCCAAAGATAGTTTTATTTGGTATTTTGCCCATGATTTTGGGGACTGCTGTGCTATTTTTAACAAGAAAAGGCAAGGGGTTTGTCGACAGTCTGCCACTTGCCGGACTAACGATGATAAACGTGGTAAGGATTCCGGTGGAAGTCGTCTTATGCTGGCTTTTCATCAACGGATCCGTCCCCGAAATGATGACTTTCGAGGGCAGGAATTTTGATATCATAGCAGGAATTACCGCGCCGCTTATCGCCTATTTTGGGGTGGTCAAGAAAAAGTGAGCAGGAACTTTCTGCACCCTCTCCCTTGCAGCGGTTTGCTTTTGAACAGCCCAATATCGCCATACTGAACGTTCCCTTTAGCTGGCTTCCGACGTTTATTGTGCCTGTTGTCCTATTTAGTCATTTGGTATCCATAAGGCGACTGATGAAGGGGGGACACGTCGCCGCTTCATCCAATTAGGTTAACCTTCTTTCTCCACCAAAATCAATCCGTGGTTTGTCCCGCGCCGTTGGGTGTAAATCAGGATGCGCCTCAGGGAGCGAGGTCGGATGCCATTAAGCAAAAGCTGTTGGGGAATATCCTGCTGGCCCAGTAGGCGCAGTGCCAGGTGAAGTGCTGCACCCGCCACCGTGTCGTACTCTCCAAAGATGTGTTTGAATCCGATGTGGGGCAGTGCGGCAAACAGCGTGCTGCCTACCGTGCTGTAGACGGCGTCGTAACGGATGTCGCCGTTGTAACCCAGCACTACAGCATCGATGTCACCCGCGGCCAATCCGTATCGTCGCAGGAAGCGGTTGACGAAAGCTACTGCATCGGCTGTTTCATAGCACGTATCCCCAGCAATCACTTTTCCCAGGGTTTGGCTGGTCGGTTGTTGAGAGGCGACAAAAAAAGAAGCGCCTTCGGCAGCGATTTCTCCTGGAGACGAAGATGCGGCCAGTGGCGTCGGAATGACCGGGTTATCGTGTTTCAGGTATCCGGCCAGCTCCCAGAAGCGTGGGGTCCGCGCGCCGAGTTCGTCTACGCCTCCTAACAGGACCGTATGGTCGGGGTGTTCGGCTAAATAAATGCCGGCGTCCAGCAAAGCAGATGCAAACGCGCTTGCATTATTGACATACGTCATGTTATAGCCCTTGCATCCAAGCGACAAGGCGATCGCCGCGGCGGCCATGTTGTGCGTCGACTGGATAAACGGTGTCGGATTGAGCAGTTCGTGCTCATTAGCCAACACCGTTTCCACGAACCGCTCGGAGTCCGATAAGCAGCCCAATCCTGTACCGGTAATGACCGCATCTACGGTTTCTTTCCCCGCTTCCTGCAAGGCCAAGCGGGAGGCAAAAATCGCCATCCGCATACTTTTATTCATACGCCGCAGCTGTAATGCCGGGATGAGCGATTTATAGTCGGGATCACAGGCCGGTACAGGATTTTGCGCATAGGCTTTTACCGCCTCAAAGCGGTATCCGGGCTCGTGCGTCGGCTGGATGGATATGCTTCCGCTACCATGGATATATATCGGCTTAGTCATGTGCTTTCGAAAATAATAAGGCGGTGCAGTTGCCGCCAAAACCGAAGGAGTTTGACAGCACATGGTCAATCTGCTGATGTTTCAGCTGCGTTTGTGGCAGGATGTCCAGTGAGGCAATGGGCTGCGAAAAGTTCAGGTTGGGGAATACCACTTGGTGTTGCAGTGCCAAGATGGAAAAGACAGCCTCGATGGCGCCGGCCGCTGCCAATGTGTGTCCCGTAAAGGCTTTCGTCGAGCTGAAGGCGGGTAGGGCATCCTTCGAGCCGTAGATGCGGAGCAGCGCATGGCCTTCCGTCAAATCGTTGTTGGGCGTGGCGGTGCCATGGGCATTGATGTAATCGATGTCTGCAGGGTGCAATGCCGCTACTTGAAGGGCCGATTTCATGGCCAGGTAGGCTCCTTCGCCGTTGTCCGAAGAGGCGGTCTGGTGGAATGCATCGTTGGCATTGCCGTAGCCGCTGAGGTAAGCCAGCGGCTTTTGGGGTCGCCGGGCGGCCAAACCGGCCGTTTCCAGGACCAGGTAGGCAGCCGCCTCGCCGAGGTTCAGCCCGTCGCGGCTGCCGTCAAACGGCCTGCAATGCGTGGCAGAATAGATCATCAGCGAATTGAAGCCGTTAATGGTAAATTTAGACAAGCAATCCGCGCCACCCACGATAGCACGGTCGAGCAGTCCGGCCCTGATCATTCTTCCTCCCAGCATGATGGCATTTGCCGCCGATGAGCATGCCGTGCTGATGGTCGTGACAAAATCATTCACCCCAAAGTATCGGGCCATTTGTTCGGCACCGTATCCGCAGGGATGCGTAGGGATAAAATGCCGGTGTTCGGCAGAAGACAGGTAATCGTCATAGTATCGCTCCGTCGCGTCCATGCCACCCACCGTGGTGGCTGAGATGAGCCCTGTCCGATAACCATCATGGCGATCAAAACCAGCCATATCCAGCGCTTCTTTTGCTGCTACCAGGGCCAACAATGTGCTGCGGGTGTACGCTTCGTGATCAGCGATGGCTAAGCGCTCATACAGCGCCTTGTCGCTCAAGCCAATTTCACCAGCCATTAATCGATCGTGATGAAAGGTGTCCAGTCGGGTGATGCGGCCGATGCCATGGCGCGATTGCTCAAGCGAACGGAAATTGGATACCACATCTTCGCCGATGGCAGAGATGGCACCCATTCCGGTAATGGCTATCGGTTCGGGTGGGGTCATTTGCGGTTTGCCTCAATGAAGTCCGCCATGGTCTGGATGGTTTCGAATACCTTCCGGCCCTCCTTAGGGTCGGCCAGTTTAATGCCGTAGCCCTTGTCAAGCATGACGATGAGCTCCAGCGCATCGATGGAGTCCAACCCCAGCCCATCCCCAAACAACGGCGTGTTGTCGTCCAGGTCATCCACAGTGAGGTCTTCCAAATTTAGTTGGGTAATGATCTTTGCTTTCAGCTCTTGTGTCAATTCACTCATTTTCTTTCTTGTCCTTGATATAATCGTTTCATGTGCTCAACGGTACACGGTATATGGCCTGCCTGGCCAACATGGTATAAAAATACGTCACATCGTTTAGCCGTTACCTCTGTCCAGCCACTGATGATGCTGCTGGCTTTTCCGTCATCCAGCATAGCGTGGCTATAGGGCACGAGGAATTCGGGCAAATAGCTGTCAAAAATAAAGAAAACATTTTCGCTATGCAATTGATGGCGGATACTGATTTCGCCCATTGCGATATTGGGCAACGTATAGACAAAAGTGGCGGGGCTTGCTACGGGATTGGCTTCATCGGAGATATCCTGGGCATGCTTGCTGTCGGATAGGTGGCTCGACGAGTAGTTGGAAAAAACAAGGGCAGTGTCGTTTTCGAACGGGCCGGACGCCCGCGCCATCAGTTCCACGGCGATGAATATGGCTTTGCAGAGGCCATCCATTTTGTAAAACTTCGGGTAGTCAATGCCCAGCTGGCGGTAGGCCGCCCGGAGAAAGTCATGGAGGGGAGCAGTGTGCTCCACGGCCAGATAGGGGTGCCCGTTTATTGCGATGGTATGATTGCGGATGATGCAATAAGACTGGATAAAATAAGGATGTCTGTCCATGGCTATGCTTTTTGGAATACCGTAGCAATATTGCAGCCCCCGAATCCAGACGCTGTTTTCAAAAAGGTCCGCAAAGGCTGTGCGGGTGCATCAGGCTGTTTACCGGTCTTTACCGTATCGCCGTGGTCGGCTGTAATGATATTCAGCGCTTGGCTGGTCCCCTGATGCATGAAGCCTTTAGAGGGGATTAAGCGATTGTTTTTGAGCGAATGGATGCCCAGCACCGTTTCCAGCAGCCCGCTCGCTCCCAAGGTATGGCCGTAATAGCCTTTCAGGCTGTGTACAGGGACGGCCGATAGGCCGCACCGCTGCAAAGCAATGGATTCCATCTCGTCGTTATAGCGTGTCGCCGTGCCGTGCGCCGAAATAAAATCCAGCGGGGGAGCGCCCGCTTCACGCATGGCTTCGGCGATACTGCGGTATAGCCCTTCGCCTGTGCGGGATGGGCCCGAAATATGGTTGGCATCGTTGTATGAGCCTACGCCCATGATGCGGACCGCATCGCGCGCCGGGGTTTTCGATAGGTAAACCCCCGCAATCGCTTCACCCAGGTTTAGGCCTTTCCGGTCGCGGTCAAACGGCCGGCAGGGTTCATCAGCCAACGCTTGGAACGCGTCAAAACCCGAGACAATAAACCGGGAGATTTCATCGCCGCCGATGACAACAGCTTGCTGGTAGCCGTCGTGGTGCCGCAGCAACTGCCGTGCTACGGAAATGGCTAACGCACCTGATATACAGGCGTTGGAAATGGTGACGAACCGGTTTTCAAATCCGAAATAACCTTGCAGTTCATCCGCCATTACCGGGAGATGTACCCGCGCCGGCGGGAAAGCAGTGGAGGCACGGTGCAGCAGCGCAACATTGCCCTTCGTCGTTGATAGCAAAACCAGTGTGCTCCTGTCCAACGGAATCCGGTATTCGTCAATCATGGCTTGCAACGAAAGGATAAAAAGCTGTTCCAAACGTGTGAAGCGTTGCGGGCGGCTGATTTTATTAAGCCAGGCCTGTTCGTCAATCCGCGCGGCATGGATGCGATGGCCCGATAGCTGCGTGTCCGCAACCGGCTTGATGGCTGTACGTCCATCCAGCAGCTGCACGAAATTCGTGGCGCTCCCGATGCCGAGCGGCGTAACCAGCTGGTCGCCGACAACAAATACATCCGCTTTCATCACAATCCGTGTTTTGCTTTCCAATCCGCAAAAAACGGCGGGTTGGTCAGTATCAGCTCGCCGTCCATGTCGGTAAATACTTGAATCGTTTCCCCGGTGGCCACTACCTGCCGCGCAGCATTGAAAATGGTATAACGGAAGGTCATCTTCGCCGCCGGGCTGGCGACAAATACGGTTTCCACGTCGGCCCAGTCGCCGTGGCGCAAAGGCGACTTATACTCACAGACGCACTTGACCACGGGAGCGAGAAAGCCTTCATCCCGGATGTAGCGATAGGAAATGCCGAATGCTTCCCCGAAGGCCTCCCTTCCATCTTCAAAGTACGTCACGTAGTGACCGTGCCATACGATGCCCAGCGGGTCGGTTTCATTGAAGCGTACGCGAAAACGAGTCGTATGTTGGAGTTGTTGAGTCATTAATTCGCTTGGTGTCTTTTGTGATAGAGAATGGCAGCCAGCAGCGTGGCCGCGAAAAACAGCAGCAGGAACAACAGCGGCCATGCAATGTCGGCAGCCGTACCATTGCGCAGAATGACGTCGTAGAATGCCGATATGCCCCAGTTCATGGGGGAAAACGCAGATACCTTTTGCATGACTTCCGGCATGATGAACGTCGGCACCCATACGCCGCCGAGTGCTGCCAGGATGATGACAAAGATGGCTCCGAAGGGAGCCGATTGTTCTTGCGTTTCGGCCACGGTACCAATGAGGATGCCCAACCCGATGGCCGCCAGGCCCGCTACAAAGGCTATCAATATCATCAGGGGAAGTTGATCGCCCGGTTCAAACGCAATCAGCCCGATAAGCGGGAATACATATTTCGCAATCAGCAACATCAGCGCAAACTGAATAAAGCAGATAACGGTGTAGGTGACGATCTTGCCACCCAGCACAACCGAGTACGAAACCGGACTGGTTTGCAGGCGGATGTATGTTCCCAGGTTTTTTTCCTTGACGAGGTTGATGCCCAACGGAACGACGATGAAGAAGATGCCGAATAAGATCCAAGCCGGTACATTATGCTGCACAGCGTTAGGGATGATGCCGTCGCCCCCCTTTTGGGCAATGGTTTCCTTAAATGTGATGATTTCTCCATCCAGCAGCCCCGGGTCATTTTCCAGTTCCATCTGATCGATGAATACGTGATATATTTTTTCCACTTCGACTTTGGAAAGCATCTTCTCAATGTTGTTTTTCGTTGCGTTGCGGAACGCTTGACCCGCGGCCGGGTCGAAATAAATGATGATCTCCTTCGCTTCCCATTGCTCACTGCGTTGCCTTTGCGCAGCGCTATCAGGCGCTGTTAGCTCAAATTCACCCAAGATGCGCTCTACATTGTGCGCTACCTTTCCGTTCAATTCTTCGCTGATCCCTTCGGGAATCACGATGGCTATTTGGTATTTGCCATCGCTCACCAATTTGCTGGCATCCGCTTGTGAAAGCCGTTGCCCGTTCGCTTCGGTGATTAGTTGCACGTTGGGGGCTTCGGCCAGGTTGTCGGCTACTAACCGGCCGATTTCACCCTGGTCTTCATCCACCAGGAGGATGGGTAGGGTCGATTCACCTACCGCCTTGAATGTGCTTTCCTGGATGAGCGTAATGGTGATGATCAGTACAGACGGCATGAAAAACAGGATGGCAAGCCCACCCCAATCCCGAAGTAGGAGCAGCACTTCCTTGTACGCCGATACGGATAGTTTACGCATAATCCCTGAGTTGGCTTCCCGTGAGGTGGATGAATACATTTTCTAATGAGGTAGCGCCGGCCACAGAGGCAATGAGCTGCTGCGGCTTACCTTCTACCACGATGCGCCCATCGTCAATGATGGCAATCCTGGTGCAGAAGTGTTGGGCTTCATTCAAGTGGTGCGAGCTGTAGATGATGGTCGTGCCCTGCGCATTAAGTTCGTGCAGTAAGGCCATGATAACCTCCTTTGATTGGACGTCCACGCCGACGGTGGGCTCGTCCAGAAACAATACGTTGGGCCGGTGCAGGATGCCAGCCAATAGGTTGACCCTCCGTTGCATACCGCCGGAAAACGTTTTTATCGGTTTATGAGCAAAGTCCGCCAGGCCAACACGATGCAGTCCTTCCCTGATACGCTGCCGCAGATCGAGGGAAGACAGCCCATATAGGCTCCCGAAATAATAGAGGTTTTCCTCGGCACTCAAGGTGGGGTAGAGCGCGTATTCCTGCGGTACAATCCCTATCTGTTGTTGGATTTTCCTGCGGTTTTTCCGGTGGCTGAGGCCATTGAGCCACCATTCTCCCGATGTCGGTGCAATCATCCCGCATAGGATGGAAATTAGGGTGGTTTTCCCGGCACCGTTGGGGCCAAGCAAACCGAAAACTTCGTTGCGATTGATTGAAAGCGATAAGTCTTTCAATGCATACCGATCGCTACCCCGATAATGTTTGGATAGTTGATGTATGCGGATGGTTTCCTCCATGGGACGAAAATAAGGTAAAAAATCCAAAAGTAACAGGCCTCTTTGCACCGTGTCGGCCGCGGCAAATTTTCGTTTGTTTCCTGCTGTTGCCTTTTTGGCCTAGGAGCGTGAACGGAGTGAGCGTTCCAGCCAAAAAGGCAACAGCTGGAAACATCGTGATAGGCCTAGGATCGTGAACGGAGTGAGCGTTCCAGCCAAAAAGGCAACAGCTGGAAACACTTGATGTAGGTCGTCAGAAATTGCGAAATGTTGTATATTGCGAAAAAAATGGCTTAAGTAACGGATATGAAATTTTTCATCGTACATTGTAATCGCTTTTTTCAATTGCTGAGCTTGGCCTGCATGGCCGCTTGTGCTTCATCGCCGGCGGTAGTTGCCGACAAGGCCCCGCTGTCACTCCAATGGGAAATCGTGGCTTCACCTCATTCAGGTACCAATCAGACGCTCTCGACGCTGACGATCACCAACCATACTGCCGATACGCTGCCCGCTACGGGCTGGACCATTTATTTCAACAACATCGGTGCCGCGGAGATTGCTGGAGCAGATACCGCCGTGGCGGGCATCAACTTCATCAATGGCGATTTTTTCTCGCTGTCTCCACAGCAGGGATGGCAACCACTCGCGCCCGGCACCACCGTACAGCTTGGTGTACTGACACGCCGGCTTAAAAACATCACGGATTTGCCCAAAGGATTTTACCTTGTGGATGGCCGCTATCCGGAGGGTGTCGCACTGCCGGTGGACGTGAAACCATTTGAGCAGGCCGACAGCCTCGAAATTGAACTTGCAGCGCATATATTTGCCCAAAACGAATCCATCAAAGACTTGCCGCTGGTGCAACTGCCGCCCGTAATACCGACACCCGTTGCCGCTACCCTTACCACGGGTTCCTTCGCATTGGGCGCGGCTACGCCGATCGTTGCCGATCCGGCGTTCGAGCAGGAAGCCACGTACTTGCGGGATGAGCTGGGCCAGGTACTTGATCGTTTGCCCGAGCTGGCCAATGAAGGAGCGGGGGACCATGCCTTGGTACTCCGGCAGCGGGAGGGTATGCCCGCGGAGGGATATGCACTCACTGTAGATACCCGTGGCATATTGATCGAAGCGACCACGCGTGCAGGGGTTTTTTATGGTATTCAAACGCTGAAAAATCTTTTGCCGCCCACCGCATGGGGCGATAAGCAGTCAATCATCGAGATCCCCGGTGTTTCCATAACGGATGCGCCGCGATTCGCTCACCGCGCGGTGATGTTAGACGTCGCCCGTAACTTTCAGACCAAAGAACAGGTGATGAAGATTTTGGATTTGCTGGCGTTGTATAAAGTCAATGTCTTGCATTTTCACCTCAACGAAGATGAAGCGTGGCGCTTGGAGATACCCGGATTGCCCGAGCTGACCGAGGTTGGCGCAAGGCGCGGCCATACGCTTGACGATGCGCAACACCTCATGCCGTCGTACGGGTCGGGCCCCCAGGTAGACAACGCTACCGGCAGTGGTTTTTATAGCAGGGCAGATTACATCGAATTACTGCAATATGCCACGGCACGGCATATCCGCGTCATTCCCGAGATCGAAACGCCGGGCCATGCACGTGCCGCCATCAAATCCATGGACGCCCGCTATGCGCGCTACCTCGCACAAGGGGACAGTGCTGCGGCACGGCAGTACTTGCTGCGCGATTTGGATGATCAATCCGAATACCGCTCGGTGCAAGACTGGAACGATAATGTTATCAACGTCGCATTACCGTCTACCTATGCGTTTTTGGAAAAAGTAGTCGATGAAGTCATTGCCATGTATCAGGAAGCCGGAGCGCCGTTGGAGACCATCCATTTCGGGGGCGACGAGGTGCCCAACGGTGTGTGGGAGCGATCACCCGCGGCGCGGCGCTTATTGGCGTCCGAGACCAGCATTCCGCACATAAACGACCTGTGGTATTATTTTTTCAACCGCGTCAATAAGCTGGTCAAAGCGCGCGGGCTGTACCTCTCGGGCTGGGAGGAAATCGGCATGAAGAAGGCCATGGTCAACGGCCGCAGCCAAATGGTCGTCGAACCGCGGTTTGCCAATGAAAATTTCCACACCGACGTATGGGCTAATCAGGGAATAAACGTCGATTTGGCCTACCGGCTCGCCAATGCGGGTTATAAGGTGGTGCTCACCAACGTGACGAATTTTTATTTCGACTTAGCCTATAATGAAAGCTTTTACGAGCCAGGGCAATACTGGGGCGGCTATGTGGGTGTCGAGAAGCCATTCCGTTTCGTGCCATACGACTATTATCGCAGCCTGGAGGAAGATGCACGTGGTGAACAGCTGACAGCTGCCGGCAGGGCTAATATCGTCGGGTTGCAGGCCCCATTGTGGAGCGAAATCATCACATCGCCCGAACGGATGGAATACCTGTTGCTGCCCAAACTGTTTGGCCTTGCCGAGCGGGCATGGGCGGCCGATCCGTCGTGGGCCGCTGAACCTGACGGAGATAAAGCCAAGGCGCAGTATACCGCCGATTGGTCGGTATTTTTAAATGTTTTGGGCAAGCGCGAGTTACCCCGCCTGGATCACTACGGCGGCGGCTTTCAATACCGCATCCCCACAGCAGGTGTAACCCGGCGGGATGGTAAGTTGGCCGCCAATGTCCAGTTTCCGGGGTTCACTATTCGCTACACGACCGACGGTACGGAGCCCACGGCGCAGAGCCAGGTATATACTGAGCCCCTACCTGCGGCCGGAACCGTGGCGTTCCGCGTATTCAACGCAGCGGGAAGAGGCGGACGTACGGTTTATTGGAAATAATCCAAGCAGGCGTTAAATATCCCGCCGGAGCTGCGTGAAAAACTGTTTTTCCCGTTCCGCGATAGTGGCCAGCTGTCCGGCAAGCTTGTCATACCGGTCCGCGTCGGGATTGCGGTTTTTATAAATGCGGGAGATGTCCAATGCAAAATCCCGCCAGGCGTCGCCAATGGCCGTCATTTCAGCCGATCGCTGCCGGAGTATGGGCATATCGAGCAACGTCGCGGCTTCCTGTAGGAAGGCGGCATAGATGAAGCGGAAGCCGCCGCCGCCGGTGCCGATTTCTTCCTGCATGCGCACGAGCTGGCCCAGGTAATGGTTGGTTTTTTTGACGCCGATGGTCGTTGGCCATTTGCGGATATTGCGTGCCACCCATCGCATGGCTCTTACGCCTACGATCGGCACGGGCGCAAGCATGTCGTTGCAGGTCTGCCGGATACCTTTTCTGATAGCGCGTTGGAGGTCGTAATGTTCGGGAAGCCGTTCCAGGTAATAGAGGTGTCCCTTTGGGGCTAACGCCCCCTTGGCAAAGCGAACCTGTTCGAGCTCCTGTTCGCTCAACCGCGTGGTATAGTCCATCACCGGGTCGCTGATGAGGTAGTCGCCTGCTTCCTTTCCGTATACGACGAGATTATGGGCATTGAAGTGGAAGCGGTATTCATCGGGAAAGTAAGTGAGGTGGTATACACCTACCTGCAAGCCCACGGGAATGCCTTGGCTGAGCTTTTCTTCCAGCGCAGTCCTGGCTTTTTCCGGCGATGAAAACCGCTGGTGTTTTACCCGGATACCCAGCCGCTTGGCCAATTTCCTGAATATCTGGCCCGGCATGGGGCGATAGCTGAATCCCGGAGCAAAATTGACCTTAATAAACGGCAGGTAGGTAAAAAACAGACCGCTGCCGATGCCGAACGCCAACGGCTCGGAGATGCGGACGCCACGGTGGTTCAACAAGTTCGAAATCACCCCATTCTCGCAATGGGCAGACTGGCGGTGCTCAAAAGGTATATTCATGTATCGGATTGGGGGAAGGGCGATTTCAGCTGTTCAACAGAGATGCCAAACACGCTGGCATATTTTCGGAGAATGTTTTCTTTTAGTTTCGCAAAACGTTTGGGGTGGAAATGCCGCTTGACAAGCCAGCGGTGCATGCCCACGTAGCTGGACAACAGCGACACATCCATGCGGTGCAGCTCCATGTAATACGCGATGGGACTGACTGCTCCCGCTAAAACAGCTTGCTTGGTAGCGGCTATCCGTTCGTCGATGAGTTGGAGCGATTCGTTCAATGCCAGTGTCTTTGCTTCCCACCCGCTACTGCGTACGGTGGTATATTGGCCGTTTTCGTCCACCGCATAACAAAGTTCATGTACATTCTTTTTGGCTAGACTGCCGTTGTCCTGTGGTACTTCGTCCTTCTTCATACGTCACTGTTCGTTGGTCTGCAGTAGCATTTTCATGGTTGCTGCAAGCGCTGTCACACCAGCTACAGTCACTTGACCCTGAATATTGCAAATTTTCAAAAAATCCGACGTAAAAACAAGCTCGGTGTGGGTATGGGTAGCCAACTGGTCACCCACTTTGGGCAGCATAGTTACCTGCAGGTCCAGGATAGTGCTGATCACGCCGAGGTTATCTTTATCCTTATCCCAAAGGACTTCATTAGGTTTGATGAAAAAATAGTTGAGGAAGATGAAGCTCGTCTGGGCAAGATTTTCCAGCATGCCCATCTCCGAAAGTATGCCTTGGTGCACAAATAGACATTCGGGCTTTACCAGAAAAGATGTCTCCGTTTTGAGGCCATTCACCGCTACAACGCGGTCCACCATCACCATGGGGGGCCTGTGGGGAATGAGCTCTTCAATATCAGGAAACGGGGTACGGTTATTCAAGTTCTTTAGCTATGACAGTTCGCATTTCGCCGATGGCGATGATTTGTTCGCCGCATGTCACCTCGCCGCGCACCATGGTCACCCCAAACAGTTGCTGGAGAATGGTTATGCTGGTACGGAGTTCGGCCCCCGCTTGAGGCAAACGGTATATTTCAAAATTTTTGATGGACCCGATATAGCCCATCGGCGGGTCAAGGTCGCGCAGAAAGTAGTCGTAGCCCTGGTATAGGGCAATGGTCTGGGCGAAGTGTTCAATGACACCCGCTTCCGTGAGGTGGCCATGCCTATCGACCAGCACGTGCTTCACAGGGATTTCAAAGCTGGCAACAATGCGGTCGGTTTCATGTTCAATGAGCTTATCAACCAACACGAAAGGCGGCTGCTGGGGAATGAGCTTCCCGATAGCTTCTTTTGATGAAACAAGGCTCATATCATCAGGTTACTTCCAACAGTGCGTAAACATAAGAAAATCTTCCGCTTTCGGGGACAGAAAGCAGAATTTTTTCACCCCGTTGGAGTTTCCCCGCGTTGAATAGTTCCTCCAGTTGGATATAGCTTGAGGCCGACCCCATGTTTCCGACCTTATCAAGGTTGATAAACCATTTTTCTTCGGGAATGTCAATGCCTGCGTTTTCAAATGCTTCAGCCAGTCGGTCCCGAAAAAAATAAGACGAAATGTGGGGAAGGAAGTGATCGATGTCGGTTGCCTCCACCTGATGCCTGTGCAGCACCTCTTGGATGCTTTGCACCCCTTTGGGGATGATGTGAGCTTCCAACAGTTTGATATCCTGTTTGATAGCAAATATCGATTGGCCGAGCCAGGCTTCCGGTGGTGTGTCGCTCCAGGGAATCAATTGCCCGTCAGCTTTGATTGCTCCGGCATACATACAAGGTTCCACCTCATGGGCATATGAGATGCCGTCTACCCAATGGATGGCGAGTGAGGGCGCGCCATGGTTGGGCTGGGTGCTGAGCAGCATAGCTCCGGCACCGTCGGACAGCATCCAACGGAGGAAATCCTTTTCGAAAGCGATAAGGGGGTTCTGCTCAAGCGCGGCAAGCCGCTCCGATTCATTCGTGAATTTATCAGCCCGCAGCCAAGATGAGACCCGCTCCGATCCGGTACAGACGGCCTGCTTCGCATTTCCCGTGGCCACGGCCATATACGCATATTTCAGTGCGTTCATCCCTGACGTGCAAATGCCCGAAGCGGAATTAATTTCCATGGGCCTGTTTTGCCATAGCCCATGTACCATGCTGGCATGAGAAGGCAGCAGTTGGTCAGGTGTAGACGTGCCGCATGAGAGCACGTCAATCCGCTGCTTGTCTGCTCCGGATTGTGCGAGCAGCCTGTTGATGGCCTCGATGGTGAGCTCCGCATTGTTGTGCGTAGGCTGCCCATCGGCATCAATGGCATAATAGCGCGATGTAATCCGGTTATTGCGCAGCACGATGGAGCGTGCCCGGGAGGGCGTACCGTTGATGACGCCCAATACCTGCTCCATGCGGTCGTTGAAAACCGGCTCATTTGGAAGGAACTTCGCGATTGAATTGATGTATACCGTTGGCATTACCGGGGTTCTTTGATATTAACAGATTGAAAGTACCGTGCCTCCTTTTTGAGGATCGAACGGAAGGGCAAATGTAGTATTAAAAATAATAAACTCACGATAGGTGCTAGTACCCATATTGCAAAAATCAGGTAATAGTTGAAAGCCTTCAGCCAGGGCTTGCGGGCTGTCCGGCCCGGCAGCCCTTTGCTTCGAATAAGTTTTGCCCACTTGGCAAACATCGAATTAGCCCTTTTATCGGTAAAAACAAGGATAGGCTTTACGCGCACCGCCCCGTTTTCAACCAATGTCTGTTGCAATGTTGTATAGGAATTGCTTTTCAGGTGCGCCAGTACCGGTTCGCCAAACCGGCGTGATGCTTTAATGTCCTGGTCTGATACGCCGGGTTTGGGGAACAGTCCCAAGTATGAGTCTTTCTTGCCTTTCATCATCCAATGGACGATGGTGATGACGCTGATGTGGTTGAGATGGCGGTCTACCAGCACGATGTTGCCCACGTGGTGGGCGCCGATGGCATGAAGTGCCTTCTTCACCTTTTCCTGAGCCATTACCCACATATTGCGGCAATTGATGACCGTTATCACGGGTCTGCCCCGCAGGAGCATCTTGGCTTCCTCACTTTTCAGAAATGAATTGAACGGTATCGACGGCGAGAGGTACCATACCTGGTAGCCAAGGATGACCAGATCGTAATCCTGCTCATGGATTTGCCTTCCAACGGGGTGCAATGCGCAGGGAATCTGTAGGAACGATTCGGGGAAGGCATCAAAGAAGCGGTGGCTATCCCAAGGGAAGGGATAGTCCTGTACGGGCTGTATCCGATGGAAGGTGAGCGCTACATCGGTGTCAGCGGCCAACGGCTTAAGGATATTGTCCAGAATCTCCTTCTGCTGGCCCGTCTGCGTGTAATACACGACAAGAACTTTTTTTTTCATATCGTCATGCTTTTGACCGTTGTTTACAACCCTGTTACACTCCCGTCACTGATCACCTGCTAAGCTTTCCAAAAATCATAATAATTAAACCATTGCAACGGATATTTTGTCAAGATTTGTTCGATACTTTGCGTATAGGCTTGGAGTAACGATTTTGCATCGCGGTGGTCAAACACGGCTTTTCGCGCATAAAGGTGGTAATGCTTGCGACGTTCGCGCATCACATAAACGAAAAGCACCGGTGTGCTTAGCCGTGAGCTGATGAGAAAAGGACCTGCCGGAAAACGGGCCGGCTGGCCGAGCAAGTCAGCCGTCAACGTCTTCGTGCCACCTACGAAGCGGTCGCCGGTGAAGCATATGATACCCTTCTCGCCGATGACCCGGTTGATTTCAAAGACGTGCGACAGATCGTCCTTGACCACGATAAATCCCGTTTTCGGTTTGGCCATGATGCTGGCGAGGTAAGATTTGATGGCCCGTTGTTCCTCATCGGTGGTGACCAGGTGTATTTGCTTGTCAAATTCGCCCATGAAATGCTGCGACACTTCAAAATTACCCACATGGGCGCTGATGAGTATACCAGCGCTGTTGTTTTTTGCCAACTGGCGGATGTGGTCAATTCCGTCAAACTCGTAGGTATATTTGTGGGCCAGACCGGCAGTGATGGCTACCTTGTCGATGATGGTTTGGCCGAAGACAAAATAATTGCGGTAGGTGTTGATGAGGCTTTGCAGCCGGCTTTGCTGGCGACGGGTGCGGAAGTAGCGGTAAATGGCGCTGGTCTGCTGACGGGAAAATAAGAAGTAATACAAGGAAACAAATACCAGCAGAAGATAGGCTACGTTTATCCCTGCATGGTTAATGAGGAAAATAAATACTTTGTATCCGGAAACCGTTCCCCTTGACTTTCCTTCCCATTCAGCCATTGGATATGATTAGGCGATGGCGTGCAGCTTACTGCCAATTAAATCATATAGGTCGTTAAACGTGTTGACGTCAGTAAAGTCCTTGCTCTCCAGCTTGATGCCGAAATTCGATTCGATGATGACTACGAGGTCTACATAATCCAAACTGTCTAAATCGAGCGAATCCTTCAGATTTGCCTCGGCTTGGACCACTTCAGTGTCCACTTCAAATTCTTCAACTAAAAACTTATTCGTAATGTCGATTATCTCGTCCCTACTCATGACTATGCTGCGCTATTACAGTTTTTTTACAATCAATGCGGAGTTTGTCCCGCCAAATCCAAAAGAATTTGACAAAAATACATTAAATTTTTGGTTTATGGTATTTTTTACCAAACTCAGGTCTTTGGCTGTTTCGTCTACTTCCTCCAGGTTGATGTTGGGTGCAATAAAGCCATGCTGTGCCATGAGCAGTGAATAGACGACTTCACTTGTCCCCGCCATCCAGCATTCGTGGCCGGTCATGGATTTCGTGGAGCTGACATACGGGCCGGCGCCAAATAGCTGCGCCAGCGCCCGCGCTTCATTGGCATCGCCCATGGGCGTGGATGTGGCATGGGCGTTGATGTATTCGATGTCGGCAGGAGCGAGGCCCGCCTGGCGGAGTGCCATTTCCATGGCGCGTGTGGGGCCTTCCACATTCGGGGTGGAAATGTGTTCGCCGTTGGAAGAAAAACCATAACTCAGCACTTCCGCCAAGATGGGAGCGCCACGCCGCACGGCCGACTCATATTCTTCCAGGATGATGGTAGCCGCGCCCCCGCCCGGCACCAAGCCGTTGCGGCCTTTGTCAAACGGGCGGGAAGCCTTTGTCGGTTCATCTTCCCGGTCGGAAAATACCCCCAGCCCGTCAAAGCTGGCCATCGCATATTTGTTGGTTTCCTGGGCGCCGCCGCAAATGATGCAGTCTTGCAATCCTTGTTTGATAAACAGGTAGGCCAGCCCGATGGCATGCGAACCGCTCGCACAGGCTGCGCTGATGGTCATGTTGATGCCCCGGATGCGGTAAATAGTGGCCAGGTTCATGGTCACCGATGAGTTCATCGACTTAAAGATGGCGCCTGACCCGACTAACGTGGTATCTTTCTTTTGGCGTACGATGTCGATAGACTCCATGACAGCCTGGGATACGCTGTCATTGCCATAGACCAACCCTACGATGTGTTCATCGAAAAAACCCTCGCCGACACCGGCGTTTTGCAGGGCTTCCCGTGTCGCTACGAACGCGTATTCGCTTTCCTCGCCCATGCTGATACGTTGCCTGCGCGAAAGGATTTTGGTCAGGTCGGGCTTTTCCACCGAGCCCGTTAAGGCAGACCGGTAGCCGAAGTCCTTGCGCTCCGGCGAAAAGACAATGCCAGAACGTCCGTGGTATAGGGAGTCCTTCACTTCAGCCAGGTTCTTGCCCAGTGAAGAATAGATGCCCATTCCGGTGATGACGACGCGTCTTTGCATGGCTGTACGTATTTTAGGAATAGATCCCACCATTGATATTGATCACCTCGCCCGTTATGTAAGCAGCCTTTTTCGAGGCCAGGAAACAAACGAGATCGGCCACTTCTTCGGCCTTTCCAAACCGGTTTAAAGGTATTAATTTTTTAAGTTCCTTTTCATCCAGCTTGTTGGTCATATCTGTTTCGATGAAGCCGGGCGCCACGGCATTGACCGTCACATTGCGCTTGGCCACTTCCTGTGCAAGCGCTTTTGTGGCCCCGATAAGACCTGCTTTGGCAGCCGAATAATTGGTCTGCCCCGGCGTGCCTTTTACGCCCGATACCGAGACGATGTTGATAATTCGGCCATAGCGATGCCGCAGCAGATCCTGCATCAACGGTTTCGTCACATGGTAAAAGCCATTCAGGCTGGTATGGATGACGTTGCTCCAATCGTCATGTTCCATCCACAGGAACAGGCCGTCGCGCGTGATACCGGCATTGTTGACGATGACCTCAATGAGGCTTTCGGGGTGCCGATCTTTCCAGTCGGCCAACTGCGCGTGCGTTTCTGCCTGGTCGCTGACATCAAAGCGTAGCAATTCGGCTTCGCCCCCGCCAGCGATGATGATGTCTCTCGTTTCCTCCGCAGCCGCCAGGTTAGACTGGTAGTTGATCAGCACCGGATACTTCAATTCGCTGGCCAACGCGATGCAGATTGCCCGGCCGATGCCACGGGATCCTCCGGTTACCAGCGCATATGTTTTAACCGCCATTAATTTTAATTTGCTTTTTCGAAAGGTTCCGCATTGTCAAACCATTCATTGCCCAACACCTGTCCGTTGGTGTCGATAAAGCCCCATTTGCCTTTGTGTTTTACGCGGGCTAAGCCGTTGATGAATCCTTTCTCGTCGCCACTGGTTAAGAAGCCAATCAGCGCCACCGAAATGCCGTATTCGGCAGGGATGACCAGCTGACCGGAGGTGTTGATGAAGCCCCATTCTTTGCCCACTTTAACCGGGGCGAGGCCATCGGTGCTGAAAATCTCGGCATCGGGATATTGGGGCTGGATCACCAAATCGCCCTGAGCATTGATATACCCCCACTTCTTGTCTACGTATACCGGCGCTAAGCCATTCCGGAACGCCCGCGCTTTATCGAACTGCGGTTCGATAACCCATTCGCCTTGTTGGTTGATAAAGCCCAGCTTGCCGTTTTTACGCGCATAGGTCAGCGGTTCATCGCCAAGAAAAGCCCATACCTTGTCGGCACCGAGCACAGGCATGAACGTCCCATCTTTGCCAATGAGGCCGAGGGTAGCGCCATCATGGGCGATGGCGATCCCGTTGTCCGAGATGTCTATTTCATCATAGCGGGCCGCCACCACGGGGGAGCCCTTGGTGTCAATGACACCCCACTTATCGCCTAGCCGTACTTTGGCGAGCCCATGCTTAAAGGGCCTGATTTCCGTATACGTAGGTTTCAATACAACCTTGCCCTTATTGTCCATCAGGCCTACCAAATCGCCCGACCGGAGGAAAGCTACGCCCTCGCTGAAATCATAAAGCTTGTCAGAGGCAGGCATATCGACGACGGTGCCCGATTTGTCAATGTACTGCCATTGCTTGTCCTTCGATACGATGGCCAGACCACTGTTGAATGCTTTAGCATTGTCAAACTGCGGTTCGATGGCCATTTCTCCCCGGGCATTGATGTATCCCCATTTCCCGTTGACCGAGACAGCCGCAAGACCGTCGGAAAATGATTCCGCTTTGTCGTATTGAGGCGCAATGGCCAGTTGGCCGTTGGTATCGATGTACCCGATTTTTTTGTTCTTTTTGATCAGTGCCAGCTCTTGTGCGTGGCAGAGGCAGACGGCTAATGCCAGCAGGCAGGTGAATAGCGATTTCATGACATAAATGTTTTAGTGAATGGCATCATGTGCTTTGATGTAATCTTTTATCCTTGCTAAGTATGGCGACAAAGTGATATCCTCTTTAAAGGTAGGTACAATTGACCGGATTTCTACATAAACTTTCCCACTTTTTGTTGAAAGCTTGTCCCTGCATTCCAGCGCATCTACGGCTTGGACCAGTGTGACCAACTGGATGGCCAGTACCTCATACGCATTGTCAATCACCTTTTTGGTGAGCCATGCCGCATTGGTGCCCATACTGACGATATCTTGGTTGTCCTTGTTGTTGGGGATGCTGTGCGTGTATATCGGCGTGGCCAAGGTCTGGTTTTCCGCCGTTGTAGAGGTCGCCGTGAATTGTGCCCCCTGCATGCCGAAGTTGAGTCCCAGCTTACCGAGATTGACGAAAGAGGGCAGGATTTCATTCAGCGAGGCGTTGAGTAAGTAATTCAGCTGCCTTTCCATCAGCATCGTCAGCTTGGCAATGGCAATCCGCAGTTTGTCCATTTCGAAAGCAATGTAATCGCCGTGGAAATTGCCGCCGTGGAATACATTTTCCGATGCGATGTCAACGATGGGATTGTCGTTTGCCGAATTGACTTCCTCGATAAGCGTGGTGGTGCAATGTTGCAGTGCGTCCCATATAGGGCCGAGAATTTGCGGTACGCAGCGTATGGAGTAATATTCCTGCAATTTATCTTTGAAAATCGATTCCTCTACGCGGCGATTATACAGGTGTTCGTGGCGTTTGCGGACGAGTTTGCTATCGGAGATGACGTCGCGCATGAGTGCGGCCACCTGCCGCTGGCCGGGATGTTTCTTGGTGCCGTTGAGCGTTTCCGAGAGGTGATCGTCATAAGCCCTGACCAGTTCGTTTATCCACGCCGAACACATGATCGACCAGTGCAGCAAACGTTTTGCGTAGATCGCATTGACGATGCCAATACCGGTCATTACCGAGGTGCCGTTGATCAGTGCAAGTCCTTCACGGATGTGGATTTGCATCGGTTCGAGCCCTTCGCTGGCCAGTGCTTGCGCAGCAGGTGTTTCGTTGCCGCGATAGTATACATTTCCCTCGCCAATCATATTCAGCGCGAGGTGGGCAAGCTGTACCAGATCGCCACTGGCGCCTACACCGCCGTGCTGATAGATGACGGGCAGGATATCACGGTTCAGCATTTCCTTCATCAATGCGACTGCGTTGAGGTGCACGCCCGAATAGCCTAATGACAAGGTGTGCAGGCGCGCCAACAGGACGGATTTTGCATAGCGCGGCTCCAGTATATCGCCCATGCCCGTAGCATGGCTCCGGATAAGGTTGTATTGCAATTGGATTTGGTCAGCCTCGGCTATGCGGTACTGGGCCATCGGACCAAATCCTGTATTGACGCCGTAAATAATCTTATCCTTGGCGAAGTTTTTAAGAAAATGGTGGCTTTCGTTTATCCTGTCCGATGTGCTTTGGGGCAAATTGATTTTCTGGTTTTCGAAGAGCACCGCATAAAAATCGGCCAATGCTATCGGGTTCGTCAGTTCTGTCATTTAATTAGGAAATACATCACATTAAAGTGGTTGCAAACTTAGATAAATTGGTTTTGATATCCAACAGTCCCGAGCATAAGCAAGGCAACATCAGGGCGGCACCCCGTCGACACCCCGGATGGAGACACTTTCTTGACTAAAACGGATATAAATTTTAACCAGACTGTAGAAGTTATTTAAGATATATCATACATTTTTCTATAATCCATCGCGTTTTTATCGTATTAAATACGATGAAAATACGATGAGCTTACGATAAAAATACGATAAACTGTAAAATGATATCGAATTCAGTTTAGGTATTGAGGAAAGTTAAAAGTGCGAACAGCCTCTAAGCAGGGTGGAGGCGGCTAATAAACCTTTGCTTTTATAGGCAACTTTGGCTAAGTTTGGCGCGTCCATTCGCTATTTACATGATTTCAGAACACGTTGATGTTTTAGTTATTGGGGCAGGTCCTTCGGGGGCCGTGGCAGCTTCAATCTTGCACCAGAAGGGCATTAAAGTCAAAGTCGTCGAACGGGAGCATTTTCCGCGCTTTGTCATCGGCGAAAGCTTGATACCCCGCTGCATGGATCATTTCGATGAGGCTGGTTTTATCGAGGCCGTCGAAGCCAAGGGGTTTGAAAAGAAATTTGGCGCCCGTTTTTTACGCGGCGAGGATGTCTGTTGGTTTGATTTCAGCCAGAAATTTTCCGCTGGGTGGGATTGGACATGGCAACTGCCGCGTGCCGAATTTGACAAGACGCTTACCGATGTCCTGCAACAGCGCGGCGTTGACATCGCCTTTGGTACAACCGTCGAAAATGTGGTGTTTGATGGCACCGATTCGTTGACCACGGTGCATGATGAGCAGGGCAATCGGAAAGCGATCCATGCCCGGTACCTTATCGATGCCAGCGGCTACGGGCGCGTGTTGCCGCGCCTGCTGGACTTGGATAGCCCGTCCTCCTTTGCGCCCATGGCGGCCACGTTCGTGCATGTCAATGACGTCCGCCGGCCGGAAGGTATTGAAAGCACGCGTATCACCTTTGATGTGCTGGAGCAGCGGGTGTGGTTTTGGGTTATTCCCTTTTCCGATGGCCGGACATCGCTGGGGCTGGTATGCCCTAAGGAACATCTTGAGACCATCCGCCAATCCGATAATAGGGCGACCTTCCAGCACATCATCCAGCAATCTGACCATTACCGCCGGCGATTTGAGGGCTTGGACTTTCTTTTCGAACCTAAGCAGATCGTCTCGTACGCCAAGGCCGTAAAAAAATTATATGGCGATGGTTTTGCCCTTACCGGCAACAGCGCCGAGTTTCTGGATCCGGTCTTTTCCTCGGGAGTCTGTTTTGCCACCGAATCGGGGGCATTGGCGGCGAAGTTGGCCGCGCGCCAATTAGCCGGCGAAACGGTGGATTGGGAGCATGAGTATGAAGAACACATGCTGTGGGGCGTCAATGTATTCCGTTCGTATATACGAGATTGGTACTCGGGAGATTTGCAGAAATTTTTCTTCCACAAGGAGGTCAATGAAGACGTGCGCCGCAAAGTATGTTCGGTGTTGGCCGGCTATGTGTGGGATAAGGAAAACCCGTTTGTGAAGAAACACGACCGAGCGGTCAAAGCCGTGACCCATTTGTTGCCGTAAGCGGTGAGCTGTATGCACTAAGCGTGCAGCCTAAGGCCCAAAAGAGAAGTATCCAGATGGCAAAACCGATTCCATATCAACGATGTATTGTTATTGGATGTTGCTTGGCGTTGGCGGCGGCTTCATGCGCTGGCGTCAAGCAGTTGCCTGATGTTGCGGCGTACCGCAGTGAAGTCGGGTGCCGCGAAGAATCTTCGCCGGATTTTTATGTGATGCCGCAGGGCAAGCTTCGCAGAAACGGCCAGGGCATATGGGAACTTTATGTGTCGGGCAACGCCTTGGAGCGCGGGCTGACCAATGGCCTACTCACCAGGGAACTCCTCCACCAGCAGGAAACAGCATTTGTTTCGCAGGTGCAGGAACTGGTGCCGTCGCGGTTTCGCCAACGCTTGCTGCGCGGTTTCCTTGGCTTCTTCAACCGGCAACTGGCCGACCATGTGCCCGAGGAGTACCAGGTGGAGATTTACGGCCTTTCGCGCTCAGCATCGGATACGTTCAACTTCATCGCGCCGCCTTACCAGCGCTTGCTGTATTTCCACGGCGCCCATGATATCGGGCATGCCTTGCAAGATCTGGCGTTGGTAGGATGCACTTCGTTTGCTGCATGGGGGCAGCGTACCGCAGACGGAAAGTTGCTGATTGGCCGCAACTTTGATTTTTATGCGGGCGACGAGTTTGCCAAGGAAAAGATGGTCGCGTTTATCCGGCCCGACAGTGGGTTCAATCACGCCATGGTTACCTGGGCCGGTATGGTGGGGGCGGTTTCGGGGATGAACGAAAAAGGGCTTACGGTGACCATCAATGCCGGAAAATCGGATATGCCCCTGAAAGCTAAGACGCCCATTTCGTTGCTGACAAGGGAAATCCTGCAGTACGCAGCCACCATTGACGAGGCCATCCGCATTGCCAGCAGGCGGCAGGTTTTCGTGTCCGAATCCATTCTTGTAGCGAGCGCTGCCGACGGGATGGCGGTACTCATTGAGGTATCGCCAAAGAAGTTTGGCGTATTTGAGCTGGAAAATGGCGAAGACCTGCTGGTCTGTGCCAACCATTTCCAAAGTGAGCCTTATCAATCGGATAAGAACAACCTACGGCAGTTGGCCGAAAGCCATTCGAAGTATCGTTTTGACCGCATGCGCGAGCTGGCCGCAACAGCACCGCCACTTACACCATCCTCGGCAGCTGCGATACTGCGCAACCGCGAAGGAAAGGAGGGGATAGCCCTGGGCAACGGCAATGAAAAAGCCATTAACCAACTGCTTGCCCATCATGGTGTCATCTTCCAGCCGGCCGATCGCTTGATGTGGGTGTCGGCCAACCCCTATCAGCTGGGCGAGTTTGTGGCATACCAGTTGGACGATGTGTTCCGGCGGGCATCGTCGACAGCCAAGGACACCGCCTGGGCGACCAATCACCTGAACATTCCGGAAGACCCTTTTGTGCGTTCAGCCGAATTTCGGGATTATCAGGCTTTCCGGGTGCAGGCTGGTGAATTGGAGGCCGCCGTCGCGGCCGGCGCATCGGTGCCTGACAAGGCGCTGGACGAGTTGTTACGGCTCAACCCAGAGTTCTGGAAGGCCAATTTCCTGGTCGGTGAGTATTATTTCGGGCGAAGGCAGTATGCCGAGGCACTGCGTTATTTTCGGCTGGCGGCCAGTAAGGAAGTGACCACCGCACCCGACAGGCGGTTGATTGAAAAGCGGATTAAAAAAAGTGAACGTGCGATAGGCATCAAGCAGCCTAAATTAAAACGATAGATGATACCCATATTAGCAATAGAAAAGGCCGACAGGCAAACCATTAAACGGTTCCAGGAGGAACGGTTACGGGAAACGGTGGACTATCTGCGGCGCCATTCCCGTTATTATCAGCGGCTGTTCAGTGACCACGGTATCGCGTGGGATGCTATTCGTACATTGGAAGATTTGGAACGGGTACCGGTCACCACCAAGGACGACCTGCATCGTCACAACCCATTGTTCCGTTGCGTGGCCGCTGCGCAGGTTGCCGACTATGTGACCACTTCGGGCACTTCCGGTGATCCGGTTCTGCTGGCGCTTACCGATGCCGACCTTGATCGGCTGGCATACAACGAAAGCTTGTCCTATCAGTGCATGGGCATGGCCCGCGGCGAAACCATTCAGCTTACCACCACCATCGATCGGCGCTTTATGGCGGGCTTGGCATACTTCCTCGGTGCACGCAAAGCAGGAATAGGTATCGTGCGGGTGGGGTCGGGCGTGCCCGAGCTGCAATGGGATACCATTGGGCGTGTACAGCCGGACGTGATCGTCTGTGTGCCTTCTTTCCTTCTTAAGCTGATTGAATATGCGGAAGCCAACGGCATCGATGTCAACAGGAGCAGCGTCAAAAAAGCACTTTGCATCGGTGAGCCGTTACGCACCTCCGATTTTGCGTTCAACCCGCTTGCGGAACGCATCCGAAGCAAATGGGATATCCAATTGTTTTCCACGTATGCGTCTACCGAAATGGCCACGGCCTTTACGGAATGCGAATACGGCGTTGGTGGGCACCACCATCCGGAATTGATCATCACGGAATTCCTGGACGATGATAACCGGCCCGTGCCCGAAGGCGAGCCGGGCGAGCTGGTGATTACCACGCTGGGCGTGTCAGGGATGCCGCTGCTCCGCTTCAAGACCGGCGATATTGTGCAGCCGCATCATGAGCCATGCGCCTGCGGCCGTACCACCATGCGGCTCGGGCCGGTCATCGGACGTAAAAACCAGATGGTCAAATACAAAGGTACGACGCTCTATCCTCCGGCGTTATTTGACCTGCTTAACGGCGTGGAGGAGGTAGAAAATTACGTCATTGAAATCTCGTCTGATGAATTTGGCGAAGATGAAATCACCGTGAAGGTGGGTACCGCCGCCGTCTCGGACGAACTTATGCTGCGGATCAAAGACCGATTCCGCGCCAAGCTGCGCGTCAGCCCCAAGATTATGTTCGTCGCCATCGAAGAAATCAATCGCATCAAGTTCCCCGAAAATTCGCGGAAGAGCATCACCTTTATTGACTATCGCCGGTGATTGGACGTCAGCAGCTCCAAGTCACTGATAAATCGGTCGCATACCGTTTTTGGCGTAGCCCATGAGGTGACCAGGCGTATCACCGTGTGTCCGTTCGCTATCTGTTCCCAGCGATGGAATAAGTAGTTTTTTGCCAGCTCATCGACGACGAGATCGGGCAGTATCGGAAACAACTGGTTGGACGCGGGAATTACCCGAAACGTATAGCCGAGCTTTTCTATGGCCGGCACCATGGAAAGTGCACACGCATTGGCATGGGCGGCGAGGTCGAAGATGAGATTGTCGCGAAACAACTCGCGGAATTGCAGGCCCAGTACCCTTCCCTTGGCAAGCATCGCGCCTTTTTGCTTAAGGTAGTGCTTAAACCCTGTTTTGAGTTCAGGATGTGTGATGACGATGGCTTCGCCCAGCAAAGCGCCGTTTTTTGTGCCGCCGATATAAAAAGCGTCTGTCAGTTCAGCCACATCCTGCAAGGTCAAATCGTTGCCCGGCGCAGTAAGTGCCGCAGGGAGGCGGGCGCCATCGAGGTAGAGGTACCAACCCTGTTCACGGCAAAACGCAGACAGCGCCGTCAATTCTGCCTTACTATATACCGTGCCCAATTCCGTCGTATTGGAAATATAGACCATTCTGGGCTGTGTACTGCCCACGACATTGAGTTGGGCCAGCAGTGGCGAGAGGTGCGCCACGTCCAATTTGCCGTCGGCCGTGCTGATGGCCTCTACCCGATGTCCGGAAGCTTCGATAGCGCCCCCTTCGTGGCCATTGATGTGCCCGGTTTGTGCCGATATGACCGACTCATATGAGCGCAGCGCCGCCGCAATGACGATGAGGTTGGCCTGCGTACCACCCGAAACGAAGTGGATGTCGGCATCCTGGTCGGGGATAAGCTGCTTAATCAGGTCTTTCGCCTCGATGGAGTAGTCGTCATGGCCATAGCCGATCTGTTGCGATAAGGAGGTTTCCTGAAGTGCCTTTAAGATCTGGGGATGGCATCCCTCGCTGTAGTCATCCCTGAAATAGTAACGGTATGGGTTCATTGTTGTTTGTCGTTTGCTAATCGGCGGCCTCCACCAGCCGGTAGCCGCCGTTTTCTTTTTGCTGAGGCCGGCCGATGGCAATGTTGGTGGAGTGGTACATCAAAAAAATCCACCCTTCCTTACTTCCCTGCTCCCAATATTGCTGGCGCAGCCCCATGGATTTGCGGCCGTCATAGTCGTATTTTGCTGCAAACTGCCGGAAAAACTGCTCCGGCTCGGGAGCTTCGTCGCCTCCGAAAAAGTAATGCTCGCCACCGGTACGGATATGAAAAACCTGGTGATGGGGTGTATGGCCGCCCGATACTTCGTAACTGATTTCGTTGTTCAGCACACCGTCGCCCGCAACGAGCAGCAAATTGCCGCTGCGTTGCAGCACATCAAAGATTTCGGTCCGGTACGAATCGGATTTGCCGCTGTAAGCATCCTCCCATTCACCTTCCTGTATGACATACTCGGCATCGGGAAAGGCCAGCCTGAATGTTCCATCCTGTTCCATGGCCATTCCGCTTGCATGGTCTTTATGGAGGTGCGACAGCAGCACGTACCGTACGTCACCGGGGTCAAAGCCGGCCTTTCGGATGTTGTCATGGAGTTGCAGGCCGCCATCGGCATTGACATGGCCGATGCCAGTATCGAGCAGCAGCAATCCGTTTGCCGATTCGATTAAAAATGGATGTACATGGATAAACAGCGACCCCGGACGGTCTTTCTTACTGTCTTTGCTTGCGTCAAATGGAATGAATTTTTTGGACGAATCTACGGAAAATGAACCTTCGAATAAGGAATGTGCTTGCATGTTTTTATCTTTACCCCTTCGTAGTGTACAAACTTAGCTAAATTTGCCTTGTTTGCAAATTATTCATACGTGCATGCTTCATCAGGCATTCATGAGCGCTGCGCAGTTTATTCGCCGCGGTCTGCCTTCATTGGTGCCCATGAATGCTGCGCAATTACCGATCGCTCCTTTGCCATGGAGAGACAGCTTTTATAGAGGAAACATATGCAGAAAAAGTGGGCAATTGCTTCTTGCAGCAACCGGGCAGCATCGCAGAGACTCCGCGAGGAGTTGGGCATCAGTGCGGTATTGGCTGATTTGCTGGCCAATCGGGGAGTCGCGCATTTTGAAGATGCCCGGCGGTTTTTCCGTCCGGATCTGTCCCTGTTGCATGATCCCTTTCTGATGCGTGATATGGATAAGGCCATCGCCCGCATCGAGCAGGCCATCGGGAATAAGGAGAAGGTACTTATCTATGGCGACTACGATGTAGATGGCACCACGGCCGTGGCCGTGGTGTACAGCTTTTTCCGGCAATTTCATTCGCGGTTGGAGTTTTATCTGCCTGATCGCTATGCCGAAGGGTATGGGATATCATTTCAGGGTATCGATTACGCGGCCGAAAATGGCTTCACGCTTATCATTGCGTTGGATTGTGGCATTAAGGCATTGGATAAGGTCGCTTATGCGCGCGAAAAGGGTATCGACTTTATTATCGGAGACCACCATCTTCCCGGGCCACTTCTTCCCGAGGCGGTGGCCGTGCTTGATCCCAAACGTTCGGATTGCCCGTATCCTTACAAAGAGTTGCCCGGATGCGGTATCGGCTTCAAGATTATCCAGGCCTTCATCCAGAAAAACAACATGGACATCAACCAGTGTTACCAGTACCTGGATCTGGTTGCGGTTGGCATCGCTTCAGACATCGTACCCATTACCGGTGAAAACCGGATACTAACCTACTTTGGCCTTCAGAAACTCAACAGCAATCCCTGTTGCGGGCTGCAATCGTTGATTGATCTGTCTACCCATCGGAGCGGCCATTTTACCGTCAACGACATTATTTTCCAGATCGGGCCGCGCATCAACGCCGCCGGTCGGATAGATCACGCCAAAGACGCGGTGAAACTACTGATCAGTAAGTCCCTGCAGGAAGCGGCCGTTTACAGTAGCAGCATCGATGAGCAAAATTCGCAGCGGAAGGATTTCGATTTGCGCATCACGGAGGAGGCGCTTGCCATTATCGATGGCGATGAGGTGCTGCAACAACGGAAATCTACCGTGGTTTTTCGGCCCGATTGGCACAAAGGGGTCATCGGCATCGTGGCCACGCGCTTGACCGAAAAGTACTACCGGCCTACCGTAGTGCTTACACAGACGAATGGCCACGTGTCCGGCTCGGCACGCTCGGTGGTGGGATTCGACCTCTACGAGGCACTGAACGCCTGCAGCGACTTGCTTGACCAGTTCGGCGGGCATAAGTATGCCGCCGGACTCACCATGAAACCAGAAAATATCGCACAGTTCGAACAGCGTTTTGAGGAAGTTGTGGCAGCGAGCATCCTGCCCGGTATGCTCCAGCGGGAGATGCTCATTGATGCAATCCTGGAGCTATCGGATATTGATGCCAAATTTTTCCGTATTTTGCGGCAATTCGAGCCATTTGGCCCGCAGAATGAGGCGCCGCTTTTCGTGAGTAAAAAAGTGCAGGCCTGCGGACCTGCCATGGTGGTGGGGGGAAGCCACTTGAAGATGTCCATCAGGCAGAAGAATACGGCAGTGTTTGACTGTATCGGATTTGGATTGGGTGCATACGCCGAAGCCATCAACACGGGCAGGCCGTTTGATGTCTGCTATGCGGTTGAAGAGAACGTATGGCGCGATAAACGAAGTATCCAATTGAATGTGAAAGACATCCGGATTTAGCTATTACGATTATAGATTTACATTGACTTAAAATCATCGCCGGAAGGGCAATTTGAGCTATGATATTAAAAGCAGAAAACCTCATTAAGAAATACCGGCAGCGGACGGTAGTCAATGACGTCTCTTTTGAGGTTGCTCAGGGGGAGATTGTGGGCCTGCTCGGTCCAAACGGAGCGGGTAAAACCACATCGTTTTACATGATTGTGGGGCTTATCAAACCCAACGATGGGCATGTATACCTGGATGGCGAAGAGATTACCGAAGATCCGATGTATCGCAGGGCGCAAAAGGGCATCGGTTACCTGGCGCAGGAAGCTTCGGTATTTCGCAAGCTGTCCGTAGAAGACAACATCATGGCGGTGTTGGAGATCCACCATAAAGACAAAGCGGCGCGTAAGGACCGACTGGAAGAACTACTGGCCGAATTCAGCCTCAATAGGGTCCGTAAAAACCGCGGCGACCTGCTTTCCGGTGGTGAGCGCCGCCGCACCGAGATCGCCCGGGCGCTGGCTGCCAATCCAAATTTCATCCTATTGGATGAACCGTTTGCCGGCGTAGACCCTATCGCAGTGGAAGAAATACAGACCATTGTTTCCAAGCTCAAGCACCGCAACATCGGCATTTTGATCACCGATCACAATGTGCAGGAGACGCTGTCCATCACCGATCGCGCTTATCTGCTCACCGAAGGTAAAATCATGCTGGCGGGTACACCGGAAGAAATAGCCGTCAATGAGATGGCCCGGAAATTTTACCTGGGCCGCAATTTTGAGCTGCGAAGGAAAAAACTTTAACCATGGCCTTTATCAATTCGATATTCACCTGGATCATGAAAAAGCGTATCCACCAGATCGAGCTTTTCATGAAATATCCGCATGAAGTGCAGGATGAATGGTTCCAAAGCCTCATCGCCACTGCCGAAGCCACCGAGTGGGGCAAAAAATACGATTACAGTTCTATTCTGACGCCCGAGACGTATAAGGAACGAGTTCCGATACAGGACTATAACAGCCTGAAGCCCTATATCGACCGCATGATCAAGGGCGAGCAGAATATCCTGTGGCCTTCCGACGTGAAGTGGTTTGCCAAGTCGTCGGGAACCACGGCCGATCGCAGCAAATTTATCCCGGTGAGCGAGGAGGCCCTGGAAGACTGCCATTTCCAGGGCGGCAAGGACATGCTGACGGTATACTGCCACAACCGGCCGGATACGAAAATCCTGACGGGCAAAGGGGTGGTATTGGGCGGCAGCTCGCAGATCAATAGCTTCAATTCCGATTCGTACTACGGCGATCTTTCTTCCATCCTTATCCGAAACCTGCCCTTTTGGGCGGAGTTTCACCGGACACCGGACGTCGAGACCACATTAAACCCCAATTTTGAAGAAAAAATTGAGAATGTCGCCCAGATAACGATCCATGAAAATGTCACAAACCTGTCGGGCGTGCCCACCTGGAATGTCGTGCTGGCCAAGCGCATCCTTGAAATCACAGGCAAAGACAACCTATTGGAAGTGTGGCCGAACCTGGAGTTCTACAGCCACGGGGGCGTGAGCTTCAAACCCTACCGCGAGCAGTTCAAGAAACTCATCCCTTCGGATACGATGTATTACCTGGAAAATTATAACGCTTCAGAAGGTTACTTCGCGCTGCAAGACCAATCGGATTCGGAGGATTTATTGCTGATGCTCGACTATGGGATTTATTATGAATTCCTTCCCATGGAAAATCTATTTGAAGAGCACCCCAAAACGCTGGCCCTTCATGAAGTGGAACTGGGCAAAAATTATGCGCTCATTATATCGACCAATGCGGGGTTGTGGCGTTACATGCTGGGCGATACCGTCAAGTTTGTCAGTTTGCATCCCTATCGGATACAGATTACGGGCCGTACGAAGCAATACATCAACACGTTCGGCGAAGAGGTCATCGTGGACAATGCCGATGATGCGCTGAACGAGGCATGTAAAGAGACCGGTGCCTCCATTCGCGACTATACGGCGGGACCGGTCTACTTCAGGGAAGGCGAGGCCGGCGCACACGAGTGGATTATCGAATTTGAAGAGCAACCCGATGATTTCGATAAATTCTGCAAGGTGCTTGACACCACCTTACGGGCGGTCAACTCAGACTACGATGCCAAGCGGTTCAATGATCTGGCATTGCGTTTCCCCATTATTCACCGCGCACCTGATGGCACATTCTACCGGTGGATGAAATCGCGTGGGAAGCTTGGCGGGCAGAATAAAGTGCCCCGCCTGGCCAATGAACGTACTTATATCGATGATATCCTGAAGCTGCTGCGGTAGCGCCAGAGAAAAATTATTGGACTCCCGTTCCTTATCCGTAACTTTGTAGCCTTATGGCAAATATTATTGCAATTGTAGGACGGCCTAACGTTGGAAAATCCACCCTTTATAACCGCTTAACGGAAAGCCGCAAGGCTATCGTGGATGATTTCAGCGGCGTGACGCGCGACCGCCATTACGGACAGGGTGAGTGGATCGGTAAAAAATTCACGGTTGTCGATACCGGCGGTTATGTGCACGGGTCTGACGACGTATTTGAGTCGGCTATACGGGAGCAAGTGCTCATCGCCATCGAAGAGGCATCGGTCATTCTGTTTATGGTGGATGTGACCACAGGCATTACGGATTTGGATGATGCCATAGCCGACGTCCTGAGGCGCAGCAAAAAGCCGGTATTTGTGGTGGTCAACAAAGTAGACCATCCGCTTTTGCAGCAGGAGGCGACCATTTTCTACAGCTTCGGGCTGGGCGAGATTTATCCGGTTTCTTCCATCACCGGATCAGGAACCGGCGAACTGCTGGACGAAGTGGTGACGCATTTCCAGCAGGAGGAGGCCGAGGAAGACGAACGTCCGAAATATACCATCGTCGGCAGGCCCAACGTGGGCAAGTCGTCGCTTATCAATGCCTTAGTGGGGAAGGAGCGCAACATCGTGACGCCCATCGCAGGCACCACGCGTGATTCCATCCGCATCCATTATAACCAGTACGGGCACGATTTTGTGCTTATTGACACGGCCGGATTGCGGCGCAAAACCAAGGTAAAGGAAAATATCGAGTTTTACTCCGTGATGCGTACCATCAAGGCTCTTGAAGAATCGGACGTTGTCATCCTCATGCTGGATGCCACGGAAGGCATCGAAGCGCAGGATATCAATATTTTCCACTTGGCCGAAAAGAACCGTAAGGGCGTGGTCATCCTGGTCAACAAATGGGACCTGATCGATAAGAACAACAAGACCACCAAAGTGTTCGAAGAGCTCATCCGGGAGAAAATAGCCCCGTTTACAGACGTACCCATTATCTTTACTTCGGTAACCGAAAAGCAACGGATTTTCAAAGCCATCGAAGCCGCTTCCAACGTTTATCAAAACAAGGTCAAGAAAATACCAACCTCGAAGCTGAACGATGTGATGTTGCCCATTATTGAGAACTATCCACCTCCAGCCATCAAAGGCAAATACATCAAAATCAAGTATGCCACGCAAATCGCCGGCAAGTCACCGATGTTTGCCTTTTTCTGTAACTTGCCTCAATATATCAAAGAGCCTTACAAGCGCTTCGTCGAAAATAAGCTGCGTGAACATTTCGATTTTGAAGGCGTTCCCGTACAGGTGTATTTCCGGCAGAAATAAATGGAAGCGAATACGCTATCCGCTATCGGTTCCGAAAGAACTGGTCGTA
This sequence comes from Parapedobacter luteus, assembly GCF_900168055.1. GTDB lineage: Bacteria > Bacteroidota > Bacteroidia > Sphingobacteriales > Sphingobacteriaceae > Parapedobacter > Parapedobacter luteus. The sequence goes on from NZ_FUYS01000007.1 coordinate 205,013, forward strand.
AGGTCTACCAAAAAAGCATCCAGTGCCTTTGTAGGCCGGCCATCGTCGCCCCAAGCGCTTAGTGGATACCTGCTCCAGCTCCGGGCGCCCTGCGGTTCCCAGTAGATTACCCCAAGCCCTTTCCCGTTGGGCACTTCCTTTACTTTCTGCTGTACAGCCACCAGCATGTCGTAAGTGTTTTGGGCTTGATTGTCCTCGCCACCCACTTCGACAACCATCACTTCCTTTCCATAGCGTTTTGAGATGTTATTCATGTTGGCTGCCAGATCGTCTATGGATAACGTATAATCCGGCTTACCCTCCAGCCACCAGGGATAATACGACAATCCGATCACATCGTACTTAGCGCCGTGCTTACGGGCATTATCAAACCAATTACGAAGCGTGCGCCCTAGTTGGAGGCAACCCTACATCGCCGAAAAGAGGCTGCTTATCGCAAGGCAGCGACGCCTTTCTTTTTGAATAAGGACGGCGACACGCCATACTTATTTTTGAAAGCCGTCGAAAAATAAGCTGGGGAAGAAAAACCTGTCTGGTAGGCAACATTATTGACCTGTACACCCTTTTGAAGCAACACCTTCGCTTTGCGAAGGCGACGTGAGGAAATGTAGTCATTGATACTACAATCAAGCAATGACTTTACTTTTCGATATAGCTGAATGCGAGATACAGCGAGTAACTCACAAAGATAGTCAACGTTCATTTCACTGTTAGCGATATTTTCTTCGACCAGGGCAGCGAGTTCGTTAAGGAACCGCCGATCTTCAGGTGATATTTTGGAAACCGGCCGGAGCTCGACAACATCACTGCTAAAGCGACGATGAAGAATTTTCCGATTATCTATCAAGTTGTTTGCCAAGCTTAGTAGGTGATCCATCTTGAAGGGTTTGGTCATGTACGCGTCCGCCAATGAGTCCAGCCCGGCCAGTTTTTGCTCGTCTGAATCCCTCGCCGTCAGGAGAATGACGGGAATATGCGCCGTGCGGACGTCGGCTTTGAGTTTTCTGACCATTTCGGTCCCCAACTCACCGGGCGGCATCAAGACATCCGAAATGATTAAGTCGGGAACTTGGCGGTGAGCTTGTTCCAATCCTTCCCTAGCATTGGAAGCTGTATACACCACATAGGATCCGGATAGTTTTTTTGACAGGAAGTTGAGCAATCCTTCGTGGTCATCAATGATCAGGATGGAATATTCCCTGATTGGAAGGTCTGAAGCCAATTCTTCTTCCTTTTCTTCGCTTGATTCGTTTTCCAGCACTGCAAAGATTTTGTCGCTCTCCAGCATTGCCTGTTCGTGCTCATTGACCGGTGTATAGTCTTTTTCCTCTTCCTGAAAAGCATGGTCATCCACGGGCAAATTGATGATCACCGTGGTGCCCACATTGACTTGGCTATTTACGGTAATCGTTCCGTGGTGCAACTCGACGATCTCCTTGCACAGCGCCAGCCCGATTCCCGAACCGTTGGCATGGTGCCCGCTGCGGAAGAAAGGGTCAAAGATATGATTGATGTCATGAGGCGAAATCCCATATCCTTCATCGCAGAGTTGAATTTGGATATGCCCTGATTTATCGGCCGGGGAGACAATTTTCATCACGATACTGGCCTTTTCAGGTGTGAATTTAAATGCATTGGATAAGAGGTTATATAGCACCTTTTCCATTAAATCCCGATCAAACCACAACTCCGCATCCTGCACATGGCTTTCAAGGCGCAGGTTGATGCTCTTCTTCTTTGCCAGCGGGCGGAAAGCTTGGACAATATTGTTACAAAAAACCACTAGGTTTTGCTTTCGGACCTTTACTATTACATTTTCATACCCAACCCGCCGCAAATCAATTAATTGCGATACCAAATGCTCCAATGTCAGGGTATTCTTTTTGATCAACGTCAATGAACGACGGGTTTCTTCCGACAACCTCGCGTTCTTGATTAATTCTTCTAAAGACACCAGCATCAGCGATAACGGGGTTTTGAACTCGTGCGAGATGTTGGTAAAAAAATTGATTTTAGCCTCTGTAGCTTCTTCTACTTGGCGGGTCATCGCCATAATTTGTTCTTGCTGCCCAAGAATCTCGTTGTTTTGGGTTTCCAGGGTCTTGTTTTTTTCCCAATTTGCCTTCAGCGCGTAAAACGAGATGCCGGCAAATACAACAGCCAATACGAGGCTGACCACAAGCACATGGAGGGCGCGTTGCTGATTGGAGAAAATCTTCTGTTGTGTGGCGTACAGGGCTTGCTGGTGGTCGATATCACGCTGTTGACTGATAATCTTGTCGGTCTGTAAACGCATGAGTTCAACGTTGCTTGAATCAACCACCAGGGTGTTAAGGATATTGTCTCGCTGATAGGCATCGCCGTTTAGGATAGCCATTGCGGTACGCACGGACTCCTTTCCCCCCGTGGGATACAACATGGATGCATACAGGATATTTTCGGAAACGAATTGCATCCCGTTGTTCTCTCCAGGAAGGGCGTCCACACCCATGATTTTTGCTGAATAAAAAGGTGTTTCTTCTGAAAGGGCTTGATGGACACCGAGCGCCATTTGATCATTGTACGCAAATATCGCATCCGAAGAAAGAAGCTGAGCCCGTTTTTCGCGGGCGCCCTCTTTTGCTTTGTCGATTAACCACTGTCCATTGATTTTCTCGACAACCTGTATTTTTGGATAAGCTGCAAGCGCCGTATGGAAGCCTTTCTGGCGTTCGATCGTTGCCGAAGATCCCGGTAGTCCCGTGACTTCGCTGATCCGTCCTTTGTGCCGCAGTTGATTGGCAAGGTATTGGCCCGCCATATAGCCGATCTTATAATTATCCGCCCCGACATACGCATGGTACAATCCCGAGGAGGTCTTGCGATCGGTGACGACAATTGGCGTGCCGCTCCTGAAAATCTCGTCAATAATGGGCGTAAGTGGTTCCGCTTCATTGGGCGATACGATGATGATATCCGGGGCAAGCTTTATTAATTCGTGAAGTTGAAGGATTTGTTTTTCACTGCTGTTTTCTGCGTCGCGATAAATAAAGTCAACATTGGAATGGAACGAGAGTTCCCGTTTCATTTCTTCCAACATGGTCTTTCGCCAAGCGTCATCGCCCACGCATTGGGAAAACGCAATGGTTACTCGAGGCTTGTTGTCCTGCATGAAGCAAGACTGCAACCCCAGTGCCACCAACAAACAACACCAAATCCCTAGCTTGCTATATGTCATGGTTTATAAATTTTTGACGAATCGGCAAAGTCCACCGTACACGTTCGTGTACGGCATCGAGGTAGCGCCTTAAAATTTCGTCAGGCAAATTTAACGAAAAAAGAACCAAGGCTTAAAAAAGGTTAACCTAGCGGCCTAAGAACAACCAAACAAGTGTAATAATTTTTAAATTTCATGATACGATTTCTAAAATTATTTCTGACATAAAAGAATACTTATTTGATTTTCAATCAATTGTGTTTTGATACAAAAACAAACAAAAATGAACGAAATTTTTATCCAAACGTTGATTTCAAGCTTCAATTTTGTTCCCGTTGAGATAACCAATTTAGACATCAAATTTAAGTGCTATTTTTAGAATATGACAAAAAACAACATAACAGCGTGGTCTTTTGTAGTAGCCCTTGGGGGGTTTCTATTCGGCTTTGACACAGCCGTCATTTCCGGAGCCGAAAGGGCTGTACAAGTTTACTGGAACCTGTCCGAGGTGGAGCACGGCGTTACGATGGCTATCGCGTTATTGGGAACAGTCGTTGGGGCATTGATGGGGGCATATCCGTCTGATAAGCTGGGGCGCAAGCGGACACTGTTTATTATAGCCGCCTTATATTTCTTTTCCGCCATTGGTACTGCATTGGCCTTTGACTGGCATATATTTATAGTTTTTCGGTTTTTCGGAGGTATTGGTGTAGGCGTGTCTTCGGTCACAGCGCCTATTTATATTTCAGAAATCGCCCCGCCCGATCGGCGCGGTAAGCTGGTCGGTTTATTCCAATTCAATGTGGTGTTGGGTATCCTCATGTCTTATCTTTCCAATTACCTGATCGGTCAAGGGGGGGAACATTCCTGGCGGTGGATGCTGGGGGTACAAGCGTTTCCCGCTGCCCTATTTTATGTGCTTATCCATTTTGTACCCGAGAGTCCGCGCTGGCTGCTGCTTTACCGCCAAAACCGAGACGCGGCTATTCACGTACTGAAACGTATTAATCCGCAAAACTACCTGAAAGACATGGAATCGATCTTGGCGTCGGTTCAAGTTGGGCGAATGGATATGGCAGCAGATCCGCTATTCAGCAAAAAATACCGTTTACCGGTGATGTTAGCGATTCTTTTTGCCGTTTTTAATCAGGTGTCGGGGATCAATGCCATCATCTACTACGCTCCCCGCGTGTTTGAGATGGCGGGATTAGGCGCTCAGAGTTCGTTGTTGTCCACCGTGGGAATCGGTTTGGTCAATTTTACGTTTACCTTGATTGCTATCAATTTTATTGATAAAATCGGTCGGCGCAGACTGATGCTTATCGGGTCATTCGGGTTGATCGCCGCTTTGGGACTGGTGTCTCACTCGTTTTACTCTGCCGAACCTGATGGTATTGCGGTGACCATTTACTTGATGGTGTACATCGCGTTTTTTGCGTTTTCACAAGGCGCAGTGATTTGGGTATTTATTTCGGAGATATTTCCCAATGAAGTCAGGGCCAAAGGGCAGACCTTGGGTAGTTTGACCCACTGGGTAATGGCTGCCGTCATTACATTCTTTTTCCCAATGTTGGCTGAGCGCCTGGGCGGTGGAGATACGTTTCTGATTTTCACAGGATTTATGGTGTTGCAGTTGTTGTTTGTATGGAAGGTCATGCCCGAAACAAAAGGGAAATCACTGGAGCAGATTGGCGGGAATATGATGCATTAATTAAAGGAAAGCGAATATTATTAACCATAGTGCTAAACAGGATGAACGGAGAAAACAAAAACGTAGTGTGCTTCGGAGAGATCCTTTGGGATATGCTTCCCTCGGGAAAGAAACCCGGCGGGGCACCGATGAATGTTGCTTATCATCTCAATCGTCTAGGTATTCAAAGCACCATCATCAGCCGCATCGGCGATGATGAGGCGGGGCGGGAACTGAGCAGCTTTTTGGACAACATTGGGCTGTCCACGGAAAACATCCAGATCGATAGCGACCACGAAACCAGCAAAGTAATAGCCTGTATTGGAGCTGATAATGAAGTTTTATATGAGATCATAGCTCCGGTGGCGTGGGATTTCATCCAATATGAAGAGCGCTTTGCAACACTCCTACAAGCCGCTGATGTATTGGTATATGGTAGCCTCATCGCCAGAAATGAAGCCAGCCGTGATACATTACTTAGCTTGCTGGGAAAGGCACGTTACCGATTATTCGATGTCAATCTTCGGGCACCCCATTACACGCCTGCTGTTGTCGATCAGTTGATGCAAGCGGCTGATGCTATCAAATTGAATATTCACGAACTGGTAGCGGTGTCGGGTTGGCTGGGTAACCGATCGGGCGATGAATATGCCGGTATTGGCTTGTTACAGGACTATTATGGCATACAGGAGATTATCGTGACTAAGGGATCGCAGGGGGCGTCCTATTATACGCCAAACTCCAGACACGATTATCCGGCTGTATCCGTGGACGTCAAGGACACCGTAGGGAGCGGTGATTCGTTTCTTGCGGCATTTCTGGCACAAAAGCTACGCGGCGAAACCAGCGACAATATGCTGGAGTTTGCAACGACCCTCGGTGCTTATGTGACCACACAATCAGGCGCATGTCCACCCTATTCACGCATGGACCTCAATCGGTTTATGTGGGAGAAATATCTGGAGAGCATACAATGGAAACAATAAATTTTAACTAATCATATTACGTTAACCAATTAAAATGATGAACCTAGCAATCATTAAACCCCTTGCTCCAACGTAACGGAACACGTTACATGTAATCGGATTAGTTTCCGATCACGAAACTGTAGAAGTAAAAGCAGACGAGGTTTTCGACTGCTTATAGGGATGTTTTTTTAAAAAATTATACAAATGAAGACTAAATTATTTTTACTTTATTGTTGTGTCCTTTTGGTACAAACCCTGTCTGCACAGGAAACTGTAATCACTGGTAAAGTAACTGACCAAAATGGGCTGCCGCTCGACGCAGTAAGTGTACTCACTGTCGAAACCAACGTTGGTGCCGTTACAAATGAGGATGGCTCCTTTCGTATTTCAGCCGCCATCGGGCAAACACTGAGGTTCTCGATGGTTGGAGCCAAAGTGGAGGAAGTCAAGATAGAATCTCTGGAGCCACTTTCCATACAGTTGGAAGTTAATGTTGCATTGGACGAGGTGGTCGTAACGGGTTACCAAACTCAGCGTAAGGCAGACTTAACAGGAGCGGTTTCCGTGGTTGATGTTGAGGAGATGAACAAACAGGCGGTGGCCAACCCAATGAAAGCTCTGCAGGGGCAGGTACCGGGAATGTACATCACGGGTAGCGGTGCTCCCAGTGCGCCAGCTACGGTAAGAATCCGTGGAATCGGTACGCTCAACAACAATGACCCCCTTTACATCATCGATGGAGTGCCTACCAAGGCGGGTATGCATGAGCTCAATGCCGCAGACATCGAATCGATGCAGGTACTCAAAGATGCTTCAGCTGCAAGTATTTACGGGTCAAGGGCTGCTAACGGTGTAATCATTATTACCACCAAACGGGGCAAATCGGGCAATGCACAGCTGAATGTCAATGCATATACTTCCGCATCTTCCTATACTACACGGGCAAAAATGTTAGATACCGATGGTTATGGACGCGCATTATGGCAAGCCAGTGTCAACAGCAATATCGATCCCAACAATAGTGGTTTGCCCTACCAATTCGATTGGCGTGTCGATCCCACGACAAACCAACCTGTGCTAAACAGCATCATCATTCCGGAATTTCTGGATGCCGATCAAACGATGCGTTCCTCAGATACTGACTGGTTTGATGAAGTGTCGCGGGTGGGGACGGTTCAAAACTATGATGTACAGGTGTCAAATGGCACGGATCGAGGTAGTTATCTGCTTTCGCTAGGCTATTTCGACAACAATGGCATCATTAATACCACCAGCTTTAACCGGATATCCGCTCGGATTAATACGGATTATAAACTGTTTGAAGACAAGTTGACCATTGGACAAAACCTAAGCCTGACGAAGACAGAAGAAGTTTCTGCCGACATAATCAATACCGCACTGCAGGCATTACCAATTATTCCGGTGCATACGGTCGACGGAGCAGGGTGGGGTGGCCCTGTACAAGGTATGAACGACCGGCACAATCCCGTTCGTCTATTAGAAGACAACAGGCAAAATGGCTATGACTACACACGCTTGTTTGGCAATTTCTTTGCCGATCTGAAAATTATGGAAAATCTGGTTTTTCGCTCCAATTTTGGTATTGACTACGGCAATTTTTTCTCCCGAAACTGGCAAAAAAAGTTTCGGTCGGGCTATCTGGTCGGTGATGTCAATTGGCTTAACAATGAACAGACGCACAATGTAAAAACCACGTGGACAAACACGCTCAATTATATGCTCGAACGAAATGAGCACCGATTTGACATGGTCGCGGGGATGGAATTTTATACCGAAAGTAACACTCACTTCGGGGCTAGGCGGGAGGATTTTGTACTGGAGCACCCCGACTATATGTACCTTGATGCAGGTACTGGTATCATGACTACAGTCGGTAACGGCGCAAGGCATGCGTTATTGTCGTACTTCGCTAAAGCCAACTATTCCTATCTCAATAAATATCTCCTATCCGCCACCATTCGATACGATGGATCGTCTCGATTTGGCGAAAACAATCGATTTGGTCTGTTCCCTGCCTTCTCCGCCGGTTGGCGCCTGAGTGAGGAGAGTTTTATCAAAAGTAATACCTCGTTGTTTGATGACCTCAAACTTCGTTTCGGCTGGGGTGTTACTGGCAATCAAGAAATCGATAACCATGCAATTTTCAACATCTATCTACCTAACTACAATGCTACCTCTTACGATATTTCAGGCAACGGTAGTGGTGTACTCCCATCAGGCTTTTACCTGACACAGAATGCTAATCCTAATCTGCGTTGGGAAGCGACACAGATGAGCAACATCGGGCTCGATTTTTCTTTGTTGAACCAAAGCCTTTACGGCAGCGTTGACTATTATATTAAAAAGACATCTGACATCCTTTTATTGCCCCCATACATCGGCGTCTTAGGTGAAGGTGGCAACATGTGGGTAAATGGAGCTTCGATGGAAAACAAAGGATTCGAGCTGGTATTGGGACACCGTAGCCGTATTAACGATGACTTACGCCTGGATCTGACGGCTAATTTCGATGTGGTAAGAAACAAAGTAACTCATTTACCTGCAGAAGTCATCAATGCATATGGTGGTGATGGTCGGGGGCAAAATATCTTAGGTCGAACGTTTGGCTCACATTTCGGTTATGTCGCTGATGGACTGTTCCATACTCAGGAAGAGGTAGACGCACACGCCGAACAGCCCAACAAAGGTGTCGGCCGAATCCGATACCGGGATATCGATGGCAACGGCATTATTAATGACCTGGATCGTACCTGGATTGGCGTGCCGCTGCCCAAGTTCACATATGGTCTTAATGCTCAGGTCAATTACAAAAAATTCGACTTTTCTTTCTTCTTACAAGGGATAGGCCCCGTGGACGTAAACAACCAATTCAAGCTGCATACCGATTTCTGGAGTGCAGTTGAATCTTCATCAAACAAGGGGTCGAGGTTGCTTAATGCGTGGTCGCCCAGTAACCCTAATTCAGACATCCCGGCCCTATCGCTTACCGATGACAATTGGGAAGCTCGTTTTTCGACTTATTTTATAGAAAACGGCACATACCTTAAACTGAGGAACGTACAGTTCGGCTATACATTTGACCAAAAACTCCTCTCTCGGATAAAGCTGCAAGCACTCCGCGTGTATGTTGGAGGCGACAATTTGGGTATTTTGTTACGGTCCAAGTCGTTTACAGGTGTTGATCCCGAAAGCCCCGCTTTCGGCTATCCCAATCCGATGGTGCTTACCGGGGGAATCAATTTTCGGTTTTGATAAAAAAAAATGTGGCAATAACAATGATTGAATGAAATTGTAATCCGTTTTGTGATGAAAAGAATAATATATACAACGATGTGCTTAGCGACTATGGTATTTAGCGCTTGCACAAACTTGCTTGAAGTCGGACCCCGTGGTACGTTGGACGAAAATCAAGTATCAAACCCCGAGCAAGCCGAAGGTTTTGTCATCGCAGCCTATTCCCAATTAGGTAATGACGAAATCAATCGGGCATTTAGCATGTGGCAGTACGGAAATGTAAGGTCCGATGATGCCTACAAAGGCGGAGGCGGTATCAACGATGGTGATGTCTTTCATTTTATGGAAACCTTTGTTCCTTCGCGCCCAGACCAATGGAACTATGATGGAATTTGGTTCCATATTTATATTGGCATTCGGCGGGCAAATGAAGGGCTTCGAATTCTGGAACAGTTTACCGAAGAAGAATATCCGTTGGTTAATCGACGGAGAGGTGAGTTACGGTTTTTACGTGGATACTGGTATCTTATGGTTGAAAACCTGTTTAAAAACATTCCATACATTGACGAGACGGTTCCTGCTGAAGAATACAAATTTATGGTCAACAATGAGTTGAGCCGGGATGAGATATTGGATCGTATTGCTGCAGATTTCGAATTCGCTGCCGAAGTACTTCCCGAAACCCAGCCCGAGATAGGCCGCGCTAACAAATACGCCGCATACGCATTTTTGGCAAAAACACGACTTTTCCAAGCTTACGAGCAAGACCAGCAACACGCGGTAACCCGTATCAACAGCCAGCGATTGGAACAAGTTATCCAAGCGGCTGACCAAGTGATCGCTTCGCATTATCAATTGCAGCCAGACTTTGCCAACAACTTTCTGCCCGGCCCATACGAAAATGGAGTAGAGGCTATTATGTCCGTGCAGTTTTCCACAGATGATGGCGTGGGACGTGGTCGGGTAAACCATGGCGATATGCTTACCGTGCCCCAGGGAATAGGATGCTGTGATTTTCAGAAGCCTTCTCAGACGCTTGTAAACGCTTTTCGTACAAATGAGGCTGGTGTGCCGCTATTGGACACTTATAACACCGAAAATGTCGACTTCGGACAGCATTCGGTAGACCCGAGGCTTGACCATACCGTATCCAGGCCGGGGGTACCGTGGAAATACGAACCGGATATCATTGTCAATGCCGGTTGGGCGCGAAATATTACATTGTATGGCACATACAACTCTATGAAGGAAAATGTATCGCCGGACTGCGAGTGCTTCATTAATATCGCTCCTTTCTTCGGCACAACAAAAAACCGCATCCTCATTCGATACGCTGAAGTATTGCTGTTCAAAGCGGAAGCACTAATCGAGTTAGGAAGACAGGATGAGGCGTTACCGTTAATTAACGCATTACGAGCCCGCGCAGCCAATAGTACAGCGCTACTGATATTACCCGACGGCACTCCAAGCGCAGACTATAACGTGGGGCTATATGCGCCTGGCGACAATATTACTTGGGATCAAGAAACTGCGCGAAAAGCAGTCCGGTTTGAAAGACGCCTGGAACTGGCACTCGAAGGAGGGCGCTTTTTTGACCTTGTTCGTTGGGGAGTAGCCCAAGAAGCGCTTAATGCGTTCTTTGCAGCTGAGCGACCTTCACGGAATATATACCAAGGAGCTAATTTTACAAGTGGGCGGGACGAATACCTTCCTGTCCCACAAAACCAAATTTTTTGGAGTGAAAACAGATATGTTCAAAATCCCGGTTATTGAGCGTCTGAAAATATGATGGCATGAACCGCCCTTTGAACCGAATTTATGCTTTCCAGTGGCTTGTGTCGATAAATGTCAACGATTGGTACTCGGAGTTATATAAAGCAAAAATGTTTAATGAAAAACAATATGATAATCAGTATGTTAAGAAGATTGATGGTCGCCTTTACGCTTGGCGTCCTGACAACGTCAACCGTCGTTGCCAAGGAAAATCTCCTGCGTGATACCATGCAGGAGAAGTATCGTCCTCAATATCACTTCAGCCCCAAAAATGGGTGGATTGGGGATCCTGATGGGCTGGTATTCACTAAGGGACTTTTCCACCTATATTGGTGGGGGCATGCCGTCTCTCCCGATTTAGTACATTGGCAGGAACTACCTTACCCCATGAAAGGGGGAGACGGCACTTTTTCCTATTTTAGCGGGTCGGTAGTAGTAGACAAGCACAATACGGGTGGATTCGGTGAAAACAGTATGCTTGCTTTCTATACCAAGCATTTTCCAGGTGATTCCCTTCCGGAAACACAAGCTGTTTCCATTAGCCGCGACGGAGGGCTAAGTTACCATTATTACGAAAACAACCCGGTTTTGGATATCGGGAAAATATTTTTTAGAGATCCACAAGTATTTTGGCACACCCCTGATCAGCGGTGGAAAATGGTTGTTTCATTACCCGACGTACAGGAAATACACATCTACGAATCCGATGATTTGAAGCAGTGGCGTTTTTGCAGTGCATTCGGCGGTTTGGGAGCCCAAAATTCTTTTTGGGAGTGTCCTGATCTTTTCGAAATACCGGTATTGGGTGAAAGTGGTCACAAAAAATGGGTGATGCTTATCGGTCGGGGCCCGAATAGGGTACAATATTTTGTGGGGGACTTCGATGGACAAACTTTTACTCCAGATAGCCTAATAGTAAACTACCTTCAGCACGGTAGTGGGCTTCAAGGTGTCCTTTACGATGATTTTGAGAAAGGAATATCAGCGAAATGGAAAGCTAGCGATCGCGCTTTTCAAAGTCGGTCATCTCCTGTAGCTGCTACGGATTTTCTCGGTGAAAAGTATCTAGGCGACTTGTCGAACGGGTTGGCTACCGGATACGTCACCTCCGAGCCTTTTACCATCAGTCATGGGGCCATCAACTTTCTGATCGCCGGCGGGAGGCGCGTCGACTCGCTCTCAGTCAATTTAATTGTCGATGATCAGGTAGTTCGATCAACGACGGGCGACAATACTAGCGTCTTTAAATGGAATGGCTGGGATGTACGCGACCTTGCGGGTAAAGTGGGCCATATTGAAGTTGTTGACCTTGTGAATGATACCAGTCATGCTGCTATAGCAATAGATCATGTCCTTTTTTCAGACCAATTGATGAGTCATCAATTGGAACACGCGCTTTGGCTGGATTATGGCAATGATTACTATGCCACCCGCATATGGAGAAATTATGATGACCCACAACGATTCGGAGATACGGTGTTCGCTATCGGTTGGATGGGCAACTGGGAGTATGCCCGAAAAGCGCCATCCTCTTGGGGGCGCGGTTTTCAATCAATTCCGCGCACTATGGCGTTAAAGCGATATCCTACGGGATACCGTATAGTACAACGGCCAATCAACCAACTTAAACAACTGCGGCAGGCAGTACATCGGACGAACAACGTAATTGTAGAAGGGGTAAAGCCTCTTGAAGTATTCCAGCCAACGCGCAACACGTATGAAATGGAAGTCGAGTTTAGGCCGGGATCTGCCGCGAAATTTGGTTTCAATCTGCTTGTTGGTGATGGACGCAAGTTGGTGTTGACGTATGATCCGAAGCTTTCAATGATGTGTCTGGATCGCACCAACTGCACTGACTTCATTAGCGACCAACAGTTTACGAAGGCGTTTGCCAAGACGATGTATGCGCCGGTAGACTTACTGAATAACACCCTCAAGTTGCATATTTTTGTAGACCAAGCATCGGTTGAAATATTTACCAATGATGGCGAGGTTGTGTTTAGCGCAGTCACCTATCCGGGGGAGAACCAAACGGGTATCGAGCTATTTGCAGAAGGGGGAAGCGCGGAGATAGTGTCGCTGACCGCTTGGGAAATGAAATCGATTTGGGGTGAACCACAAGCATACGTTGACCTTCAATGACGGATGGTAATGAAAAAAATGGTAATTATGGAACTGAATGATGTGAAAATTTCCCATATAACACAAGAACAATGAAAAATATACGAGCAGTAACCGGCATTTTTATCGCCATGGCTTTGGGCTGTACAGAAGGACAACAACGAAATAACGCGCCCGAAACGGCGTTGGAGCAACACCGTCTAAACTACCATTTCTCACCGAAGACAAGCTGGATGAATGATCCCAATGGTATGGTATACCATAATGGTACGTACCATTTGTTCTTCCAACATAATCCTGATAGCAATGTATGGGGCCCCATGCATTGGGGGCATGCCACCAGCACAGACCTGGTTCATTGGGAAGAGCAATCGATCGGGTTATATCCGGATAGTTTAGGTACCATCTTCTCAGGAAGTGCGGTCGTCGATAAAGACAATACGGCGGGATTTGGCGAAAACGCATTAGTGGCAATATTTACCCACCACAATCACGCCATAGAGGATGCGCGGACCGGTTTGCACCAATACCAAAGCATCGCATATAGTACGGACGAGGGTACAACATGGACAAAATACGAAGGTAATCCGGTATTACCCAATCCGGGCATATGGGATTTCAGAGATCCGAAAGTCATGTGGCATGAAGCAACTGGCAGATGGATAATGACCCTCGCTACCAAACAAACCGTTACCTTTTATTCCTCGCCAAACCTGAAAGTATGGACCCAGCTAAGCGAATTTGGCGACGGCGTCGGCGCACATGGGGGAGTTTGGGAATGTCCTGATCTTATTAGTTTTGACCACGACGGCAAAGAAGTATGGGTATTACTCGTTAGTATTAACCCCGGCGGGCCGAATGGAGGTTCTGCCACCCAGTATTTTGTAGGTGACTTTGACGGTACGACGTTCACACCTTATGAAACCGAGGCCAAATGGTTGGACTATGGCAGAGACAACTACGCCGGCGTAACTTGGTCAAATATCGACGACCGACGGGTGTTCATTGGCTGGATGAATAATTGGGATTACGCTAATGTCGTACCTACAGGCAACTGGCGAGGAGCAGCAACGATTGCGCGTGACCTAGACGTCACATCAATCAATGGCAAATGGTATGTAACCTCAAAACCAGTTCCTGAGTTGGAAAACATCACGGAGTTAATCCATGAATTGCAGGAGCAGACCGCAGATGAAACATCCATCAAGCGTGTGGCTGGCGAAGTACCAAGCACCTATCGTCTCGATTTCATGGCCAAGGCGGATAAAGACTTCACTGTGAAGCTGAGAAACGATGCAAATGAGTGGGTGGATATCGGCTACGATGCTGTGGCAAAACAATTTTTCATTGATCGCCGCCAATCGGGTAACACCTCATTCAAGGATAATTTTGCCAGCCGGGATGTTGCACCGCGTATCGGTACGGATGGTAGTATTCGGATGTCAGTGTTCGTGGATGTAGCTTCCTTGGAACTGTTTGCGGATGATGGGCTGACCGTGATGACCGAAGTGTTCTTTCCGACGACTGTATATAACGACATTATATTGCAAGGGGGGGATGGACAGGCTTTTGGCGATATCAAAATCAGCCGAATTGCATCGATATGGAAATAGCCGTTCTTACTTTTATATTATAGAACCAATTGCACCGACTTTAGTACTCTTTAAATCAATCGATCATGCACTTTCACTATTTGCTTCCGTTACTCTCACTTTTAGGTAATCCGCAACAGGAACCGCTTTTCCAGGACCAGGTCATCGATGACCAAGTGTCCATTGGCTATGGCATAGCCATCGGGGATGTGGATGGCGATGGTAAACCGGATATCCTGCTGGCGGACAAGAAACAGTTTGTATGGTATCGCAATGGCGATTGGGAGAAATTCGTGATGATTGAAAACCTCACCGAGTATGACAATGTTTGTATTGCCGCCCGGGACATCGATGGCGATGGAAAAGTGGAAGTAGCCGTTGGCGCTCAATGGAACCCAGGGGAGACATCCGATACAGCAAAGTCAGGTGCCGTGCATTACCTGATTCGCCCCGACGACCCTACCCAACTATGGACGCCGGTAAAACTTCATCACGAGCCTACTGTGCACCGCATGCGGTGGGCCAAGGCCGCTGAAGGCAAGTACCACCTCATTGTATTGCCGCTCCATGGGAGGGGCAATAAAGACGGTGAAGGCGCAGGTGTAAACGTGATTGCCTATGAAAAACCAGAAGACCCACGGCAGGAATGGCAGCATTGGATCATCGACAATTCCATGCACCTGACGCACAACCTTGACGTACATGTCGGCGAAGGGGAGGAATATATCTATATCGGTGGCAAAGAAGGTGTGAAAGCGTTTTCCTATTCAGGAAACAGATGGCAAGGCAGTTGGCTAATCAAGGGACAGGCGTTCAGCGAACTGCGGGTGGGCCGTATGGAAAAGGGAGAGCCAGTTTTGGCTTCGATCGGACCGTTGCATGGTAACGTGGTCACCGCCTATGTGCCTCGACCTGCTATGCCAAAGCTGAACCATGCTAATCGGGTGATTGTAGACGAAGAGCTCCGCGAGGGCCACGGACTAGCGATGGCCGATTTCGTTGGTGCAGGGCACGATCAGATTGTGGCTGGCTGGCGTAACATCAATGCCGCCGGCCACATCGGAATAAAGATATATATCCCTTCTAATCCACTATGGGAAACGTGGGAGA
Organism: Parapedobacter luteus; assembly: GCF_900168055.1. Lineage (GTDB taxonomy): Bacteria > Bacteroidota > Bacteroidia > Sphingobacteriales > Sphingobacteriaceae > Parapedobacter > Parapedobacter luteus. The sequence continues at coordinate 220,718 of NZ_FUYS01000007.1, forward strand.
CAAGGACAATCGATATCGGAGGTATGGCTTGTGAAGACCTCGCGGTGGCCGATTTAAACGGCGATGGCAAACCAGATATTGTCGCCTCCGGCCGATCCACCCACAACCTGAAAATCTATTGGAACCGTACAGATAAATAGTCCCCTCTGCCTTTTTTTCGGCCAACCGGTTAAAGTTTTTCCCCTTTAACCAGGTCAACCGAGCGGCTGTTCACCTATTATTCCAGGCTAATTCATTCCTTTCAGCAATGTCGTTATCCCGCCATCCACCAAAATATCCGTTCCCGAAATAAAGCCGGCCGCCGGACTGATCAGGAACTCCACGGTGTTTGCGATGTCTTCGGGAGTGCCTATCCGGCCAACAGGTGTATTTTGGATCATGAACGCCATTTGCTTGGACGTTTCCTGTTCCTTTTTGCTCATTGGCGTACTGATGACTCCCGGGCTGATGGACACGATACGGGCTCCTTTCCTGCCCCAGCGGGCAGCGGACGAAGCGACCTGTAACCGGTTGGCCCGTTTGGACAATACATAGGCCTCGCCGGATTCCCGGATATGCCAGTTTCCGACCTGTTCCCTGAGCGCATCGGCGGATAAGGTGGCCACGGCCGATGTTTCTTCTTCCGTCAGCGCCCGGCCCAGGTATCCGGAATTGCTGGAAATGAAAATACCTAACTGGTGGAAAAAGATGAATGTGAGAAATGCCAGCCCCGCAATGATGACATAGCCCAGCAGGGTCTTGTTGGCGGCCAGTATGGCGCCCAGCTGCACCTGTCCGAAATTGCCCACCTGGCTGTACGTGTTCATGATTGCGGCGTCGAAGTAAAAGGCGAGGTTATTGACACTTTGCCATTGCAGGGCATACTGCACCCAGCTGAACAGCGCGCTGAAAAATGCCGTAGCGATAAAACTGCGGAACACCATGACCGACCCCACCGATGTGAGCATATCATTCTGGGGTATACCGTTCAGTCCATAAAGCCAGATTGCGATAAACAACGAGCACATTCCATAGCCATTCAGCAGCTGCGGCAGCAGAAACCAGTCGATGCTAAGGTCCGGCACCATCATGAAGTACAGGATCACGTAGTTCAATACATAGGCGGCAAACCCCGAAAAGATGTACATCTTGATCGGCAGTTTATGCTTGGTCCAGTGGAAACCGACAAATCCCGCGATGACCATGCCTGGCATCGTCATCAGGCTGAGTGAAGCATTGATTTTCCAGTTATAGCCGAGGATGGCGTTTGTATAGATGGACTGGATGGAACCGGTGCCCATGAACATCCCAAGTCCGACAAGCAGGAACACCCTGATGCGCAAAGAGCCTTACAAGCGCTTCGTCGAAAATAAGCTGCGGGAACATTTCGATTTTGAAGGCGTTCCCGTACAGGTGTATTTCCGGCAGAAATAGCGGAAAGCCCGCCCTGCTTTATAGCGGCACCAACGGGATGGATACCGTTATTTCAGTCCCGTTCGTATCCGATTGAATGGTGACTTCGCCGTTCAGGTAATTGGCTCGGCGGCGGATGGACAGCAGGCCCATCGTTGATTTTTCATTATCGGGTTTCTTTTGCCCCAATCCCTTCCCGTCGTCACTGATGAACAGCACGAGATTATCCATTTCTTCGTAAATCAAGATGCCCACTTGTTTAGCCCGTGCATGCTTGATGATATTGGTGATAGCCTCTTGGATGATGCGGAGTAAGGCAATCCGGGTATCGGCATTGACGCGCAGCAGTGAGTGATCGTCTATTTGAATGTTTTTTTGATAGCGACTATCAGGCAGGGCACGTTCAGTAAGCAACCTGATCCGCTGCTCAAAAGACTGCTCTTCCTGATCGTTGGCGGCATTGAACCATTCATGGCTTTTGTTTCTGGCTGTTTCATAAGCTGTCGTCACCGTTGTTTGCAGCGTACCCAACTTATGTTTTAAGAACGCATCATCGGTATCCATGGATAGCAGTTCCAACTGATGGCGGATGCTGGCAATGGACGAGGAAAGGCCATCGTGTAGATCCTGTCCGAGCCGCTGCTGTTCTTCCCTTACTGCCTGGTGCTTCGCCTCCTCCATGGCGATGATCTGCATATCGGCCGCATTGTTGAGGGCTTCCACCTGCTCTTTCGCTTTCCGGCTTTGACGTAGCATCGTCAAATAAATGGCCAAAATGATAATGATAGCTACAAATGAGATGATCAACAGCCAAGTGGTCCGCTGCTGTTTTACACTTTCCGCTTTTTGCAGGGCAATTCCGCTGTGCTCAGCTTGGGTATATGCATAAAGTAAATTACTTGATTCGGCCATGACATCTGCTTGTACATCCCGTTCAAGCTGCAAGGCATCGGCAAGCGATAGGTAGGCTTCACGGTAATTACCCTCCAAGGTCCACAGCTTACCTTTGAACTCAGCAATGTCGGCTCGTTGACTATCTCCGAAAGCAGTTGACGACTCGTATTTCTCGATGTAAGCACGGAGGCTGTCCTGATTTTGGAGGTTGATGTAGTTTTCTATGCGTAACCGGTTCAGGTTGACATCAATGAAACTCGTCGCCTGATCTTTATACGTGGTTTTCAGGCCTTCAAGATCGTTCAATAGGCTGTTTGCATCGTCATATCTTTGCTCAAAGTTGGCTACTGAAAGCGCAATGTCAATCATCAGCATGTCATTATACAGCATTTGGCTCCGGGAGAGCAACTCTTTACGCCGCAGGGTGGAGCCGATCCGATTTGCCAAGTCGGCTGTCTGATACACCGATGCCGTATCTTTCAGCCGGATGTAGCCCATTAGCACGGGAGACAAGATATATAGGGCATTCAATCCAACGGAGTGATCGATTTGATCCGTTTGTAAGCGATCCGGCAATCCTGTCAGATAGCTTCTTTCCCCTTCAAAAATTTCTATGACTTCACGATATAGTCTTAGCTCTTGGTAGATTTTGCTTTTTTGTAGTTGTTCCACCAATGGATGCTCCTCACCGTATCTTTTATATTCCTCAGAGACTTTTTCTGCATAATAGATGGATGCCCCCCTTTTTTTGAACATGCGCGCGTTGTTGAAAAAAAGGAAGAAGTAGCTGACGCGTGCACGACCGTATTGAGCCTTGCTCCATGCGATTTTTTCATACAGGGCGAGCAGATCCACCAGCTCTTTGGTTTCAAAATGCTTCCCCTCAGCCAACAGTTGATGGGTCAGTGAATCGGCTTTAACAAAATACTGTTCTGCAGTAATCCGGTTTGAATGGTAGGCTTGAGCCAAGTTGTCGAATTCTTCCCGGGCACGGGTGGGAGATTGACCGAGGGCAAGGGTGAACTGGCAGATCGTCATGAACAGGATCAAGATGACAGCGGAATGGCATTCCTTGGCTGGTTGATGGCGGTTTAAATTCATCATGTATTGTCGAAATAAGTTTTGTAGACAACGAAGGTAACAAATCCCGGTTAAATCAATTCCCTATTTCGCGCATAAGCCAATAATTCCGTAATAGAGTTTACATTAGCTTTGGCCATCATCTTGCGGCGGTGGGCCACAATGGTGTGTTTGCTCAGGTGCGTCTGATCAGCGGTTTGGGCGATCGATAATCCTTGCGCAAAATACTGCAAAATTTCCAATTCCCGTGCAGTAAATGGTAATGGGTTGGTCGAGTTTTTAGTAGCGAGAAATTCCTGGATTACTGGGCAAATATATTGTTCGCCCCGGCCAACCACGGACAGGCATTCGAGTATCGTGCTGAACCCGGATACTTTGCTGATAAAGCCGTCCGGACGATAGGCAATGATATTGGTTACGGTAACGGGGTTGACCACGGCGCTGATTACGATGACCGTTGTATGCCGGTTCAGCCGTCTGCATTCATTGATGAGCGGCAGCGCATTTTTGTCTTTCAGGTAGTAATCCAAAAAAAGGCAAATAGGTGCCGGGGAGTTTTTGACCAGGAACCGGGTAAATTCTTTTTCATGGGTAAAGGTGTGTACAGCTTGAAAAAGCTCCAACCGCTCGATCAAGGCTGAGAAGGAATCGGCAAATAAACTGTGATCATCAAAGATGATGGCGATGGTGTTCTTTCTTTCCATAAGTCAGTGCAATGAAGCAAATGTATGGGATTGATCCATCAAAAGGATAAGTGATAGCCAATACGGATCATCAATGGCTAATATATGTTATAGTTGCGATATACAATAGCATGTTTTTGTTATTTGCTGATTAAGTCCATTCAGGATGGAAAAAATATCCTTTTGTTTGCACACGATTTGCCTGTGAACGTCTGTTTTGTGTGATAATACCCAATGTATTTTATGGTCTCGTGATATGTGTATCGGCTGTTGCCGTAGGCTCTTTTCACAAATTAAGGATGGGACAGGTTTTTTTGCAAACGGCCTACAAGGTACTCACGATAGTAATAAAAATTGAATGAGATGAAACAGATAACAGGCAACAAGCCGGAAAATGGAAATCGCGAATTGATCCGCCAGCTGGACATCGGCGTTGTGATCGATTATTTTGGATGTACGGAGCTGTTAGACAATATCGGCTTCGCTGCGATAGCAGATTACCTGAAAGGTTGTGAGAAAGATAGGTTATACGAAGGGGCTGATGGCAGTACAGCCCCGTAGCTAGTCGTGCCAGCATCTACCAAAGCAAACTTTTTCTATACCGAACATTTTTCTGTGGAAATAAACATGATTTCATTGGATAATGTGAGAACCGACTGAATATCGACTGAATCTATTAACACCAGGAATCGAATAGCTCAAGCTTATCATAAGATATGAATAAACATTTACTACTCACGGTCGTTTCCATACTGTTCATGGGGGCGGCGTTTTCGCAGCAAAAGGTAAAGGACGGTACGGTTCAGGGCAATACGTTTCCAAACGGCAATGCCATACTGGAATTGGAAAGTGCCAACAAAGGCTTGCTGCATACCCGTGTGATGTTGACGAGCAGTACAGAAGCAACACCGTTGTCGCAACACGTGGAGGGGATGATGGTATACAATACCGCAACTGTCAACGATGTCGTGCCGGGTATCTACTATAATGATGGTGCCAGATGGGTGCTGGCTGGCGCGGTCACACAGGGAGCGAATAACATTAGTTATAATCCCGTATCCTACGAGATCACTTATGTTGATGATCAGGGTGATACGCAAGTCATCAATTTAAGGGAGATCGTACGGACCAATGAGACAGTGACCACGCTGGTGGATAATGAGGACGGCAGCTTTACTTACACCAACGAAGCCGGCGAGGCCGTAACCTTCGATGCGAATACGACCACAATGATCGATAATGGTGACGGCACCTACACCTTCACCAATGCCAATGGCGATGCCATTACCGTGGATGTTCCTGCCAGCGTAGTTGAAAACATCACCAACGAAGGCGAGATTTTTAACGCCATCGAAAACCTGATTAAGAATATCGGCGGCAACGTGTACTACGACGGAGACCAGTTCACGTATGTGGACGGGAACGGTGACACGCAGACCATCAACTTCGAGGAACTGGTGCAGGCCAACGAAACGGTTACGGCGCTGGTGGATAACACGGACGGCACGTATACGTACTACAACGAATCGGAGATGGACGATGACGGCAACCCGATCCCGGGGACGGGTGTCACGATCGACGTACCGGCGGACGTGATCAGCAATTTCGAGGAAATCATCAGCAACGAGACGGTGCTGAACGAGCTGATCGAGCAGTTGACCAATACCACCGTCGGCGGCAATGTGTATTACGACGGAAACCAGTTCACGTACGTTGACGGTGACGGCAACACACAGACCATCAATTTCGAGGAACTGGTGCAGGCGAACGAAACGGTGACCACTTTGGTGGATAACGAAGACGGCACTTACACCTACACGAGCGAAGACGGCACCGAAACCATCGTAGACGTGCCTGCAAGTGTTGTAAACCAGTTCGAGGAAGTGGTCAACGGCGGCCCGGT
>NZ_FUYS01000016.1 GCF_900168055.1 Parapedobacter luteus
AACGAGACGGTGCTGAACGAGCTGATCGAGCAGTTGACCAATACCACCGTCGGCGGCAACGTGTACTACGACGGAAACCAGTTCACTTACGTTGACGGGAACGGTGATACACAGACCATCAACTTCGAGGAACTGGTGCAGGCCAACGAAACGGTTACCGCATTGGTGGACAACGGTGACGGCACTTACACCTATACGAGCGAAGACGGCACCGAAACCATCGTAGACGTGCCTGCAAGTGTTGTAAACCGGTTCGAGGAAGTGGTCAACGGCGGCCCGGTCACCATCAACGGGGAGACCTACAACACGGTAGAGGAATACATCCGGCATTTGGTTGAGGCCAACGAGACGGTAACGGCATTGGTGAATAACAACGACGGCACGTACACATATACCAACGAAGCGGGTGATGCGGTGACGATCGACGTACCGGCGGATGTGATCAGCAATTTCGAGGAGATCATCAGCAACGAGACGGTGCTGAACGAGCTGATCGAGCAGTTGACCAATACCACCGTCGGCGGCAATGTGTACTACGACGGAAACCAGTTCACCTACGTTGACGGCGACGGCAACACGCAGACCATCAACTTCGAGGAGCTGGTACAGGCGAACGAAACGGTAACGACATTGGTGAATAACAACGATGGCACATACACCTACACGAGTGAAGACGGCACCGAAACCATCGTAGACGTGCCTGCAAGTGTTGTAAACCAGTTCGAGGAAGTGGTCAACGGCGGCCCGGTCACCATCAACGGGGAGACTTACAACACGATAGAGGAATACATCCAGCATTTGGTTGAGGCCAACGAAACGGTAACGACATTGGTGAATAACAACGACGGCACGTACACATATACCAACGAAGCGGGTGATGCGGTGACGATCGACGTACCGGCGGACGTGATCAGCAATTTCGAGGAGATCATCAATAACGAGACGGTGCTGAACGAGCTGATCGAGCAGTTGACCAATACCACTGTCGGCGGCAACGTGTACTACGACGGAAACCAGTTCACTTACGTTGACGGGAACGGTGATACACAGACCATTGATCTGAGTGAAATCGCCATAGAGCCCTGGCTAAACCAGGCCGATGGCACGAAAGCAACCGAAAACACCCAGGATATTTATCAAATGGGCAAGGTCGCCATCAACACGGCCATCACAGACAAGCAATTGGAAGTGAAGGGCGATATGACAGCTACCTATAGTGGCGCCGGTATTTACAATATTATCGATAATAATTATACTCCTTTTGGAGGAGGTAATGTGGTATTGAGCGCTAATGCCGAAAATCCTGTCGATGCTTCACAGTATACTTCGTTTTATACACGTTTAGAAGCCGCAGGCCTTACGAGTCTGGATGGGGATAAAGTCGCCAGCGTAGTAGCGTATTCAGGGGAGATTGACCACAGGTTTAGACATCCGGGGGGAATGATGACGAATTATACCTTCCCGAGGGATAACGGTTCGGTTAATCACGTGTTGACGACAGATGGCCACCCGACTTCTGCCCAACTTTCCTGGAAAAGCATCAGCGACCTATTGGAAGTGACCGCCTCCAACGGGGTAAACATCGATGCCACCTCCGGTGATATAAAGCTGGGAGGTAATCTTACGGAGGCCACCACCATCACCAATGACGGATATCCGCTGACCATCGCTACCGGGGGAACGGCCACATCGATTACCGGGCTTCCGCAGACGGAACAGGCAGACTATAATGCCATCACCGGCGCTACAGGTGATCAATTGGTATCCGTGGATGCCGATGGCCTGCTTAAACAACTGAAAGCAGCCATGCCAAAGTTCTTTTATATGCCCTCGGTGATTATCCCCATAGCCAGCGACCAACTGGAAGATCCATTGACCGGGGAGAGTTTCAATGACGGTACAAGGCAGGGGACGATTGATCTATACGGCCGGTATGCAGCGCAGTTCGGCAGCCCCATGGCTTCCAATGCAGGTGCCACGACAATCCTGCCGGTACTGCCCGCAAATGAACTGGACTATCATATCGCCTGGTACAACAGCAGCGTTTTCGAAAATGTATCGGTGAGCGACGCAGGTATATTGACCTATACAGTCAAAGCTGATGCTGACGTCACCGTAGGTTCATTCATGAACGTCGTATTTGCCATTAAGCCATAATAAAGGAAGTTGAAATGCGGAATTTATCAAAATACTTTATTTCACTGGTAGGGTTATGGGCTCTCCTTTATGTGCAAAGCAGCGTCGCCCAGCCCTGTTACCCCGATCAGGTGGTGACCGCAGCATACGCAACCGGAGGAACCAGCCCATATAAAGATCAGGTGCTGTGGCTGACCTGGGGATCTTCCAACCAGACAACGGACCCTTACGGTAAACGTGATGTAACCTTGTCGGTAGGCGACAAATCATATGCATCCATTCCGTTGGGTGGCGACAAATATTTATGCGTTGAAGCGGAGATTATTGCTATAGCGGGAGATCCGGTCACCAGTTATGCTCCAGGAGACTATTTTGGAGATACGTTTGATGATTGGTACAACATAGGAGGGGAGAGCTATACGTATTGGGATGAGGCTATTAACGATTGGGTGGATGTTAACCCTAATCAATTGGTTGCCGGCATCATCAACCGAGACCAGGGAGGGAGTGCCGAATTGACGCTTCGGTGCAAGGCAACCATAGACGGTGAGCCAATCCGCATTGCGGGAATGGTCGTTGCAGACGCCGAATCTTTATCGTGGTTAGAGCATATTTACGCAACGGCTGATGGCAATTGGACTTTGGTGGAAGTACAGAAAAACCCGAATCCTTACGAGCCATCGCATACAAACTACCGGGTCAGAAAGGAAAATGTAACGGGGACAACCGAACAAGCAATGAAATTCCTGTATGGAAACGATGATAATACCGCTGCGGTAGCTTTTCTTTCCTTTAATGAATCGGCGTATAACACGGCCGGCCCCAATCCCGATTTTTCAGTCGAATTCACCGCGGAGCTTCAGGGGGGAGGCAAGACAGCTTTGGCATTGGGATTACTGACGCCGAATGCCGATCTGGGTGATGCCCCGGAGTCATATGGCAGCCCGGTTCACTTGTTGCAGAATCTTACGCTAACCGACGATGGGATCGCTCCGGTTCCCCAAGGGAATACATCCTATACGAATGTTAATACTCCCAGTTATGAGGCGGGCGCCTTGGTAAGTACCGACGGCAGTTACTTGGGGAGCACTGCTCCCGATGCGGATAACGGGCCGATGTTTTCAAAGGATGCCCTGGGCGATGACCTGTCCGGCGATGCGGGTCCGGATGAAGAGGACGCTTGGCCAGAAGCGTACAGGCGGTTTTCTTATAAGGCACATTACATGCCGGGGAATGCGATCGTTGCAGAGATTCCCTATCGTGGGGCAAAAGCAGGTGCGCGGATATCGGGATGGATTGACTTTGATCTTAATGGCGTATTTGACGAAGACGAAAGGCAAACTGCAACGATTCCCGCTGACGGGGATGGGAGTGTTTCCCTGACGTGGACGGTGCCTGCGTATAGAAGACCTTACAGTACCTACGTACGGCTGCGCTATTTCGATCCGATAGAGCCGGATGCGACAAGCCCGGATAGCAATGTAAATTTCGGAGAAGTGGAAGACCATAGAATACATATTCTTGGGCCAGCAATCACCAACCCCATGTTGCCGAGCAAAGCTAGGAACCGGGAATAATCCATTCAGGAATGAAGAAGAGAATACACTACATATTGTTTGCGGCCGGGTTGGTATTTTTTGTGGCGTTTGATGGCCACGCCCAGCGGGGCGCTGGCAGTTCCACGCTGGATAACTCGACAGTCCGCGTGGGGGCGGGAACGGCCGAACTGATTTTTTCCGAGAGCCTGTACCTCGGGCCGGATGCGGACTGGGAGGTGCACGGCACGCTGGAGGTGTGGAGCCGGAACATCTGGATCGCGCCCACCGCGCGCCTGCACGGTACGGGAAAACTGATCATCCATAACCCCGGAGACAACATTTATTACGAGGAATGGGCGGACTCACCCACGCGGATTGATGGCAACGGCGGATTGCCCATCGGGCTGGATATCGAGCTGCGCAATGCCCATAACCTGGTGTTTGACGATATCGCCGACCCGGGTTTCGGCACGGAAAACGGAACGGGTTCCCGCGCGGCGGCACTGCACATCGACGGGGGCTTCACGTTCGGCGTGGATGGGGGCGACGTACTGCTCAACGGGCATGACCTCATCCTGTCGGCCCGAGCCAGCTTCACCGGGTACAACAGCAGCCGGATGGTGGTGACGGGCAACAGCGTGACGGGCCATGTCATCAAAACATTCGCGAATACGCAGCCATTCGTGTTTCCGGTGGGTATCGACGAGGGCGATTACACCCCGGCCACGCTGGCTCCTGCGAGCATGACCACGCTATACGTGAGTGTGCAGGACTACGGTGCAGCGGGCATTGAACTGCCCGATGCGGAACGCGGCATGGACCGGATCTGGCACATCTTCGCGGACGCCGGGGTGCAGGCGGCCTACACCCTGCAGCACAACACCGTGACCAACGGCAATGCTTATGTGGATGCCCAGGCGCAGATCGTGCAGTATGCGGGCGGGACCAACTGGCTGGGCGATGTGACCGTGCTGGAAGCGGAGGGCATCCACACCCGGGCGGATATCCTGACGGCGACGGGTACCGCGGCCGACGGCAGCTGGTTCACCAAATACGCCTTTGCGGAAGACGTAGGGCCTACGGTAAGGAACGATGCCGCAGCGGTTGAGTCGGGCGCATCCGTGCAGATCGACGTGCTCCGCAACGACGAACCGGGCAGCAGCCCGATCCTGGTGGGCAGCATCCGCATCACGCAACAGCCACGCAACGGCACTGTAACGGTAAATCCGGATGGCAGCATTACCTACACACCCGATAAAGGCTTTGTTGGTGAAGATACGTTCGTGTACGAAGTGGCCGACGAGAACGGGCTGGTTAACCGGGCTACGGTGTCGGTGACAGTGGCGCCGCGCAAACTCCGGATACCCAACGTCTTCACACCGAATGGCGACGGCCGGAACGATGTGTTCGAAATCGAAGGATCGGAAGGCTTTGACCGCATCGAGGTGACCGTGGTGAACCGCTGGGGTAACGAGGTGTACCGCAACGTGGATTACCGCAATGACTGGAACGGCGGCGACCTGAATGAGGGCACGTACTATTACAGTATCGTCACGCATCAGGGTACTGTGCAGGAGCGTTACACGGGCTGGGTATTGATCAAAAGGCTATAGATAAATGAAAAGGACAATCATAAAGGCGATGATATGGGTAATGGCGCTGGGCGGGTGGACCTCCGCCCGCGGCCAGCAGAACATCCAGTTCACCCAATACATCTTCAACTCGATGAGCGTGAACCCGGCCTATGCCGGTTACAAGGAGGAATGGTTCCTGCAGTTGGGACTGCGGAGCCAATGGGTAGGCCTAGACGGGGCACCACAAACGGGCCTGCTGTCCGTCGATGGTATCGTTGACCCCGTCAATAAACGGCACGGGCTGGGGCTGCAGGTTACCGCGGACCGGCTCGGCCCGCAGTCGGCCACCTCGGCCTATGCCAACTATGCTTTCCGGCTGCGGCTAAATACGGAGGACACGCACCGGCTGAGCTTCGGCGTCGGTGCCGGCGTAACGCAGTACAGCCTGGACGGCACCAAGCTGGATCCCTACAGTTCGGGTGATCACATACTGCCACCCAGCAGGGTCAGCAATTACGTGCCCGATGTGCGCTTCGGCATCTATTATTACGCCCCGCGCTGGTATGCGGGGGCATCGGTGATGGACCTGCTGTCGGGCGACCAGAGCAATAACATCTTCCGGTGGGACAACACCACAACCGATAACATCCGCCGGAGACGGCACATCTATTTTATCGGCGGGGCACTGGTGGACTTTGACAGCGGACTGAAGCTGCGGCCGAGTGTGCTGGTGAAAGAGGATTTCAGGGGGCCGACGAGCCTGGACGTGAACATGATGTTCATTTTTGCCGACAGGTTCTGGATCGGAGGCGGCTGGCGCACGGGGGTGACGGTGTTCGAACGCGATTACCAACGAGTGACGGGAAATAGCCTGAGCAACCGGAATTCGTTTTCGGCGGTGGTGCAGCTTTATGCCACGGAACGGCTGCGGATCGGGTATTCCTACGACCACATCGTAAGCCGGCTGGGCAGCGTGCAGAACGGCTCGCACGAGGTGACGCTCGGCCTGACGTTCGGCCAGCGGTATAACCGGTTGCTCAGCCCGAGGTTTTTTTAATAATCAAGTGTTTCATCCAATCGTCATGCTATTGAAGAAAATCGCGGAATACCTGGATGATAAAAGGATTGATTTTTCCTACATCAAGGACGGCCCCCGTATGGAAATCTGGGTAGCTGGAAAGGAATGGTTGCCGATACTGGTTTTCAAAGGGAACAACGACGGGTATTTCATATCATGGTGTGGGATTGAATACCGAATTGCGGATGAGATAAAGGCCTATGTGTACGTGTTGCGGATTTTCACCGCCATCAATGAACTGAGAATCCAGGAAAAACAAACGAATAGAATCTCGTAGCCAAAAATAATATACCGATGAAAGAGAATTTACCAGCGAAGCCGTGCGGTTCCATTGCTTTCAAATTGCTTGGCGGCGTGGCGTGCCTGCTGTCGGCGATCTTGCCTGCCGTTGCTCAGGAACAACCAAGTCTTCGCGACCGTGCAGATGAATTATACCACCGATACGAGTATGCCAACGCTGCCGCGGTGTATGTAAAGCTTGCCGACAGCCGTAAGCCGCGGCTGCATGACCTGGAGCGGCTGGCCGAATGCTACCGGCTGATGAACGACTACGAATCGGCCGAAAACTGGTATGCGCGAGTCATCCAGCACGCGGAAAGCGGTGCCGGAAACCTGCTGGCATACGGAGAAGTGCTGAAGGCGAACGGGAAATACGCAGAAGCCAAGCACCAGCTGGAAATGTATGCCGACCGGACGGGTGACAAAGACGCCGTAGCCCTGCAACTGGCCGGGTGTGACTCGGCCATGCGCTGGATGGCGCACCCGACCTCACATAAACTCCGCAACGAGCGGAGCGTGAACACGCAATATGCGGAGTTTTCCGTGTTCCCAGTCGGAGATAAGGTCGCCTATGCGGGTGAACCGGACCCCTTGATGGACGGGCAGTCCCGCTCCGGCCGGACCGGCAACGCGTACCTGCGGGTGTATACGGCCGACCGCGGGTCGGACAACGGGTTGAAAAACGGCGTTGTCGCCGAAGGGCATATTAACAGTGGGGACTACCACGTGGGCCCGGTGGCTTCGCCCGATGGCGGACGGACACTGTATGTGACCCGCACCCATTCGGGCAAGCCGGGCGGAAACGAGAAAGAGGGGAAATACCGGTTCCGCACACACCGGCTGGAACTGTACATCCTTACGCACACAGACGGGGAATGGCAGTCCGAACCCTTTGCGTACAACAATGTCGAAGCGTATTCGGTCGGCCATGCCGCGTTCAGCCCAGGCGGGGATACGTTGTACTTCGCCAGTGACATGCCGGGCGGCCACGGCAAAACGGATATCTGGTACTGTGTGCAACAGGCCGATGGCAGCTGGGGGGCGCCCGCCAACTGCGGCCCGGTTATCAACAGCGCGGGCGACGAGCTGTTCCCGAACGTAGGACCGGACGGCAGCCTGTACTATTCGAGCGACGGTTTTGCGGGGATGGGCGGTCTGGACGTCTTCAAAGCCACGGGAAGCGGCCGGGCGTGGGACGTGCCGCGCAACATGCGTTATCCGGTCAATTCGGCGGGCGATGATTTCGCCTATGTGGTGAATTTCGATAGCGAAGCGGGCATCGCGGGTTACCTCTCGTCCAACCGCAAAGGCGGTGTGGGCAACGACGATATCTATTCCTTCACGTTCGAAAAGCCGAAAATCATCATCATCCTGAAAGGCACCACCTCTGACAAGGCTACGGGCGAGCGCCTGCCTGTTACCGCAGTGACCCTATATGACGGTAGCCGCGAGATTGTGGCGAAAAAATCCAGTGATGGGAGCGGCCGGTTTGAGTTTACACTGCATCCAGGCCAACGCTATACGGTACTGGGGCAGAAGGAGGGCTACCATGCCGACTCGGCTAAGGTAACTACCGAAGGCGTCACCAAATCCGACACCCTGGAAGTGGCCCTGTTGCTGGCACCGGTGTTCAAGCCGGGTGACACGTTTGAGCTGGAAGACATTTATTACGATTTCGATAAACACGACATCCGTCCGGATGCTGCGGTAATCCTTGATGAGCTGGTGCGTACGATGCGCGACAATCCGACGCTGAAGATCGAGCTTTCCAGCCATACGGACAGCCGTGGCAGCGCTGCATACAATATGGCGTTATCGCAGCGCCGGGCGCAGTCGGCCGTGGATTACCTCGTGGGGCGGGGCATCGCGCGCGACCGGATGGTGGCCAAGGGCTACGGCGAGACGCGGCTGGTAAACCGTTGCGCGGACGGCGTGCCCTGCTCGGTGGCCGAACATCAGGCCAACCGGCGTACGGAAGTGACGGTAATGGCTTATTAAACTGCTGGAGAGATGCACCGCTATGAAAATGAACTTGATTATTAAAGATGAATATCCGGTTATACGAGTTGGGTTGAGCCGTTTGATTAAAAATCATGGCTGTCGCAAAGTCTTGAGCTGCGCCAGCATTACTGAAACAAGGGATGCCGTGCTTGGGGCGCCAGCACCCGTTGATTTACTGATTTTCGGTATGCACCAAGACGAAGTGCGAGACATCGGAAAACTCATAACAACCGCCAACATACATTGGAAGGGCAATGGGTTGCGGGTGTTGGTTCTCTCTGAACTGTATGAGTTTCTATATGCCCCGCTTTGTATTTCAGCTGGCGCAAAAGGATTCGTATCGATGCATGAAAATCACAGAATGATTCTTTCTGCTGTGAAGGCAGTTTCCCTGAATGGCATATTTGTAAATCCCCTGCTGGAAAGTCATCCCATCATACAGTGTGCGGCAGGGAAAAGTGGATTGGACGGCTAAATTGGTTACGCGGGTTGGATGCGACATTAAAGCGTGGTTGCTCAAGCAGTGAATCGTAATATTTTCGTATTTTCGCAGCCATGGACAACCAATTGGTGCTGTATAACACGTTAACAAGGAAGAAAGAAAAATTTGAGCCCCTGCATTCGCCCTTTGTGGGCATGTATGTCTGCGGGCCGACTGTATATAGCGATGTGCACTTGGGCAACTGCCGCACATTCGTCTCATTTGACCTGATCTTTCGCTACTTGCAACACCTGGGGTATAAAGTCCGGTATGTGCGCAATATTACCGACGCAGGGCATCTTGAGGGCGACAACGATGAGGGGGAGGATAAGTTTGCCAAGAAGGCCAAGCTGGAAAAGCTGGAGCCTATGGAAATCGTGCAGAAATATACCTTGGGCTTCCATGAGGTGCTGCGGCTTTTCAATACCTTGCCGCCGAGCATCGAACCCACCGCCACCGGCCATATCTCGGAGCAGATAGCGATGGTCCAACGGATCATCGAACAGGGATATGCCTATGTGGTAAATGGTACGGTGTACTTTGATGTAGAAAAATACGTCAAGGAATACGATTACACCATCTTGACCAACCGCAAGTTGGAGGACATGCTCAACAATACGCGCGAGCTGAACGGGCAGGATGAAAAGCGTGGCCGGCTTGATTTTGCATTGTGGATCAAGGCAAAGCCCGAACACATCATGCGCTGGCCCTCGCCCTGGGGGGTGGGGTTTCCGGGGTGGCACATCGAATGTTCGGCCATGAGCAGCAAATACCTGGGCGATCAGTTTGATATCCACGGCGGCGGCATGGATCTGGCTGCCACGCACCATACCAATGAGATTGCCCAATCGCAGGCCTGCAACCATACCCAGCCTGCTAAATACTGGATGCATACCAATATGCTGACCGTCAATGGCGCGCGCATGTCGAAATCTGCCGGCAACGGCTTCCTCCCGCACGAATTGTTCAGCGGAAACCATCCGCTCCTCAGTCGCGGCTATTCGCCGATGGCGGTGCGGTTTTTCATGTTGCAGGCACACTACCGCAGTACGCTGGACTTTTCAAACGAGGCGCTTGATGCTGCCGACAAAGGGTTCAAGCGGCTTATGAACGCCATGGCGCTGTTGCCGAAGTTGAAGGCAACAGCCAAAAAGGCCGCATTCAAGGTCGATGAGTTGCGGCAACGCTGCTATGCAGCCATGAACGATGATTTCAATAGCCCGGTACTTATTGCCGAATTGTTTGAAGCTGTGCGTATCATAAATAGTATCCACGACGGTAAATTGGCTGTAGATGAACAATCGCTTGCCGATCTGAAAACATTGATGCAGCATTTCGTGCATGATATACTGGGGCTCATTGATGACAACACCGGTTCGGATGATTTTGAGAGACTGATGGAGATGATCATCGCGCTGCGGAACGAAGCCAAGCTGCAGAAAGATTACGCGACGTCGGATCGTATCCGGGAAGGGCTCAGTGCTATCGGTATCCAACTCAAGGATAGCAAAGAAGGCACACTTTGGAATAAGGTTTGATAGCAACCCACATTGATGAACTACACGATTCGATTAAGTATACTGTTTTTTTTCCTGGCCGTTTCCTCGAACACCTTTGCGCAAATTTTAGGCAAGGTGGGAAGCTTGTTGTCCGCAGACCGCACGGCGGCGCGGCTGTCAGCGACGGAGGGGCCGCATGCGGCGTTGCTGTCTATAGTAGACCGCAATTCCACCTTTTTTACGCCGGCACCGACACCGGCCCTGGAATACCTGAATAACCGCCCCAACATTCCGGACGTACTGACGTGGAAGCCTACCTTTGCTGCCGTAGCGAAGAGCATGGAGTGGGGCGTCACGGCGGGGTCACTGTCGTTTCAGCGGGTTGGGGCAATACAACGGTACGGCGAGTACTTAGCGGTATGGCGGCGCGATCGGAAGGGAGTCTGGAAGATTGATCTCCGCGCGCAGGTGGAGCATCATGGCGGAAGTAGCGAGCCGGAGCTGCAATACATCGAACCCGATGATAAGGATTACACCAAGTTCCGGACCAAGGAGCGGATACAGCAGCGGAAGGAGATTGTGAGCAGCAATGACCAATTGCTTTCTGCCGTGCTGAAATCAAATGCGGCTATTGCCTACGAAGAGTTTTTGGCAGAAGACGCTCGTTTTTATTTTCCCTGGAAGACTCCTATTGTTGGAAAAAAAGCCATCCTTGCCTTTGCGAAAGAGCAAGATTTGGCGATACAGGCCGAATCGTTGGTGTCTAACCGTTCGTACAGCGGCGAGTTGGCCTATTCGTATGGCACCGCTACGGTAGCAGCCGGTGAGGAGCGCCTTAAGTGCAACTACGTACGGATTTGGCAATTACAGCCCGACTTTCAATGGCGTGTCGTTATCGAGATGTTGTTTGAGCGGTGATTACCGCTGCGCTACGGCATCCTCCCCGCTGTCTTTCAGCCATATTTTCAGATCATCGCAGTCGTAATACGCGTCGTTGATATCGATAAACGTCACTTTCCGGCGGCCTTCAAACCACTCGCTGAGCTTGCGGTTGATTTTGTCTTCCAGGGCAGCTTCCTTGATTTTGGCAAAATCCTGTTCGAGGTTTGCCTGATGCGGTGGCGTCCGTGACTTGAGGTAAGTAAACCGGTATCCGGTTTTTCCCATTTGATCGGTAAAGGGGGCCGGCCGCGAATACTGGCCAGGTTGCAGCGTATCAATGGCTGTAAAAATGGATGCGTCAAGCTTGTCCGCAGGAATCAACGTGGTCCGGCTTTGCTGGTTTTCCAGGTTCAGCAACATGCCTCCGTTGTATTTGGTTTCTTTGTTGTCCGAATATAGGGTAGCGGCTGTATAAAAATCGACCTTTTTCGCCACCACGTTTTCATAGATGCTATCGATGTGTTTTTTCGCCCGTTCGAGGCTCGCTTGCGTCGGCTTTATCTGGATGAGGATGTGCCGTACCCGGGCTTCTTCGCCGCGCCGCTCGAGGACTTCCAGGAAGTGGAAGCCATGTTCAGACTCGAATACCTGTGAAAGTTCGCCCGGTTTAAGCCGGAAGGCAACGGCTGAAAATTCCTTGACATAGCGGTCGCGCGTGCTGAATCCCAAATCACCGCCGTACGGAGCCGAACCGCCGTCTTGCGAATAAAGACGCGCCACGGTGGCAAAGTCAGCACCATCAACAATCTGCTTGCGCAGTTCCTCGGCACGGTCGCGGTACTGTTGCTTCTCCTCCCGGGTAAGCTGGGGGTATACCACCAATTCACCTACCTCTACTTCGGTATTGAAATAGGGGAGGCTGTCCTTATCCAGCGACTCATAATAACGCCTTACCTCCAGTGGAGTCACGTCTATGCCCGAGACGATGTTCTGCTGCATTTTATTGGCCTTGAGTTGCTCATATACGCTGGGACGCATTTCCTCCTTGTATTGGAGCAGCGAACGGTTGAGGAAGCGTTCAAGCCGTTCCTGGCCTCCGGCTTGGCTTGACATGTACCGCAGGCGGGCGTTGATGTTGTCATCCACCTCGCCCTCGCCGACATCAATCGAGTCAATGGCTGCTTGCTGCGCCAGCAGCTTCTGCGTAAGCTGCTGTTGGAGGATATAGCACTTGAAGTCCTCATCGGCCTTATTGCCCTGGGCAAGGTATTGGGCGTATTGCATTTCGATTTCAGATTGCAGGATAATATTGGACCCTACCACTGCTGCGACCTTATCGATGACCTGGGCTTGCTGGGCTACGGATAAGTTGAAGGCGCCCGCTATAATCAAAACAAGAAAAATGCCGCTATGTCTACTCATTTAGTTATATATTTCGATGTTATTTTTTTTGTGCGCATCATCCAGGATACGCTTCTGCATTTGATCAATCAGATCAATTTTGCGTTTGTTCAAAATCAGGTTACGGATATTGGAGTGCACCAATGACAATGGCGAACGAGTATCCCTGAATTTAGAATCATGCAAAATTATCAGATATAATTCATTATTTTCAATTATTTCGAAAATTCGCCCGGTTTGGCTGTAATGGTCTTCGTTGATTTTCGAAATCGGGATTTTCCTGGCCAACTCATCGGCATAATACCACGCTGTATCGCGCAATGCATAGTGCAGCGCATACACGGCGCAGTATCTTTCAAGGAGATCCTGTTCTTCGAAATTTGTCGATCGGAACAGCCGCTTTACCCGTTCTATTTCGGGTGCATCCTGCTTCAACCGGATAAAGGACGCTTTGAGGATGGGCTGCTTAAGCAGGAACAGCTCCTCCCGCGAATCATAATACGCCTTGATTTCGTCATCGGTGACGACCGTGTCCAGCTTCCGGCTGACCAATGCTTGCTCATATTCGTACACAATAAGGCCGTTTTTATATTCCTCCACTTGTTTGGCGAGGTGTTCCGTATTGATATTGACGTTTCGCTGTGCATGATGCAGCAGGGCCTGTTGGCGCGTCCACTGTTCGATATAAGCACGCACAAGCTGGATGCTGTCATCACCGGAAACACCCGGAGGGACCACCCCTTGCAGATCGTCCGGATAAAGGTATTGGTCAAACGACCGCGCAACCGGCGTCGGCTTTCCCTGTTGACAAGACATAAATAACGACGTAAGGACGGCGATAGCCAGTATATATACCCTAATCATTAGTTTTTTTATGCTTACCCAATACCTACTCGGTTGTTTCAATGGGCTAAAATACGTATTTGGGGCCAATGAGGCATGGATTTAACCATTTTTAACACATTGGTGCCATGCCGGAAGCAGCCGGAAAACAACAACACTGTCCATAGGTTGGAATATTAAATTTAATGACTACCTTTGACATAACCAATTGTAAAACCATGTCGATGAAACCAGCGGAACTAAAGGCTTTGGTTGACGAAATGGCTGCGTCAAATTCAGAAAGTGCTTACAGGCAGGTGTTTGATCAGTTATTTCTTCCGATACGGAAATTCTCCTATAGCATTGTCAAATCATGGGAGGTGGCCGAAGAGGTAGCAAGTGATGTGCTTTTTATGCTCTGGCAACAGCGCAGGCGGCTTGCCGACGTGACAAATATCAGGTACTATGCCTTCGTGGCGGCCCGCAACCATGCGCTAAACGCGCTGAAGAAGCAGGCGGGCAAAGAAATCATCTCGCTGAATGACATCGAAGTGGATATACAGTTGGCAACCCTATCGCCGGAAGCGATTTTTTTGCAGGGCGAGCTGCAGGCCAAGCTGGAGCATGCCATAGCCTTGCTACCCAAGCAATGCAAGCTGGTGTTCAAACTGATAAAAGAAGACGGACTTTCCTATAAGGAAGTGGCCGACCTGCTGGGCCTTTCCCCGAAAACGGTGGATGCTCACCTGGTCAATGCCATGAAAAAACTGGCCGCCATTCTAAAGGCCGAGTTTAAGCTGGTGTAATCCCTGGCCGGTTGTGGCCTGTGCTGATGATTTGCGCAAAAATAATTGCGGCAATCCCATGAATTTTGTCACATTAATAATATTTTTGCGAAGCGGGCATCTTGCGGGTGCCAACGATAGCATTTCCATAGAAACTTATAAAATCAACTATTATGAGCAACAACAGCATCAATCGTAAACTCAGGATGGGTATGGTAGGCGGTGGGCACGGTGCCTTCATCGGCGAAGTACACCGGATAGCAGCGCAATTGGACAACCGGATTGAACTGGTCTGCGGAGCTTTCAGCTCGGATGCCACCAAATCGAAAGAGAGCGGGCGTTCCCTGTTCCTTCCTTCCGACCGGGTTTATGGGAGTTTTCAGGAGATGATCGAGCGGGAGCGGGCGCTTCCTGAAGGCGAGCGGATGGATTTTGTCAGCATCGTGACGCCCAACCACGTGCATTTCGCACCGGCCATGCTGGCCTTGGAAAATGGCTTTCACGTGGTGCTGGACAAGCCCATGACCTTTGATTTGGAGGAGGCCAAGCAGCTGAAACAAAAGGTGGATGAAACCGGCCTGCTGTTTTTGCTGACGCATACCTATGCGGGCTACCCGATGGTACGGCAGGCTCGGCAGCTGGTGCGCGACGGCGCATTGGGGGCCATCCGCAAGATTTATGTGGAGTACCCGCAGGGCTGGCTGAGTAAGTTTTCGGAGCAGGATGGCAACAAACAGGCTTCCTGGCGCACGGACCCGACGAAATCGGGCAAGGCCGGTTGCATGGGCGATATCGGCACGCACGCATTGCACCTGGCCGAGTTTATCTCGGGATTGCGTACGACGCACCTTTGTGCTTCGCTGCACACGTACGTGGAGGGCAGGAAGCTGGATGACGATGGCAATGTGCTGCTGCGTTTCGAAAACGGGGCGAGTGGCGTACTCATTGCGTCGCAGGTCGCCGCTGGGGAAGAAAACGCCCTGAAAATCCGTGTCTATGGAGAAAACGGCGGTTTGGAATGGCATCAGCAGGAACCCAACAGCCTGGTGGTAAAATGGCTTGACCAGCCCACGCAGATTTACCGGTCGAACAACGGCGGGTGGATCGCCGCGGAAGCCGCGTCGCTTTGCCGCACCCCGGCGGGGCATCCGGAAGGCTACCTGGAAGCGTTCGCCAATCTGTACAAGCTGTTTGCAGGCGCGCTGGCCGCCAAGGTTGCCGGCGTACCGCAGGATGCTGATGCGTACGATTACCCATCGGTGGATGACGGCGTGCGTGGCATGGCGTTCCTCGACAACGTTGTCCGCAGCAACGAAAGCAATGAAAAATGGACACCCTTCACGGTGTAACAATAGAAAACGATTGTTTTATTTTAAAAAAATAAATAACGATGCAAACCATAAAAGGGCCGGGTATCTTCCTGGCACAGTTTCTGGGCGAGCAACCGCCGTTTGACACGTTTGAGTCCATCTGCCGGTGGGCTAAGGAATTGGGATTCAAGGGTATCCAGATACCCACTTGGGCGACCTCCTATTTCGATTTGAAGCAGGCAGCGGAGAGCAAGACGTATGCCGACGAAATCAAGGGAAAAGTGAACGAACTGGGGCTCGAAATTACCGAATTGTCTACCCACCTCCAGGGGCAACTGGTGGCAGTACATCCGGCATATGACCAGCTATTCGACAGCTTCGCGCCTGCGGAATACCACAACAATCCCAAGGCCCGCACCGAGTGGGCCGTGCAGCAGCTGAAATATGCGGCACAGGCCTCGCGCAACCTCGGGCTGGATGCCCATGCCACGTTCAGTGGCGCCCTGTTGTGGCATACCGTCTATCCCTGGCCGCAGCGGCCGCAGGGCCTGGTCGACACCGGATTCACTGAATTGGCCAAGCGCTGGCGTCCGATACTGGATGTGTTTGATGAAAACGGTGTGGACGTGTGTTATGAAATCCATCCCGGCGAGGACCTGCACGACGGGGTTAGCTACGAGCGTTTCCTGGAAAAGGTAGATAACCACCCGAGGGCGTGTTTGCTGTACGACCCGTCGCACTTTGTGTTGCAATGCCTGGATTACCTGGCTTACATCGATCATTACCACGAGCGCATCCGGATGTTTCATGTGAAAGACGCCGAGTTCAACCCGACGGGCAAGCAAGGCGTATACGGCGGCTATTCCGGCTGGGTAGAGCGGGCTGGCCGTTTCCGTTCGCTGGGCGATGGCCAGGTCGACTTCGGGGCGGTATTCAGCAAGCTTACGGCCTACGATTTCAAGGGCTGGGCGGTGATGGAGTGGGAGTGCGCACTGAAGCACCCCGAAGACGGTGCCCGTGAAGGGGCCGCATTCATCAACGATCATATCATCCGCGTCACGGAAAAAACCTTTGACGACTTTGCCGGCGGGCAGGCAGACGAAGCCAGCAACCGGCGGCTGTTGGGGCTTGATTAACCACGATAATAAGCGGCAGTGGTACGAGCGAACCGAGCGTCGTACCACTGCCTTTCATTACCCACCAGCGACCACCAACCACCCACCATCCCCAAAAAATGTCACATTCCATTAGGGAGATCCGTTAAAACTGTTGTCTATTCTATCAAAGACTACAGTTATAAATCAATAAAGTCTTTACGGTTTTTATGGATGATAAGCGAATCATCGTGTTGTTGACACGTAGGGCAGCTGGTGAAATCAGTGCCAGTGAGTCAGAAGAATTGGATAATTTATTGGCAAATCATCCGGATGCCGTATATTATGAAGAGTTTGTCGGTGAGCTATGGAAAAGCTCGCCGGAGGAAAACCACGGCGCACACTTTTTCGATTGGCATAAACGCCGGCACGGCAAAGCCCTGGCCTTTGAGGGAGAGGCGACAGCAACGCCATTTTTGGATAGACCTACGCAAAAGCTGTGGGGGCGTCCGGGAAAAAAACGACTGGCCGTTTATGCATTGACGCTGGCCGTGTGCCTGACGGCGCTGTGGCTGATTTTCCCCCGTACGGCGGTGCAGCCCGATATGGTCGAAATCGTCGCCGAAAAAGGTGTGCGTAAGCAGTTTGTTTTACCGGATGGCACGAAGGTGTGGCTCAATGCAGACAGCAGGCTGTGGTACGATAGTAAGATGAAAACTCATGCCACGAGGGCCGTGGAGCTGCAAGGGGAAGCGTTTTTTGATGTGACGGAAGACAGCAAGCGGCCATTTACCATCGCTACGGACAAAATCTCCATACGCGTGTTGGGCACAGCGTTCAACGTACAGGCTTATCCGGATGATAGCAAGACAGAAACAACACTCATCAGGGGGTCGATCGAGCTGTCCGTCAATGACCGGCCAAATGAAAAAATCCTGATGAAGCCCAATGAAAAAGTCGCCATCACCAATCATCCTGCCGCGGCCCCGGACGAAGGGGATGGCAAAACAAATGCGCTTACATTGACCATCGGGAGCCTCTCCAAGGTACAGGTAGCCAATGAGGAGTACATCCAGGAAACTTCCTGGGTGGATGACAAGCTGGTATTCCGAAACGAAACGCTGAAAGAGCTGATACCCAAAATAGAAAGGTGGTACAATGTCAACATCAGGGTAACCAATCCAAAGGTCATGGCTTACCGGTATACGTCCACCATTACCGAGGAAGACGATATTCACCAATTATTGGAAGCCTTGCAATTTATTCATTCGTTTAACTATAAAATCGAAAACCATGACGTGACGATCTATTAAAAAAAATGAGAAGTGCGCCAACACTTCTTCATCCAAAACCTTTAGTGAGCAGCAGCCGCTGCCCGGGTCAAAATGATCTTTTCCATTAGGGAATCTGGCGTAAAATATTGTCTATTATTAGGAACGATCAGTATAAACCATCGGTGACTTTCATTTAGGTTGAACATATTAAACTGAAAACTATGACGTGACGATCTATAAAAAAAATGAGAAGTGCGCCAACACTTCTCATCCAAAACCTTTAGTGAGCAGCAGCCACTGCTCGGGTCAGATTTTTTAACGATAAAAGCCAAAATTATGAAAAAAAAGGAACTAAGCAAAAGAGTTCTTTATCATCATTTCTTTGTCCAATTAAAACCAATTTTCTTTCTCTTGAACTACACGGTCATTTTAACGCTGATTTTGACGTTGAACGTAACCGCCAGAACCTACTCCCAGGGCGAGAAGATCGATTTGGTCGTACAGGATGCCAGATTGAAGACCGTGTTCCCAATCTTGGAACAAAAGGGGAAAATCCGGTTGATGTACAGCGAAGATAACGGCGCATTGGACAAACTCGTGAGCATCAAAGTACGGAACACGCCCGTGCTGAAGGTGCTGGAAATGCTGCTTGCCAACACCAGTTTGGAGTATAAGGCGCTTGACAACAACTTGATTGTCGTCAGGAAAAAAGTGGTGCAGCAAGACATCACCGTCAGCGGTACTGTCACCAGCGCAGGTGGGCAGCCGTTGAGCGGCGTCAGTGTGTCTGTAAAAGGATCATCCACGGGCGGTACAACGGACGATGCGGGCAAGTTCGTCATTGAAGCACCGCCCAACGCCGTGCTGGTATTTTCTTATGTCGGATATCTGCCCCTGGAAATCCCTGTCAACTCGCGTAGTACGGTCAACGCCGAGTTGCAGGAAGATACCAAAGAACTGGGGGAGGTGATTGTAACCGCCCTGGGTATACGGCGCGAAAACCGGAAGCTGGGCTATTCGGCGTCCGCCGTGGATACGGATCAGCTGACCGAGAGCCGCACCACCAACGTGGGCAATAGCCTGGTGGGTAAGGTTGCCGGACTGAACGTCTCGGGCATCCCCAGCGGGCCCGGCGGGTCTTCCAAAATCAGGCTGCGCGGACAGTCATCCTTCGGCGGCAACAATTCGCCCCTGATTGTCGTCAACGGGATTCCCATCAACAACGCCCCCCAGGGTGGGGCAAATGCCTCGGGGCAGGGCAATACAGGCGAGATCAATACGGACCTGGGGGATGGCCTCCAGAGCATCAACCCCGACGATATCGAGTCCCTGACCGTGTTGAAGGGGGCCGCCGCAGCGGCGCTGTATGGGTTCCGGGCAAAGGACGGCGCCATCATCATCACAACCAAATCGGGGAGCAAGCAAGACCGGGGCATTGGCATCAGCTATGGGCTGAGCTACCAGGGCGACCAGCCCCTGGATTATACAGATTTCCAATATGAATATGGGCAGGGTGAGTACGGCATCCGCAACGAGACGCTGGCCGATGTGCGGCGCACGGGCGTCTGGAGCTTCGGCCCCCGGTTTGACGGCCAGCCCATTATGCAGCACGACGGCGTGGAGCGCCCTTACCTGCCCAACGAAGACCGCGTGAAAAACTTCTACCGCGTGGGCAACACGTTTACCCATATGTTGGCCGTATCAGGTGCCAACGAAAAAGGAAACTTCCGGGTATCGTTTGCCAATACCGATGCCAACAGCATCGTGCCCAATTCGGATTTTGATAAGAAAATCCTCAACATGGGCCTCAATTACATGCTCACCGAAGGGCTCTCTGTGCAGGTCAATGCCAACTATTCGAATGAGTTTAATGACAATCCCCCAGCGCTGAACCAACAGGCTTATAACGTTAATCAAACGGTATACACCATGGCCAACAGCGTAGACATCCGCTGGCTGGAAAACGCTTATAAAGATCCCGTGACGGGCAACGAAATCAATCCGGCCCGCTTTACCGACAGGACCAATCCGTACTGGACAATCAACGAGCGGTTTGAAACCCAGAAACGCGATCGCCTGTTCGGCAATGTCACCCTGCGGTATGATATCGCGCCCTGGTTGTGGGTACAGGGGCGCGTGGGCCAGGATTTCTTCACCAATGTGCGGCATGCCAACAGGCCTACCGGCACGGCTATGCTGCCCGTGGCGCCCAGCGGATTCAATGGCAATTATTTCCAAAATACGGGGACATTCCGCGAACGCAACGTCGATTTCCTGCTCGGGCTCAACCACACCTTTGGCGTTTGGGGCGTAGATGCCACCTTCGGTGCCAACTCCATGGATCAGAAGTCCGAACGCATGGGTACGTCGGTGACGAATTTCTTTATCCGCGACCTGTATACCGTGGACAATGGCCAGATCAAAAACCCCAACTATGCGTTTTGGCACAAACGTGTCAATTCGGTGTTCGGTACGGTTGATTTCTCCTTTGGCGAATACCTGTACTTGAACCTGACCGGCAGGAACGACTGGTTCTCCACGCTGAATCCGCAGTCCAACAGTGCGTTCTATCCGTCGGTGAGTACAAGCTTTGTGTTCAGCCAGCTCTTCCAGTCCCTGCCGGAGTGGTTCGGGTTTGGCAAGCTGCGGGCTTCGTACGCCGAAGTGGGGGGCGATACCGACCCATATACCAACACGCTGTACTACAATATTGAAAACAACCAATTCAACGGTGTGCCACTGGGTATCATCACGTCCTCCATCAGCCCGAATGCCAACCTGAGGCCACTGACGGTCAAGGAGACGGAAATAGGGATTGATTTCAAGCTGTTTGACAACCGGCTGTCGGTGGATGCAGCGGTGTACAACAAGTTGACGGAAGACGAAATACTCAATGTCGATATTTCCAACGCCTCCGGCTACAGCCAGACGCTCGTCAATGTGGGCAGGCTGCGCAACCGCGGGGTCGAAGTGCTGTTGAACATCGTCCCGGTACGCAATGAACATTTCCAATGGGAAACCGCCTTTAACTACGCACTGAACCAGAGCAAGGTGCTGCAGTTGGCCGACAATCAGCAGCGATTTGACGTGGGTACCGGCGAATACATCGGCATCGTATCACACGAAGTGGGGCAGCCGATGGCATCGCTTCGGGGAGTAGATTACCTGCGCAACGAACAAGGGCAGATCATCACGTCCAACGGCTTGTTCCTTCCGGGCAGTTTGGTCACTTATGGGAGTGCCATACCGCCCCATACCGGGGGGTGGCTCAATACGGTGACCTACAAGGGCATCAAGTTTTTTGCCCAGATCGATTTCAAGGCGGGACATAAGATGATTTCCAACTCCAACTTCAACTGGACAAGACACGGCCTGCACAAAAACAGCCTTGTAGGCAGGGAAAGCGGCGTGGTCTTCCCGGGCGTCAACACCGATGGTACGCCAAACAGCACGCCAGTGGAGGCCGAGCTGTTTTACAGCCAGTACCGTTCGGCGAACGTGGCCACCCCATTTGTGTATGATGCTGGTTTCATCCGGTGCCGGACACTCTCGGTGGGATACGACTTTTCGAGATTCTTCGGGCGGACGTTTGTCAAGGGAGTCAATGCCAACCTCTTTGTCAATAATCCATTCATCATCCGGAAATCCATCGACAACCTCGATCCCGAAGTGCAGTATTCCGCATCGGACCTCCGATCGGGCCTCGAAACACACGCCCTGCCAACGACCCGGACATATGGCTTGAACTTAAATGTTAATTTTTAGCAGCAAACCAGACATGAAACGAAATCTATTAATCGCCACAATGATGCTACTGGTGTTTGCAATGAGTAGTTGTGACAAAAACTTTGAGACCATAAACATCAACCCATCGTTGGCCAATGACCTGAATCCGGTGTATTTGTTTTCGAACGCCCAGCGGCTTTCGGCCATTCCGTCGTACCATTACCAGGGGGAGATTGTCCAGCAAATCAATACCCCGTACGGTGGCCAGCTCGCCGCCGGCAACCGCAATATCATCAATGACCAGCATGCCAATGCCGCGTTTAATTCGTTGTTTACCGAATCCATCCGGTACCTCATTGAGGTCATCAACAAGACGCAGGATGACCCCGACGCCAGCAACCTCCATAACATGGCGCGGATATGGAAAGCCTACTGCTTCCAGCTATTGGTCGACACATATGGTGATGTGCCATACAGCGAAGCCGGCCAGGGGTACTTAAGCGGTAATTTTCTGCCCAAGTATGACCCGTCTGAGGCCATATACGAATCCATCATCCAGGAGTATGTCCAGGCGACCGATGCATTGGATGCCAGCAAAGGCTCCATCGGTACCGGCGATCTTTTCTACGGCGGCGATATTGCCAAATGGAAGCGCCTGGGCAATGCCCTGCTGCTGCGTACCGGCATGCGCTACACCAAGATAGACGAGAGCAGGGCACGGTCGTTGGTCGCGCAGGCGGTCGATCCCGCCCGTGGCGGGGTGATGCTCTCCAATGACGACAATGCGCTCATCCAGTTCAACGCCACCTACACCAATGCCACATCGAATGCATTACTCGGTGGCGAGCGTGCAAACTATTACATCGGCGAAGCGTTCGTCGACTTCCTGAAGGCCCACAACGACCCGCGGCTACGGTACATCGCGGTTTTATATGAGAATCCTTCCAATCCGCTGGCCACGGCAGGCCATGCCAATACCGATCCGGACGACCAGCAGGGGATGCCCTATGGCTATGACGAAAGTTCCATCGAAGATGCACCCGGCTTCCCTGGCAAGATAGGCTCAGCCTTCCGCTACTCCCAGTTCAACCGGGCGACGGTGATGCGCATCGATGCCCCCGAATACCTGGTCAGCTATTCGCAGACCCAGCTGCTGCTGGCCGAAGCACGGTATCGGGGGTTCATTACCGCCGGTACTGCCGCGGAATATTACGAGCGTGCCATCATTGCGCACATGGAGCAGGCCAACCTCTACGGGAGCATGCCCGATATCTCCGCTGCGGAAAAGACCGCCTACCTGAGCAGTGCCGGAGTGGCATTTGATGAGGCGAATGCCCTGCAGCAGATCAATGAGCAATACTGGGTAAGTTCCTTCCGCAACTGGTCGGAGGGCTGGGCAAATTTCCGCCGGAGCGGTTATCCGCAGTTGTCGCCGATAAACTTTCCCTCGCAGGATCCGTCGGTCGTTGCCGGCGGTGGGTTTATCCGCCGGCTGGTCTATCCCCTGCGTGAGGTGTCGGTCAACAGCGCTAACGTGAGCGAGGCCGCCAACCGCATGGGGGGCGACAATCTGGGCGTGCCGGTATTTTGGGACCGGTGAGTGTACGTTGTTGATGCCACAAACGAACAGATAATAAAACCACTAATTTTTTGCTAATGAAAACGACTATCATTTATTTGCTGTTTCTCTTTTCAGCCGTCCGAGTTGCCGGCCAGGAGGTAGCGCCATCCCGCGAAACGATCATCGGCCTCACCCCATTGTGGAAGGGCGATCGGTTTCCCGACGGCCGCCCCAAAGTACCCGACGAACTGTTGGAACGACTCAAAAAAGTATCCATCGAAGAAGCATGGGGCGGGCTGCGTGCCAAAGGCTACCACAACCAGTTCGAGGCCGACTGGATGATCGTCAACCCCGATGAAGTCATGACCGGAAGGGCGGTGACGGCCCAATACATGCCATCGCGGCCCGATGTAGACAGTACCCTCCGGGCTATCGGCATCAAGGAAGGCCGGAACAGCGCCGGCGGTACCAATTCGTGGCCTATCGATGTGCTGCAAGACGGCGATATTTATGTAGCCGATGGTTATGGAAAAATTGTAGACGGCACCCTCATTGGCGATATCCTGGCCAACGCCATCTATACCAACTCCAAGCGTGGCGTGATATTCTACGGGAGCGTGCGCGATTTGAAGGGGATCCGTGAGGTCGAAGGCTTCAACGGCTGGGTCAAGGGGTATGACCCCTCGTTTATTCAGCAGATGATGCTCACATCCATCAATACCCCCATCCGCATCGGCCGGGCAACGGTCATGCCCGGAGATGCGGTGCTTGCCAACCAATATGGCACCGTTTTTATCCCCGCGCATTTGCTTCATGAGATTGTCCTGAACGCTGAGTTCATCATGCTGCGCGATGAGTTCGGCAAGCAGCGCATCAAGGAAAAGAAGTATACCGCCGGTGACGTCGACAGCCGGTGGACAGCCCCCATCCGTGAAGATTTCCTGGGCTGGCTGCGGGAGAAAAAAGACCTGCCCATGAGCCGGGAAGAACTGGACAATTACATGAAACAACGCAATTGGTAACGAACCTCATTATTAAACAGATTACTTGACAGCAATGAAAACCATCATACAACAACTGAAAGCACAAACCCGAAAAGCAGAACAACAACAGCGTGCCGCGATGCAGGCCGAGCTGGCCAATCCGGCCACGACCTCCGCGCGCCGTGAATTTTTGAAAAAGGCGGCATTTGGCGGTTTAGCCTTAGGCGGTTTCATGAATATGTCTATCGAAGACACCTTAGCGCACACCACTTCGAAGGTCAACCGGCGGTCTGCCCCGTCGGACCTCCGGATTACGGACATGCGCTATTGCGTGACCCGCGTCCTGGGGCGCACAGCCATCATCCGCATTGATACCAACCAAGGGATCTACGGTCTGGGGGAAGTACGCGATGGAGCCGATGAGCGCTATGCCCTCTTTTTGAAAAGCCGCATCATCGGTGAAAACCCCTGCAATGTCGAGAAAATATTCAAGATGATTCGGCAGTTCGGCGGCCCGGCCCGTCAGGCCGGTGGCGTATGCGCCGTAGAAATGGCCCTGTGGGATATCTGTGGCAAAGCGTACGGTGTGCCCGCCTGGCAACTGCTCGGGGGCTTGTACCGCGATAAGGTCAGGCTCTATGCCGACACGCCGGAAGGCGGCTCGCCCGAAGAGCAGAAGAAACGAATCGAATACCGGGTGAACGAACAGGGGTATACCTGGCTGAAGATGGACGTATCCATCGGCGAGGTGCTTGACGTGCCTGACGCGGTGGTGAATGCCGAGTTTTGGAAAAACGAACAAGGACGCCTGGCCCAGTGGGGCAACTACGGCTACATGTCTTACGCCAACCGGATGCACCCGTTTACCCAAATACAGATCACCGATAAGGGGCTGGATCACCTCGAGCAGGTTGTCGCCAACATCCGGAGCCTGACGGGGTATGAGATTCCGATTTCGACCGACCATTACGGCCATTTCGACCTGAATAACGGTATACGCCTGGGCAGGGCATTGGAAAAATACCGGCTGGCATGGCTCGAAGACATGGTGCCCTGGCAATATACCGAGCAGTGGAAAACCATCACCGAAGCACTCGAAACGCCTACCATCACCGGCGAAGATATTTACCTGCTGAAAGATTTCAAACCGCTTATCCATGAGCGGGCGGTAGATATCATCCATCCAGACTTAGCCTCATCCGGCGGATTGCTTGAAACCAAACGTATCGGCGATTACGCCGAGGAATTTGGCATTGCCATGGCCATGCACCAGGCAGGCACGCCCGTATCCTTCATGGCCAACGTACATTGCGCTGCAGCCACCGAAAACTTCCTTGCCCTGGAGCACCATTCGGTAGACCTGCCCTGGTGGGAAGATCTGGTCGTGACCACCGATGGACGCAAGCTTATCGAAAAAGGATACGCCAATGTGCCACTTACCGCGCCGGGACTGGGTATCGAACTGAATGACGAGGTGGTGAAGAAATACCTGATTGACAAAGACAAGAGCTATTTCGAGCCCACCCCGCAATGGGACGACAGGCGCTCACACGACCGTACATGGAGTTAATCACACAAAAAATTAGGATATCAGATGCGTAATCTATTCTTGCTTACTATAAGTATAATGATGATGACTGGATGCAATGAAAGCGAAAATGAATCAACGGCAGTGGCTGAAGTAGAAGCCGTTGTCGAATTATTCCGGCAGACAATGGTCGAGCCGGATGAATCGGTTTTCTACAAACTGACGTCGCCGAAGCTCACCTACGGGCATTCCAGCGGGCTGGTTGAAGACCGCGACGCCTGCGTGGCTGCCATTGTATCCGGCAAAAACAAATTCCTGAGCCTGGAGTTGTCTGACCAGACGGTAGACCTTTCCGGCAATACGGCGATTGTGCGGCACCGTTTTTTTGCCCACACGCATGACGAAGGAAAAGAACCCGGTACCGTCACCCTGCATGTGCTGCAGGTGTGGCAGAAAAGCAGCGAGGGCTGGCAATTGCTTGCCCGCCAAGCCGTAAGGATATAACAGGGAGCAATTATGGAAAGACAATTAGCAAGGTCGCGGTGGTACCGCATTATTCCCGTTGTTTTCATCACGTATAGCCTCGCTTACCTCGATCGGGCCAACTTCGGCTTTGCCGCCGCGGGCGGCATGGCCGAAGACTTGGGTATCACGCCCGGCATGTCGTCGCTATTGGGATCGCTTTTCTTTCTGGGGTATTTCTTTTTCCAGATTCCCGGTGCCCACTACGCTGCGCATAAAAGTGCCAAGCGGCTCATATTCTGGTCGCTGATTCTATGGGGTGCATTTGCCACGGCCACCGGTATGGTGAGCAATGCCGGGTGGCTCGTCGTCATCCGGTTCATGCTGGGCGTCGTGGAAAGCGCGGTGATGCCGGCCATGCTCATCCTGCTCAGCCAATGGTTTACCAAAGCAGAGCGCTCGCGGGCCAACACGTTTTTGATATTAGGCAATCCGGCCACGGTGCTCTGGATGTCCGTGCTTTCGGGATACCTCATCGATGCCCTGGGCTGGCGTTGGATGTTTATCATCCAGGGTGCGCCGGCCATCCTATGGGCCTTCGTGTGGTGGCGGATGGTGGATGAACGGCCCAGGGAAGCAAGCTGGCTGAGCGTGCCGGAGAAATCAGCCTTGGAGGCCACGCTGGAGGAGGAACAGCGGGAAATCAAGCCGGTGAAAAACTATGCGCAGGCCTTCCGCTCACGGGCCGTCATCCTGTTGTGCCTGCAATACCTCTTGTGGAGCCTCGGCCTGTACGGTTTTGTGATGTGGCTGCCATCCATCATCAACGCAGCACCCAATATGGATATCGTGACCACCGGATGGCTGGCCGCCGTACCGTACCTGCTGGCGATCATCGCCATGCTCGGCGCCTCCTATCTTTCAGACAAAACGCTCAACCGGAAGATCTTCATCTGGCCCTTCCTGCTGCTGGGGGCACTTGCACTGTATGGGTCGTATCTGGTGGGCTCCAGCAATTTCTGGCTGTCATTTATCCTGCTGGTATTGGCCGGCGGCGCCATGTATGCACCGTATGGGCCGTTTTTCGCGGTCATCACCGAGATCCTGCCCAAGAATGTAGCGGGGGGTGCCCTGGGCCTTATCAACAGCATGGGAGCGCTCGGTTCGTTCGTAGGCGCATATATCGTCGGCTACCTCAATGGTGCCACCGGAGGGTTCGGTGCTTCGTACCTGTTGATGGCCTTCGCGCTGTTGTCTTCCGCCATCCTGACGATCATCGTGGTGAAATCGCCCCGGCAGCGGAAAACCAGCCCGGTACTACCCTTATCGGCACCGTAATGAAGCATTCATTCCGTAGCAGGGCACTGGTTGTTGCGGCCGCAATAGTCCTTGGCTGTTCGTCTTCGCATGACGAGCGTAATGACCATACGGGAGACGACTGGCCGGTTTATGGTGGTAATAATGCGGGGAACCGGTATTCACCGTTGGATCAGATTAACGTAGCCAACGTGAGCCAGCTGAAGGTGGCATGGCAATACCACACCGGCGAAAACAGCGATCCCAATGAACGCGGTTATGAGATCCAATGCCAGCCCATTATCGTGGATGGCGTGCTGTATGCAACATCACCGAAGTTAAAGGTATTTGCTTTGGATGCCGCAACCGGCAAGGAAGTGTGGCGGTTCGATCCATTCGAGTACATCGAACCCCGGTATCACCAGAACCGGGGCGTGGTATATTGGCGTGAAAACGGCGATGAGCGTATTTTCTTTACCGCCGGTTCCAGCCTCTTTGCGTTGAACGCCAAAACGGGCGAGCTGAAAGCAGATTTTGGCGAGGGCGGTATCGTGAGCCTATATACCGGATTGGACGAAGGGCTGGATCATGACGTCAGTAAGCTGATGGTGATAGCCACTACCCCCGGCGTGGTGTATAAGGACATCCTCATTATGGGTTCCCGAGTCTCCGAGTTCGGTGACGCCGCACCCGGCCATATCCGCGGCTTCAACACGCGGACGGGCAAACTCGAATGGCTATTCCATACCATTCCCCGCCCCGGCGAATTTGGATACGACACCTGGCCGCCCGAGGCCTACAACTATATGGGCGGCGCCAATAACTGGGCCGGAATGACGCTGGATACCAAGCGGGGCGTTGTCTACCTGGGCACCGGCTCGCCGTCCACCGACTTTTACGGCGGTGGCAGGCATGGCCAAAACCTATTCGGCAACTGCATCCTCGCTCTGGATGCGCTCACCGGCAAGCGCAAGTGGCATTTCCAAACCATCCACCATGACCTGTGGGATCGCGATATCCCCAATCCGCCCAACCTCATCCAGGTGCGGCACGGAGGCAGGATGATCGACGCTGTAGCACAAGCCACCAAAGACGGGCTCATTTATGTGCTCGACCGCGATACCGGAGAGCCGCTTTTTCCCGTAGAGGAGCGCCCCGTACCGGTGGAAGGCGCCGTGCCGGGCGAAGCGCCCTGGCCTACGCAGCCCTATCCGCTGAAGCCTGAACCATTCGCCCGCCAGTACTTTACTGAAGCAGATATCAACGACCTCGACCCCGAATCCTACGAATTCGTGAAAAAAAGGTTCCTGCAAACGCGCTCGGGCAACAAGTTTATTCCCCCAAGCGTAGAAGGCACATTGGTCTTCCACATCGGTGGAGGTGCCGAATGGGGTGGTACGGCAGCCGATCCGGACGGCATTTTTTACGTCAATTCCAACGAGATGCCGTGGGATCTCCGGATGCTGGATCTCGAAACCAGTATGAAAGAACGCCGTAACGCACAATTGTCGCGAGGTGAAGCACTGTACGCGACCCATTGCGCGGTCTGCCACGGTGCGGATCTCCAAGGCGGCGGCAGCAACAACCCGTCGCTGGTGGATGTCGGAAAGCGCTTGCAGCGCAAGGATATCGCCGCCGTCATCCAGTCGGGCAAGGGGATGATGCCTTCGTTCCAGCATATGGATGAGTTCCGCAGGGAAGCCATCATCAACTTCCTGCTCAAAACTGACGAACCGGAAGATATGCACAACCGTTCAGCAGCCGGCGTTGAAGAAGACACCACAAGCCGGTTTCCTTATGTCGCGCCGTGGGTAAACAATGGGCAGGTGCAGTTCCGTACCCCAGCAGGGTATCCCGGGGTGAAGCCGCCCTGGGGCACCTTGAATGCGGTCGACCTGAATACGGGCGAATACCTCTGGAAGGTTCCTCTCGGCGAATTTCCCGCGCTCACAGCAAAAGGTATACCCCCCACAGGTACCGAAAACCATGGTGGACCTATCGTGACGGCCGGCGGGCTGCTGTTCATCGGTGCCACGCAAGACGAGCTGTTCAGGGCGTTTGACAAGAAAACCGGTGCGATCCTGTGGACGTATCAGCTTCCCGCGGGGGCGTTCGCCACGCCGGCGACCTATTCCGTCAATGGAAAGCAATACGTCGTCGTAGCGGCAGGAGGCACCAAGTATGGGCTCAAGCCAGGCGGATCATATATCGCATTTGCGCTTGAGTAAAAACGATAGTTATAAACTTACAAAACATGAAAGCCAACAGAAGAGCGTTTATCAAAAACACCGCCGCGCTGGCAGCCATGACGGTAGGAGGGAGCGGGGCGAGCGGCGGGTAGCCCTGGCCAAGCAAGGTGTGGTCAAATCCGCAGCACAAGGAGGTTAGGCAATCTCCTTAATTTTATTTATTATTGAACATTATTATAAACTACGTTGTTTTGATGAAGACATTAGCCACATTGTTAATCATATTGCCCGCCATGATTTTTGCCCAGCACCAACCGATTGATTTATTCATCGGTACGTACACAAACAATGGAAAGAGCAAAGGCATCTACGTCTACGCCTTTGATCCCGCCACCGGTAGCGCTACGCTGAGAAGTACGGCGGCCGCCAACAATCCGTCATTTCTCGCTATCAGTGCCGATAGGAAATATATCTATGCGGCCAATGAAAATGGAGACGGCGAAGGGGCGGTCAGCGCCTATGCATATGACGAGGCTACAGGGAGGCTGAGCCTGTTGAGCCAGCAGCTTACACAAGGAGATGCACCGTGCCATGTCGCCGTCGACCGGGGAGGTACGCACGTTGTTGTATCCAATTACGGTGGGGGCAGCATCAGTGTATTCCCCATCGAGCCCGACGGAAGCCTTGGCGCAATCAGCCAGCTTATCCAGCATACCGGCAGTGGCCCCGACCAAAGCAGGCAGCAAGCCCCGCATGTGCATTCCGCTTTTTTTACGCCCGATGAAAGACGCATCTATGTGCAGGACTTGGGGACAGATAATGTACACATTTACGACTTCCGGCCCGCCAGCGCAGACGGGCCGCTTATCCCTGCGGCGCAACCCGTTGCCAAGAGCTCACCGGGCGGTGGTCCCAGGCATTTGACCCAATCCGCCGACGGAAAATTTGTCTACCTCATTGAGGAAATGATTGCCAACGTGCTGGTCTACCGGCAGCAAAACGGCCGGTTGGAAGCCATCCAAGAAGTGGAGATAAACGAAGCGGGCTTCGCCGGCAAAAACGGTGCGGCAGACATCAAGCTGTCGCCCGACGGCCAATTCCTGTACGCATCAAACCGGGGCGATGCCAACACCTTGGCCATCTACCGGGTGAACGCAACGGACGGCACGCTCACCAAGGTCGGCAATCAGTCCGTGCTGGGCCGTGGTCCCCGCAATTTCAACATCTCGCCGGACGGCAAGTACCTCCTGGTGGCCAACCAGAATACCGATGAGGTGGTGGTCTTCAGCAGGGATGCAGCTACGGGGTTACTGCAAGATACCAGGCACCGCATCGCTGTGGGATCGCCGGTGTGTTTGGTTTTTTAATCCCCCAGTTTTACTTTCTTCTGGAATCCGGGTCCGGAAGATGTAACCTTATTTATTGCTTTTTTTGCCTATTAAATACGTATTTATCGAGTATGTACGGCGTTACCGGCTTTAGCCTTTTATTGGTATCCAATGGATAAAAGCCGGGAGCTGTATAAAACTCGATGCTGTCCACCGTAACCTTTACATACCAAACTTTTCCGAGGGCGTCTTTGGTCAATGTATCTGGCTGCATGATTTTGCGGAAGTTTTTGGCCAGTTGCTTATTCAGGGGGATAATTTTCGCGTCTTCGATTTTTGTATGGCAAGCGATCGGTACATAGCGGTCGGTGCGCCAATACATACATTCCCGATCAAAGCTGTCGGCGAGTCGGTACGCACCGATTGTCGCCAAAAATGCAACCATTCCATACAATGCCGGTTTTTTGATTGTCGACCAAACTCCGGATTTGGCCTGTCCTTTACCCGAGCCTTCCTTGCCCGCATTTTCCGATGCCGAAGTCGATACCTCATTTTTTTGCCCCTTGGGCACATCTTCGTTCTCTTTTATGGCCATATCCGCCTGGCATTCTTCCGCCTGATCAGCGGGCGGATCCGCGGCTGTTTCTTCTTGGTCTTCCTTTTGGTTTTCCTTTGAGTCGCTACGTTGTGCTTCCCGCCATTTATCAAAGGGGCGGGGCTGGAAGTCGATTAATATCGCCAGCAGCTTCACGATATTTTCACGAGGCTTGCTTGTCTTGCCGATTATAAAATTTTTTAGTGGTTTAAATCCATCCGTTCCAAACTTTCGAATAGCGGTCTCCAGATCGGCATGCTTATTATCAGCGTTAAAAATTTTTAATAGGGTGGGAATATCTTGCTTTATGTCGCCCCTACGTAAAAGTACCAGGCAATACCTCATGAGCTGCGCCGGAGAAGGGCGTTCCAGTTCACTGGGCAGGGCATGCTTTTCTTTCTTTTCCCGATAGGTGTTTATCACCTCTTCCTTAAATTTATCAAATTCTGACATTGCAACAAAATTAGCTCAACCGACCAATCGGAATTTACGGAATCCCGTAATCTTTTAACGGAATCCCGTATTCTTTTATAAGTAAAAACACCATCGCCCAACACCGGAATTTCAAGACGTCCATCCGGAAAATCAGGAATAAGATGTTGAATAACGGAATCATCAGAATTTGCTGATGGTTAGGTATTTGCGCTCCATATTTTTGCTTCAGAAATCAGTTCAAGCATTGATTCACAATGGAGGTAAATGTACGAAACAGGTTTCAAAATGAGAAGAAATCGCGGTGGCTTATAGCCGGTTTGGGAAGCAGTTATTAGCTCCCGCGATAGACGCTCGCACTTCCCAACAAATTCAGAAGGCCTTCTGAAAACCAACGTAGCAACCCCCGCGAACAGGTCGCGGGGACCTACCAAGTTTTCATGTTAAAATTTTTGAATTATGTTGTATTACATTTTTGCAATACTAATGGGTTTGGTGTGTCCTTCAGGCAGTAATTCCGGTCAGGGCCAGCCCACCGTACAGACTACGAACGGCGGTGGTGGAGACGGTGGCGGTTCAAGTAACGGAAACGGTGGAGAAACCGGACAGGTGCCTCCCAGGCCGCCCCAAAGTACGTAAATACATATCCAATCGTAAAAGGCAGCAAAGCGCTGCCTTTTTTTATTTGTATAAAATTTTATTCTGTTTTTTAGTTTTGCTAATTTCGAATAAAATTTGAATC
This sequence comes from Parapedobacter luteus, assembly GCF_900168055.1. Classification (GTDB taxonomy): domain Bacteria; phylum Bacteroidota; class Bacteroidia; order Sphingobacteriales; family Sphingobacteriaceae; genus Parapedobacter; species Parapedobacter luteus. Next base: position 32,997 of record NZ_FUYS01000016.1, read on the forward strand.
CTATTGAAACACCTAAGCATTCCGTTGTCATTCCTTATTTTTCTTTCGTGTTCGCGGGAGGAAACTCACGAGCCCCAGCCCATTGACAATCCGTACTACGATCAGGCATTTACATACTTGGACAGCGGCCCGGTAGACAGTGCTTTTTTCTATCTCAACCTGGCTAAAGACGTTTTTCTGGAAGCCAATGACAGCCTCAATGCGGCGTACTGTCTCACGCAGATGGCTATCATTTTGACCAATCAAGGTGATCATTTCGGCGGTCAGGAGACCTCGCTCCAAGCTGTTGCATACTTAAACCAGCAGAACCGGGCACACCACCATTACCTGGGCTCCAATTACAACAACCTCGGAATAGCCTCACGTAACCTAAAAGATTATAAGCGGTCGTTGGATTTCTACGACTTGGCAATTAAATTTTCGGACGATTCGCTGGATACCCGTATTTACCTTAATAACAAAGCTGTCACCTACAAAGAGATGGAAAACTACAGCGAAGCCTACAACATATACCAGCAAGTTGTAGAAGAAACCAGTAAGGACCCTCGAGAATATGCCCGGGTCCTTTCAAATATGACCATCCTGAAATGGCTTCAAGATCCCACATACAACGCAATACCGGAATTTTTACGTGCACTCCGTATCCGGAAGGAAGAAAATGACCTTTGGGGCCTAAACGCCAGCTATGCACATCTTACCGATTATTATCAAAAAAAGCGGCTGGATTCGGCCTGGTATTACGCCCGTAAGAGGTATGAAGTGGCCAAGCAAATCGAAAGTGCCGACGACCAAATTCTGGCCCTGCGACGAATGATTAGGTTGGGGCCGTCCGATTCGACCAAATTGTACTTTGCGACGTATCAACGGCTTAGCGACAGCGTCCAATCAGCCCGCAATGCTGCCAAAAACCAATTTGCCGTTATCCGGTACGAGGCGGAGAAGAACAAAGCAGACAACCTAAGGCTACAGAAAGAAAATGCCGAAAACGCCTACCAGATCAGCCGGCAGCGAATATTGACTACGGTCATTGCCATCATCGCTATCCTGTTGTTAGCCGGCAGTGTGTATTGGCACCGGAAGCGAAAACAGCGGCTGGAGCTCGAAGCCCAAAACCGGATAAAAGCGCATCAGCTCAAAACGTCCAAAAAAGTGCACGATGTGGTGGCCAACGGACTTTATCGCGTGATGACCGAAATCGAAAACAAACCCGATATCGATAGGGAAGGGATCTTGGACCGGCTGGAAGTCATGTATGAGAAGTCGCGCGATATATCCTACGATACCGAGGTCGATGTGCCGTCGGCCGATCCGCCGGACTTCAACGATAAGCTGGCGGGCCTGCTCACCTCATTCGCTTCAGACGAAACGAAAGTAGTCATCGTGGGAAACGACTTCGACCTATGGGAAACCGTATCGTTGGCAGTGAAGCATGAGATCGAGCACATCCTGCAAGAACTCATGGTCAACATGAAGAAGCACAGCTGGGCGAGCCACGTTGCCGTGCGTTTTGAACGAATCGGCCATGAGCTCCATATCCACTACAGCGATAACGGTGTCGGCCTGCCTAAAACGTTTACTTATCGCAATGGCCTTACCAATACGGGAAACCGTATAAAAAATCTTCGCGGCCTCATTACCTTTGACACCGAGGTCGAAAAGGGATTAAAAATACACCTCTCTTTTCCCGTCTTTTAAACTGTTAGCGGATGTTCAAAAAAGTATTGATTGCCGAAGACCACGAGATAGCGAATATTTCTGTACAAAAGACATTGGACGAACTTGGCATAGCTGACGCCAGGTATGTCTATTATTGTGATGATGCGTTTGCCTGGATACGGAATGCGTTGAAGGCCGGCGAGCCCTATGACTTACTCATTACGGACCTATATTTTGAAGAAGACCATTGCAAGCAAACGCTCGTGGACGGGAAAGCGCTTATCCGGGCAGCGCGGGAAGCACAGCCAGACCTGAAGGTGATCGTCTTCTCGGCAGAAAACAGGGCACCCATCGTGGACAATCTGTTTAAATCGCTCTCGATTGACGGCTATGTCCGTAAAGCGCGGCGTGATGCCCAAAATCTCAAGCAAGCCATCCACGCCGTTTACCAGCACAGCACCTATCTATCGCCGGATTTGAAGCAAACCATCCAAGGGGAAAATTCCTATGAGTTTACCACTTTTGATGTGACCATCATCAAGCTCCTCTCGCAAGGCGTACTGCAAAAGGATATCCCGTATTACCTGCAGAAACAACATATCAAGCCTTCCGGGCTAAGCAGCGTGGAGAAACGGCTTAGCCTGATGAAGGAAGTGTTGGGGTTTTCCAACAACGCGCAGCTTATCGCTTACTGTAAGGATATTGAAATTATTTAGTGCCATGTCGTAATCTTCGTTAATTTTGGCACGATGCACGATTGCTTTAAGCAAATTCAATCCTATTTGATTAAGAAAGCTCCCATCTTCGTAGCCTTGCTCCTCGTTGTCTGCGCTGCGTTTGAAATCGCTGAACCGGCAGGCCAAAAACAAATATCGGCGCCGAAAGAAAAGTATGTCTATGTGACCAAGGTGATAGACGGGGATACCTTTTGGGTGAGGGACGGGGCGGACGAGGTTAAAGTTCGCTTCATCGGGATAGATGCGCCCGAAACGCGCAACGCAGGCCGGAAGAAGAAAGGGCACTTCGGCGAAGAGGCCAAGGCGTACGTGACAAAATTGACGCTGCACAAACGAGTCCGGCTGGAACTGGACGTGCAGGAAAAAGATCGGTATCAACGGCTATTGGCCTATGTCTACCTCGAAGACGGCACATTTCTAAACGCCCATCTGGTCGCCCAAGGCTACGCGGTGATGGCTACTTACCCTCCCAATATCAAATATGTAGACTTATTTGCTGACTTACAGCAGCAGGCCCGGCAGGCGGAGCGGGGGCTATGGGCTGAAATTTTTTGAAGTAATTGCGGCTTTACGGTTTCCCGTAAGGAGCGGACACCTATGCCTTGTATTTTTGACATCGTAAGCAAATGGCAGCATACATGAATAAGATTTGCAACACGATGAAAGCCTCCGTCACGATCTTGTTTCTTTTTTCAGCGTTGACGGCAATGCTGTTGCGTGGGTGGGAAGATTAATTCAAAACTAAAAACCTAAAGATGAACACCATGGATTTCAAAGAAGAAATTCGCCAATTCGGCAAACGTGTAGACCGGCTGTTGCCGCAGATAAACACAGAGGAGGCTACCAAGACATCCCTTATCATGCCATTCCTGAAAATCTTGGGCTACGATGTGTTTGATCCCTTCGAAGTACATCCTGAGTTTATTGCAGATATCGGCATTAAGAAAGGAGAGAAGGTGGATTATGCCATTCTGCGTGAAGAAAAACCTGTCATCCTTATCGAATGCAAGCACTATGCCGATGGGTTGGATCCGCACAATTCGCAACTCTTCCGGTACTTCCATACCACATCGGCCAAATTCAGTTTATTGACCAACGGGCTGGAATATCGGTTTTATACCGATTTGGTTACGCCCAATAAGATGGACGAAAAGCCTTTTTTTGAATTCAAGATTACCGATATCAAGGATAATGAAATTGCCGAGTTGCGGAAATTCCATAAATCAGTCTTCGACTTAGACAATATATCTTCAACGGCAAGCGAGTTGAAGTATTTCAATGAACTGAAGATATTGGTCACTAGTGAAATCCAGAATCCCTCTGAAGAGTTTGTCCGTTATTTCGCAAAGCAGGCCTATCCGAGTTTGGTTACCGTCAAGGTCCTGGAGCAGTTTACGCCCTTAGTTAAGCGGGTTTTCAGCCAGATTATAAACGACCAAATCAGTGAGCGGCTAAAGAGCGCGTTGAAGAAGGAAACCGAAGAAAGCGAATCCCCAGCACCGGCGCAAGAGCCAGAATCATTGGTAGTGACAACACAGGATGAAATTGACGGATATTTGATCGTCAAATCCATACTCCGTAAGGAGATTGAAGTCGGCCGTGTTTTCATGCGTGACAATCAATCCTATTGTGGTATCCTGCTTGATGATAATAACCGCAAACCGATATGCCGCTTCTATTTCACGCCCAATAGAATGCGGATTGGGCTGTTCGACAAGGAAAAGAAAGAAACCAAGCACGATATCGAACGGCTGGATGATATCTATAGCTATTCAGAGGCGATTTTGCAGACGGTGAATAACTATTTGTCCTGAACCAATTAAAGTGGCAAAGAATCCCATACTGCAGCTGCTTGATCAGGAGAACCATGGAGCCTACAGAGCAGCGTTATTTGATGAACGATGGAAGAAAAAACGGCAAGAGATTTTGGCGAGGGATCACCACCGTTGTGTTAACTGCAAATCCCAGGAAAATTTGCAGGTGCATCATCGCCAATATCATTTTCAGATAAAGCTCAGAAAATTCAAAGAGCCTTGGGATTACCCCAATACGTTGATGATTACATTATGTGAAAAATGCCATCAGCGTGGCCACCAGTTGTATAAAGTGCCTTCAATTGTTGTTTAATGGACCGAAATATGGCAAGTATATTTAAAAGTATTTTCAGTAAAAACGGAAGCGCAAACTCCACTTTGGCAGTTAAGCATACCGAAGAGGTTGATAGAAAAGACGTAACCGAAGAATTATTCGTCGAAAAAAAACCTGTAATGGAGGACGGCTTCATGTCCAGCAACAAGGGGATACTCGCTATCTATCATTACTTGGAAGGTGACTTTGAAAGTAAGGGTTTCAACGATGCTATGATCAGTCCGGATGAGAGTTATAAGCAAGAGAACATCCGCTTAATCAGGTATGATCTCGAAATAATTATTCAAAAAGTCCGCATTTATCATGATTCCCTGCTAAAGGAGATGGATTTCCATATAGCGTCCAGATCGCGTGCGGGCTTAGTAGATTTAGTTGAAGAGTTGAAAAGCCGGAAAACCGATCTGATGGAGCATATTCAGAAAGTCAACGCGATAGAAAGTTCGTTAATGTCGAATAGTGGCTATTGCGAGAGAGCCATGTTGTCTTATCAACGCGGGTTTATGAAAGGCATGGCTTCCATCACCCAAGCAAGCCTATTGTCTAAAGCACTTTGACCATGGACAAAAAGAGCGCATATCTCAGGTTTTGTTGTTTTCTGACAGGGTTAAGCTATCCCCTAATCAGGAATTCCAGCGAACAAAGTGTTAAGAATGCCAAGAAGTATACAGGAGCTTTGTTAATCATCATGCTGGTGTGGTTTTTTATTGGCTATTGTTTTGCGACAAGATACCTGCATATGGGGATTGGGGGAGGGGTAATAGGAGGTGTGCTCATGTCTTTTGTCATCCTGCAAATCGAGCGGATTATCATCCTTTCGCATCACATCAGTTGGGGAGGTAAGCTATTCCGAGTCATATTGGGTTTGGTGATGGCTATCCTTGGGGCTTTGATTATGGATCAATTTACTTTTCAGGATGATATCGAGCTTAGGAAAGTTCAGGTGTTGGACATTCGGGTTAAGGAAGCGATTAAGACCAGTGAGAATGACATACGCATGCAAGTAGAAGAACTTGATTCTGTTCTTGAAATTTCAAACACCCGTTTATTTGCATTAAGCGAAGAATTGCAGAAGCGCCCGGTTATTATAACCAACTACACCACAAGCAGCGTAACTAAAGACAGCTCAGGTAATAACGTCAATTCGACCACACAGCGAAACACTGCTATCGTAGATAACCCGCTGAAGGTTGAGTTTGATTTTTTGCAAGCGCAGATAACCGAGCTAAATGGCAAAAAATTTGAGCTTTTAAATTCCTTGACAGATTTAAAACGGAAAAAAGAGGAGGAGTTAAAGTCGGCGACCGGCTTCCTGGACGAACTGACCCTTTTAAAGGAAGTTATCGCATCAAACTGGGTGGGCATGTTTGTGTATGCATTGTTCCTTTTCTTCTTTCTTGCATTAGAATTATTTATCCTAATTATGAAACTAAGCGACAAGGAGTCCGATTATGACAAGCTAGTAGACCATCAAATGGATATCCGTATCGAAATGCTTCAACGGTTGAAAGCCTAAGACAAAACGATGTTAGGCTGGAAGGCGTTGGTTTCCAATTGAAGGCTCTGTGCGATTGTTTCAGGAGGTCCTTTGTTTTTTTTGACGCGATGTTGTATATTGCATATCCTAATACAATCGAAACACATGCATTAATGAACTGACCGTCAACCAAACTACTAATTTTATTATGGAAAGAGCTGCCACGTTAAAATTCCATGTCGAAATCCTTCCGTTTATTAACTATCCTCCACGCCAAACGCAGATAGAAGTGTCCATTAGCAAGAACTTACTATACAAGTATATAAGCGTATCAGGGGATGAAGTGGTTGGGAAGAAAAAAAGCCCCGAAGATAGTCGAGGCGCTAAATGTTTTCACAACGGAATAATCCTTATTGTGATTTGCTTTCAGAAACAAAGATATAGCATATTTTGAATTGAGCAATACGGGAAACCGTAAAACATAATTTTTCTTGCAGATTACCTTTAATTGCTAAAATAAACTGATATGAAGAAAAGGATATTAGGACTTGATTTGGGTACCACTTCCATAGGCTTTGCACAAGTCATCGAAGGCGACACCCCAGAACAATCTTTTATCAAAAGAATAGGTGTGCGCGTAAATCCACTGACGACGGATGAACAAACCAATTTTGAAAAGGGTAAGCCGGTGTCTGTAAATGCAGACCGGACACTGAAACGGGGGATGAGACGCAATCTCGATCGCTTTCAGGACAGAAGAAGAAATCTGATAGAAGTATTGATACAATCAGGTTTGATTACAACCGAAAGCGTATTAGCTGAGGACGGCAAACATACTACGCACGAAACATGGCGGTTGCGTGCAAAAGCGGTTACAGAAAAAATTGACAAAGAGCAATTCGCAAGAGTGCTGCTGGCCATCAACAAAAAGCGTGGCTACAAAAGCAGTCGAAAGACAAAAAATGAAGAAGAGGGACAGGCAATAGACGGCATGGCCACTGCGAAAAGGCTGTATGAGGAAAACATCACCCCTGGCCAACTTGCTTACCAACTATTAAAAGAGGGAAAGAAGACTCTTCCTGATTTTTACCGTTCGGATTTGAATGCTGAGCTGGATAAAGTATGGAAGCAGCAACAGCAACATTATCCTGATATTTTTACCGATGAGTTTAAGAAATATCTGGAAGGTAAAGGGCAAAGGGCCACATCGACAAGCTTCTGGGGCAGATACCAAATCAACACCTCAGAAAATAAGGGTTCGAGGGATGAAAAGAAACTACAAGCCTATAAATGGCGGGCCGAAGCGGTGTCGCAACGACTGGAAAAAGAAGAGGCTGCTTATGTAATTACCGAAATCAATAATGACCTGAATAAGTCTTCCGGTTATCTTGGTGCCATATCCGACCGGAGTAAGGAATTGTACTTCAATAAGGAAACAGTTGGCCAATATCTATACAAGCAACTTCTACACAATCCACATACCCTTCTTAAAAATCAGGTGTTTTACCGGCAAGATTATATGGATGAGTTTGAGGCCATATGGAGCGAACAATCTAAACACCATGCAGAACTGACGGAGGAGCTGAAAATAGAAATTCGGGATATCGTCATTTTTTATCAAAGGAAACTGAAGTCCCAGAAAGGATTGGTGAGCTTTTGTGAGTTTGAGAGCAAAGAAATCGAAATAGAGAGAAATGGGCAAATAGTCAAGAGAACCATTGGATTAAAAGTTGCCCCCAAATCTTCGCCCTTGTTTCAAGAGTTCAAGATTTGGCAGGTGCTCAACAATTTGCTAATTCGCAAAAAAGGGAGCAGAAAGCGCACTGTAAAAAAGTCAGATAATTCAGGGGGAGAAGAACAAGAAATCTTTGCTTTCGACATGAACGCCAAGCAACTTTTGTTTGATGAGCTGAACATCAAGGGTAATCTAAGTGCTTCAAAAGCATTGGGTTTGTTGGGGTATAAGCCGCAAGATTATGAACTCAATTACACCACAATAGAAGGTAACAGGACCAACAAAGCCCTCTATGATACCTACCTGAAAATATTGGAAATAGAAGGTTATGACGTGAAAGACTTACTGAAAGTCAAGAGCAACAAGGACGAAGTAGCCCTGGATGATATAGATGTGCCCGCTGTTGAAATCCAAAAAATGGTTCGGGATATTTTTGAAACATTAGGTATCAATACGCAGATTTTGGAATTTAATGCCGAACTGGATGGAAAAGCCTTTGAGCAACAAGCCTCGTGTCAGTTATGGCATTTGTTGTATTCGGCGGAAGACGATACCCGAAAATATAGCGAAGAGGATATTTTGGTTTTTGGTAATGAAAATATCGGTTTGAAGAAAAAGCTTTGCTCAAAATTCGGCTTCAAGCCCGAACACAGCAAGATATTGGTCAATGTCACCTTATCAGATGATTATGGCAATTTGAGTTCCAAAGCGATGCGTAGGATTTATCCGTATATCAAAGAACATCATTATTCAGATGCCTGCGAACATGCCGGTTATCGCCACTCCAAATCTTCGCTCACAAAGGATGAAATCGCCAATCGGCCGTTGAAGGGGAGGTTGGAACTGTTAAAGAAAAACAGTTTACGGAACCCGGTAGTAGAGAAAATCCTCAACCAGATGGTAAATGTCGTCAACACTTTGATAGATGCCGAAAATGCCGAACGAAAGGCCCAAGGATTACCCGAAGATTTTCACTTTGACGAAATACGGATTGAATTGGCCCGTGAGCTGAAGAAGAATGCTAAGGAAAGAGCTGAGATGACCGCCAATATCAACGCCGCTAAGCTCAAGCATGAAAGAATTGTGAGACTGTTGCAGACGGAGTTTGGCATAAAGAACCCAAGCCGTAATGATATTATCCGTTATAAATTGTATGAAGAGTTGAAAAACAACGGTTATAAAGACCTGTATACAAATACATATATACCGCGGGAGATTCTGTTCAGCAAGCTGATTGATATCGACCATATTATTCCACAGGCTAAGCAGTTTGACGATAGTTTTTCCAATAAGACGGTTGTGTTTAGGCAAGACAATTTAGACAAGGGCAATAAAACGGCATATGACTACATTGAAAGCAAATATGGAGAGGTAGCAGCGGTGGATTTTGTTTTACGTGCCCAACATCTTTTTGAATTGGGACAAAAAAATTCCGAAGAAGGCATCTCAAAGGCTAAGTTCCAAAAACTGCAAAAACGGGAAAGTGACATCGGTGACGGCTTTATAGAAAGAGACTTGCGCGACAGCCAATATATTGCCAAGAAAGCAAAGAATATGCTATATGACATCACCCGTTCTGTGGTCAGTACATCAGGAAGTATTACGGATCGGCTGCGTGAAGATTGGGATTTGGTAAATATCATGCAGGAGTTGAATCTCGAAAAATTCAGGAAGTTAGGCTTGACCGAGATGGTAGAAAAGAAAGACGGGACGTTTAAAGAACGTATTGTTGATTGGACCAAGCGCAACGATCACCGACACCATGCGATGGACGCTTTGACGGTAGCTTTTACCAAGCATAATCATATTCAATATCTTAACTACTTGAACGCCAGAAAAAATGAACGCCATCGATTGCATAGCAATATCATCGCAATTGAGGCAAAAGAAACAGAGTTGGTGATGGACAGCGATGGAAACAAAAAACGGGTACTCAAGTCCCCCATCCCCAACTTCCGCCAAGTGGCCAAAGCGCATTTGGAAAACGTATTGGTTTCGCATAAAGCAAAGAACAAAGTCGTCACCAAAAACAAAAATAGAACGAAGACCAAGTATGGCGAAAGGGTGAGAACTGAATTAACACCACGCGGTCAGTTGCATAAGGAAACCGTGTACAGAAAGTACCGTTATTATCAAAGCAAGGAAGAAAAGGTCGGAGCTAAATTTGATAAGGAAACCATCCAAAAGGTTTCTAGCCCATTATACCGAAAATTGCTTTTAGAGAGACTGGCTGAAAACAACAATGACCCTAAAAAGGCTTTTACAGGAAGGAACGCGCTGAATAAAAACCCGATTTACCTAGACAATGCGAAGCAGAAAGTTTTACCCGAAAAACTGAAATTGGTCTGGCTCGAAGAAGACTATTCCATTCGTAAGGATGTAACACCCGAAAATCTGAAAGACGTTAAAACTATAGAGAAAGTACTGGATGGCAAAGCCAGAAACATCCTTTTGGAACGGTTGAACGAATATGGAGGCGATCCCAAAAGAGCGTTTTCCGATTTGGACAAAAATCCCATTTGGCTGAACCGGGAAAAAGGCATCAGCATCAAACGGGTAACGATAAGTGGCGTGAAGAATGCAGAACCTTTGCATTACAAAAAAGACCATATGGGCAATGATATCCTAGATGACGAAGGCAAAAAAATTCCCGTAGATTTTGTCAGTACGGGTAACAATCATCACGTGGCGATATATCGGGATGAGAACGGCAATTTACAAGACCATGTTGTTTCATTTTTCGAAGCTGTCGAAAGAGTGAATCAGGGACTCACTGTCATTGATAAATCATACAACGCTCATTTGGGGTGGCAATTTTTGTTTACAATGAAGCAGAATGAGTATTTTGTCTTTTCCAATGATCAAATGGCATTTGATCCACGCGAAATTGATTTATTAGACCCTAAAAATAAAAAACTGATAAGCCCAAATTTGTATAGGGTACAGAAGTTATCTAAGGTCATTTACGGAAATTCCGCTGTAAGAGATTTTGTTTTTCGAAATCATTTGGAAACAACAGTAGAAGAAAAAAAGGAATTGAATGGCATCGCTTATAAGCAATTAAAGAGCTTACCGTTTATGGAAAACATCATCAAAGTTCGCATCAATCATATTGGTGATATTGTAGGCATTGGAGAGTATTAATAAGCGCAGTATGAACCGCACCGATTTCCTCAAATCCATTGGCCTTGGCGCAGGCGGGTTAATCCTGCCCGCTAAGGGTTTGATTAGCACGAAATCCGTAAAGATATACGACAACTATATTCGTGGGCTGATGCATTATGACTTTAATGAAATCGAGGACAATATCCAAGCTGGCGATGAAGTGCATCTGGTGCGCGAGCCCACGAATATCTATGACAGTTTTGCCATACAAGTGAATAGAGGTGACAAACGATTGGGGTATATCGCCGCCTATGAGAATATTGTGCTGGCCAATATGATGGATGCTGGCGTAGGTCTTAGCGCCTACATCAGTCATAAAGATCTAAAACGCCCTGCGCAGGAATGGTTGGCAATTGAGGTCTTTGCAGAGTTGGTTATCCCCAGTCAGCAACTGGTGGATAGCGTACTTGCCCAGCATCGCGCGGATGATGTTCCGGATGTGTATCGGCTAGGGGAGGTTTAAAAGCGGGCAGAACATGATCAAGCGCACCCTTATGTTTTCCAATCCGGCTTATCTGAGCCACAGGAATAGTCAATTGGTAATTTCCTTTCCTGACAAAGAGAAAGATGACCGGACGGTACCGATCGAAGATATTGGCGTGGTAGTACTGGAAAATCAGCAGATAACCATTTCCCACGGATGCATCGCCGCTCTCGTACAGAACAACGTTGCCCTCATTTCCTGTGACGCCAGCCACATGCCCACCGGACTGATTTTGCCTTTGGATGGCGGGAATACCCAAGCCGAACGATTCCGATACCAGATAGAAGCGTCGCTGCCCTTGAAAAAACAGCTTTGGCAACAAACCATCCAGCAGAAAATCTACAATCAGGCGCGTGTGCTGGAAAAGTTAGGGATAGCATCGGGCAACATGTACCGCTGGTCGAAGTCTGTCAAATCCGGTGATCCTGATAACTATGAAGGCCGTGCGGCTGCGTATTATTGGCAAAATATCTTTAGCGAATACCTCGAATTCAGCCGGAATAGGGGTGGAGAGCCACCCAATAATTTACTGAACTACGGTTATGCCATTTTACGGGCTATTGTCGCGCGCAGCCTGGTGTCTTCCGGGTTACTGCCGACATTGGGGATATTCCACAGGAATAAGTATAATGCCTATTGCCTGGCAGATGATATTATGGAGCCTTATCGTCCGTTTGTAGACTTAATCGTCTATGATATCGTCGCCAATGGAGGTGATTTTCAGGGGTTGGATACTGTGCTGAAAACCAAGCTACTGCAACTGCCACAGGTGGATGTGCGTTTTGACGATATGACCAGCCCGTTGCTGGTAGGTGCATCGCGGACGACTGCTTCATTGGCCAGGTGTTTCGAAGGCATATCCCGTAAAATCAATTATCCGTCTGTATAGAGTAAAGTGGACCGTTTAAATCAGTATCGTGTTTTGTGGATATTAGTCTTTTTTGATTTGCCTACGGAAACAAAAAAAGAACGGGCGGCCCATGCTCGGTTCCGCAAAGACATTATGCAGGATGGCTTCACGATGTTTCAGTTTTCCATTTACCTGAGGCATTGCAATAGTCGTGAAAACGCGGATGTACATATTAAACGGGTGAAACGCTTATTGCCTGAAAAAGGTCATGTCGGCATATTGACAATCACAGACAAGCAGTTTGGTGATATCGAATTGTTTGTGGGTAAGGAAATGGGAAAACGACCGGATACGCCGCAACAACTTGAGCTATTCTGAGAAAACCTTTTTAAAGTTCTCTTTTTGTGAACTTGTTTGCTATCTTTGTATATTATTACATGCGTGTACATTTAATAAAACGACAGACTATTGAGCAATTCGCTATCATGCATGCCAGAAGTAGTGTTTCATTAAGGGATTGGTTGGGAAAGATCAAATACGCGGATTGGGAGTCGCCGATGGATATAAAACATACGTTCAATAGTGCAGACCTGTTAGGTAACGGTAGTAATAGGGTGGTATTTGATGTTGGTGGTAATAATTATAGATTAATTTGTAAGTATGTTTTTGGTGCAACACAAATACACCTATTTATATGCTGGATAGGCACACACGCCGAATATGATAAGCTATGTGCATCAGGTACACAGTATATAGTAAACGATTATTAAGATTATGGCAACATTAAAATATAGCGTCATCAAAGACAAAGCACAATACGACACCTATTGTAAAGAATTGGAGACGTTGCTTGAGGGTGATCCTGTCAATTACGAGGAAGTGGAGTTGCTTACTTTATTGATTGAACATTACGATACCACAAATAATAGTTTCAAGGAAATGGATCCTATCGAACTATTGAAATCGCTCATGAAAGATCACGACATGCGACCCAAGGATTTGGTCAATTATTTGGGTATTAGCAAAGGATATATTTCAGATATCTTGAATTATAAAAAAGGGCTTTCTAAAGAAGTTATCCGTAAGTTGGCCAGCCGATTTAATCTGTCCCAAGAGGCATTCAACAGGCCCTACAAACTCCACGTTCCAGAGAATCGGCATTTTAGAAATGCTAGTATGATGAATTTTCCAAAAGAAATCCATCCGTCGTTGGTATAATAGAAAAAGTTTTCCACATATTCGTTTTGTAACAGAGCAGCAGCCAAGGGTTAGAAATAGGATAAGGAAAAATAACAAATCAATAAAAAATCCAAGCTATTTTGGCTTGGATTTTTTATTTCTAATTTTTGAGTTAATCCACTGATTCACATTGAAATACTTGATGGTACGCTGTGCCTAATATCAGTAAATCAAAGAATGAAAGCAAATCACAACCGAAATGTACAATGAAAAAAACATTGTCTCGCTGTGCCTAATATCAGTAAATCAAAGAATGAAAGCAAATCACAACAGGAAGCTACGGTGCTTGGCGCTCGGTCTGGCTGTGCCTAATATCAGTAAATCAAAGAATGAAAGCAAATCACAACTACCGATGCGCTTGGTTGCGCCAGTCGTCGCTGTGCCTAATATCAGTAAATCAAAGAATGAAAGCAAATCACAACGACCTACATAATTATCACCACTGAAATTAAGCTGTGCCTAATATCAGTAAATCAAAGAATGAAAGCAAATCACAACCGAAATGGACTACTACAAAAACATTGATAAGCTGTGCCTAATATCAGTAAATCAAAGAATGAAAGCAAATCACAACCAAGTCCGTGCGCTTCAAGGCACTTCGGGGGCTGTGCCTAATTGAATATTCCGGGGAAAGTACACCACCCGTTCCGGATGAAAGTACACCAGTGAAGAGGCCAATAATCTGCGCAGCTGCGCCACTGGGTTTTCAAAGTTAGTGATTTTTTTTCTTCCTCATAGACTTGCCCTGAAGGGGTAGCCTATGTGCCGATGCTGTCAATCTGTCCATTATCGCGTCGGCCAGTGTAGGTTCATCGATAAAGTTGTACCACGCCTCCACCGGTAACTGCGAAGTGATAATCACCGAACTGTTGCCATATCGGTCTTCCAGTATATCCAATAGTGCCAGCCTGGCGTCTGCATCGATCGCCTTCAGTCCGAAGTCATCGAGTATAAGTAATCTGTGGTTGGATATGGCTTTGATCCACTTAAGGTATGTACCGTCGAGCCTGGTCTGGGAGACCGTATCCATGAAACGGTTCATGCTGAAATACAATGTGCGGTATCCCAGCAGGCATGCCGATCGTCCCAGGGCACAGGCCAGGAAGCTTTTGCCGGATCCGGTAGCCCCGGTGATCAGTACATTGTCACCCCGCCCGATAAAGGCCCCATCCGATAAGCGGAGCACCTGTTCGCGCGTGATCCCTCTTTCCGGGTTGCAGACAATCTCTTCGGGCAGGGCGTTGTAGCGCAGCCGGCTTGCCTTCAGGTATTTCTGCGTCCTGGTGTGGTCGCGGTATTCCACCTCGGCCTGCACCATGGATGCCAATAGTTCATGTACGTTCTGTACTTCGTGCACGGGTAGTGCACTCACCGCTTCGTAACGTCTGGCCATCCCGGCCAGACGGAGCGTTCTTAGCTGTTCGATTGTCTGATCTGTATTCATTTCTGTCCAATGGTTTTATATTATTTGTATTCTCCGGCACCGCGGATATTATCATGCAGGGGTATGGTGTATTGTTTGGGTGCTTCCTTTTTTTCGAGCAGGTCCATATTGTTGTCCAGTATGTTTTTGATGGCCGTATAATTGAACCGCTGTCCTTTGAGCGCTCTCTTGCAGGCACCTTCAATGCGCTCGGGATAGCCGGTTGCCAGGCGCATGAGTCCCCGGCAGGCCTGGTAGGACTGGTCGATGATAAGCTTACTGTCCATGACCCGCTGGAAGTACTCCCGAGTAGCAGGGCCATATGTTTCCGCTTTGCTCAGGTAATAATCAGGGTTCCATGCCAGGCGCTCGCGCATGTGCCGGTGGTTTTCCGGGAGATGTTCCCTGTCGGTCGTATAACCGTGCTTCTTATAGCTGCGTCTGTGCAGGGCAATACG
>NZ_FUYS01000013.1 GCF_900168055.1 Parapedobacter luteus
GTCTCTGGCCGTCGCGGATGGCAAACTGGTGCTGACCGACAGCGACGGCAACTCCGTAGAGGCCCCAATGGACGACATCAACAAAGCTTCCAATGGATTACATATCGAAACGGATGACGAAAACACCTCCGGCGCAATAAAACTCGGCGGAGAACTCACCAAGAAAACGACCATCGTTACGGATGCCACTAACACCCTTGCCATTGCAGGCCTGCAAAATGGCTCGATCGTAAATAACGGTACTGTGACGAATAAGATAGTAGTGGTGGATGAATATGGTATACTCAAACAAGTTAAAGCCGCCATGCCTCGCTTTTTCTATATGCCATCCATCGCAATTCCTACCGACGTACGCGGCATACCAAGTACGATAGAGCTGTATGAGATATATGAAGAGCAATTCGGAACTCCTATGGCGCAAAACCCCGGAGCCACGGCGTTGCCAGTATTGAATGCCGACCAACTCAATTATTATATCACATATTACGATACAAACGTATTCGAAGACGTATCGATAAATAACCTTGGCGTAATGACCTTTACAGTAAAAGCAGACGCCGATCTTACCGTACACAGTTTCATGAATATCGTTTTTGAAGTAAAACCATGATTTACTCCGCCAAATACAACGTCTCGCTACCCCTGTCGCTCAACAGGATGGGACGGGGATATCCATATTGGTATATCATAGCTTTTCTTCCCTTACTTTACCTATCCGCACTAAGTCATTCAGCCACCGCTCAAACGTCCATTTATGGGGACTTCCCTTACTATCAACCATTTACTTCAGGAGACCCAGAAGATTACCCGGAAGTGAGCTTAGCCACGGGTTCCGGTACAAACGATGCAACATTTACCACGGATGGATTGCGTTTGACCAGAGCAAACCCGGATTTATTCGGGGCTGTATTTGTTAACAGCCTAAAATTCAGCTCTGATAATGGGATAAAAATCGCGTTCGAATTTGCCATGTATAATGGCAGTGGCGCAGACGGTATATCAGTCTTTCTATTTGACGCGGATGTGGTATCCCCTTCTGCAGGATCCAAAGGTCGGCAATTGGGCTATGCTTATAATTGGGCAAGGAATAATAATCAACGCCGACCCGGACTAACCGGCGCTTATCTCGGCATCGGGTTAGACGTCTTTGGAAACCACAAACAAGAGTATTTTTCGGAAACAGAACGGATAAATGGTGTTCCTACCCCCCTCCCTGACGGATGGGCAGAACAAGGTAAAAGTCATGTAACACTTCGTGGTGCAGAAGGAGTACCTTTAGAGGGTCGGGGGCAAGGATTTACCGGTTACCCCGTCTTAATTACACAATCAACCCTCGGCACGAATAATCGAAGTGGTGCGGTATTAAAAACATCATTAAACGCAGAAGACATAAACGAACCATATATTTACACGGGCGCATTACCGGAAAATTTCACCCTCGGGATCGGTGAGGATGAGACTTTCTCAACCGACCCCAGTAGTCCTAATTACCGCAAGGCTTTTATCGACCTATTGCCCATGCCTCCGGGCATCGGGGGCTTAAGCATCACCGTCCGTATTCAACATGGAAATACCATTACCACGGTCATCGACAACTATCATTACCGAGAGTCATTTGAGTATGTAGAGAATTCAAATGGCAACCAGCAAAATGAAACTAACGCGAGGTCCTATACGCTAAACGCCTCCATTCCCCAATTCTTCCGCATCGGTTTCGCTGCTTCAACCGGCGGATCCACTAATATCCACCTTATCCGGGAACTTACTGTTGAGCTGCCTTATGTAGCGGAAGTAGAAGACGACCAAGCCGAGGTCTGCTTAGGCGGTCGTGTCCTCATTGATGCCCTTGACAATGACATTGCGTATTCTAAACACGTATCGGACCCAATCCATGGCAGTGAATACATTGATCCTGCAACATTTCGGTTTTATGACGAAGAAGGCAATCTCGCGGAAAACCCACATGAATATGAAAACAGCTTCGGTCGATGGATATTCAACGCTGTGACCAGGCAAGTACAGTTTACACCGATCGGTATTTATGAAGGAGAGGCCTCGGTAAATTATTCGATAAAGGGCTTTAGCAAGCCAGGACGCGGCGAGCCTTACGGCGACGAGGCTTATCGGTCTTCGAAAGCGACCATTACGGTACATGTCAAGCGTTGCGCCGTGATTACGAATCCGATGTTGCCATCGAAAACAATACAACTCAACGAACGATAATAAGTGGCTGAATGATTGCCAAACGGATAAGCATAAGATTTTTTTTTGGAATATGCTACTTGATAGTTATATGGAGCCACGGTATTGTTCTCGCCCAAACCGGCGTCGGCAGCACCACGGCCGACAATTCTACCGTGGTCATCGACCCCGAGACCGTGGAACTGCGCTATGCCGAAACCAGCTACTTTGGCCCCAACTCCCATTGGATCATCAACGGTACACTTGAAATCTGGAGCAGCAACATCTGGATTGCTCCTACAGCGACCTTTAGCGGTACGGGCAAAATCATCATTCATGATCCTGGCACCAATCCTTTTTATGAAGACATGCCGGCCGGCCCTACACGAATTGACGGGAACAATGGTAGGCCCATTATTGTACCCATAGAGCTACGCAACCCGAATGATCTTATCTTGGAGGACCTGGCGGATCCGGGCTACAACACCGACAACCCTGATGGCCCGTTAGCCGCCGCTTTGCATATTAACAGCCAATTCAACTTTGCTGTAGACGGTGGCAATGTGTTGCTCAACGGCCACGACCTCCTCATCGGTACTCAGGGTCTCTTAGCGGGCTACTCGCGGGAGCGCATGATCGTCACCGGCAATAGTGTGGCCGGGCATGTTGTCAAGACTTATGCCGCCGCCAATCCGTTCACGTTTCCCGTCGGCATAGCGGCAGGGGATTATACACCGGCGACCTTATCTCCGGCCAATGCTTCCATCACCTTGCACGTAAGCGTGCAAGACTATGGGGCAGACCGTAACCGTATTGCACGGCCTGAAACAGGAATGGACCGCATGTGGCATATCTATGCCGACAAGGCGGTGTATATGGCTTATACCCTCCAGCACAACAGTATCACCAACGGCAGCGCTTATGTGGATGCCCAGGCCCAACTGATGCAATATGCCGGTAGCGGCAACTGGATAGGTGGCAATACGCAGCGACTTGCTCAAGGAATACATGCACGCGACTGGATAGCTGCAGCGCATCCATCCGCCGATGACAGTTGGCTCACCAAATTGGTGTCGAATAGCCGTGGGCCGCAAGCTGTCGATGATATGATGACCGGCCCCTCCGGTAGACGGCTGACCGTGGTCGTATTAGAAAACGATCGCCCTGGGGATAGTCCGCTGGATGTGGCCAGTGTCCGCGTGGTGATCCAGCCCCGTAACGGTACGGTAGCAGTCAATACCGATGGTAGCATCACCTATACATCCAACCTTCATTATCTTGGATCGGACGATTTCGTGTATGAAGTAACTGACGAAAACGGGCAGCGAGATATCGCCACTGTACGGATGACGATTACATACGCCGAACTACTTATACCAAATGCGGTAACGCCCAATGGCGATGGTAAAAACGACCTGTTTGCCATCCAGGGGCTGGAAAACTACGACGCGGCGGATCTTACGATTTTCAACCGTTGGGGCAACGAAGTTTACCGGAGCCGCAACTACCAACAAGATTGGGGCGCTGCGGGCGTGAGTGATGGTACATATTACTATCGGCTGGTATTGAGGAAGGATGGCATAGAAACCATTCATAAAGGATGGGTATTGGTAAAACGGCAATAAACGCGACAACAATAACGATGAGGACAGGATGGAAAATTTGGTTGCTATTGATTCCCTTGGGAATAACATGTGGCGTGCACGGCCAACAAAACATCCAATTTACACAATATGTGTTTAATTCAATGAGTGTAAATCCCGCCTACGCCGGTTATAAGGAGGAACTCTTTGCTCAATTGGGTCTTCGGAGCCAATGGGTGGATTTAGATGGTGCTCCCCAGACAGGCCTGCTGTCATTCGACGGTCTGCTCGACCTGTATGGAAGACGCCGCCACGGTGCCGGCGTACAAATTATTGCTGACGAACTCGGTCCGCAACTCGCTACGTCAGCATACCTCAACTATGCATTCCGCATCCAGCTAAACCGCGAGGATACCGAACGCCTGAGTTTCGGACTTGGAGCCGGAGTAACGCAATATAGCCTGGATGGCACCAAAATAGTCGTTTTGGAGGATGGCGATGCCGTACTCCCGCCCGGTAAGGTGAGTAGTTTCGTGCCCGATATCCGCTTTGGCATTTACTACCACAACGCCAAATGGTATGCAGGCATTTCTGTCATGGACCTGCTTGCTGCAACGGGAGCTGACAACCTTTTCCGTTGGGATCAAACGACGATAGATCACATCAGACGCAGGACTCATCTTTACATAATTGGCGGGCTATTGTTCGATTTGGATGAAAATACCGTATTGCGACCCAGTTTGCTATACAAAGATGACCTATCTGGCCCACCGAGCTTAGATCTCAATGCCATGTTCATCTTCAACGACCGCCTTTGGCTGGGAGGAGGGATACGTACTGGCGTCTCAGCATTTCGGCGCGATTATAAACGGTTCACGGGAGACCGCTTGAATGGACTTAACTCGGTGTCGGTTGTGACGCAGGTTTTTGCTACCGAACGACTCCGCATCGGGTATTCCTATGATTACATGCTGAGTCGACTCAGTGGTTTGCAGAATGGTTCGCATGAAATCACACTCGGGCTTACGCTCGGTAGGCCACTAGACCGGGTTAGGTGTTACTTCTGACAGCGATGGCTGGCATGATTTGTATATCCCATCGATTTATGTAAGTTTGTGCTATGAAACACATCCTGTTGGTCGGTTCACTCATCTGCATAAGCTTCGTTGGCTCATCGTGTCTTGTACTGGCACAGGATCGGCATCCTGTACTTAACCACATGGCGCTGTCCGTTTACAACCTTGAAAAAAGCACGATATTTTACCGCGACGTGCTTCAACTGGACACTATACCCGAACCCTTCCGTGATGGCAAACATACCTGGTTGAAAATCGGCCCTCATAGTCAATTACATTTGATTGAAGGCGCCAAGGAAATTACCACACATGACATCGCTACGCATTTATGCTTCAGTGTACCGTCTATCACGGCATTTATTAACCGCCTGAATGATTACAACATACCATACATTAACTGGCAAGGTGAGAAACAGCAGGTGACAGTCCGGGTCGATGGCATCAAACAGCTCTACATCCAAGATCCGGACGGACATTGGATAGAAGTCAATGACGACTACTAACTAATCGCCCTTTATTTTTAAGCAAATCTTCCAATTACCCTACCGCCCGCATTCATGATAGCAAGCAGCATGTAGCGGCTGATCGCATGTTTTTTTTATAATAACCATTTTTCCATGCAACATTATGGAGCAATTGACGACTAACCATTGAATCACATAAGTTAGGTCACTTGCAACCAGTAGAAAAGAAAGATGAAATCGAATTGATTGCTTTATGCCGGGAGGGGCATGAGGTTGGCTTTACGGAATTGTATAATAAATATGCCAGGTCGGTATACAATTCTATTTGCCGCATCATATCGCATACCGGCGAAGCGGAAGATATCTTACAGGAATCTTTTTACCATGCCTTTGCGGATATCCATCGTTTGCATAATGCTGCAAGCTTTGGCGCCTGGGTGAATCGTATTGCACTCAATCGTTCGATTACCTATCTACGGAAACAGAAAGTCTTTTTTACTGATGCAGAAGAGATGGACATTGCTGACGAAGAAGGCTATGATGAAGAGGCAAATACGTTGTTTGACTGTAAAGTGGATGATGTGAAGAATGCCATTGAGCAATTGCCTCAAGGATATAAAACAATATTGAGCCTGTACCTTTTTGAAGATATTCCGCAGGAGGAAATCGGCAAAATGCTTGGTATTTCCCACACCACGGTGCGCTCGCAATATCATCGCGCGAAGAAAAGAATAATTCAATCGTTGAAAGACAAGACATTATCATGAATGACCCGATAAAAAAATTTATTCAAGAACATCGTGAAGCCTTCGATAACCTCGAGCCGTCAGCCGATGTATTGGAGCGCTTGAAAGCCCAACTCCGGCCTACGCCGGTTGTAAAGAAAAGTTTCTTCAAGCGGTACCAGCGGACGAATTGGCTGGCGGCAGCTTCTCTACTCGTTGGGATGATATGTATTTATCTGTTGACTGAACGGCAAGGGCAAGGGGAGACTCCTCCGGACAATTCATTAGCGGCCGCGAAACAGCCTATACCAGCCGCGACTGCTGAGCCCATCGTAGTGCTTCCGACCGCGGCGGATTCATTGGCAACGAGGACAAAAAGCCACCCTGCGGCCAATGAAGGCAGTGCCCTCCCTAAAAAAAGAGAAAACCTCCATGTAGCAGACATGAAACGCACTAAACCGGCACCGGTTTCATTGGCGGTACGGCTAGCTGATAGCAGTTCGGCAAGTATACGGCTGGCAGCAATTTTAGAAATCGAACAGTCGGGAAAGATGGACGACAAAATCAGAACAATGCTTTCGACAACCATGAACAAGGACGCCAACACGAATGTCCGGCTAGCTGCGCTAGATGTACTTAGCCGCTATCTACAAGACGCCGATGTGGCAGCTGTCTTCGCCTCGTCGCTGGCTACACAAGACGATCCACTGGTACAACTCGGCATCGTCAAGGTGGCTGCTCAGATAGACCATGTAGGCATTGAAGAGGCACTCTTTGCCTTGGCACGCAGTCCGTACACCTTTGCCGCCGTAAAAGACGAAGTCTATGCTGTATTATTGAATCAGAACAAACTATAACAAAATGAGTAACGAATAAGGAGAATAACATGAAAAAGCAAACAATCATCTTGGCAATCTTTCTTTCCCTGTGCTGTTCGGCATGGGCGCAGAAAACATACAAAATCGGAAAACCGGCGGGCAAACTTTATCTAAACCTGAATAGTGCTTTTGTAGAAGGCTACGATGGAAATGAAATTGTCTTTTCCGGCATGGAGACATCCGATGAGGAAGAAGACAATCGCGCAAAAGGCCTGCAAGTCATTAGTCCGTCAGGCTATCGAGACAATACCGGCCTGGGCATCAATGTATCCCAAGAGGGTTCGGATATCCATGTCAATATCGTCGGCAACCATGGCATTGAAAAGGAGTCTTTGACTGTTCGGGTCCCGAAGGAAGTCGCCATCGTGTTCAGCTACGGTAACACCTTTTTTGCTGATTCGGTTGTCATCAAAAATATCAAGGGCGAAATCGAATTATCGGCAACGTATAATAATATTCTGTTGGAAAACAACAGTGGCCCGATGAATATTAAGACCGTGCACGGGAACATTGACGCCTCCTTCGTTAACGACATTAAAGGTCCGGTATCGATTATTTCCGTATACGGCCACGTCGATGTTGCGTTGCCGGCAACGACTAAGGCCAACGTCACGTTAGGCACTGCATATGGCAAGCTTTATGCTGCGGACGACTTTAATATTGCCATTACGCCAAAAAACAATAACGATGAGGATAAGCAAGATGGCTCACGTTCCATCGCCGCTGTAACTTCGGGCTCGGGAGCTATAACGTTGTCACCCGCACGGGTAGTCAACGTACCGCAACCCCCCATGCCCCCGGCTGCGCCGGAAGCTATTTCTGCGACAGGATTTGTTTACCGCAGTGGGCAGCAGCAAAATGTTGAAGGCACGATCAATGGTGGTGGCATCGATATTATTCTCAAATCTACGTATAAAAACATTTACTTGCGGACAAAGTGAAACGAACGAAGGCGTCTTTGATTGAAAGGACGCCTTCTTTTTACCCAAAGGCTTTTTATCAGCGGGCGGCAACGGTAATCTTAATACTATCTACAGCCAGGTCATCCGCACGTTTAATGGATTGGGCAAGATAGTGCTCTACAGATTTGGCCTACCGCCGTGTCTGTGCCAGTGCATCACATTTCCACACCAAAACCAAAACAAACTGATTTTCAATAAAATAAAAACATCAACACATGACAGCACTGTTCGATAACGAACAATCGGTTGTTCGTGTGCGAACAAAAACGTATAAACTTTTCGAGCCTCGCGTTGTTCTTTTCTTAAACAATTAGGAGGTGACATGGACAATAACGAACAAAAGAAAACACCCGTAGACCAAGATAAGCAGGAACGTGGAATCGCAGAGAATGAGCGGGCAAATTACAGTGGCTTCCCTGCGGACGAAGAAAATCCGGACAAGGAAAAGGATGATCCAAGCATTCGTGAGACGGACGATGTAAAAAAAACCGACACCGGGGCAAGTGACCTCGCAGGCACGGCTTCCGGCAATTTAGAACCTGACGATCTCCCGGATACGGACAACGACGAGTAGTACCAATAAATATTTCCAATTATAGCCGGAAAACATGAGATTTGCCAAAATTTTTAACCTTGTATCCGGCATATTTGAAATGGCTACTATTGGGAATCCTTACGTTAACGTGGGGTAGTTCCTTCATTTTAATTAAACAAAGCCTTGGTGTGTATACTCCCATCCAGGTTGGTGCGTTACGCCTGTGTGCAGCGGGAGTGGTTTTGGTTGTATTTGGTATCTTAAACTTTAAACATATTCCTAAAAAGTTGATGCCATGGGTGATTGCCGGCGGCGGAATGGGCAATTTTATTCCTATGTTTCTGTTTCCGCTCGCGCAGGAAAAAGTCAGCAGCTCGACGGCTGGTATCTTGGACTCATTGGTTCCTATCTTCATCTTGCTATTTGGTTATCTATTTTTTGGAATAAAAAGCCGATTGACGCAAGTCATCGGTGCTGTGATTGGATTTGTGGGCGCGGCCATGCTCATGGGAGCAGAAGGCAATGAGGGCAGAAACGACATGTTCCACGCGTTTCTCATCGTGTTAGCTACCGCCTGCTATGGCCTGAATGGCCTCATAATTAGTCGGTATTTATCCGGCATTCATTCCTTCAAGCTATCTGCTGTCGTCTTCACTATCTGGTTTGGTCCGTCATTGGTTATTTTGGGCTTTTCAGGGTTTTTCGGGCATTTCGAGGGCACATCGGTGCAATGGCAGGGATTGGGTTATGTAGCTGTTCTTGGATTGGTCGGTACGGCACTAGCGATGATGTTGTTCTATAAACTTTTGCAAATAACGTCTGCAATATTTGCTTCCATGGTCACTTACCTTATGCCTATTGTGGCGGTAATGTGGGGCGTGTTGGATGGTGAAGAACTGGTCTGGGGCCACGCGGCAGGCGGAGCAATGATCCTTTTAGGGGTATATCTTATCCAGCGAAAACCCAAGGAGAGATAGGTTTTGCATTTAAAAACCGTATGCGAGCATTAGCTTGTCAAGTTGCTTCCATGTTTTGCCTTTCGAAAAATCAGCGGCTATGGCCGGGTCCAACCCTTCATAGAACAATTGATAAATGCCTAGCCGTTTGATACGTTTGCCAAGCTTAGTATTGCGTTTATTTTCTTCTGCGATCATGCCATAGTATAAAACAGTAAACCACAGCTCAACTTCTTCGCTATCTTCGCCGTAACGTGCTGCTAATTTTTTAATCAACATCAAACAAACGGGATCAAGTTGATTCGACGTACGGTTATATATGGAAACGAAGTCGTTATATACTCGATCTGCGCCGTATTTACGTGCCCAAGCGAGCAATATCGAAAAGTACTCTCTATCTAATGGCGCATACCTATTGCCGTCAGCCCGTGTCAAAAACACACACCATTCATCAATTCTACCCTTGCCAAACTCCAACGTATACTTGTTTTTCAGCTGCATGTTCTTCGTTTAATCACAATGGTGCCAAGTCATCTTACGAATGTTATAAGTTCTCCCTAAAGCATGCAGAACAAACCGCTCGTCCGGGCTGAATACGAAACCTACTTTTTCATAACACCGTATTGCGGCCGTGTTTTCATCCCACACATTCAAATCTACACTATGGCAATAGTACAGCCGCCGGCATTCTTCCAGTAACGCCGCCACAAATTTGCTTCCTAACCCCAAACCACGCATTGAAATTTCGCCTACAAGTATACGACCAAGCCTTGGGTGTCCGCTTTCCTGAGGTATGATTTCGCCGAAGGCAAATGGGGTATCCTCCAACATCGCGACATAGAACCGCCTGGTGGGATACATGGACTGATACGCGGTAAGCTGATTAAGTGTAAGCGGATATTCAAATTCGGTACCTGCAAATTGTACCAGCAATTCGGCCGAGGTCACCCATCTTTTCAACCAAGAAAAGTCTGCTTCGTCGAACAGCCTTAGGATCGGTGTTGATTTCATACCGGACGCTTGATTTAAAACACAAATCTAAAGAAACTTCGTGTAAGGATGTAAAATTTTAGAGGCATCGCCAAAGACAGGCTTATATACGGCCGTACCGATAGTACCGAAGCAAACGGGGCAGGGAACCGATTCCAACATAAAGAGAAACCAAACCTTTTTCACTATTTACCGTTCTTAAAAAAAAGCATTTGTTCATCGAAATGAAAAAACAGGAAACAAACTCGGAGGAATATTTCTTCGCTCAGCCGTTACAAGTTCCGGCCAATTACGATCGGGATGACCGTATCGATCGGCAGGTCGTGTTTTCGCTGGCCGATCTGGGTGAAGGTACCGCAGAGGAAGTGGCCAAACACTGGGCGTCTTTGGATGGAAGTCTATCCACTGATTTTTGCCTGGAGCAAAGCAAACGTATACTCACGGCGCTTTATGAAAAGGGTTTGATCAATGGCATAGGTAGTGAGCGTTCGCGTCGTTTTAATCTCGCCAAGGTGACAAGGCCACACAGCGGGAGGGTGGACGACATCTAAAACAGATACCGTCCTACCAAATAGTATACACAAATTTGTAATACGTTAGCGTATCGAGCGCCGGGCTCATGGTTTGTGAAGTATGCCGGGCACGTTATTGCATTGACAGCTGCTAGCTGCCGTAACAGCCTTATTGCCCCTCTGCCCTGAATTGATAGTCTATCACCACGCCATCAGCAAGCAATTTACCATCCTTTTGCTGGATGGTCGCTCCAGCAGGAACGGCTACCAGCACCGCCGCACCCTTCGGCGTAAGTGACAGGCCTGCAGTGCCCGACACTCCACGTGTGACAAACCGGCCTTGCACGGCATCATACAGGTCTACGTGGCCACCAGTAGACGGAATGTTTACCGTGACTTCCTTTACTTCGTCATAGGGGTTGTAATAAAGGTAACTGGGGTAAGCCTTGTCCCGGAAAAAATCGGTCGCCAGCAAATCAAGCTGTAAAATACCGGATACATCCGTATGCCGGATGATGCTTCCAAATATCCCGACATGGGCACTTCCGTAAACGCTAAACTGCGACACCTCAGGGTTTTCACCCGGCACCCAATTAGGGCCATCGCCTTGCGCAACGGGTGCAGGAATGTCTTTATAACGGTCAAAAGTGGATTCCTTAACCAATCCCTCATAACCGATGACGCCTTTTGTCGCCTCAGCAAGCTGGGGTATTGTCTGGTGTTTTGCAGGTATATACTGCGGATAAAACAATCGCGACGCATTGGCAGCGTGCAGCATCCATTTGCCAATAGCGGTGGCATACGACTGATCATAACGGACTAGCGGCACCAAGGGAATGGCCGTATCAAATGTATTCATCAGAAAACCATAGCCCCCATGGTCTACGGTGCTGCCCACAATACCTGAAATATCAAAGCCATTCCACTGGCCTACTAACACGCCCCACCCTTGACGGCACACCGAGGTGCCGCTAAATGTCCAATCGAGAATTTTGCCTACGTTGAACTGCGTGCCAGCTTCGGCATTCATACGTGCAGCGGTATAAGCGCCATAGGGCATCAGGATTTCGTAAAAGCGATTTTCAGTTTGCGACTCAAGGGCCTGTTGCGCACGCTTTGCTGCCTGAAGATAGCGCTCGTCACCGAACTTCCGATAGGCAGCATAAAGCACCCAAGCATGGCCAGCGGCTGCATCTTCCTGGGCGCAGATCCAATTGGTCTGAGGTGTAAGCTTGGCATAGTCAAAAAAAGTATGGCTGTAATTGCCGGCCAGCACTGAGTCTGCCTTATAGAATTGTTCAGCCACCTGCCGAGCAAGGGTATCGAAGCCTGGCTCATCCGGATATCGGTCATAGATCGCATAAAACAGCACATTGGGATATACATCGTACCACCAGTCGCGGCCATAGCCGCCACCTAACAGCGCCACTTCCGGTGCTGTGTTGTTCATCATAATATTCCAACCGGTCTCACGATTAAAGTAATTTTTCAGCATACTTACATAATTGAGCCCATCCTGATTACTCTTGTCAATACCTATCAGCGTGGCCCCAAGTACGCCGCCCATAGTGGCCAGCGATTCGTGAAACATCCCTTGGTGGGCATGCGCCCCCTGCCTGACATCGCCCATGGCTGTATAAAGCCCAATTACCGGTTGATCAAAATTCCGACCGGTGCTGTCCCACCAAACCAGTGGCCAGTATGGGTCCGCTGCGGCGAAATCATAGACCGTGCTGTCGTAAGCCTTCGCCAATCGGTACCAATCAATGATCTGGAGAGGCTGTGGCACAGCAGCCATGGAGTCCACTTGCGCAATGCGCTGTTGCACAGCCGGAATACCTTGAATATCGGATTGGTGCTTACAAGAAAACAGCAGTAAGCCAATAACGGCTATATAACAGGCGTATCTGTACATAATCGATTTATTCATGAGTTGATAATTGTTTACGGAGCTGGGCATTGCCTTTCAGCAACTGCTTAGCTACAAAAATAGAGCATAATTGTAACAAGGCGATCAAAATGATGGCATACCGTAGAGCGGCTTCCTCACTGAAATACCATGCCAGCAAGATAAAGGTGAAGGCCCCTATGAAGCGTCCGATATACAAACCAGCCTCGTGATTGAGAATATAAGCAAATTCACTACGGTTTTCGATTCGCTTGACAATATCAATGACGCTGAACTGGATGGGGAAATAGGCGAGATCGAGCAATGGCTTGGCAATAAGAAGGAACAGCATAAACAGCAACACACCAAATGCGTTATACATGATTCCGTTGATTATAGCCGCCAGCGCAAAGCAGACCAGGCCAAACGCGAATATAGCCAGCCGGTGTGAAGGCTGAGCACGCCGCCCCAATACATACATGATGATGGCGGCCACAACGGCCCCCGCAGATTGCACGGTTCCCAGTGCACCCTCCTGCCCTACAAGCCGCATGATGAGCATCGCTGGTGCCGTGACAAGAAATCCTTGGGCAAGCCCCTTAAGCGCTGCTAAGATGAGTAACCTATTCCACTGCGGATGAAACCTGAAATAAATAAACCGTCGTTGAACGGGATTGGCAAATGTGCCGCGGAAACACATGACCGAGGCCAATACGGTAGTGACAAACACGGCACCAGTAACTATACGGTAGGCCACATTGGCCTCACCCCCGGAAAGCCCAACAAATTCGATAAACCAACCGATACCCACAGGCACCAGTACGGCTATTATCGTGTAGAAAAAAGTCTCAAGACCATAATAGTAGTTACGATTACCATCATGAGTAATCGCCAGCGCAAGGTAATCACGGTTTGCCCAGTAAAACCCAAAGGACATACCCATTGTAAGGCCAGCTATAGCGATACCGGCTAGGTCAAGCGTTTTTAGTGACATCATGATGGTCATTGAAACGGCGCTGAGCATCATTCCCACAGAATAAAGCGTCTTGATATTAAAACGGTTAAGCAGGTAACCATTAAGCAAGAAGGTGAGCGGAATGCCCGTATAAATCGTTAGCTGGTATACCACCACTTTAACTGGGTCATTGGAATTCCGCATTACATAAGCGGCCACGAAAATATCAATCACCGGTAGCACGAATGCATAAATAAGGTTAGTAAGCACCAACACTCGAAAATTGAGCGGCTGCTGCCGGAAATGGGCTACTTCTGCCCTAAGTTTTTTTAACATGAATGTCTGTATTGGGTCGTCAAAGCTGTGATAAGATTTCACGGATGGAGAAGCTGGCACCGCAAACATGCTCGTCTGCCGCTCCATAATAGATCGTGAGCCTGTCGCCATCCACCACATGGCCGTTTGTAAACACCACATGCCCAAAAAAGCCAGTAGTTTCATATGGAGCCGTGGGTTCCATAATGGGGTGCTCGGTGCGGCCAATGACCGTGGAAGGGTCTTCCAGATCGAGCAACAGCGCCCCAAGGCAATACCGATGATTGGCATCAGCACCGTGATAGATAGCCAGCCAGCCCCGATCGGTGCGGATGGGAGCCGCCCCAGCACCGACCCGTTGGCTATCCCAATATCCGCTACGCGTGCGAGCCAGCAGCCGGTGGCCACCCCAATGGATACCATCGGGTGAGCTAGCCAACCAGATGTAATTACCTCCAATGTCCACACTGCTGGGGCGATGGAAGGCATAATACCGTCCGCCAATTTTTTCTTCGAAAATCGCGCAGTCTTTATTGTGAGGTGGAAAAATTAGCCCGTGGCGGTGAAACGAGCGCCAATCGCGCGTGGTACGTAGTCCCACGGACACACCATTGGGTGATACAGCGGTAAAAGTGAGGTAGTATTCATCGGCAAGCTGGCTCACGCGGCAGTCCTCTATACCGAAGGTCTCGTACACACCCTGCCCCCAAAGCGGCCCATAGCCGGGCTCTTCCTTAAAATGGATACCGTCTTCACTACTCAATAAACGTAGGTGCGACAATGTAGTCAGGTAGTCGGTGCCACGGAAGTTAATGACGCGCGGGTCAGCAGCGTCCAGTTCTGGGTCTGCTTCATCGAGTTTAATAATCTCCATATCACCGTTAGGCTTTAGCACGGGGAAGGAGATGATACCGGCTTGCTGCGGAGGCCGCTCAGCTACCCGCACGACCAGCCAGATTTTGCCGCCGTACCGGAATACACCAGGGTTGAGCAAGCAGGCAATCTCCAGCCCCGCCATGGAGGGCTGGAGGTCCGCCGGCGACAGCAGGGGATTTTGTTCAAATCGGTTGGAAATGTCGTATGTCTGCATATTGATCAATAACCTTCGTTTTGTACAATGGTTCCGCCAGATTTATCTACTTCATTCTGAGGAATGGGATATAGGTAATTGTACGGTCTGAAATTTTTGCCAAGGGCCGAGAGTACCTCTTCGGCCAATTGCCAGCGGCGCAGGTCGCTTAGCCGGTGCGACTCAAAGCCAAGTTCTACCCGGCGTTCATGGATAAGCCATTGCTTGATTTGTGCCGGATCAGTCACAGCCGTACTACGGGCGGGCAACGTACCTGCGGGCGCTTGGCCCCCATCGATTGTCGGCGTGGTACGCGCGCGTGCGCGCACTTCATTGATAATGGATATGGACGCTGGATAGTTGCCCAATTCGTTGAGGGCTTCGGCTTTCCAGAGTAAAATATCGGCCCAACGTATGAAAATCCGGTTGTTAGGAGCATCCTCGTTGCCTTTGTTTCCGCCATTGGTGGCACCTAGTAGTTTATAAATGTTTTGGTTTTCGGTGTCCACGGTATAAGCGAGCCGCGGGTCGTTTGGCTCAAATTCGGCTAAGAAATCTGCCGATGGCGCCACAAAGCCCCAACCCATCAATGCTGTGAGGCCGTTGCCCCGGCGCGGCACCACGCCCTGCCGATGATCGTAGGCAAAGACAACTTCATTTTCGGCAAATTCCTTGCCCACGTCGAAGTTATCAAAATAATTAGCATTGAGGTGATAATACCCGAGTTGCTCAAGTTCAGCTACCTTGTCTACGACCTGCTGCCACCGTCCATTGTAAAGGGCTACTTTGGCCTGCAAGGCCAGCACCGCTCCCTGCGATACGCGCCACGGAGCGTTTGCATCTGCATATTTACCAGCGGGCAGCAACCCTTCCGCATTGACCAAATCCGTCTGTATCTGCTGCCAGATCTCTTCTTTGGGCACACGCTTGGCAGCTTCGTAGATTTCATTAAAATCAGTAAATGGCTGGAGCAGCAACGGCGCGTCCCCGAAGTTGACTACCAAATCGAAATAGTTGAAGGCCCTGAGGAAATACAGTTCACCTAAAAGCCGGTTTCGCAGCGCGGCATCCATACCTATCTGTGCCATGAGTTCTTGGTTTTCTAACTGCGCAATGGCACGATTGGCCCTCGTGATACCCTCAAATGCATATGCCCACGTACCGTTGAAGGCCGGGTTCTGCGCGGTAAAATTAAAAGAACTCACCTCATCCATCCATGCCTGGTCCCCGTCCGGCGCCCATTTTTTCAACATGTCGCCAGAAGCGATGTCTTCAATGATAAAATCGTTGCGGATGACAAGCCCGTCGTTCCAAGCCCAATCGCCCAACAGGTTAAGCGTACTTGAAAGCGGCACATAGGCTGCATCGGCTAATGCGGTTACTGTCGTAACAGACGGATCGGTTGTAATCATGTCCTCGTTTATCTGCCCAATAGGCGGACGGTCGAGATATTTATCGCAGCTACTAAGCACTACGACCATACAGGCCGTGGCAATGCGTATAGGGAATGTCAGTTTCATTTTCTTCTGCCTTTAGAATTCGTTAAAACGTTACATTAATGCCAAACAGGAATGCCCGGGATACTGGGTAAGTGCCCATATCCATTAAATCAGTCGATTCAGGGTCCAAACCCGTGTAGTTGGTATGCGTAAAGAGGTTTTGACCCGATGCGTACAGCCGGATGTTCTGCACTCCCCATCGAGTTTGCTGTAGCAGGTTACCAAAAGAGTAACCCAATTCTACGTTTTTCAGCCTCATATACGATGCATCTTCCACGAAGATGCTGGAAATGCGACTACTGCCGTTGTCGGTAAAACTCACCCGTGGAATGCTATTCGTGCTTCCTTCGCCATTCCAGCTGCCCAGCACGGCGGTCGTATAATTGAAAGGACGCGTATCATAATCGAGGATCTTTTTTGCATCGTTGTAGCGGTCTACTCCGGCCACGCCCTGCACCAACACGGACAAGTCAAATCCTTTCCAGGCAGCGGACAGGTTGACACCATAGGTGAGATCCGGAATAGGACTACCGATAAAAGTGCGATCCATATCATTGATAATCCCATCACCGTTTAGATCCTGAAAGCGAATATCGCCCGGCACGGCCGCAGGATTGGCAGTGCCATGCAAGTGCTGGCCGATTTCAGCCGTATTCTGGTAAATACCTTCCATGACGAAGCCGTAATAAGCGTTTAGCGGCTGACCCACCTGCGTACGGCTGACCGTGCCGGAAATATAAGGTAAGTTGGTATGCAGCTTCCTCACTTCGTTAGTCAGCGTAGCGAGGTTGGCATTTACAGCGTAGCTGAACCCGCCGGATGTGGCTCCCCGGTAACCGACTCCAAATTCCAAACCGGCATTACGTACCTCACCGGCATTGACGACCGTGGGATCGACATCGCCGCCAAGACTAGGCAAGCTGATGGGAAGCAGGATGTCCTTAGTCTGCTTGATGAAATAGTCTGCCGTAAAAGTCAACCTGTTGTTTAATAGACCAACATCCAACCCGACGTTATGCTGGGTAGTACTTTCCCATCGTAGGTCGGGATTTCCATAACGGGCAACGACAAAGTTTTCCCCGTCTCTACGGTACAGGGTCATGTAGTCGTAGTTGCCCAACGAAGCCTGATTACCTAACGAACCGGTACTTAGACGAAGTTTAAGGTTAGCTAGCCAATTCACATCCTGCATAAATGCTTCGCGTGAAATAACCCAGCCCGCCGATACCGATGGAAAATACCCCCACTGATTATTTTGGCCAAAGCGGGATGAAGCGTCGGCACGGAGGTTGGCTGTCAGCAGATAGCGCCCATCAAACACGTAAGTAGCGGTTCCAAACAGTGAGAATAGCGCCCACTCCGAGCCGATACCACCGTTCCAAAGATCAAGCTCAGTACCGCCAAGGTCTATGTACCGAAAGGCATTGTCTTCATATTCAAACCGGCTACGCGACGCATTGATGGATGATCCCGTAAACCGAATAAACTCTGTTCCCGCCAATGCACTGAACACATGCCTGCCACCAAATGTCTTATTATAGGCGAGTGTGTTGTTCCATGTAAATGTAAAGTCGTCGCCACGATCCTCGTTGAGCGTATTTGGCCGATTCTGACGTCCCAGCCCTTTATCCACCTCGTTACCTCCTCCGTCGTCGTCACCGAAATTACGGAAGAACGCCTTATTGTGGTTGAAGTTAATATCTACCCCAAAATTGGTTTTAAACGTCAACGATTTATCGCGCAACACATCAAACTCAGCAAACACATTGCCGAACGTCTTAAACTGTGTGCGGGTATTGTCGGTAAAATAAGCCAACGCTACGGGATTGGAGGTAAGTTCGTATTTATTACGCTGGTCGGCACCAACGCCCTCATAGAAAGGCAGATCAGTAAACGGATCATCCGCTCTATAATTCGGGTCCGAGGGATCTTTATATACGCTGAGTACTGGCGGGCGGAGCAAGGCATGCCGGATGATACCGGGAGCATCTCCTCGCGAGGAGAGCGGGCTCCGCTGCTCATAAGATAACTGTACATTCGTTCCGATGCGCAAGCGCTCCGATAAATCGCTGTTAACGTTGGTGCGGAAATTAAACCGCTGATACTTATCATTGTCAAATACAACGATGCCGTTTTGGCGGTAATATCCCCCGGAGAGGAGATATCGTGTCTTATCAGTACCACCGCTTGCTGTAACCTGGATGTTCTGCGAATGTCCCGTCTCAAAGAGCTCATCCAGCCAATTTGTGTTCGCCAGATCCGTACGGGCCCTATCGGCAGTGTAAGGATTAGTCCCGCTATATCCAGCATTATTCCAAGCCTCTTCCAATTTACCGAGATATTGTTGCGTATTAAGCATAGTGGGGAGTTCGGCAACACGTTGTATGCCGTTGAAATAATTGATATCCAAGGTCGTCTTACCAGCTTTACCTTGCTTCGTTGTGATGACTACCACACCGGCAGCGGCCCGCGCACCGTACATGGCGGCAGCAGAAGCATCTTTCAAGACATTCATAGACTCAATGTCTTGGGGGTTGATAAAGGTGAAGTTGGTAGAAGGCACCCCGTCGATGATGTATAATGGGTCGTTGCTGCCAATTGTTCCTACGCCGCGGATGCGAATATCGATAGGATCCCCTGGTGCACCGGTAGATTGGCTCACCTGCACCCCCGCGACCTGTCCTTGCAACATCTGACCGATGTCTGGAACACGCCGTTTGGATGCAGCTGCCATATCCACACTTCCAATAGCTCCGGAAATGTCCGTACGGCGCTGGCTCGTATACCCTACAATGACTACTTCATCCAAGTCATTGGCGGAGGGCTGTAACGTTGCGTTGATTGTAGTCTGATTTCCTACTGTTATTTCCTGGGGCGTGTAGCCAATGTAGCTAACGACCAGAACTTGTCCCGGCGACGCGGGAATCGTGAAGCGGCCGTCTTCGCCCGTGCTGGTTTTCTGCTCCCCCCCTTTTATCTCCACTGTTGCACCGGCAAGGGGCATACCGCTTTCATCGGTGACCCGGCCACTAATAGATGGCTGAGCCAAAGCAGGCTGAAATACCATACTGTACAGCATGCAAACAAGCAGCATGGGCTTGCGGAATAATCGTTTAATTGGTTCCATTCGTCATAAATTTAATATATGTATAACTGGCAAGGGCAAATGTAACAGCGGAATACAACACGTGTATTACACTATAGTTGCATTTTTATGTACTTTCAAGCAAAATGCTGACGAACAAATAGTTAAGAATTGATTTGAAGCCTAGAACGGTATTCATTTGGCGAGCAGCCGTAGTGCTTCTTGAATTCACGGAAAAAATACGACTGGTTGTTGAAGCCTATTTGGTAGAAGATTTCAGTAACAGTAAGTTCGGTAGTAGCCAGCAGGTGCGTGGCCTGCTTGAGCCGAACATGGCGGATAAACTCCGAAGGAGTCATTCCGCTAATGGTCTTTAGCTTGCGATAAAGTTGCATCTTACTCATGGACAACGCTTCTTCCAAAATGCCTGCATTCAACGCTGGATTCTCCAGGTGTTTCATAATTTGTGCAACCAGCGCTTCCAGAAAATCATCTTGTTCGGGATTACCCGTATGGACGAGGTTTTCAACTGAGTCAGCATGCCGGAGCCGTTGGTGTAAGCGATGTTGTTGCTCAAACAAATTTTTGATGCGTATAAGTAGATGGCTGCCATGAAACGGCTTGGCAATATAGGCGTCAGCGCCTACCTCGTAGCCCTCATTACGTTGCTCAAGAGCGCCCTTCGCCGATAGGATAACAAAGGGAATATGACAGGTGGACGGAGCGTTCTTAACTTTCTGGCAGAGGGAAAGGCCGTCCATGCCAGGCATCATCACATCACTAATGATGAGGTCCGGCGGATGATTGCGGATGACCCCGATTGCCTCCATGCCATCAGTAGCCTCATAAATAATGTAATAAGGCTTGAGCACCTCCCGAATCAGATAGCGGATATCCTGCTCGTCCTCAACAACAAGAACTGTTCGTTTATGTGCTTCGGTCAGCTTCTCCAACAGCGCTACTTTATTGTAGTCGGCGGCGTTGAGTAAAGACGGTGCAGCAGGCGTTGCCATTTCGGCATAGATCGATGGAAGGTAGCGCGAAGGCTCGTCAGCGGCCTGATGGTCATTCGCCGCAGGAATGGGTAATGCAACGCGGAAGGTAATCCACCCCTCCGCAATTGTCGCTTTGATTTCACCGGCGAGCAAACTCACCAATTCTTTGGTAAACGCCAGGCCAATACCTGTACTATAATGCCCGGCATTGTGTGTCTTTCCGGTCTGGAATTTTTCGAAGATGCGTAGGGCTTCGCCGGGTGCCAACTGGCAGCCAGAATTGGATACCTGCAACTGGAGGACCCGTAGCGATTTATTCAGCGAGGCCGAAAACACGATGTGCTCATGCGAACCGGCATGCTTGAATGCATTAGACAGGAGGTTAAACGTGATTTTTTCCAGTTTGTCGCTATCTGTGGCCAACTGCAGTCCGTCTGGCACATGGTACTCGTAAGTAATATG
Organism: Parapedobacter luteus; assembly: GCF_900168055.1. Taxonomy (GTDB): domain Bacteria; phylum Bacteroidota; class Bacteroidia; order Sphingobacteriales; family Sphingobacteriaceae; genus Parapedobacter; species Parapedobacter luteus. The sequence continues at coordinate 21,131 of NZ_FUYS01000013.1, forward strand.
CTGCTGCTCACTCATCGGCTCGAAAAGCTGGCAAAGGTTGGTCAGCAGTGCCGTCACGTCGAGCTGACGATAATCTGTTTGTAGGTGACCGGCCTCGGCTTTACGGAATTCGAGCAATTGCTGCACCAAATAGGTGAGGCGCGAAGCCTGCTGCCGCAACATAGCGATGAGCGCCTGACGCTTGGCAGGCTGGGATACGGACGGGGCATTCTCCAGTTGTTCGGCGACTCCCATAACCAGCGTGAGCGGCGTTTGTAATTCATGTGCGATGTTGGTAAAAAAGTTTAGCTGGTTTTCGTGCAACGCTTCGTCTTTCTCCCGCAAGCTGAGCTCCAATTGCAGGCGATGCTGAATTTCCAACCTGTTCTTGTGGTTGTTGTACAGCCAATAACCGATGGATACCAAAACAAAAGCTGCCGTCAAGAGTGCGGGCCATGTCAGCCACCAATATGGAGAAATATGCACATCGAGCATCGGCGTAGCGGCCGTCCACACCCCACTACCGTTTGACCACTTGACCAATAGCCGATAGCTGCCTGGCGGCACATTGCTGTAGCTAATCTTCCCGTCTGCACCATGATATTGCCATTCGATATCGTGGCCCTCCAGTAACCAGGCATAGGCACACTTATCAGCTTGAAGGTGGCTCAATGCATGGATTTCTGCCGAAAAATAGTTCTGATTGCGAGACAACGTAAACAATGGTGGCGTGCCACCATTCGGTTGTAACACCTGATATTCAGCATCTCCCATACGCCAACCACCAAGTTGAAGACGCTGGATGACCAAATTGGGGAGATCCGTATCATTAGGAATTTGCTGCGGCTGGAAATAGTTGAGCCCGTAAATGCCCCCGAAATAAAGGAAGCCAAGGGGATCCTTCCAAACCGCCCCGTCGCTGAATTCGGCGCTCTGCAGGCCGTCGTTTTGCTGAAACTGCACAACCAAGCCGCTTTCAGGCTGAATACGTGCCAACCCTTTATTCGTGCTAATCCAGATGTGCCCCTCCTCATCTGAAGTAATTGCGTGAATAGTATTGTTGGGGAGGCCATCTGCTGCAGTAATTCGCTGAAATGCAGGAACGCTGTCGTTTACATCATGCAACGATATCCAATTAAGCCCAAAACTGGTCCCTACCCACAGCCGATCGCGCTGATCGCGATACAGCGACAATACGTCGTTATTTGACAGACTGCCCACATAGGTGAAGGCCTTAAAATTGGTAATGTGACCGGTAGCTTTGTCCAACAAGCTCAGCCCCCCATAGCGACAAGCCACCCAGAGCTGGTTATCCAATCCCAGGCAAAGTGAGTACACGATGTCATTGGCAAGCCCTTCACCTTGAGGAACATTCTGATATTGCCGAATAAAGGTGACATGCATCCTACCAGCCGCGGTTTCATCCACGCGGAGGTGGAGCAGGCCGTAACCGCTTGTCCCCACCCATAATGTCCCATCATGATCTTCGACAATGGCATAAACCGATCCGAATTCAGGAAAGTTTTCGTGCCCTTCCAACGCATCCCAATTATATAGCTTTTGTCGGCGGCGGTCATACACGGCCATCCCACGCCCATCGGTACCAATGTATACGAGGCCCTTCGTTTGGCTGCCAACAATGGCAAAAACGTCGTTATTTACCAAATTGTTGGTCGTTGATACCTGCCTCCAATTGTCTTGATGTGAACGCTGTGGCACAAAATCGCGAAGGATAGCAATACCACCTCCCTTAGTTCCTACCCAGAGATCTCCGTCTACTTCCAATATCGCCCTCACTGGGGCACGTGAAGCCATGCTCTCGGGCGAGATTGTATAAAAAGGGTTGTTGCGCGGGGACACACGGACAAACCCGTTACCATCAGTGGCTACCCAAAGTAATTGATCCTTGCCGACAGCCCAGTCGCGCACGTTCATTGCCCTAAGCACACCAATGCCAGCATCCAGCGGCTGAGGAGCAAACGAAGCGTCCAACGCCAGTATACCTTGGGTCGCCAACGCAATGTAATACCGATCATCATACCATACCATGGTACCAACCGAGTGCCCCAATGATGCGATATGCTGATAGTTGAGCATACCGGGGGTGATACGGTAAAGATTGCCCAATCGATCGCTCAGGAAGATCGCACCATTGGCCTCGTGCAGCCCGGTAATGGGGTACTGTTTTACGGGAAACTGGTAAACCAAACGAAACGTATCAGTTGAAGCCAATTCGTAGACGAAAGCTTCGCCAGTTTGCGTAAGCGTCCAAAGCCGATTAGATGAGTCTATCCGGATTTTTGTAAGCGGTACGGAAGCACCGGGCAAGGTGCATGCCAAAAATGTATCGCGCCCCGCATCATAGCGCGCCAATCCGTGCTGTGGAGTACGGGCATAAACCACTCCGGCGGTGTCTACGGCAACCTCAAACTCATCTTCCCGAATACCCTTTGCAACTGGCTGATAAAAATAATGTTTGAACCTGCCGGACGACTTGTCATAACTTGAAATCCCCTCGACGGTGCTGATCCATATCCGGCGTTGACGATCCTGAGCCAGCCCTTGCACAATATTGCTAATTAACCCTTGTGAACGAGCTTTGATCTGGTAGTTGAAAACGTGAAAGTCTTTACCGTCATAACGGTTCAATCCGTCCCATGTACCTATCCATAACATTCCATCAGCATCATGAAGTAGGCAGTTAACCGCGCTATTCGATAACCCATATCGGTTGTCAAATTGATGAATGTTATAGGCCGGCTTCAAATGCTGGGCGTAAGTAGTATGCCCCAGGATCGCCCCCAACACTACTAAAACCGAAAAGGTTAGTCTACCGCCCATATTTCAAAAATAAGGATCTTTACCGGAATCACACCTAGAAAACCTGTTTATGTCAAGACCGCCGAAAACAATTTTTTTTTAAATTTTTTTTGCTTAGTGTACATTTTACACTATCTTTGTGGCATCATAATTTAGGTTTATAATTGGTTAGTTAAAAAGTCTCCATCCTCCCCGTTTGGAGACTTTTTTATGCCCCGTCGCAAATCTGTAGCGCCTGCTTTAGCGATGCTAGTGCGTTTGGCCGCTTTGGAATGAATTCTTGCGCTACATAGCCTTTGAATCCCGTCTCTTGAATAGCTCTCATTATCGCAGGGTAATTGAGTTCTTGCGTGCTATCAATTTCATTTCTGCCAGGCACGCCGGCGGTATGAAAATGGGCGATGTATGCATTATACTTCTGTATGGTATCGATGATATTACCTTCCATAATCTGCATATGGTAAATATCATAAAGTAGCTTAAAATGATTGGACCCTATTTCGTCACATACCGCTACACCCCAAGCCGTATGGTCGCATTGGTAGTCAGGGTGGTCAACTTTGCTGTTCAGCAATTCCATCACCAGGGTAACGCCATATTTTTCAGCGGTATCCATCACCCGTTTCAGACCGGCGACGCAGTTTTTAATACCTTGCTCGTCATCTAGCCCATTACGATTGCCCGAAAAACAGATAAGCTGATTGTAGCCAGCGGCAGCGACCTTCGGAATCATCGCTTCATAACTCGCTACGAGTTCGTCATGGAGTCTTGTGTCATTGAATCCTTCAGTGATACCTCGCCCTGCTCCATGTGGCAGGGCCGCGTGTAGGCCATACTGCTGCAATACGGGCCACTCGTCTGGTCCTACCAAATCAATGCCCGATATGCCTATTTCCTTTGCCGCTTGGCATAAATCTGGCAGAGGGATAGACGGATAACACCACCGACAAACCGAATGATTGATTTTACCTTTCAACACCGGAGGAAGGGCAGCATTGGAAGCAGCGATGTGAGGAAGCACCCCGCTTGCCAATATTGTAGCCCCCGAGACCGTCACTGTCTTTAGCGCACTTCTCCTAGACAATATTTGCGGTGCTGGTTTCATGGTCAGTCTTTTTACAATGTGTGCCAAACTTAATGAAAGTTATACAGAAATGCAATTCTCGCCGGTTTGCCGTCATCGCTTCCCAGTGATGGTTATTATCTTTCTAAGCCGCCCACGCCTACTTCAAAAAAATAAATTTTATTTTGCATAGTGTAAAAAATACACTACCTTTGCAGTATCATAATTTAGGTTTATAATTGGTTAGTAAAGGTTTCCATTCTCCCCGTTTGGAAACCTTTCGTTTTTTTTATCCGCCGCCTTTCACAACCAATCAGTCGTCATTGGCTGAGGGCTACAGATTCTTTCGATCACATTGCTTAGCGGATGTGTGTTCATGGCACATCTATTCTTTATCTAAATGGTTCCAGTTGATAATTGAATTCCACACCATCGGCGCATCGTGGTGATTTAAGTAGCGGTGTAGCGGATCAAACGTAAATCCCACAACACGCCCTTTTCCGACCGGCACATTGAAGATGGCTCCTTCTCCGAGAATAAGCTCTTCATTACGCACCATACCTGATAACACATACGGATAATCCTTCGGTGAATAATTTTTCGGTTTTTCGGCCTGCTTCGTTGGCGCTCCTTGCAAGCCCAAGATAGGACCTGTGTATTCGATATCCTGCTTGGCGGTAGGAGCGCCGTATTGCAAGACTAGTCTATCCCTGTGTTGCCTTTCAACCTGCAATACCGGTCCATTGCCACGGAAGATAGGGAACAATTCGGGATAACCATAAAGAATGGGGCTAGAGGGAACCCGTGCACGTGCCTGCACGACCGAACCGGGGTGTAGCATATTTGCCGTGGATTTTTGGCTCAACCCTTCAGCTACCCCTACCTCAGCCAACATCGCGGTAGAATTGTCGAAAGCAATGAGAGCACCTCCATTATTGACAAAAGCATGCAGGTTAGCTACTCCGTCAAAACCAGGACCGCCGGTCATGTCATCTGTGGAATCGGGATAACCGTGGGACGGATAGTCCTTAGTCTTGGTAAATGGCATAGGGCCGAGCTTCCTATCGACGTCATGAATAAAATCCTTGCCCGCCCCGCGCAAGCGGGGCACCAAAATAACATCAAAGCGATCATTCAGCTGGCCTTGTTTGAGATCATCCTTATCAATGGACGTGTAGGGGATACCCCGTTGCTCAAACGTGAAACGTGTCCATCCTTCATCCTGGGTGTATGACCAGCTATGGTAAACTGCGATGCGCGGCAAACTTACGGGGTGTTTATCGGCGCTTATCGTTTCATCGGTAGCCAACAGGTCCAGGCCAAACGTGGCGGCAAGTTCTCTCGCCCGCAAAGCATTTAAGCCGCTAAATAGCACACTACCGCGACCAAGGGTGTCTGCGCCCAGCACCACGTCGGCGTCCAGCACCTCGACGCCCACCTTCGGGTCGTTTGCCTTAAGCCAGAAAAGGCTTGAAAGCACAGTTTGCTGAGCCTTGTAAGGGATCAGATACGTCGATCCAGTGCCGCGCACACTACCTCTGTAGACCACGTTTTCCGTCAACAGCCTAAGCGTGTTGTCCGGATAAAAATCTGCATCGTTGGTCTGCAGCACATCCACGCCGTACAACAGACCAAACGTCCAGGCAATATCATCATATGGTGGAAATTCAGCGTCTTTCGGAAATCGCTGTTCGGTCAACAGCGATACAGCCAAGTTGCGATAAGGTTGGTCCAGCTTTACCACGTAATCCCCTCGGTTTGCACCGGATATGGCTTCATGCACCTCAATAGCTTGGGCCCGCAATTGGTTTACCAAGTAAGCAGCCATGCCCGGATCGCGCTGCGTCTTAGGGATTATAAACGCCTTTAAGGTATCCGTTTTACCTTTTTCTATAGCTTTCACTCCTTTTTGATAGAAATTTTCGAGCAAAGTCTTTCCATTAATTGATGCAAACCGCAGGCCAGCAAGTACGCCAGCCTGCATATAATTAACGTTGTTCCGCAAGGACCAGATGACCTTTGCCGTGGCGGGCTCAGGTCGGTACCATTCACGGCTCGTTGCCGGCTTGCCGGCGTAGTTACTTGTGGCAATATCCCTCAAGAAGGTATTTGACCCAGCATTGCCAAATGTCTCATAAAAGCGACCAATACTATTATGATTATTAGCTATCCAGAAGAGATATCCCGGATACCATCCATCGTAAAAACCCCACGTAAACACGCCAGGAAGGCCTTGGGCCGCGAGCTGGGTCATCTCATATTGAGCCAGCAACGACCACTCATTGATCGTCGTTGGGTCAAGATCAGCGTTATACGGCCCTGTGCCGACCGAAATATAAAGCAAAGGCACGGATTCATGGAGGTCGAGCAACACGGTGGGATGCCACTCATAATATACTCGGTAAGCAGCTTTAGTGAGTTCTTGGGAAATTTGTAAGCCGTCTCGATTGTTGTCATGCACGGTATATTTCCCCCAATACGGTGGCCGCGACGGCATCCCGTCATCCCAATCGGTACGGGATTTGGTGTAACGGTTGTACCAATCGGTCTGCTTATCCCAGCCATCCGGTTCAGAAACTGGATTGATGATAGTGATGACCCGCTCACGGATGTCCTTTATGTATGCAGCGGTATCGGTAGCCAAGCGATAGGCCAGTTCCATGAGCATATGCGGGGATCCCGTTTCGGGAGAGTGCAAGCCGCCGTTGAGGAAATAAACCGGCTTGGCTTGACTGATAATAGCGGCAGCTTCCCCAGCCTGTACTTTTCGGGGGTCAGCCAATTTGGCGAGCAAGGCTTTATATTGATCCAGGTTTTCCATTGTATGCTCGTCGGCAATAACCACCAAGTGTAATGGGCGGCCCTCTTCCGTCATGCCGATTTGCATCATATTCACTCGCCCAGAGGTCTGTGCAAGCTTATCGAAATAACCATAAATCTGTGTTGTATTATACATGATGCCAGGCGCTCCGATAATTTCGCCGAAGTGCTTCAAAGGCGACGGCACCCTAGGATCATCAAGCAGGTTGAGCACTGATGAAGGCAAAAAACGCCCATCAGTCGTATACTCCTTAATTTTTTGATTGTAAACCTCATCGATCGGTTGCGCATAGCCAACGATGTACGCCAGCAACATGCCAGAGGTTAATAGAATAAATGGCCTTTTCATAATTTTGGGAAATTTGGGAGCAATATACACATTACACCGCTCATTTTTATACGCTTCGTTTTGCAGGGCATTTGCGTTTGCATTGACTTCAAACAAAGAGATAAAAAGCGACAAATATTTCGGTCATGCCATCAATGATAAATTTTCAATTTTTCTTTGGTTAGTGTAAAAAATACACTATCTTTGTTGCATCATAATTTAGGTTTATAATTGGTTAGTAAAGGTTTCCATTCTCCCCGTTTGGAAACCTTTCATTTTTTAGGCCGCCCAACCTTCCGCTTAACGTGACTCATGGACGGTCATACAAAGTGGCTTCCGTACTCCAAGCGTCCCAACCAACTATGTTACATAAGTTTAAAGAAAAACATATTTCCGTCATCTTAGTTAATCATTAAAGGCTAATGCATAGCCCGCTATCGCGCCCATGCTACTCCCAGAACCGGCAAGATGGTTCGTATAGGTAAGAGCGATTAAAGAAATTTTCATTATTTTTGAAAAAAGAGGTGTACTATGCTATCAAGTTTGTTTCTTAAACAACATACACTGAAAAACGCGAAACAGTACATCTGGCTCAAGAGCAAGATTAGCATTGCTTTCCTTTTTTCCGCGCTGGGCCTTATAGCGCAAGAAAACAAATTTGAAAAAAAGGTTGTCTTAGAAAATCTGCCTGTACCCAAGGAAAAGAAACAGCTTTTTTACCTGCAACGCGACCCGGACGAAAATACGGTCGTATATCAACTCAACATGAAAGGCAACATGGTGGATGCTGATGAGCCGGTAAACGTCTATTGGATACGATACGCAGAAGGAGGCGTACGCAAAGACCTGAATTTCGTACAACGTACGATGGCCTATGGCATTATCCACAAAGCGCTCGACAACGGGGACTTCGAGTTGCGTCTAACTGCATATAAGAATCTTCCTTTACGCCTGTCATACTGCAGTAAAAGCAAAGCATATGTTGTCTACGCCCCTATCAATAATCGGGAAGCGATTCTAGAGCGAATCTTCGTCCGCATCAATGGCGGCAGCATGTTTAAGCCCGATATAGCTTATTTCGAACTCGTTGGACGTGATACCGCGACCATGGCCAAGGTAACCGAACGGATTAAACCATGAAGGTACTAACCGCCATATTATCCATCATGCAGGTGGCTTGCCATGGCCAACTTTCTTCAAATTATACAGACTTACGCTACCACATGGTGGGCAACCAGCTTACCACACGCGGGATCAGTCACCCGGCAACCTTAAAAGCCATGCAAACCGTCGAAAGGCACCTATTCGTGCCAATGTCACTTCGAAAACACGCTTACGACGATACGCCGCTACCCATCGGATATAACCAAACGATTTCCCAACCGTACATCGTTGCCTACATGACACAGTTACTAGCCCCAAAGGCTAGCGATCGGGTACTTGAAATCGGCACAGGCTCTGGCTACCAAGCAGCGGTGCTGGCAGAAATTGTGAGGGAAGTTTATACCATAGAAATTGTCCCTGAGTTGGGCAATCGAGCCAAAAACCTGCTGCAGCAACAGGGTTACGACAATGTAACGGTCATCATTGGCGACGGTTACAAGGGGCTTGAACCCAAAGCCCCATTTGATGCCATTGTAGTTACAGCCGCGCCAGAAGAAATACCACCTGCATTAATTGAACAATTAAAGGACGGCGGAAAAATGATTGTGCCTGTAGGCCCCCCTACCGCCGTACAAACATTGGTATTAATCGAAAAGAAGCGCGGCAAGGTTATTCGGACGGAGCTCTCTGCAGTACGGTTTGTCCCTTTCACCCGGGAAAAGTAAAAAGTACACGACAGATTTCTTTTTTTTAATCTAAATATCTTTTATTTGCATCTTTATTTAGATTGTTTCAATATTAATAGCTTCAGCGAGAATAACACCTTTCCATGGCAAGCGCAACCCCAAACACCTGGCAAAAAATCAGAAAGCTTTTTAATGACATCCATCTTTGGCTAGGTTTAACCAGCGGCTTAATCATTTTTGTAGTCTGCCTATCCGGCACCATTTATGTCTTCAACAGCGAGCTTACGGAATGGGGCGCTCCCCATCTTTATAACGTCAACATCCAGCCAGATGCCGAACGAAAATCCCCCGATGCCTTTTTACGGCAGGTAGAAGCGCATTCCGGAGGAAAAATTACGTCTGTAAACGTCCCGCACGATCCAAAAAGAAGTTATACGTACATGGTAAAAGTAGCCGGTGACAACAGCCGCTTTGGCACAGCCTACATGGTAAATCCCTACACTGGTGAGATCCTCGGATCGTCCAACGACAAAAATACAGTCAAGGATTTCATGAGTATGATGTTCAGCCTTCACCGGTGGCTGCTATTGGACAAAATTGAGCAGCCTATTATTGACGGCCTTGAAAACAGGCGGCTGGGCAGCATCATCAGTGGTTGGGCCACCATCATCTTTACGCTGGGATGCATCACCGGTCTGGTCATCTGGTTTCCTCCAAAAGTGAAAAACTGGAAACAAGGGCTTAAAATAAAGGTTAGCGGCAATTGGAAACGCACCAACCACGACCTACATAATTCGCTGGCTTTCTATGCGCTGGCATTGCTTTTGATAATGGGCATCACGGGACCACAGTGGTCATTTCCCTGGTACCGCACCGGATTACAGAAGACCCTCGGCACTTACAAGCCCGAAGGGGGTTCCTCGGGCGGAGGGCCAAGGTCACAGCACGGATCGGCGACTCATCGCGATGGCTCATTGGATATCGCCGCCCAATTTGCAGCCGCAGATACGGTGCAGCAGGCTCCGCCCTTGGCCTTACCAGCGTTGATCGCTTCGGCTGACACTCATTTGCCGTATGCCGGAGACTACGCTATTTCCCTCCCAACAAGCCCAGATGCTCCCACCCAAATCACCAAGACCAAAGTTGGCTTTTTTGCACCAGCCGCTGGCGATAAGATTTCGTTGGACACACAGACCGGCGCGCTCCTTTCGTTGGACATATTTTCCCAGAAGCCCTTCAACGAACGCATTGCGGGCTCCATCAAAGCGCTTCATGTCGGCAACGTATACGGGACGTTTTCGAAAATACTTTACTTCTTCGCTTGCCTGATTGCTACTTCACTGCCCGTCACCGGAACGCTTATCTGGATTAATAAAATGAAGAAAAAGTCAAAACGCGCAAGGAAGGTTCACGTCGCCGGAAGGGCTTCCACCACTCCGTTAACCACGCGCTCGGCCTTATAGCGCATTAATACTAATCAATAGATGATAGTAAACTTGAAGTCCAATGGCCGGAAATGCCGCAACAGTTCGTCGATCAATTGGTCTCCATATTTGACATAAAGTAGCCCAAAGTTTTCGGACCGCTCCTGCAATGCTCCGTCAGGAAAAAGCCTGTCTTTAATGCGATCTATCTGAATCAACGCGTCCTCGTGGTTTCGTTTATCTGCTTTCAATAATTTTTTTTCCAGGTTGTTGATGGCTTTTTTGAGTCTGGCCTTTACCGCATCGGTACTTGGGCCCAGGCTGGGGTCAATTTTATGCGCCCGCAACCGCAGCCTACTGAATATGGCATTAAGCTCCATCCACTCATCGTTGAGATTGAGCCGATGTTTCGTGTGCCTCCTTACATATTCTTTTTTCAGCTCTTCCGTATCCTTGAAGATACTCTTAAACGTCAGATCGAGGCGAAGCACTTTCACCGCCATATTGTCGTCGGTCACCATGGCCGAGTTGCGAGGCACAAGGATGGGATAGTCTACCTTGTAATGTTGGAAGCAGGCCTTTAGTTGCATCCAATACACCATTTCGGCTCCACCACCAACATAGGCGAGGTTCGGCAAAATGACTTCTTGGTATAACGGACGCATTACCACATTTGGGCTAAATCGCTCAGGATGGTTTTGTATCTCTACTTTGAGCTCTTCTTCCGTAAAAAACATGTTTTGATGGAGTACTTCGTAGCGTCCATCGTCCAATTTGACGATCCGTTCCCGAAAAGCCTCAGTTAGGTAAAAAAAGTTGATTTCACGTGCGTGCACCTGGGTATTAAAGCCCGCCGCTTCAAGAGCCTTTGAAGTTTGCGTTATTGCCGCATGGCTATGTTCACTCAATATATCTTGTTCAACCAACGGCGCGAAATAACGCTTTAGCGACGTGTCGTCGGCGTCCATAACGACAAGCCCATGCTTTCCGAACAGCGCATGGACCAAATAACGGGTAGCTGTCGCCAAATTATCTTGGCGTAGGTAAGCCTCTTCCATTAGCTTCGCTAACTTTGAAGAATTGACCGACAGGCCAAGGAAGCTTTGGTATTGACGCACGGCTTCAGCCATTCCCGAAATCGTTAACCGGCCAGTGGCACCCTGTGCCGGAGCGTCCCACGCAATTTTTTTGCCGTGGAGCCGCACGTGGTTAATTTCGGCAAAGTCATGGTCTTCCGTGGCCATCCAATATACCGGCACGAAAGTATATTCCGGAAACGCCTCTTTAAGATCCCGAGCCAGTTTGATGGTGGTAACAATCTTAAAAATGAAATATAGTGGCCCAGTGAAAATATTGAGTTGATGGCCCGTAGTGACGGTAAAGGTTCGCTCATCCAGCAATGCCGCTATGCTGGAAGCGACTTGGGATCCCTCTTCCAACAACGTGCCGTACTGCCTCCTCAAACTTTGCACCAACAACATCCGGTCGGTCTTGCCCGCTTTGGCTTGTATTTGGTTAGCAAAGCCGGCGATATCTGGCCTATTGCCCGTAAATGGTTCCAGCGCAGAGTCGTTATCTAAATAAGCCAACAGCGTTTTAGAAAAGCTGTTCGTATCGCGATAGTCTATGTAAGTCGCCTTCATTGGTAAACAAAGATAATGCTTGCCTGTAAAAGCGACGACTAATAACGATTATTTGACAATCGCTCCATACAAGTCGAAGTCTTCGGCATGCTCAATATGCACACGGGCAAAACTTCCCGGAGCGACGTAGTGGCCATCGGTAGGAATAAGCACCTCGTTGTCCACTTCCGGCGAGTCGTATTCAGTACGCCCTACAAAGTGTGCCCCATCCACTTTATCGATTAACACCTTATAAGTCTTTCCTACTTTCGTTTGATTGATAGTATATGAAATGTCCTGCTGAATCTCCATGATCTGTTCTACGCGTGCGGCTTTTTCATCATCCGGCACATCGTCCGGCAAATTATACGCATGCGTTTTTTCCTCATGCGAATAGGTAAAGCAACCCAAACGGTCGAATCGCGTATCAGCCACCCACTGTTGCAGCTCCTCAAAATCTTGTTCCGTTTCGCCCGGATAGCCGCAAATAAGCGTTGTGCGTAGGGAGATCGCTGGCACGCGATCACGGATCGCGTTGACCAAGTCAATGGTCTTTTGTTTCGTGATACCCCTGCGCATGGAACGCAGCATGTTGTCGCTGATATGTTGCAGCGGCATGTCAAGGTAGTTACAGATGTTGCTACGTTCGTTCATCACATCAAGGATATCCATGGGGAACCCTGAGGGGTAAGCGTATTGCAGCCGTATCCATTCAATACCTTCCACATCTGAGAGTCTACGCAAGAGTTCCGCCAAATTGCGTTTGCCATACAAATCCAGTCCATAGTACGTCAGGTCCTGCGCAATAAGGATAAGCTCCTTCGTACCATTTTTAGCCAGGTACCGGGCTTCATCCACCAAGCTCTCCATCGGTTTGGATATGTGTTTTCCCCGCATAAGCGGGATGGCACAAAACGAGCAAGGCCGGTTGCAGCCTTCGGCAATCTTAAAATACGCAAAATGCGAAGGCGTAGTAAGCATACGTTCACCCAGCAACTCATGTTTATAATCAGCCCCGATGGTTCCAAGCAGATTTTGCAGGTCATTAGTTCCGAAGTATGCGTCCACATTGGGAATTTCGGCTTGCAATTCGGGCTTGTACCGCTCGGAAAGGCATCCTGTTACGATGACCTTGCCTACCCGGCCTTCACTCTTGAGTGCGCTATATTGCAGAATGGTATCAATGGACTCCTGCTTGGCGTTGTCTATAAAGCCGCAGGTGTTGATGACCACGATATCATCTGTCCGAATGTTGGTTGCTTCATGCACCACTTCCATGCGATTACCTCGCAATTGCCCCATGAGGATTTCACTATCATGGATATTCTTCGAACAGCCCAAAGTCACCACATTTACACGGGGTGAACCAGCTTGGGGGGCTGGTTTAACAAGTTTTGTCTTCATCCGCTATACGTCGCCCCTTAATTACTTAAATAATGAATCGACAAATTCCTTTTTGTTGAATAACTGCAGGTCACCTACTTTCTCCCCCACACCGATATACTTCACAGGAATTTTGAATTGGTCCGAGATCCCGATGACCACGCCACCTTTGGCCGTACCATCCAGCTTAGTCAGTGCCAGCGCATTGACATCGGTAGCCTGGGTAAATTGTCTGCATTGTTCAATGGCATTCTGCCCCGTTGAAGCATCGAGCACGAGTAGTATCTCGTGCGGGGCACCGGGCACTACCTTTTGCATGACCTGTTTGATCTTGGTCAGCTCGTTCATCAGGGCCACTTTGTTGTGAAGCCTTCCAGCGGTATCGATGATAGCCACGTCATCTCCGTTTGCTACGGCAGATTTTACGGTGTCGAAGGCCACGGAAGCCGGGTCCGAACCCATGGCTTGCGCCACCACCCGCACTCCTACCCGTTCGCCCCAGAGTCTGATTTGGTCTACCGCGGCAGCACGAAAGGTGTCTGCGGCGCCCAGCACCACGCTATTGCCGGCTTCTTTAAGTTGATGGGCTAGTTTTCCGATAGTCGTCGTTTTGCCTACGCCATTGACCCCCACCACCATGATGACATACGGCTTGTGTTCCCCGTATTCGAAATGCTCAAAATCTGAGCTGTTGTTTTCGGCAAGAAGTGCTTGGATTTCCTCACGCAGGATAGCGTTCAGCTCGCTCGTGTTTACATATTTATCGCGTGCTACACGCGCTTGGATACGCTCAATGATTTTGAGCGTCGTACTTACCCCTACATCAGACGTGACCAACACCTCCTCCAGCTCATCCAGCACTTGGTCATCTACAGTGGATTTACCCACCATCGCCTTAGTAATCTTCGACAAAAAGCCTTCTTTGGTCTTTTCCAACCCCTTGTCAAGGGCCTCCTGTGCTTCAGGGGTCTCCTGCTTTTTTTTGAAAAAATCAAATAGTCCCATGCTTCTAACCTAAGTGACAAACATAACAAAAAAAGCCCTTCCGGTAGACCCCCGAAACGGCTTTCTAAAATGCTACAAACACAAAGACTACTGTGCGGCCGTCTCTGTTACGGTTTCGCGAGCCACTTCTATGGCTTCTTTGACGTGGTCATTGTGCGCAATCAGTTCCTTAAAGGTGTATGCACCGGTCTTCGGAGACCGCACGGCAGTGATTACCTTTGTATAGTCCTTGCCCTTACCTGTTTTGAGTGATGCTACTGCTTTCTTTGCCATATCGTTAATGAGTTATGCAAATTGCTTTGGAAAGCAATTGCGGATTTACTTAATCTCCTTGTGAACGGTCACACGCCGCAGAACGGGATTGAATTTCTTCAACTCCAACCGTTCAGTCGTGTTCTTCTTGTTTTTCGTCGTGATATAACGCGACATCCCAGGAAGACCGCTTTCCTTGTGCTCGGTACACTCCAAAATCACTTGTACCCTATTTCCTTTTTTAGCCATTGCTTTATATGTTATTATCCGCTGAAATCAGGCGGGCGTATACTTGTATAATTAAACGTATCCTTTTTTGATAAACTTGTTAATGACGGCCGTAATACCGTTTTTATTGATGGTTTTTATCGCCGAGGTGGATACTTTCAGGGTAATCCAACGGTTTTCTTCGGGGATGAAGAACCGCTTGGTTTGCAAATTAGGATAAAATTTACGCTTCGTTTTCACGTTTGAATTGGAAACGTTGTATCCGTTCATCGCCCCTTTTCCTGTTAAATCACAAACTCTTGACATGATTGTATGCTGTTTTTATCTTATTAATCGCCTTTTTGCAAAGAGCTTGCAAATATCGGTATTTGTTTTTTATTATACAATTTTTTTTTAAATTGCATGTTTAACATTAATCACCGACCGCTTTTTGCGGACGGAGAACGATGAGGGGATTAGTGTTCAATAAAATTTGTTACCTTTGTGTTGAGTATTGGTTACTACCTCTAAATGTAAAGCACCTATACCATGAGCACAGAAAGCAAAAGGCAACAACGGTTTGCTGGAGTAATCCAGCAGGATTTGGGAGAGCTCTTCCAGCGCGAAGGCAGTGCATGGGCTCCTGGGGCGTTCATTACGGTCACCCGGGTTCGGGTAACTCCCGATTTAGCAATTGCGCGGGTATATCTCAGCTTCCTCAACACAAAACAGGCTAAGGAGCATTTGGCCAGCATCAAATCCCACGTAAATGAGATTCGCTATAAGTTAGGTGCCCGCATCAAAAACCAGGCACGGATTGTTCCGCAGCTTGAGTTTTTCTTAGACGACACCAACGAGTATGTGGAACACATGGATAAGCTGTTTGATGAAATCAGTAAAGAACCCCGACAACCGGAATAGACCGGATGATTTTCGAGCTTAACCCCAATGATATCCACTTCCCCAATCCAGCACTTGCTGAACCAGATGGGCTCTTGGCTATCGGAGGTGACTTACGCCCCGAACGGCTCATAGCAGCGTACAGAAGGGGTATATTCCCTTGGTATAGCGATGACACCCCCATTCTTTGGTATTCGCCACACGAACGGTTTGTGCTGTTCCCCAGCGAATTGAAGATCAGCAAGAGTATGCGGCAAGTGCTGCGTTCCACCCGGTTTACTGTCACCTACGACCAAGCTTTTGCACATGTAATCGCCAGCTGTGCTTCGCAGCCGCGTCGCGGGCAAGATGGCACCTGGATTACGGATGATATGCGGCGAGCCTATATCAGGCTGCATGACCTCGGAATTGCCCATGCAGTGGAAGTGTGGCGCGACAGCAAACTGGTCGGCGGACTTTACGGTGTAGCCGTAGGTCAGGTCTTTTGTGGCGAAAGCATGTTTAGTCGGGAAGCAAATGCCTCCAAGGTGGCATTGGTTTCGCTCTGCCAATCCGGCGAATATAAGCTGATTGACTGCCAGGTCTATACAGAGCATCTTGCTTCGATGGGCGCCAGAATGATCTCACGGGAAGAATATGTGGCGTTGCTCTCATAGCACTTCGCATACCACTTAGTGCTTAGTTGGGTTACCCTTTTTCAGTCACCCAGAAATTATTGAATCCGAGTCCACTCTGCAACTCCAGCAGCTGCTGTTGGAGCATCTCCAAGATAGCTAAGAAGTTATAAACGAACTGCACCTTGTTTTCAGAGTTTTTGACGATAACACTAAAATCCAGTTTTTTATTGATTGCTAGCAAGGAAGCGATGGCTTTCTTCTGCTGTTCTATCGTATAAGGATATTTTACCACAGTGTGCCGTACTTCCTTACTTCTGGCGGTGTAATTATACATCAACTTCTCGTATACGAGCATAAGCTTATAGAGATCAAAGGAGGTAAGCTCCTCCCCCTGTCCTGCATATTCACCGATGATACGCAAATCTGTCGAGATATTTCCGCGCTTGGCCTGCATAAACCGTTGTTCTTCCAATAAGCGCAGTTCCTCAGACACCTCTTTGAACTGCTTATAAAGAACCAGCTTTTGTATTAAATCCTGCTTTGGATCGATTTCATTACCTTCTTCGTCCAGCTCGGGCCTGGGGAGCAACATTTTGGCCTTGATACGCATCAGCGTTGCCGCTACAAAAATAAACTCGCTGGCCAACTCCATGTTAAGCGCCTGCATATGCAGGATATAATCCAGGAAATCGTTCGTAATTTTAGCAATCGGTATATCATGGATATTCAACTCATCGCGCTCAATAAAGAACAACAATAAGTCAAATGGCCCCTCAAACTGCGGGAGCTTTATTTCGTATCCTTCCACTTGCATCTTGCTTTGCAAACTTACTTAACTTACGCATGCTATGCAAGTTGGTAATTTAACCGTACCGCCAAACAATGTGGTTTGCTGCTTGTTTTTGTTTCGACTGGATTTGTTAAAAAAGGACACCTGCCAATTAAACAGCAGCAATGGACAATTTGATACACCACCATTGAATAATTATTAGTTACTTTGTACCGTTTTTCCAAACCGGACACTATGGAGATTGAAGCCGGAGAACTACTCAGGAAGATAAATACACCCGCAGACCTCAAACGACTTGGCCAAGCCGATTTGGTCAAATTATGCGGTGAATTACGCCAATACATCATTGACACCGTGTCCGTCCACGGCGGGCATTTTGCGGCTAGCCTTGGCGTTGTAGAGCTCACGGTGGCCTTGCATTATGTGCTCAACACACCATACGACCAACTCGTCTGGGATGTCGGCCATCAAGCTTATGGTCACAAGATCCTCACGGGCAGGCGCCATGTATTTCATACCAACCGCGTGCTGGGAGGCATTAGCGGTTTCCCCAAACGGGGTGAGAGCGAATATGATTCGTTCGGCGTGGGTCACTCGTCAACATCCATTTCGGCGGCATTGGGGATGGCTGTAGCCTCCCACTACAAAGGCGAGACCGACCGCCAGCACGTCGCTGTAATTGGTGATGGTGCCATGACTGCCGGCATGGCTTTCGAAGCGCTCAACCATGCCGGCATTGAGAAGTCCAACTTACTGGTCATCCTCAATGACAATTGCATGTCCATTGACCCCAATGTAGGGGCGTTAAAGGAATACCTCACAAGCATTACCACCTCTAAGTCTTGGAACCGATTCCGCGATGATATTGCTTATGTGCTCACCAAGTTATCGGAAATCGGGCCAGATGCATTAGGCGTGGCAAAAAAAATTGAAAAAAGCATAAAAGGCACGCTTCTCAAAAACAGCAACCTGTTTGAGTCGCTCAACTTCCGCTATTTTGGGCCGGTCGACGGGCATGACGTCAAGCGCCTAGTGCACATCTTGGATGATTTACGCGATATTCCTGGCCCTAAACTCTTACATTGCATCACGGTGAAAGGCAAAGGTTATGCGCTGGCTGAAAAAGACCAGACAACATGGCATGCCCCGGGCTTATTCGATAAGATCACCGGTGAAATCAAAAAATCCAAGGCAGATAAACCTGTTGCGCCGAAATACCAGGACGTCTTTGGGCACACATTGGTCGAGTTAGCCGAAGTGAATGACAAAATCATGGGCATTACCCCGGCTATGCCTTCAGGCTCTTCCATGAACATCATGATGAAGGCCATGCCCAACCGAGCCTTTGACGTTGGCATCGCCGAGCAGCATGCGGTGACGTTTTCTGCCGGGTTGGCGACACAAGGTATGATCCCCTTTTGCAACATCTACTCCAGCTTCATGCAGCGCGCTTATGATCAAGTTATACACGATGTAGCCATCCAGAATCTCCACGTGGTTTTTTGCCTTGATCGTGCTGGTATCGCCGGAGCAGATGGCCCTACTCACCATGGCGCTTATGATCTTGCTTACATGCGCTGCATTCCTAACCTTGTTGTGGCAGCTCCTATGAATGAGGAAGAGTTACGGAATCTCATGTATACCGCACAGCAGGACGGCATAGGGCCCTTTGCCATCCGGTATCCACGTGGGCAGGGTGTTATGCCCGATTGGCGTAGACCGCTCAAGGCAATAGACGTGGGCAAGGGCCGCAAGCTCTGCGATGGCGAAGACGTTGCTTTGCTCAGCATCGGCCATATTGGCAATGAGGCTACGAAAGCATGTATTACCCTAAATGAGGAAGGTATTTTCCCTGCGCATTATGACCTGCGTTTTGTAAAACCACTGGATGAGGCCCTTCTTCATGAAGTATTCGGTCAATTCAAAAAAGTCGTTACAATAGAGGACGGATGCATCCAGGGCGGCATGGGCAGCGCTGTGCTTGAGTTCATGGCAGACCATGGTTATCAGGCATCGGTAGTCCGGCTGGGCATTCCCGATGAAGTCGTGGAACACGGTGAACAGCAAGAGCTCTGGCGACTATGCGGTTATGATAGTGAATCCATTGTCCAAACCGTACGGAAGATAGCAGTGAGCCGTAAAACGGACAGCTTGGCTGGATAACGCGTTTGTTACGCCCAGCTTTTTGTTTCGATTCAGGATTTACTAATTTAGCCGCCCATACCACATTGGTATTTGACATCCATTTCTCAGAATAAAGCATCATGAATATAACGAAGCTGCGCGTTGTTTTTTTAGCGATATCCTTATTTTCCGTACAAGCCAACGCTCAAGAATCGGTGCCACGCCCAAAACTGGTGGTCGGGCTTATGGTTGATCAAATGCGTTGGGATTATCTCTACCGCTTTTACGATCGCTATGGCGCAGGAGGCTTCAAGCGCTTACTTAGCGAAGGATTTTCCTGTGAAAACACCTACATACCCTATGTACCCACATATACAGCCATTGGCCACAGTACGGTGTACACAGGCAGCGTCCCAGCCATACATGGCATAGCCGGCAATGATTTCATCATCCAGCAAACCGGCCAGCGGATGTATTGCACCCAGGACGATAATGTAAGCGGTGTTGGTACCGATGAAGCCGAAGGCAAACAATCACCTCGCAACCTGCTTACTTCCACAATCACCGACCAGCTCAAGCTGGCTACCAACTTTCGCTCCAAGGTCATCGGCATCGCCATCAAAGATAGAGGCGGTATCCTTCCGGCGGGGCACTTCGCCGATGCGGCCTATTGGTTTGAAGGCAATTCGGGCAATTGGGTATCCAGCACCTTTTATATGCAGGAATTGCCCGAATGGGTGCAGCAATTCAATGCGCAAAAGCTAGCTGAAAAATATCTTCAGCAAGATTGGAATACGCTTTACCCCATTGAAACCTATGAGCAGAGCATCGAAGATGACAACGCCTATGAAGCCACTTACCGCGGCGAAGCATCGCCCGTATTTCCGAAGCGACTCGCGTCTTTGATGAAAGACAATGGCCTGGGGCTGATACGTACCACGCCATTCGGCAACACCCTGACCCTTGACTTGGCTAAGGCAGCCATTGCCAACGAACAGTTGGGCCGCAACCCCCAACGAGTTACCGATTTCCTTTGCCTGAGCCTCTCTTCTACCGATTATGTCGGACACCAGTTTTCCGTGAATGCTATTGAAATCGAAGACACCTACCTGCGGCTTGATAAGGAACTGGAAGCGTTTTTCGCCTATCTCGATGAGCAGGTCGGACCAGGTGAGTATACCCTATTCCTTACTGCCGACCACGGCGCATCGCACAACCCGCTGTTTTTTATGGATAAGCGGGGCAACGCCGGTTATTTTGACGAACGCAACGCACTCACAGGGCTCAATACCCTCCTATCCGAAAAATTCGGGCAGGAGAAAATCGTCCGCAGCCTGATGAATTATCAGGTACACCTCAATTACGAAATTATTGAAGCAAACGATTTGGACGAAGAAGACATCAAAGAAGTGGCCATTAAATTTCTACGAACCTTAGACGGCGTGGCTTTTGTGACCGACATGGAGAAGGCAGGATCATCAAGCATCCCTGCACGTATACGCGAACGGATTGCCAACGGATACAACCCCAAGCGAAGTGGATGTATCCAAATTATCCTCGAACCGCAGTGGTATAGCGGCTCGCCCCGCTCGCGCGGCACCACCCATGGCACCTGGGCCTCCTATGATGCCCACATTCCATTGGTATGGATGGGCTGGGGTATCAAACACGGCACGACTAACCGCGAAACACATATGACCGATATCGCATCCACTGTGGCGGCGCTATTGCACATTGAGGAGCCCAACGGAAACATCGGAAATCCAGTGGTCGAGTTGTTGAATGACTAATAACCAGGGGAAAGGCATCGGTTATCGTAATCAAAGTTAACAATCTTCGGCCGATTGAAAACCTCAAATGTTCTGGGTTTTTGAATATTGCGCATCGCCAAACCCCTAAGAGCTCAGCCGTTTTTATACTTTTACAAAGATGAAGCTCAGGCCCGCTCTGTTTTTGCTACCCCTGATAGCCCTGGCTGTGTGTCCCACTAAGGCCAACGACACGGTATTGGTGCAACTTCAGCAAGTATTGCGCAATAAGGCGTTGTACGATAGCACGAAAGAACGCAAGATCAACTCCATCAAGCAGCACCTGCAAAATAGCTCCTTGAGCCTGGCCAAGCAATACGAAGTAAATCGGCAACTTATTGAAGCCTATAAAAAATACAGAGCGGATTCTGCTGTATTCTATGCGAAGCAAAACCACCAGATTGCGACAAAGTTAGCTAACTCATTTTTCAAGAATGAAACAGCAATTCAGTTGGCTTGGTTATACTCATCCGGAGGCCTTTATATCGAATCAAAAAAACTGCTGGAAGGAATCGACCGTATTTCATTGCCGGACCGGCTCTTGCCGGAGTATTATGAAACGTACCTTGCCTTCTGCAGTCACTACGGGCAAAGTAACGGCAACAACGCATATTACCAGAAAAGCGAACAATACCGTGATTCGCTATTAGCTGTTCTTGATACAGCGTCCCTAAAATATCAGATTACAGCAGCTACCCGAACGCTCTACGAAGGGAAACAAACGGAGGCAGAAGCGATGTTACTGGCCTTGCTTGGCCAGACTGACGACCAAAACCCCGAACAGGCGCTCATTACCTACCTGCTTGGTGTCATCAGTAAAAACAGAGGTGATATTGCACAACAACTGCATTATTTTGCCATGTCTGCCATTACCGACATGATAAATGCTATCAAGGACAACGCTTCCCTCCAAAGCTTGGCGCTTACATACTATGACATGGGCAACATAGCACTAGCATATCAGTTTATGGAAGCCGCTATCAACGATGCCATTTTCTGCAACGCACGGTATCGCACCGTAGAAAGCACGATTTACTATCCCATCATCAATGCTTCCTTCAGAGAACTGGAACGCGAACAGAAAGCTGAACTCCGATTATATTTGGTGTTAATCAGCGTTTTATCCATCGGACTCATCATTGGCATTGTTTATAGTTATATACAAATGAAGCGCCTCGCGAAGACACGAAAAGCACTTTATCTGACAAACCAGCAACTCAGCCAACTAAACCTAGCGCTTCAAAAAGCCAACGACAATTTGTTTGAAGCCAACCATATCAAAGAAGAATATATCGCTCATTTTTTCGACATCTGCTCGGCCAACATTGAGAAACTGGAAAACTATAGGAAATCCCTTCACAAAAAGGCGGTTAATAACCAATACGATTTGCTGTTAAAAGAACTGAAATCTACAAACCTCGCCGAAAATGAGTTAGCAGAACTGTATCATAATTTTGACACTATCTTTCTCAACCTATACCCTACGTTCGTATCTGAGTTTAATAGCCTTCTTTTACCCAACGAACACATACTTCCGAAATCCGGTGAGTTGCTCAATAACGAGCTACGGATATTTGCGTTAATGCGCTTGGGCATTACAGACAGCGTAAAAATTGCCGGTTTCCTGCGATATTCTTTACGCACCGTGTATAATTACCGTACCAAGATTCGGCATAAAGCGGCCGTTTCACGTGAGGAATTTGAGGCTCAGGTCAGGCAAATCGGCACCTTAAGACAGATTATCTAAGCCAACTGATGGGATAAATAGTTACTTTTTCAACCTTCCGCGATCACATTAAATAACTGACTATTAGCTAAATATTCATTTTCAGATTTTACTTTTTCGCTTCACTTCTGCGGTAGTATAGATTTCTGCCATTGCGTGTTTCTAATTTTGTCAGACATAAGTGATGGTCGCTTATGCCATGGTTGGGATAGCCAATTAAAAACCCAATTTAACCTGTATTAAAATCAACGATATGGAATTTTTCTTTATCCAACTAAAAAGGGGTATTTTCCCTATCTTTCTACTATTTACCTGGTTCAATGCTTCGCCAAGTCTTGCCCAGATCAATCTGCGCGTTACAGGAACGGTGACTGACGCCAGCAATGGGGAGCCGATGTTTGGGGTATCAGTGTCCCAAAAGGGGGCATCCAATGGCACTACAACAGATGACAATGGACAATTTGTATTAAACAACGTACCGGAAGGAGCGATCGTTGCTATTTCATTTATCGGCTATGACCCATTAGAACTACCTGCAACCGACAACCCAATGAACGTCCAATTAAGCCCGTCGTTGAACATGCTGGAAGATGTGGTCGTCATAGGTTACGGCTCGGTGAAACGGAAAGATGTCACAACCGCCATCTCAAGTGTATCGATGGATGACCTCAACGAGCGGCCCATCGTATCAGCGGCACAGGCAATACAAGGCAGGGCAGCCGGTGTATCAGTTATCCAGCCTAATGGCGCACCGGGAGGCGAAACATCCATCCGTATCCGGGGGACGACGTCGTTTAACGGCAGTAACGACCCCCTCTACGTCGTAGACGGCGTACCCGTAGACAACATCAACTTTCTCTCTCCGCAGGACATCGCTGACATGCAGATTTTAAAAGATGCATCTTCAGCGGCAATATATGGGTCGCGAGCAGCCAATGGCGTAGTCCTCATCACGACCAAAAGAGGAGCTGAGGGTGGCGCAAAAATTTCTTTAAGTGCACAGGCAACACAAAACCGGGTAACGAATAAAATCGAGCCGCTAAACACTGAACAATACCGTGAGCTACAAAACGAAATCGGCCTGATAAACCTGCCGGAAGGACTCACCGACCAAACCAACTGGTTCGACGAAGCATATAACACCGGGCATATCCAAAATTATCAAATGTCCATCTCCGACGGCACGGAAAAGCTGAAATACTTCCTTTCAGGTGGGTACCTAGACGAAAAGGGCGTATTAGCCACCGCATTTTATAAACGTTATAACTTCCGCGCCAACATTGATAACCAAGTACGTGATTGGTTGAATATCAGTGCCAACGTATCGTATTCCGATTACAACAACAATGGTATTATATCTGGCACCGGTGCCAATCGGGGGGGCGTCGTACTATCAGTGATCAACACACCTACTTATGCACCGATCTGGAATCCTGAAAACCCCGCCCAATATTACAACAACTTCTACGGGATAGGCAACATCACTAGCCCATTGGAAAACATGGCGCGCAGCAAAAACAATAAGGCCCGCGAAAACCGATTGCTCGCTTCAGGACACGCCACGCTACTGTTTACACCGGAGTTGCAGCTTAAATCATCATTCACGGTAGACCGTCGCAATGCAGTGAGTACCGCTTTTCTTGATCCCGTTTCTACAGCTTGGGGTCGCAACCAATATGGTGAGGGATCAGACAACCGCAATATGAATACGGTGCTGACCTGGGATAATATCTTAACGTATGCCAGAAGCATTGACCGACATAACGTTGAAGCGATGGGCGGTACGTCGTGGACGCAATCTGAATATACCAACAATTGGATCAGCGGATCGCACTACCGTAATGATCTAATTCCAACATTGAATGCAGCAAATAAGATCGCTTGGAATGGTACTGGTTCGGGTGGTTCGGAATGGGGAATCATGTCCTATTTCGGCCGAGCATCGTATAATTTTGATAGCCGCTACCTCGTCACCGCTAACCTCCGCGCAGACGGGTCGTCCAAGCTACATCCCGACCACCGTTGGGGGGTATTTCCATCGGTATCTGCGGCATGGCGCCTGTCCGCTGAGCCATTTATGGAAAACGTAACCTGGTTGGATGATCTAAAAATCCGCGGGGGATGGGGACAAACGGGTAACCAATCAGGCATTGGCGACTATGCCTACCTGCAACGCTATACCATCAACCGCATCGAGTGGTTCGTTGAGGGCCAGGAAAATGCTTTGCCCGCTATCTCTCAAGCCAACCTACGTACGCCTGACTTGACCTGGGAAACCACTACGCAAACCAATATCGGTCTTGACTTTATGGCGCTCCGGAATCGGCTGACCGTCAACCTTGATTATTACTATAAACGCACCACGGATATGTTGATGTTTGTGTCGCTGCCCGCAGGTGCGGCAGCGGCTAATTCAATTGTTCGCAATGAAGGAGTGATGACCAACCGTGGGGTTGAAATCACGGTCAACAGTCAGAACTTCCGCGAAGGCGAATTCCGCTGGGATACAGACTTCAATATATCCTTCAACCGCAATAAGCTAGAAAGCCTTGAGCTACAGCAAATCTATAGTGCCGCCACCACCAGCGAAGTGGTTAACGAAGCCGTAGTCCGCAATGAGCCTGGCAGGCCTCTGGGTGGATTCTTCGGCTATATCAGTGACGGCGTAGACCCGGAGACCGGTGAGCTCATGTATCGGGACCTCAATAATGACGGCCGACTTTCCTCTTCAGACCGCACCTACATCGGTAATCCCAATCCAGATTTCACCTTTGGTCTTACCAATACGCTTTCCTACAAAAATTTCAACTTGAGTATCTTCTTACAAGGATCTTATGGCAATGATATTTACAACGCCTCGCGCATGGAAACCGAAGGCATGTATGACGGCAAAAACCAGTCAACCCGCGTACTCGACCGTTGGCGTATACCCGGCCAGATTACCGAGGTGCCCAAAGCAGGGTTTGACATCCGAAACTCCACTTACTTCATAGAGGATGGCAGCTATTTACGGGTCAAAAACGTTGCCCTGTCGTACAATATCAGGGGCAGCCTGCTGACGCGCTGGGGTATCAATCGCCTACAACCATACGTGTCAGCAACCAACCTACTCACGTGGACCAACTACTCCGGTATGGACCCGGAAGTAAACCAATGGGGAAACAGTGGAGCAGTGCAAGGCATCGACTGGGGGACCTACCCTCAAAACCGTTCATTCGTAGTAGGGATTAATGTTGAATTCTAAAAACCATAGACCAATGAATACCAAATATATATTTCCAATAGTGTTGAGCAGTGTTCTGCTGTTTATGAACTCCTGCTCATTAATCTTCGAGCCGGTAGACACCTATTCTGATGTGACAGAAGGCATCACCGAGGGCGGCGATGAGGTGGTTTTTCGCGACAAAGCGGCCGTGGAAGGTCATCTGGTGACACTCTATAACCAATTAAGGGAGCGTCAAGAGCATTGGTATCTGGACTTGTTGCTAATTGCAGAAGCTCATGCGGATAACGCCTACGCGGGTACGACTGGCGCCGAAGTGGTGCCCTTTGAAAACAATGCCATTGAGGGTTCCAATTCCGTCATCAACCGTGATTGGAACCGCTATCTTGAGGATATTGCACGAGCAAACCGTCTCATCGTCAATATTGACGGCGTGCAGGACGCATCGCTAACCATAGCTGAGCGCGAACGGTATAAGGCCGAGGCCAAAATTTTCAGGGCAATGATTCTTTTTGATATGGTCCGTCTTTGGGGATCGATCCCCGTCATCACCACCGAAGCAGAAGATATTACATCGGAAACCATCGGAGAAGTATATGATGATTATTTTCCCTCTCAAGCTACAGAGGAGGAGGCGTATCGCCAAATTGAACAGGACTTATTGGACGCATTAGGTGCGGCTCCGGACAATAACCCGTCGGACAAAACACGCTTCTCTAAATCTGTGGCTAAAGCACTGCTGGCCAAAATATATGCCGAGAAACCCATTCGAGACTATAATAAAGTCATCCAATATGCGGACGAACTGGCTGCCGATGGCTTTGACCTTGTAAGCGATTACAGCGACCTGTTCGGCATGAATGCCAGTAATACGGATACAAAAATGCGTAATACCCAAGAATCAATCCTAGAAGCACAGTTTTTCTCCGGCGGCGGCAACTGGGTAACGTGGATGTTTGGCCGCGACCTGACCAACTGGAACAATAATTTTACTTGGGCAAAATGGGTAACCCCTTCGCGCGACCTTATCCGCACCTTTCAAAATGAAGGCGACGAAGTACGCTACCGAGAATCCATTGTATATTATGAAACCAGCTGGAGCAATTATTACCCTTCAAGCAATTACCCCTTTATGTACAAATGCCGTTCAGCGTTCAGCAGCATCATCAAATACCGATACGCCGACATCTTGCTGCTCAAGGCCGAGGCTCTCATTATGCGCGATGGGGCCGATTTGGCTGCCGCCGCCGATATTATAGACCGTATCCGTCAGCGGGCCGGTGGTCTGCCACGATTGAGCAGCTCCGTGCGTGCCAGCAAAGAAGCCATGTTGGATGCGCTCTTGAAAGAACGGCGCCTGGAGCTGGCTTTCGAAGGGCAACGTTGGTTTGACCTGGTTCGACTGAACAAGGTGGAAGAGGTGATGAATGCCGTTTTTGCCAACGATTCAGGAAGACGGCCACAGGTCTATCCATTTAGTGAAAACTCCTATCGCATGCCTATCCCACAGGCTGTTCTGGATCAGAATCCCAATTTAGTTCAAAACCCCGGCTATTAATCCGATAAAACATTTTCCATGCAAGTATTAGCCTTCTTAAAACGTGTTTTCACCACATTATTTGCTTTTTGTATACTGGTTTCAGCGTGCAGCTCGGACAAAGTCAATGAATCGCCCCAACCTCATGAGGAGGACAATCCTGAGGTGACGGGCGATGTGACGATTTATGTAACCACAGCCAATCTATCTCACGATTTAGCTAAACAGGCTGTGGATTTCAGCACATCATCCAACATGTCACCAACAACCATTACACTCAATCCCTCCCAGCGTTATCAAACAATGGACGGGTTTGGCGCGGCAGTGACTGGCTCTTCCAGCTACAACCTTATGCAAATGACTGCCGAGGATCGGGCGAAATTCCTTAAGGAAACATTCTCCGAAGCGGACGGTTACGGACATAGCTATATCCGTATAGCCATTGGCTGTTCAGACTTTTCACTCAGCGAGTATTCGCTCTGTGACAATCCGGGTATTGAAAATTTTGCATTGCAAAGCGAGGAGCGAGATTATGTCATTCCTGTCTTAAAGGAAATTCTGGCCATCAATCCTTCCATCAAAATCATCGGTTCGCCATGGACCCCCCCTCGTTGGATGAAGGTGAATAACCTCGTCGACCGGCAACCTCACAACTCATGGACTAGTGGCCACCTCAACCCTGCTTACTATCAGGACTATGGGCTGTATTTCGTCAAATGGATACAAGCCCTACAAGCAGAAGGAATTCCCATCTACGCCGTAACGCCTCAAAACGAGCCACTCAACCGGGGCAACTCAGCTTCCCTATTCATGGGCTGGCAGGAGCAGCAAACATTTATCAAAGAAGCACTCGGTCCACAGTTACAGGCCGCAGGTTTGGGAACAAAAATCTATGTCTTCGACCACAACTATAACTATGACAACATGGCCGATCAAGTTGATTATCCCATCAAAATATATCAAGATGATGTAGCGGCGTCCTTTGTGGCCGGCGCGGCTTATCACAATTATGGGGGTAACCGCCAGGAGCTGCTTGACATTCACCAACAACGCCCCGATAAAGAGTTAATTTTTACAGAAACATCCATCGGCACATGGAACGACGGTCAGAACTTACCCTCCCGCCTGATGGATGACATGGAAGAAGTTGCCCTCGGCACGGTAAATAACTGGTGCAAGGCCGTCATCGTTTGGAATCTGATGCTCGATAGCGAGCGCGGTCCTAATCGCGACGGCGGATGCCAGACCTGCTTCGGTGCAGTAGATATCAATAAAAACGATTACAAAACCATCCGTAGAAACTCACACTATTACATCATCAGCCACCTTTCAGCGGTGGTCAAACCGGGGGCAACCCGTATCGGGACCAGTGGCTATTCCGCGGCTGGCGTAACGCACGCAGCATTTGAAAACCTTGACGGTAGCTATGCTGTCGTATTACTCAACAATACAAACGAAACAAGGCGCATTACATTCGCAGATGGCACAAACCACTTCCGTTATGAAATCCCGGCAAAATCAGTAGTCTCTTATCGTTGGAATTAGACCGTAAAATTATGAGAAAACCATTAATAACTTTTTTAATTCTCTTCGGCGCAGTCACGATGAACGCCTGCAAAAAGGAAGAGCAGAAAGCGCCGGGAAATCCCGTTATAAACATCAAAACGGAATTCTCTTCTGCCTATTTCGGCGATAGTCTTCAATTCACTGTGGGCGTCTCAGATGAAGCGCGCATACCGCTATCTACGTTGAAAGCACACTTGTATTACAGTGATGAACTAGTATCTGAAACGGTCATCCGTACGAAAACGGAGGGCGATTACACCGGCAAAATATATATCCCTTATTATGCTCATGTACCGAATGGTACGGCGACCCTTAAGCTGGTATTGCAAAACATCAACTTCACGACGCGTGAAGAAACCCTTGAATTGCCCGTCGAACGTCCCGATTACCCGTATTTAACATTGATTGCAGAAGACACCGAATATCGTATGGAACGCACAGGCCTATATACGTACGCCGCCGCTACTACCTTTCCGGCGAAGGTAAACGGATACATCAAAACACCAGCTTACGGCGACAACGGAAATGAGCTGACGTTTGGCTGGGAAGAGCATACTATCAAGGAGGGCAGTATCAATAATATTCCGTTCTCCAATGCATTCTCGGGCGACTATACCATTATGTTCAATACCTTGAACTATGAAGCCTCTCCGTTCATCATCGCATACGCCATTAACCAAACAGTAATGGATCGGGTGGACGATAACATGTATCGGGTCGATCTTGCTTTGAATCGTGAAGAGCAAGTGGTAATTGATGGTTTTGACGACTTAGATGCGTGGTGGTTCGATCCGGATTTCTTTACACGCGACGCCTCGGGTAACCTTCTATTTCAAGCGAAGAGCGGCAATTATCGAATATCGGCAGACTTCAATCATGAGTACTTCATCGTAGAAGCACTGACCGGCACAAACTTATCAACATTACAAGCTGATGGATCCGGCGCAGTGTGGGTCATCGGCGAAGGCATCGGAAAACCCTCAATAGCGACAAATGCTGTCGGTTGGACTACTGAGAAAGCGCTTTGCATGGCCCCGGTGGCAGATAAGATTTATCAAATCACCGTGGTTGCTGGTACCACCGTCTCGGCGAGCGATATCAATTTTAAATTTTTCCATCAAAAGGGTTGGGGCGGCGAATTTACCAATGCAGCCCTCAGCACCACCAGCGATCTTATCTTCGTGGGTGACGGGAGCAACGGCCGGGATCCGGGCAATCTCGGCATTACCGAAGGACAAACATTAGAAACCGGTGCCACTTATGTCTTCACGCTAG
Source organism: Parapedobacter luteus (assembly GCF_900168055.1). Taxonomy (GTDB): domain Bacteria; phylum Bacteroidota; class Bacteroidia; order Sphingobacteriales; family Sphingobacteriaceae; genus Parapedobacter; species Parapedobacter luteus. Next base: position 51,390 of record NZ_FUYS01000013.1, read on the forward strand.
ACCTTACCGGAGGCAACGACAACGGCGTTTTAACCGTCGAAAAGAAGTAGTCCCCCCTTCTTCCCCCCTTACAACCCCTTGTTATGCAAAAGCATTAACAAGGGGTTGTTGATACTAAAAAAATTATCCGTACTTTTGTATGCCTCCGCATAGGCCAGCCTACGGAGTGGTTATCCACATGAACCCTGCTGTGACATCGCAGACTCAGAAGGCGATGAAAGGGCGGGGTTCATGAGGCCGTAAATGCAATCATGCACGAATGAATACAGCAATAGCAACGCTTGATCCCAAAACACATATTATCATTAAAGGTGCACGCGTACACAACCTTAAAAACGTGGATGTGGCCATTCCGAAAAACAAGCTTGTGGTTATTACAGGCATGTCCGGGTCCGGCAAGTCCTCGCTTGCCTTTGACACGCTTTATGCTGAAGGCCAACGCCGCTATGTAGAGAGCCTTTCGTCTTACGCCCGGCAATTTATGGGGCGCATGAGTAAGCCCGAGGTTGACTACATTAAAGGCATCGCGCCGGCCATTGCTATCGAACAGCGGGTCATCACCAGCAATCCACGCTCTACGGTAGGCACTTCCACGGAAATCTACGATTATTTGAAATTACTCTATGCTCGTATCGGCAAGACATATTCCCCCATATCCGGCAGAGAAGTAAAGAAGGATACCGTAACGTCGGTGACCAACTTTGTTACCGCATTGCCCCAAGGCACCATAGCTACCGTGACTGCTCCTCTGCATCCCAGCAATAATCGCAAGCTTAAAGAAGAGTTGGCCATCCTCTTGCAAAAAGGTTTTGTACGGGTAGTATACAAAGAGAAGATACAAAAAATAGAGTCCTTGCTGGAAGATACCGCCATCGAAAACCAAACGGCCATAGTTGGAGATTTATCCATCGTGATTGACCGCATCGCGGTAGATGGGGAGGAAGACACCGCCAGCCGCATTGCAGATTCGGTGCAGACAGCATTTTTCGAGGGCAAAGGAGATTGCTACATTGACGAAAACGGCAAGATCCATACATTTTCAGACCGCTTTGAGTTAGATGGCATGACGTTTGAAGAGCCATCGCCCAATTTTTTCAGCTTCAACAACCCTTACGGCGCGTGCAAACGCTGCGAAGGCTACGGTCGCATCGTCGGCATCGATCCGGATTTAGTCATCCCAGACAAGAGTCGCTCGGTATACGATGGCGCCATCGCTCCTTGGCGTGGCGAAAAGATGGGTCAATGGCTCCAGCAACTTGTTCGCAATTCCATAAAATTTGATTTCCCTATCCATAGGGCGTATCGCGATCTTACCGATGCTCAGAAGGAGTTATTATGGACCGGCAACCACTATTTTGACGGGTTGAATCGCTTTTTCGAAGAACTTGAAGAACAAACTTACAAAATTCAATACCGGGTCATGTTATCCCGCTATCGCGGAAAAACCAATTGCCCCGAATGCAAAGGGACACGTCTACGCAAGGATGCGGCGTATGTTAAAATAAATGGGAAGTCCATTTCCGATGTCGTGTTAATGCCGTTGGACGCTGCGCTGGCTTTCTTTCAAAATCTGGATTTGTCGGAGGGTGAAACGAAAATCGCACAACGCCTGCTTACCGAAATCTGCAATCGGCTCCAGTTCCTCACAGACGTAGGGTTGAGCTACCTGACATTGAATCGCTTGTCCAACACCTTATCAGGTGGCGAGTCCCAGCGCATTAATTTAGCTACATCGCTCGGCAGCTCGTTGGTCGGTTCGGTATATGTACTTGACGAGCCAAGTATCGGCTTGCATCCCCGGGATACACAGCGCCTTATCGGCGTACTTAAGTCATTACGCAACGTGGGCAATACCGTGTTGGTCGTGGAGCATGAGCAAGAGATGATGCAGGCCGCAGACTACCTGATTGACATAGGGCCCGAAGCTGGAGTGAATGGTGGCCGCCTCATATTTAACGGCACTTATGGCGAAATCCTAAATGACCCGCAAAGCCTGACCGGCAAGTACCTCAGCGGAAAGGAACGTATTCCCGTACCAACAAGCCGCCGCAAGTGGCACGATGCCATATTGGTCAAAGGCGCGCGTGAAAACAACCTGAAAGGAATTGATGTAAGCTTCCCTTTGAATGTATTTACCGTCGTGACAGGCGTGTCCGGCTCAGGTAAGACCTCTTTGGTGAAGCGTATTTTATATCCAGCATTACAAAAGGCGCTTGGCAACTACGCAGGCGAGCAAACCGGCCTGTATGATGGCATCGACGGCGACATCCAGCGACTCGAACATGTCGAGCTGGTTGACCAGAACCCAATCGGCCGCTCATCGCGGTCCAACCCGGTGACATACGTCAAAGCGTGGGACGAAATACGCACATTATACAGCGCGCAATCCGCCGCCAAAGCTGCTGGACTCAAGCCTGCGGCTTTCTCCTTCAATGTGGAGGGGGGGCGATGCGATGTGTGCCAAGGTGAAGGTGAGGTCAAAATCGAAATGCAGTTCATGGCGGATATCGTACTCACCTGTGAGGCCTGCGGTGGTAAGCGCTTTAAGCAGCATGTATTAGACGTCACTTGGAAGGAAAAAAACGTGTCTGATGTTTTAGACCTCAGTGTGGATGAAGCGCTTGAGTTCTTTTCCGGTCAGTCCAAAATTCTGGCTAAGCTCCAGCCGCTGGCCGATGTAGGCCTCGGATATGTAAAGTTAGGCCAATCATCAAGCACACTGTCTGGTGGCGAAGCCCAACGTATCAAACTGGCGTCTTTCCTCATCAAGGGCAATAACAGCAAAAATACGCTGTTCATCTTTGACGAACCCACAACCGGCTTACACTTCCACGATATCAAAAAGCTATTGAAATCATTTGATGCGCTCATAGCACAAGGCAACAGTATCCTCGTCATCGAGCACAACATGGACATGATCAAAAGCGCCGACTGGGTGATTGATATCGGCCCCGAAGGTGGCGAAAGAGGCGGAGAGCTTGTTTTCGAAGGGACTCCGGAAGAAATGGTAAAAAATGCCAACACCCATACTGCCCATTTTCTGAGTAATTACTTAGGAAGCCTTACTTGATAAAATTTTCCGTTTTGTTTGACCAAATTGGTCAAAACAAAACGGGTATCAAGCGTTTCTTGACCGCCACGTGCTACCTAACCAACTATTTACAATCCCTTCTTGCCATTTTCAGGGGATAAACCCTACCTTTAGGACTTGAGTGCATGCTTTGCACAATTGTTTGTAGCATATTGTTATTTAACCAAGTATTTTATAAAAGAATGAAACGTTGCCTACTGTCCACAATGCTAAGCTTTTTGTTTTTTAGCACAATCATAGCCCAACCCACTCAAAAACCTCCTCTCCACGGCAAACACTGGATGGCCATTACTGGCAAGCCCTTGGCTGCTACTGCAGGAGCGCTCATTTTCGAGCGGGGCGGCAATGCCGTGGATGCCGCCTGTGCAATGCTGGCAGCCACCTGCACCATGTGGGATGTATTGAGTTGGGGTGGCGAGACACAGGCACTTATTTACAACCCGAATACCGGAAAAGTTATTGCCATCAATGCCCTGGGCGTTGCCCCGACCGGCGCGACACCGGAGTTTTTCAAAGGAAAAGGATACAATTTCCCGCCAGAATACGGTCCCTTAGCCGCTGTTACTCCCGGAACGCCTGGTGGCCTGTGCTATATGCTGGCTGAATACGGCAAATTAAGCCTCAAAGACATCTTAGCGCCGGCAATGGACATGGCTGCCGGGTACCCTATTGATGCGCAAACAGCCAACAGCATAGAGCGGGGCAAAGAACGCATCAAGCAGTGGCCATATAGCAAGGCCGTCTTCCTGCCTCACCTCGGCGAGGAACGGGAAGCTCCGGAGCCCGGCGAAATCTTCGTGCAAAAAGATCTGTTGGCCACCCTCCAGAAGATGGTGGACGCCGAGCAAGAAGCCCTAAAACAGGGCAAGTCTCGCGAAGAAGCAATCATGGCCGCATATGACCGCTTTTATAAAGGCGATATCGCGGAAGAAATCGTACGCGGAAACCAAGAACAAGGCGGGCTTTTCACCATGGACGATCTCGCCAATTGGAAGCCCATCGAAGAGGAGCCGTTAATGACTTCCTACAAAGGTATTGATGTATACAAGCTGCAGGAATGGACACAGGGACCGGCACTTTTGCAGGCTTTGAATATCCTTGAAAACTTCGATTTGAAAGCCATGGGCTACAATTCGGCTGAATACATCCATACCCTATACCAAACCATGAATCTGGCATTTGCCGATCGCGATTTTTATTATGGTGATCCCTATTTTACTCCCCGCCCCCCCATTAAGGGCTTGTTGAGCAAGGCATATGCGCAAGAACGCGCCAAACTGATCAACCCCGATCGCAATGATCCCAATCCGCAACCGGGCGATCCTTACGTTTATGAGGGCACGACCAATCCATTCAAATCGCTGCTGGCCCAGCGCCAAAAGCTCTTGGCTGACACTTCCGGTCTCGGCGAACTGGAAAACTTCGTGCCCAAACACGATGCCATCAGCGCATTGAATGGGGCTCTGGAATTTGATTATGCGACGACGGCAAGTGCAGATAGCCTTTACAATGATCGGCTGCTCCGGGGCACAACTAGCGTAGAAGCGGCAGATGCAGAAGGGTGGGTCGTTTCGATCACACCGAGCGGAGGATGGCTACCGGCTTGCATCGCTGGCCGCACCGGCATTGGGATGAGCCAACGAATGCAAAGCTTCGTGCTTGACTCCATCATCGACCCGTTCAACGTTGTTGCTCCCGGCAAACGCCCACGGGTGACGCTGACACCATCGATGGCTCTGAAGGAAGGCCGCCCCTACCTCGCTTTCGCCGTGCAGGGGGGAGATACGCAAGAACAGAACCTCCTGCAGTTTTTTCTCAACATGGTGGAATTCGACATGACGGTGCAGCAAGCGACGGAAGCAGCCAACATCAATAGCAACCAGCTGTGGCTTTCGCTGGGCGGCACCCTGTTCAAAGATCGCATGCCCCGTCCGGGAAGCATCTTACTGAGCAATTCCACCGACCGAGAAGTCGCAGACAGGCTGAAAGCCATGGGCTATACCGTTCGGCAGGGCAACCGCACCAGCGGTCCCATCAATGCCATCTTTATCGATGAGGCTCATGGCTCACTATGGGGCGGCAGCAGCAACAACGGCGAGGATTATGGAATAGGTTGGTAGATTTCCTATCCATGCTGGTGCGCTGATAGCCGTGCCCGTATTGGTATTAAACGCTAATAACAATATCATGAACAGCAATTCAAGAAGAGCTTTCCTCAAAAAGCTTGGCGTCGGCACCGCTGCACTCTCGTTGGGAAACAACATTCTGGCCAGCAATCCTGTGATGGGTTTTTCAGCTAAAAGCTACCGCAACATTATCGGCGCCAATGAACGGATACATGTGGCCACTATCGGTGTAAACAGTAGGGGAAGCAGCATGAGCGGCACCTTCGCTCGCCATAAAAATGCAGAAGTGTCCTGTGTCTGCGACGTCGATGAACGAGCCATTCGCAAGGCAATCAGACGTGTGGCCGAGGCAGGCCAAACTGTTGTACCGAAGGCCGAAAAAGACCTTCGCCGGGTACTCGAAGATAAACATATCGATGCCATCTATACGGCAACGCCCGACCATTGGCATGCTCCGCTCACCATTATGGGCTGCCAAGCGGGGAAGCACGTATACGTTGAAAAGCCTATGGCACACAATCCCGCCGAAGGTGAAATGGCTGTCGCGGCCGCTCGGAAATACAACCGGGTGGTACAAATGGGGGCGCAAAGGCGTTCAGCCCCTGTGCTTACAAAGGGCATTCAACACTTGCACGACGGAGCTATTGGAAAAGTATACATGGCAAAAACGTGGTACACCAACACCCGCAAAGCCACATTTTTAAAACCCGGCCGCGTCCCTTCCTGGCTGGATTATGAATTGTGGCAGGGCCCTGCACCGCGCATGCCTTATCAGAAGGGACTGATTCATTACGACTGGCACTGGTTCTGGCATTGGGGCACCGGAGAAGCCCTCAACAACGGCACTCACGAAGTAGACGTCGCCCGGTGGGGTCTTGGTGTCGAGTTTCCTTCACGAATTAGTTCCATTGGCGGCCGTTACCATTTCAACGACGATTGGGAAACTCCGGACACCCAAGTTGTTACGCTTGAGTATCCCCAAGCCGTGATTGTCTGGGAAAGCCGCAGTTGTAATGGTCGAAAAGTGGAAGGGCTAGACCGCGGAGTCATTTTTTATGGCGAAAACGGCAGCTTGGAAACCGGATGGGACGGCTACAAAATCTATGACCTTCGCGGCAAGTTGACCAAGGAAGAACGATCCGAAGCAGAAAAAGGTGCCTTGGAGGGCCGGAATACCGCGAGTCCAAGTTTAAGTATGGATAACATGCATGTGGCGGATTTCCTGGATGCCATCCGCAATGACCGACACCCAAACTGCGACATCGAACTGGGGTATAAAAGCACAGTGGCCATGTTGCTGAGTAATATCGCTTGGCGCCTAAAACGCGATTTGCGCATAAACCCAGAAAATGGCCATATCATCGGCGATGCAGCAGCGCAAGAACTCTGGAGCCGAACCTACGAACCGGGGTGGGAGCCCAAAATATAATTATCCCTGTGGGCCGAAAAAAATCAATGGGCTTCGGCTTCGGAAATGAAATACCGCAAAGACCTCGTAAACCGCAATCCGGTTAGCCATTTGGCAGCGATCGGCCGAGGTGGTTGCTCGCCGAAATAGATTATTCGTACCGCAATGCCTCCACGGGGTCGAGCCTTGACGCCTTGGAGGCAGGGTAATATCCTGAAATCATCCCTACGCCCACGCATACCACCACTCCCAAGATGATCCAGTTCCAGGGAATGATAAAGCTGGCCCCCATCACCGCAGCAAGAACGTTTCCGATTAGGATCCCCAAAAAGATACCCGCAAAGCCTCCCATGAGGCAAATCACAACCGCCTCGGTAAGAAACTGCCTACGGATGACTTTTGGCGTGGCACCGATAGCTTTACGGATGCCGATTTCGCGCGTACGTTCCGTGACAGACACAAGCATGATGTTCATCAAACCAATTGAAGCGCCAATCAACGTGATCAGCGCGATGACAATGGCACCGAGTGTGACGTAAGTAAGGCTCTCAATTAGTATTTGCGCCACGGCATCACTTTTAGTGATTTCAAAATTCGTCTCCTGGCCGACCCGTAATCCACGGACATTTCGAAAGGTTGCTGTTGCTTCGCCAATAGCAGCCTCAATCTGCTGGGGATTCGTCGCCATCACCGTAATGGTGTAAGACGGGCGTCCCATAGCCATCACCGCGCGCGCCTTTAGCAGGGGAATAATACATGCCTTGTCTCCGCCAAATCCCGCACTTGACCCCTTATCTTCCAGCACCCCTATAATCGAATAACGGGCATTACCTATCGTAATGAATTTATCGAGTGGCTCCTCATTACTTTTAAACAGCCGCTTTACGATTTCGGACCCTACGATGACCACGTTGCTACCGTATTCGACCTCACGTTGCGAAAAATTACGGCCCAACGATAAATTGTACCCCGCGGTTTGCAAGTAATTTTCGTCTGCACCAAGCACATTGATGTTGGGATTGGTCTGTTCGCTCTTATATTTGGCAATAGCGCCGGTCGAGGCATAGGTACTCAAGGAAACCACCGCCGGATAATCGAACGCATCCTTGAACGCCTTGGCTTGATAATAAGTGATCTGCGGGAATTGCTTCGGCCGTGTACCACTTCCCCCGATCTGCACGTTTAACCCCCTATTACGGATGTTGAACGAATTGGATCCCATAGCCGAGAAGGAATCGGTCAGTGAGTTTTTGATAGCATCAATGGATGTGAGAATACCAACCAGCGCCGTAATCCCAATAGCGATAATCAGCGCCGTCAAAAACGTACGTAGCTTATTGCTGCTGATCGCCTGCAATGACAGCTTCACATTCTCCCTATTGGACATTTGGACCGACATCTCAAAACAGTTTTATAAGCAATTAGAGTTTCTTGGCTGGCATATGTTACACAAGACTCACATCTTTGTATGGCTAAACAGCCATGGAAGCAGTTCCGGTTCGGCAAAAGCGGCATCCCAGCTATTATGATTAGCCGTCGGATAAAACGTATATTTCGGATTGGCACCAATCCGTTTTAGTTCAGCAACAATGGCGTGAGAATGCGTCGGGGGCACCACGTCATCCTGCTCACCATGGAATATCCATAATGGCACATGTGCGTATTTTTTCACATTGAACGTATTATCTCCCCCGCAAATCGCAAACGCTGCAGCAAACAGCCTCGGTTTTCGCCGCAATGCTTCGTAGGTACCCATTGCCCCCATGGATAATCCGCCAATGTATATCCGGCTTTTGTCTACCGCTTCATTCCTCAACGTGTGTTTCACCAGCCTTAGGAACAGCCGCATGCCTTCCGAAGGCTTGCCGCCTGTACGGAAAGAAAATTCACGCCGGCCATCAGCCTGTGATTGGATGTCTACATTGCTCCAGAACGATTCGGTCGGACACTGCGGGAATACCACAATGGCCGGAAAGGCCTGTCGCACGCTATCCTTCAAAAACAAGGCTGCGCCATGGGTCAATTGACTTGCATTGTCGTTTCCTCGTTCACCGGCACCGTGCAGGAAGAACAATACGGGATATTGCTTTTGAGGATCATAGCCATCCGGATATAATATCCGGTAGGGCAATGTATCACCTCGGTGAATCAATTGCTTGGCTTGAAAGGCCGCAAAATCCTGAGCATGGGCAGACACATTCGAAAAAAAACAAGCTAAAACAATGAGCGAGATTTGTTTCATAGTCAAAATAGGTCTTAGTAATTTCATTAACCGATAAAAGTACTACTTTATTTGCGTTCGCCAAATAGAAAGCGCGATATCTTTCTTCGTCAGCCGTCCGCGGAGCGATAGACGGCGCATCCATATTCGCTAAAAAACAAGTGTGTGGTTAGATTGTTGATCAGAAAAACCAGACTTACATGAAGGATTTACTACTGGGACTCGCGATGCTGTATGCCACTCCGCAAGACCCTTCGTTTGAACAGCAATTGATCGATGACCAAGTAGCCATTGGCTATGGTATTGCTATCGGCGATGTGGACGGCGATGGCAAACCGGATATCCTGCTGGCAGACAAGAAACAGTTTGTATGGTATCGCAATGGCGATTGGAAGAAATTCGTGATGGTTGAAAACCTCACCGAGTATGACAATGTTTGTATTGCCGCCCGGGACATCGATGGCGATGGAAAAGTGGAAGTAGCCGTTGGCGCTCAATGGAACCCAGGGGAGACATCCGATACAGCGCAGTCAGGTGCCGTGCATTACCTGATTCGCCCCGACGACCCTACCCAACTGTGGACGCCGGTAAAACTTCATCACGAGCCTACTGTGCACCGCATGCGGTGGGCCAAGGCCGCTGAAGGCAAGTACCACCTCATTGTATTGCCGCTCCATGGGAGGGGCAATAAAGACGGTGAAGGCGCAGGTGTAAACGTGATTGCCTATGAAAAACCAGAAGACCCACGGCAGGAATGGCAGCATTGGATCATCGACAATTCCATGCACCTGACGCACAACCTTGATATACATCCCGATGGCGAGCAAGAATGCGTTTATGTCGGGGGCAAAGAAGGCGTGAAAGCGTTCTCCTACAGCAAAGGCAAATGGCGGCCTCACGGAGGCAGGAAATGGGTCATCAAAGGCCATGGTTTTAGCGAAGTGCGGGTGGGCCGCATTGACGAAAGCACACCGATGTTAGCGGGTATCAGCCCCCTGCATGGTCATGTATTGGTCGCGCATGTCCCCCGCAAAGGGATACCCAAATTACACCGGGCCGAGCGGATTACACTTGACGATGAGCTCCGCGAGGGCCACGGTCTGGTGGTGGCTGACCTTATCGGGCAAGGCAGGGATCAAGTCATCGCCGGATGGCGGAATCCCAACGATGCAGGCCATTTAGGCATCAAGTTATACATTCCCTTCAATGCGTTATGGGAAGCCTGGACCGTCAAGGCCATAGACATTGGCGATATGGCTTGTGAAGACCTCGCGGTAGCCGATCTGGATGGCGATGGCAAATTAGACCTCATCGCGTCGGGCCGGTCTACGCACAACTTGAAGATTTATTGGAACCGGAGCGAATGATTTTCGGCAACTATGCGCGCCGTGACGGTTGCTCGCCCTTTATCAATTCAAAAATCGTGATTTCGGGCAAGATGCCGACCCGGCCGGGATAGCCGAGGAAGCCGAATCCGGTATTTACATATAGCTGCTGGTGCCCTTGTTTGTATAAGCCTGCCCACTCTTTATAAATGTACTGCGCCGGGCTCCATTTAAAATTGCCGGCGCGCACACCAAACTGCATCCCGTGTGTGTGGCCCGCAAACATGACATCCACGTCAGGTCTCGATAGCACTTCTGCACGCCAGTGCGACGGATCATGCGAAAGAAGCAGCTTTACCGGAAGCTCATCCGTACCTTTTAAGGCCTCACCGAGGCGGCCGTGCTTCGGAAACCTGCCTGTGCCCCAGTTTTCCACCCCAATGATGCCGAGTTCCTCATTATCGACCCGCAGCTTGCGATGTTCATTGAGCAAAAGATCCCAGCCCATCACCTTATGCGTCTCTTTCAGGTCTTGCAGGTTTTTCGCTTTTGCGGCGGACGGCTCAGGGCCGTAGTGGTAATCCCCATAATCATGGTTGCCCAGTGTAGAATAGACACCCAAAGGAGCCTGTACCTTCGAGAAAATATCCTGATAATCCCGCATTTCATTGGCAAGATGGTTGACCAAATCCCCCGTGAAGAAAATAACGTCCGGCTTCTCCGCGAGCAACATCTCCACTCCCCCTTGTACCGCCGTCTTGTTGTAAAAACTACCCGAGTGAATATCAGACAGTTGGCCGATTTTTATTCCGTGGAATTCTTTCGGCAGGTTTGGCAGATAAAGCTTCTGGCGGCGGACCTTATAATCGTAAGCTCCCGATATCACGCCCCAGCCCATTGGCGCGAGCGGCACGGAGGCTACCAGAATACCTGCTTTGGTCAAAAATTCAGAACGGCTAATCCCCTTTACTGGTCTTTCCGGCAATGGGTCGGACGGCTCCACTGCTGGCACTACCGTTTTTTTCTTTGGAATAACGAGCCGCTTCAGCCACACCCCGCCGCGGCGGATATCATCAGCCAGTAATACCAAGATGAAAATAAACTTACACATAAAGGTGAGGAAAAACATCACCAATATGATGGAGCGGACCATCAACGGAATACTGAGATAGATGCTGATGAAAATCGCGGTCGTTAGAAATAAGCTATAGCCCCACCACAGCCTCGGAAATAGGCGAGATTTTGCCCATCTAATCGGCGTAGCCCGTAGCGCTTTGTAGATGTAATAATCCAGCAAAAGCAGCACTATCGTATTAAAAACAATCATCTAAACAGTCATCTTTTCTTTTTGCAGCCATTCTGGCAGGTCGCTATAAACCAGCTTTTCGAGTACTGCAATCCATTTGGGATGGTCATTGAGGCTTTCTACCAGTTGCACCATCTCTCCTCCCAATTCCTTAAACTCAGTTGCATATTCTGTGCCAACCTCATATACCGTCTCCAGACAATCCGATACAAATGCGGGGCAAAAGACCAGCAGCCGCTTTTTCCCTCTCGCCGCCACATCCTTCAGCACGTCGCTGGTATAAGGCTGTATCCAAGGTGTTTTACCAAGCCTGGATTGGAAACAGACGGTATAAGCCTCGGCATTCAGGTTGAGCCGTTTCGCTATCAGCCGCGTTGTTGCATAGCATTGTGCCACATAGCAAAACTTGTTATCTTCCGTTATCTGCTCCCGGCATTTTGCCTCGTCGCATCGGTGCGTGCCGGTGCCGTCTACATGGAGGAGCTGCCTCACAGGCAACCCATGATAACTAAACAGGTAATGGTCGTACGTTTCTGGGCGATACCGCTGCGCGTTTTCCGCAAAGACATCTATCATGCCTTCATGGTCAAAAAATTGATTAACGATGGATATCGCCGGAAAAGTCGCCCAATTGCGTATTTCGTCGGTTATTTTCTCTATCACCGAGCCGGTAGTCGCTGATGCGTACTGCGGAAACAGTGGGATAATCCGGATACTGTCTACCTTCATCTGCTTCAACCGCTCCAAGGCCGATGCTATCGAAGGGTTTTGATACCGCATGGCTAGCTCCACATAGTACTCATCACCCAGGCGCTCCTGCAGTAGTTGCTGTTGCCGCATACTGTAATACAACAGCGGCGATCCGGTGTCATCATCCCAAATCTCTTTATAGAGCTTAGCCGAATTGGGGGCCCGGAAAGGAACGATAATACCCTTCACCAACCAAGACCGTCGCCAAGCAGGGATATCAATGACCCGCCCGTCCATCAAAAACTCCGTAAGATACCGCTTCACGTCCGGCACAGACGGACTATCCGGCGTGCCGAGATTAACCAATAAAATTCCCTTTTTCGGTTTGCTCATCGGTTACAAAGTTACGGAATTATCGGTTTTGGCTGGTAAGGCGGTGATAATTTGATGCTTAGATGACTTAGCTAATAAGTCTCCAGCACCCCTTTCACCTGTTCCATCAGCCACATCGGCGTTGAGGTGGCGCCGCAAACGCCCACCGTATCACCAGCATTAAACATGGCGGGATTGAGTTCTGCCGGATCAGAGACAAAATAACTATTCGGATTGCTTTTAAGGCAGACCTCGTACAGTACGCGTCCGTTTGACGATTTCTTGCCCGAAACAAACACCACTTTATCGTACTTCCTGGCAAAGTCTCCCAAATCATCATATCGGTTGGATACTTGCCTGCATATCGTATCGTTAGCGTTCACCTGGTATCCCCTGTTAAGCAGTTCCTCCTTGATGGCGTAAAACTTATCAGTGCTTTTCGTCGTTTGGCTGTACAACGTAAAACTGTCGGGCAATTCCACATTGTCCAATTCAGCGATATCCTGAAAGACAATCGCATCGCCGTTTGTCTGCCCCTGCAGCCCAATGACCTCCGCATGGCCATGCTTTCCATAGATGAGGATTTTCTCTTGCTGGTCGTAAGAAGCCTTTACCCGGTTTTGCAGTTTGAGCACTACAGGGCACGATGCATCAATGAGGGTAATGTTGTTTTCGAGGGCTATCCGATAGGTCTCCGGTGCCTCACCATGCGCGCGAATAAGTACTTTCTCGTTTTTCAACTCCGGTAAGCTATCGTGACCAATGATGCGGAGCCCTTTTGCTTTGAGACGGGCCACTTCCTCATCGTTGTGGACAATATCGCCCAAACAATAGAGGTAGCCATCCTGCTCGAGTATGTCTTCCGCCATGTCAATAGCATAGACCACGCCGAAACAAAATCCAGAGTCCTTGTCGATGGTTACCTGTAAATTATAGCCCATACCCTGCAAAGGTAAATATAAAATTTCATAGCAAAAAGTTGCAGCACAAATCGACCACGCCGCAATCCAAATAGCTTTTTGGGCAACTCGATAGCAGGTTTGCCATTTGCACGGAAACCCAAGTTTGCCTACCTTTGCAAAAATTTTCTTAATGGCAACGACAACTAATAAAACATTCACCATGATTAAGCCCGATGCGGTGCGCAATGGCCACGCCGGAGCTATTTTGAACGATATCATTGCCGGGGGGTTTAAAATCGTGGCGATGAAATACATCCGGTTAAGTGAGGAAAATGCCGGCGCATTCTACGCGGTACATAAAGAGCGTCCGTTTTTTGGCGAGCTGGTCGAATTCATGACCTCCGGTCCGATTATCGCGGCTATCCTCGAAAAGGAGAATGCTGTCGAAGAATTCCGCAAGCTGATCGGTGCTACCGACCCTGCAAAGGCCGAACCGGGGACCATCCGCAATAAATACGCGAAATCGATCGAAGCAAACGCCATCCATGGCTCAGATTCCGATGAAAACGCAGAAATTGAAGGCAATTTCTTTTTTTCTCAGTTCGAACGATTTTAAGGCCCGGGGCTATAATCACAAAGCGGCAGCCAATTGGCAATATCACACATTGATTTCGGCTTAACGGATTTTTTAAGATCCGTTAAGCCGTCTTCCAAAGCATTCTGCTTTTATCATCACCTAATCTTCCGCGCCATCTACGACAGGGGCATCTGACAAAATTTATTTGGCTTAATACATGACCGGAAGGCACTTTGATGTGAGCCCATAAAGGCATTCGCAGCGTTTACCAACCCGGATGGCAGGAGGTATAGCGGACGCTGGGGGTTCGCCCCATGCGCTAAAACGCCCGCCTCGCCAGGTAGAAGTCCTCCTTTGCCGTCATCAGCGTTTTTTCAGCTTTCTTTTTGTCGCGGTAGCCACAGAGGTGCAGGATTCCATGGATGATGACACGATGCAGTTCATCCCGCTCTGTCACGCCAAATTTTGTCGCGTTTTCGTGGATGCGGTCAATACTGATGAACACATCGCCGGCAATTACCCCCTCGCGGTCACTATGGTCAAACGTCACGATATCCGTGAAGGTGTCGTGCTGAAGATATTGCCGGTTAATAGCAAGCAGGTACGCATCACTGCATATCACCACGTTGATATCCCCCACACGGAATCCCTCGGATTCGGCCGTATCCTTTATCCATATGCGCAACGCGATCTTGTGCTTAAGTCGATAGGTAGTATCTTCAGAAAAAAAAAGGATCTGTCCCATGGCAAAACCTGTTATAGGTGCCAAAGGTAGCAAGTTATTGCTGAAAACTCCGCTTTTCGAGGTATGATTGAAGGAGGAGTACAGCGGCAACGCTGTCAATTAACGCTTTGTCACGGCGCTTTTCCCTCCCAAGGCCGCTTTGTGCAATACTCGCCGACGCCATTTTGGATGTAAATCGCTCATCGATGGTTTCAATGGCAACGGCAGGAAACGTCCTTCTCAACAATCGGATGAAGCCCTTGACGTGCTGTGCAGATTCCGAGTCGCTACCATCCATTTGTCTGGGCATCCCCACTACAAACAACGATACCGCCTCTTTTTCCAGGTAATCTTTCACATACGCCACCACTTCTTTTGCATGCACGGTCGTCAGCGCTGTCGCGATTAACTGCAGCGGGTCGGTAACCGCGATACCCACACGTTTTGTCCCGTAATCAAAAGCCATAATGCGCATCACGCAAAGATAGGCTATTTATCCATGTGACTACCTGCTATCGGGCACCTTTTAGAAAATATAAAGGAAATAGATAACAGCCATAATCGTTATGGCGATAATCACGGCTATCCAAATGGTCTTGCTTGCCGGTCGATCATTCGGCTCTTTAATAGCCTCAGGCGACGGAGCAGGGTCCTCCTGATGTGCAGCATAGTTATCCTCCGCCTGGAGGTTCCCTTTGCTATCGGTTCGATGACTATTCGTTTCCATACACAAAATCGTTGGTTCTTCAAATAGTCAACAAAACTGTATAGGGATTGTTTGGGCATTCAAATCACAATCTCATTTCCCGAATACCAAATCTTTTCCTTATCATTGCACGTAATATTATTCGGACATGAGATTTATTGTTTCTACTTCAATATTATTAAAACAGTTACAGGCCATCAGCGGAGCCTCAAGTAGCAGTACCGTACTTCCAATCTTGGAAAATTTCCTGTTTGAAATTAAAGACAATGTACTTACTATATCCGCTACGGATCTGCAGACCAGCATGGTCACTTCCCTTCCCATTGAAGCCAAGGAAGAAGGCCGTGTTGCCATGCCGTCCAAAATATTGATTGAAACACTAAAAACCCTGCCGGATCAACCGGTGGCGTTCTCCGTAGATACGCAGACGTTAGCCATTGAAATCAGTGCCGGCGACGGCAAATACAAGCTCAGCGGCGAAAACGCAGACGATTTTCCAAAAATCCCGGTTGTAGACAATGCCTCTTCCGTCAATATACCGGCGTCGGTGTTGGCCGAGGCCATCAATAAGACCATCTTTGCGGTGAGCAACGATGAGTTGCGGCCGGCAATGTCGGGGGTATTGGTGCAATTGGCCGAGCAGTCGGTCACTTTTGTAGCCACGGACGCCCACAAGCTGGTCCGTTACCGCCGTACAGATATCACGTCGGCCAAGCCCACCTCGTTGATTCTACCGAAAAAGGCGCTCTCCCTATTAAAGTCATCGCTGCCTACCGAAGACATCAGCGTCTCCGTGGAGTACAACAGTACCAACGCCTTTTTCAAGTTTGGCAGCATCCACTTGATCTGCCGCCTGATAGACGAACGTTATCCTGACTATGAAGCAGTCATTCCGCGGGTAAACCCCAATAAGCTGACGCTTGATCGCCACACGTTCCTCAATTCGTTACGCCGGGTAGTCATCTTTGCCAATAAGACCACCCATCAGGTGAGGCTCAAGATCTCGGGCAGCGAATTGAACATTTCGGCAGAAGACCTTGATTTCTCCAACGAAGCGCATGAACGGCTGAGTTGCCAGTTTGAGGGCGAAGACATGGAAATCGGCTTTAATGCGAAGTTCCTCGTCGAAATGCTCAACAACCTGGACAGCGAAGAAGTTGTCATTGAAATGAGCACGCCTAATCGCGCGGGGCTGCTGATCCCTGCCATGTCGGATGAAAGCGAAGATATCCTGATGTTGGTTATGCCCGTCATGTTGAACAATTTAGGTTAATCCCTTGGATCTGATCACGTCCCTTATTGATTTTATCCTTCACATCGACCAGCATTTGGTTGAGATAGTCAATGATTACAAGACGTGGACCTACCTCATTTTGTTTCTCATTATTTTCGCTGAAACAGGATTGGTCGTCACACCGTTTCTTCCCGGCGACAGCCTGCTCTTCGCCGCCGGTGCTATCATCGCCAAGCCAGAAACAGATCTCAACATCGTGCTGATGTGCATGCTGCTCATTGTGGCAGGAATTTTGGGTGACATGGTCAATTACCACATCGGCAAGTATGTGGGTCCCAAAGCGTTCAGCGGCCGGTACAAGCTACTGAAAAAAGAATACCTTGAAAAAACCCAGCACTTTTACATTAAGCATGGCGGCAAAACCATCATCTACGCACGCTTCATTCCGATTATCCGTACGTTTGCGCCGTTCGTTGCCGGTATCGGCACGATGAGCTACGGGCGCTTCGCTTCCTACAACGTCATTGGGGCGATCCTGTGGGTTGCGTCCTTTTTGTTTCTCGGATACTTTTTCGGCGGGCTACCCGTCATTAAAGACAACTTTACGTACGTCATCTTTGCCATTATTATACTCTCCCTGCTCCCCCCGATCATCGAAATCTTCCGGGGAAGAAAAACCGGGAAAACGGCATAATCATTGCCTGCAGTTTGGTAAACACCCGTAATGAAATCAGTCCTATTTTTCGGTATTTTCACGTTGTTTTCCTGTTTCAACACAAAAGTCCGCCCGGTTATCGATCGACAGGAGGCGAGGCAGGCTTTCGCACTGCTCAACGAAATCCGGCAGCATCCCGAGGCTTTCCGGCGTGAATTCGGTCGCCATGCACTGGCATCGGTAAGCAGCACCCCCCTGCGATGGAATCAGACCCTTGCCCAGGTGGCCGAAGCCCGCGCCATGGATATGGCTCGGCGTGACTATTTTGACCATACCGATCCCGATGGATACGGCCCCAACCATCATATACACCGTGCAGGTTATTCACTGAACACCGATTGGCTGAAGCGAAAAGACGCCAACAACTTTGAGTCCATCGGCGCCAACCACGCCACGGCTATTGACGGGATAAAAGCCATGATCATCGGCAAAAACTCGCCGGGCTTCCGGCATCGCGCCCATCTGCTGGGCACGGATGAGTGGAATGCGTCCCTCCAGGACATCGGTATCGGTTTCGTGCGCGTACCCTCAGGCAGCACCTACCAATCATACCTGTGCATCATCATTGCCAAGCACGATTGGTAGCAACAGCCCAAAAGCTGGCCTTCTATGCCCAAAGCTGGAAGCTAATTATTACCTTTGCATATGATTAAATCCATGACCGGCTATGGCTTAGGGGCCAGAGACAACCAAAAGGTAAAATATACGGTTGAAATCAAATCCTTAAATTCAAAATTTCTGGAATTGATGTTACGATTGCCCAAGGCTTTTTCCGATAAAGAGCTTACGCTGCGAAGCGAGTGCTCACGGCTTATCGAACGAGGCAAGGTCAACGTTGTCGTCAGCGTCGAATATGTCGACCAAACGGCGGCAGCCGCTACCATCAATTCAGCATTACTCAAAAACTATTACCGGCAGTTGGAAACGGTCGCCAAAGAATTGGATGCCGATAGGAGCAACCTCTTTGAAGTTGCCCTCAACATGCCCGAGGTTATCAGTCACAACGAAGAGGAAGCCGATGAAGAGGAAGCTGCCCTGCTGATGGGCGCCTTTCAGGACGCTGTAGCCCAGCTTGATTTATTCCGTAGGGACGAGGGCGGCGTGCTCAAACAAGACCTGTCGTCCAGAACCTCCGAAATCCTACGGCTGCTGGGCGATATAGAACATGTAGAGACAGACCGTATTCCCCTCATCCGCGATCGCATAAGCCAGTACATGGACGACGCCGTCGGCAAGGAAAATGTAGATATGAACCGCTTTGAGCAAGAGCTTATTTTCTACATCGACAAATTGGACATCACAGAAGAGAAGGTACGGCTAAGGAGTCACTGCAATTATTTCCTCCAAGCCCTTGACGCAGCAGACGCAAACGGCAAAAAACTAGGTTTTATTTCGCAGGAGATGGGCCGCGAAATCAACACCCTCGGATCGAAAGCCAACCACGCCGGCATACAGCAGCTTGTCGTACGCATGAAGGAAGAGCTCGAAAAAATCAAGGAGCAACTGCTAAACGTACTGTGATCATGGAAGGAAAGCTTATCATTTTCTCTGCGCCTTCCGGCGCCGGTAAGACCACCATTGTCAGGCACCTGCTGAGCAAGCATCCCGATAAGATTTGCTTCTCGATCTCTGCAAGCACGCGCACCCCGCGTGAAGGCGAGGTAGACGGCAAAGATTATTATTTTATATCCAAGGAGGAGTTTTTGCACCGCATAGCCAAAAAAGAATTCATCGAGTTCGAAGAAGTCTACTCCGGCACGTTTTACGGCACGCTCCGCTCTGAAGTAGAGCGGATATGGGCCTTGGGCAAACATGTCATCTTCGATATCGATGTCGAAGGAGGGCTGCACCTCAAGCGAAAATACGCCGACCGCGCAATGGCCATATTTGTGCAACCTCCGTCGCTGGACATCCTCGTGCAGCGCCTGCGCGGCCGGGGTACCGATAGTGAAGACAAACTGGCCGAACGTATCGTGAAGGCCGAAAAAGAGCTCAGGTATGCAGACCGTTTCGATGTCGTCCTGCACAACGACGACCTCGACAAAGCTTGCACCGAGGCCGAACAGTTAGTATTGAACTTCCTACACCAGGACAAAAGTTAATTACCATGCGTACCGTCGGTTTGTTTTTCGGATCATTTAATCCCATACATACCGGACACCTGATTATCGCCAGTTATATGGCGCATTATACCGATCTTGATGAGGTTTGGCTAGTGGTGTCGCCGCACAATCCGCTGAAGAAAAAAGACTCGCTCATCAATATGTACGATCGCCTGGAAATGGTCAATCTTGCCCTCGATCAGGCCGAGGGTATCCGCAGTAGCACCATTGAGTTTTCGTTGCCCCAGCCGTCTTACACCATTGACACGCTTGCCCACCTCCAGGAAAAATATCCCACGACAACGTTCGTACTCATTATGGGGTCAGACAACCTCACCACCCTCCGCAAGTGGAAGAATTTTGAAGTAATCCTGCGCGACTATCACATTTTCGTGTACCCGAGACCCAATTACCCCGCACCGCCGGAGTGGGAAAACCACCCTTCCATCACCATTACCGATACACCGTTGATGGAATTTTCTTCCACATTTATCCGCAACGCGGTCAAGCAAGGCAAGAGTATCCGCTATTTCGTACCCGACAACGTATTGAATTTTATCGAAAGCAAGAATCTATACCGATAATCCCCTACCTGGCCGCAGGCGCTATCGCGGCAACGCGCGTCCATGACCACTGGCTGTTATAGCCCAGATCACCTACCCATCCAGCCCCCGTCAACCGTAAGCACAGTTCCATGCACATAATTGGATGCATCGGAAGCTAAAAACACCGCCGGCCCCTTGAAATCGTCGGGTTCCCCCCAACGCCCGGCCGGGATACGTTCCAAGATGGATCGGCTCCGGTCGGCATCGGCACGTAGCGCCTCCGTATTATCCGTGGAAATGTAGCCCGGCGCGATGGCATTCACGTTGACGCCTTTCGATGCCCATTCATTGGCAAAAGCTTTGGTGAGTTGCCCAATCGCGCCTTTAGAGGCCGCATAGCCCGGCACGTTGATACCGCCCTGAAAAGTGAGCAGCGATGCCGTAAAAACGATCTTGCCACTCCCCCGTGCCACCATGTCCTTGCCAATTTCACGGGTAAGCACGAATTGCGAATTTTGGTTCACTTCGATGACTTTGTCCCAGTATTCATCAGGGTGCTCTGCAGCCGGCTTGCGGAGTATGGTTCCCGCATTGTTAAACAATATATCCACGCGGGGGTGCTCTGCCCGGATACGCTCAATGAAGGCATAAACGGACTTCCTGTCACCAAAGTCGGCCTGATAAGCATAAAACTTCCGGCCCATGGCCTCCACCGCTTTCGATACCGCACTCTCCTGCAATTCAAGCGATGCCGACACACCGATGATGTCGGCTCCCGCCTCGGCGAGCGCCTCAGCGATTGCTTTGCCAATGCCACGTTTGCAACCGGTCACTATGGCGACCTTTCCTGTCAAATCAAATCGATTGTTGTTTGCCATGTATATCCTAGTTTATATTCACCATTAAGGGCGAAGCCTGCCGCTTTTTGAATGCCTCCAAGTAGTCAAACCAATCACCAGCTGTCGCAAACCGTCCAGCTTTGTTCCAAGCTCCGCCGTTGTAGTAGGTGATGGTCCCTCCATCCGGTACCGTCAGCAAATTGAGGTACTGCGTAGGCGTGGTCTCCAGCCCATCAAAGCCGCCATTGTCCAATATCACACCTACGCCCGTGATGCCATGGTCTCCCTGTTCCGGCTCCCAGTAGCCGAAGATACCCCGATGCTGCTCGCCGATGTGTGTCCCTTGGTCCGCTCGGCGGGCTACGCCAATCGCCACGGGCAATGCACCGCCGCCATCGACGGTATACGTCACCGCCACTTTGTTCAGCTGTGAGCCGGCGTCCAGGCTGTACACCTTGCTTACCGACACGGTTTTACCTGCCACCTGCCAAGGCTCATAGTCCAGCCTGAATGTGGTGCGCAACGGCCCATTGTCGAGCACTTCGTATGTCCGGTAGTGCTTAGAATACACAACATCCCCCTCAGCAAACGGCGCGATATCACCCGCACCCAAGGTCTGGCCCACCGAATAATAATCCATCCCCTCGCCATGGTCCGTATGATAGTCGCCATGGGCATACCACTTGTCTATGACGAGGTCGGTGGTCCGTTTTGACCACAAATCCAATCCTTGTGCATCATCAGGTCGTCCTTCCAGTGCTTTGCCATACATGCGAAATGCCACCACATCGTTCTCCCAAGCAAAGTCGTCATACCGTTCGGGCACGTAGCGGGCATAGGCCATCGGCCGCAGCGCTGTCGTCGGAGCATCGGCCTCAACGGCAAGCGTTATCGTCCCTGAAGCAGGGACGGATACCTGTAGGAGCACGTGTTGAGGCTCCTCTGCCCCCAGCATCTCCAGCTGGTAGGGCACTTCCATACCTGTTGCCGCGTCCACAACCCGAAACAAGCTGTCTACGCCAAAGGAAGTGCAAAACTCGCTGTAAGGCACGCTTACCAGCTCCTGGCGATCGGCATTCAACGGGCTACTCACCACCAAGGTATGCCCTCGCTCGCTGCCACCGCATGCGGCAAATAGCATGCAAACACAAAGGACGCAGCCCGTCCAACTCATTTTTTTAATCATTATCAGGTCTATCTGTATTAGTGGTTATTTCAGATCGGCAATCGCACGCTTATCCATATCGTCATAGTCGAGGTTTTCACCCGCCATCCCCCAAATAAACGTATAGTTGCTCGTTCCTGCCCCCGCATGTATAGACCACGGAGGCGAAATGACCGCCTGTTCATTATGCATCCAGATATGGCGGGTTTCATCCGGCTGCCCCATGAAATGGCTCACGGCCTGGCCTTCGGGCACTTCAAAATAAAAATACACCTCCATACGGCGGTCATGCGTGTGGGCAGGCATGGTATTCCATACGCTCCCGGTCTTTAGTTCCGTCATTCCCATCTGCAATTGGCAGGTTTCAATGACGCTATTGACCAACAGCTTGTTGATTGTCCGGTGATTCGCTGTCTCCAAGCTCCCCAGTTCTACGATTTCCGCTTCAGCCTTGGTCACCTTCTTGGTCGGAAAAGCTTGGTGTGCCGGCGCCGAGTTGAGATAAAATTTGGCCGGAGTGCTCGCATCGTTGCTGAAAAAAACAACTTCTTTGTTGCCCTTCCCGATGTACAATGCCTCCTTATATCCCAGCTCGTACAACTCGCCGTCCACAGTTACTTTACCAGCGCCTCCCACATTAATGACCCCCAGTTCGCGCCGTTCAAGGAAATAAGCTGCTTTTAAAGGATCGATGGTCTCGAGCGGGAGCGGCTTGCTTACCGGCTTGGCCCCTCCGGCAATATAGCGGTCGTAATGTGAGTATACCAGTTGGACGGCGTCATCGGCAAACACCGTTTCAATTAAAAAATTAGCCCGCAGTGCCGCCGTATCCAACGCGTTGGCCTCATTAGGTCCTATCGCATAGCGGGATTCATAGTTTACGTTCATAGTCTTTCGTTTTGGTATCCAAAAAGTATCATTGAATCTGCGCTAAGTTAAGCACATTATCACAACAATGCAAACGTTTACGCTATCGGTAATCAAGGAATTAGCAAATCCATTTTCTGAAAGCTGGTAAACGAAAAAGCCCCGAAACGGGGAGAATCGGGGCTATTAACTAACCAATTATAAACCTAAATTATGAAAAGACAAATTTTATGCAGCAAAGATACGAAGCATACGTTTCCAAAAAATAACCAATTTGTTAAGAATTGTTAAAGCAACCCCATCAACCCGCTAATTTGCGTTCCACCCATGCCGAAAAGTCACCAACCGAATAAAATATTCCGTCGGGATTCATCGCCTTCAGCGCCTCCGCATCGGTGGTATCCGCCCATGCCGCAGCGATGACGGGCACCCCCGCTTCCCTCGAAGCGGAGATATCGCTTGGCGCATCCCCCACATAAATCACCGTTTCCCTGTCTTTTACCGCAAGCGCCTCCAAGACCCGTTTTATTCCCCTGACTTTCACGGGCCCTTCAGGCGAACCTGTTTCAATGACGTCAAAATACGAGTTCAGCCCGAAATATTCCAATGAAATCCGCGTACTTATCGGCCCTTTACCCGTCACCAGCGCCAGCGCCACGTGTTGCCGCTTAAGCATATCCAGCAATGCGGGTATCCCTTCAAACGCGGTGGGGCACATCGTATGGAATTCCTCATAATACCTCAAATAACGCTCAACTCCCTGCTCGAAATGGTCGGGTGCCAACGCCATGATCGTACCCTCTTCCGAAGGCCCGAACGTGGCGATGATTTCGCTGTCCGAAAATACGCGGTTAGCCAGCGGTTCTACGGAGGCCCGGAACGCCCTGATGCACAAGGGCAGCGTGTTGGCCAACGTCCCGTCTAAATCAAAAATAACTGTGCTAAGTTGTTCCATGGGAGTGAATATAACATTTATTGGATGACTGGTGCATAATGCCCTCATCAAATAGCGGCGTGCACCACCTCATCCACAACTGGCCGATCAGCCGCCGCCCAATCAAAATTTCGCAGCTCGCTCCTCGCCACCCACAAGGCCTGCTTATGCTCTTTCAGCTTTAACTCGCCACCGAGCAGACGGCAAACAAAAGGATATAACCTGATGGAAAACTCCGGATAATGATGCGTCACTGGATTTAACGCCTTCCATACCGCTACATCCAGGTTCAGCTCTTCCTTGATCTCCCGGACGATACACGCTTCAGTTGTTTCGTTGTTCTCCACCTTCCCTCCCGGAAACTCCCATTTCAAGGGCAACCTCATCGCCTCCGACCGTTGGCAGATCAAGAGCTGTTGGCCGTTTTGAATGATTGCGCAGGTGACCTCCAACATATTCGAATCGTTTATTACGTAACGGGCTGTTTCTCAATCATTCGTTCTTGATTTCAAACCGCCGGATATTGACTTGTTCGCCGCCGTTTCCGCGCGCCGCGATGCCCACCCTAAATCCCATCCCCCAGGGCACAAGCGGCGCGGCGTCATAGCCTTCCAAGGCTGTTTTCCACGCGCCATGCTCACCCTCTTTCCACGAAAACGTCACGACATGGCCATCGGCCACGGCCATCCTCAAGGCAATGGTCTCCTCCGTTCCAGCGAGGTCCAGCTCCTGCAGGTGCTGTATATCATCTTTCTTGATTCGCCACACCTTCACTTTTTTACCAAACACCCCCACGCCTATACCGGCAATGGGCGCGCCAAACCGATTATCCGCGCCGCCAATCATCGCTATGGAAGCGCCCGCTTGCTCATTGGTTGTGCGCGGCACCACGTCTGCCGTCACTTCATAATCAATGGAAGTGATGGGCTGTACCAGCAGGGAACCGATGCCATCGTTCGCCGCGGAAGCCGTCAAGAAGATCCCCTCGTCACCCACTCGGTATTCCGCGGGCTGGTTTACGCGCCATCGCCATACCGGACTCATGGTCCGAAAATCATCGGTATAGTTTATTGACTCGGCATCCCGGTCGTAGGCGGCATCATTGGCAAACACCGGCCAGCCATCGGCTGTCCAGTTGATCTTTTCCAAAACCCCTTCCCTGCCCACGTATACACTTCCGGCCTGGTTATAAGCATGGTAGAGGTAGTAGAAATCATTCCCATGTGCTACCACCGTCCCGTGCCCCGCACATTTCCAATGCTCGTTATCTACCAATACCGGGTTATGTTCATACTTCTCCCACGGTCCCAGTAGGTGCTTAGCCCGGGCCACACCGGTTTTATAATTACACGTCACTTCGCAGCATGCCCCTGCCGAATAGGTCGCGTAGTAATAATCATTGTGCCTAAATACACTTATCCCCTCTACAAGCCTGCCTTCCCATTCGCTATCGTTTGCAAACAGCTGATGAGGTTCACCGCGCAGTTCGGTTCGCTCCGGATTGATTTCCTGTGCCCACATCGGAGTAGGTTGGCCTTTGCTGTTGCCGTCCTCTTTCCACAGCAAATAGATTTTGCCGTCTTCGTCCTTTACCTCGTAGGCATCGATAGAACCCAGCTCCTGGCTCACCAACGGCCCGTGATCCGTGTAAGGCCCTTCCGGGGCCGGAGCGCTGGCCACGGCCACGGCGAGGCGCCCGGTCGATTTATCTCGGGCCGTATAATACAGGTACACCTTGCCCTGTTCCTCGTCATAAGCCAATTCAGGCGCCCAAAAATTGTTCCTTGCCCACAGGGGAAGGTCAGCAAACGCATAGGAGACCTGCTCCCAATTGATCAAATCTGTAGATTTATAAATCGGAAACAACGGCGCCCATTCGTTGGATGTGGCGGACGCCCAGTACGTATCGCCGATCTTAATGACCGTCGGGTCGGGGTGGTCGCCGGGCAAAACCGGGTTTACAATGGCCAGTCCAGCGGGCTGCCTATCGGCAGGCCGATTGCCGGTACAGCTGTACACGATTGGCAACAATATCGCCAGGCATATCCGTACGGTGTTTTTCATCGCTTCAACGTTTACTGTGCTTATTTTTTTCGGTTTTTTACATAATTCTCCAACCACTGATCTTGTTCCCAGAATGTGTGCAGCACACCTTCGCGGCTTCGGTAGCCGTGAAACTCCTTGGGCAGCAATACCAAGCGCACGGTACCGCCATGCCCTTTGATTGCAGCATACAGCCGTTCGCTCTGGATCGGGAAGGTGCCGGAGTTTTCATCGTCCATGCCGTGGGTCATCAGCAGTGGCGTCTTTATTTGTGCCGCATAAGTAAAAGGCGACATGGCGTCATACACGTCCTTGGCTTGCCAGTACGTGCGGGCTTCACCCTGGAAGCCGAAGGGCGTCAAAGTACGATTATACGCGCCGCTGCGCGCTATCCCTGCCGCAAACAAATCGGTATGGGCAAGCAAGTTTGCCGTCATAAAAGCACCATAGGAATGCCCACCAACAGCAATCCTATCCCTGTCGGCCACGCCCATACCCACCACATAATCGATCAACGCACGGGCGTTATCTTCTATTTGCTGGATGAAGGTATCGTTCGGCTCGCTGTCGCCCTCGCCAACGATGGGCATGTCCGCCTGATCAAGCACCGCATAGCCCCGCGTCACCCAGTACACCGGCGAGCGGAATGCGAGCACCGGGTAGCGGTGCGCGGAGCCTTTTACCTGGCCCGCAGCCGCTTTGGTCTTAAACTCGCGTGGGTACGCCCAAATCAATACCGGCAGCGGCGGGTCGCCTTTTTTGAAGTCAGCAGGCAAATACAGCGTCGCGCTGAGCATCAAACTATCCTTTCGCGGGTATGACAGCAGTTGCTTCTGTACGGATTTCAAGCTCGGATACGGATCCGGGAAGTCAGTCAGTCGGCTTTCCTTTTTGCCCCGCAGTGCCACCGCAAACAAGTTGGGCGATTCGGTCGCAGATTCGCGTGTGAAGTACACAATCCCGCTGTCGTTAAAGAAAACCGGCTCTTCGTAATACCCCCGCTGCGATTTGAACAGTGTGTCCACTTTTCCGTCGTTCAGCTGCCATCTCAACACAAACGGCCGGTCACCTTCCGGAGAGGCCCCCGTACCCGTTGTAAACACACGACCTTTCTTATCAGTCAACAGTAGCCCCTTTTTTCCGATGATGAAGTTACCCGGATCAGTATAGGTATCTTCCGATTTGCGGGTAGACAGCGTTTTTATCACCGTTGCCGACGCCGGATCTATCCATGTCAGTTTCGTACTCCGGTCCTTGCGCCAGTTTTCGCTCACAATTGCCCGATCCTCACTCCAGTACACACTTCTAATCCGGTAGTTGGCCGCATATAGCTTTTTCTTTGCCTGCATATCGAACGGCTCATCTAAGGCAAACAGTTCATCCCGAAACTCAACCTCCCGCTCCGGGTTTCCCTCGTCCGGCGCTTCCAGCCAGGTCAACGTTGCCTCCGCATTCTTTTGCCAGGCAAAATTCCGTGGGCCAGCAATGACGGCATCGAAGCTCGGCGGCAGGTTATCTGCCAAAGGAGTAGTGTGCAGTTCTTTTACCGGCGCGCCGTCCACCGACCAGATAGCCACCGCAGTGGGGAAACTGGAGATCGGCACTACATACGAATACGGGCGGACGACCTTTTCCACCAAAAGGTATTTCCCGTTTGGCGAATACGATACCCGTTCAAAGATACCCGGTTCACCAATATCCTTGGCCGTGCCATCCAGCGCTACCTCCACCAATTGCGCAGTCAAGTAATATTCCATCAGTGCCTCGTCATGGGCATTGGCAAGCAGGTTTTGGTAAGTACGGGCAGGAGCCTTGCCTCCGAGATTTTCCTGCACGATTGGCCCTTCGGGCACCACGGGCGGCGGCGGAACAGGCCCACGATTGCGGATCACCTGGCGCACGAGCAGCGCGTCGCCTCCTTTTGCCCAAAGAAACGATTCGCCGTAGGTATCATTCACCTGGCTCAAGATTCTTCTTGCTGAGCGCTGGTCAAGATCAGCCACCCATAGCTCCGTATCGTTGAGGGATTTGTTTAAAAAAGCGATGCCATTCCCTTTGGGAGACCACTTTACATCGGCCATCTGTACATCCTTGGGCATTCCGGTTAGTTCAAACTCCTCGCCCGTCTTTAAGTCTCGTATGGTTGCCGCTTTGTAGGTATCCGTCTGTTCGGCCACCCAAGTGTTGGTGATTGGATTGATGCGCAAGCCTGCAATACCCAGTACCGGCTGCGCCACCTGCTCGATCGACTGGTAGCCCGGTGGGTGCAAAATCATCAGCCAGCGGCCGTCGGTACTGAACCGGTACACGGCGGCGCGCGGTGCATCTACCAAATCAACGATACTTTGCGGGGGCACTTGGTATTTTATCTGCTGTTGAGCAATCGCGCCCTGCGCCAGAGGAAGTAGCGACAGCCACAGGCAAGATACGACCACCCTGCGCATTTTCAGGTTGTACATACGTATAAAATCCATTTGTTTCTCTTATTTACCTACTTAGATTCTGCTTTTCAGCCCTTCAAACGTAGGCATTTATAAGCAGTTATCGGGCAAACCGATAACACATAACAAAAATTTTATACATTTTCAGCCGGCCTATGGCCACCGAATCAGCACATACCGCACTACTCGACCCCCAATAACCCGTAGATGCGCTTCGCTATTTCCGAATTATCCACGAATCCCTGAAAATGCTCAGCACCGGGGCCATACGCAGCCAGCGGCACAGGGATTCCCGTGTGGTCAGTCGTGGCAAACCTTCCCAGCACATGGCCGGTTTTATCGTTGCCATCCAGCACCACGAGGCCGCCGGTTTCATGGTCGGAGGTGACGATGACGAGTGTCTCGCCGTCGGCGTCTGCATATTCCAGCGCCTGGCCCACCAACCTGTCGAAGCTCAGGTATTCCGTTACGGTGAAAGGCATGGAGTTGCCGTGGCCGCCGCCGTCTATCTTGGCTCCCTCCACCATGAGAAAGAAGCCGTTGCCGCCGCTCTGTGTTTCCAGGAATTTCACCGAAGGCAGGAATGCATGTTCGATCATGCGGTAGTCGGTGCGTATGCGCCCTTGCTCCTTGCTCAATTTATCCCATTCTTGGCTCACTTGGTCTTCCGCAAACGCCAGCACGCGTTTGCTGCTGCTGTTTTCGATACCCGCTACCCCTTGCTGCACGTCAAACCCTTTGCCCCGCAGCTGGCGGAGCAAGGCACTGTCGGCTTTGGCAAACGCCGGATGGAAGCCCCCAACGACCAGCGAAAGCTTGGAGTCGAGCAGGCCACGGGCGACACTGTCCGACAAGTCGCGCTCGCTCACATGGGCATAGAACGAAGACGGCGTCGCCCCGGTCACGCGGTCGTTCGACACAATGCCGCTCACCATCCCCTTCACGGCGAGGCGGTCGGGAATATTAGTCACGGGATTGCCTAAGGTATCCACGCCGATATGGCGGTTGCGGGTTTTGACGCCCGTAGCCAGCGCGCTGCCTCCCGCGGCAGAGTCGGTATGGCTGTTATCCGTCGAGCCGGTATATAAATAACCCGTGTAGGGCATATTGAGCACATTCAGCAATCCGCGGTTGGCAATGGCCGCCGCCCAAAGCTGTGACAATCCGGCTCCATCACTGATGAGCAGGATAACGTTGCGCGGTACCGCGCCCGGTTTGGCGCTGTAGCGAGGCTGGTAGGGCACATAAGGCGCTTGTTCCTGGTAAGCATATCGCGGGTAGTTGCGCATAAACTCCGATACCCCAATCGGGTCATCGGTATTGATGTAATCAATCCCCAGCTTCACCCATTCGTACCATGTGGTTCGCGTATCCGGGGTTGCCCAAAAGCGTATTTTTTTATCAAGGCGGTGTACCGAATCCACGATAGCCGTTATCTTTTTTAAATCCGCCTCGGTGAGCCTTCCGAGGCCGTTCCACTTGGAGACGGAAGAGAAAGACGCGCTGAATAAGCCGATGCGTGCCAGCTGCTCGGGCGTATAATGTACGCCCAAATCCCCGTCAAAAAAGAAGATCTCATCGAAGTCGGCAAAGTTGGCGGCTCTTGGTTTTTTTCCGCTCACGACCAGTTTTACCGCCTTGGGGTTGTTCTTGCTGTCGAAATGATTCCGGTAAGGCCGCAATTTTTCGGTCAGCACGTTGAGGATAGCCGTACCATCCGTTTTCGGGTCTATCAGCAGTTGCAGTTGCCCCTGGTCGGGATAAAGATACCCGTCTTCCGAGTCCTTGAAAGCTTGGAGTATCGGTTGGAGATACAAGTTGTCAAACGTGCGTTCACTGCTGATTTCCTTTGCTTCATGAGCCACATACAGTTCCCCATCGCGGAAGAACAAGTCTACCTCAATCGAGCCGAACCCCAGACTATAGGCGAGGGTAAACGGATTGTTGCGGCTGTAATCATTATGGGAGTGCGCGTTGCCCACGTAGGCCACGGGGCGGATTTGAGAAGACGCCGATGCCGCCACCAGCAATGCCGCCGCCAGCCCCAGTATATGGATGATGTTTTTCATGTTTATCGATTCAATCATTGCCCCATTTGACAATAAGCAGTATACGCCCGCAAAAGTGGCGGAGCTGTGTTAACTTAATGTTGAACCAAAATTGTCTTTAGGTAAAGACTGACTCCGGCAACCCATGCCACTGCTACCCCTTTGCAAATACCCTTTTGCCCACTGTCATGACGGCAACCGCGATGATTCCCGCCACCAGGCCGATCACCATTTCTTTAAGCAATGGCGGCAAAACGGGCAGAAAATGGTGGAGGTAGCCGATATTGTGCACGAATATACCGCCCGACACCAAGATGAGCGCGATGGTACCGATTACACCCAACGACTTGATCACCACCGGCAAGGCGCTTACCAGCAGATGCCCCAGCCCAGCCAACCACCCCTTATCGTGCGAATGTTTAATCAGCCGGAAGCCCACGTCATCCATCCTTACGATAAGCGCTACAATGCCGTACACCCCGACCGTCGCCAGCAGCGCAACCACCGAAACAGTCAGGATCTGTATCGATAGACTTTTATCCAGCACCGTCCCCAGGGCAATGATCACGATCTCTATCGACAGGATGAAGTCGGTGGTCACCGCCGCCTTTATTTTTGCCCTTTCGGTATCCCTCCCGTTCGTACTCCGCTCTTCAATCACTTCATGCCCCTTCTTCGGCCGGTGGAAAAGGTATTCGATAATTTTTTCAGCACCTTCATAAGCCAGGTAAAATCCACCCAAAATCAAGATGATTTTAATCGCTACCGGCAGAAACACATTGAGTGCCAAGGCTACCGGAATGATGATCAGCTTATTGAGCAGTGATCCCTTGGTGATAGCCCAGAGCACCGGCAGTTCCCGGGAAGCCAGGAAGCCCGTCGCTTTTTCGGCATTCACCGCCAGGTCGTCGCCCAATATACCGGCGGTCTTGCGCGTCGCTATCTTGCTCGTCGCGGCCACGTCGTCCATCAAAGCGCCGATATCGTCCAGAATTGCAAAAAATCCCGATGCCATGTTGTCGTTGGTTTATCTGGCTATAAAAATATCAATTAAAATCATTCAACCGATCAGGTATTCAACAAGGCTGGCAGCGGGGGGCTATCCACGTTAATTAAACGACCGCCTGAAGGCAAGCGGCGAAAGGTTTGTTTTCGTTTTAAATAATTTGCTAAACGATTGCGGATGTTCAAAACCCAGCGCATAAGCGACCTCACTCACCGATGAGTTGGTGGTAGACAGTTTCTCTTTCGCTTTTTCGATGAGCTTGTTATGAATATATTGCTGCGCGTTCTGCCCGATCAACGATCGCAGCATGTCACTTAGATAACTGGGCGACCGGTTTACATGCTCAGCGAGGTACTGAACCGTGGGCAAACCCTGGCTCAGCGACTTTTCGCTGTCAAAATAATCGTCCAGCAGATCTTCAATATGTTGCAGCAGTTCATTGTTCATGGCCTTTCGGGTAATGAACTGCCGTTTGTAAAAACGGTTGGCATAGTTGAGCAACAGCTCAATCTGTGAGATCACCACATCTTGGCTAAAATCATCGATTCTGCCATGCAGCTCATTTTCGATCATCTCGAAAATGGAAATCACGGTTGTTTTCTCCTGTTCAGAAAGGTGCAGCGCTTCATTGGCCGAGTAAGAAAAAAAGCCAAACTGCCTGATCGTCTTCGCCAACGGGTAATTCCACAAGAAATCCGGATGGATGAGCAGCGTATACATCGAACAGTTGCCCCCATCAACGCCATCGCCGGTCGAGCCACCGATTATTTGGTTGGGCGAAGCAAACAACAACCCGCCTTCATCAAAATCATAATACGCCTGGCCATACCGGAGTTTTCCGCCCAGTTTCGGCTTGTACGATATTTTGTAGAAACTCAGCACGTGAGGGCGGCAAGGCCCGCCTACCCCACCGGGGCTATTCGCCCCATTGATTAAGCTTATCAACGGATGCTGTGGCTGCGGTAAGCCAAGCACCCGATGCGCGTCTGACAGCGAATCAAACTTACGGTGGTCTACTTCTTCCTTTTTCATTTTTTAAGCCCTTAATGCCACGATGACCGATACTGTTTTAAATATCGGCTATCGTGGCACCGTTACCAAATTTTTTTTCGTTTCCGTATCGTTTATACCGATTTACCCTGTGCGGAGCTGGAAATATGTTCCCATTCCTCCCACGTTGCCAGCCGCTCGGCATACGCAGCACGCACCCAGGGCAGGTTATGGCTGCCGAGGAAAAACCGCAGTGGCGGATGCTCAGCGTCCACCACGCTGAACAGCGCTTCCGGCGTCGCTTCCGGATCGCCCCTTTCCATCGTTTTCAGCCGTTCGGCAAACTGTGCTTTCAAATCGGTGTAGCTATCCAGGCTAGCCGCAAATTTCAGGGACTGCTGGCTCCCGAATTCGGTAGCATAGGCACCCGGTTCGATAATCGTTACCTTGATCCCGAACGGTTTGACCTCCTCGGCCAAGCTTTCATGGATAGCCTCGAATGCCCATTTCGATGAGCAGTAGTAGCCGATTACCGGCAACGTCACATGGCCGAGGTTGCTCGATGTACCCATGATATGGCCACTGCCCTGCTTTCGCAGCAATGGCAGCGCCGCCTGAATCACCGAAATGGGGCCGAAAATATTCGTATCATAAAGTGCCCGTACTTCCTCCACGCTGGCCTCTTCGATGGTGCCTACGAGCGAATATCCCGCATTATTCAGCACAATATCAAGCCTTCCGAAGTGCGCGTGCGCTTGTTCCACGGCAGACGTCACTTGGTCGGGCCGGGTGACGTCGAGCTCCAGCGTCAGCACGTTTGCCCCATATTTATCGTTAAAATCGGCGATGCTCGGCAGGGCGCGTGCCGTAGCCGCTACCTTGTCGCCGCGTCTCAGCGCGGCTTCGGCCCAAATGCGCCCAAAACCCCGGGAAGCACCCGTGATGAACCACACCTTACCAGCCCCGCCTGCCGTCGGCGGGGTGCCGTTATTTTCCTGTTGCTGTATCATATAATATATTTTGAGATTTCATGATATCACAAAGGTGAGGATGTACGGCAGGTTGCCTGTAGTCAAATTGCGGATATTTGTAGTCAAAACGGGCGACAATAAAAGCCGCCCCGCAAACGCAGGGCGGCCGCACAGGTAGGTGCTCGGTCCGATCAGTTGTAGCCCGGATTCTGCGGAAAAGCCTCGGCGCCGCCGGCGGTACGGTCTATCTGGTCCTGCGGGATGGGGCGCCGCACGTGGAAATCCCGGATATTGTCGCCCCCATCGGGGTTGTGGGCGCGCACGCGTTCCACCAACGTATGCGTACGCACCAAATCGTACCAGCGCAGTTGCTCGCCGAGAAGTTCGCGCCCGCGCTCCTCCAGGATGAGATCCAGCGAAAGATCACCAGGGTCTACCATCATCGCGGCACGCCGCCGGGCGTCCTCCGCCTCATCCAGCCCGTCATATGCAGCCCTTCCGCGCACCCTGTTGAGGTACTCGGCAGCCTTCGCCGGGTCACCGGCATACATAAACGCTTCCGCGGCGATGAGGCAGGTTTCCGCCAAGCGGAAGGCCAGGAAATCCCGTGAGCCAAACTCATAGTTCATATCCGGCCGCTCCGGATCGAGAAATTTGGTGAGCGTCGGATACAACTTTTGCGTATAGTCCGACGGTTCGATGACCATAAAGTCCTTGGCGGCGCGCACTTCAGGGTCGAGCTCATACCCCGGCAGCCACACCGCCGTATCGCCCAGCTCATAGGTTACCTCCTTGCCGTCTACGGTATACGTGCCGGGGTTGGTACACAGGTACACATCCACAAAGCTCTTGCGGTACCGCGTATCATTCTCGCGGTCGGCAAAAAGATATTCCAGCGTATACATGGTCGGCATAAACCGCTTCCAAGGCTGCCCGTCGCGTACATTGCGGTTCATGCCGGGCAGCACATCATATTCCATGAGGAAGTAGCGATGAGCGGCGTTGCCCGTGCCATCGGCGTCCGAATTAGCGCCATTGGTGATCGCATTTCGGGTATACTGCACCGCCCAGATGACCTCATCATTCCGCTCGCCGGATCCCTGCACGAATACATCGGCAAAGTTGTCCAGCAGGCGGAATTGGTAGCCCGTGATGACCTGTTCAGCCAGCGCGGCGGCTTCCGCATAGTCCGTATCTTCAGCCGCTTCCGAAGTCGCGCGGGTGAGCAGCACACGGGCGAGGAGGTGCTCCGCCGCCGGCTTGGTGGCGCGCCCGTAGTCGGGCGTGGTAGCCGGGAGCTGGGCTATCGCTGTCCGGAGGTCATCCACGATCACCGCATATATGTCCGGTACAGGCGCGCGCGACGCCTCGGTCGTCACTTCCGTCGTTTCGGCGGTGGCCAGGTGCACCGGCCCAAACTGCTGCACAAGTGTGAAGTAGTAGTAAGCCCGCAGGAACCGCGCCTCCGCCGTGCGGATGATCTTCACTTCCTCGGCAAGCCCCTCCACGCGGTCGGCACGGTCGATGACCGTGTTGCAGGCATTGATGCCGATGTACAGGTTGTTCCACAGGTCGCGTACAAAGCCCGTCCGCGGATCAAACTGCGATGTATATTCATTCACAAATTTATACGCCCCATCCGAGCCCATGGTGTAGGTATCCGTGCCAAAGACGGTCATGGTCATGCCCATTTCGTTGGCATGGAACGTACGCAGCGTGGAGTAGGCCGCTTTGACACCATCTTCAAACCCCTCGGGAGTAGACAGGTGGTTGTTGCTCACCTGGGA
Organism: Parapedobacter luteus; assembly: GCF_900168055.1. Taxonomy (GTDB): domain Bacteria; phylum Bacteroidota; class Bacteroidia; order Sphingobacteriales; family Sphingobacteriaceae; genus Parapedobacter; species Parapedobacter luteus. The sequence goes on from NZ_FUYS01000013.1 coordinate 86,525, forward strand.
GCGGATTTCTTCGTCGAGCATGCGTTGGCACGAGCTGGCAAAAGCGATCACCAGCACGGCATATAGGATTGAAATCTTGTTTTTCATCACTTTTAAAATTTAACATTCAAACCGAGGAGCCAAGTACGTACCGGCGGGGTATCCACCGGCAACTGCTCGCTGTCACTATTGAAATCGATTCCCTCGGGGTCGACGCCCTGGTGTCTGTTGACGTAGGACGAGACGATAAGCGGTTGCTGCGCGCTCACGTACAAGCGCAGGGATTGCGCTTTGATGCGCGCCGCCCAGCTTGAGGGAAAGTTATATCCCAGGTTGATGTTCCGGATTTTGAGAAACGAGCCGTCGAAGTAAGCCATGGACGTGCTATACACCGGCCGCTCCTGGTTCTGGTTTGGCCGCGGGTATGCGTTGGTCGGGTTGTCAGGCGTCCAGTAGTCCACGTTGAGGTTGTTGTACCGGCCAAACAACGTATTATTGGCTTCGTGAAACGTGCTGTATATCATATTGCCCACGTTGAAGAAGAGGAAGACCGACAGGTCAAATCCACGGTATGCAAAGCGGTTGGTGAAGCCCCCGGTGAGCGACGGCCGGTTGTTGCCCAGGATCACGCGGTCCAGGTCATTGATGACCCCGTCGCCGTTTTGGTCTTTGATTTTGATCTCGCCGGGCACCCGGCCGTAAGACGCCGCAGCTTCAGCCTCATTGGCTTGCCAGATGCCTATTTTCTCAAAATCATAGTACACCTGTATCGGCTCCCCGATAAACCACCGGTTGCCGACGTCGTCCTGCGCACCGCCGTACAGCTCCAGGATACTCTCCTTGTTGGTTGCAAAATTGAGATCGGTCGTCCAGTTGAACCCCCGCTCATCCTCCGCCTGGATGTTGACGCTTGACAGGCTGAACTCAACGCCCACATTACGCGTAGCGCCGATGTTTTCCAGTACCGAGCCAAATCCACTGGTAAAGGGCAGCTGCCGCTGCATGAGCAGATCCCGGGTATCCTGCCGGTAGTATTCGGCGCTTCCGGAAAGCCGGCCGTTGAAGATCGAAAAATCCAGCCCCACGTTGAGTTGGCGGGTCGTCTCCCATTTCAGGTTATCGTTTTGCAGCTGGTTGGGCCTGAACCCGAAAGCGCCCGTTTCGTCAAAGGCATAGGTGGTGCGCGCCAGCAGCCCCTGCGTGCCGTACGGGGCGATGCCGGTGTTGCCCGTCTCGCCGTACGTGGCGCGCAGCTTGAGCAGATCAAAAAATTCGGCGCCCTCCATAAACGACTCGTTGCTGATGTTCCATCCCACGGCCACCGAAGGGAAAAACCCATAGCGGTGGTTGCGCCCAAAGCGCGAGGAGCCGTCGATGCGGGCCGTGAGGGTTACGAGGTAGCGGTCGTCATACCCATAGTTTACACGGCCCATGTATGAGAGGATATCCCACTGTTCGAAAGAGCTGCCCGTGCCGAGGATCTCTTCCGCCGCCCCGAAGTTGTAATACTGCATCTCCTCCACCGGGATGCCGCGCACACTGATGTTGGTCGCTTCAAACTGCCGGTGCTGGATGCCGAACAAGCCCGTCACTTCCAATGAATGCCGGTCGTTGAAGACCCTGTTGTACCGCACCAGGTTTTCGAGCGTATAGTTGAATACGAGGTCTTCATTGCCCTGCGCGGCAGTAGACCCACCCAGGCGGGCATTGGTATACCGGCCCTGAAAGTTTCCCACGCGGTTTTGAATAAGGTCGGGCCCGAAGTTGAGCCGGTAGGTGAGCCCTTCGGCCAGCTGCACCTCACCGTAGAGGCTGCTAAACAAGCGCATGCGCTTGTTGCGGTTGAGCAGTGCGCCCGGCACCAGCTCGCTCAGCGGGTTGCTCCGCAGCCCATCGGGCGTAGGCAGGAAGACAAGCTCACCATCTTCGTCGAACGGCACCCCGAGCGGATTTTCCAGCAGCGTATCGTCATACGGGTTGAGGTTTTGCCCGTTGGTGATGCTGTAGTTGCCCAATATGGAGGCACCGATGCGTATCCGCTCGCCGATGTCGTGGTCGAGATTCAAGCGCAGCGCATAGCGGTTGAAGTCCTGGATGGGGATGATCCCCTGGTCGTTCATGTAATTGAGGCTGATGTTGAAACGGGTTTTCTCACTGCCGCCCCGCACGCTGAGCGAGTGGTTCATGCTGTGGCCGGTTTGCAGCATCAGGTCCTGGTAGTCGGTGCTCCGCCCCAGCGCTATGGACTCCAGCTCCACGGGCGAAAAGAGCCCCGGCGTATTGCGGTCTGCGTTGGGGTCGCTGTCGTCATAATCGCCCGTGGCCCGGCGCGATTCGCGCTTGAACTCGGCAAACCTTGGCCCGTCCATCATCTCAATCTGCTTATACACGTTGGACATGCCGAACCACGCGTCATAGCTTACCACGGTTGCACCGGTCGCGCCGCGGTTGGTGGTGATAATGACCACCCCGTTGGCCCCCCGCGAGCCGTAGATCGCGGTGGCCGAAGCATCCTTGAGCACCTCCATCGAGGCGATATCCTGGGGCGGGATGTCCTGCAATCCGCCCGTGATGGGTATTCCGTCGATGACATACAGCGGATCATTACCCGCAGAAAACGAACGGTTGCCACGGATGCGCACCGTAGCGCCGGCACCCGGTTTGTTGCTCGTATTGGTCACGAGCACCCCCGCCGCACGACCCTGCAGCGCCTGCGACGCCTGGGTCACAGGCACTTCCGCTATCGCCTGTGCATCCACCGACGATACCGCGCCCGTGATATCGCGTTTGCGCTGCGTGCCGTAGCCCACCACCACGATCTCGTCGAGTTCGTTGGCCGCTTCGGCCTCCATGGTTACCACGATTTCGCCGGAGCGATCCGCCCATACAGGGTATTCCTGCGTCACGAAGCCGATGTAGGATACCACCAAGGTGGCCGTATCCGCCGACAGCGTAATGGCAAAATTGCCCCATTCATCGGTCGAAGCTTTGGTTTCGCTTCCCTTGACGCTCACCGTAGCCCCCGAAAGGGGCTGCTGCGCATCATCCACCACTCTTCCGCGCACCTCCTGCTGGCGGCTCGGCACATGCCGGTTGCCCATCATATCGGGGCTACGCGCCTCAGACGGGTAAGTAGCCAGCATCAGCCAGCATCCCAAAAAAACAACGGATTTTACTTGTCTCATAAATTAAGCATTTAGACATTAACTGGATATTACATTTACTTCTTTTCTGAAAACCACGTTGACGGAAAACCACCGACAAGCCAGTATCTGCCATTCGTATCTGGAAGGTTATCGCAAAACCCATTTAGCAATGTTGGCCGGAACCGCGGGAGCCTATGCAACCCCCCTGTTTATAATTGGCTCCACAGGCGAGGCCCGTCCCTTCACGGGTGCAGACCGTCGCTGATAGACAAGGGTAAAACGCACAAGAAAACCCCAAGGTTTGACCTGTTTAAGGTTTTTTTTACGAAAACGTTGTAGTAGCGTTTATGGCGCATAGGTTTTTACTACGCCGCAAAACAGCACCCATCAGGCCGGCCCGCGCCGGCAAAGCTGTGCGGCAGGGGCAATAGTTTCCGTGATTTTGAGTTATTATTAATAGAAGTCACCTGGTTTATCCAGGCGTTATAGGATACTAGAACAAAGGGTTTTACATGAAGCAGCTACCGTTCGTGTCACTGCTTTTGCTCGCGCTGGCCAACATGCATCCCACGAAAGGCCACGGGCAGGCGGGCAGTGCAGACACATCAATTTCAAGAGACGACACCAAATTTGTACAGACACTCATCGACAACGCCTCTCCGGGAGATACCGTGCACCTGCCGGGCGACCGGGTATACCGCATCCGCACCATCCACCTCAGGCAGGGGGTAAGCCTGCGGAGCAACGGGATGATCAAGCAGCTGCCGCCGCACGTGGCCGAAGACTTCACCTGGGCCAAGCAATACTCCGATTATCCCCTTTTCTACGGGCACAACGTCAAAGACATCCACATCAGCTTCCGGGAAGCCCATACCTACGGAGAGGCCGTGCGTCTGGACAGTTGCGAGCGCATCACCATCCATCACGCCAAGGCGATCGGCGACTCCACCAAGCTGCTTTCCTTCGCGGGGTTCTACATCCACCAAAGCCGCGCTATCCATATAGACCACGTGGAGGTGGCCGGCTACGGCATGAAGCGGCGGAGCCCCGATTATTACCAGCGCGGCACCGGCATACGGATACAGACCTGCCAGCAAATCCGCATCCGCGGCAGCCATATCCATGACAATGCAGAAAACGGCATTTTCCTTCATAGCTGCAGCGATGTGGCGATCCATGGCAACGACATTCACCGAAACGGGATGAGCGGCGTGCAAGTAGCCTTCGGATCCATGGGTGTCGAGCGCGATTACCGTATCACGCGCAACAAGCTTTTCGAAAATGCTGCCGATGCGATTGATATCAACAATCCTGAAGCCTCCCGTACAGTGGCTATCAACGCTTACATCGCAGAAAACATCAGCAAAGGCAACGGCTGGGTCAACGGCACCGAGACCCGCGATGGCTCGGGCATTGCCACCCTGGTAGGTCTCAAGCAGGTGTTGGTCAAGGGCAACCGGTCTGAGCAGAGCAACCGGCCGGCCGTCTACATCCGCGAGTGCGACGGCGTGAACGTGATAGACAACAAGTCAGACAATTTTGCCGAGATCGTCGGCAGGCAGGGCCAGATCCGCCTGGTCAAAAACACCTTCACCGGATTGCGTGTCCTGCGCGACCTCAGGGCAGAAAAATTGCAGCTCGACTCCAACCATATCGGCTACCTGGCCCTGCATAATGACATCCAGGTAGACAGCCTCGTGTTTATCGGCAACAACCTCAAAGGCAACATCAATTTCCACCTGGAGGGCAGCCTCGTCTTCAAAGACAATCTGCTTTCCAGCCGGTCGCCCCGCGGTGCCATTTCGCTGCGCAAGGTAAACGAAGCAATCCTGAGCGGCAATGAGATTACGGCCGATACGGCCGTCGATGCGCTGACCATCCATGGCGAAGCCTCAAACGTAGTCGTCGAAGCCAACACCATCCTATCAACGGCCGCCTGCATCCGGGATGAAGGGGCACCGGAGCTAAAGGTTGTCGGCAATACGTTTGCCCGCAGCCCCGGGAATGCCCCTGCGCCCGCCTTTGTCTCCCGTAGCCCCAATGCGCTGCTGCTCAAGGACAACATCTATCCCCAGCACGAAGGCATTGAAGCCCCGCGGCTCATTGTCATTGAGCAAGAAGGTTCGGTGACGATGGATAGCGTAGCTCGGGCATTGTTATAGCCGCTGGCGGCAAAAACGCATTTTCCCGATGCCTTATGCCGTACTTAGCGCCTCACGCCAGGCTCACTTACCGTCCTCACATCGCGCATGAGCGTACCTTAGCACTTTGCGGTCTATGTAGAACGTTCCGAAAGGAACCAGGCACGCAAGCAGTACTTTCCAGGTCGTTTCGCTGAATTTCCATTTCTGCTCAATACCTACACTTAACGTATTGAACACAAACAGCAGAAACAGCGCGCCGTGGGTGGGTTCCATCATTCTGGACAGCTCAGGGACATCCGCCCAATATTTCAAAGGCACGGCGATGAATACAAGAATAAGCAGTGAAGCGCCCTCCAAATATCCGATAAGGCGCAAGCGTCCGACCTGTGTTTTCAACAATGTTTTCATTTCTGTTCTGTCTATCTGAAATAAGGTCTGCCAGCAAGGGGCGAAAAAGGCCACGGGATGGCAATAAAAATAACAATAAGCGCCACCAGGTACCACGCAAGCATGGCCCCGAACTTTTCCTTATCAGCCAGCCTCCGTTTGGCCACAGCCGAGCCGATGGTGATCACGGCGATAGCCAGCAGCATGAGCAAGCCATGTATCAAGCCGAAAAACAAAAGGTCAGCACGCTCCTTGGCATTGTGAAAGTCCTTCATGAAAAATCTGGTCAGCGGACTTTGGAAATACAACGTCATTCCCACCATCAGCTGAATATGCGCAATCGTCGCTGTCCAATGCCGTATGGCGTTGTCGGCTTTTGAAAATTTCGCACCACCGTAGTATCCCCGGCAAGCCCTGTATAACGAAACGACGAGGCTAATCAATACCAGCCAGCGCAATGAAGAATGCAAAACAATAAGCACCTGATACATCTGATTTTTTTTGATAGCCAAAGGTATAAAAAAAAACATACCACTTAGTATGTTTTAAGGCAAAAAAATTACTTCAGTGTTTCCAGGTACAGCTTAAGCTGTTGGAGGTAAGCCCGGTATACCGATTTGCTGTTGGCCAGTTTCCCCATATTTCGGATACCCCAATACCCCGACATGACAAACACTGCCACTTCTTCTTCCGAAACGTCCTCTTTTATTTCACCCCTTTTTTTACCATTCGCTATGCACTGGATTATTCCGTTTTTCCATTTGGTTGACAAGTCGTTTAGTGCCTTGGTAAAATCCACATGCCAGGGTGCCATTTCCAGGGTAAAATTTGCCGCCGGGCAGCCGTGTTCCACTTTCAAAAATTCATTGGCCATGAGTATATCTTCCATCATGTTGTACACGATCCGTACCGGATCGCCATCCGATTGAAGCGGCCTGATAAACGTCGCCTCAAACGTAGGCACCAGCAATTCCCTGATGATGGCCACTCCCATTTCATCCTTATTTTTGAAATGGTAGTAAAAAGCCCCCTTCGTCACGTTGGTGGTCGCCAGGATATCGTCTATGCTGGTCGTTTGATAACCCCGTACGTAAATCAATCCGAAAGCCTTCTGAAGGATGCTTAAACGGGTAGCTTCTGCCTTTTTCATCATGGATACTACCTGGTATTTTTTACAAAGTAAGGGATTTTCCGCTGATTTTTAGTTGGATTTGTTTAAACCAACATCCATGCCCGGTATGCCGCCGACGCCTTCGGGAAAGTCGATACCTTCTTTAACAATACCGCAATCGAAGGCGTCGTAAAGCCCATCGCCGAGTATCCCGGGACCAAAGCCTCCAATCATTTACTGTAACTGAATTCGATCCGCATCGGGCGCCCGTCGATTGGCTGGCCATCCACCTGAGTATACCGATTAACAGCCGTTACGCGACCAGCGGCGTCGAATTCATACTGGTATTCGACGTCCGAAGTATACCCATAGTCGAATGAGCGATAGCGCGATCGTTTCAGCAAGTTCTTACTATGTTTGCCCATGCCGGGCTCCCATCCCGATCCGGCGTGGGAGTTGACCTGAAAACGAATTAGCCCTTGGTTCCAATCCTCATAATTGGCTTTATCGGTATGATACTCATAAGTCGTTTCCTCGTTGAAAGTGCCGGTTGTAACCGCCTTGATGAGGTTGCCGTTTTCATACTCGTAGCTGTAGGTATGTTGGTACGCAGTAGGGTCGCTCGACCCAGTCAGCACACCAGGCCCATCCCACGGCGCCCCCTTCGTTTCCTTTTTCACAAGGTTCGCAGCCGAATTGTAGGTATAGGTTGCCTCATATTCTGCGCCGTTCCAGTCGTAATTATAAATCAAATGCGCAGGATAACCGTTGTCCCCAATCGTGAATGTTGCCCGTTGGTAAACTATCGGATCCAAACGTTGGTGTGCCACCACGGTCACTGTATTTCCGCTGTATTCATAATCGTCATACGCAAACAAAGCGTATTTCCGGTGGTGCCCACGGTTGGGGTCTTCCATGTAATGATAGTAGCGTATGCGAATCACACGGCCCTGTTCGTCATATTCAAGTGTGGCCGTAGTCGGCCAGATGAAGATATACGTCCCCGAGTCGTCTCTCCCAGTTCGGAAGATAACGCGGTTGACGTGCGGTTCCGCCCAACGGCTTTCGGGCGCCCGTACATCGCCCGATTCCCACGACGTACGGATCTCATAAAGCCGTATCGTTCCATCTTGCGCCTGTACATGTACAGGTGTCGTACTCAATGAGGGATCCATAGCTCCGTCCACATCCAGGCTGATTTCCTTTTTTGCGCTGATATCCCAAGTCTCTCCTGCCGGATATTTTACCGCTGCGTGGTCAGACACCTCCACGATAGCATACAACTGTGCATTAGCCCCGGCGGGCAGCGTTACGGCGATTACGTTTCCGCTGATCTGCGCTGTCACATCCTCAATAAGCGAAGGATTATCGGCTTTCAGAAATTTCAGCGATAAGAATTCCTTCTCGCTGGAGAGCGGCTCCGAGGTCACGGTTACCGTATAGGTAGCAGTAGACCCATCTTCCGCCTTGACCGTCAAGAGCACCGGCGAAGAAAAGTCAGCTGTAAGCTCCCATATATCACCTTCCCCGCTTCCCGGCACCTGCCCATCGACCGATATCTGGGCCAGCGGAGACACCTCAATGGTAGCCGTCAGGTAGCCCACCGTCATCCCGGCAGGCAGGGATACTGTGATAGCGCTGCCCGAGACCGCCCCCGGCACGTCAATATCGAGCTTACCGCCATTAGCGTAAGCGAAGAAGGCAAAGCTAAGTACCTCCTTGGCATCGGAACGCGCAATCCGCTCTGTTTTCTTACACCCGGCGCTCAGCAGTACAAGCAGGAAGCATACGCCGGCAACATAAATTTTACGCATATCTTTTCTATTGCTTGACAAGGTCCATATTAAACCCATTGTTTGACAGCCCAATACTCTCTCCTATCAATCTATTAGGATGCTCAGGATCATACTTGAAGTGGTAGCGGATATTCCAATAATTGTGCGTCAGGACGAGCGTCATTCCCGCCGCATAAAATGATTGATTAAAGGTAAATTGGGCGTTCGAACGGTCATAATATTCCACATTGCCATCCTCGTATGTGTGTGACACTGGCCACCCCAGGTCATCCGCCCCATTCCCAAAGTCGATCAAGTTTGATTGGCCAAGGTTTGTACGAGTGTCATCCGTGTAGTAATTCAGCCGCCACCTACCCGTGAGCTCGAAGGCAGGCAGCACGATAACCCCCGAGAGCTCCACGGATTCCGTAAAGCCCTCCTTAGACGCGTGTATACGGTACGTAAACGTTTCCTCTGCTTGAGACAGCGACCTGAATTTAATCTTATTGCCCGATTGGCCTACATACGCCACGTTAGGGTTGGAAATATCAGACACAGAGATTTCAGCTCCATCCAGTTCCACGGCCTCCTTTTTTGGTGTAAATCCCGGCAGTTCTTTGAACAGCCCCTTAAATTTATCCCACGTGGGTTTAAGTTCTTTCAAGGCATTGATAAAACCACCGGTGTTTGGCGTCACATCACTATCCGTTTCCTCGACGGTCCGAAGAAAAGCATCCACATCTACCTCGGCATAGCGGTCATATGGATATTCTTTGGTTGCATTGGCATTCCGTCGCTCCACTACAAATACCCACGGCGTACCCAAATACATAATTAGCGTTCGTACGAGCCTCAACGTGGTAGGGGCGATTTCCGCAAGCAATATATACGTAGCCATCCCAATCGGCAGTGCCATGCCGACAGCGGTAATGCCCAGCGCAAAGGGCCCCAGCGCAGAAAGCGACAGTGCCGTACCTCCCACTGCACCAGCCATTAACACATATCGGGTAAATCCGCGCAATTGCCCATTAAGTAGCGACATTGATTCGCCCAAGTGTTTACCCAAGCAGTCATGAAAATCTTTCAGCCGGCCCGTAGGACAACCAAACGGGCTGTCCGTATTGGCGCTGGCTACGGTACCCGCATCCCCCAACGCCATCACCGGTTGCGCGCGGAGCTGTTGCATGGCAGCCACGCCGATGGCCATGGCATCGTTTAGTTGCCTTATCAGTTCGCTGACTTGCCCTTTGTTGGCCGTATAAAACATATGCGTTTGTCGCCGGTCAGACGCACTCATCTTGCCCCAAGTTTCCATGATGCCCTGTTTAAAGGCCAGCAATTCCTCCCTGTCGGCTAGCTCAGCCTCCGTAGTGCCGCCCAGGGCTTCCGTATCGGCGTCAAAGCCCTTCGCAAAGTTTGCAATGAATTCATCCGGATCTTCATCTGTCTGTACCGGCTGCACCTGAAATTTAATCGTCGCCAGCTCAAACTTGAGAAAATGCTCGCCTTGCGCTTCCTCCGGCACAAAAACCGCCAAGGTCGTATCCGAAGTCTTAAAGACTTCCACCGGCGTATTGCCGAACGTTCCGGCGTACTTGATTTTAAGATCTCCGCTGGCCGACAACGTCACCAGCTGATACGTCGAGACCTCCCGATTATCCACCGATACACCGTCGGTAAACTCCTTTTCTTCTTGAGCGGGCCTGGTATTTTCTTTTTTGCAGCTGTTTGCCAAAGGCAAGAGCAGTGAGAGTGTGATTGCCAAGCAATATCTTATCGCCTTTCGGTAGGCCTGATGTGCAGTAAGCTCCATAGCAGGTTTAGTTTAATTAGCATTAAAAACATCAATCGGGCACAAAACTAGTGGAAAGACAGCAGTGCTGAAATACTCACTAGTCGGTATTTTGCTCCCTTATTCAAATGTTCGTTTGCTCTGGCCTCACAGCTGGCGGTCAGACTTTACGCCGCCAGCAAGGCCGACGTCAACCACCCGCATGCATTCGATGATATTGTCCAGCCCCCCATCCAGCCGTTCGTGCGAATAAATCGGAAAACCAACCTGTGGGCCAGCTTCCAACCTCAGTCCGTGGATAATCTCATACTGCACAAGTATCGGTACAACCAGGTTATCTACTTTAGCCTCGCGTAAGGACACCCAGTCTTTACCACTATTCTTGATGATATTATAGTGCTGCGAATACAGCAATTCGGTTTGTAGATAAAGCTTATCGGCCAGGCCAAAACTACCGTACACCCCACCGACAAACCGTGCGGCCTACGCATCCCCTCGCTGTTATCCGATCCCTCAGCTCTTCAGCGTCCTTCTTAGAAAACGGCCCTTTTTTGTTGATAACGATCACACCGGACGGAATCACAGCTTGTATCCTTATCGGATCACTCCAGAGCGAGTCATAGAGTACGAACGCCAGATCCTGGCCGATTAGCCGCGATGTTCGCTATTTTCTCCTCGTCGGGCTTGTCGAATGCATCGGCTCATAATGGGGTATCGATGGAGGTCATGACGTGGGAGTCACCCATCTCATCCAGCAGTAATTGATCGAGTCGTTCTTCCATATGATCGGTTTTTTTTACCGGGGCTCCTATTCCATACCCCGGATGAATTTCAACCGGCGGTATCCCTGCCGGAGATGTGCTAGTCACAGGCGCCGATGGTTTTCGGGGTATGGGATCATATCCTGATGTTCCCCAGGGATGGCAGCGCGCCAGTCGTTTCAGCCCCATCGGCACACCTTTCGTTATGCCCCATTCGCCGATGGCCTCCACCATATACTGCGAGCAAGTGGGTACATGCCGGCAGGATGGAGGGAACAGTGGTGAAACCAGCACTTGGTAAGCCCGGACGGGTAAGATTACCAGTGTACGTAGAAATGAAGAAGATGTTTCCATTTCAGATATTTTCGGGGAATTCGTCCTTCCACAGCGTGTAACGCCAGTCGTCCGCCTCCTCTTCCGTGAGCAGGCACTTTTCCAGATCACGCAGATGCTTCTCTTTGTCCAGATCCTGTCCGATGAAGACCAGTTCCGTTTTCCGGTCGGCCCATTGCGGGTGCCAGCGGGCCTCGATGGAATCGCGGTGCTCGAGGTAATCCGCATAGCGGTAGCGCTCGGCCTCCGGAATACTGCACCACCATGCGCCCGCACTCTCAATACGGAGGCTGCCGCCCGCCTGGCTGAAGCTGATGGCCATGTTGGGCCGGGAGGCCATCCAGAAAAGTCCCTTGGCACGTATGACTCCTGTCGGGTAATGTTCATTCAGGTACCGGTACCAGCGTTGAGGATGGAAAGGCCGCTGCGTGCGGAAAACAAAGGAGGATATACCGTACTCTTCCGTTTCGGGCGTATGCTCGTTTTCCAGTTCCCTTATCCAGCCTGCTGAGGATGCCGCCTTCTCGAAATCGAATGACTTGGTACCCAATATTTCGCTGGTATCCACTTTCCCGAAATGCGACCGGATGATCCTTGCATCGGGGTTCAGTTTCCGTATGGCGGCCTCCAAGGTGCCTACTGTTTCATCCGATACCAGATCCGTCTTGTTGAGCACAATGACATTGGCAAACTCAATTTGGTCGGTAAGCAGGTTCACAATTGTCCGCGTGTCGTTTTCATCGTCGGTCATGTTTCGGTCTTGCAGGGTCTCGTCGGTTCCGAAATCCCTGAAAAAATTATAGCAGTCTACCACGGTCACCATCGTGTCGATGTAACTGAACCGGGAAAGGTCGATGCCGTTGTTTTCGTCCACGTAGCTGAATGTCTGTGCCACCGGTACAGGTTCTGAAATACCCGTACTTTCGATAAGCAGGTAGTCAAACCTGTCTTCCCTGGCCAGCCGTTCCACCTCCACCATCAGGTCCTCCCGAAGTGTACAGCAGATACAACCGTTGCTCATCTCCACCAGCTTTTCATCCGTGCGCGAAAGCGTGTTCTCCCGCTCTACCAGTTGGGCGTCAATATTCACTTCGCTCATGTCATTGACGATGACGGCGACTTTGAGGTTTTCCTTGTTGTGCAGCACATGGTTCAATAGGGTGGTTTTTCCCGCTCCGAGGAATCCGCTCAATACAGTTACGGGTAATTTTTTTGCTCCCATAGATTTCCTTTTTTTATAGTTGTATCGTTATCTAAATGTTCCATGCATTGTCTTTATTCAACGTATCCGTTCAAGGGCGATACGGCTGAACCAATCCACTACGCGCTTGTGGTGCTCCTCACCATAGAGCCGGATGAATTGCTGCGTTTCCGGCAGCTCGGGATTGTTGTAGACGTTAAGCCGTTGCCGTGCAAAAGCTGCCGTCAGCGGTATCCGGCACTGCCGCTCCATGCAATCTTTCCAGCTTTCGAAATCCTGTGGTATCATATCGTTGCGTTCTGGTCGGTCAAAACTATAAATTAAATTTAACAAAAGCAACTAAGTTGCAATTGAAAAAACAATGTATTACCTTTGTTGGGCTTGGAGAAAATCAAATAACGTGGCATTGACTTAATATTAAACTGTAACAATCAAAAAATGGAACAAAAACAATTCAGCGAAAAAATGGTGATTGACACCTTGCAACTTTGGTGCGACAATGTGGTTCTGATTGGCAAGATCTATTCTGAAGGTGGAGATGTAGCCTCAGCTGCCGATAAAGTGCTGAGCGACAACTATGACTATGACAGTGGCAAAGTCCTATTCAAGCCGACACTGGCCTATGGGCCGCAAACATTCAGACCCACCAAAGAGGGAGCCCTTGCTTATTTCATCGGAGGAAACAACAATTTCCCTGACGACAAAGGATTCAAATTAAAGCCATGGGTAAAGGTTTGGTTTAATAAGCTTGATTACATACTGCATAACGATCTGGCTATTGTCCAATGCAACGTTCATTTTATTGGGGCCGATGATAGCCACATTTTTGTAAACAAAAGCTTTGTATTCAAAGTCTGTGACGACGATAAAATTAGAATCATTTTACATCAATCATCATTGCCCTATAACCCGGGGCCTGTTGCCTAATGCGAAAGTGCTTATATATGATTTGCCCAACTGACCAGCTTGAATCTGCCATCAATGCCAGATTTGAAGGCCATAATTATTTTTATACCACGCTCGGCAACACGCTGATTTTGGATAAAAATACAGTTGGGCAAATCGTGGCACTTTTAGATAAAAACAGCATTAGGGAAATTACATTTATATTATCTGAAGACAATTGCATCGTTCTGGACGCATTAAAAAATCAACATTTCCTTACAATCAACGGGTTAAATGGACCTTACGCCCATTTGCAGAAACACAAAAAACATGTGTTAAGTTCCTGGGATGCAGAACACCAACACACCTTGATTCTTTCGCATCACCTGAACCAAAAAATAAAAGAATTAAAAGCAGGGCTTCAGGGGCTTCTTACCACTCCACCTTTGATTAACGGGAAATTATTTTCAGTGCATACAAAGGACTTTAGACCCATACATTCCGATTTGGTATGTATGTATTCCGGCAATTTAAGTTAATCCTGACAATGGCATTGCGTTTTTTAACTTGGTTCTGCAAAAGAGGGTTTCCGGCATGTGTGCTGATGCTGCTGTCATTGACAGTAAGTGCGCAGCAAGCGGATCCGACCCATCTCGTTGATCACAAACCCTTGATGAACGCTGTCTGGGAAACGTTCGACCAGCTGATGTACAAAGTGACGCACAAAGACGGGCAAACGATTTATACACCTCATTTCCCCGAATCGCTTAAGCGTCTCGACGGTAAAACGGTAACCCTAAAGGGGTACATGGTACCCATCGAGCCGGGGCGTCGCCACCATGTCTTCCTGCTATCGGTGCTGCCCGTATACCAGTGCATGTTCTGCGGACAGAACGGCATCCCGCCCATGGCTGAAATAACCATGGCCGACAACACCAAGCTCACGTTTGGAGAGGAGCCCATTACCATCAAAGGGACTGTCTTTCTGAATGGGGAAGATGAAAACCGCGCGGAAATACAGCTGCGTGGGGCCACGAAACTGGCAGAAAGCAAATGATACAATTAAATAATCGAATATAGAGCAATGAGGCCTACTGGTCCGGGAGGATAAGCGGGCAGGAGCTGATCGACTCGGGGAAGGAAATCCGCCGGAAGAACTGGCTCCTGCAACGGGATGCCGGTATTGACCTGATCCCATCGGGTGATTTTTCGTTTTACGACCAGGTACTGGATACCTCGCTGATGGCCCACGCCGAAATAATACGCTCCGTTTTCCCAAGCTTTGTCTCCATCGATGGGGCTGGGAGCAGGCATGGCCAGCAAGCGTATCACGCAAACGAAGCTGCCTGTAGGTGATTTAGCGCGACATGAACGGGCTCCTCCCCCACTCGAAGCCCGCGACGCTATAATTTGGATTCAGCGATGCGGAAGGCAATCGATACATCAGCAGCCTTCGCGGCATTGCACCGAGTCCGGTTATCCCACAAAGTCGCTGTCATCGTGCCTTCGAGGAAGGTCTCACCGTTGGCCGTCTCAATCTTGGAGATCGTGATGCCACCTTCCGATGCCTGGTATTTAGTGTGCCCGCCGGGTTCACATACTTTCCGCCACGTATCTGGGCGAGAATAAGAATTGCCATGAATAATTTGCTGCAGGATGGCTTTACCTTTCTGCCCTGCATAGGAAGATCCGTCGTACCATGCAAAAGTACCCGTCCGGGCGGTGGGCCCCATGCCGTTTATCCATGCGTAGAACATTTCGCTTTCCGAAAAATTGCAAGACAGAAACAAATCTTCGCCTGCAAACCAGTAGTAGAATTCGCCGGGTCTGCCGGTGAATTTTTTTCCGTTGAGCGTACCGTAAAAATAGGTGTCAGCGGCCGGCAAGGTCACTTCAGGAGTTGTCTTTCCGCTTGTCAGCAAAGCGGCACAAAGTAATAGCAGTGTTTTCATCGCCACAAAGGTAGCGTGCGGTTAGTGCGCATTTCTCCGTACCACACCGCAGTCGGTGTTTTCCGTATTGCTACGAGGAAATTGAAAAGTCGTAGCTACGGTTAATTTTGTGACCAACGCTAGTACGTTTTTGCGTTCAATTTCCAAGCCCCGGCAACCCGCACCCTCCTGCAAGCAGCCATACTCGACACTTACTTCCCCGAGCAAAAAGCTTACTTCTACCAAAGCACCTGCGCGTTCACCGGCATGCGTTTGGTATCACGGCATGGCCATAGTTTCGTTGACGCGGGCCTATTGAGCCATTCAGTGTAAGCCATGATGATCGCATTGGCAACGGCATTGCACTGTGTCCCAATATGCACCGCGCCTTTGACCGTGGGTTACTTAGCGTAGATGAAGATTATCGGGTTATCGTGTCGCCGCATTTCACGGAGGATGAAGGTCATGGCACAAAACTATCGGCTAACACAAGAAAATTAGTCCTGCTCACCAAATAATAGGATAGCTCTCCTTATAGGCCTCAAACTTTTCATCCTTCGTTATGAATGAAAGGTTTTCATATTTAGCAGTTGCAAGTAGATATCTATCAAATGGATCACGATGGTTTTCGGCAAAATTCATCCCCATATAAGTCCTGAAATGTTCATCTTTAATTGACAGTGTATTATATCCAGAACGATAAGTAGCATCAATAAATTCATTGAGCGATACGCTAAACTCCGTCAATTTTCCGATTTTCAATTTAATAGCTATTTCGAAAAAGCTCATTTTGCTTATAAAAAAACCGTTGTCATTGCTTTCAAGGGTTTCCCGTACTCGATCGGACAACTTACTTTGGTCTGCTAAAGCCCAAATGCATACGTGAGTGTCAAGCAGATAGTACATATTTACATGTAATCTTTTAAGTCATCTAACGGCTCATTGAAGTCCTCAGGAAGCTTTATTTTGCCTTCCAGCAGTCCAATTTTCACTTTCCCTTTCAGAACCTTTTCAGCGCTGTCCTGCCCCGTGAGAAAAGTAATCATTACTTCCGCTTTAGACTTTACTGGAGGCTCTTCGGTAAACGTTATTTTACCATTTTCATAGATTCCTTTTATCGCCGTGTACATAGCTATCTCCTTTACGCAAAGATAAGCTATTTTTTCTAAAACTAGATGAAGGCCATTTACTCTCCAAATACCGTAAATACCTAAAGCAGTATTCAGGGGACGACTTTAGTATCACGAATGACAAACGCTTCAAATTAGATTACGCAGTAGAGCCGCGGCCAGCTACCGTGGTGAAGTTTGACGTGGCATGGCGCAGCAAAGATGCGTTGCACTTAGTCAAACCGGTGAGCTTCGATTTGAGCCGGCAGGATGTCATCACCCGCAAAGCCTACCAATATTATGGGCAGTTTCTGGATTTGGAGGACGTGGCCACGGAAAACAACTACGCATTTGACTTGCTACTCGCCAAGCCAAGAAATCGCAACCTTTTTAAGACCTATGACAACGCCATAAGATTGTTAGAAAAACCAAACCGTGTCCATCCTGCAGACTGCCCTACTGGATACTTATTTTCCCAAGCGTAAGGCTTACTTCCTTGCGGCCAAGCACAGTGGTGAGGGCTACCTGCACGATGCGGAGGCGTATCCTTCAAGAACCGGAGGCGCAATATAAAACCATTCGCATCGACACCGAGGAAGATGTCTTTGTACGCAACAGGCTGTTCAATCGGCACATCCTACGGCTTTACCAAAGCACCTGCTCGTTCACCGGCATGCGTTTGGTATCACGGCATGGCCATAGTTTCGTTGACGGATTTTGGAAAATTTTAAGCAAGTTTGTAAATTGCGGCCTCTACCAATCCAACCATTACAACAGAAATAAATCATAAAACCGCTAACTACATAACAGCTTGAATATGGAACAATTTGATGGAGATGAATTGATAACCATAAACCTAAGGAAATACCATTACCTGATTGAATGCAGGAAAAAGGTAGCGAAGTTCGACTTTGTCATCCGTTTGCTGGAAATGGATGACGATAAACTTGCTAAAAAAATATCAGAGTTCGACATTACCGAGCATCGCGCCAATGTCCTTAAAGAATCCGGTATAGTCACCGTTCGGGATTTGAAACACTTTATAATTAACAACTATCCCACTGACGTTGATATATCATCGGTGACTTTTCGTGGGTTTGGCTCCACCGGCTCG
>NZ_FUYS01000018.1 GCF_900168055.1 Parapedobacter luteus
CCTGGATGACTTCGGGCTGGTCCATCTGGACCAGCAGCAACGGCTGGACTTGATGGAGATCATGGAGGACCGACACGCCAAAGCTTCAACCATCATCGCATCACAGCTGCCCGTGGCAAACTGGTACGACGTGTTCGGTGACGACACCATTGCCGACGCTGTGCTGGACCGTGTGGTTCACTCATCGCACAGGATTGAATTGAAAGGTGAAAGTATGAGAAAAAAGAAGTAAAATTGTCAGGTCATTGGGAAACACTCAACCCAGGACCTATCGGAGGGGGTCAGTATGCCCGTTACGGGGGTCAGCATCGACGTTATATCCAGCATTGAGCGGTCAGGGTTTGACCCGGATAATGATAAGCTTATCCAGCTGGGCGATATTACGGATGGATATCCCGATGTATTTGAGTGCGTCGATATGTTGATGAAAATAAAAAACCTGATCGCCATCAAGGGGAATCACGATGATTGGTTCAATGAGTTTATTTCGACGGATTTCCATCCGCAATACTGGAACCTGGGCGGATTGGGCACGCTGAAATCTTATCTCCGTCACGCAGGGAAGCCGGATATGTTCCGCGCGACACGCAGCGGCTATAAAACATCGCTCGCTTCCTCGGATATTCCGGCGGCCCACCGGCAATTCTTTATGAGGCAGCAACTGTACCACGTCGATGGGAAAAACCGCTGTTTTGTGCATGGCGGCTTCTTGTCGGGCATACCCCTGAGCCAGCAACGCCCGCAGGAATTCTACTGGGACAGAACCCTATGGGAAAATGCTTACCGGCATAAGCTACTGATGGCAGGAGACGAAAAGTTGCGTTCGTTTGCGCCCGTGCCGGACTTCTCGGAAGTTTTTCTTGGCCACACGCCGACCATCAATTGGGGGACAGACGAACCATTGAATGCATTCAATATCTGGAATCTCGATACCGGAGCAGGCCACTCGGGCAGATTGACTATCATGGATGCGGACACCAAAGCTTACTGGCAGTCCGACCCGCTACCATCGCTATATGCGGAAAATACAAGGCCCGGCTAAGGGTGGCTTCCTTGATTACAACGTCCGAAAAGAACGGCATTGATTGATGCGACGGAATTAGTCGGCGGACCTAAACGATATGTGGTTGCATCAGCGGAAAAGATGCTGCCTGCTGCCGACAACGACCCTCGGCTTAACGTATGCCTTTCGGGTTTCGGCTGGTCTTCGGCTCAGTGTGTTTTCTCAGCCCCCTGACCGAAAAGCGTTTTGGCGTAAATTCGGTATTTTCTTCCGGTTTTTTCTTGTCGGTATTCTCGTTCTAGGTGTTTTTTTCGACCGGTTTTCCTGTCTTATTGGTGCTCATGTCTTCAAAGGTTAAGTAAACAAATCAATAAATTAGTTTCCTCTATGAATAATACAACCAATAAGCCATTTTGTTTGGCCGAAGGAAAGCCCCGCATCGGTGGCAAGTTGTGGCTTACGTGTCGACAATGGCTTTCCAGTATTCCCTGTCGCCATTTTCTAAAAAGTCAAGGTAAGGTATCAATGCGTCGATTTCACTTCGTTCCATGGTTTCGATGCCGTCAAACAATGCATTTACAAACTCAGCACAGAATGTGGTGCCAAAGCTGTAAGCACTGATCCGTCGCAGTTCGTCATAACCAATTTCCGTCGCATTCAGGTTCAGCACTTCCTCCGGTATTTCATAATCTCCCTGTTTGTCATAACCCAGGTATCGGAATTTGCCCGCTTTCCATACCCTGAAAAGGATCTCATGGGTGATGCAAGTCCCGAAGTGCTGGAAAATGCGGACAAGTAAGCGCGCGGCGGATGTTTTTTCCAGCACCTGGGGGATAGTCTTTTCCAAGAACATGGCGTATGGGATAAATACGGATGGGTCAAAGCTGCTGTCAAAATTAGACGTTAGCATAGCGAATGCAAAATCCTCATTTTTTCCCTGCAGGAGCTGCTTGACAGCCAGTTTCATCAGGCTATGCTTGTGTTCTTTTTTTCGTCTATCCGGAAGCTGTATCATGTCGTTCGTTCCCAACAACAACAATGTGGCTGCCTTCCAATCCTCCTGATGGTCAAGGATACGGCATTTTGCTGTCGTATAGCCGTCCCGCTTTGCGTTTATTTTTTTATGGCCAAAAATTACGGTGCTGCTCTTTATCTCTCCCTGGGGTGGGCTAACAAAACCCCGGATATGCAGGAATAGCTCTTCTCCCGACGGTAATGCGATGATACCGAATCCTTTTTTGTTGTCAAACCATTTCACTGCGCCGATGAACATGGTTGGGTCTGGGCATTTTTTCAATGCTATAAAGGTAAAGAATATAATCCACTATTACGGCTTAAAAAGCAATATTATAAAAAGATGGAATAAATATTTTTATCTTTAGTCGGCAGAAGTAAAATTACCCCTTTCTTAACAATGGATTTTATGAAAGCGTTACTTTTTTTGCTGTTGTTCTCGGCCCTTGTCGGCCATGCCCAGCAGCGTCAACAGGTCAAAGGCAATCCTGTACATCAGTTACGAATCTATGAAATTTTTGAGCATAATAAAGACGCTTTCCATCAGCGTTTCAACGACCATGCACAGCGGATAATGAAGCAGTATGATTTTCACATCATAGCCATGTGGGAGACCAACACCAATGGCAAGCTTGCTTTTGTATATTTACTGGAGTGGCCGGATGTGCAGGTGCTCCAAGCGAGCTGGGATAAATTCATGGCTGATGAAGAATGGGCGCGCATCAAGCAGGAAACAAGCAGGCTGCATGGTCAATTGGTCGGGGAGATACAGGATATCCGCATGGCCGCCGTCCCTTATTCGCCGTTGATGAATTTCAAGGAAATAATGGATACAGCCAGGGACAAATGACGATTGTCCCTTGACTGCATCTTTATCTGTTGTCTATTATTGACGTTTTCGTCCTGGTCGCCTCATCCGTTGTACCAGATATAACCCCGCAATGACAAGGAGAACACCACCGAGTGTGTGCCAGGATAGCGGTTCTTTCATCAGGATGGCGGCAATGGCAAACCCCGCAATCGGGCAGAGGAAGAGCCATGCTGAGGCTTTGATGGGGTTGTCGCGCAACAGGTACAGCCAGATCAGTACAGCAAATACCGATACCGGTATGGCCAGCCAGAGTACGGCACTCCACCAGCGTACATCGAAGGTGTTGGCCGAATACTCAAAAGATAAAAACAAGCATGGGAGTAGGCATACACCGCCGATAAGCGTCTGCCAACCGTTAATTGTGAGAATATGGAGGCCATCCCATTTTCGTCGGGCAAAATAAATGGCTCCTACCGAATAAGCAAGCATGCTTAGGAAAAGGATGCCGATACCCAGCCAGGTGGCATAGCTGGTTTCAAAGAGCGGATATGCGGCCAGCAACATTCCCGCGATGCACAGGACGAAGCTGAGTATGCTAGACAGACTGACCGGTTGTCGATACCATAGCGTGTTGATGAGCATGATAAGTACCGGATTAGTTGCGACAAATAGCGTCCCCAAGCCTGCTGATACCTCTTCCATGGCCAACACGTACAGGCCAAGATATAGGCTTACATTGAACAATCCGTAAATGAACAGTTGCTGCCAATGCGTTTTGCCCGAAGGCAGTGGCTGGCGCATCACTAGATGGGCAATGCCGAGCATGATGGCTGAAGCGATGGCAAACCGGGCAATAGCAATGACAAAAGGCTGGGCCGATTGGAGCCCTATTTTGGTAGCTGCCGAAGCTGAAGCCCATAGGATAGCAAATACCACGCCTGCCGAGAAATATGCAAACCGATGAAGGGGACTTTTCAACTGTATCGTAATTTTTCGGGCGAAGCTACCCAAAAGAATTGTCATCACCACTAAATCTGATCGATTTCAAATCATGGGTGGCCGCCTGCGATGTAGGCAATCACCGATTCCAACTTCATTTCAGTATCTTGCACGAAATTGCTTTCCCACAAAAAAGGAGGTATTATGAACATCTTGGTCATCGAGGATGAATGGCCATTACAGGAGACCATCCGGGAGTCATTGGAGAAAGAAAATTTCCATGTCGAGACGGCCAACACTTTTGACGAAGCCATCAATAAAGTAAGTTTTTTTGACTACGACTGTATCCTGCTGGACATCATGCTACCCAAGGGTAGTGGCTTGGACATCTTACGGCACTTACGAAGCATTGAAAAAGGCAATAATGTTATTATCATTTCGGCCAAAGACTCCCTGAATGACAAGCTTACCGGCCTAGACCTCGGTGCCGATGACTACCTGACCAAGCCCTTCCACTTGGCCGAGTTAAATGCCCGCGTCAAATCGCTCTTGCGTAGGCGGTCTTTCGGCCGGAAAAATACGCTTGCTTTCCAAAATATACATGTGGATATGGATAATTTTTACGCCGCTGTAGATGCCATCCCGTTGGCCTTGAACCGTAAAGAATTTGATATACTGGTTTATTTCATGTTGAACAAAAACCGGATTGTCAGTAAACCATCCATCGCAGAAAAAGTATGGGGAGATTATATGGAAGATGCGGATGACTTTGACTTTATCTATTCGCAAATCAAAAATCTCCGGAAAAAATTGCGGGATGGTGGCGCTAAGGTCAAAATTCAGCCCATATACGGTATGGGATACCGGTTAGAAGCGCTATGAAGTTATTGAACCATACGTTGGGCTACTTGGCTTTGGCCTTGTTGTTTGTCGTCGGGCTATGGGGGTGCCTCTTTTTTCTATATCTCCGTAGTCAGATTAATGCCGATCTTGACCGCAACCTCAATAATTATAAACTGGATATTATCGAAGAGGCTCACCGGGATTCTACGGTGTTGATCCGACATGGCTTTTGGGGGAAGTCTTTTGAGATCCACAAGGCCACTCGTGAAGAAGCGTTTGCGGTCAGTGACACTTACGAAAATGGTTATATGGCCATGCCGCAAGGCGATGGACAGGTCCCCGCACGTGTGCTCTATACCGCATTCGAACTAAACGGCAGTTATTACCTACTGACCACATCACTGGCTACAGACGAGATTGACGATCTCATGTCGTCTCTGGCCCTATCCGTTGTGGGACTTTATCTTGCGTTACTGATCAGTATTCTACTACTGAACAACGTAATTCTCCAACGGGTCTGGAACCCATTTTATCAGTTGGTGAGCCAGGTAAGCCGCTTTCAAATCGGCCAAAATCAACACTTAGACCTGCCAGCCACCGGGGTGACCGAATTTAACAAACTGAATGAAGCCGTAAGCCAACTGGTTCAGCGAACCGAAGAAACCTACCGCAGCCAGGAAGAGTTTACCGCCAACGTGGCCCACGAACTGCAGACGCCACTCGCCGTGAGTTTAAACAAACTTGAGCTTTTGTTGGAAAGGCACGACATGACGACTCCCATCGCCAAGGCAATCATACAAGTGAGCGAGATGCTGCGTCGTCTTACACGATTGAATAAGTCGCTGCTGATGCTCATCAAGATTGAAAACCACCAATTTGCCGATAGTGTTCCTTATCCATTTGATGTGCTTACCGAAGGGCTGGTGAGCGAGTTGGAGGTTCTTGCTAAGCAACGTCGCATAACGCTTGCATTCCACCGCAAGGGGGGCTGGCAGACCACCATCAATAGCGATTTAGCCACCCTGTTGATAACCAATTTACTGAAGAATGCCATTTCCCATAATTATCCTGGGGGGAGCATAAACTTGACGGTCGGCCCCGGAATGCTGGAAGTGCGCAACAGCGGCCTTTCAAATGCGCTGGATCAGCGGTTGATATTTGAGCGCTTCCATAAAGGGGATGCCAGTAACCAATCCTCCGGCTTGGGGCTGGCAATTGTAAGCGCCATTTGCCGGCTATACCACCTGACAATCACCTATTCATACCAGGATGGGCAACATGTTTTCAAGGTAAGCGGATAAAAATCCAACATGATTTCAACATGCTGTCGTAGCCTTGTGGCATGAAACAATTGTTATACCGCTTATGCATCGCGGGGCTGCCGATTGCAGCGTCCGCACAGGTCATGGAAAAGCCTTATAAAATCAAACATGCAGAACCCTTATACGTCGACCTAATGCGGGATTTAGGGGCGCACCGTGGCGAAAAAGAAATCAACGTAGGGATGAGTTATCAGGAAATGGGCGATTATTCCGCCATGCAGGGATTTGCCGAGTACGAATTTGCGGTGGCTGATCGCTTGGGGCTGGAAGTCGAGATGCCTTTTTCATTATATCGTCATTCGGGCGCAATGACAGATCTTTCATCAATTCCCCATAGTAAAGTAGAAGGATTAAAACTAGCCGGACAGTACACCTTTTTGGTAGCCAGGAGGGCGCAGGTCTCGATGGCGATAGCCTTTATCCATGAATTTCGCTTCCACTCACCCTATTCAGTGCGGCATGGTAAAGACTTCTTTTATGCCAATTCAGAAAACCCTATTTTTATCGCAGCAAAGCGCTGGGGCAGGCATGTCCATACATTGCTTTATACCGGTCCGGAATGGGTGTTTTCGGCTGAGCCGGGGCAACGGCAATTTGCTTACCAGTTGAATTATAGCCTTCATTATATGGTAGAAGGTAATCATTTCGTAGGCATGGAGGTTAACCAGGAGTGGACACAGCACGGCTGGGAAACCATGCTGCATCCACAGGTCAAAGTTTCATTGAGCCACCATGTAGCCCTCGGGCTCGTGACTGGCGTGCCGACCGGCCACCACAGGGAGAGCCCCCAACTGATGACCAGGCTGATTGTTGAACCGTAATGATCAACGTCAAACTTGTTTAACAAAATGGTTAATGTAATCTTAAAGAAGATGAGTGTAAGGAAAAGATGGCTGATACTGACCGTAGGATTGTTGCTCTGCTCGTATACATGGGCCGGAGCCCAGGAAATAAAGCGGAGCCAGGTTCCGTCGATCATCCTAAACCGCTTTGAGACGGAGTTTCGCAACGCGCGCGATGTGGAATGGGAACGTAAACCAGGTTTATACGAGGTCGAATTTGAAATAGGTCCGTGGGAACACAAAGTGCATTATGATCGGGATGGTATGAAAGTATATCATGATCGGGAAATCGGAGCAGACCAGTTGCCGCTAATGGTCAAGGATGCTATTCGGCGCAAATATCCCGGCTGCAGCCTGAAAGACATGAAACACATCGATAGGAAAGGCCAAATCACTTATGAGGTAGAAATTAAGACCGCTGACGGACGTGAACGCGAATTGGTTCTTGATGAAAAGGGAGCTGTGCGATCGGATCGACGAGATTAACCCCCTTTGCATGCTGTTGGAGCAGCACCTTTTAAAGAAATTGTTTGCTAATATTATTAGTATTACTATATTTGTTGTCGCAGTCCACAAGGCATGGCAACGATGAAGGAAAGCAAACAGGAAAAGGTGAACCGGCTAAAACAGGATATGCTGCGCTGGCAGGGATTTGTCCGCCCCGAAAGCCATGCTGCAAGGATAGGCCTTGGGCCGGTAGAGGACGCTTTCCCCAATGCCGTTTTCCCGCCTTACGGCGTTCATGAGTTCATTAGTGGGGGGCGGGAAGAAGACGCGGCAACCAGTGGTTTCATGGGGGGGCTATTGTCCCGTCTAACTGAAGGAAACAAGACCTGCTTATGGATTAGCACATCAAGGATACTTTTCCCGCCTGCTATGGGGGCATTTGGGGTACGGCCGGACCGCATCATCTTCGTCGACGTGCAACGGGAGCGTGATGTTTTGTGGGCCATGGAAGAATCGCTCAAATGTAATGGGCTGGCCGCCGTGGTAGCCGAATTACAGGATATGGATTTTATCCAATCGCGCCGTCTGCAATTGGCGGTCGAAAAGAGTAGCGGTACCGGATTGGTGCTGCGCAGCAATCCCCGCAATATCGGGTCTACGGCCTGCACGGCCCGTTGGCGGATTAGGCCATTGCCAAGTGCATTGGAGGAAGGGATGCCCGGTGTAGGGCCTCCCCGATGGCAGGTGGAATTGCTGAAGGTACGTAATGGTAACCCGGGGTGCTGGAAGATGGAATGGTCCCGGGGATGCTTTGTGCCGGTCATGCCATCCATCCGCCAGAATAAAGCCTTGCAATTGCAGAAAATAAGCTGATAGTTGAATGGAAAAGCGGTATGCATCGATTTGGTTCAAATACCTAAGGACAGACAGGCACGCTATCCGCCGGCCCGAACTGCGTGAAATACCGTTTGTGTTGGCTGAGCCTTTGCACGGCCGCATGGTCATCACAGAAGCGAATGCCATAGCCGAAGCACAGGGCGTGACACGAGGAATGGTCGTGGCCGATGCCAAAGCGTTCCTGCCCAGCCTGATAGTCATCGACAGCCAACCTCAATTGGCTTCAAGGCTGTTAAAGGCACTTGGCCTATGGTGTATACGCTATACGCCTGTAGTGGCAGTGGACCCACCCGATGGGCTAATCCTTGATATTAGTGGATGTGCTCACTTATGGGGTGGTGAGCGGGACTACCTTGCACTCATCGTATCCAGGTTGCGCTCAAGGGGCTTCCATACGCGAATAGCTATTGCAGGTACCATCGGTACGGCATGGGCAATGGCACGCTTTGGCAAGGCAACGCCAATCATCGCCAATGGATCCGAAATCGGTACACTCATGCCGTTGCCTCCGGCCGCGCTCCGGCTGGAACCGGAGACGGTGGATCGCCTGCAAAAACTCGGTTTGCGTACCATCGGCAGCTTTCTGCACATGCCACCCTCTGTGCTACGCAGGCGTTTTGGCGATAGGATCCTGTCAAGATTGCGACAGGCATTGGGGCAGGAAGATGAGCATATCGTGCCGTTGCGACCCATACCGCCATACGAGGAACGGTTGCATTGTCTGGAACCTATTTGTACAGCCATCGGTATTGAGATTGCGATTAAGAAGTTATTGGAATCACTTTGCAAACGCTTATCGGGTGAGGGTAGGGGCCTGCGAACAGCCATCCTGAAATGCTGCCGCATTGACGGCAAAATTGCACAGGTGGCCATTGGTACAAGCAGGGCAACGGCCAATATACCGCATCTCCTGAGGTTGTTTAAGCTGAAAATACCCAAGATCGAACCGGCATTGGGCATCGAATTATTCATATTGGAAGTGCCTAAGGTGGAGGATACCGACCCGGTGCAGGAGGCGCTTTGGAGCAGCTCCCCCGGATTGGAGGAGACATCGCTGGCTGAGCTGATCGACAGGCTGAAAGGTAAGGAAGGTACCCGTGCCATTTACCGGTATCTGCCAGACGAACATTACTGGCCGGATCGGTCTATCAGGGAGGCGTCCTCCATTGCGGAACAACCCTCCACGGCATGGAATACCGACAGGCCAAGGCCCACCCGCCTGCTGACAAGACCCGAACCTATCGAAGTGACGGCTCCGATACCGGATTATCCGCCGATGTTGTTCCGCCACAAGGGGGAAGTACACGCTATCAAAAAAGCGGATGGGCCTGAGCGCATTGAACGGGAATGGTGGATGGATACCGGTGAGCACCGGGACTACTATGATGTAGAAGACGACAAAGGTCGCAGGTACTGGCTGTTCCGTGCTGGGCATTATGACGACGGCAACTCACGCCAATGGTTTTTGCATGGTTTTTTTGCTTGACGGATTATGGGCTATGTAGAACTGCAGATAACCACCAATTTCAGCTTTCTCCGCGGAGCCTCACATCCCGAAGAGCTGGTGGAACGCGCAGCGGCATTGGGTTACAATACCCTGGCGGTGACCGACCGCAACAGCTTCGCTGGCCTTGTGCGGGCACATATCGCTGCCAAGAAGCACAACATGCGTCTCATCCCGGCTTGCCGCCTTGACTTGCTGGATGGCCCGAGCCTGCTGGCCTATCCCACGGATAGGGAAGCTTATGGACGGCTTTCTTCCCTGCTTACCGTAGGCAACCGCAGAGCAGAAAAAGGACAATGCCACCTGTACAAAGCCGATGTGTACGAATACGCTAAAGGAATGGAATTTGTCGCAGTGCCGCCTAATAAGCTGACGGATACCTTTGAACTGGAACCCGATTACGTGCGGCACATCACGGAATACCGCGAAGCGCTAAGTAGCCACTTCTCCCTTGGTGCCATACGTACTTATACAGGTGATGACGCTAAGCGACTGTTTCGCATCCATCAACTGTGCCAGCGGCTGGATATGCCCATGGTGGCCCTGAACGATGTGCACTACCATGTACCCGAACGCCGCGAATTGCAGGATGTACTCACCTGTATCCGGGAGAAATGTACCATTCAGACAGCTGGCTTCCGGCTGCATCCGAATTCGGAGCGATATCTTAAGCCAATGGATGAAATGGAGCGATTGTTTCGCCAGTACCCAGATGCCATCCGCAATGCAGGAGCGGTTGCTGAATCCTGTCATTTTTCATTGGATGAACTGACATATGTGTATCCTGAGGAGCTGACCAACGAAGGCCGTACGCCGCAGGAGGAGCTTGTTATGCTCACCTGGCAGGGGGCTGAGCGGCAATTCGGCACGGATATCCCTGAGCCGGTCAAAGCGGCCATCAACCATGAATTGGCATTCATCGAAAAAAAGAACTATGCTTCTTATTTTCTTACCGTACATGATTATGTACAATTTGCACGCAATCGCGGCATCCTATGCCAGGGGCGCGGCTCCGCGGCCAATTCCACGGTCTGCTACTGCTTGGGCATCACTTCCGTAAATCCAGCGAAATTCCGGTTATTATTTGCCCGATTTATGTCAGATGCTCGGGATGAACCTCCAGATATCGATGTTGACTTCGAGCACGAAAGGCGCGAAGAAGTGATTCAATACATTTACAGCAAGTACGGACGTGATCGGGCCGCCATTGTGGCCACGGTCACACAGGTGCGCTCAAAGGGCGCAATTCGTGACGTGGGTAAAGCGATGGGGCTTTCGTTGGATGCGGTGGCCCGCTTATCTGGAGCCATTGGCAGCCATTGGGATGATCATATTGATATGCCGTTGCTGGCCAGTCAAGGCTTCAACCCCGGTGATCCACATCTGCGAAAAGTATTGGAACTAACCGACCAGTATATCGGGTTTCCCCGACAATTGGGGCAACATACCGGTGGATTTGTTATCACACAGGGCAAACTGCACGAACTATGCCCCATTATCAATGCCCGGATGAAAGACCGGACAAACTTGGAGTGGAATAAGGACGATTTGGAAGCAATGGGATTCCTGAAGGTGGATGTGCTGGGCCTTGGCATGCTTACCTGCATCAGGAAAGCGTTTGATCTTGCCAAGCGGCACTATGGGCGTGATTTGACGCTCGCCGGAGTACCGGGGGATGATCCGAAAGTATACGAAATGATTAGCCACGCTGATACGCTTGGTGTATTCCAGATTGAAAGCCGTGCACAAATGTCCATGCTTCCCCGGCTACAACCCAGGAAGTTTTATGATCTGGTCATCGAAGTGGCCATTGTCAGGCCTGGCCCGATACAGGGCGACATGGTGCACCCCTACCTGCGGCGGCGTAGGGGCGAAGAACAGGAGGATTACCCCTCTGAGGAAATCCGGCATATCTTGGAAAAGACATTGGGTGTTCCGCTTTTTCAGGAACAGGCAATGGAGATTGCCATTGTTGCCGCCGATTTTACCCCCGCCGAAGCTGACGAACTTCGCCGGAGTATGGCCACTTTCAAGGCTAAGGGGGAGGTCAGCCGCTTCCGTGCAAAAATGGTAGCTGGTATGGTCAAAAAGGGCTATTCGGAGGAGTTTGCCATGCGGGTATTCAGGCAGTTGGAAGGCTTCGGCAGCTACGGCTTCCCCGAAAGTCATGCCGCTTCATTTGCCCAGCTGGTGTATATCTCCTCCTGGCTGAAATATTATTACCCCGATATCTTCGCTGCATCTTTGCTCAACAGCCAGCCGATGGGCTTTTACCAACCCGCCCAGCTTGTCATTGACGCTCGAAAACATGGGATAACGGTCTTGCCTGTAGACGTGAATCATTCTCATTGGGACCACACGTTGGAGGGGGTGTTCGGCAAGTGCTATCATGCATTGCGCCTCGGCTTCCGGCAGGTGAAGGGGCTGGCAGCGGAGGACATGGAGGTCTTGGTCAAAGCACGGGGTAGCGGTTATCCATTCGTCGCCGCGTTGGTGAACGCCGGGGTGCCGATATCCGCCATGGAACGGCTGGCCGACGCAGACGCTTTCCGCTCGATGGGCCTTGATAGAAGGAAGGCATTATGGGAGGTGTCTGCCTTGCGGGACCGGCCGATAGCCCTGTTCAAAGGCCAACCCTCCGAATGCGCCTCGGAGGGTCAGGTTGAACTTCCGCTGATGACACCCGGCGAGCATGTGGTGCAGGACTATGCCAGCACATCGCTGTCCATCAAGGCCCATCCTGTCAGTTTCCTCCGGGAAAAACTGGATATGCTCCACGTCACTCCGACAGGAACATTACCCACGATGAAGGACGGAATGTCCGTGAAGGTTTGCGGGATGGTGACCGTACGGCAGCGTCCTGGCACCGCTAAAGGAGTGCTCTTCGTCACGGTGGAGGACGAGACAGGGTTTGCCAACCTTGTCGTGTGGGGCAAGATGTTCGAAAAATATCGGAGGGAAATCCTACAGTCCAAGCTGCTGTTGGTGTCTGGTAAATTGCAGGTCGAGGGTGAGGTTATCCACGTCGTTGTACAGCACTGCATCAATCTGAATGGATGGCTGCGCGGTCTTGTCGCACCCCAGGATGGCGGCATAGTGGGCAAGGTGTTTCATAAAGGACGGAATTTCCAATGAGGGACGTTGAACGGTTTTGAATGCATATGAACAGGATTGAATTTGCGATCATCGGCCATAAGCTCCTTTTTTGCTGCTATGATACGCAATTTACTCAAAACCATTTGGCGTCAATTGGCGCAAAGCAAATCACGGGGATAGGCCCATTAAGCCGCTCATCATGGATGTGAAGGAATACGAATACTTTGGCGTGATTTTGATCCGCATAGGGGATAAGACCAAGCAGGCTGCTGGGATTGGTTATTTTTTCTATTGAGCAGCGTACCAAAGAGATAGGCATCCGGAAAGTGTTGGGCGCATCGATGATCGATATTGTGGGCATGTTATCGCAGGACTTCATCAAGCTGGTGTTGGTTGCTGCTATCATCGCCTTGCCTATTGCATGGTGGACGATGAACCGCTGGCTGGCAAATTTTGCGTACCGCATTGATGTCGAATGGTGGATGTTTGCCGCGGCGGGCTTGATGGCAGTCATCATCGCGTTGGTTACATTGAGCTGGCAAGCGGTTCGGGCGGCGGCGGCCAATCCGGTGGATTCGTTGCGGGATGAGTGATCACCTCCCGTATTCGCTTTCGGTTGCCGACAAGCCAAATGATGTCTCCGGCTTTGAAGACCAAGGAAGCTTCAGGGTTAAGCATACGGATGCCGTCGCGTTCTACGCCCACAACCTGCACCTGGCCGTCGGTATCTTCACGCAATCCCGAACGAGCGATACTTTTGCCGACCAGCGGGTGCGTTGCTTGCAGCATTACCTGATGAAGGCTGATGTCTTCGATGGCCATATCGTTATACTGGATATCCTCCTGCGATTCAAATGCGGCTTTAAAGTGCATCATTTGCTCATCCGTACCCAATATTCCAACGTGGTCTTGTGGAAGCAGGCGATGGTCGCCCCCTGGCAGGTGAATGATATTTTCTTCGCGCCTGATGTAAACCACCAATATACCGTATGCTTCCTTCCATCCCAGGTCTTTTAGATGCCTCCCCGCATAGGTAGCCAGCGGGGGCACCTCCATTTCCACGATATGGGCGTTCCATGCCTGCAAACCGCTTTGCACTTCTTCATTTTTTTGATTAAGCCGTCCGCTATTATCGGCTTGGATAAGACTGTTTTCACGTTCGTTCAAGTTGCTGATGAAATGCGCCTCGATCCGTTGATACAACACCTGTATCCGCCGTGAAAATAAATAGATAAACGGCAAAATGACCGGAAGGGTAATCCAGAGCGCCACATGTGTAGAAGTGAGCCGGTCGATAAACAATCCGACCAACAATACCCCGATGAGTACCCGGACGATTTCAATGGCCATTAGCGGAGCCTTATTGGTCGCCGTGTCCATCCACATGGCTTGGTAAGCATCACATCGTGGCTTTTGGAAGACGACCGCCCAGAGGAAAGGCGCAGCCGGCAGCATGGCCGCTGCCACGGTGACCGCATGTTGCACAAAAGCGCTGGCTATTTTTCCTTCGATGAAGGGGAGGAATGCATACCTGAATAGTAGCAGTATAGCAATCAGTACGATGCTATTGATGACAATGATGCGGATATATTCCTTAAACAGTACTTTCCAAGCCGGATTAGCGCGAAGCTTTTCTGTGCCCGTGGCATAGTGTTCGATTCGGTCTTTCCAATGAGCTAAGGGGACGCGCGCAAGCCAATTATAGAACGGTTCGGAATATTTGATCATGTACGGGGTGGTGAAGGTGGTGATGGCAGATACCCCTACGGCAATAGGAAACAGGAATTCCGAAATCACGCCGAGTGATAGGCCCAATGCCGCTACAATGAAAGCAAATTCGCCAATCTGCGCCATACTCATGCCTACCTGCACAGCCTGCTTCAGCGGTTGACCGGACAGCAGCGCACCCAGCGCACTGAACAAAAACTTGCCACCGATGGTCAGTATCGTCACCACAACTATCGGGAATGCATACTGGAGCATCGCTGCTGGGTCTATCATCATGCCCACCGACACGAAAAACACCGTGCCAAACAATTCTTTTATTGGTTTGGTCAAATGCTCCACCTTTTCGGCTAAGGTGGTCTCGGCGAGGATAGACCCCATTACAAAGGCTCCCAGTTCTGCGGAAAAGCCAACCCGTGTAGCCAAGATCACCATACCCAAGCATAAGCCAATGGAAAAAATAAGGAGTGTCTCCTCATCCATCCATTGCCGGGCCCTTTTCAGGAAGGAGGGGATCAGGTAAATGCCCAATAGAAACCAGAGCATGAGGAAA
Source organism: Parapedobacter luteus (assembly GCF_900168055.1). GTDB lineage: Bacteria > Bacteroidota > Bacteroidia > Sphingobacteriales > Sphingobacteriaceae > Parapedobacter > Parapedobacter luteus. Next base: position 14,997 of record NZ_FUYS01000018.1, read on the forward strand.
AAGCCGAGCTTGAACACAGTAAAGAGGATTTCACCCCCTTCGAATTGCTGGGTCACCGCTACGGTCGAAAGCAAAACCATGAGCAGGATGACAATAATGTCTTCGACAACCAGCACACCGAACACGACCCGCGCAAACTGCATGGTTTTGATGCCAAGCTCATCAAATGCCCGAAGGATAATGGTCGTTGACGAACTGGCCAGCATCCCCGCGAGGAATAGGCTGTCCATTTGGCTCCATCCCAACAGCTGTCCGGTAAAATAGCCCAGTGAGCTTACAAAAACAATTTCGATGACAGCGGTTATAGACGCATGGCCACCGACACGCAGTAGTTTCTTGAAGCTGAATTCTAACCCCAGACTGAACAGTAAAAAAATCACGCCCAGTTCGGCAAAAGTCTCGATATTTTCAGTGTCTACAATGGAGGGTATCAGCTGGAAATGCGGACCAACGAAAAATCCGGCGATAATATAGCCGAGCACCAGAGGCTGTCTGATGCGCTTGAACAGGATGGTAACAAACGCGCCGACCAGCAAGATCAGGGCTAAATCCCGTATGAGTTCTGGTAGATGGGCCATGAGCTGGTCGTTTAAGCCTTATTGGAGGTTCGCTGCTTGGCTTTGTCGGTCAGCGCCATGCTGCCCCGTCTGGTGATTTGCTTGATGTGATCGACATGCCGAAAACGTATCGCGCTCCAATCTTCATCAATGGCCACTTGGCGGACGGGTTCAAGGTCATATTGTCCCAGTATTTTCCAGCCCGTATCCCGGTTGAAATCGCATTGATACCGTTTCGAAGTGCCTTTTGGATAGCAGAACCACAGTACCGCGTCAGTTTCAAGCTTAGGGACGAGCTGCGTGATAATGTTGTCAATTTCTTTTTGTTGTGTGACGAAAACAATCGCAAAAGAGATGCTTCCGGCCCGTTCTACTTCAGTGACTATCTGCGTATCAGCGGCGATATCATTCAACGCCACTTGGAAACTTGGAGGGTGGTTGATGGAAAGCAGGGATTTTTGACTCTTGAAATTGAGTTTTTTAAATAATGCATTCATTTTTCAATGGATTTGACAACATAGACAAAAATAGTCAAAAATTGGAAGACATAGGTATGGACATAACAGGTAATGGATGGAGGCTACGGGAGGCACCATTATCCAATAAGCAATGCGATTTGTCGACTGTACTGTTCTGTTTTGTTATGAAGCAAGAATGCCGTACTTTTGGACGGCGGGAGTGTGCGCGTGTCGCCGCCTTGTTACGCCTATTAAAAAGCTTATATGAAGAATTCGGAAGTTAGTACCGTGAATAGCGAACTGAAATACCTGAAGTTGGCTCACCTATTATTGGATAAGATAAAGCAAGGAGATTTGCGCATCAATGACCAGCTGCCGTCGGTCAACCGGTTGGCTGCCGAGCACAATATCAGTAAAAGCACGGTGCTGATGGCACTGAATCACCTAATGGAAAAAGGGATTATTGAACCAGTTTACCGGAAGGGCTTTTTTGTGAAGAAAAATAGCATTGATCACCAATTCCGGGTCTTCTTTTTATTGGACAAATTGACGGTTTTCAAAGAGGAGCTATATCATTCTTTTTTCAATAGATTAAAGGATCATGCGCATATTGATGTATTTTTTCACAATTACAGCTATCGGATTTTCGAACGGCTCGTGCTTGAAAACTTGGGGAATTACACGCATTATGTGATACTCTCCATCATGAAAGAAGATGTGTCACCAATCATTAATCTGATTCCTCCAGAGAAAAGAATAATACTTGATTACAATATCGAGAATTTGAATGGGGATTATTCTGCTGTATACCAAGATTTTGCAGGTGATATCTATGCAGCGATGAAGGATGTGCGTGGGCGTGTGGAAAAATATCGGCGGGCTGTGCTGGTTTTGCCTGAGGATTCGTTTTACGGCAACTTAGTAAAAGATGGTTTTTTGCGTTTTTGTGAAGAATATCAGTTTGACTACCTGATTGTCCATCAAATTGAGCGCAGTCAGTTCAGGCGTGGGAACGTTTACATTACGCTAAACCGGCATGATCGGGACGATGTAGATATCATTAAGTTGGTGCGCGAGCATAAGTATAAGCTCGGTCGGGATATCGGGCTGATTTCGTATAACGACCTCTATGTCAAAGAAGTGCTTGAAGGAGGCATTACCGTGATAAGCACGGATTTTTCCAAGATGGGGGAAGAAGCGGCTAATTTGATTTTGGAGGGCAAAGTGGCGAAAATCAAGAATCCCAGCAAATTAATCATTAGACCGTCTCTTTAGCTGAACTATACTGTTCTGTTCCTGTTTTTTTGGTATTTATTGTAAACACATGGAAATTCTTTCTGTGTGTTTTTTATTTTTTATAGCTAACTATCAGCTATATATGTTTATTAACCGAATCTTCTGTACTGGTCTGTATTGTTTTATAATGTTTTTTGTATATGTTTGTACTGTAAATCAAATTATGAAACATGACTGCTTTGCCGATGCTTGCGTTCCTTGTTGCTTTGACGGGCATGGCCACATCCGCTCAACCTCTTGTCGTTAGGGATACATTAGTTCAAGTTGCTGGTCGGGAAGTGTATATAGCGATGCCGCCAATAACGCAAGATGGGTACCGCGTCGTATTAGCCTTACATGGTAGTGGCCGTGAAGCACGAAGCTATAAGCCTGGAGACAGCAAGGCAAATGCTTTTTATGTGCGTCAGCGCGATCTGGCCGTCAAAAACGGGTATCTTTTTGTAGTCGTCTCTAACGGAAGCGACACTTGGGGTACTGATCGGGGGCTAATGCGGTATTGGATGCCTATCGGTACATTGAAGCGAATTTCCGCGTGCAGCAAAAGTGGGTATTGTGGGGCAGTTCGGCAGGGGGGGTGCTCATGTATCGTTTGATAAAGGAATATCCGGCTATTGTGGATAGGGCTTTGGGTACATTTGCCGTCTATGATCTCTCCGATGCTTTCAAACGCCTGACATCTGCACGTCATGCGTGGCGGTGCGATAGCGCTTTTAAAGACATTAATCCAGCTGCGGCGCCAAAGGCGCTTGCACAGATACCCTTGATGCTTTTTCATGGCATAGCCGATCAAACAGTGCCTTTGGAGGCGCATTCCGGTCGGCTCGTGCAGGATGTAAAGCCGTTCGGTGGATCGGTTGAACTGTACAAGGCACCGGGTGGCCATGATACAGCGAATATGTCGTTATATCCAGATCGGTTAATCAATGATTTTCTACGAAAAAAAATAAACTAACAACGAATAAACTTAAAAATGAAAAGCGTATGAAAATGTATCCAAAACTTGGAAAACGCTTGCTTGCGTTGTGGAGCCCGCTCCTGCTTTTCTGCCTGGCACAGGGCGTAAGTCTACTGGAGGTGCAGGCTAAGCATGTGAAAACACAGCAAACCGTTTCGGGACGGGTCATCAACCACGATGACGGAACAGCGATTGTTGGGGCCGTGGTGAAAGTGAAAGGCACGGATGCCGGTACCTCGACCGATGCCGACGGGCGCTATACCTTAAACGTGCCTGCTGAGCATGCCGTATTGGTCGTTTCTTTTGTAGGCTTCGCCACACAGGAGATTGCGCTCAACGGTCGTAACGTAATCGATGTGCGCCTAATATCCGCAATGGCCGATTTGGAGGAAGTGGTGGTCGTTGGTTATGGCACGCAAAAGAGCACACGTGTGACGGGGGCTATAGCCAGGGTAACCGCCAGCGATTTGGAGGAGCGACCTGTGGGAAGGGTGGACCAAGCGTTGATGGGAAAGCTGGCAGGGGTACAGGTACAGCAAGTGAGTGGTGCACCCGGTAAAGTGCTGGATGTAAAAGTGCGGGGAACAAGCTCTATCAACTTCGCAAACAGCCCCTTGTATGTCGTAGATGGATACCCGATTTCAGGTGATCTGAATACGCTTAATACCAACGATATCGAATCCATCGAGGTGCTTAAAGATGCGGCCTCCGCAGCCATTTATGGTTCGCGGGGCGCAAACGGTGTCGTGCTGGTCACCACGAAGTCGGGCAAAGCAGGTACGCCTGTTATTCAGGTCGATGCGTCAGTGGGCTTACAGTCGCGGTTTAGCCGATATGACGTGTTGAACCGCGATGAGTGGATAGCGTATGCCATTGAGGAGCGGAATAATAGCTGGGTATTGCAGGGCGGTAGTGCCGACGATCCCAATAGCGCACGGGCAAACTCAAATTATTGGATTGACCCCGTTTGGCTCAGTGATCCCGGGTCGCTGCCGGATAACGATTGGCAGCGCCTCGTAGACCGCGTTGCGCCGGTGGAAAATTTTCAGCTTTCTGCGTCAGGAGCAAATGAAAAGTCAAGGTACTATCTGTCGGGCAACTTTTTTAACCAAAAGGGCATCCTTATCGGATCGGATTTCCGCCGGCTGAGTTTCCGCTCAAATATTGAATCGAGGGTCTCCGACTGGATCAACGTAGGAATTAATCTTTCCGCCGGAATTAACCGGGTCAACGATCCCAGGACCGACTGGTTCGGCGGTCCGGTGAGCCGCTCACACATCATGCCACCTGTGGTTGGCATCGATCAACAGACCGAACAGGGCGGTTATTACCCCTATGTGCTGGCTGCATTAATCAACCCGATTGCCATGTTGAATGAATACACGGATGAAACGAAGAGAAAGCAGATGCTGGTGAACGGTTTTGCGGAATTTAACTTGGCAAAAGGCTTGAAGTTACGCTCGACGTTTGGTACGGAGCAGTGGTCGTCTGAAAACCTATACTTTATACCGAACAACATCAACCGTGGCAACGGCAGCCAAGGTACCGCTTCAAGTGCCACATACGAGGACTATCTGACCGAACATACCCTGACCTACCAACTGGTCCGGAACAATTGGGATCTGGACGTCATGGGCGGGTTTACCTATCAAGAGGCAACTACGGGCGGGATGAACTTGACGAAGCAGGGGTTTGCCGACGATGAAATCCGAACGTTAAATGCGGGCACCATCCTGAATTCGGGTGGCTCCGACAGGACCATCTGGAACCTCATGTCTTTTCTCGGGCGTGCGAATTTCTCTTATCGAGATAGATACCTGATAGCGGCCAGTGTTAGACGGGATGGAAGTTCACGATTCGGCCGGGACAATCGCTGGGGATGGTTTCCGTCTGTTTCTTTGGGATGGCGCATGACCGAGGAACGCTTCATGGAAGGTATCGATTGGATGTCGGAGCTAAAGCTGCGCGGAAGTTATGGAGTTGCTGGAAATAACAATATTGGGAATTTTGCCGCTTTGGGAACTTTAAATGCAACTAACTACGTGATCGGTGCTGATCAGCAGAAGGTTGCGGGCTATAGTCCTGGGTCGTTCAGTAATACCTTTTTAGGCTGGGAAAAGACTTATACCGCAGACATCGGTTTTGATGTCGGCCTGTTCAATAACCGTGTACAGGTAGGGTTTGACTTCTATCGAGCAGATACCAAGGATTTGCTTTTGAATGTCCAGATTCCGGAAGTGACAGGTTTTGCCACTGCGCTTCAAAACGTGGGAAGTGTGCGGAATCAGGGGGTGGAATTTGAACTAAATACGGTTAACTTAGCGGGAGCTTTCCGGTGGACATCCGCTTTTAACATTTCGGCCAACCGGAATAAGGTGCTGTCGCTTGGGCCTGACGGAAGTCCCATCTATGGCACAAATGAGGGATATCGGGTCACCATTACGCAAATCGGCCAGCCCATTGGCAGTTATTATCTCTTTGAGCAGGAGGGCGTGTTTATGAATGAAGCCGATCTAAATAGCCATCCGCATTATCTGACGCAAAATGTAGGTGATATCAAGTACACAGATTACAACAACGATGGCCGCATCGATCAAGATGATATTCACATCGTTGGCAATGCGTTTCCTGATTTTTTCTGGGGCTTCAGGAATACCTTCTCCTACAAGGGACTGGACCTGACGGTATTTATGGATGGTCAGCAGGGCGTCGATATACTAAACATTGGAAGTCGCTCCAATATGCAATCCCGCCAAAATGTATGGGGAATGTGGCGCAACCGCTGGCGCTCGGAGGATAACCCTGGCAACGGTATGGTGCCGAGGGCTGCTGTGACCGAGAATATGACGACCCCGTCCACGTTCTGGCTATTTGACGGCTCTTATTGGAGCATCCGGAACATCACTTTTGGCTATACTTTTCCTCAGACCGTGCTTAATCGCTGGACGGCGGTGAACGGTGTGCGTGTTTTCTTCAGTATGGATAATGTGTTCATGCATGATCACTATCACGGGAACCCGCAGACCGGAAATCATGCAAATACAAGCCTGACACCGAATATAGACAGTGGAACCAGTTATCCCTTGGCCCGGAATTTTACATTGGGATTGAATGTTAAATTTTAATATCAAAGACATGAAGCGCATTATTATTATCATGTTGGCCGGTTTGTTACAGGCTTGTAACAACTTGGACCTTGTGCCGATATCTGAACGCACCGTGGAAGGGTACTACCAGACGGAAGAGCATATCAACTTAGCGCTGCTCGGTTGCTACAACGGGTTGAGAAGTGCGATGGTAAGCCAGCAATATTCATACATGCTTACCGAGTCGAGGAGCGACAATACCTTCCAAAGCCTCGATTACAACGATGGGAACATTTCAAGATTCTCAGAAACATCCCTACTGCCCATACTTTTCACAGCATGGAGCGATTATTACAATAAGATCCAGCGCTGCAATAAAGTGCTGGAAGAGATGGTAGCGATAGATATGCCCATCGAAACCGCCCGTCAATACGAAGGCGAAGCGAAGTTTATCCGAGCGCTGCTGTATTTCGATTTGGTGCGGTTGTGGGGGAGGGTGCCGTTGGTGACAACGACGTTGACCATCGATGAAGGTTACCAGGTACGGCGCAATGAAATCAGTGAAGTGTATCGCCAGATTGAATCGGATTTGATTGATGCAGCGAACCTACTGCCACCTGATTACCCCAGCGCCAATCAGGGCAGGGCAACCAGTTGGGCAGCAAAGGCGTTTCTCGGGAAAGTGCTTGTGTTTATGAGTGGATACCCGCTTCATGCTGCTCGTTGGGGCGATGCCGCCACCCTGTTGCATGAAGTCATTGAATCAGGGCGTTTTGAGTTTTTTGAAAACTATGCGGACGTCTTCAGCCACGAGCATGAGTCGGGCCGCCAGGCGGTATTCTCTTTGCTGTTTAAAACCGGTGTTTCCGGAGAGGGAAATCCGTTTCCTACTCGTAACACACCCAATTTTATTTCTCGGGCGCTGGTGCCTATGGGCGGCAGCCCTTTTCAGTTGTTCCTCTCGAACGATCTGATCAACAGTTTTGAAAATGGAGATACGCGGAAAGAGGCGGTGATCTGGAGTGAATGGACAAACAATGCAGGGGAAGTGATTACATCCCAGCCGTTTAGCAAAAAATACTTGAATGGACCCGCCGTGCAGGGCGATGGGTGGGACATCGACTGGATCTTGCTTCGTTACGACGATGTGCTGATGTTGTATGCCGAATGCCTCAATGAGCTGGGCTATGTGCCCGAAGGTGAAGCATTCGATATCCTGAATAGGATCAGACAGCGTGCGGGGCTAACACCAAAAACAGCAACTGATATATCAGATCAGCAGCAGTTCAGACGATGGGTAGAGCATGAGCGCCGGATGGAGTTCTGTTTTGAAAATCAGCGGTGGTTTGACTTGGTCCGGACGGACCGCGCATTGGATGTGATGCGGGATTTTTTACGCAACTACGGGCTCGAGTCGGCGATGGGATCGCGTGCCCGTTATTATTACCCCGTACCGCAGCAAGTGTTAGACATCAATCCGAATCTTGAGCAGAACGAAGGATATAACTAATAATCGCATGGAAAATCGTATCACAGGTACTTGGTGTACACTTTTGCTACCCCTCAATACGGATGACAGTATCGATTTCGGGAAGCTGGAGGTACAAATAGATGCGCTTATTGCTTTTGGGGTGAGCGGCATTTATTCCAACGGTACGGCCGCTGAATTTTACAGTCAATCGGAGGTGGAGTTTGATCAAATCAGTGAACTACTGGCCGAGCGGTGCAGGGCTAATGCCACACCGTTCCAAATAGGCTGCAACCATGTCAACCCTATGCTGGCGCTCGAACGTGTCAAACGGGCAGCTGCCTTACAGCCCGACGCCATACAGGTGATACTTCCGGACTGGACAGTACCTTCCATGGACGAGATTGTCGATTTTCTGATGGCTGTTCAGCAAGCCGCCAATCCGATTAGGCTGGTATTGTATAATCCGCCTCATGCAAAACGGGTGTTACTGCCGGAAGAATATGGGATATTGCGTGAGTCGGGTGTACGGTTGGCCGGCTGCAAAGTAAAGGGCGGTGACGCCGCATGGTACGCGGCTATGCGCCAGTCCGATCCCGAACTTTCACTCGGTGTGCCGGGCCATACGCTCGCTAGTGGAATATTGGCGGGCGCTGACGGGTCGTACTCCAATATAGCGTGCCTGCATCCGGGTGCCGCACAAGCCTGGTATCACCTGATGGCGGTAGATATGGAACGGGCGCTGGAGCTTGAAAAGCGCATAGGTCTCTTTATGGAGCAACTTATCCGGCCATACATTACGCGGTACCAGTATTCGAATCAGGCAGTCGACAAACTAATGGCGGCCGTGGGCGGCTGGGCGCCGATAACTACGCGGCTGCGCTGGCCATATCGCGGTGTCCATGAGCGAGAAGTAGGCGCAGTCCGGATTGAAGCCGAGCGAATTATACCAGAGTTTTTCCCAACAAACTAACAACGCATTAATCTCATGAAGAACATTATAACTTGGATCGCTTGCCTAATCTGCCAATTCCCACTTGCTGCGCAAGAACAAAGAGCGGACACCGTGCCTACGGTTGTAGCGGCAACGAAGGAGTCGCAGATTTTGTTGTCTCATAAGCAGTTTGCCGACAAGCAGTACCTGGCTTTCCCGGCGCTGATACAACTACCAAACGATGAGGTGTTGATCACACTCAAACGGGGAACGGCGCATGGCAATGACCGCGAGGCAGTTTGCGACATCATCCGCCTGAGCACCGCCACAAACCGCGTCACCGCACATCAGACCATCGGCAGCATAGCCGATAGGAAATTCCAGATCACCGTGCCGTTACAGACGCCAGACGGTAAGCTGCATTTTTATACTGATTTGCAACACACGGGACCTGATGGCCGGCATTACCGGGAGGGCATGCTGTACACCACGAGTGAGGATGACGGTAAGACGTATAAGCCATGGACAACGCTAAACCTGGTAGACGGTGTTGAATACGCTTATCCGTTTGACTTTGTTATTGACAATAACGTAATATATATGCTGGCGATGTCCTTTGGCTACCGCCCTGGGGGACGGTGGTCTGTAGCCGTTTTGAAGTCGGAAGATGCCGCGCAATCATGGACGTTTGTCAAAAATATTACGGAAGCCCTTGGAGACATTGCGATTAACGAAAGTGCCTTTTTGCGTACAGCCGACGGGTTCGCAGTGGTGGTGCGTGGTTACCACGACCAACCTACCCAGATCGCGAAATTCGACAAGTCGTTCAACCTGGTCAGTGCAAAGGACCTGACGGGCACAGGCATATTGGAAGGACTGATCGGGTGGCCCCGAATTTTTTCCAGGGATGGCAAGCTGTATGTGCTTGGGCGAATCCGATTGCCTGGGACGGCATTTATGCAATTGGGGTTGCTGCGGGTGAATGCCGAAAACCTGGCTATTGAGCAGGTGGCATTGCTGGACAATGAAACCGGCACCCTGCCGGTCAAAGACGGGTATTATGCCGGATTTTACTGGACTGAAAAAGACGGGGCAACCTGGTTGAACACCGTAACTTACCGATCGGTTGCAAACGACGAGTATCCGGATATTGTACGGCTCGCGTTTCGTTGGGAGGAGGTGCAGTGAGATTTATGACGCAAGCGGATGCCTACCCGAAAACATCAAAAAGCTTATGAATACATACAGAGATAAAATCATTGTTGAGGCAGAAAGCTTCGATGAGTTCGGCGGATGGGTTGTAGACCATCAGGCAATGGACGTGATGGGATCGCCGTACCTTTTAGCGCATGGGCTGGGTAAGCCGGTGGAGGACGCCGTGAAACGCATCCCTTTCAAACAGGGGGGCAATTATCATATTTGGGTTCGCACGCGCGAATGGGCGGCGCCTTGGAACGATGCCGTTGACGTAAGCCGCTACGATGAGCGTGAAAGCCCCGGACGTTTTCAGCTGGTTATCAATGGTCGCGTACTACCTACGGTGTTCGGTAACCGAAATGGTGAATGGCACTGGCAATACGGCGGTACAGCGGCCATCGAAGCTGGGCTGGTCGAGATAAGGCTGCGTGATCTGACCGGATTTGACGGCCGCTGTGACGCGATAGTGTTTGATTTGGATGGCGAGGAGCCTCCCAACGCGCTCGAAGCACTTACGGCATTCAGGAAACGGTGGCTTGGATTACCTAACGAACCCCGGGATAAGGGAACGTTTGATCTGGTCGTGGCCGGAGGAGGCATCGCGGGGATTTGTGCCGCCGTCGCTGCGGCAAGGCTTGGATTAAAGGTTGCATTGGTGCACAACAGACCGGTCGTGGGCGGCAATAACAGCTCCGAAATCAGGGTGCAGCTCGGTGGAAAGGTGAATATGGAACCTTTCCCGGCACTTGGTAACTTAGTCAATGAACTGGACCCTCAGCAAAAGCAAAACGCAAGGCCAGCGTCGGAGTACAAAGATCACCTCAAGATGGACTTGGTAAGCAATGAACCAAACATCAGTTTGTTTTTGAATACGCACATTCAGCAAGTACATATGGATGGCGACCGAATACAAGCCGTCGATGGTGTGGATATCCTAACGGGTGTTCCCTGCCGATTCAGCGGGCGGCTGTTTGCAGACTGCACGGGCGATGCGAACCTGGGCTACCTGGCTGGTGCAGATTTCCGTACCGGTAGGGAGTCGGTCGCTGAAACCGGTGAATCGCATGCTCCTGAAATTGCTGATAACCTGACCATGGGCACATCGGTCATGTGGTATTCCGTGGTTGATGAAGCGGCCGATTGCGGATTTCCGGAAACCCCTTGGGCAGTGCAGTTTGACGATCAAAGTTGTCAGAAAGCCCGTAAAGGCGACTGGGACTGGGAACTTGGGCTGGGCCGGGATCAAATTAAAGAAATCGAATATATCCGGGATTACGGCCTGCGCGTCGTTTACGGCAATTGGTCTTTCCTGAAGAATAAGTATACCAATAAAGCGGAGTTCAACCACCGCAGGCTGGATTGGGTAGCTTACATTGGCGGCAAAAGAGAATCACGCCGTTTATTGGGCGATGTAATCTTGCAAGAGCAAGATATTTTCGGCCGGCGTTTTTTTCCGGACCGTTGCGTGACAACGACCTGGTCGATTGATCTGCATTACCCCCGTACGTTTCCAAATTTCCATGGCGAGCCATTTAGAGCCCGCTGTGAGAAGACCAAGATCGAACCGTATGCCATTCCATATCGTTGCTTGTATTCTCGCAATATTGCAAACTTGTTTATGGCAGGCCGAAATATTAGTGTTACGCACGTTGCCCTGGGCACGGTTCGGGTTATGAAAACGACGGGAATGATGGGGGAAGTAGTCGGGATGGCTGCGGCGCTGTGCGTGAAACATCGTACTACACCGAGGGGTGTTTATGCTGATCATTTGGACGAGTTTCGAGCGGCCTTAGCGGAAGGGGTCCCCAGTTTCGGTAGTGCGACCATGCTTAATACCATCGCACATCAATGAGCTATAAGCAAATAAAATACCTGAGATGCCTTGCGTGTGGGCTGTTTGTCTTGCTGGCATCAGCATGCGGTACTGCGCAGAAAAGGCCCGTTTCTGACGATGCTCGATCGCAGATGGTCCGCATCCTGCGCCATGTGCTGTATGACACGCTGCAATGGGAAAAAGTCCATGCCGCCAGCTATCTGCTGCAACTGGATTATCAGGATGACGTGCGTGATGTATTTCTCGAAGAGGCACAGCGCAAGGGGCACATACCCTTTTATCGCATTGGTATTTGGCGGGTATTGGCTTCGGCGCCGGCACGGGAAGCCGAACAAGGGAAGTGGCTGGCGCGTATTCAAGGTGTTGCTGCCGACACTTCCGCACTTGACAGGGTGCATGCTGTGGAATCATTAGCCAAGCTGGGCATGCCAACGACATGGGAGCCGAATACGGCCGATCCGATACTGAACCTTTTTATACGATGGGCTAACAGCTATGCCACGGCCGGGAATTTGCACCAGACGGTAGACGCTTTACTGCATATAATCGCCGACAGCGAAGGACGCCGGCAGACCAGAGAACGGCGATTGGCGGCCTATGCTATCCGGAATATCGGCAGGCTCGATACCCGGCAATGGAACGAGCTCGCCGACCTCGCTCTTGGTGATAATACGCCCCATGCGCAGCAGGTTTATTGCCTCGCGGCAGCAGTGGCCGCAGCACCGCAAGCGATGAAAGGCACCCAACGTTTTTTTGAACTCAAGGATCGGTTGATTACCCTAGCCAGCGAGGGCGCTGCGGCAGAAAAGATGGAGTTGTCGCTCGCCTTGGCCGAAAGTGGGGGGCCAGACGACTTGGCCATGCTGTATGCTTTGGCTGAAGCTGGCAGTGCTATAGTGTCGACGGCCGGCGAGCTTTCGGATGTGCGTGCGGCCGCAGCTTACGCAATATTGCGTATTGACCGTAGGCATACGAACTCGCTGACCGTTCTGGATTGGGCTGTCATCGCCGCTTACGGCCTGCTGATGCTCTGGATAGGTTGGCATTATTCAACAAAAAATACAACTCGGGACGACTACCTCCTGGGTGGCCGCAGAATGAACCCGGTGGCGGTGGGCATATCACTTTTTGCAACGCTACTGAGTACGTTGAGTTACCTGTCATATCCGGGTGAAATGATTCAACACGGCCCAGCCATCTTTGCTGGCATGCTGGCATTCCCTTTTGTTTACTATGCGGCCGGATGGTGGTTGATTCCGAGAATCATGCAGATGAACGTTACAAGTGCTTACGAAATCTTGGAGTACAAACTTGGCCCGAGCGTACGTGTGATGGCTACGTTCATGTTTTTAACCCTGCGTTTCCTGTGGATGGCTACCATCATTTACGTGACCATCGACGTGGCGTTGCTGACGGTCGTGCCTATAGACCGTGCTTACGTGCCACTTATCGGTATTGTGTTGATGGTTATCACGATTGTCTATACATCAATGGGTGGGTTAAAGGCTGTTGTAGTCACCGATGTGATTCAATCACTCATTTTCCTTGGCGGCGGGTTAGTCAGCGTTGCGGTGGTCATGGCCGGTGTCGGTTCCTTTACCGGATGGCTTCCCTCCGCATGGCCCGCTCATTGGAATCCGCCGCGCCTGGGGTTTGACTTGCAAGAACGCTCTACCATTGGTAATGCGATGATCATGCTTTTTGTCTGGTACATCTGTACCACCGGATCGGACCAGCTTGCTATTCAGCGTTATTTGGCCACGAAAGACGTGGCCACGGCACGGCGATCCCTTCGCGTGTCGTTGTACACCAACCTCTTCGCAAAGATCTTGCTTGCCATGGTCGGGTTGGCAATGCTTGCCTATTTTAAGGCGAAGCCTCACCAGTTGGCGGACCACGCGTCATTGCAGGGGCAGGCTGACACACTGTTCCCGAGGTTTATCATGGTCGGTCTGCCCGCGGGTATTTCCGGGCTGTTGATCGCTGGCTTGCTTGCAGCGGCGATGTCCAGCTTGTCATCGGGGCTGAACGCTGTATCCTCGGTCATTTCGCAGGATGTACTCCATCGATGGTGGCCACGAAGAGCAGCTTCGTCAAATCCTTTGCGACAAGTAAGAAACCTATCATACCTCACCGGAGCCGTCACGATGGTATTGAGCATCTTTATCGCTTACGTCGAGGGCAATTTGTTTGATGTCGTCGTCAAAGTCGTTAATTTGTTCGTCGCACCACTTTTTGTGTTGTTTTTTATGGCACTTTTTGTTCCCTTTGCTACGGAAAAAGGGACACTCTTTGCGGGGGCGACGTCCATTGCCGCGGCGATTGCCGTTGCTTACTTCGGGGTACTTGGTATTACTGTACTTTGGATTTTGCCAGTTGCGTTAGTTGTCGGGGTGGTATGCGGGATGGCTTTCAGTTTTTTTGAACAAAAGAATAACTTAACAAAATCGTAATATGCGCTCATGTAAGTCGTTGGCCAAATGGCGGTCAGGTGAACCAGTTTTAGGCACCACGCTACACCTTGCCGATCAGTCGATATTCGAGATGGTGAGCTTGATGGGCTTTGATTTGTTGTGGGTCGATTTGGAGCACCATGCCCACAGTCTGGAAACTGTCAGTGGATTGATGCGCGCCGCGCGGGTTGGAAGTGCCGATGTCATTGCGCGGCCAGCGAAGGGAGAATTCATGCGCCTCGCTCGATTGCTTGAGTCGGGAGCACAGGGCATTATGTATCCCAGGTGTACTACCGCTGAAGAGGCAGCAGAAGTCGTGCGGAATGCAAAATTTCCGCCAATGGGGGACCGTGGGTTGGATGGTGCAGGTCCCGACATGCCCTATGGGCTAATGGACCTGCATGCCTATCTGAAATGGGCCAATGAGGAAACCTTCATTGCCATCCAGATTGAAGACAAGGCAGGGTTGGACCAAGCTGAGGCTATCGCCGGCACCGCAGGTGTCGACCTGCTCTTTTTTGGGCCTGGAGATTACAGCATACGCAACGGCTTTACCGGCAATTTTAACGACGACCGCTATTGGGAGGCCATCGGCAAGGTTGCCAAAGCAGCGAAGTCCGCCGGAAAATGGTGGGGTACACCGGCCTTTGATGCACTGCACGCGCAAAAACTTTTGGATGCTGGCGCTATGTTGATAACCCGTTCGAGCGATTTGAGCTTACTTCGCCAAGCATATGATGGCATGAAATCCGAATTTGGTGCATTAGGTTTCACCTTTGACAGTTTCCTTTACTGATGTTCGTGGTATTTTGTCCTGAAACCGGATGGTGACTCTCCGGTCTTTGTTAAAAACAGGCGACTGAAATAGGCTGGATCGTCGTAACCCAATTCATAGGCTATTTCTTTGGCGGTCATCGATGTATGGACCAATAGCCGTTTAGCTTCCAGTACGATTCGGCTTTTTATGATTTCGTTGGGCTGCGGCAAGTTTAGCCGCTTAAATTTATGGGTGATGGTCTTCGGTGCCATATTCAGCAGGTCTGCATAATCGGCTACGGTATGCTTCTTCTTGTAATGTGCGTCCACCAGAAGCGTGAACTTCCTAAAAAACTCAAGGGCATTGTTTTGCTCCCTAATCGCCGTATCCAGATGCTGTTTTTTCCACAATCGGGTAGACCTGATAAGCAACTGTTTTAGGTAAGTGCGGATCATCTCTTCCAACGAGTAGTCATGAAGCTCAAATTCAGCTTTCATTTGACGGAAGAGATAATCGATGAAAACCGTTTCTTCCGCATCTACTTCCACCAGCGGCATATTGTGGATGTTGTTAAACAGCAGGCCGTCGCATGCTACTTCGTTGTCATGGATCTGAATGCAATAAAAATCTCGGTTATAAAATATCAGGTATCCAGACTCAGCGCCAGTCGTTTCAATTTGTAGAAGCTGATTGGGCGCAACGAAGAAAAGAGCAGCTTGCTTCGGGCTGTACACCGTGAAGTCAACGCTCAGCTTACCGCCTTTCGGAAGGTAAAGCGCTTTGATGTACTCCCTGTAGGCACCCTCGTTAATGGAGTTCACCTTTTCTTCATTGACTGATATCAGCCCCAAGGTTTTTAGGCTGCTTTCAAAAAGGTTTTGCTTTGTGTCAATCATCGCTCGTGAAAATATGGTTAAAAATAGTTAATTGTACCTTACGTTGATTGCGGATAGGTAAAACTTGTGGGGCTATCAATACCCCACAAGTGCTTGTTGCATGATTTCACTTTCTCGCGAATTCTTCGAGCGCTGTGTTGAATTTTTCCATCTCTTCGATAAAGAGCGCGTGGCCGCTGTTTTCGAACCTTACGATGTAAGCATCTTTAATGCCTTTTTGGAGTTCCTCCGCCAACCCAAAGTCACACAATTTGTCCATTACGCCGTGGAAGATGGCTACCGGGATGTCTATGTTGGCAAGCTCCGGGCGTAAGTCAATGTTGGCCAGCGCGACGACAGCTTGGGTGGCAGCATAAGGCGATGCGTCCATGTTGATGCTTTTTAGCCAGTCTGACATGCCCTTGGAAATTCCCCCTTCCGCGCCGGGGAAATCCCTGTCAAAATCTTCAACTATCTTTGGACGGTCAGTCCGGGTCAGTTCGATAAAAGAAGCGGCGCCATCTTCCGTCAGCCCATAAGGGAATCCAGGGCGTTGTACCCAAGAAGGAGCTGCCGCTGCAAATAAGGCCAGCTTGCTGACATGGGCCGCTTGATGTTTGGTCACATAATGGATAACGACCGCGCCGCCCATAGAAAATCCACCTAACACGGCATTTTCGATTTTTAATTTTTCCAACACCGTCTTGATGTCGTCTGAAAAAACATCAAAATCGTATTGGCCATAGGGCCTGTCCGATTTGCCAAATCCCCTGAGCGAAATGCCGATTACCCGAAACCCACGCTGTACCAGGTATTGATACTGATACTCATACATCGCATTATTTAATGGCCAGCCATGTATCAAAACAACGGGTTGTCCTTCACCCCAGTCAATGACATGCAACCGCACATTCTTCTCTACTTCGATATACTCTTCCCTTCCTGCAGAATATGGTATTCTTTTCCCTTGTGAAAAAACCAGGGTGTTTAATGTCAACGAGGCTATAAATCCAATGATTAATGCCCGTGTTTTCATATTTTTGGGCGTTAAGGAAGATAGTCGTGCCGCGCTCAATTTCGGCGTAGCGGTGAAAAATTCCTTTTTCTTGTTGATTTTGCCAATCCATGTGGCTGTAGCTGAATTGTTCATTTTTCGTTGTTTTAATTTTTTTACACTAAATTTTATGAGGCAAAGATGCGGAAGGTTAGCTTGTTGAGGAATGGACAAAAGGCAATGTGAATTGTATATTTTTCCCATTTCGTGACCCCGCGCGACTACGCGGGCCGAAAATAGTCCGTTGACCGCTGACATAGGGTTGTCATAGGCGCTATGTTACTTTACGAAGTATTCATCCGTGTAGGAAAAAATGGAAACGATATATCCCAAAAACAAGCAAGAGTGGCGGAGTTGGCTGGAAAGCAACCATAGGGAAAAGCAATCCGTTTGGGTTGTCTTTTATACAAAAAAATCAGGTAAGCCGACGTTATCCTGGAGCGAAGCCGTTGACGAAGCGTTGTGCTTCGGTTGGATAGACAGTACCAAAAAGAAAGTAGATACCGATTGCGCTATCCAATTTTTCAGTAAACGAAAACCAACCAGCACCTGGTCTAAAATCAACAAGGAAAAAACCGTTCGATTAATCGAAAGCGGGTTGATGACCAAGGCCGGCTTCGAAAGCATAGAAATCGCCAAACAAAACGGTTCCTGGGGCCTATTGGATAGCGTAGAGGCATTAAAAATACCAGAAGATTTAGAAAGTTTATTCCGGCAGCATAAAGGCTCAAAACGTTACTTTAACAGCATGAGTAAGACGAACAAAAAAGCGATATTGCACCGCATTGCGCTGGCCAAGCGGCCGGAGACGAGACGGAAACGGATAGCGGAGGCCGTTGAACTGATAAACCTGGAAATGAAAAAATAACCGTGATCCGTAGTCAGCGAACCGTGCTTTCTTCGTACGTTGGCCCATAAAGACCTGGTACCTTATTGTCCGTAGCCCGTAGGTAAACAATCATTTCGCCTCGGTGATGATACACATGATTGAAGAGAAAGCTGCGGACGACAACTTTCCGGGGTAATGGGCCGAGCACGGTTCGGTCGCCGACTTTCATCGTCCATAAATCTTGTAAACTTTCCTCTGTTGTTGCATGTAGTGCGGTTCGGGCTTTTTCGACGTTTTTTTCGAAAAGGTCAAGTGTTGCGTTGATGTCCCCCGGTTCTCCACGCTCAAGGCGATCGGCTGCCAAATCGTACACATTTTGGTTGAGGACGCCCACGTACCAATAGTATATGGTGGCAATATGCTGCGCAAGCTCGCCCATTGTCCAGGAAATCGGCGAGGGTTTATACGCGATATCTTTTCCGGGGATAGCCTGCAGAAGTTTTCTGGTGCTGTTTGCTTCTTGGTCAAACTCGGCGATTAACGATTGTAATATCATAGCATGTTGTTTTTATACAAATATAGTAACGTTGCGCAACTATGGTAGGGGCCGCCTGTTAACAATTCTTAACATTTGACCCCGTAACAAATCAGATTCTCAGCCGTTATATAAATAGGTTCAGGTTAGTAAAATTTGTCTTTTCATAATTTTTAGGTTTATAATTGGTTAGTTAGTGAGGCCCCGATTCTCCCCGTTTCGGGGCTTTCACGTCAGTGGATGCAGGCGAAGCGAATTGCTGTTATCAATTCTCAAATTTGCCGTAGATCTTACATATCCGAAACAGCACAGCTTGGATATCACGGCTTTGTAGAAAAATGCTGGTTTGGAGCAACGCTTGTTTACTGCCAATGTTTTTGCGCCGGATGATATCCAACTCATTTCCGAAATTGGTATTGATGAATGTCCTGATTTCATTGCGGTTTTGGCGGAGCGAGGGGATATCAGGCCCGTCTTCCTCGTTAAGCTCGTTTATTGCAAGCCTGAAAAACCTATCCATTTTGGCTCCCAGGTTCTCTAATGTGGTGATAAAACCGTTTGCAAGGGGTTCATGCAGGTTTTCGATGTATTGGAGGCTTTCGGTACTCAGGAATTTTGCCGATTGGAGCATATCTTGTATCAGGTCGGCGCCGTGAACGATGACTTCAGCAGAGCGTCGGTCGGCGGCGCCAAGCTGCCGGATGGCCCTGAGACTGTTCCGTTTCAACTTGTATGTGTAGTTAATTAATTCTGAAAGTTCCTTGTCCGCCTTCCTTATTGCAACCGCATCGCTGCTTCGTATACCATTCAAGATCGTGCTGTAATGGCCCGATACTTCAACGACCATGGTTACCAGCATATTCTTGCTGCGCATATAGACATCCAGATCCGGCTCTTCCAACAGGCTCAATCTGCTTTTTTCTTTTTTCGATTGGCGCTCCTTGTGGGCAAACTTGATATTGGAAATAACGATATAAATGACAACGATACCCAACAAAATACCTGTTGCTAACATTCCTTGGTAAATCACGAACGCAAAGAAAGCAGCTACGGAAAAAGCAAATAGCGCAGTGATAAACCACCCGCCTATTACACTGAGTACACCGGTGACCCGGTATACGGCCGATTCACGGCCCCATGCCCGATCTGCCAGCGATGTGCCCATCGCCACCATGAACGTCACGTAGGTTGTCGACAGCGGGAGCTTCAAGGATGTTGCCCATGCGATTAGTATACTTGCCAATACCAGGTTGGTTCCTGCTCTTATCAGGTCAAAAGCAGGCGCGTCCTGGTCCACCCGAGTGGCCTTGCTCAGCTTATCCCGTTCAAAACTCAGGTTATATCGCCTTTTCACATTGCGCGGGATCACCGTATCAAAAAGATTGCCCAGTAACATGGCGGTTTTGACCACGCGCCTGGATACATTGTTGGGTTTGAAGCGGTCATCACTTCCATCTTCATCCTGTTTGCCCAGACTGATTTCTGTTTCGGTTACCTTTTTCGCTTTCGCGCTTAGCCAAATGGTCAACGCCATGACGAGTCCGGCAATCCCCAGCATATAAGCCGGAACGATGACATCGCTCGTCGCAAGGTAGTCCTGATATAACGCATCCGCGGCGACTCCGCTTTCTGCCCAGTTTTGGTATGCCATCAATCCGGCAATCGGAACGCCGATGAAATTGACCAAGTCGTTGCCGGCGAATGCCATTGCAAGGGAGAAAGTACCGGCTATTACCACAATCTTGATGGGATTAACCTGAAATTGACGCTGGAGCCAAAAGCAAATTGCTGTTGTGACAACAAGGATAAGCAGCATAAAAACAGCGATGTTGTCATTCAACGCTTGTACCCATTCCGTCTGTGCCAATGTCGTGCCCTTGAGCCCTTTAATCAACAGGAAGTAAATGATCACGGTAATGCCCATGCCGGAAAAGGGCGCTCCCAGGTTCTTCAGCCTTTTCTCGTATTGAAATGTAAACGCTGATCGGATGAAATACTGTACGGCCACACCTGCGGTGAAGGCGATTAAGATCGAAAGGAAAATACCTGAGATGATGGAGAATGTGCTCTCCATATTGATATATTTCATCACTTCGCCAATGGGCTCGCCTTTTTCGGCAGCAAAGAGGAAGCCCACCATTGCCGCAGCTCCCAACAATTCGAAGACAATGGAAACGGTCGTCGATGTGGGCAGTCCAAGTGCATTGAAGATATCAAACAGCACGATGTCAGCCAGCATGACTGCCAAAAATATCCACATCACCTTGTCGAATGTGAAATGCTGGGGCTGGAAAATTCCTTTGCGTGCAATCTCCATCATCCCACTGGAGAAAAAGCACCCCGCTAATATCCCCGCAGATGCGATGAGGAGGATGTTTCGATAGGTCGTGACCTTACTACCGATTGCCGAATTCAAAAAATTCACGGCGTCGTTGCTCACTCCTACTACAATATCGGCAATGGCCAAGACGAGTAAAACGGCAACGATAAGCAACATATAGTCCATAATTACCTCAACTGTAAATGACGCAAAAGTGTGAACACCATGTTAGTGGTCGGTTATCAATATGTTAAGTTAATGTTAATAAACGTTGCCGCACATCTATTCGTGTACGCATTTATCCGGAATAGCCGCAAGCGGTGTCCAGTCGGCCGCATTGATATGTTCAAGAATAATACGGTTCCGGGTCAAATATACAAATTATTACGGCCCTTACTCGGTAACTTCAATTTTATAGGAATAAACTGGCCGGGTGCGATAGCCACGTAAAGGCGGAGGATCTGGTACTTATCGTTGCGCATCCCGCCAGCGTTTAATACCAGTTAAATAATGGAGCGATATGGCTGATGAAATATTGTGCGTTATACCTATACTTGCATCATGGAACAAAAGCAGCCCTTTCAGCCGATCGGCGAAATAAATAACATCTTTGTCGACCATGCGCCGGCGATGATGTGGATCGCCTCGCCTGATAAACGGCGTTATGTCTTCAGTTCCGGTTGGTTGCGTTTTACCGGCCGAACATTGGAGCAAGAACGGAACGGTGGCTGGACGGAGGGTATCCACGCGGATGACCAGCGCCGTTGTTCCACAGCCTATGCGGTCGCTTTTGATGCTCGCGAAGCCTTTAGGTTGACATATCGGCTGCGAAGGCATGATGGAGCATATCGCTGGGTTGTAGATGCGGGTACACCCCACTACCTCGCTGACGGCACGTTTGCCGGCTATGTCGGGGCATGCATGGATATCGAGGAGCTCACAGGGCCCGGGGGCGGGGGAGAGGGAGTGGGCGGCGCGCACCGCGCTACTTATCCGTCAAACGACGAACCGGACGCAATCGAAGAAAAGGCCGCTGCCGTTGCTGACGAATTGCAAACAACTACCGACGGGCTCGCGGAGCGCGCATATCGGACGCGCAGTATCATTGCCAACGCTCCCTTCCCGATCGCGGTTTACACCGGCCGTGAAATGCGTATCGTAGAAGCCAATCAAGCGATTATAGACGTTTGGGGAAAAGGGAGTGACGTGATCGGAAAGCGGTATGCGGAGGTGTTGCCCGAATTGGCCGACCAGCAGATTTATGAACAACTTGATGCGGTGTATACCACCGGCGTACCGTTTAATGCCCGGAACCAGCGGGTGGATCTAGTCATCCTTGGCGAGCGGAAGACGTTTTACTTCAACTACAGCTTCACACCGTTGAAGGACCGTGCCGGAAACATATATGGGGTAATGAACACCGCGGCAGACGTGACGGATGCGGTGCTGGCCAAGCAGCGCATTGAGCAAAGCGAAAAAATGCTTTATAATGCGATTCTTCAGGCACCGGTAGCCATGTGCTTTATGACCGGACCGGAACATGTCATTGAGGTGGCCAATACCTTGATGATAGCGCTATGGGGAAGGCCGCGGAAAACCGTGATGCACAGACCAATCGCCGAGGCGCTACCCGAAATTATGGGGCAGGGGCTCGAACAATGGATCGATCACGCTTACCGTACGGGCGAAACTTACCAAGCTTACGAGCAACCTATCATGCTACTGCGCGATGGACAAATCGATACCGTCTATCAGAACCTTGTTTATCAGGCGTATCGCGATGGCGACGGTGCGATCACCGGCGTGATAGCTATTGCCACTGATGTATCTGCGCAGGTAAAAGCAAAGTTTGAAGCAGAACGGGCTTACGAGCAGTTCCGGCTGGCCAAAGAAGCAGCGCAGCTCGGCATGTTTGATCTGGATGTTAAAAGTGGCAAGCTGGATTGGGATGAGCGGTGCAGGGCACTGTTCGGTGTTGACCATGAGGACCAGGTGACTTACGAAAAGGATTTTCTGGATGGCTTATACCCGCATGACCGCGAACACGTGCAGATGGCAGTCAGTGATGCACTTGACAAGACCAAAACCGGCGGACGCTATGATATCGAATACCGCACCGGCGGCCACGCAAACAAGCCGTTGCGCTGGATACGGGCAAAAGGTAAGGTTTATTTTGACGATCACGACAACCCACTGCGGTTTATCGGCTGTGTGCAGGATGTTACGGAACAAAAGGTAAACGAGATAGCGCTCCAGGAGAGTGTCGAGCGGAAAGCACGGCTGGCCGCAATCGTGGAAACATCGGACGATGCGATTGTCAGTAAAACGCTTCAGGGCATGATTACCAGCTGGAATAAAGCGGCTCAGCGGATGTTCGGCTATACCCCGGAGGAGGCGATTGGCCAGCATATTTCATTGATCATCCCGCGCGCTCGCCTGCCTGAGGAGGATTATATTATCGGTGAGATCCGTGCGGGCAATAGGGTAGATCACTTCAATACCATCCGGGTGACCAAGGACGGGCGCGAGATTCCGCTGTCAATCACCGTATCGCCGCTGGTCGACGATGATGGCCATATCATCGGCGCATCCAAAATCGCGCGTGACATCAGCGCAGAAACAGCAGCGCAGGAGTCTACCCGCCGCTATACCGAGCGGCTGGAAATCATCAATTCGATGGTCAATAGTCTCTCCGAAGATCTCGATTTGCATAAAACACTGCAAAAGCTTACCGATAGCACAACGGCATTGACGGGGGCGAAGTTCGGTGCGTTCTTCTATAACGAGACCGACCGCGACGGACAGTCGCACGTGTTGTATACCCTTTCCGGCGCAACACCTGAAGACTTTAAAGATATCGGTATGCCGCGCGACACAGCGATGTTGCATCCCACGTTCTCCGGTCAGGGCGCCGTCCGCGTGGACGATATCACGAAAGACCCCCGTTATGGCAGGAATCAGCCGCATTATGGCATGCCAGCAGGCCATCTGCCGGTAACAAGTTACCTCGCTGTACCGGTATCGTCGCGTTCCGGACGGGTACTGGGCGGGCTGTTTCTCGGCCATCCCGAGCCTGGCAAGTTTACCGCAGACCATGAAAGCTTGGTAGTCTCGATTGCTGCCCAAGCCGCCATTGCATTGGACAATGCCAAGCTATATGAAGAAGTTAAGGCGTTGAATGACAAAAAAAATGAGTTCATTGGTTTGGCAAGCCATGAGTTGAAAACACCGTTGACCAGTGTCAATGCTTATTTGCAGATATTGGAAAGACTGCCTCTCGACGATCAAAGCAAGCAGTTTATTCAAAAGGCGTTGCGTCAGATGAAAAAGCTGATAACGCTCGTCAACGATCTATTGGATATATCCAAAATCGAAGCAGGGAAACTTGAGCTGAAAATGGCTACGTTCGACCTGAAGAAACTTATGGAAGAGACCATCGAGCTCATCGCGCATACCAATGAAAAATACCGCATTGTGTTTGATACCACGGTTGATTCGTGTATAATATACAGCGACTACCTGCGTGTCGAGCAGGTGGTTACCAACTTGCTCACCAATGCCATTAAGTATTCGCCTGATGCGGACGAGGTGAGAGTTAGTCTCAATTGCACGGAAGACGAGATAAAGGTGGGCGTCCAGGATTTCGGGCGCGGCATACCTGCGGCCAAACTTCAGCACATATTTTCAAGGTTTTACCGGGTTGACGATATCACCCAGCATACCACATCAGGTTTGGGTATCGGTTTATATCTATGCGATGAGATCATCAGCAGGCTCAATGGCAGGCTATGGGCTGAAAGTGAAGTTGGGTATGGAAGCACGTTTTGGTTTACGCTTCCTACAAGTACACAGCAATGACATCGGGCATCTGGTGGCATTCCCTGCGCAGTTCCCGGGTGGTCTGGGTGTTACTGGATTACCTAAACAGACTTCCTTTGTGTGGCTAAACCAAGCTAAACTAAGCAATATAATATTATCTTATTATTGTGTAGCACGTTGAATTATTTAATAGTCGGCCACTTCGTCTTCGTTATTAATCTTTTTAATTCTTTTCGTTGAGCGACCTCGCTTGTCAAATCGATAACTGACAGCAAAATTTATATCCCTTATGACTTGCTCTCTGTGATATTCTTGCAAGAAATATATTGAACTGATTGTACTATTTATAGTAACAGAATTAACGAATGGGTTTGCCACATTTAAAGTAAATGTCAACCTATCATTTAAGTAAGATTTATTGCAGCTAAAGGCATGGAAAAAAAAGCCATTTGTAGTTCCTTGTAATCGCACCATTTGGCCAGAATAACCCGAAAAAAATTGTGCATTCCATCCGTCATTAAACTTATAATTCATAAACATATAAGCGAATCCTAATACCCCGTCGTTTTCAAAATACTCAGAACCTAAAGATCCTTTTAACAAAACATAATTGAGATTGCCAGATAGTGATAGCATGAATTTTTTCCCGAAAGATTTAGATACATTTGTATTAAGCCCTATTTGATGCCTTATTCCCGTATTTCCATATGTTGTTCGGCTTATTGAGTCTGTACCAATTTCTGTAACGCTCTGTATCGCATTGTTTGTTAGCGTATATGAAGTACCAATCACAATATTTGCTTTTTTAAACGAACTATAGTCCAAGTCAAATTTATGGTTTCTTACTGCTGAAAGATTGGGATTTCCAAAACTCAAGTAACGAGGGTCGCTAATTATAGGATAGGGGTTTAATAATTCTATATTGGGCCGCTGTACCCTGCTGGTGTATCCCAATTTTATACTATTAGTGGTGCTTAGTTTCCTTTGTAATATTATTGTTGGGAGCACATTCAAAAACGTGCTTGAAAAGGCTTCTGTTGTGTTTTCCATGCCCACGCTCTGCATACGGGTCACCTCAAGTCGCGCACCAGCCTTTATCCCCCAATTCTTATAGTTAAGTGTATAGGTATTGTATCCTCCAAAAATATATTGATTATGCCTAAAATCATCGTGTCGGCTTCCCCCAATTAAGACTGCGTAATTTTACAAAATTCTCATCAAATTAACCTAAACCTAACTGCCCTAACACGCCTGTTTATCGCCTTCAAAAGCCGAAAGAGTAGCATATTCCGTTGGCGACATATTACCCAGGCTGTCGTGCGGTCTGTGATTGTTGTAGTCATCCATCCATTGCCAGGTAATTTCCCTCACTTCATCCAGGGTGTCAAACAGGTAACAGTCCAGCACATTATCGCGGTAGGTCCCGTTCAATCTTTCCACAAAACCGTTCTGCGTGGGCTTGCCGGGCTGAATGTAGATAAACTCAATGCCGTTGACCATACTCCATTCCGTTAAAAGCTGGGATATGAACTCCGGGCCGTTGTCCATCCTGATTTTCCCCGGCTTACCCCTGCGTTTGATCAGGTGGTTCAATACCCAGACGACCCGGGAACTGCGCAGGGAATAGTCCACTTCGATATGCAGCGCTTCCCTGTTGAAATCATCCATTACGTTGAAAGAACGGAACCGTCGGCCATTGCTTAGTGCGTCGCTCATAAAGTCCATAGACCAGGTGTCGTTGGGCGATATGGGTTTAACAAGCGGCTGCTTTATCCTTTGCGGCAACCGCCGCTTTGCTTTCCTCCTGATGTTCAGTCCAATGAGCCTGTATACCCGGTGGACGCGCTTGTGGTTCCAGCAATGGCCCTCCCGGCGTAATCTCCTGAACGCTTTCCAGAAACCTTCACGCGGGAAATCCTCCGCTTTCTGACGTAGGGCTGATTCCACATCGCTATCGTCACGTATACTGTTATAATAGTAACACGTCTTGCTCAATCCCAACACCCGGCACGCCCTGCTGATGCCTTTCCCTGACTCCATCAATTCCTGGGCAATCTGTTTTTTCTGGCAGGGCTTCAAAGCTTTTTTGCAATCACTTCCCTGGCCGCCTCTAAATCCAGGGCAAGCTCTGCATACATACGCTTAAGCTTACGGTTTTCTTCCTCAAGTTCTTTCACACGTTTCAGCTCGCTGCCGTCAAGCCCGCCGTATCGCTGCCGCCATTTGTAAAATGAGGCGGCACTAACACCATGTTCTCGCGTGAGTTCCTGAACGCTTTTTCCTGCCTCGAACTCCTTAAGGATCCTGCTGATCTGCTCCGGTTTGAATCGTTTCCCTTTCATAATACACCGTTAAAGTTATCAATCATTTTTCTATTCTCTAACAGTCTTTTTTTCAGGGAAGCTTACA
>NZ_FUYS01000019.1 GCF_900168055.1 Parapedobacter luteus
AACACCGGAAACGGAGTCAGCTTCCATATCCTCTCAAACCCTGAGTTCCTCGCCGAAGGAACCGCCATACAGGACCTCCATAACCCAGACCGGGTGCTCATCGGAGGGGAAAACCCCGAGGCCGTCCAGGCCCTGGTGGATGTATACGCTTCCTGGGTGCCCCCCGAACGTATCCTCACCACCAACCTCTGGTCTTCCGAGCTCTCCAAGCTCACCGCAAACGCTTTCCTCGCACAGCGCGTATCCTCCATCAACGCCATCTCCGAACTCTGCGAACGAACCGGGGCTAACGTCGACGAGGTGGCCCGCGCAATCGGTACAGACAGCCGAATCGGACCAAAGTTCCTCAAGGCTTCCGTCGGTTTCGGCGGCTCATGCTTCCAGAAGGACATCCTCAACCTGGTCTACATCGCCCGCACATACGGCCTGCATGAGGTCGCACACTACTGGGAACAGGTCATCACCATGAACGACCACCAGAAACGGCGCTTCGCCGACAACATCGTGCAGACCATGTACAACACCGTCTCCGGAAAAAAAATCGCATTCCTCGGCTGGGCCTTCAAGAAAGACACCAACGACACCCGAGAGTCGGCTGCCATCTACGTGGCCGATGCCCTGCTCAACGAGGAGGCCAACATCGTCGTCTACGACCCCAAGGTATCCGCACAGCAGGTCTATGCAGACCTGGATTACCTCGGCTCCAGGAGCCCCGAGGAAAACCGAAGGCTGGTCTCCGTCGTAAATGACCCCTACCAGGCAACACGGCAGGCACATGCCATCGCCGTACTTACCGAATGGGATGAGTTCAAAACCTATGACTGGAACAGCATCAGGGAAAACATGATGAAACCCCCGTTCGTCTTCGACGGCAGAAAGCTCCTTGCGGCCAACAGGCTGGCCGATATGGGATTCCAGTATTACGCCATCGGAGAATAGCCTGCAGCCCTTTTATTGGTGAAGGTCTGCCACAGCCGCCAAAAGCGCCGCTGGCCGGCCTATCGTTTTATATGCTCCTTCTCCATCTAAAATACTGTAATATTCTGTAGTCGGAGCCGTTAATAGCGAATGAGCACGCTGCAATTGTGCATCGTGTTTCAATGAAAATGTCGTCCGCCCACTGCGATAATAATAGCGAGAAATGATTTCGCTGCCCAGGGCTTGTTTAATTTCAACTTGATGGTCGGTCAAATCGCTTTGCTTACCTACACGCACTTTTTGGGTTAGTGACGCAACCTCCCGAAGGATCTCCTCCGACTTATTTTCTTCCTCTGCCCACACTTTCAGCTGCTGCAATAGGGCTTCCACTTCGGTGGCATAACGATAATCTTTACCCTCCAAAAATTGAATAAAATCCGCATATAACGAAGCATCCACTTCAAATACGCTTGCATCGGCTATCCGCGGATGTTTCTGCTTGAATGCAGTTGCATAATCAAATATCAAATAGCGACTCAATAATGCTTGCGTAACCGGGCTGTATGACGCCTTCTCCACAGTGATGTCCGGGTAGATCCCGCTGCCATCATATACCACCCTGCCCTTTTTGGTATGAAATGCATTGATTAACGAGTCGGACATCCGGACATAACCACCGTTATTATTCCGGTGGACAAAATCGAGCGCCTGTATGCACCTTCCGGAAGGCGTATAATATTTAGCCACGGTGACTTTTACCAAGTTGTTGTACGGAAGGTTAAATGTCTGCTGTACCAGCCCCTTGCCAAAACTCCGCTCACCTACAATCACCGCCCTATCCAAGTCCTGCAATGCACCTGCCACAATCTCTGCAGCTGACGCAGAATAACCATTGATAAGCACAGTCAACGGAATTTCCGACGCCACCGGTTTAGCCATCGTGCGATAACTGTATGCCTTAGAAGCGTTCTTCCCTTTCTGACTCACCACCAATTCACCCTGCGGGACAAACAGATTGACAATTTTTACTGCTTCCTGAAGAATTCCCCCTCCATTGTTGCGTAGATCAACAATCAAGCCCTGAAGCCCTCCCTTTTCCTGTAACTCACGCAATGCCCCTTCCACTTCCTTAGCCGATTGTTCAAGAAATTTGTCGAGCTTGATGTAGCCAATGCCTCCATCCAATAAGGTGACATGACTAACATTAGGTTGCCGTATCACGCTCCGGGTAACAGTGAGCTCCTGCAAATTATCTTGACCGGGCTTTCGTATCTGAAGCCGGATATCGCTATGATCCGCTCCTCTCAACAAATGACTTACCTCGCCGGTAGACCTTTCTTTGAGCAACGTGCCATTAATGCTGACCAACTCATCGCCGGCTTCAAGCCCTGCTTGGTGCGCGGGCTGCCCAGCATTGACCTCAGACAGATAAATATGCTGGTCGCGCTCAAATACCGAGGCTCCGATGCCGCCATACCGCGTATCCACATACTTTAACCGGTAATCTTCTATATCGGTCTCCTGCACATATTCCGTATAGGGATCCAGCTCATCAAGCATGGCGTCCACTGCCGTCTTGATTAGTGTATTGGGATCGGTCTCATCGACATAGTTGAGGCTAATCTGCCGGTATACCGCAGAAAAAATATCCAGATTCTTACTGATAAGGAACAGGTCATCTTTGACCACAACGAATGCGGAAAAAAACAACAAAATCACCGCTAAGACAGTAAAGCGCTTTGCGCTTAACAGGTGTTTGTGATACTTCATTTGTGGTGTGTCAAAATCAAAAAACAAATAAAGTTAAAATAAATTGTAACGAATATCAAGGGCTAACTTTCGAAAAAAGGTCAATATCACCTAAATACTTACATATTTATGAGATATGCCCCCGCTTCAAATTGCATATAACAACAATTTTATCTAAGTTTGCCTTCCAAAAATTTGATTAGCTAATAAACGTTGAAATGAGTTCGACACCTATAACGAAAGAGACTTACTTGGAGTGGTATAAGTCTATGCTGCTCATGCGTAAATTTGAAGAGAAGGCCGGACAATTGTACGGGCAGCAAAAGATCAGGGGCTTTTGCCACCTTTATATCGGCCAAGAAGCCGTTGTCGCTGGGGCCATGTCTGTATTGCGTCCGGAGGACTCTATGATCACCGCCTACCGCGACCATGCCCATGCTATCGCCAAAGGAGTATCGGCCAATGCTGCGATGGCCGAGCTTTACGGTAAGGTGACCGGATGTTCCAAAGGAAAAGGTGGATCGATGCACTTCTTCAGCAAAGAGCACAAATTCATGGGGGGGCACGGCATTGTCGGCGGCCAAATTCCTCTCGGTGCCGGCATCGCGTTTGCCGAGAAATACAACGGCACAGATAACGTATGTGTATGCTACATGGGCGATGGTGCTGTACGACAAGGCGCTTTCAACGAAGCACTGAATATGGCCATGCTATGGAAGCTACCCGTAATATTTGTCTGCGAAAACAACGGCTATGCGATGGGTACATCTGTAGCGCGTACCACCAACATGATCGATATCTATAAAATGGGGCTAGGCTTTGATATGCCAAGCGCACCGGTAGACGGCATGGATGTCGTAGCTGTCCATAATGCCATGGATGAAGCTGTCCAACGCGCACGTAGCGGAGAAGGGCCAACCTTTCTTGAAATGCGCACTTACCGCTATAAAGGCCACTCAATGTCAGATCCCGCCAAGTACCGCACCAAAGAAGAACTGGAAGAATACAAGGGACGCGATCCGCTCATCACCACGAAAGCCGTCATCGTTGAAAAGAAATATGCAGACGAAGATTGGCTTGCTGAAGTGGAAGCTGAAGTAAAAAAGACCATTGATGAATGTGTTAAATTCGCCGAAGAATCTCCTTATCCTGAGCCGGAAGAGCTGTACAAGGACGTGTATGTTCAGGATGATTACCCGTTTGTCATGGATTGAGATTTAGAAGTAGCTAAATAACGTTTAAATAAGGATTAACCGCAATACAACATGGCTGAAGTAGTAAAAATGCCCAAAATGAGCGATACCATGACGGAAGGGGTCATCGCGAAGTGGCACAAAAAAGTAGGCGATAAAGTCAGTTCCGGCGATTTGATAGCAGAAGTGGAAACCGATAAGGCAACCATGGACTTTGAATCGTACCAAGAAGGAACGTTATTATACATTGGTCCGAAAGAGGGGGAAGCGGTACCCGTAGATGCGGTTATTGCTGTATTAGGCGAAGAGGGAGAGGATTATCAGGCCTTGTTGAACGGAGAAAGCACCGGAAAAAGCGAGAAAGAGGAAAAACCTGATAACAAAACAGGTGCCGCTGAAGAAAAAGAAGCCGAGGAAGCTCCAGAAGAAGCCGGCGAGGAAGTAACCGCCGAATCGCTTGGAGCTACAGTCATTACAATGCCTCTTCTGAGTGATACAATGACCGAAGGTGTGATTGCTGAATGGCATTTCAAGGTAGGAGACACGATTAAAAGCGATGATGTCATTGCGGATGTCGAAACCGATAAAGCGACAATGGAGGTGACAGCCTATGCCGAAGGAACTTTGCTTTACATCGGCGTGGAAAAAGGCCAAGCAGCCAAAGTGAATGACATCATTGCTATCGTAGGCAAGGAAGGCACCGATGTGACACCACTGCTCAAACAGCATACAGGAAAAACAAAAAAAGAAGCGAAGTCGACTGAAAAGGCCGCTGATTCGGTGGACGTCGCGCCCGCCAAACAGGCGGCAGACGAACCTGTAAGTACTTCCGCAGATTCGCGCTTGAAAGCTTCGCCCCTAGCCCGCAAGATTGCGAAAGAAAAAGGTATCAGCCTTGGCGATGTAAAAGGTACAGGTGATGGCGGTCGGATTGTCAAAAAGGACGTGGAGTCCTTCACGCCACCGGCTAAATCTACGGAATCATCTGCACAGGCCCCTGCATCTACGGCGGCGGCCGAGGCTCCAGCAGCCACCATCAATATTCCTCAATATGTAGGCGAGGAACGCTATGCCGAAAAACCGGTTACCCAGATGCGGAAAACCATCGCCCGCCGCCTTTCGGAGAGCTTATTTACGGCACCTCATTTCTACCTGACCATCCAGGTCGATATGGATAGCGCCATTGCCGCGCGTACCAAGATAAATGAAGTGGCTCCGCTGAAGGTATCATACAATGATTTGGTTATCAAAGCAGCGGCAGTAGCTTTGAAACAGCACCCGGCAGTAAATGCCTCGTGGTTAGGCGATAAAATCCGGTATAACGAACACGTAAATGTTGGTGTTGCTGTAGCTGTAGAAGACGGACTTTTGGTACCCGTAGTTCGGTTTGCTGACGGCAAAAGCCTATCACACATTTCGGCAGAGGTAAAGGATTTCGCGCAACGCGCAAAAACCAAGAAGTTACAACCCGCAGATTGGGAAGGTTCTACCTTTACCGTTTCAAACCTGGGCATGTTTGGCATCGATCAATTCACTGCCATCATCAACCCGCCCGATGCCTGCATTCTTGCCGTTGGTGGTATACAGCAAGTGCCCGTGGTCAAGAATGGCGCCGTCGTTCCGGGTAATATTATGAAACTCACGCTCAGCTGTGACCACCGTGTAGTGGACGGTGCCACGGGCGCAGCTTTCCTGCAAACGCTCAAGGCCTTGCTGGAGGAGCCGGTAAGGTTATTGGCTTAATCCAGTAAATCTTAACTAAAAAACGCATAGGTTGTGACCCTTGGCTACGTACCTATGCGTTTTTACTTGTAGCAAAATCCCCTTGCCTTACGTTATTTATTTCGAACAGCAATAAATAACCCGACGTCAATGAAACTAACCACGTTATTCCGCATTTCCCTACTATTCTTGCCAGCTATTGTGACCTGCACGAAAAAATCACACACGGCTGATGAAGCTTTCTTGTCTTTTGAAGAACCCGCAATATCCCTGCGCACGTACGTAGGCTGGTGTGCTGCTAATGATAGCCTTACCATAAGCAAGAACAACTCACTATGGATCCACTATGCAAGCTGCCAGGACGAAACCGGCGTAAAGAAACAATGGCTAACCGATCCGCGCGATCTTGAAGAGCTTCAAGAAATCTTAGCCACCGGCGATTTCGGCTCCTTAGACATCAATGAGTGCGGACATTGTGCAGATGGCATCACCTACGTATTGACAGTTCAAGACAAAGGCAAAAAACACAGCATCAGGCTATCACATTCTTCAACAACTGCTGCCCAAGCACAGGAAGGCATGGCCATCAGGCTGTTGGATAAGATGACGGACATCATCGAAAGGCAAACACAAAACAACCATTAACCCCCTGCCTCCAAAAACTTTTATCCACTTTATTTCTCACGCCAAAATCTGTATCTTTGCACGCGAAAGAACTACCGTCTGCTTGCTGGCAAGCACCATGGCTGCACCCAGGTAGTGAAACATTCCCATGAGTAAGATACATTTTCAGGAAAAATTTGAAGAGCGGCATATTGGCCCCAGTGCTGATGAAGCCTCCGCTATGTTGGATGCCTTGGGCGTCCAAAGCCTTGACCAATTGATTGACGAAACCGTACCGGCACAAATACGGGCAAAAAGGGCATTAGCACTCCCGCCCGCCGTGACGGAAACAGCTTACCTGCGTAGAATCAAGGCGATAGCCGACAAGAACAAGGTATTCAAATCCTACATTGGGCAGGGATACTATGATGTCGTTCTTCCTGGCGTCATTCAACGCAACGTATTTGAAAACCCCGGTTGGTACACGCAATACACCCCTTATCAGGCGGAGATAGCGCAGGGGCGCTTGCAAGCTTTATTGAACTTCCAGACCATGGTCATTGACCTGACGGGCATGGAGATCGCAAATGCTTCGCTGCTTGACGAAGCTACGGCTGCAGCCGAGGCTATGTTTATGCAATATGGACTCCGGAAGAACAAAGCCGCCAACACGTATTTCGTCTCCTCGACCATTTTCCCTCAAACGCTTGATGTCTTGCATACACGGGCATTATCCTACGGTATAGAACTCTTAGTAGGCAACCCTCAAGAAATGCCCGATACGGATAACATTTTTGGTGTGCTTGTCCAATACCCTGCCGGGGACGGCACGATAGTCGACTATACCGCTATTGCCGAAGACTTACGCGCCCGGGATATTTCCATTTGTGCCGTTGCCGACTTAATGAGCCTAGCACTCCTTACCCCGCCGGGTGAATGGGGTGCTGATGTCGTTGTAGGCAGCACGCAGCGTTTCGGTATACCGATGGGGTTTGGCGGCCCCCACGCAGCTTATTTTGCCACCAAGGATGCGTATAAGCGAAATATTCCGGGCCGGATCATCGGCGTAACGGTAGACTCCAGCGGCAACTATGCACTACGCATGGCATTGCAAACGCGTGAACAACATATCCGCCGCGATAAAGCCTCATCCAATATCTGTACTGCGCAAGCGCTCTTAGCAATCATGGCGGGCTTTTATGCCGCTTACCATGGCCCTAAGGGATTACGGCTGATCGCTGATCGTATACATGACTTGACCGTTTTATTGGCGAGCGCATTACAACAGTTGGGATATAAGCAACTCAATGAAACCTATTTCGACACCATACGCATCGAACTCGGCGAATTGGCTGGCCCACTACATGCTGAGGCGCTTAACAACGAGATAAACCTGCATTACCAAGGCAGCGTTGCTGGTATCACCATTGACGAAACGACAACATATGAAGACATTGAGACACTTGTCCGCATTTTTGCCAAGCTAAAAGGCAAAACCCTTAACGATGTCAATTTGGATGCATCGGCAACTGAGGCGTCTTCGGCTATCCCACAGGAGTTACGTCGTACGTCAGCATTTCTCACTCACCCTGTGTTCAACAGCTATCACTCCGAGCACGAGATGCTACGCTACATCAAATCCTTGGAAGCCAAGGACCTATCGCTATGCCATTCCATGATCCCGCTGGGTTCATGCACAATGAAGCTTAATGCTACCACCGAGATGGTACCGGTCACTTGGCCCGCGTTCGGCGGCCTACACCCATTTGCACCGGCAGATCAAACCGGGGGTTACATGCAAGTCATCAATGAGCTCAATCAATGGCTTTGTGAGATTACCGGCTTTGCCAAGGTAAGCTTCCAGCCCAATTCCGGAGCACAGGGCGAGTACGCTGGCCTAATGGTTATCCGCGCTTACCATGAAAGCCGCGGTGACGCCCATCGCAACGTAGTACTGATCCCGTCGTCTGCACACGGCACAAACCCCGCTTCAGCGAGTATGGCCGGCATGAAGGTAGTCGTTGTACAATGCGACGAGCGGGGCAATATCGATGTAGCCGATCTGCGCGCCAAGGCTGAACAATACGCCACCAGCCTCTCGGCACTGATGGTGACTTACCCATCTACGCACGGTGTTTTCGAAGAGCCTATTATTGAGATATGCGCGATTATTCACCAATATGGCGGCCAAGTATATATGGATGGCGCCAATATGAATGCTCAAGTGGGATTGACCAGCCCGGGCCTTATCGGCGCAGATGTATGCCATCTGAATCTACATAAAACATTCTGCATCCCGCACGGCGGGGGTGGCCCCGGCATGGGCCCTATCGGTGTAGCCGAACATTTAGTGCCGTTCTTGCCTAACCATGCGGTAGTGGCAGTCAGCGGAAAACAAGGTATCAACGCCGTATCGGCTGCACCTTGGGGGTCAGCTTCCATCCTGCTGATTTCGCATGCTTATATTGCGATGATGGGAGCCGAGGGACTTACAAATGCCACAAAATATGCTATTCTGAACGCTAATTATATTAAGGCGCGCTTGGAAGGGCATTACCCTGTATTGTATGCCGGGGCTAACGGCCGTTGTGCGCATGAGCTGATATTGGATTGCCGCTCCTTCAAAGCCGCCGGAGTGGAAGTCGGCGATATCGCCAAACGGCTTATGGACTACGGCTTCCATGCACCTACTGTGTCGTTTCCTGTGGCAGGCACGCTGATGGTGGAACCCACCGAGTCGGAATCCAAAGCGGAACTGGACCGATTCTGCGATGCACTTATTGCTATCCGCAAAGAGATTGCCGCTATTGAGCGTGATGAATCCGACAAAACAAACAACTTATTGAAAGGCGCACCACATACTGTAGCAATGGTGAGCGCAGATGAATGGGACAGGCCTTATACGCGTTCGCAGGCCGCTTTCCCGCTGCCGTTTGTCCGCGAACACAAATTTTGGCCCGCGGTTGGGCGCGTCAACGATTCGCAAGGGGATAGAATGCTCATCTGTGCTTGCCCCCCGTTAAGCGCGTATGAAGAGATAGAGGCCTAATCAAAAAACCCTATTCTAACCATAGCTAGAATAGGGTTTGCACGACTTCTCGTCGTACCGACGCGCTTTCCCTGCGCTGGCATTATCCAGTTCAGGTTCGGGGATATCATCTCAGCCTGATTGGCTCAAGCACTCCCTGCACATCTTTCTGGTATATGAAACAAACGACCAGACAAAAGGTTTGAAATTTTTCAATTTCCCCTTTATTTATTCTTTGGTCGGTACACCCACAATTGCCTTAGATTTTTTAGATTTGGGGGCATGTAGCAATGTATCTATCGCACGTCTTAAAAACATTAGCAAGATTTTAGCGTTGCGGTCTTATTTGACTCCGTTAAAAGCAAACAATCATCAATAACCAATTAGCGTATATGAAAATATTCAACGGCTTGTTTTGTGCCCTATTTGTTGTCAGCGCAGCACTGCAATACAACGATGAAGACCCATTTCTTTGGATTCCGATCTATTTGTATGCGGCTTGGCTGTGTTATTTGGCCATCAATAAGCGCTATCCTGCCAAAGGTTATCTTTTAGGCCTTGTCGTTTACGTGGGGTATGCCATCTACCTCCTGCTCATCCGGCACGAGGTCATCTATTGGTTTGAACATGAGCGTGCCTCGGCACTCGTACAGCGCATGGAAGCAGACCAACCATGGATAGAAGAAACCCGTGAGTTAGGTGGCCTGTTGATACTCATTATCGTACTCGGCATTAATTGGATAGGTTTTAGGAAAAAGGCAGTAACGCCATCTTAGACGCGTTGAACAACCCTTCGATTTTATTTATTTTTTACTATTTCTTTGCTTTAATTTTACTTAACTTTAACGCATGCATTTGTAGCTCGCCTGCAATTGTTAAAAATTTTACGCCCCTATATTTTGATTGTAATTTTTACAAAAAAATACACCTAAGTTATTGATTTACAATGCTGTGTTTGATATTTTAATTTTTAATTTTTTAGCTGATTTTTTTTTGCCATCTTCGTTTCACGAAGAAGTTATCAACATTTTTTCGATCATTTATTGTAAATCAACTTATTAAGAAATAACGAATGGAAAAAACGAGCACGAGCGTATGGAATAGCTGTCTACAAATCATCAAAGACAATATTCCTGCACAAAGTTATAAGACCTGGTTTGAGCCCGTTAAGGCCGTACGCTTAGAAGGTAACGTTTTGACTATTCAAGTGCCAAGTTTGTTTTTTTATGAATGGCTTGAGGAGCATTATGTAGGGTTGCTACGCAAGACCATCAAAAAGCATCTCGGGGAAAATGGACGATTGGAATACAATATTGTGGTGGAAAAATCTTCTACCAGCAATCCTTATACCACAAACATTCCGTCAAGCGGCAACGGAGCGGAAGCCAAGAAGCAGTCAATCCCCATACCCGTGGCGCTTAACAAGGATATCAAAAACCCTTTTGTCATTCCCGGTCTTAAAAAGCTGCAAGTAGATCCACAATTAAACCAGCATTACTGTTTTGACAACTTCATTGAAGGTGAATGTAACCGCTTAGCGCGTTCTGCAGGCTTTGCCGTAGCGAGTAAGCCCGGCGGCACATCATTTAATCCGTTGATGATATATGGCGGCGTAGGGCTTGGCAAAACCCATCTTGCACAGGCTATCGGCAATGAAATCAAGCGCAATCTGCCGGACAAATTGGTAATCTATGTGTCTTGCGAAAAATTCTGCCAGCAATTCGTAGATTCCTTGAAGAACAACACCATTAACGACTTTGTCAATTTTTACCAGGCAATGGATGTCATCATTATGGATGACGTGCACAACTTTGCCGGAAAAGAACGTACACAAGACATCTTTTTCCATATATTTAATCACCTGCACCAGTCCAGCAAACAGATTATTCTCACCTCGGACAAACCACCAAAGGATTTGGCTGGGTTAGAGGAGCGCTTATTAAGCCGCTTTAAGTGGGGGCTCTCTGCCGACATACAGGTACCTGACCTGGAAACACGCATGGCCATTCTTAAAAAGAAAATGTATACCGACGGCATTGAGCTACCTGACAACGTGATCGAATATGTGGCCAATCAGATCGATAACAGCGTGCGCGAACTCGAAGGCGCCATGGTATCATTGCTGGCCCAGGCGACGTTAAATAAAAAGGAAATCGACCTCAATCTCGCCAAGTCCATGTTGAAAAACTTCATTAAGAATACACACAAAGAGATTTCCATGGATTACATCCAGAAGCTCGTGTGCGATTATTTCGAAGTACCCGTGGAAATGGTGAAATCAAAGGTGAGGAAACGTGAGATTGTACAAGCCCGTCAGATCTCAATGTACTTAGCCAAGAACCACACGAAAACCTCCTTGAAGTCCATCGGTGCCTTTTTTGGCGGCCGGGACCACTCCACGGTCATCTATGCTTGCCAAACCGTTGAAGATCTGATAGAAACGGATAAGAAATTCAAAGCGTACGTGCAGGACATTCAGAAAAAGCTTAAAATAGGTTAAAAAGAAGATCGAAAGACGGCTTTTTCCAAGCCGCCTTTCTTTTCTGTTTCTACAATAATAGCCCGGCCACTTCTTTCCAAGTATTCACTCGCTCGTAGCCCGTAATAAGCAGGTTATGAGGCGATGTGAAGAGCAGTTTACGACCATCGAAACGGGCTAAGTTCTTTATGCGATCGTCAATCATGATATCTGCAGCGATGATCTTTTCGCCGGTAAACAAGATATGCGTCCAGGGGATAAAGGGAAAGTGATCACCGAGCCAATCCAACTTATCCTCCAGCGAATTCCTAAACTCCATGGCCGCAGAAACCACATAGACGTTATACCGTTCTTGCAAAGCCTTCACGGTCTCAATGGCATCTTGCATCGGCGGGATATCTCGAAAAAATCCCTTTTCGTTGATGTAGATTTTCCATTGTCCATTAAGGTCATGAGGCAAGTTCTCGTGCAATTCTTTACCTGGCTCCTGATGGATATCCATCGCGATCCCGTAGTCACGGTGATAAAGCGTCAAAAACTTGTGATGGGTATCGGCCAATACCTCGTCCATGTCGATAGCCAAACGGGGCTTGTCTTCGTTATTCATACACACAAAAATAACCTTTATTTGCAAATCGGCAGCGTTCAGCGGCAACTATTTCTCATAAAGCCTGCCCTGCGGAAACGCGAAATAATATATGGCTAACCGGCACATCCAAGGAATGGGGTCTCCGAATCGCTTTGCGCGGCACCTCAATTCTTTAGGGTGTCGTGACAGTAGCTCAGCAGGAGTTGCTGGAGAAGGTCTTCGTCACGCTCCTCAAACTTCACGTGAATCGGCACGACATACACCGGCAAGTCTGTCAATAGGGAATGTAACGCAGGATCCATCAGTCGCTGGGCATCCTTTTCGGTGGTGACCACGAGCTTATTGGAATTGCTGATGTCACGGAACCTACGTATAATCCGCCGCACGGCCGCCGGCGTATAGCGATAGTGATCAGGATAACGGAGATGCACGACTTCCTGTGCTTGCGCCCGGAGGTAATCATACAATGGAGCAGGATTGGCAATACCTGTGACAAGCAGTACGGAACACGTTGCATCAAGCAACGCCGTGTCAGCCCTGTCGTCCGGCAGCAATTTAACTGGCGCTCCATAACCAATGCCGCAAAACAGGACCGGTACCTGCCGCGCCGCGGCAAGTGAACGACGAATGCGCTGTTTTTCTGCTTCCGTAGTCATGGGCGGGGTCTTGGTGACCACGATCAGGTCTGCACGACGCCGTTCCCGAAAATCGTCGCGGTAATTGCCCGCGGGAAGCAGCCACTTCGGCAGGCTCATGGATCGATAGTCAAACAGCAAAATTGCAAAACCCGGGCGCAAGGCCCGGTGTTGGTAGGCATCGTCCAGGACGATTACTTCATGCCCACGCTGAAGCAGCAGACGGACACCATGGACACGGTCTTCATCAACCGCCACGGTAAGCCTAGGAAATTTACGTTTGAATTGAAGCGGCTCATCACCGCAACGTTCTGCCGTATCATCTCCAGCTACTTCCAAAAATCCGCGCGTCTGCCGTCCATAGCCTCGGCTTAACGTAGCCACCCGATACCGCCCGCCGAGCAACTTCACCAAATATTCGGTCATGGGGCTTTTTCCAGTACCCCCTACTGCGAGATTGCCGACGACAATGACCGGCTTATCAAATGCCGTGTTGCGGATCCATCCCCAGTCGTAGCATCGATTGCGAATCCAAATAACCAGCCCGTATAACACTGAAAACGGCAATAAAAACGCCCTGAGGTAAGTCATACCCAGCAAACTTAGCTAAATCAGGCATTAAAAACAATTATCGCGGTCAGCTTTGGCAATGCGATGTTACGAAATGCTATACTACTGGCCAATCCGGTGCAGTTGAAACCTTACGATAGTTTCAGGGCAACCTCATTTAAAAATATCAGCGGATTTATTTTTCTTAGAACATCGTTAAAAGCAACGCCTTCCGCCATCCTGAGGCCTTCGATGTGATCTCCCGTTGGCGGCCTAATTTAGGCAGGTTCCCGCTACTCATGGCTTAAGTCAGCCTTACCCCAAAGTTAAATCAAACAGCATATCAGTATGAATACAAGTCGTCTTTTCGTTTTAGTTTATTCGGTTAACAACCGAGCAAGATCCGAACAAATACCGAATAAAATCCGAGTAAAAGATAAGGTAAGTGTAAGCAAGGGGGTAGGAAAGAAGTACTACAGGGGTAACACAATAGCGCATATCCATTTTTTTGCGTACATTCGTATGGAAAAGCAGATGAATGTATTGGTCATAGCCGCAACGGAAGAAGAGATCCAACCCTTTATCCACTCGCACGTCGAACCGCGCAGCGGCATCGAGGTATTGGTCACAGGCGTAGGGATGGTAGCTACGTCTTTTGCATTGGGTCAAAAGTTAGCTGCTACCCCCCATTACGACCTGTTGCTTAACGTAGGTATTGCCGGAAGCTTTAAGCGCAGCATCGCACTTGGTGAAGTAGTGTATGTATATCAGGATACCTTTGCCGAATTGGGCGCCGAAGACGGAGAGCAGTTTGTGGATAGCGTTGCACTTGGCTTAGCTAAGCACACCTTCCAGGGTGCTTTGGCGCCCGATTATCCAGCGTTTCAAGGGCTGCGACAGTGCCGTGGCATCACCGTAAACACCGTGCACGGCCATGAGGAAACGATTGACGCGATAGCTCAACGACTAAATCCAGCGGTAGAAAGTATGGAAGGAGCTGCAGTTTTCTATGCAGCCCACCAAGCAGGGCTGCCGGCCATACAGATAAGGGCTATCTCAAACTATGTGGAACGCCGTAACAAGGCAAGCTGGCAGATACCGCTGGCCATCGAAAACCTGAACCGTTGGCTGAAGGTATTTGCCAATTCCATCGATCGTTAATACACAAAAATTTGACAAGCAGGGGCAAAAAATATCAATTTTTTGTAGTAGGTTTGCGTGCTAGAAAATTTTGACACGATACAACTGATGAGAGAAATACAATTCAGAGAAGCGCTTCGCGAGGCAATGAGCGAAGAAATGCGCAAAGACGAAAAAATCTTCTTGATGGGCGAGGAAGTGGCCGAATACAATGGAGCATACAAGGTAAGCCAAGGTATGCTCGATGAGTTTGGGCCAAGACGTGTCATAGACACCCCCATCTCCGAACTCGGTTTTGCAGGCATCGGTATCGGTGCAGCGATGAATGGCCTGAAGCCCATCATCGAGTTTATGACGTTCAATTTTTCATTGGTTGCCATCGATCAGGTCATTAACTCTGCTGCCAAAATGTATTCGATGAGTGGCGGCCAATTTCCTATCCCCATGGTATTCCGCGGGCCAACGGGAAATGCCGGCCAATTGGCAGCGCAGCATTCGCAGAATTTTGAAAATTGGTATGCCAATACCCCGGGCCTTAAGGTCGTTGTGCCAGCCAATCCTTATGACGCAAAGGGTCTGCTGAAACAGGCTATTCTTGACCCGGATCC
The DNA here is from genome assembly GCF_900168055.1 of Parapedobacter luteus. Taxonomy (GTDB): domain Bacteria; phylum Bacteroidota; class Bacteroidia; order Sphingobacteriales; family Sphingobacteriaceae; genus Parapedobacter; species Parapedobacter luteus. Next base: position 15,214 of record NZ_FUYS01000019.1, read on the forward strand.
GGTCATCTTCATGGAATCAGAGGTGATGTATGGCGACAAGGGTGAAGTACCAGAAGAAGAATATTATTTAGAGCTGGGTAAAGCGCACACGGTCAAAGAAGGCAACGACGTGACCATTGTAACATTTGGCAAGATGCTGCCCCGGGTAGTAGAGCCTGCAGTAGAAGAGCTGACCAAGGAAGGCATCGACGTCGACTTGATCAATCTTCGAACAGTGCGCCCCATCGATTACGGTGCCATTATCAATTCCGTAAAGAAGACCAATCGTTTGGTTATTGTAGAAGAGGCGTGGCCTTTGGCATCCATATCTTCCGAAATTGCGTATAAAGTACAGCGCGAGGCCTTTGATTATTTAGACGCCCCGGTAGTACGCCTTACATCCGCTGATGTACCCCTGCCTTATGCCCCCACATTACTCCAGGCGGCACTACCCAATGTTTCTCGCGTAGTTAAGGCGGTAAAAGAAGTGATGTATATCAAGAAATAAGATATCCCCGAAATCTTTTGACGTTTAAGCATAGCCTGCCCAAACAAAGGGCAGGTTTTTTTGTTATAAAACAATAACAAGAACAAGCATAATTGTGCTTTTGCCGCTGGTCTTCCAGCTATTTAACTAGTTCACCAATCAAGTCACCAATTAACCTGAAAGGAGGTCATCTATGAATGTCATCGAAAAAATCGAACATTGGGGAGACACACATCACCCCCGGTGGTTAGATATACTCCGTATTGCTTTGGGAATTGTGATTTTTCTCAAAGGCGTAACCTTTCTCTCAAACACGGAGTCCTTGAGGCGATTAATCGAGGAGACCCACATCCAGATTTACACTTGGGGAGCCGTACACTATGTCGCTTTTTCACATTTGGTAGGTGGTATTCTGATAGCTATCGGGCTCTTAACTCGGGTCGCAATTGGTTTTCAGCTGCCGATTCTTTTCGGCGCGGTATTTTTCGTCAATATCACGCAGGGCCTTTCATTCCTTAATTCGGAACTATGGATCTCCATCGTGATATTGATGTTGCTGATCGTTTTCTTTGTGGTGGGTTCAGGTCCTTATTCACTCGATCACCAAATGCGGCAACGGAAGGGCTATTAACCCTCCGGCAATTATTCTTTTTGCACCGCCTCCCTCAATGCTGGTTTGCATTTCCCCATAACTTTGGCTAAGTTTGTGCGACTAAAATTTGACATGAACGAACAAACAAAGGCCATCCGGGAGCAGGCCGATCGATCTTCCTTTCGTGAGCATGCAGTACCGCTTTACCTGACTTCCAGCTTTATTTTCGACAGTGCCGAGCAGGGGCGTGCAATATTTGCCGAAGAGGAAGAAGGCAATGTATATTCACGTTATTCAAACCCCAATACCACAGAATTTATCAACAAGGTATGTGCCATGGAAGGAGCCGAAGCGGGGTTGGCTTTTTCTTCCGGAATGGCTGCGGTCTTTACTTCATTTGCGGGATTGCTAAAAAGCGGAGACCATATCGTTTCTTGTCGTGCTATATTCGGATCAACCCATCAACTTTTTACAAAGCTATTCCCCCGTTGGGGCATTACCACGACCTACGTCGATGCCGCAAAACCGGAGGACTGGGAGAAAGCAATACAGCCAAATACTCGGATGATCTTTTTGGAAACCCCGTCTAATCCGGGGTTGGAGCTTGTTGATCTGGAGTGGCTGGGCAAATTCAAGGAAAAATATCCCGATATCATTCTTAATGTAGACAACTGCTTTGCAACGCCGTACTTGCAAAAGCCCATCCAATACGGCTTTGACCTGGTCAGCCATTCGGCCACCAAATACATGGATGGCCAAGGCCGGGTGTTGGGCGGTGTAGTGGTAGGCAAGAAAGCTTTAATCGACGAACTGATGTTTTTTATCCGCCATACCGGACCCGCACTATCTCCCTTCAATGCCTGGGTACTTTCTAAGAGCTTGGAGACTTTGGCCCTACGGATGGATCGTCATTGTAGCAACGCCTTGGCAGTGGCTGAAGCACTGGAAGCGCACCCCGAGGTCGAAACCGTGCGCTATCCGTATCTTCCGTCACACCCTCAATACGCCTTGGCCAAAAAACAGATGCGAGGAGGAGGCGGCATTGTCACGTTTGTCATTAAGGGCGGATTTGACCGAGCCAAAAGCTTTCTTGATGCGCTCAAGATGATACGTATCACATCCAACTTGGGCGACTCCCGTAGCATTGCGACACATCCGGCCTCCACCACGCATTCTAAACTGACGGAAGAAGAACGGCTGCAACTGGGCATACAGCCCGGTAGTATACGGATATCCGTAGGATTGGAAGATGTTACCGATATCAAAGCGGATCTTATACAAGCGTTGAACCATAGTTAATAGGCATAATGAAAATATCACTAAAACGAGCGAACGATGCCGTGCACTTCGAAGGCACCAGCAATACCACGGAGGTAAAAATACACATCGACGGTTCGCCGGATATCGGTGGCGAAGGCCTGGGCGCACGTCCCATGGAATTAGTGCTGATGGCGCTGGGATCGTGCAGTGCGCTGGATTTGGTCAATATTCTCAAAAAACAACGTCAGCAAATCGAGGACCTGGATATCCATGTAGAAGGCCAACGGCGGGAAGAAATCCCCAATATCTTTACTTCCATCCACATCGCATTTTATCTCAAGGGTGAAATTGACCCAGCCAAGGCCGAAAAGGCCGCTGAATTGGCCGTCAAAAAGTATTGTTCGGTGCATGATATGCTTGCCGCCGGCGGCGTTGCTATCACCTACACTGTCGAAGTCCAGTAGATAGATTACTCCTCAAATAGTAGTATCCAGCCTACTGTCCCAATGTCTCTATGATTTTTACAAAGCGGAATGCTTCGCGTTTTTTTTAAAACTTAACCTATTTCAATATATGTTCAAACATTGATGTGTATTTTTGTGTTATAAAACATATAAGCAAAAAAACTATGGCAACGACATGGAAATTGGACCCTACCCACTCCGAGGTAGCATTCAAGGTAAAACACTTGGTGATCACTACAGTTACCGGTTACTTTCGTTCGTTCGACGGAACGGTCGTGACGGAAGATGAATCGGATTTTACGACCGGAAAAGTGAACTTTACTATCGATACTTCGAGTATCGACACCAATCAGGCACAACGCGATGAGCATCTGAAGTCAGCTGACTTCTTTAACGCTGCCCAATATCCTCAGATTTCGTTTACGTCAACCGCTATCGAAGAAAAAAGCGACAGCGAATTTATCCTCCGGGGTGACTTGACCGTGGGTGATACCACCAAACCCGTAACGTTTGATGTGGAATTTGGTGGAACAGTAACCGATCCATACGGTAATTTCAAAGCTGGTTTCGAAGTATCCGGAAAAATCAGCCGGAAAGAATTTGGCCTTACCTGGAGCGCCGTAACCGAGGCGGGGGCAGTAGTAGTCAGTGACGACGTAAAGATACAGGCGAGCGTACAGTTTGTAAAACAATAACAATAACCCGTATCAGTCCCGTAAAGCCTTATCGTGTACATTCGTAACGCTATAAGGCTTTCTTTTTTTCCTGACCGCTCCAAATCCGCTCTGCCCAACGACCGATATACCAGAAAGAAGCGGCCAATAGGAGAAAAAAGACTGCACGATTGATGTTATCCCATAAATATTCGAAAAACCGGGTATAGATGTTGATGATGAAGAAAACAATACCAAATTCGCGGGCAACATTGTCTTGACGTTTCAGACCATACCAAGCCAACCCCAGTGACACAGCCGAAGACAGCAGCCCCCAGTAGAAAATGTGCCACTGCCGCACCTGTGACCATTTGTCCATGTCACTGTAATTGCCAAAAATGGATAGCAGCCATAGCGCAACCATCAGATAAGTAAGCCCGATCACATAGCTAATCTGCCGAAAGGGTTCCAACTGCTTGATGCGGGGTTGTAAAAAAACCGCAAATGCCGTAAGCAAAGCACCAAACAATGTAAACCGCAACGGATAATTCATTCCCCAAAAGCGAAACCCCCAATTGCTATGGTAGGCAGTCTCCGTTGCAAACCACACGCCAAAGCTCACCAATGTGAATACCCAAATCAACCGCGATGACAGCTTCACGGATAATACGCCATAAATTACGACAGAGGCGAGAAACAGGAGCGAGAAATGCCCCGATCCCTTATCGATAATTTTACCGAGATAACCGATAAATGTAGCCGTAGCAAATACACCCAGCGCCATCAATGCTTCGTTCGTAAAGGTTTTGTCCGGGTGTTTGCGCTTGTTTCTAAACCCCCAAAAGTAGAATAGGAAAGCCAATATTAGACAAAAGATACAAATTACGGTGTCCGGCGTGTCATAAAGCCGTTCAATCCAGCGAATAACCATCTGGTCTGCAAATAGGGACAGAAACGCCAGCACCACGCAGGAAAGCGCTATCCAGAATGCATATTGAGCGAGTCGTTTCCAATCGAAGCCTTTTACTTGGTAGGATTCATTCAGCCGCTTGGCCAACCCGTCGTCTATCAAACCCCGCTGTTGCCAATAATTGATAGCTTCATCCAACGTTTCCTTTTCCTGTTTACTAATGTCCAATTTTTGCACAATAACGCATTTAGCTAAGTTAATACAGCAGAAAGCATACATCGGGCCAAACTTAGCGCAGGCTCTGCACCCGAACACGTACCTCCTTCAATTCAGCGCCACGCCGGATAATCATCCTTAGCCATTTTTTTGCGGTCATGAGCGCCTTTTTATACTGCGCAAAATCTTGGCTTGCATTGTTGCCTATGGCCAATACCACATCTCCCTCCTTCAAGCCCGCAATATCTGCCGGAGAGCCTTTGACGATAGAGCCGATGACAATGGCTCCATTAATATAATACAGCTCCATTCCCGCATACGAATATTCAAACGGCTCCCTGTAAAGTGTATTGGGTTTTAAATAAATCTCGCGCTGCTCATAATTGAAAATCACATTGAACCGTTTAAGAATCTGATTACCGATGAGGCCGCCAAGATAGGGATAGGAGGTCACGTTGAATACATCTTCAAACACCATGGTGGGCACCTTCCGGAAACGGTACGGCCCCAACCTGAAATCCTTAACCAACGTCATCTCCATCGCCAGCTTGCCACCAACACCGTGAGCTTCTACCGGGAACCGCTTGCGCTTCCTACGGACGACGGCGCTGTCCTGCTCAAACTCCTGCGACAATACGAGCGACAAGCCGGCACCAATGTCAAAAAGAAAACGAGAGGTGACTTTGCGGTGGTCACGTACGCGTGCGGATTGTACCGGAAGCGTCCGGATAAATGGCCGGAGCAAATAGCCGCCACGTGGATACTTGATGGGGCCCTGCGAGCAGATTTCGATTTCACGGACATCATAGTCGATCTTCAGAATATACCGGCTAAACAACGAATACCCTATAACGCCGTCTATTCGGGCTCCATAAACATAAGAAAGAAACTCATAATCGTTGATATGAAAATTTAGGCTATCGATAACGAGTTCATTGAGCTTAAGCTTTTTATTATACAGAAATTGTGCCTTCCGGACGCCAGCTATGCCGCGGATATTGATATTTGATTCCTCAGGCACCAAATTCAACCGATCAGCGGTGGTCGAATCAAGTGATATACCACTGCTTCCTGTGTCTAAGATAAAGGTAAGGGTATCTGGATGGCCTACCAAAACCGCTTTCAGGAGCACAACGCTTTCTGCAGCCATTGAAAAGGGGACAACCGTTAAAGGCTCCGAAGGAGGTCGAATATACTCCTCCTGGGCAGTTGCAGAAAACAAGCCTCCCGCGACAAACAGGATTATAATTGGTAAGGCTTTCATGGTATCGCCTTGATATTAGTTGTTTCCAAACATAGCTAATCTCCCGTATATACACAAGATAAACGGCTTGTTTCCGAGTGTCAGCTTCAATGCGTATCTTCATCCCCAAAATAACAAGCGTGCCAATGACCGATCACAATACTTTTTCGAGCGGTGTCCAGCGCCATGGTGAAAATCACCCCATGGTGTCGTTAATTCTGCTATTGACCTTGGTTTTCGCTGGAGCTATTATTTTTGGCGTACTTTCGGTTTTTGTAGGGCTTGCCACCACAAATCCCTCGGCGGATATCGGTCAGCTCTTATCAGGGAATGCCGCCAATACCGATTTTATCAAGATCGTGCAAGCGGGGTCCAGTATTGGCATGTTTGTTATCCCTGCCTTACTAATGCGCGTAGTGGAAAAGCGGAGATACCGTTATCTCGATTTCGATACGCAGGTGAATCCTATGCTGTGGTTGATCGTCGTTGGCATTATGTTTTTTTCTGCTCCAATTTTTGAGCAAGCGATTAAACTCAACGAGCAGATGAAACTTCCCGAAGCACTCGCCGGTATAGAGAACTGGATGAAAGCCAAGGAAGCGGAACTCGAGCGGCTCACGAACCAGTTGCTCGCCGACACCACATATTCAGGGTTGTTTATCAACTTGATTGTTGTCGCAGTAATCCCTGCAATCGGCGAAGAATTCATTTTCCGGGGCTGCGTGCAGGGTATATTGGTCCGCTGGCTGAAAAACCCACATGTGAGCATCTGGCTCACCGCTATCATTTTCAGCGCCATACACTTGCAGTTTTATGGTTTTCTGCCTCGTATGCTTCTGGGTGCGTTATTTGGATACTTGCTCTTTTGGGGTAAAAATATCTGGCTTCCGGTATTGGCCCACTTCCTCAATAACGCTGCTGCTACCATCTCGGCTTTTTATCTAAGGCGGCAGGGCAAATCTCTCGACGACATGGACCTGAGCGCACAAATTCCCACATACTTTTATTTCCTTAGCTTTGTACTCACTGCGGTTTTGCTATATCAGTATTACAAAACGACCATGGTAAGAAACACCTAACATTATGGAAAAACACTGGATTAAACTTTTGGTTACCACCAACGCTATTCAGGCCGAAATAACGAAGCAAATGCTTGAAGAACATGGTGTGCCAGCAGTGATTATCAACAAACAAGACTCGTCCTACCGTTTCGGCCAAATAGAACTCTATGTGCATGAGTCGAAAGAAGCTTCTGCGCGCGGTTTGATAGCGGAAATTGAACAAGGAGACAGCGAAGTATAAGCAACTATGAGAATACGAGCAATTACTGCCCTTTTTTTTGTCCTCGTCGTATTGGGATCTATCCTATGGAGTGTATACCTATTTACGATTTTTTTTATCATGCTCAGCACTTACTGCTTGCAGGAGTTTTACCGAATAGTTGCCGATGAAACCGGTAAACCAAACAGATGGGTAGGAATATTGCTTGGAGTGCTTGCTTTTGGGCTATACGCTGCACACTACCTCGCGGGCCTGTCGATGGCTTATCTACTATTGACCGCCCCGCTGATAGCCAACGTTTTTATCGTATCGCTGTATCAGAAGCGCGCGAAACCATTTGCTGACATCGCTTATACGCTGTTAGGTGTAGTTTATATCGTCCTACCTTTCGTATCGTTTTATACATTGGGCTTCACGGCAACGGAAGCCTACGATTACCGCTTGCCTTTAGGGTTTATGCTCATCCTTTGGGGAAACGATACCGGTGCATACTTAGTAGGAAGGTATTTTGGCAAGCACCTTCTCTTTGAACGCATATCGCCAAAAAAAACATGGGAGGGCCTTGCAGGTGGCGTTGGGCTGGCGCTGTTCACGTCATTGGTAATGGCCAATTATTTTACACTATTACCCACGTGGCAATGGGTTGGGGTAGCATTGATTATTTCTATATTCGGTACCTACGGCGATCTTGTTGAATCGATGCTCAAACGGAGTCAACAAGTAAAAGATTCCGGCTCGGTTTTGCCTGGGCATGGAGGGTTGCTCGACCGATTTGACGGGTTGCTACTCGCTGCTCCAGCCGTGCTTGCATTTCTTAAAATCGTTTTATAACTCAGCAACCGTATATGAAAATAAGCATACATCCTAACACATTCGGTTTTCTCGAAGCAATCAAGGACAACAACAACAAAGAATGGTTTCAGGCGAACCGCGAAGCGTATGAGCATGCTTGGCAGAACATGAAAGATTTTACCGAAGCAGTTATTCAGGGACTCGCGCAGACAGATCGATATATTTCGAGCGATATTCCGGTAGCCAAGTGCCTGTTTAGAATCTACCGTGATACGCGGTTCAGTAAAGACAAAACTCCCTATAAAACATGGCTCGGTGCCGGTATATCCACCGCTGGACGCAAGCTGAACGGCCCGGAATACTACTTGCACATTCAGCCCGGCAACAGTTTTGTCGCAGGCGGATACTGGCGCCCCGAAAAAGAACATTTAGCAGCAATCAGGCAGGAAATCGACTACAATGGTGCCCGTCTATTGAAGTTATTGGATGAACCCGCATTCAAAAAACACTGCCAATTGGATAGTCAAGATAAACTGAAAAGAGCTCCTGCTGGATTTGGCGAAGACAATCCTTTTATCGAATTGATCAAACTAAAAAGCTTTACGGTATCTGAACCACTTTCGGATGAAGAGCTATCGGGGGCCAACGGTTTGAGTACCGTACTCCAAGCATTTAGCCGGATGTATGGCTTTAAGCTTTTCCTTCACGAGGCGCTTGGCGAAGAGTAGTCTATCGCTTATTCAGGGAAACTGATTTTGCCCATGCACACGGCTGGCGAATCTTGAATGGCTCCGGCGTTTGCAGCGTCCCCCGCAACGGTTTCGTTGGCCAACACGGCAAATAACGCTGCTTCCTTCGCGTCAGGCAACAACCCTAGCGCGTCAAACGAAGACACTGGTGTCATCCTATCCAGGCCTTCACTTATCCCTTGCATTAGCAACGGATTATGCAGTCCTCCGCCACTGACATACACCTTTAAATTGCCGTACAAATGCGCTACCTGCTGAATGGCCAAAACGATGGCTTTGGCCGAAAAAGCACTTAAAGTAGCCATCACGTCGCCTGGCGGCAACCGTTCTGTAGCTGACACCTTCTGTGCATCGGTGATATACTGGAGGTTAAACAACTCAGGGCCGGTAGTCTTGGGAAAAGGCTTTACAAAGAAAGGGTGTGCCAGCAACGCCGTTAGCAGTGGTCCATTAACCGAGCCTGCGGCGGCAAGCCGGGCGTCTTGATCAAACTCCTCGCCCAGTTTGGCCTGCATATATTGATCCATCAGCGTATTTCCCGGCCCAACATCCGTAGCAAAACAATACCCCCCGCTCTGAGTAGCCGGTAGCAACGTAAAATTAGCAATACCGCCGATGTTGAGCAAGACACGAGTCTGGTACTTATCTGCAAACAAAAGGTAATCTCCATATGCCGCTAACGGCGCACCTTCGCCTCCTGCTGCAACATGCTTCTGCCTAAAATCGGATATGGTGATGATACCGGTCGTGATCGCCACATGGTCGCCGTCGCCTATCTGCAGCGTGCTATCTGGATAATCCGTTGCGCCGGTAAGTGACCGTGGCGCATGGAAAACAGTCTGGCCGTGGCTGGCGATAAGATCAATATCTGCATTGGCAACTTCCCACTCACGCAGCGCTTCGTTGACCAGCATGCCATGAACCCGGCCAACCCAAGCGTGAAGACCGCAAAGCAATTGTTGGTCGATATTCCGCTTGGCAAAAACCTCCCTAATCCGCCTGCGAAATTCGTCCGAATAGACCTTCGTAACAAACCGGACAATTTTCAGGGAAGTGTTTCGCCCACTGCCGGTGATTTGACAAAGCGCAATATCTAAGCCATCCATTGATGTCCCCGACATCAGGCCAACAACCTTTCGCGTTTCCTTATTACCGATAGCATGCAACTTACTGACATATTTGTTCATGATACGATAAAGATAATGGTATTTTGTGGTTTCATCTTATAATTCTATTTTTGAAGAAAATTTAGTCCATGCCCACATGCGTGCCTGCATCTGTCAATAAGCAAGCATGTCTGTATAATGATAAAATAGCAAAATTATATTTTAATGACTTTTCCTGCAGATTTAAAGTACACGAAAGATCACGAATGGATTCGTGTGGAAGGCGATGAAGCCGTCATCGGCATTACCGATTTTGCGCAACGTGAATTAGGTGATATTGTATTTGTCGACATTAATACAATCGGTGACGAAGTAGCCCAAAATGACGTTTTTGGCACGATAGAGGCAGTAAAAACGGTGTCTGATTTATTTATGCCGGTCACGGCTACTGTACTCGCGATCAATGAGCAAATTGACAGCTCTCCCGAACTGGTCAATCAAGATCCTTATGGCGCGGGCTGGTTGGTGCGGGTAAAACTAACTGACCCTGCAGACGTTGACGGACTGCTCTCCGCCGCAGATTACGAAGCACAGGTAGCTGTTTAAGCTATTAATTATACAAGCAGAACTATAGCACCCGCTTGGTGCTGTAGTTCCTGCCTTTATCTCCTGACAGCGGGCAAAAGAAAACATGAGACATTATATTTGGGCAATATTGTGGGCCGTAGTGATTTTGGTGCTATGTGGTATGCCCTCGGAAAATATAGATGATATTCCTAAATTTCCAGGAATCGACAAGCTGGTACACACAGGCTTTTTCTTTGTCTTTACTGTGCTCCTGTATTATGGAGCTATACGGAAAACAGGGACTTCAAAACCTTCTTGGAATATTTCCATCAGAGTCGTCGTTTTGTCATCGTTATTTGCTTTGCTCACCGAGTACCTGCAATGGAAAATTTTCACCTACCGTTCGGCAGAGCCTTGGGATTTATTTGCTGACACAGTCGGTACAGGCATGGGGGTTTTTGCATATCTGCTGTTGCATAACACGTACAGGGTAAGCACGACAACTAACACCGAAACAGCTTCTAAACGATGAGACGCCTTAGGTATGCAATCTTTCGCTTCGTATTAGGGATTATCATATTTTTATCGATCACTTCATGCGGCCTTTTCCGCAAAGGATGTAAATGTCCGCCTGTCCATCGCTACTCTCCCACCCAATCATATTACCCAATGCTACAAGGCTTTAGCGATGGTAACCGCACTGACCTTAGCCGCTCCTGCCTTCAGCAGCACACCGGCACAAGCCTCCATCGTAGCTCCGGTGGTCAGTACATCGTCCACCAATAATACATGTTTGCCCGCAACGGCATCCGGATCGCCTACAGCAAACGTTTCTCGCATATTTTCATACCGCTCATAACGGTTTTTTTGAGTCTGGCTCTTCGTAGCATGGCGACGCACTAGGCAGTGTTCGGCGATAGGCCGGCACATCGACGAGGAAAGCCCTTTTGCAAAAAAAGCACTTTGATTGTAGCCCCTCTTACGTAGCTTGACCGGATGCAGGGGCACTGGCACAATTATATCGGCCTTATCAAACGGGGATGAGGTTTTAAGTGCCAGCCCATATCGCGTTCCTATGAGCTCCCCTAATTCAGGGCGGTTGCGATATTTCAACTGGTGCAACAGCTGTTTGACACGCGAGCTGTCAACAAAATACACATAAGAAGCAACGGCTTCCAGCTGAACCCTTCCCCAGAGTTGACGTGCACTAACATTCTGTGCATCCTTGTGCCCTTGCGTGTAAGGCATATGGTACCAGCAGTCGGTACAGATGAGGTATTCGCTATGAACAAGCGGCGCATCACACCCCGCACAGGTCTGCGGAAAAAAGAGCGCAATAAAATCTTTGATGTATTGCTGGATGGTCATAAACAATCAAACCGTAGGGCTTGCTGTTTCCTTGATGGCTAATTGGCCACATGCCGCATCGATATCCTTACCCCTGCTCCTACGTATGTTGGTCACAATCCCTTTCTGCCGGAGATAGTCAGCAAACCTGTCTATTTTGTCTTCTGAAGCATTTTCAAAATCGGCAAAAGCTATCGGGTTATATTCAATGATATTGACCTTGCAAGGTAGATGCTTGCAAAACGCCGCCAGCTCTTGCGCGTCAGCTACATCGTCGTTGAATCCATTAAATACGATGTACTCATAGGTAACCGGTGTCTTAGTCTTGGCATAATAGTATTTCAGTGCCTCGGCAAGTGCACGCAACGAATTTTGCTCATTGATAGGCATAATTTCATTGCGTTTACGATCGTTGGCCGCATGCAATGACAGGGCTAGATTAAAACGTACTTGATCGTCACCCAACCTTTTGATCATTTTCGCGATGCCCGCTGTAGATACGGTAATCCGCTTAGCCGCCATATTGAGCCCATCGGATGCAGTGATGCGCGCGATCGATGTCAGTACGTTTGCATAATTGAGCAAAGGCTCGCCCATGCCCATATAAACGATATTGGTAAGCGGTTGGCCATAGTGCTCCTGTGCCTGCTTGCTGATGAGCACGACCTGATCATATATTTCATCTGCATTGAGGTTACGTTTGCGATCCATATAACCCGTAGCACAAAACTTACAAGTAAGGCTACATCCCACCTGTGAACTCACACATGCAGTCATCCGATCGGGTGCTGGAATCAACACACCTTCGATAATATTACCATCGTATAGGACAAAGCTGCTTTTTATGGTGCTGTCTGCGCTACGTTGCGCTTGGCGCACTTGAACCGAATTGATGACAAATAGTTGCTTGAGTCTATCACGCAGCGATTTGCTTAGGTTGCTCATTTGGTCGAAATCCGTACATGACTTTTGCCAAAGCCATTCATAGATTTGCTTGGCCCGAAATACCTGCTCACCCATGGACGCCAGCTGTTCACGGAGTTGCTCAAGCGTCAGTTTACGAATATCGATTTTTGCTTTAACACCGACCATGCCACAAAGGTACGGTTTTTTTTGCAGGTATTTTTCTTCCCGTATTTGGTTAAACACTAAAAAAAACACATCTTTGCGGTTGTGTGTTCTTCAAATTAAACCTAGCCTGAATGACGCTATATCCAATTAGCTATATCAACCTGCTGTTCATAGGTCACGGCACTGAAAAAGGCACAATACGTTGGTTTAATTGATGACCGCCAAACATGAAAACCAAACTTACTATGAACACTTTTTTCTCGGCAGATTATGTATTACCAGTCATTGGGGAGGCCGTCAAAAATGGCGTCGTTGAGATCACAGAGAACGGGGTCATCTGCAACATTTATGCGCCGGACGATTCAATACTTGCTGGCAAAACAATTAAAAGACACAACGGGATAATCGTTCCAGGATTTGTGAATGCTCACTGCCACCTCGAACTGTCGCATATGGCCGGCGTCATTCCCAAGCTTACGGGCCTGGTACCTTTCTTACAACAAGTTATCTCGTTGAGGGCTGCTACTAAACACCAGGTCCAAAAGGCCATGAAAGCCGCAGATAAGCAACTATACGAACACGGCATCGTAGCCGTAGGCGACCACGCCAATACGGCAATCTCTGCGACCATAAAAGCGGATAGTAAAATCCATTATCATACCTTTGTTGAAGTACTCGGATTCGAGCCCGAACAAGCCCATCAAAAATTAGCGGAAGCCAAGGATATCGCCAACCAATTTGACAAAAGGGCTACTTCCATAACGGCACATGCCCCATACTCGGTATCCAAAGAACTATTCAAGTTGTTGGATGACGAAGCCGCTAAACTGAAGATGCCGCTAAGTATACATAATCAAGAAAGCGAAGATGAAAACAGATTATTTCGCTACAAGAGCGGTCAGTTTCTGGATTTCTACCAAGCTTTAGGCAGGGAGATTACGGACTTTAAAGCCCAAGCGAGAAATTCTTTACAAACCTTCATGCCCTACCTATCGCGCCAAACCCCAACCCTACTTGTTCATAACACCTACACGTCTGCTAAGGATATTTTTTTCATAGAACGTCAGGGGAGGAACGTCACTTGGTGTTTTTGCCCTAATGCCAACCTATATATTGAGGGCACGTTACCGAAGGTAGGGAATTTCACCCATTACCAGCACAAAATTGCCTTGGGCACTGACAGTCTTGCCTCCAACGATCGGTTATGTATACTTTCTGAGCTAAAAACCATACATCAACACTTTCCCGATCTTTCACTATTGGAAACCATTAAATGGGCCACCATTAACGGCGCAGAATTTCTTGGCATCGCGGCATATTACGGTTCCTTAGAGCGGGGCAAGGCTCCCGGGCTTAATCTGCTAAAGCATACCAATGGCCTAACCCTCACGCCTGACACCGAGGTCGTTCGCCTGATTTAAGCCACACATCCTCAAACGTAGACCGGATACTATTTTGCCGAGCAGCCTTTCAAATCATAACACAAAAGGCGCTTAGCTAACCAACACCCAAAACGCCATGCCAAGGGTAGTGCCAAGCAACATACCAACCACTACCTCCTTCCACACATGACGTTTTAGGTGTATCCTTGACCATGCCAGCAGAGGTGCAAACAATAAAAAAACTATCCCGGCTGTGATATTGACATAAAGAATCAAAAAGCCGATGAACGCATGGAAAGCCAAATGCATTGACGCCTTTATTCGCCGATTGACCACCTGAGCCACCATCAATAGAACCAACGAGCATGCGACGGCAAATCGTAGCACACGATCTTGGCCGGTGACCCAAATAATGATGGTAACAGCCAGCAGCAACAGCGTCGTTGCGATAAACCATCTTTGCCGCTGCACACGATCCGAAACGTCCAAATTGGTATATGTTCCCCGCTGTACACCGCGCAACGTCTTCAATCCGATGGGGATGAAGATCCCCCCTACAATCAGCAACGAAAGATAGGTGGCCCTTAACGGGGGTTCTGTACTAAAAAGCAGGAAAACCGCAAAGACCGGAACGGTCAAAAACGGATGCCCAAGTGTAGAGATTAATTTTGCTACGGTTGTTTTCAAGTGACTACGAAAGCTATTCCAGCTGCATTTACCAAGCGAAGGTAACCAAACTTTTGCACGTAAGCAATGGGATAAGGCACTTAACCAACAGCGTCAATTACCGTTCTTCATTTCAAGCGATATTGGTGAAGAAAGTAGTTCTTACAAAAATTGAAAAAATTAACAAGATATTCATTTGTATGTGTCCAAAAACTTCGCATCTTTATGGGCTCATCTACATTTTAACTATGATTTATACATTTTACCATACCATTGTATCAGTGTAACCATATAACGGCGCAACGATGACGTTTGTGTCGCGATATTCAGCCGACGACGTGTCAACCTGAGGAAACGGAGTTCAGCCGCGAAAGTAGCTGTACCTAACGTAATCAACATACCTATGAACAATAGACTACGCCTATTTATAACGCTGTTTATTTTTATCTGCTGTACGGCAACATTTGCCCAGCAAAAAGTAAGAGACAACACCATTCCCGGGTCCGTTTTACCGAATAAAGATGCGCTATTGGAGCTGGAGAGCAACAACAAAGGCTTATTGTTTACTCGGGTCCAATTGCGCCGCGCGGATGATGCTGCTCCGTTGTCGCAGCATCGTTTGGGCATGATGGTATACAATACGGCTACCATCAATGATGTAGTGCCCGGCATATACTACAACAACGGCTCGCGCTGGGTCTTGGTGGCGGCCATAGATGACATCAAGCCCATAAACTACGATTCTGTTCGATATGAACTCACTTTTGTTGATGGGAATGATAAAACACAAGTGATTAATTTAGAAGACGCGGTGAAGGCGTTGGAGACCGTAACGGCGCTGGGATACAACCCGGCCACGCATGTACTTGATTACATCGATGAAGACGGGGTAGCGCATACGTTCGATCTTAATGTTGGAGAACTCGCCTACAACGACACGAACAACACGCTTACCTATACCGATCAAGAAAACACACCGGTAACCATCCCATTGAACAATACATCGCTCTCCTACGATCCAGTTTCGGGCGTCCTTGCTTATGTCAATACCTTGGGCGTGCTTGAGGAGTTTGATTTTTCCGACATTGTCGACCGGTTAGAAACCGTAACCACCCTGTCATACGATGCCGATACACACCAGCTCACTTATATAGACGAAAATAAGGTCACCCATACATTTAGCCTTGATGCGGGACGGCTGGCATATGATAAAGCGACGAATACGCTCACTTATACCGCTGAAGACGGGACTGAGTCTCCTTGGGCGTTGAATAACACCACCAACGTGTCTCTGGCCGTCGCGGATGGCAAACTGGTGCTGACCGACAGCGACGGCA
>NZ_FUYS01000022.1 GCF_900168055.1 Parapedobacter luteus
ACCTACATCCCCATGTTCCGTGGATTCATGTATATGTTTGCCATCATCGATGTATACAGCCGTAAAATTATGGGCTGGGACATTTCCAATACGATGAGTGCCGAATGGTGCCGGGATGTCATGCTGGGCGCCATGGAAAGGCACGGGAAACCGGAAATCTTCAACACCGATCAAGGATCCCAATTCACATCCTCGGTATTCATCGAAGCACTTAAAAAGCATGAGGTGAAAATATCCATGGACGGTAAGGGCCGGGCTTTGGACAATATCTACATCGAACGGTTCTGGGGTTCGCTCAAAAGGGAGAAAATCTATCTGAATCCACCAAACGGTGGGGTCGATCTATATCGGCAGGTAAAGGATTATGTATGCTTCTACAATACCGAGAGAAGGCATAAATCGATCGGCCGGATAACACCCGACGAAAGGTTCTATCAGATAATCAAAAATGTGTCGTGATTATATCTTAAATTAGTGCAAAAGTTGTCCAGCAAATAGGGAGTATCATAACTACCCCGAAAGATTACAGGAGAAGTGTTAAAGTTTTGTCAAAACCGTTCTGAAAAAGGGGCCGGACGCATTCCTCTTTCGTTAGAATTTATATGTAACCCCCGCATTCAGTACAGATACCCCGTAACCCAACTCCGCGAAAGCGCCGATACGGTCGGTGAAAAACCAGCGTCCGCCGATGAATCCGGTAAAACCGACCCCGCTGCCGTAGCTGTTGGCATAGGAAGCGTCATCGCCATCGGAGGAGTATTTGGCTATATTGTAGCTGAGCATGGCACCACCATAGACGTCCAACTCTGGCACGTTGGTAAAACCATTGTAATGATATGCTCCGCGAACTCCAACGATGGTGTAGTTCCACTTGTACGTATAGGTACCGCTTGTGTACCTGTAGCCGGTGTTGCCAACGTAGCCACCGAGACTGATCACCCCGGGGCCACCGATATCCCACATGCCGTGGTCTACGGACAAAGAAATGGCCGGACGGGCTTTGCCGAGACCACCCAGAGCGGTGCCGAGTCCGATACCGAGGTTGGCCGCGGTGGTTCCATTCTGAAATTGCTGCGCGTGTGCTGCTACGGCGATGACGATCGCCATAAGGGTAAAGATTGCTTTTTTCATCGTTGTCTTGAATTTGTTTGATAAATGTGAGTTGTCTTATAAAAGGTGAGTACTAAGGAGTTATCGTTCCCGGCAATCGCAGTTTGCACTGGCTAAAATCACGCCTCCTGAAGTCATTTCATTGTAATTGGCCCGACCAAAAACAAGTTCGGCATCTACGGAAGCTAACGCTACCTCTTGTGGATTTTCTACGCCTCCTTTCCATTTCATCACAGTTCCAGCGACATTGAACCGAATCCGTTCGGTGGAGTTTTCTATTACCGTAAGAATAATCTCACCCTCATTCCCAAGCCGTCCTTTGTCATATTCAAACCCGTCGAACTCCGGAGCACCTAATTGGAATGCATGAAATAAATTGGCGGTGTACGTCGTGCCCACAGGCGTTTCACGGTTGAACCTGGCTCCGCCAGACGAGAAATCGAATACCGGATCTTGTTGACCATTTGCTTTCGTTTGTACAATCGAAAGACTAAATCCTGCATCTCCTTCATAGGATTCGGAGGTAAAGGTCATCCAGTCTTGTCCGAAGCGATTGGCTGTGGTCGTCTTGCCGTCTATCGTAATTTCGTACGAGCATTCACCGAGGCCGTCTTCAGCTTTGTTTTCATTTTTAGCACAGGATGTCATTGCCATGGCTATAAAAAATAAGCCTGCCATTTTTTTAATTGTGTTTTTCATAGGTATATCTTTTAACTTACAACTGGATATGATGTAGCGCATTGGGCATCTCAAACTCGCCGCCCGTTATTTCAATGATTTCACCGGTCTTGTGTCCTTGTTCTGTACCTTTTAGCGTAACGGAAAACGTGCCTTTTAGCCAATTGATCTGTCTTTGGGCAAATGCACCGTCTCCTTTTTCAAATTCGGTGATCGTCAGCGTGCCGACATGTGGCGAACCCTGAGGATCGGTGCGGGACGAGAAAATAACGCCGGAAGCTGCTTTGTTATAATAGTTGATTTCGGCTGTACCGACCATCATGCCTGACTGCGTAGCGTCTGAAGCTACTGGGTACGACCCGATGGGGTTATCAATTTTGTCAGCGGGCAGGCGAAGGCTGATCTGAAATGTCTCTCTATCGCCCGACTGCATGGCAGAGAGCAATAAATGGTACTCACCGGAGTGATCATCAACGCCTAAACCTCGTTCGACGAATTTTATGTCGAAAGAACCATCGGTTTCCCACTTAGCGCCGTCGATGCTCATTTTGAGATATCGTCCGTATTCCTTACCGACATTTTCTTTATCATTGTTTTTGGAGCAGCTTGCCAACGCTGCTACTGCCAAGAACAGTATGCCTGTTTTTCTGATTGTTGCTTTCATTTTTGTGTACTTTTAGGGTTTATATTTTATCCGTATGAGGGTTTCGGCGTGATATTGACCGTTTTCCATCATTTGACGAAACAAAGGTATAGTGGCAAAACTTTCCCCAATACCCCCCAAAGGGGGGTTAGCAAGATTCCTTATTGCAAACTAAGCACGAAATCCCTATCTTTAGCCAACAACTAACCTGACGGGGCTCCTATCCGCTTATTTCACGTGGTAAATGCCGCCTAAACGTGGAAATCAGGGAAGACAGGGAAGTTTTCTTGGTATACCAGATAGCACGTATAGGCAAAACCCGTTGGCTTTTTTTGAAACGACGGCATTAATCGCATGAATGGAACGCAGCTAATCCCAACACTTGAACAATTCGGCATCTTTTGCTATAAAGCACTGGTATGGCTTTTTCTGGGCGTCGTCATCGGTGCTTTTGTAGCCTCCATGCAGGGTTTCCTGCCCATTTTGTTGATAGTTGTTTATCTTGTGGGATCGATTGGGCTGGGCTTGTTGTTTAGCCGCGTGTTTTTCCGGTATACCGACCGCAAACGACGTGCCCTGGCGCAAACGAGCGGCCTCGCTGCGCCGGCACGCATCGATGCGATCCGATTCGGCGGTGTGCGGATGTTGGAGACGCGCGAGCTGATGGTCATTCAGGTAACCGTGTTTCAACAGTCCGGCGCGCCCTACCAAACGACGGTACGCCAATTCATGACGGTCGGAGAGGGGGACCTACTCCAGGAGGGGTCGCTCGTCACGTTTCTTGAAGATCCGCATGACCCCGGATATGGCATGGTGTCGACTATCCTGCCGGCGGGCGAAATCCCGGCGGATATCAGGACGTTTCAGGCGGATAAGGTTTACCCGGAGCGGCGGAAAACCGGTCTGTGGCTCCTGGTGGGACGCAATCCGAACGGGCTGGCACGATCGGTAAGTTTCATCTTGATTTTAGCGTTGTTCGGCGCCGGGTTTATTTCACCATATACCGCGACGGGCAATGTGGACTGGCTCCGGCTGCGGCTTAGGTACTTTCCACAGAAACTGGTTTTTCAGGATAAAGGCAATTTCAATCCGGAAATGTTCAAAAAGGCCTATGACAAGGCAGTCGCCTATATCGGCGACCGTCGCATCGAATCGCTGCTTTTTTACAAGGACTTTACCGACATCCGGGTTGAGCCAACCGATGAACCGGGCCGTTTGCAAGGCGCGACCATCCGCGGCAACTCGGTCGGCACCCATTTCATCCATTACTCGCTGGATGATGAGGATCGCCTCTTCACCTTGGAGTCGGTCCGGTACGATGCCTTGAAAAAAGCGTTGGATGATGCGGCAAAAGACCATGACATCGCGGATATCATGTACATCGGTTTTCGCAAGGACATCCGGTGGAGCATGCCGGTGGCTCAGCGGGAACGCTATGTTGATATCCACATCGTGTTTGAGGGCGGCGAGACGTCGCTCGATTATCACGGCGAGACCGGTGAGCGGTTGCCGGACTAACCGTTGCGCTTCATTGCAGTGGCCGATCACGCCTTTCTTCCATACCACCGTTGCATGGCCGGCTTAATTTCAGTTAAACGATTGCCTAAACGCTAAAGGCGAAAGCTTTGTTTTTGCCTTAAAAAGTTTGCTGAACGACTGCGAATGCTCAAAGCCTAGTTCGTAAGCGATCTCGCTAACTGATAGGTTTGTCGTAGCTAATTTTTCTTTAGCCTTTTCAATCAACCGTTCGTGAATGTGTTGCTGCGTGTTTTGTCCGGTAAGCACCCGAAGCAAACTACCGAGATAACCTGCCGAAACGTTTAATTTTTCGGCAACGTATTGAACCGTCGGTAGACCTCTTGAAATCACATCGTCGCTATTGAAATAATCGGACAGCAATTTTTCCAAACGGGCCAAAATTTGATGATTCGTTTTTTCCCGCGTGATGAACTGGCGGTTGTAAAACCGCTCGGCATAGTTGAGCAATGCTTCGATATGCGAAATGATGATTTGCTTGCTGAATTTGTCGATGTTGGAATGATACTCTTGCCGAATGTTTGCTAAAATTCCGTCGAGTGTTTTTTCTTCTTTTTCGGAAAGGAACAGAGCCTCGTTTACCGAATAATCAAAAAACCCGTATTGTTTAATTCCACGTGCAAGCGGTGTGTTCCACAGGAAATCGGGGTGAATGAGCAACATCCACCCCGATCGTTTTTTTGCGACAGAATGCTGGTCGACTTGAACGCTGAAAACCTGATGGGGCGCGATAAAGAACATCATACCCTCGTCAAAATCATACGCCTGTTGTCCATATCTGAATTTTCCATCGATACCCCGCTTAATCGCGATTTGATAGAAATCGAAAATCCAGCTCACTTCGGTTCCAGTCGGGCGCTTTACGGAAGAATAGTCTACGATGCTGATCAGCGGATGCTCGGGCTTCGGCAGACCACGAAGCTGGTGAAATTGGCTGATTGTTTTTACTCTTGTTGGCTGTCGCTGCTCCATCACAAAATTAAAAATAGTTTTGCCGCATATCCTCCAATAATCCGAGGTGTTCAGGTTTCCAACCTAATTGTTCCTGCGTCTTTAAATGGATTGCCGGACTGTCAAAGGCGATAAATCCGCTCATCCATTCAAAATGTTTTACAATTTGTTCTTCCGACAAAGATACAAGGGGCAAACCCAATTTTTCGCCAATCAATTCGGCAATTTTTTTTACTTCAATGCCTGTGTCTCCAACAACGTTATACACCGCGCCCGTTGCCGACTTCTCGATGGCTAAGCGAAACGCCTCTGCTGCGTCCAATCGATGCACGGCAGTCCAACGGTTGGTGCCAGCTGCTGGATAAGCCGAAACCCCGTTTTTGCGCGCTTGCTCAATGATAAACGGAACGAAGCCCTTGTCGCCTTTGTCGTGAACGGACGGTGCCAAACGAATTACCGAGGCATGAACGCCCTTTTCTGCCAAAGCCAAAGCCGCAGTTTCGGAAAAACGCGGAAAACCCTGGGGGAGACGGCTTTCTTCGGTAATCACGCCATCAATGAGCGGCAAGCCTAAAATCCCTGCGGTGACGACCATCGCTTTGCTTGTCCCAATCAACACTTCGCCCATTGCTTCAATAGCTGCTTTGTCTATTGCTGCTGCCTTGGCGAATTGGTTAAAGTCGTGGAAAAAACCTGCGTGAATAACACCGTCAGCATTATTTGCGCCTTGTTTCAGGGTTTCCAAATCTTCCAGACTACCCAACAAAACCGCTGCACCTGCCTCACTGATTTTCTTTGCTGATTGTTCGGAACGTGCCAAGCCTACTACTTGATGTCCTGCCCGGGTTAGCGCGCTGACGACGGCTGAGCCGATAAAACCCGAAGCTCCTGTTACAAATACTTTCATTTTAGTTGTTTTTTGTTGATACAAAATTCTGCAATGACCAAAAAACAGGTGTAACCAAAACGACGGTTGTTGTAGTCGAAATGGAAGGGACACCCAGCATTAGGGCTGGTCCAATATGTGATCGCAATCGCCTGATGCGCTTTTCCCCTACAGAATAACCCAGGTCCATTTTCAGGTATGCGGTCATCCGCTCCACCCCATAGAACGGACAGTCCAGGAACTTCCGGTCAATTGCTTTCATCACCCGCTGGTTGTACAGGGATTCCCCTTTGGGCTTGAAATAATAACTGCTGAATATTCCGGGGAAAGTACACCACCCGTTCCGG